>NZ_LJJF01000001.1:3545000-4745000 GCF_001625365.1 Streptomyces sp. MJM8645 | reverse complement strand
CCGAGGTTGACCACGTTGGTCCACATCACCCAGAGCACCGGGAGACCCAGCGCGATCCCGAACAGCAGGCACTGCACGGCGATCCAGGCGTTGTTCGTCCAGACCTGTGCGGCGAACGAACTCGCCGGGCGGTCCGAGTAGTACGACTCGTACTGCCCGCCGGGGCGGGTCATCTCCCGCAGGTGATCCGGGGCGACCAGGCTGTTGCGGACCTCGGGGTGGGTGGCCATCCACCAGGCGAGCACCGCGGTGGCCAGCAGCGAGACGACCGCGACCGGCACCCACCAGCGGCGCGCGCGGTACAGCGCGGCCGGGAAGCTCACCGTGTAGTACCGGGCGACGTCGTGCCAGCCGCTGCTGCGCGATCCGGTCACCGCGCTGCGGGCCCGCGAGACCAGGCCGGTCAGCCGGCTGAGCAGGGCCGGGTCCGGTGCGGCGGCCTGGACCTTGGCCAGGTGGCCGGTGGCGCGCTGGTAGAGGGTGACCAGTTCGTCGGCCTCCTCCCCGCTGAGCCGGCGCCGTCGGGCGAGGGCGTCCAGCCGTGCCCACTCCCCCTGGTGGGTGGCGACGAAGACGTCCAGGTCCATTCGGCGGCTCCATGGTCGGCGGTGGGCGCGAGGGGCCCGGTCGCGGGCGGACGGGCGGGTAGGTACGGACACGCGCGGCCCAGCATGCCAGGAGCGGTGGGCACCCCGGCCGCCGGGATCTCACTTCCCGTGCGGCCACCGGGCGCCGTATGTTTGCGGCTGCGGATCAGACTGCGGAGAGCAGGTCGTGGGGGCCGGTCCGGGTGACGTCCCTCCCCTCGTCCGTGCCGCCCTCGGCGGCCTCCATGAGTGAGCTGTACGGCTCCACGAACGTGAACGGACAGGTGTCTTGAGCGACCTGGTGACGGGTGAGGCGGTCGTCCTCGACCTGCAGACGGCGAAGCTTCCCAGCCGGGCGCTGGCGATCACGCTGGACCTGCTCGTGGAGTTCGCCGCCCTGTTCCTGGTCTCGCTCACCCTGAGCGTCGCCCTGATCGGACTGGACGGTGCGGCGCTGGCGGCCACCCTGATCGGGCTGCTGGTGTTCTTCCTGGTGGCCGTGCCGGTGATGGTCGAGACCTTCAGCCACGGGCGCTCGCTCGGCAAGGCCGCGCTCGGCCTGCGGGTGGTGCGCACCGACGGCGGCCCGGTGCGGTTCCGGCACTCGCTGGTGCGCGGGCTGGTCGGCTTCATGGAGCTGGTCGCCATGACCGGCGTGCCGGCGGTGATCACCTCGGCCGTGAACGCGGACGGCAAGCGACTGGGCGACATCTTCGCCGGGACGGTGGTCGTCCGCGAGCGCACCCCGGGTGGTGGGACGCCGCCCCCGCTGCCGCCCGTGCACCCGCACCTGCTCCAGGCGATGGGCCGGGAGCTGGTCGCGATGGACCTGTCCGCGGTGCCGGAGCCGCTCTGGCTGGCGATCCGCCAACTGCTGGGCCGCATAGGCCAGTTGGACCCGGCGGTGGCGCTCCAGATGTCCACCCGGCTGGCCGGCGACCTGGCCGCCCGAACCGGTCACCCGGTGGCGCAGGGGCTACACCCGGCGGCGTACCTGGGCGCGGTGCTCACCGAGCGCCAGCGCCGGGAGTGGACGCGGGCCCAGGCGCAGTGGCAGCGGACCGCGGCCCCCGCACCCGCCGCGTGGCCGGCTCCCGCGCCCCAGCCGGCCGCCCCCTCCTTCGAGAAGCCCGCCCCGCCCACCGCCGACCAGCCGTCCCCGGCACCGGCACTAACCCCGGCCCCGGCACCGGCACCGTCCTCGACACCGGCCCCCGACACCGGCTTCGCGCCGCCCGCCTAGGCTCACCGCGCCCTCGGGCCCGCCGCCCGGCCCACCCAGCCCGGCCCGCGCAACCCGGACCTACTCCCCGAACTGCGCCGGCCAGGCGTTCGGCGGCGACGCCAGCTCCTCCAGTTCGATCCCGTCGGCCGCCAGCACCACGTCCCCCGCGAGGTGCACGACCTGCTGCTCGCCGGTCTCCAGGTCCGCGACCTGGTACCGCTCGACCAGCAGCGGCCCGGAGTCGGTCTGGTGCGTGTCGACACCCTCCAGCAGCCACCCCTGGTCGAAGGTGCGCGGCGCCAGCACCGGTTCGGTGAACGCGACCAGCCGCACCCGCGCGCTCGCCCCCTCCCGCAGCCGCAGCAGCCGGGCGGTGGCGACCAGGAAGGCCGGCGAGCCGCCGGTGAACCCGTGCGCCCGGTCGTGCCCCTCCACGCTGTGCTCGCCGCCCGGGTCCGCCGCGTCCGTCCGGACCCAGGCGACGCCGTCCACCGCGCCGCCGCGCACCTGCCAGCCGCCGGCCCGCAGTTCCATCCGCAGCGGGCGGGCCCGCGAGTCCAGGGTGAGGTCGACGCTGCCGATCACCCGCCCGTCCGGCGCGTAGGTCTTGGAGACGTACCGCCAGCCGGCCGCCCCGGGGGCGCAGCTGAAGCGCTCCTCCCCGAGCAGCACGCGGTCGTGACCCAGAGGAGTCATGGCTGTATGGAGCGTGTACCGGCCGTTGGGCATGTCCGAAAGCCTACGTGCGCATTCGCATGCAACGTTCGGGGCGGGTGCCCGCATTAGGGGGGTGGACGGCGCGCACGAGCGCCGACGGTACGAGGGAGAAGGGGGGCGCAGATGGCGAAGCAGGCACGCGACGAGGAGTTCACGGAGTACGTGACTTCTAGGAGCGGCTGGCTGCGCAAGGTCGCCTATCTGCTGTGCGGGGACTGGCACCGCGCGGACGACCTGGTCCAGGAGACCACCACCAAGCTGTACGTGAACTGGTCACGGGCAGGCCGCATGGAGAACCTGGACGGCTACGCCCGCAGGGTGCTGGTCAACACCTTCCTGGCCGAGCAGCGCACCTCCTGGTGGCGGCGGACCAGCCGGCCGGGCACCGACCTCGACACCGAGTCCATGCCCGTCGACCTCGACGCCTCGCTGGACCTGCGCCACGCCCTGGCGACGCTGCCGGCCCGCCAACGGGCGGCCGTGGTGCTCCGGTACTACTGCGACCTGACGATCGACCAGGCCGCCGACGCCATGGGCTGCTCGTCGGGCAACGTCAAGAGCCAGAGCTCCCGGGCCCTGGACACCCTCCGCGGCAGGCTCGCCGCCCGCCCCACCGTCGCAGGGAGGACGCCATGACCAGCAAGGATCACCACGACCTCACCGCCCGGCTGACGGCCCTCGCCAACGGGTCGGCGCCACCTGCGCGGTTCGACGCCGACCGCTCGATCGCCGAGGGCACCGCCCGGCTGCGCCGTCGCAAGCGCGCCGCGATCGGCGCCGTCGCCGCCGTGACGGTGGCGGTGGTGGCGACCACCGCGCTGCTGGCCCCGGGAAGCGGCACCGTCGCCCCGACACCGCCGGCGGGGCCCACCCCGAGCACCTCGCCGTCCTCGACGCCGACTCCGACCCCCACCCCGACCGTGAGCGGCATCGACCCGCTGACCACCGAGGTCCACTTCGGCTGGCTGCCCGACTGGGTGGGCGGCGAGCAGCACATCGGCTACGAGACCGGCTACCACGGCATCTACGCCCAGGCCCGAGGCGTGGGCGAGAACGCCGCCCGCATCATGCTCTCCCAGTACCCGGCGGGCTCCGAGCCCCCGATGACGGGGGTCAACGTGAAACTCGGCAAGGTCGACGCCGAACCGGTCAACGGACGACCGGCCTACCGGGTGGTCGCCGACCAGCCCGAGCGCTACCAGCCGACGCTGCGCTGGCTGACCCCCGAGGGCCGCTGGGCCGAGGTCAGCGGGAACGGCGGAGTGCCGGGGGACGTCACCGACGAAGTCCTCCACCAGGTGGCCACCGGCGTCCGGTTCGGCCACTGGAACGTCCCGCTGCCGGTGCAGTTCACCGGCCTGCCCGAGACGTTCAAGGCCACCGACGTCATGCTCTCGCGGCCGGACACGGACGGCGTCGGGGCCTGGAACCTGTGGCTGATGTTCCAGGTCGAGGGGAAGAACGTCTCGGTCAGCCTGCGGCCGATCGGGCCGCGCCCGGTCTACACCAGCACGGACGGCTCGCCCTACACCGACCCGCACCCGCCCCTGGAGTCCGTCCAGAACGGGGTGGAGATCTCCATCGGCACCGGAGCCGGCGATCCGCCCTCCCTGGAGCAGCTCGGCGGCCTCCCCTGGATGCTCGCCCACACCAAGGCCCTCGGCCCGGACGCCGCCGCCTGGACCACCGACGTCATCGTGCCCTGAACACAGACCGCCGAACGCGCCGGTGGCCGGCACCCCTGCGCAGGGGTGCCGGCCACCGGCGTACGCCGCACCGCGTCAGCCACGGTTCACCGCATCAGTAGCGGTACTGATCCGCCTTGTACGGGCCCTCGACCGGGACACCGATGTAGTCGGCCTGGTCCTGGCTCAGGGTGGTCAGCTTCACGCCGAGCGCGTCGAGGTGCAGCCGGGCGACCTTCTCGTCCAGGTGCTTGGGCAGCACGTAGACGCCGATCGGGTACTGCTCGGTCTTCGTGAACAGCTCGATCTGGGCGATCGTCTGGTTCGCGAAGGAGTTGGACATCACGAACGACGGGTGGCCGGTCGCGTTGCCCAGGTTCAGCAGGCGGCCCTCGGAGAGGACGATGATGGTGCGGCCGTCCGCCTTGCGCCACTCGTGGACCTGCGGCTTGACCTCGGTCTTCACGACGCCGGGCAGCTGCGCCAGGCCGGCCATGTCGATCTCGTTGTCGAAGTGGCCGATGTTGCCGACGATGGCCTGGTGCTTCATCCGGGCCATGTGGGAGGCCATGATGATGTCCTTGTTGCCCGTGGTGGTGATGAAGATGTCGGCCGTCTCGACGACGTCCTCCAGGGTGGCGACCTGGTAGCCGTCCATCGCCGCCTGGAGCGCGCAGATCGGGTCGATCTCGGTGACGATGACGCGGGCGCCCTGGCCGCGCAGCGACTCGGCGCAGCCCTTGCCGACGTCGCCGTAGCCGCAGACGACGGCGACCTTGCCGCCGATCAGGACGTCGGTGGCGCGGTTGATGCCGTCGATGAGCGAGTGGCGGCAGCCGTACTTGTTGTCGAACTTCGACTTGGTGACCGAGTCGTTGACGTTGATCGCCGGGAACAGCAGCTGGCCGTCACGGTGCATCTCGTACAGGCGGTGGACACCGGTGGTGGTCTCCTCGGTCACGCCCTTGATGGTGGCGGCGACCTCGGTCCACTTGTTCGGGGAGTCCTTGAGGGTGCGGTTGAGCAGCTCCAGGATGATCCGGAACTCGTCGTTGTCCGCGGTGGACGGGTCCGGCGCGGCACCGGCCTTCTCGAACTCGACGCCCTTGTGGATCAGCAGGGTGGCATCGCCGCCGTCGTCCAGGATCATGTTCGGGGTCTTGCCCTCAGGCCAGGTCAGGGCCTGCTCGGTGCACCACCAGTACTCGTCCAGGGTCTCGCCCTTCCAGGCGAAGACCGGCACGCCCTGCGGGTTCTCCGGGGTGCCCTCCGGGCCGACCGCGATGGCGGCGGCCGCGTGGTCCTGGGTGGAGAAGATGTTGCAGGAGCACCAGCGGACCTCGGCGCCCAGGGCGGTGAGGGTCTCGATGAGGACGGCGGTCTGCACGGTCATGTGCAGCGAGCCGGTGATGCGGGCGCCGGTCAGCGGCTTCGACTCGGCGTACTCGGCGCGGATCGACATCAGGCCGGGCATCTCGTGCTCGGCCAGCTGGATCTCCTTGCGGCCGAACGGCGCCAGGGAAAGGTCGGCGACCTTGAAGTCACCGGTGGTGTCGGTCGACATGCGTCTGCTCCTCGCTGATGGGGTGGGCGTGGCCAAGGTCCTGTGTGTGCGGTCGCAGCGGGGCGGGGCCGTACGGGTGCACGGCTACGCCGGGGCGGCCGGATCCGTGGTGCTGGACCGGTTCCCTGCTGCGCAGCACAAACCGTCGGAGGACCTCTCTCCCTCGACCGGGGCACACCCCACAGGGGCGGACCGCCGATCAACCGCCATCAGCAGCGACGTTCTGGCTCTGGTGACGAATCTACACCGGCGGCCCCACCGGCCGTCCGCCGATGAGCGATTTCGGCCTCGGACCGGACGGGTCCTCAAGCGGATCCCAGCCGGCCCCCCTGGTCTGCCCCCGGCCGGCCCCGGCCAGGGGCGGCCCGGCGCCGGTCAGTGCGAGGCGCCGGGCCCGGGCCCGCCGGGGGTGGCCGCCGGGTCCTCGCCCGCGGCGGCCTTCTCGGCGCTGTAGACGTCGGGCTCCAGGTAGATCGCCCGCGCGATCGGGACGACGGCCCGGACCCGCTCCTCCGCCGCGTCGATCGCCTGCGCGACGCGGGCCGCGCTGTCCTCCGCGTTGACCGCGATCTTGGCGGCGACCAGCAGTTCCTCCGGCCCCAGGTGCAGGGTGCGCATGTGGATCACGCCGGTGACGGCCTCGCCGTCCACCAGCGCCTCGCGGATCCGGCGCACCGAATCCCGGTCGGCGGACTCGCCGAGCAGCAGCGACTTGGTCTCCAGGGCGAGCACCACCGCGATCACCACCAGCAGGACGCCGATGCCCAGGGTGCCGACGCCGTCCCAGACGCCGTCGCCGGTGACCACGGTGAGCGAGACGCCGAGCAGCGCGAGCACCAGGCCGATCAGCGCGCCGGCGTCCTCCAGCAGCACCACCGGCAGCTCCGGGGCCTTGGCGGTGCGGATGAACTGCACCCAGCCCTGGCCGCCCTTGGCCTTCGCCGACTCGCGCATCGCGGTGAGGAAGGACCAGCCCTCCATCGCGACGGCGAAGAGCAACACGCCGACCGCCCAGCCCCAGGAGTCCAGCTTCTCCGGGTGGTTGACCTTGTGCCAGCCCTCGTAGATCGCGAACAGGCCGCCGACGCTGAAGAGGACGATCGCCACCAGGAAGCCGTAGACGTAGCGCTCGCGGCCGTACCCGAACGGGTGCTCCTCGTCCGCCTCCCGGCGCGCCCGCTTGCCGCCGATCAGCAGCAGCACCTGGTTGCCCGAGTCGGCGACCGAGTGCACGCCCTCGGCCAGCATCGACGAGGAGCCGGTGAAGCCGAAGGCGGTGAACTTGGCCACCGCGATCGCCAGGTTCGCGGACAGTGCCGCGACCAGTGCCTTGGTGCCGCCTTCTGTACTCATGCTTCGGGTCCCTCCGCCGCAATGGCTGGTCGCGCTGCTCCGTCGAGCGCTTACCGTACCGGCCGTGCGGCGCGGCTCAGGACTGCGCGGCGGCGAGCCCGAGGTAGACGGCGGCGAAGTCGGTCAGCGCGACCAGGTCGGCGAGCGCGTGCAGCGGGTCCGGCCGGCTGGTCGCGTACTCGGTCAGCCGGACGTCGTGGGCGCCGGCCAGCCGGTGCGCGCGGGTGACACCGAAGCTGCGCGGGCCCGCGTCGTCCTCCGGCACCTCGGCCGGCCCGCCCTGCTCCTCGGGCGCGCCGCCGGGACGGACACCGGACTGGGCACCGGGCGCCCCCGGGACGTGCCGCAGCAGCAGGACCTGGAGGTGCAGCGGATCCGGCTCGTCGACCCGGTCGCGGAAGAAGTCGTCCGGGTCCGCGCCCGCGCCCAACTGGCCGGTGAACATGCCGCGGTGGGCGGTGAGCACCTGCGGCAGCGGCCCGGCCAGCGCCGGGCGGCCGGCCCGTTCGGCGAGCTGGGCGGCGAAGCGGGTGGCGACGGCCCCGGCGATCGGGCCCTCGGCCCACAGCAGCGGGACCGTCCCGGCCAGCCGGGCGGCCAGGCCCTTGGCCGGGTTGGTGTACGCGGCGGCGTCGGGGCGGCAGCGGACGGCGGTCGCGTCCAGCAGGTCGGCGACGGCCGGCAGCGCGTCGTACGGCAGCTGGGTGATGCCGATCTTCTGGGCGAGCGCGAGCAGCGGGGCGAGGTGGGACCACAGCGCGGCCGGGTCCTCGGCGGGGAGGTCCGGCTCGGCGGCCGGGCCGGCGGGCGCCTCGTCCTCGGGCAGCGCGGAGGCCACGTACGGCAGCGGCAGCGCGCGCACCTGCAGCGCGGCCTCGGCCAGCGGGCTGCCCGCCGGGGCGGTGACCACGATCGCGCAGCCGCGCGCGTAGGCCTGCTCGGCGAGGCCGACCAGGCCCGGTTCGCCGCCGTCGGCGGAGCTGACCACCAGGAGGTCCAGCGGGCCGGCCCAGCCGGGCAGTTGCCAGCCGAGCCCGGCGGTGAAGGCGGGCGGCGCGCCGGCCCGGTCGGCGCGCGGGGCGGCCGCCTCGGTCGGCGGCAGCGTGGTGATCAGGCCGGCCTGGCCGGCCAGCGCGGTCAGGATCTCGCCCGCCGTCAGGGCGCTGCCGTGGCCCGCGACCAGGACGGCGCGCGGGCGGCCGTCCGGGCGCAGCCGGTCCAGGCCGGCCGCGTCGGCCAGCCGCAGCGCGGTGCGGACCCGTGCGCCGGCGCCGGCCAGGGCCAGCAGGGCGCGGTCGCGGTCGGCGCGCTGCAGGGCGGCCGGGTCGTCGAGCAGGGTGTCGTCGAGCATGCGGCGGGCCTCCGGCTGCTGTCCTGTGCGCGCTGGGCTGGCGGGGTGGGGGCTTCGCCCCAAGGATCAGGCCGGGCGGCGGGCCTCGTCCACCAGCAGGACCGGAATGCCGTCCCGGACCGGGTAGGCGAGGCCGCAGTCCGCGCCGGTGCAGAGCAGCTCGGGCTGCTCCTCGGTGCCGCCCTCGGTGAGCGCGGCCCGGCACTGCGGGCAGACCAGGATCTCCAGCAGGAAGGATTCGAGCTTCATGGGGCTCTCCAAAAGTCGGGGGGTGGCACGGCGGTGCCCCGGCCGATAGGCAACCCTACCGGCCGGGGCACAGGAGGCCTCGGTCAGGCGCGGACGATGGCGAGCACGCCGTCGCGCAGCTCGGCCATCTTCGCCGGGTCCTTGGCCTCGGCGTTCAGGCGCAGCAGCGGCTCGGTGTTGGAGGCGCGCAGGTTGAACCACCAGTCCGGGCCGGCCACGGTGAGGCCGTCCAGCTCGTCGACGGTGGTGCCCTCCAGGCCGGCGTAGGCGGCGCGGACGGCGGCGGTGCTGGCGGCCTGGTCGGCGACGGTGCTGTTGATCTCGCCGGAGGCGGCGTAGCGGTCGTACTCGGCGGTGAGCGCGGACAGCGTGCCGGGCTGCCCGCCGAGCGCGGCCAGCACGTGCAGCGCGGCCAGCATGCCGGTGTCGGCGCGCCAGAAGTCGCGGAAGTAGTAGTGCGCGGAGTGCTCGCCGCCGAAGACGGCGTCGGTGACGGCCATCTCCTGCTTGATGAAGGAGTGGCCGACCCGGGTGCGCACCGGGTTGGCGCCGAGCTCGCGGACCACCTCGGGGACGGTCCAGGAGGTGATCAGGTTGTGGATGACGGTCGGCTCGGCCTCGCCGGCGGCCTGGGCGCGGGCGATCTCGCGGGCGGCGACCAGGGCGGTGATGGCGGACGGGGAGACCGGCTCGCCGCGCTCGTCGACGACGAAGCAGCGGTCGGCGTCGCCGTCGAAGGCCAGGCCGAGGTCGGCGCCGACCTCGCGGACCTTGGCCTGGAGGTCGACGATGTTCTTCGGGTCGAGCGGGTTGGCCTCGTGGTTGGGGAAGGTCCCGTCCAGCTCGAAGTACATCGGGACGAGCTCGATCGGCAGGCCGTCGAAGACGGTCGGCACGGTGTGGCCGCCCATGCCGTTGCCCGCGTCCACGACGACCTTGAGAGGGCGGATCGCGGTGAGGTCGACCAGGCCCAGCAGGTGGTCGGCGTAGCCGCGCAGGGTGTCCTGCTCGGACAGCGCACCGGGCTTGACGTCCTTGGCCGGGACGGTGACGGTGTCGTCCTCGCCCGTCCAGGACTCGACCAGCTCGCGGATCTCGGAGAGGCCGGTGTCCTGGCCGACCGGGGCGGCGCCGGCCCGGCACAGCTTGATGCCGTTGTACTGGGCCGGGTTGTGGCTGGCGGTGAACATCGCGCCGGGCAGGTCGAGCTTGCCGCTGGCGTAGTAGAGCTGGTCGGTCGAGCAGAGGCCGATCTGGACCACGTCGGCGCCGTAGGCGGCGGCGCCCTCGGCGAACGCCCGGGTGAGCGACGGGGAGGAGGGGCGCATGTCGTGGCCGACGACGATCGCGGACGCGCCGGTGACCTGCACGAACGCGGCGCCGAAGGCCCGGGACAGGTGCTCGTCCCACTGGTCCGGGACGACGCCTCGGACGTCGTAGGCCTTCACGAGCTGCTTGAGGTCGCGCACTGCGGCTCCACCCTGGTCTCTGTACTGGTCGGTGTGCGTGTGATCGGCGGCTGGCCGCCCACGGTCACGATACGTCGGGGTCACCGCCCGTTCGGTCGACGGTCCGCGGTGACGGTAGACGGGCAGCGTACCCAAGTCGGACGAACGCCCGGTGCAGGCCCTGGGCGGGGTACGGCGTCGGCTGTGCGGCGTCAGTTGTCCGGCGAGCGCAGGACGCGCAGGTGGCCGCGGCGGCCGCCCTCGGTGGACTCGCCCTCGGACCCGCGGCCCTGACGGGGGGTCTGCGGCCGGGCGGCCTCGCGGACGGCGTTGGCGAGGGCCTCCAGGTCGTCGCTGCTGCGGCGCAGCGGCCCGGCCTCGGCGGCCAGCCGGACGACCTCCCAGCCGCGCGGGGCGGTGAGGCGCTCGGCGTGCTCGGCGCACAGGTCGTAGCAGTGCGGCTCGGCGTAGGTGGCGAGCGGGCCCAGGACGGCGGTGGAGTCCGCGTAGACGTACGTCAGCGTCGCGACGGCCGGCCGGCCGCACGCGGTCCGCGAACAACGACGTACAGAGCTCACGAGGGTGGACGGTACCGCACTCCTCGCCGGGGAGCGAAGACCGCCTGTCCGGCGGGTGTGCCGTGTCGCGGTCCGCACGCCGGTCCACGCCTCCGCCGCCTCGGGCGTTTCCCCGTCGGAGTAGTCCACTTCCGACCGTCCAAGGACTACCCTCGGCAGTGATATGGACAGCTCTGCACCGCAGTCATCGACGGGACCCTCGCGCCGTCCCCGGCATCGCGACCGGCACGGCAGGGGGCTGCGCGGCCCGCTGGCGCCGCCCCAGGTGCCGATCTCGCTCACCCGCTCCGAACTGTTCGACGACTACGTGCGCGAATCGGTGGAGCGTCTTGAACGGCGCTGGCCGCAGCTGATCGAAGTGGAGTTCGCCGTCCAGGAGGTGCCGCTGCACGAGCCCGACGCGGCCGACGGCGAGGACGGCGTGCCGCTGGGGCGGGTGTTGCCGGGCAAGCAGGGGCGCAAGAGCCAGATCGTGGTGTACCGGCGGCCGGTGGAGATCCGGGCGAAGACCCGGGAGGACCGCGCGGCGCTGGTGCACGAGATCCTGATCGAGCAGGTGGCGGAGCTGCTGGGACTGTCCCCGGACGCCATCGACCCGCGCTACGACGAGGACTGAGCACGCGGACGGGGCGGTACCCGGGCCTGCCGGGTACCGCCCCGTCCGACCGGTCAGCGCAGGACGACGCCCGGATCCTGGCCGGCCTGCGGGACCCTGACGGTGCTGTGGTCGTCGCGCAGCGCCTGGATGGTGAACATCGGCACGTCCTTGGCGGGCAGCGAGAGCATCCGGGCGGCCATCACCGGGCCGCCGGAGACGGTCTCGACGGTGAGCGCGAAGCTGCCGTTCAGCCCACCGGGCTCGGGCGCCGGGAGGGCGACCGTGCCGCCGGCCGGCAGCTGGACGTCCTTGCTCACCGGGGTGCCGCCGCCGCTGCCGGCCGAGGCGGTGACCCGGACGGTGGCGGCGTCGCCGGCGGAGGTCAGGAACAGCGTGGACGCGCCGGCCCGGTTGTCGGCGACCGTGGCGCGGGCCCCGACCGGGCCGGTACCGGTGAGCCAGGCCGCGTCGCTCTTGCCGCCGCCCCCGGCCCGGTCGACCCGCAGGCCGGCCACGACCCGGGTCGGGTGCTTGTCGTCGGTGGGCGACAGCCGCAGCCCGGCGACCTCGTCGCGGGTGACCTTGCCGAGGTCGACGGCGGCCACCATGCCCGCCTTGATGTGGATGGACTCGTTGCCGGCCGGGGTGAACCAGCCGTTCTTGCCGGAGAGCTGGATCTTCAGGTCGGCGTCGTCCTCCGGCGGCGCCCAGACCACCAGGTGGGCGGCGGAGGTGTCGGCGGGCAGGCCGGGCAGCACCTGGGTGGCCGCCGGTTCGGCCGAGGCCGGGATCCAGTCGGCGCCCTTGGCACCGTCGGCGGCGTGCAGCGCGGCACCGACCCGCCCGCTGCGGGCGACCACGTGCACGGCGAGGTCGTTGACCGCGCCCTTGCTGATCGTCGGCAGCAGCACGGACTGGGAGCTGCCGGGGGCGACGGTGATGCCGTTGGCGGCGTCGTTCTCGATCAGGCCCTTGTCGCCGTACAGCTTGATGTCGACCACGGCGGCGGAGGACTCGGTGTTCACCAGGCTGACGTAGTCGACCCGGTCGCCGGCCGTGCTGGCCCCGGCGAACCAGAAGCTGGTCCCGGCGGGGGTGCAGGTGAGGCCGGACAGGCCGAGGCCGCGCTGCTCGGTGACCACGGTGGTCTGGGTGACGGTGAAGCCGGGGGCGAGGGCGCCGGTGGCGACGGCCCCGGTGCCGGGCGCGGTGTCGCCGTTGGCGGCCGGGCCGGTGGCCGGGGCGCCGGGCTTGGCCAGGGTCAGCCGGGCGTCGGCGGGCGCGGCGCCCTTGTCCGGGGCGGCCGGGGCGGCCGGGGCGGCCGAGCCGGACGGCGCGGCGGGGGCGCCGGACGCCGGGGCGGAGGGGGCGGTGGTCGGCGGGGTCGCGGGCGCGGCGGCGTCGGAGAGCCAGCCGGCCCCGCCGGTGGCGCCGCCCGTCCCGGGCGGGGTGTAGGCGGTGAGCGTGGTCGAGCCGGTCAGGCCCTGGAGCGGCTGCGGGCAGACCGCCGCCGTCCGCTCGACCTGCGCGGTGGTCGGGGCGACGCCGCCGTCCGCCTTGGCGGGGGCGGCCGGCGGGCGCGTCTCGGCGATCCCGAACACCGCCGCGAGCACGACGGCCGCGGCCAGCAGGGACTGCGTGGTCCTGGTGCCCCCGGACCGCCCGGCCGGCCGGGCGGAGGCCGCGGGCTCCGGCGCCTGGGCCGGGGCGGGCCCGGACTGCCCGGCCTCGGCGGCCTCTGCGGCCTCCGTCGGCTCGACGGCCTCGGGCGCGGACTTCTTCCTGAATGCGGGCTTCTTCATCGCGGGTCAGCTCCCCGATCCGTGCTGGTGCGGGTACCGGCCCGTGCCGTTGGGGTCGTTCGGGTCGTTGGGGTCGTAGTAGGGCTCGGCCTGCGGCTGCCCCGGCACCCACGGCTGCTGGTGCTCCGTCTGCTGGTAGGGCTGCTGCTCGTAGCCGTACTGCTGCTCCTGCGGGTACGGCTGCTGCTCGTAGCCCTGCTGCGGGTACGCCTGCGGCTGGTAGCCCTCGTAGCCCTGGCCGTCGTACCCCTGGCCGCCGTACGGCGCGGCCACCGGCTGCTGGGCCGCGTACTGGTCGTAGCTGTACGGGTCGGCCTGCTGGTACGTCTGGTACGGGTCGGCGTACGGCTCGGTCTCCTGGACGGCGGCGGCCGCCTGGACCGCCTCGGCCATCGGCTCGCCGGCCGGCTGCGCCGGGATCGCGCCCGGCGGGCCCTCGTACACCCCGCCGTCCTCGCCGCCCTCGCCGCGCTCGGCCATCCGGCGGGCCCGGCGGCTGCCGGGGGCGGGCGCCTGCGCCTGGGCCGCGGCGGCCAGCGCGGCGGCGGCCACCACCTCCTCGGGCAGGTCGTCGTCCTTGTGGCTGCGGCGTCCGGGCAGGGCCAGCACCAGGATGGTCAGGCCGAGCAACACCTGGGCCCAGATCCAGCCGGTGTGCGCGAAGCCGTCCTCCCGGGTGACGGTCAGCTTGCCGCCGCCGGCCGGGAGCTTGAAGCCCTGCGCCCAGCCGTCGACCGTGACGGACTCCAGCGCGGTGCCGCCCACGGTGGCCTTCCACTCGGGGGCGGCGGACTCGGCGAGCCGCAGCACCCGGCCGTCCGGGCCGGCCGGAACGGTGGCGGTGAGGTCGCGGGCCCCGGCCGGGACGACCACCGGGGCGGCGCCCGGGGCGGTGATCACCGCGCGGACGGCGGGGGCGCCGGTGACCTGCCAGAGCGCGGAGTCGCCGTCCTGGTTGGCCTTGACCAGGCCGGGGGTGGTGTCCAGGACGTCCTTGTAGGTGCCGATCACCGACTGCTGGACCAGCACGTAGGCGATGCCGTAGCCGGAGAGCGCACCGGCCTGGTCGGCGCCGGAACCGGCCAGCAGGCTGCCGACCATCTTGTTCAGGCCGTCCTGGGTGCCGGTCGCCGGGTCGACGGTGGACTCGGCCTGGCCGAGCGTCAGGCCCGCACCGCGGACCACGGTGTAGCGGACCGCGCCGCCGCCCGGGTCGCCGGTGACGACCAGGGTGCGGGACCGGTCGGTGGTGCCGGCCTCCTCCGCGATGAACGCGGGCACCTGGCCGGCCTGGGCCCGGTGCAGCGGCTTGCCGGCGCCGGTGAGCGCCCACCACAGGCCGGTGCCCAGCGGGGCCAGCACCGCGGCGGCCACCACCAGCGCGGCCACCGGCTGGCGCCAGCCGAAGGCGATCCCGGCCACGCGGGCGTTGGCGCCGTCGGCACCGATCGCGGCGGCCGCCAGCAGGGCGATCCCGGCGATCAGCGAGGCCGGACCGGCCCAGGCGGGCACCGCCGGGCCGCCGGAGGCCGGGGTGACGGAGGTGCCCGCCACCGCGACCGCGAAGACCAGACCCGCACCGGCCGCACCCCAGGCGGACAGCACCGCACGGCGACGGTCGGCGCGCAGCAGTGCGGCGAGCGCGGCGAGCACCACGCCGGCCGACAGCCAGACCGGCGGCACCCCGGCGCCGCCCGGGTTGACCAGCAGCAGGCCGGCCGCGCTCGCACCGGTGCCGTGCAGGCCGGGCAGGCCGGCCTCCAGCAGCAGCCACTGCGGGTGCGCCAGCACCGACAGCGACCACGGCGCCAGCACCAGGACGGGCAGCGCGAGGATCACCAGGACGCGCAGGCCGAGCAGGCGCAGCGCGGCGCCGCCCGAGCCGAAGGCACCGCCGCGGACCACCGCGACGACCAGCGTCGCCAGGCACAGCGGCAGGGCGAGCGCCCAGGTCAACGGCACGAAGGAGGTGGCCAGGGTGAGCAGCAGGACGGTCATCCAGACCGGCCGCCACCCCGGGCGGGCGCCCTTGGCGGCGCTCTCGTCGCGGATGCCGAGACCGGCCGCGATCGCGGCGGCGCGGGCCAGCGGCGGCAGCAGCACGGCGAGGACGGCGGTACCGATCCGGCCCTGGGCGAGCGCGCCGGTCGCGGCGGGCAGCAGCGCGTAGGCGGCGCTGGCCCAGGCCCGGACGAGCTTGGAGTCCAGCAGCGGCCGGGACACCAGGTAGGCGCTGACCGCCGACAGCGGCACGGTGAGCACGACCAGCAGGGTGAGCGCGAGGTCGGCGTGGTCGAACAGCACCCAGGACAGCACCGCGAGCACGCCGAGGTACGGCGGCGCGGCGGCGGCGGAGCCGGTGCCGATCGGATGCCAGGCGTCCGCGTACATCGACCAGAGGCCGCCGGCGCCGTCGGTGGCCGGCAGCAGGGCGCCGCCGAACAGCTCGCCGCTGCCGAACAGGCCGCGGCAGGCGATCAGGGCGAACACCAGCAGGGCCGCGAACAGCACCGGCGCCGGACGCCGGGCCAGCTTCTTGATCAGCGTGAACTGCTCGACGACCAGGTCCTCGTCGTCCTCGCCGCCCGGCCCGGCCTCGACCGTGCCGTGCCGGCCGGTGTCGTCCCCTCCCCCTATGCCGAGGGAGCCGATCACGCCCTCGACGGCGAGCCGGGCGGTGGCGCCGGGCGGCGGGAAGAGCGTGCGGTCGTCCAGGGCGTCGGCGGCCCGGGTGCGGGCGCGCTGCTTGCGCGCGGCCAGCAGCCGGGGGAAGCGGACGAGTTCGTGGCCGAGGCCGGTGAGCTCGTCGAAGGCCTGGCGCGGGTCCTTGCCGAGCAGGTTGGTGACGGCCCGCAGCAGGGTGCCGAGCACCAGCCGCAGCAGGACGTAAGGGAAGAGCGCGCCCTTGCAGTTGGCGAGCAGGGTGTAGACGGCGCCGGCCTTGTCCACCCGGTGCGGGTGGGCGGGGCCGCAGTCGATGGCGCGGCGCTCGCGGCTGGCCGCCTCGGCGTGCCGCAGCACGGCGTCGGGGGCGACCACCACGCGGTGGCCGGCGGCGTTGACCCGCCAGCAGAAGTCGGCGTCGTCGCGCATCAGCGGCAGCGCCTTGTCGAAGCCGCCGAGTTCCTCGAAGACGTCGCGGCGCACCAGCATGCCGGCGCTGGAGACGGCGAGCACCGGGCGGACCTGGTCATGCTGGCCCTGGTCCTGCTCGCGGCGGTCGAGGCCGGTCCAGCGGCGGCCGGAGCGGGCGATGGTGACGCCGACCTCCAGCAGCTGGCGGCGGTCGTACCAGCTGCGCAGCTTGGGGCCGACCACGGCGGCGCTGGGGGTGGAGTCGGCGACCTGGAGCAGCCGGCGCAGCGCGTCGGTCTGCGGCTCGCAGTCGTCGTGCAGCAGCCAGAGCCATTCGACGGGCTGGGTCTCGCGCGGGCCGCCGCGGCCGAGGTCGTCCTCCTGGGCGAGCGGGTCGCCGAAGTCGTCCCAGCCGCCGGTGACCGGGTCGTAGCCGGAGGGGTCGAGCCGGTACGGCAGGTCCTCCGGGCGCAGCGGCGGGCTGCCGAAGACGGCCTCGGCGACGGCGGTGCCGAAGCCGGCCCGGCGGCCGAGGAGCAGCGGGCCGCTCTCGGGCAGCCAGTCGGCGAGGGTGTCCGCGAGCAGTTGCGGAGAGTTGTCGGTGGAACCGGTGTCGACCGCGAGCACCCGCTGGACCTGGCGGTCCTGGCCGAGCAGGCCGGCGAGGGCCTGCGGCAGCCAGCGGGCCCCGTCGTGCGAGACGATCACCGCGGTGACCAGGTGGCGCGGGTAGGCGGGCGGCCTGGCAGCGGTGAAGCCGCTCTGGTGGCTGTAGACGGTCATCGAGTGCGCGGGCCTCAGTTCTCGGTGGACACAGCCGGTGAACGGCAACCGGATGGCGCACCACACTAACGGCTCCGGATGGCGGCTTCGTCCGCGGTGCCGGTGCGGGACCGGTGAAGAGCCGACAGGGAACACGAAAGCGCCCCACCGCCGCGGTGAGGCGCCCGTACTGCCGTGTGGTTGTCGAAGGGTCAGCGGGGGTCGGCGGCCGCCCCGGTCAGACCGCGCTCTTCTTGAGCCGACGGCGCTCGCGCTCGGAGAGTCCGCCCCAGATGCCGAACCGCTCGTCATTGGCGAGGGCGTACTCCAGGCATTCCGAACGGACCTCGCAGGCGAGGCAGACCTTCTTGGCCTCGCGCGTGGAGCCGCCCTTCTCGGGGAAGAAGGACTCGGGGTCGGTCTGGGCGCACAACGCGCGCTCCTGCCAACCGAGTTCCTCTTCCTCCTCCGCGATGCCGTCACCGATCAACAGCTCAAAGAGCTCGCTCATGTGGCGCGCCTCCTCTGCCCCTACTTGGCGTCCCCGTGGTTGCCGTTGCCTCGTGCGGCCGACGACACGAGTGAAATTACAGTTGCGTCACTCTGGCTCAGTCAAGCCGAGCTCTGGTATTGGGGCGAGGATTCACTCCCCGGCACCAAGCCGTTACGAATAGTGTACATATTCGGACACATTGGACCTTCGATCCGAAAGCCCTGAACGGCGTCGAACCAGCCACAACCCTTCGGCGAGTGACGCTCGGTCACCATCACAGGCCGGTCATCGCCCTGCCTTCCCGGCGATCTTCCCATCGAAACATAGAGCGTGATTTATCACCCCATCCGGGCAACTTCTTGGCGTAACCCTCTCGAATGCCGCATCCCTGTGTTTGACACCGGCCCCACGGATGCGGTCTCCTTTCCCCTATGTCAGAGTTCGCCAGCCCCCGGAGCGGTTCCACGCTCCGCCGTGCCGTGAACTCTTGTTGTCGCCTCTGCTCCTGCTGTATCTAGGCGCCCGCGTCCCACCGCGCGCCGCCCCCAGGAAGCACAGAGGCCGCCCGCGATTCCCGTCCCAGGACATCCCGGATCCGGCTGATCCCCGACGAACCAGCCGCCACTCCGAGGACGACTCCCGTGCGTATGACCCGCATCCGCAAGCGGAACCGCGACCGCAACAAACTCGCCCGCCCAAACCCCTCCACCGCCGCGCCCGCCGCGCCCGCCCGGGGCTGGACCGACGGCCTCAGCGACGTCTCCATCGCCGGCGACCCGCTCGCCTTCCCGCACCTGGCCCGCACCGACCTGCCCCGCCACCCCACCACCGTGGCCGGCCACGCCCGGCTGATCCGCGAGATCGCCGCCGACCGCGCCCGCTGGGAACCCCTGGTCCGCTACGACGCGCTCACCCGCTGGTACGCCCGGCTGGAGACCGGCCCCGGCTACGAGGTCTGGCTGCTCAGCTGGCTGCCCGGCCAGAGCAGCGGCTTCCACGACCACGGCGAGTCCTCCGGCGTGATGACCGTCGTCCAGGGCGAGCTGATCGAGCGCTCGCTCACCCGCGCCGGCGAGGGAGCCCGCACCCTGCGCCCCGGCGGGCAGCGGGTCTTCTCCTCCGGCTACCTCCACGAGGTGGTCAACGGCACGCTCGAACCCGCCGTCTCCATCCACCTCTACACCCCGGGCCTCACCGAGATGAACCAGTACGGCGGCACCGCCGTCCCCGAGCAGCACCCGCAGGCCCAGGCCGAGGCGCACTGAGCACCCGCCCGCGTCAGCCCGGCCGTCGCACCCGCCGGCGGCCGGGCCTACGACCGGGCCGGCGACCGGGCTGACGGGCAGTCGGACCGTGGCAGGATGAACCCATGCGCATCGTGGCACTGGCAGGCGGAATCGGCGGAGCGCGCTTCCTGCGCGGACTCCTCGCGGCAGTCGGACCGCAGGACGAGATCACCGTCATCGGCAACACCGGCGACGACATCCACCTCTACGGTCTCAAGGTCTGTCCCGACCTCGACACCGTGATGTACACCCTCGGCGGCGGCATCCACGAGGAGCAGGGCTGGGGCCGCACCGACGAGACCTGGTCGATCAAGGCCGAGATGAAGGAGTACGGCGTCGGCCCCGAGTGGTTCGGGCTCGGCGACCGCGACTTCGCCACCCACCTCGTCCGCAGCCAGATGCTCACCGCCGGCTACAGCCTCAGCCAGGTCACCGAGGCGCTGTGCGTGCGCTGGAAGCCCGGCGTACGGCTGCTGCCGATGAGCGACGACCGGGTCGAGACCCACGTGCGGATCACCGACGAGCAGGGCACCCGGGCGATCCACTTCCAGGAGTACTGGGTCAGGCTGCACGCCGCCGTCGACGCCGAGGCGATCATCCCGGTCGGCGCCGACACCGCGAAGCCCGCGCCCGGCGTCCTGGAGGCCCTCGCCGCCGCCGACGTCATCCTCTTCCCGCCGTCCAACCCGGTCGTCTCCATCGGCACCATCCTCGCCGTCCCCGGCATCCGGGAGGCCGTCGCCGCCGCCCCCGCCCCCGTCGTCGGGCTCTCCCCGATCATCGGCGGCGCCCCGGTGCGCGGCATGGCCGACAAGGTGCTCGCCGCCGTCGGCGCCGAGGCCACCGCGGAGGCGGTCGCACTGAACTACGGCTCCGCACTCATCGACGGCTGGCTCGTCGACACCGCCGACCAGGCCTCGGTCGCCGCCGTCGAAGCCGCCGGGATCGCCTGCCGGGCCGTCCCGCTGCTGATGACCGACGTCGAGGCCACCGCCGAGATGGCCCGGGCCGCCCTCGCCCTCGCCGAGCAGGTGCGCAAGTGAGCGGGCGCGGGCGCGGGCGCAGCGGGGCGGGCGCATGAGCCTGCAGATCCTGCCGGTCGAAGGGCTGCCGGAGATCGACGCCGGGACCGACCTCGCCGCGCTGCTCGCCAAGGCCGGCGAGTACCAGGACGGCGACATCCTGATCGTCACCTCGAAGATCGTCAGCAAGGCCGAGGGCCGGCTGCTGCACGCCGCCGACCGCGAGGCCGCGATCGAGGCCGAGACCGTCCGGGTGGTCGCCCGGCGCGGCCACGCCCGGATCGTCGAGAACCGCAACGGCTTCGTCATGGCCGCCGCCGGCGTCGACGCCTCCAACACCGCCCCCGGCACCGTCCTGCTGCTGCCCGAGGACCCGGACGCCTCCGCCCGCGCCCTGCGCGGGCGGCTCCAGCAGCTCACCGGCCGCCGGCTCGCCGTCGTCGTCACCGACACCTTCGGCCGGCCCTGGCGCACCGGGCTCACCGACGTCGCCATCGGCGCCGCCGGGCTGTCCGTGCTGGAGGACCACCGCGGGCGCACCGACAGCCACGGCAACGAGCTGGCGCTCACCGTCACCGCCACCGCCGACGAACTCGCCGCCGCCGCCGACCTGGTGAAGGGCAAGACCAGCGGCGTGCCGGTCGCCGTCGTCCGCGGGCTCGGCCACCTCGTCACCGCCGAGGACGGCGACGGCACCCGGCCGCTGGTCCGCTCCGCCGTCGACGACATGTTCCGGCTCGGCACCTCCGAGGCGCTGCGCCAGGCCGTCACCCTGCGGCGCACCGTCCGCTCCTTCACCGACACCCCGGTCGACCCCGGCGCCGTGCGCCGCGCCGTCGCCGCCGCCGTCACCGCGCCCGCCCCGCACCACACCACGCCGTGGCGGTTCGTCCTGCTGGAGACGGCGCAGGCCCGCACCCGGCTGCTCGACGCGATGCTCGCCGCCTGGCAGCGCGACCTGCGCGAACTCGACGGCTGGGACGACGCCCGGATCGCCCGCCGCACCGCCCGCGGCGACGTCCTGCGCGAGGCGCCCTACCTGGTGGTGCCCTGCCTCGTCATGGACGGCTCGCACCACTACCCCGACCAGCGGCGCGCCGCCGCCGAACGGGAGATGTTCACCGTCGCCGCCGGCGCCGCCGTGCAGAACCTCCTGGTCGCCCTCACCGGCGAGGGCTACGGCTCCGCCTGGGTGTCGTCCACCATGTTCTGCCGCGACACCGTCCGCGCGGCCCTCGACCTCCCGGACGGCTGGGACCCGATGGGCGCCATCGCCGTCGGCCGCCCCGCCGAACCCCCGCGCGAACGCCCGGACCGCAGCGCCGACACCTTCATCGAGGTGCGGTAGCGGTTCAGAGACCGCGATAGATCTCGCGGCGATTGCCAACGGCCACCACGAGGATCACCAACACGCCGTCGTGGATCTCGTAGGCCACACGGTAGACGCCGACGCGGAGGCGGTAGAGGCCGTCGTGACCCGCCAGCTTCTTGACATCCGGGCCATCGGCGTAAGGGTCCTCGCCGAGAACGGTGAGTGCGGTGAGGATCCGCATCGCATCGACCTGGCTGATGTCACGCAGCTGGCGCCTGGCGTGCGAGGTGAAGCGGAACGCGTACTTCACGCAGCGCTCCCGGAGGAGTCCTTGGGCGAGTCGAACAGGTCGGCCAGGAGCTCGGCCATGGTCACGGTGGGATCGTTCCGGTGCTGCTCGGCCTCACGGGCGAGCAGTTCGTCGGCGGCATCCTCGATGGCATCGAGGATCTCGATCGGCACGACCGCTCCGACCCGCTCGCCCTTCCGAGTGATCACGGTGATCTCGCCGGCCTCGGCCTGGGTGACCACCTCGGCGAGGTTCGCACGCAGTTCCCGGATGCTCAGTGCGTCAGTCATGCATCAAGCGTACACATCGGCGTGTACACCGCACGGCGCTTCCGGTTCATCGCCGCCGGTGGTCGTCGGGGGTGAGGCGCGAACGCCCGGACCGCGGCGCCGACACCTTCATCGAGGTGCGGTGAGGATCAGCCGTCGAGGTCGTCCGGCAGCAGCCGGAAGGCCTTGTGGTTGGTCAGTGGCCTGATCGCACGGAAGTGGCGACGGTCGACGGTCAGCACGGCGTCGGTCCTGAACTCCGCGGCCAGCGCGACGTTGATGGCGTCGGTCAGGCCGATGTCCAGGTCCGGGTACTGCCGCATGACCGCCCGCGCGGTGGCAAGGTGCGCACCCACCTCGGGCACCTCGAAGCGGCCGATCGCACATCGGTCGATGATGTCGTCCAGAACGCGCATCGCCATCGCGGCTCCGAGTGTCCGGTGCGCGAGGTAGTCCAGCTCGGCCAGCACCAGCGGCGAGATGACCAGATGGCCGACCGTACGCAAGGCCTTCAGGCAGGCGTCGTGGTCGGGTTCCTCACCGGCGTATGCGGCGAGCAGGGCGCCGGTGTCACCGACCACCGCGACGTCGGTCACCTGCCGAATCCTTCCATGTGCTGGTCGAGGTCGGCCAGAATGCGCCCGCCGCCGCCGGGGATGACCGGCATGTCGTCGAGCTCCTCCCCCATCGGATCGGTCCGGAAGGGGTAGACGGGTGCGGCCAGGCTCGGCGGCAGGATGGTGGCCACATGCCTGCCGTCCTTGGTGACGGTGACGGTCTCGCCCCGCTCGACGGCTCCTATCACCCTGGCCGTCTGCTGGTTCAGCTCCCGCATGGTTGCTTCCATGCGAGGCAGTGTACTACGGCGTAGTTCATCGCCGCCGGTGGTCGTTGGGGGTGAGGCGGGGGCCGTAGCGGGGGGCGTGGGGGGTGGTGGCCAGCAGGAGGCGGCAGAGGCGGTGGCGGTGCGGGCGGTAGGGCTCCAGCAGGGCGAGCATCTGGGCGTCGTCGCTGCGGGGGCGGCCGGCCAGGGCCCAGCCGACCAGGTTGGGCAGGTGGAAGTCGCCGACCGAGACCGCGTCCGGGTCGCCGTTGCTGCGCTGCAGGGTCTCGGCGGCCGTCCAGGGGCCGATCCCCGGGACGGCGGTGAGCCGGGCGAAGGCCTCGGCGTGGTCCATCGCGGCGGCCTCCTCCAGCCGGGGCGCCAGCCGGACGGCGCGCATGACCGTCGCCGAGCGCTTCGGGTCCACCCCCGCGCGGTGCCACTCCCAGCTCGGCACCAGCGCCCACTCCCGGGCCGACGGCGCCACCCGCATGCCCTCGGCCGGGCCCGGCGCCGCGGTGCCGAAGTCCCGTAGCAGGGTGCGCCAGGCGCGGTAGGCCTCGTCGGTGGTCACCTTCTGTTCCAGGATCGCCGGGACGAGGGACTCCAGGACCAGCCCGGTGCGGGTGAGGCGGACCGCGGCGGTGCGGCGCTGGGCGTCCCGCAGCGGGCCGGGCGGCAGCACCAGGGCCTCCGGATCGTCCTGCGCGCCCAGCAGCACCGGCAGCCGCTCCAGCAGCCACGGCGCACCCGGGCCCCAGGCCGTCGCCTCCACCTCGCCGGCCGCCGGGCGCGCCAGCACCCGCAGCGTGCCGATCCCGGCCGGGGTCCGGGACGCCCGCCAGAGCGCGCCGTCGCCGGTGGTGCGGTACGCCGGGTCGGCGGGGCCCCGGCGCAGCGGCAGCAGCGTCCGGGCGACGTCCAGCGGGAAACCCGGCCGCCAACGCCGTACCGACTCGCCCGTCACCGCCGCGCACCTCCTCCGCTGTCCGGCTCCACCGCCTTCGTCGACCATGGGGATATGAACGATACGCGGCTGCCGGAGCTGTCCTCCGGGGACGAGAACGCGGTGCGGGCGCTGTACCACCGGGCGCTGGAGGGGTGGAACCAGCAGGACGGTTCGGCCTTCGCCGGGCCGTTCGCCGAGGACGGGGAGGTGATCGGCTTCGACGGCACCCGGCACTGCGGGCGGTCGGTGATCGCCGCCGAACTGGGGCGGCTCTTCGCCGACCACGCGACGCCGGAGTACGTGGCCAGGGTGCGCCGGGTCCGCGCGCTGGGGCCCGGGGTGGCGCAACTGGACGCCGTCGCGGGGCTGGTGCCGGACGCCGCGGAGGACCTGGACCCGGCGCTCAACGCGGTGCAGACGGTGATCGCGGTGAACGCCGGGGCGGGCTGGCGGATCGGGCTGCTGCAGAACACGCCGGCGCGCTACGACCTCCGGCCGGATCTGGCGGCGGCGTTGACGGCGGAGCTGCGGGGGCTGGTCGGGCGGGGGCCGGGGCCGGCGTAGGGCGGTGCGGTGGGGTGCGTCAGGGGGTCTGGAGGTGGGCCGCGGCCGTGCGGAGGGCGGGGAGCCGGGCGTAGAGGGCGTTGCCGGGGCACTCGGTGTTGAAGGCGTCGCGGTGGCCGGAGACGGCGTCGAAGTCGACGACGGTGCCCTTGGGGTAGCGGCTGGCGTCGGAGGCGGAGGTGAGCTTGGTGCGGCCGTCGGCGGGGTGGCCGGTGAGGCCGAGCTTCCAGCCGGCGATGGCGGCGAGGCCGTCCAGGAGGGGCTGGGGCGGGGCGTCGCCGACGTAGGTGCCGATGGCGGCGACGCCGGCCGAGTCGGTGTTGAAGCCGAGGGTGTGGGCGCCGTGGACGGGCTGGTCGACGCCGCCGGCCCGGCCCTCGTAGACGGTGCCGCAGCGGTCGACCAGGAAGTTGTAGCCGATGTCCCGCCAGCCGCTGCTCTGAACGTGGTACTGGTAGATCGACCTGATCACCCGGGGGGCGTCGGAGCAGGCGTAGTCGGTGGCGGTGGCGGTGTGGTGGACGAACACCTCGTGGACCGGGCCGGTGTACTCGAAGGTCTGGTCGCGCAGGGACTCGTCCGCGCCCCAGCCGGCCCGGGTGACGATGGCGGGGCGCGGGGCCTGGTGGCCGTCGGCAGGGCGGCGGGGCAGGACCCGGGCGGCGGGCGCGGGCGCACCCTGGCCGGGGTCGACCAGGTCGAGCCGCAGGCCGGGCGGGGGCCCGGCGGGGCCGGGGCGCACCTCGACGGCGACGCCGTCGCTGCGGCCGGTCCACAGGGGCGCGGTGGCGCCGCGCGGGGCGAGGTCGGGGCCGTCCTCGGTGTCGGCCTCCAGGTCGTGCCAGTCGCCCCAGCGGCCGGTGGCCGCGTCCCGGGTGCGGACCCGGACGGCGCCGCCGGCCAGCGCGTCCGCCGGGCCGTCCCAGCCGACGCCGAGGAGTTCGAACGGCCGGGTGGTGCGCGGCGCCAGGGCCGGGCCGGGGCCGAGCGGCAGCGAGGTGACCGACCCGCCGCCGGCGGAGCCGCGGCGCCGGGCGCCGTCGGGGTCGGCCGGGCCGGCGGTGGCGGCGGGCTGGAGGAGCAGGGCGACGGTGCAGCCGGCGAGCACGGCGGCCGGGAGGGAAAGGCGCATAAACCGGATGGTGGCGGCAAATCGGGCCACTCGCCACGTCGCCTCGCGCCCGGTCCGCCACCCCTCCCGACGGCCCACTCGAAGGCCGTAGGCTGGGGCGCACCATGACTGCGCATTTCGCTGCCGATGCCCGCACCCCCGTCGAACTGCTGCACGCATATCTGCGAGGCGGCACGTCCACGGTCGATCCCGCGGCCCCGCTGGTCACCTTCTACGACGACGCCACCGGTGAACGGGTGGAACTGTCCGCCCGGACCTTCGACAACTGGGTGGCCAAGACGGCCAACCTCCTCCAGGACGAGTTGAACGCCGGCCCGGGCGACCGGGCCGTACTGCTGCTCCCCGCCCACTGGCAGAGCGCCGTCTGGCTGCTGGCCTGCTGGTCGGTCGGGGTGGCGGTGGTGCCCGGCGGCGACCCGGCCGCCGCCGACCTGGTGGTCAGCGGCCCGGACGGACTGGCGGCCGCCCACGCCTGCGAGGGCGAGCGGGTGGCCCTGGCCCTGCGCCCGCTCGGCGGACGCTTCCCGCAGCGCCCCGACGGCTTCCTCGACTACGCCGCCGAGGTGCCCGGCCAGGGCGACCGCTTCGCGCCGTACTCGCCCGTCGCCCCGGACGGCCACGCACTGGAGACCGCTGTGGACGGGCTGCCGCTGAAGCTGACCGGCGAGCAGACCGTCGCGCTGGCCCGGGAGGGGGCCGCCCGGCTCGGACTGAAGCCCGGCGACCGGGTGCTGTCCACCTTCTCGTTCGACGACTGGACCGGCCTGGAGGCCGGTCTGCTGGCGCCGCTGGCGGCCGGCGCCTCGGTGGTGCTGTGCCGCAACTCGCAGGGGCTCGACCCCGAGCAGTGGGAGAAGCGGACCGAATCCGAACGGGTGACACTGCGCCTCGGGTAACCCCCGGGTCGGGCCGGGCGGGTAGGGATCCCTGCCATGGCCGAGGACGACACCGCGCACCCCCCGACCGACCCGCCCCCGACGGATGCGCACCCTTCCGAACCCGGACGCCCGCGTCGGCGCCGGCGGTGGCTGATGATCACCGCCGGCGTCGTCGCGTTCCTGCTGGTCGCCACCGGGGCACTGCTCTGGATCGCCTACCGCACGCTGGACGGCAACATCCGCACCGACTCGGCCACCGACCGACTGCTCGCCCGGCTGGAGGCCGAGCGGCCGAGCCGGACCGCCGGGGCCAAGGGCTCCGAGAACATCCTGCTGATCGGCAGCGACGACCGCTCCGGCACCAACTCCTCGTACGGCGGCGAGCCGGGCACCCAGCGCTCGGACACCACGATCCTGCTGCACCTGGCCGCCGACCGGAAGCACGCGACGGCGGTCTCCATCCCGCGCGACGTCATGGTCACCGTCCCCGCCTGCGAGAAGCCCGACGGCACCCGCAGCAAGGCCGGGCTGATGCAGTTCAACTGGGCGTTCGAAATGGGCGGCGCGGCCTGCTCGATCCGCGCCGTCGAGCAGCTCAGCGGCATCCGGATCGACCACTACGTGATCCTCGACTTCAACGGCTTCAAGACGATGGTGAACGCGATCGGCGGGGTCGAGGTGTGCGTCCCGCAGGCGATCCACGACAAGGACGCCAGACTCGACCTGCCCGCCGGGCGGCAGACCCTGCACGGCGAGCAGGCACTCGGCTACGTCCGGGCCCGGGAGAGCCTGGGCGACGGCAGCGACACCCAGCGGATGGGCCGTCAGCAGCAGTTCCTGGCCGCGCTGATCCGCAAGGTGCAGTCGCAGGGCGTGCTGCTGAACCCGGCGCGGCTGTGGCCGGTGCTGGACGCGGCCACCTCCTCGGTCAAGGCGGACGGCGGGCTGTCCTCGCTCGGGGCGCTGTACGACCTCACCCAGGACCTGCGGGACATCCCCTCGGCGGACGTGGTGCTCCTGACCGCGCCGCGCCGCCCGTACCGGTACGACTCGGACCGGGACGAGTTCGTGCAGCCGCAGACCACCCAGTTGTTCACCGCGCTGCGGGACGACCGGTCGGTCGCCGTCCGGCCGCCCGGTTCGGCGCCGTCGCCGGGTGCCGTCGCCGGGGCGGGCGTCGGTGTCGGGGCGGGCGTCGGGGCGGGCGCGAGCCCGAGTCCAAGTCCGGTGGCGGCGGGTGCGGGCGCGGGGTCGGACGGGGCCGTGGGGGCTGCGGGGGCTCCGGCGAAGGCGTCACCTTCGGCGGACGCCTCGCCCACCTTCGAGGGACGCACGGCCGACGTGGACGCCTGCGCGCAGCACTGATCGCGGCTGCGCCGCAGGTCGGCGCGGGTTTTCCGGAAATCCCGCACACCCAGGGGACTTTACCCGGCCATTACCTGGACATGGCGCAGATCACACCGGAACGATTCAGCCGTTCGGCTCGTCTAGTGTGTCCGGATCGGCCCGCCGAACGGGCGAGCCGGAGCCGTGACCGGTCGGAGGTAGGGAACCCCCGTGCAGCAGGACAAACCGGAGGTCGATCCCGCCGACCAGTGGACGCGCGACCCGGAAACCGGCCAGTACCGCCTCGACCCGGCCGCCGGCATCCCCGGGCAGCGCCGCCGGACGGCCGACCGGAGAGCCCCCGGGGAGACGCCGGCCACCGAGTCGGCCGGGACCGGGACCGCCGACGTCCCCGGGCCGGGCCGCCGCGACTCCCGGCGGCGGGCGGCCGCCGCCGCCAAGCGGACCCGGCGCCGCCGGGCGCTCAAGTGGACCGCCGGGGCCGGCGCCCTGGTGATGGTCGCGGGCTGCGGCGGGGCGTACTACCTGTACCAGCACTTCAACAGCAACCTGACCTCCGTCAAGGTCCAGCTGGGCAACGAGGAGGAACGGCCCAAAGCCGCCGGGGACGCGCTCAACATCCTGGTGCTGGGCACCGACAGCCGGCAGGGCCTCGGCCGCGAGTACGGCAACGAGGGCAGCGTCGGGCACGCCGACACCACGCTGCTGTTCCACATCTCCAAGGACCGCTCCAACGCGACCGCGATCAGCATCCCGCGCGACCTGATGGTGCCGATCCCGGAGTGCCAGAGCGGCAGCGGCAAGAAGATCCCCGGCTCCGCGCGGGACATGTTCAACAACAGCCTCGGCCAGGAGGGGCGCGACCCGGGCTGCACCTGGAAGACCGTCGAGAAGATGACCGGGATCCGGGTCGACCACTTCGTGCAGGTCAACTTCGAGGCGGTGAAAACGCTGTCCAGCGCCGTCGGCGGGGTCGAGGTCTGCGCGGCCAAGGACATCAACGACAAGGACTCGCACCTGAAGATGAGCAAGGGCCGACACGTGGTCCAGGGCGACGAGGCGCTGGCCTTCGTCCGCACCCGGCACGCCGTCGGCTTCGGCGGCGACCTCACCCGCATCCCGCTCCAGCAGCAGTTCATCAGCTCGATGATCCGCAAGATCAAGAGCGACGACACCCTGACCAGCCCGAGCAAGCTCTACAAGCTCGCCGACGCCGCCACCAAGGCGCTCACCGTGGACTCCGGGATCGGCAGCGTCGACAAGCTCAAGGACCTCGCGCTGGACCTCAGCAAGGTGGACACCAAGAACATCACCTTCGCCACCGTGCCGGTCCTGGACGACCCCAAGGACAAGGACCGGCTGGTGCTCAAGCAGCCGGACGCCGGGCAGCTGTTCTCGATGGTCGCGGGCGACCGCTCGCTGACCGAGACCGCCGCCCCCGCCGACGCCGCCACGGCCGCACCCGAGACCGCACCGGCGACCCCGACCGCCGCCGCCCCGACGGTGGACCCCAAGGACGTCCGGGTGACGGTGCGCAACGGCAGCGGGACGCGCGGGCAGTCGGGGCCCACCGTGGAAAAGCTCCGCACCAAGGGTTTCGCCAAGGCCACCACCGCCCCCGACGCGCCCGTCACCGCAACCACCACGGTGTCCTTCCCGACCGGGCAGGACGCCGCGGCCGCCGCCCTGGCCGCCGCGCTCGGCCTGCCGGGCGACGCCGTCCGGCCGGACCCGAAGGCGGATCCGAAGGGCCCGCTGGTGCTGGTGCTCGGCAAGGACGTCCTCGCCACTCCGGCGGCGGCCCCGACCGAGGCACCGAAGGACCTCCAGCGGGTGCAGGCGGACGACACCGATGCGTGCGCCAAGTAGCTAGGGGCCCTGGGCCCTACTCCGGAGCGAGGGTGCCGTCCGTCTCCCGGTAGTGCTCGCCGGTGCGGGGGCAGCGCCAGCGGCCGTCGCCGACGGGTTGCAGCGGCTCGCCGGCACGGCCGACCCAGCCGATCCGGCGGGCCGGGACGCCGGCGGCCAGGGCGAAGTCCGGGACGTCCCGGTGGACCACCGCGCCGGCCGCGACCAGCGCCCAGCGGCCGACCGTCACCCCGGCGACCAGGACCACCCGGCCGCCGATCGAACAGCCCTGACGGAGCGTCACCCCTTCGGCGTGCCAGTCCTGTTGGCGCTTGGGCCGACCGTCGGGGGTCACCGCGCGGGGGTGGCGGTCGTTGGTGAGGACGGCGGCGGGGCCGATGAACACCCCGTCCTCGACCAGCGCGGGCTCGTACACCAGCGCGTGGTTCTGCAGCTTGACCCGGTCCCCGATCCGGACGCCCGGGCCGACGTAGGCGCCGCGGCCGATCACGCACTCGGCGCCGACCACCGCGCCCTCGCGGACCTGGGCGAGGTGCCAGACCGTCGTCCCCGCGCCGATGACGGCCCGTTCGTCGACGTCCGCGCTCGGCTCGATCCGGGCCGCGCCGGGCCCGCCCTCAACTGTCGCCATGCGCACCGACGATAGCGGCGCGGGCTCGACCGTCAGGGCTTGTCCGGCAATTCGCGCGCCCGGCGGGAATTGTCGGACAAACCCTGCCGGGTCGGCGTCAACTCGCCCTGGAGAGCACGTCCTTGGCGGCCGGTCCGACGCTGCCTATCACCCGGCGGGCCAGTGAGCGGGGCGAGGTGAGGAAGCCGAAGCCCCAGCTGAGGTGCATGGTGGCGAGCGCCACCGGCAGCATCGCCCTGGCCTTGAAGGACAGGCCGCGGCCGCCGACCAGCCCGCCGCCGAGGATGCCCAGCAGGTACGCGCCGGGCACCGCGAGGAGGGCCGGGTGGACGGCGACGCCCAGCACCAGCCCGAGGGTGACGGCCAGCAGGGCGGTCGGCGGGGCCAGGTAGCGGAGGTTGACCGAGCCGCGGTGGTAGCGGGTGACCACCCGGCGCCAACGGCCGTAGTCCTTGTACTGCTTGGCCAGCGCCTTCACCGACGGCCGGGGCCGGTAGGTCACCTTGAGCTGCGGGGTGAACCAGACCAGCCCGCCGTCCTGGCGGATCCGGTAGTTGAGCTCCCAGTCCTGGGCTCGGATGAACTCCTCGTTGTAGCCGCCGAGCTTCTCCAGCACCTCGCGCCGGAACACCCCGAGGTAGACGGTGTCCGCCGGGCCGGCCAGGCCGCCGGTGTGGAAGGCGGCGTTGCCGACACCGATCTTGGAGGTCATCGCGGCGGCGACCGCGTTCTCCCACTCGGTCTCGCCCTCGGCGTGCATGATGCCGCCGACGTTGGCGGCGTCCATCTCGTCGAGCAGCCGGACCGCGGTGGTGATGTAGCCGGGGGTGAGCAGCCCGTGGCCGTCCACGCGCACCACTATCGGATGGCGCGAGCCGCGGATCGCGGCGTTCAGCCCTGCGGGGGTGCGACCGGTGGGGTTCGGCACGGTCCGTACCCGCGGGTCCTCCGCCACCAGTTCGGCCGCGATCTCCGCGGTCCGGTCGGTGGACGGACCGAGGGCGATCACCACCTCCATCGGCCCGGGGTACTCCTGGTCCAGGATGCGCCGGACCGCCGTCCGCAGGTGTCGTTCCTCGTTGAGCACCGGCATGATCACGGAGACAGCCGGCAGCTCCTCAGCAGCCTTGGTGTTCATCGGGGCCAACCGTACCGGTGCGGACACGTCTCCGTCTTGTCCCGGTCTGGGCCGCTGCTCGCAGCCCGCGACGCCCGGTTGGACTCCTTGATCACGTCCACCGTACTCCGCTCCGCGTACGGGCCCGCAGCCGGGTCGGAACGGGCGGTTTCCGGAGGACGGGACGGAGCCCGGGAGGGCACCCCCGGCGGGGTTCGGCGGCGGCCGCGCGGGTTCGGTGCAGGTTCGGCGCAGGTTCAGAGCAGGTGGTGAACGATGGTGAAGAGCGCGTAGCCGGCCAGCGACAACCGGTTCAGCAGGTGCTGCGGGCCGCCCAGCCGGTCCGGCAGCGACCGGTGCGGGCGCAGGTCCGGCCGGTGGGCGGCGGTCGCGACGGCCCGGGCCAGCTCGACCGGGTCGTAGCGGTCCCCGAAGTGTCCGGCCAGCCAGGCGGCCGGGCGGCTGCCGACGGTGACCTCCTCGCCCGAGCGCAGCTGGACGGTGAGCAGGTTGCGGTGGACCGCGGCCGCGTTGATCTCCTGCCACCGGAAGGTCCGGGTGCGCAGCGCGGTGGCGATCCGCAGGCCGTCCCGGTCGGCGACCATCTGCCAGGAGAGGGTGCGGCCGCAGGCGAGGATCGCCACCGTGCCGGTCAGGAGCGGGTGCACCAGCCCGCCCCACCAGCCGCTCCGGCCGAGCAGCACGACCAGGCCCGCGAGCAGCAGGGCGGGCACCGGACCGGCCACCGCCCGCAGCGGCAGCGGCATCTCCCAGCGGCGGGCGGGCACCGGTTCGGCGTCCGGCCCGGCCGCGGGGGCGGCGGCCACCGTCTCGGCGGTCAGGGCGGCGACGGCCAGGTCCCGCTCCCGGTAGCCCTCGGTGCGCCGGCCCGGCCGCGGGGCCCGGGCGGCGGGGGCGACCACGGCCGCCACCCAGCGCGGGTCGTGGTCCAGCAGTCCGGGGCGGACCAGGAGCTGCTGCTCCGGCCCGTCGGGCCCCAGGTACAGCACGGCCGGCACGCTCCGGCCGGCGCGGGCGAGCCAGGCGGCGGCCTGCTCCGGGGTCAGCCGGTCGAAGACGTCCCCGAGCTCCTCCTCTTCCTCGTCGTAGGAGACTTCGAGTTCGAGGTGGTCGGCGTCGTCGTCCTCGGTCTCCAGGTGTTCGGGCACCCAGGCCGGGCCCTCGCCGTCCGGGGCGCCGTAGCGGGCCCAGCGGTAGCGGTCGCGCTCGACCAGCCGCCAGAGCGCGGGGCCGTCCGGCGGGCCGTCCAGCGGCTGCACCAGCAGGTCGCCCTGGGCGTCGGCGCGGACCCGGACGGCGAGGGCGGGCGCGGAGCCCGCGAAGGAGGGCCGGGAGCGGCGGGCGTTCGCGGTGGCGGCCGAGCCGAGCAGCAGCAGGCCGGGCAGGGCGAGCAGGCCGCCGGCGGTCAGCGCGCCGGTGAGGTCGTAGTCGTCGCCGGCGGCGCGGACGGCGTCGCCGTCCACCAGCAGCGGGACGGGCTCGCCGGGCTGCGGCGGCCGGGCCCACCAGACGTCCAGCCGGGCGGTGCGTTCCGGGCCGCCGCCTGGCGGGTGGAAGCGGACGGTCAGGACGCCGTCCTGGTCGGTGTCGCCCGCGGTGCCGGTGACCTGGTCGGCCCGTTCGGCGCTCGCCTGCTGCCGGGCCTGCCCCCACAGCCCGTACAGCGGGAACGCCAGGGCGGCGGCGAGCAGCAGGGCGCCGAGCGCGCGGCGCAGCACCGGCGGGCCGTCGGGGTGGACGGGCGAGGGCGCTCCGGCGGCGGTCCAGGGGAAGGGGACGGGCGGGGCCATCAGTTCGTCGAGCTGCTGGCGGGCGCGGCGGCGGCCGAGCTCGGCGCCGATCAGCGCGGCGGAGAGCAGCAGGTGGAGCAGGACGGCCGTCCAGCGGCAGAGCGGGGTGACCAGGCCGTGCGGGGCGTACCAGAGCACCGCGAGGACGGCCGGCGGGACCAGCGCCCGGCCGCGGAACCGGCCGGCCAGCAGGACCACTTCGGCGAGCACCGACCAGGCGGCCAGCGAGGAGCCCCAGGTGTCCCGGCAGACGCCCTGGACGTTGCAGTCTCCGGGGGTCGGCTCCACCGCGGTGGCCAGGATCACGAAGGCGGCCGGCAGCAGCGCCAACCAGCGGCTGTCCAGGCGCCAGGCGGTGCGGGCCGCGCGCCAGCGGGCGGCAGCGGCGGCGGTGAGGGGCGCGGCGCTGGGCAGCGGCGGGGCGTCCGGGGTATCCGGGGCGAACATCGGACGATCATCTCAGTCGGCCTGGGGCGGCCCGTGCCGCAGGGGCCGGGTGCTGCCCGCACCCGGCCCCTGCCCCCCGTTCCCCCCTCGGCGGCCCCCCACCGCCGGGTCCTGCGGCCCGCGCCGCCCGGCCAGTCCGTCTCGACGGCCGCGGTCAGTCCGTCTCGACGGCCGCGGTCGATCCGTCGCGACGGCCCCGGTCAGTCCGTCGCGATGGCCGCGAGGACGTTCATCCGCCCGGCCCGGAAGGCCGGGACGAGGGCGGCGACCAGTCCGATCACCACCGAGGCGACCAGCGTCACCACGAGCGTGGTGGTCGGGACGGAGAGCGTGGCCAGGCCCTGGTCGCGCAGCACCCGCTGGGCGGTGACGCCCCAGGCCAGCCCGAGCCCGGTGCCCAGGACCGCGCCGAACACCGAGATCACCACGGCCTCCAGCCGGATCATCCGGCGCAGCTGGCGGCGGGAGAGCCCGATCGCCCGCAGCAGGCCGATCTCCCTGGTCCGCTCGACCACCGACAGCGCCAGGGTGTTGACCACCCCGAGCACGGCGACCGTGATGGAGAGGCCGACCAGGCCGTAGATCAGGTAGAGCAGGGTGTTGACCTGGGACTGCACGACCTCCTTGTAGCCGGCCTGGTCCTTGATGGTCAGCTGCGGGTACTCCTTGAGCGCGCCCTCCAGGGCGGTCAGCGTCTTCGCGACGTCGGCTCCGGAGGAGGCCTTGGCGAAGAACGTCCAGACCGGCGGCTGCTCGTCGGCGGGCACGGCCCTGGCCATGGTGTCGAAGTCGACGAAGGAGCCGTCGCCGAACAGCGAGCCCTTCGCGAACACGGCGCCCACCGGCAGCACCTGGGTGCGGCCCTTGCCGTAGGCGACGGTCACCTGGTCGCCGACCTTCAGGCCGTGGTCCTTCGCGAAGGCCTCGCCGATCCCCAGCTCGCCCCGCCCGATCGCGTCCACCGAACCGGCGGTGACCGGGAGGTGGAAGTCGGTGCCGAAGAAGGCGGGCGGCGCGGCGGTGAGGTTGGTCTTCGCGCTCCGGCCGTCCGGCAGTTGGAGCTTGGGGTTGAAGAACTTCTGGGTGGTGACGTGGTCGATGCCCGGGGTCCGGCGGACGGCGTCCAGCATCTCGGGGGTGATCGAGGTGCGGCCGCCCTGGACGATGTAGTCCGCGCCCACCGACCGGTCGATCTGCGCGTTGGCCGAGGTGACCGTCGAGGCGCTGAACACCGAGGAGCCGATCACCAGCGCCAGTCCGATCATCAACGCGGCGGCGGTGGCCCCGGTGCGACGCGGGTTGCGCATCGCGTTGCGCTGGGCGAGCCGGCCGGACGGGCCGAACAGCGCCGGCAGCAGCGCGCCCAGCACCCGCACCACGGCGGTGGCCAGCAGCGGGCCGAGCACCACGAAGCCGATCAGGGTGAGCAGCACGCCGAGACCCAGGTACTGGCCGCCGGTGGCCGCCTTCTGCGCCTGCGCGGCCAGCACCAGCAGACCGCCGCCGCCCGCCGTCAGGACGAGGCCGACCACCGTGCGGACCAGGTTGGCACGGCCCTCGGCCGGCGTGCCGTGGTCGCGCAGGGCGGCCATCGGCGCGATCCGGCTCGCCCGGCGGGCCGGGACCCAGGCCGCCACCAGGGTCACCACGATGCCCAGGGCGTACCCGGCGAGGAACACCGTCGGACCGATCTTCAGGTCGCCCGCGTCGAGCTTCATGCCGATCGCGTTCATCAGCTTGATCAGGCCGACCGCGATGCCCAGACCGGCCGCGACCCCGAGGGTCGAGCCGAGCACGCCGAGGATCAGCGCCTCGACCAGGACCGAGCGGTTCACCTGCCGGCGGCTGCCGCCGATGGCGCGCAGCAGGCCGATCTCCCGGGTGCGCTGGGCGACCAGCATCGAGAAGGTGTTGATGATCAGGAAGCAGCCGACGAACGCCGAGATGAGCGAGAAGCCGAGCATCGCGTTCTTCATGAAGCCGAGGCCGCTGCCGATGCTCTTGGTGTTCTCGTCCTTCTGCTCGGCCGCGGTCTTGACCTGGTAGCCGGCGCCCAGCTCGGCCAGGGCGTCGGCCTTGAGCCGGTCGTTGCCGCGGCTGCCGTCGCCGAACGCCTCGACCGAGGTGTACGCCTGCTCGCCGAGCAGCACCTGCTGGGCGGTCGGGGTGTCCAGGAAGGCCAGCGCCGCACCGGGGTTGGTGGTGGTGAAGGAGGCGATGCCGGAGATCGTGAACTCGTGCCGGCCGTCGGCGTTGTCGACCCGGAGCTTGGCGCCGAGGCCGAGCCCGGCCTTCTTCGCGGTGTCCGCGTCCAGCACCAACTCGCCCGCGTTCCGCGGGATGTGGCCCTGGGTGAGGCGCACCGCGCTGCGCGGGGTCTCGGTCCAGTTGCCGACCAGGGTCGGCGCACCGGAGGTCGGACCGACCAGCTTGTTGGTGGCCGGGTCGACCAGGGTCGCGTTCTCGACCATGACCTGGCCGACCGCCGACTTCACCCCCGGCACCGCGGCGACCTGCTGCGCGGCCGCCACCGGGACGGTCCGCGGCTTGTCGGAGGCCTGCTGGTCGTCGTCCTCGGCCGGCTTGGGCGGCTGGACGGAGACGTCGGAGGCGGTCGCGGCGAACAGCTTGTCGAAGGTGCTGGTCGCGGTGTCGGAGAAGACCAGGGTGCCGGAGACGAACGCGACCGACAGCATCACGGCGATCAGGGAGAGCACCATGCGGCCCTTGTGGGCGAAGAAGCTCCGCAGAGCGGTCTTGAGCAGCATCTGTCCCGTCCCGCCCGCTCAGCTGGTCCGCTTGCCGTCGAAACGGCGCATGCGTTCGAGGACGGAGTCGGCGGTGGGCGCGTGCATCTCGTCGACGATCACGCCGTCGGCCAGGAAGAGCACGCGGTCCGCGTAGCCCGCGGCGACCGGGTCGTGGGTCACCATCACGATGGTCTGGCCCAGTTCGTCGACCGAGCGGCGCAGGAAGGTGAGCACCTCGGCGCCGGCCCGGGAGTCCAGGTTGCCGGTGGGCTCGTCGCCGAAGATGATCTCGGGCCGGGCGGCCAGCGCCCGGGCCACCGCGACGCGCTGCTGCTGACCGCCGGAGAGCTGCGCCGGGCGGTGCTTGAGCCGGCCGGCCAGGCCGACGGTCTCCACCACCTGGTCCAGCCAGGCCTGGTCCGGCCGGCGGCCGGCGATGTCCATCGGCAGCGTGATGTTCTCCAGCGCGGACAGCGTCGGGAGCAGGTTGAACGCCTGGAAGATGAAGCCGATCTTGTCCCGGCGCAGCCTGGTCAGCTGCTTGTCCTTGAGGCCGGTGATCTCGGTGTCGCCGATCCAGATCCGCCCGCCGCTGACCGTGTCCAGGCCGGCCAGGCAGTGCATCAGGGTCGACTTCCCGGAGCCCGACGGGCCCATGATCGCGGTGAAGCGGCCGCGCTGGATGTCGACGTCCACCGCGTCGAGCGCGGTGACCCTGGTCTCGCCCGCGCCGTACGCCTTGCTGACCTGGCGGGCCGCGGCGGCGACGGCGGGCGCGCCGTCGGGAAGCTGGGGGTCGTACACGGCTGTGGCTGCCGTCGTCACTGGAGTCTCCTAAGAAGTGGGCCCGACCGTCGACCCCGGCCGGCCCCTCCGTGCGCGGGCATGCCACAGGACGCGGGCATGGCGCAGGAAGGGTCGTCGACCGGGAGTTGACCCCACCCACCGGGCCCGGCGGGCGCCGGCTCCCGGGAGAACCTCGCCCCTCGTCGGCACGAGCGGGGACGTCCACAACGTTATGAGCAACGGCGGGCACGCTCGTCATCCGCCGGAATGAAGCCGCCCAACCAAGGATCTACGGGGCGCGGCGCCCCTCCCCCTAAGGGGTGCCGCGGCCCGTCTCGGGGACGCCCCGTACGGGGTCCGGGCCCCGGTTCCTCAGCCGGTCAGCGCCGGTGCGGCCAGCCGCTCCAAGGCCTGCGCGAAACCCTCCACGACCGGGGCCAGCAGGGTGTCGGTCTCGCGCTCGACCAGGGTCGTCCCGTCCTCCCTGGTGGTGATGTGGCGGTCGAGCACGAACCAGCCCTGGGTGATGTGGCCGGCGCCCATCGAGCTGAGCACCGGGCGCAGCGCGTAGTCCACCGCCAGCACGTGCGCGGGCGAGCCGCCGGTGGCCAGCGGCAGGACGGCCTTGCCGGCCAGCGCGTACTGCGGGAGCACGTCCAGCAGGGCCTTCAACAGGCCCGAGTAGGCGGCCTTGTAGACGGGGGTGCCGATCACGACGCCGTCCGCCCGGGCGAACAGCTCGGTCACGGCGACGATCTCCGGGTGGTCGAAGTCGCCCGACAGCAGCGCGTGCGCGGGCAGGCTGCGCGCCTCGAACGGGACGACGTGGTGGCCGCGGGCCTCCAGCCCGGCGTCGACGTGGCGCAGCAGGCGGGTGGTGCGGGAGGTCGCGGACGGGGAGCCGGAAACGGACAGGACGGTGGCCATGGGGTTCACCTTTGGCTGGAGGCGGGGGCGGCGCGACGCGGCGCAGGAGGACCGCTGCGGGTCGGAGCCCGGGAAGGTGTTTCGACGTGCTCGACGTGCTCGACGCGTTCGAGATGAGGTGCTCGGCGCGGGTGGGGTGACGCCGAGGTGGTCCGGTGGGCGCGCTTCAGCCGCGACAGAGCGAACAGGCCACACCACGCCGCAGGTCGACGTGCCGCCGACGCGTGAGTGCCCAACGCTGATCCATACCCGAAATGCAAACACGCTGCGTTCGAACCGGTCAAGAATCGTTTCGCCAGTTGAACGGCGGGTGACGTGACGCGTGGTGACCGGGCTCACGTCGACCCGGCGCCCGCCCCGTCCCGCCCAGTCCCGTCCCGTCCCGTCCCGTCCCACCGTCGTACGGCCGCGCGGAAGTTGCGGCGGAACGATCCGACCCGTGCATCAAAACTGCTACAAGCGACCTGGTGAGTACCCCGGGGGGAGTCAGCACGAGCGGGGTCGGGCATCCTCGACGACATGAACACGTGGCAGGAGGGCCGCCCGGGAGGCGGCGGGAACCCGTACCGAGACGGGAACCCGTATGGGGGCGGCGGCAACGGCGGCGCGTACGGGCGCGGCGGGGGCGGCGGGGCGGCCGAGCCGCCGCTGCCGTCGTCGATGAACCCGCGCGGGCCGGGTGCGCCCGCGCCACGACAGCCGGAGCCGTCGCGGCTCGGCGGCGTCCCGCCGCAGGGTCCGGGCGGGCAGCCCGGCGGCCGCCCCGGGGGGCCTGGTGGGCCTGGGGGCCCCGGTGGTCCTGGTGGTCCTGGTGGTCCTAACGGCCCCGGGGGTCCCGGACGGCCGGGTGGGCCCGGGGGCCCGGGCGGCGCCCAGCCGGGCGGTATACAGACCAAGCGGTGGCCGCGGCGCCGGATCGTCAAGTGGTCGGTCTTCGGCCTCCTGATCGCCGTCATGGTCACCGCCGTCTCGACCTGGTTCTGGGCCGACTCCAAGCTCAACCACGAGAACGTGCTCGCCGACTACCCCGGCCGCCCGCCGGCCGGCAAGGGCACCAACTGGCTGATCGTCGGCTCCGACAGCCGCCAGGGCCTCACCGACTCGGAACAGGACGACCTGCACACCGGTCACGACACCGAGGGCAAGCGCAGCGACTCGATGATGGTCCTGCACGTCGGGGACAACGGGAACACCCTGATGAGCATCCCGCGCGACTCCTGGGTGCCGATCCCCGAGTACAAGAGCAGCAGCGGCAAGACCCTCAAGGGCACCACCTCGAAGATCAACTCGGCCTTCGGCAACGGCGGCGGCCGCCTCCTCGTCCAGACCGTCGAGCTGAACACCGGCATCCGCATCGACCACTACGCCGAGATCGGCTTCGCCGGCTTCGTCGGCATCGTCGACTCCATCGGCGGCGTCGAGATGCACATCGACCAGGACCTCAAGGACAAGGACTCCGGCCTCGACCTCAAGGCCGGCGACCAGACCCTCAACGGCAAGCAGGCCCTCGCCTTCGTCCGCCAGCGCCACCAGATGGCCGACCAGGACCTCGGCCGGATGCGCAACCAGCAGAAGTTCCTCGGCGCCCTCGCCCACCAGGCCGCCTCCCCCGGCACCGTGCTGAACCCGTTCACCTTCTACCCGCTGGTCGACTCCGCCCTCGGCACCCTCATCGTCGACGACGACGCCGGCCTCACCGACCTCGGCTCGCTCTTCCTCGCCATGAAGGACGTCAACGGCGGCGGCGGCAAGACCCTGACCGTACCGATCGGCAACCCGGACTACCGGACCAAGACCGGGGAGTCGGCGGTGCTGTGGGACGCCGCCAAGTCCAAGCAGGTCTTCGACGCCTTCAAGAACGACACCGCGGTACCGGACATCAAGTAACCCCTTGTGACGTGAAGTAGCCGCGCCGCCACAATGGGTGGATGTCACTCGTCACCGCGCTCGTCTACCGCCGCCGCCACCGCCTCCTGGGCCGCCTGGTCCAGGAGGCGCTCGCGCTCTACGGCATGGAGGTGCCCGCCGCCTGCGAGATCGGGCCCGGGCTCGTCGTGTTCCACCGTGGCTTCGGCACGGTGCTCCACCCGTACACCACCCTCGGCGCCGGCGTGACGCTCTACAACGGGGTCACCATCGGCCGGGCCGACCCGTGGGTGCCGCAGGAGCGGAGCGCCATGCGGCGGGTGGTGGTCCAGGACGGCGCGGTGCTGTGCGCGGGCGCCAAAGTGGTGTGCAAGGAGGGCGTGCTCACCGTCGGCGCCGGCACCGTCATCGGCGCCAACGCCGTGCTCACCCGCTCCACCGGGCCCGGCGAGATCTGGGCCGGCGCCCCCGCCCGCAAGGTCGGCCTGCGGGACGGGGCCCGGACGGCGGCCTGACCAGCCGACGGGAGCAGGCCCGTACCGCAGTCGCCTAACCCGCCTGCGGGAGCAGGCCGGTGCCGCACTCGGGGAAGCGGACCAGCCACTCCCCCTCGCCGCCGGCGGCCTCGGTGGCACCCGCGTAGCCGTAGTGGATCAGCCGCCCCTCGCCGCCCGCCAGCCAGCGGGCGCCGGTCAGGTGCACGGTCAGGGCCGCCGGGCGGTGCGGATCGGGCCGCTCCAGCACCAGTTCGTGCTCGGCCTCGCCCGGCCGGAAGGCCACCGCGGTCTCCGTGGTCGGCCGGCGCGGGCTGCCGCCCTCCCGGTACGTCCAGTACGCGGCCACCGTCACGGTGAGCGCGCCGTCCACGCCGCCGGCGCCCGGCCGCACGTACTCCTCGTCCGGCACCCAGCGCGAGTGGTGGCGGATCTCCTCCGGCCCCCAGCGCTCGTCCCAGCGCACCCAGTAGCCCGCCACCCGCTTGACCGTCATGACCTCGCAGGCGACCCGCACCGCGATCCGCGCCGGATTGACCGGCTCGCACGAGGCGAGCGAGACCACCGTCACCTGCTCGTACGTCACCGCGCCGTCGTCGGCGTCCTGTTCCATCGGTGAACCACCTTGCCGGAGTGTCGAGTTCGCCGCGGCTCCGACCGCGCACGGAGAGCCTAGAGCGACCGCGCCGGCGCACGCAGTGATTGCCCGGTTCCGGCCCGCCCGCCCACCCACCCGGCTACCCTGCCCCCGCACTCCGGAAGCCGGTCGAGGCCGAAGTGGTCCAGCTAGGGCACCAGCGCCTCGGGGCCGGTGAACCGCCGCTCGGTGCGGGCGCCGTCCGGCGCCTCGGCAGACCTAGCCGAGGTAGGGAATCGCCCTGTTCGCCAGGAAGTGCTGAAGCCGGAGGCGCTGAGTGTGGTGCATCGGCAGCCCTTCGATGTCGCCCGGCGCCACGAACCGGACGTCCGTGGACTCATCCGAGATCCGCAGTTCCCCGCCCGTGATGCGCGCGGTGAAGCAGACGTTGAACTGCTGCCGGACTTCGCCGTCCGAGTAGGCGATCACGTGCCGGGGGTCGGTGTACGTGCCAACCAGCCCGGTGATCTCGACGTCAAAGCCGGTCTCCTCGCGGACCTCCCGAACGGCCGTGCCCGGGAGCGACTCACCAAGGTCCATCGTTCCACCCGGTAACGCGTACAGCCCGTTGTCGGTGCGTCGTTGGAGGAGGATGCGCCCTTCGTCGTCCGTCACCACGGCGGACGCTGCCACTACCAGCCGATTCGGTTTGGGCGCGTCGGGATCGTCGTAGAACTCGGTCCGTGCCACGTGATCAGCTCTCCTCAACCGGTCGGGCGGTGCTCCACACTGCGTCGAAGCTCGCAGCATAGGTGTCGAACAGCGTCCCCAACCCGGTCCGGCGCAGGTGCCACACCGGGGCTCCGAAGGCGTTGACTCCCCACACATGCGCGTTCACCAGCACCTGGTCGTCCGCCCGGTAGAGGCTGTTGTACAGCGTGGTTCCGTGGGTGCGGATCTCGATCCCCGGCGTGCCGAGCAGCGGGCGGTAGTGCAGGAGGGCAAGCCGGCATCGGGACTCGATACCGTGACCGAACTTCTCCTCCTCTCCGCGCCGACTGACGTTCCCGCTGTCGGCGTCGCCGAGTGCGATCCGAACCGCGCAACCATCGGCAGCGCGTTCCCGAAACAGATCGTTCAGCCGGGGGTACGCCTCGTGGAGGAAGACAGCAGCGTAGACAAGCACGTCAATGCGTTCGGCGGCCTGCCCGAGCAGGCTCACGAAGACGGATACCGGCAGGTCGGCGCGCTGTTCGTAGAGCGCCACCAGTTCAGGGCTCATCGCCCTTGCGGCACGTGGCTGCCGCAGACTCGGCCACAGTGCGAACATGTCTTCCCCCAGCGCTTCGGCCGCCAGACGGGCCGTCGCCAACCTGGGCGTCCGGTTCTGATTGGCCCATCGCTCAACCGACTTGATGTCCACGCCGACCTTGCCCGCCAGAGCGGCGCACGTCCAACCAGCCGACGTCATAACGGCTTTCAGCCTCTCGTTCGGCATCTCGCCTGCCTCCCCGCAAAGCCGGACTCCTACAGGGACGTTGTACCGCGTGGGGGACGTTCTGAAGTGTCCCTTCCACGAGGTTCCACCGTCCTGGGGTGTTGTCAGATCTTGGTGACAGTTCGGAATCCGGGGAAGCAACAGCCGGAACGGGCCCGCAACGCGCATGACAGGAAGAGGGAACCCCATTCTTCCTGACCGACAACACGATCGGGGAAGCACATGCCCACGTTCGGCGACAACGGGAAGCACAGCGGCGGCCAGGGAGACGGAAAGGGCGGCGGCCAGCAGGACGACAGCAGCAGCGGCAACAAGCACGGTGGCGGCGGCAGCGACGAGGGCGGAAACACGTCCGACGGCCGAGGCCCGGCGTAGGGTCGCCAACCAGTGATCGAGAAGCACGAAGCGAAGGCCGGTCGGACCCGGCTGGCCTCCGCGCTCATCGCGAACGGGTCCCTCACTTCGGACTGGTTGGCGCCCTACAACGACGTTCCCCGCCATTGGTTCGTGCCGGACGTCGTTTGGCCGGGCCGGGCAGACGGCGTGCGCCAGGGTGAGGCCGTGCACCGGTTCGCCGACCCTGCGAAGTGGTGGAACGCCGTCTACTCGGACGTTCCGCTGACGACGCAGTGGGACGACGGCGACCACACCGGAGCCGACCGGGGTGTCATGCCGACGTCATCCAACTCCATGCCCACCATGGTGTTCTCCATGCTCGCCGCCCTGGAGGTGGAGGACGGAAACCGAGTGTTGGAGGTCGGCACCGGAACTGGGTGGAATGCAGCACTCCTGTCTCACCGGCTCGGTTCGGACAACGTCGTCACGGTGGAGGTGGACAAGACCAGCGCCGGCGACGCGCGGTGTCGTCTCTCGCGAGCCGAGTACTACCCGACGTCCGTCGTCGGCGACGGGGTCGAGGGATATGCCACGGGCGCTCCGTACGACCGGGTCATCGCCACCTGCTCCGTCGGCCGGGTACCGCACGCCTGGGTGAACCAGGTCCGACCTGGCGGGGTGATCGTCGCCCCGTGGGGACCGGAGTACGGCGGGGAAGCCGTGGTACGGCTCAAGGTCAGCGCCGACGGCACGGCGCACGGCCGGTTCGTCGGGTCGTCCGCCTTCATGCGGCTGCGTCGGCAGCGCGCCTCCCGGCCGAACAGCCTGGAGTACCTGTCCGGGCCATGGCCGGCGGACGGGACCGAGTCGACTACAGGTGTCTCCCCGGACGACGTTGGCAGTTGGCTGGCCATGTTCGCCGTTGGGGTGCAGGTGCCCGGGGTGTTCCCGCTGGTTGAGCGGTACGCCGATGGCACGTACACGTTGTGGCTGCACGACACGGCCATCACGTCGTGGGCCACCGTCGACTGGGAGCCTGGCCGGCACGACTACGAGGTGGTGCAGTCGGGCCCCCGGAGCCTCTGGGACGAGGTGGAGGCAGCCTGGCACTGGTGGTGCCGCCACGATCGACCCGGCTTCGACCGCTTCGGCCTCACCGTCACACCCGGTAGTCACACGGTGTGGCTCGACAGCCCAGAGAATCCGATACCGCTCCGAGGCTGACCGCCGTCCCGCCCGCCTCAAGCCCGGAACCGTACCGAAAACTGCCACCGCCCCGGGGTGGGAAGTCGACTGATCAGACTTCCGCGGCCGGGGCGGTGTGCGGTTTCGAACTGATGAACCGGTGACTACTCGACGATGCCGGACTTGGCGATGGTGACCTTCGCCGAGGTGCGGCCGCTCTGCGAGCCGAGCTTCTCGACCGCCGTCACGACGTCCATGCCCTCGACGACCTCGCCGAAGACGACGTGCTTGCCGTCCAGCCAGTCGGTGACGATGGTGGTGATGAAGAACTGCGAGCCGTTGGTGTTGCGGCCGGCGTTGGCCATCGACAGCAGGCCCGGGCGGGTGTGCTTGGCCTGGAAGTTCTCGTCGGCGAACTTCTCGCCGTAGATGCTCTTGCCGCCGGTGCCGTTGTGGTTGGTGAAGTCACCGCCCTGCAGCATGAACTGCGGGATCACGCGGTGGAAGCCGGAGCCCTCGTAGCCGAAGCCGTTCTGGCCGGTCGCGAGCTCGCGGAAGTTGCGGGCGGTCTTGGGGACGACGTCGTCGTACAGCTTGAAGACGATGCGGCCCGACGGAACGCCGTCGATCTCGATGTCGAAGAAAACGTTGGAAGCCATGCAGGGATCATGGCACGACCCGTCGGCCGACGCGCGTCACCCCCGGCACGGCGCCGGGTGGCGGTCCCGTGTTATCCGGCCGGTGCGAGGGCCGTGGAAGCTAACATCGGCGTCAGGTTCAAGCGGTCACGGCGACGGGGTGGGCGGCATGCGGATCGGTGAACTGGCCCGGCGGACGGGCGTGAGCGAGCGCTCGCTGCGCTACTACGAGCAGCAGGGCCTGCTGGCCGCCCGGCGGACCGACGGCGGGCACCGGGAGTACCCGGAGCCGGCGGTGGACCGGGTCGTGCTGATCCAGGAGCTGTTCGCGGCCGGGCTGCACAGCCGCACGATCTACAAGATCCTCCCCTGCATGCGCGACTCCGACGGCGGCCCGAACGAAATCGCCACCCCGCTGCTGGTCGAGGAGCTGGCCTCCGAACGGGACCGGATCGACCGGATGGTCACCGACCTGCTCCGCTCCCGCGACGTGCTGGACGAGGTGATCGCGACCGCCTCCGGCCGGCCGCGGGCCGGGGCGGCGGAGGCCGACCCGGTGTAGCCGACCCGGTGTAGCGGCCCGGGGCCCGGGGCTCAGGCCTTCAGCTTGCGCCAGACCGCCTCCAGGGCCGCGATGTCGCCCTCGTCGAGCCGGTCGGTGAAGACCGGCGCGAGGACGGCCCGCCGGGTGGCGTCGGCCTCGGCGAAGGCGGCGCGGCCCTGCCCGGTCAGTTCGATCCGCACCGACCGGGCGTCGGAGGCGGAGGGCGTGCGGGCCACCAGGCCGCGTGCGGCCAGGGCGTCGACCACCCGGGAGACCTGGCTGCGGCTGAGCATCGTCTTCGCGCCCAGGTCGGAGGCGGCGACCGGTTCCTGCTGCCCGTTGAGCCAGAGCATCACCTCGAACCAGGACAGCGACAGCCCGTGCACCCGGGTGAGCTCGCGGTCCACCTGGGCGGCGAGGGTGGTGCCGGCCCAGACCAGGCCGTAGAAGGCGTGGTCCCGCTCGGACAGCGGGCCCAGGGAGAGGTCGGCACGGTTCATGACGTTCATCGTACCGAGGTGCGTGCGCGTGCACGGATTCCGCGCACGCGCACGACCAGGGCCGCCGGGCAGGGCTAGAACGCCTGGTGGTCCGGCTCGCAGACCGTGCCGGGTGGCGGGAGCTCACCGCTGACCAGGTACCGCTGCTCGCGGTCCCAGGCGCAGGCGCTCGGGTTGCCCAGCGCCGTGTGGCCGTAGCCGCGGACGGTCAGCAGGCGGCCGCGGGCGAGGGTGTCGGCCAGCGCGCGGGAGCCTTCGTAGGGCCAGGCCGGGTCGCCGGTGAGGGCCACGACCAGGATCGGCGCGGAGGTCGGCCGGTTCCACGGGCCGGTGTAGCGGTCCCGGGCGGCCTCGGCCGGCCAGGCGGCGCAGCGCTGGTTCTGCCAGACCAGGTACGGGCCGGTGGCGCCCGCACGGGCCCGGGCGAGGGCGGACAGCGCCGGGTAGGTGGTGTCGGCGGCCGGGTCGGCACCGGAGGCGGGCGGGTTGACGGTGTCGGCGCAGAGCGCCCCGAGGGTCTGCGCCTGCTTGGGCTGGCCGCCGGTCGGCAGCGGCGCCGAGGCGTCCGGGGCGGCGGTCCACAGCTGCTGCAGCAGTCCGCCCAGCGCCGGCCAGCCGGTGCCGGGGGCGTTCGGCACCGGGGTGGCGGCGTAGAGCATCGGCAGGACGGTGGAGGCGGTGGAGGCCTGGTCGAAGGTGACCGCCGCCGGAGGGGTGCCGAGCGTCACCGGCGTCCGGCCGAGCCGGTCGAGCAGTTCGGCGAACTTGGCGCGGGTGGCGTCCCGGTCCGCCGCCGCGAAGGCGCAGGCGGTGGGGCCGGCGTCGGCGCACTGGTCGAGGAAGGCGTCGAGGGTGCGGGCGCCGGCGAGGTCGCTGCCGGTGCGCAGGAACGGCGGCAGGGCGCGCTGCTGCGGCGAGCGCCCGGTGGACCAGGCGACCGGGTCGGGGGCGCTGTCCAGCACCATCGCGCGCACCCGGGTCGGGAAGAGGTTGGCGTAGGTGGCGCCCAGGTAGCTGCCGTACGAGGTGCCGAGGTAGCTCAGCCGGCGGTCGCCTACGGCGGCGCGCAGCAGGTCCAGGTCACGGGCCGTGTCGGCGGTGGACAGGTGGGCGAGCAGGCCGGTCCGCTCGTTGTCGGCGCACTGGCGGCCGAAGCGCGCGTACGTCGTCGCCCAGGCCGACTCCTGGGCGGCGCCGACCGGGTAGCCGGCCGGCAGCCCGGCGAGCAGGCCCTGCTCGGCCGCCGCGTCCGGGAAGCACTGCGGCAGGGTGGAGTCGCCGACGCCGCGCGGGTCGAAGCCGACCAGGTCGAACCGCTCCCGCACCTGCGCCGGGAGCATCCCGTACACGGCGGGCAGCGCCTGGGTGCCGGGCACGCCCGGGCCGCCGGGGTTGAAGAACAGCGAGCCGATCCGGTGCGCCGGGTCGGTCGCGGGATGCCGGATGACGGCCAGCTCGACGGTGCGCCCGGCCGGGTCGCGGTAGTCCATCGGCACCGTGGCGCGGGCGCAGTCGAAGTCCGGTACGCAGGACCGCCAGTCCAGCCGGGGCACCGGGGCCGCCGCCGCCGAGGCGGCCGGGGCGGCCGGGGCGAGACCGGCCAGCAGCAGCCCGGCGACCGCGGCGGCACCGGTTCTGAAGGCGGAGGTGAGGCGGGGTCGGGGCATGGGGCAAGGCCTCCCGTTTCGGTGGACTGACGCGCAGTCACCAAGGCTCGGGGCACCCGCTGTCAGACCTCTCACACCCCACCGGCACCACTGTCATGCCGCTGTCACCGCCGCCCCAGACGACTCGGGCGGCTCAGGCCGGCTTGCGGGCCAGCAGGTAGGCCTGCGGGGTCGGCTGCACGCCCTCCTCCGGCTCGCGGAGCGTGCGGGAGGTGAGCCGCAAGCCGGCCGCGCGGACCAACTCCGCGATCCGGTCGGGTTGCTGGCGGCGGAAGTCCAGCGTCACCGGGTGGCCGAAGGGCTGGTCGATCCGCAGCGGCTCGTCACCGACCTGGAAGGCGAGCAGCAGGTGGCCGCCCGGGGCGAGCACCCGCGCGAACTCGGCGAACACCTCCGGCAGGCGCTCCGCCGGGGTGTGGATGATCGAGTACCAGGCGACCGCGCCGGTCAACTCGCCGTCGCGCAGCGGGAGGTCGAACAGCGAACCCTCGGCGAAGTCCAGCCCGGGGTACGTCGCGCGGGCCAGCTCGACCATCCTCGGCGACAGGTCGATGCCGCGGACGTCGAGGCCGAGGCCGTGCAGGTGGTGCGTCACCCGGCCGGGGCCGCAGCCAAGTTCGGCCACCGGGCCGTCCGCACGCCCGGTGCGGGCCGACTCGGCGCGGACCAGATCGGCGAAGGCCGCGAGCACCGCCCGGGACAGCGGTTCACCGGCCAGTTCGTCGCGAAAACGGTCGGCGTAGTCGACGGCGATGGCGTCGTAGAACGCCCTGGTCGTGGTGAGGAAGTCCGGCTCGGTCATGGTCCGGCACCCTACTCGTCACCGCCGACTCTAGGACGTGGCCGGCTCCAACTCCCGCTCCGCCACCGCCTGGTCGCCGCTCGTCTCGCCGGTCGGGCGGAAGCCCAGGCCGGTGTAGAAGGCGGCGGGGCCCTCCGGGCCGGGGACGTACGTGACGGTGGCGCGGGTGCCGCCCCGGCGGCGGATCTCGGCACAGACCTGCTCGACGGCGAAGCGGCCGTAGCCGCCGCGCTGCTGCTCGGCGTCGACGAGCAGGCGCCAGAGGCCGGAGCGGGGGCGGTCGTCCGGCTGCTCGGGGTTGAACCTGATGTCGAAGAACGCCATCACGAAGCCGACCGGCCGTTCCCCGTCCATGATCAGCCGGGGCCAGGCGGTGTCCCCGTGGGCGTACGCCTCGGCCAGCGACGTCGCCACCGGCGCGACCAGGGCCTCCTGGTCGGGGCGCACCTTCAGGGCGAGGGCGGCGTCGATGGTGTCGGGGGTGATCCGGGCCAGGCTCAGTGCGGAGGACATGGCGGGCAGCCTACGAAGCGGGGCCGCCCGCCGTCGCCCGCTTTTCGAGGCCGAGGCGCGGTCGGGGCCGAAGCGCGGTCGAGGCCGAGGCGCGGTCGGGGCCGAGGCGCCGTCCGGCTACGGCAGGTTGCGGGCCATGACGATGCGCTGGACCTGGTTGGTCCCCTCGTAGATCTGGGTGATCTTCGCGTCCCGCATCATCCGCTCCACCGGATAGTCCCGCGTGTACCCGTACCCGCCCAGCAACTGCACCGCATCCGTCGTGATCTCCATCGCCGCATCCGACGCGTAGCACTTCGCCGCCGCCCCGAAGAACGTCAGATCCCCGTCCCCACGCTGCGACTTCGCCGCCGCCGCATACGTCAACTGCCGCGCCGCCTCCAGCTTCATCGCCATGTCCGCCAGCATGAACTGCACACCCTGGAACTCCGCGATCGCCTTCCCGAACTGCCGCCGCTCCTTCACATACCCCTTCGCGTAGTCCAACGCCCCCTGCGCGATCCCCACCGCCTGCGCCGCGATCGTCACCCGCGTGTGGTCCAACGTCCGCATCGCCGTCGCGAAACCCGTCCCCTCCGCACCGATCATCCGGTCCGCAGGAATCCGCACATTGTCGAAGTACACCTCACGCGTCGGCGAACCCTTGATCCCCAACTTCCTCTCCGGCGCACCGAACGACACCCCCTCATCGCCCTTCTCCACCACGAACGCCGAGATCCCCTTCGACCGCAGCTCCGGATCCGTCACCGCCATCACCGTGTAGAACTCGGAGACGCCCGCGTTCGTGATCCAGCGCTTCACACCGTTCAGCACCCAGAAGTCCCCGTCCCGCACCGCCCGGGTCCGCATCCCCGCCGCGTCCGAACCCGCCTCCGGCTCCGACAGGCAGTACGAGAACATCCCCTCACCCCGCGCCAACGCCCCCAGGTACTTCGCCTTCAACTCCGGCGAACCCGACAACTGCACCGGCAACGACCCCAGCTTGTTCACCGCCGGAATCAACGAGGACGACGCACACACCCGCGCCACCTCCTCGATCACGATCACCGTCGCCAGCGCATCCGCCCCCGCACCACCGAACTCCTCCGGCACGTGCACCGCATGCAGATCACTGCCCCGCAACGCGTCCAACGCCTCCTGCGGGAACCGCCCCAGCTCATCCACCTCCGCCGCGAACGGAGCGATCTTCGCCTCGGCCAGCGAACGCACCGCCTCACGGAGCATCTCGTGCTCCTCGGAGATACGGAAGAGATCGAAGTCAGCCGCCCCTGCGCTGCCCGCCATGATGCCCGCCTCGTCCAGTGATCGAAGTCGATCCGGTGTTAACTACCGTTCAGTAGAGATCCTAGGGCTCCGACCTGCGGCTGCCTAGCGTCCCCGGCGTACGGGCGATCGAGGCCGGATCCGTCGGGGCGGATAGCATCAGAGGCACCCGTACAGGTCGAGTCCGCACAAAGGGGAACCCGTGACCCTCCGCATCTCCGTGATCGGCACCGGCTACCTCGGTGCCACGCACGCGGCCGCGATGGCCGAGTTCGGCTTCGAGGTGCTGGGCCTGGACATCGACCCCGACAAGATCGCCACGCTGACCGCCGGCCGCGTCCCGATGTACGAGCCGGGGCTGTCCGAGCTGCTACTCAAGCACGTCGCCGGGCACGAGGGTTCGACCGGCCGGCTGCGCTTCACCAGCTCCGTCCAGGAGGCCGCGGAGTTCGGCGACGTGCACTTCGTCTGCGTCAACACCCCGCAGCGCAAGGGCGAGTTCGCCGCCGACATGTCGTACGTCGACGCCGCGATCGACGGCCTCGCCCCGTACCTGACCCGCCCGGTCCTGGTGGTCGGCAAGTCCACCGTGCCGGTCGGCTCGGCGAGCCGGCTCGCCGAGCGGCTGGCCGCGCTGGCACCCGTCGGCGCGGGCGCCGAACTCGCCTGGAACCCGGAGTTCCTGCGCGAGGGCTTCGCCGTCCAGGACACCCTGCGCCCGGACCGGATCGTCGTCGGCGCCCACAGCGAGCGCGCCGAGCGGCTGCTGCGCGAGGTGTACGCCGAGCCGATCGCGGCCGGGGTGCCGTTCCTGGTCACCGACTACGCGACCGCCGAGCTGGTGAAGGCCGCCGCCAACTCCTTCCTGGCCACCAAGATCTCCTTCATCAACGCGATGGCCGAGGTCTGCGAGGCGGCCGGCGCCGACGTCACGCTGCTCTCCACCGCGCTCGGGCACGACGAGCGGATCGGCCGCAAGTTCCTCAACTCCGGTCTGGGCTTCGGCGGCGGCTGCCTGCCCAAGGACATCCGGGCGTTCATGGCCCGGGCCGGCGAACTCGGCGCCGACCAGGCGCTGACCTTCCTGCGCGAGGTCGACTCGATCAACATGCGCCGCCGCTCCCGGATGGTGGAGCTGGCCCGCGAGCAGTGCGGCGGCGGCTTCCTGGGCCGCCGGGTGGCCGTCCTCGGCGCCGCGTTCAAGCCCAACTCGGACGACATCCGGGACTCCCCCGCGCTCAACGTCGCCGCCCAGATCCAGCTCCAGGGCGCCCAGGTCACCGTCTACGACCCGAAGGCCGTCGACAACGCCCGCAAGATGTTCCCCTCGCTCGCCTACGCCGACTCGGCCATGGAGGCCGCCGAGGGCGCCCACGTCGTCCTGCACCTCACCGAGTGGGCCGAGTTCCGCGAGCTGGACCCGGCCGTCCTCGGTGCCGTGGTCGCCGAACGCCGCCTCCTCGACGGCCGCAACGTCCTGGACGCCGACGCCTGGCGCGCCGCCGGCTGGACGTACCGCGCCCTCGGCCGCCCCAGCTGACGCCTGCGGGAATCCGGCGCCCGTGGTCGTCGTTGGCACCGGCATGACGAGCTACGGCGACGACGCGACGGTTCGCGAGATCCTCACCGGCACCGGCGACACCTGGGCGGTGGTGGGCCTGTCCGACAACACCGCCCGGGCCGCGTACGGGGTGGCCGGGGTGCTCCAGCGGTACGGCAAGCGCGTCGTGCCGGTGCACCCGAAGGCCGAGACCGTCCTCGGCGAGCCCGGCTACGCCTCGCTCGCCGAGATCCCGTTCCCGGTCGACGTGGTGGACGTGTTCGTGAACAGCGCGCTGGCCGGGGAGGTGGCCGACCAGGCGGTGGCGGCCGGGGCGAAGGCCGTCTGGTTCCAGCTGGGTGTGGTCGACGAGGCCGCGTACGCGCGGACCAGGACGGCCGGGCTCGCCATGGTGATGGACAGGTGCCCGGCCGTCGAGATCCCGCGGCTGGGCTGACCTCAGCCCTTCGCGCCGTCCGATCTCAGCCCTTCACGCCGTCCAGCTGCGCGATGGTGGCGATGGACGGGCGGCGGCCGGCCCGCAGCCCGGCGGCGACGGACTCGGCGTCGCGCAGGACGCGGACGGCGTTGTGCCAGGTGAGCTTGGCGAGGTCGGCCTCGGACCAGTTCCGGCGCAGGAGTTCGGCGATCAGGTTGGGGTAGCCGGCCACCGAGCCCAGGCCGTCGGGCAGGAACGCGGTGCCGTCGAAGTCGCCGCCGATGCCGATGTGGTCGATGCCGGCGACCTCGCGCAGGTGGTCGAGGTGGTCGGCGACGGTGGCCGGGGTGGCGATCGGGCGCGGGTTGGCGGCCTCGAAGGCGCGCTGGCGCTCCATCGCGGGCGGGGTGGTGTCGAGCGGGTGGAAGCCGTGGGCGCGCATGTTCTCGTCGGCGGCGAGGGTCCACTCGATGGCGGCGGGCAGGATGAACTTGGGCACGAAGGTGGCCATCGCCACGCCGCCGTTGGCGGGCAGCTGGGCGAGCACGTCGTCCGGGATGTTGCGCGGGTGGTCGCAGACGGCGCGGGCGGAGGAGTGCGAGAAGACGACCGGGGCCTCGGTGACCCGCAGGGCGTCGCGCATGGTGTCGGCGGAGACGTGCGAGAGGTCGACGAGCATGCCGAGCCGGTTCATCTCCCGGACGACCTCCTCGCCGAAGCGGGTCAGCCCGCCGGCCACCGGCTTGTCGGTGGCGGAGTCGGCCCACGGCACGTTGTCGTTGTGGGTGAGCGTCAGGTAGCGCACGCCGAGCTCGTGGAGAGCCCGCAGGGTGGCGAGCGAGCAGTCGATGGAGTGGCCGCCCTCGGCGCCCATCAGGGAGGCGATCCGGCCTTCGGCGCGGGCGGCTTCCATGTCGTCGGCGGTGCGGGCGAGCCGGAGCCGGTCGGGGTAGCGCTCGACCAGGGCGTGGACGAAGTCGATCTGTTCCAGGGTGGCGCTCACCGCGTGGTCGCCGGCCAGCCGGGTCGGCACGTAGACGGACCAGAACTGCGCGCCGACCCCGCCCTCCGCGAGGCGGGCGAGGTCGGTGTGCAGACGGTCGCTCTGGTCGGCGGCGAGGTCGACCGCGCCGAGGTCGTACCCGGCCTGCTCGCGCATCGCCCACGGGAGGTCGTTGTGGCCGTCGACCACGGGGGCGGTGCGCAGCAGGGCCCGGGCGCGGTCCAGCGGGGTGGGGGAGTCCAGCTCGGTAGTCATACCGGCTGTTCTACCCCACCCGCCGCCGGGGTTACTTGCCGAAGCCGAAGGAGGAGGATCCGGCCACCTTGGCGCGGAGCTTCTTGCCCTTCTCGGTGGCCTGGTTGTTCAGTTCGGCCTGGAAGTCGGTCATCCGCTCGGTCAGTTCGGGGTCGAACGCGGCCAGCATCCGCACGGCGAGCAGGCCGGCGTTGCGCGCGCCGGCCACCGAGACGGTCGCGACCGGGACGCCGGCCGGCATCTGGACGATGGACAGCAGGCTGTCCATGCCGTCCAGGTAGCGCAGCGGCACCGGCACGCCGATGACGGGCAGCGGGGTGACGGAGGCGAGCATGCCCGGCAGGTGGGCGGCGCCGCCGGCGCCGGCGATGATCGCCTTGAGGCCGCGCCGGTGGGCGTTCTCGCCGTACGCGACCATCTCGCGGGGCATCCGGTGCGCCGAGACGACGTCGACCTCGTAGGGGATCTCGAACTCGTCGAGGGCCTGGGCGGCGGCCTCCATGACGGGCCAGTCGGAGTCCGAGCCCATGACGATGCCGACGAGCGGGCTCGAAGGGGAGGAGGTCATTCGGTGATCGTTCCTCGCAGGTAGGCGGCCGCGTGGCGGGCGCGCTCGCGGACGTCGTCGAGGTCGTCCCCGAAGACGTTGACGTGGCCGACCTTGCGGCCGGGCTTCACGTCCTTCCCGTACATGTGGATCCGCAGGCCGGGGTCGCGGGCCATGCAGTGCAGGAAGGCGTGGTACATGTCCGGGTAGTCGCCGCCGAGGACGTTGACCATGACGGTCCACTTGGCGCGCGGCCGGGGGTCGCCGAGCGGGAGGTCGAGGACGGCCCGCAGGTGGTTCTCGAACTGCGAGGTGACGGCGCCGTCCTGGGTCCAGTGCCCGGAGTTGTGGGGGCGCATGGCGAGTTCGTTGACGAGGATCCGGCCGTCCCTGGTCTGGAACAGTTCGACGGCGAGGTGGCCGGTGATGCCGAGGTCGCCGGCGATGCGCAGGGCCAGCTGCTGGGCCTCGTCGGAGAGGGCCGGGTCGAGGTCCGGCGCGGGGGCGGTGACCTCGGCGCAGACGCCGTTCTCCTGGACGCTCTCCACCACCGGGTAGGCGACGGCCTGGCCGCTGGGCGAGCGGACGACGTTGGCGGCGAGTTCGCGGACGAAGTCGACCTTCTCCTCGGCGAGCACCGGGACGCCGGCCAGGAACGGCGCCTGCGCGTCCTCCTCGCCGTCGACGACCCAGACGCCCTTGCCGTCGTAGCCGCCGCGGACGGTCTTCAGCACGACCGGGTAGCCGGAGCCCTCGTTCGCGAACGCGGTGACGTCGGCCGGGTCGGCGACGATCCGGTGGCGGGGGCAGGGCACGCCGATGGAGTCGAGCTTCGCCCGCATGACGCCCTTGTCCTGGGCGTTGACCAGCGCGTCCGGGCCGGGCCGGACGGCGATGCCGTCGGCTTCCAGGGCCCGCAGGTGCTCGGTGGGGACGTGCTCGTGGTCGAAGGTGATCACGTCGCAGCCAGCCGCGAAGCGGCGCAGCGTGTCGAGGTCGCGGTAGTCGCCGAGGACGACGTCGGAGACCACCTGTGCGGCGGAGTCCTGGGGCGTGTCGGCGAGGAGTTTAAACCTGACCCCGAGCGGGATGCCCGCCTGGTGTGCCATGCGGGCCAACTGCCCGCCGCCGATCATGCCCACCACTGGAAAATTCACATTGCCCGGGGAAGTCACCCCGCCAGGATATCCGGGCCGGTCGGGGGCGGTGGAACCACTGGGGTGGGCTGGGCGTCCCAGTCAACCCGGAGCCCTGGGGGCTGAGCCGTTCGGTGGAAGCGGGTAGCCTGGACGGCTAGGTCCTGGTCTGCGCAGTCCGATCATGTGCGTGCACGCAGGGCTCAAGGGGTGGACGCGTCCACGCGATCCGCTCTTCGACCCGCAGGCACATGGAGGCAGCCCGGTATGGCGACGTCCGCAGCTTCGAGCCCTTCGCTCTCGCAGAAACTGCGGGGGCTGTCAGGCGAAGTGGTGAAGTTCGGCCTGGTCGGCCTGAGCGGCGTGGTGGTCAACTTCGCCGTGTTCTGGGTGTGCCTCAACGGGCTGGGCCTGGCCTCGCTGCGGTCCAACATCGCGGCGACGCTGATCGCCATCGCCACCAACTACCTGGGCTACCGCTACTGGCTGTACCGGGACCGCGACGCCGCCTCGCGCAAGCGGGAGATCACGCTGTTCCTCGTGTACAGCGGCATCGGCATGCTGATCGAGACCGGCGTGCTCGGCTTCTCGGTGTACGTGCTCGGCCTCGACTCGCACTACGAGCAGCTGGGCGCCAAGGTGGCCGGCCTCGCGGTGGCCACCGTGTTCCGCTTCTTCTCGTACCGGACCTGGGTGTTCAAGGCACTGCCCGAGCCGGTCGCGCAGGACGCGAGCGGCACCAGCGGCACCAGCGGCCAGGAGCTGGCCGCCCAGGCCGAGCTGATGCTGGCCGCCGAGCAGATCCGCTACGCCAAGGCCGAATAGCCGACCGGCCGTCCGCCCTGGACGGCCGTACTCCCGGCCGCACCCGCCCCGGCTCAGTCCGCGTGGCTGCGGCCGAGGAAGAGCGCGAACACCGCGGGCTTCAGCGAGAGCAGTTCGAGCCGGCCCCCGTCCGCCTCCGCGAGGTCACGGGCGACGGCCAGGCCGATGCCGGTGGAGTTGCGGCCGCTGACGGCGCGCTCGAACACCCGGTTCCCGAGGTCCGGCGGCACGCCGGCGCCCTGGTCCTGCACCTCGACCACCACCGAGGTGCCGGAGGGCCGGACCCGCAGGGTGATCGTCCCGGCGCCGTGCATCAGCGAGTTCTCGATCAGGGTGGCCAGCACCTGGGCGACGGTGCCCGGCGTGCCGACGGCGGTGACCCCGTGCAGGCCCTCCAGGGACAGCACCCGGCCGGTCTCGCGCAGCGACGGCCCCCACTCCTCGACCTGCTGCTTGATCACCTCGTCCAGGTCGAAGGCCACCGCGGTGGGGCTGCGCGGGTCGCGCTGGGTGGTGAGCAGCCGCTGGACGACGTCGGTGAGCCGTTCGACCTGTTGGAGGGCGATGGTCGCCTCCTCCTTGACGGTCTCCGGTTCCTCGGCGAGGGCGGTGATCTCCTCCAGCCGCATGGAGAGCGCGGTGAGCGGGGTGCGCAGCTGGTGCGAGGCGTCGGCGGCGAGCCGGCGTTCGGCGGTGAGCATCCGGGCGATCCGCTCGGCGCTGGTGTCCAGCACCTCGGCGACCCGGTCGAGTTCGGGCACCCCGTAGCGGCGGTCGCGGGGGCGCGGGTCGCCGGAGCCGAGCCGTTCGGCGGTCTCGGCCAGGTCGGTGAGCGGCCGGGCGAGCCGTTTGGCCTGCCAGACGGCGAGCGCCACGGCGGCCTGCACGGCCAGCAGGGCGACCACGCCGAGCAGCAGCAGCATGTTGGCGATCTCGTGGTCGACGTCCGCGCGGGACTGCTCGACGGTGACGACCTCGCCGCTGTTGCCGCGTTCGACGGCCTTCAGCAGGTGGCCGCCGGCCAGGCGTTCGCCGCTGGAGACGACGTCCTGGCCGGGGATCTGCACCTCGACGTAGCTGCCCTCGGTGACCTGGTTGTCGAAGGCCCGGCCGGTGACCGACTCACCCGCGGAGAGCCGGTTCTCGACCAGGGCGAGCACCCGGACGGCGGCCGCGTCCACCCGGTCCTGGGCCGAGTTGACGATGGTGCGCTTCTCGACCAGGGCGAGCGGCACGCAGAACACCACGACCACCACCAGGACGACGCCCAGCAGCGAGTTGATCATCCGGCGTTTCACGCTGCCGCTCCCCGAGGTGCTCCGCTTCGTCGGCCGACTCCCGGCCGCGATCTCCGTACGGGGCTAATTCTTCTCGAACCGGAACCCCACTCCGCGCACGGTGGCGATGTAGCGCGGGTTCGCCGCGTCGTCGCCGAGCTTCTTGCGGAGCCAGGAGATGTGCATGTCCAGGGTCTTGGTGGAGGTCCACCAGGTGGTGTCCCAGACCTGCCGCATGATCTCCTCGCGGGTGACCACCCGGCCGGCGTCCCGGACGAGGACGCGCAGCAGCTCGAACTCCTTGGCGGAGAGGGTGAGCTCCTCCTCGCCGAGCCAGGCGCGGTGGGACTCGATGTCGATCTTCACCCCGTGCGCGCCGGTGGTGAGCTGGTCGACGTTGCCGCGCCGGAGCAGGGCGCGGACGCGGGCGAGCAGTTCGGCCAGGCGGAAGGGCTTGGTCACGTAGTCGTCGGCACCGGCGTCGAGGCCGACCACGGTGTCCACCTCGTCCGCGCGGGCGGTGAGCACCAGGACGGGGCAGCTCTTGCCGTCGGCGCGCAGGCGGCGGCAGACCTCCAGGCCGTCCATCTCGGGCAGGCCGAGGTCGAGGACGACGAGGTCGACCTCCTCGGTCAGGCCCGCGGCCAGTGCGGTCGGACCGTCCTCGCGGACGAGCACCTCATAGCCCTCACGTCGCAGGGCTCGGGCGAGCGGTTCGGAGATCGCCGGATCGTCCTCGGCGAGCAGCACACAGGTCATGTGGTGATGGTAGTCCGCCCGGGTATGGCGGACTGCCTTGTGAGGTAGTTCACAGAGCGTGATCGTTACACAAGGGCCTCTTCAGGCCCAACACGCCGTCGCAGACCGCCCGTTCGGTGAAGAATCCGGCCTTCAATCTTGAAATTGAAGGGAAATTTGCCCGTCTACCATCGATAGATCGGGCAGATCTGTCACGGACTTTGCCATTCCCATACCTGATTCGTGGCTTTTGTCATCTGATAACGCTAAATATCGCCACGTAGAGTGGTTCCGTCCACGTCCGCCGCCACCCCCCTTGGCGGACGCTGTCAGGCAAGGAACCCCTACTCATGGCGTCTACCACCCTGGAAGCCGGCCTCACCCCGGCCTCGCCCAGCGGCAAGACCTTCCTCGGTCACCCCCGAGGGCTCGCCACGCTCTTCCTGAGCGAGATGTGGGAGCGCTTCAGCTACTACGGCATGCGCGCCCTGCTGGTGCTCTACATGACCGCCTCCGTCACGGACGGCGGCCTCGGCATGAAGCTGGCGACCGCCGGCGCCGTGTACAGCGTCTACACGGCCATGGTCTACCTGCTGGCCCTCCCGGGCGGCTGGATCGCCGACCGCTTCCTCGGCGCCCGCAAGACGGTCGCGATCGGCGGCACGATCATCATGGCCGGCCACTTCCTGCTGGCCGTGCCGTTCACCGGCGCGTTCTTCGCCGGTCTGGTCTGCATCGCGGTGGGCTCGGGCCTGCTCAAGGCCAACATCTCCACGATGGTCGGCCACCTCTACGACGGCCCGAACGACCCGCGCCGCGACGGCGGCTTCACGATCTTCTACATGGGCGTCAACCTCGGGGCCTTCTTCGCCCCGCTGGTGGTCGGCACCGTCGGCCAGAAGGTCGACTGGCACCTGGGCTTCGCCCTGGCCGGCATCGGCATGGCACTCGGCCTGGTCCAGTTCCTGCTGGGCACCCGCCACCTGAGCCCCACCAGCGACATCGTGACCTCGCCGATCGGCGCGGACGAGAAGCGCAAGATCTTCCGCAAGGCCGGCATCTGGCTGGCCGCGGCGGTCGTCTTCTACGGCATCGTCGTCTCCACCGGCCACTTCACCATCGACTGGGCGGTCTGGCCGCTGTCCATCGCCGGCCTGGCGATCCCGGTCTTCGTGTTCGCCAAGGTGAAGCGCGACAAGGACCTCAGCGCGGACGAGCAGTCCAAGATGAGCGGCTACATCTGGTTCTTCGTCGCCGCCGCCGTGTTCTGGATGATCTACGACCAGTCCGGCTCGACGCTGAACGTCTTCGCCAAGGAGCACACCGCCTCCACGCTGTTCGGGATCAACTTCCCGTCCAGCTGGTTCCAGTCGCTCAACCCGCTGTACATCATGGCGCTGGCCCCGGTCTTCGCCTGGCTCTGGGTCTCCCTGGCCCGCCGGTCGAAGAACCCCAGCACCACCATGAAGTTCGCCTTCGGTCTGCTGATGATCGGCGCGTCCTTCCTGGTCATGATGGCGGCGATGGGCGCCGCCTCCGGCGACGCCAAGGTCACCCCGCTGTGGCTGGCCATGGTCTACCTGGTCCAGACCGTCGGCGAGCTCACCCTCTCCCCCGTCGGCCTGTCCGTCACCACCAAGCTGGCCCCCACCAAGTACGCCAGCCAGATGGTCGGCGTCTGGTTCCTCGCCGTCACCGCCGGCGACTGCGTGGCCGCCATCTTCCAGCTGGTGCTGGGCGACAAGGTGGTCGGCAGCACCTGGTACTTCGCGGTCCAGGGCGCCATGGCGATCGTCGCCGGCATCGCGCTGGCGACGTACCGCAAGCGGGTCGTCACGCTCATGGGCGACGTCCACTGACGCTCACGCCCGCCCGAGCCGGGGCCGCCGCGGATTCCTGAGATCCGCGGCGGCCCCGGCCGTTTTCCGCTCGACAGCGCCACTCCGACCGTGCCTATGGTGCCCGGCATGACGACCGACCCGTTACCGCGCCAGCTCGCCCGCACCCGGTGCTTCACTCTGGGCGCCCCCACCCACCCGGGCATCACCGCCGACGGCGCCGCCGTCCTGTTCCTGCGCAGCCGCGGCGGCACCGACCCGCTCGCCTGCCTCTGGGCGCTCGACACCGCCACCGGCCGGGAACGGCTGATCGCCGACCCGGCCGCGCTGGGCGCCGGCCCCTCCACCGACGGCATCACCGGTTACAGCACCGACGCCACCGGCCGGCTCGCCGCCTTCGCGCTCGACGGCGCTCTCTGGCTCGCCGACACCGCCTCCGGCACCGTCCGCGCCGTCCCCACCGCCACCAACGTCCACGACCCGCGGCTCGACCCGACCGGCCGGCGGATCGCCTACACCGGCGCCGGCGCCCTGCGCGTGGTCACCGTCGACGGCTCTGACAGCTCTGCCGGCCCGGACGACAGGGGCACCACGGACGACCGGGCGCTCGCCCAGCCCGAGGCCGGGGACGTCGCGTACGGCGTCGCCGAGTACGTCGCCGCCGCGGAGATGTACCGCACCCGCGGCCACTGGTGGTCCCCCGACGGCACCGCACTGCTCGTCACCCGCGTCGACGAGCGCCCCGTCCACCGCGTGCACCTCGCCGACCCGACCGACCCGCAGCGCCCGCCCCGCGTGATCCGCTACCCGCTGGCCGGCACCGCCAACGCCGAGGTCTCGCTCCTGCTGCTCGGCCTCGACGGCACCCGCACCGAGGTCCGCTGGGACCGCACCGCGTTCGAGTACCTCACCGCCGCCGGCTGGGACGCCCACGGCCCGTACGCCGCCGTGCAGAGCCGCGACCAGCGCACCGTCCGCACCCTGGCGATCGGGCCCGACGGCGCCACCCGGGTGCTCGCCGAGCGCCGCGACGAGCACTGGGTCGAACTCCTCCCCGGCCTGCCCGCGCGCACCGCCGGCGGCGCCCTGGTCGACACCGCCGACCTCGGCGACACCCGGCACCTCACCGTCGACGGCGAGCCCGTCACCCCGCCCGGACTACAGCTGTGGGAGGTGCTCGGCACGGACGGCGAACAGATCCTGTTCACCGCCCTGGAGGACCCCACCGAGACCCACCTCTGGCAGTACGAACCGGGCCGCGGCATCCGGCGGCTGAGCAGCGGCCCTGGCGTCCACACGGGCGCCCGGCGCGGCGGCACCCTCGTCCTCACCACCCGCTCCGAGGGCTTCCCGGCCGGCCGCACCACCGTCCACCGCGGCGACCGCACGGCGCACCCGGTGACCTCGTACGCGCAGTCGCCCGTCCTCGCCGCACGCCCCGAACTGCTCCGCCTCGGCCCCCGCGAGCTGCGCGCCGCGCTCTTCCTGCCCACCGGCCACCGCCCCGGCGGCACCCCACTGCCCGTCCTGCTCGACCCGTACGGCGGGCCCGGGATGCACAAGGTCACCAGCAGCGGCGCGTGGTGGGGCCGGGTCTCCCAGTGGTTCGCCGACCAGGGCTTCGCGGTGCTGGTCGTCGACGGCCGTGGCACCCCCGGGCGCGGACCGCAGTGGGACAAGACGATCTACGGCGACAAGGCCGGCCCCGCCCTGGCGGACCAGGTCGAGGGCCTGCACGAGGCCGCCCGGCTGCGGCCCGGACTACTCGACCTCGACCGGGTCGGCATCCGCGGCTGGTCCTACGGCGGCTACCTCGCCGCCCTCGCCGTCCTGCGCCGCCCGGACGTCTTCCACGCCGCCTCCGCCGGGGCCGCCCCCACCGACTGGCGGCTCTACGACACCCACTGGCAGGAGCGCTTCCTCGGCCACCCCGACGAGCACCCGGGGCACTACGACGACGGCTCCCTGATTGCCGAGGCCCCGGAGCTGAGCCGCCCGCTCCTGCTGATCCAGGGCCTCGCCGACGACAACGTCTTCCCCGTACACACCCTGCGGCTCTCCCACGCCCTGCTCGCCGCCGGGCGCCCGCACGAGGTCCTACCGCTACGCGCCACCGGCCACCGGCCGACCGACGAGGTGGTGGTGGAGAACCTGCTGCTGCATGAACTGGAGTTCTTGCGGCGGTCGTTGGGCTTGGGCTGAGCGGCGCCCCGCAGCGGGCACGGTGCGCCGCAAACCGGACGCGCGTTCCCTGCACACGTGCAACCGCGAGACCTCACCCTGGGGGGGGGACGCCGTTGGCGAATGATTGACCTACAGCGTCCCGTTTGGAGCGACTCCCAACTCCGCTGAGCATCACTACCGTTGTCCCATGACGGATCTGCGCCGGGCACCGGTGGACGAGGTGCTGGTACGTGTCGAGACGGCCTTGGGCACGCAACTCGACAGGGCGACAGTGGTCCGCAAACGCCGATCCGTGGGAGCCGGCACGGCGCGTGGCACGTGGGTACGCATCGAGCGGCGAGGGCTCGATCGAATCGGCGTCCAGGGCTGGGACGGCACCCCCTCCGCTGAGGCCCTGCGAGGGATTGCGAAGCCCACGTGGCTGGCCGGCATCGCCTGGCGGGATGAGGCCGAGCCAGTGATGTGGCGGGCCGATGAAGCCGAACTACTGCCATCCGCCCCAGCGGGGTCCGCGTTTGTGACCGAGGGTCAGATGACTCGCGAGACTTCATCCGATCCATCGAGAAGGAGATATGAGGGCAATCATGAGTAGCCCTGCATGGCAGAAGTCCAGCTACTCCGGCTCCAGCAACGCATGCCTTGAGGTTCGGGCTGCCGATGGGGTCGTTGAACTCCGAGAGTCCGACGAGGGCGAGGTGATCGTCCGCACCACACCCACGAAGTTCGCCAACTTCCTCCAAGGCGCCAAGGCCGGCGAGTTCGACCACCTCACCACCACCCCCTGAACCGCACGTCGCCCCGTCGAGCAGCAGCTCGACGGGGCGACGAGAACCCACCGCTCAGACCTCCCGGACGCCCGCTCGCCAGACCGCCGCCGTCAGTGGCACGCCCGGGCGGTACGCCAAATGCACGTGCGAGGGCGCGTCCAGCAGCAGCAGGTCCGCCCGGGAGCCGACCGCGACCGTCCCGACGTCACTGCGCCGCAGGGCGTGCGCGCCGCCTGCCGTGGCCGCCCAGACCGCCTCGTCCGGCGTCATGCCCATCTCCCGGACCGCGACCGCGATGCAGAACGCCATCGAACTGGTGAAGCTGGAGCCCGGGTTGCAGTCCGTGGAGAGCGCCACCACGGCCCCCGCGTCGAGCAGCCGCCGCCCGCTCGGGTACTCGGCCCGCGTCGAGAACTCCGCCCCCGGCAGCAGCGTCGCGACCGTCGCCGACCCCGCCAGTGCCGCGACATCCTCGTCGGTCAGGTGGGTGCAGTGGTCCGCCGAGGCGGCCCCCAGCTCCACCGCGAGCTGCACGCCGGGCCCGTACGTGAGCTGGTTGGCGTGCACGCGCGGTGTGAGGCCCTTCTCGATCCCCGCCGTCAGAACGGCCCGCGCCTGGTCGCCGTCGAAGGCGCCCTGCTCGCAGAACACGTCCACCCAGCGGGCGTGCGGGGCGCAGGCGTCCAGCATCTCGCCGGTGACCAGGTCGACGTACCCGGCCGGGTCTTCGGCGTACTCGGGCGCGACCACGTGCGCGCCCAGGTAGGTGGTCTCCGGGGTGTGCTGCGCGGCGATCCGCAGCGCCCGCGCCTCGTCGGCGACGGTCAGACCGTAGCCGGACTTGCACTCGATCGTGGTGGTGCCCTGCCGCAGCGCCTCCCGGACGAACCCGGCCAGGTTGGCCTCCAGTTCGGCGTCACTCGCCGCCCTGGTGGCCGCCACCGTCGTCCGGATGCCACCCGCCGAGTACGCCTGCCCGGACATCCGGGCGTTGAACTCGGCCGTACGATCCCCCGCGAACACCAGGTGGGCGTGCGAGTCGACGAAGCCGGGCAGCAGCGCCCGGCCACCGGCCTCGAAACGCTCGTCCGCCGCCGGGGCCTGCGCCGCCGGGCCGACCCAGGCAACCGTTCCGCCGTCGATCACCACGGCCGCGTCGGTGAGCAGGCCGAGCGGCCCGGTGCCGTGCCCGGGGTCGTTGGTGACCAGGCTGCCGATGCCCGTGATCAAGGTGGTCCTGGTGCTCAAGACAACGCCTTCCGAAGGGAATTGAACAAAGAGGTCAGTGGTCCAGCACGCCGATCGAGTCCCGCAGCGCGCCCGGCACGTCCGCGACGAGCTGGTGCACGCCGTCCCGGACGATCTGCCGGCCGCCGACCACCACGTGCCGCACGTCGGCCGCCGAGGCCGCGAAGACGGCGGTCTCGGCGCCGAGGCGGGGCGGCGGGCCCGCGGTGCGCACCGAGTCCAGGGCGATCACGGTGAAGTCGGCGAGCGCGCCGGCTTCGACCCGCCCCGCCTCCGGCCAGCCGAGCGAGGCGTGCCCGTCCTCGGTGCCGGCCCGCAGCAGGAGGTTGGCCGTCCAGTGCCCGCGGGTGCGGGTGCGCAGCCGCTCGTTCAGCTCCAGGGCGCGGGCCTCCTCGAACGGGTCGATGACGGCGTGGCTGTCGCTGCCCAGGGTGACCGGGCAGCCCGCCGAGGCGAGCCGGCGGGCCGGGCCGATGCCGTCCGCGAGGTCCCGCTCGGTGGTGGGGCACATGCAGATGGTGGTGGAGGTGTCGGTGAGGAGCCGGACGTCCTCGTCGGTGAGGTGGGTGGCGTGCACGGCCGAGGTGCGCGGGCCGAGCACGCCGTGGTCGGCGAGCAGCCGGGTCGGGGTGACGCCGTGCGCGGCGAGGCAGGCGTCGTTCTCGGCGGTCTGCTCGGACAGGTGGACGTGCAGCGGCGCCTCGCGCACCGCCGCCCACTGCGCGACGGTGCCCAACTGCTCGGCCGGGACGGCCCGCACCGAGTGGACGGCGGCGCCGATCCGGGCGTGCTCGCGGGGCTTGAGCGCGTCCGCCCGCACCGCCCAGGCCTCGGCGTCGCCGTCGCTGAACCGCTGCTGCGGCCTGGTCGGCTCGGCGCCGAAGCCGGCGGACAGGTAACAGGTGTCGAGCAGGGTGATCCGGATGCCGGCCCGGGCGGCGGCCTCGATCAGCGCCTCGCCCATCGCGTTGGGGTCGTCGTAGCGGGCGCCGCCGGGGGCGTGGTGCAGGTAGTGGAACTCGCCGACGGCGGTGACCCCGGCCAGCGCCATCTCGGCGTAGACGGCGGTGGCGAGCGCCAGGTAGCGGTCCGGGTCGAGCGCCCCGGCGAACCGGTACATGGTGTCGCGCCAGGTCCAGAAGGTGCCGGAGCCGACCTGGACGTGGCCGCGCAGCGCCCGGTGGAAGGCGTGCGAGTGGGCGTTCGCCTGGCCGGGCAGCAGCAGCCCGTCGAGGCGGACGGCCCCGGGTGGGCAGGGCCCGCTGTCCGGGGTCACTGCGGTGATCCGGCCGCCGGGGCCGGCGGTGATCAGCACGTTCCGCTCGACCACCGGCCCGTTGGGGTGCGGCAGCCAGGCGTACTGCGCCCAGTACGCCACCGGCTCGGCCCCCGAGGTCAATGGGCTCAGCGACACGCCAGGTCCTCCAGTACGTCGGCGAGGGCGGCGACCCCGGCCAGGCAGTCGGCCTCCTCGGCGTGCTCGGCCGGGGAGTGCGACACCCCGCTGGGGTTGCGCACGAACAGCATGGCGGTCGGGACGGCCGACGCCAGGATCCCGGCGTCGTGTCCGGCGCCGGTGGGCAGCACCGGGGCGTCCAGCAGCTTGGCGAGCCGGTCGCGCAGCGGGCCGTCGAAGTCCACCACCGGGGTGTAGGACTCGCGGGTCAGCTCGACCCGGACGCCGTCGCGCCCGCCGCGCTCGGCGGCGGCCTGCTCGATCTCCTCGACCAGCGCGGTGAGCGTCGCCTCGTCGGCGGCCCGGGAGTCCAGCCAGCCGCGCACCAGCGAGGCGATCGCGTTGGTGCCGTTGGGCTCGACCGCGACCTTGCCGAAGGTGGCCAGCGCGCCCGCCAGCCGGGCCTTCTTGCGGGCCGCGAGCACGGTGTTGGCGTACGTCAGCATCGGGTCGCGGCGGTCCTCGATCCGGGTGGTGCCGGCGTGGTTGGCCTCGCCGTGGAAGTCGAACCGCCAACGGCCGTGCGGCCAGATCGCGCTGGCCACGCCGACCGGCCGGTCCTCGGCGAGGAGGCGGCCCTGCTCGACGTGCAGTTCGACGAAGGCGCCGATCCGGGCCAGCCGGTCGTCGTCCGCGCCGATCGCGCCCGGGTCGTAGCCGGCCCGCTCCATCGCGTCGGGCAGCCGGACGCCGTCGGCGTCGCGCAGCTCGTACGCGGCCTCGCGGGAGAGCACGCCGGCGGACAGCCGGGAGCCGATGCAGGCCACGCCGAACCGGGCGCCCTCCTCGTCACCGAAGTTGGTGATCGCCAGCGGTCGGGTGAACTCGGCCCCGCGGCCGCGGAGTTCGTCCAGGGCCGCGAAGGAGGAGACCACGCCGAGCGGGCCGTCGAAGGCGCCGCCGTCCGGGACGGAGTCCAGGTGCGAGCCGGTGACGACCGCCCCGCCCGCGTTCGGATCGCCCAGCCAGGCCCACTGGTTGCCGTTGCGGTCCAGCTCGTAGGCGAGGCCGCGGTCACGGGCCTGCTGCTCGAACCAGGCCCGGCACTCGGCGTCGGCGGAGTTCCAGGCGAAGCGGCGGTAGCCGCCGGAGGCGGCGGAGCGGCCCACGGGGAGCAGCTCCGCCCACATCTCTTCGAACGAGGACGTCACAGCTCACCCATCGGGACGCGCACCCCGCGCTCGGCGGCGACCTCGGTGGCCCGGTCGTAGCCGGCGTCCACGTGCCGGATCACGCCCATGCCCGGGTCGTTGGTGAGCACCCGGCGGATCTTCTCGCCGGCCAGCGCGGTGCCGTCGGCGACGGTGACCTGGCCGGCGTGGATCGAGCGGCCGATGCCGACGCCGCCGCCGTGGTGGATGGAGACCCAGGACGCGCCGGAGGCCACGTTGACCATGGCGTTGAGCAGCGGCCAGTCGGCGATCGCGTCCGAGCCGTCCAGCATCGCCTCCGTCTCCCGGTACGGGGAGGCGACCGAGCCGCAGTCGAGGTGGTCGCGGCCGATCACGATCGGGGCGGACAGTTCGCCGGAGGCGACCATGTCGTTGAAGCGCTCGCCGGCCTTGTCGCGCTCGCCGTAGCCGAGCCAGCAGATCCGTGCGGGCAGGCCCTGGAAGTGCACCTTCTCCTGGGCCATCTTGATCCAGCGGTGCAGCGACTCGTTCTCCGGGAAGAGGTCGAGGACGGCCTTGTCGGTCTTGTGGATGTCCTGCGGGTCGCCGGACAGCGCCGCCCAGCGGAACGGGCCCTTGCCCTCGCAGAACAGCGGCCGGATGTACGCGGGGACGAACCCGGGGAAGGCGAACGCGCGGTCGTATCCTGCCAGTTGGGCCTCGCCGCGGATCGAGTTGCCGTAGTCGAAGACCTCGGCGCCCGCGTCCTGGAAGCCGACCATCGCCTCGACGTGCCGGGCCATCGACTCGCGGGCCCGCTGGGTGAACTCGGCGGGCTTGGCCGCCGCGTAGTCCGCCATGTCGTCGAAGGCGACGCCCACCGGCAGGTAGGCGAGCGGGTCGTGGGCGCTGGTCTGGTCGGTGACGATGTCGATCGGCGCGTCCATCGCGAGCAGCTGCGGGACCAGCTCGGCGGCGTTGCCCAGCACGCCGATGGACAGCGGCTGCCGCTTGTCGCGGGCGGCGGTGGCCAGCTCCAGCGCGTGCCCGAGGTCCTTGGCCTCGACGTCCAGGTAGCGGTGCTCGATCCGGCGGGCGATCCGGGACGGGTCGCAGTCGATGCAGATCGCCACACCGCCGTTCATGGTGACGGCCAGCGGCTGGGCGCCGCCCATCCCGCCGAGGCCGGCGGTGAGGGTGATGGTGCCTTCCAGCGTGCCGTTGAACCGCTTGTTGGCGACGGCCGAGAAGGTCTCGTAGGTGCCCTGCAGGATGCCCTGGGTGCCGATGTAGATCCACGAGCCGGCGGTCATCTGCCCGTACATGGTGAGCCCGAGGCTCTCCAGCCGGCGGAACTCCTCCCAGTTGGCCCAGTCGCCGACCAGGTTGGAGTTGGCGATCAGCACCCGCGGCGCCCACTCGTGGGTCTGCATGACGCCGACCGGCCGCCCGGACTGGACCAGCATGGTCTCGTCCTGCTTCAGCCCCTCCAGCGTCCGCACCATGGCGTCGAACGAGCGCCAGTCCCGCGCCGCCTTGCCCGTCCCGCCGTACACCACCAGCTTCGACGGGTGCTCGGCGACCTCCGGGTCGAGGTTGTTCATCAGCATCCGCAGGGCCGCCTCCTGCTGCCACCCCTGCGTCGTCAGCCCCGTCCCCCGCGCCGCCCTGACCTCACGCGGCCCACTCGCCTGCTGCACCATGTCCTGGCCTCCCTGCGGATGGATTCATTCAGATTCAGCTCGGCTGAATATATCCAAACAACCACCTCCCGACCAGACCCCGAACCCATCCGATCAGCCCCGCCGCCGACCGACCCGGCGCGCTAGCCTGAACCCGGCGAACACCAGCCACTCGGCCCAGCGACGAGAACGGAGAACACGATGACTGCGATCACCGTGCGGCCCGGCAAACTGCGGGATGTGGCGGAGGAGATCGAGCGGAGCACCGGCCTCCGCGTCCAGATCATCGGAGGAACCCTGGTGATGTCCCCCACTCCTCGCGGCAAGCACGCGGGGACGGTCAAGCGCCTGTCCCGCCAACTCGACGGCAGCCTCCCGGCCGGTCTCGGCGCCTACGAGGTCTCCTCGATCAACATGCCCGACGACGCCGAGGACTACGCGACACCCGACCTGGTCGTCCTGCCGTCCGACTGGGAGGACGACGACGACTGGCTGGCCGACCCGCACGACGTCGAGCTCGCCGTGGAGGTCATCTCCACCTCCGAGCGGGTCAGCCACATCGCGACCAAAACCAGCTGGTACGCGGTCGCGGGCGTGCCGGTCCTCCTCGCGGTCGACCCCCGCAAGGGCGTCTGGACGCTCCGCACCCACCCCCGCGACGGCGAGTACCAGGGCGTGCTGCACGGCAAGTACGGCGAGCCCGTCCCGCTGCCCGCGCCGCTGCCCGCCGAGCTGGACACCTCCGCACTGCCGCTGTACACACCCCGCGCCTGAGTCAGGCCGCGGCGTCGCCGTCCCAGTCGATGCCGATCTCGGCGAGCCAGCGGCGGTCGGCGGCGTCGGGGGTGGGCGGGGTCGGCGGGCGGGGGATGTTCTGGACCGGGCCGAGGCCGTACTTCTCGGCGGCCGCGGCGGCGGCGCGGGCGTCGGGTTCGATGACGCCGACGTGCACGGCGGACTCGTCTCCCGGGTCGAGGACGGTCAGTTCGGGATCGGGCAGGCGCCGCAGGGTGACGCGGCGTCCGCAGGTGGGGCAGGACCATTCGTCGACACCCGAGGCCAGGCGGGCGACGAACTTCATCTCGTGGATCACGCGCATGGGCGGCACCCCCTGCTGTAGGGGATGCCCGGGTTCGTGACGGCTACTCCCCGCCGTGTCTACTCCAAAAACAGGCCACGTGCCGCGGCGGACTGCTCGATGGCCTCCAACCGGGCCTCCGCGCCCGGGAGTTCGTCGCACATGCGCTGCAACAGCACCCGGCCGAGCATCATCGGCGCGCACGCGGTGTCGAAGACCAGCCCGGTGCCGACGGCGGCCGGCAGCATCAGGTCGGAGAGCTTGGCGACCGGCGCGAAGGCGCTGTCGGCGACGGTCAGCACCGTCAGCCCGCACTCGCGGGCCACCGTCAGCGCGTCCATCAGCTCCCGCGGGTAGCGCGGCAGCGCGAAGCAGAGCAGCGCGGTGGCCCCGGCCGCGGCGGCCTGTTCCAGCCGGTCGGCGAGCATGCTGCCGCCCTCGTCGAGGAGACGGATGTCCGGGTGCACCTTGGCGGCGAAGTAGGCGAAGCCGCGCGCCTGCGCGGAGGCGGCCCGCAGGCCGAGCACCGGCAGTGGGCGGGAGGCGGCGAGCAGCCGGGCGGCGCGGGTGATCGGCTCGGGGTCGGCGAGGAGTTCGGCGAGGTGGCGCAGGTGGGCGATCTCGGCGAGCACGGCCTGCTGGTGCTCGTTGCGCACCGCGTCGTCGGGGGTCTCGGGTGCGGCCGGCTCGCCCGCGCCGAGTTCGCGCAGCTGCTTGCGCAGCGCCGGGTAGCCGTCGTAGCCGAGGGCGACCGCGAAGCGGGTGACGGACGGTTGGCTGACGCCGGCGAGTTCGGCGACCTCGACGCTGGAGAGGAACGGCGCCTCGATGGCGTGCCGGACCAGCGAGTGCGCGATCCGCCGCTGGGTCGGGGTCAGTCGGTGGCCTTCGAACAGCTGGAGCAGCCGGGCGGAGGGGCCGACCGTGCCGGCCTCGTCGGTGGCGGTCATCAGCGGTACCTCCGGATGCGAGCGATTCGGACGACGACTGTGCAGCAGTGCGTCGCGCCTGGCAAAGACGTCTCGTACGGCGGGACGCCGGGCGAGACGGCCCGAGCGGGTGGGGGCTCGGGGTAACCCTGAATTCTCCCTGAACCCGCCCGGATTCCCCCACCGACGGATGGACCGCGCCCCTGGCACGGGCCCAGGCTGTTCCCATGGACACTCGCCAGGACGACCTGCGGCGCGACCTCGACGCCGCCCTGCACGCTCGCAAGGAACTCGGCAAGGAGTACGAGCCGGAGCTGGTCGACTCGTTCCTGAGCCGCCTGGACGCCCGCCTGGACGCCCGGGTCGAGCGCCGGGTGGCCGAGCGGATGGACGACTACGAGCCCGCGCACCGGCGCCGACCGCACCGCCCGGGGCCGGGGCTCGGCCGGCCCGGCAACCGGTTGGCGGTGATCTCGCTGGCCCTCGGCATCCCGCTCACCGCGATCGCGGCCAGCCCGCAGGGCGGCGGTTTCTTCGGCCTGCTGGTCAGTTGGGCGGGCATCGTCGGGGTCAACTTCGCCGCCGCGTTCGGCAACCGCCGGGACCGGGACGAGCCGCGGTCCCGGTCCCGGTCCCGCGACGACTGGGACTGAGCCCCGCCGCCCGCACCAGCCGTCCCACCGCCCGCACCGGACCCGACGGCCCGTCACGCCGATCTCACCGAACGCACCGGGTCACACCGGGTCAGGCCAGCGGCCCGGTGACCCGCTCCACCGCCCGCACCAGTTCCCCGGAGGCGACCAGCGCGGCCGCGGCCTCCAGGTCCGGCGAGAGGAAGCGGTCGCGGCCGGCGCCGCCGACCCCCGCCTCCCGGGCGGCGGCCATGGCGGCCGTGGTGGCCGGGGCCGTCCGGCCCGCGTCGTCGGCCTGCTGGCGGATCTCCAGGGCGCGGGCGGCGGCGGTGAGTTCGACGGCGAGGATCCGGCCGAGGTTGTCGACGGACTGGCGCAGCTTGCGGGCGGCGGACCAGCCCATCGACACGTGGTCCTCCTGCATCGCGGAGGACGGGATCGAGTCGACCGAGGCCGGGACGGCGAGCCGCTTGTTCTCGCTGACCAGCGCCGCCTGGGTGTACTGGGCGATCATCAGGCCGGAGTCCACGCCGGGGTCGTCGGCCAGGAAGGCCGGCAGGCCGTGCGAGCGGGCCTTGTCGAGCAGCCGGTCGGTGCGGCGCTCGGAGATGGAGCCCAGGTCGGCGGCGGCGATGGCGAGGAAGTCCAGCACGTACGCGACCGGGGCGCCGTGGAAGTTGCCGTTGGACTCCACCCGGCCGTCCGGCAGCACCACCGGGTTGTCGACCGAGGCGGCCAGCTCGCGGGAGGCGACCAGCTGGGCGTGGGCGAGGGTGTCCCGGCCGGCGCCGGCCACCTGCGGGGCGCAGCGGATCGAGTAGGCGTCCTGGACCCGCGGCGCGTCGTCCTGGTGGTGGCCGGTGAGGCCGGAGTCCTTGAGGACGGCCAGCATGTTGGCGGCGCTCAGCGCCTGGCCCGGGTGGGGGCGGATCGGGGCGTGCAGTTCGGGGGCGAGCACCTTGTCGGTGCCGAGCAGCGCCTCCAGGGTCATCGCGGCGGTGATGTCGGCGGTGGTGTACAGCCGCTGCAGGTCGGCGATGGCCATCACCAGCATGCCGAGCATGCCGTCGGTGCCGTTGATGAGGGCCAGGCCCTCCTTCTCCAGCAGTTCGACGGGCTCGATGCCGGCGGCGGCGAGCAGTTCGGCGGCGGGCTTCTCCACGCCGTCCGGGCCGGTGGCCACGCCCTCGCCCATCAGGACCAGCGCGCAGTGCGACAGCGGTGCGAGGTCGCCGGAGCAGCCGAGCGAGCCGAACTCCCGGACCACCGGGGTGATGCCCGCGTTGAGCAGGGCGGCCATGGTCTGCGCGACCAGCGGGCGCACCCCGGTCCGGCCGGAGGCCAGCGTCTTCATCCGCAGGAAGACGAGTGCCCGGACGACCTCGCGCTCGACGGCCGGTCCCATCCCGGCCGCATGCGAGCGCACCAGCGACCGCTGGAGCTGCGCGCGCAGTTCGGGGCTGATGTGCCGGACGGCGAGCGCGCCGAATCCGGTCGACACGCCGTAGACGGGGCGCGGTTCGGCCGCGAGGGCGTCGATCCGCGCCCGCGCCGTCGCCATCTCGGCGAGCGCGTCGGGGCCTATCTCGACCCGGGCGTTCCCCCGGGCGACGGCCAGCACGTCCTCGGCGCTGACGTCGGCCTTGCCGACCTGGACCAGCGGAGCGTCGGGGGCCACAGCACTGTGCATATCCATATACACCATCACATCAGGTGAATGAAGATATGACAACAGGTGGTCGCCATCCGAAACGGCCACGATCGTACGCCCGTACCGGCCAGCAGGATTTTCACCCGGGCCGCCCCGTACCGCACGCTGGTGCCCACGGACACGCACGGAGGTGGCAGGGCGATGACGCGGGCGACGGCACGGCGCCGGGTGGTGCGGCTGCGGGGGGACGAGCGCGGGGTGCGGCCGGACTCGCTGGCGGCGGAGGAGCCGCTGGAGATCCGGCTCGGCGGCGAGCCGCTGACCGTCACCATGCGCACCCCCGGGCAGGACTTCGACCTGGTGGCCGGGTTCCTGGTCGGCGAGGGGCTGGTGCACACCGCCGAGGAGCTCGCCGCCCTGCGGTACTGCGCCGGGACGGACGAGTCCGGCGCCAACACCTACAACGTCGTCGACGCCACCTTGCGCGGCGCCGCCCGCGCGCTGCCGCTGTCCGCGCACCGCAACCTGCTCACCACCAGCGCCTGCGGCCTGTGCGGCCGGGACACCGTGGACGCCGTCCGCACCCACGTCCGCCACCCGGTGGGCGAGGACCCGCTCACCGTCCCGCCGTCCCTGCTGTACGGCCTGCCGGAGCGGTTGCGGGCCGCCCAGCGCACCTTCGAGTCCACCGGCGGCCTGCACGCGGCCGGCCTGTTCGACGCCGCCACCGGCGACCTGCTCTGCGCCCGCGAGGACGTCGGGCGGCACAACGCGGTGGACAAGGTGGTCGGCTGGGCGCTGCGCGAGGGCAGGCTGCCGCTGACCGGGCACGTCCTTCTGGTCAGCGGCCGGGCCTCGTTCGAGCTGACCCAGAAGGCCGCGCTGGCGGGCGTCCCGCTGCTGGCGGCCGTCTCGGCGCCGTCCTCGCTCGCGGTGGACCTCGCCGAGGAGCTGGGCCTGACCCTGGTCGGCTTCCTGCGCGGGGAGGGCGCGAACGTCTACACCCGGCCGGACCGGATCGCCTCGCCCTCCCCCGACACGCCCTCCCCCGACACGCCCTCGACAACGGCGCCCTCCCCCGCCGCGCCGGTCACCCCCTGAGCTCGGCCTCGATCAGGTCCGCCGCGCGGGCGGTGCCGCCCTCGGCCCGGCCGGCGGCGGCCAGCGCCTTCAGCCGCTCGGCCACCGCCGGGTCGTCGACCAGCTCCAGCAGCGCGCCGCGCAGCGCCTGCGGGGTCGCCTGCGCGGTGTCCAGGCGGCGGGCGACGCCGAGCCCCACCAGCGCGTCCGCGTTGGCGAACTGGTCGACGGCCTGCGGCACGGCGATCATCGGCACGCCGTGGTACAGCCCCTCACTGGAGCCGCCCATGCCCGCGTGGGTGACGAAGGCGTCCGCCTGCGCGAGCACCGACAGCTGCGGCACCCACCGGTGCACCTCGACGGTGTCCGGCACCTCGCCCAGGTCGGCCAGGTCGGTGTGCGCGCCGACCTGGAGCACCGTGTGCCAGCCGGGCAGGCCGCCGAAGGCCTGGACGCAGGCCCGGTAGAACGCGGGCTGGTGGGTGAAGGCGGAGCCGAGCGAGACCAGCAGCACCTTCTCCGCGTGCGCCGGCCGCTGCCACTCGCCCTGGTGGGCCCGGTCGCCGAAGCACGGTCCGACGAAGGTGACGCGCCGTTCGTCGACCCGGTCCGCGTTGAGCTGCAGGGCACGCGGGATCAGGGCGACGGACCGCGCCGGGCGACCCTTGAAGGCGTCCACGTCGCGCTCCACCGTCCCGGCCTCGGCCAGCCAGTCGGCGAACCGCCGGTAGTGCTCGGCGCCGCCGGGCCCGCTGCGGATCGCCTCGTACACCTCCGCCATGTCCTGCTCGATGCCCTCCCAGCCGACGTAGGTGGGCGACAGCTGCACCACCGGCACGCCCAGCCGCTCGCCGAGCGCCCGCCCGGCGAAGCCCGCGATGTCGCAGAGCACCAGGTCGGGGCGGTCGTCCGCGAAGGCCTCCAGCAGGACGGGGTACATCGCGAGGGCGTCGTCCAGGAACAGCTCCTGGAGCGCCACCGGGTCCTCCTCCCAGGCGTCCGGGCCGCCGGCGAGCGGCAGCCTCGTCGGGTACGGGACGAAGCGGGCGCCGGTCGACTCGACGGCCCCGGCGAAGGAGGCGTCGTTGACGTAGCTGACCCGGTGGCCCCGGGCGACCAGTTCGGCGATCACGGCGAGGCTGGGGTTGACGTGCCCGTGGGCCGGGATCGAGACCATCAGGATGTGGGCGGGGTGCGCGGAGCGGGTCATGGGGGCCTCCAGGGTCCAGAATGAGACGAGACGGTCCGTCTCGCTGGCGCCGCTCCAGCATGGTCCGGGGTCCGGCGCCGCGTCAAGACGATACGGTCCGTCTCGCCACTTCGCTTAGAATTTCCGCCATGGCCCACAGAACCGCCCCCGACCCGGCCCGCCGCAGCGAACGCTCCCGCGCCGCCGTCCTCACCGCCGCCGCCGAACTCGTCGCCGACGTCGGCTTCGGCAAGCTCACCATCGAGGCGATCGCCGCCCGGGCCGGCGTCGGCAAGCAGACCATCTACCGCTGGTGGCCCTCCAAGGGCGCCGTCGTCTTCGACGCCTTCCTCGCCGCCAACGAGCACGAGGGCAGCCTCGCCCTCCCCGACACCGGCGACCTCGCCGCCGACCTGCGGGCCGTCCTGCGCCCCGCCGCCGACGAGCTCACCGACCCCGCCCTCGACCGCACCTACCGCGCCCTCACCGCCGAACTGCTCAACGACCCGGCCCTGTACGCCGACTACCGCACCCGCCTGCTGGACCCGCTCCTCGACGTCACCCGCGAGCGCCTGCGCAGCGCCCGCGAGGCCGGCCAGCTCGCCCCCGACGCGGACCTCGACCTCGCCCTCGAACTCCTCTACGGCCCGCTCCACTACCGCTGGCTCTACCGCCTCGGCCCGCTCGACCACGCCCACGCCGACCGCCTGGTCGAGGCGGTCCTGCGCGCCCTCGGGCGGGCCTGACCGCACCGGCCACCCGCCCCGGCCTCACACCACCGGGGGCGAGGCCGCGCCCGCCAGGGCGACGGCCACCAGGGCGCGCATGGCGAAGGCCGCCTGGCCGAGCGGCAGGGTGGCGTCGTCGGCGAAGAGTTCGACGAGCCAGCCGCCGGCCGGGTTCTGGCCGCCGGCGGCGACCATGCCGCGGTAGCCGGAGACGACCAGCATGGCCTCCTCGGCCGGGTCGTTGCCGGCCGCGCCGGCGCGCAGGGCGAAGGCGCCGCCGCGGACGGCGCGGCGGGTCATCGGGTAGTGGCGCAGGTCGAAGACGGCGTCCGGGGCCTCGATCTGGGCCCGCTGGGTCTCGGCGCGGGTACTGCTGGGACCCCTGGTCATCCGGTAGACGGCGTGCTGGGCGGTGCGCATGAGGTGGGAGCCGGGCGGGACGTAGGAGACCCACCAGCCGACGGCGTCGAGCAGCCGGGCGGAGGCCTCGGCGACGACGACGAGCTTGCCGAGGGTGTCGGCGGGGTGGACGGCCCGGGCGGCGGCGGCCTGGTCGAGGGCCGCGAGGACGGCGGTGAGCAGCTGGCCCGGGTCGGCGCTGTGCGCGGCGCCCCGGAAGCGCCGCCGGTCGCCCGCCCCGGCCCGGCCGGGGCGGGCGCCGCGTGCGTCGGCCCGGTGGTGCGGGTCGGCGGCGTCGGCGAGCAGCACGGTGGGGTCGGGCGAGAAGCCGGGGCCGTGGCTGCGCCCGGCGACGACGGGGTGGGCGGCGCGGGCGGCCTTGGCCCGGTACTGGGCGGCGTCGGCGAGCCGGAAGAGCCGGTCGGGGGTGGTGACCGGGCCGATGGAGTCGCCGGTGGAGGCGACACCGCAGGCGACGCCCTCGCCCTCGGACAGGGCGAGGGCCCGGGCGCAGAGCTCCTCGGCGACGGCGACGACCTCGTCGGCCTTCTGCCCTTCGGCGAGCAGGCAGAACTCGTCGCCGCCGAGGCGGGCGGCGAGGCTGCCGGGGAGTTTGGCCGCGGCGACCGAGAGCTGGTGGGCGAACCGTTCGAGCAGCCGGTCGCCCATTTCGTGGCCGAGCTGGTCGTTGACCCGCTTGAGGCCGTTGACGTCGCAGACGACGAGCGAGACCACGGTGTTGTCCCGGTTGTGCGCCGTCAGGGCGCTCTCCAGCCGGGTGTCGACGGCGCGCCGGTTGGCGAGGCCGGTGAGCGGGTCGGAGAAGGCGAGTTTGCGCAGGTCGGCGAGGCGTTCGGTCTGGGCGAGGCCGGCCGAGATCTGGGCCGCGAGCAGGGTCGCGTAGTCGGCGTCGGCGGCGGAGAACTCGGGCTTGCCGACGCTGCGGGCCAGGTACAGCTCGCCCCAGGCCTGCCCGTGCAGGACGATCGGGGCGACCACGCAGCAGGCGCGGCCGCGCCGGCGCAGCGCCGCGGCGCGTTCCTGGCAGTACGCGCCGGCGGTGGGGTGGGCGTGCCCGGCGTGCGGTTCGGCGTTCTCGGCGGTCTGCAGCCAGGCCCGCGGGAGGCGCCCGGTGGTCCAGCGCTCCTCCAGATAGGTGACGATCTCGGGGAAGTCGGCGACGGGGTAGGACTCGTCCTCGGGCAGTTCCTCCTCGCCGGGCGCGAGCTCCCCGTGGTTGACCAGGACCCGGAGCCGGCCGGATTCACGGTCCCAGACGGAGACGGCCGCCATGGTCGCCCCGAGCGCCTCGGTGGCGCGGGCGGCGGCGGCCCGGACGGCCTCCAGCGGGGTGAGCGCGCCGGCCATGTCCTGGGCCAGCTCGACCACGGACTGCAGCCGCAGGTCGGGCAGTTGGCCGGCCGGCTGCGGGCCGCCGCAGTCGCAGTCGCAGCCGCGGTCCGTCATGATCGCCTCACTGCTCACCGGCTCGCCTCGCTCCCTGTGCTCGGTCCTGCCGGACCCCCGACGGCGGCCGCACCCACCCGGCCGCTTTCACCAAGACTATGGCGGTTTCGTTCGGTTATGCCCCGTTTGCCGGGGCGGACCCGCAACCGGCCGTACGGGTTTCAACCGTTCGGCACCCCAAGCATCGGGACCGGCCCGGGGCCGCGTCCTGAAAAAGGCCGGGGAAGGCCGGAAAGGCCCGGGAAAAGCCGGGAAGGGCACAGGAGAAGACCGGAAGGGGCCCGGAAGAGACCGGGAAGAGTCCGGGAGAGGCGTGAGAAGGGCCCGGGAGGGGCAGGGGCGGAGTCCTACTCCGGCTTCAGCCGCCGCGACAGCAGCCACGGCTCGACCAGCCCGAGCCCGCGCACCGGCCGGCGCCACATCGGCTGCAGGTGGAACCGGTGCCCGGCGTCCAGGCCCGGCACCGGCAGGCCCGAGGCGGGCATCCCGGCGGCGGCCGACAGCGCCTCGGCGAGGCCGGGGCCGTCCGCGTCCGGCGGGGCCACGCTGCCGTACTGCTCCAGGGCGGCGGCGAACTCGCCGTCGATCAGCACCGCGTCCTTGGGTGCGATCGAGGTGAGCCGGCTGGCCAGGTTCACGGTGGTGCCGAAGACGTCGCCCATCCGCGAGGTGACCGTGCCGAAGGCCATGCCGACCCGCAGCGCGGGGATGCTCTCGTCCTCGGCGAGGGCCTCGATCAGGCTGAGCGCGATCTCGGCGGCGGTGACCGGGTCCTCGGAGACGTAGAGGATCTCGTCGCCGAGGGTCTTGATGACCCGGCCGCCCTGCCCGGCGATCAGGTCCGAACAGGTGTTCTCGAAGGTCTCGACGAGTTCGCCGAGCTCCTCCTCCTCCAGCCGCCGCGACAGCCGGGTGAAGCCGACCAGGTCGGCGAAGCCCACGGCGAGGCGGCCGCTGGTGATCTCGTTGTCCTCGGCGGCCTGGACCACCCGGCCGGTGACGGCGGCGAGCTGGCGGCGCCAGACGTACACCAGGAACTGCTCCAGCTCCGGCAGCAGCAGCTCGACCAGCGGGTAGGCGACGTCGGCGCGGGTCAGGCCGGGTTCGACGGCCTGGGTGAGGTTCTCCAGGAAGGTGTCCATCTGCCAGCCGGCCAGCCGGGCGGTGGTCTGGCCGGTGGAGCGGGCCACCTGGATCGCCATCGACTCGCTGAGCAGGCCGGACTCGACCAGGCCGGCGAGCCGGCGCAGGGCGATCACGTCGCCGTCGGTGAGGGCCCGGGACTGGCCGATGTCGGGGAAGCCCATGGCCCGCCAGAAGCGGGTCGCCAGCTCCATCGGGACGTCTGCGGCCCGCGCGGCCTGGTACGGGGTGTAGCGGCGTGGCGCGTCCAGGATCAGGCGTTCCAGTTCGAGCGCGACCGTGGGGTCGTGGGTCCCCGATGTCGCGCCGCTGCTGCCGTCCTCTGCCACCGGTCCGTCCCCGTGCGGTCGCCGCACTTGCCTCGTGTCCTGCCTGTCCGGGCGCGCCCGCCACCCGGCGGGCAGTGGCGCGCCTCACACCGCTGCCAGGTGGAATGTTCGCACGGAATCGCGTGATCCGGGGCATCAGCCCGGGTCAAGGAGAGGTGAAGAGTGCCGTTCAGCGGGGCTCGGGGCGCACGTGGACGACGTCCCCCGCGCCGACCGCCCGGCGTGCGCCGTCGGGGGTGCGGACCACCAGGCGGCCGTCGCCGTCGATCGCCACCGCCTCGCCGACCAGCTCCCGGTCGCCCGGCAGGTGCACCTTCACCTGGCGGCCGAGCGTGGTGCAGCGGTCCGCGTAGGCGCGGAGCAGCTCGCTGGTGTGCGGGTCGCCGGCGGCGGCCGTCCAGGTGCGGTACAGCCCGGCGAACTCGCGCAGCAGGGCGCGCAGCAGGGTGGACCGGTCGGTGACCTCGGCGCCGGCCAGCGCGAGCGAGGCCGCGGTGGGGACGGGCAGCTCGGGCTCGCGCAGCGAGACGTTGATGCCGAGGCCGGCGACCACGGCGCCGCCGCTCAGCTCGGTGAGGATGCCGCCGAGCTTGCGCTCCGCGCCGTCGATCTCCACCTGGAGGTCGTTGGGCCACTTCAGCCCGACCTCGACCCCGGCGACCCGGCTCAGCGTGCTGGCGGTGGCCACCCCGACCAGGATCGGCAGCCAGCCGTAGCGCTCGACCGGCACCTCCTCGGGGCGCAGCAGGACGGACAGGAACAGCCCGGAGCGGGCCGGGGCGCTCCACTGGCGTTCCAGCCGGCCGCGCCCGGCGTTCTGCACCTCGGCGACCAGCACCGCGCCCTGCGGGGCGCCGGCCCGGGCGCGGGCGGCGAGGTCGTTGTTGGTGGAGCCGGTCTCGGCGACGACGTCCACCGAGGTCCAGAGCCCGTCCGGGACCAGCAGGTCGCGGCGCAGCGCGGCCTCGTCCAGCGGCGGGCGGTCCAGGTCGGTCCACGGCGACGGCCCGGCGTGGCCGAAACCGCGCAGTCCACTGCGGCGGGGGGAGTCGGGTGCGGTCATGGTCCAGAACACTAGGGCGTGTCCGGTCGCATGGGGCGTAGGCCGCCCCATCGTCCCGCAGAACGCGCGTTGACACACTGTGTCGATGGCCATAACGCCAGGACATGACGTCCGGGCCGGTGCGCTGGCTACGCTACCCAACGGTAGTTCGCAGCGCCGCCCTGCCCTCATGCGCGGGCCCCCACTCCGGCCCGCGCGCACTCGAACAGGTCGCGGCCCATGGATCAGGGAGAGCCACCGGATGACCGAGGCGCCGTACGACCCCCACACCACCGCCGGCAAGCTCGCCGACCTGCGGCGCAGGCTCGACGAGGCGGTGCACTCCGGCTCCGCCGCGGCCGTGGAGAAGCAGCACGCCAAGGGCAAGCTGACGGCCCGCGAGCGGGTCGCGGAGCTGCTGGACGAGGGCTCCTTCGTCGAGTTCGACGAGTTCGCCCGGCACCGCTCGACGAACTTCGGGCAGGAGCGGAACCGCCCGTACGGCGACGGCGTGGTGACCGGCTACGGCACCGTGGACGGCCGTCAGGTCGCCGTCTTCGCCCAGGACTTCACCGTGTTCGGCGGCTCCCTGGGCGAGGTGTTCGGCGAGAAGATCGTCAAGGTGATGGACTTCGCGCTGAAGACCGGCTGCCCGGTCATCGGCATCAACGACTCCGGCGGCGCCCGGATCCAGGAGGGCGTGGTCTCGCTCGGCCTGTACGGCGAGATCTTCCGCCGCAACGTGCACGCCTCGGGCGTGATCCCGCAGATCTCGCTGATCATGGGCCCCTGCGCGGGCGGCGCGGTGTACTCCCCCGCGATCACCGACTTCGTGGTGATGGCCGACCGGACCTCGCACATGTTCATCACCGGCCCGGACGTGATCAAGACCGTGACCGGCGAGGACGTCGGCATGGAGGAGCTGGGCGGCGCCCGCACCCACAACAGCAAGTCCGGCAACGCGCACTACCTGGCCACCGACGAGAAGGAGGCCGTCGAGTACGTCAAGAGCCTGCTCTCGTACCTGCCCTCCAACAACCTGTCGGACCCGCCGTCCTACCCCGAGCAGGCGGACCTCACCGTCACCGACGAGGACCTCGAACTCGACACCATCGTGCCGGACTCGGCGAACCAGCCGTACGACATGCGCAAGGTGATCGAGCACATCGTCGACGACGGCGAGTTCCTGGAGACCCAGCCGCTGTACGCGGGCAACATCATCACCGGCTTCGGCCGGGTCGAGGGCCAGTCCGTCGGCATCGTCGGCAACCAGCCGATGGACCTGGCCGGCTGCCTGGACATCAACGCCAGCGAGAAGGCCGCCCGCTTCATCCGGACCTGCGACTCCTTCAACATCCCGGTGCTGACCTTCGTCGACGTGCCCGGCTTCCTGCCCGGCACCGAGCAGGAGTGGGACGGCATCATCCGCCGCGGCGCCAAGCTGATCTACGCCTACGCCGAGGCGACCGTCCCGCTGATCACCGTGATCACCCGCAAGGCCTTCGGCGGCGCGTACGACGTCATGGGCTCCAAGCACCTGGGTGCCGACCTCAACCTGGCCTGGCCGACCGCGCAGATCGCGGTGATGGGCGCGCAGGGCGCGGTCAACATCCTGCACCGGCGGGAGATCGCCGAGGCCGAGGCGGCGGGCGGTGCCGAGCAGAAGCGGGCCGAGCTGATCGCCTCGTACGAGGACACCCTGCTGAACCCGTACCTGGCGGCCGAGCGCGGCTACGTGGACGCGGTGATCCCGCCGAGCGAGACCCGCCGGCACATCGTCCGGGGTCTGCGGGCGCTGCGCGGCAAGCGCGAGGTGCTGCCGCCGAAGAAGCACGGCAACATCCCCCTGTAGGCCCTCGTCGGGAGAGAATGAGCCATGGCACCGATCCACGTGCTGCACGGGCAGCCGACCCCCGAGGAGCTCGCCACCGTCCTGGCGGTGGTCCAGGCCCGGGCCGCCGCCGCGCAGGCCGCCGCCGAGGCGGCGCGCCGGGCCGGTGCCGGCCCGGCCGCCCCCTGGAACGACCGTTCCCGCCTGTTCCGCCAGGCCGTCCACCCGGGCGTCAACGCCTGGCGGACGTCCGGCTGGGCGAGCTGATCCGCCCGGTGCGGAGTGGGAAGTCGGCCCGTCCGACTTCCCGCTCCGCACCCGTTCGGGCCCGTCCGCCCGGATTGCCCGAAAGCTGAGTACGGATACTCAGGCGCCCGGGGCCGGGCGCGGCGCACCCTGGACGTGTGCTCTGGTCAGACCCCCGCGACGAGCCCTCCCCGGAGGCCCGCCGGATGATGGAGCGGCTGCACCGGGCCGGCCGGGTGCTCGCCGCCCTCGCGATGGTGGCCGCCGTCCTCCTCCTGCTGTGACCGGCGCCCACCCGACTGCGGTGACCGCCGCTCACCCGACCGCCGCGACCGCCGTTCACCCGAACGGCGGACACCGGCACCCCCTACCCTGAGGGGCATGACCGACCAGCGCATCCTCGTCCTCGCCTCCGCCTCCCCCGCCCGCCTCGGACTGCTCCGCCAGGCGGGCCTCGACCCGCGCGTGGTGGTCAGCGGCGTCGACGAGGACGCGATCAGCGCCGCCACCCCGGCCGAACTCGCCCTGGTGCTGGCCGAGGCCAAGGCGAAGGCGGTCGCCGCCGCACTGACCGGCGGCGAGCTGGTGATCGGCTGCGACTCCGTCCTGGAGCTGGACGGCCAGGCCCTCGGCAAGCCCGCCGACGCCACCGAGGCGCTCGCCCGCTGGCAGTCGATGCGCGGCCGGGCCGGGGTGCTGCGCACCGGCCACTGCGTGATCGACACCGCGACCGGCCGGCAGTCCTCGGCGACCGCGTCCACCACCGTCCGCTTCGGCACCCCGGACGACGCCGAGATCGCCGCCTACGTGGCCTCCGGCGAGCCCCTGCACGTCGCCGGGGCGTTCACCCTGGACGGGCGCTCGGCGCCGTTCATCGAGGGCATCGACGGCGACCCGGGCAACGTCATCGGCCTCTCGCTGCCGCTGCTGCGCACCCTGCTCGCCGACCTGGACGTCCGGCTGGTCGACCTCTGGGCCTGACGGCCGGGCCCGCAGGACGGCGGCGGCCCGCCGCCCGTTCCACCGTCGTTTGAGCCGGCCGCGCGAGAGTGTGTCCGATGCCACCGGGGCACCGGACAGCGCCCGGTCACCCGCTGTGGATCCGGCCGGTTCGACCGCACCGGCCGCGACCTGCGGCGTCGCCGGACGGGCGGTCGACGGGCCCCGGAAATTCATCACCGTCCGTGTGGGATAGTTCACAACCTGGGGCTACTCGCCGGTACCGCCCAGGAATCCATAAACTCGACCAGGTTCAAGAAGGGAGCCACAGTGCGCAAGGTGCTCATCGCCAACCGCGGGGAAATCGCCGTCCGCGTCGCCCGGGCCTGCTCGGACGCCGGTATCGCCAGCGTCGCCGTCTACGCCGAGCCGGACCGGGATGCGCTGCACGTCCGCGCGGCCGACGAGGCTTACGCGCTGGGTGGAGACACCCCCGGCACCAGTTACCTGGACATCGCCAAGGTCCTGAAGGCCGCAGCGGACTCCGGGGCCGACGCCGTCCACCCCGGCTACGGGTTCCTGTCGGAGAACGCCGACTTCGCCCAGGCCGTCCTCGACGCGGGCCTGACCTGGATCGGCCCGCCCCCGCAGGCCATCCGCGACCTCGGTGACAAGGTCACCGCCCGGCACGTGGCGCAGCGCGCCGGCGCGCCGCTGGTCGCCGGGACCCCAAACCCGGTCTCGGGTGCCGACGAGGTGGTCGTGTTCGCCCGGGAGCACGGCCTTCCGGTCGCCATCAAGGCGGCCTTCGGCGGCGGCGGCCGCGGCCTCAAGGTCGCCCGCACGCTGGAGGAGATCCCGGAGCTGTACGAGTCCGCGGTGCGCGAGGCCGTCGCCGCCTTCGGCCGCGGCGAGTGTTTCGTCGAGCGCTACCTGGACAACCCGCGGCACGTGGAGACCCAGTGCCTCGCGGACAAGCACGGCAACGTGGTGGTCGTCTCCACCCGTGACTGCTCGCTGCAGCGCCGGCACCAGAAGCTGGTCGAGGAGGCGCCCGCGCCGTTCCTGACCGCCGAGCAGAACGCCGAGCTGTACCGGGCGTCCAAGGCCATCCTGAAGGAGGCCGGCTACGAGGGCGCCGGGACCTGCGAGTTCCTGGTGGCGCTGGACGGCACGATCTCCTTCCTGGAGGTCAACACCCGGCTGCAGGTCGAGCACCCGGTCACCGAGGAGGTCACCGGACTCGACCTGGTCCGCGAGATGTTCCGGATCGCCGACGGCGAGGAACTGGGCTACGGCGACCCCGAGGTGCGCGGCCACTCGTTCGAGTTCCGCATCAACGGCGAGGACCCGGGCCGGGGCTTCCTGCCCGCGCCCGGCACCGTGACGCTGTTCGCGCCGCCGTCCGGCCCGGGCGTCCGGCTGGACTCCGGCGTGGAGACCGGCTCGGTCATCGGCCCGGCCTGGGACTCCCTGCTGGCCAAGCTGATCGTCTCCGGCCGGGACCGCAAGCAGGCCCTGGAGCGGGCCCGCCGCGCGCTGAACGAGTTCAAGGTGGAGGGCATGGCCACCGCCATCCCGTTCCACCAGGCGGTCGTCACCGACCCGGCGTTCGCGCCCGAGGTGCACGGCGGCGAGGGCCCGTTCACGATCTACACCCGGTGGATCGAGACCGAGTTCGACAACACCATCCCGCCGTTCGCGGGCGCGGCCGGCGACGGCGAGGAGGCCGAGGGCCGCGAGACCGTCGTGGTCGAGGTCGGCGGCAAGCGGATCGAGGTCTCGCTGCCGTCCTCGTTGGGCGTCTCGGCGGCCCCGGCGGCCGGTGCGGCGGGTGCCGCGAAGGCCAAGCGCCGGGTGGGCGCCAAGAAGGCCGGTTCGGCCGTCAGCGGTGACACCCTGGCCTCGCCGATGCAGGGCACCATCGTCAAGGTCGCCGTCGAGGAGGGCCAGGTCGTCGCCGAGGGCGAGCTGATCGTGGTCCTGGAGGCGATGAAGATGGAGCAGCCGCTGAACGCGCACAAGGCGGGCACCGTCGTCGGCCTCAAGGCCGAGGTGGGCGCGAGCGTCAGCAGCGGCGCCGCGCTGTGCGAGATCAAGGACTGACGCGCTCCCTGGAGCACCGGCCGGCCCGTACCCCCCTCGGGGGTGCGGGCCGGCCGCGTTCGCGCGGCGGTACGGGCCCTCAGCGCCCGCGCGGGAGGCCCAGCTCGGCCAGCCTGGCCGGCAGGCCGCCCGGACCGCCCGGACCTCCGTGCGCGCCCGGCCGGCGCTGGCCGGGCAGCGGGGCGCCGCCGGGGGGCGGGGCGGGGCGGCGCGCCAGCGGGCCGGGCTGGGTCTGGTGGACGGGCCCGCTGCCGGTGCCGTGCACCGGGGCGTCCCCGGTGGGGCGGCGCCGAGCGGCGCCAGGTCGATCTGCACCCCGCAGTCGGCGATCGCGTCGAGTTGCCGGGCGGTGCCGTCGTCGGCGGTCGCCTGCTCGTCCGTGACCAGCCGGGTGATGTTCTCGGTGGGCACGGTCTGGAACATGGAGTCCGCGCCGAGCTTGGTGTGGTCGGCGAGGACGATGACCTCGTTGGCCGACTGCACCAGCGCCCGGTCCACGCTCGCGGACAGCATGTTGGCGGTGGACAGGCCCCGCTCGGCGGTCAGCCCGCTGCCGGAGATGAAGGCCTTGGAGACCCTCAGCCCGTGCAGGGACTGCTCGGCACCGCTGCCGACCAGCGCGTAGTTGGAACCCCGCAGGGTGCCGCCGGTCATCACCACCTCCACCCGGTTGGCGTGCGCCAGCGCCTGGGCGACCAGCAGCGAGTTGGTGACCACGGTGAGGCCGGGCACCCTGGCCAGCCTGCGGGCCAGCTCCTGGGTGGTGGTGCCGGCGCCGACCACCACCGCGTCCCCCTCCTCCACCAGGCCGGCGGCGAGGTCGGCGATGGCGCTCTTCTCCGCCGCGGAGAGGTGGGTCTTCTGCGGGTAGCCGGGTTCGCGGCTGAAGCCGCCGGGGAGCACCGCGCCGCCGTGCCGGCGGTCGAGGAGCCCTTCTGCCTCCAGTGCCCGTACGTCGCGGCGCACGGTCACTTCGGAGGTCTGGACGACGCGGGCCAACTCCCGGAGCGAGACCGCTCCGTTGGCGCGCACCATTTCGAGGATCAACTGGCGACGTTCTGCTGCAAACACAGAACCGACGGTAACCTGCGTGACCGTCTGCTTTCAGGCGTTTGCAGCTAGTAGCTGGAATTGCTCACGCAAGAGCGGCGCGTGACCGTACAATACGCGCCGTCAGCAGCCCGGGACTGCGCCCGCCGTCCGGGTGACGATCACTCCTGCGCAAAAGGCGGCCGCCGATCGGCAGCCGCCCTCAACTGTGCGCCGGAGGTTCAGGATTCGCTCTCGACCCGCTTGCGGATGTGCAGCTGCCGGGCGGCCTCGGCGGTCGAGCCGGAGACCGACGGGTAGACGGTGAAGGCGCTGGCCACCTGTTCGACGGTCAGATTGGCGTCCACCGCGAGCGCGATCGGGTGGATGAGCTCGCTGGCCCGCGGGGCGACGACCACGCCGCCCACCACGATGCCGGTGCCCGGGCGGCAGAACAGCTTCACGAAGCCGTCCCGGATGCCCTGCATCTTCGCCCGCGGGTTGCCGCGCAGCGGCAGCTTGACCACGACCGCGTCCATCTTGCCGCACTCCACATCGGCCGCGGTGTAGCCGACGGTGGCGATCTCCGGGTCGGTGAAGACGTTGGAGGCGACGGTCTTCAGGTTCAGCGGCTGCACCGCGTCGCCGAGCGCGTGGTACATCGCGATCCGGCCCTGCATGGCCGCCACCGAGGCGAGCATGAAGACGCCGGTGCAGTCGCCGGCCGCGTAGACGCCCGGGGCGCTGGTGCGGGAGACCCGGTCGACCTGGATCTGGCCCCAGTCGTTGAGCTTGACCCCGGCCTCCTCCAGGCCCATCTGCGCGGTGTTGGGGATCGAGCCGACCGCCATCAGGCAGTGCGTGCCCTCGATCACCTTGCCGTCGGCGAGGGCCACCTCGACCCGGTCGCCGATCCGCTTGACGCTCTCGGCGCGCGAGCGGCCCATCACGTTCATGCCGCGGCGGCGGAAGACGTCCTCCAGCACCTCGGCGGCGTCCGGGTCCTCACCCGGCAGCACCCGGTCGCGCGAGGAGACCAGGGTGACCTTGGAGCCGAGCGCCTGGTAGGCACCCGCGAACTCCGCGCCGGTCACACCGGAGCCGACCACGATCAGCTCGCGGGGCAACTCCTCCAGGTCGTACACCTGGGTCCAGGTGAGGATCCGCTCGCCGTCCGGCTGGGCGTCCGGCAGTTCGCGGGGGTGGGCGCCGGTGGCGATCAGCACCGCGTCGGCGCGCAGCGACTGGACGGTGCCGTCCGGCGCGTCCACCAGCACCTCGCGGGAGCCGTCCACCGCCTGCCCGCCGCCGCCGAGCCGGCCGCGGCCGCGCAGCACGGTGACCCCGGCCCGGGTGACCGACTGGGTGATGTCGTGGGACTGCGCGATCGCCAGTCGCTTCACACGGCGGTTGACCTTGCCCAGGTCCACGCCGATGACCTTGGCCGCGTCCGCGGCCTCGTCCTGCGCGACGGTGATGCCCAGCTCCTCGTACGAGCTGTCGAAGGTGGTCATCACCTCCGCGGTCGCGATCAGGGTCTTCGACGGCACGCAGTCGGTGAGCACCGCCGATCCGCCCAGACCGTCGCGGTCGACGACGGTCACCTCCGCGCCGAGCTGCGCGGCCACCAGCGCAGCCTCGTAGCCGCCGGGTCCGCCACCGATGATCACGATCCGAGTCACGTGCACCATTGTCCCGCACGCCGGGAACGCCGCCACGCCGGGGTCCGGGCTTCTGTGCGATCGCCCAGTCGCCGCGGACCGTCCATCCACCGGGCTAGTCTTCCCCCCATGCCCCTTTACGCCGCGTATGCCACCAACCTCGATGCACGGCAGATGACCCGCCGCGCCCCGCACTCACCACTGCGCGGCACCGGGTGGCTGGACGGCTGGCGGCTCACCTTCGGCGGTGAACAGCTCGGCTGGGAGGGCTCGTTGGCCACCGTCGTCGAGGACGGGAAGGACCAGGTCTTCGTCTCGCTGTACGACGTCGCGCCGATGGACGAGGAGGGCCTGGACCGCTGGGAGGGCGTCCAGCTCGGCATCTACCGCAAGATCAAACTGCGCGCGCAGACCCTGGACGGCGACACCCCGGTCTGGACGTACGTGCTCAACGACTACGAGGGCGGCCTGCCCGCGGCCCGCTACCTCGGCCTGGTCGCCGACGCCGCCGAGAGCGCCGGCGCCCCGCACGACTACGTGATGGACCTGCGCCGCCGCCCCTGCTAGCCCTGGACCTGCTAGCTCTGGCCCGCGGCCCAGCCGCGGGCCGTCTGCGCCAGCACCCCGGCCACCGCCGCGCGGCGGGCCGGCTCGGTGCGCAGCCCGTTGCCCAGCTCGACGTGCAGCCACGGCACGCCGAGCCCGGCCGCGAACCGGCCCTCGACGTTGGTGGTGCCCCCGAGCTGCCCGCACTTCTCCCGCCAGGCCCGGCAGGCCGCGTACCCGGCCTTCCCCAGCCCGGTGGCGGTCAGCTCGGCGGCCGGGCCCGGCTGGCCGGCGCCGCTGGAGACCACCGCGTCCTGCCCGGGCAGGCTGCCCTCGTCGAAGCCGTGCACCTGGATGCCGGGCAGGCCGCGCCCGGTGAGCGCCTCGACCACCGCCGCGAAGACCGTGTCGGCGCGGTGCGCGACGTCCGAGGCGCCGTCCGCCCCGGCCCGGCGGTGCGCCCCGGCGAGCACCAGCACCCCGCCCGGCGCGGCCCGGAAGAGGTCCACCCCGAGCGCCTCGGTACGGGCGTCCGAGACCGGGTGGGGCACCTGCACGGACCAGCCCGTCCGGGCCGAGAGGTCCAGGTAGACCCGGCCCCAGCCGCGGCCCTCGGCGTCCGTGCCGTCGGCGATCTCCGCCACCCGGCGGCCGGTCGCCGCCTCGGTGAACTCGGTGAGCCGGTAGCCGACCCGCGCCAGCGAGCGCCCGGCCTGCTCGGCCTGCCCGTCCAGCGCGCCGAGCACGCCGTCGGCGATCGCCCGGCGCTGCCCGGCGTCCGGCGCGGTGTACGGGCCGCCTGCGGTGAACCCGGCGGTGTACCCGTCGACCAGGGCCGCCAGGTCCACCGGGGCGGGCCCGGTCGGTCCGCTCCGGCCCACCGGGGCGCCCGCCGCAGCGCCCGCCGCCGGCCGCTCGGCGGAGCCGCGCACGGCCAGCGTCAGCACCGCCGCGAGCGCCGCCAGCACCAGCAGCACCGCCGCCGACAGCAGCAACGGGCGTCGCGAACCCCGAGTCTCCATGGCCGTCGAACCTACCGTGCCGCCCGCCGCGGACCACCGGGGGCCGCCCGGGGCCGCGCACCACGCCCGGTTCGCGGAAAGAGATCTCCAAGCGGCATCCGATCGACACCGAAACGTGACAACTTTTCGAAATCTCCTTCGTACGCTGTTCCGGCTTGACCAACTCTTGATCAGTGCTTGACCGACGAGAAGGCCGGCGGACCTCCCGGGGACAGGTGCGCCGAGCCCCGAGAAGAACGAGGCCCCGTGAGCACGGCACCCAACCCGCCGCGACAGCACCGCTATCGCCGCCGGGCCGACATGCCGCTGCTGGGAGGCATCCGCCCGCCCATCGCGCTGCTGCTGGTGCTACTGCTCGCCGTCGCCGCCATCACCGCGCTCGCCGTCGGCGGGCTGCGCGTCGACGACACCCCGCAGGCCGTCCGGGAGTCCCACCAGTACGCCGCCGAGGACACCGCGGCCTCGCTGCGCGCCGGGCTGCACGAGAGCGCCACCGACCTGCGCCGGGCCGCCGCCCGCTACGACGCCGCGCCCGCCGAGCCGGCCGCGGTGCTGTCCGCGCTCGGCCAGGCGTACCACAAGTGGCGCGGCACGGCGGTGGTCCGCCCCGACACCGGCAGGCTGCTCGCCGCCCGCGGCGAGACCGTGCCGCTGGCCGGCCTCGACCTCAGCCGGGTCACCGACACCGCGCCCGCGCCCGTCCTGGTGCCCTCCGCCACCGGCACCCGGCTGCTCACCTTCGCCCTGGTCGCCACCAAGGCCGACGGCCGCGCCCTGCTGGTCGCCTCCGACAACCTGCGGCTGCCCGGCATCGCGACCCGCAAGGAACAGACCATCCAGGTCCTCGACGCCGCCGGCGCCGTCCTGGACAGCACCGGCGCCGAACTCGGCGCCGAGGCCGACCGCGCCGTGGTCACCGGCGCCCGGGAGCGCGCCGCCCGCGAGCACCCGGCCCCCGGCGGGGCGGCCGCCGGCAGCCTGGCCGGCAGCCCGGACGCCAAGGGCGTGCGCCGGGTCGCCGGCTACGCCGCCGTCGCCGCCGCGGGCGGGCACGACCCGGCCGCCCCGCTCGGCCTGACCGTGGTCTCCACCAGCACCGTCGACGGCAAGCCCGGCAGCCTGCGCCACCCCGCGCTCGGCCTGGCCGCCGCCGGCGCGCTGCTCGCCCTGGCCCTGCTGCTCGCGTGGTACCTGAGCCGCAGCCTCCAGCGGCCGCTGCTGCGGCTGTTCCTGGAGTCCCGCCGGCTCACCCGCGGCGAACGGCTCGACCTGCCGGTCCGCGGCCCGAAGCGGAGGGAGGCCGGCCGGATCGCCCGCGCCCTGGAGGAGCTGCGGCTGCAACTCCTCGACCCGGCCCGCCCGCCGGCCCCCGCCGCGCCGAAGCGCCGCCCCGGCACCGCGCTGCCGCTGGCGCTGTGCGCCGTCCTGGTGCTCGGCTGGTCCGGCCCGCTGCTGTTCCTGGGCGGCAACGACCCGACCGTACGGGTCCCCACCCAGGTGGTGGCGGGCCAGCGCGACCGCACCGACACCGCCGCCGACCGGATCCGCCAGGCGCTCAACGAGGGCTACGCGGACCTGCGTTCGCTCGCCCCCGAACTCGCCGGCGCCTCCGTCGGCAAGGCCGACGCCCTGCTGCGCGCCACCCTCACCGAGCACGACCGCTACCGCGCGCTGTACGTCCTCGGCGCGAACGGCGAGGTCCTCGCGCACGCCGGCGACGCCCCGCACCGCACCGGCCCGCAGGCCCTCGGCGCGAGCGGCGTGCTGCTGCTCAACAGCTCCGGCCGGGAGCCCCGGATCGCCGCCCGCGCGGCCCTCACCGCCGCCCCCGCCGACGCGGAGTCGGAGGGCGCCGCCGAGCCGCCCGGGCCCGTGCTGATCGGCGAGTTCAAGACGGACTTCCTCAGCGGGCTGCTGGTCCGCCCCGGCCTCGGCCGGGTCTGGCTGGTCGACGACCGGCAACGGGTGCTCGCCGCCAACGAGGGCTACAGCTCCTTCGGCGAGCTGCCCGAGGGCCGCGCCAGGGCCCTGCTGGCCCAGGCGAGGAAGTCGGCCGCCGCCGAGGTGCTGCGCGGCGGCGGCGACCCGGCGCTGTTCGCCGCCGCCCCGCTCGGCGGCAACGGCAGCGTGGCCAAGCTGGGCTGGTCGGTGGTCACCGCCCACCCGGTGGCCTGGCTGCACCTGGACGAGAACCGGGCCGACCGGCGGGCCGTGCTGGCCGGCATGCTCGGCCTGGCCGCGGCCGCGCTCTGCCTCGGCTGGCTGTTCATCGCGGTCGGCCTGCCGCTGCGCCGGCTCGCGGCGAGCGCCGAGGCGCTGGCCGCCGGGGACCGCCGGACGGTGCTCTACCCCGTCCACCACGACGAGGTCGGCGCCGTCGCCCGGAGCCTGGAGCTGATCCGCCAGGAGCTGGTCCGTCAGGAACCGGCCCGCCCCCGCCGCACCGCCGCCCCCGAGTCCGTCCCCGTGCCCGCGCACGCCCGCTGAGCCCCGCCCGAAGGACCTCCCGTGCTCTTCCTCTACGTCGTGCTGCTGGTGTGCTGCGCCGTGCTGCTGGTGGCCGGCATCGTCGAGCAGCGCCGGCACTTCGCCGCGCTGGAACAGATCCCGACCCGGGTGCTGGTCAACGGCATCCGCGGCAAGAGCTCGATCACCCGGCTCTGCGCGGGCGCGCTGCGCGGCGGCGGGCTGGTGACGGTCGCCAAGACCACCGGCACGGCGGCCCGGTTCATCCATCCGGACGCCACCGAGGAGCCGGTCTACCGCAAGTTCGGCATCGCCAATGTGGTCGAGCAGATCGGCATCGTCCGCCGCGCCGCCACCTACCGGCCGGACGCCCTGGTGATCGAGTGCATGGCCGTCATGCCGGCGCTCCAGGAGGTCAACCAGACCAAGCTGATCCGCTCCACCATCGGCGTGCTGTGCAACGTCCGCGAGGACCACCTCGCCGAGATGGGCCCGACCCTGGACGACGTCGCCCGCTCGCTGTCCCGCTCGATGCCGGTCGGCGGGGTGTGCGTCACCGCCGAGCAGGAGCGCGCGCACATCCTGCGCGCGGAGGCGGCCCGGCGCGACTGCGAACTGATCGTGGTGGACCCGGAGTCGGTCACCGACGAGGAGCTGCGCGGGTTCAGCTGGTTCACCTTCAAGGAGAACGTGGCGATCGCCCTGGCCGTCGCCGAACTCCTCGGCGTGGAGCGGCGGACCGCGCTGCAGGGCATGTGGGCGGCCCCGCCGGACCCGGGCGTGCTGTCCGTCGAGCGCTACCGCACCGAGGACGGCAAGCGGCTGCGCTTCGCCAACGTCTTCGCCGCCAACGACCCCGAGTCCACGCTGATGAACGTCCGCCAGCTGGAGGGCCTGGGCGCGATCCACCGCCCGCTCAACGTGGTGATCAACTGCCGCCCGGACCGGGTGGAGCGCAACGGCCAGATGGGCCAGATCGTGCCCGAGCTCGACCCGGACGCCGTATTCCTGATCGGCCGCCCCACCAGGAGCGCCCGGGACGGCATCCCCGCCGGGTGGTCCGGCCGGGTGGTCGACCTCGGCGGCGACAGGCGCGACCCGGCCCGGCTCACCGCCGACCTGCTGGCCGAACTCGGGCCGGACTCCTCGCTGGTGGCCGTCGGCAACATCCACGGCCAGGGCGAACTGTTCCTGGAGGAGCTGTCCCGGCTCGCCCCCGACGAGGCCCCGGACGCGCCCGACGCCCCCGAACTCCCGTACCACGAGCCCGAACCGCTCTACCCCGAGCCGGTGTACGACTCCGCGTACCAGCCCGTCCACCACCCCGAACCGCTCCCCGACTCCTGGTTCGAGCCCCACCCCCGCACCCCCCACCACGGAGACCAGCAGTGATCCCCACCGAGCTCACCCCCGAGATCGCCGCCATCGGCATCGCGCTCGGCCTGGTCTTCTCGCTCGTCTGCTACCTGACCACCAACCTCTCCCCCGGCGGCATGATCACCCCCGGCTGGCTGGCCCTCACCCTGGTCGAGGACCTCCAGCGGGTGGCCATCGTGATCGGCGTGACGGTGCTGACCTACCTCGCCACCCGGGTGGTCCAGAAGCTGGTGATCCTGTACGGCAAGCGGCTGTTCGCCGCCGTGGTGCTGATCGGCGTGCTGCTGCAGGCCACCGTGATGCTGGTCCTCCAGCGCGAACTGCCCACCCTGTACGCCAACCAGACGCTCGGGTTCATCGTTCCCGGCCTGATCGCCTACCAGCTGGTCCGCCAGCCCCGGGCGGCCACCCTGATGGCCACCAGCACGGTGACGCTCGCCAACTACGTGGTGCTCACCGCCGGCGTCCTGCTCGGCGCACTGCCCGGCACCTGATCCCCCCGTTCAGGAACCCCCGCCAGGAATCCCCGCAGGAACCCCCAGGAAGACCCCCCGATGCCCGTCACCCGCAAGTCCCTGCTCAGCGGCGGCCTCGCCGTGGCCCTGCTGGCCGCCAGCGGCTACCTCACCGTCCAGCTGCGCGACCGCGACCACGACCGGCCGTCGGACCCGGGCGGCGGCGCGCCGCTGATCACCAGCGCCGCCGTGCCGGGCCCCGCCCAGGGCACCGCCGCCGAGTACCGCTACGAGCGGCTGGGCGGACCGGACCGCACGGTGGTCCGGGACGCCCGCGGCGGCGTGGTCGCCACCCTGACCGACAGCGCCCGCACCGCCGTCCTGGCCGGCCCGAGCCGCACCTTCGCCGAGCCGGGCACCACCACGGCCACCGTGGTGACCGACACCTGGGTCCGGCTGATGCCGCAGCCGTGGCGGCCGGGCGCCGAGCAGGAGGGCTGGTTCCGCACCTGGTTCCAGCAGTCGCTCGGCTCCACCGCGGACGACGTGCTGGCGGTGGCCACCCAGTACCTGGCCGGCGCGGCGCCGGAGAAGGACGCCAAGGGCGTGCGGTTCAAGGGCGACGCCTCCTTCGGCCCGCTCAACCCGAACGGTTCGGTGGGCAACGACCTGCGGCTGGAGCAGACCGACTTCCTCGACTACCTCGGCGTTCCGTACACGTTCGCCGACAAGGTGGCCAAGCAGCCGGACAAGACGCGGTACGGCGCCTTCGACTGCTCCGGGTACGTCCGGATGGTCTACGGCTACCGCTCCGGTTACCCGCTGCTCTCCAAGGACGTGGCCGGCCCCGGCCTGCCGCGCAGCGCCAACGGCCTGGCCCGGGTCGGCCCGGGCGTCCCGGTGCTGCCGCTGACCACCGCGCCGGGCTCGGACACCACCCTGCGGCCGGCCTCGATCGACCCGCTCCAGCCCGGCGACCTGGTGTTCTTCGAGATCGACGCCCGCACCGGCGCCCGGCTCGACCACACCGGCATCTATCTGGGCCTGGACACCGACGGCCACCCCCGGTACATCTCCAGCCGGGAGGAGGCGGACGGCCCGACCTTCGGCGACAAGGGCGGCACCGCGCGGCTGGACGACAACGGCCTGTACGCGAAGGGGCTGCGCAGCGCGAAGCGGCTCTGAACCCGGGCCCGGCCCGCACCGCCTGCGGTTCGACCCCGCACCGACCTCGCACCGACCCCGCACCGACCCCGCACCGACTTGTACGTACCGACGAGCGACGTCACCCGAAAGGCGCCACCGAGCTGTGCTTTCGGGTCAACCGGGTAACGATCCGGCATGCCGCGCCGGATTTTCTACGCGCGTAGTCGAATCCCGTCTATCCTCGGAGCCGTGAACGCATCTCCTCAGTCGGTCGTCTCCGCCGACCCCTACGCCGCCGCCCAGGCCGCCGCCGAGCGCCTGCGCGAGCTGACCGGTGCCGAGCGGCACGACGTCGCCCTGGTGATGGGCTCCGGCTGGGTGCCGGCCGCCGACGCCCTGGGCGAGACCGTGGCCGAGTTCCCGGTCACCGAGCTCCCGGGCTTCCCCGCCCCCGCCGTCGCCGGCCACGCCGGCACGATCCGCTCGGTGAAGATCGGCGACAAGCGCGCCCTGATCTTCCTCGGCCGCAACCACTACTACGAGGGCCACGGCGTGGCCACCGTCGTCCACGGCGTGCGCACCGCCGCCGCGGCCGGCTGCGGCATCATCGTGCTGACCAACGGCTGCGGCGGTCTGCGCGAGGGCTGGGTCCCCGGCCAGCCGGTCCTGATCAGCGACCACATCAACCTGACCGCGGACTCCCCGATCGTCGGCGCCAACTTCGTCGACCTCACCGACCTGTACTCCAAGCGCCTGCGCGCGCTCTGCCACGAGGTGGACCCGAGCCTGGACGAGGCCGTCTACGTCCAGTTCCGCGGCCCGCACTACGAGACCCCGGCCGAGGTCAACATGGCCCGGGTGATCGGCGGCGAGCTGGTCGGCATGTCCACCACCCTGGAGGCCATCGCCGCCCGCGAGGCCGGCTCCGAGGTGCTCGGCATCTCGCTGGTCACCAACCTGGCCGCCGGCATCACCGGCGAGCCGCTCAACCACGCCGAGGTGCTGGAGGCCGGCAAGGCCTCCGCCGAGCGCATGGGCGAGCTGCTCGCGAAGGTCCTTGAGCGGATCTGACGCCCGGCCAGGCTCTGTCCGGCCGGTCTTGGCGGGCGGACAGGGCCTAGGCGCACAATCATGAGCGACGGGGCCCTCGGCGGCCGTGATCCCCTGATCACGCCCCGCGGGCCCCGTCCGCATGTGCCCACCCCTTCTTTGCGGAACCCTCCGGCCGACCAACCGACGCACTTCCCGATGGAGCAGGCAGCCATGACGCAGGCAACCACCACCGACCTCCTCGCCCGGGCCCGAACCTGGCTGGCCGAGGACCCCGACCCGCAGACCCGCGAGGAGCTGACCGCCCTGCTCGCCCGGGCCGAGGACCCGGCGGCCGAGACGGACGGCAAGCTCGCCTGGTCGGACCTCGCCGAGCGCTTCGCCGACCGGCTCCAGTTCGGCACCGCCGGCCTGCGCGGCGAACTGGGCGCGGGCCCGATGCGGATGAACCGCGCCGTGGTGATCCGGGCCGCCGCCGGCCTGGTCGCCTACGTCAAGCAGCAGAACCTGGGCGACCTGGTCGTGATCGGCTACGACGCCCGCCACAAGTCCTACGACTTCGCCCGGGACACCGCCGCCGTGGTGGTCGGCGCCGGCCTGCGCGCCGCGCTGCTGCCGCGCCCGCTGCCGACCCCGGTGCTCGCCTTCGCCGTCCGCCACCTGGGCGCGGCCGCCGGCGTCACCGTGACCGCCAGCCACAACCCGCCGCAGGACAACGGCTACAAGGTCTACCTGGGCGACGGCTCGCAGATCGTCCCGCCGGCCGACGCCGGGATCGCCGCCGAGATCGACGCGATCAGCTCGCTCCACGACGTCCCGCGCGCCGAGGACGGCTGGGAGGTGCTCGGCGAGGACGTCATCGAGGCCTACCTGGCCCGGGCCGTCTCGATCGTCGACGAGCACAGCCCGCGCAACCTCGACGTCGTCTACACCCCGATGCACGGCGTCGGCCGCGACACCCTGGTCGCCGCCTTCCGCCGGGCCGGCTTCCCGGCGCCCACCGTCGTCGCCGAGCAGGCCGAGCCCGACCCGGACTTCCCGACCGTGGCCTTCCCCAACCCGGAGGAGCCTGGGGCGATGGACCTCGCCTTCCGCACCGCCGCCTCGGTCGGCCCCGACATCGTGATCGCCAACGACCCGGACGCCGACCGCTGCGCGGTGGCCGTCCCGGTCCTCGCCAACGCGGCCGGCAGCGGCAACGGCACCTCCGGCTGGCGGATGCTGCGCGGCGACGAGGTCGGCGCGCTGCTCGGCGCGGCCCTGGTCGCCAAGAAGGTCGAGGGCGTCTTCGCCACCACCATCGTCTCCGCCACCCTGCTGGGCCGGATCGCCGAGGCCGCCGGCCTGGGCTACGCCGAGACGCTGACCGGCTTCAAGTGGCTCTCCCGCGCCGAGGGCCTGCGCTACGGCTACGAGGAGGCGCTCGGCTACTGCGTCGACCCGCAGGGCGTCCGGGACAAGGACGGCATCACGGCCGCCCTGCTGGTCGCCGAACTGGCCGCCACCCTCAAGACGTCCGGCCGCACCCTGACCGACCTGCTGGACGACCTGGCGCTGGAGCACGGCCTGCACGCCACCGACCAGCTGTCCGTCCGCGTGCAGGACCTCTCGCTGATCGCCGACGCCATGCGCCGGCTGCGCGAGCAGCCGCCGACCGTCCTGGCCGGCCTCCGGGTCACCCGTGCGGACGACCTGTCGGCGGGCTCCGCCGAGCTGCCGCCCACCGACGGCCTGCGCTACTACCTGGCCGGCGAGGCCGTCCGCTCGGCCCGCATCGTGGTCCGCCCGTCCGGCACCGAGCCCAAGCTCAAGTGCTACCTGGAGGTCGTCCTCCCGGTCGCCACCGCCGCCGACCTCACCGCCACCCGCGAGCGGGCCGCCGAGCTGCTCGAAGCGGTCAAGCGCGACCTGGCCGAGGCCGCGGGCATCGCCGTCTGACGCCCGCCCGTACGACAAGGGGCCCGCCGGTCGCGTACCGGCGGGCCCCTCGCGTGCTTCGGCTCAGACCGCGATCACCGTGATCAGCGCGGCCAGGCCGGCCAGCGTCGGCGCGATCACCCACCAGCACCACGCCACCTCGACCGGGCCGGCCGCGTCGGGGCGGCGGGCGTTGCGCTCGGCCATCTCCTGGAGCACGTTGGTCACCTGGTCGGACCAGGCGCGGGTCGGGTCGGGCGAGCCCTGCACCACCGGGTTGGTCTGGCGGCCGAACACCATCCCCATCCGGGAGGCGTGCTCGGCGCCGCCGCGCTGCTGGGCCCGGGTCGCCCGCTTGCGCTGCCGCAGCGACACCGGCACCGCCCACACCTGGTACTTCTTGCCCCCGGCCAGCAGCTCGACCGAGTACCCCGCGCGCAGCGCGTCCACCGAGGCCCACGGCGCGGTGATGGTCCGCCACGGGTTGCGCACCAGCAGCCGGCTGCTGTCCGCCAGCACCGCCGGGCGCAGCGTGTAGGCGATCACCGGGAAGGCGAACAGCGGTACCGCCGCGAGCGAGACGTACGGCGTCTTCCCCGTCCCGTTCAGCACCGCGTCGCCGATCAGCCAGGCGGCGACGGCCAGCAGCAGCACTCCGGAGATCACACCGGGGACAGAGCGGTACACGCGGTCCGCGTACGCGGGATCCCCGTCGGGGGCGGCGGAACCCTTGCGGGGCTTGCCGTGGGAATCGGTCATGCCGTCGATTCTGCCCCATGCCCCCCACGGAGAGGTCTCGGTCCGGCATCGAATGCCGCCCCCGGACCACCCGGTCGCCGGTCGCCGCGCCTCCCGCCCCTAGGTCCTGTCCGGTCGATCTTGCCGGGCCCCCTGCCGCCCCTCCGCCTCCCCCGAGGTCTCGGTCCGGCCACGAAAGGCAGGCCCCCTAGCGGTCGACTACGCGCGTAGATATGCTGCTCTGGTGACTATGTCCACTGTTGCAGCCAATGCCCTCGGCGTTGCGGGCAGCGGCCTTCAGGACGTTGCGGCGTCCGAGGCCTCGCTCCGCCGCTTCCTGCACGGCCTGCCCGGCGTCGACCAGGTCGGCCTTGAGGCGCGTGCCGCCACCCTCGGTACCCGCTCGATCAAGACCACGGCGAAGGCGTACGCCATCGACCTGTCGATCTCGATGATCGACCTGACCACGCTGGAAGGCGCGGACACGGTCGGCAAGGTGCGCGCCCTGTGCGCCAAGGGCAGGACCCCCGACCCGACCGACCCGACCACCCCCCGCGTCGCCGCCATCTGCGTCTACCCGGACATGGTCGCCACCGCGAAGGACGCCCTGCGGGGCACCGACATCCAGGTCGCCTCGGTGGCCACCGCCTTCCCGGCCGGCCGCGCCGCCCTCCCGGTGAAGCTCGCCGACACCGCCGACGCGGTCGCCGCGGGCGCCGACGAGATCGACATGGTGATCGACCGGGGAGCCTTCCTCTCCGGCCGCTACTACGACGTCTTCAACGAGATCGTCGCCGTCAAGGAGGCGTGCAAGCGCCCGGACGGCACCAGCGCCCACCTCAAGGTGATCTTCGAGACCGGCGAGCTGCAGACGTACGACAACGTGCGCCGCGTCTCCTGGCTGGCGATGCTGGCCGGCGCCGACTTCATCAAGACCTCCACCGGCAAGGTCGCCGTCAACGCGACCCCGCCGGTCACCCTGCTGATGCTGGAGGCGGTCCGCGACTTCAAGGCGCAGACCGGCGTCCAGGTCGGCGTGAAGCCCGCCGGTGGGATCAAGACCACCAAGGACGCCATGAAGTACCTGGTGATGGTCAACGAGACCCTCGGCGACGACTGGCTGAGCCCGCACTGGTTCCGCTTCGGCGCCTCCAGCCTGCTCAACGACCTGCTGATGCAGCGCCAGAAGCTCACCACCGGACGCTACTCCGGCCCCGACTACGTGACGGTGGACTGATCACCATGGCCAAGAAGAAGAACATCGAGGAGCCCGTGAAGGCCTCCGGCCTCTTCGCCTACGCCCCGGCCCCCGAGTCCCCCGCCGCCGCGGGCGACATCGCCACCTCCTACGGCCACTTCATCGGCGGCGAGTTCGTCGACTCCTCCGGCAGCGAGGCCCTGAAGACGGTCAACCCGGCCACCGAGCAGGTGCTCGCCGAGTTCGCCCAGGGCACCGACGAGGACGTGGACCGCGCGGTCGCCGCCGCCCGCAAGGCCTTCGCCGACTGGTCGGCGCTGCCGGGCAGCGAGCGCGGCAAGTACCTGTTCCGGATCGCCCGGATCATCCAGGAGCGCAGCCGCGAGCTGGCCGTCCTGGAGTCGATCGACAACGGCAAGCCGATCCGCGAGACCCGCGACTTCGACATCCCGACCGTCGCCGCGTGGTTCTTCTACTACGCCGGCTGGGCGGACAAGCTGGACTACGCGGGCTTCGGCCCGAACCCGCGCCCGCTGGGCGTGGCCGGCCAGGTCATCCCGTGGAACTTCCCGCTGATGATGCTGGCGTGGAAGATCGCGCCCGCCCTGGCGACCGGCAACACCGTCGTCCTCAAGCCGGCCGAGACCACCCCGCTGACGGCCCTGCGCTTCGCCGAGATCTGCCGCCAAGCCGGTCTGCCGAAGGGCGTCGTCAACATCGTCACCGGCGACGGCCGCACCGGCGCCGCGCTCACCGCGCACCCGGACGTCAACAAGGTCGCCTTCACCGGCTCCACCCCGGTCGGCAAGGCGATCGCCAGGCAGCTGGCCGGCAGCCGCAAGAAGCTGTCGCTGGAGCTGGGCGGCAAGGCCGCGAACATCGTCTTCGACGACGCGCCGATCGACCAGGCGGTCGAGGGCATCGTCAACGGCATCTTCTTCAACCAGGGCCACGTCTGCTGCGCGGGCTCGCGCCTGCTGGTCCAGGAGTCGATCCAGGACGAGCTGCTGGACGCCCTGAAGCGCCGGATGTCCACCCTGCGGGTCGGCGACCCGCTGGACAAGAACACCGACATCGGCGCCATCAACTCCGCCGCCCAGCTGGCCCGGATCACCGAGCTGACCGACGCCGGCGAGGCCGAGGGCGCGGACCGCTGGTCGCCCGAGTGCGAACTCCCGGGCACCGGCTTCTGGTTCAAGCCGACCCTGTTCACCGGCGTCAGCCAGGCCCACCGGATCGCCCAGGAGGAGATCTTCGGCCCGGTCCTGTCGGTGCTGACCTTCCGCACCCCCGACGAGGCGGTCGCGAAGGCCAACAACACCCCGTACGGCCTCTCCGCCGGCATCTGGACGGAGAAGGGCTCGCGCATCCTGTGGACGGCGAGCCGGCTCAAGGCCGGCGTGGTCTGGGCCAACACCTTCAACAAGTTCGACCCGACCTCGCCGTTCGGCGGCTACAAGGAGTCGGGTTACGGCCGCGAGGGTGGCCGCCACGGTCTGGAGGCCTACCTCGATGTCTGATGTCGCGACGCGTCTTGACGTCCTCAAGACCTACAAGCTGTACGTCGGCGGGAAGTTCCCGCGCTCCGAGAGCGGGCGGGTGTACGAGGTGACGGACGCCAAGGGCCAGTGGCTCGCCAACGCTCCGCTGGGCACCCGCAAGGACGCCCGCGACGCCGTCCTGGCCGCCCGCGCGGCGGTCAAGGGCTGGGCCGGCACCACCGCGTACAACCGCGGCCAGGTGCTGTACCGGGTGGCCGAGATGCTGCAGGGCCGCCGCGAGCAGTTCGCCGCCGAGGTCTCGGCCGCCGAGGGCATCGGCCCGAAGAAGGCCGCCGCGCTGGTGGACGCCGCGATCGACCGCTGGATCTGGTACGCGGGCTGGACGGACAAGGTCGCCCAGATCACGGGCGGCGCCAACCCGGTCGCCGGACCCTTCTTCAACCTCTCCACCCCGGAGCCGACCGGCGTGGTCGGGATCGTCGCCCCGCAGGCCGGGTACGGGCACTCGCTGCTCGGCCTGGTCTCGGTGATCGCCCCGGCGATCGCCACCGGCAACACGGTCGTGGTCGCGGCCGCCGCGGACGCCCCGCTGCCGGCCCTGTCGCTGGGCGAGGTGCTCGCCACCTCGGACGTCCCCGGCGGCGTGGTCAACATCATCTCGGGCAGGACCGCCGACATCGCACCCACCCTGGCCTCGCACCAGGACGTCAACGCGGTGGACCTCACCGGCGCGATCGCCGCCGACGGCCCCGGCGCGCCGCAGGCGCTGGAAGCGGCCGCCGCGGATACCCTGAAGAGGGTGGTCCGTCCGGAGCTGGACCCGTTCGCCCAGGACTGGACCAATGCGCCCGGTACCGACCGGCTACTCTCGTTCCTGGAGACGAAGACGGTCTGGCACCCGATGGGGATCTGACCGCCCCGTCGACACCGAGTAACAACTCCACAGACTGGCCGTCCCCAGTGCCCTCTCCCCCCCAGGGCCCGGACGGTCATTGGACGGACCCGCGCCTCTCCCCCCCTGGCGCGGGTCCGTCGCCTTTCCGTGCCGTTTCGACGCCGTTTCGCCGCCGTCCTCCGGCTCGCCGATCCGCGGGCCCGCAGAAGGTGTGATCCGACGGGTTTCGGCATCGGGCCCGGATGCGTCAGACTGGTGTCCCGTGAGTGACGACCCGCTGAATCCTGTGCCGACGACCCACGCCCGGGTCGTCCTGCTGTCCGGCCCCTCCGGCTCCGGGAAGTCCTCGCTCGCCGAGCGCAGCGGGCTGCCGGTCCTGCAACTGGACGACTTCTACAAGGACGGGGACGACCCCACCCTGCCGCTGCTGCCCGACGGCGCGGTCGACTGGGACTCCCCGCTCGCCTGGCACCGCGACCAGGCGGTCGCCGCGATCCGCAGCCTCTACGAGACCGGCCGCGCCGACGTCCCGGTGTACTCGATCCCGGACAACGGCCGGATCGCCACCCGCGCCCTGGACCTGGACGGCGCCCCCGCGTTCATCGCCGAGGGCATCTTCGCCGCCGAGATCACCGCCGAGTGCGCCGCCGAGGGCCTGCTCGGCGATGCCCTGTGCCTGCGCAACGGCGCGCTCACCACGGCCTGGCGCCGGCTGCGCCGGGACGTCCGGGAGGGCCGCAAGTCGCTGCCGGTGCTGCTGCGGCGCGGCTGGCGGCTGATGCGCGCCGAGCGCTCCATCGTCGGGCGGCAGGTCACCCTGGGCTCCCACCCGTGCGCCGGGGCCGAGGCCGAGCGCCGGATCCGTGCCGCGGCCGGGCGGCGGGAGCTGTCCTCCGTCTGAGCCGCCCTCCGTTGGGGCCGTGCTCCGTTTGAGCCGCCCTCCGTTGGGGCCGTCCTCCGTTGGGGCCGTCCTCCGTTCGGGTGGGCCGGCTCCGGGCGGGGGCTCGACGCGGAACGAAGACACGAAGAACGACGGGCCCGGTGCGTCTCCCCCGCACCGGGCCCGTCGCCTTCCCCGAACGGCCGTCGGGCTCCCCGTGTTCACCGCTCCCCCGAGCCGGCGTCCACGCACCGCGACCGTCCGCTACCCGTCCCCCGACGGGAGTTCCACTCCTTCGCGTCACCCGCGTCCGCGTCAGGCGACCAGCTCGCCGAACGCCCGGACGGTGTCGCCCGACTTGTTCAGGTGCTCGTCCTCGCGCAGCCGGCGCAGCGCCCGCCAGATGCTGCTCTTGACCGTGCCGACGCTGATCCCCAGCACGTCGGCGATCTCCGGGTCGGTCTTGCCCTCGTAGTACCGCAGCACCAGCATGGTGCGCTGGTTCTCCGGAAGCTTCGCCAGCGCCTGCCAGAGCACGGTGCGCAGCTCGGTGCCGCCCATCGCGTCGGTGTCGCCGGCCGTCTCCGGCAGCTCCTCGGTCGGGTACTCGTTGACCTTGCGGCGCCGCCAGGCGGAGATGTGCAGGTTGGTCATGGTGCGGCGGAGGTACCCGCCGACCGCGGCCTTGTCGGTGATCCGGCCCCAGGCCCGGTAGGTGCTGAAGAGCGCGCTCTGCAGCAGGTCCTCGGCCTCGTAGCGGTCACCGGTGAGGTGGTACGCCGTGGCGTACAGGGAGGCGCGGCGCTCACGCACGTACGCGGTGAACTCCGTGATGTGGTCCTCCGCGACGGCCGGGTGCTCCCCCTGCGCGTCCGCCCGTCCCGCCTCGGTGGTGCGGGCCGCCGCCGGGTTCAGCTGCAGCAGCGTCGCACCGGCGGCCTCGCGGCCGGCCGACTCCCCCGAGCCGACCGTCCGCAGACCGTTCCCGCCGACGCCCCGGTTCCCCGCCGGAGCGTCCTTGCCCTCGACGCGGACGGGGAGGATCCCCCGCAGCGTGAGGGTGTTGCCGGAGTCGGCCGCGTTCCCCACCCGGCCGATCCCGAACAGCTCCCCCGTCCTGGCGCCGCCGCTCACCCGGCGGGCGACAGGGTTTCCACCGGTGCTGTGCGCGCACCCCCGTACGGTCACGGCACCGGAGTTCTCGTCGGTCCTGACCTCGTACCGGGTCCGCGGGGCGGTGGCTGACGAACGCGCGGTGCGGACAGCCGGGTTGGTCCGGGTCTGAAGCATGGCGTTCATCGTGCGCCCCCTGGGTCGGTACGAGCGGTTCCTGTTGCCGCCTTCCAGCCGGCCGGGTTGGCCCGCTGTCCTGCGGCGACATGGAAAATCTTGCCCGCCGGTTGTGATGACGCTGTCCGCCGACTGTCACAGGGGTGTCACAGGGGCGGGCCTTTCGTCCCGGTCCGCCTCCCTCCGTACCGGACGCCGGTAGTGCTCCTTCCGGTTCCCATACGGTCGGTGACCGGTCCTGGGGGTGATTCGACGCTTCGAGTGGGCCAAAATGGGGCCGTGCCTTTCCTCCTTCTGATCGAGGACGACGACGCCATCCGGACCGGCCTCGAACTCGCCCTCACCCGCCAGGGCCACCGCGTGGCCACCGCCGCCTCCGGCGAGGACGGTCTGAGGCTCTTCAAGGAGCAGCGGCCCGACCTGATCGTGCTGGACGTCATGCTGCCCGGAATCGACGGCTTCGAAGTCTGCCGCCGCATCCGCCGCACCGACCAGCTGCCGATCATCCTGCTGACCGCCCGTTCGGACGACATCGACGTGGTGGTCGGCCTGGAGTCCGGCGCCGACGACTATGTGGTCAAGCCGGTGCAGCCGCGGGTCCTGGACGCCAGGATCCGGGCCGTGCTGCGGCGCGGCGAGCGGGAGAGCTCCGACTCCTCCGCGTACGGCACCGTGGTGATCGACCGGGCGGCGATGACCGTCACCAAGGACGGGCAGGACCTCCAGCTCACCCCGACCGAGCTGCGGCTGCTCCTGGAGCTCAGCCGCCGCCCCGGCCAGGCGCTCTCCCGCCAGCAGCTGCTGCGGCTGGTCTGGGAGCACGACTACCTGGGTGACTCCCGTCTGGTGGACGCCTGCGTGCAGCGGCTGCGGGCGAAGGTCGAGGACGTGCCGTCCGCGCCGACCCTGATCCGCACCGTCCGCGGGGTGGGCTACCGGCTGGACCCGCCGGCCTGAGTTCCGCTCCCGTCCTCCTGCCTGCCGTCCTCCTGCTTCCCGTCCTCCTGTTTGCCGCCCGCCCGATCCGCCTGGGCCGCCCGAAATTCCTGAACTCCCTGAACTTCCGTACGACGACAGGCTCTTGTGACTGATCATCAGACGACGGCCCGCCGCTTCGCCGCGGGCCCGTGGCGCAGGCTGCGCTCCCTGCGGGTACGGCTGATCGCGGTGTTCGCGGCGGTCGCGCTGCTCGCCGCCGTCTCGGCCTCCGGCATCGCCTACTGGCTCAACCGCGACGCGGTGCTCAAGCGCGCCCAGGACACCGCGCTCAACGACTTCCGGGTCTCGCTCAGCCGCAACGTCTCCGAGCTGCCGTTGAACGCGAGCTGCCCGGACCTGACCGCGCTCGCGTCCACCGTCGCCAGCTCCGGGCTGAGTTACGACGTGGTCGTGGCCGACCCGGCGCACCCGGAGTGCACGGCCTCCTCCGACCCGGGGCAGTTCACGCTGGCCGACGTCCCGGCGGCGCTGCAGTCCACCGTCGCCCGGCAGCGCGAGGTCACCGAGAACAACCCGTACCCGTACCACCTGTACTGGCAGCGGCAGAACCTGGCGGGCCAGCCGTTCCTGATCGGCGGCACCAAGGTGGTGCCGACCGGCCCGACGGCGTACATGTTCAAGTCGCTGGAGAACGAACGCAAGGACCTCAACACGCTGGGCTGGTCGCTGGCCATCGCCACGCTGCTCGCGCTGATCGGCTCGGCGCTGCTCGCCCAGGCCGCCTCGTCGACCGTGCTGCGGCCGGTCAAGCGACTCGGCGACGCCGCCCGACGGCTCGGCCAGGGACACCTGGACACCCGGCTGGAGGTCGAGGGCGGGGACGAACTCGCGGACCTGGCGAGGACGTTCAACCGGGCCGCGGAATCGCTGCACGAGCAGGTCGAGGAGTTGAGCGCGCGCGAGGCGCAGAGCCGGCGGTTCGTCGCCGACATGTCGCACGAGCTGCGCACGCCGCTGACCGCGATGACCGCCGTCACCGACATCCTGGAGGACGAGGCCGAGTCGCTGGACCCGATGATCGCGCCGGCCGTACGGCTCGTGGTCAGCGAGACGCGGCGGCTGTCCGACCTGGTGGAGAACCTGATGGAGGTGACCCGCTTCGACGCCGGCACCGCCAAGCTCGTCGCCGACGAAGTGGACATGGCCGACCTGATCATGTCCTGCATCGACGGCCGGGCCTGGTACGACGCCGTCGAACTGGACGCCCCGCGCGGCATCCTGGCCGTGGTCGACCCGCGCCGGCTCGACGTGGTCTTCGCCAACCTGATCGGCAACGCGCTCAAGCACGGCGGCTCCCCGGTGCGGGTCAAGGTCCGGCAGACCGCGGGCTCGGTCGTCATCGAGGTCTCCGACAGCGGCCCGGGCATCCCCGAGGACGTGCTGCCGCACGTCTTCGACCGGTTCTACAAGGCGGACCGGGGACGGGCCCGCTCGGAGGGCAGCGGCCTGGGGCTGTCGATCGCGATGGCCAACGCACAGATCCACGGGGGCACGATCACGGCGGCGAACGGGGAGGTCGGGGCGGTGTTCACGCTGACGCTGCCGCTGGCCCCGCCGCCTCCGCCGAACGAGGGCGAGACCGGTGACGGCCTTGTCGGCGACTCCGCCCAGGACAAGGACGCCACGTGACCGCCCCCACCCGCACCGCCCTGCGCCGCGCCGCCGGCGCCCTGCTGCTGCTCGCGCTCGCCTCCGGCTGCGGCATCCGGCCGACCGCCGTCCCGGTGGACGCGGGCGCCCCGGCCAGCCGGACGGCCTGCCCGACCGCCCCGCACATACCGACCGCCCTGGCCACGCCGTCGGCGCCCACGCCGACCCCGCCGGCCCGCGGCGCCGCCAAGGCCGGTGTGAGCCCGAGCCCGTCGCCCACGGTGGTGCCCGCCACCCCGCCGGCCGACAACGTGTTCGGCGCGGTGCCGACCGCGGCACCCTGCCGGTAGCCCCGCCTGCCCGTCGTCCGTCTGCCCGTCTGCCTGTCTGCCTGTCGCCCCGCCGTTCGGCCCCGGGGCGGCGGGCGAACGGGGGCGCGCCCCGGAATGTTCACGCCCGGGGGGAACCACCGCGCCACCGGTCCACGTCCTTCCCCCCGTGCAGCGAGATGGCACCAGGACACGCGACGAGCGTTCCGGCGCACGGACCAGGAACCGGCCGGCGGCGGCCGTCCACCGTCCCCTTCGAACAGCCGGACTGGCGGGCCTGACCTGTCACCTGGCCCTCGTCCTCTGGCTGGTGGTGCTGAGGCCGCTGCCGGTTCCCTGGGTGTACGACACCAACCTGACGCCACTGGCCTCCCTCCGCTCCTCCACCGGCTGGCAGGTGGTCGGCGAATTCCTCCTGCTGGCCCCGCTCGGCGTGCTGCTCCCGCTGGCCGGCGGCCGACTGCGGGCCCCCTGGCTGCCGTCCTTCCTGCGCACCACCGGCGCCTCCGCCCTGCTGGCGACCGGCCTGGAGTTCCTCTCCTCCTGGACGCCCGGGCACGTCCTCAACGTCGACCACATACTGCTCGCCGTGATCGGGGTGGCCATCACCCACCTGGCCCTCGTCCCCGGCCTGCGGCGGCTGCTGCGCGACCGGCGGCCGCGGGTCCGGATGCCGGTGCCCGCGTCCGGGGCCGCGCCCGCGCCGAAGGTGACCACCCTGGTCGGCCCGCCGGTCGCGCGCGCCCGCGCCTACGCCGAGCCCACGCCCCCCACCCGCTGAAGCCCGCCCTCCCGCACCACGGCGAGTGCGTTCCCGCACTCGCCGCCGGGGCCGCAAAAGACCCGCAGCACCTCATAGTCAGTCATTTCCCACCCCGTCAATTGCCGTTCCGTCGGGGTGCGACGACTCCGTGATGAAAAGGCGACGCCGAATGTCGGCCGCCTCCGGTAACCTGCGCTGTCGCCCCAAAGGCTTCACCGTCTTATCCCCCGTCCCACAGGAATCCCCCCTTGAACAATCTCAATTTCAGCGCCGAGCCGCTTTTCTCCTGGTACGTCGTCGCGCTCGCGATCAGCGGTGCCGCCATGCTGGTCCTCGGAGCGGTCAATCCCGGTAGCGGCCTGAAGGTCGGCTGGCGAATCCTCAACGTCCTCGCCGGCCTCGGATTCCTGGGGTACGCCTACTACCTCGCGTTCGTCTTCGAAGGCGGCCGGTACGAAATCTTCCTCAAGGCGTTCATCCTCCCGATCGCGCTGATCGCCAGCTCCGTGAAGGCGATCGTCGAGCGCGGCAACGCCAAGAACCAGCAGCCGGCCCCGCAGCCGGCGCCGTACGACCCCAACGCCCCGCAGGCGGCGCCGTACGGCCAGCCCGTCCCGCCGCAGGGCGCCGCGCCGCAGGGTGCGCCGTACGCTCCGCCGGCGCAGCCCGTGCCGGACAACCCGTACGCGCAGCCGGTGCCGCCGGCCGGGCAGTCCGGGCAGGCGCAGTAGCCGCCTGCTGATTCGCCGCCGGCGGGCGGGGGGCTCCGGTCCGTCCGGTGCCCCCCGCCCGCCGGGGTCAGATGTCAGGGCGTCAGGCGGTGCAGGTCGCGCGGGAAGAGCGTGGTCCGGCGGATGTTGTCGGTGCCGGTGAGCCGCGCCGTCCAGCGCTCCAGCCCGAGCGCGAACCCGCCGTGCGGCGGCATCCCGTGCGCGAAGGAGCGCAAGTAGCCCTCGTACGGCTGGACCGGCTCGCCCCGGGCCGCCAGCGCGGCCAGGTAGTCCTCGTGCCGGTGCAGCCGCTGGCCTCCGGTGACCAGTTCGAGCCCGCGGAACAGCAGGTCGAAGCTGTTGGAGTACTCCGGGCGGCCCGGTTCCGGGTGGGTGTAGAAGGGCCGCTTGCGCATCGGGTAGCCGACCACGAACAGGAACTCGCTGCCGTGCTCGCGCAGCGCCCACTCGCTGAGCCACCGCTCGTGCGCCGGGGCGAGGTCCGGCTCGTCGACGCCCAACAGCCGCATCGCCTCGGCGAAGTGGAGCTGCGGGATCTCCGCCGGGACCTCGGGCGGCTTCACCTCCAACAGGTCGACAGCGGCGCCGGCCCGCTCGGCCACCGAGGCGACCATCCCGGCGACCACCTCGCGCAGCACAGCCATCACCTCGCGGTGGTCGGTGATGAAGCCGAGTTCCGCGTCGAGGCTGGTGTACTGCGCCAAGTGCCGCGCGGTGTCGTGCGGTTCGGCCCGGAACACCGGCCCGGTCTCGTAGACCCGTTCGAACACCCCGACCATCGCCTGCTTGAAGAACTGCGGCGACTGCGCGAGGTAGGCGGGGCGGCCGAACCAGTCCAGCGCGAAGACGTTCGCCCCGGACTCGGTGGCCGAGGAGACCACCTTCGGGGTCTGGATCTCGGTGAAGCCCAGGCCGTCGAGGGTGGCCCGGAACCCGCCCACCGAGGCCGCGGTGATCCGGTGCAGGGCGGACAGGCGCGGGTGGCGGAGGGTGACGGGGGCACCGTCGAGGATCACCGGGAGGGCGGCCTCGACGGTCGGCCGGAACAGGCTGACCGGGGGCGCCTCGGCGAGGCTGGACAGGACCTCGACGGTGGGCGAGGTCAGCTCGACGCCGGCCGGCGCCTGCGGGTTGGCGGTGACGGTGCCGCGGATCCGCAGGACGGTCTCCTCCGGCAGGTCGGGGCCCGCGCCGGTGGCGACCACCTGGGCCAGTCCGGAGCGGTCCCGGATCACCAGGAAGGTGACGGACTTGAGTGCGCGGCGGCGGTGCAGCCAGCCACTGATCTCTACGGATTCGCCGACGTGGCCGGGTAGTTCGGCGGCCAGGACACGGGTCGTCGGGTGGATCATCGCGGCCCTCCAGGGGCGTCGTGGTGATCCCTTCGGAGTGCGGGCGAGAAGGGCAACTCGCGGTGCCACCGCACTTTCGCCGCCGCCCGCACGGGCGGCGGCCTCATTGCGGCCCGTTGACGGGGGCTGGCCGGCGGGGCATTTCCTCCCCGCACTCGGGAGTGTCTTCGCTCCGGGACGCAGGGCCGCCTTCACAGCTGCCGGCGGCTCTCTCGGCCCGCGGGGCCCGGAGGTACTCGTCTCCCTCGACGTGTTGCCGGAGAGGCTAGACCGGACCGTCGCCGGACCGCAACGGGCTTTCCCGCCGCCGCGCGGGCGCCACCTGGGGCGTCCGCCTCCGGGCGACCCTGAGACGGACCCCGACACCCGGCTACGCCTCACCGGCGAGTCGGCGGGGTGGCGAATCGACTGCCAGGTGGACGTTTCCGGGAGCGCGGTGGCGGAGAGTGGAAATTAAGCCCGCCGGATCGGCCGGATCGGGTGCCACGACACGGAGTTGACCCATGAGCGCCCGTCTCGCCCGTCCCCGTCACAACCGCGTCATCGCCGGCGTCTGCGCCGGGCTCGCCGAGCGCTACGGCGTGACGCCGTGGACCGTGCGACTGATCTTCCTGATCTCGATCATCCTGCCCGGGCTCCAGTGCCTGGTCTACCTGGCCCTCTGGGTGCTGCTCCCCCAGGAGCCGTAAGCCCGGGAACCGTACGCCCGGCGCCGTCGCGCCGGGGCCGGTACGACGGCGGGCCGCCCGCTCCCGGGATCACCGGGGCGGACGGCCCGTCGTCGTGCCGACGGCCAGGTCAGCCGGCCAGGCCCGGCAGCGGCAGGGTGTGGGTCAGCCCGCCGATGGGGGTCTTGTCGATGCCGGGGATGGTCGGGATGGCGCCACGCGTGGCGGCACCGGCCTCGGCGGCCGGGGCGGGCGCCGCCTGGCCGGCGGCCGGGGTGAGGGTGCCGAGCGTGCCGGTGACCTTGTCGCCGCCGGGCAGCTTGGCGGCGGTGTCGGTGACCGCGCCGGTCACCGCGGGGTTCGTGACCGCGCCGGTGGGCAGCCCGAGGCCGCCGGGCGCGGGGGCGGCGGCGGCGGTACCGGCGCCCACCGCCGCGATGGCGATGCCGAGCGCCGCGGTGCCGGCGGCCTTGAGAGCCTGCTTCATGGTTCGTCCCTTGGGTCGTCGTCGGTGGCCGACATCGGGACGGGGCGGACGGGCTACCGCCGCCACGGCCTGTCAGCATGGACGGGCACACCGTAGTGAGTGGGCCACGCGAGGACCAAAGGGCGTTCACTCACCCGAGTGAGTAGTCGGATGAACGCCAACTCCCTTTCGGGACGTGGGCGTTCACCCGACCATTCGAACGGGCCGGGCCGCTCAGCTGTCGCCGGTGCCCGAGCTGAACAGCCACTCCGCCTTCAGTTCGGCGTACCCCGGCTTGATCACGTCGTTGATCATCGCCAGCCGCTCGTCGAACGGCAGGAACGCGGACTTCATCGCGTTCACCGTGAACCACTCCATGTCCCCCAGCGTGTAGCCGAAGGCCTCCACCAGGTGCCCGAACTCGCGGCTCATGCTGGTGCCGCTCATCAGCCGGTTGTCGGTGTTCACGGTGACCCGGAACTTCAGCCGGCTGAGCAGCCCGATCGGGTGCTCGGCGTACGAAGTGGCCGCCGCGGTCTGGAGGTTGGAGGTCGGGCACATCTCCAGCGGGATGCGCTTGTCGCGCACGTACGCGGCCAGCCGGCCGAGCTCGACGCTGCCGTCCTCGGCCACCGTGATGTCGTCGACGATCCGCACGCCGTGGCCGAGCCGGTCGGCGCCGCAGCACTGCAGGGCCTCCCAGATCGACGGCAGGCCGAAGGCCTCGCCCGCGTGGATGGTGAAGTGGTTGTTCTCGCCCTTGAGGTAGTCGAAGGCGGCCTGGTGGCGGGTGGGCGGGTGGCCCGCCTCGGCGCCGGCGATGTCGAAGCCGACGACGCCCTGGTCCCGGTGGCGGTTGGCCAGTTCGGCGATCTCGGTGGAGCGGGCGGCGTGCCGCATCGCGGTCAGCAGGGTGCCGACCCGGATCCGGTGGCCGGCCGCGCGGGCGTTGGCCTCGCCGAGGCGGAAGCCCTCGTTCACGGCCTGGACGACCTCGTCCAGGGACAGGCCGGCCTCCAGGTGCTGCTCGGGGGCGTAGCGGACCTCGGCGTACACGACGCCGTCGGCGGCCAGGTCCTCGGCGCAGTCGGCGGCGACCTTGATCAGGGCCTCGCGGGTCTGCATCACGGCGCAGGTGTGCGCGAAGGTCTCCAGGTAGCGGACCAGCGAGCCGGAGTCGGCGGCCTCGCGGAACCACTCGCCGAGCTCCTTGGCGTCGGTGGTCGGAAGGCCCTCGTAGCCGACCGCGGCGGCCAGCTCGACGACCGTCTCCGGGCGCAGCCCGCCGTCGAGGTGGTCGTGCAGCAGCACCTTCGGCGCGCGGCGGATCTGGTCGGGGGTGGGGATGCGCGGGCCGGCGCCCGCGGCGGTGACAGGGATCTGCTTCTCCATTGCGGAAATATAGCCCCTACGCGCGTAGACCCACCACTGTTAACACGGCCGGTTCGGCGAAAGTCCACCGGGAATTCCACCGTCCGGGCCATCCCCGGCACATTCGGCCCAGTTACGGCTCAGTTGCGGCTCAGTCGTGCTGCAGCAACCGGCCCCGCCGGGACAGCACGAAGTCCCGGAACGCCGCCACCGGCGGGGTCAGCGGCCGCCCCGCCGCCCAGGCCAGTCCGATCGCCCGCCGGGTACGCGGCGCCGTCACCTCCAGCTCCACCACCCCCGGCCGCGGCACCAGCGCCGGCGGCAGCAGCGCCACCCCCAGCCCGGCCGCGACCAGCCCGCGCAGCGTCTCCGCCTCCTCCCCCTCGAAGGCCAGCCGCGGCACGAACCCGGCCTGCGCGCAGAAGCCGTCCGTGATCGCGCGCAGCCCGTACCCCTCCTCCAGCCCGACGAACGGCTCCTCGGCCACCTCCGCCAGCCGGATCCGCCGCCGGCCCGCCAGCCGGTGGTCCGCCGGGACGACCAGGTGCAGCCGCTGCTCGTCCAGCGGGCGGGCCGTGAAAGCCGGATCGTCCGGCAGCGGCGCGACCAGGCAGAGGTCCAACTCCCCCGCCCGCAACCGCTCCAGCATCGCCCCGACGTAGTCCTGCACCAGCTGGAACCGGACCTGCGGATGCCCCGCCCGGAACCCGCGCAGCAACGCCGGCACCGCGTCCGTCCCCATCGTGTGCAGAAAGCCGAACGCCACCCGCCCGGCCGCCGGATCGGCCTCCGCCCGGGCCGCCTCCGCCCCCCGCTCGACCTCCGCCAGCGCCCGCTCCACCGAGGCCAGCAGCAGCCGGCCGGCCCTGGTCAGCCGGACCGTCCGGCCCTGACGGGCCAGCAGGTCCACACCCAGCTCCTCCTCCAGCCGGGCCACCGCCCGCGACAGCGTCGGCTGCGGCACCCCGAGCAGCGCGGCCGCCCGCGTCACGTGCTCCAGCCGGGCCACCGCCGCGAACTGGGCCAGCCGGGGCGCCAGCAGCACCGCCGGCTCGTCCGGCCCCAACTCCGCCACCCGGTACCGCGGCTCCGTGCCGTCCGTCACGTCCACCCGATCCGCCCCGGCCATCCCGCCACCACCTCGACTCATACGACAACGCATCGATCATCCACCGTTCATGCATTGGACGCATCAACCGCAGCGCGCCTACCGTCGACGACATGCAGCCCGCCGATACCAGGGCATCCGTGACCACCCCGGATGCCCCCGCCCCCGCCGCCTCGCACGACGACCGCCACCGCCCCGGCCAGCGCGCCTTCCGCCGCGCCAACCTCGCCCTGTTCGCCGCCGGAGTCGCGACCTTCGTCCTGCTCTACTCCACCCAGGGCCTGCTGCCGATCCTCTCGGCCGACCTCGACCTCACCCCCGGCCAGGCCAGCTGGACGGCCTCCGCCGCCACCCTCGGACTCGCGCTCGCCCTGCTCCCCGCCAGCGCCCTGTCCGACCGGTACGGCCGCACCGCCGTGATGACGGCCTCCACCCTCGCCGCCGCCACCCTCGCCCTCGCCCTGCCGTTCGCGCCCGACCTCACCACCCTCGTCGTGCTGCGCGTCCTCCAGGGCGCCGCGCTCGCCGGGCTGCCCGCCACCGCCATGGCCTACCTCGCCGAGGAGGTCCACCCCAGCGCCCTGGCCTCCGCGATGGGCCTGTACGTGGCCGGCAACAGCATCGGCGGCATGGGCGGCCGACTGCTCTCCGGCTGGACCGCCGCGGCCTTCGGCTGGCGCTGGGGCCTCGCCGCCTCCGCCGCCCTCGCCCTGCTCGCCGCACTCGCCTTCCGGCTGCTGATCCCCGCCGCCCGGCACTTCACCCCGGCCCCCGTGGATGCCCGCGCCCTCGCCCGCACCGTCGGCCGGCACCTGCGCAACCCGCTGCTGGTGCGGCTGTACGCGCTCGGGCTGCTGTTCATGGCCGTGTTCGGCGCGGTCTACAACACCGTCGGCTACCGGCTGATCTCGGCGCCGTTCCACCTGCCCGAGTCCGTCGCGGCCTCGATCTTCGTCGTCTACCTGGTCGGCACCGGCACCTCCGCCGCGGCCGGCCGCCTCGCCGGCCGACTCGGCCGCCGCGGCGCGCTCTACGTCTCCATCGGCGTGACCGCCGCCGGACTGCTGCTCTCCCTCACCGAGTCCCTGGTCTGCGCCCTGCTCGGCCTGGTCCTGATCACTGCCGGATTCTTCGCCGGCCACGCCACCGCCTCCTCAGCGGTCGGCCGCACCGCCACCGAGGGCCGCGCCCAGGCCTCCGCCCTCTACCTGATCGCCTACTACCTCGGCAACAGCCTCGGCGGCACCCTGGGCGCCGACGCCTACCACGCCACCGGCTGGCCCGGCGCCGCCACCGTCGGCCTCACCGCCATGACCCTCGCCGCCGCCGTCACCCTCTACGCCACCCGCCAGGCCCACGCGGCCCGGCAACAGGACCGACTGGGCAGACTTTCTGCCAGGTAGACTTTCCCCATGGCAGACCTCAAGCGCCGCCGTCGTCCCCACCTGGTGTCCACGCCCGTGCGGAAGAAGGGCGTGGTCACCATCCCGCAGGAGATAAGGGAGCAACTGGACCTCCAGGAGGGCGACCAACTGGTGGTCGCCATCGAGGACGGCCGCATCGTACTGACCCCCGCCTCCGTGATCCCCGACGACCAGGCGTGGTTCTGGGGCGCCGGCTGGCAGGAGAAGGAGCAGGAGGTCGACGAGGCGATCGCCGAGGGCGACCGCGGCGAGGTCTTCCAGGACGGCGACGCCTTCCTGCAGTCCCTCGCTGACGAGGGCGGCCTGGACCTGGAGGAGATCAAGCGCCGTGCCGACGCATGAGTCGCCGGCCCACTTCCTCCGTGACTGGAAGGGCCTGACTCCCGCACAGAAGGCCGCATTCCTCGTCGCCGTCGCCCAGTTCGTCACCGACCTGCGGGCCGGTCAGGGCTTCCGACGCGGCCTGCGAGTGAAGAAGATGCAGGGCCACCCGGACATCTGGGAGCTGACCTGGGCCCCCGGCGGCCGGGCCACCTTCCACTACGGCCTCCCCATCCAGGGCGGGGACCCGCACATCGTCTGGCGCCGGATCGGCACCCACGACGTCTTCAACCGCCCCTGACGACCACCGCCGATACACTCCGGGCATGAGCGTTGATCCGGCGGCGTACGCCCGATTGCGGGAGATCGCCGATCAGCTTCCCCGGCTGCCGGGGCTGGGGAAGGTCGAGATCGCCGACGGAGCGGTCGTCCTGATGCTGTCGCCGGTCAAACGGCACGAACTCGCGGTACTGCGGATCGCTCAACAGCTCAATGCCCAGCTACCGCAGACCCACCCCGGCTACATCGCCCACGGTGGCGCGGACCTGGAGGACGTCGGCCTCGGTCGGCTTCGGAATCCCGACCTGATGGTGTTCCCCGACGCGGCGCTGGACGACGACGACCCGGCCTTCCTTCCCCACGAGATCCTTCTCGTCGTGGAAATCGTCTCCACGTCCAACCCCGAGAGCGACTACCGCGACAAGGTCCACGACTACGCGGCGATGGGCATTCCGCTCTATCTCCTGGTCGATCCCCGCAAGGGCACCGGCATCGTCCACGACGAGCCCGGCTATACCCGCCGCAAGGACTTCGCCTTCGGCGACAAGATCACCGTCGGCCCCTGGACGCTCGACACCAGCGTCCTGCGGACTTACGCCTGAACCCGCACCCGCAGGACACCGGCCGACCGGGCCTGAACACACGGAAGGAGCCCGCACCCGGCAAACCGGGTACGGGCTCCTCGTCGGCCCCTCATGCAGCCGGCGGGTGAAAGCGAAGCCTCACATCGGCACCGGGCACCACGTGGAGGTCCAACTCGGCTTCCAGAGCCACCGCCAGCTTTTCCAACAGCGGCAGGGTGGGCACGGTGCCGGCTCCCTCGATGCACTCGATCTCGTCTTCGGTCATGTTGGCGCGACGGGCCACGTCCGTCTGCGACAGGCCGAGAGCAGTGCGGCGGTCGTAGAGCGCCTGCCCGAACGCCCAGGAGTAACGAAACTCCAGCCGCTCTGCGGCCATCTCCGGGCTCTCCTGCACCTGCTCGCCCAGCAGCTCACGCGTGCGGCGGGTCTTCCACTGGAGGTGGTTCATCGCCACCCCCCTCCGGTTCGATCTCGACCGTGAAGCGGTCAACTCCCATGTGCGGCAGCGTAGGGCACGCTGCCACACATGGGGTAATCACACGGTCACGCGATGCGGTCGAGGACGATCGGGTTCGGGGTGAAGGCCGTGCCGGCCGGGGAGACCTCGATGCCGCCCGTCAGTGCCTCGATGGCGTAGTCGTAGCGCTCGGGGGTGTCGGTGTGCAGGGTCAGCAGGGGCTGGCCGGCCACGACGGTGTCGCCGGGCTTGGCGTGCATCTCGACGCCGGCGCCGGCCTGGACCGGGTCCTCCTTGCGGGCGCGGCCGGCGCCGAGGCGCCAGGCGCAGACGCCGACGGCGTAGGCGTCGAGCCCGGTGAGGACGCCGGAGGCGGGCGCCGGGATGACGTGCTGCTCGCGGGCGACCGGGAGGGGGGCGTCGACGTCGCCACCCTGGGCGGCGATCATGCGGCGCCAGTGGTCCATCGCGGAGCCGTCGCGCAGCGCGTCGGCCGGGTCCTTGCCGTGCACGCCGGCCGCGGCGAGCATCTCGCGGGCGAGGGCGAGGGTGAGCTCGACGACGTCGGCGGGGCCGCCGCCGGCCAGCACCTCGATCGACTCGCGGACCTCCAGCGCGTTGCCGGCGGTGAGGCCGAGCGGGGTGGACATGTCGGTGAGCAGGGCGACGGTGTTCACGCCGGCGTTGGTGCCCAGGCCGACCATGGTGCGGGCGAGTTCGCGGGCGTTGTCGAGGTTCTTCATGAAGGCGCCGGAGCCGACCTTGACGTCCAGGACCAGGGCGCCGGTGCCTTCGGCGATCTTCTTGGACATGATCGAGGAGGCGATCAGCGGGATGGCCTCGACGGTGCCGGTGACGTCGCGCAGCGCGTAGAGCTTCTTGTCGGCGGGCGCGAGGCCGTCACCGGCGGCGCAGATGACCGCGCCGGTGGAGCGCAGGACGTCGAGCATCTCCTCGTTGGAGAGCAGGGCGCGCCAGCCGGGGATGGACTCCAGCTTGTCGAGGGTGCCGCCGGTGTGGCCGAGGCCGCGGCCGGAGAGCTGCGGGACGGCGGCGCCGCAGGCGGCGACGAGCGGGGCGAGCGGGAGGGTGATCTTGTCGCCGACGCCGCCGGTGGAGTGCTTGTCGCTGGTGGGCAGTGGCAGCGAGGAGAAGTCCATCCGGACGCCGGAGCGGATCATGGCGTCGGTCCAGCGGCTGATCTCGTGCGGCTTCATGCCGTTCAGCAGGATCGCCATGGCCAGGGCGGACATCTGCTCGTCGGCGACCTCGCCGCGGGTGTAGGCGTCGATGACCCAGTCGATCTGAGCGTCGCTCAGTTCTCCGCTGTCGCGCTTGGTCCTGATGACGGAGATGGCGTCCATGCGTGCTCCAAGAGGGGTTTCAAAAGCGAAGAGTGTCGCGAGATGACCGGGTTCCGGCCCACTCGCGACACTCTACGCGCGTAACAATTGTCGAAGCTAGAGCCGCTCCGGCCCGAACGCGTCGGGCAGGACCTCACTCATCGGGCGGATCCCCGAGGGCAGCTCGATCAGCAGTTCCGGCCCGCCGTGCTCGTAGAGCAGCTGGCGGCAGCGCCCGCACGGCATCAGCAGTTCACCCGCGCCGTCGACGCACGTGAAGGCCGTCAGCCGGCCGCCGCCGGTGGCGTGCAGCGCGGACACCAGCCCGCACTCGGCGCACAGCCCGAGCCCGTACGAGGCGTTCTCGACGTTGCAGCCGGTGACCAGCCGCCCGTCGTCCACCAGCGCGGCCGCGCCGACCGGGAACTTGCTGTAGGGGGCGTACGCGTGGGTCATCGCCTCGCGCGCGGCCGCGCGCAGCCGCTCCCAGTCGATCGCGGCCGACGCCGCAGGCGCCGTCACTTGCCCTGGCCCTTGCGGTAGATCTGACCGTCCGCCTTCGGCATGCGCAGCCGCTGGGAGGCCAGCGAGAGCACCACCAGGGTGATCACGTACGGCGTGGCGACGATCAGCGGGCGCTGCACCTCGTCGGTGAGCGCGTACCAGGCGCCGAGACCGCCGGCGACCACGAAGGAGATCGCCGCGCCGGTGAACTTGCGCCGGTACAGCTGCCAGAGCGCGAGCAGTGCCATCGCGATGGCGACGGTCAGGATCAGCACGTGCACCGACTCCGGGTCGCGCAGCTGGAGGCTGTCGGTGAAGCCGAACAGGCCGGCGCCCATGGCCAGGCCGCCCGGCATCCAGTTGCCGAAGATCATCGCGGCGAGGCCGATGAAGCCGCGGCCGAGGGTCTGGCCGTCCTTGTAGAAGTGCGCCGCGACCAGCGAGAGGTACGCACCGCCGAGGCCGGCGAAGGCGCCGGAGGCGATGACCGCGAGGTACTTGTACTTGTAGACGTTGACGCCCAGCGACTCGGCGGCGGTCGGGTTCTCACCGCAGGAGCGCAGCCGCAGGCCGAACACCGTGCGCCAGAGCACGAAGTAGCTGACCACGATCATCGCGCCGGCCAGCAGCACGACCACCGAGATGTTGGTGACCAGGCCGCCGACCACGCCGGCCACGTCCGAGACCAGGAACCAGTGGTGCTTCTCGATGTCGGACAGCCACGAGGACAGCCCGGGAACGGTGATGTACGGCAGCGGATCCGCCGGCGGCGACTGGTTCGCACCCGCGCCGACCGCGATGTAGTCCTTGTAGTAGATCCGGTTGACGTACGCGCAGATGCCGGGGATCAGCAGGTTGATGCCGACGCCGGAGACGATGTGGTCGACGCCGAAGGTGACGGTCACGAGCGCGTGCAGCAGACCGCCGAGCGCGCCGCCGAGCATGCCGGCCAGCAGGCCGACCCACGGGTTGACCAGGTAGCCGGCCCAGGCACCGCAGAAGGTGCCGGCGACCATCATGCCTTCGAGGCCGATGTTCACCACGCCGGCCCGCTCCGACCACAGACCGCCCAGACCGGCCATGCCGATCGGCACGGCGGCGCTGAGCGCGGCGGTGATCTGACCGGAGGAGGTCAGCGCGTGGTTGCCGGTGGCCATGCCCACGGCGGAGAACAGGACCAGGGCGCCCGCGATCAGCAGCAGCACCACCGGCCAGGACATCTTGCGCTTCTTGGTGGGCGCGCCCGGCGCCTTGGGACGCGCGGCGGTAGCCGTGCTCATGCGGACACCTCCTTCTTCTCAGTGGCCGCGAGCTGAGCCGCGAGCTGGGCGGCGAGCTGGGCGCCGACCTTCTGCTGCTGGCGCTTCAGGCCGTAGCGGCGCACCAGTTCGTAGGCGACGACGACGCAGATGACGATGGTGCCCTTCATGACGTCGACGATCTCGAAGGGGAAGCCGCCCTGGAGCGGCAGCTGGGAGCCGGTGGTGTCCAGGAAGGCGAACAGCAGGGCCGCGAAGGCCATGCCGATCGGGCTGTTGCGGCCGAGCAGGGCGATCGAGATGCCGAGGAAGCCCAGACCGGGCTGGAAGCTCTGGCCGTAGTAGAACGAGTTCTGCACCAGCTCGGGCATGCCGATCAGACCGGCGATCGCGCCGGAGACCGCCATCGAGATGATCACCATGCGCTTGACGTTCACGCCGGACGCGGTCGCGGCCGACTCCGAGCGGCCGGTGGCGCGCAGGTCGAAGCCGAAGCGGGTACGGGTCAGCGCGAACTGGAACACCACGCCGACCAGGGCGGCGATGAAGATGAAGCCCCAGAGCGGGCCACCCGCCGTCTCCAGCGTGAAGAAGTGGCTGGACTGCGAGATCGGGTCGGTCTGGATCGAGTTGCTGGTGGCGCTCGTCTTCGGCGCGAAGATGCCGGGGACGAGCAGCAGGCCGACGACCGCGATCGAGATCGAGTTCAGCATGATGGTCGAGATGACCTCGCTGACCCCGCGGTAGACCTTCAGCAGACCGGCGATGCTCGCGTACAGGCCGCCGACCAGCATGGCGGTGACCAGCAGCAGCGGGATCTGGATGATCGCGGGCAGGTCGACCTTGGCGCCGACGAAGGCCGCGAACAGCGCCGCGACCTTGTACTGGCCCTCGACGCCGATGTTGAACAGGTTCATCCGGAACCCGAAGGCGGCGGCAGCTGCGGCCAGGTAGTACGTGGTGGACCGGTTGAGGATCCCCACTTGGCCGTCCGACTTGCCGGCGTACGTGAGCATCACGTTCCACGCGTCGAACGGGTTCTTGCCCGAAGTCGCCAGCAGGACGGAGCAGATCACGATGGAGAGCACGACCGCGAGCACCGGCGCCGCCAGTGCGAGCACGATCCGCTCACCGCTGATCCGCTGCGCCAGGCTGCGCTTGGCGGCGGTGTTGGGACTGGTCATGTGGGTTACTCCCCCGCCTGCGGGTCGTCGGCGGTGTCGGTGGGGCCGGCGTCGGACTCGGCCTCGGTGCCCTCCGCGAGGATCTCGTGGAAGTGCTCGACGGCCTCCGCATCGGACTCGAGGTGGCCGCTGGCGGCACCCGTCATGGCGGTGCCGAGGTCCTCGGCGGTGACGGTGGCCGGGTCGGCGTCGGCGACCAGGCGCCCGCGGTAGATGACCCGGATGGTGTCGGACAGGCCGATCAGCTCGTCCAGGTCGGCGGAGATCAGCAGGACGGCCAGGCCGGCCCGCTGGGCGACCCGGATGTGCTCCCAGATCTGCGCCTGCGCGCCGACGTCCACACCACGGGTGGGGTGCGCGGCGATCAGCAGCTTGGGCTGGTGGCTCATCTCGCGGCCGATGATCAGCTTCTGCTGGTTGCCGCCGGAGAGGGAGGCCGCGGTGACCTCGATGCCGGGGGTGCGGACGTCGTAGGCCTCGACGATCCGCCAGGTGTCCTTGCGGGCGGCGCCCGGGTCGAGCAGGACGCCCTTGGAGTTGGGCGCCTCGGTGACGTGACCGAGGATCCGGTTCTCCCAGAGCGGGGCCTCCAGCAGCAGGCCGTGCTTGTGGCGGTCCTCGGGGATGTAGCCGATGCCGGCCTCGCGGCGGGCCCGGGTGAGCGAGCCGGAGAGGTCCTTGCCGTCCAGGGTGACGGTGCCGCCGTCCAGCGGCAGCATGCCCATGATGGCCTCGACCAGTTCGGCCTGGCCGTTGCCCTCGACGCCGGCGATGCCGAGGATCTCGCCCTTGTGGATGCGCAGCGAGATGTCGTCGAGGACGACGCGCTCGATGCCCTCGGCGTCGGTCTTGGCGATCCGCAGGTCCTTGACGTCGAGCATCTCGGTCGTGGTGACGGTCGACTCGCGGCTCTCCGGGGAGGGCAGCTCGGCGCCGACCATCATCTCGGCCAGCTGACGGGCGGTGACGGCCTTCGGGTCGGCGTCGCCGACCGTGGTGCCGCGCCGGATCACGCTGATCGCGTCGGCCACCGCCAGCACCTCGTGCAGCTTGTGCGAGATGAAGATGACGGTGACGCCCTCGGACTTGAGCTCGCGCAGGTTGTCGAACAGCGCGTCGACCTCCTGCGGGACGAGCACGGCCGTCGGCTCGTCGAGGATCAGGATCTTGGCGCCGCGGTAGAGCACCTTGAGGATCTCGACGCGCTGGCGGTCGGCGACGCCGAGGTCCTCGACCAGGGCGTCCGGGCGCACGCCCAGGCCGTACTGGTCGGAGATCTCCTTGATCTTCGCCTTCGCCTTGGCGCCGATGCCGTGGAGCTTCTCGCCGCCGAGGACGACGTTCTCCCACACGGTGAGGTTGTCGGCCAGCATGAAGTGCTGGTGGACCATGCCGATGCCGCGGGAGATGGCGTCGCCCGGGGTGTTGAACTCGCACGGCTCGCCGTTGATCGCGATGGTGCCCTCGTCCGGCTTCTGCATGCCGTAGAGGATCTTCATCAGCGTCGACTTGCCGGCGCCGTTCTCACCCATCAGGGCGTGCACGGTACCGCTGCGGACGGTGAGGTTGATGTCGTGGTTGGCCACGACACCGGGGAAGCGCTTGGTGATGCCGCGCAGTTCGACGGCCGATGTCGCCGTCCCCGCGCTGGGGGTACCGTCCTCGCGCGGGGGGACGGGGTCGGATGCGGTGATGGCGATCTCCTGGTGGTCTGGAGGCGCGTCGTTGCGCTGGGAGGGCCAAGGGGAAGACAGGGGGACGGGACGGGGCCCGGGGGTACGCGTTGAGCGCACCCTGCCGGGCCCCTCCCGTGATGCTTTGCCGTTCATGGCGCTGCCGGGCAGGCGGCAGTCGCCGGTGCGTCCGGGACGCGCGGGCCTTACTGGGCCGGCGCGGTCGGGACGGTGGTGGCGCCGGAGGTGATCGCCGTGGTGGCGCCCTTCAGCTTGTCCTGGATGTCGTCGAGCTTGCCGCCGGTGGTGGCGAGCGAGACGCCCTCGGCCTTCAGGTCGAAGAGCTTGATGCCGGTGAACGGCTGGCCCTTCTTGATCGACTCGATGTAGGAGAAGACGGCGTTGTCGACGTTCTTCACCATCGAGGTCAGGATGCTGTTCTTGTACTTCGCCAGGGCCGGCTGGGCGGCCTGGTCGGAGTCGACGCCGATGGCCAGGGCACCCGGCTTGTTGGCGACGGCCTCGATGGCGCCGTTGCCGGAGGAGCCGGCGGCGGCGTAGATGACGTCCGCGCCCTTGTCGAGCTGGCCCTGCGCGGCCTCCTTGCCCTTGTCGGGCGAGTTGAAGCCGGTGAAGTCCGGAGGCGTGGTCAGGTAGGTGGTCTCGACCTGGATGTTCGCGTCGACGGACTTCACACCCGCCTTGTAACCGGCCTCGAACTTCTTGATGAGCTCGGTCTGCACACCGCCGATGAAGCCGACGTGCTTGGACTTCGACTTGTTCGCGGCGGCGACGCCGGCGAGGTACGAACCCTCCTGCTCGGCGAAGACCAGCGAAGTGACGTTGGACGGCTGGTCCTTGTCGTTCGAGTCGATGATCGCGAACTTGACGTTCGGGTTGTCCTTGGCGACCTTGTCGACCGCCTGCTGGTAGACGAAGCCGACCGCGATGATCGTCTTGTAGCCGCCGTCGATCAGGTTCTTGAGGCGGGTCTCCTTGTCGGCCTCGGCCTCACCGGTCTTGGCGTCGGCCTCGGTGACCGCGACGCCGAGCTCGGCCTTGGCCTTGTCGAGACCGCGGGCGGCGGAGTCGTTGAACGACTGGTCGCCACGGCCGCCGATGTCGTAGGCCATACCGACCTTGATCGAGCCGTCGCCCGAACCGGAGGAGGTGTTGGTGTCAGTGCTCTTTGCGCCGCAAGCGGCGAGCGAGGCCATGCCCAGGGAACCCGAGAGCACAACCGCAGCGAGCTTCATTGAACGGCGCAAGGGAGTATCTCCTTCTCACACGCACCTGATTAGCGTGGTCGGACGCCACCGTAACGCGCGTAGAACACGGTTGGGTTACGGGCTGCCGGACCATTCGGGTTGTTATCAAACCGTGGTCTCACGGTCTTCCCAAGGCCCTATTCCCGTGCGCGGACGGTGATCCAAAGCTGGTTTTGCGGCCCAGTCTACGGAACCGTTCGATAACCCCGGATGGCGGTAAACCGGCCGGTCACCGAGATGAGGTGCCGGCCGGTCGCCCGAGGGTCGCCCGAGAGGGCGTTCACGCAGTGCCCGAGGAGATGCCCGAGGACGGTGTGCGCCGCTCAATCCCGCGGCTCAGTACTGCTGTTCGGTTTCGGCGGCTCGGTCCTGCCGCTCAGCTCTGCCGTTCGATTTCCGCAGCTCAGTCCCGCGGCTCAGTGCTGTGGCTCGTCCAGGGCGAGCGCCGCGAACAGCTCCACGCCGATCCCGATCGCGCGCTCGTCGGCGTCGAAGCGGCCCTGGTGCAGGTCGCGGACGGTGGTGTCACCGGGGGCGCGGACGCCGAGCCGGGCCAGCGCGCCCGGGGCGTGCTCCAGGTACCAGGAGAAGTCCTCGCCGCCCAGGCTCTGCTCGGTGCTCTCCACCACCTGCGCACCCTCCCGGCCGAACCGGTCGGTCATCGCCGCGTCCAGCAGGGCGACCGAGACCGCCTCGTTGACCACCGGCGGCACCCCCCGGTGGTAGTCCAGCGTCCACTTCGCCCGGTAGGTCTCGGCGAGCTTGGCGATCAGCTCGTGCAGCAGGTCGGGCGCCTCGCGCCAGCCGTCCAGCTCCAGGCAGCGGACGGTGCCCTCCAGTTCGGCGCGCTGCGGGATGACGTTGGGCGCGGAGCCGGAGGCGATCCGGCCCCAGACCAGGCTGACGCCCCAGCGCGGGTCCATCCGGCGGGCCAGCGCGCCCGGCAGGTCGGCGGCCATCCGGGCGATCGCGGTCACCAGATCGGTGGTCAGGTGCGGGCGGGCGGTGTGCCCGCCGGGGCCGTCCAGGTGCAGCACCAGGCGGTCGCAGGCCGAGGTGATCGCCCCGGTGCGCAGGGCGATCCGGCCCACCTCCACCTTGGGGTCGCAGTGCACCGCGAAGATCCGGCCGACGCCGTCCATCCCCCCGGCCTTGATCACGTCCAGCGCACCGCCCGGCAGGACCTCCTCGGCCGGCTGGAACACCAGCCGGACGGGGCGGCGCAGTTCGCCGGTGCGGACGGCCTCGGCCAGCACCAGGGCGGTACCGAGCACCACCGCGGTGTGCACGTCGTGGCCGCAGGCGTGGGCCCGGCCGGGGACGGTCGAGCGGTACGGCACGTCGGTCTTGGCGTCGTCGATCGGCAGCGCGTCGATGTCGGCGCGGAAGGCCAGGAACTCGGCGCCGGGGGCGGTGCCGGCCGGGACGATGTCGACGATCAGGCCGGTGCCGCCGGGCAGCACCCGGGGGCTCAGGCCGGCCGCCACCAGCCGGTCGCGGAGCAGGCCGGTGGTGCGGAACTCCTGGCGGCCGAGCTCCGGGTGCCGGTGCAGGTCACGGCGGAAGGCGATCAGCTCGGACTCCAGCCCCCGGACCCGGGCGCGCAGTTCGGCGGCGGGGCGTGCGGTGGCCAGAGTGGCGCCCGGCTGAGCGGGCTCAGGACGGTTCATCTCAACAAGGGTAGGCCTGTTGGGGGGATTTGGCCCGACTTCTGGAAAACTAGTCCCCGGATGGGCGCATACCGGCCGAACAGGTGGGTATGACATCTCGTTTCAGCCGCCTTCCCCGATTGCTTGCCCTGTGCAACGACCGCCCGGAGCGGCGGTCACGGCCGGCCCCTTCTTGGCGATGCGTCAGAAGCTCTCCACCGGGGCGTACACGCCCCACACCTCCCGCAGCGCGTCGCAGACCTCGCCGACGGTGGCCCGCGCGGCCAGCGCCTCCTTCATCGGGTACAGCACGTTCCCCGCCCCCTCCGCGGTGCGGCGCAGGCCGTCCAGCGCCCGGGCGACGGCCACGCGGTCCCGCCCGGCCCGCAGCCGGGCCAGCCGCTCGGCCTGCTGCCGCTCGACCGCCGGATCCACCCGCAGCGGCCGGTACGGCTCCTCGGCGTCCAGCCGGAAGCGGTTGACGCCGACCACCGTCCGCTCCCCGGAGTCGGTCTCCTGCTGGAGCCGGTAGGCGGTGCGCTCGATCGCGGCCTTCTGGAAGCCCTGCTCGATCGCGGCCACCGCGCCGCCCAGCTCCTCGACCCGGGCCATCAGCGCCAGCGCGGCGGCCTCCACCTCGTCGGTCAGCGACTCGACCGCGTACGAGCCGGCGAACGGGTCGACGGTGGCGGTCACGTCGGTCTCGTGGGCGAGCACCTGCTGGGTGCGCAGGGCGAGCCGGGCGGCCTTCTCGGTGGGCAGCGCGATCGCCTCGTCGAAGCCGTTGGTGTGCAGCGACTGGGTGCCGCCGAACACCGCGGCGAGCGCCTGCACCGAGACCCGGACCAGGTTCAGCTCGGGCTGCTGGGCGGTGAGCTGCACCCCGGCGGTCTGGGTGTGGAAGCGCAGCATCCACGAGCGCGGATCCTTCGCGCCGAACTCCTCCCGCATCACCCTGGCCCAGATCCGGCGGGCGGCACGGAACTTGGCCACCTCCTCCAGCAGCGTGACCCGGGCCACGAAGAAGAACGAGAGCCGGGGGGCGAAGTCGTCCACCGCCATCCCGGCGGCGATCGCGGTACGGACGTAGGCGATGCCGTTGGCCAGCGTGAAGGCGATCTCCTGCGCCGGATCCGCCCCGGCCTCGGCCATGTGGTAGCCGGAGATGGAGATGGTGTTCCAGCGCGGGATCTCCGCCCGGCAGTACCGGAAGACGTCCGCGACCAGCCGCAGCGAGGGCTGCGGCGGGAAGATGTACGTGCCCCGGGCGATGTACTCCTTCAGCACGTCGTTCTGGACCGTGCCGGTCAGCCGGGCCGGCGCCACCCCCTGGGCCTCGCCGACCAGTTGGTAGAGCAGCAGGAGCAGTGCGGCGGGCGCGTTGATGGTCATCGAGGTGGACACCCCGCCCAGCGGGATGCCGTCGAACAGCACGGCCAGGTCCTCGACGCTGTCGACGGCCACGCCCACCTTGCCCACCTCCCCGGCGGCGAGCGGCGCGTCCGAGTCGTAGCCCATCTGGGTGGGCAGGTCGAAGGCCACCGACAGGCCGGTGCCGCCGCCCGCGATCAGCTGCCGGTAGCGGGCGTTGGACTCGGCGGCGGTGCCGAAGCCCGCGTACTGGCGCATCGTCCACGGCCGGCCGGCGTACATCGTCGGGTAGACGCCCCGGGTGTACGGGTACTCCCCCGGCCGGCCGAGCCTGCTCGCCGGATCCCAGTCGGCCAGCGCCTCCGGGCCGTACAGCGGCTCGATCGGGAAGCCTGACTCGGCGCGGCGCGGCTCGGCTGCCATGAGGTCCCTCCACGGGATCGGCGGGGGCATCGGTCGGTCCTCGCAATGTAGGACAGGACCTGGAGCGGGACCGGGCGGCGCGGGCGCGGACACGGTTGAGATGATCGGGTGAACGACCGGATGAGCCCCAGGGAGTGGCAATGACCGAGCAGAAGGTGGCCGTGGTCACCGGTGCCAGCAGTGGAATCGGCGCGGCGACCGCCCGCCGGCTGGCGGCCGAGGGCTTCGACGTGGTGCTGACCGCCCGGCGGACCGAGCGGATCGAGGCGCTGGCCAAGGAGATCGCCGACGGGGGCGGTTCGGCCAGGGCGGTCACGCTCGACGTCACCGACCGGGCCGCCGTGGACGCCTTCGCGGCCGAGGTCGGCCGGGTCGACGTGCTGGTGAACAACGCCGGCGGGGCGATCGGCGCCGAGACGGTCGAGCACGGCGACCCGGCCGACTGGCTGGCCATGTACGAGGTGAACGTGCTCGGCGTGCTGCACGTGACGCAGGCGCTGCTGCCGGCCCTGCGGGCCACCGGCGACGGCACCGTGCTGGTGCTCTCCTCGACCGCCGCGCTGGCCGCGTACGAGGGCGGCGGCGGGTACGTCGCGGCCAAGCACGCCGCGCACACCATCGCGGCGACGCTGCGCCTGGAGCTGTGCGGGGAGCCGATCCGGGTGATCGAGATCGCCCCCGGCATGGTGAAGTCCGAGGGCTTCGCCGTCACCCGCTTCCGCGGCGACGAGGAGAAGGCCGCGGCCGTGTACGCCGGCGTGGCCGAGCCGCTGACCTCGGAGGACATCGCCGACACCGTGGCCTGGGCGGTCACCCGCCCCCCGCACGTCAACATCGACCTCCTGGTCGTCCGCCCCCGCGCCCAGGCCGCCAACCACAAGGTCCACCGCGCCTGACGGCGGTCGGATCCACCGGCGGCCCGGCCACCCCGTACACCTCTGGCCAAGGGCCTCGCCAGAGCCGCCCTCCTGAGGTGGGGGTGCCGGATCAGCGGATGCCGGATTAACAGATGAATGTGGGGAGGGCGCTGACACAAAGATGTCAACGTCACAACTTGATAGCTCGTCCGGATGAATTCCGCGCGCGCCCTCCCCAACTGATGACGGCTCAACTACCTTTGAGGAGCTGCCCGACCGGCGCCGTGACGCCGCCCGCAGCCCCCATACTTCAGCTGCTCCACCCCACCCCACTTCACCGGCACCTTCCCGCCCTCACGAGGAGGACCCGCTGGCCAGCGACATCCCGCCACAGCGGCTCGATCCAAGCTCCGAGCCGACCCTCCTCGGGCTGCACCGCTTCAACGAAGCCGATGCCGGCGCCGCCGAGGAGGCCCTCCTGGCCTGCTGCGGCAGCCACCGCTGGGCCCTGCGGCTCACCGCGCACCGGCCCTACCCCGACATAGAGTCCCTGCTGGCCGCCGCCAGCGAGGCCTCCTACGACCTCCGCCCGGCCGACCTGGCCGAGGCGCTCGCCGACGAGAGCTGGATGCCGCAACCGCTGCTCGGCATGCGGGCACCGGGCAGCCAGGCCGCGCACACCGCGCTGCGGGCCGCCCACGCCGCGTACGAGGCCAGGTTCGGCCACGTCTTCGTGGTCTGCCTGGAGGGTGTGGCCCCGGAGGAGATGCTCGACACCGTGCTCTCCTCGATCCGCACCCGGCTGGCCAACGACCCGGACGAGGAGCGGCTGATCGCGGCGGACGAGCTCCGCCGGATCGCCCTCACCCGACTGGAGCACCTGGTCGCCACCCATTCGGAGGCCGGGGCGCGCTGAGCAGCCGCCGTCTCCTCCATCCCGCCCGCTAACTCTCCGCCCGCTACTTCTTCTTCGCCTGGGCGGCCCGCAGCTTGGCCACCTGCTGCCGGACGATCACCTCGTCCGGCGCGGCGGCCGGCTCGGCGGCGACCCCGAAGGTGGTGAACACCGCGAGCGCCGGCCCGATCCGGGCCAGCACCGCACGCTGCGAGAGCACCGCGCTCCCCGATTCATTCGTCAGGGTGAATCCGAGCGCGGCGTCCGCTCCCCCGGGGGTGGGCGTGTCCTCACGGTTCAGCCGGTGCCTGGTCCGGATCGGCGCCTTCTTCCCCGGCTTCTCGGCCGGCGGCGCCGGGGCCATCGAGGTGAACGCGGCACACGGGCCGAACAGCTTCTCCAGCTCCGCCTGGAGCACGGCCGCCCGCCCCGTCCGGTAGCCGAGCAGGCCGCCGTACACGCCACCCCTGGGGTCGGCGGTCCGGGCCACGCTCAGGTCGGTCTCCGCGTACGGGTAGCCCGGGGCCGGCGAGGCCGAGGCGGTGCCGGCGCCGGTCGGGGCGGCCGAGGCGGCCGGGGTCACCGCGTCCAGCAGCGGCTGGCAGGCCGGGACGTCCGCGACCTCCCGCCCCGCGCCCGCCCCGGTGTCGCCGTGGCCTGGCGTCATCACCGTCACCGTGTAGCCCGCCCCGAGGTCGGCACCGGCCACCGCGGCCGCCCGCAGCTCGGCCGCGGACAGCTCGCGGCCGGGCCCGGCCCGGTCCGCGGAGGAGCCGCCGACCGTGGTGCAGCCCGTGGCGAGCAGCAGCAGGGCCGCGAGGGCGGCGGCGGACGGTCGGACGGGGCGAAGCGGCACGGGGGCCTCGGCAGGGTGTCGGCGGCGGAGCGGGCCGCCACCGTAACGCAGTCGAGCCGTCACCCAGAGCGACCAAAGCGCCGCTGGTTCCCGTCCGGCTAGGCCAGTCGTGCCTGATTGATCACACCTGAGACCCCCGGAGGCGGTTCCCGACGCAGCGTCGATAGGATGCTGGCGGCCGGTGGACCGTACCTGGCCGGGCTGACCGACACCGAAGCCGGCCGAGCCCCCAATCGCTTCCGGAGGGTTTTTCCGTGCCGGCTGGAACGCTGTACCGCGGCCGGGAAGGCATGTGGAGCTGGGTGGCTCATCGAGTCACCGGCGTCCTCATCTTTTTCTTCCTGTTCGCCCATGTCCTGGACACCGCTCTGGTGCGAGTGTCGCCCGAGGCGTACGACACCGTCATTCAGACGTACAAGACTCCTCTCGTGAACCTGATGGAGTACGGCCTGGTGGCCGCCATCCTGTTCCACGCCCTCAACGGCCTGCGGGTCGTCGCCGTGGACTTCTGGTCCAAGGGCCCGAAGTACCAGAAGCAGATGCTCTGGACCGTCGTGGCGGTCTGGGTCGTGCTGATGGCCGGCTCCTTCTACGGGATCCTGCAGCACACGCTGATCTCCTGGTTCGGGAAGTGAGCTGACACATGTCCACGGAATACTCCGACGCGCTGGTCGTCCCCTCCGCGCACGCGCACACCGGCAAGGGCCTCGGCACCGGCAACCCGGCGGACGCGTTCGTCATCGAGCCGCCGCGCAAGCGGACCCCGAAGACCCCGCGCCGCACCCGCACCAACTTCGAGATGCTGGCCTGGCTCTTCATGCGCCTGTCCGGCATCGTCCTCGTGGTCCTGATCCTCGGGCACCTGCTCATCATGCTGGTGCTCGACGGCGGCGTCTCCAAGATCGGCTTCGCCTTCGTGGCCGGCCGCTGGGCCTCGCCGTTCTGGCAGGTCTGGGACCTCACGATGCTCTGGCTCGCCATGCTCCACGGCGCCAACGGCATGCGGCAGGTCATCAACGACTACGCCGAGAAGGACTCGACCCGGCTCTGGCTGAAGGGGCTCATGGGTACCGCCACGGTCTTCACCGTGCTGCTCGGCACCCTGGTGATCTTCACCTTCGACCCCAACATCTGACGACAAAGCATCTAATCGGCAATCGGCAGAGGCCAGAGGCGAGTTAGAACCCCCATGCAGATTCACCAGTACGACACCGTCATCGTCGGCGCCGGCGGCGCCGGCATGCGCGCGGCCATCGAGTCGACGCAGCGCACCCGCACCGCCGTCCTCACCAAGCTCTACCCCACCCGGTCCCACACCGGCGCGGCCCAGGGCGGCATGTGCGCCGCCCTCGCCAACGTCGAGGAGGACAACTGGGAGTGGCACACCTTCGACACGGTCAAGGGTGGTGACTACCTGGTCGACCAGGACGCCGCCGAGATCATGTGCAAGGAGGCCATCGACGCCGTCCTCGACCTGGAGAAGATGGGCCTGCCCTTCTCCCGCACCGAGCAGGGCCGGATCGACCAGCGCCGCTTCGGCGGGCACTCCCGCAACCACGGTGAGGCCCCCGTCCGCCGCTCCTGCTACGCGGCCGACCGCACCGGTCACATGATCCTCCAGACGCTGTTCCAGAACTGCGTCAAGCACGGCGTCGAGTTCTTCAACGAGTTCTACGTCCTCGACCTGCTGATCAACGAGGGCAAGACGGCCGGCGTCGTCGCCTACGAGCTGGCCACCGGCGAGATCCACGTCTTCCAGGCCAAGTCCGTCGTGTTCGCCTCCGGCGGCACCGGCAAGTTCTTCAAGGTCTCCTCCAACGCCCACACCCTCACCGGTGACGGTCAGGCCCTGGTGTACCGCCGCGGCCTGCCGCTGGAGGACATGGAGTTCTTCCAGTTCCACCCGACCGGCATCTGGCGCATGGGCATCCTGCTCACCGAGGGCGCCCGCGGCGAGGGCGGCATCCTGCGCAACAAGGACGGCGAGCGCTTCATGGAGCGCTACGCCCCCGTCATGAAGGACCTCGCGTCCCGTGACGTCTGCTCCCGCGCGATCTACACCGAGATCCGCGAAGGCCGCGGCTGCGGTCCGGACGGCGACCACGTCTACCTGGACCTGACCCACCTGCCGCCGGAGCAGCTGGACGCCAAGCTCCCGGACATCACCGAGTTCGCCCGCACCTACCTCGGCATCGAGCCCTACACGGACCCGATCCCGATCCAGCCCACCGCGCACTACGCCATGGGCGGCATCCCGACCAACGTCGAGGGTGAGGTGCTGCGCAACAACACCGACGTCGTCCCGGGCCTGTACGCGGCCGGCGAGGTCGCCTGCGTGTCCGTGCACGGCGCCAACCGCCTGGGCACCAACTCGCTGCTGGACATCAACGTGTTCGGCCGTCGCGCGGGCATCGCCGCCGCCGACTACGCCAACGTGCACGAGTTCGTCGAGCTGCCCGAGAACCCGGCCGAGAAGGTCCAGGCCCTGGTCGACGGCCTGCGCGAGGCCGCCGGCACCGAGTCCGTGGCGCAGATCCGCAAGGAGCTGCAGGAGACCATGGACGCCAACGCGATGGTGTACCGCACCGGCGCCACCCTGAAGCAGGCGGTCGAGGACATCGCCGCGCTGAAGGAGCGCTACAAGAACGTCTCGATCCAGGACAAGGGCTTCCGGTACAACACGGACCTGCTGGAGGCCGTCGAGCTGGGCAACCTGCTCGACCTGGCCGAGGTGCTGGCCGTCTCCGCGCTGGCCCGCGAGGAGTCGCGCGGCGGCCACTACCGCGAGGACTTCCCGACCCGTGACGACGTGAAGTTCATGCAGCACACCATGGCGTACCAGGAGGTCGCCGCCGACGGCAGCACCTCCATCCGCCTCGACTACAAGCCGGTCGTCACGACCCGCTACCAGCCGATGGAGCGTAAGTACTGATGAGCACTCCTACCGTGGAGAAGCACTCGGCCGCTCTGGACGCGGTCGAGGCGGGCGGCGTCGAGCTGATCACCGTCACCTTCCGGATCCGCCGGTTCAACCCGGAGGAGCACCCGGACCCGGTGTGGGTCGACTACCAGCTGACGCTCGACCCGAAGGAGCGCGTCCTGGACGCGCTCAACAAGATCAAGTGGGAGCAGGACGGCACCCTCACCTACCGCCGTTCCTGCGCGCACGGCATCTGCGGCTCCGACGCCATGCGGATCAACGGCCGCAACCGGCTGGCGTGCAAGACCCTGATCAAGGACGTCGACCCGGAGAAGCCGATCACGATCGAGGCCATAAAGGGCCTCACGGTCCTCAAGGACCTGGTCGTGGACATGGACCCGTTCTTCCAGGCGTACAAGGACGTCATGCCGTTCCTCATCACCAAGGGGAACGACCCGACCCGCGAGCGCCTGCAGTCCGCCGAGGACCGCGAGCGCTTCGACGACACCACCAAGTGCATCCTGTGCGCCGCGTGCACGTCGTCCTGCCCGGTGTTCTGGAACGACGGCCAGTACTTCGGCCCGGCCGCGATCGTGAACGCGCACCGCTTCATCTTCGACTCGCGCGACGAGGGCGCCGAGCAGCGCCTGGAGATCCTCAACGACCGTGAGGGCGTGTGGCGCTGCCGCACCACCTTCAACTGCTCCGAGGCCTGCCCGCGTGGCATCGAGGTCACCAAGGCGATCCAGGAAGTGAAGCGGGCGCTGGTCACCCGCCGCTTCTGATCTCCGCCTGACACGGCGAAGGCCCCCGTCCGATCGGATGATCGGACGGGGGCCTTCGCCATGGGCTCAGCGCAGCGCGCCGAGGTCCTTCGGGGCGGACCAGCCGCTGAAGGTCACCAGGTGCCGGTCGGCGGTCACGGCCCACAGGTCCGGCGTGCCGTCCCCGTCACCGTCGCCCGAGCTGCCGAGGGTCGGGTAGGCGGCGGTGGTGAAGCCGGTGGCGACCACGTTCGCCTTCGGGTCCGCGAGCGCGGAGAAGTCGAAGGTGCCGTCGGCCTTCTTCGGGACCGGGTAGGCGTGCAGGTCACCGGTCGCCCGGTCGCGCGCCCACAGGGCCAGGTTGCCCGCGGCGTCCGGGCCGGGGGCGATCAGGTCGTAGCCGGCCCAGTCACCGGTGGTGGTGAGCTGACGAGCGCTCCTCAGCGCGTACGAGAAGCCGGGGTCGGTGAACAACCAGAGGTTGCCCTCCTCGATGGTCACCAGTGAGGAGACCGTCGAGTCGTCCAAGGAACCGATCAGGGCCAGCTGATCGGCCTTGTGCCAGTCGGTTGCGTAGCCCCCGGGGCAGGCGGTCGCCTTACCGGAGGCGTTCTGGCACGCCCTCGGCCGGGAGACCGAGAGCCGGCCTCCGGTGAAGGAGCCGTAGTCCTGGTTGCTGGAGAAGTACAGCGCCCCGGATCCGCCCTCGTGCATCAGCAGGTCGTCCATCGGCGCGTGGGAGTCGTCCCAGCCCCGGTGCATGACCTGGACGTTGGTCCAGGAATTCTGGTTGGGCGACCAGTTGGCCGGGATCGTCGCGGTCGGCGTGGTGCTCGCCGAGCCGGCGCTGATGATCTGGAGGTTGCCTGCGGAGTCCGGAAGCAGGATGTCCGGAACGCCGTCGCCGTCGATGTCGCCGAGGGCCTGCGGCGGGTTCGGGTTCGAGGGGGCGTAGAAGGTGTAGGACGCCACGTTGACGTTGCCCGCGTTGTCCATCACCTGGACGTTGAGGATGTTGGTGCCCCAGTTCCGCACCTTCAGCGGCAACGACACCGTTCCGTCGTCGTTCGGCCGAACGGCGTTCGGCGAGGAGCAGCCGCCGACACCCAGCGTGGAGAAGCTGTACCGGAAGCAGGCGATGCCGGAAGCCGCGCCGCCGGCCGGAGCCGGGTCGACGCCCTTGAGGACGAAGGTGCCGATCTGGCCCGCGTACTTGGTGGCGGTGCCGCTCGCCGGGAAGTCGGGCGAGGAGACCGTGGCGGTCGGGCTCGTGGTGTCCACGCGGAAGTGGCAGTCCGCCGACGGGGTGGAGGCCTGCTGGTCCTGCACGGCCCAGGCGTGCCATGCGTAGCCGTGCCCGTCCACCAGGCCGGGGACGGCGACCTTGGCCTGCTGGCCGTACGCCTGGGCCTCGCCGGTGAACACCGGGGCCTGGGCGCCCGTGGTCTCGTCCCAGACGCCGAACCGGGCACCGGTGCCGGTGACCTTGGCGTTGAGCGTCGGGCCGTTCGTGGTCCGTCCGACCCAGCTCGGGTCGGTGGTCGAGTCGCAGGCGTCGGCGCGGTACTCGCTGCCCTGGCTGGTGCCGAGGACGGCCGGCGCGGTGTCGGCGGCGAAGGCGCCGGGCGCGGTGAGCAGGCCGGCCGCGATCGCGGCCGCCGTCAGGCCGCCGAGTCTGTGGGCATGTCGAAGTGTCATGGAGGTACCCCACCCCTTTGATCGAGAGATCTCGTTACGTGTACGAGCGGTGAGGATCTTTCCAGTGGGGACCGACAGCGGCAACGGAGATTCAGTCGGTGGCCGGGGTGCGGCGGGTGGCGCGGAGGCCGCGCAGGCCGATGGCGCCGACGGCGATGCCGAGGAGGAAGGAGGTGACGGCGAGGAGGAGGTGGATCCAGAAGAAGGCGGTGGGCTGGGAGTGGTCGCCGTTGGTGAAGGCCTGGCCGCCGGAGTCCTTCCAGAGGTTCTTGACGAAGGTGGTCCAGATGATGATCGACCAGACGCCGAAGGCGGTCAGGAACCAGGAGGTGCGGCGGCTGAGCTTCATGGGGGTCCTCGTCGGGGGTGGGGAGGCGGGGTGCGTCCCCCAGTATGCGCGGACCGCCGATCGGCGTAGGGCGGGCCCCTCGTACGGAGGACCGGCCCGGTGTGGCGCACAGCGGATGCCCCGAAGTGGGTACGGTCTGCGCGTGTCCACACGTCGTCAGAAATTCGCGCATCTGTTCGTCACGACCGCCGCGGTCCTCCCGGCCCTGTTAGCCGCCCCGGGGGCGGTCGCCGCCCCGCAGGAGCCGCCCCCGGCCGCTTCCGTGGTCGGCGGCGAGCGGCTCGGGCACTCCGGCGTCCAGGTCTCGCCGCTGGCCGGAGCCCCGGCCCTGCCGAGGGACCTCACCGGCGAGTCCTGGATAGTCTCCGACGCCACGTCGGGCGACGTGCTGGCGGCCAGCAACCCGCATCTGCGGCTCGCCCCGGCCAGCACCCTGAAGATCCTCTTCGCCGACACCGTGCTGCCCAAGTTCGACCGCAGCACGGTGCACAAGGTCGCCGACGAGGAGATCCTCGGGCTCGGTGAGGGCAGCAGCCTGGTCGGCATCAAGGAGAACCTGGAATACCGGGTCGAGGACCTGTGGCGCGGGGTGTTCCTGAGCTCGGGCAACGACGCCGTGCACGTCCTGGCGCACATGAACGGCGGCGTCGAGCAGACCGTCGTCGAGATGCAGTCCCGCGCCGACGCCCTCCAGGCCCGGGACACCCGGGTGATCTCCCCGGACGGCTACGACATGGACGGGCAGCTCTCCTCGGCCTACGACCTGTCGCTGTTCGCCCGGGCCGGCCTGCGCAACCCCGACTTCCGGATGTACTGCGCCACCCGGCAGGCGATGTTCCCGGGCGCGGTGGACAAGAACACCGGCCAGCGCGGCAGTTTCGGGATCGCCAACACGGACCGCCTGCTGGGCAAGTACCCCGGCCTGATCGGCGTGAAGAACGGTTTCACCACCAACGCCGGCTCGACCTTCGTCGGCGCCGCCGAACGCAACGGCCGCACCCTGCTGGTGACCGTGATGCACCCGGACAGCTACCAGAAGGTCTACGACGAGACCGCGGCCCTGCTGGACTGGGGCTTCGCGGCGGCCGGAAAGGTGCAGCCGGTCGGCAAGCTGGTCGACGAACTCCCGCCGGACGGCGAGCCCTCCGGCCAGGCCGGCGGCACCGCCGGCGCGCCCCCGCCGGACTCCACCCCCGCCACCCGGCCCGGCACCACCCCCACTGCCACCCCCGCCGCCGCCGAGGACGACGGGCTCGGCCTCGGCGGCTGGCTGGCCGTCGTGCTGGTGACGGCCGCGGCCGGCTACGGGGTGCTGGTCCTGCGGCGCGGCCGCCGCGGAGCGGCCGGCTGGTGACGGCCGGACGGACGGCCCGGCCTCAGGGTTCCTCCCGGGGCCGGGCCGCCGTCGTGTCCGCGGCCGCCTGCGCCTCGTCGGCCGCCGCCAGCAGCGCCCGGGCGTGCTCCCGGGTGCGCTCCCGGGCGGCCACCGGATCGGCCATCGCCGTCCAGGCCACGCAGTACATCAGCAGCCGGGAGACGAAGTTGATCCACAGCAGCAGCGCCACCGGCACGCCGAAGGCGCCGTACAGGCTCTTCCCGGCGACGGAGCCGAGGTAGGAGGCGAGCAGGACCTTCAGCAGCTCGAAGCCGACCGCGCCGATCAGCGCGCCCTGCAGCACGTCGCGGCGGCGCTGGCCGCCGACCCCGGGGAACGGCGCCAGCAGGTAGGCGAAGAGCAGCGTGTCGCACGCTATGGCGATGAGCACGCCGACCCCGGTCAGCAGGTAGCCGCTGCGCAGGCCGGTCCAGTCGGCGATCCGCCCTGCCAGCGTCGTCCCGGCGGTGGAGGCGCCCACCGAGATCAGCGACACCACGCCGAGGCCGCCCAGCACCGCGCAGTCCCAGCCCTTGCGCAGCACCACGTTGGTGTCGTCGTCGGGCAGCTGCCAGACGTCCCGGATCGAGGTGCGCATGGTGTCCACCCAGCCGAGGCCGGAGACCAGCAGCAGCGCCCCGCTGACCAGTCCGACGGCGCCCGCGTTCGCCACCAGGGACGGCAGGTTGAGCGCCTGCGAGATGCCCGGCAGCTGGTCGGAGATGTGCTTCTGCAGGTCCGCCACCTGGCTGCTGCTGAGCGTCGAGACGGCGATCGCCAGGCCCACCGTGAGCAGCGGGAACAGGGCGAGGAAGCCGAAGAAGGTGACCGCACCGGCCAGCCGGTTGCCCCGGGCCGCGGAGAAGTACTCGTACACCCGGTACGGGCGGCTGCGCAGCACCCACGTGACGAGCGGGCCGACGACCGGGAGGCGGGTCAGGAAGTCCACCCGACCGGTTATACCGGCCCGTCCTCCGAATGGCCGTCAGGCTCGGCGCAGATTCTAGCGTTTCACCAGTCGGCGGGCCCGGGCGAGGGCGCGGACGGCCTGGTAGGCGCCGTAGCGGCCGTGGCTGAGCAGTTCGGTGCGCACGCCGTCCACGCCGGGCGGCGGGCGGTAGCCGGCCGGCCGGAGCCGGGCGCAGTGGGCGGCGGCGCGGCGGAAGTACTCGCGGCGGTCGCCGGGCGGGATCCGGCCGGGCTTGGAGACGACGGTGTTGAGGTGGTGCAGCATCCGGCCGTAGACGACCGGGCGCCAGTGGTCGAGGTCGGGGCGGCGGTCCAGGAAGGCGAAGACCAGGTCGTACTGGGCGAAGACGTCGAAGTGCTTGCGGCTGGCGGTGGCCAGGATGTTGCCGCCCTCCTGGCGCTGGCGGTAGTGCACGCCGACCTCGTCGAGCAGGGTGATCCGGGCGGCGGCGAGCAGCACCGGGTACGTCCAGGGGGTGTCCTCGTAGTAGCCGGCCGGGAAGACCAGCTGCTGGGCGGTGACGAAGTCGCGGCGGTAGGCCTTGTTCCAGACCACCTGGAGCAGGTCGAGCAGGTCGGGGCGGGCGGCGAGGTCGAAGACGTCCGGGGAGGCGGCGCCGAACACGTGGGCGGAGGCGGCCCGGGTGATCCGGCCGTCGGCGTAGGTGCGGGCGTAGTCGTAGACCAGGACGTCCGGGTCGCCGGTGGCGGCGAGCCGGTCGTCGACGCTCTTGAGCAGCTGGGGGGTGAGCGTGTCGTCGCTGTCGAGGAAGACCACGTACTCCCCGGTGGCGACCTCCAGGCCGGCGTTGCGGGCCCGGCCGAGGCCGACGTTCTCGGGCAGGTGCAGCACCCGGATCCGCGGGTCGGCGGCGGCGGCCTCGTCGAGCATCCGACCGCAGCCGTCCGGGGAACGGTCGTCCACCGCGATCAGTTCGAGGTCGGGGCCGCCCTGGCCGAGCACCGAGTCGAGGCACTCGACGAGGTAGTCCTCGACCTGATACACGGGAACGATCACGCTGAAGCGGGGCACGGGCCCAGCGTAGTGGCCCCGAAGGGCCCCATGGCCCGGAGGTAGGATCGGTGCGCACGTACGCACCGATCCAAAGTGCGGTCAGGCCCTCAACGGGCTGCCACGCTCCTTCCCGAGAAAGGCCTGCGTAGCCGATGGCTCCCCGCCTCTCCATCGTCGTTCCGATCTACAACGTCGAGCGTTACCTGGTCGAATGCCTCGACTCGATCGCCGCCCAGACCTTCACGGACTTCGAGTGCGTCATGGTCGACGACGGTTCGAAGGACGACAGCGCGGCCCTCGCCGAGGCGTACGCGGCCAAGGACTCGCGGTTCCGCCTGGTCCGCCAGGTGAACAAGGGCCTCGGCGCGGCCCGCAACACCGGCATCCGGCACATCGACCCGGACGCCGAGTTCCTGTGCTTCGTCGACAGTGACGACTCGATGCCGCCGAGCGCGTACGAGTTGATGATCAACACCCTGGACGAGACCGGCTCGGACTTCGCCACCGGCAACGTGCTGCGGTTCCGCGCGGTGGGCTACTACCAGTCCGGCGGGCACTCGCGGCCGTTCAGGGAGACCAAGCTCAAGACGCACATCACCGAGGTCCCGGCGCTGGTCACCGACCGCACCGCGTGGAACAAGGTGTACCGCCGCTCCTTCTTCGACGCGGCCGGCATCCTCTACCCCGAGGGCATCCTGTACGAGGACGCGCCGGTCAGCGTGCCGCACCACTACCTCGCCAAGAGCGTGGACGTGCTCTGCGAGCCGATCTACCACTGGCGCGAGCGCGAGGTCGGCGAGATGTCGATCACCCAGATGCGCACCAACCCCAAGGGCCTGATCGACCGCGTCACCTCGGTCGAGCTGGTCCGCGGCTGGCTGCGCAAGCAGACCGATCCGCGCTTCGCCCAGTACCTGCGCTCCTACGACGAGAACACCCTCGTCGAGGAGATCCCGATGTTCTTCTGGTCCGTCGTGGACGGCGACAAGGAGTACCGGGACGCCTACATCAAGAACGTCAGTCGGCTGCTGCGGGCGATCGGCCCCGAGCAGGTCCGCAAGCTGCGGGCGCCGCTGCGGCTCAAGTACCACCTGACCCTCCAGGGCCGGATCGACGAGTTCGTCGAGCAGATCAAGTACGAGGGCGAGAGCAACGGCGGCGTCCAGGCCCGCGGTCTGCTGCGCCCGTACGCCGACTACCCGTTCCTGCGCGGCGGGCGCAAGAGCGTGCCGTCCGGCGTGCTCAAGCTGGACAACTCGCTGGTCATGCGCAGCCGGCTGTACGAGACGGCCTGGGTCGGCGGGCGACTGCAGCTGACCGGGCACGCGTACCCGGAGCAGCTGGGCGCGGCCGGCAAGCACGACATGGTCCGCACCCTGGTGCTGCGCGAGGCCAAGGGCCGCCGGGTGATCGCGGTGCCGATGAAGACCCAGTACAGCCCCGAGGCCACCGCCAGCTGCCACCACGACCTGTACAGCTGCGACTGGGCCGGCTTCACCGTCGGCGTCGACCCGAAGAAGCTCAAGCACCGCGGCCAGTGGAAGGACGGCAACTGGCGCGTCCTGGTGGCCGGCGCGGGCAAGGGCGGCGTCTACAAGGGCCGGGTCTGGGCCGGCTGGAGCGACACCGCGCAGTACATCCCGGCGCACTGGGTCGAGCCGGACGTGCGGATCGTGCCGTGGGTCCGGGACGGCTCGGTCTACCTGCGGGTGGAGACGGTCAAGGCCCGGGTGACCGGCCTGGCCTCGCACGGCGGCCGGGTCGAGGTGTCGGGCGCGGCCCGCTCCGGCTCCAGCTTCGCCGGGGCCCGACTGCGGCTCACCCACGTCGAGTCCGACCGCGAGCTGGCCTTCCCGCTGGAGCTGGGCGCGCCGGTCGGCAGCCTGCAGCCGTTCAGCGTGTCCTTCCCGGTGGCCGAGCTGACCGCCCTCCGCGAGGCCTGGGCCGAGCTGGACCCGGTGGCCGCCGAGCGCGCCCGTGACCGCTGGGACACCGCGCTGGTCCTGGCCGACGGCAGCACCGTCCCGGTGACCTGGGACGACCGCAACGCCCCGGCGCAGCTGCACCTGCCGCTCAACCCGGACGCCCCGGTCGACCAGCGCCGGGCGCTCTACTCCAAGCCCTCCCCCAGCGGGTACCTGCAGTTCTCCGACCAGCTGCTGCAGCCGGTGGTGGACGAGGTCTCCGCCCGCGGCGCGGACGGCTTCCTGCTCAGCGGTTCGTTCCCGCTGTCCGGCGCGCACCGCTGGGAGCTGGTGGTCCGGCACGACTGGCGCGAGGAGGAGCACGTCTACCCGGTGGAGATCGCGGACGGACGGTTCCGGACCGCGCTGCCCGCCGTGCCGACGGCCTCCTTCGCCGGCCGGGTGCCGCTCGCCCAGGGCACCTGGAACGTCTTCTTCCGTCCGGTCGGCGCCGTGGCCGAGGAGCTTCCGAGCTCGTACGCGCTGATCTCGCCGGACTGCTTCGGCGCGATGCCGCTGGAGGTGGAGTCCCGGGGCAAGCGCATCGTGCTGGAGCGCCGCCACCACGACGGCCTCTCCCTGGAGTCGCACTCGGCGCTGCTGCCGGAGGAGCGCAGCGGCTACCGGCTGCGCCAGCTGCGGTTCGTCGACTACCCGAACGCCCGCCGGCACCCGGTGCGCGACACCGTGCTGTACAACGTCGGCCTCGGCGGCCTGTACGCCGACTCGCCGCGGGCGGTCCACGAGGAGCTGGTCCGCCGCGGCCTGCCGCTGGAGCACCTGTGGGGCAGTGACGACCTCCAGGCCGATCTGCCGCAGTCGGCGAGCGCGATCCGGCTGTGGAGCCCGGAGTGGTTCGAGGCGCTGGCCACCGCCAAGTACATCGTCACCAGCACCCACCTGCCCGACTTCTTCGTCCGCCGCCCCGGCCAGGTGGTCCTGCAGACCTGGCACGGCAGCCCGCTGAAGCAGATCGGCCTCGATTTCGAGAAGGTCTGGTTCACGGACGCGAACTACCTGAAGGGCCTCGCCCGGGAGGTGCCGAGCTGGAGTCTGCTGGCGGCCGGCAACAGCTGGTCGGCCCCGATCCTGCGACGCGCGTTCGATTACAAGGGCGAGATCCTCGAAAGCGGTTCGCCGAAGAACGACCTGCTCTTCGCGGCCGACCGGGAGAAGACCGCCGAACAGGTGCGCGAAAGGCTCGGCCTGCCCGAGGGCAAGAAGGTCGTGCTCTACGCGCCGACCTGGCGCGAGGACCGGCGCCGGCCGAACGGCGGGTACCAGCTGGACCTGCGGCTCGACCTGGCGGCGGCCAAGGCCGCGCTCGGCGACGACCAGGTACTGCTGGTGCGCCGGCACAGCATGATGTGCGGTCAGATCCCGGGCGCCGGCAACGGCTACATCTGGGACGTCGGCAGCTACCCCGACATGGCGGAGCTGCTGCTGATCGCCGACGTGCTGATCACCGACTACTCGGCCAGCGTGTTCGACTTCGCCGCGACCGGCAAGCCGATCCTGTTCTTCACCTACGACCTGGAGCACTACCGCGACAACCTGCGCGGCTTCAGCCTGAACTTCGAGGCGGAGGCGCCCGGCCCACTGCTGGCCACCTCCGAGGAACTGGTCGACGCGCTCGGCCGGGTCGGCGAGGTCGCGGCCGAGTACGCCGACAAGGCCGCCGCGTTCCGCACGGCGTACTGCGACCTGGACGACGGCAAGGCCTCCGCCCGGGTGGTCGACGCGATGCTCCGCGCGGAGTAGTGCCGAGCAGCACCGAGTAACACGGGGTGGCCCGCAGCACCCCCGAGAGCCCCACCGAGGCGCCCGACGCGAACCGCGTCGGGCGCCTCTGCGCTTTCCTGGGAATTCCCTGACAATATCCCTGGTCTTTGCCTGTACATTGCACTCGAACTAGTGTTTGTCAGCGAATTTCACGGGAAATTCCCCGGTTCGCACTGTTGACCCGGACGGCGTTCCGGTATGGGATATGAATTCGGCCCCGGTTTCCTCTCGGCATCGGTCCGGCGGCCCCGGTCCACCGCCCATGGCCCGGCCCCCGTCCCGAAGGACCCCCGCCATGCCTGCGCTCACACGGTTCGTCCTTCCACACGCCGACCCCCGTGTGAGCACCGACCAGCCCGCCGCCGACGAGGACGTCACCTTCGGCCTGCTGCGCGCCCGCTGGACCGGCCGCGGCCTGGAACTCACCGGCTTCGCCCGCCCGGACGACCTCGACACCGGCCGCCCCGGCTCCGCCTGGACCTGGCTGACCCTGCGCCACGCCGACGGGACCCGGCCGCCCGTCCACCTGCGCTCCCGGCCCCGCCGGCTGCCCGAAGTCACCGACGACAGCGCCCAGCCCGAGTTCAACCACGACTGGTCCGGCTTCACCGCCCTGATAGAGCCCGGCCGGCTGCGCAACGGCACCGACTGGCTGCTCGGCGACTGGCAGATCGAGACCACCCTGTTCACCCGCCCGCGCCCCACCCGGCTGCGCCGCCGGTACGGCGCCCTCGCCCCGCACTGGTGCGGCTCCGGCGAGTACCCGCCGGCCCACTGGGTGGACCACGACGTCCGCCTCCAGCCGTACTTCGCCGACGGGCGACTGCGGCTGCTGCTCGAACGCCCCGGCATCCGGCTCACCCACGCCACCCCCACCGCCGACGGCCTCGACCTGCGCGGCAGCGCGGACTCCTGCCCGGCCGGCACCGTGCTGCGGCTGCGCCACCGGCAGAGCGACGCCGTGATCGAACGGCCGGTCGCCCGCACCGGCAACACCTTCGCCGTCCACCTGCCGTACCGGCCGTTCACCGCCGACGGCCGCGGCAGCGGCGAACTGGAGCACTGGGACACCGAGTTCCTGCACCCCGACGGCAGCACCGAGCAGCTCTGCCCGGACGAGCGCGGCGGCCCGGTCGCCGGCCAGCACCGGCTGCCCGACACCCCGGACCGCGCCCTCTACCTCAAGCACCTCGCCGACGGCCGGCTCCAACTGTGCGTCCAGCCCGCGGCCGGCCTGGTCGAGCGGATCGCCGTCCGGGCCGGCGGCTTCGAGCTCACCGGCCGCTGCCCGGACCGCGCCGCGGACCAGCTGGAACTCGTCCTGCGGCACACCGGCACCGCGAGCGAGGTCCGCTCCCCCGTCGAGGCCGACCAGGACGGCCGCTTCAAGGTCCTGCTGCCCGCCACCCGCACCGGCGCCGACGGCACCGCGCTGCCCCTGCGCAAAGGCATCTGGGAGGCCGCGCTGACGCCCGCCGGGCGGCCCGGCCCGAGCCGCCCGCTGCTCGCCGCACCCGCCGCCCTTCCCACGCTGCCCGCCGCCACCACGGCCGGCGGCAAGCGGATCCTGCTCCAGCGCCGCTGGCACGACACCCTGCTGGTGGACTCCACCCCGGTGCTCACCCCCACCGAGCGCAGCGCCTGGACGCAGAGCCGCCAGCGCGCCGTCCATTACCCCGCCGCCCGCCGCGAACCGCTGCGCGAGGCCGTGCTGTACGACGTGTTCGGCGGCCGCGGCTACGCCGACTCGCCGCGCGCGGTGCACGCCGAACTGGCCCGCCGCGGCGCGCCGTTGGAGCACCTCTGGGTGGTCGACGACGCCCAGGCCGAACTGCCGCCCGGGGTCCGGGCCGTCCGGATCTGGAGCCCGGAGTGGTACCGCGCGCTGGCCACCTGCCGGTACCTGGTCGGCAACACGCACTTCCCGGACTTCCTGGAGCGCCGCCCCGGCCAGGTGGTGCTCCAGACCTGGCACGGCTCGCTGCTGAAGCGGATCGCCCATGACGTCGACAACCCCTGGCTGGCCGACCACGGCTACCTGGAGGCGCTCGACCGGGAGACCCCGCAGTGGAGCCTGCTGCTCTCCCCCAGCCCGTTCGCCACCCCGATCCTGCGCCGCGCGTTCCGCTACGACGGCGAGATCCTGGAGGCCGGCTACCCGCGCAACGACGTGCTCGCCCGCCCCGACGAGGCCGCCGCAGCGGCCGTCCGCCGTCGGCTCGGCATCCCGGACGGCAAGCGGATCGTGCTGTACGCGCCGACCTGGCGCGAGGACCAGCAGCGCGGTGACGGCGACGGCTTCCGGCTCGGCCTGCGGCTGGACCTCGACCACGCCCGGCGCCTGCTCGGCCGGGACCACGTGCTGCTGATCCGCCCGCACGCGCACGTCCGCGAGCCGCTGCCGGGCGCCGGGGACGGCTTCCTGTACGACTGCGGGGACTATCCCGACCCGCAGGAACTGCTGCTGGTCGCGGACGTCCTGGTGACCGACTACTCGTCGATCATGTTCGACTTCGCCGTCACCGGCCGCCCGGTGCTCTTCTTCACCTACGACCTGGAGCACTACCGCGACACCCTGCGCGGCTTCTACTTCGACTTCGAGCCGCAGGCCCCCGGCCCGCTCGTCCCCACCTCGGCCGGACTGCTCGGCGCGCTGCGCGAACTCGCCGACACCGGCGCGGCCCTGCCGCCCGGGTACGCGGAGCGCCACCGGCGCTTCCGGGCCGAGCACTGCGTCCTGGACGACGGCGGCGCGTCCCGCCGGGTGGTCGACCGGATGCTCGAACTCGGAAGGTCAGTACGGTAGTTGAAGATCAGGGCGGTGGTTCAGGAGAACAGGTAGCTCCGCCAGGGCCGCCAGACCTCGTCCGCGTCGAAGCGGGAGAGGCCGAAGCCCGGCACCGGGAAGGCCGCCCGGAAGCCGCGCGCCTGCGCGTACGCCTGGTCCAGCGCGTCGTCCGGCAGGCCGTGCGCGACCGTCACGTGCGGGTGGTACGGGAACGCCAGCTCGCGGGCCAGCGGGCCGGAGCGGACGTCCGCCTCCAGCAGCCGGCACTCCTGCGCGCCCTCCTCGACCCGGACGAACACCACCGGGGAGACCGGGCGGAAGGTGCCGGCGCCGCGCAGCAGCATCCGGAACGGCCGGTGCGCGGCCGCCACCGCCGCCAGGTGCTCCTCGATCTTCGGCAGCGCCTCGGCGGGCACCTCGGTCGGCGGCAGCAGGGTGACGTGCGTCGGTATCGACCGGGCCAGCGGATCGCCGTGCCCGGCCCGGGCGTCCTGGATCTGCGCACCGTACGGATCCGGAACGCTCACGGACACGCCGATGGTGACGGCCTCGGGGAGACCGTCACCATCGGGCAGGCGTGTGAGGGGAGTCACCGCTTGGCGGCCGGGAGGAAGCCGACCCGGTCGTACACCGTCTCCAGCGTCTGCGCGGCCACCTCGCGGGCCTTCTCGGCGCCGATCGCCAGCACCCGGTCCAGCTCGGCCGGGTCGTCCAGGAACGTGCGGGTGCGCTCCTGGAAGGGAGTGACCCACTCGGTGAACAGCTCGGCCAGCTCGGTCTTCAGGGCGCCGTACATCTTGCCCTCGAAGTGCGCGACCAGCTGGTCGATCGACTGGCCGCTGAGCGCGGAGTGGATGCGCAGCAGGTTGGAGACGCCGGGCTTCCCGTCCTCGTCGTAGGAGACGACGGTGCCGGTGTCGGTGACGGCGCTCTTGAACTTCTTGGCGCTGACCTTCGCCTCGTCCAGCAGGTTGACCAGGCCCTTGTCCGAGGAGGCGGACTTGCTCATCTTGGCGCCCGGGTCCTGGAGGTCCTGGATCTTCGCCGTCTCCTTGAGGATGTACGGCTTCGGCACCGTGAAGGTCGGGCTGTAGCGGGTGTTGAAGCGGTCGGCGAGGTCGCGGGTGAGCTCCAGGTGCTGGCGCTGGTCCTCGCCGACCGGGACGGCGTCCGCCTGGTAGAGCAGGACGTCCGCGACCATGAGCACCGGGTAGGTGAACAGGCCGACCGTGGTGCTGTCCGCGCCGTGCCGGACGGACTTGTCCTTGAACTGGGTCATCCGGGAGGCCTCGCCGAAGCCGGTGAGGCAGTTCATCACCCAGGCGAGCTGCGCGTGCTCGGGCACGTGCGACTGGACGAACAGGGTGCAGTGCTCCGGGTCCAGGCCGGCGCCGAGCAGCTGGGCGGCGGAGACCCGGGTGTTCTCGCGCAGTTCCTTCGGGTCCTGCGAGACGGTGATCGCGTGCAGGTCGACGACCATGTAGAAGGCGTCGTTCTCCTTCTGCAGGTCCACCCACTGGCGCACCGCGCCCAGGTAGTTGCCGAGGTGGAACGAGCCGGAGGTGGGCTGGATGCCGGAGAGAACCCGGGGACGGTCCTTGACCGGACCAGTGACCGCTGCGTTGACCATGCGGGCCATTGTTCCAGTTCCACCGGGCGCTCAGGAAACGTCCGCCCCAGGAGGTTCCGCCAGTGTGACCGCACTCACCCTCACCCGGGCGATCCGCCGGCCCTCCAACTTGGCCACCGTCAGCAGCACCCCTCCACCGCCCTCGACCGGGACGCGCACCTGGTCACCCTCCCGGGGCAGCCGGCCGAGCGAGGCGACCAGGCAGCCCGCCACCGTCTCGTACGGGCCCTCGGGCAGGGTGGCGCCGGTCTCCTCGGTGAAGTCGCCGAGGTTGAGCAGGCCGTCCAGCTCCATGCCGCCGCCGACCAGCCGGCGGGTGGCGGCGGTCTCCGGCCGGTCGTACTCGTCCCGGATCTCGCCGATCACCTCCTCGACCAGGTCCTCCAGGGTGACGATCCCGGCGGTGCCGCCGTACTCGTCCACCACGATGGCCAGGTGGTGGCCCTCGCGACGCATCTCGCCCATCGCCTCCAGCACCCGCTTGGTGCCGGGCAGCAGCTTCACCGGGCGGGCCAGGTCGCGGACCTTGGCGGCCTGCTCGCCGCGCGCGCCGTACAGGTCGCGGACGTGCACGAAGCCGACCACGGCGTCGGCGCTGCCCTCGACCACCGGGTAGCGCGAGTGCGGCGAGGTGTCCGCCTGGTGCCGGACGGCGGCCAGCGGGCGCTCGGCGTCCAGGAAGGTCACCTCGGTGCGCGGGACCATCACCTCGCGCAGCTGCCGCTCCCCGGCGGAGAACACGTCCGCGATCAACGCCCGTTCGTCGCTGCCGAGTTCGGTGTTGGCGGCGACCAGGCCGCGCAGCTCCTCGGAGCTCATCGAGCCACGGCCGGCGGCCGGGTCGCCGCCCAGCAGGCGGACCATCAGGTTGGTGGAGTGGCCGAGCAGCCAGATCACCGGGCGCAGCGCCACCGACATCACGTCCACCACCGGGGCCGCGATCACCGCGATCGACTCGGCCCGCTGCAGGCCGATCCGCTTGGGGGTGAGTTCGCCGAGCACCAGCGAGACGTAGCTGATCACCAGGGTGAGGCCGACCAGGGCGATCGCGTCGGCGACGCCCTCGGTGAGCCCGGCCCGGACGAACAGCGGGGCGACCTTGCCGGCCAGGGTGTCCGCGCCGAAGGCGGCGGACAGGAAGCCCATGCAGGTCACGCCGACCTGGACGGCGGCCAGGAAGCGGTTGGGGTCGGCGGCCAGGTGCGCGGCCCGGGCGGACCGCCGGGTGCCGAGCGCCTCCAGCGTCCGGATCTGGCCCTCGCGCAGCGAGATCAGCGAGATCTCGGCGACGTTGAACAGCCCGCCCAGCAGGATGAAGACGAGGACGAGCAGAGCGTCCCCGAGGGTTTCGTTCACAGCGGGTCAGTGTAGGACCGGCCGACGCCCGGGGAGTGGAAGAAGGGGCGGCGGCCGGTCACACGGCGGCCCGCCGCCTCCGGGAAGGAGACGGCGGGCCGCCGGGAAAAGCTGTGCTGCGGGGCTCAGATGAGGCCCAGCTCCTGGACCGCGTCGCGCTCCTCGGTCAGCTCCTTGACCGAGGCGTCGATGCGGGCGCGCGAGAAGTCGGAGATCTCCAGGCCCTGGACGATCTCGAACTTGCCGGCCTTGGTGGTGACCGGGAAGGAGGAGATCAGGCCCTGCGGGACACCGTAGGAGCCGTCCGAGACGACGCCCATGGAGGTCCAGTCGCCCTCGGCGGTGCCGTTGACCCAGGTGTACACGTGGTCGATGGCGGCGTTGGCGGCCGAGGCGGCCGAGGAGGCGCCACGGGCCTCGATGATGGCCGCGCCGCGCTTGGCGACGGTCGGGATGAAGGTCTCGTCCAGCCAGGCCTGGTCGCTGCCGATGGCCTCGAAGGCCGGCTTGCCGGCGATCTCGGCCTGGAAGATGTCCGGGTACTGGGTGGCGGAGTGGTTGCCCCAGATGGTGACGCGCTTGATGTCGGAGACGGGCGCACCGGTCTTGACGGAGAGCTGGCCGACCGCGCGGTTGTGGTCCAGGCGGGTCATCGCGGTGAAGCGCTCGGCCGGGACGTCCGGGGCGTTGCGCTGGGCGATCAGGGCGTTGGTGTTGGCCGGGTTGCCGACGACCAGGACCTTGATGTCGTCCGCGGCGTGGTCGTTGATGGCCTTGCCCTGCGGGCCGAAGATGCCGCCGTTGGCCTGCAGCAGGTCGCCGCGCTCCATGCCGGCGGTGCGCGGACGGGCGCCGACCAGCAGCGCGACGTTGGCGCCGTCGAAGGCCTCGTTCGGGTTGGCGGTGATCGTGATGTCACGCAGCAGCGGGAACGCGCAGTCGACGAGCTCCATGGCGGTGCCCTCGGCGGCCTTGAGGCCCTGCGGGATCTCCAGGAGGCGCAGGTTCACCGGGACGTCGGCACCGAGCAGGTGGCCCGAGGCGATGCGGAAGAGCAGCGCGTAGCCGATCTGGCCGGCCGCTCCGGTGATGGTGACGTTGACGGGGGTGCGGGTCATTTCTACCTTCTCCAGCAGATCGCCAGGTGCCCCAGGCACACCGGCGCGCTGGAGCCGAGGATGGTCTCTCGACATCGAGAGACCGGCGTCAGGTTATCGCAAAGGGAAGCGTACGCCGCGGGTGCGGGCCTGGCTGATGCGTCACAACGGACGGCGGCCCCCGCCCTGGCTCGCAGGGCGGGGGCCGTCACGGTCACCCCGGCGTCAGTGCTTGGGCCGGCCGATCAACTTGCCGATGTTGTCGAGCAACGGGATCTCCAGCCACGGGTTCGGCTGCGCCACCAGGGTCAGCAGCACGATCGACGCTCCCAGGAAGGTCAGCACGATCACGTCGGTGAAGCGGCTGCGCACCGCCAGCATCCCGACCTCGGGCAGCACCAGCCGCAGGACGGCCCCGAGCAGCACCCCGCAGCCGAGGATCAGCAGCCCGTACTTGAAGCCGTCCTTGAAGTCGGCGAACCAGGTGACCGCGAGGCCGGCCCCGACCACCAGCAGGACCAGCGTTATCGGCCACTGCCGGACCGGCAGGGTGTGGTCGCGTCCGAGGGCTGCGGCCGCGCCCTCGGGCGGCAGGGTGCCGGTGGTCTTGACCGGCCTGCGCGGGGTCCGCGCCGGTCGCGGTTCCGTCATGCTCGCCGTCCCTCGTGGTGGTGTCGGTCGCGGGGTCAGACGCCGGCGCGGCGCTCGGCCGCCACGACGATGTTGTTGAGCAGCATCGCGCGGGTCATCGGGCCCACGCCGCCGGGGTTCGGGGAGATCCAGGCGGCCACCTCGGCCACGCCCGGGTGCACGTCGCCGACGATCTTGCCCTCGCTGCGGCTGACGCCCACGTCCAGCACCGCCGCGCCCGGCTTGACGTCCTCCGGCTTGACCAGGTGCGGCACGCCCGCGGCGGCCACGATGATGTCGGCCTTGCGCAGGTGGTAGCCGAGGTCCCGGGTGCCGGTGTGGCACAGGGTCACGGTGGCGTTCTCGCTGCGGCGGGTCAGCAGCAGGCCGATCGAGCGGCCGACGGTGACGCCGCGGCCGACCACGACCACCTCGGCGCCGTTGATCTCGACGTCGTGCCGGCGCAGCAGCTCGACGATGCCCAGCGGGGTGCACGGCAGCGGCCCCTCGATGCCCAGGGCGAGCCGGCCGAGCGAGGTCGGGTGCAGGCCGTCGGCGTCCTTGTCCGGGTCCATCAGCTCCAGGACCGGGTTCTGGTCCAGGCCCTTGGGCAGCGGCAGCTGGACGATGTAGCCGGTGCAGGAGGGGTCGGCGTTGAGCTCGCGGACGACGTTCTCGACGTCCTCCTGGGTGGCGGTCGCGGGCAGCTCGCGCTGGATCGAGGCGATGCCGACCTCGGCGCAGTCCTTGTGCTTGCCGTTGACGTACCAGCGGCTGCCCGGGTCGTCGCCGACCAGGACGGTGCCGAGGCCGGGCGTGACGCCCTTCGCCTTGAGGACCGCCACGCGGGCGGCGAGTTCGGACTTGATCGCGGCGGCGGTGGCCTTGCCATCGAGAATCTGGGCAGTCATGACCCCATTCTCCCGGATCGCGGCAAGCCGCCGTACCAGGGCCCGTCTTCGAACCCCCGTCGTCCTCCCGCCGGCCCCCGTCGTCCTCCCGTCCTGCGGTCGGACGGGTTCGGACGGGTACGGAAGGCCCGGACCACGTTGCGGTTGCGCCACAGTCTCGGTCCGGCGCGCGGAACCGGCTGGACACGGCCCCGCCGTCCGGTTGACGATATGCGGGCATTCCCTGCCGCGACCCGGCCCGGTGACGGGCCGACGGACACCCGGCGGGGGCGTACCCGGGGGAAAGAGCACGTGAGCCGACCACTTCAGACCGAGCCGCCCGACCACTGCGGCGCCGTCCTGCCCGCAACGGGCCCGTCGACGACTCCGCTCGCACTGCTCTCACCGCTCTCAGCGCTCTCACCGCGCGCCTGAGCCGGCCGCGCCCGGATCCGCTCCGGGCTGTCACTCCCCTCCGTTAGCGTCCCGTTCCACCGGCGACCCGACTCGCCAACCGGAACCGGGCCCTCCGTCCCGTCCCCACGTCCCCGCAACTGCCCGGAGGCATCGATGAGTTACCCGCCCGACCCGAACAACCCGAACAACCCGTACGGCCAGCCGCCGCAGGCTCCCGGCTACGGCTACCCCCAGCAGGCCCCGCCGGCCGGGTACGGCTACCCGCCGCCCGCGCCGGGCTACGGCGGACCGGGCTACGGCTACCCGCCGGCCGTCCCGCAGAACATGCCGGGCCTGGTGGTCACCACCCGGGTGCTGCTGTTCATCATCGGCGCCGTGCAGATCATCGGTGGCGGCATCTACCTGATAGCCGCCGCGGCGGCCAAGGAGGTCACCAACCGGGCCCAGCAGATCGACGGGAGCGACCCGTTCAACGGCTTCGGCAACGCGGCGGCCGGCGTGCTGGTGGTCGTCGGCATCGTGTGCGCGCTGTTCGCGGCCTTCTCCATCACGCTGGGCGTGAAGTTCGGCAAGGGCGGGCCCGCGGTCCGCATCACCACCCTGGTGTACGGCTCGTTCGGCGCGCTGCTCGGCCTGCTGGGGCTGGCCGGTTCCTTCGCCAACAACGCCAACCCGGTCGGCATCGTCTTCACGCTGATGTGGCTCGCGGTCTCGATCACGATGATCGTCGGGATGAGCGTCAAGGACGGCGTCGCCTGGTTCGCCCGGCCGCGCTACTGACCGGCCGCACCACTGACCGGCCCGGTCCGAGCCGATCGGACGACGAGCGGCCCGGCTCCCCTTCCGGAGGAGCCGGGCCGCTCTGTCATGCCGTCACCCGGGCGGTGCGCCGGGCGAGCGGTGGAACGCGATCAGTGGAAGAAGTGCCGCGCACCGGTGAAGTACATCGTCACCCCGGCCTCGGCGGCCGCCGCGACGACCTCCTCGTCCCGGATCGAACCGCCCGGCTGGACGATCGCCTTGACGCCGGCCGCGATCAGGATGGCAGGGCCGTCCGCGAACGGGAAGAACGCGTCCGAGGCCGCGTACGCGCCCTTGGCCCGCTCCCCGGCCCGCTCGACCGCGAGCTTGCAGGAGTCGACCCGGTTGACCTGGCCCATGCCGACGCCCACCGAGGCGCCGTCCTTGGCGAGCAGGATCGCGTTGGACTTGACGGCCCGACAGGCCCGCCAGGCGAAGGCCAGCTCGGCCAGCTCGGCCTCGGACAGCGCCTCACCGGTGGCCAGCCGCCAGTTCGCCGGGTCGTCGCCCTCGGCCTGCACCCGGTCGGCGTCCTGGAGCAGCACGCCGCCGGAGACCGGGCGCAGCTCCTGGCGGTTGGCCGGCGCCTCGGGGGCCAGCAGCACCCGCAGGTTCTTCTTCCGGGCCAGCACCTCGACGGCGCCGTCCTCGTAACCGGGGGCCACCACGACCTCGGTGAAGATCGGGGCGATCTGCTCGGCCAGCTCGACGGTGACCGGGCGGTTGACCGCGATCACGCCGCCGTACGCCGAGACCGGGTCGCACTCGTGCGCCTTGCGGTGCGCCTCGGCGACGTCCGCGCCGGTCGCGATGCCGCACGGGTTGGCGTGCTTGATGATCGCGACGGCCGGCTCGGCGTGGTCGTACGCGGCGCGGCGGGCAGCGTCGGTGTCGACGTAGTTGTTGTACGACATCTCCTTGCCGTGCAGCTGCTCCGCGCCGGCCAGGCCGCCGCTGCCGTCGCTGTACAGCGCGGCGCCCTGGTGCGGGTTCTCGCCGTAGCGCAGCACGTTCTGCCGCTCCCAGGTGGCGCCCAGGAACTCCGGGAACCGCTCGTCGCTCGGCGCGTAGCCGGCCTCGAACCAGGAGGCGACCGCGACGTCGTACGCGGCGGTGTGCGCGAACGCCGCACCGGCCAGGCGCTTGCGGGTGGCCAGGTCGAAGCCGCCCTCCTGGGCGGCCCGCAGCACGTCGACGTAACGGGCCGGGTCGACCACCACGGCCACCGACGGGTGGTTCTTGGCGGCGGCGCGGACCATGCTCGGGCCGCCGATGTCGATCTGCTCGACGCACTCGTCCGGGGTGGCGCCCGAGGCGACGGTGGCCTTGAACGGGTAGAGGTTCACCACGACCAGGTCGAAGGGCTCGACGCCCAGCTCGGCCAGCTGCGCGCGGTGCGACTCCAGCCGCAGGTCGGCGAGCACGCCGGCGTGCACGCGGGGGTGCAGCGTCTTCACGCGCCCGTCCAGGCACTCCGGGAAGCCGGTCAGCTCGGAGACCTCGGTCACCGGGACGCCGGCGGCGGCGATCCGGCCGGCGGTGGAGCCGGTGGAGACGATGGCGACCCCGGCGGCGTGCAGGCCCTGGGCCAGCTCCTCCAGACCGGTCTTGTCGTACACGCTGATCAGCGCACGACGGATCGGACGGATGTTCTCCGAAACGGGGGGCGTGGTGGAGCTGGCACTCATGCTCCCACCTCGCTGCGCTCGGCGGGCGCTGCGCGCCAGGCACCTTCCTTGACGACTCGTTCGCTGCGCTCACTCATGTGCCGGAATCCATACCTTTCGGTCCTCGATGCGGTGGCCCTCGCGGGCCAGCCGGCCCACGACGTCGACGAGCAGCTTGCGCTCGACAGTCTTGATGCGCTCGTGCAGCGCTTCGCCGCCATCGGCGTGGTCGGCGTCGACGACCTCGACGACGCCCTGCGCGATGATCGGCCCGGTGTCCACCCCGGCGTCGACCAGGTGGACGGTGCAGCCGGTGACCCTCACCCCGTACGCGAGCGCGTCGGTGACGCCGTGGGCGCCGGGGAAGGAGGGCAGCAGTGCGGGATGGGTGTTGACGATCCGCCCGGCGAAGGCCGCGATGAACTCGGGGCCGAGGATCTTCATGAACCCGGCCGTGACCACCAGGTCCGGCTCGTGGGCGGCGACGGCGGCGGTCAGCGCGCGGTCCCAGTCGGCCCGGTCGGCGAAGTCCTTCACCCGGTGGACGAAGACCGGCAGGCCCGCCTTCTCGGCCCGCTCCAGGCCCGCGATGCCGTCGCGGTCCGCACCCACGGCGAGGATCTCGGCGCCGTACGCCGGATCGGCTGCGGCGTCGAGCAGCGCCTGCAGATTGGTACCGGAACCGGAGACCAGCACCACCAGGCGGGCCGGTCCGGGCGTACGGGGCGGGAAGAGCTGGGCGGGGGCGGCGGCCACTGCGCGATTCTCCGTAGGTCGGGCGCCGCCCGCTGGTACGTCCACCGGTGGTGGGGCCACTACGAACGGCAGGTCGAGCGAGGGGGAACACCAGGAGAACCCACCGCGACGCGGGCACCCGGGAACCTCTGCGAGCTGCTGACCGTCACCACGATAACGGCTGGTCGGACGGCCTCCGCACCCTCCCGGCGGCGCTACGCGCGTAGTTGAGACGGGGATCTCCTCCGGCCCGCACAGCGGAGTCGCCCCGGGCACGGGCCCTCCCGGCACCCCCGCAGCGGGCAGGCCGCCTGAGGACCGGCGAACGGCTGCGGGATCATAGGGAAGGCGGGAGACCGCCGCCCCGACCGAGAAGGAATGGCTGAACCATGAGCAGCGGTGACGACACCGGCGAGCGCAACCCCTTCGCGCCGCCGCCGGCGGATGCCCCGGACCAGCCGTGGCAGCCGCGCAACCCCTGGCCCGGCGAGGGCCCGGACGGCACCGGCGGCCAGGGCGCCGGCGAACGCCCGCAGCTCCCGCCGCCGCACCCCTGGGGCCCCGGCCGGCCCGAGGACGGCCGCCCCACCCCACCGGCCCCGCAGCCGCCCAAGCTCGACCCCGCCGACCCCGCCCAGCGCCGGGCCCGCAACGCCGCACTGGCCGGGCCGCTCGCGCTGGTCTGCCTGTTCGCCGGCTTCCACTGGGCCGCCCTGTTCGTCGGCGCGCTCGGCATCGTGTGGGGCATCAGCGCGCTGCGGACCCCCAAGCCCGCCCCGGCCGCCGCCGTCACCGGCGCCGCCCCCCAGACCGCCGCCCGCCAGCCCGCCGCCCCGAACCCGCTCACCCCGGCCGCGCTCGCCGGAATCCTCACCGGCGCGATGACCGTCGTGGTCGCGACCTCGGTGATCGGCCTCGGGATGTACTACAACGACTACGTCACCTGCGTCCGGGACTCACTGACCTCCGTCGGCGCCGACAACTGCGACCGGTTCGCGCCCAAGTGGTACGTCGACTTCACCGGGAACGCCGGCTAGGGCCGGTCCGGCCGGTCTTGCCGGACACGCCCTAGTACTGCAACGGTGCTTACCGTGACGGTTGTCGGGTTAGCTCGTTGAGCTGTTCATGGATGGGGACATATCCGAGGTCGATGCTCGTCGCTGGTCGGATGGGCTGGCAGGGTTACATGAGCGGTTTGCTCACCGGTTCGCGCGGAGTGAGTCGCGGGAATCTACGCTGGCTTACATGTGGGGCCTGCTGGCGCCTTTGGAGCGCAAGAACGGGTGGACGGTGGCCGAGGAGGCCGGTCATGTCGGTCCGGACCGGATCCAGCGGCTGCTGAACCGGATCGAGTGGGACGCGGACGGGGTGCTCGACGACGTACGCGAGTACGTCGTCGAGCACCTGGCGGATCCGGCCGGTGTGCTGATCGTGGACGACACCGGGTTCCTGAAGAAGGGTGTGCGTTCGGCCGGTGTCCAGCGGCAGTACTCCGGCACCGCCGGCCGTACCGAGAATTGCCAGGTCGGGGTCTTCCTCGCCTATTCCGGCAAGCCGGGCCGCACCCTGATCGACCGGGCGCTCTACCTCCCGAAGTCCTGGACCGACGACCGCGCACGCTGCCGGGCGGCAGGGATCGGCGACGAGGTCGAGTTCGTCACCAAGGTCCAGCTCGCCAGGGCGATGGTCCGGCGCGCGATCGACGACCAGATCCCGTTCCGGTGGGTGACCGCGGATGCCGGCTACGGCTACCGCAAGGGCTGGCGCTACGAGTTGGAGCAGGCGGATGTCTTCCACGTCGTGGCCACCACCAGCCACGACACCGTCGTCACCCGGAGGGCACTGGACCATCGGCTGCACGACCTGATCGCCGACCTTCCCCGTCAGAAGTGGAAGCGTCGTTCCTGCGGCGAGGGCGCCCATGGCCTGCGGGTCTACGACTGGGCCCGTGTCGAGGTCCGGCCGTGGCACCGCCCCGACCGCAAGCACTGGGTCCTGGCACGCCGCAGCATCACCGATCCCACAAAGCTCGCCTACTACATCGCCTACGCGCCCGCCGGTGCCACACTCAACGAGCTGATCGCCGTCGCGGGTGCCCGCTGGGCGATCGAGGAGTGTTTCCAGAGTGCCAAGGGCCAGTGCGGCCTGGACGACTATCAGGTCCGACGCCACCCGGGGTGGTACCGGCACATCACCCTGGCCATGGCGGCCCACGCCTACCTCACCGTCATGCGGGCCCAGCACCTCGAAAAGGGGCTGGACCCGCTCGAACGCCAGACCTGATACCCCTCACGGTCCCCGAGATCCGCCGACTGATCACGAAGCTCACCCGGCCTGTCCGCCGCAGCATCGACCACGTCCTGCACTGGTCCCGATGGCGTCGCAGACGCCAACAACAGGCCCGGACCAGCCACTACAAAAGACGAGGCCACAGCCCAAGAGCTGAAGCCTCGTCACGGTAAGCACCGTTGCAGTACTAGTCACTTCCGGGGCCCCGCCCGCCCAGGCGCAGCACCGCGCCGTACCCGCGGGCCCGCAGCAGCAGCACCCCCCGGCGCAGCCGCTCGGCCGACCGGGCGCGGGCGGCGGGCAGGGCCTCCTCGTCGGCGTCCGCGTCGAGTTCCTCGACGGTCTGCCCGTCAACCTCTCCGTCGACCTCTCCGTCGACCCCTTCGTCGGCCTCCGGGACGGTCGCGGGGCACAGCGCCCGATGGCGCACCAGCAGCGCGCCCGGCACGGCCACCAACGCGAACCAGCCCGCCGCCGCCGGTCCCGTCCACCAGGGCGCCGGCCCCAGCCGGGCCATCCGGCCGCCCGCCAGCGCGCCACCCGCCAGCCAGCTCGCCGCCGCCACCGCGACGCCGGTCAGCAGCGCCGCCACCAGCACCACCACCACCGTCACCGCGAGCGGCCACGGTCCGTCGCCGCCCCCGTTGCCGTCCCCGTCGCCGGTCCCGGACCCCGCCTCGGCCGCTGCGCGCGGGCCGGCCGCCGCCCGGCCCAGCAGCACCGCCGGCACCACCCCCGCCAGCACCGGCAGCAGCAGTGCCGCCAGCCGCCAGCCACCCGGGCCCTCCGCCGGCAGCAGGGCGAACATCGGGAACTCCGGGACGGGGCCCAGCACGGTGCCGCCCGGCGCCACCACCGTCCCGGAACCCACCGCGAACCCCGGGCCCAGGGCGTACGCCGTCCCCCAGAGCACCGCGTTCGGCAGCAGCACCACCCCGAGCAGCAGCAGCCCGACCAGGGCCGCCGGCCCGCGCCCGAGCACCGCCATCCCGTGCCCGCCCCCGACCGCCGCGTCCAGCGCCGCCGCCACCGCCACCAGCACCCCGCCCGCCGCCACCAGGCCCGCCCCGGCCGCCAGCACCGAGCCGCGCACCGCCGCCGCACCGCCGGCCGGTCGGAGCGGCGCGGGCAGCCGGTCCAGCAGCGGCCACGCCGGGCGGCGGGGCGGGGCGTCGGGGCCGGCGGCCCGGGCCGAACGCGCGCCCGCCGCCGTCGCCAGCCCGGCCAGCAACCCCACCACCAGGACGTCCGGCAGCACCCTGGCCCGGAACAGCCCGGCGCCCGTGCAGTGCAGCACCACCGCCACCGCGACCGCGCAGTAGCCCGCCCAGACCGCCGCCGGGCCGCCCCAGCGCGGCCGGGGCCCGCGCCGCGACGCCACCGCGGCGGCGGCCCGGTACAGCTGAGCCACCGCCAGCATGCCCAGCAGCAGCGGGGTGACGGTCAGCGGGGCGCCCGCGTCCCCCCGCAGCACCGGCGCGCCGTGCCCGAGCAGCCACAGCGCCCCCGCCAACCGAGTGGCGCCGGTCGCCCCGTTGTCCGCGTACGGCGTCGCCACCCAGAGTCCGAGCACCGGCACCCCGACCACCGCCAGGCCGACCAGTGCCGTCCGCACCCCCGCCAACAGGTCGGCCGGCAACGGGCGTCCGCCCAATTCGCCCGGCAGTTCCAGGATCGGACGGCCCATCAGCTGCGTCATGCGCCTCATGGTGCCAAGGCGACTCGCCATGCCCCGTGAAGCAGCAAACCGCCGCCGTGTCCCAGATTATTGGCTTATGCGCATTTTCAGACCCGATCCCCAAGCCGCCGGCGCACCGGCCCGGAGCGTCTGATGACCACGCCACCTACCGCCGAACACCCCGCCGGCGCCGACTCCCCCACCCCCGAGAACCGCCCCCGCAAACCCCGGGCCACCCGCCCCGACCAGGACGCGGCGCGCCCCCTAGGGAAACTGACGCCCCGTGAGGCCCAGGTGCTCGCCCACCTCGCCGCCGGTCGCGACCTCCCGCAGGCGGCCGCCGCCCTCGGCGTCACCCCGGCCACCGCCCGCAGCTACGTCCAGCGGGCCATGCGCAAACTCGGCGCGGCCACCGAGGCCGAGGCCGTCGCCCTCACCACCGCCCGCCCGAAGAGCCCCGACCCCGCACCACCCGGCCCCACACCACCCGGCCCCGACGCGCCGGGCGACGCCCAGGCGGACCCTGCCGCCGTCCCCCGTACCCCCGACCCCGCGCCGCCGCGCCCGCCCGTCCTCGGCACCGGAGGAGAGCACCCCGGCCAGGCCACCCACTCCGCGCACGCCCACGCCCACGCCCACGCCCACGCCACCGACGCCGCTAGCCCCCAGGCGGCCCCGAACGCCCCGGGAGGGAGCATCAGCACACCCGCCGCCACCATGACACCGCCTGGCACCCGCGACACCCCGCCCGCGGCGCAGGCCCGACCCGACGACCCGGCCGCCGGCACCGGGCGGCCCGCCCACGCGGCCACGCCGGCCGACGACGAGCGGGCCGGGCCGGCCGGGAGCTTCGAGGAGCTGTACGAGCAGGCGCACACCCGGCTGGTGCAGCAGATGTTCCTGCTGACCGCCTGCCGGCACCGGGCGGCGCACTGCGTCCGGCTGGCGTTCGGGGCCGCGCGCCGGGGCTGGGCGGAGGTGGCCGCGACGGGGGATCCGGAAGGGTGGGTACGGGTACGGGCGTGCGAGCTGGCGCTGTCCCCGTGGCACCGGGGCGGGCCCCGGCGGATGCACGCCTGGAAGCTGCCGCACCGGCGGATCCGGGTGCGGCCGGCGGACGAGTCGCAGGCGGTGCTGCCCGATCACGACCGGCTGACCGACCGGGACCGGGCGCTGCTGAAGGCGCTGCGGCGGCTGTCCCGGCCGCAGCGCCGGGCGCTGGTGCTGCACGACGGGCTGGGCCTGCCGGCGGCGGCGGTCGCGGTGGAGGTGGAGTCGACGCTGGCGGCGGCCGAGGGGCGGGTGTGGGCGGCCCGGGTGGCGCTGGCCCGGTGGGTGCCGGAGCTGCTGGGGCCGGATCCGGCGGCACCGGGGTTCGCGGACGGCCTGAGCGGGCTGCTGCACCGGGCGGCGGTCCGGGGCTGCCCGCAGCCGCACCGGCCGCCGGTGCCGGTGCTGCTGGCCCGGCACCGGCTGTGGACGGCGAGCCGGACGGGGGCGGCGGCGCTGCTGACGGCGGCGGTGGGCGGGGCGGCGCTGGCGACGCTGGTGGGGATCCGGCCGGTGACGCTGTTCCGCTCCCCGGAGCCGCCGGAGCCGGCGATGTGCCTGTCGACGGCGAACGCGGGCGTGCCGGGCGTGCCTGTTGTGCCGGGTGTGCCGGCGCTGCCGGGCGGGCCGCCGAACGTCGTCCGCAGCCTGTGGTGCAGCCCGACGCCGGGGGTGGAGGCGGTCGTGGTGGAGTCGGCGCCGCAGGCCGCCGCGCGGTGGGAGCTGCCGGCGGTCGCCCGGGGGGCGGGCGCCCCGCCGCCGCAGGGCCCGGAGGTCTGCCCGCTGTGGTCACCGCTGCCGTGCACGACCGGGCCGACGCCGTACTGACGGCGTCCGCGAACGCGCGAGCGCCCCTGCCCTTCACGGGCAGGGGCGCTCGCTGCGCAGTCGACCGACGTCAGCCGGCGATGATCTCGCGCGCCAGGCGGGCGGTCTCGGACGGCGTCTTGCCGACCTTGACACCGGCGGCCTCGAGGGCCTCCTTCTTCGCCTGGGCGGTGCCCGAGGAGCCGGAGACGATGGCGCCGGCGTGGCCCATGGTCTTGCCCTCGGGGGCGGTGAAGCCCGCGACGTAGCCGACGACCGGCTTGGTGACGTGCTCGGCGATGTAGGCCGCGGCACGCTCCTCGGCGTCGCCGCCGATCTCACCGATCATGACGATGAGCTCGGTCTCCGGGTCCTCCTGGAACGCCTTGAGGGCGTCGATGTGGGTGGTGCCGATGACCGGGTCACCGCCGATGCCCACGGCCGAGGAGAAGCCGATGTCCCGCAGCTCGTACATGAGCTGGTAGGTCAGGGTGCCCGACTTCGAGACCAGACCGATCTTGCCGGAGGTGGTGATGTCGGCCGGGATGATGCCGGCGTTCGACTGTCCGGGGCTGATCAGGCCGGGGCAGTTCGGGCCGATGATCCGGGTCTTGTTGCCCTTCGAACCGGCGTACGCCCAGAAGGCGGCGGTGTCGTGCACCGGAACGCCCTCGGTGATGACGACGGCCAGGCCGATCTCGGCGTCGATGGCCTCGACGACGGCGTCCTTGGTGAACTTCGGCGGCACGAAAATGACGGTGACATCGGCACCGGTCTTCTCCATGGCCTCGGCGACGCCGCCGAAGACGGGCACCTCGGTGCCGTCGACGTCGACCGTGGTGCCGGCCTTGCGCGGGTTGACACCGCCGACGATCTGGGTGCCGGAGGCGAGCATGCGGCGGGTGTGCTTCATGCCCTCGGAGCCGGTCATGCCCTGGACGATGACCTTGCTGTCCTTGGTAAGGAAGATAGCCATGGTGTGAAAGTCCCCTTCCTTACTTGTTGGCCAGCTCGGCGGCGCGGTCAGCGGCGCCGTCCATGGTGTCCACGCGCTGGACCAGCGGGTGGTTGGCGTCGTCGAGGATCTTGCGACCCAGCTCCGCGTTGTTGCCGTCCAGGCGGACGACCAGCGGCTTGGTGACGTTCTCGCCCTTGCTCTCCAGGAGCGCGAGGGCCTGCACGATGCCGTTGGCGACCGCGTCACAGGCGGTGATGCCGCCGAAGACGTTGACGAACACCGACTTGACGTCGGGGTCGCCCAGGATGATCTCCAGGCCGTTCGCCATGACCTCGGCGGAGGCGCCGCCGCCGATGTCGAGGAAGTTGGCGGGCTTGACGCCGCCGTGGTTCTCACCGGCGTAGGCGACCACGTCGAGGGTGCTCATCACGAGGCCCGCGCCGTTGCCGATGATGCCGACCTGGCCGTCGAGCTTGACGTAGTTCAGGCCCTTGGCCTTGGCGGCGGCCTCCAGCGGGTTGGCCGCGGCCTTGTCCTCCAGGGCCTCGTGCTCGGGCTGGCGGAACTCGGCGTTCTCGTCCAGCGAGACCTTGCCGTCAAGCGCGATGATCTTGCCCTCGCCGGACTTGATCAGCGGGTTGACCTCGACGAGGAGCGCGTCCTCGGCGATGAAGACCTTCCACAGCTTCTGCAGGACGTCGGCAACCTGGTCGGCGATCTCGGCCGGGAACTTCGCCGCGGCGACGATCTCGGCGGCCTTCTCCGGGGTGCAGCCCTCGTTGGCGTCGACCGGGATCTTGGCGAGCGCGTCGGGGTTCTCCTCGGCGACGACCTCGATCTCCACGCCGCCCTCGACGCTGGCCATCGCCAGGAAGGTGCGGTTGGTGCGGTCCAGCAGGAACGAGACGTAGTACTCGTCCTTGATGTCCGCGGTCTGGGCCAGCATCACCTTGTGGACGGTGTGGCCCTTGATGTCCATGCCGAGGATCGCCTCGGCCTTGGCGACGGCGTCAGCCGGGTCGGAGGCGAGCTTCACGCCACCGGCCTTGCCTCGGCCACCCACCTTCACCTGAGCCTTGACGACGGCGCGGCCGCCGAAGCGCTCCGCGATGGCGGCAGCGTCTGCGGCGGTCTCGATCACATCACCGTCAAGCACGGGCACACCGTGCTTGGCGAAGAGGTCCCTCGCCTGGTACTCGAACAGGTCCACGTGTTTGTCCTTGTTCGTGGTCGCGGATTGTGTCTCTACGAGCGTGCCACGGCAGGATCTTCGCTGCGGGTCGTCGGGGCGGTGCGGGTACGCAGAGGTACGGCCTTGCGGCCCACACAGCCACGGGCGCACACGTCAATCAACACGCGCGTCACGTCCGTCTGGCAGGTTATCCCCGTACGACGGGACTGTTTCGCCCGGGGCCTGCCCGTCCGTGGTGAGAACCGTCACAGACAGCCTACGGGGGCGGTCGGCGCACCCCCTGTCCGCCGGTCGGCCGGTTCGCACGTCCGGGTGAATCCTCACACTCCCTGGTCAGGCACCGGCAGCGGGCGCTTCTCGATCGCCGCGGCCATGATCTCCGGAAAGGCGTCCGGGGTGCAGGCGAAGGCCGGGGCCCCCAGGGCGGCCAGGGCGGCGGCGTGGGCGTGGTCGTAGGCGGGCGCACCTTCGTCGGAGAGCGCCAGCAGGGCGATGAACTGGACGCCGGCCGCCTTCATCGCGGCGACGCGCTTGAGCATGCCGTCCCGGATGCCGCCCTCGTAGAGATCGCTGATCAGCACCACCACGGTCTCGGACGGCCGGGTGATCCTCGACTGGCAGTAGGCGAGCGCGCGGTTGATGTCGGTGCCGCCGCCGAGCTGGGTGGCGAACAGGACGTCGACCGGGTCGGTGAGCTGTTCGGTGAGGTCGACCACCGAGGTGTCGAAGACGACCAACCGGGTGTCCAGCGTGCGCATCGAGGCGAGCACCGCGCCGAACACCGCCGAGTGCACCACCGACGGGGCCATCGAGCCGGACTGGTCGATGCAGAGGATGACGTCCTTCTTCACCGCGCGCTGGGCGCGGGCGTAGCCGACCAGCCGCTCGGGCACGACGGTGCCGTGCTCGGGCAGGTAGTTCTTCAGGTTGGCCCGGATGGTGCGGTCCCAGTCGATGTCGCGGTGGCGGGGCCGGTTGACCTTGGCGCTGCGGTCGAGGGCGCCGCCCAGGGTGGCCCTGGTGCGGTCGGCGAGCCGGCGCTCCAGATCGGCGACCACCTTGCCGACCACGGCGCGGGCGGTCTCCCGGGTGGTCTCGGGCAGCGCATGCTTGAGCGACAGCAGGGTGCCGACCAGGTGCACGTCCGGTTCGACGGCCTCCAGCATCTCGGGTTCCAGCAGCAGCCGCTCCAGGCCGAGCCGGGCGATCGCGTCCTGCTGCATCAGCTGGACGACGGTGGACGGGAAGTACTCGCGGATGTCGCCCAGCCAGCGCGCCACCTGCGGGGCCGAGCCGCCCAGCCCGGCGCTGCGCCGGCCGCCGCGGGCCCCCCGGCCGCCCTCCTCGGGCGCGCCGCGGTAGAGCGCGGCCAGCGCACCGTCCATCGCGGCGTCCCGGCCGCGCAGGGCGCAGCCGGTGCCGTCGGCCTCGCCGCCGAGCACCAGCCGCCAGCGGCGCAGCCGTTCGTCGGTCGTGGTCGCCATCAGGTCCTCCTTCACGGGTGTCAGGTGTTGCGGCCGGCGGCCTGCCGGGGGATCCGGGGGCGGGCGCCGAGCAGCAGGGCCACCACCGGGACGGCGGCGTCGGCCCGGGCCCGGTCGAGGGTGCCGCCCGGGGTCAGGGCCGCCGGGGCCTCGCCGAGCGGGCCGGCCGCGACCCGGCCGCCGATGGTGCTGCGGACGCCCGCCTCCAGCCCGGCGAAGGTGCGGCGCAGCAGCGGCAGGACGTCGGTGAAGACCTCGCCGGGCACGCCGGTCAGCCACTCGTCGAGCAGGGCGAGCAGGCGCGGGTCGTGCAGCAGCAGGGCGCCGCCGCCGGTGAGGAAGCCCTCGATCCAGCCGGCCGCGTCCGCCGGGGCGTTGGCGGTGGACAGGACCAGCCGCAGCCGGCCGGCGGCCTCCTCGGAGTCGAGCCGCCCGTCGTCCAGCAGCAGCCGGACGGCGCGCCCGCGCAGCAGGCCGGGGGCGCCGGTGGCCGGGCCGCCGGCCGGCTCGCGGCGGGCCAGCGAGCGCAGGGCGGCGGCCCAGCGGTCGGCCAGGGCCTCGGAACCGTCCGGGCCCGGGGAGGCTGCCGGGGCGTCCGGGCCCGCTGATCCGTCCGGGGCGTCCGGGCCTTCCGGGGCGTCCGGCTCCGGACGGGCGGCCGGGCCGAGCAGGCCGATCGCGCCGTGCACCTCGTCGAGCCGGCCGCGCATCGCCGCCGCCCCCTCGGCGTCCAACCCGACGCAGGCGGGCGGCAGCCCGACGCAGATCCGGTCGGCCAGGCCGGTGGCGACCTCGCCGAGCGCGCCGTGGTCGGTGCCGCGCACGTCGCCGTAGCGCAGCGCCCGGACCAGCGCGGGCAGCGCCCCGGCCAGGTGCGCAACGTCGGTGTCCAGGGCGGCGCAGTCGGCGAGCACCCGCATCACGGCGGGCAGCGCGCCGGCCAGCCCGGCCAGCAGGCAGGTCTCCACCAGGCCGGTCAGCTCGGCGAGTTCGGCGGCGGCGCGGGCGGTGCCGACGGCCTTGCCGGTCGCCGCCTCCTCCACCGTGGTGCCCCACTGGGCGGCCTCGGCGATCCGGACCGCGAACTCGGGCTGCCAGCACAGCCGCCAGCTCTCCCGGAACGTCCCGGTCGAGTTGACCGCCGAGCGGGCCGGCACGCCCCAGTCGACACCCAGGAGCCGCAGCCTGTGCAGCAGCCGCGAGCGGGCCGCGTCGGTGTCCTTGCGCAGGTCGAGGTCGAGGTCCTTCGGCGCGGCCTCGGGCTTGAGCCGCAGCGTGCGCTGCCAGCGGGTGAGGTCCCGCTGGAGCGGCACCGCCGGTGCCGCGTCCGGGACTTCGCCGAGCGCGTCGCCGACCACCAGGCGGTCCCGGACGAGTTCCAGGGCGACGTCCGAACCCTCGCAGAGCACCGCCCGGACGGCGTCCAGGGTCTCGGTCAGGCCGGCCAGCGGGCGGCCGCGCAGCACCGCCAGCGTGCGGGCGAGCCGGACCGCCTCGATGACGTGGGCGGAGGAGACCGGGTGGTCCTCGGCCCGCAGCAGTTCGGCGGCCCGGGCGAGCCAGCGCGGCACCGGATCGCCCTCTGTGCCGAACAGGTGGTGGTACCAGCCCGGTGACTGCACGCCCGCGCCGTAGCCGGTGGCCTGGGAGAGCCGGCGGTGCGTCCACGGCACCCAGGTGATGTCCGTCCGCACCTTCCGCGGCAGTGCGGCGAGCAGCGCCCGGTCGTGCGCGACCGTCGGCAGCACCGCCAGCGCGGGCACGTGGAAGGCCCCGCACACCACGGCGATCCGGCGGTGCCCGGCGCGGCGGGCGGCCCGGATCTGCTGGCGCATGTACGCCTCGCGCAGCTCGTCCCGCCGGGACTCGCCGAGGCCCTCCGCGCGCAGCGCCGCCATCGCCTCCGCGACGGCGGCGAACGGCGCCAGTCCGTCCGGGTCGTCCGCGCCGCCCGCACCGGGCGCGCGGTGCTCGACCACGTCCTCCCACCAGCGCTCCGGGTCGTCGTACCCGGCCGCCTCGGCGAGCAGCGCCAGCGGGTCGGCGACCGGCCCGGCGGGCTCCCCCGGCTCCCCGGCCTCCCCCGCCTCGGCGGCCTCGGCGGCGGGGCCGAGGCCGTACCCGGCGGGCAGGTCGATGAAGCGGACCGGCAGCTCCCGCTCGACGCCGTAGCGGATCGCCACCCACTCCGGGGAGAACTCGGCATACGGCCAGAACGCGGCCCTCGCCGGGTCGTCCACCGCGTGGGCCAGCAGCGCGACCGGCGGCACCAGGCCGTTCCCGGCCGCGAGGTGGACGATGCCGTCGGCCTCCGGCGGGCCCTCGATCAGCACCGCGTCCGGCCGCCACCGCTCCAGCGCGGCGGCCACCGCCCGGGCCGAGCCCGGGCCGTGGTGCCGGATGCCGAGCAGCGCGACGTCCGCGGTCATCGCACCTCCTCGCGGGCGGCCCGGTAGAAGTCCTTCCAACCGTCGCGCTCGCGCACCACCCCTTCGACGTACTCGCGCCACACCGCGTGGTCCGCCACCGGGTCCCGGACGACGGCGCCGAGGATGCCGGCCGTCACGTCCCCGGCGCGCAGCACGCCGTCCCCGAAGTGAGTGGCCAGGGCGAGGCCGTTGGCCACCACCGAGATCGCCTCCGCCGTGGAGAGGGTGCCGCTCGGGCTCTTGACCTTCGTCCGCCCGTCCGTCGTGATCCCGGCCCGCAGCTCGCGGAACACGGTGACCACCCGCCTGATCTCCTCGGCGCCGCCGGGCAGTTCGGGCAGCTCCAGGGAGCGGCCGAGCTGGTTCACCCGGCGGGTGACGATGTCGACCTCCTCCTCCAGCGAGCCCGGCAGCGGCAGCACGACGGTGTTGAACCGCCGGCGCAGCGCGCTGGACAGCTCGTTGACGCCGCGGTCGCGGTCGTTCGCGGTGGCGATCACGTTGAAGCCGCGCACCGCCTGCGTCTCGCCGCCCAACTCCGGCACCGGCAGCGTCTTCTCGGACAGGATGGTGATCAGGCTGTCCTGCACGTCCGCCGGGATCCGGGTCAGTTCCTCGATCCGGGCGAGCTTGCCGTCCGCCATCGCCCGCATCAGCGGCGAGGGCACCAGGGCGTCCCGGCTCGGGCCGTCGGTGAGCAGCCGGGCATAGTTCCAGCCGTACCGGACGGCCTCCTCCGGGGTGCCGGCGGTGCCCTGCACCAGCAGGGTGGAGTCGCCGCTGATCGCCGCGGCCAGGTGCTCGGACACCCAGGTCTTCGCGGTGCCAGGCACGCCGAGCAGCAGCAGCGCGCGGTCCGTCGCCAGGGTCGTGACGGCGACCTCCACCACCCGGCGCGGGCCGATGTACTTGGGGGTGATCGGGGTGCCGTCGGGCAGTTCGCCGCCGAGCAGGTACGTCGCCACGGCCCACGGCGAGAGCTTCCAGCGCTCCGGGCGCGGACGGTCGTCCTGCGCGGCCAGCGCGGCCAGTTCACCGGCGAAGGCGTCCTCGGCATGCTGCCGCAGAACGTCGGTCACGGGGGCTCCTTCGGGTCGGCCGCCGGGCACACGGGTGCCCTCGGCGGCAGGGTGATCGGGGGGAGCTGGGGCCGGCGTCCCGGCCTGTGGGAACCACCCTGCACCCCGGCACTGACAAACCCCGGGGCGCTCCCGACGGGCGGTCAGCCGATGTCAGTGCCGCCGCCTACCGTCGGTCGCATGGAGGAACGCTGGAGCACCGAACACGTCCTGTCCCTGGCACCTGACGCCGCGTCGCAGAAGGCGGCCGGCAAGCTCTCCTCGCCCGCGCCCTGGTCCGGGGCGGGCACCGACGGCACCGCGCTCTGGGGCGAGTGCAAGGGCAGCGGCAGCACGCCGTACCGCACCGTGATCGAACTCGCCACGCCCGCCTACCAGTGCAGCTGCCCCAGCCGGAAGTTCCCGTGCAAGCACGCGCTCGGGCTCCTCCTGCTGTGGAGCGGCGCCCCGGAGGCCGTCCCGGCCGCCGAACCCGCCGCATGGGCGGCCGACTGGCTCACCTCCCGCGAGGAGCGCGCCGAGAAGCGCGCCGCGCCCCCCGCCGACCCGGCCGCCGCCCGCCGCCGGGCCGAGCGGCGCGGTGCCCGGGTGGCGGCCGGCGCGGCCGAGCTGCGGCTGCGCCTGGCCGACCGGATCCGGCACGGCCTGGCCGACCAGTCCACCGCCGGGCCCTGGGAGGAGGTCGCCGCCCGAATGGTCGACGCCCAGGCCCCCGGCCTGGCCACCCGGGTCCGCGAACTCGACGCCGCCCCGCAGGACCGGCTCCTGGAGGAGTACGCGATGCTGCACCTGCTCGCCACCGCCGCCACCCGCGTCGACGAGCTGCCGGCCGAACTGGCCGCCACCGTCCGCACCCGGGTCGGCTACCCCACCGACACCGCCGAGATCCTGGCCGGCCCCACCGTGCGCGACCGCTGGCAGGTGCTCGGCAGCCGCGACTCCGCCGACGAACGGCTCACCACCCGCCGGGTCTGGCTGCGCGGCGCCAAAACCGGCCGCCCCGCCCTGCTGCTCGCCTTCGGCCGCCCCGGCCAGGCCCCCGACCTCGCCCTGCCCACCGGCCACCTGCTGGAGGCCGACCTCGCCTTCCACCCCGGCGCCCGCCCGCTGCGCGCCGCCCTCGGCACCCGCTACGGCGCCCCCGAGCCCGGCCCGGCCGGCCCGCCCGACGGCCTCACCGTCGCCGAGGCGGTCGCCGGCTACGGCACCGCCGTCGCCGACGACCCGTGGCTGGACAGCTGGCCGACCGTCCTCACCGGCGCCGTGCCCGTCCGCACCCCGGACGGCTGGCACCTGACGGACGGCCACCACACCCTGCCCGTCCGCACCTCGGCCCTCCCGGAGGCGGCCCTGTGGCGGCTGGCCGCGGTCTCCACCGGCCGCCCGCTGACGGTCTTCGGCGAGTACGGCCACCAGGGCTTCGCCCCGGTCACGGCCTGGGCCGGCCACGACCGCCCGATCGGCCTCACCACCGTCTAGGGCGTGCCTTGTGGATCAGGACACGCCCGAGCACACCTCAGGAGCACCGAAGATGACGATCACCCAGGACCCGTGGGAGACCCTGCACACCACCGCCCTGCTCGGCACCGACCGCCGCCCGCTCCCGGCCACCACCCTGCCGCTCGCCGACACCGTCGACCAGGCCGACCCGGCCACCGCGCTGCTGGAACTGGCCGCCCTCGCCACCGTCCGCCGCCGGGCCGGCGCCCTGCCCGTCCCCGCCGCCGGACCGCCCGGCCCGCCCGCGCCCGAGGACGGGCGCCCCGAGCTGCCCGCGGCGGCCGCCCGCCGGCTCGCCGTCCTGCTGGCCGGCCGGTCCGGCGGCAGCGGCGGCGCCACCCTGGCCAACCTCGCCGAACTGCTCCCGCAGTGGCTCGCCACCGCCCGCGCCCGGGGCCTGCGCCCGCCCGGCGCACTGATACCCGGCCTGCTCGACGCCGCCCGCGCCCGCAGCGAACTGCGCGCCGACGCCGTCGCGCTGGCCGGACCACTGGGCCGCTGGCTGGCCGAACAGAACCCCGACTGGCGCTTCGTGCTGCGCACCGCCGCCCCCGACCCGGCCGAGCAGCCCGGCGGGCCCGTCGACCACCAGCTGTGGCACGAGGGCCTGTTCGCCGAGCGGGTCACCCACCTCACCCTGCTGCGCCGCCGCGATCCGGCCGCCGGCCTGGAGCTGCTGAGCGGCACCTGGTCCACCGAGCGCGCCGAGGACCGCCTGCTCTTCCTGGACGCCCTCCAGGACGGCCTCTCCGCCGCCGACGAACCCTTCCTGGAGGCCGCCCTCGGCGACCGCAGCAAGAACGTCCGCGCCACCGCCGCCGAACTGCTCTCCACCCTGCCCGGCTCGGCCCTCGCCCGGCGGATGGCCGAGCGGGCGAGGACCGCCGTCCGCCTCGCCGCGGCCGGGACGCACCTGCTGGTCACCCCGCCCGCCGAGTGCGACGCGGCCATGCAGCGCGACGGCATACCGCCCAAGTCCCCCACCGGACGCGGCGAACGGGCCTGGTGGTTCGGCGAGGTGATCGCCGCCGCACCGCTGCGGCTCTGGCCCGAGAGCACCGGCCTGACACCGGAGCAGCTGCTCGCCCTGCGGGTCGGCGACAGCATCGACGAGACCAGCAGCAGCTGGGCCGACGACCTGCGCGAGGCCTGGGCGCGGGCCGCCGTCCGCCAGCACGACGCCGACTGGGCCCGGGCGCTGCTCGGCCCGGCGCCCGCACCACCCGCCCGCGGCGCCGGACGGGCCCGCGCCCCCCGCGTCACCGGCGCCCCCGCCAAGCTGCTCGCCGTCCTCCCACCCGAGGAGCGGGCCGCCTGGACGGCCGCGTTCATCGAGGTGCACGGCCTGGGCGAGGCCTTCCAACTGCTCGGCGCCTGCGGCACGCCGTGGACGCCGCCGCTGTCCACCGCCGTGGTGACGGCCCTGGCCCGCGCCGCCGGCTCCGGCGCGTACCCGTGGAGCCACAGCGGGGTGCTCGGGATGACGGAACGCGCGCTCGCCCCGGAGACGGCGGCCGCCGTGGAGGGGCTGGCCGCCGGGGCCGCGCCCGACTCCGCCTGGTCGGAGACCTTCGCCCGGCTGGCCGGAACGCTGCGCTTCCGGGCCGCGATGCTCGCCGAACTCGACGCCTGACGCCCGTTCCCGAAGCGACGGAACGACGGAACGGGCCGGCCCCGCCGAAGCCTGGGGCCGGCCCGTCCCGCACCGTCAACCTCAGCCGGCCGCCCGCAGGTTGGCCGCGACCCAGGCCACGACGTCCCGGGTGGACGTGCCCGGGGTGAAGATGTCCGCGACGCCCATCGCCTTGAGCTCGGCGATGTCGTCGTCCGGGATGATCCCGCCGCAGAAGACCTTGATGTCCGCCGCGTCGCGCTCCTTCAACAGCTCCAACACCCGTGCGCACAGCGTCATGTGGGCACCGGAGAGGATCGACAGCCCGATGCCGTCCGCGTCCTCCTGGATCGCGGTGTCGACGACCTGCTCGGGCGTCTGGTGCAGCCCGGTGTAGATGACCTCCATACCGGCGTCGCGCAGGGCGCGCGCAATGACCTTGGCGCCACGGTCGTGACCGTCGAGCCCCGGCTTGGCGACCACCACACGGATCGGCCCCGACACACTCATGACTGCCTCCTGGACCTCGTCGTCCACCATCCGACCGGACCTCGCGGGCCACGGGTGCGGTTAACGGCCAATAACCAACCTGAGGGGAGGTTAGCGCCACCCGGCCCGGTTAGCCGCGCCACCTCCCAAGAGGAGGGCAAAGTCACAGCCCCCGGCCTTGCTACCAGTGGGTATGCCCGTCCACCCGTCCACCGCACAGACCCTCGGCCGACCTCTTGACAACCGGAGGTTTTTCCGGGGCGTCGGCCTTGCGGCTACAGTCTCGGCTGATTTCTCCCCGCTTCCCCCGTACCGCTTTTCCCTGCCGCTTTCCCCGCCGCTCCCCTGCCCGACGACGCGCCCCAGGCCCACCGAGGAGGCAGCCCCCGATGGCTCCCGACGCAGCCGCCCGCCCGACCCGTGCGGAGCTGCGCCTCGCCGCCCGCGAGGAGTCCCGCACCCAGCGCCGCGGCGCCGCCAAGGCCGCCACCAGAACCGCACTGCTGCGGGTCGCGCTGCCGTCGGTGGCCGCGCTCGGGGTCGCCGCCGCGGCGGCCGTCACCGTGCGGGGCGAGGCCGATCAGCACGCCCAGGCGGCCGGCCGGACGGCACGGACGGCGGTCGACGCCCCGGACGCCCAGGGCAACCCGAACAGCCCGAACAGCCCGGACAACCCGGCCGACGGCGGCGCCGAGGCCGCCAAGACGGCCGCCCGGCAGGCGGTCGCGGCCGGCGACCCGGCCCAGGCCTCCCGCGGCGACGCCCGCCAGCCGCTGGCCGGCGCCCAGCCCGCCGACGCCCAGGGCACCCCGGGCGCGCAGCCGAGCGCCGAGCCCGTCAAGCCCAAGGTGGTCATGCCGGTCGCCCGGCACGGCCTCGGTGAGCTGTTCGGCGAGGCCGGCACCCACTGGGCCAACCGCCACACCGGCATCGACTTCCCGGTGGACGGCGGTTCCGAGGTGATGGCCGTCACCGACGGCACGATCCGCACCCAGTGGAACCCGTCGTACGGCTACATGACGGTGCTGAAGATGCCCGACGGCACCGAGGCCTGGTACTGCCACCTGCGGGCGTACAAGGTCCGCAAGGGGCCGGTGAAGCAGGGCGACGTCATCGCCTTCGTCGGCAGCAGTGGCAACAGCACCGGGCCGCACCTGCACTTCGAGATCCGCCCAGCCGGCAGCGGGCCGGTCGACCCGCTGCCGTGGTTCCTCTCGAACGGGCTCGACCCCCGCTGAGGCCCCGTCCGGCCTAGGAAACGCTCTAGAGCTTCTCCACCGGCGCGTAGCGCAGCAGCAGCTGCTTGCGGCCCTCCGAGCCGAAGTCGACCGTGGCCTGCGCCCGGTCGCCGACGCCGGTGACGCCCACCACCGTGCCCAGCCCGAAGGTGTCGTGGGTGACCCGGTCCCCGACCGCGAGCGAGACGGCGTCCCGTTCGACGGCCTGGCCGCCGCGTCGCGCCGACTGCCCCCAGCCCGCCTTCGGCTTCGACGAGGCCGACGAGCCCGAAGAACCCGACGAGGAGCGCGAACCGCCGCCCCCCGACGAGGACTTGCCCCAGGACGACCCCGAGGAGAAGCCGCGCGCGGCCGGCGCCTGCGCCGCCCCCCTCCGCTTCCACTCCACCAGGTCCTCCGGGATCTCCTCCAGGAACCGCGAGGCCGGGTTGTACGCGGGCTGCCCCCAGGCGCTGCGCAGCACCGAGCGGGTCAGGTAGAGCCGCTGCCGCGCCCGGGTGAGCCCCACGTAGGCGAGCCGCCGCTCCTCCTCCAGCTCCTTGACCTGGTTGAGCGCCCGCATGTGCGGGAAGATCCCGTCCTCCATGCCGGTCAGGAAGACCACCGGGAACTCCAGGCCCTTGGCGGTGTGCAGGGTCATCATCGTGATGACGCCCCGGCCCTCCTCGTCGTCCGGGATCTGGTCGGAGTCGGCGACGAGCGCGACCCGTTCCAGGAAGTCGGGCAGCGAGCCGACCGGCGGGGTGCCCTCCTCGTCGGCGTCGGGCCGCTCGCCCGGGTCCTGCTCGTACTCCAGGGCGACGGAGGCGAGTTCCTGGAGGTTCTCCACCCGGGTCTCGTCCTGCGGGTCGGTGGAGGCCTGGAGTTCGGCCAGGTAGCCGGTCTCCTCCAGGACGGCCTCCAGCACCGCGGCCGGGCCCGCGCCCGACTCGACGACCTGCCGCAGCCCGGCCATCAGGACGTTGAACTTCTTCACCGCGTTGGCCGAGCGCGCGGCCATCCCGTACGCCTCGTCGACCCGCAGCAGCGCCTGGGCGAAGGAGATCCGCTCCCGCGCGGCCAGCGCGTCGACCATCGCCTCGGCCCGTTCGCCGATGCCGCGCTTGGGCACGTTGAGGATCCGGCGCAGCGGCACGGTGTCCTCCGGGTTGGAGAGCACCCGCAGGTACGCCAGGACGTCCCGGACCTCCTTGCGCTCGTAGAAGCGCACCCCGCCGACCACCTTGTACGGCAGGCCGACCCGGATGAACACCTCCTCGAACACGCGGGACTGGGCGTTCGTCCGGTAGAAGATCGCGACGTCGCCGGGCTTGGCGTCGCCCGCGTCGGTGAGCCGGTCGATCTCGTCGGCGATGAACTGGGCCTCGCCGTGCTCGTCGTCCGCGACGTAGCCGACGACCTTCTCGCCGTGCTCGCCGGCCGTCCAGAGCTTCTTCTCGCGCCGGTTGGCGTTGCGCTCGATGACGGCGTTGGCGGCGCTCAGGATGGTCTGCGTGGAGCGGTAGTTCTGCTCCAGCAGGATCGTGGTCGCGTTCGGGTAGTCCTCCTCGAACTGGAGGATGTTGCGGATCGTCGCGCCGCGGAAGGCGTAGATCGACTGGTCCGCGTCACCGACGACGCACAGCTCGGCCGGCGGCACCTCGGACAGGCGCCCGGCGGCCTGGTTCACGAACTCCCCGTCCACGGTGCGCTTCGGCGCGGCCGCGACGGATCCGCCGCTCAGCTCGCGGACGAGCATGTACTGCGCGTGGTTGGTGTCCTGGTACTCGTCGACCAGGATGTGCCGGAACCGGCGCCGGTAGTGCTCCGCGACGTCGGGGAAGGCCTGGAGCAGGTTCACCGTCGTCATGATGATGTCGTCGAAGTCCAGCGCGTTGGCCTCGCGCAGGCGCCGCTGGTAGAGCGTGTACGCCTCGGAGAGCTTCTTCTCCATCGGGTTGGCGGCCTGGTCGGCGAAGGTCTCCTCGTCGATCAGCTCGTTCTTCAGGTTGCTGATCTTCGCGGTGAAGGACTTCGGCGGGAACTGCTTCGGGTCCAGGTCGAGGTCGCGGCAGACCAGCGACATCAGCCGCTGCGAGTCGGCCGAGTCGTAGATCGAGAAGCTGGAGGTGAAGCCCAGCACCTTGGACTCGCGGCGCAGGATCCGCACGCACGCGCTGTGGAAGGTGGACACCCACATCGCCCGGGCCCGCGGGCCGACCAGCGCCTCGACGCGCTCGCGCATCTCGCCGGCGGCCTTGTTGGTGAAGGTGATCGCCAGGATCTCGCCCGGCTGCACGCCGCGGGCGCCCAGCAGGTGGGCGATCCGGTGGGTCAGCACCCGGGTCTTGCCGGAGCCGGCGCCGGCCACGATGAGCAGCGGCGAGCCCGCGTGCAGCACCGCCTCGCGCTGCGGGTCGTTCATGCCCTCCAGCAGCTGTGCCGGATCCACCACCGTGCGGGCGGCGCCGTTGCGGTACCAGGCGTCCCGCGCGGTCTCGGCGGCGTGGTCGGTCTGGAACAGCCCCTCCGGGATGGCCTCCTCGTAGGCCTCGTACGGGGCGTCGTCCTCGTACGGCGGGGGCTCCTCGTCGAGGGGCACGGCGGGCTGCTTCGACCCGGCGGCGGGTGCCTCGAAACCGGGGAGCGGGAGGTCGTCAAAGAGGCTACTCATGGCACTCCGAGTCTATGGCCACCCACCGACAAGCCCGCCCGGCCCGGAGAAAACCGGACCGGACGGGCTCGCGACCGGGGCTCAGCAGCACATGGGCTCGGCCGCCCGGGCCAGGGCTCAGACCAGCCGGCGGGCGGTGGCCCAGCGGGTCAGTTCGTGCCGGTTGCTCAGCTGGAGCTTGCGCAGGACGGCGGAGACGTGGCTCTCGACCGTCTTCACCGAGATGAAGAGCTGCTTGGCGATCTCCTTGTACGCGTAGCCGCGCGCGATCAGGCGGAGCACCTCGCGCTCGCGCTGGGTGAGGCGGTCCAGGTCCTCGTCGACCGGCGGGGTGTCGGTGGCGGCGAAGGCGTCCAGGACGAAGCCGGCCAGCCGGGGCGAGAACACCGCGTCGCCGTCGGCGATCCGGAAGATCGCGTTGACCAGGTCGGTGCCGGTGATGGTCTTGGTGACGTAGCCGCGCGCGCCGCCGCGGATGACGCCGATCACGTCGTCGGCGGCGTCCGACACCGACAGGGCGAGGAACTTGACCCCGCCCTGCTCGCCCATCAGCCCGGCCGAGCGGCGCAGCACCTCGACACCGCCGCCGCCGGGCAGGTGGACGTCGAGCAGCACCACGTCCGGCCGGGTCTCGGCGACGACCCGCACCGCCGACTCGACGTCGTCGGCCTCGCCGACCACGTCGATGCCGGTCGCCTCGGTGCGGCCGATCTCGGCCCGGACCCCGGTGCGGAACATCCGGTGGTCGTCCACCAGGACGACTCTCGCGGTGCGCTCCGGCGCTGCCTCAGTCATTCGTTCTCTCCATCTCCAGCTCGACCTCGGTCCCGCCGTCCGGCGCGGGCCGCACCCGTGCGGTGCCGCCGTTGCGCTTCATGCGGCCGATGATCGACTCCCGTACGCCCATCCGGTCCTCGGGCACCGTGTCGGGGTCGAAGCCGGGACCGTGGTCGCGGACGAACACCGACACCGTCTTCCCCTCCACCTCGGCGTAGACCTGGACCGGTCCCCCGCCACCGTACTTGGCCGCGTTGACGGTCGCCTCCCTCGCGGCCTGCATCTGGGCCGCGATCCGGTCGTCCATCGGGCAGTCGCCGACGATCACGACCTCGACCGGGACGCCGTGCCGGTCCTCGACCTCGGCGACGACGGCGCGCAGGCTCTCCGCCATGGTGTCGGGAGCGGCCTCGGCGGCGGCCTCCGGGCGGTACAGCCACAGCCGCAGCTCGCGCTCCTGGGCACGGGCCAGCCGCAGCACCTCCTTGGGGTCCTCGGCCCGGCGCTGGATCAGGGTCAGGGTGTGCAGCACCGAGTCGTGGACGTGCGCGGCGATCTCGGCCCGCTCCTGGGCGCGGATGCGGGCGGTGCGCTCGGCACCGAGGTCCTGCCACAGGCGCAGCCCGTACGGGCCGAGCAGCACCAGCACCCCGGCGAGCACCGCGAGCGAGGCCTCGACCACCGAGCCGAGCGTCGAGCCGCTGCCCTGCATGGCGAGGAAGGCGATGGTGCCGGCCACCACGAGCAGCACGCCGGTGCCGACCCGGGTGTAGGCGCCGCGCCGCTTGTCGCCCTCCTCCAGGCCGAACCAGCGCTGCCAGCGCGAGTCGTCGGCCTGCCGCCAGACCAGCGCGACGCCGACGCCGATCGCCAGCAGCGGCCAGGTGTACGGCTTGGCGGTCTGCAGGCCGAGCGCGTTGAGCAGGGCGGTGATGCCGATCACCATCATCACCAGGGCGGCGAGCTGGCCGAGGCCGCCCTGCCCGGTCTTGCCGGCCGCGCTGTCCTCCCCCTCCGCGGGGGCCGCGGCCGGCTCGCCCTGGAGGGCGTGCTGGAGCAGTTCGCGCAGCCGGCCGAGCCAGCCGCCGCGGCCCTTGTTCAGCGCGCCGCCCGGCTGCTGCCCCGACCCGGTCGGGACGAAGGCGCCGTTGACGTACACCCAGTGGGCGGCGCCGCGCTGCGCGGGCTCGCCGATGCCGATCGGCACCACGAACCAGAACGCCGCGTACAGCAGGGTGCCGATCCCCTGCGCGAAGAACAGCAGCACGAACGCGAGCCGCACCCACCGCACCGGGAGCCCGAGGTGCACCGCGAGCCCCTGCGCGACGCCGCCGAGCATCCGCCCCTGCGGGCTGCGGTAGAGCCGGCGGTACGGCGGCCGTCCGCCGTCGGGCGCGGTCGGGTCGGTGCCGCCCGACGGCACGGCGTCGGGGGCGAGGGGTCGGGGGTCGGAACCGGGTGCTGCCACGCCACCGATGGTTCCACGCCCGCGCACGCGGACGCATCAGGGTGTGTCCCTGACCCCTTCTCAGGGACAAGTCAGGGTCCGGGCAGGGCTCGCACCGGTTGGGCCGGGCCGGGGCAGCCGGGAGGATGGTGCCCATGACCGACGACCACCGCATCCAGGAGACCGGGCCCGCCGCCCCGCCGGAACCGGAACGCCCCCCGCTGACCAGGACCGAGCACCACCGCGTGGTGGCCGGCGTCTGCGGCGGCCTCGGGCGGCACCTGGACATCGACCCGGTGGTCTTCCGGGTGGTCACCGTGGTGCTCTGCCTCTCCGGCGGCCTCGGGCTGTTCCTGTACGGCCTGGCCTGGCTGATCGTCCCCACCGAGCCGGTGCCGGACGGCCGGGGCGGCACCCGGCACGGGCGCACCGAACTCCAGCGGGTGCTCACCGGCCGGGTGGACGGCCAGTCGGTCGGCGCGGTGCTGCTGGCCGTGATCGGTACCGGGGTGTTCTTCTCCTCGATGGGCCAGGACGACCAGTTGTTCCCGCTGCTGCTGCTCGCCGGACTGGTCTTCCTGGCGGTGCGCTACGACCCGGACCGCCGTCGCGGCCGGGCGCGCCGACGCCGCCCCGGCGGCCCGTACGACCGCCACTACCCCGACGGGGAGCAGTACGGCCCGTCCCCGTGGTCCGGGGCGGAGGACGACGAGGCCGCCCGCGCCCGGCACGCGGCCGAGCGCGCCGCCGGAACGGTGCCCGCCGACTCCCCGGCCCCCGGCCCGACCGGCTACCTGTGGGACCCGCGCCACCCCGAGCGCAACCCGTACGGCGCCGGCCCCACCCCGCCGTTCGGCACCCCGGTGCCGCCGGCGGGCGGCCCGACCCAGCCCTGGTGGCAGCGCGTCGACCTGCCCGCGGGCGACCCGCTGCGCAAGGACGGCCCGGCCTACCGGCCCCGGCCCGCCACCGCCCGGCACCCCCGGGAGCGGTCCGCGCTCGGCTTCTTCGGCCTGCTGCTGGCGATCGGCGCGGGTGCCGCGGTCTGGTCCGTCTCGGCCGGCCACACCAGCGTCACCGTGCTGAGTGCGACCGTGCTGGCCACCGCGCTGCTGGTGATCGGCCTGACGCTGCTGATCGGCTCGAAGTTCGGCCGGGCCCGCAAGCTCGCGGTGACGGGCCTGATGCTCACCCTGGCGCTGGTCTTCGTCGGACACTCCCCGGACTCCATGCGCAACGCCGTCGGCCAACGCGACTTCACCGTCGTCGCCTCGGCCGACCTCCAGCCCCGGTACTCCCTGGGGGCCGGCCAGCTCCGGCTGGACCTGAGCGGGCTCGACCCGGCCGGGACCACCCTCACCAGCAAGGTCGAACTCGGCGCCGGCGAGCTGACCGTCATCCTGCCGCCGGACGTGACGGTGAACCTGGTGGCCCGGGTGGGCCTCGGCGACGTCTCCGCCCCCGGTGACCGCAACGACGGCACCGGCCGCCACACCTACCTGCTGCCACCGGGCAGCGGCCATCCGTCCAAGGGCACATTCGATCTCGAACTCGCGGTCGGGATCGGCAACATCAAGGTGGTCCAGCAGTGAGGAAGCACCGGCTCGACCTGTTCTCGCTGATCGCGGGGGCGCTGTTCAGCACGATCGCGGTGGTCTACCTGGTCGCGGCGCTCAACGACCAGGCGGTGAACGGCCGGATCGTCATCCCGGTCACCTTCATCGTGCTCGGCCTCGGCGGCCTGGCCGGCGCGGTCGCGGCGGTCACCCGGCGCGGCCGCACCGACCGCCGGGACTGAACCCGCCCGATCAGGCTCAGCTCTGCAACGGCCCGAGGTTCAGCTTGTCGCCGGCCTGGGTGACGGTGTACTTCGGCAGCGGCTTGACCGCCGGCCCGTTGACCACCGCGCCGGTGGCGGCGTCGAACCGGGAGCCGTGGCAGGGGCAGTACAGCTGGCCGTTCTTCGGGGCGTCGACCGCGCAGCCGGAGTGGGTGCACACCGCGGACAGGCCGCAGTACTGGCCCGCCTTGGGCTGCACGATGTAGACGGCGTCCCCGGTGGCCGGGTCCTTGACCTGGGCCGAGCCGCCGACCGGCACGCTCGCGGCGGCCACCGAGGGGGCCGGTCCGGACGGCGCCGGGGTGGTGGCCGGGGCCGCGGACTGCTTGGGCGCGGAGTGCTTGGCCCGGCCGAAGGTCCGGGTGAGCGAGCCGGTGAGCAGCCCGGCGCCGCCGATCGCGACGGCGGCGATCCCGCCGTCCACCAGCGCCCGGCGCCTGACGCGGTCCTCGCCCAGCCCGCGCCCCCGGTCCCGGCCGGCCCGCCGGGCGAGGTAGCCGTCCACCGACAGGTCCGGGGTGCCGGCCAGCAGCAGCGGTGTCCAGGCCATCAGGTAGCCGAGGTCGTTGCCCAGGTAGTACGGCGAGACGCTCCAGCTGATGGACAGCCAGAGGCTGAGGTTGATCATCGCGCCGCCGAGCGCCGCGACCCGGCCCCAGAGGCCGAGCAGGGTGCCGAGGCCGACCGCCAGCTCGCCGAAGGCGACGGCGAGCGCGAACAGGGTGGGCGCGTCCAGGGCGGCGCCGAGCAGGAAGGAGATCGGGCTGCCGCCCTTGACCGCCTGGGCCTGCGAGACGAACGACGCCGGGTCGGCCGCCCCGGCCAGGTAGTGCGCGTCGGACAGTTTGTCGAGGGCGGCGTACACGAAGGTGACGCCGAGGAAGAGCCGCAGCGGCAGCAGCGCGTACCGGGACGCGGACGCCCGCCACTGCGCCGCCCGGTCGGCCAGACCGGCCGCTCCCCCGACACCCGCTCCCCCGACGCCCGCTTCCCCGTCACCCGCCACGGAGTTGCCAGCCTCCGACATCGCTCACACCTTCCCTCGCGGCCCGCCACTCCCTGACAGGTCCGGTCCGCATTCTGCCCGCTCCCGATCGCTTTCGGTGGGAGGTCCCCACCCGGGCGGCCGCCCCACCGCGAACGGCCGTGCCGCCGCTCCCTGGTACGGGAACGACGGCACGGCCGTTCAGCAGCGGCTCAGCGGCCGGCGGGAGTGCTCACTCCCACTCGATGGTGCCCGGCGGCTTGCTGGTGACGTCGACGACGACGCGGTTCACGTCGCGGACCTCGTTGGTGATCCGGGTGGAGATCTTGGCCAGCACGTCGTACGGCAGGCGCGACCAGTCGGCGGTCATGGCGTCCTCGGACGAGACCGGGCGCAGCACGATCGGGTGACCGTAGGTGCGGCCGTCGCCCTGCACGCCCACGCTGCGCACGTCGGCGAGCAGCACGACCGGGCACTGCCAGATCTCGCGGTCCAGGCCGGCCGCGGTCAGCTCCTCGCGGGCGATCGCGTCGGCGTCGCGGAGCAGGTCCAGCCGCTCCTGGGTGACCTCGCCGACGATCCGGATGCCCAGGCCCGGGCCCGGGAACGGCTGGCGCTGGACGATCTCCTCCGGCAGGCCCAGCTCCTGGCCGACCATCCGGACCTCGTCCTTGAACAGCTTGCGCAGCGGCTCGACCAGCTGGAACTGGAGGTCCTCGGGCAGGCCGCCGACGTTGTGGTGGGACTTGATGTTGGCGGTGCCGGTGCCGCCGCCGGACTCCACCACGTCCGGGTACAGGGTGCCCTGGACCAGGAAGTCGACCGACTCGCCGTGCTCGCCGGCCTCGGCGACGATCTCGGCCTGCGCCTGCTCGAAGACCCGGATGAACTCCCGGCCGATGATCTTGCGCTTCTCCTCGGGGTCGGTGACCCCCTTCAGCGCGTTCAGGAAGCGCTCCGCGGCGTCGACCACCTTCAGCTGCACGCCGGTGGCCGCCACGAAGTCCTTCTCGACCTGCTCGGTCTCGCCCTTGCGCATCAGGCCGTGGTCGACGTACACGCAGGTCAGCTTGGAGCCGATGGCCTTGTTGACCAGGGCCGCCGCGACCGCGGAGTCCACACCGCCGGAGAGGCCGCAGATCGCGCGCTTCTCGCCGACCTGGGCGCGGATCAGCGCGACCTGCTCCTCGACCACGCTGCCGGTGGTCCAGGTCGGGGCGAGGCCGGCGCCGCGGTAGAGGAAGTGCTCCAGGATCTGCTGGCCGTGGTCGGAGTGCAGCACCTCGGGGTGGTACTGGACGCCGTAGAGGCGGGCCTCGTCGTTCTCGAAGGCCGCGACCGGGACCACCGCGGTGGACGCGGTGACGGTGAAGCCCTCCGGGGCGGCGGAGCAGGCGTCGCCGTGCGACATCCACACCGAGTGCTCCGCCGGAACGCCCTCGAACAGGGTGGATCCGGTGCGGCTGACGGTCAGCGGGGTGCGGCCGTACTCGCGGGCGCCGGTGTTGTCGACCGTGCCGCCGAGGGTCTTGGCCATCAGCTGGAAGCCGTAGCACATGCCGAAGACCGGGACCCCGGCCTCGAAGATCGCGCGGTCGAGCTGCGGCGCGCCCTCTTCGTAGACCGACGACGGACCGCCGGAGAGGATGATCGCCTTCGGGTTCTTGGCGAGCATCTCGGCGACCGGCATGCTGCTCGGCACGATCTCGCTGTAGACCCGCGCCTCACGCACCCGACGGGCGATGAGCTGGGCGTACTGGGCGCCGAAGTCGACCACCAGGACGGTGTCGTTGTCCGGCGCGGACTGGACGGGAATTGCAGAGGACACAGACGGCCTTCCGGCAGCGGTACGAGAGGTGTCACACCGAACCGCTTCCCCGGCGGGGGCCGCGGCGGCGACGGGTGGGGGTGTCTGGACACCGATTCTACCGGGCTGTCCGGTTTCACTCGTCTGCCCGTCCAAACGACCGTGACCGGGCGGGGCCGCCTTTCGTTGCTTCAGACGACCGTACGACCGCGCCGCGCCCGCCAGACGCGCCGCCTTCGCCCCGGCCAGGGGCGCCGCCGTACGGACTTGCAGGACCACGCGTGGAGCTTCATCCCAGTCCACCGGCGCATGTGGCGCCGCCGCCCCGGCCCCGCCGGGAGTGCGGCGCCGTGGGACCGTGCGCGGGTGCCGCGGCCGGACAGCAGGGGACAGCGACCCCGGCCGCGACTGGACCGAGAGGTGGGACGGCCGGTCCCCGGGGACGCCCGGGCCGGTCGTCGCACCCCCGTCGCGAGCCGGGCACGCCCGGGCGCACACCCTTTCCCGTCCCGCGCCGCTACGCGCGTCCCCGTGCGCCGCAGCCACTCACGCCACTACGCACCGTGATCATCGACGCCTCGTGTCGACACCTGCCCACAACCGCCCGACGGGGCGGAACGAGGCCTGCACCCGCGCCCGGGCCACACCCGGGAGTCGGCACCCGCACCAAATGTGCCGGGTCGAACTGTGCTGAATCGGTTGCAGAGCAAGCCCTTCGTCCAGCACGATGCTGCGTGGAAGCGGTTCTCCCGGCGGCCGGCAGGCTCACCGTGGAGGCCCCGACCGATGCCGCCGCACTGGGCGGCAGCCCCGTACGCCACCTCACGCTCCGTGAGCGAAGGCCCGGCGCAGACCTGCGCGCCGACCCGCCGCACCGCGAGCGTGCGCGCCCCGCGCCACCGGCCACCCACGCCGGGCCGCGACGGCGCGACCCCGAAGCCGACCGACCCGACGGCGCCCCTCCCCCGGCGCCGTCACCCCCAGCACCGGCGCAGCCCTGACGCCGCGTGCTGAGCGACAAAGGGCCCCGTTCCCCCGCGGGGCCCTTTGCCCTGTCCGGGCCGCCCGGCTCAGGGCCGCTCCGCTCAGACCGCTCCGCCCACGGCTGCCCGGCTCAGGGCTGCTTGCGCCAGACGCTCGGATCGACCGGCTCCTCGGCCGACGCCCCGGGCGGCGGCACCAGCGGCGCGTCGTCCGAGCCGACCACGTCGCCCACCCCCGCCCCGGGGGCGTACGGCTGCAGCTCCGGCCCGGCCTCGTACGGCGCCCCCGGCGGCGGCACCGCGCCGTGCGGCACCGCACCGTACGGGGGCGCGCCGTACGGGGGCGCGCCGTACGGGGGCGCGCCGTACGGGGGCGCACCGTACGGGGGCGCGCCGTAGGCGTCCTCGCGGGCCACCGCGCCCCGGCCGCGGACGGCCGCCAGCAGCGGCGGCACCAGCAGCGCGCCGATCGCCGCCCAGACCAGGTTGGCCACCAGCACGCTGGCGAAGCCCAGGTTGATCGAGGTGTCCCGGGACACCTCCGTCTGGTTGGCGAAGGTGTCCCACCCCGCGACCGCCGAGGACGTCGAGGTCGTCATCAGCGCACCGCCCACCGCCATCAGCGCGGTGAGCGCCACGGCGTGGACGGCCGCCAGCCGGAACCGGTCGGCCGCGTCCAGCCGCCGCCGGTACGCCGACCAGCCGAGGACGCCCGCCGTGGCGAGGGCCAGCAGGCCGGTCCAGCGCCAGTCGGCGGTCTGGTCGTGCAGGTCGAAGAAGGAGATTTCCCCCCTGTCGGGGGTGTCCCGCCAGTCGCCGCCGATCGCGACCGCCGCGTCGCTCGCCCCGTTGAACGCCTGCAAGGTCGCCCCCGAGCCCAGGCCGAGCAGGCCCAGGCCGAGGTTGGGCAGGAAGGCCGCCGAGACCGGGGTCTGCCAGCCCTCGTCGCTGTTGACGGCGACCAGCACGAAGCCCGTCACCGAGGCCAGTCCCAGTGACAGTGCCAGCGCCCGGCCGGCCGTGAGCGCGGCGACCGCCCAGCCGCGCACCGCCCGGCTGCGCCAGGCGGCCCAGCGCAGCGCGTCGGTGCCGTGGACGGCGAAGGCCGTCAGCGCGGCGAGCAGGGCCGTCCAGCCGGTCGCCTCCAGCCAGCCGGAGTCCACGGTGTACGTCACCCCGAGGGCGCGGCCGACGAGGCCGGTGCGCTGCGGCTCCCAGGACGTCCCGCCGGCCAACCCGAGCAGCGCGGTCACCGCGGCCAGGACCACCGCGGTGCGCAGCGCCTCGCCCGCGGCCTGGGCCCGGGTGAGCTGGAGGCCGGCGGCCCGGCGGCGGCGTGCCGCGGTCCGCAGGCCGAGCCAGAGCGCCAGCGCCCACAGCACGGTGACCGTCAGCGGCACCGCCCGGAGCAGCGCGTCCATGCCCGCCGCGTCGCCGCGTCGCAGCGCGGTGGTGTACCCGAGCTTGAACGGCGCACCGAGCGCGCTCAGCGCCATCGACAGGGCGGCGCCGAAGCGCTCGCCGAACCCGGGCGCCCGGACCAGGTAGGCGTACTGGTAGTCGCTCGGGACCGCCACGATCAGCGCCGCCAGCAGCAGCACGGCGGTCGGGGCGATGGCGACCAGGAGCGCCGGGCGCCAGTCCGCGCCGAGCAGCCGGCTCAGCACGTTCGGCCGGCCGGCCCGCGGGTCATACGGCTGCCCGGCGCCCCAGCTGCCCAGCGTGGGCGGCCCGGCGGGCTGCGGGTGGCCCGGGCCGTACCCGGTCGGCGGGCCGTACCCGGGCGCGGGCGGCGGCCCGTAGCCGGGCGGCGAAGGCGGAAGCGGCGGCGGGTACCCGGGCGCGGCGGACGGCGGACCGTACGCCGGCGGGGGCGGAACGGCGGGCGGCACGACGGGAGGTACCGCGGGAGGTACCGCGGGAGGTACCGCGGGCATGGCGGCCGCCGGCGGGGGCGGCGTCAGCGGCCGCCCGCACGAGACGCACGCAGGCGCCCCTTCCACCGATGCCGCGCCGCACGATGCGCAGATGGCCATGGACCGGTTTCCCCCCGCTCGACGAGTTCCTGGTCCCCCAGAAAGCCCGTTTATCCCATCGGATCCGAACGAATGTCAACCGGGTACCGAGCCGGGCGGGTTGGCCCGTCGGGGCCTGCTCAGCCGCGCTTCTTCGGGACCTCCGGGACGGGCAGCAGCGGCAGTCGGAGCGCGCCGAACGCGTCCTCCGGGACGGCCGGCCGGGCCGGCGCCACCGGGGCGACCCGCCGGTAGGCCTCGCCCTGGGCCGGGCGGCGGTCCGCCTCGCCCTTGTTGGGCCACATCGACATGGCGCGCTCGGCCTGCGCGGTGATCGTCAGCGAGGGGTTCACCCCGAGGTTGGCGGAGACGGCCGCGCCGTCGACCACGCTGATCCCCGGGTGGCCGTACAGCCGGTGGTAGGGGTCGACCACGCCGGTCTCGGGGGCGTCGCCGATCGGGCAGCCGCCGAGGAAGTGGGCGGTCATCGGGATGTCGAAGATCTCGCCGGCGCTGCTGCCGGCGAAGCCGTTGATCTGCTCGGCCAGCGCCTGGGCGCCCTGTTCGGCGGCCGGGATCCAGGTCGGGTTGGGGGCGCCGTGGCCCTGGGCGGAGGTGAGCCGGCTCTTGCCGAGCAGGTCCTTCTTCAGCGAGACGGTGATCGAGTTGTCCAGCGACTGCATCACCAGGCCGATGATCGTCTTCTCGGACCAGCGGTGCTGGTTCATCGAGCGGGCGAAGGTCACCGGGTGGCGCACCGACCCACCCAGGTAGCGCAGCCAGCGCGGGGCCCGTCCGCCGCCCTTGACCTGGGCTATCGACAGCGCACCCATCGCGTTGGAGCCCTTGCCGTAGCGGACCGGCTCGATGTGGGTGCTGGCGTCCGGGTGGATCGAGGAGGTGATCGCCACGCCCTTGGTGAAGTCCACCCGGGTGCCGTAGCGCCGGTCGGTGGTCTGCGCGCCCACCAGCGCCTCGGAGTTGGTGCGGGTCAGCTCGCCGAGCCGGCCGGAGATCCGGGGCAGGTGCCCCCCGTCACGCATCCGGTGCAGCAGCGACTGGGTGCCGTACGTCCCGGCCGCGACCACCACCCGGGCGGCGGTGATGGTCCGCGCGCCCGCCTTCACCCGGTCGGTGCGGGAGCGGGAGTCGGTCCGGCGCACGTCCACCGCGTAGCCGCGGCTCCCGTCGGCGCCGGGGAGCTCCCGGATCCGGGCCACCGTGGTGAGCGGGTGGATCTCGGCGCCGCCCCGCTCGGCCAGGTGCAGGTAGTTCTCGGTGAGCATGTTCTTCGCCCCGTGCCGGCAGCCGGTCATGCACTCGCCGCACTCCACGCAGGCCTTGCGGGCCGGCCCGGCGCCGCCGAAGTACGGGTCGGCGACCTCGTCCCCGGGCGCCGCCTCGGCCCTGCCGCCGGCGTCCTGGCCGTCCCCGAAGAAGACCCCGACCGGCGCCATGTGGAAGGTGTCGCCCACCCCCATCTGCTCGGCGGCGGCCTTGAGGTGCACGTCGGAGGGGGTGACGGTCGGGTTGAGCCGGACCCCGAGCATCCGCTGCGCCTGGTCGTAGAACGGCGCCAACTCCTCCTGCCAGTCGGTGATGTGGCGCCACTGACGGTCCTCGAAGAAGGCCTTCGGCGGCACGTACAGGGTGTTGGCGTAGTTCAGCGAGCCGCCGCCGACCCCGGCGCCGGCCAGGATCAGCACGTTGGCCAGCAGGTGGATCCGCTGGATGCCGTAGAGGCCGAGCTTCGGCGCCCACAGGTAGTTCGGCAGGTCCCAGGAGTTCCTGGGCAGTTCGTCCCGCTCGAAGCGCCGGCCGGCCTCCAGGACGGCGACCCGGTAGCCCTTCTCGGTCAGCCGCAGCGCGGCGACCGAACCACCGAAGCCGGAGCCGACCACGACCACGTCGTAGTCGAACTCCGCCGCACCGCCGGACTCCACCATCTGCCACTGCTCCTTCGGGACGCGAACTGACTACGGGACGGGTGAACCTGACCACAGGACGGAACCCGACCACAGGACGAGCGGATCGGACCACCGGCCGGGCCGACTCCGGACACGGGGGCGAACCACCGGGCCGGGACGGCTACTTGGACCCCCGGTCCGGGACGGCTACTTGAACCGCAGCGCCTTCAGCACCCGCAGCCCGCCGGTCATCACCGCGGCGAACTGCCGGTCGTCCAGGCCGAACGAGGGCGCGATCGGCATCAGCCGCTGGGTCGCGACGGTCTGCGCCTCGGTGAAGCGCAGGATGCCCTCGGCACCGTGGCGGCGGCCGAGCCCGGAGTCGCCCATGCCGCCCATCGGCGAGCCGATCGAGCCGTACGCGGCCGCGTAGGCCTCGTTGACGTTGACCGTGCCGGTGCGCAGCCGGGCCCCGACCGCCCGGCCGCGCCGGGTGTCCCTGGTCCAGACGCTGGAGTTCAGGCCGTACGGCGTGGAGTTGGCGGCGGCCACCGCCTCGTCGTCGGTGTCGAAGCGGTAGACGGAGACGACCGGGCCGAAGGTCTCCTCGCCGCAGACCGCCATGTCCGGGGTCACCCCGTCGAGGATGGTCGGCTCGAAGAAGTACGGGCCGAGGTCGGGCCGGGCCCGGCCGCCGGCCAGCACGGTGGCGCCCGCCTTGACCGCCTCCTCCACGTGCCGGGTGGTGGCCTCCAGCTGGCGGACGGAGACCAGCGAGCCCATGTCGGCGCCGTAGGCGAGGCCGCCGCCGAGGCGCAGCGCCCGGGTGCGGGCGGCGAAGCGCTCCAGGAAGTCGTCGGCCACCGAGCGGTGCACCAGCAGCCGCTCGATCGAGATGCACAGCTGCCCGGCGGAGGAGAAGCAGGCCCGCACGGCGCCCGCGGCGGCCCGGTCGAGGTCGGCGTCGGCGAGGACCAGCATGGCGTTCTTGCCGCCGAGTTCGAGCGAGGCGCCGACCAGCCGGGCGGCGGCGCGCTGGGCGACCTCGCGGCCGGTGCGGGTGGAGCCGGTGAACGAGACGTAGTCGGCGTGCTCCACCACGGCGGGGCCGATCACCGGGCCGTCGCCGAGCACGACCTGCCACAGGTCGGCCGGCAGCCCGGCCTCGATCAGCAGCTCGCGGGCCCACAGCGCGGTCAGCGCGGTCTGCGTGTCCGGCTTGTTGACCACGGCGTTGCCGGCCGCGAAGGCGGGCAGGACGTCGCCGACGGACAGCTCCAGCGGGTAGTTCCAGGGCGAGATGTGGCCGATCACGCCCTTGGGCCGGCGGGCCTCGACCGCGTGGGTGAGCACCGGCAGCGCCCCGCCGCGCCGCTTGTCCCGGAGGTAGCCGTGCGCGGCCCGCCCGTAGTGCCGGGCGGCCATGGCGGTGGCCAGCACCTCCTCGAAGGCGTGCAGCCGGGCCTTGCCGGTCTCGGCCTGGACGAGGTCCAGCACCTCGTCCTGCCGCTTGAGCAGCAGGTCGTGGAAGCGCAGCAGGACGGCCGCGCGGCGGCGCACCGGCAGCGCGGCCCAGGCCGGCTGGGCGCGGCGGGCCAGTTCGAAGGCGACCTCGACGTCGGCCGGGGTGGACTGCGGCAGGCTCGCCAGCCGCTCGCCGGTCAGCGGGGCGACGGTCTCCACCAGGCTGGGCTCGCCGGTGGCGGTGACGCCGGCGGCCAACCGGGCGACCAGGGACGGCGGGACGGCCGCCGCGACGGTCCGGCCCCCGCCGGGGGCGGGCGGGTTCCCGGTCGCGGGGTGTTCGGTGGCCGCTGCGCCTGCTGTGAGGTCCGACATACGGCGCAGCCTAGGCGCTCGGCGGCCGGTCCGGTACCCGTCGGTAACAAGAATCTGCCGCGGCCGGGCGGAGCGGGCGCCCCCCGGTCAGCGGGTCGGCGTGAAGTAGTGCAGCACCGCGTTGAAGCGCTGCTCCGCCTCGTTCCACTCGTTGCCCCGGTCCGGGCTGGACGAGTAGATCGCGTAGCTGGTGCCGTCGTCGTCGATGAACTCGGCCTCGACCGCCCGGCGCCGGCCGCCCTCCTTGGCGAGGTAGCTGAACTCCCAGACGGCCGCCTCGTGGCCGTTCACCGCGACGCCGGTCATCTTGTGCTGCTTGTAGTCCTTCAGGTTCTTGGAGACGGTGGCCTCCATCTGCCGCAGGTGCTCCAGCGGCTTGACCGACTGGCCGACGGTGACCGCGAACTGCAGGTAGTGCACCTTGTTGTCGGGGCTGTAGTAGACCTGGTTGTCGGGCGTGGCACTGCGCTGCCAGGCCGGGCTGACCGAGGGCAGCGGGAAGCGGAAGCCGGCCGGGTCGTCGACCCAGTGGTAGCCGTTGGGCGCCGCCGGTCCCGGGCTGGCGTCGCTGGTCGGGTCCGGGCTGGTGGAGGCGGTCGGGACGGGATCGTCGGCCGTGGGGGCGGCGACGTGCCCGGTGGTGGTGTGCCGGGTGGCGAGGAAGGTCGCGCCGGCCGCCAGCAGGCCGACGGCCACCGCGATCACGACGATCTTCAGGGTGCTGCGGCGCTTGGCCGGCCCGCGCGCGGGCGTGACGGGGTGCGCCACCGGCGCGACCTCGGCAGTGGGCGCTGCCGCCTCGGCGGCCACGCCCCCGGTGGTGTCCGGAACGGCCCCCGAGCGCGCCCCGGTCGGTTCCTCGGCCTCCGCCGCCGTCGCCCCCGGCGCGTCCTCCTCCTCGGGATCCTCCTCCGCCGCCGGGCGCTCGCTGCGGTCCACCACCGGCACCGACTGGGTGGGCGCGCGCAGCGGCGCGACCGGCTTCAGGCCGATCGTGTGCCCGGCCTGCACCTCGGCCAGCATCCGGGCGGCCTCGTCCGCGTTCGGTCGCTCGGCCGGGTCCTTGGCCATCAGCGCGGCCAGCACCGGGCCCAGCGGCCCGGCCCGGACCGGCTCCGGCAGCGGCTCGCCCACCACGGCGGCCAGCGTGGTGATCGGCGAGGTCCGGCGGAACGGCGACTGGCCCTCCACCGCGGCGTACAGCGTCGCCCCGAGGCCCCACAGGTCGGAGGCCGGCCCGGGCCGCTCGCCCTGGGCGAGCTCCGGCGCCAGGTAGTCCGGCGAGCCGACCAGGTCACCCGGCCGGGTCAGTTCGGCCGAGCCCTCGTACGTCGCGATGCCGAAGTCCAGCAGCACCACCCGCCCGGTGCCGCGCTCCAGCAGCACGTTGGCCGGCTTCACGTCGCGGTGCAGGACGCCGAGTTGGTGGCCGCGGTGCAGTGCGGCGAGCACCTGGCTGCCGACCTCGGCGACGGCGCGCGGTTGCAGGGTGCCGTCCTGGCTGATCACGTCGGCCAGCGAGCGGCCGTCCACCAGCTCCATCACGATCCACGGCCGGCCGTCCTGCTCCAGCACGTCGTGCACCGTGATCACGCCGGGGTGCTTGATCCGGGCGGCCGCGCTGGCCTCCCGCTTCATCCGGGCGTGCAGGATCTGCAGCTCGTCCTCGGGCAGGTGGTTGACGGTCAGTTCCTTCACCGCGACCTCGCGGTTCAGCATCCGGTCCCAGGCCCGCCAGACGGTCCCCATCCCGCCGCGGCCGAGCCGGTCGCCCAGCTCGTACCGCCCGGCCAGCAGCCGCTCCGTCTCGGCCGTCTCCGGCCGGTCCTGCACGCCCATCGGCGACCACTCCCCCTCACATCCGTCTGCCGTCACAGCGACGGAGGGCCTGGTGCAGACCACTGTTCGAACAAATCCCACGCACACATTAGGCGCACCTTGCCAGCCCCGGTAATCACGCTCACCCGTCGGACCGACGGTCCGGGACACTCCGGGGCCGTCAGCCTGCGAACAGCACCACCGCGGCCACCCCGAGCACCAGCAGCAGGAACACGCCCCCCACCAGCAACGGGCCGAACAGCGCCGGAGGTATCCGCGGCGGCCGCACCTCGTCCGGCCGCCCGGCGCCCGCCCCGGCGTTCGCGCCGGCGTTCGCGCCCACGACGACCTCCGACCGCCCTCGTCCACCACCCCGCCCCCGCCGGCGCCGCACCAGCGGGGCCTCCGGTCTCAGCACCAGCGCCCGCGCCGCCCACTCCTCGTCGACCGGCTCCGGCGCGCCCGCGAGCAGCGCCGCCAGCTCCCGGCGGGCCTCCTCGGCGGTCGGCCGCAGCGAGGGGTCGGGCTGCAGCAGCCGCTCGACCAGCGGCGCCAGCGGCCCGCAGGCCGCCGCAGGCTCCCGCCGCCCGTCCCGGACCGCCGACACCAGCTCCGGCACGCCACCGTCCGGGAACGGCGAGCGGCCGGTGACCAGCCGCTGCACCAGCACCCCGAGCGCCCAGCAGTCGCCCGCCGGGCCGCCGTCCAGCGGCCAGCGCTCCGCCACCGGGCCGACCAGGGTGGCCCGCACCTCGTACCGGCGGCGCCCGCCCGGGCCGCCGAGGTCCTCGGCCAGCGCCTCCTGCGCCACCCCGGACAGCAGCCCGCCGAGCATCGCCGCGCCGTCCTCGCAGACCAGCACGGACTCGGCGGTCAGGTTCCCGTGGACGAGTCCGTCCTCGTGCAGCGCCCGCAGCGCGCCGGCCAGGTCCGCCGCCAGCTCGGCCGCCCGGTAGGGCGGCACCGGTCCGGCCGCCGCCAGGTCCGCCAGCGTCATGGCGCCCGACCGCTCCTCCACCGTCCACAGCAGTTCGCCCTCGACGAAGGCACCGAGCCCGCGCAGCAGCCGGGGGTGCCCGGTCGGCGCGGCCGAGCCGACCGCCGCCACCCGGCGGACCAGCCGGTCGGCGTGCGCGGGCACCTCGCCGTCCAGGTCCTGACCGGTGGTCAGCAGCGCCGGCAGCTCCAGGGCTCGCAGCAGCACGGACTCCCCGGTGCGGTCGTCCACCGCCAGGGCCCGCAGGAGTTCGGGACGGTCCGTCAGCCGGTACCGCCCCGCCAGCAACTGCTCCGGGCCGCCTCGCATGCCAGTTCCTCTCGCTCGCCGAGCAGCCTACTGAGCGGCTCCTTTACGCTCGGTCCCATGGACTGGACCGATCTGATCGACACCGCCTTCAAGGTGGCGGGAAACAACAGCCAAGCCAATCAGGCCGAGGCCGTGCGCACGGTGGAGGCGGTCGTCATCGACGGCGAGAATCCGGTCGCCTCGACGGCCGGGCGCCATCCCGACCACTTCCGCAAGGGCGTGCTCGTTCTCACCACCCACCGACTGCTCTTTCTCAAGGACGGTAAACCGCCGGTCCCGGTTCCGCTTACGGCGGTCACGGACGCGACCGTGGCCAGGACCAAGCTCAACGGCGACGTGCTCACGATCGTCGCACTGACCGGCTCGCACCGGTTCGAGGACGTGGCCAAGGCCGACGTCTTCGCCGAGCAGCTCCGGGAGGCCGCCCGGCTCGCCCGCAAGGCCGCGTCGGCCGCCGGGCCGGCGGCCGACACCGCCCCCGCCGAACTCGGCGCGGGCGACCAACTCCTCGGCCAGCTGGAGCGGTTGGCCGCCCTGCACGGCTCCGGCGCGCTCACCGACGAGGAGTTCACCCGGGCCAAGGCCCGCCTGATCGGCTAGGCCTAGCGCCCTACGGCGCGGGCTGGAAGGTGGCGAAGGCCGTGTCCCGGGCCTGGGAGTTGGCCGGGGCACCCCAGTCCGCGTCCGGGGTGATCCAGTAGATCGCGTAGCCGTACTTGGCCGGGTTCCCGGTGACGAAGCCCCGGTTGAGCGAGTGCGTGCGCGGCGTGCCGCTGATCCACTCCCAGTCGGCCGCGTTGCTCCACTGCCGGTAGTTGATCGCGGCCAGGTTGACCCGCTGGTAGTTGGTGACCTTCGAACGCAGGCCCGGCTCGGAGTCCTGCCAGTCGGCGACGGCGCTGGGGCCGGGGGTGGTGGTCCACTCGATGGTCAGGGTACTGCCGTTGCCCTTGAAGATCCGGCGGACGCCCTCCGAACCGGCCGGCTGGAGCCAGTCCGGCAGGACGACCGAGAAGCCGGTCGGGTCCTTGTACTCGTGGTAACCGGCCGGGACGGCGGCCCCCGGCGGGGTCGGGCTCTGCGCGGGGGTGGTGGCGGGCGCGCCGGCGGCCGGCGGGTTGGCCGCAGAGGGGCCGGGCGTGTCGGCCGGCTTGTCGGGGGCCGGTGTGTCGGTGGCCGGCTTGTCCGGGGCGGGCTTGTCCGGGGCGGGCTTGTCGGTGCCCGGCTCCGGCTCCGCCGCCGGAACGGAGGCGGCCGGGGTCCCGCTCGGCCCGGCCTCGGAGCTGGTCGAGACCGACGAGGTGGCGCCCGCGCCGTTCGCCGACGAGTCGTCCCCGTTGCCGACGGCCTGGAGCACCGCGACCACCCCGGCGATCAGCAGCAGGACCAGCACCACGGTGACGACGGCCAGCCGCCGCCGTCCGTTGCGCGGGTCGGCGCCGGCCGCCTGCGTGGCGCCCAGGGTCCACTCGCTGGTCACCGGCCGGATCGGCTCGGCCGCCGGAGCCGAACCCGACGCCGCGAGCGAACCCGAAGCCGAGCCCGACGCCACGTCCGAGGACGGCGAGGCAGGCTCGGGCGCCGGCTCCACGACGGGCTCCGCCACGGCGGCGGGCTCCTCGTCCTTGGCCCGGCTGCCCACCCGGACCGTCCCCAGCAGCCCCCCGATGGACCGCTTGCGGCCCTCCTCGGCCTCGGCCGGGGCCTCCTCGGGCTCCGCGGCGGCGGCCGGACTCTCGACCGGCAGCGCGTGCACGGTGGTCGACTCGGCCTTCGAGGTGGCCTCCGCGACGACCCGCTTCAGCATCGACCGGGTCTGCGAGGCGTCCAGCCGCTCGGCCGGGTCCTTGGCGAGCAGCCCCTCGATCACCGGCTGCAGCGCCCCGGCGTTCACCGGGGCGGTCAGCTCCTCGGTCATCACCGCGGTCAGGGTGGCCAGCGCCGAGCCCCGGTCGTACGGCGGCCGGCCCTCGACCATCGCGTACAGCGTGCCGCCCAGCGACCACAGGTCGGCCGGCGGCCCGGGCTTCTGCCCGCGGGCCCGCTCCGGAGATATGTACGAGGGGGCGCCGACCAGCATGCCGGTGGAGGTGACCGAGGCGTCGCCCTCCACGCTGGCGATGCCGAAGTCGGTGAGCACGACCCGGCCGTCGTCGCCGATCAGCACGTTGGACGGCTTGACGTCCCGGTGCAGGATGCCCAGCGCGTGCGCGGCGCTCAGCACGCCGAGCACGTCGAGCGCGATCTCGGCGGCCCGGGCGGGGGCCAGCGGCCCGTCCTCCCGGATGACGTCGGCCAGCGAGCGGGACTCGACCAGCTCCATGACGATCCACGGCCGGTCGTCCTCGTCGACCACGTCGAAGACGGTGACCGCCGAGTTGTGCCGGATCCGCGCGGTGGCCTTGGCCTCGCGCAGCGTCCGGACAATCAGCCGGTGCTTCTCCTCCTCCTCGACGCTGGCGTTCATCCGCAGTTCCTTGACCGCGACGGTCCGCCCCAGCATCTCGTCCTCGGCGCGCCAGACGGTGCCCATGCCGCCGCGCCCGAGCACGCCGTTCAGCCGGTAGCGGCCGGCCAGGAGGCGGCCGGTGGAACCCTGCGCCTGGGTCATTCGGAACGTTCCCCCATGTGCTGCTGGCGGTCGTGGTGACGGCGTGTCGGCCCGGCCTCAGGCCCGAACGCCCAAGTCTCCATCATCCCCTGTCCCCGGGGGCCGGGACCACCCGACCCCCGCACCCGATCCGGGGCATACCGGATCGGGCTCGGCGCTCCGTGCCCGATCTGTGATCGAAAACTCGCCAAGATCTGGCCGGGGCGCTGCTACCGTTCGGCAGCTCATCGTCTTTCCGGGGGGATCCGACGCCCATGACCGCACCCGCACCGGGCGCTGACGGCCAGTCGGGCCGGCCGCGCACCGCCCAGCACTACTCGGTCACACCCACCCTGGATTCCCCCGAGGGCTACGTCGCGCCCGGTATGCCCGGTGTCCCGGTGGCCGGATACGTCCCCACCGTCCGCTCCCACCGGACGGGCCCGCGCCGCCGCACCGCCCTGGCGGTCGCCCTCGCCGTCCTCGCCATGCTGCTCGGCGGCCTGGCCTACGGCTGCGCGCCGGCCCGGGCCGCGGACAGCCTCGGCTGGCTGGCCATCGCCCTCGCCGCCCTGGTCGCCTTACCGCTCGGCCGGCTCGGCGGCCGCAGCCGGGTGCTGCCGCTGCTCGGCGCGCTGCTCGCGGCCTGCGCGCTGCTGCTCGGCCAGCTGACCGGCCAGCTCCGCCGGGTGCACGCGGCCGGCCCCGGCCCGCGCGGCCTGCCGCACGACGCCCTGGCGCACTGGCGCGCCGAGCTGCGCGCACTCGACCTCGCCTTCTACGGCATCGCCCTGGTCGGCGGCTTCCTCCTCACCCGCCGCACCGCCAACCGCGGCTGACGCCGGTCCGGACAGCCCGAGGCCCCCGCCGGCGAAACCGACGGGGGCCTTCACCACGACGCGTCTCAGCGGTGGTTGAGCGCCGGGTTGACGGTCACCTCGACCCGCTGGAACTCCTTGAGCTCGGTGTAGCCGGTGGTGGCCATCGCGCGGCGCAGCGCGCCGAACAGGTTCATGGTGCCGTCGGGGGTGTGCGAGGGACCGGTCAGGATCTCCTCGGTGGTGCCGACCGTGCCGAGGTCCACCCGCTTGCCGCGCGGCAGCTCCTCGTGGACGGCCTCCATGCCCCAGTGGAAGCCCTTGCCGGGCGCGTCGGTGGCGCGGGCCAGCGCGGCACCGATCATCACCGCGTCGGCGCCGCAGGCGACGGCCTTCGGGATGTCGCCGCTGTAGCCGACGCCGCCGTCCGCGATCACGTGCACGTAGCGGCCGCCGGACTCGTCCATGTAGTCCCGGCGGGCGGCGGCCACGTCGGCGACGGCGGTGGCCATCGGCACCTGGATGCCGAGGACGCCCCGGGTGGTGTGGGCGGCGCCGCCGCCGAAGCCGACCAGCACGCCGGCCGCGCCGGTGCGCATCAGGTGCAGGGCCGCGGTGTACGTGGCGCAGCCGCCGACGATCACCGGGACGTCCAGCTCGTAGATGAACTGCTTGAGGTTGAGCGGCTCCGCGCCGCTGGACACGTGCTCGGCCGAGACGGTGGTGCCGCGGATGACGAAGACGTCGACGCCGGCGTCCACGACGGCCTTGGAGAACTCGGCGGTGCGCTGCGGCGAGAGCGCGGCGGCGGTGACCACACCGGAGTCGCGGACCTCCTGGATCCGCTGCTTGATCAGCTCGGCGCGGATCGGCGCGGCGTAGATCTCCTGGAGGCGGCGGGTCGCGGCGGCCTCGTCGGTGATCGTGGCGATCTCGTCGAGCAGCGGCTGCGGGTCCTCGTAGCGGGTCCAGAGGCCTTCGAGGTTCAGCACGCCGAGGCCGCCGAGGCGGCCGATGGCGATGGCCTGCTGCGGCGAGACCACGCTGTCCATCGGGGCGGCCAGGAACGGCAGCTCGAAGCGGTAGGCGTCGATCTGCCAGGCGATCGAGACCTCCTTCGGGTCCCGGGTACGGCGGCTGGGGACGACGGCGATGTCGTCGAAGGAGTACGCCCGTCGGCCGCGCTTGCCTCGCCCGATCTCGATCTCAGTCACTTCGAGCCCTTCTGGTTTGTTGCTCATGCCCGCCGGGTCACCCCGGCCGCCCCCAGTATCCCGCACCCCGGTTGCCTCGCGCGCTCGCCTCCGGGGCGCGGGGCCCGCCCCCGCCCCCGGGCGCGCCGAAGGGCCCGGCGCCGCGGTGCGGCGACGGGCCCTTGGGAAGCGCGGACTCAGCGGTTGGAGTAGTTCGGCGCCTCGACGGTCATCTGGATGTCGTGCGGGTGGCTCTCCTTGAGGCCCGCCGAGGTGATCCGGACGAAGCGGCCCTTGCTCTCCATCTCGGCGATGGTGGCGGCGCCGACGTAGCCCATGGTCTGGCGCAGGCCGCCGACCAGCTGGTGCAGCACGGCCGACAGCGGGCCGCGGTAGGGCACCTGGCCCTCGATGCCCTCGGGGACGAGCTTGTCGTCCGAGGCCACCTCGGCCTGGAAGTAGCGGTCCTTGGAGTACGAGCGGCCCTGGCCGCGGGACTGCATCGCGCCCAGCGAGCCCATGCCGCGGTAGGACTTGAACTGCTTGCCGTTGATGAACATCAGCTCACCCGGGGACTCCTCGCAGCCGGCCAGCAGCGAGCCCAGCATCACGGTGTCGGCGCCGGCGGCCAGCGCCTTGCCGATGTCGCCGGAGTACTGCAGGCCGCCGTCGCCGATGACCGGCACGCCGGCCGCCTGGCAGGCCACCGCGGCCTCGTAGATGGCGGTGATCTGCGGGACGCCGATGCCGGCGACCACGCGGGTGGTGCAGATGGAGCCGGGGCCGACGCCGACCTTGACGCCGTCCACGCCGGCGTCGATCAGCGCCTGGGCGCCGTCACGGGTGGCCACGTTGCCGCCGACCACGTCGATCCCGACGGCCGACTTGATCTTCCCGATCCAGGCCAGCGCGTTGTGGCTGTGGCCGTGCGAGGTGTCCACGACCAGGAAGTCCGCACCGGCCTCGACCAGGGCCTGGGCCCGGTCGAACGCCTCGGCGCTGGCACCGACGGCGGCACCGACCAGCAGACGACCCTCGGCGTCCTTGGCGGCGTTCGGGTACTGCTCGGCCTTGACGAAGTCCTTGACGGTGATCAGGCCCTTGATCCGGCCCTCGTCGTCGACCAGCGGCAGCTTCTCGATCTTGTGGCGGCGCAGCAGCGCCATCGCGTCCACCCCGGAGATGCCGACCTTGCCGGTGATCAGCGGCATCGGGGTCATGATCTCGCGGACCTGGCGGCTGCGGTCCGACTCGAAGGCCATGTCACGGTTGGTGACGATGCCGAGCAGCTTGCCGGCCTCGTCCGCGATCGGCACGCCGGAGATGCGGAACTTGGCGCACAGCGCGTCGGCCTCGGCCAGCGTGGTGTTCGGGCCGACCGTGATCGGGTCGGTGACCATGCCGGACTCGGAGCGCTTCACCAGGTCGACCTGGTTGGCCTGGTCCTCGACCGACAGGTTGCGGTGCAGCACGCCGACGCCGCCCTGGCGGGCCATCGAGATCGCCATCCGCGCCTCGGTGACCTTGTCCATCGCGGCGGAGAGCAGCGGGATGTTGACGCGCACGTTCCGGGAGACCCGCGAGGAGGTGTCGACCTGGTTCGGCAGCACCGCGGAAGCCCCGGGCAGCAGCAGGACGTCATCGAACGTGAGCCCGAGCATGGCGAACTTCTCGGGTACGCCTGCGGCGTTGTAAGACATTTGGGGGGTACCTTCCGTGGCCGGCCTATTCCGCTCACGCCCTGAGGGTGGGGCGCGTTCATCGCTCACTCGCAGCAGACCGCCGAAGCCGGGTGGTTTTGGAGGAACCTCCAGGGGAACCCCGCGCGCACCCGCGAAACTTTGGCAACCCGCCCAGGCGCCGATACCCCATGGTACTGGCACGGCGAATGTGTCCTCGTGTGCCCTTGACAACACCGGCCCCCCGTGGCTCATTCCGGCCGGTCAGGACTTAGGTCCTGACCGGCGGATCTTGCCGGACAGGACCTAGGAGGACTCCTCCGCGAGCGCCCGCAGCCGGCTGAGCGCCCGGTGCTGCGCCACCCGGACGGCGCCCGGGGACATCCCCAGCACCTCGCCGGTCTCCTCCGCCGAGAGCCCGGCGGCCACCCGCAGCAGCACCAGTTCGCGCTGACGGGCCGGCAGGTTGGAGAGCAGTTCCTTGGCCCAGGCCGCGTCGCTGCTCAGCAGCGCCTGCTCCTCCGGGCCGAGCGCCTCGTCCGGCACCTCCGGCAGGTCGTCCTGCGGGACGACCGTCGAGCCGGGCCCGCGCATCGCGGCCCGCTGCAGATCGGCGATCTTGTGCGCGGCGATGCCGTAGACGAAGGCCTCGAACGGCCGCCCCTGGTCCTTGTACCGGGGCAGCGCGCACAGCACCGCGACGCAGACCTCCTGCGCGACGTCGTCCACGTGGTGCCGGGCGCCGCCGGGCAGCCGCACGAGCCGGCCGCGGCAGTAGCGCAGCGCCAGCGGATGGACGTAGGCGAGCAGGGCGTCGATGGCCGGGCCCTCACCGCGGACGGCGGCCGCGACGAGCTCGCCCACCAGCGGGGAGCCGCCCGCGCCGAGCACCGGCGGTCGACCGGGGCCGGGCACCGCGCCGGGGCCGCCGGGGTCGGCGTACGACGGATCGCCACCCGGGCCGGAGGGCTCGGCCTCCACCGGGTCCGCCTGGCCGGCCGCACCGGCGACGTCGTCACGCATCGGTCCATGGTGCCTGGTCGCGCGGGAAAACGCGGCACCGCGTCCGGAGTTGTGCACCGGAACGTTATGCGCTGCGGTGCCGTACGGCGTGCCGCCGCGCACCACCGGCCCCTCCTGCACCGTGCCGCCTCCCGCCCCGCCGCCGTCGGTGGTCCCGTCCTTCGCGCCGTCCGCCGAATGTGCTGCGGCCGTGTGGTTCGCCGCAGTGCCTGTCCGCTGGTCCCCGAGGTGCTCCACTACTCCATGGTGCAACCTCGGGACCGTAACGTCACACGCCCGGACGGCGTCCGTCCCGGGAACCGCCGGCGGCGCGCCGCAGCCGGCGGCGCCACCGGCGGTCAGCGGACCAGGCCCCAGCGGAAACCCAGCGCCACCGCGTGCGCGCGGTCGGAGGCCCCGAGCTTCTTGAACAGCCGTCGGGCGTGGGTCTTGACGGTGTCCTCGGACAGGAACAGCTCGCGGCCGATCTCGGCGTTGCTGCGGCCGTGGCTCATGCCCTCCAGCACCTGGATCTCACGCGCCGTCAACGTGGGCGCCGCGCCCATGTCGGGGCTGCGCAGCCGGCGCGGGGCGAGCCGCCAGGTCGGGTCGGCGAGGGCCTGGGTGACGGTGGCCCGCAGTTCGGCGCGCGAGGCGTCCTTGTGCAGGTACCCGCGGGCGCCCGCGGCCACCGCGAGCGCGACCCCGTCGAGGTCCTCGGCGACGGTGAGCATGATGATCCGCGCGCCCGGATCGGCGGACAGCAGCCGCCGGACCGTCTCGACCCCGCCGAGGCCGGGCATCCGGACGTCCATCAGAACGAGATCGGAGCGGTCGGCCACCCAGCGGCGGAGGACCTCCTCCCCGTTCGTCGCGGTGGTGACCCGGTCCACACCGGGTACGGTCGCGACCGCGCGGCGAAGCGCCTCGCGGGCGAGCGGGGAATCGTCGCAAACGAGAACGGAAGTCATGACCGTCGTCCTCCGCAGCTGATCCGCGTCACGTTGAGCCTCCTGGCTGGTACGAACCTCTCCGACACGGCCGATCGGCGACAGAGTCCGTGCTGATCGCCTCAAATTCCCCGCGATCGTTCCCGACGTCCGGCGCCCGCTAACCGCCTCCGCACTTCCAACGACCGTCACTCGAATGAGTTACGGCCTTCGGGGCCATCTCCACCACTGTACGTGGCCAACCCATTACCGATCAGCCGCATCGCGGTGCACACGCCGCACTTTTGCCCAGCTCGCGCGCGGTGGGCGCACGACCCGCACACCGGTGCGGAGTGTCGCGCGCCCGTCGGCCACCCGAATGCCACGCCCGCGCCCGCCGAACCCCTTGCCCACTTTGCCCGTTTTTATAGCTTTCGTATGGTCATTGACTGTTGTGCCACTCTGTGGGTGACTTGTCCATGGAGTTGCCGTAAGTCATATTTCCAGGTGTCCACACCAGTGCATCGACGCCCGCCGCGCCGCCCAGCAGCAGCCCGCTGAGCGCCGGCCCACGGCCGACGAGCCTCTGAAGGGAATGAGCCATGGCAGATTTCTCCCGCCTCCCAGGTCCCAACGCGGACCTCTGGGACTGGCAGCTCTCCGCAGCCTGCCGTGGCGTGGACAGTTCGCTCTTCTTCCACCCCGAGGGCGAACGCGGGGCCGCGCGGAGTTCACGCGAGGCCAGTGCCAAGGAGGTCTGCATGCGCTGCCCGGTGATCACCGAGTGCGCGGCGCACGCGCTGGCGGTCCGCGAGCCGTACGGCGTCTGGGGCGGGATGACCGAGGACGAGCGCGAGGAGATGCTGGGGCGTTCGCGGCACCGGCTGGTGGAGGTCCCGCTGACCCCGCCGGCGATCGCCCGGCGCTAGCCCCGCCTCCACGGCGCGCCGTGAAGAAACGTTTCCTCGCGGCGTTTCGGGCTGTTCAAGCCCGGTCCAGAACGCTCAGGCCCCAGAGGTCAGCGCCCGGCCGACCCCGCCAGCCGCTCCAGCATCAGCGCCACGGCCGGCACCTCGGCCAGATCCGGCAGGGTCAGCGCGACCACCTGCCGCACCGCCGGCGCCCCCGCGGCCGTCCGCACCGGCACCGTCGACACCCCGTCCGGGCGCACCGACTGCAGCGCCAGCCGGGGCAGCACCGCCACCCCCAGTCCGGCCGCCACCAGGCCGACCACCGCCGGATAGTCGTCGGTCGCGAAGTCGATCCGGGGCTCGAAGCCCGCCGCCGCGCACAGCTCCACCAGGTGCCCCCGGCACTGCGGGCAGCCCGCGATCCACTGCTCCCCCGCCAGCTCGGCCAGCTCCACCGGCCTGCCGCGCCCCGCCAGCCGGTGCGCGGCGGGCAGCAGGCCCACCAGCGGGTCATCCAGCAGCGGGGTGACCACCAGATCGGACCAGTCGGAGCCGGCACTCAGCTGCTGCGCCTCCAGGTTGGCCTCGGCCCGCGCCTCGCGCGGCGTCCCGTGCGCGGGCGCCGGCAGCGCGGCGCCGCCGTCGGACTGCGGGTAGCGGAAGGCCAGCGCGATCTCGCACTCGCCGCCGCGCAGCATCGCCAGCGACTCCGGCGGCTCCGCCTCGACCAGCGACACGCGCACCCCCGGATGGCTGTCCCGCAGCCGGGCGACCGCGGGCGGCACCAGGGTGGAGCTCGCGGTCGGGAAGGAGACCAGCCGCACCCGGCCGGCCCGCAGCCCGGCGATCGCGGCGATCTCCTCCTCGGCGGCGGAGAGCCCGGCCAGGATCCCGGTGGCGTGCTTGAGCAGCACCCTCCCCGCCTCGCTGAGCTGCATGCCCCGGCCGCAGCGGACCACCAGCGGGGTGTCCACCGACTTCTCCAGGGCCTTCATCTGCTGGCTGATGGCGGGCTGCGTACAGCCCAGCTCGCGAGCGGCGGCGGAGAAGGAGCCGGTGCGGGCGACAGCACGCAGGACGCGCAGGTGACGGGCCTCGATCATGCCTTAGTTATAAGGCAATCTTTGCCAATGGCAAAATTCCACTGATGATTGAAGCCTCAAACGCCGGACACGCCGGAGGCCCGGCCGCACCCCGAGGGGCGCGGCCGGGCCTCCGGTCGACCGTCAGGCGTCAGTGCGAGTGGCCGTGACCGTGGCCGTGGCCCGCCTCGGCCTCCTCTTCCTTCTTCTCCACCACGAGGGTCTCGGTGGTGAGCAGCAGGGAGGCGATCGAGGCCGCGTTCTCCAGGGCGGAGCGGGTGACCTTGACCGGGTCGATGACGCCGGCCTTCACCAGGTCGCCGTACTCGCCGGTGGCCGCGTTGTAGCCCTGGCCGATCTCCAGCTCGGCGACCTTGGAGGTGATGACGTAGCCCTCCAGGCCGGCGTTCTGGGCGATCCAGCGCAGCGGCTCGTGCAGCGCCTTGCGGACGACCGCGACACCGGTCGCCTCGTCGCCCGACAGGCCCAGGCCGCCGTCCAGCACCTTGGCGGCGTGCACCAGGGAGGCGCCGCCACCGGCGACGATGCCCTCCTCGACCGCGGCACGGGTCGCCGAGATGGCGTCCTCCAGGCGGTGCTTGCGCTCCTTCAGCTCCACCTCGGTGGCGGCGCCGACCTTGATGACGCAGACGCCGCCGGCCAGCTTGGCCAGGCGCTCCTGCAGCTTCTCGCGGTCCCAGTCGGAGTCGGTGGCGGCGATCTCACCCTTGATCTGGGCGACGCGGCCGGCCACGGCCTCGGTGTCACCGGCACCGTCGACGACGGTGGTCTCGTCCTTGGTGATGGTCACGCGGCGGGCGGTGCCCAGCACGTCCACGCCGACCTGGTCGAGCTTGAGGCCGACCTCCTCGGAGATGACCGTGCCGCCGGTCAGGGTGGCCAGGTCGCCGAGGATCGCCTTGCGGCGGTCGCCGAAGCCCGGGGCCTTGACGGCGACCGCGTTGAAGGTGCCGCGGATCTTGTTCACCACGAGGGTGGACAGCGCCTCGCCGTCGACGTCCTCGGCGATGATCAGCAGCGGCCGGGAGGCACCGCCCTGGAGGATCTTCTCCAGCAGCGGCAGCAGCTCCTGGATGGAGGAGATCTTGCCCTGGTTGATCAGGATGTACGGGTCCTCCAGGACCGCCTCCTGCCGCTCCGCGTCGGTGACGAAGTACGGCGACAGGTAGCCCTTGTCGAACTGCATGCCCTCGGTGAAGTCCAGCTCCACGCCGAAGGTGTTCGACTCCTCGACGGTGATGACACCGTCCTTGCCGACCTTGTCGATCGCCTCGGCGATCAGCTCGCCGACCTGGGTGTCCTGGGCGGAGAGGGACGCGACGGCGGCGACGTCGTCCTTGCCCTCGATCTCGCGGGCCACCGAGAGCAGGTGCTCGGAGACGGCGGCGACGGCCTTGTCGATGCCCTTCTTCAGGGCGGCCGGGCCGGCACCGGCGGCGACGTTGCGCAGACCCTCGTTGACCAGGGCCTGGGCCAGCACGGTGGCGGTGGTGGTGCCGTCACCCGCGACGTCGTTGGTCTTGGTGGCGACCTCCTTGACGAGCTGCGCGCCAAGGTTCTCGTACGGGTCGTCCAGCTCGACCTCACGGGCGATGGTGACACCGTCGTTGGTGATGGTCGGGGCGCCGAACTTCTTGTCGATGACGACGTTGCGGCCCTTGGGGCCGATGGTCACCTTGACGGTGTCGGCCAGCTTGTTGACACCGCGCTCCAGCGAGCGGCGGGCGTCCTCGTTGAACTGCAGGATCTTCGCCATGTTCCCTATTCCCTCGGGGCTTCGGCCGGCCCACCGGCCGCCGGACTACGTGAACCAACAACCACGCCCCGGGCCCCTGTCACTTGGGACACGGATCCGGGGCGGGTCGGAACGACTTACTTCTCGATGATGGCGAGAACGTCGCGAGCGGAGAGAACCAGGTACTCCTCGCCCTGGTACTTCACCTCGGTGCCGCCGTACTTCGAGTACAGGACGATGTCACCGACGGCGACGTCGAGCGGCAGACGCTGGCCGTCCTCGAAGCGACCCGGGCCGACGGCCAGGACGACGCCCTCCTGGGGCTTCTCCTTGGCGGTGTCCGGGATAACCAGGCCGGAGGCCGTGGTGGTCTCGGCGTCGAGCGGCTGGACCACGATGCGGTCCTCAAGCGGCTTGATGGCAACCTTGCTGCTGGTGGTCACGTCCGAGCTCCCCTTCGGAGATTACGGGGTTTCTAACGGGTAGGAGCGAACCTGCGGGCCTGCCGTCGCGGGGGTCAGGCACACGTCTTCGCGTTAGCACTCCCCCAGTGGGGAGTGCCAAGGACGACCATAGGCCGGTGTTAGCACTCAGTCAACCAGAGTGCCAACGGCGCGCCCGGGCATCCCGAACCGCGGGCACGGAGCCGTACACCCGTGCGACCGCCCCGCCCCACCGCGCCGGCACCGTCGGAGCCGGTGGGGCGGCCAACCCGCCAGAATGGCCCCGTGGACACCGAGAACCTCCAACCCCTGCTGACCCCCGAGGGCCAGGCCCTGCTCGCCGAACTGCGCGAGTTCACGCCCGAGGAGGAGCTGTCGCTGGCCACCAGGCTGCGGCGGGGGCACCCGGCCGAGCTGGTCTCGGCGGCCTTCGGGCAGGCCCGGCTGCGGCAGCGGGCGCGGGCGAAGTTCGGGGCGGACGCCGACCTGATGTACTTCACGCCCAACGGCGTCGAGCAGTCCACCCGGCGCAGCGTGGCCGAGTGGCGGGCGCGCCGTTTCGCCGAGCTGGGCGTCCGCCGGCTGGCCGACCTGTGCTGCGGCATCGGCGGGGACGTGCTGGCGCTGGCCAGGGCCGGGATCGAGGTGCTGGCCGTCGACAAGGACCCGGCGGCCTGCGCCGCCACCGCCGCCAACGCGGCCGCGCTGGGCCTGGCCGACCTGGTCCGGGTGCGCTGCGCGGACGTCGCCGAGGTGGACGTCACCGGCTACGACGCGGTGTTCACCGACCCGGCGCGGCGGACGGCGCGCGGCCGGGTGTTCGACCCGGAGGCGTACGCCCCGCCGCTCTCCTGGGCGATCGAGGCCGGCCGCCGGACCCCGATCGGCGCGCTGAAGGTGGCCCCGGGCATCCCGCACGAGGCCGTCCCGGCCGACGCCGAGGCGGAGTGGGTCTCCGACCACGGCGACGTGAAGGAGGCGGTGCTCTGGTTCGGCACCGGGGCCGCCCGCCCGCACCGCGCCACCCTGCTGCCGCAGGCCGCCAGCCTCACCGGCGGCGACCTGCCCGACCCGCCGGCCGGCCCGGTCGGGCGCTACCTGTACGAGCCGGACGGCGCGGTGATCCGGGCCCACCTGGTGGCCGAGGTGGCCGAGCAGGTGGGCGGCCGGCTGATCGACCCGAAGATCGCCTACCTCACCTCGGACCGGCTGGTCGCCACCCCGTACGCGCACGCCTTCGAGCTCACCGACGTGCTGCCGTTCCACATCAAGCGGCTGAAGGCGCTGCTGCGCGAGCGCGGGGTCGGCACGGTGGTGATCAAGAAGCGCGGGATGGCGATCACCCCGGAGGAGCTGCGCCGCCAGCTCAAGCCCTCCGGGCCGAACGCCGTCACGGTGATCCTCAGCCGCACCGACAACGGGCCGCTGATGATGCTCGGCCGGCCCGCCTGAGGCGGTTACGGGGCGGGCGCCCGGACTACGAGGCGGGCGCCTGGATGTAGTCCTCCAGCCGGGCCACCGAGAAGCCCTGCTCCTGGATCCGGGCCAGCAGGTCGCCGAACATCTGGGTCATCGTGGCGCCCTTGAGCTCCTTCGGGCCGCGGAAGTGCGCCAGGATGATGTCGCCGGACTTCAGCTTCTTGTCCGCCGCCTGGTACTGCATGTCGTGGATCTGCATCGACTCACGCCAGAGCACCATCGCGCGCGGGCCGCACTGCTGGACCGAGTTGTTCAGCGTCGGGGTGTTGGCGCCGTCCCCGAACGGCGGGCGGAACAGCAGCGGGGCGGTGCCGTACTGCTGGGTGAGCGCGGACTGCGCGTCGCAGATCTCGGACTTCTGTTTCTCCGCCGGGATCTTGCTCATCACCGGGTGGTCCACGGTGTGGTTCTGGATGTGGTTGCCGAGCGCCTGGAGCGGCTTGAAGTAGCCGTAGTCGTTCTTGACGATGTCCCGGGTCAGGAACATCGAGATCGGCACCTTGAGCTCGGTCAGCATCTCGACGAACTTCGGGTCCTTCTCGGCGCCGTCGTCGATGGTGATGAAGACGACCTTGTCGCTCGTCTTCACCTCGCTGAACACCGGTACGGGGCCGGTCCGTTCGAGCTTGATGGGCTTGTCCGCGGGCGGCGCGGGGGCCGGCGCCAGCGGCTTGAGGTTCCACTTCGCCCAGGCCGCCGGGTCCCCGCCGGCCGGGGCCGCGGTGGTGGGCGTGCCAGCCGGGCTGGTCGGCACGGCGCCGCCGCCGGCGGGCTGGGGCGTGGCCGCCGAGCTGCCGCCGGCCGCCGCCGGGGCGGCGCCGCCCCCGTTGTCGCCGCATCCGGTGGCCAGGGCCAGCAGGGCCAGCGCCCCCACCGCGTACGTCCTGGTCCTGCTCCGACCGTCCCTGTTCACCGCAGCGCGCTCCCGGTTCCCGTCCAGCTTCTTCTCAGCTATGCACGGTAGCGGTCGGGGCGGCGGTTCCCGGACAGCGCCTATTCGACGTGCTCGCTGGTGAAGGACCAGCGGTGCACCGGGCGGCCGAGCAGGTCGGCCGGCGGGTCGGCGACCGGCACCGGCTCGCCGGTCCACCAGGTGATCAGCAGCACCCGTTCGCCGGGCGCGCCGAGCAGCTCGGTGCGGACCAGTCCGGCCGAACCGCGCACCGCGGGCAGCGCCACCTCCCGTACCCAGGAGGCGAGTTCGGCCCCGCGGCCGGTGGCGGCGCGGGCCTCCCACATCGCGGCGACGGTCACTCGGCGCCGCCGGTGAGGGCCTGGTACGCCTGGCCGTGGACGTCGCCGTGCCGGACGTCCGCGGCCGGCACGTGCGTCTCGGTCACCGGCAGCGAGGAGTCGGCGGACAGGTCGAGCGCGGACGGCGTGCGGTCACGCCACACCATCTCGGAGCCCAGCGCGGCCACCATCGCGCCGTTGTCGGTGCACAGGCCCGGCCGGGGCACCCGCAGCCGGATGCCGGCCCGGTCGCAGCGCTGCTGGGCCATCTCGCGCAGCCGCGAGTTGGCGGCCACCCCGCCGCCGATCATCAGGTGGTCGACGCCGTTGTCCCGGCACGCCTTGACGGCCTTGCGGGTGAGCACGTCGGTGACGGCCTCCTGGAAGGACGCCGCCACGTCGGCGATCGGCACCTCCTCGCCGGCCCGGCGCTTGGCCTCCACCCAGCGGGCGACGGCGGTCTTCAGGCCGGAGAAGGAGAAGTCGTACGCGGGGTCGTTGCGGCCGCTCAGGCCGCGCGGGAAGGCGATCGCCTTGGGGTCGCCCTCACGGGCGGTGCGGTCGACCACCGGGCCGCCCGGGAAGCCCAGGCCGAGCACCCGGGCGACCTTGTCGAAGGCCTCGCCGGCCGCGTCGTCGATGGTCGCGCCGAGCGGGCGGACGTCGCTGGTGATGTCCTCGCTGAGCAGCAGCGAGGAGTGCCCGCCGGAGACCAGCAGCGCCATCGTCGGCGACGGCAGCCGGCCGTGCTCCAGCTGGTCGACGCAGATGTGCGAGGCGAGGTGGTTGACCCCGTACAGCGGCTTGTCCAGCGCCCAGGCGTACGCCTTGGCGGCGCTGACACCGACCAGCAGCGCGCCGGCCAGGCCGGGGCCGGCGGTGACCGCGATGCCGTCCAGGTCGCTCGCCTTGACGCCGGCGGTGTCCAGCGCGCGCTGGATGGTCGGGACCATCGCCTCCAGGTGGGCGCGACTGGCGATCTCCGGGACGACGCCGCCGAAGCGGGCGTGGTCGTTGACGCTGGAGGCGACCGCGTCGGCCAGCAGCGTGGTGCCGCGCACGATGCCGACGCCGGTCTCGTCGCAGGAGGTCTCGATGCCGAGGACGAGCGGTTCGTCAGCCATGGCGGGTGTCCTTAAGGTCCTTCGGGTCAGTGCTGGGGTGGTCGAGGCGCATCACCAGCGCGTCGACGTTGGCGGGCTGGTAGTAGCCGCGCCGGATGCCCACCGGTTGGAAGCCGAAGCGCTCGTACAACTGCTGGGCGCGCGGATTGTCCACCCGCACCTCCAGCAGCAGTTCGGCGCAGCCGCGGCGGGCGGCCTCCCGGATCAGGTCGGTGAGCAGCGCCGCGCCGAGGCCGGCGCCCTGGTGGCGCTGGTCGACGGCGATGGTCTGGACGTCGCCCTCGCCGGCGATCGCCATCAGCCCGGCGTAGCCGACGATGGCGCCGTCCGCGGTGGTGGCGACGGTGTAGTGGCGGGTGCCGCCGGGGTGGGTCTCGGCCAGCTCGGACCAGTACATCCCGGTGGACCAGGCGTCCTCGGGGAAGAGTCGCAGCTCAAGCTCCATCACCGGCGCGATGTCCCACCAGCGCATCGGGCGCAGGGTGGTGCCGTGCTTCACGCCGGGAGCACCGCCTTGCCCCCTAGAACATTCTTGAAGGCAGCCGGCACCTGGGCGTCCGGGCGGCGCAGGTACAGCGGGACGTTCGGCAGCAGCTCGCGGCCGGCCGCCAGCTCGGCGGCGGCGAAGCCCGCCAGAGCGCCGGCCGACACGTGCTCGGGGCCGTGCGCGCCGGGGAAGCTCTCGGGGTAGAGCAGCGCGCCGGCGCCGACCGAGCGCGGCTGCGGGGCCAGCTCGGCGGGGCGGTCCACGCCGGGGCCCTCGGTGCGGTGGCCGTCGGCGTCGTAGGAGGCCCAGTAGACCTCCTTGCGGCGCGCGTCGGTGGCCACCGTGAACGGCTGCCCGGCCAGGCCCTCGGCGCGGGCCTGGTGGGCGATCGCGTCCAGGGTGCAGACACCGTGCACCGGCAGCCCGAGGGCGTGGCCGAGCGCGGCGGCGGTCACCAGGCCGACCCGCAGGCCGGTGTACGGGCCCGGGCCGACGCCCACCGCGATGCCGGTGAGCCGGTGCTTGTCGACGCCGGCCGCCCGCAGGACCTGGTCGATCGCGGGCAGGAGCAGTTCGCCGTGGCGCCGGGCGTCGACCTGATGGGTCTCGGCGAGGACGGCCGTGCCGTCGTGGACGGCGGCGGTGACGGCGGGGGTAGCGGTGTCGAACGCGAGCAGCAGCACGGGTCAAGGTTAGACCGCCGTTCGTCCGACCGGCCGATCGACCAGGTGTGCCATCCAGGAACACACATCCGGGGCGCCGCGACCCGGCCGGACGGACCTGGCACGATGGGGCCGTACGTAAAGGGACGGCGGCGGGAGCGGCACGTGGCGAAGATGGGTCCTGGTGTGGTGGTCACGGGGCTGACCCTGGGGGCCCTGGCGGTGGTGAGCCTGCTGGCCTTCCAGGCCAACGGCGCTCAGGACCGGGCGGCCGGCGCCAAGCCGACCGCCAGCACCACGACGTCCAGCGGGCCGGCCGCCTCCGCGACGCCGAGCGCCTCGGCCACCCCGACGGTCCCGCCGCTGCCGACCATCTCGGGCAGCGGGACCAGGGTGGTCTACTCGATCAGCAGCCACTACGTCTGGCTGATCGACCCGAAGAAGAACCCGCAGGTCACGCCCGGTTTCCCGGTCACCCCGGGCTCGGTCGAGCCGGCTCCGGGCAGTTACTCGGTCTACAGCCGCACCCCGACGACCACCGGGACGGACGGCAAGCAGATCGAGCACGTGGTGCGCTTCGCGCAGCAGAACGGCGTGGTGTTCGGCTTCAGCGCCGCCGTGGACGGCGCGACCCCGACCACCGAGCCGAACGCCAAGACCGGCGGCATCCGCAGCGGCCGCCCGGACGGCCAGTTGCTCTGGGACTTCGCGCCGAACGGCACCAAGGTGGTCGTGGTCGCCTGAGCCCGGCTCGGGCGTGTCAGGCCGCGCGGGGTGTGCCCGTCTCCGGTTCCTCGGCCCGCCGGGGCTCCGGCTCGGGCGGGGTGGACACCGCCTCGGCGGCCGCACAGGCGGCCAGCAGCGCCCGCATCGGCGCCCCCTGGACGCGGCGGGCGGACTCTCCGGCCCCGGCGCCGTGCCCGGCGCGCTTCGGGGCGGGGGTGGTGCTCGACATGGCGCCTCCCTAGTTAGGCAGACCTAACCGCAGCACCCATCCCACCACGCCCGGCACCCCGCCCGCAACACTTCCCGACAGCCTGTCGGCAAAACGGCGCACACCCGGGCGCGGGCCTCAGCCGAGCGCCTCCAGCGCGACACCCGCCCAGCGCGGACCGAGGCCGGTCAGCACCACCCGGCGCGGGTCCAGGTCGTCCTCGTCGGCGGTGTCACCGAGGGCGCGCTCGATCCGCACCTCCAGCCGGTCCTCGGACAGCCGCTCGACCTTGCCCTCGCCCCACTCGACCACGACCACCGACTCCGGCAGCGAGACGTCCAGGTCGAGGTCCTCCATCTCGTCCAGGTCCCCGCCGAGCCGGTACGCGTCCACGTGCACCAGCGCCGGGCCGCCGACCAGCGACGGGTGCACCCGGGCGATCACGAAGGTCGGCGAGGTCACCGCCCCGCGGACTCCCAGCCCCTCCCCCAGACCCCGGGTCAGCGTGGTCTTCCCCGCCCCCAGTTCACCGGAGAGCAGCACCAGGTCCCCGGGCCTCAGCAGCGCGGCCAGCTCCCGGCCGAGCCGGCCCATCCGCTCCGGGGTGGGGACGGTGAGAGTGGCGTGCGAGCCCATGCGCGTGTCTTGCCCTTCGGTCCGTACCGGCGTGCCGACCGCCGGCCGCCACCGCTACCGTGCCACATCGCCGGCCCGGCGCGCGCCGGAAGGGGTCAGGGGCCGTCCAGGACCGCCGGGGGCGGCGCGGCGGCGGCGAAGCCGGCGGCCCGGCGCAGCAGCGCCACCAGCTCGTGGTCGACCAGCTCCGGGCGCTCCAGCATCACCAGGTGCCCGGCGCCCTCCACCAGCACCAGCTCCGCGCCGGGCAGCCGCTCGGCCATCGCCTCGCTGTGCGCCGACGGCGTCAGCAGGTCCTTCGTACCGGCCAGCACCAGCGTCGGCAGGCCGCTCAGGGCGGCGAGCGCCGCGTACTTCTCGTGCGCGGCGAACACCGGGTAGAACTCGGCGACCACGTCGATCGGGGTGGCGTCCAGCAGCTGCTCGGCGAACCGCACCACGCCCGGGTCGACGTCCCGCCCGCCGAAGGAGAACCTCCGGTAGAAGACGGCGGCGACGTCCGCACCCAGCCGCCGGCTCGCCTCCACCAGCTCGACCTGACGGCCCAGCAGCCGCATCACCCCGGGCGCGACCTTCTTGAACAGCTTCGCGCCGGCCGACGGCAGGCCGAGGCTGACCTCGTTCCAGTCCCCCGCCAGCGTGCCGATCAGCGCCACCCCGGCGACCCTCTCCCGGAACAGCTCCGGGTGCTGGTCGGCCAGCGCCATCACCGTCATGCCGCCCATCGAGTGGCCCACCAGCACCAGCGGCCCGGTCGGCGCGACGGCGTCGATCACCGCTTTGAGGTCGCCGCCCAGCTGGTCGATGCTGGCCGGCTCGCCGGCCAGGAAGGAGCGGGAGCGCTCGGAGCGGCCGTGGCTGCGCTGGTCCCAGAAGACCAGCCGCAGTCCCTCGCGCAGCGCGGCCCGCTGGAAGTGCCAGCTGTCCTGGTTGAGGCAGTAGCCGTGGCAGAACAGCACGGTCAGCGGCTCGGCGCCGGAGGTGCCGCCGTCCGGCTCGGGGCCGGTGCCGTCCAGCTCGACGTACAGCTCGGTGCCGTCCGGCGCGGCCACCGTCCGCGGGCGCCCGCGCAGCGAGCCGTACGGGGCGTCGGCGTCCAGCTCGGCCCGGGCCCGGCGGCGGGTCGCCCGGCCGACGGTCAGCCGCTCTATCGCCACCCCGGCGGCCGCCCCGGCCGCCAGCACGCCGACCGAGATCCCGATCACACCGGCCCGGCTCACCCCGGAGGCCGCGCCGGCCGCCTTGGCCACCGCCGCGACCGGGCCGCTCTCGGCCGGTCCCTCCGTCATGCGCCCGGGCCCTCGGTGCGGCTACCGCCCAGGTAGCGGCGCGGGACCCTGGCGCCGATCCGGGTCACGATCTCGTACGAGATGGTGCCGCAGGCCCGGCCCCAGTCCTCGGCGGTCGGCTCGCCCTGCTCGCCGTTGCCGAACAGCAGCACCTCGTCGCCGACCGCGGGGGTGTCCCCGCCCAGGTCCACGACGAACTGGTCCATCGCGACCCGGCCGGCGATCGTGCGCCACTTGCCGCCGATCTGCACCGGGCCGGTGCCGCTGGCGTGCCGCGGGATGCCGTCGCCGTAGCCGACCGGGACCAGGCCCAGCGTGGTCGGGCCCGGCGTCACGTAGTGGTGGCCGTAGCTGACCCCGTGCCCGCCCGGAACGTGCTTGACCAGCGCCAGCCGCGCGGTCAGCGCCATCACCGGGCGCAGCCCGAAGTCGGCCGGCGACCCGACCTCCGGCACCGGCGACAGCCCGTACGCGGCCAGGCCGGTGCGGACCAGGTCGAAGTGCGACTGCGGGAGCAGCAGGGTGGCCGGCGAGTTCGCCAGGTGCCGCACCTCCGGGCGCAGCCCGGCGGCCTCGGCCCGGGCCAGCGCCGCGTGGAAGGAGTCCAGCTGGGCCTGGATCGACGGGTGGCCCGGCTCGTCGGCGGCGGCGAAGTGCGACCAGACGCCGACCACGGTCAGCAGCCCCTCCGCCTCGGCGCGGCGGGCGGCGGCCACCAGGTGCGGCCAGTCGTGCGGCTGGCAGCCGTTGCGGCCCAGACCGGTGTCCGCCTTCAGGTGCACCCGGGCCGGGATGCCGGTCTCCCGGACGGCCGGCAGCAGCTCGTCCAGCGCCCACTGGCCGCTCACCGAGATGTCGATGTCCGCGCGCAGCGCCTCCCGCCACGGCCCGCCCGGCGTCCACAGCCAGCACAGGACGCGGGCCTGCTCCGGGCGGATGCCCGCGGCCCGCAGTGCCAGCGCCTCCTCGGGCGTCGCGCAGCCGAGCCAGCCGACCCCGTTCGCGACCGCCTCGCGGGCGCACTCGACGGCGCCGTGGCCGTAGGCGTCCGCCTTGACCGCGAGCATCACCGCCGAGCTGCCGACGCGCTCGCGCAGCGCGGCGAGGTTGCCGCGCAGGGCGGCCAGATCGATGGTCGCCTCGGCCCTTACGCCGTCGGTCAGGGTGGCTGTGCCGGTCGTGTTCGCAGTTGTCATCAGGGTCAGTCTCCCAGACATCCCGGAGTCCTCGCCGAACGGCCCGTCCGTGCGGCGGCCGGTGCCAGGGCCCCCGGCACCGCGCCGACCTGCGGCGCACCGCTCGTCACCCTGTTCCGGACGCGCACGCAGGACCGATCGGTTCCGCACCGCCCGTCCCCACCGCACCGCCCGCCCCGGGCCTACGCCTCCCGCACCGCCCGCCACACCGCGGGCAGCGCCTGCGCCACCGCCGGCGCCGTCACCGGCGCGCCCGGGTCGCCCGCCGCGTGGCGGCCCGCCAGGCCGTGCAGGTAGGCGCCGACCGACGCGGCGTCCAGCGGCGCCAGGCCGGCCGCCAGCAGGGAGCCCGCCAGGCCGGCCAGGACGTCGCCGCTGCCGGCGGTGGCCAGCCAGGACGTGCCGGTCGGGTTGACCCGGACGGCGCCGCCCGGGTCGGCGATCACCGTGGTGGAGCCCTTGAGCAGGACCGTCGCCCGGTAGGCGGCCGCCAGCCGACGGGCGGTGGCCAGCCGGGCGGCGGCCAGCGAGTCGGCGGACGGCGGCGCGGCGCCGTCGGCGCCCGCGAGCAGCCGGGCGGCCTCGCCGGTGTGCGGGGTGAGCAGGGTGGGGGCCGTCCGGCCGGCCAGCGCGTCCGGGCCGAGCCGGGCCAGCTCGGTCAGCCCGTCCGCGTCCACCAGGACCGGGACGTCGCTCGACAGTGCCTCGGCCAGCGCCTGCCGCGCCCCCTCGCCGCCGCCCGGCCCGACCACCCAGGCCTGCACCCGCCCGGCCCCGGCCGGCCCGCCCTCGGTGACCAGCACCTCCGGGAAGCGCCGCACCACCTCCTCGGCCGCCGTGCCGACGTACCGGACGGCGCCCGCGCCGCCGTGCAGCGCCCCGGCGACCGCCAGCAGCGCCGCGCCCGGGTACGTCGCCGAACCGGCCGCCACCCCGACCACGCCCCGCCGGTACTTGTCGCTCTCGGCGCCCGGCAGCGGCAGCAGCGCCGCCACGTCCGCGTGCTGCAGGGCCGTCACCTCCGGCGCGGGCGGCTCCAGTCCGATCCCGACCAGTTGGACGGCGCCCGCGTAGGAGGCTCCCGGGTCGACCAGCAGGCCCGGCTTGTACGTGCCGAAGCAGACCGTGACGTCCGCGCGCAGCGCCTCGCCCGGCACCTCGCCGGTGTCGGCGTCGACCCCGCTGGGCAGGTCCACGGCCACCACGACCCCGCGCCGCCCGGCCCGCGCGTACGGCAGGGCCCCGTCCCGCAGCCCGCCCCGGCCGCCGATGCCGACGATGCCGTCCAGCACCAGGTCGGCGCGCGAGAAGTCGGCCAGGCCGACTTCCTGATCCAGCACCACCCGCCCGCCGGAAGCCCGCAGCGCGGCCAGCCCGCCCGCGTGCGCACGCTCCGGCGCGAGCAGCACCGCCGTCACCCGCGCGCCCCGCCGGGCCAGCGCCGCCCCGGCGTACAGGGCGTCACCCCCGTTGTCCCCGCTGCCGGCCAGCACCACCACCCGACTGCCGTACACCCGCCCCCGACGCCCCGCCAGCAGCCGGGCGCAGGTCGCCGCCAGCCCGGCGGCCGCCCGCTGCATCAGCGTCCCCTCCGGCAGCCGCGCCATCAGCGCGGCCTCGGCGGCCCGGACGACTTCCACCCGATGGGCATGACGCATGCGAGGGCTCCTTCAGCAGTCGACGTACCGCCGACGCTAGCCCGCGCCACCGCCCCACGGCAGGCCGAGCTGCGGGACACTTTCGAGTGACAACCACTTCGATCCCCCACCGGTGCCGGTCCGTACGCCTAGCTTGTGGCTCGACACGGACCCACAGGAGGGGGAAGGGCCATGGTCGCCATGCCGGCAGTCGAGTACCCGCTGAGCGAGGACAGTCTTCTCCAGCCGTTTCTGGAGTTGGACACCCCGCTGGGGAGCAAGGCCGAATTCATCGAGGGGGAGATCGTCGTGACGCCGCCGCCGGACGGACCGCACGACGGTGCGGTATCGAAGCTCAACAAGCAGTTTTTCCGGAACGCCGCGATCGATCTGGACATCGCAGGCACCAAGGGGCTTGTCACTCCCAAAGGCCGGCTCATCCCCGACGGCACGGTGGTACCGGCCGGCCACTTCGACCATCTGGATTCCTGGGCCCCGACTGAAGGCGTCCTCCTCGTCTTCGAGGTCACCTCGATCAACCCGCACAAGGACCGCGAACCCAAGCGCCGCGGCTACGCCGCCGCAGGCATCCCGTGCTACCTGCTGGTCGACCGCAGTGAGGGCATGGTCACGCTGTTCACCAAACCCGAGGGCGAGGACTACATCACCCGCACGCAGGTCGAGTTCGGCAAGCCGATCGACCTGCCCGCCCCCTTCTCCTTCACGCTCGACACGGCGCCCCTGCGGTAGGGCACAGCCACCGCAGGGGCGCCACGCCGTACTACTCGACGGTGACCGACTTGGCCAGGTTGCGCGGCTGGTCGACCTCGTGGCCCTTGGCCGTCGCCAGCTCGCACGCGAAGACCTGGAGCGGCACGGTGGAGACCAGCGGCTGGAGCAGGGTCGGGGTGACCGGGATGCGGATCAGGTGGTCCGCGTACGGGACGACCGCCTCGTCGCCCTCCTCCGCGATCACGATGGTGCGGGCGCCACGGGCCCGGATCTCCTGGATGTTGGAGACGATCTTGTCGTGCAGGATCGACCGCCCGCGCGGCGAGGGGACGACCACGACGACCGGCAGCCCCTCCTCGATCAGCGCGATCGGGCCGTGCTTGAGCTCGCCCGCCGCGAAGCCCTCGGCGTGCATGTACGCCAGCTCCTTGAGCTTGAGCGCGCCCTCCAGGGCCACCGGGAAGCCGACGTGACGGCCGAGGAACAGCACCGAGCGCGCGTCGGCGAGCGAGCGGGCCAGCTCGCGCACCGGCTCCATGGTCTCCAGGACCTGCTCGACCTGCTTGGGCGCGTCGCTGAGCTCCTTGATGACGGCGAGGATCTCGTCGCCCCACTTGGTGCCGCGCACCTGGCCCAGGTAGAGGGCGACCAGGTAGCAGGCGACCAGCTGGGTCAGGAACGCCTTGGTGGAGGCGACGGCGACCTCGGGGCCGGCGTGGGTGTACAGCACCGCGTCCGACTCGCGCGGGATGGTGGAGCCGTTGGTGTTGCAGATCGCCAGTACCTTGGCGCCCTGCTCCCGGGCGTGCCGCAGGGCCATCAGGGTGTCCATGGTCTCGCCGGACTGGGAGATGGCGATGACCAGCGTGCCCGGGCCCATGATCGGGTCGCGGTAGCGGAACTCGGAGGCGACCTCGACCTCGCAGGGGATGCGGGTCCAGTGCTCGATCGCGTACTTGGCGATCATGCCGGCGTGGAAGGCGGTGCCGCAGGCGACGATGACGACCTTGTCGACCGAGCGCAGGTCGGCGTCGGAGATGCGCAGCTCGTCGAGGATGAGCCGGCCGTCGGTGCCGATCCGGCCGAGGAGGGTGTCGGCGACGGCCTTCGGCTGCTCGGCGATCTCCTTGAGCATGAAGTAGTCGTAGCCGCCCTTCTCGGCGGCCGAGGCGTCCCAGTCGACGTGGTACTCGCGCACGTCGGCCGGGGTGCCGTCGAAGTTGGTCACCGTGACGCCGTCCCGGCGCAGCTCGACGACCTGGTCCTGACCCAGCTCGACGGCCTCGCGGGTGTGCGCGATGAACGCGGAGACGTCGGAGGCGAGGAAGTTCTCGCCCTCGCCGCGCCCGACCACCAGCGGCGAGTTGCGGCGGGCGCCGACGACCACGTCCGGCGCGTCGGCGTGCACGGCGACGAGGGTGAAGGCGCCGTCGAGGCGGCGGCAGACCACGCGCATGGCCTCCGCGAGGTCGCCGTCGTAGGCCTCGCCGAGCAGGTGCGCGACGACCTCGGTGTCGGTCTCGGAGCGGAGGGTGTGGCCGCGCTCGGCGATCTCGGCCCGCAGCTGGGCGAAGTTCTCGATGATGCCGTTGTGCACCACGGCCACCCGGAGGTGGTCGTCCAGGTGGGGGTGGGCGTTGGCGTCCGTCGGGCCGCCGTGGGTGGCCCAGCGGGTGTGGCCGATGCCGGTGGTGCCGCCGGGCAGAGGGGTCTCGGCGAGCGACTTCTCCAGGTTGGCGAGCTTGCCGGCCCGCTTGTCGGTGACCAGACTCCACTGCCCGTCGGAGTCCTGCGCCTGCACCGCGACACCGGCCGAGTCGTAGCCCCGGTACTCCAGTCGCTGCAGGCCTGCGATTACTACGTCGAGGGCGGACTGCGCGCCCACGTATCCAACAATTCCGCACATGCGTGCCAGCATAAGGGCGGTTCTGAGGCCCTTTTCCCGATTCCCGCGAACAGTGCGTGACCGACACCACAACCACGGTGAACGCCGCCACGGCTCACAATGGAGCATGTGCTGACCGAACTCTGTACGCGGGGCGCCGCCACGCCCGGCCCGTCGCCGTCCCCCTACGTGGACCTCAGTCGGGCCGAGTGGAGCGCACTGCGCGAGCGTACGCCGCTGCCGCTGACCGCCGAGGAGGTGGAACGGCTACGCGGCCTCGGTACCGCCCTCGACCTGGACGAGGTCCGCGACGTCTACCTGCCGCTGTCCCGGCTGCTGAACCTGTACATCCACGCCACGCACGAGCTGCGCGGCACGCTGGGCACCTTCCTGGACACGCCGGACACCGAGCGCACCCGCACCCCGTTCATCATCGGGGTGGCCGGCTCGGTCGCGGTCGGCAAGTCGACGACGGCCCGCCTGCTCCAGGCCCTGCTCGCCCGCTGGCCCGAGCATCCGCGGGTCGAGCTGGTGACCACGGACGGCTTCCTGCTGCCCAACGCCGAGCTGCGCCGCCGGGGCCTGATGGCCCGCAAGGGCTTCCCGGAGTCGTACGACCGCCGGGCGCTGATGCGCTTCGTGGCGGACGTGAAGGCGGGCAAGGAGCGGGTCACCGCGCCGGTGTACTCGCACCTGGTGTACGACATCGTGCAGGGCGAGCGGCTCACCGTGGAGCGCCCGGACATCCTGATCGTCGAGGGCCTGAACGTGCTCCAGCCGGCCCTGCCCGGCAGCGACGGGCGCACCCGGCTGGCGGTGGCCGACTACTTCGACTTCTCGATCTACGTCGACGCCCGCACCGACGACATCGAGCACTGGTACCTGGACCGCTTCCGCAAGCTGCGGCAGACCGCCTTCCAGGACCCGAACTCCTACTTCCGCCGCTTCACCGAGGTGCCGGAGGAAGAGGCGATGGAGTACGGCCGGCAGGTCTGGCGCACCATCAACAAGCCGAACCTGCTGGAGAACGTGCTGCCGACCCGCGGCCGGGCCACCCTGATCCTCCAGAAGGGGGCGGACCACAAGGTCCGCCGGGCGCTGCTGCGCAAGCTCTGACACCGATGCGACGGAAGGGGCCCCGCCGGCGGCGGGGCCCCTTCCGTCGTGCCGGGCTCAGCCCAGGTGCGTCCGCACGGCCTCGGCCAGCCGCTGCGCGACGGACTCGGCCTGCACCGGGTCGGCGGCCTCGACCATGACCCGGACCAGCGGCTCGGTGCCGGACGGGCGCAGCAGCACCCGGCCGGTGGAGCCCAGTTCGGCCTCGGCCTCGGCGACCGCGGCGGCCAGCTCGACGCTGGTGTTCACCCGGCTCTTGTCGACGCCCTTGACGTTGATCAGCTGCTGCGGCAGACGGGTCATCACGGCGGCCAGGTCGGCCAGCGGCTGCTTGGTGCTGGCCAGGCGGGCACCCAGCATGAGGCCGGTCAGGGTGCCGTCGCCGGTGGTGGCGTGGTCGAGCAGGATGACGTGGCCGGACTGCTCGCCGCCCAGCGCGAAGCCGTGCTCCTTCATCGCCTCCAGCACGTAGCGGTCGCCGACGGCGGTCTCCACCAGGTCGACGCCCTCGCGCTCCATCGCCAGCTTGAAGCCGAGGTTGGACATCACGGTGGCCACCGCGGTGTTGCGGCGCAGGGTGCCGGCGTCCTTCATCGCGACGGCCAGGATGGCGATGATCTGGTCTCCGTCCACCTCGTTGCCGTCGGCGTCGGCGGCCAGGCAGCGGTCGGCGTCGCCGTCGAGGGCGATGCCGAGGTCGGCGCGGTACTCCGTCATGGCGGCCTGCAGCCGGTCCAGGTGGGTGGAGCCGACGCCGTCGTTGATGTTGAGGCCGGTGGGCTCCGCCCCCAGGGTGTGGACGACCTCGGCGCCGGCCCGGGCGAAGGCCTCGGGGGCGACGTAGGCGGCCGCGCCGTGGGCGCCGTCGATGACGACCTTGATGCCGTCGAGGCGGTTGGGCAGCACGCCGATCAGGTGGGCGACGTACTTGTCGAAGCCCTCGGTGTACTCGCGCACCCGGCCGACGGCGGCGCCGGTCGGCCGGTTCCAGTCCTCGCTGCCGAGCGTGTGCGTGCGGTAGTGGGCCTCGATCGCGTCCTCAATGCGGTCGTCCAGCTTGTGGCCGCCGCGGGCGAGGAACTTGATGCCGTTGTCGGGCATCGCGTTGTGGCTGGCGGAGAGCATCACGCCGAAGTCGGCGCCGAGCGCGCCGGTGAGGTACGCCACGGCCGGGGTCGGCAGCACGCCGACCCGGAGCACGTCGACGCCGGCGCTCGCCAGGCCGGCGATGACGGCGGCCTCCAGGAACTCGCCCGAGGCACGCGGGTCCCGGCCGACCACCGCGACCGGCCGGTGGCCCTCGAAGGCGCCGGCCTCGCCGAGCACATGGGCCGCCGCGACCGACAGCCCGAGCGCGAGCTCGGCCGTCAGGCCCACGTTGGCCACCCCGCGCACGCCGTCCGTACCGAAGAGTCGTCCCACTGTCCCGTCCTCCATCACCACTGCTCGGAACCCAACCGATGGCACCCGGCCGCCGCACGATAGCCGGGGAACACGTCGCCCCGGAGTACACGTGGTACTCCGGGGCGACGGTTCGCGCAACCAGGGGGTGCGCCGCCAGGGCGGGCCGCACCCCCAGGGGCGCGATTAGCGCTTGCTGTACTGCGGCGCCTTGCGGGCCTTCTTGAGACCGGCCTTCTTGCGCTCGACGGCGCGGGCGTCACGGGTCAGGAAGCCGGCCTTCTTCAGCGCGCCGCGGTTGTTGTCCACGTCGGCCTCGTTCAGGGCACGGGCCACGCCGAGGCGCAGCGCGTAGGCCTGGCCGGAGACGCCGCCACCGGAGATGCGGGCGACGACGTCGTAACGGCCGTCAAGCTCGAGGAGCTTGAAGGGCTCGTTCACGGTCTGCTGGTGCACCTTGTTGGGGAAGTAGTTCTCCAGGGTGCGACCGTTGATCTTCCACTGGCCGGTGCCGGGGACGATGCGCACGCGGGCGATCGCCTCCTTGCGACGGCCGAGGCCGGCGCCCGGGATGGCCTCGCCGAAGCGGCCGGCCAGCGACTCGGAGGTGTACTCGCCCTCGGAGGTGTACTCGCCCTCGACAGCCTCAACGGCCTCGTCGAAGTCGACCTCAAGGGTCTCGGTGGTTTCAGTGGTCTCGGCCACGGTGTTCCTCAGCTCTTTTCAGTGTTGGGGGGCTTGGTGGCCGAATTACTGCGCGACCTGGGTGATCTCGAACGGCACCGGCTGCTGGGCAGCGTGCGGGTGCTGGTCGCCCGAGTAGACCTTCAGCTTCGAGAGCATCTGGCGGCCCAGGCTGTTCTTGGGGATCATGCCCTTGATGGCCTTCTCGACGGCCTTCTCCGGGTTGTTCGCCAGCAGGTCGTCGTAGCGCACCGACCGCAGACCACCCGGGAAGCCAGAGTGGCGGTAGGCCAGCTTCTGGGTCTTCTTGTTACCGGACAGGTGCACCTTGTCGGCGTTGATGATGATGACGAAGTCACCAGTGTCAACGTGCGGCGCGTAGATCGCCTTGTGCTTACCCCGGAGGAGGTTGGCGGCCTGGGAAGCCAGGCGGCCGAGCACGACGTCGTTCGCGTCGATGACGTGCCACTGACGCTGGACGTCGCCGGGCTTGGGGCTGTACGTACGCACGGTCGTATGCCTTCGCTTTTCAGTGAGTGAGTCCTGACAGGAGCACCTGGGACGGCAGAGCAGCCTGGTCAACCTTGGACGCAATTCAAGGGGGACCGCTGGTCGTCGAACCTGATGTCTCCGGCGTACCGACCTCTCACGTGAGATAGAGCGAGCCAATACGCACATCAAGCGTCCAGGTTACCGGGCGGGCGGGTGGGGGTCAAAAATCGGCTTCCCCCACCCCCGCCGTCACTCAGCGTTCGCGCTCCACCCGGCTGACGTCCCAGACCGGCTCGGGCGACTCGTAGACCCGGCCGTCGGCGCCGAACACCAGGTAGCGGTCGAAGGTCTTGGCGAACCAGCGGTCGTGGGTGACGCACAGCACGGTGCCGTCGAAGGCCTCCAGCCCGGCCTGCAGCGCCTCGGCACTGTCCAGGTCCAGGTTGTCGGTCGGCTCGTCGAGCAACAGGGCCGTCACGCCGGAGAGTTCGAGCTTGAGGATCATCAGCCGGGCCTGCTGCCCACCGGACAGCGACTCGAACTTCTGCTCCTCCTGCCGGTCCAGCTCGTAGCGGCGCAGCGCGCCCATCGCGGCGCTGCGGCTGAGCGCGTGCTCCTCCTCGACGATCGAGCGCACCGTCCGGCCGAACAGCTCCGGGTGGGCGTGGGTCTGCCGGAAGTGGCCGGGGACGACCCGGGCGCCGAGCTTCCAGGTGCCGGTGTGCGCGACGCTCTCGTCGCCCGCCAGCAGCCGCAGGAAGTGCGACTTGCCGGAGCCGTTGGAGCCGAGCACGGCAACCCGCTCGCCGTAGAACACCTCCAGGTCGAAGGGCTTCATCAGGCCGGTGAGCTCCAGCTGCTCCACGGTGAAGGAGCGCACGCCGGTACGCCCGCCCTTGAGCCGCATGGTGATGCTCTGCTCGCGCGGGGGCTCCTCCGGGCGGCCGGCCTCCTCGAACTTCTTCAGCCGGGTCTGGGCGGCGGCGTAGCGGGTGGCGAGCGCGTGGCTGACGGAGGCCGCCTGGCGCAGGGTGACGACCAGCTTCTTGAGCTTGGCGTGTTCCTCGTCCCAGCGCCGGCCCAGCTCCTCGAAGCGCGCGAAGCGGTCCTTGCGGGCCTCGTGGAAGCTGTCGAAGCCGCCGCCGTGCACCCAGACGCTGCTCCCGGCCGCGCCGGACTCGACGGCAATGATCTTGTCGGCGGCCTCGGAGAGCAGCTCGCGGTCGTGCGAGATGAACAGGACGGTCTTCGAGGTGGCCTTGAGGGCCTCCTCCAGCCAGCGCTTGCCCGGGACGTCCAGGTAGTTGTCGGGCTCGTCGAGCAGCAGCACCTCTTCGGGGCCGCGCAGCAGCGCCTCCAGGACGAGCCGCTTCTGCTCGCCGCCCGAGAGGGTGTTCAGGCCGCGCCACTGGGCCTTGTCGAAGGGCATCCCGAGGGCCGCCATGGTGCAGACGTCCCAGTCGGTCTCGTAGTCGTAGCCGCCGACGTCGGCCCAGTCGGAGAGCGCCTGGGCATAGGCCATCTGGGTCTTCTCGTCGTCCTGGGCGATCATCGCCAGTTCGGCGGCGTCCACCGCGCGGGCGGCGACGGCGATCCGCGCGGGGGCGACGGACACCAGCAGGTCGCGGACCGAGGCGTCCGGCGCCAGCGCGCCCGGGGTGGCCCGCTCGTCCTCGCGGCCGGTGGTGCCGACGAACTGGCGCATCACGCCGAGCCCGCCGCTGATCGTCACCGTGCCGCCGTGCGGCTGGAGGTCCCCCGCGATCATCCGCAGCAGGGTGGTCTTGCCGGCCCCGTTGGCGCCGACCAGGGCGACCGCGGCGCCCTCGCCGACCCGGAAGGACGCGTCGTCGAACAGCACCCGCCCGTCCGGCAGGTAGTACTCCAGGTGCGAAATCTCGACGTGTCCCATGCGGACGATTGTCCCAAGCCGATGCGCCTGGCCCAAACGGATTACCCGACGGGCGGCTGACCGGGCAGTGTGCGCAGCCGCCTGGCCTGGCGGTTCCGCTCGGCGAGCTGGTCGTCCGGCGGGTAGCCGACTTCCTCAAGGGTGAGCCCGTACGGCCGGATCACGTTGACGGCCGAGTTGCGGACCCCGCCGGCCAGCACCTCGCCGGGGAACTCCACCGGCCGGTGCCCGTCGCCGACCAGCAGCATCGCCCCGACCAGCGCCCGGACCATGTTGTGGCAGAACGCGTCGGCGCGGACGGTGGCGACCGCCAGCGAGCCCTCCTGGGCGGCGTAGGAGTCCACCGGGACGCGGTCCCAGTGCAGCTCCAGCAGGGTGCGGATGGTGGTGGCGCCCTCGCGCTTCTTGCAGTACGCGGCGAAGTCGTGCTCGCCGAGCAGTAGCTTCGCGGCCTCGTTCATCCGGTCGACGTCCAGCGGGCGGTCGTGCCAGAGCACGTGCCCGCGCAGCAGCGGGTCGACCCCGCCGGGGTGGTCGGCGACCCGGTAGGCGTAGCGGCGCCAGATCGCCGAGAAGCGGGCGTCGAACCCGGCCGGCGCCTCGCCGACCCGGTAGATCCGGATGTCCCCGGGCAGCCGGCCGGCCAGCCGGCGCATCAGCTTCTCGCGGTGCGCCTCCCACAGCTCGGCCGGCAGGTCGACGTGCGCGACCTGGCCGCGGGCGTGCACCCCGGCGTCGGTGCGCCCGGCCACGGTCAGCGGGAACAGCTCGGGGCTGCGGGTGACGATCTGCAGCGCGCTCTCGATCTCCTCCTGGACCGTCCGGCGGCCGCCGCGCTGGCGGGCCCAGCCGGAGAACTCGGCGCCCTGGTAGGCGAGATCGAGCCGGACCCGGACGCACCCGTCGGCCGGGCCGTCCTTCACCGGCGGCTGCTCGGCGCAATCGTTGACCACAATCCACTCCAGACAGAAGGAACGGGCCCGCTCCCCCACGGATGGGAGAGCGGGCCCGCGACCACACCTAGCGGTGTCAGGCCTGCTCGGCCTCGACGGCCTCGTCGGCCTTGGCCTCGACCTTGGCGTCGGCCTCCTTGACGGCGCGCTTGGTGGCGCCCTCGGCCTCGCCGACGGCGGTCTGCGCGACGGTCAGCGCCTCGACCAGCTCGATCACGGCCATCGGGGCGTTGTCGCCACGACGGGGACCGATCTTGGTGATACGGGTGTAACCACCCGGGCGGTTCTCGTAGCGCGGCGCGATCTCGGTGAAGAGGGTGTGCAGCACGGCGATGTCGGTGATCGTCTTGCGCACCAGGCGACGGTTGTGGATGTCGCCCTTCTTCGCCTTGGTGATCAGCTTCTCCGCCAGCGGGCGCATCCGACGGGCCTTGGCCTCGGTCGTGGTGATGCGGCCGTACTGGAACAGCTCCCGGCACAGACCGGCGAGCAGCAGCGGCTCGTGGTGCGGGCCGCCGCCGAGGCGGGCACCCTTGGTGGGACGCGGCATGGATGACTCCTTGAATCTCCGACTACGGCCGTATCAGGTACCGCAGCGGGCGTCCGGGCACTGTTGCCCGGACGACTTTCACGACGACGGGGGCGGTCCGGTGGAACCGCCCCCGCGGCCAAATCTCTTAGTACTGCTCGGTCTCGGCGTAACCCGCGTCGTCCAGGTCGTCGGCGCCGAAGGCGTCGGCGGCGGCGGTCGGGTCGAACCCGGGCGGGCTGTCCTTGAGGGCCAGGCCCATGCCGGCCAGCTTCGCCTTGACCTCGTCGATCGACTTCGCACCGAAGTTGCGGATGTCGAGCAGGTCGGCCTCGGAGCGGGCGACGAGCTCACCCACGGTGTGGATGCCCTCGCGCTTGAGGCAGTTGTAGGAGCGGACGGTGAGTTCCAGCTCCTCGATCGGCAGCGCCAGGTCGGCGGCCAGGGCGGCGTCCGTCGGGGACGGGCCCATGTCGATGCCCTCGGCGTCGATGTTCAGCTCGCGGGCGAGACCGAACAGCTCCACCAGGGTCTTGCCGGCCGAGGCCATGGCGTCACGCGGACGCATGGCGGGCTTGGTCTCGACGTCGACGATCAGCTTGTCGAAGTCGGTCCGCTGCTCGACACGGGTGGCCTCGACCTTGTAGGTGACCTTCAGCACGGGGCTGTAGATCGAGTCGACCGGGATGCGGCCGATCTCCTGGCCGGAGGCCTTGTTCTGGACGGCGGAGACGTAGCCGCGACCGCGCTCGACGGTCAGCTCCATCTCCAGCTTGCCCTTGCCGTTCAGCGTGGCGAGGACCAGCTCCGGGTTGTGCACCTCGACACCCGCCGGCGGGGCGATGTCGGCGGCGGTGACGACACCCGGGCCCTGCTTGCGCAGGTACATCACGACCGGCTCGTCGTGCTCCGAGGAGACGACCAGCTGCTTGATGTTGAGGATGAGGTCGGTCACGTCCTCCTTGACGCCCGGCACGGTGGTGAACTCGTGCAGGACGCCGTCGACGCGGATGCTGGTGACAGCGGCACCCGGGATCGACGACAGGAGCGTGCGGCGCAGGGAGTTGCCGAGGGTGTAGCCGAAGCCCGGCTCCAGCGGCTCGATCACGAACCGCGAGCGGAACTCGTCGACGACCTCTTCGGTCAGCGAGGGGCGCTGAGCGATAAGCATGGGGGGTATTCCTCCAGTTGTCTTCGGCACCCACTATTTGATGCCGACAGGACCAAGCGTACGGGGTCCCGCGAACAGCGACGAATCACCGCGTGGGACCCCGTACGAAGGTTCAAAGCAGGTACTGCGAGCCCGAAGGCGCTGCGTCAGACGCGGCGGCGCTTCGGCGGACGGCAGCCGTTGTGCGGGGTGGGGGTGACGTCCTGGATCGAGCCGACCTCCAGGCCGGTGGCCTGGAGCGAGCGGATCGCGGTCTCGCGGCCGGAGCCCGGACCCTTGACGAAGACGTCAACCTTGCGCATGCCGTGCTCCTGCGCGCGACGGGCAGCGGCCTCGGCGGCCATCTGCGCGGCGAACGGGGTGGACTTGCGCGAGCCCTTGAAGCCGACGTGACCGGCGGAGGCCCAGGAGATCACGTTGCCCGCGGGGTCGGTGATCGAAACGATGGTGTTGTTGAACGTGCTCTTGATGTGCGCGTGGCCGTGAGCGACGTTCTTCTTTTCCTTGCGGCGGATCTTCTTCGCGCCGGCAGCCTGACGACCCTTGGGGGGCATAAGTCTGTTCTCCTACTGAGGTGGTCGGTCCGCTGACCCGCGGGCCGGAGGGATGTCCGGTTACGGGACGGACTACTTCTTGCCCGGCTTCTTCTTGCCGGCGATCGCGCGACGCGGGCCCTTGCGGGTACGCGCGTTGGTGTGGGTGCGCTGACCGCGGACCGGCAGGCCACGGCGGTGACGCAGACCCTCGTAGCAGCCGATCTCGACCTTGCGGCGGATGTCGGCGGCCACCTCACGGCGGAGGTCACCCTCGACCGTGTAGTTGGCGTCGATGTACTGGCCCAGCTTCACGAGGTCTTCCTCGGAGATGTCGCGAACGCGGACATCCGGGTTGACACCGGTCTCGACCAGGGTCTGCTGGGCGCGGGTACGGCCGATGCCGTACACGTAGGTAAGGGCGATCTCGATCCGCTTCTCACGGGGGAGATCAACGCCGGCGAGGCGTGCCATTCAAGGCTCCTGTGCTTTTTCAGAGGTCTTGCGTGCTACCTACTCCTTCGCCTCTCGACGATGGAGCCCCGGCCTCTGACCGGGGGTGGCAGTCCGTCCCTTCGTGGGGACGGATCGGGTAGCCCGCTTATGACGTTTTCGCGTCGCGCGAAGTACTACGAGAAATGCTGGGGAGAGATCAGCCCTGGCGCTGCTTGTGGCGCAGGTTGTCGCAGATCACCATGACCCGGCCGTGGCGGCGGATCACCTTGCACTTGTCGCAGATCTTCTTGACGCTCGGCTTGACCTTCATGTTCAGGTTCTCCGGGTCTAGATCTGACGTTCTTACTTGTAGCGGTAGACGATCCGCCCGCGCGTGAGGTCGTAGGGGCTGAGCTCCACGACGACCCGGTCGTCCGGCAGGATGCGGATGTAGTGCATGCGCATCTTGCCACTGATGTGCGCGAGGACCTTGTGACCGTTCTGCAGCTCGACCCTGAACATCGCGTTCGGAAGAGACTCGATCACGGTGCCCTCGATCTCAATGGCGCCTTGCTTCTTAGCCATGAACTGCGAGATCCACCTTCCGGGACCGGCTACCGTATGCGGCACGCTCGTGCGAACCTGGGTTCACCCCGCCCCCGAAGGGAAGAGGGCGTGCTGAAGCACGCTACGAGTGAGCCGACGGTCCATCCTACGCCAGCGCGTCCGGTGGGCCAAAACGAGATCCCCCGAAGGCGGCCACCGTGACGTTCCGGCTGGTCCCGGCGGGTCAGAACCCGGCGGTGACCTTCAGCGGCTCGACGTGGGCGGTGCAGGCCGCGCAGCGGCGGGCGGCCTCGGGGATCTCGGTCAGGCACTCGGGGCAGGGCCGCTTGGGGGTCTTCGCCTTCTTCGGCAGGTACCGCGCGGTCGCCTTGGTGACCGGCAGCACGACGCAGAAGTACAGCACCGCCGCGGTCATCACGAAGGCGATCAGCACGTTGAGGAACTGGCCGTACGGGAAGGTGACCCCGGCCACCGTCGCCTTGTACGAGCTGAAGTCGCCGGCCGCGCCGACCACGACGCCGACCAGCGGGGTGAGGAAGGCCGACACGAAGCCGGTCACCACGCCGGTGAACGCGGCACCGATGACGACACCGACCGCCATGTCGACCACGTTGCCGCGCATCATGAAGTCGCGGAATCCCTTGAGCACTGCACTCTCCCGATCGATCGAAGCTGCTGAAGCCGCTACTGAAGCCGCTGCCAGCCGATAAAAATAGGACAAAAGCCCTGGAGGTCCAAACCCCCAGGGCCCTGATCCCTTGTCAGCAGCGGAAGTTGGCCGCTCAGCCGACCGTCGTGAGACTAACCGAGCGGGTCCGGGGCGGCGGTGATGCCCAGCTTCGCGAGCTCCGCCTTGCCGCCGTCGAAGGCCGTCAGGACCAGCGGGCCCTGCTCGGTGACGGCCACCGAGTGCTCCCAGTGCGAGGCCCAGGTGCCGTCGTTGGTGACGACCGTCCAGTCGTCCTCCAGCACGGCGGTGTGCGGGGTGCCCAGCGAGACCATCGGCTCGATCGCCAGCACGGTGCCGGGGATCAGCTTCGGGCCCTTGCCGCGGCCGCGCTCGACGTAGTTCAGCACGTGCGGCTCCATGTGCATCGCGGTGCCGATGCCGTGGCCGCCGTAGCCCTCGGTGATGCCCCACTTACCCTTGGGGGGCAGCGGCTGGCGGCGGATGAAGCCCTCGATCGCCTTGGAGACGTCGACCAGGCGGTTGTTCTTCTTCATCTGGGCGATGCCGGCCCACATCGAGCCCTCGGTCACCCGGCTCAGCATCTCGACCTCGGGGCGGACCTCGCCGACCGCCACGGTGATCGCCGCGTCGCCGTGCCAGCCGTCCAGGATGGCGCCGCAGTCGATCGAGATGACGTCGCCCTCCTGGAGCACCCGGTCACCGGGGATGCCGTGCACGACCTCGTTGTTCACCGAGGCGCAGATCACCCCGGGGAACCACAGACCGCCGTGGTCGGCGCGGAAGTTGGAGGTCGCACCGTGGTCGGTGATGACCTTGTCCGCGATGTCGTTGAGCTCCTGGGTGGTCACCCCCGGAGCGACCGCCTCCCGGCAGGCCTTCAGCGCCTCGGCGACGACCAGCCCGGCCGCTCGCATCTTCGCGATCTGCTCGGGGGTCTTGATCTCCACCATCTGGTCACGCCTTCCACGTTCTGTTTGCCACTGCCTACCACCGTACGACGCCGTACGGCCGCGCCGCCCGGGATCGGGGAGCGCGGCCGTACGGCGTCGCCGGGAAACTCAGTTGTCCTGCTTCAGCGCCTCGATCGCGCGCCGGGTGACCTCGTCCACCTTGCCGAGGGCCGAGATGGTCGCCACCAGGCCCTGCTGGACGTAGTAGTCGATGATCGGCTCGGTCTCCGTGTGGTAGACCTCCAGCCGGGTGCGCACCTTGTCCTCGGTGTCGTCCGAGCGCTGGTACAGCTCGCCGCCGCACTCGTCGCAGACGCCCGCGGCCTTCGGCGGGTTGTAGTCCACGTGGAAGACGTGGCCCCCGTCGTTGCGGCACAGGCGGCGGCCGGCGATCCGACGGACCACCTCGTCCTCGGGGACCTCCAGGTCCAGCACGCCGTCCAGCTTGATCCCCTGCTCGACGAGGAACTCGTCGAGCGCCTTGGCCTGGCCGAGGTTGCGGGGGAAGCCGTCGAGCAGGAAGCCGCCTGCGGCGTCCTCCTGGAGCATGCGGTCCTTGGCCATCCCGATGGTGACCTCATCCGGCACCAGACGGCCCGCGTCCATGTAGCTCTTGGCCTCGAGCCCCAGCGGGGTGCCCTGACCGATGTTGGCGCGGAACAGGTCGCCGGTGGAGATGTGGGGAATGGACAGGGTCTTGGCGAGCAGGTGCGCCTGAGTACCCTTCCCGGCCCCGGGAGGACCAACGAGGACGATACGCATCAGCGGAGGAACCCTTCGTAATTGCGCTGCTGGAGCTGGCTCTCGATCTGCTTCACAGTTTCGAGTCCGACGCCGACGACGATGAGCACGCTGGTGCCGCCGAACGGGAAGTTGGTCTGCTGTCCGAAGGCGACCAGGGCGATCATCGGGATCAACGCGATCAGGCCCAGGTAGAGCGAACCCGGCCACGTGATTCGGGTCAGCACGTAGTTCAGGTACTCGGCCGTCGGTCGGCCGGCCCGGATGCCCGGGATGAAGCCACCATACTTCTTCATATTGTCGGCAACTTCTTCGGGGTTGAAGGAGATCGCGACGTAGAAGAAGGCGAAGAAGACGATCAGCAGGAAGTAGGTCGCCATGTAGATCGGGTGGTCGCCCTTGACGAAGTGCTGGGTGACCCACACCGCCCAGCCCGACTGGCTACCGGTCAGCTGGACCACCAGGGCCGGGATGTACAGCAGCGACGAGGCGAAGATGACCGGGATGACACCGGCCTGGTTCACCTTGAGCGGGATGTAGGTCGACGTGCCGCCGAACGCCCGCCGGCCGATCATCCGCTTCGCGTACTGCACCGGGATCCGGCGCTGGGCCTGCTCGACGAAGATGACCAGCATCACAACGATGATGCCGACCGCGACCACGGACAGGAACTCGACCCAGCCGCCACCGATGGTGCCGGAGCCCTTGATCGCCCACATCGAGGACGGGAACTGCGCGGCGATCGAGGTGAAGATCAGCAGCGACATGCCGTTGCCGATGCCGCGGTCCGTGATCAGCTCGCCCAGCCACATGATCACCGTGGTGCCGGCGGTCATCGTGATCACCATGACGGCGATCCGGAACACGCTCGTGTCCGGGACGATCTGGTTGCCCACCGGGCAGCCGGAGAACAGCGCGCCGCTGGAGGCCGTCGCCACGATGCCGGTGCCCTGGAGCACGGCGAGCGCGATGGTCAGGTAGCGGGTGTACTGGGTGATCTTCGTCTGGCCGGCCTGGCCCTCCTTCTTCAGCGCTTCCAGTCGCGGGATCACGACCGTGAGGAGCTGGAGGATGATGCTCGCGGTGATGTACGGCATGATGCCGAGCGCGAAGATCGTCAGCTGGAGGAGCGCGCCACCGCTGAACAGGTTGACGAGCCCGAAGAGGCCGTTGTTCTTGGTGTCCTTCACACACTCGTTCACGGCCGTGAAGCTCACGCCGGGGATCGGAATGTGTGAGCCCAGGCGGAACAGCACCATGATGCCCAGCGTGAACAGCAGCTTCTTGCGCAGGTCGGGCGTCTGGAACGCCCGCGCGAACGCACTGAGCACGGTGCCTCCTGCGCCTCCCGCGCGTCGTCGGCGGGAGGGTCGGTCCTGAATGGGAGTTTTGGCGGTACGGGCTCCCGTACAGACGGCACAGGCGAGCCTACGCGCAGCCTACAAGGGAACTCCACGGACTCTAACAGTGCGCAGCCACTCGGAAGAAGCGCGTACCGCCCCTCCCCCACTCACGGGGTACGGGATGCCCGGGTTTGCCACACAAAAGAACGAGGACACGTCAACGGAATGCCCGGAAACGCGATGCCCGGAAAACGCGCGAGCCCCGCACCTCCCGAAGGAGGTGCGGGGCTCGCACGGAAGTCAGCGGGCTCAGACGAGCTCGGTGACGGTACCGCCCGCGGCGGTGATCTTCTCGGTGGCGGAGCCGGAGACGGCGTCGACCGTCACCTGCAGCGCAACCGAGATCTCGCCGGTGCCGAGCACCTTGACGAGGGAGTTCTTGCGAACCGCGCCCTTGGCGACCAGGTCCTCGACGGTGACCTCTCCACCCTGCGGGTAGAGCTCGGCCAGCTTGTCGAGGTTGACGACCTGGAACGTGATCTTGAACGGGTTCTTGAAGCCCTTCAGCTTCGGCAGGCGCATGTGGAGCGGCATCTGGCCACCCTCGAAGCGCTGCGGAACCTGGTAGCGGGCCTTGGTGCCCTTGGTACCACGACCGGCGGTCTTACCCTTGGAGGCCTCACCACGACCCACGCGGATCTTGTCGGTCTTGGCACCCGGGGCGGGACGCAGGTTGTGGATCTTGATCGGGTTGTCGCCCATGATCAGTCCACCTCCTCAACCGTCACCAGGTGACGGACCGTTTGGGCCATCCCGCGAATCTCGGGACGGTCCTCCTTCACCACGACGTCGTGCATGCGCTTGAGACCAAGCGAACGCAGGGTGTCACGGTGATTCTGCTTGCTGCCGATGTACGACTTGGTCTGCGTGATCTTCAGGCGAGCCATCAGGCGCTCACCCCTGCAGCACGCGCCCGCAGCAGAGCAGCGGGAGCCACGTCCTCCAGCGGCAGGCCACGACGAGCGGCGATCTCCTCGGGGCGCACGAGGCCCTTCAGAGCAGCCACGGTGGCGTGCACGATGTTGATCGCGTTGTCCGAGCCGAGCGACTTCGACAGGATGTCGTGAATGCCGGCGCACTCCAGGACGGCGCGCACCGGACCACCGGCGATAACACCGGTACCGGGGGCGGCGGGCTTCAGGAGCACGACGCCGGCGGCCTTCTCACCCTGGATCGGGTGCGGGATGGTGCCCTGGATACGGGGGACCTTGAAGAAGTTCTTCTTGGCCTCCTCAACACCCTTGGCGATGGCGGCCGGAACCTCCTTCGCCTTCCCGTAACCGACACCCACGGTGCCGTCACCGTCGCCCACCACGACCAGCGCGGTGAAGCTGAAACGACGACCACCCTTGACAACCTTGGCGACACGGTTGATCGCGACAACGCGCTCGACGTAAGCGGTCTTCTCGACGGCGGGGGCGTTGCCCCGGTCGTCACGCTTACGGTCGCGCCGCTCGCCACCGCCGGTGCCACCGCCGGCGCCGCTACCGCGGCGCTGGGGTCCAGCCATTGGAATTACCTCTCTCGATTACGTCCGTCGACTGAGTCGACGAGCGGCTTAGAAGTCGAGCCCGGCCTCGCGAGCCGCGTCCGCCAGGGCGGCGATGCGGCCGGCGTACCGGTTGCCCGCGCGGTCGAAGACGACCGACTCGATGCCGGCGGCCTTGGCGCGCTCGGCGACCAGGCTCCCGACCTTCTTGGCCAGCTCGGTCTTGTCGCCCTCGGCGCCCTTGATGGACACGTCGAGGGTGGACGCCGACGCCAGGGTGTGACCCTTGGCGTCGTCGATGACCTGGGCGACCATGTGACGGTTCGAGCGCGTCACGACGAGGCGCGGACGCACCTCGGTGCCGACGACGCGCTTGCGAACGCGGATCGCGCGGCGCTTGCGAGCGGCGCTCTTGTAGGCGTTGCCCTTGCCGATCTTGACAGAGACGCTCATCGCTTACTTACCACTCTTTCCGACCTTGCGGCGGATGACCTCGCCCGCGTACTTGACGCCCTTGGCCTTGTACGGGTCGGGCTTGCGCAGCTTGCGGATCTTCGCGGCGACCTCGCCGACCTTCTGCTTGTCGATGCCGTCCACGTGGAACTTGGTGGCCGACTCGACGACGAAGGAAATGCCCTCAGGGGCCTCGACCAGGATCGGGTGGCTGTAGCCCAGCTGGAACTCCATGTCGGAGCCCTTCGCCAGAACTCGGTAGCCGACACCGCTGATCTCCAGCGACTTGCGGTAGCCCGCGGTCACGCCGGTGATCATGTTCGCCACCAGCGTGCGGGAAAGGCCGTGCAGGGCCTTCGACAGACGCTCGTCGTTGGGGCGGGTGACGAGCAGCGTGCCGTCCTCGCCCTTACCGATCTCGATCGGCGCGGCGACAACGTGGGTGAGGGAGCCCTTGGGGCCCTTCACCGAGACCGCCCGGCCATCGATGGTGACGTCCACGCCAGCGGGGACCTGGATGGGCAGCCGTCCAATGCGCGACATTGCTGTACCTCCGTTTCCCGAATTACCAGACGTAGGCGAGAACTTCTCCGCCTACGCCCTTCTTGGCGGCCTGCTTGTCGGTGAGGAGACCCGAGGACGTGGAGATGATCGCCACGCCCAGGCCGCCGAGCACCTTCGGCAGGTTGGTGGACTTTGCGTAGACCCGCAGGCCCGGCTTGCTGATCCGCTTGATGCCAGCGATCGAGCGCTCACGGTTGGGGCCGAACTTGAGCTCGATGGTCAGCTTCTTGCCGACCTCGCCCTCAACGGGCTCCTCAACCTTGTAGGAGGAGATGTACCCCTCCTGCTGCAGGATCTCGGCGACGTGCGCCTTGATCTTGCTGGCCGGCATCGCCACGGAATCGTGGTACGCCGAGTTAGCGTTACGCAGACGCGTGAGCATGTCTGCGATGGGGTCGGTCATGGTCATGATGGCCTCAGGCCTCTCTCGCCGTGGTTTCTCCGCGCCAGGTCCCCCCGCCGCACTCCGAGGAGTGCGGCAGGGGCACAGACGCAGGGGACCTGCGGCGTCGTAAGACTGGGTGCGAGCCCTCCGAAGAGGGTCGACGGCAGCTATGGAGCTCCCGCGACAGGGGGCCCGACCTCACTACCCTACGGGATTCCGTACGCAGCCCCAAAAAGGGGCGCTGTGGGGTCGGGCACACCTGCTTCGCTATGGCATTACCGCGAGGTCCTGGACTACCAGGAGCTCTTGGTCACGCCCGGCAGCTCGCCGCGGTGCGCCATCTCACGAAGGCAGACACGGCAGAGGCCGAACTTGCGGTACACCGAGTGCGGACGGCCGCAGCGCTGGCACCGGGTGTAGGCCCGGACGCCGAACTTCGGCTTGCGCTCGGCCTTCGCGATGAGGGACTTCTTCGCCATGTGGTTACGCCTCCTTGAACGGGAAGCCCAGAGCGCGCAGGAGCGCCCGGCCCTCGTCGTCGGTCTGGGCGGTGGTCACGACGGTGATGTCCATACCGCGCTGACGGTCGACCTTGTCCTGGTCGATCTCGTGGAACATGACCTGCTCGGTCAGACCGAAGGTGTAGTTGCCACGGCCGTCGAACTGCTTCGGGGAGAGGCCACGGAAGTCACGGATACGCGGCAGGGCCAGCGACACCAGACGGTCCAGGAACTCCCACATGCGGTCACCGCGGAGGGTGACGTGGGTGCCGATCGGCTGGCCCTCACGCAGCTTGAACTGCGCGATGGACTTGCGAGCCTTCGTCACCGCCGGCTTCTGACCGGTGATGGCGGTGAGGTCGCGGATCGCGCCCTCGATCAGCTTGCTGTCACGGGCGGCCTCGCCGACACCCATGTTGACGACGACCTTGACCAGGCCGGGCGTCAGCATGACGTTCTCGTACGAGAACTGCTCCTGCAGCTGACCCTTGATCTCGGAGTTGTAACGCTCCTTGAGACGGGGGGTCACCTTCTCAACAGTCGTCTCAGACATCAGATGTCCTCACCGGTTCGCTTGGCAACGCGGATCTTGTTGCCCTCGTCATCGAAGCGGTAGCCAACGCGGGTGACGACCTTCTTGCCGTCCTTCTCCACGACCAGCTGGACGTTGGAGACGTGCACCGGGGCCTCGACGGTGACGATGCCACCCTGAGTGCCCGGGCCCGGCTTGGTGTGCTTCTTGACCCGGTTCACACCCTCGACCAGGACCTTGTTCTCGGCGGGCATGGCCTGAATGACCTTGCCCTGCTTGCCGCGGTCCTTGCCGGTGATGACCTGAACCAGGTCACCCTTCTTGATCTTCATGCTGTTCGCCATGGGTTAGAGCACCTCCGGCGCAAGCGAGATGATCTTCATGAACTTCTTGTCACGCAGCTCGCGGCCCACCGGGCCGAAGATGCGGGTACCACGGGGGTCACCATCGGTGTTCTTCAGAACGACCGCGGCGTTCTCGTCGAAGCGGATGTACGAGCCATCCGGACGACGACGCGACTTCACGGTACGGACGACGACGCACTTGACGACGTCACCCTTCTTCACCGAACCGCCGGGGATCGCGTCCTTGACGGTCGCGACGATGACGTCCCCGATGCCGGCGTAGCGGCGACCGGAACCACCGAGAACGCGGATGCAAAGGATTTCCTTCGCGCCCGTGTTGTCGGCGACTCGCAGTCGCGACTCCTGCTGGATCACAGCTTTCTCCTGATCGTCAACGAGAGCTGACGGGCCGGCCGCTGCTCACACCAGCGCCCGCGAGGGGCCTGGTGCACATACGGCCGTACCGCATCAACTTCGTTACTTGGCCTTCTCGAGGATCTCGACGACGCGCCAGCGCTTCGTCGCGGACAGCGGGCGGGTCTCCGCGAGGAGGACCCGGTCGCCGATGCCGCAGGCGTTCGCCTCGTCGTGCGCCTTCAGCTTGTTCGTACGGCGGATGACCTTGCCGTACAGAGCGTGCTTGACGCGGTCCTCGACGGCGACGACGACGGTCTTGTCCATCTTGTCGCTGACGACGAGACCCTCACGGGTCTTGCGGAAACCGCGCGTCTCGTTGGTGTTCTCAGTCATCAGGCGTTCTCCACCGTCTCGATGCCCAGCTCGCGCTCGCGCATCAGGGTGTAGATCCGCGCGATGTCCTTACGGACGAGCTTGAGCCGTCCGTGGTTGTCGAGCTGCCCGGTCGCCGCCTGGAAGCGGAGGTTGAACAGCTCCTCCTTGGCCTCACGGAGCTTGGCAACGAGACCCTCGTTGTCCAGCTCGCGGAGGTCAGCAGCCTTGGTGCCGGCCGACATCAGCTCTCACCTGCCTCGCGCCGGATGATCCGGCACTTCATCGGGAGCTTGTGAGCTGCGCGGGTCAGCGCCTCACGAGCCACCTTCTCGTTGGGGTACGACAGCTCGAACATGACCCGACCCGGGTGCACGTTCGCGATCCACCACTCGGGCGAACCCTTACCGGAACCCATGCGGGTCTCGGCCGGCTTCTTGGTGAGCGGACGGTCCGGGTAGATGTTGATCCAGACCTTGCCGCCACGCTTGATGTGACGGGTGACGGCGATACGAGCGGACTCGATCTGCCGGTTCGTCACGTAGGCCGGGGTGACGGCCTGGATGCCGTACTCGCCGAAGGCGAGCTCGGTGCCACCCTTGGCAGCGCCACGGCGCTTGGGGTGGTGCTGCTTGCGGTGCTTGACCCGACGGGGGATCAGCATTGGAGTCAGGCCTCCGTTCCGGTGTTCTCGGCAGCCGGAGCCTCCGCGGCCGCGGCCGCGGGGGCCTCGGACGCGGCGGGGCGACGGCCGCGGCCACCGCGCTCGCCACCACGGCGCTCGCCACCGCGGGCGGGACGACCACCCTCGGGACGGGCCGGGCGGTTACCCGAGCGGGCAGCGGCGTTCTCAGCGCGGACCTCGGCGATGTTCTTGACGTCGCCCTTGTAGATCCAGACCTTCACACCGATGCGGCCGAAGGTCGTCTTGGCCTCGAAGAAGCCGTAGTCGACGTTCGCGCGCAGGGTGTGCAGCGGCACACGGCCCTCGCGGTAGAACTCCGAGCGGCTCATCTCGGCGCCGCCGAGACGACCGGAGCACTGGACCTTGATGCCCTTGGCGCCGGACTTCATGGTGCCCTGCATCGACTTGCGCATGGCACGGCGGAAGGAGACGCGGGAGGACAGCTGCTCCGCGACGCCCTGAGCCACGAGCTGGGCGTCCAGCTCGGGGTTCTTGACCTCGAGGATGTTCAGCTGGACCTGCTTGCCGGTCAGCTTCTCGAGGTCGCCGCGGATGCGGTCGGCCTCGGTGCCACGGCGGCCGATGACGATGCCGGGGCGAGCGGTGTGGATGTCAACGCGGACGCGGTCGCGGGTGCGCTCGATCTCGACCTTGGAGATGCCGGCGCGCTCCATGCCCTTCGTCATCATGCGACGAATGGCAACGTCTTCCTTGACGTAGTCCTTGTACAGCTTGTCGGCGTACCAGCGGGACTTGAAGTCCGTGCTGATGCCGAGGCGGAACCCGTGCGGGTTAACCTTCTGGCCCATTACCGGGTCCCTTCCTTGCTGCTGACGACCACGGTGATGTGGCTGGTCCGCTTGCGGATCCGGTAGGCACGACCCTGCGCACGCGGACGGAACCGCTTCAGGGTCGGGCCCTCGTCAACGTACGCCTCGCTGATGACGAGGTCGTCCACGTTGGAGTGGTTGTAGTTGTGCGCGGCGTTGGCAATGGCGCTGTCGAGCACCTTGCCGACGGGCACGGTGGCGGCCTGCGGAGCGAAACGCAGGACGGCCTGGGCCTCCGTGGCCGGAAGGCCACGGATGAGGTCCACCACGCGGCGGGCCTTCATGGGCGTGACGCGGATGTACCGCGCCTGGGCCCTGGCTTCCATGGTTGTCCCCTTGCTGGTGTAAGTCATTGAGTCGGTAATCTCGCTGGCGACTAGCGACGCTTCGACTTGCGGTCGTCCTTGACGTGACCGCGGAAGGTACGCGTCGGCGCGAACTCGCCGAGCTTGTGGCCGACCATCGACTCGGTGACGAACACCGGGACGTGCTTACGGCCATCGTGCACCGCGATCGTGTGGCCGAGCATGGCCGGGAAGATCACGGAGCGACGGGACCAGGTCTTGATGACGTTCTGGGTACCCGCCTCGTTCTGCGCGTCCACCTTCTTGAGAAGGTGGCCGTCGATGAAGGGGCCCTTCTTGAGACTGCGCGGCATCTGACCTGCTCCTAGCGCTTCTTGTTGGTCTTGCGGCGGCGCACGATGAGGGCGTTCGAAGCCTTCTTCGGGCTACGAGTGCGACCCTCCTTCTGGCCCCACGGCGAGACCGGGTGGCGGCCACCAGAGGTCTTACCCTCACCACCACCGTGCGGGTGGTCGATCGGGTTCATGGCGACACCACGCACGGTCGGGCGAACGCCCTTCCAGCGCATACGGCCGGCCTTGCCCCAGTTGATGTTCGACTGCTCGGCGTTGCCGACCTCGCCGACGGTGGCGCGGCAGCGCGCGTCCACCAGGCGGATCTCACCGGAGGGCATGCGCAGGTGCGCCATCTTGCCCTCACGCGCCAGCAGCTGGATGCCGGCACCGGCGGAGCGGGCCATCTTGGCACCGCCACCGGGACGCAGCTCCACCGCGTGGATGGTGGTACCGACCGGGATGTTGCGCAGCGGCAGGTTGTTGCCCGGCTTGATGTCGGCGCCAGCGCCGTTCTCGATCCGGTCACCCTGCGCGATGCCGCGCGGCGCGATGATGTAGCGCTTCTCGCCGTCCGCGTAGTGCAGGAGCGCGATGCGCGCGGTGCGGTTCGGGTCGTACTCGATGTGCGCGACCTTGGCCGGCACGCCGTCCTTGTCGTGACGACGGAAGTCGATCACGCGGTAGGCGCGCTTGTGCCCGCCACCCTGGTGGCGAACGGTGATCCGACCGGCGTTGTTACGGCCGCCCTTGCTGTGCAGGGGGCGAACCAGCGACTTCTCCGGCGTGGACCGCGTGATCTCTACGAAGTCGGCCACGCTGGAGCCACGACGGCCCGGCGTAGTCGGCTTGTACTTGCGGATGCCCATTTGGCTCTCTCGTCCTCGTCCTTATCGACGATCACGATCTCCGTTAGGAGACCGGACCACCGAAGATGTCGATGCGGTTGCCCTCAGCCAGCGTCACGATGGCGCGCTTGGTGTCCTTGCGCTTGCCAAAGCCCGTCTTGGAGCGCTTGCGCTTGCCCTGACGGTTGAGCGTGTTGACGGACTCGACCTTGACCGAGAAGACCGCCTCGACGGCCTGCTTGATCTGGGTCTTGTTGGCACCGGGCGACACGACGAACGTGTACTTGTTCTCGTCGAGGAGCGAGTAGCTCTTCTCCGAGATGACCGGCTTCACCAGGACGTCACGGGGGTCCGTGAACGTCTTGCTCGTGATCTCTGCAGCCATCAGGCGGCGCTCCCTTCGAGCTCGCCCTCAGCAGCCACGGCCTTGGCGGACGCGGCGGGACCCGCCACGAAACGCTCGAAGGCGGCCTGGGTGAAGACCACATCGTCGGAGACGAGCACGTCGTAGGTGTTCAGCTGACCGGCGTCCAGGATGTGCACGTGCGGCAGGTTGCGGGCGCTCTTCAGACCCAGCTCGTCGGCACGCTCGACGACGAGGAGGATGTTCTTGCGCTCGGTGATCTTGCCGAACAGACCCTTGGCGGCCTTGGTCGACGGCGCCTCGGCCGCGATCACGTCGGTGACGACGTGGATGCGGTTGTGGCGGGCCCGGTCGGTGAGCGCACCGCGCAGGGCGGCGGCGATCATCTTCTTCGGGGTCCGCTGCGAGTAGTCGCGCGGCACGGGACCGTGCACGACGCCACCGCCGGCGAACTGCGGGGCGCGGGTCGAGCCCTGACGGGCGCGGCCGGTGCCCTTCTGGCGGTACGGCTTACGGCCGCCACCGCGGACCTCGGCACGAGTCTTGGTCTTGTGGGTGCCCTGACGGGCCGCAGCGAGCTGCGCCACGACGACCTGGTGCATCAGCGGAACGCTGACCTTCGCGTCGAAGATCTCGGCCGGCAGCTCGAGGCTGCCGGTCTTGTCGCCCGAGGGCGACAGGATGTCAATGGTGCTCATATCCTCACAGCCCCTTCGCCGCGGTGCGGACGAGGACGAGGCCGCCGTTCGGACCCGGGATTGCGCCCTTGATCAGGAGCAGCCCCTTCTCCGCGTCAACGGCATGGACGGTCAGGTTCTGGGTGGTCACGCGCTCGTGGCCCATCCGGCCGGCCATCCTCATGCCCTTGAACACGCGACCCGGGGTGGCGCAGCCACCGATCGAGCCGGGCGAGCGGTGCTTGCGCTGCACACCGTGACCGGCGCCGAGGCCCCGGAAGTTGTGGCGCTTCATGACACCGGCGAAGCCCTTGCCCTTGGAGGTGCCGGTCACGTCGACCTTGACACCCGCCTCGAACAGCTCCGCGGTGATCTCCTGGCCGAGGGTGTACTCGGACGCGTCCGAGGTACGGAGCTCGACCAGGTGGCGGCGCGGGGTGACACCGGCCTTGGCGAAGTGGCCCGCGAGGGGCTTGTTCACCTTGCGGGGGTCGATCTCGCCGAAGCCGATCTGGACGGCGTCGTAGCCGGCCGGACTGTCAGCGGTGTGGACCTGGGTCACGACATTGGGCCCAGCCTTGACGACGGTCACCGGAACGATCCGGTTGTTCTCGTCCCAGACCTGGGTCATGCCGAGCTTCTCGCCCAGGATGCCCTTAATCTGCTTAGCCATCTTCGGTGCGCCTCTCAGAGCTTGATCTCGATGTCGACGCCAGCCGGCAGGTCGAGACGCATGAGCGAGTCAACCGTCTTCGGCGTGGGGTCGAGGATGTCGATCAGACGCTTGTGAGTACGCATCTCGAAGTGCTCGCGCGAGTCCTTGTACTTGTGCGGCGAGCGGATGACGCAGTACACGTTCTTCTCAGTGGGCAGCGGCACCGGGCCTGCGACCTGCGCACCAGTTCGGATCACCGTCTCGACGATCTTCTTCGCCGAGGAATCGATGACCTCGTGGTCGTAGGCCTTGAGCCGGATGCGGATCTTCTGTCCCGCCATGGCTACTCAGTAGTCCTTTGTCCTTAGTCACTGCACGACCACCCTCCGACCCCCGCGCTCGGGCGTGTCGCGCTCGCGCTTGCAAAAAACCGGCGAAAAGCTCGTCGGTTTCAAACTTTCGGGGTGGGGGGGCCGGGCCGAGGCCCCGCATGCACTTCCCGGAAGATTCCCGTACTTTCGCCCCGCAGCTGCCGTGGCGTCGACTTCACGCTTAACGGCCATCACGGGAACGACGAGTACCTGGGACTCGCTTCCAGTCCTCCCGGCGGGAGGCGCACAGCATCGGCAACTCAACCGAGCAACTTGGACATACTGCCACATGGAGCAGCCCGGATGCCAATCGGGGCCGGTGAGGTCGCCCTCACCGGCCCCGATCGGGTGACCGTCCTCACCCGCGGCGCGCACCGCCGCGGACCCGCGTCACCAGGGTCGCTTGCTCCCGCAGGTCAGCGCCCACTCGTCGCCGGTCACGTTGGCGCACCACAGCTGACCCTTGTCGGGCTCGTTGTTGTACTCCTTGAGCTCCTTGTTCACCGGCGCGCAGTCGGTCGGCCCGGCCGGGTCGTACTTCGGGCACTTGCCGTCGCGGTTCACCAGGATGTGGGCGCGCCAGGCGTCCGCGCCCATGTCGATGCCCTTGGCCCCGGCGACCGGCACGAACTCGGGCTTCGTGGTCGGCATGTAGCGGTCCGCCGACCAGGAGGCGGCCATGGTGGCGAACAGCGCCACCGCGCAGACCGCGCCGGCGACCAGCCGGCCGGTGACCGCGGGCCGCAGGGTGAGCGGCGCCGGCCGCCCGACGGCGGCGACCCGCTGCACCGTGCGCAGCCAGCCGGCGCCCCGCTGGACGAGGAACATCAGGCCGAGCACCGCGAGGATCATCAACGCGTACAGGATGATCCAGGTCGTCCGCGGGTACAGCTGGATGGACTTGGTCTGGGCCATCTGGGAGGCGAACCAGAAGCGCAGCAGCCAGGCGCTGATCAGGGTGGCCGTCACGGTCCGGACGGTGATGCTGCGCAGCCCGAGGCCCAGCGCCAGCGCGACCCCGGCGAGCAGCAGCAGGGTGTAGGCGCTCTGCCCGGCGAGCTCACCGTGCCACGGGAAGTCGTGGTAGTTCAGGTCGCCGTTGCGGTCCGAGGCCCAGCCCATGATGTACGCCGGGTCGATGTACACCGAGAGGTACGCGTACCGGTCCTTGGCCTGGGCGCCCAGCCGCACCAGCTCGTACAGCAGCGGCGAGCCGACCACGCCGGCGCTCACCAGCGTCACGCCGAGGAACAGCAGCACCCGCTTGATCCGGGCGGCGCCCTGGCGCCACGGGATGACGAACAGCGTCAGGACGAGGACGCCGGGCGCGGCCCAGACGAACCAGCCCGAGTACCAGAGGAACATCAGGCCGAACGAGACGCCGAAGCCGAGGCCGCGCAGCACCGTGGACCGGGTCGACAGCTCGTGCGACCGGCGCAGCTCCCGCAGGGCGGCGGCCAGCATCGGCACCATGACCAGCATCGTGACGTGGCTGTACGGCCGGATCGGGTCGAGGAAGAGGATCGCCGACGGGACGGCGATCAGCAGCGCCCAGACCGGCCGCAGCATCAGCCGCCAGGAGAGGTACGCCATCGGGCCGACCAGTGCGCTGCAGATCAGCTGGACGTCCTTCATGGCGTAGCCGACGCCGCCGACGCCGCCGTAGAACAGCTTCGACCAGACCGCCAGCAGCGCCGGGAAGCCGGGCGGGTAGACCCCGGGCAGGCCCTTGCCGCGCAGCATGTCGTTGGCCATGCCCATGAGGTTGCCCGGGTCGCCCTCCTGACCGCCGAGGCCCCACTGGGTGCCGTTCAGCGCCACCGCGATCCCGCCCGCGACCGCGCCGGTGGCCAGTCCCGCGACGGCCGCGCAGACCAGCCGCTGGGCCAGCTGGTACCGGGCCAGGCTGCCCCGGTAGGCGGCGTACAGCAGCACCGCCAGGATGGGCAGGCCCACGATGGCGGCGTACTTCTGGAGCATGGCCAGACCGCTGACCTGGCCCACCCGGTTCAGCGGGTTGACGTCGATGCGGGTGCAGAGCAGCGCGAAGCCGAACGCCGCCACGATCGAGACCAGGGCCTCGGCCGAGCGGACCGCCCAGGGGCGCTCCAGCAGGCCGTCGAGCCGTCCGGGGCGGGGCGCGATCGCGCCCTCCGGTTCGAGCGACCCCTTGCGGGAGCCGCCGACCGGGCTGGTGGCCAGATCAGTCATGTCAGTCACTTCCGTGCAGTGGCCACGTCCGATGAGTGGCGAAGAATGGCGCAGTGGACCGGCGATCAGCGGCCATCATAGGGCGCTTACCAGAAGCCGCGGCCTCGGGCAAGAACCCCGTTCCGGCCGTGTCGGGGCTGGGGCGTGGTGGTTCAGCAGGATCCGCCCGGTCGGTCGTCGGTGCTCCCCATGAGCACCCCCTCACCCATCCAGAGCCCAGCGGCCGACCGAAGCGCTTACTCCCGCCCCGTCGAATTCGGCCGGGCACCTCGGGGGCGCCGTGACCCGGGGGCGTCCGGCCGGCTGCCGGCACCGCCCTCGGACCCGCTCCGGTCAGCTGCTGCGGACCGCGCGGCCGACCATGGCGCCGGCGTGGGAGAAGTCACCCGCGCCGAGCCGGCCGGCGGCGACCATCAGGGCGTGCAGGCGGGACGAGAGGTGCAGGTCGGCCGAGCGCGCAGCGTTGGTCCAGCCCTTGGCGCGCAGTTCCTTGGAGATCAGCGAGTAGTACCGCAGCTCCTCGTCGAAGCGCTTGCCGTCCTTGACCCGGTTCGAGGAGTCGCTGGCCTGGTGGCGCCGGTAGCGGAACACCTCGCGCTCGTCGACCAGCAGGTTGCCGCCCTCCATCAGCATGTCGACCATGAACGCCAGGTCGTGGATGGCGTCGATGTCCGGGCGGTACGGGATCTTCGACAGCGCGGACTGGCGGTAGGTGAGCGACGGCGTGTACAGCCAGTTGCCGGACAGCAGGCTCTTCACCGCGGCCTCGCCGCTGATCACCCCGGCCTTGCGGGCCGGCGCGCTGATCCGGCGCTTGACCTTGTCGCCGATGCCGAGCGAGGGCACCAGGGTCCCGTCGCTGTCCATCACCCGCACGCCCGGCTGGACGGCGATCGCGTTCGGGTCGGCCCGCAGGCGCTCCAGAACGACGTCCAGGTAGTCGGGCTCCAGCAGGTCGTCGGCGCCCATCATCGAGACGAACTCGCGCTCGGCCAGGGTGGAGGCCTTGTAGGTGTTGCCGTTGGGCCCCAGCCGCTCCGCGTTGCGGATGTACCGGATCCGCTCGTCGTTCAGGCTCTCGATGTACTGGGGCGCCCGGAAGCCCGGGTACTGGTCGTCCACGATGGTCAGCCGCCAGTCCTGCTGGTGCTGGGCCCGGATGCTGTCGATGGTGGCGAACAGGTACTCCGGATCGCCGTAGTACGGGATGACGAAATCGACGCTCATGACGGCGCCGCACCTCCTGGTCCTGGATCACGCTTCGGTGCCGCCCGGCCGCGGCCAGCGGGCGCCCCAAGTCAACCAGCTTTGCCGGGCCCGTGCGTCAGCCGGTCGGCCCACACCGGCTCCGGGGGGCGGAGATCGGGTGTACAGAGGCCGCCAATCGGAAATTCTGGCACAAGGAAATACGTCCGCCGGGCGGCCGGGGGATGAATGAACTCGGTAATGTCCGGATTTTCCGGAGCCCAAAAAGGCGGCACCTATTGGCGCCCCCTTCTTCCACAACGGATGAACGGGCGTCACCGTTCGGCTCGGTGGCCGACGGTCGACGGGATCGTTCGCCGGCCTCTCCGGCGGCGCGCTCGCCCGCACGCACGGCTGAGGGCCGGCACCCCGTCGGGGGTGCCGGCCCTCAGGCCTCGTGCCCTGTCGCGTGGAGCGCGATCAGTGGTCGGAGCCGACCGGAGCGTCGAGGCGGTCGTTGTTGTGACGGACGCCCTCGGTGATGGCGACCGTACGGGCCAGGTCGGTGAGCTTCTTCTCCAGCGACCGGAAGCGCAGGTAGGTGTTGAGCGTCAGGAAGCCCATGGCGATGACCATCAGGTAGAGCACCAGGTCCGTGCCACGGCCGACGCCCAGCGCGGTGGCCAGCTTGGTCACGCCGGCCGGCCACAGGATCGCGATGACGTTGGCGACGACGAAGAGCGAGAAGGCGATGCGCTTCCACGCCCGGGTGTTCGCGGCGTCCCAGCGCCGGACGAACAGGAGGGCCATGCCCACGGCGGCCAGGACGAGGATCAGCTGGATCCAGAGGTGATTCATCGGCGGTTACGCTCCCGCAGCGAGATGTCGAAGAGGATGTTCACGCCGTTGATCAGGGACTGGCCCTTGGCGCGCGAGTAGTCGGTGTAGAGGATGTCCACCGGCACCTCTGCCACCCGGAGGTCCGAGCCGGCGAGGAAGGAGACGATCTCCGAAGCGTGGGCCATGCCGTTCATGGTGATCCGGATGCGGCTGGCCGCCTCCCGGTTCATCACGCGCAGACCGTTGTGTGCGTCGGTGAGCTTGAGCTTGCGGGCGGTCGGGCTGACCGCGGCGGCGGTGCGGAGCACGACCCGCTTGATCCACGGCACCTGGCCGGTCTGCTCGATGAAGCGGGAGCCGAGCACGATGTCGGCCTCGTCCTGGCGCAGCAGCGCCACCATCTTCTCCACGTCGGCGGTCTGGTGCTGGCCGTCCGCGTCGAAGGTGGCGAAGTACTCGGCGCCCTCCTGCTCCAGCGCGTACTTCAGGCCGGTCTGCAGCGCTGCGCCCTGGCCCAGGTTGACCGGGTGCCGCACCAGGTGGGCGCCGGTCGTCATGACGTGCTTCGCCGTGTCGTCGGTGCAGCCGTCGTCGATCACCACGATGTTGGGGAAGGTCTTGCGTGCCCCCTCCACGACCTCGGCGATCACCTGGCCTTCGTTGTAGGCCGGGATCACCAGCCAGACGTTGTCATAGTCGGACACAGGGGCTCCATGCTTGGCGAACGGCACGGCGTCGCGTGCCTCGGTCTGTCTGTCGGTGGTGATCACGGGCGTCGTCGGCCAATCACAGTCCGGTCCCCCACCGTCACGAGGTCCGCAGCGGCTCGGCCGCGCTCCTGCTGTCCAGCCCGGAGCGCCCGGAGGCGGCAGGGCTGGAGGGGAACGCGCGGTACAGCGCCCACAGCATCAGGACGGCGCTGATCAGCGCGCCGGCCAGGTACGCGAGCTCGGCACGGAGACCGACGTCACCCGGGGAGAGGGCGACCGCAACCAATGCTACGGAACCGGCCGTCCAGCCCACCAGCTGTCGGCGGTGCTGGGCGCTCGACATCAGCGCCTGGCCGAAGACCGTCGCGAGGACGTAGCAGAGCGTGCCGAGGACGAGCCAGGTGAAGTCCAGCGGGTTGAGCAGGTCCTTGGCGTTGAAGAGCAGCGGGTTGAGCCAGGCGCCGAGCGCGATGACCGGCAGCCCGCCGCCGATGCACATGGCGGCGACGATCGCCGTGGTGCGGGTCAGCACCTTGCGGAACTCGGCGTGGTCGCCGGCCGCGGTGGCACCCGAGAGCGCGGAGACCATGGAGGCCTGGAGGGCGCTGTAGGCGAAGAGCGGCACGCGGGCCATCACCACGGCCTGGCCGAGGGCGAAGACCAGGGCGTCGGACGCCTCGGAGTGCTTCGGCGCGAGCAGGCGCACGCAGACGACGGTCGCGTTCACCACCAGCTGGCTGAGCATCACGGAGCCGATCAGCAGGCCGAGCCCGCTGGTGAGCTGGCGCCAGGACACCTCCGGCCCGGGGGCGCGGTCGGCGAGGATGCCGCGCAGGCCGATCAGCGAGGCGGCGACCGGGGCGACCACCAGGATCAGGCCGAAGGCCAGCGCCGAGTGCAGCCCGAGGACGGCGGTCAGCGCGGCCAGCCCGATGCGCAGGGCACCGTCGACGGCCAGCTGGGTGCCGTAGGGGCCGAACAGCCCGAGGCCGGCCAGCGCACCGCGGGAGACCGAGCTCACCGCGAGGCCCGCCATGCCGCCGGCGAGGGCCACCACGAGGGTCCGGTCGCCGCCGAACAGCTGGTCGGCGATCGGGCCGGCGGCGGCCGCCAGCACGGCGCAGGCCGCGGCCAGGATCGCCAGGGCGAGCAGCAGCATCCGCCGTACCGCGGGCAGTGCCCCCGCCCCGGACACCTTGCGGGTGGCGACCAGCCGCGTCAGCTCCAGTTCGACGGGCTGGAACAGGCCCCACCCGACGGACATCACGATCGTCCAGAGCATCGTCACCCTGGCTGCGCCGGCCGTGCCCAGGCTGTAGCCCACGAGCGCCATGTAGACGTACGCCGAGGCCCCGAGTACGACCGTCCCACCGACCACGAGCCGGGCCCCCGGGGGTAGCACCCCGAGCAGCTTGGCGATCGGGTTCTTCATCACATGATCACCGAATTAACCGGCCGACCTTGCCACACGTCTCCGCACGAGGCCGGCCCGGCCGTGCGATTGCTGTGAATAGTAGCGGGTAGCCGTGAACGTCCGATGACGGTGGGCCCCACCCTCAGACCCCCGGGAAGGTACGGGACCACGGCTCCGTCCACAGGTTCTGAGGATCGCTCAGCACCGTCACCGTGACACCCTGCGCCGCCAGGTCCCGCTTGATCCGGTCGCCCACGGAGCGGTCGGCGGTCAGGATGGTCGGCGGGACGGGCGCGGCCGGGAGCTTGTCGATGGCTCCCTTGAGGCGGCCCAGAGACTTCTGGTAGTCCTCCTCCTTCACCTGGGGGCCGCCGATGGACACCCAGTGGATGTCGTACAGCGCCGTCATGTCGCCCCCGCGCCGGTTCAGCAGCGAGGCGAGCCAGGTGGCCTTGAGGTTCTTGTAGTCGTCGTTGGCGAAGAGCGCGATCACCGGGCCCTTGCTCGATATGTCGAGCGCCTGCGCGCCCTTGGGGCCCATGTCCCCCTTGAACTCGCCGCGTCCCCAGGCCACCAGCGGGTTGCCGGACCAGGCGGACGGGTTGTCCTTGGTGGTCAGGAAGCCCCACTGCACGTTGGCGAAGAGGCTGAGCGCGGCGGCGACGGCGAGGCCGGATATCGCCAGCTCGCCGAGGCGGCTCGGCAGCGTGCGGCCCGTCCCCCGGTACGGGCTCTGCAGCATGGCCCCGACGGCGCCGAGGGATATCAGGCTGACCACGACGCCCACGGCCGTCATCTTGTGGAAGTAGTACGAGTACTTGCCGATGGTGTGCAGCTGGTAGGCGGCGAAGGCGCTGAGCAGCCCGCCGGTGCCGAGCAGGACCGCGAGGTGCGCCTGGCCGACGGCCGTCCGGCGGTTGCGCGGCATGACCGCGGCCAGCAGGCCGAGCAGCCCGCCGCCGATGAGTATGGAGCGGTCGGCCCCGACGCTCGGGCCGTTCATGTTCGAGGCACTGGCCACGTCGAGGTTGCCCAGCACGGACAGGACGCTCGGCAGCGCGGCCACGCCCAGCGCGCACGCCAGCGCGCCGGCGGTCCACCACCAGCGCCCGGCGAACTTGCGCCGGTGCGCCACCAGCGTGCCCAGCAGTGCCACGCTGACGAAGGCGCCGTAGATGTTGTACGCGTAGGTGACGGTGATCAGCCCGGCCGACGCGGCCAGCACGAACTCGGTGGTGCCCATCGCCGGCCGGATCATCACGGCCAGCGCGAGTGCTATCAGCAGCAGCCCGATGAAGGTCGAGTCGAAGCCGTGGACCATCAGGTCCATGTAGTTGCTCGCGAACATGATCGCGCCGACGGTCGCGCACACCGCCGCGCAGCGCCAGCCGCGCAGCCGCGGCCCGCCGATCCACCGGGCCGCCCAGACCAGTGCGGCGCAGAACAGCGCGTACCCCACCAGCAGGTACAGGAAGTACCGGTTCATGGTGTAGAGCATGTCGCCGGAGTCGGCGGCGGAGTGGACGAGGGTGTCCGTCCAGGCCAGCAGGAAGTGGGAGCCCTGCGGGTACGTCACCTCGGACGGCGGTATCAGGTAGGACCGGGCCGCCTCCTGGTGGAGGAAGTTGAAGCCGCCGACGTTCTGGATGCCGGAGAAGAAGGAGAAGTGCGCGAGCCGGTCCTCCGACGTGGCGAAGTAGGCGACCCGCTCGGCCGCCGACGTTCCCGCGATCGGGTGGAACAGGTAGTGCCAGACGCCGTAGCCGGTGCCCAGGACCAGCAGGTCGGACCAGCGGAAGCGCAACGGCAGGCGCGGGCCGCGGCGGGCGGCCCAGGCGGCGACCGTCACCACGCTGAACATCAGGCCGCTGGTGGCGACCGGCGAGAGGCCCCACGGCCAGAGCGAGAAGAGCAGGCCGAACGTCAGCACCGAACCGGCGAGCACCAGCCCGGCGACGAACAGCCGGTCGAGCAGCACGCCGCCGACCCGGAGCACGGCGGCTATGGAGAACAGCAGCAGCGGCAGCAGCAGGACGCCCAGGTCCAGCGCGACCAGCCCGGTCGGCACCAGCCAGGACAGGGCCAGCCCCCCGGCCAGGACGAGCGGATTGCGCCTGGACCGTCCACTGGTGATCGGCTCGGGCGGCGGCCCCGGCGGTGCGGTCGGACGTTGAAGCTCGCGCTCAGGCGAGGAATGTACGGTCGACACGGTGCCGTGCCCCTTCGGTCAAGTCCCTGCCGCCCGTCTCCCCGGCCGGGTGCGGACTTCCACTACCGTCAGCGGGCAGGCTACGAGCCACAGCATACCGAGGGGCCCGTCGGCACGACGGGCTGAGGGGGCCGGGTGGACGGTCCGCGAACGGCCGGTAACGGGCGCCGTCGAGCGCCGGTTCAGCCCCGGAAGACCCAGATCTTCAGCAGCACGAACCGGGCCACCGTGGCCAGGCCGTTGGCGGCGACCAGTCCGGCGACCTCCACCGGCCGGGAGGCGTTCGGCGCCACCTGGTCCAGCAGGGCGAGCACGCCCGCGCTGAGGCCGAGCCCGATCAGGAAGGCCACCGCGCCCTGCAACTGGTGCCGGACCATGCCCTGCGAGCCGGTGACCCCGAAGGTGAAGCGGCGGTTGGCCGCGGTGTTGGCCACCGCGCTGACGGCCAGCGCGATCAGGTTCGCCGCCTGCGGGTCGGTGAACCACCGCGCGGCGACGAACAGCGCCAGGTAGAAGACGGTGCTGAGCACGCCGATGACCAGGAAGGACGGCAGCTGGCGGCGGGTCGACGGGGCCGGCTCGGCGGGCTCCGCCGGTTCCTCGGTGACGGTCACCGGCCCGGGCCCCGCGCGTCGCCGTGCGCCGCGTCGTCCTGCGCCAGTTCGTCGTCGGCCGAGTCGTAGCCGACGAAGTAGGTCGGGCGGGCCTGCACCGCCGAGTAGATCCGGCCGACGTACTCCCCCAACAGTCCGACGCAGATCAGCTGCACAGCGCCGATGAAGAGCATGCCGATGAACAGCGAGGACCAGCCGGGCACGGTCGCACCGAGCGCGTACGAGAGAGTGGTGTAGACCGCGAGGGCCAGGCAGACCACGAAGCTCACCAGGCCCAGCCAGGTGGCCAGCCGCAGCGGGGCGGCGGAGAAGTTGGTCACGCTGTCCAGTGCGAGCCGGACCATCTTGGACAGCGGGTAGTGGGTGCCGCCGGCCACCCGCTCCTCCCGGACGTACACCACCTCGCCGCTGGGGAAGCCGAGCCACGGCACCAGCAGCCGGTAGACCGGCTGGTGCTCGGGCAGCTGCTTGAGGGCCTCCACGGCCGCACGGCTGAGCAGGCGGAAGTCGCCGGCCTGGTTGGGCATCCGCTTGCCGACCAGCTTGCGCATCAGCCAGTAGTAGGCGCCGGCCGTCCGGCGCTTGAAGGCGGTGTCGGTGGCGCGGTCCCCGCGCACGCCGTAGACGACGTCGAAGCCCTGCTCGCGGGCCAGGTCGAGCATCTCCGGGATCTTCTCCGGCGGGTCCTGGAGGTCGGCGTCGATGCTCACCACGTAGTCGCCGCGCGCCCGGTGGATGCCGGCGGTGAGCGCGGCCTGGTGTCCCGAGTTGCGGGCGAAGCGGACGATGCGGAACTCCGGCCAGTCCTGCCGGACCTTCTGCAGGACGACGGGGGTGGCGTCCGTACTGCCGTCGTCGACGCCCACGACCTCGTAGTCGACCCCGAGCCCGTCCAGGATCGGCCGCAGCCGCTCGACGGTCAGCGGGAGCGCCTCCTGCTCGTTGTAGATCGGCATCACGACCGACAACAGTGGTGCCGTTGGCATGCGTTGGATCCCACTTTCCGCGACGGCGGGCTGGACGGTCGCCCGACAATAACAGTCGGCCATGAGCAGGCTGTGAGAGCGGGTGAAGGCCTGATGAAGGCCGAAGGGCTCCGCACACCTGGGTGTGCGGAGCCCTTCGGTTCGCCTGTGCGGGACAGACAGGTCAGAACATCAATTACTTGATGATCTTGGTGACCTGGCCGGCGCCCACGGTGCGGCCACCCTCACGGATGGCGAACTTCAGGCCCTCCTCCATGGCGATCGGCTGGATCAGCGCGACCGTCATGGCGGTGTTGTCGCCCGGCATGACCATCTCGGTGCCCTCGGGGAGGGTCACGACGCCGGTCACGTCCGTGGTACGGAAGTAGAACTGCGGGCGGTAGTTGTTGAAGAACGGGGTGTGACGGCCACCCTCGTCCTTCGACAGGATGTAGGACTGGGCCTCGAAGTCGGTGTGCGGCGTGACCGAACCCGGCTTGATGATGACCTGGCCGCGCTCGACGTCCTCGCGCTTGATGCCACGGAGGAGCAGACCGACGTTCTCACCGGCCTGGCCCTCGTCGAGCAGCTTGCGGAACATCTCGATGCCGGTGACCGTGGTGGTGGTCTTGGTCTCCTTGATGCCGATGATGTCGACAGTCTCGTTGACCTTGAGGATGCCACGCTCGATACGACCGGTGACGACGGTGCCACGACCGGTGATCGTGAAGACGTCCTCGATCGGCATCAGGAACGGCTGGTCCACGGCGCGGGCCGGGGTCGGGATGGCCTCGTCCACGGCGGCCATGAGGCCGAGGAGCTTCTCGCCCCACTCCTTGTCGCCCTCCAGCGCCTTCAGCGCGGAGACGCGGACGACCGGCAGGTCGTCACCCGGGAACTCGTACTCCGAGAGGAGCTCGCGGACCTCGAGCTCGACGAGCTCCAGGATCTCCTCGTCGTCCACCATGTCGGCCTTGTTCAGGGCGACGACGATGTAGGGGACGCCGACCTGGCGGGCCAGGAGGACGTGCTCCTTGGTCTGCGGCATCGGGCCGTCGGTGGCGGCGACGACGAGGATCGCACCGTCCATCTGGGCCGCACCGGTGATCATGTTCTTGATGTAGTCCGCGTGACCCGGGCAGTCGACGTGGGCGTAGTGACGCGCCTCGGTCTGGTACTCGACGTGCGCGATCGAGATGGTGATACCGCGCTGCCGCTCCTCCGGCGCCTTGTCGATCTGGTCGAACGGCGTGAAGGGGTTGATCTCCGGGTGAGCGTCGTGCAGCACCTTGGTGATGGCCGCGGTAAGGGTCGTCTTACCGTGGTCAATGTGACCAATGGTGCCGATGTTGACGTGGGGCTTCGTCCGCTCGAACTTCGCCTTCGCCACTGCAGTCCTCCTGAGGACAGTTCTGTACGCCGTGCTGACGTCAGTTGGTCTTTGATCGGGTTTGGGCCCGAGGTGCCGGAAGCACCTCGCACCGTCCCGCGGGGTGGGGGCCGGAGGCCCCCCGGGAGAATCCGACCGGATTCTCCCGGGACGCCTCCTAATAGCCTAAGGGTTCACAATCGTCCCGAAATATCGGGACGGCCGCGGCCTCGTAGGGAACCGGCTGGAGCCGGTCCTTACTCGCCCTTGGCCTTGGCGATGATCTCCTCCGCCACGGCCTTCGGAACCTCGGCGTACGAGTCGAACTGCATCGAGTAGCTCGCGCGACCAGAGGTCTTGCTGCGCAGATCACCGACGTAGCCGAACATCTCGGAGAGCGGCACCAGCGCCGTGACGACGCGGGCACCGTGACGCTCGTCCATGGACCGGATCTGGCCACGGCGAGAGTTGATGTCACCGATCACGTCGCCCATGTAGTCCTCGGGCGTGGTGACCTCGACGGCCATCATCGGCTCGAGGAGGACCGGCTTGGCCTTCCGCGCGCCTTCCTTGAACGCCATCGAACCGGCGATCTTGAACGCGAGCTCGGACGAGTCGACGTCGTGCGCCTGGCCGTCGAGCAGCTTCACGCGGACACCCTGCAGCGGGTAGCCGGCGAGGATGCCGAACTCCATGGCCTCCTGGCAACCGGCGTCGACCGACGGGATGTACTCCCGCGGCACGCGGCCACCGGTGACCTGGTTGACGAACTCGTAGCCCTCGGCCTGCTCGAGCGGCTCGATCGCGATCTGCACCTTGGCGAACTGACCGGAACCACCGGTCTGCTTCTTGTGGGTGTAGTCGATGCGCTCGACGGCCTGACGGATCGTCTCGCGGTACGCGACCTGCGGCTTGCCGACGTTGGCCTCGACCTTGAACTCACGCTTCATACGGTCGACCAGCACCTCAAGGTGCAGCTCGCCCATACCCGCGATGATGGTCTGGCCGGTCTCCTCGTCCGTGTTGACCTGGAAGGACGGGTCCTCCTCGGCGAGACGCTGGATGGCAACACCCAGCTTCTCCTGGTCACCCTTGGACTTGGGCTCGATCGCGACGCGGATGACCGGGGCCGGGAAGTCCATGGACTCCAGGATGACCGGGGCCTTCTCGTCGGACAGCGTCTCACCGGTGGTGGTCTGCTTCAGGCCCATGACGGCGACGATGTCGCCGGCGCCCACCGACTCGATCTCCTCACGCTTGTTCGCGTGCATGCGGTAGATCTTGCCGATGCGCTCCTTCTTGCCCTTCACGGCGTTCAGCACCGAGGTGCCGGACTCCAGGCGGCCGGAGTAGATCCGGACGAAGGTGAGCTTGCCCAGGTGCGGGTCGGACATGATCTTGAACGCCAGCGCGGCCAGGGGCTCGTCGTCCGAGGCCTTGCGGGTGATCTTGGTCTCCGGGTCGTTGGGCTTGGTGCCCTCAACCGACTCGATGTCCAGCGGCGACGGGAGGTACTTGACGACCGCGTCGAGCAGGGGCTGAACGCCCTTGTTCTTGAACGCGGTACCGCAGAAGATCGGCGTGAAGGCCGACTCCAGGGTGCCCTTGCGGATCGCCTCGTACAGCAGCTCCTCGGGGACGTCCTCGCCCTCCATGGCGAGCATCATCACGTCATCGCTGACGTTCGACACCTCGTCCAGGAGCATCTCGCGGTACTCGTTCGCCTGCTCCTGCAGCTCGGCCGGGATGTCGACGATGTCGTACATCTCGCCCTTGGCGGCCTCGGCGGACCAGACCAGCGCCTTCATGCGGACAAGGTCGACAACGCCCTTGAAGTCCGCCTCGGCACCGATCGGGAGCTGCATGACCAGCGGGGTCGCGCCGAGGCGGTCCACGATGGTCTTGACACAGAAGAAGAAGTTCGCGCCCGTGCGGTCCAGCTTGTTGATGAAGCAGATGCGCGGGACGCCGTAGCGGTCAGCCTGCCGCCACACGGTCTCGGACTGGGGCTCGACACCGGCGACACCGTCGAACACCGTCACGGCACCGTCGAGGACGCGCAGCGAACGCTCCACCTCTACGGTGAAGTCGACGTGACCCGGGGTGTCGATGATGTTGATGGTGTTGTCGACGTCGTCGACCGTCCAGTGACAGGTCGTCGCGGCCGACGTGATCGTGATGCCGCGCTCCTGCTCCTGCTCCATCCAGTCCATGGTGGCAGCGCCATCGTGGACCTCACCGATCTTGTACGAGACGCCGGTGTAGAACAGGATCCGCTCGGTGGTGGTGGTCTTGCCCGCGTCGATGTGCGCCATGATCCCGATGTTGCGGACCCTGGCGAGGTCAAGGGAGGTTGCAGCCATGGTGGCTCGTTCTCTCTCTGTCTAGTGACGGGGTAGGGACTACCAGCGGTAGTGCGCGAAGGCCTTGTTGGACTCGGCCATCTTGTGGGTGTCCTCGCGACGCTTCACGGAAGCGCCCAGGCCGTTGCTGGCGTCGAGGATCTCGTTCATCAGGCGCTCGGTCATGGTCTTCTCGCGACGGGCGCGGGAGTAACCGACCATCCAGCGCAGCGCCAGGGTGCTGGCGCGGCCCGGACGGACCTCGACCGGAACCTGGTAGGTCGCGCCACCGACACGGCGGGACTTGACCTCGAGGGCCGGCTTGACGTTCTCCAGCGCGCGCTTCAGCGTCACGACCGGGTCCGAGCCGGTCTTCTCACGGACGCCCTCAAGGGCGCCGTAGACGATCCGCTCGGCGGTGGAGCGCTTGCCGTGCAGCAGGATCTTGTTGACCAGCTGGGTGACGACCGGGGAGCCGTAAACCGGGTCGATGATGACCGGGCGCTTCGGGGCGGGGCCCTTACGAGGCATTCTTACTTCTCCTTCTTGGCGCCGTAGCGGCTGCGAGCCTGCTTGCGGTTCTTGACACCCTGGGTGTCAAGCGAACCGCGGATGATCTTGTAGCGGACACCAGGAAGGTCCTTCACACGACCACCGCGCACCAGCACGATGGAGTGCTCCTGCAGATTGTGGCCCTCGCCCGGGATGTAAGCGGTGACCTCGATCCCGCTGGTGAGGCGCACACGGGCGACCTTGCGGAGAGCCGAGTTCGGCTTCTTCGGGGTGGTCGTGTACACACGCGTGCAGACCCCACGACGCTGCGGGGAACCCTTCAGCGCGGGAGTCTTGTTCTTCTCGACCTTGTCCTGCCGGCCCTTTCGGACCAGCTGCTGGATCGTAGGCACCGTTTCTCCGTTTTCTGTGTGCCAAGGCTTGGTAAAACTAACCTGCGGTGATCCCCCGCACACGGCCCCGTGGTCGACCCACGCGGTCGGGTGTGTTGGGCTTATTCCGACACGGAATCCCATGAGCTGATGTACAGCGACGGCGCTCAACGCGCGGGGCGCTGGAAGGCGCTCCGGCTCGGCGCGGCGACCGGTGTGCATGCACGCACAAGGACCCGGGGACACCCCAGGCACAAGGTCAGAGCGTACCTAGCGCATCGGGCGCGGTCAAAACAAATGCAACGCCGCAGGTCGCGACCTTCGGCCGGATGTCCCAGGAGTGTCCCGGACGCGACCACCCGGTGTCGGACCGCCCTCCACCCGCTCTACCACAGCCCGCCGACCGCCGCCACCGGGGCGGGACGCGCCCGGGGCGACCCGCTCAGACCGGCACCTGCAGCACCACCAGGAGCAGCAGCGTCCAGAGCGCGCAGCCCGCGTAGCCGAAGAGCAGGCCGAGGGTGGAGACCCAGTCGCCGGCCCGGTCGTGGCGGCTCAGCTGGGCCTTCGCGACGTGCCCGACGACCACCGCGGGCAGCGAGAGGCCGGTCAGACCGAAGACCAGTGAGGTGACCGCCAGCCCGTTGGTGGAGCGAACCGGCGGCGGAGGCGGCGGGAGGAAGGTCGCCGGGACGGGCGGGGCGGCGAAGGCCATCGGCGCCGGCATCGGGCCGGAGGGCAGGTCGGACACCAGCCCGGCCAGCTGGCCGTAGGTCTGCGCGACGGAGGCCTGCTCGTGGCGCTGCTCGTACTCCTCGGCGGAGAGCCGGCCCTCGGCGAACGCGGCCTTCAGCACGTCGATCGTCCGGTCCCGGTCCGCGTACCCGGCACGCATCCCCGCGTGGAACCCGGGCTGCGGTACGGGCTGGGGCTGCCAGCCCCCGGCCGGGCGGCGATCCGGCTCGCCGGGGTCCGAGGCTCCCCACGGTTGAACGGCCATCCGCACCTCCCGGCACCCGGCGCGGCCCCGCGCCCCTCGCTGTCCCTCACTGCCCCTCATAGTGCAGGACGAACGGCGCAGCTGAGTAGTTGCCAATTCCAGCCCGGCACCCGCCGTAACGCGCCGTCCGGACGGCGCGCCTCACCCGTTCGGCCCACTCGCTCAGGGGATCCTCAACTCGGGAGACAGCCCGTTTCCGCAGTGACAGGCTGAGTCCGAGACACCCATCCGCCAGCGAACAGAGAAGGCCGCCATGCAGGCGTCAGCGCCGCCGCCGTCCGACCACCCCGCACCCGTTCCCCCCTCCGCCGTCAGCATCCAGGGGCTGTGGAAGCACTTCGGCGGCCAGGCCGCCGTCGCCGGACTCAGCCTGGAGCTGCCGGCCGGCTCCTTCATCGGCCTGGTCGGCCCGAACGGCGCCGGCAAGACCACCACGCTGTCCATGGCCACCGGCCTGCTCCGGCCCGACCAGGGCACCGTCCTCATCCACGGCGGCGACGTCTGGGCCGACCCGGTCGCGGTCAAGGCCCGGATCGGCATCCTGCCCGAGGGGCTGCGGATGTTCGAGCGGCTCAGCGGCCGCGAACTGCTGCAGTACAACGGGCGGCTGCGCGGCCTGCCCGGCGCCGAGGTGGACCGCCGCGCCGAGGAGCTGCTGGCCGTCCTGGACCTCGCCCGCGACGCCGACAAGCTGGTCGCCGACTACTCCACCGGCATGCGCAAGAAGATCGGCCTGGCCGCCGCGCTGCTGCACAACCCCGACGTGCTGTTCCTCGACGAGCCCTTCGAGGGCGTCGACCCGGTCTCCGCGCAGACCATCCGCGGCGTGCTCAAGCGGTACGCGGCGGCCGGATCCACGGTGGTCTTCTCCAGCCACGTGATGGAACTGGTCGAACAGCTCTGCGACTGGGTCGCCGTGGTCAACGCCGGCCGGGTGATCGCCCACGGCCCGCTGGACACCGTGCGCGGCGGGCGCAGCCTCCACGAGGCCTTCCTCGGCCTGATCGGCGTCCGCGAGGACGACGGCCAGGCGCTCGGTTGGCTCGGCGGCGGAGCGGCCGGGAACGCGCCGGCCGGCGGCGGGCAGGCCGGCGCGCAGCTCGGGGGCGGGCAGTGAGCACCGCCCCCGCAGCCGCCCGCACCCCGGTGCCCGACGGGCGGACGGTGGTCCGCGCCCTGGTGGCGCTCAAGCTGCGGCTGCTGCGCAACGGCCTGCGGCGCAGCCCCGGCCGGACCGCCGTGTACGTCATCGGCGGCGTCCTCGGCCTGGCCTTCGCGGCCGGCATCGCCTTCGCCCTCGCCATGATGAACGGGCGCTTCGACGGCTCCGGGGACGCCGGGGTGATGCTGCTCGGCGTGCTCACCCTCGGCTGGGCGGCGCTGCCGCTGTTCCTCTTCTCCAGCGACGAGAGCGCCGACCCGACCCGGCTCACCATGCTCCCGCTGCGGCCCGGACCGCTGCTGCGCGGCTCGCTGCTGGCCGCGCTGATCGGGCCCGGCCCGCTGGTCAGCCTGGTGCTGGTGACCGGCGCGGCGCTGTCCGGCGCCAACGGCGGGGCCTCGGCCGCGGCCGCGCTGGTCGGCGTCCCGCTGGCCGTGCTCTGCCTGGTCACGCTCTCCCGGGCGGTCGCCGCCGGCAACGCCCGGATGCTCTCCAGCCGGCGCGGCAAGGACTTCGCGATCTTCGGCGGACTGCTGTTCGCCCTGCTCGTGCAGGCCGCCAACGTCGGCTCGCAGAGCGTCTTCGGCCGGCCCGGGGACCACCTCGACCTCAGCCCGCTGGCGCCGATCGCCTCCGTGCTGCGCTGGCTGCCGCCGGTCGGCGCGGCCGACGCGGCCCGCACCGCCGGCGAGGGACGGTACGGGCTGGCGCTGTTCCAGCTCGCCGCGGCCGCGGCGCTGCTCGCCCTGCTGCTGCGCTGGTGGCGCGGCAGCCTCCAGGAGCTGATGGTCACCGCCGACTCCTCCACCCTGGAGGTGGCCCGCGGCGTGCAGAGCTCGCGCGGCTGGAGCTTCCTGCCCGAGGGCCGGGCCGGGGCGGTGATGCAGCGCCACCTCCGGTACGCCTGGCGGGAGCCGCGGGCCAAGGCCGCGGTGTTCACCAGCATCGGCATGACGCTGGTGATCTGCGTGCTGTCGATGGTCCAGGGCTGGTCGAGCGTCTACCTGCTGGCGATGACCGGGATGTTCCTCGGGCTGCAGATGCTCAACCTGTTCGGCATGGACGGCTCGGCGTTCTGGATGGTCGCCGCCACCCTGCTCACCCCGGCCGACGCCCGGGACGAGCTGCGCGGCCGGGCCTACGCGGTGCTGTCGTACGCCATCCCGGTGACGCTGGTGCTCGGGCCCGTGCTGGCCGCCGCCACCGGCGACTGGGCCGGCCTGCCGTCCGCACTCGGCCTCGCGCTCGCCCTGCTCGGCTGCGGCGTCGCGCTCGGCGCGACGCTCAGCGTGCTCGCGCCGTACACCATGCCGGCCGACAGCAACCCGATGCGCAACGCCGCCCCCGGGCAGGGCGGCCTGGTGCTGGTCAACCAGTTCGGCTCGCTGTTCGGTGTGGCGTTGCTCTCCCTGCCGGTGAGCGGCTACCTCGGCTGGGCGCTGCTCTCCGCCGGCCCGACCTGGCCGGTCCTGGTGGTCGGCCCGCTCTACGGCGCCCTGATCGCCGCCCTCGGCATCCGTTTCGCGGCCGGGCGGCTGCTGGAGCGCGCCCCGGAGATCCTGGCCAAGGCCGTCGAGCGCTGAGTCGCCTGCGTCACCCCGGAGCACCCGGTCCCGTCGAAGGGGCCGGGCGCTCCGGCATCATGGGCGGGAGGGCCGGGCCGTCGAGGAGAGCAGGGACACACCGTGGGCAAGCGCGCGCAGCAGGACGGGGACGGGGGCGCCGGCCCACTGCTGGAGCAGGCGGTGCGATCGGTGCTGACGGCCCCGGACGAAACGCTGGACCTCGCCCTCGACACCGGGGCGTCGCTGCTCGCCGCCTCGGCCGGGCAGTGGCCGGCGGTCAGCCGGGCGCTGCTGGGGTACGCGGACACCGCCGTCGGCCGCTGCTGGTCCGCCGGGTGGCGCCCGGCCGACCTGGCCCGGGTGGTCCGGCGCGGGCTGAAGCCCGTCCACCTGGCCCTCGCGGTGGACCTGATCGCCGCCGAGGGCCGTCGGCACCCCGCGGCCGCCCTCGACCGGCGCTGGCACGAGCAGCTGCGCGAGCTGGAGGCCGAGGTCTGGTGGCCCGGCGACGAGCAGTACCTCGGCGCCTTCGCCGACCGGCACCGGCTGGACCGCTTCGCGCTCGCCACCGCCGCCCTGGAGCTGCTGCGGACCTGGGGCCGGCTGCCGCCGATCTCCCCGGTCGGCCCCGCGCCCGGCCGGCGGCCGCAGACCGAGCGCACCACGGGCCCGCAGGCCGAACGCACCACGGGCCCGCTGACCGGCGAGCCGCGGATGCTGGCCCGGATCCGGGCGCTGCTGGCCAAGGCCGAGTCCACCGAGTACCCGGAGGAGGCCGAGGCGCTCACCACCAAGGCCCAGCAGCTGATGGCCCAGCACAGCATCGACGACGCGCTGCTGGCCGCCACCGGCGACGACCGGAACACCCCGGCGGCGCTGCGGATCGGCGTGGACAACCCGTACGAGAGCCCCAAGACGATGCTGCTGGACGCCGTCGCGGCGGCCAACCGGTGCCGGGCGGTGTGGGCCAAGGAGTTCGGCTTCTGCACCGTCGTCGGCTTCGACGGCGACCTGGACGGCGTCGAACTGCTCTACACCTCGCTGCTGGTGCAGGCCACCCACGCGCTCAACAAGGCCGGCTCCCGCCGGGACTCGCGCAGCAAGGCGTTCCGGCACTCCTTCCTGGTCGCGTACGCGGCGCGGATCCGCGAGCGGCTGACCGCCGCCACCGAGCGCGCGACCAGCGCCGCCGCGGCCGGCCGGCACCTGCGCGAGGACGGCACCGAGGAGCAGCTGCTGCCCGACGAGCGGCTGCTGCCCGCGCTCGCAGCCCGCTCCGAGGCGGTGGACGACGAGGTCGGCCGGCTGTTCCCCAAGCTGGTCTCGCAGCGGGTCCGGGTGAGCGACGGAGTGGGCTGGGCGGCCGGGCGCGCCGCCGCCGACCGCGCCGCGCTGCACGGGCGCGCCGGGCAGATCCGCCGGTAGACCTGATAGAACGTATCCCGCCATGAACCAAGGGGGATCGACGTGACGGAGTCGGCGGCCGAATCGGGATACCGCGACCGGGTGCGCGGGGCGCTGCTCGGCGGGGCCGTCGGCGATGCGCTGGGCTGGCCGGTGGAGTTCCAGCAGCTCCACCAGATCCAGCAGCGGTACGGGCCGGACGGCGTGACCGGGCTGCCGGCCGGCGCCGGGCCGGTCGAAGTCACCGACGACACCCAGATGACCCTGTTCACCGCCGAGGGCCTGATCCGCGCGTTCGTCCGCGGCTGGACGGGCGGCGGCGGCTCGGTGCCGGAGGCCGTCCACGCCGCCTACCGGCGCTGGCTGCTGACCCAGCGCCAGGACTCGCCGGACACCGCGCCGCAGCCCCGCCCGTACGACGGCTGGCTGCTGACCAGGCCCTTCCTGTACGCGTCGCGGGCGCCCGGCAACGCCTGCATGAGCGGGGTGGCCGAGCACCCGGAGTTCGAGTCGCCGTCCGTGATCGGGCAGCCGGGGCCGATCAACCCGGAGTCCAAGGGCTGCGGCACGGTGATGCGCTCGGCACCGTTCGGGCTGGCCCGGCTGGGCGTCGAGCTGTCCTTCGGGCTGGCCGTGCAGTGCGCCCAGCTCACCCACGGGCACCCGACCGGCTACCTCTCGGCAGGCGCCTTCGCGGCGCTGGTCGAGCGGCTCGCCAACGGGACCGAGCCGTGGGCGGCGGTCGGCGAGACCGTGGAGCAGATCCGCGAGCTGCCGGGGTCCAAGGAGACGGTGCAGGCGCTGGCCCGGGCCGTCCGGGTGGCCCAGGAGTCGCAGCCGACGGCGGAGTCCGTGGAGCGGGTCGGCCTCGGCTGGATCGCCGAGGAGTGCCTGGCCATCGCGGTGTACTCGCTGCTGGCGACCACCCTCGAACCCGACCCGGTACGCAGCGCGCTGCTGCTGTCGGTGAACCACTCCGGGGACAGCGACTCCACCGGCGCGGTCTGCGGCAACCTGGTCGGCGCCGCGTACGGCGCCTCGGCGCTGCCCGCCGAGTGGGCGGGGGCGGTCGAGGGCCGGGCAGAACTGCTGCGGGTCGCGGATGACCTGCTGGTGCTGTTCGGCAGCCGCGACCCGGCCCACCCGGCGCTCGGCGGGCGCTACCCGGCCTGGTGACGCCCGGTCCTCCTCCGGCGGCTTCGCCTGCTTCGTCCGCTTCGCCTGCTTCGTCTGCGGGTCGGCTCAGGAGGCCTGCGGGTCGGTGACCTGGCCGAGGAACAGCGGCCGCCCGTCGGCGGTGTCGCGGATCAGGAACAGGAACGGCCGGTCGATGTGCAGTTGGACGGACTCCGGCGCGGCCGGCGCCGCCATCGCCGCCACCCCGGCGCCGCTGCCGGCCGCCGCGACCGTACCGTCCTCGTTCACCTCGACGGTGGCCTTCTGCACCACCGCGCCCAGGACGAGCGGCTCCTTGGCGGTGATGCCGGTGAAGTCGGGCGCGTCGAAGGCCGCCTTGACGCCGAGTGAGCGCAGGGCGGGGACGAGGTCGTTGGCCGTGTCGAAGTGGAACCGCGGCAGGGTCAGGTCGACGGACCGCTCGCCGAGCCCGCCGAGGATCCGGTCGAGCTGGGCCTGGTCCAGGCCCTTGCTGAAGGCCGCGTACCCGCCCTGCGCGGGGACGATCAGATCCATCGCCAACCCACCTCCCACGTAAGGGAGTTCGACGGCCTGCCAGGGTTCGCCGACGATGCCGCCGGAGCCCTCGGCGTACCGGAGGGTGCCGGTGCGGCTCATCGTGCTCACCGACGGGGTGGAGCCGTCCAGCCGGTGGAAGGGGCGCTCGGAGGTGTTCGCGGGCTTGAACCCGGAGGCCCACGCCGCCTTCAGGTAGAGCGCGTCGGTGAGCGCCAGCCGGGTGTCGGCGGTGATCTGCCGCGGGCCGAAGAGCTCCTTGATCCGCCCCTCGGTGGCCTTCTCCACCGCCGCGTTGATGCTCCCGCGGGCGCCGGCCGGGTCCCTGGCGAAGTCGACGGGGTGCACGCCGGTGTCGAAGGCGGCGGCGAGCGTGTCCAGGTAATCCGGGGCGACGGCCAGGCCCTGCTGCGTCCACAGGGCGTCGGAGCGGCGCAGGACGACCTGGTCGCCGCCGGCCCGGCTCCCGCTGTCCGGCGCGCCGACGGCGAGGGCGTACTGCCGCGGGTCGAGCCCGGTGTGCAGGGCCTTGGCCAGCTCCTCGGCGGTGGCGCCGCGCGCCCCCGGCAGCAGCATCCCGAGCACGCTCGCCAGCCCGGCCGGCGAGACCACGACGTTGCGCCCCGCCCCGTCCGGCGTCGCGGTCAGCGCGTGCAGCAGGTCCAGCCCGAAGGCGCTGGTCCCGGCCGCCACCGCCGCCACCTGCCCCGGATCCACCGCCGCCCGGCTCCCCGACGCCGAGGCCCGCACCACCACGGGCCCCCCGCCCACCGCACTCCCGCACCCGGCCAGCGCCGGACCGGCCGCCAACCCGGCGGCGAGAAGCAGCCCCACCCGACGGCGGGAACGGCCATGCCCTGCGGTGCTGCGCTTCGTCATGGCCCTTCGACGCACCACCCCCGAACCCGGTTCCCCCCGGGCCCGGAACACAGGTTGTGGAGCTCAGTCCCAGAGCGCCCCGAGCGCGAGCAGCTCGTCCCGGTACTCGATCCGCTCCACCCACTCCTGCGGCCAGACCGACTCCCCGTGATGGGCCCCGGCGAAGGCGCCGGTCAGACAGGCCAGGGAGTCCGAGTCGCCGCTGGAGTAGGCGGCCCGGCGGACGGCGGACACCGGGTCGTCCGGCAGCAGCAGAAAGCAGAGCAGGCCGGTGGCGAAGGCCTCCTCGGCGACCCAGCCCTCACCGGTGGCCAGACACGGGTCCGCTTCGACGTCGGGCGCGGCGAGCGCGGCGTCCAACTGGTCGAGCACGGCCAGGCAGTCGTCCCAGCCGCGGGCGATGACGTCCTGCGGCGAGCGGCCGTACCAGCGCGCGGAGAGGTCGCCGAGCCAGAACTCGTCGTACCGCTCGCGGCTCGCCAGCACGTACGCCCGCAGCACCGCGGGCAGGCCGGCCGGCGGAACGCCCTCGGCGAGCTTGCGGATGGCGTACGCGGTGAGGTCACTGGCGGCGAGTGCGGTCGGGTGCCCGTGGGTGAGCGCGGACTGCAGCTGCGCGGCGCCCGCGAGCTGGCGGGCGTCGAGTTCGCGGATCAGTCCGACCGGAGCGACCCGCATGTTGGCGCCGCAGCCCTTGGAACCGACGTCGCTCGCCTGCTGCCAGCGGTACTCGGGGCGGCTCAGCCGCTCGCAGGCGCGCAGGCAGGTCATGCCGGGAGCACGGTTGTTCTGCGGGGAGCGCCACCAGTCGACGAACTCCTCGCGAACGGGCCGCTCCAGCCGTAGCGGGGTGAGCGGCCCGCGCTCCAGGGCAATGCGCAGACCACGGCCGAGGGCGAGGGTCATCTGGGTGTCGTCGGTGACCAGCGCCCTTGGGGGCAGCGGAAGTTGCCGCCAGTCCGGGTGGTCGTCGGCAATCATCTCTACCGTCTTGAACTCGGTCACCCGGCCGATCGCATCCCCGATCGCCAGCCCCAGCAGTGACCCCGTCGCCTTGCCCACAGCTCTCCCCCGTTCCTCGAACCGACCCCGACCTGGCCCCGACCTCGATCTAGACCTCGACCACCAGTTCCCTGAGGCCCCGGATCACGTAGCCCGGGTTCCACTCGGGTTCGCGGGCCAGGCGCAGGCCGGGGGCGCGGCGCAGGAGGGCGCCGTAGGACTCGGTGAGTTCCAGTCTGGCGAGCGGGGCGCCGAGACAGAAGTGGATTCCGGCGCCGAAGGTGATGTGGGGGTTGTCGGTGCGGCCGAGGTCGAGGCGGTCGGGGTCGGTGAAGCGCTCGGGGTCGCGGTTGGCGGAGCCGAAGAGGAGGGCGACCTCGGAGCCGCGCGGGATGGTGACGCCGCGCAGCTCGATGTCCTCCAGGACCCACCGTTCGAACAGCTGCAGCGGGGTGTCCCAGCGCATCAGCTCCTCGATGGCGGTGGGCAGGAGCGCGTCGGTCGCGCCGCGCAGCCGGGCGAGTTCACCGGGGTTGCGGAACAGCGCCCACCAGCCGTTGCCGGTGGTGTTGACGGTCGCCTCGTGGCCGGCGTTGAGCAGCAGCACGCAGGTGGAGATCATCTCCTGCTCGCTGAGCGCGTCGGAGCCCTCCTGGGCCTGGATCAGCGCGCTGATCAGGTCGGTGCCGGGGGCGGTGCGGCGTTCGCGGATGAGGGCGCGCAGGTAGTCGGAGAACTCGGTGCTCGCGGTGACGGCCTTGCGGGCGGCCTCCTCGCTCGGGTTGAGCTCGTACATGCCGGTGATGTCGGCGGACCAGGGCCGCAGCAGGTGCCGGTCACTCTCCGGCACGCCGAGCATCTCGGCGATCACGGCGACCGGCAGCGGCTCGGCGACGGCGGCGATCAGGTCGCCGCCGCCGGCCGCGAGCAGGCCGTCGACGAGTTCCCCGGCGAGCCGCTGGACGGTCGGCCGCAGGCCCTCGACCATGCGCGGGGTGAAGGCCTTGGAGACCAGCCGGCGGATCCGGGTGTGGTCGGGGGCCTCCAGGTCGAGCAGCCCGAAGTCGTTGAGGGTGTGGAAGGGCTCGTGTGCCGGGTCGGGTTCGGGCCGGCCGAACTCCTGGTGGCTGAAGCGGTGGGTGTAGGTGCGCCCGAGCCGCCGGTCGCGCAGGAGCGCGCTGACGTCCTCGTGCCGCGAGACGAGCCACTGCCCGGTCGGCTCGAAGTACGTCACCGGCGCGTGCTCGCGCAACTCGGCGTACGCGTCGTACGGGTGGGCCACGAACGCCGCCGACCAGGGGTCGAACTTCGCCGTCGTCGTCATCGCTCGATCACTCCAGGCCATGAGGGGGGAGCCGGAAGGATCATCGTACGCATGCGGTTCACCCGTTTTTAAGCCCCTTCTTCAGAGCCCTTTTTTCAGAGCCCCTCCCCCACCAGCCTCCGCACCAGGTCCGGCAGCGCCTGGGAGATCGGCTCGCGGATCACCTCGACGGCGGCCTCGTCGTACGGCGTCGGCTCGGCGTTCAGGATGATCAGCTTCGACCCGGTCCGCACCGCGTCGTACGGCAGCGCGGCCACCGGGAACACCTGAAGACTGGTACCGACCGCGATGAACACGTCGCAGGCACGGGCGATCGAGTCGGCCTGCCCGAGCACCTCCTGGTCCAGGTTCTCGCCGAACATCACCGTGCGCGGCTTCAGGATCCCCCCGCACGCCCGACAGGCGGGGTCCGGCTCGCCCGCCTCGACCCGCCGCAGCGCCTCCGCCATCGGCCCCGTCGCCCCGCAGCCCAGACACTTCACCTCCAGTGCGGTGCCGTGCAGTTCGAGCACCTTGCGCGGGGCCAGCCCGGCCCGCTGGTGCAGCCCGTCCACGTTCTGGGTGAGCACCCGCAGCGGCAGCCCCGAGCGCTCCAGGTCGACCAGCGCCCGGTGCCCGGCGTTCGGCTCGGCCCCCAGCACACCCGTCTCCAGCCTCAGTCGCCACGCCCGCCGCCGCACCTCGGGATCGGCACGGTACGGGCCGATGGTGACCAGGTCCTGGGCCGACGGGTCGCGCTGCCAGAGCCCCTGCGGGCCTCGGTAGTCGGGGATGCCCGAGTCGGTCGAGATGCCCGCGCCGGTGAGGACGGCGATCAGGGGGCGTTTCGCGTTCATGCCCCGGACGGTACGGGCGGGCCGGTTCGGGGCGCCAGCGAAAATCCGGGTGCGCCGCGTCAACTCCCGCCGCAGACTGGGCCGGTCACCCCACCACTTGCCAAGGAGCCCCGTGCAGGGAGCAGTCAGCGTCTCGCCCGTCCAGATTCCCGAGTTGCTGCTCGGGCTGGCCACCGTCCGGCCGGTGTTCCTCTGGGGCGCGCCCGGGATCGGAAAGTCCTCGCTGGTAAGGGAGTTCGCCGAGTCGCTCGGCCTGGAGTGCGTGAGCCTGGTCGGCACCCAGCTCGCCCCGGAGGACCTGATCGGTGTCCCGCAGCTGACCCCGGAGGGCCGTTCCCGGTTCTGCCCGCCCGAGCAGATCGCCCGCGACGAGCCGTACTGCCTGTTCCTGGACGAGCTCAACGCGGCGACCCCGGACGTCCAGAAGGCGTTCTACTCGCTGATCCTGGACCGCCGGATCGGCTCGTACGAGCTGCCGCCCGGCTCGATCGTGATCGGCGCCGGGAACCGCGCCACCGACGGCGCGCTCGCCCGACCGATGGCGTCCGCGCTGGTCAACCGCATGGTCCACGTGCACCTGCGGGCCAGCGCCGCGGACTGGCTGCACTGGGCGGCCGGCGCCGGCATCCACCCCTGGGTCGTCGACTACGTCACCGACCGGCCCGACCACCTGTGGTCCGCCCCGCCGAAGACCGAGGAGCCGTTCTCCACCCCACGCGCCTGGCACATGCTCTCCGACGCGCTGCACTCCTTCGGCCCCACCCTGGACGAGGAGACCCTCAAGGTGCTCGCGTACGGGCTGCTCACCCCGCAGCACGCGATCGCCTTCTGCGGCTACGCCAAGATCGTCCGCAACGCCTACGGCCTGGAGGCGATCCTCAAGGGCGACGCCCGCTGGCCGCACCGGCTGGAGGACCGCGACCTGCTCTACTACCTGGCCGACGCCTTCCGCGGCCGCCTGGTCAAGGAGCTTCCGGCCAGCAAGGAGCACGCCTCGGGGGCGCAGCGGCAGACCGCCTTCCGGGCCAAGTCGCTGCTGGTGCAGCTGGCCGAGATCTCGGTGGAGGTCGCCCAGACGGTGATCGCCGACGGCGCGGACGGCAATCCGGTGCTGCCCTCCTGGTTCCTGATCGAGGCGGCCCGGGACATGCCCCGGCTGGTCGAGGCCCGCCGGTGAGCCCTTCCGTCCAGAAGGGTGCGAAGAAGCCGGACCCGGGCGCGGAGGTCTTCGCCGAGGGGGTCCGGCTGCTGCGCCAGAACCCGGCCTTCGACGCCGTGCCCGCCGATTTCTGCCGCCGGGACGACTGCGGGCTGGCCCCGACCGGCGGCTGGGCGGTGGTCGACTCCGACGGCACCGTGCACGTCAACCCGCGCCGCCGGGCCGAGCCGGACGAGTGGGCCTGGGTGCTGGCGCACTGCCTGCTGCACCTGGGCTTCGGCCACGTCCCGGCCGCCAAGGGTGTCCGGGTCCAGCCCGACGCCTACGAGGAGGCGGCCCGCTGCGCGGTGGTGAACCGTTTCCTCGCGACCTTCCCCGTCGGCCGCCCCCCGGTCGCCCTCCCGCAGGAGTACCCGGGCGGCGACGAGGAGGAGCTGGCCGCCCGCTGGCGCCGCGACGGCCTGCCGCCCGCCGTCACCGCCGGGACGGCCGGCACCGCCGACCACGACCAGCTGCTGGTCGAGTGGCAGGACTACGGCCACACCCCGAAGGACTGGTCGGCGGCCTTCGCCGCCGCCCTCACCCGCACCATGTCCGCCGCGATGGACCGGGCCGGCGGCCGTTTCGACCGGGAGACCGGCGAGCGCCTGCCCGTACGGCCGTGGACCAGGGCGCTCGGCTGGTTCGTCTCCTCCTACCCGCTGCTCGGCGGCATCGCGGCCGGCCTCACCGTCGTCGCCGACGCCGAACTGGCCCGCGCCCACGGCATCTCCATCGCCGCCGTCAACGCCGAGGCCGGCGAGGTCTACATCAACCCGCTGCGCCAGCAGACCGACGAGGAGTGGCGGTTCATCCTCGGCCACGAGATGCTGCACGCCGCCCTGCGGCACGGCGAGCGCCGCGGCGGCCGGGACCCGTTCCTCTTCAACGTCGCCGCCGACTACGTCATCAACGGCTGGCTGCTGGAGATGGGCGTCGGCGACATGCCCGAAGGCCTGCTGCACGACCCACAGCTGAAGGGGCTGTCGGCCGAGGAGGTGTACGACCGGATCGTCCGCGACGAGCGCCGGACCCGCCGGCTCGCCACTCTGGCCGGCAAGAACCGCCCGGACATCCTCGGCGCACCGCTGGACCGCGGCCCGCGCGACTACGTGGACCTCGACGACTTCTACCGCCGCGGCCTCCAGCAGGGCTTCGAGCTGCACCAGCGCGACCGCGGGCTGCTGCCCGCCGGACTGGTCGAGGAGATCCGCGCCCTCGCCCACCCGCCGCTGCCCTGGGACGCCCGGCTGGCCCGCTGGTTCGACGAGTTCGTGCCCCGTCCGGAGCCGGTCCGCAGCTACTCCCGCCCGGCCCGTCGGCAGTCCGCCACCCCGGACATCCCCCGGGCCGGCCGCTACCACCCGCCGGAGGAGGTGCCGCGCTGCACCTTCGGCGTCGTCCTGGACACCTCCGGCTCGATGAACCGGGTCCTGCTCGGCAAGGCGCTCGGCGCGATCGCCTCGTACGCGGCCGCCCGGGACGTGCCCGCGGCCCGGGTGGTGCACTGCGACGCCGCGCCGCACGACGCCGGGTACGTCCCGGTCGGCGAGATCGCCGGCCGGGTCCGGGTGCGCGGGCGCGGCGGCACCGAGCTGCAGCCGGGCGTCGACCTGCTGGAGCGGGCCGAGGACTTCCCGCGCGGGGCGCCCGTGCTGGTGATCACCGATGGCGCGTGCGACGTGCTGCGGGTACGCCGCGAGCACGCCTTCCTGGTCCCCCGGGGCGCAGGGCTGCCGTTCACCCCGCGCGGACCGGTGTTCCGGATGAGCTGACGGGCGCCCGCCCCTCCCCTGCGGGAGCGGCCGCCCGTCCGTACCGCCCGTCCGGACCGCCCAGCCAGACCAGCACCGGGCGGACCAGCACCGGTCAGACCAGTACCGGTCAGACCAGTGCCGGGCGGGGCCCGGCGGCGCGGCGGGCCAGCGGGGCCAGCGCCGCCAGGTAGCAGACCGCGGCCACCGGGATCAGCGCCAGGTCGGCCCCCGAGGCGGCGGTGCCGACCAGCATCAGCACCGGGCTCCACCAGGGCAGCGTCCGGGCCGCGCCCACTGCGGCGGCGACCAGCAGGGCCAGCAGGCCGACGTAGAACAGCAGCGGGCCGATCTGGTAGACCGCCGGCAGCACCCCGGGGACGCCCTGGACGCGGTCGAACATCCGCGACTGCCCGGCCTTGTCCGCCGCCGCCAGGCCGACGTACAGATCGATCCCGATCTGCACCAGCGAGGCCGCCAGGCCGGCGAACGCCGTGCCGAGCGCGGCACCGGCCGCGAGCCGCCCGGCCGTGGTGCCGCGCGGGGCGAGCAGCCCGCGCAGGGCGAGCAGGACCGGGGCGAACAGCAGCAGCCCGGCGAACATCGCGGTGTGGCCGGCCGTCCAGCCGAGGCCGGGCTCCCGGGAGCCCGGGATCAGCCGGATCCCCCCGTAGAGGGCCATCAGGGCGGGGGCGCCGACGACGGCGTAGGCGGTGCGGCGGTTCTCCTGCGGGGTGTTCATCCGACGATCTCCTGTGGTGATCCGCGGCCCCGGCAGGTAGCTGGTGGCCCGTGGTCCGTTCCGACACCACAGATGCTGTCCGCCGCACCCCTCGTCGCGGATCGCCCGCACCGGCGAACCCGCCGCCTCCCCCGCACGGGGGAGCCCCGACCAGGGGCCCCGCGCCCGGCGTGATCCGCAAGAGAGCCCCTACGCCTCCCCCGCCACCACCGCGCCGGCCTCGTACGCGAACACCACCGCGTGCACCCGGTCCCGCAGCCCCAGCTTGCTCAGCACATTGCTGACGTGCGTCTTCACCGTGTGCTCGCTGACCACCAGCTCGGCCGCGATCTCCGCGTTGGAGAGCCCGCGCGCCAGCAGCCGCAGGGTCTCCTGCTCACGCAGGGTGAGCTGCTCCAGCAGCTTGGACGGCGGTCGCAGCGCCCGCTCGGGCGAGCCCGGGCGGCGGGCGGCGAACTCGCCGATCAGCCGCCTGGTCACCGAGGGCGCGAGCAGCGCCTCCCCGGAGGCCACCATCCGCACCCCGTGCGCCAGGTCGTCCCGCCGGACGTCCTTGAGCAGGAAGCCGCTGGCGCCCGCGTACAGCGCGTCGAAGACGTAGTCGTCGGCGTCGAAGGTGGTCAGCATGATCACCTTGGTGGACGGGAACTCGGCGCAGACCCGGCGGGCCGCCTCCAGCCCGTCCATGACCGGCATCCGGACGTCCAGCAGCAGGACGTCCGGGCCGTGGGCGCGGACCGCCTCGACCGCCTCGGCGCCGTCGCAGGCCTCGGCCACCACCTCGATGTCGGGCTGCGCGTCCAGGATCATCCCGAACCCCGCCCGCACCAGCTCCTGGTCGTCCGCGACGACCACCCGAATCGGTTTCATCCGCCCGCCTTCTCCACCACGCCCGCCACCCCCAACGGCAGCCGGGCACTCACCAGGAAGCCCTTGCCCTCCGGTCCGGGTCCGGCCTCGGCCCGCCCGCCGCAGGCCGCCGCCCGCTCCCGGATGCCGACCAGCCCGCGGCCGCCGGACCAGCCGTTCACCACGCCGCCGACGGTCACCGGCAGCCCGCGCCCGTTGTCGGACACCACGACCTCCAGGGTGTCCCCGGACCGCCGCACCCGGACCGCCACCCGGTCGGCGCCGGAGTGCTTGACCGTGTTGGTCAGCGCCTCCTGCACGATCCGGTACGCCGCGGCCTGGAGGTCGGCGGGCACCGCGCCCAGCCCGTCGGCCAGTTCGAGCTCCACCGCCGGTCCGGCCCGGCGCACCCGCTCGGCCACGTCGGCGAGTTCGGCCAGCCGGGGCTGCGGGGCCAGCTCAGGACCGGCCCCCTCCTCCTTCAGCACTCCGAGGACGCGCCGCAGTTGGACCATCGCGTCGCGGCCCGCGTCGGCGATGGTGTCGAAGGCGCGGATCGCCCGGTCCGGGTTGGCGTGCACCACCAGCGGCCCGGCCTCGGCCTGGATGATCATCAGCGAGACGGCGTGCGCCAGGATGTCGTGCATCTCCCGGGCGATCCGGGCCCGCTCCTCCACCACCGCGCGGCCCGCCTCACTGGCCGCCCGTTCCCCGGCCTCGCGGGCCCGCTCGGCCTCCAGCCGGGCCAGCCGCCGCTGGGCGCGCACCAGCGAGCCGAAGACGAACGAGCCGACCGAGGTGAGCAGGCTGAACAGCATGCCGTTGGGCGAGTGGGTGCCGATCACGTTGGCGACCACCACCACCGCCAGTACCGTCCAGCGCTGCCGGTCCGGGGAGCGCTCCGCCACCGTGTAGATGCCGATCACACCGGCCAGCGGCACCTGCGGACTCGCCGAGTGCGCCACCACGGACAGCGTCATGAAGGCCACGCTGCCCGCCGCCAGCGCGGCCAGCGGCGCCCGGCGCCGCCAGGGCAGCGACAGCGAGGTGGACACCGCCACCAGGTAGACCCACCACGGCCAGGCCCTGTCGTCGTTGCCGACCGCCCAGACCGAGATCCCGGCCGATGCCACGGCCAGCAGCGAGTCCAGCACGTACGGACTCAGCCCGGCCGACCAGCTCCGCCAGCGCGCCGCTCGCACCACCGCAGCCCCTCCCCCGTGTCCGGGGGCGCCGCCCCCGCGGAGAAGATCATGCCCTACCGGCAGGACCTCCGGAACGGCCCGGTCAGACACCGTCGACCGACACCCCGCCGGCGCCCGTACGCGCCGTGATGCTGCGCGCGGCCCCCGGCTGCGAGGGGATCCCGAGCTCCACTCCGCCGGCCCCGGCGTGCGCGTCCACCGCGTACGCCTCCCCGGCGGGCACCCTGACCCGCACCCCGCCGGTCTCCGCCTCCGCCTCCACCTTCACGGGTGCCGCCGCGAAGTCGGCCCGCACCCCGCCGGTCCGGGTGCTCAACCGGACGGTCTGCGAGGTCAGCCCGGTGGCCTCGACCCCGCCGGTGTCCACCGAGGCCTCCACCTCGGCGGCCAGCCCGACCAGCCGCACCCCGCCGGTCTCCTGGGTCACCCGCACCTTCGTCCCGGCCGGCACCTGCACGGTGTACCCGACGCCGCAGCCCCGGCAGTCGTACGTCAGCCGCAGCACGCCGTCCTTCACCTCGTGCGTGGTCCGCGGCGCCTCGCCCCGGTAGTTCTGCGCCTCGGTCACGTGCACCGCGTCGCCGCCGCCGGTCACCACGATCCCGCCGGTGTGCGCCTCGACCACCAGTTCCCTGACCGGCTCCGACACCCCGTAGTCCACGGTCCGGTGCTCCTGGTCGTCCCCGAAGGGCAGACAGGCGGACATACCGACCAGCACCGTCCCCGTGATCGCCATCGCGCCCAGTACCCGCTTCATGCCCGGCCCCCTTCGAAAGCCCCGTCGTCCCGACACGCGAAGCCTGCCCCGGCCGCCCCCTCCTCCGCCTCCCTCACCAGAGCGGTTCCGGTCCCTCCCCCGCACGAGGGAGGGACCGGAGCCGGGAACGACGAAGGGCCCGGAGGCTTGATGCCTCCGGGCCCTTCGTTGCTACTGAGTAGCGGGGACAGGATTTGAACCTGCGACCTCTGGGTTATGAGCCCAGCGAGCTACCGAGCTGCTCCACCCCGCGTCGGTAAACACGACTCTACGCGACTTCTGCCAGGGAACCTAATCGCTGCCCCGCAGACCCCCCGGTCCCGGGCCGCGCAGCAGGAACGCCGCAGGGCGGCCACCCCGCGAGGGGTGACCGCCCTGACAGCCGAACGTCGGACTCAGCCGGTGTACGGGCCGTAGTCGTAGTCGTCCAGCGGGACCGCCTGGCCGGAGCCGGCGCCGAAGGGCGACAGGTCGTAGTCGTCGTAGCCGACGGCCGAGTACATCGCGGCCTTGGCCTCTTCGGTCGGCTCGACCCGGATGTTGCGGTAGCGGGGAAGACCCGTACCGGCCGGGATGAGCTTACCGAGGATGACGTTCTCCTTGAGGCCCAGCAGCGGGTCCGACTTGGCGTGGATCGCCGCGTCGGTGAGGACCCGGGTCGTCTCCTGGAAGGAGGCGGCCGACAGCCAGGACTCGGTGGCCAGCGAGGCCTTGGTGATACCCATCAGCTGCGGACGGCCGGAGGCGGGGTGACCACCCTCGGCGACCACGCGACGGTTCTCGGTCTCGAAGCGGCCGCGCTCGACGAGCTCGCCCGGGAGCAGCTCGGCGTCGCCCGACTCGATGATCGTCACGCGGCGGAGCATCTGCCGGATGATGATCTCGATGTGCTTGTCGTGGATCGACACACCCTGCGAGTTGTAGACCTTCTGGACCTCGGCGACCAGGTGGATCTGGACGGCACGCTGGCCCATGATCCGCAGGACGTCGTGCGGGTTGGTGGCACCCATGGTCAGCTTCTGGCCGACCTCGACCGCCTCGCCCTCGCTGACCAGCAGCTTCACACGCTTGGAGACGGGGTAGGCGATCTCCTCGCTGCCGTCGTCCGGGGTGATGACGAGCTTGCGGGTCTTCTCGGTGTCCTCGATCCGCGCCCGGCCGGTGGCCTCCGAGATCGGGGCCACACCCTTGGGGGTACGGGCCTCGAAGAGCTCGACGACACGCGGCAGACCCTGGGTGATGTCGTCACCGGCCACACCACCGGTGTGGAAGGTACGCATCGTCAGCTGGGTGCCGGGCTCACCGATGGACTGGGCGGCGATGATGCCGACCGCCTCACCGATGTCGACCAGCTTGCCGGTGGCCAGCGAACGCCCGTAGCAGAAGGCACAGGTGCCGACGGCCGACTCGCAGGTCAGGATCGAGCGGGTCTTGACCTCGCCGATGCCGTGGCGGATCAGCTCGTCGATCAGCACGTCACCGAGGTCGGTGTTGGCGGTGGCAAGGAGCTTGCCGTCCACCGTGATGTCCTCGGCGAGCATGCGGGCGTACACGCTGGTCTCGACGTCGTCGGCCTTGCGCAGGACGCCGTCCGCGCCGACGGCGCCGATCGCCAGCTTCAGGCCGCGCTCGGTACCGCAGTCCTCCTCGCGAATGATGACGTCCTGGGAGACGTCGACCAGACGACGGGTGAGGTAGCCGGAGTCGGCGGTACGGAGGGCGGTGTCCGCCAGACCCTTACGGGCACCGTGGGTGGAGATGAAGTACTCCAGCACGGTGAGACCCTCACGGAACGACGCCTTGATGGGTCGCGGGATGGTCTCGTTCTTGGCGTTCGACACCAGACCACGCATACCGGCGATCTGGCGCATCTGCATCATGTTTCCACGAGCACCCGAGTCGACCATCATGAAGATGGGGTTCGTCTTCGGGAAGTTCTCGTTCATGGCCTCGGCGACCTCGTTGGTCGCCTGGGTCCAGATGCCGATGAGCTCCTGCTTGCGCTCGTCGTTGGTGATCAGGCCGCGCTCGTACTGACGCTGGACCTTCTCCGCCTTCGCCTCGTAGCCCTCGAGGATCTGGGGCTTGTTCGGCGGGACGACGACGTCGGAGATCGAGACGGTGACACCCGAGCGGGTCGACCAGTGGAAACCGGACGCCTTCAGGTTGTCCAGGGTCGCCGCGACGACGACCTTGGGGTAGCGCTCCGCCAGGTCGTTGACGATCGCGGAGAGCTGCTTCTTGCCCACCTCGTAGTCGACGAACGGGTAGTCCTCGGGCAGCAGCTCGTTGAAGAGCGCGCGGCCCAGGGTGGTGGTCAGACGGAACGGCTCGCCGTCGAACCAGGCCGTCTGGCCCTCCTCGTCCACCGGCGGGGTCCAGCCGCGCGGCGGGACGGTGCCGGCCGGCAGGCGCAGCTCGATCGGGGCCTGGACGTCCAGCTCGCGGGCGTCGAAGGCCATGACGGCCTCGGCGGTCGAGGAGAAGGAACGGCCACCGCCCTTCACCGTCTCCCGGTCCGAGGTCAGGAAGAACAGACCGAGCACCATGTCCTGGGTCGGCATGGTGACGGGGCGACCGTCGGCCGGCTTCAGGATGTTGTTCGAGGACAGCATCAGGATGCGGGCCTCGGCCTGCGCCTCCGCGGAGAGCGGCAGGTGGACGGCCATCTGGTCACCGTCGAAGTCCGCGTTGAACGCGGTGCAGACGAGCGGGTGGATCTGGATGGCCTTGCCCTCGACCAGCTGGGGCTCGAAGGCCTGGATGCCGAGGCGGTGCAGGGTGGGCGCACGGTTCAGCAGGACGGGGTGCTCGGCGATGACCTCTTCGAGCACGTCCCACACGACCGGGCGGGCACGCTCGACCATGCGCTTGGCCGACTTGATGTTCTGCGCGTGGTTCAGGTCGACCAGGCGCTTCATCACGAACGGCTTGAAGAGCTCCAGCGCCATGGCCTTGGGCAGACCGCACTGGTGCAGCTTGAGCTGCGGGCCGACGACGATGACCGAACGGGCCGAGTAGTCGACGCGCTTGCCGAGCAGGTTCTGGCGGAAACGACCCTGCTTGCCCTTCAGCATGTCGCTGAGGGACTTCAGCGGGCGGTTGCCCGGGCCGGTGACCGGACGGCCGCGACGGCCGTTGTCGAACAGGGCGTCGACGGCCTCCTGGAGCATGCGCTTCTCGTTGTTCACGATGATCTCGGGCGCGCCGAGGTCGAGAAGCCGCTTCAGGCGGTTGTTGCGGTTGATCACGCGGCGGTACAGGTCGTTCAGGTCGGAGGTCGCGAAGCGGCCACCGTCCAGCTGCACCATCGGACGCAGGTCCGGCGGGATGACCGGGACGCAGTCCAGCACCATGCCGTTGGGCTTGTTGGTGGTCTGCAGGAACGCGGAGACGACCTTGAGGCGCTTCAGCGCACGGGTCTTCTTCTGGCCCTTGCCGGTGCGGATGATCTCGCGCAGGCGCTCGGACTCCTCCGCCAGGTCGAAGGTCTCGAGGCGGTCCTTGAGGGCCGCCGCGCCCATCGAGCCGGAGAAGTAGGTGCCGAAGCGGTCGCGCAGCTCGCGGTAGAGCAGCTCGTCGCCCTCGAGGTCCTGGACCTTGAGGTTCTTGAAGCGGGCCCACACCTCGTCGAGGCGGTCGAGCTCGCGCTGCGCGCGGTCGCGCAGCTGCTTCATCTCGCGCTCGGCGCCCTCGCGCACCTTGCGGCGCACGTCGGCCTTGGCGCCCTCGGCCTCCAGCTCGGCCAGGTCGGTCTCGGCCTTCTTGGCACGGGCCTCGAGGTCGGAGTCGCGGCGGTTCTCGATCTGCTGGCGCTCGACCGAGACGTGCGCCTCCAGGGACGGCAGGTCGCGCTGGCGGCGCTCGTCGTCGACCCAGGTGATCATGTAGGCGGCGAAGTAGATGACCTTCTCGAGGTCCTTCGGCGCCAGGTCGAGCAGGTAGCCCAGGCGGGACGGCACGCCCTTGAAGTACCAGATGTGGGTGACCGGGGCGGCCAGCTCGATGTGGCCCATCCGCTCACGGCGCACCTTGGCGCGGGTCACCTCGACGCCGCAGCGCTCACAGATGATGCCCTTGAAGCGGACGCGCTTGTACTTACCGCAGTAGCACTCCCAGTCCCGGGTGGGGCCGAAGATCTTCTCGCAGAAGAGTCCGTCCTTTTCGGGCTTCAGGGTGCGGTAGTTGATGGTCTCCGGCTTCTTGACCTCGCCGTGCGACCACTGGCGGATGTCGTCGGCGGTGGCCAGGCCGATGCGGAGCTCGTCGAAGAAGTTGACGTCAAGCACTGGTCGTCAAGCCCTCTTTCGTAAGTCGAGAGTCGTTCATGTGGTCTGAGGGGGGCCTGGGGGCGGGCCGGCTGCTCGGGCAGCCGGCCCAACCTCCGTCAGACCTCTTCGACGCTGCTCGGCTCGCGCCGGGACAGGTCAATGCCGAGCTCCTCGGCGGCGCGGAACACGTCCTCGTCGGAGTCCCGCATCTCGATGGACTGGCCGTCCGAGGACAGCACCTCCACGTTGAGGCAGAGCGACTGCATTTCCTTGATGAGGACCTTGAAGGACTCGGGAATGCCGGGCTCGGGGATGTTCTCGCCCTTGACGATGGCCTCGTAGACCTTCACACGGCCGAGGACGTCGTCGGACTTGATGGTGAGCAGCTCCTGCAGCGCGTAAGCAGCGCCGTACGCCTCAAGGGCCCACACCTCCATCTCACCGAAGCGCTGACCACCGAACTGCGCCTTACCACCGAGCGGCTGCTGGGTGATCATCGAGTACGGACCGGTCGAACGGGCGTGCAGCTTGTCGTCGACCAGGTGGTGCAGCTTGAGGATGTACATGTAGCCGACCGAGACCGGCATCGGGAACGGCTCGCCGGAGCGGCCGTCGAACAGCCGGGCCTTGCCGGTGGAGTTCACCAGGCGCTCACCGTCACGGGTGAGGGTGGTGTTGTCCAGCAGGCCGGTGATCTCGTCCTCGCGGGCGCCGTCGAAGACCGGGGTGGCGAGGTTGGTGCCGCCCTGGACGGTGTCGGCGCCGATCGCCTGGAGGCGCTGGGCCCACTCGTCGGCGAGGCCGGAGACGTCCCAGCCCTGCTTGGCGAGCCACCCGAGGTGGATCTCCAGGACCTGTCCCGGGTTCATTCGGGACGGGACACCCAGCGGGTTGAGGATGATGTCGACCGGGGTGCCGTCCTCCAGGAACGGCATGTCCTCGACCGGCAGGATCTTCGAGATGACGCCCTTGTTGCCGTGACGGCCGGCGAGCTTGTCACCGTTGGTGATCTTGCGCTTCTGGGCCACGTAGACGCGGACCAGCTGGTTCACGCCCGGGGGCAGCTCGTCGCCCTCTTCACGGTCGAAGACGCGGACGCCGATGACCTTGCCGGACTCACCGTGCGGCACCTTCAGCGAGGTGTCGCGGACCTCACGGGCCTTCTCACCGAAGATCGCGCGGAGCAGGCGCTCCTCCGGGGTCAGCTCGGTCTCACCCTTGGGCGTGACCTTGCCGACCAGGATGTCGCCGGTGACGACGTCGGCGCCGATGCGGATGATGCCGCGCTCGTCGAGGTCGGCGAGGACCTCCTCGGAGACGTTCGGGATGTCCCGGGTGATCTCCTCGGGGCCGAGCTTGGTGTCACGGGCGTCGACCTCGTGCTCCTCGATGTGGATCGAGGAGAGGACGTCGTCCTGCACGAGGCGCTGCGACAGGATGATCGCGTCCTCGTAGTTGTGACCCTCCCACGACATGAACGCCACGAGCAGGTTCTTGCCGAGGGCCATCTCGCCCTCGTCGGTGCACGGGCCGTCGGCCAGCACCTGGCCGGACTCGACCCGGGCGCCCTCGTCCACGAGCACCTTCTGGTTGAAGGCGGTGCCCTGGTTGGAGCGGGTGAACTTGGCGGCGCGGTACGTGGTGTACGTGCCGTCGTCGTTGGCGACGGTGACGTAGTCGGCCGAGACCTCCTGGACGACACCGGCCTTCTCGGCGGTGATGACGTCCGCGGCGTCGACGGCGCAGCGGTACTCCATGCCGGTACCGACCAGCGGAGCCTCGCTCTTCAGCAGCGGCACCGCCTGGCGCATCATGTTCGAGCCCATGAGCGCGCGGTTGGCGTCGTCGTGCTCGAGGAACGGGATCATGGCGGTCGCGACCGACACCATCTGGCGCGGCGAGACGTCCATGTAGTCGATCTCGGTGCCCGGGATGTAGTCGATCTCGCCGCCACGGCGGCGGACCAGGACACGCGGCTCGGCGAAGGTCAGCTCCGCCGTCAGCGGGGCGTTGGCCTGCGCGATGACGTAGCGGTCCTCCTCGTCGGCCGTGAGGTAGTCGACCTGCTCCGTGACGACACCCTCGATGACCTTGCGGTACGGGGTCTCGATGAAGCCGAAGGCGTTGACCCGGCCGTACGAGGCCAGCGACCCGATCAGACCGATGTTCGGGCCTTCGGGGGTCTCGATCGGACACATGCGCCCGTAGTGCGAGGGGTGCACGTCACGGACCTCGAAGCCGGCGCGCTCACGGGAGAGACCACCGGGGCCGAGGGCGGACAGACGGCGCTTGTGGGTCAGGCCCGACAGCGGGTTCGTCTGGTCCATGAACTGCGACAGCTGGCTGGTGCCGAAGAACTCCTTGATGGAGGCGACGACCGGCCGGATGTTGATCAGGGTCTGCGGCGTGATCGCCTCGACGTCCTGGGTGGTCATGCGCTCGCGCACGACGCGCTCCATACGGGCGAGACCCGTACGGACCTGGTTCTGGATGAGCTCGCCGACGTTGCGCAGGCGACGGTTGCCGAAGTGGTCGATGTCGTCGACCTCGACCACGATGTCGCGACCGGTCTGGTCGTTCCACTCGGTCTCACCGGCGTGCAGCTTCACCAGGTACTTGATCGCACCGATGATGTCGGGCTCGGTGAGCACGCCGGAGTCCAGCGACTCGGCGTTGCCCAGCTTCCGGTTGACCTTGTAGCGGCCCACCTTGGCGAGGTCGTAGCGCTTCGGGTTGAAGTACAGGTTCTCCAGAAGCGTCTGCGCGGCCTCGCGCGTCGGCGGCTCGCCAGGACGCAGCTTGCGGTAGATGTCCAGAAGCGCGTCGTCCTGGCCCTGGGTGTGGTCCTTCTCCAGGGTGTTGCGCATGGACTCGTACTCGCCGAACTCCTCGAGAATCATCTCGTTGGTCCAGCCGAGCGCCTTGAGCAGCACGGTGACGGACTGCTTGCGCTTGCGGTCGATGCGGACGCCGACCATGTCGCGCTTGTCGATCTCCATCTCCAGCCAGGCACCACGCGAGGGGATGACCTTGCAGGAGTAGATGTCCTTGTCGGACACCTTGTCCAGGGTGGAGTCGAAGTACACGCCCGGGGAGCGGACCAGCTGCGACACGACGACACGCTCGGTGCCGTTGATCACGAACGTGCCCTTGTGGGTCATGAGCGGGAAGTCGCCCATGAAGACCGTCTGAGACTTGATCTCACCGGTCTCGTTGTTGGTGAACTCGGCCGTGACGAAGAGCGGAGCCGCGAACGTGAAGTCGCGGTCCTTGCACTCGTCAATCGAGTTCTTCGGCGGCTCGAAACGGTGGTCGCGGAAGGTCAGCGACATCGACCCACTGAAGTCCTCGATCGGGGAGATCTCCTCGAAGATCTCCTCCAGACCGGACTTGGTGGGGACGTCCTGACCGTTCTCCAGCGCCGCCTCGACCCGGGACTTCCAGGCCGCATTGCCGAGCAGCCAGTCAAAGCTCTCGGTCTGCAGGGCCAGGAGGTTGGGGACCTCGAGGGGCTCCTTGATCTTCGCGAAGGAGACGCGGAGCGGGGCGGTGGATGCGGCGGAATTGTTCGAGGCGTTGCGCGGCGCGGCCAAGAGGGGGGTCCTTCCGAGGGCTCGGAGCTCACTACGCGCGTACCAGCCGGGCCTTCACGGGCTTGGTCCCGCCTCCCTCGCCACTGGCCTCCGCCGGGATCGGAATCCCAGGTCAGAGCCGCTTTGCGGAGGCGATGCCAGACCCCTTCAGGGCAACGCAAACTCCGGGCGACGAGTCACGGAGCAGCTAACAGGCAGCGCAAAGGGACAGTGTAGCCAAAGGGCACACTGCTGTCCAGCTCTGATTCGGAAACCGAATCGGAGACTCCTCCCGGTAGCCGGCGGACGCGAACGCCCACCGGGTACTGCACCGGCCCGGGCACTGCCCGGGCCCCATAACTCACGTGGAGTCATTTCCCGCCTGAGCCACTGGTTATGCATCCAGTGGCAAACCAACCGGGCGGACTCGCGCCTTGAGAATCGCGCGCCTCGCCGGGTTCGTCAAGGGCCCGCAGGCGGTGCGGACCTCGACCCGTCCATCGGCCGGACGCCCCCCGGCGTTACAGAAGCCGTGGTGGGGGCCACCGTCGATGACGGTGATCACCATACCCGTCCGCACCGACGCTGCCGAGTGGGCTCTCGGCCACACCGGCGCGTCCCGGCCGCGGAGTGGTCCCAGGGCCGTCCAGGGCCGCCCAGGGCCGGAAACGCGAAAAAGCCGGGCCGACCACCCACAAGGGTGATCGGCCCGGCTTCAGGCCCCCTCAGAGGGGGCGAGAAGTCACTTGACGGTGACCTTGGCGCCGGCACCCTCGAGGGCGGCCTTGGCCTTCTCGGCAACGTCCTTGGCAACCTTCTCCAGGACCTTGGCACCAGCGGTGTCAACGAGGTCCTTGGCCTCCTTCAGGCCGAGGGAGGTCAGGGTGCGCACCTCCTTGATGACCTGGATCTTCTTGTCGCCGGCACCATCGAGGATGACGTCGAACTCGTCCTGCTCCTCGACGGCCTCAACGGCGGCCGGGCCACCGGCGGCGGCAACGGCGACCGGGGCGGCGGCGGTGACGTCGAACTTCTCCTCGAAGGCCTTCACGAAGCCAGCGAGCTCGATGAGGGTGAGGTCCTCGAACTGCGCGAGCAGCTCGTCCTGGGACAGCTTCGCCATGATGGCGTCCTTCCACTAAATCGGCAGGTGATGCCGTATGTACGGGTGGGGCGGGCACGGGCCCGCAGCGAGGCGTGAGCCTGCCGATTACTCGGCGGCGGCGTCCTCGGCGGCGGGAGCCGGCGTACCGGCACCGCCCTGCTCGACCTTGTCGCGCAGCGCGTCCACAGTGCGGACGAGCTTCGACGGCAGGGCCTGGAAGAGCGCGGCAGCCTGGGACTGCTTGGCCTTCAGGGCACCCGCCAGCTTGGCGAGCAGCACCTCGCGGGACTCGAGGTCCGCGAGCTTCTTGATCTCATCGGCGGACAGCGCCTTACCGTCAAGGACACCGCCCTTGATGATGAGAGCGGGGTTCTCCTTGGCGAAGTCACGCAGAGCCTTCGCCGACTCCACCGGGTCACCGGTGACGAAGGCGACAGCCGTCGGACCGTTGAACAGGTCGTCGAGCTCCGAAATCCCGGCCTCGTTGGCCGCGATCTTGGTCAGCGTGTTCTTCACCACGGCGTACTCGGCGTTCTCGCCGAGCGAGCGACGCAGGGTCTTGACCTGCTTCACCGAGAGACCGCGGTACTCGGTCAGCAGCGCCGCGGAGGAGCCACGGAACTTGTCCGTGATCTCGGCGACGGCAGCAGCCTTGTCGGGCCTTGCCATAGGCTTACGCCTCCTTCCGTGATGTCGAAATCCGGCCGACCGCGAAAGTCGACCATTCACGCCTCGAACCAACCGGACGGAAGGAAAGCCTGCGGAAAGCAGATGAGCCCCGATGCGCAGGGCGCACGGGGCTCGAAACGACCTCAACGGATGTTCGCGCGAACGCGGACCCGGAAGTCGAAGCTCCAGACACACCTGCGCGGGCTGCCTGCGACGAAGCGCAGATCCTTCGGCCACCGAATCCCTCGCGAGCACGGTGACAACCAGCGGTCTTTGGCTTCGGTAACAGTAACCGGACTCCGCCGTCCGGGGCAAATCGCCCCTGAACGGCCGATGCCCGCCGGGCCGGCCGCGCCGGACGGGGCTCAGCGGGCCAGCGGGGAGACCGTCCGGGGCCCGGTGTCCACGGTGTCCGTCTCGGCCGGGGCCTGCACCGAGAGCAGGGCGCCGGCGAAGTCGGAGTAGAGCACCGAGTCGTCCGCCCGGCCGCTGTCACCGCTGCCGGTGCGCTGGAGCCGGACCAGCTGGTCCTTGTCGTTGAGCCAGAGGTCCACGGTGAGCGAGATCGAGCCGCCGGGGGCCAGCGCGGCCCGCAGGCCGTCCCGGCGGGCCTGGGTCAGCTGGGTCTGGGCGGCGGCGTAGCGCTCGGCGGTGGTGGTGATCCGGTAGTGCTCGACCGTCGAGTCGTCGAACCTCTCCTCGCCGATGAACCGGGGGTCCACCCCGTCGGCGGTGGCGGCGGCCAGCGCCTCGACCGGGTTCAGCAGGTCGATCAGCCCCGCGTACGGGACCTCCCGGTGGCCGTCCGGGTCCGGCGGGACGGAGAAGCGCTCCCAGTGCCGGCCGCCCTGGCGGGCCGCGGTGGCGGCGTCGCCGCCCTGGTAGGCGACGGTGTCCACGACGATCAGCTGCTCGGCGTCGGCCGGGGTGGAGCGCTTGATCTGGAGCGCCGTCTTGGGCTGCCAGAACAGCGGCCCGGCCCCGGCGTCCGCGCCCAACCGGTAGCTGACCTTGGCCCGGCGGGCGGTCTGCATCGCCAGCTGGGCGGAGACCAGGACGCCGTGCGGCGAGCGGTCGCTGGGCTTGGCCGCCTCGGTCGACGAGGAACTCGTCGGGGTCGGGCTGCCGGAGGGCGTGGACGGCGCGCCGCCACCCCCGCCGCATCCGGCCAGCCCGCTCGCCAGCAGGACGACCGCGGCCAGCGCCGCCAACCGCCGTCGTCCCGCCATCGTCTGGTCCCCTCTCGCCCGGGCGCCGCGTCGGCGGCTTTCGTTCCGGCCACCTTGCCACCCTGACCCGGATCAGCCGGTGGCGCCCCCCTTGCCGAGCTTCGCCAGCTCGGCCAGTTCCACCGTGTCGGCCGCGCCCGGCACCGCGGCGGTGACCGGCGTGCCGTAGTCCGAGTAGAGGACGGTGGACTTGAACGCGCCCGCCTTGGTGTCGCCGGTCGCGCTCCGCTGGACGACCAACTGGTCGGCGTCCACCCAGAGGTCTCGTCGGCTCCGGTGTGCGGGTTCGGCGGATCAGCCGAGCAGTTTGAGGAGGTCGGTCTCGCTGCCGAGGTCGGTGGCGGCGGGGGCGTCGATCTTCGCGGCCTTGCCGAGGTCCGCGTACTTGACGGTGACGGCGTCGTGCTCGCCGTTCTTGTCCCCGTACTCCTGGTACTGGACGAGTTCCTGCCGGCCGTTGAGCCAGAAGTCGATGGTGAGGGTCCTGCCGTCCTCTTCCAGGGACTTCTGGACGGCCGTGCGCTGGCCGGCCGTGAGCGCCGGCATGGCGGCCACCATGGCGGAGGCCTCCTCGACCGCCCGCAGGTGGGTGACCTGGACGCCATCGAGGCTCTCCTGGCCGACCTTGGCGGGCTTGCCGCTCTGTGCGGCGAGCCCGAGCTGGGCGACCGGGTTGAGCAGTTGGCTCATCAGCAGGACGCCGTTGCCGAGTTCGTTCGAGGCGGGCAGCTTGATCCAGTGCTTGCCGCCCATGGCTGCGGCCTCGCTGTCGCCGCCGCCGAGGTAGCCGTCGGTCCCGATCACCCGGAACCGGATCTTCTTGGTCTCGACCTCGCCCGTCAGGTCGACGGCCGCCCGGTTCGGGTCCTTCCAGTCGGCGTCGCCGCTGCCCGCGGTGTGGGTCGAGCCGTCCGGGGAGATCATGGTGACCTTGCCGTTGCCGGCCTTCTGCATCACCAGGGCGGAGGCTGCCAGCGCGGCCTTGGGGTCTCCGGTCAGCGCCGCGGCCGCCGCGTCGCCGTTCTTGGCGTCGCCGCCCTTGCTGCCGCAGGCGGTGACGGCACCGAGCAGCACGGCCGCGATGGCGACGGTCGAGGCGAGGCGCGTAGCGCGCATGGAGTCCCCCGTGAGATCCGAACGATCCGATGAAGAACCGATTTTCGGCTTCTTCTCACGCGGACTCTAACGGATCGCCAGATCCCCCACGCGCCGAACAACACCCTCCCGTCACCCGGCTTCGACAGGGGGCGCGTCACCTTCTCCGGGGGTCGAGACATCCGTCGTGGTCACCGTGGTGCCGTCGCTCCCCCGGACCGTCTCACGCAGTCGCAGCAGCCGCTCGTCGGGCCCGACCCAGACGTCGTAACCGATCGCCGCCACCCCTCGCCGGCCGTACCAGTCGACCACCGCGGCGAGTCGTGCCGGGGTCAACTCCTGGTCCGCGCCGAAGTATTCGGCCACCGGCGTGGAGCCCTGGTAGTGCGCCACGGTCATCCCGGCCAGCTGCTCGCCGCCGAGCGAGCCGAGCTTCCCGGCCTGCGCGATCTTGTACGCGCGGCTGCCCGGGTTGGTGACCAGTGCGGTCATCCAGCCACCCGCGTAGCCGCCCGGGCCGGCGGTCGCCCGCGGATCGAGCGACTCGGCGCCGTCCCGGTCCGCGTGCTTGGGCGGGGCGCCCTGGTAGCTGAGGTCGAGTGCGCCGTCCCGCAGGGTCAGCTGCCCGGTGCCCTGCTCGTCGGTGACGCTCAGGGCGCCCTCGTCCCGGGTGCCCCAGACCAGGGTGCCGCTCGCGGTGCGGCGGCCGGCCGGGCCCTCCTCGACCACGTCGATCCGGGCGCCGCCGGCGTCGTCCAGCGCCTGGGCGGCGGCGAGCACCACCTGCCGGGGCGGGACGGGCGCGGGGTCGCCGTCGGGGGTGCGGGTTCCCGGGGCGGCCAGCAGGCTGCACCCGGTGGTGGCACCGATCAGCAGCAGGGTGGCCACCGCGGCGGCGGGGCGAAGGGTGGGCGGCACGGCACGCTCCGACGGTCACACGTTCTGCACATGATCTGACCGGCAGAGCGTACGACGCTTCGGGCAACCGTTCCCATCCACCCCTATTCCGATCCGGAAACGACGGCGGGCCCGCACCCCCGGTGAAGGGGGTACGGGCCCGCTGTACAGACTGCTTCAGAGCCGATCGGCTCAGACCGCGGCCGGGTCCTCTTCGACGAAGAGGTTGCGGGTGCGGTTCGGGTCCACGGGGATGCCGGGGCCGATCGTGGTGCTGATGGCGGTCTTCTTGATGTAGCGGCCCTTGGCGGCGGACGGCTTGGCGCGGAGCACCTCGTCCAGCGCGGCGGCGTAGTTCTCGACCAGCTGCTCGTCGGTGAAGGAGGCCTTACCGATGATGAAGTGCAGGTTCGAGTGCTTGTCGACGCGGAACTCGATCTTGCCGCCCTTGATGTCGTTGACAGCCTTGGCGACGTCCGGGGTCACGGTGCCGGTCTTCGGGTTCGGCATCAGACCACGGGGACCGAGCACGCGGCCGAGGCGGCCGACCTTGCCCATGAGGTCCGGGGTGGCGACGACGGCGTCGAAGTCCAGGCGGCCCTTGGCGACCTCGTTGATCAGCTCGTCGGAGCCGACGATGTCGGCGCCCGCAGCACGCGCGGCCTCGGCACGGTCACCGGTCGCGAAGACCAGGACCCGAGCGGTCTTACCGGTGCCGTGCGGGAGGATCACGGTGCTGCGGACCATCTGGTCGGCCTTGCGCGGGTCGACGCCCAGACGCATGGCGACCTCGACGGTGCCGTCGAACTTGGTGGTGCTGGTCGCCTTGGCGAGGCGGATGGCCTCGAGGGGGGCGTAGAGGCGGTCGCGGTCGACCTGAGCGTCCGCGGCCTTCAGAGCCTTGCTGCGCTTCACTGCTGCTCCTGAATGGTGATGGGAGTCGTGGTATCACGGGCCTGCGCAGGCCCTACCACAGGGACGAAAAGAGCTGGTCAGCCCTCGACGGTGATGCCCATCGACCGGGCGGTGCCGGCGATGATCTTCTCCGCCGCGTCCAGGTCGTTGGCGTTCAGGTCGGGCATCTTGGTGGTCGCGATGTCGCGGACCTGGGCGCTGGTGAGCTTGGCGACCTTGGTCTTGTGCGGCTCGCTGGAGCCCTTGTCCACACCGGCGGCCTTCAGGATGAGGCGCGCGGCCGGCGGCGTCTTCGTGATGAAGGTGAAGGAACGGTCGTCGTAGACCGTGATCTCCACCGGCACGATCATGCCGCGCTGCGACTCGGTCGCAGCGTTGTAGGCCTTGCAGAACTCCATGATGTTGACGCCGTGCTGGCCCAGCGCGGGGCCGACCGGCGGCGCCGGGTTGGCCGCACCGGCGTTGATCTGGAGCTTGATAAGCCCCGTGACCTTCTTCTTCTTGGGAGGCATGTCTCTCCGGGTCCTTCCGAGAGGTGAGTGCTGGTGTGTGCGGAACCGGGGCGACACCCGGCCGCCAACACACACATCGAACCAGGCTAACGCCTTAGCGCCGCTGGACCAAAACGGATCCGGGGCAGGGCCCTCGGCCCCGCCCCGGATCCGAAGATTGTGGGACTAGTTCTTCTGGATCTGGTCGAAGGAGAGCTCGACCGGGGTCTCCCGGCCGAAGATCTCGACCAGGCCCTTGACCTTCTTCGAGTCGGGGTTGATCTCGTTGATGGTCGCCTGCAGCGTCGCGAACGGACCGTCGGTGACGGTGACCGAGTCGCCGACCTCGAAGTCCAGCACCTGGATCTCGCTCGGCTTGATCGGCGAGGGCTTGCCGGCCTCCTTGGCCGCCTGGCGCTCGACGTCCGGGGCGAGCATCTTGACGACCTCGTCCAGGGTCAGCGGGTACGGGTCGTAGGCGTTGCCGACGAAGCCGGTGACACCGGGGGTGTTGCGCACGACGCCCCAGGACTCGGGGGTGAGGTCCATGCGCACCAGGACGTAGCCGGGGAGCTTGTTCTGGCGGATGGTCTTGCGGTCGCCGTTCTTGATCTGGACGACCTCCTCCTGCGGCACCTCGGCCTGGAAGATGTACTCCTCGACGTTCAGCGAGACGGCGCGCTGCTCCAGGTTCTGCTTCACCCGGTTCTCGTAGCCGGCGTAGGTGTGGATCACGTACCACTCGCCCGGCATGAAGCGCAGGTCCTCGCGGAACTTGGCGACCGGGTCGACCTCGACGGTCTCCTCAGCCTCGGCCTCCTCGGCGTCGGCGTCCTCGGCGTCGGCCTCGGTCTCCTCGGCGGCGGGCTCCACGTCGTCCTCCACGTGCAGCGCCGCCTCCTCGGCGGGCTCGCCGGCCTCGGCCTCGTCGTGCGCCTCGACCTCGTCCTCGTCGCCGTCCACGGCGTCAACGATCTGCTCGGCGGACTCGGCTTCGTCAGCCAGCTCGGCCGCGTCCAGCTCGGCGGCGACATCCGCCTCGCGGACGGTCTCGTCGGCGTCGTACAGGGGGGACTCAGACACGGTGGCTGCTTCTTTCCTGGAGATGGTGAAGGTGGCGCGCTCCGGGGCCGGCTCCGGCGGGCTGCCGCTCGCGCGGGCGCCAGGAGAGGACTCGGAGACTTCAACAGTACCGAGTCCACGGTAGCGGCCGCGTACGTCCGGCGCAGACAGCACGACCCGGGCCGAAGATTCGGCCCGGGTCGGGAGACTGCTACGGAGGTGGGACGGCCAGGTCAGCCGAAGACCAGGAGGCTCAGCTTGGAGAGGCCGTAGTCGAGGCCGGCCACGAAGCCCATCACGACCACCACGAACACGACGACGACGGTCGTGTACTGGGTGAGCTCGCTGCGGGTGGGCCAGACGACCTTGCGCAGCTCGGCGATGATCTGGCGGTAGAACAGGCCGATTCGGGCGAACGGGCCCATCTTGCCGCGCTTGCCGGACTTCTTGTCACCGGCGCGGGCGGCGCGCTTGCGCTCGCGGCGCGAGAGCGACTTGTCCTCGCCCTCCGCGGGCGTGGTGTCGGCAGCGCCGTCGGCCCCCTCGGGGTTGCCGCTCTCAGGCGTTGCGGTGGAGCCCGTGGTCTCCGTCACTCGTCCTCACCTGAATCCGGGTCCGGCCGAGCGGCTCGCGCCCGATGGGGCACGAACGGCCGGCTACAAGCGGTGCTGATTCGGAGCCCTCTCCGCATCAAGCCCGCTCGCTCTGCGGAGCGAACGGGCTGAAAACGGATCAAGCAGCAGGGCAAGAGGGACTTGAACCCCCAACCGCCGGTTTTGGAGACCGGTGCTCTACCAATTGAGCTATTGCCCTACGGGGTCTCGCGACTCCGTAGCGACCAACCTACCGCATCTCCCCCTGCTGTCTGCACAGCTGGTGAAGCTCCGGTTCTTTTTCGGCGGGCCGTCGAGCAGTGAGCATACGTGGTCGAGGGGTGTTTGGTCGAACCTCTTCTTCCGGGGGAACCGGTTGTCCGGCATATGTCCGGCATGCCCGCATGATCACCGGCGGATCGGCGGGCGCCGCCATGTGGACGGTCCCGTACGGATGGTGAAACCACGATGCCCGGTCCGTCCCGGTTCTGCGACGATGCAGGCATGAGCGCTTCCACCCCGCAGCCCGACCGTTCCATCCGCCCCGCCGACCGCCGGGTCTCCGCCCGGATCGGTGCGATCGCCGAGTCCGCGACCCTCGCCGTGGACGCCAAGGCCAAGGCCCTCAAGGCGGCCGGCCGTCCGGTGATCGGCTTCGGAGCCGGCGAGCCCGACTTCCCCACCCCGGACTACATCGTCGAGGCGGCCGTCGAGGCCTGCCGCGACCCGAAGAACCACCGCTACACCCCGGCGGGTGGCCTGCCCGAGCTGAAGTCCGCGATCGCCGCCAAGACGCTGCGCGACTCCGGCTACGAGGTGGACGCCTCCCAGGTGCTGGTCACCAACGGCGGCAAGCAGGCGATCTACGAGGCGTTCGCCGCGATCCTGGACCCGGGCGACGAGGTCATCGTCCCGGCCCCGTACTGGACCACCTACCCGGAGTCGGTCCAGCTCGCCGGCGGCGTCCCGGTGGAGGTCGTGACCGACGAGACCACCGGTTACAAGGTCTCGGTCGAGCAGCTGGAGGCCGCCCGCACCGAGAACACCAAGGTGGTGCTCTTCGTCTCGCCGTCCAACCCGACCGGCGCGGTGTACACCGAGGCCGAGGCCGAGGCGATCGGCCGCTGGGCGCTGGAGCACGGCCTCTGGGTGCTCACCGACGAGATCTACGAGCACCTGGTGTACGGCGACGCCTCCTTCACCTCGCTGCCGGCCCTGCTGCCCGAGCTGGCCGACAAGTGCATCGTGGTCAACGGCGTCGCCAAGACCTACGCGATGACCGGCTGGCGGGTGGGCTGGGTGATCGGCCCCAAGGACGTCATCAAGGCCGCGACCAACCTGCAGTCGCACGCCACCTCGAACGTCTCCAACGTCGCCCAGCGCGCCGCGATCGCCGCCGTCAGCGGCGACCTGGCCGCGGTGCACGAGATGCGCACCGCCTTCGACCGCCGCCGCAAGACCATCGTGCGGATGCTCAACGAGATCGAGGGCGTGTACTGCCCCGAGCCGGAGGGCGCCTTCTACGTGTACCCGTCCGTCAAGGGCCTGCTGGGCAAGGAGATCCGCGGCCACCGCCCGCAGAGCTCCGGCGAGCTGGCCTCGCTGATCCTGGACGAGGCCGAGGTCGCGGCCGTCCCGGGCGAGGCCTTCGGCACCCCCGGCTACCTGCGGTTCTCCTACGCGCTCGGCGACGCCGACCTGGCCGAGGGCATCGGCCGGCTGCAGAAGCTGCTCGGCGAGGCCCGCGACTGACACCCGCCGGCGCCCGCTGACGTCCGCTGACGTCCGCTGACACCCGCGCTTCACGTCGGGTACCGCCCTCTTTCACCCCTTCGGGGGACGGAAGGAGGGCGGTTCCCGTTTGGGGGTCCGATGCGGCAGTATCGGCGAATGGAACGCCTGTTGAATCCGCGAGACGTCAGGGACCTCCCGAAGGCCCACCTGCACCTGCACTTCACCGGCTCGATGCGGCCCGCCACCCTGCTGGAGCTGGCCGACAAGCACGGCGTCCGACTGCCGGAGGCGCTCAGCTCCGGCGAGCCGCCGCAACTGCGGGCCACCGACGAACGCGGCTGGTTCCGCTTCCAGCGCCTGTACGACACCGCCCGCTCGGTGCTGCGGGACGAGGAGGACATCCGCCGGCTGGTCCTGGAGACCGCCCAGGACGAGCGGCGGGACGGCTCCCGCTGGCTGGAGATCCAGGTCGACCCGACCTCGTACGCGCCCCGGCTGGGCGGGCTGATCCCCGCGCTGGAGCTGATCCTGGACGCCGTGGAGAACGCCGCCACGGCCACCGGGGTGGGCATCCGGGTGCTGGTCGCGGCGAACCGGATGAAGTCCCCGATGGACGCCCGGACGCTGGCCCGGCTCGCCGTCCGGTACGCCGACCAGGGCGTGGTCGGCTTCGGCCTCTCCAACGACGAGCGGCGCGGCCTCGCCCGGGACTTCGACCGGGCCTTCGAGATCGCCCGCAAGGGCGGGCTGCTGGCCGCCCCGCACGGCGGCGAGCTGGCCGGGCCCGAATCCGTCCGGGACTGCCTGGACGACCTGGGCGCCGGCCGGATCGGCCACGGCGTCCGCGCCGCCGAGGACCCCCGGCTGATGGAACGGCTGGCGGACCGCCAGATCACCTGCGAGGTCTGCCCCTCCTCGAACGTCTCGCTCGGCGTCTACGAGCGCCCCGAGGACGTCCCGCTGCGGCGGCTGTTCGACGCCGGCGTGCCGCTGGCCCTGGGCGCGGACGACCCGCTGCTGTTCGGCAGCCGGCTGGCCGCCCAGTACGACCTGGCCCGCGACGTCCTCGGCTTCGACGACGCCGAACTCGCCGAGCTGGCACGGCAGTCCGTCCGCGGCTCGCGCGCGCCGGAGGCCGTCCGCAAGGAGTTGCTGGCGGACATCGACACCTGGCTGGTCAGCGCCACCTGAGGCGTGTCTTGTGGACCAGGCCGACCCCGAACAGGCCTAGAGCTTGACGCCGATCATCACCGGCTCGTTCACCAGCTCGACCCCGAAGGCCTCGCGGACGCCGTCCCGGATCTCCCGGGCCAGCGCCAGCAGGTCCTCGGCGGTGGCCGCGCCGCGGTTGGTGAGCGCCAGGGTGTGCTTGGTGGAGAGCGTCGCCGGGCCGCTGCCGTAGCCCTTGCCGAAGCCGGCCCGGTCGATCAGCCAGGCGGCCGAGGTCTTGGTGCAGCCCTCCGGCGCCGGGTAGGCGGGGGCGTTCTCGGTGCCCGGGCGGGTCCGGAAGGACTCGTACTGGGCGACGGTGAGCACCGGGTTGGTGAAGAAGGAGCCGGCCGACCAGGTGTCGTGGTCCGCCGGGTCCAGCACCATGCCCTTGCCGGAGCGCAGCCCCAGCACCGCGTCGTGCGCCCGCTCCAGCGGCACCCGCTCGCCCTGCTCGACACCGAAGTGCCTGGCCACCTCGGCGTACTTGACCGGGGTGGAGAGCCCCTCGTGGTCGGCCAGGGCGAACCGCACCCGCAGCACCACGTAGCGGTCCGGCTCGGCCTTGAAGCGGCTGTGCCGGTAGGAGAACGCGCACTCGGCGTTGGGGAGCGTGACCACCTCGCTGGCCGTGCGGTCGTAGGCGACCACCTCGGTGATCGACTGGGCGACCTCCTGGCCGTACGCGCCGACGTTCTGCACCGGGGTCGCACCGGCCGAGCCGGGGATGCCGGCCAGGAACTCGACGCCCGCCAGGCCGTGCTCGCGCACCGCGCGGGTGACCGCCTCCGACCAGACCTCGCCGGCCGCCAGCTCCAGCACGGTGCCGTCCAGGGCGAAGCCGGTGGTCGCGATCCGCAGCACGGTGCCGGGGAAGCCGGCGTCGCCGATCACCAGGTTGGAACCGCCGCCGAGGACCAACAACGACTCGCCGGCCTCGTCGGCCGCGCGGACGGCGGCGATCACCTCGTCGTCGGTGTGGGCGGTCACCAGGCGGCGGGCCGGGCCGCCGAGCCGGAGCGTGGTCAGCGGGGCGAGGGGGGCGTCGTTTTCTACCAGCACGCCCACCAGCGTACGGGTGCGGGGGCGGCCGCCCGGCCGCCCCCGCACCCGTACCCGGATCGGCCGGTCAGGCCTTCGAGGCCTCGGCGTGGACGGGCGCCGCGTCCTCGGCCCGCTCGGCACCGGTCTGCTCGGCACCGGCCTGCTCCGGCTCCACGGCCGCCGGCTCGTCGGCGACGGCCGCGGGCTTCACCCGGCGCGGGAGGAAGAACGCGCAGACCGCCGCGACCGCCACCACCCCGGCGCCGACGTACAGCGCGGGCACCAGCCCGTCGATGAAGGACTGCTCCGACGTGTACCCGCCCTGCGCCGAGAACACCGCCGAGAGGACGGCCACGCCGAGCGCGCCGCCGACCTCGCGCAGCGCGTTGTTGGCGCCGGAGGCGATGCCCTGCTCCTCCGGCCGGACGCTGTCCATCACCAGGGCGGCGGTCGGGGCGAAGTACAGCGACATGCCGATACCGCAGATCACCACGGCGGGGATCTCGGCGGCGTAGTCGTAGCCGGTGCTGCCGCTGGTGACCGCCGCGTACATCGCCAGGCCGGCGCCCTGCAGCAGCAGCCCGGTGACCACGATCGGGCGGCCGCCGAAGCGGTCGGCCAGGATGCCCGCGATCGGGGCGACGATCAGCGGCATGCCGGTCCACGGGAGCATCCGGATGCCGGCCTCCTGCGGGCTGTAGCCGCCCACGCTCTGCAGGTGCTGGCTGATCAGGAAGATCGAGCCGAACATGCCGAGGAACATCAGCAGGCCGGAGGCGTTGACGGCGGAGAAGGCCCGGCTGCGGAACAGCCGCATCGGGAGCATCGGGTGCCGGGCCCAGCGCTGCTCGTAGAGCACGAAGGCGGTGAGCAGCGCGACGCCGCCGATCAGGGAGCCGAGCACCAGCGGGCTGGTCCAGCCGTTCGGGTTGCCGCGGATCAGGCCGAGGACGACGCCGAACAGGCCCAGGCTGACCAGGATCGTGCCGACCACGTCCAGCGCCGGGTTGGCGCCCCGGCTCTCGCGGAGCTTGAGGGCGGCGAGCGGGATCAGGACGAGGCCGACCGGGACGTTCACCCAGAAGATCCACTGCCAGGAGAAGTGCTCGGTGAGCGTCCCGCCGACCAGCGGTCCGGTGGCGACGGCCAGGCCGTTGACGCCCGCCCAGATGCCGAAGGCCAGACCCCGCCTGGCCGCCGGCACCGCGGCGGTGAGCAGGGTGAGGGTGAGCGGCATGGAGACCGCGGCGCCGGCGCCCTGGACGGCGCGGGCGGCGATCAGCGCGCCGATGCCCGGCGAGAGGGCGGCCGCGGCGGAGCCGACGGTGAAGAGCGTGAGCCCGACCAGGAAGATCCGGCGGCGGCCGAACCGGTCGCCGAGCGCGGCGCCGAACATCAGCAGGACGGCGAAGGACAGGGTGTAGGCGCTGACCGTCCACTCCAGGTCGGACAGCCCGCCGCCGAGGTCCTCGCGGATGGACGGCAGCGCGGTGGTGACGACCAGGTTGTCCAGGCTGGCCATGAAGCCCGCGACACTGGTGATCACCAGCGTCCAGACACCGAGCCGTCCCAGGCCCTGTTCTTCCGTTCTCTCCGTCATGGTTTCCCCCCAGGGGTCTTAGATAGTTATTGATCACTAACTTTCGAGGCCCGAAAAAAGGCCGCACGGACTCCACCGTGCGGCCCGCTACTCCCCGCCCTCGCCGCGCTCTCCACGCTCTCCGTGCTCTTCGTGCTCCCCGAAGCCCAGGCCGCTCCAGATCCGGTGGTCCCGGGGGTACCCCAGCGCCACCAGCGTGTTGATCAGCATCCCGTACGCGAAGAACTCCGCGGTGCCCTGCACGTCACCGCCGATCCGGCCCCTGACCCGCTCGAACAGCTCCTCCCAGAGCCTGCGGGCGGTCTCCCCGATCTCGTCCTCGCCGGTCGTCCGGGCCGCGAACACCGAGACGTAGAGCTGCATCTGCATCATGAGCTGCTCGCCGTCCGCGACCAGGCCCAGGTACGCCTCGGACATCGCTTGGGCGGCCGCCGGCCCGGTCAGCCCGACCGAGGCCTCGTCGAAGACCTTCCAGGTCTCCTCGATGCAGCGCTCGGCGGCGGCCGTGAAGATCGCCTGCTTGCCGGGGAACAGCCGGAACAGGTACGGCTGCGAGACACCCACCCGGCGGGCGATCGCCTCGGTGGACGTCCCCCGGTAGCCGCTCCTGGCGAACTCGATCACTGCGGCGCGAACGACGCTCTCGCGCCGCTCCTCCGCACTCATCCGCATGCTCGCCCTCGCCATGCGGACAAAGTTAGTGGCCAATCACTATCTTCGCAAGGCCGACGGGCGCGGCGGGAATCCCGTCGGACGGGCCCCGCCGCGGCCGGACACACCTGGGGCCGAGGGGCCTTCAGGCGAGCCGGACGACCGCCCTGGACATCCCGAGCACCTTCTGCCCGCCGGTGGTGGCCAGCAGGTCGACCTGCACCTTGCGGTCGTCCAGCAGCTTGGCGACCTTCGCCGACACCTCGACCACCGCGCCGACGCCGTCGTTCGGCACCGGGACGGGGCGGGTGAAGCGGACGCCGTACTCGACCACCGCGGCCGGGTCGCCGACCCAGTCGGTGACCACCCGAATGGCCGCAGCCATGGTGAACATTCCGTGCGCGATGACGTCCGGCAGGCCGACCTCCACGGCGAACTTCTCGTTCCAGTGGATCGGGTTGAAGTCGCCGGAGGCGCCCGCGTACCGCACCAGGGTGTCGCGGGTCACCGGGAAGGACTGCGCCGGCAGCTGGGTGCCGACCTCGACCTCGTCGTAGCTGATCGCCATCGTGTTCACTTCCCCGTCTCGTCGGCGGCCCGGGCCACCAGCGTCATGATCGACGTCACCACGTGCTCGCCGATCGCGTCCGACACCTCGCCACGCACGGTGAGCACGTCGTTGCCCGCCAGCGACTTGATGTTGTCGATGGTGACCGCGACCGTCAGCCGGTCGCCGGCCAGCACCGGGCGGGAGTAGGAGAACTTCTGGTCCCCGTGCACCACTCGGCTGTAGTCCAGGCCCAGCTCCGGGTCCTCGACCACCTGGGAGGCCGCCTGGTAGGTGATCACGAACGGGAAGGTCGTCGGGGCGATCACGTCGGGGTGGCCCAGCGCCTTCGCCACCGCCGGATCGGTGAACGCCGGATTGGTGTCCCCGATCGCGATCGCGAACTCGCGGATCTTCTCCCGGCCGACCTCGTACGGCTCGGTGGGCGGGTAGGTCCGCCCGATGAAGGAGGGGTCGAGTGCCATGGGGCAACTCCTCGGAAGCACGGTGGATCCGGCGGCCGTTGCCGCCGGCGGGGCGCGCATGGGTGCATACGCGAAAAACTCCGGGCCGCACCCCCTGAGGGATGCGGCCCGGAGCTCAAGACCTGTCACACAGGCCCGACGCCCTGCGAGAGGGTCAGCGGGTCTCGCGGTGCGCGGTGTGCGAGTTGCAGCGGGGGCAGTGCTTCTTCATCTCAAGACGGTCCGGGTCGTTACGCCGGTTCTTCTTGGTGATGTAGTTCCGCTCCTTGCACTCCACGCAGGCCAGCGTGATCTTCGGGCGGACGTCGGTGGCAGCCACGGGAGTGCCTTCCTGGGACAACGAATAAGAACACAACAAGAGTAGCCGACCGGGAGTGCGATCTCCCGACCGACTACGCGGGGTAGCGGTGACCGGACTTGAACCGGTGACACAGCGATTATGAGCCGCTTGCTCTACCAACTGAGCTACACCGCCACAGTGATCCGCAGCACAACCGAAGCCGACTGCTTTTCACCAGAGCCCCCATGCGGAATCGAACCGCAGACCTTCTCCTTACCATGGAGACGCTCTACCGACTGAGCTATAGGGGCGAACGAGGAAGAGATTACACGTTCCGCGCCCAGAGGTGAAATCCGTATCCCGACGCGAAGACCGCAGGTCGGCGAGGTGAACGGACGGACGATCCAAGGCCCCGCGTTCGATCGGCCCACCAGCCGCACGGCCCGACCCGATACGACTATTGCCCGCCTCCGAGCGCCCCGCCCCCACGCGCCATAGGCTCGACCCTCATCGACGGGGACGGCCCGGGGCGTCAGGACGACCCGGGATCAGGACGGTCCGGCCGACCGGACGGGCCAGCGCGGGAAGGAGCCTGCGATGGACAGCGCAGCCGCCGACGGACCGCACTCCGGCTCCGGCCCGACAGCCAACCCGCTCGGGCACGGACCGGTCCTCCTGCTCACCGGCGCCCGGCTGGCCGACGGGCGGGTGGTGGACGTCCGGATCAGCGGGGACCGGATCCAGGCCGTCGGCACCGTCGGCAGCCTCGGCCCGCTTCCCGCCCTGCCCGGCGCCCCCACCGTCACCACCGGCGCCCGGATCGACCTCAAGGGCTACCTGCTGCTGCCGGCCCCCGCCGAGGCGCACGCCCACTACGACACCGCCTTCTCGGCCGCCCTGTCCGCCCCGCCGCCGGAGAGCCCCGGCGACCTCACCCGGCGGGTCACCGAGGCCGCGCTCGCCTCGCTCGGCTACGGCGCCACCGCCCAGCGCACCCACGTCCGGATCGGCGACGTGCACGGGCTGCGTCGGCTGGAGGCGGTGCTCACCGCCCGGCAGGCGCTGCGCGGCCTGGCCGAACTCCAGGCGGTGGCGATGCCCCGGCTGCTCACCGGCCGGGCCGGCGCCGACGGCCGGGCGCAACTGCGCGACGCGCTCAAACTGGGCGCCACCGCGGCCGGCGGCTGCCCGGAGCTGGACCCGGATCCGGCCGGGTACGTCCAGGTGCTGCTGGAGGCCGCCCGGGAGGCGGACTGCCCGGTGGACCTGCACACCACGGCCGGCGATCCGGCCCAACTCGCGCGGCTGGTCAGCGCGTTGGCCCCGCTGCGGCCGCGGGTGACGCTCGGGCCGTGCGGGGCGCTGACCCGGGGTGCGTCCACGGTGCTGGCGGCCGGCGGGGTGCGGGTGGTCTGCCTGCCGCAGAACGGCGGCTGCACCGGGCTGGAGGGCCGGGTGCCAGGGCTGCGGCCGGGCCTGCTACGGGAGTTGACGGAGGCCCGGGTGCCGCTGGCGGCCGGCAGCGGCGCGCTGCGGGACCAGTCCAACCCGGTCGGCCGGGCGGATCCGCTGGAGTCGGCGTACCTGCTGGCGGCGGGCGGGGAGCTGGACCTGGAGGCGGCGTACGACGCGGTGGCGAACCAGGCCCGGGCGGCGCTCGGGCTGCCGCCGGTCCGGGTGGACGCCGGGTTCCCGGCGGAGCTGCTGGCGGTGCGCGGGGACAGCCTGGCCGGGGCGCTCGCGGGCGGCCACAGCCGACTGGTGGTGCACAGCGGCCGGGTGGTCAGCCGGACGAGCGCGGTGCGGGAGTTCGCGGACACCGTGGCACTGGCACTGCCCCGGCAGTCCGGGAGCACCGGCGGAGGCTGAACAGTCCCCGGGAAAATTCAAGGGGCGCGCGACGGATGTCGCGCGCCCCTCCCCCACCTGCTGGCCGCCGTTCAACGGCGGCTGGAGCGGTCCCGGGCCTCCCCCACATTGGAGCCGGGCCCGCTCGGTCAGCACTGACGCTACGCCCACGGAACACCGCTCCGGGCCTGCCTTGACGCTCCCCTGTCGGTCTCCGGCCCGCTCTTGACGGGTCGTTGACGCGGCGGCGGCCGGGGGCGCTCAGGGCTCGTACCGGTACCCGATCCCCGGTTCGGTGATCAGGTGCCGCGGGCGGCCCGGGTCACGCTCCAACTTGCGGCGCAGCCCGGCCAGGTAGACCCGCAGGTAGTTGCCGCGCGCCTCCTGGGCCGGCCCCCACACCTCCCGCAGGATCTGCCGCCCGGGCACCAGCCGGCCCGGGTTGGCCACCAGCAGGGCGAGGATCCGCCACTCGGTCGGGGTGAGCCGCACCGGGCCCCGCGGGCCGGTCACCGTGGTGGCCGTCAGGTCGACGGTGTGGTCGCCTATCACCGGCCGCCCCAGCGGGGCACCGCCCACCGGCCGGCGCAGCACGGCACGCAGCCGGGCCAGCAGTTCCTCCATCAGGAACGGCTTGGTGAGGTAGTCGTCCGCGCCCGCGTCGAGGGCGCCCACCTTGTCGGCGGCACCGGACCGGCCGGAGAGCACGATGATCGGCATCGCGCTGCGGGTGCGCAGGCCGCGCAGCACGTCCATGCCGTCCAGGTCCGGCAGGCCGAGGTCGAGCAGTACGGCGTCCGGGGCGGAGTGCGCGGCGCGGTCCAGCGCCTCGCCGCCGCTGGCGGCCGTCCGCACGGCGTACTGCCGGGCGCTGAGGTTGATCCGCAGCGTGCGCAGCAGGGCCGGTTCGTCGTCGACGATCAGGATCTCGCTCATGCGGCCACCTCGCTCCGCTCGGCGGTCGCTTCGCGGGACACGCAGCTTTCGGCGGTTCGTTCAGTTCGTCCACTCATGTACGGGCTCCTCCCGAGTGGCGGCGGGCAGGGTGAGCAGCATGGTGGTGCCGCCCCCGGGGGTGTCCTCGACCTCCAGGCTGCCGCCCATGGCCTCGGCCAGGCCGCGGGAGAGCGCGAGGCCGAGACCGACACCGGTGGTGTTGTCGGTGTCGCCGAGGCGCTGGAAGGGCAGGAAGACCCGGTCCCGCTCCTCGGGGGCGATGCCGGGGCCGCGGTCGATCACCCGGATCTCGACCTGGTCGGCGTGGTGGCTGGCGGTGACCAGGACGGGCGCGCCGGGCGCGTTGTAGCGCAGCGCGTTGGTGATCACGTTGGCGAGCACCCGCTCCAGCAGCGGCGGGTCGGCGAGCACCGGCGGCGCGGTGTCCAGGTCGAGCGGCTGGATCGGGGCGTACGGGTCGGGGAGGCTGTCGAGCGCCCGGGGCAGGATCTCGTCGAGGTGGGTCTCGGCGAGGTGCAGGGTGAGCGCGCCGGCCTGGAGGCGGCTCATGTCGAGCAGGTTGTCGACCAGGCGGGTGAGTTTGACCAGCGACTCGTCGGCGGTGGCGAGCAGTTCGGCCTGGTCTTCGGGCGAGAACTCGACGTCGGGGCTGCGCAGCGAGCCGACCGAGGCGAGCGCGGCGGCGAGCGGGGTGCGCAGGTCGTGGCTGACGGCGGCGAGCAGGGCGGTGCGCATCCGGTCGGCGGCCTTGATCGGCTCGACCTCGGCGGCGACCATGGCGAGCCGGTCGCGTTCCAGCGCGACGGCGACGTGCGCGGCGAAGGCGGTGAGGACGCGCTGGTCGGCGGCCGGCAGCCGGCGGCCGGTGAGGACCAGGACGGCATCCGCGCCGACCGGCACCTCGGTGGTCTCGCTCTGCCCGTCGGCGTCGTCCTGGTGCTCGGCCTCGGAGTGGGCGAGCACCTCGTCGTCGACCCGGGAGAGCAGGGCGACGGCCTGCATGCCGAAGGCCGTCCGGGACTTCTCCATCAGGGCGGACAGGGCGTCGGCGCCGCGCAGCACGCTGCCGGCCAGGGTGGAGAGGGTCTCGGCCTCGGCGGTGGCACGGGCGGCGCGACTGGTGAGCCGGCTGGCGTGGTCGACGATGGTGGCGACGGCGAGCGCGACGGAGGCGAAGACGACCAGGGCGACGATGTTGTTGGTCTCGCCGATGGTCAGGGCGTGTATCGGCGGGATGAAGTAGTAGTTGAGCAGCAGCGAGGCACTGACCGAGGCCAGCAGGGCGGAGATGGCGCCGCCGAGCAGGGCGACGATGACCACGCCGAGCTGGAAGATCAGCGCATCGGTGGTCAGGTTGATGCTCTCGTGCGCCTGGGACAGGATCGCGGTCAGCAGCCAGGGCACCACGAGGCCGGCGGCGTAGCCGGCGATGGTGCGGCGCTTGGAGTGGCGGCGGCCGAGCGAGGGCAGCCGGCCGCGGCCGGTGAACTCGTGGGTGACCATGTGGACGTCGATGTCCTCGGAGTCGTCCACGGTGGTCTCGCCGATACCGGGGCCGGTGAGGAAGCGGTTGATCCGGCCGCGGCGGCTGGTGCCGAGCACCAGCTGGGTGGCGTCGTGGGCGCGGGCGAAGGTGAGCAGCGCGGTGGGGATGTCGTCGCCGACCACCACGTGGTAGCTGCCGCCGAGGGTCTCGACCAGCTGGCGCTGCTGGGCGAGCGCGCCGGAGGAGGCGCCGGCCAGGCCGTCGCTGCGGGTGACGTGGACGGCCAGCAGGTCGCCGCCGGCGGTGCGGTCGGCGATCCGGGCGGCGCGGCGGATCAGGGTCTCGCCCTCGGGGCCGCCGGTGAGGGCGACCACGACGCGTTCGCGGGTCTCCCAGACCCGGTCGATGTTGTGGCTGGCCCGGTAGTCGCGCAGGCCCTCGTCGACCCGCCCGGCCACCCAGAGCAGGGCGAGTTCGCGCAGGGCGGTGAGGTTGCCGACCCGGAAGTAGTTGGAGAGCGCGGCGTCCACCTTCTCCGCCCTGTAGACGTTGCCGTGGGCCATCCGGCGGCGCAGCGCCTGCGGGGCCATGTCGACGAGTTCGATCTGGTCGGCCCGGCGGACCACCTCGTCCGGGACGGTCTCGCGCTGCGGGATGCCGGTGATCTTCTGGACGACGTCGTTCAGCGATTCCAGGTGCTGGATGTTGACGGTGGTGATGACGTCGATCCCGGCGGCCAGCAGTTCCTCGACGTCCTGCCAGCGCTTGGCGTGGCGGCCGCCGGGGATGTTGGTGTGCGCCAGTTCGTCGACCAGCACGACGGACGGGCGGCGGGTGAGCACCGCGTCGAGGTCCATCTCGTCGAACTCGGCGTCGCGGTAGGAGCGTTGGACACGCGGCAGGACCTCCAGGCCGTCCAGCATGCCCTCGGTGTGGCGGCGGCCGTGGCACTCGATGTACCCGACCGCGACGTCGGCCCCGCGCTCCTGTCTGCGCCGGGCCTCGTCCAGCATCCGGTAGGTCTTGCCGACCCCCGGGGCGGAACCGAGGTACACCCTCAGCCGGCCCTTGCGGATGCCGGTGCCGGGGGTGAGGTCGCGGGCCATGGGCACTGCTCTTTCGTTCCTGCGAGGGCTGCCGCCAGGGCGTCCTCGGGCCGGGGTCGGGACGTACGGCGGCCGACCCGGGCGCGGGGGTGGTGCCCCGGCCCGGGTCGGCCTGTTTCACGGATCCAGCCGTTGACCTGTCACTTCTGTTCCGCTGGCCATCTCTGTTCGGCCGGTCACTTCTGTTCCGCGAGGGCCCGGTTCAGCAGGAGGACGTTGACGCCCTCCTGTCCGAGGAAGCCGAGCGAGCGGCCTTCGGTGTACTTCTCGACCAGCTTGCGCACCGCCTCCGCCGACAGGTTCCGGGTCTTGGCGACCCGGTTCACCTGCTCCTCGGCGTAGGCGACCGAGATGTACGGGTCGAGGCCGGAGCCGGAGGCGGTCAGCGCGTCGGCCGGGACGCTCTCCGGGGCGACGCCGTCGAACTCGGCGGCGGCGGCGCGGCGGTCGTTGACGGCCTTCAGCAGGTCGTCACTGTTCGGGCCGAGGTTGGAGGCGCCGGACGAGGACGAGTCGTAGCCGGTCCCGGCCGCGGAGGGGCGGGGCTGGAACCACTTCGGGTCCGGCTGCGCCTCCTCCTTCGGGTCGTCGGGGTTCTTCTTCGGGAGGTTGAAGTTCTGGCCGATCAGGCTGGAACCGACCTCCTTGCCGTCGGACTTCACGAGCGAGCCGTTGGCCTTCTCGGTGAAGGCGACCTGGCTGATCCCGGTGACCAGCAGCGGGTAGGCGATCCCGAGGATCGCGGTGAGCACCAGCAGCGCCCGCAGTGCGGTGAAGTGGGTGCGGACGGTCGTCGGCAGGGGCTTGGACATCGGATTCTCCTCTCTCAGCTCAGGCCGGGGATGAACTGGACGATCAGGTCGATCAGCTTGATGCCGACGAACGGCACCACCAGACCGCCGAAGCCGTAGACCCCGATGTTGCGGCGCAGCAGGGAGCTGGCGTCGGACGGGCGGTAGCGCACGCCGCGCAGGGCGAGCGGGATCAGGCCGATGATGACCAGGGCGTTGAAGATGATCGCCGAGGTGATCGCGGACTGCGGGCTGTGCAGGCCCATGATGTTGAGGTGGCTCAGGCCCGGGTAGACCCCGGCGAACATCGCGGGGATGATCGCGAAGTACTTGGCCACGTCGTTGGCGATCGAGAAGGTGGTCAGCGCGCCACGGGTGATCAGCAGCTGCTTGCCGATCTCGACGATCTCGATCAGCTTGGTCGGGTTGGAGTCCAGGTCGACCATGTTGCCGGCCTCCTTGGCCGCCATGGTCCCGGTGTTCATGGCCACGCCGACGTCGGCCTGGGCGAGCGCGGGGGCGTCGTTGGTGCCGTCGCCGGTCATCGCGACCAGCTTGCCGCCCTCCTGCTCCTTCTTGATCAGCGCCATCTTGTCCTCGGGGGTGGCCTCGGCGAGGAAGTCGTCCACGCCCGCCTCCTCCGCGATCGCCTTGGCGGTCAGCGGGTTGTCGCCCGTGATCATGATGGTCTTGATGCCCATCCGGCGGAGCTCGTCGAAGCGCTCCCGCATGCCCTCCTTGACCACGTCCTTGAGGTGGATGACCCCGAGGACGCGGGCCGGCTTGGCGCCGACCTTGGTCGCCACCACCAGCGGGGTGCCGCCGGCCGCGGAGATCCCGTCGACCAGGGCGGAGACCTCGTTGCCGACCGAACCGCCGTTCTCGGTCACCCAGTTGGTGACCGCGCCGGCCGCGCCCTTGCGGACCTGGTGGACCGCCTCGGCCTCGTCCAGGTCGACGCCGGACATCCGGGTCTGGGCGGTGAACGGGACCCAGGTGGCGTGCGTCAGCTCGCCCTGGGCGCGGGCCCGCAGGCCGTACTCGGTCTTGGCGAGGACCACGATCGAGCGGCCCTCCGGGGTCTCGTCCGCGAGGGAGGACAGCTGAGCGGCGCTGGCCAGTTCCTCGGTGGACACGCCCGGGGCGGGCAGGAACTCGGCGGCCTGGCGGTTGCCCAGGGTGATGGTGCCGGTCTTGTCCAGCAGCAGGGTGTTGACGTCGCCGGCCGCCTCGACGGCCCGGCCGGACATCGCCAGCACGTTGCGCTGCACCAGCCGGTCCATGCCGGCGATGCCGATCGCGGAGAGCAGCGCGCCGATGGTGGTCGGGATGAGCGCCACGATCAGGGCGACCAGGACGATCATCGACTGCGGGGCGCCCGCGTAGGTGGCCATCGGCTGCAGGGTCACCACGGCGACCAGGAAGACGATGGTCAGCGAGGCGAGCAGGATGTTCAGCGCGATCTCGTTCGGCGTCTTCTGCCGGGCGGCGCCCTCGACCAGGGCGATCATCCGGTCGATGAACGACTTGCCGGGCTCCGAGGCGATCTTCACCACGATCCGGTCGGACAGCACCTTGGTGCCGCCGGTCACCGCCGAGCGGTCACCGCCGGACTCGCGGATGACCGGCGCGGACTCGCCGGTGATCGCCGACTCGTCGACGCTCGCGACGCCCTCGACGACGTCGCCGTCGCCGGGGATGATCTGCCCGGCCTCGACCACCACGTGGTCGCCGAGCCGCAGCGCGGTGCCCGGCACCTCCTCCTCGGCCTGCGTGGCGGGCCAGTCGGTGAGCCGGCGGGCGACGCTCTCGGTCTTGGTCTTGCGCAGGGTGTCGGCCTGGGCCTTGCCGCGGCCCTCGGCGACGGCCTCGGCCAGGTTGGCGAAGATCGTGGTGAGCCAGAGCCAGACGGTGATGGACCAGGCGAACACGGACGGGCTGGCGATCGCGGAGACGGTGGTGACCACCGAGCCGACCTCGACCACGAACATGACCGGGTTCTTGACCATCACCCGGGGGTCGAGCTTCTTCACCGCGTCCGGCAGGGACGCGACGATCAGCTTCGGGTCGAGCAGGCCGCTGGCCACTCTGTGCTGCGCGGCGGGCTCGGCCTTGTCGGCCGGTGCGGGGTTGAGCGTAGGGGTGGACATCAGGAGAGACCTTCCGCGATCGGCCCGAGAGCCAGGGCCGGGAAGTAGGTGAGGCCGACGACGATCAGGATGACGCCTGACAGCAGGCCCACGAACAGCGGCTTGTGGGTGGGCAGGGTGCCCGGGGTGGCCGGGACCGGCTGCTGCTGGGCGAGCGAACCGGACAGCGCCAGGACGAAGACGATCGGCAGGAGGCGGCCGAAGATCATCGCCAGGCCGAGCGCCGTGTCGTACCAGTCGGTGTTGACGGTGATGCCGCCGAAGGCCGAGCCGTTGTTGTTGGCGGCCGAGGTGAAGGCGTACAGCACCTCGGAGAAGCCGTGGGCGCCCGAGTTGAGCATCCCGGCCCGCTCCCCCGGCAGGGCCATCGCCAGGCCCGTGCCGACCAGCACCAGGGTCGGCGTGGTGAGGATGTACAGCGAGGCGAACTTCATCTCCCGGCCGCCGAGCTTCTTGCCCAGGTACTCGGGGGTGCGGCCGACCATCAGGCCGGCGACGAACACCGCGACGATCGCCAGCACGAGCATGCCGTACAGGCCCGATCCCACACCGCCGGGCGCGATCTCGCCCAGCATCATGTTGAAGACCGTCAACCCGCCGCCGAACGGCGTGTACGAGTCATGGAAGGAGTTCACCGCGCCGGTCGAGGTCAGCGTGGTCGAGGCGGCGAACAGGCCGGAGGCGGCGATGCCGAAACGCTGCTCCTTGCCCTCCATCGCGGCGCCCGCGGCCTGCAGGGCGGTGCCCTGGTGCTGCGACTCGGCGAAGGTGAGCAGGGCGGTCGAGGCGACCCAGAACAGGCCCATCACGGCGAGGATCGCGTAGCCCTGGCGGTTGTCCCCCACCATCCGGCCGAAGGCCCGCGGCAGCGCGAACGGGATCAGCAGGATCAGGAAGATCTCGACCAGGTTGGAGAAGCCGGTCGGGTTCTCGAACGGGTGCGCGGAGTTGGCGTTGAAGAAGCCGCCGCCGTTGGTGCCGAGCAGCTTGATGACCTCCTGGGAGGCCACCGGGCCGCCCGGGATCTTCTGCACCTCGCCGCCGAGCGTGGCCACCTCGTGGAAGCCGTGGAAGTTCTGGATCACGCCGGAGGCGGCCAGGACCAGGGCGAAGACGATCGAGATCGGCAGCAGCAGGCGCAGGTTGATCCGGGTGAGGTCCACCCAGAAGTTGCCGACCCGGTCGGTCCGGTTGCGGGTGAAGCCCCGGATCAGCGCGCCGACGACGGCGATGCCGACGGCCGCGGAGACGAAGTTCTGCACCGCCAGGCCCGCCATCTGCGCCAGGTGGCCCATCGCGGACTCACCGGCGTAGGACTGCCAGTTGGTGTTCGCGACGAACGAGATCGCGGTGTTCCAGGCCTGGTGGCCCTCCATCTGCGGAACACCCAGGTTCAGCAGCAGGTAGCCCTGGAGGCGGATCAGGCCGTAGAGGAAGAGGACGGAGACGGCCGAGAAGGCCAGCACCGAGCGGAGGTACACCGGCCAGCGCTGATCGGCGTCGCCGTCGACGCCGATCACCTTGTAGATGCCGCGCTCGACTCTGAGGTGCTTGGTGGTGGTGAGGAGCTTGGCGATGTAGTCGCCAAGGGGGCGGTAGCACAGGGCCAGTGCCCCGACCAGGGCCAGGGCCTGCAGCCAGCCCGCGAGAGTGGATCCCATGTCAGAACTTCTCCGGGAAGATCAGCGCCACGACGAGATAGCCGACGAGCGCGACGGCCACGATCAGACCTGCGATGTTCTCCGCGCTCACAGCTTCTCCACCCCCCGCGCGATCAGGGCGATGACGGCGAACACGGCGACCGTGACACCGACGTAGATGAGATCGGACATGGGCTCCACCAGAGCGGTTCGGGAGACTGCCGCGGGCGGGCCGGGGGCTTCGCGCGGCGCCGGCGGACGACCGGCAGATGCAGCAAAGCAGCCGTCAGAGGCGCGTTATGGCTCCCTGACGCCCTCCATACGGGTGACTGCGGGACGTTGACGCGACCTTGACGCCCGCTTCACCGGGCCGTGACCGTCGTCATCAGGCCGTGATCGGCCCGGCGCCGGAACGCCGGAAGCCCCGGGATTCCGGGGCTTCCGTACGGATGGGGGTGCGGGTAGGGGTGCGGACTCCTGCGGGCTTCGTGCGGGCCGGCCGGCGGGGGCCCGGGGGGGGCGGCTACTGCTCCGGTCAGACCTTCTCCGGCGCCGGGAGCCGCTCGTACCCGCTCCCCGGGGCCGGCTCGCCCCGGCGCACCGCGCCGGGCGCCCGGCGCGACGGGCCGCCCGCGCGCCCGGAGGAGGTCAGCTGCCACGGCACGCTGATCACCATCACGCCCGCCGTGAACAGCAGCCGGCTCTTCAGCCACAGCGCCGACTGGTTGTGCAGCAGGTGCTCCCACCAGCGGCCGACCACGTACTCCGGGATGAACACGGCGACCGCCTCCCGGGGGCTGTCCCGGCGGTACTCCCGCACGTACGCCAGCACCGGCTTGGTGATCTCCCGGTACGGCGAGTCCAGTACCTTCAGCGGCACCCGGACGCCGGCCTCCGTCCACTGCCGCTCCAACTCCCCGGTGGCCTCCGGCTCCACCGCCACCGTCAGCGCCTCCAGCGAGTCCGGCCGGAACGCCTCCGCGTAGCCGAGCGCCCGCAGCGTCGGCTTGTGCAGCTTGGACACCAGCACGATCCCGTGCACCCGGGCGGGCCGCGCCGACTCGGCCTCCGGGTCGTCCACCGCCAGCTCGGCGGCGACGCCGTCGTAGTGCCGGCGGATGCCGCGCATCATCAGCCACAGCACCAGCGCGGCGACCACGGCCAGCCAGGCGCCCTGGGTGAACTTGGTGAGCAGCACGATCACCAGCACCAGCGCGGTGACGACCGCGCCGAAGGCGTTGATCACCCGGGAGCGCAGCGCCGAGCGGCGCACCACCGGGTCGGTCTCGGTGGCCAGCGCCCGGTTCCAGTGCCGGACCATGCCGATCTGGGACAGCGTGAAGGAGGTGAAGACGCCCAGGATGTACAGGTGGATCAGGCTGGTGACGTTCGCGTCGTACAGCCAGAGCAGCCCGCCGGCCACCACCGCGAGCGCGATGATGCCGTTGGAGAAGGCCAGCCGGTCCCCGCGGGTGTGCATCTGCCGGGGCAGGTAGCGGTGCTCGGCCAGGATCGACGCCAGCAGCGGGAAGCCGTTGAAGGCGGTGTTGGCGGCCAGGATCAGCACCAGCGCGGTGACCGCCTGGATCGCGTAGAACAGCACGCTGTGGTCGCCGCCGAAGATCGCCGCCGCGAGCTGGGCGATCACGGTCTGCTGGGGCGTACTCGCGCAGTCGCCGGGGAAGCCGGTCAGCCGGCAGGCGCCGCCCTCGGTGATGTGCACCTTGGCGATCAGCGCGAGGGCGGTGATGCCGGCGAACATCACCACGGCCGTGGTGCCCATCACGGCCATGGTGCGCGCGGCGTTCCTCGCCTTCGGCGCCCGGAACGCCGGGACGCCGTTGGAGATCGCCTCCACCCCGGTCAGCGCCGTACAGCCGGAGGCGAACGCCCGCAGGCCCAGCATCAGCAGGCCGAGGCCGGCCACCGTGTCCTTGCCCTCCTCCGGGAGGATCCCGTACGAGGCGCTGGACGCCACCGGCGCGTCGCCGAGCGCGACCCGGACCAGCCCGGTGACCACCATCAGCAGGATGCCGCCGATGAACAGGTACGTCGGCGCGGCGAAGGCCTTGCCGGACTCCCGGACGCCGCGCAGGTTCACCGCCATCAGCAGCAGCACGAAACCCAGCGCCAGCCAGACCCGGTGACCGGCCAACGACGGCACCGCCGAGATGATGTTGTCCACCCCGGAGGCCACCGACACCGCGACCGTCATCACGTAGTCGACCAGCAGCGAGGCGGCCACCACCAGACCGGAGTTGGCGCCGAGGTTGCGGGACACCACCTCGTACGAGCCGCCGCCGCTCGGGTAGGCGTGCACCACCTGGCGGTAGGACATCACCACGACCGCCATCAGCGCGACCACACCGGCCGCGACCCACGGGGTCAGGTAGAGGAAGGCGGCGCCACCGACGGTGAGCACCAGCAGGATCTCCTGGGTCGCGTAGGCGACCGAGGAGAGCGGGTCGGAGGCGAAGATCGGCAGCGCCAGCCGCTTGGGCAGCAGCGTCTCGCCGAGCTCCTCGCTGCGCATGGCCCGGCCGATGACGAGGCGCTTGAGCGCCTGGGGCACGTTGAACACAAATGTGAGGTTAGGTCGGGAAAACGCAACGGAATTCGTTGTGGAGATCGCCCGGTGCCCACCAGATCAAAGGCCTTCCCGCAGGTCAGAGCCGCTGCGGGTGGGTGGGCGCCGGGCGTATCGAGGGCGTCAAGAGTGCCCCGTTAAGACCGCGTCAAGATGCCAGGTTGTTATCGGGCGTCCAGGGTGTGGACGCCCACCGGGGCGCCTCCCCGGAAGCCCCGCCAGGCCGCCCGACACCTCGGCTGCACCGGCCCGGGTCACATCCGCATCCGCAGCCGGCAGACCACCGCGTCCGTGTGCCGGCGCAGCGCGCGGTCGATCACGGCGCCACGCCGGTTCTGCAGCGCCCGCTGCCACCAGCGGGCCGGCTCCACCTCCGGGATCAGCACCGTCAGCCGGTCGTAGGCGTGCTCCTCGCCGAGCCGGTTCACGAACGCGGCGATCGGCTGGCCCAGCCGGCGGCGGTCCTCCGGGATCTCCACCAGCGGCACGCCCGGCTGCCACAGCTCCCAGTCCCGCCGCAGCGCCTCCGCCTCGGACTGCTCGTGCACCACCGTCACCGCCAGGACCTCGTCGCCGAGCGACAGCGCCGCCGACAGGCCGTCCCGGGTCAGTCGGGTGATGGCCGTCACCGGCACGACGACCAGGCTGCGCTGGCGGGTCACCGCGCCCGGCACCCGGCCCAGTTCCAGCCGCTCGCCGATCAGCCCGTAGCTGCGGTGCACCGCCTCGAACAGCACCACCAGCAGCGGCAGCGCCACCACGATGCCCCAGGCGCCCTCGGTGAACTTGGTGCCGGTCACCACCACCGTCGCGACCCCGGTGAGCAGCGCGCCGAACCCGTTCAGCGCGGCCTTCCACACCCAGCCGGCCGGCCGGTGCAGGGACCAGTGCCGGACCATGCCGACCTGACAGATCGTGAACCCGACGAACACGCCGATCGAGAACAGCGGCACCAGGCTGTTCACGTCCCCGCCTGAGCCGACCAGCAGCGCCGCCGACACCAGGGCGAGGAACAGCACCCCGTGCCGGTGCACCTGGCGGTCGGCCCGCAGCGCGAACACGTGCGGCAGGTGGTTGTCCCGGGCGAGCAGGTGCAGCAGCACCGGCAGCCCGCCGAAAGAGGTGTTCGCGGCCAGCCCGAGCAGCACCACGGTGGCGAACTGGACGACGTAGAACGCAGCGCCGTGGCCGAGCGAGGCGTCGGCGAGCTGGGCCAGCACCGTGACGCCCTCCACCGGCTGGAGGTGGAAACGGCCGATCAGCACGGCCAGCCCGATCAGCATCACGCCGAGCAGGGCGCCGAGCGCCACCTCGGTGTGCTGCGCCCGCCTCACCCGCGGGGTCCGGAACGACGGGACGGCGTTCGCCACCGCCTCCACCCCGGTCAGCGCCGAGCACCCGGCCGCGAACGCCTTGAGCAGCAGCAGCGCACCGACGGTCGTGGCGTTCTCGGCCAGCGTCGAGGCGTGGCCCGCGGCGGCCTCGGTGCTCGCCGGGCCGTCCCGGAACAAGCCGACCACGATGATCGCCAGGATCGACACCACGAAGACGGCCGTCGGTGCCATGAACCAGCGCGCCGACTCGGCGATCCCGCGCAGGTTCACCGCCGTCACCAGGGCCAGCACGCCCAGGCACAGCCAGACCCGGTCGTCGTACAGGCTCGGCACCGCCGAAGTCAGCGCCGCCACCCCCGCCGTCACCGAGACCGCCACGTTCAGGATGTAGTCGATCACCAGCGAGGCGGCCGCCGTCAGCGCCGTCCGTCGGCCCAGGTGCTCCTTCGCCACCGCGTACGCGCCGCCGCCGTCCGGGAACGCCGCGATCACCTGCCGGTACGACGCCACCAGCACACCCAGCAGCACCGCGATCGCCACCGTCACCGGCAGCGTGAAGCCCAGCCCGTACGCCCCGGCCGCGGCCAGCACCAGCACGATCGACTCCGGCCCGTACGCGACCGAGGCCATCGCGTCCAACGACAGCGCCGCCAGACCGCCCAGCGCACTCAACCGGTGCCGCTCGTCGCCCGCACCGGCGTCCGGCGGCTCGGGTTCAGCCGTGACGGCCGGGGTGGTGATGGCGCTGGACATCGGACGGAACCTCCGCGATCGGTAGTTCCTCCGATCCTGCGGGCCGCACCCCTGCCCTTCCCCCGACCTCTACGCGTTCCTGACGCCACCCCAGGAACCATTGACGGGCCCTTGACGCACCGCGGGAGAGCTCATGGCGGGGGGCGGTGGCGGGGATGGGTGGGCCGCTGTCCCGGCGGGCGCCGGTTGGGAAGACGACCAGCTCTTGCGAAGAACCCCCGGCGCGCCGTACGCACACCCGGGACACCACCACAATCACGCTGAACGGCCCCACCCACCCCCGCACCCACTCTGCTGCCTGCCGCCCGTAATTGCAAGCAATGCGCAATAAGTGCGCCCGGCGGCGCCGCGACCCTCACGCGACGGGAAAACAACAACAGCCCCCGATCCGCGTCTCCGCAGATCGGAAGCTGTTCTCCATCCCGTGGCTGGTGCAGGCTTCGAACCTGCGTAGCTTGCGCGGCAGATCTACAGGCCGCTGGCCAGGCACACTCAGACCTGCGGACTCTTGACCACGGACCGGATCCAGTCCGCCACTGGTCCGGATCATGGTCCCGGCAGCCCCAGTCAAAAGGCGCGCGCAGGCGGGACAAGGGCGGACTGTCGCGAGGTTCGCTACTTCAGCAAGGCTCGCCGCGCTTGCGGTGTCGGCTGTGCCAGCTGCTGGCGACCGGGGCACCTGAGGCTCTGGACCCGTCACGGCCTGGGGCGCACGTTCCCGACTGCTGGTCGGGGCTAGACCAGCGAGCCAAGAGGCGTCGAGGGCAGCTTTAGCCGCGAGAGTTCCACCCAGTACGTGTTTCTCAGCCGCTGATAGTCGAAGTCACTCCCCTGCGGCACCCTCCGTACGGTCAGGAGCCCTTGGCCCTCCAGCTCCTTTCGCGCCTTCGTCCACGTGTCCGGCGAAAGTCCATAGAGGTCTCGCCGATGCCGAGTCACGTATTGCGGCTCCGATTGACCACCCTGCCTCTCCAGAAGCACCAGCAGGAGGGCCAGGGCCGTTGGCGAGAGGTCGAGCAGCCAACCGTTCTCCCACAGTTCAGCTGGCACACCGACATACCGCCCCAGCGGCCGAACGTAGGGGGCACCGGTTCCTGCCGGATCCAGCAGAGTGATCGCTGGAGGCCCTCCCCATCTCCTTGTGAGCGAGATCAGTCGGGCGTCGGCAAGCCACTTCAAGTTGCTCGTCACCCGTCGAGGGCCACCGTCTTCCGGCAGGCCGAGCAGCCGGCACCACGTCGACCCAGTCGGCGGCCTTTGCAGGTCATATGGGGCACTGGTGGCCATCATCGTGATGCACAGGTAGAGCCGCAGCCTCACCGCACCGCCCCGGCCTCCGTGAACGAGGCGGGCCAGTGGCGGGCGGCCGTCATCCGCCTTGATGAACTCATGAGGGAACGCGACCGATGTTCGCTGCGCCTTCTGGACCGCGCTCCTCAGCCGCGCGCGTGCAACCTCTCTGCGCTCCATCTCTGCTAGATCCACGAAAAAATCTACCTTCCTACAGGAGAAACAGGGGTACGGGGGTGCCGGGGGTACTGGGGGTTCTTGGCTTTACTACCTTTTCCGTCGCTAGCGCCAACCTGGCCCTTCACAGGGGCCCACAGACTGCTCCACAAGCGCAGATTTGCCCAGTTCCAATCGTATAGTCACCCCTCCACAGAGGCATTACATGCTGTTTGACCTGCAATTTTACTGGTGTAAAGCTGAGAACAGAGGGGGAGGTCGCACCAAGCGGCCGCCATCGACACCGGGCCGCGGCGGGGAATCGTGGCCCAGTTGGGGAGTGATATGAACGCGTCGGACGCATCTCTGCGTGGCCTCTGGTTGGCTGTCATCACCCTGGGGGCCGCCTTCGCCGCAGTGATCGCGGGCAGCCTTCTCCACATGGCTGGCGCCGATCTACCTGCATCAATCTGCGCAGGTGGCGTGGTCTTCATGGGGGGCTGCACTCTGGGGCTCACGACTCACCGGTTCTTGACCGCCCCGAGTGCGACGTCTAGCGACGACGGCTCGGGGACATGATCCATAGCGCCCCGTAGCCGGTCAGCTACGGTCTCCAAGGGATTGGCAGAGCTGACGAAGGCCCCGGCATGAGAATCCCGAGGCCGTATCTGGGCCATGTGAGGTCAACCAACACCAATCAACGTTGACAACTGGCGACGACTTTCGAGCTGGTCAGTGGGATGAGGGAGTGCCCGCCCGCTGGCCAGCCCGGTGGTTGACCAGAACTTGAACGTCAGGTCAAGGCATCCGAGGTGAGCTCCATCGAGTCCACGATCACCACGGCGCCCGCCGCGGCCAGCTTGGCATCCTTCCCTGGCTTGTTGGCGTAGCCGATCGTCGGGATGCTGGCGGCCTCCCCGGCCTCGACATCGCGGGCCGCGTCGCCGATGAAGATGAAGTACTCCGGCCCGGTGCCCGCAGCATCCATCGCTTCGAGCAGGAGGCGCGGGTTCGCCTTCATGGACGAGGGGTCGCCCGGGGTACGTCCGAAGACGCCGGCCACGAAGCCGTTGAGGCTGTGCTCGGCGAGGTAGGCCTCGGTAGCCGTGCCCGCCTTGTTGCTGACCACCGAGACCAAGCGGCCGGAGCGGGCACACGCGTGGAGAACCGATTCTCCCCCCGGGGTCGGGCTGGCAGCCCGAACGGCTTCAGCCTCCAGCGCGGCCAAGGCGGCGTCGGTGCTAACCGCGAGATCGGGGCGGGCGTCCGAGATCAGCCGGAGCAGGGCGGGCGGGTCGCTCGCACCCTCCGCCCCGGCCGGGGCCTGCTCGCCAGCGGCGAGCAGGTCCTCACGGAGTCGGCGCGCGACCTCCGGAGCGGGGAGGCCGGCGAAGACCGAGCAGACCGGGCCGTCGAAGTCGAGGAGGACGTGCTTCACCGGCCGCAGGACGTCGGCGAGTTGCTGAGGGGTGGCGGTCATGGCTGCCGCTCGTAGGCAATCGTGCTCCACACGCTGTCGAACCACATCTGGGCCTGCTGGACGTACTGCGATCCGAGCGAGGCGTCGTCCGGGCCGGCAACGTGGTGGAACAGGGTGGTGTCCTTGCCGGTCACGTCGTAGAAGGTGTGGGCGGTGTCGTCGATGGCCACGGTGCGCTCGCGGAGCGGGTAGAAGCCGAAGAAGGCCTCCGACCGGTTCAGGATGTACAGCTTGAACAGGCTACTCGCCCGGTGCACCTTGACCTGCACGCTCGCCTTCTGGACCAGGCCCAGCTCGGCCAGCATCTCCACCGAGTGCGCGATGCCGCCAGCGTTCGTCAGGGCGATGTTGCGGGCACGCTGCCGGAGGGCGGCCTCACCCTGGAGCCCGTCGACCAGGACCGGCATTGCCATAGGCGCCGTGGTGTCCGGCAGCGGCAGGCGGACCGTGATGGACTCCGGCGCCAGCCGACCGGAGCGGACCTTGTCGAGCGGCTCCTGCAGCGCGTTGTGAAGGGTCTCGCTGTAGAACCCGGCGAAGTCGAGGGTCACCTGCTGCTGCTCGAAGGCCGCTTCGAGGTGAGGCCGCAGCCCGACCGGCCGGGAGGTGCGCTCCCGCACGAACGAGCCGCTCCCCTGCCGAGTCACGATCAGCCCCTCGGCGCGGAGCGGGTCGAGCGTCTTGTCCACCGTGCCGCGCGCCACACCGAAGTGCTTCGCCAACTCGGGGCCGGAGGGGAGCTTGTCACCGGTCTCGAAGCCTGGCTTCTTCATGAGGATCGAGGCCCGCAGAGAGCTGCCGACCTGCTGATACGGGGGCGAGAGTCATCCGGGTCTAGAGGGGTCGTCTGGCAGCGGGCCCGGGCCGAGGTGCTGGCGCCGGCCGACTGCGCGACGAAGCTCGGCAAGCGGCCGTACGACCTTCGGCACGCGGGGATCTCGCTCGGGCTGAACTCCGGAGTCGGCCCGACGGAGGCGTGGCCGTCATGCTGCGGGTCTACGCGAAGTGCCTGCACGGCACCGTCGGGTACGCGAACGAGTTGATCTCGAAGCGGCTCAACCGGAACCGTCCGGCGCCGCCGGCCCTGGGTCCTGGTCCGCAGCTGGTCCGTATGCGCTGATCAGCGCTGGGATTCGGGTGGCGCAAAGTGAGACAAGCCACTCAAATGGGGTGCCGCTCGTTCCTCGCTTCAGAAAACGAAAAAGGGCCCGCAATCTGCGTTTCCGCAGGTCACGGGCCCTTCTCTATCCTGTGGCTGGTGCAGGGTTCGAACCTGCGTAGCTTGCGCGGCAGATTTACAGTCTGCTCCCTTTGGCCGCTCGGGCAACCAGCCAGGATCTTGTCCCCCGGGGCGTACGCCCCGTTCGACTTCGTAAACAATACCTGATGCCGGGGGGTGCTCCGCCACTCGATAGGTCACGTGATGATCAAGGGCCACGGCGTGGCTGTCGGGGGCGGGGGCGGGGTGCCGCTGGATAGGCTGGGGAGGCGGACGCCCGGTGGGGCAGGCCGTGCCAGTGAAGCCAGAACATCAAGGAGACCAACACCCATGGCCGACTCCAGTTTCGACATCGTCTCGAAGGTCGAGTGGCAGGAGGTCGACAACGCGATCAACCAGACCTCCCGTGAGATCGCCACCCGTTTCGACTTCAAGGGCGTCGGCGGCGAGATCAGCCGCTCCGGCGAGAAGATCGAGATGAAGGCCAACGGCGAGGAGCGCGTGAAGGCCATCCTGGACGTCCTACAGGGCAAGTTCATCAAGCGCGGACTGTCGCTCAAGGCCCTGGACGCTGGTGAGCCGCAGCTGTCCGGCAAGGAGTACAAGATCTTCGCGGACATCAAGGAGGGCATCTCCACGGAGGATGCCAAGAAGGTCGCGAAGATCATCCGTGACGAGGGCCCGAAGGGCGTCAAGGCTCAGGTCCAGGGCGACGAGCTGCGGGTCAGCTCGAAGAGCCGTGACGACCTGCAGACCGTGCAGGCCCTGCTCAAGGGCAAGGACCTGGACTTCGCGATCCAGTACGTGAACTACCGCTGACCCCTGGAGGGTTGTGCGGCAGGGCCCCGCCCCCAGAACTTGTTTGGGTTCCCGGGGGCGGGGCCTTTCGCGTGGGTGGGGTCAGCCGGCGGCGGGGTGGGGGTGGGTGGCCGTGGCGAGGGCTTGGGTCTGGGCGCGCAGGGTGGCGAGCTGGTCCAGCAGGGTGGCCGGGCCGGAGGTCTTGGCCCGGGTCGGGGCGGTCGCCGTCGGGGCGGCCGGGAGCTGGGCGATCAGGCTCTGCAGGGTGGCCTGAAGGGTGGCGACGAGCTGCTGGACGGCTGCGGGGTCGGGGGTGGTGGACGTGGTCTCCGCGAGCAGGCCGGCGATCTGGTTGATGACGTCGCCGAGAGCCCCGAGGGCCGTGCTCGGGTCCGGGGTCGCGGGCAGGGCGGGGACGGCGGGCACCGGAACGGCCGGCAGGGTCAGGTCGGCGGGCAGGGCCAGGTCCGCCGGCAGGAGCGGGGCGGAGACCGCCAGGTCGGCGGGCGCCTGGATGGCGGCGGGGTTCGGGGCGGAGGCGACGGTGGTACGCGAGGCCGTGGCTTCGTGGCCGGCGGCGGTGGCGGACGCCGTGGTGACCACGGTCAGCGCGAGGGCCGCGATCAGCGCGGCGACCATCCGGGTGGCACGCATGGGTACTGCTTCCTCTCAAGTGCGAGGCAGGCGGGATCGCCTGCTCCACACGGTGGGGCAGCATTCCTGACGCAGCCACCGCAGTTACGCCGAACGGCGCGCGGCAGCTGGCCGACGATGAGCCACCCGACGACAGGTCAGTCGTCGGCCGCCCAGCCGCTGGTGCCGCGGTGGGCGGACAGGCCGACGGACTCGAACTCGTCCGCCCGGCCGGCCTCGGTGCGGGCGCCGATCCGCCGCAGGGCGCGGGAGATCGGGGAGCCCTCGGGCGGGAATGGCTCGAACTCGCCCTTGGTGAGCGGGCCGAGGACGATCCGGCCGTCCTCCCAGACGGCGGCGCGCTGGGTGCCGCTGCCGCCGAAGTACTCGGCCTCGACGCAGGCGATCGGGCCCGCCTTGGACCAGGCGGCCAACCGGAGTTCGAAGCCGCCCGGGTGCCAGCCGAAGCCGGCCGCCTCGGCGGGCTTCGTCGAGCCGCCGTCGGTCTGGAGGGCGGAGAGCACCGCGGGGGTGACCGGTATCAGGGCCAGCCCCTGCGCCAGCGGCACCACCCGGGCCGCCGAGGTTTCTGCCGCGGCCACCGCCAGCAGCTCGAATGTTCCTATCAGGGCCTGGAGTTCATAGGACATGCCGGTCATCGTGTCCCACCGCACCGACAGTCGGCGCGGAGTTTATGATTCCGTGCCCGGCTGGAGTCCGTAGAGCAGGGTGAAGACCGTCACGTCCACCGCGTCCTCGGCCGTGCTGGGTGCTTCCTCGTTCAGTTCGTCGATGACTGCGGCGAGTTGGGTCCGCAGCCGGATCAGCCGGTCCGGGCTGAGCCGCAGCGTCGAGTGCACGAACAGGCCGGGCGGCCCGACCGATCCGTCCCGGGGCGAGCTGAAGTCCAGCCGCCCGCCGAGGACCTGTGCCCGGAAGTCGCCGCGGACCCGGTCGATGGCGGCCAGGATGGCGTCGTACGCCTCGGAGCGGCCCGGGGAGTCGGCGGTGAACATCTCCGGGGCGAGCCGGATCGACTCCTGCGCGGCGGCGTAGCGGCTTTCGACGATGCCGGAGACCAGCCGGGTGCCGGCCACGATGACCAGCCCGGCCTTCTCCAGCTGCTTGATGTGCCGGTAGAGCTTGGTCTGCGGTTCGCCGAGCGCGGCGGCGATCTCCTTGGCGGTGAGCGGGCGTTCCTCGCCGGATTTCAGGGCGCCGAGGATGGCCAGCCGCAACGGGTCGGCCAGCGCCTTGAGCACGGCGACGTCGGCCACCTGGCGTTCCTTGACCCAGGTGGTGGGTTGCTCGCCGCCGTCGGCGGGTTCCAGATCGTGCTCGGCCACGGGCACCACCTTGGCAGATCGGCCGCGCCGCACGCAATCACGCTCTGGTGAGCGCTCACCCTTGCGCAACCAATCATGCTTCCGACATCATTCACGGCAACGTGAATGATGTCGGAAGCGCGAACGGCGGGGTGGGCCATGGCGGGGAACAGAACGGCGGCTGACGAGTCGAGGACGACGGCGAAGGCAGGGAAGACGGCGGAGGCCGAGGCGGCCACGCCGCCCGTCCCGCTGCGACGGAACCTGCGCTTCCAGGCGCTCTGGGCCGGCCAGGCCGCCGCGACGCTCGGCATGCGGATCGGCGACACCGCCTTCCCGCTGCTGGTCCTCGCGCTCACCGGTTCCTCCACCGCCGCCGGGGCCTTCGGGGCCGTACAGATGGTCACGACCCTGCTGCTGGGCGTCCACGGCGGCGTGGTCGCCGACCGCCTCGACCGCCGCCGGGTGCTGATCGCCTCCGACGCCGCCCGACTGCTCGTCACGGCGACCGTCCCGGTGGCCATGGCCTTCGACCGGCTGACCCTGGCCCACCTGCTGCTCGTCGCCGCCGCCGTCGGGGCGACCATCGCGTACAGCGGCCCGATCCGGCTGCTGGCGCTGCGCTCGGTGGTGGCGCCGGAGCAGCTGCCGCAGGCGCTCGCCCAGGACGAGGCCCGGATGACCGGGGCCGCGCTGGCCGGTCCGCCGCTGGCCGGCTTCCTGTACGGGCTCGGCAGCGCGGTGCCGTTCCTCGGCACCGCGCTCGCCTCCCTGCTCGCGCTGGTGGCCGCGCTCGTGGTGCGCTTCCCCGGCCGCCCCGCCCCCGCACAACCGAGCGGCGAAGCCGACGCGCAGCCGAGCGGCGAAGCCACCGCGCAGCCGAACCGCGAACCGGGCGGCGCGGAGCCGGCCCCCGAGTCCGGCGGCGCCCTGGCCGGGTTCCGCCTGCTCGCCGCCTCCCCGCTGCTGCGCTCCGCCCTGGCCGTCCTGCTGGTGGTCAACCTCGCCGGGACGGCCCTGATGCTGCCGGTGATGGTGCTGCTGCGGGACGGCGGCACGGGCAGCGCCGGGATCGGCCTGGCGCTGGCCGGCGAGGCGGTCGGGGCGCTGGCCGGAACGGTCCTGGTGTCCCGGCTGCACCGGCTGGCCGGGCCGGGCGTCCTGCTGCTGGTGGTGGCCTGGACCGCCGTGCCGGTGTCGCTGGCGCCGCTGCTGCCGGGCGGGGTGGTCACCGTGTTCGCCGCGCTGTTCGTGGTGGGGATCGGCGTTCCGGCCCTGCGGGTGATGCTGGACCTGCTGGTGTTCCGGCAGGTGCCGGACGAGCTCCGCGGCCGGGTGATCGCGGCGACCATGACGCTGCTGACCGCGGGCATGCCGGCCGGGACGCTCGGCAGCGGCCTGCTGCTGGACCACCTCTCCCCCGCCGTCGCGCTGACCGCGATCAGCGTCCTGCTCGCGGCCGCCCTGCTGCCCGCGACCGTGAGCCGTACGCTGCGTCGCGCCGCCTGGCCGGCCCCGCAGGATCCGGCGGCCCGCCCCTGACAGTCGCTCACCCGTGCGGGTGCACGCCGCATGCGGCGTCCTCGGCAACCGGGTGAACTGGCCGGGTACGGCCCGCCCCGGGGCCCTTCCCGGGCGGCGTCCGCGCCCGGGGCGCCTCCCGCCCGGACGTCGCGCAGCCGACCGGGGCCGTACCGGAGGAGGACAGATGGGTTCCACGGACGCGCCCTCGCCCGGCCGGGGCGGCCCCGGCGAGGCCGCTGCCCCCGACGGTTCCAGCAGGTCCGGTGACCCGAGCGACCCTGGTGACCCGAGCAGCCCTGGTGAGCAGGGAGACCCCGGCGACCGGGCGAGCCCCGGCGCCCCGACCACCCGCGAGCGGACCGGCTCGGTGGCCGCCCGGGTGGTCACCGCCCCCCGGATGTCCTGGCTGACGCTCGCCCTGATGACCACGAGTTCGGTGGCCAGCCTGCGCTCCGCCCCGACCATGGCCGTCTACGGCCTGGCCTGCGTCTTCCTCTACCTCGTCCCGGCGCTGGTGTTCCTGCTGCCGACCGCGCTGGTCTCCGCCGAGCTGGCGTCCGGCTGGGAGGGCGGCGTCTACCGCTGGGTCTCGGAGGGCCTGTCGAAGCCGCTGGGCTTCCTCGCCGTCTGGTGCCAGTTCGCGATGACGATCTTCTACTACCCGTCGCTGCTGGCGTACGTGGCGTCGACGATCGCGTACGTCGTGAACCCGGGGCTGGCCAGCAACGGCCCGTACACCGCCGTGGTGATCATGGTGCTGTACTGGACCGGCGTCTGGGTCTCCTCGCGCGGGACGAAGGCCGTGGCCGGCCTGTCCTCGATGGGCCTGGTGATCGGCACGCTGATCCCCGGCACGCTGCTGGTGGTGCTCGGCTTCGTCTTCCTCGGCCAGGGCAACGGCTCCGCCGCGCCGATGGACTCCGCGCACCTGCTGCCGCAGTGGACCGGCCTGGCCAGCCTGGTGCTGATCGTCAACAACTTCCTCAGCTACTCCGGCATGGAGATGAACGCGGTGCACGTCTCCTCGCTGCGCAATCCGGCGCGGGAGTTCCCGCGCTCGATGTTCACCGCGTCCGTGATGGTGCTGCTGATCTTCATCCTGCCGGCACTGGCGATCAGCTGGGTGGTGCCGTCCAGCGAGCTGAGCCTGACGGCCGGCGTGATGCAGGCCTTCGACGCCTTCTTCCAGTACTTCGACATCGGCTGGCTCACCCCGGTGATCGCGGTGGCGCTGATCTCGGCCTCGCTCGGCGGCATGCTGACCTGGCTGGCCGGGCCGTCCAAGGGCCTGTTGATGATCTCCCGACAGGAGGGCTACCTGCCGCCGTTCCTGCAGAAGCTGAACCGGGAGGGCGTCCAGCAGAACCTGCTGGTCGCCCAGGGTGTGGTCACCACGGCGATCGCCCTGCTGTACGCGCTCATCCCGAACGTCTCCAGTGCGTACTGGATCTTCTCGGTGATCACCACGCAGGTGTACCTGATCGTCTACCTGCTGATGTTCACCGCCGCGATCCGGCTGCGCCGCACCCGGCCGGACCACCCGCGCGGCTACCGGGCCCCGGCGCTGGTGCCGATCTGCGTGGTCGGGCTGCTCGCCTCGGCGTGCGCGATGGCGATCGGTTTCGTACCGTCCTCGCAGTTCGGCAGCGGCAGCGTCTGGACGTACATCGGGATCGTCGGCGGCGGTCTGCTGGTCCTCGGCCTGCTGGTCCCGTACCTGTTCCTGCGGCTGCGCAAGCCCGGCTGGCGCTCCCCGGAGGCGGCGGCGGAGCTGGCCGCGCAGGAGTCGGCCGAGTTGCGCGGCGCCGCGGGCGGTGCGGCATGACCACGAGCCTGATGGCCTCCCGGCACCGCTGGATCTACCTCGGGGCGATCGGGCTGCTGGTCGCGATGCTGATCACCGGCCTGCTCTCGTTCACCCGGCTGCACGCCACCGACCAGGCCGACCGCAAGGCCGGGCAGCTCGCCCGGGCGCTGGGTTCGGCCGGCTATCCGGTGCCCGCGCGGGACCAGATCGTGCACACCCTGGGCGAGGACGGCGGCGCCGTCTGCGCGAACCCGTCGAACGCGCTGACCCAGGCGCAGTGGACGTCCGGCATGTCCAACGGCGCCGACGGGCCGGGCCAACGGCCGGTGCTGTCCGACCGCGACGCGGTGCGGGCCGAGGCGATCGTGCTCTCGGTGTACTGCCCGGGCAGGCTCGCCGAGATCCAGGACAAGATCGACGACCTCAACTTGCAGGACACCGTCCGCAAGTAGCCCGCCCGGCTTTCGAGGAGGACCCGACCGTGCCTCGACCCTTCACCACCGAGGACTACACCCCGCACGAGCTGGGCTTCGTCTCATGACGGGGCCGCCACCCCGCTGCTCCGCCGTCAGAACGGCAGCCCGGCTGTGCGATTTTCTTACGAGGCGGTCATGGTTCACCCAGCGTCCTCCAAGTTTGCGTTGGTAGTTTCGGTGAGCATGACCAAGCTGCTCAGCCCGGCCCCGCCCACCCCGGCGCGGGCCGGGCGACTGCGACCCCTGACCGCCCGCCCCCGTCGTACCGGTCTGTCGAGACTCCGGCTGCTGGCCTGGCCGGTCTACCTGACCGCGCTCGTCTGGTTCCTGCGCACCCAGGGCATGGCCTTCGCCAACGACGTGGTGTTCCTGTGGCTGATCGGTGCCCTGCTGACGGCGGCCGTGCACAGCGGGCACGGCCGCCGCGGCTTCCTGCTGGTGCTGCGCGACTGGGTGCCGGTGATGGCCGCGGTCTGGACGTACTCGCTGCTGCGCGGCTACGGCGCGCACACCCCGTGGGCCCCGCACTGGCTGCCGCAACTGCGCGCCGACGAGGTGCTCGGCTTCGGCGAGACCTGGACCGTCCGGCTCCAGCACGCGCTGTGGACGCCCGGCTCGCCGCACTGGTACGACTACGCGGCGACCGTCGTCTACCTCTCGCACTTCTTCCTGGTCTTCGTCCTGCTCGCGGTGCTCTGGCGGCGCCGGCACGACCGGTTCCGCCAACTGCTCGCCTGCTACCTGCTGCTCACCTTCGCCGGCTTCGCCACGTACCTGCTCTACCCGGCCGACCCGCCGTGGCTGGTCGCCCAGGAGGGCCACCTGCCGGGGCTCACCCGGGTCGTGTGGGACGTGATCTCCACCAGCGGGCTGCCGCAGGCCAACTCGCTGGTCGAGAACGGCAGCCAGTTCGCCAACGACGTCGCCGCGATGCCCTCGCTGCACTCCGCCTACCCGGCGATGCTGCTGTTCTTCTTCTGGCCGACGGCCCGCCCCTGGCTGCGGGCGCTGCTGGTCGCCTATCCGCTCGCGATGGCGTTCACCCTGGTGTACGGCGCCGAGCACTTCATCGTGGACATCTTCGCGGGCTGGGCGTACGCGGCGGTGGTGGTGTTGGGCCTGCGCCGGCTGCGGAACCGGCGTACCCGGCTCATCAGGGAGCGGGCAGACTTGGCCGGGTGCCGAACCAGCCCCTCCCTCCCGTGAAGCCCACCGCCGAACAGCTCCAGGCGGCCAAGGACACCACCATCCCGGACGTCACCGGGCCCGGACTGCGGGTGCTGTTCTGCGGCATCAACCCGGGCCTGTGGTCCGGCGCCACCGGGCACCACTTCGCCCGCCCTGGCAACCGCTTCTGGCCCGCCCTGCACCGTTCCGGCTTCACCGCGCGCCAGTTCCGCCCGGACGAGCAGGGCGAACTGCCCGCGCTCGGCCTGGGCATCACCAACGTCGCCCCGCGCACCACCGCCAAGGCCGACGAACTGACCGCCGAGGAACTGCGCGAGGGCGGCGCCGCGCTCACCGAGCGCGTGCTGCGGCTGCGCCCGCGCGTCCTGGCCGTGCTCGGCATCGGCGCCTACCGGACGGCCTTCGGGCAGCGGCGGGCCGCGATCGGCCGCCAGCCGGAGGGCATCGGCGACACCGCGGTGTGGGTGCTGCCCAACCCGAGCGGGCTCAACGCGCACTACACGCTGGACGCGCTGGCCGCCGAGTTCCGCCGGCTCCGGGACACCCTGGACGGCTGACGGCTGAGGACTGAGGGCTGACAGCTGACGGCTGACGGCCGCCGGATCCAGTGGCACGACCCGGTCACTCCGGCAGCACGGCCAGCTCCAGGGCGGCCAGCCGCGCCGGGTCGGCGACCACCTCGTAGCCGGCCACCCGGCCGTCCGCCACCGCCACCCGCAGCACCAGCCGCAACCGCCCGCCCGGGGCGATCACGATCCCCGGCACCCCGTCCACCAGCGCCACCGCGCCGAACCGGGCCCGCCGGCCGAACACCGTCGTCTCCCGGGCCACCGTCTCCGCGCCCCGGGCCACCAGGGAACGCCCGGCCGGCAGCGCGGCCGGATCGGCCCGACGCACCACGTCCGGCGCCAGCACCGCCAGCAGCGCGGCCAGGTCCCCGCCCCGGGCGGCGGACAGGAACGCCTCCACCACCCGCCGGTGCCCGGCCAGCCGCTCCGGCGGCAGCGCGGCCGCCCCGCGCACCCGCTGCCGGGCCCGGCTGGCCAGCTTCTTGGCGGCCGCCGGGCTCCGGCCGACGATCGGCGCGATCTGCTCGAACGGCACCGCGAAGCCGTCGTGCAGCACGAAGGCGACCCGCTCGGCCGGCCCCAGCCGATCCAGCACGACCAGCAGCGCCCGGCCCACCGAGTCGACCAGCAGCGCCTCCCGCTCCGGATCCGCTCCCTCGGCCCCCGCGTCGGCCCCCGCGCCGGCCACCAGGGCCGGCAGGCCGTCCGGCAGCGCGTCTCCGGCCGGTTCCTCACGGCGCACCGCGCGGGCCCGCAGCACGTCCAGGCAGATCCGCGACACCACCGTGGTCAGCCAGCCCGGCAGGTTGTCCACCTCGTCCGGGCCGGCCCGGTCCAGCCGCAGCCATGCCTCCTGGACGGCCTCCTCCGCCTCCCCCGTCGACCCGAGCATCCGCTGGGCGACCGCCCGCAGCCGCCCCCGCTCGGCCTCGAACCGCGCCGCCAGCACCTCGTCCCGGTCCATCGGTCACCTTTCCTCGGCCCCGCCCGTCACACCGATGACGATCCACCCAGCACCGAAGTGACGGGAGAACGCTGTGACCACCACCACCCTGCTGCACCTGGACTCCAGCATCAGCCTCGGCGACTCGGTCAGCCGCGCGCTGACCGCCCGGTTCGCCGCCGCCTGGCGCGCCCGGCACGGCACCGCCGGCCGGTACGTCTACCGGGACCTCGCCGCCGAACCGGTCGCCGCGATCGGCGCCGGGTACGCCCTGCTCGGCCGCCGCGTCGAACGCAAGGGGACCATCCCGGCCTCCGACATCGCCGCCCTCGCCGAAGGCCCGGACGAGGAACACGAGTGGTCCCTCACCCACCCGCTGATCGACCGGCTGCTCGCCGCCGACACCGTGCTGCTCGGCGTGCCGATGTACAACCTCACCGTCCCGGCCGTGTTCAAGGCCTGGATCGACCGGATCAGCTTCCCCGGCGTCTTCACCGACCCGGCCACCGGCGAGAGCCTGCTGCGCCGCACCCGGGTCGTCGTCGCGGCCGCCCGCGGCGGCGGCTACGGCCCCGGCACCCCGCGCGAGGCCTTCGACTTCCAGACCCCGTACCTGCGGGCCTACTTCGCCAGGCTCGGCGTCCCGGCCGAGCACCTGCACATCGTCCCGGCCGAACTCACCCGCGCCGACGACATCCCCGCCCTGGCCGGGCTGCAGCCGCTCGCCGCGAAGTCCCTGGCCGACGCCGAGGCCGCCCTGGACGCGCTCGCCACCGCCTGATCTACAGCGGGGTGACGGCCTTCAGCACCACCAGCAGGGCCACGGCGGCGTTGAGCGCGCACAGCGCCGACGCCGCCGTACCGGCCGCGGCGACCATCGCGGCCAGGCCCGCCCGGGTCTTCGCCGGGGGCCAGTTGCGGGACGTCGGCACCGGGCCCAGCAGTGCGGCGACCCGGCGCGGCACCGGGCCGGGCGCGGGTGCCGGGGCGGCGAAGGCCGCGAAGCCGGGCGCCGGCGCCGCGTGCGACACCAGGGCCGCCCGGGCCACCGCCCGCGCGGTGATCCGGCGGTCCCCCACCTCCTGGGCCGACTCCTCGTCCGCCCAGCGCTCCGCGCTGAACGCCACCGCGTACTGCAACGGCCGCAGGAACGGGTTGACGCAGGCGGCCAGTTGGGTGGTCAGCAGGTACCGGTGGTGGCGGTGGCGCAGGTGCGCCCGCTCGTGCGCGAGCAGCGCCTCCCGCTCGTCCTCGGGCAGCCCGGCCAGCATCCCGGTGGAGACCACCACCCGCCCCGGCGAACCGGGCAGCGCGTACGCGTACGGGCTGCGGTCCGGCAGCACCGCGAGGTCGCCGGCCGACTCCGGCCCCGCCGGCAGCCCGGTCAGCGCCCGCCGGGCCCGGGAGCGCACCCGCAGGTGCCGGCCGACCGTCCGGACACAGGCCGCGGCCACCAGGACCAGCAGCCACATCGCGGCCGTCCCGAACGTCTCGTGGTACGGCAGCGCGGCCCGCACCTCCGGGTCGGACCAGCTGTCCGGCAGCGGGTTGCCGGGGATCTGCGCGGTGCCCACCACGCCGATCAGGCCGAGGCAGAGCACACTGCACACCGCCATCACCGCGCTGATCACGGTCATCAACCGGGCCGCACCGCGCGGGTGCAGGTGCTGCTCGGTGAGACGCGCGATCGGCACCGCGGTCAGCGGCAGGATGAGTGGGAGGAAGACGAAGAAGCCCACGGGTCAGCTCTCACGGTCGGCCGCTGCCGGATCGACGGACGCGGCGTCCAGCAGCGCCCGCAGCAGGTCCTCGTCGTGCGGGAGCAGCGCGCTCACGAAGCTGGCCAGGACGGCGTCCCGGTCCGCTTCTCCGTCGAGCATCCGGCGCATCCGCAGGGCCGCCAGCCCGGCCGCGTCGGAGGAGGCCTGCCACAGGTAGGAGCGGCCCGAACGGGACCGCGAGACGGCGCTCTTGGCATGCAGCCGGGACAGGATGGTCATCACGGTGGTGTACGCCAGGTCGCCCTCCAGGCGCTCCTGGACCCACCCCGCGGTGGCCGGGCCGGGCGCCTGCTGGAGCACAGCGAGCACCTGTGCCTCCAACTCGCCCTGGCCGCGCCGTCTGACGGGCGCTTCCGCGGCCGCCGAGGCGTGCCTCTCGTCTGCCATGACGGCCCACTCCCTCCGGATGTCGCGCCCCGTAGCCGGCGGGGCACGCGTTCATCCTAACGAGCGCGGGCCCGGCGCGAACCGGTTCGCGCCGGGCTTCCCGCCTCCACCGCCCTCGACGCGTCGCTCGAACGGCCCAGGCCCGGTTGCCCGGCGCCCCGGCCCGGCGGACGGTCGAAGTCCGTACGGTCCGCCCGTAGGCCTGTTCGGCCCCTGGAGGAGTCCATGAGCAGCCCGTCGCCCGACCCCGCGCAGCCGGAGCAGCCCCCGCGCACCGGCCCCGAACAGCCCGGGCAGACCTGGCGCACCACCCCCGGCACACCGCAGCCGACGCCGGGCAACGAGTTCCGCGACTGGGCGCCCGGCCTGGTGATGTTCGCCGGTGTGCTGATGCTGATCAACGGCATCATGGAGGCCCTCCGGGGCATCATGGCGGTCTCCAACGACGACCTCTTCGTCCACACCCCCCGCTACGTCTTCCGGTTCGACCTCACCGGCTGGGGCTGGGTCCACATCGTCGTCGGCGTGCTGGTCGCGGTGACCGGCGCGTTCCTGCTCAAGGGCGCCGCCTGGGCCCGCTACGCCGGTATCTTCTTCACCTCGCTGAGTGCCCTCGACAGCTTCCTGGTCCTGCCGTACTTCCCGCTCTGGTCGCTCGTGGTGATCGCACTGGACGTCTTCATCATCTGCGCGCTCTGCGTCTACCGCCCCCAGGAGGGCACCACGCTCTGACGCCCCGGTGGTCCACGCGCCCGGACCCGTCTCAGGTCCGGACCCGCCTCAGGCCCGGACCCGTCTCAGGTCCGGGCCCGCTGGGTGACCGCGATGCAGACCAGCACCACCACCGCCGTGACGGGTGCGGCCGCCGGCAGGTCCTCGCCCAGCAGCAGCACCGACCAGACCAGCGTCAACAGCGGCTGCGCGAGCTGCAGTTGGCTGGCCCGCGGCACCCCGATCTCCGCCATCCCCCGGTACCAGAGCACGAACCCGCCGAACTGCGACACCGCCGCCGTGTACGCCAGCCCGGTCAGCGCCTTCGCCCCGAGGTGGACCGGCTCGGCGGGCAGCGCGAGGGCCGCGGTCAGCAGCGTCACCGGCAGCGCGGCCACCACCGCCCAGGCGATCACCTGGGCTCCCGGCAGGTCCCGGGAGAGCCGCCCGCCCTCCGCGTACCCGGCCGCGCAGATCGCCACCCCGACGAACAGGAGCAGGTCCGCGACGGTCGGCCGACCGTGGCTCTGCAGCAAGGTGAAGCCGAGGACGGCCGCCGCCCCCGCCACCGCCGCCGCCCAGAACGCCCGGGACGGCCGACGGCCGGTGCGCAGCGCCGCGCACACCGCGGTGGCCAGCGGCAGGACACCGATGACCACCGCCGAGTGGGCCGTCGAGGAGGTCCGCAGGGCGAGCGTGGTCAGCAGCGGGAAGCCCAGCACGCAGCCGCCCGACACCACCAGCAGGGCGGGCCAGTGCCGCCGCTTCGGCAGCGGGGCGCCGACGGCCACCAGGTAGAGCGCGGCCAGAACTCCCGCCAGGGCGCCGCGCAGCCCGGTCGCGGTCCACGGGCCGAAGCCTTCCAGGGCCCACGCGGTCGCGGGGAAGCTGAAGGAGAAGGAGGCCACCCCGAGGGCGGCCAGGGCGGTGCCGGAGGCGGGGCTTCGCGGTGCTACCGCCGACGGGCGGGTAGCGCTATCTTGTGCCGTCATGAACGAGCGTAGCAGTGTGACCGAACTCGCCGACAGGCTGCGACGAGAGGTCGAGCGCTACCCGGAGGGGCGAAAGCTGCCCTCCAGCCGGGTGCTGGTGGAGCGCCACCAGGTCAGCCCGGTGACGGTCTCCCGGGCCATCGCGGTCCTCGCGGCCGAGGGCCTGGTGGTCTCCCGGCCGGGCGCCGGGGTGTTCCGCGCGGCGGCCTTCGCCGGGCGCCCGGCCGGCACCGCCGCGCCCGCCGCCCGTCCCGGCGACCTCTCCTGGCAGGAGGTCGCGCTCAGCGCCGACTCCGACCCCCGCGACCTGCTGGCCGCCCCGGTGTTCGCCACCCTCCGCGTCCCCCCGCCCGACGTCATCGACCTCAACAGCGGCTACCCGCACGCCTCGCTGCTGCCCGAACGCCTGCTGGCCACCGCCCTCACCCGGGCCGGCCGGCGCCCGGGCGCCTGGAACCGGCCACCCACCGACGGCCTCACCGAGTTGCGCGGCTGGTTCGCCCGCGACATCGGCGGCACCGGCGGGCCGATCGGCGCCGGGGACGTCCTGATCACCTCCGGCGGGCAGGGCGGGCTCACCGTGGCCATGCGCTCGCTCGCCGCGCCCGGCGCGCCCGTCCTGGTGGAGTCGCCGACCTACTCGGGCATCCTGGCGGTCGTCCGCGCGGCCGGGCTGCGGCCCGTCCCCGTCCCGGTCGACGCCGACGGCGTGCGCACCGACCTGCTGGCCGACGCCTTCGAGGCCACCCGGGCGCGGGTCTTCGTCTGCCAGCCACTGTTCCAGAACCCGACCGGCGCGGTGCTCTCACCCACCCGGCGCTCCGAGGTGCTGCGGATCGCCCGGGCGGCCGGCGCCTTCGTCGTCGAGGACGACTTCGCCCGCCTGCTCGTCCACGCGGACGCCCCCGCGCTGCCGCGCCCGCTCGCCGCCGACGACCAGGACGGGGTCGTGGTGCACCTGCGGTCGCTGACCAAGGCCGCCTCGCCCAACCTGCGGGTCGGCGCGCTCACCGCGCGCGGCCCGGCCCTGGCCCGGCTCCGGGCCACCCAGGTGGTGGACAGCTTCTTCGTGCCCCGGCCGCTCCAGGAGGCGACGCTGGAGCTGGTCGCCGACCCCGGCTGGGCCCGCCACCTGCGCGCCCTCGGGGCGGAACTGCGGACCCGCCGCACCGCCACCGTCGCCGCCCTGCACCGCGAACTCCCCGGCCTGCTCGGCACCTACCGGCCCGGCGGCTACCACCTGTGGCTGCGGCTCCCGGACGGCGTCGACGACGCCGCCCTCACCGCCGCCGCCCTGCGCGCCGGCGTCCAGGTCACCCCCGGCCGCCCGTACCACGCCGCCGAACCCCCGGCCCCGCACCTGCGCCTCAGCTACGCCGCCGCCGAGAGCTCCGCGCACGCCGTCGAGGGGATCCACCGCCTCCGCCGGGCCTACGAGGACCTGCCGGCCTGACCTCCGGCCCCGCGCGGAGCGGGCCTCAGCGCCCGTAGCAGGTCTCAGCGCCTGTGGCAGGCCTCAGCGCCCGTAGCCCGCCATCCGCTCCAGCCGGGCGATGCGCTCCGCCATCGGCGGGTGGGTGGAGAAGAGCCGGGCGCCGGCCTCGCCGGGGCGGAAGGGGCTGGCGATCATCATGTGGCTGGCGGTCTGGATCTGCGGCTCCGGCGGGAGGGGCAGCCGGCGGGTGCCGGCGTCGAGCTTGCGCAGGGCGCCGGCCAGGGCGAGCGGGTCGCCGGTGATCCGGGCGCCGTCGGCATCGGCCTGGTACTCGCGGGAGCGGCTGACGGCCAGCTGGATGAGCCCGGCCGCCAGCGGGCCGAGGATCATGATGGCGAGCATGCCGAAGAGGCCGGGCCCGTCGTCGTCGTCGCCGCGGCCGAAGGGGATCAGCCAGGCGAAGTTCACCAGGAACATCACCACCGAGGCGAGCGCCCCGGCGACCGAGGAGATCAGGATGTCCCGGTTGTAGACGTGGCTCAGCTCGTGCCCGAGCACGCCCCGCAGCTCGCGTTCGTCCAGCAGCTGCAGGATGCCGTCGGTGCAGCAGACGGCCGCGTTGCGCGGGTTGCGGCCGGTGGCGAAGGCGTTCGGCGCGGGGGTCGGGGAGATGTAGAGGCGCGGCATCGGCTGGCGGGCCGCGGTGGAGAGCTCGCGGACGATCCGGTAGAGCCGCGGCGCCTCGATCTCGCTGACCGGCCGGGCCCGCATGGCCCGCAGCGCGAGCTTGTCGCTGTTCCAGTAGGCGTAGGCGTTGGTGCCGAGGGCGACCAGCAGGGCGATCACCAAGCCGGTTCGGCCGAAGAATCCGCCGATCACCAAGATGAGCGCCGAGAGGCCGCCGAGCAGGACGGCGGTCCTCAGTCCGTTGTGCCGGCGGTGCACGTCAGGCCCTCCAATGGTGCGGTGGGGAAGCCCTTTCTGCCTCGTCCCTCTTGCCCGGTCAACGGGTGGGGGCCCGGGCCTTGTTCCCTTGTGACCGGCGTGACACCGCCGCGGCACCCCGCCGGGCCGGACCGCGACGGCCGGCCGGGCGGGTGCGCGCTCAGAACAGGCTTCCGCCGACGACCTGGAGGACCAGCTGCGGGGCGAAGGAGAGGACCACGGCCACCGAGGCGGTGAGCCCCAGCGTGGCGGTCAGGGTGGCTGGCAGCCGGCCTTCGGCCCCGGCCTCGCCGACCGGTGCGGCGCCCGGTGCGGCACCCTCCTCGGCACCCGGCGCCGGGGCGAACAGCCGGGTCGTCCAGAGCAGGTAGTAGTACAGCGCGACGACCACGTTGGCGGCCATCACGACGGCCAGCCAGCCCAGCCCGGCGTCGACGGCCGCGCGGAACACCACGACCTTGCCGAACAGGCCGATCACGCCCGGGGGCAGCCCGGCCAGGCAGAGCAGGAAGAAGGCGAGCGCGAGGGCCGTCCAGCGGCGCCGGGCGAACAGGCCGCGGAAGTCGTCCACGCTGGTCCCGGCCCGGCGGCCGACCGCCGCGACCACGCCGAACGCGCCGAGGTTCACCACGCCGTAGATCAGCGCGTACGCGGCGGTGGCGCCGAGCGGGTCGACCCCGGTGGGCGCGTAGCCGGCGGCGGCGAGCGGCACCAGCAGGTAGCCGGCCTGGCCGACGGACGACCAGGCGAGCAGCCGCACCGCGCTGTAGCGGGTGTCGAAGCGCTGGCGCAGCGCGCCGACGTTGCCCACCGTCATGGTGACGGCGGCCAGCACGGCGAGCGCCAGGCCCCAAGTGTGCGCGTACGGGCGGAAGGCGATGGTGGTGGCGAGCGCGAGGCCGGACAGGCCGGCCGCCTTGCCGACCACCGAGAGGTAGCCGGCCACCGGCAGCGGGGCGCCGATGTAGGTGTCGGGCACCCAGAAGTGGAACGGGACGGCGGCGACCTTGAAGGCGAAACCGACCAGGGTCAGCACGGCGCCCGCCTCGGCCAGCGGCTTGAGCTGCCCGGGGGCGTGTTCCAGGCCCTGGGCGACGGCGCCGAGGTGCAGGCTGCCGCTGGCCGCGTAGACGAAGCCGACGCCGAGCAGCATCACGGCCGTGGCGGTGACGGAGGAGACGAAGAACTTGAGCGCGGCCTCGGCGCCCCGGCCGTCCCGGCGCAGCGCGACCAGCGCGAAGGCGGGCAGCGAGGCGACCTCCAGCGCGATCACCATGGTGGCGAGGTCGCGGGAGGCGGGCAGCAGCGCGGCGCCGGTGGCGCTGGAGAGCAGCAGGAACCAGTACTCGCCGCCGGGCAGCTTCTCCTCCTCGACGGTGTGCGCGGAGAGCAGGGCGGCGATCAGCGCGCCGCCGAGGGCGAGCAGCTGGAACACCAGGGCGAAGTGGTCGGCGACGTACGAGCAGCCCGCGTTGTCAGACCCCCCTGCTACGTTCTGCACACAGAAGGTCGCCCGGGGTGATCCCTCGGTGAGGGGGAGGAGTGCGATGAGGGCGAGGGCGAGTCCGGCCGCGGCGAGGCGGCCGAGCCACTTCCGGTGCCGCTCGGGCAGGAACAGGTCGGTGAGCAGGACGGCGAGGGCGGCCACCGCGGCGATCAGCGGGGGCGCGATCGCCACCCAGTCCACGGACTGGATCAGGCTGCCCGGGTTGGCTACGGCGAGGGAGGTCACAGTGTGCTGCCCCGTGGAGTGAGGTCCGAGTGCGGCGATCTGGGCTCCGAGCACGGTCAGCCACCCCCGAGGAGGTGCTTGACGGCGGGGTCGGAGAGGCCGAGCAGGAGCGCGGGCCAGAGGCCGGCGAGCAGGGTGAGGGCGGCCAGCGGCGTCCAGCTGACGGCCTCGTACGGGCGCAGGTCGGCGACCTGGTCCACCGGGGCGGGCTGCTGGGGGTCGCCCATGCAGACGCGCTTGACCACGATCAGCAGGTAGGCGGCGGTGAGGAGGGTGCCGAGACCGGCCAGGACCATGTAGGTGACGAACGCGGGGCGCGACAGGCCGTCGGCCGGGTCGAACGCGCCGAACATGGCGAGCAGCTCGCCCCAGAAGCCGGCCAGGCCGGGCAGGCCGAGGCTGGCCACGGCGGCGAAGGCGAGCAGCGCGCCGATCCGCGGGGCGCGGCCGTACAGGGCGGCGCCGGTGGCGCCGGAGAGGGTGTCGAGGTCCGCCGTGCCGTAGCGGTCCTTGAGGGCGCCGACGAGGAAGAACAGCAGACCGGTGATCAGACCGTGGGCGATGTTGGCGAACAGCGCGCCGTTGACGCCCACCGGAGTGAGGGAGGCGATGCCCAGCAGCACGAAGCCCATGTGGCCGACGGAGGAGTACGCGATCAGGCGCTTGAGGTCGCCCTTGGCGCCGGGGCGGGCCAGCGCCAGACAGGCCAGTGATCCGTAGACGATGCCGACGGCGGCGAACGCGCCCAGGTAGGGGGCGAGCGTCGCGGTGCCGTCGGGCACGACCGGGAGGAGGACGCGGACCAGACCGTACGTGCCCATCTTCAGCAGCACGCCGGCGAGCAGCACCGAGCCGACCGTCGGGGCGGCGGTGTGCGCGTCCGGGAGCCAGCTGTGCAGCGGCCAGGCGGGGGCCTTGACCGCGAGCCCGACCATGATCGCCAGGGCGGCGATCACCTGGGTGGTGTGGCTCAGGCCGTTGCCGTGCGCGGCGGCCAGGGCCTGCATGTCGAAGGTGCCGGCCTTGCTGCCGATCAGCAGGAAGCCGAGCAGCATCACGGCCGAGCCGAGCAGCGTGTACAGGATGAACCGGTTGGCGGCCGGGGCCTTCGCCCCGCTCCCCCAGCGGGCGATCAGGAAGTACATCGGGATCAGCACGATCTCGAAGGCCAGGAAGAAGAGCAGGAGGTCCAGCACCGCGAAGGTGGCGAGCATGCCGACTTCGAGGAGGAGGAACAGCCCGACGAAGGCCTTCGCCGACGGCACGCTGTCCCCACCCGGCAGCCGCTTCTCCGAGTACAGCGCGCAGAGGAAGGTGAGCAGTGCGGTCAGCACGATCAGCGGCAGCGAGATGCCGTCCACGCCGAGGTGGAGGCGCACGTTGAGGGCCGGGATCCAGGACACGTCGGTGGTGGCCTGCATCCGGGCGGGCTCATCGTGGTCGAAACCGGCCGCCAAGGCGACGGTGAGCAGCAGCACCGCGCCGGTGACGACGCTGTTCAGCCGCAGCGCCCGCCGGTCGGCGGCGGCCGGCTCCCGGCCGAACACCGGCGCCAGGGTGAGCGCGGCGCCGAGCAGCGGCAGCACCAGGAGGGCGATGAGGACTGCGTTCATCGGGGGCTCCTACGGGCGGCGGTCGGAATCGGGAGAACCGGGGAGAGGGGGTACGGCATCCGCTACACCGCCACCAGGACGGCCAGCAGGACGACGCCGGCGAGCAGCGCGCTGAGGTAGGTCTGCGCGTTGCCGGTCTGCGCGAGCCGGACGGCCCGGCCGAGCAGGTTGGCGCCGGCCCCGCTGCCACGCACGTAGGTCTCGACGACCTCGCGGTCGAGGAAGCGGACCAGCCGGGCGGCGGCGGTCACCGGGCGGACGAACAGCGCGTGGTACAGCCGGTCGACGCCGAAGCCGTGCCGGGCCGGGCCGAACAGCGGGCCGAGCAGGGTGCGCCCGGGGTCGGCGACGATCACCTCGGCGATCGGAGCTCCGGCCTGCTCGGGCACCCGGCCGGCGTCGGCCGGGGCCGGGCGGCCGGTGGCCAGCCGCGCGGTCGCCGAGCGCCAGGCGCCGTACGCCGCGAGCACGCCGACCACGGCGAGCCCGGTGCCGATGACGGCGGTGACGGCCGAGGGGCGCAGCGAGCCGCCGTCCAGCAGCGCGGGCAGCCAGTCCGAGCGCAGGCCGGCGACGCCGAAGCCCATGGTCGGGATCGCCAGCACCCAGAGCGGCCAGCGCATCGCGGGCGGCTCGGCGGTGGCCGGGTCGGCCTCGTCGAGCTCGGGCGAGTACGGCGCGTCCGCCTCGTGCCCGGCCGCAGACGCCACGGCCTGCGGCACTGCGGCCTGCGACGCCCCGCCAGCCTGCGCCCCGGCAGCCTGCGGGCTGTGGAAGCTGACCAGGAAGAGCCGGGTCGCGTACGCGGCGGTGAGCAGCGCGGTGAGTCCGGCGGAGATCAGCACGATCCACCCGGCGGCCTCCGGCACGGCCGAGGCCGGGCCGAGCCCGTTGGTGAGCGCCTCGCCGTTGGCGGCATGCTCGGCGGCGGTCAGCACCGCCTCCTTGCTGAAGAAACCGGAGAACGGCGGCAGCCCGACCAGGGCGACGAGCGCGATGCCCATCGTCCAGTAGGCGTCCGGGACGCGCTTGCGCAGCCCGGGGATCCGGGACATCGCGGAGATCGAGTTGGTGTGCGCGGCGTGGATCACCACACCGGCGGCCAGGAACAGCAGCGCCTTGAAGGCGCCGTGGCTGACCAGGTGGAAGACGGAGGCCTCGCGGTCGCCGGTGGCCAGCGCCCCGGCCATGTAGCCGAGCTGGCCGACGGTGGAGTAGGCGAGCACCCGTTTGAGGTCGTCCTGGGCGAGCGCGCAGAGCGCCGAGCCGATCATCGTCACGGCGGCCATCACGGCCAGCACGACCAGCGCCGCGCCCGACAGCAGGAACACCGGCAGCAGCCGGGCGACCAGGTAGATGCCGGCCGCGACCATGGTGGCGGCGTGGATCAGCGCGGAGACCGGCGTCGGGCCGGCCATGGCGTCCGGGAGCCAGGTGTGCAGCGGGAACTGCGCGCTCTTGCCGGCCACCCCGGCGAGCAGCAGCAGGGCGATCAGCGTCGGGTGGCCGAGCCGCCCGTCGGTCGCGGCGGCCAGCACGTCGGGGATCCGGAAGCTGCCGGCGTCCGCGCCGAGCAGGAAGATCCCGAACAGGAACGGCACGTCGCCGAGCTTGGTGACCAGGAAGGCCTTCAGCGAGGCCGAGCGGGCGTCCTCGGTCTCCCAGTGGTGGCCGATCAGGAAGTACGAGCAGATGCCCATGACCTCCCAGCCGACCAGCAGCACGATCAGGTCGCCCGAGTAGACCACCAGGAACATCGCCGCGGTGAACAGCGAGACCAGCGCGGCGTACGACGGGTAGCGCGGGTCCTTCCTGAGGTACGCGGTCGAGTAGACCTGCACGCAGGTGGCGACCAGGCCGACCAACACGGAGATCAGCGAGCTGAAGCCGTCCAGGTGGAGGGCGAGCGCGATGTCCGGGCCACCGGTGGGGGTGAGCCGGGTGGCGGCGTCCAGCACCTGGCCGGTGCCGAGCTGGAGGGCGACGACCAGGGCGAGCACGGCCGAGACGGCGACCGGCACGATGGCCAGCGGCCGGGCCAGGCCGGGCGCCTTCTTGCCGACGGCCAAGGTCGCGGCGGCCCCGAGTGCGGGCAGCGCGGGGACGAGGGCGGGCAGGGCGAGGTTCATGCGGCGGCCTGGCCCTTCAGCGCCTCGGCTCCGGCCGGCGTCTCCTCGGCGAGCGGCTCCGCCGGATCGCCGAGCGCGGTGGCCCGGTCGATGTCCGCGGTGCCCCGGGCCCGGAACAGCAGCAGGACGATGGCGAGCCCCAGCCCGATCTCGGCGGCGGCGACGGTGATGGTGAACAGGGTGAGCGCCTGGCCGGCGTGCAGCGAGTCGCGCAGCCAGGTGTCGAAGGCGACCAGGTTGAGGTTGACGGCGTTGAGCATCAGCTCGACGGACATCAGGACCAGGACGGCGTTGCGCCGGGCGAGCACGCCGTACACGCCGATGCTGAACAGCAGCGCGGCGAGGACGACGGGGTAGGCGAGGTGCATCAGCTCTCCTCCGACGCGGACGGCGCGGACGGCGCGGACGGCGCAGCCTCTGCGGCCTTCGGGGCCGCCGGGGCCTCTGCGGCCTTCGGATCCGCCGCAGCCTCAGGGGCCGCCGGGTTCTCCGGCGCCGGCCGGGGCACGGTGGCGGCGACGGTCCCGTTCGAGCCCACCGGCCGGCCGGCGCGCAGCCGGCCCGCCCGGGGCGGCGGCACCCGCCGCGTCGACCCGCGCGACAGCACGATCGCACCGACCAGCGCCGCCAGCAGCAGCACGGAGAGGGCCTCGAAGGGCAGCACCCAGTGGCGGAACAGGCTCGCCCCGGTGACGGCGGCCGAGCCGCCCCCCGCGCCGAGGTCGATCCAGGAGGTCCGGAAGGCGTCGACGACCAGCGTCACCAGCGTCCCGGCCGAGGCGAGCGCCACGACCAGGGCCACCCAGCGGTTCTTGGAGTCGGCGTCCGGCGAGCGCCCGATCGGCGCCTTGGTGAGCATCAGCCCGAACAGCACCAGGACGATCACCGAGCCGAGGTAGATCAGCACCTGCACCCAGGCGATGAACTCGGCGGTGAGCAGCAGGAACTCCACCGCCAGCCCGCCCAGCGCGACCACCAGCCAGAGCGCGGCGTGCACCAGTTGCTTGGTGCTGACGGCGACCACGGCCGAGCCGAGCACGGCGATGCCGACCAGCAGGAAGACGATCTCCACCCCGGTCGGGGACAGGAACGAACGGGCGGCCGGCTCCAGCGAGCCGGTCGCCGCGAGCAGGGTGGCGGCGCTCACTGGGCCTCCCCCTCATCCGAGGCCACCGAGGCAGCCGCTGCGGCCGCTGCGGCGGCGGCCAGCTTGTCCGCCGTCTTGCGCGCGGTGGTGATCTCCTTGGGCTCCTCGGCCGCCGGGTCCAGCGCCGGCGGCGCCGGGACGGTCCACATCCACTCGCGGAGCTTGTCCCGCTCGTGGGTCAGCTCCAGGATGTCGGTCTCGGCGTACTCGAACTCGGGCGACCAGAACAGCGCGTCGAAGGGGCACACCTCGATACAGATCCCGCAGTACATGCAGAGCGAGAAGTCGATGGCGAACCGGTCCAGCACGTTGCGGGTGCGGGCCCGCGCGTTCGGCTCGGCGGCCGGCAGCGTCTCCTTGTGGGAGTCGATGTAGATGCACCAGTCCGGGCACTCGCGCGCGCAGAGCATGCACACCGTGCAGTTCTCCTCCAGCAGCGCGATGACGCCGCGCGAACGCGGCGGCAACACCGGCTGCACGTCGGGGTACTGCGCGGTGACGGTCTTCTTCGTCATCGTCCGCAGGGTCACGGCCAGGCCCTTGGCCAGGCCGGCACCGGGAAAACTCATGAGATCGCCACCTTGATGACGCCGGTCAGGGCCAGCTGGACGAGGGCGAGCGGGATCAGCACGGTCCACGCGAAGCGCATCAGCTGGTCCTCGCGCAGACGCGGGTAGGTGACCCGCAGCCAGATGACCACGAAGGCCAACGCGAAGGTCTTCAGGATCATCCAGAGCCAGCCGAGCTGGTCCGCCAGCGGGCCGTGCCAGCCGCCCAGGAAGAGCACCGCGGTCAGCGCCGACACCACCAGGATGCCCGCGTACTCGGACAGCAGGAACAGCGCGAAGCGCAGGCCCGTGTACTCGGTGTACGCGCCGAAGATGATCTCCGAGTCGGCGACCGGCATGTCGAACGGCGGGCGCTGGAGCTCGGCCAGGCCGGCCGTGAAGAACACGAACGCGCCGATGAGCTGCCAGGGCAGCCAGTACCACTCCCAGGCGTCCACGATCCCGGGCAGCGAGAGCGTGCCGGCGGCCATCGCCACCGAGGCCGCCGCCAGCACCATCGGCAGCTCGTACGACATCAGCTGCGCGGCCGTGCGCAGGCCGCCGAGCAGCGAGAACTTGTTCGCCGAGGCCCAGCCGGCCATCAGCTTGCCGATCACGCCGACGCCCATCACGGCCAGCACGAAGAACAGGCCGGCGTCGATCGCCTGGCCGACGAAGCCGTTCGGGCCGACCGGGATCGCCAGCAGCACGAAGAGGTACGGCAGCAGCGAGACGGCGGGCGCCAGCTGGAAGATCCGGCGGTCCGCCCCGGCCGGGACGATGTCCTCCTTCTGCGCGAACTTCACGCCGTCCGCGACGAGCTGCGCCCAGCCGTGGAAGCCGCCCGCGTACATCGGGCCGAGTCGGCCCTGCATGTGCGCCATGACCTTGTGCTCGGTCTGGCCGATGACCAGCGGGAGGGTGAGGAAGACGACCAGGGTGGCGACGCAGCGCAGCACCGTGTCGAGCAGGTTCACGCGCCGTCTCCGTCCTGGCCGGCCGGTCCGGCCGACGTCTCGTCCTGCTCACCCGCGGGCGCGGCGGGCTTCGCCGGCCCGGCGGGCGACTGCTCCTCGGCAGACTCCTCCGCAGGCTTCTCCACAGGCTTCGCGGGCTCGGCCGGTGTCTGCGACTCGGCCGGTGCCTTCGCCTCGGCGGGCTTCGCGGGCTCGTCGTGCGCGGGCACCGGGTTGTGCCAGGGCGCGTCCGAGGACCGGGTCCGCGGCGACGCCGAGCCCTCGGCCTTCGGCTCGGCAGGCGCAGCGGCCTCGGCAGCCTCGGCGGGCGCCGGCTCCGCAGCCTGGCTGACCGAGCCGTCGGACACCGACCTGACCCGGCGCGGCCGGTCCGCCCGCACCACGGGCGCCGCCTCGCCAGCGGCCGAAGCAGCAGCCGAACCAGCGGTCGGAGCAGCGTCCGGAGCAACGGCACCAGCAGCCTCGGCCCCCGCCTGACTCGCCGACCCCTCCGCCACCGTCCTGGTCCGCCGAGGCCGGTCCGCCCGCACCGCCGCCGCCGCGCCCTCGGCACCGGCAGCAGCACCGGCCCCAGCACCAGCAGCACCAGCAGCCCGGGGCGTCCGCCCGGCCGCGCCCGCCGCCCGCGCACCACGCGCGGGCCGCTCGGCGACCGGCGGCAGGGTGCCCTTCAGCGGCCCCCACTCGTTCGGGTCCGGCACCCCGGCCGGCTGCATCTTGCGCCGGGCGGGCCCGTCGCCGTGGTCCGACTCGCCCGGCTCCTTGGCTCCCGGCCAGGCCTTGGCGACCCGGGCCGCGAGCACGAACTCCTTGCGCAGCGGGTACCCCTCGAAGCCGTCCGGCAGCAGCAGGGTGGCGAGGTAGGGGTGTCCGGGGAAGTCGATGCCGAACATCTCGTGGGTCTCACGCTCGTGCCAGGCGGCGCCCGCGTAGACCGGGACGGCGGTGGGCAGCGCGGCCTTGTCCCGCGGCACCCGGGTGCGCAGCGCCAGGTGGCGCACGCCCGGGGCGTCGGCGGAGGCGAGGTGGGCGACCACGGAGAAGCCCTCGGCCAGTTCGTCGACGGCGCTCAGCCAGTCGAAGTAGCCCAGGCCGAGCGTGTCGCGGGCGTTGGTGAGCGCCTCGATCCAGTGCTCGGCGGGGACGTCGACGGTGACCAGCCCGTAAGCCTCGGCGCCGGTCGCCCACTCCCCGACCGACGCCGCGTACTGCTCGGCGGAAGTCATGAGGCCCCTCCCTCGGTCGAAGGCCCCGTCACCAGCGGGCGGCGCAGCGCCGCCGCGGGCGCGGCGTAGCGGTCGGGCAGCGACTCGGCGGCGATCTTCTCCTGGAGCTTGAGGATGCCCTGGAGCAGCGCCTCGGGCCGGGGAGGGCAGCCGGGCACGTAGACGTCGACCGGGATGATCTGGTCCACGCCCTTGGTCACCGAGTAGGAGTCCCAGTACGGGCCGCCGGAGTTGGAGCAGGCACCGAAGGAGATGACGTACTTCGGCTCGGGCATCTGCTCGTAGAGGCGCTTGACGGCGGGCGCCATCTTGTCGGTCACCGTCCCCGAGACGATCATCAGGTCGGCCTGACGGGGTCCGGGCGCGAACGGAATGACACCCATCCGGATGAAGTCGTGTTTGGCCATGGACGCGGCGATGAACTCGATCGCGCAGCAGGCCAGGCCGAAGTTGAAGCACCAGAGGCTGTAGCGGCGGCCCCAGTTGAGCACGACCTTGACCGGGTCGGGCGCGAGCCGGGCCAGCGGGCCGATGCCACGGCGCTCGACGGCGCCGGGGCGCGACGGGTCCGGGAGGCCGAGTGGGACCGGCCCGCCCTGGGCGCCGTGCGAGTGGGTGTGCGTCACGTCCATTCCAGAACGCCCTTCTTCCAGGCGTAGAGCAGGCCGACCGCGAGGAAGCCGATGAAGAGGAACATCTCGATCAGCGTTCCGGCGCCGTACCCGGCGGTGGCGAAGACCGTCGCCCACGGGAACAGGTAGATCGCGTCGACCGCGAAGATCACGTACAGGAAGGCGTACACGTAGTAGCGGATCTGGGTGTGCGCCCAGTCCTCGCCCACCGGGTCCACCCCGCACTCGTAGGCGAGGAGTTTCTCGGGCGAGTACACCACCGGCCGCAGCAGGCGGTTGGCCGTGAACGCCGCGGCGACGAAGAGCACCCCGACGACGGCCAGCAGGCCCATCGCGGCGTACGCGTCGAAGTAGCCGCCGCCGACCGCCGGGTCGGCCGCGACGGCAGCCGCATGCTGCCCCTCCATGCCTTCGCCCTCCACCTCGGCCGTGAACAACCCCTCAAGGCAGTTCTACGACGTTTCCTCGCACGGTCATAACCATGGCCAATGCGTGAGTCTAAGGGGACGGCTCCGCTCCGCCCGAACCCTGCCCGCTCCGCAAGACGTCCGGTGGACACTCCCGCGAGCACCGGGCAGTGGCCCGACGACCAGGACGGGGGTAGGGATAACCCCCGTCCCGGAAGATGTATCACCCCCATGGCATCTCCCGCCCCGGGTTCGGGAAGCTTGCTCCACCAGCTCGACCAAGAGGGACGGTAGATCCAGATGAAGCCGCTGCACCGCCGCACCGTGGATGCCATCAAGGAGCAGGACGCTCAGATGGTCCGCTCGCCGCTGTACGGCGCGCAGATGTGGCGGCAGGTCGGCCAGCTGCTGCTCAACCTGCCGCTCGGCGTCGCCGGCTTCACGCTCACCGCCATCACGCTCACGGCCGGCCTGGGGATGTCGATCACCGTGGTCGGCCTGCCGCTGCTGGCCGGCGGGCTGGCCGTCTCCCGCGCCCTGGGCGGGCTGGGCCGCTGGCGGGCCCGCGCGGCGTACGACTCCGCGATCCACGAGCCGGAGCCGGTGCAGCAGCGCCGGCCGGGGGTGGTGGGCTTCACCATCGCCCACCTGACCGACCTGCTGAACTGGCGCTCGGCGCTCTACAACGTGCTGATGCTGCCCTGGGGCATCCTGAGCTTCACGGTGGCCCTGGTCGCGGTCACCGTGATGTGGCCGGTGCTGCCCTGGGTGATCCGGGCGCTGGCGGCGGTCGACCGGATCCTGGTCGAGTCGCTGCTCTTCCCGGGCGCCCTGGCCGAGCGGGTGCGCGAGCTGGAGGACGACCGCGGCACGGTGGTCGACACCGCCGCCGCCGACCTACGCCGGATCGAGCGCGACCTGCACGACGGCGCCCAGGCCCGCCTGGTCGCGCTGGCCATGGACCTGGGCATGGCCAAGGAGCGGCTGCGCGAGGTCGAGACCGAGGACGACGTGGTGGCCGCCACGAAGATGGTCGACAACGCGCACGGCGAGGTGAAGCTGGCCCTCCAGGAGCTGCGCGACCTGGCCCGGGGCATCCACCCGGCGGTGCTCACCGACCGCGGCCTGGACGCGGCCCTGTCCTCGGTCGCCGCCCGCTGCACCGTCCCCGGCGGGGTCAAGGTGAACGTCGACCTGAAGGGGCCGGACGGCCAGGCCGAGCGCCCGGACTCGGCGGTCGAGGGCATCGCGTACTTCACCGTCAGCGAGCTGCTGACCAACGTCTCCAAGCACGCCGGCGCCCGCACCGCCTCGGTCGACGTCTGGCGCTCCGACAACCAGCTGATGGTGCTGGTCCAGGACGACGGCAAGGGCGGCGCCGCCCCCTACCCGGGCAGCGGCCTGGCCGGGCTGACCGAGCGGATCCGCGCGGTGGACGGGGTGCTCCTGGTACAGAGCCCGGAGGGCGGCCCGAGCAGCATCACCGTCGAACTGCCCTGGCGCACCCGCACCGCCCGCCGCTGAACCGGGGCGCGGCACGGCGCCGGGACCTCGTCGAGGAAGTGACGAGGTCCCGGCGCCGGTCCGGTGGGGCGGCCCGGTCCGCGGAGCCCTTGCGCGGCGTGCGGCCCGGCCGGCCGGGTCCTACGGGCTCTCCAGGGCGCCGAGGGTGACGTCGGCGGTCCGGCTGTTGCCGTCCCTGGTGTAGGCGACGGTGGCCTTGTCGCCCGGGGTGAGCGAGGCGAGCGCGGTGGTGAGCGCGTTCAGCGAGTCGACCGTGGCGTCCCCGATCTTGGTGATCACGTCGCCGGCCTGCATCCCCGCCGAGGCGGCCGGGCCGCCCGCGGTGACCGCCACGATGACCGCGCCGGCGGGCTTGAACTGCTGGTTGAAGCTGGTCCGGGCGGTGATGCCGAGCGCGGCCCGGCCGGAGTTGGTGACCTTGCCCTGCTTGATCAGCTGGTCGGTGATGTTGGTGATGGTGGACGCCGGGATGGCGAAGCCGATGCCGGGCGCGGCCGCGCCGTTGGCCTCGGGCTCCGTCGCCGCGAGCGTGTTGATGCCGATCACCTGGCTGTCCAGGTTGACCAGCGCGCCGCCGCTGTTGCCCGGGTTGATCGCGGCCGAGGTCTGCACCATGTTGCCGATGGTGGCGCCGGGCGAGCCGCCGCCCCTGGGTTCGGAGACGGTCCGTCCGGTGGCCGAGACGATGCCCTGGGTGACGCTGCTGGAGAGGCCGAGCGGGCTGCCCATGGCGAGGGTGATCTGGCCGAGCTGGACCTTGCCGGAGTCGCCGAAGGCGGCCGGCTTGAGGCCGCTCGGCGGGCTGCTCAGCTTGATCACCGCGAGGTCGGTGTCGGGGTAGCTGCCGACCAGGGTGGCGTCCAGCGACTTGGTGCTGTTGGCGAGGGTGACGGTGAAGGTGGTCGCGGTGCCCACCACATGGGCGTTGGTGACGATGTCGCCCTTGTCGTCGTAGACGATCCCGGAGCCGAGGCTGTCGCCGGTGGTGATCTGCACCACCGAGGGCAGCACGTCGGCGATGACCCGCTGGTAGTCGTCCTGCAACTGGTTCCCGTCGGCCGACCGCGCGGGGGCCGACGAGGCCGGCCTGGCCGAGCCGGAGCTCGACGGGGAGCCCGCGGCCTGCGAGGCGGACGAGGAGGAACCGCTGTTGCACCCGGCCAGCGCCAGCGCGGTCAGTACGGCCACCGCGCCGGGCACGAGCAACCGGCCGTGGGCCGTCCTGGGGCCGGTCGGCCGGGGCCCGGCCGGCAGGGGGCGGGCGTGTTCCTTCTTTCGGCTCACCTGACTGCCTCCGATTCGTCACCACGCTGAGAGCACGGAAATCTTTGTCAGCATTTCACCGATTTGTCCGATTTGATGGCTCGACTCGCCCGGCACTCACCACGGAAACCCGAACACCCTAGAATCGGCCCATGACTTGGTTGATCACCGGCGGTGCCGGATACATCGGCGGGCACGTCGTCCGCCAGCTGCTCGACGCCGGTGAGCGCGTCGCCGTCCTGGACGACCTCAGCACCGGCGACGCCTCCCGCCTGCCGGAGGGCGTCGCCCTGGTCGAGGGCTCCACCCTGGACCGGGCCGCCCTGGACGCCGCCATCCGCGAGCACGCGATCGAGGGCATCCTGCACTTCGCCGCCAAGAAGCAGGTCGGCGAGTCCGTCGAGCAGCCGTTCTTCTACTACCGGGAGAACATGATCGGCCTGCAGACCGTCCTGGAGGCCGCCGCCGAGGGCGGGGTCAAGCGCTTCCTCTTCTCCTCCTCCGCCGCCGTCTACGGCATGCCGGACGTCGACCTGGTCACCGAGTCGACCCCGTGCGCCCCGATGAGCCCGTACGGCGAGACCAAGCTGGCCGGCGAGTGGCTGGTCGCTGCGGCCGGGAAGGCCCACGGCATCTCCACCGTGGCGCTGCGCTACTTCAACGTGGCCGGTGCCGCCTCCCCCGAGCTGTCCGACACCGGGGTCTTCAACCTGATCCCGATGGTCTTCGAGCGGCTCACCGCCGGCGAGGCCCCGCGGGTCTTCGGCGACGACTACCCCACCCAGGACGGCAGCTGCGTCCGCGACTTCATCCACGTCTCCGACATCGCCTCGGCCCACGTCGCGGCCGCCAAGCGGCTGGCCGCCGACCCGGCCGGCGAGACCTCGCTGGTGCTCAACATCGGCCGCGGCGAGGGCGTCAGCGTCAAGGAGATGCTGGAGGTGATCGGCAAGGTCACCGGTTACGACACCACCCCCGAGGTGACCCCGCGCCGCGCCGGCGACCCCGCGCGGGTGGTGGCCTCGGCCGACCTGATCCGCCGCGAGCTGGGCTGGGGCGCCCGCCACGACGTGGCGGAGATGGTGGCCTCCGCGTGGGACGGCTGGTGCAGCCGCCACCCCGGGGCCCGCAAGGCCTGATCGGACGCGTCCGACGGCGGCGGGGCGCCCGCCCCGCCGCCGCGCCGGTTCAGCGCGCCGGGACGGCCGTGCCGTAGAAGGCGTCCAGCGCGTACACGCAGCGGTCCTTGGAGCCGACGAAGACCCGGCCGCCGACCGCGACCGGCGAGCCGGTCAGCTCGCCCTTGGTGCCGAGCTCCCAGCGCAGCTGACCGCTCGCCAGGTCCAGGGTGTGCAGCGAGTGGTCCCGGCTGCCCAGGTGCACCAGGCCGTCGGCCACCGCCGGGGAGCCGACGATCTCGCCGCGCGCCGTGTAGCGCCAGCGCTCCCGGCCGCTCGCCGCCTCGAAGGCGTACAGCACCCCGCCGCTGCCGACCAGCACCATGCCGTCCCCGACCACCACCGGCTCGGCGCCCTGGCGGTTGCCGGTGACCCCGCGCCAGCGGTCCCGGCCGGTGGCCGCGTCCAGCGCGTACACCGTCCCGAGGTAGTCGGCCACGTAGACCGCGTCGGCGTCCAGCGCGGGCGGGGTGAACAGCACCACCGGGGCCTCGAAGCGCCAGCGCTCGACCCCGCTGGCCGCGTCCAGCGCGTACACCCGGGAGCCGGCCGTCACGTACAGCACGCCGCCGCGCTCGACCGGGTGCGAGGGCACGTCCTCGCCGACCGGGAAGGACCAGCGCAGGCCGGCGCCGTGCGGGTCGATGCAGCGCAGCCGCCCGGCCCCGTAGTAGTAGGCCGCGCCGGCCACCAGGGCCGGTCCGGACTGCGGGTTCTCGTAGTCCTGCTGGGCGTCGTCGGCCCGCCACAGCTCGGCGCCGTTGGCGGCCGAGCGCAGCTGGACGCCGCCGCCGCGGACGCCGCAGCACAGCACCCCGTCGGCGGCGGAGAGCGAGTAGACCCAGCCGTCCAGTGAGGTGCGCCAGCGCTCGGTGCCGTCCGCGACGTCCACGGTGTACAGGTGCGGGCCGTCGGCCGCGTGCACCCGGCCGGCGTCCACCGCGAGCGCCCAGGCGACGTCCCGGGTCTTGTAGCGCCGCTCGCCGGAGGCGATGTCCAACGCGTGCACCTCGAAGCTGGAGACGAAGAGCGTGCCGTCGGCGACCACCGGGGTGCCCCAGACGTCGTTGGACATCCGGAACCGCCAGGGGCGCCAGCGGGCGGCCGGCGCCGGCGGCGGGGTGATCCGGCGGACCCAGTCGGTCTCGGCCGGGGCGGTGCCCGGGCCGGGCTGCTCGTGCTCGGCCCGCGGCCCGGGGCCTATCCGCACCGAGGCTCCGGACAGCCGCACCTCGACGGCCCCGCCGCCGCCCGGCGCGCGGTGCTTGTTGGGGGAGGCGATCTTCGCGGTCGGGATCTCGCCGTCGGACACCGGGCCCGGCCTCCGCCCGGTGTGCACCGGCCCGGACGGCGGCGGCGCGTGCCCCCCGCCCGGGTGGGTGCGCGGGTCGTCCAGGCCGGGGCGCTGCACCGGGACCGGCTGGTGCGGCTGCGGCGGCTGGTGGGGCTGGAGCGGGCCGGCCTGCGGCGGCCCGGCCGGGGGCGGCGGCGCGCCGCCCGGCAGCTGGACGGCCCGGGGCGGCGCGCTCGGGCGGCGGCCGCGCTTGCGCTCGATCAGCTCCAGCGCGTTCACGGGGAGCCAGTCGCCGACCTCGCCGGCGGCGTCGTCCCGGGAGAACAGGTGCGGGGCCAGTTCGGCCTGGATCTGCGCCGGGGTGGGCCGGTGCTCGGGCGAGGGCCGCATGCAGGCGCGGACCAGGTCCATCAGCTCGCGCGGCATCCCGGACAGGTCCGGCTCCTCGCGCAGCAGCTGGAACACCGTCTCGACCGGGTTGGAGCCACTGAAGGGCGGGTGCCCGGTCGCGCAGAACACCATCAGCGAGCCGAGCGAGAAGACGTCGCTGGCGCCCCGGACGTTACGGCTGTCCTTGGCCTGCTCGGGGGACATGTAGGCAGGGGTGCCGACCGCGACGTTGGTCATGGTGAGCCGGGTGCTGGAGACGCCGGAGGCGATGCCGAAGTCGATCACCTTCGGGCCGTCCTCGACCACCAGCACGTTGGAGGGCTTGAGGTCCCGGTGGATCAGCCCGGCCGCGTGGATGGACTGCAGCGCCTCGGCGATGCCCGCGATCAGCCAGCGGGTGGCGTCCACCGGCAGCGGACCGCACTCCTCGACCAGGTCCTCCAGCGAGGGGGCCGGGATGTACGCGGTGGCCAGCCAGGGCACCCGGGCGTCCGCGTCGGCGTCCACCACGGCCGCGGTGTAGAAACCGCCGACCGTCTTGGCCGCCTCGATCTCGCGGGCGAAGCGGACGCGGAACAGCTCGTCCTCGGCCAGTTCCCCCCGGACGGTCTTGATGGCCACCCGCCGGCCGGAGGCGGAGCGCGCCAGGTAGACCAGCCCCATCCCACCCGCGCCGAGCCGCCCCAGCACCTCGAAGGGCCCGATCCGCCTCGGATCGTGCGCCGTCAGCTGGTCCACTCCGCTGCCACCTCCCCGTTTTCCGCACCCGCCGCGTGGTGCCGGACCCGATTCTCCAATGCCGCCCGGCCCATCTCCAACCTCCCCCGCCCAGAGCCGACGGCCGCCCCGGGAGCGCCGCCGTCCGGCCGGTGATGACGGAACGGCCGGATTCTGACGCCCGTTCCGGCCGCGGCTTGCACCCGGACGCCCGGACCCTCCCCTTCGGCGCCGATCTTCCGACGCCGCCAGTCGTCACGCTCTGTCACTCGATCACCCCTCAGCGGACTCGCCGTCACGCTGTGGGGTCAAAGGCACACGGGGGGGCTTCAACGACGCCTGCGGAGCGCGGTGAATATCCGTCCGAAGTGGTTCATGCCCCTATAGCAACCCCCCGTGCGGAGTAATAGTCGCATCACCGAATCGCGCCAAGATCGTGCCACGGTAAGCTGACGGCATGACAGGACAAGTTCGCACCGTCGACGGTCGCGTCGCCGGGCGACGCGGACAGGAAACGCGGCAGAAGCTGCTCGACTGCCTCCGCGAGATGCTCAGCACGTCGCCGTACCGGGACGTCAAGGTCATCGACGTCGCCCGTATGGCGGGTACCTCCCCCGCGACCTTCTACCAGTACTTCCCGGATGTCGAGGGCGCTGTCCTCGAAATCGCCGAGGAAATGGCCAAGGACGCCGACACCCTCAAAGAGCTGGTGGCCGGAAAGTCCTGGGCAGGGAAGTCCGGTCCGACCACTTCGGAAGAACTGGTCGACGGATTCCTCGCCTTCTGGCGCAAGAACGACGCCATTCTCCGAGTGGTCACGCTCGGTGCCGCCGAAGGGGACAAGCGGTTCTTCAAGATCCGCATGACGGTCCTCAACGCGGTCGCCAAGCCGCTCGCGGAGGCCGTCAAGGAACTCCAGGCGAAGGGCCAGGCCGACAAGTCGCTCGACCCGAACGCCGTCGCCGGGGCCCTGGTCTCGCTGCTCGCCTCGGCGGCCGAGCACCAGAAGGCCTTCACCGCCTGGGGCGTCAAGGTCAAGGACCTCAAGCCCAACCTCGCTCCCCTGGTGTACCTGGGCGTCACCGGCAAGAAGCCGCCCAAGTAGACCATCCGCTCAACCGACCATCCGCTCCGCGCGCAGCCCCGGCCTCCTGTCCGGGGTACGACGGACGGCGGCCGTGTCCTCGGGGGAGGTCCGCCGACGTACCGCACGCGCGCCAGACATGCCGGTGGGCGGGCACCCCTCACACAGGGTGCCCGCCCACCGGCATGTTCGCGTTCCCGCCCCTCAGGGGCCCTAGGTGCCCCGCGCCGTCAGGGGCAGCGGACCACCTGGCCGGCGTAGGCGAGCCCGCCGCCGAAGCCGAAGAGCAGGACCGGGTCGCCCGGGGACAGCTCGCCGCGTTCGACCAGCTTGGAGAAGGCCAGCGGGATGGAGGCGGCCGAGGTGTTGCCGGAGTCGACCACGTCCCGGGCCACCACCGCGTCGGTGAGGCCCAGCTTGGCGGCGATCGAGTCGATGATCCGCAGGTTGGCCTGGTGCGGCACGAAGCCCTTCAGCTCCGACGGGTCGATCCCGGCCTGCTCGCAGGCCCGGCGGGCCAGCGGGGCGAGCTGGGTGGTGGCCCAGCGGAACACCGACTGGCCCTGCTGGCTGATCACCGGGTCCCAGCCGGTGATCACCACGGCGTCGCCCTTCTCCGGCTCGGAGCCCCAGACCACCGGGCCGATGCCGGGCTCGGCACCGTCCTCCTGGGCCTCGACCACCGCGGCGCCGGCGCCGTCGCCGAAGATCACGCAGGTGGTGCGGTCGGTCCAGTCCAGCGTGTCGGACATCCGCTCGGCGCCGATCACCAGCGCGCGGCGCGCCGCGCCGGCCCGGATCGCGTGGTCGGCGGTGGCCAGGGCGTACGAGAAGCCGGAGCAGACCGTGTTGATGTCGTACGCGGCGGGCGCCCGGACGCCGAGCCGGGCGGCCACGGCGGCGGCGGTGTTGGGGCTGCGCTCGATCGCGGTGCAGGTGGCGACCACGATCAGGTCGATCTCGTCGGCCGTCCGGCCGCTCTTGGCGAGCGCCTTCTGCGCGGCCTCGGTGGCGAGGTCGACCAGGGTCTCGCCCTCGGCGATGTGCCGGGTTCTGACGCCCACCCGGCTACGGATCCACTCGTCGTTGGTGTCGACGAGCGCCTCCAGGTCGTCGTTGGAGAGGACCTTGGGGGGCTGGTAGTGGCCGAGTGCCACAATGCGCGAACCGCTCATAGTGCCATGGAACCGGGTTACCCACTGGTCAGCGGGGCGCGCCCGGCTACAGGATCCGCCCCCGTGATCTGTAGGAGCCCGACAAGGGGCGTTGCGGCGACTGGCCTCCGGGCGCGCCGGGATCGACGCCGATACGGACGAGGGGGCGGGCACCGCCGCCGATGACGGGGCCGACACCGCCCGGAACACCGTACGGACGCCCCCGGAACGCCGCAGTCAGGCCGGGGGCAGGTCGGGGTCGGGCCGGGGTCGGAACGCCGGGGTCAGGCGGACAGCGAGGCGGCGTCGCCCATCACGATCACCGGGTGGGCCGCCGGGTCCAGGGTGCGGATCAGCTCGGCCATCTTGTCCTCGGGGATCGAGACGCAGCCGTGGGTGGGGCCGTCGTGGTCGACGTGGATCCAGATCCCGCCACCCTTCTTCGCCCCCATCGGGCGGCGCGGGTCCAGCGGGGAGTTTCCGGGCACCCGGTTGTAGTTGATCGCGACCACGTAGTCGAAGGAGCCGGCCAGCTGGTCGCCGAAGAAGCCCGTCCCGGAGACCACGAAGCTCGGGTCCTTGTCGTACGGGAGCTTGCTGCCCGGGTCGGCCTTGCGGCCGCCCGCGTCGGAGAGCGCGAAGACGCCGATCGGGCTGCGCAGGTCGCCCTCGTTGTGGTCGGCGGTCCAGCCGTTGTTGCCGTTGTGGCCCTGCCAGGTCTCGCCGGCCAGCCAGCGGCCCTCGGGGGTGCGGGTCCAGAGGGTGACGGTGTTCTTGTTGCCGTTCTTGTCCTGGCCGGAGGCGAGCACCACCTGGGTGGTCTCGGTGGGTATCTTCGCGACGAAGTCGGCGCCGAGGCCGGGTATCGCGGCGACCGAGCCGTCCGCACGGACCTGGCTGCGGTCGGCGGCCGGGGGCTGGGTCTGCCGGTCGGCGGCGGCCCGGGCGGCGGGAGCCGGCTGGTCGGGCGTGCTGACGCCCTCCGGGCCGGGGCCGTCGGCGGCTGCGGCGACGGGCTTGGCGTCGTCCTGGCCGACGGTGTACCAGCCGGCGGCGGCCGCGACCAGCAGCGCGGTGCCGGCCATCACCGCCTTGCCGTGACGCTTCTTCTTCGCCTTCCGGCGGTGCCCCCGGGCGGCCGCCCGGGCGGCCGCCCGGGCACCCACGGGCGCCGCCACGGGCGGGGGCGTGGGCTGCCGGACGGGCTCCGGCTCGAACGCGTACACCGGTTCGGCGTCGTACACCGACTCGGGGGCGTACACCGGCTCGGCGTCGTACGCCGGCCCGGGGGTGTAGACCGGCCCGGGGGCGACGAGCGGGTCGGGCCCGGCGGCGTACGGCTGGAACGGCTGGGATGGCTGGAACGGCTGCTCGTACGCCTCGAAGTACCCGTCAGGGGCCTGCGGGAGCTGCCCGTACTCGCCGTAGTGGTCCTGCCGGACGGGCTGCCGGTACGGCTCACCCGCCCCGTACGGCTGCTGCGGCACCCCGTACACCGGCTCCGCTATCGGCTCGTACGACGGGTACGTGGTGGCGCGATGAGAACCGGACATACCGCCGATCCTGCCAAACGGTGTACCGGTTGGTAAACCCGGGGCGGGTGCGGGGGCGGTGAAGAAACGCCGCCGCCCGGGCCGGGGCCCGGGCGGCGGGGGAGTTCTCCGGTCAGAGGCGCATCGCCTGCGGGGCCTCGCGGCGCCCCAGGTCCGGGCCCTCGTACTCGCGGATGATCTCGTAGCGGGTGTTGCGCTCGACCGGGCGGAAGCCGGCGTCGCGGATCAGGTCGAGCAGGTCGTCACGGCCCAGCTTGTTCGGGGTGCCGAAGTTGTCCGCGTCGTGGGTGATCTTGTACTCGACCACCGAGCCGTCCATGTCGTCCGCGCCGTGGCTGAGCGCCAGCTGGGCGGTGGTGACGCCGTGCATCACCCAGAAGACCTTGACGTGCGGGACGTTGTCGAAGAGCAGCCGGGAGACCGCGAAGGTCTTCAGCGCCTCGGCGCCGGTGGCCATCTCCGTGCGGGCCATCAGCTTGTTGCGCACGACGCCGTCCTTGGAGTCGTGGAAGTCGTGCTGGTAGCGCAGCGGGATGAAGACCTGGAAGCCGCCGGTCTCGTCCTGCAGCTCGCGCAGCCGCAGCACGTGGTCCACCCGGTGGCGGGGCTCCTCGATGTGGCCGTACAGCATGGTGGCCGGCGTCTTGAGGCCCTTGCTGTGGGCGAGGCGGTGGATCCGCGACCAGTCCTCCCAGTGGGTGTCGTGGTCGACGATGTGCTGGCGGACCTCCCAGTCGAAGATCTCCGCGCCGCCGCCGGTCAGCGACTCCAGGCCGGCGTCGATCAGCTCGTCCAGGATCTCGTCGGCGGGCAGGCCGCTGATCTTCTCGAACCAGTGGATCTCGGTGGCGGTGAAGGCCTTCAGCGAGACGTTCGGCAGGGCCGCCTTCAGCTCCCGCAGCGAGCGCGGGTAGTAGCGCCAGGGCAGGGTCGGGTGCAGGCCGTTGACGATGTGCAGCTCGGTGAGGGAGTCGACCTCCATCGCCTTGGCGAGCCGGACGGCCTCCTCGATGCGCATCGTGTAGGCGTCCTTCTCGCCCGGCTTGCGCTGGAACGAGCAGTACGCGCAGGACGCGCTGCACACGTTGGTCATGTTGAGGTGGCGGTTGACGTTGAAGTGGACGACGTCGCCGTTCTTCCGCGTCCGCACGTGGTGGGCCAGACCGCCCAGCCAGGCCAGGTCGTCGCTCTCGTAGAGCGCGATCCCGTCCTCGCGGGTCAGCCGCTCACCCGCGTAGACCTTCGCCTCCAGCTCGCGCTTCAGCCCTGCGTCCATGCGGTGCCCCGCCTCCTCCGACTTCGATTCCTTGCCGGACCCGAGCGTACGCCTATGCCGACAGCAGCTCAGCGAGCAGTGCAGGGTCGATGTTGCCACCACTGACCACGGCCGCGACCGTCCGGCCCCCGGTCTCGGCGGCGCGGTGGAAGTAGGCCGCCGGGGCGACCGCGCCGGAGGGCTCGGCGACCAGCCGGCCGCGGCGGGCCAGCAGGGCGACGGTGGCGCGGATCTCGTCCTCGGTGACGGTGACGATGTCGTCCACGTACGCGGTCAGGTGCTCGAAGGGCAGCTCGCCGACCGACGGGGTGCGCAGGCCGTCCGCGATGGTCCGGTAGGTGTCGGCGACCGGCCAGGCCAGCCGGCGGCCGGCCCGGAAGCTGGCCTGCGCGTCGGCGGCCAGCTCCGGTTCCACGCCGATCACCCGGATGCCCGGGCGGGTGAGCTTGAGCGCGGCCGCCGTCCCGGAGATCAGGCCGCCGCCGCTGACCGGCACCAGGACGGTGTCCAGCCCGGCCGGGGCGTCCTCGGCGATCTCCAGGCCGACCGTGCCCTGACCCGCGATGATGAACGGGTCGTCGTACGGCGGCACCCAGACGTAGCCGTGCCGCTCGGCCAGTTCGGCGGGCAGGGTGTCCCGCTCCTCCGGCGACACCAGGACCACCTCGGCGCCGAACCCCCGGGTGGACTCCACCTTCACCGCCGGCGAGGTGTCCGGCATCACGATCACGGCCTTGATGCCGAGCAGCGCCGCCGCGTACGCCACCGCCTGCGCGTGGTTGCCGCTCGACTGGGCGACCACGCCGCGGGCCCGCTCGGCCTCGGTGAGCGCGGCCAGCCGGTTGTACGCGCCGCGGGTCTTGAAGGCCCCGGTCGGCTGGAGGTTCTCGGGCTTCAGCCAGAGCCGGCGCTCCCCCTCGTCCGCCCACGGGGCGGGAACCAGCGGGGTGCGCACGGCCACCCCCGCGATCCGCTGCCGAGCGGCGCGCAGCTCCTCCAGACCGACCAGTGCCATCCGTCACTCTCCTTCGGGAGGGAGTTCGCTCACCCGGTTCTCCCACTTCGTGGAGAGTACGACGGTGGTGCGGGTGCGGGCCACGCCTTTCGTGCCCGAGATCCGCTTGACCACCGACTCCAGGCCAGCCACGTCGGCCACCCTGACCTTGAGCATGTAGGAGTCGTCACCCGCGATGAACCAGCAGTCCTCGACCTCGTTGAGGTCCTTGAGCCGGTGCGCGACGTCCTCGTGATCGGCGGCGTCGGTCAGCTGAAGGCCGATCAGGGCCGTGACGCCGAAGCCGAGCGAGGCCGGATTGACCGTCGCGCGGTAGCCGGTGATGACACCGGCCTGCTCCAGCCGGTTGATCCGGTCCGTGACGCTCGGGCCGGAGAGCCCGACCAGCCGGCCCAGCTCGGCGTAGGACGCGCGGCCGTTCTCCCGGAGCGCCTGGATGAGCTGTCTGTCCACCGTGTCCATATACCGTCCGCGTCCTTCCGAACCTCACCAGACCCACAGATCATTATCCGGATTCCAAGGCGCCATGCGCGGAACAACCCGGATATCGCAGAGAAGATACTCTCCCGCCCCCGGCCTCCTCACTCCCCCTCAGCCGACACGCTGCCGTTCTCGTCGGCCCGGCGGGCCGCCGCCCCCAACTCCCCTTCCCAACGCAGGTACAGGGAATGCGGGACGCCGACCGCGTCCAGCACCCGGCCGGCCACGAAGTCGACGAGTTCCCGCACGGTCGAGCCGCCGGCGTAGAACCCGGGAGAGGCGGGGAGGACGACGGCGCCCTGCGCGTCGAGCTCCACCAGGTGCTTCAACGTCACCCCGTTGAGTGGCGCCTCACGCACGCACACGACCAGCGGGCGGCGCTCCTTGAGGGTGACGCTGGCCACCCGCTGCAGCAGGTCCTTGCTCAGGCCGAGCGCGATCCCGGCCACCGCGCCGGTGGTCGCGGGCACCACCAGCATGCCCTTGGCCGGGTACGAGCCGCTGGACGGGCCGGCCGCGAAGTCCCCGGCGGGCCAGTAGCGGACGTCGTCCAGGCCCTCGTCGGAGCCCAGCCAGGCGGCCAGGTCGGCGTGCCAGTGGGCGTCCCGGAAGGAGATGCCGGTCTCGTCGAGGATGGTGAGCCGGGCGGCTCGGCTGACGATCAGGTCCACCGGCTCCCCGGCGGCGAGCAGCGCCCGGATCACCGAGGCGGCGTACGGCGTCCCCGACGCACCAGAGACCCCGACCACCCACGGCTGACGCTTGACTGTTCCCATGTCCCATTTCTATCCGGACTCACCCGGTCGGGCCTCATCCGCGGGCTCCCCTGGAAGGATGGGGGCATGGCAGCGACCCTCGTCGACCTCACCCATCAGGTGACCACCGCGATGCCGGTCTACCCCGGCGATCCGGCCGTCCTGTTGGAGCCCGCGCTCACCACCGCCACCGCCGGGGTGAACGTGCTGGCCCTGCACCTCGGCTCGCAGTCCGGGACGCACGTGGACGCGCCCTACCACGTGGACGTCACCTGGCCGACCCTGGACGGGCTGCCGCTGGAGCGGTTCACCGGCCCCGCGGTGCTCGCCGACCTGCGCGGACTGGAGCCCCGGGCCGCCGTCACCCCCGAGCTGCTCGCGCCCGCCCTGGCGCGCGTCGGCGAGGGGTCCGTCCTGCTGCTCGCCACCGGCTGGGCCCGGCACTGGGGCACCGACGCCTACCTCGCGCACCCCAGCCTGACCGCGGCCGCCGCCGAGGCGATCGTCGCCGCCGGGGTGCGGACCGTCGGGGTGGACGCGCTGAGCGTCGACCCCACCCCCGACCCGGGCCCGGGCGACCCGGCGGTCGCCGCGCTGCTCGCGGACCTCACCGACGAGCACGACCAGCCCGGCGCCGACGAGCCGACCCTCGCCGCGCACCGGGTGCTGCTGGGGGCGCCCGGCGGCGGGGTGATCGCCGAGAACCTGACCGATCTGCGGGCGCTGCTGGACGCCCAGGAGGCCGGGCGGCCGGTCGAGGTGTCGCTGTTCCCGCTGCGGCTGGCGGCGGCGGACGGTGCGCCGGTCCGGGCGGTGGCACGGCTGGGCTAGGGCGGGTCTTCAAACCCCCGCCTGCGCGCCGACTGGAGTTTGAAGACCCGCCGTGGGCCGTTCCGGCCAGTCGCCGCACGGGACTTGGTCTAGACCATCCCCCGGCGCCGCCGCTACGCTGTCCGCCCATGGCAGAGATCATCGGAGTGATCGAGCGACTCTGGCGCTACCCCGTGAAGTCCACCGGCGGCGAGCGGCTCGACTCCGTCGAGGTGGACGAGCGCGGCCTGGCCGGCGACCGCCTCTACGCCGTCCGCGACGCGGACGGCAAGCTCGGCTCGGGCAAGAACACCCGCCGCTTCCGCCGGATGGACGGCCTGCTCCGCCTCTCCGCCCGCCTCGGCCACCGGATCGACGGCCCCGAACTGTTCGACCCGCTCGGCCGCCCGGTCGCCGACCCGGGCGCCTTCCTGCGCGCCTACCTCCAGCGTGAGGACGTCGAACTCGCCCGCGAGGACGCCGTCTCCCACTTCGACCAGCTGCCGGTCAGCGTGCTCACCACCGCCACCCTGGACTGGGTCCGCGAGGCCGCCCCCTTCACGGTGGTCGACGAGCGCCGGTTCCGCCCCAACATCCTGCTGCGGACGCCCCCGGGCACCCCGCCCTTCGTCGAGGACGGCTGGTTCGGCCGGGAGGGGCACGGCGGCACCGGCGTCCGCCTCGCCTTCGTCCGCTCCAGCGAGCGCTGCGCGATGACCGGCGCCCCGCAGCCGGGGCTGCCGCACGCCCCCGAGATCCTCAAGGCGATCGTGCACGCCCACGACGGCCGGCTCGACGCCCTCGCCGAGGTCGCCGCCCCCGGGCGGCTGAGCGTGGGCGACGAGCTCGCGCTGCGCTGAGCCCGGCGAGCACCTGGAGAGCGGAACCGCAGGTCAGGGCGGCCTCAGAGGTTTTCGAAAAAACTTTTGGATCACCTGCAACCCCGGCGGCCGCCGCACGTCTATGCCAGTGAGAGGCGGGGAAGCCCGCCGAACCCGGACCGCGAGAGGCGCCGGGGGCGACGCCCTCGAACTTCGGGTCCGACTCCAAGCACACGTACCGGCCGGCGGCTGAAATGCCGACGGCAGAACACCCTCGGGGGTATTTCCATGCCTGCTGTCCGCGCCCGTCGTTCCCGCTCCACCGTCCTCACCGCCGCCACCCTCGGCGTGCTGCTGGCCACCGGCGCGGTACTGTCCTCCCCGGCCGCGTACGCCGCCGAGGCACCGGCGGCCGCCACCGCCGCGGCGGAGGGCACCACGAAGGCCGCGAACGAGGCCACCAAGCCGGAGCTGACGGTCAACGCACCGGCGTCGATCGGCCACGGCGGCGAGCCGGTCGAGTTCACCGAGACCGTCTCCAACCCCGGCACCGCCGAGGCGACGTTCACCCTGGAGCTCAACGCGAGCAGCACGACGGCCATCTCGAACGGCAGCATCACCCTCGACTACCGCGGTGCCGACGGCACCTGGAAGCCCGTCACGTCGACCTCCAGCCAGTCCACCGGCGCCACCGGCGAGATCACCGGCGTGACCGTCGCCGCCGGCGCCACCAAGACGCTCCAGCTGCGCATCGCCACCCCGGTCCACAACACCTGGGGCAACCAGGACTCGCCCGTCACCCTCCGCTCCGCCCTCACCAACCCGGCCGGGACCGTTCTCGCCGAGAGCACCAAGCAGATCACGGCCAAGGCCCTCACCGTGCAGGTCAAGGACGCGCCGACCACCGCCGTCGCCGGCGGCGCCCCGGTCGAGTTCGACGTCACCGTGAACAACCCCAGCGCCTCGCGCTACACCAACGTCGACAAGGTCGTGGAGGCGGACAAGCACAGCACGCTCCAGGTGCGGAAGGCCGACGGCAGCTGGGAGAACATCACCGGCACCGCCAGCAGCCAGCCGGGCTCCGACCGCGTCACGTACCACCTCACCGACGACAGGACCATCGCCGCCGGCAGCAGCGACACCCGGCACGTCCGCTTCGCGTTCGCCGCCGACGCTCCGCTCGGCACGGCCTACATCCACCCGTGGGCCATGCTCGACAGCGGCCCCGGCTTCATGCCCCTCGTCCTGGGCCCCCAGTTCGTCGCGATCGACGTCACCGCCGCCCCGGTCGCCGCCAAGCCGGCGCTGACCGTCCAGGAGCCGTCCTCGATCGGTTACGGCGGCGAGCCCGTCGAGTTCTCCGAGACCGTCACCAACCCGGGCACCGCCGAGGCCCCGTTCACCCTGAAGCTCAACGTGAGCAACGTGCACGCCCGGGTTCACGACGCGTTCGCCATCGAGTACCGCGACGCCGACGGCACCTGGAAGCCCGTCGAGCTGACCTTCAAGCAGAGCGACAAGACCTTCAACTTCGGCGGCAAGGTCACCGGCCTGACCGTCCCCGCCGGCGCCACCAAGACCTTCCAGCTGCGGCTCGCCGCCGTGGGGAACAACGACACGGGCGGCTACAGCCTGCCGACCAAGCTCTACTCCGCCGTCGTCGACCCGGCGGCCGAGGACACCGTGCTCGCCGAGGCCACCAAGGACGTCGCGGTGAAGTCCCTGGTCGTCCAGCTCAAGAACGCGCCGACCACCGCCGTCGCCGGCGGCGCCCCGGTCGAGTTCGACGTCGCCGTCAACAACCCCAGCGCCTCCCGCTACGACAAGCTCGCCACCATCCTGTGGGCCGACTCGCACAGCGTCCTGGAGATGCAGAAGGCCGATGGTGCCTGGGAGACCGTGCCCGGCACCCCGGGCCCCCAGGCCGGCGGCCCCGTCCGCTACCTCCTCAGCGGCGACGCCCTCTCGGCAGGCGCGACCATCACCAAGCACGTCCGCCTCGCCTACACCGCCGAGGCCAAGGTCGGCCAGACCTCCGTCAACCCGTCCGCCGTCATCAACGAGGGCACCGCCCACGCCGCCAGCGCGAGCCCGCAGGGCAACGCGATCCAGGTCACCGCCGACACTTCCGGCATCGGCACCGGCCCCGTCATCCGGACCAGCTACACCACCGGCACCGCCGACGAGACCGACACCACCAGCACCACTGGCACTACCGGCACCACCGGCACCACCGGCACCACCCAGCTGGCGGGCGGCGAGCTCGCCCACACCGGGTCGGACGGCGTCATCAAGACCGCGGCGGGCGCCGCCGCCCTGCTCGTCAGCGGCATCGGCGCGCTCTTCGTCGCGCGCCGCCGCCGCAGCGCCTGACCGCCCCCGTCCGAGCCCCGGCTCCCCGGCTTCGCCCGGCGGGCCGGGGCTCGGCGTTTTCCGGGAGAGCCCGGTGTTTTCCGGCAGAGCTCGACGTTCTCCGGCAGACACGTCCCAGGAACGGATCAGGCGGTCTCCCGGCCCCGCTACGGCAGGGCGACCGCCCGCAGGTAGGCCTCGGCGAAGAGGTCGATGGACTCCTCCAGCGAGGGCAGTCCGGCGCCGAGCGCCGGTTCGAGGACCGGCCGCAGCAGGATGTGGTTGATCAGCGGGCCGAACAGCAGTTGGACCAGCACCGGGAGCGGCAGCGGACGCAGCCGTCCGGCCTCGATGTACGGCAGCAGCAGCCGACCGAGGCCGTCGAACAGTCGCGGCAGGTGGGCCGCCATCATCCGGGAGGCGGGGCCGTCCGGTCGGGCGAACAGGTCGGCGAAGACCGCCGGCATGACCCGGGGCTGGCGGTCGAAGGCCGCGGCGAAGGCGCGGTGGAGCGCCCGGACGGTGTCCTCCAGGCGCTCCGGCGGGTTCGCGGCGAGCGCTTCCAGGTCCGGCAGCGGGCCGTACTGGAGGAAGACGGCGGTGAGCAGGCCGTCCCGGCCCTCGAAGACGGTGTGCAGGCTGGGCAGCGAGCACTCGGCGCGGTCCGCCACGGCGTCCAGGGTGACCCCGCCCAGGCCGCGTTCGGCCACCAGCCCGGCCGCCGCCGCGATCGCGCGCTCCCGTACCGGCGGCCGTCCGCCCGGGTCGACGCCCGCCTGCCGGACCGCCTCGTCCAGCGGTGCCCGGCAGCCGCCGAGCCTGCGCAGCAGGGTGCTGCGGGAGATGCCGGCCGTCGCGGCGATCGCCGTCAGCGGGACGTCCGCGACGTCCTGGCCCCGGTCCTTCGCCGCCGTGAGGGCGGCCGCCACCAGATCCTTCATGTGGAGCAGCATACTACTTGACACCTGAGACAGTTCCAGAGACTCTGTAAATGTAAGTTCCACACGGAAGGTGATCAACCGAGCACAGCAAGGGAGAGAGCCATGAGCGTCGTGATCTCCGGGGGCGGACCGGCCGGAATGATGTTGGGCCTGCTGCTGGCCCGGGCGGGTGTCGAGGTGACCGTGCTGGAGAAGCACGGGGACTTCCTGCGGGACTTCCGCGGCGACACCGTCCACGCCTCCACCGTGCGGCTGATGGACGAACTCGGCCTCGGCCGGAAGTTCGCCGCGCTGCCGCAGAGCCGGCTCGGCAACCTGGTGGTGCCGGTGCCCGGCGTCGGCCAAGTCCCGCTGAGCGCCTACGACCGGCTGCCCGCGCCGTACAACTACATCGCGATGATGCCGCAGTGGGACCTGCTCAACTTCCTCGTCGAGGAAGCCCGGCAGGAGCCCACCTTCACCCTGCGGATGAACACCGAGGCCACCGGACTGATCCGGGAGGGCGGCCGGGTGGCCGGCGTGCGCTACCGCACCCGGGACGGCGAGCAGGGCGAGCTCCGCGCCGACCTCACCGTCGGCACCGACGGCCGGCACTCCACCCTGCGCAAGGCGGCCGGGCTGGTGGCCGAGGAGTACCCGGTGCCCTTCGACGTCTGGTGGTTCCGCCTGCCCCGGCACGCGGAGGAGCAGGCCGCGCCGCCCAGCCTCGTCGCCGGCTTCGGTGACGGCGAGCTGGCGCTCAGCATCGCCCGCGACAGCTACTTCCAGATCGCCTACTTCAAGCCGAAGGGCTCCGACCCGCAGCTGCGCGCCGAAGGCGTGGAGCGCTTCCGCGAGCGGATCGCCCGGCTGCTGCCCCAGTACGCCGACCGCGTCGACCAGTTGGCGGGCATGGACGACGTCCACATGCTCGACGCCCGGCTCAACCGGCTGGACCGCTGGTACACCGACGGGCTGCTGCTGATCGGCGACGCTGCCCACGCGATGTCCCCGGCCGGCGGGGTGGGCATCAACCTCGCCATCCAGGACGCCGTCGCGGCCGCCACCCTGCTCGCCGAGCCGCTGCTGCGCGGCCGCCCGACCACCGCCGCGCTCGCCCGGGTGCAACGGCGGCGCCAGATGCCGACGGTGGTCATCCAACGGCTGCAACGGATCCTGCACGGCGTGATGTTCGTCCCGGCGCTCACCGGCCGGCGGTCCGGCCCGCCGATGGGATTCGCCGCGCTCGTCCGCCACGTCCCGGCGGTCCGGCTGGGCATCTCCCGCCTGATCGCCTTCGGCCCCCGCCCCGAACACGCCCCGGACTTCGCCCGACGGCCCATGGCCTAGCCGCCCGCCGCCTGCCGCACGGGCCGGCGACCGGCCGTTCGGGCGGGAGGCTTCCGGGGAAGGACCGAGGGCATGACGATCCCTCACCGCTCGACCGGCACCGGCGACCACCACGTCCTGGTCCTGCACGACTGGTTCGGCACCAGCGCGGGCTGGGGCCCCTTCCTCGACTACCTCGACGGCAGGGCCTTCAGCTACGCGTTCCTCGACTACCGGGGCTACGGAGAACGCAAGGACGTCACCGGCTCCTACACGCTCGCCGAGATCGCCGCCGACGCGCTCGCCCTGGCCGACCAACTCGGCTGGGACCGCTTCTCGCTGATCGGCCACTCGATGGGCGGCAAGGCCGCGCAGCAGGTGCTGGCCGAGGCGCCGCTGCGGGTGCGCAAGCTCGTCGGCCTGGCACCCGTCCCCGCCGGGGCCTACCCGCTGGACGCCGACGGCGAGGCACTGTTCTACGGCGCCGCCGAGGACCGCGAGAAGCGGTACGCGATCCTCGACCTGGTCACCGGGCAGCGGGCGGGCCGGGTCTGGCTGGACCGCATGGTCGACCAGTCGCTCCGGCTCTCCACACCCGAGGCCTTCGGCGGGTACGTGCGGGACTGGGCGACGGCCGACCTGGAACGCCGCATCAACGGGAACCCCGTCCCCGTCAAAGTGATCGTGGGCGCACACGACCTCGCCCTGACCGCCGACGTGATGCGCGGCACCTGGCTCACCCACTACCCCAACGCCGAACTGGAGGAGCTCGACGGCAGCGGCCACTACCCGATGTACGAGACGCCGGTGGCACTGGCCACCTCGCTGGAGTCCTTCCTCCACAACTGACACCCGCCTTCACCCGACCGGGTGCGCTTCGCGGCGAGGGGCGGGGACCTGTAGCAGGCTCCTCCGCATGACTGACGGTCCGTCAGTGCAGTCGCCTCGACCTCGCGGAGATCCCCATGGCCAACGTCCCGAAAGACCTCAAGTACACCAAGGACCACGAGTGGGTGCGGACCACCGGCAAGGACAAGGCCCGTGTGGGCATCACCGACTTCGCGCAGAAGCAGCTCGGTGACGTCGTCTTCGCCGACATCCCCACCATGGGGAAGCAGCTCGAATCCGGCGAAGCGTTCGGCACGGTGGAGTCCGTCAAGGCGGTGAGCGAGATCTTCATGCCGCTCACCGGAACGGTCACCGCGGTGAACGAGGGCCTGAACGACGAACCCGAGCTGATCAACACGGACCCGTACGGCGACGGCTGGATCATCGAGCTCACCGTCGCCAAGCCTGACGAGCTGAAGCAGTTGCTCACGGCCGCCCAGTACGAGGCCTTCATCTCCAGCCGTTCGGAGTAGCCACCCCGGGCCGAGCGCACAGGAAGTCGGACTCACCGACTTCCTGTGCGCAGCCGGCGCCCGGCCAGGTGGCGGGGGCCAGGGCGAGGTCGGCGCGTGAAGCACTCGGGGGCGCACGCGAGTTGGCGCGCGCCTGGTAGACGATGGCGCATGAACCGGAGACCCGCACGCATGGGGCGTCTCATACTTCTCGCCTACGTTCGAGGCATGACAGAGAAGCGAGTTGACGAGGCGTCACCTGTACTGGCGGTCGGCGCCCCCGGAGCGGTCGAGCGACACGTCGGGCTGCAGCTCGCCGCCGCCGGGGTGCGCGTGCGGACGCTGACACAGCGGGCCCTGCTCGACCCGGCATCGCTGGAGGCGGCGGTCCAGGAGGCGGGCGCGGTGCTGCTGGGGTGGCCGTTCCCCACGGCGGACGAGGCGGCGGACGCGGTGGGGGTGCTGGCCCGGGAGGTCGGGCGGGTGGTGTTCCTCTCCTCGACGGCCGCCCGGGCCGAGGGCGAGGTGGAGGCGCTGCTCGCCGGGAGCGGGGTCCGGCACACGGTGCTGCGGGCGCACGGGTTCACCGCCGCGCTCCAGTGGGCGCAGGAGATCCGCTCCGGGGGCGCCGTGCAGGGCTACGGCGGCGCGGCCGGACTGAACCCGGTGGACGAGCGGGACATCGCGGCGGTCGCCGTCCGCGCCCTCACCGAGGACGGCCACGACGGCGCGCACTATCTGCTCACCGGCCCGGAGTGCCCCACCCAGGCGGAACAGGTGGACATCATCGGCGAGGCCGCCGGCCGCCCGGTGAAGTGGCAGGAGATCCCCCGCGAGGCGGCCCGCCGCCGCATGTCCGCCACCGGCCGGCCCGGGGTGGCCGTCGACAGCGCACTGGACTTCATCCACGCCCGCATCACCACCCCGAACCCGGCCACCACAACGGTCCAGGACCTCACCGGCCACCCACCCCGCAACTTCCGCACCTGGGCCACGGATCACGCCGCGCTGTTCCGCTGACCCGGCTAGGCTCGGACGAGACGAGAGGAGCGCCCTGTGAGCCAGCCGGTGTCGAATGGAGCCGAACTCATCCCTCAGCCTGAGAAGACCCCCGCGGCGATCAAGGCCGCGCTCGCCGTGGTGGCTGCCGACCGACTTCCGGAGATGGTGGAAGGGCAGACCAGAGCCATGGCGGCAGCCATCGAGGCAGGCAGCGTCAACCCGATCCGCGCGTTCGTTGCCCACTGGGCCGCCGTGGTGGAGATCGAACGGGTTCCGGCCACGGCACTGGCCTACCACCGGGCGAACTACCTGGCCAACCACGCGGCAACCACTGAGGAGTGCCGCCGACACGCCACGGAGGTCGCCGTGCTGTACCGGTCCGCCTTCTCGGCGGTGAACGGGTGAGCTGGAGCTGGGAGTACCTGCCCAGCGAGGAGCATGTCACCGGCGGGGCACCGGCTGGCTTCCTCGCGGCAGTCGAGCAGAAGGCCGCCGAACTGGTTCGGGCAGCCGAGGCGCTCTACCTGGATGGCACCACGTACGAGGGCAGCGGCGAGCCCATGCAGTGCCTCGACGTCGCTGGAGGACTGATCAATTACTACATCGTCCCCCGACTCGAACTCGTCGTCGTCTGCCAGCTGACCCCGCCGCTCACCTGATCCAGGCCAGCCAAGGCGACGGGGTCTACGCAAGCGGCTTCGCGGGGATCAGACCCCGATCCCACGGATGATCAGGTCCAGCAGGGCGAAGACGAACAGCGAGATGCCCACGAAGCCGTTGGTCTGGAAGAACGCCCGGTTCAGCTTGGAGAGGTCGTTCGGCTTGACGATGGTGTGCTCGTAGACGAACGCCCCCGCGACGACGACCAGGCCGACCCAGAACGCCGCACCGGCGTGGGTCAGGAGCGCGAACCACCCCAGCAGGAGCGTCGTGACGACGTGGCACACCCGTGCGCCCCAGATGGCCGCCGGGATGCCGAAGCGGGCCGGTACCGACCGCACCTTGCCGTGCCGGTCGGACTCGACATCCTGGCAGGCGTAGATGAGGTCGAAGCCGCCGATCCACACGCCGACCGCGACGCCCAGTACGAGGGCGTCCCACGACCAGGTGCCGGTCACCGCGAGCCAGGCGCCGACCGGGCCCATGGCCTGGGCGAGGCCCAGGATGGCCTGCGGGAAGTCGGTGAAGCGCTTGCCGTACGGGTAGACCACCATCGGCACGACGGCGACCGGCGCGAGCGCCAGGCAGAGCGGGTTGAGCATCGCCGCCGCGCCGAGGAAGACGATCAGCGCCACGGCCGAGCCGGCGTACGCCGTCTTCAGCGACACCGCGCCTGTGACGAGTTCGCGCGAGGCCGTGCGCGGGTTCCGGGCGTCGATCTCGCGGTCGATGATCCGGTTGGCGGCCATGGCGAAGGTGCGCAGGCCGACCATGCAGACGGTGACGATGAACAGCTCGCCCCAGTGCACCCGCTTGTCGGCGAGGAACATGGCCGTCAGTGCGGCGGTGTAGGCGAAGGGCAGGGCGAAGACCGAGTGCTCGATCATCACCAGGCGCAGGAAGGCCTTCGTGCGCCCCGGGGTTTCGACGGCAGCCGTGCTCACAGCCCGTATTCCTTCCAGCGGCGGGACACCAGGGCGGCCGTGGCCGGGTCCGACTCGACCATCTCGGGCCACCCGCCGTCGCGGGTGTACCCCTCCTCGGGGAGCTTGCGGGTCGCGTCGATGCCGGCCTTGCCGCCCCAGAACTGCTGGTAGGAGGCGTGGTCGAGGTGGTCGACCGGGCCCTCGACGACGGTGAGGTCGCGGCTGTAGTCGACGTTGCCGAAGGCCCGCCAGGCGACCTCCTGGTAGTCGTGCACGTCGCAGTCGGAGTCCACCACGATGATCAGCTTGGTCAGCGACATCATGTGGGCGCCCCAGATGGCGTGCATCGTCTTCTGGGCGTGCTTGGGGTACTTCTTGTCGATCGAGACGATCACGCAGTTGTGGAAGCCGCCGGCCTCGGGCAGGTCGTAGTCGACGATGTCCGGGATGATGATCTTCAGCAGCGGCAGGAAGAACCGCTCGGTGAACTTGCCCAGCGGGCCGTCCTCGGTCGGCGGGCGGCCGACCACGATGGACTGGAGGATCGGGCGGCGGCGCATCGTCACGCAGTCGATCTTCAGCGCCGGGAACGGCTCCTGCGGGGTGTAGAAGCCGGTGTGGTCGCCGAACGGGCCCTCGGGGAGCATCTCACCGGGCTCCAGCCAGCCCTCCAGCACCACCTCGGCGTCGGCCGGGACCTGGAGCGGGACGGTCTTGCAGTCGACCATCTTCACCCGCTCCCCGGCGACGAAGCCGGCGAACAGGTACTCGTCGATGTCGCCGGGCAGCGGCGCGGTGGCCGCGTAGGTCACGGCGGGCGGGCAGCCGAAGGCGATCGCGACCGGCAGCCGCTCGCCGCGCTTCGCGGCCACCGCGTAGTGGTTGCGGCTGTCCTTGTGGATCTGCCAGTGCATGCCGATGGTGCGGCGGTCGTGCCGCTGGAGCCGGTAGAGCCCGAGGTTGCGGATGCCGCTGTCCGGGTCCTTGGTGTGGGTGAGGCCCAGGTTGAAGAAGGAGCCACCGTCCATCGGCCAGGTGAACAGGGCGGGCAGCTCGTCCAGGTTGACGTCGTCGCCGGTGAGCACGACCTCGTGGACCGGCGCGTCACCGGACTTCACGTGCCGGGGCGGCACGTGCGCCATCGAGGCGAGCTTGCCGAAGGCGTCCCGGAAGCCGGTGAAGCCCTGCGGCAGCTCGGGCTTGAGCAGGCCGGCGATCTTCTCCGCGATGTCGTCCGGGCCCTTGAGGCCGAGCGCCTTGGCGAGGCGCCGCTCGGTGCCGAAGACGTTCATCGCGAGCGGCATCGACGAGCCCTTGACGTTCTCGAAGAGCAGCGCGGGGCCCTTGGCCTTCTGGACCCGGTCGACGATCTCGCCGATCTCCAGGTGCGGGTCCACCTCTGCCTTGATGCGCTTGAGGTCGCCCTCACGGTCGAGTGCCCGCAGGAACGAGCGGAGATCGTCGTATGCCATGCCTGTCAGTATCCGCCACCGGATAGCCTGGCTCCGTCAAGGGCCCCGGGAAGGCACCCGCCCCGACCGCCCCGCAGGGAGATCGCCGCCGTGCTGAGAATTCTTCTGACCATCGTCCTTCCGCTCGCGCTCTGGGTGTGGGCGTTCATCGACTGCCTGACCACGTCCGAGGACCAGGTGAAGCACCTGCCCAAGCCGGTGTGGGTGCTCATCGTGCTGCTGTTCCCGCCGGTGGGCCCGATCGCCTGGCTGGTGGCCGGCAAGCAGCGCGGCCTCCTGCGGACCGGGGCTCCCGACGACGCCGACGGTCGTCCGGGGCAGCCGGTCCGGCGCGACGGCCGCCCGCTCGCACCGGACGACGACCCCGAATTCCTCGCTTCGTTGAAGAGGAGCGACAACGATCACGAGGACATGCTGAAGCGGTGGGAGGCCGATTTGCGCCGCCGCGAGCAGGAGCTGCGAGGCGAGGACGAGCCCGAGGACGGCCGAAAGAGCTGATCGGAGCCACTGGGGGGATCCCCCGGACAGCCCACCCGGACGGCACCGGGTGGGCTGTGGTGTTTTTGGCGCTTCCCTACGACTCGGCGCCCTCTAGCACGGATCCGCACCCGTGCCCGACCGGACTTGAGCGGGGCTTGAGCAAGGCGCAAGAGGGCCGCCCTACATTACTGAACGAGGGCCCTGACCTGCGCTTTCCTTCATGTTCAGATCATCGGGCCATCACCTGACCGACAGCCCCCGGTATTCGAACGGACACCCAGTGCTCCGGCTTCGACACCACCGCTTCTGTGCAGGCCTGACATCTAAACGGACCTGACCTTGTACGGAATCGACGCCGAAACCAACGCACGGCCCCTCGTACAGTCATAAGTGAAGAAAGTGATTCGCAGCCGGGGGCACAGCAGACGTTGGCTGTCGGACAGTTCCCTCACCCTTGGAGTGGTTCGAGATGACGGTTGTGCATGAGGCGCCAGTCGACGGCGAGGTCCCCGAGGTCGCGGCCGACGCCCGCGGGCGGGTCGCCGAGCTGCACGAACTGCGCGAGAAGGTGCGGCGCGGCCCCAGCGAGAAGGCCACCGAGGCCCAGCACGCGAAGGGCAAGCTGACCGCCCGCGAGCGCATCGACCTGCTGCTGGACGAGGGCTCCTTCCGCGAGGTCGAGCCGCTGCGCCGGCACCGCGCCCAGGGCTTCGGCCTGGAGGCGAAGAAGCCGCACACCGACGGTGTGATCGTCGGCTGGGGCACCGTGCACGGGCGGACCGTCTTCACCTACGCGCACGACTTCCGGATCTTCGGCGGCGCGCTGGGCGAGGCCCACGCGCAGAAGATCCACAAGATCATGGACATGGCCATCGCGGCCGGCGCCCCGCTGGTCTCGCTCAACGACGGCGCCGGCGCCCGCATCCAGGAGGGCGTCACCGCCCTCGCCGGCTACGGCGGCATCTTCCAGCGCAACACCAAGGCCTCCGGCGTCATCCCGCAGATCTCCGTCATGCTCGGCCCCTGCGCCGGCGGCGCCGCCTACTCCCCCGCGCTGACCGACTTCGTCTTCATGGTCCGCGAGACCTCCCAGATGTTCATCACCGGACCCGACGTCGTCCAGGCCGTCACCGGCGAGAAGATCACCCAGAACGGCCTCGGCGGCGCCGACGTCCACGCCGGCGTCTCCGGCGTCTCCCACTTCGTCTACGACGACGAGCAGTCCTGCATCGAGGAAGTCCGCTACCTCCTCTCCCTGCTCCCCCAGAACAACCGCGAGATGCCGCCCCCCGCCGTCAACGACGACCCCGTCGAGCGCCGCAACGACACCCTCCTCGACCTCGTCCCCGCCGACGGCAACCGCCCCTACGACATGCGCAAGGTCATCGAGGAGATCGTCGACCACGGCGAATACCTCGAAGTCCACGAACGCTGGGCCACCAACGTCCTGTGCGTCCTGGCCCGCATCGACGGCCACGTCACCGGCATCATCGCCAACCAGCCCCAGTCCCTCGCCGGCGTCCTCGACATCAACGCCAGCGAGAAGGCCGCCCGCTTCGTCCAGATGTGCGACGCCTTCAACATCCCCCTCGTCACCATGCTCGACGTCCCCGGCTTCCTGCCCGGCGTCGACCAGGAGCACGACGGCATCATCCGCCACGGCGCCAAGCTCCTCTACGCCTACTGCAACGCCACCGTGCCCCGCATCCAGCTCATCCTGCGCAAGGCCTACGGCGGCGCCTACATCGTCATGGACTCCCGCTCCATCGGCGCCGACCTCTCCTACGCCTGGCCCACCAACGAGATCGCCGTCATGGGCGCCGAAGGCGCCGCCAACGTCATCTTCCGCCGCGACATCAACGCCGCCGAAGACCCCGACGCCATGCGCGCCCAGAAGATCAAGGAATACAAGAACGAACTGATGCACCCGTACTACGCGGCCGAACGCGGCCTCGTCGACGACGTCATCGACCCCGCCGAGACCCGCCAGGTGATCGCCTCCGCCCTGGCCATGCTCCGCACCAAGCACGCCGACCTGCCCAGCCGCAAGCACGGCAACCCGCCGATGTAACGCCCGCGCCCACGCGCGGCCCGCAGCACGCAGTTCCGAGCGACCACCACACACCACAAGCCACCGGGGGAGAAAACCAGACCATGACTGCTTCCGCCGAACCCCTCGTCCGTATCGTCCGCGGCTCGCTCTCCGACGAGGAGCTGGCCGCCCTCACCGCCGTGCTGATGGCCCGGGCGGCCGTCGCGCAGCAGGCCGCCGCGACCGCGCAGGTCGAGCCGATCGCCAACTGGCAGCGCCTGGAGCGCCGCCCGGCCTACTACTCGCCGGTCAGCTGGCAGCAGGCCGCCTGACGGCCCGGAACCTCCCGCGACGGCCGGTCACCCCACCCGGGTGGCCGGCCTTCCGGCCTTCCCGGCGGCCTGGGGCGCCGGTCCCGGCCGGTCCGACCACCGGGTGTCCGCTCCGCCCCGGCGCGGCTCGGTAGAATACCTACTGGACGGTATGCGGCCCGCCGCCCCGTCGGCCCCCATAGGATCGGCCGCTGCCGATGGACCAGAACTATCCAGGGAGGCTGCGATGGCCAGGCAGGCCCGCGCGCTGGCGACCCGCCAGACGGTACTCCTCGCGGCGGCCGAGGTGTTCGACGAGCGGGGCTACGCCGCCGCCACGATGTCCGAGATCCTGGACCGGGCCGGTGTCACCAAGGGCGCGCTGTACTTCCACTTCCACTCGAAGGAAGAGCTGGCGCTCGCCGTCATCGAGGGGCAGGGCGCCTGGCTGGGCACCTGGCAGCCGTCCTCGGACAGCCCGGTGCAGACCCTGATCGACCTCGGGTACGCCTTCGCCCACGCCCTCCAGGACGACCCGCTGGTGCGCGGCAGCATCCGGCTGACGATCGAGCACGGCAGCTTCACCCAGCCGCAGATCGCCGCCTACCAGGGCTGGTCCGACGTGGCCCGCGGGCTGCTGGAACGCGCCCGGGACGCCGGGGACCTCCACCCGGGGATCGACCTGGCGGCCGCCGCCGGGGTGATCACCGGGGCCGTCACCGGGATCCAGCTGAGCTCCCAGGTGCTGACCGACCGGCGGGACCTGATCCAGCGGATGTCCGACCTGTGGACGCTGGTGCTGCCCGGCCTGGTCCAGCCGCACGCGCTCGCCCGGCTGAGCGTCGCCGAGCGCGTGCCTTCCTAGGGCGTCTCCCGGGGCGTCTCCCGGACGTTTCCCAGGGCGCTTGCCGGGGCTCTCCGCCCAGGGCCGCTCAGAGCCGGTAGCCGGCGCAGTGCTCCACCGCCACCAGGGCCGGCAGCGCGGCCGCCCAGAGTCGGCCGACGGCCTCCGGACCGGGCCGGTCGGCCTCCTCGGCGGCGAGCAGCACCTGGCCGGCCGCCATCGTCGTCAGCAGTTCGGCGGCGGCCCGGCGGTCCAGCCCGGGGCGCAGCTCGCCGGCCTCGGCGGCGCGGTCCAGCAGCCGGTGGACGACGGCGGTGAGGCTGCGCCAGGCGGCGTCCGCGCCGGGCGGGCCGTCCGGGGTGTCGGCCCGGGGCGGGCCCTGGCGGCCGAGCCGGACGCCGGCCCGGACCATCACGTCCTCGCGCAGCAGCCGGGCGAGTTCGTGCGAGAAGTCGATCAGGCCCTGGAGGGCCGGTCCGCCGGAGCGCAGGGCGCGCAGCGCGGCCGAGCCGATCTCGCGCCCGGCGGCGGCGCGCACGCCGTCGGCGAGGGCCTGCTTGGAGACGAAGTGGAAGTAGAGAGCGCCCTTGCTCACCCCGGCCCGGCGGCTGATGTCGACCAGGCTGGCGGCTTCGAAGCCCACGCCGGCGAACGTGTCCGCCGCGGCGAGCAGCACGGCACGCCTGGTCCGCCCCGCGCGTTCCTGCTTGACCACTGGGCCCCTCCGGACTCGGCCGGACGCGTTTCCCCCCGCCCGCCCCGCTGCTGTCAGCGCGCCGCCGTTGGGGGCGACGCCTCGCATGCGGACGGCGCCGACCGAAACCGCATGGTTGGTATCTAATCTAGCTCCTTCGCGGACCCCGCCGTCCAGTGGGGAGCACCCCCGCCCCGGGCCTGCCGCCCCCCGGGCGGCCATTACCCCAGTCCAGGGTAGGGGTAGCGTGGTCGCGTCGGGCTGCGCGGCAGGGGCCACCCCAGACGCAGAAGAGAAACCGGGTGGTCTGTATGTTTTATCTCAGGCGACCGTACCGGCCGCTCGACCGTCACCCTGGAGTAGGGCCCGTCATGCCATTGATCGTAGAGCCGGACGCCCACGGTCCGTACGCCCACCCCGGTCCCGGCTACGACTTCCACGAGCGGACCGTCTCCCGCCACCTGGTGCACCGCACCTCGGTGTCCGAGGTGTTCCTCACCGGCTGGCAGGCCACCGGTCCGTACGACTTCCTGCTCGGCGCCCAGTGGCCCCGGCTGCACGCCTTCTACCGCCTGCCCGGGGACCGCTTCCACGACCCGGTGCTGATGGCCGAGACCATCCGGCAGGCCGGGCTGCTGATCGGCCACGCCGGTTTCGGGGTGCCGCGCGGCCACCACTTCGTCATGGAGGACCTCTCCTACGCGCTCGGCCCGGACGGGCTGCGCGGCCTGGCCGTCACCACCGGGCCGGCCTCGCTGATGCTCGCGGTCGGCTGCGAGGACGTCCGGATGCGGCACGGCCGGCTGGTCTCGCTGCGGGTGCACATCGACATATCCCGGGACGGCCACCCGATCGGCCACGGCTCCGGCCAGTTGCGGGTCGTCTCCCCCGCCTCCTACGCCCGGCTGCGCGGCCCCGAGCGGCGGGCCGCCGCCCTGCCCCGGCTGCCCGCGCCCACCGCGCCCGAGCTGGTCGGCCGCGCACAGCCCACGGACGTCGTGCTCAGCCCCACCCTGCGGCCCGACACCTGGCTGCTGCGCACCGACGCCGGGCACCCGGTGCTGTTCGACCACGAGCTGGACCACGTGCCCGGGATGCTGGTGCTGGAGGCCGCCCGGCAGGCCGCCCAGCGGCTGCGCCACCCCGAACCGGTGGTACCGGTCGAGCTGGTGACGTCCTTCGACCGCTACATCGAGCTGGACCGGCCCTGCCTCGTCCAGGCGGTCCACGAGCAGGCGCCGGACGGCCGCCGGCTGCCCGTCCGGGTGCTGCTGGTCCAGGACGGGCGGACGGCGGCCGACTGCCGGCTGCTCACCGAACCGATCGACGGACCCGCCGACGGATCGGCGGACAGGCCGACCGACAGACGGGGTGACAGACCGGGCGACAGACCGGCCGAGCCGCCGACGGTGCCCGCCCGGCGGGAGGCCTTCGACGACCGCCCCGCCGGCCAGGGCATCGGCAGCCCCCGGCTGCCGCTGGCCAGTTGAACGGCCTCCCCTGAGCACCCCCTGAGCACCCCTTGAGCACCCCTTGAGCACCCCTTGAGCGCCCCCTGAGCACCCCTTGAACACCCCCTGAGTACCCCCTGGCCGCCCGCTAGGCGGCGACCAGCGCCGACGGCCGACCCGCGTGCATCACGCTGAGGTTGGTGGCCAGCCGGACCGGGTCCTGGGCCAGCCAGAGCCGCAGCGCCGCGCCCAGCATCGCGCTGGCCGACTCGATCCGGACCTCGGTGACCTGCGCGATCCGCGCCGCGCCGGGCACCAGCAGGTCGGCCAGCGGGGTCGGCAGCCAGACCGTCAGCGCGCACGGCGCCGGCGCCGTCAGAGCGCCCAGCAGGCGGTAGGCGTCCCCCGGCGAGCTGAGCGTGGGGATGATGTCCAGCAGGCCGTCGGCCACCACCTCGGACACGTCGCTGCGGTGTCCCTGGGCGAGCCGGCGGAGCAACGTGCGCTCGGCGGCGGTGATTCGGACGGTCAGCATGACCTCGTCGCACTCCATTGCGCGATTTCCTCCTCGTTCCTCCCCGTGCCGGCCGGCGGCCGGCACGAACTACCCCTGTCGCACCTCGGCCCGGCTACCTTCTGCGGAGAGCCGGGCCGGTGGGTGACTGTGTGCCCCGGTCAGATCCCCGCGTAGGAGTGCTTGCCGGTGACGAAGATGTTCACGCCGTAGTAGTTGAAGAGCCAGCAGGCGAAGGCCGCCAGCGCCAGGTAGGCCGCCTTGCGGCCCTTCCAGCCGGCCGTCGCGCGGGCGTGCAGGTAGCAGGCGTAGGCGACCCAGGTGATGAACGACCAGGTCTCCTTCGGGTCCCACTCCCAGTACTTGCCCCAGGCCGCCTCGGCCCAGATCGCGCCCGCGATGATGGTGAAGGTCCAGAGCGGGAAGACCAGGGCGTTGATCCGGTAGGACAGCTTGTCGAAGGTGGACGCGGCGGGCAGCCGGCGCCAGACCGACGCCGGGGTGCCCAGCGGGCCGGTGGTCAGGCCGGCCGCGATCCGCTTGTCGAAGGAGTCCTTGCCGAGGTACAGCAGCGTGGCGATGAACGCCGCGTAGAAGGCGCCGCCGCAGAAGATCGCGGTCGAGACGTGGATCGCCAGCCACGGCGAGTGCAGCGCCGGGACGAGCTGCTCGGAGTCGGTGTAGAGCACCGTGGTGGCGATGCCGAGGGTCAGCAGCCCAGCGAGCACGACCGGCAGGCCGAGCCAGCGGACGTTCTTCTTCGAGGCCAGCAGCACCAGGTACGCCGCCGTCATGGCGAAGGCGAAGGCGCAGGAGAACTCGTACATGTTGCCCCACGGCCAGCGGGAGACCGAGAGGCCGCGGGTGACGATGCCGCCGGCGTGCAGCAGGGCACCCAGCACGGTGAGCGAGACCGCGATCCGGCCGGCCAGGTCGGCCCGGGTGCTGTTGCCGGCCGCGCCCGGGCCGTCTTCCTCGTCCGCGCCGCGCCCGCTGGTGACCACCGTCGCACCCTCGCCCGCCAGGGCGGTGCGGGTGAGCGTGGTGGTGCCGCCGCCGGCCCCCGCCACGGTGACGGTGACCTTCTTCGCGCCCTTGGTCCCGGCGACGGTCTCGGACAGGCTGCCCGACTGCTCCGTCGAGCGGACGGCGACGGCGCCCTTGCTGCCGAAGGTCCACTCGATCATGTGGGCGAACATGGCGAGTGTGTAGACCACCATCGCCGAATAGATCAGCTTGTTGGAGAGGTCGGCCAGCTGTGGGTCGACCCCCGAGGCGAGATGCACCGTCTACTCCTTGGAGTTCTGGTCGGCAGGGACTGCGGGGTCCTCGGGCGCGGGGCCTTCGGCTGTGGGGCCTTCGGGCGCGGGGCCTTCGGGCGCGGCGTCGTCCTCGTCCTCCGACGCCGGGGCGTCGTCCTGGAGGTCCACCGCGAGTTCGGCCAGTTCCTCGGCGATCTTCGCCGACTCACTGCGGGCCAGGCCGGCCAGCTCCACCTGGGTGCCGCCGCCCGGCAGGGCGACCGCGCGCACCCAGATCCGGCGGCGCTGCACGAACAGCGAGCCGATCAGGCCGAGGATCGCCAGCACCGCACCGGTCAGGGCGATCGTGTTGCCCGGGCGGTGCGAGACGTTGAAGCTGGCCCACTGCTTGTAGCCCTCGAAGGTGACGCTGCCGTAGCCGTCCGGCAGGTCCCAGGCCTGGCCGGGCTTGAGCCGGGCCTTGGCGGGCTGGCCGTCCTGGGTCAGCTGGGTCAGCTTGCGGGTGTTGAGCTGGTAGATGTTCTGCGGCAGGCCGGAGTCGGTGCCCAGGTCGCCCGCGAAGGCGTTCAGCACCAGCTCGGGGGCGGCGTCGCCGGGGAAGAGCGAGATCGGGCCGGTGCCCTCGAAGCTCAGCGGCGCGGTCGGCAGGAAGTAGCCGGAGAAGCCCATCTGGGTCGAGCTGCCGTCCGGTCCGACGCCGTAGTCGGAGACCTTCACGACACCGGTCGAGGTCAGGTTGCCGTCCTGCGGCAGGAACGGCACGGAACCCCGGTAGACGACGTCGCCCTTGCCGTTCTTGACGGTGATGACCGGGGCGTAGCCGTGGCCGATCAGGAAGACCTTGCTGCCGCCGATCTCCAGCGGGTGGTTGACCTCGATCGTGCCCTGCTTGAGCTTCGAGGTGTCCTCGCCCGCCGTGTACTCGACGTTCGCGGTGAACTGCCGGGCGGCGCCGATCTGGTCGCCCTTGTCCTGGAACTTGGCGGTGAAGCCGTTCAGCTTCAGGTAGAAGGGGTCGAGGTCCTCGGTGCCGTAGAACCGCGTGCCGTTGAAGTCGTCGAGCTGGGTGATGGTGTTGGAGTAGCCCTCGCCCTCGACCATCAGCTTGCCGCCGGTGCCGGACGCCAGGCTGGCCCAGGCGAAGCCGCCGAGCAGCGCGAACAGCGACATGTGGAAGAGCAGGTTGCCGACCTCGCGCAGGTAGCCCTTCTCGGCGGCCACCGAGCCGCCGGCCAGGTTGGTGCGGAACCGGCGCTTGCGCAGCAGCCGGTGGGCGGCGGCGTTCACCGCGTCGGCGTCCGCCTCGGTGCGCCAGGCCGCGTAGACCGGCATCCGGGTCAGGTTGCGCGGCGCGGTCGGCGGCTGGGCCCGCAGCACGCCGACGAACTGCCAGGTACGCGGGACGATGCAGCCGGCCAGCGAGACGAACAGCAGGATGTAGATCGCGGAGAACCAGACCGAGCTGTAGACGTCGAACAGCTGGAGCTTCTCGTAGATCGGCGCGACCGCGGTGTGGTGCGTCTTCCACGCCTCGACCTTGAGCAGGCCCTGGCCGTTCTGGTACTGCGGGATCAGCGAGCCCGGGATGGCGGCCAGCGACAGCAGGAAGAGCAGGATCAGCGCGACCCGCATCGAGGTCAGCTGGCGCCACATCCAGCGCGCCCAGCCCAGGACCCCTATGCCGGTCGGGCCCTCGGACTCGACCGGCGCGGTGCTGAGCCGCTCGGCGGCCGCGTCGTCCGGCGCCAGGGGCAGCTCGGCCTCGGTCGTGGTCTTGCTCACGGTCAGATTCCGATCGAGAAGTCGGCGGTCCAGGACTGCAGTTCACTCATCGTCGAGTCCCAGATCCCGGTGACGAGCAGCAGACCGACCGCGACGAGCATGCCGCCGCCGATCCGCATGACGAGCGGGTAGTGCCGCTTGACCCAGCCGAAGGCACCCAGTGCCCGGCGGAAGGCGAGCGCGGCCACGATGAACGGTACGCCCAGGCCGAGGCAGTAGAAGGTCATCAGCAGGGCGCCGCGCTCCGCGTCGGCCTGGTTCAGGGCCAGGTTCTGGACGGTCGCCAGGGTCGGGCCGATGCAGGGCGTCCAGCCGACGCCGAACACCATGCCGAGCAGCGGGGCGCCCCACAGGCCGACCGCCGGGCGGCGGTGGGAGCGCACCTCGCGCATGCTCAGGCCGGGGACGAGGCCCATGAAGGCGAGGCCCATGACGATGGTCAGCGCGCCGAGCACGATCGAGATGACCCGCTTGTGCGCCTGGAGGGTGTCGCCGAACTGGCCGAACAGCGCCCCGCCCGAGACGAACACCGCGGTGAAGCCGAGGATGAACAGCGTCGCCCCGAGCAGCATCCGGCCGCGCCGGGCACCGCGGGCGTCCGCGAGGTCGGCGGCGGAGAAGCCGGTCACGTACGACAGGTAGCCGGGGACGAGCGGCAGCACGCAGGGCGAGAAGAACGAGACCAGCCCGGCGGCCAGCGCGATCGGCGCGGCCACCAGCAGTGCCCCGCTCTGGAGGGTCCCGGTGTTGTCGGCGAGTTGTAGCGGCAGGCTCACTGCTTCTGCTCCGCGACCACCGGCTGGAGGATCGACTCCAGCGCGTCCTGGGTCGTGCCGCCGACGGCGCGGGCGGCCAGCTTGCCGTCGCGGTCGACGATCAGGGTGGTCGGGAGCGACTGCAGGCTGAGGCTGCCCTTGGGGAACTTGAGCAGCTGGGTGCCGGCCGGGTCGAAGATGCTCGGGTAGGTGACGCCCTGCTCCTGCTCGAAGCGGACGGCGTTGGTCTTGTCGCTGTCCCGGGTGTTGACGCCGAGGAACTGGACGCCCTGGTCCTTGTACTTCTCCGAGACGGCCTGGAGGCTCTTCGCCTCGGCCCGGCACGGCCCGCACCAGGAGCCCCAGACGTTCAGCACCACGACCTTGCCGTGGTAGTCCGAGAGCTTGGTCTGGCTGCCGTCCAGGGTCTCCCCGGAGATGTCGGGGGCGCTCCCACGCTTGCCGGTGTCCACCTTCGACAGGTTGGTCCCCTTGACGGTGACGAAGCCGACCTGGCCTTCGCCGCTGCCCGACGAGCCCGAGGAGGAACAGCCGGTGAGGACGAGCGCAGCGGCGGCGACAGTGGCGGCGGCTGCGGCGACACGGGGACGGGGGCGCGCCATGGCAGACATGTGAAAAGTTTCGCATGGAGTTCCGGGCAGGTTCGCCGGGGTCCTCCCTAGCGCGTCGCACCCCCTCTGACCTGTGACGGAGTCGGGCCGCCAGGCTCTCGCCGGGCGGCCCGATCCCATATTTACGCGGGGTTTACCAACGGCCCCGCGGGCTCACGCGCCGAAGCTCTTGCCCACCGGCTTGTCCTTGCCGCCCTTGCCGATCAGGTGCGCGGGCAGCAGGTCGCGGGCCGGCTCGCGGTAGCCGACCGAGACGATCTTGTCGCCCTCGAAGGTGAAGCTGGTCAGCGAGGCCAGCGAGCACTGCCGGCGGCGCGGGTCGTGCCAGAGCCGGCGGCGCTCGACGAAGGAGCGGACGATCCAGATCGGCAGCTGGTGGCTGACGCAGACCGCCTCGTGCCCGCGCGCGGCGTCCCGGGCGGCGCCGAGCGCGCCCATCATCCGCACCACCTGGTCGAGGTAGGGCTCGCCCCAGGAGGGCTTGAACGGGTTGGTGAGGTACTTCCAGTAGCCCGGGTTCCGCAGCGAGCCGTCGCCGACGCCGAAGGTCTTGCCCTCGAAGATGTTGTCCGCCTCGATCAGCCGCTCGTCCGCCGCGACGTCCAGGCCGTGCGCCTTGGCGATCGGCCCGGCGGTCTCCTGGGCCCGCTCCAGCGGGGACGCCACCACGTGGGTGATGTCCCGGCCGGCCAGGTCCTCGGCGACCCGCTCGGCCATCTCCCGGCCCAGCTCGGACAGCCGGTAGCCCGGCAGGCGCCCGTACAGGATGCCCTCCGGGTTGTGCACCTCACCGTGCCGCATCAGATGGACGACGGTGATCTCTTTGGCGCTCACTTCTCAGTACTCCTGGGGCTCGCAGGGATGGTTCGGGGCCTAGACCGTGGCCGCGGCGGCCGCGCGGGCGGCGGCCGGAAGGGCGGCGGCGATCCGCTCGATCGCCCGCTCGTCGTGGGCCGCCGAGACGAACCAGGACTCGAAGGCGGACGGCGGCAGGTAGACGCCCTCGGCGAGCATCGCGTGGAAGAAGGCGGTGAAACGGTACGCCTCCTGGGTCTTGGCCTCGTCGTAGTTGGTGACGGCGGCCTCGGTGAAGAACACCGAGAACATGTTCCCGGCGGTCTGCAGCCGGTGCGTCACGCCCTCCTTGGTCAGCGCCTGCGACACCAGGCCGGAGATCTCGGCGGCGACCTTGTCCACCGTCGCGTACACCTCGTCGGTGCAGCCGCGCAGTTGGGCCAGGCCGGCCGCGGTGGCGATCGGGTTACCGGACAGGGTGCCCGCCTGGTAGACCGGGCCGGCCGGGGCCAGGTGGGCCATCACGTCGGCGCGCCCGCCGAAGGCCGCGGCCGGGAAGCCGCCGCCCATGACCTTGCCGAAGGTCAGCAGGTCCGGCGCCCAGCCCTCGTTCGCCGCCTCCAGGCCGTACCAGCCGGCCTTGGAGACGCGGAAGCCGGTCATCACCTCGTCCGAGACGAACAGCGCGCCGTTCGTCCGGCAGAGCCGGGCCAGGCCCGCGTTGAAGCCGGGCAGCGGCGGGACGACGCCCATGTTGCCGGGCGAGGCCTCGGTGATCACGCAGGCGATCTCGCCCGGGTGGGCGGCGAAGGCCTGCTCGACGGCGGCCAGGTCGTTGTAGGGCAGCACGATGGTGTCGCCGGCCTGGGCGCCGGTGACGCCCGGGGTGTCCGGCAGGCCGAAGGTGGCCACGCCCGAACCGGCGGCGGCCAGCAGGGCGTCCACGTGGCCGTGGTAGCAGCCGGCGAACTTCACCACCTTCGCGCGCCCGGTGAAGCCGCGGGCCAGCCGGATCGCGGACATGGTGGCCTCGGTGCCGGAGGAGACCAGGCGGACCTGCTCGACCGGGGCGACCCGGCCGACGATCTCCTCGGCCAGCTCGACCTCGCCCTGGCCGGGCGTGCCGAAGGAGGTGCCGCGGGTGACCGCCTGCTGGACGGCGTCGATCACCGCGGGGTACGCGTGGCCGAGGATCATCGGGCCCCACGAGCACACCAGGTCGACGTACTCGCGGCCGTCGGCGTCGGTGAGGTAGGGGCCGGTGCCGGACACCATGAAGCGCGGCGTGCCGCCGACCGCGCGGAAGGCGCGCACCGGGGAGTTGACGCCGCCGGGCGTCACGACGGAGGCGCGGTCGAACAGCGACTGGGACTGGGGGGCTTCGTAGGGGTAGCTCACGGGAGACATGGTCTCAAATCGTGTCCTTGAGCTCTGCATGTCGGACCCGATCATCTGGAACGATGATCCGGGCACCGTTGTCTGTACGGTTGTCCGTACAGACGGGGCCGCTGACTGCTCCGGAGCACGGACCAGTCAGACTGTGCACTCAGAGTGCGCAAGTGTTCCGGTTGTGTGCAGGGGTGTGGAGAGGACTGCCGCGTACCGCGAGTGGGTACGGCGGCGCATGACGGGTAAGGAGCACGTCCGGAGGGACGCCGGACGTGCGGGGGTCTGTCGATTCCGGCGAATTCCGGTGAGGATGGTCCGAGTGTCCGAGGCGCAGGACGGCTACGACGAGGCTGCGGGGGGCTCCCGCAGGCCCGCCGAAACCGCACGCGGGGGTAAGGGAGCGGGCACGGGTCGTGGCCGCCGCGGCGGCGAGAGGCGGGGTGAGGGACGCGTGGGGGTGACGTACAAGTACTTCGGCGCACCGGATCGCGCCACCGCTGCCAGAGTCCCCACCGCCCTCGGACCCGGCGGGCTCGGCCTGGACGCCGGCGAACTCGGTTCGCTCGGGCGGCTCGGCGACCTGATGGAGACCAGCGGCTCCCCCAACGGCCACCTCTCCACCAAGATCAAGCCGGAGACCATGAGCGCCATGGTCCTCACCGGCATCCAGGGCGTCCCGCTGCACCAGGTCCCGCCGCTGGAACTCGTCGTGCTGCACCCCGACTACGCCGTCGTCCAACTCCCGCAGAACGTCGTCGAACCGCTCCGCAAGGCCGACGAGACCGAACTCGGCGCCGCCGCCTTCATCTGGTCCACCGTCCCCGACCGGCGCGGACCGCGCGACGCCTTCGTGATCTACAGCATGCTGCACGAGTGGCAGGACTTCGCCAACCGGCTGCACGAGGCCGGGCACCAGCTGTACTGCCTGGTCTGGCCGTAGGACTTCCCGGGACCCTTCGCCCCGCCCGTCGAACGGCGGCCGGGGCGAAGGGATGTGACCTCGCGTCAGTTCGTCCGGGCGCGGCGCGCCCGCCGTACCGCCCGTTCGCTCTCCACCGGCTCCGCCAGCGGCCCGTCCACCAGGCGCGTCAACGCCGACACGAACACGTCCCGCTCCGGGCCGGGCAGTGACTCCAACACCTCCCGGTGCACCCGGTCGGCGATCGCGGTGCCCCGCTCGACGGCGCGCTCGCCCGCCTCGGTGACGGAGATGATCCTGGCCCGGCGGTCGGTCGCGGACGGGCGGCGCTCGGCCAGGCCCGCCTTCTCCAGCTCGTCCACGGTGACCACCATGGTGGTCTTGTCCAGGTCCGACAGCTCGGCCAGCTGGATCTGGGTGCGCTCGGTCTCCTGCGCGTGGAACAGCACGGAGTACGCGCGGGGGGTGATCCCGAGCTCGGTGAAGGCGGCCGCCATCCGGGTCGCCAGCACGTGGCTCGCGTGGTCCAGCAGGCCGGAGATGTCACGGATCTGGCGCACGGGCGGGGTCGTCGTCATACGTCCGAGATTAGCAACGGCCCGTCCGCTGCCGGATGATCCCGTTGGCAACCAACCCCGGGTCTACGGGATGCCCAACTCGAACAGCGCATACCCCGCGTACCAGCCCGCCGCCACCACGGGCATCGCGAGCAGGCCGACCAGCGAGGACGTCCGCACCCGGCGCAGCGCCACCGCCAGGCCGATGAACAGCGGGAAGGCCGGCAGCAGGTAGCGCGAGATGTTGCCGAAGATCTGGTTGCTGCTCAGCGCGGTGGCGATGGTGAGCACCGTGTAGACCACCAGCACCAACGGCGGCCGGGTGCGCCACAGCAGCACCAGCAGTCCGGGCAGGGCCATCAGCAGGGCGATCGCGATCAGGTCCGGGACGGGGTTGGACTGCCAGAAGTTCCAGTGCCCGGTGATCACGTCCATGATCGTGCGGACCGTGGAGGCGCCGCCGTCGAAGTAGCGGTTCCAGGCGCCCCGCTGGAGCTTGAAGTAGCCGCCCCAGTCGCCCATCCGGTAGCCGACCCAGACGACGTACCCGATCAGGCCCCACGGGGTGATCAGCATCGCGGTCAGCGGCCGGGCCACCCCGTCGGTGCGCCGGATCAGCGCCACCAGCGCGGCGATCGACACCGCGGCGATCAGCGCGGCGGCGGTCGGCCGGTTGAGGCCCGCCACCAGCGCCAGCACGCCGGCCGTCAGCCAGTGGCGGGTCATCACGCAGTAGCAGGCCCAGGCGGACAGCGCGACGAACAGCGAGTCCGAGTAGACCGCCCACTCCACCCCCGAACCCGGGAACAGGCCCCAGATCACCGCGGCGATCACGCCCGCCCGGAAGCCGCCGAGCCGCTCCGCGATCGCGAAGATCCCCGCCGCCGCGACGAGCGAGGCGATCACCGAGACGGCGATCCCGGAGCCGTACGGGCCGAGCCCGGTGACCGCGCCGACCAGCCGCATCAGCCACGGGTAGAGCGGGAAGAAGGCGGCCGAGTTCTCGTAGTAGGAGGCCAGCGGCCAGCCGTGCATCGGGAGCAGCTGCGGGTCGTAGCCGTTCTCGGCGATCCGCTGGTACCAGACGCCGTCCCAGGTGCCCAGCACGTCCCACGGCTGGGCGCCGCCGCCGCGGCCCGGGTTCTTCTTGAGGTAGTCCCCGGTGTGCGACAGCAGCAGCATGAAGACCGTGAGGCCGATGGCCTTGACCACCGCGTACGCCCCGAGCGCGGGCGCGAAGCGCTCCACCAGGGCGCCGAACCGCCCGGGCCGCCGGCCCGCCCGCTCCTCGGAGCGCTCCGCGGGCCGCTCCGTCTCCGGCGCCGCGGGCGCGCCGGGCTCGGTGCTGGACGACTCGGTGCTCGATGCCGTGCTCATCTGCTCTGGGTACTCCCCGCCACGCTGGTGGTCCGCGCGGCTACGGCGCAGCGATTTCAGGTGAGCCTACGGCACACCCCCACCTGCCCCGCGAACGCCCGCCCGCCCCGAAAACGCCGTGGCGCCGTCCCCACCCGGCCGGTGGGGGCGGCGCCGCGGAGGGGCCGGGGATCAGCCGTGGAGGTAGACGATGCCGAGTTTGGTGAGCTGCCAGAGCTGGCCGGCGGCGCCGGTGTCGGTGGCGAGTTCGACGGCGGGGTTGCCCTTGGCGTCGAGGGTGGTGCCGGGGGCGATCACCTTGGTCGGGTCCTGGGAGTCGGCGATCTTGTAGCGGCCGCCGCCGGCCGGCTTGAGGACCCAGTGCTGGTTGCCGCCGCCGTTGCAGCGCCACTGCTGGATGCGGGTGCCGGCGGCGGTGGAGGCGGCGTTGGCGTCCAGGCACATGTCCCGGTTGCCGCTGAAGTCGAGCTCGTAGCTGCCGCCGGCCTTGGCCTCCAGGACGAAGGACTGGTTGAGCCCGCCGGTGGCCGGATAGGTGATGGCGGCCCGGCCGTTGGTGGAGTCGCCGTAGGTGCCGCCGCCGGTGAGGTCGAGCGCGTTGCCGGTGGCCGCGTTGGTGAGCTGGTACCAGGAGCCGTCCTCGGGGACGTCCGCGAACGGCTGCCCGGGGGTGAGCGGCTGGATGGAGGTGGTGTTCTGCTGGTTGAGCGTGCAGTAGGCCTGCGCCAGTTCGGGCTTGGCGAAGAACTGGCCGAGGCAGACGCCCTCGCCGCGGTAGCCGGCCACCCGCAGGTGGTACGACTGACGGACCATGTTCATGCACAGCCCGGGGATGCCGATCTGCGAGTCGCAGCCGTTGCGGGCCCACTCGGCGAGGTTGATGACGTCCCCGTTGCTGTACTCGTACGGGGAGCTGGTCCACTCCGCGCAGACCTCGTGGCCGAAGGCGACCCGCCGCTGGTCGAGGTAGCGCACGCCGGGCACCTGCTCGGCGGCGCCGCGCAGCGCGTCGCTGAAGGTCGGCACCACCCAGTTGTGGCCCCAGGCGAGGTCCTCGGGGAAGGCCGGGCAGCCGTCGGCGACCTTGCCGAGGTAGTCGTTGCGCCGGATGTCCGGGGTGATCGGATTGAAGTACGACTGGTAGACCAGCTGGTACGAGGAGTCGGCGTAGCCCGCCTTCCGCATGGTCTGCCGGATGTTCTGCAGCGCCGCGACGACCTTGGGCTGGACCCGCTTGGCGCGCTGGACGATCTCGTCGCTGCCGATGGTGTCGCGGCAGCCCTGATCCTTGGGGATCGGGAAGTACTGCGCGAGGCAGTGCATCATGATCCCGCTGAAGTCGAAGTCGTCGTTGGCGCCGATCGTGACGACGACCATCTTCACGTCGTACTTGCCCGCCGCGTCGGCGAGTTTGACGTCCTGTTTGGGCTCGCCGAAGTCGCCGCTGCCGGAGCCGGTGACCTTGGCGAGCTCGGGGTCGCTGACCAGGTCGCCGGTCTGGGCGCCGGAGCAGGCGAGGTCGATCGGGGTGACGCCGGGGATGTCGGTGACGAAGATCTCCGACTTGGGGTGCCGGTGGCAGTAGTTGGTGGGGCTGTCGGTCTCCGGGAAGTAACCGTCGTTGGTGTCGGTGCCGGCGCCCTCCCCGGAGATGGCGCTGTCGCCGAGGGCGACGATGGCGGCCGGGCGGGTGGCGCCGGCCGCGGGGGCCGGGTCGGCGAGTGCGGCGGGGGCGCCGGCCAGGCCGAGGGTGGCGACGAGGGCGCCGGTGGCGAGCAGTGCGCCGTACGGGGAGCGGCGCGCCACCGTCCGGGGCCGCCGCGCCGCTGTCAGTCGGGACCTGATCACACGCGACTCCTTGCGGGGGGGTGGGGGCCGCCCGGCCGGGCGCCGAGCGGCGCGGAGCAAGAAAGGTGAGCAGGTCTCACATTCTAGGTACTGACAAGTAACGCAACAAGGCTTGTGACACCGCCGGAACCTGACGCCCCGACACGCTTCCGGACATGCGGAGAGCCGCCGCCCCGCGCCCCAGGAGGGAAGCGCGGAACAGCGGCTCGTACCGGCCGAACCGGGAGCAGGATCAGCCCACGTTGGCGCAGTGGTTGCCGAACGCCGGGTTGAGCAGGCCGATGATGTCGATGGTGTTGCCGCACAGGTTGATCGGCACGTGAACCGGAACCTGAACCTGGTTGCCCGAGATGACACCGGGGGAACCCGCGGCGACACCCTCGGCGCCGGAGCTGGCCATCGCGGTGCCGGCGCCGGCGGCCACGATGCCCACCACGGCCGCGCCGACGGCGGCGGTCTTCTTGATGCTCATACGAGCCTCCTGACTGTTCATACAGAGATGCACGGGGAGTGCGACATCAAGAACGACACCCACCCGGACCGGTTGCGTCGGTGGACGCACTGTCACCCATCCGGCCCAACGGGGACGGCGACCGGCATTCGGGTGATCAGCGGACCGGACCGTTTCCCCTCGCACGGTGCCTCGTTCTCTCTGGCGGAACACGATCCACCCGGCCCCCTTCACACGAATCGAGTACCGCCCATGCGCAAGCTCGCCCACGGCGTCGTCGGCACCGCGGCCAGCGCCGCCCTGCTCGCCGCCGGCGCCGGCGTCGCGTCCGCCCACCACCTGCACGGCGCGTCCGCCGAGGGTGTCGCGGCCGGCTCGGCCGGCGTGGTCTCGGGCAACTCGGTGGAGGTGCCCGTGCACATTCCGCTCAACGTGTGCGGCAACTCGATCAACGTGGTGGGCCTCCTGAACCCGGCGTTCGGCAATAACTGCCTCAGCGCCTGACCGGGAATTCCCCTGGTCGCGCCTCTGCACCGAACCGCTCCCGGCCGTGCGGGAATTGTTCGCGAGGTGCTGGAAGAACGCGGCGGCCGCGTCGACGCCCGAGCCATGGGCGAAACACGCCGGTGTGCGCCGCCGGAGTGACAATCACGGCAATCCCCAGAAGCCAGCGGGTGAGTATTCGTGCTCGCCCGGCTCCCGACATTTCCCATCCGTCGGGCAGAAAACGGAGGAAAGACATGCGCAACTTCAAGAAGGCCGCCGTCCTGTCCCTGGCCGCCACCGGTCTGGTCCTCGGTGCCGCCGGCGGTGCGTTCGCCAGCTCCGGCGCCGAGGGCGTGGCCGCCAACTCCCCCGGCGTGCTCTCCGGCAACCAGCTCCAGATCCCGGTGCACATCCCGATCAACCTGTGCGGCAACTCCATCAACATCGTCGGCCTGCTCAACCCGGCCTTCGGCAACACCTGCGTCAACGCCGGCTGAACCGGCCGTCGCCGCACCGGCGACAGCAGATTCACCGAGTGCCGCGCCCCGCGACGCCGGGGCGCGGCACGCTCCACCCGTGTGTGATCGAGGAGATCAACCCCCATGCAGAACGTGAAGAAGGCCGCCGTCCTGTCCGCCGCCGCTGCCGGCCTGGTGCTCGGCGCGGCCGGGTCCGCCGCCGCCAGCTCCGGCGCCGAGGGCGTGGCCGCCGGCTCCCCCGGTGTCGTCTCCGGCAACCAGGTCCAGATCCCGGTGCACATCCCGGTCAACCTGTGCGGCAACTCCATCAACATCGTCGGCCTGCTGAACCCGGCCTTCGGCAACAGCTGCGCCAACGTGGAGCTCCCCCCGCCGCCCGCGGACGACTGCTGATCCCCGATCGGCACCCGTTCCGGCCGTACTGCCCCCCGACCAGCCGGCCGGGGGGCAGTTCGGCATCCCCGGGCGGCCGGTGGCCGTCCGGGCCCCCGATCCACCGAAGGGTGATCCGCATGGTTTCGAAGAAGAGCGGGGCCTGCCTGGTCGTCGCCGTCGGCGCCACGATGCTGCTCGGCGCGGGTTCGGCACAGGCCGCCACCACGACCGATTCGGCCCCCGCGTCGGGCCCGGCCAAGCTGGCGAAGACCGACGTCGGTCAGGCGCTGAACGGGACGACCTCCGGCCTCGGCTACGGGCTCGCGCCGGTCAAGGACCTGCGCCTGGACCCGTGGGCGAACTCCTCGGCCGACGTGCTCAACAACGGCGCGACCGTCAAGCCCGACCAGGGCCTGGCCCCGGTCGGCACCGGCGGGCTGACCGGCCCGCTGAGCGCGGGCGGCGGCATCCGGGACCTCCCGCTGGTCGGCGGCCTGACCGGTGTGCTGCCGGGCTGAGCCGCCCGGCGCAGGCAGGAGCCCGGCACCCCGGTCGCGTCCGGGGTGCCGGGCTCCGCCGTGCCCGGAGCCGCTGGGCTCAGAGCTGGGTCAGGTCGGTCAGGCCGGTCTGCTGCACCACGCCGGTGGTGGTCGCGGTGGTGGTCGCGGCCAGGTCGCCCACCTTGTCGGTGACCGAGATCGGGTGGTCGTCGTCGCCGAGGCTGGCGGTGGCCCCGGGGACGGCCTGCACGGTGCCGGTGACCAGTCGCGGGTCCACCTCGTCCACCTTGAGCCGGCCGTCGGCCAGCTGGCCGGTGCCGTCCTGGACGAGGGCGAGCGGCTTGCCGACGGCGAGGCCGGGGGTGTCGGCGTGCAGCGGCGCGGCCGGGGCCTCCAGCAGCACCTGGCCGAGGTCGGCGCCCCGGTCGACCAGCGGGAGCGGCAACTGGGCCTTGGCGCTCGGGCCGACCTTCCCGGTCTGCAGCCCGGGGACCAGCCGGTCCGGGATGAGCTCGGTGCTGGTGGTGCGGCCGGGTGCCGGCGGCAGGAGCAGCGAGGTCGGGATGCCGGCCGTGACGCGGCTGCCGAGCGGGGTGAGCGGCACGTCCGCCGGGACCTGCTGGGTGGCCAGCTTGTCCTCCAGGGCACCGACCTGGTCGGGGCTGACCGGGGCGGCACTGGCCGCTCCCTGGGAGGCGAGCATGCCCGCACCGACCGCCAACAGCATCGCGCCGGCCCGCTTGGAGAACTTCATGCTTTTCACCGTTCTGCCTGTCCGTACTGGAGATCCCTGAAGGGAGGGGCTGCGGGGCGCAGCCGGAAAGCAATCTGCCTCAACGAGTGACCGCTGGTACGGATTGCGGCGGTTAACCGGTTCGGCCTAATAATCCGACCGGAAACCACCCTACGACGCGCCTCCCGGACTCTTTTCAAAAATCCCCGTAACCTTCCGTGCCGTCATTCTTTGATCTGGACGTCAGTGACTGCAGACCGGGTCTGAGCGTTCTACGCGTTGTACGCACGGAAACCAAGAGCATTTCAGAGAGGGATCTCCCCATGATCCAGAAGTCTTTCGCCGCCGCCGGCCTGGCCGTCGCCGCGCTGGCCGCCGCCGCCGCGCCCGCCTCGGCGATCGGTGACGCGGACGGCGCCGCAGCCTCCATCGAGGGCAACGGCGGCACCAACTTCACCGGCACGGTCGGGAACAACAGCCCGAACTTCCACTTCCTGGACAACGCGAACGTCTGCCTCCCCGAGATCCACAACATCGCGGTGGGCGTGCTCGGCGTGGCCGTCCCGGTCGAGGTCCCGATCGCCAACAGCGGTGGCAAGCAGTACTGCACCCAGGGCCAGGGCACCCAGAGCCACGGCGACGCGGGCGTGTCCCACCTGGTCGGCTGACCGTTCCCCCAGCTGCACTCCCCCTGAACCACCCTTCGAATCGCTCCCCGATTCACCCCTCGAGAGGAAAACCGGAAATGATCAAGAAGTCCCTCGCCGCCGCCGGCCTGGCCGCCGCCGCCATCGCGATGTCCGCCGGCTCGGCCTCCGCCATCGTCGACGCGGACGGCGCCGCCACCTCCGTCCAGGGCAACGGTGGCACCAACCAGACCGGCACCCACGGCAACGGCAGCCCGAACTTCCACACCCTGGACAACGCGAACATCTGCCTGCCGGAGGTCCACAACATCGCCGTCGCCGTGATCGGCGTCGCGGTTCCGGTCGAGGTGCCCGTCCTGAACAGCACCCCGAAGCAGATCTGCAACGTCGGCCAGAACACCCAGTCCTCGGGCGACGCGGGCGTTTCGCACCTGATCGGCTGATCAAGGGGCACGGCACGGACGGAGGGCCCGGGGAGGTACGTCTCCCCGGGCCCTCCGGGCGCTACGGGCGCCACGGGTGCTACGAGCGCCACGGGTGCTCAAGGCGCCACGGGCGAGGTGTCCGGCCGACCGCCGAACAGGTGCGGACCGGCCGGGTGAGCGGGCGTTCGGACCGGCGCGTGGGGCGCCGACCCGAACGGCCGGATGTGATCACGTGTCAGAGGCAGCGCCCGCCGGGGCGCTCCGAAAGAGAGGGCATTTCCATGAAGAGCAAGCTGGCCAAGGCCGCACTGACCGCCACCGCCGCGCTGGCGCTCGCGGGTGCCGCCACCCCGGCGTTCGCGCACGTCGGCTTCGCGGGCGGCGGCGAGTTCGTCGCCTCGGGCGACCAGCCGTTCGTGGCCGGTGCGGGCTTCGGCGTCGGCCACACCAGCGACGTCATCGCCGGCGGCTTCGGCGGCGGCGCCGCCACCTCCACCGACGTGATCGGCGGCGGCGAGGGCTTCGCACACATCAACGGCTGGAAGTAGAACCCGGAAGGCCGGGCCGCCCCCACGGGGAGCGGCCCGGCCTTCTCGTTGCCCTGCGCCTGCTACTTGATGCCCTGCCTTGCGGCGCCGACTACTTGAGCATCGCGGCGGCCTCGACCGCCCAGTAGGTGAGGATCTGCTCGGCCCCGGCCCGACGGATCGAGGTGAGCGTCTCCATGATCATCCGCTCCCGGTCGATCCAGCCGTTCGCCGCGGCCGCCTCGACCATCGCGTACTCGCCGGACACCTGGTACGCGGCGACCGGCACCGGGGAGGCGTCGGCGACCTGGCGCAGGATGTCCAGGTAGGCCATGGCCGGCTTGACCATCACCAGGTCGGCGCCCTCGGCGAGGTCCTGGTCCAGCTCGCGCAGCGCCTCACGGGCGTTGGCCGGGTCCTGCTGGTAGCTCTTGCGGTCGCCCTTGAGCGAGGAGCCGACCGCCTCGCGGAACGGGCCGAAGAACGCCGAGGCGTACTTGGCGGTGTAGGCGAGGATGCCCACGTCCTGGTGTCCGGCCTCGTCCAACGCCCGCCGGATCACGCCGATCTGGCCGTCCATCATGCCGGACGGGCCGACCAGGTGGACGCCCGCGTCCGCCTGCACCCGGGCCATCTCGGCGTAGCGCTCCAGGGTGGCGTCGTTGTCCACGCTGCCGTCGGCGGCCAGCACGCCGCAGTGGCCGTGGTCGGTGTACTCGTCCAGGCAGAGGTCGGACATGACCACCAGGGCGTCGCCGACCTCGGCGACCACGTCGCGGATCGCCTGCTGGAGGATGCCGTCCGGGTTGGTGCCCTCGCTGCCGGTGGCGTCCTGCACGGCCGGCACGCCGAACAGCATCAGGCCGCCCAGGCCCGCCTCGGCCGCCTCCACCGCGGCCTTGCGCAGGGTGTCCCGGCTGTGCTGGACCACGCCCGGCATGGAGGTGACCGGGACGGGCTCGCTGACGCCCTCGCGGACGAACAGCGGCAGGATCAGCTCCGCCGGGTGCAGCCGGGTCTCGGCGACCAGGCGGCGCATCGCCGGGCTCTGGCGCAGCCGGCGCGGGCGTACGTACGGGAATTCAGCGGACACGGCTTCTCTCTCCGAACGGTTGTGCAGTGCCGGGGGCGACGGATCGCCGCCCCCGGTCCCGAGGGTGTCAGCGGGCCTTGCGGCGCGAACCCGGACGGCGCTCGCTGGGCCGGTAGACCGGCTCGCCGGCGGCCGTGGCGGTGTCGCGGCGCTTGGCCCCGAAGTCTGCCAGCGCCTGGGCCAGCGCGGCCGCCGACGGCGCCGGGGCCATCACGTCGACCCGCAGGCCGTGCTCCTCGGCGGTCTTGGCGGTGGCCGGGCCGATGCAGGCGATGACCGTGACGTTGTGCGGCTTGCCCGCGATGCCGACCAGGTTCCGCACGGTCGAGGACGAGGTGAAGAGCACCGCGTCGAAGCCGCCGCCCTTGATCGCCTCACGGGTCTCGGCCGGCGGCGGCGAGGCGCGCACCGTCCGGTACGCCGTCACGTCGTCGACCTCCCAGCCCAGCTCGACCAGGCCGGCCACCAGGGTCTCGGTGGCGATGTCGGCGCGCGGCAGCAGCACCCGGTCGATCGGGTCGAACACCGGGTCGTACGGCGGCCAGTCCTCCAGCAGGCCGGCCGCGGACTGCTCGCCGGAGGGCACCAGGTCCGGCTTCACGCCGAAGTCCACCAGGGCCTGCGCGGTGGTCTCGCCGACCGCCGCGACCTTGATCCCGGCGAACGCGCGGGCGTCCAGGCCGTACTCCTCGAACTTCTCCCGGACCGCCCGGACCGCGTTCACCGAGGTGAAGGCGATCCACTCGTAGCGGCCGGTGACCAGGCCCTTGATGGCCCGCTCCATCTGCTGCGGGGTGCGCGGCGGCTCGACCGCGATGGTCGGCACCTCCTGCGGCACCGCGCCGTACGAGCGCAGCTGCTCGGACAGGCCGGTGGCCTGCTCCTTGGTGCGCGGCACGAGCACGTTCCAGCCGAACAGCGGCTTGGTCTCGAACCACGAGTGCGAGGACCGGTGGGCGACCTGCTCGCCCACCACGGCTATCACCGAGGTCGCCGGGTCCACCGGGGCGGAGACCGGCGAGGGCAGCACCCGGGCGGCCTTCAGGTCGGCGGCGATGCCGGACAGGGTGGAGGTGAAGGTCCGCTGGCGGGTGGTGGTGCCGGAGAGCGTGGCGCTCAGCGCCGACTCCGGCTTGCGGCCGTTGGCGACCAGGGCGCCCGCGGTGGCCGGCAGCTGGCCCAGGGTGGTCCGGACCACCAGGGTGGTCTCCGGCGCGCCCAGGTCCACCGGGCTGCCGGCCAGCAGCGCGGTGCCGTCCACGAAGCGCACGTCGGTGCCGGCCGCGCCGCGCAGCGGGACGCCCGCGTACGCCGGGACGCCGACCGACTGGGCGACGCCCGGGATCACCTCGAAGGGGATGCCGTCGCCGGCGCAGCTGAGCATCTCCTCGGCGGCGCAGCCGTCCAGGCCCGGGTCGCCGTCGACGGTGCGGACCACGTGCTTGCCGGCCCGCACGGCCTCGGCGACCAGCCGGGCCAGGTTGAAGTCCGCGCCCTCGGCGACCGGGGTGTGCACCTGCACACCGGCCGGGCAGTGGGTGCGCACGGCGACCGCGGTCAGCGGGTCGGCGACCAGGATGTCGGCCGAGGACAGCACCTCGACCGCGCGCAGGGTCAGCAGCCCCGGGTCCCCGGGGCCCGCGCCCAGGAAGGTGCACCGTCCGGTGGCGGACTGGCCGCCCGGGAACGGGGTTTCGGTGGCGGCGGTGGGGCTCATCGGGCTCGCTCCCCCATCAGGGTGGCCGCGCCCGCGTCGAGCAGCCGGGCGGCCAGCGCGCGGCCGAGGGCCGTCGCGTGCTGCTCGGCGGTCTCGTCGAGGACGATCGGACCGTTGGCGGACATCTTCAGCAGGGCGGCGCCGTCGGGGTCGCCGACCACGCCCTCCAGCCGCAGTTCGTTCGGTCGGACCCAGGTGGCCAGCGCGGCCACCGGAGCCGAGCAGCCGGCCTCCAGGGTGGCCAGCAGGGCCCGCTCGGCGACCACGGCGACCCTCGTGGGGGCGTGGTCCAGGGCGGCGAGCGCGGCGGTCAGGTCGGTGTCGGCGCTGGTGCACTCGATCGCGAGCGCGCCCTGGCCGGGGGCCGGGACCATCAGCTCCGGGTCGAGGTGCTGGGAGATCTCGGCGCTGCGGCCGAGCCGGTTGAGGCCGGCCGTGGCCAGCACCACCGCGTCCAGCTCGCCGCTGGTCACGTAGCCGATCCGGGTGTCCACGTTGCCGCGGATCGCGACGGTCTCCAGCGCGGCGCCGCGGGCAGTGGCCCAGGCGTTCAGCTGGGCCATCCGGCGCGGCGAGCCGGTGCCGATCCGGGCCGGGCGGCCGGCGCCGGCCAGCTTCTCCACCAGCTCGTCCAGGGTCAGGCCCTCGGCGGCGACCAGGGCGTCCCGGGCGTCCTCGCGCTCGGGGACGGCGGCCAGCGCCAGGCCCTCCGGCTCGGCGGTGGGCAGGTCCTTGAGCGAGTGCACGGCGAAGTCGATCCGGCCCTCCAGCAACGCGTCCCGCAGTGCGGAGACGAACACGCCGGTGCCGCCGATCTGCGCCAGCGCCTCCCGGGAGGTGTCGCCGTAGGTGGTGATCTCGACCAGCTCGACGGGGCGCCCGGTGACCCGGGTGACCTCGCGGGCCACCATGCCCGACTGGGCCATGGCGAGCGCGCTGCGCCGGGTGCCGAGCCGCAGGGTCGCGGTGGCGGCCGGAGTCTGCTCCGTGATCGGTTGACCATTCATGAGGTGATCGTCCCGGTGGTACTCGTGGGATGGCTGACGGTTCATCTGGCGCCCCCGCCCGAGGGCTGGGGGCCGCCGACGGGTGTGCCCGACACGGCGTGCACGGCCGCCGGGTCGAGGTCGAACAGCTCGCGCAGCGCGTCCGCGTAGGAGGCGCCGCCGGGCTCGGCGGCCAGCTGCTTCACCCGGACGGTCGGGGCGTGCAGCAGCTTGTCGACGACGCGGCGGACGGTCTGGGTGATCTCCGCGCGGGAGCGCTCGTCCAGGTCGGGCAGCCGGGAGTCCAGCCGGCCCAGCTCGGCGGAGACCACGCCGGAGGCCATCGCCCGCAGCGCGACCACGGTCGGCGCGATCCGGGCGGCCCGCTGGGCGGCGCCGAAGGCGGCCACCTCGTCGGCGACGATCCGGCCGACCTGGTCCACGTCACCGGCGCCGGGGGTGGCGGCGTGCGCGTGGGAGAGGCTCTCCAGGTCCACCAGCAGGGCGCCGGGCAGCTCGTGCACGGCGTGGTCGACGTCGCGCGGCATGGCCAGGTCGAGCAGGGCGAGCGGCTGGTCGGCGGTGCGGGCGGCGACCGCGGCGGCCACGTCCCCGGCCTTGACCACCACACCGGCCGCGCCGGTGCAGGAGATCACCAGGTCGACGTCGGCCAGCGCCTCCGGCACCTTGGCCAGGTCCAGGGTGCGGGCCACGCCGGAGCCGAGGATCTCGACCAGACGCTCGGCGCGGGCCGGCGTCCGGTTGGCGATCAGCACGTCGGTGACGCCGGAGCGGACCAGGGTGGCGGCGGCCAGCGAGCTCATCGAGCCCGCGCCGACCACCAGCGCCCGCTTGCCGGCGATCTCGCCCGCGCCCGCCGCGACCTGCTCCAGGCCGAAGGTCACCAGCGACTGGCCGGCCTTGTCGATGCCGGTCTCGCTGTGCGCCCGCTTGCCGACCCGCAGCGCCTGCTGGAACAGCTCGTTCAGGCCGCGCCCGGCGGTGTGCTCCTCCTGCGCGGTGGCCAGCGCGTCGCGCAGCTGGCCGAGGATCTGGCCCTCGCCGACCACCATCGAGTCCAGGCCGCAGGCCACCGAGAACAGGTGGTGGACGGCGCGGTCCTCGTAGTGGACGTAGAGGTGGGAGGTCAGCTCCTCCAGGTCCACCCCGCTGTGGTGGGCGAGCAGCAGCGACAGCTCGGCGACGCCGGCGTGGAACTTGTCCACGTCCGCGTACAGCTCGATCCGGTTGCAGGTGTTGAGCAGCGCGGCCTCGGCGACGGTCGCGGTGGCGGCCGCGTCGTGCAGCAGCCGGGTCGGCACCTCACCGGTCAGCGCGGCGCGCTCCAGCACGCCGACCGGCGCCGTGCGATGGCTCAGTCCAACGACGAGAAGACTCACGCCCGCCCCCAGGTCCCACGGTTGTCCGTACTCATGAGGCCGCCCCGCACCGCTCGGCGGGTGCTCCGCACGACCTGCGCCCTGCGACTGACTCGCTCGCTCATGCGGGCATCACCGCGGGGAGATCGCCCTCCCCGCCCTTGCCGGGCTGGCCCTGCTCGGTCTGGTCCTTGGCCGCGGTCTCGGCGGTGCCACGGCCCTTGCCGTTGCCGCCCGCCGCGCGGCGCAGCTTGGCGGCCGCCGCCCGGACCGGGCCCGGGGCGCGGTCCAGCACCGACTCGGTGCGGTCCGGCTCCTCGCCGGCCTTGCGCTGCTCGTGGAAGGCCAGGATCTGCAGCTCGATGGAGAGGTCGACCTTGCGCACGTCCACGCCGTCCGGGACGGTCAGCACGGTCGGGGCGAAGTTGAGGATGCTGGTGACGCCGGCCTCCACCAGCCGGTCGCAGACCTGCTGGGCGGCGCCGGGCGGGGTGGTGATCACACCGATCGAGACGTGCTGGCTCTCGACGATCGACTCCAGCTCGTCCATGTGCCGCACCGGCAGGCCGGCCGCGCTGCCGCCGACCACGTTCGGGTCGGCGTCCAGCAGGGCGGCCACCCGGAAGCCGCGGGAGGCGAAGCCGCCGTAGTTGGCGAGGGCGTGGCCGAGGTTCCCGATGCCGACGATGACGACCGGCCAGTCCTGGGTCAGGCCCAGCTCGCGGGAGATCTGGTAGACGAGGTACTCGACGTCGTAGCCGACGCCGCGGGTGCCGTAGGAGCCCAGGTAGGAGAAGTCCTTGCGCAGCTTCGCCGAGTTCACGCCGGCGGCGGCGGCCAGCTCCTCGGAGGAGACCGTCGGCACCGAACGCTCGGAGAGCGCGGTGAGCGCGCGCAGGTAGAGGGGCAGGCGGGCGACGGTCGCCTCCGGGATGCCCCGGGCACGCGAGGGTCGGCGCGCGGCGCCCTGGTCGGGCGTCTGCGAACTGCTCTGTGGTGATCGGCCGATTGCCACGGTGCTCCTGTGGGTGAAGCTGGGCTTTGGCAGCCAGGCTATGCGTTTGTGAACGTGTGCACAAAGATGGTGTCCGTTTTGTCCCCACACAGTGATGCGCATCACGCCGTCGAACCCATAGCACCGCGCTCGGTCAGGAGGACGGCCGGGGCGGGCACCCCGGGCAGCCACGGGCCGTACGGCGCCTCCCGGCGCACCAGCGGGACGGGCGTGCCGGACGAACGGGAGCGGGCCCGGCCCAGCCGCGGCCAGGGCACCCGGGCCGCCTCGCGCAGCGGGCCCGCCCAGTCGTCCGGCGGGCAGGACGGGACGCCGACGCAGTGCCGCAGCAGCTCGGCGGTCACCCGGGCGTCGCCCAGCGCGGTGTGCGCCGGGTACCAGCCCAGGCCCGCCGCCTCCACGCAGGCCGCCAGGCCGTGGCCGCGGGCCTGCGGCAGGTGGGCGCGGGCCAGCCGCATCGTGCACAGCAGCGGCACGGGCGGCAGCGCGACCCCGATCCGGGCGAACTCGCGATCCAGGAATCCGTGGTCGCAGCTGACGTGGTGACCCACCAGCACCCGGCCGGCCAGCAGCTCCAGCAGCCGCGGGGCGATCTCCCGGAAGCGCGGGGCGCCCTCGACGTCCGCCTGGTGTATCCGGTGCACATGGGTCGGACCGACCGGGCCCAGCGGGTCGAGCAGGGTGGCGAACTCCGCCTCCGGTCGCAGCCGCTCGTCCAGCAGGACCACCGCGATCTCGACCACCCGGTGCCGCCACGGGCTGCGGCCGGTCGCCTCCACGTCCACCACGGCGAAGCCCCGGGCGCCCGGCGGGGCTTCGGGCGTCCCAGGGGTCGGGCCGGGAAGCATGGCGGCACTCCTCGTGTGCTCAGCCCCCCTTGGGCGCAAACGCGTTCGATCGTAAGCCGACCAACCGGCCCCGGCTCAAGCCGGACCGGGGTGTCTTTGACAACGATTCGGCGAACCGCCCCCGCCGAGCGGCGGGGGCGGCGACGGTGGCGGGCGGGAGCGGTCAGCCGCCGAGGGCGGCACGCAGGCGGCGTTCGTCGACCCGCCAGAAGTCGTGCTGGCGGCCGTCGATCAGGGTCACCGGGATCTGCTCCCAGTAGCGCCGGTACAACTCCTCGTCCTGGGTGATGTCCTTCTCCTCGAAGGTCGCGCCCAGCTCGCCCGCCACCCGGACGATCACCTCCCGGGCGTCGTCGCACAGGTGGCAGCCGGGCTTGCCGACCAGGGTCACGGTGCGGTCGGCCGGCGCGGGCTTCGGGCTCTTGTCACGTCGCAGCAGTGGGCTCACCCGGCCATTGTCCGCCCGCCCGGCGGCCGCCCCACCGGGGCCCGGGACCGCCCGGTGTTCACCGCGCGGGCACGGCGCCGTCACGGCCGCCGCGCGCCCGGCTGGCTATGCTCGATGACATGGCCGTGCTCCGAAGGCTCACCCAGGCGAAGCGTTCCACCACCGAGCGGAGCGCCCTGGCGGGCGAGGCTGCCGCCGAGGCGGCGGCAGCTGCGCTACAGGCCGAGCCGGAGCCGGCCACCGCCCCCGCGGAGAGCACCGCGCCCGCGGGGAGCACCGCTCCGGCCGAGAGCTCCACCGAGAGCGCCGCGCCCGCCGCGGGCAGGCCCGGCAAGGCGCCCAAGGCCCCGGCCGAGAACCACACCCCCGAGCCGGGCGACCCGCGCGCCGCCGCGTTCTTCGACTGCGACAACACCATCCTGCGCGGGGCCGCGATCTTCTACCTCGGGGTCGGCCTCTACCGGCGCGGCTTCCTCACCCGCCGCGACATCGCCCGGTTCGCCTGGCAGCAGGCCTGGTTCCGGCTGAACGGCGCCGAGGACCCGGAGCACATCTCGGACGCCCAGCACACCGCGCTCGGCCTGGTCGCCGGGAAGCGCACCGCCGACCTGGAGGCGATCTGCGAGGAGGTCTTCGAGCAGGTCGTGGCCGACAAGATCTGGCCCGGCACCCGCGCCCTGGTCCAGATGCACCTGGACGCCGGCCAGCGGGTCTGGCTGGTCACCGCCGCCCCGCTGGAGGTCGCCCGGGTGATCGCCCGCCGGCTCGGCATGACCGGCGCCCTGGGCACCGTCGCCGAGGCCGACGGCGGCCTGTACACCGGCCGGCTGGTCGGCGAGCTGCTGCACGGCCCGGCCAAGGCGGCCGCGGTGCACGCGCTGGCCCGGCACGAGCGGCTGGACCTCGACCGCTGCGCCGCGTACAGCGACTCGGCCAACGACATCCCGATGCTCTCGCTGGTCGGCCACCCGTACGTGGTGAACCCGGACGGCGCGCTGCGCCGCCACGCCCGGGCCCAGGGCTGGCGGGTGCGGGACTTCCGGACCGGCCGGAAGGCGGCCCGGGTGGGGCTGCCGGCGGCGGCCGCGCTCGGGGTGCTCGCGGGTGCGGCGGCCGCCGGGGTGGCCCTGAACCGCCGCCGCCGCTGCGCCTGACGGGCTCCCGCCACCCCCGGTCGCGCCCCCGCCGCCGGGCCTGTCCGCGCCCTCCCCACGGCCTTCCCGCGCGGGTGGCCGGCCGTCAACCAGGCCTCTGACCTGGCCCCTCGTACGGGCGAACTCCCGTTTCCGGTACGGCTTTCCGGCCCAATGAGCGAACCTGTCAGCCGGTGACCGGTTCTGATCGTTCGCCAGACCGGGAAAGTCGGGGGTTGCCAGGCCTCAAGACTGGGAAACCACCGGCCGGACCCCCGAATTGGTCACCCTGGGCGCCCGAACGGTCACGTTGAGCCGGATGAACGATGGCAGGTCCGGTCAGAGTCAGCCGAATATGCGCGATAAATGGATCCCAAACGACCACTTCGACCACACGGTGTAGCTGTCATTGCACAAAGCGTTATTCTCTCCTGGATGCACGTCACCCACGCGCCCCGCTCGAACGGGCGGCGCGGGAGTGCTCTCCGCGCAGGCGGAGGTGATCCGTCCACAGTTCTGCCTCTGGGAGTCCCGTGTACCCACCCGTCCGGAACGACGCGCCTGCACCCTCCCGCCCGTCGTCCGCGCCCCTGCGCCCCCGCACCGGCCTCCGCGGCCGCCCCGTCGCCGACCGGCAGATCTCCACCGGCCTGGACCTGCTGCGCAACCTGCTCCGCAGCCAGCTCGCCGCCTCGCCCCAACTCGTGCCCGCCGGCGCCCCGTTCGGCCACCCGCACGGCTCCGGCCTGGCACTGCGCACCACCGCCGCCGGCTCCACCGGCACCGGCTCGCGCGGCCGCACCGGCAGCACCGGCGTCGGCCGCGGCCGCGCCCGGACCGCGCCGAGCCCCGGCTACGAGACCGAGCACAACCCGATCATGGAGCTGGTCGAGCGGGCCCAGGCCGGCGAGAGCGAGGCCTTCGGCCGGCTCTACGACCACTACGCGGACACCGTCTACCGCTACATCTACTACCGGGTCGGCAGCCGGGCCACCGCCGAGGACCTCACCAGCGAGACGTTCCTGCGCGCGCTGCGCCGGATCGGCACCTTCACCTGGCAGGGCCGGGACTTCGGCGCCTGGCTGGTGACCATCGCCCGCAACCTGGTCGCCGACCACTTCAAGTCCAGCCGCTTCCGGCTGGAGGTGACCACCGGCGAGATGCTCGATTCCAACGAGTGCGAGCGCAGCCCGGAGGAGTCGGTGCTGGAGTCGCTCTCCAACGCCGCCCTGCTGGACGCGGTGCACCGGCTCAACCCGCAGCAGCAGGAGTGCGTGACGCTCCGCTTCCTCCAGGGGCTCTCGGTGGCCGAGACCGCGCGGATCATGGGCAAGAACGAGGGTGCCATCAAGACCCTCCAGTACCGCGCCGTCCGCACCCTGGCCCGGCTGCTGCCGCCGGACGCCCGGTGAGGCCGCGGTGACCGGAGGAGGCATAGCCGGCGGGCAGCCCGACGGGCCGTCACCATCCGTACCCGACCGACACGTCCGGGTGAACGGTCGATCCGATGATCAGCCGCGCGTAACCCACCGCCCGCACCACTCGTTGGCCAGCGTGCAAGTCCCCACCAGGCGTACGGTCAAGCCGAATTGCGACCTGTCACCCGATGGAGTGGCTTTGGCCCGCCGAGGCAACCGTCCGGCAGGCCGGGGTGTCGACAACGACGAAGGGAGGTGTGGCCCGTGACGGCAAACGTGCTGGAGCACCGACGGGCGAAGGCCTTCGCCGAGGCGCTGGAGGCCCACCGGGCGGAGCAGCGCGGCGCAGCGGACGCCGAATCGGCCAACACCGCTGCCACCGGCGCCGGTTCGGTCGCGATGGCCCAACTGGTCGGCCTGACCGACGCACTGGGCGCGATGCCCGGACCAGCGCTGGACCCGGAGGTACGGACCGTCCAACGCGCGCAGCTGATGGCCGCGTTCGAGCAGGCCTTCGCCGGCGGACCGGGCGCCACAGTGCCCCGCCAACGCCGGCACCGGGCCATCCGGACGGCGCCGCGCGGCCGCTGGAGCCGCCGGTTCGCGATCGGCGGACTGGTCGCCGGACTGGCCGTCGGCAGCCTCGCCGGCGCCGCCGCCGCCAGCTCCAACGCCCTCCCCGGGGACACGCTGTACGGCATGAAGCGCGGCCTCGAAGGGCTCAGGCTCGACCTGGCGGACACCGACTCCGAACGCGGCGAACTGCTGCTCGACAACGCCGCCACCAGGCTCGGCGAGGCCAAGACCCTGGTCGGCCACCCCGGCCCGGCCACCGGGCTCAGCCCGGGCACCGTCGAACGGGTCCGCCGCGCGCTGGACGACATGCACGCCGACGCCATCAAGGGCCGCGAGCTGCTCCGCTCGGTCTACCGCAGCAACGGCTCGCTCGGCCCGATGCGCGCCCTGGCCGGCTTCGCCCAGGGCGAGGACGGCCGCTGGACCGAACTGGCGGGCCAGCTGCCCGTCCAGCTCACCCAACAGGCCCACCTGGTCGACCAGCTCTTCGACGACATAAGCGAGGACGTCGCGCCCCTGCGCCTGGCCCAGCCCACCGCCAAGAGCGGTGGCCCGGCCGGCACCGGAGCGGGCGGCGACACGGCCGGCCCGGCCACCGGCGGCGCCCCCGCCGACACCCCGGCGAACGGCTCCGGCACCGCGCCCGGCGAACGCCCGGCCCAGGGTGGCGGCACCGGCGCGAGCAGCGGCGGCAACAACCGCCCCGGCGGCACCGAGCGGGCCCCCGCCAGCACCGGCGCCAGCACGCCCGGCGGCATCGGCGCCAAGGGCGGCGGCCTGCCCAGCACCCTGCCCAGCAGCGCGCCGGACGCCGTCAACGGGCTCGTCGGGGACCTCACCAGCGGGCTCACCGGCGGCAAGACCTCGCCGAGCGCCGTCCCGGCCCCGCCGCAGGCACCGCAGCAGCCCTCCGGCACGCCCAGCGCCCCGGCCGCCGGCCAGCCGCAGGGCGTCGAGGTGCCCCCGCTGATCCCGGGCCTGCTGCCCGGGCTGCGGCTCCTCGGCGGCTGACCGGCGGCCGACCGGACGGCGCAGGGCCCCGGCGATCCCTGGAGTTCCAGGATCGCCGGGGCCCTCGGCCGTGCCTCGGAAGCCACGGAAGGCCCCCAGAGGTCGCGGGAAACCTAGAAGAACACCGACCGGCGCTGCACCAGCAGCTTGTAGAGCGTGTGCTGGATCGTCTCGCGCACCTCGTCGGCCAGGTCGAAGACCAGCATCGGGTCGTCCGCCGCCTCCGCCGGGTACCCGTCGGTGGCGATCGGCTCCCCGAACCGGATGGTCCACTTGGTCGGCAGCGGCAGCACGCCCAGCGGCCCCAGCCACGGGAAGGTCGGCGTGATCGGCACGTACGGCAGGCCCAGCAGCCGGGCCAGTGTCTTCACGTTGCCGATCATCGGGTAGGTCTCCTCGGCGCCGACGATCGAGCACGGCACGATCGGCACCTTCGCGCGCAGCGCCGAGGAGACGAAGCCGCCGCGCCCGAAGCGCTGGAGCTTGTACCGCTCGGCGAACGGCTTGCCGATGCCCTTGAAGCCCTCCGGCCAGACCCCGACCACCTCGCCGCGCTCCAGCAGCGCCTGGGCGTCCTCGTTGCAGGCCAGCGTGTGGCCGGCCTTGCGGGCCAGCTCGTTGACGCCCGGCAGCACGAACACCAGGTCGGCGGCGAGCATCCGCAGGTGCCGGTGGTGCGGGTGGTGGTCGTGGATGGCGACCTGGGTCATCAGGGCGTCCAGCGGGATCGTCCCGGAGTGGTTGGCGACGATCAGCGCGCCGCCCTCGGCCGGGATGTTCTCGACGCCCTGGACCTCGATCCGGAAGTACTTCTCGGACAACGGGCGCAGCAGGGCGAGCAGCACCTCCTCGGTGAGCTCCCGGTCGAAGCCGAACTCGTCCACCTCGTAGTCGCCGGTGATCCGGCGGCGCAGGAAGGCCAGCCCGTCCGCGGCCCGGCCCTCCCAGCCCTTGCCGAACAGCCGGGTGGCCGCCGAACCGAGCTGCCCGGACAGCGCCCCGCCGACGGCGTCGGCGAGCCGGTCGGCTGGCCGGTCGGCGGGCCCGGGGTCGTCGGGCGAGGTCCAGCTGGGGGCGGACTCGATCGGGATGACCCTGGCCTCGCCCGGCGCGTTCTCGGCTGCGGCACTCATCGCGGGTTCAGCTCCTGGGTCGGCGGGGGCGGTCGGTACGGACGGTGGGGACGCCGGCGGCCGGGGCCCGCACCGGGCCGAGCAGGGCGGCCAGCCGGTCGGTGACGGCGGCCAGCCGCTCGGGCGGCAGCAGGCCGGACCCCTGCGCGGCGGCGAAGTCGGCGAAGGCCTCCGGGGTGGTGAACGCCGGGCGGTAGCCGAGCGTCTCGCGCAGTCGCGTGGTGTCCACCACCCGGCCGTGGGTGAGCAGCCGCAGCTGCTCCGGCGAGACGTCCAGCAGCCGGGTCTGCCGGGCCAGCCCGGCCATCCAGCTGACCGCGGGCAGCAGCAGCGGCACGGTCGGCCGGCCGAGCCGGCGGGCGCACTGGGAGAGCAGCAGGACGCCCTCCCCGGCCACGTTGAAGGTCCCGGTGTTGACGGTGCCCGGTTCGGCCTCGGCGGCGGCCCGGCAGAGCACCGCGACGGCGTCGTCCTCGTGCACGAACTGCAGCCGGGGGTCGTAGCCGAGGACGGTCGGCAGCACGGGCAGCGCGAAGTACTCGCTGAGCGGGGTGTCCGCGGCGGGGCCGACGATGTTGGCGAAGCGCAGGACCGTCACCGCGACGTCCGGGCGGCGCCGGGCGAAGCCGCGGACGTAGCCCTCGACCTCCGCCGCGTCCTTGGCGAAGCCGCCGCCGGGCGGGTTCTTCGGCTGGATGCGCTCGGTGAACACCGCCGGGTCGCGGGGCGCGGAGCCGTAGACGCCGGTGGTCGACTTCACCACCAACCGGCGCACCCCGGGCGCCTTCTGGCAGGCGCCGAGCAGCTGCATGGTGCCGATGACGTTGGACTCCTTCACCGCGGAGCGGTTGGTGGAGCCCAGGCCGGTGGCGCTGACGCTGAGGTGGACCACGGTGTCGACCCGGTGCTCGGCGATCACCCGGGAGACCGCCGGGCGGCGCAGGTCGAGCTGGTGGAAGCGGTACTCGGCGGCCGGTCCGTCCGGCTCCTCGACCGGCAGCCGGGGCGGCTGCACGTCCACGCCGACCACCAGGTCCACGCCCGGACGGCGGCGGACCTCGGCGGCGAAGCGGGCACCGAGATGGCGTGCCACGCCGGTGACGAGCACGACCACGCCCACGGTGTGCACCCCATTCCCTCGGCCCGAGCGGCCTGCGTGCACCGTACCGCGCCGCCCTGCCGGGCCGTGAAACGACACCGCCCGCCCAGGCCGAGGCCTGGACGGGCGGTGGAACGCCTGAACCCCGCCAAGGCGGGGCGCACTACTTCTTCCTGCGCCGTTGTACGCGAGTCCGCGACTAATCCCCGCCTGGGCGGGGCCGAAGCGCAGGCTCAGGCGTTACTTCTTGTTGCGACGCTGGACCCTGGTCCTCTTCAGAAGCTTGCGGTGCTTCTTCTTGGCCATACGCTTGCGACGCTTCTTGATGACAGAGCCCACGGAACAACCCTCGCTCACTGAGACTCGCGCCCGTGAGAGACGGAGTCCATACGACTGACGGACGGCCTAGCCTACCGTCCACGGGCCCTGGGCCGTAATCGTGCTCCCGGTGACCGGGAAACTCGCGGGGAATCCCCGGCGAACGGGGGTGGGATCCGCAGCTGCGGCCCCACCCCCGCCCACCCGGAACTACGCGCTCTCAAGCCTCACGTAGGACTCCTTGAGGTACTCGTGCACCGCCTGCTGGGGCACCCGGAAGGACCGCCCGACCCTGATGGCCGGCAGCTCTCCGCTGTGCACCAACCGGTACACCGTCATCTTCGACACCCGCATGACCGAGGCAACCTCCGCCACGGTCAGGAAGACGACTTCCTGCAAGGGGCGTTCGCCGGAACTCATGACCATCACCCGACCCTTCACCCGTGTGCAAGGCACCGGCTTCCCCTCCGGTGACTCCACCGGCACACGTGTATCCCCAGAGTAGTTATGGGTGGTACCAGTGGGAAGAGGGGAGGTGCGGTCCTCGTACGGTGAGAGATAGGACTGTTGCAGTACGTAGTCACTCGGCGGAACGCGGGAGCGGGCATACGCACGGCCCACCCGCACCTGGGCCGGGAGGCCGGTCTCAGGCCAGGAGGCCGAGGTGGGGGAACACCGCGCGGCGGCTGGCGAGGATGGCCTGATCGAGTCGGTCGGCCGGATCGTAACCCGCGTCGAAGTCGCGCCAGACCGGTCGGGCGCCGTCGGTCATCCGCAGCGGGGCGGGCCGGCGGGTGCGGCGGTAGACCTCGGCGCGCCAGGACTCGGGGGTCTCGGTGGCCGGGTCGACGGGCCGTCCGGCAGCGGTGGCGACCAGGTGGGTCCAGGTCCGCGGGACGACGTCCACGACGGCGTAGCCGCCCCCGCCGGTGGCGATCCAGCGGCCGCCGGTGAGCTGGTGGGCGAGGTCGTGCAGTTCCTCGGCGATCATCCGCTGGGCGTCCAGCGTGACGGCGAGGTGGGCGAGCGGGTCCTCCAGGTGGGTGTCGGCACCGTGCTGGGTGACCAGGACCTGCGGGCGGAAGGCGGTGAGCAGTTCGGGCACCACGGCGTGGAAGGCGCGCAGCCAGCCGGCGTCGCCGGTGCCGGCCGGCAGCGGCAGGTTGGCGGCGGAGCCGGGGGCGTCCGGGCCGCCGGTCTCGGTGGGCCAGCCGGTCTGCGGGAAGAGCGTGGCGGGGTGCTCGTGGAGCGAGATCGTGAGCACCCTGGGGTCGTTCCAGAAGACCTGCTGGACGCCGTCCCCGTGGTGGACGTCCACGTCGACGTAGGCGACCCGCTCGGCGCCGAGTTCGAGCAGCCGGGCGACGGCCAGCGCCGGGTCGTTGTAGACGCAGAAGCCCGAGGCCTTGGCGGGCATCGCGTGGTGCAGTCCGCCGGCGAAGTTCACCGCGTGCGGGGTCTCCCCGTGCCAGACCGCCTCGGCGGCGGCCACGGACTGACCGGCGATCAGCGCGGAGGCCGAATGGATTGCGGGGAAAGCCCAGTTGTCGTCGGTGCCGAGCCCGTGCCGGGGATCCGACTCGTCGGGGTGGGCGGCGGCGTATTTGACCGCCTCGACGTACTCCCGGGTGTGCACCAGCCGCAGGGTGGACTCGCCGGCGGGCGGTGCGGCCCGCACCGTCACCCCGGGCCCGGCGTCCAGTCCGAGGGCCTCGACCAGGCGCATGGTGAGCGCCAGCCGGGTCGGGTCCATCGGGTGGCCGGGGCCGAAGTCGTAGGCGGTGACGGCCTCGTCCCAGAAGAGGTGCAGGCCGCAGGGGGTGTCACGCTCGGCGTCGGGCATGGCCTCCACCGTAGCGGGTGGGGGTGGCCGGGCCTTGTCCAGGGCGCGCCGGGGGCGGGGCTCAGGGCCCCTGCGGAGGCCCTACAGACAAAACCTTCACGACTTCATATCCTCTCCGCCATGAAGCCATTCAGCGCGCAACGCCTTGGGGTAATTCTCGCTGCATTACTGGGACTTGGCCTGCTCTTTGCCGCCCAGCCGGCCTCCGCCGCGGTTAGCGGCAGCTCGTTCGCCGTCGACAAGAAGACGGCGGCACCGGGCGACCAGCTGACCCTGACGCTCTCGCTCACCAACACCGAGACCACCGACATCTACTTCGCCTACGAGTACATCCAGCCGATCTGGCCGGCCAACCAGCAGGCCGGCGCGTTCACGGTCACCGGGTGCTCCGGTGACTCCACCGACTGCGCCTTCGGCGGGAACAACGCGAACTTCCACTTCCGGGCGCCGATCGCCCCGGGCGAGACCCGCACCGTCGCGGTCACCGTCCAGATCACCTCGGCCCCGACCTGGACCGGGCCGTACACCCTGAACTGGGCACCGTACGTCTACTACGAGTACTACCAGTCGGGCGGTGGCATCAAGGACCAGCTGTGGGCCAACGGCCTGCCCGAGCTGGCCACCGTGATCGGCTGACCTCCCTTCCCGCCCCAGCTCGCCCCCGTCACACCCTGGCGGGGGCGAGCGCCGGCGCCGGGGCGAAGCGCTCGGCCAGCGGCAGGACGGCGAGCACCAGCAGCATCGGGGCGAGCAGCGCCCAGCGGTACGAACTCGCGTCGGCGATCGTCCCGACCAGCGGCGAACCGATCAGGAAACCCACGTAGTTGAAGAGGTTCAGCCGGGCCACCGCGGCGTCCGAGTCGGCCGGGAACAGCCGGCCCCCGGCCGCGAACACCTGCGGGATGATCGCGCAGATGCCGAAGCCGAGCACGGTGAAACCGGCGATCCCCACCCAGGCGGTGGGCGCGGCGGCGGCCAGCGCGAAGCCGAGCGCGGCCAGCCCGGCACCGGCCCGGACCACCGGGACGGCGCCCCAGCGCTGCACGGCGCGGTCGCCCAGCGCGCGGCCCAGCAGCATCGCGACCATGTAGCCGAGGTAGGACAGCTTGGCGACGTCCGCGGCGCTGCCCAGGCCGTCGGTGAGGTACTTGACGCTGTAGTTGGAGACCGAGGCGTCGGCGATGTACGCGAACGCCATCGCCAGGCACAGCGGCAGCAGCGGCCGCCAGGGGATGGACCGCGCGGCGGCCTCGGCGGCCTCCCGTACGGCGTCCCCGAGTTCGGCCGGTCCGGCGAATCGGGTGCCGGTCAGCAGGGCCAGCGGGACGATCACCGCCGCGGCCGTGCCGAACAGCACTGGCAGGCCGAGGTCGTAGTGCGAGCCGAGGCCGGCGAGGGCCGCCCCGAGGATGCCGCCGAGGCTGAACGCGGCGTGGAAGCCGATCATGATCGAGCGGCCGTAGCGGTGCTGCAGGCCCACCCCCAGCATGTTCATACTCGCGTCGAGCGCGCCCACCAGCAGGCCGAACACCCCGAGCGCGACGGCGAGTTGCCAGAGCGTGTCGCCGAGGCCGGCGCCCGCGAGGCTGAGGCAGACCAGCGGCTGGACGACCCGCAGCACGGCCCGCGCGCCGGTGCGCTTCACCAGCTGCTCGGAGGTGATCGAGCCGACCCCGGCGAGGATCGGCACCGCGGCCAGGAACAGCGGCAGCAGCGCGTCGCTCAGCCCGTACCGGTGCTGGATCTCCGGGATGCAGGTGACCAGCAGCGCGAAGGTGGTGCCCTGGAGCAGGAAGCTGACGGCGAGCGCGGCCCGCCCGGCGCGCAGGCCGGGCGGGATCGCGGGTGACGCGGCACTCATGACGGACCTCGCTACTGGCCAGTACGACGATGTTGGCGAGAGCGTAGGCGGTGGACCGCGATTGCGGGAGGGGTCGCGCAAGGACTTTCCGCCGTCGGGCACAAGGCCGGGCGGAGAGCCGGGCGGAACAGGGCGGGTCGGGACAGGGCGGGTCAGAGCAGGGCGGTGGCCTCGGAGAGGTCGGCGATCAGCCCGGTGGCCCCGGCGGCGGTCAGCTTCGCCGGGTCGGTGAGCGCGGTGTAGCCGTACACGTCCATGCCCGCGGCCCGGGCCGCCAGCACGCCGTTGGTGCTGTCCTCGACGACCAGGCAGCGGGCCGGGTCGACGCCGAGGGTACGGGCGGCGTGCAGGAAGAGGTCCGGCGCGGGCTTGCCCACGCCGACGTCCTGGGCGCTGAAGATCCGCTCCTCGGCGACGTACCCGCGCAGGCCGGTGACGTCCAGCGCGGTGCGGATCCACACGTGGTGCGCCGAGGAGGCCAGGCAGTAGGGGACGGAGCGCTGCCGCAGTTCCTTCAGCAGCTGCTCCGCACCCCGGACGGCCGTCAGCTCGGTGCCGAACGCGTCGAAGACCCGGCCGTGGAACAGCTCGTCGAAGCCCTCCGGCAACGTCGCGCCGTCGTGCCGCTCGGCGATCACGTCGTGGATGCGGTGGGCGGCGCAGCCCATGAAGTCCCGGTAGGAGTCCTCGACCGTGGTCGGGTAGCCGAGTTCGGTCAGGTACGCGGCCAGCACCCGGTTGGAGAGCGGCTCGCTGTCCACCAGGACACCGTCGTTGTCGAAGATCACCAGGTCGTAGGCCATGCCGTCGAGCCTACCCAGTCGGCTACTTGCCCCCGGAGGCGAGCTCCCGGGAGCGGTCCCGGGCCGCCTCCAGGGCGCCCAGCAGCGCGGCCCGCACCCCGTGGTTCTCCAGCTCGCGGATGGCCGCGATCGTGGTGCCGGCCGGGGAGGTGACGGCCTCGCGCAGCTTCACCGGGTGCTCGCCGGAGTCGCGCAGCATCACCGAGGCGCCGATCGCGGACTGCACGATCAGGTCGTGCGCCACCTGCCGGGGCAGGCCGAGCAGGATGCCGGCGTCGGTCATCGCCTCGACCAGGAAGTAGAAGTAGGCCGGGCCGGAGCCGGAGAGCGCGGTGGCCGCGTCCTGCTGGGCCTCGGGCAGCCGCAGCGCCTTGCCGACCGAGCTGAAGATCTCCTCGGCCCGCTCCAGGTGCTCCTCGGTGGCGTGCGAGCCGCCGGAGATGACGCTCATCCCCTCATCCACCAGGACCGGCGTGTTGGGCATCACCCGGACCACCGGGGTGCCGGCCGCCAGCCGCTCCTCGAACCAGGCGGTGGGGATGCCGGCCGCGGCCGAGATCACCAGCCGGTCCGCGCCGACGTGCGGGGCCAGCTCCTCCAGCAGGGTGCCCATGTCCTGCGGCTTGACGGCGAGGATCAGGGTGTCGGCGAGCTTGGCGGCCTCGGCGTTGGAGGCGGCCACCACGCCGTAGCGGGCGGCGAGTTCGGCGGCGCGCTCGGGGCGGCGGGCGGTCACCAGGACGTCCGCCGGGTCCTTGCCGGCCCGCAGCAGGCCGGAGAGCAGGGCCTCGCCGATCTTGCCCGTGCCCAGGAAGGCGATCTTCTGTCCGTGTGCTGCGCTGGCGCCCATGGCCGCTCCTTACCTCGGTACTGCGGCCATCCTCGCACCGCGCGGGGGCACCCGCCGGGACCGTCCAGCCCGTGGTCGGCGACGAGTTGCCCGACCTCGTCCCTAGGGAGAATCTCGGGGGTTTCCCCTATGGCCTCCGGCGCCGCGCGGGAGCACCGTGGAGTCATGGCACACGACGAAATGTCCCGACGTGAGAACCGGCAACTCGCCGTCGCCTCGGCGACCGTGGGACCGTGGCGGACGGCCGCGGGGGTCGGTGCGGTGGTGGGTGCGACCGCCCTGGGGATCGACGCGATCTCCGGGCACTGGTCACTGGGCATGCTGGCCGGGCCGGCCGGCTGGGCCCTGTTCTTCTTCTTCCTGGTCGGCACCGTCGGCGGGCAGCTGCGCCGCGACACCTCCGAACGGCGGCTGCGCCGCTGGGCGAACGACCACCCGTGGCAGTCGGCCCTCCCGGCGGCCGGCGGACTGCTGGTGCTGGACATGCTGGCGCAGCTGCTGCTCGGGGACGCGGGCCTGTTCGGCGCGTTCTTCCTGGCGCTGCTGCCGGCCGGCATCCTGCTGGCCGTCGCCGGGATCGTGGGGTCGGTGAAGCAGGCCCGCACCAAGGACTGACGCCCCCGCAGGGCGGCCCGGACTCGACCGGACCCGGCCGGAACGGAACGGAATAGAACGGAACAGACCGGGACGGATCGCCGCGCCCGCGCACGAGTTCACCACAAGGTGTGCCCCCGATCGACGAATCGTCACACCCCGTCGGCATACTGGCGCGATGCCGATAGCCGAAGATCCACAACCGCGCCCCGCCGAGGGCCGTGAGCCGGGCGGGTCCGACCCGTCCGGAGCGGGTGAGAAGGACCCGTTCGCCGACCTCGTCCTGGACGAGGAGTTCGTCAAGGGGGCCGCCGTCACCGAGCAGTCCGGGCGCACCCGGATGCTGGCCGCCCGATGGAAGCACACCCCGCCGGTCGACCCGGGCGGCCGCCGCTCGGTCAACGACGGCCCGGCCAAGGCCGGCCGCCGGTTCGGCCGCACGCCGAAGCCCCCGGTGACCGACCCGTGGGGCAACCCGCGCCCGCGCCGCCGCCGGCTGGACTGGCGCGCGCCGCTGTACGTCGTGCTGACCATCGCGGTGCTGCTCGCGGCCCTGAACCTCGACGGGCTGCGCAGCTGGTACTCCGACCACTACGGCGGGGGCTCCTCGAACGCCCACACCCCCGTGCCCACCGTCGCCCCGGAGACGGCCCAGCCGACCGCCGCGCCGCCGAAGGTCGACGAGCAGCAGCCGACCGTGGACCACCCGTGGGCCGGTTCCGTCGCCGAGGGCTGGCCGAACGGCGCGGAGGCCTTCGTCCTGCCCGACGCCCGGGCCACCGGCGTGTTCTCCGCCGAACAGGTCGGCGCCCAGCTGCAGTTGGTCAAGGACTACCTGACCGCCGCCAACCTGGACCCGCAGGTGATCGCGGGCGGCCGGCCGGAAGCCGCCCTGGCGCTGCTGGACCGGGAGGACCGGGACCGCGCGATCAACGCGCTGGCCAACCCCGCCAAGGACACCGACCCGACCACCTGGTTCAGCCGCTTCGACCAGCGCGAGGCCGTCCAGGTGGGCGACACGGTCAAGGTGCAGGGCCGGATCACCTTCGAGGGCGACGGGGACAAGGGCCTCCTCGTCCACGCCGACTTCAGCTACGTGTACGCGATGCGCCCCGGCCCGGACGCCGCCAAGCGCGCCGCGTCACCCCAGCCGCCGACGGGCGGGCAGCCGCCGACGAAGCCGGCCACGCCGAAGGACGGCACGGCCAAGCCGGTGGGTCTGCTGGTGCCGGTGGGTCTGCTGGTGCCGGCGGCCGACGTGGCCGGGGACACCTGGACCACGCGCACGATCGTGCGCCGGGTCGAGAACTTCCGCTTCTACGACCCGGCCCGCTACCGGGTCAACCCGAAGAAGCTCGTGTTCGGCGAGGGCGGCGGGTCGGAGTCCGCCAACTCGTCCTGCGACGTCTATGACGGCTACTACCACCCGGAGTTCGACCAGTTCGCGGCGCAGTCGCCGGACGCCCCGGGCAGCCGTCCGACCGGCCCCACGACCGACCCGTACGACCGCCGCAAGGACCTGTCGACCCGCGACGAGTGCGGCGCGGCCAGCCGCCTCTGAGGCTCAGCCCCGGCGCTTGCCCCGGCCCGGCGCCTTGGTGCCGGGCCGGCCGCTGCGGCCCGCCTGGCGCTTTTCGTACTGGGCGACGGCCCGCTCGTACGAGGAGCGCCTGACCGCCTCGCCGGGGGCCTCGACCAGGCTGCGGGCGAAGTAGGCGGCCAGGCTGCCGGCGCCGCCGATGAGCCAGACCGCGCCGAGCGACTTGTCCTCGGCCATCCAGCCGCTCAGCTGGTCCTTGCCCTCGGTGAGGACCTTCCAGGTGCGCATGACGCACATCATCGAGCAGACCGCGATCGCGGCCGTCAGCAGCCCGTTCAGGAAGCCGCCGCCGTCGGAGAGGGCGACGCCCTCGACGCCGAAGCGCAGCAGCAGGACGGCGACGGCGGTCGTGACCAGCGCACCGACCGACACGGCGACGCGGCGCAGCCAGTAGCCGTTGTCCCGGTTCACCCAGCTGGTGCCGAACCAGCGGATCGGCTCCGGCTCGGGGGCGCCGGCGGGCTTGGGTGCGGGGGTGGGGGGCTGCTCGCTCACGGGGTCGATTATCACCCAACGCGCGAGGAGCCGCCCCGGCCTGCGGGACGGCTCCTGCGGTGCTGCGGTGCCGCGGGGCTCAGCCGAGCTTGGTGACGTCGCGGACGGCGCCCTTGTCGGCGGAGGTGGCCATCGCGGCGTAGGCGCGCAGGGCCTGGCTGACCTGGCGGTCGCGGTTCTTCGGGCGGTAGCCGCCCGCGGCCTCCAGGGCGCGGCGGCGCTCGGCCAGGACCTCGTCGGGCACCTCCAGGGAGATGCTCCGGCCGGGGATGTCGATGGCGATGGTGTCGCCGTCCTCGACCAGGGCGATGGTGCCGCCGGAGGCGGCCTCCGGGGAGGCGTGGCCGATGGACAGGCCGGAGGTGCCGCCGGAGAAGCGGCCGTCGGTGACCAGCGCGCAGGCCTTGCCGAGGCCGCGGCCCTTGAGGAAGGACGTCGGGTAGAGCATCTCCTGCATGCCCGGGCCGCCCTTGGGGCCCTCGTAGCGGATGACGACGACGTCGCCCTCCTTGACCCGCTTGGCGAGGATCGCCTCGACGGCGTCGTCCTGGGACTCGACGACCACGGCCGGGCCGCTGAAGGTCCAGATCGACTCGTCGACGCCGGCGGTCTTCACGATGCAGCCGTCCTCGGCGAGGTTGCCGTGCAGGACGGCGAGGCCGCCCTCGAGCGAGTAGGCGTGCTCGACGCTGCGGATGCAGCCCTTGGCGGCGTCGGTGTCCAGCGACTCCCAGCGCTCGGACTGCGAGAAGGCCTCGGCGGAGCGGACGCAGCCGGGGGCGGCGTGCCACAGTTCGACGGCCTCGGCGGAGGGCGAACCGCCGCGCACGTCCCAGGTCTTGAGCCACTCGGCGAGCGAGTCGGAGTGGACGGTGTGGACGTCCTCGTTGAGCATTCCGCCGCGGTACAGCTCGCCGAGGATGGCGGGGACGCCGCCGGCCCGGTGCACGTCCTCCATGTAGTACGAGCCGTTGGGCGCGACCTTGGACAGGCAGGGCACCCGGCGGGAGACGGCGTCGATGGCCCGCAGGTCGAAGTCCAGCTCGGCCTCCTGGGCGGCGGCGAGCAGGTGCAGGATGGTGTTGGTCGAGCCGCCCATGGCGATGTCCAGGGCCATGGCGTTCTCGAAGGCGGCGCGGGTGGCGATCGCGCGGGGCAGCACCGAGGCGTCGTCCTGGCCGTAGTGGCGGTCCGCGATCTCGACGACCGCCCGCCCGGCCCGCTCGTACAGGGCCTTGCGGGCGGTGTGGGTGGCGAGGACGGAGCCGTTGCCGGGCAGCGAGAGGCCGATGGCCTCGGTGAGGCAGTTCATCGAGTTGGCGGTGAACATGCCGGAGCACGAGCCGCAGGTGGGGCAGGCGTTCTCCTCGATGATCGCGATGTCCTCGTCGGAGACGTTCTCGTTGGCCGCCTGGGAGATCGCGTCGATCAGGTCGAGCCTGCGCACGGTGCCGTCGACGAGGGTGGCCTTGCCGGCCTCCATCGGGCCGCCGGAGACGAAGACGGTCGGGATGTTCAGGCGCAGCGCGGCCATCAGCATGCCCGGGGTGATCTTGTCGCAGTTGGAGATGCAGATCAGCGCGTCGGCGCAGTGCGCGTTGACCATGTACTCGACCGAGTCGGCGATCAGGTCGCGCGAGGGCAGCGAGTAGAGCATGCCGCTGTGGCCCATCGCGATGCCGTCGTCCACGGCGATGGTGTTGAACTCGCGCGGGATGCCGCCCGCCTGCTTGATCGCCTCGGAGACGATCCGGCCGACCGGCTGGAGGTGGGTGTGGCCCGGGACGAACTCGGTGAAGGAGTTGGCGACCGCGATGATCGGCTTGCCGAAGTCCTCGCGGGCTACGCCGGCGGCCCGGAGAAGCGCCCGGGCGCCTGCCATGTTGCGACCGTGGGTGACCGTACGGGACCTCAGCTCGGGCACTGTGCTCCACTCCTTCGGGGCTCTCGCCGGCGCCCCGCCGGTAGGAGGATGCGGGGGCCGCTGTGGCTACCGAGCCTACGCCCGCCGTCCAGGCGGCGGACGGTCCGTCCGCGATGCGGGCACGCGGGCGGGCCGTCCGGGCGCGGGTCGGGCAAGGTGCAGGTCAGGCCGGGGTGATCCCCACCGCCAGCTCCAGGACGTAGGGCTCGACCACCCAGCCGTCGGGGAACTCGGCGATCATCGCCTGCCGCTCGACGGCCAGCACCGGTTCGCGCTCGGCGGGGGACAGCGCGGCCATGAACGAGCGGGAGACCAGGTCGTCGAGCACGTGGTCGACGGTGGCCCGCCGCTCCCAGCGCAGCACCGCGCGTTCGACCGTCAGCCCGGCCGGGGCGAGGAGGGCGGTGAACTCGGCGACCCGGCCGTAGCCGTGGTAGTTGGGCAGCGCGGCGCTCAGCCGCTCCACCCGGGCCCGGACCCAGGGCACGGTCTCGTCGTGCACGTTCCACCAGACGGCGAGGGCGCCGCCGGGCCGCAGCACCCGGATCGCCTCGGGGATGGCCCGTTCGGTGCGGGTCCAGTGGAAGGACTGGGCGTAGCTGATCAGGTCCGCGGAGTCGTCGTGGAACGGCAGTTCGTCACCGCCGGCCCTGACCAGCGGCAGGCCCGGCGAGGAGGCCAGGAACTGGGCGGCCATGCCCGCGTTGGGCTCCACCGCGACGACGTCGGCGCCGCGCGCGGCCAGCAGCCGGGTGGCGATGCCGGTGCCGGCGCCGATGTCCAGCACCCGGGCGCCCTTGAGGCTGCGGCCGGACAACCGCTCCAGCGCCTCGAACAGCCCGTCCGGGTAGCCGGGGCGGCCCCGGTCGTACTCGGCGGCGACCCCGCCGAAGCTCTCGGCGATCTCCCGGAAGCCCTGTCGATCCGTCATCTCTCCCCCTACCCAAGGAAGTTCGCACCCAGCCGGGCGCGGCTCCTCAGCGTACGCGCGAGGGGGTGGCCAGGTGCAAGCGGGTGAAGGCGAGCGCCTCGGCCAGGTCGGCCTCGCGTTCGGCGGGGGACGCGGAGCGGCGGGTGTTGACCTCCAGCACCACGTGGCCGTCGAAACCGGTACGGGCCAGGTGCTCCAGCAGTTCGGCACAGGGCTGCTTGCCGCGGCCCGGGATCAGGTGTTCGTCCTTGCCGGAGCCGCTGCCGTCGGCGAGGTGGATGTGGGCGAGCCGGTCGCCCATCCGCTCGACCATGGCGAACGCGTCGATCCGGGAGGTGGCGACGTGCGAGAGGTCGATGGTGAAGTGCCGGTACTCCTCGTCGGTGACGTCCCAGCCCGGCGCGTAGGCCAGCACCTCGCGGTCGCGGTAGCGCCACGGGTACATGTTCTCCACCGCGAAGCGGACGTCGGTCTCGCCCGCCATCCGGTTGATGCCCGTCACGAAGTCCCGGGCGTACTGGCGCTGCCAGCGGAACGGCGGGTGGACCACGACGGCGCTCGCGCCGAGCTTCTCGGCCGCCGCCCGGGCCCGGACCAGCTTGGTCCACGGGTCGGTGGTCCACACCCGCTGGGTGATCAGCAGGCAGGGCGCGTGCACGGCCAGGATCGGCAGCTGGTGGGCGTCGGAGAGGCGGCGCAGGGCGTCGATGTCCTGGCTGACCGGGTCGTTCCAGACCATCACCTCGACCCCGTCGTAGCCGAGCTTGGCGGCCAGCTCGAAGGCGACGGCGGTGCCCGCCGGGTACACCGACGCGGTGGACAGGACCACCTTGGTGTCGGGGATGTGCAGGGCCGGGTGCGAGGGCAGCACCAGCCGGTCGGTGGTGCGCAGCAGCGGCGGGCGGGCGGCGTCGCGCCGGGCGGCCTTGACCGAGCGCACCGACTGGACGGCGGCCTTGGCGGCGCCGGCGGCCCGGGCGGTACGGGTCTCCCGGGGGGCGGCCGTCGCGGCGGCCTTCCGCGTCCCGGGCTTCCGCGCTTCGGGCTTCGCCCCGGCGGGCTTCCTCGCTTCGGGCTTCCGCGCTTCGGGCTTCGTCCCGGCAGGCTTCGTCCCGGCGGTCGTCTTCGCCTCGGACGTGTCCCCCGCGGGCGTCTTCGCCTTGGGCGCGGACGGCTGCTCGGCGGCCTTGCGCGCGGCGCTCTTGCGCCCGGTGCGCCGGGCCGCCTCGACGGCCTTCGCGGCCTGCGCCCCGGTGGCACCCTTGACGGCCTTGCCGAGTTTGCGGCGCGGGCCGTCCGGCCGCGGCTGCCCGTCCCCGGGAGCGCGGCCCTCCCGCGTCCCGTCCTCACCCGCTGGTTGCGCCACGGGAGACAGCGTAAGCGGACCGCGCTCCGAACGGGACCGGATCCCCGGCCGGCCCCGGCGGGAGCCGCCGGACGGGCCATGGGGCCCACGGTATGGAGCCCTGCCGCGCGGGCCCTACGGGGTGAGGGCCGGGCGGCGGCGGTCGGCGGCGCCGTCCATGGCGTCCAGGCGGCGCAGGATGATGCCCTCGCGCAGCGCCCACGGGCAGACGTCCAGCTCGTCGAGGCCGAACAGGTCCATCGCGGCGTCCGCGACCAGTGCCCCGGCCAGCAGCTGCTTGGCGCGGCCCTCGGAGACGCCGGGGATCCGCGCCCGTTCCTCGACGGTCATCGAGGACAGTCGCGGCAGCCAGGCGGACAGCCCGCTGCGGGTGAGCCGGCGGTCGGCGTACGGGCCGGCGTCGGCGGGGGCGGCGCCGGTCATCCGGGCCAGCTGCTTGAAGGTCTTGGAGGTGGCGACGGCGTGCTGCGGCGCGCCGAGCCGGGCGACCTCGCCCACGACGGTGGCCATCTCGGCCCGGATGTGGCGTCTCAGCCCGCGCAGCCCCTCCGGGTCGGCGATGTCGCCGGGCAGCCAGCGGGCGGTGAGCCGGCCGGCGCCCAGCGGCAGCGAGCAGGCGACGTCGGGCTGCTCGTCCTGACCGCAGGCGATCTCCAGCGAGCCGCCGCCGATGTCCAGGTTGAGCAGTCGGCCCGAGGACCAGCCGAACCAGCGCCGGACGGCCAGGAAGGTGAGCCGGGCCTCGTCCTGCCCGGACAGCACCCGCAGCTCCACCCCGGTCTCGGTGGCGACCCGGCGCAGCACCTCCTCGCCGTTGGCGGCCTCCCGGACGGCGGAGGTGGCGAACGGCAGGATGTCGACGACGCCCTTGTCCTCCGCGACCCGCAGCGACGAGGCGATGTGGCCGACCAGCCGCTCGACGCCTGCCTCGCTTATCGCGCCGTCGTCGTCGAGCAGTTCGGCCAGCCGCAGCTCGGCCTTGTGCGAGTACGCGGGCAGCGGGGCGGCACCCGGATGGGCGTCCACCACGAGGAAGTGGACGGTGTTGGAACCTACGTCGAGTACACCGAGTCGCATAACTCTCCACGCTACGCGATCCGGCCCCGGACGAAACCGGTCTCGACCGTCTTCACACTGGTCCCGCCCGTACCCCGCCTCCGGCGACCGGACGCCCTCAGTGGCCGCGCGGTCCGGCCCGGCGCTCGGGGCGGCAGTTGGTGTCCACCCAGCGGCGGGCCCGGCCCGGGGTGTCCGTGATCAGGCCGTCCGCGTCCCGGGCCGACATCAGCTGCCAGGACTCCTCGTCGTCGAGCGTCCAGACGTACACCTCGCGGCCCGCCTTGCGCTCGGCGGCGATCCGGGAGGCGCTGGCCAGCGCCGCGTCCAGGGCGATGCCGCGCAGCGGCAGGTCGCCCGGGTCCTCGGCGATCGCGGAGCCCTGGATCAGCACGACCGGCAGGGCGGGCGCGGCGGCGTGGGCCTGGCGCAGGTGCTCCGCCGAGAACGAGTAGAGGACGACCCTGGCACCGCTGGCGGCGGCGATCCGGGCGATCCGGGTGACGTCCTCGGCGCGCTGCCACTTGATCTCCATCAGCAGGGTGGCGTTGCTGTCGGAGAGGCGCTTGAGCAGTTCCTGGAGGGTGGGGACGGGCTCGGTGGGGCCGGGGCCGACGGTCACTCCCAGGGCGGCGATCTGGGCGGCGGTGAGGTCGGCGACGGCGCCCTTGCCGTTGGTGGTGCGGTCCACCGTGGGGTCGTGCATCAGCACCGGGACGCCGTCCCTGGTGGTCTGGACGTCGGTCTCCAGCCAGTCGGCGCCCTGGTCGAGGGCGGTTTCGAAGGAGGCCATGGTGTTCTCGGGGGCGTTGCGCGGGGCGCCCCGGTGACCGATCACCACCGGGGCGTCGCACAGCGGAGCGGCGGCGGCCGTCCGGGCCCGCAGCGCGGGCGCGGAGGCGCACCCGGCGGCCAGGACCGCGAGGGCGGCGAGGACGGCCGTGTGGGCGGCGCGGGGCGAGGCGGTCACGGCTCGGTGCTCCAGTGGTGATCCGGGGTGTTCCAGGGCATCCAATACGGGTCAACGCGAGATCATCAAACTGATCTGACAACCCGACAGTGGCGCCCGGTTCCCTCCAGCCTGCGGTCGGCCGGCCCTCGCCGACGCCACGGCGCACGCCGGATCACCCGGACGGGTCCCGGCCGGCCGGCCCGAAGGCTCTACCCTTGCCGGGTGGCACCAGCAGAAACGTCCAAGAAGAAGTCCAAGGCCTCCCCCGCCCCCGTCGACCTGGCGATGCCGACCCTGCGCGGCGAGAGCCCGCTCGGCGGGATCCCCCGTGACGAGGTCCCGCTCGACTTCCCGCGCGCCTGGGTCGAGTTCGCCGACCCCGACGACGAGGAGCAGGTGTTCCGCTGTGACCTCACCTGGCTGACCTCCCGCTGGGGTTGCGTCTTCGGCCAGGGCTGCCACGGCATCCGCGAGGGCCGCGGCGAGTCGGACGGCTGCTGCACGCTGGGCGCGCACTACTCGGACGAGGACGACGAGAAGCGCGTCCTCGGCCACGCGGCGCGGCTGACGCCCGAGCTGTGGGAGAACTTCGCGCACGGCACCGACGCCGCGGGCCGGATCACGTCCGACGGCGGCATCACCATGCTCGACGAGGACGGCGACCGCCAGACCCGCCGGGTCGGCGGGGCGTGCATCTTCGTGAACAGCCCCGGCTTCGCGGGCGGCGCCGGCTGCGCGCTGCACGCGCTGGCGCTCAAGGAGGGCCGGGAGCCGCTGGAGACGAAGCCGGACGTCTGCTGGCAGCTGCCGGTCCGCCGCACCTACGACTGGATCGACCGGCCGGACGACACCCGCTACCTCCAGGTCTCGATCGGCGAGTACGACCGCCGCGGCTGGGGCCCGGGCGGCCACGACCTGCACTGGTGGTGCACCGGCAGCCCGGCGGCGCACCAGGGGCCGGACCCGGTGTACGTCAGCTACCGCCCCGAGCTGACCGAGCTGATGGGCAAGGCGGCGTACGACGTGCTGGCCGGCCTGTGCGCGGAGCGGATCGCCACCAAGGGCGACCGCAAGGTGGCCCCGCACCCGGCCGACCCGGCCAAGCGGCCGAAGAAGGGCTGAGCCCGGGAAGCACCGGGCCCGAAAAGCACGGGACCTGCGCAGGCCCGGCCCGCGAAGGGCCGGGCCCTACTTGTCGATGTCCCCGACGACGAAGAACATCGACCCGAGGATCGCCACCATGTCCGCGACCAGCGTCCCGGGCAGCAGCTCGGTCAGCGCCTGGACGTTGTTGAAGGACGCCGAGCGCAGCTTGAGCCGCCACGGCGTCTTGTCGCCGCGCGAGACCAGGTAGTAGCCGTTGATGCCGAGCGGGTTCTCGGTCCAGGAGTAGGTGCTGCCCTCGGGGGCCTTGAGCACCTTGGGCAGCCGCTGGTTGACCGGGCCGGGCGGCAGGGTGGCGATCTTGTCGAGGCAGGCGACGGCGAGGTCCAGCGAGTTGAGGGTCTGCTCCAGCAGGCACTCGAACCGGGCCAGGCAGTCGCCCTCCTCGCGGGTGACCACGGTGAGCACCTGCCGCAGCTCGTCGGAGTCGTACGCGAGGTAGGGCTCGTCGCGGCGCAGGTCGAGGTCGAGGCCGCTGGCGCGGGCGATCGGGCCGCTGACGCCGTACGCCTGGGCCTGGGCCCGGGTGAGGATGCCGACGCCGGCGGTGCGGGCGCGGAAGATCTCGTTGCCGAGGACGAGGTCCTCGAAGACCGGCAGCTGGGAGCGGACGGTGGCGACGGCGGTGCGGACGCGGCCGAGCCAGCCGGCCGGGAGGTCCTCCTTGAGGCCGCCGACCCGGTTGAACATGTAGTGCATGCGCCCGCCGGAGGCCTCCTCCAGGACGTGCTGGAGGTCCTCGCGGCCGGTGAAGGCGTGGAAGATCGGGGTGATGCCGCCGAGTTCCAGCGGGTAGGAGCCGAGGAACATCAGGTGGTTGAGCACCCGGTTGAGTTCGGCGAGCAGGGTGCGGATCCACACCGCCCGCTCGGGGACCTCCATGCCGAGCATCCGCTCGACGCCGAGGACGACACCGAGCTCGTTGCCGAAGGCGGAGAGCCAGTCGTGCCGGTTGGCCAGCATGATGATCTGCCGGTAGTCGCGGGCCTCGAACAGTTTCTCCGCGCCCCGGTGCATGTAGCCGATCACCGGCTCGGCGGTGATGATCCGCTCGCCGTCGAGCACCAGCCGCAGCCGCAGCACGCCGTGCGTGGCGGGGTGCTGCGGGCCGATGTTGAGCACCATGTCGGTGGTGCCCGCCTCGCCGGTGAAGTTCTCGGCTCCCGCCCCGATGCCGACCGTGGTCTCCCTCATGGGGTCAGAGTCTGCCACCCCGGCAGGGCGGCCAGGGCCTCCGGTACCGGCATGCGGACGGCCTGGGCGAGCCAGCCGAACGCGCCGAGCCCGGCCGGGTCGGTCAGTTCGGCGCCCTCGCCGGCCCCGCCGAGCGCCCGCAGGTAGCCGACCGGGTCGCTGGAGGCGAGCGCGAGCGGCGGCCGGGCGCCGCTCACGCCGAGGGCGCGCAGGGCGTCCCGCTGGGTTGTCCACAGGCTGTGGAGACCGGGTGCGGCGACGGAGTCCAGGGCGACGTGCGCGGTGACGTCGCAGGAGCCGTCCGGCACCGGCGCCACCTCGCGGCCGCCCCGGAAGCCGGTCAGGGTGCCGAACAGCGGGCGCCGGTCGGCGGTGTGCCCGTAGTCGACGGCGACGGCCAGGCCGCGCTCCAGCCCGGCGACGGCCCGCGCCCAGGCGGCGTCCCGGGTGCCGCCGAACTCCACGGAGTCCCCGGGGTGCCCGACCGGCCACCAGCGCTCGGCCCAGGCCGCGTCGGCCGCCGAGGCGGGCCCGCCGAGCCGCTCCCCGCCGGTCGCGGTGTCCACCTCCCGGTAGCGCAGCACCCCGCCGTCGTCGACCTCGCCGACGTCCAGCGGCACGTTGTCCAGCCATTCGTTGGCGAACAGCAGCCCGGTGACGCCGCGCGGCACCTCGTCCGTCCACAGGGCTGTGGACGGCAGGTCCGCCGGGCGCCGCGCGATCTCCACGCCGTACGGGCGCAGCCGCGCCAGCACCTCGCCGGGCAGTTCGGCCAGCACCCCGGTGAGCAGTTCACCGCGCCCGGCCCCGACGTCGACGAGGGCCAGCTCCTCCGGACGGCCTAGGGCGGCGTCAACCTCCAGCAGCAGCCGGGCCACCGCGCGGGCGAACCGCGGCGAGGCGTGCACCGAGGTACGGAAGTGCCCGGCCGGGCCCTCCGACCTGCGGTAGAAGCCGCCGTCCGGGTCGTACAGGGCCTGCTCCATGGCAGGCGCCCACCGCATCCAAGTCATAGCGCGGGACGCTACCCGCAGCCGGGCGCGCCCTCCCCACCGGTACGGTGCGTCTCCGACCTACGGAGTAGGACGGATCGCCCTACCGGCGGACCTGAACACGCCAGGTGACTGCCTAGGCTGGAGACGTGCATCGACTCAACGCCTGGCTCCGCCGTCACCCCGTGGTGGTCGACGCCGCCTGGGCTGCGATGGTGCTCTTCGTCGGCCTGCTGCCGAACGACAGTTTCAGCGACGGCTGGCGCTTCGACGCACAGATCCTGATCGCGGTGCTGCTGCCCGCGCTGATGGTCTTCCGCCGACGCTTCCCCGACGTCACCGTGGCGGCCGCCACCGGCCTCGGCCTCGGCCAGGTGGCCGCCGACGTCCTCCCGGCCGCCTCCTCCCTCGCCTACCTGGTGTTCGCGTACACCGGCGCCGCCTTCGGCCAGAAGTGGACGTCCCGGCTGGCACTGGTCGCCGGGCTGGCCGCCGGGCCCCTGGTGTTCTGGCAGCTCCACCCGCTGAAGACGGTCGCCAACGGCGCCGGGGACTACCACACCCGCCCGTACTCCTTCGGCGAGGCGGCGCTGATCACGCTGCTGATGAGCACCCCGTTCATCCTGTGCTGGGCATGGGGCCGACTGACCAGGGTGCGCCGCGCCTACCTGACCGAGCTGGAGGACCGCGCCGCCCGGCTGGAGCGCGAGCGGGACGCCCAGTCCAAGGTGGCGGTGGCCGCCGAGCGCGCCCGGATCGCCCGCGAGCTGCACGACGTGGTCGCGCACAACGTCTCGGTGATGATCGTCCAGGCCGACGGCGCCGCGTACGTGCTCGACAACTCGCCGCAGCAGGCGAAGGAGGCGCTCGGCACGATCGCGTCCACCGGCCGGCAGGCGCTGGTCGAGATGCGCCGCCTGCTGGGCGTGCTACGCACCGCCGACACCGCCGAGGAGTACGTGCCGCAGCCGGGCGTCGAGGAGCTGCCGGAGCTGCTGGAGCAGGTCCGCACGGCCGGGCTGCAGGTGGACTACGCGACCTCCGGGCATCCGCGCGAACTGCCGCGCGGCGTCGAGCTGACGGTCTACCGGATCGTCCAGGAGGCGCTGACCAACGTCCGCAAGCACGGCGGCCCCGACGTGCACGCCCGGGTCGCGGTCGACTTCGGCGAGCGCGAGCTGGCCGTCCTGGTCGAGGACGACGGCCGCGGCAGCACCGACGAGCAACTGGCCGTCGGCGGCGCGGACGGCCTCGGCCACGGCCTGATCGGCATGCGCGAGCGGGTCGGCATGGTCAGCGGCAGCCTCGACGTGGGCCCCCGCCCCGGCGGCGGCTTCCGGATCCGCGCCATCCTGCCGCTCAAGGCGGCCCACTAACCCCCCGGTCCCCCCGACGCCCCCCCGAAGGAGCCACCTTGACCATCCGCGTGATGCTCGTCGACGACCAGGAACTGCTGCGCACCGGCTTCCGGATGATCCTGCAGTCGCAGGGCGACATCGAGATCGTCGCCGAGGCCGGCGACGGCGCCCGGGCCCTGGAGGAGCTGCGGCACACCCAGGTGGACGTGATCCTGATGGACGTGCGGATGCCGCGCCTGGACGGGGTGCAGACCACCCGCCGGATCTGCCTGGCCGAGGACGGCAGCCCCGTACCCAACGCCCCGCACGTGCTCATCCTGACCACCTTCGACCTGGACGAGTACGCCTTCGCCGCGCTCAAGGCCGGCGCCAGCGGCTTCCTGCTCAAGGACGTCCCGCCGACCGAGCTGGTGGCCGCGATCCGCGCGGTGCACGGCGGGGACGCGGTGGTCGCGCCGACCACCACCCGCCGCATGATCGACCGCTTCGCCGAGGTGCTGCCGACCCCGCAGAGCGCGCCCGGCTCGGACGCCCTCGGGCCGCTGACCGAGCGGGAGCGGGAGGTGTTCCTGCTGGTCGCCCAGGGGCTGTCGAACGGCGAGATCGCGGCCCGGCTGGTGCTCTCCGAGGCCACCGTGAAGACCCACGTCGGCCGGATCCTGGCCAAGCTCGGCCTGCGCGACCGGGTCCAGGCCGTGGTGCTCGCCTACGAGGCCGGGCTGATCCGGGCCGGGGCGACGGACTGAGCGGCCCAGGGCACCCCCGGGCGTCCCGTGGAGGACCCCGTGGAGCACCCCGTGGAGGACCGGCTGAGCGCCCGTAGAATGGGCCGGTACGTCCGGTACCCGAAGAGGACCGGAACGAGGAGCTAAGGACGAGGGCCGGGCCGTGAACACGTCCGACAGTGCCGACCACGCCGCCGACGGCGGGTTCGCCCCGCTCGCCGACGGCTTCGGCGATCCGAGCCACCTGAACGACCCGAGCCACCCGAGCTACCCCGACGACCCGGCCGACCCCGGCAACCGCCCGGCCCGGCTGGCCGTCGGCGTGGTCGGCACCGGCCGGGTCGGCCCGGCACTGGGCGCCGCCCTGCAGCTCGCCGGGCACACCGTGGTCGCCGCCTCCGGGGTGTCCGCCACCTCCCGCCGCCGCGCCGAGGCACTGCTGCCGGGGGTGCGGATCGTCACCCCGCCGCAGGTGCTGGCCGCCGCCGACCTGGTGCTGCTCACCGTGCCGGACGACACGCTGGCCGACCTGGTGGCCGGCCTCGCCGCGACCGGCGCCGTCCGCCCCGGGCAGCTGCTGGTGCACACCTCCGGCGCGCACGGCGTCGGCATCCTGGAGCCCGCCACCCGGGCCGGGGCGCTGCCGCTGGCGCTGCACCCGGCGATGACCTTCACCGGCACCTCCGTCGACCTGGACCGGCTGGCCGGCTGCCCGTTCGGGGTGACCGCCCCCGAGGAGCTGCGGCCGGTCGCCGAGGCGCTGGTGGTGGAGATGGGCGGCGAGCCGGAGTGGGTGCCGGAGCAGGTCCGCCCGCTCTACCACACGGCCCTCGCGCACGGCGCGAACCACCTGGTCACCCTGGTCGCGCAGGCGATGGACCTGCTGCGCACGGCCGGCGTCGCCGAGCCCGGCCGGCTGCTCGGCCCGCTGCTCGGCGCCGCCCTGGACAACAGCCTGCGCTCCGGCGACGCGGCCCTCACCGGCCCGGTCGCCCGGGGCGACGCGGGCACCGTGCGGCGCCACCTGGCGCAGCTCAGTACGGTGTCCCCGGACATCCCGGCGGCCTACCGCGCGATGGCCCGCGCCACCGCGCAGCGGGCGCTCGCCAACGGGACGATCGACGAAGCGTCGGCGGCGGCGCTGCTGGACGTACTGAACGAGGAGAATCGCTAATGGCACGCGGAAAGCAGCCGGTCAGGACCCAGCGGGCGCCGAAGGTCCACCGGGCCGTCGTCACTCGCACCGTGGACGACTTCGAGGCCGCGTTCTGGCCGGACGAGCGCCCGGTCGACAACGCAGTCGTGATGACCATGGGCGCGCTGCACGAGGGCCACGCCGCGCTGATCCGGGCCGCCCGCAAGCAGGTCGGCCAGGAGGGCCGGGTCGCGGTGACGGTCTTCGTCAACCCGCTGCAGTTCGGCCCGGCCGAGGACCTGGAGCGCTACCCGCGCAGCCTGGACGAGGACGTGAAGCTGGCCGAGGAGAACGGCGCCGACGTGGTGTTCGCGCCCTCCGTCGACGAGGTGTACCCGAACGGCCGCCCGCAGGTGCGCCTGTCGGCCGGCCCGATGGGCGAGCGCTTCGAGGGCGCCACCCGCCCCGGCCACTTCGACGGCGTGCTGACCGTCGTCGCCAAGCTGCTGCACATCACCGACCCGGACTTCGCGTTCTTCGGCGAGAAGGACGCGCAGCAGCTCGCGATCATCCAGCGGATGGTCGCCGACCTGGACTTCGACGTCGAGGTGGTCGGGGTGCCGACCGCCCGCGAGGAGGACGGGCTGGCGCGCTCCTCGCGCAACCGCTACCTCTCCGCCGACGAGCGCGAGCAGGCCCTCGCCCTCTCCAAGGCGCTGTTCGCCGGCCGGGACGCCGCCGCCCAGGGCCCGAAGGCCGTCCGCGAGGCCGCCTCGGCGGTCCTGGACGCGGCCGAAGGCATCACCCTCGACTACCTCGCCCTGGTCGACCCGCACGACTTCAGCGAAGCGGCGGACGACTTCCAGGGCGCGGCGGTGCTGGCCGTCGCCGCGACGGTGGGTTCCACCCGCCTGATCGACAACGTCCACGTCATCTGCCGCTAGGTCCTGTCCGGCCGGACAGGACCTGGGCAGCCGGCCACCCGGCACGGAACCGTTCGGTAAGAGCTCCCCTTTAGGCATGCACTCACAGGAGGCGTGACCCGCAATGCTCCGCACCATGCTCAAGTCCAAGATCCACCGGGCCACCGTGACCCAGGCCGACCTGCACTACGTCGGCTCCGTCACGGTGGACGAGGACCTGCTCGACGCCGCCGACCTGCTCCCCGGCGAGCTGGTCCACATCGTCGACATCAACAACGGCGCCCGGCTGGAGACCTACACCATCGCCGGCCCGCGCGGCTCCGGCGTGATCGGCATCAACGGCGCCGCCGCCCGCCTGGTCCACCCCGGCGACCTGGTCATACTCATCGCCTACGGGCAGATGGACACGGCCGAGGCCAAGGGCTACGCACCGAGCATCGTCTTCGTGGACGAGCGGAACCGGATCACCGGCCTGGGCGACGACCCCGCCGAGGCCCCGGAGGGCACCGGACTGCTCCGCGGCGACGAGGCGTACGGTGACGGCAACGGCGCGGCCCCGACCGCCGCGCGCTGAAGGAGCCACTGACGCCATGTCCGCCACGCACCGCCTCACCGCCCCGGCCCCCGGCTGGACCGCCACCACCGACGTGGTCGTGGTCGGCTCCGGGGTGGCCGGCCTCACCGTCGCCCTCAACGCCCGCAAGGCCGGTCTGCGGACCATGGTGGTCACCAAGGCGATGCTGGACGACGGCTCCACCCGCTGGGCCCAGGGCGGCATCGCGGCCGCCCTGGGCGAGGGCGACACCCCCGCGCAGCACCTGGACGACACCCTGGTGGCCGGCGCCGGGATCTGCGACGAGGAGGCCGTGCGCACCCTGGTCACCGAGGGCCCGGACGCCGTCCGCCGGCTGATCGCCGTCGGCGCCGCCTTCGACCGCGGCACCGACGGCGAGATCCTGCTCACCCGCGAGGGCGGCCACCACCGCCGCCGGATCGCGCACGCCGGCGGGGACGCCACCGGCGCCGAGATATCGCGAGCCCTGGTGGAAGCCGTCCGCAGCGACCCCGGCGTCGAGCTGATCGAGCACGCCCTCGTCCTCGACCTGCTCACCGACGCCGACGGGCACGCCGCCGGCCTCACCCTGCACGTGATGGGCGAGGGCCAGCGCGACGGCGTCGGCGCCGTCCGGGCCCGCGCGGTGGTGCTCGCCACCGGCGGCATGGGCCAGGTCTTCTCCGCCACCACCAACCCGGCGGTCTCCACCGGCGACGGCGTGGCGCTCGCCCTGCGGGCCGGCGCCGCCGTCACCGACCTGGAGTTCGTCCAGTTCCACCCGACCGTGCTCTGGCTCGGCCCGGAGGCCGAGGGCCAGCAGCCGCTGGTCTCCGAGGCGGTCCGCGGCGAGGGCGCCCACCTGGTGGACGCGCACGGCACCCGCTTCATGCTCGGGCAGCACGAGCTGGCCGAACTGGCCCCGCGCGACATCGTCGCCAAGGCGATCACCCGGCGCATGCAGGAGCAGGGCGCCGAGCACATGTACCTGGACGGGCGGCACTTCGGCGCCGAGATGTGGGAGCAGCGCTTCCCGACCATCCTCGCCTCCTGCCGCGCGCACGGCATCGACCCGGTCACCGAGCCGATCCCGGTCGCCCCGGCCGCGCACTACGCCTCCGGCGGCATCCGCACCGACCGGCACGGCCGCACCAGCGTCCCCGGCCTGTACGCCTGCGGCGAGGTCGCCTGCACCGGGGTGCACGGCGCCAACCGGCTGGCCTCCAACTCGCTGCTGGAGGGCCTGGTCTTCGCCGAGGGGATCGCCGCCGACCTCGCCGACCGGCACCGCCACGGCGCGCTGCCCGAGCGCGCCGTGGACGTCGCCGCCGCCCGCGCCGCACGGCCGGTGCCGCTGCCCGCCCCCGAGTCGCGCGCCGAGATCCAGCGGCTGATGTCGCGCGGCGCCGGCGTGCTGCGCTCGGCCGCCTCGATGGCCGGCGCCGCCGCCGGGCTGGCCCTGCTCGCCGAGCAGGCCCACGCGCACGTCGCCGAGGAGAAGCCCGCCGACCCGCGGGTGGAGACCTGGGAGGCCGCCAACCTGCTGCTGGTCTCCACCGCGCTGGTCGCGGCCGCCGCGCAGCGCGAGGAGACCCGCGGCTGCCACTGGCGCGAGGACTTCCCCGAGCGCGACGACGCCCACTGGCGGCGCCACCTGATCACCACCCTCACCGCCTCCGGCGACCCCGTCAGCACCCCTGAGGAGCAGTAGAACCATGACCCACTCCCACGAGGAACTCCCCCTGGCCGACGCCCAGGGCGGCTGCGGCGACGGCTGCGCCTGCGGGGACGGCGAGGGCTACGAGACCGGCCTGGACCCGCAGTTGGCCGAGCTGCTGGAGCAGGCCGGACTGGACCCGATCGAGGTCGAGGACATCGCCACCCTGGCGCTGGCCGAGGACCTGGCCGGCGGCGAGGACGTCACCTCGGTGGCCACCGTGCCCGCCGAGGCCGTCGCCACCGCCGACTTCACCGCCCGCCAGGCCGGTGTGGTGGCCGGCCTGCGGATCGCCGAGGCGGTCGTCTCGCTGATCTGCGAGGAGGAGTTCGAGGTCGAGCGGCACGTCCAGGACGGCGACCGGGTCGAGGCCGGCCAGGTGCTGCTGTCGGTCCGCTCCCGCACCCGCGACCTGCTCACCGCCGAGCGCAGCGCGCTCAACCTGCTCTGCCACCTGTCCGGCATCGCCACCGCGACCCGCGCCTGGGCCGACGCCCTGGAGGGCACCGGCGCCGTCGTCCGGGACACCCGCAAGACGACCCCGGGCCTGCGCGCGCTGGAGAAGTTCGCGGTGCGCTGCGGCGGCGGCGCCAACCACCGGATGGCCCTGTCCGACGCCGCCCTGGTCAAGGACAACCACGTGGTCGCGGCCGGCGGCGTCGCCGAGGCCTTCCGGGCCGTCAAGGCCGCCTACCCCGACCTGCCGGTCGAGATCGAGGTCGACACCCTGGAGCAGATCCCGCCGGTGCTGGCGGCCGGGGCCGACCTGATCCTGCTGGACAACTTCACCGTCCCGCAGCTGAAGGAGGCCGTCGAGCTGGTGGCCGGCCGGGCGAAGCTGGAGGCCTCCGGCGGCCTGACCCTGGCCACCGCGCGCGAGGTCGCCCAGACTGGTGTCGACTACCTGGCGGTGGGCGCGCTCACCCACTCCTCGCCGATCCTGGACATCGGCCTCGACCTGCGCGCCTGACCCTCGTCCCGACTCGCAGAAAGCGCCCCATGCTCCTCACCATCGACGTCGGCAACACCCAGACCACGCTCGGCCTGTTCGACGGCGAGGACGTGGTGGAACATTGGCGGATCTCGACCGATTCGCGCCGCACGGCCGATGAACTGGCAGTGCTGCTACAGGGGTTGATGGGCAACCACACTGCGGTCCGGGAGGCCGCGGTGGAGGGCCTGGCGATCTGCTCGTCCGTTCCCGCCGTGCTCCACGAGCTGCGCGAGGTGACCCGCCGCTACTACGGCGACGTCCCCGCGGTGATCGTGGAGCCCGGTGTGAAGACCGGGGTGCACGTCCTGATGGACAACCCCAAGGAGGTCGGCGCCGACCGGATCGTCAACGCCCTGGCCGCCAACCACCTGTACGGCGGCCCGTGCATCGTGGTCGACTTCGGCACCGCCACCACCTTCGACGCCGTCAACGCCCGCGGCGACTACGTGGGCGGCGCGATCGCCCCCGGCATCGAGATCTCGGTCGAGGCGCTCGGCCTCCGCGGCGCCCAGCTGCGCAAGATCGAGCTGGCCAAGCCCCGCAACGTGATCGGCAAGAACACCGTCGAGGGCATGCAGTCCGGCATCCTGTACGGCTTCGCGGGCCAGGTCGACGGCCTGGTCGACCGGATGGCCAAGGAACTGTCCAAGGACCCGGACGACGTCCAGGTGATCGCCACCGGCGGGCTGGCCCCCCTGGTCCTCGGCGAGGCCTCCACCATCGACGTGCACGAGCCCTGGCTCACCCTGATCGGCCTGCGCCTGGTCTTCGAGCGCAACCGCCCGGCCTGACCGGCCCCCAGGGCCCACCGTCGGCGCCCCCCGGTCCGTCCCGGGGGGCGCCGACGCGCGTCCTCCCCCACCCCCGCGGCCGATTCCGCCGGGCCGAACGTGGGGCGTCGGCGCGACGCTACCGACAAATCGGATATTCCTCACGTAGTGTCAGCCCATGCCTACGCCACACGGATCGCGCGGCGGCATGGCCTTCAGCGCCGACGAAGTCCGCGTGCTGCGCCGCGCCCTCGCCCAAGCCCTGCACCCCGCCGTCCCCGTCCACCTCCAGCTCCCCGACCGTCCGGTGTTCGCCGGGCCGGGCGCCGAGCTGTGGGCGGAGGACGTCCAGGACGCGCTGCGTCTGACCGAGGCGATCGACGAGGCCGTCCAGGAGGGCGGCCGGCTGCGCGCCTTCCTGCTCGCCGACCTCGGGCGCTACCGGGCAGCCCTGCCCGGCAGTGCCCCCGGCTACCTGGAACGCCTGGAGGAGGCCGTGACCGACGGCTACCTGCCCGGCCCGGAGGACCTCACCGCGCTGCGCGGGCTGACCCGCCAGCCGTGCGGCCACGGCGAACGCGCCCGCCGCTCCCGGCTGGCCGGCCGCTGCCACGCGCTGGCCGAGGCCGCCGTCCGCGAACGGCTCGCCCTCACCACCGGGCAGCACCGCCACCTCGTCGTCGTACCGAGCCCCGCCGCACCCCCGAGCAGTCTCCCCACCCCTGTTGGAGGACGGATCACGATGAGCAGCACCGACTCCCCCGCCGAGCGGCCCACCGCCCCCCAGAACCCGCCCCGCCCGCACCGGATGCCCACCCCGGCCGAACTCTTCGGGCGCCGCCCCAAGCCCCCCGCCCACCCCGCGCCCCCGGCCGCCCCGGATCCCGACGAGATCGAACTCGCCACCGGCACCGGCTGAGCCGCCCGCGCCCGAGGAGGGGGACCGCCGACGCGGTCCCCCTCCTGCGTTATCCCGTGGCGGAGCACGGTGTGTGGCTGGCTACCCTTGTGGGGTGAGCGATCAGAGCCCCATCCCCGCGACCGACGACCTTCCCGAGCAGATGCGCGTCCGGCGCGAGAAGCTGGACCGGCTCCGGGCGGCCGGTGTCGACCCCTACCCGGTCGGCTTCCCCCGCACCAGCACCATCGCGGACCTGCGCGCCAAGCACCCCGACCTGGAGCCCGACACCGCGACCGGTGAGCGGGCCGGCGTCACCGGCCGGGTGATCCTCTCCCGCACCGGCGGCAAGCTCTGCTTCGCCACGCTGCGCGACGGCACCGGCGACCTCCAGGTGATGTTCTCCCTGGACAAGCTGGGAGCGGAGCGGCTGGCGGCCTGGAAGACGGACATCGACCTGGGCGACCAGGTCGGCGTCGAGGGCGAGGTGATCACCTCCAAGCGCGGCGAGCTGTCCGTGATGGTGGACCGCTGGGAGCTCACCGCCAAGTGCCTGCGCCCGCTGCCGGACAAGCACAAGGGCCTGACCGACCCGGAGGCCCGGGTCCGCCAGCGGTACGTCGACCTGATCGTCAACCCCGAGGCCCGCGAGATCCTGCACCTGCGCAGCAAGGTGGTCCGCTCGATCCGCCGCACCTACGAGGACCGCGGCTACATCGAGGTCGAGACCCCGATGCTGCAGCCGGTGCACGGCGGCGCCAACGCCCGCCCGTTCAAGACGCACATCAACGCGTACGACATCGACCTCTACATGCGCATCGCCCCCGAGCTGTACCTCAAGCGGCTGGTGGTCGGCGGCGCCGAGAAGGTCTTCGAGATCAACCGCAACTTCCGCAACGAGGGCGCGGACTCCACCCACAACCCGGAGTTCACCTCGCTGGAGTCGTACGAGGCGTACGGCGACTACGACACCCAGGCCGAGCTGATCCGCGAGACGATCGTCAACGCGGCCCGGGACGCGCTGGGCACCACGGTGATCAAGGGCCTGGACGCGCACGGCGTGGAGCACGAGATCGACCTGGCCGAGCCGTGGGAGGAGGTCTCCGTCTACCCGGGCATCTCCGCCCGCCTGGGCGTCGAGGTCACCCCGGAGACCGGCGTCGAGGAGCTGCGCAAGCTGGCCTTCGACCACGGCATCCCGTTCGACAAGGACTGGGGCCACGGTCAGATCGTGCTGGAGATGGTCGAGCGCCTGCTGGAGGAGAACGCCGTCCGGCCGACCTTCATCAAGGACTACCCGACCGAGGTCTCCCCGCTGACCCGCCAGCACCGCTCGGTGCCGGGCGTGGCCGAGAAGTGGGACCTGGTGATCTTCGGTACCGAGATCGGCACCGCCTACTCCGAGCTGGTCGACCCGGTCGAGCAGCGCGCCCGCCTGACCGCGCAGTCCCTGCTGGCGGCCGGCGGCGACGTCGAGGCGATGCAGATCGACGAGGACTTCCTGCGGGCCCTGGAGTACGCGATGCCGCCGACCGGCGGCCTCGGCCTCGGGGTGGACCGCCTGATCATGCTGCTGACCGGCAAGAACATCCGGGAGACCGTGCTCTTCCCGCTGGTGAAGCCGGAGGCGAAGGCTTCCGCCGCGACGGCGGAGAAGACCGAGGAGGAGTGACTGATGGACTACGTCAGCGCGATCGTGCCGCCGCTGGTCATGGCGATCGGCTTCGGATTCCTGGTGCGGGCCATCATCCGCAGCCAGGGCGGAGCGCAGAAGGCCAAGGAAGACCTCGACTGACCCGCGAGCGAACCCGCGACTGACACCGTCAGCCGCCGAACCACCGGCGCGCCGCCATTCCCGATTCCGGGGGTGGCGGCGCGCCGGTTTGGCGCACTTCACAAGATTTGCCCCATTCACTCCCTATCCTGGCCGCACTATGGTCCGGCAACTCGGTGAACTTGAGAACGCCATCATGACCCGGGTGTGGCAGTGGAACCGACCGGTGACGGTTCGCGAGGTTCTCCTGGATCTGCAGTCGGAACGCGAAATCGCGTACACCACGGTGATGACCGTCCTGGACAAGCTCCACAGAAAGGGCTGGCTGCGCCGCGAGCGGGTCGGCCGGGCCTATCGATATGAACCGGTCTCGTCCCGCGAGGCGTACACCGCGGCGCTGATGAACGACGCGTGGGCCACCAGTGACAATCCGGCCGCGGCCCTGGTGCACTTCTTCGGCCTGATGTCGCCCGGCCAGCGCGAGGCACTGCGGGACGCCTTGCGGGTCGCCGCTCTGTTCCCGTCGGATCCGGCCCCCGCCGAATCCGCGGAGCCGGGACCGGATACCGGGGAGACCCCGCCGGGCGCGACACGATAACGTCCCGGCCATGGAGGTCACCATCCGCCGTGCGCGGACCACGGACGTGCGGACCGTACGCGGGCTCATCGACGCCTACTCACGCAACGGCATTCTGCTCGACAAGCCCACAGTCACACTGTTCGAATCCGTCCAGGAGTTCTGGGTCGCCGAACGCGACGACACCGGTGCGGTGGTGGCCTGCGGCGCCCTGCACGTGATGTGGGAGGACCTGGCCGAAGTCCGCACGCTCGCCGTCGATCCATCCTGCCGGGGCTTCGGGGTCGGACATCTGCTGCTGGAGAAGCTGCTGCAGACCGCACGCTGGCTCGGCGTCCGTCGGATTTTCTGCTTGACGTTCGAGGTTCCGTTCTTCGCGAAACACGGTTTCGTCGAGATCGGTGAGCTTCAGGAAACCGATGATGGTACGACAGACCCGGCGGCGATCGCTACGGATGTCTATGAAGAACTTCTCCGCTCGTACGATGAAGGTGTCGCGGAGTTCCTTGACCTGGAGCGGGTGAAGCCCAACACACTGGGCAACTCGCGCATGCTGCTGCACCTCTGAGCGGCTCCGCGCCGGTCAAGGGTTTGTGTTTTCCGGAGAAAGGCGCTTTCCTTTCCTTAGGCAATGGGTCGTTTAGCGGAAAGGGAAGCCCGTGGCACAGAGGGTGCAGGTCATTCTTGAAGACGATCTCGACGGTGGTTCGGCGGACGAGACGGTGACGTTCGCGCTCGACGGCGTTGCCTACGAGATCGACCTGAAGAGCGCCAACGCGGACAAGCTGCGCGGTCTGCTGGCGCCGTACGTGGAGAAGGGCCGCAAGCAGAGCGGCCGGCTCGCCGGCCCGCGGCGCCCGGGTCGCGGCACCGCGCCGCGCCCCTCCGGCAGCGCGCCGGACACCGCGAAGATCCGCGCGTGGGCCAAGGAGCAGGGCATGGAGGTCAACGACCGCGGCCGGGTGCCGAGCACCGTCCGCGAGGCCTACGACAAGGCCAACGCGTCCTGACCCCGGCGCCGCCGGAACGCCGGAGCGGATGCGGGGCCCCGGCGGCCGCACACGGCGCCGACGACACACGCGCGGGGCGCGGAGGACTCTCCTCCGCGCCCCGCGGCGCGCACCCCGGGGGCCGCAACAGCACCGGTACCGGGGGGCGTCCGGGGCGCGGGCTCGGGCGGCGGAACAATCACGAGCTGTGCAACGCTGTAAGGGCGAAGCGGTAACGCCGGCACCACCGGGCGGCGTACCTGCCGCACCGGCCGTGCCGAACCGCCGTCGCCGCGACGCGACTTCTCGCCAGGCGAACACCGCCACCGCGGAAACTGCGCGAGAAGCGCCCCGATACCGGGTATGAATGCAGGTGGACGGGTTCTTGGACCCGTCCAGGGGCAGCATGCGTGACCGGCCGGAGACGGCCCGGCTCCGCCCCGGCGGTTCTTGTTCGCCGATGGCGTAGCGGTATCCGGTGCATCCGGGCCACCTGTGGGAACACCGTTTCCCAGCATCAGGTTGGGATTGGTGTCGGATGGTCGCGCAGCATCTCGCTCCCGTACCGGGGAGTGAATCCGTGGGCCGCGCCGCTGAGCGGGACTAGCATGCGGAAGGACAGGGCGGGGACCGACCCCGAACTGCCCGACCGCTCTGAGGAGCGATAAACGATGTTCGAGAGGTTCACCGACCGCGCGCGGCGGGTTGTCGTCCTGGCTCAGGAAGAAGCCCGGATGCTCAACCACAACTACATCGGCACCGAGCACATCCTCCTGGGTCTGATCCACGAGGGCGAGGGCGTCGCCGCCAAGGCCCTGGAGAGCCTCGGGATTTCCCTTGAGGCCGTGCGCCAGCAGGTCGAGGAGATCATCGGCCAGGGGCAGCAGGCCCCGTCCGGCCACATTCCCTTCACCCCGCGGGCGAAGAAGGTCCTGGAGCTGTCGCTCCGGGAGGCGCTGCAGCTCGGCCACAACTACATCGGCACCGAGCACATCCTGCTCGGTCTGATCCGCGAGGGCGAGGGCGTCGCCGCCCAGGTCCTGGTCAAGCTGGGCGCCGACCTCAACCGGGTGCGCCAGCAGGTCATCCAGCTGCTCTCCGGCTACCAGACCGGCGGCGGCAAGGAGTCGGCCACGGCCGGCGGGCCCGCCGAGGGCACCCCGTCGACCTCGCTGGTCCTGGACCAGTTCGGCCGCAACCTCACCCAGGCCGCCCGCGAGGCCAAGCTCGACCCGGTCATCGGGCGCGAGAAGGAGATCGAGCGGGTCATGCAGGTGCTGTCCCGCCGCACCAAGAACAACCCGGTCCTGATCGGCGAGCCCGGCGTGGGCAAGACCGCCGTGGTCGAGGGCCTGGCGCAGGCGATCGTCAAGGGCGAGGTCCCGGAGACGCTCAAGGACAAGCAGCTCTACACGCTGGACCTGGGCGCCCTGGTGGCCGGCTCGCGCTACCGCGGTGACTTCGAGGAGCGCCTGAAGAAGGTGCTCAAGGAGATCCGCACCCGCGGCGACATCATCCTGTTCATCGACGAGCTGCACACCCTGGTCGGCGCGGGCGCCGCCGAGGGCGCCATCGACGCCGCCAGCATCCTCAAGCCGATGCTGGCCCGCGGCGAGCTGCAGACCATCGGTGCCACCACCCTGGACGAGTACCGCAAGCACCTGGAGAAGGACGCCGCGCTGGAGCGCCGCTTCCAGCCGATCCAGGTCGCCGAGCCGTCGCTGCCGCACACCATCGAGATCCTCAAGGGTCTGCGCGACCGCTACGAGGCCCACCACCGGGTCTCCATCACGGACTCCGCGCTGGTCGCCGCCGCCACCCTGGCCGACCGCTACATCTCGGACCGCTTCCTGCCGGACAAGGCGATCGACCTGATCGACGAGGCCGGCTCCCGAATGCGCATCCGCCGGATGACCGCGCCGCCGGACCTGCGCGAGTTCGACGAGAAGATCGCCGACGTGCGCCGCGAGAAGGAGAGCGCGATCGACGCGCAGGACTTCGAGAAGGCCGCGTCCCTGCGCGACGACGAGAAGCAGCTCCTCCAGGCCAAGGCCAAGCGCGAGAAGGAGTGGAAGGCCGGCGACATGGACGTCGTCGCGGAGGTCAACGAGGAGCTCATCGCCGAGGTCCTGGCCACCGCCACCGGCATCCCGGTCTTCAAGCTGACCGAGGAGGAGACCTCGCGGCTGCTGCGCATGGAGGACGAGCTGCACAAGCGCGTCATCGGCCAGAAGGACGCCATCAAGGCGCTCTCCCAGGCCATCCGGCGCACCCGTGCGGGCCTCAAGGACCCGAAGCGCCCCGGCGGCTCGTTCATCTTCGCCGGCCCGTCCGGCGTCGGTAAGACCGAGCTGTCCAAGACGCTCGCCGAGTTCCTCTTCGGCGACGAGGACGCGCTGATCGCGCTCGACATGTCCGAGTTCTCCGAGAAGCACACCGTCTCCCGGCTCTTCGGTTCGCCCCCCGGGTACGTGGGCTACGAGGAGGGCGGCCAGCTGACCGAGAAGGTCCGCCGCAAGCCGTTCTCCGTCGTCCTCTTCGACGAGGTCGAGAAGGCCCACCCGGACATCTTCAACTCGCTGCTGCAGATCCTGGAGGACGGTCGCCTGACCGACTCCCAGGGCCGCGTGGTCGACTTCAAGAACACCGTCATCATCATGACGACCAACCTCGGCACCCGGGACATCTCCAAGGGCTTCAACCTGGGCTTCGCGGCCACGGGTGACTCCACGACCGGGTACGAGCGGATGAAGGCGAAGGTCGGCGAGGAGCTCAAGCAGCACTTCCGCCCCGAGTTCCTGAACCGCGTCGACGACATCGTGGTGTTCCACCAGCTGTCCGAGGAAGACATCATCCAGATCGTCGACCTGATGATCGACAAGGTGGACGGCCGCCTCAAGGACAAGGACATGGGCCTGGAGCTCAGCGTCGAGGCCAAGAAGCTGCTGGCCAAGCGCGGCTACGACCCGATCCTGGGTGCCCGGCCGCTGCGTCGCACCATCCAGCGCGAGATCGAGGACCACCTCTCCGAGAAGATCCTCTTCGGCGAGCTGCGGGCCGGCCACATCGTGGTCGTCGGTGTCGAGGGTGAGGGCAAGGAGGCCAAGTTCACCTTCCGCGGTGAGGAGAAGTCGGCCGTCGCGGACACCCCGGCCGAGGTCGCCTCGTCCGGTCCGGACCTGACGAAGTAGCAACATTTAACAGACAACTTCACAGCTACCGAGCCCCCGGCGTCCGCGCCGGGGGCTCGGTGCGTTCCGGCCGGCCGGACCGGGGGTGCCCGTGGGCGAGGGCGGATGGCCTCGCGGCGGGCTGGTGCGGGTGCGTCCGATTTCTCAGTAAGCTTTAACGGACATACGGTTGACATATGGTCAGCTGATGGGAAGTTGCGCAGGATAGCGCCGTGGCCATGTCATGGTCAAGGGCTATCTTTTTTGTCCACGCTTGTATCAAATGACGTCCACCTGTCTTTCATTTTGGTTTGCCGGGCTTTGGCCAAGAGCTGGCCCCGGTCGGGGAGGACGTCACAACTTTGAAGAACATCAGGAGATCCGCTGCGGCTGCCACGGCCGCAGCGGTCATAGTCGCGCTCGGCGCGGGCCTGTTCCCGGCCACCGCCGTCGCCGCGGGCTCGGCTCCCGCACCCAGGGACCCGGCCGACGCCGTCCAGTCCGCCAACATCGAGCACAACCTGCCGGGCCCGCTGACCGAGAAGGTCGAGGCCGAGCAGAAGGCCGCCACCGAGCAGCTGATCGCGGGCACCGCCCAGGTCGAGCAGCACAACGGCAGCAGCAGCATCAAGCTGGGCAAGGACAAGTACGTGGAGCTCGGTCGCGAGCGCACGGACAAGATCTTCACCATCCTCGTCGACTTCGGCGACCAGGTGGACAACACCACCAAGACCGCAGACGGCAAGGTCATGTACGGCGGTGAGGCCGGCCCGAAGCACAACGAGATCGAGAAGCCGGACCGCGCCAACGACAACTCGACCGCCTGGCAGGCCGACTACAACCAGCAGCACTTCCAGGAGCTGTACTTCTCCAAGGACAAGCCCTCGCTGAAGACCTTCTACGAGAAGCAGTCCTCGGGCCGCTACTCGGTCGACGGCGTGGTCTCGGACTGGGTGCGGGTGCCGTGGAACGAGGCCCGGTACGGCTCGGACTACTGCGGCTCCAACGTCTGCGACAGCGCCCAGGACCTGATCCGCGACGCCGTGGACATCTGGTACAAGGACCAGATCGCCAAGGGCCAGACCAAGGAGCAGGTCAAGGCCACCCTGGCGTCGTACGACCAGTGGGACCGCTACGGTTCCCACAACGACGGGAACTTCAACCAGCCCGACGGGTACATCGACCACTTCCAGATCGTGCACGCCGGTGAGGACAAGTCGGCCGGCGGCGGCAAGCAGGGCAGCAAGGCCCTGTGGGCCCACCGCGCGTACGCCTACGGCAACCTGAACGGCCAGGCTGGCCCGGCCGACAACAAGCTCGGCGGCGTCCAGGTCGGCGACTCCGGCTTCTGGATCGGCGACTACACGATGCAGCCGGAGAACGGCGGCCTCGGCGTCTTCGCCCACGAGTACGGCCACGACCTCGGTCTGCCGGACCTCTACGACACCGCCGGCACCGGCATCGACAACTCGGTCGGCTTCTGGTCGCTGATGTCCTCCGGTTCCTGGCTGGGCGAGGGCAAGGGCGCCATCGGCGACATGCCGAACGACCTCGACGCCTGGAGCAAGCTCAAGCTCGGCTGGCTGAAGTTCGACAAGGCCAAGGCCGGCACCGAGTCGACCCACCACATCGGCCCGGTCGAGTACAACAGCAGCCTCCCGCAGGCCCTGGTCGTCGAGCTGCCGAAGAAGACCATCCCCACCGACATCAACAAGCCCGCTTCGGGCAAGAGCGAGTGGTGGAGCGGCAGCGCCGACAACCTGAACGTCACGCTCACCCGTGACATCGACCTGACCGGCAAGACCAAGGCCAGCCTGAACGCCAAGGCCTGGTACGAGCTGGAGGCGAACTTCGACTACGCCTTCGCCGAGGTCTCCACCGACGGCGGCACCAACTGGACCGCCCTGGACGGCACCTGGAACGGCAAGCCGATCACGAAGGACGCCGGCGGCCGCGCGGCCCTGACCGGCCTCACCGCCGCCTGGGGCGACGTGTCCTTCTCGCTGGACGCCTACGCCGGCAAGGCCGTCAAGGTCCGCTTCCACAACACCACCGACGGTGGCCTGCACTACCGCGGCTTCGCCGTCGACGACATCTCGGTGACCGCCGACGGTTCGACGATCTTCAGCGACGACGTCGAGAACGGTGACAACGGCTGGGTGGCCAAGGGCTTCACCCGCTTCGCCGGCAGCTACACCAAGGACTACGGGCAGTACTACATCGCGGAGAACCGCCAGTACGTCTCGTTCGACCAGACCCTGAAGACCGGCCCGTACAACTTCGGTTGGGGCAACAGCCGGCCGAAGTGGGTCGAGTACTACCCGTACCAGCCCGGTCTGCTGATCTGGTTCTGGGACGAGTCGCAGCCCAACAACAACGTCAGCGCCCACCCGGGCCACGGTCTGATCCTGCCGATCGACTCGCACCCGACCCCGCTCAAGTGGAGCGACGGCGCCCTGCTGCGTCCGCGCATGCAGGGTTACGACTCGACCTTCGGCTCGCGCAAGACCAGCCAGCTGACCCTGCACAAGAACGGCGTCGAGACGATCGTCCCGAAGGCCAAGGGTGTCGACGAGTTCTCGGACCTGAAGTCGTGGTGGTCCAAGGACAACCCGTACAGCGGCGTGGACGTCCCGAAGACCGGTACCAGCATCGAGGTCGAGAACGAGTCCTCGAACTACCTGGAGACCTGGATCCGGGTCCGCCCGGTCGACAACTGATCGGTCGAGCAGTAGCGATCAGCCTGTGACCAGGCGGTTCTGACCCACCACGTCCGGCCCGTCCCCGCATCGCGCGGGGGCGGGCCGGATGCTTTCCGGTCAGGCCCCGCCGCGGCTCCCGCCGGCCCCGGCGCCCCGGGCCGGCAGCCGGTCCAGGAAGGCGGCGGCCGCCTCGGCGACGTCCGCCGGCGTCCAGTCGAGCGCGGACGCCGACACCGTGACCTCCGTCATCGCCAGGCCCGGCAGGTCCCGCTCGCGCCAGCCGCCGAACAGGGCGACCCCGGTCTCCTCGGCCAGCCCCAGCCCGGCCTCGTCCAACTCCCCGGCGGCGTACGGCAGCCAGAGCTGGAACTGGTGGGTGTGCGGCGAGGCCGGGTGCACCCGGGCGCCGGGGACCGCCGCGAAGGCCGCGTCCAGCGCCTCGGCGACCACCTTGGCGTGCGTCACGTACCGTTCCAGCAGCGGGAGTCGGGCGTCCAGCCCGGCCAGCGCGGCGAGCGCCGCCGGCCACTGCTGGTAGAGCTGGCCGCCGTACCGGTGCCGCCAGGCCTTGGCGGTGCGGACGAAGCCCAGCGAACCGGCCAGCGCGGCGCCGCTGATGCCGCCGAGCGTCTTGTAGAAGGACACGTAGACCGAGTCGGCCAGCGCGACGATCTCCGGCAGCGGGTGCCCGAGGTGGAACACCGACTCCCAGATCCGGGCACCGTCCAGGTGCAGGGCCGCGCCGCACTCCTCCCGGACGACCCCGGCCAGCGCCGCCAGCTCCGCCCAGTCGGGCAGCACGAAGCCGGCCTCGCGCAGCGGCAGCTCCAGGCTGAGCGCGGCGTACGGCTCGTCGAAGGAACGCAGCTCCGCGACGGTGGGCTGGCGCGGGGCCATGGTCGGCCAGACGCTGCGCAGGCCGGTCAGCACGCCGAGCGCGTGCCGCTCGTGCTGGTCGGTGTGGGCCAGCGGGTGGGTCGCGACGGTGCGCAGCCCGGCCGCCTCGGCGTGGATCCGCAGGGCGACCTGCTGGGCCATGGTGCCGGTGGGGAAGAAGGCCGCGTCCTCGGTGCCGAGCAGGTCGGCGACCGTGCGTTCCAGGGTGCGGACCACGCCGTCGCCGTACTGGTCCGGGCGGTGGTCCAGGTCGTGGCCGCCGCCCTCCCCCGCGAGGGCGGCGAGGCGTTCGCGCATGCTCTGCGGCCGGTCGCCGGACAGGATCCGCTCGCAGCCGCGCAGGGCGGCGAAGCGGCGGTCCGGCAGGCTCGGGCGGTCATTGCCGTCGAGGTCTTCGCTCCTGTTGCCATACATGCGTCGATGGTCCCCCAGCGGGCCCGCCAGGTCAGCGGGGCGGACGGCGGAAAGGGGTGTGCGGCCGACCCAAACCCTGGACGGGCGTGGCGCTGGTCACACCGGCTGGGCTCCCGCCGGGCGCGGTACGACCGGCGGTAGTAGCCCGGCCGCGGGCGCGGGCGGCCTGCCGCAGACCGGTGACAGACGATCGGATCTCATGATCATTACTCCGTCAGCTTGAATCTCCGGCGCAACGCCGACTACACGCCGTAGTACGTCACGCCGTTTGGGACTCCGCTCGGTGACCGTTACACCTGAGTGGTCCCCCGCTCAGCACGCGCCCGAACGGGCACTTCGTGCTGCCCTCGTCCACCGTGAGGTACGGCTACCGATGTCCTCTGTCCCGCCCGTGGGGCCGGTCCTGCGCCGGCTCGCCGCCCGTACGGCGGCCCAGGCGGCGGCCTGGCAGCCCCGGCTCGGCCATGCCGCCCGCACCCATGCCGCGCCGCTGCGCGCGCTCGCCGCGCCCCGGCACCCGCTGCCCGGCGGGCACCCGCAGGCCGAGCGGGAGCGCGCGGTGGTCGCCGCCGGGGCGGCCGCGGTGCTGCTCGCCGGCGCGCTGCTGGTGGCCGCGCCCGGCAGCGCCTCGGCGCAGACCGTCCGGCCCACCACGCCCGGCAGCTCGGCCTTCACCGCGCCGCAGGCCGCCGTGCCCAGCCCGGGCCTGGTCCAGGTGGCCGGGCCGAGCCCGTACCGGCTGCCGAACAACGGCGACTCGGCACAGGAGTTCGTGGCGGTGGCCGCCAACCTGCTGCCGGTGGAGCCGCCCGTCGCCGGCACGCCGGCCGAGGCCCCCGCGCCGGGGCCCGAGGCCGCGCCCGCACCGGAGCCAGCTCCGGCTCCGGCTCCGGAGTGGTCGGCCCCGGTACCGGACGCGCCGACCAGCAATCCGTACGGGGCGGCCAACTCCGAGTACGCCGCCGGGTACCACACCGGGGTGGACTTCGCGGTCGACCCGGGCACGCCGCTGCTGGCGGTCGGGAACGCGACCGTGGTGTCGGCCGGCTGGGACGGCTCGTACGGCAAGGAGGTCGTGCTGCGGCTGGCGGACGGGCACTACGCGCAGTACGCGCACCTGTCCTCGCTCGGGGTCGCGGCCGGGGACCAGGTGTCGGCCGGCGAGCAGATCGGGCGGTCCGGGAGCACCGGCAACTCGACCGGGCCCCATCTGCACTTCGAGATCCGCACCAGCAACCGCTACGGCGCGGTGGTGAACCCGATCGCGTTCCTCGCGGGGCACGGCGTCACCGACTTCTGAGTCCGGCCCCGGCTACCGGTCCGCCCGCCTGCCCGACTGCCCGTCCGCCCGCCCGTCCGCTCAGGAGTGGGCGGGGGCCGGGTGGCCGATCCGGCCGCCGATCTCCAGCGCGATCTCCCGGGCCGCCCCGATCGCGTCCTCCAGGGTGGCCGCCGGCGGCCAGGACTCGCCCCACACGTTGTCGCCGTGGTCGCAGTCCGCGGTGTCCTGCTTGAGCAGGAACATCGCCGAGTGGACGGTGAACAGCGACATCGTGGCGCGCAGCCGCTCCCGGAAGTCGGCGTCCGGCCCGTGCACCAGCTGGATCATCGTGATCATGCGGTCCTTGAACGCCAGCCCGGCCGCGGACTCGCGCAGCGCGGGCTGGTTCTCGTGGAAGAAGCGCAGCAGCGGCGCCCGCTCGGCCATCCCGTCCGCGAAGCGGCGGATCAGCTCGTCGCGCATCTCCGGGCTCCAGGACTGCTGCCGACCCCACGCGATGGTCTCGTCGATCGGCGCGGCCATCCGCTCCACGATGCCCAGGACGATGTCGTCCTTGGTCTTGAAGTGGTAGTAGAGCGCGGCCTTGGTGACGCCGAGGCGGTCGGCGATCTCGCGCAGCGAGGTCTGCTCGTAGCCCTGCTCGGAGAAGAGCTCCAGGGACACCTCGATGATGCGGGACCGCGTGTCGCTGCGGGGGCTGTGCGGAGTGCCCATGGCCTGCCTCATGAGTGCGTCGGTGACTGCTGCGGACCCCGGTGGCGTCCGCCCCGGGCCTATTCTCCCTGCCCAGGCAGCCGGGCGGGAAACTGGCTTGACGACCGGCTAGTAAACAACTTACCGTGCCGACGGTCCACAAACTAGCCGGGCGTCAAGTAAGTGAATCACTGCGCGGCCTCCGCCCGTCCGAAACACCCCTCCGGGAGACACCACCTCATGTCACAGTCCAAGACCACCGGCCCGGTACCGGAGGAGAAGTCAGCCGAGGAGGAGCAGCCGCGGTCACCCCGCGAGATCCGCCTCGTCATGGTCGGCCTGGTCGTCACCATGCTGCTGGCCATGCTCGACAACCTGATCGTCGGCACCGCGATGCCGACCATCGTCGGCGACCTCGGCGGCGCCGAGCACCTGTCCTGGGTCGTCACCTCGTACACCCTGGCCACCGCCGCCTCCACCCCGATCTGGGGCAAGCTCGGCGACCTCTACGGCCGCAAGGGCACCTTCCTCACCTCGATCGTGATCTTCCTGGTGGGCTCGGCGCTGTCCGGCCTGTCGCAGAACATGAACGAGCTGATCGGCTTCCGCGCCCTCCAGGGCCTGGGCGCCGGCGGCCTGATGGTCGGCGTCATGTCGATCATGGGCGCGCTGGTCGCGCCGCGTGACCGCGGCAAGTACCAGGGCATGTTCGCCGCGGTCATGGCCCTCGCCACCATCGGCGGCCCGCTGGTCGGCGGCTTCATCACCGACCACCTGAGCTGGCACTGGACCTTCTACATCAACCTGCCGCTCGGCGTGATCGCGCTCGCCGTGGTCGTCGTCACCCTGAAGCTGCCGAAGGTCCGCAACAACGCCCGGATCGACTACTGGGGCGCCATCCTGCTCACGACGGGCATCACCTCGCTCGTCCTGATCACCACCTGGGGCGGCCAGCAGTACGACTGGGGCTCCAAGCAGATCCTGGGACTCGCCGCGCTCGCCGCCGCGACGCTGATCGCCTTCTGCTACGTCGAGCAGCGGGTGCAGGAGCCGATGCTGCCGCTGAGCCTGTTCAAGAACCTGAACTTCACCCTGGTCTCGATCATCGGCTTCATCGTCGGCTTCGTGATGTTCGGCTCGACCGTCTTCCTGCCGCTCTACCAGCAGATCGTCCAGGGCGCCTCGGCCACCAACTCCGGCCTGCTGCTGATGCCGATGATGTTCGGCATGCTGGTCGTCTCGCTGGTGGTCGGCCAGGCCGTCACCAAGACCGGCAAGTACCGGATATTCCCGATCATCGGCACCATCGTGATGACCGTCGGCATGGTGCTGCTCTCCACCATGGGCACCGCGACCAGCAGCTTCACCTCCGCCTGCTGGATGGTCGTGCTCGGTGCCGGCATGGGCTTCCTGATGCAGATCACCATGCTGGTCGCGCAGAACAGCGTCGAGCTCAAGGACATGGGCGTGGCCAGCTCCACCGCCACCCTGTTCCGCACCATCGGCGGTTCCTTCGGTGTCGCGCTGTTCGGCGCCCTGTTCAACAACCGGGTCACCGACACCATGAAGGAGCGGCTGGGCGACCACGCGGCGGCCGGCGGTGGCGGCGCCGTGAAGGACCCGGGCCAGATGAGCCCGGCGGACCTGCGCAAGCTCCCCGAGAACATCCAGGACGCCTACCACCACGCGGTGTCCAACGGCATGCACACCGTCTTCCTGTGGGGTGCGGGGGTGGCCGTGGTCGCGATCGCCGCCGCGGTGTTCATGCGCGAGGTGCCGCTGCGCGGTACCGGCACGGGCAAGGCGGACAAGTCCGCCGAGGCCTCGCTGGAGGCGGCGGCCGTCTGACCGCCCTCCCGCCGACACGACGGCGCCCCCGGAGGAATCCTCCGGGGGCGCCGTCCCGCGTTCGTGGCCGACTACTCGTGGCCGACTACTGGGGAAGTCGGTAGACGCCCTGCTCGACGGGCTCCACCAGGCCGTCCGCGACCAGGCCGTCCAGTGCCCGGGCCCGCTGCACCGCGTCCGGCCAGACCGCGTCCAGCCGGGCCTGCGGCACCGAGCCGTGCGACTCCCGCAGCACCGCGAGCAGCTTGCCGCGCACCTGCCGGTCCGTCCCCTCGTAGGTCTGGCCCCGCCGGGCCGGGCCCTCGTACGGCGGGCGGCCCGCCCGCTGCCAGGCGCAGTGGGCGAACAGCGGGCAGCCCCCGCACTCCGGGCCGCGCGCGGTGCAGACCAGCGCGCCCAGCTCCATCACGCCGACCGCCCAGGTGGCCGCGGTCTCGGCGTCGTCGGGCAGCAGCGCCGTCGCCGTGCGGCGCTCGGCGGCCGTGGTGGCCTGGGCCGGGTACTCGACGCCGGACACCGCGCGGGCGAACACCCGGCGGACGTTGGTGTCCAGCACCACGTGCCGCTGGCGGAAGGCGAAGGAGGCGACCGCGGCGGCCGTGTACTCCCCCACCCCGGGCAGCGAGAGCAGGGTGGCGTGGTCGTCCGGCACCTCGCCGCCGTGCTCCTCGGTGATCGCCACCGCGGCCGCGTGCAGCCGCAGCGCGCGGCGCGGGTAGCCGAGCCGGCCCCACATCCGGACCGCCTCGCCGGGCGCATCGGCCGCGAGGTCCGCCGGGGTGGGCCAGCGGGTCAGCCACGCCTCCCAGGCGGGCAGCACCCGCTTCACCGGGGTCTGCTGGAGCATGAACTCGCTCACCATGATCGCCCAGGGCGTCGCCTCGGGCGTCCGCCAGGGGAGGTCGCGCTTGTCGGCCTCGTACCAGTCGAGGACGGTCGCGTGCAGCAGCGGCAGCGGCATCGGCGGCCGGACGGCGTCCGGCGCGGCGCCTGCCGGGGGGACGGGGGCGGGGGTGACGGTGATGGCAGCCATGGCCCTTCGATCCTCCCATGTCGACGGGCGCGACCGAAGCGGAGAGAAGCGCTCCGGATACCCCCGTGGATCTCCCGGAAACTTACCGCTTCAGAGCTCCCTCGAACGGCGCAAATGGCGGATCATGTGAAGGAAGGGGCGACTGTGCGGTGTTGGTGCGTCAAGCGGCACACACAGTCTCGTAGAGTTTGGGCGTGCCCTCTCTGCGTCAACCCGTGGGACCGCTGCCGGCCTCGATCTACTGGCGTCGGCGCGTCGTCGTGCTCGTCGCCGTCGCGGCGGTCGCCGCCCTGATCGCCTGGCTGATGATCGATCAGGACGGGGGCGGTGACGGCGGCTCATCGAGCAAGGCCGCGCAGGCCGTTCCGTCCCAGAGCCAGACCCCCGCCCAGTCCATCACGCCCGGTGCGTCGCCGAGCGGCCCTGCGGCGCGCCCCGGCGGCGGCAGCGGCGGCAACGCGAGCGGCGGCCCGGTGGCCGGCTCCGGCGGCGGCGAGGTCAGCCTCAGCACCGGCGGCACCGGCGGCGGTGCCAACCCGGCTCCTGCCACCGGCGGGGGCACGGGTGGCGGCGCGGCGGCGGGCGGCGGTGCAGCCGGCAGTTCCGGCGGCGCGGGCGGCACGGGCGGCGGCGCCCCGGTGGTGAACACGCCCGAGGTGATGGCGCTTCCGGTCTGCGCCTCCTCGCAGGTCACCCTGGAGCTGGCCAGCGCGCAGAACTCGTACCAGCCCAAGGACAAGCCGCGGCTCTCGCTCACCGTGAAGAACGCCTCCGGCGCCAACTGCCGGGTGGACCTGGGCCGGGCGGCCTCCGCGATCACCGTGACCGCCAGCAACGGCGACCGGGTCTGGTCCTCGGGCGACTGCCCGTCCGACCGCGGCAGCAGCTGGGTGCAGATCCCGGCCAACAACGGCCTGACCGAGACGTTCACCTGGGACCGCAGCCGCAGCAAGCCGCAGTGCGCCACCGCCGACCCGGCGCCCCCCGCGGCGGGCACCTACCTGGTGGTCGCCGACCTCACCGGGCTCTCCGGCGGCCAGGTCTCGGCGCGCTCCTCGATCCGCCTGGACAGCTGAACCACCCTCAACTCGACTCGAAGCCCCCGGCCGACGCGGCCGGGGGCTTCGGCGCCTCACGGGCCGGTCGGGGTGCGCCGGTCGGGGTGGCTCGACGAGGGGGGACTCGACGGGGTGACTCGGCGGGGTGCACGACGGCCCCCGGGGCGTTCCCCGGGGGCCGTGCGCGGCGGTGCGTCAGGTCGGACGTGGCGCCTGGTCAGACGTAGCGCTCCAGGATGGACGATTCGGCCAGCCGGGACAGGCCCTCGCGGACCGAGCGGGCCCGGGTCTCGCCGACGCCCTCGACCGTCTGCAGGTCGTCGATGCTGGCGGCGAGCAGCTTCTGCAGGCCGCCGAAGTGCTCGACCAGGCGCTCTATCACCGTGTTGGGCAGGCGCGGGATCTTCGCCAGCAGCCGGTAGCCGCGCGGCGAGACCGCGGAGTCCAGCGACTCCGGGGAGCCCGAGTAGCCGAGCGCCTTGGCGACCGTCTGAAGGTCCAGCAGCTCGGCGTGGGTGAGCGCCTCCAGGTCGGCCAGCACCTCGTTGACCGTCCGGCCCTTCTTGGCGGCCCGCTCCGGGAAGTAGTCCCGGGCGACCAGTTCGCGCTCCGGCTCCACGCCCGCGATCAGCTCGTCCAGCTGGAGCGAGAGCAGCCGGCCGTCGATACCGAGTTCCAGCACGTAGCCGGCGATCTCGGTGGCGATCAGCCGGACCATCTCCAGCCGCTGGGCGACGGCGGTGACGTCCCGGACCGTCACCAGGTCCTCGATCTCCAGCGCCGACAGCGTGCCGGCCACCTCGTCCAGGCGCAGCTTGTAGCGCTCCAGGGTGGCCAGCGCCTGGTTGGCGCGGGACAGGACGGTGGTGGAGTCCTCCAGCACCCGGCGGGTGCCGTTGACGTACATCGCGATCAGCCGCATCGAGTGCGAGACCGCCACCACCGGGAAGCCGGTCTGCCGGTTGACCCGCTCCGCGGTGCGGTGGCGGGTGCCGGTCTCGTCGGTGGGGATCGTGGAGTCCGGCATCAGGTGCACGCCGGCCCGGACGATCTTGGTGATGTCCTTGTCCAGCACCACCGCGCCGTCCAGCTTGCACAGCTCGCGCAGCCGGGTCGCGGTGAACTCGACGTCCAGGACGAAGCCGCCGGTGCAGATCGACTCGACCGTCTTGTCGAAACCGAGCACGATCAGGCCGCCGGTGTTGGCCCGGAGCACCCGCTCCAGGCCGTCGCGCAGCCCCGTGCCGGGTGCGATGGCACTGAGGGAGGCCCGCAGCAGGGCCTCCTCACGGGAGGCCTTGTCCGCCCCCCGGTCGCTGGCTGCCACGTGACTCCTCCGGTCGACCCCGTGCCGCGCGCCTCGCGCCGTGCGCCGGTCCGCGGTCTGTTGCTCTGTCGCTCAGTACCGCTCGGTACTGCCTTCTGGCCAATGAGACTGGGGAAAGTCTAACTGCGTGCGGCATCGACAGGGCTTGGGTCAGCGCAGTTCGTCGGAGTCGACCGGCTCCCAGCCCTCCATCAGCTCCTCCGGGTGCGCGACGACCCGGGCCGCGCGCGGGGCCGGCGGCGCCGACGGCGCCTCAGCACGCGCCTCAGCGCGCGGCTTGGCGGCGGCCCGGCGGCGGCCCGGGATGGCCCGCAGCGCTTCGCCGATGTCGGCCACCTCGACCACCTTCATGCCCGGCGGCACCTTGCCCGGATCCGGCGGGACGAGGGCGTGCGTGAAGCCCAGCCGGTGCGCCTCGGCGAGCCGCCGCTGCACCCCCGTCACCCGCCGTACCTCGCCCGCCAGGCCGACCTCGCCGATCGCCACCAGGTTGCTGGGCAGCGGGGTGTCCGAGGAGGAGCTCGCCACCGCGAGCGCGATCGCGAGGTCGGCGGACGGCTCGCTCAACTTCACCCCGCCCACCGTCGCGGTGTAGATGTCCTGTTTGCCGAGCTTCACCCCGCCGTGCCGCTCCACCACGGCCAGGATCATCGCGATCCGGGGCGACTCCAGGCCCGAGGTGGTGCGCCGCGGGGACGGGATCTGCGAATCCACCATCAGCGCCTGCACCTCCGCCACCAGCGGGCGCTTGCCCTCCAGGGTGACGGTGAGGCAGGTGCCCGGGACGGGCTTGTCACGCCTGGTCAGGAAGAGGCCGGACGGATCGGCCAGGCCGACGATGCCCTCGTCGTGCAGCTCGAAGCAGCCCACCTCGTCGGTGGCGCCGTAGCGGTTCTTGATCCCGCGGATGAGCCGCAGCCGGGCGTGCCGGTCCCCCTCGAAGCTGAGCACCACGTCCACCAGGTGCTCCAGCAGGCGCGGGCCGGCGATCTGGCCGTCCTTGGTGACGTGGCCGACCAGCAGCGTCGCCATGCCGCGCTCCTTGGACACCCGGATCAGCGCGCCCGCCACCTCGCGGACCTGGGCCGGACCGCCGGGGGCGCCGTCCAGCTCGGCGGAGGCGATGGTCTGCACCGAGTCCAGGATCAGCAGACCGGGGTTGACCGCGTCGATGTGCCCGAGCACCGCGCCGAGGTCGGACTCGGCGGCGAGGTAGAGGTGCTCGGAGAGCGCGTTGATCCGGTCGGCGCGCAGCCGGACCTGACCGGCCGACTCCTCGCCGGTGACGTAGAGCGTGCGGTGCCGGTCGGTGGCGGCCTTGGCCGCGACGTCCAGCAGCAGGGTGGACTTGCCGACGCCGGGCTCGCCGGCCAGCAGGACGACCGCGCCGGGGACCAGCCCGCCCCCGAGCACCCTGTCCAGCTCCGGCACGCCCGTCGAGCGGGCCGTCGCGACCTGGCCGTCCACCTGGCCGATCGGACGGGCCGGCGAGCTGACCGGGCCCGCGGCGGTCGTCCGGATCGGCACCGCGCCGTACTCCTCGACCGTGCCCCAGGCGTTGCACTCCGGGCAGCGGCCGACCCACTTGGGCAGTTGGTTGCCGCACTCGGTGCAGCGGTACGCCGGGCGCGGCTTGGCGGTGGTCTTGGTACGGGCAGCCATGCGGCCCACCGTAGCGCCTGGGTCCGACAACGCCCTGCTCCGCCGGAACCGGGCCCGAACTCCACCGGAACCGGGCCCAAACCCACACAGATGGGCGATGTTGTTACCCGAAAGAAGTACATACACGGCGAATGGCCGAGGTACGCCGCCCGCCGTCTCTACCGTCGGACGGGTGACAACGCGTACTGAAGGGCCGCCGGCCGCCGTGCTGGCGGCGTACGACCGGCAGGTGGACGGCCTGTTCACCTACTGTCTCTCGGTGCTGTGCGAGCACGACGCGGCCGCCGGCGCCCTGCGCGAGGCCCGCGAGCTGGCACGGCGGCACGGCGCCCGGCTGACCGAGCCCGGGTTGGTCCGGGCCTGGCTGTTCTCACTGGCCCGGTACTGCTGCCTGCGGCGGCTCGCGGACGGCGCCGGGCGGGACGCCACGGCGGAGCCGACCGAGGCCGAGGCGGCCCGGCGGCGGCGCGAGCTGGCCTCGCTCGCCTGGCCGGAGGCGGCCGGCACCGACCCGGAGCAGCGCGAGGCGCTGGAGCTGTCCGTCCGGCACCGGCTGACCCCGCACGAGGTGGCGGCGGTGCTGGGCCTGCCGTTCGAACGGACCCGCGCGCTGCTCGCCGCCGCCGAGGCGGAGGTGGCCCGGACCAGGGCGGCGCTGCTGGTGCTCGGGGTGGGCAGCTGCCCGGAGCTGGACCGGCTCGGCGGGGCCGGGGCGGAGTCCTGGCGGGACTGGGTGCTCGGCCCGGCGCTGCGCCGGGAGCTGGTGCAGCACGTGGTGGACTGCCCGACCTGCCGGGGGACGGCGGAGCGGGTGGCCGGCGAGGTGGCGGAGGGCGCGGCGGGGCTGTCCGGGCTGCCGTTGCTGGCGGCGCCCGCCCCGGCCCCGGCGCCCGCCCCGGTGCCCTCGGGCGAGGGAGGCGAGGGAGCGGCGTACCTGCCGTCGGCGGCCGGTGCGGTGCGGCGGGCGGGGGCGGCGCCGGTGGCCGAGTCGGGGCTGCGGTTCGACCAGGGCGGCTTTCCCCGGCACCGGGCGCCGGACGCGGGCCGGGCGCTGGCGGTGCGTCGGCGGGTGGTGACCACCGGGGTGCTCGCGGCCGTCCTGGCGGCGCCGGTGGTCGCCCTGTGGGCGGGGCACCGGAGCAGCGGGGAGGGGACGGCGGCCGCGGTGTCCACGGTGCGGGTGGAGAAGGCCGGGCGGACGGGCGGGCAGCAGCCGTCGAAGCCGTGGCCGGCGGCGGGCACGACGGCGGGCATGGGGGTGCCGGGGGTGCCGGGGATGGAGTTGGCGGGTGCGGGGGCGGGGGGTGCAGAAACGTTGCCCCTCGGCTTTCCACGGCTGACTCTCCAGGGCCCGGCGGTCCCGGTACCGGCCCACGGGGCGACCCCGATCGGCAGTCCGACCCTGGTCGCCGCGCCCGCACCCGCCGTCGGCCAGGCACCCGCGCCCGGCGGCGGCCCGGGCGGCGCCGAACCGGCCCCGGCCGGGCTGCTCACCGTCGAGGCCGCCGAGTACGGCAGCCGGACCGTCCTCACCCTCACCGACTCCGGCACCACCGAGATCCATTGGCACGCCGTGACGGACGCCGGCTGGCTGCGGCTCAGCCGCGACTCCGGCACCCTCGCACCGGGCCAGCGGATCACCGTGACCGTCACCGTGGACGAGGACCTCGCGCCCACCGCACACTGGACCGCCCGGATCGCGCTGCCGCCCTCGCAGGCGGTGGTCACCCTGGAGGGCGGACCGCACAACCGGGGCGGCTCGGCCTCCTCCCCCGCTGCTCCGGGGACGTCGGCATCGGCGTCGGCGTCGGCCACGACGGACCCGCAGCCGAGCAGTTCCCCGCAGCCGTCGGTGCCGGCCACGGCGGCTCCGTCCCCGTCGGGGTCGCCGTCGTCCTCCGCTCCCTCGCCGTCGCCGTCCTCCTCGGCGTCGTCCTCGCCTTCGCCTTCGTCGTCAGCATCGGCATCGGCATCGGCGTCCGCGCACCCGTCCTCGCCACCGCCCTCGGGCACCCCGACGGGCACCGCGACCCCGGCTCCGCACTGAGCGTCCGGTGTCCCCCTCGACGTCCGCGTCCGGCGGCGTCGGCGGTCAGCTCCGGTCGATCGGCGGCACCCGGTAACTGCCGTCCAGCACGGCCGGCTTCGGCTGGTAGAGCCGGATGATCGGCCGGAACTCGCCGACCGGGGCGGGCAGCCAGTTGGCCGCCTCCACCTCGTCCTCGGGCTGCTCGTGCTGGAGCGTCAGGGTGAGCGAGCCGTCCGCGCCGTACACCAGGCCCGGGGTGCGGTCGCCGATCGTGTAGCGCTCGATCGGGTTGTCCACCAGGTAGTAGTCCGGCAGCGCGTACATCGTGACGGACCAGAACGCCTCGGCCGGCGGTGGCTGGTCGAACCGCAGCGTGTAGCGGTGCGCGCCGCTGAGCGGGCGGCCGCCGGAGTCGTCGTAGGTCATCGCGAACGAGGCCTCGTAGGCGTGGTTGCCCCAGAGGCCGGCCCGGGCGGCGGCGGCCCGGCTGAGGTAGCCGGCGCGGCGGTCGGGGATGCGCCACTCGGGGTCGTCGAGGGTGCCGGGGCCCAGGTGGTCGATGTTGTAGTCGAACAGGTGGAGCGCCGAGCGCCACTCGCCGGGCGGGTGGTCCTCGGGCGGGCGGGTGGCGTCCTCGACCCGTTCGCGGCCTGCGGCCAGGCCCTTGGCCAGCGCGAGGGTCCAGTCCGCGGCGGCCGCACGGTACGGCGAGGTGCCCTCGTCGAGCAGGCCGAGCGGGGCGAAGCGCTGCTGGTACTCGACGTCCGGACCGGCCGGTGGGAAGGCCTGCATCCAGACCCGAAGCCGTTCGAAGAAGGCCAGCCGCTCGGGCACCTCCGGATCGGGCTCGGGCAGTCCGGCGACCAGCCCGCCGGGCTCCAGCGGCTCCAGGGTGAGGGCCTTCTGGAGGGCCTTGACCCGGCGGAGGTCGTCCGGCCCGGTGCAGGCGAAGCGGCCGACGATGGTCGCCACCGTGGTCGGCGCCTCGATCACCCGGGCCGGGTCGGACGGGGTGCCGTGCCAGCCGGGCGGGACGATCAGCCAGGTCTGCTCGCCGGTGCCGGTGGCACGGCTGCCGACGTAGGCGACGTTGTCCGTCCACGCGCCGACGACCTGCAGCACGTAGTAGGCGCCCGCGGTGTCCGGGACGCGCAGCACCTGCGGGCCCTCGGAGAGGTCGAGCTGGGCGATCGAGTAGAGGGTGTCGTTGTTGACCGAGACGAAGTGGTCCTTGGGCCCGGCCAGCCGGGTGGCGTGGCTGAAGTGGTTGAACGACGCCGCCGGCAGGGTGCCCAGGCCGCCCCGGGAGAAGCGCTCGACCATGGTGAGGTCGGCGACGATCGGGTAGCCGTAGACGTAGGCGTCGGCGGCCAGGGCCTCCAGCTCGGGGTGGTTCATCGGGGTGTCCTTCGTCCGGTCGGCGCGGTCTCTGCGGTGCGGATCCCTGCGGTGCGGATTTCTGCGGTGCGGATTTCTGCGCTGCGGGTCAGCTCGGGTCAGCTCGGGTCGAGCGGCGGGAGGTGCCAGCGGCCGTCGAGGACGGACCGGTCCGGGCCGTGGAGCCGGACGACGACCGTGAACGGGCCGTCCGGGGCGGGCAGCCAGTTGGCGGAGTGCTGGGCGTCGGCGGGCCGCTTGTGCCGGAGGTGGAGGGTGAGCCCGCCGTCCGGGTCGCGGACCAGGCCGGGGGTGCGGTCGCCGATCGCGTAGCGGTCCAGGGTGTTGTCGACCAGCAGGCGGTCCGGGAGCGCGTACATGGTGGCGGACCAGAAGTACCGGGCCGGCGGCAGGTCGTCCGGGCCGAAGCGGACGGCGTAGTCGCGGTCGCTGGCGTTCGGCGGCCGGTTGCCCGCGCTGTCCGCCGCCCAACCGCCGCACCAGACTTCCTCGGTGGGCAGCCCGTAGCGGCCGAGCCTGGCGCCGAGGGCCTGGCGGAGGAAGTCCCCGCCGATCCGCTCACGGGTGCCGAAGAGTGCGGCCGGGGTGGTGGGTTCGGATTCGGCGGCGGCGCGCTCCAGCCGTGCGCGGCCGTCCGCGATGCCGCGCTCGATCTCGGCCCGGACCTCGATCGGCAGCGTGGCGGGCTCGAACTCGCCGCGCCCGTCGACGCCGAGGTCGGTGAGGCGGCCGCGCAGGTCGACCTCGGCGGGCGGCAGCTCGACGGGCCCGCGGAGCGGGAAGAAGCCGAGCAGGAAGTCGAGGAAGCTGAGGAACTCGACGGTGTCCAGCACCTCCTCGCGCCAGACCGGCCAGACCGGCTCCGGCGCGGGGGCGGGCGCCGGGGTGCCGGCGTACTCGTGCAGCGGGCGCAGCCGGTACTGCTGCTGGACGGCCTTCAGTTCGCCGATGTCCGCGGGGGTGTCGCCGGTGAGGTGGGTGCGGCCGAGGATGCCGACCAGGCGGGTGGCGGTGCGGAGCACGCCCCGGATGCCGGGCGGGGGATCGCCCTGCCAGTCGGGGCCGGCCACCAGGTAGTCGCCGGCCTCCTGGCCGGTGCTCCGGGCACCGACGAACCCGGCGTACACGGTGTCGAGTTCGTGCAGCGGGAGGACGTAGTAGCGGTCCGCGGCCGGGACGGACACCACCCACGGTTCGGCGCGCAAGTCGAGCCAGGCCCAGGAGTGCGGGGTGTCGTTGTCGGGGGAGGCGACGTCGGTGTCGGCCGGGGTGAACGGCTGCGAGCGGTGGCGGAAGACGCCGAAGCCGCCGACGTACCCCGGGTCCGCGTCGTCCAGTGCCTGCGCGTACAGGGTGCGGTAGTTCTGCAGGATCGGGTAGGCACGGATCCAGGCCTCGGCGGCGGTCGCGCGGATCGTGGCCGGGTCCACGAGTGCCGGGTTGGCCATGCTCGTCGCTCTCCCCAGTGCACGGAAGGCCGGCGGCGCAGGCGCGCACCGGAATTCGGGACATACGAGTACATAGGGGATGCTATGCGGGGTGGGGCGGGTCAGCATGTCGGGTGGCCCGACGCTTCCCGGGCGCCCGCCGGCCACCAGCTACCGGCGCTGACACGGGTACGGGTGCGGGTGCGGGCGCCGGGCCCGGAGTGGGAAGTCGGACCGGCCGACTTCCCACTCCCGACGAGTCCGGTCAGCCGAGTCCGGCCGGACCAGCCCGGTCGGACGAGCCCGGTCGGACGAGCCCGGTCAGTGGCTGCGGCGGGTGACCAGTTCGGCCAGCACCAGCAGTTCGTCGGCCGCCGACGGCTCCGGGACGGCCGTGGCCAGCTGCGCCATCGCCGCCGCCATCCGCTCGCAGGACTCGCCCTGCGCCCAGCCGCGGCCGCCGGCGCCTTCGACGGACGCCGCGCACTGCGCCAACTCCTCAGGGCTGAGCTGGCGTTCGAGGGCGTACAGCCCGGCGAGCCGGGCCCCCTCGGGGGTGCCGGAGCCCAGCGCCGCGACCACCGGCAGCGACTTCTTCCGGGCGACCAGGTCCGCGCCCACCGGCTTGCCGGTCACCGCCGGATCGCCCCAGATGCCGATCAGGTCGTCGATCAGCTGGAACGCCAGGCCGATCTCCCGGCCGAAGCCGTCCATCGCCTGCGCGGCCTCCTCCGACCCGCCGCCGTACAGGGCGCCCATCGCGCAGGCGGCGCCGAGCAGGGCGCCGGTCTTGGCCTCCGCCATCGCCAGGCACTCGGCGAGCGAGACGTCGCTGCGCTGCTCGAAGGCGCAGTCGATCTGCTGGCCCTCGCACAGCTCGACCACGCAGTCGGTGAGCCGGCGGACCGAGCTCCGGGCGGCCGGGTGGGCGTCCTCGGCGAGCAGGCGCAGCGCCAGCGAGTGCATGGCGTCCCCGGCCAGGATGGCCTCGGTGGTGCCGAACACCCGCCAGGCGGTGGGCCGGTGGCGGCGCGTCTCGTCCCGGTCGATGACGTCGTCGTGGAGCAGCGTGAAGTTGTGCACCAGCTCGACGGCGGCGGCCGCGGCGGTGGCCTCGGCGGTCGTGCCGCCGAGTGCCTGGGTGGCGGCGAGGACCATGGCGGGCCGGATCGCCTTGCCGGAGGGGGCGTCGGCGGGCGAGCCGTCCGCCTCCCACCAGCCGAAGTGGTAGCCGGCGACCTTGCGCATCGCGCCCGGCAGTGAGTCGACGGCGGCCCGCAGGACCGGGTCGACCAGGTTGCGGGCCCGGGCGAGGACGTCCGCCGCCTCGTTCCCCTCTTTGTGGTCCCGCTCCAGTGTGGAGCTCGTCATGGGTTTCTCCCCCTGTCGGCCTGCGGTGAGGCGGCCTGGTGTGAGGTGCCGGTCGTGGGTCGGCCGACCCGGTCGGTGGCCGGGTCGGCCGACGGCCGGCCCGCTTTCCGGACGTGCCGCGGCGCGCCGCCCGGCCGGGGTGTGGGTGCCCCGGCCGGGCGGCGTGGAATTCCGACCGGCTCCGGTCGGCCGGTGCCCGGGCCTGGGCGCGTGCCCGGATATCGCGCGCCCGGGCCGGAATGGTTGAGACTCGCCCGGACAGGGCCTAGCGCTGCGCGACGTCCACGTTCTCCAGGACGCCGACCGCGTCCGGGACCAGAATCGCGGCGGAGTAATAGGCGCTGACCAGGTAGGAAATGACGGCCTTGTCGTCGATTCCCATGAACCGCACCGAAAGGCTCGGCTGGTACTCGTCCGGAATTCCGGTCTGGTGCAGGCCGACGACGCCCTGGTTGTCCTCGCCGACGCGCAGCGCCATGATCGAACTGGTGTGCCCGCCGATGACCGGGATCTTGTTGCACGGGAAGACCGGCACCCCGCGCCAGGCCGTGACGTGCTTGCCCTCGACCTCGACCGTGCCGGGGACGAGGCCGCGCTTGTTGCACTCGCGGCCGAAGGCGGCGATGGCCTTGGGGTGGGCGAGGAACATCTTGGTGCCGCGGCGGCGGCTGAGCAGCTCGTCCATGTCGTCGGGGGTGGGCGGGCCGGAGTGGGTCTGGATCCGCTGGTCGTACGCGGCGTTCTCCAGCAGGCCGAACTCGGGGTTGTTGACGAGCTCGTGTTCCTGGCGCTCGCGCAGCGCCTCGATGGTCAGCCGGAGCTGGTGCTCGGTCTGGTTCATCGGCTGGTTGTAGAGGTCGGCGACGCGGGAGTGCACCTTGAGGATGGTCTGCGCGACGCTCAGCTCGTACTCGCGGGGCTTGAGCTCGTAGTCCACGAAGGCGCCGGGCAGCTCGTACTCGCCCCGGTGCCCGGCGGAGAGGTCGATCGCGGCCTCGCCGTGCTTGTTCTGCGCCTGCTGGAAGCCGTTCAGGTACTCGATGACCTGCAGTTGCAGGGCCTCGGAGCGGTCGTGGAGCTCCTGGAAGGCGGGCCAGGAGAGCGCCATCACGGTGCCGGAGGTGGCGGCCCGGACGGTGTACGGCCAGGTGCCCTCCTCCTGCTGGAGGGCCTCGTCGCCGAGGTGGTCGCCGTCGGCGAGGGTGCCGACCACCGTCTCCTCGCCGTACTTGCCGGTGCCGAGCCGTTCGAGCTTGCCGTGCGCGATGAGGAAGACCTCGTTGATCGCCGCGCCGGCAGAGACCAGTACGTCGCCGGCGGCGAACTCCCGCTGCACGAAGCGCCCGGCCAGCTCCGTCAGGACGGCCTCGTCCTGGAAGCCGTGCAGCACCGGCACCTCGGCCAGCGTCGGCGGGACGATCCGCACCTCGGAGCCGGTCTTGACGAAGCTCACCCGACCGCGGCCGACCGAGTGGCGCAGGCGGCGGTTGACCCGGTAGGTACCGCCGGACACCTGCACCCAGGGCAGCGTCTTGAGCAGCCAGCGCGGGCTGATGCCCTGCATCTGCGGCGCGGACTTGGTGGTCGTGGCGAGGTTCCGCGCACCCGCCGTGCTCAGACTCTGCTGCTGCCGGATCTCCGGTTGCGCGCTGGGCGCGGGAACACCGGCATTGGTTTCGGTCGACATAGGGGGAGCCCTTCGCATGCCCGATGAAGTGTCGCCTTGCACATTCATGTTGCAGCTTCATGGTGGGCCCATTCGGGTGCATGCCGCAATCACTCATTCGAGTGGTTCGGGATAACCGAACAAATAGTACGACTGGATCACCCGATCGATATCTGTTCGATTGATTATTCGAACTTATCGGGAATACCGCCTCCCATCCTCCCCCATCGACACCCCCTCCGTCGCCACCCCTTGACACCCGCACGCCCGGCACCCCTCCCGTCCGGGCCCGGGGAGCCGGCCGCTAAGGTGCCACCTCACAGGGCCCCCAGGCCAGTTGACGAGCACGGCCGACCACGAGCCCTGACCCTTCGTCACCCCATGCCCTGGGAGGCAGTCTTGACAGCCCCCGTCCGTGTCTGGCTCAACCGCACCTACGCCGAGAACGTCTTCTTCATCGAACAACTCCGCACCGCTCCTCGCCCGGTGGCGGTCCACGCGACCCACGCCGACCCCGACTCCCCGGTGCTCGCCGCCGCCGACCACGGCACCCTGGAACCCGCCGACCTGCCCGCCGACGCCTACGTCGGCTACGCGCTCGACTACTGCGCCCGGCACTCCATAACCGTCTTCCTCCCGCAGCTGCACCAGCTCGCCATCGCCCTCGCCCGGCCGGAGTTCGAGGCGATCGGCACCACCCTGCTCTGCCCGCCGGCCACCGCCATCGCCACCTACACCAGCAAGGCCGACGGCTACCGGGCGATCGCCGCCGCCGGACTGCCCACCCCGCCCTGGTGGCGGGTGCGCACCGCCGACGAACTGCTCGACGCCGTCGGCCGGATCGAGGCCGCCGGGCACACCGCCTGCCTCAAACCCACCACCGGCGCGGGCGGCACGGGCTTCCGGGTGCTCACCCGGGAGCCGTACGGGCCACGGCGGCTTCACGGCTGGGACCACCGGGTCCAGGTCGAGCAGGTGGCCGCCGCCCTGTCCGCCGGACCGGGCGCGGGGGACGAGGGGGACGAGCCCGTCGACCTGCTGGTGATGCCCTACCTGGACGGGCCGGAGGTCTCGGTGGACTGCCTCGCCGACCGGGCCGGCCACCCGCTCACCGTGGTCGGCCGCACCAAGGAGGGCCGCCGCCGCGGCTTCACCGCCGACCCGCGGTACCTGGAGCCGGTCCGGCGCCTGGTCGGGGCGAGCCGGATGGCGTACCTGTCCAACATCCAGTTCCGCGAACTGGCCGGGCGACCGGTGGTGATCGACGTCAACACCCGGCCCGCCGCCGGGCTCCACCAGCTGCGGCTGTGCGGCCTCAACCTGCCCTGGGACGCCGTCCGGCTGGCGCTCGGCGAACGGCCGGAACCCACCGGGGTGGATCCGGACGTGCACGGCGTCGAGTACACCCTGGTCTCCGGCATCCAGCCGGTGCGGCCGCGCCGGGCGCCGGGCGCCGTCTCCCTCGTCCGGCAGCGGTAGTCCGGACCCGACGGCGGGCGGCTCGTACGTGGCTCATGCGAGACTCACACGTGGCTCTTGTGGGGCTCGGTGCGGCCGCGCCGACGGCAACCCCGGTGCTACAGCGGGCCGTTCCAGTCGAGCGTCGGCTCCAGCACGCCCTCCAGGGTGAGCAGCCAGCGCTTCACGTCGATCCCCACCCGGCCGCCGCCGAAGCCGCCGATCCCGTCCGCCGCCACCACCCGGTGGCAGGGCACCAACAGGGCGACGGGATTGGCGGCCATCATCTGGCCGACCGTCCGCGCCGCCAGGCCGGGCTCGGCCACGTCCTCGAACACCCCGCTGAGGACCGCCAGTTCGCCGTAGGTGATGGTCCGGCCGTACGGCACCTCCTGCCAGAGCGTGCGCAGCACGGTGCGGTGCGGGCCGGAGCTCAGGCTCCAGTCGATCGGCAGGCCCAACTCACGGCTGCGGCCCGCCAGATAGGCGCCGATCCGGTCCCGGACGGCGGCGGTCTTCGACGCGTCGGTGCACGGCGGCAGTTCGCCGTCCCGCCCGCCGTACCCGGCCGCCGCCACGCCCAGCGGCGTCACGGCGATGTGCATCGGGCCGCTGGGCAGCGGCGTCTCCACCGTCAGCCAGGACATCGACCAGGACTGCGGCACGCTCGGGCCCCCACCCTCCGCCGGACCGGCCGCCGGCCACTCCGGCGCCCGCGGGGCGCGCGACCTCCGCCCGCCCCGCACGCCATCGTACGGCGGGCGGGGCGGCGCGCCTCCGGCGTCGGCGGGCACCGGGGCCGTCGGCTGCGGCGGACAGCGGGGCCGTCAGCGCCGCCCCTTCAGCTCGGCCGCGAGCGCCCGGGACCAGTGCGACAGCTCGGCGCGGTCCGGCGCCCGGCCCTCGCACAGCAGGGTGAGCTGCGCGTCGTTGATCCGGTTCGGCCCCGGGATCTCCAGCAGGTACGCCAGCTCCGCCAGTACGGTGGCGAGCCGCTCGGCGTCCGTGCGGTCCAGGGTGGCCGCGGACTCGTGGTGGCTGATGGTGAGCGAACCGGGCATGGTCAAACCTCCTCCGTCCACCCCCGCTCCCTCCACGGTACGACCGGTCCGGCCGCGGCGCCCGCCGCGGGCGGCGGGGGTGCGGCGGCCGGACCTGGTCGCGCTCCGGGGCCGGCCGGGTACGGTACGCGGTGGGCCGCACCGGGGCCGGGGGTGCGCCCCGGAGCCGTTCGGGGGCGGGTGGTCGGCGGATCCCGGAAAGATCGGACCAGCACGGGTCAGGGCGCGCTTTCCCGGTCGCCGTGGCGCCCGTCCTCGCCGTGCCGGCTCCCTTCCCAGCGGCGGTTCCGAACCGCCGGCACCGCCAACACCACCGTACCGGCCACGAGTTGCCAGACCGCACCGAGCAGCAGCACCTTGTCCACGCCGATCCGGTCCGCCGCCGGTCCGGCCGCCGCCAGCCCGAGCGGCCCCAGCACGAACGCGCCGAGCGCCCCGAAGGAGTTGACCCGGCCGAGCACCTCCGGCGGCACCCAGCTCTGCATCGTCGTGCTGACCAGCGTCCCGCTGACCGCCGAGCCGACCCCCGCCACCAGCGCGCCCGCCACCACCCACGGCAACGGCGCACCGGCCGCGAGCGCGGCGGAGGGCAGCGCCCAGGCCAGCGTGGCCACGGTGGCCACCGCGAGCGGCCGCTCGGGCCGGCGCCCGAGCATCACCAGCCCGCCCAGCACCGCACCGACGCCGTACACCCCCATCACCAGGCCCCAGGCCCGGGCGCCGCCGAGGTCCCGCTGCGCGGCGAGCGGGCCGAGCACCAGGAACGGCGCCCAGACCAGCAGGTTGAACAGGCCCATCTGGACGGTGGTGATCCAGAACCACGGCCGGGAGGCGAACTCCGACCAGCCGGCCCGCAGTTCGGCGAGCATCGGTTGCTCGCCGCCGGCCGCGTTCGCCGCGCGGTCGGGCAGCCGGAGCCTGGCCAGGGCGAACGCGCCGACGCCGTACGTCACCGCGTCGGCCAGCAGGACCACCGCCGGTCCCTGCGTCGCCGTCACCAGGCCGGCCGTCGCGGGCCCGGCCACCGTGGCCACCGAACGGGCCAGCCCCAGCAGGGTGTTCGCGTCGGCCAGGAGCTCCTTCCGGCGCACCAGGCCGGGCACGATCGCTCCGAGGGCCGGCAGGAACAGCCCCTCCCCGATCCCCCACACCGCCACCAGCGCGACCATCGCCCAGACCGGCGCCCGCCCGGCCGTCAGCAGCGCGGCGAACACCGCCTGGACGAGCCCGCGCAGGACGTCCGAACCCAGCATCACCCGGCGGCTGCCGAACCGGTCCGCGATCACCCCGCCGGCCAGCAGCACCAGCACCACCGGCAGGATCCGGGCCGCCATCACCCACCCCAGGTCGGTTCCGCCGCCGCCGCCGTCGAGCACCGCGAAGGCCACCGCCACCGGCGCCATCGAGGAGCCGAGGAGGGAGGTCGAGTAGCCGACGAAGAACCACGCGAAATCGCGCTCGCCCAGCACGGCGAGCCGGTCTCCCAGCCGCCGGCGGCGGGCCGGGATCCGTTCCGCATCCACTGCCATGGGCGGCAGTCTGCCCCCGGACGGGAACGGCGTTCAAGGGTTTCCGGGGAAAAGTTGAGTCTTTTGGCCTCAATATTTCGCGCCCCGCCGACCGCCGCAGTAAACGGCCTCAGAAACGGCTGTTCACCTGCGATTTACTGCGCTTCATGGGTAGCCTTCAGGAGTCCGGCCCGAGTTGATTTACTGCGGAAGAGGCCCCGACATGGCAGAGCTCCCCCCGGTCGAGTACGCCGTCGCCGTCGAGCGCTACCTGGCCGCCTCCGGGCTCGCCGAAGGCTCCCGGCGGATCTACCGGATCGCCCTGAACACCTGGGCCTGGGCCCTCGCCGACCGCCCCGCCCCCACCGGCCCCGACCGGCGGCGCGCCCGGCCGCCCGTCCTCCCGCTCGCCCTGCTCGACCACCCGGACGCCGCCCGCCGCCTGCGCACCGCCGCCGACCGCCGCCGCGCCGACACCGACCCGCGCACGCTCAACCGCGAACTCTCCACCCTGCGCGCCGCCGTGGCCTGGTGGCGGGCCCAGCACTGGCTCGACGACGACCCCACCACCGACCTGCACCCCGGCCCGCGGCCCGGACCGACCGTCGCTCCCCTGACCCCCGACGACCTGCGCGCCCTCTTCGCCCTCCGCGCGCCCCTGCGCGAACAGTCGCTCTGGCACCTGCTCCACGAGTCCGGCGCCGCCATCGACACCGTCCTCGCCCTCGACACCGACCACCTCGACCTGCCCCGGCACCGCACCCTCCACCGGCCCGGCCGCACCCCCGTCCACTGGCAGAGCGGCACCGCCCGACTGCTCCCCCTCCTCGTCGCCGGCCGCACCACCGGCCCGCTCTTCCTCACCGACCGCCGCGCCCCCGCCGGCACCCCCGCCCCCGACCGCTGCCCCCACACCGGCCGCGCCCGCCTCTCCTACCGCCGCGCCGCCGAACTCCTCACCGCCCACACCGCCCCCTTGACCCCCGGCGCCCACGGCTGGACCCTGCGTCAACTACGCCCCGGTGCACCTCCGGCACTGGATTCCGACGGCCGGGCACGACACCCTGGCACCCCCGATCGAAGGGACCCCGCGTGATCCCCGACAACGAGACCCGGCGGCGCCGGGAGGCCGTCAGCCGACTCGCCACGGAACAGGCGGTACTGATCGAGACCGCGGAGAGCTCCGGCACCGGCTTCCTGGTCGCCCCCGACACCGTGCTGACCTGCGCCCACGTCGTCCGCTCCGACCCGCACCCGGCAGTGACGGTGCACGGGCGCACGCTCCGGGCCGAGGTGGTGGCCCGGGAACCGCGGCAGGACCCGGACGGCGGCATCTACGCGTACCCGGACCTCGCGGTGCTCCGCCTCCCCGAACCGCTGGACACCGCGGGCGTCTGGCTCGCCGATCAGGTGCCCCCCGGCGGCTCGGACGTGATCGTCCACGGATTCAGCGACGCGACCCTGGACGCCGGCACCCACCGGGACACCCTGTACCTCTCCGTCGTCGGCCGCTCCGGCGAAGCGGGCCACTTCGTCCGGCTCAAGAGCGACCAGGTCGTCCAGGGGTTCAGCGGCAGCCTCGTACTCGACCCCGCCACCGGACGGGTGTGCGGAGTGCTCAAGACCTCCCGCGACGAGACGGCCGTCCTGGGCGGCTGGATGGTCCCCGTCGACGCGGTGCGGACCTGCTTCCCCGAACTGGCCCGGCGCAACGGACTCGGCCACCGGCCCGGCACGGCCTGGTACGACCTGGCGATGGACCGGGCCGGACGCCAGGTCCGGCTCTTCGGGGCGTACGGGCACCACCGCCCCCGCCAGACGCCCCGGCCGACCCCCGCCCAGCTGCTGACGCAGGGCGCGATGCCCTTCGTGGACCGCCCGGAACTCGCCGAACTGCGGGCCTGGTGCGCCGACGAGACCCCGCTGCTGCTGCGCCTGCTCCACGCGCCCGGCGGCTCCGGCAAGACCAGGCTCGCCGCCGAGCTGTGCCGGCTGATGGCCGAGGACGGCTGGCTCGCGGGCTTCGTGCAGCGCAGCAGCCTCGCGGGACCGGGGTGGCTGGACGAGCTGACCACCGCCCTCGACGACGGTCTGGCGGTCCTCGCCGTCTTCGACTACGCCCAGGCCCGGCTGGAGGACATCCGCACCCTGGTGGACCACGTCTCGCGGTTCGGACCCGAGCAGCCCCGGCTGCGCCTCCTGCTGCTCGCCCGCACGGCCGAGCCCTTCTGGCGGGCGCTGCAGAGCGGCGTCGACGACTGGGCGCTGGCCGACGCCAGCGTCGTGGAACTCCCCAGGACGATCCCCTCCGTCCCTTCCACTGCTTCCGCCGGGGACGCCTCGCCCGCCGCGCTGGTCGTCTCGGCCTTCGAGGTCTTCGCCCGACGACTCGGCCACGACCACCTGCCCGTACCGAGGAGCCTTCCGTCGCGCGCCGGGCGGGAGGACTCGCTGCTCGGCGTGCTCGCACTCGCGCTGGACGCCGTCCTCACCCTCGCCCGGGGAAGCAGCTGGTCCGGGCACGGCGATCCGCTGGAACGGCTCTGCGACCACGAGGTCCGGGTCTGGCACGCGCAGCTCACGGCGTGGCTGCCCGCGGAGCCGGCCCTGGCCGGCGAGGCCGGCCGGCTCCTGGCGGAAGGGCTCCTCCTCGTCCCGGTCCTCGCCCCCGGACGGCGCTCGGACCGGCTGATCGCCCTGCTGGAACGGGTCCGGGCCGAGGCCTTCCCCCACCAGCCGCCCCTCAACATGAACGTCGTCAACGCCCTCCTGCGCATGCTCTACCCGGCCGAGGACGGCCTGGTCGCCCCCGTCGGCCCGAGCCGGATCGGCGAGATCCTGGTCCGCCGGGTGCTGAGTACGCCGGAGAGTTCGGGACGCTCCGAGGAGTACCTGCTCGCCCTGCTGGACCCGCCGCACCCCGCCTCGCCGCAGGAGCGGATCGCGGCGGCCACCGAGACCGTGGAGATCCTCGCCCGCGCCCGCGGCTGCACCGGGGTGGGGCGGGTCGTGGACCACCCCGCCCACCCGGCCCTGGACGCCGCACTGGCCCGGAGCATCACCGAGCGGCCCGACGCGCTCCTGCCGGCCCTGGCCGTCAACGGCGCCGTACTGCCGCACGCCGAACCGCTGGCGGCCCTCATGCTGCCCGCCGTACAGGCGTGCGAACCGGACGTCCTCGCCGCCGTCGAGAGCCGGCTGCCCGGCTACCCCTCCAGCATGTCGCCGGTGGCGGCGCTGGTCCTGAAGCGCCTGTTGGACCAGCCGGACCCCGAATTCGGCGAGGAGGACCAGCTGCGCAGGCTGCGCCGCCTCATCAGCTACAGCCTCCGGCTCGACGAGACCGCCCCGGGCGTACCCGGTGCGGACGGACTGGCCCCGGGCTTACTCGCCGCGGACGGACTCACCCCTCGCGTACCCACCCCTCGCGTATTCGCCGCGGACGGCGTCCGCCCCGGCGACGGCGACTCGGCGCTGACCGCCGCCCAGCAGGCCGTCCGCCTCAGCCGGGACCTCGTCCGGCAGACCGGCCGCCACCTCCCCGAGTACGCGAGGGCGCTCCACAACGTGAGCCTCCTGCTGCACCGCGCCCACCGGACCGAACCGGCGCTCGAACACGCCAGGTCGGCCGTCGCCCGCTACGAGGAACTCCTCGCCGGGGCGGACGGGGACGACACCCTGCGCCAGACGTACCTCCTGGACACCGCGACGGCGCTGAGCACCCTGGCCCTGGTGCGGATGGAGGACGGCCAGGTGAGCGCGGCCCTCGACGCAGCCGCGCACGGCGTCGAGCTGTGCGAGGAGGCCGAACCGGGGTCCCGGCAGGACGACACCCTGCTGACCTGCCTCCAACTCCTCGCCCGGTGCGGGCAACTGGCCGGCCGGCCCGTCGAGGCGGTGACGGCCGGCTACCGGGCGCTCGCGCTGCTGCGCGAGCTGGCCGACCAGCAGCCCGGCCGCTACCTGGCCAGGCTCCCGGAGGCGTTGCACCGGCAGGCGATCGGCCTCGTCCGGGCCGGACGGGACGACGAGGCGTACCGCGCGCTGCGGGAGGCCGCACAGCTGCGGGCCGCCCTTCCGCCCGGCGACCGGCAACGGCTCGCCGCGCAACGGTCCTCGCTCCGAATGCTGGTCCAACTCTCCTCGGAGATAACGGAGTTCACCGACGAGCGCGCACACTGGGTGGAGCAGCTGGCGACCATGGGCAATCATGGCAAGTGAGGCCGCCGCCACCTGCGGCCCTACGACGGCAGGTAGGAGCATGATGCCCACGGACTCTCAGGACCTCGCCTCGCCCGCACCGATCCGACGCCGCCAGGCCGTCGAGGTCTTCGGGAACCGCTTCGGCCGGCTCTACAACGACGAGGTCGTCGCCCCGGGCGGCACGGCCGGCAACTACCTCCGGTGGCAGTGGTCGCAGACCGGCGTCGTCGTGGTGGCGACCGGCCCCGACGGCATCGCGCTGGTGCCCTCCTACCGCTACCCGGTCGGCGCCGCCTCGCTGGAGTTCCCGCGCGGCGGCTGCGAGCCCGGCGAACCCCCGGAGGAGGCCGCCGCGCGCGAGCTCAGGGAGGAGACCGGCCTCATCGCCTCCACCGTGGAGAGCCTCGGCCTGATCCACGCGGACACCGGCCTGATCGAGAACGGCATCCACGTCTGCCGCGCCACCGTGCTCCCCGGAGGCACCGCCACCGCCCGGCCGGAGGCCATGGAATCGGTGACCGACCCGGTCTGGGTCTCCCCCGACCTGATGGCACGCTGGCTGCGGCAGGGCCGGATCACCTGCGGCGTCACCCTGGCCGCCTTCGCCCTCCTCCAGGCCCACCCCGACCCGCAGACGGCGGCCGTCAGAGGGTGACCACCCGCTCGAAGGGGTCGAGCTCGCGCAACGGCCGCGGCTGTGCCCGGCGCTGCGGATCCGGGACAGCCGCACCCGGGCCGTTCACCACGTGGAGCGACAGGTCGCGAACGCCGTCGGCCGCCGGGGAGACCACTTCCAGGCCGGCCCCCAGCCGACCGGCGACCGGGTCCTCGTCCAGCCCGAAGCGCATCAGCCGGACCTCGCCCCGCAGGTGCTCCCACGCCAGGCCCCCGACGCGGCGGAAGGTGCGCTCGAACACCTCCAGCGTCCACGAGCTGAACTCGTCGACCGCGGAACGCAGCACCGCCGTGTCCGGCTGGATCCCCCGGCGCAGCCGCCCCAACTCCGCCACCAGGGCCACCCGGGAGGGCTGCTCGATCGCCTCGAACACCACCTCCACCGGGAGTTGGGACAGCAGCAGGTTGTCGAGCAGCACCGCCGGGAACCCCGCGTACTCGACGAGTCGCCGGCTCCGGAAGACCGGGATGGTGCCCTCGCCGTCGCGCGGGCCGGCCATGCCGACGCCCAGGGCCTGCGGCAGCGCCCGCCGGTAGGACTCACCGGCCCAGTCGTCCACCGACTGGAGCACGAGGACGAGTTCGGCGCTGCCCCCGGGGCGCGCGCTCCGGTAGGCGGCCAGCCAGTCCCGGAGTTGCTTGTAGAGCAGCGGATCCTGCTCGGCGACCCAGGCGCGCGCGGCTTCGAGGGCCTCCCGCGCGCTCCCGGCGAAGTCCCGCTCGGCGGCCTCGATCCGCGCCAGGACACCGGACTTGAACGCGGCGGCGACGGCCGACCCGTCGTACGGCTCCGTGTGCGCGGACGACACCTCGGTCAGCCGCTCCACGTAGGGGACGTCGGGCGCGTTCTCCACGCCCTCGGCCCGGTGGCCGTCGCTGATCCGGTGCAGGGTCCCGCCCGCCCGCAGCGCGACCCGCAGCCGGCCGGCCTCCAGGAGAGCGCCGAAGTCCGAGAGCGCCGCCGTCCCCGGGGACCAGCGGACCTTCCGCGCCTCCTCGGCATCGACGAGCGCCCGGAAGTACCTGTTGTTGAGGCCCTGCGAGTCGCCGATCAGCAGGGTGTCGGCGAAGAGGACGTGCAGCAGGACCCGCGACCGCAGGTCCGAGGCCCGGTCGATCGGCGCCGCCGCGTGCGGCTCCACATCGGAGAGGTAGATGTGTTCGGTACCCGCCGCCCGCTGTCCCATATCCATGGCCTGCCACCCTTCGGCGCCCGATACAGTTCCCCTCGCGAAGAAGAAGGATAGGCCCACGACCCGGGCCGGCCACCGGTTTTCCGGCAATTCGACCCCGGCAACGGCACCCCTTGGAGGAGAAATGTCGGAGCTTGTCCAAGTAGTGACGCCCGAGGGGACATTCTGGGCCCGCATCGAGGAGCAGCGCGGCCCCAGGGACGTCGCGCTGCGCCGCCCCAGCTACCAGCTGGACGACCTGGCGGGCACGCTCCAGACCGTGGTCGGCAACGTGCGGTCCGGCCTGCGGGCGGCCGCCCCCGACGAGTTCACGCTCGAATTCGGAATCGAGCTCTCCGTCAAGACGGGAGTCCTCGTGAGCGCGGTGACGGGAGTCGACGGAAAGGCCAGCCTGAAGGTGACGGCGACCTGGCGGAAAAACGGCGAGACCGCCCTTTCCGGCCCGCCGAACGAATCCGAGGAATCGGAGGAATCGGAGGAATCGGAGGAGTCCGATGACTCGAACGAATCCACCGAATCCGGTGAATCCGGCGAACCGGCCGAATCCGCACCCGAAAGCGGCTGACCAACCGCCACGCACCACCCGACGGCCCGCGGCACGCCCCGGCAACGACGAAGGGCCAGCTCCTCCGGATCACTCCGGTGAGCTGGCCCTTCGGGCGCCGGTCGCATCGCTTCCTACGCGAGCCCCCTGTCGGGTTCGAACCGACGACCCCCGCTTTACAAGAGCGGTGCTCTGGCCAGCTGAGCTAAGGAGGCACGGTGACCGTCCGCGAGGGATCACGGCGGCACCGGGGGCAGTCTACCGGGCCCGGTAGGTGGGGTGGGGGGATATCCGGGGGTTGGCGGGGTGGGGTGGGCGTGATGGAACCGATGCCGAAATCGGGCGGGCTGGGGGCTGACAAGCGGCGGAGGCGCAGGTAGCGTCGCCCGGAGTCGGTTCGTGAGGTGGTTCAGACCACTGGGCGGGCTGACGGAGACGAACGAACGCCCCTTTACTCGGATCGTCCGGCACGTTCCTGCCGGTGAAGGAGAGAACAATCATGGCTTCTGTCACGTACGAGCAGGCGACCCGCGTCTACCCCGGGGCGGACAAGCCCTCGGTGGACGCGCTGGACCTGGAGATCGCGGATGGCGAGTTCCTCGTGCTGGTCGGCCCCTCGGGCTGCGGCAAGTCGACCAGCCTGCGCATGCTGGCCGGTCTGGAGGACGTCAACAGCGGCTCCATCCGGATCGGTGACCGGGACGTCACGCACCTGCCGCCGAAGGACCGGGACATCGCCATGGTGTTCCAGAACTACGCGCTGTACCCGCACATGACCGTCGCCGAGAACATGGGCTTCGCGCTCAAGATCGCCGGCGTGAACAAGACGGAGATCCGCACCAAGGTCGAGGAGGCCGCGAAGATCCTCGACCTGACGGAGTACCTGGACCGCAAGCCGAAGGCGCTGTCGGGTGGTCAGCGGCAGCGTGTCGCGATGGGCCGCGCGATCGTGCGCCAGCCGCAGGTCTTCCTGATGGACGAGCCGCTGTCGAACCTGGACGCGAAGCTGCGTGTCTCGACCCGTACCCAGATCGCCGGCCTCCAGCGCCGCCTGGGCATCACGACGGTGTACGTCACCCACGACCAGACCGAGGCGCTCACCATGGGCGACCGGGTCGCGGTGCTCAAGGGCGGCGTGCTCCAGCAGGTCGACACCCCGCGCAACATGTACGACCGGCCCTCCAACCTGTTCGTGGCCGGCTTCATCGGCTCGCCCGCGATGAACCTGGTCGAGGTGCCGCTGGTGGACGGCGGTGTGAAGTTCGGCGGCTCGGTGGTCAACGTCTCGCGCGACGACCTGGCCGGCGCCGGCACCGACAAGTCGGTGACGGTCGGCATCCGCCCGGAGCACTTCGAGATCGTCCCGGCGGGCGGCATCGAGGGTGTCGCGGTGACGGTGAACGTCGTCGAGGAGCTCGGCTCCGACGGCTTCGTGTACGGCACCACCAAGATCGGCGGCGAGGACAAGGAGCTGGTCGTCCGCGTGCACGGCCGGCAGATCCCGGCCCGCGGCGAGACGATCCACGTCGTGCCGATCGCCAACGAGACCCACGTGTTCTCGACCAGCTCGGGTGCCCGTCTGAGCAGCTGAGCACGGCGCGCCCTGCCGGTCGGTCGACCGGCGGGGAAAGCCGGCACGACGGAGCCCGTCGGACCATTCCTGGTCCGGCGGGCTCCGTCCGTACACCCCCACGTCAACACGGTGTGGGGACGAACCCGGACACGGTGTCACTCGATGGTGTCACGGAGGGCGATCCGGCCCGTACCCACCGCTACTCTCCTGAGGGTGAAGCAGCTTGTACGCCGTATCGGCCAGACCGTCGCCCTGACCCTGCCGGTCCTCCTGGTGACCACCGGCACCCTCGCCGTGACCCGGGTGCCATGGGCCCCGCCGACCAACCTCGACCAGCAGGTCGTGGCGGCGTCCAGTGGTGACGGCGCCGGGATCGGGCGTTCCGCCACCGCGGGCACGTCCCCGGACGGGCTCGCCCCGCAGGAATCGCTGCGGGTGGCGCTGCTGGACGAGCTGCGGGCGAAGAACCCGTCCGCCGCGCTGGACCTGCTGGAGCGCTCGATGCGCGAGCAGCCGTCGCTGACGCCGTACTGCACCTCGCTCGCCGGCGAGCTGGGCAAGGCGGCGGTGCGCAAGTACCAGGGCGACGTCCAGCGGGCCCGGTCCTTCGCCCGCCCGGTCTGCGACGGGTCGTTCGCGGCGGGCATCGCCGGCTGACCCGGCAGCTGACCCGCAGGCCGGCCCGACGGCCGCGGGCCGACGACGCCCGCGGGCTCGGGCTCCCGGCCCCGGTGGGCGTCCTATTGTTCAGGCATGACCGCTGACTCCGGCCCCGCCGCCGATCCCGCGTCCCCGCCGACCCACCCGTCCCGGCCGACCACGACGCCCGTCACCCAGGCCGTGATCCTGGCCGGCGGCCAGGGCTCGCGGCTGCGGCCCTACACGGACGACCGCCCGAAGCCGCTGGTCGAGATCCCCGGGACGGGCACGCCGATCCTCGGCCACCAGCTGGCCTGGCTGGCCTCCGAGGGCGTCACCGACGCGGTGGTCTCCTGCGGGCACCTGGCCGCCGTGCTGGAGGAGTGGCTCGACAAGGCGGACCTGCCGCTGCGCGTGCGCACGGTGGTCGAGGAGGAGCCGCTCGGGCGCGGCGGCGGCCTCAAGTACGCGGCCAAGGCGCTGCCCCGCCCGGACGAGCCCTGGTACGCCACCAACGGCGACATCTGGACCCGGTTCAGCCTGCGCGACATGGCCGCCTTCCACCACGAGCGGGACGCCGTCGCGACGCTCGCGCTGGCCCGGCCGCGGATCCCGTGGGGGGCGGTGGAGACCGACCAGTTCGGCAACGTGCTGGACTTCATCGAGGCGCCGCCCTCGCCGTTCCTGATCAACGCCGGGCTGTACGTGTTCAGCCCGGAGTTCGCCGAGCTGCTGCCGGACGTGGGCGACCACGAGCGCACCACGTTCCCGCAGCTGGCGCGCAGCAAGCGACTGGCGGGCTACCAGCTGCCGCAGGGCGTGTACTGGCGTGCCATCGACACCGCGAAGGACCTCACCGAGGCGGCCAAGGAGCTCGCCTCCGGGGCCGGCCGCTCACCGCGGTAACCGCCGCACCCCCGGCGCCCCCGCCTCCCCCGCACCCCCGCCTCCCCCGGCGCACGACGATCGGCCGGGTGCTCCCGCCTCGGAGCACCCGGCCGATCGCGTCCGCGGGCCGTCAGGTGGACGTGGGCGCCCCCGGACGGGAGGAGCGGGCGCCGCCGGACAGGTCGGCGAGCGGGCCGCTGCCCAGCACCCCGCCGAGCAGCCCGGGGCTCGCCCCGGAGCTCGGGCTGGGCTTGGACGCCGCCCCCGTTCCGGCGGGGGGCGGGGTGCTGCGCTGGGCGGGCGAGGAACCGGCCGACGGCGCGGCAGCGGACGGCGCGGCGGCGGACGGGGTCGTGCCGGCCCCGGTCTCCGCCTTGGCGGAGTGCCCCTTGCCGCTCGGCGTCGGGCTGCCCGGGCGGGTGGCCGGGGCGGAGGAGGGCGGGGTGGTCGGGCTCGGCGTGGGGGTGGCCGGGCGCGGGGCGGGCGAGGGCGAGGTGGACGAGCCCTGGCCGCCCGGGGTGCCGGTCGGGGCGCCGCTGGGCCAGACCGGCGTGCCGTAGTCGGTGGCCGGACGGGCCGGCGCCTGGTGCGTCCGGGCCCCGGTGCGCACCGCCGCGCCGAGCATCGAGCCGAGCAGCAGGGTCGCCCCGACCACGACCGTGGTGACCACCGTGCCACGGCGCAGCACCCGGCGGCGCAGCGCGGCGGGCGCGTCGGCGCCGTAGCGCCGCCAGGCCTCCAGATTGAGCCGCCCGTCCAGGGAGGCGAACGGCGCTCCGGCGATCAGCAGCGGGCTCCAGGCCGCCAGGAAGATCAGGTCGGGGGTGTCGTAGACCGGTACGGCCCGCCAGCTGACGGTGAACAGCAGCGCGGCGGAGAGGAGCATCGCCGCCCCGGCCGCGAGCCGCTGCCAGAGGCCGAGGACGGTCAGCACGCCGACCACGACCTGGGTGAACGACACCACCAGGCCGGCACCGACCGGGTGCGCCATGGCGAAGGCCAGCAGCGGTTCGGCGACCTTCCAGGGGTGCAGCGAGGCGAGCCAGCGCATCATCGAGCCGCGCTCGCCGCCGTCGAAGTAGACCGGGTCGCAGAGCTTGCTGAACCCGGCGTAGACGGACAGCGAGCCGAGGACGGCGCGCAGCGGCAGCAGGACCAGGCCGAGGTCGACCCGGCGGCCGGGGTACCAGGGCGGCTTGCCCTCGGCGGCCGTAGCGGAGACCTCGGGCAGCTCGCCGCTCGGGGTCCAGCCCTGCGGTGCGCCGACCGGGCCGATGCCCGCGTCGGTGGCGGTGCCGGCGCCCTCCCGCGGCTGGCGCGGGACGGTCCGGGCGCCCGAGTAGGACGGGATCACCCGGGTGTCCGACATGCCCGGGCCGCCGCCGTCGGGCCCGGAGCCGGTGAGCCGGACGGCGTCCAGCAGCTGGGTGGCCGCGAGGTCCCCGGGGGGCGCCTGCCCGGTCCAGGTGACGGCGGTGACCCGGCCCTTGCGGCGCGGCGCACCGCCCCCGGCGGCCCCCGCGAGCGCCGGGACGGCGGAGGCGGGCACGACGACCTGCGGGGTGACCAGCGGACGGCGGATCAGGCCCTGGTTGGCGTACGGGTCGCCGAACGCGGCGCCGGTGGACAGCAGTCCGGCCGGGGCCTCGATCAGCGGCGCCACCGGGGCGCCGAGCCGGAGCCGGAAGCTCGCCTGGGTGATGCTGAGGCGCGCGGGGTCGGACGGCACCTTGACCGTGTCAAGGCCGGGGCCCGCGTCTATCCCGGTGCTGCCGCCGCCGAACAGGGGGCGCCGAGGTGTTCTGGTGTCCACGCCCGTCTAACCGGGTGACCACCGCTTAGGACACTCTCCCGAGTGGATGTCCGGCGCATACTTGAAATGATCATGAGAAAAGCGATCGGGCCTGGTCGGGCCCGATCGCTTTTCACTCGGATTGCGGAGAATTCAGAAGTTCCCCTGCGCCCCGCACACCGGCTGTGCTCAGCGCTTGGCGCGCAGTCGCGCGGCCTCGTAGAGCACGATGCCCGCCGCGACACCGGCGTTCAGCGACTCCGTCAGCCCGGACATCGGGATCCGCACCCGCATGTCGCAGGTCTCCGAGACCAGCCGGGACAGGCCCTTGCCCTCGCTGCCCGCGACGATCACAACCGGGCCGGTCAGCAGCTCCAGGTCGCCCAGCTCGGCCTCGCCGTCGGCGGCCAGGCCGACCACCATGAGGCCGGCCTTCTGGTAGGCCTCCAGGGTGCGGGTGAGGTTGGTGGCCCGGGCGACGGGCAGGCGGGCGGCCGCGCCAGAGGAGGTCTTCCAGGCACCGGCGGTCATGCCGGCCGCGCGGCGCTCGGGGATGACCACGCCGTGCGCGCCGAAGGCGGCGGCGGAGCGGACCACGGCGCCGAGGTTGCGCGAGTCGGTGACGCCGTCCAGCGCGATGATCAGCGCGTCCTGGCCCGAGTCGGAGGCCTCGACCAGCAGGTCGTCGGGGTGCGCGTACTCGTACGGCGGCACCTGGAGCACGAGGCCCTGGTGGTTGAGCCCGCCGGTCATCTGGTCCAGCTGCGGGCGCGGGGCCTCCATCAGCGGGATGCCGCGGTCGTTGGCGGCCTGGAAGGCGTCGCGGACGCGGTCGTCGGTGTCGACGAACTGCTGGACGTACAGCGCGGTGGCCGGGACGCCGCCCTGAAGGGCCTCGACGACCGAGTTGCGGCCGAAGACGAGCTCGGCGCTGCCCGCACCGCCCCGGCCGCCGCGACCGGCGCCGCCGGCGCGGCGCATGCCGGCGCGGGCCTTGGCGTCCCGCTCGCGCTTGACCGCGGCGTTGGCGGCGCGCTGCTTCGGGTGGCCCTTGCGCTCCGCTCCGGGCGGGGTCGGGCCCTTGCCCTGGAGCGCCTTCCGGCTGTGGCCGCCGGTACCGACAGACGCGCCCTTCTTCGATCCGGGGTTGCGGCGGTTCCTGCGCTGGCTGTTGCCGGCCATGGCTGTACTTCCTGTCTGTCCGGCATGCCCGGCCGCCCCGTTCTGTCCGGCGGCGGCCGACTGCATGCGCTACGTCATGCGGGAGGGCCGCACCGGTCCGGTACGGCCCACCCTCACCCCGATCGTCAGATGGGGTTACTGGCTGTTGATCGTCCAGCGCGGGCCGGACGGGGTGTCCTCGATCACCAGCCCGGCCAGGCCGAGCTGGTCGCGGATGGCGTCCGCGGTGGCGAAGTCCTTGCGCTGACGCGCCGCCTGCCGCTGGTCCAGGACCAGGCGGACCAGCGAGTCGACCACACCGTGCATGCTCTTCATTGTCCCAGGCTCGCCGCCCTCCGCCCCGACCCACTGCGGGTCGAGCGGGTCGAGACCCAGCACTCCGAGCATCGCACGGACCTCGGCCAGACGCGCCACCGCGTTCTCCTTGTCGTCCGCGTTCAGGGCGCTGTTGCCCTGGCGGACGGCGGTGTGCACGACGGCGAGCGCCTGCGGAACGCCCAGGTCGTCGTCCATCGCCTCGGCGAAGGCCGGCGGCACCTCGGGGGCGGCGTCGACCGCCCCGCAGCGCTCGACGGTGCGCTGGATGAAGCCCTCGATCCGGCCGAACCCGGCCTCGGCCTCGCGCAGGGCGTCCTCGCTGTACTCGATCATCGAGCGGTAGTGCGGGGTGCCCAGGTAGTAGCGGAGCACGATCGGACGCCAGCGCTGGACCATCTCGGAGACCAGCACCGAGTTGCCCAGCGACTTGCTCATCTTCTCGCCGGCCATGGTGACCCAGGCGTTGTGCACCCAGAAGCTGGCGAAGGCGTCGCCGTAGGCCTTGGACTGGGCGATCTCGTTCTCGTGGTGCGGGAAGATCAGGTCCAGCCCGCCGCCGTGGATGTCGAAGGCCGGGCCGAGGTACTTGTGGACCATCGCCGAGCACTCCAGGTGCCAGCCCGGCCGGCCGCGGCCCCACGGGGTCTCCCAGCTCGGCTCGCCCGGCTTGGCGGCCTTCCACATCGCGAAGTCGCGCTGGTCCCGCTTGCCGGTCTCGCCCTCGCCCTCGGGCTGGCGCAGGTCGTCGAGCTTCTGGTTGGAGAGCGCGAGGTACTCCGGGTACGACTTCACGTCGAAGTAGACGTTGCCGTCGGCCGCGTAGGCGTGGCCCTTCTCGATGAGCCCCCGCATCATCTCGACCATCTCGGGGATGTGCCCGGTGGCCCGCGGCTCGACGGTCGGCGGCAGGCAACCGAGCGCGGTGTAGCCGTCGTTGAACGCCCGCTCGTTCTCGTAGGCGATCTGCCACCACGGGATGCCGAACTCGCGCTCCTTGGCGATCACCTTGTCGTCGATGTCGGTGACGTTCCGGGCGAAGGTGATCTGGTAGCCGCGGTAGGCGAACCACCGCTGCATGATGTCGAAGTTGAGACCGGACCGGATGTGCCCGATATGAGGCGCCGACTGGACGGTAGCGCCGCACAGGTAGATCGAGACACAACCCGGTACAAGCGGGACGAAGTCGCGTACCTGGCGGGTGCTGGTGTCGTACAGGCGAATGCTCACAGCGTCAAGCGTAGTGGGCAGGAGGGGGTGCCCCGCGACATTCCCCGGGAATGATATGCAGCACTCCCGGGGAACCACGGGCCGCGCGGGCCGGTCAGATGTTGCCGACCACCTTGCGCGGGCTGAGCCGGACGACCACCCGGACGTCGTCCGGGCCGTCGAACCCGTACTCCTCGCCGCGGTACTTGCGGGACAGTTCGTTGATCAGCTCCCGGCCGCCCTCGGTGGTCATCGTCGCCGAACCGCGCACCTCGACATACTCGTACGGGTTCTCCGGCGGGTTGACCACGAGCGAGATGCGCGGGTCCCGCACCAGGTTGAGGTGCTTGCGGCGGCCCTGGACGGTGGAGAACAGGATGTCGTCGCCGTCCCGCGTGACCCAGACGACCGAGGACTGGGGGCTGCCGTCGGGCTGGATCGTGGACACCACGGCGAAGCTCTTGCGGTCGAGCAATTCCTTGGCGGGGCCTGAGAGTTCGACGCCCATCGAGAACCTCTTCTCATCGTCGGCGGTACGGCCCGAGGGGAAGCCCCGCCCGGGCCCGAAACCGCACACTACCGACGGATCCACCGCCACGCCGGGTGAACACTCGTCAGGGCCCGCCTATTCCGGCCCTGCCGACCGCGCCCGGCTCAACGCCGTTCGTACACCAGGGCCGTGGCGATCGCGGCCAGCCCCTCGGCCCGACCGGTCAGGCCCAGGCCGTCCGTGGTGGTGCCGGACACCGACACCGGCGCACCGGCCGCGGCCGACAGCGCGGCCTGCGCCTCGGCCCGCCGCTTGCCGATCTTCGGCCGGACGCCGACCACCTGGACCGCGATGTTGCCGATCTCGAAGCCCTCCGCACGCACCAGCCGGGCCGCCTCACCGAGCAGCTTCACCCCGGACGCGCCGGCCCACTCCGGCCGGTCGGTGCCGAAGTGCGCGCCCAGGTCGCCGATCCCGGCGGCCGAGAACAGCGCGTCGCAGGCCGCGTGCGCGGCCACGTCGGCGTCCGAGTGCCCGGAGAGCCCGACCCCGGCGTCCGGCCACTCCAGTCCGGCCACCCAGAGCGGGCGGCCGGCCTCGAAGGCGTGCACGTCGGTCCCGATGCCCACGCGCGGCAGCACGGGGGCCGGGGCCCGGTCGGCGGGCGTCTGCGGGTCAGTAGGCATCGGCGGCCCTCCGGCGGGCGAGTACGGCCTCGGCGAGCACGAGGTCCAGTGGACGGGTGACCTTGAACGCCTCCTCGTGGCCGGGCACCACGACGACCTGGCCGCCGTAGCGCTCCACCAGGCCCGCGTCGTCGGTGACCGGCGGCGCGTCGGCGGCGCCCGCGGCCTCCTCGGCCAGCGCCTTGGCGTGCACCCCGACCAGGGTGGCCCGGTCGAAGCCCTGCGGGGTCTGCACCGCGCGCAGGGTGGCCCGGTCGGGCGTGTCGAGCACCGGCTCGGGGCGGCCCGGGTTCGGCTCGACCCGCTTCACCGTGTCGGCCAGCGGCACCGCGGGCACCACCGCCCCGGCCCCGGCCCGGACGGCGGCCGCCACCGCGTCCACCACCTCGACCGGGACGAGCGGGCGGGCCGCGTCGTGCACCAGGACGATCTCCACCTCGGCCGGGATCGCGGCCAGGCCGAGCCGGACCGACTCCTGGCGGGTGGCACCACCGGCGACCACCCGAATGTCCTTGCCGTCCAGCCCGTGGCTGTCCAGCAGGGCGACCACCTCGGCCACCCCGTCGGCGGGCGCGGCGACCACGACCAGGCCGACCGCCCGGCTGCGGGCCAGCGCCCGCACGGCGTGCACCAGGAGCGGCACGCCGCCCAGTTCCCGCAGGGCCTTCGGGGCACCGGGCCCCAGCCGCTCACCGCGTCCGGCGGCGGGCACCACTGCTGCTGCGACTGCTGCTGAGGCGTTCAGGTTTCACTCCTTCGGAGAAGTGGGTATGGCCTTGGCGTGCCCGGCGGGCGCTACGGGCCCCTTCCGAAGAATTACGGTCCAACCGTCCGCCGCACAATCCCGCAGAATCGGTCTTGCAGGACGGAAAACGGTCTTGCCAGGCCTGGACCGGCTCGGGGCGGGGGCGTCGTCCGGACACGCCTCAGCGCCCGAAGTGCCACTGCACCACCCCGGGACGCTTCGTCCTGGGAGCGGCGCGCCGACACCGGGCGCTGTGAGCGGTGGGCGGCAGCCCGACTGCGCTACGAGGCCAGCACCTCGTCGAGCAGCGTCTCCGCCTTGTCCTCGTTGGTGTTCTCCGCCAGCGCGAGCTCGCTGACGAGGATCTGGCGCGCCTTCGCGAGCATCCGCTTCTCGCCGGCCGAGAGGCCGCGCTCGCGCTCACGGCGCCAGAGGTCGCGCACAACCTCGGCGACCTTGATAACGTCGCCAGAGGCGAGCTTCTCCAGGTTCGCCTTGTAGCGACGGGACCAGTTGGTCGGCTCTTCGGTGTACGGTGCGCGCAGCACCTCGAAGACCCGGTCCAGACCCTCCTGGCCGACTACATCGCGCACGCCGACGAACTCCGCGTTCTCAGCGGGCACGCGGAGCGTCAGGTCTCCCTGCTGCACCTTGAGCACCAGGTAGGTCTTGTCCACACCTTTGATCTGGCGAATTTCGATGGCCTCGATCAGCGCGGCCCCGTGATGGGGGTAGACCACCGTGTCGCCAACCTTGAACGTCATGTGACAGGACCCCTTCCGTGGCTTTCCAGAATAACACGCTTTTCAGCGCACCCGAAGGGCGTTTTCGCAGGTCAGGGCCGGTCTCGGGGCTTGACAAGGACCCCCATGACGTGCTGCGACCGGTGTTCGAGGAGGGCTTCCCGCAGGTCGGAGGCGGTTCCAGCGTTCGGCGAAACCTTGCGCAACACCCTGGAAACCATGATTGGATCTTGGGTTTTCACCGTTTATCGGGCCGTATCCACATCGTTATTCGATCTTGGTCGAAGCTTGTCCCGAGAGTGACCCGGACACGCCACAAGTGCGGCCGGACGGCCGCCCCGCGAACCCCGGGAGTGCGACACGGGGACCACCCCGTGAGGAGCGCATAAGCGAGGTCGATAATCTGAGACCTGACCTATCGACACGTTGACTTAGGAGAAGCCGCCGCCGTGAGCCGCAGCCTTCGACGCGGCAGCATCGCCGCCATCGCCGCCATCGCCATCGCCTCGCTGTCGTCCTGCGCCGCCGGCAACACGCCGGACACGCTGCAGGTCAAGCCCGACAACGCGGCGGCAACCCTCGGAACGAACCTTCGGCTGAACAACATCGTGGTCGTCACCGGGGACGAGTCCTCGGGCGAGCACAACGGTCCCGCCAACGTGACCGTCAACATCGCCAACACGGGCAGCACCCCGGCGGAGCTGCAGTCCATCACCGTCGGCAACGGTGCCACCGCCGCGTTCTCCGACGCCGCGGGCGCCCCGCTGTCCACCATCGTCGTCCCGGCCGGCGGCGCCGTGGCGATCGGTGGCAACGGCAATCCTTCCGCCAAGGTCGCCTCGGTCGGCGTCCAGGTCGGCGGCTTCACCCCCACCTCGTTCACCTTCAAGGACGGCCAGAAGGTCGACGCCCAGGCCGGCGTGAGCCCGAACGCGGGCCTCTACAAGGGCTTCGGCCCGACGCCGACCCCGGCGGCCGCGCCCACCAAGGGCGCCACCGCCGCGACCACCCCGGCCGCCGGCACCACCACCCCGGCCGCCCCGGCCACCACCGGTGCGCCCGCACCGTCCGGTTCCACCACCCCGGGTGCCACCCAGTCCGCCGGCGCCCACTGACGCACCACCCGGTGTCCGGCGGGCCCTCCCGGGCCTGCCGGACACCAACGCGAAGGCCCCCTCCGGCGACTGCCGGCGGAGGCCTTCCGCGTCTGTCCGCGCCCGCGGTTTACGGCTCGAACTTGTAGCCCAGGCCGCGGACCGTGACCAGGTAGCGCGGGGCACCCGGGTCCGGCTCGATCTTGGCCCGCAGGCGCTTCACGTGGACGTCCAGGGTCTTGGTGTCGCCGACGTAGTCCGCGCCCCAGACCCGGTCGATCAGCTGCATGCGGGTGAGCACCCGGCCCGCGTTGCGCAGCAGCATCTCCAGCAGGTCGAACTCCTTCAGCGGGAGGTCGACCTTGGCGCCGTCCACGGTCACCACGTGCCGGTCGACGTCCATCCGGACCGGGCCGGCCTCCAGGGCACCCGGGCCGCCGCCGTTCTCGCCGGCACCGCCGTCCTCACCGCGGCGGCGCAGCACCGCCCGGATCCGGGCGACCAGCTCACGGGTGGAGTAGGGCTTGGTGACGTAGTCGTCCGCACCTATTTCCAGACCGACCACCTTGTCGATCTCGCTGTCCTTGGCGGTGACCATGATCACCGGCACGTTGGAGCGCACCCGCAGCTGACGGCAGACCTCGGTGCCCGGCAGGCCCGGCAGCATCAGGTCGAGCAGGACGAGGTCGGCGCCGTTGCGCTCGAACTGCTCCAGGGCGTCGGGGCCGGTGGCGGCGACAGCCACCTCGAAGCCTTCCTTGCGGAGCATGTACGAGAGGGCGTCGCTGAACGACTCCTCGTCCTCGACCACCAGTACTCGGGTCACGATCAGGCCTCCGGGGCAAGCTGGGGGGTTGTGTCTGACAGGGGGTGTTCCCGCTCCCCCGTGGGGAGCGGACGGTCCGTGCGGCCTGTGGTGGCCGTCCGGTCCGTGGTGAGGGTTCTGGTGGGCGCGGCGGCGGCACCACGGCCGCCGGTGGCATCGCGGGCGCCGGTGTCGTCGAGGTCGTCGGTGTCGTCGAGGTCGTCGGCCTCGGGCGCCTGCCCGGCGGGCAGGCGGATGGTGAAGGTCGAACCCTGGCCCTCGACGCTCCACACCGAGACCGTGCCGCCGTGCGAGGCGGCGACGTGCTTGACGATGGACAGGCCGAGGCCGGTTCCGCCGGTCGCCCGGGAGCGGGCCGGATCGACCCGGTAGAAGCGCTCGAAGACGCGCTCGCGGTCCTTCTCCGAGATGCCGATGCCCTGGTCGGTGACCGAGATCTCGATCAGCTCGCCGTCCGCCTCCCCGAGCGCCGCGGCGCTGGAGATCCGACGGGTGGCGATCGCGACCCGGGTACGGGGCGGACTGTAGTTGACGGCGTTCTCGACCAGGTTGCCGAGTGCCGCGGCGAGCTGGCCGCGGTTGCCGTGCAGGTAGAGCCCGGCGATGCCGCCGGCCGTGATCAGGATCTGCTTGGCGGCGGCCTGCTGGCGGCAGCGGTCGATCGCCTCGGCGATCAGCTCGTCCACCGCGACGGGCTCCGGGTCCACCATCAGCCGGTCGTCCTGCACCCGGGAGAGGTCGATGATCTCCTGGACCAGGCTGGCCAGCCTGGTCGCCTCGATCTGCATCCGGCCGGCGAAGCGCTGCACCGCCTCCGGGTCGTCGGACGCGTCGGCGACCGCCTCGGAGAGCAGCGACAGGGCGCCCACCGGGGTCTTCAGCTCGTGGCTGACGTTGGCCACGAAGTCCCGGCGGACCGCCTCCACCCGGCGGCGCTCGGTCTGGTCCTCGACCAGCACCAGCACCAGCCGGGAGCCCAGCGGGGCGACCCGGACGGAGACCGCGAGCGGCTCGCCGGCACGGGCCACGCCGGGGCGGGGCACCTCCAGTTCGACCTGGCGGATCTCGCCGTCCCGGCGGGTGGCGCGCGCCAGCGAGAGCATCTGGTCCACGGCGACCGCGCCGCCGCGCACCAGTCCCATCGCGTACGCCGCGGAGCTGGCCTTGACCACCTCGTCGCCCTCGCCCAGCACGATCGCGCAGGAGCGGAGGACGGAGAGGACGGTGTCCACCCCCGGCGGCAGCGGGGGCTCCGGGGTGCCGGCGCCCAGCCCTTGGTGCCGACCGTGGTGTCTGCTGCTGGTGCCGCCGTACCTGCCCCTGGCCTGCTCGCGCTCGCTCCAACGGAAGGCGATGGAGGCCGTGAGGCCGACGCCGAGCCCGGCTATGGCGCAGGCAGCGGCGGCGGCCACGTTCACGTCCATGTGGCCAGCGTAAGCGCACGGCCAGGGCACTCCCCAAGGGCCCGATCAAGGCATCGGCCACGCGTTGCCGAGAATTCACCTTCACGTGGCCGCTGATTCACCACACCGGCCGTGCATCGTCGCCCGGACGGCCCAGAGTTGGCCATGCAGCCCGTGTGGGAGTGGGCGGCGGGCCGAACCACCGGCCGCCGTCTCAGGTGTGCGCGTACGATTCGCGCCACCAGCAGCGGTCACCCGGACGACAAGACGATCGTCGGACGGGCCGGCCGGTCGGCACCGCCACCGACACAGCTACTGAGGAGAGAGCATGCGCGACGCGTACCACGAGGAACTCGATGCGATCGGCGACAGCCTGGTCGAGATGGCCCGACTGGTCGGCTCGGCCCTGGGCCGGGCCACCACCGCACTCCTCGACGCGGACCTGGCGCTGGCGGAGAGCGTGATCGCCGCCGACGAGAAGATCAACGACCTCCACCACGAGCTGGAGAACCGCGCGATCGACCTGCTCGCCCGCCAGCAGCCGGTCGCCACCGACCTGCGCATCGTCGTCACCTCGCTGCGGATGAGCTCCGACCTGGAGCGCTGCGGCGACCTCGCCCGGCACGTCGCCAAGGTCGCGCGGATGCGCTACCCCGACTCCGCCGTGCCCGGCGACCTGCACTCCACCGTCCTGGAGATGGGCCAGCTCGCCCAGCGCCTGGTGGCCAAGACCGGCCTGGTGATCGCCACCAAGGACGTCGACAAGGCCCTGGAGCTGGAGCAGGACGACGACGCGATCGACTCCCTGCACCGCGAGCTGCTGTCGCACCTGATCGACGACCGCTGGCACCACGGCATCGAGACCGCCGTCGACATCACCCTGGTCGGCCGCTACTACGAGCGCTTCGCGGACCACGCGGTGTCGGTCGCCAAGCGCGTGGTGTACCTGGTGACGGGCGAGCACGTGGCCGAGTTCGTGGCCTCCTCGGAGGCCGCGGCGGCGGAGTGACCTCGTGCGGGTGCGGTGCGGCCGCCTCGGGGCTCGGGGCTCAGCATCTCGGGGCTCGGGGCTCGGGGCTCGGGGCTTCAAGGGGCGGCCGCTCCCCCCACAGGGTGAGTAAACCTGCGACAGGGGTGGTGGGGGCGCACGACGACCCGTACATCCCACCACTGCGCGCCCGTTGACGCTCCCTCCGATCGGCGGCTTCACTCGACGTTGGGGGCACAGGACTGTGCCCGTCACTAGGAGGGAACAGCTCGATGAAGGCCAACCCCACCCGACCGGCACGCGCCCACGAAACCGTCGAGCCGCCCACCCCGAAGCTCCTGCCCGTCCTCGCGGCCGGCTGCGGCTGTGGCCCCGGCTGCGGCTGCGGCTGCCAGTCCGGCGCGCCCTGCCAGTGCGGCGGCGCGGACGGCGGCTGCTGCGGCGGCCACTGAGCGGTCCGCCGCCGAGGAGTTCCCGAGGTGCACGGCCTTCCGTCGGCCGTGCACCTCGTTGCGCGTCCTGGTGCCGCGCGTCCGCGGCACGGCGTCCGCCGTGCCGCCCCGGGCGTCAGAACTGGACGTCGGTGCAGGAGTAGAAGGCGTTCCCGGTGTCGGCGATCGTCCAGACCGCGACCACGACCTGGTGGCCGGTGCGCCCGCTCGGGACGGTCGCGGTGTGGCTGAGCGTGCTGGGCACCTGCTTCCCGCCGTACGGGGCGATCAGGAAGGGCGTCAGGTCCAGGCTGTCCCGGGTGACGGGCTGGCTCGCGTCATAGCCCGGCTTGGTCAGGTAGTACCGGAAGTCGGTGGTCGCGTGCCGGGCGGTGAACGTCCAGGTGAAGGTGAGCTGCTGCCCCGCCGTCACCGCGGTGGTCGGCCAGGCGCCGCCGTGCGGGTCGTCCAGCTCGGCGAAGCGGGAGTTGCCGCCGGCGCAGATGGTGCCGTCGGCGGGCCCGGCGTTCGGGAAGCCCTTGGGGCCCTCGACGCTCTGCGGCTCCCACTGGATGTCGCCGCAGTCCCACGACACCCCGCCCGCTCCGCAGAGCGCGGCCCTGCTGGGCGGCGTCGAGATGTACCCGTGGGACTGCGCCGGGACGGCGAGGGTGAGCGGCACCGCGAGCGCGGCGACCACCGCCCCGACGATGTGACGTGTGCGCATGATGCTCCTCCGTGGGGGTGGATGGAGAGTGCGCCGGGACGCAGACGCGCGCGCGTGGGGGTGCGGCGGCCGGGACGGGGAGATCCTTGGCATGCCTGCGGCAGTCCGGCGCCCTCACCGTAGGAGCGGACTCCGCCACCCGTCAATGGTCTGAACCACTATTGGGACGAGCCCGGATCCGACCGCCGAATCCGACCTCAACTCGGCGTCCGCACAGGCCGGTTGAACGACGAAGGCCCCGCCCCCGGCGAACCGGGAGGCGGGGCCGTGTCGGCAAGTGGCTTACTTCTTGCCCTGGTTCTTGACCGCCTCGATGGCCGCGGCGGCGGCGTCGGCGTCGAGGTAGCGGCCGCCCTTGGTGACGGGCTTGAAGTCGGCGTCGAGCTCGTACACGAGCGGGATGCCGGTCGGGATGTTCAGGCCCGCAATGGCCTCGTCGGAGATGCCGTCGAGGTGCTTGACCAGCGCGCGCAGGCTGTTTCCGTGGGCGGTGACCAGGACGGTCTTGCCGGCGGCGAGGTCCGGGACGATGGCGTCGTACCAGTACGGGAGCATCCGGTCGACGACGTCCTTCAGGCACTCGGTGCGCGGACGCAGCTCGCTCGGGATGTCCGCGTAGCGGGCGTCACCGGCCTGCGAGTACTCGGCGTCATCGGCCAGCACCGGCGGCGGGGTGTCGTACGAGCGACGCCACAGCTGGAACTGCTCCTCGCCGAACTCGGCCAGGGTCTGGGCCTTGTCCTTGCCCTGGAGCGCACCGTAGTGTCGCTCGTTCAGGCGCCAGCTGCGGCTGACCGGGATCCAGTGGCGGTCGGCCTTGTCCAGGGCGATCTGCGAGGTGCGGATCGCACGGCGGAGCAGCGAGGTGTGCAGCACGTCCGGGAACAGGCCCTCGGCGGCCAGGAGCTCGCCACCGCGCGCGGCCTCCTTCTCGCCCTTCTCGTTGAGGTCGACGTCGACCCAACCGGTGAACAGGTTCTTCTGGTTCCACTGGCTCTCGCCGTGGCGGAGCAGGATGAGTCGGTACGTCGTGTCAGCCATGGCCCCCAGCTTAGTGGAGGCAGGAAAAGCGCTGGTCCGGACCTACGGCAGATGTGTAATGTGTGCACCGCCTATCTGACACTTACATACGTCGGCTGACCGGACCTGCCCGTGCCGCTCGGCGGACGCCTGCCCCGGGAGCCCCCCACATGCCCGTCGCCCTGTTCACCAACCCCCGGATCCGAAGGCTGATACAGGAGACGGTGGGCGGGCTACCACGGGAATTCTGGTGGCTCTGGGTGAGCACGCTGGTGAACAAGCTGGGCGCTTTCGTGCTCACCTTCCTCGCGCTCTACCTGACCACCAACCGGGGGTACTCGGCCTCCTACGCGGGCCTGGTGGCCTCCCTCTACGGCCTCGGCTCGGCGGTCGCCGCGATCGGCGCCGGCGTGCTGACCGACCGGATCGGCCGACGCCCGACCCTGGTCGCCGCCCAGCTCGGCACCGCGCTGTTCACCGCCGTCCTCGGCTTCACGGACGGCCAGGTGGCGATCGCCACGGTGGCCTTCCTGGTCGGCCTCTGCAACAACGCCACCCGGCCCGCGACCTCGGCGATCATCGCCGACCTCGTCCCGGCCGAGGACCGGGTCCGCGCGTACTCGCTGAACTACTGGGCGATCAACATCGGCTTCGGCCTCTCCGCCGCCGTGGCCGGCCTGATCGCCACCCACGGCTACCTCACGCTCTTCCTGCTCGACGCGCTCTCCACGCTGGTGTGCGCGGTGGTGATCTTCATCCGGATCCCCGAGACCAAGCCGCAGGACTCACCCCAGCACGGGAAGGGGGCGGACGAGCCGGCGGTCGGCCTCGGCGCGGTGTTCCGGGACGGGCGGTTCATGGCCGTCGTCGGGCTCAACCTGCTGCTCGCCCTGATCCTCCAGCAGGGCAGCACCACCCTGGCCGTCGACATGGGCGCCGCGGGCATCAGCTCCACCGAGTACGGGCTGGTCATCGGCCTGAACGGGCTGCTGATCGTGGTGCTCCAGATCCCGCTCACCCGGTGGATGGAGACCCGCTCCCGGACCGCCATGCTGATAGCCAGCTGCCTGATCACGGGCTGGGGCTTCGGGCTGGCGGCGCTGGCCGGGTCGTCCGCGTGGCTGTTCGCCCTCTCGGTGGCGGTCTGGACGGTCGGCGAGGTCCTGAACGCGCCGACCATCATGGGCCTGGTCGCCGAACTGGCGCCGACCCACGCGCGCGGCCGCTACCAGGGCGTCTACTCGCTCTCCTGGTCGCTCGCCTCGTTCCTCGGCCCGGCGATCGGCGGTCTGCTGCTGCAGTACGCCGGCTCCGCGGTGCTCTGGGTCGTGTGCGGGGTCTGCGGCACGGTCGCGGCGGCCGGGCACGTGGTGCTCGGGCGGCGCACGGACGCGACGGCGGGCCGCGCCGGGGCGGTGACGGAGGTCGCGGTGCCGGAGGCCGCAGTGACCGAGGTCGCGGTGACCGAGGTGACGGTGACGGAGGAGACGGTGCCCGCTCCCGAGGAGAAGGCTCCGGCGGGCATCTGAAGGCGCCCACCCCGCTGCCGGGTCAGTCGGCCGCCGGGGCGGCCAGGTGGGCGAAGGCGGCCAGGTTGCGGGTGGACTCCCCGCGCTTGGTCCGCCACTCCCACTCGCGCCGGATCGCCGAGGCGAAGCCCAGCTCCAGCAGGGTGTTGAACGGCTCGTCGGCGTTCTCCAGCACCGTCCCGAGCAGCCGGTCCACGGCGTCCGGGGTGAGCGCCTCCAGGGGCAGGCGGCCGGCCAGGTAGACGTCGCCGAGCGGGTCGATCGCGTACGCGACGCCGTACAGCCGGGTGTTGCGCTCCAGCAGCCAGCGGTAGACGGCCTCGTGGTTCTCGTCCGGTCGGCGGATCACGAAGGCGTTCACCGACAGGGTGTGGTCGCCGACCCGCAGCGCGCAGGCGATGCTCAGCTTGCGGGTGCCCGGGAGCGTCACCACCAGCGTGTACGGGTCGGTGGCGGCGGGCTCCCAGGCCGCTCCGGCGTCGTCCAGGGCGGTGCGCAGGAGGGTCAGGGCCTCGTCCTTGGTGCGGGTTGCCATGGGGGTGACGTTACTCGGCGGTACCGGGGGCGCGCACCAGCGGTGCGGGCCCCCGGCCGCCGTGGTCGGGCCGCAGCCGACTCGTGGTCCGGCCGCATCAGGCCCCGGTCAGGCCAGCCGCCGCCGGGCGGCGGCCAAGCGGCCGGCCGGGCGGGCCAGGCTGCCGGCGTACACCTCGGCGGTGCCGGCCGCGGCGGTGTCCCAGCCGAAGCCGGCCGCGTGCCGGGCCGCCGCCGCGCCGCGCCGGGCGACCAGAGCCCGGTCGGTGACGTACGGCTCCAGCGCGTGCGCCCAGGCCACCGGGTCGTGGCCGTGCACCAGCGTGCCCGTCTCGCCGTCCCGCACCGCGACCGGCAGGCCGCCGACCGAGGCCGCCACCACCGGGGTGCCGCAGGCCTGCGCCTCCAGCGCGACCAGCCCGAAGGACTCGCTGTACGAGGGCATCACCAGCGCCGTCGCCGCGCGGTACCACTGCGCGAGCTCGGCCTGGCCGACCGGCGGGTGGAACCGCACCACGTCGCTGATGCCCAGTTGGGCGGCGAGCTTATGCAGGCTCTCCGGCCGGGCCAGTCCGGTGCCGGACGGACCGCCGACCACCGGCACCAGCAGGTGCTCGCGCAGCCCCGGGCGGCGCGCCAGCAGCTCGGCGACCGCCCGCAGCAGCACGTCCGGAGCCTTCAGCGGCTGGATCCGGCCCGCGAAGAGCAGCACCGCCGCGTCCTGCGGCAGGCCCAGCCGGGCCCGGGCGGCGGCCCGCTCCGACGCCCCGCCGGGGCGGAAGACGTCCAGGTTGACGCCGGGGTGGACGACGGCCAGCTGGTCCGGCCGGGCGGCGTAGTGCAGCGCCAGCTCGGCGGCCTCCTCGGTGGTGTTGGCGATCAGCCGGTCGGCCGCCTCGACCACCTGGGTCTCGCCGATCACCCGGGCCGCGGGCTCGGGCGTGTCCCCCTCGGCCAGCGCGGCGTTCTTGACCTTCGCCATGGTGTGCATGGTGTGCACCAGCGGCACCCCCCAGCGCTGCGCGGCCAGCCAGCCGACCTGCCCGGAGAGCCAGTAGTGCGAGTGCACCAGGTCGTAGTGGCCGGGGCGGTGGCCCGCCTCCGTCCGCAGCACCCCGTGGGTGAAGGCGCACAGCTGGGCGGGCAGGTCCTCCTTCAGCAGGCCCTCGTACGGGCCGGCGGTGACGTGCCGGACCAGCACGCCGGGGGCCAGCTCGACGGTGGGGGCGTCGTCCGAGCAGATCGCCCGGGTGAACACCTCGACCTCGATGTTGAGCGCGGCCAGGCGCTTGGCCAGCTCGACGATGTAGACGTTCATCCCGCCGGCGTCCCCCGTGCCGGGCTGGTGCAGCGGCGAGGTGTGGACACTCAGCATCGCTATCCGGCGCGGGCGGCGGCGGCCCGGGACGAGCGACTGGAGCCGGCCCCGCGCGGGCGCGGCGGGCTGGGCACGGCGTACCGAACGGACGGGGTGCTGGATCACCTGGCTGAAGCCTCCTCTGTGCGGCCCGTCTCGGCGGCCCGCGCACGGGCCGCCCGCTGTCCGGTGTGCGCTGCCCCGTCCCGGGCACACATCACCACCAGACAGCCAACCACCCGGCCCGCGTCCGGCATTCCCGCTCCGGCGGACGAGATGCCGGACGGGGTGACGTCCCAGGTCACAGCGGTGCCGACGCGGGCCCGACTACCCTTCCAGGCATGGCTGCCTCCTTCGACTCCGCGACCGCACCCGCCCGTGGGCGGACCGGACGGCCGGTGGGGACGGTCACCCGGGGCACCACCAACACCAATCGGCTGCGGCGGATGGACCGCTGGATCGCCCACACCCTCGGCCGCACGCTGCGCGCCGGCGGGCGCCCGCCGGTGGCGGTCGACCTCGGCTACGGCGCCGCGCCGTGGACGGCCGTCGAACTGGCCGGGCGGCTGCGCACGGTGCGCCCGGACGTCCGGGTGGTCGGGATCGAGATCGAGCCGGAGCGGGTCGCGGCCGCGCTGCCGTACGCCGAACCGCCGTTGCTCACCTTCCGGCGCGGCGGCTTCGAGGTCCCGCTGGACGGCGGCGCGCCGGCCCAGCTGATCCGGGCCGCCAACGTGCTGCGGCAGTACGACGAGTCGGCGGTGGCCGGGGTCTGGGAGCGGCTCTGCGCCCGACTGGCCCCGGACGGGCTGCTGGTGGAGGGCACCTGCGACGAGATCGGGCGGCGGCACGTCTGGGTCGCGCTCGGCCCGGAAGGGCCCCGGACGGTGACCTTCGCGGCCCGGCTGGGCGGCCTCGGCCAGCCCTCCGACCTCGCCGAACGACTGCCGAAGGCACTGATCCACCACAACGTGCCGGGCCGGCCGGTGCACGCCTTCCTGGCCGACTTCGACCGGGCCTGGGCGGCGGCCGCGCCGTACGGGGCGTTCGGGGCGCGGCAGCGCTGGGTGGCGGCCTGCACGGCGCTGGCGGGCGACTGGCCGCTGGTGGACGCGCGCGGGCGGTGGCGGCAGGGCGAGGTCACGGTGCCGTGGAGCGCGCTCGCGCCGTAGCGGTTCGCACGGCCGGGGTCGCCGGCCCGGCACGGACCGGGGCCGGTGCGGGTGAGCGACTCGCCGCATTCACTCGAACGAGTTATCGAATACCACTGGCGTGTTGACGCCCCATCACGTCACCATGGACGCCGCCGGACGACCCGCCCGTACGCCGTCGCCGCCCGGCGCCACGGCGTCCACCTGCGGCCCCCGACATCACCCTCGACCAGGGTGATCCGCGTCACCATCGCCCGTCCCCTTTCCTTCCCCGCCACACGGGGATCCCAGCCGTCGTCCGAGTCAGATCACCGCACCGCCACCGGCGTGGCAAAAACCACAACGACGCCGGTCGGCCAGAGAAATCCCCGGAGATCACGTTATGGTCGCGAGAAGTTCCCCGGCGCACGGTGCCAGGCGGGCACTGCGGACGGGCGCTGACCGTTACGCACTCGGGGAAAGGGAGGAACCACCGATGCCCGCAACGGGAGACGGGCGGGCACCTGGTGCCACGAGCCTGTCGGGCGCCCAGGCCGGCGCCCCCGTTGACCATGCCCGCAACCGCCCGTCCCTGACCGGCCCGACGCCGGCCGGCCCGGTGACGGCCGCTCCCCCGATACCGCACCCCCGACCCCAGAGCGGACGCACCTCGGCCCCCGCCGCCGCGACCGCAGCCGCCAGCAGCACCGCGCCGCTCAAACTGCTGGTGATCGAGGACGACGCCTCCGACGCCCAGCTGATCAAAGCGGCGGTCGCCGACAGCGGCACCTCGATCGAGATCCACTGGGCCCGCGGGCTGGAACAGGCCACCGAACTGCTCGCCGTGTCCCCGTCCGGCAGTCGGCGCGGGCGCTCCCGCGGCAGCGATTTCAGCTGCGTGCTGCTCGACCTCGCCGCACCCGCCGACCTGCCGCACCCGTCCGACGACTCCGACGGCCTCGAAGGCCTGCACGAACTGCTCCGCCGCGCCCCGCACACCGCGGTCGTGGTGCTCACCGACGCGGCCGGCGCCGAACTGGGCGCGGCCGCCGTCGCCGCGGGCGCCCAGGACTTCCTGATCAAGCACGCGACGGACGGCCCGCTGCTGGGCCGCGCCCTGCGCTACGCCGTCGAGCGCAAGCGCGCCGACGAGTCGCAGCGCCGCCTCGTCGAGGCCGAACTGCGCGGCCAGGAGAACGCCCGCCTCCAACGCCACCTGCTGCCCACCCCGCTGCTCGACGGCGCGGGCCTCTCCTTCACCCGGCGCTACCGCCCGGGCCGCCGCCGCGCCCTGCTCGGCGGCGACTTCTACGACGCCGTCCGCACCGACGACGGCACCGTCCACGTCGTGATCGGCGACGTCTGCGGCCACGGCCCGGACGAGGCCGCGCTCGGCGTCGCCCTCCGGATAGCGTGGCGCACCCTCGTCTTCGCGGGCCTCACCGGCGAGGCCCTGCTGACCACCCTCCAGCACGTGCTGGAACACGAGCGGCGCAGCGACGAGATCTTCGCGACGCTCTGCATGCTCGTCATCGAGCCGGGCGGCGCCAGCGGCGGCCTCGACTCGCTCGGCGCCGGCGAGCCTGCCCGGCTCTACCTCGCCGGGCACCCGGCGCCGCTGCTGCTCGGCCGCGACCACCAGCCGGTCACCCTGCCCGCCGACCTCGCCGGTCCGGCGCTCGGCCTGCTGCCGTGCCACGACGGGCAGGCCGCGTGGCCCGCCCAGCAGCTCGAACTCCAGCCCGGCTGGCGGTTGTTGCTCTACACCGACGGGCTGATCGAGGGCCGGGTCGGGGCCGGCTCCCGCCGCCTCGGCCAGGACGGGCTGGCCGACCTCATCGGCGACCACCAGTCCGCCGGGCTCACCCGGGGCCGGCTCGTCGACAGCGCCATCGCCGAGGTCGAGGAGCTGAACGGCGGCGCGCTGACGGACGACGTCGCGGTGCTGCTGCTGGAACGCAACCCGATGCAGCTGATCCTCGGCTGAGCCGGCCGGAGCCGACTGGAGCCGGGTACGGCGAGGCCCGGGCGGGTGAACTCCCCGCCCGGGCCTCGCCGTTGCCTGATCGTTGCCCGATCGCCGTCCGATCGCGCGGCCTACCAGGGGCCGTACGGACCGGTGTTGCTGCGGCCGCCACGGCCGCCACCACCGGTCAGCTCCCGGATCGCCGGGCGCACGTCCACCATGTAGACGATCGACGCGACCAGCCCGGCGAGCGTCCCGATGCCGGTGAAGAAGTTCACCCCGAACAGCAGGTCCCAGCCGAAGGCGATCGCCAGGATCGCCAGCCAGAACGGCTTGGTCTTCTTGTCCGCCGCCCGGTAGGCGTCCTCACGGCGGGTGACCGCGTCGCCCAGGGCGAACAGCTTGAAGCCCAGGATGGCGACGGACAGCCACCAGATCGGGTTCAGATAGGCCAAGTCCAGAATCTGGGCCACTCCGCCCATCACGCTCTCCTCTGTCTCTCGCCTCCGGCGCTCCGGCCACCGCCCATCCTGGCACGGTCGACCGTCCGCTCTCCTGTCAACGTCCTGCGGTCACCGGATGTGCCCCGTCCGGCGGCCCTTCCCTCACTCCGCGCGGTCGGTGGTCTTCCGGGCGCGGGCGGCCCTCTTCGGGGCGGGCCGGGTGTCGGCGGCCGAGGTGTCGGTGGCCGGGGTGTCGGCGGCTGAGGTGTCGGCGGCCAGGGGGTCGGTGGCCAGGGTGTCGATGTCGTCCTCGACCAGCTCGGCCTCGACCGGCTCGGATGCCCTGGCGAGCTCCGATTCCTCGGCCGGCTGCCCCGGCCCGGCGGGCGCGCCCGGGCGGGCCCGGTCCACCACGACCTTGCCGCGCTCGGCCAGCTCGTCGTACGTCTCCTTGGCCTTCACCGCCAGCTCGACCGCGCGGCCGACCTGCTGGAGGGCGAAGCCCTGTGCCCGCTCCTGCAAGGTCCGCAGGTCGACGGGGAGCGTCGTGACGGTCTCGGTGACCTTGGCCTGCGCCTCGGCCAGCTTCGTCTGCGCCTCCTGGAACCGGGCGGTGGCCTTCTCCTGCGCGCCCTTGCGGTCCGCGGTGAGCGCCTCCACCCGGCCCGGCACCTCGCGCAGCTTCTCGTACGCGAGATCCCCGGCGCCGGCGATGGCGTACAGCGGGGTCGGGTCGCTGAGGGTCTTCTTGATCTCGTCGGTGATCGGCATGCTTACCGGTCCTCCCGGTGGGTGTTCTGGGTGGCTGAGCCGTCGGTCGTCGGGCCGGAGGCTGGTGGAACGCCGGTGTCGGTACCGGCCGCGGGCGGCCGCTCGGCCACCGCGCCCCGCTGAACGGCGTTCTCCTTCAGGAAGGCGTCGTAGACCGCGAGCAACGCCTGCTTCTGCTGCTCGTTGATCAGCGGATCGGCCAGGATCGAGGCCCGCAGCTCCAGGCCCTCACCGCGCCGCTCCTCCAGGATCCCGGCCTGGACGTACAGCGTCTCCGCCGAGATCCGCAGCGCCTTCGCGATCTGCTGCAGGATCTCCGCGCTCGGCTTGCGCAACCCGCGCTCGATCTGGCTGAGGTACGGGTTCGACACGCCTGCGGCCTCCGCCAGCTGGCGCAGTGAGTACTGCGCGTTCCGGCGCTGCTCGCGGATGTACTCGCCCAGCGAGCCGACGTTCAGTGAGGCCATACCCGCAGACTGCAACATCCTGCTTGCAGATGCAAGCAGGATGCTAACCACAGCAAACGGCGGGCGGGCTCAGCCGAGGTCGGGGACGCGGACCGGCATCAGGAGCGAGAAGGTACCCTCCCGGCCCGGCGTGCGAATCGCCAAGGGGGCGATCGGGCCGCCGAGTTCGAGCACCAGCTGCTCGGGGCGGCCGACCCGCAGGGCGTCCAGCAGGAAGTCGCGGTTGACCGCCACCCTCAGGTCTCCGGACGTGGATCCGGGGCCAGGCTCGGCACCGGCCACCGCCAGGCGGCCGTCCGCCGTGAGGGTGAGGACGGTGACCGCGCAGTCCGCGCCGTTCGGGCCGGAGGGCAGGGTGCGGGTGGCCCCGGTCTCGACGGCGCCGCGCAGTTCGGCGGCGGACAGGTCGATCCGGTGCTCCGGTTCGAGCCGGGTCAGCACCCGGTGGTCGGGGTAGTCGAAGTCCAGGGCGGCGCCCTCGATCCGGTGGCCGCCGGTCTCGGCCCGGACCAGGCCGCCGCCGAGGGTCAGCGCGACCTCGGCCTCGGCGTCGGCCGCGCCCGCGCCCGCGCCGAGCAGCGCACGCAGGGCGTCGACCAGGGCGGTGGGGACGATCGTGCCGCCGTCCGGCCGGTCGGGCGCCGTGGTGGCGGGCACCTCGGCGAGCGCCATCCGGTAGCGGTCGGTGGCGACCAGGCGCAGCACCGGGCCGTCCGGTTCGAACAGCACCCCGGCGAGCGCCGGCGTTCCGGGGTCGCCGCCGACGGCGAAGCGGACCGCGTCCAGTGCGGCGGCCAGCTCCTCGGCCAAAACGGTGAAGCGGACTTCGGCTGGGGTGGTGGTCATCGGCTGCTCCCTCTGGTCGGTCATCACGCGGATCAGGGAGAGCTCGCGGCGGGCGTCGGCGAGGCCCTCCTCCAGCCGGCGCAGGTGCGCGTCGAGCACCCGCGCGGCCGTGCCGGAGCCGGGCGCCGCGCCGAGCACGGCGCGGATGCCGGCCAGCGGCAGGCCGACCCGGCGCAGCCGGGCCAGCAGCCGGGCGTCGGCGAGTTGCCCGGGCCGGTACCAGCGGTAGCCCGTCTGCGGGTCGACCCAGGCGGGGGTGAGCACCTCGGCGCCGTCGTAGTAGCGCAGGGTGCCGACGCCCAGGCCGCTGGCGCGGGCCAGCTCGCCGATGCTGTGCAGCTCGCTCTCCATGCCGGTGACTCTGCGGGCTCGACCAGGTCGAGGGTCAAGCCCGGCCGGCGAGGTGGGCGAGCTTCGACGGGTTGCGGACGATGCGCAGCTCGGCGATCCGGGGCCGTCCGTCGGGCCCCTCGACGAAGTCGAACACCGAGACGGCGTCGATCGCGCCGTCCTGGGTGACCAGCAGCCCGGGCTGGCCGTTGACCAGGACCGGCCGGAGCTCGACGCCCTCGCCCAGCTGGCCGAGCACCCCGAGCAGGAAGCGGGCGACGTTGTCGGCGCCGGTGACCGGGCGCAGCGCGGCGCGGACCACGCCGCCACCGTCGGTCCAGGAGGTGACGTCGGGGGCGAGCAGGTCCAGCATCCGGTTGAGGTCGCCGCCGACGCAGGCCGCGAGGAACTCGTCGGTGGCGCGGCGGCGCAGCTCCGGCGGGGCGTCGTAGCGCAGCCGACGGGCCCGGACATGCGCCTTGGCCCGGCTGCCGACCTGCCGGCAGGCGGCCTCGGTGCGCTCCAGCGCCTCGGCGATCTCCCGGTAGGAGAAGCCGAAGGCCTCCTTGAGGACGAAGACGGCCCGCTCCAGCGGGGACAGGCTCTCCAGCACCACCAGCAGGGCGAACGAGACCGTCTCGGCGCGCTCGACGTCGGCGGTCGCGTCCGGCTCGGCGACCAGCGGCTCGGGCAGCCAGGGGCCGACGTAGGCCTCGCGGCGGACGGCGGCCGAGTCGAGCCGGTTGAGCGCGAGGTTGGTGACCGTCCGGGCCAGGTAGCCGCCCGGGTTGGCGACCGGGCCGGTGACCCCGCTCCAGCGCAGCCAGGTGTCCTGGACCAGGTCCTCGGCGTCGGCGACGCTGCCGAGCATCCGGTAGGCGATACCGAAGATCATCCGGCGGTGCCGCTCGAAGTCGTCGAGGGCGGGGTCGGCGAGGGTGTCGGTCACCGCTCCGACGCTACCGCACGGGCGGCGGCGGGCCGAGGCCTCGTCAGCCGCGGAACGCCTCGTACGCGGGGGCGAGCAGGGTGGCGAGGTCGCGGCCGCGCACGGTGACGCCGGAGCGGCCGAGGCGGCGCAGCGAGGGCTCGTCGGGCTCCTCCTCGGGCCCGGGCGGGGCCGGGCGCAGGGTGAAGCCGCCGCCCCAGTAGGCGGCGACGTTCACGGCGGGGGCGTTCGCGGCGGGGGCGTTACCGGGTTGGGCGTCCCCGGCCGGGGCGTTTCCCGGCGGGACGGGGGCAGGGTGGCCGGGTGTCATGCGTCCTCCTCGGCGACGGCGTCCTCACGGGTGAGCGCGACCAGTTCACGCAGCGCCTCGACCGGCAGGTCGGTGAGCCAGCGCTCCCCCTCCCCCACCACCGCTGCGGCCAACGAGCGCTTGGCGGCGAGGAGTTCGTCGATCCGCTCCTCGACGGTGCCGACGCAGACCAGTCGGCGGACCTGGACGTCCCGGCGCTGGCCGATCCGGAACGCGCGGTCCGTGGCCTGCTCCTCGACCGCCGGGTTCCACCAACGGTCCAGGTGGATCACCTGGTTGGCGGCGGTCAGGTTGAGGCCGGTGCCGCCGGCCCGCAGCGAGAGCAGGAACACCCTTGGCCCGTCCGGGGACTGGAAGCGCTCGACCATCTCCTCACGGCGGGCCCGGGGGACGCCGCCGTGCAGGTAGAGCACCTCCTCGCCGAGCCGGCGGGCCAGGTACGGGCGGAGCATCGTGCCGAACTCGGCGTACTGGGTGAAGACCAGCGTCCGGTCGCCCTCGGCCAGCGCCTCCTCCAGCAGCTCCGCCAGCCGGGCCACCTTGCCCGAGCGCTCGCCCAACGCCGAGCCGTCGTGCAGCAGTTGGGCCGGATGGTTGCACACCTGCTTGAGCTTGCCGATCGCGGCCAGCACGGTGCCGCGCCGCTCCACACCCCGGATCCCCTCGACCCGCTGCAGCAGGTCGGCCACCACGGCCTGGTAGAGGCCCGCCTGCTCGGCGGTGAGGCTGCACCAGACGGTCATCTCCTGCTTGGCCGGCAGCTCGGCGGCCACCGCCGGGTCGGACTTGAGCCGGCGCAGCACGAACGGGGCGGTACGGCGCTGGAGTTCGGCGGTGCGCTCGGGGCTGCGGTGCAGTTCGACCGGGATCGCGTAGCGCTCCTTGAAACGCTCGGCCGGGCCGAGCAGCCCGGGGTTGGCGAAGTCCAGGACGGCGTGCAGTTCGGCGAGCCGGTTCTCCACCGGGGTGCCGGTCAGGGCGATCCGGTGGCGGGTGACGGGCAGCGCGCGGACGGCCCGGGACTGGGCGGTACCGGCGTTCTTGACGTACTGCGCCTCGTCGGCGACCACCCGGCGCCAGCGGATCGCCCGCAGCGCGGCGAGGTCGCGCTGGACCAGCCCGTAGGTGGTGATGACGAGGTCCACGCCCCGTACGGCGTCGGCGAGTTGGTCGGCGCCGAGGCGGCCGGAGCCGTGGTGGACGTGGCGCCGCAGGGCGGGGGCGAAGCGCTCGGCCTCGCGCTGCCAGTTGCCGACCAGGGACATCGGGCAGACCAGCAGGGTGGGGCCGGCCGCGCCCTCGGCCTGCTCGGCGGCCAGCAGGGCGAGCGTCTGGACGGTCTTGCCGAGGCCCATGTCGTCGGCCAGCACGGCCCCGAGGCCGAGCCCGGCCATCGCCCGCAGCCAGGCCAGGCCGCGCTCCTGGTAGGGGCGCAGGGTGGCCCGGAAGTCGGGCGGCAGCGCGGGGGCGGGGGCCGGAGCGGCGCGCCCGGCCAGCAGGTCGCCGAGCGGGCCGTCCGCGCGGACGGCGGTGACGGGCAGCCCGGCGACGGTCGCCTCCGGGTCGAGGGCCAGCCGCAGCAGGTCGGCGGTGGCCAGCACGCCGTCGCGCCGGTCGGCGAGGAAGGCGAGCGCGGCGGCGATCTGCTCCGGGTCGGCCTCCAGCCAGGTGCCGCGCACCCGGACCAACCCCTGCTTGGCGGCGGCGAGTTCGGCCAGTTCCTGCTCGGTGAGTGGCGCCCCCTCCGGGCCGAGCGCGGCCTGCCAGCGGAAGGCGACCACGGCGTCCCGGTCCACCTGGGAGGCGACGGCGAGCGTGCCCGGCGCGGGCGGGGTGGTGGCCCGCAGGGCGAGCCCGAGCCTGGGCCGGCGGCGCCACCAGGCGGGCAGCAGCACGCCGAAGCCGCCCTCGGCGAGGGCGGGCGCGGCGGTGCGCAGGAAGTCCAGCGCGCCGGCCCGGTCGAGCGGCAGGGCGGCCGGGCGGGAGCGGTGCCGCAGGCCGTCCAGGGCCGGCCAGCGGTGGGCGGCGCGGGCCAGCTCGGTGACCAGGACGTCGGCCGGGTCCGGCGCCTTGCGGGCCAGCGCGGCGTGGGCGGCGCCGCCTTCGTGCAGGTCGGCGGCGCGGACCAGCAGGGAGGGCTCGTCGACGGCCTGGAGCAGGAACTCCAGCTGCCAGGCGTCGTCGGAGGGCCGGCCCTCGGGGTCGTCCGGGTCGGGCCCGAGCGGCTCCAGCAGGCGGAAGCAGAGCCGGAGCGCGGGCGCGGTGGGCTCGGCGGCGGCGTACCAGGCGGCGAGTCGGCGGCGCAGTTCGGCGAAGCCCTCGGACCGGACGTCCGTGAGGCCGCCGTCCGGGGTGGTCAGGGCGTGCAGCCAGCGTTCGGCGGCGGTCCCCACCGCGGCGGCCGTCGTGGCGTCGGCTGGAGCGCCACCGGTTCGGGCGTCGCCGGTCCGGGTGTCGCCCGGGCCCAGCGGGGGCGTGCCGGCCAGGGCGGCCCGGGCCTCGGCGTCCACCAGTGCGCCCAGCGCGGCGTCCAGCAGGGCCTCGCCGGTGCCGGCGCCGGCCGCCGGCCACTCCCCCAGCAGGACGGGCGGGCAGCCGTCCGCCAGTGCGGCGGCCTCCCGGCGGCCCGCCGGGGTGGGGTCGGGCCGCCAGCGGGCCTGCGGGCAGCCGTCCGCCAGGACGGGCAGCGGCAGCACCCGGCCCCGGCCGACCGTTCGCCAGGCGAGGTCGTGCACGCCGGTCAGCCAGCGCAGCGAGGGGCCCTGGACGACCTCGACGCGCCCGGTGCCGGGCAGATCGGTGCTGGTGACGGCCCAGTGCGGGTCGAAGACCTCGCCGAGCAGTTGGGCGGCCGCCCCGGTGTCGAAGAGCAGCGCGGGGACGCGCCAGGGCGCCAGGACGGCCGCGCCCCGGACCGGGGTGACCGGCAGGTCGGGCGAGGGCGCGGGCAGGGCGCCGGCGGTGGGCAGCAGCAGGGTGGCCCAGCGCTCGGGGGCCTGGCCGGCGAGCCAGCCGAGGCCGGGCCCGATGCCGCCGAGGACGGCGGCGAGTTCGCCGGCCGGGCAGGCGTAGGGGTGGGCGCGCGGGGCCGCCCGGTCGGGGCGGGGTTCCACGGTGCCCGGGTGGGCGCGGGCGTCCTCGGCCCACAGGGCCAGCCGTCCGCCCGCCCGCCAGAGCGCGTGCAGGACGAACATGCGGGAGGCCTTCCGGTCGGCGGAACCGTCCTTCGCAGCCTAACCGGGCGGTCCGACAGTGCCGCTCCGCCAAGTCTTTCGCGAAACGCCGACGGCTGTGGTTGAAATTTGAACGAAAGCGGCCTACGCTGGAGCCAACAAGTTGAAGCCTAAACAAATGGCTTCGGACCCGAGGAGGAGCCATGGGCCTGTTCAACCGCACCAAGACCGCCACCCCCACCGCCGTCGCCGTCGCCGAGACCCCGACCGGCCCGGACCTCGCCCACCTGACCGGCGACTGGACCATCGACACCACGCACAGCGAGGTCGCCTTCTCGGTGCGCCACGCCATGGTGACGAACGTCAAGGGCCGCTTCACCGAGTACGACGGCAAGCTGCACCTGGACGGCAGCACCCCGGGCAACTCCTCCGCCGACCTGGTGATCAAGGTCGCCAGCATCGACACCAACCAGGCCCAGCGCGACGAGCACCTGCGCACCGGCGACTTCTTCGCCGCCGACACCTACCCGGAGATCCGCTTCCGCAGCACCTCGGCCGAGCGGCTGCGCGGCGACACGTACCGGATGAGCGGCGAGCTGACCATCAAGGACACCACCCGCCCGGTGGTCCTGGACCTGGAGTACACCGGCAGCGCCACCGACGCCTACGGCGCCGAGCGGGTCGGCTTCGAGGGCAGCACCGTCCTCGACCGCACCGAGTTCGGCCTGACCTACAACGCGGCCCTGGAGACCGGCGGCGTGCTGATCAGCGAGAAGGTCAAGCTCAGCTTCGACATCTCCGCCGTCAAGGCGGCCTGACCCGGCCGTCCACGACTGCCACCCGGGCCACCGGACCCGCCGCGCGGCCCGGTCCGCCCACCCGCCGCCCCTGCCGACCCCCGACGGCAGGGGCGGTGTCGCGTCCCGGCGGCCCCCGTCACCCGGCCCTCACCCGGCCGCGGCACTTGGCCCGGTCACCCGAGCAGCGCCGCGTCCGCCGCCGGCAGCCAGCTGCCCGCCGGCCGCCGCAGCCAGCCCTCGGCCGCACCGAGCCCGGCGGCCGCGGCGCCCAGTGCAGCCAGCCCCGGGTGGCGCTCACCGGGCCGGTGCACCAGGCTGACCAGGCTCAGCGGCACCGGCTCCACCAGCGGCACGGTCACCGCCCCCGGAATCCTCGGCCCGCCGACGGTGGTCAGCATCGGATCGCCGTGCCGGGCCAGGTAACGGGCCGTCTCGTCCAAACCCACCGGCGGCACGTACGGCGCGGCCGGCGTCAGGCCGTGCTCGCGCAGCAGGCGGACGCCGAGGTCGGCCCACTCGGTGGTGGCCGGGTTGCCGGCGCAGACGTCGACGGGGTGCCCGGTCAGCTCGGCGACGCGCAGCACCGGACGGCCGGCCAGCGGGTGGGTGTCCGCCATCATCACCGAGATCTGATCCAACCGGACCGGCCGCTGGGTGAGTTGGCCGCGCAGCGGGGCGGGCAGTCCGGCGAACCGGCCGAAGGACACGTCCAGCCGGTGGGCCAGCAGTTCGGCGGCGGCCGCGGCGAGGCCGCCGTGGAAGCGGGCCAGCAGTTCGCCCTCCGGCCAGGCGGCGCGGGCGCGTTCGAGCACCCGGTCGGCGGTGAGGTCCGGGCCGGTCACGTCGCTGTTGAGGTCCACCAGCAGCGGCCGGGCCGCGGCGCCCGCCAGGATCTCGTCGTGCAGGGCGAGGAGCCGGCGCGCCCGGGGCAGCAACCGCAGCCCGGCCGGGGTGAGTTCGACGCTGCGGGTGGTGCGGGTGAACAGCGCGTCGCCGAGCAGCCCTTCCAAGGTCCGGATGTCCCGGCTGAGCGCCTGCTGGGCGACGTGCAGCCGCCCGGCGGCCCGGCCGAAGTGCAGGCTCTCGGCGGCCGCGACGAAGCCGCGGAGCAGACGGGGGTGCAGGTCACGGGGCATGGGCGGCAGATTAACAACAGCCTGCTGTGAATGCGGCGGAACAGGTGTTGGACCGCCGCCCGGCACCGACGGGAGGCTGATGGGCGCCCCCCTCACTCTCCCCAGGAGCCTGATGCCCTCGCGCGCCCTCCTCACCTCCTACCGGCGGCTGTTCGCGGCCCCCGGCGCCGCCGCCTTCACCCTCGCCGGGCTGCTCGGCCGGCTCGCGCTGTCGATGAACGGCGTCTCGCTGGTCGTGCTGCTCGCCGAACGGCGCGGCTCGTACGCGCTGGCCGGCACCGTCTCGGCCGTCGGGCTGATCACCGGCGCGATCGGGATGCCGCTGCTCGGGCGGCTGGTGGACCGGTACGGGCAGGCGCGGGTGACCGTACCGGCCGCGCTCTACAACGCCGCCCCGCTCGCCGCCCTGCTGCTCTGCCTCCGGCTCGGCGCACCCGACTGGACGCTCTACGCCTGCTGGGCGGCCTGCGCGGCCGCGCCCAACCTCGGCGGCATGGCCCGGGCCCGCTGGGCACACCTGTACCGGGCCGACCCGGCCGCCCGGCACCTGGCCAACTCCCTCGAACAGGCCCTGGACGAGCTCTGCTTCATGGCCGGGCCCGTCCTCGCGATGACGCTCTGCACGGCGGTCGCCCCGGAGGCCGGGCTGCTCGCCGCCGGGGCGCTCGGCACCACCGGCGCCCTGCTGTTCGCGGCCCAGCGGCGCACCGAACCACCGTTGCCCGCCCGCGCGGAGGGCGACCGCCACGGCTCGCCGCTGCGGGTGCCCGGGCTGCGGGTGCTGCTGCTCGCCTTCCTCGCCACCGGCGTCGTCTTCGGCTCGACCGAGATCACCACCGTGGCGTACGCCGACGCGCTCGGGCACAAGGCGGCGGCGGGCGCGCTGCTGGCCCTGGTCGCGGGCGGATCCTGCCTGGCCGGGCTGGTGTTCGGGCTGCTGACGCCGCGTCGGTCACCCGGAGTGCGCTTCCTGTCCGGGGCCGCGGCGATGACCGGGGGGCTGCTGCTGCCGCTCGCCGCCGGACTCGGCGGGGCCGGACTCGGCCTGCTCGGGGTCGCGCTGTTCGCGGCCGGCACGGCCACCGCGCCGACCATGGTGACCGGGATGACGCTGGTCCAGGAACTGCTGCCGGGGCAGCAGTTCAACGAGGGGATGGCAATCGCGGTGTCCGGCATCGTGGTCGGCATCTCGGGCGGCGCGGCGCTCGCCGGCGCGGTCGCCGAGCACGCCGCCCCCGGCACCGGCTACGCCCTGCCGGCCTGCGCCGCCGCGCTCGCCCTGCTGATCGCCCTGACCGGGCGACGGCACCTGCACGCCGCCGGGGCCCCGGCGGAAAGTGCCGAGCGGACTGTCAGTACCTCGGTCTAGCGTTCGGGGCATGGCGGAAATCACCTATGTCCGAGGCGATGCCACCGCGCCGCAGGGCAAGGGCGTGAAGGTGATCGCGCACGTCTGCAACGACCTCGGCGGCTGGGGCAAGGGCTTCGTGCTCGCGCTGTCCAGACGCTGGCCCGAGCCCGAGGCCGCGTTCCGGCGCCGGCACCGAGGGGTGCCGGTGACGGTCTACGACGTCGGCTGAGCCTGCACCGCCTGCGTAGGCACCGCCTGCGCCGCGAGGCTCTCGGCGGGCCAGCTGTACACGTACTCGGGCAGCACGTACCCGCCCGGGAACACGCCCTCCTGTACCCGCGTCCGCACACCGCCCTCGCGCTCGTAGAAGGCGATCGCGCGGATGTTGTCGCGCAGCACCTCCAGGTACAGCTCGGCCCCGGGGTGCCGCTCGACGACGTGGGCGCGGGCCGCGGCGAACAGTGCGCGGCCGATGCCGCCGCCGGTCCGGCCGGGGCGGACGTGCAGATTGTCGACCAGTACCCGGCCGTCCGGCTGCGGGACGAGGTAGATGAACCCGACCGTCTCCCCGGCCTGGTCGGCGATCAGCAGTTCCGGCTCGGCGGCCGGATCGCCGTAGTCGACGGTCAGCCGCAGCTCCCACAGCTCGCGCCGCTGGACGGGCAGTCCGTCGCCGAGTGCCTCCGCGGGGACGATCCCGCGGTAGGCGGTGCTCCAGCTGCGGGCGTGCAGGTCGGCGACGGCCGCGGCGTCCTGCGCTCCGCCGCGCCGGATGGTGGTCTGCACGGGACTGATCATGTGACGAGCCTCCCACAGATTGGAGTTGAACATGTTCAAGCGAAACCTCTACAGCGCTCACATCATTTTGAACGCGTTCGAAATGGTGGGGGTGGTGGATGTGGCACCGAGCACGGAGGGGACGCCCGGTGCCGCGTCCACCGACACGGGTTGGAGCTTCGTCTCCGGTTAGGCTCGTGCCCGTGGACGACCTGGCAGCGACGAACCGAACGGACGGCACGAGCGGTGCGGCCGCGACCCCGGCCGACACCCCGACCGAACCTGCAGCCGACACCGCGACCGACCCTGCGGCCGCACCCGGTGCCGACAGCGGGCCCGGTACCGACAGCGGGCCCATGCCCGGCGGTCGGGCGCAGCCGAAGACCGACAAGAGCGAGCAGACCCGGGCGCTGATCCTGGAGACCGCGATGCGGCTCTTCCAGGAGCGCGGCTACGAGAAGACCACCATGCGCGCGATCGCCACCGAGGCGGGCGTCTCGGTCGGCAATGCTTATTATTATTTTTCGGCGAAGGAATTCCTAATCCAGGGATTCTATGACCGAATGACGTACGACCATGCGGCGGAGGCCAGGAATCGCATGGCCAATACGCGGAACTTTGCCGAGCGCCTGGAAATCGCGCTGACCTCCTGGCTCGACACGGCCGCGCCGTACCACGAGTTCGCCGCCCAGTTCTTCCGCACCGCTGCCGACCCGACCAGCTCGCTGAGCCCGTTCTCCAACGAGTCCCACCCGGCCCGGGCAACCGCCGTGGAACTGTTCCGCGACGTGTTGCAGGGCTCGGAGCTGGCGCCCAAGCTGGATGCCGAGCTGGGAGAGCTGCTGCCCGACGTGCTCTGGCTGCACCTGATGGTCGTGGTGCTCTACTGGGTTTTCGACCGGACCGAGGACACCGAGCGGACACGGGAATTCGTCCGCCGGTCCACCCCCATGGCGGCCCGGGTGATCAACCTCTCGCGTTATCGGGTATTCCGCCCGATTGTCCGCGATGCCAAGGGGCTCATTCAGGACTTCATCCTGCCGACCATTGGGAAAACCGCCGTCAAGTAACCCGCCCGCGGGCAGCTCGGACGCGCCGAGGGCCGGACCGCAGTAATGCGGTCCGGCCCTCGGCGTGACGGCGCCGCTCAGAAGCCGTCCGGGTTCCAGGGTTGCAGCGGCGTGCGCAGCAGCAGGTCGGCGGCGACCGCCGCGCCGGGGCGCAGTTCGGTGAGCAGGCCGGCCGCGAGCAGCCGGGGCGCCGTCTCGCCGCCCAGGTAGAGCGAAGCCAGCTCGGAGGCGTCCAGGGCGAGGTCGGCGTCGTCCGTGGTCCGGGCGCAGCGGCCGGTGCCGTCCGCGGCGACCTCGATCGCCCAGCGGCCGGAGGCGTAGCCGAGCCGGTCCTCGACCTCCAGGACCACCCGGCCGGGCGCGCCGTACGTCCGGGCGTCGAACGCGGCCGCCACGTCCAGCACCCGCAGCCAGGTGAAGTCGGCGTTGTCCACGTACGGGGTGGCGGCGCGCGGCTCCTGGAGCAGCAGCGGCAGCGGGTCGTCCGGGCCGATGTTCTCCGCGACGACCTTGCGCACCCAGTCGACGGAGAGGACGAAGCGCCACAGCTCGGCGGCGGTCGCCCGGTCGAGGGCGAGGAAGTCGGCCACGGTCAGGGTGCAGTTCGGGTAGCTGCCGTCCCAGGCGTCGTCGACCCGGTAGGCCACCAGGCCGGTGACCGTGCCGTCGGCGTCCCGGTGGACGGCCACGAACGGCTCCTTGAACTCGTGGCCCGGCAACTGGAGTTCGCCGGTGTTCCGCTTCCACCACAGCTCGTCGCGGGCGATCGCGCCCGGCTGGGTGCGCCGCCAGCGCTCGTGCAGGTCGGGGCCCAGCTCGCGGGCCTGCTCCATGGTCACGAAGTCGATCCGCCCGCCGGGCACGGTGGGCAGGCCGTCGCGCAGGCCGCGGGTGCGGTGCAGGTCGATGTTCCAGCCGTGGCCGCGGGTGGCCGGGCCGAAGCCGTAGCGGCCGTAGATGTTGTACTCGGCGGCGATCAGGATGGCGACCGCCGAACCCCGCTCGGCGGCGGCCGCGAGGTCGCGGCGCATCAACGTGCCGAGCAGGCCGCGGCGGCGGTGGGTGGCGCTGACCGCCACGGCGGTGACGGCGTCGGCCCGGACGGTGGCCCCGCCCGGGACGGTCAGCTCGACGTCGAAGCTGCGGAAGGTGGCGATGCAGCGGTCACCGTCGAAGCCGGCCAGCATCCGGCCCGGCTCCCACTGCAGGCGGCGGAAGTCGGCCGTGCTCTCCGCGTGCGAGCGCAGGAAGCCCAGAGCGAGTGCCCGGTCCCACGCGGCCACCTCGCTCTCGGCGATCGCGCGGGTCTGGAGGCCGTTCACGATGTCGACGGCCCCGTCATCGGTTGTGTTGCCCATCGGGCCACCGTACGGGCGTCGCTTTCGGGCGGCATCCCATTTATTCCGTGCCCGATGCGCGGTGCTCCCCCGGCACCACCACCCAGTGGTTGCAGTGCAGGACGCGGTTGGCGAAGTCGACGTCGAGCTCGCCGAGCAGCCGGAAGCCGAGCGACCGGCAGATCCCGTTGGACGGGCCGTTGGCCGTCGCCGGGAAGGCGTGCACCGGGCCCCACCGGCCGTCCCGGGCGGCCGCGTCCAGCAGTTCCCGGACGGCCGCCTTGGCGAGGCCGCGCCCCTGGAACTCGGGCAGCACCATCCAGCCGATCTCGGCCACGGCGGCGCCGTCCTCCTCGTGCGACCAGAGCGTGACGGAGCCGGCCACCACCTCCGGCCCGGCGCCGTCCGGGACGATCACCTTGATCCACGAACGGTCCTCGGCGACCTCCACGACGTCCTTGCGCAGCCGCTCCCGCACCCGCTCCTCCGGCAGCGGCCCGCCCAGCTCGGCCATCATCACCGCGTCGCACCGCATCCGGACGTACGCCCCGACGTCCCCCGCCTCGACGTCCCGCAGCCTCATCGCGTCTCCTCCCGAGTGATCGACGCGGCCACGCTAGCGCCTGCCGCCGACAGCCCCGGCGCGAGCCGGGGCGCTAGGCCCTGTCCGGCCGATCTTGCCGGACAGGACCTACGGGCGGGCGTAGAAGTCGGGGGTGCCCATGATCCAGAGGCTGGCCTGTTTGACCGGCATGCCGACGCGGGGGGCCTCGATCATCTGGTCGTCGCCGATGTAGAGGCCGACGTGGTGGATGTCGACGGCGCGGCCGGTGTCCGTCCAGAACACGAGGTCGCCGGGGCGCAGCTGGCGGTAGCTGACCGGGGTGCTCTCGGCGTACTGGTCGGCGGCGAAGTGGTTGAGCTGTTTGCCGCCCTCGCGCCAGGCCATCATGGTGAGCCCGGAGCAGTCGTAGCCGGCCGGGCCCTCCCCGCCCCAGATGTAGGGCAGGCCGATCTTGGAGCGGGCGAAGGCGATGGCGGCGGCGGCGCCCTCGGCGGACCACAGGCGGTCGGCGGCGGGGGGTGCGGCCGGGGTGGCCTTGGCGGCGGCCTCGGCCGCGGCGGCCGCTTCGGCGGCGGCCTTCTCGGCGGCGGCGCGGGCGGCGGCCTCGGCCTCACGGGCGGCGATCGCCTCCAGGGCCTCGCTGCGCCGGCGTTCCAGGTCGACGGTGGTGTGCCGGGCGGCGGCCAGGTCGGTGAGGAGTTGTTCGCGGCGGCGGTCGGCAGCGACGACCGCCTCCTGCTGGGCCGCGAGCCGGGCCTCGGCCCTGGCCTTGGCGGCACCGACCTCGGTGGCGGCCTTCTCGGCGGTCTCGGTGGCGGCGCGGGCGGCGGCGGAGGCACGGGTCGCGGCGGCGGCGGTGGAGGTGGCGGCGTCGAGGATCTGCCGGGTGCGGTCGCTGGCGACGCCGATCACGGCGGCGCGGTCGCCGGCTTCGCGCGGGCCGTGGGCGCCGAGCAGGGCGTTGAGGGCGGAGAGGGCGGCGCCCGCGCCCTGGCGGTACGTTTCGGCGGCGAGCTGGGCGGCGTCCTCGGCGGCCGCGGTGCGGTCGGCCTCGGCGGCGGTGGCGCGCCGGGCGGCGGCGGTCTCGTCGGCGCGGGCCCGGACGAGGGCGAGCTGGGCGCCGTTGTAGGCCTCGACGGCCTGTTCGGCGCTGCGGCCGGCCTGGTCGAGTTCGGTCCGGGCGGCGGCGAGGCCGGCTTCGATGGCGGTGACGGAGGCGGCGGTGCGGTCGGCCTCGGCGCGGGCCCGGTCGATCTCCCCGGTGGTGGGGTACGGGTCCTCCGTCCGGGCGGGGCCGGCGGCCGGTTCGGGGTCCGCCGGGGCGGCCTGGGCTGCGGGGAGCAGCCCGAGCAGGGCGGTGAGGGACAACAGGAGGGTCGGCAGGAGCCTGCGCGCCACGAGACATCCCCTTCTCACGGGTCCGGAGGGGACGGCGGCGGACGGTCCGCGGCGCTCGGGCGGGGCGGCCGGGCGGAGCAGGTCCGACGAATCATCCCATCACATGACAGAACGGTCACTCGTCGATCATGTTCTCAACTCCGGCGGTTTTCACACCTCGAACGCGCTCCGCCGGGCGGGTGACCATCAGATGATCTGACCGCTAGTCACCTTCAGCCAGGCGCACAGGGCATACGAACTACCGGTGGATCCGGCGGGTGTGCGGACGCAGGTGGGGGTGTCGCCCGGACCGGTGCTCCACCCCGGTCGGACGAACCGCGTACGTCCGGTTGCGCCCCGCCCGGATCGCACGACGGCGCTGCTGCGCCCCGAGGGACGGGCCCCCACCGCTGTCGCCCGCGCCGTACGCCCCGCCCACCGCCGCCGGGGCGGCCCCGGCGGCGGCCGCCGAGCGGCGGTCCGCCAGCCGCGCCTGACGCCGGGCCAGGGCCCGGGCGGCGTGCGCGTCGAGGTGGGCGGTGGCCCGGGCGGACATCCGCTCGGCCACCCGATGGGCGGCGGGATGGTTCGCGGGCACCTTGTCGGGGGCGCCGGCGATCAGGTCGAAAAGCCAGGTGCGGGCCCGGTCCGCACGCCGGTGCAGCAGGCGCTCGCGCCGGAGCGCACGCGCCCGGCGGCGCGGGCGCGTGGCGTACCGCCAGCGGGCCCACGGGCTGCTCGGGCGGGCCAGCCGGATCGCCCCGATCCAGGACAGGCCGGGGACCATGATGCCGAGCAGGCCGGTCCACATCTTGCCCTTGATCAGGGTGATCACCGAGGCCAGGGCGTTCACCGAGATCACCGTGATCAGGCCCCACCTGGTCTCCTGGCTGGGCACCACGCCGAGCGGCACGTACCCGACCAGCAGCAGGGCGGTGAACAGGATCCCGAAGATCACCGCGTCCACCGACTTGCGGCCCTGCTCGCTCCAGTACACGTCGTCCAGGTGCAGGATCAGCGCGAACTCGTCCAGCACCAGGCCGCAGCCGATGCCGAAGACCAGCCCGAACCAGTCGATCCACGGGTGCCCGCCGTACGTGGCGAACACCCCGACGCCGCCGACCAGCAGGAAGCCCAGGCCGAACACCATGTGATGGATGTGCAGGCCGCCGGGGGTGACGTTGCCGAACCACCACCGCACCTCGGCACGGATCATCCGGACGCTGAACCGGATGAACACGAAGGAGGTGATGAAGCCGACCAGCAGCAGGAACAACGGCTGCTTGTGCGCGGCGACGATGTGCTCGCGGTAGCCGTCCAGCAGTGTGGTCATGCGTCTTACCTTCGTTCCTGGTCCTGCGTGCGGCCTGCCGTGACATGGCCCGGAGCCCAACACCGGTCCAACGTGCGGTCAGAACCCGCGGGTGCGTTTGGCCGCCCGGCGCGGCACGACCGGGTACAGCGACGGGCGCTCGCCGCCGACCGGCAGCTTCATGAACATCCGGGCGATCTCACCGCCCAGGTTCACCCCGATCGCCAGTGCCATCGCGATCGCCGCCGCCCGGGAGACGGACACCAGGCCCGCACTGGCGTGGCCCTGGGCGAAGGACAGCATCCCCAGGTAGAGCGCCGAACCGGGCATCAACGGGCCGATCGCGGCCGTCACGTACGGCAGCGCGGAGCCGTTGCGGTAGCGCGCCATCAGCTGGCCGAACAGGCCGACCAGGCCGGCCGCCACCCCCGTCGCCACGATCGGGGAGATGCCCGCGTTGTACGCCAGCACGCCGTAGCTGGCCCAGCCGATGCCGCTGTTCAGGGTGACCAGCGCGAGCGAGCGGCGGTCGGTCTGCAGCAGCGTGGCGAAGGCCAGGGTCAGCAGCATCGCGGCGATCATCTGGACCGGCGGGTAGGTGACGCCCGCCAGGCTCTCGTCCGGCCGCAGCTTCGCCTCGAAGCCGACCCCCAGGTAGAGGATCAGCATCACGCCGATCACGATGCCCGCGACCAGGTAGATCACTTCCAGCAGGCGGGCCGCGGCGGTGATGTAGAAGCCGGTCAGGCCGTCCTGGACGGCGGCGACCAGCGCCCGGCCGGGCAGCAGCGCGAACAGGCCACCGGTGATCACCACCGAGCCGCGCAGGCCCCAGTCGTTGAAGGACAGGATGATCCCGGAGGCGGCGGCCGGCATCGCGGCCGCCACGAACTGGTAGAACTCCGGCAGCCGGCGCCGGGCCAGCGTGGAGGCCAGCCGGTCGCCGAGGACGGCCGCGACGAAGGCGCTGGCGAAGACCAGCCAGGCCTTGTCGTCGATCCGCCCGCCGACCAGGAAGGTGGCCGCGCCGGCCAGCAGACCGGTGGTCAGCGCGAGCATCCAGCCCGGGTACGGGTGCCGGTTGCGGCGGATCAGGGCGAGCCGGCGGTAGGCGTCGTTGACCGTGACCTTCTCCGCGGTGATGTCCGCGACCAGCTCGTAGACCGCGTTCAGCCGGGTGTAGTCGGAGGTGCGGCGGCGCACCACCCGGTCGGCGGTGATCGGCGGCTCGACCAGCGAGGGCTGGTGCGAGATGCCGATCAGGGTGAAGGTCACCTGCGGCTCGCAGCGGTCCAGCCGGTAGGCGTGCGCGATGCCGAGCATCGCCGCCTCGACGTCCTCGGCGGCCTCGCCGCTGGCGAGCAGCAGCTCGCCGATGCGCAGCGTCAGGTCGAGGATGCGGGGGACGTTGCGGGTCGCGCCCGCGGAGGGGTGCAGCTCGCGGGCGGTCCGCTCGAAGGCGGGGCGCTCGGACATCGGCATGCGCAGCAGGGTGCGCATCCGGTCCGGCCAGGGCGCCTCGCCGGGGGCGCCGGCGGTCAGCTCCGGGACCGGGATGCCCATCGGCGGGGTGTAGCCGGCGGCCCGCCACTCCTCGGGGGTGAGGGTGTCCTCGGCGACCGATCGGCGGCGGGCGGGGCGCGCGTCCTCCGGGCCGGGTGCCTGTCCGGGCGCGGGGTGCGGCCCGAGCGCAGGGTGCGGCCCAGACCCGGGGGTCGCCCCGGACTCGGCGGGCGGCTCCCGCTCCGGCTCCGGGGACAGCAGGCCCCTGGTCTCCGTGATCGGCGGGACGAAGGGGACGACGGTGGCGGGCTCGACGGTCGGAGCCGGATGGCCCAGCAGGCCCTCGGTGGGCGGCGCCTCGGCGGGGTCCACCGGCCGTACCGGCGGCGTCCGCCGGGTCTGACGGACCGCCCGGCCTCCCCTCGCCCGCTTGCCTGCGCCCGGTCGGCCCCGCTTAGGCACTTCCGCTCCTTGCCACCCCTGGCGGCCGTCGGCCACCGTTCGATCTCGGGTTACACCTTGCCTGATCGAACTGCCGGACGCACATGTACGCGGCGTACCCCGACGGGGGCCGCGGACTCCTACCCGGCGCGGTGGCGGTCGGCGGACGCCGCGCCGGAACGGCGGGCCCGCAGCAGTTCGACCGCCACCGGGACCACCGAGACCAGCACGATGCCGACCAGGATCGCCTCGATGTTCTCCCGGACGAACGGGATCTGGCCCAGGAAGTAGCCGAGCACGGTGACGCCGGCGCCCCACAGCACGCCGCCGACGAGGTTGAAGACCACGAAGGTGCGGTAGTTCATCCTGCTCACCCCGGCGACGATCGGGGTGAAGGTGCGCACGATCGGCACGAAGCGGGCCAGCACGATCGCCTTGGGCCCGTGCCGGTCGAAGAAGGCGGCGGCCTTCTCCACGTTCTCCTGCTTGAAGAGCCGGGAGTCGGCGCGGCGGAACAGGCTCGGCCCGACCTTGCGGCCGAACAGGTAGCCGACTTGGTCCCCCGCCACCGCGGCGGCCACGATCAGCGCGCAGACCAGCCAGAGCGGCTGGTGCAGGTAGGTGCCGTCGGCCACCAGCAGGCCGGTGGTGAACAGCAGCGAGTCCCCCGGCAGGAAGAAGCCGATCAGCAGACCGGACTCGGCGAAGACGATGGCCAGGATGCCGATCAGGCCGAAGGCGGAGATCAGGTTGGTCGGATCGAGCCAGGACGGGCCGAGGGCGAGGCTGGTCACGGGCGGACACTCCTGGGGGTCGAGTCTTGGCAATGAAATGGTAAAGCATTTACCAAGACTCGACAGATCCCGGGATGGTTCCCGCTCCGGGCACGCGCGCCCCGCCCCCGCGGCGCGCGTGCCCGGAGCGGGTTAGAGCCGGACCGGGCTGGAGCGGGAACGGATCAGAGGCCGTAGCGCTCGACGATCTCCTCGTGCCGGGCGGCGTCCGCGCCCGCCGCCTTGGCCAGGTCGAGCCAGGCGAGCGGGTGCGGCCAGTCGCCGGTGAGCCGGTGCAGCAGCGCGTCGGCCTCGGCGGCGGAGGCCGTCGGCGGCACCCCGAGGGCGGCGTAGACGCCAGGCAGCGTGCCGTCCTCGTCGGCCGGGTCGGTGATGCGGTACTGCTCCCCGCTGTACGCCCAGACCGCGAAGCCGGCCTGCTGGAGGCTCTCGCGCAGCGCCGCCCACGGCTCGTCGCCGGGCCAGCCGCCGTCGATCCAGTAGGTGGTGTACCCCGCCGGGTCGAGCAGGGTGAGCAGTTCGAACACCGGGTGCCAGCCGCGCCGCTCCTCCTCGGGGGCGTCCTCGGCCGGCGGCGGCTCCAGCAGCGCCGGGGCGAAGACCACCACGTCGCCGTGGTTGAGCGTCAGGTCTTCGCCGAGCACCGGCAGGATCCGGGCGGTGGCCGGACCGGTGCGGACGGCGGGCAGGTCGGCGGTGGCGCCGTTGGTGCGGGTGGCCCGGACGGTGACCAGCTGCCACTCCTCGTCCACCGGCCCCTCGGGCTCGTCGAACTCGATGCCGAGCAGCGCGCCCGCGGAACGGACCGCGGCCCAGTCCCGGTTGGCGGTGGCCGCCGTGATCAGGTGCCAAAGGTCGGGCTCCTGGACGGTGCGGTGGCGCTCCTCCTCCGGGGCGGCCTCGGCGGGCAGCGCGTGCTCCAGGAGCTCCTGGTACAGCCGCTGCGCGGTGGCGTGGTCGCCCAGCTCGGTGGCGGCGCCGGCGGCCAGCCGGCGGGTGTTGATCCGGCCGGCGTCCAGGGCGAGGATCGCCTCGCACTGCTCCAGCACCTCGGCCCAGCGGCCCTCGGCGGCGGCCCAGCGGGCGCGTATCCAGTGCCCGTCCTCCGGGCTGTCGTCGGCCAGCCGGTCGGCGAGGCGGCGGACACCCTCCCCGTCCCCCGCGTCGATCAGGGCGGAGCCGAGCATGCCGATCAGCACCTCGTCGGCCGGGGCGGTGTCGAGCCAGTGCCAGAGCAGGTCGGCGGCGGCCCGGGCGTGGCCGAGGCCGCCGAGCACCGCGGCCAGGTTGACGGCCAGTTCGGTGGCGCCGGCCTGCTCACCCCGGTACCGGTCCAGGGCGACGGAGAGCAGGTCGGCGCCGGTCTCGTAGGGCACTCCGACCTCGGCCAGGTGCGCCGTCAGCTCGCCGGGCGGGACGGGCAGCCCGGGCTCCGGCAGCGCCTCGGCGGCCGCCCGCAGCGCGGCGACCTCCGCGGCCACGCCGTCGGTGCGGCGCAGCTGGGCGAGCTTGCGCTCCCCGGTCGCGGCGAGGGTCAGCGCCACCGTCCGGGCGCCGCGGGCGAGGGCGAGCCGACCCGCCGCCAGCAGCAGGTCCACGCACGGGCGGTGCGAGCCGGTGCCGTCCAGGTAGCCGACCCAGCCGGCCACGGCGGCGCCCAGTTCGGCGTCGTTCTCCCAGGCGCCGGCCGCGACCAGCAGCTCGACCGTGTGCGTCCAGCCGTCCCGCAGGTCGGCGTGGCGCTCGGCGGCCTCCCGGTCGGGCAGCAGCGCCAGCGCCTCCTCCGTCCGGCCGAGCGAGGCCAGCGCACGGGCCCGCAGCAGGCCGCCCCAGAGCCGGTCGCTCTCGTCGATCTCGTGGCCGCGGGAGCGCTCGGCCTGCTCGGCGGTGTCGAGCAGCGCGAGCACCTCCGGGTGCCGGCCGAGCCGGTGCAGGGTGCCGGCCCGGGCGTGGTGGAAGTGCAGCGAGAGCCGCTCGCCGGCCGCCTGGATCCGGGTGGCGGCGGTGTCCAGGTGGGCGAGCGCCTCGGTGTGGCGGCCGTCGTCCTCCAGCGCGTCGGAGTACTCGCGGGAGAGGCAGTCGAAGCAGGCGCGGCCGGGCTCGATCCGCTCCAGCGTCTCGCCAAGCACCGCCAGCCGCTCCGGCACGTAGCCGGGGCCGTCGACCCGGGCGTGGCAGATCGCGAAGTCCTGCACCACGCAGACGGACTGCGGGCAGCCCGCCGTCTCCTCGCGGTGGGCGAACTCCAGCAGGTCGACCGCCTCGGGCAGGGCCTGCTCGCCCTGGTGGCGCTTGTTCAGCAGGTTCTGCATCCGCCAGTGCCGCAGGTAGACCTCGACCCAGGGCAGGCCGAGCGCCCTGGAGGCGGCCAGCGCCTCCGGGTAGACGGCGTCCACCTGGTCGTTGCGGCCCTCGTTGGCGTGGCCGGGCAGCTCGTAGATGGCGTCGGCCAGCCGCCGGTGGCCGGCCTCGGCCAGCTGGCGGTGGGCGTCGTGGACCCAGGCCCAGATGTCGGTACTCATGTGGTGTCCCCCTGCGTGGTGCTGATGTGATGTCTACCGCGGACCACTGACAATCCGTCCGTCACGCCTCGTCCGTCACGCCTCGTCCGGGAGGGCGTCGAGGGTGTCCGGGACGCCCGGCAGGCCGGCCGGGACGGCGGCGGTCAGCGCCGAGACCGCGGTGCCGACGCCGGACAGCGCGGCGGTGAGGTCGCCGCCGGACGCGCCGGTCGAGCCCGCCGAGGCGGCGGCCATGATCACCTTGAGCGAGCGGAGCAGCCCGGCCGCCGTGGCACTGCCGGTGTGCCCGGCACGGTAGGCGGCGAGCAGGTCCAGCACGGCCGGGCAGGACAGGTTGAGGTAGAGGCGGGCCCTGACCTCGCCGTCGGTGCGGGCGGTGAACGCCCGGGCCAGCCGCAGCGCCGCGGACGGGATCCGGGCGTCGGCCTGGTCGTCCTCGATCCGGGCCTTCAGCTCGGCCTCGCGGTCCGGCACCAGGACCAGCGGCAGGCCGGGCGGGTCGAACCGGGCCGGGACGAGTTGCTCGCCCTCGTCGGCGAGGGCGCCGGCCAGCCAGGCCGCCTCGCCGGCCGGCAGCGGCCGCTCCGGGTCGCGGAACAGCTCGCGGTCGCCGTGCTCGCTGCCCAGCTCGACCAGGCGGCAGCCGCGCAGCTGGGCGTAGCGACGCAGGAAGGGCAGGACGGCGTAGCGGTCGCCGCGGGCGATCGGCACCCGCATCGCCCGGTACAGCATCTCCTCGAAGCCGCCGCCGCTGCCGAGCGCGACGTGCACCGCGCCCCCGCCCGCGGCCCGCAGCGCGCCGGCCGTGAGGTCGCCCTGGGAGGTGGGGACGGGGACGTCGTCGGCGAGCAGGGTGAACAGCCGCTCGTCGCAGAGCGCGGCGCCGAGCAGGTCCTGGCCGTGCCGGGTGAGGATTCGGCGCCAGGCGGCGGGCCGCAGCCGGGCGGTCTCGTACAGGCCGTCGACGATGGCGTCGGTGAGGGCGCGCTGGAGCGCGCGGTAGTGGTCGTCGCGCTGGAGGTCCTCGCGGCTGGCGGTGGGGGTGAGCCGGCTGGACTCGACCACGCCGCCGATGAACCCGGCCCAGCTGGGCAGCAGGTCGCGGGCGTCCTCGGCGAGCAGCATGCCGCGCAGGTAGACGGCGAGGTCGCGGTTGTCGCTGCTGCCGTAGGTGCCACCGTCCTGGACCCAGAGCAGGCCGATCGCGTCGGTGCCTCCCTCGGCCCCTCCCCCGGTGCCGCTCTCGGCCGGGTGGACGGGGAAGGCGGTGAGCGGCTCGAAGCGGCGGCCGAAGGCGGTGGCGAAGCGCATCCGGGCGGTGTGCTGGTCACCCGGCACGCTGTGGCGCCAGGGCACCTCGACGTTGTTGACGGGCTGCTCGTCGTCGCCGACGTAGACCGGGATCGGCAGCAGCACGCAGTACCGGCCGAGCACGTCGCGCAGCGCGTCCTCGTCGGCGAGGTGGGCGTGTTCGGCCTTGAGGGTCAGCTCGACGACCGTGCCGGGGCGGGGCCGGGCGGCCACCGGGTCGACCTGGTACTGCTCGCCGCCCCGGCTGCGGTAGCGGTGGCCGAGGTGCGGTTCGCGGTGCGAGGTGGTGGTGACGGCGACCTCGTCGGCCACCGAGAAGGCGGAGAGGAAGCCGAGGCCGAAGGCGCCGATCAGCTCCTGGTTGCCGGTGAGGTCGCGCAGCATCCGGGTGTAGCCGGTGCCGACGGTGGCGAGGTAGGAGTGGATCTCCGGCTCGGTGAGGCCGGCGCCGGTGTCCTCGATGGAGACGGTCCGCCGGGTGGCGTCGCCGCGCACCCGGATCAGCGGGCGGTGGTCGCCGTCCGGGTCCTCCAGGAGTCGGCGGGTGTGCGAGTCGTGGGCGTTCTGGACGAGTTCGCGCAGAGCGACCAGCGGGGTGGAGTAGAGGTGGGTGGCGAGGACGTTCACCAGTCCGCCGAGATCGACCTCGGTCGTACGCAGATCCTCGGCGGGAGCGGGCTCGGGCGGGGCACCTTCAGACATGGGTCCCCAGTGTGCCAGTGCGACTATCTGGCCACCATTTCTTTCTCTCTGAGAAAACTCAGTCAACTCTGTGTTGACTGCACAGGGTTGTCCAACTCCGCCGCTTGTGCATCAACTTCCCTATCCACCAGCAGTTTTGATGGGTTGAGATGCCTTCGTCGCGGCCATCGGGCAATCTCCGGATACGGCGTCACCATGACACCATCGGGGGAATTGCCACCCGTTTGGTGGAGTTCGTCCGCGCTGCTGGTGAATGCTGAACGTGCGACGTCAGGCAACGGCGCCACGGAGCGGCCACTCCGGATCGCGCCACATTTCGCACCCCCAGCTCAGGGAGACCACTGTGTCCCGTATCCGCGCAGCCGCCGCCGTCACCGCCCTCGGGGCGTTCCTCCTCGTCGGCTTCGGCGCCGCCAGCGCCCACGCCGACAACGGCGCCGGCGCCCTCGACCACTCCAACAGCAGCGTCGTGAGCAACACCGGCTCCGCCAACGTCATCGGCAACGTCCACGGCAACGTGGTCGTCACCCAGCAGACGGCCACCGGCTCGGGCGCGAGCAACCAGAACAACGGCCTCGCCGCGACCGGCAACGGCGGCAACATCGGCGCCCTGCAGGGCAACGGCAACCTCGACGCCCGGGCCTTCTTCCCGGTCGGCTAGAGCCACCCCGCCCCGGGCGCAGCCACACCCCACGGGCCGGGTGCCCGCCCCCTCAACGCGGGGCGGGCACCCGGCCGCCGTCCGTTCCGGGCAGTCCGAGGACCGCCCGGCCGAGGTGCAGCAGGCAGTCCCCGAGGTCCGGGCGGGCGCTGTGCGGGCGGTTCCGCACCCCGTCGTTGACCAGCGCGAACAGGGCGTGGACCCGGATCCGGGCCTCGACCGCGTCGTACTCGGGCCGGACCTGCCGCAGCAGGCCGACCCAGGTGCGCAGGAAGTCGCGCCGGAAGTCCACCGCGACCCGGCGATCCGGCGGGGCCAGCCGCTCCGTCTCGCTCAGCATCGCGCCCAGGTAGTCGCCGTTGCGCAGCGCGAAGCCGACGTACGCGCCCAGGCCGGCCGCCAGCGCCGTCTCCGGCCCGGCGGCGGCCGCGAACGCGCCGTCCACCTCCTGCCAGAGCCGTTCGCGGCTGCGCACCAGCGAGGCGGCGAGCAACTGGGCCTTGCTGTCGAAGTGCCGGTAGACGCTGGGGCCGGAGATGCCGACGGCGGCGCCGAGTTGGTCGGTGCTGACGTTGTCGAAGCCGCGCTGGTGGAAGAGCCGGACGGCCGCCGCGAGCAGCTCCTCGCGGCGCGCCTGCGGCCTGGGCTCCGGCGGCCCGGGGGCGACGGGGTCGGCGGCGGAGACGGGGATGAGGGCGGGACCTGGGTGGACAGCGGGATCCGGGTGGGCGGCGGCGCCGCGCAGGGAGGCCGCGAGGACGGCGGCCACGAGCTCGCGCAGCACCGCCTCGGCGCGGCGCGGCTGCGGCGCGGCCGACTGGTAGGAGAGCCCGGTGCAGGCCGAGAGCGCCGACCAGCAGAGCAACTCGGCGTCCGGCGACGCAAGTTCCGGCCGGCCGGCGCGCAGCACGGCGGTCATCAGCGCGACGTCGGCGCGCAGTTCGCGGCGCAGCGCCGCCCGCCGGGCCGGCGGCAGCAGCCTGGCGTCGCGCTGCACCAGGGTGCCGAGCGGGCGGTGTCCGACCGCGACGGCGGCCAGCGCGGCGCCGAGGTCGCCGGTGGTGCGGGCCCCGCGCAGCCCGCAGGCCAGCGCGTCCAGCCCCAGCCGGACGGCGCGGTCGAGCAGTTCGGGCTTGCCGCGGAAGTGCCGGTAGAGGGCGGGCGCGGTGATGCCGACCCCGGCGGCGACCTCGGTCATGGAGACCTGGTGGTAGCCGCTGCGGTGGAACCGGTCGGCCGCCACGGCGAGGATCTGGGCGCGCCGCCCGGGCGGTCGTCGGACCACCATGGCGAGCCTCCCTCCCGCGCTCCGGACTGCCGACCGAAGGCTAGCAAGGATTCACTTGAGGGCGCCGACCGCCGGTGGCCACCGGCCTTTTCCGGGGCCGTCGACCCTGGACAGCCGAAGCTACCCGGGATTAACTTGTGAGGCCATCACCTGGCACGTTCAGCCCCCGCCGGCACCCGCAGCCGGTCACCACCGAAGGGAGCGCCGCCGTGCGCCGCACCGTGTTCAACGAGGACCACGAGGCCTTCCGGGAGACCATCCGGGACTTCATCGCCAACGAGGTCGTCCCGGTCTACGAGAACTGGGAGGCCGACGGCCACCCGCCGCGCGACTTCTACCGACAGCTCGGCGCGCTCGGCGTCTACGGCATCGAGGTGCCGGAGGAGTACGGCGGCGCGGGCGAGAGCGGCTTCAAGTACCAGACGGTGATCACCGAGGAGACCGCCCGGGCGGGCGTGAGCTTCGGCTCCTCGGGCGTGCACACCGCGCTGGTCCTGCCCTACCTGCTGGAGTACGCCACCGAGGAGCAGAAGCGGCGCTGGCTGCCCGGCTTCGTCTCCGGCGACATCATGACCGCCATCGCGATGACCGAGCCGGGCGCCGGCTCCGACCTCGCGGGCATCACCACCACCGCGCGGCTCTCCGAGGACGGCACCCACTACGTCCTGAACGGCGCCAAGACCTTCATCACCGGCGGCGTGCTGGCCGACCTCGTCCTGGTGGTCTGCCGCACCGCCCCGTACGACCCGGACAACCGCCGGGCCGGCCTGGCCATCCTCTGCGTGGACACCACGTCCCCCGGCTACACGGTCGGCCGCAAGCTGCAGAAGATCGGCCTGCGCACCTCGGACACCGCCGAACTGGCCTTCAGCGACGTCAAGGTGCCGGTGGAGAACCTGCTCGGCGAGGAGGGCCGGGCCTTCTCCTACCTGACCCACAACCTGGTGCAGGAGCGGCTGGCGATCGCCGTCAGCGCGTACGCGTCGGCGGCCGCGGCGGTGCGGTTCGCGCTCCAGTACGTCAAGGACCGCAAGGTGTTCGGCAAGGCGGTGGCCGAGTTCCAGAACACCAAGTTCACCCTGGCCGACTGCGAGGCCCAGGTGGTGGCACAGCAGTCGATGGTGGACCGCGCGCTGGAGCTGTACCAGCAGGGGGAGCTGACCGTCGCCGACGCGGCCGCCACGAAGCTGTTCTGCACCGAGTCGGCGTCCACCGTCATCGACAAGTGCCTTCAGCTGCACGGTGGTTACGGCTACATCCTGGAGTACCCGATCGCCCGGCTCTACACCGACAACCGGGTGTTCCGGATCTACGGCGGCACCAGCGAGGTCATGCGCAGCATCATCGCCAAGTCGCTCGGCCTGTAGACGGGGTAGGCGGGGCAGACGGGTCCACAGCCGCGGCGGGCCGCACCCCCATGGCGGCCCGCCGCACCCGGACGGGCGCACTCGGCCGGGGCCGGCGGGTGCGGCCCAGGCGGACGGGTGCGGCTCAGGCGGACGGGTGCGGCTCAGGCGGACGGGTGCGCTCAGTTGGGCGAACCGTGCTCCGCGCGCCAGGCCTCCCAGCCCGCACTGGACGCCACCTTCGCCTCGCGCAGCGCCCGCTGGGCGAACGCGGCCGGCGCGGTCTCCAGGCTGCGCACCCAGCTGCGGCCCGCCGTGGCCAGCGCCGCGCACACCATCGCCGCCCCGGCCACGCCGAGCACGGCGCCGATACCGGTGAGCAGCGCGCCGCCCGCCAGCAGCGAGCGATTGACCTGGAACCCGCCGGAGACTGTCTCGTTGATCGCCATGCCTCCACGATGCGGGCACTCGCCGGGGGCTGCACGTCGAACGGCTCCGGGTGCGCGAGCCGGGCGCGTCCGCGAACCTGGGCACACGGCGCCGGTCCGGGCGCCCGGGGTCGGCCCGGCCCGCCGGGTCAGGAGGACGCGCGATGCCCGATCTCGAACAGCTCGCCGTGGAACACCTCACCCGGGCGGCCGAGAGCCCACACGGGCGCAGCGCCCACCTGGTGCTCCACGACGGCGTCCTGCGGCAGACCGTGATCGCGCTGACCGCGGGCACCTCGCTGGACGAACACACCCCGCCGACCGCCGGCAGCGTCCAGGTGCTGCGCGGCCGGGTCTCGCTGACCATCGCCGGCCGGCACCAGGAGCTGCCGGTCGGACGGCTGGAGCCGGTGCCCCAGGAGCGGCACGGGCTGCTGGCCCACGTCGACTCGGTGGTGCTGCTGACGGTGGTCACCGCCTAGCGGGGCGGCGCCGTCGACAGCGGGCGGCAACTGTCAGCGGGCGACGGGCGACAGCGGGCGACGGGCGGCAGCCGTCAGCGGGCGACAGCGGGCGGTGACGGCACCGCGGGGCTGAGCACGCTTGCGCTGACCAGCCGCAGCCCGCGCAGGAAGTCCCGCCCGCTCGGCGCCAGTTCGGGGGCGGCCAGCCACTGGGCGGCGTACCCGGCCAGCAGGGTCTGATAGAAGGAGCCGCGGGCGATCTCCTCCTCGGTGTCCGGCACTTCGGGCAGCCCCTGGAACAGCGCGGCGAGACCGAGCCGGCCCTCCTTCTGCGCCTCCGCGAACGCGTGCGCCAGCTCGGGCGCGTGCGCGGCCTGGGCGAGCGCCTCGAACTGGGCCGCCCAGAGCCCGCGGTGCTCGGTGAAGACGGTCCTGAGGCCGTCCCAGACCGCGGCGAAGCGCTCCTCCGGGTCGTCCGACACCCGGTTGGCGGCGTCCACCACCGCGCCCAGGGCCGCCCCCATCTCCCCGATCGCCTCGATCATCGCCGCGTTGAGCAGCGCGTCCTTCGAACCGAAGTGGTAGCCGATCGCGGCCAGGCTGACGCCCGAGGCGGTCGCGACGTCACGGGCGGTGGTGCGCCCGTACCCCTTCTCGTACAGGCAGCGCTTGGCGCCGGCCATCAGGTCTTCGCGGTTTCCCATGACCCGATCCTACGGAAGGACTGCACAAATGTCTTGCACGAATGTCTCGCACGACCGTCTCGTACATTCGTCTCGCACGATCGATTTACACATATGTACTAGACAGACGTCTGACACGCCCGTACCGTCTTCCCCATGACCGCAACCACCGGCCGCGCAGGCCGTCGCGAATGGATCGGCCTGGCCGTCCTCCTGCTCCCGACCCTCGTCCTGGCCATGGACATGGGCGTGCTCTTCTTCGCCGTCCCCTTCATCTCCACCACGCTTGCGCCCAGCGGCACCCAGCAGCTGTGGATCATGGACATGTACTCGTTCCTGCTCGCCGGGCTGCTCATCACCATGGGCTCGCTCGGCGACCGGATCGGCCGCCGCCGGCTGCTGATGATCGGCGCCGCCGGCTTCATCGGCGCCTCGCTGCTCGCCGCCCGGGCCGACACCGCCGGCCAGCTGATCGCCGCCCGCGCCCTGCTCGGCGTCGCCGGGGCCACCGTGATGCCCTCGACGCTCGCGCTGATCCGCAACATGTTCCACGACCCCAAGCAGCGGCAGATCGCCCTCGGCGCCTGGGGCGGCGTCCTCACCGCCGGCGCCACCCTCGGCCCGGTCGCCGGCGGCCTGCTGCTCGACCACTTCTGGTGGGGCTCCACGTTCCTGGTCGCCGTCCCGGTGATGGCCCTGGTGCTGCTCACCGCGCCCGCCCTGCTCCCCGAGTACCGCTCCACCGCACGCACCGGCCGCTTCGACCTGCCCGGCGCCGCGCTCTCGATGGCCGCGATCCTGCCGCTGGTCTACGGCGTCAAGACCCTCGCCGTGGACGGCTGGAGCCCGCTGCCCGCCCTCGCCGTCCCGGCCGGCCTGCTGCTGGCCGCCGCATTCGTCCGGCGCCAGCGCACCGCCGCCGACCCGCTGATCGACCTCGGCCTGTTCCGGATCCGCACCTTCAGCGGCGCGATCAGCGTCAACACCATCGCGATGTTCGCGATGATGGGCTTCGCCCTCTTCACCTCGCAGTACCTGCAACTGGTCAAGGGCATGAGCCCGCTCACCGCCTCGCTCTGGTCGCTGGTGCCCAGCGTCGGCGTCGGCGCGGCCGTCGGCACCAGCTCGGCGCTGGCCGGCAAGGTCCGCCCGGCGGCCCTGATGGGCGGCGGATTCCTGGTCGGCGCGGCGGGCTTCGCGCTGATGACCCAGGTCGGCGCGCACTCCCCGCTGGCGCTCATCCTCGTCGCGGCGGGCGTCCTCGCCGCCGGCACCGTCGGCACCATGACCATGACCGCCGAAATGGTCGTCTCCGCCGCCCCCGTCGAGCAGGCCGGCGCCGCCTCCGCCACCTCCGAGACCGCCGTCGAACTCGGCAGCTCACTCGGCATCGCCCTGCTCGGCGCGGCCGGCGCCGCCGTCTACCGCCACCAGCTGGACGGCGCCCTCCCCGCGGGCGTCGACGGCGAGGCCGCCCGGACCGCCCAGGACACCCTCGGCGGCGCGGTCACCGTCGCCGGCCACCTGCCCGGCCGGATCGGCACGGACCTGCTGGAGACCGCCCGGGCCGCCTTCACCGACGGCCTGCACGTCGCCGCAGTGGTCGGCCTGGTCTTCGCCCTCGGCGCCGCCCTGCTGGCCTACCGCCTGATGCGCCACCTCCCCGCCGCCGCCCCGGCCCCGGAGACCGCACCCGAGGCCGTCACCGTCTGACCCACCAGGACCGATCCACGCGAGTCATCGAGAGCCCCCGCCCCCTCGGGCGGGGGCTCTCCGCCGTTCCCGCCGGCCCCTACCGGTGCCGGTAGACCTCACGACGGTTGCCGACCGCCATGACCCAGACGATCAGCACTCCGTCTTCGACCGTGTACAGCACCCGGTAGTCCCCCACCCTCAGCCGCCACCGGGCTTGGTGCCCCTGGAGCGACTTGATGTCGAAACCCGAGGTGTCGCCGACGTCCAGCGCCTTCTGCAACTCGGCGAGGCGGTGCAGGATGCGGACAGCGTCCGGCCTGGGCACCTTGAGAAGATCCCGTTGCGCGCCAGGACTGAACCGCGTGACATACCCCATCGCGCTCAGCCGTGGTGTTCGCGGAGCATGGCGGCCATTTCCTCCAGCGACACGGAGCCTTCGAGGCCCTCGGCCTCTGCCTCGTCCGCAAGGCGGTTCAGCCACTCGTCTTCGGCCTGCTCGGCGACTTCCCGCAGGCGCTGGTACTCGGCGATGTCGATCACCACCGCCTCCTGCCGACCGCGCCTCGTGATGATCGTCGGAGTCTCGTCACGTCGCGCCCGGTCGATCACATCCGCGAGATGACTCCGGACCTCGGCCATCGACTCGATCACTGGCTCGCTCATGACGTCAATGTAGCAGTTGTACATCTGTTGCTTATCGAGCCCGACGGGCGGGCCGGACGGTCCACCTGGGGGTGGAGGGCGGGGCGTCCACCCCCGGGGGCGTGTGTCGGCGGGCCCCGGGGAGGACCGTGAAGGGGTACGTGGCCCGTCCCTCCTCTCCGCCGGGAGCCGCCGTATGTCCCTGACGACCCTGCTCTCCCTCCTCGGCATGCTCTGCTGGGTCGGCTACGAGCTGCTGCTGCGCCGCCGCGAGGACTCCGCCGCCGGCACCTGGCGCGCGGACGGCCGCGACCGCGGCTCGACCCGGCTGCTGCTCGCCTGCTACGTCGCCGCGGTGCTGGTCGTGGTGCTGTTCGGCCGCGCCGGGATCGGCGAACTGCCGCCCTGGGCCCGCTGGTTCGGGATCGCACTGATCGCCGCCGGGCTGGCGCTGCGGGCCTGGGGCATGCGCACCCTGGGCCGCTACTACACCCGCACCCTGCGCACCGTGGACACCCAGCGCGTCGTCCGCAGCGGCCCGTACCGGCAGATCCGCCACCCCGGCTACGCCGGCAGCCTGCTGGTCTGGACGGGCTACGCGCTCGGCCTGGGCAGCTGGCCGGCGGCCCTGCTGGTGCCGGCGCTGCTGCTCGGCGCGTACGGCTGGCGGATCGCCGCCGAGGAGCGGCTGCTGCTGGCCGCCTTCGGGCCGGAGTACGCGCAATACCGGCGGATGTCGAAGCGACTCGTGCCCTTCGTGTACTGAACCGCCACCGATCGGGCGGTTGTCGGCTGCGGCCCCCGGCGACGGGAGCGAAGGGGCCCGAGGGGCGGGTGTTGCGCGGCGCGGTGCCGTGCGGGCTGGTCACGGGTGCGCGGGCCGGACCGGGCCGGTTCCGGCCGCTGCCGCGGGCGCTCGCGTTCCGCTCGAACGGCACCTGCTTTTTGGCCAGCGTTTCCCGGCCGGTGTATCCGTTCGCCGTCGTCGCCAGGCATACTGGCCAGCACGGGCGCTCGCCCACCCTTGACTCTAGACAAGAAGGGACCGGTGGCCAGGGATGCTGCGGAACGGTCTTGAGCCCTGGCACCTCCTGGTGGTGCTGGCGATCGTCATCCTGCTGTTCGGGTCGAAGAAGCTGCCGGAGATGGCCCGCGGCCTCGGCAAGTCGATGCGCATCCTGAAGGCGGAGACGAAGGCGCTGCGCGAGGACGAAGCCCCGGCGGACGCGGCGCAGAGCGCCGGCACCGCGCAGAGCACCGCCGCGCCGCAGCCGGCCGCCACGACCCCGCCGGCCGTCACGCCGACCAACGTGACCAAGGCCACCGAGACGAAGCGGCCCGAGACGGCCGTCTGAGTCCCGCTCTTTTCCGGAAGCCCCCGGTACCGTCCGATGACGGTGCCGGGGGTTTCTGCTGCATCCGGGCTGCTCACGGCGCTCCCGACTGGCCGTCCGATCTGATCCGTTATCTCCTGGTATGCACCTACCGGAGGAACGGAGTCGCGGCATGCCCACCGACGAACCGGGCGACGAGCCGCCCGTCAGACCGCCCGTCGGACCCCCGGGTGGACCCCCGGGCGGACCGTCTGCCGGACCGCCGGGCGGACCCCCCGGTGAACCCCCCGGTGAACCGCCCGCCGGGTCGCCCGACGAGCTGGCCGACCTGCGGGCCCGCCTGAACGCCGCCGAGGCCCACCAGGCGCGGCTCACCCGGCAGTTGGAGACCCGCCCGGACCGCCACCGGGTGCGCTCCCTCTTCGCCGTCCTGCTGATCCTGCTGGCCTGCGTGCTGACCCCGCTGAGCGCCGTCGCGGTGTGGGCGAGGTCGGAGATCGGCGACACCGACCGGTACGTCGCAACGATGGCGCCGCTGGCCAGGGACCCGGCGGTCAGAGCGGCCGTCACCAACCGGGTCACCGACGAGATCGTGACGCGGATCCCGGTCGACTCGCTGCTCGACACCATCGCCCCCGACGACCGGCCCAAGCTCGGCGCGCTGCTGAACGGCATCGGCCAGGCCCTCACCGACGGGCTCACCGGCTTCGTCCGCAACCAGGTCCAGCGGGTGGTGGACAGCAACGCCTTCGCCACCCTCTGGACGGACGTCAACCGGCAGGCGCACACCGCGATCGACCGGATGCTGACCGGGCAGGGCGGCGGCGCCGTCGAGGTCAGGAACGACACCGTGGTGCTCGACCTCGCCCCGGTGATCGCCCGGGTGAAGACCGCGCTGGTCGACAACGGGCTCACGCCGGCCGCGAGGATCCCGGAGATCCACACCTCGTTCACGCTGGTGCAGTCCTCCGCCATCCCCAAGGTCCGCACCGGCCTGCGGCTGCTGGACCTGGCCGGCTTCTGGATGCCGGTGCTCACGCTGGCCTGCGCGGTCGGCGGGGTGCTGCTCGCGGTCCGGCGGCGCCGGGCGGCGGTCACGGCGGCGCTGGGGATGGCCGGCGGGGCGCTGCTGCTGGGCATCGGGCTGAGCGTGTTCCGGGCCGTCTACCTGGACGGGCTCCCCGCCGGGGTGGACCAGTCGGCCGCCCAGGCGGTGTACGACGCGCTGGTGCGCTACCTGCGCTCCGCCGTCCGGGTGGTGATCGCGCTCGGCCTGGTCGTCGCGCTCGGCGCCTGGATCAGCGGCGGCGGGCGCTGGGCCCGCACCGCGCGCGGCGGCTGGCACGCGGGGCTCGGCGCGGCGCGGACCACCGCCGAACGGGCCGGGCTGCGGCTCGGCCCGGTCGGGCGGTTCGTCCACCGCTGGAAGGCCTGGCTGGGCTGGGCGGCGGTCGCGGGCGCGGCGCTGGCGTTCGTGCTGTGGAGCTATCCGACGGTGCTGGTGACGCTCTGTCTGGCGCTCGCGCTGGTCGCCGTCCTGGCGGTGCTGGAGCTGCTGGACGAGCCCGGCCGACCGGACGGAGGAGCCCCGGCCTCCGCCTGAGGGGCGGGTCGGCGGGGGCCGGTACCGCGGCCGCCGCCGACCCGCCCCCGGACGGTCCGGCCCGAACGGCCCAGCCCGGGACGCGCCCGACCCGGCGCAGCCGCAGGCTGGACGCGATGTCCGGAAGCCAGCCACCACCACCGCAAGGCCGGGTCGACCCGAGGTCCGCGCTCTGGCTGCTGGGCGCCTGCACCGCGCTGATCCTCGCGTACTGGATTCTCCCCCTGCGCCGGCTCGGCTACCACCACCCCGTCCTCAGCTGGCTCGTGTTCACCGCCGCGCTGGTCGGCCTGAGCGGCCTGCTGCTGGCGAAGACCACCGCCGTGCTGCGGGGCGACGCGAAGCGCCCGGTGGCCTGGCTGTCCTTCCTGATCTTCCTCGCGATGACCATCTTCGCCGCGACCTACTACGTCATGGCCGCCCGTCCGGGCGATTTCGATGGGCTGGTCACCCGGCTCGACGCCCTGTACTTCACCGTCGTCACCCTGGCCACCGTCGGCTACGGCGACATCACCCCGGCCGCACAGGCGCCCCGCCTCGTGGTGATCCTGCAGATCGGGTACACCTTCGTCTTCCTCGCCACGGCGGCGGGGACGCTGTCGCGGGCGATCCGGGCGAACGTCGAGACCCGGAGCCACCGCAAGCCGTGACGTTGTCCACAGGCTGTGGACGGCCGCGCCCGATCGGTCAGGATTCGAGAAGCACGCCCGCGCGGCCACACCTAGCATCGGCGCCATGGACATCACCATTCACACCAGCGTCCTCCCGCACGACGACCCGGACGCGTCCCTGGTCTTCTACCGCGACGTCCTCGGCTTCGAGGTCCGCGGCGACGTCGGGCAGGGCAAGATGCGCTGGATCACCGTCGGCCCCGCCGGGCGGCCCGACACCTCCATCCTCCTGGCGCCGCCGGCCGTCGACCCCGGGGTCACCGAGGACGAGCGCCGCACCATCGCCGAGATGATGGCCAAGGGCACCTACGGCTGGATCCTGCTGGCCACCCGGGACCTCGACGGCACCTTCCGGGCGGTGCAGGCCGGCGGCGCCGAGGTCGTCCAGGAACCGACCGAGCAGCCGTACGGCATCCGCGACTGCGCCTTCCGCGACCCCGCCGGCAACCTGATCCGCATCCAGGAGCTGCGCTGAGCCGTCCGGCCGCGCGCCGGCCGTACGGGCCGTGCAGTCCCTGACGACCGCGACGGCCGCGACGGCCGGAGTCGGGCCCGGTGAGAGGAGTCCTCCCGTGTGTCACCCCTCGTGGGCCCGCGCCCGCGCGGCGGCGCAGCGCCTGAAAGACCTCGCACGGCTGCGCCGCGTCCGGGACCGGATCGACCGCGAGTACGCGCGGCCACTCGACGTCCTGGCGCTCGCGCGCGACGCCGGCCTGGCGGCCGGGCAGCTCAGCCGCGAGTTCCGGCTGGCCTACGGCGACTCGCCGTACGGCTACCTGACGGCGCGTCGCGTCGAGCGCGCGGCCGCGTTCCTGCGCGGCGGCGGCCTCGGCGTCACCGCGGTCCGCCGCGCGGTCGGCTGCACCTCGCCGGACGCCTTCCGCACCCGCTTCGCCGAACTGGTCGGCATGCCGCCCGACGACTACCGGCGCCGCGCACGACGGGCCCCCGGACCGGTCAGGATTCGAGAAGCCCCGGCCACCGGGCCGCGCCTAGCGTGGAGGACATGACTTCCATCGACTCCCTCATCCTCGACGTCGCCGACCCCACGGCCGCCCGCAGTTTCTACACCACCGCCTTCGGCCTGGACACGCAGCTGCGCCTGCGGGCCTCGCAGGAGCCGACCACCGGCTTCCGCGGGTTCACACTGTCGCTCACGGTGTCCCAGCCCGCCACCGTCGACGGCTTCGTCGACGCCGCCCTCGACGCCGGCGCCACCGCCCTCAAGCCCGCCGCGAAGTCGCTCTGGGGCTACGGCGGCGTCGTCCAGGCCCCGGACGGGACGATCTGGAAGATCGCGACCTCCGCGAAGAAGGACACCGGCCCGGCCACCCGGCGGATCGACCAGCTCGTGCTCCTGCTGGGAGTCGCGGACGTCTCCGCGAGCAAGCGGTTCTACGTCGACCGCGGCCTCGCCGTGGCGAAGAGCTTCGGCCCGGTGTACGTCGAGTTCGCCACCGGGTCCAGCCCGGTCAAGCTCGCGCTGTACAAGCGCCGGGCCCTCGCCAAGGACGCCGGAGTCTCCCCCGACGGCAGCGGATCGCACCGGCTCGTGATCGGCGGCACCGCCGGAACCTTCACCGACCCGGACGGGTTCGTCTGGGCCGCCGAACAGCCCGCGGCCGCGCGCTGAAGCGCCCCGTCGGACAGAACTTGGGCCCTGCGGTCACCAGTCCTGGTTGTCGGCGGCCGTGGCGTGCAGGGTGATCAGCAGGGCGCCGAGGCGGGCGTTCCAGTTGGCGCTGGTGGGGCCGTCGATGGCGTGCTTCTTGGCCAGGTCGCGGATCACCTTCTGGGCGTCCTTGAGCTCCTGGGCCGCGTCGTCCGGATTGCCCTCGTTGAGGCGGGCGGAGGCGTCGTCGAGGATCCGCAGCAGCTCCGCCTGGCGGTCGTGCTCCTTGCCCCCGACCGGGGTCTGGACGACGGCCTGGCGGAAGGCGTTGAGCTGGAGGGCCGCCCCCTGGTTGCGGGGAATGCCCGGGTTGGGGGCCGTGGGGAGACCGGCCGGGGTGGTGGGGGCCGCGGTGGTGGGCGTCGGGGTCGCCGCGGGGGTGGACGCGCGGGCCGGGGTGCTGGGCGCGGCAGCCGGGGTGCTGGGGGCGGTGGCCGCCGGCGGCTTGGCGGGAGCGGCGGCGTTGCCGGCGGGCTCGTCCAGGGCGGCGACGGCCAGGGCGGTGACGCCGGCGAGTCCGGCCACGCCCAGTGCGCCGAGGACGAGGGGCCTGCGGCGGCGGTTGCGGTTGCGGCCGGCGGCCCCGGGCGGGGCCTGCCGGACGGGCGCCATCAGCGAAGTGGCCGGCGGGCCCTGCGGGACGGGCGCCATCAGCGAGGTGACGGCCGGGGCCTGCGGCGGGAGCAGCGTGGTGTGCTGCTGGTTGGGGTTCACCGGCCGTACGGGCGGCAGCAGCTGGGTGGCGGCGGCGAGGAGTTCCGCCGTCGGGTCGCCGACCGCCAACCCGGGGATGGTGGAGAGGAGTTCGGCCCGCGCCGCGACGGCGTCCGCCGGCCGGTCGGCGGGGTTCTTGGCGAGCAGGCGCAGCACGGCCGCGTCCAGCGCGGGCGGCAGGCCGGGGCGGCGGTAGGACGGCGGCAGGGGCTGCTCGCTGACGTGCTTGAAGGCGATCGCCACCGGCGTCTCGGCGGTGAACGGCGTCTCGCCGGTGAGCATTTCGGTGAGCACGCAGCCGACCGCGTAGAGGTCGGTGCGGCCGTCCAGGGGCGAGGCGGTGGCCTGCTCGGGCGACAGGTAGGCGGCCGTACCGAGCACGCTCGCCGTCTGGGTCAGGTTGCTGGACGAACCGGCCCGGGCGATGCCGAAGTCGACGACCTTCACCCCGCCGTCGTCGGTGATCATGATGTTGCCGGGTTTGATGTCCCGGTGGACCAGCCCGGCCGCGTGCGCGACCGCCAGCGCCTCGCAGACCGCCGCCGCGATGCCGACGGCGCGTTCCACCGGCAGACCCGGCTGCTGCGCCAGCACGGCGGCGAGCGAACGGCCGTGGACGAGCTCCATGACGATGAACGGCGTGCCCTGGTCGACGCCCGAGTCGAAGACCATGACGATCCTCGGGTGCACCAGCATGGCCGCGTGCTGCGCCTCGCGGCTGAACCGCTCGGCGAAGCGGGGGTCGTCGGCGAGTCCCCCGTTGAGGACCTTGACGGCCACCTGACGGCCCAGCACGTGGTCCAGCCCGCGCCAGACGGTGGCCATGCCGCCGACGCCGAGTATCTCGACGAGTTCGTAACGCCCGTTCAGCGCCCGTCCGATCACCTGGAACTCCCCTCACGTGCCGTGCCCGGTGTTCCGGGCCGCCTCGTGCACCTGTGCACGATAGCCGCACCGCCGGACCGCACCGCCGGGGGCGGGGAGGCGGTCGGGGGACCGGGCAGCGGTCCCCCGACCGCCGGCGCGGGGGTGCGGCCCGCCCTGACTGCGGGAGGGCGGGCCGCACGTTCCAGGCCGACCGGGCCGGCGGCGCGTCCGGGGTGGGCGCCTGCCGATCCGGCCGGGGCCGGCCGGGCGGCCGGGCGGCACGGGGAGCCGACCGGCCACCCGGGGTCTTCGGGTGGTACTGACGAGCGGTACTGCGGGTGGTGCGGTACTGCGGGTGGTGCGGTCCTGCGGGTGGTTCGGTCCTGCGGGTGGTGCGGTCCGGGTGGGCGGCGAGCCCGGGGGGAGTCGCTCGCCGCCCACCCGGAGTTCCTGGGTTACCTCCGGCCCGACTGGCTGTCGTCGGGCCGGTCGGGCCGGTCGGGCCTGCTCGGGCGGACGTCGGGCAGGGGCGGCGCGCTCGGCGGCGCCGGGACGGTCACGCCGGACCGGCCGGGCTTGGCCCCGTTGCCGCCGTTGCCCTTGTCCTGGCCCTTCTCTTGGCCCTTGTCCTGACCGTTGTCCTGGCCGTTGCCCTTGTTCTTGTCCTGCCCGTTGCCCCGGCCGTCCTCGGTGTTCCCCTTGCCCACGCCAGGGCCGGGGGTGGGCCGGCCGGGTTCGTGGGGCTGTGCGGTGGCGCCCGGACGGTCGTCGTCCTCGTCGCCGAGCTCCTGCGCGCAGTAGTCCGCCACCTTCTCCGCCCCGCCGGCCGCCGCGACCAGCGGGCCGAACCGCGGCTCGGTGGCCGGTGACCGCTCGCCCCGGCCCGACCAGTCGGCGAAGCCGTGGCAGAGGGCGACCAGTCCGGGTGCGAGCGGCCGGGCGCCGTGCCCCTCGGCGTCGCCGTCGCCGTCGGTATCGGTGGAGGGGGTGCCGGGCTTCGCGGCGGTGGACGGTCCGACCAGCTGCGGGCCGCCCGAGGCGGAGCCGCCGGACGGGCGGACGGACGAGGTGCCGGGCGCGGCACTGCCGGGCGAGGTGGCGGACGAACCGGCCGACGCATCGGCCGACCCATCGGCGGACGCGGTGCCGGGCGCACTGCCGGAGGGCCCGCCCGCGGCGGCGAGCGCGTGCTCGGGTGCGCCGGACCCGCCGCCCAGCGGGGACGGCAGGTTGCCGGTGCCGGCGGCGACCGCGACCCCGCACAGCGCGGTGGCGCCGAGCACGGCGGCAGTGGCCTTCGTGCTGAAGGCCCTGGCCAGCGCGGCGGTTGCCATCGATCGTCTCCGGACGGGTGTGGTCACTACGGGGTCGGGCGTGAGACGCGCTTCCCGGAACGCGGTCAGGGCGGCCTGCTCCCCGGCCAGTTCGTCGGCCGTCGCCGGGGCGGCGGCCGCGGCGAGGATCCGGGCGAGCGGCCCGGGACCGCCGTCCGGTCCGGTGAGCGAGGCGTCCTGCCCGGCCGGCGGGCCGCCCACGGCACCGCCGAGCAGATGCTCGGCAGCGTCACGGTCGATCCGACGGGATCGGTTGGTGCTCATCTCATGTCCTTCAGCGTCGCGGCCCGGCGTTCTGTCACACCTTGCGGAGAACTTTTTCCCGCAGGCTTTCCCGCGGGTTTCCCCGTGGGCTTCCCGGCGGCCTTCCCCGCGGTTTCCTCGGCGGGTTCCTCGACAGGTCCCTCGGTACGGCGCCGGCCGGGCCGCCGCACGGCCGGTTCGGCCTCGCGCGCGGCGGGGATCCCGACCCCGGCCGCGAAGGACTGCTCCAGCAGCGTGGCCAGTTTCCGCAGCCCCCGGTGGGCGGCCATCCGGACGCTGCCGGCTCGCTTGCCGAGCACCCGGGCGGCGCTCTCGGCGTCCAGCTCCATGACCACCCGCAGCAGGACGGCCTCGGCCTGGTCGCGCGGCAGCCGGGAGATCAGCGCCAGCGCGTCGGCGGTGCCGACAGTGGCCAGCGCGGCGCCCGCGGTGTCGTCCCCGGCGGCCAGCCCGGCCAGGTACTCGAAGGGCAGGTCGGCGACCGGGCGGCGGCGCCGGGCGCGCAGGTGGTCGAGCGCGCGGTGGCGCGCGACGGTGGCGGCCCAGCCGCGGAAGCCGTCCCCGTCACCGGAGAAGCCGCCCAGGTCGCGGGCGATCTGCAGCCAGGTCTCGGAGGCGATGTCCTCGGCGTCCTGGGCGTCCTCGGGGCGGCCGCCGACCAGGACCCGCAGGTAGCGCAGCAGGCCCGGCTGGACGGTCCGGAACAGCAGCCGGAACGCCTCCTCGTCGCCGGCCTGGGCGGCCCGGACGGCCTCGGTCAGATCGGCGGGAGCGGGGGCCCGGCCCGCTGGCGGGCCGACGGAAGGGACTGGTCCGGACCGGCCGACGGGGCTGCCGGTGCCCGCTCCGGGGCGCTCTGCACTCTGCACCCGCCACATCATGGGCCATCCGGGCGAACGCGACCCCGCGAGCCGGGAGAAGTCGCAGGTCGGAGCGGCTGTCACGGCCCGCACCATGACAGCTGTCACGCGGATCCCGCAACGGACGGCACTGCTCTGACGGAGGGTCGGACGGAAACACTGGAGGCACGACGCGGGCAGCGGCCCGCGGCCACCAGCAGGGAAGGAACCCGCCGTGAACCGGACCGTCACCATCACCGCCGCGACCACCGCCGAGGCCGGCGCGACCCCGAACCCGTCGGCCTCCGGGCTCCGCCCACTCGCCATCGACGTGGTCGCCCCGCTGGCCGGCTACTACCTGCTGCACTCGGTCTGCGACCTGAGCGTGTTCGCCGCGCTGGCGTGGAGCAGCGCCATCCCGGCCGCCCGGACCGTGCTCGGCCTGCTGCGCGAGCGCAGGCTCAACCTGTGGGCCGCGCTGATGCTGGCCGTGAACCTGGCGGGCCTGGCCCTCACCTTCGTCACCGGCGACGCCCGGCTGATGATCGCCAAGGACGGCGGGCTGAGCGGCACCGTGGCGCTGGCCGTCCTGATCTCGGCGCTGATCGGCCGGTCGGTGATGACCCCGGTGCTGATGCCCTTCCTCACCAAGGGCAAGCGCGACCGAGCCGCCGCCTGGCAGCGGCTGGTCGAGGGCCGGGCGGCCGGCTCCCGGGCCTTCCGGCGCCACGAGCGGGTGTTCGCGGGTGTCTGGGGCACCGCGCTGCTGGCCGACTGCGTCGCCCGGGTGGTCGGCGCCTTCACCCTGCCGGTGGCGACCATGGCCTGGCTGTCCACCGTGTTCATGATCGGCGCGATCGCGGCCGGCGCGATGCTCGGTCGGATCGCGGCCGATCCGATGGAGAAGCTGGTCGCCGCCGAGACCGAAGCCCCGACCGCCGCCTGACACCGCCCGAGCTCGTCTGCCATCTACCTGCCAGCTACCTGCCGCCCGGGGGAGCATCACCGCCCCCGGACGGCGCACGAACCGGCCCCAACGCCGGGTGTCGGCGATCCGAACAGCACGGAACCATCCGGATCTCCCGGGAGTCCTTCATAACGAGGGGGTAACGGGACCCCCGGTCGAGGAAACGGGGCCCCATGAGCCGGACGCACGCGCTGACCACCACCGAGGACCGCACCCTCGTGTGGGACGGCTGCCTGAACGTCCGCGACCTGGGCGGACTGCCCACCGTCTCCGGCCGGCCGACCACCCGCGGGGCGATAGTCCGGGCGGACAACCTGGACCGCCTCACCGCCGAGGGCTGGGACGCCCTCCTCGACCACGGTGTCCGCACCGTGGTCGACCTGCGCAACGCCGAGGAGTACAAGCCGCTCCTCCCGCTCCCCGAGGGCGTCGAGCTGATCCGCGTCCCGCTGGACGAACTCGCCGGCCCCGCCTGGTGGGAGGCCTACGGCCGACTGGACGGCACCCCGCTCGCGCTCCGCCCCTACCTGGACCACTGCCCGCACGCCGCCGCCGCGCTGATCGCCGCCATCGCCGGCGCCCGCCCCGGCGGCCTGGTCGTGCACTGCGGCGCCGGCCGCGACCGCACCGGCCTGGCGGCCCTGCTGCTGCTCGCCCTGGCCGGCGTCGAACGGGCCGCGATCGTCGAGGACTACCAGCTCAGCGGCCCCAACGTCCGCCCGCTGTACGGGATGCTGGGCCTGCCGGACCAGTACCACCGGATCGACGCGGTGCTCGCCGAGGCCGGCACCACCGCCGAAGCCGCCCTGGCGGGCGCGTTGGAGGGCCTCGACCCGGCGGGCTACCTGCTCGCCGCCGGGGCCACCCCTGCCGAGGTCGCCGCCGTCCGGGCCCGGCTGCTGCCCGCCGCGTAGCGGCCACTAGGGGCTCTCTTTCGGATCACGTCGGATCAGCGCGCGGCGTCGGAGTGCGTGCATCGCAAGGCGGAGGAGGGAGTCCATGCGGAGTATCGGCGACCGACGACAACGCGGCGAGGTGCGTGCTCCGGCGTCGCGCGCCCGGCGTGATCCGAAAGAGAGCCCCTAGGCCAGACCAGCTCCCGCAACTCGGCCACCTGGAGCTTGGGTTCGCGAGGCGGCTCGGCCTCGGGCAGGGCCGGAATCCGCGGCCCGCCCACCGGACGCCTTCGTTCCGCAGGGGTCGCCGAAGACTACTCACGCGCAGCGTCAACCGATGGTTGACGACCCGGGATCGACAACCTACGGTTGACGCATGGAGAATCCCGTCGTTCCCAACACCACTCCGCTGCGCCTCGACGACCTGATCGCCGCGATCAAGAAGGTCCACCCCGACGCGCTCGACCAGTTGTCCGACGCGGTCATCGCCGCCGACCACCTCGACGACCTCGCCGACCACCTGATCGGCCACTTCGTCGACCAGGCCCGCCGCTCCGGCGCGTCCTGGACCGACATCGGCCGCAGCATGGGCGTCAGCAAGCAGGCCGCCCAGAAGCGGTTCGTCCCCAAGGACCCGGGCACCCCCACCGACCTCGACCCCAGCCAGGGCTTCGCCCGGTTCACCGACCGGGCCCGGAGCGTCGTGATGGCCTCGCAGGAGGAGGCCAGGGCGGCCGGCAACGCCGAGATCACCGCCGAACACCTCCTGCTCGGCCTGCTCGCCGAACCGGAGGGCATCGGGCTCAAGGCGCTCGCCGCCCAGGGCATCACCCCGCAGGCCGTCCGGGAGGCGGCCGCCGCCGCCCTGCCGGCCGCCGCCGAGCAGGTGCCCGCGCTGATCCCGTACGACGCGCAGGGCAAGAAGGTGCTGGAACTGACCTTCCGCGAGGCGCTGAAGCTCGGGCACAACTACGTCGGCACCGAGCACATCCTGCTCGCCCTGCTGGAGCTGGAGAACGGCTCGGGCGTGCTCGCCGGCCTCGGCGTCGAGAAGTCCGAGGCGGAGACCTTCACCTCCGAGGCCATCAAGGCCATCATCGCCGCCCGGAACGCCGAGCAGGCCTGAGACGGGGCCGGCCCCGGGCGGAACTCCCGCCCGGGGCCGGTCGGTTGGGCCGGGGCGGGACTCAGAAGCCGGAGATGGGCGTGCTGACGATCCGCACCCGGCCGTCGGCGGCCGCCTCCAGCGCCGCCCGCAACCGGACCGAGCGGGCCGGGCCGAGGAGTTCCAGCGCCTCCTCGACGGTGGCCCACTGGTGCCGGTCCAGTTCACCGGCCGGGACGGTCACGGGGGTGCCGTCCGGGACGGTGCCGAAGTCGAACATCAAGTGCTGCGCCGGGTGGTCGAGTTCGGACGAGGGGTGGGTCCAGGAGATGGCCAGTAGGTCCCCGGTCGCCTTGACGATGCCGGTCTCCTCCAGCAACTCCCGCGAGGCGCACTCCACCGGGCCCTCGCCGAGGTCGATCGTGCCGCCCGGGAACTGCCAGTACTCGCGGTACCCGGCCTTCACGATCAGGATCCGGCCGGACTCGTCCCGCAGCAGGCAGCCCGCCGCCGCGTAGATCCTGGGCAGGGACGCCAACCATTCCTCACGGGACTTCAAGGGCTCAGCCGTCACTGCGATCCTCCTGGGGCACGGTGGTTCTGCACCGCCCACTCTGCCACCGACCCGCCCGGGGCCGTCGGTTCAGCGCGGGGCCGTCGGTTCAACGCTGGGCGGAGCGCAGGCCCACGCTCTCCTCGGCCAGGGTAGAGCTCCGGGAGGCTGCGAGAAGTTCCGCCGGAGCCGATGAGCCCGGGCCACCGGGCCGGTCCAAGCAGCATGGACACCACGCCGAAGCCCCCGACCGCCCCCGCCCTGACCCCCGCCCTGACCTGCAACCTGACCTGCGACCTGGGCGCGCTGACCGCGCCCGACCTGGCCGTCGTCGACGCCCTCGCCCGGCTGCGGCTCGCCGCCGCTCGGCACGGGGTGGGCGTGGTGCTGCTGAACGCGAGCGGCCCGCTGCGGGAACTGCTCGCGTTCAGCGGGCTCGCGGCCCTGCTGCCGGGGGGCGTGGACCCCCTCGACCTCCGGCGGCCCGAACAGGACCTACTCGGCGGCCAGCCGGGGCGGGAGGCCGAACAGCGGGAAGAGCACGTCGGTGTCCAGGAAGTTGGTGAACCCGGTGATCCGGCCCGCTGACACCTCCAGCACGATCAGCGCCCACGGCTCGTGCCCGCCCGCCGGGCTCGGCCGGTACTGGGCGAAGGCCGGAGCGCCGTTGGCCGTCACCGGGACCAGCCGGGAGCCGCGGCAGCCGTGGCCCGGGCCGAGCATCCAGGCCCGGATCTCGCCCTGCCCCCGCAGCCACATCGCGTACGGCGGCATGTTGAGCGTGACGTCCTCGTGCAGCAGCGCGGCGAGGCCGTCCATGTCGTACGCCTCGAAGGCGCGGACGTAGCGGTCGAGCAGCGCGCGGTGGTCGTCGTCCAGGGCGGGGGCCGGGCGGGCGGCGGCGCCGTCCCCGGCGAGCACCGCGCGCGCCCGCTGCAGCGCGCTGTTCACCGAGGCCACCGTGACGCCGAGCAGTTCGGCCACCTCGGCGGCCTTCCAGCCGAGCACCTCGCGCAGGATCAGCACGGCCCGCTGCCGGGGCGCGAGGCGCTGCAGCACGGCGACGAAGGCCAGCTTCACCGACTCGCGCTGGGCCGCCACCTCGGCCGGGTCGCCCGTCTCGGGCAGCACCCGGCCGTCCGGCGCGGGGCCGATCCACGTCACCTCGGGCAGCTGGGTGTCGCTCGCGGTGGCCACCGTCACCGGGCCGGCCAGGTCCATCGGGCGGGCCCGGTTGTTGCGGCCGTTCAGCGCGTCCAGGCACACGTTGGTGGCGATCCGGTACAGCCAGGAGCGCAGCGCGGCGCGGCCCTCGAAGCCGCGGTGGCCCCGCCAGGCGCGGACCATCGTCTCCTGCACCGCGTCCTCGGCCTCGAAGACCGAGCCGAGCATCCGGTAGCAGTAGCCCGTCAGCTCCGTCCGGTACCGCTCCAACTGGAGCTCGACCGGCTCCTCCGTGATCAGGTCGGCCATGGTGCGCCCCCGTCGTCCCGCCCCGTGCTGGTGAACGGCACGAAGGTACTCCAGCCCACTGACAACCGCCCGGCGCCCCCCAGCACCGGCCGCGAACCACCCCGGACACCCTCCGAGCACGCGTCGGGGGCGGGCGCCGGAACGCGGCGCCCGCCCCCGGACCCGGATCCGCTCAGTGGGCGGAGTGCTTCTCCGCGCCGCGGTGCCGGTGGCCCTTCAGCTCGGCGTGCATCGACGGGGCGGCGTGCCCCGCCGAGGCCGCCCGGTCGCGGCCACCGTGCCGGAAGGCGTCGGGCACGGCGTACCCGGCGGTGGCGGAGGACATGGCGTCGGCGCGCAGCATCGGCACCAGCCGGGTGGGCGCGGTCGCCATGCCGCGGCGCTCCAGCAGTTCCTGGGTGCCCCGGCGGAGCTGGGCGGTGCTGCCCGGTGTTCGCTTGGTCATCGTCGGCCTCCCTTCGGCGGTCACCGGCCGGACGGATGTCGACCGGAGGGGCCGGGGGCCGCACGGTCGTTATGTCCGGATTTTATCGGGGTTGCGCCCGGATGCCACCGGGAGATGCCACCGGGAACGGGCCCCGGCTTCCCCGGGCCGGGCCGGGCTGGCCCGGGCCTCAGCCCATGACCTCGTGGACGAAGCACCAGCGCCAGTCCTCGCCCCGCTCGTACGAGCGGATCACCGGATGCGAGGTGTTGTGGAAGTGCGCGGTGGCGTGCCGCTGCGGCGAGAAGTCGCAGCAGCCGATGTGGCCGCAGTCCAGGCAGATCCGCAGGTGCACCCAGTCCCGGCGCCCCTGGGCCAGGCAGTCGGCGCAGCCGTCGACCGGCGGGAGGGGCTCGATGCCCTGGGGGGCCGCGGCGAGGTCTTCGCAGGCACTCATGCCCGCAGGGTAGTGACGGCCCGGCCGGCCCCGGCCTCAAGACACGCCGCGCGCCCGGTCGGCCTTCCCGGCGCCAGGGTGGTCCTGCCGCACCCAGGACCGCGGATCCCGGGAAAGCGCATCCCAGGAAGGCCGCACCCGGGACGCACACGGCCCTGGGCGAACCTCCGCCGCCCGCGCACAGTTGTCGTCGTCAGCCCCACCACCCTCCCAGGCCCAGGAGCCACCGATGAGCTACCCCGCCCTCGCCGCCCGCACCGCCGTCGTCACCGGAGCCGCCAGCGGCATGGGCGCGGCCACCGCCCGCCTGCTCGCCGCCCACGGCGCCCGGGTCGCCCTGCTCGCCCGCCGCACCGACCGGCTCGACACCCTCGCGGCCGAGCTCACCGCCGCCGGCGGCCAGGCCCTCGCCGTCACCGCCGACATCACCGACCAGGCCTCCGTCGACGCCGCCGCCAAGGCCGTCCACGACGCCTACGGCCGGGTCGACCTGGTGGTCAACAGCGCCGGCGTGATGCTGCCCAACCCCCTCGCCGACGGCCGGACCGACGAGTGGACCCGCATGGTCGACACCAACCTCACCGGCGCCCTGCGGATCATCCGCGCCTTCGCCGACGACCTCACCGCGGCCGCCGCCGACGGCCGGGCCGCCGACCTGGTCAACGTCTCCTCCATCGCCTCGCGCGTCGTCTTCCCCAACTACGCCGTGTACAGCGCCACCAAGGCCGCGCTCACCCAGCTGTCCGCCGCCCTGCGCTCCGAACTCAGCCCCCGCGACGTCCGGGTCAGCTCCATCGAGCCCGGCCTGACCGACACCGAACTCGGCGGCCACATCGACAACCCCGCCCTGCGCGAACAGCTCGGCGGCATGTTCGCGGCCATCCCCGCACTCACCGCGGACGACCTCGCCGACCTGATCGCCTACACCGTCAGCCGCCCCCGGCACGTCAACCTGAGCCACACGGTCGTCGTGCCGACCCGGCAGGCGTAGGGCCGGTCCCCGAACTCCCCCGATCCGGGCCGGCTTCCGGGCTCCGGCTCCACCATCAGGGGAGGCATGGGAGCATGCCACCCGTGGCGATCGTGACGGGGAGAACGAACGGCGACACCGGCGGTGGCGACACCGCCGGCACGCCCGCACCGGCGGACACCGGCATACCGGCGAGCGCCGGAGCCCGCCGGGGCCCGGCCCGGGCGGTGTCCGAACCCGGCCGGATCCGGCAGCCCGTCGCCCTGATCCGGCTGCTCACCGGGCTCATCGCCATCGCCCTCACCCTGCTGCTCGCCGACTACGCCCGGGCCACCACCGGCGGCATCGCCGCCGACGTCGCCGAAGCCGCCGAACTGGTGCCCCGGCCGCTCGCCGGCCTCGCCGGCGGCCTCACCACCGCCGCCGTGCTGCTGGTTCCCGTCGTCCTCGCCGCCCGCCGCCTCCTCGGCCCCGACCGGCGACGCGCCCTCCAGCAGGTCTCCGACGGCCTGCTCGCCGCCGTCCTCGCCTACGGCGCCACCCTGCTCCTCGACCTGTGGGCCGACGGCGTCGCCCCCGCCTCCCTGCTCGCCGCCCTCACCCAGGCGCTGCCGGGCGGCGCCCTCGGCCACACCGAGCCCGTCTACGGCTACCTCGCGCCCGTCCTCGCCTTCATGACCGCCTCCGGCAACCGCGAACACCGGGCCCCCTGGGCCGTCCTCGCCCTCTCCGGCCTCGCCGGACTCGCCGGCGGGTACGCCACCCCCACCGCCCTGCTGCTCGGCCTGCTCATCGGCTGGACCGGCGCCCACGGCACCCTCTACGCCGTCGGCACCCCCGACCCGCTGCCCAGGCCCGGCGAGATCCTCCGGGCCTTGCGCGAGAGCGGCCTGCGCCCGGCCGAGGCCCACCCCGCCGGGCCCGACCGCTACCTGGTCCGGCAAGCCGACGACCGGCCCGACCTCGACGTCCAGCTCCTCGACCGGCAAGCCGTCACCGCCGCCGCCGTCCAGCGCGCCTGGCGTCGCCTGCGGCTGCGCACCGCCCCCCACCCCCGGGCCCTGCGCTCCCCCCGCGCCGGCCTCGAACACGAGGCGCTCGTCACCTACGCGGCCCTCGCCGCCGGGGTCCGCACCCGCCGCATCGCCGCCACCGCCGGCCTCGGCCAGGACACCGCCCTCATCGCCTACGAGCACCTCCCCGGACGCGCCCTCGACCGGCTCCCCGACGAGGAGGTCACCGACGACCTGCTGGCCGACGCCTGGCGGCAGCTCGCCCGCCTCCAGCGCCGGGAGATCGCCCACCGGGCGCTCGTCCCGTCCTCCCTGCTGGTGGACGCGACCGGTGCGGTGCACCTGGTCGACTTCGCCGACGGCGACATCGCGGCCAGCGAACTCGTGCTGCGCTGCGACATCGCCCAGCTGCTCACCACCCTCGCCCTGCGGGCCGGCGCCGCCCGCTCCGTCCACACCGCCGTCACCGTCCTCGGCGCCGACACCGTCGAGGCCGCCCTCCCCCTCCTCCAGCCCATCGCCCTCGCCCGCACCACCCGCCACGCCCTCAAGCACACCGCCCGCCCGACCGCCGCCCACCCGACCGCCGCCGCCCGCACGGGCGGCCCGGCAGGCCCCGGGCCCGACGAGGCCACCGGCGGCGGGGGCGGGCTGCTGGAGGAGATCCGGGCGGAGGTGCTGCGGACCAGGCCGCAGGCGGAGGTGCGGCCGGTGCGGTTGGAGCGGCTGCGGCCGCGGACCCTGCTCGCGGTGGTGGGCGGGGTGGTGGCCGGGTGGCTGCTGATCCCGCAACTGTTCGCGGCCGAGGACAACCCGATCTCGGCGGTGGCCGACGCCGATCCGGCGTGGCTGGCGCTGGCACTGCTGGCGGCGGCGCTGAGCCACGTGACGGCGGCGATGGGGTTCGTCGGGTTCGTGCCGGAGCGGCTGGACTTCCGCAACGCGGTGCTGGCGCAGCTGGCCGGGGCGTTCGTGAAGCTGGTGTCGCCCGGGGGCGTCGGCGGGATCGCGTTGAACACCCGGCTGTTGCAGCGGGCCGGGATCCCGACCGCGCAGGCGCTGTCCAGCGTCGGGGTGGGGCAGTTGATCGGCCTGGTGCTGCACCTGCTCCAGCTGGGCGCCTTCGTCTACCTGCTGGACCTGCAACCGGGCGGTTCGGAGCTGGACGCGCTGCCCGCCGTGGTGGGCGGGCTGGCGGGGGCGGCGGCGCTGCTGGCGGTGGTCTCGGCGGTGCCGCCGGCCCGGCGCTGGCTGGCGGCGCGGCTGCGGCCGCTGACCACCGAGGTGCTGCCGCGGCTGCTGGACCTGCTGCGCAGCCCGGCCCGCCTGGCGGTGGGGCTGACCGGGCAGCTGCTGGTGTCGATCTGCCTGATCGGCTGCCTGTACTGCTGCACCCGGGCGATCGGCCGGGAGCCGTCCTTCGCCTCGGTGGCGGTGGTGTTCCTGGTGGGCAACGCGGCGGGCAACGTGGCGCCGACCCCGGGCGGGGCCGGCGCGGTGGACGGGGCGCTGATCGCGCTGCTGCAGCAGACCGCGTCGATGGAGAAGGGCGGCGCGCTGGCGGCGGTGGCGATGTACCGCCTGCTGACGCTGATCCTGCCGGTGCTGCCGGGCTGGGCGGCGATGACCTGGCTGCAGCGCCGCCGGGCGCTGTAGCGCACCGGACAGCGCACCGGACGGCGCCCCGGACCGGGCCCGGCGGCGGCTACTCGCGGTACTCGTCCTCGTCGAGCTGGACGACGCGGCTCTGCTCGGCGGCGTCGGCGACATCGGTGGCCGGGTCGGCTCCGACGGCCCGGCGTTCGGCCACCTCGTCGTACTCGTCGCCCTCGGGTGCCTCGTCGTCGGATTCGACGGTCTCGACGGCCTCGTCGATCAGGTAGTCCTCGTGATTCTGCGGCATGGCATCCGTCCTCACTGTTCGGAGGCGCTGTCCGGAGGCTCCCACGGGCGCGGGGGCGGTACTGGCAGTATCCGTCGCCGGGCGGCCGGGCGCGATCGCGCCGGGGCGGCCCCGCGGCACCCGGGCCGCCGGCCGGCACGGAACGCGCCGCAGGCCACCGGGGGTACGATCGGTGCCGTACCAAGGGCTTACCCACACCCACCCGGTGGCCCCGAGGCCCTTACGAACGACGGGGAAATCATGTCCGGCTCGCACTACTTCACCGGTGCACCCGAGGTCGCCAGCGAGCGCCGGCCGATCACGGTCTCCCTGCCGGACCTCACCCTCGAACTGACCACCGACACCGGAGTGTTCTCGCGCGGCCGGCTCGACCCGGGCACCCGGATCCTGCTGGAGCACGCCCCGCAGCCGCGGGTGCGCGGCCCGATCCTGGACGTCGGCTGCGGCTACGGCCCGATCGCGCTGACCTGGGCGAGCCGGCGCAGGCGGCTGCCGGTCTGGGCGGTGGACGTGAACGAGCGCGCGCTGGAACTGGTGCGGCTGAACGCCGAGGCACTGCGGCTGGGCAACGTCCAGGCCGCGCTGCCCGAGGACGTCCCGCAGGACGTGCGGTTCGCCACCATCTACTCCAACCCGCCGATCCGGATCGGCAAGGCCGCGCTGCGCCGGCTGCTCACGCACTGGCTCGGCCGGCTGACCCCGGACGGCTCGGCGTTCCTGGTGGTGCAGAAGCACCTGGGCTCGGACTCGCTGCAGAAGTGGCTGAACGAGCAGGGCTACCCGACCACCCGGGTCGCGTCGGTCAACGGGTTCCGGATTCTGGAAGCACGACCCCGCCCGGAGCCGGGCGAGGGTACGGAGAGTGGACGGGGAACGTCGTCGTGAAGCAGTTGCGCGGGACCGAACTGAAGCGACTGCACCGCTCGTGGCGGCGCAGCAACGAGTTCCGGCTCGCGATGATCCTGGAGAACCTGCAGTCGCCGTTCAACGTCGGCTCGGTGGTCCGGACCGGGGCCGCGATGGGCGCCGAGAAGCTGTACCTGGCCGGGGAGACCCCGTCGGTGCGCTCCTCGGGCGCGCAGAAGGCCGCGATGGGCACCGACAAGTACCTGAAGGTGGAGCACTTCCCGACGATCGCGGAGGCGGTCGCGGCGGCGAAGGCGGACGGCTTCAAGGTGGTCGGCCTGGAGCTGGCGGACGAGGCGGTGCCGATGTTCGCCGCCGAGCTGACCCCGGCGGTGGCCTTCGTGCTGGGGCACGAGGACCGCGGGATCACCTCCGACGCGCTGGCGCTCTGCGACCAGGTGGTGTTCGTGCCGCAGCTGGGCCGGGTCGGCTCGCTGAACGTGTCGGCGGCCGCGACGGTGGCCTGCTACGAGGCGCGCCGCCAGGGGTACGCGATCAGCGGCACCCCGGACGGCACCGATCTCGGCGACCTCGGTGACCTCGGCGGGGCCGACGACGAGTAGGACCTGATCGGATTCCGGAGGGGTGTGCCGAAAGGCCCACCCCTCCGGTCGTTTCCGTCCGGCGGTACGGGACGGTCGACCACGCCTCCGGACCGGACCTCCCCGGCGTCTGCGGGGAGCGCACCCCGCCACCGCGCGGCGGCGGTCAGCGCAGCGTCAGCTAAGCGTCAGCGCTCCAGGCGACTGTAGTTGGCATGACGTCGATCACGGCAGTCTCCAGCTGTCTTCCCGACACCATCCCGATCGCGCGCTTCCAACAGGAACTCCAGCTGACGGATGTGCAGCTCCGGCGCTACCAGCGCTTCTACGGGCTCTCCGAGGTGTGCCGCGACCCCGCGGCCACCGAGACCGAGCTGCTGCTGCGCGCCGCGACCAAGCTGGTGGAACTGCGCGGGCAGGAACAGCGCGTCAAATACGTCCTCCAGGCCCGCACGATGCCGTCGCCGCTGCCGTACCCGATGACCTCGCTCCGACCGCTCCAGGTCGAGCTCGGCCTGGAGCACGCCGCCGGCTTCGTCGTCTCGCACCACGCCTGCGCCTCCGGGCTGCTCGCGCTGGACCTGGCGGGCACCCTGCTGGCCGCCGACCCGGACCCGAACGCGCTCGCCCTGGTCCTGGCCGGGGAGAAGGCGTGCACCACCCAGACGCAGTCCATCCCGGACGTCACCGTCATGGGCGAGGGCACCGTCGCCTTCCTGGTGAGCGCGGACCGCACCGGCTCCGACCGGATGCTCGGGTACGCAACGCGCACCCACACCCAGTTCGGCGACGAGTTCATCATGGGCGACGCCGCCGCCAAGGAGTTCCAGGACCTGTACGGGCCCGGCCTGTGCGAAGTGATCGGCGCCGCCCTGGAGGAGGCCGGCTGCGGCCTCGACGAGCTGGCGCTCGTGCTGCCGCACAACGTCAACCGGCTGTCGTGGATCGGCGTCTGCAAGACGCTCGGGCTGCCGCTCGACAAGGTCTTCCTCGACCTGGTCGGCGAGACCGGGCACTGCTTCTGCGCCGACCCCTTCATCAACCTGCAGAAGGCCACCGAGCTGGGGCGGCTGCGCCCCGGCGACCGCTACCTGATGACCAGCGTGGGGCTCGGGGCGACCTTCGCCGCGATGGTCCTGGAGCACTGACGGCCGTCCACGGGACCGGCCGTCCCCCGCAGTACCGGCGCACCCGCACCACCGCAGCACCTGCGCACCCGCCGCACCGCGCCCGAGCGCACACGAGAAATGACGAGGTCGACATGCATCTACCGTCCTCCGGCTTCAGCGCGCGCCTCAAGCGCGCCGTGACCGGGTCCGCGGACACCCCGCTGGTGTTCCTGGGCAACTTCGAGGTGGAGAACCACTGGGCGCTCGGCGAGCCCGCGCTGCCCCGGGTCGCCTCGCACGCGGGCAGTGCGGTGGTGAACCGCATGGACGAGTTCGCGCTGCTGCTCGGCGGCAAGGACGACCACGTCGTGCTGAAGACCGCCCTGGACGAGGGCTACCGCGGCTACCTGGAGGGCCTCGGCCTGGAGCTGCCCACCGTGCACGTGGTGGCCGGCCAGGACCCGCAGCGCACCGTCAGCGAGGACGCCCTCGCCGACCCCGAGCTGCTGCGCGCGCTGTCCGCCGTCGCCGCCGAGGGCGCCCGGCTGACCGCGCACGGCATCTCCACCGTCGAGGAGGAGCTGGCCGAGCGCACCGGGCTGCAGCTGGGCGCGCCGACCGCCGCGGTCTGCAAGCGGGTCAACAGCAAGGTGTACAGCCGCCGGCTCTCCGACGAGCTGGGCATCCGCCAGGCCCGCGGCTGGGCCTGCGAGACGCTGGAGGAGCTGGCCGAGGCGGTGGCCGCGGCCGGTGAACTGCTGGCGGCGGGCCGCAAGGTGGTGCTGAAGGACGCGTTCGGCGTGTCCGGCAAGGGCATCGTCGTGCTGGACTCCGAGGCCCGGCTGGGCCGGCTGCACCGGATGGCGGTCCAGCAGGCCGAGCGCGCCGCCAAGGCCGCGGGCGGGGCCCCGCGCACCGCGCTGGTGATCGAGGAGTGGGTCGCCAAGCGCTGCGACCTCAACTACCAGTTCACGGTGGGCCGGGACGGCTCCACGCACTTCGACTTCGTCAAGGAGCTGCTGACCGAGGGCGGCGTCCACAAGGGCCACCGGATCCCGGCCCGGCTGACCGACGGGCAGGTCGCCGAGATCGAGGCGACGGCGCTGCGGCTCGGCGAGCGGCTCGCCGCCGACGGCTACTACGGCGTGGTCGGCGTCGACGCGATGGTCGACCCGGACGAGGGCCTGTACCCGGTCATCGAGATCAACGCCCGCAACAACATGTCCACGTACCAGAACGTGGTGCACGAGGGCGGCCTGGCCGGGGCCGACGACGTCGCCGTCGCCCGGCACTTCCCGCTGCGGCTGACCCGCCCGCTGCCCTTCGCCGAACTGGCCGAGGTGCTGGACGGGCTGCTGCTGACCGAGCGGGGCCCGCGCCCGCGCGGCCTGTTCGTGAACAACTACGCCACGGTGAACGCCGCCGCGGGCACCGCCGCCGACACCGAAGCGGACGGCTTCGAGGGCCGGCTGTACGGCGTGCTCGTCGGTGCCTCCGACGAGGAGATCGAGGCGCTCGACACCGACATCACCCGCCGCCTCGCGGCCTACCCGGAACGGAGCTGACCGTGAGCGTCGCATTCGAGGTGCAGGGCCTCGGGATCACCGAGCTCGCCGAGGAGTTCGGCACCCCGCTCTACCTGTACGACGGCGAGGAGATCACCACCCGCTTCCAGGGGCTGCGCGAGGCGCTGCACCCGGCGCTGGAGGTCTTCTACTCGCTCAAGGCGAACCCCAACATCTCCGTCTGCGCGCTGCTGCACAGCCTGGGCTCGCGCGCCGAGGTGTCCTCGCTGACGGAGCTGGTCACCGCCCGCCGGGCCGGGGTCGAGCCGCGCGACATCATCTTCCTCGGCCCGGGCAAGAGCCGCGGCGAGGTGGCGGCCTGCCTGGACGAGGACATCCACGCGATCGTCTGCGAGTCGATCGGCGAGCTGGACCTGATCGACGAGGTGGCCCGCGAGCGCGGGATCACCGCCCGGGTCGCGCTGCGGGTCAACCCGCGCTTCTCGGTGAAGGGTTCGGGCCTGACCATGGGCGGCAAGCCGCGCCAGTTCGGCACCGACGAGGAGCTGCTGCTGGCCGAGGGCAAGGACCTCGCCGGCCGCTACCCCAACATCCGGCTGATGGGCGTCCAGGTGTACCTGGGCACCCGCATCCTGATCGAGGAGTCCGTCGTCGAGAACACCCGGCGGATCCTGGAGCTGGCCGAGCGCCTCTCCACCGAGCTGGGCTTCCCGCTGGAGACGGTCGACGTCGGCGGCGGCCTCGGCATCGCCTACTTCGACAACGAGAAGGACCTCGACGTCGCCGAGCTGACCGCCGGGCTCAACCCGCTGATCGCGGACTTCCGCGCCCGGCACCCGGAGACCCGGATGATCATGGAGCTGGGACGCTTCCTGGTCGCCGCGTCCGGCACCTACGTGACCCGGGTGCGCTACACCAAGACCTCGATGGGCGAGAACTTCGCGGTCACCGACGGCGGCACCAACCACCACATGGCGGCCGTCGGCATCGGCTCGTACGTGAAGCGCAACTTCCCGATGGCCGCGCTGGAGCGGCTGGACGAGCCGGCCACCGAGCCCTGGCACATCACCGGCCCGCTCTGCACGCCCAACGACGTCATCGGCAAGAAGGTGCCGATGCCTGCGCTGCGGGCCGGCGAGCTGATCGGGGTGCAGCGCTCCGGCGCGTACGGGCCGACGGCCTCGCCGGTGCACTTCCTCAGCCACGGCTACCCGGCGGAGGTGCTCGTCCTGGACGGGCGGGCGCACCTGATCCGGGAGCGCGACGACGTCGAGGCCATGCTCGGCCGCCAGCGGCTGTACGCGGCCCCCGGCGACGACCAGAACTGACCACCGACCGGCCGACCCACGGCCGGGACCAGTCCGAGGAGAACACCATGAGCGACACTGCCAACACCGTGGCCGACGTGAAGTACGTCGACGCCGTCCGCAAGGGCCTGTCGGAGGTCCTCAACAAGGACGTCTCCGGCGCCGACCCGGGCGTCCGCCTCTTCGACGAGCTGGGCCTGGACTCCAGCAGCGCGCTCGAACTGCTCATCACCATCGAGGAGATCCTCGACGTGCAGTTCGACGCCGACGAGCTGGACATGACCCACTTCGAGACCGTGGGCTCGCTGGCCGGCTTCGTCGCCGCGGAAGCGAGCGCCTAAGCATGTTCCGCGCGACTGCGCCCGTACGGCGTCCGGCCCCGGCCGGCGCGGACGGCACGCCCGGCCCGGCCCCGGCGGCGGTCCTGCCGCGGCTGATCCGGGCCGGCGCCCACACCCCACCGGGGCCTGGCGCGCCGTACCGGCCGGAGGCCGCGCGGGAGGACTTCTACCGCGAGCTCGGGGCGCTCTACGGCGCGGACTTCGACCGCGAGCAGTTCGCCGCCTCGGGGCGGCGCACCTCGGTGGAGCTGGCCCACGGCGCGCTCGACGCGCTGGGCCCGCTGACCGCCGAGGAGTGCCCCGAGGTGGTGGTGGTCGCCTACTCCGCGCCGGACTTCGACCACGCCGAGCTGGTCGCCTCCTGCGTGAAGGGGCGGCTGCCGGGCGAGCCGCTCTCCTTCGCCCTGTCCGACCAGGGCGTCCTGGCGCCGTTCAGCGCGCTGCGGGTCGCCGTGGAGTACGCCCGGCGGTGCGGCTGGTCGCGGCTGCTGCTGCTGGTCGTGGACCAGGGCACCCAGCCGTTCCCGCTGCCCGCGACGGGGCAGAGCGCCGTCCACACGGACGCCGCGGTCGCGCTGCTGATCCACTGGGACGGCGGCGACGCGCCGCTGGGCGGCGCGGCCCAGGGCCTCCCGGAGCCGGGGCTGTTCGCCGACTGGGACGCCTCGGCCGCGCTGGTCACCGGCTCCGGCCTGTCCGACGGCTGTGCTGAACTTCCGACACACGGCGGTCCGTGGACCAAGGTGGCGGCCGGACAGCCTGCCACCGGCGGCTGGGCCGCCCTGCTCGCCGCCGCCGACCGGGACCGCCCGGTGGTGGTGGCCGACTACGACCGGGAGCGCGGCTTCCTGGCCTACTGCACACTCGACACGGGGGAGTTGGGGGTCCGATGACGGTTCCGGTCGAGGTGCGCGAGCACTGGCAGGAGGCCCGGACGAGCGCGCGCAACGACGGCCTCGTCCCCGCACTGACCCTGCTCTCCCGCGCGCTGTCCCCCGGGGTGGCACCGCGCGGCCCGCGCGGGCACGCCGTGGTCCCGCGCGAACTCCTCGGCGAGTACGCCGAGTTCGGCGACGACGAGGACGGGGACGAGGACGGGAATGGGGGCCTGGACCCGGTTCCCGGTCTGGCCGTCCTGAGCCCCGCCGACGCCACCCGGGCGCCCGCCGGCCCCGACGCCCACGACTGGGGCACCGGCCTCGCCTGGCTGCGGCTCGGCGCGTCCGAGCGGCTGCGGGAGGCCTGTCTGGCCTACCTCGCGGGCCGCCAGGTCGAGGGTTCCTCGCTGCTGCTGCAACAGCTGGTCAAGGGCGCGCTCGCCGACGTGCTGATCGACCACCTGGAGATCGAGGGCGTCCTCGACGACCTCGCCGAGGGTCCGGACGACTCCCCCCTGGCCCCCGCCCGCCCCCTGGACGGCCAGGCCCTCGCCCGCCTCCAGGCCCAGATCACCCAGGCCGACCGCGCACTGCTGCGGCTGCTCGGGGCGTACGGTTTCACCGCCGAGGGGCCGGGCCGGGCGGCGTACGCCTCCGAGCTCCTCGCCGACGTGTACTGCGGCTGGCCGGGGCCGGCCGGGGACACGGCACAGAACGTCGACTCCCGGAAGGGGAACGTGTGATCAGCCTGCCCGGCCCGCTGGAAACCACGCACCGGTACGTGCGGCGGTGGGCCGAAGACCTGCGGGCGGGCGCGCTCGACCTCGACCGGGACCCGGAGGCCGTCCACCGCTTCCTGGACCTGCCCGCCGTGCGCTTCCTGGCCGGCCACCAGGTGCCGCCGGAGTGGGACCGGGCGTCCGCCGAGGCCGGTGCCGGCCCCGCGCACGGCCTGGCCACCCTGGAACGGGTCCTGGTGAGCGAGGAACTGGCGCGCGGCGACGCCGGGATGATGCTGGGCGCGCCCGGCGCCTCGATGTGCGGGGTGCTGCTGAGCGTGCTCGGCAGCCAGGCCCAGAAGGACTGGGTGTACGGCCGGCTCGCCGAACGCCCCCGCTGGACCTGCTTCGGCCTCACCGAGCCCGACCGCGGCTCGGCCATCGGCGAGATGACCACCACGCTGACCCCGGTGGGCGACGGCTCGTACGTCCTGGACGGCGAGAAGCGCTACGTCGGCAACGCCGCCCGGGCCGACCTGGGCGCCGTGTTCGCGCGGGTCGCGGGCACCGAGCGGCTCGGCGTGCTGGCCGTCCTGGTGGACACCTCCGACCCCGGCTTCCGGGCGGAGCCGCTGCCCACCCTCGGCCTGCGCGGCGTCCAGCTGACCCGGATCACCCTCGACGGGGTGCACGTGCCGGCCGAACGGGTGCTCGGCGCCCACCTGCCGCCGACCCGGCGGGGCATGTGGAGCATCGTCTCGGTCTTCAACCAGCTCCGCCCGAGTGTGGCCGCGATCGCCCTCGGCATCGCCCGGGCCGCCCACGACTACGTCGCCGAGAACCGCCGGGAACTGCGCGGCGCGGAGCGCGAGCTGTTCGAGTCGCTCGGCCAGCGGATCGACGCGGCCCGCCAGTTGACCTACCGGGCGGCCCTCGCGGTGGACCGCAAGCCGGCCGCCGGGCACCTCTCCTCGGCGGCGAAGGCCCGCGCCTGCGAACTCGCCGAGGACGTCACGATGCGCGCGCTGGGTTTCTTCGGGCCCGGCGCCCGGCTGGACCACCCGCTCCTCGACAAACTCGCCCGGGACGCCCGGGGCGTGGAGTTCATGGAGGGGACACGGAACATCCAGAAGCTGAATCTGTTCCAGGGGCTGCACACCGGAAAGGTGGGCCGGTTCTGAACGGGACAGAACAACCGGTCGGTCGGGATACGGTCGAGATCTGGCAGATTCCGCTGACCGGTGGCGAGCACCCGGACCGCCCGGACGGCGAAGCCGCCCAGGACGCCCCGGACGGGTACCCGCCGCACCTGGAGGAACTGCTCGACGAGCAGGAGCGGGCGCGCGCCCGGAGCGGACAGCTGCCCGGGCTGCGGCGCCGCTTCGTGCTCGCGCACGCCGCCACCCGGATCGTCCTCGGCGAGCGCCTCGGCCGCCCCCCGGCCGGGCTGCGCTTCAGCCGCGGCCCGTGGGGGAAGCCGGCCGTCGAGGACGCGCCGGGCCTGCACTTCAACCTGTCCCACTCGGGCGAGATCGCCCTGCTCGCCCTGGCATCACGGCCGGTCGGCGTGGATGTCGAGCTGGCCCGCGCCGAGCTGGACACCACCCGGCTGGCCGGTCGCTTCTTCCCCCCGGACGAACGGGAGCTGGTCGCCCGGGGCGGGCCCGGCGCCTTCACCCGGCTGTGGACCAGGAAGGAGGCGTGCGTGAAGGCCTCGGGCGCCAGACTCACCCAGGGCATGGGGATCCCGGTCGCCCACGAAGGACCGGAAGCCACCGTGTACGCACGCTCCGGTCCGTTGCCCGGTCCGTGGAGAGTCACCGACCTGCCGCTGCCCGAGGAATACGCGGGGTCCGTCGCACTGATCGGCGACGGGCCCTTTAACGTGTCCCGGCGGATGTGGTATCAAATTCCGCCCGGGGAATCCGGCGGCAGCCCTCTCGGGTCGGCTGTCAAGTAGAAGAAACTCCCCCTCCAATCGTCGAAGTTGTACCCGTGATCATGCGTCGAAGCGTCACTAGATTCAGTGATGCAGGCGAACGCCGCACCGCACGGCCGGACTCATAAGTCAGGCCCGTGTCTTGATCCGGGCATTTCTTTTGAGGAGGGGAACGTGATCGTGGAAGGCAGGAACGTGATCACCAGGGCCGCTCGGTGGAGCGCCGTCCACCCCTGGTGGGCGATCGCGCTCTGGGTGGCATTCGTCGTGGCGGCCCTCGTGGTCGGCGGCGTCACGGGCACCCGGCAGGCCACCACCTCCGACCTCGCCATCGGCCAGTCCGGCCGGGCGGCCGCGATCGCCCGCAGCGGCGGCCTCCAGGAACGCGCGGTGGAGAACGTCCTCATCACCCCGTGGGGCGGCGGCCGGCTCGACCCCGTCCAGGCGCAGTCCGCGGCCTCGGACGCCACCCGCGACCTGAAGGCCCTCCCCGGCATCAACTCGATCGACGCCCCGGTGCCCGCGCCGGACGGCTCGGCCCTGCTCGTCCCGGTGACCCTCGACGGCGATCCGGAGACCTCCGCCGACCGGGTGCAGCCGCTCATCGACACCGTGGCGAGGACCCACGCGTCGCACACCGAGCTGCGGATGGAACTCGTCGGCGCCGGCTCGATCAAGGCCGGGCTCAACGAGATGCTGAGCAAGGACCTCGGCAAGGCGACCGTGCTGAGCCTGCCGGTGACGCTGCTCGTGATGGTCTTCGTGTTCGGCGCGATCGTCGCCGCGAGCGTCCCGGTCGTCCTCGGCCTGTCCTCGGTGCTCGCCGGGCTCGGCCTGTGGGGGGTGGCCTCCCAACTGGTGCCCGATCCGGGGCCGGTGACGCACGTCATCGTGCTGATGGGCATGGCCATCGGGGTCGACTACTCGCTGTTCTACCTCAAGCGCCAGCGCGAGGAGCGGGCGTTGGGCGCCAACAACATCGACGCCATCGAGATCGCGGCCGCCACCTCCGGGCACTCGGTGCTGGTGTCCGGCGTGGTCGTCATGATCTCGATGGGGGCGCTCTACCTCGCCGGGCACATCGCCTTCGAGTCGATGGCCACCGGCGCGGTGCTGGTGGTCGCCATCGCGATCACCTCCTCGCTGACCGTGCTGCCGGCCATGCTGTCCCGGTTCGGCCGCTACCTGGACGCGCCGCGGGTCCCGCTGGTGTGGCGGCTCACCCAGAAGGGCGGGGTCAAGCCGCAGCTGTGGTCGACCATGCTCAAGCCCGCGCTGCGCCACCCGGTGATCGCGCTGGTGGTCTCGGTCGGCGCGCTGCTCGTCCTCGCGCTGCCCGCCCTCGGCCTGAAGCTCAAGGCCACCGGGATCGACGACCTGCCCCGGTCGATCCCGGCGATGCAGGCCAACGAGCGGCTGACCCACTCCTTCCCGAGCCAGGCCGACACCCACACCGTCGCGGTGAAGGTCCCGGCCGACCGGACGGCGCAGTTGGGCACCGCGGTGGAGTCGCTGGTCGAACGCGCCTCGCAGGACGACCTCTTCGTGCACAACCCGGCGCCGGTCGTCCGCACCTCTCCCGACGGCACGGTCGCCACCGTCGCGATCGGCACCCACTTCGACAGCGGCTCCCCGCAGGCCCGCGCCTCGCTGGCCCGGCTGCGCCAGGACCTCGCCCCGCAGACCCTCGGCACGGTCGCGGGCGCCGAGTTCGCGGTCGGCGGCAGCGACGTCGCGTTCGACGTCGACTACCGGGCGAACGTCATGCACAAGATGCCCTGGGTGCTCGGCGTGGCCCTGGTGCTGACCTTCCTGGTGATGACCGCCGCGTTCCGCTCGGTGGTGCTCGCACTGATCACCGTGCTGCTCAACGTGCTGTCCGCAGCAGCCTCCTTCGGCCTGCTCGCGCTGATCTTCCAGCACACCTGGGCGGAGGACCTGCTGCACTTCGAGTCCACCGGCCGGGTGGTGGCCTGGCTGCCGCTGATGCTCTTCGTGATCCTGCTCGGACTGTCGATGGACTACCACGTCTTCGTGGTCAGCCGGATCCGGGAGGCGGCGCGCGGCGGGCTCTCCGTCAAGGAGGCGGTCGAGCAGGGCATCACCCGCACGGCCGGCGTGGTGACCAGCGCCGCGGTGGTGATGGTCTGTGTGTTCGCCCTGCTGGCCTCGCTGAACTTCATCGAGATGAAGCAGATGGGGGTGGGCATGGCCTGCGCGGTGCTGCTCGACGCGACGGTGATCCGGATCGTCGTCCTGCCGGCCGTGGTCACCCTGCTCGGCTGGAAGACCTTCTGGCCCTCGCGGCTCGCGCGCCAGACCACGACCCGGACCCCGCGGATGCCGGCCATCGTGGCCGCCGCGGCGGCGGCCTCGGCGGCACGCACGACCCTCCCGTAACACGGGACCCGTCCAACTCGACGGCCGGGGAAGGGCTTAGCCCCTCCCCGGTCCTTTTCGTGTGCGTTTCGTGCAGGCACCTGGCCACAACCAGTCGTGACAAGGGGTTTGACGCCGACTGTCCCGTGGTGGTTTGTTACGGGAGTTGTAGAATCGCATGCGCGTTCGTCGGCACGTGAACGACCTTCCCGGTGACGGGGGGGCGCAACTGCCGGTGGACGCGCCACGGGGAAGCAGGGGGCGGTCAGGGGGGTGGCCATGCACAGTGACGGCAGCCTCGCCTCGGCGCGCTGGCGCAACGAACTCACCCGGGTCGGGACGTTGTCCGGACGGGAACGGCAGGTCTTCGACCTGATCGGTGCCGGACACTCCAACCGCGGCATCGCCGCCCGACTGCACGTCACAGAGCGCACGGTGAAGGCGCATGTCGCCAACATCCTGGCGAAACTGGGAGTGGAGTCGCGGCTTCAGGTGGGGTTGGTGGCGCAGGTTCATCAACTCATGTACGAAGGTACATGGCCGGACGACCCAGGCGTGTCCGATACTTGACCAGCGCGAATGATACCCAGGCTTTTCCCCTTTGTCAGGCCACCCCAAACACGTCGACCACTGTTGACGGTGGCCGGGCCGAGGTCACAGGAGAAAAGCTTGTGGCTGGAGTTCACCGCTAGGGACGGGGAATTTGGTGTACATCTCCATATTAGGCCCACTATTGATCGGCGACGGTCAGCGCACCGTAGGTCTACGGGCGAAGAAGAATCGCGTGATGCTCACCATGCTGGCGCTCAACGCCGGCCAGGTGGTCGCGTTCGACGAACTGATCGACGAGCTGTGGGGGGAAGCGCCGCTCAAGAACGCGCGCAACGCCTTGCAGGCCAATGTCAAACGCATGCGCAAATCGTTGGCGGAACTTGGTCTGGAGGGGCCGGACCAGGAACTCATCCGCACGGTTGACAACGGTTACATGCTCAACGTCTCGGAGGACGCGGTCGACGCGTACCGGTTCCTGCGGACGGCGGAGAAAGGCGCGGGGCTGGTCAGCGACCGGCCGTACGAAGCGATGGACACGCTCCGCAAGTCGCTCGGGATGTGGCGCGGACCGGCCCTGCTCGACACGAGCGACGGGCCCTGGTGCCGTGCCGTAGCGCTGCGTCTGGACGAGCAGCGCAAGACCGCGCGGGAGGACCTGATCTCGGCCCAGCTGCAAGCGGGCGAGGCGGGGACGGTGGTGGCCGAGCTGAAGCAGTTGCTCGCCCAGTACCCGGAACGCGAGCGGTTCAGCGAGCAGTTGATGATCGCCCTCTACCGGTGCGGCCGGCAGTCGGAGGCCGTCGACATCTTCCACCGCACCCGGAAGTGGCTCGACGACGAGTTGGGGCTCAAGCCGAGTCGTCGTCTCCACCACCTCTACCAGGCGATCCTGATGCAGGATCCCTCGCTGTAAGTCCCGTCGGGGCGAGGGCAGTTCGCCCCGGCACGTCGGCGGCTCCCCGGCTGGGGAGCCGCCGACGGCCCCGTGACGGCCGGGCCCGGATTCCGGGCCCGGCCGTCCGGTCGTTCAGGACCGGCGCAGCGCGGCGTCGGCCACCGCGCCGATCCGGCCGGCCGCCTCCCGGCCGAGCATCTCCTCGTGGCCGCAGGCGACGTCGTGCACCGTCAGCGCGCCGGTCAGGTGCGCGCGCCAGCGGTCGGCGAGCTCGGCGGCGGGGGCGCCCTGCACCTCGTCGGCGGCGGTGAACAGCAGCAGCGAGCCGTCGAACCGGCCGGGGGTGAACTCCCGGGCGATGTCCGTGTGGTGGCGCATCACCGCCATCAGCCGGCGCAGCTCCCCGTCGTCGATGCCCGCCCCGGCCGCGTGGTGGGCGAGGAAGGCCCCGCGAATCTCCTCGTCGGTCGGGTTGTGGTCGCCCGGCAGCACCGGGAAGACGTCCAGCGCCGCCAGGAAGGCCACCCGCTCGCCCGCCGCCTGGAGCTGCACCGCCATCTCGTGCGCGACCAGCCCGCCGAAGGACCAGCCCAGCAGGTGGTACGGGCCGTGCGGCTGCACCCGGCGGATCCTCGCCAGGTACGTGGCCGCCAGTTCCCGTACGCCGTGCGGCCGTTCCCACTCCCCCTCGGGCGCGGCGACGCCGTCGGACTGCAGCGCGTACACCGGCCGGGCCGGGTCGAGGTGCGGGGCCAGCTCCGCGTACGGCAGGCCGAAGCCGACCCCGCCGTGCACGCAGAACAGCGGCTCGGCGGTGCCGCCCGGCCGGATCGGCAGCACCGGCTCCAGCACCGTCGCGGGGAGCCGCTGCTCGGTGGCGGGCCGGGCGGCGGCGGCGAGGGCCGCCACCGTCTTGTGGGTGAAGACGTCGGCCAGCGAGAGCGTGAGCCCGGCCTTCGCGGCCCGGCTGACGATCTGCACCGAGCGCAGGCTGTCGCCGCCGAGGTCGAAGAAGTCCCCGTCGGCGCCGACCTGGTCGAGGCCGAGGATCTCGCCGAAGACCCCGGCGATGACCTCCTCGGCCGGCGTGCCCGGGCGCCGCACCGGGGCCTGCGCGGCGGCGGGCGCGGCACCGGGCGCCGGCAGGGCGCGGGTGTCGAGCTTGCCGTTCGCGGTCAGCGGCAGCGCGGGCAGCGTCACCAGCGTCGCGGGCACCATGTGCGCGGGGAGCGACTCGGCGACGAACGCGCGCAGCACCGGCACGTCGACGGCGGCGACGCCGGGCAGCGGCACCACGTACCCGGTCAGCTGGGGCACGCCGGTGGGCGAGGGCGCGACCTGCACCGCGGCCTGCACGACCACCGGGTGGCGCACCAGCGCGGCCTCGATCTCGCCGAGCTCGATCCGGAAGCCGCGCAGCTTCACCTGGTGGTCCACCCGGCCGACGTAGTCGAGCGTGCCGTCGGCCCGCCAGCGGACCAGGTCGCCGGTGCGGTACATCCGGGTGCCGGCCGGCCCGTACGGGTCGGCGACGAAGCGCTCGGCGGTGGTGACGGGGCGGCGCAGGTAGCCGTGTGCCAGGCCGGTGCCGGCGATGTACAGCTCGCCGGTGACGCCGACCGGCGCGGGCGCGAGGGCGTCGTCCAGGACGTACAGCCGGTGGTTGTCCAGCGGGCGGCCGATCGGCGGGCGGCCGCTGCCGGGGCGCAGCGGGTCGCTCCAGGTGGCGCAGACCGAGGCCTCGGTCGGGCCGTAGGCGTTGCGGAACTCGGTCAGCGGGGCGAACCGGTCGACCAGCGCGGCCGGGCAGGCCTCGCCGCCGACCAGCAGGTGCAGGCCCTCGGGCAGCACCACGTCCTCGGGCAGGCCGGCCACCACGGTGGGCGGCAGCACCACGTGGTTGACCTGGTGCTCGGCGAGCAGCGCGCCCAGCACCTCGCCGGAGACCCGGCTCTCGTCGGTGGCGACCACCAGGGTGCCGCCCGAGTACAGCGAGACGCCGAGCTCCCAGACGGTGGCGTCGAAGCTGAACGAGGCGAACTGCAGCACCCGGGTGTCCGGCCCCGCGCCCATCCGCGCCTGGTGGTTGGCGGCCAGGTTGGCCGCCCCCAGGTGCGGCACCGCGACGCCCTTGGGGCGGCCGGTGGAGCCCGAGGTGTAGATCACGTAGGCGACGTCCTGCGGGACGAGCGGCCGGGTGCGGTCGGCGTCGACGGGGTTGCGGTCGGGCCGGCCGGTCAGGTCGGACCGGGTGCGCAGGGAGTCCAGGACCAGCGGGACGACGCCCTCGGGCAGCCCCGGGATCCGGTCGGCGACCGCCTCGACGGTCAGCACCTGGGCGGGCGCCGCGTCGTCGAGCATGTAGGCGATCCGCTCGGCCGGGTACTGCGGGTCGACCGGCAGGTAGGCGGCGCCGGTCTTGAGCACCGCCAGCAGCGCGATCACCAGCGGCGCGGAGCGCGGCATCGCCAGCGCGACCACGTCGCCGGGGCCGACCCCGCGCTCCAGCAGCAGGTGGGCGAGCCGGTTGGCCCGCTCGTTGAGCGCCGCGTAGGACAGCCGCATCGTCGCCGGGCCGGCCGGTACGCCGTCCGGGCCGATCAGCGCGGGGTGGTCCGGGTCGGCGGCCGCCAGGCCCTCGAACAGGGCGGTCAGGGTGACCGGGGTGAACGGGGCGGTCGGGCCGGCCCACTCCTCCAGCAGGACGCGGCGCTCCTCGGCGGTGAGCAGGTCGAGGGCGCTGAGCGGTGCGTCGGGGGTGCGGGCGGCGGAGTCGAGCAGGGTGGCCAGGGCCCGGGCGAGGCGGGCCGCCGTCGCCCCGGTGAACAGGTCCTCGCGGTACTCCAGGCGGATGTCCAGTCCGGCCGGGGCGCCGTCCGGGCCGGTCCGCTCCAGTACCTGGAAGGACAGGTCGAACTTGGCCGTCGTGCTGCCGATCGGCAGCACCTCGGCGCTCAGGCCGGGCATCGCGGGCAGCGGGTCGGCACTGTTCTCGAAGGCCAGGATCACCTGGAAGAGCGGCTGCCGGCCCATCGAGCGGACCGGGTTGAGCTCCTCCACCAGGTGCTCGAAGGGCAGTTCGGCGTGCCCGTAGGCGGTCAGGTCGGTCTCCCGGACCCGCCCGAGCAGGGCGGTGAACGCCGGGTCGCCCGAGGTGTCGGTGCGCAGCACCACGGTGTTGACGAAGAAGCCGACCAGGTCCCGGACGGCGTCGTCGGTGCGCCCGGCCACCGGGCTGCCGAGCGGGATGTCGGTGCCCGCGCCCAGCCGGGTGAGGAGCGCGGCCAGGCCCGCCTGGACGGCCATGAACAGGCTGGCGCCGCCGCGCCGGGCCAGTTCGGCGAGCCGGGCGTGGGTCTCGGCGGGCACCGTGCACTCGACCTCGGCGCCGCGGTGCCCGGCCCGGGCCGGGCGGGGGAAGTCGGTGGGCAGGTCCAGCTCCTCCGGGATGCCCGCCAGCGCCTCGCGCCAGTGCGCGAGTTCGGCGCTGGCCAGGCTGTCCGGGTCGCCCTTGGAGCCGAGCAGTTCGCGCTGCCAGAGCGCGTGGTCGGCGTACTGCACCGGCAGCGGCTCCCAGCGCGGCCCGGCGCCGTCCAGCCGGGCCCGGTAGGCGTCGGAGAGGTCGCGGGCGAGCGGGCCGAGCGACCAGCCGTCGGCGGCGATGTGGTGCACCGTCAGGGCCAGCGCGTGGCTGTCCCGGCCGAGGGCGAACAGCCGGGCCCGCAGCGGCACCTGGGCGGACAGCTCGAAGGGGTGGGCGGCCTCGGCGGCCAGCGCCGCCTCCAGCGCGCCCGGCGCCGCCCCGGAGAGGTCCACCACGACCAGCGGGGCGCCGGCCTGCTCGGCCTCCTCGGCGGAGAGCACCAGCTGCGAGGGCAGCCCGTCGGCCTCGGCGAAGACGGTGCGCAGGCTCTCGTGCCGGGCCACCACGTCCCGGACGGCGGCGGCCAGCGCGGCGGCGTCCAGCGGGCCGGTGAGGCGGACCGCCAGCGGGATGTTGTAGCTGCCGGTGGGGCCGTCCATCTTGTCCAGGAACCAGAGCCGCTCCTGGGCGTGCGAGAGCGGCACCGAGGACGGCCGGTTCGGGACGGCGCGCAGCGCGGGGCGCCGGGGGGCCGGCTCCGCCGCGTCGGCGGCCGCCGACTCCGGGTCGAGGACGCGGGCCAGCGCCTCGGCCGTCCGGGCATCGAACAGGGCCCGCACCGGGACGTCCGCGCCGAGCGCGGCACGCAGCCGGTTGGCGACCCTGGTCGCGGACAGCGAGTGGCCGCCGAGTTCGAAGAAGTCGTCGTCGGCGCCGACCCGGTCGAGCCCGAGGGCCTCCGCGAAGACCGCGCAGAGCAGTTCCTCGCGCTCCCCCACGGGCTCGCGTCCGGTGCCCGCCCGCTCGTCCGGCGGGGCGGGCAGGGCCTTGCGGTCGACCTTGCCGTTGGGGGTCAGCGGCAGGTCGTCCAAGGGAACGTACACGGCAGGGATCATGTGCGTGGGCAGCACCGATGACGCCCGCTCCCGCAAGCGGTCGCGGTCGATCCCTGCCGGTACGACATAGGCGACCAGGCGGGCGTCCCCCGCCTGGTCGGTGCGGGCCGTGACGACGGCCCGCGTCACTCCGGGCTGCGCCGCGAGCACGGACTCGATCTCGCCGAGTTCGATGCGGTAGCCACGGATCTTCACCTGGTGGTCGCTGCGCCCCGCGTACTCCAGGGCGGTGCCGGCGGCGTCCCAGCGGACGATGTCGCCGGTGCGGTACATCCGCGCGCCGCTCGGGCCGTACGGGTCGGCGACGAAGCGCTCGGCGCTCAGGCCGGGGCGGCCCAGGTAGCCGCGGGCCAGGCCGGTGCCGGCGAGGTAGAGGTCGCCGAAGGTGCCGTCGGGGACGGGGCGCAGCGCGCCGTCCAGGACGTACACCCGGGTGTTGGCGATCGGGCCGCCGATCGGCGGCGGCCCGGCCGCGGTGGTGGTCAGCGGCGCGGCGGTGGACCAGATGGTGGTCTCGGTCGGGCCGTACACGTTGGTCACGGACGCGCAGTGCGCGGTGAGGGTGCGGGCCAGCGGCTCGGGCAGCGCCTCGCCGCCGACCAGGGCACGCAGGCCGGCCAGCCGGGGGGCGTGGTCGGCGGCGAGCGACTGCCAGAGGCTGGGGGTGGCCTGCAGCAGGGTGGTGCCCTGGCCGGTGACGGCGTCCGCCAGGGCGGCCGGGTCGCGGACCGTCTCGCGGTCGGCGACCAGCAGTTCGGCGCCGGCGGCGAGCGGGACGAACAGCTCCAGGTTGGCGATGTCGAAGCCGAAGGTGGTGACGGCGAGGAAGCGGTCCTCGGTGGTCACTTCGAAGCGGGCGACCATGTCCTCGACCAGGTTGACCAGCGCCCGGTGCGGCACCACGACGCCCTTGGGGCGGCCGGTGGAGCCCGAGGTGTAGATCACGTACGCGGGGTGGTCGGCGCGCGGGGCCGTGCCCGGTACGCGATGCCCGGGCGCACCGGTCACGGCGTCCGGGCCGTCCAGGACCCACAGCTCGCCGGTGCTCATCTCGCCTTCGGAGGCTTCGGCGGCGAGGAGTTCGCGCACCCGGCGGTGGGTGAGGGTGACCACCGGGGCGGCGTCGGCGAGCATGTAGCGCAGCCGGTCGGCCGGGTAGTCCGGGTCCAGCGGCAGGTAGGCCGCGCCGGACTTGAGGACGGCCAGGGCGGCCACCACCAGGTCGCAGGAGCGGTCCAGCGCGATCGCCACCACCTGCTCCGGGCCGGCCCCGGCGGCGTGCAGGGCGTGCGCCAGCGCGTCGGCGCGGGCGTGCAGTTCGCGGTAGGTCAGGCGCTCCCCGCCGCAGCGCACGGCGGGCGCGTCCGGGGTGCGGGCGGCCCGGGCGGCCAGCAGCGGGGCCAGCCAGTCGCCGGGCAGCGGCGTCCCGGTGGCGTTGCGGGTCTCGGTGATCCCGGCGCGCTCGGCCTCGTCCAGGACGTCCAGCCGGCCGCACGGCTCGTCGGGCCGGGCGACGGCGGCGGCCAGCAGCCGGGCGAAGCGCCGCCCGACCAGTTCGGCCTCCGCCCGGGTGACCAGCGCGGGCACGTGGTTGACGGCCAGGCCGAACGGGGTGCCGGGGAAGACCGTGAGGGTGACCGGGAAGTGGGTGGCGGAGCGGACGTCGGCGCCGGTCACCCGGGGGCCGGTGCCGGTGGCCAGCGGCAGGCCGCCCATCGGGTAGTTCTGGAACATCAGCGCGGTGTCGAAGAGTTCGCCGCGCACGGCGGTGAGCTGCTGGACCTCCGCCAGGGTCAGGTGCTCGTGCGCCAGCAGCGCGGTCTGCGACCGCTGCACGTCGGCGAAGAGCTCGGCCGGGGTGCGGGCCGGGTCGACGTCCACCCGGACCGGGAGCGTGTTGGCGAACAGGCCTACCATCCGCTCGACGTCCGGGACCTCGGCCGGCCGGCCGGAGGTGACCGCGCCGAACAGCACGGTGTCCTGGCCGGTCAGCCGGGACAGCAGCAGCGCCCAGCAGCCCTGCACCACCGCGTTGACGGTCAGGCCGCGCGAGCGGGCGAAGCCGGTCAGCGCGGTGGAGACCTCGGGGGTCAGCTCCAGCGGGACGGCCTGCGGCAGCGCGGCCGCGCCGGCGGCCCGGTCGCGGCCGGCCGGCACCAGCCGGGTCGGGTCGACGACCCCGGCCAGGGCGGCGGTCCAGGCCTGCCGGGCGGCCTCCTTGTCCTGCGTGCCGAGCCAGGCCAGGTGCGCCTGGTAGCGGGCCGCGCCGGCCCGCGGCTGCTTGGCGGGGGTGCCGCCGGCCTTCAGCTCCTCGGCGAGCGCGGCGAGTTCGCCGATCAGCGAGACCATCGACCAGCCGTCCACCAGGATGTGGTGGACGGTCCAGACCAGCCGGCAGCGCCCGCCCTCGGCGCGGGCCAGGGTGAGCCGCTGGAGCGGCGGGCGGGCGAGGTCGAAGCGGCGCAGCCGGTCCTCCTCGGCGAGCCGGTCGAACTCCGCCTCCGGCCCCTCGGCGGAGGCCGCCACCGCGACCTCGCGCCACGGCAGTTCGACCGACGTGGGGATCACCTGGATCGCCTCGCCGTTCTTGCGGTGCCGGAAGCAGGCCTTCAGGTTGGGGTGCCGCTCCAGGAGCAGGCCCGCCGCGGTGCGCAGCGCGGCGGCATCGGCGTCGGTCAGCTCGTCCAGGTCGAGGACCAGCTGAATGGTGTAGACGTCCGTCCCCTCACGGTCGTACTCCGAGAGAAAGAGCAGTCCCTGTTGCAGCGGCGAGAGCGGAAGGACTTCACTGATGGCGGACGGCCGATTCAAACCGGGCTCCTCGTGGAAGGCCTGCAAGTGCGGAATAACAAACGCTTTCCGATGGCGCTGACGAGCAACTGACCGGCAACTGACGGACGGCTGACGCGTGCCTCCGGACGGGTCCGAAACCCTGGTCGCGGACCCCGTCAGCAGTCCGTCAGCCCCTCGTCAGCGCCCGGCGGGAGGCTTGCCGCCGAGGCTAATTCGTTACCGAAGGCCAGGAGTCTCCAGTGCCGGTCATTTCCGCGTCGCACGAATTCGAGGTCAGCGACCTCTTCGTGAATCTGCAGCCGTTCTTCGGGCACCGTCTCTTCCTGAAAGTCGAAGGGTTCAACTTCGCCGGGTCCATCAAGCTGAAAGCGGCCCGGGAAATGGTCGCGCAGGCCGAGGCGGCGGGCGTCCTCGGCCCCGGCTCGACCCTGGTGGAATCCTCGTCCGGGAACATGGGCGTCGCCCTGAGCGTGCTCGCCGCCAGCCGCGGCTACAAGTTCATCTGTGTCACCGACTCTCGCTGCAACGAGGTCACCCGCCGCACCATGGAGTCGTACGGCGCCGAGGTGCACCTGATCACCGAGCCGCACGAGACCGAGGGCTTCCTCGGTGCGCGGATCCGCCACGTCAAGGCGCTGCTCGCCGCCGACGAGAAGCGGGTCTGGCTCAACCAGTACCTGAGTCCGGGCAACTGGATGGCGCACTACCGGACCACCGCGCCGGCCATCGCCCGCCAGTTCCCGGACCTGAACGTGCTGTTCATCGGCGCGGGCACGACCGGGACGCTGATGGGCTGCGCCCGGTACTTCCGCGAGCGGCGCCCCTCGGTGCGGGTCGTCCCGGTCGACAGCGTCGGCTCGGTCACCTTCGGCGCCCCGCCGGCCACCCGGCACATCCCGGGCCTGGGCACCAGCGTGCGGCCCGCGCTGCTGGACGAGTCGCTGGTGGAGCGGGCGGTCCACGTCGAGGAGACCGACACCGTCCGCACCTGCCGCGAACTGATGCGCGGCGGCTTCCTGTTCGGCGGCTCCACCGGGACGGCCGTCAGCGGCGCGCTGCGCTGGCTGAACGAGCACTACGGCGACGGCGCGGGCGGCGTGCGCGAGCGGGTGACCGCCGTGACCATCTCGCCGGACCTGGGCGAGCGCTACATGGACACCGTCTACCACGACGAGTGGGTGCGCGGTTCGGTCGGCCCGGAGGGCCTGCTGCCCGGGGTCGAGCACCGGGGCCTCGGGGCGGGCGTCGCCGCCGGGCTCCAGACCGTGTCCGGCTGACCGGTCCGCCGGGGGCGGGGCCTGCGGGGTCGGAGCCGGCGGGGTCGGGGCCGGCGGGGTCAGAGGGTCGAGAGTTTTCAAGGCGGGGCTGAGGCTGAGAATGACGGAGAGCAAAGCAGTGACGACAAACCGGAACGCTGTCCTTCCGCTCACCGCGGCACAGGCCGAGATCTGGTTCGACGAGCAGTTCGCCGCCGGGCCGCTGGCCTACAACATGGCGGACTACATCGATCTGCGCGGACCGCTCGACGCCGAGCTGCTCGGACGGGCGCTGCAACGCCTCGGCCACGAGGCCGAGGGGCTGCGGGTGCAGTTCGTCGAGGAGGACGGCGCCCCCGGCCAGATCATCCGCCCGCTCGCCCAGCTCCCGCTCAAGACGCTGGACTTCAGCGGCGAGGCGGAGCCCTCGGCGGCGGCCGAGCGGTGGATGCGGGCCGACCACGCCGACCCGATGAAGGTCACCGACTTCCCGCTGTTCCGCGGCGCGCTAATCAGGCTCGCCCCGGAGCACCACCTGCTCTACCTGTGCATGCACCACATCCTCGCGGACGGCTTCAGCCGCTCGCTGCTCTACCCCAAGCTGTCCAGCGCCTACACCCGGCTGGCCGCCGGCGAGGGCCCGGCCGAGCTGGACGCCGACGCCATGCCGGCCTTCCACCGGCTGCTGGACGCCGAGCGCAAGTACCTCGACTCGTCGATGGTCGAGAAGGACCGCGCGTACTGGACGGACCGCCTCACCTCCGACCGGCACGGCGCGGTGCCCGAGCTGGTCTCGCTCTCCGAGCAGGAGCCGGCCCCCGGCCGGGTCGCGCTGCGCGAGACCGCCCGGCTCTCCCCCGCGACCACGGCCGCGCTGCACGCCCTCGCCCAGGACGGCAAGGTCACCATGCCGGTCCTGATGGTCGCCGCGATGGCCGCCTACACCCAGCGCGTCACCGGGGTCGCGGCGCCGCTGCTCACCCTGCCGGTCACCGGCCGGGTCGGCGCGGTCAGCCGCGAGATCCCCGGCATGCTCGCCAACTACCTGCCGCTGGCCGTCCGGGTGCGCCCGGAGATGACCCGCACCGAACTGCTGCGCGCGGCCTGGGTCGAGGTCGCCGGCACGCTGAAGCACCAGCGCTACCGCGGGGACAAGGTCCGCCGCGACATCGGCCTGCGGATCGACGACCAGCGCGCCTTCGGCCCGTTCATCAACGTGCTCAACCAGGACCCGGAGCTGGCCTTCGGCGACTGCCGCGGGGTCGTGGTCAACCTGTCCACCGGCATCGTCAAGGACCTCATCATGACGGTCCTGAACGCGGACGACGGCACCGTCGAGATCCACCTCGACGGCAACCCCGAGCTGTACGAGCCGGCCGAACTCGCCACCCACCTCGCCCGGTTCGAGACCTTCCTCGGCACCCTCGCCACCATGCCCGCGGACCGTCCGCTCGGCCAGGTGGGCCTGGGCGCGACCGGCGAACCGCTCGGGCTGCTCGGCGCCTGGGATCCGGCCACCGCCGCCGACCAGGGCCTGGTCGAGCGGGTCCGCGCCGTCGCGGCCGGTACGCCCGACGCGGTGGCCGTGGCCGACGGCGCCGAGCGGATCGACTACCGCGAACTGGTCGCCCGCGCGGCGGGCCTGGCCGCCCGGCTGACCGCCGCCGGGGTCACCACCGGTTCGGTGGTCGCGATGTTCGCCGAGCCCGGCGTCCCCTTCGTCACCGGCGTGCTGGCCGTCCAGGCCGCCGGCGGCGCCTACCTGCCGCTCGACCCGACCGCCCCGGCCGCCCGCAACACCGGGCTGCTGGAGGACGGCGGCGCCCGCCACCTGCTGGTCGGCGCCGGGTACGAGGCGCAGGCCGCCGAGCTCACCGCCGGGGCGACCACCGCCCTGCCGCTGACCGACCCGTCCGACTCCACCAGCGGCGCCGAACTCGCCTCTGTCGGAGGCGAGTTGGACCTGGCGTACGTGATGTTCACCTCGGGCTCCACCGGCAAGCCCAAGGGCGCGATGGTCCAGCGCTCCGGCATGATGAACCACCTCTGGGCCAAGGTCGGGGACCTCGACCTGGCAGCCGGGGAGGGCGTCGTCCAGAACGCGCCGCTCACCTTCGACGTCTCCGTCTGGCAGATGCTCGCCCCGCTCATCGTCGGCGGCACCGTCCGGGTCTCCGGCACCGACATGGCCGCCGACCCGGCCGCCCTGTTCGGCATGGCCCGGGACGAGAAGATCGCCGTCCTGGAGGTCGTGCCCTCCCTGCTGCGCGCCGCCCTGGACGCCTGGGACCTCGACGGCACCGCCCCCGAACTCCCGGACCTGCGCTGGCTGATGGTCACCGGCGAGGCCCTCCCGGCGGACCTGTGCCACCGCTGGCACGCCCGCCACCCGCACATCCCGATGATGAACGCCTACGGCCCCACCGAGTGCTCCGACGACGTCACCCACGCCGTCATCCGCGCCGGCGACACCCTCACCGCCCGCGTCCCCATCGGCACCGCCGTCCGCAACACCCGCCTCTACGTCCTCAGCGACGAACTCCAGCCCGTCCCCGTCGGCGTCCCCGGCGAGCTCTACATCGGCGGCGCCGGAGTCGGCCGCGGCTACCTCCACGACCCCGCCCGCACCGCGGGTACGTTCATGGCCGACCCCTACGCCGGACCCGGCACCCGGATGTACCGCACCGGCGACCGCGTCATCCAACGACCCGACGGCCAGCTCGAATTCATCGAACGCCGCGACCACCAGGTCAAGATCCGCGGCCGCCGCGTCGAAACCGGCGAAATCGAAGCCGTCATCCGCTCCCTCGACACCGTCGCCGACGCCGCCGTCGCCGTCCTCCCCGACGCCTCCGGCAACCCCCGCCTCATCGGCTACCTCACCGGCCCCGGCGTCGACCCCGCACAGGTCCGGGCCGAACTCTCCCAACTGCTGCCCGGCTACATGATCCCGGCGTCCTGGCTCGTCCTCGACACCATGCCGCTCACCCCCAACGGCAAGCTCGACCGCAAGGCCCTGCCCAAGCCCGCCCTCGGCGAGCAGGACACCCTCCGCAGCCCCCGCACCGAGCGCGAGCGGGTCCTCTGCGACATCCTCGCCGAGGTCCTCGGCACCGGCCGGGTCGGCATCGACGAGGACTTCTTCGCCCTCGGCGGCGACAGCATCCGCTCCATCCAGGTCGTCAGCCGGGCCCACAAGGCCGGGCTCACCCTCACCACCCGCGACATCTTCACCCACAAGACCGCCGCCGCCCTCGCCCGGGTCGCGGGCGGCGCCGACCCCACGGCGGCGACCGCGCCCGCCGAGGACGCGGGCGGCACCGGCCCGTACGAACTCACCCCGATCATGGGCCAGTTGCACGACGACACCACCAGCCTCACCGGCCCGGTCGTCAAGTACAGCCAGCACGTGGTCGTCCGGGTCCCCGCCGCCCTGGACGCCGAACTGCTCGACGCGGCCCTGCACACCCTGGTCGACCACCACGACGCGCTGCGCACCCGGGCCACCGAACCCGCCCCCGGCCTGTGGCACCTGGAGGCACTGGCCCCCGGCGCGCTCGCCGGCGTCCGCCTGGTCGCCACGGCCGAGAACGGCGCCGGCAGCGGCGCCGACGACCAGGACGCCCTCGGCTTCGCCGAGCGGCAGGCCTCCGCCGCCCGCGCCCGGCTCGACCCCGCCGCCGCCGTGATGATCCAGGCCGTGCTGATCGGCGCGGCCCCCGGCGCCGACACCGCCCTGCTGGTGCTCTCCGCCCACCACCTGGTCATCGACGGCGTGTCCTGGCGGATCCTGCTGCCCGACCTCGCCGCCGCCTGCGAGGCGCTGGCGGCCGGCCGCACCCCCGCCCTCGACCCGGTCGGCACCTCCTACCGCGCCTGGTCCCAGCTGCTCGCCGCGCAGGCCCGCACCCAGGTCCGCGGCCCCGAACTCGCCCTCTGGCAGTCGATCCTGACCGGCCCCGACCCGCTGGTCGGCACCCACCGGCTCGACCCCGAGACGGACGTCTACGGCACCCAGCGCACCCTGCGCCTGGAGCTCGGCCCCGAGGTCACCGGCCCGCTGCTCACCGACGTCCCGGCGGCCTTCCACGCCGAGGTCAACGACGTCCTGCTGACCGGCCTCGCCCTCGCCGTCGCCGACTGGCGCCGCCGGCACGGCCGCGCCGACTACGCCCAGACCCTGATCGAGCTGGAGGGCCACGGCCGCGAGCAGCTCAGCGACGGCCTCGACCTGTCCCGCACCGTCGGCTGGTTCACCAGCGCCTTCCCGATGCGCCTCGACCCCGGCACGCTCGACTGGGACGAGCTCTGGGCCGGCGGCCCCGCCCTCGCCGCCGCCCTCAAGCGGATCAAGGAGCAGCTGCGCGCGCTGCCCGACCGCGGCGTCGGATACGGCCTGCTGCGCTACCTCAACCCGCACGCCGCCCGCGCCCTGGCCGGCCACCACAAGCCGCAGATCGGCTTCAACTACATGGGCCGCTTCGACGCCCGCGAGGCCCGCCTCTGGGAGCCGGCCGGCGGCGACGGCGTGGTCGGCACCGGCGCCCACCCCGGCATGCCGCTGCCGCACCTGCTCGACGTCACCCCGGCCACCGAGGACCGGCACGACGGCCCGCACCTGATCGCCAACTGGTCCTGGGCCGGCCGGACCGTCGCCGAGGAGGACGCCCAGGACGTCGCAGCCACCTGGTTCCGCGCCCTCGAACTGCTCGCCCGGCACGCCACCGCCCCCGGCGCGGGCGGCCGCACCCCCTCCGACCTGCCGCTGGTCGCCCTGGCCCAGGACGAGATCGAGGAGTACGAGGCCGAACTCGCCGAGGCCGGCACCGCCCTCGCCGACGTCCTGCCGCTCACCCCGCTCCAGCAGGGCATGCTCTTCCACGCCGACTACGACACCGCCGCCGGCAGCGCCGCGGACGCGGTCGACGTCTACACCCTGCAGATCGTCGCCGACATCGAGGGCGACCTCGACGCCGACGCCCTGCGCGCCGCCGGGCAGACCCTGCTCGACCGGCACCCCAACCTGCGCGCCGCCTTCCGCGCCCGGGCCACCGGCGAGCCCGTCCAGGTCATCGCCCAGCACGCCGAACTGCCCTGGCTGGACGCCGACCTGACCGACCTGCCGGAGCCCGCCCGGGCCGCCGAGCTGAACCGCATCACCGAGGCCGAGCGCACCCGCCGCTTCAACCTCGCCGCGCCGCCGCTGCTGCGCTTCGCGCTCGTCACCCACGGCGAGGGCCGGCACCGGTTCATCTGGACCAGCCACCACATCCTGGTCGACGGCTGGTCGATGCCGCTGCTCGTCCGCGAGCTGTTCGCGCTCTGCGCGCCCGGCGCGGACGTCGCGCTGCTGCCCGACCCGGCCCCGTACCGCTCGTACCTGGCCTGGCTGACCGCGCAGGACCGCACGGCCGCCCGGGCCGCCTGGCACGGGGTGCTGGCCGACATCGACGAGCCCACCCTGCTCGTCCCCGCCGACCCGAGCCGCCTCCCGGCGCTGCCCGACGCGGTGCTCGCCGAGGTGCCGCGCGAGCTGACCGCCGCGCTCGCCGGCTGGGCCCGCACCCAGGGCCTGACCGTCAACACCGTGGTGCAGGGCTGCTGGGCGCTGCTGCTCGGCCGGCTCACCGGCCGCCAGGACGTGGTGTTCGGCGCCGTCACCTCCGGCCGCCCGGCCGAGGTCCCGGACGTCGAGTCGATGATCGGCATGTTCCTCACCACCGTGCCGGTCCGGGCCCGGCTGCACCCCGGCGACACCCTCGCCGAACTGCTGCACGCCCTCCAGGACCAGCAGACCGCGCTGCTCCCGCACGAGCACCTCGGGCTCGCCGCGATCCACCAGGCCGCCGGCCTGTCCGGCGAGGTCTTCGACACCGTGGTGCTGTTCGAGAACTTCCCGCTGGACGAGAACGGCCTCGACACCGGCGTCGCCGACGGCCCGCGCATCGTCCGCACCGAGGCCCTGGACGCCCGGCACCACCCGCTGAGCCTGGTGGTCCACCCCGGCGACAGCCTGCACCTGCGGCTGGACTACAACCCCGGCCTGTTCGGCCGGGCCGAGGTCGAGCGGGTCGCGGCGATCTTCCAGCACCTGCTGCGGACCGTCGCCGAGCGGCCCGGACTGCCGCTCGCCCAGGTCGACGTGACCGGCCCGGCGGACCTCACCGGCACCGGCACCCCCGGCGAGCTGGGCGGACTGCTCGGCGCCTGGGACCCGTCGATCCCCGAGGAGAGCCTCGGCGTCGTCGAGCGGGTGCGCGCCGTCGCCGCCCGCACCCCCGAGGCCACCGCCGTCACCGACGGCGCCGGCTCGCTGACCTACCAGGAGCTGGTCGAGGCGGCCGGCGGCCTGTCCGCGGGCCTCGCCGAGGCCGGGGTCACCACCGGCTCGGTGGTCGCGATGCTCGCCGAGCCCGGCGTCCCGTTCATCACCGGCGTGCTGGGCGTGATCGGCGCCGGCGGCGCCTACCTGCCGCTCGACCCGGCCGCCCCCGCCGCCCGCAACACCGGGCTGCTGGAGGACGGCGGCGCCCGCCACCTGCTGGTCGGCGCCGGGTACGAGGCGCAGGCCGCCGAGCTCACCGCCGCTGTCCAGGGCGGGCCGGTCACCGTCATCGGCCTGGAGCAGGCCGCCGGCGCGCGGGCCCTGCCCGACTGCGTGGGCACCGGGCTGGACCTGGCGTACGTGATGTTCACCTCCGGCTCCACCGGCAAGCCCAAGGGCGCGATGGTCCAGCGCTCCGGGATGATGAACCACCTCTGGGCCAAGGTCGGCGATCTCGACCTGGTAGCCGGGGAGGGCGTCGTCCAGAACGCGCCCCTCACCTTCGACGTGTCGGTGTGGCAGATGCTCGCCCCGCTGGTCGTCGGCGGCACCGTCCGGGTCTCGGGGACGGAGATGGCCGCCGACCCGGCCGCCCTGTTCGGCATGGCGCGGGACGAGAAGATCGCCGTCCTGGAGGTCGTGCCCTCCCTGCTGCGCGCCGCCCTGGACGCCTGGGACACCGAGGGCGACGCACCCGAACTCCCGGACCTGCGCTGGCTGATGGTCACCGGCGAGGCCCTCCCCGCCGACCTGTGCCACCGCTGGCACGCCCGCCACCCGCACATCCCGATGATGAACGCCTACGGCCCCACCGAGTGCTCCGACGACGTCACCCACGCCGTCATCCGCGCCGGCGACACCCTCACCGCCCGCGTCCCCATCGGCACCGCCGTGCGCAACACCCGGCTGTACGTGCTCAGCGACGAACTCCAGCCCGTCCCCGTCGGCGTGCCCGGCGAGCTCTACATCGGCGGCGCCGGAGTCGGCCGCGGCTACCTCCACGACCCCGCCCGCACCGCGGGTACGTTCATGGCCGACCCCTACGCCGGACCCGGCACCCGGATGTACCGCACCGGCGACCGCGTCATCCAACGACCCGACGGCCAGCTCGAATTCATCGAACGCCGCGACCACCAGGTCAAGATCCGCGGCCGCCGCGTCGAAACCGGCGAAATCGAAGCCGTCATCCGCTCCCTCGACACCGTCGCCGACGCCGCCGTCGCCGTCCTCCCCGACGCCTCCGGCAACCCCCGCCTCATCGGCTACCTCACCGGCCCCGGCGTCGACCCGGACCGGATCCGCCGTCAACTGGCCGAGCTGCTGCCCGGGTACATGATCCCGGCATCCTGGCTGGTGCTGCCCGCCATGCCGCTCACGGCCAACGGCAAGCTCGACCGCAAGGCCCTGCCCAGGCCCGACCTGGGGGACCAGGAGGAGGCCCGCGCGCCGCGCACCGAGCGCGAGCAGGTGCTGACCGAGATCCTGGCCGAGGTCCTCGGCACCGGCCGGGTCGGCATCGACGAGGACTTCTTCGCCCTCGGCGGCGACAGCATCCGCTCCATCCAGGTCGTCAGCCGCGCCCGCAAGGCCGGACTCACCCTCACCACCCGCGACATCTTCACCCACAAGACCGCCGCCGCCCTGGCCCAGGTCGCCGAGGAGCAGGAGCAGAACCCCGCCGAGCCCGCCCCGACGGAGCCCGAAAGCAGTCTGATCGCCCTGTCCGACGAGGAACTGGCCGATCTGGAATTCGAGTTGAATGAGGAACTTTCGTGACGACCGTCCCCAGAACCGGGTCGAAGATCAGCGAAGTACTTCCGCTCTCCCCCCTCCAGCAGGGGCTGCTGTTCCTGTCCTCGTACGACCAGGCCTCGCCCGACCTGTACACCCTCCAGTTCGTCGCGGAGATCGACGGGCCGGGCGCGGGTGACGGCGAGCAGCTCGCCGCCCGGCTGCGCGCGGCCTCGGCCGCGCTGCTGCGCCGGCACCCCAACCTGCGGGCCTGCTTCCGCAACCGCAAGACCGGCGAGCCCGTCCAGGTCGTCCTCAAGGAGACCGAGGTCGAGCCGCAGTGGCAGCTGCACGACCTCACCCACCTGCCCGAGGCCGACCGGGAGGCGGAGGCGCAGCGGCTGACGCGTGAGGACCGGCTGCGCCGGTTCGACCTGGCGCGGCCGCCGCTGATGCGGTTCACCCTGATCCGGCTCGGCGCGGGGCACCACCGGTTCCTCTGGTCGGTGCACCACATCGTCATGGACGGCTGGTCGTTCCCGCTGGCCGTCCGCGAGCTGGTGCTGCTCGGCGACGAGGCGGGGGCGGCGGCGCTGCCCGCGCCCGCGCCGTACCGCTCGTTCCTGACCTGGCTGAACGGCCGCGACCGGGCCGCCGCGCGGGCGGCCTGGGCGCAGCTGCTGGACGGCCTGGACGGGCCGGTCCGGGCGCTGCCCGGGGCCGGCGACGGCGACTCCCACGAACTGCCGTCGCTCGTCCGGGGGTTCCTGTCACCGGAGCGCACCGCGGCGCTCGCCGGCTGGGCGCGCGGCCGGGGCCTGACCCTCAACACCGTGGTGCAGGGCTGCTGGGCGCTGCTGCTCGGCCGGCTCACCGGCCGCGAGGACGTGGTGTTCGGGTCGGTCACCTCCGGCCGCCCGGCCGAGGTCCCGGACGTCGAGTCGATGATCGGCCTGTTCGCCAACACCCTGCCGGTCCGCGCCGATCTGCGCCCGGACCAGCGGGCGAGCGAGCTGTTCGAGGCGCTGGCCCGCCAGCAGCTCGCGATGATGCCGCACGAACACCTGCCGCTCGCCGAGGCGCAGGCCGCCTCCGGCGTCCAGGGCGAGCTGTTCGACACCGTCCTCGCCTTCCAGAGCTACCCGCTGGACGAGGCCGCGCTGTTCCGCGAGTCGGGCGGCACCGTCAGCTCCGCCCAGGTGCTCTCGGCCACCCACTACCCGCTGAGCCTCACCGTCTTCCCCGGCGAGCGGCTGGACCTGCACCTCGCCTACCGGCCCTCGGCCTTCGCCGAGGCCGCCGAGCACACTGACGCCGCCGAGGACCCGCAGTCGTCCGCACAGCGCGTCCTGGACCGGCTGGTCCGCGTCCTGGAGCAGGTCGCCGACGACCCGCAGGCCCCGCTCGCCCGGCTCGGCGCGCCCGAGCCCGCCGAACTGGCCCGCATCCTCGGCGAGTGGAGCGGCGCCTCGGCCGCCCCCCGGGAGCCCGCGCGGCGCGCCACCGTCGCGGAGCTGTTCGCCGAGCAGGCCGCCCGCACCCCGGACGCCGTCGCGGTCACCGCCCCCGGCGAGGCCGCCCTCAGCTACCGCGAGCTGGACGAGCGGGCCAACCGGCTCGCCCACCTGCTCGCCGCCCGCGGCGCCGACCCGGAGAGCCTGGTGGCCGTCGCGCTGCCGCGCGGCGTCCAGCTGATCGTCGCCGTCCTGGCCGTCCTCAAGGCGGGCGCGGCCTACCTGCCGCTGGAGCCCGGCCACCCGGCCGACCGGATCGGCTACACCCTGCGCGACGCCCGTCCGGCACTGCTGCTGACCGCCGGCGGCGTGCTGCCCGAGCCGCCCGACGCCCCGGACCTGCCACGCCTGGACCTGCCGCGCCTGGACCTGGACGCCCCGGAGACGGCCGCCGCGCTGGCCGCCCACCCGGCCACCGCCCCGGACACCGCGGCCTCCCCCGAGCACCCGGCCTACGTCATCTACACCTCCGGCTCCACCGGCCGCCCCAAGGGCGTCGTGGTGCCGCACCAGAACGTGGCGCGGCTGCTGGAGGCCACCGACGACTGGTTCGACTTCGGCCCCGGCGACGTGTGGACGCTGTTCCACTCCATCGCCTTCGACTTCACCGTCTGGGAGCTGTGGGGCGCGCTGCTGCGCGGCGGCCGGCTGGTCGTGGTGCCGTACGACGTGTCGCGCTCCCCCGACGCCTTCCTGGACCTGCTCGCCGAGGAGCGGGTGACCGTCCTCAACCAGACGCCGTCCGCCTTCTACCAGCTGATGCGCGCCGACGCCGACCGCCCGCGCCCGCTCGCCCTGCGGACCGTGGTGTTCGGCGGCGAGGCGCTGGACATCGGCAAGCTCACCGACTGGTACACCCGGCACGCCGACGACGCTCCGCGCCTGGTCAACATGTACGGCATCACCGAGACCACGGTGCACGTCTCCTACCAGGAGCTGGACGCCCCGACGGCCGCCGCCGGCGGCGGCAGTGTGATCGGGCGCGGCATCCCGGACCTGCGGGTCTACCTGCTCGACGGCGCCCTGCAGCCCGTCCCGGCCGGCGTGCCCGGCGAGCTGTACATCACCGGCCCCGGCCTGGCCCGCGGCTACCTGCGCCGCCCCGACCTCACCGCGGCCCGCTTCGTCGCCTGCCCGTTCGAGCCCGGCGGCACCCGGATGTACCGCACCGGCGACCTCGGCCGCTGGCGGGCCGACGGCACCCTGGAGTACCTGGGCCGCGCCGACGAGCAAGTCCAACTGCGCGGCTTCCGGATCGAGTTGGGCGAGATCGCGACCGTCCTCGGCCAGCACCCCGCGGTCGCCGAGGCGGCCGTGATCGCCCGCGAGGACCGGCCCGGCGACCAGCGCCTGGTCGCCTACGTGGTGCCCCGCGACGGCGCCGACCCGGCCGGGCTGCGGGAGTTCGCCGCCGAGCGGCTGCCCGAGTACATGGTCCCGGCGGCCGTGGTCCCGCTCGCCGCGCTGCCGCTGACCGCCAACGGCAAGCTCGACCGCCGCGCCCTGCCCGCCCCCGCGTACACCACCTCGGCCCGCAGCCCGCGCACCGCCGAGGAGGAGCAGCTCTGCGGCGTCTTCGCCGAGGTGCTCGGACTCGACCGGGTCGGCGTCGACGACGACTTCTTCGCCCTCGGCGGCCACTCGCTGCTCGCCACCCGGATCGTCAACCGGGTCCGCGCCGAACTCGGCGCCGAACTCCAGGTGCGGGACCTCTTCGAGGCCCCCTCCCCCGCCCGCCTCGCCGAACGGCTGGCCGCCGCCGCACCCGGCCGCGCCCCGCTCGCCGCCGGGCCGCGCCCGGCCGTGCTGCCGCTGTCGTACGCGCAGCAGCGGCTCTGGTTCGTCGAGCACCTGGGCGCACCCGGCGGGCTGTACGCCATCCCGCTGGCGATCCGCCTCTCCGGGCGGCTCGACACCGCCGCCCTGACGGGCGCCCTGCACGACGTGGTCACCCGGCACGAGGCGCTGCGCACCGTCTTCCCGCAACACGCCCCCGCTGAGGCCCCCGAGACCACCGGCAGCGGACCGGCCGAACAGCGGGTGCTCACCCCGGCCGAGGCCGCCGTCCCGCTCCCGGTGAGCGAGACCACCGAGGCGGGCCTGCCCGCCGCCCTCGCCGCCGAGGCCGCGCGCGGCTTCGACCTGGAACGCAGCCTTCCGCTCCGCGCCCGCCTGTTCCGGCTCGGCCCGGACGAGCACGTGCTGACGATCGTCCTGCACCACATCGCCGGCGACGGCTGGTCGCTCGCCCCGCTCACCCGCGACCTCACCGCGTACTACCGGGCCCGGGTGGCCGGCCGCCCGGCCCAACTGCCGCCGCTGCCCGTCCAGTACGCCGACTACGCCCTGTGGCAGCGCGGACTGCTCGGCGCGGAGGACGACCCGCAGAGCGAGCTCACCCGCCAACTCGGCTACTGGAGCGAGACCCTGAAGGGCCTGCCGGAGGAACTGGCGCTGCCCTTCGACCACCCGCGCGGCACCCGGGCCGAGCACCGCGGCGACGTCGTGCGCACCACCGTGCCGCAGCCGCTCAGCGCCGAGCTGCACCGGCTCGCCGCCGCCTGGGGCGTCAGCGTCTTCATGCTGCTGCGGGCCGGGCTCGCCGCCCTGCTCACCCGGCTCGGCGCGGGCACCGACATCCCGCTCGGCAGCCCGATCGCCGGCCGCACCGACGAGCGGCTCGACGAGCTGGTCGGCATGTTCGTCAACACCCTGGTGCTGCGCACCGACACCTCCGGCGACCCTGGCCTGCGCGAGCTCGCCGAACGGGTCCGGGCCTACGACCTGGCCGCCCACCAGCACCAGGACGTGCCCTTCGAGAAGCTCGTCGAGGTGCTCAACCCCGAGCGCTCGATGGCCCGGCACCCGCTGTTCCAGGTGATGCTCGGCTTCCAGCAGGCCGGCCCGGCCCCGGCGCCCGAGGACGACCCGGAGCTCGCCGTGACCGAGCAGCCGGTGCCGGTCCGGACCGCCAAGTGGGACCTGTTCTTCCAGCTCACCGAGCAGGCCGGCGGCGCGCTCGCGCTCGCCGTCGAGTACCGCACCGACCTGTTCGAACCCGCCACGGCCCACCGGATCACCGACGCCTACCTGCGGCTGCTCGCCGCCGCCCTCGCCGAACCCGCCCGGCCGCTGTCCCGGCTGGACCTGCTCGGGCCCGAGGAGGAGGCCGAACTGCTCGCCCTCGGCACCCACCGGGCCGGCACCCCGCGCAGCACCCTCACCGCCCTGGTGGACCGCCGGATCGCGGCCACCCCGGACGCGGTCGCGCTGGTCCACACCGAGCCCGGCCACCCCGAGCGGCTGCGGCACACCAGCTACGCCGAACTGGACGCCGAGGCCAACCGCCTGGCCCACCTGCTGACCGCGCGCGGCGCCCGCCGGGGCGACCTGGTGGCGCTGCGCCTGGAGCGCGGCCCGGCCGTGGTGAGCACCCTGCTGGCGATCGCCCGCACCGGCGCGGCCTACCTGCCGATCGACCCGTCCTACCCCGACGAGCGGGTCCGCGACATGCTGGCCGACAGCGGCGCCCGGCTGCTCGTCACCGAACGCTCCCTGGCCGAACGGGAGCTTCCCGCCGGGGTCGTCAAGCTGCTCCTGGACGCCCCCGAAACCCTGGCCGACCTGGCCGACCGGCCCGTCACCGCCCCGGTGCCCGCCGCCCCGATCGACCCCGACGACCTGCTGTACGTCATCTACACCTCCGGCTCCACCGGCAAGCCCAAGGGCGTCGCGGTCCCGCACCGCGCCGCCGTCCGCCTGGTCCTGGGCCTGCCGGAGCTGGCGCCGACCGCCGCGGACACCTTCCTCTACTTCGCGCCGGTCGCCTTCGACGCCTCCACCTTCGAGATCTGGGGCGCGCTCGCCCACGGCGCCCGGGTGGCGGTCCACCCGCCCGGCCCGGCCGACCCGCAGGCCCTGGAGTCCTTCCTGGCCCGCGCCCGGGTGAGCGTCGCCTTCCTCACCACCCAGTTGTCCAACACCATCGCCGACACCCGGCCGCGTGCCCTGGCCCCGCTGCGGGCGCTGCTCACCGGCGGCGAGGCGCACTCCCGCGACCACCTGGACCGGCTGCGGGCCGCCCTGCCGGACACCACGGTGTTCAACGTGTACGGCCCCACCGAGACCACCACCTTCGCCACCGGCCAGGACCTCGGCCGCGCCGAGGGCACCGTCCCGATCGGCCTGCCGATCGGCGACACCCGCGCGTACGTCCTGGACGAGGCGCTGCGGCCGGTGCCGCGCGGCGTGGTCGGCGAGCTGTACCTGGCCGGCGAGGGCCTGGCCCGCGGCTACCTCGGCCAACCCGCGCTGACCGCCGCCCGCTTCACCGCCTGCCCGTTCGGCGCGCCCGGGGAGCGCATGTACCGCACCGGCGACCTGGTCCGCTGGGACCGGCACGGCCGGATCGAGTACGTCGCCCGCGCCGACCAGCAGGTCAAGATCCGCGGCTACCGGGTCGAACTCGGCGAGATCGAACGGCTGCTGGCCGAGCACCCGGCCGTCGCCCGGGCCGTCGTCCTGGCCCCCGCCGACGCCGCCGGCCAGCGCCGCCTGGTCGCCTACCTGGTGCCCGCCGACGGCCGGCCGGCCCCCGGACCGGCCGAGTTGCAGGGCCACCTGGCCCGCTCGCTGCCCGGCCACATGGTGCCGGAGAGCTACACCGCGCTGCCGGAACTGCCGCTGAACGCCAACGGCAAGCTGGACGTCAAGGCCCTGCCCGCCCCCGCGGCCACCCCCTCGGCCCGCGCCCCGCGAGCGCCCCGCACCGAGCCGGAACGGCTGCTCTGCGCCGCCGTCGAGGAGGTCCTGGGCACCGGCCCGGTCGGCCCCGACGACTCCTTCTTCGCCCTCGGCGGGGACAGCCTGAAGGCGATCCGGCTGGTCAACGCGGCCGGCCGGGCCGGGCTGCCGATCAGCCTCGGCGCGGTCTTCGAGCACCGCACCCTGGAGGCGCTGGCCGCGGCCGCCGCCACCGGGGGCGGCGCGGTCGACCTGCTCGGGCCCGTCCTGCCGATCCGGCCCACCGGCGGGCGGCCCCCGCTGTTCTGCGTGCACGGCGGCCTCGGCTTCGCGATCCCGTTCGCGGCGCTCGCCGAGCACCTCGACCCGGAGCAGCCGGTCTACGGCCTCCAGGCCCGCGGCCTATCCGACGACGGCCCGCTGCCGACCGACCTGGGCGACGTCGCCGAGGAGTACCTGGCCCGGGTGCGCGCCGTACAGCCGCACGGCCCGTACCACCTGCTCGGCTGGTCCTACGGCGGCGTCGTGGCGCACGAGATGGCCGTCCGGCTGCACGCAGCCGGCGAACAGGTGGCGTTCCTGGCCAACCTGGACGCCTACCCCGACGACGCCCTCGGGGCCCGGCCCAGCGACGCCGAGTTCCTCGCCGACTTCCTGGCCGAGGCCGGGGTCGACGCGGCGGAGCCGGAACGGCTCACCCCGCAAGGCGTCGCCGCACACCTGGCCCGCACCGAAGGCCCCCTCGCCGCGCTCGAACCGGGTACGCTGGAACGGCTGCTGGGGGTCATGCGGAACAACCTGGAGCTGTTCCAGCGGTTCACCCCGGGCCGCTTCGACGGCTGCCCGATGACGCTCTTCGTGGCGGTCGGCGGCGACACCCGCCCCACCCCGGAGGAGCGCGCCCTCAAGGTCAAGAGCTGGGAGCCGCACGTCGGTTCCGCCGTCCTCGCACACGACGTGGACAGCGGGCACCAGCAGCTGCTGCAACCCGCACCGGCGGCGGCGATCGGCGCGGTCGTCGAACACGCCCTCGCCGCCCTGGCCGCGAGCCCGACCGGCACCCCGACCACCTGACGCCCGGTCAACCCGGCACGTCCCGCGATCCCGAGATCTGGAGAACAGTCATGGCGAACCCCTTTGACCGCGAAGACGGCACCTTCCTCGTCCTCGTCAACGCGGAGGGGCAGCACTCCCTGTGGCCGTCCTTCGCCGCCGTCCCGGAGGGCTGGTCGGTGACCCTGGAGGCCACCGACCGGGCCACCGCCGTCGCCCACATCGAGGGCAACTGGACGGACATGCGCCCGCTCAGCCTCCAGCAGCAGGGCTGACCGGCCGGGCCCGCGCCCGGAATCCGGAAGAACGCCGCCGGACGGCTCCGACCCCGCCGCCCGCCGCACCCCCAGGGCCTTCGCCCGCCGGTGCGGCGGGCGGCCGTTTTGTCCCCCGCACCCCTCCCCACCAGGCACGCGACACCCCGCCAGGACCCGTCAGTGAGCGGTCAGTTGGACGTCATCGACCCGTCATCGGGCCTGACTAATTTGCTGCTCAGAGGCCCGATTTCCGGGCACCCCAGGGCGCCCGCACAGGGCACCCGCAAAAACGGAGGAAAACGAGCATGACGACGGTAGCCCCGGAGCGTCTCACCCGGATCCGCGAAATCATCGCCGAGAACATCGACGTGCACACCGAGTTCGCCGACACCGCGCTGTTCGTCGACGAGCTGGGCGCCGACTCGCTGAAGCTCATCGACGTGCTCAGCGCCCTGGAGATGGAGTACTCCATCGTCATCGACATGAACGAGCTGCCGAAGATGGTGAACGTGGAGGCCACGTACCAGGTGACCGCGACGGCCGCCGGCTGGTGATCGGGGCGGGTTCCGGGACCGGAACCCCCGCCCGCAGGCATCCCACTGCTTAAGGAGTCCCATGTCCACCGCACAGTCACCAGCGGCACCCCGCGCCGGCGTGCCCGCCGACCGCCGCCGGGTCGTCCTCACCGGCCTCGGGGCGATCTCCAGCATCGGCACGGGTGTCGAGGAGTACACCGCGGGGCTGCGGGCCGGCCGCTCCGGTGCGCGGCCGATCACCCGGTTCGACACCGAGGGGTTCGGCCAGAACATCGCCTGCGAGGTCCCCGACTTCGAGCCGGAGCGCTGGATCCGCAACGTCCCCCTCGACGACATGGGCCGCGCCGGGCAGTTCGCCGTCGCCGCCGCCCGGATGGCCGTGGAGGACGCCGGGCTCACCGAGGCCGACCTCGGCGAGCGCCAGGCCGTCATCAGCGTCGGCACCACCGACGGCGAGGGGCACGACATCGGCGTGCTGGTCGAGCAGGAGATCGCGGCCGGGGACCCGGAGGGCATGGACCCGGTGCTGTCCCGCCGGATCAACGCCGGCCGGCTCACCACCGTCATCGCCCGCGAGCTGCGGATGCCGAACGTGGAGCCGACCACCATCACCACCGCCTGCGCGGCGGGCAACTACTCGATCGGCTACGGGCTGGACGCGATCCGCTCCGGCGAGGTCGACATCGCCCTGTGCGGCGGCGCCGACGCCGTCTGCCGCAAGGCCTTCGCGCTGTTCAAGCGCTTCGGCGCGCTCACCCCGGACGTGGTCCGCCCGTTCGACAAGAACCGCCAGGGCATCCTGACCGGCGAGGGCGCGGGCATCCTCGTCCTGGAGAGCCTGGAGTCCGCCCTCGCCCGCGGCGCGCACATCTACGCCGAGGTGCTCGGGTACGGCCTCAGCTGCGACGCCGCCCACCCGACCGCGCCGAACCGCGACGGCATCGCGCGCGGCATCCGGCTCGCCCTGGACGACGCCGGGGTCGAGCGGGACGAGATCGACTTCATCTCCGCGCACGGCACCGGCACCAAGGCCAACGACAAGACCGAGTCGGCCGCCATCGTCGACGTGTACGGCGACGCACCGCCGCGCACCGTCGCGGTGAAGTCGATGCTCGGCCACTCGATGGGCGCGGCCAGCGCGCTCGGCGCGATCGCCTGCAGCCTCGCCATCGAGCACCAGTTCATCCCGCCGACCATCAACCACGTGGAGACCGACCCCGACTGCCCGCTGGACGTCGTGCCCAACCAGGCCGTCGACGCGGAGGTCCGGATCGTGGAGAACAACTCCAGCGCCTTCGCCGGCAACAACGCCATCCTGATTCTGGGCACGTACGGAGAGCGAGTCTGACGATGACCACCGCAGCCACCCCGGCGGCCCTGCCGCCGGAGACACTCGTCATCACCGGTTGGTCGGCCGTGTCGCCGTACGGCCTGACCCGCCAGGACTTCGCGTCCGGCGTGCGCGCCGGCGCCAAGACCGCCGTCAAGGCGGACGCCGCGCTCGGCACGCTGCCGTCGCCCGACGTCTGCCTGGTGCCCGGCTTCGACATCAAGGGCCTGCTCGGCCCCACCGGCACCGCCAAGATGGACCGGCTCACCGCGCTGGCCCTGGTCGCCTCCGACGGCCTGCTCAAGGACGCTGACGGCAACCGGGTGGTGGAGACCGACGACCGCACCGGTGTGGTCCTCGGCATCTCGATGGGCAGCCTGGAGAACGTCACCAACTTCCTCAAGCAGTCCTACACCAACGCGCTGCCCTTCCACGTCGACGCCGGCCGCATCCCCTTCGGCAGCCTCAACCACGCCGCCGGCGCCACCGCCATCCGGCACGACCTCAAGGGCCCCAACACCACCGTCGCCGGCGGCCGGGTCAGCGGCCTGCTCGCCCTCAACTACGCGCGACGCCTGATGGGCCAGGGCCGGGCGACCAAGTACCTGGTCGGCTCGGCCGAGGAGTTCTCCGCCGCGCACGCCTGGATCGAGCACACCGCCGTCGCGGCCGGCGACTCCACGCCGCTGCTCGGCGAGGGCTGCGGCCTGTTCGTCGTCGAGCACGCCGGCACCGCCCAGCGCCCGGCGCTCGCCGCGGTGCTCGCGGTGGAGACCCGCGTCGACATCGACGACGACCCGAAGGCCGCCGTCACCGCGTGCGTGCAGCGCGCCCTGGCCCGCGCCGGCGTCACCGCCGACGAGGTCTGGGCCGCCGTCCCGTGCGCCGCGCCGACCGCGGCCGGCCGGGCCGAGTACGACGCGCTCGCCGCGCTGCTGCCGGCCGAGGCACTGGGCCGGGTCCCGTCCATGGAACTGCTCGGCGACACCAGCGCGGCCTCCGCGTCCTTCCAGATCCAGGCGGTGCTCGGCGTGGCCGAGGCCGACCCGGCGGCCCGGGGCCGGATCGCCCTGGTGTCCGCCGTCGACCGTGACGGCGCGGTGGGCTGCGCCGTCCTGAGACTCTTCGGGGAGCACGCGTGATCGCCCTGGTCAGCGGCGGGTCCCGGGGCATCGGCAAGGCCATCGTGCTGCGCCTCGCCCAGGACGGCTACGACGTCGCCTTCTGCTACCGCTCCAACGCCGAGGCCGCCGAGCAACTCGCCAAGCAGGCAGGCGAGTTCGGCACCCGGATCACGGCCACCCAGTGCGACGTGGCCGACCCGGAGCAGGTCCGCGACTGGTACAACCGCACCGAGCGCGAGGTCGGCCCGGTGGACGCCGCCGTCACCTCGGCCGGCATCACCCGGGACCGCCCGGTCATCCTGATGCCGGAGGACGACTGGAACCAGGTCCTGCGCACCAACCTGGACGGCGTGTACCACGTGTGCCGCGCCGCCGCCTTCGCGATGAGCAAGCGCCGCAGCGGATCGATCGTCAACCTGTCCTCGGTGTCCGGCATCTACGGCAACCTCGGCCAGGCCAACTACGCCGCGTCCAAGGCCGGCATCATCGGCTTCACCAAGTCCCTCGCCAAGGAGACCGGCCCGCGCGGCGTGCGCGCCAACGTGGTCGCGCCGGGCCTGATCGCCACCGACATGGTCGGCGACATGTCCGATGCCGCGGTGGAGCGGATGCTGAAGAACGTCGCCCTCGGCCGGGCCGGCAAGCCCGAGGAGGTGGCCGACCTGGTCTCCTTCCTGGTCTCCGACCGCGCCGCCTACATCAGCGGGTCGGTCTTCGAGATCCACGGCGGCGGCACGTTCTGATGGGAGCACGAATGCAGGGGGCCCAGGGACTGCGCGACCACTACGACGCGATCGTCGTCGGCAGCGGCATCGGCGGCCTGACCACCGCCGGCTACCTGGCGGCCGACGGGCGCAGCGTCCTCGTCCTCGAACAGCACGACATCGCCGGCGGCAACGCGCACGTGTTCCGCCGCCGGCGCAAGTACGAGTTCGACGTCGGCACGCACTACCTCGGCGACTGCGGCCCCGACGGGCACTTCCCGGCGATCCTGGCCGGCCTCGGCGTCCTGGACCGGGTGCGGTTCCGGCCGATGGACAACGAGCAGGGCTTCGACCGGATCATCACGCCCACCGCGACCGTCGACGTGCCGGCCGGCTGGGACGCCTACCGCGACCGGCTGCGGCAGGCCCTGCCCGAGGAGGCCGACCGGATCGCCGGCTTCCTCGAACTCGCCGAGAACGTGGCCGGCTCGACCCGCGCCGGCCTGAACGGCGAGTCCCTGGTCGACCTGTTCCGCAAGTCCCCGCAGACCATGCGCTGGTCCCGCCGCACCTTCGCCGACGCCCTGGGCCACTTCGGCCTCTCCGCCAAGGCGCGCACGCTGCTCGCGGCGCAGGCCGGCAACTACGGCACCATGCCCGACGGCATCAGCCTGGCCCACCACGCCTCGATGATGGACCACTACCTGCGCGGCGCGTACTACCCCGAGGGCGGCGGCCAGGCGATGGTCGCCGCGTTCGTCGAGGCGCTGGAGGCGCACGGCGGCGAACTGCGCACCCGCTGCGACGTCCGCCGCATCCTGGTCGAGAACGGGCGCGCCACCGGCGTCGAACTCACCGACGGGCAGCGGGTCTCGGCCCCGCTGGTCATCTCCAACGCGGACTACCGGCGCACCGTCCTCGACCTGTGCGGCGGCGAGGACGCCTTCCCCGCCGAGGTGGTGGCCCGCACCCGCGCGGCGACCATGCGCGGCTCCTTCGTCTCGGTGTACATCGGGCTCGACACCGAACTGCCGGGCCTGCCCAACGCCAACCTCTGGTGGCACGACAGCGACGACATGGAGGGCGCGCACGCCGCCATGCTGGAGCGGTACGCGCGGGACGGCTCGATGGACTCGGTGCCGGCGCTCACCTTCTCCTTCGCCTCCCTCAAGGACCCGGGCGCCACCGCCGTCTGCCCGCCCGGCCACAGCAACTTCCAGCTCATGACGGGCCTGCCGCCCGGCTACGGGTTCTGGGGCCTGGAGGGCGGCCCGGCCGACGGCGAGCCCTACCGCCGCAACGCCGCCTACCTCGCCCGCAAGCAGCAGCTCACCGAGGTCATGCTGGCCACCGCCGAGAAGGTCATCGGCCCGTTCCGGGAGCGCATCACCCACCTGGAGACGGCCACCCCGCTCACCCACGAGCGCTACATCCGGGCCACCGGCGGCACCCCGTACGGCATGGCCAGCTGGGGCGGCTCCAACCAGCGGCCGGACGTGCGCACCGAGGTCGAGGGCCTGTACGTGGTCGGCCAGAGCGTCCGCTACGGCAGCGGCATCGCCGCGGTCGCGAACAGCGGCATGGCCGCCGCCTCCGACATCATCGGCCGCGGGCTGCTGCGCGAGGTGTTCGGCGGCGCAGTGCTCGGCGATCCCTCCCGGCTGCCCGACCGCGGCCCGGACTGGGACCCGCTGGTGGTCTCGCGCGGGCGGGCGCGGCAGCGCGCCAAGGGCCTGGCCCGCATCGGCTGACCCCTCCTCCCCTCCGTTTCCTCACCCCTCCGATCCGCACCCCTCCGACCAGGAGCACTGTTCCCATGAATCAGGTACCTCCCTTCGCCGTGGTCTCCGGCGCCCAGGTGCACGAGGCCCTCAACGGGCACGAGGACGAGGTCGTCGCCACGGTCGAGGCCGCGTACCGGCTGCACGGCGAGGGGCAGACGGTCAACCCGGACTCGTACTTCCTGCGCTTCCCCGACCGCCCGTCCTCCCGGATCATCGCGCTGCCGGCCTCGGTCAAGGGCGAGGTCGGCGTGCACGGCATCAAGTGGATCTCCAGCTTCCCGGACAACGTGGCGGCTGGCCTCCCGCGCGCCTCGGCCGTCCTGATCCTCAACGACGCCGAGACCGGCTACCCGTTCGCCTGCCTGGAGAGCTCGATCATCAGCGCGGCGCGCACCGCCGCCTCCGCGGCCCTCGCGGCGGCCCGGCTCGCCGACGCCCGCGGCGAGCGCCCGACCCGGGTCGGCTTCTTCGGCGTCGGCCTGATCGCCCGCTACGTGCACACCTACCTCGCCGCCAACGGCTTCGACTTCACCGCGGCCGGCGTCCACGACCTGTCCGCCGAGCACGCCGAGGGCTTCTCCGACTACCTGCGCCGGGCCGAGGGCGAGGGCGTGGAGGTCACCGTCCACGACAAGGCCGAGGACCTGATCCGCTCCAGCGACCTGGTGGTCTTCGCCACCATCGCCGGCGAGCCGCACGTGACGGACCCGCAGTGGTTCTCGCACAACCCGCTGGTGCTGCACGTCTCGCTGCGCGACCTCTCCCCCGAGATCGTCCTCGACTCGTGGAACGTCGTCGACGACATCGAGCACTGCATGAAGGCCGGCACCTCGCCGCACCTGGCCGAACAGCGCGTCGGCCACCGCGAGTTCGTCGCCGGCACGCTCTACGACGTGCTCACCGGCACGATCACCCCGCCGTCCGACCGGCCGGTGGTCTTCTCCCCGTTCGGCCTCGGCGTGCTCGACATGGCCGTCGCCAAGCACGTCTACGACCGCGTCCTCGCGGCCGGGCAGCTGCACACCGTCCCGGACTTCTTCCACGAGCTCAAGCGCTACGGCTGAGCCCTCCCCGCCCTACCCCAGAGGCCCGCCCGCGCTCCCGGCGCCGGCGGGCCTCCGGCCTTTCCCGCCGCCCCGCCCCCTCCGCTGACGGCCAACTGACGGCACGCTGACCGAACGGCCCCACGGCCCCCCGACGCCTTGTCCGCGCCATGGACGGCCGCCCAGAATCACCCGCATGAGATCCTTTGCCAACCTGGCCGAATTCACCGGGGCGACCGGGGAGCACCTCGGCTACAGCGAATGGCTCGACGTCACCCAGCACAGCGTCGACCAGTTCGCCGACGCCACCGGCGACCTCCAGTGGATCCACGTGGACCCGGAGCGCGCCGCCACCGGCCCGTTCGGCGGGACCATCGTCCACGGCTACATGACGCTCGGCCTGCTGCCCGCGATGATGCGCGCGATCTTCGAGATCCACAACGTCAAACTGGGCGTCAACTTCGGCCTGGACAAGGTCCGCTTCCCCCGCCCGATCCCGGTCGGCGCCCGGGTCCGCGGCGGCGCCAAGGTCACCAGCGTCCGCGAGACCCCGATGGGCCACCTGGCCGCGGTCCGGATGACGGTGGAGGTCGAGGGCCAGCAGCACGCGGCCTGCGTGGCGGACACCCTGTCCCTCTTCGTCGCCGCCCCCGACACCGCCGAGGGCGGCTCGGACGGCTTCTGAGCCCACCCGCCGACGTCACCGCCGCCGCCAGGTAGAAGAACCTCCCCCTCCGGTCGTGCAAGAGGGGGGTTATTACTACCGATTCCGGCACGCCGTCCCCGCCAGAATGGTCACACGGCCACCACGGCCGCGGCACAGCGAACGGCACAGAGAGGAGCGGGTCATGGACCGCACGATGAAGCTCGGGGGAAGCCCCTCGGCGGTCGAGATCAGGGGATTCTCCGTCCCCGCCGGATTCACCGGGCTGCGGCGGGCACTGGCCCTCTGCTGGATGTCCGTCGCGGCCTTCGGGCGCTCGCTCGGGGTCACCGGCGCGATCTCCCTCGTCGGCCCCGGCCTCGGCCTGGTGCCGCGGGCCATGGAGCGCGTCCGGGCGCTGGCCGCCCGCCAGCGCGGCCTGTCCGAGCGCTGGTCCGGCGTGCAGATCCCCGGCCCGCCCAGCGGCCTGCCGGCCGCCCCCGAGGGCGCCTCGGGAGCCGTCGCCCGCTACCGCTGGATCATGAGCGACCCGCAGACCAAGCGGGAGTTCACCTGGGTGCTCACCGACCCGATCGCCGGCGGCTTCCTCGCCTTCATGCCGATCGCCGTCCTGCTCAGCGGCTTCTGGGGCATCTTCCTGGCCTTCTTCGGCGTCCCGCTGTCGACCCAGTGGGACGGCCTCTGGTACCAGTTCATCCCGATCGACGGCCAGGCCACCGCGGTGCTGGCCGGCGTCCTCGGCGTCCTGCAACTGCCGCTGGCCCTGTGGATGGCCCCCCGCGCCGTCCGCAAGCACGCCCTGTACACCCACTCCATGCTCGCCCCCAGCGAGCAGGAACTGATGGCCAGCCGGATCCAGCACCTCACCACCACCCGCAGCACCGCCGTCGACACCCAGATGGCCGAGATCCGACGGATCGAACGCGACCTGCACGACGGCGCCCAGGCCCGCCTGGTCGCGATGGGCATGACCCTGGACGCCGCCGAACACCTGCTGGAGACCAACCCCGAGGCCGTCCGGGCGCTGCTCATCGAGGCCCGCCAGTCCTCCTCCAAGGCCCTGGAGGAGATCCGCAACCTGGTCCGCGGCATCCACCCGCCGGTCCTCGCCGACCGCGGACTCGCCGACGCGGTGCGGGCGCTGGCCATGGTCTGCCCGGTCCCCACCGAGGTCGTCGTGGACCTCCCCGGCCGCCCCGAGATGCCCGTCGAGTCCGCCGCCTACTTCGCGATCTCGGAGATCCTCACCAACGTCGCCAAGCACTCCGGCGCCGACCGGGCCTGGATCGACATCCGTTACGATCACGGCATGCTGCGCATCACCGTGACCGACAGCGGCCGCGGCGGCGCCGACGCCACCCGGGGCACCGGCCTGCGCGGCATCGAGCGACGACTCAGCACGTTCGACGGGGTCCTGGCCGTGAACAGCCCCGTCAACGGCCCGACCATGGTGACGATGGAGCTTCCGTGCGTATTGTCCTCGCCGAAGACCACTTCCTCCTGAGGGACGGCCTGATCCGCCTCCTCCAGGCCTACGGACACGAGGTGGTGGCCGCCGTCGACAACGGTGCCGACCTCCTCGCAGCCCTCACCGAGCAGCAGCCGGACGTCGCGGTCGTCGACGTCCGGCTTCCGCCGAACTTCACCGACGAGGGCCTGCGCGCCGTCCTCACCGCCCGCCGCACCATGCCCGACCTCCCGGTCCTGCTCCTCTCCCAGTACGTCGAACCGCTCTACGCCCGCGAACTCCTCGCCAGCGGCGGCCGCGGCGTCGGCTACATGCTCAAGGACCGCGTCACCAACGGCTCCCAGTTCCTCGACTCGATCCGCCGCGTCGCCGACGGCGGCACCGCGATGGACCCCGACGTCATCTCCCAGCTCCTCGTCCGCAAGGAACGCGACGAGAACGTCGGCAGCCTCACCGACCGCGAACGCGAAGTCCTCGAATGGCTCGCCCAGGGCCGCTCCAACGCCGGCATCGCCCAGGGCCTCTTCATCACCGAGAAGGCCGTCGCCAAGCACATCAGCAACATCTTCACCAAGCTCGGCCTCCTCCCCACCGACGGCGACAACCGCCGCGTCCTCGCCGTCCTCGCCTACCTCGACCAGTGACGTCCGTCCACGGCGAGCAGGCCGTCAGCCGTGGCGGGCGCCCGAGTCCCAGACCCAGGCCGCGATGCCGACCCGGTTGTTCACCTTCAACTTCCGCTGCACGTGGGCCATGTGGGTCTTCACCGTGCCGGCCGAGATGAACAGCGCCTCCGCGATGTCGGCGTTGGTCAGGCCGTCCGCGACCAGCCGCGCGACCTCAAGCTCACGCGGCGTCAACTGCTCGACCTTGGGCGCCTTCTTCTGCTTCGGGCCGGCCAGGCTCCGCAGCAGCCGGGTGGTGATCTGCGGGCTGATCAGCGAGTCGCCCTCGACGGCGGCGCGCACCGCCTCGATCAGCAGCGGCGCACCGGAACGCTTCAGCAGGAAGCCGTACGCGCCCGCCTTCAGTGCCGAGTGGACGTACTCGTCGAGGTCGAAGGTGGTGACGATGACGACCCGTACGCCCGGGCTCTCCTCGGCCAGCCGGCGGGTCAGCTCCAGCCCGTCCATCCGCGGCATCCGGATGTCGGCGAGCAGGACGTCCGGCCGCAGCGTCCGCGCGATCTCGAGCGCCTCGTCACCGTCGCCCGCGACCGCGAGCACCTCCATGTCCGGTTGCAGGTCGAGGATGTGTCGAAAGCCTTCCCGCACGGTTGCCTGGTCGTCAGCGATCACGATGCGTGTCGTCATAGGCTGATCCTCGCACGGGGTAGCATCCGAGCACATGACAAATCAACTGGCCAGGATCGGACGCCCAGTTGGCACGGCGTTACTCGCGGCGGTCGCCATCTCGGTTGCGGTGTGGGCGGGTTCACCGGTTTCGGTACTGATCCGGGGCTCGACGACGGTGGCGGTGCTGGCCGCCGCGGTCCTGATCGTGTGGCTGCCGGGGCGACCACGGACCCGGAACCTGGTGACCGTCCCGGCGGCCTGCGCGATCTCGCTGTACGCGACGTTCCGCTACGAGGGCCCCGCCGACAACACCTCGGGGCTCTGGATCCTGGTCGAGTCGGTCGCTCTGCTGGTCACCGTCATGCCCGCGGTGCGCGGGTCCGCTCCGGCGGTCGCCGCCCTGCTGGGGCTGCTCCTGCTGGTGACCGCGACCCTGCTGCCGCTGCGGATCGCGCTGACCCTCGACCCGCCGGCCGGGCCGCGCGAGACCATCGGGCTCTGCGTGGTCTGGGGCCTGGCCGCGGTGGCCGCGGTGGGGGCGTCCTGCTACCTGCGCTCACTGGACAGCCGGCGCAGGCTGGCGGTCACGGAGGAGCGGCGCGCCCAACGGCTGCACGTCGCCCGGGATCTGCACGACTTCGCCGCGCACGACGTGACCGGGGTGATGGTGCTGGCGCAGGCGGCCCAGATGCTGGCCAAGGTGTCGCCGGAGAAGGCGCTGGCGCTGCTCCCGCAGATCGAGAACGCCGGCATCCAGGCGCTGAAGTCGATGGACCGGACGATCCGGATCCTCAGCGAGCTGGAAGAGGACCGCCGGCCGGGCCGGGACGGGGACGGGACGGCGGCGGACGATCCCGAGGAAAGCACGGCGGCCCGGCCCCACTCGCTGGACGAACTGCCGGACCTGATGAACCGGTTCGAGCACACCGGGCTGATCCCGGCCCGGCTCGAACTCTCCCCCGGCGCCGTGGACGGCCTGCCGGAGCTGGTCGACGCCGTCGGCTACCGGGTGGTGATGGAGGCGCTCACCAACGTCCGCCGACACGCCCCCGCCTCGCCCAGGGTGACGGTCACCGCCGAGCGGGTGGCCGACGGCGGCGCCCTGCGGGTCCTGATCCACAACGAGCCGGTTCCGGCCGGCGCCCGGGCGGACGCCGCGGCGGCGGTCGACCGCGAGGGCGGCGGCACCGGCATCCGGGAGCTGCGTCGGCGGGTCGCGGGGCTGGGCGGCGAGCTGACCGCCGGGGCCTGCGCGAACGGCGGCTGGCAGGTCGCCGTCGTCCTGCCGCTGGACGGCATCCCGGCCGCCCGCGACATCGGCGACGGGGCGGGCGCCCCGGCCGGGCACGCTCGGGGCGCTCTCACCCGTCCGGGCGATCAGTCCTCTCCGGATTGATCGACGTCCCTCACCTGATCGGAGGACGGCAGCCGCAGCGAACCCGCCGCCGCGCCGGCCAGCCCGAGCATCGCCAGGCCGACGGCGCAGCCGAGCATCGCCTGGGTGCCGCTCAGCCACTGCGAGAGCAGCCCTCCCAGGGCCGCGCCGCCGGCCTGCGCGCCGCCGTTGAACAGGTTGGTCGCCGAACTCAGCCGGCCGCGCATGCCGTCCGGGGTGAGCAGGATCTGCTGCGTACCGACGACGGTGTACGCGGTCGGCGCGAGGAAGGCCATGGCGGCCAGGAAGCCGCCCCAGACCAGCGCGCCGCTGGTGACGGACATCAGCGGGACGAGCACCGCGAGCAGCCAGATGATCCCGACCACGGCCTGGTAGGGCGTGATCGAGCGGGAGATCCGCGGCGCCGCGAGCGCGCCGATCAGGCCGCCGACACCGAACATCGCGGCCATCGTGCCGACCTTCCCCGGCGAGGCCCCGTTCTGCTCGGCGGCCACGATGACGACCAGGTAGAGCGCCTGGAACAGCAGGTTGAGGCCGAGCAGCAGCAGGGTGGTCGAGCGCATGAACGGCTGGCGCACCAGGAAGGCGAAGCCGGCCACGATGTCACGCGGGATGGTCGAGATCGGGGAGGGCTTGCGCTCCTGCTTCGGCAGCCGGACGAACAGCAGCGTCACGAAGGCCACCAGGTGGGCGACGGCGTCGGCGAGGAACGGAACGGCCCGCCCCAGGCCGAACAGGAACCCGCCGCCCGAGGTGCCGACCAGCTGCCCGAGGTGCATCCGCGCGGTGTTCACCGAGAGCGCCGTGGGCAGTTGCTCGCGGGTCACCACCAGTGGCAGCGAGGCCCGCTCGGCCGGGTCGAACAGGCTGGTGGCCGCCCCGGCGACGGCCGCGGTGAGCAGCAGCAGCCAGGTGGTGACGTGCCCGGTGGCGGCGGCGAGCGCGAGCAGGCCGAGCATCACCGCCCGGGCCAGCACGCAGACCACCATGATCTTCTTGCGGTCCCAGCGGTCCACCAGCGCACCGGCCGGCAGCCCGACGGCCACCTGGGCCACCGCGTTGACCGCGCTCACCGCGCCGGCCACCCCGGGGGAGCCGGTCGTGGCGAGGGCGAGCAGCGGGAAGGCGATGGTGGAGACGTTGAGACCGGTCTCGGAGGCCGTGGTGCCGATCCACAGCAGGTGGTAGACCCGGTTGCGGCGGAGCGGGAGCTCCGGTTCCGTGACGGCCACCGGGCGGTCGGCGGCGGGTGCGAGCTCACTCATCCCCGCACCTCCCGGCACTCGTCGGCGATCGCGCGCAGCACGTCGGCGAACTCCGCGGCCAGCCGCTCCACCGTCCCGTGGTGGTGGACCGCCGGGGAGTAGTACCAGGTGAACTCCAACCGTCCGTCGTGGATCCCGCCGACGATCTCCAACACGTGCTCCATCCGGTCGTCCGGGCCGAGGTCCTGGCCGATCGCGCCGTGCACGGTGTGCACGAGCCCGCTGCCGGGCCCGCCGTCGCTGCGGTGCCGGCCGAGGAAGTTGAACACCACGTCCGGGTCCGGCCCGGTGAGCACGGTGTCCGGGTGCAGGTGGCGCAGCGGGCCGTGGCCCAGGCCCTTGCCGGGGACAGCACACAGCTGCCGCCGCACGATGCGGGTGAGGGCCCGCCAGTCGTCGCCCTCGGGGACGGTGAGGCGGACGGGGTGCACCGCGGTGAACCAGCCGACCGTCCGGGACAGGTCGACGTCGTCGAGCAGCCGCTCGCGGCCGTGGCCCTCCAGGTCGACGGTGACCTCGTCCTCGCCGGTCCAGCGGGCCAGCACCCGGGCGAGCGCGGCGAGCGCGATCTCCTCGACCCTGGTGCGGTAGACGGTCGGCGCGTGCTCGGCCAGCTGGGCCGAGTCTTCTGCGCCGAGCCGCACCCGCACCTCCCGGCCGCCGCCCACGGTGGCGACGCCGTCGAGGTCGCGGGGCACCGGCCGGGCGGCGCCGACCCCGTTCCAGTGGTCGAGCTCGTGGTCCAGCGCGCCGGAGCGCACGTGCTCGACCAGGCGGGCGGACCACTCCTGGAAGGTGGTGCTCCGCGGGCCGAGGTCGACCGGCCGCCCGGCCGCCGCCTGGGTGTGGGCCGCGTCCAGGTCGTCCAGCAGGATGTTCCAGGACACGGTGTCGACCACCAGGTGGTGGACCGTCAGGAACAGTCGGTCGCGGCGGCGTCCACCGGACTCGAAGAGGACGGCGGCGAGCAGCGGGCCGCGGTCCAGGTCGAATCCGGCCTGGGTGGCGCGGGCCTCCCGGTCCAGCAGCGCGCCCAGTTCGCCGTCGGGGGTGGCGGAGGTGTCCACCACCCGCAGCAGCGGCTCGCCGGCCCGGTAGGGCGGGTTCTCCTGGGCCCAGCCGTCGACGGTGCGGGTGTAACGCATCCGCAGCGCGTCGTGGTGCTCGACCAGGCTCTCCAGCGCGGCGGTGAGCGCCGCGCGGTCGGCCGGCGCGCCGAGCTCCAGCAGCACCGACTGGTTGAAGTGGTGCGGGTGGTCGTGGGTGTCGAAGAACCAGCGCTGCACCGGGGTCAGCGGGACGGGCCCGACGGCCGGCGGCCGGCCCTCGGCCGCGCCCTCGCCGATCTCGGTGGCGACGGCGGCGAGTCCGGCCACGGTCTGGTGCAGGAAGACGTCCTGGGCGTCCAGCCGCAGCCCGGCCCGGCGGGCCCGGGCGACCACCTGGATGCTGAGGATGGAGTCGCCGCCGAGGTCGAAGAAGCTGTCTTCGACGCCGACCCGCTCGATGCCGAGCGTCTGTGCCCAGATCCGGGCGAGCAGTTCCTCCTTCCGGTCGCGCGGCGCCACCCGGGCCGCCACGGCGGTGTCCGGTCCGGTCGGCGCCGGGAGCCTGCGCCGGTCCACCTTCCCGTTGGTGCCGACCGGGAGCTGGTCGAGCACCTGGACGGCGGCCGGCACCATGTAGCCGGGCAGGGCGCGGGCCACCGCGTCCCTGAGCACCGCGGGCGAGAGCTCGGAGGCGCCCGACCGGGCGCCCGGGGCCACGTACGCGGCCAGCAGCTCGCGGCCGCCCTCCGGCTTGAAGACCACCACGGCGGCGTCCCCGACGCCGGGCTCGCGCAGCAGCACGGCCTCGATCTCGGAGGGCTCGACCCGGTGGCCACGAACCTTGAACTGCGTGTCGGTGCGGCTGACGAACTCCAGCTCGCCGCCGGCCACCCGGCGGACCAGGTCGCCGGTGCGGTACATCCGGCTCCCGGGCCCGCCGAACGGGTTGGCGACGAACCGCCCGGCGGTCAGGCCGGGCTGTCCGGCGTAGCCGCGGCCGAGCCCGGGGCCGTCGATGTAGAGCTCGCCGGGCACGCCGTCCGGCACCGGCCGCAGGTGGCGGTCGAGGATGTGCAGGCCGACGCCGTTGAGCTCGGTGCCGACCGGCACGGGGGCGCCCGCGGGCAGCTCGCCCGGACTCCACAGGGTGGAGACCAGCGTGGCCTCGCTCGGCCCGTACACGTTGAAGAACTCCCGGCCCTGTGACCAGGTGCGCACCAGGTCGGGCGGGCAGACGTCGCCGGCGGCGGCGACGGTGGGCAGCCGGCCGCGCAGCCGCTCGGCGTCCATCACCGCCAGCAGCGCCGGGGGCAGCACCGCCACGGTGGCGCCGGTCCGGATGATCTCCCCGGCCGGGTCGGGCGCGGGGCGCGGGCTGGTGAGGCAGAGCGCGCCGCCTGCGGTGAGGGTGCAGAACAGGTCGCACACCCCGCCGTCGAAGCTGGCCGGCGCGTACTGCAGCACCCGGCTGTCGGCGGTGATGTCCCAGGCCTCGCGCAGCACCCGGGCGGTCCGGGCGATCGCGCCGTGGCTGATCACCACGGCCTTGGGGCGGCCGGTGGAACCGGAGGTGTGCACCACGTAGGCGACGTGGTCGGCCTCCACCCGGTACGGGGAGCCCGGCTCGCCGGGCAGCGCGGGGCCGGCCGGGGCCACCTCGCCGTCCGACCCGTCCGACCCGTCCGACCCGTCCGACCCGTCCATCCGCAGGACGGTGAACGGCCCCTCGGGGAGCCGCTCTGCCAGGTGCGCCTGGGTGAGCAGCAGCGGGACCGCGGTGCCGCTGATCATCGCGCCGATCCGGTCGGCCGGGTACTGCGGGTCCAACGGCACGTAGCCGCCGCCGGCCTTGAGCACCGCGAGCGCCGCCACCACCATCTCCACCCCGCGGTCGGCGAACACGCCGACCAGGGTGTCCGGGGTGACGCCCCCGGCGACCAGGCGGCGGGCCAGGCCCCCGGCCCGGGCGTCGAGTTCGCCGTACGAAACCTCGGTGCCGTCGTCGGCGACCACGGCCACCGCGTGCGGGCGCTCCTCGGCCCGCCGGCCCACCAGCTCGTGGGCGAGCACGCCGGCTTCCCCGTCCGGATCCCGGTGCCAGCGCCGGGGCTCCGGCACGAGCTCCTCGGCCGGGACGTAGGGGAGTTCGCGCAGCGGGTCGCCCGGGCGCTCGGAGATGCCGCCGAGCAGCAGGACCAGGGCGTCGGCCATCCGGCGGGCGGTGCTCCGGTCGAACAGGCCGACGCTGTACTGCAGGGCGGCGTCCAGGCCGCGGTCGGTCTCCTGGAACTGGAAGGTGAGGTCGAACGCGGCGCCGCCGGTGGGCAGGCCGAACTCCTCGGTGTGGGCGCCGTCGAGGCGCACCGGGCCGCCCGGGGCGTCCTGCAGGACCACCATGGCCTGGAACAGCGGGGTGCGGCTCGGGTCGCGCTCCGGCCGCAGCGCCTCGACCAGCCGGTCGAAGGGCACGTCGGCGTGGGCGAAGGCGCCGTTGACGGACTCCCGCACCCGGCCGAGGAAGCCGTCGAAGCCCTCCTCCCAGTCCACCTCGGAACGCAGCACCAGGGTGTCCACGAAGAAGCCGACCACCTGCTCCAGTTCGGGCCGGTCGCGACCGGCCGAGACGGTGCCCACCGCGATGTCGTCCTGGCCCGACCAGTGCGCGAGCAGCAGCTGGGTCGCCGCGACCAGCACGGTGAACAGCGTCGCGCCGCGGTCCTGGGCGATCCGCTTGAGCCGCTTGGCGGTCTCCGCGTCCACGGCGAACTCCAGCTGCGCCCCCTCGCGGCCGCGCACCGGCGGCCGGGGCCGGTCGGTGGGCAGCTCCAGCGGCTCCAGGCCGGCCAGCCGCTCCCGCCACCAGTCGAGCCGGCCGCTCCCCGCGCGCTCCCAACGGGCACGCTGCCAGGCCGCGAAGTCGGCGTACTGGATGGGGAGTTCCGGCAGGTCGGCGGTACCGCCGTGCCGCCGGACGCGGTACAGCTCGGCGAGGTCGCGGACCAGCACGCCGGCCGAGCGGCCATCGGTGACGATGTGGTGCAGGACCAGGGTCAGCACGTGCTCGTCCTCGGCCAGCCGGACCAGGTGGGCCCGGAACAGCGGACCGGTGCGCAGGTCGAAGGGGGTGGCGCCGTCGGCGCCGACGGCCTCCCGCAGCCGGTCCTCGCGCTCGTGCGCGGGGTGGCCGGCCAGGTCGGTGCGGGCCAGCGCGAAGGGCCGCCCGGCCGGAGCGATCAACTGCCGCCCCTCGCCGTCGACCTGGCCGAAGAGCGTGCGCAACGACTCGTGCCGGTCCACCAGGTCGGCCAGCGCCAGTTCCAGTGCGTCGGCGTCCAACGGGCCGTGCACCCGCAGGCCCAACGGTGAGTTGTACTCGGCACCGGTCCCGCCGAACTGCCCGAGGAACCAGAGCCGTTGCTGGCCGAAGGAGAGCGGCGGGGCACTTTCCCGGCCGACCGGCGCCAGCGCGTCGGCGGGCGCCTCCCGCTCGGCGGCGAGCAGCGCGGCCAGCGACCGGACGGTCGGCGCGCTGAACAGGGCGCGCGGGGAGATCCCGGAGGCCACGTGCTGCCGCAGCCGGGACACCACCCGGATGCTCAGCAGCGAATCGCCGCCCAGCTCGAAGAAGTTGTCCTCGGCCCCGATCCGCTCGACGCCCAGCACCTCCGCCCAGATCCCGGCCAGCAGGATTTCCGACGCGCCCTCGGGGGCCAGGTACTCGCCGCCGAGGGCGAGGTCCTCGGGCGGCTCGGGCAGCGCCCGGCGGTCGGTCTTGCCGTTGGGCAGCAGGGGGACGCGGTCCAGTCCGACGAAGGCCGAGGGCACCATCGCCTCGGTGAGGCCGACGGCCAGTCGGGCCCGCAGCCCGGCCGGGTCGATCCCGGCGCCGGGCACGGCGGGCACCACGTACGCCACCAGCCGGTCCCGGCCGCGGTCTCGGCGGGCCACCACGACCGCCTCGGCCACGTCGTCCAGCGCGGTGAGCGCCGCCTCGACCTCGGCGAGCTCGATCCGGAAGCCGCGGATCTTGACCTGGTGGTCGGCCCGGCCGAGGAACTCCAGGACGCCGTCGGCCGTCCAGCGGCCCAGGTCGCCCGGCCGGTACAGCCGGCCGCCCGGGGTGAACGGGTCGGACAGGAAGTGCTCGGCGGTCAGCTCGGGACGCCGCCAGTAGCCGGCACTCACGCCGTCCCCGCCGATGTGGATGTGGCCGGGCACGCCGACCGGCGCCGGCTCGCCCCGCTCGTCGAGGACGTACACCCGGGTGTTGCCGATCGGGCTGCCGACCGGCACGTAGGCGGCGAGGCGGGCCAGCCGCTCGGGGGTGGGTACGAACACCGTGGAGTCGACGGTGGCCTCGGTCGCCCCGTAGGCGTTGACCACCATGGTGTCCGGGTGGGCGTGCTCCAGCAGCTCGCGGCAGTCGTCGACGCGCCAGCCCTCCGAGCCGACCGACATCACCTGGAAGGCCGGCAGTCGCTCGCCGCGCCCCCCGACCTCCTCGACCAGTGCCCTGGCAAGTGAGGGGACCAGTTCGATCGCGGTACCGCCGACCCGCTCGACCAGCGCGAGCAGCCGGGCAGGGTCGGTGACCAGGTCGGTCGGCACGACGAGCATCGAGCCGCCGAAGAAGACCGAGCGGAGCAGGTCGGCCAGGAAGAGGTCCACCGAGAGGCTGGTGATGGAGACGAAGCGCAACCTGCGTTCCGTCAGGTCGTACAGCTCGTCCCAGGCGCCGGCGATGTGGAGCAGGTTCCGGTGGGTCACCACCACGCCCTTGGGCCGGCCGGTGGAGCCGGAGGTGTACACCACGTACGCCGGGTCGTCCGGCCCGGCGGCGACCTCCGGCGGAGTGTCCGGGCCGGTGTCGGCGACGGACTCGACGGTGACCAGGGCACCGCCGTGGCCGGGCAGCCGGTCGGCGATCGCGGCGTGGCTCAGCACCACCGCCGGCTCGGCGTCCTCCAACATGAACTCCAGCCGCTCGCGCGGGTACGCCGGATCCAGCGGCACGTAGGCGGCACCGGACTTCAGCACGGCGAGCACGGCGAGCACCATGTCGGTGGAGCGCTCCAGGTGCAGAGCCACCCGCTCGCCCGGCCGGGCGCCGGCGGCGACCAAGCGATGGGCGAGCCGGTTGGCCCGGCGGTCCAGCTCCCGGAAGGTCAGCGGAGCGCCGCCGTCCGCCTCCAGGACGGCCACCTCGTCCGGGCGGGCGACGACCTGGGCGTCGAACAGCTCCTGGACCAGCGCCTCGGTGCGGCGCGGGCGCGCGGTGTCGTTCCACTCGGCGAGCAGGGTGTACCGCTCCCCCTCCGTGAGCCAGGGCAGCGCGGTCGGCCCGCGGTGCGGGTCCGCGGCCACGCCCTCCAGCAGGGTGCGCAGCCGGCCGCCGATCCGCTCCACGGTGGCGGCGTCGAACAGCTCGGGATCGTAGGTGAGTTCGATCCGCAGCGCGGTGTCGGCGTGACTGCTGACGGTGAGCGGCACGGTGCTGCTGTCCGAGGAGCGCAGCACCTGGACGCCCACCCCGTCGCGGCCGGTGGCGCCCTCGGCGACCGGGTAGTTCTCGAAGACCACCACGCTGTCGAACAGCCGCTCCCCGGAGGCCAGTTCGGCGCAGCGCCGGACGTCGGAGAGGGCCAGGTAGTCGTGCGCGGTGCTCTCCGCCTGCGCCGCCTGCAGGGCGCGCAGCCAGGCCCCGAGGTCACCGTCCGCCTCCGGTCCGGCCACCCGGGCCCGGACCGGGACGGTGTTGACGAACATGCCGATGCCGCTCTCGATCCCCGGCACCTCGGGGGTGCGCCCGGAGACGACGGCACCGAAAACCACGTCCGGCTCGCCGGCGTGCCGCGACAGCAGGATCGCCCAGGCGCCCTGCATCAGGGTGTTGAGGGTGATCCGGTTCTCCCGGCACCAGTCGGCCAGCACCCCGGTGACCGCCGGATCCAGGGCGAGCTTGTGCGAGCCGGCGGCCCGGGCGCGGTGGTCGGCGGCGGGCTGGCGGTCCACCGGCAGCGCGGTGGGCTCGGCGAAGCCGGCCAGCACCTGCCGCCAGTGCGCCAGGGCGGCCTCGCGGTCCTGCCCGGCCAGCCACTCCAGGTACTCGCGGAACGGCGGCCGGCTGACCGGGAGGGCGGCCCGCCCCTCGACGGCGGCGACGTAGTGCTCCAGCACCTCCTCGAACAGCTGGGCGGTGCTCCAGCCGTCCAGCAGCAGGTGGCTGAACGTCCACAGCTGGTGGACGGTCCGGTCGTCGACCCGGGCCAGGACGATCCGCATCAGCGGCCCGGCGGTCAGGTCGATGCCGCGCTCGCGCTCGGCCCGGACCAGCTCGTCCAGCCGCCGGCCGGGGTCGGGGTCCCCACGCCAGTCGAGCAGCTCGACCGGCAGTTCCAGGTCCGAGCGGATCAGCTGGACCGGCTCGGGCACGCCCTCCCAGCGGACGGTGGCGCGCAGCACGTCGGTGCGCCGGAACACCTCGCGCCAGGCCGCGGCCAGCGCCTCGGCGGCGACCACTCCCTCCAGCCGCAGGGCCAGCTGGTCGACGTAGGCGCCGCCGTCCGGGTCGGTCAGGGTGTGGAAGAGCATGCCGCCCTGCAACGGGGTGAGCGACAGGACGTCGTCCACGCCCCGGCCGTCGCCGACCAGCCGGTCGAGGGCCGCCTGGTCGAGCCGGGCCAACGGGTGGTCGGACGGCGTGCGGCCGCCGGCGCCGGGCTCGGTGCAGTGCGCGATGACGGCCCGCAGGTGCGCCAGCAGCGACTCGCCGAGCCGCCGGACGGTCTGCGGCCGGTGCAGCGCCCGGGAGGTGAACCAGGACAGCGTGAGCACCCCGTCGGAGACGGCGCCGACCACCTCGATCTGCGCGCTCCGCTCGTGGTCGCCGTCCCACTGCGGCCCGCCGTCGCCCAGGTGGGCGCGGTAGAGGGAGCGGGCGGCGAACGCGCCGTCCAGCTGCCCGTGGTAGTTGAAGGTCACGGCCGGCGCGGCAGCCGGGGTGAAGCCCGCCCGGTGGGCGGCCAGCGCACCGTGGCCGAAACCCTTGGCGGGGACGGCACGCAGTTGCTCCTTCACCGACTTCAGTCGCGCGGCGACCCCGTCGCCGGCCGCCACCGTCAGCGCGACCGGGTGGACGGCGGTGAACCAGCCGACCGTGCGGGAGAGGTCGGCACCGGGCAGGACGTCCTCACGCCCGTGCCCCTCCAGGCCGACCAGCACCCGCTCGCGGCCGGTCCACTCGGCGAGCGCGCCGGCCAGGGCGGTGAGCAGCACGTCGTCCACCCTGGTCCGGTAGACCGGCGGGACGTCGCGCAGCAGCGCCTCGGTCTCCTCGGCGGTGAGGGCGAAGTCCGCACGCTCCAGCGAGGCCGCCGTGTTGGACCCCGCACCGTCGGCGGGCAGCTCGAAGGACTCCTCGGCGATCCGCCGCCAGTACGGGAGTTCGTCGTCCAGGCCACCGTCGCGGACGTACTCGGCGAGCCTGGCGGACCAGGCCGCGAACGGGGTGGTCGGGGTGCCGAGGTCGACCGGTCGGCCGGCCCGGGCCTGCTCGTAGCCGGTCGCGAGGTCGTCCAGCAGGATGCGCCAGGAGACGCCGTCGACCACCAGGTGGTGCGCCGTCAGCAGCAGCCGGGGGCCCGCCCCGGCACCCTCGTCGAACAGCACGGCGCGCAGCACCGGGCCGCGCTCCGGGTCGAGGGCGCGACGGGCCGACTCCGCCTCCTCGCGCAGCGCCGCCGCGCGCTCCGGCCCGCCCAGGCCGGCGGTGTCCCGGCGGCTCAGCAGCGGGCCGTCCTGGTGCGCCGCGACCTCCTGCAGCCAGCCGCCGTCCGCGCGGCGCAACCGGGTGCGCAGCGCCGGGTGGTGGGCGACCAGGCCCTCCAGCGCCCGCGCCAGTGCGGCCGGGTCGGTGCCGGGAACCAGCTCCAGCAGCAGCGACATGGTGAACCGGGGGATGTCGACCGCACCGGCCAGCAGCCGGTGCTGCATCGGGGCCAGCGGCGCCGGCCCCTGGTGCTCGTACTGCTGGGCGGTGTCGGCCACGGTGGTGACGCCGGGGGCGATCCGGGCGATGGTCTGCTTGACCAGGATGTCCCTGGACTGGAGCAGGAACCCGGCGGCCCGGGCCCGGGAGACGGCCTGGATGCTGAGGATGGAGTCGCCGCCGAGGGAGAAGAAGTTGTCCTCGGTGCCGACCAGGTCGGCACCGAGCAGCTCGGCCCAGATCCCGGCCAGAGCCCGTTCGACCTCGGTGCGCGGCGGCACGTAGCCGGTGGCCGGCTCCGGCTCGACGGCGCTCTCCGGCAGGGCCCGGCGGTCGGTCTTGCCGCCGGCGGTGCGCGGCAGCGCCGTCAGGAAGGCGAAGGCGGCGGGGACGAGGTAGTCCGGCAGCAGGCCGTGCAGGTGGGCGCGGAGCGCGGCCGCGCCCGGCACCGCGGCGCTCGGCACCACGAAGGCCACCAGCCGCTGAACGCCGGCCCGGCCGGCCCGGGGCACCACCGCGCAGTCGTCCACCGCGGGGTGGGAGCGCAGCGCCGCCTCGATCTCGCCCGGCTCCACCCGGACGCCGTTGATCTTGACCTGGTCGTCGCCGCGGCCGGCGAACTCCAGCCGCCCGTCCGGCGTGCGGCGGACCAGGTCGCCGGTGCGGTACATCCGGGTGCCCGCGGGGCCGAACGGGTCGGCGACGAAGCGCTCGGCGGTCAGTGCGGCCCGGTGCAGGTAGCCGCGCCCGACCGGCGGACCGGCCAGGTAGAGCTCGCCGCGCACGCCGGCCGGGACGGGGCGCAGGTGCGCGTCCAGCACATAGGCCCGGGTGCCGCGCACCGGCAGGCCGAGCTCCGGCGCGCGGGCGGTGTCCACCCGGGCGGCGAGGGTGTCGACGGTGCACTCGGCCGGCCCGTAGAAGTTGTGGGCGGTCAGCCCCGGGGTCGCGGCCAGCTCGCGCCACAGCTCCTCGCCGACCGCCTCGCCGCCGAGCACCAGCACTGCGGGCCGGTGCGGCGCGGCGGGGGCGAGCAGGCCGGCGTCGAGCACCGGGCGGGCGAAGGACGGCGTGAGCTGGAACAGGTCCACCTGCTCGCGCCGCGCGTAGGCCACCAGGTCGTCGGCGTTCAGCCGGGTCTCGCTGTCCACCAGGTGCAGGGTGTGGCCGTCGGCCACCGCCATCAGTGGGTTCCAGGACGCGTCGAAGGTCGGCACCGTGGTCAGCGCGACCCGCAGCGGGCGGCCGAGCAGGGCCGCCGCGGGCCGGAACAGCTCGTCCCGCTGGCGGGCGAACAGGTTGGCCAGCGAGCGGTGTTCGACCACCACGCCCTTGGGCCGGCCGGTGGAGCCCGAGGTGTGGATGACGTACGCGGCGTCCCCGGGGGCCGGGGCGGCCACGGGTTCGTCGTGCCCGTCCCGGGCGGCGACGGCGGCGACCACGGCGGGCTCGTCCAGCAGCAGCCGGGGCAGTTCGGCGGGCACCGCGCCGGCCAGCTCCCCGGTGCCGAGCACCAGCGCGGGCCGGATACCGCGCAGCAGGTCGGCGATCCGCTCGGCGGGCTCCTCGGAGTTCATCGGCACGTACACCGCGCCGGCCTTGAGCACCGCCCAGAGCGCGACCACGAAGTCGGTCGAGCGCGGCAGCACCAGTGCCACCAGGCTCTCCGCGCCGATCCCCAGGGCCCGCAGGTGGCGCGCCAACCGGTTGGCCCGGCCGTTGAGTTCGCCGAAGCCGAGCCGCTCGTCCCGGAACACCAGGGCGGGCGCGCCGGGGGTGGCGGCGGCCTGCCGCTCGAAGGCCTGGACCAGGGTGGCGGGGCCGTCGTCGGCGGTGGCGGCCGCCGCATCCCAGTCGCGGCGCAGCTCGGCCGCCTCCTCGGCGGAGACCAGCGGCAACGCGCGCAGCGGGGTGTCCGGCTGCTCGCCGACCGCCTCGAACAGGGCGACCAGCCGCTCGCCGAGCGCCCGGACGGTCCGCTCGTCGAACAGCGCGGTGCTGTACGACAGGCCGAAGTCCAGCTCGCCGTCGCGCTCCTCGAACTCCAGCCCGAGGTCGACGGTGGCCTCCCAGCGCGGCAGCTCCAGCTGCTCGACGGCCACCCCGGGCAGAGCGAGCGGGGCTCCGAACGCGTTCTGCAGCACCATCATGGTCTGGAACACCGGGGTGCGGCTCGGGTCCCGGACCGGCTCCAGCCGTTCGACCAGCCGCTCGAACGGCACCTGGTCGTGCTCGAAGCCGTCCAGCACGCCGTCCCGCACCCGGGCGAGCAGCGCCGCGAACGGCTCCTCCTCGTCCACCGCGGTGCGCAGCGCGACGGTGTTGGCGTAGAAGCCGACGGCACGCTCCAGTTCGGGCCGGCCGCGGCCGGTGGTGACGGTGCCGACGGTGACGTCCGGCTGCCCGGAGAGCCGGGCGAGCAGCAGCTGGTAGCCGGCCAGCAGCACCGGGAACAGCGTGGTGCCCTCACGCCGGGCGAGGTCCTTGAGCCGAGCGGTCGACGCGGCGGGCACAGCCAGCCGCAGCACGGCGCCGGCCGTGCCGCGGACCGGCGGACGGGGGCGGTCGGTGGGCAGGCCGAGCGGCTCGGCGCCGCGCAGCCTGCTCTCCCAGTAGTCGAGCCCGGCCTTCACCCCGGGCCCGGTCAGCCACTCGCGTTGCCAGAGCGCGTAGTCCGCGTACTGGACCGCGACCGGCTCCGGGCGCGGCGTGCGACCGGCGGCGAACTCCGCGTACGCCGAGCCGAGTTCGTCGAAGAGCACACCCGAGGACCAGCCGTCGATGACGCTGTGGTGGGCGGTGATCAGCAGCACGTGCCGCTCCGGCGCGGACCTCAGCAGCAGGGCACGCAGCAGCGGACCCCGCGCGAGGTCGAAGGGCGTCGCGAGCTCGGCCCGTACGACGGCCGCAACACCGGGCTCCCCGGCATCAGGCTCCCCGGCATCGGCGGCGGGCTCGGCGAGGCGCAGCACCCCGGACGCCGCCGGGTGGACGACCTGGCGCACCCGGTCGCCCTCGACCCGGTAGCTGGTGCGCAACACCTCGTGTCGCTCCACCACCAGGTCCACCGCCCGGGCCAGCGCGTCCCGGTCGAGCGGACCGGTCAGCCGCAGGCCGAAGGCGCTGGTGTACTCGCTGCCCTCGGGGGCGAGGCTGCTGAGGAACCAGAGCCGCTGCTGGCCGGAGGAGAGCGGGACCTCCTCCGGGCGCGGGCCGGCGCCGATCGCGGCGTCCGCCGCGGCGGCGGGCGCTCCGGGCGCGTCCGGGGCCGCTCCCTGGCCGGCCAGCCGCCGCAGCAGCTTCTCGCGCAGCTCGGGCGGCAGCGCCGACAGTCGGTCGGGCCGGGACGTGGGACCGTTCATGCTCATGCTCCTCATGCCTCGCTGCTCGTGCCGGTGTCCGCCAGTCCCTCGGCGGCCAGGATGTCCGCCAGGACCTTGTCCTCGATGAGCGCCGCCAGCTCGGAGACGGTCCGGGCGGTCATGACCTCCCGCGGCGACAGGGAGATCCCGAACGCCCTGCGGACGCTTGCCATCACGCCCAGGCTCCGGATGGAGTCCCCGCCCAGGCCGATGAAGTCGTCGTGCGGGCCGACCTGCGCCACCCCCAGGACGTCCGACCAGATGCCTGCCAGGGCCTGCTCGGTGGGCGTCAGCGGCTCCTGCGGCTCCGGTGCTGCGGGCTCGGCGGGCTCGGTGGACCGTTCCGCGGGTCGGCCGAGCGCCGCCCGGTCGACCTTGCCGTTGGGGGTGAGGGGCAGCGCCGGGACGAAGGCGAAGCCCGCCGGAACCATGTGCTCGGGCAACAGCCCGGCCAGGAAGCGGCGCAGCTCGGCCGCGTCCGGCGCGTCCGGGCCGCCGGTGGTCACCACGTGCCCGCCGAGCACCCCGTCGGCGACCGTGGCAGCGGCCGCGGCGACGCCCAGGTGGCGAGTCAACGCACTCTCCACCTCACCGAGTTCGATCCGGAAGCCACGCACCTTCACCTGGTCGTCGACCCTGCCCAGGTACTCGATCACGCCGTCGGCGCGGCGCCGGGCCAGGTCGCCGGTGCGGTAGAGCCGTCCGCCGGGCGCACCGAACGGGGCGGCGACGAACCGCTCGGCGGTCAGCGCCGGACGGCCCCGGTAACCGCGGGCCAGGCCGTCACCGCCGAGGTACAGCTCGCCGGTGACGCCGTCGGGCACCGGGCGCAGCGTGCCGTCGAGCAGGTAGGCCTGGGTGTTGCGGATCGGCCGGCCGATCGGGACGGCGCCCGGGGCGAGCGGCTGCCCGGGCTCGGCCCGGTACACGATGCAGCCCACGGTCGCCTCGGTCGGCCCGTACTCGTTGATCACCGCGCTGCCGGGGTGCCGGGCCCGCCAGCCGACGAGGGTCTCGCCGAGCAATTGCTCGCCGCCGACCACCAGGTCGGCCGAGCCGGCCGCCACGTCGGGCAGGCGCTCCAGCAGCGGGAGGTGGCTGGGCGTCGCCTTGACGAAGCCCACCGCGGTGCCGGCGGCGGCCAGTTCGGCGAGCGCGTCCGGCTCCAGCGGGGACACCACGACCGTGCCGCCCAGGGTGAGCGGGGTCCACAGCGCGGTGACGGTGAGGTCGAAGGCGATCGAGGAGTGCAGCAGCGCCGAGGTGCGCAGGCCCGGGTACGCGTCGGCGGCGTGGGCCAGGTAGTGCGCCAGCGAGGCGTGCTCGACGACCACGCCCTTGGGGGTGCCGGTCGAACCGGAGGTGTAGAGCACGTACGCGGTGTCCGCCGGGGCGGGTCGGACGACCCCGGTGTGGTCGTACGGGCCGGCCAGGCCCGCCAGGTCCACCAGGTCGACCGGGCAGCCGGCCGGCGCCTCGCCGTCCAAGGCCGCTGCGCCCTCGGCGTCCGCCAGCAGCCGCACCGGACCGCACTCGGCGAGCAGGGCGCCGAGCCGCCGGGCCGGGTGCTGGAGGTCCAGCGGCACGTACCCGGCGCCGGCCTTCCACACCGCGAGCAGGGTCACCACCAGCAGCGCGGAGGGCCGCATGGCGACGGCCACCACGTCCTCGGTGCCGACCCCGGCGGCGCGCAGCCGGGCGGCCAGCGCGTCGGAGCGCGCGGCCAGGTCGGCGTAGTCGAGGCGGCCGTCGGGGCCGGTCAGCGCGAGCGCCGCGGGAGTGCGCCGGGCCTGGGCGGCGATCCGCTCCGGCACGGTGGTGCGGTCCACGGCGACCGCGGTGTCGTCGTGGCCGGTCAGGTGCCGCCGCAGCTCGTCCTCGGTCAGCCAGGGCAGGTCCACCAGCCGGGTCGGCGCGTCCCGCTCCGGCTCGGCCATGCCGCCCAGCAGCAGACCGAGCCGGTCGGCGAAGGTCCGCACCGTCCGCTCGTCGAACAGGGCGGGGTCGTAGGCGAACGAGAAGGTCAGCCGCTCGGTCGGGTAGACGCCCACCGTCACCGGGTAGTTGGTGGTCTCGGCGTCGGCGCTCACGTCGCGCAGGGCGAGGCCGCCGACGGTGAGCGCGGCGTCGTCCACCGGGTAGTTCTCGAAGACCAGCACGCTGTCGAAGAGCCTGGCCGGGGCGGCGATCCCGCTGCGGGCCTGGATCGCGGTGAGCGGCAGGTGCTCGTGCACGCGGGCCCGCACCTGCTCCTGCTGGAGCTCGCGCAGCCAGGGCCCGAGCTCGGCCTGCGGGTCCGCGAGGGCGCGGACCGGCAGGGTGCCGATGAACAGCCCGACCATGTCCGGCGCGCCGTCGAGGTCGTGGGGGCGGCCGGAGACGGTCGCGCCGAAGCAGACGTCGCCCTGCCCGGACAGCCGGGACAGCAGCAGCGCCCAGGCGCCCTGGACCACCGTGTTCACGGTGACCTGCCGGTCCCGCGCGGCCCGGTAGACCCGGGCGGACAGCTCGGCCGGCAGTTCCACCCGCAGCCGCGCGGAGGACCTGACCCGGTGCTCGCCGGTCGGCCTGCGGTCGAAGGGCAGCGGGGTGGCGGTGGTCAGGCTCGCCAGCCGCTCGGTGAAGTACCGCTGCGCCTCGTCGGTGTCCCGAGCGAGCTGCCAGGCCACGTAGTCGCGGAACGGCGGCCGCTCGACGGCGGCGGACGGCCGGCCGGCGCGCAGCGCCGCGTACTCGGCGAACAGGTCGGAGAGCACCTGGTAGAGGCTCCAGCCGTCCAGCAGCGCGTGGTGGAAGGTCCACAGCAGGTGGAGCGAGCCGCTGTCCAGCCGGGCCGCGGTGAGCCGGGTGAGCGGGCCGCCGGCCAGGTCCACGCCGAGCGCGCGGTCGGCGGCGAAGAGCCGCTCCAACGCCTCGGCCCGCCCGGCCTCGTCCAGTCCGCTCCAGTCCAGCACGGTCAGCGGGGTGGGGACGGTCCGCAGCACCCGCTGGACGAACCCGCCGGCCCCGGCGTCGGCGACCGTGGTACGCAGCACCGGGGTTCGGTCGACGGTGCTGCGCCAGGCGCGTTCCAGCAGGTCGACGCGGTCCACGCCGTCCAGCACGAAGGCGAACTGGGCGAAGTAGGCGTCCTGACCGCCGGTCTCGGCGGCGGCCTCCAACGAGTGGAAGAGCATGCCGGCCTGCATCGCGGTGAGCGGGTAGAGGTCCGCCACCGCCCGGCCGTCACCGGCCAGCCGGTCCACCGCGGCCTGGTCCAGCCGCAGCAGCGGGAAGTCCGAGGGGGTCCGGCCGCCGGCTCCGGGCTCGCCCGCGTGCGCGGCCAGCGCGCGGAGCGCATCGGCGGTGGCCTCGGCGAGGCGCCGTACGGTGGCCTCCTCGTGCACCTGGTCGGAGTACTGCCAGAGCAGTTCCAGGGCGCCGCCGTCGCCGAGGACGGCGATGACGTCGAGCAGGTGGGGACGGACCGACTCCGGGGACTGCCGCAGCCACATCCGCGGCCGGGTGCCCGCCTCGAACGGGCCGCCCTCGGGCAGTTCCTCGAAGCGGCCGAGGTAGTTGAAGCTCACCTCGGGCGCGCGGTCGCGCTCGGTGCGGTGGGCGGCCGCGTCGCGCAGAGCGCCGTGGCCGAGGCCGCCGCCGGGGACATCCCGCAGCCGCTGCTTGACGGACTTGAGGACGGCCGGCCAGCCGGCGGCCGGATCGGGCAGGTCGAGGGCGACGGGGTACACGGCGGTGAACCAGCCGACGGTGCGGGACAGGTCGGTGCCGTCCCGCTCGGCCCGGCCGTGGCCCTCCAGGTCCACCAGCACCTTCGGCAGGCCGGTCCAGGCGGCCAGTGCGGTGCCGAGCGCGCTCAGCAGGACGTCGTCCGGGCCGCCCCGGTAGCGGGCCGGGAGCTCCCGGAGCACCGCGTCCGTCTCGGCGGCGGTCAGCCGGACGGTCAGCGTGCGGGTCGAAGCCGCGGTGTTGGCACCTGCCCGGTCGCGCGGCAGCCGGGGCGTCGCCCGGTCCGGCACGCCGTCCCAGTACGCCCGCTCGGGCTCGAACTCGCCGGCGGCGGTGCGGGCTTCGAGGTCGAGCGCCCAGGCCCGGAACGAGGTGGTCTTGGCGCCGAGCCGCACCTCCCGGCCGACCGCGGCCTGCCGGTAGGCGTCGGCGAGGTCCTCCAGCAGGATGCGCCAGGAGACGCCGTCGACCACCAGGTGGTGGGCCGCCAGCACCAGCACGTCCGGCCGCTCGGTGTCGCCGCGCAGCAGGGTGGCGCCGAACAGCGGGCCCTCGGCGAGGTCGAACTCCTCGGCCCGCTCGGCCACGTCGTCGATCCGGCGGTCCTGCTCGTCGACCGGCAGGCCGGCCAGGTCGACGACGTGCAGCAGGGGGCCGACCTGGCCGGGCGCGTGGTGGCCGACGGTCCCGGTGAAGCGCAGCCGCAGCGCGTCGTGCTGCGCGAACAGGGCGCGCAGCGCCCGCTCCAGGGCCGACTGGTCGACTCCGGGGGCCAGTTCGACCCGGACGGTCTGGTCGAAGTGCCCGGGCCGGGCCGGGTCGGTGCCGTGGAACCAGCGCTGGATCGGGGTGAGCGGCAGCTCGCCCTCGACCGGGCCCTGTTCGGCGGCGGGCGCCTCGTCCCGGGCCCAGACCGCCACGGCGGCCAGCGCGGCGACGCTCTGATGCCGCATCACGTCGCCGGAGCGCAGGGAGAGCCCCTCGGCGCGGGCCCGGGCGGCGACCCGCATGGTGAGGATGGAGTCCCCGCCCAGCTCGAAGAAGTTGTCCTCGACGCCGACCTGTTCCACGCCGAGCAGCCGGGCCCAGGTCTGCGCGAGCAGCCGCTCCTTCTCGTCGCGCGGCGCCAGGTAGGCCCGCCCGGCGTCGGCCTCGGGCACCGGCAGGGCGGCCCGGTCGAGCTTCCCGGCGGCGTTCAGCGGCAGCGCCGGCAGCGTGACGAAGGCGGACGGCACCATGTACGAGGGCAGGTGCTCCGCCAGTGCGGCGCGCACCCCGGCGGTGTCCGGGCGCTGCTCGGCGTCCCGGGGCACCAGGTAGCCGACCAGGCGCTTGGAGCCCGCGCCGTCCGGCAGTGCCAGGACGGCGGCGTCGGCCAGCTCCGGCAGCCGCAGCAGGGCGGCGACGATCTCGCCGGGCTCGATCCGGAAGCCGCGCACCTTGACCTGGTCGTCGGCCCGGCCGAGGAACTCCAGCACGCCCTCGGGCAGCATCCGGGCCAGGTCGCCGGTGCGGTAGAGCCGCTCGGCCGGGTCGAAGACCGCGGGGCCGAACCGCTCGGCGGTCAGCTCGGGCCGGCCGAGGTAGCCGATCGCCAGGCCGTCGCCGGCCAGGTACAGCTCGCCGGGCACGCCGTCCGCCACCGGCCGTCCGTCCTGGTCCAGCAGGTGGACCCGGGTGTTGGCCAGCGGGCGGCCGATCGGCACCGAGGCCCGCTCCAGGTCCCGCTCGGTGATCCGGTGGGTGGTGGCGAACACCATGGACTCCACCGGTCCGTAGCCGTTGACCAGGCGCAGCCCGGGGTGGCGGCGCAGCACCCGGCCGACGTGCTCGACCGAGACCGCCTCGCCGCCGGTCAGCACCTGGCGGAGCGTCCCGAAGATGCCCGGGTACTCCTCGACCATCACGTTGAACAGGCTGGAGGACAGCCACAGGGTGGTGACGCCGTGCCGCTCGACGAGCTCGGCGATCGCCTCCGGCTCGGGCGTGGGGGCCGGCTGGAGGACGCAGCGGGCGCCGTGCAGCAGCGCGCCGAACAGCTCCAGGGAGAACGCGTCCCAGGAGATCGGCGCCGTCTGCAGGACCACCTCGTCCGGCCCGAACCGGGCGTAGTCGGTGCCGACGAAGGTGCGCACGGTGGCGCGGTGGGCCGCCAGCACGCCCTTGGGCCGACCGGTGGAGCCGGAGGTGAACATCACCGTCGCCGGGTCCTCGGCGCTGCCCGGGACGGCCGGGTCAAAGCCGTCCTCGGCGTCGGTGGCCGGGTCGGTGAGCGACAGCAGGACCGGGTCGCCCGCGGCGGGCCAGGCCGCCCGGACGGTCGCCTCGGCGTCGGCCCCGACGAGCGCGACCGGCGCGGCCAGGTCCTCGATCATCAGCCGCAGCCGCTCGACCGGCAGGCCGGTGTCGAGCAGCGCGTAGGCGCCGCCGGCCTTGAGCACCGCCAGCAGCCCGACGACCATCCCGGGCGAGCGCCGGGCGCAGACCGGGACGAGCGTGCCGCGCCCGACCCCGGCGGCTGCCAGTCGGCGGGCCAGCCGGTTGGCCTGGGTGTTGAGCTCGCCGTAGCGGACGACGGTCTCCTCGTGCACCAGGGCGACGGCCTCCGGGCGGAGCCGGGCGACGCGCTCGAACAGCTCGTGGACCCGGGCCTCGCGCGGGTAGGTGACCTCGGTGTCGTGCCAGTCGGCCCGGGCCCGCCGGGCCCCGGCGTCCTGCGCGCCGACCAGGGCGAGCTCCCCGGCGGGCGTGTCGGCGCCGGCGACGGCCGACCGGAGCAGGCCGAGCAGGTGGTCCGCCAGCCGGGCGACCGTGGCAGCGGTGAACAGGTCGGTGCTGTACTCGATGCCGGCGCCGAGCGTGTCGCCGTGGTTCCAGAACTCGAAGAGCAGGTCGAACCGCGAGGAGGATCGCGGGAGTTCGGCCTCGGCCAGGTGGAGCCCGGCGGCCGCCGCCCCGGGGCGCAGCAGCGGTTCCTGGTAGGTGACGGCGGTCTGCACCAGCGGCATCCGGCCCGGTTCGCGGACCGGACGCAGCGCCTCGACCAGCCGGTCGAACGGCACCTCGCCGTGCTCGACCGCAACCAGGGTGGACTCCCTCACGGCGTCGACGAGTTCACCGAACGGCCGGGCGGGGTCGAGCGCGGTGCGCAGCGGCACCAGGTTGGCGAAGAAGCCCTGGGTGTCGTCGTCCACGCCGTCGCGGCGGCCGGCGGTGGCGATGCCGAGGGCGAAGTCGCGCTGGCCGCTGTGCCGGGCCAGCAGGACGTGCACGGCGGCGGTCAGCGTCATGAAGACGGTGGCCCGACGGGCCCGGGACAGGGCGCGCAGCCTGGCGGCCAGCTCGGCCGGGACGCGGAACCGGTGCAGGGCGCCGGCGCCGGTGCGGGCCGCCGAGCGCGGCCGGTCAGCGGGCAGGTCGAGCGGCGGCAGGTCGGCGAGCCGCTCGCGCCAGTACGCGATGTCGGCGTCCCAGGCGCCGGCCCGGGCCCGGTCGCGCTGGTCGGCGGCGTGGCGGGCGAACTGGTCGGGCGCCGGCGCCACCGGGCCGAGCGGCCCGCGCACGGCCCGGCCGTAGAGCTCGAAGAGCTCCCGGAGCAGGGCGCGGGTGGACCAGCCGTCGGTGACGATGTGGTGCTGGTCCAGCACCAGCACGTGCCGCTGCCCGGGCAGATGGATCAGCAGGGTGCGCAGCAGCGGCCCGGCCACCAGGTCGAACGGACGGGCCGTGGCCTCGGCGAGCAGTCGCTCGTGCTCGTCCGCCGCCTTCCCGGCCGACAGCGCGGTGAGGTCGACCACGTCGAGCGCGGGCTCGCCGGGCTCGTGCACCACCTGCACGCCGCCGTGCTCGCCGGCCCGGAAGGTGGTGCGGAGCACCTCGTGCCGGGCGAGCACCGCGCCCAAGGCGGCGCGCAGCGCCTCGTCGTCCAGTTCGCCGGTCAGCTCGATGCCGGCCGCGGCGCCGTACCCGGCCAGGGCCGGGGCGGCATCGTGGAGGAACCAGAGGCTCTCCTGGGCGAAGGACATCGGCACGGTGCCGCCGTGACCACCCGGCGCGCCGTCGCGCGCGACGGCCCGGACCGGGGCGGGGGTGTGCCCGGCCGGTCCGACCAGGGCGGCGACCGCGCCCGCGGTCGGCGCGGCGAACAGCTCGCGCAGACTCGGCGCGGTGCCGAACTCCGCCTTCAGCCGGGCCAGGACGCGGGCGCCCAGCAGCGAGTCGCCGCCGAGGTCGAAGAAGTCGTCGGTGGTCCCGACACCGGTGGTGCCGAGGGCCTCCTCCCAGATCCGGACCACAGCCTCCTCGACCGGGCCGTCCGCCGGCACGTGGGCGACCCCGCGGCCGGTCCGGTCCGGCGCGGGCAGCTTGGCGCGGTCCACCTTTCCGGAGGGGTTGAGCGGGAAGTGCCCGACCGGGACCACCGCGGAGGGCAGCAGGTGCTCGGGCAGGGTGCGGCGCAGGTGTGCGGCGAGCTCGGCCCGGGTGGGCGCGGCCAGGCCCGCCTCCGCGCGAACGTGGACGACCAGTCGGCGGTGGCCGCGCTCGTCCTCGGGTGCTCCGGCGGCGGCCTCGGCGACGGCCGGGTGGGTCAGCACGGCGGCCTCGACCTCGCCCAGCTCGACCCGGAAGCCCCGGATCTTGACCTGGTCGTCGGTCCGGCCGCGGTAGCGCAGCACGCCGTCCGCGGTCCACTCGGCGAGGTCGCCGGTGCGGTAGAGGCGGCCGCCGGCCGGTCCGTACGGGTCGGCGACGAAGCGCTCGGCGGTCAGACCGGGGCGGCCCAGGTAGCCGAGCGCCAGCCCGTCTCCGGCCACGTACAGCTCGCCGACGGCGCCGGGGGCGACCGGCCGCAGCCGCTCGTCGAGAACGTGCACCCGGGTGCCGGTCACCGGGCGTCCGATGTCGGGGGCGGTGCCGTCCCCGGGGATCGGGTCGCTCATGGTGGCGCAGACGGTGGACTCGGTCGGCCCGTACCCGTTGACCATCAGCCGGCCGGGCGCCCAGCGGGCCGCGACCGCGGCGGAGCAGGCCTCGCCGGCCGTGACGACGGTGACGCCGGCCGGGACCGCCCCGTCCGGCAGGGTGGCGAGCACCGCCGGCGGCAGGGTGACGTGGGTGATCCGCAGTTCGGCCAGCAGGTCGCCGAAGGCCGGACCGGGTACCAGCCGCGCGGCGTCGGCCAGGACCAGCGTGCCGCCGGTGAGCAGCGCCATGGAGAGTTCGAACACCGAGGCGTCGAAACTGGGGCTGGCGAACTGCAGCACCCGGGAACCGGGGCCGGCCGCCAGCTGGGCGACGTGCTGGGCGGTGAGGGCGGCGAGGCCGTGGTGGGGCACGGCCACGCCCTTGGGGCGCCCGGTGGACCCGGAGGTGTAGATGACGTACGCGGCGTCCAGTGGGTGTCCCGGCCCGACCTTCCCGGCCGCGGCCGGGTCGGTGTCCGGGCAGCCCGCCAGCGCCTCGGCAACGGCCGGGTCGGCGAGGTCCAGCACGGTCGGCGGGCCGTCGGCGGCCCGGACCGAACCGGCGCCGTTGGTGAGCAGCAGCCGCGGCGAGGCGTCGGCGAGGACGTAGGCGACCCGTTCGGCCGGGTAGGCCGGATCGACCGGCAGGTAGGCGGCACCGGCCTTGGTGGTGGCGATGGCCGCCAGCACGAGATCCGCGCCGCGGGCCATGCCGAGCGCCACGATGCTGCCGGGGCCGACGCCCCGGTCGATCAGCAGGTGCGCCAGCCGGTTGGTCCGGCTGTCCAGCTCGGCGTACGAGAGGGTGCCGGCCCCGGACACCAGGGCGGGCGCCCTCGGGGCCCGCTCGACCTGCCGGCGCAGCAGCTCGGGCAGGGTGCCGGCGGCGGGCGCCGGCGGTCCCGCGTGCCACCCTGCCGCCTCCGCCGACGCCGGGTCGGTGCCAGTGATGAGCCGTGCGTCCGGGGAAGCCGCCTCGTGCGACATGGTTGTGTCTCCTGCCCTTCGGTCTGCTCTGCCCGTTCAGCCGGCCGTCCGGTCCGACGACGGCTTCGGACTCCCGCGGGTCGCGGGAGTCCGGAACACGCTGGTTACTGCCGTGTACCGCCGCTCACCACCGGGCCGCCAGGCGCCCGCCGACCTGCATGCGGTCGATCCGCCCGGTGTCCGGGTCCCGGTGGAAGCGGCCGGTGTAGCCGGTCCGCTCGGTGGTCAGCTCGACGACCGAGAACGCCAGGTCCGACCGGACGGCGAGCCGGGCGAACGGTCGGCCTCCCTGGTCGAGCCGCAGGCCGTCCGGGTCACGGACCAGGCGGTACTCGGTGGCGCCGTTGCGGTAGGTCCCCGCGCAGTCGGCGAGGAGGTGCTCGGGGGCCGGCGGCGCGTCGCCGCGCAGCCGGGTGAACGGGTGACTGCCGACCTCGATCCCGGCCTCGCCCAGTTCGGCCAGCAGGTCGTCCCAGAGCGCGAGTCCGGTGCCCGCGTTGGTGGTCAGCGCGACGACCGTGCCCTCCTGCGGGTCGACCCGCAGGTGGCAGGAGGTGCCGTCGCCGGTGCCGTCGTGACCGACCCAGGTCCGGCCGTCCGGGGCCAGGTGGTGCGCGAGGCCGAGGCCCCAGGCGTCGGCCAGGCCGAACGCGTCGGTGTTCGGCTCGATCCGGCGCATCGCCTCGGTGACCCGGGGCGGCGGCAGCAGCGGCCCGCGCGGGCGCACCGGTTCGTCCGCGAGCAGGGTGCCGAACCGCAGCAGGTCCGCGGCGGCGAGCGCGAGCGCGCCGGCCGGCGCCTCCACCGGCGGCAGCAGCTGGGCCACCGGGCGGGCGGTACCGTACGCCGGCTGCGCGGCGTGCCCGGGGACGTGCCCGGCGGCGGCGCCCGAACCGGTGACGAAGGCCGCTCGGATGCCGAGCGGACGCAGCAGGACCGAGGTGACGGCCTCCTCCCACGGCATGCCGAGGGCCAGTTCGGCGACTCGGCCGGCCGCCACCAGCCCGACGTTGGAGTAGGAGAAGGCCGTGCCCGGCGGGCAGACCACGGTCGCCGCGGCCTCCCTGAGGTACTGGTCGCGGTCGGCCGGCGGTTGCTCGGCGGGGTGACTCCCGGGCAGTCCGCCGGTGTGGGTGAGCAGGTGCCGCAGCGTCAGTTCGCTTCCGAGCGCCCCGGGCAGCGCCGCGAACTCGCGGAACTGCTCGCCGAGCGGGGCGTCCGGGTCCACCTCGCCCTCACCCGCCAGGGTCGTCAGCAGCGCGGCGGTGAACGGCTTGGTGAGCGAGCCGACCGGGAACCGGGACTCCGCGACGACCGGCCGGCCGCTGTCGTGGCGCTCCTCCCCGGCCACCACCACCGAGGTCACGCCCCGGTGCAGGATGGCGAGTTGGGCTCCGGGGACGGTGTGCCGGCGGATCAGTCGATGCAGCAGCCGGCCGAGCCCGCCGGCGCTGGCCGGGTCGACGCTCCTGGTGGGGGTTGCCGAGGTGGTCGTCATGGTGTCGGGGTCACTCCAACTCGAAGACGACGGAGGCGGCGGGCGACTCGATCCGCTGCTCGCCGGCCAGCTTCCAGCCGGTCTCCTCGAAGACCCCGTACCACTCGTCCAGGGTGGGCACGTACACCCCCATCAGGTCGTGGGCGGACTCGAAGCCGAGGTTGAACAGCGGGATCCCGCGGTCCGGGTAGCCGACCGTGCGGGTGGTGTCGCCCAGCAGGAAGCGGCGCACGTTGGGGAACCGCTCGCGCAGGGTGCGCATCGACTTGACGGCGTTCTCGCGGGGCCAGAAGTCGTGGCCCATCATGAAGCAGGTGAGCAGCTCGACCTCCGCGAAGACGGGGTGCGGGGCCAGGTCGCGGGCGTCCGCCTGGAGAGCGGTGATGCGGTCGGACAGGCCGGCCCTGGCCACCTCACGGGTGGTCATCTCGACGGCCGGGAGGCCGATGTCGAGGCCGAGCCCGCGGGTGCCGGGGTAGCGGTTGGCGAGCTGGATGAGCCGCTCGCCGCTGCCGCAGCCGAGGTCGGCGGCGACCTTGAAGTCGAACGGCAGCCGATCCATCGCGGCCCAGAACGCCGGGTCGAACGAGAACGAGGACAGCTCGCGGCAGGCGTAGCCGATGGCCGCGCCGTCACGGTGGTGGAAGGAACCGACCCGGTTCTCTTTTCGGAGCACCGAGGGCATTTCGGTATAAAGACCGGAGCAGCCCCGGCTGAGCCAGTGGAAGTACGACCGGTAGGTGTTCACCTCGTCGAAGATCGGGCCGGGGCTGACGGTGCCGCCATCGCGGGTGACGACCCCGACCGAGGCGAGCGCCTGGAACATCCCGCGGGACGCGACCGGGTCCAGCCCGAGCTTTTCCGCCAGTTCCTCCGCATCCAGAGAGGCGGCGCCGTCCAGTTCGTCGAGCGCTCCCACCTCCCAGGCTGCGGCAATTGCCCAGGATGCCACCGCCGAGTTGTAGATGTCGGCCGATGTCAGTTTTGCCCCGGGTATCGCCACTTCAGTGATCGACATGGATGCCTCCTGTTCGGTTTCCGGCAGGTGCCATCAGTTTCGACCGGAACCAACAGCAGGCTCCAGCTCCTTAAGCAGGGCACGATAACCGCAGGTCAGCGCGATATACCGGCCCGCCACAGGCATTCGGCGAAGCGAAGCCGAAGGGTCCGTTTTCTGATTTAAGGCCTGGCTTAACGAGCTTGTCAGCACGCCGAACCGATTCCCAGCATGAGCGGTGCCAGTGCCAGCCCCACCAGTTCAGGGAGAGACGAATGGGCAACCCGTTCGAGAACGCCGACGGCACCTTCCGGGTTTTGGTCAACCAGGCGAACCAGCACAGCCTCTGGCCGGATTTCCTCGACGTTCCAGACGGTTGGTCGTCGACGTACGGACCCGACTCCAGGGAGGAATGTCTGAATTACGTCGAGAGCAACTGGAACGACCTCCGCCCACGCTCCATCGCGTCCTGACCGGAAATCCCCAGGGCGCACCGACGCGAAAGAAAGGAAAGCGGTGTCCACGCTGCGGTTGCACGATGAAGAGCGCGACGAGATCGCGGTTCTCGCCGATGAATTCCTGGAGTCGCTGAACGGCGACCAGGACCCCTCGCGGATGTCCGCGGCCGCCACCGGCGCCGCCCAGCGGCTGCCCGAGCGGCTGCGGACCTTCCTCGCCGCGACGCGGACCGGCGGGGAGGCCATCACCGTGGTCTCCAACCTGCCGGTCCGGGCCGATCTGGAGCCCACCCCGCTCGGCTGGGAGCCGGCCGCCAAGCTCGGCGCGGGCTGGCACGAGGAGGGCGTGCTGGCCCTGGTCGGCGCCGGACTCGCCGAGCCGTTCGGCTGGACCAGCCAACAGGCCGGCCGGCTGGTCCACGACGTCTGCCCCACCCCCGAGGACGACAACTCGCTGACCAGCGCCAGCAGCACCAGGGAGCTCAACTTCCACACCGAGGACGTCTTCCACCCCTGCCGCAGCGACTACGTGGCCCTGCTGTGCCTGCGCAACCCCACCCAGGTGGGCACCACCTACGTCCGCGCCGAGGCGCTCGACCTGCCTCAGGACGTCCGCGAGGTGCTGTTCCAGGAGCGCTTCCTGTTCCTCCCGGACGACTCCCACAACCTCGGCTCGCTGCCCGACAGCGCCGGCGACGGCTCGCAGCTCGGCGCCGTGCTGTTCGGCCCCCCGAACACCCCCTACCTGCGCTTCGACATCGACTTCATGCGCCCGCTGCCCGGCGACGACGCGGCCGCCGAAGCCGTGGAGACCGTCCAGGCCGTCCTCGGCGAGCACGTGGAGCGGATCTCGCTCGCCCCCGGCGACCTGGTCTTCGTCGACAACTTCCGGGTGGTGCACGGCCGGGAGTCCTTCCGCTGCCGCTTCGACGGCACCGACCGCTGGCTCAAGCGGGTCAATCTCACCCGCGACGCCCGGCGAATCAGCGCCGTCACCGGAAAGCGGACCGTGCTGATCTGAGGCCGGAGCCGGCGGCCCGCGACAACCGCTTCCGAACACCCCTTCCCCGCCCGCCCGGCACGGCCTTCATCGGCCCGTGCCGGGCGGGCGCTCTTTCCCCGAGGAATTCGTATAGTGAACCCCCGGTCCACCCGAGTCCGTTCACCCGTGCCGCCCCGGCCGAAAGAACGAGAGCACGTCCTCGGCCAAAGGGACGAGGCGCCCCGCCGATCTCTCCCGAAAGGCGGATGTTGCCGCCCCGGCCCCGCCGGGAGCATGACGGGTATGAAAATGTCGACCGCCAAGCTGGCCTGGGTGGCCCCGATCTCCGCGCTGGCCATCGCACTCACGGGCTGCGGTGTGAGCGACGACCTGGACGCCCAACCCCGCAACGATTCCAAGGACTTCGGCTTCCAGGGCACGCACCTCACCGTGGACACCGACAAGGATGTGACCCTGGTGCCCGCCGACGGCACCACCCTCAGGGCCGACCGCAGGCTCGCCGGCCAGGCCGCGAAGGACGGCAACGCCGCCTGGACGCTGGAGGGCGAGACCCTCAAGCTGTCCGGCAAGTGCAGCGGCATCGTCCTCAACTGCAAGGCCCAGTACACCGTGCACGTCCCCAAGGGCGTGGCCGTGACCGTCCAGGGCAGCGGATCGGCCGGCGTCACCGCCAAGGGCGTCGACGGCAAGCTCGACGTGAAGACCGAGCAGGGCTCGGTGGACCTCGACGGCCTCGCCGCGCCGCTCACCGTCCGCACCGACAAGGGCAAGGTCGACGCGAGCGGCCTCTCCTCCACCGACGTGGACGTCGCCAACGAGAACGGCAGCGTGAAGCTGACCTTCGTCAAGGCGCCCGACAGGGTCAAGGCCGAGTCCGACACCGGCAGCATCACCGTGCGGGTCCCCGAGGACGGCACCCGCTACCACGTCGAGGCCAAGGCCGGCTCGTCCAACCCCCACGTGGAGGTCGGCGAGGACCCGAACTCCGCCCACGCCATCACCGTCGCCTCCAAGGTCGGCGTCGTCCGCGTCAACACGAAAGACTGAGCGATGGAACTCCAGATCACCGACCTGACCAAGGAGTACCGCGGCGGCAAGCGCGCGGTGGACTCCTTCTCGTTGACCCTGCGCCCCGGCGTGCTCGGCCTGCTCGGCTCCAACGGCGCCGGCAAGTCCAGCCTGATGCGGATCCTGGCCACCGTCACCAAGCCGACCTCCGGCCAGGTGTTCTGGAACGGCACCGACATCGCCGAGAACCCCGGCCCGCTGCGCCGCACCATCGGCTACCTGCCACAGGACTTCGGCGTCTACCCGCAGCTGACCGCCCGCGAGTTCCTCTCCTACCTGGCCTCGGCCAAGGGGCTGCAGGGCCGTTCCGCGAACGCCCGGATCACCGAGCTGCTCGACCTGGTCAACCTCTCCGGAGCCGCCAAGCAGCGGCTCGGCTCGATGTCCGGCGGCATGCGCCAGCGGGTCGGCATCGCCCAGGCGCTGCTCAACGACCCCCAGCTGCTGATCGTCGACGAGCCGACCGTCGGCCTCGACCCGGAGGAGCGGATGCGGTTCAGCAACCTGCTCACCGGCCTCGGCTCCGAGCGGATCGTGATCCTCTCCACCCACATCGTCTCCGACGTGGCGGCCACCGCCGACCGGATCGCCATCATGGGCAAGGGCCGGCTGATCCACCACGGCACCCCGGAGGAGCTCCTGCGGCTCGCCGAGGGCTCGATCTGGGAGCTCACCGTGGCCTCCGACCAGATCCCGGCCCTGCGCTCGCGGTTCGTCCTCGGCGGCACCACGCGCACCCCGCAGGGCGTCCGCGCCCGGGTGATCTCCCCGCACGCGCCCGCCCAGCACGCCGAGCCGGTCCCGCCGCGGCTCGACGACGCCTACCTGCTGCTGACCTCCGCCCCGGCTCCGGCCGCCCCGCAGGCGGTGGTGCGCTGATGGCGGGCACCGTCACCGCGCTCGCCCTCGCCGACTTCCGGGAGCGCCGACGCCGCCCCGCCTACCTGGTGGTCCTGCTCGGCACGCTCGCCCTGGGCCTGCTGGCCGCCCCGGTCGGCTCCTCGACCTGGCAGGTCTTCCAGATCAGCGGCTACCGGGGCCTGTACACCAGTGGCTACGTCGGCACCGTCACCGCGCTCGGCGGCGCCGTCTGGCTGGCGCTGGCCGGCTTCAACATCACCCGCGGCACCGTCCCCAAGGACGAGCGCAACGGCGTCGGCCAGATCCTCGCGGCCACGCCGATGACCCGGCCCTCGTACCTGTTCGGCAAGTTCTGCAGCAACCTGCTGGTGCTCGGCTCGATGCTGCTCGCCCTCGCGGTGACCGCGTTCGGCGTGCAGCTGGTCAAGGGCGAGTCGTACCACGTCGACGTCGTGCGCCTGCTGCTGCCCTTCGTCCTGATCACGCTCCCGCTGCTGGCCCTCGTCGCCGCCTGCGCGGTGCTCTTCGACACCCTGCCGGGCCTGCGCGGCGGCATCGGCGCGCTGATCTGGTTCGTGGTCTGGCTGGTCGGCATCATGGCCTCCCAGGCCTCCGGTGCGTACGACCTGCTGAGCATGGAACGGATCAGCGAGTCGATGCGCCAGGCGATCTCGGCGGCCGGGCACCCGGCCGAGGCGGTGCGCTTCGGCGTCGGCCTCACCTCCGACGACAAGACCCCGGTCACCTTCGACTGGCAGGGCCTCGGTCTCGGCAACCTGGGCGGCGGTCTGCTGGCCAACGCCGCGCTGCTGGTGGCCGGTTCGCTGGTGGCCGCGCTGCTGTCGGTGCTCTGGTTCCGCCGCTTCGACCCGTCCGCCGCCATCGGCGCGGTCGGCGCGCTGGTCCCGGGCGCCAAGGGCGCGGCCGACCGGACCGGTGCCGAGCACGCGGACCACGCCGAGGAGCCGGCCGCCGGCGCGGGCACCTCCTTCGGCCTCGACCCGTCCCTGTTGACGCCGCCCCGGACGGGCTCGTCCTTCCTGCCCACACTGGTCGGCGAGGTGCGCATCCTGCTCCAGGGCATGCGCTGGTGGTGGCTGGGCACGCTGGCCCTGGCCGTGCTCGCCGCGTTCGTCCCGAGCGGGAACGTCCTCCACCCGGTGCTGCCGCTCACCGTGCTCTGGCCGGTGCTCATCTGGTCCCGGATGGGCAACCACGCCGGCGCCGGGAGCATCGACGACCTGCTCGCCGCCTGCCCGGCCGCGGGCCGCCGGCTGCTGGCAGGACTGCTCGCCGGGATCGCCGTGGCGCTGGCCGTCACCGCGGTGCCGATCGTCCGGCTGATCGCCTCCGGCGACACCGGCGCGGCGGTCGCCGCCCTGGTCGGCGCTCTGGTGGTGCCCGCCCTGGCGATGCTCTGCGGGATCGTCAGCCGCGGTCCCCGGCTGTTCCAGGCGCTCTACCCGCTGCTCTGGTACGCGATGTTCAACCGCATCCCCGAGGTCGACTTCCTCGGCGTGGCGGAGGGCAAGGGCCCGGGCACGGCCGCGGTGGCCGCCGCCGCGGTGCTACTGGCCGCCCTGGCCCTCGGCGTGGACTCCGTACGGCGCGCCAACCGCTGAACCACCGCCCTCCGAGACAGGCCCCGGCCCCCCGGCGCCAGGCCCCGAGCGGCGCCCGGCACCCCCGTCCGGGCGCCGCTCCGGCCATCCCCGTCCAGCCGACGGCGCCGACCGCCCGACCCGCCTCACCCGCCCCGCTCCCCCGCGACCTTCCGACCTCCCGTTCCCTGATCGACCGTCCGACTCCACCGACCCGAAAGGCCGGCCCGTGCGGCTCCCCAGCCTCCGAGACCTCCTCGCCCACCCGGCCCCGGACGAGGCGTCCCCGGCGACGCCGGTGTCCACCCTGCCGCGCGCCGCCCGGGCCGCCCTGGCGGTCGGGTTCGGCGTGCTGTGGCTGCTGGACCTTGCCATGAGTCTGGACACCGCCGGACCGCTGCTGCCGCTCGCCGGGCTGGTCCCGGCCGCCCTGGTGCTGTTCGGCCCACGCGGCCGGCCCGAGCTGCGCGCCGGGGCGGCCGCGCTCTGGTCGCTGATCTGGTCCGCCGTGGGCTTCGTCCGCGGCACCGAGCAGGACTCCCCCGGGCTGATGGAGCTGCTCGCGCTGAGCCTCCTGCTGATCACCACCGCCCGGCACATCCGCGCCCGCGCCGCCGTCCTCGGCACCTGCACCGCCCTGGTGACCGCCCTACTGGGGCTGGCCGCACGGGTCTCCCGCAGCGCCTCCGGGACAGTGCTGACCGTCATGCTGCTGGCCATCGTCGCCGGCGCCGCGATCGCCCTCGGCTGCTACCTGCGCGCGGCCGACACCCGCCGGCTCCAGGCCGTGGAACAGGTTCGCCGCGACGAACTGATCGACCTCGCCAACGACCTCAACGACTTCGTCGCCCACCACGTCACCGGCATCATCGTGCTGGCTCAAGCCGGCCGGGCGATCTGGCAGACCGCGCCGCAGGAAGTCGTCCCGATCTTCGACGACATCGAGCAGGCCGGCAGCGAATCCCTGGAATCGATGCGGCAGTTGGTCGCCATGCTGCGCGAGGGAACCGACCTGGCCGCCGCCTCGCCGCTCTCGGGGCAGGGCATCGCGCACATACCCGTCATGGTGGAGTCCTTCCGCCGGGGCGGCACTCCGGTGGACCTGCAGCTGGACGAGGCCGCGCTCACCGCCCGGCTCGCGCCCGAGATCGTCACCACCGCGCACCGGGTGATCACCGAGGGCCTGAGCAACGTGCGCCGGCACGCCCCGGACGCCACCGGGGTCACCGTACGGATAGGCCTCGGCCCGTCCACCCTGGAGGCCACCGTGCGCAACGGACCGCCACGCGGGGGAACGCCCCGCAAGGGTCTGCGTGTCCCCCACCTCGGACAGCAGGACCTCGGCCTCCTCGGGCTCCAGGAGCGCGTCCGGGCGGTCGGAGGAACGCTCACCGAGCGCCCGGACGATACGGGAGGATGGGAACTGACGGCCCTGCTCCCCGTGAGGAACACGGACCCCAGCACTCGGAGGATGCCGGCATGACCATCAAGGTGCTCATCGCGGACGACCAGGACATGGTCCGCACCGGCTTCCGGCTGATCCTCGACAGCCAGCCCGACATCGAGGTGCTCGGCGAGGCCGCCGACGGCGCCACCTGCGTCGAACTCGCCCGCCGGCTGAGGCCCGACGTCTGCCTGGTCGACATCAGCATGCCCCGGTTGAACGGCCTGCAGGTCACCCGGCTGCTGGCCGGCCCCGGGGTGAGCGACCCGCTGCGGGTGGTCGTGGTCACCACCTTCGACCTGGACGAGTACGTCTACGGCGCGCTGCGCGGCGGCGCCCAGGGCTTCCTGCTCAAGGACAGCGGATCGACCCTGCTGATCGAGGCGGTCCGCGCGGTCGCCGCCGGCGACGCGATGGTCTCCCCCGCCGTCACCGTGCGGCTGCTCAAGCGGCTCTCCGCCGCCGGGCCCGGAGCGGCCCAGGCCGCCGCGACGACGCTCTCCCCGACCGTCCTGACCGACCGGGAACTCGACGTGGCACGGCTGGTCGCCCGCGGCCGCACCAACCAGGAGATCGGCGAGACGCTGGCCATCTCCCTCTCCACCGTCAAATCCCATCTGGCCAGTGTCCAGACGAAGTTGAAGGTGCGCAACCGGGTCGAGATCGCCGCCTGGGCCTGGGAGGGCGGCACCATGCAGCGGGGTGGGGAATAGGGACGAAACCCGGGTGGAACACCCCCTGTTCGCCGCACCTCCACCGCCCCCACCCTTCCTGTCACCGTGTGCGACTCCTCGGCCCGCCCCTGCGGATCTCCCGAACGGGGGATACCCCGGCGCGCCGGCGAACGGCGATGATTGCCCCCAGTCGAATAGGGGGAGCTTCGGCCGAACGTCCGCGTGGCCAAGTTCTCTTCGGGGGAAGGGAAAACACGTTCGTGAGCCGCATCGTCTTTTCCATGGAGGATCTCGTCCGCGTCCGGGTCGCCGGACCACCGACAGCCGAGGCCGAGGCGGCGTTCGCCTTGGACAACTGGTCGAAGAACTCGGGTGGTTACTTCCGAAGATGGCATCAGACAGTCACCAACAGCGTACGGAGCCGAGAAGAGCTCCAACGCCTGATACACCGCTTCGACCTTTCCGGACGGACCATCTGGGATCTGCTCGGCGCTCCGCCGCCGCAGGTGGACGATCCGTCCGACCCGTTACCGCGACTTCCGACACGAACCGCCGGTGAGGACCTCTCCTCCGGACCGGACGGCCTGGTCCAGGAGTTCGGCACGATCGCCGTCCTCCCGTACTGGCAGGCCATCCACGCCCGGCTGGTCCGCGACACCGACGCCTACCGGCAGATCATGAGCGCCTCCGGGGTGGAGACGCTGCTCCAGGCCCTGCACCCGCGCGTCCACTGGCGGGCACCGGTTCTGGAGGTCGAGGACGACCGGGACCAGACCATCGAGCTCAGCGGCCGCGGCCTGCTCATCACGCCGTCGCTGTTCCTGACCGCGCCCGCCGTGGTCCCGCCGCACGCCACCGTGGTCAAGGCCGAACCGGCCCCGGCCCTGGTCTTCCCGATCCGCCCGGACTCCCGCGGGGACGCCGTGCTCGGCGCCCGCGAGGCCGAGCGGCCGCTCGACTCCGCCCAGGGCGAGGCCCTCGCCAGCCTCGTCGGCAAGACCCGGGCCGCTCTGCTGGAGGCCCTGCTCAACGGCAGCACCAACGGCGAACTCGCCGACCGCGTCGGCGTGTCCAACGCCGCCGTCAGCCAGCACACCTCGGTCCTGCGGGCGGCTGGCCTGATCGCCACCCGTCGCACCCGCAACCTCGTCCTGCACACCGTGACGCCCCTGGGCCGTTCCCTGCTGAACGGCGGCACCCGCCTCCTGGCCCACCCCCCGGGCACGGCGCCGCACCGGAACGCGCCCCACGGCAGGTCCGTCCTGGCCGGCCGGTAGCCCTCGGCCCACCGCCGGGGCCCCGGCCCCGGCGCGGCCCCGGCCCCGCGTTCGCCAGACGTTTTCGGGCCTCTCTTAATCGCCTGTCCCCGGCGGCGGCCACGCCGCGAAGATGATGGCGTTCCCGATCCCCGCCACCACCGCACAGACGAGGTGAAGCCGCCGTGACGAGATCGCGTACGGACCTTGAAGTGTCCTTCCTCGAAGAGAGCGGGACGGTGCAGCCCGTCGCCACCGTTCCCGACCGGGCGGAGCGCGGCGAGTGGCTGCTCGCCCACCGCCCCGAACTACGCCGACTGACCCTGCGCCACGGCTCGCTGAGACTCGTCGGCGCCGCAGTCGCCTCCACCGACGAGCTGGCCGGGGTGGCCGCCGTCCTCGGCGGCGGCGCCCTGGAGTACACCGAGCGCTCCACTCCGCGCTCGCGGGTCGCCGGCAGCGTCTACACCTCCACCGAGTACCCGGCCGACCAGCGCATCCCCCAGCACAACGAGAGCTCCTACTCCTCGCGCTGGCCGGACCACCTCTTCTTCCTCGCCACCCGCACCCCGAGCACCGGCGGCCAGACCCCGGTCGCGGACAGCCGCACCGTCCTCACCGGACTCCCGGCCGAGCTGGTCGAGAAGTTCTCCGCCCTCGGCGTGCGCTACACCCGTGCCTACCACGACGGCATCGGCCTCTCCTGGCAGGAAGCCTTCCAGACCGAGGACCGCAGGCACATCGAGGCCTACTGCCGCGACAACGGCATCGCCTGGGAGTGGGAGGGTGACCTGCTGCGCACCAGCCAGGTCCGCCCGGCGCTCACCCGGCACCCGGTGACCGGCGAGACCGTCTGGTTCAACCAGGCCCACCTCTTCCACATCGGCTCGCTGCCCGCGAGGACCACCGAGGCGCTCCTCGCCGTCTTCCCCGAACAGAACCTGCCGCGCAACGCCTACTTCGGCGACGGCAGCCCCATCGACGCCGACACCCTGGCCGAGATCCACGCCGCCTTCGACCGCACCACCCTCGCCCCCGACTGGGCACAGGGCGACGTCATGGTCGTCGACAACATCCTCGCCAGCCACGGCCGAGCCCCCTACACGGGCGACCGCACCGTCCTGGTCACCATGACCTCCGCCGCCTGGGCCGACTGGCCCACCCCCTGACCCCCACCCCACGCACGCAAAAGCCCCAGGTCACGGCGAGTGAGTCCTGGGGCTTCTACAGAGCCGCCTGCGGGATTCGAACCCGCGACCTACGCATTACGAGTGCGTTGCTCTGGCCAGCTGAGCTAAGGCGGCGCCGTTGTCACGCGTGGTGGCAACGCGGGCCAGTCTACACAGGTTTCGCGGGTGATCCACACCCGGTTGGCGGGGGTGGGGGTCAGGCGGAGGAGACGGCGAGTTTGGCGGCGAAGCCGGCGAAGAGGACGGCGACGCCGCTGGTGAGGGTGGCGGAGAGGCGCCTGCGGCGGCGGAAGGTGGCGGCGAGGGTGGTGCCGGCGAAGATCAGCAGGGAGAGGTAGAGCACGCTGAAGGTCTGGAGGATGCCGCCGAGCAGGCCGAAGGAGAGGGCCGGCTGACCGTAGGCCGGGTCGACGAACTGGGTGAAGAAGGAGAGCAGGAAGAGGATCGCCTTCGGGTTCAGCAGGCTGATCACCAGGGCGCGGCGGAACGGGCGCTCGACGGGTTCGGCGGCCGGTTCGGCGGTGGCGGCGGGGTTGTCGGGGTTGTCGGCGGTCCGGCGTTCGCGCCAGAGCTGGCGGGCGGCGCGGAGCATGCCGTAGCCGATCCAGAGCAGGTAGGCGGCGCCGCCGAGCTTGACCACGGCGAAGACGGCCGGGTTGGCCTTGAGGAGGGAGGCGGCGCCCAGCGAGGTGAGGCTGATCAGGGTGAGGTCGCCGACGAAGACGCCGGCGGCGGCCTGGTAGCCGGTCCGGATGCCCTTGCGGGCGGCGACGGACAGCACGTACAGGGAGTTGGGGCCGGGCAGTAGGACGATGACGAGGGCGCCGAGGACGTACGTCGCCAGGTCGTTGACTCCGAGCACGGTGCGCTCCGGGGAGGGGATGAGGGCGGGGGGCGCTCATCGTAACGTCGCACCGGCGGTCGGTTGAAGCGGAAACCATCCCGCCTACCGGGCGCAGCGCTTGCCCGGCTCCGGTGCCTCGCCCGCCAGCAGGTAGCGGTTGACCACGCCGTCCACGCAGGCGTCGTGGTGCCCGTACGCGGTGTGGCCGTCCCCGTCGTAGGTGAGCAGGCGTCCGGACTCCAGTTGCCCGGCCAGCGCCTGGGCCCACGCGTACGGGGTGGCCGGGTCGCGGGTGGTGCCGACGACGACGATGGGGGCGGCGCCGGCGGCCCGGATGGTGTGCGCCGTGCCGGTGGCCCGGACCGGCCAGTAGGTGCAGGCCAGCGCCATCCACGCCATGTCGCGGCCGAAGTGCGGCGAGGCCTGTTCGAAGTCCGGCACGGCCCGCTGGACGTCCTCCGGCCCGGCGAACGGGGCGGGCAGGTCGAGGCAGTTCACCGCCGTGTTGGCGAACATCAGGTTGGGGTACGAGCCGTCCGCCTCGCGCCCGTAGTAGGAGTCGGAGAGCCTCAGCAGGCTGGTGCCGTCGCCGGCCTTGGCGTCGGTGAGCGCGGTGCGCAGCTTGGGCCAGAGGAAGTCGGCGTACATGGCCTGGATGACGCCGGTGGTCGCCTGGGCCGCGGTGAGTCGGCGGCCGCGGTCGGTGCTGGTCAGCGGGTGGGCCTGGACGGTGGCGAGCAGGGCGGTGAGCTGATCGCCGATCTGCTGTTCGGTGCGGCCGAGCGGGCAGTCCTCGTGCTTGGCGCAGTCCTTGGCGAAGGCGGCCCAGGCGGTCTCGAAGCCGCCGGCCTGGGTGCGGTTGCCGGTGACCGAGTCGAGCGACGGGTCCACCGCGCCGTCCAGCACCAGCCGCCCGACCCGGCCGGGGAAGAGCCCGGCGTAGGTGGCGCCGAGGAAGGTGCCGTAGGACTTGCCGACGTAGTTCAGCCGCTCGTCGCCGAGCAGGGCGCGCAGCACGTCCATGTCGCGGGCGGCCTCGACGGTGCCGAGGTGGCCGAGCGCCGCCCCGGCGCGCTGCCGGCAGCCCTCGGCGAACTCCTTGTCGGCGGCGATCAGCGCGTCGATTCCGTGCTGGTCGCCGGGGGTGAGGTCGACGGCGGTGTAGGCGTCCATCCGGTCGCCGCTCAGGCAGGTGACCGGGTTGCTGCGGCCGACTCCGCGCGGGTCGAGGCCGACCAGGTCGTACCGGGCGCGCACGCCGCTGTCGTACGTCCGGGCGGCGGCCTCCAGGTACTCGACCGCCGAGCCGCCGGGCCCGCCGGGGTTGAGCAGCAGCGAGCCGAGCCGGCCGCCCCCGGCCCCCTCCGCGGAACCCGAACCCGAACCCGAGCCCGCTGGGACGGCGGTGGCGCGGGCCGCCACCAGGGTGAGGTCGCCGTCGCCGGGGCGGTCGTAGTCCAGCGGCACCCGGAAGGCGGTGCACTCGAACCCGCCGTCGCACGACTGCCAGCCGAGCCGCTGCGCGTAGTACGGGGCCAGCCCGGCCGGGACGGCGGCGGGCAGCGGCTCCAGCGGCGTGACCCCGGGCGGGGCCGGGGTGGACGACCCGGCGCCCCCCGCCCCGGACGAACCCGCTGAGCCCGCTGAGCCGTCTGAACCCTCTGAACCCAACGAGCTCGACGAACCCGACGAACCCGACGAACCCGCACCGCACCCGCCCGCCAGCAGCCCGACGGCGAGCGCCGCGGCCAGTACCCGCCCGGTGGCCCTCATCCGACCCCTCGCGATCATCCGAGCCCTCTCGATCGTCACCCAGGGTCGTCGCCCGGCGACCCGCCTCGCATTGCACCACAGCGCGCCGCCCGGCACCCGCCACGGGCACCGGGCGGCGACGCCCCGTCCACACCGGGTCAGGACGCCTTGGCCAGCGCGTCGGCCAGGTACTGCGCCGCCTGCCGGACGAGCCGCATCCGCTCCCGGTCGGGGGTGTAGTCCTGCACGTTGTCGGAGATCTTCACCTCGGCCTTGGCCGCCGGTCCGGCCCCGGCCTGGAGCGCGGCCTGGAGCTTGCGGGCCGTGTCCAGCCCGGCCGTGTCGGCCTTGGCGGCGGCCAGCAGGAGCTTCGCCGCGCTGCCGGCCGGGGCCTCGGCGCCGGCCTGGGTGAGCGCGGCGGCGTCGTAGCGGCCGGACACCGCGGCGGCCGCGCCGTACAGATCGGGGCGGGACAGCCCGGCGGCGGCCGCGCACGGCGCACCGCCCTCGACACCGAGGGTGCCCCAGGAGGCCGGGCCGGGCGCCAGGATGCGGAACGAGGCGGCGATGGCGGCGCGCAGCGTCTCGTCGTCGGCGACGGCGGCCGGCGCGGCGGCGACCAGGTCGCAGGGGTGCGCGGTGCCGTTCGGCGCCTCGGGGGCGACCAGGATGAAGGGGCGGGCACGGCCGGTCTGCAGGGCCGCGGTGAGGCCCTCGAAGACGTCCGGGACCTCGGCGTCGGCGGTCTTGCGCGGGGTGGCCGCCTGCATCACGACCACCGGGAAACGCGCGTTCGGCTCCTTGGCGTACTGCGGCGGCAGCCAGACCCGGACGGTGCGCGGCTGCCCGTCCGGGCCGGGCACGGCGGACTGCAGCAGTTCGCCGCCGCCCGGCTGGCCGACGCCGTCGAAGTGGCTCACGGCGGCCGACGGGGCGCCGGAGGCCGCGGCCGGCTCCGCCACGACGGGCGGCGCCGGCTGCTGCCGGACCGCCGGTCCCCCGCCCGGGCCCGCACCCGCCGCGCCGACCATCGACTCGGCCCGGTCCGATTCCTGGCCGCGGGGGGTCAGGCCGCCGAACGCCCCGAGCGCCGTGAGCAGCGTCAGCGCGGTGACGCAGACCCCGCAGATCATCGCTCCGGCCGCCCGCACCAGCATCGGCCAGCGTTCACCGGCCAGTTCGTAGGTCGCGGCGGCGCGCAGGTCGCGCCAGCGCTGGAGCGCGCCGCGGGCCAGCCAGATCCCGCCCAGCGCGGCCATCAGCAGGGGGATGACGAGGAGCGAACGAACCATGGGACGCACCGCCTCGGGAGGAGGGCCGGCGCCGGACGGGACCCGGTGCCGTACGGGGGCGACGGCCCCGGCACCGGGGCACAGTCGGCCCCCAGCGTGCACAACGGGCGGACGGTCGCACGCGGGTGTGCCCGGCGCGTATCGATCGTTCACTCGAAGGTGGGACAACGGGACGGCTCCGGGAGGCCTACGCCGGGCACCCGGCCCGACGGTCCCACCCCGAACGGCCCAGCGGCCCAGCGGCCCAAGGGCCCGGCGGACCGACAGACCGACGGACCAGCGGCCCGACGGCCCACGGCCCGGCAACGCAGCTCAGCCCGCGCGCAGCGCCACCGTCATCGCCTCGACGGCGAGCAGCGGGTCCACGTTGCGGTCCAGCGCCTGCCGGCAGGCGAGCACCGCCTCGATCCGGCGCAGCGTGCCCTCCGGCGGGCCGTCCTGCGCGACCCGGTTCAGGGCCTGCCGCTGGTCCTCGTTGGCGAGGGTGCCTCTGGAGCCGAGCTGGAGCGCGAGCACGTCCCGGTAGAAGCCGAGCAGGTCGAGCAGCGCGACGCCGAGGGTCTCCCGGCGGGTGCGGGTGGCCCGGCTCTTCTGCCGCTTCTCCAGCTCCTTGACCGCCCCGGCCATGCCGCGCGGCGCCTTGCTGCCCTCGGCGGCGCCGTAGGCGGCCTTCAGGTCGTCGGTCTCCTTGGCGTCCTGGGTCTCGGCGAGCGCCTCGGCGTCGGCCTTGGCGGTGTCGACGAGACGCTGGGCGGCGGCCAGGCAGCCGCCGATGTCGCCGACCTCCAGCGGGATCCGCAGCACCTCGGCGCGGCGGGTGCGGGCCTGGTCGTCGACGGCGAGGCGGCGCGCGCGCTCGACGTCGCCCTGCCCGGCGAGTGCGGCCAGCCGGGCCGTCTCCGGGTCGACGCCGTCGCGGCGGACCAGCATGTCGGCGACGGCCTCGGCGGCGGGCGTGCGCAGGACGAGCAGGCGGCAGCGCGAGCGGATGGTCGGCAGCACGTCCTGGACGGAGGGGGCGCAGAGCAGCCAGACGGTGCGCGGGGAGGGCTCCTCCACGCCCTTGAGCAGCGCGTTCGCGGCGGCCTCGGTGAGCCGGTGGGCGGCGTCGACCAGGATGACCGACCAGCGGCCGCCGGTCGGGTAGCTGGAGGCGCGCAGCACGAGCTCGCGCATGTCGCCGACGCCGATGGACAGGCCGTCGGTCCGGACGTACTTGACGTCGGCGTGGCTGCCGGCCAGCACGGTGTGGCAGCCGTCGCAGAACCCGCAGCCGGGCGTACCGCCGAGCGCGAGGTCCGGGCTGGTGCACTGGAGGGCCGCGGCGAACGCGCGCGCGGCGGTGACCTGCCCGGCCCCGGGCGGGCCGGTGAACAGCCAGGCGTGCGTCATCAGGGAGGCGTTCCCGCCCGGCTGCGGGCCGGCTCCGCGGCCGGCCGCGATCGTCGCCCCGGCCGACCGGGCGGCGGCGGTCAGCTGCTCGACCACCCGCTCCTGGCCCACCAGGTCGTCCCAGACGGCCACTGCTGCTCCCAAGCTCAGTACGGCAGCGCTCCCGGCGCCTCTTCCCCGCCGTCGAGCATACGTGTCCGCTCCGACAGCCACGGCGCCCTCCGGAGTGCCCACCACCGAAAGGAGGCGCCCCACCGCCGAAGGCGACGGGCGGCGCCGCCGGGGCTCTCCACCCCGACGACGCCGCCCGTCGTCCGTACCGCTGTCCTACCGTCGTCCGTACCGCCGCACGCCCGAGGTCAGCCCCGACGGCCCCAGCGACGGCCCTTGCCCTTGCCGCCGCCCTCGCCGACCCCGCCCTCGCCGACCCCGCCCTGGTCGCCCCCGGGGGCGGGCCGGTCCTGGCCGCCACGCGGGTCCTGCGGGGCCGGGCCGCCGTGATTCCAGCGCGCCCACTCGTCACGCGAGCCGAGCAGGGTGTCGGTGAGGCTCGGCAGGTCGTCCATCGGCGTCTCCTCGGCCCACTCCGGCCGGGGTCGCTCGGCGGTGGCCTGCGACTCGTCGGCGGGCTGCGGCTCGTCGCCGACCACCGGCAGTTCGCGGGTGCTGTCCACCGGCTCCTCGCGCCACAGCCCCGGCGGCACCCGGTCCTCGGTACGGCCCGCCTCGGTACGGCCCGGCTCCACCCGGCCCGGTGCCGGACGCTCCGACACAGAACGCTCTGGGACAGAACGCCCCGGCGCCGGACGCCCCGGCTCGATCCGCGGCAGCACCGCGGTCCGGTCCGCCTCCTCCGTGACCTTCGGCAGCACGGCCGTCTCGTCCACGGCGGTCGGCGGGACGACCGGCAGCTGGGCGGTCGCGTCGGCGGCCTCCGCCGCCCGGACGGCCGCCTGGCTGTCCCGCAGCGACAGCTCCCGCGTCGCCTCGTCGGTGCCGCCGGGCCCGGGAGTGCCCACGGGCCCCGCCCCCGGGACGTCCCGGACGGCCCGCAGCTCGGTGGTCACGGCATCCCCGGGAACCGAACCAGCGGCCGGACCGGCAGCCTGACCAGCAGCCGAGCCCGAGGCCGAACCAGCCGAGCCCGCCAGACCGGCCGTACCCGCCGCCGCCCGATCCGCCGCCGTCTGCGCCGCCGCAGCCGCGGCCGCGAGCGCGGCGGCCTGCGCCAGCCGGGCCTCCTCGGCCCGCTGCAGCGCCTCCTCCGCCCGGCGGCGCTGCTCCTCGCGCTGGAGCTCCCGCTGCCGCTGCAGCTCCGCCTGGGCGGCCGCCTCGTCGGCGAGGCGCTTGCGCTCGGCGGCCTCTGCGGCCAGCCGGGCGTCCTCCTCGGCCTTCCGCTTGGCCTCCTCCTCGGCGCGGCGGCGGGCTTCCTCCTCCGCCCGGCGGCGGGCCTCCTCCTCGGCCTTGCGCCGGGCCTCGGCGGCGGCCCGTTCGGCCTCCTCCTTGGCCAGCCGCTCCTGCTCGGCCTGTTCGGCGCGCAGCTGCGCCAGCACTTCCTGCCGCTTGCGCTCGGCGGCCTCGGCCTCGGCCTTCTTGCGGGCCTCCTCGGCGGCGCGGCGCTCGGCCTCTTCGCGGGCGAGCCGCTCCTGCTCGGCGCGGGCGTCCTTCTCCTGCTCGGAGAGCGGCAGCTCGCGGTCGAGCCGGTGCCGGATGGCGGTGGTGACGAAGCCGGGGGCCTGGCTGCCGTCGACGACCAGGTAGCGCGCCGGGTCGGCGGCCGCGAGGGCGAGGAAGCCGGCCCGGACCCGCTGGTGGAACTCGGTGGGCTCGGACTCCAGCCGGTCGAGCGCCTCGGTGAAGCGCTCCCGGGCCCTGGTCGGGTCGACGTCCAGGACGACGGTCAGGTCGGGCAGCAGCCCGCCGGTCGCCCAGCGGGAGATCCGGGCGACCTCGGTGGCGGCCAGGTCGCGTCCGGCGCCCTGGTAGGCGATGGAGGAGTCCATGTACCGGTCGGTGATCACCACGGCGCCGCGGGCGAGGGCCGGCCGGATGACGTTCTCGACGTGCTCGGCCCGGTCGGCGGCGTAGATCAGCGCCTCGGCGCGGTGCGACAGGCCGGTGTTGCCGACGTCCAGGACGAGGCCGCGCAGCCGCTGGCCGACCGGGCTGCCGCCGGGCTCGCGGGTGAGCACGACCTCGTGCCCCTTGCCGCGGATCCACTCGGCGAGCGCCTGGGCCTGGGTGGACTTGCCGGCGCCGTCGCCGCCCTCCAGGGCGATGAAGAAGCCGGTACCGGCGCCCTGGCGCGGGGCCGGGCCGACGGCGCCGCGCACCGCGTCGACCAGGTCCCGGCCGAAGGGCGCGGTGCCGCGCCGGTCGTCGGTCCGCAGCAGGACGACGGCGGCGAGGACCAGCGTGAGCAGCCCCGAGGTGGCGACGGCCAGGGCCGCACCGCCGTGGATGAAGGTGAACGAGCCCGGCTCGACCGTGCCGTACTCGACGTCCCCGTACGCCGCGGCGATCAGCGGGACGACGACCAGCGCGGCGCCGACCACGACCCGCAGCACCGCGTACAGGTGCTCGGTGACCTTCGGCAGCCGGGCCTCCTCGACCTCCTGGCCGAGCAGGGTGCGCCCGGCGGAGACGACGATCCCGGCGGTGAGGCCGGCCAGCACGATGAGGGCCAGGACGAGGACGAAGTCCAGCACCAGCCCGGCCAGGATCAGCGCCACACCCTCGGTGAGCAGCGCCAGCGCGAGCAGGCGGCGGCGGGAGAGCGCGGGCAGCGTGGCCCGGGTGAGCCGGGAGCCGAGGGCGGGCGCCGCGGTGGCGGCGAGGACCAGCAGGCCGTAGCCGATCGGCCCGGCCCGGTGCTCGGCGGCGGTGAGCAGCGCGAGCGCGGCGACGCCGGCCATCGAGGCGTACCCGGCGGCGACGGCGAAGGTGAAGTACGGGGCGCTGCCGGTGCGGCCCTTGCTCAGCGCGGGGCCGGGCGTGGCGTCGGTGGGGGCGCGCAGGCCCTGCAGCGGCGAGTGCGGGGCGACGGCCACCGGGCCGACGGGCAGCTGCTGGAGGTAGTCGCGGGCGGCCGAGGCGGCGAACAGGCCGGCCGCGCCGAGCGCGGCGAAGGTGACCTGGTGGGCCCGGAGCCAGTCCGAGCCGAGAGCGGCGCCGATGTTGTTCAGCAGGGTGAGGGCGACCAGGCCGGCGGCCGCGAGCGGCAGGGTGGCCCAGCCGGTGAAGCGGTCGATGCTCCGGACGGTGTCCAGGTGGGCGGCGGCGGGCCGCTGCTCGGCGGCGGGGGCGTACGGATCGGCGGGCGGCAGCAGGCCGGGGACGGCGGCGTCCTTGGCGATCCCCCGGACCCGCTCGGCGGCACCGGTGACGAACACGGTGGCGAGCAGGACGTAGGCGGCGGCGCCGGAGGGCTTCGGGCCGGAGCCCAGCCAGACGGTCCACCAGGGGGCGAGGCCGATCAACAGGGCGCACAGCGCGTCGGCGCCGAACAGCGTCCAGCGCCGGTCCAGCCGGCCGGCGACCAGCCGGTGCACCGGTCCGAGCAGCGCGACGCCGACCAGCCCGGTGGCCGCCAGCCGGACGGCGAGGACCGCCGTGACGGCGAAGGCGAGGCTGCGCGGCAAGGCGCCGAACTGGCCGCCGAGGGCGACGGCGATCACGGTGAGCGCGAGCAGCACCAGCAGGCCGAGCCGGTCGGCGGTGCCGCCGATCAGCTGGGTGGTCCACAGGCGCCGGTAGGGGCGCGTCCGCAGCAGCGCGCGAGCCCGGTCGACCGGGGTCCCGGCTGGCGCGACCTCGGGCAGCCCGGACGTGGCGTCGCGGGCGGCCGGGGCGGCGCTGGGGGTGGGCTGCTCCTCGCTCGTCATACGGTCAGCGTAGCGGGCTGGGGTTGACCGGAATGAGATGAACGGGGTTCCGGATCCCGCTCATCACCGGGTTGTGACGTTCCGCGCACACCGTCCGACCGGCCTCGGGCCCGCGTCCCCGGGGTGGGGTCGCGGGCCCGTAAGCACTGGCGGGGCACTGGCGGAGGCGCCGGCGAAGGCGCCGGCAGCGGCACCGACGGAGCCCCCTGCCGGAGGATCCGGAGGAGATCAGCCCTCGTCGGTGGCCGCGGCCTTCCCGACGGCGGTCTTCTTGGCCGCCGTCTTCTTCGCCGCGGTCGCCTTCGTCGCGGTCTTCTTGGCGGCGGTCTTCTTCGCGGCCGCGGTCTTGGTGGCCGCGGTCTTGGTCGCCGTCGCCTTCTTGGCCGGGGCCTTCTTCGCCGGGGCCTTCTTCGCCGTCTTCTTCACCGGCCCGCGCGCCCGCTTCTCGGCGAGCAGCTCGTAGCCGCGCTCCGGCGTGATGGTCTCGACCTCGTCGTCCTTGCGGAGCGTGGCGTTGGTCTCACCATCGGTCACGTACGGTCCGAAGCGGCCGTCCTTGACCACGACGGGACGCTCGCTGACCGGGTCGGTGCCCAGCTCCTTGAGCGGCGGGGCGGCGGCGGCCCGGCCGCGCTGCTTGGGCTGGGCGTAGATGGCCAGGGCCTCCTCCAGGGTGACCGTGAACATCTGCTCCTCGTCGGTGAGCGAGCGGGAGTCGGTGCCGCGCTTGAGGTACGGGCCGTAGCGGCCGTTCTGCGCGGTGATCTCCACGCCCTCGGCGTCGGCGCCGACCACGCGCGGCAGCGAGAGCAGCCGCAGCGCGTCCTCCAGGGTGACGGCGTCCAACGACATCGTCTTCAGCAGCGAGGCGGTGCGCGGCTTGACCGCGTTCTTGCCGGTCTTGGGCGTGCCCTCGGGCAGGATCTCGGTCACGTAGGGGCCGTAGCGGCCGTCCTTGGCGACCAGCATGTTGCCGCTGACCGGGTCCGGGCCGAGCTCGAAGTCGCCGCTGGGCTTGGCCAGCAGTTCCTCGGCCAGCTCGACGGTGAGCTCGTCCGGCGGCAGCTCGTCGGGGATGTCGGCGCGCTGGCCGGGCTCGCCCTCGACGTCGGAGGCGCGCTCGACGTACGGGCCGTAGCGGCCGACCCGCAGGGTGATGTCGTCGCTGATCCGGAACGAGCTGATCTCCCGGGCGTCGATCGCGCCGAGGTCGGTGACCAGTTCCTTCAGGCCGCCCAGGTGGTCGCCGTCGCCGTTGCCGGCCTCGGCGGCGCCGCCGGTCGCGTGGCCGTCGCCCTCGCCGAAGTAGAAGCGCTTCAGCCACGGCACGGACTTGGCCTCGCCGGCCGCGATCCGGTCGAGGTCGTCCTCCATCTTGGCGGTGAAGTCGTAGTCGACCAGCCGGCCGAAGTGCTTCTCCAGGAGGTTGACCACGGCGAAGGAGAGGAAGGACGGGACGAGCGCCGTCCCCTTCTTGAACACGTACCGGCGCTGGATGATCGTGTCGATGATCGACGCGTAGGTGGAGGGGCGACCGATCTCCCGGTCCTCCAGCTCCTTGACCAGCGAGGCCTCGGTGTAGCGGGCCGGCGGCTTGGTGGCGTGGCCCTCGGGGGTGAGCTGCTCGGCGGCCAGCGGGTCGCCCTCGACGACCTGCGGCAGCCGGCGCTCACGGTCGTCCAGCTCGGCGTTCGGGTCGTCCGCGCCCTCGACGTAGGCCTTGAGGAAGCCGTGGAAGGTGATGATCTTGCCGGAGGCGGAGAACTCGACGTCACGGCCGTCCGCGGACGCGCCGCCGACCTTGACGGTCACCGACTGGCCGACCGCGTCCTTCATCTGGGAGGCGACGGTGCGCATCCAGATCAGCTCGTAGAGCCGGAAGTCGTCACCGGTCAGGCCGGTCTCGGCGGGGGTGCGGAAGCGGTCGCCGGAGGGGCGGACGGCCTCGTGCGCCTCCTGCGCGTTCTTGACCTTGCTGGCGTAGGTGCGCGGGGCGTCCGGCAGGTAGTCGGCCCCGTACAGCTGGGTGACCTGCGCGCGGGCGGCGGAGATCGCGGTCTCCGACAGCGTGGTGGAGTCGGTGCGCATATAGGTGATGAAGCCGTTCTCGTACAGCTTCTGGGCCACCTGCATGGTCCGCTTGGCGCCGAAGCCCAGCTTGCGGCTGGCCTCCTGCTGGAGCGTGGTGGTGCGGAACGGCGCGTACGGCGAGCGGCGGTAGGGCTTGGACTCGACGCTGCGGACGCTGAACGCGGTCTGCTCCAGGGCGGCGGCCAGCTGCCGGGCGGCCTGCTCGTCCAGGTGCAGCGTGTTGGCGCTGCCGGCCTTCAGCCGACCGTCCGAGCCGAAGTCGCGGCCGGTGGCGATCCGCTTGCCGTCCACCGAGGACAGGCGGGCGCCGAGGGTCTCCGGGTTGGCCGCGTCGGCCGGGGTGCGGCCGGTACCGAAGGTGCCGACCAGGTCCCAGTACGAGGCGGTGCGGAAGGCGATCCGCTCGCGCTCGCGCTCGACCACCAGCCGGGTCGCGACGGACTGCACCCGGCCCGCCGAGAGCTTCGGCATGACCTTCTTCCACAGCACCGGCGAGACCTCGAAGCCGTAGAGGCGGTCGAGGATTCGGCGGGTCTCCTGGGCGTCGACCAGGCGCTGGTTGAGCTCGCGCGGGTTGGCCACCGCCTCCTGGATCGCCGTCTTGGTGATCTCGTGGAAGACCATCCGGTGCACCGGCACCTTGGGCTTGAGCACCTGCTGGAGGTGCCACGCGATGGCCTCGCCCTCGCGGTCCTCATCGGTGGCGAGGAAGAGCTCGTCGGACTCCGCGAGCAGCGACTTCAACTTGCTGACCTGGGACTTCTTGTCCGCGTTGACCACGTAGATGGGGGCGAAGTCGTGGTCGACGTCCACCCCGAGGCGGCGCACCTCGCCGGTGTACTTGTCCGGGACCTCCGCCGCGGTACTGGGGAGGTCGCGGATGTGCCCGACGCTCGCCTCGACGATGTAGCCGGGGCCCAGGTAGCCCTTGATCGTCTTCGCCTTGGCCGGCGACTCGACAATGACGAGTCGCTGTCCGTGCGCGGTCTCGCTGCTCGGGGACACCTTCGCTCTTCTCTCCCGGTCCTTATCTGGGCTGGTCGGCGCCGGCAGCACGGGCTGCGCTCCGCCCGACCCCTCCACCGCCCCGGGGCTGCCGCTGTACGACGACCCCACCAGCGGAGTGTGACCGTACCCCGGCCACTCTTGTCAAACGGAAGGATCCCGCGTTTTCACTTTGCCGGGCTCACCGACGCCACTCGAACGGTAACCCGATGACAGAGGTTCGCGCCCCGTGGAGGGGGGGTTCGGCGGGTTCCGGAGGATGGAATGACGGATTTCAAAATCTGTCAACGGAATATCGACGGCCCCACGGAGGGCCGCAGCGGGGCCTCCGCAGAGCGCCGGCCACCGGTTCCCGGCGAGCCCGACCGGGGTCGGGCGTACGCCCAGGATTCAGCCGTTGACCGCCACGAGCAGCCCGGCACCCGCCGCCAGACAACCCATGCCGAGCACGCTCCACAGCAGGTCGGCGACGGCGGCCCGGCGGACCTCCCCGGCCGCCAGCACCACCCGGCTCGGGCGGCGCGGGTCGTAGCAGATCCGCACCGGGGCACCCGGAGTGAAGCGGTCCGGACGGCGCAGCGGGGTGTGTCCGCGCGGACGGGTGAGCACCAGCTCGGCGATCCGGCCAGCTCCGGCACCTTCGGCCGGGGGCAGGACGGAGAAGGAGAGCAGCGGGGCGCTGTCGAGCTGGCCGTGCGCCTCGTCCTCGGCCACGACCGTGGCCACCGCCGACGCCCCCGAGCGGCGCATCCGGTGGCGCAGGCGCACCTCGGCGGCGCACCAGAGCAGCAGCACGCCACCGAAGAGGGCGAGCACCAGCCCGCCCACCGTCGCCGTCGTCGTGTCCACCCCTGGCCCCCGGCTCCCCAGCTCTGTCCACAGCCTGTGGACAGAGCCTCACAGCAGGGGGCCAACGCGCGGCGGCCGACCGGAGACCGCCGGACGAACCGGGGAGTACGGGAAGGTGAACCGGCGCCGACCGCCCCCGCCAGGGGCGCCGCACCGAGGGCGCCGCGCCCGGGTGCATCACCCCGAGGACGCCGCGCCGGGTGCCCCGCGGGTCAGGCGCGCCGCGCCAGGTGAACCGGGTCAGCCTGCCGGGCGGATGAACCCCTGCTCGGTCAGCAGCCGCAGCGACTCGGGCACCCGGTCCCGCAGGACCACCCGGTCCTCGCCGAGCAACTGCGCGATGGCGTCCACGATCTCGCCCGCCGACAGCGAACCGTCACAGACCCCGACGAAACCGGCACCCACCGTGTCCACCTTGGTGGCCCGCCGCATGCCCCGGTTGTGACGCAGGATCACGTGCTCCGGGTCCTCCGCGCCCGGCTCGCCGACCTGCTCCTGGACCACCTCGTCGGCCAGCACGTAACGGGTCGCGAGCAGGCCCGCGTCGTCGTGCGAACGCAGGAAGTCCTGCCGGTCGAACCACTCCTCGATGTGCGGGCCCAGCGGCTGCTCCACCGGGTGCGGCCACTCCTCCACCCGGACGGTCGGGCGCTCCGCGCCGCTCGCCCGCAGGGTGATCCAGCCCATGCCGATGCCCTCGACCCGGCCCGCCTCGAAGGCGTCCAGCCACTCGCCGTACCGGGCCTGGTAGTCGCCGCCCGGACCGCGGTGATCGCCGCCGTCCCGCAGCCACAACTCGGCGTACTGGGCGACGTCCTGGACCTCCCGCTGGACGATCCAGGCGTCCAGTCCGGTGCCCGCCACCCAGCCGGCCAGCCGCTCGTGCCAGTCCTCGCCCTTGACGTGCTGCCAGTTGGCGAGCAACTGGCAGTAGCCGCCCGGCTCCAGGTGGTCGGCGGCCGAGCGGACCAGGCTGCGGCACAGGTCGTCGCCGGCCATGCCGCCGTCGCGGTAGGTGAACCGGCCGGTCGGCGAGATCACGAACGGCGGGTTGGAGACGATCAGGTCGAACCGGCGCTCCCCGACCGGCTCGAAGAGGCTGCCGGTGAGTGCCTCCCGCCGCTCGAAACCGGACAGCGCCAGGGTCAGCTCGGAGAAGCGCAGCGCGCGGGGGTTCAGGTCGGTGGTGGTCACCTGCCCGGCGTGCCGGGCCGCGTGCAGCGCCTGCACACCGGAACCCGAACCGAGGTCCAGCGCGGACCGGACCGGACGGCGCACGGTGATGTTGGCCAGCGTCGTCGACGCGCCGCCGACCCCGAGCACCAGGTCCTTGCGGGCCACCCCGTGCGCGGTCTCGCCGGATCCGATACCGCCCGCGCCACCCACCGCGCAGCCCAGGTCGGACACCACCCAGGCGTCCGAACTGTCCATCCCGGCCACCTCGTTGGCGTACGGCCGGACGTCCACCGTCGCCCGCACCAGCTCACCGTCGGAGCGCAGCCAGCCGTCGGCCAGGCAGTCCTCGACCGGCAGCGCGGCCGCGGCCACCCGGTACGGCACCGGCTGCTGGAGCAGGAACAGCCGGACCAGCGTCTCCAGCGGGCTGCCGCCCCTGGTCGCCCGGAGCGCCGGCACGGCCTCGCTACGGGCCAACGCCGCATAGCCGGTGGGCCCGAGCAGGTCGAGGCAGCCATCGGCGGTGAACGAGGCGGCGAGCAGCGCCTCACGCAACTTGGCGAGGCGGGTCTGGTCGAGAACGGGGCTACTGATCACCCCGCCATTGTCCCCCGCCCCGGACCGGGCGGCCGCCGGGTCCGGGGCGGGTCGGGGGCCGTCTTCGGGGGCGGGTCGGGGGCAGGGTCGGGCACCCTCCGGACCGGCGCCGGGGCGGCCGGCCCGACGGCCCCGGGCTCAGCTCGCGCTGGGCACGGGGGTGGTCGGGGTGGTCGGCGGGGCGGCGGGCGGGCTCAGCTCGCGCTGGGCACGGGGGTGGTCGGGGTGGTCGGCGGGGCGGCGGGCGGGCTCGCCGGGGTGGTGTCGGTGCCCGCGGAGGGGGTGGTCGACGGGCTCGCGCCGTCCGTCGCGCCGGGCGCGGGCGTCCCGCCGGGCGCCCCGGCGCTCGGGGTGGCGGACGCGCCGCCCGGGGCCGCGGCGGCGGGCTTGCAGCCGTCCTGCTTGGCCATGGCCGCGCCGAGGTCGCCGCGCTGCAGCTTGCCCTGCGCCTGCGTGGACAGCGAGGCCAACTGCTGGATCTGGTCCGAGATGCTGCGCAGGCCGTCCGCGAACTTCGACTGGTCGGTGTTGGTCACGGCGTCCAGCTTCTTCTGGATGTCCTGATAGCCGTCGGCCGCCTTGGTCAACTCGGCGACGGCGTCCTTCTGCAGGTTCTCGCCGTCCTTCACCTTGGGCACCCCGGCCGCGGTGATGGCCGCCGCGATGTCCTGGTTGGTCTTGGCCAGCCGCCCGATGTCCGTCGAGAGCCGCTTCTGCAGCTCGGTCGGGGTCTCGCCGGTCTTCACCTGGGCGGTGTCGGCGAGCGCGGCCTGCGCCTGGACGATCGGGTCCTTGGCCGAGCCACAGACGTTCGACGCCCAGGACTCCAGCTGCTTGCCGTTGTCGTCGCCGCCGCAGCCGACGGCGCCGAACGCGAGCAGCGCGCCGAGGACGGGTACGGCCAGCAGTCGCTTGTTCACCGGGAGGAGCCTTTCGGTTTCGGTCGTCTTCGGTCGTCGAACCTACACGGCCGATGTCCGCCGCCTGCCGACCGGTTCCCGGACCTCCGGTGCCCCCACCGAGTGCCCGGCCCCGCTCGGGCGCGCTCGACACGGATCGGGCGGATCGGATCGCCGGGCCGGACGGCACGCGGCACGCCGACCGGCGTGCCGAAGTAGACCTCTTCGCCCCAGGTGCTCACCGAGGAGCTGATCGGCAGCTCGACCCGGAGCGCCTCGGTGGTGGGTGCGGCCTCCAGCATGGCGGCGGCCTGTCCTGCCTGCGCCCAGCCACAGAATGCGAATCCGCAGGGGCTTCCTTGTCGCGACGGGTCCGATCACCGATCGGACCCGATCGTGCCGGAAGCAGCGAACCGCCAGATTCAACAACGTTTCAACGCGTCCCAGAGGACCGGGCCGACGCCCGGACCACCCCGGGCACACGAGGCACGCCGAAGGCCGGGCCCTCAGACCACCACGGACTCGACCGAGACCGGCCAGCTCATCCGGATCAGGCCGCCGTCCGTGCCGTTGGTGACCTCAAGGTCCTCGACCAGACCGGTGATCACGGCGAGGCCGAGGGTGTCCTCGTCCGGGTCCGCCCCCTCGGCGGCGCCGGGGGCCGGGACGGCGGCGGGGCCGGCCTCGTCCTCGACCTCGATGAGGAAACGCTTCTCCTGGTCGGTCAACGCGACCCGGACCGTGCCACCGATGCCGCCGCGCTGGTGCAGGCCGACCGCACGGGAGCAGGCCTCACCGACCGCGAGCCGTACCTCGTCGAGCACCGACTCGTCGACCCCGGCCCGTCTCGCGACAGCCGCGGCGACCAGCCGGGCCGTTCGCACGTGCTCCGGAAGCGCACTGAATCGAAGTTCGACGGTTGCCATCTCTCCCCTTCGGGGTGCTCCGACCAGGGCCGACGATGCGGCCCCTGCGGGCCGGCGGAACCGGCCCCGGGGCGGCCGGGAAGCACCGGGGCCCGCAGGCCCCGGCATCCCGGACGCTTGGAACGAACGGGCCGGCCTCCACGGGCACGGGCCGGCCCGGCCGCGTCAGTCGGTCGCGTTGACCGCGTCGTCCACCGAGGTGTGGATCGGGAAGACCTTGGTCAGGCCGGTGATGCGGAAAATCTTCAGGATGCGCTCCTGGTTGCAGACCAGGCGCAGCGAGCCCTCGTGGGCACGCACCCGCTTCAGACCGCCCACCAGCACACCGAGGCCGGTCGAGTCGAGGAAGTCAACGCCTTCCATGTCGACGACGAGGTGGTACTTGCCGTCGTTGACGAGCTCGACCAGCTGCTCCCGCAGCTTCGGGGCGGTGTACACATCGATCTCGCCGCCAACCTCGACGACCGTACGATCGCCGACTGAACGGGTCGACAGGGACAGGTCCACGGAACCTCCAGCACCTTGCCTTGCTACGTCATGTGCGATCCTCGGCCGGCCGGCCGCCACCGCATGGTCGCGAGCCCGGGCGCGCCCAGCCACACGTGGCAAGCCTCGGCGCTGCGACCCACGGCCATCCGGCCGTCACGGCCACATTCAACCACCTGCGACCATGCCCGCACGATGGCTTACGACGATTCTCCGTCACGCCGGTGACACACTGGGTCCTCATGCCGCCCCGACACAGCCTGCCCGAGGCACTGCTCACGACCCTGTCCACCAGCCGGGGGCGGTCCGACCGGCTCACCCATACGGAGCACCTTCCCGCCCGACCTGCGCGTTATGCGCCGTGGCCCGAGTCGATCCGGCCCGAGATCGTGGCCGCCGCCCTCGCCGTCGGCGTGGAGCAGCCCTGGGCGCACCAGGCAGAAGCGATGAATCTGGCCAAAAGCGGTCAGACTGTGGTGATCGCCACAGGCACCGCCTCGGGCAAGTCGCTCGGCTACCTGGCCCCGGTCCTCAGCGACCTGCTGGACGGCACCGAGGCCCGCAACGGCCGCGGCGCCACCGCGCTCTACCTCGCCCCGACCAAGGCGCTCGCCGCCGACCAGCGCCGCCGGGCCGCCGAACTCGCCCCGCCCCGGGTCCGACCCGCCCTCTACGACGGCGACACCCCGCCCGAGGAACGCGAGTGGGTCCGCCAGTACGCCTCGTACGTGCTCACCAACCCGGACATGCTGCACCGCGGCATCCTGCCCGCCCACGCCCGCTGGGCCTCCTTCCTCAAGGTGCTGCGCTACGTGGTCGTCGACGAGTGCCACAGCTACCGGGGCGTGTTCGGCTCGCACGTCGCCCAGGTGCTCCGGCGGCTGCGCCGCATCTGCGCCCGATACGGTTCGTCACCCACCTTCCTGCTCGCCTCCGCCACCACCGCCGACCCGGCCGCCACCGCCGAGCGCCTGACCGGCCTGCCCGCCCAGGCGGTCACCGAGGACGCCTCGCCGCGCGGACCGATGGTCTTCGGCCTCTGGGAGCCGCCGCTGACCGAGAACGTCGGCGAACACGGCGCGCCCGTCCGCCGCACGGCCACCGCCGAGGCCGCGCACCTGCTGACCGACCTGGTCGAGCGCCAGACCCGCACCGTCGTCTTCGTCCGCTCCCGCCGGGCCGCCGAACTCGTCGCCCTCCAGACCCAGGACCAGCTCGGCCGACCGCTCGCCGACCGGGTGGCCGCCTACCGCGGCGGCTACCTCGCCGACGAACGCCGGGCCCTGGAACGCGCGCTGCACACCGGCCGGCTGCTCGGACTCGCCTCCACCTCCGCTCTCGAACTCGGCGTCGACGTCTCCGGCCTCGACGCCGTCCTGATGGCCGGCTACCCCGGCACCCGGGCCTCGCTCTGGCAGCAGGCCGGGCGGGCGGGCCGCGAGGCCCAGGGCGCACTGGCCGTCCTGATCGCCCGGGACGACCCGCTGGACACCTACCTGGTGCACCACCCGGAGGCGCTGTTCGCGGCGCCCGTCGAAGCCACCGTGCTCGATCCGGACAACCCCCACGTGCTCGCGCCGCACCTGTGCGCGGCAGCCGCCGAACTCCCGCTCACCGACGCCGACCTGGAGCTGTTCGGCCCCTCCACCGCACCGCTGCTGCCCGTCCTGGAACGGCGCGGCCTGCTGCGCCGGCGCAGCGACGGCTCCTGGTACTGGACCCGCCGCGAACGCGCGGCCGACGCCGTCGACCTGCGGGGCAGCGGCGGCAGCCCGGTACAGATCGTCGAGGCCGACACCGGTCGCCTGCTCGGCACGGTGGACGCCGCGGCCGCCCACACCACCGTCCACACCGGGGCCGTCCACCTGCACCAGGGCCGCACCTTCCTGGTCCGGGAACTCGACCTGGAGAACTCGGTCGCCCTGGTCGAGCCGGCCGACCCGCCGTACACCACGGCCGCCCGCGACATCACCTCCATCTCCGTGCTCGACACCGACACCACCGTTCCCTGGGGCGAGGGCCGGCTCAGCTTCGGTTCGGTGGAGGTGGTCAACCAGGTGGTCGGCTACCTCCGGAAGCGGATCTCCACCGGGGAGATCATGGGCGAGAGCAAGCTCGACCTGCCGCCCCGCACGCTGCGCACCCGCGCGGTCTGGTGGTCCGTCACCGAGGACCAGCTGCTGGACGCGGACCTTCCGCTCGACCAGCTGCCCGGCGCCGCCCACGCCGCCGAACACGCCTCGATCGGCCTGCTGCCGCTGTTCGCCACCTGCGACCGCTGGGACATCGGCGGCGTCTCCGTCCCGCTGCACCCCGACACCGAACTGCCCACCGTGTTCGTCTACGACGGCCACCCGGGCGGGGCCGGCTTCGCCGAACGCGGCTTCCAGCGGGCCGTCGAGTGGCTGACGGCCACGCGCGAGGCGATCGCCTCCTGCGAGTGCGAGCGCGGCTGCCCGTCCTGCGTCCAGTCACCCAAGTGCGGCAACGGGAACGAGCCGCTGGACAAGGCCGCAGCCGTCCAACTGCTGGACGTCCTGCTGGCCGGCGCCCCCACGACGGCAGGCGCCAGGACGGCAGGCTCCACGACGGCGGACCCCTCAGTGGACCCTGGAGCGGCGGCTCCCTCAGCAGACTCCTCAACAGGCCCTTCAGCGGACCCCTCAGCGAGCTCCGAAACGGACCACGAGACGGACCCCGAGAAGGACTCCGGGGCGAAGCCCGAGCCGAGCGCGGACGGTGGGCCGCCGACCGGCTCATGAGCCCGCCGCCGATCCGCCGGTCGGCCCGCCGAGGCCGTCCTCGGCGGCGGTGACCGCGGCCCGCACCGGCCCGGCCCGCGCCCTCGCCCGCGCCGGGCCGACCGGCAGACGCGCCGGCAGCCCACCGACCGTCACCTCGGCCACCACCTCGACGGCGTCCCCCGTCCGGTCCACCGTGCAGGACACCAGACCGGCGCCCTGCGCGGCGGCGATCCCCTCGGCCCGCCCGCACCCGCCGTCCGGGTCCAGCAGCAGCCGGTCCGCGGCCGCGAGCGCCGCCAGGTCGGCGGCCGACTCGGCCCGGTGCCGCGCGGCGACCACCGCTCCGACCGCGATCGTCCCGGCGAAGACCGCCGTGCCGAGCATCGCCAGGGCGAGCAGCCAGACCGTCGCCGAACCGGCGTCCGGCCCGCGCCCGCCGACGGCGGCCGCCCGGGCGGTACGAGTCCTCGCCCACCGCCGCGCCCCCGACCGCACCCCGGTCAGGTCGGCCATGAACCACCACCTCCCGCGATTCCCGCTCCTCCCGTGACCCCCACGAGGGTGTCCTCCCGCGCCGCCACCGCGGTCGCGCCCAGCCGTACCGCGAGCAGCCCGCCGAGCCTGCCCGGCGCCCCGCACGGCGCGTCCACCTCCACCCGCACCACCTCCGCCGCCATCGCCACCCGCACCTGAGCTCCCGGCGGCGCGGCCGCGCGGGCGAGTTCGGCGGCGTCCGTCTCCCCGCGTGCAGCCGCCCTGGCCCCGACCCGGGCCGCGTCCACACAGCGGATCTGCGCGGCCGCCGCCAGTACGCCCCAGATCAGCATCGCCGCGAGCAGGACGAGCGCCGGCAGGGCCACCGCGGTCTCCGCCGTGACGAAGCCCGCATCGCCGCGACGGCCCGGCCGCAGCGACCGCGCCCGCCCGCCACCACGTGCCGCCGCCAGGCCAGGGCAAGCCTTCGGCCTCCTGCCATCCGCCCGGAGGCGGTGCGCGGCGGTGTCGGGGTGCGCGCACCGAACGGCAGCGGAGGGGGCACCTCCCGGCCGAAGGCCGGGGGACGCCTGCCGGCCGACGGCAACGCGACGAGACGCGTTCCCCAACGCCGCCGCGCAGGCGGGAGTTCGTGGACGGTCGCTAGGTCGCATGAAGCGCCCGTTCCAGTGAATCGGTCAACGCCCCCATGATGGTCGCGCTGGTCACCACCTTGTACAGCCCGGCCGCGAGGGCACACGCGGCCAAGGTGCCGACGGCGTATTCCGCCGTGGTCATCCCGGCGTCCGACCGGCCCCGGCTCCGGGCCATCCCGCGCATCCGGCGGGCCGCCCAGCGGCTCCTGCGCCGCCACACCCCGGGCGCCTGACGGAGCGCGCGCCCGCTGCCGGGCCTCGTTGCGATCACTGCGGTCATGAATCTCTCCTGTCTCCGAAATTCCGAAATACCGATGTCCCGCCATACCGATGTCCCCGATGCCTCCTACGCGGCTGCCGCCGACGCCGCTGCCCACGGCTCCGCCGCCGATCCGCTTGGCGCGGCCCCGCGTTCACCCGCCCTGGGCGAAGCGGGTGGTGAGGCCGATGACGACCGGCACCACGCCGATCAGGACGAAGGCCGGGAGGAAGCAGAGCCCGAGCGGAGCGGTGGCGAGCACCCCCGCCCGGCGGACCCGGGCTTGGGCCGCCCGGGCCGCCGCCGTCCGCCGCCCCTGCGCGAGCCCGATCAAGGGCCCGGCCGCCGGAGCCCCGCCGAGGCTCGTCCGGACCAGGCAGCGGGCCAGCGGGGCCAGCGACGGGTGCTGCTCGCCCAGACGGCTCCAGCACAGTTCCGGCGGTGCGCCCAGGGCCAGTTCGGCACCGATCGCGACCAGCCGGGGCCCCATCGGTACCCCCACGCTCCGGCCGACCGCCGACACCGCGGCCGAGGGTGAGGCCGCCGAACCGAGGCAGGCCGCCAACAGCTCGGCACTCAGCGGGAGTTGCCTGGTCAGCAGCTCCTCCTCCAGGACCGCCCGCCGCTCCGTCGGGGACCGTACCCGGGCCGACCACCGGTGCACGCCCGCCGCCAGCAGCGCCCCGACGACCACCCCGACGGCGCCACCGAGCAACACCGTCGCGCCGGCCCCGGCACCCACGGCCAGGGCCACAGGCCGCCAACGCCCGCCACCACGACCACGACCACGACCGCCAGATGCCGGCGGCACCCGCACCAACACCCGCCCGAACAAACGCCGTTGTCGCGCCCACCCGCGCACCAGCACCACACCGGCCACCATCACCGGCCCCCCGGCGATCACCCACCCGACTCCCCGGATCACCCCGACACCACCTCCGCCCGCGCCCGTACCCGAGCCCGTACCCGTGAGAGCCCGCAGCTCCCGCCACCACCAGAGCCCCACGCCCCGGCGACCCGCCGGGGAGCCTCCAGGGCACCCTGAGCGCCCTGAGCCGCCGCCCGGACGATGCGCGCCGTCCAGAGCACGCCCAGGCCCTCCAGTGCCGCCCCCGCCGCGAGGCACCCCAGCCCGGCCGGCGTGTGCAGCAGGATGCCCACCGGCCGGGCCCCGAGCGCCGCCCCCAGCAGCAGCCCGGCGGCCGGCAGGGCGGCCAGGACGGCGATCGTGGTCCGCGGCCCCGCCAGTTCCCCGGCGATCTCCTCCGCCAGGGCCCGCTCGCCGCGCAGCGCCTCCGCCACCCGGTCCAGCGCGACGGCCAGCCCCGACCCGCCGTCGGAGGCGACCCGCCAGCAGGCCGCGATCGCCGACGCCCCGCTCCCGCCCGGCAGTTCGGCGAGCAGGTGCAGCGCGGCGGGCACGTCCCCGCCGTACCGGCCCGCCGCGAGCCGCGCCACCGGCTCCTCGCCGAGCCGGCGCAGCCCGTCCGGGTCGTCCGCGAGGCGGGCCGTGACCAGGTGCAACGCCTGCTCCGGCGTCGCCCCGCCGCGCAACTCCCCTGCCAGCCCTGCGCAGAGCTCCACCACGGCGGCCGCCCGCCGCCCGGCCTCCACCGTCACGCGCCGTCGCAGCCGCCACCGCCGCAGCGGCAGTACGGCCAGCCCGGCGGCGAGCACCGGCAACGGCGAGGAGGTCGCCTGCCCGGCCGCCAACCCCACCGGCAGGAGCAACAGTTCGGGCGCCAGCCAGTCGGACGTCCGCGGCCGGGCGCGCCCCGCGGTCACCGCCGGCGGGCCCGGCACCGGAACGGACGGGGGCCCGCTGCCGGCCAGCACCAGCCTGTACCGCCGACCGCCCGGCATCTGCTCCTGCACCGCACGCCATGCGGCGACGGCCAGCAGGCACAGCACCAATGCCCAACAGAAAGAACTCTGATCACTCATCACGTCAGGACCCTCCCGGTCGTCGGTCTTTCCTGTTCCACGCCCCGAGCAGCGTCAGGGCGCCCGCCACGCACCCGCCCAGCAGCAGGACGAACGCGAGTTCCGCAGCCCGCACGGCCGCACTCGCCAACCCGGCCGCACCCACCAACCCGGCCTCACCCACCAACCCGGCTGCACCTGCCAACCCGGCCACCGCCGTCGTCACGTCGGCCCCGCAGCGAGCGACACCCCGCGCACCGCCAGCAGCCCGACCAGTCGCTCCCAACCCGCCCCGGGGACCAGACCGCCCGCCACCGGGAACTCCACCGCCGGGGTGGTGACGGCCAGGCCGTCACGGCCGGCGGCCAACGTGTGGATCTCCGCCACCCGGCGGCGCCCCGAGCCCGGCTCCCTGACCAGGTGCACCACCAGGTCGAGCGCGGCCCGGAGTTGGCTGTGCAGCGCGGGCCGGTCGAGCCCGGCGAGCGAGCCCAGCGCCTCCAGCCGGACCGGCACGTCCGCCGCCGTGTTGGCGTGCACCGTGCCGCATCCGCCCGCGTGGCCGCCCTAACGGTGCACGGAATTCCTTGCGCCCTAGGGGGTTGGCGAGAGAGAGGCCACCCATGCCAACTGTGATCATCTATGACCGCCTGTCCCGGCTCTTTGCCGACGAGGCCCCTGACCACCGCATCACCTCGTGCAAGGCGTACGCCGAGCAGCGTGGATGGGAGGTGATCCTTGTCGCCAGCGACACCAACGTGTCCGGCGCCACCAAGCTGGAGGATCGCCCCGGCATGCGCGAGGTGTTGGCCTGGCTCCCGCGTGCTGACTACGTGATCGCCGCGAAGCTGGACCGGTACGCCCGCAGCGTCCTGGAGTTTCAGCGCTTGTTGAAGGCCGCTGAGTCCACCCACACCACCGTCATCACAGCTGACGGCGTGGTGTCGCCGGAGAACGCTTCGATCATCATCAACGTGCTTGCGGCGTTTGCCGAGTACGAGAGGGACATGATCACGGCCCGCATCCAGGCCTCGAAGGATCATTTCCGTTCCCGTGGCAACCACTTGGGCGGCCTTGCACCGTACGGGTACGCGGTCGATGGGCCGGTGAACAACAAGCGTTGGGCCATCGATGAAACCGCCGCTGCCATCGTCCGTGACTGCGCCGACCGGCTCATCAACCACGGGGCTTCGATGACTGGCCTTGCCCACGAGCTGAACGAACGAGGAGTACTGTCCCCGGCGGACCATGCACGACACCGGGACGGCCGCAAGGTGCGGGGAAGTCGCTGGCACTCCACGACGCTGCGGGATGTGCTGTACACCCCTGCCATGCGTGGCTGGGCCGTGCAGGCTACGCCGGGCTCCAAGCGAGGCGCACTGACGAACCAGCCGGTTCTCGACGCTGAGGGCCGCCAGCTGTCCGCTGGACCGGAGATCCTGAACGCCGAGACCTGGTCTGCGGTCCGCGCGATCATTGATGAGAAGGCCAAGGGACGTGGCGTGGAGCGGAACGGGAAGGCGCTGCTGTTGCACGCGGCGCGCTGCTCCGAGTGTGACGGTCCTATGTACCGGCAACGGCGCGAAGTACGGGGAAAGGACTACAGCACGTCTGTGTGCCGCGCCGGTGTCGGCAAGCGCGGCACTCACCGGCCGAACGTAATCGTGGCTGCTCCGGTCGAAGCCATGGTGACCGCTGACTTCCTCAAGCGCTTCGGGCGGTTCAACCTGATGCGCTGGGCGGAGCCCGACGGCAGCGCGGTACTCCAGCTCGCTGAGGTGATGACGCAGATTGAGCGCCTGGCTGGGAACCTGGTGCGGCTTGACCCCGACGGAGCCGCCGCCCGGATCGTCATCAAGCAACTAAGCGCTCTTGAGAGCCGGGAGGCAGAACTTCGGGCAGAGGCCGAACAAGCCGAAGGGCGCTGGGTCGACGCTGGAGGCACCGTGGCGGACGAGTGGAAGCGGCGAAATGACGAAGGGCGGCGGGCCTTGCTCGCTGACTTCGGCACGCGAGTGGAGATCTCGCCCCTGGCCCCGAAGGCGCCCAAGCGATTCGACCCGTCGCGGGTTTCGATCAGCTTCGACGGCCCGGCATGGTGGCGCGAAGTCGACCCGGCAGAAGCCCACTTGCGAGCCATCGCGATTGAGGAGAGCAGTGGTCCGGTGCACATGACCTACTGTCCGGAGTGCTCGCACCTCATCGGGTTGCGACCGGGAGACGCCGTGAACCACGTTGCCCCGTGCGCTGACTGCGGTTCCGCCGAACATGGCAAGTGCCACCACCGTATCTAGAACGGCCCTGAGCGCCCCTCTGGCGCCCTTTCAGCCCCTGTCTGGCCCACCGGCCCGGCGGGGGCCTTTTCGTGCCCTCAGGCAGCCCCACGGGGCTTCGTGGGGTCAGCGAGGAAGGCGGCCAAACGGCCTACTGCGATGACGAATGACGGTTCTAACACCGATCTGGTAATCCCTAAGAGGTTCTATAGGGGATACACGACTCTCGCTCAGAACCGTCATTCGTCATCCGGACCGCTGAAATCGGGGAATGTCTTGCTCCCTCTTGAAGGTGAGAGCCGGTCAGGATGCACCTGCCCGGCCGTGTCAGGGCGATGCCTCGGGAAGCACGTCACCGCTCATCGATGAAGCAGACTGAACCTGGAAAGGACATGATGCTCACCGAGCACCTGAGCGTAGAAACCTTCGACGCGTACCTAGACGCGTGGCAGAACGAGGACAGCCACCGTAGCCGACTCACCCGCGTGTTGCGTGCCAGCATGGACGAGGGCGACAGCGACTACCAGCGGCATCGACTCGCCATGCTGCTGCACTATGCCGAGCAGGCCGAGGGCCACGCCGACGAGATTGACGGCCTCGACTACGCGCAAGAAGCCGCGTAGCGGCCCGGTAAGCCCCTGAGACGCCCCGGTACGGCTCCGAGCCTGCCGGGGCTCTTTCATGCCCGCAGACGGCCGTACAGGACTTCGGGCGGGCCAGCGCAGAGACCTGGAAAATCTCCATGGCTATGTAGGTATGTAGGTTTGACGGTGATCCCAGGTATCCCTACAGAAACCTATAGGGAAGCCGGGAAGCAGCGTCAAACTTGCATACCTACATCGGCGCCCGCTGGCACAAGGGCGCAAGCGGTCACCAGAGATCCACAGAGGGCGCCCGGCAGCTTGCAGGGGCGTCTCCCCGCTGCTCCTCAGGGGCGACAGCCGAGAGGGTCCAGAGCGCCGTCTAGCGCGCACCTCAGCACGGAGAAGTGCAGCAAACAAGCCCCAGGGGTGACGAGGTGACGATTTGAAGGCCAGATCCAATACCCCTTAAGAAACTCTATAGGGAAACCCAGATCGGCGTCCCGATCGTCACCTCGTCACCCTCAAGTCCCGCGCCCGCTTCGCTGAGTCGATCGGCGGGAATTCCTTGCTCCCTAGTGTGGTTGAGAGCCCCCGCCCTTAACTGCGGCGCTTCGCTCTCTCTGCGCTTGGCGGCGCGCCCACTGATCTTGGCCCTCGTGGGCTTGGAATGCATGCCGCCCATAGGCATTCCAAGCCCACGGGGGCCTTTTTTATTCCAAGGAATCGCCATGAGTCCGAACGAGATGGCTCTAGAGCTGAGGCCTGCCCCCGAGGTAGCGCCGGACGCCTTCATTCAGGATCTGCGCGTACGCATAAACGCGCTCTCCCTCGCTGCCCTTGAGTCTGTTGAGTGGGACGGGGTGGCGGTAGATGGAAGGCCCCATCCGATGCTTTTCGCTCTGACCTCCCTGATTGAGGTTGGCACCGATATGCGCCGCCTGGCGGTCGATCGCCGTATTGCAAATGCGGTTCTGGAACGGCGCGGACAGTAATCATCTAGAACAGCCTGGAAAGCGATGGGGACCAAATGAACAACTGTGCCATAATTGACGATCTACGATCCAAGCGCGAAACCCAGCGGGATGCGCTGGACAGGATCCTTGAGCGAGCGAAGGCAGGAAATAGAAGCCTCACGCCGTCCGAGGCTCGGGATTTCGATTCGACCGAAACACGAATACGCGCCCTAAATGATCGCATTGAGGAACTGGACGAGCACGAAAGGGCAGCCAACGCCGCCGCGCTCGGATACCAGAAGTACGCCTTCGGTACAGGATCGAGCCCCACGGCCACTGAGAGTCGCAAGCCGTCCATGCCGGGCGCTGCAATCATTACGCGTGAGCCGGAGGTCTATAAGCGCGAGGATGCGAAGACCTCGTTCTTTATGGACATGCTCAACGTTCGCAAGCATGGTGACCGTAACGCCCTGGAGCGGCTGGATCGCAATAACCGGATGGCTGCCGAACGGGCCCGCGCGAACGGTGAACTTCGCGCTATCAGCACCACGAACGGCAGCGGTGGCGAGTTTGTCCCGCCTATGTGGCTCGAAGTCGAGTTTGTCAAGCTTGCCCGACCTAGGCGCGTGTTTGTCGATCTCGTGACGAATGATCCGCTGCCTCCGGGCACTGATCAGCTCAACCTGCCGAAGGTCAATACTGGTACGGCTACGGCTGTCCAGGGTACGCAGAATAGCCAGATTCAGCAGACGGACCTGACGACCACCAGCATCTCGAGCAGCGTGACCACAGTGGCGGGTGGGCAAACCGTTTCTTTGCAGCTCATAGAGCAGAGTCCGCTGAATATTGATGACGTGATCCTGGGTGATTTGGCCGCAGATTACGCGATGCGCCTCGACACGCTGTGCCTTACCGGGCCGGGTACCGGTGGCCAGCCGACCGGAATTCTGACCCTTGCGGGCACCAACTCCGTCACGTGGTCCGGCACCGCGCTGACTGGTGCCAATTCTCTGTACAACGCGATTGCGTCAGCGATTAGCAAGGTTTATACCTCCCGCTATGAGGCGCCGGACGCCATGGTTATGCACCCGCGCCGGTTTATGTGGATGCTGGCTCAGCAGGACACGCTAGGCCGCCCCGTAATTGTTCCCGCTGAGAGCGGCCCGAATAATGCTCTTGGTATTCTCGGCCCGAAGCTGAACGCTCAGGGTCCGGCGGGCCGAATTGCTGGCCTGGACGTGTACCTCGATGCGAACATTCCCACCAACCTGGGCGTCGGCACGAATGAGGACCGAATCCTAGTCCTCAAGTCGGATGACATTCGCTTGTGGGAGTCGCACATTCGGGCCGAGGCTTTCCAGCAGACCTACGCTAACCAGATGTCGGTGTTTGTGAGGCTCTACAATTACGCGTCTTTCCAGGCTGGCCGTTACCCCGGCTCCATTTCGGTGATCTCCGGCACTGGGCTTAACCAGGTGCTCTAGGAAGCCGGTAGATAGCGCCCATCACAGCTGCCCATGGTCGCTGTGGCGGGCGCTTTCTCATTGCCTTCTTTCTGGGCGCGACGCTTACTCAGTGTGACTTCCAACGCGGACAGTAGGGGGTACGGGGGGCGGGTCAATCTCTAGCCGCATGCGCCTTGGGGACCCGGCCCCCCTGTTCAGGACGCCAAACTAACTCCGTGAAACGCACGAAACGAGGAAAGTAGGATTTCTGTGGACTTCTCAGAGCAGCTTTCGTCGCTCAGTGTTACTGCTCTCAACCTGTGGAAGTCGGTAAATTCTGACTACGAGCTGACTCCGCAGGAACAGCGCCTTTTGCTGGAGATCTGTCGCACCTCGGACACACTCGACGCGCTTGATGCCGACGTTCAGCGAGACGGCGTGATGCGGGCTAATAAGGTCAATCCCGCTGTGGTCGAATTGCGGCAAACTCGCATCGCTTTCGCCCGTCTGAATGCCGCTCTTGCGCTGCCGGACCTTGACGAGGACGACGACGCCCCGCCCAAGTACCAGCGCCTCGGCACCCGGGGCCCATACAAGCTCGTGAAAGGTGGCTAAGCATGGCTAAGGCCAAGCGAAAGGCCGAGAATACCGCCGCTCTGTTCCGGCGGACAGAAAGCCAATGGGAACAAATCCTAGGTCACGACCGGGGCGCCGCCTTTTTTGCCGCCCTGCCCACAGCGGGAATCGGGGCGCTGATTGAGCGGGGCGCGGCGACACCCGCAGAGCTCGACATGATCCGCGCGGTAGCCGCTGGTCAGACTGACCATGAGCATCTGACCGCCGAGCATGCCGCGCGCATCCTCGCGGACATGCCCGCCGACTGACCAACGTCAGCGCCCGTTGCGCTAAGTCGAGTTGGGTACCTGACACCCGAGGCCGGCGGGAACCAAGTGCCCCTAGAACATCACGAGTTGCGAGGCAGGACGATCGGCCCGGCTGCTCAACTCGGATTAGCCGCTGAGCTCGTGACGAGCCTTCCATACCCGCAACACAGAGCCCCCGTACCCTCCTCCCCGCGCTGGGGTGGTCGGTGCGGGGGCTTTTCGTTGCTTTGGAAGCCGTCAGCGATGTTGAGGCCGGTAACTGGCGGGGCATCCCCCTTCTGTCAAGGGTGCGCCGCCGAGCGTACGCTGACTCAACTAGGCGCGTGTCTCGGGAGACCACATGACAGAGCTACCCGCAGAACTGACGACCGGCGAACGAATCCGCATCGTGCGGGAACGCCGAGGAATGACCCGCCCTGTGGTCGCTGGGCTGGTTGGGCGTTCCTCCGACTGGCTCAAGAAGATCGAGAGCAACGAGCGCCCCATCCGTGGCGTCGGAATGCTGATCAAGCTGGCTCAAGTCCTGCACGTCGATGACGTGTCGATTCTCACCGGCACCGAGATCAGCATCCCGGCCACCGGCACGGGCAAGGTGAGTCACATCTCTGTGCCCAAGATCCGGTCCGTCATGCACTCCGTGAGCTTCCAGCCGGTTCCGGGTGTGGTGACACCCCCGGACGTCCTCAAGGGCCTTGTGGAGCAAGCCTGGCGGCTGTGGCACACGTCCGCTCACCAGCGCACCGAAGTGGGCGCGCTCCTGCCCGACCTCCTACGGGACGCTCACGCATCGGTCCGGCTCCACGAGGGCACCGAGAAGCGGCAGGCGTATGCCGCGTTGGCAGACCTCTACCGACTGGTGCAACGGCTGCTCGCGCACATCTGTGAGCCAGAGCTGTACTGGATGGCGCTGGATCGAGCGCGGGACGCGTCGGAGAACGCCGATGACCCGGTGTCTCTGGCCCTCGGCGCGTGGACGGTGAGCATCGGCCAACGCGCTGCCGGGTTCGTGGACGAGGCTGTACGGACCACCGAGATGGGGATGGATGTAGTGCGCCCCATGCTGGAGTCCGGAGCACCCGAAGTCCTGGCAGCGTACGGGCAGTTGAACCTACAAGCCGCCTGCACTCATGGGCTCGACGGCGTGGCGGGCCCCGCTGAGCGCTTCCTCGCTGAGGCCGAACGGACCGCCCGGAAGCTTCCATCCGGCTATTGGCACGCACAGAGCGCGTTCGCCATGTCGAACGTGGATGTGCACGCCGTCTCAATCGGAGTAGGGCTGCAACGACCGGGCGAGGCGCTGATGCGCGCTGAAAGCATCGATCCGGCGTCCATTCCTTCGCTTGAACGGCGCTCACGTCTGCTGCTGGACATCGCATACGGCTACCACCAACGGAAGGAAATGGCTGCTGCCGTCCACTACCTCGGGGAGGCTGTAGCGGTCACACCGGAAGCAGTCAGGTACGTGCCCGGAGCGCGCAGCCTGGCAGCAGCGATCGAACGCACGGCAGTAGGTCCGCTCAAGGCGTCGGCGGTCGCGCTGGCTGAGTCAATCGGAGTTGCTGCGTAGATCGTTTAGGTAGGGGGACAGTTTGTCCCCATCGCAACACTTGGGTGCCCGTACCGTCCAACGGACGTGACGGGCATTCGGCGTTTGGAGGGCCAGCGGCAATGACGACGGACAGGCAGGGCACGGCCGCCGAGTACGAAGCCGATCGATGCATCCGGCCCCCCAGCAAGCGCGCCTCGGCGTCGCCTGAGTGCCAGGTCTGCCGGGCGTTCGACAAGATCGCCGAGGAGTTCGCGAAGTCGCCCCAGCTGCCGGACGAGTCGGTGTTGCGTGCGATCGCGTTTCGCCGCCTGGACCACGAACTCAAGTGCAAGGCGGTGGCCCGTGTCGCTTCGTGAGATCGCCCTTCGGGTACCGGACACGCCCGCCCCGGACGCCGACGTGTGCCCGTCGTGCGCGTGGTTCGACCTCATGGCCGCGCAGCACACCGAGCACCCGACCATACGGCGCAGGCTGGCCACGTGGTGGGAGCAGCACGTGAACGACGGCGAGTGCTTGGCGGTGGCCGATGACGCCGAGTGATCGCGAACCGTCGACGTGGCCTGAGGAAGTCCACCACCACCAGCGGCAAGCAGAGCGGGCAGCAGACGCCCTTGAAGTGGCACTGAGCGCCGCTCGGCTGCCGGTCCCGGGTGGCCTGAGCCCGTCCTACAAGGTGATCCAGGAGGGGTACGGCGCCCGTCTGTACCTGGGCACCGTGAGCATGGACGAGACGCGGCAGCTGGTGGCGGCGCTCACGATGTACGCCCGGCTCATGGGGTTCGTGAAGGACGACGCAGCAGCGGTGCTGGCAGCCCAGGTGCTAGGGGAGTACCGCCGTCCCCAGCTGACCACGGACGGCACGTACAAGGAGCCCGGACAGTGAGCGGGCCCGAATTCCTGCTGCCCGACTGGACCAACTTCCTGGGCGGCCCGGTGCGATACCCCGAGGACCCGGAGGACGACGACCAGGTCGACACCCCGCCGCCCCTGGAACCCGTCCCCGACTCGCCGACCGTCACCCGGCTGCGCGAGTCCCTGGCAAAAGCCAACTGGCGCTCCCGCTGGGGCGTGTGATGCACCAGACAAGGCGGCACGGGACAGCGGTCGCGGCAGCGTCATACGAGAGCGTGGAAGCCGCCGCCGTGTACGACGTGGCAATCCGCGGAACGGCCTGTGCGTGCCCCCAGCGGCGTGAGGGCGGGTGCGTGGAGGATCTGGGCCTGCCTCCGCTGCAAGGCCGCTACAGGGACCGCCTGGGCCGCATGTGGACCGTCCTGGGGCGCGAGCAGAGCGGGGACCCGGTGTCGGGCCAGATCTGGCGTACGACGGTGCTTCTCCGCCTGATCGAAGACGGCCACCAGTTCACCAAGACGATTCACTGCGCCGGGGCGCCCAGCACGGAGAACCACTACGAGCGCACCCGCGATGGTCGGCCCCCCGTGGCCGCAAGACTCCCGTTCCGCCGAACCGATAGCTAGCCGGTTGGAACGGGTCGCAAGTGCAAGGCGGCGTGCGGAAGATCCTCGCGCCGACTCAGAGAAGGGATCGGCAATGAGCAAGCGTCCCGAATTCGAGTTCGTCACCATCGCGGCGTGCCAGAACACGGTGCGCAAGGCGTGCCCGCAGGTGGCCACCAACATCCCCGGCATCGTCGCCTTGCGCGACAGCGAGCGGCCCGGTGAGGTGGTCACCATGACCCCGGAGGCGTGGGCCGAGTTCACCAGCGCCATCAAGGCCGGGGAGTTCGACCTAAGCGCGTAGGAGAGCCGTGGACTGCCCGCTGTGTGATCAGCCCATCGCGTTCGACCCGGAGACAGGCCAAGGCTTCTGCTTCCGGTGCGACCAGTGGGCGACCGTCTACCCGGATCAACCGGACCCGTACCGGTACACGTCCAAGAATCGGCCCTACCGGCCGAGGAGGCACGGTCCGAACGACCACCCGGGTAGCAGCGGCGGGCAGTCCACACCCGCATGACCTCGAAACGGCCCCGTCCATGAGTCGCCCCGTGGCGCCCGGACGGGGCTTCTCCGTGGTTGGGCGCACGTGTACGGTTTACGTAGTCACGCGCCTTCGTGCCCGGTGTTCAGCGCGGCCAGCAGGTCCGACACCTCGGCCCCGCGGACCTCTCCGATCACCAGCCGGTCCGGACGCATCCGCAGTGCCTGCCGGACGAGGTCCCGCAGCGTGAGCTCACCCAGCCCCTCCTGGTTGGGCGGTCTGCTCTGCAACCGGACGACGTGCGGATGGGCCGGCCGCAGTTCGGCGGAGTCCTCCGCGATGACGATCCGCTCCTCCGGCCCGACCAGGCCGAGCAAGGCCGCGAGCAGCGTGGTCTTGCCCGTGCCCGTCCCGCCGGACACCAGTAGCGACAGCCTGGCCCGCAGGATGCCGGCCAGCAGGCCGGCGCCCTCCGGCGGCAGCGCCCCGCCCGCCACCAGTTCGTCGAGCGTGAACGGCTGGGGCCGGCAGACCCGCAGCGAGATGTGCGTGCAGCCGGCCGCGATCGGCGGCAGCACGGCGTGCAGGCGGGTGCCGTCCGGCAGCCGGGCGTCCACCCAGGGCCGCGCGTCGTCCAGCCGCCGCCCGGCCGCGGTGGCCAGCCGGTGGGCCAGCCGCCGTACCGCCTCGGCGTCGGCGAACCGGATTCCGGTGGCCCGGTGCAGGCCGCCGCCACGGTCGACCCACACCTCGTCCGGACCGTTCACCAGGACGTCCGTGACGTCGGGCGCCGCCAGCAGCCGCTCCAGCGGGCCCGCACCCACCAGTTCGGCGCGCAGCGAGCGCACGGTGTCCAGGACTTCGTCCCCGCCGAGCGGCGGCCGGGTGGCCCGCAGCACGGCCGCGACCGACCCCGCCGTCGGGGCGGCACCCGACTCGGCCAGCCGCAACCGGACCGCGTCCACCAGCTCCGCCGTCCGCTCCTCCCGGGCGGTGCGCCCGTACGGGCAGGGGTGGCGCGGCGCCTCGGGTGGCCCGCCGGGCGGCGGCACGCTCCTGAGCGGCCGGTGCTCCCGCGCACCGTCGCCCCGGCTCTTCGGACCGCCCCCCGCCCGCACGGTGGGGCCTGTTCTGCGCAGACGGACCATCAGTACACACCTCCTCCGACCGCCGGCACCGGCGGCAACACCTCGTCCAGGAAGGTCTCGCAGAAGCGCGCGAGCGGGCCGCCGTCCCGGATGCCGGGCGGGACGCCCTTCTCGACGTCCTCCGCCAGGCCGGGCTCCGGCTCCAACTCCCCCGCGAGTTCCAGCCGCAGCCCGCGGGCGATCCGGTGGGCCGGGAGTCCGAAGGTGCGCGGTGACCGCACCACCGCCCGGACGTCCCCGAGCCGCATCCGGGCGGCCGCCGCGACCCGGTCGGCGGCGGCCACCGCGCGCAGTTCGGCCGGCACCACCAGCAGCGCCAGGTCGGACTGCTCCAGCGCCTGCCCGGCGGCCGCGTCGAGATGGCGCGGCACGTCGACGACGACCAGCCCGCCGCGCCGCCGGGAGGCGGCCAGCACGCTGCGCATGGCCTCCGGCGGCACGGTCAGGGTGTCGCCGCGGTCCCAGGACAGGCAGGAGAGCGCGGAGATCCGTTTGAGCACCGGTAGCGCCCTGGCCAGTTCGACCCCGCTGACCCGCCCGCGCGAACCGGCCAGATCGGGCCAGCGCAGCCCGCGGGCCGCCTCGCCGCCGAGCAGGATGTCGAGGCCGCCGCCCAGTGGATCTCCGTCGATGAGCATCGTCCGCCGCCCCGCCCGCGCGGCCGTGACCGCGAGGGCGCAGGCCAGGGTCGAGGCCCCGGCCCCGCCCCGGCCGCCGAGCACGGCGACGGTGAGCGCCGGGGAGCCGGCGCCCTCGGCCGCGTCGGCGATCCGGTCGAGCAGCCAGGCTTCGGCGTCGGGGAGGAACAGCACGTGCTCGGCGCCGAGTTGGACGGCTCTGACCCACACCCCGGCGTCGTCGAGGTCCAGCCCGAGCAGCAGCACCCCGCCGCGCCGGCCGAGCCCGGCGCACCGGGCGGCCTGGTCGTCCCCGATGAGCACCAGTGAGGCGCCCTCCCAGAGCTCGCGCGGCGGTGGTGCGCCCCGGATCAGCCTCGGTTCGGTGCCGGCGGCCGCGCAGAGCCGCAGCAGGTGCTCGGCCAGGCCCTCGTCCTCGGTGACGACGAGCGGACCGGTGGCCCCGGGCCCTTCGGTGGTGGCGTGGTCGGCGATCGGCGTCGACATGGCGGGCTCCCCTCTGCGCCGACGGCCGCCAGGGGCGGTCCGGGGCGCACGTCGGACGGTTCCGGCGAACGGCCGCCCGGCAGACCTCGTGGGAGAGAGGGAGGTGAGATCCGCCCGGCGACCGCCGCCGACCATCACGGTGGGGGGAGATCGGGATTCCGTCATCCACGATGCGAATCCCTGTGGATAACTCGTGGGCTGTGGAGGAAAACGTTCACCCGGGCGGGGGATTAATCGTCAAAGAATTGACGATCGGGGATCACGGAGACGAACCGGAAGCCCGTCGCGCCCCCCGCCGGCCACCCGGCGGACCCTCCCGAAGGCCGCTCGGACACCCCGCCGCAGCAGCCCGGCCCACCGATCGGAACCAGCCGAAGAGCCATGGGCAGCCATGAGCAAATGGCGACACAGAGTGACGAAAGGTGGTCAGTGGACCAGGGTGTCGACACCCCCTGTACACCGTCGGCGGGGCGGCCGCGGCGCTCGCCGCGAAGGGCCTTCAGGCCCTGAAAATGGCCCCGGACGTGCGACGACCCCCGCCGGGGGGGAGAGCGGGGGTCGTCTATCCACAGCCCGACTCGGGGGGGAGGAGCCGGACCGGGTTAGCACGGTCGCGAACGATCCGTGACTTCCATGGTGTACCCGAGCGGCCAGAAACACAAACCCGCACGCCCACGAGTACACCGAATGGCGGCCTGTTTTGCGGCTCCCTCTATCCTCGGTTCCCGTGGACACCACCGAGAACGCCGACGACCACGCCGACGAGTCCCCGGGCGAGGCCACCGGGCCCGCGCAGACCCGCTCACCCGTTCGCCCCAGGCCGGGCGGGCCGCGCACGGCGGCCTTCTTCGACCTGGACAAGACCATCATCGCCAAGTCGAGCGCGCTGGCCTTCAGCCGCCCGTTCTACCAGGGCGGTCTGATCAACCGTCGGGCCGTACTGCGCAGCGCGTACGCCCAGTTCGTCTTCCTGGTCGGTGGCGCGGACCACGACCAGATGGAGAAGATGCGCGAGTACCTCTCCTCGCTCACCCGGGGCTGGAACGTCCAGCAGGTCCGCGAGATCGTCGCGGAGACGCTGCACAACCTGATCGACCCGATCATCTACGACGAGGCCGCCTCACTGATCGAGCAGCACCACGCGGCCGGTCGGGACGTGGTGATCGTCAGCAGTTCGGGCTCCGAGGTGGTCGAGCCGATCGGCGCGCTGCTCGGCGCGGACCACGTGATCGCCACCCGGCTCAAGGTCGAGGACGGCTGCTACACCGGCGAGATCGAGTACTACGCCTACGCCGAGAACAAGGCCGCCGCCATCCGGGAGTTGGCCGAGTCCGAGGGCTACGACCTGGCCGCTTCCTACGCCTACAGCGACTCCTCCACCGACCTGCCGCTGCTGGAGGCCGTCGGCCACCCGTCGGCGGTCAATCCCGACCGCGCGCTGCGGAAGGAGGCCCAGGCCCGGGAGTGGCCGGTGCTGGTCTTCGACCGACCGGTGGAACTGCGGCGGCGGCTCCCGGAGTTCTCCGCGCCGAGCGGCTCGGTGCTGACGGCCGTGGCGATCGGGACGGCGGCCGTGACCGCCGGGGTCATCTGGTACCTGGCCCACCGGCGCCGTCCGGAGGCCTGAGCCGCCCGCCGCGGGCCCGCAACACAGGCAAACGCGGGCCACCCACCGCAGGCCTCGCAACGCAGGCAAATCAGACAATCAGCACAGAGTTCACTTTTCGGGTTCCCCTTTCGCCCGAAACGCGATACAAATGAAGCACGGCCCGCGAGACCCGGTCAGGACCCGAAGAGGTCAAACCGACAACGCAGTTAAGGCCCCACGGACCGCGTGTACAGATAACCGAGCACCCACATGCAGCCGACCCGCTGTCGGGCCGCTGGACCAGACGAACGGGCAGGATCCCCGTCTGATCAGCACTTCCGGTGCATGCATGGTCACCCGGTATCTGCACCAGCGGCGGCACCAGACAGGATCAGGTGCCGCCGCATCTTCGTGTCAGAAGCGCCGGAAGAGCCCCGCGCCCCTCCCGCGCCCGCTCAGACCATCCCGCGCTGCATCGCCTCACAGACCGCCGTGCTCTCCCGCACCCCGAGCCGCAGCGCCCGCCCGCAGTGCGCGATCCAGGCCGCCATCCCCTCGGGCGTGCCCGCCAGGTAGCCGGCCAGGGCCCGCCGGTAGGCGTCGGTGCCGAGTTCCGCCAGCCCGACCTCGGCCGGGCAGATCGACTTCGGGTCGAGCCCCTCGGCGAGCAGCACGATCCGCTGGGCGGCCCGCGCGATCACGCCGTTGTACGCGCCGAACGGCCGCAGCGCGAGCAGTTCGCCGTGCACCACGGAGGCGACCACCAGGGCCGGCGTCCCCACGCCCTGGCCCTCGGCGCGCGCCACCAGCAGCCGGGAGAGCTGGTCGAGCCGGGCCGCGACCTCCTCGGCACCCGGGGCGGGCGGCAGCACCGGCAGCGGCTCGTCCACCTGGGCGACCTCGACGCTCTCCACCGGCTTGAGCCCCAGCGGGAACAGCTCCTCGACGCCCTCGCCCGCGCGGCGGGGCCGCCCGGCGGACGGCTCGCCGTCGCCGACGGCGAGCAGGTGCAGCCGGGCCAGCACCTGGAGCGGCGAGTGCCGCCAGATGCTGAGCAGCTGGCCGGCCTCGGCGGCGATCCGCAGGGCCGCGCCGACCGTCCGGGCCTCGGGGTCCGCGCTGAAGTCGCTGCGGCGCCGGACCTCCTCCAGCGGCCAGTCGGCCCCGGCCAGCGCCGCCGACGCGCGGGCGCCGCGCAGCGCGGACTCGGAGGTGACCTCGGCCGCGCGGCGGCGCATCACCCGGTGACCGTAGAGCCGGTCGACGGCCTTGCGCACCTCGGCCACGGCGTCGGGCACCCCGGGGAGCTGGGCCAGCGGGGCGAGGGGATCTGTTCCAGTGCTCACCTACCCGAGAGTAATGAACAGCCGGCCCCTCCCGGAACAGCAACCCCGGATCACCCGTTAGAGGCAATCCTCACTTCCCTCCGCCGAGGAGGCCCAAACCCCGGCTAGCATGGCCACTATCGGAGACGATAACTATTTCCACTTAGGGGCCTCGGCATGTGCGACCCCTGAGCAGGTGGCCCCCGAGCGCGGGCCCAGAGCGAGAGCCGGAGTCCCAGATGAAGATCGCCTTCGTCGGCAAGGGCGGCAGCGGGAAGACCACGCTGTCCGCACTGTTCATCCGCCATCTGGCCGCCGTGGGCCGGCCGGTCATCGCCGTCGACGCCGACATCAACCAGCACCTGGGCCCGGCCCTGGGTCTGACGGATGCCCAGGCCGCGGAGCTGCCCTCGCTCGGCGCGCACCTGCCGGAGATCAAGGAATACCTGCGCGGCAGCAATCCGCTGATCCGCTCAGCCGACGAGATGATCAAGACCACGCCGCCCGGCCGGGGTTCGCGCCTGCTGCGGATCGTCGAGGAGAACCCGGTCTACGCCGCCTGCGCCCGCCCGATCGCCCTGGACGAGGGCTCGGTCCGGCTGCTGGCGACCGGCGCCTTCACCGAGGAGGACCTGGGGGTGGCCTGCTACCACTCCAAGGTCGGCGCGGTGGAACTGCTGCTCAACCACCTGCTGGACGGCCCCGACGAGTACCTGGTCACCGACATGACGGCGGGCTCGGACTCCTTCGCCTCCGGCCTGTTCACCCGCTTCGACCTGACCTTCCTGGTGGCCGAGCCGACCCGCAAGGGCGTCTCCGTCTACCGCCAGTACAAGGACTACGCCCGCGACTTCGGCGTCCGGCTGCGGGTGATCGGCAACAAGGTGCAGGGCCCGGACGACCTGGCGTTCCTGCGCAGGGAGGTCGGCGACGACCTGCTCACCACCTTCGGGCACTCGGACTGGGTGCGCCGTCTGGAGCAGGGCGCCGAGCCGCCGCTGAAGTCGCTGGAGCCGGCCAACCGGGCCGTCCTGGAGGAACTGCGGGCCGAGGCCGAGGCCGCGTACGGGCAGCGGGACGTGCGGCGCTACACCGAGCAGGCCGTGCTCTTCCACGTGCGCAACGCGGAGAGTTGGGCCAACGCCAAGGTCGGCGTCGACCTCGTGACCCAGGTGGACGAGACCTTCGTGCTGGGCGGGCTCGGGGTCGGCGGCGAGCGGCCCGCCCCGGCGGGTGCGCACGTCTGACGCCGCTCCGCCCGAACGGGCCGTGGCCCTCCCCCCTTCCCCGGGGAGGGCCACGGCCCGTTCCGCATGTCCGGACCGCCCGGCGCCGCCAGCAGATTCCCAGCGGTTCGAACACCACCCAATGGGGTGAATAAGGGGGTTTTCCCCTTCCCTCCCGGAATGACGCTGTGCAAAGCTTTCATTACCCTCGGTTTACCGAGTCTTGATGGTCCGTCCCGACGGCCCTCGGCGAGACGTCCCGCACCTCGCCCAGGCCCCTGGCGGGCCCTGATGGTCAAGGTCCGGCCGGTGACACCCGCACTCCCCGCCGCGCCCACGCCATCCCGCCACACCGTCGCGACCCACGACAGCCGATCCGCCCCGGAGCCCCACCCACCGCCGGACCTGACTGCGTTCGTTCCCCCGGACAGACGGGAAGACAGTGACCCTCGACATCTCCAGCGCCCCCATCGCCTCCGACACCACCGACCACGCACCACCGGGCCCCGGCACCAAGGCCCGCTGGGCCCAGGACCTCTCCGCCTCCCTGGTGGTCTTCCTGATCGCCGTGCCGTTCTCCCTCGGCATCGCGCTCGCCACCGGTGCCCCGCTCACCGCCGGCCTCGCCGCCGCGGCCGTCGGCGGCATCGTCGTCGGACTGTTCGGCGGCACCCCGCTCCAGGTCAGCGGCCCCTCGGCCGCGCTGACCGTGATCACCGCCGGACTGATCGTCCAGTACGGGTGGCGGGCCACCTGCGCCATCACCCTGGCCGCCGGGCTGCTCCAACTCCTGCTCGGCCTGCGCCGGGTGGCCCGGACCGCGCTCGCCGTCTCGCCCGCCATCGTGCACGGCATGCTGGCCGGGGCCGGGCTCACCATCGCCATCGCGCAGCTGCACGTCGTCCTCGGCGGCTCCCCGCAGAGCTCCGCGATCGCCAACCTCCTCGCGCTGCCAGGCCAGTTGGCCGGGCCGCACCCGCCCGCGCTGCTGGCCGGCTCGGTGACCGTGGCCGTCCTGCTGGGCTGGCCCCGCCTCGGCCGGCTCCCCGGCCGCGCGGGCGAGTTCGGCGCCAGGCTGGCCAAGGTGCCGGGCCCGCTGGCCGCCGTCGCCACCGCGACCGCGCTCGCCCTGGCCCTGGACCTGCGGCTCGCCCACATCGGGCTGCCCGCCTGGCAGCCGCACACCCTCGTGCCCGCACTGCCGCACGGCCCGCTGGCCGGGGTGCTGGCCGCCGTCCTGACCGTCACCGCCGTCGCCGGCGTGGAGTCGCTGCTGTCCGCCGTCGCGGTCGACCGGATGTCCCGCCGTACCGGCGACCTCGACCGCGAACTGCGCGGCCAGGGCCTGGCCAACATCGTCAGCGGGCTGGTCGGCGGGCTGCCCGTCGCCGGCGGCGCCGTCCGCAGCACCGCCAACGTGCGGGCCGGCGGCCAGACCAGGTGGTCCTCGGTGCTGCACGGCGTCTGGGTGCTCGCCGCCGCACTGGCGCTGACCGGCGGGCTGCGCCGGATCCCGCTGGCCGCGCTGGCCGCGCTGGTGCTGGTGGTCGGGCTGCAGATGGTGAGCTTCGCGCACATCCGCAACGTGCACCGGCACCGCGAGTTCCCGGTCTACCTGACCACCGTGCTCGGCGTGGTGGCGCTCGGCGTGCTGTGGGGCGTCGCGCTCGGCGCCGGCACCGCCGTGCTGCTCGCGCTCTACCGGCTGACCCGCGCCCACGTGGACGTGCTGGCCGGCCCGGCCGGCGCGGTCACCGTCCAGACGCACGGGCCGCTCACCTTCACCGCCGTGCCCCGGCTGAGCCGGGCGCTGGCCGGGATCCCCTCCGGCGCCGAGGTCACCGTGGTCCACGACGGCTCCTTCCTGGACCACGCCGCGTACGAGACGCTGCACAGCTGGCGGACGGGCCACCAGGCCGCGGGCGGACGGGTCTCGATGGTGACGCGCCGCAGGGACGACGAGGTGCTCGACCCCGACGGCACCGTCCGGGCGGGCAGTTCACCCGGCCCGCACCGCTGCCGGGCCTGGACGCCCTGGGTCGGCCACCACTGCATCGAGCAGCAGGAGGATCCGCACGGCCGGCTGCTGGACGGCGTCCGGGTGTTCCAGCAGCACACCGCCCCGCTGATCCGGCCCGAACTCGCCCGGCTGGCCCGGGAGGGGCAGACACCCTCCCAGCTGTTCCTGACCTGCGCGGACTCCCGGATGGTCACCAGCATGATCACCAACAGCGGCCCGGGGGACCTGTTCACCGTCCGCAACGTCGGCAATCTGGTGCCGGCCCCGTACGAGCCCGGCGCGGCCGACGACTCGGTGGCGGCCGCGGTGCAGTACGCGGTCGAGGTCCTGGAGGTCGGCTCGATCACGGTCTGCGGCCACTCCGGCTGCGGCGCGATGAAGGCCCTGCTGGACGGCGTGCACGAGCGCCCCGGGCCGCCCACCCCGCTGGCCCGCTGGCTGCGCAACGGCCGCGGCTCGCTGGACCGGCTCCGCCGGGTCCCCGCCGGATTCGACGCGCGGCCGGTGGTGGACCTGGTGGAGCAGCTCTGCATCACCAACGTGGTCCAGCAGCTGGACCAGCTGCTGGCCAACCCGGCCGTGGAGCGCCGGGTGGAGGAGGGCACCCTGCGGCTGGTCGGGATGTACTTCGACTTCGCGACCGCCCAGGCCTACGTGCTCGACCGGGCCGAGGGGACGTTCAGTCCGATCGAGGCGCGCATCGGGACGGCAGCGGCCGCAACCGCGGCCGGCCCGGCAGCGCCGAGGACACCGCCGGCCGGGCCGGTGGCGGGCGACACGCCCGAACGGGTGAATGAGGACGGCCGGGTTCCCACCGACGGCACCGAGGACGGCCCCTGGCTGGCCGCCTGAGAGCCGGGCCCGTGTCCCCGCCGGGCGGGCCGGGGCACGGGCCCTCCGGCCGTCGTACGGCGCACCGCCCCGAGGCGGTGCGCCGTATGATGGTCCGTTCGACTGTCGGTCAAAGGTCTACACCAATTACCCGGAGGCTCTTGTCAAGTGCCCCATTCGCCTGGTGAGCTGTGCGCTGGGACACACGGGACAATCCCCACGCACGGGATCGTCTCCGATCATGACTCGATGAGGAGTGCGCGTTGAGCAACGAGAGCCTGGCCAACCTGCTCAAGGAGGAGCGGCGATTCGCCCCGCCGGCAGAGCTCGCCGCCGCCGCCAACGTCACCGCGGCCGCGTACGCGCAGGCCTCCGAGGACCGCCTGGGCTTCTGGGCCGAGCAGGCCCGCCGCCTCAGCTGGGCCGTCGAGCCGACCGAGACACTGGACTGGTCCAACCCGCCCTTCGCCAAGTGGTTCGCCGACGGCAAGCTCAACGTGGCCTACAACTGCGTCGACCGCCACGTCGAGGCCGGTCTCGGCGACCGGGTCGCGATCCACTTCGAGGGCGAGCCCGGCGACAGCCGCTCGATCACCTACGCCCAGCTCAAGGACGAGGTCTCGCAGGCCGCCAACGCGCTGCTGGAGCTCGGCGTCCGCAAGGGCGACCGGGTCGCGGTCTACCTGCCGATGATCGCCGAGGCGGTCGTCGCGATGCTCGCCTGCGCCCGGATCGGCGCCACCCACTCGGTGGTCTTCGGCGGCTTCTCCGCCGACGCCGTCGCCTCCCGCATCGAGGACGCCCAGGCCAAGCTCGTCATCACCGCCGACGGCGGCTACCGTCGCGGCAAGCCGTCCGCGCTCAAGCCGGCCATCGACGAGGCGCTCACCAAGGTCGACGGCGTCGAGCACGTCCTGGTGATCCGCCGCACCGGGCAGGAGATCTCCTGGACCGAGGGCCGCGACGTCTGGTGGCACGAGATCACCGCGCGCCAGTCCACCGAGCACGCCCCCGAGGCGCACGACGCCGAGCACCCGCTGTTCATCCTCTACACCTCGGGCACCACCGGTAAGCCCAAGGGCATCCTGCACACCTCGGGCGGCTACCTCACCCAGGCCAGCTACACCCACCACGCGGTCTTCGACCTCAAGCCGGAGACCGACGTCTACTGGTGCACCGCCGACATCGGCTGGGTCACCGGCCACTCGTACATCGTCTACGGCCCGCTCTCCAACGGCGCCACCCAGGTCATCTACGAGGGCACCCCGGACACCCCGCACCAGGGCCGGTTCTGGGAGATCGTCCAGAAGTACGGCGTGACGATCCTCTACACCGCGCCGACCGCGATCCGCACCTTCATGAAGTGGGGCGACGACATCCCCGCGAAGTTCGACCTGTCCTCGCTGCGGGTGCTGGGCAGCGTCGGCGAGCCGATCAACCCCGAGGCCTGGATCTGGTACCGCGAGCACATCGGCGCCGGCAAGACCCCGATCGTGGACACCTGGTGGCAGACCGAGACCGGCGCCATGATGATCAGCCCGCTGCCGGGCGTCACCGAGACCAAGCCGGGCTCGGCCCAGCGCGCCCTGCCGGGCATCGCGGCCACCGTGGTCGACGACGAGGCCAACGAGGTCCCGAACGGCTCCGGCGGCTACCTGGTGCTCACCGAGCCGTGGCCGTCCATGCTGCGCACCATCTGGGGCGACGACCAGCGCTACATCGACACCTACTGGTCGCGCTTCGCGGGCCGTTACTTCGCCGGTGACGGCGCCAAGAAGGACGAGGACGGCGACATCTGGCTGCTCGGCCGGGTCGACGACGTCATGCTCGTCTCGGGCCACAACATCTCCACCACCGAGGTCGAGTCGGCCCTGGTCGGCCACCCGTCGGTGGCCGAGTCCGCCGTGGTCGGCGCCACGGACGCCACCACCGGCCAGGCCATCGTCGCCTTCGTGATCCTGCGCGGCGGCGCCACCGAGAGCCCGGAGCTGGTCGAGGAGCTGCGCGCGCACGTCGGCCGCACGCTCGGCCCGATCGCCAAGCCGAAGCAGGTCAAGGTGGTCGGCGAGCTGCCGAAGACCCGCTCCGGCAAGATCATGCGCCGTCTGCTGCGCGACATCGCCGAGGGCCGCGAGGTCGGTGACACCACCACCCTCGCCGACAGCACGGTGATGAGCCAGATCCAGGCCCAGCTGCCGCCGGCGGGTGGCAACGGCTGAGCCGGCCGACACGGTGAAGCGTGCCCCGGGCGGTGGTCACCGCCCGGGGCACAGCCATGCCGCAGGGCTGAAGCCCCCTTCCGGTCGGCCGCCGGGGTGTACAGCGGGGCGGCCGGGAGCGGGCGGTACCCCGCGACCGACGGTGCCGCGTTCACCCGTCTGCGCCCGGCCTGGGCCATTCGGGTGCCGTGCCACTGCTCCTCCGGAGTGCGGAACCCACCCGCAGGGCTTAAGTCCTTGAATAGGACAATCCGGATGTCACCCGAACGATCCCCTAGACTGTTAACGACGCATCAAGATCCCTGAACGGGAGTCCGAGCGTCACAGGGCGCGCCGGGAAGTCTGGTCGGCAACTGCACCACACGTGCATCCGTTGCCGCTCCCAGCCCCTCAGGAGGTCCTCGTGACCGACCAGCCGCCCGTCCACGAGCCGACGACCCGCCGCCGGCAGCTGCTCGGCCGACTGTCCCTGCCCGAGCGGACGTTCATCACCGACGCCCTGCGCACCGAGACGGTCGGCGGCGTGCTGCTGCTGCTCGCCGCCGTGGCCGCGCTGGTCTGGGCCAACGTCTGGCCGCACGCGTACGAGAGCGTCCTCGACTACACCGTCGGGCCCTCCGCCCCGCTGCACCTCGACCTCACCCTCGGCAACTGGGCCAAGGACGGCCTACTGACGATCTTCTTCTTCGTGGCCGGGATCGAGCTCAAGCGCGAGTTCGTCGCGGGCGAGCTGCGCACCCCGAGCGCCGCGCTGCTCCCGGTGGTGGCCGCCGTCTGCGGCGTCGCGCTGCCGGCGATCCTCTTCGCGCTCGTCAACTCGGGCAGCGGCGGTCACCCCAGCGGTTGGGCCATCCCGACCGCCACCGACATCGCCTTCGCGCTCGGCGTGCTGGCCGTGGTCGGCAGCCACCTGCCGTCCGCCCTGCGCGCCTTCCTGCTCACCCTCGCCGTGGTGGACGACCTGATCGCGATCCTGATCATCGCGGTCTTCTACAGCTCCGGCATCAGGTTCTGGGCGCTCGGCCTGGCCTTCGCCGGCCTGGTGCTGTTCTGGTTCCTGCACCGGCGCGGGGTGCACGGCTGGTACCTGTTCGTGCCGCTGGCCGTCGTGAACTGGGCGCTGATGCACGAGAGCGGCATCCACGCCACGGTCGCGGGCGTCGCGATGGGCCTGATGCTGCGCTGCCACCGGGAGGGCGACGAGCAGCACTCCCCCGGCGAGCACATCGAGCACCTGGTCCGCCCGCTCTCGGCCGGCCTGGCCGTCCCGGTGTTCGCACTGTTCGCCGCCGGGGTGACGATCTCCGGCCCGTCGCTGCGCGAGGTGTTCACCCAGGCCACGCCGCTCGGCATCGTCATCGGCCTGCTGGTCGGCAAGACGGTGGGCATATTCGGCGGCACCTGGCTGGCCGCCCGGTTCACCCGGGCCGAGCTGAACCCGAAGCTCAGGTGGGCCGACATGTTCGCGGTCTCGGTGCTCGCGGGCATCGGCTTCACCGTCTCGCTGCTGATCAGCGAACTGGCGTTCCGCGACGACCTGGCCCTCGCCGACCTCTCCAAGACGGCCGTCCTGGTCGGCTCGCTGCTCTGCGCGACGGTGGCCACCGTGCTGCTCAAGCTCCGCAACCGGCACTACCGCGAGCTGTGCGAGGAGGAGGACCGGGACGTGGACGGCGACGGCGTCCCGGACGTCTACCAGGAGGACGACCCGGCCTGGCGGGCCCGGGCCGCCGGGCTCGCCCCGCGACCCGACGGCGAGGGGCCGGAGAAGCCCCGCTGAGGCCCGCCGGCGGCCCGGCAGAGCCCGGACACGTCCCCCCGGCGGGGCCCCGGAGTGGTGTGCGACTGACCGGTAGGGGCATGATTCTGAGCTGTCGACAGTCCACTGACGCCTCCGGGCCCCTCCGGCCCCCCGAACCGCACCACGCGGCGGCGTCACGCCGCACAGCCGCAGAGGAGAACCGCTGATGCCCGCAGGAGCCGCAGACCCGTCCAGCAACGGCCGGGCGCCCTACGAGGGCGAGCGTTCGGTGGGGCAGCTGTTCGCGGCGGCCACCGCCGACCTGTCCGCACTCGTCCACGACGAGATCGCGCTCGCCAAGGCCGAGATCCGGGCGGACGTCAAGCGCGGCGTCTCCGGGGGCGTCTCGCTGGGCGTCGCCGCCGTGGTGGCGCTGGCCGCCGTCCCGATGCTGAGCGCCGCGGCGGCCTTCGGCATCCACGCGCTGGGCCTGTCGCTCGGCTGGTCGTTCCTCATCGTGGCCGGCGCCTACCTGCTGCTCGCGGTGCTGCTCGGGCTGATGGCCTGGCGCTCGTTCAAGCGGATCGAGAAGCCGCACCGCACCATCGAGGGCGCCCAGAAGACCGCCGACGTGCTGAAGAACGCCCGGCCGCGTCCGGCCACCAAGGAGGAGATCGACCGGGCCCTGGGCCGCATCCCGTAACCGTCCGTCCGGTGGCGGTGCACGCCGCCCGCCCGGACCCGCCGGGAGCGAGTGCCGGGCGCCGTCCGGCGCACGGATGTGACACGCTCTCGGTATGCCGCTTGACCAGAAGCCCGTATCCGCGCAGCCGTCCGCCGACTCCGGACCCGACCTGGCACCCGGGGGGGAGCCCGCCGAGGAGGCCCCCGGCACCACCCCCGACGGCGGCGCCGAGACCTGGAGCGTCCGGCAGAGCGGCCCGTGGACGCACCGCGACCTCGCGGCCAACGGCGCCCGGTTCCACATCGCCGAGCTGGGCTCGGGCCCGCTGGTGCTGCTGGTGCACGGCTGGCCCGAGTACTGGTGGGCCTGGCGCCACCAGCTGACCGCGCTCGCCGAGGCCGGCTACCGGGCGGTGGCGCTCGACCTGCGGGGTGTCGGCGGCAGCGACCGCACCCCGCGCGGGTACGACCCGGGCAACCTCGCCCTGGACATCACCGGGGTGATCCGCTCGCTCGGCGAGCGCCGGGCGCACCTGGTCGGGCACGCCGCCGGCGGCACGCTGGCCTGGGTGGCGGCGGTGATGCGCCCGTCGGTGATCCAGAGCCTCACCGTGGTCTCCGCCGCGCACCCCCGGGACCTGCGCCGGGCCCTGCTGACCGACCGCCGCCAGGCGGCCGCCTTCGAGCACGTGCTGGGCTTCCAGCGGCCGTGGATACCGGAACGCCGTCTGGTGGCCGACGACGCCGCGCTGGTCGGCCGCTACCTGGACGCCTGGGCCGGTCCGAACCGGCTGGACGAGGAGGCGGTGCACGCGTACCGGCAGGCCATCCAGATCCCCAGCACGGCGCACTGCTCGATCGAGCCGTACCGCTGGCTGCTGCGCTCGATGGCGCGCCCGGACGGCATCCAGTTCGCCCGGCGGATGAAGAAGCCGATCACGGCGCCGACCCTGCACGTCCAGGGCGCGGCGGACCCGGTGCTGCTGTCGCACACCGCGCTGGGCGGCGGCGAGTACGTGGCGGCGCCGTACCGCTGGCGGCTGATGCCGGGGGTCGGGCACTTCCCGCACGAGGAGGCCCCGGAGCAGTTCACCGCGGAGCTGCTGGACTGGGTCGGCCGTCACAAGGAGTGATGGTGCAGGAGCGGCGAAGGGGCCGGGAGGGAAGGGCCCTTGGTCCCAACTCCCTTGATCTGACGCACATATGACAACCGCATAGGCCAATTTCGACGCGCGCCCGGCGGTTACCCCCACCGGCCCAGGGGCATCCATTCCGGTATGACCTGGATGCCCGATCGCGGCGGCGCCCCGCGCGCCCGACGCCACAACAGCTCCCAGCGCTCCGCCCACCGCCCCGACTGGGCGGACGACCTCGGCTACGACGGCCCCGACCGCCGTCCACGCCCGGCGCAGCGGCAGCTCGGCATCCCCCGCATCCTCGGCCGGCGCGCCCGCTGGGTCGGCGCACGACTGCGGCGCGAGACCTGAGGCCTCGCGCCGCGTCGTCCGGCCGGTCCGGCGGACCGGTTCCGGCCGACCAATCGGTTCGGCCGGTCAGTCCCGCCGGTCGGGTCGGCTGGCCGGCCAGTCCCGCCGGTCAGTTCACGAGCGTCGGCGACACCGCGGTGAACCAGAGCAGGACGAAGGTCGCCACCGACATGATCGGCACCAGCACCTTGGTCTCGACGTTGTTGCCGCTGCGCTTGATCAGCACCACCTCGTAGCGCTCCTTGTGCGGCCAGAGCAGCGGCGCGCCCTTCTTGGTCAGGCAGTCGCCCAGCAGGTGCGCCAGGGTGCCCAGCGCCACCGCGTACGGCAGCCAGCCCGGCGAGTTCGGCATCCAGGTGTTCATCCCGAAGGTGCCGAGCGCGGACAGCCCGATGACGGTGATCCAGCTCTCCGGGCCGTCCCCCGGCGGGCAGAGCCGCAGCGCCCGGATCGCGAGCGCGATCAGGAAGAACGTCAGCACCAGGGTGAAGTTGCGGCCCAGGTAGGTGACGCCCGCCCAGGTGCCGGCGCCCATCAGCGCGACGAACAGCAGCGAGTGGGTGGCGTGCCGGTGCCCGCCGGAGGCCCAGGCCACGAAGCGGCAGAGCGCCTTGGAGATCGGCCCCAGGAAGTTGGCGATCGAGCCGTCGTGGTGGTCGAGGTCCGGCAGCAGGGCCGCCCCCGCGCACAGCACCGTGCCCATCAGTATGTCCGCCGGCTGCAGCGTGGTGTGCAGCAGCAGCGGGGGCAGGAACGGCGCGGAGGCGGCGTACAGCATCGCCCCACTGACCGCGTGCGAGTGACCCATCATCGGACTACCACGACCTCCCGTAAGACTCACTCCGGGACGGCGCCCGGTTGAGCCGAACGGGTGAGCGCGGCAGAGGCTACCAGGGCGGACTGACGGTGTGACGGATATCGGATCGTCGGACCCGGCGCGTCGGACCGCCCCGCGGCCCGGTCAGAGCGCGCAGCCCTGGGTGTCCACCGGGGTGCTCGCGGTGCTGCCCCTCTCCGCGTCCTCCCGCACCTCGGCCGCGGTCAACACGTACCCGGTGTCGGCGCTGTCCAGCGACTTGGCGAACACCACGCCGTAGACCTGGCCGTCCGGGGTGAGCAGCGGGCCGCCGCTGTTGCCCTGGCGGACCAGCGAGCGGACCGAGTAGACGTCGCGGACCACCTGGCCGCGGTGGTAGATGTCCGGGCCGTTGGCCTGGATCCGGCCGCGGATACGGGCCGGCTGGACGTTGAAGGCGCCGTTCTCCGGGAAACCCGCCACGATCGCGCTGTCGTTGGTCTTCGCCTCGCCCGCGAACGCCAGCGGGGGCGCGTTCAGCTTGGGGACGTCCAGGACGGCGATGTCGCGCTGCCAGTCGTAGCGGACCACCGTCGCGTCGTACAGCTGGCCGACCCCGCCGATCTGCACGGTCGGCTCGTCGACCCCGCCGACCACGTGGGCGTTGGTCATCACCCGGTGCGGGGCGAAGACGAAACCGCTGCCCTCCAGGGTCTTGCTGCAGGAGGTGGCGGTGCCGACCACCTTGACCAGGCTCTGCTTGGCCCGCGCCACCGCCGGGCTGCCGGCCAGCGCCGGGTCGGGGGTGTCGACCTGGGTGATCGGCTCGTGCTCGAAGGGGTTGAAGACCTGCGGGAAGCCGTTGCGGGCCAGCACCTTGGAGAAGTCCGAGAACCAGTTCGGCGCGTCGTCGGGCAGCGCGTTCTGCACGCCGCCGAGGATCGCCGAGGAGCGGACCTGCTTGGACACCGTCGGCAGCGACGCCCCGGCCAGCGCCGAGCCGATCAGCCAGGCCACCAGCAGCATCGAGACCACGTTCACGGCCGCGCCGCCGGTCGCGTCCAGCACCCGCGCCGGACGGCGGCCGATGTGGCCCCGGAGCTTCCAGCCGAAGTGCGCGGTCACCGCCTGGCCGATCGCGGCGCACACGATCACCACCACCACGGCCACCACCGAGGCCGTGGTGCCCGGGCTGAGGTGGTCGAGCAGCAGCGGCAGCAGCTGGACGGCCAGCAGGCCGCCGCCCAGGAAGCCGACCAGGGACAGGACACCCACCACGAAGCCCTGCCGGTAGCCCGACACGGCGAATGCCACGGCAGCGGCGATCAGCAGCACATCCAGGACGTTCACCCGGACACCCTCCCACGGCCCGCGGCCCGGCCGCGCAGACGGCCCCTCACGTGGGACCGGCGTCGCCGCCCGGCAGCGCCCGGGAGTGGTCGAGATCGCCCTGCACCAGGGCCAGCGCCTCGTCCGAGAGGTCGACGATCCGGGACGGGTCCCAGGGCAGCTCCAGCCCGCCGTGGTGCAGCACCCGGTCGATCACCCCGGCCGTGAACCCCCAGACCAGCCGCCCGGCCACCGCGAAGGCCGGCCCCACGTGCCCGGACGGGTGGCGCAGCCGCACCCGGTTCGCCGGGTCGGCCAGATCGGCGACCGGCACCCGGAACACCGCGCCGGTCTCCCCCTGGTCCACCGGCCGCACCGGCGACTCCTCGCGCCACCAACCCAGCACCGGGGTCACCACGAACCGGCTGACCGGGATGTACAGCGCCGGCAGCACCGCGAACACCTGCACCCCGGCCGGGTCCAGCCCGGTCTCCTCCCAGGCCTCGCGCAGCGCCGCCGCGACCGGGCCCGGGCCGTCCGGGTCACCGTCCTCCGGATCCAGCGCGCCGCCCGGGAAGGACGGCTGCCCGGCGTGCGAGCGCAGCGAGCGGGCCCGCTCGATCAGCAGCAGGTCCGGCCCGTCCGGGCCCTCGCCGAACAGCATCAGCACCGCCGCCGCCCGGCCGCCCTCCACCGGCGGCAGGAAGCGGCTCAGCTGCTCCGGCAGCACCCGCTCGGCCGCCTCCCGCACCGGCTCCAGCCAGGCCGGCAGGCCGTCCCCCTCGACCACCCGCACCGCCGACGGCTCCGGCGCCCGCCGTGCCTCGCGGGTCACTCGCCCACCGCCAGGTCCGCGATCCGCCCCTGGTGCCCGGCGGCGTCGGCCCGGGCGGCGGCCTCCCCGGGGAAGTCCCCCGGCGGCCTCAGCCGCTGCCCGGGCTGCCCGCCCAGCTCGTACTTGAGCAGCTTGCGCGCCTTCTCCGGGTCGGTCTCGCCCTCCCCGTACGACGGGCAGAGCGGCGCGACCGGGCAGGCGCCGCAGGCGGGCTTGCGGGAGTGGCAGATCCGGCGGCCGTGGAAGACCACCCGGTGCGACAGCATCGTCCACTCCGACTTCGGGAAGATCTCGGCGACGGCCGCCTCGACCTTCACCGGGTCCTCCTCGGCGGTCCAGCCGAACCGCCGGGCCAGCCGCCCGAAATGCGTGTCCACGGTGATCCCGGGCACCCCGAAGGCGTTGCCGAGGACCACGTTGGCGGTCTTGCGGCCCACGCCCGGCAGCTTCACCAGGTCGTCCAGGCGGCCCGGGACCTCGCCGCCGAAGTCGTCGCGCAGGGCGATCGAGAGGCCGATCAGCGACTTCGCCTTGTTCCGGAAGAACCCGGTCGGGCGGATGACCTCCTCCAGCTCCTCCGGGTTCGCCGCCGCCATGTCCTCCGGCGTCGGGTACTTCGCGAACAGCGCCGGCGTCGTCTGGTTCACCCGCAGGTCCGTCGTCTGCGCCGACAGCACGGTCGCCACCAGCAGCTGGAACGGGTTCTCGAAGTCCAGCTCCGGATGCGCGTACGGGTACAGCTCCGTCAACTCGCGGTTGATCCGCCGCGCCCGCCGCACCATCGCCAGGTGCGACTCCGGCTTCCCCGGCTTCACCCCCGGCACGGCCTTCGCCTTCGGTGCCGCCGCCCGGACCTTGCTCTCTGCCATGCACGAAGGCTACGCCGAACGGCCCACGGCGGGCAGCGGATCACCGGAGCCCGCGGCAGCCGCGGACCGACGTTCGGATGGGCGCCGTCTGGTGGCTCGCGACGACGGGCTGCCCCAGTCTGAGGGCTACGACGACGCGAGGTGCCCATGTTCGACGAGAGCTTCGCCTTTCCCAGCAGCCTGCTGCGCCCGGTGACCGGCGCCACCGGGCGGGTCGCGGTGATCGGGGCCGGGGTGGCGGGCCTCGTCGCCGCCTACGAGCTCCAGCGCCGGGGTTTCGGCATCGTCCTGTACGAGCGGTCGAACCAACCCGGCGGACGGGTGCGCACGCACCGCTTCTGGGACGGCACGCACGCCGACCTGGGCGCCATGCGCATCCCCGGGAACCACCACTGCGTCCTCCACTACGTGTCCCAGTTCGGCCTGCGGACCAGGCCGTTCGTCAACTTCAACCCGGACGCCTACTACCACCTGCGCGGCCACCGCGCCCGCGTCCAGGAGGTGCACGCGCTGCACCCGGCGTTCGCGCTGCGCGCCGCCGAGAAGCAGGACCCGCGGCGGATCCTGGACCGACTGCTGACGGCCGCCTGGGAGACGCTCACCCCCGACCAGCGCCGACGGGTGCTGGACGGCCACTGGGACGACCCGGCGCTCGACCGGCTCGTCTCGGTGTCGCTGTGGCAGTACGTCCACGAGCACCTGTCGCAGGACGCCTGGGACCTCCTCGGCCACGCCAGCGGCCTGGTCCACTACGAGCAGTCCTCCCTGCTGGAGGTCCTCGTCGACTACTTCGGCCTGTTCCACGCGGGCCAGGTCGAACTGGTCGACGGCACCGACCGCCTGGTGCACGCGTTCGTACGCCGGCTGCGGCCGAGGACCCTCCAGCTGTCCACCCAGATCGACGAACTCTCGCTGACCCGCCAGGGCGTCCGGGTGCACGGGCGGCGCCTCGGCGGCACGATCACCGAGGACGTCGACTTCGTCGTCTGCTGCGTCCCCGTCCCCGCCCTCGACCAGATCAGCTTCCGGCCCGGCCTGCCCCACCACCAGCGCCACGCGATCCGCGGCATCAGCTACGCCAGCAGCACGAAGACGCTCGTGCACACCAAGCGGCGCGGCTGGGAACTGGACGACCGGATCTTCGGCGGCGGCAGCTTCACCGACATGCCGATCCAGCAGTGCTGGTACCCGTCGGACAACGCCCGGCCCGTCGACGGCCGGACCAACGGAAGCACCGTCGGCAGGCGGCGCTGGGCCGCCCGGGACCCGCAGCGCTCCCACGAGCCCGCGGTGCTCGTCGGCGCCTACCTGTGGGGGGCCAACGCCCGCCGCTTCACCACCCTGCCGCCGGCCGACCGCGACCTGCTGGTCCTGAAGTGCCTGGAACGGCTGCACCCCGGCATCCTCCGCGACGCGGACGACATCGTGCACTGGAACTGGGACGACCAGGTCGGCATGGGCGGCGGCGCCTTCGCCCACCTCGCGCCCGGCGAGCACACCCGGTACCTGACCGGGCTCGGCGCCCCGCACCCGACCGACGACCCGAGGATCTTCTTCGCCGGAGAGCACCTGTCCGGAGCGCACGCCTGGATGCAGGGCGCCGCCCAGTCGGCCCTGGCCGTAGTGGGCCAGGTGATCGACCGGGGGCAGCACGCCGACGACACCGCGCGGCTGCGGGCCGGGTGAGCGCGGCACCGGCGCCCCGGCGCCGAACCGGCGAGCAGAGCGGCGGCCCGGCGGCGGGAGCGGCGCTGCACCGCGACGACCTCGGACCGCTGCTCGCCCCGGCCGCGGCCGCGACCGAGCGGATCGGGCTGGAGATCGAGAACGGCATCGTCGACCCGGAGACCGGGCGGGCCGCCCCCTACGAGGGGAAGAACGGCGTCCGGGCCGTCCTGGAGGCCGTCCTCGCCGAATGGGGCGGCACGGACCGGCGCGACAACGGCCGGCTGACCGGCGTGGACCTGGCGGACACCGCCCAGATCACGCTCGAACACGGCGGCCAGGTCGAGTACTCCTCCGTCCCGGCCGCCGACCTGGCCACGGCCGTGGACGACATGCGGGCCACGATGGAACGCCTCGCGGAACTCGTCGGGCGCTTCGGCCTGGCCCTCCTGCCCGGCGGCAACCTCCCCTTCGACCGGCTCGACACCGTCTCCTGGGTGCCGATGCTCCGCGGTGCCGTCATGCGCGACTTCTTCGACCGGATCGGCGAGGCCGGCAGCGGGGCCCCGAAGATCATGTCGATGTCGCTGTCCACCCAGGTGCACCTGGACTACCTGTCCGACGAGGACTTCACCCAGAAGCTGCGGATGCTGACCGCCGCGTCCCCGGTGGTCGCCGCACTGCTCGTCAACTCGCCGCTGCAGGGCGGCCGGTCGAACGGGCTGCTCTCGCACAGGTCGCAGAACTGGCTGCGGATGGACCCGCGCCGCTGCGGCGTCCTGCCGCCCGCGCTACGGCCCGACGTGAACGCCGACGACGTCATCGACTGGGCGCTGGGGATCCCGATGATCTACTACCGCGGCCCGGACGGACGGTACCGGCCCGCCCCCGACCGGCCGTTCGCCGAGATCCTGCGGCAGGGCTTCGACGACGGCACCATGCCGACCTTCGACCACTGGGTCTCCCACATGTCGCAGATCTGGACGGACGTCAGGGTCCGCCGGACCCTGGAACTGCGGGCCGGGGACGGCCCGCCGTACCGGCACATCCCGGCCGTACCGGCGCTGTGGGCGGGGCTCGCCTACCACCCGCCCTCGCGGACGGCGGCCTGGGAACTGCTGCGCCACCACGGCGTGGCGGAGCACCGCGCGGCGAAGGCCAGGCTCCCCGCCGACGGCCTGGACACCATGCTCGGCGGCGACCGGGTCCGCGAACTCGCGGCGGAACTCGTCCGGCTCGCCCGGGCAGGCCTGCGGGCCCGGGTCCGCGCCGGCCTGGAACAGCCGAAGGTGCTCGACTACCTCGACCCGCTCGACGAAGTGCTGCGCACCGGGCAGACCTTCGCCGAACAGACCACGGCCCGCTGGGACACCGACCTCCGCCGCGACCCCCGCCGCTACGTCGCGGCCTTCCGCGTCTGAACCCCCGCCCGACCCTCCCGCCCGAGCCGTGGAGTTCTCCGGCCGAAGGACCTTCCTCGCCCGAACCGTCGCGGGTTAGCGTGACCGGCGGCGGCCGGCCGCCGCCCGCCCACCGGAGAACGAGGAAGCATGGACCAGGACTTCAAGGACATCCCCACCACCACCCTGGCCGACGTGCTCGGGCGCGCCCAGGTCATGGACATCGGCATCCGTCCGCTGTGGGCGGGGGCGCCGCGGGTGGCCGGCCCGGCGTTCACCGTGCAGTGCCCGCCCGGCGACAACCTGATGCTGCACGCGGCGATCTACCGGGCCGAGCCGGGCGCCGTGATCGTCGTCGAGTCCGGCGACCTGGACTACGCGCTGGCCGGCGGCAACGTGTGCGCCGTCGCGCAGCGCCGGGGCGTCGCGGCGTTCGTCGCCGACGGCCTGATCCGGGATCTGGGCGAGGTACGGGAGCTGGGCTTCCCGGTCTTCGCCCGCGGCGTGATCCCGATCCCGGGGGCCAAGCGGGAGCTCGGCACGCACGGCGCGCAGGTGCGCTGCGGCGGCGCGCCGGTGGCGGCCGGTGACGTCGTGGTGGCCGACGAGGAGGGGGTCGTGGTGGTGCCCGCCGCCCGGCGCGCCGAGGCCTTGGAGGCGGCCCGCGCCAAGCTAGCCAAGGAGGCCGCCGAGACGCTGGACGACTGGGAGGCGGCGCACCGCACCCGGATCGAGAAGACCCTCGGCGAACTGGGCTTCACCGGCTGAACCCGGCCCGGTCCGGCTGAACGGGCCGAGCGCCCGCCCCGGCGAGGCCTCGGCCCTGGCCGACCCGCCGCACCGGTTTGTCCGCCGCCGGCGTATCGCAGCACCTGACCGCCCTGCGCGCGGCGGGTCCGACCAGCGCCCACCGGGCCGGCCACAGCGTCCTCTACGCCCGTACGGCGGTGGGCGATTCGTTGTTCGAACCGCACGAGCAGGCGTTCGACCAGGCGCCGCCCCCGCGACGCCCCACCCGGTGACCCGCCGGTACGAATGGCCCCGCACGGCACACCTCGGCACACCCCCTCCTCATATGATCGGAGCGACATGCGCCATGCTTGGTGATGCAGAGCACGGTACGGAACTTGCGCCGGACGGCCCACCCGCCGAACGGCCGAGAAGGAGGAAGCACGTGGACGACGTTCTGCGGCGCGCCGCACTCTTCGCGGCACTCGACGACGAACAGGCCGGCGAGCTGCGCGCTTCCATGACCGAGGTGACCCTCGCCCGTGGTGAGTCGCTGTTCCACGAGGGCGACCCGGGCGACCGGCTGTACGTCGTCGCCGAGGGCAAGGTCAAGCTGCACCGCGCCTCGCCGGACGGACGCGAGAACATGCTCGCCGTCCTCGGCCCCAGCGAGATGATCGGCGAGCTGTCGCTGTTCGACCCGGGCCCGCGCACCGCGACCGCCAGCGCGCTGACCGAGGTCAAGCTGCTCGGCCTGGGCCACGGCGACCTGCAGCCCTGGCTGCACGCCCGCCCCGAGGTCTCCATCGCGCTGCTGCGGGCCATCGCCCGCCGCCTGCGCCGGACCAACGACGTGATGTCCGACCTGGTCTTCTCCGACGTGCCCGGCCGCGTCGCCAAGGCCCTGCTGGACCTCTCCCGCCGCTTCGGCGTGCAGTCCGAGGAGGGCATCCACGTCGCCCACGACCTCACCCAGGAGGAGCTGGCCCAGCTGGTCGGCGCCTCCCGCGAGACGGTCAACAAGGCGCTCGCCGACTTCGCCGGCCGCGGCTGGCTGAAGCTGGAGGCGCGCGCGGTGGTGCTGATGGACGTCGAGCGGCTGTCCCGCCGCTCGCGCTGACCTCGGCGCGCTCACGTCTTCACGCCGTAAGCGCCGTAGCTGCCGTAAACGCCGAAGGGCCCGTCCGCTCGGACGGGCCCTTCGGCGTTCCGTTGCCCGCCCCGCGCGCGACGGGATCAGTCGAGGCCCGGGATCAGCCCGTGCTCCTCCAGGTACTCCAGCTGCGCCCGGACCGAGAGCTCGGCGGCCGGCCAGAGCGCCCGGTCGACGTCGGCGTAGACCAGGGCCACCACCTCGTCCGCGGTCCGGCAGCCGGCCTCGACCGCGGTCTCCACCTGGGCGAGCCGGTTGGCCCGGTGGGCGAGGTAGTAGTCGACGGCGCCGAGCGCGTCCGCGAGCGCCGGACCGTGGCCGGGCAGCACCGTCCGCACGCCGTGCGCGGAGGCCATCGTGTGCAGGTGGCGCAGCGAGTCCAGGTAGTCGCCGAGCCGGCCGTCGGGGTGGGCGACCATCGTGGTGCCGCGGCCGAGGACGGTGTCGCCGGTGAGGATCGCGCCGTCGGCGGGCAGGTGGAAGGTCAGCGAGTCCGAGGTGTGGCCGGGGGTGGCGACCACCCGCAGGTCGAGGCCGCCGACGTCCAGCCGCTGGCCGTTGACCAGGCCCTCGGAACCCAGCCGGTGCGCCGGGTCCAGGGCGCGCACCTCGGTGCCGGTGAGTTCGGCGAAGCGGGCCGCGCCCTCGGAGTGGTCGGCGTGGCCGTGGGTGAGCAGGGTCAGCGCGATGCGTTTGCCCCGCTGTTCCGCGAGGTCGACCACCCGGCGCAGGTGGCCCTCGTGCAGCGGGCCGGGGTCGACCACCACGGCGAGGTCCGAGCCGGGCTCGGAGAGCAGCCAGGTGTTGGTGCCGTCCAGCGTCATCGGCGACGGGTTCGGCGCCAGCACGCACAGCGCCCGGGGCGTGGCCTCGCCGTCGATGGTGGCGGCCGGGTCGCCCGGCAGGAGCCCGCTCACCGGTTGTCCCCGCGGGGCCGGTGCAGGGCCCTGAGCGGCAGGACCCGGACGAGTGGCCGCTGGGCCGTCTCGACGAACGGGACCTGACTCTCGCAGGCCGGGGTACGGGGGATCAGGCGGCGGGCGGGCAGCTCGGGTGCCGTCCGGCGAGCCACGGCGTTGTGGGTCATCGGGCGTCGGTCCTCTCTGTTCTCTGTTTCGAGTCTGTTCGGCGGCGTCGTCGGCGACAGCGCCGACGAGGGCGGGGCCGGTGCGGTCAGGCGTCCTCGGGGAAGTCCCCGTCGATAGTCAGTTCGTCGTACCCGGGCCAGCGGACCGTCATCCGGTCGCCCCAGACCTCGGCCCGGCCCAGCACCGGCTCCAGCGACCGCCCGGCGGCCGCGTCCAGCGCCTCCGCGGCGGTGCGCACCGGCGCCAGCTCGCGCAGCACCGTCACGGTCGGCGGCAGCATCCCGAACCGGCCCTCCTGGTAGCCGAGAACGGCCTCGGCGGGCGTCAGCCAGGCCACCCGGTCGGCCTCGCCGACCTCCAGGGCCGCGCTCTGCCCGGCCGGCAGCGCCGCGACGAAGAACCAGGTGTCGTAGCGGCGCTCCTCGAACTCCGGGGTGACCCAGCGGGCCCAGCCGCCCAGCAGGTCGCTGCGCAGCACCAGGGCGTGGTCGCGGAGGAACTCGGCGAAGGACAGCTCGTGCGCCTCCAGCGCAGCCCGCTCGGCGCTCCAGTCGCGCGGCGCGGCGACGCTGTCCGCGTCCGGGCCGGCCAGCAGGACGCCGGCCTCCTCGAAGGTCTCGCGGACGGCCGCGCAGACCACCGCCCGCGCCGTCCGGGCGTCCACCCCGAGCCGCCGCGCCCACTCCTCGGGCGCCGGTCCGGCCCAGCCCGTCTCCACCTCGGCGTCGCGCGGATCCACCCCGCCGCCCGGGTAGGCGTACATGCCGGCCGCGAAGGCCATCGAGGTGCGCCGGCGCAGCAGGTACGCCTGCGGCCCGGCGGCCGCGTCGCGCAGCAGCACGACCGTCGCGGCGAGCCTGGGCACCGGCGGGGTCAGCACGCCGGAGTCGACCGCCCGGATCCGGGCGGGCCAACCGGGCGGCATCGGGAGCGTCGTCGCTCGATGGTCCATGCCCGGATGCTAAGCGTACGAAGGCGGGGTTGGACAGGCCCAACCCCGCCTTTCGCGATCACACTCAGCTGTTCTTGACGCGCACCTGGAGCTCGACCTCGACCGGGGCGTCCAGCGGCAGCACCGCGACGCCGACCGCACTGCGGGCGTGCACCCCGGCCTCGCCCAGCACCTTGCCGAGCAGCTCGCTGGCACCGTTGATCACGCCCGGCTGACCGGTGAAGTCGGGGGCGGAGGCGACGAAGCCGACCACCTTCACGACCCGCTCGATCTGGTCCAGGTCACCGATCACCGACTTGATCGCGGCCAGCGCGTTCAGCGCGCAGGTCTGCGCGAGCTCCTTGGCCTCCTCCGGGGAGACCTCGGCGCCGACCTTGCCGGTGCTCGGCAGCTTGCCGCCGACGACCGGCAGCTGGCCGGAGGTGAACACGAACTCGCCCGAGCGCAGGGCCGGCACGTACGCGGCGACCGGAGCGGCCACCGGCGGCAGGGTCAGCCCCAGGTCGGCGAGCTTGGCCTCGACCTTGCTCATGCGTTCTTCTCCCGCTTGAAGTAGGCCACCAGCTGCTCCGGGTTCGGGCCCGGCACGACCTGGACGAGCTCCCAGCCGTCCGAGCCGAAGTTGTCCAGGATCTGCTTGGTGGCGTGCACGAGCAGAGGCGCCGTCATGTATTCCCACTTGGTCATGGCCAGACTCTAGACGAGCGGCCACCGCGATCGGCGCCGCCCACGGACCGGCGTGTGAGGTGGCCCACAAAGGGGGCATGATTCAGGCCCGGCCCCCCTGGTGCTCCGGGCATCCGGCGCGCTCCCTGGTTACCCTCGCGAGAGGGCACCGGTAGTTCGGGCCGGCCGACGGAGCGGCCCCGGCCCACGAGACGGACGGAGACGGAGCGTGGCACGCACCCCCGGCCAGGCAGCCCGGCGCGACCCCGACTGGGAGGGCGTCCGGCTGCACGTGGTCAGCGGCAAGGGCGGCACCGGGAAGACCACGCTGGCCGCCGCGCTGGCGCTGGCGCTCGCCGCCGACGGCGGCCGGGTGCTGCTGATCGAGGTCGAGGGGCGCCAGGGCATCGCCGAACTGTTCGGCATCGCCGCCCTCCCGTACGAGGAGCGCCGGATCGCCGCGGTCTCCCGCGCCCAACTGGGCCTGCCCCCCGACGACGGGGGCGGCGGGGGCGGCGGCGAGGTGTTCGCGCTGGCCATCGACCCCGAGCAGGCGCTGCTCGAGTACCTGGAGATGTTCTACAAGCTCGGCCGGGCCGGCAAGGCGCTGCAGAAGGTCGGCTTCGTCGACTTCGCGACCACCATCGCGCCCGGCGTCCGGGACGTCCTGCTCACCGGCAAGGCCTGCGAGGCGGCCCGGCGCAAGGGCCCCGACGGCCGCCGCCGCTACGACGCGGTCGTGATGGACGCGCCGCCGACCGGGCGGCTCACCCGGTTCCTGAACGTGAACGCCGAGGTCGCCGGGCTGGCCCGGATCGGGCCGATACACACCCAGGCGCAGGCCGTGATGCGGGTGCTGAAATCGCCGGAGACCGCGGTGCACCTGGTCACCCTGCTGGAGGAGATGCCGGTGCAGGAGACGGTCGACGGCTTCGCCGAGCTGCGCGAGGCCAGGCTCCCGGTGGGCGGGGTGATGGTCAACATGGTCCGGCCGCCGGTGCTGGACGCCGCGGCGGTGGCCGCGGTGGACGGGAACCACCGCGAGGAGGTCGCCCTGGCCCTCGGCGAGGCCGGGCTCGGCGGGCGCTCGCGCAAGCCGGAGACGGTCCGGGCGGCGGTGGAGCCGCTGCTCGACCCGCTGCTGGAGCAGGCCAGGGAGCACGCCGAGCGGGTCGAGCTGGAGCGCGAGCAGCGCGCCGACCTCCAGCAACTGCGGCTCCCCACGTACGAACTGCCACTGCTGGGCGAGGGCGTGGACCTCGGCGGGCTGTACCGGCTGGCGGGCGAACTGAAGCGGCAGGGGGCGGCGTGACCACCAACGGAACCAGCGGAGCCGGCGGGAACGGCGGGGGCGGCCGGGCCCACGGCGGCGGTAGCAGCGGCAGCGGCGGGGTCGGCAACGGCGGCAACGGTGTCCGGGCCGCCGGCAGCCGGCTCGCCGTCGACAGGCTGATCGACGACCCGAGGACCAGGATCATCGTCTGCTGCGGCTCCGGCGGCGTCGGCAAGACCACCACCGCCGCGGCGATCGGCCTGCGGGCCGCCGAACGCGGCCGCAAGGTCGTCGTTCTGACCATCGACCCGGCCCGCCGGCTCGCCCAGTCGATGGGCCTCACCGAGCTGGACAACACCCCCCGGGTCGTCAAGGGGGTCACCGGCGACGGCGAGCTGCAAGCCATGATGCTCGACATGAAGCGGACCTTCGACGAGGTCGTGCTCGCCCACGCCGAACCCGAACGGGCCAAGGCGATCATGGAGAACCCGTTCTACCAGTCCCTGTCGGCCGGCTTCGCGGGCACGCAGGAGTACATGGCGATGGAGAAGCTCGGGCAGCTGCGCGACGCCGAGGAATGGGACCTGATCGTCGTCGACACCCCGCCGTCCCGCTCCGCGCTGGACTTCCTGGACGCGCCCAACCGGCTCGGCTCCTTCCTCGACGGCCGGGTGATCCGGATCCTGACCGCCCCGGCCAAGGTCGGCGGCCGCAGCGCGATGAGGTTCCTCAACGCCGGCATGGGCCTGATCACCGGCACCCTGGGCAAGATCTTCGGCGCCCAGCTGCTCACCGACGTGCAGACCTTCGTCAGCGCGATGGACTCGATGTTCGGCGGCTTCCGCGAGCGCGCCGACCGCACGTACCAGCTGCTCAAGGCGCCGGGCACGGCGTTCCTGGTGGTGGCCGCGCCGGAGCGGGACGCGCTGCGCGAGGCGGCGTACTTCGTCGACCGGCTCGCCGCGGACCGGATGCCGCTGGCCGGGCTGGTGCTCAACCGGGTGCACGGCTCGGGCGCGCCGCAGCTCACCGCGGAACGGGCGCTGGCGGCCGCAGAGGCACTGGAGGAGAACGGCTCGGAGCACGCCTCGCCCGAGGCCGAACTGCTCGCGGCCGGGCTGCTGAGGCTGCACGCCGAACGGATGCAGATCATGGGGCGGGAGCGCCGCACCCGCGACCGCTTCGTCTCCGTGTACCCGGACGTGCCGATCGTGGAGGTCGCCGCGCTGCCCGGCGACGTGCACGACCTGGACGGGCTGCGCGCCATCGGGGACCGGCTCAGCGGCACCGCGTAGGCACCGGCCCGGCCCGGGCGCCCGGCACCGGAGCGCCCGGCGCGAACGCCCTCGATGTGGATGTCCTCGATGCGGATGTCCTCAGCACGGATGTCCTCAGCGTGAACGTCCTCGGCGCGGGTGCGCCGGACACGAGTGCGCTGGGCATCGATGTCCTCAGCCCGATGGCCCCCCGGCACCGGTCTGCCACGGCGCGGGTCCGCACCGCGCCGGCGTGCTCAGCCCGCCTGGGCGTAGTCCGTCAGTATCACGCCGGTCGCGAGGGACTCCTCGTACTCGGTGCGGGCCGTCTCCAGCAGCCTCCGCCACGAGATGACCGTCGGGCGGCGGCGCAGCAGCGCCCGGCGCTCGCGTTCCGTCATCCCGCCCCAGACTCCGAACTCGACCCGGTTGTCCAGTGCGTCCGCCAGGCACTCCGTGCGGACGGGGCAACCGCTGCACACCGCCTTGGCGCGATTCTGCGCCGCCCCCTGGACGAACAACTCGTCCGGATCACTCGTGCGGCAGGCGGCCTGCGCACTCCAGTCGTCAACCCAGCCCATCCCGGCGCCGTCCTCTCCCGTATCGAGGCTCCCCCACGGCGGCAACGGCATATTCACCGTTGCCAGTTGAGGACGTTACGGAAGAACGACAGCGAGCAACAGCCCCTCCGGGCTCAATCTCGCATGACCCGATTGGACTATGGGTACCGGTCAGCTCACTCGTTGGAGTGATCGCAGGTCGCAAGCCTTGTCAATCGCGGCGCAGCAACTCTCGCCACGCGCGTCATCACAGAGCGCTACCATTCACACGAGTGCAGCAGGCCGCAGCCGCCTCAAAAACCCTCTAATATCGGGCAATTCGGGCAAGTCTCTGCACTCACAAGAGTGAATGGTGTTGACGCACCGAAGCTGTCGCAAGCTTGTGACAAGCGTAGGGGAACACCTGCCCCTATGGGCGGGATTCCGGGACGTAGGGTTCTCCTCATGGCACCGAAGCGCCCCCAGGCATCCCAGCCCCCAGGCAACACCGGAGCTCCGCGCGATAAGCGCCGCGAGTCGCCGCTCGACATCGCGGGACACGGAGTGAAGTTCCTGGGCGTCAGCGTGCTCTCCGGAGTCCTGCTGGCAGGCCTCGCCCTGCCCGCCGTCGGCGCCATCGGGCTGACCGCCAAGGACACGGCGGAGAGCTTCTCCAACATCTCCGATGACTTCAAGACCCCGCCGCTCACCCAGGCGACGCAGATCTTCGACGCCAAGGGCGGCCTGATCGCCAAGGTGTACGAGCGCGACCGCACCGTCCTCACCGCCGACCAGATGTCACCGTTCATGCGGCACGCCCAGGTCGACATCGAGGACGCCCGCTTCTACGAGCACGGCGCCGTCGACCTCAAGGGCGTGCTCCGCGCCATCGGCAAGAACGCCGAGAGCGGCACCACCTCGCAGGGCGCCTCGACGCTGACCCAGCAGTACGTGAAGAACGTCAACGTCGAGAAGGCCGGCGACGACCAGGCCGCGGTGCTGGAGGCGCAGCGCAAGACCCTGGGTCGCAAGATCCAGGAGCTCAAGGTCGCGATCAAGCTGGAAGAGGACCTGTCGAAGGACCAGATCCTCACCAACTACCTCAACATCACCTTCTACGGCCACCAGGCCTACGGCATCGAAGCCGCCTCCCAGCGCTACTTCAGCAAGAGCAACAAGGACCTGACCGTCGCCGAGGCCGCCACCCTGGCCGGCATGGTGCAGAACCCGTCGTCCTACGACCCGGTGCGCTACCCCGACAACACGGTCAAGCGCCGCAACGTCGTGATCGACAAGATGCTCGAGAACAAGCACATCACCGCGGACCAGGCCAAGGAGGCCAAGGCCGCCCCGCTGGGCCTGAAGTTCAAGGACCCGCAGAACGGCTGCATCACCGCCCAGGCCGGCATGGGCTTCTTCTGCGACTACGTGCGCCACGTGGTCAAGCAGGACCCGGCGTTCGGCAAGAGCGTCGCCGACCGCAAGAAGCTGTGGGACACCGGCGGCCTGAACATCTACACCACGCTGGACCCGGACAAGCAGGCCGCCGCCCAGAACGCCGTCACCAAGAAGGTCAACGTGACGGACACGGTCTCGGCCGCCGCGACCATGATGGAGCCCGGCACCGGCAAGATCCTGGCCATGGCCCAGACCCGCCCGTACGGCCTGGACCCGAACAAGAACCAGACCGTCGTCAACCTCAACGTCGACTCCGCGATGGGCGGCGGCAACGGCTTCCAGACCGGCTCGACGTTCAAGCCGATCCTCGCCGCGGCGGCCCTGGAGTCGGGCCTGTCGCCCACCCAGCCGTTCCCCTCCGAGAACAAGATCGACTACCCGCAGATGACCACCTGCACGGGTACCTGGAGGAACACCGACAAGCCCAAGGCCACGGTGAAGAACGAGTCGACCGGCGAGGTCGGCCCGTACGAGCTCAAGCAGGCCATGGCCCTCTCGGTCAACACCTACTTCGTGCAGATGGAGCAGCAGGTCGGCCTCTGCGCGATGAAGCAGATGGCCAACAAGCTGGGCATCACCCAGTCCGCCAAGGGCGACGCCTTCCAGGAGGTCCCCTCGATGGTCCTCGGCACCCTGGAGCTCAGCCCGCTGACCATGTCGAACGTCTACGCGACCTTCGCGGCCCGCGGCAAGTACTGCACCCCGGTCGCGATCAACAAGATCAGCACGGTCGACGGCAAGGAGGTCAAGGTCCCGCAGACCACCTGCAGCCAGGCCTTCTCCGAGCAGACCGCGGACGCCCTCAACACCGTCCTGCTCAACGTGACCGAGAAGGGCACCGCGGCCGCGCTCAAGCTCGACGACGGCCGGCAGATCGCCGGTAAGACCGGTACCACCGACGAGAAGAAGGCCGCCTGGTTCAGCGGCTACACCCCGTCGCTGGCCACCTCCGTCTGGCTCGGCGGCCCGGCCGGCGGCGTCAAGATGAAGAACATCAACATCGGCGGCAAGCACTTCGACGAGGTGTTCGGCGCCGACGGCCCCGGTCCGATCTGGCAGCTGGCGATGAACCAGGCCCTCAAGGGCTCGTCGCCGGAGCAGATCCAGACCATCAACATCCCGGACCCGGCGCCCAAGACCGACCCCAACGCCAACCAGAGCGGCGGGGCCACGCCGCCGGCCGACCCCAACGCCCAGCAGCAGCCCGGCGGCAACCCGCCGCCCCAGGGCGGGAACCCCGCGGGGAGCCCCGGTGGCAACCCGGGCGGGAACCCGGGTGGGAACCCCGGCGGCGGCAACCCGGGCGGCGGCAGCAACAACGCCGGCGGGATGATCGGCGGCGGGTTCACCTTCCCGCCGGGCGTCATCGGCGGGAACAACGGCGGCAACGGTGGCAACGGCAACGGCGGCAAGCACGGCGGCAACAACGGCTGACCGGCCCCCGGCCCAGGCACGACACGACGAAGGGGCGCCCTCCGAGATCACTCTCGGAGGGCGCCCCTTCGGGCTTGGCCGACGGTGCCATCCGGGCCCTGGACCTTCGGGCCCTGGCCACCGGCACCCTTCTGGCCTTCGGGTCTGGCGGCGGGGCTCAGCCCGTCAGCGCCGCCCTCACCGCGGCGGCCACCCGGCCGCCCTCCGCCAGGCCGTCCACCTTCGGCTTCACCAGCTTCATCACGGCGCCCATCGCCTGCGGACCGGCCGCCCCGCTCTCGGCGACGGCGGCCGCCACGATCGCGGTCAGCTCCTCGTCGGAGAGCTGCTTGGGCAGGTACCCCGCCAGCACCTCGCCCTCCAAACGCTCCCGGGCCGCCTGCTCCACCCGGCCCGCGGTGTCGAACGCCTCCGCCGCCTCCCGGCGCTTCTTCGCCTCGCGGCCGATCACCTTCAGCACCTCGTCATCGGACAGCTCGCGCTTCGCCTTACCCGCCACCTCCTCGCTGGTGACGGCGGCCAGCGTGAGCCGGATGGTGGACGAGCGCAGCTCGTCCCGGTCCCTGATCGCGGCCGTGAGGTCCTCGTGCAGCTTCGCCTTGAGCGTCGTCATGGCCCCGAGTCTCCCACCTGCGGCGTTCGGTCGCTTGCCATTAACCGGCCCGTCGGCAGACACCGGGGCCACCGGCACGCAGCGGACCCGCCGGCACGTGGCCGACCCGCCGGTGGCCCCGCATCCGCGCACGGCCACCGGACGTTCACCGGCTGATCCACCGTCTGAGAGCATGGAGCGATGCGACCGCTGTACTCCGTTCCCCTCGGCTTCGCCGCCGCCGGCGCCGCCTGCCTCGCCTACTCCGTCGGGTACGAGGTCCGTTCCTTCCGGCTCCGCCGGGTCGAGGTCCCCGTCCTGCCCCACGGCGCCCGGCCCATCCGGGTACTGCAGGTCTCCGACATCCACATGGTGAGCGGGCAGGGCAAGAAGCAGCGCTGGCTGCAGAGCCTCGCCGGCCTGCGCCCCGACCTCGTCGTCAACACCGGCGACAACCTCTCCGACCCCCTCGGCGTCCCCGCCGCCCTGGACGCGCTCGGGCCCCTCATGGACTTCCCCGGCGTCTACGTCTTCGGCTCCAACGACTACTACGGCCCGGCCCGCAAGAACCCGGCCCGCTACCTCCAGGCGATGCGCAGCGGCGCCCACGGCCTCAACAACGCCGACGGCACCGGCCGCCGCGGCATCACCGACGCCGTCCACAACCCGTGGGAGAAGCTCCGCGACGGCTTCGACGCGGCCGGCTGGCTCGACCTCACCAACACCCGCGGCCGGCTCACCATCGACGGCCTCGACCTCGAATTCACCGGCCTCGACGACCCGCACATCCGCCGCGACCGCTACAGCGAGGTCGCCGGCGGCCCCTCCCCCGACGCCGACCTCTCCCTCGCCGTCGTCCACGCCCCCTACCTGCGCGTCCTCGACGCCTTCACCGCCGACCGCTACCCGCTGATCCTGGCCGGCCACACCCACGGCGGCCAGCTCTGCATCCCCTTCTACGGCGCCCTGGTCACCAACTGCGACCTCGACGCCCGACGGGTCAAGGGCCTCTCCACCCACCAGGCCGGCGGCCGCCGCTCCTACCTCCACGTCTCCGCCGGCTGCGGCACCAACCGCTACACCCCCGTCCGCTTCGCCTGCCCCCCCGAGGCCACCCTCCTCACCCTCACCCCGGCCCCCCGCTGACCTGCACCGGACGCCCGCCAAGAACCGGATTTCGTGTCTCGGCGAGCGTCCGGTAGAGTTCTACTCGTTGCGAAGGAGACGGAGCAACAAACCGCAGGACCGGGGTGTGGCGCAGCTTGGTAGCGCGCTTCGTTCGGGACGAAGAGGCCGTGGGTTCAAATCCCGCCACCCCGACCCAGCACAGAGGGCCCATCGGAGAAATCCGGTGGGCCCTCTGGCGTTGTGCGTGACCGACGTTGTACGTGACCGACTGAGTGACCGTGCCTCAGTGTGGAGCGCCCGCCTGTGCCGCAGCCCGTGCGGAGTTTCCCGGGATCTGGGCCGACGGCGAAGGTGGGGGCAGCCCCCGCGAGTGGAGATCAGGGCCCTGCCGGAGGTGTTTCGGGAGGGCCCTTTGGTGTGGGTGGGGGTGTCAGAGGGTGGTGGGGAGGTCGGTGCGGGAGGTGATGTGGAGTTTGGGGTACGCCTTGTAGAGGTGGTGGGCGATGGTGCGGGGGCTGAGGAAGAGTTGGGCGGCGATCTCGCGGTTGGTGAGGCCTTGGGCGGCCAGGCGGGTGATCTGGAGTTCCTGGGGGGTGAGGGGGGAGTCGGGGGTGCCGGTGGGGCTGCTGGTGGGGGCCGGGGTGCCGGTGGCGGTGAGTTCGGTGCGGGCGCGGGCGGCCCAGGGGTGGGCGGCGAGGCGTTCGAAGGTTTCGAGGGCGGCACGCAGGTGGGGGCGGGCGTCGGTGCGGCGGCGGGAGCGGCGCAGCCATTCGCCGTAGAGGAGGGCGGTGCGGGCCTGCTCGAAGGGGCGGTGGGTGCCTTCGTGGAGGTCGAGGGCGGCGCGGTAGGCCGGTTCGGCGAGTTCGTCGGGGCCGAGCAGGGCCTGGCAGCGGAGCCGGAGCGCTTCGGTCCAGGGGCGGTCGGCGGCGGCGCTCCAGCGGGCGAAGCGTTCGTAGGGTTCGGCGGAGCGTTCGGGGGTGCCGAACCGGACGGTGGCTTCGACCAGGTCGGGGACGGCCCGGGTGGCGCTGACGTGGTGCCGGTGGGGGCCGGTGGTGAGGGTGTGCAGCCGGTCGGCGGCGTCGCCGGCGCGGCCGTGGCCGAGGTCGAGCAGGGCCAGTGCCCAGTGGGCCCAGGGTCGGCCGGCGGCGGGGGCGGCGGTCTGCGGGCCGGTGGTGGCGAGGGATTCGGCGGTGAGCCGGGTGCAGCGGTCGGTGTCACCGTCGAGGGCGGCCAGGTAGGCGAGGAGCGCGGTGAGTTGGCTGGTCCACTGGTGCTGGCCGGTGTCGCGGGCGAGGGCGAGGGCTTCGGTGGCGGTGACTTCGGCGTCGCGGTGGCGGCCGTGGAAGAGTTCGGCCTCGGCGAGGAAGAACTGGAGGGTGGGCATCACGCCGATGGTGCCCTTGGCGCGGGCTTCGGCGACGAGTTCGCCGCCGAGTTCGGCGGTCTCGTCGTCGCGGCCGAGGATGAGGGTGGCGCCGCAGAGTTGGACGAGGTCGACGGGGGTTTCGGCGCCGGCCTTGCGGGCTGCCGCGGCGGTGTCGCGGGCGGCGGGGGGCTGCGGTGCGGGCCGGCCGAGGGCGGGCAGTACGGCGGCGGGCAGGTGGCGGGCGAGCGGGGTGAGCGGGTTGTCGTCGGCGAGCGGTAGCGCGGCCAGCCGGTCGAGGACGGCGATCACCGGTTCCTCGCCCGCGTACCAGGCGGTGTGGAAGGCCTGGAACAGCATCCGGGCGGCGTGCGGCGCCTCGATGGCGGTGCCGGCGGCGTCGAGCAGCAGCCGGTAGGCGGTCGGGTAGGAGCCGCGCCAGAAGTGCGCGGTGGCCCTGACCTGGTCGAGCAGGGCGTGTGCCAGGGGGTTGTCGGTGCGGGCCCCGGCCTCGTCGGCGAGTGTCTCGGCCTGCGCCAACTTCCCTTCTTCGGTGGCGGCTTCGGCGGCCAGGACGAGGCGGCGGGTGGCGGCGTCGCGGTCCGGGGTGAGCCGGGCGGCCCGCTCGTACGCGGCGGCGGCGCCGCCGTGGGCGCCGCGGGCCTCGGCGCGGACGGCGGTGCGTTCCAGCGCGTCGGCGAGGGCGGCGTCGGGGGCGGTGGCGGCGTGGGCCTGGTGCCAGGTGCGGCGGTCGCCGTCCGGCAGCACTCCGGCGATGGCCTGGTGGATCGTCAGTCGCTGGTGGTGCGGGGCGCGTTGCAGGATGGCGGTGCGCAGGAGCGGGTGGCGGAAGGCGATCCGGCGGTCGGGGGTGACGCTCGCCAGGCCCGATTCCTCGGCGGGGCCGAGGTGTTCGGCGGGGACGCCGAGGGCGGCCGCGGCGGGCAGGACGACGTCGAGTTCGCCGGTCTCCTCGGCGGCGGCGACCAGCAGGAGGGTCTGGGTGGCCGGGGGCAGGCCGGTGACCTGGCCGTGGAAGGCGATCAGCAGCCGGCTGGTGAGCGGCAGGCCGCCGGTCGCGGGTGCCGGCGAGCCGGGGGTGTTCGCCTGCGCCCCGGTGGCGATGGGGAGTTCGGTGAGGGCGAGCGGGTTGCCGGCCGCCTCGACGAGCAGCCGCTCGCGGACGGCGGCGGGCAGGTCGGGGCCGGCCCGGTGGTCCAGGAGCCGGGCGGCGTCGGGCTCGGGCAGGCCGGTCAGTCGGAGCTCGGGGAAGCCCGTGGTCGGGAGTTCCGGTGCGGCGCCGCCGGTGCGGGCGGCGAGCAGCAGGGCGACTCCTTCGGCCTGGAGTCGGCGGGCGGCCAGCAGCAGGGCGTCGAGGGAGGCGTCGTCCAGCCACTGTGCGTCGTCGACGATGCACAACAGGGGCTGTTCGGTGGCGAGTTCGGCGAGCAGTCCGAGGGTGGCGAGCCCGACCAGCAGCCGGTCGGCCGGGGCGCGTTCCTCGGCGAGCCCGAACGCCGCCTCCAGGGCCCGCCGTTGCGGCCCGGGCAGGGCGTGCAGCCGGTCGAGGCCGGGTGCGAGCAGCAGGCTCAGCCCGGCGAAGGGCAGTTCCGCCTCGTACTCGACGCCCGCCGCCCTGATCACCCGGAACGCCTCGCCCGCCCGCCCGACGGCGTGGTCCAGCAGCGCGGTCTTGCCGATCCCGGGCTCGCCCCGGAGCAGCAGCACCCCGCTGCGGCCTTCGCTTGCCGCGTCCAACAGTCCCGCCACGACGGACTGTTCGTGTTCCCTCCCGTACAGCATGCCCCCGACCCTACCGAGGCCCTCCCGGCCGCAGGTACGGGCGGGCCCGCCGAGCACACCTACGTACCCCCCGCCGGACGCTACGTACCCCCATGCCGATACGTGACCGATTCGCCCGCGCCGGCCCGTCCCTACCTTGGTGAGCAGCGGGAACGAGCCGCTCAACCACCCACCGGGACACGGGAGAAGACCATGACCGAGATCACCGCCACCGCCCTCCAGCAGCTCGCCGAGCGCTACCTCGCGGTCTGGAACGAGACCGACCCGGCCGCCCGCCGCAAGCTGATCGACGAGGTGTGGGCCGCGGACGGCCGGTACACCGACCCGCTGGCCGCCGTCGCCGGCCGGGACGCGATCGACGCGCTGATCGGCGCGGCCCAGGCCCAGTTCCCCGGACTGGAGTTCACCCTCGGACCGGTGGACGCGCACCACGACATCGCCCGGTTCACCTGGAACCTCGGGCCGGCCGGCGCCGAGCCGGTGGTGATCGGCTTCGACGTCCTGGTGGCCTCGCCGGACGGGCGGATCGGCTCGGTGTACGGCTTCCTGGACCGCGTCCCGGGCGCCTGACGGCAGGCCGGACGGGTCGGGGGCGACCCCCACCGCCCCCGACCCACTCCCCCCAACCCCACTGAGGAGAAGCCGAGATGAGCTCCGCCCTGACCGCCCGCCCATCGACCGCGACCGCGACCGCGACCGGCAATGCAACCGACAGTGCGCCCGGCGCCGCGAGCAACACTGCGAGCACCACCGCGAGCACCACCGCGCCGGAGGTCGAGGCGGCGGCCGGCGCCCCGCGCGGCCTGCTGGCGGTCGTCCTGACCGCCACCTTCATGACCGCCCTCGACTTCTTCGTCGTCAACGTCGCCGTCCCGTCCGTCCAGGCCGACCTGGGCGCCGGACCGGCCGCCGTCCAGTGGGTGATCGCCGGATTCAGCCTGGCCCTCGCCGCCGGCCTGGTCACCGCCGGCCGGCTCGGCGACCGGTACGGCCGGCGCCGGGTGTTCGGGCTCGGCCTGGCCCTGTTCACCCTCGCCTCCGCGGGCTGCGGCCTCGCCCCCACCGCCGCCGCACTGGTCGGCGCCCGGGTGGTACAGGGCCTGGCGGCGGCGCTGATGGGCCCGCAGGTGCTGGCGATCCTGCGGACGGCGTTCAGCGGCGCGGCGCAGGCGCGGGCCTTCGCCCGGTACGGGCTGACCATGGGCGTCGGCGCGGTGTTCGGCCAGTTGATCGGCGGGCTGCTGATCCGGGCGGACCTCTTCGGACTCGGCTGGCGCAGCTGCTTCCTGATCAACCTCCCGATCGGTCTGGCCGCCCTGGCCCTGGTCCGCCGCTGCCTGCCGGAGTCGCGCGCCCCGCAACGGCCGGGCCTGGACCCGGTGGGCGTGCTGCTGGTCACCACCGCGCTGACCGCCCTGGTGCTGCCGCTGATCCAGGGCCCCGCACAGGGCTGGCCGCTGTGGACCTGGCTCTGCCTGGGCGGCGCGGTCGCCCTGCTGGCCGGCTTCGTGGTGCATCAGCACCGCACCCGGACCCGCGCCACCGCCACCGCCACCGGTTCCGGCAGCGACTCCGGCCCCGGCTCCGCCGCCCCGCTGGTCGACACCCGGCTGTTCCGGACCAGGGCCTTCGGCGCCGGTCTGCTCGCCCAGCTCGCCTTCTGGCTCGGCCAGGCGTCCTTCTTCCTGGTGCTCGCCCTGTACCTCCAGCTGGGCCGCGGCCTGGACGCGCTCGGCGCCGGGCTGGTGTTCACGGCGATCGGCCTCGGCTACCTGCTCACCTCCAACGCCACCCACCGCGTCGCCGCCCGGCTCGGCGGGGCCCGGACGATCGGCGTCGGCGGGCTGCTGATGGCCGTCGGGCTGGGCCTGCTCGCCCTCGCGGTGTACGGCGCGCCGGGCGGGAGCGTGTGGTGGCTGACGCCGGGGCTGTTCGTGGACGGCCTGGGGATGGGCCTGGTGATCGCCCCGGTGACCTCCGTGGTGCTGGCCGGGGTCGAGCCCCAGCTGGTCGGCTCGGCCGCCGGGGTGCTGGCCACCGTGCAGCAGGTCGGCGGGGCGCTGGGCATCGCGCTGATCGGCCTGCTCTACTACGGCGGAGGCGACCCGGCGGCCGCGTTCGGCCGCAGCGTGACGGCGCTGGCGGTGCTGGAGCTGGTGCTGGTGGGCCTGGTCCGACTGCTGCCGCGGAAGGGCTAGCGGGACCGAGCGGGCGCGCAGGAGCAGGCGGGCTCACAGAAGCGGACGGGCTCCCGGGAACAGGCGGGAGGGACGGGGCGAGTGGGGCGGGCGGGTGAGCTGCGGCCACCCGCCCGCCCCGTTCCGTCCCCCGCCCGTTCCGTTCTGTCCCCCCGATCGGGTTGGATGGTCGGATGAGCGAGGAGAAGAGCGCCGTACCGGCGTGGGAGCAGCGGTTCAGGGCAGCACGGGTGTCACTCCCCGACTGGGCCGAGGACGCCCCCGACCGGGCGCTGTACGTGTCCAACGCGACCGGCACCTACGAGGTCTACGCCTGGGACCGGGTCACCGGCACCCACCGGCAGGTCACCGACCGGCCGAACGGCACCACCGACGCCGAGCTGTCCCCCGACGGCTCCTGGGTGTGGTGGTTCGACGACCACGACGGCGACGAGTTCGGCGTCTGGCGCCGCCAGCCCTTCGCCGGCGGGCCCGCGGACCGCAGCGCCGGCACCACCGACGAGGAGGCCGTGCCCGGCCTCGCCCCCTCCTACTCGGCCGGCCTGGCGCTCGGCCGCGACGGCACGGTGGTCGTCGGACGTTCCACCGACGAGGACGGCACCACCCTGCACCTGCGCCGCCCCGGCGCGGCCGAGGCCGTCGAGATCTACCGGCACGCGGAGTACGGCGGCGTCGGCGACCTCAGCTACGACGGCACACTGCTCGCCATCGACCACACCGAGCACGGCGACGCGATGCACTCCGCGATCCGGATCGTCCGCCTCTCCGACGGCGCGAGCGGCACGAGCGGCACGAGCGGCACGACGAGCAAGCCCGTAGCGCCCGTAGAGCCCGTAGAGCCCGTAGAGCCCGCCGAAACCGTCGAAACCGTCGCCGAACTCGACGAGGTGACCGGCCGGGACGAGCCGCGCGGCGTCGCCTGCCTCGGCTTCGCCCCGGTCGACGGCGACACCCGGCTGCTGGTGGCCCACCAGCGCACCGGCCGCTGGGAGCCGATGATCTGGGACGTCGTCACCGGCGCCGAGACCGCACTGCCGCTGCGCGACGAGCAGGGGCGCGAGCTGCCCGGCGACGTCTCCGCGCAGTGGTGCCCCGGCGCCGAGGCGCTGCTCGTCGAGCACGAGTACGAGGCGCGCAGCGAACTGTTCTCGTACACGCTCGCCGACGGTCGACTGACCCGGCTGGACACCCCGCGCGGCACCGTCGGCGGCGCCACCGCCCGTCCGGACGGCACCGTCGAGTACCTGTGGTCCTCCGCCGCCGAGCCCTCCGCCGTCCGCTCCACCGCCGGGACGGTCGTGCTGCGGGCGCCCGGCGCGGTGCCGCCCGGCTCCGTCCCGGTCGAGGACGTCTGGGTGGACGGGCCCGGCGGGCGGGTGCACGCCCTGGTGCAGCGTCCGACCGGGGCGGGCGAGGGCCCCTTCCCGACCGTGTTCGAGATCCACGGCGGCCCCACCCACCACGACAGCGACTCCTTCGCCGCCGGCCCGGCCGCCTGGCTGGACCACGGCTTCGCGGTGGTCCGGGTCAACTACCGCGGCTCCACCGGCTACGGCCAGGCCTGGACCGACGCCCTGCACGAGCGGGTCGGCCTGATCGAGCTGGAGGACATCGCGGCCGTCCGGGAGTGGGCGGTCGCCGGCGGCCTCGCCGACCCGCGCCGGCTGGTGCTCACCGGCGGCAGCTGGGGCGGCTACCTGACCCTGCTGGGCATCGGCGTCCAGCCGGACAGCTGGACGCTGGGCGTCGCCGCCGTACCCGTCGCGGACTATCACACCGCGTACGCCGACGAGATGGAGGCGCTCAAGTCGCTGGACCGCACCCTCTTCGGCGGCACCCCGGAGGAGGTCCCGGAGCGCTTCACCGCCTCCTCGCCGCTCAGCTACGTCGAGCAGGTGCGGGTGCCGGTCTACATCAGCGCCGGGGTCAACGACCCGCGCTGCCCGATCCGGCAGATCGAGAACTACGTCGAGCGGCTGGAGCAGTCGGGCAAGCCGCACGAGGTCTACCGGTACGACGCCGGGCACGGGTCGCTGGTGGTGGAGGAGCGGATCAAGCAGCTGCGGCTGGAGATCGACTTCGTCCGACGGCACCTCGCCGCGGCGTCGGAGGCCGGGACCGGAACCGAGGCCGGAACCGGGACCGGGGCTGACGACAGGGCTGGCGACGGGGAGACGGTGTGAGGCGTCTGCTGACGCTCGCGGGAGTGGCGGTGGCCGGGGCCCTGGTGCTCACCGGCTGCTCGGGCGGGCACGGCGCCGAGGCCGCCTGCCCGCCCCCGGCCGGCCCCGCGGTGCCCAGCCCCACGCCGACCACGGCCGCACCGACCCCAGCAGCCGCACCAACCGCACCGGCCGCCACCGCGACCCGCGCGAGCGCGGCGGGGCCGAACGCGGCTGGGCCGGGGGCCGCCGTCGCCCGAGCGGCGTACGCGCCTGCGGCGGGCGAGGACGCGGTCCAGCTCGCCAAGGGATCCAGCGGGTCGAAGGGCTCGTCCGGGTCGAAGGGTTCCGGCTCCAAGGGCTCCGGCTCCAAGGGGACGAAGACCGGGCGCACCGTGCACCACCACATCGACCATTACGACTCGAACGACGACGTGAGCGGCGGCCACGGCCGGTGCCACGACGAGCCGGCGTTCACCGGGTCACCGACGCCGGTGCCGTCCTCCCCGACGGCGCCCGGGAAGCCGACGACCGCACCGGTCGTCCCGACCCTGCCGTCCGCCCCATCCGCTCCACCCGCTCCACCCGCTCCCGGCAAGCCAACCCGCTGAGGCGGGCCGGCCGAGCAAGGGCGGGCCGAGCAGGGGCGCCGAACCGCGGAGGTCAGTCGAGGACCGGGTCCAGTCCGAGGGCCCGGTCCTGCTCCGCCTCCCCCTCGCGGCGCACCAGGCGGAACCACATGAAGATGACGAAGCCCCCGAAGACGAACCACTCCAGGGTGTAGCCGAGGTTCTGGAACGCCCGCAGGGTGAGCCCGTCGCCGCCCTGCGGCTGGACCGTCGGCACCGGGGTCAGCCCGGCCGACACCGCGTCGGCGGCCACCCAGCCGTCGTACCAGCCGTCGTACGCGAGCGCGTTGAGCAGCGCCGCCCGGTTGACCGTGCCGAGCTGACCGGCCGGCAGACCGCCCGCCACGGCGCCGTTGCTGCCACTGGACTCACCGGCCTGCAACCGCCCGGTGACGGTCACCTGGCCGGGAGGCGGCGGCGCGGCCACGGACGCGCCCTCGGCGGGCGCGCCGGGCGCCCAGCCGCGGACCACGGCGGCGAACCGGCCGTCGGCGGTGCGCAGCGGGGTGAGCACGTAGTAGCCCTGCTTGCCGTCGACCACCCGGTTCGGGACGAGGAGCTGGTGCTCCGCGTCGTAGCTGCCGGTCACGGTGACGGGCTTGCCGACGGTCTCGGTGGTCACCTGCGGGGTGGCCTGGTTGAGCAGGTCGTCGATCGGCCGCACATCACTCGAAGCGGTGACGGTCTGCTTGGTCTCCTGGTGCGACGAGAACCGGTCCTCGAACCGGCCGAGCTGCCAGGAGCCCAGCCAGACGCACACCGCCACGGCCGCGACGGCCAGCGCGGTGCCGCCGAGCCAGCGCGGAGTCAGGAGGAACCGGTACACACCCCCACGGTAACCACTCCTCACACCCGTCCCGGCCGCAGGGGTCCGCCATAGGGGTCCGCCATCGGCCCCGACGGCCCGGCTGGTCGCCCGTCCGACCCCGACCGCCCGACCCCGACCGCCCGCCGACAGCCCGCCCCGACCACCGCCGGAGCGCGAAGCCCGTCAGCCCGCCGGGGGCGTGTCCGACGGCTGCGGCGCCGGTGCGCCCACCGCCTGGACGCCACCGCGGTAGAGGGTGCCGCCGCAGGCCACGGCGAAGGTGGCGGTGGCAACGGCAGGGCTGCCGGGGGCGGGGGTGTGGGCGATGGTCGCGGTGGCCGGCGCGGTGGTGGGGCTGCCGGTCGGGGTGGGGGTGGAGCTGGGGGCGTTGGTGGGCCCGGCGCTGGGGGACGAGCTGGCCTGGGGGTTGGTGCTGGGGGCCGCCGAGGCGTCCGAGGCCGCCGGGGCCGCACCGGTGGCGGCGGCGGGGGCCTGGGAGGCGCCGACGGCCGGGTTGGCGCCTCCCTGGCTGGTGGGCCCGGTGCTGGCGGTGCTGGCGCCGGGGGTGGGGCAGGTCCGGTCGGGGACCCAGGCGAACGGCACCCGGTAGCCGGCCTGCGGGGCGAGGACGGGGGGCTCCGCGTCCATCGCGGGCAGGTCGCCGGCCGGGTCGCCGGCGGCGTGGTCGGCGGTGCGCACGCGGCTGCGGTCGGTGCCGCTCACCGCCGTGACGGCGACGGCGCCGGGGCCGCCGAGCCGGCAGCTGCGGCCGGAGACGTTGTACACGGTGAACGAGCCGTGGATCCGGCCGTCGGCGGCGGCCGGGCCGACCTGTGCGCCGCCCTGGCCGAGGTCGGCCCGGGCGCAGAGCGGGGTGATCGGGCTGTCGCCGGTGCTGGCGGCGGGGGCGGGCGGGGCGGTGGTGCCGTCGGCGCGGGTGGTGCTGGCGCCGGGGCTGGGTGAGGCGGTGGGGGTGCCGGAGGGCGACGCGGTGTCGCCGGTGCCGCTGGGGCCGGGCCGCGAAGGTGTGCCGGTGCCGGGGGCGCTGCCGGTCCTGGTGCCGGTCGGGGCGGCGGCGGCCGGGCTGCTGGCGGCGGCCGAGCCGGGGCCGCCGGACAGTCCGAGGTGCTCCCCGTCGTGCAGGGCGGGCAGGGCGACGGCGACGGCGACGGCGAGGGCGGCGGCGCCGGTCCAGGCTCCGCGCCGGGCGGCCCGGCGGCGGGGTACGGCGTACCGGATCCGCGGCAGGCCGCCGGGTTCGGGCTGGATGCCGGCGACGGCGCCGCGCATCAGGTCGCGGACGCTGCGTTCCTCGGCGGAGAGCCCGTCGCCCTCACCGCCCGAGGGTCGCCGCCCGGCGCCGTCAGCCATGTCCGGCCTCCATCTGGGTGCGCAGGGCGGCGAGTCCGCGCGAGCCGTAGGCCTTCACCGATCCGAGCGAGATGCCGAGGGTCTCGGCGACTTGCGCCTCCGTCATGTCCACGAAGTAACGCAGCACCAGAACCTCCCGCTGACGGCGTTGCAGACCACGCAGCGCGGCCTTCAACTGGTCGCGCTCCAGCGCATCGTAAGCGCCTTCTTCTGCACTGGCCATGTCAGGCATGGGCTTGGGTAGCAGGCGCAGGCCGAGGATCCGTCGGCGCAGGGTCGAGCGGGACAGGTTGACGACGGTCTGCCGCAGGTAGGCCAGGGTCTTCTCGGGCTCGCGGACCCGGCGCCGGGCGGCGTGCACCCGGATGAACGCCTCCTGGACGACGTCCTCGCAGGTCGAGAGGTCGTCCAGGAGCAGCGCGGCGAGCCGCAGCAGGGAGCCGTAGTGGGCCTGGTAGGTCTCGGTGAGCAGGTCCTCGCTGGTACCCGCGTCGGTACCGGCACCGGAGCCCGCCGCACCGGGTGCGACCGCGGTCATCTGGTCGTCTTCCGGCCTACTCGCCGGCCACGGGGCGCGCGAGGGGAAGGCCACCACGGATCTCGCCGGGATGCCCGCCCCTGCTCCCACCATCACGTTCGCCACGCCCGTTGGACACTCGATCCCCTGTCATGGTTGCCCAGCCCGGGGGCCATTCTTCCGCATCGGCGGAAGAGGCCTCCAGGGGATTCCATCGGGATTCCGGACAGATTGTGTCGAGGAGCGGACACGCCCTCCCCGGATCGGGGGCCGGACGGGCCCGGGAGCGGGCGGCTCCAGGCCTTCCAGGGTCTCTCCCGGGCCTCCTGCCAGGCCTCTTCCCGGGCCTCCCCCTGCGCTTCCTCCTACGCCTCTTCCGGCGCGCCTTCCTGTGTCACCGTCAGCTCACCGGCCACCAGTTCCGCGATCTGCAGCAGGTTGAGCGCCGCGCCCTTGCGCAGGTTGTCGCCGCAGAGGAAGAGGTCGAGCGCGGCCGGCTCGTCGAGGGCCCGGCGCACCCGCCCGACCCAGACCGGGTCCGTCCCGACCACATCGTTCGGCGTGGGGAACTCGCCGGCCGCCGGGTCGTCGTACAGCACGACCCCGGGGGCGTCGCGGAGGATCTGCTGCGCGTGCTCCTGGGTGACCTCGCGTTCGAAGAGCGCGTGCACGGCCAGCGCGTGGGTGCGGACGACCGGGATGCGGACGCAGGTCGCGGAGACCTTGAGGGCGGGCAGGCCGAGGATCTTGCGGGCCTCGGCGCGGATGCCGACCTCCTCGGAGGACCAGCCGCCGTCCACCAGGGAGCCGGTCCAGGGCACCGCGTTGAGCGCGAGCGGGGCGGCGAACGGCCCGTGGTCGGCGATCACCGCGCGCAGGTCGCCGGCCTGTCGGCCGACCTCGGTGCCGGCCACCAGGGCGGTCTGCTCGCGCAGCGCCGCCTCGCCGATCCGGCCTTCGCCGGAGGCGGCCTGGTAGGAGGCGACGACGAGTTGGGCGAGCCCGTACTCGGCGTGCAGGGCGCCGAGGGCCGCGATCATCGCGAGGGTGGTGCTGGCGGGGCTGGCGACGATGCCGCGGGCGCGCAGCCGCAGCGCGGCCGCGTTGACCTCGGGGACGACCAGCGGCACGTCCTCGGCGGTACGGAAGGCGGCGGAGTCGTCGACCACCACGACGCCCTTGGCGGCCGCGATCGGCGCCCACTGGGCGGAGACCTCGTCGGGGACGGCGAACACGGCGACGTCGATCCCCTCGAAGGCCTCCTCGGCCAGCGGGACGACCTCGACCGGCACCCCGCGCACGACCGGCTTGCGGCCGGCCGAACGCGGGGAGGCGACGAGTCGGATCTCGCCCCAGACGTCCTGGCGCAGGGAGAGCAGGCCGAGCAGCACCTCGCCGACCGCGCCGGTGGCGCCGACGACGGCGAGGTTCGGCCGCCGGGTCATCGCCCGGTGCCTCCGTAGACGACGGCCTCGTCCGTCTCGCTGTCCAGTCCGAAGGCGCTGTGCACGGCGCGGACGGCCTCCGGCACGTCCTCGGCGCGGGTGACGACCGAGATGCGGATCTCCGAGGTGGAGATCAGCTCGATGTTGACGCCCGCGGCGGACAGCGCCTCGAAGAAGGCGGCGGTGACGCCCGGGTTGGAGCGCATGCCCGCGCCGACCAGGGAGATCTTGCCGATCGCGTCGTCGTAGCGCAGCGACTCGTAGCCGATGCCCTCCTTGACCCGGCCGAGCGCGTCGATGGCCTTCTGGCCCTCCGCCTTGGGCAGGGTGAAGGAGATGTCGGTCAGCCCGGTCGACGCGGCGGAGACGTTCTGCACCACCATGTCGATGTTGACCTCGGCATCCGCGATGGCGCGGAAGATCCGGGCCGCCTCGCCCGGCTTGTCGGGCACGCCGACGACCGTGACCTTGGCCTCGGACGTGTCGTGGGCGACTCCGGAGATGATGGCCTGCTCCATCTCGCCCCCTTCGGGCTTGTGCGGGTTCTCGTTGCTGACGATCGTCCCGGGAAGACCCGAGAAGGACGAGCGTACGTGAATCGGGATGTTGTAGCGCCGGGCGTACTCCACGCAGCGGTCGAGCAGCACCTTGGAGCCGGACGACGCCAGCTCCAGCATGTCCTCGTACGCGATCCAGTCGATCTTGCGGGCCTTCGCCACCACGCGCGGGTCGGCGGTGAACACGCCGTCCACGTCGGTGTAGATCTCGCAGACCTCGGCCTTGAGCGCGGCGGCGAGGGCGACGGCGGTGGTGTCCGAGCCGCCGCGGCCCAGCGTGGTGATGTCCTTGCTGGTCTGCGACACGCCCTGGAAGCCGGCCACGATCGCGATGTTGCCCTCGTCCAGGGCGGTGCGGATGCGACCAGGCGTCACGTCGATGATGCGCGCCTTGTTGTGGACGGAGTCGGTGATGACGCCGGCCTGGCTGCCCGTGAAGGACTGCGCCTCGTGCCCCAGCGATTTGATCGCCATGGCCAGCAGCGCCATGGAGATGCGCTCTCCAGCGGTCAGCAGCATGTCGAACTCACGGCCGGCAGGAAGCGGTGACACCTGCTCCGCGAGTTCGATGAGCTCGTCCGTCGTGTCGCCCATTGCGGACACCACGACGACGACCTCATGGCCGGCCTTCTTGGCGTCAACGATTCGGCGGGCAACGCGCTTGATGCCTTCGGCATCCGCAACGGATGAGCCGCCGTACTTCTGCACGACAAGGCCCACGTGCGCTCCTCGACTTGTGTCGTCTTCCGGGGGCACCAGGCCCCCGCACCCCCGGGGAAAAGGGGCTGTGCGGTCGGCGCCAGTCTACCGAGCAGGGGTGCCACAACCGGCGCTTTCCATATGATGAGACGCCCGTTTCAGCAGGTGGTCGGCGAAACGGGCGGCACCACCGGCAGGTCTGCGGGCAATTCGCCACCGCCCCGAAGAATCGGCGGATCAACGGACGGCGATCCGTCGGGATTTCTTTTCCGCGCGGAATGCTGAGGCATTCGTCACAATCAGCCGATGACCGCCGGGGGCGCACCGAAAACCGGCGCGCGCCGGGGCGACGTTCAGGCGTGCCGGAATCGCACGGACGTGCCGGAAGGGCACGGGCACCGGAGAGCGGTGCTACCGCCCGAGGCCCAGCTCGGCCGCCATCAGGTCGCCGGCCTGCTGCTCCAGCTGCTCGTCGGTGAGCCCGTCGTCGTCGGTGTCGGCGCCGTCCGGCACCGCGCCGATCGGACTGTCCAGCCGGACGTGCGCGATCAGCGACTGCAGCGCCCGCAGCACCGCCGTGCAGGTCGTGCCCCAGTTGGAGAGGTACGAGAACTGCCACCACCACAGCGCCTCGCTGACCCGGCCCTCGCGGTAGTGGGTCAGCCCGTGCTGCAGCTCGCCGACCACGCCGGCCAGGTCGTCCGAGATCCGGAAGGCGTTCGGCTTCTCCGGCGGACCGTACGGGTCGAAGACCTCGTGGTAGACGTCGATCGGCGCGAGCAGCTCGGCCAGCCGCTCGCGCAGCTGCTCGCCGTCCGGCTCCGGCCCGGCGTCGGGCTCGAAGCGGTCCTCCGGGACGACGTCCTCGATGGCGCCCAGTCGGCCACCGGCCAGCAGCAGCTGCGAGACCTCCAGGAGCAGCAGCGAGACCGCGCTGCCCGGCTCGTCGCCCTTGGCGACCTCGGTGACGGCGAGCACGAAGCTCTCCACCGAGTCGGCGATCTGCACGGCGAAGTCGTCCGGCTCCGAACCGTGCGCATGGATGTGCGGGGGGTGGCTCTGCGGCTCCCCGTGCGGCTGTCCGGGGGCCGGCTGGTGGGCCTGCCCGTGGGACGGCTGGTGGGGCGTGTGGGGCTGCTGGTTGAGCGTCCGGTCAGACATCGAGCAGTCGTCTCCCTTCGAAGGCACGACCGAGGGTGACCTCGTCCGCGTACTCCAGATCCCCGCCGACGGGCAGGCCGCTCGCCAGCCGGGTCACCCTCAGGCCCATCGGCTTGCAGAGCCGGGCCAGATAGGTGGCGGTCGCCTCCCCCTCCAGGTTGGGGTCGGTGGCCAGGATCAGCTCGGTGACCGTGCCGTCCGCGAGGCGCGCCAGCAGCTCGCGGATCCGCAGGTCGTCCGGGCCGACGCCCTCGATGGGGCTGATCGCGCCGCCCAGCACGTGGTAGCGGCCGCGGAACTCGCGGGTGCGCTCGATGGCGACGACGTCCTTGGACTCCTCGACCACGCAGATGACGCCGAGGTCGCGGCGCGGGTCCAGGCAGACCCGGCACTGCTCGGCCTCTGCGACGTTGCCGCAGACCGCGCAGAAGCGGACCTTGTCCTTGACCTCCAGCAACGCGTGCGCGAGACGGCGCACGTCGGTCGGGTCGGACTGCAGGATGTGGAAGGCGATCCGCTGGGCGCTCTTGGGCCCGACGCCGGGCAGCCTGCCCAGTTCGTCGATCAGGTCCTGAACCACGCCCTCGTACAACGTCGCGCCTTCCCTCGGATGGTCGGTGGTGCTCCGGTGCCATCATCCAACGAATCGGGCGTCGGACACACCGCCCGACGCCCGACTCCCACATAAATCACATGGGTCCGTTGTCTGAACTTCAGAACTTCAGGACCTCAGACCTGCCTGGTCGAAACCCCTGTCCAGAGGCTCCCCCAGGTCAGAACGGCAGACCGGGGATGCCCCCGCCCAGGCCCTGGGTCAGCGGGCCCATGCGCTCGGCCTGCATCTTCTGCGCCGACTGGTTGGCGTCCCGCACGGCCGCCAGGACCAGGTCGGCCAGGGTCTCGGTGTCCTCCGGGTCGACGGCCGCCGGGGCGATGGTCAGCGCCACCAGCTCACCGGCACCGGTCACCGTGGCCTCGACCAGGCCACCGCCCGCCGAACCGCTCACCTTCGTCTCCGCCAGCTCCTGCTGCGCCTGCGCGAGATCCTGCTGCATCTTCTGCGCCTGCTTCAGCAGCTGCTGCATGTTGGGCTGGCCACCACCGGGGAACACGGCTCACTCCTCGCTTCGTGCTTGCTGTCCTGCGTCGCCGTCCTGCCTGCGGTCACGTCCGCTTGCAGTCCCGCTCGCGTCGTCACGGCCGAGCCTACGTGCTGCCGGGGCGGGCCGTCGCTCAGTTGCCGCGGTGGTGGATCTCCTCCAGAACCGTCGCGCCCAGCTCCCGGATGATCAGCTCCTGACCGGAGAACGCCTCCTCGTTGAGGTCCGGGTCGTCCTCCTCCGGGACGTCGTCCTCCGGCGCCACCGCGCGCACCGGACGGGCCGGCGGCGCGGCCACCGGCGGCGGGGCCTGGACCGGCGCGGGCGCCGGGGCGGCCTGCACCTGCGGGGACGGCTGCGACCGGACCGGCGCGGGCACCGGAGCCGGAGCCGACGGCGCGGCGGCCGCCGGACGGGCCGGGGCCCCCCAGCCGCCACCGCTCGGGGCGGCACCGCCCAGACCACCGCCGCCGACGGCCGTACCGCCACCGAGGGAACCGCCCCCGGACGGGTCGACGATGCACTCGACCCGCCAGTCCACACCCAGCGCGTCCGTCAGCGCCTGGCGCAGCACGTCGTCGCTGTTGCTGCCGACGAAGCTGTCCCGGGCGCCCGCGTTGATGAAGGACACCTGGAGCACGCTGCCGTCGAACCCGGCCACCTGGCCGTTCTGGCTGAGCAGGATCCAGGTGAAGCGGCGGCGGTTCTTCACCGCCTCCAGAATCTGCGGCCACAGCTGCCGGACCTGCGCCGCGCCCTGCTGCGCGGCGGCCGAAGCCGGCCCGGCGGGCTGCCCGGCCGGGGCGGGCGCGGGCGCCGCGGGGGCAGGAGCGGGAGCGGGGGCGGACACCGGGGCCGGGGTGGCCTCTACGGCCTCGGCGGCCTGGGCCGGCGGCTGCGGCGCGGGGGCCGCGGCCGGGGCGCCGCCCGCCGGCGGGAAGCTGCGCGGGATCGGCCAGGCACCCGGCGCGGGCCCGGCGGGCGCCGCGGGGGCTGCCGGTGCGATCGGTGCTGCCGGTGCAGGGGCTGCCGCAGGGGCCGCCGCGACCGGCGCGGCCTGCACCGGGGCGGTCTCCGCTACCGGCACCGCCACCGGCGCCGTCGCCGTCGCCGTCGCCGGAACGGGCGCGGCCGTGGTCGCCGCCACCGGCACCCCCACCGCCATCGGCGCGGCGAACCCGCCCGCCGCCGCCCGGCGCTCCAGCTTGTCCAGCCGCGCCTGCAACGACAGCTCGTCGCTGTAGGCACCCGGCAGCATCACCCGGGCGCAGATCAGCTCCAGCTGCAGCCTCGGCGCCGCGTTGCCGCGCATCTCGGTCAGCCCGGTGTTGACGATGTCCGCCGCCCGGCTCAGCTCCGCCGAACCGAACGCGTCCGCCTGCGCCTGCATGATCGCGACCCGGTCCGCCGGGGCGTCGATCAGCCCCTTCTCCCCCGCCTCCGGCACGGTGGCCAGGATCACCAGGTCACGCAGCCGCTCCAGCAGGTCGGCGACGAAGCGGCGCGGATCGTGCCCGCCCTCGACCACCCGGTCAATCACCTGGAACACCGTCGCCCCGTCGTGCGCGCCGAAGGCGTCCACCACCTCGTCGAGCAGCGCCGAGTCGGTGTACCCGAGCAGCGAGGTCGCCATCTGGTACGTCACGCCGCCCTCGGCGGCACCGGCCAGCAGCTGGTCCATGACCGACATCGAGTCACGCACCGACCCGGCCCCGGCCCGGACCACCAGCGGGAACACCGAGTCCTCGACCTGGATGCCCTCCCGGCCGCAGACCTCCACCAGGTAGTCGCGCAGCGTGCCCGGCGGGACCAGCCGGAACGGGTAGTGGTGCGTCCGGGACCGGATCGTCCCGATCACCTTCTCCGGCTCCGTGGTCGCGAAGATGAACTTGAGGTGCTCCGGAGGCTCCTCGACCACCTTGAGCAGCGCGTTGAACCCGGCCGAGGTCACCATGTGCGCCTCGTCCAGGATGAAGATCTTGTAGCGGCTGTGGACCGGCGCGAAGAACGCCCGCTCCCGCAGCTCGCGCGCGTCGTCCACACCACCGTGCGAGGCCGCGTCGATCTCGATCACGTCGATCGAGCCGGGCCCGCCAGTCGCGAGGTCGCGACAGGACTGGCACTCTCCGCAGGGCGTCGGCGTCGGCCCCTGCTCACAGTTCAGACAGCGGGCCAGGATGCGCGCACTCGTCGTCTTCCCGCAGCCGCGCGGCCCGCTGAACAGGTACGCGTGGTTGACCCTGTTGTTACGCAGGGCCTGCTGGAGCGGAGCGGTCACGTGCTCCTGCCCGATGACCTCCGCGAAGGTCTCGGGACGGTAGCGGCGGTACAGGGCTAGGGACACACCCCCGACGATATCGGGACGCACCGACAAACGCGTCGCCCCTCGCCTCACCACCGTCCCCCGGCGCCCCCAGCAACCGCCCGGGAACGCAAAGACCCCCCGTGCACCCGCCAGAGCCCTCTTACCCTTGCTGCCTTCCGGCCCTGGGGGGGTTCAGAGAGATAACGCCACACGAGGGGCTGACCCCCACACTACCGGATCCGAGCCCCCACGATCCACAGGCAACCCCACCCTCCCGCCTACGGGATTGCTGGTCGCGACCACCCCCGAACATGTACTAAGCTCTCCCACGGAGGATTCGCCTAGAGGCCTAGGGCGCACGCTTGGAAAGCGTGTTGGGGGCAACCCCTCACGAGTTCGAATCTCGTATCCTCCGCCGGCAGAAGGCCCGGACCGTTCCGACGGTCCGGGCCTTCGTCGTTTCGCGGTGTGGGGACACCGCTGGGTGAACTCCGCGTGCTGGGCGGTTCGGCTGCGGCATAACTTTGAGTTATGAGACTTCACTCTTCGCGCACGAGGTTCTGGGGGCGGGTCGGCGTGGTCGCCGCCGCCGTGGTGGTGTTCGGCGCCACGGCGGTGGGTGGCGCCGTCGGCCGGGCGCCGTTCCTCGGGCCGCTGAACACCGTGTCACCGGTCGCCTCGACCGTGCCCGCGAACGGGGACCAGAACCCGTACGGCACGTTCGTGGTCCAGCACAGCGTGGGCAAGCTGCGCCGCGGCAACGTCCTCATCAGCAACTTCAACAACGGGCAGAACCTGCAGGGCACCGGGACCACCCTGGTCCAGGTCAGCCCGGACGGCACCGTCGGCGAGTTCGCCCGGATCGACCCGGCGAAGCTGCCCGGGCCCTGCCCCGGCGGGGTCGGGCTCTCGACCGCGCTGACCGTTCTGCCGGGCGGCTGGGTCGTGGTCGGCAGCACGCCCACCACCGACGGCACCTCCGCCACCGTCCAGGCCGGCTGCCTGCTGGTCCTGGACAGCAACGGGACGGTCCGCGAGACGATCGTCGGCGACGGCATCAACGGCCCGTGGGACATGACGGCCGCCAGCTTCGACGACCGCGACGAACTGTTCGTGACCAATGTGCTGAACGGCACGGTCGCGGGCGGCGGGGCCGAGGTCGACCAGGGCACCGTCCTGCGGATCACCCTGTGCCGGCAGGGCGACGCGCCGCCGCAGCGGCTCGCGACCACCCGGATCGGCTCGGGCTTCGGCCAGCGGACCGACCAGGCCGCCCTGGTGATCGGCCCGACCGGCGTCGGGCTGGGCCACGACGACACGCTCTACGTGGCGGACACCCTCGCCAACCGGATCACCGCGATCCCCGACGCCGTCCACCGCACCACCGACGCGGGCACCGGCACCACCGTCAGCACCGGCGGCCACCTCAACGGGCCGCTCGGCCTGGCCGTCGCCCCGGGCGGCGACGTCCTCACGGTGAACTCCGGCGACGGCAACCTCGTCGAGACCACCCCCGCCGGCGACCAGGTCGCCGTCCGCACGCTCGACAGCAGTGGCACCCCGCCCGGCGCCGGCGCCCTGTTCGGGCTCGCGGTCGACCTCGACCACGACGCCGTGTACTTCGTCGACGACGCCGCCAACTTCCTGAACGTCCTCCACTGACCGCAACGGGCGGCGACAGCCGGAAGACCCGGACCGCCTCACGCGGTCCGGGCCTTCGTCGGCTCCACGGCCCCGACTGGCCGGCCGGTACCGGAAGTGACTTCCGCCCTCCCGAGCTGCGCCGCGAGAGGGACTAATCGACCCTTAGTCTCGGAATTAGTCCAGGTTAGTACCTGGACACCCGGACACATGGCGTGCAAGTATCTGTCCTGCCGCCAGACGGGCGACACGTCGGAGGGGAAGAAACATGACGCAGGACAGCCAGCAGTTCATCTCGGTGCCGGTGCCGGCTCAGTACGTCACGCAGGTGTACGCGTTCCTCGCGGAGCTCTCGGGGGCCGCTGCGGGGGCCGCGGTGGCGGCGGCGGCCGAGGGGGGGCCGCAGGAGGACGGCGAGTGGCCGTTCGTCGAGTGGACCGTGCAGGATCTGCGCCGGCTGACGGCCGATCCGCTGGACTCGGTGCAGGCGGTGACCGGGGTGCTCGACATCCTGGCGAAGCAGCCCGGCGAGCGGGTGAGCTACACGTCCCTGGTCGAGCTGCTCGACGTGGACCGGAAGCGGCTGCGCGGCGTGCTGTCCGCGTTCACCCGGGTCGTGCACAAGCACTACGGCCGGCGGAACTGGCCGATGAGCTGGGTGGAGGCGCTCAGTGACGGGGCCGAGTTCAAGTCGGAGTTCTTCTACACGGTGAGCGAGACCACCGCCAACCGGTGGCGGGCGGTCCGCGCCCAGGGCTGACGGCGCGCAGCCGGTTCGAGGCGGGCGGCCAAGGGGGGTTGGTTGCGGCCTGGCCGCCCGACGGGGCTGGACGCCGCGGTCAGGCCGCGGTGTCCAGCCGCCGGCGCTGGTCCTCGTCGAGCACCAGGTCCAGGGCGGCCAGGCTCTCGTCCAGCTGGGCGACGGAGCTGGCGCCCACGACCGGGATCGTCGGCACCGGGTGGCCCAGCAGCCAGGCGAGCACCACCTGGTTGACGGTGGCCCCGGTCTCCTTCGCCACCTCGGCCAGGGCGGCCAACTGGGCCTGCACCACCGGCCACTGGTACTTCTCGGACAGCGGCCGGTCGGGCCGGCAGTACGCGCCGCCGAGCAGCGGGGAGTAGGCCAGCAGCAGCAGCTCCGGCCGCTGCATGACGTACGACAGCAGTTCCTCGTCGGCGTGGTTCTGGATGCCGAAGTCCGCGTCCGGCCGTGGCCGGAGGTAGCTGTGGCGCTGCTGGACGCACCGGTAGCCGGGCCAACCCCGCTGCTCGGCAAGCTCGTTGGCGGCAGCCAGGTCCGCGGCGCTGTGGTTGCTGCAGCCGAGCCGGCCGACCTTTCCGTCGGCCACCAGCTCGGCGAAGGCCCCGAGGGTCTCCTCGACCGGGGTGGACGGGTCCGTCACGTGGGCGTAGTAGACGTCCACGCGGTCGGTGCCGAGCCGGCGCAGGCTGCCCTCGGCCGCGTTGCGCAGCGCAGCGGCGGACAGCCCCTCCATGTGTTCGGGGAAGGGGAGTTCGGGCACCGGGCGGGCTCCCGCCTTGGTGGCGAGGACCAGTTCGTCACGGTTGCGCCGGCGGGCGATCCAGCGGCCGAGCAGTTCCTCGCTCTCGTACCCCGTCCCGCCGGGGGCCCAGAAGGCGTAGTTGTTCGAGGTGTCGACGAAGGTCCCGCCGGCCTCGGTGAACCGGTCCAAGATCGCCGTCGCGGTCTGCTCGTCCACGGTGGTGCCGAAGGTCATGGCGCCGAGGCACAGCGCGCTGGCCTTCGGCCCGTCAACTCCGAGGCTGCGGTACAGCATCAGTTATCCCTCCCAGGGGTCGGTAATGGTGGTGCGGGCCGCGATCGGGGCGTGGCGCGCCGCGATCCGGTCACCAGAATCATCACCCCGGCCGCGCCCGACTCGGCCAATGCGCAGACCAGCCGGGAGACCGTCCGATTCGTTCAAGACGGGGTGTCCGGGCGCCGCCTACCGTGACGGGCATGAACAGCACACCAGCACCGCAGTTCGCCGTCGTGGGCCTCGCAGTCTCGGACCTGGCCGCCTCGATCGCCTTCTACCGGCGGCTCGGACTCGCGTTCCCCGACGGGGCCGAGCAGGAGCCGCACGTCGAGGCCGTGCTGCCGGGCGGGCTGCGCCTGGCCCTCGACCCCGAGTCCACCATCCGCTCGTTCCATCCGGACTGGCGTCCGCCGACGGGCGGCGGCCGGACGGCACTGGCGTTCCGGTGCGCCGACCCCGCCCAGGTGGACGCGGTCTACGAGGACCTGGTCGGCGCCGGGTACCACGGCGAGTTGAAGCCGTGGGACGCCTTCTGGGGCCAGCGGTACGCCGTGGTGCACGACCCGGACGGCAACGGCGTCGACCTGTTCGCGCCGCTGCCGGGCGCCGCGGACTGAGTCAACGGGGCAGCAGGGCGGTCGCCGGCATTCCCGCCAACTCCCGTACGTCGCGCGCCAGATGGGCCTGGTCGGCGTAGCCCGTCCGGGCCGCCGTCTCGGCGAGGGGCACGCCGGAGCGGGCCAGCGCGAGGGCGCGCTGCAAGCGGAGGATCCGGGCCAGGGTCTTGGGACCGTAGCCGAAGGCGGTCAGCGAGCGGCGGTGCAGTTGCCGCGCGCCGAGGCCGACCGCCTCGGCGGTCGCCGCGACCGAACGGCCGGCCGCCAGGGCATCGGCGACCGCCCGGACGAGCGGGTCCACCGGCCGCGCGTCGGCCGCCAGGCGCAGCGCCAACTCCTCCAGGGCCACGGCCGGGTCGGGCGCCGCGTCGATGCGCCCGGTGCGGCGGCGCACCTCGGCTCCGGGCCGGAGGTCGGCCAGGTCGACCCGCCGGTCGCGCAGTTCGTGTGCGGGCACGCCCAGCAGGGCGGGGGCGGCGCCGGGCGGGAGGCGGACGCCCGCCCACGGGCCGCGCAGCCCCGGTCCGAGCTGGAAGGCGCGGGTGTCCGGCCCGGCGACGAGGAGCCGGCCCTCGGTCCAGAGCAGGTCCATGCAGCCGTCGGGCAGGACGAGCCCGGCCGCGCCGTCGCCCGTGCTCCCGACGGCCCGGCGCCTCCACACGACCGCTCCCGGCAGCCTCGACGCCCGCTCCGCGTACTCGGGGGACATGGGGCCCAGGCTACGCGCCGCCACCGGGCGCCGCCGGGGGTCGGCGACACGCCGGCGGCACGCCCACGGCCCCGGCCGCGCGAGGCGGACGGGGCCGAGACGGACAGGAAAGGGCCGAACAGGACAGGGCCAGGCAGGACAGGACAGGCTCAGCCCACCCGCTGGACGACCTCCGCCTCCGCCACCTCCGCCGCGTCCTCGACCGGGCCCGCCGCCGGAGCGGTCTTCCGGCCGTCCCGCATCAGCACCAGGGTCAGCCCCGCGGCCGCCAGGACGGAGATCCCGCCCGCCGTGAAGGTGACGGAGGCCGCGGTGTTGAACGCGTCGCGCGCGGCGGCGGCCAGTCCGCCGTCCCCGGTGCTCGCGGCGAGGGCGAGCGCGTCCGTGATCGCGTGCTTCCCGGCGGCGGGCGTGTCGGTGGGCATCGAGCCGGTGAAGGTGCTGGACAGGACGGCGCCGAGGATGGCCACGCCCAGCGCGGAACCGGACTGCTGGATGGTGTCGTTGAGCGCGGAGCCGACGCCGGCGTGCTCGCCGGGGATCGCGCCCATCAGCGCGTTGGACGCGGCCGGCATCGCGAGGCCGGAGCCGGCGCCCAGCACCAGCATGGCCAGGGCGACCTTGGCGAAGCCGTCGCCGACCGAGAGCGTGGCCAGCAGCCCGAACCCGGCCGCGATGATCAGCATGCCGGCCGAGGTCGTCACCCGCGGGGCGACCTTCTTGCTGAGCACGGCGCCGATGGCGTTGAACACCAGCGAGGCGACGGCCAGCGGGAGGAACGCCAGGCCGGTGTCGGTGGCCGAGAACTTCAGCACGAACTGCAGGTACTGGGTGAGGACCAGCATCAGGCCGCCGGTGGCGAAGGTCAGCAGGACGAGCGAGAAGCTGGCCCCGGTGAACACCCGGTTGCGGAACAGCTTGAGCGGGACCATCGGCGAGTCGGTCCGGACCTGGCGGACGGCGAACCCGGTCAGCGCGAGCACCCCGACGAGGAGCGTGCCGAGCGTGCCGGGGCTGGTGATGCCGTCCCGGGGCAGCACGGTGATCGACCAGACCAGCGCGGTCATCCCGGTCATCGAGAGCACCATGCCGGGCAGGTCGGGCCGGCGCCACGGCCCTCTGGACTCCGGCATCAGCACGACCGCCGCGATGACGGCGACCACTGCGACCGGCACGTTGAGCAGGAAGACCGCGCCCCACCAGAAGTGCGCGATCAGCGCACCGCCGAGCACCGGCCCGCCGATCATGCCGATCATGGCCACCGCGCTCCACGCGGCGATCGCCTTGGGCCGTTCCTCGTCGTCGAAGACGGTGATCAGGATGGAGAGCGTGCTCGGCATGACCAGGGCTCCGCCCACGCCCATCAGCACGCGTCCGGCGATGAGCTGGCCGGGGCTGTCGGCGACGGCCGCGACCAGGGAGGCGGCGCCGAACACCACCAGCCCGATGATCATCATCTTCCGCCGGCCGAACCGGTCGGAGAGGCTGCCCGAGGTGAGCAGCAGCCCGGCGAAGACCAGGATGTACGAGTCGATGATCCACTGGATGTCCTCGGCCCCGGCCCCGAGGTCCGCCGCGATCTGCGGGATGGACACCGTGAGCACCATGTTGTCGACCACCAGCACCAGGCTGCTGAGACAGAGCACGACCAGGATGAGCCAGCGGCGCGGATGTCGGTCCACCGCGGTCCCCCTTCGAAGTGAGCGCGCCGGCCGTAGCCGGACGGAAGTCGTCGCGGGTGCACCGCGGTCCGTCCCCACGGCCGCGGTGCACCTCGCTCCGCACACTGTGCGGACGCCACACACTGTACGTAGACCGCACAGTGTTCGCAAAGCCGTACGGTGTGCGGCGCGGCTTATGCTGAACGGAGCAGCCGAGCCGAGCACAGGCGGGCGAAGACCGAGAGGAGGGCCGGATGCCGGCCAGGTCGAAGGACGCGCCCGGGACACCGTGGAGCCGCCCCGAGCGCCCCCGGCGCGAGCAACCGGCGCTCAGCCGGGCCCAGATCGTCGCGGAGGCACTCGCCATCCTGGACAGCGACGGCATCGAAGCCCTGAGCATGCGCAAGCTCGGCGCCCGCCTCAACGCCGGCGCCACCTCGATGTACACCCACGTCGCCAACAAGGACGAACTGCTCGCCCTGGCCGTCGACGAGGTGTTCGGCAAGATCTGGATCCCGGCGGTCACCGACACGAACCCGGCGGACTGGCGCGCCACCGTCGCCGAGTGCGCGGGCAGCGTGCGCCAGGTCATCCTGCGCCACCCGTGGATGGTGTCGGTGATCGGCGACCTGGGGCTCGTCTACTTCGGGCCGAACTGGATGCGCCTCTCCGAGGCCCTGCTCACCTTCCTGGAGGCAGCCGGCTTCACCCCGATGGAGGCCAGCGACGCGATGAGGGCCCTACTCGGCTACGTCATCGGGACGGCCAGCGTGGAGGCCTCCTGGCTGAGCGCACTGGCCCGGCACGGCCGGGAGGAGCAGGGCTGGATGGACGAACTCCTGCCCGCCATCATCGAGGCCACCCGGGACTTCCCGCGCCTGCACCGCCTCTACACCACCGACGCCAACGGGGTGACCGACGGCTCCCGCGACAGCGGCTTCACCAACGGCATCCGGCTGATCCTGGACGGCATCGAGGCCACTCGGCAGGCCCGGCCTGCCAGTTGATGGGGCGTCACTTCCGACTCGGCGCCCGGGCCCCGACGTAGCCCGGCCCCGGACCGACCGCGCCGCCCGCACCACCGACCGGGCCGCCGGGGCGGCTGGCCGGTGGTGCGGGCGGCGCGGTGGTCCACAGCACCCTCCGGTCAGCCCAGGGCCGCCACCCCGGCGGCCGGAGCCGCGCCGGCCAGCGGCGGGCGCAGCGAGGCCGTGCCCAGGCCGGTCGGGCCGAGCGGCACCGTGGCGGGCGCGGGCAGTTCCTCGACCGCCGCCCCCGCCCTGAGCTGCCGCTCCGCGCCGAAGTGCCGCAGCAGGTCCTCCTCGCGGTACCGGCGGCAGTCCCGGTGCCAGACCAGGATGCCCGCGAGCCAGTTCTCCAGCTCCTTCACGTACCCGTCCAGCAGCTCCCGCGCTTCCGGCTCCAGCGCGAAGTCGTCGTACAGGACGGGGAGTTCCTTCGCCGCGACGTGCTGGAACTGGTCCAACCGGGAGTGCATCAGGTCGTCGACGATCCGGACCGCCGACGGGTAGTCGCAGTTGAAGAAGTTCTGCACCACCAGGACGGCGTTGTGCACCTCGCCCTCGTACTCGACCTCCTTCTGGTACGAGAACAGGTCGTTCATCATGCACGCGTAGTCCGCGGCCGAGTTCTCCAGCGAGCGCATCGAGCCGTGCTCGTGCACCCCGGGCGGCACGGCCTTCCCGTGGGCGAGCCGGCTCAGGCTCATGGTGAGGTCGGAGCCGAAGGTGGCGCGGCGCATCTCCAGGTAGTCCACCGGGTCCGGAATCCGGTTCTGCACCTGGTTGTTGAGCTCCCAGATCCAGCTCGCGGTCATGTCCTCGACGGTCTGGCGGAACTTCCGCCGGGCGTCCGCCGTCATCGGGCCGGCGGTACGCTCCCAGATGTCGGCGAGGCCGCGTTCCAGGGCGTTGGCGGGCTCGGGCGCGGGGCTGCCGTCCACCGGCATGAACAGCGGGAGCCGCTCGTTGGCGAGCTTGGCGCCGACCAGGTCGCGGGTGCGTCCGAAGACCACCGGGTAGTAGTCGTCGGCCCAGGTCCCCCAGGCCAACCAGGCTGAGGAGACGTCGAGTTGGTCTGCGGTGGCGTTCGGGTGGATGCCGGCCGCGCAGAGCGGGAGGTCGTAGTCCCGCATGGACGCGGCGTCCCAAATGCCGGATCCGGGGATGCCGGGCTGCTCCGCCAGCAGGCCCATCCGCTCGGCCCACTCGATCACCCGCTCCCGCGCGCCGCCCAGGTGCGGGTTCAGGGTGGCCTCGAACGGCAGCTTGAACTCGGGCAGTCGGGACGGTCCGACGGGCTGGTACGGCAGGTGGCCGTGCGACCGGGCCCGCCGGACGGCCGGTCCGACGCCGCCCGGGCCGACCGGACTGGCCGCAGGTCCACCGCCGCCCATCGCCCCGCTGCGCAGGATGTCCAGCGCCGAGGTGCCCACCCCGCCGATCGCGAACGGGTCCCACCAGTTGCCGGCGCCGGGCAGCGCGCCGCCCGTTCCCGCCGCGACGCGGCCGCCCGAACCGGCCGCCGCACCACCGCCGTTCATGTACCGGCTGGAGCGCATGTGCCACTCGTGGCCGCCGGACTGCCAGTCCTGGAGGCCCTTGACGTACGCCAGCACCCGGGCGCGGCCCTCGGGGGCGAGCCCGGTCTCGGCGAACAGCACGGGCAGTTCGGTGAACACGGTGTTCTCGAACTGCTGGAGCCGCGAGGTGAGCAGGTCGTTGACCGCCTCGGCGGCCTCCTGGGTGGAGCACTCCAGGAACTTCTCCAGCACCAGGATGCCGTTGCTCAGCTCGCCCTCGTCCTCCACCTCCCGCTGGTAGGAGAAGATGTCGTTGCGCAGGTGCACGCCGTCCGAGAAGGCGTCCATCAGCACCCGCAGCGCGCGCGAGCCGGAGACCTCCTTCGGGACCTCGGCGCCGGCCGCGTACTCGACCAGTTGGGCGGACCAGGGCGCGCCGCCCACCTTGCGGCGCATCTCGATGTACTCGACCGGGTTGGAGATCCGGCCGGCGTTGATGTTGGCGAGCTCCCAGAGCGACTCGTTGAGCAGGTTGCGGGTGCTCTCGGCGAAGCGGATCCGCCAGTCCTCGCCCATCACCGGCACGGTGCGCCGCCACAGGTCGGCCAGGCCCGCCTCGACCGGGTTCTCCGGCTCCGGCATCGGGGTGGCCGGGTCGGCCGGCATGAACAGCGGCAGCCGGTCGAGGTGCGCCTTGCCGGCCTCGCGGTCGTTGCTGCGCTTGAACATGTCGAGGAAGTGGTCGTCGAAGAAGAAGACCCACACGTACCAGTCGGTGACCAGCGAGAGCGCCTCGGCGGAGGCGTCGGGGTGGGTGTAGGCGCAGAGCAGGCCGTAGTCGTGGGCGTCCAGGTCGGCCTGGTCCCAGATGCCGGAGCCCTCCAGCATGCCCATCTCCCGTGCCCAGACGGAGGAATGGGCCCGGGCCTCGTCCAGATGGGGGTTGAGGCGTGCCGGGTGCGGCAGGTAGAAGGACGGCAGTTCGAACGGCTGGGTCACGGCGGGCGAGCCTTTCTGGACGCGTCGATTGCACCAAGAATGGCCCGCCGGCAGGGCGCCGCACCGGCGCAACGGAAACAGTCATACAAGATGACCAGCCGCCTCCAACCTGCCCGCGCCGCCCTCCTCTTCGCCGCCCGACGCGGGCAAAAAGTACTCCGCCGGCTCTCCCGACCGCCGGATCGGGTGTCTCAGGCGGTCGCTCCGCCAACGAACAAGCCAGCTACGCCAAGGCCCTGGAACACCAAGACTTCCCCTGCTACGGGCGTGTTGACCGCCTCCGCCCCCGCCCCGTCCACCAGACTGGGCGCCGACCCGACGTCAACTCCGAGGAGGGCAAGCCCATGAACGTCACCGTCCGGCTCGCACAACAGCCCGAGGCCGACGAACTGCTCGGACGGAGTGCGCTGGCCGCGCTCGTCGGCATGTTGCTTGACCAACAGGTGCCGATGGAATGGGCGTTCACCGGTCCGCTGACCATCGCCCAGCGGCTCGGACGCAACGACCTGGACGCCCGGGAGATCGCCGTGTACAACCCGGAGGAGTTCGTCGCCCTCCTGTCCGCGAAGCCCGCCGTGCACCGCTACCCGGCCGCGATGGCCAAACGGGTCCAGCAGCTCTGCCAGTTCCTGGTGGCGCAGTACGACGCCGACGCCGCCGCGCTCTGGAAGGACACCCGCACCGGCAAGGAACTGCTCAGCCGCCTCAACGCCCTGCCCGGTTTCGGCAAACAGAAGTCGCAGATCTTCCTGGCCCTGCTCGGCAAGCAGTACGGCGTGCGGCCGGAGGGCTGGCGCGAGGCGGCCGGAGCGTACGGCGAGGAGGGCGCGCACCGCTCGGTCGCCGACATCACCGGGCCCGAATCCCTCGACCTGGTACGGGAGTTCAAGCAGGAGATGAAGCGCGCCGCGAAGGAGGCCAAGTCCGCGGCGAAGACCACGACCCGGACGACGGCGGTGAGCACGGCCGGGGCGCGCTGAAAGCCGGTCGCCCGGCCGGCCCCGCCGGGGGCCGTTGCCGAGCCGCCGAGGAGTCCACCGCCGTACGGTCCATGGCCTCCCAGGATGCGTCGAGGGCCCCGGTCGCGCCGCGCGACCGGGGCCCTCAGCAGTGCCCGTCAGGCCAGGACGGGCTCCCGCTCGTCCGTCGGATCCGCCGCACCCGCCGTCGCCGGCGCGTCCACCGCACCCACCGCATCCGCGCCGGCCGGCGCGACCGCCTTGCGCCGCGGCAGCGCGAACATCAGCAGGAACACCACCAGCAGCGCCCCCGCGACCCACCACATCGCGTGGACGAACGCCCCGCCGAACGCGGTGCCCATCGCCTCCGGCGCGACCACGTCGTCCATCGCCCCGAAGAAGGCCACCGACACCAGCGCGAGCCCCAGCGCGTTCCCCATCTGCTGGACGGTGTTGATCAGCCCCGACGCCGAACCGGCGTGCGCGCGCGGCACCTCCGCCAGGATCGCGTCGGTGATCGGCGCGACGATCAGGCCCATCCCCAGGCCCATCACCACCAGCGGCAGCGCCATCTGCCAGGGCGCGATCGCCGTCCCGTACCGGTCCGCCTCCCAGATGTACGTCAGCACGCCCGCCGCCATCACCAGCGCGCCGGTCTGGAGCACCCGGCGTCCGAACCGGGGCACCAGCTTCTGCACGGACAGCCCGGCCGCGGCCGAGACGGCGAGCGAGAACGGGATGCCGGTGGAGCCGGCCTTGAGCGGGCTCCAGCCGAGGCCCAGCTGCATGTACAGCGTCCAGACCAGGAAGAAGATCCCGCAGACCACGCCGAAGGCCAGCTGCACGCCGATGCCGGCCGCGAAGCTCTTCACCCGGAACAGCGACAGCTCGACCAGCGGCGAGCCGTCCCGCCGCGTCTTGGCCTTCTCGTACGCCACGAACAGCGCGAACACCACCAGGCTGCCGGCCATCGACAGGTAGCCCCAGAGCGGCCAGCCGGCCTCCCGCCCGTGCGTCAGCGGGTAGATCAGCATCAGCAGGCCGACGCTCGCCAGCGCCACCCCGACCAGGTCCAGCTTGAGCGTCCGCTCGGCCTTCGACTCGTCAATGAAGCGGCGCCCGAGCAGCAGCCCGGCGATGCCGACCGGCAGGTTGATCAGGAAGATCGGGCGCCAGGCCAGGCCGAACAGGTCCCACTCGGTGAGCAGCGCGCCGATCAGCGGCCCGGAGACGGCGCCCAGCCCGACCACCGCGCCGAACATGCCGAACACCTTGCCACGCTCCTCCGCCGGGAAGGTCGCGTGGATGATCGACAGCACCTGCGGCACCATCATGGCCGCCGTGCCGCCCTGGAGCACCCGCATCCCGACCAGCATCTCGGGGCCGGAGGCCAGGCCGCACAGCGCGGACGCCACGGTGAACCCGCCGATGCCGATCAGGAACAGCCGCTTGCGGCCGTAGATGTCGCCCAGCCGGCCACCGGTGATCAGCCCGATCGCGAAGGCCAGCGCGTAGCCGCCGGTGACCCACTGGATGGCGCTGAAGGAGGCGCCGGTGTCCTCCTGGATGCTGGGGATGGCGATGTTGACGATGGTGACGTCCACCAGGTCCATGAAGGAGGCGACCATCACGATCGCCAGCGCGATCCACCTCCGTCGGTCCGCGTCCGCGGTCTTCATTCGGTACTCCTCATTCGTCCTGCTCGTCCTGCTCGTCCTGCTCGCGCTGCTCGCACTGCTCGTCGGCACGTCCACGAGGGTACGGGGCATGTAGGTCAGATCCTGTCCCAGTTGTCCGGCATCCTGGACGGCATGACGGACACCCCCGCACGGCTGCTGAACCTGCTGTCCCTGCTGCAGACCCCGCGCGAGTGGCCCGGCAGCGAACTCGCCGAACGGCTCGGCGTCAGCCCCCGGACGATCCGGCGCGACATCGACCGGCTGCGCGACCTCGGCTACCCGGTGCAGGCCACCATGGGCGCGGTCGGCGGCTACCGGCTGGTCGCGGGGACGGCGATGCCGCCACTGCTGCTGGACGACGAGGAGGCCGTCGCCATCGCGGTCGGACTGCGGGCGGCCGCCGGGCACGCGGTGGTCGGCATAGAGGAGGCCTCGGTCCGCGCCCTCGCCAAGCTGCTCCAGGTGCTGCCGGGCCGCCTGCGGCACCGGGTGGGCGCGCTCAACACCGCCACCATGCCACTGCTCACCGGCGACGGCCCGACCGTCGACCCGGACGACCTCACCGTGCTCGCCGGTGCCGTCACCAACCGGGAGCGGCTGCGCTTCGCCTACCGGGCCGGCGACGGCGCCGAGACCAGACGCAACGTCGAACCCGAGCGGCTGGTCTCGGCCGGCCGCCGCTGGTACCTGGTCGGCTACGACCTGGACCGGGACGACTGGCGGCTCTTCCGCGTCGACCGCCTCAGCGAACCCCGCGCCACCGGCGCCCACTTCACCCCGCGCCCGCTCCCGGCCGAGGACGCCGCCGCGTACGTGGCGGGCAAGCTGCGCCGCCAGTCACCGGCCCGCGCCGTGGTCGCCACCATGCACGCCCCGGCCGCGAACGTCCGGCGGCACTTCGACCGGGGCGACTCCGAGATCGAGCCGATCGACGAGCACCGCTGCCGGCTGCGCTCCCGCACGGACTCCCTGGAGTGGACGGCGGTACGGCTGCTGACGCTGGACTGCGAGTTCGAGGTGCACGAGCCGCCGGAGCTGATCACCCACCTGCGCACCCTGGCCGCCCGCGCCGACCGGGCCACCCGCGCGGGCGGCTAGGGCCCGCCCGGCAGGATCCGCCCGGCAGGCCCTAAGCCTCGATCCGGTACCAGCAGTCCCCCGCGCGGAACCACAGCGCGCCGTCCCGGCCGTGCGCCCGCACCCGGTCGAGCGCGCCGGGCACGCTCAGCTGCCGGCGCCGGGTCCGCTTCCACTCCTTGCCGATCAACTGGTACCAGGTCAACTCTCCGCCGCTGGACAGGAAGACGCCCTGCCCGCCGTGGACCGCGAAGCCGACCGGCAGCCGGACCGGGCACGGCACGGTGGTCGACGGCCGGTCGACCGCGTCGATCCGGGTGAGGTGGCTGACCGACGGGCTCGGGTACCAGGCCAGCCAGGCGCTCCGGCCGTCGGTCGCGCCGGCCAGGCCCTCCAGCGGGTAGGACGGCAGCTTGTCCGGGCTCCACACCACCCGGCCCCGGGTGTCGGCGGCCCGCAGCCCGGCGGCCGCCATCGGGTGGTCGCCGTAGATGCCCTCGTCCCCGTAGGCCATCCAGATCCGGCCGTCCCGGTCGGTCACCAGCACCCGGACGTCGTCACCGAGGGCGAGCTCCCGTTCGAGCGCCCCGTCCGCGCCGTAAACGGCCGCGTTGGGCAGCCACTCCTCCCCGTCCTGCTCGGCCCGGTACCCGGCCAGCAGCACCCGGCCGCCCGGCAGCAGCCCGAGGTGGTCGGGCGAGCAGGAGACACCGGACAGCGGCACCCGCCACTCCCCTTGCGGGGAAACCACGACCACCTCGCCGTCGAACGGCAGCCGGACCGGCGGCCAGGATCCGGCCGGCGCCAGGTACCGCTCCGGCACCACCAGGAGGGCCAGTTCCCCGGCCGGCCCGACCGTCCAGGCCACGGCCCTGCGACCGGCCGACCGGTCCTCCTCGGGCAGCCGCCAGACCTCGACCGGATCGTGGCCCACCGTGCTCAGACCCCGTACTCGGCGGTGAGCAGCGCCCGCCCCAGCGTGTGGAAGGTCAGGTGGAAGCCGATCTGGGCCGCCGGGGTGTCGGCGGAGACGTCCAGCTTCTCGACGTCCAGGGCGTGCACCGCGAAGACGTACCGGTGCGGGGCGCCGGGCGGCGGGGCGGCGCCGTCGTACTGGTGGCCGGGGAAGTCGTTGCGGCCGTGGAAGGAGGCCGCGCCGGGCAGGTCGTCGTCCGAGGAGCCGGCGCCGCGCGGCAGTTCGACCGTGTCGGCGGGCAGGTTGAGGGCGAGCCAGTGCCACCAGCCGGAGCCGGTGGGCGCGTCCGGGTCGTAGCAGGTGACGGCGATGCTCCGGGTGCCCTCGGGCAGCCCCGACCAGGCCAGCTGCGGCGACCGGTTGCCTCCGGCGTGGCTGAACTCCCCGTCCAGTGTGCCGCCGTCGGCGATGTCCTGGCTGGTCAGGGGGAAGGACGGCACCTGCGGCAGGAAGTCGTACGGCAGCGGCGGGCGAACGCTCATGGGGTGGTCACCTCTCAACGGGCCGTGGACGGCCTCGGGCTGAAGGACGCTGAAGAACACGGTCCGACGGGCACGGCCTGTCGGACACGGTCTGTCGGACACGGCTCACTGTAGTGGGGTGCCCGTCCGGTCCGGCCGCCCCAATCCGGTCGCCCCTCATGCGGGCCCGGTCCGCTCAAATCGCCAGGTATAGACCAATCCGGCCCCTGCGGCTAGCGTGGACAGCGCACCCGCCCCCAGCTCCGGAGCCGCACCGTGGAGTCGTCCGTCCTCGCCTTCGCCACCGACCTGCTCGACGAGGGCGCCGACACCTTCTTCGGCAACCTCACCGACCGCGCCGGGGTCGGCGGCGTCACCCTCGCCTCGGTCTACCACGAGGCCCGGGACGTCTTCCCGCACAACCCCCGCCGGGTGATCCGCTACCTGGAGCCCGGCGCGGCCTACTTCCGCCCCGATCCGGCCCGCTGGCGGGGCCGCCGGCTCGCGCCCGCCCCGTCCACCGCGATCGGCGACCGCGACCCCTTCGCCGAGGCCGCCGCCGAGACCCGCCGCCGGGGGCTGAAGCTGCACGCCTGGACGGTGTTCTGCCACAACGACCGGCTCGGCTTCGCCCACCCGGACTGCGCCCCGGCCAACGCCTTCGGCGACCGCCACCTCACCGAGCTCTGCCCGGCCGCCCCGGAGGTCCGGGAGTACGCGCGGACCCTGGTCGCCGAGCTGGCCCGGTACGGCGTGGACGCGGTCCGGGCCGAGTCCCTGCACTTCCACGGGCTGCGCCACGGCTACCACCACGAGCGCTACTTCGAGGAACTGGGCGCGGGCGCCGAGGCGCTGCTCGGCATCTGCTTCTGCCCGCACTGCCGCGCCGCCGCCACCCGCGCGGGCGTCCCGGCGGAGGAGGTCGCGGAGGCCGTCCGCACCGAGCTGCGCCGCCGGCTGGCCGACGAGGCGGCCGCCGCCGAGCCCGCCGACCTGAGCGCGCTCGCGGACGGCGCCCTGGCCGCCTACCTGGACGCCGCCACCACCACCGTCACCACGCTGGCCGCCGAACTGACCGAGGAGGCCCGGCGCCACGGCATGCGGCTGAGCTTCATGGACGGCGCCGGCCCGGGCAAGGGCTGGCTGTCCGGCATCGACCTGCCCGCGCTCGCCAAGGCGACCGACCAGATCGAGACGCTCGGCTACGCGAAGACCCCGGAGGCCGTCCGGGAGAAGATCGCCGCGTTCGCCCTGCACGGCGTCCGCCCGCAGGACATGGCGGTGATCCTGCGGCCGATGGCCTCGGACTGCGACGGTCCGGCGAACCTCGCCGCCAAGATCGCCACCCTGCGCGAACTGGGCGTCCCCGAGGTCGAGTTCTACAACTACGGCCTGATGCGGCTGTCCTCGCTCGACCGGATCGGCGCCGCCCTGGCCGGGTAGGCACCGCGGGGCCCGGCCGCTACCGCCGCCGCTTGGACGTCCCGAACAGGCTGCGCGAGATCTCCTGCCCGAGCTGCTTCCCGGCCGAACGCGCCAGGGACTTCACCGTCGGGTTGCTGAGCAGCGAATCGAGCAGCCCGCCCGCCCCCTTCGGCTCCTCCCGCCGCGGGGCGGGCTCCCGCTCCTTCGGCACCCTGGCCGGTGCGGCGGCCTCCGGCCTGGGCGCCCGCGCTGCCCGCGCCGCCAGCTTCTCGTACGCCGACTCCCGGTCGATCGCGTCCCGGTAGCGCGCCGTCAGCGGCGAGGCGTCGACGACGGCCCGCAGCGCGCCCGCCTCGATCGGCCCCATCAGGGACTGCGGCGCCCGCAGCCGGGTGGCCGCGACCGGCGTCGGCGCGCCCTTCTCGGAGAGCACCGTCACCACGGCCTCGCCGGTGCCGAGCGAGGTGAGCACCGCGCCGAGGTCGTAGGAGGAGCGCGGGAAGGTCGAGACGGTGGCCTTGAGCGCCTTGGCGTCGTCCGGGGTGAAGGCGCGCAGCGCGTGCTGCACCCGGTTGCCCAGCTGCGCGAGCACGTCGGAGGGGACGTCGCGCGGGGATTGGGTGACGAAGAAGATGCCCACGGCCTTCGAGCGGATCAGCCGGACGGTCTGGGTGATGGCCTCCAGGAAGGCCTTGGAGGCGCCCTTGAACAGCAGGTGCGCCTCGTCGAAGAAGAACACCAGCTTGGGCTTGTCCAGGTCGCCGACCTCGGGCAGTTCCTGGTAGAGGTCGGCGAGCAGCCACATCAGGAAGGTGGAGAACAGCCGCGGTCGGTCCTGGACGGCGGGCAGTTCCAGCACCGAGACGACGCCCCGGCCGTCCGGGGCGGTCCGCAGCAGTTCGGCGGTGTCGAACTCGGGCTCGCCGAAGAACGCCCCGGCGCCCTCGTTCTCCAGCAGGGTGAGCGCGCGCAGGATCACCCCGGCGGTGGCCGACGAGAGACCGCCGATGGTCCTCAGCTCCTCCTTGCCCTCGGGCGAGGCGAGGAAGGCGATGACGGCGGTGAGGTCCTTGAGGTCGTACAGCTCCAGGCCCTTGGTGTCGGCGTAGTGGAACACCAGGCTGAGCGAGGACTCCTGGGTCTCGTTCAGGTCGAGCACCTTGGCGAGCAGCAGCGGCCCGAAGCTGGTGACGGTGGCGCGGATCGGGATCCCGGCGCCCTGGCCGCCGAGCGAGTAGAACTCGACCGGGCAGCCCTGCGGGCTCCACTGCTGTCCGACCTCGGCCGCGCGGGCGGCGGTGCGCTCGCTCGGCGCGCCGGGCGCGGCGACGCCGGAGACGTCCCCCTTGACGTCGGCGAGGAACACCGGCACGCCCTGGGCGGAGAGCTGTTCGGCGATCAGCTGAAGGGTCTTGGTCTTGCCGGTGCCGGTGGCGCCGGCGACCAGCCCGTGCCGGTTGAGCACCCCGAGCGGGATGCGCACCTGGGCGTCCGGGTAGGCGGTGCCGTCCAGCAGCACCGCGCCGAGGTCGAGGGCGGGCCCGGTGAAGGCGTACCCGTCGGCGATCTCCCGGACGGCCGACGGGGTGAGGGCGGAGGACATCGGGGCACTCTCCTGGGCGGTGCGGGGAGGCGGGGCGGGCCCGGAACCCGGTCCCGGGCGGGCCGTGTCCCGATCGGAACCCGGCGATGTTCGCGACATTTCCCATCAAACAGCCGCAATCGCCCTCCCGCAGCTCACACCCGAGCGCGTGGCGGCGTCGCGGCGGCTGCGCCATCCGCCGCCCAAACGGTAGGCTTTCCGTGTGATCTTCAAGCGCATCGGCAATGGGCGGCCGTACCCGGATCACGGCCGGACGAGCACCCGACAGTGGGCTGACGTCGCCCCACGCCCGGTGCGGCTCGACCAGCTGGTGACCACCAAGGGGCAACTCGACCTCGAAACCCTGCTCGCCGAGGACTCGACCTTCTACGGGGACCTCTTCGCGCACGTGGTGAAGTGGCGCGGCGACCTGTACCTGGAGGACGGACTGCACCGGGCGGTGCGGGCCGCACTGCAGCAGCGCCAGGTGCTGCACGCCCGGGTCCTCGAAATGGAATGACGGACCCTCTGCACGGGCTCCTGGACCGCCCCCTCGCCACCCGGCGGAGGGCGGTCCGCGCGTACCCGGGTACCTCCTTTCGGGTACCGGCGTACTCCAGATGATGATCATTTAGTACCTTCGCAGCCGGACGGCACTACGCTGCTGACTACGGCCGCGACCAGGGGATCCGCCCGCACCACGGGATCCACTCGCACCAGCCGATCCGTCATCCCGACCCCGCCCTGGCACGAGGGGGAGACAAACCGTGAGCATGTTGACTCCCCAAGGCCTCAAGGGGAAGCAGTACCGCGTCACCGGCAACGCCTATCCACGACTCGGCCGGCCCCCGAGGAAGAGCCGCAAGGTGATCTCCGGGCTCGCGAGCCTGCTCGCCCTGGCCCTGATCGGCCTCGGTGGCGTCCAGCTCTACGACATCTTCAGCGGGAAGAACAAGAACTCCTCCGCCCAGGCCTGCGTGACCCCGTCGGGCAAGCCGCTGGCCGCCCCCTCCCCGGGCGCCACGCCCGGTGCGCCCACCGGCTCCGGCGCGCCCGCCGCCCCGGGCGACCCGCACGCGATCCCGCAGCCGGCCGGCGTCACGGTGAACGTCTACAACGCCACCACCAAGGGCGGCCTGGCCGGCCGGACCGCCGAGGAGCTCAAGAAGCGCGGCTTCACCATCGGCAAGGTCGGCAACGCCCCGGCCGAACTGGACAAGAAGGTGCCCGGCACCGCCCAGGTGATCGCCGGCCCGGCCGGCGCCGGCGCCGCCACCCTGCTCGGCTCGCAGATCGCCGGGGCCACCACCACCGCCGACGCCCGCACCGACGGCACCGTGGACTTCGTGGTCGGCGACAGCTACAACGCCCTGCTGGACGAGACCCAGGCGGCCGCCGCCCTCGCCCTCGCGACCAAGCCGTCCCCCACCCCGACCGCCACCGGCAGCTGCTGAGGCCGGTCGTCCCGCGCAACAGGAGAGCCCCCCGGCACCGCGCCGGGGGGCTCTCGTCCGTTCGGGGGATCCGCTCAGCCGGCGGTGCCGTACAGGCGGTCGCCCGCGTCGCCGAGGCCGGGCACGATGTAGCCGTTCTCGTTGAGCCGCTCGTCCAGGGCGGCGGTGACCACGGTGACCGGCAGGCCGGCCAGCTCGCGCTTCATCACCTCGACGCCCTCGGGCGCGGCCAGCAGCACCACGGCGGTGACGTCGGTGGCGCCGCGCTCGATCAGCATCTTGATCGCCACGACGAGGGTGCCGCCGGTGGCCAGCATCGGGTCGAGCACGTAGACCTGGCGGCCGGAGAGGTCGTCCGGCATCCGGGTGGCGTAGGTGGAGGCCTCCAGGGTCTCCTCGTTGCGCACCATGCCGAGGAAGCCGACCTCGGCGGTCGGCAGCAGTCGGGTCATCCCGTCCAGCATGCCGAGACCGGCGCGCAGGATCGGCACGACCAGCGGGCGGGGGTAGCTGAGGCGGGTGCCGAGCGTGACCGCCACGGGGGTGGTGATCTCCACCTCGTCGGTGCGGACGTCCCGGGTGGCCTCGTAGGCGAGGAGGGTCACCAGCTCGTCGGTCAGGCGACGGAAAGTCGGCGAGTCGGTGCGCTCGTCGCGCAGGGTGGAGAGCTTGTGGGCCACCAGGGGGTGGTCGACGACGTGGAGACGCATGTATCGAGGTTAGCCCGGGTCTGCACGCCTGTACGACTCGCCGCGTGCCGACCGCCCCGTCGCCGGGGTGCACCCGGCCGTATCGAGCCGTGACGCCCCGCGAATGTCCGGACGGAAGCGCCTCCTGTGGTATCAACCGGGCTGATCTGGGAATGTCACGTCTTATGACGAGCAACCCGAACGCCGGGGACGGCTCGGCGGACGAGCCCGCAGGCCGGTCGGGCAATCGCCCCGGCCCGCCACAGGACCCCCCGGAGACCGAGGCGGACCGCCGCAGGCGGCGGGCCGTCTTCCTGCGCGAGCTCACCGAGGCCCGCGAACTCCGGGAGCGGGTCCAGCCCCGGCGGACCAAGGAACGGCGGATGCGCGAAGCCATGCGGATGCGAACCTTCCGGATCTGACGAGGATCCGCAGCGGTTCCGGCGCGGCTCCCCCCGCGGCTCCCCCCGCGGCTCCCCCCGCAGCTCCGCCGACCGGCCGGTCCGGATCCGGCGGGCCCCGGGCGGTGGCGCCGGCGCCACACCGGCCGCCGGCCGGCCCTTCCGACACGACCTGCAAAGACGCGCTGCCGAACACCCCCCGCAAGGGCGGGCTTTCTGTCACGATTCCGATGGGACGGTCCGAACGAGCGGACCGCCTCTGGCGCGGGGGCGGCCAGATTTTCGCGTTGCCCGAGCGCGCCGACAGCCGAGACCGAGATCTTGGGAGTGTCCCTGGTGGCGTACTTCGCTGCAGTGCTTGCTCGCACCGAGGACGGGTGGGATGTGAGCGAGACGGAGCTCGACGACGTCGAAACCCTCGCCGACCTGACCGAACTGGCCCGCGACTCCACGCAGGACGACGACAGCGTCCTGATCTTCATCGAACAGGAGGACGCCTGGTTCGCCATCGTCCGGGTGGACGGCGAGGAGGACCCGCGGATCTTCGTGTCCGACGGCGCCGCCGCCGCCCGCAGCTCCTACGGCTCCGTCCTCACCGACGAGCTGGTCGACCAGGCCGGTGAGAGCGAGTTCGGCGACCTGGACCACCTGGTCGTCGAGCTGGAGGAGGACGAGGAGGCGCAGGAACAGGACGAGGACGCCCGCAGCGGTGTCCCGGTCGGCCCGCTCGGCGACGCCCACCTGCTCACCGAGTTCGGCCTGGCCGCCGAGGAGCTGCTCGCCCTCAGCGGCGAGGGCGCCGTCCCGGGCGACGCCCTGGAGGAGATCGCCGAGGCCCTCGGCTGCGGCGAGGTCCTGGAGGCGGTCCGGTAGCGGGCAGTGACCAGGCCGGTGACCAGGCCAGTGCCCACCGCCGGATACCCGACACTGGATGCCATGCAGTCCGCATCCGCCCCGCAGGCCGTCCCCCGCATCGCCCCCCTGCCCGCCCCCGTCCGCCCCGACCCGGTCCGCGACCGCTGGGCGGCGCCGATGCGCCTCGCCATCGCCGAGGCCGCCCTGGCGCCGGCCACCGGCGACGTCCCGGTCGGGGCGCTCGTCCTGGGCCCGGACGGCGAGGTGATCGGGCGCGGCCACAACGAGCGCGAGGCGGTCGGCGACCCGACCGCGCACGCCGAGGTGGTCGCGATCCGGCAGGCGGCCGAACGGATCGGGGAGTGGCGGCTCAGCGGCTGCACCCTGGTCGTCACCCTGGAGCCCTGCACGATGTGCGCCGGCGCCATCGTGCTGTCCCGGATCGACCGGGTGGTCTACGGCGCCCTCGACGAGAAGGCCGGCGCGGCCGGCTCGCTCTTCGACGTGATGCGCGACCGCCGGCTCAACCACCGCCCCGAGGTGGTCTGGGGCGTCCTCGCCGACGAGTGCGGCGAGCAGCTGCGCGAGTTCTTCGAGTCCCACCGCTGACGTCCGGCGCCGACTTCCGCCGCCGGGTCCCCCGCCGGCCGCCCGGCCCTATGGATTTCGTCACCGCGCACCCGTCCGGTAGAGTTCCCCTCGGTAGCGTGTCCGAGCGGCCAAAGGAGCACGCCTCGAAAGCGTGTGTGGGGGCAACTTCACCGTGGGTTCGAATCCCACCGCTACCGCTGGAAAGCCCGAAGGCCCGTCCGATCCGGACGGGCCTTCGGCGTTTCCGCGCACCCTCGAACGCGAAAAGGGCTCCGTACTCCGGGCTGATGACCACCAACGCCCGGAGAGTACGGAGCCTGGAAAGGGGGAGCGGCTCGGGGGGACGACCGCTCCCCCGGCGGAGTCCCACAACCGGCGCCGCGTCGGGGGGAAGCCGCGGCGCCCGGTCCCACAGCGGGGAGCTCCGGATCCACGCACCGGGGATTCCTGCCAGATCCTCGGCACGTCTTCCATCCTGCCGCCCGGGCCGCTTCCGGGCATCCGGAGAAAGGCCCCACTCACGGGGACCTTCGTCCCGCCGGGCGAACGCGTCGCACACTTGATAGCCCGTCCGATGGATAAGCTGCTTCCGCAGGGCCGCTCGGGGATCCGGATGGCGGCGGCCCACAGCAGGAGAGGACGACACCCGATGGCGCAGGCGAAGAAGATCGGCATGGCCCTCCTGCTCATCTTCGTCCTCTACTCGATCATCAGCTCGCCGGCCCGCTCCGCCCAGCTCGTCCAACTGGGCTTCGAGGGCATCTCGAACGCGGCCAAGGCGGTCGGCACCTTCATGACCGGACTGATCAAGTGAGCGCTCCGCTCGCATAGGGCCCGTCGTCCCGCCCCGGCGCACCGGCTACGGTGTGCGGGACCCTCTGTCCCCGTCCGCGAGGAGCGGCAATCGTGATCCGGCATCTGGTCCTGTTCAAGCTCAACGAAGGCGTCCGCAAGGACGACGAGCGCGCGCTCGCCGGCGCCAAGGCGTTCGCCGAGCTGGGTTCGCTGATCCCCGAGCTGCGCGAGTGGGAGTGCGGCTGGAACACCACCGAGCGGGACATCGCCCACGACTACGCGATCAACAGCCTGGTCGAGGACCGCGACGCCCTGCACGCGTACCTGACCCACCCGGCCCATCAGGCCGCGGCCGGTCAGTGGCGCGAATTCGCCACCTGGGTGATCGCCGACATCGAGGTCTGACACCCGAGGCACCCGGGTCCGTCCCTCGGACGGCCCGCCGCGCCCCGTCCGGCCACCGGACGGGGCGCCTTGCTCCGCCCCGGAACGATCCGTGCGGCGCCTGGGCGGGAAGCCCGGTGAAGCCCCGATGCCGCACCAACACACCTCCGCCGGGTGCTTGCCCGACCTGCGCCCGCCTTGTGATGCTATGACCGGTTTTGCCGGACATGGCGAGGTGGTGAAGCAGCCGCGACACCCGATCCGCAGGGCCCTTCGTTATCGACTGAGGGAGGGGTGACGTGTCCGACGAGGTACTGGCGTCGATCATCAGCCCGGCCGGCGAGCTCCGCCCGGACGGTCTGCGCGGCCCCGGCGGCCGCCCCGCGGTGGACGTCCGGACGCTGACCCGGGTGCTGTTCGAACGGCTCGCGGAGCTGCCCCCGGGCACCCCCGAGCGGGAGCGGGTCCGGGCCGCCCTGATCGAGGTGAACATCCCCCTGGTCCGCTACGCGGCCACCCGCTTCCGCAGCCGCAGCGAACCGATGGAGGACGTCGTCCAGGTCGGCACCATCGGCCTGATCAACGCGATCGACCGGTTCGACCCCACCCGCGGCGTCCAGTTCCCCACCTACGCACTGCCCACCATCCTCGGCGAGATCAAGCGCTACTTCCGGGACAACGTCCGCACCATGCACGTCCCGCGCCGGCTCCAGGAGCTGTGGGTCCAGGTCAGCGGCGCGATGGAGGAGCTGACGGTGCTGCACGGCCGGGCCCCCAAGGTGCCGGAGATCGCCGCCAGCCTGCGGATCCCCGAGGAGGACGTCCGGGCCTGCCTGGACGCCGGGCGGGCCTACAACGCGGCCTCGCTGGAGGCGGCGCAGGAGCACGAGGGCGGACTCGCCCTGCTGGACCGGCTCGGCTACGAGGACTCCGCGCTGGCCGAGGTCGAGCACCGGGACATGGTCCGCCACCTGCTGGTCCAGCTGCCCGAGCGGGAGCGGCGGATCGTGATGCTGCGGTTCTTCGCCAACCTGACCCAGTCGCAGATCAGCACCGAGCTGGGGATGTCCCAGATGCACGTCTCGCGGCTGCTCTCCCGCATCCTGACGAGGCTTCGGACCGGCAACTCCTGGGAAGACTGAGATTGCAGCGCGTTACCCTCGCGTGACATCTTGCGACGTTCGGGTTTGCCGTGCACCGTGTTCCGGTATGGAGGGGGAGGGCCCCCGCCGGGAACCTCCGTGCGACGGCCCCCGTTCAACTGTCAGTCACAAGGGGGTGGGCGCATGTCCGGAGAGCTGGGCACTGCGGAGATCCACGCTGGTCAGGCCAACGGTACGGCTGTCGCCGAGGACCGGATCCCGCTCCAGCGGGTCCCGGCCGCCGCGCCGCCCGGGCCCGAGGCGCCGCCCGGCTCCGGGCTGGACACCCGGACGCTGTCGCGCTCGCTGTTCCTGCGGCTGGCCGCCCTGGAACCGGGCAGCGCGGAGCACACGTACGTCCGCGACACCCTGATCGAGCTCAACCTGCCGCTGGTCCGGTACGCCTCGGCGCGCTTCCGCAGCCGCAACGAGCCGATGGAGGACATCGTCCAGGTCGGCACCATCGGCCTGATCAAGGCGATCGACCGGTTCGACCCCGAGCGCGGGGTGGAGTTCCCCACCTTCGCGATGCCCACCGTGGTGGGCGAGATCAAACGCTTCTTCCGGGACACCAGCTGGTCGGTCCGGGTGCCCCGGCGGCTCCAGGAGCTGCGGCTGGCGCTCACCAAGGCCGGTGACGACCTGTCCCAGCGGCTGGACCGCTCCCCCACCGTCGCCGAACTGGCCACCTGCCTGGGGGTCAGCGAGGAGGACGTGGTCGAGGGCCTCGCGGTGGGCAACGCCTACACCGCCAGCTCGCTCGACTCCAGCCCCAGCGAGGAGGACGGCGACGGACCGCTGGCCGAGCGGCTCGGCTACGAGGACCTCGCGTTGGAAGGCGTCGAGTACCGGGAGTCGCTGAAGCCGCTGCTGGCCAAGCTGCCGCCGCGCGAGCGCCGGATCATCATGCTGCGGTTCTTCGGCAACCTCACCCAGTCGCAGATCGGCGACGAGATCGGCATCTCCCAGATGCACGTCTCCCGGCTGCTCACCAGGACGCTGACCCAGCTTCGTGAGGGCCTGATCAGCGAGGGCTGATCCTGCCCCGGGAGGCCACCCGTCGCCGTCCCGGCAGGCTGCGCGTCAGCCTGCCGGGACGGCGTCGTCCATCGCCCGGCCGACCACTGCGGCGGCGAGTTCGACGGCGAGTTCGGCGGCGCGTTCGGCGGCGCGCAGGTAGTCGGCGAGGACGGGTCCGCGGTCGGCGCCGACGGCGTGCGCGCGGGGGCCGAAGTCGTCGGCAACGACATGGTTCAGGCCATCACCGCACAGGGCCACAGCGTACCGCGGCGTCCGTCCGCCCGGCCGTCCAATAGCCGCCGAGATCACGGGCGTTGGCCTTACCGAGGCAGCCCGGGACTGCGCCCGACCAGCGCCGTTCGACCGGCTCCGGCGCCGCTTTCCGCCCGGCCCCGATTGCACCGGACTCGGTCCGCCGATCGGCCGCGCGTGCACCTCCATTGCATATTCGGACTGTCACATGGCACAGCGGTGCCCGATATTGCATGAACCTGCCCAAGGCGTCGGCAAGATGTGCAAGAGTGTCATGCGCGACGACGACAGTGTAGGTGTCCGGTGGTCCGCCCAAGCCGCACGGGCGGTAACCAGGTGTAGCTCTCAGCTTCCGCTTTTTCATTCTCAATTCATTATTTGCATGGCCGGTCCGGTTCCGGTCACAATCGGCGCCTTCATGGCTTCGCCATGAACGTTGGTAACAGGTTCGCTGCACTCTCGCCCAATTGGTCCCTCGCAGAGGCCCCCCTCGACCAGGATGGGCGCCGGGCAGCCTGCTGCCCGCGAACAGCTACAGGGCAGGCGAGCGCTGAGCAGCGAGGCGCCTACCCAAGGGGAGGATCACCATGGGTCGAGCGACCCGAAGAGTTGCCGCGTGCGCGGCGGCAGTTCTGCTGGCCAGCGGCCTGCAGACCACCCTGGCCCACGGCGACACGCCGCCCAGGATCGACCTCACCATCCTGGTCATCGACGACGGAGGCCCGTCGGTCGCGGCGATCACCGCCGAACTCAAGAACCAGGGCACCCCGTACAAGGTCGTCAACCTCAACGACACCAACCGTCCCATCATCAACTCCGCTTTCCTCAGCGACACGGTGAACGGCCAGCCCCGCGGGAAGTACCAGGGCATCGTCCTTCCCAACGAAAACCCCTTCCCCAACAGTGCGGCCGAGATGACGGCCATCGCGGGCTACGAAGCTGCATTCGGAATCCGGCAGATCGACGCGTACACGTTCGCCAGTCCTGCGGTGGGGCTGAACTACGCGGTGAATCCCGGTTACTACGGCACGCTGGACGGATTCCAGGGCGCCACCACCACGGCCGGCACTTCGGGCCCGTTCGGGTACCTCAAGGGCAGCGTGCCGTTCGAGGACAACGATCCGACCGTCAGCGAGAGTTACGGCTACCTGGCCACGCCACTGGCCAACCTGCCGGCCGGTGCCTCGTTCGTCCCGCTGGTCGACGCCGCGATCCCGAGCACCACCTCGCGCGGTTCGCTGGTCGGCGAGTACACGCACGACGGCCGCAAGGAACTGGTCGTCACGTTCGTCTACAACCAGTACCAGCAGCAGTACCGCCTGCTGGCCCGCGGCATGGTCGACTGGATCACCCAGGGCGTCCACCTCGGCTACGACCGCAACTACTTCGCGGCCCACGTGGACGACGTCTTCCTGGCCGACGACCGCTGGGACACCGTGCTCAAGTGCACCCCCGGCGACGTCACCTGCCCGCCCGGCACCCCGGACACGGCCAACCCGATCCGGATGACGCCGGACGACGCCCAGCACCTCAAGCAGTGGCAGACCGCCAACAACTTCACCCTGGACATGGTGTTCAACGGTGGCGGCAGCGAGGACTGGAAGGCCGACCACCAGACCACGGTGGACCCCACGGTCAACCAGATGATCGCCGACCAGAACAGCTACCGCTGGGTCAACCACACCTACAGCCACCCGTACCTGGGCTGCGTCCAGGACGTCACCGTGGTGCCGTGGCGCTGCACCAAGGACTCCGCGGGCAAGACCGTCTGGACCGACCAGAACACCATCTCGGGCCAGATCAAGGACAACTTCGACTGGGCCGCCAAGAACGGCCTGAAGGTCGACCCGCAGGCCCTGGTCACCGGCGAGCACTCCGGTCTGCTGACCGCCCCGCAGGAGACCAGCGACAACCCGAACCTGGCGCCGGCGCTGGCCGCCAACGGCATCAAGTTCACCGGCAGCGACGCCTCCCGCGAGCCCGCCCAGCGGGCCGTCGGCTCGTCCACGCTGACCGTGCCGCGCTACCCGATGAACGTCTTCTACAACGCCGGCACGGCGAAGGAGGAGGCCGACGAGTACAACTGGATCTACACCAGCAAGGCCAACGGCGGCAGCGGCGTCTGTGAGAACAACGCCAACTCCACCTGCCTGACGCAGCCGCTGGACGCGAACACCGGCTTCCAGTCGTACATCGTGCCGCTGGAGGCCCGGATCGACCTCGGGCACGTACTGAGCAACGACCCGCGGCCGCACTTCATCCACCAGTCGAACCTGTCCGAGGACCGGATCCTCTACCCGGTGCTGGAGAAGATCCTCGGCACCTACCGGTCGCTGCACGCCGACAACACCCCGATCGTGAACCTCGGCGAGCGCGAGATCGGCCAGGAGTTCCAGCGCCGCGCAGCCTGGAACTCGGCCGTCTCGGCCGGCCAGGTCACCGGCTACCGGGTCGGCAACACCGTCACGGTCAACGCTCCGGCCGGTGTTCAGGTCCAGGCCACCATGCCGACCGGAACTTCTCAGAAGCTGGTCATCGGATCGACCGCCTTCGGTTCGTCCTACGCCAGTACGATCTCCGGTTGGGTGTCCCCGGGCACCCTGCAGAGCAGCGTCTCCCTGCAGCTCCCCTCGGCCGGCACCCCGGCCGCCCCGGCCGCCGTCGCCCCCGGCGTCGCGGCCAAGTCCGTCCCGGCCCCGGCCCCGGCGGACAAGAAGGTCGTCCCGCAGGGCGTCGCCACTCCCGTCCCGGTGGGCCCGAGCGACACCGGTCGTACCAGCGCCCCGACCCTGGTCCCCGGTAGCGGAACCCCGGTGCCCGGCAAGGACGTCGCCACCAACGGCAACGGCGGCACCGCCGCGGCCGCCAAGAGCGGTAAGGCCACCGGGGGGGCGGCCTCGCTCGGCACCAGTACCACCGGACGCTCCGGCAACCGGTAGCCCGCAGCACCCGATGGCAGGGCCGGGCCGGTCGCCCGGTCCGGCCCTGCCTCGGGTCCCGTTCCGGCCACCCAGACCGGACACCGAAGCAAGGAACAGGAGGGGGGACAGGAGATGCGCGTCACCCTGCTCACCGAGGGGACGTATCCGCACCAGCACGGCGGTGTGAGTGTCTGGTGCGACCAGCTCGTTCAAGGCATGCCGGACGTCGACTTCGACGTCATCGCCGTCACTGGTACCGGCCAGGAGCCGCTGGCCTGGGAGCTGCCCGCCAACGTGCGGTCGGTCACGACCGCACCGCTGTGGGGCCCGGCCTCCGAGGCCGGACCGCCCCGCGGCAAGGAGATGCGGCGCTTCCTCAACGCGTACGAGCGCTTCCTCCACTCCATCCTCGATCCGGTCTACACCACCCACTTCGGCACCGAGCTGTACGGCTTCGCCGACCTCGCCCGGCGTGGGCTGCTCAGCCCGGCGCTGCGCAGCGAGCGCGCCCTGCGCACCCTCCAGCACGTCTGGACCCGGGACTACCTGCCCACGGCCGTCTCCCGGCCCACCATGCACGACGCCCTGAACGCCACCGACCTGCTGGAGCACGCCCTGCGGCCGCTCTCGGTCGAACCGCCCACCGGCGGCGTCGCGCACGCCGCCAGCGGCGGGCTGGCCACCCTGCCCGGGCTGATCGCCGCCCAGCAGTACGGCGTACCGTTTCTGCTCACCGAGCACGGCATCTACCTGCGCGAGCGCTACCTCGGCTACCGCACCGGCCCGTACCGCTGGCCGGTCAAGGCGCTGCTGCTCGGCTTCTACCGGATGCTCGCCGAGGAGAGCTACCGGCAGGCCGCGCTGGTCACCCCCGGCAACCGGTACAACCGGCGCTGGGAGGAGCGCGGCGGCACGCCGTCCGCCCACATCCGCACCGTCTACAACGGCGTGGACCCGGCGGCCTTCCCGCCCGCCGGGCCCGAACCCGAGACGCCGACCCTCAGCTGGGCCGGCCGGGTCGACCCGATCAAGGACCTGGAGACGCTGATCCGGGCCTTCGCCATCGTCCACCGTGAGATCCCCGAGGCGCGGCTGCGGCTCTTCGGCGGAACTCCCAAGGGCGGCGAGGCCTACCGGGACGGCTGCATAGCCCTGGCCGCCGAACTCGGCATCGCCGACTCGGTGGCCTTCGAGGGCCGCGTCGCCGACATCACCGACGCGTACGCGGCGGGCAACGTGGTCATGCTCTCCAGCATCAGCGAGGGCTTCCCGTTCACCCTGATCGAGGCGATGTCCTGCGGCCGCGCGACCGTCTCGACCGACGTCGGCGGCGTCCGCGAAGCCGTCGGCGACACCGGACTCGTCGTCCCGCCCCGCGAACCCGAACCCATGGCGGCCGCCTCGATCGAGCTGCTGCGCGACGCCGAGCGGCGCGCCCGCCTGGGCGAACAGGCCCGGCTGCGGGTCATCGAACAGTTCACGCTCCGCCAGAACATCGACGGCTTCCGGGGCATCTACACCGAACTCCTCGGCACCGCCCGCTGGATGCCGGACGGCGTGGTGGCCGTCACCGACCAGACCCCCACCACCGACTGGGACCAGCAGCTCGCCGCCGCCCAGCCCCAGCACAGCGAGGTGGGCGCGTGAACGAGCGGAGCGAGAGAACCATCGACGGGTGCATGTACCGCGAAGCGGCCACCGAGCGCAGCGAGGTGGGAGCATGAGTGGCCCCCTGCGGCTCGTGGAGGACGAGGGCGGCTCCGAGCGGACGATGCAGCTGCGCACCCTGCCGCTCAAGCGCCGCCGCCCCACCCCGTCGGCCCAGCCCGAGCCCGAGGAGCAGCTCGACCTCTCCGCGGACCCACTGGACGAGCTCGCCGAGCGGCTGCACGACATCTGCGCCGATGCCGTCCACCCGTACGAGATCGCCGCGTTCCTGGAGTCCGACGGCCTCTCCGACGAGCAGGCCGCCCTGCTGTACGGCCGCCCCGACTCGTTCACCCTCGCCGAGGAGCTGTTCGAGAAGGTCGAGCGCCGCTACCCCGGCCCGAGCTCCGAGTTCGCCAACCCGTGGCGGGCCGACCCCTGGCGCTGCGTCGTGCGCGGCCTGGTGTTCGCCCTGCCCGGGCTCGGCTACCTGCTCGGCGCCAACCTGTTCGCGGCCACCCGGATGCGGTTCGGTCTGCCCTCCGGCATGCTCGCGCTGTCCGTCGCGACGCTGGTCAGCTGGGGCTTCAACCAGGCGCTGGCACACCGCTCGTACCGCTGGCTCGGCCGGCTGCGGCGCCGCGAGGCCGCGATCTGCCTGGCCCTCGGGGCGCCGCTGGGCGCGCTGGTGGCGTCCGCCGCGGCGTACGTGGTCGGCGGGCCGCTGGGCGCGCTCTTCTTCGCCGCCGGGCAGTCGCTGTACCTGGGCGCGGCCACCGTCCTGCTGGTGCTGGGGCGGGAGAAGTTCCTGCTGCTGGCGCTGGTTCCGGCCTCGGTGGGCGCGGGCGTGGTGCTGGCCGCGGACGTCCCGCAGGTCGTGCGGACGGTCGTGCTGCTCGTCTCGCTGGTGCTGGCGGTCGGCCTGGCCGCCCGGGAGCTGCTGTTCTGCATCCGGGGCGGCGAGAAGGAGTCCGTCGAGCTGAAACTGCCGATCCGCCAGGAGGTCCCGCACCTGCTGTTCGGCCTGGCCTGCGGCACCCTCACGCTGATCGCCGGTCTCGGCGAGACCATCCACCAGGCGGTGCAGACCGGTGCCGCGCACGGTGCGAAGGCCACCCCGACCGGACCGGCCATGATCGCGCTGACGCTCAGTCTCGGCCTCGCCGAGTGGCTGCTCTTCCGCTACCGGGCGATGGCCGTGGCCGCACTGCGCACCAGCCACACCAGCGGGCAGTTCACCCGCCGCACCGGCGGGATCCTGCTCGGCTGCCTGTTCATCTACCTCACCACCGTGGCCGCGCTGGACGCCGCCACGACCGTGCTGTGGCCCGGCGCCCCCGCGCTCGGCGTGCCGCAGCTCGGCGCGATGCTGCTCCTCGGCGGCTCGCTCTGGCTGGCGCTGCTGCTGAACGCCTTCGGGTTCAGCTGGAGCACCGCCCTCATCTGTCTGGCCGCCGCGGGTGCCGAGAGCGCCGGGCTGCTGACCGGTGCGGATCCGATCGTCCTGCAGCTGATCGGCTGCGGGGCGGCCGCCTTGCTCCTCACCGCCATCGCCGGGCCTGCGCTCGGCCGCACCACCCAGCACCGCTGAACACCGAACACCGAAATCACGCACGCCCAATTCGCGTGCACCGCTGGACCCGCTTCACCGAACACGCTCCACAACGCGCTTCACCCGAACACGCTTCACCCGAACGCGCTTCACCTCAACACGCTTCACGGCACAGCTGAACCACCACCGGCCGGTCGCCACCGGGAGTCCGGCCGTTCCCAAAATCGAGAGAGCGAATCACGCATGAGCAGCGTCGCGGTCACCGGAGCCGAGGGCTTCATCGGCTCCCACCTCGTCGAGTCCCTGGTCGCCGACGGGCACCAGGTCCGGGCGATGGTCCAGTACAACTCCTTCTCGTCCTTCGGCTGGCTGGAGACCCTGTCCAAGGAGGTGCTGGACTCGGTCGAGATCGTCCTCGGCGACGTCCGGGACCCGGGCTCGGTCAACGGCCTGGTCAAGGGCACCGAGGCGGTCTACCACCTGGCCGCCCTGATAGCGATCCCGTACTCCTACCTGGCCCCGCACTCGTACGTCGACACCAACGTCACCGGCACCCTGAACGTGCTGGAGGCGGTGCGCCACCAGGAGATCCCGCGCCTGGTGCACACCTCCACCAGCGAGACGTACGGCACCGCGCAGACCGTGCCGATCACCGAGGACCACCCGATCAACACCCAGTCCCCGTACGCCGCCTCCAAGGCCGGCGGGGACCGGCTGGCCGACAGCTACCACGCCAGCTTCGAGACCCCGGTCGTCACCCTGCGCCCGTTCAACACCTTCGGCCCGCGCCAGTCGATGCGTGCCGTCATCCCGACCGTGATCGCCCAGGTCGCCGCCGGCGAGACCGAGATCACCCTCGGCGACCTGCGCCCGACCCGCGACTTCATGTTCGTCAAGGACACCGCGCACGCGTTCCGCACGGTCGGCACCGCTCCCGCCGAGACCGTGGTCGGCAGGACCTTCAACGCCGGCACCGGTGGCGAGATCTCGGTCGGCGACCTGGTCTCCCTGGTCGGCAAGCTGATGGGCGTCGACCTCCTGGTGAAGGAGGACGAGCAGCGCATCCGCCCGGCCAACTCCGAGGTCATGCGCCTGGTCGCGGACGCCACCCGGCTGCGCGAGGCCACCGGCTGGGCCCCCCAGTTCACCCTGGAGCAGGGCCTGGAGCAGACCATCGAGTTCTTCCGCGACCCGGCCAACCTGGCCCGCTACAAGACCGACATCTACAACGTCTGACCGCCGTACCGATCAATGCCCGTCCTGGTAACCAAGGTTCGTGTCCTGCACATCCTTTCCGTGGGGGAAACACCATGCATGCAGTGATCCTGGCCGGCGGTAAGGGCGTCCGCCTCCGCCCGTACACCACCGCCCTTCCCAAGCCGCTCGTCCCGATCGGCGACCAGCACGCGATCCTGGAGATCGTGATGCGCCAGCTCGCCGCCGCGGGCTTCAAGACCGTCACCCTGGCCATCGGCCATCTCGGCCACATCATCCGCGCGTACGTCGGCAACGGCTCCCAGTGGGGGCTGCGGGTCGGCTACGCCGTCGAGGACAGCCCGCTCGGCACCATGGGCCCGCTGCTCACCATGCAGGACCGCCTGCCGGAGCACTTCCTGGTGATGAACGGCGACATCCTCACCGACCTGGACTTCGCCGGGGTGCTCAAGCACCACGAGGCGTCCGGGGCGCCGCTCACCATCGCCACCTACGCCCGTCAGGTGAAGATCGACTTCGGCGTGCTGACCGCCGAGTCCGGCAGCATCACCGGCTTCCAGGAGAAGCCGAGCATCGACTACCGCGTCTCGATGGGCGTGTACGGCGTGTCCCGTTCGGCACTCGCCAAGTACACCCCCGGCCTGCCGCTGGGCTTCGACGAGCTGGTGCTGGACCTGCTCGCCGCCAAGACCCCGCCCGCCGCCTACGACTTCGGCGGCTACTGGCTGGACATCGGCCGCCCGGACGACTACGACCGGGCGAACGCCGAGTTCTCGTCCATCCGACCGGTGCTGATGCCCTTCGAGTCGGCCGGCGCCGGCCAGGGCGTGGCGGAGCTGCCGATCCCGGCCGCCCGCACCGCCCCGGACGACACGGCCGAGGCTCCCACCACCGCGGGCGCCCAGAGTGACGGACGGGCCGCGTGAGAATCCTGCTCCTCGGCGGCGACGGCTTCCTCGGCCGTCACGCCACCGCCGTCCTGCGGTCACTGCCCGGTGCCACCGTGCTGACCGCGGGCCGGCGGCCCGCCCACGACCTCCGGCTGGACCTGGCCACCGCCCAGGCCGGCCCGCTCGGCGAGGAACTGGCCGCGCTGGCACCCGACGTGGTGGTCAACTTCGCCGGCGCGGTGGCCGGCAGCGCGGTCAAGCTCGCCGAGGTGAACGCGCGCGGCCCGGCCGTGCTCTGCGAGGCGCTGCAGCTCGGCGCCCCGAAGACCCGGCTGGTGCACATCGGTTCGGCCGGCGAGTACGGCGTCTGTCCGGCGGGCAGCTCGCTGTCCGAGGACTCCGACGCCCGCCCGGTCGGCGTGTACGGCGCGACCAAGCTGGCCGGCTCCCTCGCGGTGGCCGGCTCGGCGCTGGACGCCGTGGTCCTGCGGGTGTTCAACCCGGTCGGCCCGGGGGCACCGGCGGGCTCGCTGCCCGGCCGGCTGGCCGCCGAGCTGCTCCGGGTGGCGCCCGAGGGCGCCGACGGCGTGATCACGGTCGGCGACCTCTCCGCCTACCGCGACTTCGTCGACGCCCGGGACATCGCCCGCGCGGTCGGCCTGGCCGCCGCCGCGGACCGTCCGCTCCCCCGGGTGCTCAACCTCGCCTCCGGGCAGGCCCGGCAGGTCCGGGCGATCGCGGACGGGCTGGTCGCCGCGGCCGGCTTCGCCGGCCGGATCGACGAGAGCGGGGCGGGCTCCGAGCGCTCGGCCGCGGTCTCCTGGCAGCAGGCCGACGTGTCGGCCGCCGCCCGGGAGCTCGGCTGGCACCCGGAGACGGACCTCGCCGACACCCTGCGCGACCTGTGGCTCAGCACCGCCGAGCCCGCCTACCCACCGGTCGTCGCATGACCGGCGGGATCATCCCCGACGGCCGCCTGCTGGTGCCGCTGTACGTCCACCCCGCGGTGGACCCGGCGGCCTGGCAGGCGGTCGCCGCCGCCGACCCGGGCCGGATCGCCGCCGTCGTGCTCAACCTCGCCGACGGGCCGGGCGAGAACCCGGACAACGTCTTCGCCGAGGCCGCCGACCAACTCCGCGCGGCCGGAGTGCCGTTGGTCGGCTACACCGACACCGACTACGGCCGCCGACCGCACGCGGCGGTGGTCGCCGACATCCTGACCTACCGTCAACGCCACGACATCACCGGCGTATACCTCGACCAGGTGGCCACCCACCCGGGCGCCCTCGCGCACTACCGGCGGCTGGCCACGGCCGCGCGCGCGGCCGGCTGCGGCACCGTGGTCTTCGGCCACGGCGAGCACCCCGACCCGGGGTACGCCGAAGTCGGCCTGGCCGACCTGCTGGTCACCTTCGAGGGCGACTGGGACACGTACCGCGCGATGACGCTCCCGCTGTGGACCGGCCGCCACGCGGCCTCCCGCTTCTGCCACCTGGTGTACGACGTCCCGGCCGAACACGCCGAGGACGCCACCGCGCTGATCGCCGCCCGCCGGGCCGGCGTCGGCTGCGCCGTACCGGGCGCCGGGGAGAACCCCTGGCGCACCCTGCCCTACGGCCTGACCGCTGCTGAACTGACCTGACCTGATCCGGAGTTCGACTACCGTGAACCGCCGTACCCGGCTCCTGCCGGTCGCCATCACCATCGCCGCCGCCCTGCTGGCGACCTCGTGCAGCAGCTCAGGCTCGGACGACGACAACTCCTCGGCCGACGGCTCCCCGAGCAGCCCGCCCGCGGCCACCGCCCCGACCACCCCGGACGGCAGCACCGCCCCGGGCACCCCGTCGGACGCCGCCAGCACGCCCCCGGCCCCCGGCACGCCCAGCACCCCCGGCTCGCCCACCGCGCCCGGCGCCACCACGCCCCCGGGCGCCACCACCACCCCGGGCACCCCCAGCGCCCCCGGCGGAACTCCCGGCGGCACCACCCCCCCGCCGCCGCCGGCCGGCGCCCGCTGGCAGCCCACCCCGGGCCTCGCCTGGCAGTGGCAGCTCGGCGGCACCGTCGACCAGTCCGTGGACGTCCCGGTCTACGACATCGACGGCTTCGAGAACGACGCCTCGGTGGTGGCCGCGCTGCACGCCAAGGGCCGCAAGGTGATCTGCTACATCAACGCCGGCTCCTGGGAGAACTTCCGCCCCGACTCCGCCGCCTTCGCCAAGTCCTTGCAGGGCTCCGACACCGGCTGGAAGGGCGAGAAGTGGTTCGACATCCGCAAGCTCGACCAGCTCAAGCCGCTGATGGCGGCCCGCTTCGACATGTGCAAGAGCAAGGGCTTCGACGCCATCGAGCCGGACACCATCGAGGCCTACAACCAGAACAGCGGTTTCCCGCTCACCCCTGACGACCAGGTCAAGTACAACCGCATGCTGGCCCAGCTCGCCCACGAACGCGGCCTGGCCATCGGTCTGAAGAACGACCTCGACCAGATCCCGGCGCTGCTGCCGGACTTCGACTTCGCGGTCAACGAGGAGTGCTCGCAGTTCGACGAGTGCGACCGGGTCGCGCCGTTCGTCAAGGCGGGCAAGGCGGTGTTCCACGTCGAGTACAAGCTCGGCACGGACCAGTTCTGTGCCAAGGCCAAGTCGCTCGGCTTCAGTTCGATGCAGAAGAAGCTCGACCTGGACGCCTGGCGCAAGCCCTGCTGAGCGCTGGCGCACCGGTCCTCGGTGCACCGGTTTCCGTCGCGCGGGTGACCCTCGTCCGGGTCACCCGCGCGAGGATCACTTGACCGCCAGCCAGATGACGCCGCCCAACACGGCCAGCACGATGACGGCGACCAGCGCGATCACGCCGGTACGGCCACCACCACCGCTGCTGCTGCGGCCGTAGGTGGAGACGGTGCCCGGCGCCTGCGGGGCCGCCGGGGTCTCGTCGACGAACGCCCGGAACATCTGGGTGCTGCCGGCGGGGTCGTAGTCGTTGTCAGCCATGGCACGGACTCTAACGAATCCGCCCACCTCACGGACACCCCGGACCCCTCCTGCGCGACCCCCACCACCCGGTCGTGCAACGGTGGTACGACATCCTCGTGAAGTCCGCCCGACACGCGGAATGCCGCCCGGTGCGATCCGGTTGAATCCGACCATGACCGGAAACCACAGCGACGCCCCGGGCCGGGTCCGCCTCGGCGCCTCCGACCTGTCCGTCTTCCCGCTCTCCCTCGGCGGCAACGTCTTCGGCTGGACGGCCGACGAGCAGCAGTCCTTCGCCGTCCTGGACGCCTACGCGGCGGCCGGCGGCAACTTCGTCGACACCGCCGACGTCTACTCGGCCTGGGCCCCGGGCAACACCGGCGGCGAGTCCGAGACCGTCCTCGGCAACTGGCTGCGCAGCCGCGGCAACCGCGACGACGTCGTGATCGCCACCAAGGTCGGCATGCACCCCGAGGCCGGCGGTCTGGGCGCGGCCAACATCAAGGCCGCGGCCGAGGGTTCGCTGCGCCGCCTGGGCGTCGAGCGGATCGACCTGTACTACACCCACCGGGACGACGACACCCCGGTCGAGGAGTTCGTCACCGCGCTGGACGAGCTGGTCCGCGAGGGCAAGGTCGCCGCGGTCGGCGCCTCCAACATCGGCGCCGAGCGGCTGTCCGAGGCGCTGGCCTTCGCCGACCGCGAGGGCCTGGCCAAGTACGTCGCCGTCCAGCCGCACTACAACCTGGTCTCGCGCGGCACCTTCGAGGGCCCGCTGGCCGACGTGGTCGCCGAGCACGGCCTCGCCGCCGTCCCGTACTACGCGCTCGCCTCCGGCTTCCTCACCGGCAAGTACCGCCCCGGCGGCCCCGGCGTCGACAGCGCCCGCTCCGAGGGCGCCGCCCGCTACCTGGACGACCCGCGCGGCCCGAAGGTGCTGGCGGCCCTGGACACCGTCGCCGGGGAGCACGGCGTCGCACTCGCCACGGTCGCCCTCGCCTGGCTGGCCGGGCGGCCGACGGTCGCCGCCCCCATCGCCAGCGCCCGCACCGTCGAGCAGCTCCCGCCCCTGCTGGCAGCCACCACGCTCCGCCTCACCCCCGAACAGACCGCCCTCCTCGACACCGCCTCCGCCTGACCCCGCCCCACCCCGCAGGCTGCGAACCCGCCCCCACCCGGGCCCGTTCGCAGCCTGCACCCGTGCCCGGCGAACCCCACCCGGCTGAGAACACCGGCCGCAGTGATCAGCCTTGGCCCACGAACGACCGGGCACGGAACAGGACTTCAACGCCGAAGCCGCCACGGGGGCAGCCTCGCCGGAAATCCCGCCCGGGACGGGCTCTTCGACGACGAGGACCGGAAGAAGTACGCGCGCCCGGCCCTCGATTCCGCAAACAATCCGGGCCCGGGCGGTAACACCGGCAGAGTGACCGTCGGCCCCGCCGATCCGAGGGCCCGCGCCGGCACCCTCGACGAAATCCAGGAGACTTTCCGGGCGGTCGGCGAATCCGCCCCGGAAAAGACGGCCAACGCGCACGGCGCACCGGCCGATTGGCAGATCGGGCCCGAACTGCGCACCCGTTCCCTCCGCGGGGACGACCAGGTCGCGCTTCGGGCCCCCGACAGCACGCCGCTGTCGGGGGCCCGGTGCGCCCCGGCGCTACGGCCGCCCGAAGTGGGTCGGGTAGTAGCCCGAGTTGAGGGTGGACACCCGGACCGTCTTGCCGGGCCTGGGCGCCTCGACGAACTTGCCGCCGCCCAGGTAGATCCCCACGTGGTGGATCCCGGAGGCCCGGCCGCTGTCCGACCAGAACACCAGGTCACCGCGGCGCAGTTGCCCCGCGCTGATCGGCGTGGTGGCCGCGTACTGGTCGTCGGCCACCCGCGGCAGGCTGATCCCGCTGCGCCGGTAGGCCTGCTGGACGAGCCCCGAGCAGTCGTAGCCGGACGGGCCGTTGCCGCCCCAGACGTACGGCTTGCCCAGCTGGGCGAGCGCGTAGTCGATGGCCGACTCCACGCTGCCGGAAGCCGGCGCCTGGTCCGCCGACGGCGTGGCCGCGGGCCGGGCGGGAGCGGGATCCGCACCGCCGCCGGACTGGCCGGTGCGGTTCGCGTAGACGTCGTAGTGGCTGGTCCACCGCCACTCTCCGGCGCTGTTCTTGAACCAGTACTTCGACCCGTCCCAGCCCTGGCGCAGTCCGGAGGAGGAAGCGGAGGAGGCCGAACCGTTGGACACGGCGGCCACCTTGCCGCTGGCACCGCCGGAGCCGCCGGACTGGCCGGCGCGGTTCGCGTAGACGTCGTAGTGGCTGGTCCACCGCCACTCTCCGGCGCCGTTCTTGAACCAGTACTTCGACCCGTCCCAGCCCTGCTTCCCGGCCGCCGCGTGCGCGGACCCGGCACCGGCCGTCAGACCGACCACGCCGGCGCCCGCCAGCACGGTGGTGGCCAGGCAGGTACTCCGCACGGCGCGGTGTATTCGGCTGCCGCCGGTCGCCGTCGCGGGGCGGGCGGTGTGCGGCCGGGCCGCGCAGTTCGGGCAGCCGCAGCCCGCGATCGCGGGGATGCTGCCGGTGCTCTCCTCGAAACCGATCAGGCCCCGGTCGAGGGCGGCGTCGAAATCGGCGTCGAGGTCGAGGCCGGGATCGGCGTACGCGCCGGTGGCTATCCTCATGCGGGTCGTCCTTCCTTCCGCCCGGCCCGTGCGGCCGGGGGCGGTACCGAGGCGGCCACTCCGGCCGGGGCGACGAAGGCGACCAGCAGCTGCTCCATCAGCGCGCTGCGGGCGGCCTCGTCCAGTTCGTGGGCGGTGGCGCGCTCCAGTCGCCGGACGGCGAGCGCCGCCGCCTCGACCGCGTCGTCCACCAGCACCGTCCGCAGGCCCGCGTCCAGGTCGGCCAGCCGGCGGCGGCGCATCGACTCGGCGACCTCGGGCGCGTAGTCCAGCGCCAGCGGCTGCGCCGAGTAGACCTCCAGGCCCGCCGGGGCGACCTCGGCGGCCAGTGCTCTGGTCAGCTCGTCGGCGAACCACTGCCCGTCCCGCAGCGCGGGCCCGGGCGCCGCGTTGCTGTCGCACGGCAGGATGGACGCGGTGCGGGTGAGCACCGCCTGGACCTGCTCGCGCAGGTAGCTCTCGTGGTCCTCGATCGCCAGCAGCGCCCGCGCGGTGTCCTTGACCCGCCAGACGATCAGCAGCCGGACGACGATCGGCGTGCCGGTCCGGTCGACCGCCTTGACCGGCTCGCTGCGCCAGTGCCGCAGCCGCACGTCCACCCGGCGTCGGCGCAGCAGCGGGTTGACCCAGACCAGGCCGGTGCGGCGGACGGTGCCCCGGTAGCGGCCCCAGCGGGTCAGCACCCGGGTCTCGCCGCCCGCGTTGGCCAGCAGCCCGGCCAGCGCGAACACCACGAGCAGGCCGACCGCGCTGACCGCGGCGACCGACTTGGCGTCCACCTCGGCCTGGCCGCTCGCCTGCGCGGCGGCGCTGCGCAGGTCGGGCAGCGCGTCCCAGTACGGGATGACGCCGTCGCGCAGCAGCATCAGCAGCACGCCTGCCACGCCGACCAGCACCACCAGCAGGGCGATCCAGCCGGGCAGGGCGGTGGCGCCGTGCTCGCGGACCGCCTGGTCGGCGCGCGGGGGGCGGCGGGAGGTGGCGGCCGTGGGGGCGCCGACCTGGGTGGTTTCCGGGATCTCGACGGTCGCCGGGGCGGCCGCCTCCAGCGGATCGCGCAGGTCGGCGGAGGCGCCGGTGGCCGGGCCGGGGACGACGACCAGCGGAGTGGTCGCGGGGCCGCCGTCGACCGGGCCGAGCGGCTTGGCCGTCTTGACGGCCGTGGCCTTGGCCAGCGGGCTCGCGCCGGAGGCGGAACGTTCCGGCAAGGCCGGTGGGAGTACCTGGGGCAGGTGGTCGGGTCGCTGCGAAGAATCGCGGGTGACGTCCATGCACGGATCCTCGGGGTCGGTGTGTCGCGCAACGGGCGGCCCGGATCTGACGGGCAGTGCCAAGATCAGGCTAAGTTCATACGTCATCAAATGCGACATTTATGATGAGGTGTGTCGACATTTGCTGACGAATCGTCCGAAGCCGACCTGACGCGCAGGCACATGAACGGGTAGTCGGGATGGTTCAGCGCAGGTCAGCGCCGCCGGACACCGTCACCACGGGCGAACACCCGGCGGGTGATCAGCCCGATCCCGGCGAGCACCAGCAGGCCACCGGCGACCCCACCGCGCCAGCCGCTCGCGGTGGACCGCGCGGCCGCCGCCTGCGAGGCCTCCGCGGCCGCCCCCACGGGCGACGCGCTCGGCGGCGCCGGCAGCGGCCCGGCATCCTCCCCGGCGGACCCGAGCGGTTCGGCCGCCACCGGCGTCGATGACGGTGGCGGTGACGGAGGCGGAGGCGGTGTCAGAGGTGGTGTCAGTGACGGTGACGGTGACGACGCCATGACGCCGACGGCCGCCCGGGACGGGCTGGCGCCCAGGGACGGAACGGTACGGAGCGTCGGAGGGACGGAATCGGCGGAGGTGGTGGTGGGGGCGATCCGGACGGTCGGGACGGTGGGGGTGACTGAAGCAACGGACGGCCCGGCCACCGCCGCCGGCGGCCGGGCGACCGCCGGAACGGCGATCGGCAGCAGCCCCGCCGGCGCCGGCGCGAGCACGGATGCAACGGGCGTCGCCCCCACAACCGGGCTCGGCGACGAGGTGACCGGGCTCGAAGGCGTGGACGTGGGTTTGGACGTGGACATGGACGTGGGCGACGTCGCGGGACGGGACGGTACAGAGGAGGCCACCGGCGCGGAAGCACCGGCCGAGGGCAACACCGGCACCGCCACGCTCGGGCTCGGCCCGACCGGCACCGGCACCGATGCCGACGCCGACGGGCTCGGCACGGTCGGCACGGTCGGCACCGAGACTGCGGGGCTGGGCCGCACGGGAACCGACGCCCCCGAGCTCGGCACCGCAGGAGTCGACGCCACCGCACTCGGCACCGCAGGAGTCGACGCCGATGCCGAAGTCGAAGCCGATGCCGAAGCCGACGGGCTCGGCGCCGCCGCGACGCGCACCGGCACCGCGTCCGCCGCCGCCCCGTTCCCCGCCAGGTCGGTCGCCGTGACGACCAGCCACTGCTGCCCGTCCGTCAGGTCCCGGTTGGCGGTGCAGGTCCAGCTGCCGTCGAGCGCCGCCGTCACCCCGCACAGCACCGTCCGCTCGCCCGCACCCGCACCCGAAGCCGGAGCCGAAGCCGGCCCCGAGGCCGCCGAGCCGCCCGCCCGCGCCGTGACCAGCACCTTCGAGCCCGGCTCGGCCCGCCCGGTGAACGTCGGCCGGCTGACCCGCAGGGTCTCCCCGGCGGCCGGCGAGCCGAGCACCGGCTTGTCCGGCGGGACGGTGTCGACGACCAGCGCGACCGCCTGCCCGGCCGTCCGGTTCCCGGCCGCGTCGACCGCGACGGGGGTGAGCAGGTGGCGCCCGTCCACCAGGTTCTCGACCGGCAGGCAGGACCACTGGCCGTCCGCCCGGACGGCGCTGCGGCAGAGTTCGGCGGCCTGGTCGGTGACCGCGACGGTGCTGCCCGCCTCGCCGGTGCCGGTGAGCTGGATCCCCGGGTCGTTGGTGTACTCCGGGAGGGTGAGGACGGGCGGTGCGGGCGGCGCCGTCTTCACGGTGACCCGGACGGCGTCGCCGCGCAGCACCACGCCACCGCTGGTGATCTCGACCGGGGTGAGGGCGTGCGGGCCCGCGGTGAGCGCTCCATCGGGCCGGCAGGACCAGCCGCCGCCGCGCTCGACCCGGGCCCGGCAGGCCGTGGCGTCGCCGTCCCGGATCTCCACCGAGGCGCCGGCGACCGCTCCGTCGCCGTGGATCCGTGGGCGGGCCTCGGCGAGGACGGCGCCGTCGACGGGTTCGGCGATCTCGGGCCGGGCGGCGCCGACGGTCAGTTTGATCCGCTGGTCGACGACCTGCCCGGAGTCGGCGAAGCCGCCGGAGGGGACGAGTTGGCTGGCGTCGCGGGCGATCCGCAGCCGGGCCCAGGTGTCGCCGGAGGCGGCGCCGGTCGGGACGGTCCATTCCAGGGTCGCAGTGTCGGCGCCGGCCGGGATCTCGGCCTGCACCCGCTCGGCGGGGTCGAAGCGCCCGCTGTGGTCGAAGTCGATCCAGCCGGCCAGGGTCGCGGGCTGGTCGCCGACCGCCACCGGGACGGTGAGCCGGTAGTAGCGGCCGATCGCGGCCTCGGTGGGGAAGCTGATCGACGGGTCGGCGCCCTGGTACTCGGCGCGGCCGGGCTGGAGCTTGGGCGGCGGCGGGCTGGTGAAGACGCTGCGCCGGCCGGCCCCGTGGTCGAGCTGGACCAGCGGCTCGCCGGTCGACCGGTCGGCCGTGCCCGGGTCGTCGGCGGACCGGGGTCGGGTGCGGTGCGCCGGGTTGGCGGCGTCCGCGCCGAGGAACAGGTCGGAGAGCACGTGCGAGGCGTTGCCGTAGTTCTGCGGGGCGGTGCCGAGGTCCTCGTCGACGGTGACGGTGTACGCCTGGCGCAGGACGGGCGGGGTGGTGGTACTGCCGGCCCGGGCGGTGGAGCGCTGCTCGACCCGGAAGACCGCGGTGCGCAGGGTGCCGGCGAGTTCCAGGGTGCCCTCGGAGACGGAGCCGGCCGCGCCGTCGGAGCTGCCGTCGGCGCCGACGGGTGCGAGGGCGTTGGCGTCGACCGTCCAGCCGGGCCAGTCGGTGCGGTTGACCAGGGTGGGGGCGGAGGGTGAGCCGCCGGTGAGGGTCAGCCGGGCCGCGGTGCTGGTGGTGCCGGACTTCCCGGTGGCGAGCGCGACCAGTCCGCTGAGGTGCAGCCGGGGATTGCGGACCGGTCGGGAGAAGGCGAGCCGGAGCGTTCCGACGGTGCGCCAGGATCCGTCCGCCTGCGGGCGGTTCTCGGTGACGCTGAAGGTCTGCGCGGGGTTTCCGGGGTGCATTCCGTCCGTGTACGGCCCGGCCGCACGCCCCCCGCCGGGGCGGTCGGCCAGTTCGCCGGCCGCGGCGGCCACCTCGGTGCCCGGGGTGGCGGCGAATTCGAGTTGGACGGAGAGGCCGGAGGGCAGGACCGCCCGGCGTTCCCCCGACCAGGCGTCAGGGGACTGCTGGGCCACCGAGAGTGGGGCGTTCCAGCCGGTCAGCAGCCCGGCCACGAGGACGGTCAGGGCGGCGGCCGTGCGGGGAAACTGTCGGCCCATCCGGCTCTCCTTCACGGTCGGCTGCCGGGGTGCCGGGCAGTCTGGGCACAAGATCTGACAAAAAGGAATCACGATCCTGAGCCGGTCATACTGCGACACCTGCGCTTATGGCCGGGTCCCACCCGTTTGGCGGCCATCCGAGCGGCAGGACGGGATATACCCGAAACAGATGCATTTCATCCATTAGGCCCGCAATCCAGAACGGACGCGGCACCCGGCGCCCTCGTCCGGGCCCGGAAACGGGAGAAGCCCCCGGCCGGTGGCCGGGGGCTTCTCGCTGGTGCGCTCAGCAGGATTCGAACCTGCAACCTCTTGATCCGTAGTCAAGTGCTCTATCCGTTGAGCTATGAGCGCAAGGAACGGGCGAACCCGATCTTGCGGAGATTGGTGCGCTCAGCAGGATTCGAACCTGCAACCTCTTGATCCGTAGTCAAGTGCTCTATCCGTTGAGCTATGAGCGCTCGCCCTGATGAACAGTGCCAGCGGGGCGTTGCGGGGACAACATTACATGACCTGCGACGCGGGACGAAATCGATTGCTCCCTGCCCCCGGGCCGACCCCCTGGAGGCCGCTCGGACCCCCGGCGGCCCCGGCCTGCGGAACAGGTCGGCGGGGCGGGTCCGGAACCGCCCCGGAGATGCCGAAAGCCCCGCCGACAAGATCGTCGACGGGGCTTTCCGGCTGCGGAGGCTGAGGGATTTGAACCCTCGATCAGGAATAACCCCGAAACCGCATTAGCAGTGCGGCGCCATAGACCGGACTAGGCGAAGCCTCCTCCACAGGGACCACGTCCGCGTGAGCGGACCCGTTCCGTGTGCCTGAGATGATGCCACAACCGTGGGGTTCGGCACCAACCACCGCCCACGTTACTAGGCGGGTCGACCCCGCCGCAAAGAAGAATGAGATACTGCCGTCTCCGGAGGAGCTGCCCTGAGCCGAGGAGACCTGTCGACGTGAGCAGCAGGCCGATCCGAGGCGCTGCTCGCCTCGCCGCCATACTCGACGCCCTGCCCGACGCGTTGTTGCTGGTGAACAGCAACGGCACCGTCGTGGACGCCAACAGCGCGGCAGTCCACGCGCTCCAGACGCCCGGCACCTCGCTGGTCGGCATGGGCGTGCTGGACCTCCTGCCCGAGTTCGACCCCAGCCGGATCCCCGGCTCGATGCGCCCGGCCGCCCGCGACGGCGACGAGCCCGACCGCCCGGTCCGGATGACCGCCCGGCGCACCGACGGCACCAGCTTCCCGGTCGAGGTCTCCGGCAACGACTTCCCCGACGACGGCACCGGCGAGGGCCGCGGCTACGGGCTCACCTCGTACGACCCGTACCGCGAGCGGTCCCGCCCGTCCTCCGCGAGCGACCTGCTCCTGCTGCTGGTCCGCGACCTCTCCAGCCGGCTCGGCGTCGAGGCCGAGCTGCGCCGCCAGCACAAGCAGACCGAGATGATCCTGCGCGCTGCCGCCGAGGGCGTGCTCGGCGTCGACCTCGAAGGCCGCTGCGTGCTGGTCAACCCGGCCGCCGCGCACATCCTGGAGTACCGGGCGAGCGAGCTGGGCGGGCGCGAACTGCACCCGCTGATCCAGCACTCCCGGGCCGACGGCACCCCGCTGGCGCTGGAGGAGTCCGCGCTGCTGGACACCCTGACCTCCGGGCGCAAGCACCGGGTGCGCGGCACCGTGCTGTGGCGCAAGGACGGCCGCCCGGTCACCGTCGACCTCACCACCGCGCCGGTGCGGGACGGCGACCAGCTGGTCGGCGCGGTGATGACCTTCACCGACCGCAGCCGCGAACTCGCCCTGGTCGCCCGCAACGAACACCTCACCGCCGTCCTGGAGAGCGAACTCGGCGGCGCGCTGTCCGCGCTGAACGAGCGGCTGGACGCGCTCGCCGCCGACCCGGCCGGGCAGCTGTGGCCGGAGGCCAACTGGACGCTGCGCCGGCTCGCCGACGAGTGCCGCCGGTTCAGCCGGCTGATCGACGGCGTGCTCGCGCACCAGCGCTCCGAGGCCGGCGAGACCGGCGAGACCGCCCCGGCGGACGGCCCGGACGCGAAGGACGGCAAGGACAACAAGGACGGCAAGGACCGCCGCAAGCCGACCGAGCGGCGGGTGCCCGTCGCCCTGGACAAGGTGGTCCGCCGGGCCGTCGAGGCGGCCGGCGAGCTGGTCGGCCCGGGCCGGGTGCGGTTCTCGGTGCACGCCGCCGCCGTCGAGGTGATCGCCGACGAACGCCGGCTCGCCCAGGCGCTGGCCCACCTGGTCGCCGACGTCAGCGGCATCGGCCTCGCCCTGGACGCCCCGACCGCCCCCTCCCCCGGCCTGGCCGCCCCCGGCGCACCCACCGCGCTGCCCTCCGGCGGCGAGCCGCCGACCGTCGTCCTGGCCGCCGCCCAGCGCGGCGAGGTCGCCCGGGTCGAGATCCGCGGGCCCGGCCTCGGCGGCAGCCCCGTCCACCTGCCGATAGCCCGCGCGGTGGTCGAGCGCCACGGTGGCGTGCTCCAGCCGCACGAGCTGCCCGGCAAGGCCGGCACCACGTACGTCGTCGAGCTGCCGTTGGACCCGGCCGCCGCGAAGGCCGCCGCCGAGCGCGCGGCCGCCGAGGGCCGCCGCTCCGACCGGCCCAAGGAGGGCGACAGCGCCGTCCTGCCCGACCTGCCGGGCATCCCGCAGCTGCCCAGCACCGGCGAGGACGCCGAGCCGGTCGCCGACGGCGGCGAGCAGCCCGAGCGCGAGACCCCGGCCGCGGCGGCGGAGCAGCCCGCCGAGGAACCCGCCGCCGAGCGGCGCGGCCGCCGTGGCCGCCCCGCCGCCGAGGAACCCGCGCCCCCGGTCCGGACCGCCCCCGACGCCCCCGCCGACCAGTGGCCGAACGCCCCCGCCCGGATCGAGCGGGCCGTCCCCGAACAGTGGAACGGCACCGGCAACGACCCCGCGTACGGCCGCCAGGGACTGGCCGGTCCGGACGGCGCGCAGCGCGACCCCTGGGGCAAGGACGACGGCCGCTCCGGCCCGGCCTACGCCGTCCCCGTCGAGGGCGAGCGCCCGCAGCAGCACCGGACCGGCGGGCGTGAACCGCTCGCGCTCGGCCCCGGCACCGGTGCCGCCCCCGCCGACGGCACCCCGGCGGGCGGCACGCCCACCGCAGAAGGCGCCCCGGCCGCCGACGGCGCCGAGACCAAGCCCCGTCGGCGCCGCGCCCTGCCCCCCACCGAGGACTCCTCCGGCGGCTTCGCCCTCCCCGGCGCCCCCGACACCCCGGTGTACCCCGGCCTGGAGCACGCCCTGCCGGCCGGCCCGGCACCCGCGCAGCCCGAGCCCGCCGCCGCACCGACCGGCCGCCGTCGCCGGCTGGCCGTGCCGCCCGGCCCCGGCCAGGAGGCCCCGGCCGCGCCGTCCGACCAGACCCCGCAGGAGGACCGGCCCGCGCCCGGCGGCCCCGCCGCGCTGCCGCCCGCCCGCCCGGCGCTGCCCGCCGCCGAGGACCCGTCCGGCCCGCGCCCGGTCGGCACCGGCCTCGCCGAACTCGCGCCGCCGCGCCCGCTCGGCGGTTCGCCGACGCCCGCCGCCGGACCGCAGCCGCCCGTCCCGGCCGAGACCAGGACCGCCCCGCGCCCGATGGCCGAACTGCCCGCCGCCGCCGGCGACCGGACCGACGAGCAGCCGCCGACCATGGCCAGCCCGAACGGCTCGAACGGCTCGAACGGGGAGGGCGGCAGCGCCCGTCGGCTGCTGGTCTGGCCCGAGCCCGATCCGGCCACCCGGCAGGCGCTCCAGGAACGCGGCTACCGCCCGGTGATCGTCCGCTCCCGCGAGGAGGTGGACGCCCAGGTCGCCGGCTTCCCCGCGGCGCTCTTCGTCGACCCGCTGACCAGCCCGATCACCCGCACCGCGCTGCAGTCGCTGCGCACCGCCGCGCTCAACAGCCGCGTCCCCGTGCTGGTCACCGCCGGTCTCGGCCAGGCCACCCGGGACGCCGCGTACGGCGCCGACCCGGCCGTGCTGCTGCGCGCCCTCGCGCCGCGCGACGGCGAGCACCACGCCCCGCGCGTCCTGCTGGTCGAGGGCGACCCGGACATCGCCGCCGCCATGATCAGCAGCCTGGAGCGGCGCGGCATGCACGTCGAGCACGCGGTGGACGAGAACGACGCCGTCGCCCGGGCCAGCAGCGTGCAGCCCAACCTGGTGGTGATGGACCTGCTCCAGATCCGCCGCCGCCGGGTCGGCCTGCTGGACTGGCTGCGCGCCAACGACCGGCTGCACCGCACCCCGCTGGTGGTCTACACCTCGGTGGACCTCGACCCGCGCGAACTGCCCCGGCTGCGCACCGGCGAGACGGTGCTGTTCCTCGCCGAGCGCTCGACCAGCGCCGACGTCCAGTCCCGGATCGTCGACCTGCTCGGGCGGATCGGCGCGATGGGCGAGGCGGGCGTCGCCGCGGCGGGCTGACCGCGCCCTGACGCCGAAGGTCCGGCGAGATCCACCCGGCACGCGCCGAGGGCCGGCGAGATCCACCAGGCACGCGCCGAGGGCCGGCCACCCCGCTGGAACGGGGGTGGCCGGCCCTCGGCGGTCGGGCGGGCGGCTACTCCTTGCCGAGCACCGTCACGTCCAGTTCGTCCGCCGCGTAGCTGGCGCGGATCACCTTCTTGTCGAACTTGCCGACCGAGGTCTTCGGCACCGACTCGACGATCGACCAGCGCTCCGGCAGCTGCCAGGAGGCGATCCGCCCGGCCAGGAAGGCCCGCAGCTCGCTCAGCCCGGCCGTGGCACCCGGGCGCAGCACGACCGTGGCCAGCGGGCGCTCGCCCCACTTCTCGTCCGGGACGGCGACCACGGCGGCCTCGGCCACCTCGGGGTGGGCCATCAACTGGTTCTCCAGTTCGACCGAGGAGATCCACTCGCCGCCGGACTTGATCACGTCCTTGGCCCGGTCGGTGAGGGTCAGATAGCCGTCGGCGGTGATGGTGCCGACGTCGCCGGTGCGCAGCCAGCCGTCCTCGGAGAACTTGTCGTCCGGCCGGACCGGGTCCTGCCCGGCACCGCCGTAGTAGGCCCCGGCGATCCACGGGCCGCGCACCTCCAGCTCGCCCGCCGCGACGCCGTCGTGCGGCATCCGCTCACCGGACGGGCCGACCAGCCGGGCCTCGACGGAGGCCGGGAAGATGCCCTGGGTGACCCGGTAGGGCCACTCCTCCTCCGGGGTGAGGCCGCCGGGCGGCTGGGCGAAGGAGCCGAGCGGCGAGGTCTCGGTCATGCCCCAGGCGTGCAGCACGCGGATGCCGTGGCGCTCCTCGAAGCCCTTCATCAGCGAGGGCGGGCAGGCGCTGCCGCCGATGACCACCATGCGCAGGCTGGAGGTGTCGTAGTCGCCCGCGTCGAGCTCGTCCAGCAGGCCGCTCCAGATGGTCGGGACGGCGGCGCCGACGGTGGGCCGGACGGCGGCGATCATCTCGGCCATCGGCTTGGGCTGGAGGAAACGATCCGGCATGAGCAGGTTGGCGCCGGACATGAAGGCGGCGTGCGGGATGCCCCAGGCGTTCACGTGGAACATCGGGACCACCGGCAGCGCGGTGTCGCGCGGGGTGAAGGCGAAGTTGTCGCCGGTGTTGACCTGGAGGCAGTGCAGGTACACCGAGCGGTGGCTGTAGAGCACGCCCTTCGGGTCCCCGGTGGTGCCGGAGGTGTAGCAGAGCACGGCGGCCTCGCGCTCGTCGAGGTCGCTGCGCCACGGGTAGGCGGTGGGCCGGTCGGCGATCAGCTCCTCGTAGTCGTGCACGGTGCCCGGGAAGCCGGCCAGCAGCGAGCGGTCGGCGGGGCCGTTCACCACGATGTGCCGGAGCGTCGGGGCGAGGTCCGGCAGGACGGCGGCGAGCAGCGGGAGCACGCTGCCGTCCACGATCACCGCGTGGTCGGCGGCGTGGTTGACGATGAACGACAGCTGGTGGGCGGGCAGCCGCAGGTTGAGCGTGTGCAGCACGGACCCCATGGCGGGGACGGCGAGGTACGCCTCCAGGTGGACCGAGTTGTTCCACATCAACGTGCCTATAACACTTTCCTCGGTGCAGCCGAGTTCGTCGCGCAGTGCGTGGGCGAGCTGTGCGGCGCGGGCACCCACCTCTGCGTACGTCCGGACGACCGGGCCAGTGCCGTCCCAGGTGGTGACCGTCGAACGGCCGTGGATCGTAGACCCGTGCTCCAAGATCCGGGCGACGGTGAGCGGTACGTCCTGCATGGTGCTGTACACGGGTCCTCCTTGACCGTCCGGCGAGCGTCGAGATCACTACTGACTAGTAGCGGGCTCGTCGCCTGCATTCTGGCGCGCCACGGTGGCGCTGTCAGCAGGCCCGGCCGAGGTGAGACCTGTTTCTCTTCGCCCTAGGCCGCGAGCTCGTGTCCCGCTGCCTTCGACGCCCACGGGTCCGGCATCCACAACGGGTGGATCTCGACAACAACTTCTCCGGATTCATTCTTGGTCAGCGCAACACGCCTGATCAACTTCCGGATGATCGCGTTACGCTCCGAGACGAGCAGGGTTTCCCACTCGGCCATGAGGCCTACGACTATGGGGCGGAGCTCTGTGAAGGTGGGTTGGGCTGCTTCAACGGTCGCCGCTTCAAGCTGCTTGGTGATCCTCGCGCGTTCGTCGGTCAGCTTGGCCTTTGCCTTCTCGTAGACGTCATCCTCGTAGTTCTCGGGGTTCAGACTCTTGTCTACGGCAAGGTTGGTGAGAGCAGTCGTAAGCCGTTTGTGCTGCTTCTCAAGTTCCTTCCGGGCAAGGGATGTTCGCTTCTGGGCCGCTTCAAAATCCCTTGTTTGCCGCACCTGGACAGATGGCGACTCGTCAATTCCATCTGCGTGCTGGCGAAGGAATGCGGTCACCTCTCCTTCTACTTCTGAACGGAGGATGTAGCAACCCGCACATGCGAGCTGTCCCCGCTGGGCTCGGGTTCCACATCGGTAGGCATATCCGCGGATGTTCTTCCCCTTCCGCTGGGCGGCGTTGACACCCGCACTGCGGCGGCATCCACCACAGTTCATCGTGCCGGTGAGCATGTAGCTGCCCTGTCGGGAGCGTGGTGCCGTGTCCTTGATGAGCTTGCGCCGCTCGACGTACTGCTGCCAGATATCGGGCCCTATGAGCTCCTCGTGTGCCCCTTCGACGAACTGATAGTTGGGGCAACTCCCGTTGCATTTGCAGTCACGGTTGTGTACGCGCAGCAGGCCGGCGGCGAACCCCGAATCCATGTACCGGGTGAGAGTTGGGGTCGACCATAGGCTTCCTCGGGTTGTGCGGAAGCCCTGCGCGTTGAGCCACCCGCACAGCTTCGCGAAGCCCTTCGAGCCGGCAACGTACATGAGGTACAGGTCGACGACGATAGGGCCAATGTCCAACTTCGGCTCGTAGAACTCCTGTTGAACCTTCTCAGTCTTCGGGTCATAGCGCCGGTGCCATGTGTACCCGAATCGTTCCCGCCCGGTGGCCGGGAGCCCCATGGAACGTCGGAGGTCATGGGTTTCGGCCCACTGCTCGCCGGCGCGGTCGCTCTCGTATGCCGAGAACTCGAAGATGATTCCTCGGTAGAGACGTCCGATCGCGGTACGGGCGTCAATGGGTTCGGTGGCGGAGACGAGTTCTCCACCCGTGTTCTCAACTCGCTTGAGATTGACGGCGACACCATCGCGGGAGCGCCCGAAGCGGCTGAACTTCCAGACTGCAATGCCCTTGGCCTCTGCACGTTCGATGGCCTCGATGCCTTGCATGATCTTGCGCTTGAAGTTTCGGCCGGTCATGTCGAGGTCAGTGATCCACCGGACGATGCGCTTGCGGTTCCGGCTGGCCCACTCCAGGATCGCGGCCTGCTGGATCTCGGGGCTGATCTTCTCTTCTTTCCAGGTCGAAACCCGGATGTACCCGATGTACGGTTCGAGGTCGCTCTCGATAAAGGTTTCTGCGGCGACGAGCGGCGTCACTGTGCCGCCCTCCCTCCCTGTTGGGTGCCGCGGGCCGGTGGTGCGTCGGTGACCCGCGGCAGGTACACGACGTTGTCGGCGGGCTCTTGCGAGCCCGGCCGGGGATCAGATGGCTGAGGGGGTGTCAGGAGACCTTCGGCCACGTGTCGAAGCGCCAGGCGGTAGCCGGCGCTGTGGATCTCTGCGCGCTCGTCCTGGCGCAGTTCGGCGGCGCGCTTCTGCTGCATGGCGATTGCGGCGGGCAGGGCTGCCAGCATCATGGCGAGCCCGACCCATGCGATATCGCGGTCGTCGCCCGACAGGCACATTGCCACCGCCACGGTAAGCACTCCGACAGTCTCGGCTGCGAGAACCGCCACGGTGCCGATCGTCCACTGCTGGCGCTCGAACACGCGCCTTCCCCCCTCGTTCAACGTGCTGCTTCCTCCCCTACGGCTCCATGCGGCGCACCTCCTGATCGCGGCGCATGGCCTCTTGGTCCTGCATGGTCTCGACCATCGAGACGAACAGCGCGACTGCGGTCTCGCTCTCGATGCCCAGTTGTGCGGCTGCCTCTTGCGGTGTGATCGGTCGGCCCTCGGGTTGAGGGGTAGCCGCCCTGCTGACTTCGTCGGCCGTGACGACGCCGGCCTTGATCAGCAGGGTGCTTAGCTCCACGCCGAGTACGGGCGCGATCTTGGCGAGCAGCGGCGCGTCGGGTGTTCCGCGGCCGGCCAGTAGTCGGGTGACGGATGAGGCGGAGATGCCTGCGTCAGCCGCGAATCTGGTGCGGCCGCCGCCCCGGGCGCCTAGGTCGTATCCGAGCTCGCGCAGGCGGCTATCTAGCCACCGGGGGAACGGGTCTTCCGCCCCGGGGGTGGCGGGGGTGCGTTGCTGCATGCGTGAAATCTACCGCGCTCGGCAGGTATGTGGCGAGTCCATGGCGTGTTTTCACTCATGAAAACTTGCAGGTGGACGGGCATGCGATCCATCTCTGCAGCTTAGACCCTGTGATCGAACATGCATCTGATTATGTGCGGCGCGTCACGACACGGCTGAAACTTCCTTCCATGGCAGCAAGATCCTTGTTAACTTTCACCCACGGCAGATGATCTGCCGTGGGTGAAAGATGAGGGGGTTCGTCATGGTGTACCAGCACGAGCAGCTCGTCGCGGCGGCACAAGCTGCAGGCGATCACACCGACTCAGACATCGCTGACCGGCTGAAGGTTGCCCGGGTCACTGCGTGGCGTCTGCGCACCGGCAAGACCGCGCCGAGCGCCTCGACCCTCGCGCGGATCGAGCTTGCGTACGGGCTCACCGCCGCCGACCTGCTCGGCGGTGAAGCGGCGTGACCGGGACCTCGATCACCCAAGCCCAGGCGTACGCCGCCGCACGACTCGTTCTCGACGCCGCCCGAGCTCGTCGCGATTCGATGCCGATCCGCGACGCCGCGCAGGCTGCAGCCACGTCCGACCGTTCCGCCGACGAGGTCGAGCTGATCCTGCGCCGCTTGCACGCAAGCAGCCCCCGTAGTTCGGCACAGTCAACGCGACTCGCTGCGTGAGGGCCCGATGATCCACTCTGAGCAAAGGATCGGGCTATCTGGTCGGTGGTGGTTGGCCGCTGCCGGTGGCGCGCCGGATGCCGAGCAGGTACGGGGGATCTGGCGGGCAGCGCGGGCCGCGGGTGAGCCGCGGTGGTACCTCGACCTGATCGCGGGCATCGGCCGGCGCAAGGCCGGCGCCGCGCTGTCGAGGGCCGGCTCGTGAGCGGCCGGCGGCTGGTCGTCGAAGACCGGGCCGAGCAGCCGGTGCAGCTCGCCCTCGACGGCACGGTGCACCCGTATCCGACCACTTCCCCGCCGCCGGTGCGCCGCCGGCGCCCGCCGAGACCGCCCGCCGAGGACGTCGTCGACCCGATGCCCGGGCAACTCGACGCGCTCGGCTCGTGAGCCCGTTCTGCGGCGCTGGCCCGGGCCCGTGCGGCAGGCCGGCCCGCCCCTACCCGTGCGGCCCGCGATGCGCCGCCCACTCCCCCTCCGCCGCCTCTGGCCATCCCGAACCACCGTCTACACCCAACACCCAAGGGAGGGAACACCGTTGAGCCACGCAGCCCGTGAATGGGTGTGGGAAAGTTCCGCCACCCGCGGCACGGCCCGCCTGGTCCTGCTCGCTCTGGCCGAGCGCGCCGGCGACGCCTGCGTCGCGTGGGGGTCGACCAGGGCTCTGGCTCTGCGCGTCAACGCGTCGGAGCGGGCCGTGAGCGATGCGATCAAGGCCGCCATCCGGCTGGGCGAGCTTGAGCTCGTCGAGGGCCGGCGCGGCCCCTACGGTGCCCGTGTCTACCGTCTCCCGGGCGCGGTCGGGTGGGTGCCCGGCGCCGCCGTCGAGGGGGGCGAAGATTCTGCAGCCCCGGCGGGCGGGGGGTGCGAAAACTGCACCCTCGGGGGTGCAGGTTCTTCCGGGGAGGGTTGCAGTTCCTGCGGGGGTGGGGTGGCAGATTCTGCACCCCAGAACCAGAGGGAACGAGAAGAAACGGGAGGGAAGCAGAGGGGCGCGCGCGGGCGCGTGGGCTCTGCCGCCGTGGGTGGCGCTGCTGCGGTCTCTCTGCCTTCCGACTGGACCCCGGACGACGAGCTGATCGGGTGGGCCGCTGTCTCCGGCCACCTGCAGCGCCTCGGGCCCGACGGCCTCGACCACGCCACCGAGAAGTGGCACACCCACCGGGCGACTGCGCCGGCCCGGACCGCGGGCCAGTGGCGCGCTGACTGGCAGCAGTGGATCAGCCGGGAACGTCCTGCCGGCCGGCCGCCGTTGCGGACCGTCGCCGGGGACGCCTCCCGCGCCCCACAAGCGGCTGACCGGAACGCCGCGCTGTTGCAGGCCGCGCTCGCCGATCTGCAGGCCCGCGGGGGTGCCCGATGAGCCCGGACGAGGTGGCGGCGCTGCTCGCGTACGCGGGCGAGCTCGATCCCCGCACCGCCAACACCGACCAGGACGAAGCCGGGGCGCAGCTTCGGCGGTGGTGTGAGCTGCTGCAGGACGTGCCGGCGGTTGCGGTCGACGGGTGGGACGCCGCGGCCGCGGTGCGGCGGCACGTCGCGTCGTCGCCGTGGCCGATCATCGCCGCGGACGTGGCCCGGCCGTGGGCCGCGCACCGTCGGGCCCTGCTTGCCCGTCACACCGATCCCCGTCCCCTGGTCGATCCGGACGACGACCAGGCGTACCGGGCCGCGATCCGTGCGCAGCGCCAGGCCGTCGCCGCCGGGCGGGTCGAGCCGCGTAGCTCGCGGGAGCTTTCCGGCGGGCCGGCCGCCTCGGTGGCCGTCCGGATCGGGCGGGCGCTTCCGGCGGCGGTTGCGGAGCAGCTCGCCGAGTTCCGGCCGGTGCGGGCGGCGCGGGAGGCCGCCGCCGCGGCCGGCAGGCCGGATGCGCTCGCGGTGTCGTGCGACTGGTGCCACGCGCCGGTTGGTGAGCCGTGTCGACGGCGCACCCTCGCGCCCGGCGCGCAGGCCGGTACCTGGGCCCGGCGCCGGACCGTCCACCCGACCCGCACCGACAAGGCCGCCGTTCGTCGACAGGAGAGTGCCGCGTGAAGTCCCGTCACCGCCGCAACGCCCCGCGCAACCCGATCCCCGGGTCTGCCTACCGGCTCACTGCCACGTGGCCGGGCTGCGATCGGCCGGCTCTGTTCGAGTCGTCTGACCGCCGTCAGGTCCGGCGGGTGGCGCGCGAGCTCGCCGCGGTCGGCGCTGTCGTGCTCTGTGAGGAGAGCCTCGGGTATGGCCGGTGGCGCGTGGTCGACCGGCTCGACGGGCCGGCCCTGCTGCGGGAGCAGCGGGCCGTCGAGCATGCCGCCCGCCGGGCCGCGGTCGAGCAGCGCGCCCGGCAGCGTCGAGACGAGCGGCGGGCCGTCGAGCTTGCGGTCGTCGAGGCCGTGATGGTTCAGCCTCCGATCCCGCGCGACGGAGGTAGTCCGCGGGCCCGAACTGTCGCTCGGCGTAGGGGAATTCGATGATTCCGCCGTCGCGACCGGTCGATGCGCCTCCCATGCGCGCGGGTGTCCGCGCCGTCCCTTCCGAAAGGTCACAGCCCGTGTCCCTGCCCTCCCGCTTCCTCGTGCACGAGACCCGCGCCGTACGCGCGGTGTCCGTCCCTGTGTCCCTGCCCGTCGTCGCCGAGTTGCTCGACACCGTGCGCGCCGAGCTGCGTGCCGCCGGTCGGCCCGCGGTCGACGCCGAGCTCACCCTCGACCCCGTCGGGCAGCAGCTCGTCGTCGCCTACCTCGTCGACCCGCGGGACATCCCGTGAGCGCGGCCGCGGCCGACCGGCGGCCGGACGACGTCGAGCTGCTGCTGCACCTGGTCGACCGGGCCGAGCGCGGCGTCCTGCTGCCCGACGAGGTCCTGCTGCTGCGCGAGGGGATCGTCGAGCTCGCCCGCTACCGGCAGTGGTGCGCGCAGTGGAGTACCCGGCATGCGCGGCTGCGACGGACCGCACACCAGCGGCTGCGGGCCCTGCAGCGGGCACTGCCCCGGGTGCAGCGCGGCCGGCTCGTCGAGGTCGAGCTCGCCCACGTGCGGGCCCGACTCGACGCCGGGGCGCAGCAGGGCGTCGTCGAGGCGGTCGAGTACGAGCGCCTGCTCGCCGCCGAGTTGCTCGACGGGTGGGCGCTGGCCCGCGGCCGGGCGCGGGTCGAGCTCGCCGCCGCCGGCCTACAGCCGACGGCCCCCACCGTGGGCGCGGCCAACGCCCCGACCGCGCCGGCCGATCGACCGGCCCCCTAGACCGGTCCGGGCGCCCCCGTTCCACCACAGAGGGGCGCCCGGACCCACCAACTCGCCACCTGTACAGCCTGATTGGGAGAGCAACCGTGTACCCGTCCACCCGTGTCCGTCGAGCGGTCGAGCAGTTGCGCACCGTGCGCGCACAGTGGGGTGCGCTGCTCGTCGCCATCGAAACCCCGCCGGCCCCCACGTGGCCGCCCGCCCAGCTCTCTACTCACCTTGCGCGGCAGGCCGCGGACGACGTCGAGCTGCTCGTCGCCGACCGTGTCCCGCTCACCCTCCGGGAACATCCGGCCCCCGCCAACCTGTCCGCCCTCGACGCCGCGGTGCGCGTCGAGCGGCTCCTCTTCGAGGCCGCCGACATCCTCGCCGCCGCGGTACAGCGGCCGGTCGAGCGCCGGCCGATCTCCCACCCGGGCCGGCCGGTCGTGTGGGCCGTCGACCAGGCGGACGCCGCCGACCCCCGCCGCTGGCTGTACGCCAGCGCGACGGACCCCGGAAGCCGCCGGCACGGCCTGCACTGGGCCGCAATGTTCATCGAGGGCCGCCTGCTCGACGAGGACACCGAGGCGGAGCAGCGCGCCGGCGCGCTCACCCGCGGTCCGGCCCTGTTCGCGCTGCTGCCCGAACACCTCGTGCACGAGGCGGTGCGCGTCGCTGGGCAGGCCGAGCGGCTCGTGCTCGGCGCGCTGGAACTCGACCGCCGCGAGAGCGTGATCGAGGGTCGGCCGTGCCCGTGGTGCTCCGGCGAGCTCACCCTGCACACCGACCCGCAGACCGCCCCGAGCGTCACCTGCTCCACCGGGCCGGCTTGCACCGCCCCCGCCGCGCCGGACCGCCGCGGCCGGCGCACCTGGGTCGGCGCCGAGCTCGTCGAGCTGCTCGTCGCCCTCGACCGGCCGGCCGCCGGCCGGGCCGCGTGACCCCAGGGGCACACCCCCGCCAGCGGGCCCGGGCTGCTGCTGCCCGGGCCCGTTTCCGGTTCCCCCCTTGCACGCATGGACTGTAATCATTACAGTAATCATTACTGCAGCAATTGCAGGGCCGGCCGCTACCCGGCACCCCATCGACCCAGGGAGAGCACCCCATGCGTTACGCAACCACCAGCGCCCGCAGCGCAGTTCTGCACAAGCAGGACAACGGCATCACCGTTGGCTACTGCAAGCGGCTCGCGCTGCACGTCGTCGACCCCGAGACCGCGGCCAAGGGCCTGTCCACCGGCGCCCTGCGCGTCTGCAAGAACTGCGACCGCACGCACGGCGACCGCCGCCGCGCCGAGCTGTCCCTCGCCGATCAGCCGCTGCTCACCCCCCCGGCCGCCCCCGCCCGCAAGCGCCCGGCCGCCGTCGAGCCGACCCTCTTCGACACCCCGACCGCGCCGACCCCGGCCGCTGTCGCGCAGGCGCCCGCCAAGCCGCGCCGCCGTCTTGCACGGCCGGCCGCCCTGTCGGTGGCCACCAACGCGTTCGAGCAGGCCGTGCTCGGCGTGCACGAGCCGCGCCCGGGCCGGTACGCCTTGCAGGTCTGCGACGAGACGCTCGACGTCTGCGACCGCGGCGCCTGCACCCTGCACTCGACCCGCGCCGCCGGCACCCTCGACGAGGTGCGCGCCGCCAGCGCCCTGTACCGGCACGCGTGGGCCGTCAGCCCGTCCGGCGAGCGCATCCCGCTGACCGAGCAGCCCGTACCCGCGGCGGCCGAGCAGGCGCCCGTCGAGAATCTGCCCGACGGCCCGATGCGCGTCCGGATGCGGATGGGAATCTCGCGCGAAGACCTCGACAGGATCAAGGCCAAGGCGGACGCCGACCGCGCCACGTTCGAGGCCGAGTCCACCGCGCGACGCGCCGCCGAGCGCGCGAAGTACGGCCCCAAGCCGGCACAGCAGGCGCCCGTCGAGGGCACGGTCGTGGTGCACCGCGGGGAAGCCCACGGAGAGGCCCGTGGGAGCCTGCCCAAGTACGCCGACCATCCGGACGTTCGGGCCGCGCTCGACGTCCTCACCGGCCACGGCAAGCGGCAGACCCTGCGCCTGGCGACGCTCCGGGGCGACGACGTCGAGGACAACCCGCACGCCGCCGGTGTCGTGGTCGAGCCGCGCGGGGGCGGCCGGGTCGCGCTCTACTGGTACATCGACGGCCAGCACCGGGACGACCAGGGCGAACCGTGGCGGGTGTCGCTGGAGATTCTCCGCGACCGCATGGCGGCCGGCGGGTGGCTCGTCGAGGCGGGCACCGTCTACGCCGTCATGGCATGGCAGCCGGACGAACAGCCCGCTGTCGAGGCGCCGGACGAGATCGAGCAGGCACCGCGGTGCCGCGACTGCTCCGGCCGCGGGTGCCACTGGTGCTACTGGACCGGCGAGAACCAGCTCAGCTAGGGCCGAGGGCCGAGGGTCGACCGCCGGCGCCACAGTGCGCCGGCGGATCGGCGAGAGTAGGCAGTGACAGCACACCGGCCGGTCGAGCAGCAGCTCGGCCGGCCCCACGGAAGGAAGCCGGAGCCGATGCCCGAGCAGCCCGCGCCCCAGTTCAGCTACGAGGACGCCAAGCGCATCCGGCGCGAGTCGGAGCAGCTCGACGAGCAGCTCGCCCGGATCATCGGTGAGGCCCGGGACGCGGGCCGGTCTGCGGCGCAGATCGCGCGCGATCTCCACTACACCGAGGGCCGGATCTACCAGATTCTCCGCAATCTCCGCACCGCGACCGAGCAGGCGTGAACGCGGGTCGGCCGGCGCCGCTACAACGCCGACCGACCCCGCGGCCCCAAGGGGCCACGCACCCGGCAGAGAGCACCTGTCAGGGGCGCCACCTACCCTACGGCGGTAGGGCCCGGCGCCCACACCGAGCGCTAGGGAGGCGCCCACCATGACCGAGAAGCCCACCACCACCCACGTCAAGCGGCCGGCCGGGGAACCGATGACCGAGCAGGAGCAGCGGGCCGGCGCCCGCACCTTCGCCGAGCAGCTCGGCGCGCTGCTCAACGACTTCGACGCCGAGACCGCGCTCGCCCGGCTGCGCACGGCACGGGAGCATGCCGCGGCAGGCCACCCGATCGAGGGGCATCTCGCCGCCCTGGTGATCGAGGCGGCCGTCGACGGCCGCCTGCCCGCCCCGGTGATCGCGGCCGAGCTGGACGTGGCCGAGGACCGGGTGCGCGCGGTGATCGACGGGCACATGCTGTTCGCGTACCGGGTCGACCTGCAGACCGGGGACGGGTGGGAAGTCGAGGACTACGCCGAGCTGGCGCCCGTCGAGATCGTCGACGCAGACCCGAAGCGCAACGCGGAGCGGTTCGCGCAGGAAACCGTCGAGGAGGTGCTCGCCGACCACGCCGCGGACGAGGAGGTGACGGCCGCGCGGGTGCTGGTCTGGCCCGGCCGCCCCGGGCGTGACGAGGATGCCGCCGCGGTCGTCGAACGAGCCCGCGGCTAACCCCTTGCACCGTTATCGATCTGTGACCTAGAGTTGGAGGCGCTTCCGGCGTGCCCGGAACGCACTCCAGACCAACGGCCCGCCACATCCCCCCGTGGCGGGCCGTTCTGCGTGCCCGGGAGGTGATGCCCCGTGCGCGAGCCCATCACCGACCAGGACCGCGACCAGGTGCGTCGCCTGCACGCCGACGGCCTGTCCCGAAACGGCATCGCGGCCGCGATCGGGCGCAGCAGCTCGACCGTGTCGAAGATCGCCGGCGAGGAGGGGCTCGCCTTCACCGGCGGCGCCCGCACGGCCGCGGCGACCGCGGCCCGGCAGGAAGACCTCGCCGCGGTGCGGCGGGATCTGGTGGGCCGGCTGTACCGGCGGGCCGCGGCGAACTTGGACCGGGTCGAGGCCGACACCTACACCCGCGTTGAACTGCTGCCGACCGGCGACACGGTCGACGTGGTCACCGAGGACCCGCCGGCGCAGGACGAGCGCCACCACTCACAGGCCATCGGCGGATATCTGACCAGTGCGGCACGGCTGGCGGAGATCGACGCCGGTAGCTCCGGGCACGAGGTGCGCAGCATGCTCACCGATCTTGCCCGGGGCCTGCGGGCCGCCTTCGCCGACGAGGACGAGGCGGCCGCCGACGGGGGGTGAGCCGTGCTCGCCCCCGCCACCGAACTCCCCCTCTCCCGCAAACAGCTTCGGTCGGTCGCCCGGGCCACCGCCCGCATCAACATCTGGCACGGCGCCGTCCGGAGCGGCAAGACCGTGGCCTCGTTGCTGGCGTTCCTGCTGGCCATCGCGGAGGCGCCGCCATCCGGGCTGATCCTCATCTGCGGCCGCAGCCTGCTGACGATCGAGCGCAACGTGCTGGAGCCGCTCGGCGATCCGGCGCTGTTCGGGCCGGTCGCCGCCGGGCAGGTCCGGCACACCCGCGGCGCCACCACCGCCGTCATCCTCGGACGCACCGTCCACCTGATCGGCGCCGCGGACTCCCGGGCCGAGGGCCGGCTGCGCGGCCTGACGGCCTACTTGGCGTACGTCGACGAGGCGACGCTGCTCCCCGAGCCCTTTTGGGTTCAGTTGCTCGCCCGCCTGTCCGTCGACGGCGCGCGGGTGCTGGCCACCACCAACCCCGACGGTCCGCGACACTGGCTCAAGGCCAACTACCTCGACCGGGCCGCCGAACTCGACTTGCGCGCTTGGCACTTCGGGCTTCGCGATAACCCCTCGTTGCCGCCGGCCTATGTCCGGTCCCTGCACGCCGAGTACCGCGGCCTGTGGCGCCGACGGATGATCGACGGTGCGTGGGTGATCGCCGAGGGGTCGATCTACGACTGCTGGGACGAGCAGCAGCACGTCGTCGACGAGCTGCCCACGATCACCCGGTCGTGGCTGGGGATCGACTACGGCACCACGAACCCGTTCGTCGCCATCTTGTTGGGGCTCGGCGAGGACGGCCGTTTGTACGCGTGCGCGGAGTGGCGTTACGACTCCCGGGCCCGGCGCCGGCAGATGACCGATGCCCAGTACAGCGCGGCCCTACGCGGCTGGCTGTCCGGCCTCGGTGTCGACCCCGAGTGGACGTTCGTCGACCCGTCGGCCGCGTCCTTCCTTGCCCAGCTCTGGGAGGACGGGCACCCGGGCGTCGCCCGCGCGAAGAACGACGTGCTCGACGGCATCCGGACCGTGTCGACCGCCCTCGCCCCCGGCCTGCTACGGGTGCACCGCTCGTGCGAGGGCCTGCTCGGCGAGCTCCCCGCGTACGCCTGGGACCCGGCCGCGGCCGCCGTCGGCGAAGACCGCCCGATCAAGCGCGACGACCACAGCTGTGACGCGCTGCGGTACGTCGCGCACTCCACCCTCGCCGAGTGGCGCCACCTCATCCCCGATCTACTACAGGAGGTGAGCACGGATGCCCCTGCCTGACGCTAACTCGCCATGGCCGCCCCGGAAGTGGGCGCCGGAGCTCGCCGAGATGGCCATCGACGATGCGTGGTACGCGGGCGACCCGAAGCGGCTCGCCGCCGTCTACCAGGGGCAGAGCCACCGGCGGGGCGGGCAGCGCCGGCTGTGGGGGCGCGACCGCGCACCGGCACCGGACCGCCGCGAAACCCGGCTGCACATCCCCATGCCGGCCGACGTCGCCCGCCGCTCCGCCGGCCTGCTGTTCAGCGAGCCCCCACGGCTGACCGTGTCCGACACCGCGCTGCAGGCCCGCCTCGACCAGTTGCTCGGCGAGCACGCCGAGCGCGTGCTGCTCGAAGCGGCGGAGGTGTCCGCCGCGCTCGGCGGGGTCTACCTGGTCGCCGCGTGGGATGCCGAGATCGGCCCCCGGCCGCTCCTCACCACCGTGCACGCCGACAGCGCCGTACCAGAGTTCCGCTACGGCTACATGATCGCCGTGACGTTCTGGCAGGAGCTGGACCGGCACGGCACGACCGTGCTTCGCCGGTTGGAGCGGCACTCACGCGGCCTGATCGAACACGCCCTCTACGAGGGCACCACCGACAACATCGGCCGCCCGGTGCCGCTCACCGAGCACCCGAGGACCGCCGCAGTCGTTGACTCGCTCGGCCCGTCCGGCGCGATCGAGACCGGCATCCCGCAGCTCACCGCGGCCTACTGGCCCAACATCGGCCCCAACCGCAGCCACCGCGGTTCACCGCTCGGTCGCTCGGACCTACAGGGCCCGGCGCGCGACATGTGCGATGCGCTCGACGAGGTGTGGTCGAGCTGGATGCGCGACATCCGACTCGCCCGCGCCCGCCTGATTGTCCCCGGCGCGTACCTGCGCGACCGCGGCCCCGGCCACGGCGCCAGCTTCGACGTGGACCGCGAAATTTGGCAGGCGCTGGACATCCCCCCGACCGACGCCGCCGGCATCACGCTGGCCCAGTTCGCTATCCGCGTCGAGGAACACCGGTCCTCTTCCGACGCGGTGGTGCGGCAAATCGTCCAGAGCACCGGCTACAGCCCGAGCACGTTCGGGCTCGACGACGGGCCGGCCGCCACCGCCACAGAAATCATGGCCCGGACCCGCGACTCCATGGTGACCCGCAAGACCAAGGCCCGGTATGCGTCACCGGCGCTCGGGGACATCGTCGAGGCCATGCTGCACCTCGACCGCGCGCTCGGCTTCTCCCGCCTCACCCCCGAGCGGCCGAGCATCGAGTTCGGGCCGGCCGTTGCCCAGGATGCACAGGCCCAGGCACAGACGCTCTCCCTGCTCGCGCAGGCCCAGGCCATCAGCACCGAGACCAAAGTGCGGGTACTGCGCCCGGAGTGGGACGCCGAGGCGGTCGCCGCCGAAGTCGCCCGCATCCACACAGAGACCGGGCAGGCCGTGCCCGACCCGGTGGCGAGCTTCACCGCGTAGGGGCCCGAGGGGGTGATCGTGTGCCGGTCTCCCCGTGGATGGCCGAGGATCTCGCCGACCGTGTGCGGGACCTGTACGCCGATGCCGAGCAGCGACTGCTCGGCATCGTGGCCCGGCAGATCGCCGACGGCCTCGAAGCCCCCGGGTGGGCCATCGCCAAACTCGCCGACGTACAGCCGCTACGGCGGGCGGCGCAGGGCGTCGTCGACGCGCTCGGCACCGCCATGTCGACCGAGGTGCACGACGTCGTCGCCGAGGCGTTCAACCGGGGCGCCCGGACGGGGTTGGCCGAGCTCGGTGCCCTGGGCGACGTCGACGCCGCGCGCATCGCGGAGTCGACGCCGGCCGGCCGCGCCGTCGACCGGCTCGCCATGGAGACGATTGAGCTCGTCACCGCCACGCACCGCGGCATCCTGCGCGGCGTCGAGGACGGATACCGACAGGTCGTCTCCGAGGTGGCCGCTACGCCACTGCTCGGCATCGACACCCGCCGCCAGGCGACACAGAGGGCCATGGAGAGGTTCGCCGATCGTGGCCTGCGCAGCTTCGTCGACAAGGCCGGCCGGTCGTGGCAGATGACCAGCTACGCCGAGATGGCCGTGCGCACCGCGGTCGGCCGGGCTGCCGTCGAGGGCCAGTCCGACCGGTTGCGCGCCGCCGGCGTCGACCTCGTCCGCGTCTCCACCGCACCGCGCGAGTGCCCGCTCTGCCGCAAGTGGGAAGGCCGGATCTTGTCCCTCGACGGCCCGGACGGGGCCCGCGAGATCGAGACCGAGCACGCCCTCGATGACGCCCGCACCGTACGTGTCCGGGTGGCCGGAAGCGTCGAGCAGGCCCGCCGCGCCGGCCTGCAACACCCCAACTGCCGGCACTCGTTGAGCGCGTTCACCCCAGGTGTCACCGCGGTCGAGGCGCCCGAGCCGTCCGACGGCACCGGGTACGAAGCCGGCCAGAAGCAGCGCGCGATCGAGCGCCAGATCCGCAAGTACAAGAAGCGCGCGGCCGCCGCCGCGACGCCCGAGGCGCGGCAGGTTGCCGAGCAGCGGGTGCGCGACTGGCAGGGCCGGATGCGCGACCACCTCGCGGCCAACCCCGACTTGAAGCGGCTCCGCTACCGGGAGCAGCCCGGGGCGGGGAACCTCCCCGAGCCGCGCCGGCCGGTACCACCGGATGCGGTCGAGGCCGCGAAGATCCGGGCGGGCGACCACCGGACGCCGGCCGAGATGAGCGACGAGCAGCTCGGCGCCGCCCTGCGGCACGGCTCCCTCGACAAGCGCGACCGCGCCAAGATCGAGGCCGAGACGAACCGGCGGGACGAGCAGGCGCTGCTCGACCGCGTGCGGCCCGGCGGCCGGATGGCCGACCTGGTCGAGTTCAGCGACGACGAGCTCGCCCGCGCCCTGCCCATGCTCGGCGACTCCGACGTGCTACGGGTGGCGGCCGAGCTGGACCGGCGCGACATCGACGCCGCTCTGCCCGGTGCCCGCCGCGACCTGATCGCCATGTCCGAGCGGCAGCTCGCGGAACGGTCCCGGCACGCCAGCGGCGACGAGCTCGCCGCGCTCGCCGCCGAGGCGGACCGCCGGCAGTTGCTCGCCGAGTTGCTGCCCGGCGGCCGGCTGCTGGCGGACCTCTCGCAGGTCGCCGACGACCGTCTCGGGTGGGCGCTGCGCTACACCGACCCCGACGGGGCCGCGCGCATCGCCGCCGAGCTCGACCGCCGATACCCCGTCGACCCGCCGCCGGCCGCCGCCGGCCGCGGTGTCGAGGCGCAGCTCGCCGACCGGGCCGCCCTCGACGGCGCGCTGCGGCCGGGCTCCCGGATGGACGACTGGTCGTGGGTCGACCAGGCACCCGACGAACACCCCTGGGACCGCCTTCCGGCGGCCGAGCGGTGGCTCGCTGAACGGGAGTGGGCCGAGTCCGGGCGCCGGTCCGCGTTCAGCGCCCGGCAAGTCCGGCAGATGTACGACGAGTACGTCTATGCCCAGTGGCTGGACGCAGAGGAATGGTGCCGCGGGTACCTGCTGACCAAGCGGGCCGAGCTCGACGGCATCGACCCCATGAGTCTGTTCTCGGGGCCGTCGCACGTCGCGTACGCCCGGGCGTCCGAAGAGCTCAAACGGTACTGGGCTGAGGTGAGCCCACGGACCACGCTCGCCGAGTACACCGAGCAACTCACCGGGGTTCGTTCGGCCGCCGCCGACACCGCCCGCAAGACCGGCGCCGACGTCTCCAACAAGTTCTAGGGGGTGGCGAGTTGGGATTCCGCGCCGACGTCGTGCGCACCGTCGAAGCCGGCCGCGCCGCGGCCCGCGACGGACAGCCGGTCACCGCCTGTCCCCACCCACGCGAGTCCATCCTGCGCGTGGCGTGGGTGCGCGGCTACGCCGCCGCCCGCCCGATCACCGCCCCGTCTCCCGTCCAGTCCGCATGACCTCATCCCGAAGGGAACCGACGTGAACCTCGCCAACCGTCACTCCGACACTGTCCACCTGGGCCGGCAGTTCCGGTTCGACCATCTGCCCGAGCACCTGCAGGCCGTCAGCCGACCGTGTCACGAACTCGCCGCCCACATGATTGCCGCGCTGTCCGACGGGCCCGAGCTGACCGCCGGTCTGCGCCTGCTGCTGCAGGCCAAGGACTCGTTTGTCCGGGCCGCGGTCGACGCCGCGTAGGCCACCACCCCACATCCAGCAGGGCCCGCCCCCGCCCCGGGGGGCGGGCCCTTTTCCCTGTCCGGAGGGACCACTCCATGACCACCGCACCCGCCGGCGCCCCCGACACCGGCACGCCGACCGGCGACCCGACCGCCCCGCCCACTGCCCCGGGCCCCACCGACCCGCCCGCCACACCGACCCCGTCCGCGCCGCCGGCCCCGGCCGGCCCGACCGTCGAGCAGTTCGCCGAAGCGCAGCGCCAGGCGACCGAGGCGGCCGAGCAGCGCGACACGCTGCAGGCCGCCCTCGACGCGATCAACAAGGCGATCAACCCCGACTCCGGCGGCGCAGAGTCCGATCCGGCGCAGCTTGCCGCCGCCGTCGCGGATCGCGATCGGCAGCTCGCTGACCTCGGCGCGCAGCTCCGTACCGCGCGGGTCGAGCTCGCCGCCCACCAGGCCGCCGAGGCGGCCGGCGCGCGCCCCGACCGCCTGCTCAACTCCCGCGCGTTCGCAACCGCGCTTGCCGAACTCGACCCCACCGAACCGAAGTTCGCCGAGCATCTCACGGCCGCGATCACCGCGGCGGTCGAGGCCGACCCCGACCTCTACCGCGCTGCCGGCGCCCCGCCGGCCCGGTCCGGCGGAGAGTTCCGCGGCGCCCCCACCACCCGTCAGACGCCGGCCTCGCTGCTCGACGCGATCTCGGCGCGACTCGCCAAGTAAGGAGGGCTCTGCCCCATGGCTATCACTCTCGCCGATGCGCGGATCAACGCGCAGGACGACGTCGACACGATGGTGATCGACGAGTTCCGGAAGTCCAGTTGGCTGCTCGACAACCTCACCTTCGACGACGCCGTCAGCCCGGCCGGCGGCGGCGCGACCCTGACCTACGGCTACACCCGGCTCGTCGTCGAGCGGCCCGCGCAGTTCCGCGCCCTGGGCACCGAGTACCCGAAGGCGCAGGCCAAGCGCGCGCGGTTCACGGTCGACCTGGCGCCGCTTGGCGGCGCGTTCGAGATCGACCGCGTGCTCGCCAACGTCGGCGCCGCGGCGTCGAACGAGGTGGCTTTCCAGATGGGCCAGACCATCAAGAGCGCCCGGGCCTACTTCGCCGACCAGGTAATCAACGGCAAACGCATCACCACGCCGGGCAGCGAACAGGGTTTCGACGGCCTCGACAAGGCCCTCGCCGGATCGACGACCGAGATGGGCGCCGGCACCTCCCTCGACTGGACCGGTACCACGCTCGGCAGCGACACCGGAAAGGCAAACGATGCGCTCGACATGCTCGACGAGTTCCTGTCCCTGCTCGACGGCACTCCGTCCGCACTGCTAGGCAACCGCAAGACCATCGCCCGGATTCGCTCGCTCGCCCGTCGCGCCGGCTACTACGACCGGTCCCCGAACGCGTTCGGGCAGAAGGTCGAGACGTACAACGGCATCGCCCTGGTCGACCTGGGCGACAAGGCCGGCAGCACCTCCCCCGTGATCCCGGTGGAGTCCCGCGACGTCGACGGCGCCGGGCCCGGCGGGCAGATCACCGGCCTGTCCGATCTGTACGCGGTGAGGCTCGGCCTCGACGGGTTCCATGGAGTGTCGACCGCCGGTGGGCAGATCGTGCGGCAGTGGCTGCCGGATTTCAACACGAGCGGCGCCGTCAAGACGGGTGAGGTCGAACTCGGACCGGTCGCGGTCGCGCTCAAGGCCACCCGGTCCGCGGCAGTGCTGCGAAACCTCAAGGTGCAGTGATGTACGCGATCACGTCCCCCGACGGGGACCACGACGAGACGATCGCCGGAGTCCACTTCACCGCCGGCCGGGCGGCTGCCGACGAGCTGTCCTATGGGGCACTGCTGTACTTCCGCCGCCACGGCTACGAGGTCGAGCAGCTCGACCAGGACCCGGCCGCCGAGGCGACCGGGGACGGACCGGCCCCGCCCGTCACCGCCAAGGGGCGCGCCCGCGCCAAAGAGTAGGGGCCGCGCACCACCTGCGCCGCCCCGGATCGGGGGTGGGCGTCGTGGCTCTCACCTACGCCTCCCCCGAGCAGCTCGCCGCCTGGCTCGGCCGGCCCGCACCGACGGATGCCGAGCGACTCCTCGCCCGGGCGTCCGACGACGTCGACGCCGCGCTGCTCACCGCCTGCTACCCCGTCGACTCCACCGGTTCCCCCACCGCCCCCGTGCACGCGGCCGCGCTCGCCGATGCCGCGTGCGCCCAGGTCGAGTACCAGCTCGCCGCGGGCGAGGACGGCACCGGCGCCGCGGCCCGCTGGTCGTCCGTGAGCGCCGGCTCGATCAGCCTCTCAGCGAGCAGCCCGGCCCCGGCCGGCGCGCTCGACCTCGCACCCCGGGCCCGCCGCATCCTGCAGCGCGCAGGACTGACCGGGCACGGGGTGCACCCATGGTGACCCGCGTTCCCGGGTGGCTGCTGCGCCACCGGATCATCATCGAGCCGTACCTCGGGGAGTCGGCATACGGACCGGTGTTCGGGCCGCCAGTCGTCGACGTGCCGGCCCTGGTGTCCGAGTCCGTGCGGCTCGTCCGGGCGCCGGACGGCCGACAGGTCGTCAGCTCGGCGCAGGTCCTGCTCGACCTCGACACGACCGTGCCGGCCGGTTCCCGGATCACCCTGCCCACCGGCCGCACCACCGTCCCGATCACGGTCTCGACCATCGACGCCCCGGGCCTGCCCGTGCCCGCCCATCAGGAGGTGATGTGCGAGTGAGCCGACCCCGCAGCCGCGTTGAATGGACCGGCACGGCCGTCCTGCGCGCCGAGCGGGCCGCGGCCGCGCGCGGCCTGCTCGCCGCCGCCGAGCACGTGCTGCAGGCCTCCCGCGAAGTCGTGCCGATCGAAGAGGGCACACTCGCCCGCTCCGGCGTCGCCTCCGTCGACGAGCAGCAGCTCGTCGCCGGAGTGTCCTACGACACCCCATATGCGACCAGGGTTCACGAGGACCTCAACGCCCGACACGACGCAGGCCGCAGCGCCAAGTACCTCGAACGCCCGGCCGCGCAGGAAGCGCCGGCGGTCGAGCGGATCATCGCGGCCGCGGTCCGGCGGGCGCTCGGTGGCTGATCTCCTCGACTCCCTCGCCCGCTATCTGCAGGCCGCCGGCCTGCTCACCTACGACCCCACCGGTACCCGGGGCGACACCTTCATCGAGCTGATGCCCCCGGCCCCCGATCGCGCGGTGCAGCTCTCCCTCTACGGTGCCGGTGTCCCCGACCCGCTCAACCCGTGGGACGAGCGGTCGCTGCAGGTGCGCGTGCGCGGCACCGCCGACCCTCGCGTCTCCCGCGCCCGTGCCGAAGTGATCTACGCGGCGCTTCACGGGCTCGCCGGTATCGAACTCCCCGGCGGCCTATGGCTCGTGCTGTGCATCGCGCAGCAGACCCCCTACCCGCTCGGCGTCGACGCCGCCGGCCGGCACGGACACACCACGAACTACCGCCTCGACATCGAGGCCATCAACCCCCGCCCCACCTAGGAGGTGACCATGCCCGCCCCCACCACCCCCGTACGCCCGATTGATGCCCGCGGCTGGATCTTCGAAGTCCAGGATGTGAGCGCCAACACCGAAACTTGGCTGCGCATCGGCCTGTTGACGTCATTCAGCCACAACCCCGGGGAAAGCGAGGAAGTGGAGGACACCACCTCGTTCGACTCTGACGGCTACTTCGAGCAGGACGTCATGCAGCGCGGCGCGTCCCTCTCGATCGAGTCCAAGTACGCCGCCGACAAGACCGGCAAGCGCGACCCGGGGCAGGCCTACATCGACGATGTGTGGACCTACCGGCTCGGCGTCGACTCCCGCAACGCGGTGCGCTGGCGACACCGCAGCCAGACATCGTGGGTGGTGTGGGACGCCACGGTGACGCCCGGCGAGCAGGGCGGCGGAACCACCGAGAAGACGTCGTGGAGCGCCACGATCACCCGGTGTGGGAAGCCGACCAGCTCGGTCGTGACCCCGCCGGCCGGGGGTGGCTCGTGATCGACGACGAGCAGTTCGACCTCGACCACCAGGACCACGGCGACGGGTTCGCGGACTTCGATGCGTTCTTCGCCGAGCAGTCCCGCGGTCGCGCAGAAACGTTTCGCCTCTACGGCCGCACCTACACCCTGCCCGAGTCCCTGCCGCTGGTCTTCTCCCTGCAGCTCGACCGCCTGCAGCACTCGAACGACCCCGCCGACGTCCGGACCATGCTCCGGGCCCTGGTCGGCGTCGACGCCCTCGACCACTGGGCAGAGCAAGGCATGACCGACCGCCAGCTCGGCATCCTGCTCATCTACGCCGCGGCCAACGTCCGCAGCCCCGGATCGGTGTCGATGACGCGGGCAGCCGAGCTGCACGACGAGCAGGCCGGGGGAAAAGCCCCGGGGGCGCCGGCCCCGAACCGGGCGCAGCGCCGGGCGAAGGCGACGCCGCGGGCGCGGCGGGCGGGCTCTGGTCGGCGGTCCTAGCCAACTGGGCGGCGGTCGAGGCCGACCTCGCCCGCACCTACGGTCTGAGCGCGGCCGACGTCGCCGCGTTGTCTGAGCGGCGGTTCGTCGTCCTGCTCGGAGGCCTCGACGAGCACAGCCGGTTCCGTGAGCTGTGGGCCCGTACCCCGCGCGCCATCTCATCGCCTTCAGAGATCGCGGCTATCACCGGGCTGCCCGCCGACGCGTAGGTCACCGGTTGCATCAGGCCGAAGACCACGAACTACCAGCGGATCATCTGGTGATGGTTTCGCTCGGCGAGGGGGTGAGCCGACGTGGCGCTCACCGTCGGCGAGTTGCTCGCCACCATCACCGTCGACGACTCCGGCGCCGAGCAGGGCCTGCGCCGCACCGAGCAGGGCATCCGGCGTACCGGGCAGGTCATCGAGGACGAGGCCGGCCGCGCCGGCCAAGCCGCTGGGAAGGAACTGGGCGACGGGCTCGCCGACCAATCCGAGCGCGGCGCCGAGCGTGCCAGCTCCGGCATCACGAAGTCGCTTAGCGCCATCAAGGGCGTCTTGATCGGTGGCGCGATCGGCGCCGCCGTCATGGCCGGCCTGACCGAGGCCGTCGACCAGCAGAAGGGCACAAGCCTGCTGTCGGCCCAGCTCGGCGCGACGCCGGAGCAGGCCACCCAACTGGGCAAAGCCGCCGGTGCGTTGTACTCCGGTGGGTACACCGACAGTGTCGAGACCGCGAACGAGGCACTCCGGAACCTCTGGCAGCAGGGCCTCGTACCGGCGGACTCGACTGCCGAGCACCTACAGCAGGTTGGCGGCCGCGCGCAGCAGGTCGCCGACATCCTCGGCGAGGAAGTCGGCCCCGTCTCACGCTCCGTTGGGCAGATGCTCAAAACGGGAATGGCACAAAGTGCTGACGAGGCATTTGATGTTCTCGTGCGCGGCGCACAGCTCGGCGCGAATAAGAGCGAGGACCTGCTCGACACTTTCAACGAATATCCGACTCAATTTCGCGATCTGGGAATTGACGGAAAGCAGGCACTAGGCCTTATCCATCAGGGCTTGGAGGCCGGTGCGCGTGATGCCGATGTGGTCGCGGATGCTTTCAAAGAACTAAATATCAGGGTCAAGGACGGCACTGCGGCCGACGGACTGAAAAGCCTTGGCCTGAACGCGGATAAAATGGCCACCGCTTTCGCCAAGGGCGGGCCACAGGCTAATTCCGCGCTCGATCAGCTCATGGACCGGCTACGACAGGTAAAGGATCCTGCGGAGCGTTCACGCCTTTCTGTCGCGCTTCTAGGAACGCAGGCCGAGGACCTTTCCAAGGCGCTTTTCTCCCTCGATCCGTCGGCCGCGGTGGCTGGGCTCGGCGCGGTCGACGGCGCCGCCCAAAAGGCCGGCGACACGATGCGCGACAACGCATCGACCCGGTGGACGCAGTTCACACGGGGCCTGCAGCAGGGGGCCGTCGAAGTCCTCGGCTCCAAGGTGGTGCCGGCGCTCATGTCGGCCGCGGACTGGGTCGGCACCCTGGGCAGCAAGTTCGACACGGGCAAGCGGTTCGTCAGCGAGCACAGCCTCGCGTTCTCGATCGCTGCTGGCGTGATCACCGCCATCATGCTGCCGACCCTCATCGCCCTTGGTGTGCAGGGCACGGTCACCACCGCAACCGTGGTGGCTGGGTGGGTGGCGCAGGGCGCCGCCGCGGTCGCCACCGGAGCGACGTACTTGGTCACCAACGCGCAGCTCGTCGCGGGTTGGGCGGCGCAGGGCGGCGCGGCGGTGGCGGCCGGTGCGCGGGTGGTCGGCACGTGGGTCCTGATGGGCACGCAGAGCTCGCTGCAGGCCGCCCGGGTGGCCGCTGCCTGGCTGATCGCGATCGGCCCCGTCGCGCTGGTGATCGCTGCCGTCGTCGGGCTGGTCGCGCTGATCGTGTCCAACTGGGACACCATCAGGTCCGCGACGGCGGCGGCCTGGGATTGGATTGTGGGCGTAGTTCGCGGCGCCGCGCAATTCATGACTGATGTTTTCATGACGTTCTCACTCGTCGGAATTCTGATCCGTCACTGGGATTCGATTAAGAGCGGTGCGGTCGCCGGGTGGAATGCGACCACGGATTTCATCCGGGGAGTGCCCGGCAGGATCGTCGATTTTTTTCTCAATTGGACTCTTGTCGGGTTGATCATCCGTCATTGGGATTCGATCCGGTCCGGTGTGGCCGATCGCGCCGGCGCCCTGGTCGACTACGTCCGTGGCCTGCCCGGGCGCATCGCGGATTCCCTCGGGAATATGGGCCTGCTACTGATCGACAAGGGCAAGGATGTAGTCCGCGGCTTGTGGTCGGGCATTCAGTCCATGGGCGGCTGGTTGCGCGACACCCTGACCGGCTGGGCGATAAATTTGATCCCGGGACCGATCGCTAGGGCGCTCGGGATCCACTCGCCAAGTCGCGTGATGGCGAGCGAAGTTGGCCGGTGGATTCCTGCCGGCATCGTGTCCGGCATCGAGGCGGCGCAGCCGCAACTCGCCGCGACCATGCGGGAGTTGGTCGAGGTGCCGGACACTCCGGCGCTCACTGCGGCGGTGCGGGGTCCTGTGCCCACCGGGCCGGCGCCGGTCATGGCCTACGCCGGCGCCCCGGCCGGGCAGTTCGGCGGCGGGCCGCTGCTGCACATCGAGCAGTTCAACGCCGGCGGGCAGAGCCCCGACCAGATCGCGGCCGCGCTCGGCTGGCAACTCAAGGGCAGGGGGTGATGCCGTGGCCGCGGGCGACCGCGTGCTCGCCCCCGGGCACATCCAGTTCGGCGAGCTACTGCTCGGCCCCGGCACCCCCTACCGGTGGCGCAAGATCACCGGCTGGTCCGACAGCCCGTCGTTCGACTCCGGCACGACCAACAGGCCGGCCGGACACGGCGCCTACCCCGGCGACCTCTGGGCGCAGCCGCGCACGATCACGGTGGATGAGATCACGATCCGGGCGCCGGCCGCCCGGATCGGCGCGGCCGTCGCCGCCTTCGAGGCGGGGGCGGTGTCGCTGGTCGACGAGGTGCCGCTCGTGGTGCAGGTCGACGAGCGCGGGCCGCTGATGGTGTGGGCGCGGTGCCTGCGGTGGTCGGTGCCGACCGGCCGCGGCTACCGGGTCGGCACCATCACCGGGTGCGCGTTGCAGTTCGAGGCCACCGACCCGCGCCGCTACTCGCTGGCGGAGCAGCAGGCCGAGGCTGGACTGCCGGTCGACGAGGCCGGCCTCGACTGGCAGGTCGCCGGTGCGGTCGAGCAGGGCCTCGACTGGCACCTCACCACCTCGCCCCCGCCCGCCGGTGGCCCGGCCGTCGAGGCCGGGCTCGCCTTCGGGGCCGGCGGCGCGTCCGGCAGCCTCACCGCCACCAACGCCGGCAACGCCGACGCGCCGGCCGTGCTGACCTTCATTGGGCCCGTAACGAGCCCCTCCCTTCGTTGCGTCCGAACCGGCCGGCGGTGGGAGTACGACATCACGCTCGGCCCGGGCGAGCAGCTCGTCGTCGACGCCGCGGCCGCCACAGTCACCCTGGGCGGCGCCTCCCGGATCTACACCGTGACCGATCTCTCGGCGCCCGAGCAGCTACTCGCCGTCCCGCCCGGCACGCACGACTTCGCGTTCCGCGGCGCCCCCGACGTCCCCCCGCACCCGGATGCCCGCGCGCTGCTGCGCTGGCGCCACGCCTACTGGTAGGAGGCCCCGCATGACCGTGCGCGCCGCGTGGCTCCCGCCCACCGGGCAGAGCCGCACCGACACCCGTCTGTCCCCCATCGGCACCATGACCCCCACCGGGCCGACCACCACCGCCCCCGGGGTCATCCCCGGCGGCACCCCGCTCCTACTCACGTCCACCGCGCCGATGCAGGCGCAGCTCGGCGTCGGCCGCGCCGTCGTGCAGGGCAGCAGCTTGCAGGGCGGCTACCCGGTCACGGTGACCGTGCCCGAGGCTCTGGTCTTCGCGGCCGGGCACACACAGTACGACCGCGTCGACCTGATCGTCATCAGGGTGTACGACGGGTTGTTCGACGCCAGCGGCAAAGCTCTGGTGTCGGTCGAGATCGTGCAGGGCGCGCCCGCTTCCAAGCCCGTGGCGCCGGCGGCGCCGGCCTGCTCACTGCCGCTGTGGTCAGTGCGGGTACCGGTCGGTGCGTCCGCGGGCACCGGCGGAATCCCCTGGGCAACAGCCCTGACCGACCTGCGCACCTACACCGTGGCGGCCGGCGGCGTCCGACCGGACGGCTCTACCGACCCGGGCTCCTACACCGGGCAACTGCGTGACACCGGCACCCGCGTGGAACGCTGGTCCGGGGCCGCGTGGGTGGCCTACCCACAGGCCATCGGCGGCATCATGCCCAACTCCGGCTTGACGTTCGGCACTTACGTCGGCCAGTGGCGCGACAGCGCCAACGGCCTGGAGCGCTGGAGCGGTACCGGGTGGGTGCCGATGGGCGGATGGACGTCGTACACGCCCACGTGGGGCGGCCTGGAGTCGCTCGGTTCCTCGGTACCCTCCGGCCGCTACTGCCGCATCGGGCGCCGCGTCGAGGTTGTCGCGTCGCTCGCCTGGGGCCCTGACAGTGTGCTCGGCTCGAACAACGTCACCGTGAGCCTGCCGTTCCCCGCCGTTGACGGTGCGGCCCCGCTCGGCTGGCAGGGCACCGGCCGCTACGTCGACGGCGCCGGCAACGCCTGGAAATCCCTGATCCCCTTCGTGGAGCGCGGCGCGAGCGTCGCCTACGTCTTCGCCTACCGGGTGAGCGATCTCGGCTTGGTCACCCCCGGCAGCGCCGGGTACGCCTGGATCAACTCGCTGAGCACCATGCGTATCCAGATCACCTACGAGACCACCGCCTAGGGCCACCGGCCCCGGGCACCCCGGGGGGTGGTCGCGTCGCTGCCCCCCACCCCGTACCGCGTCCTGATCTGCGATCTCCGCTCCGATCAGCTCCTCGACGTCCTACCTCTGTGGGGTGTCAGCTTCGACGAGTACCTCGGGAAGTCGGGCTCACTGCGGGCGACGGTGCACCTCGTGACCGCCGAGCTCGCCGCCCGCGCCCGCGCCGCCCTAGTCCCCGGTCGCACCGGGCTGTGGGTCGAGCGCGACGGCGCGATCTGGTGGGGCGGCATCCTCTGGACTACCAGCCTGCAGAGCGACGACCGCGGGCGCCTGCAGCTCGATCTGCAGGCCGCCACCTGGGACAGCTACCTGTCTCACCGCATGCTCTATGACTCCCAAGTCTCCCGCGGTGTCGATCAGTTCGACATCGTTCGGCAATTGATCAACTACACCGCCGAACAGCCCGGAGGTGACATCGGCATCGAGGCCGGCACCGAGATCTCCGGCGTCCCGCGAGATCGGTCCTACAGCCGGTTCGACTTGCCGTTCGTCCGGGACCTGATCGAGCAACTCTCGCGAGTCGAGGGGGGTTTCGAGTGGCGGATCGCGTCCCTTCGTGACCCCGACACCGGCCGGCGCATCAAGCGGCTGCAGCTCGGCCACCCGATCATCCGGGCCGGCCGCAGCGACATCGTGCTCACCCGCCCCGGACCGATCATCTCGTACACGTGGCCGGTCGACGCCACGCGCAAGGCCAACGCCTGGCAGAGCCGCGGCGCAAGCATCAACCGTAACCAGACTGCCGAGTCGGTGCCGCTGTTCTCCTCGCTGATCACGTCGGCCGCGGACGTCGAGGCCGGTTGGCCGCGCCTCGACGGCAGCAGCGACTACTCGACGGTTGAGCAGCAGCCCACCCTCGACGCGCACGCCCGGGCCGACGCCGACGCCCACCTCGACCCGCACACCGTGCCCGAGCTCATCGTGCGACTCGACGGCCAGATCACCCCCGCCCTGCTCGGCGCTACGGTCCGCGTGCGGATCGTCGACCTGTGGTGGCCCGAAGGACTCACCGCCCGATTCCGGATCATCGGCATCGCGGTCACGCCCCCGGAGCGCGGGCGTCCCGAGACCGCCAAACTCACCTTGGAGGAAGACTAGTTGGCCGCGATCCCGCAGGATCTGCTCGACCGCATCCGGACCCTGGAGCGGCAGGTGCGCGAGCTGTCCGGCCGCGCGCAGACCCGCCCCGCCCTCGACCAGATCCAGCACCGTCCCGTCGTCATCGCCGAAGGCGGCACCCTCCAAGTGAAGGCCAAGACCGGCCAAGAAATGGTGTACATCGGAGGCATTAGCCCGGACCACCCGGACGGCAGCGATCAGTACGGCGTCCTGATCAGCCGCGAGGACGGCTCACTCGCCCTCGCCATGTGGTCATCGGGCAAGATGCCGCAGGGCATTGATATCTACGACAGCCGCGGATCAACGATCTTCACCGAAGACCGGATCAACGGCGGTCTCGGCGTGCCCTACCTGCACACGCCGTTCTACGCCGACGGGGACCTCGACAGGTACCCGAAGACGCAGTCAGGCAGCCCTGAAACCCTGTGGACGGCGGCGCACATCCGCTACCACCCCATGCTCACCGTGGCCGCCTACGGCGCTGCGGACTTCGGCACCACCGGCGTCGTGCAGGTCTACGTCGACGGCCAGCCCTGGGGCGAGCAGCACACCATCAACTCCGGTGACTGGTACTACTTCGCGGACGGCCCGAAGCTCTGCCCCGGCGAGTACGCCGCCCTAACCAAGATCGAAATCAAGGCCTGGCGCACCGGCGGCACCGGCAACGTCTACGCCTTCGCGGCCGGATGCCTGGGCACACAGACCCGCTGACCCCAACTCCCGTACTTCGCCCGCCCCGTGGCCGTCCGGCCCCGGGGCTTTCCCATGTCTGGAGACACCCCCTATGTCCTGGTACCCCGGCGCCGAACGCATGGAGCTGCAGCCCGAATCCGACGCCCAACCCGCCATCGTGCCCACGCAGTTCATCCTGCACAGCATCGCGGCTGAGTGGTCGCCGCGCCGCATTTACGAGTTCTGGCGCGACAGCACGAACTTGGAGAGCCATTTCGGGCTCGGGTACGACGGAGCGATCGCGCAGTTCATCGGCACGCAGACGAGGGCGGACGCGAACGCGGCGGCGAACCGCCGCAGCGACGGCACCGGTGCCGTGTCGATCGAGACCGAGTCGAACAGCCAGCACACGGACCCGTGGACCGACCAGCAGATCGAGCAGCTCGTCGCCCTGGGCGTCTGGCTCCACCGCGAGCACGGCATCCCGCTCCGAATCTGCCGCAGCGCCGATGACCCCGGGTACGGGTATCACGGGCTGTTCCGGTCGTGGTCGACGTCCGGCACGGCCTGCCCCGGCGACGCCCGGATCGAACAGTTCCGTACGGTCGTCATTCCGTCGATCGTCGCCCGCGCCAACGGCGCCCCGGACCCCACCACCCCCACACCGCCCCCGCCGCCGGAACCGGCCGGCCCCGCCCGCTACCGAGTCACCATCGGCGGTCAGGAGTACGGTTACGGCGCCCACGGCCCCCAGGTGCGACAGGTGGGCGAGGCACTCGTCGCCAGCGGCTACGGCCAGCACTACACCGTCGGCCCCAACGAGGACTGGACGGACGCCGACACCGAGAACTACGCCGCGTGGCAGCAGAGCCTCGGATACGGCGGTGGCGACGCCGACGGCATCCCGGGCGAGCAGTCGCTGCGGCGCCTGCTCGGCGGCGCCCTGCCCGGCGAGCAGACCCTCGTCGACCTCGACCAGGTGATCGCCGCCGCCCGCCGCGATCCCGGCCTCGACCAGGGCGCCACCACCTACCCCGACGCCGTGCGCCCCGTCGAGGCCGCGCTCGCCGCCGAAGGCCTGCTCGACGGCCAGTGGGCCGGCGACGGCTCGTTCGGCACCCGCACCGTAGCGGCCTACGCCGCGTGGCAGCGCTCCCTCGGGTACCGCGGCACCGCCGCCGACGGCATCCCCGGCCGCGCCTCCCTCGACCAGCTCGGCGGCCGGCACGGCTTCACCGTCCGCTAACCCACTCGTCCTGCCCGGGGCCGGCCGGCCCCGGGCACCACCAACAGGAGACTCCCTTGACCGACGCCACCCGGCGCACCATCCGCACCGGCCTGCAGACCGTGCTCGGCCTGCTCGCCGCACTCCCCCTACTCGTCTCCACCGCCGGCCTCCCCGAGACCCTGCCCGGTATCGCCGTGGCCCTCGCCGTAGCCGGAGCGATCACGCGCGTGATGGCCCTGCCCGCCGTCGAGCAGGTCCTGCCCGCCTGGCTCCGGACCACGGAGGAGGACCCCACCGAGTGAGCGCCCCCACCGGCGCCGGCCACCTCGACGACGTCCTGCTCTGGGCCGGCGCGGTAATCACCCTCTCCGCCGCACTCGGCCTACTCTGGCGAGCCACCCGCGGCGCCCGCCACCTCGCGCAGCGCGTCGAGGACTTCGTCGACGACTGGACCGGCACCGACGACCGCCCCGGCGTCCCCGGCCGCCCCGGCGTCATGACCCGACTCGGCACCATCGAGCAGCAACTCGCCACCGTGCAACACGAACTCCACCCCAACAGCGGCAGTTCACTCCGCGACGCCATCGACCGCGTCGACCAGCGCACCGCCCGCCACCTCGACCCCCCATAGACAACACAGCGCCCCCTGTACCGGCCACGGCCGGTACAGGGGGCGTTCTTGTCGTTGAGAGGAACTAAACGGCGCCGAACTCGCCAGTACGGACGGCGGCAACGAAGGATGACCAGGCGTCGGCCGGGAAGGCCAGCACAGGGCCCTCGGGGTCCTTGGAGTCACGGACGGGAACGGCACCGGGCACGCTGTCCGACACCTCGATGCACTGTCCGCCGTTGCTGCTGTAGCTGGACTTGAACCATTCGAGGGGGGTCATAGTTGCCTCCGTAGCTCGCGGATCATCGCCACCGAGTCCGCCTGTGAATGGGCATGGGTTTGGAGCTGATGGTACGACGTCAGCTCGGCATACACCGCGTTGGTATCTCGTTCCAGGTGCCCCTGGTGTGAACTTTCCGCGTAGGACATAAGCGATCGGTTCGGCAAGGTCAAGATGGACACCGGAAGATCGAACGCCCTGCCCTCCCCGAGCGTGTACGGGGCGAGCTGGAGCCGCGCCGTGGGTTGGCTGGCGAAGGCAACGAGACGATCGAGCTGGGCCGCCATTACAGCATCCCCACCCACGGGCCGACGGATGCAACTCTCATCCATGACGACGTGGACCAGCGGCGGTGGCACCCGGTGCATGATGGCTTGACGGTCTATGAGAACTCGGACCCGTGCGTCCGCCTGTTCCTGGGTGATACTGCCCCGCTGGACCGCACCCGCTGCGATGGCTGCTGCGTAGTCCGTTGTCTGGAGCAGACCAGGCACGATGCCGAGTTCGAACAGCCGCAGTTCGATGGCGCGACGCTCATGGGCGCGGAACTCGGCGAACCCCGCCAGTAGGGCACTGTGCGTGACGTCGCTGGCCTTGCGGCGGAACAGCCCCTCATCGGATGTTCCAAATGCTCTGTCAAGTGCTGCTGAGATCTGTGGAGTTGGTTTCCTGCGAGCATTTTCCAGGGCCGAGATGTGCGATGGCGTGCAGCCAACCAGCCCGGCAAGGTGTTCCTGGGTCCAGCCCCGTTGCTCACGTGAAGTGCGAAGGAACGCCCCGAACTCGGCGGCGGCGCTGCTCTGAGGGTCAAGTTCCCGTTTGTTCAAGGCGATTCGTCCTACCAATCGAGCGATGCGGATAGGTTGAACTGCCTTGGAGCCTAGAGGACAGTTGGCGCCCCCGGTAGTCACCGCACTACGGAACGGAGCTGCTGCTGTGACGCGCAAACGCACCCCCACGCCCCCCGCGACGCCGTACCGCCCGAGGTCGGGCGAGCTGGTACAGGACCAGAGGACCGGCCGGCTCGGCGCCTACATGGAGACGCGCGGCGGGGAGGCCTACCTGCGACCGCCCGAGGGCGGCACCGAGTGGACGACGACCCCCGCCAACGTCGCCCCGTTGGACGGCGCGATCGTGGTCCACATCGTCCCCAGCAAGCCGCGCAGTTCGGCGGACGCCGCGTGAACTCCGAGACCTCGGAGCGCCACGGCGAGTGGACGATTCGGCCGAGCCCGGATCAGCACGACGAGTACGTGTTGGTCTGCGTCTCGGAGTCGAAGGGCACGGCCTGCGGGCTCGACTCCGGGCCTGTCGGTGACACGAGCGCGTTCGCCGAGTGGGCCCGGTGCCACCTGTTGACCCACCCCGGACACCAGACGTACCGACTGGTGGCGGACGTTCAGATGGTGATGGCGCCGAAGGGGGGACCGCTGTGTGGCGGCGACTCGTGACCGGTGCTCTGTCCGTCCTGGTCGGTGTCGGACCGGCCATTATGGTGTTCGCCCTCGGCAGGCTCGACCCGTACGGCGACCGTCGTGGCGTGTGGGTCGTCCTCGCCCTGGTGGTCGCCATGCTCGGCATCGTGTACGGCGCGGACTGGGAAATGTGGTGGCGCCGAAGACGGGCCCGCGCCCGCGCCCGTGTCCGGGCCGCTCGGCGCCACGGCGCGCAACTGGGTCGGCCCGGTTTCGCCGCACGCTTCAACTCGCCCCGTGGTACAGGGCGCTGTCCCGTCAGCGAACCCACTCGACCCCCTAATCTCCCGGAGCGTTCTACTCCCCCCGACGCTCCGGGACCCCCGCCGGTCCCACCCGGCGGAAGGGTGCGCAGGGGCGCACCGGTCGCCCTGGTCTGGTTGTCGGGACCAGACCAGGGCGACCCCCTCTCAACCCCCGGCGGAACCTGTGAACCGTCGGGCATCCCAAGCCCCCGCCCCGGCCGTCCAAGTTCGCCGAGCCGGGGCGGGCCCTTCCGTCACCCACCTTGACTACGAGGAACCCATGGTCCTGCTTCCCGTGCCGAGCAAGCACAAGCCCCGCCGCCGCCCCAATACGCCCGAACTGGCGCCGGAAGTCCGCGCCGACCTGATCGAGCGATACAACGCCGGAGCGTCGATGCGCAGTCTCGCCGCTGAACTCGGACACACGGACACCTGGCTGAAGACCAGGTTCAGGCTCTGGGAAGTCCACATCCGCGACCGCAGCGAGGCGGGCCGGCTCCGCTGGACGCGGACGCATGCGGCGCAGGTGCAGGAGGGACCGACCGTCGCGTGACCGACGCACAGTGCCCCGAGGGCCCCGGACACACGGTCGAGCGGGACGTGGGGCCCGGGGCGGTACAGAGCGGTCCCGGTGGGCCGGTCTGGAGGTGTCTGACGTGCGGCCGGTGGGGCGGAGTCCTCACCCCCGAGTGGGCCGAGTTGTTCCCCGGTGACGCCGAGTTCTTCCCCCTCGGGTGGACGCGCCCCGGCCAGCCGGTCCCGATCCGCACCGCTCGCGCGTAGTCGCGCCCCATGTACTCCCGTCCTGGCGGACGGTCGGGAATCACCCTTCCGCCAGGACCGGGCTCAACCCCCGCCCCGGGCCTTGGTTGAGGTCCATTTCGCTCGGGGCGGGCCCATCTAACTACCGCTATCGAGGGGTTACCACCCGTGGCAGACAGCACCATCCCCCCGCGCCCGCCGCGTCGCCGCATCGGCGTCCTGGTCTTGATCCGCAACCAGGACGGGCACGCCCTGCTCGTCAGGCCGCGCTACCGGGAGGACCACACCCTGCCCGGCGGGGGCGTCCACCCCGGCGAGCAGCTCGTCGACGCTGCCGCCCGCGAAATCGCCGAGGAGGTCGGGCTGAAGCGGATGATCACGCACGCGCTGGCGATTGATCAGATCCCGGCCAATCCGGACTCTGGCGCAGCCGAAGAGCTCAACATCGTGCTCGACGGCGGGGTGATGACCACCGCGCAGGCCGGCGCCCTCTCGCTGCCTGTCAGGGCCGCCGAGGAGATCGCGGAATTTCGGTGGGTGCCGGTCGATGAGCTGCACCGGCACACCCTGCCGTTCATGGAACGCAGGATCCGCCAGGCCGTCGCCGCCGCGCTGGTCGGCATCAGGCTGCCGCTGCTCTACATCGGCTCGCCGGCCGACGAGCGCCACGCCGCGTAGGCCCCGAAGACTCCCGCGCCGCCACTCCGGGGGACTGCACCCGTGAAGTGGGCTTCCTGGCGCGGGAACGGTCCCGTCCGTACGCGTATCCCCCTCGCGGACGGGCGGGACCACTAGGCCTGCTAGGAGACGAAGGTGAAACTGAACAAGGGCGCCTGCCGGTGCCCCCATCGGGCGGCCGGTCTGTGCGTCACCGCCCTGGACATCCCGCCCCTCGGCAAGTGGTACATCCACCACGACGGACGTGCAGGCGAAGTCGCTCGGCGCGCGACGAAACACCACCCGACCACCGATGCCGTCACCCGGACGGCCGTCCAGTTCCGGGTTTTCGACCAGAACGGCCGTGAGAAATTCTGGCACCTCGCGTGCGCGGGCCCGTCGTCCCCCGATACTCCCGTTCGAGCCGGCTACCCCGGTGGGTAAGTAGTGCGAGCGGGTCACTGAAAGTGCACGGCGGCCGTACGCCCGTGCGGCCGAAGCAACCCAGTCAAGGGAGAACAGCCATGGCCTGTCCCGTCTGTGGAAGCGCGATGGACACCAGCCGACGCCCGTACGTCTGCGGACAGTGCGGCACCGTCATGGGCGTGACGGTACCGTCGGTGCTGCCCATCCCCGTCGTTCCGATCCTCGTGAGGTAGGCATGAACTCCCCGCGCTGCGGCAAGTGCAGGAAGCTCGTCGAACTGGGGCCAGAGGGCGGGTACGTCTGCGGCTCTTGCTGGCACGTGGTGCCCCCGCCGGAATCCGCCAAATCGCGGGTGGTTACCACGCGGGACGCGGGCGTGAGCGGGATGCACTGCGCCGAGTGCGGCACCGAGATTCACTACGGTCCCGAGGGCGGATACGTCTGCGGCAACTGTAACTACGTCGTGGAGCCCCCGAGCGCGTCGGCCGTCCGCAAGGAAGCCGCGAAGGAGCGGGCACACCGTCAACGCCGGGCCGCTGAGGATCGGGGCATGCGGCGGTAAGGAACAGCGCGATCAGGCCCCGTCCGGGTTCGCCTGGACGGGGCTACTCCGTGCTTGGGGCCGGACGCTGGTCGGACGGAACCACCCAAGATCCGCGCCCCCATTCGGTCGTGATCAGCCCCCGGTCGCGAAGTACTTCGAGCGACCGTCGGACGGTCATGAGCGCTCGCCCGGATCGCTGGACGAGCGCCGACTCAGAGGGGAAAGTCGTTCCCTCGTCGTAGACGCCCGCGTGAATCTCTGCCGTGAGTTCATCGGCGAGAACCAGATACGGCGGAATGCGGCGCGGGCGCTGGTCAGACATGCCAGAAGGGTACGGAGCCGTCGCGTTCCGCTCCACTTAGATGAGTAGAGGAGTAGACGACCTAGAGGAGTGTCGATATGGTCGCACCACAACAACAAAGACCCCCGGCGACGGCTGCAACCGTCCCGGGGCATGGCCGAAGCCTCGGAGGGCTGCGACATGAGCAACTTTATCGCCTGGGTGTTCTTCACCTGGGCCGGCATCCTGCTGGCTGGCCTGATAGCGCTGTACCTACCCGTAAACACCGGACAGCCGTTCCAGCCCAAGCCCCCAGCGCCGCCCATCGCGCCGGAACCGGAGATGCCCGCACTCTGGGACATCCCGCCGCACGTAATCGAGCGCTCGAAGCCGCTGAACGCGGAAGATCACGCGCCCGTCCGCCCGTACACCCCAGAGGCTCAGGAAGCCCCCGAGCCAGCCCCAGAAGACCCCGCGCCTGAACTCCCCCGACCGGCCACAGTCCGGGTGGTCCCGCTGTGGGTGGCGGTGCTGCTCGAAGACCAGCGGCAAACTGTTCGGCGGCGTGCACTCGAAGCGGCTTCGGCAGGACTGCCCGACCCCGGTTACACCTACCTGGGCGCCCAGGCGCTCATCGGGGCCGGTGCGTGATGGCAACGACGATCACTGAGACCTGCGGCGCCCGACGCCCCGGCTGGGAACACGGACCGGCCATCGGACGACACCGCCTCCCGTGCGTGGCCAACCCGCTCCATGCAGACGACCACGCGGACGCCGTCGGCGAGTGCTGGCCCCGAATCAATGGCACCCCCGTTCGACCTTGCCGCCACTGTGGCGACACCAGCGACACCGTGACCGCAACCCACATCGAGGCCATCAGCGGCCCCGGCTTCACAGTCTGGGGATGCCCGACATGCACACCACTTCTGCGCTGATCGGTTAACCAGCCTCTGCGCACGAGAAGCCCCCCTCCGGCCGGAGGGGGGCTTCTTGCTGTTCCGCCACCGCGGCCGATACCGCTCAGCCGCGTTTCCCCAGGTCAGGCCACGAGTGCTTTAGAGACGTTGTTCCACATCAGGGTCGCGACCCGGTCGTCCCCGGTCACCCCCAGTTCGTCGCGGAGCGCGTGGGCGAGCTGCGCGGCCCGCGCCCCCACCTCGGCGTACGTCCGCACGACCGGCCCGGTGCCGTCCCAGGTGGTGACGGTGGACCGGCCGTGGATGGTGGACCCGTGCTCCAGAATCCGGGCGACGGTGAGCGGGACGTCCTGCATCGTGCTGAACACGGGTCCTCCTTGACCTGGCGGCACTGGCGGCTGCGCCTGCGGCACCTACCGGGCGGTAATGCGCGCGGACGTGCCCGATTGTGCCGCCCCGCCCCACCCGCTGTCAGTATCCCGGCCCCGTTGCCCGGATCACGGATCGGCGACGCGTCAGCCGGCGGTCGGGCCGTCGACGTGGTTGCGGTCGATCGTGAGGGCGGCGCCGCCGTAGGTCTCCTCGACGTTGCCGCGGTACTGGTGGACGCGCTGGTGGTCGCCCCAGAGGCCGGAGCCGAGGGCGCCGGAATCGGCGGTGTCGGCCCGGTCGTCCCAGCGGGCGTACCAGAGGGCGTCGGGCAGCGGGAAGCTGCCGGCCCGGGCTGCGGCGGCCAGGTCGGCGATGCCGGAGTCGAGGCTGGAGTAGAAGCCGGAGCGGTAGCCGGCGGCGTGCAGGGCCTGGGTCCAGCCGACGGCGAAGTCGACCACGGCCTGGCCGCAGGCGGGGTCGTGCATCGGGTAGGCCTCGATGTCGAGGTAGACCGGGCCGCCCTTGCCGAATCCGAGCGAGCCCATCGCGTGGACGGCTTCGGTGGCCTCGTCCCGGCCCTGCTCGACCGCGTGGGCGGGGTCGATCCGGCGCGGCTTGCGGGCGAGTTCGCTGCACGGCGCCTGGAGCCCGACGTGGGCCGGCAGGAAGCGCCAGCCCAGTGCGCGGGCCTGGCGCACCCACTCGGCGGTGAGCCGGGGCTGGCCGCAGCCGCGCTGGGCGCCGCTGACGTAGATGCCGAGCGCGCCGTACGGGGAGACCCCGTGCCAGGCCCGCAGGGTGTCGAGGGGCGGCGCGGTGCAGGCGTCGAAGGCGGGGCCGGTGAAGTCGTCGTGGATCCTGGGCGGGCCGAACCGGTCGGGCAGGGTGAGGGCCCGGATGCGGGGAAGGGCGGCGGCCCCGGCGCTCACGCCCGTCCCGTCGGTGGCCAGCAGGAGCACGAGGGAGGCGGCGAGCAGGGCCGCGGGGCGGAGATAGCGCACCCGCCCTTGCTACTGACGGACCATCGGACGAATGCGGCAACCACGCCGGGCGCACCGGGCGAGCCCACCCTTTCGGCCGCACCCGTCCACATCCGTCCCGATAGTTGTAACGAGCTTGCCCGTTCATCACTCCTTACGGCAAACTCGCCCATATGCCCAGCTCCCATCCCAGCGAAACCACCGCCCCGATGCCGGCTGCCGCCGTCGCCGAGGCGCTTGCCATGCCGCCCGCCCCCCAGGGCGAGCCCGCCGGCGAGCGGGGCAGCTGGCGACGAGGCGGGACACCCGGCTCCACGGCACCGCCCGACGCGCCCCCCGGCCGGCCCACCGGCCGACTCCCGAAGGTCCTGCGGCGCCCGGAGAGGATCCCGGCGCCGCTTCTCTGTCTGACCGCGATGTTCCTGGTGCAGACCGGGATCGCCCTGTCCAAGCCGCTGTTCGGCCCGCTCGGGGTCAGCGGTACCACCTTCCTGCGACTGGGCTTCGCGGCGGTCATCCTGCTCGCCGTCACCCGGCCCCGGCTGCGCGACAAGCGCCCGCGCGACCTCGCCGCGGCGGCCCTGCTGGGCGTGGCCTCGGCCGGGATGACCTTCCTGTTCGCCGGGGCGATCGACCGGCTGCCGATGGGCACCGCCGCGACCATCGAGTTCCTCGGCCCGCTCGCGGTCGCCCTGGTCTTCGCCCGGCGCGCCAGCCACCTGCTCTGGGCGCTGCTCGCCGCCGGCGGCGTCGTCCTGCTGACCCTGCTCGGCGAGGGCGGCGACGGGGGCGGGCTCGACCCGGTCGGCCTGCTCTACGCCTTCGGGGCCGCCGCCTGCTACGCCGCGTACATCCTGTTCACCGACAAGGTCGGCGCCGCCTTCCAGGGCTTCCAGGGCCTGGCGGTGTCGATGACGGTCGGCGCGCTCGCCCTGGCGCCGTTCGGGCTCGGCCAGGCCTGGGACGGGCTGACCGCGCCCGGCGCCTCGCCGCTGGGGCTGCTGGCCGCGGTGGCCGGGGTGTCGCTGCTGCTGCCGGTGATCCCGTACGCGCTGGAGATGACCGCGCTGCGGCGGATGCCGCAGCGGGTGTTCAGCGTGCTGGTCAGTCTGGAGCCGGCGGTCAGCGCGCTGGTCGGCCTGGTGGTGCTCGGCCAGCTGCTGGGCGTGCCGCAGCTGGCCGGGATCGGCTGTGTGGTGGCGGCCAGCGTGGGAGCCACGCTGACCGGGCGGCGGTAGGACCGCACGACGGCGGGGCCCGGCCAGGCCAGGCCGGGCCCTTGGGCCGTCAGACCGTTACGGCCACAGCAGGGTGCGCGACCACTCCGGGGTCCGGACCGGGCCGGTGCGGGTGTAGCGCAGCCGGACGTGCCGGCGCTGCGCGTCGCCCTGCCAGTACTCCACCTCGTGCGCCCACAGGGTGTAGACCGCGTGCCCGGCCGCGACCGCGTCCGGAGTGGCCTCCAGCCGGCGGCGGGCTACGGCGACGGCCTCGTCGTACTCGGCGAGCGAGGCCATCGGCTCGCTCTGCCGCCCGACCAGCGCGCCGACCCGGGCATCCGGGGAGCGGGTGGCGAACTCGGCGGCGGCGACCAGGTCGGCGGCCCGCTCGACGGTGCCGCGAACCCGCACCTGGCGGCCCAGCTGGGGCCAGTAGACGGTCAGCGCGGCGGCCGGGTGGTCGGCCAGCTGGCGGCCCTTGGGGCTGTCGGCGGCGGCGGAGAAGACCCAGCCGGTGCCGGACGCGTCGACGTCGCGCAGCACCAGCACCCGGGCGTCCGGCAGGCCGTCCGCGTCGACCGTGGAGAGGGTGACCACCTGCGGGTCCGGCACGCCGGCGGCCAGCGCGGTGGCGAGCCAGTCCACGAACAGCGGGCCGGGCTCGGCGGGCGCGGCCTCGGCGTCGAAGGTCGGCAGCGGGCGGGCCATCGGCGGGCGGCCGAGCAGCAGCTCGGGCACGGACTTCGGCTCGGGCCGGTGCTCGGCCGGCTCCCGGCGGGCGTCCGGCCCGGGTCGCGGATCCGGCTCCGGTGCAGGCCAGGCCTCGCCCGGGCCGGTCAGGCCCTCCTCCTCCGCCGCCATCGCGCGCCCTCTCTTCCGGTTGCCGCGGTCGCCGCCCCGGCCGGGCCGTGGTTCCCGGGCCCGGGCACGTGGTGCGCTGTCGGAGCGCAACCGTACCGCCGAGCACCGACGGCTCCGGGCGCGGGCCCTCGCTGGACGCGTTCGGGGCGTCCGGGCGGGCCTCGGCGGGCGGTCCCGAGCGGTGTCGGCGGTGTCGGGCAGCCGGCGATGTCGGCGGTGCCGGACAGCTGGCGGTGCCGGGCAGCCGGCGACGAGCGGGCCCGTGCGGTTCGCGCCCGGCTCCGGACGCACTCGTGGGCGGTGCCGATGGCGGCACCGCCCACGAGGCCGGCTTCACGGCGACCCTTTCCGCTGGCCGGTCATGCGCTGTTCTGATCCGCGCCCGGGCGGGAATTCCGCCCGGAGACTGGTTCGAGCCCCTCCGCGAGCGCTCAGCTCACCCGCGGCCGCCCACCTCCGGCGCCCCCGCCGTCGGTGGTGCCCGATCGGATCAGTGGAAGATCGGGGCGAACACGACGTTGATGTTCTTGTTGGACTGCCCGGCCAGGATGGTGCCCGCGTTGTCCTTCACCGCGAGGGTGTTGTTCTGGTTCGAGGCGCCGGCGCCGGTGGCGGTCTGCTGGGTGGAGATGTAGTTGCCGTCGACCCCGCCGAAGACGTTGCCCGTGCCGACGTTGGACACCACGCCGGCGTTGGAACCGGCGGCGGCGCCCGCACCGTTGTCGGCGGCCGCAGCGCCGGCCCCGGCCAGCAGCAGGCCGGCCGCGAGCGGGGCGGCGAGCAGGAATCCGGCCACCCGGCGGGTGTGGATGCGAGCCATGAGAGCCTCCAAGAAGCTGTAAATCGTGCAATTGTCGAGCAAGGGGTGCGGGAGTTCGCCGGCCAGACGAACACCTGCTGGCTGCGACGCCGAGAGACAGACTTCCGCAACAAATCGACAAAGCACTAGTCGGCGGGGCAGTTTTCGCCCGTTAGCGTGATATCCACCCGGGCTGCGCATAACGGACCGAAAATCGGACAGTGCGCCGACACACCTCTCTGAGCTGGCACTTTGCCCGAACGGCGACCTCTCGGAGGACCCTCCAGGTAGGGCGCTTCGCCATCACGCGAACCACCAGGCGCACCACCCCGGCGCAGGAAAATCAGGAAACGCGCCCCCAAAAAGTTCGACTACCCTCCCATGTCGACTTTTCCGGCCATTCTCAGGCCATCGGAAAGTCGTACTGGAATAGGGGGAAATACCATCAGACCATCTTGCCCGGGTTCATGATTCCCAACGGATCGAAGACCGCCTTCAGCTGTCGCTGGAGGTCCAGCGCGACCGGCCCCAGCTCGCGTGCCAGCCAGTCCCGCTTGAGCAGCCCCACCCCGTGCTCCCCGGTGATCGTGCCGCCCAGCTCCAGCCCCAGCGCCATGATCTCGTCGAAGGAGCGCTGCGCCCGCGCAGCCTGCTCCTCGTCCGAGCCGTCGAAGATCACGATCGGGTGGGTGTTGCCGTCCCCGGCGTGGCTGACCACCCCGATGGTCAGCGCGTGCCGCTCGGCGATCGCCGCCACACCGTTCAGCATCTCGGCCAGCCGGGAGCGCGGCACCGCCACGTCGTCGATCATCGTGGTGCCCAACCGGTCCAGCGCGGGCAGCGCCAGTCGCCGGGCCTCCAGCAGCAGCTGCGACTCCGCCTCGTCCTCGGCCGGCACCACCTCGGTCGCCCCGGCCTCCCGGCAGAGCTCCGCCACCCGCGCCAGCCCGGCCTCCCGGTCCGGCCCGTCGAAGGCCACCAGCAGCAGCGCCCGGGTCGTCTCCGGCAGCCCCATCCGCCCCAGGTCGTTGACCGCCCGCACGCTGACCGCGTCCATCAGCTCCATCAGCGACGGGGTCAGGCCGCGCGCCATCACCTCGCAGACGGCCGCGCCCGCCGCGTCCGCGCTCGGGAACTCCGCCGCCAGCGCCAGCTGCGGCGCCGGCGCGGGCCGCAGCGCGAGCACCGCCCGGACCACCACGCCCAGCGTGCCCTCCGAGCCGACCAGCAGCCGGGTCAGGTCGTACCCGGCCACACCCTTGGCCGTCCGGCGCCCGGTGGACAGCAGCCGCCCGTCCGCCAGCACCACGTCCAGGCCGAGCACGTACTCGCTGGTGACGCCGTACTTCACGCAGCAGAGCCCGCCCGCGCCGGTGCCGATGTTGCCGCCGATCGTGCAGGACTCCCAGCTGGACGGGTCCGGCGGGTACGACAGGCCGAACTCCCCGGCTGCTCGCGACAGTTCGGCGTTCACGACGCCGGGCTCGACCACCGCGATCCGGTTCACCGGGTCGAGCTCCAGGATCCGGTTCAACTTCACCATCGACAGCACGATGCAGCCGTCCACGGCGTTCGCCGCCCCCGACAGCCCGGTCCGCGCCCCCTGCGGCACCACCGGCACCCGCAGCGCGGTGGCGGTGCGCAGCACGTGCTGCACCTGCTCGACCGTCTCCGGGAACACCACCACGGCGGGCGCACCGGCGGCGCAGAAGCCGGCCATGTCATGGCGGTAGGCGGCGGTCACGTCCGGATCCACCACCACCGCCCCGGCCGGAAGGCCCTGCGCCAGTCGGTCCGTCAGGTCACCCATCGCCGCCTCCACTCGCCGCCCGCCGCCTCCACCGCACTCTGCCCGCCCGCCGGAGGCCCGGCAAGTGGGCCCCGGCGGGATCTGCGGGGCGTGGACCTCGGCCGGGCAGGGCCTACCGGCGGACCACCGGCTCCTGGAACTCCGTGACCCACCGCGCCGGGTCGTCCGGGCACTCCAGGTAGAGCTCCCGGGCGTAGCCGGCCGAGCGGTAGCCGTTCGCGTCGATGAAGCGGGCCAGCTCCTGGAAGCTCCCCATCGCCTCGTCCATCGAGCCGCGGTGCACGACCGTCGCCGCCTCCTCGATCGGCGGCAGGTCGAGCACCGCGAAGCCGTACCGGCCCGGCTCCACCGCCGGCCCGACCGGGACGGCCACCCGGATCAGCACCGTGCCCTCGCCCTCCGGCACGTCCTCGTACCGGGCGACGGACGGGCCCGCCTCGGCGATCCCGGCCTCGGCCAGCCGCCGGCACAGCTCCGCGAACAGCGGGCCGATCACCGGTCCGATGTCCTCCGGCTCGTAACTCGCGGCCACCGCGGTCAGTTCGGCCACCCGGACGGACGGCACCCGCTTCAGCACGACGTCGTGTGCGGACATGGTCCCCTCGCTCTCGATCGTCCGGAACCTCGCCTCCACCCTGGTCAGCCGCTGCTCGTCCGCGGCGATCGCCTCGGCGAGTTGGGCCCGGCGCAGCCGCAGCATCCCGCGCAGTTCGGCCGCGTCCACCTGCTCGTCCAGGACGGCCCGCACCTGCTGCAGCGTGAAGCCGAGCTCCTTGAGCGCGATCACCCGGTTGAGCCGGGCGAGTTGGGACGCCTCGTAGGACCGGTACCCGCTGACCGGGTCCACCCTGGCGGGCCGCAGCAGCCCGATCGCGTCGTAGTGGCGCAGCATCCGCACCGACACCCGGCCGTGGCTGGCGAAGTCTCCGATGTTCAACATGGTGCCCCCACTCCACCCCCTGCCACCGTGTCAGGGTCAACCCCCGCCGGCCGCAAACGCGAAAGGCGGGTGCCGAGTGATCTCGGCACCCGCCCTGAGCAGGTGGTTCTCCAACCAGCGGAGAGCGTGGGATTCGAACCCACGGTACGGGGTCACCGCACGACAGTTTTCAAGACTGTTCCCTTAGGCCGCTCGGGCAGCTCTCCAGGCGGAGGTCAGCCTAACGGGTCCGGCGGGGTTCGGTGCACACCGTTTCGTGCGGGTGGGGTCAGCTGTCGCCGTCCCGCTGGCCGAGGGTGACCTTGGTGTTGAACTGCTGGCCGTTGCGGGTGTACTCGACGTCGACGGTCTCGCCGGGCTTGTGCGTCCAGATCCGGCTGACCAGGGCGGGGCCGTTGTCGATCGGGACTCCGCCGAGCTTGGTGATGACGTCGCCCGGCTTGAGACCGGCCTTGTCGGCGGCGCCGCCGGGGGTGACGGCCGGCTGGCCCTGGATGTCGCGGGTCTGGATCTGCGCGCCGTCGCCCTTGTAGTCGTCGTTGCGCAGCACGTCGAGCTTGGCGTAGACCGGCTTGCCGGTCTTGATCAGGGTGTCGGCGACCCACTTGGCCTGGTTGATCGGGATGGCGAAGCCGAGGCCGATGCTGCCGGCCCGGCCGTTGGCGGAGGCGTTGGACTGGATCGCCGAGTTGATGCCGATCACCGAGCCGCTGGAGTCGAGCAGCGGGCCGCCGGAGTTGCCGGGGTTGATCGAGGCGTCGGTCTGCAGGGCGTTCATGTAGGAGGACTGGCCGCCGGTCTCGTCGCCGGAGGCGACCGGGCGGTCCTTGGCGCTGACGATGCCGCTGGTGACGGTGGACTCCAGGCCGTACGGCGCACCGATCGCGACGGTGGCGTCGCCGACGTTGACCTTGTCGGAGTCGGCCAGCGGAAGCGGGGCCAGCTTGCTCTTCGGCGGGTTGTCGATCTTGATCACGGCGACGTCGTAGCCCTCGGCGTGGCCCAGCACGGACGCGTTGTAGGACGTGCCGTCGGCGAACTTGACGGTCAGTTTGCCGCCGTTGAGGGTCGGCGCGACCACGTGGTTGTTGGTGAGGATGTGGCCCTCGGTGTCGAAGACGAAGCCGGTACCGGTGCCCGACTCACCGTTGCCCTGCGCCTTGATGGTGACGACGCTGGGCAGCGCCTTCTGCGCGATGCCGGCGATCGAGCCGGGGGCGGGCTCGTTCTTCTGGGTGTTGCTGGCCTGGACGGTGGTGCTGCGGTGGTCGTCGGCGCTGTTGGTGCGGTCGTTGCGGTCCGCGACGGTCACGCCGAGCGCCCCGCCGGCCACGCCGGCGACCAGCGCGACGGCGGCGATCAGGGCGACCAGGCCGCCGCGCTTCTTGCGCGGGCCGCCGGGGCCGCCGGGGTAGTCGGCCGGGTAGCCGAGCGGTCCGGCCGGGCCGCCCGGGTAGCCCGCGCCGCCGCCGGCGTCGTGGGCGACGCCCCAGCCGCCGAGCGGCTGGCCGGCGCCGAACGGGTGGTGGCCGGGCGTGGGGTGCGCGGCGGGCGCGCCGGGGGCGGCCGGGGTGCCGTACGGGTCGTGCGGGCCGGCGGCGGGGACGCCGTGGGCCGGGGTCGCGTACGGGTTGGCACCCGGCGGCAGGGCCGGGCTCTCGGCGACGGGTGCGACAGGTGCGACAGGTGCGACGGGTGCCGCCGGCGCGGCCGGGACCGGCGGGGCGGGCGGCAGGACCGGCGGCGGCGCGTCGATGTAGCCGGTGGCGGCGTCGACCGGGGAGACCGGCACGTCGGCGGCCGGCGCGGCCGGGGCCTGCGGGGCCGTCTCCGGCGCGGGGACCTTGGTGAAGGCCACGGTGGACTGGTACCCGCCCTCGGCCGGAACACCATCGGTCGGCGCGCCTTCGGTCGGCGCGGCCTCAGCCGGTGCGGCCTCGGCGGCCGGCGCGGCCGCTGGCTCGGGGACCCGGCCGAAGGCCAGTGTCGGCTGGTGCCCGCCCGAGGCGTGGCCGTCGGAAGCGGGAACAGCCGCCGACTGGCCGCCCGAGGGCTGCTCCCCCTGCGGCCCGGTGGGCCCAACCTCGCGCTCGGTGCTCACGAACGACCTCCATAGCTGACAGAACCAAGGACCATAGTTTTTCGTACTGCCGATTCGATTGCCGTAAGGACCCCTCTGAATAACTCATAAGAATCCTTAGCCGCCGCCGACAGCCGGGCCGCCGACCAGGCTGTCATGCGCCGACGACCGAGCCGGCGAGCAAGTCGACGAGCAACTCGACGGCCGAACCGACGACCAGGCCGACAACCAGGCCGACGACCGGAGGCTCCCCCACCTCCGCCGGACGTCCCGCGATGCGGGCCGCACACCCGTGGCCTTGGCGTTCACCCCCGGGCCGGTTAGCCTGTCGCTCACAACTGACACGCGGGAGCTTGGACCGACCAGGCTGAGAGTGCGCTGGTCGACCGTACGCCACGGGATCGTGGGCGGACCGTCGAGGGGGCGCAGACCGCCGGAACCTGTCCGGGTAATGCCGGCGTAGGGAGTATCGGCCATGTCGCCTGCTTCGCCATCCTCTTCTTCGGGCGCGCCCGCGTCCAAGGGTTTCCCCGAACCGTCCCCGACCGCTCACGACGGTGACAGCGATGACAGCGGTCGCACGGGCCCCACCGACACGGCGACCGCCGTGCTGGACCGCCCGGAGCGTGCCGAGGCACCGCTCGTACTGGACACCGAGCCGCCGCGCACGCTGCGCTTCCGGGACCACTTCGCGCTCTGGATGAACCTGGGCGTCAGCCTGATCGGCTTCTCCACCGCCGCGACCGTGCTCGGCGCCAAGGGCAGCGAGCTGTCGCTGGCCGCCGCGGTGACCGCGATCGTGGCCGGCACCGTGGTCGGCACCGCGATGCTCGGCGTGGCCGCGCTGATCGGGGCCCGTACCGGTGCGCCCGCGATGGCGAACCTGCGCGGGCTGTTCGGCACCCGGCTGTCGTACGTCCCGACGGTGCTGAACATCGTCCAGTGCGTCGGCTGGGGCGTGTTCGAGCTGCTGACGATCGCGGCGGGCGCGCAGACCGTCGCCCACACCGACGGCTACCGCTGGCTGTTCGTGCTCCTGGCGGGCGCGCTGACCACCGCGCTGACCATCTGGCCGCTGGGCTCGATCGCGGTGCTGCGCCGCTTCGTGGCCGGTGCGGTCGCCGTCGCGATGGTGTACTTCACCGTCCAGTTGGGCCGCCAGGGGGTGCCCGACCCGGGCGCCGGCAACTGGCACGGCTTCCTGGGCGCCACCGACGCGATGATCGCGGTGTCGATCTCCTTCGTCCCGTTGGCCGCCGACTACACCCGGCACTCGCGCACCGCGCGCTCGGCGTTCTGGGGCAGCTTCTCCGGCTACACGATCGCCCAGGTCTGGTGCTACGTGCTCGGCCTGATGGCCCTGCTGCAGTCCGACGGCGACCCGAACAGGATCTTCGACTCCTTCCTCGGCGTCTGGGCCGGCTGGCTGTTCCTGCTGGTGCTGGTGCTGCGCGAGACGGACCAGTCCTTCGCCAACGTGTACTCGACCGCGATGTCGGTGCAGAACCTGCTGCCGAAGGTGGACCGCCGGGTGCTGACCGGCGGGATCGGCCTGCTGATCACCGTGCTGGCGCTGCAGATCGACAAGTTCACCGACACCTACACCAACTTCCTGGGCCTGATCGGCTCGGTCTTCGTGCCGCTGCTGGCGGTGCTGGCGGTGGACTACTTCTTCGGCGCCGGCCGGTACGGCTGGAACCTCTCCGCCGACGCGCCCTCGCGCCGTCTGATGCTGCTGCCATGGGTGCTGGGCTTCGCGGTCTACCAGTTCATCGCGCCGACCGCGGTGGCCGGCTGGTGGACGGACTTCTGGACCTCCGCCCAGGACGCCCTGCACTTCACCCCGCAGGAGTGGACGTCGGCCTCGCTGTTCGCCTTCCTGGTGCCGGCCCTGGTCACCTGGGCGCTCACCCCGCTGACCCGCAGGGCGGCGCGGAGCTGACCGACCGGCACCGAAGACGGCCCCGCGGATTGGGGCCGTCTTCGCCTGCGCGTCACTTCCGCCGCCTATCGTGGGGCCCGTGACCAGCACAGACCCGTCCTCGACGGCGGCGCGCACCACGCCGCCCGTCCAGGTGATCGCCCACCGCGGTTCCTCGCACGCCCTGCCCGAGCACACCCTGGCGGCGTACCGGCGCGCGCTCGACGAGGGCGCGGACGCGGTCGAGTGCGACGTCCGGCTGACCGCCGACGGCGAGCTGGTCTGCGTGCACGACCGCCGGATCGGCCGGGTCTCCAACGGCCAGGGCACCGTCTCGGCGATGACGCTGGCCGAACTGGAGGCGTACGACTTCGGTGCCTGGAAGACCGGCCGCCCCAGCACCGACCCCGAGCTGCGCGGCGTGCTGCGGCTGGAGCGGCTGCTGGAGCTGGTGGTGGACTGCGGCCGCCCGGTGGACCTGGCGATCGAGACCAAGCACCCGGTGCGCTACCGCGGCCGGGTGGAGGCCGAGCTGCTGCGGACGCTCGAACGCTTCAAGATCGGCGCGAGCCGGGAGGGCGAGCGCCCCTCGGCCCGGATCATGAGCTTCTCCTCGGTGGGGCTGGACCGGGTGGCGGCCTCGGCGCCGGAGTACCGGCGGGTGTTCCTGTTCGAACGGACCCTGCCGCTGGTCGGCCGGCTGCGCCCGGGCTCCCCGCTGCCGGGCGGGGCGCGGATCGCCGGGCCGGGCATCGACCTGGTGCGGGCCCGCCCGCAGCTGGTGACGCGGCTGCGCGAGCTGGGGCACGAGGTGCACGTGTGGACCGTGGACGAACCGGCCGACGTGGAACTGTGCCTGGAGCTCGGGGTGTCCGCGATCATCACCAACCGGCCCGCCGAGGTCCTGGCGCAGCTCGGGCGGTGATCCGCCGTCGGGCGGCGGGCCGCCCGCAAATCCACCCGCAAAGCCCGGACACAACCTGATCGTTCTGGTCGGCAGTCAAACCTTCCGGGCCCGTTATTGCCGGAATTCATGCACCGGGGCGACGCAGGGTGAGCACGGAATGACCTCAGGTCCACCCTCGGTCGCAATCGCTTGAAATGTCCTCGCGGGATCGTCCGGCGGTCGTTTCCGACGCATTACCAAGGGGCATCTCTCCCTCGGCATACGCTGAAGGAGGTCCGGGGGTGGCGTTGATGGTGGCGCGTGAAGTGCCGACTTCATCGACCATGGCAGTGCCGCACGGCCCGGCGAGTGTCGGGGTCGCACGGCGCCGACTGCGTCGAGATCTCGGCGACCGGCAGATACCGGAGCCGGTCATTGATGATGCCGTATTGATCCTTTCCGAACTGCTGAGCAACGCCTGTCGGTACGCCCGTCCGCTCGGCCCGCTGCGGGCCCTGGGGCGCGGCGCGCGGGCCGAGGTGGTGGACCAGCTGCTGGTCGGTGTCCCCTCCGGAACGCACCCCGCACCGGGCGGCCGGGAGCGCGAGGAGCACGGGAGCGGAACGGACGGCGGCGTGCTGGTCCGCTGGCAGCTGCACGCCGACGGCGTGCTCACCCTGGAGGTCACCGACGGCGGCGCGACCACCCGGCCGCTGCCCGCCGGCCCCTCGCTGACCTCGCGCGGCGGTCGCGGCCTGAACATCGTCGGCCAGCTGGCCAGCGACTGGGGCGTGCGCGACGCGCCCGGCGAGGTGACGGTCTGGGCGGCGCTGCCCGCCCGGGCCCGGCACGCCCGGCGCACCGGTGGTGACGCCCGCAGCGCCTGAACCGACGCGCGCCCCCCACCCGTCCGCCCGGCGCGTGCCCGCGCGCCGGGGGAACGTCAGTAGGCTGCCCGGAGCAAAGGACCACCGTTCCCGGGAGAGCCGCACCATGGGCAAGAAGGCCGCCAAGAAGGCGCCGCAGCGTCAGTCCACCACCGCCGTCACGGGCGAGGTCCCCGTGGTGGGGGCCCGCGAGAACTGCCCCTGCGGTTCGGGCCGCCGGTACAAGGCCTGTCACGGCCGGGAGGCCTCGCACGCGGTGCAGGAGCTGGTGCACCGCCCGTTCGAGGGCCTGGCGGGCGAGGCCGACTGGGTCGCGCTGCGCGAGCTGGTGCCCGCCGCCACGGTGCCGCTGACGCTGGCCGCCGGGGTGGCCGAGGGCGCCACCGGCGACGTCCCGTCGGTGACCCTGGCCACCGTGCTGCCGCTGGCCTGGCCGGCCCTGCGCCGCCAGGACGGCTCCATCCTGCTCGGCCTGCAGACCCAGTCCTCCTCCGGCGACCTCAGCCGCGACCTCGCGGACGCCCTGGAGCTGGCGCTGGCCACCGAGCCGGGCAACCCGGTGCCGTCCCGCCGGACCGAGGCGGGCGGACGCCGGCTCCAGGACCTGCTGGACGTCAACGCCGCGTTCACGCCCGCCGTGCACACCGGCTTCGAGTTCTGGCTGGAGGACGCCGAGACCGCGACCGGCGAGGTCGCCGCCTCCCTGGAGCGCGCCAACGCCTCGGCCATCCCGACCGAGAAGCTGGCGAGCGCCGACGCCGCCTACTGGTGCGGCACCCCCGACAAGAACCACCTGCGCTGGGTGATGACCGTGCCCGAGGAGCGGCTGCTGGACGCGCTGGCCCGGCTGAGCGCCGCCGACCAGTCCTCGCTCGGCCCGGACACCCGCCTGGTCGGCTCGTTCCGCGCGCACGGCCTGACCGTCCCGGTCTGGGACCTCCCGCTCGCCATGACCGCCGCCGACTGCGAGAAGCCGGCCGCCGAGTTCGCCGAGCGGCTGGCCTCGGTGCTCGCCGACGAGACCCCGTTGACCGCCGAGGAGCGGCGCGCCCGCGCGAACCTGGTGAACCGTCAGGTCACCTTGAACTAAAGCGCCCGGGATCCGGGTGATACGCGTCACATTGTCGCCATGAAGCCGCAATTTCCGGGCGGGCAGGGGGTCTTGGAAATTGGCGCGGGCGCGGATCCTTGTTACTGTCTAAAGAGTCCGGCCGCTGGTGCATCCCCCGTCGCCAGCGGCCGGATCTTTTGTTTTCCGCAGGGCCCCGACGAGCGGCCCGGGAACGGACCGGCGGATCAGTACGCCGAGCGACCGCTGTCCAACCGGACCGTCGCCTCCACCAACTCGCCCAGCAGCGGCCCGACCTGCGGCAGCCACACCCCGCCGTCGGCGTCCGGGTGCGGGGCCAGCACCCAGCGCACCCGGCCGGCCGCCCCGCCGGGCGGCAGCGGCAGGAAGCCGTCCACCCCGTGGTAGCGCAACGAGCCTGGCACCCAAGGGAGTTGAGCGAGCATCTCGCCGATCGCGTCCAGCGAGTACGGGGCCACCAGCAGCGCGTACCGGCCCGGCATCGCCAGCACCGGACCGAGCGGCAGCCGCAGCGCGCCCAGGTAGACCAGCGCCCGGGCGCCGGCCGCCGCCGGCAGGCTGACCGCCGAGACCACCGAACCGGTGGCGGCCAGCACCGGAGCGTCCGGGCTCTGCCGCTCCCACCACCAGCGCACCATCCGGGCGTCCGTGGTGGCGGCCAGCAGCGACGGGTCGTGCGGGTGCGCGCCCGGCACGGTGCAGTCCTGGTCGCCGCAGGAGCACTGGCCGCCGCGCAGAACGGCCCCCGGCACCACGGGCCAGCGGTGGTCGACGGCGGCCGTCAGGGCCGCGGCGAGCCGGGCAGGGCGCTGACGTGCGACGTCGTCCTGGACGGGGTGGTGGGGAGTGGCGGGCGGACACGGATCTTTCGGGTTCTCACGCATGGCGCTCGTTCCTTTCCCTGACCGCTCGGTTCGCTCCGGCCCGTCGGCACCGCCGGGACTCGTCACGCGGACCCGCGGTGGCACGGCCCCGGCGGCGCGAAGGGGGGCGGGCGGCATGGCGGGCGGCGCGGCGACGACGTGGATCACGGTGTGGAGCACGACATGAGAAGGGCCGCGCACTGAAACAGCCCCTGGAACGAGAATCCCGTATGCGACCGGATGGACGCCGCCCGGGCGCGCTTGGTTCCACCGTACGAGTGAGAGACTTCCGGCCAGCCCGGGTCCCGGGCGGCGCGGGCATACGATCCGGACGGCCGCCGGGTCCGTCCCCTCCGTTCTGCCCGCTCCCGGTCCCCTCCATGCCTCCCGACCGGACCGGCGCGCGGCCAGGCCGTACGCGCCCCCCGACCGGGTCTCGCGGATGTGGAACAGGCCACCGCGTCGTCCTGGATCTGGACATGCCCCAAATGGCCTGTGTAGAAGTGGTGGCATTGCTGTCGATCAATGACGAGTAGTAGCGAATCGAGGCGAAACGCGCCCTTTGGCCGTCATCGCTCCACACCGGCCGTACCTGGGGGTTCCGCATGGCACGTAGCACGTCAGGAGTGGCGGCATGACCGAGTCCCACCCGTCGTCGTCGACACCCTCCGAGCCGGGCGAGCCCGGCAGCGCCGGCGGGCTGACCGTCCTCGACCCACCGGGCTTCCCCGGCCCCGCCGACGCGCAGGACGGCGCGGCGGACGTCCGCACGGCACCGGCCGCCGGGGTGCAGGACCGTTTGGCCGGACGACTGTCCGATTTCACCAGCCTGCACCGGCACACCGAACAGCTCGCCCGCGCCCGCGGCCTCGCCGCCACCCTGGACACCGTCCTCGCCTCCGGCGCCGCCCTGCTCGGCGCCCGCCGCGGCGTCCTGGTCACCCGGATGCCCGGCGGCAGGCCCGGCCAGCCCGTCGGCCTCGGCCTCGACCGCGCCAGCCTCGGCGCGCTGGAGACCGTCCCGCCCGAGCAGAGCCTGCTCGCCAGGCTGCTGCGCGAACAGGACCGGCCCGAACGGCTGCACTCCCCCGACCTCGCCGAGGACCCGGCCACCGGCGCCCGGCTGCGCGAACTCGCCGCCCAGCTCGGCCTCGGCGGCTGCTACGGCCTGCCGCTCGCCACCGAGGAGGACGGCCCGCTCGCCGCCGCCCTCTGGTTCTACGACGAACCCGCCGAACCCACCGAGCGCCAGCGCGAGCTCGCCCACCGCTACGCCGGGATCGCCGCCCCGCTGCTCGCCAAGCAGCTGGAGGCGGACAAGGTCCGGCGCACCACCGAGGCGCTGCGCCGCGGCCTGCTGCCCGACCGGCTCCCCCAGCCCGCCGGCCTGCGGCTGGCCGCCCGGATCCTCCCGGCCGGCCTGGACCGCTCCTGCGGCAGCGACTGGTACGACGCCATCCCGCTGCCGGACGGCACCGTCGGCCTCACCGTCGGCTCCGTCTCCGGCGACGGCCCCGGCGCGGGCCCCGGCTCCGCCCCCGGCGCGGCCGCCGCGATGGGCAGGATCCGGGCCGCGCTGCGCGCCTACGCCGTCCTGGAGGGCGAGGACCCGGTGTCCGTCCTCGGCGACCTGGAACTGCTGCTCAAGACCACCGAGCCGGCCCGCACCGCCACCGCCGTCTACGCCTGGGTGGAACCCGAGGAGCGCCGGATCACTCTGGCCGGCGCCGGCCACTGCCCGCCCGTCCTGGTCGGCCGGCACGGCGCCGAGTTCGTGGAGACCTCGCTCTCCGCCCCGCTCGGCATGCTGGCCTGCTGGGAGGCCCCCGGCGTCGAGCTCACCGCCGACCGCGGCGACACCCTGCTGCTCTACACCGAGGGGCTGGCCCGCCGCTGCGGCCCGACCCTGCACGCCGGCCAGGCCAACCTGCGCCGGGCCGCCGCCGACGCCCCGCGCGACGTGCGGATCGACCCGGACCGGCTCTGCGCCCACCTGCTGGCCGTCTGCCCCGACCCCGAGCCCGGACCGGCCACCGACGACCTGCTGCTGCTCGCGGCCCGCTTCGAATAGCCGCCCCGAACAGTCGTCCCGACCCCGAACGGGCGAGCGGCCGGGCGTCCGTACCATGGACGCACGGCCGCCCGCGCGTGTCGCGATCCGACACTCCCCCGAGGGGCGGCGGTACCACCCCAAGGAGGCGTTACACGTGACCGAGGACCGCACGCCCGCAGTGGCCGAGAACCCCGAAGCCGACGGCGGCGACGAGCCGCAGCAGTTCAAGGGCCGCAAGAACGGCCTGTACGGCGAGGTCTCCGACGAGCTGGCCGCCTCGATGAAGACCGGCTGGGCCGACACCGACCTGCACGGCCTCGTCCCGGTCGCCCAGGCCCCGTACGCGGCCGAGCGTCGCGCCCGGCTCTCCGCCGCCTACCCCGGCGAGCGGCTGGTCGTCCCGGCCGGCAACCTGCGGGTGCGCTCCAACGACACCGACTACAGCTTCCGCGCCTCCAGCGAGTACGTGCACCTCACCGGCGACCAGACCGAGGACGCCGTGCTCGTCGCCGAGCCCACCGGCGACGCCGGCCACGAGTTCGCCCTCTACCTGCTGCCCCGCTCCGACCGCGAGAACGGCGAGTTCTGGCTGGACGGCTACGGCGAGCTGTGGGTCGGCCGCCGCAACAGCCTGGGCGAGCAGGAGCAGCTGCTCGGCCTGCCGGCGCGCGACGTGCGCAAGGCCGCCGAGGAACTGGCCGGGCGCACCAAGGACTCCGCGGTGCCCACCCGGATCGTCCGCGGCTACGACGCCGGCCTGGAGGACACCCTGGCCGACGTGCTGGACGCCGACCGGGACGCCGAATTCAAGGAGTTCCTGAGCGGCCTACGGCTGGTCAAGGACGAGTGGGAGGTCGGCGAGCTGCGCGCCGCCTGCGACGCCACCGTCAAGGGCTTCACCGACGTGGTCCGCGAGCTCGGCCAGGCCGTCGCCACCTCCGAGCGCTGGATCGAGGGCACCTTCTGGCGCCGCGCCCGGGTCGATGGCAACGACGTCGGCTACGGCACCATCGCCGCCGCCGGCCCGCACGCCACCACGCTGCACTGGGTCCGCAACGACGGCGACGTCCGCCCCGGCGAGCTGCTGCTGCTGGACGCCGGCGTGGAGACCCACACCCTCTACACCGCCGACGTCACCCGCACCCTGCCGATCGACGGCCGCTTCAACGACCTCCAGCGCAAGATCTACGACGCCGTGTACGACGCCCAGGAGGCCGGCATCGCCGCGGTGAAGCCCGGCGCCCGCTTCCGCGACTTCCACGACGCCTCGCAGCGCGTGCTCGCCGAGCGCCTGCTCGCCTGGGGCCTGCTGGACGCCTCGGCCTACGACGTCGAGAAGGTCCTGGAGCTGGGCCTCCAGCGCCGCTGGACCCTGCACGGCACCGGCCACATGCTCGGCCTCGACGTCCACGACTGCGCCCACTCCCGCCGCGAGGAGCACGCCGACGCGCTGCTGGTGCCCGGCATGGTCCTCACCGTCGAGCCCGGCCTGTACTTCCAGCAGGACGACCTGACCGTGCCGCAGGAGTACCGCGGCATCGGCGTCCGGATCGAGGACGACATCCTGGTCACCGCCGACGGCAACGAGAACCTCTCGGCCGGCCTGCCGCGCCGCGCCGACGAGGTCGAGGCCTGGATGGCCTCGCCGGCCTGATCCACCCTCCGAGGGCCCGGCCTCCCCGCGGTGGGGAGGCCGGGCCCTCGTGTCACTTGGCGACCTTGACGGAGATCTTCTTCTCGCCGAGCACGGTCAGCTTGCTTCCGTTGTACGGAAGCGTCACCTGCGCCGAGACCGGCATGTCCCCCGGGCCGTTCCCGGCGCCCAAGGTCAGCCGGTAGATGACCTTCCTGGTCTGCCCCGGGGCCAGGGAGAACAGCGACGCCTGGTCCGCCACCGCGTAGCCCATGTCGCTGCCCGGCCCCATCGGCGCCGGCCGCCAGGTGTCACCGTCCTGACGCTCCAGCTTGCCGTCGTTGGGCCCCTGTACGACCTGCACCGGCGGCGAACCCGGGTAGGGCTCCGTGACGACCAGCGGCTGCAACCGGCCGTAGGTGTTCTGGCTGGTGTTCCGGAAGGTCACCGAGAAGGTGACGGCCGAACTCCCCGCCGTCAGCTGCTGACCGGCCGCCAGGCCGTCGAAGCTCACCGCGATGTCGTTCCGGTTGGCCTCCGTGGGCGGCGCCTGGCGGCCGCTCAGGTCGAGGGTGTTGACGATCGTCATCAGTCCGGGCTGGTAGTCGGCCTTGAGGCCGATCGCCGCGACGGACACGAAGTCCTTCGGCAGGGCCCACATCTGGGCCGTGAAGGCGTCGCCACCGCAGTTGATCTGCCACTGCGACTTGCGTGCGGCACGGCCTGCCACGGTGGGTGTGCTCCTGGTCGGGCCGACACTGTCGATCTGTCCGCTCCTGGCGAGCGTGGGGGAGTAGGACCACGCCGGGCACCAGGGCTGCGTGGACCAACCGCTGCCGGAATCCAGGTCGGGCAGCCTCGGCCAGGCCTCCGACTCCTGGTCCAGGACCGTCAGAAGCACGCCGTGCGGCAGGCAGTCCCCGGCCGACGCGTCCTGCGGAGCACTCGGGCTCAGGATGCAGAGGCTGTTGGCGGCGGGATCCGGATTGACGGCCCGCCAGCCCGGCGGGATCTTGAACTTGACGCCCCGGAAGGGGTACGTCGTCCCGGCCGGCGCGGTGGTGGCCGGGGTGGTGGCGGGGGTGGTGGGCGGCGCCGTCGTCCGGGTGCCGGCCGACGTCGGGTCGGAGAGCGGGGCCCCGGTCTCCGGGTCGGCGGCGGGACTGCCGGTGTCCGGCGAGGGGGCCGTGGGGGTCGGGGCGGCCGTCGGTTCTGGGGCCGGGCTCGGCGAGGTCGTCGTGGTGGCGGCCGGCGGGGGGACGTCCTTCCTGGCCAGCGGGTCGCCGTGGAAGGTGAGCAGGCCGATTGCCAGGGAGGCGGCCAGCGCGAAGACCGGCACGGCGGTCAGGTACACCGGGCGCAAGCGCCGCACCCGGCCGCGCGGCGGTTGCGCCGGGCGCAGGTCGTGCGCGGTGATCAGCGAGGTGCGGGCGTTCATCGCCTCGCGCAGCAGCCGTTCGGTCGCCGTCTCGGCCGGCCCGTCACCGTCTCGGCCTCCGCTCTCGCGGCCGGGGAGCTTGTCGGTCATCGAACCTTCTCCAGATGCTTTTCCAAGGCGTCCAGGGCCCGGCTGGCGGTGGACTTCACGGCGCCCCGGGACAGCCCCAGGGTCTCGGCGATCTGCGCCTCCGACAGGTCGGACCAGTAGCGCAGCACCAGCACCTCGCGCTGGCGGGGGGTCAGCTCCTGCATGGCCGCGAGCACCCGCCGGTGCTCGTCGTTGAGCACCGCGTGGTCCTCCGCGGAGGCGGCGTCGGGCTCGTGCGGCGGGACGTACTCGCGGGCGGTCTTCCGGCGGCGCAGCACCGACCGGGCGCCGTTGACCACCGCGGTGCGCAGGTACCCGAGCGCGTTGTCCAGGTCGTCCAGGTGCTCGCCGTACCGCTGGTAGAGCTGGGTGAAGGCCTCCTGGACGACGTCCTCGGCCAGGTCCTGGTGGTCGACCAGGAGGACGGCCATCCGCACCAGGCCCAGCCGGTGGGCGTGGTACAGGTCGGTCAGGGTGGGCCGGTCCTCCGCGGGCTTGCGCCCGCCGCGCAGCAGCCGGAAGCCGGAACGGCGCTGCGCCGCCTGCTCGTCACCCGGACCGGCGGGCACCTCGTCGGCCTCCTGCGCGCCGAACAGCACGGCGACCACTCCGCGAACGGAGAAACCGCGCCCCCTCGTCGGCCCGGCGATCGGCCCGATGGCCATGGACATGCGCGTTTCCGCTTTCCCCCGGGACGGTGGCGGCTCTCGCCGGACCGTCAGGACTCCTGATCAAGATCGTGATCGGGGAGATCCTGACAGCCGCCCTCGGCCCGCCCCTCTCCGCCCCCGTACCAATGGACGTGTGACCGGGGTGGAGGTTGCAGGTGGATTCGAGCAGATTCCCGGCCAGCCGGAACGGCTACACTCACCGCCATCCCGCCACCCGTCAGCAGGGGGTCCGCATGACCGAGCAGCACGTCGAGGGCCCGGTCGGCACCGGGCCGGGCCCGGTGCCCGTCGCCATCGGCACCCGCCCGGAGCCGGTGCATCACGTCGCGGTGTACGCCTTCGCGGGCATGGCGCCCTTCGAACTCGGCGTGGTGGTGGAGGTGTTCGGGCTGGCCCGGCCCGAACTGGGCGGCCTGCTGGCAGCGCCCTGGTACGGGCTGAAGGTGTGCGCCGACCGGCCCGGGACGGCGCTGGACGCGGTGGGCGGGTTCGCGCTGACCGCCCGGCACGGACTGGACGAACTGGCCTCGGCCGACACCGTGGTGGTCCCCGGGGTGCCGAACGCGTTCAGCGGCGCGGTCTCCCCCGGGCTGGTCACCGCGCTGCGGACGGCGCACGAGCGCGGCGCCCGGATCGTCTCGATCTGCTCGGGCGCCTTCGCGCTGGCCGCCGCCGGACTGCTCGACGGGCAGGAGGCGACCACCCACTGGCGGTACGCCGACCTGCTCCAGCAGCGCCACCCGGACGTGCGGGTCAACCCGGACGTGCTGTACGTCGACAACGGGAACGTGCTCACCAGCGCGGGCAGCGCCGCCGGGATCGACCTCTGCCTGCACCTGGTCCGCCGCGACCACGGCGCCAAGGTCGCCAACAGCGTGGCCCGCCGCTTCGTGGTGGCGCCGCACCGGGACGGCGGGCAGGCCCAGTTCATCGAGGCCGCCGTCCGCCCGGTCGAGGAGGACGACGACGGGGTCGCCCGCAGTATGCAGTGGGCGATGGGCCACCTGGCGTCCCCGCTGACCGTCCCGCTGCTGGCCCGCGCCGCCCGGATGTCGGACCGCTCGTACCTGCGGCACTTCACGGCCCGCAACGGCACCAGCCCGATGCGCTGGGTCGTCACCCAGCGCATCGCGGCCAGCCTGCCGTTGCTGGAGTCACCGGAGGGGACGGTGGAGGAGATCGCGGCGGCGGTCGGCTTCGAGAGCGCCGCGACCTTCCGCCACCACTTCGGCCGGGTGATGCGCACCTCCCCGACCGCCTACCGGCGCTCCTTCGGGCGCGGGGTCGCGTAGCCACGCGGCCCGGCATCCGGCGTCCGGCGTCCGGCGTCCGGCGTCCGGCGTCCGGCGGCGACTATGCCTTCTCGTGCCGGTCCGCGTTGGCGAGGATGGCGTCGTGCAGCCACTGCGCCAGGCCCGGGGCGAGGTTCTCGTAGGTGGTGGTCCACCGCGGGTCGGAGACGTACAGCCCGGCCAGGCCGCGGTGGATGGTGAACGTGCAGTCGTAGAAGTTCTGGTAGATGTGCTGCCGGTGCGCCTCGGCGAGGTCCGTGGCGGCGGCGCCGTCGGCGGGTTCGCCGGCGGCGAGCGCCTCGACCAGGCGGGTGTTGAGGTCAGCCATCTCCGTCTGGATCCGCTGCCAGTCGGCCTTGTCGTAGCCGCCGGTCCGGCGCTGTGACTCGGCCCAGGCCGCGGTGTCGCCCCAGCGCTGTTCGGCCTCCTGCTCCCACTCCTCCTGGTAGCCCTCGCCGAAGATCTCGAACTTCTCCTCCGGGCTCAGCTGAATGCCCATTCTTCGTGCCTCCATGGCGTGTTCGACGGCTGTGGCGAGGTCCTGGAGGTGCCTGATCCGGTCGGTCAGCAGTCGGTGCTGCCGCCGGAGGTGCTCGCTCGGGCTGACCGAGTCGTCGTCCAGGATCGCCGCGATCTCTTCCAGGGGGAACCCGAGTTCGCGGTAGAAGAGGATCTGCTGCAACCGGTCGAGGTCGGCGTCCTGGTAGCGGCGGTAGCCGGTCCGGGTGCGGCCCGCGGGGGACAACAGGCCGATCTCGTCGTAGTGGTGCAGGGTGCGGACGGTCACCTTGGCGATCTTGGCCACGGCGCCGACCGAGTAGCCCTCGCTGCTCATCCGGGTTCTCCCTTCGTGCTGACCACCAGCCTCCGCTCTCACGCCGCGTGAGGGTCAAGCCGTCCTCGGGAGGGAGGGCACCGGCGCCGTGACTGCGCCCGTGCCGGGGCCGGTGCCTGTGCCTGTGCCTGTGCCTGTGCCGGTCAGGCTCCGGTGCCGGTCAGGACGCGCTCGCGCCGCCGGGAGGAACGGCGCCGCCCCTCGCCGTCCGCCGGGGTCCGCGGGCGGCGCGTCTGCTGGGTGGGCCAGAACAGCACGTACGCGGCGGAGACCACCACGAAGGCCAGCCGGACGAAGCCGCGGCCGGCGTCGGACGGGATGAACAGCGTCCCGCCGTACAGCGCGGCCAGCGCTATCCAGCTCCACCACGGGACGAGCCGCTTCTGCCCGACCGCGTCCCAGAGCAGGGTGCCGAGCAGGATCGAGGCCGTGTAGTAGGTGTAGACGCTCGGGTCGAGCAGGATCCGGGCGTCCGCACCGAGCAGCACCACGGCCGGCCAGCGGCCGCGCCAGACCGCGATGGTGCCGAGGCCGAGGCCGAGGGCGAACTGGGTCGGGCGGTCCCACCAGGGGGTGGCCGGGTCGGTCACCCCGAACCAGCGCAGTGCGGAGGCCGGCTGGTTGGGGATGGTGAACTTGGCGGCGGCCAGGGTGTCCAGATTGCCCAGGTAGAAGGGCAGCCAGGCGATCGCCACCAGTCCGACGAACCAGAGCGCGCTGCGCAGCCAGGCGGGCCTGGGCAGCGCCAGGATCAGCGGGGCGAAGGCGATCGCCCAGGGCTTGGAGTCCACCGCCAGCGCCAGGTAGACGCCGACCATGGTGGGTTTGCCGCGGGCCAGGGCGTGCACGGCGAGGGTGGTGAAGAACAGCGCCAGGACGTCGTCCAGGTGCGCGAAGCGGACCGAGACCTCGACCCACATCGGGATGAACGCCAGCCCGGCGATCAGCAGGCGCTGCTGGAGCCGGCGGTGGTTGGTGCCGGTGCCCAGGTAGTACAGGGCGGCGGTGCGACCGATCAGGACGAGCATCACCAGGCCGAGCCCGGACATCGCCGCCTCGGCGATCAGCTGGCCGGTGTGGGCCGAGAACGGGGCCGTGAGCCGGGCCACGGCCAGGCTGACCGGGCCGATCTGCAGCTCCGGGTGGTGGGCGTAGAGCGCCAGCCCGCCGTCCGGGTGGTCGCTGAAGAGCAGCTGCTCACCCTGGCGCAGGTAGTGCCAGGAGAAGCCTCCGCTGGGCTCGACCAGGAAGAACCAGAGCACCGTCCAGGCCACCAGCAGAACGTGGTGCCTGCGCAGCGGCAGCCCCGCGATCCGCCCGGTCGCCGACTCGTAGTCGGTGGCCGTCCGTGCCGTGCGTGATTCCCGCACCTGTCCCTCTCCCCGCCGGTTCCGCCCCCCTCCGGCCGGACATCCTATGTGACGGAGGCGTCCCGCCCGCGCCGCCCGGAGGTCCGTCGAACGGACGGCCGGGCGGCGCGGGCGGTTGTCAGGCGGGTACCGCCTCGGTGTAACGGCTGGAGCGCGCCTTGCGGCCGCGGTCAGCCCTGCTGGGCCGACTTGCGGCGGCGCAGCGCCACGAGGGTGCCGACACCGGCGAGCAGCACGGCGCCGCCGGCCACGGCGATGGCGGTGGTGTCGTCACCGCCACCGGTCTGGGCCAGGGCCTTGTCGCCGTTGTCGGCGGCGGCCTTGGCCTTGGTGACGGCGGCCGGGGTGAGCGGCGGCGGGGTGAGGGTCGGGACGGCCACCGGGAAGTCGATCGGGCCGGCGGTGTCGCCGTTGCCGTCGGCCGGGGCCGGGGCGGAGGTCGACGCGGAGGCGGAGCCGGACGGCTCGCCCGTGGTCGGGGTGGTCGGGGTGGTCGGGGTGGTCGGCGGGACCGAGGGCGACGGCGTGGTCGGTTCGGCGCTCGGGGTGGCCGAAGTGGAGGTGGTGGCCGTGGCCGTGGCCGTGGCGGTCGGCGACGTGCTCGCGGTCGCCGAGTGGGAGGGCGTCGGCGAGGTGGAGGTGGTCGGCGAGTGGGAGGCCGTCGGCGAGGTGCTCGCGGTCGGGCTGGGCTTGCCGGTGTGGGTCGGGGTGATGGTCGGGCTCGGCTTTCCGCCGCCGCCCGCCTTGATCACGAAGCCCGCGCCGCGGACGCCGTCGCAGCTGAGGTGGCCCCCGTCGACCGGCGCGTGGGTCTCGTCGTCGAGCTCGGCGGAGAACACCACCGGGACGACGCCGGCCCGGCCGAGCGGCGCCTCCGAGGTGAAGGAGACCCGGACCTTGATCGAGAAGCTCTTGCCGCGGTTCACGACGAGCAGGTCGTCGTCGGTGGGGTTGCCGTCCTGGCCGAGGGCGCCGAGCAGGGTGAGGACGGACTTGTCCTTGTCCTCGCCGCCGTCGGCGGCGACCGAACCGGTCTGCCACTGGCCGCCGGGCAGCTGGTACTGGACCTTGAGGTCCTTCGCCTTGAGCGAGCCCGCCTTGTTCTTGAACTTGAGCAGCGGGAGGAAGAGGAAGTCGTGCTTCGTCGAGTTGTCGATCTTGAAGGTGAAGTCGCGGGCGTCGCCGCCGGCGATGAAGGTGCCGGGCACGCCGTTCACCGAGAGGTCGAGGCTCTGGTGGGAGGCCTTGCCGGCCGCCTGGGCGGCGGCGGACGGGGAACCGGTGGTGCCGACGGCCATGGCGCCCTGGGCGCCGGACAGCACGAGCGAGGACGCGAGCGCGGCGACGCCGGCAAGGGCAAGACTGCGACGTATGGACAAGGGAGACCTCACGGAAGAGTCCGGGCGAGGCCCGGGGCGCGGCGGGGCGGGCGGCCGTGGACGCCTCGAACCCCTCGCGAAGCTTGAAAGTCCGACGGAGATTACCGAAGGATCCGGCCACTCCGGAAGGCGGGTGTCACGCTGGGGACCGCTCACGGGACGGGAGTGCCCGAATCGCCCAATTCCGTCCTGCAGTAAGGCTTTTGCTCTTTGCCGAAAGATGACCGGAGAGTGACGGGTACACGCCCGGAGGACCGTATCGCACGGCCTCACGTGGCGTGAAGCGATCGGTTGTGTGAACGTCTGGTGAGCGCCCGCGTGACCGCCCGCCGGAACGCGTGCGCGGGCTCAGCCCGTGAAGAAGGACTTGGCCGCGATCAGCGCCCGCTCGTCGCGCAGCACGTCCCCGGGGCGGGTGCCGTTGCCGAGCAGCGCGCCGCCCCAGCGCATCCCCATGTACTCGGCCGTCAGCCGGAGCGTGCCGATCAGCGGTTCGGCCTTGTCGTCCTCGGTGGCGAGGGCGGTGACGCCCCAGATGGTGCCGCCGCGCATCCGGGCACGGAAGTCCGCCCCGGGCTGCCGGAGCCAGGACGACCAGTGGTCGAGGTAGAGCTTCGCGCTGGTCGGCAGCGAGTACCAGTACAGCGGTGCGACGAAGACCAGGTCGGTGGCCGCCGACGTGGCGTCCAGCAAGGTCCGTTCATGACCGACCGGCTCGGGGTAGCGGCCGTCCCCGACGTGCCGCAGGTCCTCGAAGGGCGGCAGCGGGTGCTCGCTCAGCCGCAGCCAGCGCTGCTCCGACCCGGCCGGCAGGCTCGCCTCGGCGGCCAGCCGGGCGAGTTGCTCGGAGTTGCCGCCGGCACGCGAACTGGCGTCGAGGAACAGAAAGGTGCGCGGCGCCTCGGCGCCGGCCGGCTGGTCGGCCATCGGAACTCCCCCGGTCGGTGGTGCGGATGGAGGTGCGAGCACCCCCCGCACCCCGGTTATTCCACGTCCGGGGCCCGGGAGTTCACTCAGGCGGGCAGGCCGGCCCGGCGCCGGGCGACGGCCGCGACGGCCGCCCAGTCCTTGTCCGCGTCGCCGTGGGCCAGCGCGTCCAGGAAGGCGTCCCGCAGGATGCCGCCGAACGGGAGCGGGACGTTCCGCGCGGCCCCGGCCTCCAGGGCCAGGCCGACGTCCTTGAGTCCCAGCGGCAGTCTGAACCCGGCCGGCTCGTAGCGGCGTTCGGCCACCATCGCCCCGTAGCCGGAGTAGACCGGCCCCGGGAACAGCGTGCCGGTGAGCATCTCGACCAGGTCGGTCGGCCGGACGCCGTGGGCCTCGGCCAGGCTGCACGCCTCGGCCATCGACTCGATCGCGCAGGCCAGCAGGAAGTTGGTGCTGATCTTGGCGGTGTTGGCCTGTCGCGGGCTCGCACCGAAGTGCCAGGTGCGCTCCCCCATCGCGGCGAACAGCGGTTCCGCGCGGGCCAGCAGCTCCGGCGCGCCAGCGGTCAGGATGTTCAACCGGCCGGCCGCCGCGACCGGCGGACGGCCGAGGACCGGGGCGGCCAGGTAGCCGATGCCGTGCTCGGTGTGCAGCACCTCGGCACACTCGGCGAGCCCGACGGAGACGCTGGCCATGTTGACGTGCAGGGTCGTCGCGGCTCCCGCGAGCAGGGCGGGATCGAGCAGCAGCCGTTCGACCGCCTCGTCGTTGGCGAGCATGGAGACCACGGTGTCGGCGGCGTACACCTCGGCGAGCGTGCCGGCCGCCTCGGCGCCCTCGGCCACCAGGGCGGCCACCGGCTCGGGCGAGCGGTTCCAGACCCGGACGGCGTGGCCGGCCCGCAGCAGGCTGCCGGCCATGCCCCGCCCCATCGCGCCCAGCCCCACGAAGCCGATCGTCGCCCCGGCCATCGCACACTCCCGTCGCCGTCACCGTCACCGCATTGCGGATGACTGTACGTCAGGAGACGGTGGCCCCTGCGTACTGGACGGACTCACGCGCAGGCGCGCTCCGGCAGCCGGACGCGGCCGCGCTCCAGCTCGGTGACCACCCGGTGGCTCAGCAGCTCGTACTGGGCCTGGAGCCGGCCGGGGCGGGCCGGGCGGGCGACCGGACGGCCGGGGCTGACCAGTTCGTCCGGCCCGAACTGCTCGCGGGTGAGGTCGATCTCGATGCCGGTGGCGAAGCGGTTCCACCAGTGCAGATCCGTCCGGATCCCGCCGACGTGCACCTCGCCCATCATCAGCTCGCCGCCCAGCAGGTCGTGCACCACCATCGCCGTCACCCCGCACTGGCCGCGGGCGGGATTGTCGGGACGCCAGTGGGCCAGATCCTCGGGCGCACAGGTGTCGACACCCCAGGAGGAGCGGATCGCACGTTCGATGTCGTTGAGGGTCCACGCCGTCATACCGGGAAGCCTGCCATGCACCACTGACAGTGGCACCGGCTTTTCAGAGGGCCACCCCGTGTTCTGCGGAGACCTTCTCGATCTTCACCCGAACGAGCAGTTCCCCCGGCACGCCGTTCCGGGCCCCGTACTGCTCCGCGACGTCCTCCCCCATGTACCGGGCAGCGATCCGGGTGGCCCAGGCGCGCACCTCGGCCAGGTCCTCGCTCAGCCGGGCGGTGCCCTGCACGAGAACGTACGCGAAGGGCGGCCGGTCGTCGTCCACGCAGATCATCACCCGGCCGTCGCGGGCCAGGGTGCGGCCCTTGACGGTGCCCGCACCGGTGTTGAAGACGAGCTCGTCGCCGTCCAGCAGGAACCAGACCGGCGCGACGTGCGGGCGGCCGTCGGCCCGGGTGGTGGCGAGCTTGGCGGTGCGGGTGCCCTCGGAGAGGAAAGCCCGCCACTGGTCATCGGTCATCGTCGGCATACCGCCCATCCTGGCCGGTCGGCCCGCCCCGCGCATCAGGGGACGGGCCGACCGGCCAGGGGGTCACTTCGCCAGTGCGGCGACACCCGCCTGCGCGAACTGCTCGTCCAGGTCGCCGCTCGGCGCGCCCGCGACACCGATCGCCGCGACCGGGGCGCCCTTGGACTGCACCGGGGCGCCGCCGGCCAGGAACAGCGTGCCCGGGATGTCCTTGAGGGTCGGGGCCTGGGTCAGCCGCTTGGTCAGCTCCGAGGTCGGCGCGTTCCAGGAGACCGCCGTGAACGCCTTGCGCTGCGCCGACTCCGGGGACTGCGGGCCGGCGCCGTCGCCCTTGAGCAGCACCCGGGTGACGCCGTCCCGGTCCACGACCGCGACCGAGACGTGCTGGCCGGCCTTGGCCGCCGCGTCCAGGGTCGCCTGGGCGGCGCGGGTCGCGGCGTCGAGGGTCAGACCGGTGCTCTGGGCGAGGTTCTTGTTCTGGGTGTCGACCTTCACCGCGGCCGGCGCGGCCGGGGTCTCGGAGGTCTCGGCGCTGGCCGACACCGCGCCCACGGTGGCGGCGAGCGCGGCAGCGGCGAGGGTGCCGGTCAGCACCCGGGTGCGCACGGAGATCTTCTTCATGGTCCAGCTCCTCAGCGGATCGGCGAACGGGATCGGGGCCGCCGGGCGGCAGGGGGTCCGCCCGGCTCCACCTCGATCCTCCGGCCGGGGCGGGGCCCGCCACATCGACGCTCCGGCGCGACCGCGCGGGCATGATGGAGGACAACCCCGTCAACCGATCGGCTGATGCGGGACCGGGCCGGCCGGGCCACCATCGAGGGATCGGTGCAGGTCGGTGCGCCGGACGCACCGTCGAGGCGGCCGGTGCCCGCCCCGGTGCCGATCGCTTGCCAGGTGCCGACCGCCCGTCCAGCCAGGAGCCACCCGTGCAGCAGCCCCGCCCCGCCGCCGGCCACGACGCCGGCGACCCGGACGCGGGCCGCCTGGCGGTACTGCTCGACTCCGCCTTCCTGCTGCTGCTCGCCGCCTCGCTCAGCCGCTACCTCACCCACCACCCCGGCAACCCCCGGATCCCCTGGGTGATCGGGCTGAGCATCGCCCTCGCCCTCGCCCAGCCGGCCGGCTCCTGGCTCGCGCACCGCCACCCGCCACCTCCACTGTCACCAGTGCCCGCGCCCGGGGCTGACGCTTCGCCCGACAGACGGGTTCCGCGTCGGCGCCGGTGGCCGCTGGCGCTGGTGGTCGCGCTCTGGGTGGTGCTGGTGCTGCTCGCGCCGAGCTTCGCCTGGTGCGCCGTCCCGCTGATCTACACCGCGCTGCGCACGCTCCCCGCCCGGGCGGCGATCCCGCTGGTGGCGGCCCTGACGCTGCTGGTGGTGATCGCCGAACTCCGGCTGGCCGGCGGGGCGGACGCCACCCTCGTCCTGCTGCCGTTCGCGGTGGCCGCGCTCGCCACCGGCGTGTTCCTGTTCATGGACCGGCAGGACGCCCGGCAGCGCGCCCTGATCACCGACCTGGTCCGCACCCGGCGCGAACTCGCCGCCACCGAACGGCGGCAGGGCACCCACGCGGAGCGCGAGCGGCTGGCCATGGAGATCCACGACACCCTGGCCCAGGGGCTGTCCAGCCAGCAGATGCTGTTGCAGGCCGCCGAGCGCACCTGGGACACCGAGCCGACGACCGCCCGCGCCCACGTCCGGACCGCCGCCGAGGTGGCGGCCCGCAACCTGGCCGAGGCCCGCCGCTTCGTCCACGACCTCGCGCCGGCCGAACTCGCCGACGGCCGTCCGCTCGACCAGGCGCTGCGCGCGCTCGCCGGGCGGGAGGCCGCCGAGAGCGGTCTGCCGGTCCGCTTCCACCTGGACGGCACGCCCGTCCCGCTGCCCGCCGCCGCGCAGTCCGCGCTGCTGCGGATCGCCCAGGGCGCGCTGGCCAACGTCCGGGAGCACGCCGGAGCGTCGGCCGCGGCGATCACCCTGTCCTACCTGGGCGACCAGGCCGTCCTGGACGTCGCCGACGACGGGCAGGGCTTCGACCCTGGCGCGGTCGGGGCGGCCGGCGGCCGCGGGTACGGGCTGCCCGCGATGCGCGCCCGGCTACGGCAGTTCGGTGGCACCCTGGCCGTGGAGAGCACCCCCGGCGAGGGCACCGTCGTCTCCGCCGCGATCCCCCTGGAGCACCGATGAGCGAACGAACCGGACCCGCCCCCGACCGGCGCGCGGGGTGCGACGGGCGCTCCTGGTGCTCCTGGTGCTCCTGCCGCGATGGGCTCGGCGGGGTGGCCGCATGAGCACCACCGGCTCCCCCACCGACGCCCCCGTCCGGCTGCTGGTCTGCGACGACCACGCGGTGGTCCGGGCCGGCCTGCTGGCACTGCTCGCCAGCGCGGGCGACATCGCAGTGGTCGGCGAGGCGAGCACCGGGGAGGAGGCGGTCGCGCTGGCCGCCAGGCTGGCGCCGCAGGTGGTGCTGATGGACCTCCAACTCGGCGACGGCATCGACGGGGTGGAGGCCACCCGCCGGATCACCGCCACCCCGGGCGGCCCGCACGTGCTCGTGCTCACCACCTACGACACCGACGCCGACATCACCCGGGCGATCGCCGCGGGCGCCACCGGCTACCTGCTGAAGGCCGAGCGGCCGGAGGAGTTGTTCGCCGCCGTGCACGCCGCCGCCCGGGGCCGCACGGTGCTCTCGCCGCCGGTCGCCTCCCGGGTGATGGCACAGATGCGGGCGCCCGCACCGCAGCTCACCGAGCGCGAGCAGGACATCCTCGCGCAGCTGGGGCAGGGGCTGGGCAACCGGGAGATCGCCCGGGCGCTGTTCATCAGCGAGGCCACCGTGAAGACCCATCTCGGCCGGATCTACGACAAGTTGGGGGTGGACACCCGGGCCGGCGCGGTGGCCGTGGCCAAGGAGCGTCGACTGCTGCGCTGACGGGCGCTCACGTACGCCGGGCCCGGCCCGTCGGCGAACTCACTCCACATCAGCCCGCCGGGGCACCGCCGGACGCATCCGCTGCGCTCAGCGCTCGCGTGGTGTCACTGCGTGCTGCCATGATGCTCGGAATGTCGGATTCCAGCACGGCCCGCGCCGGGCCCGCCGCCCGTACCGGCGCCCGCCGCGCGCCCGCCGAAGGGCCGCCGGGCGCCCTGTCGGGCCTCAATCCGCTGGTCCGGCGCCTGGCGGGACCTTCCGGACCGACCATCACGTTTGTGGATTTTTCGTGGATCCCGCTATTGACAAACCAACCACGCGGTTTGTTAACGTGATACCAACGACGTCCCCGGGGGTGGGGGCTCGCCGGGGCCTGTGCGGACCGCTCTCGCCGGAGGGTGCTGCCAGGGGGGAACGGCGGGGCTGCCGGGGAGTCGGGGGGAGCGGCAGCGCGAAGCCGCGCGACGAGGCGGTGCGGAGCGAGTCCGGGGGGACTCGCTCCGCGCCTCCCCTGCGTGCGCGGCCCTCAGCCGCGTCCAGCGCCTTCCATTTCTTCCGGCTCTTCCGGCTCTTCCGGCTCTTCCGCAGCCGGCTAGACCATCGCGCTCCAGTACGGGCAGCACACGTTCGGCAGCGGCGCCGGGCCGCGACCGCCAGCGCCCTGCAGTGACGGCAGCCGCTCCGAGCGGGCCACCCCGGGCGAGCTCGCGGTCAGCCCGGCCTCACCCAACTCGCCGAATGCCAGCGCCAGTTGATAACCGTCCAGGGTGGCGGCGGCAACCCCGGGGCGGCTCCGGCCGGCATTCAGCGAAGTGATCGTCCAGCCGCGCTGCCGCCAGTGCCGCTCGACCGCGTCCACCAGTGCCGCCCGCCGGACCGCCGAGACGATGGTGAGGATGTCCCGCCCCCGGGTGACGTACCAGCGCAGGTCCGGGTCCCGCCCCGGCAGCGACAGCCGCGCGCCCGCTCTGGGCGCCGCCCCCTGCCAGACCGGCGCCGGCCGGACGGCGTCCAGGGTGTCCTGAAGCAGGGTCTCGCAGCGCTCGGCGGCTTCGAGCTGATCGACCGCCGGCACTGGGCCGGGCCACCGGGCGGGTGGCACGACCGGCGCACCGCCTCGGCTTCCACCCGGGAATCCGACGTTCAGTTCGGCACCACCTGGCTGCACTGGTCCCCTCCGCGCTCCTCCCGGTGTTCAGGCCGGGCCGGGATTCCGTCCACTGCTTGGACGGTGGGCGTGGACGGACAGTTCCGCCTCTTACCGTTCCCACACCCTCTTCCGCACCCCTCCCGCACGCCCCTCCCGCGCCCCCCGCATCCCACCCGCAGCCGCCAGGGGTCGCGCCCCGCTCACCGGCTCGACTCGGCGCCCTGGGTGAGTTCGCGCAGGCGCTGGACCTCGGTGGCGAGTTCGTCGATGCGCCGGTTCAGGGCCTGGATGCAGACCAGGGCGATGCCGTTGGCGTCGACGACGGGGATCACGCGGGTGTTCTCGTGGTGGAAGTCGAAGGAAGCGTGCCAGTCCTGGGCCATCGGTCCGATGTGCCGCACCCGTTCGGGCTCCCACAGGTAGCGCCAAGTGCTGATGGGCAGGGCGGCGACCGTCTCCAGTACCTGATGGCCGTTGACCGCCCCGGCCGGGGCGACGGCGGCCGTGTCGGCGGTCTCGGTGTGCTCCGGGGCGGTCCGGGCCGCCCTCCCGGAGCGTCGGAACAGGCCCATGCTCAGCGGCTCCAGTCGATCGGGACGCCCATCCCACCCGAACGCCCCACCCGCCCGCGTCCGACAATCAGGACATAGGGGATCCCGCCGCCACGCTTCCCCCCATCGAGTGAAGCCCCGGCCCGGACCCGCATTCGACCGCCGCACCACCTGTCCGAGCCGTCGGCCGACCCGTCGAGGGCCGATCGGCACGAAGCCCAGGGGGAGTTGGCAGGGGCAACCGGCGTTGAGCCTCAGATTTCAAGGCCGGGGTCGAATGTCAACGGCGGGTTTCCGACGGGAACTATGCTCACGGTCGGAAGCACGGGGGGTCCTTGAGGTAAACGACGGGCCTTCTGTGCGCCCATGGCGGGTCAAGTCGCTTTTCGGGAGCTCTCATTGGGTCACGGTGCGTACCGACTGGGCGACGATCGCCACTCGGAGTCGTCAGGCGAACGGCCAACCCCGAGAGATCCCCTGTCCCGCCTCGCCAAGGGCATCGTGGTCATGGCGGCCCTCGGGTTCTTCGCCGCCTCGGTCGTGGCCACCATCCGCAACCGCGACGGCTTCTCGTACCAACTGGCCGCCATCACAGTCCTTTTGGTCCTGCTCGGCTTTCAGCTCCTGCACGCCGGCCCGTGGCGCCACAGGCGGCCGTGGTGGCCGTGGAGCCTTCTCGCTCACGGAGTGATCACCTACCTGCCGTTCCTGGTCTTCGACGGGGCGTGGGTCGGCATCCCCGGGTCGTTCGCCGGATCGATGCTCCTGACCGTCGCCGCACCCAGGTCCTGGATCCTCTTCACCCTGCTGGTGGCGGGCCAGTACCCGATCTACGCGGCGCTGGGCGACGACGTCGGGCAGTGCCTCAACGCGAGCGTCTCCACGGCCGCGGGCGGAATCGTCGTCTACGGCGTGGCCCGACTGGCCGACATGACCGCGGAGTTGCGGGCGGCCCGCACCGAGCTGGCGGAGCGCGCCGTGGACCAGGAGAGGCTGCGCTTCTCCCGGGACCTGCACGACCTGCTCGGCTACAGCCTCTCCGTGGCAGCACTGAAGTGCCAGATCGCCGAGCGGACCGTCCTGGAGGACCCGCGGCGCGCCCGGGCGGAGATCTCCGAGGTGCTGGCGATGGTGAGACAGGCGATGTCCGACACCCGGTGGATCTCCAGCGGCGACCTCCAGATGTCGTTGGCGCGGGAAACCCGCTTCGCCGCCTCGGCGTTGCGGGCGGCCGGCATCAGCGTGGAGGTCGACCTGGCCTACGGCACCCTGCCGCCCGAGCACGACGCCGTACTGGCGACGGTGGCGCGCGAGGCCGTCACCAACATGCTGCGGCACAGCGCGGCACGGCGCTGCGAGATCCGGGCCGTCAGGGGCGAACTCGGCGACGTGAGCCTGGTGGTGTCCAACGACGGCGTCCTGGCGGAGGGCGTCCCGGCGGAGCCGGGCGGCGGCCGGGGCATCGGCAACCTCACGGAGCGGTTGCTCGCCGTCGGGGGACGGCTGACCGCGGAGGAGGGCGAGACCGGCTGGTTCCACCTCTCGGCGGTCATCGCGGCCCCGCCGACCAAGACGACGTCCAGGGCCGGCTGACCGTGCGGTCGTGGCCGCGCGGTCAGCCCGGCGGCGACGGCCACGACCGCACGGCGCCCGCTACTCCCGGAGTCCCATGGCCTCGACCGGCTCCCTGCGCAGCGCCAGCCGGGTGGTCAGCAGCACGGTGCCCAGACCCAGCAGAGCCGCCCCGCCCAGCACCGCGGCCGCCCAGGCCGCGGGTACGGACGGCCAGGCCGAGCCGGTGAGCGCGAGGCTGACGGGCACCAGGACGGCGGCGGTGACCGCGGCGCCGAGGGCGAGGGCCACGCCGACCGTGATGCCCCCCTCCCAGGCCATCATGCGCAGGATCTGACGGCGGGTGGTGCCCACCAGCCGCAGCAGGGCGAACTCGCGCAACCGCTCGGTCGTGGCCATCACCAGGGTGTTGACGACGGCGATGGCGGTGAACAGGCTGATCATGCCGAGGAGCAGCCGGCCGACGGCCGTGGCCGACTCCTGCCGGTGCCTGCGGGCTTCGTCGTACGCGGCCCGGTCGCTCGTACGGGCCATGGGGTAGGCGGCAGTGAGGCTTTGGAGCTCCCGGCCGACCTGCTGGGGGTCGGCGTCGGGGGCGGAGCGGACCAGGACCGTCGGCGCGAGGGGGTCCGGTGTGTGCGCGGCGGCGAACTCGGTGGGGAGGAGGGCGTCGGCGAACCCCAGGTCGCGGTCGTAGACGGCGACCACCGTGGCGGTGCTCTCGCTGCCGTCCATCCAGCCGATCCGGAGCTTGGTGCCGACGCCGGCGCCGAGTCCGGAGGCCGAGCGCTGCCCCAGCGCGACGCCGTCCCCGCGCAGTTGGGCCAGCGAGCCCGCGGTGACCCCGGGATCGAGCAGCTCGGACAGCGCGGCGGAATCGACCACCTTGGCGCTGACGCCCCGTGAGCCGACGGTGCCGGGCGTTGCGTTGGACACCATGGTCGTGGCGGGTACGACCCCGCTGACCGCTGTGACGCCGGGCAGTTGGCGGGCCGCGGCGACGAAGTCCGGGGGGAGCCCGACACCGTCGGCCTGGACCACGTGGTCGGCCCGCAGCCTTCGACCGTCCTCGGCCGCGGCGGCCTGGGCCTTGACGCCGGGGACGAACAGCACCGTGCTGGTGAAGGCCACCGCCAGCACCAGCGGGGTGACGGCGGCGGCGAAGCGGCGGGGCTGGGCGCGCAGGGCCGCGGACGCGAGGAACCCCGCCACGGGGAAGAGCCTGCCCACCGGTCCACCGATCACCACACTGGCGACCCGCCCGATCACCGGTCCGAGCAGCGCCACCCCCAGGAGGAGCAGCAGGACCATGCTCTCGGCCGTGCCCGCCCCGCTCCGGCTGCCCGTGGAGGACGACAGCACCACGGCGCACACGGCGAGCGTCCCGGCCCCGAGCACCGTACGCACCCAGCCGATCCGCGGCGCGGGCGCAGCGGACTCGCGCAGAGCCTGGGTCGGTTCGACCCGGGACGCCCGGCGCGCGGAGGCCCACACGGCGAGTTGCGCGGTGCCGACGACCACGCCGACGACGGTCAGCAGTGCGGTGGGCCCGACGTGGAGCGGGACGTCGGAGCGGACCACACCGTGGTCGACGAGTACGCCGCGGAGCAGCGAGGCGACGCCGACCCCGACCGGGCATCCGACCAGCGCGGCGCCGAGGCTCAGGACCAGCGTCTCCATCGCGATCATCCGCCGCACCTGTCCCGAAGTGGCGCCCACCGCCCGCAACAGGGCCATCTCCCGCAGGCGTTGCCGGACGGTGAGCGCGAGCGCTCCCGCCACCACGAACGCCGAGATGAACAGGGACAGGATGCCGACGGTCCCGGCGAGCGAGGCCAGGCCGTCCCCGGGCCCGGGTGCGCCCGAGAACTCCCGCTCGCCCCGCTGGTCGCCGGTGCTCACCTCGGGCCCGGACCAGAGCTCCGCCCCGGTGGCCGGGAAGGCCGTGGCGAGGACCTGATCGGCCTGCGCGGCCAGCGCCTGCGGGTCGGCCCCGTCCCGTGCCGTGATGCCGATCGCGTCCGCGCCCTTGGTGGTGCCCGCGAGCCGGGCCGCCTGGTCGGGGCTGAAGAAGAGGACGCTCTGGCGGGCCAACTCCCGTGGGGATGAGGCCAGTCCGGACACCGTGTAGGCACGGGGGGCGGTGGTGGTGGCCAGCCGCACGGGGTCGCCGGGCCGGAGCCCGCCGCGTGCGGCCGTCGCCTCGTCGAGGACCACCTCGTCGGGGCCGGTCGGCGGGTGACCGGAGGTCAGGTGGAAGGGGGCGAGGACGGCGCTGGTCCAGGAGTGCCCGAGGGACGCCCCGCCCTGCGGGCCGGAGAGGACCTGCCCCGATCCGGTGATCACGGCGGCGGGGAAGGAGACCTCCGGGGTGACGGTCCCGGCGCCGGGCAGTGCGGCCAACTTTCCGATCAGCGGATCGACGTCGGCCATCCGGGTCGAGCCGCCGATCACGACCGGGGCCGCCGCGTAGCGTTCGGTGGAGGTGCCCGCACGCAGGGCGGACTCCAGCAGGACGCCGCACGCGGCGGTCAGGACGAGGGCGAACGACAGTGCGGCGAAAGCACCCGCGAAGCCCGCCTTGCGGGCGCGCACCGTCTGCCAGGCCAGTAGGAGCATGCCGTTCAGCGCCTTCCCAGGTGGGTCATCCGGTCCGCGACCTGTTCGGGCGAGGGGTTGGCGAGTGCCTCGGCGAAGGAGCCGTCCGCCAGGAAGAACACCTGGTCCGCGTAGGAGGCGGCGACCGGGTCGTGCGTCACCATGATCACGGTCTGCCCCAGTCCGTCGACGACGTGCCGCAGCAGCCGCAGGACCTCCGTACCGGTGGTGCTGTCCAGGGCGCCCGTGGGCTCGTCCGCGAAGACGACCTCGGGTCGCGTGACCAGGGCCCGGGCGATCGCCACCCGCTGCTGCTGACCGCCCGACAGCTGGGTGGGCAGGTGCCGCACCCGGTCGGCGAGGCCGGTCCGGTCGAGGATCTCCCCCAGCCAGGCCCGGTCCGCCCGGCGCCGGGCCAGTCGCAACGGCAGCGTGACGTTCTGCTCGACCGTCAGGGAGGGCAGGAGGTTGAAGGACTGGAAGACGAAGCCGATCCGCTGCCGGCGCAGGACGGTCAGCTCGGTGTCGCCGAGCGCCCCCAGCTCCAGGCCGGCCAGCCGGACCTGCCCGGAGGTCGGGCGGTCGAGCCCGGCGGCGCAGTGCAGGAACGTGCTCTTCCCGGACCCCGAGGGCCCCATCACCGCGGTGAACCCGCCTCGGCGGAATTCCATCGACACCTCGCGCAGGGCATGCACGGCCCCCGCTCCGCGCCCGTACACCTTGCTCACCCCGTCGAGCCGCACCGCCAGGTCCGGCTCCGAAGTGGAATGGGCCTGTTCCGGATCGCTGGAATCCGCAGTCCGAGAGAAAACGGGAATCCCCTCCTCGATGTGGCGCCCTGCCCTCATTTACCGCGAGCCTAGCCAGATCCACATTGCCCGCCCGGACCTCCGGCGGCGTCCGGACAGCGCTCCGGCGGCGGCTCCGGAGGCTCCACCCCAGGTCAACGGGCCACCGAGTCTGCTGGGCGGCCCGGCCGGGAGGGTCTGGACGTGGACAACCCATGGACACATCCATGCGAATCGCATGGGGCGTTCCATGGAATTCATCGCAGCCAAAAGGCCGCCCGAATACCGGGACCACACTTGTGCGGAATAACCGAACGTCGGCCTCCGGAATTTGACGAAGAAAACTTCCGGTCCGGCTTTCCGAACTTCCGATGGTTCGACCCCTGCGTCCGGGGCCCTATGAGGGGCGAGGGCCGGCGGAGAGCCAGCCCATCTCCTCGGCGATCCGAATGGCGTCCACCCGGCTGCGCCCCCCGGCCTTGGTCACCGCGGCGGCCAGATGGTTGCGGGCGGTTCCCGCCGAAATGAACAGCCGGGCGGCGATCTCCGCGACGGAGGCACCTTCCGCGGCCAGCCGCAGGGTGTCCAACTCCCTCGGCGTCAGCGGGTTCTCGCGCGCCCCCAGGGCGGCGAGGGCCAGCTCCGGGTCGATGGCGCGCTCGCCAGCGGCCACCTTCCTGATCGCCGCGGCCAGTTCCTCGGCCGGGGCGTCCTTCCCGAGGAACCCGAGCACGTGAACGGACATCGCACTGCGCAGATGCGCGGGTCTCGCCAGCCCGGTCAGGATGAGCGTCCCGCACGTCGGAAGCTTGTCGTGCAACTCGGCCGCGGCCCGGAGCCCGTCCAGACCGGGCATGTCGATGTCGAGCACCGCCACGTCCGGCCGGACCCGCAGCGCCGTCGGCACCACCAGGTCACCGCGTTCGACGTCCGCGACGACCTCCAGGTCGTCCTCGTACGCGAGGAGTGCCATCAGCGCGCTGCGCACCATGGCCATGTCCTCGGCTAACAGAACCCTGATCATCCGCGTCCTCCCCTGTCAGGCAACCGCCGCCCGCGCAGCCCCATGAGACAACAGGGCCGCGGGCAGCCCGTATCCGATTGATCCACCATGCGTTACCGCGCGCGACGGAAACAACGGTGCGAACCCGATCGAACTACGGCCGGCCCTCCACGCACACGGATCCGGCACAACGGACCCGAAGTGGTCCGGACAACACGAGAGCCGCAGGTCAGATGACCTGCGGCTCTCGGTATGGAGCGGGCGACGAGAATCGAACTCGCGCTCTAAGCTTGGGAAGCTCATGTTCTACCATTAAACTACGCCCGCCTGATGAGCCGTCAGAGACCGCTCAATCCAGTGTCACTGTACCCCATTCGCGACTGTGGTTGCACGGCCCGCCCGGGGAGTGGTGGGGCGGGTGGGGGTGGGTGGGGGCGTACTGTGTGGGCCGCGTACGAGTGCTCCGGCGGGTGGGTTCGGGGCGGCGAGCCACGGTGTGGAATGTCCGGAGCATCCCCTAATGTGACGCTGTCCCGGGGCGAGGTCCCGCGGGGCGCGATGAGTACGGGTGAGTACTGGGTTAGGGATGGGAAGGGGATCGATGGAGCAGCGCGCCGTCGTTCGTTGTGCCGAGGGGCACCTGTTCAGCACCACCACGTTCCCGATGCAGAACCTCGGTCCGGGCCGGCTCGGGCCCGGGCGGCTGATCCGCTGTCCGCAGTGCGGGCGGCTGAGGAGTTCGGTGCTGGCCGACGTGCGGGAGCTGTCGGCGCCGCAACTGGACCGGGCGCTGCGGCTGGAGGCCGCGGAGTTCCTGGCCTGACGGTCGACGCGAGGACGGAACGGGCCCCGGGCGGATTCGTCCGGGGCCCTGTCGTGCACGTAACCTCGAAGCGTGCTGCTCTCTGACAAGGACATCCGGACCGAAATCGACCTGGGCCGGGTCGTCGTCGACCCGTTCGACCCGGCGATGATCCAGCCGTCGAGCATCGACGTGCGCCTCGACCGCTTCTTCCGCGTGTTCGAGAACCACCGCTACCCGCACATCGACCCCTCCGAGGAGCAGCCGGACCTGACCCGGCTGGTGGAGCCCGAGGGCGACGACGCGTTCATCCTGCACCCGGGCGAGTTCGTGCTGGCCTCGACGTACGAGGTCATCTCGCTGCCCGACGACGTGGCGTCCCGGCTGGAGGGCAAGTCGAGCCTGGGCCGGCTGGGCCTGCTGACGCACTCGACGGCCGGCTTCATCGACCCCGGTTTCAACGGTCACGTGACGCTGGAGCTGTCGAACGTCGCGACGCTGCCGATCAAGCTGTACCCGGGGATGAAGATCGGGCAGCTCTGCCTGTTCCGGCTCTCCTCGCCGTCGGAGCACCCGTACGGCTCGGAGCGGTACGGCTCGCGCTACCAGGGCCAGCGCGGCCCGACGCCGTCCCGTTCGTTCATGAACTTCCACCGCACCGACGTCTGATCCGGGCGGAGCGCACGCAGCACGGGCGGCCGCCCCTCGCCGATGACGGACGAGGGGCCGCCGCCCGTCGCGTTTCCCGCGTGCTCAGGCCCGCTTGGGGCGGGTGACGGCGACCAGTTCGGTGCCGTCCTCGGAGAGCCGCAGTTCGGTGCGGAGTTCGGCGAGTTCGCCGAGGTGGTGCAGGTGGGTGCCGCCGCAGAAGATCTGCGCGCCGCCCTCGGGCAGCTCGCAGTGCCACTGGCGGCGGGCGGTGAGCTCGGGGCCGGGGACCTCGATGCGGACCGGGGCGTCGGCGGCGACCCAGGCGGCGAGCCGGGTGTTGACGGCCTCGGTGAGGGCGGGCAGGGCGTCGGCGAGGGCGGGGAGCTCGTCGGTGGCGTCCGCCGTGAAGCCCTTCTTCTTCAGCGACTTGCCGAGCCGGTAGGTGTCGGTGCTGGCCTCGGTGTCCATCACCGAGGTGGCCATCGCGAGGCTGTCGAAGTCGGGGTGGCCGAGGGCGTCGGAGCGGCCCGGGTCCTTGCGCCAGCGCGGCGCGAGGGCCTCGTTGAGGGCGAGGGCGAGCAGGTGGCAGCCGCTGTGCGAGGCGCTGAGGGCGGCCCGGCGGTCGGCGTCGACGGCGAGGACGGCGGTGCGCCCGACGAGGTCGCCGGGGTCGGCGTCGACGACGTGCAGGACCAGCCAGGACCACTCCTCGTCACCGCGCCGGACCGGGATGTCGGCGCCGGCCAGCGGCGTTCCGCCGTCCGGGCCGACGGCGCCGGTGAGGCAGTCGACGACGGCCAGCTCGGTGCCGTCGACGGTGAGGGTGCCGAGGTCGGCGGGCTGGTCGGGCCAGGTGTGGTCGAGCGGGTGGAACGGGGTGGCCCCGGTCACGACGGCGTGCCGGCCGTCCCCCAGCGGGTGCACCGCGATCACCGTCGACTCGCCGGTCACCGCCCCGGCCGGGAAGCTGACGTGCGTGGTGGGGAGGGTCATTCCTGGCTCCGGTGACGTGGAACGGGTGAGGGAGTGAGGGGCGAGGGGGTGAAGGCTGAGGGGGTGAAGAGGGTGGACGGGCCCCGGCCTGACCGGGATCCGTCCACCATTGTGCCCTCCGGCCGTCAGCCCAGGGTCGGCAGCTTGATCAGCACCAGCAGCGCGAGCAGTTGCACCGCCGAGGCGGCGGCCGCCTTGCCCCAGGGCAGGTCGTGCACCCGCCGGACCATGCTGGTCAGCAGGTACGCGCAGAACGCCCAGGTGGCCCAGCCGGCGACCTGGACGACCGCGCTGCCCGAGGGCAGCACCAGGTCGAGCAGCAGCCGGGGCGCGTCCGTCAGCCAGCCGATCAGCGCGGCCAGGCCGACCGTCGACTTCCACGGGCCGTCCCCGCCGAGCTGGCGGGCCAGCGCGTAGGTGACACCGCCGAACAGCGCTCCGGCCACGGCGAAGCCGATCGCGGCGGCGGCGATGCCGGTCAGCGCGACGGTGAAGGTCGAGTCGACGATGTCGTCGTGGGTCAGGCCGATGCCGAGCACCGCGAGCGCGCCGTACAGCATCGAGACGGTGAGGGCGGGCAGCCAGACCTGGTGGTCGCGGGCGCGGTCGAAGGTCGCGGTGGGGGCGCGGAAGATGCCGATGAGCAGTTCGCGCCAGTGCGGGCGGGGCCCGGCGACGTGCGGGGCGGACTGGCCGCCGGCCCGGTAGACGGTGACGTTGTCCTGGCCGTACGGCGGCTGCTGCTGCGGCCCGTAACCGTCCTGGCCGTAGCCGTCGCCCTGCGGGTGTCCGCCCTGGTCGTAGCCCTGGTCGTAGCCCTCGGCGCCGTACCCCGCCTGCGGGTACCCGGGGTGTCCGCCGTACTGGCCCTGGTCGTAGTACCCGTGGTGGGGCGGCTCCTGCGCGTACGGGTCGCCGGTCGGGAAGGCCCGGGTGCCGCCGGGCCGGTCGGCGGCGTACGGGTCGTAGCCGCCCTGCGGGCCCGGGGCGCCGGGGCCTCCGGGCGTGCCGTCGGGGCCGTCGGCCACGCCCCGGTGCGGGGCCGTGAAGTACTCCGGCCCGTCCGTCTGCCCGTGCCCCCCGGGCCCCGCCGGCGGCGGAGGGGGCGCCCACCCGCCGTGGGGGTCGGCGCCCTGCCCGCTGTCGTATCGATTACCAGCCACGCTCTGACGGTACCCGTCCGGCCCAATCCGCGTGGGGCCTGGACGGAGCCGGGGCCGGTTTGCAGCGAGCCTGAGACGAACGCGGCCGAAATCCTGCCGCCGACGGCGCCAGCGGCCCGGCCCGGCCCGGGTCCTACCGCTGCGCGCTGACCGAGGGCCCGTGCACCGCGGCGGCCGCGGCGGTGCCGGCCGGGCAGCCGCCAGGGCCGGCCGAGGTGCGGACCGCGCCGACCGGCAGCAGGGTGCCGCAGGCGATCCGGATGCCGTTCGGCAGCTCGTTGTCGGATTCGACGATCGCGCCGTCGCCGATCACCGCGCCGTCCAGCGCCGAGCGGGCGCCGACGGTGGCGAAGGCGCCCACGATGGAGTCCTTGACCAGGGTCTCCGGGCCGACCACCGCGCCCGGCAGGATCACGCTGCCCTCGACGATCGCGCCGGCCTCGACCACCGCGTTCGCGGAGACCACGGTGCCGCCGCTGAGCACCGCGCCGGGGTGGACGGTGGCGCCGGGCAGCAGCAGGGCGTCGCCGGTCGGGCCGGGGACGGCGGGGGAGTCGACCTTGCCGAGCACCAGGTCGGCCGAGCCGCGGACGAACGCGGCCGGGGTGCCGAGGTCGAGCCAGTACGAGGTGTCGACGACGCCGCGCAGCAGCGCGCCGGTGGCCAGCAGCTCGGGGAAGGTCTCGCGTTCGACGGACACCTCGCGGCCGGCCGGGATGCGGTCGATGACGGACCGGGTGAAGACGTAGCAGCCGGCGTTGATCTGGTCGGTGACGATCTGCTCGGGCGTCTCCGGCTTCTCCAGGAACTCCAGCACCCGCCCGTTCGCGTCGGTCGGGACGAGGCCGAAGGCGCGCGGGTCCTCGACCCGGGTGAGGTGCAGGGTGACGTCGGCCCCGGCGGCCACGTGGCCGTCGCGCAGGGCGGCGATGTCGACGCCGGAGAGGATGTCGCCGTTGAAGACCAGCACGGGCTCGTCGGGGCCGCAGGTCAGCCCGGACGCCGCGTTGCGGATCGCGCCGCCGGTGCCCAGCGGCTCGCGTTCGGTCAGGTAGACCAGCTCGATGCCGTACGGGGTGCCGTCCTGGAAGTGGTCCTCGAAGACCTCGGCCAGGTACGAGGTGGCCAGCACGACGCGGGTGACGCCGGCGGCGGCCGCGCGGGCCAGCTGGTGGGCGATGAAGGGGACGCCCGCCACCGGCAGCATGGGCTTGGGGGTGTGGGTGGTCAGCGGACGCAGTCGCGTGCCCTTACCACCGACCAGCATGATCGCCTCGGTCATGGTCTGCGCTGTTCCCCTTGTGCTCTGCGGCCCCGGCCCGGCGGGCCGATACCTCCGTCGGTGGTCTGGACCCGTCCGGCCGTCCGGAACGGGTCGACCGGCGCGAGGCCGGTCTGCCGCCTACTGTATTTCCTCCCAACGGGCGGACACTCAGGCGGCCGTGCGATTGGCACCACTCCCCTACGGGTCCCGCCCCGGATCCACCCCCGGTCCGGCCCGTCCCGGCCCCCCAAAAGCCCGGCCCGGCGGGCGCTCTCGCGGTGACCACCGGGCCGGGCAGTTGTAGCAGAACTGTCGAACAGAGGACGCTACGCGTCCACCGTCGCAGGCTCCTCGGCGCCGGCCGGCGGGGTCGCCTTCACCGAGTCGAGCAGCAGCTGGGCGACGTCGACCACCTTCAGGTGCTCCTTGGCGGCGCCCTCGTTCTTCTTGCCGTTGACCGAGTCGGAGAGCATCACCAGGCAGAACGGGCAGGCGGTGGAGACGATGTCCGGGTTGAGGGACAGCGCCTCGTCCACGCGCTCGGTGTTGATCCGCTTGCCGATGCGCTCCTCCATCCACATCCGGGCACCGCCGGCGCCGCAGCAGAAGCCGCGCTCCTTGTGCCGGTGCATCTCCTGCTGGCGCAGACCGGGGACCTTGTCCATGATCTCGCGCGGCGGGCTGTAGACCTTGTTGTGGCGGCCCAGGTAGCAGGGGTCGTGGTAGGTGATCAGGCCCTCGACCGGGTTGACCGGGACGAGCTTGCCCTCGTCGATCAGGTGCTGCAGCAGCTGGGTGTGGTGGATGACCTCGAAGTGGCCGCCCAGCTGCGGGTACTCGTTGGCGATGGTGTTGAAGCAGTGCGGGCAGGTGGCGACGATCCGCTTGACCGGCGCGTCCTCCAGGGCCGCGTTCAGCGTCTCGACGTTCTGCGCGCCGAGCATCTGGAAGAGGAACTCGTTGCCCAGCCGGCGGGCGGAGTCACCGGTGCAGGACTCCTCCTTGCCGAGGATGGCGAACTTCACGCCCGCGGTGTGCAGCAGTTCGGCGAAGGCCTTGGTGGTCTTCTTGGCGCGGTCCTCCAGGGCGCCGGCGCAGCCGACCCAGTAGAGGTACTCGACCTCGGCGGGGTCGATGTCCTCGCCGATCACCGGCACCTCGATGCCGGTCTCCTTCTTGAGCTCCTTGACCCAGTCCAGGCGGGCCTTGGTGGCCATGCCCCACGGGTTGCCCTTGTTCTCCAGGTTCTTGAGCATCGTCCCGGCCTCGGTCGGGAACGAGGACTCGATCATCACCTGGTAGCGGCGCATGTCGACGATGTGGTCGATGTGCTCGATGTCCACCGGGCACTGCTCGACGCAGGCGCCGCAGGTGGTGCAGGACCACAGGACGTCCGGGTCGATGACGCCGTTCTCCTCCGCGGTGCCGATCAGCGGGCGCTCGGCCTCGGCCAGGGCGGCCGCCGGGACGTCCTTGAGCTGCTCGGCGGTGGCCTTCTCCTCGCCCTCCATGTCCTTGCCGCCACCGGCCAGCAGGTAGGGCGCCTTGCCGAAGGCGTGCTCGCGCAGGCTCATGATCAGCAGCTTCGGCGAGAGCGGCTTGCCGGTGTTCCAGGCCGGGCACTGCGACTGGCAGCGGCCGCACTCGGTGCAGGTGGAGAAGTCGAGGATGCCCTTCCAGGAGAAGTGCTCGACCTGGGAGACGCCGAAGACGGCGTCCTCGGCCGGGTCCTCGAAGTCGATCGGCCGGCCGCCGCTGGTCATCGGGCGCAGGGCGCCGAGCGCGGTGCCGCCGTCCTCCTCGCGCTTGAAGTAGATGTTGAAGAAGCCGAGGAAGCGGTGCCAGGCCACGCCCATCGAGGGGTTGATGCCGATGGTGGTCGCCCACGCGAACGAGATGCAGATCTTCAGCATCGCGAAGAGGTAGATCAGGTTCTCCAGCGTGCCGTGCGACAGGCCGCTGAGGGCGGAGACCAGCGGGTACGACACCAGGTGCTCGGGCCCGTACGAGTCGACGCCGTTGAGGGCGCCCTCCAGGGCGCGCAGCATCAGGATGCACAGGCCGATGCCGAGGATCGTGTACTCGACGTAGAAGGCCTGCCAGGCGATCGAGCCGGCGAAGCGGGACTTGCGGCCGGACCGGGACGGCAGGCTGAGCAGCCGGATCACGATCAGCGTCGCGATGCCCAGCGTGGTGAGGGTGCCGACGAGCTCGACGAAGAGCTGCCAGAGCATCCAGTGGCCGATGATGGGCAGCGCGAACTCGGCGTCGAAGAGCTGGCCGAAGGCGTTGACGATGGTCAGCACCAGGCTGAAGAAGCCGACGGCGACGAACCAGTGGGCGATGCCCACGATCCCCCAGCGGTTCATCCGGGTGTGGCCGATGAACTCGACCGCGACGGTCTTCACCCGCTGGGCGGGCCGGCCGAAGCGGGTGGGGTCCGGCTGGCCGGTCCGCACCACTTTGTAGATGTACAGCGCCGCACGGGCGGCGAGCGCGGTGCCGATCACGAACGTGACCAGCGAGATGACGATCGCTGCTAGCTGCATCGGCTCTCCGTCTCCTGCGGCTTGCTGTTGAGCGGTCTTTGAACGGTCTTGCGTGGAACGAATTGTACTCGTCGGTAACTTGCCGGGCCGACGGCCCGGACATTACCGCCCGCCACCAGTCCTCCAGAAGGTTCCCAAGCTATGGCGGCAGTCACGTGGCACCACACGCGCCACGGCCAGGACCACGGCCACGATCGAGGCCACGGGCAGTCGCCGCGGCCGCGGGGGGTGGACCGCTCAGCAAAGTTGAGTGGCAGCGACTCATCCCTGTTGACGGCACCCACCCGGTCGTGCATCCTTGAGCCTGTAAAGCTCAACTCTTCCGTGGAGGTATTTACGATGGCACGCGCGGTCGGCATCGACCTCGGTACGACGAACTCGGTCGTCAGCGTTCTGGAGGGTGGCGAGCCCACCGTCATCACGAACGCCGAGGGCGCGCGGACCACGCCGTCCGTCGTCGCTTTCGCGAAGAACGGCGAGGTCCTGGTCGGCGAGGTGGCCAAGCGTCAGGCGGTCACCAACGTCGACCGCACCATCCGCTCGGTCAAGCGCCACATGGGCACCGGGTGGAAGATCAACCTGGACGGCAAGGACTTCAACCCGCAGCAGATCAGCGCCTTCGTGCTGCAGAAGCTGAAGCGGGACGCCGAGGCCTACCTGGGTGAGACCGTCACCGACGCCGTCATCACCGTCCCGGCGTACTTCTCCGACTCCGAGCGCCAGGCCACCAAGGAGGCCGGTGAGATCGCGGGCCTCAACGTCCTGCGCATCGTCAACGAGCCGACCGCGGCCGCCCTGGCCTACGGCCTCGACAAGGACGACCAGACCATTCTGGTCTTCGACCTCGGCGGCGGCACCTTCGACGTCTCCCTGCTGGAGATCGGCGACGGGGTCGTCGAGGTGAAGGCCACCAACGGTGACAACCACCTCGGTGGTGACGACTGGGACCAGAAGGTCGTCGACCACCTGGTCAAGGTCTTCCAGGCCGGCCACGGCGTCGACCTGTCCAAGGACAAGATGGCCCTGCAGCGTCTGCGCGAGGCCGCCGAGAAGGCCAAGATCGAGCTGTCCTCGTCCTCCGAGACCTCGATCAACCTGCCCTACATCACGGCCTCCGCCGAGGGCCCGCTGCACCTGGACGAGAAGCTCACCCGCGCCCAGTTCCAGCAGCTCACCTCCGACCTGCTGGAGCGCTGCAAGGTCCCGTTCCACAACGTGATCAAGGACGCCGGCATCTCGCTCTCCGAGATCGACCACGTCGTCCTGGTCGGCGGCTCGACCCGCATGCCCGCCGTCGCCGAGCTCGTCCGCGAGCTGACCGGTGGCAAGGACGCCAACAAGGGCGTCAACCCGGACGAGGTCGTCGCCATCGGCGCCGCGCTCCAGGCCGGTGTCCTCAAGGGCGAGGTCAAGGACGTCCTGCTGCTCGACGTCACCCCGCTGTCCCTCGGCATCGAGACCAAGGGCGGCATCATGACCAAGCTGATCGAGCGCAACACCACGATCCCGACCAAGCGCTCCGAGATCTTCACCACGGCCGAGGACAACCAGCCGTCCGTGCAGATCCAGGTCTACCAGGGCGAGCGCGAGATCGCGGCGTACAACAAGAAGCTGGGCATGTTCGAGCTGACCGGCCTGCCGCCGGCGCCGCGCGGCCTGCCGCAGATCGAGGTCACCTTCGACATCGACGCCAACGGCATCATGCACGTCGGCGCGAAGGACCTCGGCACCGGCAAGGAGCAGAAGATGACCGTCACCGGTGGCTCCGCGCTGCCGAAGGACGACATCGAGCGCATGATGCGCGAGGCCGAGCAGTACGCGGAGGAGGACCACAAGCGCCGCGAGTCCGTCGAGACCCGCAACTCCGCCGAGCAGCTCGTCTACTCGACCGAGAAGTTCATCGCGGACAACACCGACAAGCTCCCCGCCGACGTCAAGGCCGAGGTCGAGACCGCCATCGGCGAGCTCAAGGAGGCCCTGAAGGGCGAGGACATCGCGAAGATCCGCGAAGCCTCGGAGAAGGTCTCCACCACCGCGCAGAAGCTCGGCCAGGCGCTGTACGCCAACGCCGACGCCGCCGCCCCGGCCGGCGAGTCCGCCCAGGCCAAGGATGACGACGTCGTCGACGCCGAGATCGTGGACGACGAGAAGCCCAAGGGCGGTGCGGCATGACGGACAAGCCGCAGGGCGGCAAGCCCGGCGACGACTCCGCCGCCGACGAGGCTGTGATCAAGGCCGCCGAGGAGGCCGCCGCAGCCGGCGCCGCCGACTCCGGCTCCGGTGCTGGCTCCGACGAACTCGCCACTGCCAAGCGGGAGTCGGCCGAGCGCACCGCCGACCTGCAGCGTCTGCAGGCCGAGTACCAGAACTACCGCAAGCGGGTCGAGCGCGACCGGCTGACGGTCCGCGAGATCGCGGTCTCCAACATCCTGGAGTCCCTGATCCCGGTGCTCGACGACATCGGCCGCGCCCGCGAGCACGGCGAGGTCACCGGCGGCTTCAAGTCCGTCGCCGAGTCCCTGGAGACGGTCGTCGCCAAGCTGGGCCTCCAGCAGTTCGGCAAGGAGGGCGAGCCCTTCGACCCGACCATGCACGAGGCGCTGATGCACAGCTACTCCTCGGACGTCACCGAGGACACCTGCGTGCAGATCCTCCAGCCCGGCTACCGCATCGGCGAGCGGATCATCCGCCCCGCCATGGTCGCCGTCGCGGAGCCCCAGCCGGGCACCCAGACCACGGCCGCGCCCGACGGCGAGGCGAAGTCCGGGGACGCGGACAAGTCCGACGGTGGTTCGGACAGCTGACAACCTGTGACAGCTGACAACCAGTGCGCTGCGGAGTCGTACGCCGGCCAGAACGGCGGCCGACTCCGCAGCGTGCTGTCAACAGCGCCCGGTGGAGCGGCTGTTGACAGCGCAGCGAGGATGGACATCGGGAGGTGGCGGCAGCTATGAGCAAGCGCAGCGAGCGAATCGTTGAAAGGCGCGTGTTGCGCGGAGCGGCTGCCGAGCGGAGCGAGGTGGACGCATGAGTGGCAAGGACTACGTGGAGAAGGACTACTACAAGGTCCTCGGCGTGCCCAAGGACGCCACCGCCGCCGAGATCAAGAAGACCTACCGCAAGCTCGCGCGCGAGTTCCACCCGGACGCCAACAAGGGCGACGCCAAGGCCGAGGACCGCTTCAAAGACATCTCCGAGGCCTACGACGTCCTGTCCGACGAGAAGCGCCGCAAGGAGTACGACGAGGCCCGCAGCCTCTTCGCCAACGGCGGCTTCCGGGCCGGCGGCCCCGGCCAGGGCAACGGCAGCTACAGCTTCGACTTCGGCGACCTCTTCAGCGGCAGCCAGAACACCGGCAGCGGCGGGCTCGGCGACGTCTTCGGCGGACTCTTCAACCGCAGCGGCGGCCGGCAGGCCCAGCCCCGGCGCGGCGCCGACGTCGAGACCGAGGTGACCCTCGCCTTCGACGAGGCCGTCGACGGTGCGACCGTCCCGCTGCGGATGACCAGCCAGGCCCCCTGCCGCACCTGCAACGGCACCGGCGCCAAGTCCGGCACCACCCCGCGGGTCTGCCCGACCTGCGTCGGCGCCGGCACCGTCAGCCGCGGCCAGGGCGCGTTCGCGCTCTCCGAGCCGTGCAAGGACTGCCGCGGGCGCGGCATGATCGTCGACGACCCGTGCATCGACTGCCACGGCAGCGGCCGGGCCAGCTCCGCCCACACCATGCAGGTCCGCATCCCGGCCGGCGTTCAGGACGCCCAGCGCATCCGGCTCAAGGGCAAGGGCGCCCAGGGCGAACGCGGCGGACAGCCCGGCGACCTCTACGTCACCGTGCACGTCGACCCGCACCCCGTCTTCGGGCGCAAGGGGGACAACCTCACCGTCACCGTCCCCGTCACCTTCCCCGAAGCCACCCTCGGCGCCACCATCGAGGTGCCCACGCTGAACGGGCCGGCCGTGAAGCTGAAGCTGCCCCCCGGCAGCGCCAACGGCCTCACCATGCGCGCCCGCGGCAAGGGCGCCACCCGCAAGGACGGCACCCGCGGCGACCTCCTCGTCACCGTCGAGGTCGTGGTGCCGCGGCACATCACCGGGGACGCGCTGAACGCCCTGGAGCAGTACCGCGAGGCCACCGCCTCCGACGACCCGCGAGCCGCCCTGTTCCGGGCGGCGAAGGGAGCGTGACGACCAGATGATCCCCAACAGTCCCATCGGCCCCGGCATCGGTGAAGGCCTGCCCGGCATCGGCGACGGCCTGCCGGGCGACGGCCGCCGCACCCGGCGGCCCACCGCCCCGCCGCAGTACGTCCTCACCGAGGACACCCCGGTGTACGTCATCTCCGTCGCCGCCGAGCTCTCCGGCCTGCACCCGCAGACCCTCCGCCAGTACGACCGCCTCGGTCTGGTCAGCCCCGACCGCACCGCCGGCCGGGGCCGCCGCTACTCCGCGCGCGACATCCAGCAGTTGCGCGAGGTCCAGCGGCTCTCCCAGGACGAGGGCATCAACCTGGCCGGCATCAAGCGGATCATCGAGCTGGAGAACCAGGTCACCGCGCTCCAGTCCCGCATCGGCGAACTGGTCGACTCCCTCGACGGCGCCACCAGCGCCCTCCAGCAGCGCGAGGCCGCCGTCCACGCCTCCTACCGCCGCGACCTCGTCCCCTACCAGCCGCCCACCCAGTCCAGCGCCCTGGTCGTCTGGCGCCCCAAGCGCTGAGACTTGGCTGAACACCTCCGGCCGTCGGCTCCCCTCCGCCCGGGGGGTGCCGGCGGCTTGATCGTGGTGAGAGAGTGCTGTCGAACAAATCTGGCCGCCCTCACCGATGCCACCCGATCTGGCATGCTGCACTGCGATTCCGGTATTGGTGCCCGGCAGGTAGTGCAGACACGGCCACGGCAAGGAGCCCGCAGATGAGTGGACGAGAACAGCCCGGTACCGCCGCGATTGGGCCCTCCGTCCTCTCGAAAGAAGCGCGGGAGCTGTATCTGGCGGTCATCCGCGAGAACGGGCGGTTTCCGAAGGACTCCGACCTCGCCAAGGCGGGCGGGGCCCAGGAGGAGTTGGTGGCGATAGGCCTTCTGGTCGCCGACACCGACGAACCCGGTGTCCTCGTCGCGGTCGACCCTCAGCAGCTGTCCGAGAGCCTCTCCGTGACCTGGCAGCGCCAGGCACTCGACCTGCTCACCCGCGCGTCGGCCCTCGCCACCGATCTCCACGACCTGACGGCCGCCTACCACTCACCGGAGCAGGCCGGCGGCGCGATCGAGTACGTGCGGGGAAAGGTGCTGATCAACCAGCGGGTGCAGCAGATCGTCGCCAGCGCCTCGGAGGAGATCCTCGCCGCCCAACCCGGCGGGCCGCGCCCGTCCGAGGCGCTCACCGGCATCCTCGCCCGCGACCTCGAAGCCCTCCGCCTGGGCATCACGCTCAGGACGATCTACCACCCGAGCACCCGGTACCACGCTCCCACCAGGGAGTACGTGGCCACGATAACCAAGGCCGGCGGACGGTTCCGGACGCTGGAGGAGCCCTACACGCGATTGATCGTCATCGATCGCCGAATCGCGGTCATCCCCATCGCCGAGGACCTCAATCTGGCCGCCTTCGTGCACGATCGGGCCGTCATCAGCTACCTGATCAGCGAGATCTTCGAGCGGAACTGGAGCCGGGCGCTGGACTTCGACGGCGCACGCGCCGTTCCGCAGCAGGTGGTCTCCGGGATGCGGCAGACGATCATCGACCTCATGCTCGAAGGCGTGAACCACCGGGTGATCGCCCGCAGACTCGGCATCAGCGAACGGACGCTCGCGCGGCACCTGGCCGAGATGCGCGACGAGCACAATGTCGAGTCGCTGTTCCAACTCGGGTACGCATTGGCCCGGAACAGCATTCCGACCGACTCCGACAGCTATCACTGACCAAGCGTCGCGGCGGTCTCAGTTCCAGATCGTGTCATTGGCCAGCGCCATGGTCTGAGGCGCTGCCGCATCGTGGGAAACCCCGATGTTCCAGATCGTGTCGTCAGCCGGGCTCGAACCGCTCCCGATGAAAAGCGCCAGACCCACAACGACTGGAACCAGGACAAATCGCACCACCCGGCGTATCCGAGACATGGTGCCCCCTCTCTTTGTTTAAGACTTGGCGCGGGTACCCAGCCATTGTTTCGAACAACCTGCCACATAATGCCGCAAGCCCATGCCGGAAGCCAGGGGGCCTGCTACCCCAGTGCGTCATCTCTCTGCCAGGCATCGAGATGACACCACGGCTCTGTGGACGGTGGCGACGGTCGACAGAGACGATCAGTGCACTCCCCAACCCCTCTCGCGGGAGGGGGAAGACGGGGACACCACAAACAACATGTCCATGACTAGTTCGTTTCGACCACAACGAATGCACAGCAGCATTCCGATAGTCACCACCCAACGGGGCGATCGGCCTGGTTGGCACCTATCCCCGGAGTCGACAATGAGTGAGCCCTACCTGCGAGAGCACGCCGGACAGACCCCCGAGGGCCGGCGTGCGCGTGTGTTCCTGGCCGCGCCGCTGATGCGGCTGACCGGGCCCGCGGACAGTGTGGTGACGCTCGCCAGCCGGACGCGGCTGACGACGCTCCGCACCACCCTGCTCCGCAGCGGTGCCGCCGTGTACAGCGCGCACCACAGTGATGCCTGGACCGTCGCCGGGCAGGCGCCGGAGCCCCGGGTGCCGTCCGACTTCCGGGCCCTGCAGTCCGCGGACCTCGTGTTCGCCTACGTCGGGGCGCCGCTGTCGGCCGGGGTGAGCCTGGAGCTGGGGTGGGCGTCGGCGCTGCGGAAGCCGATCGTCCTCCTCGTCGACGAGGCCATCACGCACAACCCGCTGATCGCCACCATCGAGCAGGTCGCCCCCGTTCTGCCGCTGGTCTTCGACGACACCTGGTCGCAGGAGGCCCTCAACCACACCGTGGAGACCGCGCTCGACTGGGCCGGCATGGCGCTGTCCCTGCGCGAGGGCTTCTGGACCGCCCCCGGTGAGCAGTTCAACGTCCCCCGGCAGCAGCCCCCCGTCGTCGGCCGGGCCGGCTACTGGCCGACCAGCGCCGCCACCGGCTGACCAGCGCTCACCCATCGGGCTCCCCCGTCCGGGCTCCCCGCAGCTGCCAGCCCAGCTGGAACAGCGTCTCCGCGTCGTGCAGTTCGCGCAGCCGGGCGATGTGGCCGGCCACCGTCCGCTCGCTGAGACCGAGGCGGCCGGCGATGGCGCGCTGGGTGAGGCCTTGGGCGAGGAGCCGGCCGACCTGCTCGTGGGCCGTCGACTCGGGAGCGGACGCCTGGTCGGGGTTCCAGAGGAGGCGGCCGGAGCGGGCCCAGTCCCGTTCGAACACGGCCAGGAAATGGTCGACGGTCGCCGGATCCTCGATGAAGGTCGCGCTCCGGAGGTCGTCGGCGGACTGGAGCACGGCGATCCGGCGGTCGAAGATGTGCAGGTGGCGGAACGGCTCGGCCAGGACCCGGAAGCGGGCGCCCAGTTCGGTGCCGCGGGCGGTGTGGTCGGCGGTCGCCTGGTCCCGGACGGCGCCGGGTGCGTAGATCACCCGGATCCGGCCGCCCCGGCCGCAGAACCGGCCGATCCGTTCCAGGGCGTCCTCCAACTGGTGGGCGTGGCGGGGCCGGCCGGGCTGGGCGACGAGGATCTCCTGGCGGCAGTCCGCCTCCACCTCGGCGAATCGCCGGATGACCGCGCCGAGGCCCTGGACGTGATGCACCGTACCGGCGCGGTCGGTCGGGCGCGGGGCCGTGTCGTAGGCCTTGGTCAGGTCGTCGAGGGCCTGCGGGAGTTGCGCGGCCTGGACCAGTAGCCGGGTGCCTTCGGCCCGGAGCTCGGCACTGATCCGGTCGCCGACCGTACGCGGGTTGACGGCGGTGCAGACGTCGGATTCGGGCCGGGCGAGCAGCAGCCCGAGCGCGAGCAGGTGTTCCAGGGCCGGCCGGTCGGCGTCGGCCACCTCGGCCCGGTCGATCCAGCCGCCGTGCCGGAGGATGCGCAGGTACAGGTCGTGTGCGGCCTGGTCGGGCCGCCCGGTGCCGCGCCCGTGCATCACGGCACCCGCCGACGGGCGGCGTCGGCCGCCGACCGGAGCTGCCAGCCGAGTTGGAAGAGCGTCTCGGCGTCGTACAGTTCGCGCAGCCGGGCGATGTGGCCGGCCACCGTGCGTTCGCTCAGGCCGAGGCGGGTGGCGATGGCACGCTGGGTGAGGCCCTGGGCGAGGAAACGGCCGACCTGGTCGGGCAGGGAGTCGGCCGGCTCGGGGGCTTCCGGGCCACGGGCCCAGCGGACCCGGGCGGCGCGCTGCCAGTCGCGTTCGAAGGCGTCGGCCATGAAGTCGACCACCACCGGGTCCTCGACGAAGGCCGCGCGGCTGTTGTCGGACGCGGCGGGGATGACGGCCACCTTCCGGTCGTAGATCAGGACCCGCCGGAACGGCTCGCCCAGCACCCGGTACCGGCAGCCGACCTCGGCGGCCGCGGCGGCGAAGGCGGCGGTCGCCGGGTCGGCGGCCGCCGCCGGCTCGTAGATGCCCCGGACGGTGCCGCCGCGCTCGGCGAGTCGCCGCATCCGGTCGAGGGCGTCCGGGAGCCCCTCGACGGGCCGGGCCCCGCCGGGCTGGGCGGCCAGCATCTCCTGCGAGCACTCGGCGTCGAGTTGGGCCAGGCGCAGGCGGATCTGTTCGAAGCCGTGCACGTACGTGACCTCGACGGAGCACTCGGGGTGGCGCGGCGTGACGTCGAAGGCCTGCGCCAACTCGGCGAACTGCTCGGGCGTTTCGTCCGCCCTGGCCAGCAATTCGCCACCCGTGGACCGCAGTTCGGACCCGATTCGGCCGATGACGACACGCGGGTTCACCGCGGCGTAGGCCGCGTCCTCGACCCTCGGGACGACCAGTCCGAGGTCGAGCAACCGCTCCAGGACCGGTTCGTCACCCGGAGGCAGGTCGGCCGCCCGGAGGATGCCGCCGTTGCCGACGACGGCGAGGTACAGCGCCCGAGCGGCGTCGTCGGGCAGCGGAGAGTCGGGCAGGGGGCAGGTCGACGGGTCGGTCATGGGGCTCCCCCCGGAGCTGCCGGCCGAGGTGGAAGAGGGTCGGGGCGGCCGCCGTTGCGGACGGCGGTGAGGTGGAGGGCGGTGAGGTGGACGGCGGTGAGGTGGACGGCGGGCCGCTCGGCGGGGCCGGGTTCATCGGTCATCGCGGGCGCCTCTCATCAGCCAGCCGAGTTGGAAGAGGGTCTGGGCTCCGTGGCGGTCGCGGAGGCGGGAGATGTGGGCGGCGACGGTGCGTTCGCTGAGGCCGAGGCGGGTGGCGACGGCGCGCTGGGTGAGGCCGCGGGCGAGGAGGCGGCCGATCCGGTCGGGGACGGTGCGGGTGGGGCCGAGGGTGGCGGCGGTGTCGGCGGTTTCGGCGCGGGCCCAGTCGCGTTCGAAGGCGCCGACCAGGAAGGTGATGGCGGCCGGATCGGTGATGAAGGCGGCGGTGCTGTTGTCGTCGTTGGCGGAGATCACGGCGACGGCGCGGTCGAAGACGAGCAGCCGCTGGAACGGCTCGTCGAGCACGCGGATGAGGGAGCCGTGCCGGGTGACCTCCTCGACGTAGGCGAGGGCGGGCGGGTCGGCGAGGGCGACGGGCTGGTAGATGGTGCGCAGGGAGCAGCCGCGCTGGAGCAGGTGGACGTCCTGGAGGAGGGCGACCTGCAGGGTGCCGGCGGGGCGGTGGCCGGGTTGGGCGGCGAGGACTTCGGAGCGGCAGTCGGAGGCGAGCTGGGAGATCCGCTGGCGGATGTGGACGTGGCCCTCGACGTGGACGGCGCCGCCGGCCCGGCCGGAGGGCCGGGGCATCGCGTCGTAGGCGCGGGTGAGGCCGTCGAGGGCGCCGGGGAGGTTCTCGGCGCGGACCAGCAGCCTGGTCGCCTCGCTGCGGAGTTCGGCGCCCAGGCGGTCGGTGACGGAGCGTGGGCTGATGGCGGTGTAGCAGTGGTCCATCGGGTTGGCGATGAGCAGGCCGAGGTCGACGAGCTGCTGGAGCGCGGCCTGGTCGGCGTCCGGGGTGTCGGCGAACGGGATGCGTCCGCCCCGGGCGAGGATCGCCAGGTAGAACTGCCGGGCGGCCTCGTCGGGCTCCTCGCCCGGGGGCTGTCCGTGCTGCGGCGCGACCGCCGGTTCCACCGTCACGTCGCACACTCCCTGCCGGACGCTTCTCCCTCGTTGCCGCCGTCGCGCCGTCCGGCGCGGGGCTCGGCGGTCACGGTACCGGGCTGACGGCGGCCTCCGGGGTCCGGGTGCCGTCGCACTCCGGGGGGCCCGGGGGCCACCGTCGCTACGCCCATGCCCAGGCGCTTCCGTCGAGGCGGAGCAGCAACGCCTCGACGGCTCCGGTTCCGGGGGCCATCACCACACATGGCGCCCCGACCGGCGCTCTTCCCCCCCGTTTCACGCGTGCGGGACGTTGCACCCGTGGTCAGTTTCGAAGAGCAAGTCGCCACCATCGGGCTGCGGTGCCCGGTCGGCCTGGCGTGACTCCACCCTCACAGTGTGACGGCCGGTGAACAAGTGTCGCCCGAGTGCAGGTTCGCGCAATTGCAGCTATCTGCACGGCGGGTGGGGCGGGCGGGGTCGAGCGGCGGGACGGGTTCCGGTAAAGGCCGAGGCCAGCGGGGCTCGCGGGGGGCACCCGCCCGTACGGTCGGTCGGCCGCGCGCGGTCGGGCAGCGGGTGCGGGTTCCTGCAACGGCGGCGTGCGGCGGGAATCGTCAGGCACGCGCCAGCAGCCGTCCGCGGGCGAGCCCGGCGGCGGTCCCGCCGGCGGCGAGCACCCAGGCGGTGGCCAGCAGCAGGTAGAGCCCGGTGGCGATCGCGGTGAAGCCGCCGAACCCGGTGTGCCGGGCGAGCGCGGAGGCGCCGGTGACGCAGGTGCCGATCGGGAAGGTGTACGCCCACCAGGTCATCGCGAACGGCATGCCGGCCCGGCGGGCGCGCAGGTTGGCGGTGAGCGCGACGGCCAGCCAGAGCATCGCGACGCCGAGCACCGCGACGCCGTACAGCTCGGCGAAGGGGAGCATGGCGGGGGCCAGCGCGGGCAGCACCGGGCGGGCGGCGTCGGCGAGTTGGTGGACGGCGGTGACGGACTGGCCGAGCGGGCCGAGCACCAGGAACAGCGAGGGGGTGAGCACCAGGGTGGGCAGCTTGCTGTGGAACAGCCCGGTGAAGACCACGGGCAGCAGCACCAGGGTGGCCAGCAGGCCGATCCCGAAGAGGGCCCAGCAGGCGTACAGCATGGTCTGCTGCGCCAGCCCGGCCGGCAGGTGCGGGATGAGGGCCGGGCCGGTGGCGGAGGCGACCAGCGGGGCGACCACCGGCAGCAGCCAGGTCGGGTTGGCCTCCAGGGCGGAGACCGGGTGCCGGGTGATCATCAGGTACGGGATGCCGCCGGCGACGGCCAGCGCGTACAGGGTGCCGACGCCCCACAGCACGGCGTCGACGGCGACCGCGGGGCCGGTGCCGATCACCCGGGAGCCGAGCAGCAGGGTGCCGAGGCCGACCGAGAGCAGGGCCATCGGCGGGCAGCCGTAGAAGACGGCGGTGGCCGGGTTGTCCAGCAGCTGGGTGCGGGCGGCCTCGCGGTGCCGGGTGAGGTGGACCAGCCGGGCCGCGCCCAGCACCAGCAGGGCGGCGAGTCCGAGCGCCCACATCACCTCGCCGAAGCCGATCAGCCCGGGCAGCCGCAGCGGCAGGACGGCCGCGCCGTTGCCCAGGATCGCGGTGCCCATGACGGCGGCGTACCAGTTGGGGCCGAGCTGGGCGAGGTCGAGGCGGGCACGCAGCGAGGAACGGGAGGGGCGGGTGAGCGGGCGGGCATCGGCCAAGGTGGACATGGTTCCACCGTGCCGCCCCGGGCCGGGCTCCGGTAGCGCCGCGGGCTCTATGAGGACATAGCCTGGACCTATGGCCCTCTCCCCCCGCGTCCCCGAGCTCGGCGCCCTGGAACTGCTGCTCGCGGTGGCCCGGCTGGGCAGCGTCGGGCGGGCCGCGGCCGAACTGGGCGTGAGCCAGCCGACCGCCAGCGCCCGGATCAAGGGCATGGAGCGGCAGATCGGCGTCCCGCTGCTGGAGCGCTCCCCCCGGGGCAGTCGGCCGACCGCGGCGGGGCGGCTGGTGGTCGAGTGGGCCGGGCACGTGGTGGAGGCGGCGCAGGCGCTGGACGCCGGGATCGACGCGCTGCGCGAGCGGCGGGACGCCAAGCTGCGGGTGGTGGCCAGCCTGACCGTCGCCGAGTACCTGATGCCGGGCTGGCTGCTGGCCCTGGCCGAGGCCAGTCCGGGCACGGCGGTGACGCTGCGGACGGCGAACTCGGCGGAGGTCGCCGGGCACGTGCTGGCCGGGGACGCCGACCTCGGCTTCGTCGAGGGCCCGTCCACCCCGCCCGGGCTGGCCGGCGCCGTGGTGGCGGCGGACCGGCTGGTGGTCGTGGTGGCGCCCGGCCACCCGTGGGCGTGCCGCCGGACGCCGCTGACCGGGCCGGAGCTGGCCGCCACCCCGCTGGTGCTGCGCGAATCGGGCTCGGGCACCCGGGAGGTGCTGGAGATGGCGCTGGCGCCGTACGGGGGCGCGGTGCGGCCCCGGCTGGAGCTGGCCTCGTCCACCGCGCTGAAGGCGGCGGCGATGACCGGGGCCGGGCCGGTCTGCCTGAGCGAGCTGGCGGTGATGGAGGAGTTGGCCGTCCGGCGGCTGGTGGCCGTCCCGCTGGCCGAGGGGCTGGACCTGCGGCGGCCGCTGCGCGCGGTGTGGCCGGCCGGGCAGCGGCCGAGCGGGCCGGCCCGGGAGCTGCTGGGGCTGACCCGCCAGGTGCCCCGCGCGCAGCGGGTGGAACGCACGGAACGCGCGGAACGGGCGTAAAAACTTGAGCGGAATAGACTCAACTTAGTGCATGCTGTAAGTAGCAGCATTGAAGGACGACGAGGGAGGACCCCCCAGCAGTGGACGCCAGCAAGTTCACCACCAAGACGCAGGACGCCCTGTCCGCCGCGATCCGGCAGGCGGGCGCGGCCGGGAACCCGGACGTCAAGCCGGTGCACATCCTGATCGCCCTGCTGGAGCAGCCCGAGGGCATCGCCCGGCCGCTGCTGGAGGCCGTCGGGGCGGACGTCACCCGGATCGACGCCGAGGCCCGCCGCCAGCTGACCGCCCTGCCCAGCGCGATGGGCTCGACGGTCGCCGCGCCGCAGCTCGCCCGGGACACCCTCGCGGTGCTCACCGAGGCCGGCAAGCGCGCCGACGACCTGGACGACCAGTACGTCTCCACCGAGCACCTGATGGTCGGCCTGGCCGCCGAGGGCGGGCCGGTCGCCGAACTGCTGGCGCAGCAGGGCGCGACGGCGAAGGGCCTGCTCGCCGCGTTCAAGGACGTGCGCGGCAGCGGCCGGGTCACCTCTCCGGACCCTGAGGGCACCTACAAGGCACTGGAGAAGTACGGCACCGACCTGACCCAGGCCGCCCGGGACGGCAAGCTCGACCCGGTGATCGGCCGGGACCAGGAGATCCGCCGGGTCGTCCAGGTGCTCTCCCGCCGGACCAAGAACAACCCGGTGCTGATCGGCGAGCCGGGCGTCGGCAAGACCGCGGTGGTCGAGGGCCTGGCCCAGCGCATCGTCGCCGGCGACGTGCCGGAGTCGCTGCGCGGCAAGCGGCTGGTCTCGCTGGACCTCAGCGCGATGGTCGCGGGCGCCAAGTACCGCGGCGAGTTCGAGGAGCGGCTGAAGGCCGTCCTGAACGACATCAAGCAGAGCGACGGCCAGGTCGTCACCTTCATCGACGAGCTGCACACCATGGTCGGCGCGGGCGCCGGCGGCGACTCCGCGATGGACGCCGGCAACATGCTCAAGCCGATGCTGGCCCGCGGCGAGCTGCGGATGGTCGGCGCCACCACGCTGGACGAGTACCGCGAGCGGATCGAGAAGGACCCGGCCCTGGAGCGCCGCTTCCAGCAGGTGCTGGTCGGCGAGCCCAGCGTGGAGGACTCGATCGCCATCCTGCGCGGTCTCAAGGGCCGCTACGAGGCACACCACAAGGTGCAGATCGCGGACGCCGCGCTGGTCGCCGCGGCCACCCTGTCCAACCGCTACATCACCTCCCGCTTCCTGCCCGACAAGGCGATCGACCTGGTCGACGAGGCGGCCTCCCGGCTGCGGATGGAGATCGACTCCTCCCCGGTCGAGATCGACGAACTCCAGCGCTCCGTCGACCGGTTGAGGATGGAGGAGCTGGCCCTGGAGAAGGAGTCGGACGCCGCCTCGATCGACCGGCTGGCCCGGCTGCGGCGCGATCTCGCCGACAAGAACGAGCAGTTGAGCGCCCTGACCGCGCGCTGGGAGCAGGAGAAGAAGAGCCTCAACCGGGTCGGCGAGCTCAAGGAGCGGCTGGACGACCTGCACGGCGCGCTCGAACGGGCCCAGCGCGACGGGGACTTCGAGCGGGCGTCGAAGCTGATGTACGCGGAGATCCCGGCCGCCGAGACGGAGCTCACCGAAGCCCAGGAGCGGGCGGCGGACCAGGACGCCTCCGCCTCGATGGTGAAGGAGGAGGTCGGCCCGGACGACGTGGCCGACGTGGTCGCCTCCTGGACGGGCATCCCGGCCGGCCGCCTGCTGGAGGGCGAGAGCGCCAAACTCCTGCGCATGGAGGAGGAGTTGGGCGAGCGCCTGATCGGCCAGGCGGAGGCCGTGCGAGCGGTCTCGGACGCGGTGCGCCGCACCCGTTCCGGCATCGCCGACCCGGACCGCCCGACCGGCTCGTTCCTCTTCCTCGGCCCGACCGGCGTCGGCAAGACCGAACTCGCCAAGGCCCTGGCCGACTTCCTCTTCGACGACGAGCGGGCCATGGTCCGGATCGACATGAGCGAGTACGGCGAGAAGCACTCCGTCTCCCGCCTGGTCGGCGCCCCGCCCGGGTACATCGGCTACGAGGAGGGCGGCCAGCTCACCGAGGCGGTGCGCCGCCGCCCGTACAGCGTGGTGCTGCTGGACGAGGTGGAGAAGGCCCACCCGGAGGTCTTCGACGTCCTGCTCCAGGTGCTGGACGACGGCCGGCTCACCGACGGCCAGGGCCGCACGGTGGACTTCCGCAACGCGATCCTGATCCTCACCTCCAACCTGGGCAGTCAGTACCTGGTCGACCCGGCCACCCCGGAGGACCGGAAGAAGGCCCTGGTGCTGGACTCCGTCCGGGCCGCGTTCAAGCCCGAGTTCCTCAACCGGCTGGACGACATCGTGGTCTTCGACCCGCTGGGCACCGCCGAGCTGAGCCGGATCGTCGACCTCCAGGTGGCCCGCCTCGGCGACCGGCTGCGCGAGCGGCGGCTCACCCTGGACGTCTCCGAGGCCGCCCGCGACTGGCTGGCCCTCACCGGCTACGACCCGGCGTACGGCGCCCGCCCGCTGCGCCGGCTGGTCCAGTCCGCGATCGGCGACCAGTTGGCCCGGGCCATCCTGTCCGGCCAGGTGCACGACGGGGACACCGTCCTGGTCGAGCGGGACGAGGAGGGCGACCGCCTCACCGTCCGCAGCCGCGGACTGCTGGAGAAGTAGCACCACCAGACCGGGCCGCCCGCACTGTCATGCGGGCGGCCCGGTCAACACCCTTGCGGCACAGCACAGTTGACGACCCACTCGGCCGCGGTCGCACCCCGCCGCGCCCCGCCGGCGCCCCGGCCACGGCACCCTTCCAGCCGGACACGCTCCGTCACCATCACCGCTTGCGGCGGGCGTCGGAGCGCCCCGGACGAAGATCGACGCGTGGCCGGGTGCCCCTGTGAGGCAGGCCCCGGATGAGGCAGGATGGGAAGTGGAAAGGGCGGCCTCTCATTGCCGGCCACCACGTGCACTGAGGAAGAGGACCCCATGAGCATCGACCCGTCGTCCATCCCGTCGTTCGGCGCGCCCCAGGGCGGCGGCCAGCCCGGCGACCAGGGGCGGCCGGCCGGCCCGCCGCCGATCATCGTCCCGGACCAGGGCCTGGTGACCCAGCTGCTGGACCAGATGCAGCTCAAGCACGTCGTGGACGAGGAGGGCGACCTCACCGCCCCCTGGGAGGGCTTCCGCGTCTACTACATGTTCCGCGGCGAGCAGAAGGAGCTCTTCGCGGTGCGCGCCTTCTACGACCGCGCGTACCCGCTGGAGAAGAAGGGCGAGATCCTCGACCTCATCGACGAGTGGAACCGCGAGACCCTCTGGCCCAAGGTCTACACCCACACCCACGAGGACGGCGTGGTCCGCCTGATCGGCGAGGCCCAGATGATCGTCGGCACCGGCGTCAACCTGGACTACTTCGTCACCACCACCGCCAACTGGACCCAGGCCGCCGTCGGCTTCGAGCAGTGGATCGTCGAGCGCCTCGGCCTGCAGAACGAGATCGAGGGCGAGGACGGCGAGACCCCCGAGGGCACCAACGAGGCGTGACCCTGCCCGCCCCGCGAGCGCACGGCCCGACCACTTGGCCCCAGGTGGTCGGGCCGTCCTTGTCCCCGGCCCCCGGCTGACCCAGGATGGGGCCGACGACGACGCGTGAGGAGCCACCGATGGGCAACAGGCCGCTGCTGAACCGCCGACTGGCCGGTATGGGGACGACCATCTTCGCCGAGATGTCGGCCCTGGCCACGGCCACCGGCTCGATCAACCTCGGCCAGGGCTTCCCCGACACCGACGGCCCGGCTTCGGTGGCCCGGGCCGCTGCCGACGCCGTGCTGAACGGCCGCGGCAACCAGTACCCGCCCGGCCCCGGCATCCCCGAGCTGCGCGCCGCGATCGCCGAGCACCAGCAGCGCTTCCACGGCCTCTCCTACGACCCGGACACCGAGGTGCTGGTCACCGCCGGCGCCACCGAGGCCATCGCCGCCACCCTGCTCGCCCTGCTGGAGCCCGGTGACGAGGTGATCGCCCTCGAACCCTTCTACGACTCCTACGCCGCCTGCATCGCCATGGCCGGCGCCACCCGCCGCCCGCTCACCCTGCGCGCCCCGGACTTCCGCCCCGACCTGGACGAACTGCGCACCCTGATCACCCCGCGCACCCGCCTGCTGCTGATCAACACCCCGCACAACCCGACCGGCACCGTGCTCACCGCCGACGAGCTGGCCGCCATCGCCGCCCTCGCCGTCGAACACGACCTGCTGGTCGTCACCGACGAGGTCTACGAGCACCTCGTCTTCGGCGCCACCCACCACCCGATCGCCGCCCTGCCCGGCATGCGCGAGCGCACCGTCTCCATCTCCTCCGCCGGCAAGACCTTCTCCTTCACCGGCTGGAAGGTCGGCTGGGTCACCGCGAACCCGGCCCTGGTCACGGCCGTCCGCACGGCCAAGCAGTACCTCACCTACGTCAGCGCCGGCCCCTTCCAGTACGCCGTCGCCGAGGCGCTGCGGCTGCCCGACAGCTACTTCGACGGCTTCCGCGCCGACCTGCTCCGCAAGCGCGACCTGCTGGTCGACGGGCTCACCGCGGCCGGCTTCCGGGTGTTCACCCCCGAGGGCACGTACTTCATCACCACCGACATCACCCCGCTCGGCGAGAAGGACGGCATCGAGTTCTGCCGCGCCCTGCCGGAGCGCTGCGGCGTCGTCGCCATCCCGAACGCCGTCTTCTACGACAACACCGAGGCCGGCCGAAGCCTGGTCCGCTTCACCTTCTGCAAGCAGGACTCCGTGCTGGAGGAAGCGGTGTCACGGCTCCAGCGCCTCTGAGCCATCGCCCGGCCGCCGCCCGAGGCCGGACAGGTGGGCGTTCAGGATCGCCCGGGCCTCGGGTGCGGTGAGGCGGCCGACGAGGACGTGCGTGGTGAGCCCGTCGGCAAGGGCCAGCAGCGTCTTCGCCTCCCGGGCGGCGTCCGGCCCGGCCGCCGGCGAGGCCTCGGCGATCAGCCGGGCGAACAGGCCCTCCAGGGCGGCGTAGTCGGCGTTCAGCGGGCCCGCCAGCCGCTCGTCGACGGCGGCCTGTGCGACGAAGGCCAGCCAGACCCGCGCCTGGGAGCGCTGTCCGTCGCCGAGCAGCGCCACCTCGGCGGCCGCGTGTGCCAGGGCGGCGGCGGGCGAGGGCGCCGGGTCGTCGGCGGGGTACGCCTGGACCCGGGCGGTGATCTGCTCGCCGACGTGGCCGAGGGCGAAGCGGAGCATCTCGTCCTTGGTGCGGAAGCAGCGCTGGACGGCGCCGGTCGACACCTGCGCGCGGTCGGCCACGTCGCGCAGGGTCACCCCTTCCAGGCCGCGTTCGTCGGCGAGCCGGCAGACGGCCTCGGCGATCCGTCGGCGTCGGCCGTCGTGGTCCACCTGTCTGGGCACGGGCTCCCCCTCCGATTTATTCGATGCACTCGTATCGGTTCCCAGGCTACGGTACCGATACGAGCGCATCGGAACGAGGAGGGGAGTACGTCATGCAGGACGCCCTGTGGCGACTGACGGCCACCGCGCAGGCGGCGGCGGTACGCGGCAAGGAGGTCTCGGCCGTCGAACTGCTCGACAGCCACCTGGAGCGGATCAGCGCGGTGAACCCGCAGGTGAACGCCGTCACCCAGGTCCTGGCGGAGCGCGCCCGGGCACAGGCCCAGGAGCTCGACCGGCGCCTGGCCGCGGGCGAGGACCCCGGCCCGCTGGCGGGCGTGCCGTTCACCGTGAAGGAGACCACCGCCATCGAGGGCGTGGCCACCACCTTCGGGGTGCCGCGCTTCCGCGACCTGGTGGCGCGGGCCGACGCTCCCCCGGTCGCCCGGCTGCGCGCGGCCGGGGCCGTACCGATCGGGCACAGCAACATGCCCACCATGATCCTGGCCGGGATGCACACCCGCAGCGAGCTCTACGGCGACACCGCCAACCCGTGGGACCGCGGCCGCACCCCGGGCGGGAGCAGCGGCGGCGACGGCGCGGCCGTCGCGACCGGCCTGGCCGCGCTCGGGCTCGGCAACGACTCCGGCGCGTCCATCCGCGTCCCGGCCTCGTTCTGCGGGGTCGCCGGGCTGAACCCGTCCAGCGGCCGGTTCCCCGCCGACCACCGCGCGTTCGGGCCGCAGGACCCGGGGCCGGCCTCCCAGTGGCTGGTCTCCGACGGCCCGCTCGCCCGGAGCGTCGCCGACCTGCGGCTGGCCTACGAGGTGCTGGCCGGCCCCGATCCGCGCGACCCGCGCGCCCTGCCCGTGCCGCGCTACGGCGAGCCGCTGCCCGGGCCGGTGAAGGTCGCGGTGGTGGCCGATCCGGGCGGCCACGGCGTCCACCCGACCGTCCGGGCCGCGGTCGAGCGCGCGGCGGCGGCGCTGCGGGACGCCGGGTACGACGTGCGCGAGGTGGCGGACGTCCCGCGGCTCGACGAGGCCCTGGAGGTGTGCGACCGGATCACCATGACCGAGTTCGCGCCCAAGTGGCCCGCCGTACGCTCCCTGCTCGGCCCGGGCGGCGACCGCTACATCGAGCTGACGATGGCCCGCACCCCGCCCGCGACGGCCGCCGAACTCATGGAGCTGATGGGGAGCTGGCTGGGCATCCGCCGCTCCTGGGCCGAATTCCTGGACGAGTACCCGCTGCTGCTCGGACCGGTGTTCACCGAACCGCCGGTCGAGCCGGGCATCGAGTCCCGGGACGCGGCCGGGTGGGAGCTGGTCCGCACGGCGATGCGGCTGTGCAAGGTGACCAGCTTCGCGGGGCTGCCCGCGGTGGCGGTGCCCACCGGCCTGGCCGACGGACTGCCGACCGGGGTGCAGCTCGTCGGGCGGGCGTTCCGGGAGGACCTCTGCCTGGAGGCGGCGCAGGCGGTCGAGGACCGGCTCGGGGTCCTCGCGCCGATCGACCCCCGGCCGTGAATCGACCCCCGGCCGCGAGGGGAGCAATGATGGCCCGGCGAGTGGGCCCAGTTCTTCTCAACTCACCTGACAGTCATGGTTGGTTGACGTCTGGTTGACGATTGAATGATGCCTGTGAGGCAATTCCCTCAACCTCGGCGGAACGCTCCGACCGCCCTGCCCGCCCGGTGCGTGCAGGGCGGTGGCGCACGAGGCGCGTGCCCGGCGCACTACCAGCGTGCACGGCGCACGACCCGGCCATAGGGGCGCGCGCTGTGCAGAGTCGCACACCGGGTCGATCAGAGCCGGGAAGCAGGTGTGCTCGAAACGGTGAATGCTTGACAAAGTTGGGTAAATCACCGGCGGACCCGGCGTATTCATGCTTCTCTGCTGCTGAATCTCCAGCCGGAATCCCTCCTTCCACGGTCGGCCGCGCCCAGGGCCGCACAGCCACGAACAGCCTCGCCATCGCCTAGGCCTACTCGGTGCTGCTCGGCGGGCGCGCACGGAGCTGAAACGCGGAGCCGAGCATGCTCACCACACTGCAGACCTCCTACACGGACACCCGCGCCGGTGACCTGGCCTGGTGCCTGGGCGGCGACCCGCTGCCCGCTCTCGCGGTCCGCGACCTGAGACTCGACGGAGGCGGCCACCCCGCCACGGCCGGCACCCTCCAGCTGCGACTGCTGGGCGCTTCGCACCAGGTGGTGATCGCCGCCGGCCCCGGCGAGTGCCTGGAGACCGTCGCCTGCCTGCCCGGCCGCCGCACCCCGCTGCCGGCCCGGGTGGCCAAGCAGGTCGGCGGCTGGGAGTACGAGTTCGCGGCCCGGATCGAGGCGCTGCCCCCGCACGACTTCGCGGCCCGCGCCCAGGAACTGCTGGCCCTGGTCGAGGGCCACCCGCGCGGCCTGGCCGGGGTGTTCCCGGGCGACCCGAGCGCCTTCACCGCGCTGGTCACCCAGGGCGGCGCCGACCGGCTGCTCTGGCGGACCTGGCACGCCTACCCGCAGGAGGGCCGGCTGGTCTGCACCCGCTCCTCGCTGGTGGTGTCCGGGGCATGACCGCCGGCCGCCCGACCAGGGTCACGGATCCCTCCATGGCCTATGAATCGCACGCAGGAACGATTCGTCAATCCGGCGTCCCGCACTGTCCGTCGAATGGGCGCAGCTATCCGTCCCGAACGTCCCCTAGCGTTTGTTCGTGATCAACCATCCGGCCGGTCCACCCGCCCGCTCGCGAGTGGACCTCGACGACGGCGCCCCACCCCGGCCCGGGCGGAGCCTCGCCCCCCTGCCCGCCCGCCGTCGGTCCCGGCTGCGCTCCCACCCCCGGCTGGCCCGCCTCACCGTCCTGCTCGCCGCGTTCGTCTGTGCGGCCTGCGGACTCGTCTACGAACTCGAACTCGTGGCGCTCGGCGACTACCTGCTCGGGGACGCGGTCACCCAAACCTCCGTCGTGCTCTCCGTCATGGTGTTCGCGATGGGCCTCGGCTCGCTCCTCGCCAAACGCCTCACCCGGCAGCCCGCCACCGCCTTCGCCCTGGTCGAATGCGCCCTCGCGCTCACCGGCGGCCTCTCCGTCCTCGCGCTCTACTCCTGCTGGGCCTGGATCGGCCGCTACCAGGCCGCCATGGTCGGCCTCACCTGCCTCATCGGCATCCTCATCGGCGCCGAGATCCCGCTCCTGATGACCCTCATCCAGCGGATCCGGCGCGAGGACGCCAGCCGCGCCGCCGCCGACCTCTTCGCCGCCGACTACGTGGGCGCGCTGATCGGCGGCCTCGCCTTCCCCTTCCTCATCCTCCCCGGCCTCGGGCCCGGCGACGGCGCCCTCGTCACCGGCGCCGTCAACGCCGTCGCCGGAGCCGCCGTCGTGCTCTGGCTCTTCCGCGAGGAACCCGCCCCCCGGATACGGCTCCTGCTCTGGGGCGGCTGCGCGCTCGTCCTCGCCCTGCTCGCCGCGGCCGCCGCCGGCTCCGGCGCCATCGAACGCGCCGCCCGGCACGCCCTCTACGGCGCCCAGGTCCGCTTCGCCGCCCGCAGCCACTCCCAGGAGATCGTGCTCACCGGCCCCGCCGAAGGCCCGCTCCGGCTCTACCTGAACGGCCGTCTCACCGTCTGCGGACCCGACGAGTACCGCGGCAACGAAGCCCTGGTCCACCCGGCGATGGCCGCCGGCCCGGACGCCCGCGTCCTGCTCCTCGGCGGCGGCGACGGCCTCGCCCTGCGCGAGGTGCTCCGGCACCGCGGCGTCCGCTCCGTCCGGCTCGTCGACGCCGACCCCGCACTCCCCCGACTCGCCCGCACCGACCCCGGGCTCGCCGCCCTCACCGACCACTCCCTCGACGACCCCCGCGTCCACGCCACCGCCGCCGACCCGATGGCCTGGCTGCGCGGCGCCACGACCGGCGGACCGTACGACGTGGTGCTCGCCGACCTGCCCGCGCCCGCCGACGGCGGACCGGTCACCTTCCACTCCCAGGAGTTCTACGGCCTCGCCACCCGGCTGCTCTCCCCCGGCGGCCGCGTCGCCGTCCGGGCCGGCGGCGACCCGGGCGGCCTCTGGCCGATCGAGTCCGGCCTGCGCACGGCTGGGCTGCAGACCGTCCCGTACGCCGTCCAGGGCAGCGCCACCGCGAGTTGCCGCCCCGACCCGCCGGGCGCCGCCCAGACCTTCCTCCTCGCGGCCGCCGCCCGGCCCCCGCTCACCCTCGCCCCCGACGCCCCACCGCCCCGCGCCCTCACCCCCGACGCCCTCCGCGGCTCCGCCACCCGCCTCGCCGCCCTCCGCCCCGCCCACCCCCCGGCCGCCCTCACCCTGCTCGGCCCCCGCTGAGCCGGGGGCGCGGGGCGGGACGCCGGTGGTCCCGGGGAAGTCGGGTGGCGGTGGGTAGGGACCGGGCGGGGTCGGGTCGGTAGGCTCCCTGACATGGAGCATGAGGTTGTCGTCCCGATGCCCGCCGAGTTGGTGCGGCAGGCCTTGCAGGATCCGGCTCTGCTGGCCCGTAGCGTGCCGGGGCTGAGCACCGAACCGGCCGCGGTCGGCACAGGGCCGGCGGAGGAGATCGGCGGCCGGCTGAAGCTGCGCATCGGCGGCTCCACCATCACGTACAAGGGCGTGCTGTCCCTGATCGAGGGACGCGAGGGCGTGCTGACCGTGTTCGCCGAGGGCCAGGAGGCCCGCGGCAGCGGCGAGGCGACCGCCACCGTCCGGGTCAGCGTCGCGGACGGCGCCGAGGACGGCACCGCGGTGGTCCGCTTCACCGGCGACCTGAGCGCCACCGGCCGGCTCACCGAGTTCGACGAGGAGACCCTCGACGCCGCCGGGCGCCGCCTGCTGGACCGGTTCGCCACCGCGCTCGCCTCCCCGGACGCCGGGCCCGAGCCGGAGAGCGAGAACGACGGCGAGGGCGACCCGGAGACCGGCAGCGAGACCGGCAGCGAAGCCGAGGCCGGGACCGACGCCAGCGTGGTGTTCATCGAGGAGCACCAGGACCAGCCCGGCGACGACCTCGACGACGACCTGTCCGACCTGATCGCCTTCTCCGACGCCGACGCCGAGCGCTTCGGCCTGCCCACCGGCGGCGGCGACGAGGACGGGCCCGAGGAGGGCGTCGCCGAGGAGCTCCCCGCCGAGCCGCTCTTCGAGTACGAGGAGGAGCCGGCGGGCGGCGGCCCGGTGCGCCGCAGCATCGTCGGCCGCTCGGCCGAGGAGGTGGACCACGCGCCGCCGCGCGGGCGGTACGCCCCGGCGCTGCCGGCCCGCAGTGCCCGGGCCCGGGCGGCGTCCCGGTGGGGCGGCGAGGCCGGCGGGATCGTGGTGCCGGGTTCGGGCGGCCGCAGCGCGGTGCCGTGGGTGATCGGCGGCGGGGTCGCGCTGCTGGGTGGCGCCGTGGTGCTGGTCAGGGCCTTGCGTCGGCGCTGACCGGCGGGAGAGGGCCTAGACTGGACGCTCATGAGCAACGACCGCGACGCCCTGCTGGCACAGATCAAGGACAAGGCCGTCGTACACGGCAAGGTCACCCTTTCCTCCGGCAAGGAGGCCGACTACTACGTCGACCTGCGCCGGATCACGCTGGACGGCCAGGCCGCCCCGCTGGTCGGTCGGGTGATGCTGGACGCGACCTCGCACCTGGAGTACGACGCCGTCGGCGGTCTGACCCTGGGCGCCGACCCGGTGGCCGCCGCGATGCTGCACGCCGCCGCCGCGCGCGGGCGTGAGCTGGACGCCTTCGTGGTCCGCAAGGCGGGCAAGGCGCACGGCCTGCAGCGCCGGATCGAGGGCCCGGAGGTCAAGGGCCGCCGGGTGCTGGCGGTCGAGGACACCTCCACCACCGGTGGCTCGGTGCTGACCGCCGTCGAGGCGCTGCGCGAGGCGGGTGCCGAGGTGGTCGGCGTCGCGGTGATCGTGGAGCGCGGCGGCGCGGCCGCGGTCGAGGCGCAGGGCCTGCCGTACGTGACCGCCTACGACCTGGACGACCTGGGCCTCTGAGCCCGGCCGGACCTGACAGTACGAAGGGGCCGGGTCCTGTTTCACGTGAAACGTGAGACGGGACCCGGCCCCTTCGCGTGCACTGCGCGAAGCCCCGGTGCTCAGCCGCGCCGGTGGCGGCCGCCGCTCTGCACGGCGTCGGCCTCGGTGCTCTCCACGGCGCCGCCGGCCTTCCGCTTCTTGCGCTCGCGCAGGACCTCGATCAGGATCGGCGAGATCGAGAGCAGGACGATCAGCAGCACCGCCGGGATCAGGTACTTGTCGATCACCGGGGCGAGCGCGTCGCCGAAGAAGTAGCCGATCAGCAGCATGGACTCGGTCCAGAGCACGCCGCCGACGACGTTCCACAGGAAGAACGTCCGGGCGGGCATCTCCAGGGTGCCCGCGACCGGGTTGAGGAAGGTCCGGACGATCGGCATGAAGCGGGCCAGCACCACGGCCTTGCCGGGCCCGAACTTGTTGAAGTACTCCTCCGCCTTCATCACGTACTCGCGGCGGAAGATCTTCGACTCGGGCTTGTCGAACATCTTCGGCCCGACCTTGACCCCGATCAGGTGCCCGAGCTGGGCCCCCGCGACCGCGGCCACCGGGGCGCCGACGAGCAGGACGGCGATCGGCAGCTTGGCGCCGTCGCCGAGCACCGACGAGGCGGCGTTCGACGCCGCGACGCCGGCGATGATCAGCAGTGAGTCACCCGGGAAGAAGAAGCCGACCAGCAGGCCGGTCTCCGCGAAGATGATCGCGATCAGCCCGATGGCGCCGACGGACGAGATCAGTGATTTGGCGTCGAGAAGGTTGACGGCCAGCTGGTTGTAGTCCACGGCCGCAGGATAGCTGGCCGTTCTGTCCGGAGGCTTCGCCCGGCAGGTGTATCCGGTGTCCGCCGAACGTCGTAGGAGCGGGCCGTCCGCGTCGTCGCCGGCGACGGTCCGACTGGCGGGCTCCTGCTGACCTGCGGGCACGAGTCTGGGAGGATGGCACGGGCGTCCGGTCCGCAGCGGCACACCACCCTCATTGCCGTACCGCGGAGGTCGCTCGAACCTTGGTGCCGGAGAGCCACACCGCAGCGCCGCGCGTCGGCGGCCGGCACGGAGTCGTACCGAAGGCGTACACAGCGTCGGACAGCACCGTCCGTACGCCGCAACCCGACAGGAGCGGATCGCATGCCCATCGCAACTCCCGAGGTCTACAACGAGATGCTGGACCGGGCCAAGGCGGGCAAGTTCGCCTACCCGGCCATCAACGTCACCTCGTCGCAGACCCTGCACGCCGCACTGCGTGGTTTCGCCGAGGCCGAGAGCGACGGCATCATCCAGATCTCGACCGGTGGCGCGGAGTTCCTGGGCGGCCAGCACAACAAGGACATGGTGACCGGCGCCGTGGCGCTGGCCGAGTTCGCGCACATCGTCGCCGCCAAGTACGACATCACCGTCGCGCTGCACACCGACCACTGCCCGAAGGACAAGCTGGACGGCTACGTCCGCCCGCTGCTGGCGGTCTCCGCCGAGCGCGTGGCCAAGGGCCAGAACCCGCTGTTCCAGTCGCACATGTGGGACGGCTCGGCCGAGACCCTCGCCGACAACCTGGCGATCGCCCAGGAGCTGCTGGCCCAGGCCGCCGCCGCCAAGATCATCCTTGAGGTCGAGATCACCCCGACCGGCGGCGAGGAGGACGGCGTCACGCACGAGATCAACGACGAGCTGTACACCACCGTCAACGACGCCGTGCGCACCGCCGAGGCGCTGGGCCTGGGCGAGAAGGGCCGCTACCTGCTGGCCGCCTCGTTCGGCAACGTGCACGGCGTCTACAAGCCGGGCAACGTCGTGCTGAAGCCGGAGCTGCTGCGCGAGCTGCAGGACGCGATCGGCAAGCAGTACGGCAAGACCGACCCGTTCGACTTCGTCTTCCACGGCGGTTCGGGCTCGACCGCGGCGGAGATCGCCACCGCGCTGGAGAACGGCGTCGTGAAGATGAACCTGGACACCGACACCCAGTACGCCTTCACCCGCCCGGTCGTGGACCACATGTTCCGCAACTACGACGGCGTGCTGAAGGTCGACGGCGAGGTCGGCAAGAAGAACACCTACGACCCGCGCACCTGGGGCAAGCTCGCCGAGGCGGGCATGGCCGCCCGCGTGCTGGAGGCCGCGCAGCAGCTGCGCTCGGCCGGCAACCGCCTGAAGTGAGCCCGGTGGCCGGGCTGAGCCCGGCCACCGTGTGAACGCGGATGCGCCCCCCGGTGGACTTCACCGGGGGGCGCACCTGTGTTGTGGGTCCGCTGCCTCAGCAGCCGTGCGGGTCTACTGCTTCAGCTCCGCGTACGCCTCCGCGCTGCTGTCCTTCAGGAACTGCCAGCAGCGGGCCTCCTCCTCGGTGTCCTTGATCGCGCCGGCCGCCCGTGCGAGCCCGGCCAGGCAGCGCAGGAAGCCGCGGTTGCCGCGGTGCTCCCACGGCACGGGGCCGTGGCCCTTCCAGCCGTTGCGGCGCAGTGCGTCCAGGCCGCGGTGGTAGCCGGTGCGGGCGTAGGCGTAGGACTCGACGTAGCGGCCGGCCGCGTAGGCGTCGTCGGCGAGCATCGCCCAGGCGAGGCAGAAGGTCGGGAAGTCGGCGGCCACCTGGGTGGGTGAGGCCGATTCCTCCGCCAGCATGCGGTAGGGCTGCTCGTCCTCCGGGAGAAGGGTCGGGTCGGGGCCGTCGAGAAGATTCCGGTGAATCGCCATGCAGGCAGTCTGCCACCCGAGACGCCAGGGTCAACCGCCGTCCCGGGATCGGCGGCGGCCGCCGGGCGTCTGCATACCCGGTATGTGGACATTCACCCGTTCGCCATGTCAGGGTGTCGATCATGCCCGCAGCCAGATCCGCCGCCAGGAGCAGCAGTGCCCGCGGCCGCCGACGCCGCCGGCCGCCGCGCCGGCTCGGGCCCGGCATGCTCGCGGCGCTGGTCACGGCGGTGGCGGTGCTGGGCGGTACAGCGGCCGTGCTGACCCGCTCCTTGGACGCGCCCGACGGCGGGCCGACCGCCCAGGCGCGGATCGCCCCGCCGACCGAACAGGCCCCCTCACCCGCCGGCCCGACACCGACCCCGACGCCGACCGACACCCCGAGCGAGCCCCCCGCCCCGCCCTCGCCGCCCGCCCCCACCACGCCCGACCCCGGCCCGGCCAAGGGCGCGGGCACCTTCAGCATCGCCGCCGCCACCGCCCAGCCGGTCGGACGCGGCACCGTGCGCCGCTACCGGGTGGAGGTCGAGGACGGCATAGGCATCGACGCCGCCTCCGCCGCCGCCCAGATCCACGGCTTCCTCGGCGACAAGCGCGGCTGGACCAACGACCGCAAGAACGGCTTCCAGCTGGTCGCCGGCGGCGGGTACGACTTCACCGTGAAGATCGCCTCGCCGGCCACGGTGGACCGGATCTGCGGCGCCTCAGGCCTGGACACCCACGGCGAGGTGAACTGCAACGTCGGCAACCAGGTACTCGTCAACTCCAAGCGCTGGAACACCGGTTCACCGCAGTTCAGCGGCCCGCTCGACGAGTACCGGGCGCTGATCATCAACCACGAGGTCGGCCACCGGATAGGCCACGGGCACGAGACCTGCCCCGGCCCGGGCAAGCCGGCGCCCGCGATGATGCAGCAGATCTACGGGCTCAAGGGCTGCGAGCCGAACGCCTGGCCGTACTCGGAGAACGGCACCTACCTCAGCGGGCCGTCGGTGCCGTAGGACGCCCCCTGAAGCGCGGCTACCCGAGCACCGGCAGGTACTCCCGCAGGTCGCTGCGCTCGCCGGAGGCGGAGACCGCCGCCGCGTCCACCGCGGCCGCCCAGCCGGCCCGGCCGGTGGCCAGCCGGATCCAGGTCAGCGGGTCGGTCTCGACCACGTTCGGCGGGGTGCCCCGGGTGTGCCGGGGGCCCTCGACGGCCTGCACGACGGCGTACGGCGGGATCCGCAGCTCGACCGCGCCGCCCGGCGTGCGGTCGGCGAAGGCGTCGGCCAGCAGCCGGGTGACGGCGGCGACGGCCTGGCGGTCGTGCGGGAAGCCGTCGAGGCCGAGCGCGGCGGCCAGGTCGTCGGCGTGCACGACGGCCTCCACCAGCCTGGTCACCAGCATGTCGGCGAGGGTCATCGAGCCGAGCCGGATCTCGAACCGCCGTACCGGGTCGGCGGCTTCGGACCGGTCCAGCAGGCCGGTCAGCGCGTCCGCCGCCCGGGTGAAGGCCTGCGCCACCGAGGCCGCGTCCCCGCCGAAGTCGCCGGCGGCCCTCGCCCGGGCCTGCTCGTCGAGCAGCGGCGCGACCGTGCCGACCGCGGCCACCCACCCCGGCAGGTCCAACGGCGCCCGCCCCTCCAGCGGATCGTCGAGGTGCTCGGGGACGAAGTCGAGCTGGACGGCGAGGTGCGCGATCAGCTCGCGGACCGTCCACTCCCCCAGCCTGGTCGGCCGGGCCAACCACTGCTCGGCGTCCGGGCGTTCACAGAGCTGCCGGACGGCGTCGCGCAGCGCGCCGGTCTGCGCCGCGAGCGCGGTGCGCACCTTCTGCGGCTGGTAGGTACGGGGCTTGGGGGGCATGGCCCCCAACATACGCCGAAGGGCGGACGGCCCCGTCGGACCGTCCGCCCCTCGAACCACGCGGGTCAGGCGAGCAGAGCCTCGATGACGCCGGTGTGGGCGTCCTTCAGCTCGGCCAGCGAGACGGTGAACTGGCCCTGGACGTCCAGGGATTCGCCGTCCACGACACCGATGCGGGTGGCCGGCAGGCCGCGCGCGGTGCACATGTCGTTGAACCGGAGCTCCTCGCTGCGCGGCACCGCCACGACGGCGCGGCCGGCCGACTCGGAGAACAGGAACACGAACGGGTCCGCGCCCTCGGGCACGATGATCCGCGCGCCGTGGCCGCCCTTGAGGCAGCTCTCCACGAGCGCCTGGCCGAGGCCGCCGTCGGAGAGGTCGTGCGCGGCGTCGATCATGCCGTCGCGCGAGGCGGCGATCAGGATGTCGCCGAGCAGCCGCTCGCGCTCCAGGTCGACCTTGGGCGGCAGACCGCCCAGGTGGTCGTGGACCACCTGCGACCAGGCCGAGCCGCCGAGCTCGTCCGCGGTGTCGCCGAGCAGGTAGAGCAGCTGCCCCTCCTCGGCGAAGGCCGCCGGGGTGCGCCGGGTGACGTCGTCGATGACGCCGAGCACCGCGACCACCGGGGTCGGGTGGATGGCGACCTCACCGGTCTGGTTGTACAGCGAGACGTTGCCGCCGGTGACCGGGGTGCCGAGCACCAGGCAGGCGTCGGCCAGGCCGCGGGTGGCCTCGGCGAACTGCCACATCACGTCCGGGTCCTCGGGGGAGCCGAAGTTGAGGCAGTCGGAGATCGCGAGCGGCTTGGCGCCGCCGGCCGCGACGTTGCGGTAGGCCTCGGCGAGGGCCAGCTGGGCGCCGGTGTACGGGTCCAGCTTGGTGTAGCGGCCGTTGCCGTCGGTGGCGACCGAGACGCCGAGGTTGGTCTCCTCGTCGATCCGGATCATGCCCGAGTCCTCGCCGACCGAGAGCACGGTGTTGCCGAGCACGTAGCGGTCGTACTGGTCGGTGATCCAGGACTTGGAGGCCTGGTTCGGGGAGCCGGCGACCTTCAGCAGGTCGGCCTTGAGGCCCTCGCCGGTGGTCGGGCGGGCCAGCCGCTCGCCGGTGGGGGCGTCGGCCTGCAGCGCGTCCTGCCAGCTCGGGCGGGCGTACGGGCGCTGGTAGGTCGGGCCCTCGTGGGCGACGGTGCGCGGCGGCACGTCGACGACGAGTTCGCCGTGCCAGAAGATCTCCAGGCGCTCGCCGTCGGTCACCTCACCGATGACGGTGGCGATGACGTCCCACTTCTCGCAGATCTCCAGGAAGCGGTCGACCTTGCCGGGCTCGACGATGGCGCACATGCGCTCCTGCGACTCGCTCATGAGGATCTCCTCGGGCGAGAGCGTGTTGTCGCGCAGCGGCACGGTGTCCAGCTCGACCCGCATGCCGCCGGAGCCGGCGCTCGCCAGCTCCGAGGTCGCGCAGGACAGGCCGGCGCCGCCCAGGTCCTGGATGCCCTTGACGAGCTTCTCCCGGAAGATCTCCAGGGTGCACTCGATCAGGAGCTTCTCCTGGAACGGGTCGCCGACCTGGACGGCCGGGCGCTTGGTCGGCTTGCTGTCGTCGAAGGTCTCGGAGGCGAGCACGGAGACGCCGCCGATGCCGTCGCCGCCGGTGCGGGCTCCGTACAGGATGACCTTGTTGCCGGCGCCGGAGGCCTGCGCGAGGTGGATGTCCTCGTGCTTCATGACGCCCACGCACAGCGCGTTGACCAGCGGGTTGCCCTGGTAGCAGGAGTCGAAGACGACCTCGCCGCCGATGTTCGGCAGGCCCAGGCAGTTGCCGTAGCCGCCGATGCCCGCGACGATCCCGGGCAGCACGCGCCGGGTGTCCGGGTGGTCGGCCGCACCGAACCGCAGCGGGTCCATCACGGCGACCGGGCGGGCGCCCATCGCCAGGATGTCGCGCACGATGCCGCCGATGCCGGTGGCCGCGCCCTGGTAGGGCTCGATGTACGACGGGTGGTTGTGCGACTCGACCTTGAAGGTCACGGCGTAGCCCTGGCCGACGTCGACCACACCGGCGTTCTCGCCGATGCCGACGAGCATCGCGTCCGAGTCGGGCTTCTTGTCGCCGAACTGCTTCAGGTGGACCTTGCTGCTCTTGTACGAACAGTGCTCCGACCACATGACCGAGTACATCGCGAGTTCGGCGCCGGTCGGGCGGCGGCCGAGAATCTCGCGGATGCGCGTGTACTCGTCCTCCTTGAGGCCGAGTTCGGCCCAGGGCTGGGCGACGTCCGGGGTCTGCTCGGCGTTCTTGACGGTGTCGAGGCTCATCAGGCGTTCACCAGCTGCTTCAGGACGGAAGTGAAGAAGCCCAGGCCCTCGACGGTCGGACCGGTGAGCGGCTCCACGGCGTGCTCCGGGTGCGGCATCAGGCCGACGACATTGCCGGCGGCGTTGGTGATGCCGGCGATGTCGCGGTACGAACCGTTCGGGTTGACGTCCACGTAACGGGCCACCACCCGGCCCTCCGCCTCCAGTTGGTCCAGGACGCGCTCCTCGGCGACGAACCGGCCCTCGCCGTTCTTCAGCGGAACGACGATTTCCTGGCCCGCCGAGTAATCCCGGGTCCAGGCGGTACCGGTGTTCTCGATGCGCAGCTTCTGGTCGCGGCAGACGAAGTGCAGCGAGTCGTTGCGGGTGAGCGCGCCGGGCAGCAGGTGCGATTCGCAGAGCACCTGGAAGCCGTTGCAGATACCGAGGACCGGCATTCCCAGCTTCGCCTGCTCGATGACGGTGTCCATCACGGGCGAGAAGCGGGAGATCGCGCCGCAGCGCAGATAGTCGCCGTAACTGAATCCGCCCGGCAGGACGACGGCGTCGACCTGGTGGAGATCCTTGTCACGGTGCCAGAGCGCGACCGGCTCGGCGCCGGCCAGGCGGACCGCGCGCTGGGCGTCACGGTCGTCGAGGGAGCCGGGGAAAGTGACGACGCCAACGCGGGTGGTCACTTCGCCGCCTCCTCGACGCGGACGGTGAAGTCCTCGATCACGGTGTTGGCGAGAAAGGTCTCGGCGGCTTCGCGGATACGGGCGAGCGCGGCGTCGTCGACCGGGCCCTCCACTTCCAGCTCGAAACGCTTGCCCTGGCGGACGTCGGCGATCCCGGTGAATCCGAGACGGGGCAGTGCACGCTGCACCGCCTGGCCCTGGGGGTCGAGGATCTCCGGCTTGAGCATGACGTCGACTACGACGCGTGCCACTGGCACTCCCGGTGGTGTCTTCGGTGAGGCGGGGGAACTCCAGACTACCGGGGGTTTCGGGCGGGATTGCTGGCCGGGGCAGGCGACGCGCGTAGACCCGAGACCCTTACGCGGCAAGGGATCCACGCCCGTGAACCCCCGGCCGGGCCGCGCGGTTTCCACGGATTCGGCCCCCGGAACGAGAACACCCGAAGAACACCCGAATACGGCACTCCGGGACAGATCGACCCGTCCCGCACTCCGGTATCCAGCACTCCGGCGAAGACACGTGAATATCCGGAAAAGAATGCCGGACTCTTCGATTTCGACCCCCTTCGGGTGCAGAATAGGGCCACCTGTCGCGGCAAGTGCTGCGTATCCGGCGGGCCACCAGGCCTGCCCGTATGCGCTTGCGCGAGTGGTGCACATCAGGCCCCCGGACGCACCCCGCGGACCGGCGGCCGAATTGCCCGAGAGGATTGACACCCATGGCTCAGCGTGTAGTTGTCACGCTCTCCGACGACCTGGACGGCGGCGCCGCGGCGGAAACCGTCCACTTCGGCGTCGACGGGAAGTCGTACGAGATCGACCTGTCCGTGGACAACGCGGAAAAGCTGCGGGAGGCCCTCGCTCCGTTCGTCGCGGCCGGCCGCCGCCAGAGCCGCACCGGAAAGTCCTTCCGCCGCACCGCGCTCACCCCGGACCCGGCCGCGGTGCGCGCCTGGGCCCTGTCGCGCGGCATGGAGCTGCCGGCCCGCGGACGCATCCCCAAGCACGTGTACGAGCAGTTCGCCGAGGCGAACTGACCGCCCCGGGCACCCCGGTCGCCCCGCCCGCCTGGACCGAAAGGGTGGGGCGACCACCCCGAACGATGCTGTAGAGTAATCCTCGTCGCCGCAACGGAGAGATCCGAAGAGGCGGCGGGTGCCCCACCAGGCACCGTGCGGACGTGGCTCAGTTGGTAGAGCATCACCTTGCCAAGGTGAGGGTCGCGAGTTCGAATCTCGTCGTCCGCTCGCAGTGTGCGAGCACAGCACAACTCCATAGTTAGACCTGCGGACGTGGCTCAGTTGGTAGAGCATCACCTTGCCAAGGTGAGGGTCGCGAGTTCGAATCTCGTCGTCCGCTCCAGAACGAAAGGCCCCCTCGATCGAGGGGGCCTTTCGGCATTCCCGCGCCACCTTGATCCCGGGCCCATGACATTTGTCATCGCCGACCCGTGGATCTCCACCGCCGGCTCATGACGGCGCGCACTGCCCGCCCGGCCGGGGAGGCGGAAGGCTTGAGCCATGGAAACGAGCCAGCCCCTGCGCCCCGGCGACAGCGTGATCGAGGTCACCGACCTGCACCGCCACTACGGCACCGGCACCACCGGCTACCACGCCGTCCGAGGCATCGACCTGACCGTCGGCCGCGGTGAGCTGTTCGCCCTGCTCGGCACCAACGGGGCGGGCAAGACCTCCGCCATGGAGCTCATCGAGGGCCTGGCCGCCCCGTCCGGCGGCACCGTCCGGGTGCTCGGCCACGACCCCCACCGGGAGCGCGCCGCCGTCCGCCCGCGGATCGGCATCATGCTCCAGGAGGGCGGCTTCCCCGGCGACCTCACCATCGCCGAGACCGGCCGCAGCTGGGCCGGCATGACCAGCGGCGCCCGCCCGGTCGACGAGGCCCTGGAGCTGGTCGGCCTCGGCCACCGCCGTGACGTCCGCGTCAAGCAGCTGTCCGGCGGCGAGCGGCGCCGGCTCGACCTCGCGATGGCCCTGCTCGGCCGCCCCGAGGTGCTCTTCCTGGACGAGCCCAGCACCGGCCTCGACCCCGAGGCGCGCGCCGCCGTCTGGCGGCTGGTCCGCGAACTGCGCGCCCAGGGCACCACCGTGCTGCTCACCACGCACTACCTGGAGGAGGCCGAGGAGCTCGCCGACCGGCTGGCCATCATGCACGGCGGCCGGGTCGTCACCACCGGCACCGTCGCCGAGGTGATCGCTGGCCGGCCCTCCCGGATCAGCTTCGACCTCCCCGAGTTCACCGGGACCGCGCTGCCGGTCCTCGCCGGGGCCGAGATCGCCGTCGACGGCCGCAAGGTCACCGTGCAGACCGGCGGCCTCCAGCGCACCCTCTTCGAACTACTCGGCTGGGCCCAGCAGCACGGGATCGCGCTCGGCTCCCTGGACGCCCGCAGCGCCTCGCTGGAGGAGGCCTTCCTCGCCATCGCCTCCGAGGCCGCCCACCAGGCCCCGCCCCAGTCGCCCGCCCCCACCGCCCGCACCGCCCGCCGCCGCCTGATCGGATCCGCCCGATGACCACCGCCACCGCCGCCAAGACCGCCGCCGGCCCGCAGAGCACCACCGCCCGCCGGCTGCTCTCCCTCGGCCGCGCCGAGGCCACCCTGCTGCTGCGCAACCGGGCCGCCCTGTTCACCGCGCTGCTGCTGCCGCTGCTGCTGATCGCCGGCCGGCGCAACATGCTCAAGCAGCAGGCCGAGTCCCACCCCGGGCTGGACGTCGACACGCTGCTGATCACCGGCACCATCGGCGGCATCCTCGCCTTCGTCGTCTACTACAACCTGACCGCCGCGTACGTCGCCCGCCGCAACGAGCTGGTGCTCAAGCGGCTGCGCACCGGCGAGGCCCGGGACATCGAGATCCTGGCCGGCACCGCGGTGCCCTCGGTGAGCCTCGCCCTGATGATGTGCGCCGTGGTCGGCGTCGGCGCAGCCGCCCTCCTCAAGCTCAGCACGCCGGTGAACCCGCTGCTGCTGGCCGTCGGGCTGGTCCTGAGCATCGCCGTCTTCATCGCACTGGCCGCCATCTCCAGCGCCTTCACCAAGACCGTCGAGACCGCCGGCATCACCACCCTCCCGGTGCTGCTGGTCTCCCAGTTCGGCTCCGGCCTGCTCATCCCGCTGGAGATCATGCCCCCCGGGCTGGCCGACTTCTGCCGCCTGCTGCCCACCACCCCGGCCTTCCAGCTGATCCGGATCGGCTGGACCGGCAGCGACGGCTCGGCCGCCGCCACCGGTTTCGCCGGCACCTGGTCCACCGCCGCCCCGCACCTGGTGACCGGCGCCGTCTGGCTCGGCCTGGCGGTCTGGGGCGCGGTGCGCTACTTCCGCTGGGAGTCGCGCCGCTGACGCCCCGGCGGGCACCCTCTCTGGAAGTGCGAAGGTCAGACCCCCGTTCCGCCTCTGATATGAAGGTAGCGACACGATCTTGATCGATACGGGGAGCGATTCGATGGCCGTCCAGGGGCCGGTTCGCAGATGGAAGGGCTTCGGCAAGCCCCAACGCGCCGAGCTGTACTTCCGCTGGTCGCTCTACATGGTGGCCTGGTGCATCGTTCCGGTGAACCTGGTGCTCAGCGCCTCCTCCGTCGCGAACCTCGACCGGTCGGTCGGCGCCGTCCGGGTCACCCTGGTCGTCTCGCTCGCGTCCACCCTGCTCTGCCTCCGGGCGTTCCGCACCTCGCTCGACCACTACCTGCACCGCCCCGCCGAGCACCTGCGCTGGCTGATCGTCAACAGCGCGCTCTCGGTCGCCGGTTCCTGGGCCGTCCTGCTGCTGGGCCCGTCCGCCGCCGAATCCGGGCAGCCCGGAGGAACGCCGTTCACCGCGGCGATCGCCATCGCCATGCTGTGCGCCGCCATCGGTCCGATCAGCGTGGGCCTGCCCCTGCGCCAGGTCTTCCCCGCCGGACTCGGCCTGATCCTGCTGACCGCCCCGGCGATGCTGCTGACCGGGGTGAGCCCCGCCACCACGGCCGGACTGGCGGTCGGGGCGGCGATCAGCCTGACCGCCCTCGTCGGCACCTGCCGCAGCTTCGCCTGGGTGACCGCGATCATCTGGGAACTGGAGACCGCCCGCGAGGCCCAGTCCCGGCTGGCCGTCGCCGAGGAGCGGCTGCGGTTCTCCCGCGACCTGCACGACGTGATGGGCCGCAACCTCACCACCATCGCGCTCAAGAGCGAACTCGCCGTCCAGTTCGCCCGCCGCGGGCGCCCGGAGGCCGCCGACCAGATGGCCGAGGTGCAGCGGATCGCCCAGGAGTCACAGCGCGAGGTCCGGGACGTCATCCGCGGCTACCGCACCGCCGACCTGCACGCCGAGGCGATCGGCGCCCGCGCGGTGCTCCGCAGCGCCGACGTCGCCTGCGAGATCGACCTCGGCGAGAACGCCGACCAACTGCCGCCGCCGATCCAGTCGGTGCTCGGCTGGGTGATCCGCGAGGCCACCACCAACGTGCTGCGGCACAGCGAGGCCGCCCACTGCCTGATCCGGCTGGACCTCCAGGACGGCCGCGCCGTCCTGGAGCTGGAGAATGACGGGGTGCCCGCCGTCCCGCTCCCCTCGCTGGGCGGCGGCACCGGACTGCGCGGCCTGCGCGAACGGCTGGCCGCCCACGACGGCGAACTGACCATCCCCGAGACCGCCCAGGGCACCTTCCGGATGCTCGCCGCCGTACCGCTCTGACCCGCACCCACCGACGGAGGACCGCCCGATGACCGACCCCGCACCCGTGCGCGTCCTGCTCGCCGACGACGAGCACCTGATCCGGGGCGCGCTGGCCGCGCTGCTCTCCCTGGAGGAGGACATCACCGTGGTCGCCGAGGCCGGCTCCGGGCCGGAGGCGCTGGCGATGGCGCAGGCCCACCGCCCGGACGTCGCGGTGCTGGACCTCCAGATGCCCGGCAAGGACGGCATCGAGGTGGCCACCGAACTGCGCCGGCTGCTGCCGGACTGCCGCTGCATGATCGTCACCGGCCACGGCCGCCCCGGCTACCTCAAGCGGGCGCTGGAGGTCGGGGTGCGCGGCTTCCTGCCGAAGACCGTCTCGGCGGCCGACCTGGTCGGCATCATCCGGACCGTCCGGGCCGGCGGCCGGTACGTGGACCCGGAGCTGGCCGCGGACGCGATCAGCGCGGGCGAGACCCCGCTCACCCCGCGCGAGACGGACGTCCTGGAACTGGCCGCCGACGGCACCTCGATCACCGAGATCGCCGAACGGGCGGCACTGTCCCCCGGCACCGTCCGCAACTACCTGTCCTCGGCGGCCGGGAAGCTGGGCGCCGAGAACCGGCACGCGGCGGTGCGGATCGCCCGCGAGCACGGCTGGATCTAGGTCCGGGCACGGGCTCGCGGGCGGCCGGGCGTCAGGCCCAGGCGGTGCCGGTCAGCCGCTCGTACACCTCGATGTACTTGGCGCGGGTCTGCTCGACCAGCTCTGCCGGCAGCTCCGGCGGCGGCTGCTCGCTGTAGCGGTCCCAGCCGGAGGCCGGGGAGACCAGCCAGTCTCGGATCAGCTGCTTGTCGAAGGACGGCTGCGAGCGGCCGGGCTGCCACTCGTCGGCCGGCCAGTACCGGGAGGAGTCCGGGGTGAGCACCTCGTCGCCGATCAGCAGCTCGCCGTCCAGCAGGCCGAACTCGAACTTGGTGTCGGCCAGGATGATGCCGCGGTCGCGGGCGATGTCCCGGGCCCGGCCGTAGACGTCCAGGGTGGTGCGGCGCAGCTGGGCGGCCAGGTCGGCGCCGATCCGGCGGGCGGTCTCCTCGTAGGAGACGTTCTCGTCGTGCTCGCCGACCTCGGCCTTGAGCGCCGGGGTGTAGATCGGGGCGGGCAGCTCGGAGCTGTTCTCCAGGCCCTCCGGCAGGGCGATGCCGCAGACCGTGCGGTTCTCCTGGTACTCGGCCAGGCCGGAGCCCGCCAGGTAGCCGCGGGCGACCGCCTCGACCGGGACCATGTCCAGGCTGCGGCAGATCAGCGTGCGGCCCTTCCAGTCGGCGGGGGCGCCGGACGGGACCTCGGTGGAGATCACGTGGTTGGGGACGATGTCGGCGATCCGCTCGAACCACCACAGGGACAGCTGGGTGAGGACGCGACCCTTGTCGGGGATCTCGTTCGGCAGCACCCAGTCGTGGGCGGACATCCGGTCGCTGGCGACCATGACCAGCTCGCCCGACTCGGTCCGGTAGAGGTCGCGCACCTTGCCGGTGTGCAGGTGGACCAGGCCGGGCACCTGGACCGGCTCGGGCTTGGTGACAAATCCGCTCAAGGTGTCTCAGTCCTCAGGGGTCGTTCGCGGGCGTGGGGCGCGCGAAAGGGGAGGTCACTGCCCCCGCAGTCTTTCACGAACCCCCGAGGCCCCGTTTCTGGCCGAGGGCGGCCCCGCTCCGGCCGAGGGCGGCACCGTTCTTGCCGGGGGCGGGCTCGTTCTTGCCGAGGCGGTCGAGCAGGTTCGCGGTGGCCCGCTGGATCCGCTCGTCGGTGAGGCCGGGGCGGCCCAGCGCGGGCGACCAGGCGAAGGTGCCGGCCGCGAACACGTACGCGCCGCTGGGCGCCCGGTACAGCGAGGTCTCCTGGTAGCGGGTGCGGCCGCCGAGGTCCTGGTACGGCGAGTGCGCGAGCAGCACCCGCTCGGTGTGCTCGGGCAGCGCCACCTTGGGGTAGTAGCGGTCGGCCTCGCCGGCGACCAGGCCGGGCAGTTCGTCGCCCTCCTGCAGGCCCGTACCGTCCCAGAGCCAGTGCGCGGTGTGCCGGGCGATCAGCGGGACGGGCGCGGCGACCCGGCCCGAGTACTGCAGGCCGAGCACCTGCTGCTCGGGCTCGCCGGCGTCCCGCCACAGCGCGCTGGCCGAACCGGGCACCCCGACGGCCGGGCTGCCCGGCTGGACCTTCTGCCGCTTGCGGCAGTTGAGCAGCCGGTTGGGTTCGCCGGAGGCGGCGGCGGTCAGCTCGACCCGCCAGTACATGGTGTTGGCGGACAGGAACACCAGCGAGGTGCCGTCGTCCCTGGCCTGCTCGACGGCCCGGCGCATCGGCTCGGACCAGTACTCGTCGTGGCCCGGGAAGATCAGCGCCCGGTGCCGCCCCGGGTCGACCAGGCCCGCGTGCAGGTCGGTGGCGGTGGCGTAGGAGAGGTCGTAGCCGTAGCGCTCGGCCCAGCGGATGAAGTCGTACGCGTGGCCGACGTGCAGCGGCAGCCCGGCGGTGGCGTGCGGGCGGTCGAAGGAGACCGTGACGGCCGCCTCCGGCTCGCCGACCAGGCCGCCCAGACCATCCCAGGCGTGGTAGAGGCTGGCGCCGCTGCGGCCGTCCTCGGGGAACAGGTTGTAGGCCTGCCAGGTCACGTCCGGGACCACCAGGAGCAGTTCGGCGGCGTGCTCCCGGTCCTCGAAGTCCCGGACGGTGAACGGGATATGGCTGCGGTGCAGCATGTCCGCGGTGGTCAGCACGGCGACGTACGCGCCGGGCTTCCAGTGCACCGGGATCTGCAACCGCCAGGAGTGCCACCAGTGGTGGCAGGAGACCGTCCGCTCGACCACCAGCGGGGCGGGCTGGGCCAGCCCGGCGATCAGCGGGCTGGACGTCATGTGGCGGGCGCCGTCGCCGCCGTAGTGGCCGATCCGCCAGACGTCCACGGTGAACTCGCGGGGCGGGTTGACGGTGACCCGGAAGTCCACCGAACCACCGGGGCGGATCACCCCGGCCGAGGCGAAGCCCTTGATCTGCTGGTCCACGTCGTTGGCGCTCTGCGGGGTGCCGACCGGCGGCTTGGGCCGGGCACCGACCGCCAGCGGCCGCTGGCCGGGCGCGTTCACCGAGACGTACCAGGGGACGGCGCCCTCGGCGCCGGCCAGGTACTGGTCCGGGCTGCGCAGCCAGGGCAGCGGGCCCTGGCCGAAGGGGTCGGAGACGCTGTAAGCGTGCGTTCCGGACTCCCAGCGGCGGTTGAGTTCCGTGCCCACGCGCCCCTCCCAGGTGCACTTCCGCCCGGTTGGCACGTGCCCCCCGGATGTGCGTGCGGTCTAATACACCACAGAGTGCTGGCGCTCCGTCACCCTGTGGTCGCAATTGGTGCCGGGAATCTCACGCCCTCCCCCGGCCGGGCCTCCGGCCTGCGAAGACGGCCGCCCGCCGGTCGGTTTGGGGGCGCGCGCCGGAGCGCCGAGCGCCGCCTGTCCGGCTCACAACCGGACGGGTTTCTCCAGACGGACGTCGGCGGCGTCCAGCCAGGCCCGCAGCGGGCCGTCCTGGCCCTGCTCGACGGCCTGGGCGACCGGCCCGGCCAGGTCGGTACGGCGGATCCCGCCCAGCAGCAGCACCGGACCGTCCAGCCAGTCCAGGCCGGGCGCGCCGCCCGCGGTGTCCACGGCGGCGCAGCAGACCATCGCGGTGACGTGGTCGACCAGCAGGTCACGGCCGCTGCGGGCGGTTTCGAGCAGCGGGGCCGGGGCGGTGGTGCGGGCCAGCTGGGCGGCCAGCGCGGCGGCCAGCTGCTCCCCCTCGCCCTCGGCGAGCCGGACCAGCAGCCGGGTGAGCGTCGGGGAGCCGGGGCGGGCCTGCGGGGCGAGCCGGTCCAGGGCGGTCTGGAGGGCGGCAGCACGGGCCCGCCAGCCGGCGTCCACCACGTCGGCCGGGTAGTCGGTCCACTCCAGCTCGTGCCAGGCGCCAGCGGCCGGGCTGCCGAAGAACAGCTCGGCGGCGAGCCGGGAGACCGCCCGGTCGACGGTGCCGGGCTCCTCCAGCAGGTCGCAGGCGGGGCGGTCGCCGAGCCGGGTGCCGTAGCCGTCGGCCAGGCGGTCGCGCCGGGACAGCTCGGTGAGGGCGGAGACGACGCCGGCGTTGAGGTGGGCGGGGTGGCGGCCGAGCCGCCAGGCGGGCAGCGCGACCCGGGTGAGCAGCCGGTCCCAGCCCGCGTAGGCCAGGCCGACCTGCTCCTGGGCGGCGATCCGCAGGCCGTAGTCGACCGTCCTGGCCTGCTCGGAGGCCCAGCTCGCGACGGAGCGCTCCAGCTCGGCGGCGTGGCCGCGGCAGGCACCGAGCAGCCGACAGGTGATCCCGCGGGTGATCCGCTCGGCGAGCGCGGCCGGACCGCGGCGCTCCGGCCGGGGCGGGCCCGCCAGGGTGCCGCCGCCGAGGCCGGGGGCGGCATGGCCGGAGTCCAAGCTGGCGTCCAGGCTGCGCAGGAAGCGGCGGGCGGCGGCGATCTCCGGGTCGGCGGAGGCTGCGGTGCCGGCCACCACGGGGGCGAGCAGGGCGCGCAGTTCGCCGGCCCGCATCCACCACAGGAAGGGCGAGCCGATCACCAGGACCGGGCCGGGCGGCTCAGGGTGCGGCCGCAGCGGGCGGGCCCGCCGAGCCTGCGGCACGTCCTCCAGCCAGCTGTCGCAGTCCGGGGTGAGGGCCACCGCGGAGGGCGCGGGCACGTCCAGCCGGTCGGCGAGTTCGTCGATCAGCCGGTACAGCTCGGGCGCCTCGACGCGTTTCAGCGGGACGGCCGGGGTCCGGGGCGGGACGGCCCGGTGGTAGGCGCGGGCGGTCAGCCCGGCCACCAGGAGGGTCAGCGCGGCCACTGCGCAGACCGCCCAGCGGGCGGCGTCCCACCAGGCGGCGTCGGAGGAGCCGGGTGCGCCGATCCGCCCGGTGAACCGGCCCGCGAGCAGGACCACCGCGACGGCGGCGGGCATGACGGCGGCGGCCAGGGCGAGACCTCGGACCCGCAGGACCGCCTGGGCGTGAGCGCGCGCGGTGTCGACTGCGGCCATACGGTGCGGCACCCCCTTCGGAGCCCTCGGGCGCCCGGCGACGGGCCCTGAGCCGACTCGAAACGATCAGTTCCGACCGGGAAGCGGAGGCGTCCGATCCCCGGTAGTGCATGCTGTGTGGCGCTTCTGCCATGTTCGACGCACCGGCCCGGGTGGGTGTTCCGGATCGCCCCGGTTTCCACTCGTCCCGGTGACACCGCCCGGATTCCGGACGGTCACGACCGGTCCGGTGCGAAGCACCCGGGCACCCGCCCGGCCGGACGCCGTCCAGCATCCCCCCGTGGGAACACCGCTACCCGGCGGCGACCCCGGCGCACGGCCACGTCGCACTGCGATCCAGCGCACCATAAGGCCGGGCGCCCGGCTACGTCAGCCGGATGCGGGTGCTGTCACCCGATGGGCTGGAATCCGACCGCCGAACGGTGCGCCGGCCCCCGGAGTCACTCCCGCCCCGGAAACGCCGCAGGGCGCTGCGTCCATGGGGGGAAATCCCACGGTGCGCGGCGCCCTGCGGGCGGAGGCGGGGCAGGGCCTACTCGGTGGCTGCCTTCAGGGCGATGTCGGTGCGGTGCTGGCCGCCCTTGAGGGTGATCCGGTCCACGGCGGCGTACGCGCGGTCGCGCGCCTCCACCAGGTCGGCGCCGGTCGCGGTGACCGACAGGACGCGGCCGCCGGCGCTCAGCACCCGGCCGTCCTCGTCGGCCCTGGTACCGGCGTGCAGGACGAACGCGGTGCCGTCGGCCTCGGCCTCGGCCAGGCCCTCGATCGGGTCACCGGTGCGCGGCGCGGCCGGGTAGCCCTCGGAGGCGACGACCACGGTGACGGCCGCGCCCTCGTCCCAGCGCAGCGGCTCCAGCTGGTCCAGGGTGCCGGTGGCGGCGGCCAGCAGCACGGCGGCCAGCGGGGTACGCAGCCGGGCCAGCACGACCTGGGTCTCCGGGTCGCCGAAGCGGGCGTTGAACTCGATCACCCGGGTGCCGCGCGAGGTGAGCGCGAGGCCCGCGTACAGCAGGCCGGAGAACTCGGTGCCCCGGCGGCGCAGCTCGTCGACGGTCGGCTGCAGGACGCTCTGCTGGACCTCCTCGACCAGCCCGGCGGGCGCCCACGGCAGCGGCGAGTAGGCCCCCATGCCGCCGGTGTTGGGGCCCTCGTCGCCGTCCAGCGCGCGCTTGAAGTCCTGCGCGGGCTGGAGCGGGACGACGGTGGTGCCGTCGGTGATCGCGAACAGCGACACCTCGGGGCCGTCCAGGTACTCCTCGATGACCACGCGCTCGCAGGAGGCGGCGTGCTCCAGCGCGGCCGCGCGGTCGGAGGTGACCACCACGCCCTTGCCGGCGGCCAGGCCGTCGTCCTTGACCACGTACGGCGCGCCGAAGGCGTCCAGCGCCTCGGCGGCCTCGGCAGGGGTGGTGCAGACGTAGGAGCGGGCGGTGGGCACGCCGGCCCCGGCCATCACGTCCTTCGCGAAGGCCTTGGAGCCTTCCAGTTGGGCGGCTTCGGCGGACGGGCCGAACACCGGGATGCCGACCGCGCGCACGGCGTCGGAGACGCCCGCGACCAGCGGGGCCTCCGGGCCGACGACGACCAGGGCGGCGCCGAGCCGCACGGCCAGGTCGGCGACCTGCGCGCCGTTCAGCTGGTCGACCGGGTGGACCGTCGCCACCTGCGCGATCCCGGCGTTGCCCGGGGCACAGTGCAGCTCGGAGACAGCGGGATCTTGGGACAGAGAGCGGCACAGGGCATGTTCGCGGGCGCCGCCGCCGATGACGAGGACCTTCACGCTTGGCAAGGGTAGTCGGTGGCCAGTTCCGGCCGCTCTCCGGTCCCGTCCGATCCTCCAGTCGGGGAGGTCCGTACGCCGAGGATGTCGGAGAAACCTCCAACTCGGACCGGCTCGGTGCGCACCGGGTGCCCGAGTCAGGACGGCGGGTCACCGGACCCTCCCTCGGACGGGTGAAATCTCGCCGCCCCCCGCATCCCTTCCACCTCGGGCTCCGGTGGCCGAATCCGGTAACGATCACCGGGGAAGCGACCCCATGGTCAGCCATTTGGCGGTAAGAAGTGCTGTTGGACAACCAACGGCAGACGCCGCGTCAGCCGATGGACCGCCAGACCGCCAGACCCAGCAGTCCGCCCGCCACAGGGAGCCCCACAGGTGAGCCAGCCGGAAATGCAGCCCGAGGAGAGTGCCTGGGGCAAGGAGATCGGCGAGGAGGACCCGCCCGCCGCGACCATCGCCCGCCAGGCGTCCACCCGCCGACGGACCGATCTGAGCACTCGACAGTTCCCCCTCGGGGACTGGGGCGAGCCGGCCGAGCGCCTGGAGGAGCTGTACCGCTGGTCCGAGGAGCGGGCGGTCGAGGCGATCGAGTGGTACCGCAAGGACCGGATCTGGAAGCGCCGCTGGGCGCGCCTGCTGCGGTTCGGCACGGCCGGCTTCGCGGTGGGCGGGGTGACCGCGCCGCTGGTCGACCTGACCGGCGCGGTCTCGCACGGCACCAGCTGGGGCTACGTCGGCCTGGCCCTCGCCGCCGCCTGCTACGGCACCGACCGGGTGTTCGGCCTCACCTCCGGCTGGATGCGTGACGTCAGCACCGCGCAGGCGCTGCAACGCCGGCTGGAGGCCTTCCAGTTCGACTGGGCGTCGGAGTGCGTGCGCGAGGTGCTCGGCCCGACCGAGGGCACCGCGGGCGAAGCCGCCGAGCGCTGCCTCGGCGTGCTGCGCCGGTTCTGCGAGGACGTCTCGGACATGGTCCGCACCGAGACCTCGGAGTGGATGCTGGAGTTCCGCGCGTCCATGACCCAGCTGCCCACCCAGGCCCCGGGCACCTGGGGCGGGCGCAGCGAGAACGGGGTGGGCGCCCAGGTGCGGGTGCTGCCGCCGCCGGGCACCCGACCCACCATGCCGCGCCAGCGGCCGCCGGAGGGGCCGCTGCGGTAGCGGGCGGGAGGGCCGCCTGCCGTGGTGGGCGGGAGGATGCAGCGGGCGGCGCCTCGGGCGGAAGGCGGCCGGGCGCCTCAGGCGAAGACCACCATCGAGCCCTGGGCGAGGCTGCGGGTCGCCGCCGCGTACAGGCCCGCCCACGCGTGCCGCTCGCGAGCGAAGGGGTGCAGGTCGTCCAGCGGCGGCCCGAACGGCTGCTCCAGGCCGGTCGGGCCGAGCGGCCGGGTCGGGCCCGGCGGGTTGAGCGGGTCGAGGCCCAGCGCCGGGGCGACGGCCTGCAGTTCGCGCAGCAGCCCGTGGCTGGAGCCGAGCGGACCACCGGAGGCGAGCAGTGCGTCGTCCACCAGCGGCGCCGGGAACTCTATCGGCACGTAGGCACCCGCGTGGTCGAAGTGCCAGACCAGGTGCGACTGTTCGGCGCTGCTCTCGAACATCTCCAGCAGCTGCTCGTAGTCGCCGCCAAGCGAGTCCACCGGCGTGATGTCCAGCCCGGTGAGGCCCAGCAGGTAGGCGCGGCGCAGGAAGTGCAGCGAGTCGTAGTCGAAGGCGGCTATCGGCTCGACCGCCCCGCTCAGCCCCGGCACGTACTGGTAGACCGGCACCTCGGGCAGCCCGCGGGAGGCCAACACCGAGTTGTAGAGGGCGAGATCGTCCCTGAAGGGATTGTCGGGGCTGTGGCTCAGCACGTCCACGAGCGGGACGAGCCAGAGGTCGCAGGCCATGGCCGGCAGTTCCTCTCCGGGCGGCGGGGTCGCCCGCAGGACGGGACGACGACGGGGGCGGGGTCGGTACCCGGACGGCCGTTGTGCGGGACGCCCGGTTCGACGACCGCCCACCCTACCGGCCCGGGGCGGGGCGCGGGTCGGGCCGTCCCTGCGGTACGTCCGGGGGCGGTTCGGGCAGCCGCCGGCCGAACCGGCCGTACGGCACCGAGCGCGGCTGCGGCACCAGGCCGAGGCCCAGCCCGAGTTCGCGGCCGAGCTCCCGGCCGACCTCCCGGCCGACCTCCTCGCCCGGCCGGCGTCGGCCCCTCCCGACCTGGTCGAACGCCTGGCCGGGAACCGGTTCCGCCGCCACCGACGGGACTTCGGCGGACGGGGCCGGCGGCACGGGCTCGCCGCCCAGGAGCCCGCCGCCGGGCCCGCCGCCATCGGGCTCGCCGTCCAGGGGTTCGCTATTCAGGAGTTCGCTGTCCAGAGGCTCGCCGTCCAGGGGTTCGCCGTCCAGGGGTTCGCCGTCGAGGGGTTCGGTGAGCAGCCCCAGCACCGTCACCGACTCCAGCGGCCGCCCGGCCAGCCCGGCCAGCAGCCGGGCGGTGTACAGGTTGTACTCGCAGATGATCCGGTGCGCGCCGACCAGGTCCCGCGCGCCGATGGCGTCGACCAGGTCGAGGTGGCGGTCCCAGCAGATCTCGGCCAGGACGGGCAGCTCCCGCAGGTAGGGCGCGGCGAACATCCACGACTGCACCCGCAGCCAGTCCAGGTAGTCGCCGATCCGGCGGTTGCCGATCAGCGCGGCGACCTCCTGCCAGAACCGGCGGTCGCAGCCCACCATCACGTCCAGGTTCCCGGCCCGGGCGGCCCGGACCGCCGCGTCGGCGCGGCGGCGCAGCGAGGGCAGCCTGGCGAGGTCCGGCAGCGCCCGGCGGGCGGAGAACTGGCGGTAGTAGCTGTCGGTGACCAGCACCCGGGACTCGAAGATCTCCAGGAAGTCGTCCCAGCCCAGCTCGGGCACGGTGAACCCGCGGTGGTGCTCGGCCCGCAGCAGGCCCTGCGCACCGAGGTCGACCAGCGCCTCGCGGGCCGGGGTCGCCGAGACTCCGTACAGCTCGGCGATCTCCTTGACGGTGAAGTTGCGGCCGGCCGCCAGCCGGCCGGCCATCATCTCCTCGCGCAGCGCACCGGCGATCTGCTCGCGCAGGCTGTTGCGCTGGATGACGGGACGGGTGTCGCCTGCGCCGTTGCCGGGCATGCGCGCAACCTCCTGGGGCGGGCTGATCAGGCCGCCCCTCGGCGGACCGGCCAACGAGCGGCGGGGAACACGACGAGTGCTCATCTTCTCAAACCCGCCCCGAGAAGGTACAAACCAACCCCCCGGAGGCCTCCGACACCCCCGGACTCCCCCCGCCCGGGCCGTGCCGGGCGGGGCCGAGCGGGGCCGGGCCCGGGTCAGCGCTGGACCGGCGCCGGGATCCCCAGCAGGCGGTCCCGCAGCACCGGGAACTCCTCGCGAGCCTTGCCCACCTCGGCCGGATCGAACTCGACGGTCAGCACCTGCTCCTCCGTACCGGCCTCGGCCAGCACCCGGCCCCACGGGTCCACCACGATGCTGTGCCCGGCCTGCTCGACCCCGGCGTGCGTCCCGGCGGTGTTGCAGGCCAGCACGAACGCCTGCTCCTCCACCGCGCGCGCCCGCGCCAGCAGCGTCCAGTGCTCGCGCCGCCGGGCCGGCCAGGCCGCCGGAACCACCAGCAGCTGCGCGCCGGCGTCCAACAGCGCCCGGAACAGCTCCGGGAAGCGCAGGTCGTAGCAGGTGGCCAGGCCCAGGGTGGCGAAGTCGGTGGCCGCGGTGACGATCTCCTGCCCGGCGCCCATCACCACCGCCTCGCCGCTGTCGAAACCGAAGCGGTGGATCTTGCGGTAGGTGTGCACCAGCTCGCCGTCCGGGGCGAACAGCAGCGAGGTGTTGTAGATCGGCCCGTCCGGATCGCGCTCGACGATCGAACCGGCGTGCAGCCAGACCCCGGCCGCCCGCGCGGCCGCCGCCATCGCGTCCGACGTGGGCCCGTCCAGCGTCTCGGCGCCGTCCGACCACAGGTCGTAGGCGAAGCCGCCGAGCGGCCACAGCTCCGGCAGGACCACCAGGTCCGCGCCCTGCTGCGCCCGGACCAGCGCGGCGGCCCGGGCCCGCCGTTCGGCGGGCGGCTCGGCGTCGGAGACCCCGAGTTGGATCAATGAAGCGCGCACAGTACCACCGTCCACGGCAAGAGACCTACGATCGTCACCCGAAAGCGCTGCCCAGCTGTCTCCCGGCAGCGTAACGTGCGGTTAGCTTGTGCGCCCGGAAGCCGGACCATCCCGGCCGACCGGGGAGGCCGGGCGCAGAGGGCAAGGAAGCTGACGGAGGGCCGGAGATTCCCGTGACGGACAACCAGACCGTGCAGGCTTACACGGAGGCGTGGGCCCAGAGCATCGAGTCCATATCGGAGCTGGTCGCCCCCCTCCCCGAGGGCTCCTGGAACCGGGCCACCGAATGCCCCGGCTGGTCGGTCCGGGACGTCGTCTCGCACATCATCGCGGTCGAGTCCGAACTCCTCGGCGACCCCCGCCCGATCCACTCCCTGCCACGTGACCTTCGCCACGTCACCACCGACTTCGCCCGCTACATCGAACTGCCGGTCGACAAGCGCCGCTGCCACACCGCGCTGGAGATGACCAGCGAGCTGGAGTACACGATCATCCGCCGCTCCCGGGCGCTGCGGAACGCCAAGCAGATGCCCCTGGAGCCGGTGCGCTGGCCGGGCGGCCCGAACAGCCGCGACGTGCCGTACCACGAGCTGCTGCGCCTGCGGGCCTTCGACGTCTGGGTGCACGAGCAGGACCTGCGCCGCGCCCTGGGCACCCCCGGCAACCTCGACTCCCCGGCCGCCCTGATCACCCGGGACGTCCTGCTGGGACTGCTGCCCAAGGCCGTCGCCCACCAGGCCGGCGCCCCGGCCGGAACGGCCATGGTCCTGGACGTCACCGGCCGCGTGGAGTTCCTGCGCACCATCCGGGTCGACTCGACCGGCCGCGGCACCGTCGACGAGTCGATCAGCCTGGCCCCCGACGTCCAGCTCACCATGGACTGGGAGACCTACCTCCGGCTCGCCTGCGGCCGCGGCCGCCCCGGCCCGGTCACCATCGACGGCGACAAGGAACTCGCCGACCGCGTCCTGTCCGCCTTCGCGGTCACCATCTGACCCCAGCCACCCCACAGCGCACGCCACCCGGCGTACACGCACAAGTGCGCGCCGGGTCGGCACCACTCGTGCATCCATCCGTCAATCCAGCACCATCACCTCACCCGTTCGACCTCGTTGTTCCGGGCATCCCAGCCATCACCCGGAAGAAGGAGGGGCGTCCCCATGGACGACGAACAGCAGCAGATGGTCTTGGTCCGGTCCAGCTTCCCGATCACGGGGCAACCGATCAGAGTCGTGATGATCGACGGACAACCGTGGTTCGTCACGGCGGACGTGTGCCGAATCCTGGGCCGAGGCAATCCGAGCGAGGCCCTCAAGATCGTGAATCCGGCGGACGCACGTACCGTCAACCTGCGCTCGATTACTCTCAGAAATTCTGAGAGTAATCACGTTTTCGCAGGTCAAAAACCCTACACGCGCGGGAATCCGGTCCTCGGAGTGGTCAATGAGAGCGGCCTGTACGCGCTGATCATGCGCTCCACGAAGCCCAACGCCCGACCGTTCCAGGAATGGGTCACCCGCGACCTCCTTCCCTCCGTCCGCCGCGGGGACACCGACATCCCCACTCAGCAGCGACGGATGGCGGAGAGCCTGACCGAGGCGATCGGGCAGCAGGTAGAGATCGTCGCCGAGATCGACCACGAGGACTGGCCCGGCCTGACCGTCCACTCGGATGGGACGGTCCACTGCCACCACGGCGAGATGGTCCTCCACCTACCGAACCGCGAAGAGGACAGCGGGCCGCCGTTCGGCGCCTACTTCGCCTGCACCGGCGAAGAACGAGTCGGAATCCGGGCCAGCCGGATCGTCCCCGGCTGCCCCAAACTGAAGCTGGTGGACCTGATCCGCATGCGGCGCGAAGCCGCCGAGCAGCCGGTGCGACCGGGGGCGCATCCGGCTCGCACACCGATGATGCCGCCGGAGGGCACGGTGCTCTGTGTGATCGACCGGGTCCAGCTCTACGGACGGCCGCCGGAGGTCACCGAGGTGCTCCGGGGTATCGGGCTGTAATCGCGGGAGACCCTTGTTCTGAACAAGGGTCTCCCGCATCTTCGCAGGCCAGAGACCCTAAGCCCCCGCCGCGACCTTGCGGCGCAGGCGCAGGATCATCGCCGTGCCGACCGCCAGCGGGACGTACTGCCAGCAGAACGCCCAGCGGAAGGCGTCGGCCGAGTAGGAGTCGGTGCCGGCCGGGGAGAGGCCGTCGAGGAGGACGCCGATGCCGAAGAGGGTGATCATCGTGCCGATGAAGCCGCCCATGTTGACGATCCCGGAGGCGGTGCCGAGGCGCTCCACCGGGTTGCGGGCGCGGGCGTAGTCGAGGCCGACCAGTGAGGCGGGGCCGTTGCTGCCCATCACCACGATGATGGCGGACAGCAGCCAGATCGGGGGGTGTCCGCCGGGCCAGGCCAGGACGAGCGCCCAGCCGAGGGCGGTGGCCGTGATGACGGTGAGGACGATCGGCATCCGGGCTCGCGCCGAGACGGAGAGCACCCGGCCGAACAGGAAGCCGAAGGCCATGTTGCTGAGCACCAGCAGGGTCAGCATTCCGCCGGCCGCGGCCCGGGAGAGGCCTTGCGCCTCCACCAGGTAGGGCAGGCCCCAGAGCAGGCCGAAGGCGTTGCCGGGGAACTGGGTGGTGAAGTGCACCCAGAGCCCGAGCCGGGTGCCCGGTTCGCGCCAGCACGCGCGGACCTGTCGGCCGACGTTCGGCCGCGGCGCGGGCGGGTGTTCGACCGGCCGTACGGCGGCGGCCGGGGCCTCCTTGAGGAAGAGCGCGACCAGCGCGAAGACCGCGACGCCGAGCAGGGCGATCGCGGTGAAGGTGGGTGTCCAGCCCTCGCGGTGCAGGGCCTGTGCGAGCACCACGGTGGTGATCAGGTTGCCGCCCATTCCTGCGAGGCCGGTGAGCTGGGCCACGAACGGGTTCCGGGCGGCGGGGAACCATCGGGCGGCGAGCCGCAGCACGCTGATGAAGGTCATCGCGTCGCCGCAGCCGAGCACCGCCCGGGAGGCCAGCGCGGGGGCGAAGGAGGAGCTGAACGCGAAGGCCAGTTGGCCGAAGCTCAGCAGGACGACGCCGATCAGCAGCACCCGGCGCGGCCCGATCCGGTCGACGAGCAGGCCGACCGGTATCTGCATGGCCGCGTAGACCAGCACCTGGAGGATCGAGAAGGTGGAGAGCGCGGAGGCGCCGATGCCGAAGCGGTCGGCGGCGTCCAGTCCGGCCACGCCGAGGCTGGTGCGGTGGATCACCGCGAGGATGTAGACGCTGACGCCGATGGACCAGGCGAGCCAGGCCGCGCGCCCGCCGGGCGGGGACGGCGCGGGGGCTGCCGACGGTGCGGGGGCGGCCGACGGCGGCGAGTCGGCGGTTCGGGGAGCGGGGACGGACAGGGGTGCGGCTGAACGGGCGGGCTCCACGGTCATAGTGCGACCAGACTAGTCATCCCATGATGGGATGCCCAGTGCGGGGTGCGGTCGATCGTCCACGGACCACGGATTCCGCGGGCCGGGCGCGGGCCGGGCGCCAGCCGGGCGTCAGCCGGTCACCGTCCAGGACACCGACCGGGTCATGTAGCGGTCCCGGAAGGCCTCGTCCCGCACCCAGTCGGTGGTGTCCCGGACGGTCGCCGTGACGGTGGCCGTCCGGCCCGGTGCCAGGTTCAGCTGGTCGGTGTCGAGCCAGGTGCCGTCGGCGGCCTGCGGCGTCACCGCGACGCCGTCCACCTTCCACTCGACCTTCAGCTGTCGCGGGCCGGTCAGCGGCACCGGCCGGACGTTCAGCCGCGGGCGCCCGCTCACCTCGCCGGGCGGCGGCGACGGGGCGTCGGTGGGCCGGATCCTGCGGTACAGCTCCTCCATGATCGCTTCGCGCGACGGCAGGTTGTAGGCGCTGCCCAGGGTGCGCATCACCGAGTCGGGGGTGGGCCGGTAGAGGCCGTTGGCGCTGCGGTAGGCGCCGACCGTCCCGGCGCCGTCCGGGGACTGCGCGCCCAGCCAGCGCCACCACTTGGTCTGCTTCTTGCGCATGTCGTCGGCGTCGAGGGTGGCGAGGTTCGGGTACTCGGCGTCGTCCGGGGCGCTGTCGTACTCGTCGCCGAGGTCCCCCACGGTGTGTCCGATCTCGTGCTGGATGATCCGCCCGGCGTCCGGGCTGCCGCCGGCCAGGGTGGTCACCCCGGTGCCGCCGGCGCCGCCGTACTCGGTGGAGTTGGCCAGGGCTATCAGGTACTGCGGCCCGGAGCTGTCGCCCGCGTACCGGGCGGTGGCGGATTCGTCGGCGCAGAGCAGCCGTGCGGTTCCGTCGCACCAGAAGTGCATGCCGAGCGGGGTGGCGGGGTTGCGGCCGCGGCTCTCGGTCTCGGCTATCCCGGAGACCGGGGAGACCACTTCGACCCGCCGTATGTTGAAGAACCCCTGGTAGGTGCGGAACGGCTCGATGGCCATCAGCGCGTGCCAGGCCCGGTCGACCTGCTGTCGGAACAGGTCCTGTTCGGTGGCCGTGTAGCCGTCGCCGAGCAGGACCAGGGTGATCCGGTTGGCCGGGTCCCCGGTGCGGCGTATGTCGACGGTGGGGGCGGCCGTGACGGTCCGGCGGTCGGCACGCTGTGCGCTGTGCGGCGGGACCGCTCGGTCGGCGGGGGCGCCCGGCCCGATCACGCCGAACGGCGAGGGGCCGACCAGTTCCAGGGCGGCGGGGAGTACGGCGGTGGACACCAGCACGAGCGCGGCCAGACTCCGAACGAGACGGCCAGGGTTGCCAGGTGGCATACGGGTGCGTCCTCGGGGTTCCGGTCACCCGGCGTAGCCCGGGTGGTGGAGCGAAGACGTACCCGGACGGGTGTGTCACCCCTACCGCGCGCCGAAAATGTCACCGACCTGGCCGAATGACCCTCACCTCACCAGTCATCCCAATGACTGGAATCTGGCCGATGACAGGCCCCTCGTCAGCGCCTGCGGAGGCTCAGCACCAGGTGGGTGCCGAGCCCGAACAGCAGGCCCCAGAAGGCCGAGCCGATCCCGAACAGGCTCATCCCCGAGGCGCTGGCCAGGAAGGTCACCACCGCCGCGTCCCGCCCCCGCTCGTCCGCCACCGCCGCCGCCAGGCTGCCCTGCAGCGAGGCCAGCAGGGCGACCCCGGCGATCACCGCGATCAGTTCCTTCGGCAGGCCGGTGAACAGGCTCACCAGCACCCCGCCGAAGCTGCCCACCAGCACGTACAGCACGCCCGAGGACATCCCCGCGACGTAGCGGCGGCGCGGGTCGGGGTGGCTCTCCGGGCCGGAGCAGATCGCCGCCGTGATCGCCGCCAGGTTCACCCCCGGCGAGCCGAACGGCGCCAGCAGCAGCGACACCACACCGGTCGACCCGATCAGCAGCCGGTCGTCCGGCCGGTAGCCGAAGGCCCGCATCACCCCGAGGCCCGGTGCGTTCTGCGAGGCCAGCACCACGATCGTGAGCGGCAGCGCCAGCCCCACCGTGGCCGCCCAGGAGAACCCCGGCACGGTGAACACCGGCCGGGTCGGCCCGCCCGCGCCCAGGTGCAGCGGGAGTCCGACGGTCAGCGCCGCCAGCACCCCGCCCACCAGCAGCGCCACCGGGACGGCGTACCGCGGGGCCAGCCGCTTGGCCAGCAGGAAGGCCGCGAGGCTGCCGACCACCAGCACCGGCGCGCCGTGCACGGCGCCGAAGATCCCGGCACCGAAGGAGAACAGGATGCCCGCCAGCATCGCGTTGACGATCCCGGCCGGCACCGCCGCGATCAGCCGGCCGAACCAGCCGGTCACCCCGAAGAGCGTCACCACCACCGCGCTCACCAGGAACGCCCCCACCGCCTCCCGGTACGGGTACGCGCCCAGGCTGGTCACCAGCAGCGCGGCGCCCGGGGTGGACCAGGCGGTGATCACCGGGGTCCTGGTCCACCAGCTCAGCGCGAAGCCGCTCAGCCCGCTGCCGATGGCCATCGCCCAGATCCAGGACGCCGTGTGCGCCGCGTCCAGCCGTCCGGCGGCCGCCGCCGCGAGCACCACCACCAGCGGCCCCGAGAACGACACCGCGATGCAGACCAGCCCCGCCAGCAGCGCCGGCCCCGACACGTCCCGTCGCAGTGACCGGCGCTCCCCGCCCCTGTCCGGTACCGTCTCCGGTCGGACCGTCAGCTCTTCAGTCATTCCGGAAGTATCCCGAACGCCGCGCCGGGGCCCCGGAAAAGTCTTTGAAACCACCTGCAACCCCCGGCGAGGATGCACGTCTGTAGGGATGAAGTCACGTCATGTGCGCGTCCGTCATCGGTTGGTCCTGATCGCCGTCCGCCGGCCTCGCTCCCAGCGCCGACCGACGGGCGGGCGGAAGCGGAGGGGCCTTCCCCCACACGGCGGTGTGGGGGAAGGCCCCTTCGTGGCTTCCCGTTCGTGACGTCCCGGGCCGTCAGCCCCAGGTGATCAGGCGCTTCGGGCGCTCCAGCAGCGCGGCCACGTCGGCCAGCACCTTGGAGCCCAGCTCCCCGTCCACCAGGCGGTGGTCGAAGGAGAGCGCCAGCGTGGTCACCTGACGCGGGACGACCTTGCCCTTGTGCACCCACGGCATGTCCCGGATCGTGCCGACGGCGAGGATCGCGGCCTCGCCGGGGTTGAGGATCGGGGTGCCGGTGTCGACGCCGAAGACGCCGACGTTGGTGATGGTGATGGTCCCGCCCTGCATGTCGCCCGGCGAGGTCTTGCCCTGGCGGGCGGTGTCGATCAGCTCGCCCAGCGAGACGGCGAGGCCCGTGAGGGTCTTGCCGCCGGCGTCCTTGATGTTGGGGACGATCAGGCCGCGCGGGGTGGCCGCGGCGATGCCGAGGTTCACCTGGCCCTTGATGACGATCTCCTGGGCCGCCTCGTCCCACTGCGCGTTGATCTCGGGGTGCCGCTTGACCGCGGTGAGCAGCGCCTTGGCGACCAGCAGCAGCGGGCTGATCCGGACGTCCCGGCCCAACTCGCCGCTCTCCTTGAGCCGGCGGACGAACTTCATCGTGCGGGTCACGTCGACCTGGACGAACTCGGTGACGTGCGGGGCGGTGAAGGCCGAGGCCACCATCGCCTGCGCGGTCGCCTTGCGGACGCCCTTGATCGGCACCCGGACGTCGCCCGTCACGGTGACCGGCACCGGCACCGCGGCACCGACCGGCCCGGCCTCGACCGGCGCCGCCGCCGGGGCGGCCTGCGCGGTGGCCAGGGCCGACGCGTGGGCGTGCACGTCCTCGCGGGTGATCACACCGTCCCGGCCGGTCGGGACGACCGCGCGCAGGTCGATGCCGAGGTCCTTGGCCAGCTTGCGCACCGGCGGCTTGGCCAACGGCCGCTCCCCGGCGGGCTGTTCGGCCAGGACGGGCGAGGCGGGCGCGACCGGTGCGACCGGTGCCGGAGCGGCCGGCACGACGGAAGCGGCTGGCACGACGGGCGCGGCCGGAGCCGGCGTCGCGGTGACGGTCGTCGTGGTCGTGCGCCGGGCCCGGCGCTGGGCGGTGCCGGTGCGCGGGCCGTAGCCCACCAGCACCTCGCGCCGCTCGGGTTCGGCCGGTTCGGCCGGCGCGGCGGCGGCGACGGACGCGACAGCAGCAGCAGGAGCGGCAGGAGCCGCGGCCCCGGCCTCCCCGGCGACCGCGACCGAGATGATCACGGTGCCGACGTCGACCGTCGCGCCCGCGGGGAAGAAGAGCTGCTCGACGACCCCGTTGAACGGGATCGGCAGCTCCACCGCCGCCTTGGCGGTCTCCACCTCGCACACGACCTGCCCGTCGGTGACGGTGTCACCGGGCTTGACGTACCAGCTGAGGATTTCGGCCTCGGTCAGGCCCTCGCCCACATCGGGCATCTTGAACTCGCGGAGCGAGCGAACTTCGGTGGTCATCTTCGCTCCCCCGGATCAGTACGCGAGTGCGCGGTCGACGGCGTCGAGCACGCGGTCCAGGTCGGGGAGGAAGGCCTCCTCGACGCGGGACGGCGGATACGGCGCGTGGTAGCCGCCGACCCGCAGAACGGGCGCCTCCAGGTGGTAGAAGCACCGTTCGGTGAGCCGGGCGGCCAGTTCGGCGCCCATGCCCAGGAAGACCGGCGCCTCGTGCACCACGACGGCCCGACCGGTGCGCTTGACCGACTCCTCCAGGGTGGTGAAGTCCACCGGGGAGAGCGAGCGCAGGTCGACGACCTCCAGGCGGCGGCCGTCCTCCTCGGCGGCCGCGGCGGCCTCCAGGCAGACCTTGACCATCGGGCCGTAGGCGAGCAGCGTGGCGTCGGTGCCGGAGCGCACGATCCGGGCGTCGTGCAGTCCGAGGTCGGCCGCGTCGCCGACCTCGCCCTTGTCCCAGTACCGGCGCTTGGGCTCCAGGAAGACCACCGGGTCGTCCGAGGCGATGGCCTGCCGCAGCATCCAGTGCGCGTCGTGCGCGTTGGACGGGCTGACCACGCGCAGGCCCGCGGTGTGCGCGAAGTACGCCTCGTGCGACTCGCTGTGGTGCTCGACCGCGCCGATGCCGCCCGCGAAGGGGATGCGGATGGTGACCGGGAGCTTGATGTTCCCGAGCGCGCGGGCGTGCATCTTGGCCAGCTGGGAGACGATCTGGTCGAAGGCCGGGTAGACGAAGCCGTCGAACTGGATCTCCACCACCGGGCGGTAGCCGCGCAGCGCCAGGCCGATCGCGGTGCCGACGATGCCGGACTCGGCGAGCGGGGTGTCGATCACCCGTCCCTCGCCGAAGTCCTTCTGCAGGCCGTCGGTGATCCGGAAGACACCGCCGAGCTTGCCGATGTCCTCGCCCATCAGGACGGTCTTCGGGTCGCTCTCCAGCGACTTGCGCAGCGCGCCGTTGAGCGCCTTGGCAATGCTGAGCTGACCGGCCATCAGTGGTTCTCCCCCGCCTCGAAGGAGGCCGCGTACTGGACGTACTCGGCCCGTTCCTCATCGACCAGCGCGTGCGGCTCGCTGTACACGTGGTCGAAGATCAGGGTCGGGTCCGGGTCGGGCATGCCGCGCACGCCCTCGCGCACCCGCAGCCCCAGCCGCTCGCTCTCGGCGTCGATCGCGGTGAAGAACTCCTCGTCGGCCAGGCCCTCCTTCTCCAGGAGGGCGCGGAGCCGGGCGATCGGGTCCTTGGCCTTCCAGGCCTCGGTCTCCTCGGTGGGCCGGTAGCGGGTGGGGTCGTCGGAGGTGGTGTGCGCGCCCATCCGGTAGGTGAACGCCTCGATCAGCACCGGGCCGTTGCCGCTGCGGGCGTGGTCGAGCGCCCAGCGGGTGACGGCCAGGCAGGCCAGCACGTCGTTGCCGTCGACCCGGACGCCGGGGAAGCCGAAGCCGGAGGCGCGGCGGTACAGCGGGATCTTGGTCTGGGTGGTGGTGGGCTCGGAGATCGCCCACTGGTTGTTCTGGCAGAAGAACACGACGGGCGCGTTGTAGACCGAGGCGAAGGTGAAGGCCTCGTTGACGTCGCCCTGGCTGGAGGCGCCGTCGCCGAAGTAGGCGATGACCGCGTCGTCGGCGCCGTCCTTGCTGATGCCCATCGCGTAGCCGGTGGCGTGCAGGGCCTGCGCGCCGATCACGATGGTGTACAGGTGGAAGTTCTTCTCGTTCGGGTCCCAGCCGCCGTGGTTCACGCCGCGGAACATGCCGAGCAGGTTGAGCGGGTCGACGTCGCGGCACCAGGCGACACCGTGCTCGCGGTAGGTGGGGAAGGCGTAGTCGCCGGTGCGCATGGCGCGGCCGGAGCCGACCTGGGCGGCCTCCTGGCCGAGCAGCGAGGCCCACAGGCCCAGCTCGCCCTGGCGCTGGAGTGCGGTGGCCTCGCCGTCGAACCGGCGGACCAGCACCAGGTCGCGGTAGAGGGCGCGCAGCTCCTCCGGGGTGGTGGTGAGCGGGTAGTCCGGGTGCTCGACCCGCTCGCCTTCCGGGGTGAGCAGCTGTACGAGCTCCGGCTGGGCGTCCTTCCCCGTGGCGCGGAGGGTGTCAGGGACGCCGGGGGCCGCCTTCTTGCGGGCCCTCGCCGTGCTTTTGACGGTCACGTTCACTCCTCGGTCTGTCCGGCCGCCCGGGGTCGCCGGTGACCGGTCCGGTCACCGCCTCGCGGGGCGCGCGTGGGTGTGCGCTCCTACTGCGGGGCAGGTGGTGATCCTGTTCCGACGGCGTCCCTCACGAGAACGTTACCCAGCGTCCGCCCTTGGCGCGCTTGCGCTAGGACGTCCTACTTGTTCAGGGCTTACAACCCCGAGGGTGCCGCGGGCAGCGCGCCGTCGGAAGGGTGGGGGTGACGGACCGCGTGACGCAGCTCTCAATTCGGGCGCCTTCAGGACACCAGCGCACGTTATCCGGGCGCGGGCCCGTACGTAAGGGGGTTCTCGGTATCGGTTTTGGACCGCCCCGGCCGGACCACCTGGCTGCGGCACCAGGGACGATAGGTCTTCCGTACGGTGATATGGGAGGCTTTGGACGTGACTGATAACGGACAAATCAGGGTGTTCCTGCTCGACGATCACGAGGTTGTCCGGCGGGGCGTGCACGATCTGCTCTCGGTCGAGGACGACATCGAGGTGGTCGGCGAGGCCGGCACCGCCGCCGAGGCGCTCACCCGGATCCCGGCGGTCCACCCCGATGTCGCGGTGCTCGACGTCCGGCTGCCGGACGGCAACGGGGTCGAGGTCTGCCGGGAGATCCGGTCCCGGATGCCGGAGATCAAGTGCCTGATGCTGACCTCGTTCTCGGACGACGAGGCGCTGTTCGACTCGATCATGGCGGGCGCGTCCGGCTACGTCCTGAAGGCGATCCGCGGCACCGATCTGATCACCGCCGTCCGGGACGTCGCGGCCGGCAAGTCGCTGCTCGACCAGGTCGCCACCAGCCGGGTGCTGGCCCGGCTGCGCGACGGCGGCGAGAAGGAGGACGAGCGGCTGGCGCAACTCACCAAGCAGGAGCGCCGGATCCTCGATCTGATCGGCGAGGGGATGACCAACCGTCAGATCGGCAACGAGTTGCACCTGGCCGAGAAGACGGTGAAGAACTACGTCTCCAGTCTGCTCGCCAAGATGGGCATGGAGCGACGCACCCAGGCAGCGGCCTTCGTGGCACGGCACCAGGCGGACCAGCAGCACTGATCAGAACAGCGATCACAGAACTGACGACTTGTCAAGGGCCCCCGCACGGGGGCCCTAACCTCTGGCTGTGACTTTCAGCCAGACCCTCTCCTGTTCCCCGGCCCGCCCCGACCTCTCCGCGCCGCCGATAGGGACCCTCAGTCCGCCCGTCCCGCGCGCCGCACTCGCCGAGGTCCTGGGCCGCTACCGGGTGGGGGGGCTGCTGACCGCCGAACCGGTCGCCGAAGGCCTGCTGAACCGCGGTTACCGGGTCACCACCGAGACCGGCGCGTACTTCCTGAAGTGCTACGTCGACGCCGCCACCGCCAGCCGCCCGAAGATCGTCGCCCACCACCGGGCGATGGCCGGGCTCCAGGCCCTCGGACTGCCCGTCGCACCCCCGCTGACCTGCGCCGAACGAGCCGGCACGGTGGCCGGCTACGGCGGCCGGCTGTTCGCGCTGTTCCCCTGGGTGGATGGCCGACACCGGCACGGTACCGACCTCTCCCCGCCGCAGTGCGACGCGCTCGGCGCGCTGCTCGGCCGACTGCACGGCGCGCTCGACGACGTGTGCGCCCCCTTCGAACAGCCCCCCGGCTACCGCACCGCCGACCCCCTCGACAGCGCCGACCTCGCCCGCGACCTGCGGCGCCACGCCCGCGACCACCGCCCGTACGGCGACCTGGACGCGCTGGTCGAACGGCGGCTCACCGAACGGCTGGAACTGCTCGCCGAACACGCCCACCGCCGCCCCGCCCCGCAGACCGCCCCGCCCACCGGCTGGACCCACGGCGACTTCCACGGACTCAACCTGCTGTACGGCGACGGCCCCGACGGCGGCCCGGTCGCGGCCGTCCTGGACTGGGACAAGCTCGGCCCGCAGCCGCGCGCCGAGGAGGCCGTCCGCGCCGCCACGCTGCTCTTCAACGACCGGGCGTCCGGCACCCTCGACCTGGTGCGGGTCCGCCACTACTCGCAGTCCTACCGGGCCACCGGGGCCGCCACCGCCGAACACCTGGCCGCCGCCGTCCACCGGGTCTGGTGGGAGCGGCTGAACGACTTCTGGATGCTCCAGTGGCGCTACCAGCGGGCCGACCACCGGGCCGACCCGCTCTACCCCGCCTCGGCCGGCCAGTTGACGTGGTGGTGCCAGGAGTACGAACAGGTCCTGGACGCCTTCGCCAACTGACCGGTGTCAGCCCGGCCCGATCAGGGCGTCGCCGGCGGCTGGGTCGCCGGCGGCTGGGTGGCCGGCGGGTTCGACTTGGTCACCGGCGGCTGCGTGGCCGCCCCCGTGCTGCCGCCGCTTCCCGTGCTCGGGGTGGTCGGCGCCGTGCTGGGCGTGCCGGGCGCCGTGGTGGGGGGCGGGGTGTGGCTGGGGGTCTGGCTGGGCGACGGGGTCGTCGAGTGCTTGCCCGAACCCGGCGACGGCGACATGTTGTTGTTGCCGTTGTTGTTGCCGCCGTTGTTGTTGCCGTTGTTGTTGCCGCCGTTGTTGTAGCTGCCGCCGTTGCTGCCGTTCTCGGTCGGCTGCGTCGGGCGCCGGCTGCCGGTGTTGGACGCGGGCGGGCTCTGCGAGCCGCTCTGGGGCGGCGTGCTGGGCTCGGTCGTGCTGACCGCCGGGAGCGGCGTCGGCGGCACGATGTGCGAGTTCCCGGGTTCGTTGCCGCTGAACGCGAACGCCATGCCGACCCCGGCCGCGAGCAGCACGGCCACGGCGCCGGCCACCCAGGCCCACGGCCCGCGCCGACGGCCGGAGTCGCCGTCGTCGTCGCCACCGTAGGGGCCGCCGGCCCCCGGGTAGGGCGTCGACGGGGTGTGCGGGCCGCCCGGGCCCCCCATCCCCTGGTAGGGCAGCACCGAGGTCTGGTCGCCGGGGCCGATCGCGCCGAAGGCCGCGGTGGCCGCGGTCTGGTCGGGCCGGATCACCTGGGTGGCGTCGGTGTTCCCCTGCCCCGCGGCGGCCAGCCCGGCCGTCGCGCCGGCCCAGCCCGCGCCGCCCGCGCCGTGCATCTCGCGCAGCGCGTGCTGGAGGTGCGCGCGGAACTCGTCGGCGTCCTGGAAGCGGTCGTCCGGGTTCTTGGCCAGCGAGCGCAGCACCAGCTGGTCCAGCCCGACCGGCACCCGGCCGTTGGCCTGCGAGGGCGGCACCGGCATGTCCTGGACGTGCTGGTAGACCACCGAGAGCGGGGTGTCGCCGGTGAACGGCGGGCGCAGCGCCAGCAGTTCGTACAGCATGCAGCCGGCCGCGTACAGGTCGGAGCGGTGGTCGACGGGCTTGCCGAGCGCCTGCTCGGGCGAGAGGTACTGCGGGGTGCCCATGACCATGCCGGTCTGGGTCATGGTGCTGGCCGTGCCGGTCAGCGCCCGGGCGATGCCGAAGTCCATCACCTTGACGGCGCCCGCGGTCGTGATGATCACGTTGGCGGGCTTGATGTCCCGGTGGACGATGCCGTTGCGGTGGCTGTAGGCCAGCGCCTCCAGCACCCCGGCGATGATGATCAGCGCCTGGTCGACCGGCGGCGCGTCCTCGTCCACCAGCAGCTCGCGGACGGTCCGGCCCTCGACCAGCTCCATCACGATGTACGGCGTGGACTCGTCCCCGGCGTACTCCTCGCCGGTGTCGTAGACCGCGACGATCGAGTGGTGGTTGAGCCCCGCGACGGCGTGTGCCTCGCGGGTGAACCGCAGCCGGGCGATGTCGTCCTGGGCCAGCTCGCCGCGGAGCAGCTTGACCGCGACCGTCCGGCCCAGCCGTACGTCCTCGGCCGCGAACACCTCGGCCATGCCGCCGCGGCCGAGCCGGTAGGTCAGCCGGTAGCGGCCGTCGCCGACCGTGCCCAGCGGCGCGGCCATGCCGCGGCCGGGGGTCTGCGGGCCGCCGGGCCCGACCGGGGGAAACGCGCTGGTCGCGGCGTCGTTGCCGGGTCCGGGCATCCTCGGCGTCCCGCCGGTCCGGCCGTCAGCTCCGGCACCCGTTCCGTCATCCGGCTGCTGCGTCTGTGCCATCGCTCCTCGCCCCGGGCGTTCGCTCGGATCGCGGTGCCCTGTCGCTTCGTATCCCCGAACGCTACCGCCTCCGGCGCGGGCCCGTGGCACGCCCGAACCGGCCGGAAAGCGTCAGAGCAGGCCATTCCGGTCGACCGGGAGGTCAACCACCAGCACCACTGCGGGCCGCTCACCGGTGGTGTGCCCGGTCTTGGTCTTCGTCTTGTTGTCCTGCGCCTTGTTGACCACGATCGCGATGATGATGCCGGCCAGCACGAGCACGCCGACGATGATCGCGATGACGACCACGGCCGTCGAGCAGCCGCCGCCGCTGGGCGCCTTCGGCTGCTGGTACGGCGGCATCGGCTGCGGCGGCGGGGTGTGCGCCCGCTGCGGCGGGGCCTGCTGGAGGTACTGGGGGTGCGGCGTGTGCGGTCCCTGCGGACGCGGCGGCTGGAAGGCCGGCGGCGGCGTCCGGTACTGCGGCTGCTGCGGCGGCGGAGGCTGCTGGAGGTACTGGGGATGCGGGGTCTGCGGTCCCTGCGGACGCGGCGGCTGGAAGGCCGGCGGCGGCGTCCGGTACTGCGGCTGCTGCGGCGGAGCCTGCTGCGGGTACTGGGGGTGCGGGGTCTGCGGCGCCGCGTGCACCGAGCGCGGCCCCTCGTTGATCACCAGCGGCGTGCTGGCCTGCAACGGGTGCCCGCTGCCGCCGCCCTTCGCGGCCGCGATCAGCCGCTCCGCCTCGTCCCGCATCGCCACCGCGCTCTGGAACCGGTGCGCCGGGTCCTTGCGCAGCGCCTGGGCGACGAAGGCGTCCACCGCCGGGGTGACCGACCGGTTGAGGGTGGACGGCGCCGGCGGCTCCTCCTGGACGTGCTTGTAGGCGATCGAGAACGCCGAGTCGCCGTCGAAGACCAGCTGCCCGGTGAGCATCTCGAAGAGCATCACGCCGACCGAGTAGAGGTCGGAGCGGGCGTCCACCGGCTTGCCGAGCGCCTGCTCGGGCGACAGGTACTGCGGGGTGCCGACCACCATGCCGGTCTGCGTCATCGACGTGGCGCCCGGTTCCAGCGCCCGGGCGATGCCGAAGTCCATGACCTTGACGTTGCCCTTGCGGTCGAACATGACGTTGCCGGGCTTGATGTCGCGGTGCACCAGGGACATGTCGTGCGAGGCCTCCAGCGCGTTCAGCACGCCGACGATGACCCGCAGGGCCTCCTCGGTCGGCATCGCGCCGTACTGGGCGACCGCCTCGTTGATCGCCTCGCGCAGGCCCTTGCCGTCCACCAGCTGCATGACGATGTACGGGGTGCTGGAGCCGTCCGGCGCGACGTCCTCGCCGCTGTCGTACACCGTGACGATGTTCGGGTGCTCCAGCCGGGCCACCGCCTGCGCCTCGCGGCGGAACCGCTCCTTGAACGAGGCGTCCCGGCCCAGCTCGTTGTGCATGCTCTTCAGCGCGACCTGCCGGTCCAGCACGCTGTCGTACGCGAGGTGCACCGAGGCCATGCCGCCCTCGCCCAGCAGCCGCTGCAGCACATAGCGGCCGTTGCCCAGGGAGGAGCCTCCGACCGCCGCGTTGCCGTGCTCGCTCATGGTCCTCTGCTCCCCCTCGGCGCGGCCGTGGCGCCGCGACCGTGACGTTCGGTCTCGTCCGTGCGTGGTGGGCCGGGCCCGCGGGCCTGGCGGACCCCTGCCGCGGCGGTACGACCGGCCTGCGACAGGGGTCAGGGTATCGGCTGACGCCGACGGTGATCGGTCCAGGGCCGGTCCTGCCCCCGGACCGCCGGCGCCGTCCGGCGGCGCCCCGGCCCGGGGCGGACCGTCGTGGTACGTCCGGTGTCGGCGGCCCGTTACAGGTACGGGCCGGAACGGATGCCGCGGCCCTGGCCCGGCTCGTCCTCGTCCAGTTCACCGCCGTGCAGACCGGGCGGCAGCGCCCGCCGCATCTGCTCCAGCTGGGCCCGCGCCGCCATCTGCTGGGCGAACAGCGCGGTCTGGATCCCGTGGAACAGGCCCTCCAGCCAGCCGACCAGCTGGGCCTGGGCGATCCGCAGCTCCGCCTCGGTCGGAATGATGTCCTCGTTGAAGGGCAGCGACAGCCGCTCCAGCTCGGCGACCAGCTCGGGGGCCAGGCCGAGCTCCAGCTCCTTGATCGAGCTGGCGTGGATGTCCTTCAGCCGGGCCCGGCTGGCCTCGTCGAGGGGCGCCGCCCGGACCTCCTCCAGCAGTTGCTTGATCATGCTGCCGATGCGCATGACCTTCGCGGGCTGCTCGACCATCTCGGTCACCGGGAGCTCACGCGGCAGGTCGCCCTCGTCCTCGTCCCCCGCCGAGCCGGCGAACCCCTGGCCCACGGGCAGCCCGTCCGGTCCGACGATCAGCACCTTCTGGCCGTCCTGCGACTGCCCGCCCGCGGCCTGGAATGGCTGCTGAAACGAGCGCTCGTTCATCGGATTCGTCATGAACAACATTCTCTCTCACTGGGGTTGGTCGGGCGGAAGCCCCCGTACAACCGCCGTCCTGAGCCACCGCTGACGACGGTACGCCCCCGGGCGCCGCCCCGGAATCCGTACGGATACTCAGCTCCCGGCCCGCCCCGGCCCCCCTGGGGCGTGCACACACCCCTCACGGAACCTCCCCCGCCGCACCCGCCCCGCGACTCAGCCCCGGCGCAGCCGCAACCCGATCAACCCCAGGCCGCAACCGATCAACCCCAGCCCCGCGCCCAGCGGGAACTGGACTGTCGAGGCGTCCCGCCAGCGGGCGGGCAGGACGGCGGGGACGGCGGCGGCGATGGCCTGGGCGGTCGCGGCGGCGGCGTCCGATGCGGCGGCGGCGTTCGGTGCGGCGGCGTCCGCCGTGTCCGGGGCGCCCTGGTCGGCCTCGGGCTGGTCCCCCGCACCGACCTGCCCGGTGCTCCGGTCAGGAACCTGGTCGGGGTTCTGCTCGGGAACCTGCGCAGGGGCCTGCCCGGGAGCCTGCCCGGGAGCCCGGTCCGGGGCGGTGTCGGCGTGCTCGGGCGCCCACACCGCCCAGCGCCGGTACACCCGGGCGTCACCCCGGCCGGGGCGCGGGTGCTGCGGCGGCCCGACCGCCGGAACGGCCTCGGGCTCCGGCCCGCCCACGACGGCGGGCTCGGCGGTGAACGGGGGCGGCGACGACGACGCCGGCCCGACGGCGGCGGCGGCCGAAGCGGCGGCCAGCGGGAGCGTGAGCCCGAGCACGGCCGCCGCGATCAGTCGCTGGGGCCGGCCCGGGCCGGTACGGCGGGTACGACGGTGGTGCGGCGCGGCGGGCAGCGGCCCGAGGAGGTGCGTTGGTGCGGCCACGGTCGGAGGTCCTTCCGACGGCCGACCGCGCGCGGCGGGGTCGGCGGCGGGACAGCTCCGAACCAGCCTCACACAATCCGACGATCAGGGCATTTCGGATGTTCCGCCTCGGGCCGCCGCCCCGCGGACCCGGATCAGGCCCGCAGCACGACCTTGCCGACCTGCTCCCCCGCCTCCAGCGCCCGGTGCCCGTCGCCGGCGTCGGTCAGCGGCAGCACCCGGTCGATCACCGGCTTCACCACCCCGGACTCCACCAGCGGCCACACGTGCTCGCGCACCGCCGCCACGATCGCCGCCTTCTCCGCCAGCGGGCGCCCGCGCAGATTGGTGGCGATCACCGCGGCGCGCTTGCGCAGCAGCGCGTTGAGGTCGAGCTCGCCCTTCACGCCGCCCTGCAGTCCGATGATCACCAGCCGCCCGTTGACGGCCAGCGTGTCCACGTTCCGCTGCAGGTACTTGGCGCCCATGATGTCCAGGATCACGTCCACCCCGGCCCCGCCGGTGGCCTCCTTGACCGCCTCGACGAAGTCCTGCTCGCGGTAGTCGATCGCGATGTCGGCACCGAGTTCGACGCACCGGGCCAGCTTCCCGGCGCTGCCCGCGGTCACCGCGACCCGCGCGCCGACCGCCTTGGCCAGCTGGATCGCCATGGTCCCGATGCCGCTCGCGCCGCCGTGCAGCAGCACCGTCTCGCCGGGCCGCAGGTGGGCGGTGAGGAACACGTTGGACCACACCGTGCAGGCGACCTCGGGCAGCGCGGCGGCCTCCTCGAAGCCCAGGCCTTTGGGCAGCGGCAGCAGCTGTCCGGTCGGCACCGCGACGAGCTGCGCGTACCCGCCGCCGGACAGCAGCGCGCACACCTCGTCGCCGACCGCCCAGCCGGACACACCCGGGCCGAGGGCGGCGATCCGCCCGGCGCACTCCAGCCCGGGGTAGGGCGAGGCGCCGGGCGGCGGGTTGTAGTGGCCCTGCCGCTGGAGCAGGTCGGCGCGGTTGACGGCGGTGGCCGCCACCTCGACCAGGACCTCGCCCTCGCCGGGCACCGGGTCGGGCACCTCCGCCCACACGAGTGCCTCGGGACCGCCGGGTACGGGAATCGTCATCGCATACATGCCCCGAACCTACTGCGCGTCACGGCGAGGAGGGGGCAAGGCCCGCGTCAGCCGGTCGACTTGATCACGATCACCCGGTCGGTGAGCTGGAGCACGGCGGCCTCGGGCTCGCTGTAGTTGAGCACCCGCCGGCCGCGGACCACCGCGACCACCAGGTCCTCGCACGCGCGCGGGCTGTGCCCGGCCTCGGCCCGGGTGACGGGGCGCTCGACCACGTCCAGGCCGTTGCCGTAGGTGAGCAGGTCCTCCATCACCGCGCCGGCGTGCGGGCTGAGCATCGACAGGCCGAGCAGCCGCCCGGCCGAACTGGAGCTGGTGACGACGACGTCGGCGCCGCTCTGCCGCAGCAGCGGGGCGTTCTCGTCCTCCCGGACGGCCGCGACCACGGTGGCGCCCTTGTTCAGCTGGCGCGCCGTCAGCGTGACCAGGACGGCGGTGTCGTCCCGTTCCGGCGCGATCACCACCCGGGCGGCGGTGGGCACCTCGGCCCGCAGCAGCGTGTCGGTGCGGGTGGCGTCGCCGACCACGCCGACCAGCCCGTGCCGGGCGGCCTGGTCGATCACCTTGCGCTGCGGGTCGACGACGACGATCTCGTCCTTCTTCACGCCCTGCCCGAGCAGGGTGTCGACGGCGCTGCGGCCCTTGGTGCCGTACCCGATGACGACGGTGTGCTCGCGCACGGTGGACCTCCAGCGGTTCAACCGCCACTGCTGGCGGGTTCGTTCGGTGAGCACCTCCAGCGTGGTCCCGACCAGGATGATCAGGAACACCACGCGCAACGGGGTGATCACGAAGATGTTGGTGAGCCGGGCGCCGTCGCTGTACGGGGTGATGTCGCCGTACCCGGTGGTGGACAGCGTCACGGTCGCGTAGTACGCCGCGTCCAGGAAACTGACCCCGCCGCCCGCGTTGTCGTTGTAGCCGTCCCGGTCGACGTAGACGATCAGCGTCGTGGCGACCAGGACGGCGAGCGCCACCAGCAGCCGGGAGCCGACCTGCCGGACGGCCGGCGCGCTCCGCCGGGCGGGCAGCACGATCCCGGCGTCCGACCACGGCTCGGTCCCCGGGGCGGGCGCGCCCCGCAGCCTGCTCATGCGGTCGCCTCCCGGCTGTCGTGGGACGCGCACGCCCCGGTGGGCCCGTTCACGGTGCCTCCAGCAGTTCGACGGGTGTGCCGGCCGCCGCGCCGCCGGGCGGGACCACGGCCAGCGCCTCGGCCCGGGCGAGGCCGCGCAGCATCGCGGGCCCGTCGAAGGCGAGTGGGACGACGCCGTCGGCGGTGTGCCGGACGGGCAGCAGCCGGGTGTCCACCGGGTGCCCGGGCAGGCCGACGGCGGCGGGTGCGAGGGCCGGGGTGACGGCGGACCGCCCGCTGCGGGCGTGCAGCAGCGGCAGGGCGAGGGTGACCGTCCCGGCGACGGCGGCCAGCGGGTTGCCGGGCAGCCCCACCAGGTGCCGCCCGCCCGGAAGTCCGCCCCCTGCGGGGCCGGCCGACGGGGATGCGGCCGACGGGAGTTCGGCCAGCAGCATCGGGTGTCCGGGGCGGACGGCCACGCCGTCCACCAGCAGCCGGGCGCCGGCCTCGGCGAGGGCCCGGTGCAGGAAGTCGACCGGGCCGGCCGCCGTTCCGCCGGTGGTGACCACGATGTCGGCGGTGGAGTGCCGCAGCGCGTCCCGGAGCAGCCCGAAGTCGTCCCGGACGGCCCGCACTTCGGCCACCTCGGCACCAGCTGCCCGCAGCCAGGGCGGCAGCAGCGGCCCGAGCGCGTCCCGGACCAGGCCCGGACCGGGGACGCCCGAGGCGAGCAACTCATCGCCGAGGACGAGCAGTTCGACCACCGGGCGACGACGCACGGCGAGCCGGTCGTGACCGCAGGCGGCGGCCAGGCCGAGCACGGCCGGGCCGACCGGGACGCCACCGGGCAGCAACGCCTCGCCGCGGCGGCACTCCTGGCCGCGCGGGCGGACGTCCTGACCGGTGGTCAGCGGGTGGCGGCCGCAGTCGTGCAGCAACGTTCCGTCCGTGCGGCCGTGCTCACGGCGCAGGACGGCGGTGGCGCCCGGCGGCAGTTGGGCGCCGGTGGCGATCTCGACGGCGGCGCCGTCGGCCAGCGGCGCGGACGCCGCCCGGCCGGCCAGCACCCGCCCGGCGACCCGCCAGGGGCCCGGCCCGGCGACCGCCCAGCCGTCCATCGCGGAGGTGTCGAAGGCGGGCAGGTCGGTCAGCGCGGTGAGCGGCTCGGCGAGGGTGCGACCGAGCGCCTCGGCGAGCGGCAGCCCGACCGCCGGCAGCGGGCTCAGCCCGGCCCGGCGGGCGGCCTCGCGGGCCTGCGCCCAGCTCAGCACGCCGGGACCGGTCGACGGGGCGGCCACGGTGGTCTGCCCGACGGCGCTCACGCCTCGCCCGGCCCGGCGGCGGCGCTCCAGCGCTCGGCGAGCGCGGCGGTCCGCCGGGCGGCCTCGGCCACGGCCTCCGGCCCGCCGCCCTGCTGGGCGGCCGCGTAGCCGATCAGAAAGGCGGTCAGCGGCGCGGCCGGGCGGGCCACCCCGTGCGCGACCACCCGGGTGAGGTCGAGCAGTCCCCGGACGTCGACGTCCAGGTCGATGCCCAGGTCGGCCCTGACCTCGGCGATCCAGTCTTCCAGCGTGCGCTCCATGCGCCCATGCTGCCTGATCGGCGGTTTCCCCGGAGTGTTCGCCCCGTGTGCGGCGCGCGTCGTTTCCCGCACGGACGCCCGCGCGGGCCGTGCACACGGACCCCGAGGGAGCCCCTACGACCGGTCGCGTTCCCGGGCCTGTTCGAGGTCCTCCCAGGTGTCGCAGTCGTAGGCGACGTTGTCGGTGTCGGCCACCAACTGCCGGGCGAGAGCACCGGTGAGGCGGCGCAGCGGGAGGCCGGCCGGATCGCCGAGGGCGGCCAGCGCGGTGCGCAGCGGGGCGGTGCGGTAGGCGGCGGCGAGCGGCTGGTCGCGCCCGCCGGCGTCGACCAGGACGGCGGCGTCGACGGCCGGGCCGGCCTCGGCGAGGGCGGTGACCAGCCGGTCGACGGTCCGCCGGTCCAGGAACGGCAGGTCGGCGGCGAGCAGCAGCACGGTCGGCGCGGTGACCAGGTCGAGTCCGGCGGCGACGGCGGCGACCGGCCCGCCGCCCGGCGGCTGCTCCCTGGTCCAGCGGACGCCGGTGCGCGCGGTCGGCCGGCCGGGGCCGACCACGACGGTGGTGCGGGCGCCCGCGCAGGCGGCGAGCACCCGGTCGAGCAGGGTGGTCTCGCCCACGGTCAGCCCGGGTTTGTCGGCCCCGCCGAGGCGACGGGCGGCCCCGCCGGCCGGGACGATCACGTCGTAGGGCGTCATGCGGCCAGTATCCGCCCTACTCGGCTTCGCCCTTCCCGGGCTCCGTGCGCTCCTCGGTGATCTCGTCCTCGACGATCTCCGCCTCGATGATGTCGTCCTCGACGATCTCCGCCTCGACGATCTCGCCCCCTCGCGCCGCCCGGGCGGTGTTGACGGCGGCGCCCAGTTCCAGGATGGCCGGCAGCGTCAGCTCCCCGTACCGCTCGTTCATCGCGGTGACCAGTGCCTCCGGGTCGTCCGGGTGCACGGCCAGCAGCCGGTCGAAGTCCTGGAGGTACTCGCCGGTGAAGGCGAGCACCCGGGCGACGTCGTCGCCCTGGTCGGGGGCGCGGTGGCCGGCGATGACCCGGTCCACGCCGAGGTCGGCGATCCGGCCGAGGTTGTGGCCCCAGGTGGTGCGCTGGGCCGGGGTGGTGTCGGCGGTCCAGACGTGGGTGCCGTTGTAGGCGAAGTCCCCGGCGATCACCGTCCGGATACTTGGCACGTGGACGACCGTCGAGTCGCCGCAGTCGCCCTGGCCGAGCAGCAGCACGGGGATGACCTGGCGGTCGAGCATGAGGGGCTGCGGCAGCAGCGGGGCGGGGATCAGCGGGTGGTCCGGGATGTCGTCGCCGTAGACCGGCTTCCACTGGGCGACCTTGGCGGCGGCGGTGCGCCGGATGCCGTCGACCACGGCGGGCGCGGCCAGCAGCCGGGCGTCGGGGAAGAGCTTCAGCACCTCCTCGGCGCCGAAGTAGTGGTCGGGGTGGTGGTGGGTGACGACGATGGCGAGCAGTCGGCGGCCCTTGCCGGCGACCCATTCGGCGAGTTCGCGGCCGGCGCTGCGGGTGAGCTGGGCGTCGACCAGGATCGCGGTCCGCTCGCCGAGGATCAGGGTGGAGGTGGCGAAGAAGGCCGATTCGGGGCCGGTGAAGACGGCGACCTCCAGCGGGCGGGCGGGCCGCTCGTGGTCCGGGGCGGCGGCCTCGGCGGCCGTGCGCTCCGCGCCGGCGCCCTCCTCGGGCGGGGACGACGTCACTGGCTGCTCCCTCTGGTCGGCGGTCGGACTTCCTGCGCCCTACAGCATGGGAGTACCGGTGTCGGATTGCGCGGAAGGCGCGCCCGGCGGGGCGCGCCTTCCGGCTCAGGTCACATCGCGGTTCGGACGGCCGGCGCCTTGGCGTTGTGGGCGGCCTACCCCAGGGCACGAAAACGCCCGGGGCCCGTCCGTTGTGACAGCGGACGGGCCCCGGGCGGTTACGTCGTGGAGGTTACGTCGTGGAGCTCAGCGCTTGATCGCGCCGCGCAGGCGGGCCAGCCGGTCGGAGACGCCCCAGGCGGTCACCCGCCACAGCGCCTCGACGACGATGCTGCGGCTCATCTTGGACGCGCCCAGCTCGCGCTCGACGAAGGTGATCGGCACCTCGGCCACCTTGAACCCGGCCTTCACCGTGCGCCAGGCCAGGTCGACCTGGAAGCAGTACCCGGCCGAGGCCACCTCGTCCATGCCCAGGCCCAGCAGGGTCTCCTTGCGGAACGCCCGGTAGCCGCCGGTGACGTCCCGGATCGGCACGCCGAGCGCCAGCCGCGAGTAGGTCGAGCCGCCGCGGGAGAGCAGCAGGCGCGACTTCGGCCAGTTCACCACCCGGCCGCCCGGCACCCAGCGCGAGCCCAGCACCAGGTCGGCGCCGCGCAGCGCGCCCAGCAGCCGGTCCAGTTCCTCGGGCTGGTGCGAGCCGTCCGCGTCCATCTCGACCAGGACGTCGTAGCCGTGGTCGATGCCCCAGCGGAAGCCCGCGAGGTAGGCGGCGCCCAGGCCCTCCTTGCCCTTGCGGTGCATGACGTGCACGTTCGGGTCCTCGGCGGACAGCTTGTCGGCCAGTTCGCCGGTGCCGTCGGGGCTGTTGTCGTCGGCGACCAGCACGTGGGCCTCGGGGACCGCCGCCCGCACCCGGCCGACGATCCGCTCGACGTTCTCCGCCTCGTTGTAGGTCGGAATGATCACCAGGACCCTGCCGAGATCAGCAAAACTCTGCTGGTTCACGGTCACGTACAAACCTCTCGGCCGATGGCGGGGAGTGTCAGAACACCATCGCCCGCACTCTGGAACGCGGCTCCGCCGGCAGCCCGCCGACGGAGTGACCACGGTGGAAACTGCTGTGCAGGGCGGAGACTACTGCGTCCTGGCATCCTACTACCGCGCCCGGGAACCACCGGTCCGGCCAGGGCACTCCCCTCCGGTACCCGCCGTTTCCTCGCGGGCGACACCGGTCGGCTAGGGTCGATGACCTTGCCCGTGCCCGGACCCCCGCACCGCCGGGCCCGTTGCCCCGACGATCCGGCACACCCGCCACCCAGCGAAGGAGTAGGACCGCGCGCATGGACAGGCTCATCAACACCGTCCGCCCGTACGCCTGGGGGTCGCTGACCGCCCTGCCCGAACTGCTCGGGCAGGAGCCGACCGGCGAACCGCAGGCCGAGCTGTGGATGGGCGCCCACCCCGGCGACCCGTCGCGGGCCGACCGGGGCGAGGGGCCCCGCCGGTTGGACGAGCTGATCGCGGCCGACCCCGAGGGCGAACTCGGCGCCGCGACCGTCGCCCGGTTCGGTCCGGCCCTGCCGTTCCTGTTCAAGATCCTGACCGCGGGCATCCCGCTGTCCATCCAGGCCCACCCCACGATCGCCCAGGCCCGCGCCGGGTTCGCCGCCGAGAACGCCCTCGGCATCCCGCTGGACGCCCCCGAGCGGAGCTACCGCGACGCCAACCACAAGCCCGAAATGGTCTGCGCGCTGGGCGCCTTCGAGGGGCTCTGCGGCTTCCGGCGGCCCGCCGAGGCGGCCGGGCTGATGGCCGGGCTCGCGGTGCCCGGGCTCGGCCCGCTGATCGACCTGCTGGCCGTCGAGGACGAGGCCGAGGCGCTGCGCGGCACGCTGGCCGCCATCCTCACCATGGACGGGAAGGCCGCCGAGGAGACCGTCCGGGAGACGGCCGCGGCCCTGGCCCGCACCGACCCGGCCGGCGACTACGGGCCGTACGCCCGGATCGCCGAGGACTTCCCGGAGGACCGCGGTCTGATCGCCGCCCTGCTGCTCAACCACTTCCGGCTCCGGGCCGGCGAGGCGCTCTACCTGGACGCCGGCGTGCCGCACGCCTACCTGGCGGGTGCCTGCGTCGAGCTCCAGGCCAACTCCGACAACGTGCTGCGGGCCGGCCTCACCCCCAAGCACATCGACCTGCCCGAGCTGCTGAAGGTCCTGGTCTTCGAGGCGGGCGCCCCCGAGCTGCTGCACCCCCGCCCGGTCGACGGCACCGCCGGCGAGGAGCTCTACCCCGTCCCGATCGACGAGTTCCGGCTCTCCCGCTTCGTCCTGGACGGCCGGGACCGCGAGATCGACGGCCGCGCCCCGCAGATCCTGCTCTGCACCGAGGGCACCGCCCGGCTCACCGCCGCCGACGGCACCACCCTGGACCTCGCCCGCGGCCGGTCGGCCTTCCTCCCCGCCACCGGCGCCCCCACCCGGCTGTCCGGCACCGCCACGACCCTCTTCCGCGCCACCGTCACCGTCTGACGGCACCCAGGAACCACGCGCCGAGGGCTCGCCTCCCGGGTAGGAGGCGAGCCCTCGGTGTGTCCGTGCGGCGGTCAGCCGACCCGTTGCCCCGGGCCGCCGGCGCCGACTTCGACCGGCACCTGATCCTTCTCCTGATCCTGGCCCCCGCCCTGGCCCTTCTCCCCGGACTGGGCCGGAACAGCCCCGGCGGCCTCGCCGGTCGCGGGCGCCCCGATCGACACGGCGGCCGCCGGCTGCAGGGCGCTGCCCGGCCAGCGGCGCTCGACCGCCTTGGCCACCTTGCGGCCCAGCTTCTGCACGGGCAGCTCCACCAGCCGGTACATCACCCAGCTCGCCAGCATGATCACGACGAGGTACTCGGCCGTCCAGATCAGCTTGCCGCCGGTCGTCGGCGGCACCTTGGGCACGTGCAGCAGCGGCTGGATGGTGTGGACCAGCGGGACGTGCAGCAGGTAGAGCGAGAAGCTGATCCCGCCGAGCCAGGTGAGCGGCTTCGGGAAGCGGCGCTTGCGCAGCGCCATGCCGATGCCGAACGTGATCCAGGCCCCGAGGTAGGAGCCGGCCCAGGCCATCCAGCCGGCCGTCCAGGTGTTCTGCTCCATGCCGTCACGGTTGTACATCCAGGCGACGGCCACCCCCGCGACGACCACGAAGCCGCAGCACAGGATCGCCTGGAGGCGGTCGATCTGGCGGTTCTCGGCCCGGTAGATCGCGGTGCCCGCGAACATCGTCGCGAAGATCATCAGGGTCTCGAACATCGGGGCCCGGCTGTTGTTGTACATCAGCACGAAGCCCAGCAGACCGAGCGTGATCGCCCCGACCCGGGTCAGGTTCGGCCGGCCGCTCAGCACGCAGGCGAAGCCGAACAGCACGATCAGGACGGAGCCCCAGACCAGGTTGCGGGTCGAGGTGATGTCGCTGGTCAGCGTGTGGGAGGCGATGGAGGTGCCGAAGAGCAGCGCCACGCCGGCGAAGCCGACCGCGATCGGGCCGCTGCGGCGGTGCTGGCCGACCGTGAAGAGCGCGGTGACCATGTAGTAGAAGACCATCTCGTAGCTGAGGGTCCACATGACGCCCAGGCCGTTCCAGACGCCCATGAAGTCCTGCAGCATGGTCGAGTTGGCGGCCACGTAGATCAGGTCGTGATCGGTGGCGAAGAGCGCGACCGAGCCGTCGCCCTTCGGGATGATGGCCAGCGCCACCGTGATACCGATGATCACCGGCGGCCAGAGCCGGAAGATCCGTCCGATCCAGAACGCCCGCACGTCCCCGCGACGCTCCAGCGAGGCCGGGATGATGTAGCCGCTGACCAGGAAGAACAGCATGACGCCGTAGAGGCCCAGGTCGGCGTGCCACCAGATGAAGGACGCCACCCCGTCCGGCAGCATCTTCAGGACGTCGAAGTGGTGGAGCGCCACCACCAGGGCGGCCACGCCGCGAAGCGCGTCGAGCCAGCCCAGCCGACTGGCCGACCCGCTCGCCCGAGCCTTCGTGCTTCCCCCGGCCCGGCGGGCGGACAGCTGTCGTATCGTTTTCACCGCACGGACAGTAGCTCATCACACTGCTGCGTTGGCCTCGGTGACGGTCGGACGAGGCCCCCCGGTGCCCCTCGTCAGTGCTAGTCCCGGGTCATGTCGACGAAGCGCGAGTAGTGGCCCTGGAAGGCCACCGTGATGGTGGCGGTGGGGCCGTTACGGTGCTTGGCGACGATCAGGTCGGCCTCGCCGGCGCGCGGGGACTCCTTCTCGTAGGCGTCCTCGCGGTGGAGCAGGATGACCATGTCGGCGTCCTGCTCGATCGAGCCGGACTCGCGCAGGTCGGAGACCATCGGCCGCTTGTCGGTGCGCTGTTCGGGGCCACGGTTCAGCTGGGAGAGCGCGATGACCGGGACTTCCAGCTCCTTGGCCAGCAGCTTCAGGTTTCGCGACATGTCGGAGACCTCCTGCTGGCGGTTCTCGGCCCGGCGGGAGCCGCCGGACTGCATCAGCTGGAGGTAGTCGATGACGACCAGCTTGATGTCGTTGCGCTGCTTGAGCCGGCGGCACTTGGCCCGGATCTCCATCATCGACAGGTTCGGGGAGTCGTCGATGAACAGCGGCGCCTCGCTGACGTCGGGCATCCGGCGGGCGACGCGGGTCCAGTCGTCGTCCGTCATGTTCCCGGAACGCATGTGGTGCAGCGCGACCCGGGCCTCGGCGGACAGCAGGCGCATGGCGATCTCGTTGCGTCCCATTTCGAGCGAGAAGATCACGCTCGGCAGCTTGTTCTGGATCGAGCAGGCGCGGGCGAAGTCCAGCGCCAGGGTCGACTTGCCCATCGCGGGGCGGGCCGCGATGACGATCATCTGGCCGGGGTGGAGGCCGTTGGTGAGCGCGTCGAAGTCGGCGAAGCCGGTCGGGACGCCGGACATCTGGCCGTTGCGGGAGCCGATCGCCTCGATCTCGTCGAGGGCGCCCTCCATGATGTCGGCGAGCGGCGCGTAGTCCTCGTTGGTGCGCTGCTCGGTGACGGCGTAGATCTCCGCCTGGGCGGCGTTGACGATCTCGTCGACGTCGCCCTCGGCCGCGTAGCCCATGCCGGCGATCCGGGTGCCGGCCTCGACCAGGCGGCGCAGGACGGCGCGCTCGTGGACGATCTGGGCGTAGTACTCGGCGTTGGCGGCGGTCGGGACGGAGTTGACCAGGGTGTGCAGGTAGGAGGCGCCGCCGACGCGCTGGAGCTCGCCGCGCTTGGTGAGCTCGCCGGCCACGGTGATCGGGTCGGCCGGCTCGCCGCGGGCGTACAGGTCGAGGATCGCGCCGTGGACCATCTCGTGCGCGGGCCGGTAGTAGTCGGCCGGCTTGAGCACCTCGACCACGTCGGCGATGGCGTCCTTGGACAGCAGCATGCCGCCGAGGACGGACTGCTCGGCGGCGAGGTCCTGCGGGGGGACGCGCTCGAAGCCGTCCGCGCCGCCCTGGCCCTCGTCGTCGCCACGGCGCTGCCAGCCGCCGCCACCGCCACCGCTCTGCGAACCGTCGCGCTGGGAGCCGCTCCGGCCGCCCTTGCCGCCCTTCTGGAAGCCGCCCTCGCGGCCGCCGCCGTCGCGGTTGCCGCCCTGGCCGGAGCGGCCGCGGGAGACCGGGAGCCGGTCGCCGGGCCCGTCGGGGAAGGACGCGTCGTCGAAGGCGCCGGCGGGGAAGGGGTCCTCGGCGGGCTGCCAGTCCTCCTCCGGCGGCGGGGCGTCGTGGTCGTCGTACTGGGGGCCGGTCACGCGTGTTCCCCGATCAGCGAGTGGTGCGAGTTGGAGCGGGTCTTGCCGGTGGCTGGGTGGAGCGGAGCCGCTCCTCTTTGTACGCCACGGCACCGACAAATCGGACGCCGGGGCGGGCGGGAGTGTCGGGCGGAGGGCCCACGCTAAGGCGCCGGGAGCCGTTCAGCCAAGGCGGTTATCCACAGGGGGTGTGGACGAGCGGCCCTGGGCTGTGGAGAAGTGCCGCAAAGCTGTGGACGCCCCTGTGGAAGGCCCTGTGGATAACCGGACCATCTGTCCACCGTCAACCTGTTGACCAGGTATTACCTCTTTCCGGGCCTGTGCATGAGAAATTCTTCACACACAGCCGGACCCCCGCGGGCGCGAAGCGGGTCGAACACCTCGCTCAAGAATTCGAGTAATAGACAACTGCCACTAGCAGTCATTACCTGTGGATGAGTAGCCTGGAGCCCATGACCGCCCCTCCCGCAGCCCCGACCCCCTCCAGACGCCAGCACGACCGGGAGATCCTCGCACTGGCCGTCCCGGCCTTCGGCGCGCTGGTCGCCGAACCGCTCTTCCTGATGGCCGACTCGGCGATCGTCGGCCACCTCGGCACCCCACAGCTGGCCGGGGTCGGCATCGCCGCCGCCGCGCTGTCCACCGCGACCGGCGTGTTCGTCTTCCTCGCCTACGCCACCACCGCGGCGGTGGCCCGCCGGATCGGTGCCGGGGACCGCCGCGGCGCCGTCCAGCAGGGCGTCGACGGCATCTGGCTCGCCCTCGGTCTGGCCGTCCCGGTGGTGCTGCTCACCGTGCTGCTGGCCCCCTGGGCGGCCGACGTCCTGGGGGCTTCGGAGACCGCCGCCCCCTACGCCGTGACGTACCTGCGGATCAGCGCCCTGGGCATCCCCGCGATGCTCATGGTGATGGCCGCCACCGGCGTGCTGCGCGGCCTCCAGGACACCCGCACGCCGCTGCTGGTGGCGATCGCGGGCTTCGCCGCCAACATCGGCCTGAACGCCGGCCTGGTGTACGGCGCCGGGCTCGGGGTGGCCGGCTCGGCCTGGGGCACCGTGCTCGCGCAGACCGGGATGGCCGCCGTCTACCTGGTCGTGGTGGTGCGCGGGGCGCGGCGCGAGCACGCCTCGCTGCGGCCGGACGCGGCCGGCATCCGGGCCAGTGCGAGGGCGGGCGGTCCGCTGCTGGTCCGGACGGTCAGCCTGCGCGCGGTGCTGATGATCGCCACCGCGGTGGCCGCCCGGCTGGGCGACGACCAGGTGGCCGCGCACCAGATCACCATGACGCTGTTCAGCTTCCTGGCCTTCGCCCTGGACGCCATCGCGATCGCCGGCCAGGCGATCATCGGCCGCTACCTGGGCGCCGAGGACATCCCGGGCGCCAGGGCCGCCACCCGTCGGATGGTCGAGTGGGGCATCGGCTCGGGCGTGCTGCTGGGTCTGCTGCTGGTGGCCGCCCGCCCGCTGTACGTCCCGCTGTTCACGCCCGATCCGGCGGTGCAGGGGCAGTTGGACACCGCCCTGCTGCTGCTCGCGCTCAGCCAGCCGGTCGCCGGTCTGGTCTTCGTGCTGGACGGGGTGCTGATGGGCGCCGGGGACGGCCCCTACCTGGCCTGGGCGGCGATCGCGACCCTGGCGGTGTTCACCCCGGCGGCGATCGCGGTGCCGGCCACCGGCACCGGGCTGGCCGGGCTGTGGTGGGCGATGAACCTGTTCATGCTGGTCCGCGCGGCCTTCCTGGTCGGGCGGGCGCGCGGCGGCCGCTGGCTGGTCACCGGGGCCGTCCGGAGCTGACGGCGCCGGGGCCGAGGGCTCCGGCACGGAATGCGCCGACACCGAATGCGCAGGGGCCGAACGCTCCGGAACACGACCGAGGGCCGGACTCCCGGAGGAGTCCGGCCCTCAGGCCACTGCTACGGAACTCAGGCAGCGACGACGGCGACGTCGAGGTTGGCCTGGACGTCGGCGTGCAGCTTGACCGAGACCTTGTGGGTGCCCACGGTCTTGATCGGCGAGGCGATCGCGACGGCGCGCTTGTCCACGGCCGGGCCGCCGGCGGCCTTGATGGCCTCCACGACGTCGGCCTGGGTCACCGAACCGAACAGACGGCCGGCGTCACCCGAGCGAACGGCCAGCTTGACCTGGACGCCCTCGAGCTTGCCCTTGACCTCGTTGGCGGCCTCAAGGGTCTGGATCTCGTGGATCTTGCGGGCGCGACGGATCGCGTCGACGTCCTTCTGGCCGCCCTTGGTCCAGCGGATGGCGTAGCCACGCGGAACCAGGTAGTTGCGGGCGTAGCCGTCCTTGACCTCGACGACCTCGCCGGCGGAGCCGAGACCCGGCACCTCGTGCGTGAGGATGATCTTCATTACTTGGTCACCCTCTCTTAGCGCGCGGTGCTGGTGTAGGGCAGCAGCGCCATCTCACGGCTGTTCTTCACGGCCGTGGCGACGTCACGCTGGTGCTGGGTGCAGTTGCCGGTGACCCGGCGGGCACGGATCTTGCCACGGTCGGAGATGAACTTCCGCAGCAGGTTCGTGTCCTTGTAGTCAACGTAGTTGACCTTGTCCTTGCAGAAGACGCAAACCTTCTTCTTCGGCTTGCGAGCAGGCGGCTTCGCCATTGTGTGCTCCATTTGGGGTTCACGGCCCGGCCGGCGTCCTCAGGACGCCGGCGGCCGGGCCGCACGAAATCTGTCAGCTCTTAGAACGGAGGCTCTTCCGAGAAGCCGCCACCGGACGGGGCACCCCAGCTGCCGCCGCCCTGCTGGCCGCCGGACGGAGTGCTGGACGCCCACGGGTCGTCGGAGGGGCCGGACTGGCCGCCGCCGCCGGAGTTTCCACCCCAGCTGCCGCCGCCGCCCTGCTGGCCGCCACCGCCGCCCCAACCGCCCTGCTGGCCACCGCCGCCGCCCTGCTGGCCGCCGAAGCCGCCACCAGAGCCGCCGGGGCCACCGGACCGGTTGGCCCGGGTGACCTTCGCGGTCGCCGAGCGCAGGCTCGGGCCGACCTCGTCGACCTCGACCTCGAAGACCGTCCGCTTCTCGCCTTCCTTGGTCTCGTAAGACCGCTGGCGCAGTCGGCCCTGCACGATGACGCGCATGCCGCGCTGCAGCGACTCGGCCACGTTCTCCGCCGGCTGCCGCCAGACGTTGCACGTGAGGAAGAGGCTCTCGCCGTCCTTCCACTCGTTCGTCTGACGGTCGAAGGTGCGGGGGGTGGACGCGATACGGAACTTCGCGACCGCCGCACCCGACGGGGTGAAGCGCAGCTCGGGGTCGTCGACGAGATTGCCGACGAGGGTGATGACGGTCTCGCCTGCCATGGTGGTGATGACCTCTCGGGAAGATGTCCGTTCACCGCTGTTTCACGTGAAACAGCGGACGCGAGCTACCCGAGACCCGAAGGCCTCAGAGGTGGCTCAGTGGGTGTCCGGGCGCAGGACCTTGGTCCGCAGAACCGACTCGCTCAGGCCCATCTGGCGGTCGAGCTCCTTGACGACCTCAGGCGTGGCCTTCAGGTCGATGACCGAGTAGATGCCCTCGGACTGCTTGTTGATCTCGTAAGCCAGACGGCGACGACCCCAGGTGTCGACCTTCTCCACCTTGCCGCCGGCGTTCCGGACGACGGTGAGGAAGTTCTCGATCAGGGGGGAGACAGCGCGCTCCTCGACCGAGGGGTCGAGGATGACCATCACCTCGTAGTGACGCATGGGTAACCCACCTCCTTTGGACTCAACGGCCACGGTCTCTCCGTGGCAGGAGGGTTGTGCAGCGTCGGCACCGGAGCAGTGACGACACCGGCCACCGTAGCGGCCGGGTCCGACAATCGGGCCCCGCTCACCCGACAGGGTGGTCGCCCGGAAGAGAGCGCAAGGGGGCACAACTACACCAGTGCAGACGGCACAGCCTACCCGCACCCGGACGGCCGAACAAAACGCATAGGGGTTGTGAGACCGGCCCAACCGCCGCAATCTGGACGGAACGGGATTCCTGCCCGTTCGTCTCCACGCCAGGAGGTGGGACTCATGGCCCAGTCCGTCCACCGCATGCCCGCGCTCACACTGAACACCGACGGCCACCCGCACCCCCGCGAGAACGCCCTGGTGGGCCTCACCGCCGTGCTGGGCGTGATCGCCTTCACCACCTCGTTCTTCCACAACCTGCACCTGCTGACCTCGTGGACCGGCCTGTTCGGGATCATCACGGGGCTGCTCGGCATGTTCGTCTCGGTCACCACGGCCGAGCGCTTCGTGCTGATGATCACGCTCGGCGCCTCCGCCATCGGCTTCTACCTCGGCATCGCCCGCGGCGGCCTCTGGGGCTGAGCCGCCCCGGTCGCACCGTTCCGGAACCCTCGGCGCCCCCGTGGCGTATCTGCAAGGAGACAGGTACGCGACGGGGGCGCCGTCGCGCCCGCAGCGGCGGGCGCCCGGGCCCCGGACGATAGGGTCAGCCCGAGAACCTGGGCCCACCGCAGCCCGACCGACGAGGAGCACCGAGCAATGAGCCTGCGCCTGAGGACGATCACCCGCGAGGAGCACCTCGCCTTCATCAGGAGCCGCGCCTCGGCCAGCCACATGCAGGTGCCGTCGTGGGGCGACGTGAAGGCCGAGTGGCGCTCGGAGTCGATCGGCTGGTTCGACGAGGCCAACCAGCTCGTCGGCGCCGGCCTGGTGCTCTACCGGCAGCTGCCCAAGCTCAAGCGCTACCTTGCCTACCTGCCCGAGGGCCCGGTCATCGACTGGTTCGACCGGGACCTCGACCGCTGGCTCTCCCCGATGCTCGCCCACCTCAAGTCGCAGGGCGCGTTCTCGGTCAAGATGGGCCCGCCGATCGTCATCCGCCGCTGGAACGCCCCCACCATCAAGGAGGCCATCGCCGGCAAGCAGGCCAAGCGCCTGCGCGACGTCGAGGCCGACTGGTACGAGGCGCGCGCCTTCGAGGTGGCCGACCGGCTGCGCAAGGCCGGCTGGCTGCAGGGCGAGGACGGCGGCGCCGGCTTCGGCGACGTCCAGCCGCGCTACGTGTTCCAGGTGCCGCTGGCCAACCGCTCGCTGGACGACATCCACAAGAACTTCAACCAGCTCTGGCGCCGCAACATCAAGAAGGCCGAGAAGAGCGGCGTCGAGGTGTACCAGGGCGGCTACGACGAGCTGCCGATCTTCCACCAGCTCTACCTGGTGACCGCCGAGCGCGACAAGTTCACCCCGCGCCCGCTGTCCTACTTCCAGCGGATGTGGAAGGCCCTCACCGCCGAGGACCAGAACCGGATGCGGCTCTACATCGCCTACCACGACGGCGAGCCGCTGGCCGCGACCACGATGCTGGTGGTCGGCGAGCACGTCTGGTACTCCTACGGCGCCTCGGCCAACCACAAGCGCGAGGTCAAGCCGTCCAACGCGATCCAGTGGCGGATGATGCGCGACTCCTACGCGCTCGGCGGCGGCGTGTACGACCTGCGCGGCATCAGCGACACCCTGGACGAGAACGACCACCTGTTCGGCCTGATCCAGTTCAAGGTCGGCACCGGCGGCCAGGCCGCCGAGTACCTCGGCGAGTGGGACTTCCCGCTCAACAAGCTGCTGCACAAGGCCCTCGACCTCTACATGTCCCGCCGCTGAGGAGGCTGACCCGATGACGCTGTCGCTCTACCTCGACACCGAACGCTGGCGCACCCACCAGCGCTCCGTCCTCGCCGAGTTCCCCGGCCTGGTGCCGGTCGCCAAGGGGAACGGCTACGGCCTGGGCAACCACCGGCTGGCCGAGGAGGCGACGCTGCTGGGCACCGGTGTGCTGGCCGTCGGCACCGCGTACGAGGCGGCCGACGCCGCCGAGTGGTACGGCGGCGAGCTGCTGGTGCTCACCCCGTACCGGGTCGGCGAGGAGGCGCTGCCGCTGCCGCACGCCCGGGTGATCCGGACGGTGGCGAACCTGGACGCGCTGCGGGCGCTGCGCGGCGCCCGGGTGGTGGTGGAGTGCATGACCTCCATGCGCCGCCACGGGGTGAGCGCCGCCGACCTCACGGCCGTCGCCGCCGAGCTGGACGGCGTCGCCTTCGAGGGCCTGGCGCTGCACCTGCCGATGGACCGGCCGGACGGCTCCAGCCCGACCGAGGAGGTCGTCCACTGGGTGGACACCGCCCGGGCGGCCGGGGTGCCGGTGCACACCGTGTACGTCAGCCACCTCGGCGCGGCCGGCATGGAGCAGTTGGCCCAGCGCTACCCGGACATCGTCTTCCGGGCCCGGATCGGCACCCGGCTCTGGCTGGGCGACCACGGCGCGCTGGAGGTCCGGGCCACGGTGCTGGACGTCACCCCGGTGAAGAAGGGCGACCGCTACGGCTACCGCCAGCACCCGGCGCCGGCCGACGGCCACATCGTGGTGGTGGCCGGCGGCACCGCGCACGGCATCGGCCTGGAGGCGCCCAAGTACGTGCAGACCATGGCCTCCCGGGCCAAGGGCATCGCCCGGGCCGGCCTGGCGACCGTCAACAAGACCAAGTCGCCGTTCCACTGGGCCGGCAAGCAGCTCTGGTTCGCCGAGCCGCCGCACATGCAGGTCTCACTGCTGTTCCTGGACGGCGAGACCAAGCCCCCCGCGATCGGCGAGGAGCTCGGCCTCCAGGTCCGGCACACCACCACGCACTTCGACCGCGTGGTGGACCGCTAGGCCCTGTCCGGCCCTAGAACGACTGAAGCGCCTACGCCTTCTCGGCCGGCTCCGGCAGTTCCGGCTCGTCCAGCCACTGCTCGGAGCCGGCCGGCGCGTATCCGGCGTAGCTCTCCTCCTCGCGCAGCGTCCGGGCGGTGCCGAGCACGAACACGTCCGGGGCCCGGTCGAGCACCCCGCCGGACGGGTCGTCGCTGCCGTCCCAGCGCACCGGGTCGCGGTCCGGCTGCAGGGCGTCGCGGACCACCATGACCACCAGGTAGAGCGTGCCCAGCAGGTGCAGCACGACCGCGAAGTGGTACCAGGCCTCGCCGATCCCGTGCTGCTTGGGCCCGGTGACGAAGCCCAGGTGGGACCAGATGCCCAGGGTGTACAGCACCTCGCAGGCCTGCCAGATCAGGAAGTCCCGCCAGCGCGGCCGGGCCAGCACCGCGAGCGGCAGCAGCCAGAGCGCGTACTGCGGCGAGTACACCTTGTTGACCAGCACGAACAGGGCGACCACCAGGAAGGCCAGCTGCGCGAAGCGCGGGCGGCGGGGCGCCGTGAAGCCGAGCCACGCTATGGCCAGGCAGCCGAGGACCATCAGCACGCCGATGTAGAGGTCGAGGTCGGCCAGCCCCGTGCCCCGGCTCTGCATCAGGATCAGCCAGAACGAGCCGTAGTCCTCGGCGCGGTGCTTGCTGAACACGTAGAAGGTCGACCAGCCCTGCCAGTTGGCCGCCATGATCGGCAGGTTGACCAGCAGCCAGGAGCCGGCCGCGCCGGCCAGCATCACCCGGAACTCGCGCCACTTCCCGGCCCGCCAGCAGAGCACCAGCAGGGGGCCGAGCAGCAGCACCGGGTAGAGCTTGGCCGCGGTGGCCAGGCCGATGAAGACACCCGCCCAGCCGGGCCGGGAGCCGGACCACCAGGCCATCGCCACGGCGGCCAGCGCGACCGCGAGGAGGTCCCAGTTGACCGTGCCGTTCAGCAGCAGGACGGGCGCGAGCGCGAACAGCAGGGCGTCCCAGGGGCGGCGGCGGTGGGTGCGCGAGAGCGCCACCACGGCGACCACCGCGCAGGCCATCAGCAGCCCCGCGTTGATCGCCCAGAACCACCGCTCCTGGTCCTGCGAGGTGCCGGCGCCGGGCGTCAGCCAGGCCGCGACCTGCATGAACAGGCCGGTCAGCACCGGGTATTCGAGGTACTGCAGATCCCCGGAGGTGCCCGGGATGCGGTCCACGTACGGGTGCAGCCCGGCCGAGAAGCCGCGGCCGGAGAACAGGTGCGGGATGTCGCTGTAGCAGGCGTGGATGTACTGCGGCGAACCCGGCTGGAACCAGGCCTGGTTGTAGCAGGGCGCCTTCTGCACCATGCCGAGCACCGAGATCACGATCACCGCCAGCGCCAGGAAGCGCGCCGGGATCCACCAGGAGACGCCCAGCAGCGCCCGGCGGCCCGGCGGGCCGCCGATCACCTCGCTGCTGGCCGCCGCCACCGGGTCCTCGTCGGCCGGGACGACCACGGTGTTGACCGGCGGCGCGGCCGTGGCGACGACCGGCCCTGCGGCGTCGCCGGGCCCGGCCGGCCCTGCGGATTCGTCACGATCGCTCGACGTCATGCCGGACATCCTGCCGCACCGGCCCCACCGGGACGAGGAGGACCCCGCAACGGGCCCGGCCTCCGTCGCCCGGCGGCACGGCGAATCATGACGAAACGGCGGTGGCGGCCCTCCGGAGAGGGCCGCCACCGCCGTTCGGTTCATCCGCTCAGCGGGTGGTGGTCAGGGCAGCAGTGCGTTCTGCCCACCGCCACCGCCGGTCGAGGACGGTGTCGGCGGCTTGCCGCTCGGCTTGCTGCTCGTCGCCGGGGGGTCCGTCGGCGGCGCCGTGGGCGGGGGCGTGGTGCAGCCGAGGAGGCCGCAGCTGCTCGTCGGACCGGGGTTGGTCCTGGTGTGCGACGGTGTCTGGCTCGGCTGCGTGCCAGGGCAGTCCACGCCCGGGACACAGCCCGGGCCCTGGGTGGACACGGGCGGCTGCGGCTGGTTGTTGTTGGTCGGCGGGGGCTGGTTGTTGGTGCCCGGCTGGGTCGCGGGCGGGGCCGACGGGGTCTCGCTCGTCGTCTGCGTGGGCGTCATGCTCGGCGAGACCGGGGCGCCGGAGGAGTCCACCTGGGTGCCGACCGGCTGCGGGGCCGGGAAGTCCATCTTCTTCTCGTTGGCCAGCGCGGCCTTCATGTACCGGGTGAAGACGTCGGTCGGGATGTCACCACCGTGGATGGACTCCTTGCCGCCGGTGCCGTTGAGCGACAGCCGCTCGTGCTTGCTCGGGTCCTCGCGCCACATCGCGACGCTGGTCACCAGCTGCGGGGTGTAGCCGACCCACCAGGCCGACTTGTTCTGGTCGGTGGTACCGGTCTTGCCGGCCACCGGGCGGCCCAGCTCCTTGGCCTTGAAACCGGTACCGTTCTTCACCACGTTCACCAGCACGTCGGTGACGTTGTCGGCGACGGCCGGCTCCAGGGCGACCTTGGCGTCCTTCTTGCCGAAGCCCGGGCGCTCGGCGCCGTTCACCTCGACCTTGGTGACCGAGTAGGGCTCGGCCTCCTTGCCGCTGGCCGCCAGGGTGCCGTAGGCGGTGGCCATCCGGATCGGGCTGATGGTGGAGGTGCCGAGGGCGAAGGTCGGGGTCTTCGGGTCGGCGAAGCTCTCCTTCCTGACGCCCATCTGCTCGGCGATGTTGGCCACGTTCTGACCGCCGACGTCCTGGTTGAGCTGGACGAAGGGCACGTTGAACGAGTTCTGCATGGCCGACCGCAGCGAGACGTAGCCGCGCTTGCCTGAGTCCTCGTTCTTCTGCCGGTAGGGCTTGCCGTCGTCGCCGATCACCAGCGAGCCGTCCGGCTTGCGGATCTCGGACATGTCGTCGGACAGGTAGCGGCTGTCGGCGTTGATCCGCTTCGGCTTGCCCTTGTCGTCGGTGGCCGTCTGGACGCCGATCTGCATGGCGGTCGCCAGCACGAAGGGCTTGAAGGTCGAGCCGACCTGGACGCCGATGGCGTCGGCGTTGTTGTCGAAGTGGCCGTTCTCCACGCCGTCGCCGCCGTAGAGGGCGACGATCGCGCCGTCGCCGGGGCGGATGCTGGCGGAGCCGAACTGGATGAAGGTGTCGTTGTTGGGGCGCTTCTGGGCGTTGAGGTTCTCGCCCTTGACGTCGTCGACGGCCTTCTTCAGGGCGTCGACCTTGTCCTTCTCGAAGGTGGTGTAGACCTTCAGGCCGCCCTTGTCGATCATCTGCTGGGTGATCGTCTTGTCGGTGGCCATCAGGTACTTGTTGGCGGTGTCGACCAGGTAGCTGACCTCACCGTTCATGCTGGAGTTGGGCTTCTGCGGGATCGGGGCGGGGAACGTGCTGCACTTGGCACGCTCCTCCGGGGTGACGGCCTTGATCTTCACCATGTTGTCGAGGATCCAGGACCACCGCCCCTCGGCCCGCTCCTTGTTGGCCGGGTTGCTGGGGTCGTAGTACGACGCGCCCTTCAACAGGCCGGCCAGCATGGCGCTCTGACAGAGGTCGAGGTCCTTGGCGTCGACCCCGTAGTAGGCCTGTGCGGCGGCCTGGGCGCCGTTCGAGCCGCGACCGAACCAGCTGGTGTTCAGGTACCCCTTGAGGATGTCCGGCTTCTGCATCTTCTGATTGATCTTCAGCGTGATGAAGAACTCCTTCAGCTTGCGGCTGAGGGTCTGCTCCTGGCTGAGGTACGCGTTCTTCACGTACTGCTGGGTGATCGTCGAGGCGCCCTGGGTCTCGCCGCCCTTGGCCATGTTGTAGACGGCGCGGAGCATGCCCTTGGGGTCGATGCCGCTGTCCTCGCGGAAGGTCTGGTTCTCCGCCGCGATCACGGCGTTCTGCAGGTTGGGGCTGATGTCGGAGAGCTCGACGATCTGACGGTTGGTCTCGCCCTTGCGGGTCATCTCCGTGTTGTCGGCCCAGTAGTAGATCGTGTTCTGGTCCTTCATCAGATCCTTGAGCTGCGGGATCTCGGTGGTCTGGTAGAGGTAGAAGACCCCGCCCACGCAGGTGGCGAAGAAGATCAGGAAGCCGCTCAGCCACTGCCGCCAGGACGGCAGCCAGCGCCGGACGCCGGTCTTGCCGAAGCGCGGGTAGTCGATGAACCGCTTCTTGCCGGGGCCTGCGGCGGCGGCCGCGGACGCGGAGGCGGCGGCACCGCGTCCGCGGCCGCCCTTGCCGCCCTTCTGGCCGGCCTTGCGCAGTTCGGCGCGGGTCATCCGGGGTTGCTGAGCGGTCTCCCGTTCGCCCGGGGGGCGCCGACGGCCGACGCCGTCCGAGCTCACCTCGCCCCGGCCTGGTCCGCCCTGACGGCCACCACCACCCGGGGGCTGCTGCCCGTCACCGCCCGGGCTGGGCGTCCTTCGCCGTCGTTCACTCATGTTGCAGCCACTCCTCGCCAGGCGGTTCCAGCCTGAAGGCAGGGTTCACGTCCGATGCCCGCCAACCGCCCTAACCCCGGAGGTGGTCCTCGTGCACACGCGACAGCGTACGCAGCCGGGAATCCCAACTAATCGGGCATCAGTCCCCAATGACCGCAAAACGGCAGCAGATCATTACACGCCCGTTGCCAACCGCTCCTGCGCGTCGGCTTGTGATCACCTTCACGCGCGCCCCCCTTGCCCGTTCCGAGGGCCCGGTTTACTGTTCTCGATATATCGAGCCGATACATCGACGCGGCATACCGCCCGATGCAGCGGCCGGACAACGGCCGAGAGGTAAGGAGGACGACGGCAATGGGCAGGCGCTCAGGAGTGCTGGAGTTCGCCGTTCTCGGTCTGCTCCACGACGCCCCGATGCACGGCTACGAGCTGCGCAAGCGGCTCAACGTCCTGCTCGGAACGTTGCGGGCGTTCTCGTACGGAACGCTCTACCCGTGCCTGAAGAGCCTGGTCGCCCAGGGCTTCCTGGTCGAGGACAACCCGGACGTCGAGTACGTCCCGGCCACCGCGCTCAACGGCAAGCGGTCCAAGACCGTCTACCGGCTCTCCCCCGAAGGCAAGCAGCGCTTCGAGGAGCTGCTCGCCGACTCCGGGCCCGACGCCTGGGAGGACGAGCACTTCGGCGTCCACTTCGCGTTCTTCGGCCAGACCGACCGGGCCGTGCGGATGCGCGTCCTGGAAGGGCGTCGCAGCCGGCTGGAGGAGCGACTGGAGAAGATGCGCAACTCGCTGGCCCGCGCCCGCGAGCGGTTCGACGACTACACCGTCGAGCTGCAGCGGCACGGACTGGAGTCGGTGGAGCGCGAGGTCCGGTGGCTCAACGAGCTGATCGAGACCGAGCGGGCCAACCGCACCGGCCGGACCGGGCCCGCCACCGGCGGCAACACCACCGCCGTACCCCACAAGACTTCGGACGGCCGTGGCCAGGAGGAAGGGTCCCAGGACCCGCCCGGGCCACCGTACGACCGCCCGGGGCGCTCCGCCCAGGAGCGCTGACACCGCGTCAGCCCTGTGCCGCGCGGCAGGAGTGGGCGCCTCGCGCCCGTACAAGCAGTCATCGAAGAAGCAGGACGAGTGCCGTCGACCCCGGCGGCCCTCATGAGATCACAGGGAGCAACCGGAATGGGTTCGGTTCGCGTAGCCATCGTGGGCGTGGGCAACTGCGCCGCGTCGCTGGTGCAGGGTGTCGAGTACTACAAGGACGCCGACCCGGCCGGCAAGGTCCCCGGGCTGATGCACGTCCAGTTCGGTGAGTACCACGTCCGCGACGTGGAGTTCGTCGCCGCGTTCGACGTCGACGCCAAGAAGGTCGGCTTCGACCTGGCCGACGCCATCGGCAGCAGCGAGAACAACACCATCAAGATCTGCGACGTGCCGCCGACCGGCGTCACCGTCCAGCGCGGCCACACCCTCGACGGCCTGGGCAAGTACTACCGGGAGACCATCGAGGAGTCCGACGAGACCCCGGTCGACGTCGTCCAGATCCTCAAGGACCAGCAGGTCGACGTCCTGGTCTGCTACCTGCCCGTCGGTTCCGAGGCCGCCGCCAAGTTCTACGCCCAGTGCGCCATCGACGCCAAGGTCGCCTTCGTGAACGCCCTGCCGGTGTTCATCGCGGGCACCAAGGAGTGGGCGGACAAGTTCACCGAGGCCGGCGTGCCGATCGTCGGTGACGACATCAAGTCCCAGGTCGGCGCCACCATCACGCACCGCGTGATGGCCAAGCTGTTCGAGGACCGCGGTGTCATCCTCGAGCGCACCATGCAGCTGAACGTCGGCGGCAACATGGACTTCAAGAACATGCTCGAGCGCGAGCGCCTGGAGTCCAAGAAGATCTCCAAGACCCAGGCCGTCACCTCGCAGATCCGCGACCGCGAGATGGGCGCCAACAACGTCCACATCGGCCCGTCGGACTACGTGGCCTGGCTGGACGACCGCAAGTGGGCGTACGTCCGCCTGGAGGGTCGCGCGTTCGGCAACGTCCCGCTGAACCTGGAGTACAAGCTCGAGGTCTGGGACTCCCCGAACTCCGCCGGTGTCATCATCGACGCCGTGCGCGCCGCGAAGATCGCCAAGGACCGCGGCATCGGCGGCCCGATCCTGTCGGCCTCCTCGTACTTCATGAAGTCCCCGCCGGTGCAGTACTTCGACGACGAGGCCAAGGAGAACGTCGAGAAGTTCATCCGCGGCGAGGTCGAGCGCTGAGGTAGAGCGCCGGAGCCGGCGGCGGGTGACCGCCGCCGGCCGCGCCGGAGGGCCCACGATCATCGGATCGTGGGCCCTTCACCGTTTCTCGGCGAATGTTTCACGTGAAACAGCGGCCGGTTCCATGGCACTCTGGGCGGGTGGCGATCACCGAGAACGGCAGCACCCACCAGTCCGCACACCGTGCCACGCTTCTCGGTCTGCTCCGCGGCCGGGACTTCCGGCGGCTGCTGACCGCCCGGGTGCTCTCCCAGCTCTCGGACGGCGTCTTCCAGGTCTCGCTCGCCGCCTACGTCGTGTTCTCCCCGGAGAAGCAGTCCTCCCCCGCCGACATCGCCTCGGTGCTGGCCGTGATGCTGCTGCCGTTCTCGGTGATCGGCCCGTTCGCCGGGGTGCTGCTGGACCGCTGGCGCCGCCGCCAGGTGCTCTACTACGGCAACCTGGCCCGCTTCGGGCTCGGCCTCGTCACCGGCGCCCTGCTCCTGGCGGAGGCGCCGACCTGGCTGTTCTTCGCCTCGGCGCTGCTGGTCACCGCGCTCAACCGGTTCATCCTGGCCGGCCTGTCCGCCGCCCTGCCCCGGGTGGTCGAGCAGGACCAGCTGGTCACCGCCAACGCGCTCTCCCCCACGCTGGGCACGGTCGCCGCCGCCTCCGGCGGAGGGGTCGGCTTCCTGCTGCACCAGGTGATGACCCCCGGGCCGAAGGCCGACGCCGCGCTGGTCACGGTGGCCGCGCTGCTCTACCTGTCGGCCGCACTGGCCGCCCGCCGGATGGACCGCGACCTGCTCGGCCCGGAGAAGCACGGCGACCGCCCGGCGCTCGGCCAGGCGCTGGTCCGGGCCGCCGTCGAACTCGGCGCCGCCGTGCGCCACTTGGTGCGGGACTGCCGGCCCGCCGTGCACGCGCTGGCCGCCGTCACCGCGGCCCGGTTCTGCTACGGCGTGCTGATCGTGGTCGTGGTGATGCTCGCCCGGTACACCTTCAACGACCCGAACGACAGCGCGGCCGGACTGGTCACGCTCGGCCAGGCGGTCGGCCTGTCCGCCGCCGGGTTCTTCGTCGCCGCGCTGGTCAGCCCCTGGTGCACCCGGCGGCTCGGCCTGGCCGGCTGGCTGACGGTCTGCCTGGCGGCCCCGGTGGTCTTCGTCCCGGCGCTCGGCCTGAGCTTCACCCTGCTGCCCTGCCTGCTCGCGGCGCTGCTGCTCGGGGTGGTCACCCAGGGCACCAAGATCTGCGCCGACACCGTGGTCCAGGAGTCGGTCGAGGACGAGTACCGCGGCCGGGTCTTCGCGATCTACGACGTGCTGTTCAACGTCGCCTTCGTGACCGCCGCCCTGGTCACGGCGCTGGTGCTGCCGCTCTCCGGCCGCTCGGTCGTGGTGGTGGTCGGGGTCGCCGCGGTGTACGGGCTCTCGGCGCTCCTCTACCTGCGCTCCGCCCGGCGGTACGGGCCGCTCCCCGGCGACCGAGCCTCCTGAAGGCCCTCGGCCCCTCGGAACGGTGGCGTCCGACCGAGTCGCTAAGGTACGTCAGACCTGTCGGAGCGACAGCACTCGGCCTCGGGGGACGAACTGATGAGCACACCGCCCGGCCCGTACGGGCCACCTCCGCCGTACGGGCCGCCCCCGCAGCCGGCCCCGCCGTACGGGCAGGTGCCGTACATCCCGTCGCAGCCCCAGCCCGCACCGCCCGGCTTCGGACCGCCCCCGCCCGGGCCGCCCCAGCCCGCACCGCCCCAGCCCGCACCGCCCGGCTTCGGACCGCCCCCGGCCTACGGCCAGCAGCCGCCCGGCTACGGCGCCCAGTCGCCGTACGGCCAGCAGCCGCCCGCCGGTCCGTACGGCTACCCGCCGCCCGCCTCCGCCGCCGAGACGCCCTCCGCGAAGCGCGGCGTCAAGGCGAAGCTGCGGATCGTCGGCCTGGTCGGCGGCTGTCTCGCGCTGGCCGTCGGCTACTTCGCCAGCGGCCCGAGCGTCAGCAGCGCCAAGCCCGGCGACTGCGTCCGGGTGAGCGGCACCCGCGATGTCGAGATCGTCAAGTGCACTGACGCCAAAGCGAATTACCGGGTCCTGTCGACGTTCGGCGACACCACCGACGTGAACCGCTGCCGGCAGACGCCGCAGACCACCAGCGCCGTCTCGGGCAAGAGCGGACGCCGCTGGAACAAGAAGCGGTACGTGCTCTGCCTCGGCCCGATGACCCCGGCCGGCGCCCCGCTGCCGGGGAAGGCCTGACCTCTCCACCACCACCGCATCCCCGGGGGACCTCTTGTCCGTTCCGCCGCCCCAGCTGCCGTACGGCGCCCCGCCGCCCGACGACGGCAACCCGTACGCCACCGGCAACCCCTACGGCCGGCCGACCCCGCCCCCGCCGCCGGGCCCACCGCCCGGCTACGGCTACCCGGCCGCCCCGCCACCACCCGACCAGCCGTACGGCTACCCCCCGCAGCCCGCGCCCGGCTACGGGTACGGGTACCCGCCACCGGCGCCGCAGGACGGACCCGCCTGCCGCTTCTGCGGCGGCTTCCCGGCCGTGGACGCCACCGTCCGCGGCCACCAGGGCCTGGTCCTGGCCTACCGGATGCTGCGGATGCCGGGCCCGTTCTGCCGCACCTGCGGGACGGCGACGGTGCGCGATCTGTCCGCCCGCACCCTGGTCCAGGGCTGGTGGAGCCCGGCGTCGGTGCTGCTGGCGCCGATCACCCTGCTGCTGAACCTCGCCGCCAACGGCAAGGTCAAGCGGCTGCCGCCGCCCGTCCCGGGCAGCCACGGCCCCCAGCTCGACCCCGGCGTCCCGCTGGGCCGGCGGCCGCACGCGCTGATGCTGCTGCTGCCGCTCTCGGTGGTCGTCACGCTGGTCCTGGCCGCCACCGGGGTGCTCGGCCCGAAGAAGGACGACCCGGTCGCGCCGATCGCGATACCGACGGTGACGGTGCCCCCGGTGACCACCTTCTCGCCGCCGCCGACCTACACGCCGCGGCCGTTCCCCTCGCCGACGTTCAGCATGCCGCCGGTGCCCACCATCACGCTGCCGCCGCCGACCGCCCCCAGCACCGCTGCCGACAGCATCGACCGGGCCAACCCCGGCGACTGCCTGCGCAACGAGAACGGCACCGGCGCGACCCACGACGCCAACCCGAAGATCACCATGCTGCCCTGCGGCGACTCCCGCGCCCAGTACAAGGTGGTCTTCAAGTACCTGGCCACCTCCGACGAGAAGGTCTGCGAGAAGCAGCCGAAGTCGGACAGCACCTACACCCGCACCTACTCCAACCTGCCGGCCCTCAACTACGTGCTCTGCCTGCAGAGCCTCCACGGCTGACCCGACACACCCGAGGGATGGTCCCGGCCGACGCCGGGACCACCCCTCGCAGCACCTCTCAGCCCTGCTGCTCGGCCCACCAGGCCCGCAGCGCGGCCACCGCCGCGTCGTGCTCCAGCGGGCCGTGCTCCAGCCGGAGTTCGAGCATGTGCTTGTACGCCTTGCCGACCTGCGGGCCGGGCTTGAGCCCGAGCAGCTCCATGATCTGGTTGCCGTCCAGCGCCGGGCGGACGGCGTCCAGCTCCTCCTGGGCCTTCAGCTCGGTGATCCGCTGCTCCAGGCCGTCGTAGGTGCGCGACAGCGCCGCCGCCTTCTTGCGGTTGCGGGTGGTGCAGTCGGAGCGGGTGAGCTTGTGCAGGCGCTCCAGCAGCGGTCCGGCGTCGGTGACGTAGCGGCGCACCGCGGAGTCCGTCCACTCGCCGCCGCCGTAGCCGTGGAAGCGCAGGTGCAGCTCGACCAGCTGCGAGACGTCCTCGGTGAGCTCCTTGGAGTACTTGAGCTCGCGCATCCGCTTGCGGGTCATCTTGGCGCCGACCACCTCGTGGTGGTGGAAGGAGACCCGGCCGTCCGACTCGAAGCGGCGGGTGCGCGGCTTGCCGATGTCGTGCAGCAGCGCGGCCAGCCGCAGGGTGAGGTCCGGGCCGTCCTGCTCCAGGTCGACGGCCTGTTCCAGGACGGTCAGCGAGTGCTCGTAGACGTCCTTGTGCCGGTGGTGCTCGTCGCGCTCCAGCCGCAGTGCGGGCAGCTCGGGCAGCACGTGGTCGGCCAGGCCGGTGTCGACCAGCAGCCGCAGGCCCTTCACCGGGTGCTTGGCCAGCAGCAGCTTGTTCAGCTCGGCCTGGACGCGCTCGGCGGACACGATGGTGATCCGCTCGGCCATCGCGGTCATCGCGGCGACGACCTCGGGGGCCGGCTCGAAGTCGAGCTGGGCCGCGAAGCGGGCGGCGCGCATCATCCGCAGCGGGTCGTCGGAGAAGGACTCCTCGGGGGTCGCGGGGGTGCGCAGCACCCGGGCCTCCAGGTCGTCCAGGCCGTGGTGCGGGTCGACGAAGCCGCGGCCGGGCAGGTCGACGGCCATCGCGTTGACGGTGAAGTCCCGGCGGACCAGGTCCTGCTCGATGGTGTCGCCGTAGGTGACCTCGGGCTTGCGGGAGGTCCGGTCGTACGCCTCGGAGCGGTAGGTGGTGATCTCGATCAGGAAGGAGCCCTCGGGGGTGTCCTTGCGGGCGCCGACCGTGCCGAAGGCGATGCCGACATCCCAGACCGCGTCCGCCCAGCCCTTGACCAGCCTGAGCACCTGCTGCGGGCGGGCGTCGGTGGTGAAGTCCAGGTCGTTGCCGAGCCGGCCGAGCAGGGCGTCCCGCACCGAGCCGCCGACCAGGGCCAGCCGGTGGCCGGCCGCCTCGAACCGACGGGCGATCTCGTCGGCCACCGGCGACACCCGCAGCAGCTCTTGCAGCCCCAGGGTCTGGGCCTCGCTCAGGCCTGGGACGGCCTGGACGGCGGTGCTGGAACGGTCGAGGTGCGCGGTGGACTCATTGGCAGTGGACACGGCTCACAAGAGTACGTGGCCCGACAGGTCAACCGCCCGCGCGTTTTGGGCGTCTCACCCCAAGGCCCGCGACACTGCACCGCGGGCTGCATCGTTACCATGCCGGTGGACGAGTCTCGGGCACCGGACAGGGGATGCGGTGTCGCGTGCCGCCGTGGCCGGCGGAGCTCCCGCGGCACCAGCGCGGCGAACTGCGTCGAGCGAAGAACGTCAAGCGAACAGCATCAGCAGCGAGCGATCGAGAACGGCGAGGGCGGAACGAGTGAGTGAGCCGGCACGGCACTCGGGCCTGGGGGCGGACCGACGGCCCGGAAGGACCCAACGCCCCGTCGAAGGGCACGGCACGGGGCGGCGCGCGGGGCAGGCGGCCCGCCGCCTCGCCGCCGCCTGCGGGGCCGCCCTGGCCCTGTTCTCAGCGGTCGCCCCGGCCGCGGCGCTACCCGCCGGGGGCGGCGTCCGGCCGACCACCGACAACGGCGTCTCGGCCGAGTACCCGGTGGAGATGACCATCGAGACGGTGGCACCGCAGGTGGCCAGCCCGAACGGCATCGTGAAGATCACCGGGCACGTCACCAACACCGGCAAGGCCGCGGTCAAGAACGCCCACGCGGCCGTCCGCAAGCCGCTGTCCAGCAAGCCGCTGCAGCGGCGCAGCGACCTGTCCCTGGTGACCACCCGCAGCGGCCCGACCAACTCCGACGGCGTGGAGCTGGACAGCCCGCAGTACGCCCTGCCGGAGCTGGGCCCGGGCCAGAACCAGCCCTACACCCTGAGCGTCTCGGTGAGCGACCTCGGGCTGTCCGACAGCGGCGTCTACGAGCTCGCGGTGGACGCCTGGGGCTCGACCGCCGACAACCAGCGCGACCGGCCGCTGGGCATCGCCCGGACCTTCCTGCCGTACAACCCGGGCGGCGCCGAGGCGCAGCCCAGCAAGGTCACCACGCTCTGGCCGCTGGTGCACGCGCCGGTGCTGGCCGCGCAGACCTACTCCGACAACGACCAGCCCGTCCCCGTCCTGCGCGACGACAGCCTGACCGCCGAGTTCTCCCCGGGCGGCCGGCTGTACGAGCTGGTGGACACCGGGGCCAAGATGACCGGGCTGACCTGGGTGGTCGACCCGGACCTGCTGGACACCGCGTTCGCGATGACCAGGCCGTACCGGGTGCAGAAGCCGGGCCAGGACGTCGGCAAGCCGGCCAAGGACGACAACACCGTCCCCGGCACCGGCCAGGCCGCCGCCACGGCCTGGCTGGACAAGCTGCGGGCCGCCGTCGCCAAGCCGGGCGGCCAGGTGGTGTCACTGCCCTACGCCGACCCGGACCTCGCCTCGATCGCGCACAACGGCGCCGACCTGACCGGGATGGGCACCGCCCTGGGCAAGGCGGCCACCGCCGGCCGGCTCACCGTCGAGGGGCGGCTGTCCGTCGACACCCGCTCGGACGTGGCCTGGCCGTACCAGGGCTACCTCGACCAGCAGATCGCGGGCATCGCCCAGCAGGCCGGCGACGGCCTGGTCCTGGTCAACGGCGCGAGCATGCCGGAGCCGGACGCGATGAACTACACCCCGACCGCGGTGCGCCCGATCGGCAGCGGGCAGAACGCGGTGGTCGCCGACGAGACCGTCTCCTCGCTGTTCCAGACCGACCTCGCCACCCCGCAGGCACAGACCAAGGCGAACCAGCGCTTCCTCGCCGAGACCTACACGATCACCCACGAGCAGCCGCAGAACCAGCGCGGCCTGCTGGTGATGCCGCCGCGCGACCTGACCGCGAGCACCGCCAAGGTGCTGGCGGACGCCCTGCAGACGGCCTCCGACAACAAGTGGCTCGCCCCGGTCAAGCTGGACACCCTGGCCCAGGCCGCGCCCGACCAGAAGGCCAACACCGCCGTCCCGGCGGCCGCCGACTACCCGGCCCAGGTCCGCGCCTCGGAGCTGTCCGCGGCCGAGCTGAGCAGCACCGACGAGATCCAGCAGAACCTGGACACGCTGATGCGGGTGCTCACCCTGCCGCAGCGGGTGCGCGGCCCGTTCAGCGCCGCGATGGTCCGCTCGCTGTCCACCGCGTGGCGCACCGACGCGGCGGCCGGCAGCACCTACCGCGCGGACGTCGCCAAGTACCTGGACGAACTGACCGGGGCCGTCCGGGTGCCGAAGAAGAACGTCGTCACCTTCGCCGGCAACACCGGTCTGCTCCCGGTCAGCGTCCGCAACGACCTCACCCAGACCGTCACCAACCTCAAGCTGGTGCTCACCTCGCCGCAGCCGAACCGGCTGCGGGTGGGCAAGGAGGAGGAACTGGTCATCCCCGCCTCCCAGAGCGTCACCCTCCGGTTCAACGCCGAGGCGCACAACAACGGCCCGGTCAACATGACCGCCCAGCTCTGGACCACCGGCCCCAACCCGCAGAAGTACGGCGCACCGCAGCAGTTCAGGGTGGACGTCACCTCGGTGACCAACGGCGTGCTGTACGTCTTCGCGGCCGGCGCCGCCCTGCTGCTGCTGGCCGCGCTGCGCTTCGTGCGCCAGCGCAAGCGGCGGGCCGGGCAGCCGCACACCGACGGCGACCAGCCGGTCGACGGCCCGGCGGCGGACGGCGCACCGGCCCCGGCGGCGGACGAGGCCCGGGACGGGGCGCAGGACGCGGGCGGGGACGCGAGCGGGGAGAAGCCCGACGGCGAGGCCGGGGGCGGTGCCGGCGAACCCTCCGGGAACGGCCCCGGCGGCGGCCCCGAAGACGGCTCCGGCGGCGGATCCGCCGAGGCCGGCCCCGCGCAGACACCGCGCGGCAGCAACGCGGATGGCCGGGATCGGACCGCCAGTGATGAGAAGGTTGGTCCTTGATACCGCCGACCCCCCGCAACGCCGGGCCGGCCTCCCCCACGACAGCGAAGAGGTGACATGACCGGGCGCAGCGAGGAGCGGCCGCCGGGCCGCGGTGAGAACCGGCCGGGCGCCGAGTCGCCGTCCGGCGACTGGTACGTGGCCGACACCTACGCCCAGGACCCGTACGCGGCCGACGCGTACGGGAACCCGCAGGCCGGCCAGGACCCGTACGGTCTGCGGGCCGACCGGCCCGCGGCGCCTCAGCCGCCGGCCACCGCGTACGACGTGCCGCCGCAGCTGCCGCCGCAGGGCGGCGGCTACCCGACGCCGGTGCCGCCGGCGCAGTACTCGGCGCCGACGCCGTTCGCGGCCCCGGTGCCGCCCGTGCAGCCCGGCTGGGACACCCCGGTGCAGGCCGCCTGGCAGGAGGCCCCGGCCCCGGCCGGCGGCGGCCAGTGGGGCGGCCAGGAGCAGCCCCGGCCGCAGTGGGAGCCGGGCCCGGCGCACTCGACCTGGGACAGCGAGACCACCGAGTACGTCGGGGTGGACGCGCTGTTCGGCGGCCACCAGGAGCAGGCGGCGGCCCAGCCGCCGGTGCCCCCGCCCGCCCCGGTGCACCCGATGGCACCGCCGGTCGCGCCCCCGCCCCCCGCTGCCGCCTCGCCGTACCCGCCGGTGGGCGGCTACCCGGGGCAGCAGCAGTACGCCGGCCCGGACGGGCACCGCCCCTTCGTCCCCCCGATCGAGTTCGACCCGCCGCTCTCCGAGGACGAGGCCACCATGCAGGTGGCCGCCGTGGCGGTGCCGCCGGCGGTGGAGCCGCTGGCGGACCTCGTCGCCGAGGAGCGCGCCGCACAGCCGGCGCCCGCGGCCGAGCCCGCCCCGGCGGCCGGCGGCGGCGGCAAGGTCGCGAGCCTGCTGAACTCCAGCGCGATCATGGCGGCCGGCACGCTGGTCTCCCGCGGCACCGGCTTCGTCCGGACCATGGTGATCACCGCCGCCATCGGCGTCGCCGCCATGGGTGACTCGTACAACGCCGCCTACACCCTGCCGACCCTGCTGTACATCCTGATCGGCGGCGGCGCGCTGAACGCCGTCTTCGTGCCGCAGCTGGTGCGCAGCATGAAGAACGACGAGGACGGCGGCACCGCGTACGCCAACCGGCTGCTCACCCTGGTGATGGTCGGGCTCGGCGGCGTGGTGTTCCTCGCGGTGCTCGGGGCACCGCTGCTGGTGCAGCTGATCTCGCACTCGATGATGGAGAACGCGGACCGCGCCGAGACCACGGTCGCGCTGGCCCGGTACTGCCTGCCGACCATCTTCTTCATGGGCGTCCACGTGGTGATGGGGCAGATCCTCAACGCCCGCGGCCGGTTCGGCGCGATGATGTGGACCCCGGTCCTCAACAACATCGTGGTGATCTTCACCTTCGGCGCCTACATCTGGGTGTACGGCGGCTACAGCGGCACGCACGTGACGCCCGAGGGCATCTCGCCCGAGGGCGTCCGGCTGCTCGGCCTCGGCACCCTGCTCGGCCTGGTCGTCCAGTCGCTGGCGATGATCCCGTACCTGCGGTCGGCCGGCTTCCGCTACCGGCCGCGCTTCGACTGGCGCGGCCACGGCCTGGGCAAGGCCGCCCGGCTGGCCAAGTGGACCTTCTTCTTCGTGCTCGCCAACCAGGCCGGCTTCCTGGTCATCACCCAGCTGGCCACCGCCGCCGGCAGCGCCGCAGAGAAGGGCGGCCACGAGGGCGTCGGCCTCGCGGCGTTCTCCAACGCCCTGCTGATCTGGCAGCTCCCGCAGGCCGTGATCACCGTCTCGATCATGAGCGCGGTGCTCCCCCGGCTCTCCCGGGCGGCGGCCGACGAGGACGCCGGCGCCGTCCGCGACGACCTGTCGTACGGGCTGCGCACCACCGCGGTGGCGGTCGTCCCGGGCGCCTTCCTGTTCCTGTCGCTCGGCCCGGCGATCGCCCGCTCGATCTACGGGATCGGCGGCGGTGACCGGGCCCTGGACAACGCCTCCAACGTCGGCCTGATGCTCTCGGCCTTCGCGCTCGGGCTGATCCCGTACTCGGCCCAGTACGTCATGCTGCGCGGCTTCTACGCCTACGAGGACACCCGGACGCCGTTCTCCAACACCGTCTGGGTCGCGGTCTGCCAGGCCGGGTTCTCGGTGGTCTGCTGGTTCACGCTGCCCGCCCAGTGGGCCGTGATCGGGATGTCCTTCGGCTATGGTCTGGCCTACGCCGTCGGGGTGACGGTCGCACTGCCGAAGTTGAAGAAGAAGATCGGCGGGCTGGACAGCAAGCGGATCGGCAAGACCTACAGTCGGCTGGCCACCGCCGGCGTGCCGTCCGCGCTGGTCGGCCTCGGCGTCAGCCTGGCGGTCCAGCAGGTGCTGGACGGCTGGCTGGGCAGCGTGCTGTCCCTCGTCGCGGGCGGCGGCCTCCAGCTGGCCGTGTTCGTGCTCATCGCGAAGCGCCTGCGGATCGAGGAGCTCAACGCCATGCTCGGCATGGTGCGCGGCCGGCTGGGCCGCTGATCCACCACACCGACCGACCGGACGAGCGGACGCCCTGACCGGGTGTCGACGGGAGCCACCAGCTCCTCCGCCCGTCCGGCCGGGTGCCGGGCCGCCGCCCGCGCCCGGCTCCGCCCGGGCCGCGAGATGGCGGCCCGGTGTCGGATCTGCACCACATCTCTCCACCAGCACGCAACCGAGCGCGCCCCTCAGCGGTCGTACTCGGTGGAGAAGAGTGGGCACAATTGTCCTGGAGCACGTGGCCGCCAACCCGCGGGCTCCAGCGACTCTCTCAAGCCGGGGCGACACAAGGGGAGGCAGGACCACGGTGGCTGATGGCACCAAGGCGGTCGTCGACACGTCAGCAGCTGACGCGGCGGCGGACGAGGCCGCACTGGCCGCGGCGATCGACGAGCTCACGGCGGGGAAGGCAGCCCCGGCGGGCGCCGTCGCCGACGCCTCCTCCCAGGACGCCTCCGAGGACCGGGGCGCCGCCCCGGACACCCCGGTGGCCGCCGACCCGGACCCGGACACCGACCCCGCCGACCCCTCCGAGCCCTCCGACCTCTCCGACGCCGGCCAGGACGCCCCCCGCGGCGAGGAGACCTCGGAGATCACCGCTCCGCTCTCGGTCCACGAGATCGCCGCCGAGCTGGCCGCCGGCGGCACCGCCCGGCGCAAGCCCGCCGCCCCGGAGCCCGCGGCCACCAAGCGCCGCCCCACCGACCCGCAGCCCACCGTCGACCCGCGCGACACCGCCACCCTGCCCCGCACCCTCCCCGCCCCGCTGCGGCACAGCGGCGACACGATCGGCCACCGGTACCGGCTGGAGGAGTGCATCTCCCAGACCGAGACCTTCAGCAGCTGGCGCGCGGTCGACGAGAAGCTGCGCCGGGCCGTCGGCGTCCACCTGATGGCCTCCGGCCACCAGCGCGCCCGCAAGGTGCTCGCCGCCGCCAAGTCCGCCGCCCTGCTCGGCGACCCGCGCTTCGTCCAGGTCCTGGACGCCGTCCAGGAGGGCGAGCTGGTCTACGTCGTGCGGGAGTGGCTGCCGCACGCCTCCGACCTCGCCAAGCTGCTCGCCGACGGCCCGATGGAGCCGCACGAGGCGTACCAGATGGTCCGCCAGGTGACCGACGCGGTCGCCGCCGCCCACCGGCGCGGCCAGGCCCACCTGCGGCTCACCCCGCGCTGCGTGCTGCGCACCGACAGCGGCCAGTACCGGATCAACGGCATCGCGGTGGACGCCGCCCTGCGCGGGCTGCCCGACGAGGACGGCACCGACGGCTCCGAGCGCACCGACACCCGCGCGATCGGCGCCCTGCTGTTCGCCGCGCTCACCCACCGCTGGCCCTACCCGGAGGACCGCTACGACCTCCAGGGCCTGCCCAAGGGCCTCCAGAACGCCGCGCCGGACCAGGTCCGCGCGGGCGTCCACAAGGGCCTGTCCGAGCTGGCCGCGCGGGCCCTGTTCGACCACCCGCCGCACCACGCCGAGCCGATCACCACCCCGGAGGAGCTGACCCGGGCGATCGCGCAGATGCCCCGGATCCGCCAGCCCGAACCGGAGCTGCCCCCCTTCCCGGCCCCGCCCCGGCACAACACCCACGCGCTGCCGACCGCGCCCAACCCGACCCGGGTGGCCGACCCGGCCGTCGCCCCGCTGCCCGCCTCGTCCCGGCCGACCGCGAGCCGGCGCACCCGGCGACGGCTGCGCCGGGTGATCAAGGCGACGGCCTGGACGGTCGCCCTGGGCGCCATCGGCGTCGCCTCCTGGCAGTTCGTGGACACCCTGCGCAACACCAGCCCGACCACCCCCCCGCAGACCTCGGCCACCAGCGACGCACCGACCCCGCAGGCCAGCACCCACAACCCGACGCCGATCGCGCCCAAGGCCGCCCTCTCGTACAACCCGAAGGGCGATTCGGCGGAATCCGCCTGGGCCCTCCCCAAGGCCATCGACGGCGACCCCAGCACGAGCTGGCCGACCTACGGCTACGACGACCAGTTCGTCCCGGGCGGCTACAAGGAGGGCACCGGTCTGCTGATCGACCTCGGCTCGTCGCACGCCGTCAGCTCGGTGAACGTCCAGTTCGTCGGCACCACCACGGCCGAGCTGCGGATCCCGAACGCCCAGGCGGCGGACAACCCGCAGAAGGCGCCGCTGACCTCCTTCACGGTCGCGGGGAAGAAGAGCGGCAGCAACGTCGACTTCACCCTCAGCGCCCCGACGAACACCCGCTACCTCTTGATCTGGCTGACCAGCCTGCCGAAGGATACGGATGGCAAGTTCCGCGGGCAGGTCGCCGAGGTCAAGGTCTCCGGCTGACCGCAGGTCCGGCCTGCGGAACGACGGCGAGGGGGGCGAGGGGTGACGGTGGCGGAGGACGACGCGGCGCTGCTCGCCCGGCACGTCGCCGGCGACCCGGACGCCTTCGGCCTCCTGGTGAACCGCCACCGCGACCGGCTCTGGGCGGTCGCCCTGCGCACCCTGGGCGACCGCGAGGAGGCCGCCGACGCCCTCCAGGACGCCCTGGTCTCCGCCTTCCGCGCCGCCCCCGGCTTCCAGGGCCGCTCGGCGGTCACCACCTGGCTGCACCGGATCGTGGTCAACGCCTGTCTGGACCGCGCCCGGCGCAGCGCCACCCGCCGCACCACCCCGCTCGACGAGGACCCGCGGCGCCTGGACACCCTGGTCGGCGCCGCGGAACCGGCCGACTCCCCGGTGGTCCGGGCCGAGGTGCAGCGCGAGCTGGCCGCGGCGCTCGCCGAACTGCCCGCCGAGCAGCGGGCCGCACTCGTCCTGGTCGACATGCAGGGCTACCCCGTCGCCGAGGCCGCCGAGCTGCTGGGCGTCCCGGTGGGCACGGTGAAGAGCCGCTGCGCCCGGGGCCGGGCCCGGCTGCTCCCGCTGGTCCGCCATCTGCGCGAGAGCGGCGGTGGCGGGCCGGATGTTTCACGTGAAACACCGAACGCCCCCGGCACGGCTCCGTCACCTCGGCGGAACGCGCCGGGGAACCCGACGGGCATCCGCACCGTCACAGGGACAGGCCCGAACACCGGTCGGACGGTTCTGGAAGGAGACGCGAGCACGCGATGACGGCCCACCTCTCCTCCTCCGGCCCCATCGGCCCCGCCGAGGCCCACCCCTCCGTCGACGAGCTCGCCGACCTCGCCGAGGGGCTGGTCGAGTCCGCCGACGCCGCCCGGACGCTGCGCCGGCACTTGGACGGCTGCGCCGAGTGCCGCGAGACCGCCGACGCGCTCGGCGAGGTCCAGGCACTGCTCGGCGCCGTCGAGGCCCCGCCGATGCCCGCCGACGTCGCCGCCCGGCTGGACGCCGCCCTCGCCGCGGCCGCCGCCTCCACAACAACGGAGGAGGAGGCCGAGAACGCCCCCCTCGCGGCCTCCCGGACCGCCACCCCTGCCCCGGCCCCCCGGGCCGCCGCGGCGCCCGCCGCACCCCCTTCCCGGCCCGCCGCGCCCACCGGCCCGGGCCGCCCCCGCCCCCGGCGGCGACGCGCCGGCCTGCTGCTCGGCGCGACCGCCGCCCTGGCCGCGATCGCCCTCGGCGCAGCCCTGCTGCTGCACCCGGCCGACCAGGACGACCAGCACCCGACCCTGTCCGCCGGTGCCCCCGCCTCCGCCTCCCTCGGCACCGGCGCAAGCCCCGGCACGGCGCAGAGCCCCCGCGCCGGCCACGCCGCGGGGGCCGGCCCGGTGTACCGGGACGACCAGCTCGCCGCCCAGATCCAGCAGCTGCTGGCCCGGTCGGGCACCGCCCCCGGGCTGCGCCCGACCGGGCCCGCCAAGCCCTCCGCCGCGATGCCCGCCGACGGCCGCCAGGAGCTCACCACCCAGGCCTCCCCGCCGTCCTCCCCGCCGTCCTGCCAGGCCCTCGCCGAGGGCGTGCCGCTGGCCACCGACCACGGCAGCTACGCGGGCGCCCCGGTCGAGGTCCTGGTCTACCCGGCACCCGGCCGGCCCGGGTTCGCGGACGTCTACCTGCGCTCCCCCGACTGCGGCCCGGTCGTGCTGCAGCGCACCGTGCCCACCCGTTGACGTCCCGGGGCGGGCGCCCCGGGGATCCGGGCTCCGTTCCCATGCGATCGACGAGCAGGGCGCCGCGCCGCTCCCACAGTGCGGTCGCCTGGTACTGATCCGCCTGGGAATGCGAGACACTGGTCAGTCGTTGTCCCGGGCGGCGGAGCAGAACCGCCCTCCCCGCACCTAGCGCGGGTCGCGATGCGAACCAGGAGATGCAGTGAGCGACGTCCGTAACGTGATCATCATCGGTTCCGGCCCGGCCGGCTACACGGCCGCGCTCTACACGGCGCGGGCCTCCCTCAAGCCGCTGGTCTTCGAGGGGGCCGTCACCGCCGGCGGCGCCCTGATGAACACCACCGAGGTCGAGAACTTCCCGGGCTTCCGGGACGGCATCATGGGCCCCGAGCTGATGGACAGCATGCGGGCGCAGGCCGAGCGCTTCGGCGCCGAGCTGATCCCGGACGACATCGTCTCGGTCGACCTCACCGGTGACATCAAGACCGTCACCGACTCCGAGGGCAACGTGCACCGGGCGCGCGCCGTGATCGTCACCACCGGCTCCCAGCACCGCAAGCTGGGCCTGCCGAACGAGGACAAGCTCTCCGGTCGCGGTGTCTCCTGGTGCGCCACCTGTGACGGCTTCTTCTTCCGCGACCAGGACATCGCCGTGGTCGGCGGCGGCGACACCGCCCTGGAGGAGGCGACCTTCCTCTCCCGCTTCGCCAAGAGCGTCACGATCATCCACCGCCGGGACAGCCTGCGCGCCTCCAAGGCGATGCAGGAGCGCGCCTTCGCCGACGAGAAGATCCGCTTCGAGTGGGACAGCGCGGTCGAGGCCATCCACGGCGACCCGAAGCTGAGCGGTGTCACCCTGCGCGACACCACCACCGGCGAGACCCGCGAGCTGGCCGTCACCGGCCTGTTCATCGCGATCGGCCACGACCCGCGCACCGACCTGTTCAAGGGCCAGCTGGACCTCGACGCGGAGGGCTACCTCAAGGTCGAGGCGCCCTCGACCCGGACCAACATCCCGGGCGTGTTCGGCGCCGGCGACGTCGTGGACCACACCTACCGCCAGGCCATCACGGCCTCCGGCACCGGCTGCTCCGCCGCCCTGGACGCCGAGCGCTACCTCGCCGCCCTGGACGACCTGGAGGCCAAGGCCACCGCCGCCGTGGCGGTCTGACCCCCTCGCCACCGACCGACCCCCGCGGGGGTGTGACACCCGTTTCACGTGAAACACCCCCGCCCCGGCCAGGGCGAAACAGAACGGGCCCGCCCGTTGTTCTCCTGGCAGCAGCCCCCTCCGTCCGAACCCGAGGAGTTCCCGTGGCCGGCGCCACCACCACCGTCACCGACGCGACGTTCAAGGCCGACGTCCTGGACAGCGACAAGCCCGTGCTGGTCGACTTCTGGGCCACCTGGTGCGGCCCGTGCCGCCAGGTCGCCCCGATCCTGGACGAGATCGCTTCCGAGCACAGCGACAAGCTGACCATCGCCAAGCTGGACGTGGACGCCAACCAGGCGACCGCCGCCCAGTACGGCGTCATCTCGATCCCGACCCTGATCCTCTACAAGGGCGGCGAGCCGGTGAAGTCCATCACCGGTGCCCGTCCGAAGGCCGCGCTGCTGCGCGAGCTGGACGGCTTCATCTAGGCCCTGTCCGGTCGACCGGTCGTCGACCGTACGACGGCGGGGCTCCCCACACCGGGGAGCCCCGCCGTCGTCGTTTCCACGCGCCTCCCGCCTCAGAACGGCCGCAGCGCCGGCTCCTTGCGCGCCCCGCCGAGCAGCCGCTCCAGCGCCACCTCCACATCGCCCCGCCAGGACAGCGTGGTGCGCGCCTCCAGCCGCAGCCGCGGGTAGCGATGGTGCGAGCGGACGGTCTTGAAGCCGACCGCGAGCAGGTGGTCGGCCGGCAGCACGCAGCCGACCGGCTCAGGACCGGCCGAGCCGAAGGCCTCGATCGCCCGCACCCCGCGCCCGAGCAGGTCCTTGGCCACGGTCTGCACCAGCACCCGGCCGAGCCCCTGTCGCTGGTAGCCCGGAACCACCCGGCTGACCATCAGCTGGACGGCGTCCGGCGAGACCGGACTGGTCGGGAAGGACTGCGACCGGGGGACGTAGGCGGGCGGCGCGTACAGCACGAAGCCGGCCGGCTGGTCGTCCACGTAGACGATCCGACCGCAGGAACCCCACTCCAGCAGCACCGCGGAGATCCACCCCTCCTTCTCCAGCTCCGGCTTCCCGGACTCCACCGCCGCCTTCCCGCTGACCGGATCCAGCTCCCAGAACACACAGGAGCGGCAGGTCGTCGGCAGATCGGCGAGGTTGTCCAGGGTCAGCGGAGCGATCCGGCGTCCCATGCCCCGCACCTCCTCCTCCACTTCACGGTCGAGCATGCCCCCACAGACGCCGATGGGTGCATGTTTCACGTGAAACAGTGCTCACGCGGAACATGCACCCATCGGGTATCGTCCCCGGCTCAGCCCTGCGACAGCCGCAGACCGTCCTCGCCCGGGGCCAGGCTGTCCAGGATCCGGTTCAGGTCCTCCACCGAACCGAACTCCAGCACCACCTTGCCCTTGCCCAGCTTGCCGCCGCGCTGCGACACCTCGACCTTGACCCGGGTGTCGAAGCGGTCCGACAGCCGGCTCGCCAGATCGTTGAAGGCCGGGGAGATCAGCTTGCCCGCCTTCGGCGCCTGGCGCTTCGGCTTCCGGTCCTCCTCCTCGCCCATCAGCGCGACGATCTCCTCGGTGGTCCGCACCGAGAGGCCCTCCGCGACGATCCGCTTGGCCAGCAGCTCCCGCCGCTCGGCATCCGGCACCCCGAGCAGCGCCCGGGCGTGGCCGGCGGTCAGCACCCCGGCGGCGACCCGGCTCTGCACGGTGGGCGAGAGCTTCAGCAGCCGCAGCGTGTTGGAGACGTGCGAGCGCGAGCGGCCGATCCGGTCGGCCAGCTCGTCGTGGGTGCAGGAGAAGTCCCGCAGCAGCTGGTCGTAGGCGGCCGCCTCCTCCAGCGGGTTCAGCTCGGCCCGGTGCAGGTTCTCCAGCAGGGCGTCCAGCAGCAGCTTGTCGTCCTCGGTGGCACGGACGATGGCCGGGATCTGCTTCAGCCCGGCCTCCTTGGAGGCGCGCCAGCGGCGCTCGCCCATGATCAGCTCGAAACGATCGGGCGCGACCTGGCGCACCACGATCGGCTGGAGCAGACCGACCTCCTTGATCGAGACGACCAGCTCGGCCAGCTTGTCGTCGTCGAAGACCTCACGGGGCTGGCGCGGGTTGGGCTCGATCGCGTCCAGCGGCAGCTCGGCGAAGAAGGCACCGGCCACCGGCGCCGGCTGCGCCTGCTCGGCCTGCTTCTCCGCGGCCGCCCGGGCCGCCACCGTGCCGCGGCCGGTCGGCAGCGTCGGTACCGAGGTCGGCGACGCCGCGCCGATCGCCCCCACCGGGGCCGGTGCGGGCGCGGCCGCCGCCCCGCCGTCCACCGGTACGGCGGGGCGGATCAGCGCCTCCAGCCCTCGTCCCAAACCCCTGCGACCACTCACCGATGACCCTCCGTCGTACCGTGCTGTGCCACCGGGGCTCCGTGCCCCGTACCGCTGCCGTGCCGCTGCTGCCCCAGGAGCGGGCCGCCGCCGACCGCCGCCGCGCGCAGCCCGAGCTCGCGGGCGGCCTCCAGGTAGGAGAGCGCCCCGGTCGAGCCCGGGTCGTAGGTGAGGACCGTCTGACCGTAGCTGGGCGCCTCCGAGATGCGCACCGAGCGCGGGATCGCGGTGCTCAGCACCTCCTGCGGGAAGTGCGTCCGGACCTCCTCGGCGACCTGGGCGGCCAGCCTGGTCCGGGCGTCGTACATGGTGAGCAGGATGGTCGAGACGTGCAGCGCGGGGTTGAGGTGCGCGCGCACCAGCTCGACGTTGCGCAGCAGCTGGCCCAGGCCCTCCAGCGCGTAGTACTCGCACTGGATCGGGATCAGCACCTCCCGCCCGGCCACCAGGGCGTTGACCGTCAGCAGGCCCAGCGAGGGCGGACAGTCGATCAGGACGTAGTCCAGCGGCTGCTCGTAGGCGGCGATGGCGCGCTGGAGCCGGCTCTCCCGGGCCACCAGCGACACCAGCTCGATCTCGGCGCCGGCCAGGTCGATGGTCGCGGGGACGCAGAACAGCCCCTCGACGTCCACCACCGGCTGCACCACGTCGGCGAGCGGCTTGCCCTCGACCAGGACGTCGTAGACGGACGGCACCTCGGCGTGGTGGTCGATGCCGAGGGCGGTGGAGGCGTTGCCCTGCGGGTCGAGGTCGACGACCAGGACGCGCAGTCCGTGCATGGCGAGCGAGGCGGCCAGGTTGACGGTGGTGGTGGTCTTGCCGACCCCGCCCTTCTGGTTGGCGACCACGATCACCCGGGTGGCGGCGGGGCGGGGCAGACCCTCACCCGCTCGGCCGATCGCCTGAACCGCAGCCTGGGCAGCCCTCGCGATGGGCGTGTCATCGATCTGGCCGATGGTCTCCGAGTCCTGCATGGGGGTCAGTGTTTCACGTGAAACCGGAGCGGCAACAGTCGCCGCCCGGCTGCGGCCGAGGATTCCCGAGAGCAAGGAGCGACGTTTCACGTGAAACACCATGCCCGCTATGTCGGAAATCTGACGTTGCGACACTCCGGTGTCCTCCCGTCGACCGGCCGTCACCCCGACGGCCACCGGAACGCCGACGGGCGGGTGGCTCCCCCCTCAGGAGGAACCACCCGCCCGTCGTCGAGCGTGCCAGGCGTCACCCGCCTCAGCGGGTGCGGCGCCGCCCGCCCCGGCTGCGCTCGCCGGTCCGGACGCCGCCCGCGTTCCGTCCGGCCCGGGCCGCCTTCGCCCGCCGGGTCGCGGCCTTCACCCCGCCGGGGCTCTCCCCCGCCTTGACCTGGACCACCCGGGTCGAGGTCTCCAGGGTGCCCTCGCCGACCGAGATCACGCTCCACTCGACCGCGCCCAGCTTGGTCAGCCCGGCCCGCGAGTCGGCCAGCTCCTGCTCGGCACTGTCGCCCTTGAGCGCCAGCATCTGCCCGTGCGGACGGAGCAGCGGCATCCCCCAGCCGGCCAGCCGGTCCAGCGGCGCCACCGCCCGGGCGGTCACCACGTCCACCGCGAGCTTGCCGACCATCTCCTCGGCGCGGCCGCGCAGCACCGTGACGTTCTCCAGCCCCAGCTCCCGGACGACCTCCTCCAGGAAGGTGGTCCGCCGCAGCAGCGGCTCCAGCAGCGTCACCGAGACGTCCGGACGGACCAGCGCCACCGGGATGCCCGGCAGGCCGGCGCCGGAGCCGACGTCGCACAGGGTGGAGCCGGCCGGCAGCAGCTCGGCGAGCACCGCGCAGTTGAGGACGTGCCGGTCCCAGAGCCGGGGCACCTCGCGCGGCCCGATCAGCCCGCGCCGCACGCCCGCGGTGGCCAGCAGCTCGGTGTAGCGGACCGCGGCGTCGAAACGATCACCGAAGACCTCCCGGGCGACGGCCGGGGCCTCGGGCACCTCGGGCACCTCGGTCGCCTCGACCGCCTCGGCGGCCGGCCCCGCAGCGGCCGGATTCACGTCGTCCGCCCCCGGCCGGCCAGCGGCCGCGTTCTCCGTGTCCATCTCGACCTCTCCGATCCCCGGATCCACCGACCCGCTCTCCGCACAGTTTCACGTGAAACATCTCGCGCCGGGCCCATGCCCCGCGAATGGACGACGACCCCGCCCGCACGAGGCGGACGGGGTCGCGTCCGGTGAAGCCCACCGGCCGCCGAGGCGGCCGGTCGTCGTACCGCCGGCCTCAGACCGGCAGCACGACCACGCACCGCTCGGGCTCCTCGCCCTCCGACTCGCTGCGCAGACCGGCGGCCGCGACCGCGTCGTGGACGACCTTGCGCTCGAAGGGCGTCATCGGCCGCAGCTTGACCTGCTCGCCACTGCTCTTCGCCTGCTCGGCGGCCTCGGCACCGAGCGCGGCCAGCTCGGAGCGCTTGCGGGCCCGGAAGCCGGCAATGTCCAGCATGAGGCGGCTGCGCTCCCCGGTCTCCCGGTGGACAGCCAACCGGGTCAGCTCCTGCAGCGCCTCCAGCACCTCGCCGTCCTGGCCGACCAGGCGCTGCAGCGCGCGGTCGTTGCCCTCACCGACGATGGAGACCAGGGCGCGGTCGCCCTCGACGTCCATGTCGATGTCACCGTCGAGGTCGGCGATGTCGAGCAGACCCTCCAGGTAGTCCGCCGCGATGTCGCCCTCCTGCTCCAGTCGGGCGATGACGTTCTCGTCGGTGCTGGCGGCGGCCTCGGCCTCGACGGCGGAGGTGGTGCCTTCCGTCACTGATGGACTCCTTCGGAGATGGGCCCAGATTGGTGGGCCGGGAACGAAGCTCTGCGCGCTGTCACAACGGATCCAGGGCCGGTCAGGACTTCCTCTTCGGCCGCTGGCCGCCACGCTTGGGCTGCTGCCGACCGGTGCCCGGCTTGGCCGCGCCGGGCTTGGCCGGGCCCTGCTGGGCGGCCGCCGGCTTGGCGCCGGAGTCGGCCGGGACGGTGTCGGCGGGCTCCTCGGCGGGCTCCTCGGCCGGGGCCTCGGTGTCCTTGGTCAGGTCGGCGGTGTGCTGAGCACCGCCCTGCTGGCGCTGCGCCTTGGTCTGCTTGCGGGGCTGCTGGCGGCGTGCCTGCGCCGACTCCTCGACCACGGCGGCCGCCGCCGAGGCGGCGTCGAGGGTCGACTTGGACGGGGGCAGCAGGCCCCAGAGCGCACCCTTGATCTCCGAACCGTCCGGGTTCAGCCGGCCGGCCTTCTTCAGCCGGACCTGCCGCTCGTCCCACGCCTTGCTGCCCGGGGTCGGGTTGTTGTGGATGACGATCAGCTGCTGGCCCATCGACCAGACGTTGGTGGTCAGCCAGTAGACCAGGACGCCGACGGGGAAGTTGATGCCCATCACGGCGAACATCACCGGGAAGACGTACATCAGCATCTTCTGCTGCTGCATGAACGGCGTCTTGACCGTGAGGTCGACGTTCTTGGTCATCAGCTGGCGCTGGGTGATGAACTGCGAGAGCGACATCATGATGATCATCACCGCGGTGACGATCTTGACGCTGGTCTCGTGGCTGCTGACGAAGGTCGCCGAGAGCGGGGCACCGAAGATGTGCGCCTTGCCGGCGCTCAGCAGCAGGTCGCCGTGGATGACGCCGATCTGCTCGCTCTTGGCGACCTTGGCGAGCACGCCGTAGAGGGCGGTGAAGAACGGCGCCTGCACGATGATGGGAAGGCAGCTGGAGAACGGGTTGGTACCCGCCTCCTTGTACAGCTTCATCATCTCTTCGGACTGGCGCTGCTTGTCGTTCTTGTAGCGCTCCTGGATGGCCTTCATCTTCGGCTGGATCGCCTGCATGGCCCGGGTCGCCTTGATCTGCTTCACGAAGAGCGGGATCAGGCAGATCCGGATGACGACCACCATCGAGGCGATGGCCAGACCCCAGGCCCAGCCACCGTCCGGGTCGAAGATGTTGCTGTACAGCGAGTGGAACTGGACGATGATCCAGGACACCGCTGTGTACAGGGGATTCAGGAAGGAGAAGGTCACCGGTCAGGCTCCTTGGACATGTGGATTGGCCCCTCGGGGCCAATGGTCGCCGGGCCCTCGGGGTCCGGACCGGCGGGGGTCGTGGTCACCGGCTGTCCGGTGGCGGACCGGCTGCTCAGCCAGTCTCGCAGCCGCCGGTGCCACACCGGATGCTTACGCGGCGGAACGTGATCGACCCCGCCGGGCGTCCACGGATTGCAGCGCAGGATGCGCCACACGGTCAGTCCGCCGCCCTTGACCGCCCCGTGCACCTTCACGGCCTCGTAGCCGTAGTGCGAGCAGGAGGGGTAGTAACGGCAGACCGGACCGAGCAGTGGGCTGATGGTCCACTGGTAGACCCTGATCAAACCCATCAGCAGGAACTTCATCGTCCTGCTCCCGTCGGCGCCGTCGTGGCGGGCTCCACCTTCAGCAACCGTTTCAGCGCCGCGTCCAGGTCACGTTCGAGGTCCTGGTACGAGGCGGTCGCGGCCTGGGGCAGCGCACGCACCACTATCAGGCTACCGGCGGGCAGCCTGGAGAGACGATCACGAACGAGGTGCCGCAACCGGCGCTTGACCAGGTTGCGAACGACCGCCGGGCCGACGGCCTTGCTCACGACGAAACCCGCACGCGCCGAAGGAGTCCCCTCGGCGACGTGCGGGCGGGAGTCGCTGGTCCGGTCGGTCTGCCCCTTGGGGTCGTCTTCTCTGCTGAGATGGACGACCAGAAGGGGCCGGCCGGCCCGGCGACCGCGTTTCACTGCGGTCGCGAAGTCCTGGCGCCGCCGCAGCCGATTCTCGGAGGGCAGCACAACAGACTCTGTCGTGGATCAGGCGGACAGGCTGGTGCGGCCCTTGCCACGGCGGGCAGCCAGGATGGCGCGGCCGGCGCGGGTACGCATACGCAGCCGGAAGCCGTGGGTCTTCGCGCGACGACGGTTGTTCGGCTGGAAGGTGCGCTTGCTCACTCGGGGGCTCCTGAGGTGAATCGTAGGATGACGGGGAATCGCTTGGCCGTCACCGTGCGTCCGCGTGATCTCCCCTGATTCGGAAATCCGACCCATCGCCCCAGTTCGGCTGGGGTTCAAGGCAATCCACGGCGCCCGTGCTGCGCGCCTTATGGAGCGGGTGGACCCGCGGACATGCGGCAGCGGCCATCGACAACTCGACCTGGTTACGGTACGCGGGACGGGGCGCGAGGGTCAAACCGGCTTTTTCGAGCGGCCCCCCGAGGGCGTCCGGAGCCCCCTTTGCCCACAGCCTGTGGACAACGACTTGATCCGGCCCTGTTCGCTGACTACCGTTGCAGGACTTGTCTGGTTTGTTCTTCGTGTTCTTCCTCGTGGGGTCGGTCCGCCGGAGACGGACCCGCCGATCCACAGTCTCCTGATCCACCACCCCCTGCTGGAGCCGCGGGGAACCGAGAAAGCGTGCACCAGTGGCTGATGTCAACAGCGACCTCGTCCCGGTCTGGGCGAGAGTCGTCGAGCGGCTGGTCAGCGACCCGGACGTCGGGGAGATGGACAAGCAGTGGGTGCAGCGCACCCAGCCGATGTGGATGATGCACGACACCGCCCTGCTGGCGACCCCCAACGAGCGGGCCAAGCAGGTGCTGGAGGGCCGGCTGCTGCCGCAGCTCACCGAGGCCCTCAGCCGCGAGCTCAGCCGTCCGGTGCGGATCGCCGTGATGGTCGACGCCAACGCCGTCCCGACCACCCCCGCACCCGCCGCCCAGGCCCCGGCCGAGCCGTACCCCGGCCCGACCGAGGAGGATGCCGGCGGCTACGGCGGTCAGGACTACCAGCAGCCGTACGAGCAGGACTACGACCGGCCCCGCTACGACACCGGCGGCTACGAGCAGCGCCCCGCGCCGTACGGCGGTCCGGCGGCCGGACCGGCCTGGCCGGGCTACCCCGAGCAGGGCGGGTACCAGGAGCAGGGCGGCTACCCGGAGCGGCCCCCCGGCTACCGCGAGGCCGACGAGCCGTCCCGGCCGGCGCCGCGCCCGATGCCCGGCCCGCCCTCGACCACCCAGGGCGACCTGTTCGGCGGCGCCTACGGCCCCGGCCCGAACGAGCAGCCCCGCGCCGGCGCCGGCCGCCGCGCCCCCGGCTCACGCCCGGCCGGCGGCCGTCCTGCGGACAAGAACGCGCCGGAGCGCGCCACCGAGCGCCCGGCCGTCCCCGGAGTGCCCGCCCCGCCCGGCGCCCCGCCGGCCGGCGGCTCCCGCAAGGACGAGCCGGCCGCCCGGCTGAACCCCAAGTACCTCTTCGACACCTTCGTCATCGGCGCCAGCAACCGCTTCGCGCACGCGGCGGCGGTGGCGGTCGCCGAGGCTCCGGCCAAGGCGTACAACCCGCTCTTCATCTACGGCGAGTCCGGGCTGGGCAAGACCCACCTGCTGCACGCCATCGGGCACTACTCGCGCAGTCTCTTCCCGGGCACCCGGGTGCGCTACGTGTCCTCGGAGGAGTTCACCAACGAGTTCATCAACTCGATCCGGGACGGCAAGGCGGACACCTTCCGCCGGCGCTACCGGGACATGGACATCCTGCTCGTGGACGACATCCAGTTCCTCGCGAGCAAGGAGTCCACGCAGGAGGAGTTCTTCCACACCTTCAACACCCTGCACAACGCGAACAAGCAGATCGTCCTCTCCTCGGACCGGCCGCCCAAGCTGCTGACCACGCTGGAGGACCGGCTGCGCAACCGCTTCGAGTGGGGCCTGATCACCGACGTCACCCCACCGGAGCTGGAGACCCGGATCGCGATCCTTCGCAAGAAGGCGATCCAGGAGCAACTCAACGCCCCGGCCGACGTGTTGGAGTTCATCGCGTCCCGGATCACCCGCAACATCCGGGAGTTGGAAGGCGCCCTGATCCGGGTCACCGCCTTCGCCAACCTCAACCGGGCGCCGGTGGACCTGGAGTTGGCCGGGATCGTCCTCAAGGACCTGATCCCGGGCGGGGACGAGGACGCCGGGCCGGAGATCACCGCGCAGGTCATCATGCAGCAGACCGCCGCGTACTTCGGGCTGAGTGTGGACGACCTCTGCGGATCCTCGCGCAGCCGCGTCCTGGTGACGGCTCGTCAGATCGCCATGTACCTCTGCCGGGAGCTGACCGACCTCTCGCTGCCGAAGATCGGCGCGCAGTTCGGCGGCCGCGACCACACCACGGTGATGCACGCGGACCGCAAGATCCGCTCGCTGATGGCCGAGCGCCGGTCGATCTACAACCAGGTCACCGAGCTGACCAACCGCATCAAGAGCTAGCCGCAGGGCCGGTGGTGGGTCCGGCGCCGAGGTGGCCGGAAAGGGCGTCAGGAGCGATCCTGGCGCCCTTTTCGCACATCCACAGGTGTGCCTCGGGCGCCGGCTGGGCAGAGATGCCGTCGACGGACGTTGCGCCAGTCCACAGCCCGCGCCGAACATTTGACCGGTGATTCGAAAACCGGGGCCGCGCAGGGCAGTTGTCCACAGGCCGGGCGCCTTCCCCGTAGTCCACAGGCCGGGGCGTCCGAAGTTATCCAGAATTCGTCCACAGGCGTGTCGCCGCTACGCTCTTCCGCGCAGGTCAGGTGCCTGTGGACTTGTGCACAACCGTTATCCACAGGCTGTGGACAATTGACGGGCCGCCAATGGGCCATCCGGGTTGTCCACCGGTTGTCCCCAGGGGAGGGGCGGTTATCCCCAGGTTGTCCACAGCATGATCCACAGTTCGACAAGCGTGGGGCGGCGTTCATGCCCTGGTGTGAAAGGCGTCACGTAAAGTTGACCGGCGCCCGTGGATAACCGGGCCGGAATCTGGGGACAGCCCTGGGGATAACCTGTGGATACCCAGCGTGCCCTGTGGGTAACGCTCCGCTGTCCACAGCACGGCGTGTTCGTCCACAGCCGCCGTCCACACCCGCTGTGGACAAAAAAGTGGGTCTGACCTGCGGAAACGGGGTTATCCACGGTTTCCACAGGCCCTACTACTACCACTACACATTTAGACCCATCGACTCGCTTGAAAGTGGGTGGGCCCCGAATCTGTGGACAACCGCGCCCCGACATCTGTTCGGCTTGCTTCCGCCCGTCTGCCCCGTCTGTCGGCGGAGTACGTCAGACTGTCCTCGGCGACCGGAAGCGGAGTGGCAGAGCTCGGTGGACAGTCCGACCGACGATCAAGATCAGACGAACCAGAGTGCGAGCGGGAGCGCTCGATCCAGGAGGCGGTTACCGGTGAAGTTCCGGGTGGAGCGTGACGTCCTCGCGGAGGCGGTGGCCTGGGCTGCCCGCAGCCTCCCGGCACGGCCGCCGGTGCCGGTGCTGGCCGGCCTGCTGCTGACGGCACAGGACGGCAGCCTGGCGCTGTCCGGCTTCGACTACGAGGTCTCGGCCCGGGTCGAGCTGGAGGCCGACATCGAGGAGGCCGGCACCGTCCTGGTCTCCGGTCGGCTGCTGAACGACATCTCGCGCAACCTGCCGAACCGGCCGGTGGAGATCTCCACCGACGGCCAGCGGGTCAGCGTGGTCTGCGGCAGTTCCCGCTTCACCCTCCCCACCCTCCCGGTGGACGAGTACCCGGCACTGCCCCAGATGCCGACCGCCACGGGCACCGTCTCGGGCGACGTGTTCGCCTCCGCGGTCAGCCAGGCCGCGGTGGCCGCCGGCCGAGACGACACCCTCCCGGTGCTCACCGGTGTCCGGGTGGAGATCGAGGGCGACCGGATCACCCTGGCCGCCACCGACCGCTACCGCTTCGCGGTCCGCGACCTGCTGTGGAAGCCGGAGCAGTCGGACATCTCGGCCGTCGCCCTGGTGCCCGCCAAGACGCTGCAGGACATCGCCAAGTCCCTGGGCAGCGGCGACACCGTCTCGATCGCGCTCTCCTCGGGCGGCGCGGGCGAGGGCCTGATCGGCTTCGAGGGCGCCGGCCGCCGGACGACCACGCGGCTGCTGGAGGGCGAGTTCCCCAAGTTCCGCAGCCTGTTCCCGACGGAGTTCAGCGCCGTCGCCGCGATCCAGACCCAGCCCTTCCTGGAGGCGCTCAAGCGCGTCTCGCTGGTCGCCGAGCGCAACACCCCGGTCCGGCTCAGCTTCGAGCAGGGCGTGCTGACCCTGGAGGCGGGCTCGGGCGACGACGCCCAGGCCACCGAGCGGATCGACGCCGACCTGGAGGGCGACGACATCTCGATCGCCTTCAACCCGGGCTACCTGGAGGAGGGCCTCAAGGCCATCGACTCCGCCTACGCCCAGCTGAGCTTCACCACCCCGACCAAGCCCGCGCTGCTCAGCGGCAAGGCCTCGGTGGACGCCGAGGAGGACAAGGCGTACCAGTACCTGATCATGCCGGTCCGCCTCTCCGGCTGACCTCGCGGCCGCTGCCCGCAGGCCGTCACCCACAGGCTGTGCACATCGGCTGTGCACAGCCTGTGGGCGTCCTCCCCCGGTCGGCCCGACCACAGGGAGCCGCCACCGCCGCAGCGCGTAGGCTCGGGGCGTGCGGCAACGGCGCCGCCGGCAGGCACGTCACCACAGGTAAGGACTTGGTCATGGAGCTCGGCCTCATCGGTCTCGGCAAGATGGGCGGCAACATGCGCGAGCGGATCCGCCGCGCCGGCCACACCGTCATCGGCTACGACCGCAACCCGGACATCTCCGACGTCGCGAGCCTCCAGGAGCTCGTCTCCAAGCTGCAGGGCCCGCGGGTGATCTGGGTGATGGTCCCGGCCGGCGCCGCCACCCAGGCGACCGTCGACGAGCTCGCCGAGCTGCTCTCCCCCGGCGACGTGGTGGTCGACGGCGGCAACTCCCGCTGGACCGACGACATCAAGCACGCCGAGGCGCTGGCCGCCAAGGGCATCGGCTTCGTCGACTGCGGCGTCTCCGGCGGCGTCTGGGGCCTGGAGAACGGCTACGCCCTGATGTACGGCGGCGACGCCGAGCACGTGGCCCGCGTCCAGCCGGTGTTCGACTCGCTCAAGCCCGAGGGCGACTTCGGCTCGGTGCACGCGGGCGCCGTGGGCGCCGGCCACTTCGCCAAGATGGTCCACAACGGCATCGAGTACGCGATGATGCAGGCCTTCGCCGAGGGCTGGGAGCTGCTGGAGGCCGCCCCCGAGGTCACCGACGTGCGCGAGGTCTTCCGCAGCTGGCAGGAGGGCACCGTCATCCGCTCCTGGCTGCTGGACCTGGCCGTCCGCGCGCTGGACGACGACGAGCACCTGGCGAAGCTGCGCGGCTGGGCCGCCGACTCCGGTGAGGGCCGCTGGACCGTCGAGGCCGCGATCGACCACGCGGTGCCGCTGCCGGCGATCACCGCCTCGCTGTTCGCCCGCTTCGCCTCCCGCCAGGACGACTCGCCGCAGATGAAGATGATCGCCGCGCTGCGCAACCAGTTCGGCGGCCACGCGGTCGAGTCCAAGTAACCCGCACCTCCCCAGAAGGCGAGCGCAGTCCACAGCCATGCACGTCGCGCATCTGTCGCTCGCCGACTTCCGGTCGTACGCCCGGGTCGAGGTTCCCCTCGACCCGGGCGTGACGGCCTTCGTCGGGCCCAACGGCCAGGGCAAGACCAACCTGGTCGAGGCGATCGGCTACGTCGCCACACTGGGCAGCCACCGGGTCGCCACCGACGCCCCGCTGATCCGGCTGGGCGCCGAGCGGGCGGTGGTCCGTACCTCGGTGGTGGACCGCGGCCGCACCACCCTGGTCGAGCTGGAGCTGACCCCGGGCAAGGCCAACCGGGCCCGGATCAACCGCTCCGACAACGTCCGCCCGCGCGACGTGCTGGGCCTGCTGCGGACCGTCCTGTTCGCCCCCGAGGACCTCAGTCTGGTCAAGGGCGACCCGGGTGAGCGCCGCCGTTTCCTGGACGAGCTGCTGACCGCCCGGGCCCCCCGGCTGGCCGGGGTCCGGCAGGACTACGAGCGGGTCCTCAAGCAGCGCAACGCCCTGCTGAAGACCGCCGCGATGGCCCGCCGGGCCGGTGGCGGCAAGGGCGCCGACCTCTCCACCCTGGAGGTCTGGGACGGCCATCTGGCAAGGGCCGGAGCCGAGTTGACGGCCTTCCGGATCCAGCTGGTGGCTTCCCTCCAGCCGTTGGTGGCGGCCGCGTACGGGCAGCTGGCCCCGGGCGGCGGCGACACCGTCCTGGAGTACCGCAGCTCCTTCGAGGGCGGGCTGCCGACCAGCCGCGAGCAGGCCGAGGAGCAGTTGCTGAACGCGCTGGCGACGGTCCGCAAGCAGGAGGTGGACCGCGGCATCACCCTGGTCGGCCCGCACCGCGACGAGCTGGTGCTCAGCCTCGGCCCGCTGCCCGCCAAGGGCTACGCGAGCCACGGCGAGTCCTGGTCGTTCGCGCTGGCGCTGCGGCTGGCCTCGTACGAGCTGCTGCGCGCCGACGGCGGCGAGCCGGTGCTGATCCTGGACGACGTGTTCGCCGAGCTGGACGCGGCCCGCCGGGACCGGCTGGCCGAACTGGTGGCCGACGGCGAGCAGGTGCTGGTCACCGCGGCGGTCGCCGAGGACGTGCCGAAGGCGCTGGCCGGCGCCCGGTTCGCGGTCGCCGACGGCGCCGTCCGCCGGATCGACGCCTGACTCCCCCCGCACCTTCGCAACCGCCGTCCGGGCACTCCCGTAGGCTGGACGGCTCACCGGCGCGCGTCCGCGACCGTTGTCCACAGGCTGGGGAAAGGAGATCGCCGTGAGCGAGCCGGCGGAGCACTCCCCCCAGCCGGGCGACGCGGCGCCGACCGGCGCCGACCTCGCCCGCTCGGCGCTGCGGGCGGCCCGGGCCCAGGCGCGGCAGCGCGGCGAGCAGGTCCGGGAGAAGCGCGAGGCGAAGCGGCACGGCCTGCGCAGCGGAGCCCGGTCGGACGGCCGCGACCCGGTCCCGCTGGGGGCGGCGCTGAACCGGCTGCTGACCGAACGGGGCTGGGAGTCCTCGGCCGCGGTCGGCGGGGTGATGGGCCGTTGGCCCCAGATCGTCGGCCCGGACATCGCCGCGCACTGCCACCCCTCCTCCTACGACGACGCCGCCGCGGTGCTCACCGTGCAGTGTGACTCCACCGCATGGGCCACCCAACTACGGTGGCTGGCAAGGCAGTTGGTGGCCCGCCTGAACCATGAGCTGGGCCACGGCACGGTCCGCACCATCAAGGTGCTGGGCCCGGCGGCGCCCGCCCGCGGCTACGGCCGGCTGCGCGCTCCGGGAAGCAAGGGGCCGGGCGACACCTGGGGCTGACCGGGTTGCCGGCCCGCCGTCGAGGGCGTGGAGCGGACCACGATCTTCCGGAACCCCTGACAGCCCTTCCAGGCGCTCTGGGCCCCCCGGGCGAGTATCGGGACATGTCCAGAGGGGATTCAGGGCGGCATATCTGCCTTCAAGGGCTGCCAAACGCCCATCTCTGTCAGTCGTACCGGTAGACTGAGAGCCAAACACTGTTGCTAGTGGCAACCGAGTCTAAACGCCGTGGTCGCACGCCTGCCCACACGGGGCGGGAATGCGGCCCGTGCTGTGCCAGAGAGGGCGCTTCGTGGCCGATTCCGGCAACCCCAGCCAGACCCCAGACCAGACCGACCAGGCTTCCTACACCGGTAGCAACATCCAGGTGCTGGAAGGCCTCGACGCCGTCCGCAAGCGCCCCGGCATGTACATCGGCTCCACCGGCGAGCGGGGCCTGCACCACCTGGTGCAGGAAGTGGTGGACAACTCCGTCGACGAGGCGATGGCCGGGTACGCCGACACCATCGACGTCACGCTCCTCGCCGACGGCGGGGTCCGGGTGGTGGACAACGGCCGTGGCATCCCGGTCGACATCGTCCCCGGCCAGGAGAAGCCGGCCGTCGAGGTCGTGCTCACCGTCCTGCACGCCGGCGGCAAGTTCGGCGGCGGCGGCTACGCCGTCTCCGGTGGTCTGCACGGTGTCGGCGTCTCGGTCGTGAACGCGCTGTCCACCCGCCTGGCGGTGGAGATCCACCGCGACGGCTCGCGCTTCACCCAGGAGTACAAGGCCGGTGCGCCGACCGCGCCGCTGGCCACGCACGAGGGCTCCGAGCAGACCGGCACGACCGTCACCTTCTGGGCCGACCCGGAGATCTTCGAGACCACGGTCTACTCCTTCGAGACGCTGTCCCGGCGCTTCCAGGAGATGGCCTTCCTCAACAAGGGCCTCTCCATCTCGCTGACCGACGAGCGCCCCGAGCACGTGGACGAGGAGGGCAAGCCGCTCACCGTCACGTACAAGTACGACGGCGGCATCGCCGACTTCGTCGCCCACCTCAACTCCCGCAAGGGCGAGGTGATCCACCCCTCGGTGATCGACTTCGAGGCGGAGGACAAGGACCGGGCGATCTCGGTGGAGATCGCGATGCAGTGGAACTCCTCCTACACCGAGGGGGTCTACAGCTTCGCCAACACCATCCACACGCACGGCGGCGGTACCCACGAGGAGGGCTTCCGCGCGGCGCTGACCGGTCTGGTCAACCGCTACGCGCGGGACAAGAAGCTGCTCCGGGAGAAGGACGACAACCTCTCCGGCGAGGACATCCGCGAGGGCCTGACCGCGATCATCTCGGTCAAGCTCGGCGAGCCGCAGTTCGAGGGCCAGACCAAGGACAAGCTCGGCAACACCGAGGCGAAGACCTTCGTCCAGAAGGTCGTCCACGAGCACCTCAACGACTGGTTGGACCGCAACCCCAACGAGGCCTCGGACATCATCCGCAAGTCCATTCAGGCCGCCACCGCGCGCGTCGCCGCCCGCAAGGCCCGCGACCTCACCCGCCGCAAGGGCCTGCTGGAGTCCGCCTCGCTGCCGGGCAAGCTCTCCGACTGCCAGTCGAAGGACCCGGCCGAGTGCGAGATCTTCATCGTCGAGGGTGACTCCGCCGGCGGCTCGGCCAAGCAGGGCCGCGACCCGCGCACCCAGGCCATCCTGCCGATCCGCGGCAAGATCCTGAACGTCGAGAAGGCCCGGATCGACAAGGTGCTGCAGAACACCGAGGTCCAGGCGCTGATCTCGGCCTTCGGCTGCGGCATCCAGGAGGACTACGACGACTCCAAGCTCCGCTATCACAAGATCGTCCTGATGGCGGACGCCGACGTCGACGGGCAGCACATCCGCACCCTGCTGCTCACCCTGCTGTTCCGCTTCATGCGGCCGCTGGTCGAGTCCGGGTACGTCTACCTCGCCATGCCGCCGCTGTACAAGATCAAGTGGGGCAAGGACGACTTCGAGTACGCCTACTCGGACCGCGAGCGCGACGCGGTCATCGCGGCCGGGGTCGAGGCCGGGCGCCGGCTGCCCAAGGACGACGCGATCCAGCGCTTCAAGGGCCTCGGCGAGATGAACGCCGAGGAGCTCCGGGTCACCACCATGGACGCCGAGCACCGGCTGCTGCTCCAGGTCACCCTGGAGGACGCCGCTCGCGCCGACGAGCTGTTCTCCGTGCTGATGGGCGAGGACGTCGAGGCACGCCGCTCCTTCATCCAGCGCAACGCCAAGGACGTCCGCTTCCTGGACGTGTGACGCCGCCCGACCGGCAGCGAAACCACGTACCAGTCCGCGTGAAAGGAAACTGACCACCAGTGGTCGACGACAACCGTCCCGAAGGCGAACAGCCCGAGACCCCCACAGCCGCCGAGGCCACCGCCCAGGTGACCATGCGGATCGAGCCGGTCGAGCTCGAGACCGAGATGCAGCGCTCGTACCTCGACTACGCGATGAGCGTGATCGTCAGCCGGGCGCTCCCCGAGGTCCGCGACGGCCTCAAGCCGGTGCACCGGCGCGTGCTCTACGCGATGTACGACGGCGGGTACCGCCCCGAGAAGGGCTACTACAAGTGCGCCCGCGTCGTCGGCGACGTCATGGGCAACTACCACCCGCACGGCGACACCTCCATCTACGACACCGTCGTGCGCCTGGCCCAGCCGTGGTCGCTGCGGATGCCGCTGGTGGACGGCAACGGCAACTTCGGCTCCCCGGGCAACGACCCGGCCGCGGCCATGCGCTACACCGAGTGCAAGATGATGCCGCTCGCCATGGAGATGATGCGCGACATCGACGAGGGCACCGTCGACTTCGCGTCCAACTACGACGGCCGCTCGCAGGAGCCGACCGTCCTGCCCGCGCGCATCCCCAACCTGCTGGTCAACGGTGCCACCGGCATCGCGGTCGGCATGGCCACCAACATCCCGCCGCACAACCTGCGCGAGGTCGCCTCCGGCGCGCTCTGGGCGCTGGAGCACCCGGACGCCTCCAACGAGGAGCTGCTCGAAGCCCTGATCGAGCGGATCAAGGGCCCCGACTTCCCCACCGGCGCGCTGATCGTCGGCCACCGCGGGATCGACGACGCCTACCGCACCGGCCGCGGCTCGATCACCATGCGCGCCGTGGTCGAGGTCGAGGAGATCCAGGGCCGCCAGTGCCTGGTGATCACCGAGCTGCCGTACCAGGTCAACCCGGACAACCTCGCGCTGAAGATCGCCGACCTGGTCAAGGACGGCAGGGTCGCCGGCATCGCCGACGTCCGCGACGAGTCCTCGTCCCGCACCGGCACCCGCCTGGTGGTCGTGCTCAAGCGCGACGCCGTCGCCAAGGTCGTGCTGAACAACCTCTACAAGCACACCGAGCTGCAGACCAACTTCGGCGCCAACATGCTGGCCCTGGTCGACGGCGTGCCGCGCACGCTGTCGCTGGACGCCTTCATCCGGCACTGGGTCAACCACCAGGTCGAGGTCATCGTCCGGCGCACCACCTTCCGGCTGCGCAAGGCCGAGGAGCGCGCCCACATCCTGCGCGCCCTGCTGCGCGCCCTGGACATGATCGACGAGGTCATCGCGCTGATCCGGGCCTCGGCGAGCGCCGACGCGGCCCGCACCGGCCTGATGGGGCTGCTCTCCATCGACGAGCTCCAGGCCAACGCCATCCTGGAGATGCAGCTGCGCCGCCTGGCCGCCCTGGAGCGCCAGCGGATCATGGACGAGCACGACGAGCTGCAGCGCAAGATCGACGAGTACAACGCGATCCTGGCCTCGCCGACCCGCCAGCGGGAGATCATCTCCGAGGAGCTCACCGCGATCGTCGAGAAGTACGGCGACGAGCGGCGCTCCACCCTCATCCCGTCCGACGGCGACCTCTCGATCGAGGACCTCATCGCCGAGGAGGACATCGTCGTCACGATCACCCGTGGCGGCTACGTCAAGCGGACCCGCTCCGACCTCTACCGCTCGCAGAAGCGCGGCGGCAAGGGCGTGCGCGGAGCGCAGCTCAAGCAGGACGACATCGTCGACCACTTCTTCGTGACGACGACGCACAACTGGATCCTGTTCTTCACCAACAAGGGCCGGGTCTACCGCGCCAAGGGCTACGAGCTCCCGGACGCCGGGCGCGACGCCCGCGGCCAGCACGTGGCCAACCTGCTGGCCTTCCAGCCGGATGAGCACATCGCCCAGGTGATGGCCGTGCGCACCTACGAGGACAAGCCCTACCTGGTCCTCGCCACCCGGGCCGGCCTGGTGAAGAAGTCCGCGCTGAAGGACTACGACTCGCCGCGCTCCGGCGGCCTGATCGCGATCAACCTGCGCCAGGACGAGGAGGGCCGGGACGACGAGCTGATCGGCGCCGAGCTGGTCTCCGCCGAGGACGACCTGCTGCTGGTCTCCAAGAAGGCCCAGTCGATCCGCTTCACCGCGACCGACGACGCGCTGCGGCCCACCGGCCGCGCCACCTCCGGCGTCAAGGGCATGGCCTTCCGCGAGGACGACGAAATGCTCTCGATGAACGTCGTCCGCCCGGGAACGTACGTGTTCACCGCGACCGACGGCGGGTACGCCAAGCGCACGGCCGTGGACGAGTACCGTGTCCAGGGGCGTGGCGGCTACGGCACCAAGGCGGCGAAGATCGTCGAGGGCCGGGGCTCCCTGGTCGGCGCGCTCGTGGTCGACGACACCGACGAGATCATGGCGATCACCCTTTCGGGTGGGGTGATCCGCACAAGGGTTTCCGAAGTTCGTGAAACCGGACGTGACACCATGGGCGTCCAACTGATCAACCTCGGTAAGCGCGACGCGGTCGTGGGCATGGCCCGCAACGCGGAAGCCGAGGACGAGGAGACGGTGGAGGACGAGGTCGCGGACACCGCGTCCACCGAAACGGCTGAGGGTGCGGAGACGACGGCCGGCGGCGACGCCGAGGTCTGAACCGAACCACGGGCCGGTGCCGTCGCGTCCTGATAGAGGGCGTGGCGGCACCGGCCGCCCACCAGTTCCGGGCAATCCCGCCGGGCGCTGGATGACGAGTGACGAAGCAGGACGGTGCCGCCGTCCTGGTGGGAAGTGCGGGAGGACCAGGTGAGTGGAGCCACGGGTGCTGCGGGAGGGCCCTCCGGCGGCCGTCCGGGCGCGCAGGGCGGGGGTGGGTACGGCGCGCAGCAGCCGCCGGCCGAGCACTCGGCCGCGTCCACCTCGCTGATGCCACCGGTCGGCGGGGCGGGGCAGGGCGGCGCGACCTACGGCGGGCAGACGCCCCCGCCGCCGGGCGCTCCGGCGCCGGGCGCGAGCGGATTCTCGCAGCCGACCACCTATGCCAAGGGGCAGCCGACCCCGGCCCGGGGCACCCGGACCAGCGGCAACACCCCGCCCGGCGGCACGCCCGTCCCGGGCGCGGCGCGCCGGCCGGCCGCCCCGGCCGCCCCCGCGGCGGCCGCCGGTGTCGGCCTCGGCCGGACCCGCAAGGCCCGGCTGCGGGTGACCAAGGTCGACCCGTGGTCGGTGATGAAGGTCAGCTTCCTGCTGTCGCTGGCGGTCGGGATCATCATCATCGTGGCCGCGGCGGTGCTGTGGATGACGCTGGACTCGCTCGGCGTCTTCGACTCGCTGACCAAGACCCTCAAGGACGTCACCGGCTCGGACAGCGCCGGCGGCCTCAACCTGATGGACTACGTGGGCTTCGGCAAGGTGATGACCTTCACCTCGCTGATCGCCGTGGTCGACGTCGTCCTGCTGACGGCGCTGTCCACGCTCTCGGCGTTCATCTACAACGCGGCGGCCGGCTTCACCGGCGGCGTCGAGCTGACCCTGGCCGAGGAGGACTGACCCCGGTCGGATCCTGACCCCCGGTCAGTTCGCCGTCCACGGACGGAATGGACGGGCCCCGCAGGCTGTTGCAGCCTGCGGGGCCCGTCGGCATTTCGGGTGACAGCCGGCCGCCCGCGGCGTGCCGCCCGGGAGCGGGCCGGCCGCGGTGGGATTAGCTGGGTGGCGCCCGGTCCACGCCTGGGAGTGCCGCAGGCCGCCCCCGGTCCGCCCGGCCGGGTCAGGAGACGTTCCGCAGGACGGCTGGACGGAGGCGCGCGGTGGCGAAGCTCGCAGGTCAACTGGTCGAGGCCCTGGACGGGCTGTTGGGGGTTCCGGTACCGCTGCGGGTCCAGGCCTGGGACGGCAGCGTCGCCGGGCCGCCGGGAGCCCCCACGGTCGTCCTGCGCAACCGCCGGGCGCTGCGCCGCCTGCTCTGGCAGCCGGGCGAGCTGGGCCTGGCCCGGGCGTACGTCGCGGGGGATCTGGAGATCGCCCCCGGCACCGACCTCTACGAGGTGCTCTCGGCCGTCGCCCGGTTCGTGGAGCGGCCGGAGATCCGCCGCCTCGACCTCGGCCCGCGGGACGTGCTCGGCGCCAACGGGCGCCGCGTCCTCGCGGCCGCGCTGCGGGCCGGGGCGCTCGGCCCCGAGCCCACGCCGCCCCCGGAGGAGGTCCGCAAGGCCCGCGGACGGCTGCACAGCCGCAGCCGGGACCGCGCGGCCATCAGCCACCACTACGACGTCGGAAACGACTTCTACGGGCTCGTCCTGGGCTCCTCCATGGTCTACTCGTGCGCCTACTGGACCCCGGAGGCCAAGAGCCTGGAGGCCGCCCAGGAGGCCAAGCTCGACCTGATCTGCCGCAAGCTCGGCCTACGGCCCGGGATGCGCCTGCTGGACGTCGGCTGCGGCTGGGGCTCGCTGCTGCTGCACGCGGCCGAGCGCTACGGCGTCACCGCGGTCGGCGTCTCCATCTCGCGGGAGCAGGTCGCGCTGGCCCGCCGGCGGGTCGAGGAGGCCGGCCTGGCCGGGCGGGTGGAGGTCCGGCTCCAGGACTACCGGGAGATCGTCGACGGCCCGTTCGACGCGATCTCCAGCGTCGGGATGGCCGAGCACGTGGGCTCCGAGCAGTACCGGGTCTACGCCGAGGGCCTGCACCGGCTGCTGGTGCCCGGCGGCCGGCTGCTCAACCACCAGATCGCCCGCCGCCCCGACCACCCCGGTGAGCCGCACCGCACCAGCCCCTTCATCGACCGCTACGTCTTCCCCGACGGCGAGCTCTCCCCCGTCGGTTCCACCGTGGCCCGGCTGGAGGAGGCCGGCTTCGAGGTCCGGGACGTCGAGTCGCTGCGCGAGCACTACGGGCTGACCCTGCGCGAATGGGTGGCCAATCTGGAGGCGCACTGGAGCGAGGCGGTCCGGCTGGTCGGCCGCGGCCGGGCCCGGGTCTGGCGGCTGTACATGGCCGCCAGCGCGCTCGCCTTCGAGGAGAACCGGATCGGGATCAACCAGATCCTCGCCGTCCGCAGCACCGAGGAGGGCGCGGCCGGCCTCCCGGCGACCCGCGAGGAATGGCTGCTGCGCCCGGCCGCCGGAGCGCCGCCGCTGGTCGGCGGGGTGCCCGCCGGGAACCCCGCCGGCCCGGATTTGGGAGATCGGCCATCGGTCCGCTAATCTTTCAGTGCGGCAAGGGCCTATAGCTCAGACGGTTAGAGCGCTTCCCTGATAAGGAAGAGGCCACAGGTTCAAGTCCTGTTAGGCCCACCACCGCGAAGGGCCCGGAGTGATGCACTCCGGGCCCTTCGGCGTTTCCCCCCGCCGTTCCGGGAACCGCGTGCCCCGCCGGGCTGTTCTCCCGGGAGGGAACGTGTGGAGGGATGGTGACGACATGGCGATCTTCTGGGCGATGAGCATCCCCGGACTGATCTGCGCCCTGGTGGTGCTCGCGGCGGTCGACCAGCTCGCGCTGCGGGCGCGCCGCTCACGCTGGGTGCCGTGGCGGGGGACCGGCCGGGAGGGGCAGATCTCGGCCACCGGTTTCGAGCAGCTGCACGCGCAGTTCGCCGCCGGCAAGCAGCACGAGCTGGACGAACGCGGCACGACCCTGATGCTGCGCGACGAGGAGGGTGAGGGGGCGCCGCCCCGGACCAGGGTGGACCTGGCGGGCGGGAAGGCCGTGGTGGTGACGCCGTCGAACCGCCTGTCCGACCGCTCGTCGGACCACCCGTCCAGCGCCCCGCCGGGCACGCCGTAGGGCCCGGCCGGGGAGGGCCGGCCGTACGGCAGGAGGTGCGGCGTCAATCCTCCGCCCGGACCGCCGGGTTGGCCGCAGCGGTGGCTGGTCACGATTGGGACACTGGTGTGTATCATCGGCCGCAAGGGCAGTCTGGCACCCGGCAGCCCGCTCGCGATCGAAACACATCTGGACTCGTCGGCCCGGTCAGTCCGGCCGGAGCACCGGCTCTTGAGTCCGCCAACGCAAGAAGGACGAGGTCCCGCGGTGAAGAAGCTTCTCCTGGTCGCCCTGGTCGCCCTCGGCGGCTTCTTTGTCTACCGTCAGGTCCAGGCGGACCGCGCCGAGCAGGACCTGTGGACCGAGGCCACCGACCCGGTTCCGGCCGGTCGCTGAGCCCGGACGATCCGACGATCAACGATCTTCGGAGGCGCTTCACCGCGCCTCCAGGGCCGGCCGGCCCGGTCACCCGACCGGATCGGCCGGATCCCAGGCACCGCCCGGACGCCGCCTCGGCGGCAGGTCCGGTCGGCCCGGGGGTAGGACGCCGGGAACGGCGCCGGAACCCGGTACGCTAGTGCCCGTCGGCACCTGCGGTGCCGTCGAGGGGCATTAGCTCAGTTGGTAGAGCGCTGCCTTTGCAAGGCAGATGTCAGGAGTTCGAGTCTCCTATGCTCCACAGCTCATCGCAGTCGTGACGCCGATCGGCCGCTGACCTGAATCCCGGTCAGCGGCCGATCGGCGTTTCCGCGCCCTCTGGGGGTGTCGGACACGCCCAGAGGGCCGGGCGACGGGTCAGTGCGGTCCGCGCGGGTCGTGCGGCTTGGGGTGGTCGCCGTCGTCGTCGGGCCGGCCGGGTGGCGGAGCGGGCTCGGTGGCCGTGTCCGCCGGGGTGGCGGCGTCGACCGGCCCGGGGGCCGTCGCGCCGGCGGCGTGCGCACCGGCGGGTTGGTCGGCCCGGTCGGTCGGGGGTTCGACCAGCCACTCCGGGTTGCTGTGCCGGCGCCACCACTGCCAGGCCACGATCCCGCCGCCGATCGCCAGCGCACCGGCCACGGCGAGGCCGGTGGCCAGGCCGTTGCACCGCTTCCTCCGGGCGTTGCGGGCGGCGAGGTGGCTGATCTCGGCCGAGGTGACGTTGCCGTGCAGCGCGGTCAGCGCGGCGGCGCCCCGGGTCTGGGCCTCCTGGGCGACCGGGGTGACGGCGGCGCGGGCCTCCTCGACGGCCTGGACGACCCTGGGACCGACCGTGGAGCGGGCCTGGTCGGCTGCGCGGGCGGCGGAGAGCCGGGCCGCCAGGGCGGCCTCCTGGGCGCGGTGGAAGGCCTTCAGGACGTGCTGCTGGGTTTCGGGGGGCAGGCTGGCGAAGGCGTGACCGAACTGCGGGGCGATGTGCCGGTCGTACTGGACGCGGAGGCTCTGGGCGGCCTGGGCGGCTTTCGGCCCGAGGGTGTCCAGGGCCGGGCCCAGGTGCTGCTTGGCGGCGTCCGCGAGGTGCGCGGCGGTGTCCCGGGTCTTGGTGGCCGTCTCACGAGCCGAGTCCGAAAAGGTCACGAGTCTCTCCTCCTGGGTGGCGTCCTTTATGCACATATCCACCTGAATGCTGATCATGCATGCTGATTTGTCCACCGGCATGTCGGAGTGGGCCGTACGCGGACTGTGGGAGCGGCCGGGGAGAAGGCCCGATGTCGGATCCGCCGCAGTAGGCTGGCGATTCCGGCGGTCCCGTACGGGAGGGGAAGAACCTGATGCTGACCGGCTGCTACCGGCACCCGCAGACGGCCACCGGCGTCTCCTGCACCCGCTGTGAGCGGGCGATCTGCCCGCAGTGCATGGTGGCCGCCTCGGTGGGCTTCCAGTGCCCGGAGTGCGTCGGCGGCGGGCACGCCGGGACGCGGCGGGCGACCACCCGGTTCGGCGGGGCGATCGCCCAGGACGGCGGGCTGGTCACCAGGGTGCTGATCGGCATCAACGTGGTGGTCTTCGTGCTGGCCGCCTACGTGCTCACGCCGCGGCTGGGCCAGGTCTGGGAGCTGTACAGCGTCGGGCGGGCCGTCCTGGGCGGTCCGGACGGCGTCGCCGACGGCCCCGCCCAGTGGTACCGGCTGCTGACCTCGGTGTTCCTGCACCTGCAGTGGTGGCACATCGGGATGAACATGCTGGTCCTGTACTGGCTTGGCCCCACGCTGGAGGCGGCGCTCGGCCGGCTGCGGTTCCTGGCCCTCTACCTGCTCTCCGGCCTGGGGGGCAGCGCCCTGGCCTTCCTGATCGACGGCAACTCGCTGCGGTCGGTGGGGGCCTCGGGCGCCATCTTCGGGCTGATCGGCGCCACGGTGGTGATGCAGCTGCGGAACCGGGGCCCGCTCGCTCCGGTGATGGCGTTCCTGGTCTTCAACCTGGTCGTCACCTTCTCGCGGACGGACATCGACTGGCGGGCGCACATCGGCGGCCTGGTGGTGGGCGCGCTGACGGCGGCCGGCCTGATGTACGCCCCGCGCGAGCGCCGTGGCCTGGTCCAGGGACTGGCGTTGGCGGGGTCGCTGGCCGTGGTGGCGGCGATGCTGATGATCGGGATGGCCCGCTACGGCGCGTGACGCCGCGGGTGTTTGTCCACAGCGGGTGCGGGGTTGTGCACAGGCTGTGTGCCGCCCGGGGTGTGGACTGCTGTTCTACGCGTGTCCTGCTGTGCGGTTTTCCCATTCTCGGGAAGTTGTGCACAGCCGTGGAAAGCCTGCGGTCGAAAAGTTATCCACAGGCTGGGGAGACTTTTCCCCAGTGTGGATAACCATGTGGATAAGCGTGACCATCTGATGATGGGGATAACCGACCGGTTTCCCGCCCGTGTCCGGGCATGCCTGACCGCCGCCCGGCACCAGTGGCCCGAAGCGGCGGAGGTGGCTCGATCGGAGCCTCAGGAGGAGCGGGAAGCTACTTCCACTGGGTGGAGACGCCGAACCCCGCGGCGATGAACCCGAAACCGACCAGGATGTTCCAGTTCCGCCAGCCCTCGACCGGGTAGCTGCCGCTGGTCACGTAATAGGTGACGATCCAGACCAGGCCGATCAGGAACAGCGCCAGCATCAACGGTGCGACCCAACTACGGCCCGAACTGATCTTCACCGTGGCCGTGGTCGGCGGGGTGTAGTCGGACTTCTTGCGGAGTCGAGACTTCGGCACGAGGAGCTCTCCTGTCGATGCGCTGTGAGACCGCGCAGAGGTGCAGCGGGGGTCGGTCTGCCGGCGACGGGCGGTGCGGAACGCACGGGACCGTTCCCGCACGCGCCACCGGCGTCCGTTAGCGTAGTGGCTCGGTGGGTCTTAAGGAGATAAGGGTACGGTGCCTAATTTGTCGATTCCCCCTCGGCCGACCACTACCCGCCGCTCCGGCACCCGAATTGTCGGGCGTGCCCTGACCTGTGCGGTCTTCGCGCTCGCCGGACTGCTGTTCTACATCAGCGCGCAGACCGCCCGCGGCACCGACCTGCGGACCGACAACTCGCTGCTGAGCCTCGGCGACGTGATACGCCAGCGCAGCTCGCAGAACCAGCAGGCCCAGGCCCAGCTGGCCGACCTCCAGGCCCGCGCGCAGGAGCTCACCGGGCAGCAGGGCGGCAACCCCGCCGACGCCGCCCGGCTGGACGACCTGCGGCTCGGCGCGGCCCTGGAGCCGCTGCAGGGCGGCGGCCTGACCGTCACCCTCAACGACGCCCCGCCGAACGCCACCGCCCGCATCCCGGGCGTCCCCGAGCCGGGCGTCAACGACCTGGTCATCCACCAGCAGGACATCCAGGCCGTGGTCAACGCGCTGTGGCGGGGCGGAGCCGAAGGGGTGCAGGTGATGGACCAGCGGCTGATCTCCACCAGCGCCGTCCGCTGCGTCGGCAACACCCTGCTGTTGCAGGGCCGGGTCTACTCGCCGCCGTACGTGGTCCGGGCGGTCGGCCGCACCGATGCGCTGAAGGCCGCCGTGGACGGCGACCCGACGATCCGCAACTACCTCCAGTACGTCCAGGCGTACGGGCTCGGCTGGAAGGTCCAGGAGAGCGGTGACCTGACCCTCCCCGGATACTCCGGGACCACCGAGCTGCGGTCGGCGGGCGGGCAGCAGTAGCGGACCGGCCTCGCGGTCGTTGATCCCGGGTCTACTCTTGACCCCAGTCCGCTACGTCGAGGGAGCACCATGTACGGCTGGATCTGGCGTCACCTCCCGGGAAACACCCTGGTCCGCGCCGTCGTCTCGCTGCTCCTCATCGCGGGGATCGTCTATCTCCTCTTCACCTACGTCTTCCCGTGGGCGGAACCGTTGCTCCCCTTCGGTGACGTCACAGTGGACGGCGGCGAAGGTGCCGCGGCCGGCTGAACCGGCGGCCCTGCTCCTCCACCCTGCCGACCCCGCCCCGCATCCCACGGAGACCACGCGAGAATGACCACCCAGCCGACCGCGCCCCGCATCCTGGTCGTGGACAACTACGACAGCTTCGTCTTCAACCTGGTCCAGTACCTGTACCAGCTCGGTGCCACCTGCGAGGTGGTGCGCAACGACGAGGTGACCGTCGAACACGCCGTCCGCCGGTCCGGCGGCGAGGACGACCAGGGCTTCGACGGGGTGCTGCTCTCCCCCGGGCCCGGGGCGCCGGAGGAGGCCGGGGTCTGCATCGGGATGGTGCACCACTGCGCGGGGATCGGGCTGCCGGTGTTCGGCGTCTGCCTGGGCCTGCAGTCGATCGCGGTCGCGTACGGCGCGGTGGTCGACCGGGCACCGGAACTGCTGCATGGCAAGACCTCGCCGGTCGAGCACGAGGACGGCGGGGTGTTCGAGGGGCTGCCCTCGCCGCTGACCGCCACCCGGTACCACTCGCTGGCGGTCGAGCCGGCCACCGTGCCGGACGAGCTGGTGGTCACCGCGCGCACCGACAGCGGCGTGATCATGGGTCTGCGGCACCGCGAACTGCCCGTCGAGGGCGTGCAGTTCCACCCCGAGTCGGTGCTCACCGAGGGCGGCCACCGGATGCTCGCCAACTGGCTGGCGGAGTGCGGCTACCCGCAGGCCGTGGACCGGTCGGCCGGGCTCGCCCCGGTGATCGGCCGGGGCTGAGCGGCGTGACCGCGCTGCGTCCGGAGGGGCGATACCAGTCGGCGGCGGGCCCGGGGGACGGACAGCCGTACGGCGGCGCGCAGCACGGCGACGGCGCGTACGGCGGCGGTCCGTACGGCGGCGGTCCGTACGGCGACGGGCAGCACCACGGCGCCGCGGCGGCGTACCCGCAGCCGTACCCGGCGCAGCCCGGACAGGGCGCCGCCGAGGAGGCCTGGGGCGTGTACGAGCAGGCCGAGCAGCCCGCCGCGTCCGGACCCGAGTACCCGTGGCTGCCCGACCAGACGCTCCAGCTGCGCCTGCCCCTCGACATCGGCGGGCCGACCGCGGAACCGGCCCCGCCCACCGGCGGCCGGGCCGAGCGCCGCAGGGCCGCCCAGGGCCGGACCTCCGTGCGCGCCGGCGTCGGTCGGCGCCGGGCGAGCGGCCGGGGCGCCGGGGCGAAGGCGCGGCCCAAGGAGTCCGCGGTCGTGGTGGCCGCGCGGCTCGTCGGGGAGCTGTGCATCACGCTCGGCGTGGTGATGCTGCTCTTCGTCTCGTACCAGCTCTGGTGGACCAATGTGCAGGCCGACGCGGCCGCCGACGGCGCCCGCAACCGGCTGGAGCAGCAGTTCGACGCGGCCCTGGCGCCGCCGAAGCCCGGGCAGCCGGCTCCGGACCCGGCCAAGCCGGAGTCGTTCGAGCCCGGCAAGGGCTTCGCCATCATCTACCTGCCCAAGCTGGGGCTGAAGTTCCCGATCGCCGAGGGCACCTCCAAGCCGGCGGTGCTCGACAAGGGCCTGGTCGGCCACTACACCGGCACCGGGATGCCGGCCGACAAGGCGGGCAACTTCGCGCTGGCCGCGCACCGCAACACCCACGGCGAGCCGTTCCGGTACATCAACCAGCTCGGCAAGGGCGACAAGATCGTGGTGGAGACCGCCACCTCGTACTACACCTACGAGGTCACCAGCAGCATCCCGGAGACCTCCCCCAACAACGTGAGCGTGATCAAGCCTGTCCCCAACGGCGCCGGTTACGCGGGCGCCGGCCGGTACATCACGCTGACCACCTGCACCCCGGAGTTCACCTCCAAGTTCCGCCTCATCGTCTTTGGCAAGATGACCGAGGAACGGCCGCGCAGCCAAGGCAAGCCGGCCGCGATCACGGGCGGGTGACCGCCCGGGCACCCGGCACGAAGGGGGAGCACCGGAGATGACGGACGAGACCGCGCAGTCGGCCGAGCCGCGGGAGGAGGCCTTCCCGCCGCCCGAGACCGGCCCCGCGCCCGCCCGGCGCGGCCGCAGCCGGGCGCTGGCCGCACTCGGCGTCTTCGGCGAGCTGCTGATCACCCTGGGACTGGTGCTCGGCCTGTTCGTGGCCTACTCGCTGTGGTGGACCAACGTCGAGGCGGACCGCTCGGCGGCCGCGGCCTCCGACCGGCTGCGCGACACCTGGGCCGCGAGCCCGACCGGCACCCCCTCGGCGCCCCCCGGCGGGACGCCCGCCCCCGCCGCGCCGTTCGCGGCCGGGGACGCGGTCGGCTTCCTGCACGTCCCGGCGATGGGCCGGGACTACCAGGTGCTGATCCGGATGGGCACCGACAGCGACACCCTGGCCGAGGGCGTGGCGGGGGTGTACGAGCAGCCCTACCGCGCCGCGATGCCCTGGGACCAGGCCGGAAACTTCGCGCTGGCCGCCCACCGGGACGGCCACGGAGCCAAGTTCCACGACCTGGACGCGGTGCACCGGGGCGCCGCGGTCGTCGTCGAGACCAAGGACAAGTGGTACGTCTACCGGGTCGACAGCACCCTGCCGGAGACGTCCAAGTACGACACCGGCATCGTCGCGCCCGTCCCGGTCGGCTCCGGCTACACCGGACCCGGCCGGTACATCACGCTGACCACCTGCACGCCGGTGTACACCTCGCGCTACCGGATGGCGGTCTGGGGGAGCCTGGTGCGGGTGGACGACGTGGACGCCAAGCGCACCCCGCCGCCGGAGCTGCGCCAGCCCTGAGCCCGTCGGCCGCTGCTGCGGCCCGGCCCTTACGGCCCGGCACTGAGAACGCCCTGCACCGAGAACGCCCGAGGGCCCGTCGCAACCGCTGCGACGGGCCCTCGGGCGTACGGCCGGACAACTCCCACCAAGCCTCAGATCCAGGGGAACCAGGGCTTAGTTGTTGCTCCCCCCTTTGGTGTTGGAGGGTGAGGGGGAGAGGGGGTCACCCCCTTTGGGCGGATCGGCCGGCTTCGTGATGAGCATCACCTGGGTGTTCGGGTCCAGCTGGGTGCCGGCGGGCGGGTTGGTGCTCACGACGATGGCGTTCGGGTCCGACGGACCGGACACCACCGTGTAGAGCAGCCCGACCTTGCCCAGCTGCGAGATGGCGTCCGACAGCTTGACGTTCTGCAGCGGCGGGACCTGGGGCTTGTCCTGCATCTTGAAGATCGTCAGCGTGATCTTCGTGTTGGCCGGGACCTTGGTGTTGGCCTGGACCGACTGCGCGGCGACGGTGTTCGCCTTGCTCTGGTCGGTGGTCTGCACCGTCTTCGAGGTGTCGACCTGGAAGCCCAGGCCCTCCAGCTGGGCCTGCGCCACCTCCTTCTGCGCGCCGGCCACGTTCGGCACGGTCACCTTCGACTTGCCCTGCGAGACGGTCAGCTTGACCGGGGCGGTCGGGTCGCCGGCGGTGCCCGCCGCCGGGTCCTGGGCGGTGACGTTCTCCTGCGGAGCGGTGTCGTCGTCCTTGTACTCGGTGGTGACGTTGGTGAAGCCGGCGTCGCCGAGCGCCTTGGTCGCCTGGTCCTTGGTCTTGCCGACCACGTTCGGCAGGGGGGCCTTGGCCGGGCCGGAGGAGAGCTGCACGGTGATGGTGCTGTTCTCCGCGACCTGGCCGCCGACGGCCGGGTTCTGGGTGCAGACCTGGTCCTTCTTGATGTTGGCGTCCGGGCAGGCGAGCTTGTCGCCCTCGGCCACCACGAGCTTGGGACCGGCCGCGGCCGCGGCCGTCTTGGCGTCCGCCAGGCTCTTGCCGACCAGGTTCGGCACGGCGACCTTCGGGGTCTCCGTGGTGCCGCCGCCGTTGCCGTTGAACATGGCCTGGGCCACGAAGAAGGTGCCGACCAGGACCAGCACGGCGGCGACCGCCAGCACGATCCAGGAGGTGTTGCTCTTCTTCGGCGGCTGCTCGCCGCGCCGGCCGCCGTCCCGGCCGTAGCCGTCGTCGTGGCCGCCGCCCGCCGGGCCGTCGGCGTAGGCCTGGCCGTAGCCGTCGTCCTGGTAGCCGCCCTGCGGGCCGTAGCCGGGCTGGCCGCCGGCCTGCGGCAGGACGGTGGTCGGGCCGCCGCCGGGCTGCTGCGGCAGCACGTTGGTCTGGCCGTACGGGTCGTGCTGCTGCGGGTAGCCGTTCTGGTCGTAGCCGTACCCGGCGCCCATGCCGTACGCCGCGGCCTGCTGGGCGGCGGCCACCGGCAGGCCGTCGAGGAAGCGCTCGATGTCGTCGCGCATCTCGTCGGCGCTCTGGTAGCGGTAGTCGCGCTCCTTGGCGAGCGCCTTCAGCACGATCGCGTCGATCTCGGGGCGGACCTCGGGGTCGAAGACGGACGGCGGCTGCGCCTCCTCCCGGACGTGCTGGTAGGCCACCGCGACCGGTGAGTCGCCGACGAACGGCGGGCGCACGGTCAGCAGTTCGTACAGCAGGCAGCCGGTGGAGTAGAGGTCGGAGCGGGCGTCGACCTGCTCGCCCTTGGCCTGCTCGGGGGAGAGGTACTGGGCGGTGCCGATGACGGCCGAGGTCTGGGTCATGGTCATCCCGGCGTCGCCCATCGCACGGGCGATGCCGAAGTCCATGACCTTGACGTTGCCCTGCCGGGTCAGCATCACGTTGGCCGGCTTGATGTCACGGTGCACGATGCCGGCGCGGTGCGAGTACTCCAGCGCCTGCAGGATGCCGATGGTCATCTCCAGCGCGCGCTCGGGCAGCAGCCGTCGGCCGGAGTGCAGCAGCTCGCGCAGGGTGGACCCCTCGACGTACTCCATCACGATGTACGGGATGGAGATGTTGTCGATGTAGTCCTCGCCGGTGTCGTACACGGCGACGATCGCGGGGTGGTTCAGGGACGCCGCGGACTGCGCCTCGCGGCGGAAGCGGGCCTGGAACGACGGATCCCGGGCCATGTCGGCCCGGAGCGTCTTCACTGCGACGGAACGGCCGAGCCGGGTGTCATGGGCGAGGTACACCTCGGCCATGCCGCCGCGTCCGAGGACGCCGCCGAGCTCGTACCTGCCGCCTAGGCGACGAGGCTCTTCCATAGTTCCGACCCTCTCCCTCACCTGCCGGCGAGGTTGTGACGTAGGTGTCCCCGCACGCTCAGGGTGACGCCGAGCGGGTCTCGACCGGTTCTCCGGCCGGGCCGTGCGCCGTCTCGCGGGCGGCAACGGGCACACCCGCTGCTGGCGGATACGCTACCGGTCGCACCGCATCGGACCGGAGTCGGCCGTCGGCCGATATCAGACCGGTATCCGGACGGGGGTGTCGATCGTGACTTTCCACTCACGGCCGGGCCTCCTCCTCACTTGCCGAGGACGGCCTGCATCACCGCCTTGGCGATCGGGGCGGCCAGCCGGCCGCCGCTGATGCCGTCGCGGTTGTTGGAGCCGTCCTCGACCACGACCGCGACCGCCACCGACTGGCCGTCGGTGGTCTTGGCCCACGAGGTGAACCAGGCGAACGGCAGCCCGGCGTTGTCCTCGCCGTGCTGCGCGGTACCGGTCTTGCCGCCGACCTGGAGGCCGGGGATCTTGGCGCTCTTGCCGGTGCCGTTCTCCACCACCGAGACCATCAGGTCCTGCATCTTCTGCGCGGTGGCCGGGCTCATCGGCTGGGAGAACTGCTTCTCGGTGTGCTTGGAGATGGTGGTCAGCGAGGCCGAGCGCTCCTGGTCGACCAGGTACGGCTGCATCAGGCTGCCGTTGTTGGCGATCGCGGCGGACACCATGGCCATCTGCAGCGGGGTGGCGCGGGTGTCGTGCTGGCCGATCGAGTCCTGCGCGGTGCCGTCCAGGCTCGCGCTGCTCGGGAAGATGCTCTTCTCGGAACGGACCGGGGTGTCGATGGTGCTGTTGAAGCCGAACTTCTCGGCCTGCGCCCGCATCTTGTCCTTGCCGAGGTCCGCGCCCATCTTGGCGTAGACCGTGTTGCAGGACTGGTCCATCCCCGACTTGACCGTGGCGTTCCCGCACTTCTCGAGCGGCGACTCGTTGTTGAGCACCGTCTGGGTGCCCGGCAGGGTGTACGGGTCCGGCGTCGCAGTCTGGTCGTCGATGTTCTGGTACAGGCCGTTCTCGAACGCGGCGGTCGCGGTGACCAGCTTGAACGTGGAGCCGGGCGGATAGGTCTCCTTCAGCGCCCGGTTGAGCATCGGCTTGTTGGGGTCGGCGTTGAGGTCCGTCCAGGCCTTGGAGTCGCCGCTCTCGCTGCCGGCGATGGTGCCCGGGTCGTAGGACGGGGTGGAGACCAGCGCCAGGATCGCGCCGGTCTTCGGGTCGATCGCGACGGCGGCGCCCTTCTTGTCCCCGAGGCCGTCCCAGGCGGCCTTCTGGGCCTTGGCGTTGATCGTGGTGACGACGTCGCCGCCGCGCTGCTGCTCGCCGGTCAGCATGTCCAGGGTGTTGCGGAAGAACAGCCGGTCGTCGGTGCCGGAGAGGATGCCGTCCTCCAGGTTCTCCAGCTGGCTGGAGCCGAAGACCTGGGAGGAGTAGCCGGTGACCGGGGCGTACATCGGGCCGTCGACCCAGGAGCGCTTGTACTTGTAGCGCAGGCCGTTGACGAAGTCGGACTTCGTGACCGGCTGGCCGCCGACGATGATGTTGCCGCGCGGGTGGGCGTACCGGTCGTACTGCTGGCGCTTGTTGTTCTTGTTGGTGGCCCAGGCGTCGGCCTGGACGCCCTGCACCCAGTTGGTGCGCACCATCAGGGCCAGGATCAGGACGAGGCAGAAGATCGAGACCCGGCGGATCGGCTTGTTCATCGGACGGGTCCTCCCTGGCCCTCGGTGGCCGGAGTCGCTTCGACCCCGGGTCGGCGGGCGCTGTCGCTGATCTTCAGCAGGATCGCGACCAGCGCCCAGTTGGCGACCACGGACGACCCGCCCTGGGCGAGGAACGGCATGGTCATACCGGTGAGCGGGATCAGCCCGGTGACGCCGCCGGCCACGACGAAGACCTGCAGCGCCATCGCCGACGAGAGCCCGACGGCGAACAGCTTGCCGAACGGGTCGCGGGCGGCGAGGGCGGTGCGCAGTCCGCGCTGCACCAGCAGGGCGTACAGCAGGAAGATCGCCATCAGGCCGGTCAGCCCGAGCTCCTCGCCGAACGAGCCCAGGATGAAGTCGCTCTTCGCGGCGAAGTTGATCAGCCAGGAGCGGCCCTGGCCGAGGCCCGAGCCCGTTACCCCGCCGGAGCCGAGCGCCATCAGGGACTGGCCGATCTGCTCGGTGGCGCCCTTCGGCGGGTGTGCTCCGAAGGCGGCCATCGGGTCGAGCCAGGCGTCGATGCGGACCTTGACGTGGCTGGTGGTCATCGCGACCGCGACCGCGCCGCCGATCGACATCAGCAGGCCGAACAGGATCCAGCTGGTCCGCTCGGTGGCCACGTAGAGCATCACCACGAACAGGCCGAAGAACAGGAAGGACGTGCCGAGGTCGTTCTCGAAGACCAGGATCAGCAGGCTGAGCAGCCAGATCACGACGATCGGGCCGAGGTCGCGCCCGCGCGGCAGGTACAGGCCCATGAAGCGGCGGCTGGCCAGGGCGAGGGCGTCGCGTTTGACCATCAGGTAGCCGGCGAAGAACACCGTCAGGATGATCTTGGCGAACTCGCCGGGTTGGATGGAGAAGCCGCCCATCCGGATCCAGATCTTGGCGCCGAAGTCCTCCGCCCGGGCCGGGAAGAAGGCCGGCGCGGCGAGCAGGACCAGCGCCGCCACCATCGAGATGTAGGTGTAGCGCTGGAGCACCCGGTGGTCCTTCAGGAACACCATCACGCCGATGAACAGCCCGATCCCGAGGGCCGACCACATCAGCTGGTTGCGGGCCGCCGGGAAGTTGGCGCTGAGCAGCTTGCCGGCCTTGTCGAGCCGCCAGATCATCACCACGCCGAGACCGTTCAGCAGGGTGGCGATCGGCAGCATCAACGGGTCCGCGTACGGCGCGAAGCGGCGCACCAGCAGGTGCGCGACCAGCGCCAGCGCGCCCATGCCGAGCCCGTAGCCGACCATTCCGCTCGGCAGCGCGGAGTCCATCGCGAGGCCCACGTTGGCGTACGCGAGGATCGGCAGCACGACGGCGAAGGCCAGCAGGGCCAGCTCGGTGTTGCGCCGGTTCGGCGCGCCCTGGAGGGAGATGGTGGTGTTGGCCCGGCGCCGGGAGGCGGCGCGGTCGGTGGCCGTCCGGCGCCTGCCGGCCCGGCCGGTGTCGTCGCTCAGGTCGTAGGTGCTCACGTGGTGACCGCTCCCTGACGGCCGGCTGCCCCGCTCGGGGCGGGCCTATGTCGGATCACGGAGGTCACTGCTTCGGGCAGGAGTCGGCCCGGCTGCGCTCCTCCTCGGTCAGCCCGGAGAGGTCGCCCGACGGGCCGGTGTTCGGCGCGGCGGCGTTCGGCGCCGGTGCGGTCGGGCTCGGGGCCGTCGGGGTCGGGGTGGCCGGGGTCGGAGTGGTGGGGGCCACCGGGGGGCGGGTCTTCTCGCCCGGGGTGGGCGTGACGGCCAGGAACGCGGCGTGGGTGGCCTGCGCCGCCTGGGTGCCCTGGGCGCCCGGGTTGGTCCGGGCGTCGGCGACCTTCTTGCAGAGCTTGACCCAGCCGTCGAGCTCCTGGACGGTCGCGGTGGCGGCGCCCAGGCTGTCGGCCGAGATGGTCTTGTTCAGGTGCTCGGCCTGGTCCTGCGGCAGGTACTTGAGCTCGACGTCCTTGTACGCGGTGTGCACCGAGGACAGGCTCAGGCCGGCCAGGTTCTGGTTGATGCCCTGGTAGACCGCGACGTGGTCGCCCTGCTTGGCGACGTAGTACTGGTCCTGGGTCCACTGGTAGCCGAAGAACCCGGCGCCGCCGAGCAGGCCGAGGGTGACCAGGACGGCCACCGAGACGGTGAGGCCCTTGCGCTTGCGCTTCGCGGGCGGCTCCTCGTCGAACTCCTCGGCGCCGTACACCGAGGGCTCGCCGGAGCCGTAGCCGTACTCGCCCTCGTAGCCCTCTGCGGGGCCGAAGCCGCCCTGGGCGGCGCCGTAGCCGGCGTCGTAGCCCTCGGCCGGGCCGAAGGCGCCCTGCGGGGTGCGGCCGAGGCCGGCGGCGCGGCCGGCCGGGGTGTCGGCGATCGAGCGGTCCGCGGCGGCCGAGGACGGCGGGGTGTCGGCGACCGCGCCGACCACCACCGGGACGTCGTTGTACTGGCCGCTCGTGGTGTCCGTGGCACCGACGTCGATGACGTCCGCCACGATGCAGGTGATGTTGTCCGGACCGCCGCCGCGCAGCGCGAGCTGGATCAGCTCCTGCACGGTCTGCTCGGGCGAGTAGTAGCTGCCGAGGGTGTCCTGGAGGGTCTGGTGGCTGACCGGGCCGGAGAGGCCGTCGGAGCAGATCAGGTAGCGGTCGCCGGCGCGGACCTCGCGGATCGACAGGTCGGGCTCGACCTGGCCGCGGCCGTCGAGCGCCCGCATCAGCAGCGAGCGCTGCGGGTGGGTCTCGGCCTCCTCCGGCGTGATCCGGCCCTCGTCGACCAGGCGCTGCACCCAGGTGTGGTCCTGGGTGATCTGCACCAGCGAGCCGTCGCGCAGCAGGTAGGCGCGGGAGTCGCCGACGTGCACCATGCCCATCCGCTGGCCGGTCCAGAGCATCGCGGTCAGTGTGCAGCCCATGCCCTCCAGCTGCGGGTCCTCCTCGACCATCTGCCGGAGCCGGTCGTTGGCGCCCTGGACGGCGTCGCCCAGCAGGGTCAGCAGGTCGGCGCCCGGCACGTCCTCGTCCAGTCGGACGATCGAGCCGAGCACCTCGGAGGACGCGACCTCGCCGGCCGCGGCGCCGCCCATGCCGTCGGCCACGGCCAGCAGCCGCGGCCCGGCGTAGCCGGAGTCCTCGTTCCCCTCCCGGATCAGTCCCTTGTGGGAGCCGGCGGCGAAGCGCAGCACCAGGGTCATGCGACCTGTGCCCCCCTCTGGGTCATGGACGGGATGCTGTCCCTCATGCGCTACTACTTCCGCAGTTCGATGACGGTCCTGCCGATACGGATCGGCATGCCCGGCTGGAGCGGAGTGGGCGCGGTCAGGCGCTGCCGGTCCAGATAGGTGCCGTTGGTGGAGCCTAGATCCTCGACCGTCCACTGCCCAGTCTGATCCGGATAGATCCTGGCATGCCGGGAGGACGCGTAGTCGTCGTCCAGCACGATGGTGGAGTCGTGCGCGCGGCCCAGGGTGATGGTCTGGCCCTGGAGCGCGACGGTGGTCCCGGCCAGCGAGCCCTGCACCACCACGAGCTGGGTCGGGGCGCCGCGGCGGCGGCCGCCGCCCTGGGTCTGGCCCGCCGCGGGGCCTGCGGCCGGGGCCTGCGCGGTGCGCCCGGCGGCCGGAGCGGCGGCGGCGCCGCCCGGAGCGGCGTTGGCGCCGCGACGGGAGGAGCGGGGGTTCACCTTGGTCCCGAACAGGTCGCTGCGGATCACCTGGATCGCGACGATGACGAACAGCCACAGCACGGCCAGGAAGCCCAGCCGCATGACCGTGAGGGTCAGTTCTGACATGGCCGGCCCGCCTGTCGGTGAGCGAGGCGCGCGAACAACTCGGACACTACCCTTCGACCTGTCGGTAGACGATGGTGGTGGAGCCCACGACGATGCGGGAGCCGTCGCGGAGCGTAGCGCGCTGGGTGTGCTGTCCGTCCACCACGATGCCGTTGGTGGATCCCAGGTCGAGGACCATCGAAGGGGTGCCGGGGCGGATCTCGGCGTGCTTGCGGGAGACCCCGGGGTCGTCGATCCGCACGTCCGCCTCGGTCGAGCGGCCGAGCACGCAGGCCGCGCCGGTGATCTGGTGGCGGGCGCCGTTCACCTCGATCCAGCGGCGGAGCGAGGCGCCGTGGCCGGCGCCGGGGAAGGCGCGGACGTTGCCGCCGGACGTCGCGGGCGGGCCCTGGGGCATCGCCGGGGGCGCGGCCGGCGGCGGGGGCGCGCCGTACTGGCCGGCGCCGGTCTGCTGCCACGGTGCGCCGGGGGCCGGGGCGGCCGGCTGGCGGTCGTATCCGGGCTGCTGCTGCTGCGGGGCGTACTGCTGGGGCTCCTCGGCCGCCAGGGTGCGGCTGCGCACCCGGTACAGGCCGGTGTCCAGATCGTCGGCCTTCTCCAGGTTCACCTGGAGCGGGCCCATGAAGCTGTACCGCTGGGCCTCCGCGTACTCGCGGACCATGCCGGCCAGCTCGGCGCCCAGCTGCCCGGAGTAGGGGCTGAGCCGCTCGTGGTCGTGCGGGCTCAGCTCGACGATGAAGTCGTTCGGCACGACGGTGCGGTCGCGGTTCCAGATGCTCGCGTTGTTGTCGCACTCGCGCTGCAGCGCACCGGCGATCTCCACGGGCTGGACCTCGGACTTGAACACCTTGGCGAAGGTGCCGTTGACGAGACCCTCAAGTCGCTGTTCGAACTTCTTCAGCACTCCCATGGGACACCCCCTTCCAGGGTTCGTTCGCCTGCCTGCCGACCGGATCCCGCCGGGAGTCGGTCGTGCCTACTTGCGGTACTTCCGTACTGATCGTATCCACGCCGGGCCCTTCCGTACGGTTCCCGGACAGCGTGGTGCCCGGGGGTGGGCTCGGACACACAGGGTGACGCATACCGGGTACGGCACGCCAGGTGTGCCCGCCCGGGTGGGCTCCCGTCACTCGCTCGCCCGTTCGTCGTGCATCCGTTCGGATGCGCTTCGTCCCGCCGAAGAACGGATTCGGAGCGGCCCCCCGGGTCGTGCTACTGTTTTCCACGTCGGAAGGGCCGCCCACCAGGGAGGCCGGTCCAAGGAAACGCGAAGACCACATGGTACCGAGCGGTTCGGAAGATCGGTCGGCAACGAAGACGACACCCATGCGCGGGTGGCGGAATAGGCAGACGCGCTGGATTCAGGTTCCAGTGCCCGAAAGGGCGTGGGGGTTCAACTCCCCCCTCGCGCACAGCGAAGCCCCGCAGATCTACGGATCTGCGGGGCTTTCTCGTTGTCCCGGTCAGGAACGGGTGGCGGGCAGCTCGGCGCGGACCTCGAAGCCGCCGTCCTGGGTGGGGCCGGCGCTGAGCGAGCCGCCCAGCAGCTGTGCGCGCTCGCGCAGGCCGACCAGGCCGTGGCCGCCGCCCGGCAGGATCTCGTCCGGGTGGACCGGGGGCGCGTCGTTGCGCACCTCGACCCGCAGCCGGCGCCCCTTCGCCCGGACCTTCACGTGCACCGCCGCCTCCGGGGCGTACTTGGTGATGTTGGTGAGCGCCTCCTGGACGGTGCGGTAGGCGGCCCGCTCGACCGCCTCCGGCCACGGGCGGTCACCGGGGTTCAGTTCGGTGTCGGCGGCCAGCCCGCTCTCCGCGATCAGCCGGGGCAGGTCGGCCAGCCGGGGCTGCGGGGCGAGCGGGGCGTCCGGGCGCGGGCCGGCGGTGCTGCGCAGCACCCCGACCATCTGGCGCAGCTCGTCGAGGGTGCGGACGGCCAGTTCGCGGATGGTGCGGGCGGTGGTCGCGGCGGCCGGGTCGGCGGTGCTCACCTGGAGCGCGCCGGCCTGGATGCTGATCAGGCTGACCTGGTGCGAGACCACGTCGTGCATCTCCCGGGCGAGCCGGCCGCGCTCGCTGATCAGCACCCGTTCGGCGAGCAGCCGGCTCTCCCGCTCCTGGCCGCGGGTCAGCTCGTCGAGCCGGGCGGCCAGCTCCCGCCGGGTGCGGGCGAGCAGCCCGGTGGCGGCCGGGCCGGCGGCCAGCATCACCGACTGGATGGCGTAGAGCGCGGTGTCCCGGCTGAGTCCGAGGGTCTGCTCGGACAGCGGCCAGTGGAAGAACTCGACCAGCGTGAACAGGGTCGCGCAGGGGATGACGATCCGCGGGCGGGGGCGTTCGGCGGCCACCGTGTAGACGGCGGTGATCGGGGCCAGCCAGATGTCGTCGACGTAGCTGCCGGGCATGGTGAGCAGCAGCGCCGCCACCGGGAAGCGGCGGCGCCAGAGCAGGGCGACGGCGGCCAGCGTGGAGAGCGCGATCTGCCACCACGGGGAGTTCCGGGCCACCAGGGCGGCGTCCAGGAGGGAGTAGAGGGCGGGCAGCAGCAGCATCAGCCAGGGGGCGGTGCACCAGGCCGGGAGCCGTCTGGACGGCAGCTGTTCGGTGGCCGTCATGCCCCGTCGCCGGGTTTCGGCCGGACCAGCCCGGCCCGGTGGGCGAGCACCGCCGCCTGGACCCGGTTGGCCGCGCCGAGCTTGCCGAGGATCGCGCTGATGTGGTCCTTGACGGTGCCGGTGCCGAGGAAGAGCCGGTCGGCGATCTCGGCGTTGGACAGTCCCTCGCCGAGCAGGGCCAGCACGTCGAGCTCCCGGCCGGTGAGGGTGCGGGCGAGCGAGGTGGCCTCGGCGTCCGGGCCGCCGCCGTCCACGTAGCCGCCGATCACGGTGCGGGTGACGGTCGGGGACAGGATGTTGCCGCCGGCCGCGAGCACCCGGACGGCGTGGACCAGCTGCTCGGGGGCGGTGTCCTTGAGCAGGAAGCCGGAGGCGCCGGCCCGCAGCGCGGTGCCGATGTACTCGTCGCTGTCGAAGGTGGTGAGCATCGCCACGGCGGGCGGGTCCGGCAGGGCGCGCAGCCGGCGCAGCACCGAGATGCCGTCGAGGTCCGGCATCCGGATGTCGAGGAGCACCACGTGCGGGCGCAGGCGCTGGACGTGCTCCTCGGCCTGGCCGCCGGAGCAGTCGCCGACGACCTCCAGGTCGGGGGCGGAGCCGACGATGAGGCCCAGGCCGGAGCGGACCAGGATCTCGTCGTCCACGATCAGCACGCGGGTGTCGGTGATGGTGCCTCCTCGGTTCTGGCGGCCGGGGTCGGGCGGTCCGCGCGGGTCGTTTCGAGGGTAGGGGTAGCCGGGGTGGGGCGCCGAACGGATGGCGGTCCTTACCCCCGCCACATGGCGGGGGTGGGAATCCGCTACCCGGTTCACGCAATTCTCAGGCCGGGTGGGGAACCATGGAGTTGGCTGCCCTTTGTCGGCCTGCTCCATTCAGTGGGCGCCCGGTCGAGGTGAGGGCCGCCGGTCAGTCCGTCGGGCCCCTGCGGGCACCCGTCGCCGGGCCGTGTGCGGATGCGCCCCACCATCTGATCGTTTGGAATTGAGCTGTGTCGTCCACTGTGAAGTCGGAGCCTTCCGCCACGTCCACCGGGCCCCGGCCCGTCGGCGTGCTCGACCGCTGGCGCCCGCGGGCCGCCGCCGTCTCCGTGTGGTACCTCCGGCTGCTGGCGCTGCTGAACGTGGCGACGGTGCTGCTGGTGCCGTGGGGGAACCAGGTCAACGAGCACAACGAGGGTGAGTACTTCACCCCGTACCTGATGACCTCGGGTCTGGCCAGCGCGGTGCTGGCGGTCTTCCTGGCCATCGCGATGCGGCGGCGCAAGCGGGCCGCCTGGATCTTCAACGCGGCCCTGGCCAGCATGTTCGCGGTGCTGTACCTGCTGGCCATGGTGATGCCCGGCGAGCGGTTCAAGGCCCACCCGCTCAACTACATCTCCACCGTGCTGACCTGCCTGTTCGTCCTGGCGCTGGTCATCGGGCGGAAGGACTTCACGTCCAAGGGCGACCGCTCCAACCCGAAGACTGCGGCGGCCACCTTCGTCGGCGGGCTGCTGTTCGGCGGGGTCGTCGGCGCGCTGCTGGTCTGGGCGACCAACGGGCTCGGCGGCGCGGGCTTCTGGGACCTCTTCCGCTACTCCGTCGGCCGGATGATCACGATCAACCCCTCGGAGCACCTGCGCTCGGTGATCTCCTCGCCGACCTGGGTCAACGCGGCGATCAACGCGATGGGCGCGGTGCTCTTCCTGCTGGTGCTCTACGTGGCCTTCCGCAGCCCGCGCGGCAAGGAGCTGCTGAACCCCGAGGACGAGGCGAAGCTGCGCTCGCTGCTGGACAAGCAGGGCGAGCGGGACTCGCTCGGCTACTTCGCGCTGCGCCGGGACAAGGCGGTGATCTTCTCCCCCAGCGGCAAGGCGGCGGTGACCTACCGGGTGATCGGCGGGGTCTCGCTGGCCTCGGGCGACCCGATCGGCGACCCGGAGGCCTGGCCGGGCGCGATCGACTCCTGGCTGGCCGAGGCCCGCGAGCACGCCTGGGCGCCGGCCGTGATGGGCGCCTCCGAGGAGGCCGGGGTGATCTACGCCCGGCACGGGCTGGACGCGCTGGAGCTGGGCGACGAGGCGATCGTCGAGCTGGACGAGTTCTCGCTGGACGGCCGGGCGATGCGGGTGGTCCGCCAGGCGTACAACCGGGTCAAGCGGGCCGGGTACACGACGCGGATCCGCCGGCACGAGGACATCCCCGAGTGCGAGATGGCCGAACTGGTGGCCAAGGCCGACCAGTGGCGCGACGGGGCGACCGAGCGCGGCTTCTCGATGGCGCTCGGACGGCTCGGCGACCCGGGCGACGGCCGCTGCGTGATGCTGGAGTGCCACGACGGCGACGGCGAGCTCAAGGCGCTGCTGAGCTTCGTCCCGTGGGGCCCGGACGGGCTCTCGCTGGACCTGATGCGCCGGGCCCGGGACACCGAGAACGGCCTGATGGAGTTCATGGTCATCGAGCTGCTGCAGCGTGCCGAGGAAGTCGGGCTGAAGCGGGTGTCGCTGAACTTCGCGATGTTCCGTTCGGTCTTCGAGCGCGGTTCGCGGCTCGGCGCCGGCCCGGTGCTGCGGTTGTGGCGTTCCGTCCTGGGCTTCTTCTCGCGCTGGTGGCAGATCGAGTCGCTGTACCGCGCGAACGCCAAGTACCGGCCGATCTGGGAGCCCCGCTACCTGCTGTTCGAGAAGAGCAGCGAGATCCCGCGGATCGGCATCGCCAGCGCGCGGGCCGAGGGCTTCATCGTCGCGCCGAGCCTGCCCGCCCTGTTCCGCCGCCGGCACTCCGGGGCCGCCGTGGTGGCGCCCCGGCTCCCGGTCGCGGCGCGGGACGGGAAGGGGTAGCCCTCCGCCGGGGGGCGGAGGGGACCGGGCGGTCGGATAGGGGGTGAGGTCAGGGATATCCCTCCCCCCAGAGGATGACCCTGATCCGCATCTATGCCGATGTGGATTTGTTAAGAGGCTTCTAATGTTGGAGTAGCTCAGAAAGTTCGGGGATTCGGGAGTAACGGTTGTGATGGACAGGACCCACGCGGGGGGCGTGCGGGAGGGGTCGCTGGTGTTGGCCAGATCGGCCGCTGCCGCCGAGTGGGGGACGTTGTACGCGACGGTGCGGGACGCGGTGGTGCGCAAGAAGTTCGCCGCCGTTCCGATGGCCACGGCGGCGACGTTTCTGATCCTCCTGTTCAGCATCACCCAGCACCTGCCGGGCGGTGAGCACTTCGTCAACCGCATCGGGGTGGTGAAGGCGGCGCTGCCGCTGGACGTCTCGCTGCTGCGGACCCCGCTCTCGCTGTACGTGCCGGCGCTGGACCTGCCGGTCTGGGGCGCACTGGCCCAGGTGTTCGTGGTCTTCGGCGTCGCCGAGATCGTGCTCGGCCGGCGGATGACCCTGGTGGTGGCCTACACCTGCACCCTGGCGGGCACGCTGTTCGCCCGGATCGGCGTGGCACTCGGCCCGGATCACCTGTTCGGCTTCCCGAAGTGGGTCGCCTACGTGCGGGACACCGGGCCGTCGGCCGCGGTGGTGGCACTGGCGATCTGCATCGCGTTCCGCTGCCGGGCCTGGCTCACCGCCGGCCTGGTGGTGGTCATGATGGTCGGCGAGGCGGTCGTGCTGCCGAACCTGGCCGGTCTGGAGCACGTGGTCGCGGTGATCACCGCGCTGCTGCTCGCCGTCGCGGTCGAGGTGTTCGGGGACTTCTGGCCGCGGGTGCTGGCCGGGGTCGGGGCCGCCACCTCGGTGGCCGCGACCGCGTCGCGGGAGGTCGCGGTGGAGGCCCGGCGGCGCCCGGCGGGCGCGCTCGTCCCCTGACCCACCCGCCGTCTGACGGCCGTCGGGCAGCCGGCCGTCAGGCGTGCGGCAGGGGGAGTTCGAACCAGACCACCTTGCCGACCGCCTTGCGGGCGGTGCCCCAGCGCTCGGCGAGCTTGGTCACCAGAGTGAGGCCGCGGCCGGTCTCGCCCAACTGCTCGGCCGGTTCCAGCGACGGCAGGTTGTGGTTGTCGTCGCTGACCTCGACCAGCAGCTTGTCCACCCGGATCAGCTGGAGCCGGACGCGGTCCCGGGCCACCCGGACGGCGTTCGTGACCAGCTCGCTGACCAGCAGCTCGGTGATGTCGCTGAGCGCCTCCAGGTGCCAGCCGGCCAGCTGCTCGCGGACCAGCGAGCGGGCCCGGCGCACCTCGCGGTGGTCCACCCTGAGGTCCCAGGTGGCCACCTCGGACGGGGCGACCCCGTCGAAGCGGGCCACCAGCAGGGCGACGTCGTCCTTCCGGTCGTCCGAGTGCAGCCGCTTGAGCACCACGTCGCAGGCCTGCTCGGGGCTCTGCCGCGGGTCGATCAGATTGCCGCACAGCGCGGCCAGGCCCGCTCCTATGTCGCCGCCCCGGACCTCGACCAGGCCGTCGGTGCACAGCACCAGCATCGAGCCGTCCGAGACGTCGATGGTCTTGGCGACGAACGGCACCCCGCCGACCCCGATCGGCGCGCCGGCCGGGATCTCCAGCAGCTCGCCGGAGCCGTCCGGGTGCACCAGCACCGGCGGGACGTGGCCGGCGCTGGCCAGCTCGCAGGTCCGGTTGATCGGGTCGTAGACCGCGTACAGGCAGGTGGCGAGGTGGTCGTCGCCGAGCTTGTGGGCCAGGTTGTCCAGGTGCCGCAGCAGCTGGCCGGGCGGCAGGTCGAGCGCGGCGAGGGTCTGCATGGCCGTCCGGAAGCGGCCCATCGCGGCCGCCGAGTGCAGGCCGTGGCCCATCACGTCGCCGACCACCAGGGCGACCCGGCTGCCGGGCAGCTGGATCGCGTCGAACCAGTCGCCGCCGACCTCGGCCTTCGGGTCGCCCGGCAGGTAGCGGTGGGCGATCTGGACGCCGGGGATCTGCGGCGGGCGGGTCGGGATCATCGAGCGCTGGAGGGTGGTGGCCACCCTGGCCTCGGCGCGGTGCAGCCGGGCGTTGTCCAGGGAGAGCGCGGCGCGGACGGCCAGCTCCTTGAGGGTGGCGGCGTCGCTCTCGTCGAAGGGTGCGCGGTCCGGCAGCCGGAGCAGCTTGAGGATGCCCAGCACGGTGCCCCGGGCGGACAGCGGCACCACCAGCATCGAGCGGCCGGAGACCACCTGGGCCAGCCGGGCCCCGCCGAGCGCGATCGCGTAGTCGACCGCGACGTCCGCGCTGATCACCGGGACCAGGACCGGCTGGTTCAGCTGCAGGGCCATCCCCGGCGGGGTGCGGCGCGGCATGCTGACCAGCGAGCCCTCGGACAGCACGTGGTCCCAGGCGCCGCCGGTCTCGTTGTAGACCAGGGCGACCCGGCGGAGCATGGTGTCGTCGTCCGGGCGGGCGGCCGGCAGTTCGGAGTCGGAGATCAGCCCGTCCACCAGGTCCACGCAGGCGAAGTCGGCGACCCGGGGGACCAGCACCTGGCAGAGCTCGTGCGCGGTGAAGCCGAGGTCCAGGGTGGTGCCGACCTTGCCGCCGACCTCGTTCAGCAGTGCCAGCTGCTCGCCGGCCTGCCCGTTGGTCAGGAACGGGCTCAGCCGCCCGGACGGGGCGCCCTCGGCGCCGGTGGGGGTCTGGTCGCTACGGCGGGGCGGACGGCCGTTGGCGGGCGGTTCGGCGGCGGCCGGCTCGATGGCGGCTCCTCCTCCGGTCGGGGACGGGGCGGTCGGGAGCGTGACCGCCGGGGCCGGGGTGGTCGGTGGGACGCCCGCCGGGGCGCCGACGGCGCCGGACGGCTGGGCGGCCGCGGACCGCTCGGCGGTCTCGCGCTGGGCCGGCAGCGGGCCGGGCGTCCGCCCCCGGACCGTCCGGGCCGGGGGCGCGGACTGCTCGGGCTGCGGCGGCGGGCCGACCCGGGCGGCGCGCTGCTGGGCGGTCGGGTAGCGGCGGCCGAGTCCGGCGGCGGCGTGCGCGGCGGCGGTCTGCGGGTCGGCGGGCAGGACCGGCAGCACGGTGGCCGGGTCCAGCCGCAGGGCGGGCAGACCGGCCTGGTCCAGCACGTCGAGCAGCAGCGCCCGGCGGGCGGCCGAACCGGCCGGCAGCAGCCCGGCCAGCCGGTCGGCCGACAGCAGACCGGCGCGCAGCCGGCCGGGCGGGGTCAGGGCCGCGCCCAGCCGGTGGAAGCCGCCCCGGGCGGGCGGGGTGGCGGCGAACGGCAGCAGCCGCTCGCCGAGTGCGAGCCGGGGGCCGGCGGTGCGCAGCGGTCGGGCGTCGGCGGCGAGGGCGAGCAGGCCGCCGAACGGGTCGGGCAGCGGCCAGGCCCACCAGAGCACGTCGCGCAGGTGCTCCTCGCGGTCGATGACGGCCAGCTGGCCGGCCCAGGGGCGCCCGTCGGCGGTCAGCGCGGCCAGGGTGTCCAGGGCGTCGCAGCGGCGGCGCACGGCGGACCCGGCGGCCTGGCCGGGGGCGGCGAGCGGTTCCACGGCGGGCAGCAGTCCGCTGGCCGGCCGGTCGTGGGCGACCTCGGCGCGGTGCCCGAACAGTTCCTCGGCGGCCCGGCTCCACTGGGCGATCCGTCCGGCCCGGTCGATCAGGACGAGGGCGAGCCGGACCAGGGCGGCCACGCCGGTCGGGTGGTCACCCGGTACGGCCTCGGCGTCCGCCGGACGCGGTGTGGAGTTGGACTCGGCCACCATGGATTCGGTCTGCTCCCGCCTGGCCGCCACGCCTGGAGGCGGCCGTCTCTCCGGAGGAAGGCACGCTGTGCGGAAACCCGGGGCGTGTCCTGTGGATCGTGCCGGGCTTGAGGGCGTGTCTGAACGAGTCCGCCGGGTGCCCGACGCCGCGCGCTGATCCGACGCGAATCATCAGACACGCCCTAGCGAAGCACGGACCGGCCCGGGCGTGATAGCGAAACGGGGAGATTCCTCAGGATCGGTTGCGTGCCGTGCGGCGCGCGCCGGTTCGCACTCCCCGTTCACCCGGACGGGGCTTTCGCGCGCGAGGGTAGGGTGGCAGGCCGGGCCACCCCGCGAGGCGGCTCCGCAGGACGCAGCCGGCCGGACGAGACAGAGGCGAGAAGTGACCGCGCAGAGCCCCGTCCGCTGGACGGACCCGCAGCAGCAGGAGTTGGAGGAGCGGGTCGCCGCCGCCGAACTCGCCTGGCTCAGCATGGACGTCGACGTGCAGACGCTGCGGGTCGAGATCGACAACTTCGCGCTGATCCACCATCAGCTGCTGGGCCCGCTCTACGCCCGGCTGGACGAGCTGGAGGCGCTGGTCGCCGAGGCGGTCGCGGCCAGGACCGGGCACCCCGAGGACCTCCGCCGGGCCGCCGAGGCCCGCCGGCAGGTCGACGAACTGCCCGACCTCGACGCGCTGTTCGACTCCGTCCGGGAGCAGGAGGCGGCCCCGCCGCCGCCCGCCGCGCCGGCCCGGGTGCGCCCCGGGCGGGACGCCCAGCGGATCTACCGCGAGCTGGTCCGCCGGGCCCACCCCGACCTCAGCACCGACCCGGCCGAGCAGCAGCGCCGGGCCGCGTTCCTGGCCCGGGTGAACGAGGCCTACGCGGTCGGCGACGCCGCCGCGCTGGAGGGCCTGTCCGCCGAGTGGTCCACCGCGCCCGAGGCCGCGCCCGGCGCCGACTCCCCCGACCGGCTGGAGTGGCTGCGCCGCCGGCTGGAGTGGCTGACCGGCAAGATCACCGAGACCGCCACCGAGCAGGTCCGGCTGGAACAGACCCCGATGGGCCAGCTGCTCGCGCTGGCCCCGCAGGACCCGGACCGGCTGCTGGAGCAGCTCGCCGAGGAACTGCTCGCCAAGGCCGCCGCCCAGCAGGCCGAACTGGAGCGGCTGCTCGGCGCCCCGGCCGCGGCGGGCGACGGCCACCGGCAGCCGGTGGGCGACAATGGCACCGACCCGACCCAGCCCCAGGAGAGCCACACGATGTTCGCGCAGATCCCCTCCACCACCGCCGCCGCAGTGCCCGCCGACGCAGCCCTGCTGGACGTGCGCGAGCAGGACGAGTGGGACGCCGGCCACGTGGACGGCGCGCTGCACATCCCGCTCGGCGAGGTCATCGCCCGGATCGGCGAACTGCCGGACGGGAAGCTGTACGTGCTCTGCCGGGTCGGCGGCCGCTCCGCGCAGGTCGTCCAGTACCTGGTGCAGCAGGGCCGGGACGCGGTGAACGTGGACGGCGGCATGTACGCCTGGGAGGGCGCGGGCCGTCCGATGGTGAGCAGCACCGACCAGGACGCCTTCGTCCTGTAGGTCTGTAGGTCTGTGGCCTCGTAGCCCCGTGGTCCGGTGGTCCGGTGGCCCCGTCCGGCACCGTCGTGTTCGCCCGGTAGGGCAGGATGGGCGCGCGACCGCGCCGGGACGGGACCCGGGCGGCGCGCCGACCGGGCCGGGGAGGCCATGACGGAGACGACGGACCGCCCGGCCGCCGGACGGGTCTGGTCGACGCCCGCGCAGCTCGTGCTCGGCCTGACCGCGGCGGTGCTGGTGGTCGGCACCGGGCTCTTCCTCGCGGCGGTGTTCCTGCACGTCGCGCCGGCCAACTCGCTGTCCCGGCAGTACCGGGACGAGGTCGACGGCCTGGTGTACCCGGAGTTCGAGCAGAACTGGCGGCTGTTCGCGCCGAATCCGCTGCAGCAGAACGTCAGCCTGGACGCCCGGGTGCGCACGGCCGCCGCCGACGGCACTACCCGCACCCGCGACTGGACCGGGCTGACCGCGCAGGACCTCGCCGCGATCCGGCACAACCCCGCCCCCAGCCACGTCGACCAGAACCTGCTGCGCCGGGCCTGGGACTTCTACGACGGCTCGCACAACCCGCAGGACGAGGCACTGACCAACACCCGCGGCAGGCTCGCCGAGCAGTACCTCAAGCGGATCGCGCTGCAGCGGATCGGCCGGGAGGTGGACGGCGAGCGGATCCTGGAGATCGAGTTCCGGGCCACCGCGGTGACCGTCCCACCGCCGTCCTGGAGCGGCGAGGCCGCGCCACCGGCGCCGAAGGTGCGGGAGCTGCCCTGGTGGCCGGTGGACGACGAGGACTACCGGGAGCTCGGGTGAGCGAGGTGTCGCCGGAGGTGTCGCCCGAACTCTCGCCCGACGTGGCGTCCGAGTTCTCGCCCGAGTTCTCGCCGGAGGTATCGCCGCAGCCCGAGCAGCGGTGGTCGGAGGGCATCCCGCGCCAGGCCGGGCAACCGCCCGCCGCCGGCTCGGCCCCCGGGCCCCGGCCCGACCCGGCGCCGCGCGGGCCCGGCCCGGCCGACCTGGCCGCCCGGGCGATGGCGGCCTTCACCGGGCGGGCGCTGGGCCGCCACCAGGCCGCCGTGGTGCGGATCGGCTTCGGGCTGGTCTGGCTCGCCTACCTGCTGCGCGAGTGGCCCAACCGGCGGGTGCTGTACGGGGACCGGTCGCCCTGGTCGATGGACCTGGCCGAGCGGCTGCTGACCGACAACGGGGCGTTCACCGTGCTGCCGTGGTTCGGCGGGCGGCCCTGGTCCGAGCTGGTCTACCACCTGGCGGTGCTGGCCGCCGTCGCGGTGGTGCTGGGCTGGCGGACCAGGGCGAGTGCGGTGCTGTTCCTGGTCACCGTGCTGTCGCTGCAGAACCGCAACGTCTTCCTCGGCGACGGCGGTGACAACGTCGTCCACCTGATGGCGGTCTACCTGGTCTTCACCCGCTGTGCCGAGGTGTGGTCGCTGGACGCCCGGCGGGCCCGGCCGGGGCGGGCCGGGGTGGTGCTCTGGGTGCTGCTCGGCGCCGTCCTGGCGGCCTGCCAGGTCGGCGGCTTCTCCGGTGAGAGCCTCACCTGGACGGTCCGGACCTTCCCGTACGTCGGCTGGGCGCCGTTGTTCTGGGGGCTCTGGGCGGTGGCCGGGCTCTGGTGGACGCTCGGGCGGTTGCGGCCGGACGGCGAACCGCGCGCGGTGCTCGACGCGCTGGCGAACATGGTGCACAACTGCGCGATGCTGGTGATCGCCGTCGAGGTGGTGCTGATCTACGCGACGGCCGGCTGGTACAAGGTGCAGGGCTCGCGCTGGCAGGACGGCACCGCGCTGTACTACCCGCTGCACCTGGACTACTTCACGCCCTGGCCGTGGCTGTCCGGGCTGGTCGGCGCGGCGCTGCTGCCGGTCTTCCTGATCTCGTACGGCACGGTGATCGTGCAGGTCGCGTTCCCGTTCACGCTGCTCAACCGGCGGGTCAAGAACGTGCTGCTGGCCGTGCTGCTGGCCGAGCACCTGGGGATCGCGCTGCTGCTCGGGCTGCCGGTGTTCTCGCTCGCGATGATCGCGGCGGACGCGGTGTTCCTGCCGACCGGCGCGCTGCTCTGGGCGGCGGCGCGGCTGCGGCGGATCCGGCGGTCACGAGCGCCGGTCGCCGAGGGCGTGCCCTAGGCTGACCCGTATGTCCTGGTTCGCCGCCCTTCGCGACACCGCGCGGACCGGACTCACCCTCGACCGGGCGCTCACCGACCCCAAGCGGGCCCTGCGCGGGGCCGTCGCGGTGGCGTTGGTGCTCTTCCCCACCCTCGCGCTCGGCGGGGTCGCGCTCGCCACCTCGGCCGCGATGGGCGCCTTCATCGCCGGCACGGCCACCTTCCAGCGCAGCTTCCGGCCCCGGGCCAGCCTCGCCGTCGCGGCCGGGGCCGGGCTCGGGGTCAGCACCTTCCTCGGCTACCTGGCGGCCGGGGTGCCCGGGTTGTTCCCGGTGCTGCTCGCGGTGTGGGCCTTCGGCGCCGGGCTCGCCTGGGCGATCGGGCCGACCGCCGGGGTGGTCGCGACCAACACCGTCTCGGTGATGCTGATCGTCGTCCAGCTCCCGGTCAGCGCGACCGCCGCGCTCGGACACGGGCTGGTCGCCGCCCTCGGCGGGGTCGTCCAAGCCGTCGTCATCACCCTGTGGCCGATCGGGAGCTGGAGTGCCCAGCGGGACGCCCTCGCCGACACCTACGCGGAACTCGCCGACTACGCGCGCAGGTTGAGGCAGGACCCGACCGCGCACGTCGACCCGGCGCCGTTCATGACGGCCCGGCACGCCGCCGCCCTGACCCCCTGGCAGGACCGCCACCGGCCGGCCGAACTGCGCGGCCTGCGCGGCCTCGCCGAGCGCATCCGGCCCACCCTGGCCGCGCTCGCCGACCCCAAGGTGGGCGCCCCGGAGGAGGGGCCCGAACGCGACCGGGCCCGTGAGGTGCTGGCGGCCGCCGCCGAGGTCATGGACGCCCTGGCCCGGGCCGTCCGCACCGGCGACCCCGTCCGGCTGCCCCGCTCGGCGCCCACGCTCACCCTGGTCCCGCCGGACGAGGGGCCGCGGCTGCAGGGGGCGGCCCGGCGGTCGGCCCGCCGGCTGGGCGGGCTGCTGCGCAAGGCCGCGGACACGCTGGAGCGGGGCGACGCGGACACCATCACCACACCCGTGATCGGCGCGGGCGGGGCGCTGCACAAGCCGTCGATCCTCCGGATGCTGCCGGTCGCGCTGCGGACGGTGCGCCGGCAGCTGCGGCCGCGCTCGGCGATCTTCCAGCACGCCGTCCGGCTCGCCGGGGTGGTCACCGTCGCCTACCTGCTGGCCCGACTGGTCGGCTTCCACCACGGCTACTGGGCGCCGATGACCGCCGCGATGGTGATGCGGCCGGACTTCGCCCAGACCTACAGCCGGGGTGTCGCCCGGCTGGCCGGGACGGTCGTCGGGGTCGCCGTCTCGACGCTGGTGGTGCAGCTCACCCACCCCGGGGAGTGGGTGCTGGCCGCGCTGGCCGTGCTGTGCATCGGCGGGTCGTACCTCGCGTTCCAGACCGGGTACGCGCTGACGACGGTCGGGATCTCGACGTACGTGGTGTTCCTGCTCGGGCTCCAGGCCGGGAACCCGCTCACGACGGCCTTCGAACGGGTCGGGCTCACCCTGCTCGGCGGGTCGGTGGCGCTGGTGACGTACGCGCTCTTCCCGACCTGGCAGACCGCCCGGCTCGGGGAGCGGCTGGCCGAGTGGCTCGCCGCCGCCGGGCGGTACGCGGCCGCGGTGGTCGCCTGCTACGAGGACCCGGCCGCGCCGCGCGGGCGGGCCGTGCGGGCCGCGCTACTGGACTCCCGGGAGGCCCGCTCGGAACTGCTCCAGGCCATGCAGCGCGCCGACGCCGAACCGGGCCGGCACGCCTCCGGGCTGCCCGGGGTGTCCCGGCGCCAGGTCGACCGGGCCCGGGCGGCCGTCGGGCACCTGGGGCGGGTCGCCGTCCTGCTGGAGGCGCACCTGCCGGCCGCCGACGCCGACCCGGTGCCGGGGACGGCGGAGTACGCGGAGGAGCTGCGGCTGGCCACCGCGCTCGCGGGGGCGGCGCTGCTCACCGGGCAGCCGGTGGAGTTCGGCGCCGTGCGGGAGGCGCAGGCGCGGCTGGAGGAACGGCTGGCGCAGGCGCCGGCGGGGGTGCAGCGGGACGTGGTGCGGGCGGGGACGCGGCTGCTGGGGCAGGCGCTGAAGGACCTGGAACGGGCGTTGCGGGGGCGGGAGGACGTGCGGGGGCCGCAGTAGGCGCCGTTCGCCCCTCCTGGAAGGGCGAACGGCGGGGGCGAACGTCGGGGAGGCGAACGGCGCCGGGGCGTCAGGCGGCGCGGGCGGCGGCCTCCAGCCAGTTGGCGAACTCGCAGGCGAAGTGCCACTGGTGGCCGGTGCCGAGGAGGGCGGGGGCGGCCTCGGGGAACTGGACGGTGAGGCGGATCCGCAGGCCGTCCGGGGTGTCGGCGAACTCGTGCATCACCCGCAGCACCTCGGTGCCGTCGGCGAGGGTGCCGGTGCCGCCGATGCGGACCGGGAAGGCCTGGTGGCCGGGCCCGGCGATCGGGACGTCGTCGTGGAAGCGCAGGAAGAAGCGGGCCGGGCCGGTGCCGAGGGTCTCGATGATCTCGACCCGTTCGCCGGTGGAGTCGGCCAGGTAGTGCTCGGGGTTGGCGGCGAGCAGGGCGTCCCGGTCGGGGGCGTGCAGGCGGCCCTGCCACCAGGTGAGGAAGCGGTCGGCGTCGATGCCGGTGGCGGTGAGCTCGGTGACGGCGGTGCTCCACCGGCCGCCGGAGGCGTGGGCCCAGGCGGCCAGGGCGGTGTCGGCGGCGGTGGTGTCGGGGGTGAGCAGTTCGCGCGTCCGGTCGTCGCCGAGGCGCTGCTTGAGCAGGCGCAGGGCGGTGCGGGCGCGGTCGAGCTCCCAGGCGAGGACGGCCTCGCGCGGGTGGCTGGTGCCGTCGATGTCGGTGTGGACGGTGAGCGCGGTGGTGGTCACGGCGTCACTCCTCGGCTCCTCAACGATGCGGAGAGATTTTCTCCGCTTCACTGGACGCTAACATAGGGGGAGAGAATTTCTCCGGTTAGGGAGTTGCCGATGAGGGCCGACGCGGAACGCAGCCGGCGCAGGATCCTGGACGCCGCCTGCGAGGTGTTCCTGGAACGGGGCCCGGACGCCCCGCTGGACGCCGTGGTCCGCCGGGCCGGGGTAGGCCCGGCCACCCTCTACCGGCGCTTCCCCGACCGGGAGGCCCTGGTCCGCGCCCTGGTCACCGACCTGCTGGCCCGGCTCGCCGAGGCCGCCGCACAGGCCCGCCGCGACGAGACCGACCCGTACCGGGCGCTGCGCCGCTTCGTGCACGCCGCCGCCGACCTGCGGATGGGCGCGGCGATCGTGGTGCTGCTGGAGCGGCTGGTGGTGGACCAGGACCTGGTCGCCGTCCGCCGCGACGCCGTCACCGCCGTCGAGGCACTGCTGCGCGCCGCCCAGGACGTCGGGCGGCTGCGGGCCGACGTGGGGATGGGCGACCTGGTGCTGCTCTGCGTCCGGGTGTCCCGCCCGCTGCCGGGCGCGCTGGCCGCGCTCGACGCGGACGGCTCGCTGGTCCACCGGCACCTCGACCTCGCGCTCGCCGGCCTGGCCGCCGATCCGGACGGCCCGACCGGCCGGCCGCTCGGCTTCGACGAGGTGATCGCCGCCGCCGGCCGCCCCGGCGAGCCCGACCCGGGCGGGATCGTCCCGGGCGGGGTGGCCCCGGGCGGGGTGGCCCCGGATCAGGCGGTCCTGGATCAGGTGGCCCTGGATCAGACGGCCTCGGGCGAGGTGGCAGAGTGAACGCCATGAACGCCATGGACGACGAGGTGCTGCGGGCGTGGCGGGCGGCGGAGCGGGAGCCGGGGGCCGTCCTGCTGGACGGGTTCCACCCGCTGAAGCACGCGCTGCGCTTCGGCGGGGACGTCCGGCGGGTGCTGACCGCCGACCGGGCGGCGCTGCTGGCCCTGGCCGGGGAACTGGCGCCGGACGTCGCCCCGGCACTGGACACGCTGGCGGTGGAGCTGCCCGAGGACCGGCTGCGGACGCTGGCACCCCGGCTGCACCCGACCGGGGTGGTCGCCCTGGCCGCGCGGCCGTCCGTCGGGGCGAACCTGGCGGCCCTGGCCCGGCGCCCGCGCCCGGCCCCGGTGGTGCTGCTGGAGAACCCGCGCAACCTGGGCAACGTCGGGGCGGTGATCCGGCTGGCGGCCGGCTTCGGCGCCACCGGCGTGGTGACCACCGGCGATCTGGACCCCTGGCACCCGACCGTGCTGCGCGGCAGCGCGGGCCTGCACTTCGCCACCGCGGTGGAGCGGCTGGCCCTGCCGGAGCTGCCCGCCGGGCCGCTGTACGTGCTGGACCCGGAGGGCGCGGACATCCGGACGCTGCCGTTCCCGGACGACGCGCTGCTCGCCTTCGGCACCGAGCGGCACGGGGTCTCGGCGGAGCTCAAGGCGCGGGCGGACCACCTGGTCTCGGTGCCGATGCAGCCGGGGGTGTCCAGCTTCAACCTGGCCACCAGCGTGGCGATGGGCCTCTTCCACTGGATGTCGTCGAAGCCGCAGGGGTGAGGCGTGGCGCCCGCCGGGCGGGCACCACGCCGTTCACGGGCTAGGCCCTGTCCGGCCGATCTTGCCGGGCCCGCGACTCCCCCAGCCTTCGGCCGGGAGGTACCCCCATTACGCATCCCGCCTGGACGCACGCCCGAATCGCCCAAGTACGTCCAGTACGAGGACGATTTGGGCGCACGCCCAGCCGGGCGCCCAACGCCGCGGGCTGATCCGCCAAGATCGGCCGGACAGGGCCTAGGCGAAGAGCCGGCGCCAGGTGTCCGGGCCGGGGTAGCCGTCGGCCTCGGCGCCGCGCCAGCCCTGGGCCTGCTGGAAGGCCTGGACGGCCCGCCGGTCGCTCTCGCTCCAGCGCGGGCCGGGGCCGACGCCGTACGAGCCGCCGAAGCCCTTGCGGACCAGCTGCTCGCCCAGCAGGCGGACCTGGTCGTTGTTCTGACCCGGGCCGAAGTACTGCCGGCCGGGGAAGGCGGGCGCCCCGGTGCCGGGCTGGACCGGCGGCGGCAGCGGGGTGGTGCCGGCGCCGATGGCGCGGCCCTTGCCGTTGACCAGGTAGTCCCAGGTGTCCTTGCCGGGGATGCCGTCGGCCTCGGCGCCGCGCCAGCCCTGGGCCTCCTGGAAGGCCTGGGTGGCCCGCCGGTCGGCCTCGCCCCAGCGCGGGTCGGGCCCCTCGGAGTAGAACCGGGCGCCACCGCGCTGCACCAGCAGCCGGCCGAGCTCGGTGACGTACGCGTTGTTCGCGCCGGGGCCGAATTTGTCCGTGCCCGGGAAGGCGGTGGCCGGGGCGCCGTCGTTGCTGCCGCCGGACAGGCCGGTGTAGCGGTACGGGACGTAGGCGCCGGAGTTGTTCCAGTAGGCGTACGGGGTGTCGCGCTTCTTGGTGCCGGGGGAGGTCTGCTCGTAGGCGAGGTAGCGGGTGAGGGAGGAGTCCGTCCAGCCGCCGAAGATCGTCACGTGCGACCCGGACTGCGGGCTGGCCGGGTTGTTGTAGATCAGCACGTCGCCGGGCTGGAGGTCGGCCTTGCCGATCCGCTCGGCGAAGTTCGGCAGGGTCCAGGTGGTCTGGCTGCTGCCGAGGCCCCAGGCCATCGAGACGAAGCCGGAGCAGTCCTGGCGGTAGCCGTCCGACCAGTAGCTGCCCATGCCGTACGGCACCTGCTGGTCGACCCAGCCCTGGGCGCGCTGGATGATCTGCGCCCGGGTGGGCGGCTGGGTGGCGGCGCGCGGGGCGGCGAAGGCGCGGGCGCCGGGCGCTTGTCCGTAGAGGCCGCTGACCTCGCCCTGCGGGGTCTGCGGGGGCTGGGCGGTGCTGCTGCCGCCCGGGGTGGGGCCGGGGGTGGGGGCGGCGGTGGCGTGTCCGGCGGCGGCCGTCCCGCCGCCCACCGCGGTGCCGACGGCGGCCATCAGCACGGCGGCCCGGCGGCGGATGCTGCGGGCCGCGGCGTGCCCGCCCTCGTGGACCGGTGCGGCGTGCCGCCGGGCGCGGCGGCGGGCGCTGCAGCCCCCGCATATGCAGTCCTCGTCCGGTTCGACCTCGTCGAACTCCAGCAGCGGGGACAGGTGGTCGGTACGGGTCATGCTCCGCCTCTTTCCTGCGGTCTTCCTGGTCGACGCCTGACGGCGTGACAGGACTGGCCTTCCCGGGCCGGCCCCGCGTGTTATCGGGACCAAAGTCCCAAAGCGGGCGGAAGGTGGCACGGCGGATTGCGCCGGACGGGTGACAACCGTTCGGCGGCCCGGGCGTGGCGGGGGCGAGGAGGAGACGGTAGTGCCGGTGCGGGGCCTGGCGGCCGGTCAGGCGTGGCGGGGGTGCACGGGCCGGTTCGAGGACGGCGGGGGCGGCTGGATGTCAGGGATGACTGGACGCCGGGGGGCGGCTACTGCCACTCCCAGCGGATGCCGATGTGTCCGGGCTGCTGGTCCGGGGCGAGCACGTGGGCACTCGCGGAGGCGCCGATCCAGAGCTGCTCGCGGCGGTGGTCGACGTCCGCGCCCGGCTCGCGGTCGTAGCGCTCGCAGTGTGCGGGGACGGCCGCCGGGTCGAAGTGCACCTGGAGCACGTACTCGCGCACCGGGGTGGCGAAGCGGCGGCTGTACTCCAGCGTCGGGCCGCCCGGCGGGATCTCCACCTCGTACTCGAAGACCGTGCTGTCGCCGAGCGCCAGCGGGCGGTCCAGCATCAGCTCGCCGACGGTCAGGCCGGCCTCCGGGCGGCGCCGGACCCGGCCCAGCCGGCCGTGCCGCACCGAGGTGATCTCCGGGCAGCCGGTCGCCTCCTCGTCGGCCTTGTGCACGACCAGGCAGCGGCCCACGCCGCCGACGGTGGCGCGCACCACCTGGCGCATCCGCAGCAGGTTGCCGCGCCGCTCGGCGTCCACGTAGTACGAGTCGTGGATGCTCAGCCGCTCCAGTTCGCCCTGCGGCGGGGCGTCCAGCTCGGCGAAGATGTCCGCGATCTGCCGTTCGCCCGGCCAGACGTCCTCCAGGCCGAGGTGGCAGGTGTTCGCGACGGCGGCCCAGCGGCCGCGCGGGCGGGGCGGGCCGAGCAGCGAGGTGAGCGCGCTGTGCGGCAGTCCGAGCAGTTCCTCCAGCAGGTGGACGGCCCTCAGCGAGCTGGCCCGTTCGGGCTGGCTGCGCCCGCGCCGCCAGTAACTCAGCGTCGTGACACTGACTCTGACGCCACGTTGGGTGAGGGCGGCTCTGATCCTGTCCAGGCTGAGGCCGCTGGCCTCGATGGCCAGGTGCAGGGTGTCCGCGAAGCCGCCCGGGGCGGTGGCCCGCCCGGCGTGCGCGGGTGCCGGAGGCGGTGCGGGTACGGACGGGCCGGGGCGCTCCGGGCGCAGTCCGACCAGCCGGAGTCGCGCGGAGTCCTGAGGCTGCTGTGCGGCCATGCGGTGACCCTCCCCGCCAGGTGAGTTCGGAGGGGCCTGGCCGGCGCCGAGGCTCGCCGCCGACGGCTTCACCGAGCTTTGGGGAACCCTATGCACGGTCGAGAGGCTACGTCATCAGTCGTGCGTATGACAGGGGTCACGGCAGGTGAACCGAAGGGTTAGTGATCTTGAAACAGTTCGGAAACACACGCCCTCGCCGCCCGCCCGCGCCGCCCGCCGGGACGGGCGGACGCACACCGCCGGGGCGGGCCCTGTCGGCGCCGCCCCGGCGGGGGTCAGGTGGTGCTACCCGCTGGTGGTCAGTTGACGTTCAGCGCGACGTCGTCGATCACGAAGCTGGTCTGGTTGGAGCCGTCCTCGGTGCCGGTGAACTTGATGGTCACGCTCTTGCCGGCGAAGGAGGAGAGGTCCAGGGTGCGCTTCACGTAGCCGGCGGCGGCGTTGACGTTGGAGTACGTCGCCAGCGTGGTGCCGTTGGCCTGGACGGTCAGCTTGTCGTACGCGGTGGTGCCGGTCTCCGCGGTGTCGATGTGCAGCCAGAAGGTGAGGCTGGCGGACTTGCAGCCGGCCGGCACCGAGACGGTCTGCGACAGGGTGTCGGTGTGGGCGCTGCCGTAGCCGTCCAGCCAGGCCTTCCAGCTGCCCGAGTGGGCCGCCTGCGAGGAGCTGTTGTCGACCACGCCGCTGGAGGTGGTCCACGGGGCGGCGGTGCCGGTCTCGAAGCCGCCGTTGCCGATCAGCTGGGCCGCGGTGCAGCCGCCGGGCGGGGTGGTGGAGCCGCCGCCGAGTAGGGCGGTGGTCAGGCCGTCGGCGATCGGGGTGCCCCAGCCGGTGACCTGGTCGTAGCCCGTACCGGCCGGGAAGTCCTGGTTGGAGCCGCTGGTCACGTCGTGGAAGGCACCCGAGTAGTTGCTGCTGTTCGCGACCGCGTACAGCTTCGGGCTCGCCTCGCCCAGCACCGGCTGGCCGGCCGCCTTGGCCTTCTGGTTGAACTGGGCCGCGTAGCCGGCCCACAGCGGCGCCGCCGCGCTGGTGCCGCCGTAGACCTGCCAGGAGCCGGCCGTGTAGATCGCGAAGCCGCTCGCCGGGTCGGCGTTGGAGGAGACGTCCGGGACGGTGCGCATGGTGCCGCTGCCGGTGCCGGTGCCGGTCTGCCAGGTCGGCTTGCCGAACACGGTGGAGACGCCGCCGCCGGCGCTGCTCCAGGCGCTCTCCGAGGAGTACGAGGTGCCGGACACCTGGAGGTTGGTGCCGCCGACGCCGGTCTGGTGCGGGCTGGACGCCGGGAAGTCGACCGCCTTGACCGACGAGCCGCTGGTGGAGCGGGTGCAGTCGCGGGAGCCGTCGTCACCGGAGGCGGAGAAGATCGAGATGCCCTGGGCGGCGGCCTGCTTGAAGGCGTTGTCCACGGCCGTCATCGAGGCGGCGGTGGTGTCCGGCTCGCAGGAGCCCCACGAGATCGAGATGACCGAGACCTGGTTGTCGGCCACGATCTTGTTGGCCATGTCGATCTCGCCCTGGTCGCTGTTGGGCGCCTCGTAGACCAGCTGGGTCGCCTTCGGCGCCGCGCCGCGGACGATCTCGCTGTCCAGCTCGACCTCGCCCTGGCCCTGGCCGGGGGCGGAGTCGTAGTTGGCGCCGTCCACCGAGACCGTGGAGACGGCCGGGCCGGACAGGCCGTACTGCGAGTCGTAGGTGGTCAGGTTGGAGGACGAGTAGCCGTCGAACTCCCAGAGGGCGACCGTCGTGCCGGTGCCGTCGGCGCCGGTCTTGTTCAGGTTGTAGGCGCCGTCGTACTGCGACGGGCCGAAGCCGCTCGGGGTCGAGGAGGCGGTGTGCGGGGTGACCGAGTTCGGCTTGGCCAGGCGGTTCTTGCGGACCGCGTGGTTGTCCAGGCCGCTCACGCCCTGGACCACGTCGGCCAGGTCGGCCGGGACGGAGGCGGCGGCGTCGTTGGCGAAGAAGGCGCGCTGCAGCTGCGGGTCGACGTAGGAGCTCTCGTGGGTGCCGAAGGCCTGCGAGATCTGCGCGTTGGTGCCGTGGGCGCTGACCACCTGGCGGTTGGCGCTCACCTCGGTGACGGTCAGGCCCTGGGCGGCCAGGTAGGTCTTGACCTGGTCGACGGCGGCCTGGGTCGGCCCGAACCGGGCGGTGAACTGCTCCGGCGTCAGGTACTTGCCGAACTCGGGGGTGCCGGGGGTGGCGACCGCGGTGAGGAAGTGCTCCAGGGCGGCGGTGTCACGCAGCTTCAGGCTGACGGCCACCGAGATCTGCTGCTCGGCCGGGACGTCGCCCTTCTTCTCCGAGTGGGCCACCGCCGGGTTGACGGTGTTCGGGAGCGCGACACGGGGAGCGGGGGCGGCCTGCGCGGTGGAGACACCGAGCGAGACGGCGGTCAGCGGCAGCACGGCTATCGCCGCGGCGAGGGCAAGGGAGCGGGGGCGCAACGGATCCTCCTCTGGCCGGCTGTGGGGGCCGGCAAGGGGCCAGAGCGTTCCGGAGTCGAAAACGCTGGCTAGAACATGACAGAACCAGTGGGCAAAGTGGCTCATGGTCAAGCAATTCGTTGCTAAAAAACAGTCAACTGTGGACACCCGGAATGCGGGGATTCCATACAGTGAATGGCCCGGATTCCGGAACCGGTCACTACCGGTGGGGGGCGGAAGGGACGGACGTGGAATCGGGTGGGGCCGGGCGGGAAGCACGGCTGGCGTGGGCCGAATGACGACGCGCGGAAATCGGGCGCGGGCGGCGCGGGACTATGTGAAAGGCGCGGCCCGGCAGCTGCTCTGACGTCGGGCCGGGAGGGGCCGACGGAGGGGGCCGGGAGGGTCTGACGGTGGGCCTGGAAGCCCTGACGGCGGGCCGGGGCGGGTGCGCGGGGAGGCCGCGCACCCGCCGGCGGGGGTCAGGGGGTGCCGAGCCAGGCGGTGAGGGCGGTGCGGAGCTCGCCCTGGCCGGGGTCGACGGCGCCCCAGGCGGCGTAGCCGTCCGGGCGGATCAGCAGGACGGTGTCGCGCAGCTTGCCGTGCGGGTCGGCCGGGGCGGCGGTGACCATGCGGTCCGCCCAGGGTTCGGCGGCGGCCAGCTCGTCGTTGCTGACCAGGACGAACTTCCCCTCGCGCAGCGCCTCGTAGAGCCGCTCGGGGGCGGCCGGGGCGCCCTCGACGGGCTTGCGCAGCGCCGTCAGCCGCAGGTCCGGGACGCGCTTGCCGACCTGCGGGTGGGCGTCCTTCGGGGCCGGGTAGGAGATGTCGATGCCGGAGACCATCCGGGCGCCGCGCTCGGTGACCAGGTCGAGGTGGCCGCCGAGCGTGGTGAGCGCCCCGCGCAGTGCGCGGGTGGGGGCGGACTCGGCGAGGGCGAGCCGGATCAGCGCGCCGGAGGTGCGCAGCACCGTCCGGCCGACCGGGTGCCGTTCGCTCTGGTAGGTGTCGAGCAGGGCGTCGGTGGCGCGGCCCTGGAGGGCGGCGGCGAGCTTCCAGGACAGGTTGGCGGCGTCCTGGAGGCCGGTGTTCATGCCCTGGCCGCCGGCCGGGGAGTGGCAGTGCGCGGCGTCGCCGGCCAGGAAGAACCGGCCGGAGCGGTAGTTGGGGGCCTGGCGCTCGTCGCTGTGGAAGGTGGAGCTCCAGCGGACGTCGTGCAGGCCGTAGTCCTCGCCGAGGGTGGTCCGGGCGATGGCGGCGAGGCGCTCCGGGGAGGGGGTGGTGCCGTCCGGCTGCCGCTCCTTGCGGTCCCAGGCGATCAGCCGGTACCAGCCGTCGCCGAAGGGGGCGAGGAAGGAGAAGCCGGTCTCGTTGGCGCCGACGGTGATGGTGTCGGCGGGCTCGCGCTCCAGCCGGACGTCGGCGAGCATCACCGAGTCGACCACGGACTCGCCGGGGAACGGGATGCCGAGCAGGTCGCGCACGGTGGAGCGGACGCCGTCGGTGCCGACCGCGTACCGGGCGGTGAAGGTGTTCCCGTCGCGGGTCTCCAGGGTGACGCCCTCGGCGTCCTGGCGCAGGGCGGTGACCTCGGCGCCGCGCAGGATGGTCGCGCCGGCCTGCTCGGCGCGCTCCTGGAGCAGCCGTTCGACGTGGTACTGCGGCGTGATCAGGACGAACGGGAAGCGGGTGGGCAGCGAGCTCAGGTCGATGCCGAAGCGGTCGAACATCCTCAGGCCGGTGACCGGGCGGCCGGTGGCGATGAGGTCGTCGGCGAGGCCGCGGGCGTCCAGGAGCTCCAGGCTGCGGGCGTGCACGGCGAAGGCCCGGGTCAGGTTGGACTCGGCGCCGCGCTTCTCCAGGACGGTGACGCCGACCCCGGCCGCGGCGAGATCGCCGGCCAGTAGCAGTCCGGTCGGTCCGGCACCGACGATCAGGATGTCGGTGGCGGTCGTCGGCTTCGCGGTCATGTGTCAGCTCCCGGTGTTCGGAGGGCGGTTGGACGCCGTGTCCGGCGTTCTCCCAGACTCCATCATCCAGGGCCCGCGGGGAGCTGTGAACCGCCGGGCCCCGGCGGTGGGTGACCGCCGGGGCCCGGAGCGGATCGGACGGGGCCGGGACGGCGCTCAGCCGTGCCGGCGGACCTCCACGGTACGGAACCGGTTGGCGACGAACGCGCCGTCGCAGTAGGCCGAGTTGGCGGCCGGGTTGGCACCGGTGCCGTGCAGGTCGGAGAAGGCGGCGGTCTGGTTGGGGTAGACGCCGCCGGTCAGGTTGAGCGAGAGCGAGACGCCGGCGTCGAGCGCGGCCGCCACCAGCAGGCCCTCCACCTCGGGCGAGGTGGTGTAGCCGGAGGCGGTCATGGCGCCCTTGTCGCGGACGGTGGTGCGCAGCAGTTCGACGGCGGCGGGGGTGGACTCGACGGCGACGGCGAAGGAGACCGGGCCGAAGCACTCGGTGCGGAAGACCGCGCGGTCGTCCGGCTTGTCGGCGTCCAGCTTGACCAGCGCGGGGGTGCGGACGGTCGCTCCGGGGAAGTCCGGCGAGGTCACCGCGCGCGGGGCGAGGGCGAGCTCGCCGTACTCGCCGCCGGCCGCGGCGGCCGAGCGCTGCAGCACGCCCGGGTTGACCACGGCGCCGAGGATGGCGGCGGCGCGGGCGTCGTCGGAGAGCAGGCCGTCGATGGCGGCGGCGAGGTCGGCGACGACCTGGTCGTAGGACTTGTCGCCCTGGTCGGTGGCGATGCCGCCGCGCGGGATCAGCAGGTTCTGCGGGGTGGTGCACATCTGGCCGCTGTAGAGCGAGAGGGCGAAGGCCAGGTTGCCGAGCATGCCCTTGTAGTCGTCGGTGGAGTCGATGACGACCGCGTTGACGCCGGCCTTCTCGGTGTACACCTCGGCCTGCTTGGCGTGCTCCTCCAGCCAGTCGCCGAAGGCGGTGGAGCCGGTGTAGTCGATCAGCCGGATCTCGGGGCGGACGGCGAGGGTCTGGGCGACGGTGCCGCCCTCGTGCTCGACGGCCAGGCAGACCAGGTTGGGGTCGTAGCCGGCCTCGGCGAGCACCTCGCGGGCGGTCCGGACGGTCAGCGCGAGCGGCAGCACGGCGCGCGGGTGCGGCTTGACCAGCACCGGGTTGCCGGTGGCCAGCGAGGCGAACAGGCCGGGGTAGCCGTTCCAGGTGGGGAAGGTGTTGCAGCCGACCAGCAGTGCGAGGCCGCGCGGGACGACGGTGAACTCCTTGGTCATCACCAGCGGTTCGCGCTTGCCCTGGGGCTTGGTCCAGCCGGCCCGGCGGGGCAGCCGGGTCTGCTCGGCGTAGGCGTAGGTGACCGCCTCCAGGCCGCGGTCCTGGGCGTGCGGGCCGCCGGCCTGGAAGGCCATGCCGTAGGCCTGGCCGGTGGTGTGCATGACGGCCTGGCCGAACTCGTGGGAGCGGGCGTTGATCCGGTGCAGGATCTCCAGGCAGACGGCGGCGCGCTCCAGCGGGGTGGCGGCGGCCCAGTCGGGCCGGGCGGCGCTCAGCGCGGCGATCAGCGCGTCCGGCTCGGCGTGCGGGTAGCCGATGCCCAGCTCGATGCCGTACGGGGAGGCTTCGCCGCCGACCAGGTCGCCGTCGGCGGGGTGGCCGTCGAGGGTGAACGGCTTGCCGAGCAGGGCGTCGAAGGCGGCCTTGCCGTCCGCCGGGCCGCTCTCGCCGTACGCCTTCGGGAACTCGGGGTAGGGCGACCAGTAGTCGCGCTTGGCGGCGGCGTCGAGGGCGGCGTCCAGGGTGGCCTGGTGGCGCTCGACCAGCTCGCCGACGAGGGGGTGGGTGACCGCTGCGGACATCTGTGCGCTCCTCAGGAGGGAGGACGGGACACGTCACAGGGTAACCGAACGATCGGTCGGCTCAAGAGGGTGCAGGGGACGGAATCCGGGAAAACGCACGGGGGTGGTGTCCGGAAAACGCGCGGGGGCGCGTCCGTGGTGGACGCGCCCCCGTGGGCCGGTGCCGGGCAGGGCCTACGGCACGCCCAGCTCGAAGATGACGTACCCCGCGTACCAGCCGGAGGCGACCGCGCCGAACCCCAGCACCGCGGCCAGCACCGGCCAGCTGAGCTTGCGCATCGCCACCGCGAGCGCGATCAGCAGCGGGAACGCCGGCAGCAGGTAGCGCGAGACGTTGCCGAAGATGCCGAGGCTCCCCAGCACCGAGACGATCGTGGCCAGCGTGTAGGCGGTCAGCACCAGCGGCGGGCGCAGCCGGATCAGCAGCACGATCAGCACCGGCAGGGTGAGCACGATCAGGGTGGCGAAGAGGTCCGGCACCGGGAACGCGAACGGGTAGTCGTTGCGGCCCAGCAGCACGCCGCGGATCGCGTGCCAGGTGCCCTGGCCCCAGTCGAAGTAGTGCAGCCAGGCGTCGTGCTGGAGCCGGAAGTAGCCGCCCCACTCGCCCATCCGCCAGCCCACCCAGGCCACGTAGCCGAGCAGGCCGACCGGGGCCAGCAGCATCGCGGTCAGCGGGCGCAGGACGCCGCTCTCCCGCCGGTACAGCTCCACCAGCGCGGCCAGGCCGACCGCGCCGATCAGTGCCGCGGCGGTCGGCCGGTTGAGCCCGGTGACCAGGGTGATCACCCCGGCGGCGACCCACTGCTTGGTCATCACGCAGTAGCAGGCCCAGGCGGCCAGCGCGACGAAGGTGGAGTCCGAGTAGACCGCCCACTCGGCGCCCGAGCCCGGGGCGATCGCCCAGATCCCGGCCGCGATCACGCCCGCCTTGGGGCCGGCCATCCGGTCCACCACGGCGTAGATCCCGGCGGCGGCGAACAGCGAGGCCACCACCGACACCAGCATCCCGGCGCCGTACAGGCCGAGGCCGGTGACGTCCGAGGTCATCCGCATCAGGCCCGGGTAGAGCGGGAAGAACGCGGCGGAGTTCTGCTCGACGGAGAAGCCGACCGGGCCGTTGGGGATCGTGACCAGCGCCGGGTGGTAGCCGAACTGGGCCACCTGCTGGTACCACCAGCCGTCCCAGGTGGCCAGCACGTCCCAGGGGTTGGCGCCGCCGCCGAACCGGGCCGGCTTCTTGAGGTAGTCGCCGGAGAAGGAGAGCAGCTTCATGAAGACGGTGAAGCCGATCAGCTTCAGCACCGCGTAGCACCACACCGCCGGCCCGAACCGGACTACCAGGGCGCGGGCGCCTTCCCGCCAGCCGCTGCCGGGCACGCCCCCCGGATCATCGCTGCGCTGCTCGGGCACGTCGGAGGCGACGGCCGGTATTGCGTTCATTCGGACTGGACCCCACCCTGCTGGACGTGGACGATCGTCCGCCGAGTCTAGGGCCTGCGCATCGGGGCCTGGTGTGGACCAACCGACCCGATCGCGTACGGCGCGGGGCGGCCGGGGATACTCGGAGGATGGCCGATCACAGCACGCGTACCGCCTACACCGTGGAGTCACTGCTCGCGGTGACCGTCGACGTGTTCAACGAGCGCGGCTACGACGGCACCTCGATGGAGGACCTGTCCCGGGCGGCCGGGATCTCCAAGTCGTCCATCTACCACCACGTCCGCGGCAAGGAGGAGCTGCTGCGGCTGGCCGTCGGGCGGGCGCTGGACGGGCTGTTCGCGATCCTGGCCGAGCCGGCGGCGGTGCGGGGCCCGGCGGTGGAGCGGCTGGAGCACGTGGTGCGCCGCACCGCCGAGGTGCTGCTCGCGGAACTGCCGTACGTGACGCTGCTGCTGCGGGTGCGCGGGAACACGGTGACCGAGCAGTGGGCGCTGGAGCGGCGCCGGGAGTTCGACCACCAGGTCGCCGAGCTGCTGCGGGCGGCGGTCGCGGACGGTGCGCTGCGCGCGGACGTCGAGCCGCGGCTGGCCACCCGGCTGCTGTTCGGGATGATCAACTCGATCGTGGAGTGGTACCGGCCGGGCCTCAAGGGCACCGACGGCGTCGCGGACGCGGTCGTCCACCTGGCCTTCGACGGGCTGCGCGCGCGGTAGCCGCCACCGGCCGGCCGGTGGCCCGGCCGTCAGTCCGGGGGGACTTGGTCGGTCTCCTCGAAGATCAGCATGGTCCGGGTGCCGAGCACCTGGGGGATGGACTGGATGCTGCCCAGCACCAGCTCCCGCAGCGCGTGGTTGTCCGCGGTGTGCACCAGCAGCAGGACGTCGAAGTCTCCGCCGACCAGGGCGATGTGGGCGACCCCGGGGAGCTGCAGCAGCTGCTCCCGGACCGTACGCCAGGAGTTCTGGACGATCTTCAGGGTGATGTACGCGGACGCGCCCTGACCTGCCCGTTCGTGGTCGACGCGGGCGGTGAAGCCGCGAATGATGCCGTCCTCGACCATCCTGGAGATCCGGGCGTAGGCGTTCGCCCGGGACACGTGCACCCGCTCGGCCACCGAGCGGATCGAGGCGCGGCCGTCCTGCTGCAGCAGCCGCAGGATCGAACGGTCGACCCGGTCGAGTCTGGACATCTGTTCAGCCGACATGACCCCCCACCCTCGCCGATTGGACACACTGCCACCAGTCGACCGCCGCTCAGGCCGAATGTCCACCACCTTGTCACGCTTCTGGTCAAGATGAACAGACGACCGAACAATCGGTAGGGAGCCCCCGCCACCCCAGGAGGTGCCCCGAGATGACCGTTCTCGACCACAGACACCACACGGCGGTGCCCGGCTGGACCCCCGGGGCCACCGCCCCGCGGACCGACCCGGCCCCCCTGCTCCCGGACGCCTCACCGGTCCGGGTGCTCGGCACCCCCGCGCTGGAGAAGTACGACCCCGCACTGCTGCGCGAGCTGTACCGCCGCCTGGTGGTCGGCCGCCGCTTCAACCAGCAGGCCACCACCCTGACCAAGCAGGGCCGGCTGGCCGTCTACCCGGCGTCCACCGGCCAGGAGGCCTGCCAGGTCGCCGCCGCGCTGGTGCTCGGCGAGGCCGACTGGCTGTTCCCCAGCTACCGCGACACCCTCGCGGTGGTCTCCCGGGGCGTCGACCCGCTGGAGGCGCTGACCCTGCTGCGCGGCACCGCCCACACCGGCTACGACCCGCGCGCCACCCGCACCGCCCCGCTCTGCACCCCGCTCGCCACCCAGGCCCCGCACGCCGTCGGGCTGGCGCACGCCGCCCGGCTGGCCGGCGAGCCGGTGGTCGCACTGGCCATGCTCGGTGACGGCGGCACCAGCGAGGGCGACTTCCACGAGGCGCTGAACTTCGCCGCGGTGCTCCAGGCACCGGTGGTCTTCCTGGTGCAGAACAACGGCTACGCGATATCCGTCCCGCTCAGCGCGCAGTCCGCCGCGCCCACCCTCGCCCACAAGGCCGTCGGCTACGGCATGCCGGGCCGGCTGGTGGACGGCAACGACGCGCCCGCCGTGCACGGCGTCCTGACCGAGGCGGTCGAGCGGGCCAGGACCGGCGGCGGCCCGACCCTGGTCGAGGCGCTCACCTACCGGGTCGAGGCGCACACCAACGCCGACGACGCCACCCGCTACCGCACCGATCCGGAGGTGGCCGCCTGGCGGGAGTACGACCCGATCCTGCTGATGGACCGCTCGCTGCGCGAACTCGGCGTCCTGGACGACGCGCTGGTGCAGTCGGCGGCCGACGAGGCGGAGGCGCTGGCGGCCCGGATGCGGGCCGAGTTCCACGCCGACCCCGAGCTGGACCCGATGGCGCTGTTCACCCATGTCTTCGCCGAGCCGACCCCGCAACTGCGGGAACAGGCCGCCCAGTTGTCCGCCGAGCTGGCCGCCGAGGCCGAGGTGCAGCACTGATGAACCAGACGGCCACACCGACCCGTACGGCGACCATGGCGCAGGCGCTCAACGCGGCGCTGCGCGACGCCCTGCGCGAGGACCCGGCGGTGCACGTGCTCGGCGAGGACGTCGGCGCGCTCGGCGGCGTCTTCCGGATCACCGACGGGCTGACCGCCGAGTTCGGCCCCGACCGCTGCCTGGACACCCCGCTGGCCGAGGCCGGCATCCTCGGCACCGCGATCGGCATGGCGATGTACGGGCTGCGCCCGGTCGTCGAGATGCAGTTCGACGCCTTCGCCTACCCGGCGTTGGAGCAGCTGTTCTCGCACGTCGCCAAGATGCGCAACCGCACGGCCGGCCGGCTCCCGCTGCCGATCACCGTCCGCATCCCGTACGGCGGCGGCATCGGCGGCGTCGAGCACCACAGCGACGCCTCCGAGGCGTACTACGCGGCCACCCCCGGCCTGCACGTGGTCACCCCGGCGACGGTCGCCGACGCGTACGGGCTGCTGCGGGCCTCGATCGCCTCCGACGACCCGGTGGTCTTCCTGGAGCCCAAGCGGCTCTACTGGGGCAAGGACGGGTTCGACCCGGCCGCGCCGGTCGAGCCGATCGGCCGGGCCGTGCTGCGGCGGCCCGGCACCTCCGCCGTGCTGATCACCTACGGGCCCTCGCTGCCGGTCTGCCTGGAGGCGGCCGAGACGGCGAAGGCCGAGGGCTGGGACCTCGCGGTGCTGGACCTGCGCACCCTGGTGCCGTTCGACGACGAGACGGTCTGTCGGGTGGTGCGCTCGCTCGGCCGGGCCGTGGTGGTGCACGAGGCGAGCGGCTTCGGCGGCACCGGCGCGGAGATCGCCGCCCGGGTCACCGAGCGCTGCTTCCACCACCTGGCCGCGCCCGTGCTGCGGGTGACCGGCTTCGACATCCCGTACCCGCCGCCGATGCTGGAGCACCACCACCTGCCCGGGGTGGACCGGATCCTGGACGCGGTCGCCCGGCTGCAGTGGGAGGACCGAGGATGATGCCCGTCGTGCGCGAGTTCCGGCTGCCCGACCTCGGTGAGGGACTCACCGGGGCCGAGGTGGTGCGGTGGCTGGTCGAGGTCGGCGAGGTGATCGCGGTCGACCAGCCGGTGGTGGAGGTGGAGACCGCCAAGGCCGTGGTGGAGGTGCCCTGCCCGTACGGCGGGGTGGTCACCGCCCGGTACGGCGGGGAGGGCGAGGAGATCGCCGTGGGCGCGCCGCTGGTGACGGTCGCGGTGGCTCCGGCGGACGGGGCCTCGCTGCTGGTCGAGGCGGCGGCCGGGATGCTGGCCGAGGCGGCGGCGGAGGTGGAGCGGCCGCTGGTCGGGTACGGGGTCGCCGAGCCGGGGAAGGGCGGGCGGCGGCGCCGGGTGGGGGGTGCTGTTCCTGCTGTCGTTCCTGTTGCTGTTCCGGTTGTTGTTGCTGCTCCCGCGCTGGTGGTGCGGACCGTTCCGGGCGTGGTGCCGGTGATCTCGCCGCTGGTGCGGCGGCTGGCCCGGGAACAGGGGGTCGACCTGGCCGCGCTCTCCGGCAGCGGCCCGGACGGGCTGATCATGCGCGCGGACGTCGAACGGGCGGTCGCGGTGAAGGCGGCGGCCCCGACGGCGCCGACGGCTCCGGCGCCGGTTGCGCGGGAGGGCGTCGTCCCGCTGCGCGGGCTGCGCAAGGCGGTGGCCGAGAAGCTCAGCCGCAGCCACCGGGAGATCCCCGCCGTGACCTGCTGGGTGGACACCGATGCCACCGAACTGATGCTGCTGCGGCGGCAGTTGAATGCCGCCCCGGGCCCGAAGGTGAGCGTGCTGGCGCTGCTCGCCCGGATCTGCACGGTCGCGCTGGCCCGCTTCCCGGAGCTCAACTCCAGTATGACGGAGGATGGTTCGGGCATCATCCGGCACTCGGTGGTGCACCTGGGCTTCGCCGCGCAGGGCGAGCGGGGCCTGGTCGTCCCGGTGGTGCGGGACGCCCACGCCCGCACCACCGAGCAACTCGGCGAGGAGCTGGGCCGGTTGACCGAGGCGGCGCGCGACGGCTCGCTCACGCCGGCCGAACTGACCGGCGGCACCTTCACGTTGAACAACTACGGGGTGTTCGGCGTGGACGGCTCCACCCCGATCCTGAACCACCCCGAGGCGGCGATGCTCGGGGTCGGCCGGATCGTCGCCAAACCCTGGGTGCACGAGGGGGAGTTGGCGGTGCGCGAGGTCGTGCAGCTGTCGTTCACCTTCGACCACCGGGTCTGCGACGGCGGGACGGCGGGCGGCTTCCTGCGGTTCGTCGCGGACTGCGTGGAGCGGCCGGGGACGCTGCTGCGGCAGCTCTGAGCACGGCTCGGTCGCCCTGGGTGGCGTGCTCCGCACCCAGGGCGACGGGGCGTGAATCGAGGGAGAGTAGCGCGTCCCGGGCCCGGGTGTCCGGGCTTCGCGTGATTTGTCGGATGAGCAGTTCGGGCGTGCCACGCTGCCTAGGCGCCAGCAGAGACAAGCCAGGTGGTGGCGCAGGGCGGCCGGAGGCGAAACGATTCTCTTGGGTACTCGAAACGTTGCGGTGAAGTCCCGCAGAACACTTCTGGTCCGCACCGGGTACGGCTCGGCGGGCGCCGCCTCCGTCCCGGGCCTGCCGGAGCTCCCGGCGGACGCGGCGGCGGACCCGACGGCACACGTGACGGCCGAGGTGACGGCGGCCGGGATGGCGGCCGGGATGGCAGCCGCGAGGGCGGCCGGGGCGGGGCCCGAACGGCCGCCGATGCCGCTGGACCCGCCGGACCTCCCGCCGCAGATCCCGGCCGAGGTGCCGACGGCCGTCCTCCCGGCGGTGCCCGCCCTCCCGTGGGTGCCCGCCCCGCCGGTGCAGCCGCCGGCCGTCCCCGCGCCCGGCTACCCGGAGCCGCCTGCCGAGCCGCCTGCCGCCCCCGCGTTCCGGCCGCTGTTCGCCGATGCTCCCGGCCTCAACTGGGCTGGACCCGGCGACAGTTGGACCAGGGCCTGGGTCGCGCAGGAGCCCGCCGAGGGCCGGCCGACCCAACTGTCGGCCCCGCTGCCCGCCCCCGACCGCGGCGCCCCCGGCCGCGGCGCCTCCGCCGTCGAACAGCCGCTCACCGTACGGGACGTGGAGCTGATCCGGGCCAGCCTGGCGGTCGTCGAGCCGGTCGCCGACCGCGCCACCGCGCACTTCTACGCGCTGATCTTCCTGCACCACCCCGAGGTCCGGGCGCTCTTCCCCGCCGCCATGGACGTCCAGCGGGACCGCCTGTTCCGTGCGCTGCTGGCCGCCGCCCGCAGCGCCGACGACCCGGCCGGCCTGCGCGTCTACCTCGGCGCGCTCGGCCGCGGCCACCGCCGGTACGGCACGCTGACCGGCCACTACGGCCCGGTGGGCGAGTGCCTGGTGCAGGCGCTGGCCAGGTACGCGGGCAGCCGGTGGGACGCCGAGACCGAGCTGGCCTGGCGCCGGGTCTACCGGCTGGTCTCCTCGATCATGATCGAGGCCGCCGAGGACGCCGCCCGCACCTCGCCGCCCTGGTGGCAGGGCGAGGTGGTCCGGCACGAGCGCCGCACCCGGGACGTCGCGGTGATCACCGTCCGGCCGGACCAGGCGTACCCGTACCGGGCCGGGCAGTACACCAGTCTGGAGACGCCCTGGTGGCCGCGGGTCTGGCGGCACTTCTCGTTCGCCTCGGCCCCCCGGCCGGACGGGCTGCTGACCTTCCACGTGAAGGCCGTCCAGGCGGGCTGGGTGAGCAACGCGCTCGTCCACCGGGCCGCGCCCGGGGACGTCCTGCGGCTGGGCCCGGCGGCCGGCACGATGACCGCCGACCACGTCGCCGGCGCGGACCTGCTCTGCCTCGGCGGCGGCACCGGCATCGCGCCGATCCGCGCGCTGGTCGAGGAGGTGGCCGAGCGCGGCACGCCGGTCGGCGCCGTCGACGTGTTCTACGGGGCCCGCCGCGCCGCCGACCTGTACGAGCTGGACGGGCTGGACGAGTTGGCCCGGCGGCTGCCGTGGCTCACGGTGCGGCCGGTGCTCTCCGGCGCCGGGCCGGCCGAGGGTGCGCTGACCGGCGAACTCCCCGAGGTGGTAGGGCGGTTCGGGCCGTGGGCCGGGCGGGAGGCGTTCCTCAGCGGGCCGCCCGCGATGGTCCGCCGGGGCGTCGGGGTGCTGCTGCGCTCGGGCGTGCCGGCCGAGCGGATCCGGCACGACCTGGTGGGCGACCTCGCGGCGGGGTGAGCGGGCGGCGGGGTGATCGGTCGGTCAGCCGAGGTCCGGGGCGAGCAGCGCACGGACGCCCTCGATGTTGGCCGCCAGGTACGCCCGCAGCCGGGGCGGGACGACGTTGACGGAGGTCACCCCCTCGCGGGTGAACGGCAGCCGGACCACCTGGTACTCGCCGTTGGGCTCGTCCACCTCGGGGCCGTGCCGCCGGCTGAGGTCCATCGAGGCGAGCCGGCAGGCGAAGAAGTGCTGCACCTTGACCCCGTGCGGGTGGAGCAGGGTGCCGTCGTCATGGTGCGTGTGGCTGATGGTGTCGACGAAGGCGGGCACCACGTCGACGATCTTGCCGCCGAGTTCCTCGTCCACCTCGCGGTGCAGCGCCTCGACCACGGTGCGGTCGCCGCGTTCGACTCCGCCGCCGGGAGTGATCCAGTACGGCTGGGGCGAGCCGGGCCGGACCCGCCGGATCAGCACGATCGAGGCCGGGCCGTACGGGTCGTCCGGGTCGAGCTCCAGCAGGATCGCCCGCGCGGTGCGCTTCACCACCGGGCGGGGCGGCGGGGTTCGGTTGTCGGGGCCCATGGCGACCTCCGGGGCTGGAGCGTTGTGCGGGAGTCTCCCGCGGGACGGTCCGGCCGAAACCCGCCCGAACCGGTGCGTCCGTTCGGGGGCGGGGAGTAACTGCGGATAGATCTTGGATAGCGAAGGTGAATCTTGAACTGATCTTCCAAATGTCGATCGATTCTGATATTTACCTTCGAATCGAAGGATTTTGCCGAGTGATCGCTGTAAGAGTGATTGCAGGGAGGTCATCCCTGTGCTGCAATGAGCCACTATCGGGCAGATCGGAGGGCTTCGCTCCGGATGCCCTTTCTGTGCATTGACTCGGGCTGGGGGATGGACGTGGCCATGGATCAGATCGCAGAGCCGTCCAGGACGGTCCGCACCGGGCGCGTCGCCAGGTCGCCGACGCCCACCTCGCCGCCCGGCAGCCCGCCGACGCCCACCTCACCGTCCTCCTCGCCGTCGACCTCTCCGGGCAAGGGCCGCGGCCCCACCCTGATCGGCTCCGTCCAGCGGGCGCTGCGGCTGCTGGAGGCCGTCGGGGGATTCCGGCAGGGCGCCACCGCCAAGCAACTGGCCCGCGCCGCCGGACTGCCGCTCGGCACCGCCTACCACCTGCTGCGCACCCTCACCCACGAGGGCTACCTCCGGCGCTCCGACGGCCGGTTCTTCTACGGGGAGTCGGTCAACGGCATAGGCCGGGCCGACGACCGGCAGTCCGACCGGCACGACCTGCGCGCGCGGATGCAGCGGTTACGGGACGAACTCGGGGCCCCGGTCTACTTCGCGCTCTACCGGGACGGCGAGATCCACGTGGTGGACGTCGCCGACGACCCCGGTCGCCCCGCCGTCCAGCCCTGGGCCGACCTCCGCGCCACCGGCCACGCGCACGCCATCGGCCAGTGCCTGCTCGGCCAACTGTCCGAGGAGGAGCGCCGTGACCACCTCGCCCGCCACCCGCCGGTCGGGCTCACCCCCTCCACCGTCACCGGCGAGGCCGCCGTCCTGCGCCGGCTCGCCTCGCTGCGGCCGACCATGCCCGTCCTGGAACGTCAGGAGTACGCGCTCGGCACCGTCTGCGCGGCCGTCCCCATCACCGTCGGGCCGATGGTCGCCACCATGGCCCTGTCGCTGCCGGTCGAACAGGCCGACCGGCTGACCGTCGTCGCCGGCCAACTGCGGCGCAGCGTGGGCGCGATGGGCCCGTCGTTCGTCCTCTGACGCTCCTCGCGCCGGTACGGATCCCGTCCGTTCACCATTTGAAAAAGCACACCTTGTCCACTACGTCCCCAAACGTGGACGATGGTGATCTAACAGGGATTGGTTGCACAAAACCGTCAGAAACCGCCCCAAGCCCAGCAATTGACGATCCCGGCCCCACGCCCGAAGCCCCCCGCATCCGAAGCCCACCGCCCTCCACCCCACGGCCCACCCGGCCGCCCCCCCACGCCCCACGAGAGGTACTGGCGCCATGCAGCACAGCACAGTCCAGGGACACCTGGTGATGAACCTCGTGGTCTCGCACGAGCTCTCCTTCCGCATCGTGGTGGACCTGGCGTACGAGCCCGACGACCCGTACGCCGTCCGGTTCACCTTCCACCTGCCCGGCGACGAACCCGTCACCTGGGTGTTCGCGCGCGAGCTGCTGCTCGACGGCATCAGCCGGCCCTCCGGCGAGGGCGACGTGCACATCCACCCGGTCGGCGAGGAGCTCACCGAGGTCTGCATCGTGCTGCACTCCCCCGAGGGGGACGCCCTGCTGCGGGCCTCGGCGCCGCCGCTGGTCGCCTTCCTGGCGCGCACCGACCGGCTGGTGCCGATGGGCCAGGAGATCACCGGGCAGGAACTCGACGCCCAGCTCGCGGACATCCTCCGGGGATGTGAGAATGCGGGGTGAGCGGTGGCCGCGCCGCCGCCACCGACGAAGGGGCCCGCGCCGGGTGAACCACCCGGGCGCGGGCCCCTCTCGTGTTCGGCCGGTCGGTGACCGGCCAGGTCGGGTTCGGCCAGTCGGTGCCCGGCCACGGCCGAGGTCAGTCGTCGTCCAGGGCCAGGTGCAGCCCCCACGAGACCAGGCTGATGATCAGCGAGCCGAGCAGCGCCGGCACGAAGCCCGTGACGTTGAAGTCCAGGTGCAGCTTGCCCGCGGCCCAGGAGGTCAGCCACAGCATCAGGGCGTTGATCACGAAGGTGATCAGCCCCAGGGTGAGGATGAACAGCGGGAACGAGAACAGCTTGACCAGCGGCTTGATCAGGAAGTTGACCAGGCCGAAGACCACGGCGACGGCGACCACCGTCAGGGCCTTGTGTCCCAGGTCGGCCTTGCCGCTCGCGAGTTGGATACCGTTGACGATCCAGGCGGCGACCCAGATGGCCACCGCGTTGATCACTGTCTTGATGAGGAAACCCTTCATGACGCCCAAGCCTGGCAGGCCCCGCCGCCCCGGGGGAAGCTCTCCTCGGACATGTTGGCGCTCCCGCCGGACATCTTGGCGCCCCCGGTCCGGCGCCCGTGGTGTTGAATGCCCGTGGCCCGCACGGTGGATGGACGAAGGAGGGGAGCAGCGGTGAAGCTGTTCCGGTTGGACGAACTGGACGTCGAACGCGCGGCGAACGACGGCGCGTACCTGCGCTTCCTGCGCGAACCGCGGATGTCCGCCGGGCTCTACGCGCTCTCCCCCGGCGACACCGACCCGCAGACCGCGCACGACCAGGACGAGATCTACCAGGTGATCAGCGGCCGCGCCGAACTGACCGTCGGCGCCGAGACCGCCACGGTCGGGCGCGGCACCGTCGTCTACGTCCCGGCCGGCACCGAGCACCGCTTCCACCACGTCACCGAGGAGCTGCGGGTCCTGGTGGTGTTCTCCCCGCCCGAGGGCTGACCGTCTGCGGACCTGCCGGGGGCCGACCGGAGACCGGCTTGGGGCAGACCGTCTAGGGTCCTGGGCATGAGCAAGAGCCTGACGGAAGAACTCTGGGCGGCCATCGAGCCGGTGTACGCCGAGATCCTCGCCCACCCCTTCATCGGCGGCCTCACCGACGGCACCCTGCCGCGTGCGGCCTTCCGCCACTTCGTCGTCCAGGACTCGCACTACCTGCGCGACTACGCCCGCGCGCTCGCCGTCTGCGCCGCCAAGGCGCCCGGCGAGGAGGACGTGCGGGCCTTCGCCGACGACGCGGTCGGCGCGCTGGCCGCCGAACAGGGCATGCACGCCGAGTTCCTGACCGCCTTCGGCGGCAGCGCCGAGCAGGCCGCCGCCGAACCGGTGCTGCCCACCACCCGGGCCTACACCAGCTACCTGCTGGCCACCGTCTACGGCGGCTCCTTCGCCGAGGCCGTCGGCGCGGTGCTGCCCTGCTACTGGATCTACGCCCGGGTCGGCGAGGCGCTGCTCGCCCAGGGCTCCCCCGACCCGCTGTACGCCAAGTGGATCGCCACCTACGGCGACGAGGCGTTCCAGTCCGTCGTCCGCCGGGTGCTGGCGCTCACCGACCGCCTCGGCGAGGAGATCTCCCCGGCCGAACGGCGCCGGGTCGTCGAGCACTTCACGACCACCTCGCGCTACGAGTGGATGTTCTGGGACGCCGCCTGGCGCGGCGAGCGCTGGCCGGTCTGACCGCTGGTCGCAGGGGGTGCGGCGCCCTTCCCGGGGGTCGTCCCCGAGGCCCGTACCCGGGTCTCCCCGGGGCCCCGGGTCGGGGTGATCTAGGGGTTCTCTCCGGGCCATCGGGCCTCGTTCCGGCACTCGTGTCCCCGTACGATCGAAGTACCGAAAGCAAGCGGGATGCGGCACCGGACGGCAGCCGACCCCACGGGGAGAGAAGGAACGGTCATGGCTGAGCTCTGGAAGTCGCTGCCCTCCTGGGTGCGGAACATCGTCATCCCGGTGCTGGTCCTGGTGCTGCTCTGGAACATCGTGGGATTCGTCTTCGGTGTCGTCGGCGCCCTGCTGAGCATCATGATCAAGGTGCTGGTCGTCGCCGGCATCGCCGCCGCCGTGGTGGTCCTGGTGAAGAAGGCCGCCAAGGGCTGAGCAACCGCCCGAGGCCCGGCTCCCTGGACGGGGGGCCGGGCCTTCGGCGTTCCCGGCGCGGCGTCCGGCCGGCCGGAGGCGTGCTGGACCTGCGGCGATCGGCTCGCTACGGTGTTGGGCGTCATGTGCAGGCAACACCGCCTGCCGACGCGGGAGCTCGGAGCACCGGGCTGAGAGGGCGCTGACCGGAACGTCGACGGACGGACCGACGGCTGCGTCGACCGCAGGAACCTGACCGGGTAATGCCGGCGTAGGGAGTTTGAGGTCAGATGACCACGTTCGAAGCACAGCCGCAGCCTGCCCGCAGCACCGGGAACAGCGGCACCGAGGCCGGCGGCAGCGAGGCCGGCGAGGCCGCCACCGCCACCGCCACCGTCACCAGCGCCGGTACCGGCTACCCCACCCCGGCCTGGCGCAAGGCCTACCGCGAAGGGTCCCGGCCCGACCTGCGGGTCCCGTACCGCGAGGTGCAGCTCACCAACGGCAGGACCGTCCCGCTGTACGACACCTCCGGCCCGTACACCGACCAGGCCTACGAACCCGACGTGCGGCGCGGCCTGCCCGCCCTGCGCGACGCCTGGATCCGCCTGCGCGGCGACGTCGAGGAGTACGACGGCCGCGAGGCCCGCCCCGAGGACGACGGGATCAAGCACACCTCGCCGCGCGGCGGGAACCTGCGCAACCTGGACGCCGTCTTCCCGGGCCGCCCGCGCCGCCCCCTGCGCGGCCGCGGCGGTGCCGCCGTCACCCAACTCGCCTACGCCAAGCGGGGCGTGGTCACCCCCGAGATGGAGTTCGTGGCGCTGCGCGAGGGCCTCGCCCCCGAGTACGTGCGGGCCGAGGTGGCCCGCGGCCGGGCCGTCATCCCGGTCAACGTGAACCACCCCGAGGTGGAGCCGGCGATCATCGGCACCAACTTCCTGGTGAAGATCAACGCCAACATCGGCAACTCCGCCGTCACCTCCTCGATCGAGGAGGAGGTGGAGAAGATGACCTGGGCCACCCGTTGGGGCGCCGACACCGTCATGGACCTCTCCACCGGCCGCAACATCCACACCACCCGCGAGTGGATCCTGCGCAACTCCCCCGTGCCGATCGGCACCGTGCCGCTCTACCAGGCCCTGGAGAAGGTCGACGGCAAGGCCGAGGACCTGAGCTGGGAGGTGTACCGGGACACCGTCATCGAGCAGTGCGAGCAGGGCGTCGACTACATGACCGTCCACGCCGGCGTCCTGCTCCGGTACGTCCCGCTGACCGCCCGGCGCAAGACCGGCATCGTCTCGCGCGGCGGCTCGATCATGGCCGCCTGGTGCCTGGCGCACCACCAGGAGAACTTCCTCTACAGCAACTTCGAGGAGCTCTGCGACATCCTCGCGCGCTACGACGTCACCTTCTCGCTCGGCGACGGCCTGCGCCCCGGCTCCATCGCGGACGCCAACGACGAGGCGCAGTTCGCCGAACTGCAGACCCTCGGCGAACTCGGCCGGATCGCCCGCGAGCGCGACGTCCAGGTGATGATCGAAGGCCCGGGCCACGTCCCGATGCACAAGATCAAGGAGAACATGGATCTCCAGAAGGAGATCTGCGACGAGGCGCCGTTCTACACCCTCGGCCCGCTCACCACCGACGTCGCCCCCGGCTACGACCACATCACCTCGGGCATCGGCGCCGCGATGATCGCCTGGTGGGGCACCGCGATGCTCTGCTACGTCACGCCCAAGGAGCACCTGGGCCTGCCCAACCGCGACGACGTCAAGACCGGCGTGATCACCTACAAGATCGCCGCCCACGCCGCCGACCTCGCCAAGGGCCACCCCGGCGCCCAGGACTGGGACGACGCCCTCTCCGACGCCCGCTTCGAGTTCCGCTGGGAGGACCAGTTCAACCTGGCCCTCGACCCGGAGACCGCCCGCGCCTTCCACGACGAGACCCTCCCCGCCGAACCCGCCAAGACGGCCCACTTCTGCTCCATGTGCGGCCCGAAGTTCTGCTCGATGAAGATCAGTCAGAAGATCCGCGCCGAGCACGGCGACGGTTCCAGCGCCGTGGAGACCGAGTTCGACGCAGAGGCCCTGGCGGGCATGGCGGAGAAGTCCGCCGAGTTCGCCGCCCAGGGCAACCGGGTGTACCTGCCCCTCGCCGACTGAGGCTGCCGCGCACGGCGAGCCCTCCCCCGGATGCGGGGGAGGGCTCGGCGGTCGAACAGCCCGGGCTTGGATATCTGCATTGTGCAGTCATCGGCGCTAGAATGCAGACATGACAGCGCTCACCATCCGGGACGTCCCGGACGACCAGATCCAGACTCTGAAGGTCCGCGCCGCCCAGGCCGGCCAGTCGCTGCAGGCGTTCATGCAGGACCTGATCGCCAGGGAGACGTCCAGGCCCACGATGGCGGAGATGATGGCGCGGCTGGACCGCGAGACCACCGCCCGCGTCAGTGCCGCCGACGTCGTCGCGGCCATCGACGAGGGGCGAGCCGGGCGTTGATCGTCATCGACTGTTCCGCCCTGGTCCTGGTCCTCACGGCGCACGGCCCGGACGGAGAACTCGTCCGGGGCCGGGTGGCCGCAGCGGGGGACGTCTACGCCCCCACCCTCCTGGACTACGAGATCCAGTCGGCCCTTCTCGGCATGCAGCGGGGCGGCAAGCTGACCGAGCGGGAAGTGGAACGAGCGGTCGCCGCCTACCGGATCCTTCCCATCGCCAAGCGGGAGACGCTGGCGTTCTGGGACAGGGTGAAGAAGCTGCATGCCAACCTCAGCGCCTACGACGCCCAGTACGTCGCCCTGGCGGAGGCCCTCGGCGCACCGCTGATCACCAGTGACGCGAGGATCAGGCGCAGCGGCGCGGCGAAGTGCGACATCGAGGTCTTCGCCTCGATCGGCCCCTAGCCGGAGCAGCGCGCCTCAGCGGTGCCTTCGTCGGTGCGGTGCGGGTCAGGCGAGGACGGCGGCGGGTTCGAGGAGGCCGGTGGCGCGGTCGGCGGTGAGGATGCCGAGGATGTAGCCGTCGTCGTCGACGACGGGCCAGACCGCCATGCGTTTGATCCGCATCGTGATCGCGGCCAGGGCCAGGCCCAGGGCCGGCCAGGCGAACGGGCCGCGCTGGTGCACGGTGGCGCCGATCGAGGTCCGCTCGGTGGTCCGGGGGTGCTCCAGGAAGGTGTGGAGCCCGGTGCGGGTGACCAGCCCCTCGCACCGGCCGTCGTGGTCGCGGACGAGCAGGTACTCGACGTGGGCGCCGCGCAGGATGTCGTTGGCCTGGTCGACGGTGCTGTCGTCGGCTATCTGGTACTCGCAGGGCTCCATCGCGTCGGCGACCGTGAGGCCGTGACCGGTGCGTGCCGCCTGCGGGGCGTGAGTGGTCATGGTGGTCACCGCTTCCCGTCCCCGGGTGCCCGGCCGGAACGGCTCGGACGACCCTTCACCCAGAACGAAGCCGGAACGGGTACCGGGATGCGGAATGCCCTGGATGTCTTCGAGCGTACTCCCGTGACGGGAGGCCCGTCGGAGGGTGCCGCGGAGTACCGTTGGGAGACAACCGAGGACATTCCGTATACCGGTACCGGCGCTGGTGTCGCCCTAGGTCATGACAGGTCCCTGCGGACCGGACGGGCGGCTTCTGATGCTGCCGATCCCCCTCCCTGTTCCCGCCACCCCCGGGCCGTGGTCCGTGCCCGGCGTCCCGTTGCTGCCACGTCTGGTGCTGGAGCCGACGATGTCGCGGGGCGGGGTCTTCGACGGCGCCTGGTGGCCGCGTTCGAACCGGGTGCTGGCCGAACTGCCGGACTTGGTCACCGCGCTCGGCGCCCACCTGGGGCGCATCATCCGGGTGGGCCTCGACACCTCGGCCTGGGACGGCGTGCCCCGGTCCGTCGTGGTGAACGGCCTCCTGATCAGGGTCAACTGGCTCACCAGCAGCCACGCGACCATCAGCGTCACCCGGGGATTCCAGGACCACTTCCTCCTCCTGGTGGTGCCGCCCCGTACCGACCCGGAGAAGGCCTCCACGGCGATGGCGGGGGCGTCCGCGACCGGGAACCACACCCCGGCGGCCGAACTGCTGACCTCCTGACGGCTGTTGCCCACCGGCACCCGGTGAACCGAGCCGGAAGACGACGGTCTGCACCCGGGGGGAACCGGCTCCCCCGTGCGGGGGAGCAGCGGCGCACCACCGGACGTCGTACCGGGGTATGACGGTTGATCCGGCCCCGTGGTGTGACGACCGCCCGGTCGGTGTCACGGGAGGGTGAGGCCAACAGCCGAACGAGGGTGAGGAGCCCGAAGATGTCCGCGATCCGCCGTCAGACCAGCACCGCCGCCCGGGCCTTCCTGGCGTTGCCGGCCGGGGTGGTGGGGGCGGCGCTGGTGCTCGCCGGCCGGCCCGGTCGGGCCGCGCGGTGGCAGGCGTGGGTGTCCGGGGGCCGGGGCTGGACCGGTGGCCGGGTGCTGGGGCGGGCGGCGCTCGGGTTGCCGTTGGACGCGGCGGCGTTCCTGCTGGTGGGGTACTCGCTCTTCAACTCGGTGCGGAACTTCGGGTACCCGGTCTGGTACCTGGACACGGACTACCACCAGGCCTGGGGCGGCCCGACCATGGCCGGGGTGTGGGCGGTGCACGCGGCCGGCTGGGGGCTCTGCCTGTACGTGCTGCTGCGCTGGCCGGTGGGGTGGCTCGCGCGCGGCCAGCGGGCGCTGGGCGAGCGGCTGCTGGGCGGGCGGCCGCCGGTGTCCGGTGTTCAGGTGACGTCGTCGGGGCTGGTGAAGGCGGGGCTGGTGTAGCCGGGGGCGGTGAAGTCGGGGGCCGGGGTGGGGACGGTGCCGGGGCTGGTGAAGTCGGGCGAGGTGTAGTCGGCGGTGGGGACGGGGCCCGGGCTGGAGAAGTCGGGTGAGGTGTACCCCGGGCTGGTGAAGTCGGGGGCGCCGGCGGGGACGGCGGGCAGGTGGGTGTGCAGGTAGGGGAGCAGGCCGCGGTCGCGCAGCGCGGTGCGCCATTCGCGGCGGGCGTCGGCGAGTTCGGCGGCGAGTTCGGGGTCGGTGCCGGCCGGGGCGGCGGCGCCGCCGTCGCGTATGGCGGTGAGGACGAGTCCGATGATGCCGATGGCCATCGCGGCGACTCCGGCGGCGAGGGCGACCCAGCCGGCGGTGACGAGGCTGCGGGCGAGGGTGAGGTCGGGGTTGGCGGCGCGCAGCAGGTAGCCGATGAGCAGCAGGACGAGGGCGGCGGTCCAGGCGAGGACCGGGGTGAGCACGGTGAGGACGGGGAAGAGCCCGGCGCCGCCGTTGGCGGAGCGCAGTTGGGTGAGCAGTCCGGGGGCGATGGGTTCGGCGCCCGGGGGCGGCGGGGGTGTGGTGCGCAGGGTCTCGCGCAGCCGGGTGTAGTGCGTGTACTCGGTGGCGGCCGCGGCGGCGATGGCGTCGGCGTCGCGCAGGGCGCGGATGCGCAGCTGGTCGGTGGTGAGCGCGCCGGGGGCGCGCAGGGCGGTGAGGACGGTGCGGTCGCGCAGGGCTTCGGCGAGGAGGCGCTCGTATTCCGGGCGGTCCTCGGCGAGCAGCGGCGGGGGGTTGGACATGGGGACCCCGTTCATGCGCACCCCGGTTCGCTCCGCCCCAGGGGCCGCGGGACCCTCAGGGGCGCCGAAACGGGCGCGGAGGCGGGCCGCCGGACGGGCGGCCGGGTGTGGTGTGCCTCATGGTAGGGGCGGGCGCGGCCGTGCTGACAGTCGGTTTCCGGAATTTCGCGCCCCGGCCCGCGCGCGTGCGGCGGCCCGGGCGCCGGGAACGCCCGTTCGACCGACCCTGGCCTGCGGGCCTCAGTTGACGGGGAGTCGGGCGACGAGCAGGCGCCCTTCCATGGTGACGCCGCCGTCCATGGCCACCGCGAGGTCGTCGGCGTAGACGTAGGGGCCGGGGATGTGCGGCGGCTGGCCGTCGTCGGCGTGCACCGCGCCGGTGAGGTACGGGATGGGGCTGTGCCCGTGCACGATGCGGGTGCCGCCGTAGGTGTCGAGGAGTTCGTGGACGGCGGTCGGGCCGGCGTCGCCGCGGAAGGCGAAGCGCTTGGTGAAGCGGCGGAAGCAGTCCCACCACTCGTCGACGCCCTCGTCGGCGAGCAGGCTGTGGACGGCGTCGTTGACGTCGGGGATGGACTCGCCGTACTCCAGGTACGCGGTGGTGTCGGAGTGCAGCAGCAGGTGGCCGTCCTCCAGCGCGATGGCGGGCAGCCGGGAGAGCCAGCTGATGTGGTGGCCCTCCAGGCGGTCCAGGTCGTGCTGCTGGCCGCCGTTGAGCCGCCAGGCGGCGAGGAAGGAGGCGGTGCCGGCGGTGGACTGGACGGGTTCGTCGCCGTACCGGGCGGCGCCGAGGAAGAGCAGTTCGTGATTGCCCATCAGGGCGCGGCAGTAGCCGCCGGCGGCGGCGGCTTCGGCGGCGAGCTGCATCACGAGGTCGATGACGCCGATGCCGTCGGGGCCGCGGTCGGTGAAGTCGCCGAGGAACCAGATCCGGGAGCGGCCGGCGGACCAGTGGCCTTCGGCGTCGATCAGGCCCTGGTGGCGCAGCTCGGCGCGCAGTTCCTCCAGGTAGCCGTGCACGTCGCCGACGACGTAGAGCGGGCCGGGGGGCTCGCCGGGGCCGGGGGCGGGGTACGGGTAGCTGGGCGCGGAGGGGTCGGGCAGCGGCGGGCCGAGTTCGATGGTCGGCGGGTCGTCGCGGCCGGGGGCCTGGTGGGCGGGGGCCTGGTGGCCGGGGGACTGCTGGTCGGGCAGGGTCGGCTCGTAGCCGGGGTGGTCCTGGTGGGAACCGGGGTGGTCCTGGTGGAAGACCGGGGCGTTCTCCGGGGCGTGCACGGTGTGGTCCTGCCCGTCGGCGGGCCAGTGCTGCTCCAGGTAGCGGGCTCCGCCGTAGCCGCTGTAGGTCTCCGCTTCGTACGGCGTGCCGGGGTAGCCGGTGGCGGGCTCCGGTTCGTAGTAGGTGCCGTACGGCAGCACGTCGAGGTCCGGCTGGTGGCGGGGGCCTGAGTCGGGGTGTTCAGGCCCGGGGAAGCGGTCCTCGGGTGTCATTCGCCCATCATAGGAAGACCACTCTCCCGGCGTCGTCACCTGGTGGGTATCCAATCCTCCGGAGCGTCAGCCGGGCCGTCCCGCAAGGTCCGTTTTGTCCCGGCTCGGTATGGTCTAGACCTCGCCCGGGGGTCGGGGAGGGCTGACGGTGGTGCGCGGGCTCCGGCGCAGGGAGGACGCGCGGACGATCAGCTCGGTCGGCATCAGGGTGCCCGGTGGCGGGCCGGTGCCGGCGGTGCGGAAGCGCGGCGGGAAGAGCCGGGCGATGTCGACGCCCGTCCCGGAGTCGACGCCCTCGATGGCGTCGATGAGCAGGTTGACCACGGTGGTGCCGATCCGGCGGGGCTTGAGGGAGAGCGTCGTGATCGGCGGTTCGGTGGTGGCGTAGACGTCGCTCTCGCTGCAGCAGACCAGCAGCAGGTCGTCGGGGACCCGCAGGCCGTAGCGGCGGGCGGCGGCGAGCAGGTCGGTGCCGTTGGGGTCGAACAGGCCGTAGACGGCGTCGGGCCGGTCGGGGCGGGCGAGCAGCCGGTCGGCGGCGACGGCGCCGGCGGCCGGGTCGTGCGCGGGGTAGGCCTCGTAGACCGGCTCCTGGCCGACCTTGGCGCACCAGCCGAGGTAGGCCTCGGTGGAGAGCCGGGTGTAGGTGTCGGTGCTGGTGCCGGTGAGCAGGCCGATGCGGCGGGCGCCGGCCTCGGAGAGGTGGTCGAGGATGCCGAGCACGGCGGCCTCGTGGTCGTTGTCGACCCAGGCGGTGACCGGGCAGTTGCCGGGCTTGCCGTCGCTGACGACCGGGACGCCGGACCGGTACAGCTCGCTGACCAGGGGGTCCTGGTCGGGCGGGTCGATCACCACGGTGCCGTCCAGGGCGATGTTGCCCCAGACGTCGTGGCGGGAGGAGGCGGGCAGCACCACCAGCGCGTAGCCGCGGCCGAGGGCGGCGCTGGTGGCGGCCCGGGCCATCTCGGCGAAGTACGCGAACTCCGTGAAGGTGAACGGTTCTTCGCCGTAGGTCGTGACGGTCAGCCCGATCAGGCCGGACCGTCCGGTGCGCAGGGTGCGGGCGGCCGCGGAGGGCCGGTAGCCGAGGCGTTCGGCGACCTCGCGCACCCGGCTGCGGGTCTCGTCGGGCAGGCGGCCCTTTCCGTTCAGCGCGTCGGAGACGGTGGTGATCGACACTCCGGCGGCTGCTGCCACATCCCGGATGCCGGCCCGCTCCAGACGCCGTGAGGTGGTGGGACGCCGACCGCTCTGGTTGGCTGCTGCTGTCATGGCGGACCGATCGTATGGCTCCTGACAAGGGTCTGTGACCGGCGCATCGGGAGCCCTTGGAGATACGTTTCTCCAAGAGTGAGCCGGGGTGCGCTCCTTCGATACCCGCACGAAACCAGCCGTCTTACCTCTGACATGTGCCAAAGGAACCCGGCAGAATGGCTGATCTGCGCCTGTCACCCGACCGGGCATCTCACCCCTACGGGTGAGCGCGGTCGGTATCGTTCAAGGCACCCGACCGGGGTGCCCCGGACGCGTTCCGAGATCCCGGGCACGGTGGCGATCCCACAGGTGGCGGGGGCGACCGCACCGGAGAACACGCGCCGAACACGCGCCGAACGCGTGCCGAACGCGCGCGGACAGCATCGAGAAGGAGTAGGACCGTGACGAGTACGTCAGCGCAGGGCCCGCGGCTGCGGCCGACCCTGGACGGCATCCCCACCTACAAGCCCGGCAAGCCGGCCGGCGCCGACGCGTACAAGCTGTCCTCCAACGAGAACCCGTACGACCCGCTGCCCGGCGTGCTGGAGGCGGCGGTCGCGGCGGCCGGCTCGCTCAACCGCTACCCCGACATGGCCGTCGGCGAGCTCAGCGAGGTGCTGGCCGAGCGCTTCGGCGTGCCCGTCGAGCACATCGCCACCGGCACCGGCTCGGTCGGCGTCGCCCAGTCGCTGATCCTCGCCACCGCGGGCCCCGGCGACGAGGTGGTCTTCGCCTGGCGCTCCTTCGAGGCGTACCCGATCATCACCCAGGTCGCCGGCGCGACCCCCGTCCCGGTGCCGATCACCGAGGCCGGCGACCACGACCTGGACGCGATGCTCGCCGCGATCACCCCGAAGACCCGGCTGGTGTTCGTCTGCAACCCCAACAACCCCACCGGCAACGTGATCCACCGCGCCGAGCTGGAGCGCTTCCTGGACGCCGTCCCGTCCGACGTCCTGGTGGTCGTCGACGAGGCGTACATCGAGTTCATCCGCGACCCCGAGGTGCCCAACGGCATCGACCTCTACCGGGACCGCCCCAACGTCTGCGTGCTGCGCACCTTCTCCAAGGCGTACGGCCTCGCGGGCATGCGGGTCGGCTTCGCGATCGCGCACGAGCCGGTGGCCAACGCGCTGCGCAAGACCGCCGTCCCGTTCGGCGTCAGCCAGCTCGCCCAGAACGCCGCCGTCGCCTCGGTGCGCGCCGAGCAGGCGCTGCTGGAGCGGGTGGACGCGCTGGTCGAGGAGCGCACCCGGGTGGTGGCCGCGCTGCGCGCCCAGGGCTGGGAGATCCCGGACTCGCAGGCCAACTTCGTCTGGCTGGGCCTCGGCGAGCGCTCGCAGGAGTTCGCCGTCGCGTGCGCCGAGGCCGGGGTGATCGTCCGGCCGTTCCCGGAGGGCGTCCGGATCTCGATCGGCGAGACCGAGGGCAACTCGATCTTCCTCTCGGTGGCCGAGGCGTTCCGCAAGACGCTCTGACCGGCGGTTTCGCGGGTTCCGTAGGTTTCGCAGGCTCCTCCGCAGGGGCCTTCGCAGGCTCCGTCGCAGGGGCGTACCGGTTCGCGGTGCGCCCCTGCGGCGTTTCCGGCGCCCCGGGCCGGCCGCCCGGGGCGCTGCCGGATGGCTGGAGATCATCGGAACTCACTGGGAGCCCGCTGGGAGTTCGGCCAACGACGGCCCACGGCACGGCCAAGGCGCCCGCGCGAACCGGGCGGTGTGACCGGAATGCCCGGATCCGCACGGTCAGTCTTCTCCCAGCCCGCGCCCAGGGCTCCGCAAGAGCGCCCAGGAAAGCTGTCCGGCATGAAGGTGCTCCCGCGACGGCGAGGCGTCGTCCTCGTCAACTCCGCGCTCGGCGTGGCGCTCCTGGGCGGTGCCGCCCTGGTGTACGCCACAGTGAACAGCGGCACCAGTGCCGCCGCCGGCAAGACCCAGATCCGTACGGCGACCGTGGCCAAGGGAACGGTCCTGGCCACCGTGTCCGGAACCGGCACCCTGGTCTCACCGACCGACGCGGCCCAGGACTTCGCGACCGGCGGCCGGCTCACCTCGGTCAAGGTCGCGGTGGGGGACGCCGTCAAGAAGGGCCAGCTGCTCGCCACCGTCGACACCACGGCCGCCCAGCAGCAGGTGGACGCCGCCCAGGCGTCCCTGACCACGGCCAACGCCAACCTCACCAAGGCGCAGGCCGGTGTCACCACCACGACCACCCAGCCGTTGCCGGGTGCGACCTCCGGCGCCGGCGGCAACGGCGGCGGTGGTGGGGAACGCGGAGCGGGCGCGAACAGCACGCCCGCTCCGCAGACCACCACCATCACCACCACCAAGGTCGACGACGCGGCCGTCGCCCAGGCCCAGCAGCAGGTCGCCACCGCGCAGACCACCCTCGCCAACGCCCAGGCGGCGCTGACCGGCACCACCCTGACCGCCTCGGTGGACGGGACGGTCGCGTCCGTCTCGGCGAAGGTCGGCGACACCGTGGGCGCGAGCTCCGGTGGCTCGTCCGGCTCCTCCGGTTCCGCCGGTTCCGCCGGGTCGGCCGGGTCGACCGGCAAGTCGTCCACCGGCGGCACCGCTTCGGGCGGCGCGCCGAGCGGCTTCATCGTGCTGACCAACCCGACCGGGATGCAGGTCACCGCCAACTTCTCCGAACTGGACTCGCTCAAGCTCAAGAAGGGCGAGGCGGCCACCGTCACCCTGAACGCGCAGTCCGACACCAAGCTCAACGCCAGTGTCCTGTCCGTCAGTTCGCTGCCCAGCAGTGGCGGCGGCAGCGCCGGCTCGACGGCCGTCCAGTACGCCGCCACGCTCCAGCTCAGCGGCGACACCAGCGCGCTGCGCACCGGCCTCAGCGCCACCGTCCAGGTGATCACCGGCGAGGCGGACAGCGCGCTGTCGCTGCCCACCTCCGCGCTCTCCGGCACCGGCGCCAGCCGCACCGCGACCGTGGTGCACCCGGACGGCTCCAGCGAGCGGGTCAGCGTCGGGGTCGGCGTCGAGGGCGACAGCACGGTGCAGGTGGTCTCCGGGCTGAAGGAGGGCGACAAGGTCGAACTCCCCACCACCAGCGGCGGCAACGGCTTCCCGAACGCCTCCTTCCCGGGGGTCGGCGGCGGCCAGGGCCGCGGCGGTCAGGGCGGCGGCACAGGCCTGGCGGGCGTCGGCGGCGGGGGCGGCGGTGCCGTCGGCGGCGGGGCCGGCCGGGGCGGTAAGGGCTGAGCATGCGTCACGTCATCGACAAGCGCGTCCCGGCGGCGCCCCCGCCCGTCATCCAGCTGCGCCGGATCACCAAGGCGTACGGGCACGGCGACGCCGTCGTGCACGCGCTGCACGGCCCGGAGGCCCCGGACACCGGCGGCCCGCTCGGCGTCAGCCTGAACATCCACCAGGGCGACTACGTCGCGGTGATGGGCAGCTCCGGCTCCGGCAAGTCCACCATGATGAACATCCTCGGCTGCCTGGACGTCCCGACCGCCGGCCGCTACCTGCTGGACGGCATCGACGTCGGCCACCTCGACGAGGGGCAGCTCGCGCTGGTCCGCAACCGCAAGATCGGCTTCGTCTTCCAGTCCTTCAACCTGATCCCGCGCACCACCGCGCTCGCCCAGGTCGAGCTGCCGCTCGCCTACGCGGGTGTCCGGGCCTCGGAACGGCGCCGCCGGGCCCTGGCCGCGCTCTCCCTGGTCGGCCTCGCCGAGCGCGCCGGGCACCGGCCCAACCAGCTCTCCGGCGGCCAGCAGCAGCGCGTCGCGGTCGCCCGGGCACTGGTCACCGCACCCGCGATGCTGCTCGCCGACGAGCCCACCGGCAACCTGGACAGCCGCTCCACCGAGGAGGTCCTCGACCTCGTCGACGCGCTCAACGCCACCGGCCGCACCGTCGTCCTGATCACCCACGAGGACGAAGTCGCGCGGCACGCCAAGCGGGTGCTCCGGCTGGTCGACGGCCGGATCGTCAGCGACGTCCGGCAGGCCCCGGTGGACGGGCCGCCGCCGCTGCTGCGCGAGCTGGGGGTGCCGGCGTGATCCTCTGGCAGATGCTCCGCTTCGCGGTCGGCGGCCTGGCCGCCAACAAGGTGCGCTCGGCGCTCACCATGCTCGGGGTGCTGATCGGCGTCGCCTCGGTGATCCTGCTGCTGGCCGTCGGCAACGGCTCGTCGGTCGCGGTGAAGGAGTCGATCACCTCGCTCGGCACCAACTCGCTCACGGTCAGCTCCGGTTCGGCCAGCGGCGGCTCCCGTGCCACCTCCTCGGTGAAGAAGCTGACGGTCGCCGACGCCAAGGCGCTGGCCGCCGACACCGACTCGACCGCGATCAAGTCGGTCGCCCCCGTGGTCACCACCAGCGGGACGGCGCTGTACGGGGACATCTCGTACAGCCCCGGCTCGATCGTCGGCACCTACCCGGCGTACTTCGAGACCGCCAACCAGAAGGTCGCGCACGGCGAGTACTTCACCGACGACGACGTGCTCGGCTCGCGCAAGGTCGCGGTGCTCGGCGCCACGACGGCCAAGCAGCTGTTCGACACCGTGGACCCGGTCGGCAAGAAGATCGTCCTCGGCGGCACCCCGTTCACCGTGGTCGGCGTGCTCCAGGCCAAGGGCGGCAGCGGCTTCACCGACCCGGACGACGTGGTGATCGCCCCGCTGCCGACCGTGCAGAACGCCTTCACCGGCTTCGGATCGGTCAACCAGATCCTGGTGCAGGCCGGTTCGGCCGACAGCACGACCGCGGCCCAGGCCGAGATCACCCGGGTGCTGCTCGGCACCCACGCCATCGCCGACCCGACCAAGGCCGACTTCCGGATCACCAGCCAGTCCTCGCTGCTCACGGCGAGGGAGAGCACCACCAAGACCTTCACCGTGCTGCTCGGCGCGGTGGCGGCGATCTCGCTGCTCGTCGGCGGGATCGGGATCACCAACATCATGCTGGTGACGGTCACCGAGCGGACCAGGGAGATCGGCATCCGCAAGGCGCTCGGCGCCCCGCGCGCGGTGATCCTCGGGCAGTTCCTGACCGAATCGACCCTGCTCTCGGTGCTCGGCGCCGGGCTCGGGGTGGCCGCCGGAATCGCCGGCTCGCACTTCAGCATCGTCGGCATCAAACCGGTGGTGATCCCCGAATCCGTGATCGGCGCGTTCGGCATCGCCGTCGCCATCGGGCTGTTCTTCGGCAGCTACCCCGCCAACCGGGCCGCCTCGCTGCGGCCGATCGACGCCCTCCGGCACGAGTAGGACTCCCATGAGCAACGAGATCGCCACGGTCAGCAGCAGCACGCCGGCCGAGCAGGTCGCCCTGCTCGCCACCCCGCCGGACGCCCGCGACGTCACCGCCGAGCTCGCCGCCCCGCCGCGCCGCAAGCTGCCCTGGCTCAGCCTCGTGCTGGCGGGGGGCGTCATCGCCAGCGGGGCCTTCGCGGGCGGGGTCTGGTACCAGCAGAACCACGGGACGAACAGCGGCACCTCGCACGCGACGGCTTCCGCCGCCGGGCAGCAGCGGGCGGCCGGGGCGGGTGGTGGTGGCGGGGGGTACGGGCAGAGCGGGTCTCGCCGGGGTGGGCAGGGTGCCGGTCAGGGCGCTGGCCAGGGCCAGGGCGGGCAGGCCGGGCTCACCAGGGGCACGGTCAAGGCCGTCGACGGCAACACCGTCTACCTGACCGACGCCAACGGCAACACCGTCAAGGTCACCACCGGCGACGCGACGAAGGTCCAGCTCAACAAGGAGGGCAAGGTCGCCGACCTCCAGCCCGGCCAGAGCGTGACCGTCGTCGGCACCCCCGACGCCAACGGCGGCTACGCGGCCAGCCAGCTCGTCGAGGGCGCGGCGGGCGGCGCGGGTGGCTTCGGCGGCGGCTTCGGCGGTGGCGGTGCTCCCAAGAACCCGTCCGGAGGCTGACCCCGTAGCTCCCGGACGCCGCGAGGCCCTCGCCCAATCCCTGGGGCGAGGGCCTTCGCATGTGGTCAGCGCTGGTTGTCGTAGTCGTCGCGGTCGCCGGGGCGCGGCATCCTGAGGGTCGCGATGACGCTGAGAGGCACGGTGAAACCCATCACCCCCACGCCTCGTCCCGTTCCACGTCGCGGAGGAGGTGGAGGAGGTTGAGCAGAGTGCTCACGGGGGCGTTGCCGAAGTCGACGAGGATGCGACCGTCGAGGGTGGTCTCGTGGGGGAAGGCGGAGCCCCAGAGGAGACCGTAGGAGCGTCCGCGCTGGTGCACCTCGCCGAGCAGGGCGACGATCTGGGGCTGGGTGTAGTCGCGCATCCGGGGGTCGTCCGGCGCGACGGGTTCGCGGGCGGCGCTCACGCGGCGAAGTCCAGCTCGTACCAGACCGTTTTGCCGCGCTCCTGGGAGTCCACGCCCCAGCGGTGCGTGAGCCCTTCGATGAGCTGGAGCCCCCGGCCGGTCGTGGCCAGGGCGGGGAGCTGGCGTCGTTCGGGGAAGACGTCGCTCTCGTCCGAGACGGAGACCCGGAGGGTGCCGCCGAGGAGTGAGAGGAGGACGACGGGGGAAGCGGTCTTGCCGTGCCGCCAGGCGTTGACGACCAGTTCGGCCAGGGCGAGTTCGGCGAAGAAGATGGTCTCGGCGTCCCACCCGGAGCGGGTCAGGGCGTCCCGCAGGGACTGCCGGGCGAGCGCGAGCGAGGGGGTGTTGAGGGTGCACACGGGAACCTCCGCGAGGCTGCTGGTGTGGGGAATGCCTTCGAGCAGGCATTGTTGACGATCAGTCCGATCGCTTGGTGGCGACGATAGCGCAGGCCGCCACAGATTTGTGGCGGCCTGTGAGAAGTTCCCTCTAACGTGGCTGCGCCCCTGAGGCAGACTGGTCCCACGAGCTGCAGAGAGGACCCCATGGCCCTTCGATCGAACCCAACTCTCCGCCAACGGCGGCTGGGTGCCGAGCTGCGCAGGATGCGGGAGCAGGCCGGCCTCGGCGGCAGTCAGCTCGCCCGCGCGCTGGGTATCAATCCTGCCCATGTGACGCAGATGGAGAGCGGGAAGACCGGCATCAGTGTCGAACGCCTGCGTACGATCGCCGCGCTGTGCATGTGTGTCAACGAGCCGTTGATCGATGCGCTGGCGGACATCATCTCGGGCCGTGACAAGGGAGGCTGGTGGGAGGAGTATCGGGGCCGCCTCTCACAGCACTTCCTGGAGATGGCCGAGATGGAAGGTCGCGCCGATGGACTCTCGACCTACACGATGGCCTTCATCCCCGGGTTGCTCCAGACCACTGCTTACGCTTCTGCTGTCTTCGCTCGGGGCTTCCCACCTCTTCCCCAGCATGAAGTTGACCTGAGGACCGCCTTCCGTGTGCGGCGGCAGCACGTGGTCCGGTCCGGCGAAACTCCGTACTCTGCATACATCCATGAGGCGGCGCTGCGCATGCAGTTCAGTGGGCCCAGGGTTCAAGCCGAGCAGCTGGGTAGCCTCATCGAGGACTCCGAGCGGTCGACCATCTCGATCCGAGTTGTGCTGTTCAACGTGGATACGCTCCCGGTCAACCACGAGAACTTCACGTACGTTGAAGGTCCGATCGCTGAGCTCGATACAGCTCAGATGGATTCAGGCCTCGATAGTGTGGTCTTTGACGCACCAGCCCATATCGCCCAGTTCCGTTCCGTGCTCGACCGGATCGATTCGGCGGCTCTCTCGGAGGAGGAGTCCCGGGATTTCATTCAATCCATCAAGAATGATATGGAAAGCAAAAATGCCTAACTCTGTCTGGCAGAAGTCCAGTTACTCGGCTGCGAACTCCGAATGCGTTGAGGTCCGTGTGGTCGCCGGGGCAGTCGAACTCCGGGAGTCCGACGAGGGTGAGGTCGTCGTCCGTACGACCGCCCTCAAGTTCGCTTCGTTCCTCCAGGGCGCGAAGGCGGGCGAGTTTGACCACTTCACCGCCGACGCCTGAGTGAAACGATCCGGCGGCCCCTTGCTGCTCTCGCAAGGGGCCGCCGGTGTGACTGCTGTCAGTGCTGCGGGTCGGGCTGGTTGGTGGCCGGGGCGCCCGTGCCGGTGCCGGTGTTGTTCGGGTCGGTCTTGGGGGCCGGGTCGGGGATGTCGGCCATCGGCAGGGACTGCTTGGGCGTGCCGCGCAGGGCCTGGTTCATGGCGTCGCGCCAGATCGGGCCGGGGCCGTCGGCGCCGAACACCTCGGTGCGGTACTTCCCGTTGATGGTGAGGTTGCGCATTTCGACGCCGCCGTTGGGGCCGCCGAGCCAGACGGCGGTGGCGAGCTGCGGGGTGTAGCCGTTGAACCAGGCGGCCCGCTTGCGGTCCGAGGTGCCGGTCTTGCCGGCGATCTGGCGGTTGTCGTCGAGGTTGAGCGCCGCGCCGGTGCCCTTGTTCTCGGTCACGCCGTTCAGGACGGTGTTCATCGCCCGCGCCGTGTCATCGGAGAACGCCTTCTCGCACTGGCCGGCCGGGACGGGGACGTCCTTGCCGTCCACGGTGGTGATCTTGTTGATGGCGATCGGGGCGCAGTGCTTGCCCTGGGCGGCGAAGGTCGCGTAGATGTTGGCCATGGTCAGCGGGCTCATCTCCTCCACTCCCAGGGCCATCGCGGGCACCTCCTCCAGCGGCTTGCCGCTGGCCTTGCTGGTGACGCCCAGCTTGTTGGCCATCTGCTTGACCGCGCAGAGGCCGATCTCCTGCTCCATCTGCACGAAGTAGGTGTTGACCGAGAGGGCCATCGCCTGCTTCAGCTGGTAGGGGCCCTTCTCGCTGGCGGACTCGTTGGGCACCACCGCCTTGGGCCGTCCCTGGTTCTTCCAGGTGCCCTCGCACGTCTTCATCGTGGGGTACTCCATCGAGTTCGGGGCCGAGTACTCCTGGGTCGCCGGCAGGCCCGCCTCCAGGGCCGCGGCCGCGACGACCGGCTTGAACGTGGAGCCGGGCTGGAAGCCGTTGCCGCCGCCCATCGCCGCGTCGACGTTGAGGTTGACGACGGTCTGGTTCTTGTTGGCGTCCAGGCCGTACGGGCGGGTCTGGGCCATGGCGAGGATCTTGCCGGTGCCGGGTTCGACCATGGTGGCGGCGGCCGAGACGCTGTCCGTGACCTTCACGTTGGCGGTCACCGCGTTCTGGGCGGCGGCCTGCTTGTCCGGGTCCAGCGTGGTGTAGATGTTCAGGCCGCCGGTGTCCCAGAACTTCTTGCGGTCGGCGGCGCTCTGGCCGAACGCCGGGTCCTGCTTGACCACGTGCCGGACGTAGTCGCAGAAGAAGCCCATGCCGCCCTGGGCGGTGGCGGTGATGCAACCGTTCTGCGGATCCTTGAAGTTGAGACCCAGCGGGGCGGCCTTGGCCTCCTTGGCCTGGTCCGCGGTGATGTGCTTGTTCTCCAGCATCTTGTCGATGACCGTGTCCCGGCGCTTCTGCGCGGCCACCGGGTGCAGCTTCGGGTCGTACTGGGAGGGGTTCTGCACCAGCCCGGCCAGCATGGCGGCCTCGGCGATGGTCAGGTCCTTGTTGCTCTTGCTGAAGTAGCGCTGGGAGGCGGCCTCCACGCCGTAGGCGCCGTTCCCGTAGTACGTGATGTTGAGGTAGTTGGTGAGGATCTGGTCCTTCGACAGGTCCTCCTCCAGCTTGATCGCGACCTTGAGCTCCTGGATCTTGCGACCCAGGGTCTTGCGCTGCGCCTCCAGCACCGCGGCCTGATCCTCGCCCGCCTTCTCGACGTTGACGTTCTTCACGTACTGCTGGGTCAGCGTCGAGGCACCCTGCGAGGCGGTGCCGCTCTCGGCGTTCTTGCCGATCGCCCGGAGCACGCCCTTGAGGTCGACGGCGCCGTGCTCGTAGAAGCGGGCGTCCTCGATGTCCACCTGGGCCTGCCGCATGAACGGCGACATCTGCTCAGGGGCGAGGACGGTGCGGTCACGCTCGTACACCTTGGCGATCAGGCCGCCCTTGGCATCGAAGATCTGCGTCGCCTGGGTGAGCGGCGGGGTCTTGAAGTCGCTGGGGATGTCTTCGAAGCCCTCCGCCGTGCCCTTGGCAGTCAGCCCGAAACCGCCGGCGGCAGGCAGGGCGAGGCCCGCCAGCAGCACACCGGACACCACGCTCGCCGCCAGGAAGATCGCACCGAAGCGGGCCAGCCGAAGCGGCGCCTTGCGGGGCGGGGGGAGAGCCGCGCTGTCGGAGGAATTCCATATCGGAGGGAGATTCGATTCCATCCAGGAATGCTAGCCCGCACACCTCGCTGGTCGAACGATTTTTCGCACTCGGCTGTCACGGCTGTGCAACAGATGCCGGAATTCGACTCCAATACATCAAGTCGCATACGCACCAAATAAGCGCAATAAGAAATTTAGGCCACCCGCAACCAATTCAGCTCCCCCTCGGTGGCACGACCACGGACCGCGCCTGCCCGCCTACCGCGCCCTCCCCCTCTCGCAGCCCCGACACCACTTAGATGCCGCGAGCGGCCCAAAAGGTTGCCTACGCCCGGGAGCCTCGACACCGACCTGCGCGACCCGCCCCCATCCAGACCCGCCGGCAGCGCCCCGACGCGCCCCACCCCCTCCCACACCCAGCCGCTGACGGCGCGCCACGGCACTGTCCGAGTCCCCTCAGCGCAGGAAGTCGGCCGAGCCGACTTCCTGCGCCGAAGCCGCCTCCCCCTCGTGCCGAGTTGGTCGTCACTGACCCTCGCGACGTTGAGGTCTATGTCCGAAAGTTCGACGGGTTCGTGGGCGCGGCCTTGTCCGGTGACGAGATGCGCAGCCTGATCGAAAGCATCAAGGACGAGTTCTTGGGGGAACAGGAAATCGTCTTCTAGCACGCCTCACTGCCCTATATATGTTGGTGCTTGCCCGTCACGGGTCAGGCGGCGGCCCCAGCGTACGAGTCATGCCTCGGATTCATCTGACAAATACCGGAGTTGGTGGCGTGGCCCAGGTGCAGGACCACCCCGAGGGCTCGTCGACCGTCGCCGTCAGCGGCCCCCGGGACCTGTGGCAGGCCATCGAGGCCGCGCACCGAACCTGGCTCGACCGCAACCGGCCCCGGCGGGAGTGGTTCACCGTCGAGACGGGGCTTGAGGGGCAGTTCGTGGGCTACACGGGGCCGGACGGATCTTCGATCCAGTGGAAGCTCTGAGGAGGGTCACTTCGTCTTCACCAGGGCGATGTCGGAGACCGGGCCGAGGTGGGTGAGCTTGTCGGGGTTGGAGACCGAGTGGACGGCCTGGATGGCGCCGTCGGCGATGTCCAGTTCCAGCACGCCGGCGATGCGGCCCTCGGTGTCGTGGAGGACGGCGCCCGGGTTGCCGTTGACGGTGGCCGGCTTCAGTGTGACGCCGAGTTTGCGGTTGCGGCGGAGGCCGCCTATGAGGAGTTGGGCGACGCGGCGTAGGCCGGTGAGGGTCTTGCCGAGGGCGCGGGCCTTGCCGCCGCCGTCGCCGTGGAAGGCGACGTCGGGGGAGAGGAGTTGGAGCAGGGCGTCCAGGTCGCCGCCTTCGGTGGCTTCGAAGAATCTGCGGGCGAGTTCGGCGGCCTCGGCCTTGCGCGCCCGGGTGTCGACGGTCTGGGCCGAGGGGGTGAGGCGCTTGCGGGCGCGGGCGATGATCTGGCGGCAGTTGGCCTCGGACTTGCCGACGGCGTCGGCGATTTCCGGGTAGCCGTACCCGAAGGCCTCGCGGAGCATGAACACCGCCCGCTCGGTCGGGGAGAGGGCTTCCAGCAGGACGAGGAACGCCATCGACAACGCGTCGGCCAGCTCGGCGTGTTCGGCGGGCCCCGGGCGGTCGGCGGTCACCACGACGGGTTCGGGCAGCCACTCGCCCATGTACGTCTCCCGGCGGACCCTCGCCGACGTCAGGTGGTTGATGCCCAGTCTGGTAACCGACGTGGTCAGGTACGCCTTGAGGTTGGTGATCGTGGTCCCGGCCCGGTCGGCCCGGGTCAGGCCGAGGAGGGCGTCCTGGACGATGTCCTCGGCGTCGCCGACGGAGCCCGTCATCCCGTAGGCGATGGAGAACAGCAGCGGTCGGTAGCCGGCCGCATCCGTCGCAACTGCCGATTCCGCCATGGAGCTCCTCCCCCGGTTGGCCGAGCAGGGTATCCGCAGGCTACCCAACGGCGCGGCGAAGATGGTGATGCAGGTCACATCCATGTCTGTCACGACTCGCCGGGGTGCCCTGTCTCAGAGGGCACCAGCGGACGACGACAAGGGAGCACACGATGGAAGCCCGACTGAACCCCTTCGCCAGCCAGACCATGTCCAAGGTCCTCAAGCACCTCATCGCGGCCAACAAGGCGATCGTGGACTCGGCTCTGCCGTTCGCGACGCAGGAGATGGTGAAGCTGCGCGCCAGCCAGATCAACGGCTGCGGCTACTGCGTCGACATGCACTTCAAGGACGCCGTGCACGGCGGGGAGGAGGCGACCCGCCTCAACCTGGTCGCGGCCTGGCGGGAGGCGACGGTGTTCACGGACGCCGAGCGTGCCGCCCTGGAGCTGGCGGAGCAGGGCACCCGCCTGGCCGATGCAGCGGGCGGGGTCACGGACGAGGCCTGGGCGAACGCCGCGAAGTACTACGACGAGGAGCAGCTCGCGGCCCTGGTGGCCCTCATCGCGATCATCAACGCCTTCAACCGCGGCAACGTGATCACCCGGATGCCCGCCGGCGGGTACCGGCCCGGTCAGCACGCCTGACCGGAGCCCCTTCCGCGGCCGGGGAGTTGTCTCCCCGGCCGCAGGCGTCGGGCTCTCGGCCGTCGGGTTCTCGGCCGTCGGCGCTTGCGGGGCGTTACCGTCCGTGCGCATACCACCCAGCCTGTGCTGGGGGCCTTGTGCTTAAAAAACCGACCGATAAGGTGTTAATCCAACATTCATCGATGCCGCATAGCCTCCGGGGGCTAGCCTCATGCCGAATGCCATCGTCCGACCAGGAGGCGAAAGCCCCGTGCAAGGCACAGTCACCACACCAGGCGGGTCCGCGGTGGCCGGCGGCCCTGGCGAGGCCTTCCTCCTCGTCGTCGACGACGAACCCAACATCCGCGAGCTGCTCGCCGCCTCGCTGCGCTTCTCCGGTTTCCGGGTCGCCTCCGCCGCCAGCGGCACCGAGGCCCTCGACCTGATAGCCGTCGAACGCCCCGACCTCGTCGTCCTCGACGTGATGCTCCCGGACCTCGACGGCTTCACCGTCGTCGAGAAGCTGCGCGAGCGCACCAACCGCGGCCAGATCGCCGGGCCCGTGCACGGCCACCCCGGCGACCACCTCCCGGTGCTCTTCCTCACCGCCAAGGACGGCGTCGGCGACAAGGTCCAGGGCCTCGCCGCGGGCGCCGACGACTACGTCACCAAGCCGTTCAGCCTGGAGGAGCTGATCGCCCGGATCCGCGCCATCCTGCGCCGCTCCGGCGGGCCCGCCGAGGACGGCCGGCTCATCGTCGCCGACCTCAGCCTCGACCCGGTCGCCCACGAGGTCACCCGGGCCGGCACCCCCGTCGCGCTCTCCCCGACCGAGTTCAAGCTGCTGCACTACCTGATGGCCAACGTCGGCCGGGTGGTCTCCAAGGCGCAGATCCTCGACCACGTCTGGGCCTACGACTTCGGCGGCGACCTCTCCATTGTCGAGTCGTACATCTCCTACCTGCGCCGCAAGCTCGACTCCGGCCCGGCCCACGGCCCCAAGCTGATCCACACCGTGCGCGGCATCGGCTACGCGCTGCGCCGCCCCCCGCAGGGCTGACCGGTCCGCTCCGTGTCCGCCCGGCTCTCCACCCGGCTGTCGGTGTTCCGGCGGCCGTTCTCCCGGCTGCCAAAGCTGTCGGGGCTGTCAAAGCTGTCAAGGCTGTCCCTGCGCGCCCGGCTGCTGGTGCTCGCGCTGGTGCTGGTCACCACCGGGCTGGTGGTCAGCGACGCCGTCGTCCTCGGCACCGTCCGGGTGCAGCTGGTCGATCAACTCGACGAGCAGCTCCAGCGGTACGGGCTGCCGCTGTCCCACAAGGGCCCGGTCCGGGTCGGCACCCCGGAGGCCGGGCGCCCCGCCGTCACCGGCAAGCGCAGCACCCTGCCCAGCCAGTACCTGGTCCAGTACCTCTCCTCGGACGGCAAGGTGCAGGCCGTCATGCGCCAGCCCGTCTCCGACAGCGACCCGGCGCCCCAACTGGCCGGCCTCGACCCGACCCGCACCGAACCCGACGTCCCCTTCGACCTGCCCGACCAGCGCGGCCACTACAACTGGCGGGTGCTCGTGCTGCCGATCCAGGCCCCCCGGGCCCCGGCTGCCGCCAGCCCCAGCGACTACGCCTCGCCCGCCGTCACCGCGACCTACGTCATGGTGGCCGTCTCCCGCTCGGACATCGACGCCACCGTCGGCAAGCTGCGCAGCTCCTTCCTCGCGATCGGCGGCGCCGTCCTGGTGCTGATTGCCGCGCTCGGGTTCTTCGCCGTCCGGGCCGGGCTGCGGCCACTGCGCCGGATCGAGGCCGGCGCCGCCCGGATCGCCGACGGCGAACTCTCCCACCGGATGCCGGAACTCTCCCCCGGCACCGAGGTCGGGCGGCTCTCCATCGCGCTCAACGGCATGCTCACCCAGATCGAGGCCGCCTTCGCCGCCCGCGCCGAATCCGAGGCCCGGATGCGGCGGTTCGTCGCCGACGCCTCGCACGAACTGCGCACCCCGCTCGCCGGGATCCGCGGCTTCACCGAGCTCTACCGGATGGGCGCACTGCCCACCGACGGGGACGTCAAACGGACCATGACCCGGATCGAGAGCGAGGCCGTCCGGATGGGCGCCCTGGTCGAGGACCTGCTGGTGCTCGCCCGGCTCGACGAGGAACGCCCGCTCGACCTCGCCCCGATGGACCTGCGCACCCTCGCCGCGGACGCGCTGCACGACCTCACCGCCCTCGACCCGACCCGGCCCGTCTCCCTCACCGGCCCGTCCGGCACCGGAGCCCCCGGCGCGGCCCCCGTCCTCGGCGACGAGGCCCGGCTGCGGCAGGTGGTCACCAACCTGGTCGGCAACGCGGTCAAGCACACCCCGCCCGGCACCCCGGTGCGGATCGGGGTCGGCGGCGCGGGCGGCGTCTGCCTGCTGGAGGTCGCCGACGCCGGGCCGGGGCTCACCGACGGCCAGGCCCAGCGGGTCTTCGACCGCTTCTACCGGGTCGACGCCTCCCGCAGCCGGCACGGCGGAGGCGGCGCCGGACTCGGCCTCGCCATCGCCACCGCGCTCACCCACGCGCACGGCGGCACCCTCACCCTGGACACCGCCCCCGGCGCCGGCGCCACGTTCCGGGTCGAACTGCCCACCAACGGTGACCGGACTTCCTGACGGCATTGTCGACACGTCAATTCCCTTGCTGACCAGGCAATGACGGGCGTTTTTCATTGCCGGAATGCGGCATGGAGCGTAAAGAATCCGTGTGCCTATGATCAGCGCTGTCGGGACGTCAAGAACGGCCCGGCACACGGCTTTTGCTTTCTTTCCGACCCGAAAGGGGTCATTGTGAAACTCCGCCGTACGCTGGTCTCGGCCGCCCTCGTCGCTGCCGTGATCTCGCCCGCAGCCATGCTCTCCGCGGCACCCGCCTTCGCGGAGTCGGCTTCGACGGCGCAGACCCGGAACGACACCGGCTCGATCGCGGAGCTGGAGAAGGCCGCCGCCGGCGCGGCCAAGGCCCACCAGGCCGCCGTCGCCGCCGAGGCCGCCGGGCAGGCCGAGACCACGGCCTTCATGAACAACCCGCAGCCCTACCTCGGCAAGCTCCAGGAGGCCCAGGCCGCCGCCAAGACGGCCGCCGCGGCCCACGAGAAGACCTACAACGAAGCCGTGGAGGCCTCGGCCGCGTACCGCTCCGCGAAGCCGGAGGAGTTGGAAGCGGCCAGGGTGCGGATGCTGGCGGCGTTCGACGCCGCCAACGCCGCCACCGACGCGGACACCAAGGCCAAGGCCGCCGTGACCGCCGCCGGCACGGCGCTGGACGACGCCAAGGTCGCGGCGATGCGCAAGCTCCACGGGCTGCAGGAGGCCACCAAGACCGCGGCCGCCGCCCAGGCCACCGCGGACAAGGCCCTCGCCGACGCCAAGGCCGCCGCCGAGAAGCCGGTCGACAAGCCCGCCGACAAGCCGGCCGACAAGCCGAGCGAGAAGCCGGTCGAGCAGCCCGCCCCGGCCACGGCGGAGCAGCCGGCCGCCGTCACCCCGATCTCGGACACCACCGCGTCGACCAGCTCCGCCAAGCCGACGGCCAAGGCGACCACGGCGAGCAGCCAGACCAAGTCGACGACCGCCGCCACGGCCAAGGCGACCACTGGTTCGACCACCGAGCTCGCCGAGACCGGTTCCAACCCGGCCACCCCGTACCTGGCACTGGGTTCCGGCCTGGCCCTCAGCCTGGGTGCGGCGGCCCTCTACGTCTCCCGCCGCAAGCCGGCCCGCTCCTCCTCCTGATCCACCCGGTTCGCGCCCGCTCGGGAGGAGGGCGCGGACCCCACAGCACCCCGAACCGCAGGGCAGGCCCCCTCCCGGCCCGCCCTGCGGTTTCGCGTTTCCCGGCCCCGAAACGCCCCGATCGGGTGAACGGCGGGAGTTCACCCGACCGGCCCCTCGGTCGTGTGCGACGGTCCAGGTGCTTACTCACGCACCGGGAGATCGCTATGGACCCTGATCAGAGGTTGTGGAAGGCCTGGAAGACCATGGCCCTCCCGAAGCACACGCGCGCGGAGATCGACGAAGACAGCATCACCATCTCGGTCATCGGTGACCTCCGTCATGCAGCGGTGGGAGGTGGCCTCAGGAAGGTCCTGACGAAGCACCTGCGCGGGACGGGGTACACGGCGACGCAAGGCCGGTATGTGACCGCCGGTTTGAAGGTGATGAAACCTGACCTCGCCGTGGCACCGGACGACACGAAGGCGGCCGAACACCATGAGGGTGTGGGGCTGTTGGCGTCCGGGATTCCCCTTGTCGCCGAGGTCGTGTGGCCCGACTGCTGCGAACGCCGTGACCAGGAGTTCAAGCCGCGCGCCTACGCTTCCGCAGGCATTCCGGTGTACGTGATCATCGATGACTACGATCACGGCGGTACCGTGACCGTACTTTCCCGTCCCGACCCCGAGCGCCGTGCCTACGCCGCCTCGACCCGGATCCCGTACGGCGAGGAGGCCGTGATCCCCGAGGGCCCCGCGAAGGGGTTCGCGATCGGGCCGGAGATCACGGGTGAGCGCCGTGGCTGATCCCGTGGCTGGTCCTGGGGTGTCGTTCCGGCGGGATCTGTCCGAGTGGCGGGTCGCGCTGGTCGCGTGGCGGCTGCTGGTGTTGCAGGCGGCGGATCCGGTGGTGGGGGCCGGGATGGCGGAGCACTCGACGTACCAGGCGCATCCGTGGCGGCGGGTGGAGCACACGCTGGGGAGCGGGCGGCGGCTGTTCTACCAGGACGGGGAGGCGTTGCGGCGGGAGGTCGCGCGGCTGGACCGGGCGCACAAGCGGATCCGCGGGACGGCGCCGGACGGGCGGGCGTACGACGCCGAGGACGCGGCGACCCGGGCGTGGGTGCTGCTGACGCTGTTCGAGTGCGTGGTCGCGATGCGGCGGCTGGGCGGGGACCCGTACGACGCCGGCCAACTGGAGGCGGCGTACCAGGAGTTCACCGGATCGGTGGCGGCCTTCGGGCTGCCTGAGGGCGAACTCCCACCCAGCGCCGCCGAGTTGCCCGCGTACTTCGCCCGGGCGGCGCGCGAGCGGCTGGAGTTCACCGAGGCGACCCGCTACCTGCTGGAGGACATGCTGCGCGGGGCCCCGCGGCCGCGCCGGCTGTGGTTCCTCGGGGACGCCGGGTGGCGGGTGCTGCGGGTGGTGGTGGCGCGGGCGATCACGGCGCTGACGGTGGCGGATCTGCCGCCGGCGGTGCGGGAGCGGTTCGGGCTGGTGCGGACGCGGCGGGCCGCGCTGTTGTCCTGGCTGCTGCACCGGGGCGCCGGCGCGGTCGTCCCGCTGCTGCCGGACCGGGTGCGCTACCGCTCTCCGGAACGGGGCGGTGCTCCGTCCCGGTGGCGTCCGCCGCGCAGGGACCCGCGCCGGGACGCGCGCGGCTCCCGGGTGGACCGGTTCTTCCGCGAGGTGCTGGACCAGACCGGCGACGGCTTCCTCACCGTCCACGACCTGCGGGCGATGGCGCACAACGTGTGCTGGCAGCTGGAGTTGGACGATGCCGCCGAGGCGCGGGTGTACCAGGCCTTCGACGGCTGGTGGGAGCAGCTGCGCGCGGCGATGGACGCGAACGGCGACGGCAAGGTGAGCCGGGAGGAGTTCGTGGCGGCCACCGTCGCGGGCTGCGACCGGGATCCGGCCTATCTGGAGCAGGGGCTGCTGCCCGCGCTGCGGGCCGTGTTCACTGCCGCGGACACCGACGGCAGCGGCTTCCTGGAGGCGGACGAGTACCGGGCGGTGTTCGGCGGCCCGCGCGTTCATCCGGCCGAACTGTCGCACGGGTTCCGCCAGTTGGACGTGGACGGGGACGGCCGGATCACCGTGGAGGAGTTCCTGCACGGCTTCACCGAGTTCTTCACCGCCCGCGCCGACTCCACCCCGGGCACCCAGCTCCTCGGCCGGGCGTAGCGGGAGGGCGTAGCGGAGAAGCGAGGACGGGACCAGGGGTCGCTGGTCCCGCCAGGCGCCCGCGCCGCCGTGTCAAGCGCCGGATCGGCCAAGACCGCTCCGCCGGCTGCCCGGCCGTTCGTTGTCAGGGCCGTGGACGGCTCCGCAGACTGTCCCCACCGCCACTGCGTTCACCACTGCACCGCCGCCGCACGGTCACGCGCGGTCACATGCGGCCACACAAGGCCACACCCCGCTACGTACGGCTACGCACCGTTCCGAAGGTGTCAACCCCACCCCGCCTGCGATTCCTTCGTAAGGATGATGGATACTGCTCCTTGTGAACGTGTTCACGTTCACAAGCGGACAAGCTTGCGTAGTTGGGCAGCGGTCTACAGCTATAGATGAAGTTTGTCCGAAACATGCCCTTCAACAGGGCCGGTCGGTTGGAGAGAGGGCGACGTGGAGCTGGCAATCGCTCACGAGACCATCGCGCGATGGCAATTCGGCATCACCACCGTTTACCACTTCCTCTTCGTCCCGCTCACCATCAGCCTCGCCGCCATCGTGGCCGGGCTGGAGACCGCCTGGGTGAGGACGAACAAGGAGAAGTACTTCCACGCCACGAAGTTCTGGGGGAAGCTCTTCCTGATCAACATCGCGATGGGCGTGGTCACCGGCATCGTCCAGGAATTCCAGTTCGGCATGAACTGGTCCGACTACTCCCGTTTCGTCGGCGACGTCTTCGGCGCCCCGCTCGCGATGGAGGCGTTGATCGCCTTCTTCTTCGAGTCCACCTTCATCGGCCTGTGGATCTTCGGCTGGGACAAGCTGCCGAAGAAGATCCACTGCGCCTGCATGTGGATGGTCGCCCTGGGCACCGTGCTCTCCGCCTACTTCATCCTGGCGGCCAACTCCTGGATGCAGCACCCGGTCGGTTACTCGATCGACCCGGCCACCGGCAAGGCCCAGCTCACCGACATCGCCAAGGTGCTGTTCCAGAACACCACCCTCACCGTGGTGGCGCACACCCTGACCGCCGCCTTCCTCACCGGCGCGGCCTTCATGGTCGGCATCGCCTCCTTCCACCTCTGGAAGGCCAAGCGCAAGCCGGAGAACGCCGACCCCAAGAAGACCGCCGTGATGCGCACTTCGCTGCGACTCGGCCTGGTCCTCGCCGTGGTCTTCGGCGCCGGCACCGCGCTCAGCGGCGACTCGCTCGCCAAGGTCATGTTCGAGCAGCAGCCGATGAAGATGGCCGCCGCCGAGGCCCTGTGGGACACCCAGTCGCCCGCGCCGTTCTCGATCTTCGCGGTCGGCGACGTCAGCAAGGGCCACAACTCGGTCGAGCTGGAGATCCCCGGGATACTCTCCTTCCTCGCCCACAGCGACTTCAACTCCTCCGTCCCCGGCATCAACGACACCGCGGCCGCCGAGGCCGCCAAGTACGGCGGCGACCCCAAGGACTACATCCCGAGCATCTTCGTCACCTACTGGGGCTTCCGCCTCATGATCGGTTTCGGGATGACCTCCTTCGTGGCCGGCCTGATCGGGCTCTGGACCACCCGGCGCAAGAAGTTCCTGCGCCCCGAGTTCCGCACCGGCGAGACCGAGGTGCCCCGGCTGATGCTCACCCCCGGGCGGGAGATGGGTCCGTTCCTCACCAAGTGGAGCTGGCGGATCGGCATCCTGACCATGGGATTCCCGCTGATCGCCAACAGCTTCGGCTGGATCTTCACCGAGATGGGCCGCCAGCCCTGGGCCGTCTTCGGCCTGATGACCACGGCGAGCGCGGTCTCCCCCAACGTGAGCGTCGGCACCCAGATCGGCGCCCTCACCACCTTCACCCTGCTGTACGCGATCCTCGCCGTCGTCGAGGTCCGGCTGCTGGTGAAGTACGCCAAGGCCGGCCCGGTGGTGACCGAGCAGCCCCCCGCCAAGGACCCGACCCTGCGCGGACCGTCCTCGGACGACGACGCCGACAAGCCTCTCGCCTTCGCCTACTGAGGACCACAGGGGATCTGACATGCAACTCCACGACGTCTGGTTCGTACTGATCGCGGTCCTGTGGATCGGCTACTTCTTCCTGGAGGGCTTCGACTTCGGGATCGGCATCCTCACCAAGCCGCTCGCCCGCAACACCGCCGAACGGCGCGTCCTGATCAACACCATCGGCCCGGTCTGGGACGGCAACGAGGTCTGGCTGCTGACCGCCGGCGGCGCCACCTTCGCGGCCTTCCCGGACTGGTACGCGACCCTGTTCAGCGGCTTCTACATCCCGCTGCTGATCATCCTGGTCTGCCTCATCGTGCGTGGCGTGGCCTTCGAGTACCGGGCCAAGCGCGACGACGCGCGCTGGCAGCGCAACTGGGAGGAGGCCATCTTCTGGACCTCGCTGCTCCCGGCCTTCCTGTGGGGCGTGGCCTTCGCCAACATCGTGCGCGGCGTCGACATCGACGCGCAGAAGAACTACGTCGGCACCTTCTGGGACCTGCTCAACCCGTACGCCATCCTCGGCGGCCTGGTGACGCTCAGCCTGTTCACCTTCCACGGCGCGGTGTTCGCGGCGCTCAAGACGGTCGGCGACATCCGCGACCGGGCGCGGGCCACCGCCCTGCGGGTGGGCGTGGTGGCGGCGGTGCTGGCGCTGGCCTTCCTGCTCTGGACGCAGGCCGACAACGGCAACGGCCGCAGCCTGGCCGCCCTGATCATCGCCGTGCTGGCCCTGGTCGGAGCCCTGGCGGCCAACCAACTCGGCCGCGAGGGATGGGCGTTCATCCTCTCCGGGGCGACCATCGTGGCCGCCGTCGCGATGCTCTTCCTGGCGCTCTTCCCGAACGTCATGCCCTCCACCCTCAACGACGGCTGGAGCCTGACCGTCAGCAACGCGGCCTCCTCGCCGTACACGCTGAAGCTGATGACCATCGTGGCCGCGGTGTTCACCCCGCTCGTGCTGCTCTACCAGGGCTGGACGTACTGGGTGTTCCGCAAGCGCATCGGCGTCCAGCACATCCCCGGGCACAACCCGGCCGCCGCGCTCGACCAGGCCTGACGCCGTGAAGCCGGTCGACCCCCGACTCCTCGGGTACGCCCGCACCACCCGTGCCTTCCTCGCCGGATCCGTGCTCCTCGGCGGGGCGGGCGCGGCCCTGGTGGTGGCCCAGGCGAGTCTGATCGCCGAGATCGTCGTCCGCGCCTTCCAGCGCCAGGCGACCCTCGGCGAACTGACCACGCCGCTGCTGCTGCTCGCCCTGACGGCCGTCGGGCGCGGGCTGGTCGGCTGGCTCACCGAGCTCACCGCGCACCGGTCCGTCGCCCGGGTGAAGTCCACCCTGCGGCGCCGGCTGCTCGACCACGCCACCGCGCTCGGCCCGGCCTACCTGGCGGGCCGGCGCACCGGCGAACTCACCACCCTCGCCACCCGCGGCGTCGACGCGCTGGACGACTATTTCGCCCGCTACCTGCCGCAGTTGGCGCTCGCCGTCGTCGTCCCGGTGATCGTGCTGCTGCGGATCGTCGGCGCCGACTTCACCTCGGCCGCGATCATCGCCGGGACGCTCCCGCTGATCCCGCTGTTCATGGTGCTGATCGGGATGGCCACCCAGAGCCGGATGGACCGGCAGTGGGGCACCCTGGCCCGGCTCTCGCACCACTTCCTCGACGTGGTGGCCGGACTGCCCACCCTCAAGGTGTTCAACCGGGCCCGCGCCCAGGCCGCCACCATCGCCCGGATCACCGCCGACTACCGCCGCGCCACCCTGCGCACCCTGCGGATCGCCTTCATCTCCTCCTTCGCGCTGGAACTGCTCTCCACCCTGTCGGTCGCACTGGTCGCGGTCACCGTCGGCTTCCGGCTGGTGGACGGCACGCTCGACCTGGAGACCGGGCTGCTGATCCTGATCCTCGCCCCCGAGGTGTACTTCCCGATCCGCCAGGTCGGCGCGCTCTACCACTCCAGCGTGGAGGGCCTGACCGCCGCCGACGAGATCTTCCAGGTGCTGGAGACCCCGCTGCCCGCCGCCGGCACGGTGCCCGCACCCGCCCTCACCGGGGCCGTCGTCGCCGTCTCCGACCTGGTCGTACGCCACCCCGGCCGGACCGAGCCCGCCCTGGACGGCGCCGCGCTGACCCTGCGCCCGGGCACCACCACCGCCCTCACCGGCCCGAGCGGGGCCGGCAAGTCCACCCTGCTCGCCGTCCTGCTCGGCCTCGTCGCCCCGGACGCCGGCACCGTCCGGATCACCGTCGCCGACGGGCGGACCCACGACCTGGCCGCACTGGAACCGGCGAGCTGGCGGCGGCAGATCGCCTGGGTGCCGCAGCACCCGCACCTGTTCGCCGGGACGGTCGCCGACAACCTGCGGCTCTACCGCCCGGAGGCCACCGACGAGCAGCTGTGGACGGCGCTACGGGCCGCGCACGCGCTCGACTTCGTGACCAGGCTGGACGCCCCGCTCGGCGAGGACGGCGCCGGGCTCTCCGCCGGGCAGCGCCAGCGGCTCGCGCTCGCCCGCGTCCTGCTCGCCGACGACCGGCCGCTGGTCCTCCTCGACGAGCCGACCGCCAACCTGGACGGCGCCTCCGAGGCCGCCGTCGTGGACGCCGTCCGGACGCTCGCCGAGGACCCGGCGCGCACCGTGCTGATCGTCGCCCACCGGCCGGCGCTGCTGGCCGTCGCCGACCGGCGGGTCCGGCTGGCGGGGGCGCCCGCCCCGGCCGCCGGCCCGGCTGCGGCGGTGGCCTCCGCTGCGGTCTCCGCTGCGGTCGGGCGGCCCGCGCACAGCGGGCGGCCGACGCCCGCCCCCGCCACGGCGCAGGACGAGCCCGAAGCCGACGCCGCCACCCCGAGGCTGGCGCTGTCCGTCCTGCTCGGCGCGCTCGCCCTCGGCTGCGCCGTCGCGCTGATGGCCACCTCCGGCTACCTGATCTCCCGGGCCTCCGAGATGCCGCCGGTGCTCTACCTGATGATGGCCGTCACCTCGGTACGGGCCTTCGGCATCGGCCGCAGCGTCTTCCGCTACGCCGAACGGCTGGTCTCGCACGACGCCGTGCTGCGCACCCTCGGCACCCTGCGGGCCGCCGTCTACCGGCGGCTCACCGCGCTCGCCCCGGCCGGACTGCCCGCCTTCCGGCGCGGCGACCTGCTCTCCCGGCTGGTCGCCGACGTCGACGCGATCCAGGACCACCACCTGCGCTGGCGGCTGCCGGCCGCCGTGGCGGGCGTGGTCTCGCTGGCCGCGGCGGCGGCGATGGGCGCCTTCCTGCCCGCCGCCGGGGTCGTGCTCGGGATCGGGCTGCTGCTCGCGGGCGCGGTGGTGCCCGCCCTGGCCGCCCGCTGGTCGGCTGGCGCCGAACGGCGGCAGGCCCCGGAGCGCGGGCGGCTCGCCACCACCGTCGTCGACGCCTTCACCGGCACCGCCGAACTCACCGTGGCCGGTGCGCTGCCCGGCCGGCTCGCCGCCGTCCACGGCGCCGACGCCGCACTCACCCGGCTGGCCGCCCGCTCGGCGGCCACCACCGCGCTCGGCACCGGGCTGATCACGCTGCTCACCGGGCTGACCGTGACCGCCGCGGCGGCCGTCGGCGTCCAGGGGGTGCACGGCGGCGCGCTGGCGCCGGTCTGCCTGGCCGTGGTCGTGCTCACCCCGCTGGCCGCGTTCGAGGCCGTCACCGGGATGCCGCTGGCCGTCCAGGCGCGCCAGCGCAGCCGGGCCGCGCGGGCCCGGCTGGACGAGGTGCTGGAGGCCGAGGCCGCCGTCCCGGAGCCGGCCGCGCCCGCCGCGCTGCCCGAACAGCCGCTGCCGGTCGCCGTGCGCGGACTGACCGTCCGGCACCCCGGGCAGGCCGTGGACGCGCTCACCGGCGTCGACCTCGACCTCGCGGCCGGCCGCCGGATCGCCGTGGTCGGCCCGTCCGGCTCCGGCAAGACCACGCTGGCCCAGGCGCTGCTGCGGTTCCTGGAACCGAGCGCGGGCACCGTCACCTTCGCCGACGGCCGCCCACCGGCTGTGGACAGCCGCGCGCTCGCGGGCGAGGACGTCCGCCGGGTGATCGGACTGTGCGCCCAGGACGCCCACGTCTTCGACAGCTCGCTGCGGGAGAACCTGCGGCTGGCCCGGCCGGGCGCCACCGAGGACGACCTGCGCGCCGCGCTCGCCGCCGCCCGGCTGCTGGACTGGACGCTGACCCTGCCCGACGGCCTGGACACCATGGTCGGCGAGCACGGCGCCCGGCTCTCCGGCGGCCAGCGGCAGCGCCTCGCACTGGCCCGGGCCCTGCTCGCCGACTTCCCGGTGCTCGTCCTGGACGAGCCCGCCGAACACCTCGACCTGCCCACCGCCGACGCGCTCACCACCGACCTGCTGGCCGCCACCGAGGGCCGCACCACCGTGCTGATCACGCACCGGCTGGCCGGCCTGGACGACACCACCGTCGACGAGGTGCTGGTGCTGGACGGCGGCCGGGTCGCTGAGCGCGGCCGCTGGTCGGAGCTGATCGCGGACCGGGACGGGCGGCTGCACGCCATGTGGCGGCGGGAGCGGGAGGCGGACGGGCTGCTGGAGCGGGAGGCGGACGGGCTGGTGGAGCCGGTCGGGGCCACCCGTTAGGCCCGGTCGGGGCCACCTGCCAGGCCCGGTCAAGGCGCGTTTCCCGAGCAGCGCCGTCCTTCGGATGAAAAGCGTACAAACTAGGCTTTCTGCATGGACCCCACGCCAGAGCCCTCCGCCGCCGCGCCCGAGCCGACACCCCATCGGGTGCCGGAGATCGCCTCGCTCGGGCTGGACACCCTGGTCACCGAGGTCGCGGAGCGGCTGCAGTCGGCCGCCGCGGTCACCGACCGGATGCAGCGGCTGCTGGAGGCGGTGGTCTCGATCGGCGCCGGGCTCGACCTGCACGCCACCCTGCACCGGATCGCCACCGGCGCCGCCGAACTCGTCGACGCCCGGTACGCGGCCCTCGGCGTGATCGCCCCCGGCGGCACCGGTCTGGCCGACTTCATCCACGTCGGCGTCGACGACGAGACCGCCGCCGAGATCGGCGAACTGCCCGCCGGACGCGGCATCCTCGGCGCGCTGATCGACCGCCCCGAGCCGCTGCGGCTCGCCGACCTCGGCGCCGACCCGCGCTCCTCCGGATTCCCGCCGCACCACCCGGAGATGAAGACCTTCCTCGGCGAGCCGATCCGGGTCCGCGACGAGGTCTTCGGCAACCTCTACCTCACCGAGAAGAAGGGCGGCGGCGCCTTCACCCCCGAGGACGAACAGGTGGTGCACGCGCTCGCCGCGGCGGCCGGCGTCGCCATCGAGAACTCCCGGCTGTACGAGGAGGGGCGGCGCCGGGAACGCTGGATCGCCGGCGCCTCCGCCGTCACCACGGCGCTGCTCTCCACCGACCAGGCCGAGACCGCGCTCACCGTCGCGGCCGAGCAGGTCCGGGAGCTGGCGGACGCCGCGCTCGGCATGATCCTGCTCCCGACCGAACCGACGGAGGACGGCGACGGGCAGATGCGGGTCGCCCACGCCTCCGGCGAGGCCGCCGAGTTCGTCCGGGGCGAGCTGCTGCCCAGGAAGAGCTTCGCGGCCCGACTGCTCGCCGGGGAGAGCGTCTACCTGGACGACATGTCCAGCGACCCGACCGTGGAGATCCGGCTCGCCCGCGCCTTCGGCCCGTCCATGGCCGTCCCGATGGTCGCCGCCGGGCGGGTGCTCGGCGGGCTCTGCGTCTGGCGCCCGCGCGGCGCCCTGTCGTTCACCGACACCGAGAAGCAGCTCGCCGAGACCTTCGCCTCGCAGGCCGCACTGGCCCTGCGGCTCGCCGAGGGCCAGCGCGACCAGCAGCGCCTGGCCGTCTTCCAGGACCGCGACCGGATCGCCCGCGACCTGCACGACCTGGTGATCCAGCGGCTGTTCGCCACCGGGATGATGCTGGAGAGCGCGGCCCGGCGGTCCGTGGTGCCCGAGGTGAAGGTCGGCATCGGCAAGGCGGTGGACGAGCTGGACGCCACCATCCAGGAGGTCCGCACCACCATCTACGCCCTCCAGCACGACAACCACGGCGACGCGCCGGACACCCTGCGCACCCGGGTGCTGCGGGAGGCCAGCCAGGCCGCGGCCGCACTCGGCTTCAAGCCCTCGGTGAGCTTCGTCGGGCCGGTGGAGAGCCTGGTCGAGGAGAAGAACGGCCGCCAACTGCTCGCCGCGCTCAGGGAGATGCTCTCCAACACGGCCCGGCACGCGCGGGCCTCCCGGGTCGGCGTCGAGATCGACGCGACCGCCCATCTGGACGACACCGGCCGGCCGGTGAGCGGCGACCCGGAGTCGCTGGACCGGGGCGGGCGCCCGGGCGTGCTGCTGACGGTGACCGACGACGGCGTCGGCATCCCGGCGGGCGGGCGCCGCAGCGGCCTGCTCAACCTGACCCGGCGGGCCGAGGCGCTCGGCGGCGCCGCCTGGCACGAGGCCGGGCCGTACGGGAAGGGCACCAGGGTCCGCTGGACGGCCCGGCTCTGAACCCGGCCCGATCCTCCTCGGCGGTTGGCCGGTGAAAGTTAAACGAGGGAGAACTTCCCGACCAACAGCGCAAGTTGTGAACGTTCTGGGCTTTCCGTGGGTCCGTGTGCACACATAGCTTTGCACCGGTCTCGGAGGGGTAACCGGACGGGGGAGCAGTGGACGCGTCTGGCCGCGGGAACACCGCAGCAGGGGCAAGTCGAGGCGGGTTCAGGACGGAGCGCGCCCCGGACGGGCGGTACCGCTGGCAGCTGAAGGCGCCGAACGGCCGGGTGGTGGCCATCACCGCCGCCATGTTCGAGACGCCCGGCGAGGCCGAGCGCGGCTTCGACGGATTACGCGTCGGGGCCGCCGAACTCACCGCGCGGATCACCCACGTCCGGGACGGCATCGGCTGGATCTGGGTCGTCCCCGGGTCGCGCAGCCTGCCCGAGGTGCGCTCCAGCCGGGCGTACGAGCGGTACGCGACCTGCCAGAACGCCTTCCGGCGCTTCGTCGTGCTGCTGGCCAAACAGCCCGCGCGGGACCTGCCCGTCCGGGAGCTGCCCGTTCGTGAGCTGCCCGCGCGGGACCGGCCCGTTCGCGACCAGTCCGTTCGTGAGCGGCCCGCTCGTGAGCGGCCGGTTCGTGACCTGCCGGGCCGTGAACTTCCCCGGAACACCGTCTCGTTGAGACGCCCCGATGGCCGCTGAGGGGCGCGGCCCCCGTCTGCTGATCGTCCCCGCACCCGAACGCTGCCTGGGCTGGGCGCTGCGCGCCGCCAACGGGCGGCCGCTCGGCATGGGCGTGCGCACCTACCGCAGCGAGGAGGAACTCGCCGAGGCGGTCCGGGTGTTGCTGATCGAGCGGGCGGCCCTGCGATGTTCGGTGGCCCAGTCCGAGGGCCGGCAGTGGGTGTGGTCCGCCTACCTGCCGGTGCGCAGCACCCGGCGGACGGCGGTCGAGCCCGCGCCGGTGGCGCGCAGCGCCCGCGGCTACCTGCGGCGCGACCAGTGCCAGGCCGGCGCCGAGGGCTTCCTGTCCGGACTCCAGTGGGTGGGGCAGGAGTTGCGGCGGGGCGGTCGGGACGGTCGCTGGCCGCTGTGAGGCGGCCGGGGCCCACGTGCAGTTCCGGTGAAGCGCAGGTTTCCGGCAACACCCCGAGTCGCCACCTGGAGAAGAACGTCATCGGCCTCTGACCACCCCCTTTCCCCTCCGCCACGCCCGCGCTGACCAGTCGCTAAACCTCGTCGAACCGATGAGTCGACAATCCCGACCCGCCCTCGACCTCCCTTCCGGCGGAACCACCGGGCCGGACAGGATCTGCACTGCCGGAGCGGCCGCAGCGGACGCGGCCACCGGCCCCGGGCTCCCAACCAGAGCACGGGTCCACGCGATGGACGTCTCTCCCACCGGAGGAAGAGAAACATGCGTAAGACCGCTGCCAAGCTGCTCACCATTGCCGCCCTGGCGACCTCCCTGGCCACCGTCGCCAGCGGCACCGCCCTGGCCGACCCGGCGTCGCTCCCGGCCGCCAAGGACATCGTGGGCGTCGGCTCCGACACCACCCAGGCCGTCCTGAACCAGTTCTCGGCGGACTACAACGCCACCATTCCGAGCAGCAACACCACCACCCCGCGCCTGTACAGCTGGGACGCGACCGGCACCTCGCCGATCACCACCAAGACCGGCGCCACCTCCATCGCCCGCCCGAACGGCTCCGGCGCCGGCATCACCGCGCTGAAGAACAACACCAGCGCCACCGTGGACTTCGCCCGCTCCTCGCGCGGCCCGGCGTCGACCGACCCGAACACCTTCGACTTCGTGGCGTACGCCACGGACGCGGTGTCCTGGGCGGCCCAGAACGGCGGCAACGCGCCGGCCAACCTGACCACGCAGAACCTCAAGGACATCTACACCTGCAACGTCACCACCTGGGACCAGATCGACCCCAGCCTGCCCAGCACCACCATCAAGCCGTTCCTGCCGCAGTCCGGCTCCGGCACCCGCTCCTTCTTCCTCTCCACCATCGGCGTCTCGGCCTTCGGCCTCTGCGTCACCGAGGGCGTGCAGGAGAACGAGGGCAGCGACGCCCAGCTGAACGACCCCGACGCGCTGGTCCCCTACTCCGTCGCCCACTACGTCGGCCAGGTGTACTACGGCAAGGGCAGCGGCGCCGACGTCCAGGGCCCGCTGACCATCCGCAACGTCAACGGCGTCGCCCCGGTCGACACCGTCAACAAGGTGATCACCAACGCCTTCGCCGGTACCTCCTACGCCCGCAGCGTCTACAACGTGGTCCGTCACTCCGACTGGATCGCCACCGACACCCACGGCACCGCGCTGCGCGCCATCTTCGGCACCAGCGGCTGGGTCTGCACCAACGCCACCGCGTCCGCCGACCTGAAGAGCTTCGGCTTCCTGCCGCTGCCGGCCGGCGCCTGCGGCAGCGTCACCCACTCCTGATCCACCCCGCACCATCCGGCGGCCACGGGCGCAGCGCCCGTGGCCGCCGGCCATCGGAGGAGCCGTCGAAGGGGCCCGGGACCATGCGTGGAACGACGAAGAAGCTGCTCGCCGCCGCCGCTCTGGCGACGGCGGTCGTCACCGCGACCGGCGGCACGGGGGCCGCCGATCCGACGTCGCTGCCGGCCGCACGGGACATCGTGGGGGTGGGGGACGGCGTCACGCAGCTGGTGATGAACCAGCTCTCCGCGGACTACAACGCCACCATCCCGAGCACCGACACCACCACGCCGCGCCTGTACAGCTGGGACGCGACGGGCACCTCGCCGATCACCACCAAGACCGGCGCCACGTCGATCGCCCGCCCGAACGGGGCCGACGCCGGCATCCAGGCCTTGAAGAACAACACCAGTACCACCGTGGACTTCGCCCGCTCCTCACGTGGTCCGGCACTGACCGACCCGAACACCTTCGAATTCGTGGCGTTCGCATCGGACGCGGTGTCCTGGGCGGCCAAATCCGGTGGTAACGCGCCGGCCAACCTGACCACGCAGAACCTCAAGGACATCTACACCTGCAACGTCACCACCTGGGACCAGATCGACCCCAGCCTGCCCAGCACCACCATCAAGCCGTTCCTGCCGCAGCCCGGCTCAGCCCTCCGCACGAACTTCCTGTGGAAGATCGGCGTCTCGGCCTTCGGCCTCTGTGTGACCGAGGGTGTGCAGGAGAACGAGGGCAGCGACGCCCAGTTGAACGACCCCGACGCGCTGGTCCCCTACTCCGTGGGGCACTACGTCGGGCAGATGTACTACGGCCGGGGCAGCGGTTCGGATGTGCAGGGCCCGCTGACCATCCGCAACGTCAACGGCGACGCGCCGGTCGACACCGCGAAGAAGGCCATCAACAAGAACTTCGTCGGCGGTAGCTACGTCCTCTCCCTCTACCACGTGCTCCGCCGCTCCGACTGGAACGCCGCCGACGCCCACGGTGCCGCACTGCGCTCCGTCTTCGGCGCCGACGGTTGGATCTGCACCAATCCGACCGCCCTCGCGGACATCACCGGGTTCGGCTTCCTTCCGCTGCCGCCCCACGCCTGCGGGAGCATCACGCACAGCTGACCACTGCTCCACCCGCACCATCCCACCTCTCCCAAGGAGTTCAGCATGGCAAGAACCGGCATCCGCCTCGCCACCACCGGTGCCGCCGTCGTCCTGGCGGTCACCGGTGTCGGCGGTGTGGCCGTGGCCGACACCACCGCCACCGCGCCCACCGGCAGCGCCGTGATCACCGTCGACGGCGCGTTCCTGGCCAAGTCGGTGCTCAAGGGCATCGTCGTCGTCCCGCTGACGCCGGCCACCGCGGCCGCCGCCAACAACGCCATCACCGCGACCTTCCCGGTGACCGGCGGAGCGGCCAACATCCCGTCCTTCTCCGGGGACGTGCAGTTCGGCGGCAGCCTGCTCTTCTTCAACGCCACGAACGGCAAGAGCGTCGTCTTCAAGCAGCTCGACTTCGGCGTCCGCAGCTGGAAGATCACGGCCGTCCCGGACGGCGGCACCAACCCGGTGGCGCTGCTGGACCCGCTGGGCGACACCCAGGTCGGCCGCACCGGCACCACGCAGAGCCTCACCGCTTCCAGCCTCCAGGTGGACGCGGAGGGCGCGCAGTACCTGGACAAGGCCCTCGGCACCACGTACTTCACCGGCGGCCAGTCGGTCGGCTCGCTCGCCCTGTCCTTCACCCCGGGCAGCTGACCCCCGGCCCGCGATGACCGCGGGGTGATCTGCGGGCCCGCACCCCGGTGCGGGCCCGTACGCATTCGGACGACGCAACTCCGTTCCATGGGTGCCGCGTTGGGGTCTCGTACACCCTGTCGACCGGATCCGGCCATATCCGGCTGGCGCAATGGTCAGGTACCGGAACCGTCCGGTCGTCCGCATGCCTGATCCCCCTTGCGCCGCGTGCTGGGCGGCGCGGATTCGCACGGAGGTGCCCGCCATGAGAGTCCGACTACCCGACCGGAGGGATCCGGGGTGGTGGCGTCGCCGATGGCCGGCGATCGCGATGGTGTGGTCGGTGGTGGTGGCCCTCGGGGTGGTGCCGATCGGCCTGGGGGCGGTGCCACAGGCGGTGGCGGCGTCGTCCGCGGTGACGGTGAAGGGGCCGAAGCTCTGGAATCCGAGCACCGGGACGTACGGCAAGCAGGGGAGCATCACGCTCTCGCAGTCGAAGGACCTCACCAACCAGGTGGTCCAGCTCTCCTGGAGCGGCTTCACCCCGACCACGGACGGCAACGGCCAGCCGAGGACGATCGTGAAGCCCGGCGACGCCTACTCCTTCTTCGCCGTCCGGATCTACGAGTGCCGCGGCACCGATCCAAAGGTCACCGACTGTTACGGCAGCACCATGTATGGGCTGGATCCGGCTGCCGGGTTCCAGCAGCGGAAGACCGACGTGCCTGCGCCGGACTTCCCGAGCAACATGGTGATCTCCCCCACCAGTATGGACGGTTCGGGAGCCGCGACCATCGAGTTGTACACGGGGCTGCAGAGCCCGACCCTGGCCTGCGATGCCACCCACCCGTGTTCCCTGGTGGTGGAGGCCAACTACGGCGGTGACAGCCTCGGCCAGACGAATCCGCAGCAGACCGTGGACTGCACGAACCACACCCTCGATCTCACCACCGGATACAAGCTCGCGTCGGACGAGGTGTTCGGCAAGGACGCGGCCAACGGCATGTCGAGCGGCGAGCAGTGCGCCTGGGAGAACCGGGCCGTGGTGCCGCTGGCCTTCGCGCCCTCGCCGGCCGCCTGCGAGGCGCAGACGTCGGCGTTCCGTGCCGCGGGCCTGGAGGCGGCCAACCGGGCCGTGCAGTTGTGGCGTTCCGGCCTGTGCCTGGGCGACAACCCGCTGTCCTTCCAGTACCTTCCCGCCGGCGGTGAGCCGCAGGCCCGGGCCGACTTCCTCGGCGGAGCGACGGACGTCGCCCTGACGGTCCGACCGGACACGTCGACGCCGCAACGCCCTTACGTCTACGCGCCGTTGTCGGCCTCTGGCGTGTCGGTGGCCTTCGTGGTCGACGACCCGTCGACCGGTCGGCAGATCAGGGACATGAAGCTCAACGCCCGGCTGCTGGCCAAGCTCCTCACCCAGTCGTACTCGCCCGCCGGAGGCGTGATCGCCTCCGTGAAGGGCAACCCGACCTGCATCTTCCGGGACCAGGAGTTCCTGAAGCTGAACCCGCTGCCGCCGGAGAGCGGGCTGAAGTGGCCGACGTCCTGCGCGGTCTCGCAGTCCAGCCCCATCGTGGTCGGCGGCACGACGGACCTGGTGTACCAGCTGACCTCGTGGATCGCCTCCGACCCGGACGCCGCGCGCTTCCTGGACGGCGAGCCGGACCCGTGGGGCATGCGGGTGGACACGTACTACCTGCGGCCGGCCTTCTCCGGCTACCCGACCGACTCCTTCGCCCGGCAGGACTCCTCCGGGCTGGTCGGGGCGACGACGCAGCCGCGCAGCAACTGGCGTGAGTACGAGTGGAATCCGGTCACCACGGGGCTCGGTGACGTGGCGCGGAAGCTGCTGCAGAACAAGCCGACCTGCATCGATCCGACCATCCAGCCCGACGGCGGCCACAACCAGTGCGCGCCGATGGACCCGGGCAGCCGGACGCTGTTCTCGATCATGGACGCCGGCCAGGCGAAGGCCTACGCGCTCCCCGAGGCCCAACTCCTCAACCCGGCGGGCGGGTTCGCTGCGCCCAGCACGTCCAGCTTCCAGTCCGCGGTGGCGGACATGACGGTGGACGCGTCGACGGGTGTCCAGCAACTGCCGTACGGCGTCGCCGACACGGCGTACGCCCACGACCAGTTCGCCTACCCGCTGACCAGCGTGCAGTACGCGATGGTGCCGACCAAGGGCGTGCCCGACGCCAAGGCGGCGGCGATCACCAAGTTCCTGAAGACGGTGACGACCAGCGGCCAGGTGTACGGCACCGAGCCGGGCCGGCTGGCGCAGGGCTTCCTCGCCCTGACCAACGCCCAGCGCGCGCAGGCGGCGGACGCCGCCTCGCACGTGGAGACGCAGGACGGCAAGCTGCCCGGCAACCAGGCCGCGCCGCCGAACCCGCCCCCCGTCACCCCCGACCCGGGGACGACCGGTGGCACCGGCGGCACCCCGGCGGGCGGTTCGGGCTCCACGGACGGCGCCGCTCCCGGCACCGCGCCCGCGCCCGTGAGCGACGGCGGCACGGCGGCCGGCGGGACCGGGGACACCTCGGCCGACGGCAACACCTTCGGCACGACCGGCGGGACCAGCGGCACCGGCTCCATCGGATCCACCGGTTCCACCGGGACGACCGGCGGCACGGCCGGCACCGGCGGATCCGCCGCCGTCCCGGCCGCCGCAACGGCCGGCGGGGCGAAGGCCGCCGCCGCCCCCTCCGCGTCCGGCAAGCCGATCACCGTGGCGCCCGTCGCGGCCGGCACGCCGGCGGCGGACCGCTCCGGCATGGCCCGCCTGCTGCTCCCGATCGCGCTGATCGGCGGCCTGGTGCTGCTGGTCGGCGGACCGGCGACGCTGCTGCTGGGCGGCACTCCGGCCGGGCAGAAGGCGCTGACCGGGCTGCGCGAGGGCTGGTCGCGGGTGCGTCGCCGCCGCTGGGGCCGCTGACGCCCGCGGTTGACGCCCGCGCCGGTTGACGCCGGCGCACCTCGGACGACTCGGCGGGGCCGCCGTTCCGGCCCCGCCGACTCGTCCGCCCGGTCCCGTTGCCGTCTGCCCCGGGCCCGCTGACCAGGCCCGCAGCCCGACCCGCGCCGCCCGCGCGTCGGCGACCGGACCGACCGGCGGCCGGAACGCCGGCGACCGACCGACCGGCGACCGACCGGAACGCCGGCGACCGACCGACCGGCGACCGACCGGAACGCCGGCGACCGACCGACGACCACGAACCAGCCGACCGAGCCGCCTTCGACGCTTTCGTCGGGCCGCCGTCCAGGCCGGGGCACCACCCCGGCACCCGTACCCGAGCACGGAGAGCAGACCATGACAGCCGCCGCCGAGCCCGCGGCACCGTACGCCGGGGCGCCAGGCCACCCCGACGGCCAGCCCGACCCCGACGTCCCGCGCGTCATCACCGCCCCCGCCACCCCCGGCGACCGGGTGTTCCGCGGCGTGCTGCGGCTCGCCGGGATCTCGGTCTTCGCCATCATGGGGCTGATCGCGTTCTTCCTGCTGCTGCGCGGCACGGACGCGCTGCGCGCGGTGGGCTGGTCGTTCCTGACCGAGCAGAAGTGGCAGACCGCCGCGCACAACTTCGGCATCGCCGCCGTCCTGCCGAACGGCCTGCTGATCGCCGTGATCGCCCTGGCCATCGCCGTCCCGGTGGCGCTGACCACGGCGGTCTTCATCGCCGAGTACGCGCCCGTGCGGCTGCGTTCGGTGCTGGTCTCGCTGATCGACCTGATGGCGGCGATCCCCAGCATCATCTACGGCCTGTGGGGGCTGTTCTTCCTCCAGCCGCGCATCATCGGCTTCGTCCGCTGGCTGGCCAACCACCTCGGCGACGCGATCCCCTTCCTGAAGGTGCGCACCGGCGACATCGGGACGTCCTACACCTCGTCCACCTTCATCGCGGGCGTCGTGGTCTCCCTGATGATCATCCCGATCGTCACCTCGCTCAGCCGGGAGGTGTTCTCCCAGGCCCCGCAGGGCGAGCGGGAGGGCGCGTACGCGCTCGGCTCGACCCGCTGGGGGATGGTGCGCGCGGTGGTGCTGCCGTTCGGCAAGGGCGGTGTGATCGGCGCGGTGATGCTGGGCTTCGGCCGGGCGATGGGGGAGACGATCGCCGTCGCGCTGATCATCTCGCCGAACTTCAAGACCATCACACACATCCTCGAGAACGGCGCCAACTCGATCTCGGCACTGATCGCGCTGCGCTTCGGTGAGTCGGACGCGCTGTCGCTCTCCGCGCTGATGGCGGCCGGCCTGGTGCTGTTCGCACTGACCCTGCTGGTCAACGTCGCGGCCGGTTTCGTGATCAACCGGTCGCGCTCCGGCGCCTCGACCGCGGACTGAGAAGGGCGGCCGACATGACCAACCCCGTTGAAGGGACGACCCGATGACCACGCTCGACCTGCCACCCGTGGCCGCGTCCGAGCCCGCCGAGGCGCCGCCCGCCCCCGCACCCGTACCCCCGCGCCCGGAGCGGCGCCTGAAGCTCGGCGGGGTCACCCGCGAGGACGTGCTCACCGTGGCCGGCTCGCTGGTCGGCTCGCTGGCGCTGGACTGGATGAGCTACGAGCGGATCCTGCCGTTCAGCGGCGCGTTCGGCTTCCTGGTCTGCTGGTACGTGCTGTTCCTGGCCGGCTACTTCACCCTCGGGCGGCTCCAGTGGGGCAGGCTGCTGGTGCGCGAGCGCCTGGTGTCGGTGGTCGCGTGGAGCTCCGGACTGCTGGTGCTCGCGCTGATCGTCGACCAGATCGGCTATCTGGTGGTCCGAGGCTCCGAGGCGGCCCAGCACCTGAACTTCTTCACCGAGTCGATGGAGAGGACGGCCGCGCTCTCCCCGATCACCTCCGGCGGTGCGCTCAACGCGATCGTCGGCTCGCTCGAACAGCTGGGCCTGGCCACGCTGTTCGCGGTGCCGCTGGGCATCGCCGCGGCGGTCTTCATGTCCGAGGTCGGCGGCCGGATGGCCCGTCCGGTGCGGACCCTGGTCGAGGCGATGACCGCGTTGCCGTCGATCGTCGCGGGCCTGTTCGTGCTCGGCGTGGTGATCCTCACCCTCGGGTTCGAGCAGAGCGGGTTCGCGGCCTCGCTGGCGCTGACCGTGATGATGATGCCGATCGTCACCCGGGCCGCCGAGGTGGTCATCCGGCTGGTGCCGGGCACCCTGCGCGAGGCCTCGTACGCGCTCGGCGGCAGCCAGTGGCGGACGGTGTGGAACGTGGTGCTGCCGACCGCCCGGCCCGGTCTGGTGACGGCGGTGGTGCTCGGCATGGCGCGCGGCGTCGGCGAGACCTCGCCGGTGCTCCTGACCTCGGGCTTCACCGCGCAGTTCAATGCCGACCCGTTCACCGAGCCCCAGGTGTCGCTGCCGCTCTACATCTGGAACTACGTCAAGCAGCCCTACCCCGAGATGGTCGCGCGGGCCTTCGCCGCGGGGCTGACCCTGATGGCCGTGGTGCTGGTCCTGTTCGTCACCGCCCGGGTGCTCGGCGGCCGTCGGCCCGGCCAGTTGACGAGGGGTCAGAAGCGCCGGATCAACCGGGACGCCCGTCGTCTCGAGGCGGCCGCCGCGGCCGCCGTCGCCCGCCCGTACGCCATCCAGCCGGAGAAGCGCTGATGCCCAGCCCAACCACCCTCCGTACCAGAGGAGTTCCCATGTCGTGGGAGGCCGCAAGCCGCCCCGTGGCCCGCACCCTGGCCGTGCTGCTGTCCCTGTCGCTCGCCGCGGCCTCACTGCTGCTCGGGCAGGGGGCGGCGTTCGCGGCGTCGGTCGCGCTGAGCGCCCAGGGCTCCAGCTGGTCCGGTCCGGCGATCGACCAGTGGCGCCAGGACGTCGGGCCGCAGGGCATCCAGATCAACTTCAACCCGGTCGGCTCGGCCGCCGGCCGCACGGCCTGGAGCAACGGGCAGACCGACTTCACCGCCTCGGACGTGCCGTTCCGCAGCGGGGATGACACCGGCCTCAGCGAATCGGCCCGCACCGGCGGCCAGGGCGGCCGGGAGAACCCGGTCTACGGCTTCTCGTACGTGCCGATCACCGCGGGCGGCACCACCTTCATGTACAACCTGCAGGTCGGCGGCAAGCAGGTCCGCGACCTGCGACTCTCCCCGCAGACCATCGTGGACATCTTCACCAACAAGATCACCAACTGGAACGACCCGAAGATCACCGCCGACTACGGCAAGCCGCTGCAGAGCATGCCGATCACCCCGGTGGTCCGCTCGGACGGCTCCGGCGCCACCGCGCAGTTCACCCGTTGGATGGAGCACAGCTACCAGGCCCAGTGGGACGACTACTGCAAGTCCGTCAATGGCACCACCTGCGGCGACTACACCGAGTTCTACCCGCCGTCCGGCCGGATGACCGCGCAGAACGGCTCCGACATCGTCGCGGGCTACATCAAGTCCTCGATCGGCCAGGGCACCATCGGCTACGACGAGTACGCCTTCGCCAAGCGCAGCAACTGGCCGGTCGTGAAGGTGCTCAACAAGGCCGGCTACTACTCCCTGCCGACGGCCTCCAACGTGGCGGTCGCGCTCACCGCGGCGAAGATCCGCGGCGTCGACGACAACACCCCGGCGAGCGACCCGAACTACCTCCAGCAGAACCTCGACGGCGTCTACACGATGGACGACCCCCGCGCCTACCCGATCTCCAGCTACAGCTACGTGATCGTGCCGCGCGCCGGAGCGGAGCTCAAGCCGCCGCCCCGCTTCAACAACGACAAGGGCGGCGCACTCAGCCGCTTCCTCGCCTACGTGCTGTGCGAGGGCCAGGGCGAGGCGGACGGCCTCGGCTACTCGCCGATCCCGCGCAACCTGGTCAAGGGCGGGTTGCTGCAGACCAAGAGCATCCCGGGCAACGCCAGCCCCGTCGACCCGGACACCCTCTCCAACTGCGCGAACCCGACCTTCAACTCGGCCGGTGAGCTGACCGTCCTCAAGAACGCGCCGCAGCCCAGCCCCTGCGACAAGCAGGGCGCTCCGCTGGACTGCACCGTGCAGGACGGCCAGCCGGTCAAGACCGGTTCGGGCGCGGGTAGTTCGGGCGGCACCGGCGGCGGCGCGGCCGGCGGGACCGGCGGCACGGGCGGCACGGGCGGCACCGGGGGCACGGGCGGCACGGCCGCCGGCGGTTCGGGCCGGACCGGCAACGGCACGGCCGCAGGCACGTCCGGCGGCACCGGCGGTACCGGTGGCGGTACGGGCGGTGGCGGCGCGGGCACCGGCGGCACCGGGGACGGCGGCGCAGCTGCCGACGGCGCGGCCGGCACGGACCCGAACGCGGCCGGCGCCGCGCCGGGCGACCCGGGCACCGAGGACGTCGTCGACCCGCAGACCGGCCAGGTCGTCGCCCGCGGCCGCGGCGGCAGCACCGAGGTCGCGGCGAACGTGGTCGAGGTGGCCGGCAAGCCCGAGGACTGGACGCTGAGCACGCTCACCGCCCTCGAACTGCTCGCCGTGGTGCTCGTCCCGCCGCTGCTCGGCCGGCGGCTGCTGCGGCGGCGCAAGTCCTCGGACGGCGCCTCGTGACCGCCCCGGTGCTGGAGAAGCCGGCCGCCCCCGCGCGGCCGGCCACGCCCGCGGGCCCGCCCGCCGCGACCCCCGCGGCCGGGCCCGCCGCCGCCCCTTCGCGGCGCCGCCTCCTCCAGGGCGCCCGGGTGGCCAGCCTGCTGGCCGCGCTGGTGCTGGGCTTCGTCGGCTACCTGTTCACGCTCTCGCACGTCCAGGAACGGCACTTCCAGTCCACCGCGTACAAGACCTTCCGGGACCAGCTCGCCCGGGCCGTCGCCCCCACCGGGGCCGCTGCCGACGGCGCCCCGGTGGCCCTGCTGGACATCCCGGCGATCGGCCTGCACCAGGCCGTCGTGGTCGAGGGCACCACCGGCCGGGACCTCATGCGCGGGCCCGGCCACCGCCGGGACACCGCCCTGCCCGGCCAGGGCGGCGTCGCGGTGCTGTTCGGCCGCGGCGCCACCTTCGGCGCGCCCTTCGCCGAACTGTCCGGGCTCCGGGTCGGCGACAAGATCGAGGCCACCACCGGGCAGGGCAAGTTCACCTACACCGTCAACGTGTACGGCGACGGCGACCACCCGATCACCGACCCGGCCCGCAACCGGCTCGTCCTGGTCACCGGGGACTCGGACTGGATCCCCGGCTCGACCGTGATGGTCGGCGCCCGGCTGGACGGCGACCCCCAGCAGAACCCCGGCGGCCGGCCCCGGACCGTCCCGTACGACAAGGCGCTGGCCGCCGACAAGGGCGCGCTGGCCACGCTGCAACTGTGGTCGCTCGGACTGCTGGGCGTGGTGCTCGGCGCGCTCCTGCTGGCCCGGTACTGGCGGGCCTCGGCGGCCTACCTGAGCCTCGCGCCGGTGCTCGGCGCACTGCTCTGGGCGGTCTACGAGAACGCCGCCGCCCTGCTGCCCAACCTCTACTGAAGCGCGCCCGGAAGGCCGTACCGATGACGGATGCACCGATGACCGACACCCCGACCACCGGCCTGGGGACGGTCGACGCCCCGGCGACCGACCCGGCCGCCGACACCCTCACCCTCCCGCCGCTGCCGCCGGCCCCGCACCCCGGCGGCGAGCCGCTGGCCGGGCTGGAGACCAGGGAGGTCTCCGCCTGGTTCGGCGCCCGCAAGGTGCTGGAGCGGGTCTCGCTGGCGATGCCGGCCGGCGAGGTCACCGCGCTGATCGGCCCGTCCGGCTGCGGCAAGTCCACCTACCTGCGGATCCTCAACCGGATGCACGAGATGGTGCGCGGCGCCGCGCTCTCCGGCGAGGTGCTGCTGGAGGGCGACGACGTCTACCGTCCCGGTCGGCGCCCCGCCGAGGTGCGGCGCCGGATCGGCATGGTGTTCCAGCGGCCCAACCCGTTCCCGGCGATGTCCATCCAGGACAACGTCGCCAGCGGCCTGAAGCTGGCCGGGATCAAGGTCTCCAAGGAGGAGCGCCGGGACCTGGTGGAGACCAGCCTGCGCCGCGCCGGGCTCTGGGACGAGGTCTCCAGCCGGCTGCACACCCCGGGCGGCTCGCTCTCCGGCGGGCAGCAGCAACGCCTGTGCATCGCACGGTCGTTGGCGGTCTCGCCGGACATCCTGCTGATGGACGAGCCGTGCTCCGCGCTCGACCCGACCTCCACCCGACGGGTCGAGGAGACCATCGCCGAACTGCGCGGGCGGCTCACCATCGTGATCGTCACCCACAACATGCAGCAGGCCCAGCGCGTCTCGCAGACCTGCGCCTTCTTCCTGGCCACCCACGACACCCCGGGCCGGATCGTGGAGGCCGGGCCGACCGCGCAGGTCTTCGGCAACCCGCGCGACCAGCGGACCTCCGACTACGTGAACGGCCGCTTCGGCTAGGCCCGGGCGATACGTCCTAGGGGAGCCAGGGGAGCTAGGGGAACCGCAGCAGCTCCTCCAGCACCGCCGCGACGCCGTCCTGCTCGTTGCTCACGGTGTGCAGCGGCACCGCCGCCAGCACCTGCGGGTGCGCGTTGGCGACGGCGTACGCGGTGCCGGCCCAGTCCAGCATCTCCAGGTCGTTCGGCATGTCGCCGAAGGCCACCACCTCGCTCCGGTCGATCCCGTGCCCGGCGCACCAACGGGCCAGCGTGCTGGCCTTGGTGACGCCGGGCGCGCTGATCTCCAGCAGCGGGATCGGCGCCGAGCGGGTGATCTCGGCCAGCTGCCCGGCCGCCTCCCGGGCCTGGGTGAGGAACGTGTCCGGGTCGAGGTCGGGGTGCTTGGCCAGCAGCTTGAACAGGCCCCGGACCGGCCCGCCGGCGCTCAGCAGCTTCTCCGCCGGGCCGACCGCGTGCTCCAGGTCGTCACCCCACATCGGCACCGCGTACTCGGGCTCGCGGGCCCACCCGTCCGGGTACTCGAAGGCGAACGCGGTGCCGGGCAGCTTGGCGCGCAGCACCTCGACCACCGCCAGGGTGGTCTCCACCGGCAGCGGGAACGACTCCAGCAGCTCACCGCGCCGCACGTCCACCACCGCGCCGCCGTTCGAGCAGATCGCCACCCCGTGGCCGCCGATGTGCGCGCTCACCTGCTGCATCCAGCGCGGCGGCCGCCCGGTGACGAACACCACCTGCACCCCGGCCGCCTCCGCGGCCGCCAGGGCCGCGGCGGTCCGTTCGCTGACGGTGCCGCCGGCGCACAGCAGGGTGCCGTCCAGGTCGGTGGCGATGAGGCGGGGGGCGGTACGGGCTTCGGTCACCGGTCCATCTTCGCCCATCGGTGCCACACCGGTCACCGGCGAGGACGGACCTCGTCGCGGACCCGCAGGACGGCGCCGCCGACCCGCCGGACCTGTGGCTTTCGGCCCCCGAGGCGCCGTTTCCGGCCTATTCGCCCGGCGGCCGGGGTGTCCCCGGGGCGCGACGGGCAGGAGTGTGCACGGCCACCCCGTCGGCAGGAAGAGCCATGCCCACTCGCCAGCTCCGAGACGAGCCTCCCCCGACCATCCCGCCCGCCGCCTCCCCGGACGCCTTCTCGGGCGCTTCCCCGGACGTTTCCCCGGACGCCTCCCGCGAGCCGGTCCTGCTCGGCGACGTCCTCTTCCACACCCTCGCCGAGATCGCCCGCCGCGCCCCCGAGCCCCGCCTCCCGGCCCAGCGCACCCGCCCGCACCCGTAGGTCCTGCCCGGCCGAGCTGCGCCACCGACCTTTCGTGGCACGGAATTTGATGCCGTCTCACCTCTGGTCGCGCATTGTTCGATTCCCTAAACTGCACTCCCCACCCGCCGGCGCCGGAGCACGCCATCGGGGCGTGCTCGGCCGCGCCGGCCAGCCCCACCAGGAGGTCTTGACATGGTCAAGCACTACTTCAAGTACGCCCTGAGCACCCTGACCGCCGCCATGTTCGCGCACATGGCCTGACCGAGTCGTCCCGGCCTGGGCCGGGGTGAGCATCCCCGGCCCAGGTTCCAGGAGGTCTCGTGTTCGGCACTGCGGTGAGTCAACTCCGGTACGGCGCATCGATCCTGCTCAACCGCAGGATCCGGCCCCAGGACCTCGGACGGATCGCCGACGACATGGTCCGCACGCTCGCCGAGTTCGGCGAGCCGGGCGCGGACTCGGCACTGCTGCCGGGGCAGGCCGGTCAGGTCGACCCGGAGGTGCGGCGCACGGTCACCCGGCGGAGCCTGCGGGCCACCGCGCGCGCCGCCGTCCGCCACACGGCCTACTACCGGCGGACCTTCGACGACCTCGGGATCGACCCCGACACGCTCGACACGGAGACCTGGTCGCGGGTGCCCGTCACCCCGAAGGCGGCCCTGCGCGGCCTGCCCGCCGCGTTCGTCTCCGCCGCCGCCGAGCCCGCCCTGATGGCGCTGACCACCGGCACCAGCGGCACCCCGACCGCGGTCTGGTACTCCCGGGCCGAGTTGGAGACGACGATCGCCCTCAGCACCATCTCGGCGGCACTGACCCTCGGGCTGCGCCCCCGGCACACCGTGGCGTACGCGGGCTGCTCCAGGGCCACCCTGCCGCTGGTCGTCGCCGAGGAGTCCACCACCCGGGTCGGCGCCTCGTTCGTCCAGTTCGGGACGATCGACCCCGCGCTCGCCCTGGACCGCCTCGCCGCACCGCTCGGCCTGCCCGGCAAGGCCCCGCAGATCACCCACCTCACCGCCTCCGCGTCGTACCTCTCCGCGCTCGTACAGGAGGCCGAGCAGGGCGGGTGGCGGTCCGCGGACTTCGGGCTGGAGAGCATCGGGGTGGGCGGCGAGGTGCTGTCGGCCCCCCTGCGGGAGCGGGCCGAAGCGGCGTTCGGCGCACCGGTGTCCACGTCCTACCTGATGACGGAGACGCTCCCCTCGGGCGGCACGCCGTGCTCCCAGGGGCATCTGCACCACACCACCGAGTTCGGGCACCTGGAGGTGCTCGACCCGCAGACCTGGGAGCCGACCGCGCCGGGGGAGGTCGGGATGCTGGTGCACACCCCCTTCGTGCCCTACCGGGAGTGCACCCTGCTGCTGCGGTACGCCACCGGCGACCTGGTCCGGCTGCCCGTCGGCGAGGCCGGGTGCGAGTGGGCGCACCTGCCGGCCACGTCCGCCGTCCTGGGCCGCTGGTCGGGGCCGCTCAGCGCCTCCGTGCCGACCAGGGACGTCCTCGACCTGGTCGAGGGGGAGCCGGACGTGCCGCTGCCGGCCAGGTACACGCTGACCGAGGAGCCGGACGGCGGTGCGCTGCTGCACCTCCTGGTCCGTGCGCTGCCCGCGGCGACCCTGCACCGCAGGCTCGAACAGGGGGCGTCGGCGGCGGGGCTGCCGCTGGCCGGCATCGTGCTCCACGACGACCGGTCGAAACTGCCGCCGTCCAGTCCGGTCCGCGCGGACCTGCGGGAACACACCTTCGAGTCGGCCCGTCCGGTCGGCGTCCGGGCCGGGAGCGGCGCATGAACGCGATCCCCCTCGTCGCCCTGAGCTGCTGCGTGGCCCTGCTGATGGCCGCGGCAGGGGGGTACCTGGTCCGCGTGCGGATGCCCAGGCCTCCGGTGGGCGTCTACACCTCCGGCGACATCGCCGTCCTGTGCGTCGGCGTCGTGCTGGCCCCGCTGCTCTACCTCAAGCTGCCGGGCGTGGTCGTCTCGGCGCTGTTCGGCCTGGTGCTCTGCCTGGCGGTGCAGTTCACCCTGGCACCGGTCTGCTCCGGCCGCTGGGCCTGGGGCCTCGCACTCGTGGCCGCCGGCGCCACGGCGGCGTGCAGCGGCCACCCCGTCGCGGTGCGCGCCTGCACCGACGTGATGCTCGCCGTCGCGGTGGTGGGCGTGGCCAACCTGTGGACGCAGAGCGGGATGCGATCGGCGCACGCGGCCGGCCTGGCCGCCGTCCTGTCCTGCTACGACCTGGTGGCGACCACCCTGACGCAGGTCACCGCGAACTTCGTCACCCAGGTCCAGGGACGGCCGTTCGCCCCGATGCTCGTCCTGACGGGCGGCAGCCCGCCGGTCGCCGTGGGCCTCGGCGACCTGCTGCTCCTCGTACTGTTCCCGCTGGTCGCCGCCAAGGCGTTCGGACGGACGGCCGCGTTGCTGGCGGCAGCCGTCGGCGTGGTCGTGACCAGCGCGGTCAGCGCGCTGTTCGCCCTGGGCGCGCTGACGGCGGGCTTCCCCCTGCTGACCGTGCTCGGCCCCCTGATCGTGCTGCAGCACGTGCTGTGGTCACGCCGACTGGGCGGCGAGCGGACGACGGCCCGCTGGCGCGCCGGCACCGAATCGCCGGCCCCACGCCCCGACCGCCTCCAACCGGACCCCGCCCTGACGTCGGCCCTGTCCCTCACCCCGCCCACCGGACTGGCACCGGGCACCTGGATCGCGATCGCCGACGGCCAGATCCTCGGCACCGGCAACTCCCCCGGCCTCGCCCGCCGCGCCGCCCGCCAGCGCGGCACGGACACCCTCCCCATCGTCCGCCAGCTCTGACTCGTCCATTCGTCGCAGCCTGACCTGGGTCGATCCACTCCTGATTCGCCTGGATCACCGTCAGAAGGGGCTCATCTCATCCAGGACCCGCTCTGCGAGCTCGATGATCGCCGTGACCTTCGGTGCGTCACCGGTCACGTCCTGGGCTTCGATTTTGGGATAGTCCAAATCCGCGTACTCCGCCTGGTTTCGGCGTCGGCGCATGCGGTCAAAGGGCCTGAGGGCTGCCCCGAGAGGTGGATCGAGCTGTGCACTGACGGCTTCCAGGACTGCGATGTGACCCCCTCGGCTGGTTGGCCGCAGTCCCTGGTTCTCCAGGATCGCGACCAGTGCCTTGCGCGCCGCGTCGTACAGCAGTTGGTAGGCGCCGATCGCATCGAAGGAAACGACGGCCTGGGCCGCCTTGACGTGATTCGATGCCTGGGTGAGGAGATTGTCGGCCTGTTCCCGGTTCGCCGGTACTCGCTCCAGTTCCTTGCGCGCCAGCATGCCCTCGACCGCAGCGCGGCCCTGCTGCCACCTCATCACTTGTTCTTCCCTTCGAAGAGTTCGAGCCGAACCGTCGGCCGGCTCTGGACGCCCGTGAGAAACGGATCCGTCCCCGGCTCGCGCCAACGGGCGGGCGAGACCCGGTGGACATTGACCTCTCGGCCGAGCATGCCCTCCGCCTGGCGCGCAGCCTCGTACAGCTCGTCCTCATCGGGGTTGCCCACCACCAAGACATCGACGTCATTGGGCACCTCGCCGTGTTCTCCCGAGTAGCGGGCTGCCCAGGAGCCGTAGATATGGGCTTCCTCGACGCCTGCCAGTGGCAGCAGCAGATCGCCGAGCACCGCGATCGGACCGTAGGTGAGGGCGAACAGCTCGGTCAGCGGGCCCGCCAGCCGCCCGGTGGTGTTGGCTCGCAAGAGGCGGAGGTTTCCGTGCCGTCGAGCAGCGATCAGCTCTGCCTTGACCAGCCGGTCCGCCTCACGGCTGGCGGTCGCACTCGAAACGCCGAAACGTGAGGCGAGTTCGGTAAGCGAAGCCTCTTCCTGCGGATGCAGGTACAGCCAGGCCAACAGCTCGCCCTGGAAGGCCGTACGCAGAAGCGGCAGGAGTGCCGGCGGAGGAGCTTGCATAAGTCGGATACTAGCTTGCATCTTATGCAAGCTGATGCCTTGGGGATCTCGGTACACCCGTTATGGCTGGCTGGATGTAGACGACTTGGGTCAGCCTTGGCAGGTGACTGGGCTCCGGAGGCCCGCCGTGGGGTCCGTCGGTCACGGATGCGTTCAGCCTGTGTGCCATCCTCGGTGCTCCGGCATGAGCCGGAGCACCGAGTGCCCTGCCGTGTTCGCTCCAGACGTCCCGGAAGCCCAGGGTGTAGGACGGCCCGGCGGTTCTCTCGAGTTGGAGCCGCGTCCATCGAAGCGCTCGGCGCGTAGTGACAGTGCCAGTCGCTAACCCAGTGGAGTCTGGCGGACAGGGATGGGCATCTTCTCGGTTTGCTGGAATCGGAGGGCCTTTACGGGCTTCTTGAAGACCCAGGAATTCCACGCCTTGATGTAGAGTCCAAGTTGCCCGCGATTGTCTGTCCTGCGTCGTACTGTGGATCCCATCGACAACGCTGTTAGGACGTTGCGCAGGGCAAGGCGAGGGTCATCGGTAGCCAGCCCGGCCCCCGTTGACAAGCCTTCGATCCACGCGTCCGCGCTGGCCGATGGGCATGCGTCGACGGTTAGGTAGTATCCTGTGGCGGCCGCCGTGGGAATGATCTTTGCGGTTTTCCCCAATAGGCGCCCAATGGCTACGGCATTGAGATAAGAGTCGCGGTCCTCCTGGAAGAGCTCAAGGACCTGCTGATTTGTCAGCCTGGAGGCCGATCCGGCCCAGGTGGAATCTGGCATTGATCGATACAATTGGACATGTCGCACTGTGGCTGCCAGGAGCGTGTAGTCCTTCTCCCCGGTTAGCGCAAGCACCGCGCCAGCGGACCGGCTTCGCCCAGTGTCCAGCACCGAGAAGGTTTCCTCGGGGACGTGCTCGAAGATGAGCATGGGCACCGCGACTCCGCACCCCTTGACTGCCTCCAGTCGATGCTGGCCGTCCAGGAGTCTTCCGCTCTCGACACTCCCGGCCAGGGCGATTCCTTGGTGGGTGACCTGCCACTCGCCCCTCGCGATGGCATCGGAGATCTGCTTGATAACTCCCTTGTCCGCCGGCCTGTTATTGCGATTTCTCTCCAGGATGGATCCGGCAAGTTCTGGCGTAACGAGAACGATCCGCGATGTCAGGTTCGGTGGCCTCGGTGTGGAATCACTATCCATGAGGACAAGTTTGGCAGACTGCTTCGCGACTTAAGGCCGCCATCTCGTGGATGCATCTTATTTGATCATAAAATGCCGGAATCGATGGTAGGGTGCATTTTCGATGAATGAAATCGATCTGCATTGATCGTTTTTGTGTCACTTTTTGCATGGTTCGGTGTGTTGTCGGCCTATGGTCCATGTTGTTGCGCCAGCTCGTCCATCAGGCCCCCTTTAGTCGGAAGCTGCTCCGTCTGAGCCGTCGGAGTCGACCCTGGCTCCGGGAGGGTCTGAGGATCTCCGCTCACCGCATCCAACCTGTAACGATGACGCCTATGCGGCTCTGCATAACAGTGAGGTGATGACGCAGATCCGCCCTGGCGATACCGAGTCCACGGCCCTCCACGGAATGCTGCGACGACGTGTCATCACCGGTCACTGGGTGGCTGACGGACTTGGCGCACTGAACTGGCAAGGTGGTCGATGCGCCAACACCGAGTGTGGTCCCATCGACGTAAGGTCGACGGCATGCGCTTGAGTACCGTGATCCTCCCCATCCATCGGTGGAGCGAGGGGCAGAAGATCTGGCGGCGGGCCGAGGAGCTCGGCTTCCATGCCGCCTACACCTACGACCACCTGTCCTGGCGGAGCTTCCGGGACGAGCCGTGGTTCGGCTCGGTCCCCACGCTGACGGCTGCGGCGACCGCCACCGAGCGGATCCGGCTGGGGACGCTGGTGACGTCGCCGAACTTCCGGCACCCGGTGACGCTGGCGAAGGAGCTGATCACGCTGGACGACGTGTCCGGCGGGCGGGTGACGCTGGGCATCGGGGCCGGCGGGACGGGCTTCGACGCGACGGCGCTGGGGCAGGAGGCGTGGTCGCCGAAGGAGCGGGCGGACCGGTTCGGCGAGTTCCTGCCGCTGCTGGACGAGTTGCTGCGTACGGACGCCACGACGCGCGAGGGGGCGCATTACTCGGCGGTCGAGGCCCGGAACATCCCCGGCTGCGCGCAGACCCCGCGACTGCCGTTCTACGTCGCCGCGACCGGTCCGCGCGGGCTGAAGCTGACGGCTGAGTACGGCCAGGGCTGGGTGACGTACGGGGACCCGAAGGGCCCGGCGGACGTGCCCGTCGAGCGGGCGCCCGAGGTGGTCGGGAAGCAGATCGAGAAGCTGACCGCGGCCTGCGACGCGACCGGGCGGGACGTGCGCGAGCTGGAGAAGATGCTGCTCCAGGGCTCGACGGCGGAGCGGCCGCTTCAGTCGCTGGACGCCTTCGTGGACTGGGCGGGGAAGTACCAGGAGCTGGGCATCACCGAGTTGGTGATCCACTGGCCGGTGCCGGACTCGATCTTCGAGAACGACCTCGCCGTCTTCGAGCAGATCGCCACCGAGGGCCTCGCCCAGCTGGGCTGAGCGTCGCGTCGACCCTGATGGGGGATCCTCCGCCCCTTAGGGGAGATCGTCGGCGGCGTCATACCGCAGCAGCAGACGGGCTCGTCATTCCAGCTCATAGCCCTTGGCGCGCAAGCCCGTTACGTTGAGCAGGTGTCCACTGCTGTCATCAAGACGGATGGCCTCACCAAGAGGTTCCCCCGGGTCACCGCCCTCGACCAGCTCACCGTCGAGGTGCGGCCCGGGGTGGTCGGGCTGGTCGGGGCCAACGGGGCGGGTAAGTCCACCCTCATCAAGATCCTGCTCGGCCTCGCCCCGGCGACGTCCGGCCGCGGCGAGGTCCTCGGCCTGGACGTCGCCACCCGGGGCCCGGAGATCCGTGAACGGGTCGGCTACATGCCCGAACACGACTGCCTGCCACCGGACGTGTCGGCGACCGAGTTCGTGGTGCACATGGCGCGGATGGCGGGGCTGCCGGCCACCGCCGCCCGTGAGCGCACCGCGGACACCCTGCGGCACGTCGGCCTGTACGAGGAGCGGTACCGGCCGATGGGCGGGTACTCGACCGGCATGAAGCAGCGGGTCAAGCTCGCGCAGGCGCTGGTGCACGACCCGAAGCTGGTGCTGCTGGACGAGCCGACCAACGGCCTCGACCCGGCGGGCCGGGACGAGATGCTGGGCCTGATCCGCCGGGTGCACACCGACTTCGGGATCTCGGTGCTGGTCACCACCCACCTGCTCGGCGAGTTGGAACGCACCTGCGACCACCTGGTCGTGATCGACGGCGGCAAGCTGCTGCGCTCCTCGTCCACCGCCTCCTTCACCGAGGCGACGGCCGTCCTGGCGGTCGAGGTGACGGACCACCCGCAGGACGCCGTCCCGGAGCCGGGCGACGCCGTCCGGGCACGGCTGGCCGCCGCCGGGCTGTCCGTCCAGCCGGAGGGTTCGCACCTGCTGCTGGTCCGGCTGGCCGGCGACGACACCTACGACACCATCCGCGACACCGTCGCCGGCCTGGGCCTCGGCCTGGTCCGGCTGGAGCAGCGCCGCCACCGGGTCGCCGAAATCTTCACCGACGAGAACAGGGGAGGGACGGACGATGTCGCTGCCTCCTGACACCAGGTCCGCCGACACCGGCGTCATCCACGACATCGGCTACCGCGGCTACACCGGGCCCCGGCTCGGCCGGGCCTACGCGACCCGCTCGCTGTTCACCCAGAGCCTGCGCGCCGCGTACGGGCTCGGGCGCTCCGGCAAGTCCAAGGTGCTGCCGATGCTGGTGCTCGGCGTGGTCACGCTGCCGGCCGTGGTCATGGTGGCGATCGCGCTCGCCACCAGCGCGAAGGAGCTGCCGCTGGACTACCCGCGGTACTTGTCCTCGTTCGTGCTGGTCGTGTCGATCTTCCTGGCCTCGCAGGCGCCGGTGCTGTTCTCCCGGGATCTCCGGTACCACACCGTCCCGCTGTACTTCTCCCGCCCGATCACCCGCGCCGACTACGTCCGGGCCAAGTTCGCCGCCATGGTCAGCGCCCAGTTCCTGCTGATGGCTGCGCCGTTGCTGGTCCTCTACATCGGGGCGCTGCTGGGCGGGCTGGACTTCGGGCACAACACCGGGCACTTCCTGTCCGGCCTGGTCGCCGCCCTGCTGTACTCCCTGGTGCCGACCTCGGTGGCGCTGGTGGTCGCCGCCGCGACCCCGCGCCGCGGCTTCGGGGTGGCCGGGATCATGGGCTACCTGGCGATCAGCACGGCCGTGGTGGCGATCCTGACCCGGATCGGCACCGCCACCGAGCTCACCGTCCCGGACTCCGCCCAGTGGATCGCGCTGCTGTCGCCGAACGACCTGGTGGAGAGCCTGACCAACCAGCTCTTCGACGTCGGCGGGATGGGCGGCCGGATGCACGCGCCCGGCGGGCTCGGCGTGGTCGTCTTCACCGTCGCCGTTCTCGCGATGGTGTCCGGCTCGTACGGGCTGCTGCTGCGCCGCTACCGCAGCGTCTGATGAACCGAGGAGTTTGAGAGGGCGTCATGGCCACCATCACCATCGACAAGGTCTCCCGCTGGTTCGGGAACGTGGTCGCCGTCAACGACATCAGTATGACGATCGGCCCAGGCATCACCGGCCTGCTCGGTCCGAACGGCGCGGGCAAGTCGACCCTCATCCACATGATGAGCGGATTCCTCGCGCCCTCCAGCGGGGCGGTCACCCTGGACGGCGCGCCGATCTGGCGCAACCAGCAGGTGTACCGGCAGATCGGCCTGGTCCCGGAGCGGGAGTCGATGTACGACTACCTGACCGGCTGGGAGTTCGTGCTCGCCAACGCCGAACTGCACGGCCTCGCCGACCCGGGCGCCGCCGCCCGGCGTGCCCTGGACCTGGTGGAGATGGCCTACGCCAAGGACCGCCGCACCGGGACGTACTCCAAGGGCATGAAGCAGCGGGTCAAGATGGCCTCCGCGCTGGTCCACGACCCGGCCGTGCTGCTGCTCGACGAGCCGTTCAACGGCATGGACCCGCGCCAGCGGCTCCAGCTGATGGAGCTGCTGCGCCGGTTCGGCGCGGACGGCCGGACGGTGCTGTTCTCCTCCCACATCCTGGAGGAGGTCGAGCAACTGGCCCGGCACATCGAGGTCGTGGTGGCCGGCCGGCACGCCGCCTCGGGCGACTTCCGGAAGATCCGCCGGCTGATGACCGACCGGCCGCACCGCTACCTGGTCCGCTCCAGCGACGACCGCAGGCTGGCCGCCGCGCTGATCGCCGACGGCTCCACGACCGGTATCGAGGTGGACGCGCGGGAACGGGCGCTGCGGATCGAGGCGGTGAACTTCCAGGGCTTCACCACCCTGCTGCCCCGGGTCGCCCAGGAGGCGGACATCCGGCTGTACACCGTGTCGCCGGCGGACGAGTCGCTGGAGAGCGTCTTCTCCTACCTGGTCTCCGCGTGAGGCCCGGCGTCCGAGCCACCGAACTCCCGTACCGGACCCAGGAAAGGGCCGACCGACCATGAACCCGACCGTCGCCAGGCTGACCCTGCGCGGCCTGCTGGGCCGCCGCCGCGGCCTCCTGCTGCTGGTGGTCCCCGCCCTGCTGCTGGTCATCTCGGCCGTCGCGAGCGGCACCGCCAGCGGGAACGAGCACGACCTCACCGTCAAGATCCTCGGGCAGCTCGGCCTCGGCACCCTGGTGCCGATCCTCGGCCTGGTCGTCGGCACCGGCGTGATCGCCACCGAGATCGACGACGGGTCGATCGTCTACCTGCTGGCCAAGCCGCTGCCGCGGTGGAAGATCGTCACCACCAAACTGGTCGTCGCGATCGGCACCACCTGGGTGTTCGCCGCCCTCCCGACGCTGCTCTGCGGCCTGCTGCTGATCGGCACCAGGGACGGCATCGCGCTCGGCTACACCGTGGCCGTGCTGGTCGCCGGGGCGGCGTACAGCGCGCTGTTCCTGCTGCTCGGCGTGGTCACCCGGCACGCGGTGGTGGCCGGACTGGGGTACGCGCTGGTCTGGGAGTCGCTGATCGGCAACTTCGTGTCGGGCGCCCGGACACTGAGCGTCCAGCAGTGGGGCCGGTCGGTGGCCGAGGCGGTCGCCGGGGACGCCGCGATCGGCGCCGACGTCTCGCTCGGGGTGGCCGTCCCGCTGCTGCTGGCGGTCACCGTGGCGGCGACGGTGCTGGCCTCGGTGAAGCTGGCCGGACTGACCCTGGCCGCCGAGGAGTAGCCGGCCGGGGCTGGCCCGGGTCAGCCCGGGTCAGCCGGGGTCGACCCGGGTCAGCCGGGGTCGGCCCGAGCCGGCCTCAACGAGGCCAGCCCGGGTCGGTCCGAGTAGAGGTGCTAGCCGAGCGTCCGGTTGCGGCCCGCGCCCCAGCCGGCCGCGCCGACCACGGTGGCCAGCACCAGCATCAGCACCAGGGTGGCCGTCCAGCCGCCAGTGAGCTGGTGCAGCGCGCCGGCGCCGACCGGGCCCGCCGCCGCGACCAGGTAGCCGACCGCCTGCGACATCCCGCCCAGTTGGGCGGCGCCGGCCGCGCTGCCGGTGCGCAGCACGATGAAGGCCAGGCCCAGGCCCAGCGAACCGCCCTGGGCGACGCCCAGGATGGTCGCCGACACCCAGGCGCCGGACACCGGCGCGATCAGCAGCAGGGCGATGCCGAGGCCGTTCAGTCCGGCCATGGCCACCGCCAGCCCGCGCTGGCGGGTCATCCGGCCGGCCAGCAGCGGCACCAGGAAGGCGCCCGCGACCTGCACCAGGTTGGAGAAGGCGAAGACCAGACCGGCCTCGCCGCGGTCCATGCCGTGGTCGGCCAGGATGGTCGGCATCCAGGCGACCAGGGTGTACACCAGCAGCGACGAGATGCCCATGAAGAGGCTGATCTGCCAGGCCATCGGCGAGCGCCAGATGCCCTCGATCGGCTTCTCGGCCGCCCGACCGGCCGTACGACCGGCCGTATGACCGGTCGCCTGACCGGTCGCCCGACCGGCCGCAGGGCCGGCGGAGAGGCCCGTCGCTGCCGCGACCGCCGCCCGCTCCTGCCGGGAGCGCAGCACCTGCGGCAGCCAGGCCACCGCGGCGATCAGCGCGAGTAGCGACCAGGTGCCCAGCGAGGCCTGCCAGCCGCCGCCGAGGGCGTGCTCCAGCGGCACCGAGAGGCCGGCCGCCATGGTCGCGCCGACCAGCATGGTGGTCGAGTAGACGCCGGTCATCGCCGCCGCCCGGTCCGGGAACTCCCGCTTGACCAGGCCCGGCATCGACACGTTCAGCACCGCGATGGCCACGCCGATCACCACGCAGCCCGCGTACAGCGCCGCCACCGAGGGCAGCACCCGCAGCAGCACGCCCGCACCCAGCACCAGGACGGCGCCCAGCACCACCCGCTCGGTGCCGAACCGCCGGGTCAGCCGGGGGGTGAGCGGGGCGCCGACGCCCTGGAACAGCACCGGCACGGTGGTGATCAGTCCGCTCGCGGTGGCGGAGAGTCCGAAGGTCCGCTGGATCTCGCCGACCATCGGCGACACCGCCGCCAGGCAGGCGCGCATGTTCAGCGCGACCAGCAGGATGCCGGTCAGCAGCAGTGCGGGGTGGGCCAGCCGGGTGCGGACGGGAAGCGGGAGGGACGTGGTGGCAACCGGCTGCTGGGCACGGGTGACGGCCATGGGTGTGCTGTTCTTTCGTGAATGTGCGCGAGGGCGCGGAGGGCGGAAGGCAGGCGGGTGCCTATGTCACTTCCGGGCCGCGATGGCCGCGAGGAGCTGCTCGACGGCCGCGGTCGGCTCGGCGAGCAGCGCACGACACGCGGCCTCGGCACGGTCGGGGTCGCCGCTCTCGATCGCGTCGACCAGCGCCGCGTGGGTGGCCACGGCCACCTCGGGCATGTCGTGGTCGCCGAAGGCCGAGGTCATCGACTCGCGCACGGAGGCGCCGAAGTAGCGGTAGACCTCGGTGAGCGCCGGGTTGTGCGCGGCCTCGACGATGGCGGTGTGGAACTCCAGGTCGTGCTCGACGGTGGCCTCGCGGTCGGTCCGCTCGGCGTGCGAGGCGATCACCTCGGCTTCGCGGGCCAGCGCGGCCCGCATCCGCTCGACGTCCTCGCGGGTGTGCCGCAGCGCGGCCAGCCGGGCGGCCTCGGTCTCCAGTGCGGCCCGGACCTCCAGGACGTCCCGGATGCCTGAGCGCTGGACGCCGCGCAGGACGGCGGCCGGGTCGCTGGTGGAGCGGACGAACGTCCCCTCGCCCTGCCGGGAGACCAGCATGCCGGCGTGCACCAGCACCCGGATCGCCTCCCGGACGGTGTTCCGGCCGACCTGCAGCCGCTCGGCGAGCTCGTGCTCGGTGGGGATCTGCGATCCCACCGGCCAGACGCCGCCGGCCAGTTGCTCGCGCAGCTGGTCGATCGCGGTGTCCACCAGGGAGCGCCGTCCGGCCGCCTGGAGGCTGTTGCCGTCGTTGGTCATGCCGGTGCTCCCTTCGTCGTTGGTCGCCGCGTCGCTGGTCAACGCCGGTCGTCGGTCATCCTACAACCGCTTGCCCGGTCATCCTACAACTGGAGGTGAACCCCCGCCGAACACCACGGCGTGATCCGAAAGAGAGCCCCTAGACGCCCGGGTAGAGCTGTTCCAGGACGACGGCGACGCCGTCCTCGTCGTTGCTCGCGGTGACCTCGTCGGCGACGGCGAGCAGTTCCTCGTGGGCGTTGGCCATCGCCACGCCGCGGGCCGCCCAGCCGAACATCGGCACGTCGTTGGGCATGTCGCCGAAGGCGATGGTGTCGGCCCCGCGGACGCCCAGGCGGCGGGCGGCGACGGCCAGCCCGGTGGCCTTGGACAGGCCCAGCGGCAGCAGTTCGACCACTCCGGCGCCGGCCATCACGACGCCGACCAGGTCCCCGGCGACGCGGCGGGCGGCCTCGGCGAGCGCGTCGTCGGTCAGGCCCGGGTGCTGGATGTAGAGCTTGCTGACCGGGGCGTCGAGCAGCTGGTCGCGGTGGACCCGGACGACCGGGAGGTCGGAGCCGATCAGCAGCTCGTAGCCGGGGCCGGCCAGCACCTGGCCGTCCAGGCCGTCCTGGTTGGCGGCGACGGCCAGCGGGCCGGTCTCGGCCTCGATCTTGGCGATGGCGAGCGCGGCGAGCCGGCGGTCCAGGGTGAGGGAGGTGAGCAGCCGGTGCGCGCCGGCGTCGTACACCTGGGCGCCCTGGCCGCAGACGGCTATCCCGGTGTAGCCGATCTCGTCGAAGACCGGGCGGGCCCAGGCTGCGGAGCGGCCGGTGACGACGATGTGCAGCGCGCCCGCGCCGGTGGCCGTGGCCAGGGCGGCGCGGGTGCGCTCGGAGACGGTTTCCGCGCTGGTCAGCAGGGTGCCGTCGAGGTCGGTGGCGACCAGCCGGTAGGGCAGGTCGCCACCGCTCGGGTGCTCACCGTTGGGGGAGACGGGGCTGGGGCTGGTGGTGCTCATGGGCCGTACGTCTCCCGGGAGTTGCGGGTGGTGCGGGTGGCGCGGTGCTACTTGACCGGTTCGAGGACGGTCCGCCCGCCGAGGAACGGCCGCAGCGCCTCGGGCACGGCCACCGAGCCGTCGGCCTGCTGGTGGTTCTCCAGGATCGCCACGATGGTGCGCGGGATGGCGACCAGGGTGCCGTTCAGGGTGGCCAGCGGGCGGGTCTTGCCCTCCTCGCGCATCCGGATGGAGAGCCGGCGGGCCTGGTACTCGGTGGTGTTGGAGGTCGAGGTGACCTCGCGGTACTTGCCCTGGGTCGGGATCCAGGCCTCGATGTCGAACTTGCGCGCGGCCGAGGCGCCGAGGTCGCCGGAGGCGACGTCGATCACCCGGTAGGGCAGCTCCAGCGCGTTGAGGAAGTCCTTCTCCCACTGGAGCAGGCGGCGGTGCTCGTTCTCGGCGTCCTCGGGAGTGGTGTAGACGAACATCTCCACCTTCTCGAACTGGTGGACGCGGATGATGCCGCGGGTGTCCTTGCCGTAGGTACCGGCCTCGCGGCGGAAGCAGGACGAGTAGCCGGCGTAGCGCAGCGGCAGCTTCTCGGCGTCGAGGATCTCGTCCATGTGGTACGCGGCGAGCGGGACCTCGCTGGTGCCGACCAGGTACCGGTCGTCCTCGGCGAGGTGGTACACGTTCTCGGCGGCCTGGCCGAGGAAGCCGGTGCCGTCCATGGCGGCGGGCCGGACCAGGGTCGGGGTGATCATCGGGATGAAGCCGGCCGCGGTGGCCTGGGCGATGGCCATGTTGACCAGGGCGAGCTCCAGCAGCGCGCCGACACCGGTCAGGTAGTACGAGCGGGCGCCGGCGACCTTGGCGCCGCGCTCGGTGTCGATCGCGCCCAGGATCTGGCCGAGCTCGACGTGGTCGCGCGGCTCGAAGCCCTCGGCGGCGAAGTCGCGCGGGGTGCCGATCTCCTCCAGGGTGACGAAGTCCTCCTCGCCGCCGACCGGGGCGGCCGGGTCGATGAGGTTCGCCAGCGAGCGGAGCAGGCGCTCGGCCTCCTCCTTGGCCACGCCCTGCTCGGCGTCCGCGGCCTTGACCGCGGCGGCCAGCTCCTTGGTGCGCTGCAGCAGGGCGGCCTTCTCCTCGCCCTTGGCCTGGGCGACCTGCTTGCCGAGCGTCCGCTGCTCGCTGCGCAGTTCGTCGAAGCGACTGCCCGAGGACCGGCGCCGTTCGTCGGCGGAGAGGAGGGCGTCGACCAGGTCGACGTCCTCGCCACGGACGCGCTGCGAGGCGCGCACTCGGTCAGGGTCCTCACGAAGCAGGCGAAGGTCAATCACAGGCCCAAGCGTACCGGGCGCAGGCTCGTCCACCGGTACGGGTTTTCCCCTGGGGATAACCGCCCGGATCCTGTGGATAACTTCTGTGGGGATCGGGCGGGGCCAGGGTTATCCACAGGATCCGGGCGGTGCCTGTGGATTGAAGGGGAGGTCGGCCCTCCGATCACCGAAGCCAGGGAAATGAGGTTTCAAACCTCATTTGACCTTCTCGGGTGAGGGAATTGAAGCACTCAGACAGGTGATTTGCTGGCACACGGGTGACTCTGGTCCGATTAGTCATCTCTACGCCGCTAACCAATGATCCGACCGAAACCCGCAGTGGCTATACCGGTTTGTCGACTCATCCCCAGGCCTGTGGATAACTTTCGGCTGTGGATAGTCCCCGCCCCTGTGGATGGCGGGTTCCGGGGCCACGGGCCCCTGTGGACGACGGGTGCGGTCACCCGCCCCCTTCCGTCCGGCCGCGGGAAAACGATCGGAAAAGGGCGGAAAGACAAAGGACGGCGATCGGATGTTGTCGCGGTGCCGTCGCGGTGCCGTCGCGTGGATCAGATGTCGCCGCGCCCGTCGAGGCACCGGGAGAGCCAGTCGGCGGCGGCCGTGAAATCGTCGTCCGAGGTCCCCGGCCGCCGGTGCGTGGAGACCTGCCGGTCGGCGCGCGGATAGGAGCCGAGGAACCGCACCTGCGGGCAGATCCGCTTCAGCCCCATCACGGCCTCCGCCACCCGGCGATCGGACAGGTGCCCCTCGCAGTCGATCAGGAAGCAGTAGTTGCCGATGCCCTCACCGGTCGGCCGCGACTCGATCCGCATCAGGTTGACCCCGCGCACCGCGAACTCCTGGAGCAGCTCCAGCAGCGCGCCCGGGTGGTCGTCCGGCAGCCAGACCACCATCGAGGTCTTGTCCGCGCCGGTCGGCGAGGAGACCCGGCCCGGGCGGCCGACCAGGACGAACCGGGTGGTCGCGGTCTGCGCGTCCGCGATGTCCTTGACCAGCGGGTCCAGCCCGTAGATCGGCGCCGCGAACTCGCCCGCGAACGCCCCGTCGTAGCGGCCCTCGGCGACCAGCCGGGCGCCGTCCGCGTTGGAGGCGGCCGACTCCCACTGCGCGTCCGGCAGGTTGGCCGCCAGCCAGCGGCGCACCTGCGCCTGGGCCACCGGGTGGCTGGTCACCGTCTTGACCCCCGCCAGGTCGGTGCCCGGCCGCACCAGCAGCGCGAAGGAGATCGGCAGCAGCACCTCACGGTAGATCATCAGCGGTGTGCCGGCGGCGAGTTCGTCATTGGTCGCGGTGACGGCGCCCTCGACCGAGTTCTCGATCGGGACGAACGCCCCGGAGGCGTCCCCGCCGCGTACCGCGTCCAGCACCAGCGGCACCGAGGCCAGCGGCACCAGCTCCCGGGTCGCGGCCTCGGGCAGGGTGCGCAGCGCCGCCTCGGTGAAGGTGCCGGCCGGGCCGAGGTAGGTGTAGCGGGTGGCCGACATGACGCCTCCGTGGGGAACAGGGTGGAACCGGGGCAGGGGTGTTGCCGAAGAAGTCACCATAACGACTCCGCGCGCCGGCCAGGAAAGCGTTTCAGTGGCCGGGACCGGAGACCGTCGGGGGCGTGCTACTCGAAGAGCTGCTGGCCGAGGTAGCCGCCGGCCGGGACGCCCGGCGGCACCGCGTACAGGCCGCTGGCCTCGTGCCGCAGGAAGCGGGAGAGGCCGTCCCCCCGGGCCAGCTTGCGCTGCACCGGGGTGAAGCCCTTGCGCGGGTCGGCCTGGAAGGCGAGGAAGAGCAGCCCGGCGTCCGGCGAGCCGTCGGGCAGCAGGCCGTCGTGGTACGAGAACCCGCGCCGCAGCATCGCCGCCCCGCCGTTGGCGGCCGGGGCGGCCACCCGGACGTGCGCGTCGGCGGGGATCGCCAGCGCGCCGTCCGCGCCCTGCGCGGCCAGGTCGACGGGGGTGCGCTCGCCAGCCCCGGCGGGCGCGCCGAGCGGCGCGCCGTCCGACTTGCGCCGCCCGATCACCCGCTCCTGCCGGTCGGTCGGCAGCGCCTCCCAGTTGTCCAGCAGCATCCGGATCCGCCGGAACACCAGGTACGAGCCGCCGGCGAGCCAGGCCGGCTGGTCCGGCCCGGCGGTGCAGAACACCTTGGCGGCGAAGCCGTCCTCGCCCGGCCGGGGGTTGTTGGTGCCGTCGATCTGGCCCATCAGGTTGCGGCCGGTCATCGGGCGCGCGGTGGCACCGGGCGTACGGGCGAAGCCGGCCGACTGCCAGCGCAGTGCCGCCGTGCCGGCCGCCTGGCGTTGCAGCACCCGCAGCGCGTGCACGGCCACCAGGGCGTCGTCGGCGCCGATCTGGACGAACAGGTCGCCGTCGCCGCGCGCCGGGTCGAGCGCGTCGGCGGGGAAGGGCGGCAGCGGTTCGAGCGCCTGCGGGCGGCGGTCGGCCAGCCCGGCCTTGTCGAACAGGGCGGCGCCGAACCCGACGGTGAGGGTGAGCGAGCAGGGGCCGGCGTCCAGCGCCACCTGGTTGTCGGCGTCCTCGGCCGGCTCCCCGGCGGTCAGCCGCTCGGCGGCCTTCGTCCAGCGCTGGAGCAGGGTGCGCAGCCCGTCCCGGCCGACGCCCTCGGCCAGGTCGAAGGCGGCCAGCTGGACCCGGGCCTGCTGGGGTTCGAGGATGCCGGCCTGGTGCTCGCCGTGGAACGGCACCCGGGCCGCGCCGAGCGCGCCGCCCGGCCCGGCGGCGGGCGCTGCGCCGGGGTGGCGGTCCAGGGCGACCGCACCGGCGACGCCGGCTCCGGCGCCGGCCAGCAGCCCGGCGCCGGCGGTGCCGAGCAGGGCCCGCCGGGTGAAGCCGGCGCGGCCGGGCGCCTGAGCACCCTGTGCTGCAGGCCTCTCCGCCTCCGCCCTCTCCGTCGTGTCCCGGTCCGCCGTGGTGCGGTCCGTCGAGGTGTGCTCCATCGTGGTCAGCCGATCTTGAACTGCTGGGTCGGGGTGGTCTGGTCGATGTCGGAGGAGCGGATCTGCACCGACACCACCCAGGTGCCGGCCAGCGGCAGCTGCGCGGTGCCGCTCCAGCGGCCGGTGCCCTCCGGGGTGAGCGCCACCGGCAGCGGGCCGAGGTCGCGGTCCGGCAGGGTGAAGGCGAGTTGCACCTCGGGGACGTCCACCGGCTGCCCGTCCGCGCCGGTCAGCGCGAGGTGCACCTCGTTCGGGCCGGTCCGGGCCGGGTTGAGGGTGACGGTCGCGGTCCCCTTGGCGTTCGGGGTGCGGCCCTTGGTGTCGTACGGGAGCTTGAGCTCGACGGTGCGGCCCGGCTCGGTCTGCGGGGCGGGCGCGCCCCCGGCGGCCGGTCCGGCGGCGGGTGCGACGGCACCGGCCTTGACCTCGCTCGCCACCCGCCCGGGCGGGGAGTTGGTGAGCATCGTGGTGACCACCAGCACCGCCACCGCGACCAGCGCCTCGACCAGCACCGAGCGGCGCAGCCCGGCCCTGGTCGGGGTCAGCCCGCGCTCGCGCCCGGCGCTCTCCCGGGCCGCCTGCTGGCGGGCCAGCTGGGCCTGCCGGAGCGGGTCCTCGGAGTGCGCGGCGGCTGCGCCGACCGGCTCCGGCACCGCGGTCCGTTCGATCTCCGCCGCCTCGGCCGGGGCCGCGCGCAGCCGGGCCAGCCAGGTGCGGGAGAACCAGGCGGCGCCGAGCATCACGGTCACGCAGCCGGTCTTCACCAGCAGCAGCCGCCCGTACTCGGTGCCGGTCAGCGCGCCCCAGCTGCCGAGGCCGCGCCAGGACTGGTAGACGCCGGTGGCGGCCAGCACCGCGACCGAGCCGAAGGCGACCTTCGAGAAGCGGTCGACGACCTGCGCGCCGACACCCTCGCGCAGCGCGACCAGCAGCGCGGCCAGGCCGCCCAGCCAGAGCGCCATCGCGATCAGGTGCAGCATGCCGAGCGGCAGCGACAGCCAGACCTGGATGCCGACCGAGGCGTGGTCGGCGCCGACCCAGGTCGCCGCCAGGGCGATCGAGAGCACCAGCCCGGCGACGCCGAGGCCCAGCCGGGCCTCGCGCTGCGGCCGCTCGGCGGCGCGCTGCTCCAGCTCCCGCAGCTCGGCCTCCTCAGCCTCCTCGTCGCCCGCGCTTCCGGCACTTCCGGCGCTTCCCGCGCTCCCGGCGCCGCCGGGCTGCGCCGCCGGCCGGGCCGGCTGCCCCAACTGGCCGACCAGCAGCGACAGGAACACCCCGCTCGCCGCGAGCAGCAGCAGCCGGGCGGCCAGCGCGGTGCCGATCCGCTCGTCCAGGGTGGCGCGCACCAGCGACAGGTCGAGGGCCTTGCCGATCCCCGAACCGCGCTCGTACGGGCCGCGCAGCATCAGCACCGCGACGGTGGAGGTCAGTAGCGCCGCCCAGCCGGTCATCAGCAGCCGCTGCATCCGGCGCCGGGTGGCGCCCTCCGGCCAGCAGATCAGCACGAACGCGGCGACGCCGGCGAGCAGCGCGAACGCCGCGTACGCGACGGTGCGCCCGGTGCCGTAGAGGGCGGAGACCAGGCCGTCGGCCTTGGCGCCCTGGAGCGCGGTGGCGGACACCGAGGTGTCCGAGGGCGCGCCGATGGAGAAGGTGAACGCGCCGCCGATCGGGTGCGAGTCCTCCGAGACGGCCCGCCAGGCGACGGTGTACGTGCCGTTGGCGAGCCCGCTGTTCAGTCCGACCCGGGCGGTGTCCGCCTTGCCGTCGGCGTGCCCCGGGTTGCCGGTGTCCACCGCCTTGCCGGCCGGGTCGAGCACCCGCACCGAGTCGCTGGACAGCGACACGGACTCGCTGAAGGTCAGCGTGACCGCCTGCGGGGCGGTGGCGACCACCGAGTTCTGGTGCGGGTCGGTGGACTCCAGGGTGGCGTGCGCGGCGGCCGGTCCGGCGCCGGCGAGCATCAGCGCGAGCAGCGCGCCGAGCGTCCCGAGCAGTCCGGCGATGCGGCGGTGGGCGGCCTTCTCCATGCTGGCGGTCCCCTTAACTCTGGCCGGGGCGGTAGGTGAGCTCCTTGACCGGCACCTTGACCGACAGGGTGCCGGACTTGGCGAAGGTCAGGTCGAGCTCCAGCTCGTCGCCGAGGGCGGGGGCCTTCTGCCATCCCATGATCATCAGGTGGGTGCCGCCGCGGGCGAACTGCAACGCGCCGTGCGCGGGCACGTCCAGGCTCGGGACCTGCTCCATGCTCGACGGGGTCGAGCGGTGCATGGTGACGGACTCGGCGCCCGGGCTGCTCACCTTGACCAGCTGGTCCTGCCCGCCGTCGTTGCGGACGGTCAGGTAGCCGGCGGCCATCCCGCCGGCCGGGGGCAGCGGGATGTAGGAGTCGGCGACGCTCAGCTTGGCCGCCCCGCCGCCGGCACCGTCCTGACCGCCTGCCCCGCAGGCGACCAGGATGGCGCCGCCGCCCAGGGCCGTCGCCAGTACCGCGCCCGTGAGCGCCGTCCGCCGGAAGCCGAGGGTCGCGCGGCCGGCCGGGGCGTGGCCGGTCGAGGCCTTCATGCCGCGACCCCCTTGGCGAGCAGCGGCAGGTCGTGCTCGTAGGTCTTCTCCTCGGTGCCGCTCAGGTAGAGCACGTGCGCCTTGTCGTCCGAGGGGAGGAAGGCCAGCACCTGCGCGCCGTGGGTCGAGGTGACGGTGCCGTCCGCGTTGACCACCGGGTCCTCGATCATGATGCCGAGCGACCTGGCGGCCGTCTTCACCTTGGCCAGGTCGCCGGTCAGGCCTATGAAGTCGCTGCCCATCGAGTCCAGCCAGGTGCGCAGCACCTTGGGGGTGTCGCGCTGCGGGTCGGTGGAGACGAAGACGACGTTGACCTTCTGCCGCTCCTCGGCCGGGAGCGCCTTCATCGCGACGCCGATGTCGCCCATGGTGGTCGGGCAGACGTCCGGGCAGCTGGTGTAGCCGAAGAACAGCAGCGTGGTCTTGCCGTTGGTCTGCTGCCGCAGGTCGTACGGCTGGCCGGAGGTGTCGGTCAGCTGGAGGTCGGGCTTCTCGAAGTTCTTGGTGAGCACCGTGCCCTGGTACGGCGAGTCGGACTTCTGCTTGGTGACCTTGGCGGGGGTCGAGCCGCCCCCGGAGGAGCCGCAGGCGGTCAGCGTCAGGGCGGCGGCGAGCGCGACGGCGGCCGCGCCGGCCAGGCGGGTGGTGCGGGTGGTGCGGGGCATGGGAGATCCGATCGTGCGGGGTGGGACCGCCGGCGGGACCGTACCCGGGGCGTGGGTACGGCCCCGCCGGCGGGGTGGGTCAGGAGGCGGAGCCGCTGCTCCGGCGGCGCAGGCCGAGCACGCCGACGGCGGTGCCGATCACGCCGACCACGATGCCGACCACGCCGAGCACCCGGGCGGTGGAGTCGCTGGACTTGGCGCCGGCCGGGGCCGCGGTGTGGTCGGCGCTGTCGCCGTGGGCGCCCGCGGAGGGGGAGGCGGTGACGCCGCCGTGGGCGTCCTCACCGGCGGCGGCCTTGGTGAGCTTCAGGACGGGGGCCGGGTGGGCCGGCTCGGGCTGGCCGTCCTTGGACTCGTCGATCCAGCGGACGACGTCGCCGTTGTCGTAGGTCTGCAGGGTCTTGAAGACCATGCTGTCGGCGTCGGACGGCAGCGGGCCGATCGAGACCCGGAACTCCTGGAACTGACCGGGGGCGATCTTGGTGCCGGCGTCGGCGGTCCAGGTGATCTTGGAGACGGCCTCGTTGACGTCGCTGCCGTGCACCTTGATCGGCTTGTCGAGCTTCGCCTTCTCGACGGCCGCGGTCCAGCCCGGCAGCGGCAGGGTGCGGACGGAGGCCAGCGGGTGGTCCAGCGGGAGGTTGACCTCCAGCTTCACCGTGCCGGCGGCGTCGCTCTCGTTCGGCACCCGGAAGTCGACGGCCGTGTAGCCGCCCTGGGCGGCCGCACCCGGGTTCACGGTGACGTGCGCGAACGCGGGGCCGGCCAGCGCCACCACGGAGGCGGCGGCGGTGAGGGCGACGGCGGCGAGACGGCGGGTGGGAAGGGAACGCATGATGGGGTGTCTCCGATCGGAGCTCGGCGGACCGGCCCGCGTCCGGGCGACGGGAAGACCGTGCCTCGGCGGGGCCGCGCGTGGGGACGTGCTGGGGACGTGTGGGGGCGGAAACCGGGGGCCGTCGGCGTGTCGGGGACACACGGGATGTCGGGGACACACGGGACCGGCCCGGGGACGCTGCGCACGACCGGGGCCCGACACGAACGGGGCGCCAGGAGCCGGATCAGTACGCGAAGACCCCGCGCGGCGGACCGCGCCGCACCACGCTGTGCCGCAGCGCGGCACCCGCCGGAAGCGGACTCTCCCCGCCCCGGACGCCGAACCGACGGGCCGGACCGGCCGCGCCGAACAGGCCGCGCAGCAGCGCCGCCACCAGCACCAGCGCCGACCGCAGCGGCGCCGCCCAATGCTCCCGGGCCGCCGACGCGGTCACCCGCACCAGCCGCCACAGCGCCGCCTCACCACGCCGCAGCCACCAGCCCGCCACCAGCGCGGCGGCCAGGTGCCCGGCCAGCATCGACGGCGTCATCCCGAACACGCCGCCCTGCCACCACGGGGCGACGGCGTACGCGTTCGGGTCCAGGCCCGCCGAGGAGACCAGCTGCTCGGCGGTCGGGCTCCCGGGCAGGCCGGCCAGCGTGCCGGGGCGCGCCTCGTTGCAGATCAGCCGGCCCGCCACGGTCGGCAGGGTCAGCGGACCGGAGCCGCCGTGGTGCATGCCGGCCATGCCGCCGATCGCGGCGTGGCCGTTGAAGCTGTGGAACAGGCAGTGCAGCCCGAGCTGACCCGCGCCCAGCGCACCGGCGATGGCCGTCAGCGAACGCTCCCGCCCGCTGCAGGCCACCGCGAGCACCAGCACCGCGGCGAAGCCCGTCGCCAACGCGGCCGGCGGCACGTTCCCGCCACCCGCCAGGGCGTGCCCGGCGGCCGCTATCAGCGTGCACACCAGGGCGAACGGGACGGCCCGGGCAAGCCGCAGGTCCCAGGCGGCGGCCCCCACCGGCGCATCCGGTGCGAGGGCGCCCGGGAGCGGGGCGGCGGGGAGGGCAGTCATGGCCGAGACATCATCTCACCGCCTACCTCGCCCGCGTGGGCAGGGTGGGAAATCCCTACGAATGCCCCGTTCGGCAGCGGCGTGCAGGCCGGAGAGTGCGCCACTCGGCACAATCCACGGCCTCAGTCCATCCGCCGAACGGGCGGCAGCGGGCCCCGGGCACGGTTCACCGCCGAATCGCCCGGAGATACCTAGTTGTATGTGGAGCCGCAGCCAGGAGGGACCTCCCGTGGACATCTGGTGGACTCTGCACCTCAAGCGCGACCCGGCCAGCGTCCCGCTGGCCCGGCGCATCCTGCTCGGTGCCATGGCGACGGCGGGCGTCGACCCGCAGATCGCCCACGACCTCGGCGTCGCCCTCAGCGAGGCCTGCGCCAACGCCGTCGAGCACGGCGCCGGCGGGCGGCCCGACGACGGCTTCCAGGTCACCGCCTCGATCAGCGGCGACCGCCTGCGGATCGAGGTCACCGACTCCGGCCCCGGCCTGCCCGGCCCCGTCGGCACCCCCGCCCCGGCGCTGCGCCGCCGCCCCGTCCCTCCGCCGCCGCCCCGCCCGGCCGCGCACCGCCGCCCCCGCCGCGGCCGCGCCACCGTCCCGGCCCGGGTCCTCACCGCCCACCAGCCCCGGCGCGACGGCCACCCCTACGACACCCACGTCCTCCCCGCCCGCCCCGCGGTGCCCACGCTGCGCCCCGTGGACCTCGACGCCCTCCCGGACCTCACCGCCGAATCCGGCCGCGGCCTCTTCCTCATCCACGCCCTCACCGACCACGTCCAGCTCCGCAACCACCCGCTCCGGGGCGCCATCGTGAGCTTCGACAAGATCCTCAAGTGGCAGGACGGGGCCTTGCTGCGGGCGTCCTGACACGGCGAACTGATGACGACGCGCTGATGACGGCGGGCTGATACGACGAGCTGATACGACGAACGCCGGGGGCGCGGACCACGGTCCGCGCCCCCGGCGTTCACCCGGTTTCAGGGTCAGCTGTGCGCGCCGGCCTTGCGGCGGCGCAGGACGAACACGGTGCCGGCGCCGGCCGCCAGGACGGCGGCGCCGCCGAGGGCGATCGGCAGGGTGTTGGAGTCGGCACCGGTCTCGGCCAGGTGCGGGCCCGCCGACGGCGAGGCGGAGGCCGAACCGTGGCCGGCGGCCGCGGGGGTCGTGGCGCCACCGGCCTCGGCGACCCGGAACTTGCCCTCGAAGGGGTTGTAGAACTGGGTGCAGGCGTTCGGCTTGTTGTTGGCCGGAGTGGGCACCTTGTCGTTGTCGAACGCGTCGGAGCCGGCGTCGTAGTTGGCGCCGTAGTTCCCGACAGGGGCCTTGGCGGTGGCGGCGATCCGGACCTGGTAGGTGATCTTCTCGCCCTTGGCCAGCTTGATGTCCGGCGACTGGAGGGAGCGGTCGTCGAGCTTTGCGGGCTTCCAGCCGGAGCCGGTGTTCAGCTGCACGTCGAAGAACTCGGTGCTCCACTGGACGGGGTAGTCCCCGTCGAACTCGTCGGTGACGTAGAGCGAGTTGTGGACGACGGGCAGATCGATGCCGCTGTTGTTCTGCCAGGTCACGCTCAGCTCGGCGGCCGGTCCGCCCTTGACCAGGGTGGTGCCGTACAGGCCGGAGCCGGTGACCTTGAGCAGCGGGCTCTGGTGCACGCCGCCGCTGCACCGCATGCTGTTGGTCGGGGTCGGCATGGGCAGGGTGGACGGCCGGTTGGTGGGGGTGGCCGTCGCGGTGCTGCTGGGGGTGGTGCTCGGAGTCGCCGTGGTGGGGGCGCTCGGGGTGGTGCTCGGGGCCGGGGTGCTCGGCGCCGGGGCGCTCGGGGTGGCCGTGGTGGAGGTGGGGGGCGGAGAGGAGGGGACTCCGACCGCACTCGCGCTGACGGCGCCGACCGTGGTGCCGAAGGAGAGCGCCATCAGCGCGGAGGCGGCCAGAAGGCGAGAAGAGCGCACGTTGAGAAGCTCCAGATTGGGGTAAATGGGGTCGATTTCGGGCGACTTGAGGCCTCCGGCAGGGCCGTCGGCGCGGGTCGCGCCCGCGAACCCTACCGGTTGCGAGTGGCTTGTTTCGATCAGATTTGGCGCTAAGTGATCGATGCTGCCCAGGCGCCCGTTCGGCCACCGGTTGCCGGGGTGGCCGGGGGGCCTGACGATGGCCGCATGAAGCACCAGATGCGAGCCGAGTACGGGGCCGGGGGTGCGACCGGCGGGGTGCGGTTGTGGCACATGGTCCGGGGGATGGAGAGCGTGGCGATGTGCGGCCGGGAGCTCGACCCGGACGCGCAGGTGCGGGAGCCCGTGGACTGGGGCAAGACGCCGGAGCTGTGCTGCCACACCTGCGGGGCGTACTACCTGCGCGAGACGCCGTACCTGTCGGCCGAACACCAGTAGTGCGTCCACGGGTGGTCTACCGTGATCGGCATGGAGCAACCCCTCGCCCGGCCGCGGTCGTTGACCCGTGAGGCCGCCGGGCTGCGGTCCGGCGTACCGGACCTGTCCGAGCACGTCGACCGTTTCTGCGCGCTGGTCGAGCGGGTGGACCCGCTGATCCACGCGTTCGTCCCGGAGCCGGGGCGGCACGACCGGCTGCACGCGCAGGCGCGGGCGCTGGCCGCGCGGCACCCCGAACCGGCCGGGCGGCCGCCGCTGTACGGGGTGGCGGTGGGGGTCAAGGACATCGTGCACGTGGACGGGCTGCCCACGCACGGCGGTTCGGCGCTGCCGCCGGGGGTCCTGGCGGGGCCGCAGGCCGTGGTGGTGGACCGGCTGCGGGCGGCCGGGGCGCTGGTCGCCGGCAAGACGGTGACCGCCGAGTTCGCGGCGAGCGCGCCAGGACCGACCCGCAACCCGCACCATCCCGGGCACACCCCGGGCGGCTCCAGCAGCGGGTCGGCGGCGGCGGTCGCGGCGGGGCTGGTGCCGCTGGCGGTCGGCACCCAGACGGTCGGGTCGGTGATCCGGCCGGCCGCGTACTGCGGGGTGGTGGGCTTCCGGCCCACGTACGGGCGGATCCCGATGGCCGGGGTGATCCCGAACGCGCCGAGCTTCGACACCCTGGGGGTGTTCACGGCCGACCTGGCCGGGGCGGCCCTGGCGGCCGCACTGCTCTGCGACGACTGGCGGGGCGAGGCGGCAGCCGGGGGCGGGGGCCGGCCGGTGCTCGGGGTCCCGGACGGGGCGTACCTGGAGCGGGCCGAGCCGGCGGCGCTGCGCGCCTTCGAGGAGAGCCTGGAGCGCCTGGCGCAGACCGGCCTGACGGTGCGCCGGGTGCCGCTGTTCCCGGACTTCGCCGGGATCACCCGGCAGTTGCAGACGATCAACCGCTTCGAGCTGGCCCGCAGCCACGCCGACTGGTTCGCCCGGTTCGGCGGCCTGTACCGGCCGGAGACGGCGGCCAGCATCCGGGTCGGCCAGGGCGTCGCGGCCGAGGACCGGGCGGCCGCGCTCCAGGCCCGGGAGCGGTTGCGCGAGCGGGTCGCCCGGGCGACCGCCGAGGCCGGGGTGGACCTGTGGCTGGTGCCGTCGGCGACCGGCGGGGCGCCGGAGGGCCTGCACAGCACCGGGGACCCGGTGATGTCGCTGCCGTGGAGCTACCTGGGCCTGCCCGCGCTGAGCCTCCCGGCCGGGCGGACGGCGGAGGGGCTGCCGCTGGGCCTCCAGGTGGTCGGCACGGCGGGCGGCGACGAGCGGCTGCTGGCCCAGGCGGCTTTCCTGGAAGGGGCGCTGGGCCGAGAAGCCTAGAAGCGTTCTAGGCGAGCGCCGGGTCGGCCGGGTCGGTGGCCTCGGCGCGCAGCAGGCGCAGCAGGAGGCGGGCGGCCCGCTGGTAGGGGATGTCCTCGTCGTGCAGCACGGCCTGGGAGTTGGCCGTCTCCAGGAGGGCGATCAGGGCGAAGGCGAGGTCGTCGAGGTCGGTGTCGGGCCGCAGGCCGCCGGTGGCGCGGGCCTCGGCGAGGGCGTCGGCGATCACCTGGCGCCACTCGCGGGCGCAGTCGGCGAGGGCGTCCCGGACGGCGCCGGGGCGGGCGTCGAACTCGGCGGTGACCTCGTAGAAGAAGCAGCCGCCGGGGAAGATCCGGGCCCGGGAGTAGGCGAGCCAGCTCTCGCAGAGGGCGCGGGCCCGGGCGAGGCCGGGCGGGGTGTCGGCGACCGGGGCGACGACGGCGTCGGCGAAGATGCGGCGGGCGGCGCGGACGGTGGCGAGTTGGAGCTCCTCCTTGGAGCCGAAGCCGGCGAACACGCCGCTCTTGCTGAGCCCGAGGTCGGTGGCGAGGCGACCGATGGAGAGTGCGCCGAGGCCTTCGACGGAGGCGATCGTGACGGCGCGGTGCAGCACGGCCCGGCGGGTCTCCTCGCCGCGTAGGACCCGTCCGTCCGTGGTCGATCCGGCCATCGGCCACCTCAGTTCTCGTCGTCGCCGTCGCCGTCGCGGTGCGTGCCGCCAGGGTAGCCCGGGGGTGGGCGGCGGACTTCCCGTCCATAAAACTGTACGAACGGTCGTGCTAATATCCGGACCCAGCACGGCCCCCGCACCCCGGCACGCCCGTCCGCACCGACAGGGAGACCGCATGGACCCGGCCCTCGCACTGGTTCGCACCGCCCTCAACACCACCTCGCACCTGGCGCCCCGGCTGGCCGGCCGCGCCGCGTACGAGCTGTTCCAGCGTCCGCTGCGGCGCAGCGCCGTCCGCCCCGCCGAGCGGGAGACCCACCGGCAGGCCGCCGTCGAGCGGATCACCGTGAACGGCAAGGAGGTCGTCGTCTACCGCTGGGGCGACGGCGCCCGGCCGGTGCTGCTGATGCACGGCTGGCGCTCCCGCGCCTCGCGCTTCGCCCCCTACGTGCCCCGGCTGCGCGCGCTCGGGCTGAGCCCGGTCGCCTTCGACGCGCCGGGCCACGGCGACTCCGGCGGCCGGGCCACCACGGTGCTGGAGTACCGCGCCATCGCCGGGCAACTCCAGGACGGCTACGGCGGGTTCGAGGCGATCGTGGCGCACTCGCTGGGCGTGGCCGGGGCGTTCCTGGCGCTGCGCGAGGGAGTCCGGGCCGGGCGGCTGGTCGCCCTCGCCGGGGTCAGCGAATTCGCCTACCTGCCGGGCGCGTTCTGCGCCGGGCTCGGCCTCGGCCCGGTGATCGAGCGGGACCTGCGGCACCGGATCGAGCACGAGCTGTTCGCCGGCACCGAGGACCCGTGGCGGCGCTTCGACGCCGCGCACCGGCCCGAGGAGGTGCCGCCGCCGATCCTGGTGGCGCACGACGAGGGCGACGACGTGGTCGGAATATCGCACGCGCGGCGCCTGAAAGCCGCGTACGGTGACCGGCTGGAACTACTGGTCACCCGAGGGCTCGGCCACCGCCGGATCGTCGCCGAGCCCACCGTCATCGACAACGCGATCGGCTTCCTGTCGGCCGGTCAGGAGGTCAGCGCCGCATGAGCCGTGCCGGAGAACTCGTCGAACTGCACGCCCGATCGCTGGAGTTGGCCGCCGAAGTGGTGGACGGCCTGCGGCCCGACCAGCTGGAGCTGCCGAGCCCGTGCGCGGGCTGGACGCTGAGCCGGCTGATGGGGCACATCGTCGGCCAGCACCAGGGCTTCGCCGCGGCCGCCCGCGGCGCCGGGCCCGACCTCGCGCTCTGGGCCGACGCCCCGGTCGGCGACGACCCGGCGGGCGCCTTCCGCCGCACGGGCGCCGAGCTCACTGCGGCGTTCCGCGAGGCCGCGGCGGCCGGGCGCGACGTCTGGCTGCCGGAGATCCAGCACGGCGGCCCCTTCCCGCTGGCGCACGCGGTCGGCTTCCACCTGCTCGACACCCTGGTGCACGGCTGGGACGTCGCGGCCGCGCTCGGTGTCCAGGCCCCGTTCACCGCCGTCGTGGACGGCGACGAGGAGCTGGCGGCGACCCTGCTGGCGGTCGCCGAGGCCGTCCCGGCCGCACCGGAGAACCGGGTGCCGGGCAAGGCGTTCGCACCGCGCCTCGAAGCGGGTACGGCGGGCGGCCGGTTCGACCGCGCGCTGGCCCTGCTCGGGCGGGACCCGGCCTGGAAGGCCTAGGAACGCGGGCCCGGATAGCCCGGTTCGGAGAGCTAGGCGTGCCGGCCGCCGCGCTGTTCGTCGGGGAAGCGCGGCCCGCCGATCAGGAAGAGCAGCGCGGCGGTCGGAAAGCCGGTCGAGGCGGCCACTAGCACGATGAACTCCCAGAACATCTCCTGCTCCTCGTCAGTCCCGGGCCGCCCGGACACCCGAAGGTGATCCCAAACCTGACAGGCCCTGATTGGCCGAATTGTCCGGTCGTTATTCGACGGTATGACCGGATTGCCCCGGCTGCCACCGGGCGGCGGCGACCGGCCCGCGCCACACCGGCGCAGGGGTCTGGGCGCGGGCCGGGGGCGGCGGCCACACTGTCGGGATGCAGCTACAGCTCGCAGGGGAAGCACGGCGGCCGGACCGCGAGAGCGAGGACTTCGCGGCGGCCTCGCCGGAGGCGCTGGTACTGCTGGACGGTGCGAGTTCGCCGACCGGCCTGGAGTCCGGGTGCCGGCACGGAACCGCCTGGTACGTCCGCCGGTTGGGCGTGCACCTGCTCGCCCGGCTCACCGACCGGGTGGACCGCTCGATCGCCGAATGCCTGGCCGACGCCATCGTGGAGACGGCCGCGCTGCACGGCGGCCGCTGCGACCTGGGCCACCCCAACACCCCCGCGGCGATGGTGGTGGCTGCCCGCCGGCACGGCGAGTCGCTGGAGTACCTGGTGCTCGGCGACTCGCTGCTGGTGCTGGAGTACAAAGACGGCCCGCCGAAGGTGATCGGGGACAACCAGCGCTTCCCCGGCGGGGAGGAACTGCGCCGGCAGGTCTGGGCGACCGTCCCCGGCTCGGCCGAGCGGGCCGCGCTGCACCTGGAGTACGCGCTGGCCGTCCGGTCCGCCCGCAACCGGGGCAACGGTCCGTGGATCGCCGCGGCCAGCCCGAAGGCGGCCGGGCACGCCGAGACCGGCTTCGTCCGGCTGGAGCGGCTGCACGCGCTGGCCGCGCTCACCGACGGCGCCTCGCGCTTCACCGAGCGCTTCGGGCTGGGGAGTTGGGCGGACGCGCTGCGGCTGCTCGCCGAGTCCGGTCCGGGTGAACTGATCGCGCAGGTCCGCGAGGTCGAGCGGGCGGACGCCGCCTGCGAGCGCTGGCCGCGCGGCAAGGCGCACGACGACGCCTCGGCCGTCTACGCGCTCCTGTAGCGCGCGGAGGACGGCCGAGGCGTCGCCGGGGGTGGTGCCGTCAGTCGATCGGGTGGCCGAACCGGCCGGACTGGAAGTCCCGCATGGCCTGCTCCAGTTCGCGGTGGCTGTTCATCACGAACGGCCCGTACCAGGCGACCGGTTCGCGGATCGGCTGCCCGCCGAGCAGGATCACGTCCAGGTTGGGGTGGCGGGAGTCCTGCTTGGTGTCGGCGGTGATGGTGATGGTGTCGCCCTCGCCGAACACGGCCGCCTGCCCGGTGTGGATCGGGCGGCCCTCGGCGCCGACGGTGCCGTCGCCGTTGAGGACGTAGGCGAGCGCGTTGAAGTCCGGCCGCCACGGCAGGGTGACCTGCGCGCCCGGGGTGATGCTGGCGTGCAGCAGGGTTATCGGGGTGTGGGTGACGCCCGGGCCCCGGTGGCCGTCCAGCTCGCCCGCGATGAGCCGCAGGATCGCGCCGCCGTCCGGGGTGGAGAGCAGCTTGACGTGGCCGCCGTGGATGTCCTGGTAGCGCGGGGCGGCCATCTTGTCGGAGGCCGGGAGGTTGACCCACAGCTGGATGCCGTGGAACAGGCCGCCGGTGGCCACCAGCGACTCCGGCGGCGTCTCGATGTGCAGGATGCCCGAGCCGGCCGTCATCCACTGGGTGTCGCCGCCGCCGAGGTGGCCGCCGCCGCCGTGCGAGTCCTTGTGGATGAACTCGCCGTCGATCAGGTAGGTGACCGTCTCGAAGCCGCGGTGCGGGTGCCAGGGCGTGCCCTTGGGCTCGCCGGCGGCGTACTCCACCTCGCCCATCTGGTCCATCATGATGAACGGGTCGAGGTGCTTGGTGTTGATCTTGGCGAAGGCGCGGCGGACGGGGAAGCCCTCGCCTTCGAAGCCCTCGGGTGCGGTCGCGATGGTGAGGACCGGCCGGGCGCTGGTGGCGGCGGGGTCGGGGGTGGCGACGCGCGGCAGGGTCAGCGGGTTGTCGACGGTCACGGCGGGCATGTCGGCCTCCTTCGGGGGGTTCCTCTGGCCTACGTCCACGAGGTTAGTTCAATTCTCAACAACAAGCAAGTTGAAAGTTGAACCATATGGTGACGAAGGAGCGCGGGGCTCCTCCTCCAGGATGGGTCAGCCGTACATGCGGCGCATGGTGAAGTCGACCATCTGCTCGACCGCCTTGGCGTCGAACACCATCCGGTGCTCGCCCTCCATGTCCAGCGCGAAGCCGTAGCCGGTCGGCAGCAGGTCCAGGACCTCGGCGCCGGTGACGGTGAAGTGCTTGGAGTCCTTGCCGGCGTAGCGGCGCAGCTCCTTCAGCGAGCTGAACATCGGGATCACCGGCGTCGGCGTGTTGTGCAGCGCCAGGAAGCCGGGCCGCTCGCCGCGAGGGCAGTGCACCTTCGAGGTGATGAAGATGGCCTGGAAGTCCTCGACCGCCATCGAGCCCGTGGTGAACGCCCGGACGGCGTCCGCCAGCGACGGCGGGGAGGGTTCGGGGTAGAGGGACTGCTGGGACGCCTGCGACTGCGCGCCGTAGGCGTCGGGGCCGGGCATGCCGTTCATGCCCGGCTGCGGACCCGCCTGCTGCTGGTAGGGGTCGCCCGGGTATGCGTTCTGGTCATATCCGTACACACGGACAGGCTATCGGGAGCGCACCCGCCCGTGCGGGCGTCGATCCTGACAAGGACTGGTCGTCCCGCCTTGTGGGACGTGACCACGTTCATAGCGGATTCATCGCCAGGGGCTTGCCCAAGTTACCGCTGGGTAGCATCATGATGCGTACTGGTGGGTACGGGGCGCCCGAACGCGGCGGTCTCCCGGAAGCGACGAACCGGAGAAAACGGCCATGGGTCACTACAAGTCCAACCTGCGGGACGTGGAGTTCAACCTCTTCGAGGTGTTCGGTCGCGAGCAGGTCTACGGCTCCGGACCGTTCGCGGACATGGACGTCGAGACCGCGAAGAACATCCTGAGCGAGATCTCGCGCCTCGCCGAGAACGACCTCGCCGCGTCCTTCGTCGACAGCGACCGCAACCCGCCGGTCTTCGACCCCGAGACCAACACCGCGCCGGTCCCGGCCACCTTCAAGAAGAGCTACCAGACCTACATGGACGCCGAGTGGTGGCGTCTGGGCATCCCGGAGGCGATCGGCGGCCAGGTCACCCCGTCCTCCCTGATCTGGGCCTACGCCGAGCAGGTCCTGGGCTCCAACCCGGCCATCTGGATGTACTCCTCCGGCCCCGCCTTCGCCGGCGTCGTCCACGACGAGGGCACCGAGGAGCAGAAGAAGGTCGCCCAGCGGATGACCGACCGCCTCTGGGGCGCCACCATGGTCCTCACCGAGCCCGACGCGGGCTCGGACGTGGGCGCCGGCCGCACCAAGGCGATCAAGCAGGAGGACGGCTCCTGGCACATCGAGGGTGTGAAGCGCTTCATCACCTCGGGCGAGCACGACATGTCCGAGAACATCATCCACCTGGTGCTGGCCCGCCCGGAGGGCGGCAAGCCCGGCACCAAGGGCCTGGGCCTGTACATCGTCCCCAAGTTCGACTTCGACTGGGAGACCGGCGAGCTGGGCGAGCGCAACGGCGCCTACGCCACCAACGTCGAGCACAAGATGGGCCTCAAGGCCTCGAACACCTGCGAGATGACCTTCGGCGCCAAGCACCCGGCCAAGGGCTGGCTGCTCGGCGAGAAGGTCGACGGCATCCGCCAGATGTTCAAGATCATCGAGTTCGCCCGGATGATGGTCGGCACGAAGGCCATCGCCACCCTCTCCACCGGCTACCTGAACGCCCTGGAGTACGCCAAGGAGCGCGTGCAGGGCGCCGACATCTCGCAGTTCCTGGACAAGACCGCCCCGCGCGTCACCATCACCCACCACCCGGACGTGCGCCGCTCGCTGCTCACCCAGAAGGCCTACGCCGAGGGCATGCGCGCGCTGGTCCTGTTCACCGCGTCCGTCCAGGACGACATGGTGGCCGCCGGCCTGCGCGGCGAGCGCGACGAGGCCGCCGAGCGCCTCAACGACCTGCTGCTGCCGATCGTCAAGGGCTACGGCTCCGAGAAGTCCTACGAGCAGCTCGCCCAGTCCCTGCAGACCTTCGGTGGCTCCGGCTACCTGCAGGAGTACCCGATCGAGCAGTACATCCGGGACGCCAAGATCGACACCCTCTACGAGGGCACCACCGCGATCCAGGGCCAGGACTTCTTCTTCCGCAAGATCGTCAAGGACGGCGGCCAGGCGCTCACCGCGCTGTCCGAGCAGATCCAGAAGTTCCTCGGCGCGGCCGAGGGCGGCGACGCCCTGGCCGCCGAGCGCGAGCTGCTCGCCAAGGCCGTCGGCGACCTGGACGCCATCGTGGGCAAGCTGCTGGCCGACCTCACCTCGGTCGAGCAGGACGTCAAGAACATGTACAAGGTGGGCCTCAACACCACCCGCCTGCTGCTCGTCTCCGGCGACGTCGTCGTCGGCTGGCTGCTGCTGCGTCAGGCCGCGGTGGCCCTGGCCAAGCTGGAGGCCGGCGCCTCGGAGAAGGACGTCCCGTTCTACCAGGGCAAGGTCGCGGCGGCCCGCTTCTTCGCCAAGAACGTCCTGCCGACCGTCGCCCCGCAGCGGCTGATCGCCGAGGGCATCGACAACGAGATCATGGACCTGGCGGAGGAGGCCTTCTGAGGCCCTCGCCCCACCCGTCACCCGCCGCCGCGCCCCCAAGGGCGCCGCGAGGGGCGTGACACCTCTCCGACCGCCTGACACCACCCTCACGTCGAAGGGCCCGGCTCCCGCCGGGCCCTTCGACGTTGCTGCCCGTTCGCCGCCCCGCACGCTGTCCGTTCGTGGTCCCGCGCGCCGCCCGTTCGCCGCCCCGCACCCGTCGCCGAGTTCGCCCGTTTCGCACCTGTTGCACGGGGCCGGCGGCACGGTCTCGGGCATGGCGATGACCGTCCGCGACCGGGGCGGATCTCTGGGTGTACGGAGTTCGGCACGGCGTCACTTCACGGTTGTGTCCTCGTTCTGCATCCGTTGGGAGGTTCCGAATTCCCTGTCCGTGTACGGGCATATGCTCAAGGTGCGAAGCCGACTCCCCATCCGGCTTCAGCCCTCCCTCGACTCAGGAGCAGTATGTCGACCGCCGCCGCCCGCCAGGCATTCTTCGACCGGACGCACAGCGACGATCTGATCGCGTTCCTCGGCACCTCGCCGTCCCCGTACCACGCGGTCGCGAGCGCCGCCGAGCGGCTGGAGAAGGCAGGCTTCCGGCAGGTCGCCGAGACCGACGTCTGGGACGGCGCCGCCGGCGGCCGTTACCTGATCCGGGGCGGCGCCCTGATCGCCTGGTACCTGCCGGAGAGCGCCCGCCCCGAGACCCCGTTCCGGGTGGTCGGTACCCACACCGACTCGCCGAACCTGCGGGTCAAGCCGGTGCCGGACACCGGCTCGGCCGGCTGGCGCCAGGTCGCCGTGGAGATCTACGGCGGCGTCCCGCTGAACACCTGGCTGGACCGTGACCTCGGGCTCTCCGGCCGCCTCGCGCTGAAGGACGGCAGCTCGCGGCTCGTCCAGCTGGACGAGCCGCTGCTGCGGGTGCCGCAGCTCGCGATCCACCTGGACCGCCAGGTCAACGACGGCATGAAGCTCGACAAGCAGCGCCACCTCACCCCGATCTGGGGCCTCGGCCCGGTCGACGAGGGCTCGCTGATCTCCTACGTCGCCGAGCGCGCCGGCGTGGACGCCGCCGACGTGGCGGGCTGGGACCTGATGACGCACGACGTCCAGCCGGCTGCCTACCTGGGCCGCGACCGCGAGCTGCTGGCCGGCCCGCGCCTGGACAACCTGCTGTCCGTCCACGCCGCCACCGCCGCGCTGGCCGCCGTCGCCTCCGCCGAGGGCGCCGCCGACCTGCCGTACATCCCGGTGCTGGCCGCCTTCGACCACGAGGAGACCGGCAGCGAGTCGGATACCGGCGCGCAGAGCCCGCTGCTCGGCAACGTCCTCGACCGCACCGTCCACGCGCGCGGCGGCACCCCGGAGGACCGCGCCCGGGCGCTCGCCGGGACGATCTGCCTCTCCTCCGACATGGGCCACGCCGTCCACCCGAACTACGCCGAGCGGCACGAGCCGGGCCACCACCCGCTGCCGAACGGCGGGCCGATCCTCAAGGTCAACGTCAACAACCGCTACGCGACCGACGGCGTCGGCCGGGCGGTGTTCGCGGCCGCCTGCGAGAAGGCCGGCGTGCCGTGGCAGTCCTTCGTGTCCAACAACGCGATGCCCTGCGGCACCACCATCGGCCCGATCACCGCGGCGCGCCTCGGCATCAAGACGGTGGACTGCGGCATCGCGGCGCTGTCCATGCACTCGGCGCGCGAACTGTGCGGCGCCGAGGACCCGTACCTGCTGGCCAGTGCGATCAAGGCGTTCCTGGAGGGCTGATCCCGGGCTGATCCCCCCTCAACGGCGAAGGGGCCCGGCGGAGTACGCTCCGCCAGGCCCCTTCCGCACTGGACGGGCCACTCCAGGGCTACTCCAGGCCGGCGAGCACCAGCGGCAGCCGGCGCGCGCCGTCGGCGACCAGCTTCACCGGCACGCCCCAGTCCTGCTGGTGCACGTGGCAGGCCGGGAACTCGATCTCCGGATCGTCGTCGCAGGACGCGGCCATCGCCGAGACGTGCAGCACGCCCTCGGCGACCTCCTCGGAGAGGACCAGCTCGCGCGACAGGTCGCTGTCCGCGCCCGCGCCGGAGACCAGCAGCTCGGGCGGGGTCGCGCTGACCAGCAGCCGGGTGGACGGGCCGTACCGCTCGTCCAGCTTCTGGCCGCTCGGCGCCGAGAACACCACGTCCAGCCGGAACGCGCCCGGCGCGACCTCGGTGGCCGCCCGCCGGGTGCGGTGCGCGACCGACTCGACCCGCACCGCCTCCTCCGGCAGCCGCAGCCTGGTCAGCCGGTGCCGGGCCGACTCGACCACCACGATGTCCCCGTCCACCAGGACCGCGCCGGACGGCTCGCGCAGGTCGGTGGCCAGCGTGGTGACCTCGCCGCTCGCCGGGTCGAAGCGGCGCAGCGCGTGGTTGTAGGTGTCGCTGATCGCCACCGAGCCGTCCGGCAGCACGGTGACGCCCAGCGGGTGCTGGAGCAGCGCCTGCTCGGCCGCGCCGTCCCGGTGGCCGAAGTCGAAGAGGCCGGTGCCGACGGCGGTGTGGACCGCCCCGGTTTCACGTGAAACCCACCGGATCGCGGACGTCTCCGAGTCGGCCACCCACAGCCGCTCGCCGTCCGCCGAGACCGCCAGACCGGACGGCTGGGCGAACCAGGCCTCGCCGACGGGCCCGTCCACCAGGCCCTCGTTGGTGGTGCCGGCCGCGACGCCGACCGTGCCGGCGGCCGGGTCGTACGCCCACAGCTGGTGCACGCCGGCCATCGCGATCCACACCCGGCCGTCGAACCAGGCGACGTCCCACGGCGAGGAGAGGTCCACCTCGCGGGCCGGGCCCTCGGTCGCCGAACCCTGCCACCACTGGCGGCCGGTGCCCGCCAGCGTGGCCACGGAGCCGTCCGCCAGCCGCACCCCGCGCAGCGCGTGGTTGACGGTGTCGGCCACGATCACGTCGAAGTCCGAGCCCTCCGGCAGCAGCGCCAGCCCCTGCGGCTCGCTGAACCGGGGGCTGGTGCCGTCCACCAGACCGCGCTGCCCGTCGCCGATCCGGCGGACCACCGTCTCGCCGTCCTCGGCCAGCTCCACCAGCGAGTGGTGGCCGGAGTCGGCGACCAGGAAGTGCCCGCCGGGCAGCCGGACCGCCTTGCCCGGGAACTTGAGATCCCCCGCGGTCGGCTCCGGCGCCACGTACGGGCCGTCGCCGCGGCGCAGCGTGCCCTTCGCCGCGTGCTCGGCCTCCAACTCCTCCACCAGCCGCGCGATCGCGTGCGCGTGGCCCTCACCCGCGTGCTGGGCGACCACGTACCCCTCCGGGTCGATCACCACCAGCGTCGGCCAGGCCCGTACGGCGTACTGCTTCCACGTCGCCAGCGCCGGGTCGTCCAGCACCGGGTGGTGCACCTCGTACCGGGCGACCGCGTCCACCACGGCCTGGTGGTCCGCCTCGTGCACGAACTTCGGCGAGTGCACCCCGACGATCACCACGGTGTCCCGGTGCTTCTCCTCCAACTCCCGCAGCTCGTCCAGGACGTGCAGACAGTTGACACAGCAGAACGTCCAGAAGTCCAGGATGGTGATCTTGCCCCGGAAGTCGGCGAGCGTCAGCTCCTTGCCACCGGTGTTCAGCCAACCGCCTGCCCCGACCAGCTCGGGGGCGCGTACACGTGCACGAGATGCCATGCCTCAATCAAACCGCACGGGCGGTGTCCGCATTCCGGGCGTCCCGGTTCAGGCGGCTGCTGCGCGTGCGGGGCTGGTCTCGACGATCTCCCGAGCGACCAGGAGCGGGGTATCCTCCCACCCGAGCAGAACCTTGGTGACGGCGACTGCCGGGACGATGCTCGTCCCGCGTTCGACCAGCAGGGCTTGCACCGCATCCATACCCTCGCTCGCGAGCACAGGACGACACTCCTCGACCAGCGCGGTCCACTGCGCGGCTACCTCGGGCTGTAGCCCGGCGACGTTCTCGAACATGGCACTCCTCCTCGCGTACGAGCAACCCCACCGACCGCGAGCCGACCGAGCGCAGCCGCCACAACTCTTGCGGGATTCTCGCAAGCCTCGTGCCGAGACGCTGATCATTTTCCGAACCCGAGCATCCGGTAACCGGGTGCGCGTGGCATCGAGCGGCATCACACTCAAACTCGTTTAATTCCGAAGGGAGTTGGGTGTCAGAAGGTTCAGAAGTCCAGGATGGTGATCTTGCCCCGGAAGTCGGCGAGCGTCAGCTCCTTGCCACCGGTGTTCAGCCAACCGCCTGCCCCGACCAGCTCGGGGGCGCGTACACGTGCACGAGATGCCATGTCTGTATCCAACCGCATCGTGGTCGGGCGGCATTCCGGTGCGGCATTCCGGGGCGGTGGTCGCGGGCGGGGGCGGCGGGCGTGTCGGTGGGGTGGGGGGTGGGGTTCGTGCTGTCGTTGTCCGCATGATCACCTCACCCCTGCTCCGGTCGGCCCTGACGGTCGCGACCGCTGTCCTGCTCGCCACCGGTGCCGGCGCCGCCTCGGCGGCCGCCGCCCGGCCCGTTCTGCGTGACGTCACCGCGGAGCAGTGCCAGGACGCCGGGGGGTGGGTGGAGGGCTCCGGGTACTGCGTGGGGGCCGAGGGCGACGACGACTGGGGGCAGCCGATCGACGGGCAGGCCGTCAACCCGCATCCGGCGCCGGGCGAGGAGGACTGAGGGCGTCAGGGCAGGGCCATGGCCGGGTCAGGTCCGGGTCAGGGGCGGGGGAGCTCCGCCTGCCAGCGGGTCTCGCCGTCCTGCTGCTCGTCGGTGGGGGTGAGGCCGAGGGCCCGGGCGACGGCGGCGGAGGCGTGGTGGTCGGGGTGGATGTGGGCGGTGACGGTGCTGACGCCGGCGGCGGCGAGGTGGGAGAGCAGGGCGCGGGCGGCCTCGGTGGCCAGGCCGCGGCCCTGCCAGGGGGTGCCGACGACCCAGGCGAGATCGGCGGCCCCGGGGCTGACGGTGGTCTGGACGTAGCCGGTGAGGCGGCCGTCGGCGCGCAGCCGCAGCGCCCAGTTGCCCCAGGTCTCGGCGGGGTCGGGGGAGCCGGCGGCGAGCCGGGCGTAGCGCACGCGCAGGTCGTCGGCGGTGGCCGGGGAGCCGCCGGTGAAGGCGTGCAGGGCGGGGTCGGCGAGGGCGGCGGCCAGCTCCTCGGCGTGCTCGGGGCCGATCGGGAGGAGGTCGAGGCGCTCGCTGTGCAGCGGGGCGGTGGGGTCGGGACGCATGCCGCCATTGAACGCCCGTGTGTGGCGGTGCTTCCCGGCGGGTGGGGGGATCGGGTCGAATGGGGGTCACGTCGACACGGAGGAGGCCGCTGTGCGGTACCTGGTCAGGGAGAAGCTGTTCGCAGTCGGAGACGACTACTGGATCGAGGACGACCGGGGCCACAAGGCGTACCTGGTGGACGGCAAGGTGCTGCGGCTGCGGCACACCTTCGAGCTGAAGGACGCGCACGGGCGGGTGGTCGCGGTGGTGAAGGAGAAGGCGTTCACCGTCCGCGACGCGATGAAGATCGAGGACGCCGACGGCGAGGTGATCGCGACCGTCCGGGAGAAGCTGTTCACCCCGTTCCGTGACAAGTACCTGGTGGAGCTGGCCTCCGGCGGCGAGCTGAAGATCCACGGCGACCTGATCGACAAGGACTACCGGATCGAGAACCACCACGGCGACGACCTCGCCCGGATCTCCCGCAAGTGGTTCCGGATCCGGGACACCTACGGCGTGGAGATCGCCGACGGCGCCGACACCGGTCTGCTGCTCGCGATCGCCGCCTGCGTCGATCACCTGGTGCACGAGGAACACTGACCCGACTGACGCCAGGGGGCTCCGCTTCCCCGGTCCGCCGCCCGCCCCGGTGGGGTATCTTTTGCCAACCCTTGACCAGGCCGGTCGGGGATCGGCGAGCGGACCGGGGGCTGGGACCACGATGAACGACATCCTGCACGGGCTCGGCGCGGCGGCCGCCTACGGAGCCCTCGGGGTGGTGCTGCTGCTCCTCGGCGTCGGCCTGGTGGACCTGCTGACGCCCGGCAGGCTCGGCCACCAGATCTGGGTCGAGCGCAACCGCAACGCCGCCGTGCTGCTCAGCTCCGCGCTGCTCGGCATCGGCGGCATCGTCTTCACCGCGATCATGTACACCTACGCGGACTTCGCCAAGGGCCTGGTCTCGACCGCCTGCTACGGCCTGCTCGGGCTGGTGCTGATGGCCGTCGCCTTCTGGGCGGTGGACCTGCTGACGCCCGGCAGGCTCGGCACGATCCTGGTCGATCCGGAGCCGCACCCGGCGGTCTGGGTCTCGGCCAGTTGCAACATCGCGGTCGCGGCGGTGGTGTCGGCCGCGATCGCCTGACGGCCCGCCCGTGCGCCCGGGAGCGCCCGGCCGCACGTTCGGCTGATGGAGCGTCGGTCGACGGGCGGCGGTGGCGTCGTCGGTGGCGTCGTCGGTGGCGAGGAGGATCCGACCGGGGTCGCCGACCTGCTGCGGCGGTGGGGCCCGGCCGGTAACGTACCGGCATGGCTGACCTTGAAGAACGCGCCAACGTCGTCGCGTCCGGCTCGCGGCAGGCCGGGGCAGGGGTGTCCGTCCGACGGCGCCGCGTCACCGACCTCGCCGACTGCGTCCGGGTGCTCGGCGACGTCCACACCACCGACGGCTACCCCGCCGACTGGCCCGACCGCCCCGCCGCCTGGCTCACCCCCGGGGGCCTGCTCGCCGCCTGGGTCGCCGAACTGGACGGCCGCCCGGTCGGCCACGTGGGCCTCTCCCGCAGTGCGCCCGGCGACGTCGCCCCCGGTCTGTGGAGCCGCCGCACCGGCGGCCGCCCGGAACTCACCGCCGTGATCGGCCGGCTCTACGTCGCCCCCACGGCGCGCGGCCACCGGATCGGCGCACGGCTGGCGGCGGCCGCCGTGGCGCACGCGCGGGCGCTCGGCCTCCACCCCGTCCTCGACGTCCTCGCCACCGCGGCCCCGGCGAACGCCTGCTACCGCCGCCTCGGCTGGACCTGGCTCGGCAGCGGCGAACAGCAGTGGGCCGCCGACCGCACGGTCGTGGTCCACTGCTTTGCCGCCCCGAGGGAGTAGCCGGCCTCCCGCGGGCGGCCGGCTCGGCTATCCCGCCGGGCGGTCCGTGGTGGGGCGGCGGCGGAGGGCGGGGGTGGTGACGGACGGGGGCTGCCAGACGCCGTCGGGGTGGTAGACGTTGGTGCCGGGCGGGACGATGGCGTCGATGCGGTCCAGCGTGGCGTCGTCGAGGACCAGGTCGGCGCCCTTGAGGGCCGCCTCCAGCTGGTCGTGGGTGCGCGGGCCGAGGATCACCGAGGTGATGGCGGGGTGCGCCAGCGGGAAGGCCACGGCCAGTTCGGGCAGGGTGCGGCCGAGGTCCCCGGCGAGGGCGGTGAAGGCCTCGACGGCCTCCAGCTTGGCCGCGGTGGTGGGCAGCGTCGGGTCGAAGCGGCCCGGGTGGAGGGTCGGGCGGCCGGTGGTCAGGTCGGCCGGGCGGCCCTTGCGGTAGCGGCCGGTGAGGAAGCCGGAGGCGAGCGGGCTCCAGGTCAGTGCGCCCATGCCGAGCCGCTGGACGACGGGCAGCACGTCGCGCTCCACGCCGCGGGCGAGCAGCGAGTACGGCGGCTGCTCGGTGCGGAAGCGCGGCAGGGCGCGGCGCTCGGCGACGTGGTGCGCGTCGACGATCTGTTCGGCGGGGAAGGTGGAGCAGCCGAAGGCGCGGATCTTGCCGGCCCGGACGAGGTCGCCGAGGACGGACAGGGTCTCCTCGACGTCGGTGGTGTGGTCCGGCCGGTGGATCTGGTAGAGGTCGATCCGGTCGGTGCGCAGTCGGCGCAGGCTGTCCTCGACCGCCCGGAGGATCCAGCGCCGGGAGTTGCCGCCGCGGCCGTGGCCCTCGCCCATCGGGAAGTGCCCCTTGGTGGCGAGCACGATCTCGTCGCGGTCGCCGCGGGCGGCCAGCGTCCTGCCGACGATCTCCTCGGACTCGCCGGCCGAGTACATGTCGGCGGTGTCCACGAAGTTGATGCCGTGGTCGAGCGCGGTGTTGATGATCCGGGCGCAGTCGTCGTGGTCGGGGTTGCCGATGGAGCCGAGCATCATCGTGCCGAGGCAGTAGGTGCTCACTTCGATGCCGGTGCCGCCGAGGACGCGGTAGCGCATGGTGCTGCTCCCCCTGGTGGTGGGTCGGTGGTGCGTCAGAGGCTAGGAGTTGGAGTGCACTCCATGGCAAGGGTCGGTCCGGATCCCCGTCCACTCGGGCAGTCCGGGCCCGTGGCGCGGAGCGGACGGGCGGTGGCCGGGGTGGGCGCGGGCGTTTGCGGAAACGGCAACAAAGCTTGCCGATATGGCTGGTCCGGTCGCAGCCTGGCGGTGGAGGTGAGCGCCATGGGCGACACGATGAGGACGACGGGGCCGACGGCCCCCCGGGACGAGTACGACGCGGTGGTGGTCGGCGCGGGCGCGGCCGGGCTGAGCGCCGCGCTGGTGCTGGGCCGGGCCCGGCGCCGGGTGGCGGTGGTGGACGCGGGCCAGCCGCGCAACGCCCCCGCCGCCCACATGCACGGCTACCTGAGCCGGGACGGCATGCCCCCGGCGGCGCTGCTGGAGGTCGGCCGGGCGGAGGTCGCCGGCTACGGGGTCGACCTGATCGACGCCCGGGTCGACCACGTCGAGGGCGTCGCGGACGCCGAAGGCGCGGGGACGGGCTTCGCCGTCCACCTGGCGGGCGGCCCCGTGCTGCACGCGCGCCGGGTGGTCGTCGCCACCGGCCTGCGCGACGGGCTCCCGGAGCTCCCGGGCCTGCTCGAACGCTGGGGCCGCGACGTGCTGCACTGCCCGTACTGCCACGGCTACGAGGTCCGCGACCGCCCGCTCGGCGTGCTCGGCACCGGCCCGGGCGCGGTCAACCAGGCGCTGCTGCTCCGGCAGTGGTCCGCGGACGTCGTCCTGATCACGCACACCCTCACGCCGACCGGGGCCGAGCGGGAGCGGCTCGCCGCCCGCGGCGTCCGGGTCGTCGAAGGCCGGATCACCCAGCTGGTGACGGACGCCGACCGGCTGCGCGGCGTGGAACTCGCCGACGGCCGGGTGGTGCCGCGCGAGGCCGTGTTCGTCTTCCCGCAGCCGGTGCCCCGGGACGCGCTGCTCTTCGGCCTGGAATGCGCCCGGGACGAGAACGGCTGGGTCACCACCGACCGGGCCGGCCGCACCAGCGTCCCCGGCGTCTGGGCGGTCGGCAACGTCGCCGACCCGCGGGCCCAGGTCGTCGTCGCCGCCGGGATGGGCGCGGCGGCGGCGTTCGACCTCGACCACGACCTCGTCGCGGAGGAGATCGGACGGGCGGTCGCCGAACACCGCGCGTCCGGCGCCGCCGTTCCCGCCTGAGCGGGGGAAGCTCCCCCCAGCTCCCCGCGGCTCCCCCCGGCACCTTCGCCCGGCGTCACCTTTCCGACCGCAGTGCCCTTCCGACTGCAGCACCTTTCCGACCGCAGCACCTTTCCGTCACCCACGATCGGAGAACCCACGATGTCCGAACACCAGCACCAGCACGGCCAGGGGCACCAGCACGGGCACCACCACGGCCACGTCCCCGCCGCCGACTTCGACTGGGACGTCCTCGCCGCCCACCTGGAGCGGGAGGCCGAACTGCGCACCCCCGCCATCACCGGGGCCGCGCAGTGGCTGCGGTCCCTGCACGGCGAGGCCGACGGGGTGCGGCGGGTCCTCGACGTCGGCAGCGGGCCCGGGGTGATCGCCGGACTGCTCGCGGACGCCTTCCCCGAGGCCGAGACGGTCGCCGTCGACCAGTCTGCCGCTCTGCTGGAGCGCGCCCGGGCCCGTTCCGGCGGCCGTCTGAGCACCCAGCAGGCCGACCTGCCCGCCGAGTTCGGCAAGCTCGGCGAGGCCGACCTGATCTGGTCCGGCAACGCGATCCACCACCTCGGCGACCAGCAGGCCGCCCTGACCTCCCTCGCCGCGACGCTCCGGCCCGGCGGCCTGCTGGCCGTCGCCGAACGCGGCCTGCCGCTGCGCTACCTGCCGCGCGACTTCGGTCTCGGCCGGGCCGGCTTCCAGGCCCGGCTCGACGCCGTGCACGAGGACGGCTTCAGCACCATGCGCGCCGAACTGCCCGGCGCCACCGAGGAGGTGGAGGACTGGCCGGCCATGCTCACCCGCGCCGGTCTGACCGCCAGCGGCACCCGCACCTTCCTGATCGACCACCCGGCCCCGCTCGCCCGCCCCGCCCGCGAGCACCTCCACACCCAACTCGCCCGTCTGCGCGACCAGCTCGCCGACAACCTCGCCGCCGAGGACCGCAGCACCCTCGACGCCCTCCTCGCCGAGGACACCCCCACCGGCATCCTGAACCGCCCGGACGCCTTCTTCCTCTCGGCCATGACCGTCCACACCGCCCGCAAGGCCGCCTGACGACTGCGGAGCCCGAGCCGACCGCAGCCGGGGCGGGGGCTCCCCCGCCCCGGCTGCGGCAGAGGCCTACAGGGTGTGACCGAGAGCGGTGATGAGGGCGGCGATGCGGGCCTCGTCGCGGCGGTAGTGGGTCCACTTGCCGATGCGGGTGGCGCGGACGAGGCCGGCGCGCTGGAGTTCGGCGAGGTAGGCGGAGACGGTGGACTGGGCGAGGCCGGCCTTGGCCTGGATGTGGCTGACGCAGACGCCGACCTCGCGCGGGTCGGCGACCGCTTCCTCCAGGGGGAAGTGGCGTTCGGGTTCGCGCAACCATGCCAGCAGTTGCAGGCGCGTCGGGTTGGCGATCGCCCGCAGGGCGGTGACCAGGTCAACATCCATGGCTGGAAGCGTACCGGCGTGTTACGGCAGGGCCTCGGCGAGCCGACGCCGGTCAGTGGGGCAGTGCGGTTCCGCCCGGCGGGGTGCCGATGACCTGGACGAACCGTCGGTGACGTGGAGTCAGATTCCCCCCGGTGTCGGGAAGGTGGCGGACGGCCCGGGCCCCGGGCCGTCCGCCGGGGCTCAGCCCTCCTGGCCGCCGAAGCGGGTGGTCCAGGCGGCCAGGTCCTCGTCGGTGATCTTGGCGAACAGCACCGGCGGCACGGTGAACGCCGTCCCGGCCGGCACCAGGTCCAGTGCCCGCGCCTGCTCCGGGCCGACCCAGGACAGGCCGGCCGCCGGAGCGTCCCCGGGCAGGGCGAAGGCGCCGCGCATCGCCGCCGCCGCGGTCGGGATGAACGGCTCGGAGACCACCGCGTACAGCTGGATCAGGTTCATCGCGGTGCGCAGGGTCAGCGCCGCCGCGTCCGGGTCGGTCTTCACCTGGAGCCAGGGCGCCTTCTCGTCCAGGTACGCGTTGCCCGCGCTCCACAGCGCGCGCAGCCCCTGCGCGGCCTTGCGGAAGTTGAGTGCGTCCAACTGGGCCTCGTACTCGGCCAGCAGGGTGGCGATCTGCTCGCCGAGGCGCTGTTCGGCCTCGCCGGGCGCGTGGCCGGCCGGGACGGCGTCGCCGAAGCGCTTGCGGCTGAAGGTGAGTACCCGGTTGACGAAGTTGCCGAGGGTGTCGGCGAGGTCCTTGTTGACGACGGAGGCGAAGAGGTCCCAGGTGAAGCTGGAGTCGTCCGACTCGGGGGCGTGCGCCATCAGGAAGTAGCGCCAGTAGTCGGCCGGCAGCAGTTCCAGGGCGACGTCGGTGAAGATGCCGCGCTTCTGGCTGGTGGAGAACTTCCCGCCGTAGTACGTCAGCCAGTTGAAGGCCTTGACGTAGTCGACCTTCTTCCACGGCCGGCGCGAGCCGAGGATCGTGGCCGGGAACATCACGGTGTGGAACGGGACGTTGTCCTTGGCCATGAACTCGGTGTACCGGACGCTGTGGTCGGCCTCGTACCACCAGGACTTCCAGTCCCGGGCCTGCCCGGCCGGGGCCGCGTCCGCCCACTCCTTGGTGGCGCCGATGTACTCGATCGGGGCGTCGAACCAGACGTAGAACACCTTGCCCTCGGCCGCCAGCTCCGGCCAGACGTCGGCCGGCACCGGGACGCCCCACTCCAGGTCGCGGGTGATCGCGCGGTCCTGGAGGCCCTCGGTGAGCCACTTGCGGGCGATCGAGGAGGCCAGCACCGGCCAGTCGTCGCCGTGGGCGGCGATCCACTGTTCGACCTCGTCGGTCAGCTCCGACTGGAGCAGGAACAGGTGCCTGGTCTCCCGGACCTCCAGGTCGGAGCTGCCGCTGATCGCCGAACGCGGCTCCAGCAGGTCGGTCGGGTCCAGCACCCGGGTGCAGTTCTCGCACTGGTCGCCGCGTGCCTTGTCGTAGCCGCAGTGCGGGCAGGTGCCGACGATGTAGCGGTCCGGCATGAAGCGGCCGTCGGCGTTGGAGTACACCTGCCGGATCGCGCGCTCCTCGATGAAGCCGTTGCGCTGGAGTTCGCGGGCGATCTCCTGGGTGATCTCGCGGTTCTGCGGGGAGGAGCTGCGGCCGAAGTGGTCGAAGGACAGCCCGAAGCCGTCGTACACCGCCTTCTGCGCGTCGTGCGCCTGGGCGCAGAACTCGGCGACGGGCAGCCCGGCTTCCTGCGCGGCCAGTTCGGCGGGCGTGCCGTGCTCGTCGGTCGCGCAGATGTAGAGCACCTCGTGGCCGCGCTGGCGCAGGTAGCGGGAGTAGACGTCCGCCGGGAGCATCGACCCGACCATGTTGCCCAGGTGCTTGATCCCGTTGATGTACGGAAGGGCGCTGGTGACCAGGTGCCGAGCCATCCTCGGATGCTCCGATTTCTCCCGCACGCGCACCCCACCCGGAGTGCTGTGCCAGGCGCAGGGGTCCACTGTGGGCTGCCAAGCCTACCGCCGCCGGGCCGGGAGGGCGGTGCGGTTCAGGGGCGGGTGCGGTTCAAGGGCGGTGCTGCTCGGGGGCGGGTGCGGTTCAGGGCCCGACGGAGTCGCTGTACCGGTCGAACTCCCCGGCCTTCACCCCGCGGACGAACGCGGCCCACTTGCGCGGCGTGGTCCGGACGACGATCTCGGGGCGGTCCGACTCGCGGATCTCCACCAGACCGTCGGCGGCTCTGATCTCGACGCACTCGTTGCTCTCGCCGCTGGACGAGGACTTCCGCCACTCAGTCATGAGAAGTCTTTCAGTAAGGCCCGGATGAAGTCCCGGGACTCGGCCGGCCCGAGGGCGACCGCGGCGGTCTCCTCCTTGATCTGTCGGTAGGTCTGCAGTTCGGTGTCGAGGTGCACGAACTTCGGCCCGTTCGAGAGGTCGATCTGCACGGTGTCGAGCTCGGGAACGGGCCCGCGGGCGAGGTAGAGGCTCTCTCCGGACCCGGGAAAGGTGTCGACGCTGAACGGGATGGTCCGGATCTCCACCCCGGGCCGCTCGGAATCCTCCAGCACGCCGAGCAGCTGGTCGCGCAGCACCACCGCCCCGCCGAACTGCATGCGCAGCGCGGATTCGTGGATGTACGCGGCGTACGGCTTCGGGCGTTCGGTGAACAGCCGCTGGCGCTGGATCCGGAATGCCGTGCGGGCGTCGGCGTCCGGCTGGGGCATGGGCGGCCGGACCCGGGCGAACACCGCGGAGGCGTACGCCGAGGTCTGCAGCAGTCCGGGGATGAAGGTGGTGTGCAGGATGGCCAGTGACTCGGCGTGGTGTTCCATTTCCGCGATGTCGATGAGTCCGCCGGGCAGCCTGCCGCGGTAGCCGTCCCACCAGTACTTGCGCCGGTCCTGTGTCATCGCGAGCAGCGCGTCGAGGTAGGGGCCGTCGGAGCAGTGGCAGGTGCGGGCCCAGAGCCGGAGCCGTTCGGCGCTGATGCCGGACTTCCCGTTCTCCATCTGCGAGATCTTGGGCAGGTCGGTGCCCAGGGTGGCGGCCAGGCTCTTGGGCGTCACGCCCACGCGTTCGCGCATCTTGCGCAGCTCGATGCCAAGGCGCTGCTGACGCACGGTCGGCGACAAGCGGGGTGGCATGACTCTCTTCTCCGGATCGCGGCTCGGGTCGATGCTTCCGGTGAAGTGTGCCGTGCTTACCCGGCCCTAGCTACTGAAATGGGGGATACCCCACGATGGAGTGAACGTTCTCCCGCTCGGTAGCAAGTCTTGCACCTCGACCCTATGGTCGATCCCGCGTCAGTCACTGACTTGTTGTGGCCTAAACAGCCGCCAATCAGCCGTAAATACACACCAGATGCATGGTCGGCACGCTCGACATCACCGACCGGAGACTGTCATGCCGCTTCCGCTGCTTCTCGCCCCCGCCCACCGCATTCCCGCTACCCGGTGAACGGCCTGCTCGTCGCCGGTTTGTCCGCCCTCCTGCTCGCCGTCCTATTCGTCGGCTGGCTGGTCTGGCTGGTCAACGCCCAACCCCGCGAACCGCGTTCCGCAAAACGCGAGTTCGTCGTCCGTCATTCCTCCGCCGCCGTCGAGAAGAAATAGCGCGCGGCAGCGGTGGCCCCCCGCCGGGAGGGGGGCCACCGGAGGGTGCGGTCAGCCGTCGCCGAAGTGGTCGAATTCGCCGCGCTTCACGCCCTCGATCCAGAGCGCGAACTTCTGCGGGGTGGTGACGATGATCGCGTCGGGGCTCTCGGATTCGCGGACCTCGATCAGCCCCCGTTCGTTGACGGACACCTCCACGGAGTCACTGCCGTCCCGGGTGCTGCTGGTGGACTTCTGCCACTGCTGGGTCATCGGTTGCCTTCTCCCATTCCGGTTCCTGCCTGGCACCCTGGACAACTCCCGGGGGGCCGTTCAGGAACGGGGGCGCACGGAGGGTTCGGCACCGCGCGAAAGGCGCTCGACGAGGCGGATCCGGGCGACGGGCCACTCGTCGGCGAGCATCGAGAAGTAGGCGGTGTCGCGCCACACGCCGGTGTCGCGCCGCTTCTCGCGGCGGTGGACGCCCTCGTACTGGGCGCCGAGGCGCAGGATCGCGTTGCGGGAGCGCTCGTTGAGCGCGTCCGTCTTCCAGTAGACCCGGCCCATGCCCAGGTCGTCGAAGGCGTGGGAGAGCAGCAGCAGCTTGGCCTCGGTGTTGACGGGCGTGCGCCAGACCGAGCGGTCGTACCAGGTGCCGCCGATCTCGACGACCTCGTCGACGGCCCTGAAGTCGTAGTAGCCGGTGACGCCGACGGCCCGGCCGCTGGGGAGGTCGATCACGGCGAACTTCACCGCCGATCCGGCCGCCACCTCGGCGAGCCGGGCGTCGATGATCGCGCCCAGTTCCTCCTCGGTGGCGGGCGGGAGGGAGGGGATCCAGCGCCAGACCTCCGGGTCGGGGCCGACGCCGGCCCACAGGTCGGGCAGGTGGTGGCGGCCGAGGGGCTCCAGGCGGATGTGGCGGCCGGTGAGGGTGACGGGTGTGGGCGGCTGTGCGGTCATGCCGGAAAGGTAGCGCCACGCTGCACTAGATGCAATGGACTTCTGCGCTAGTGCAAAATTGACGGAGCGGGCAAAGCGAAGGGCCCTGCGGGACGTGTCCCGCAGGGCCCTCGACCGGATCAGGCTCAGATGAACGAGTTGATCTGGATCGTCTCGTCGCGGCCCGGGCCGACGCCGATGGCGGAGATCGGCGCGCCGGACATCTCCTCCAGCGCCTTCACGTACGCCTGCGCGTTCTTCGGCAGCTCGGCGAAGGTCTTCGCCTTGCTGATGTCCTCGGTCCAGCCCGGCAGCGTCTCGTAGATCGGCTTGGCGTGGTGGAAGTCGGACTGGTTGTACGGGAGTTCCTCGACCCGCTTGCCGTCGATCTCGTACGCGACGCAGACCGGGATCTGCTCCCAGCCGGTGAGCACGTCGAGCTTGGTGAGGAAGAAGTCGGTGAGGCCGTTGACCCGGGTCGCGTAGCGCGCGATGACCGCGTCGAACCAGCCGCAGCGACGGTCACGGCCGGTGGTGACACCGCGCTCGCCGCCGATGCGGCGCAGCGCCTCGCCGTCCTCGTCCAGCAGCTCGGTCGGGAACGGGCCCGAGCCGACGCGGGTGGTGTACGCCTTCAGGATGCCGATGACCCGGTCGATCTTGGTCGGGCCGATGCCGGCGCCGGTGCAGGCGCCGCCCGAGGTCGGGTTCGACGAGGTCACGAAGGGGTACGTGCCGTGGTCGACGTCGAGCAGGGTGCCCTGGCCGCCCTCCAGCAGGACGACCTTGTTCGCCTTGAGCGCCTGGTCCAGGACGAGGGTGGTGTCGGCGAGGAAGGGCTTGATCTTGTCCGCGTAGCCGAGGTACTCCTCGACGACCAGCTCGGCCGGGATGGCGCGGCGGTTGTACAGCTTGACCAGGATCTGGTTCTTGTCGTGCAGCGCCGCTTCGATCTTCTGGCGCAGGATCGACTCGTCGAACAGGTCCTGGACCCGGATGCCGACGCGGTTGATCTTGTCCGCGTAGGTCGGGCCGATGCCGCGGCCGGTGGTGCCGATCCGGCGCTTGCCGAGGAAGCGCTCGGTGACCTTGTCCAGGGTGCGGTGGTACGGCGTGATCAGGTGGGCGTTGCCCGAGACCAGCAGCTTCGAGGTGTCGATGCCACGGTCGTTGAGGCCGCTCAGCTCGGAGAGCAGCACGCCCGGGTCGATGACGACGCCGTTGCCGATGACCGGCGTCACGTTAGGGCTGAGGATGCCGGAGGGGAGCAGGTGCAGGGCGTACTTCTGGTCGCCGATGACCACCGTGTGACCGGCGTTGTTGCCGCCCTGGTAGCGGACGACGTAGTCGACGGAGCCGCCGAGGAGGTCGGTGGCCTTCCCCTTGCCCTCGTCCCCCCACTGAGCGCCAACGAGCACGAGTGCCGGCACAGGCGTACACCCCTTCCGGTTGGGGCATCCTGCGTAGGCCGCAGTCTGCCCCGAGATAGACGAAGCCCCTGGCGCAGTAGCGCAAGGGGCTCTTGCACCGAGAGATTACCTGAGGAAGGACCGGTCGTGTCGTCCCTGTCCACGCCCGCAACCGGCGGCCCCGAGCCGCTCCTGCTGCTCCTCGACCCGGCGGCCCGGCACACCGACGGCGAGTCGGTGCGGATCGCGAAGGACGTGCTCTGCGGAGGCGCGGACGTCAAGGTGGTCTATCCGGAGAGCCCGTCCGAACTCGACCGGGTGCTTTCGCACCGGGGTCGGCGGCGACCGGTCGTGATCGGTTCCGACCTGGCGTTGCAGCGGGTGCTCCAAGCCCTGTACCGCCAGCGTGAGCTGGGCGCGGATCCGGTGGGCATGGTTCCGGTCGGCCGGTCGGAGGAGCTGGCCGCGGCCCGCGCGCTCGGGGTGCCGGGCGAGCCGGTCCGGGCCGCGCGGGCGGTGCTGTCGGGTGCGGCGCGCAAGCTCGACCTGCTGGTGGACGACGGCGGCGGGGTGGCGCTGGGAGGGGTGCGGATCACCGGTGCCGGGACGCGGCGACCGGCCGGCCGTACGGGTGGTTGGCGTTCGCTATGGGCGAAACTGGCTGCGGCCGAGCAGGCGAACGCACTCACGGCGGACGGCCGGTCCTGCGCCGAGCACAATCCCCGGGTCCGGGTCGAGGCCGACGGCCGGCTGCTCGCCGACGTGCACCGGCCGGTGCGGCTGGTCCAGCTGACCCTGCCGGGCGTCGAGGCGGACGGCGCGGGCGTGCTGGAGGTGGTGATCCGCGCGCCCGGCGCCCTGGTGCGCGCCCGGGCGGAGAGCGTCTCGGTGGTCGGGCGCGGCTTCGGCTACGAGGCGGACGGCCACCCCGTCGGTCCGGTCCGCGCCCGCACCTGGACGGTCCACCCGGGCGCCTGGGGCCTGTTGCTGCCCGCCGCGTGACGCCGGGGTGAACCCCGGGTGAGCAGGCTCACTTTCGCGGCCGCCCCGACTCCCGGCTCTCCGCACACGGAACGCCCCAACAGGCGCGAACCACAAGGCCAACCGCCTCCGGCCGGAATTCCCCCCACCCGAAATCCCCACCTGGTAAGGGGTTTTGTCTACGCGCGTTACCGGCCGATCGCCAGACAATCCCGGCCGCCCGGGTTCCGGAAGCCGGTGCCCGCTGCCCTAGACTCGAAGACGTGCCACGTGGTGACGGAAGACTCAACCACGATCTTCTTCCCGGTGAGAAAGGCCCCCAGGACGCTTGCGGCGTCTTCGGTGTCTGGGCTCCCGGCGAGGAGGTCGCCAAGCTCACGTTCTTCGGCCTTTACGCCCTGCAGCACCGCGGTCAGGAATCCGCGGGCATCGCAGTGAGCAACGGCTCCCAGATTCTCGTCTTCAAGGACATGGGGCTTGTCTCCCAGGTCTTCGACGAGGCCTCCCTGGGGTCGTTGCACGGGCATATCGCCGTCGGACACGCCCGCTACTCGACCACCGGGTCCTCGGTCTGGGAGAACGCCCAGCCGACCTTCCGCGCGACCGTGCACGGTTCGCTGGCCCTCGGGCACAACGGAAACCTGGTGAACACCGCCGAACTGGCGGAGATGGTCGCCGAACTGCCCGGTGAGGAGCACGTCTCCCGCTCCGGGCGGAGCGCCGCGACCAACGACACCGACCTGGTGACCGCGCTGCTCGCCGGCCACCCGGACCTCTCCATCGAGGAGACGGCCAAGGTCGTGCTGCCCAAGGTCAAGGGCGCGTTCTCGCTCGTCTTCATGGACGAGCACACCCTCTACGCCGCCCGCGACCCGCAGGGCATCCGCCCGCTGGTGCTCGGCCGGCTGGAGCGCGGCTGGGTGGTCGCCTCCGAGACGGCGGCGCTGGACATCTGCGGCGCCTCGTTCATCCGCGAGGTCGAGCCCGGCGAGCTGATCGCCGTCGACGAGAACGGCATGCGCAGCTCCCGCTTCGCCGAGGCGAAGCCCAAGGGCTGCGTGTTCGAGTACGTCTACCTGGCCCGCCCCGACACCAGCATCGCCGGGCGCAACGTGCACCTCTCCCGCGTGGAGATGGGCCGCCGCCTGGCGAAGGAGGCGCCCGCCGAGGCCGACCTGGTGATAGCGACGCCGGAGTCCGGCACCCCCGCCGCGATCGGCTACGCCGAGGCCAGCGGCATCCCGTACGGCTCCGGCCTGGTGAAGAACGCCTACGTGGGCCGCACCTTCATCCAGCCCAGCCAGACCATCCGTCAGCTCGGCATCCGGCTCAAGCTCAACCCGCTGCGCGAGGTCATCGCGGGCAAGCGCCTGGTGGTCGTCGACGACTCGATCGTCCGCGGCAACACCCAGCGCGCGCTGGTGCGGATGCTGCGCGAGGCCGGCGCCGCCGAGGTGCACATCCGGATCTCCTCGCCGCCGGTGAAGTGGCCGTGCTTCTTCGGCATCGACTTCGCCACCCGCGCGGAGCTGATCGCCAACGGGATGACCGTCGAGGAGATCGGCCGCACCCTCGGCGCGGACTCGCTCTCCTACATCTCGATCGACGGCATGATCGAGGCCACCAAGCAGCCCAAGGACAGGCTCTGCCGGGCCTGCTTCGACGGCGAGTACCCGATGGAGCTGCCGGACCCGGCACTGCTCGGCAAGCTCCTGCTGGAGGCCGAGATCAAGGGCAGCCAGCAGCCGCCGGCCGTGCGCGGCAAGCCGACCAGCGGCAGCGACCTGGACGGCGTCCAGTCGCTGCTCGGCGGGGCGGGCGCGGCCGACGCGCTGCGCCGCCCGTAACGAATCCACGGTGGGGTCCCGCGAAACGGGGCCCCACCGCTGTTCCAGCCCCCACCAGACCCGAGAGGGCCGCACCGTAGTGACCAGCAACCAGAACGGCGCCACCTACGCCGCAGCCGGCGTCGACATCGAGGCGGGCGACCGCGCCGTCGAGCTCATGAAGCAGTGGGTGAAGAAGGCGAACCGCCCCGAGGTGGTCGGCGGTCTCGGCGGCTTCGCCGGCCTCTTCGACGCGTCCGCCTTCAAGCGCTACGAGCGGCCGCTGCTGGCTTCGGCCACCGACGGCGTGGGGACCAAGGTGGCCATCGCGGCCGCCATGGACAAGCACGACACCATCGGCCACGACCTGGTCGGCATGGTCGTCGACGACCTGGTGGTGTGCGGCGCCGAGCCGCTGTTCATGACCGACTACATCTGCGTCGGCAAGGTCGTGCCGGAGCGGGTCGCCGCGATCGTCAAGGGCATCGCCGAGGGCTGCGCGCTGGCCGGCTGCGCCCTGGTCGGCGGCGAGACCGCCGAGCACCCGGGCCTGCTCGGCCCGGACGAGTACGACGTCGCGGGCGCCGGCACCGGCGTGGTCGAGGCGGACGCGCTGCTCGGCGCCGACCGCGTGCGGGCCGGCGACGTGGTGATCGCGATGGCGGCCTCGGGCCTGCACTCCAACGGCTACTCGCTGGTGCGCCACGTGCTGCTGAACGAGGCCGGCTGGAAGCTGGACCGCAAGGTCGAGGAGTTCGGCCGCACGCTCGGCGAGGAGCTGCTGGAGCCGACCCGGATCTACTCGCTGGACTGCCTGGCGCTCACCCGCGCCACCGAGATCCACGCCTTCTCGCACGTCACCGGCGGCGGCCTGGCGGCCAACCTGGCCCGGGTCGTCCCGGACGGCCTGCACGCCCGCCTGGACCGCGGCACCTGGACCCCGCTGCCGGTCTTCCAGACCGTCGCCCAGGTCGGCAAGGTGGCCACCCTGGAGATCGAGAAGACGCTCAACATGGGCGTCGGCATGGTCGCGGTCGTCCCGCCGTCCTCGGTGGACGCCGTGCTGGCGATCCTGGAGGACCGCGGCGTCGAGGCCTGGCTGCTCGGCGACATCGTCGAGCGCACCGGCGAGCACGAGGCCGGCGCGGCGCTCTACAACGCCTACGAGGGCTTCACCGCGGGCTGAGCCCGGCGGGACGACGGAAGGGCCCCTCCGGCGCACCGGAGGGGCCCTTCCGCGTCCTGCCACCCGGGGGGCGGCGACCCACCCGGTACGCCACCCGGTACGCCATCCGGTACGCGGAAACGCCGAAGACCGGCCTGGCGCGCTGGGCGCTGGGCCGGTCGGCGAAACTACTGGCTACGAGCGGCGAGAGGCCTGCGACGGCCCGGTGCCCGGCTCGGTGTCGTCCTCGTCGTCGAGGTCGGCATAGCGGGCGGCGTACTCGGCATACGGGTCGTCGTCCTCCTCCTCCTCGATCGGCTCCGGGTCGATCGGAGCGGTGGACGGCGATGCGCCCAGCTCGTTGGACAGACGGTTAGCGTCAAACCCGCCGCTGTTGTACTTCAGCTCGCGGGCGACCTTCGTCTGCTTGGCCTTGGCCCGGCCGCGCCCCATGGGTCGACCCCCTCAACGATGGGGCTCACGGCCCCGAGTCTGACACGTGTTCATGATCAGGAGCGGCCTGCCCGAATGGGAGGACCGTCCCTTGGAGCATTAACGGTACCTGTTTCCGCCGCTGGACGGTACGTCGTCGGTGTGACGTGGCGCGCACCGACCGCACCCGAGACCAGGTCTTCCCAGGTCAGGGGAGGTTTTGCGGCGGTTTGCGCGCTGTCCGGAGGTGTCTCAGGTCCGTCGTTCCAGGACCGATTATCCCCCCAAGGGGGACCTTGGATCACCCGATCGGGCGCAGAAGTGAGAATCCGGTTCCACATCGTGATGCGCGGGGGACGGCTGGGCCCCTCCCGCCCGGGGGCGGGTCACGGGGGTGCGGCCGCCCCCCGCGCGTCCGAGGTTCCGGGGGCGCCGGATCAGGCCCGGCGGGCGCCCGGCAGCAGGACCGTGCGCAGCGCGCTGATCTCGCGCATCCGCTTCTCGGCCAGGCGGTCGGCGGCGACCGCCGGCGGGACGCCGTCGGAGGCGGCCCGGGTGAAGATCTCCAGGGTGGTGTCGAAGATCCTGGTGGCCTTGTTCTTGGCCCGGTCGAAGTTGAAGCCCTCGATCTCGTCGGCGACCTGGATCACGCCGCCGGAGTTCACCAGGTAGTCCGGCGCGTAGAGGATGCCGCGGTCCGCGAGGTCCTTCTCGACGCCCGGGTGGGCCAGCTGGTTGTTGGCCGCGCCGCAGACGATCGTGGTGCCGGACTCGCCGAGCGCGGCCACCGTGTCGTCGGTCAGCGCGCCGCCCAGGGCGCAGGGGGCGTAGACGTCCAGCCGGGCCTGCAGCAGGGCGGCGGTGTCGGCGACGACCTCCACCTCCGGGTGGGCCGCGCGGACGCGGTTCACGGCGGTCTCGGAGACGTCGGTGATGACGACGGTGGCGCCGTCCGCGACGAGGTGGCCGACCAGGTAGTGGCCGACCTTGCCGACGCCCGCGACGCCGACCCGCTTGCCGCGCAGGGTCGGCTGGCCCCAACGGGCCTGGGCGGTGGCGCGCATGCCCTGGAAGACGCCGAAGGCGGTCAGGATGGACGAGTCGCCGGCGCCGCCGTGCTCGGGCGAGCGGCCCGTCACGAACTGCGTCTCGCGCGCGATGACGTCCATGTCCTGCACGTAGGTGCCCACGTCGCAGGCGGTGATGTAGCGGCCGCGCAGGGACTCCACGAAGCGGCCGTAGGCACGGAGCATCGCCTCGTTCTTGTCCTTGTTGGGGTCGCCGATGATGACGGCCTTGCCGCCGCCGAGGTCGAGCCCGGCCAGCGCGTTCTTGTAGGACATGCCGCGGGACAGGTTGAGCGCGTCCTCCAGGGCCGCCTCCTCGGAGGCGTACGGGAAGAAGCGGGTGCCGCCGAGGGCCGGGCCCAGCGCGGTGGAGTGGATGGCGATGATCGCCTTGAGCCCGGAGCTGCGGTCGTGGCAGAGGACGACCTGCTCGTGGCCGTCGCCGGGGGCGCCGTCCTGCTCGGTGCGGAAGATCCTGCTGAGCACTCCGGGTGCGGGGTGCGTGGCGGATGTCTGTACGTCGGTCACTGTGGTGACTCCAGTATCGAAGGCCCGCCTGCTGTGGTGCGGGCGCCTAGGGCGAAGCGTAGTCGCGGGAGCGTCGCCGATCCGCCCTCTTGTCCGAGCTTGTCCCGGTGGTCCGAGGAGTGAGACGCAGGGGGGGTGCGCGGTGCGGGCGCGAACGGTTCGCGGGCGCGCCCTCCCGGGGCCGGTCGGCGCGTGCGACCATGCAGGACGTGACCGTCGTGCGCACCTCGGTACTGCCGCCCTACGCCGCCCACCTGCGGGTCTACGAGCCGCTGGCCGCCTACCCGGAGTCCGAGCGGGTGCGCTGGCAGGCCTACGCGGCGGAGCACGGCCCGGACGCCGTCGAGGCGGCGCAGCCGGTGGCCGCGGCCGTCCTGGAGGAGCAGCGGGAGGCGCTGGCGGAGCTGGCCGCCCGGACGCCCCGGGCGCTGCCCGAGCGGGAGAGCGGGCGGGCCTACCTGCGGGTGGTGGACGGCGTGCTGTACGTCTGCCCGTGGGCGACCAGGCTGCGCAGCTGGCAGGCGTTGGAGGAGCTGCGGGCGGCCGCGCCGGTGGCGCTGCTGGACACCGCGGTGCCGCCGGTGGCCCGGGCGGCGGCGGAGGCGGACCGGGAGCGCTGGCGGGCCGGCCATCCGGACGCCCGGCCGTGGATCCTGACCAGCCGGTGGGAGGTGCCGGTGCGCTGGTTCCTGCCGTTCGGGGACGAGGACCGCTGTTTCGTGCCGGCGCAGGAGCCGGGCAAACCGGGGCGGGCGGCGGCGCTGTTCTACCTGGCGCCGATGGCGCAGGCGCGCCGCCGGGTGGCCCGGGCCTTCCGGGCGCTGCGTGAAGAGGTGCCGGACGGGGAACTGGTCCGGGGGGCGGAGCAGATCGGGCGGTGGCTGGAGGAATTCCATCCGCGCTCGCTGGTGGAGCTGGACTACGGGGGGCTGGTGCATGTGCTGGGGCCGGAGCGGCTGTTGGCGGATCGTTCGGCGGGGGAGCTGGAGGAGGGGCTGCGCGCGCTGCGGGCGGGGGACACCGCACAGGCGCTGCACGCGTACGGGGAACTGACGGCGCGCTGGCGCAGGGTGCTGGCGCTGCGGTACGCGAACTGACGTCCGACCAGCCGTGTATGACTGTAAGAGTCCTATGGCCCGAGCTGGATGACCAAGGTCCCGGTTCGGGTCAATAGCTGTCGAACGTGACACTACTCACCGTTGACGCGAACTTACCCCTATGTGCAAAAATGGGACAACCAGCCCAACTTCACGCGGGCATGCCCACTTTTGGGTGGTTCTGGAGTCGATGCGTGCTTTGCGGGGAAACAGGGGGTCTGGTCCCCTCGTAACCAGGCGTCACGGCCGCGTGACTGCCCGTTATGGGGTGGTCCATCGCCATCCGTCGCTCTTGAACCCGTGAGGGGTCAATTTTGGCGGTTTGGTCGATAGGGCTGGACGGATGGTGTAGTTGTAGACACCAGGACAAGCCGTTCGTCCTATAACCGACTCGGCCCGTCTATGCCATTTCGGGCATCGCGGGCCAAGGTGCAGAATTTGAAGGATAGAACCGCCCTGGTTCGGTTCTCCCGAGGAGGCCGCTCATGACCGCTCGTACCCCTGATGCTGAGCCCCTGCTGACGCCGGCAGAGGTCGCCACCATGTTCCGCGTGGACCCGAAGACGGTCACTCGTTGGGCCAAGGCGGGCAAGCTGACGTCCATTCGCACGCTCGGCGGTCACCGCCGTTACCGCGAGGCGGAGGTGCGCGCTCTGCTGGCCGGGATTCCCGCTCAGCGCACTGAGGCCTGATAGGCCAAAGGCTCTTTAAAGGGGCCGCTTACCGGACTCCGCCGGGTCCGGTAAGCGGCCCCTTTGCCATGCCCGCCCGCCGTGCCCGGGTACTCGGCACAACGTACGGAATGCTGAACTCCGGATAACGATTTGATGCGCATGATGCGGGGGGGATTTACAGTTAATGGCTGTACAATTTTACATATTAAATTAGTGAGGTCTTGGTGAGGGTGGTGCGGGGGTGCTCTCGGGAAAAGATAAGTGACGACCGTCACACCGTCTGTCACTTGTGGTCTGGACCTGGTCCGGGATAAACACCGGACGCCAAAAGCGAGAGGCCCGGAACCTGACGGTTCCGGGCCTCTCGCACTGCGGCGATCCCGACGGGACTTGAACCCGCGACCTCCACCTTGACAGGGTGGCGAGCTAACCAACTGCTCCACGGGACCAGAGTTTTCTGATCTCGTTCACTCGCTTGCCGCGCTGCGAACAAGACAGACTGTAGCCCATGGTGGGCCCCCAGGTCGAACTGGCACCTGAGGGCCCCCGAGGAGGCCGCCGCCCAGCTCAGAGCGTGGCCCTGGCAGCCTCCATCGCCTTGGTGATCCGCTTCTCCGACACCGGGCTCGGTGTGCCCAGCGACTGGGCGAAGAAGCTGACCCGCAACTCCTCGATCATCCAGCGGATCGCCAGCACCTCCGCGGACGGCTGCCGGCCTGCCGGCACCGCCGCCAGCAGCTCCCCGTACTCCCGCTGCACCTGCTGGACCTTCAGCAGCTGCTGGGCGTCCCGCTGCGGGTGGTTGGGCAGCGCCTCCAGCCGGCGGTCCACCGCCAGCAGGTAGCGCTTGAGGTCCGGCAGCCGCTGCCAGCCGGTGTCCGTGACGAAGCCCGGGTGCACCAGGGAGGCCAGGTGCAGCCGGATGTCGTTCACCGCGTTCAGCAGCACCGGGCTGCTCACCGACTTCAGCCGGGTCGAGGCCTTGTGGAAGGCGATCAGCGCGGTGGCCGTCTTCAGCGTGGTGTCCGCGGACAGGTCGTACAGGTCCGCCCGCACCTTGTCGTGCAGCGTGCCGAAGGCCGCCTCGTCCCAGGCCGGTCCGCCGGCCAGGGTCATCAGCCGGTCCGTCGCACAGGCCACCACGTCCTCGAAGAGGGCGTTCACCGAGCCGTGCGGGTTGTGCGAGAGCGCCAGCTTCGCCTGGTTGCCCAGCCGGCCCTGGATCGACTTGGCCGGGGAGGTGGTGGTCAGCATCAGTAGCCGGCGGGTGCCCGCCCACATCGACTGCGTCTGCGCCTGCGGGGTGTCGAACAGCTTCACGCCGACCGACTCCCCCTCGTCCACCAGGGCCGGGTAGGCGCGCAGCGAATGGCCGCGCGAGCGCTGTTCGAAGGTGCGCTGGAGCACGGGCAGGCCGCCCGGCCAGGCGGTCAGCCCGCCCTGCTCGATGCCCTGGCCGGAGGCCGCCGAGGACAGCGTCTCCTTGAGCTTCGGCTTGAGCCGCAGCCGCAGCTCCTCCAGGTCCTTGGACTCGGCGAGCTTGCGGCGGCCGTCCACCACCCGGAAGGTCACCTTGAGGTGGTCCGGCACCCGCTCGTCGTCCCAGGCCTCCGGCGGCACGGTGATGGCCGTCAGGCGCTTGAGGGCGTGCTCCAGGGACGGCAGCAACGGCTCCTGGCGGTCCTTCACCGCGCGCAGCGCCGCCTTCGCGAAGTCCGGCGCCGGCACGAAGTTGCGCCGGATCGCCTTCGGCAGCGACTTGATGTACGCGGTGACCAGCTCCGTCCGCAGGCCCGGGATCTGCCAGTCGAAGCCCTCCGCGGTGACCTGGTTGAGCACCGGCAGCGGGATGTGGACGGTCACGCCGTCCGCGTCGCTGCCCGGTTCGAACTGGTAGGTCAGCTGGAAGCGCAGCTTGCCCTGCTGCCAGTGGTCCGGGTAGTCGGCCTCCGTGACGCCGTCCGCGGAGTCGTTGATCAGCATCGACTTCTCGAAGTTGAGCAGGTCCGGCTGCTCGTGCCGGGCCGTCTTCCACCAGGAGTCGAAGTGCCGGGTGGAGACCACGTCCTCCGGCAGCCGGGCGTCGTAGAACTCGAACAGGGTCTGGTCGTCGACCAGGATGTCCCGGCGCCGGGCCCGGTTCTCCAGCTCCTCGACCTCGCCGAGCAGCTTGCGGTTCTCGGCGAAGAACCGGTGGTGGGTCTCCCAGTCGCCCTCGACCAGCGCGTTGCGGATGAACAGCTCGCGGCACAGCTCCGGGTCGATCCGCCCGTAGTTGACCTTGCGCTGGGCGACGACCGGCATCCCGTAGAGCGTCACCCGCTCGTACGCCAGGACGGCTCCGGCCTTCTTCTCCCAGTGCGGCTCGCTGTACGTCCGCTTGATCAGGTGGCCGGCCAGCGGCTCCACCCACTCCGGCTCGATCTTGGCGTTGATCCGCGCCCACAGCCGGGACGTCTCCACCAGCTCGGCCGACATCACCCAGCGCGGCGGCTTCTTGAACAGGCCCGAGCCCGGGAACACCGCGAACCGGGCGCCGCGCGCGCCGCCGTACTCGCGCTTCTCCACGTCGAACAGGCCGATGTGGGAGAGCAGGCCGGCCAGCAGCGACTGGTGGATCCGGTCGGCGTCCGGCTCGGCGTCCTCGTGCGGCTCCTCGATGGTGACGCCCAACTGCTTGGCGACCGTGCGCAGCTGGGTGTAGATGTCCTGCCACTCCCGTATCCGCAGGTAGTTGAGGAACTCCGCCTTGCACATCCGGCGGAAGGCCGAGGAGGACAGCTCGCGCTGCTGCTCCCGGACGTAGCGCCACATCGCCAGGTAGGACAGGAAGTCGGAGGTCTCCGAGTTGAACCGGCGGTGCCGCTCGTCGGCGGCCTGGCGCTTCTCGGCGGGGCGCTCGCGCGGGTCCTGGATGGACAGCGCGGCGGCGATCACCATCACGTCGCGCACGCAGCCGTTCTTGTCGGCCTCCAGCACCATCCGGGCCATCCGCGGGTCCACCGGGAGCTGGGCCAGTTGGCGGCCGAGCGCGGTGAGGCGCTTGCGCGGGTCCTTCTCGTCCGGGTCCAGCGCGCCCAGCTCGTGCAGCAGGTGCACGCCGTCCTTGATGTTGCGGGAGTCCGGCGGGTCCAGGAACGGGAAGGCGGCGATGTCGCCGAGGCCCGCCGCCGTCATCTGCAGGATCACCGAGGCCAGGTTGGTGCGCAGGATCTCGGCGTCGGTGAACTCGGGGCGGGAGAGGAAGTCCTCCTCCGAGTACAGCCGGATGCAGATGCCGTCGGAGGTGCGGCCGCAGCGGCCCTTGCGCTGGTTGGCGCTGGCCTGGCTGACCGCCTCGATCGGCAGCCGCTGCACCTTGGTGCGGTGGCTGTAGCGGGAGATCCGGGCGGTGCCCGGGTCGATCACGTACTTGATGCCGGGGACGGTGAGGCTGGTCTCGGCGACGTTGGTGGCGAGGACGATCCGGCGGCTGCCGGAGCGCTGGAACACCCGGTGCTGCTCGGCCGAGCTCAGCCGGGCGTACAGCGGCAGGACCTCGGTGGACTTGAGTTTCAGCTTGTCCAGGGCGTCGGCGGTGTCGCGGATCTCGCGCTCGCCGGAGAGGAAGACCAGGATGTCGCCCGGGCCCTCGGCCTGGAGCTCCTGGGCCGCTTCGCAGATCGCCTGGATCTGGTCCCGGTCGCGGTCGGCGTCCGTCGCGTCGTCGTCCTCGTCCAGGTCGTCGACGAGCGGGCGGTACCGGACCTCCACCGGGTAGGTGCGGCCGGAGACCTCGACGATCGGGGCGTCGTTGAAGTGCCGGGCGAAGCGCTGCGGGTCGATGGTCGCGGAGGTGATCACGACCTTGAGGTCCGGTCGGCGCGGGAGCAGCTGCTTGACGTAGCCGAGGATGAAGTCGATGTTGAGGCTGCGCTCGTGCGCCTCGTCGATGATCAGGGTGTCGTACTGGAGCAGTTCGCGGTCGGTCTGGATCTCCGCGAGCAGGATGCCGTCCGTCATCAGCTTGACCAGGGTGTCCTGGCCGACCTGGTCGGTGAACCGGACCTTCCAGCCGACCGCCTCGCCCAGCGGGGTGCGCAGCTCCTCCGCGACCCGCTCGGCGACCGTACGGGCGGCGATCCGGCGCGGCTGGGTGTGGCCGACCAGACCGCGCACGCCGCGGCCCAGCTCCAGACAGATCTTCGGGATCTGGGTGGTCTTGCCGGAGCCGGTCTCACCCGCGACGATCACCACCTGGTGGTCCCGGATGGCCGCCAGGATCTCGTCCTTCTTCTGGCTGACCGGCAGCTCGGCGGGATAGCTGATCGGTGGGACGGCACCGCGGCGCTGCTCGACCAGCAGCTCGGCGCGGTCGATGTCGGCGGCGATCTGGGCGGCGACCTTCTGCCGGGCCTCGGGCTTGCGGACCCGACGGGCCCCCTCCAGTCGGCGCCCGATCCGCACCTGGTCGCGCAGGGTCAGCTCGGGCAGGCGGGCGGCCAGCTCACCGATACCGGGACCCTCGGCGGGTGCGGGGGCGGACTGGACTGCGGGAGAACTCACTGCGGGCATCCCTCTAGGTTCGCAAGGAGGTACGGCGGCGCGCACCTCGGTTTTCGAGCCTCTCCAGTGTCACAGCCACCGGCGGCCGAGCGCGAACGGCGGGCCCGGGTGCCGGCGACGTCGGGCCGGACGGCTCCGGGCCGGGCCAGGCAACGGTTCGCGGCGGTTTCGGGCTCTGGGGGTTGAGGAGGTGCTCATGGGAGCCCAGAAGACCGCGAGGGACGAGGAGTTCCGCGCGTTCACCGGCAGCGCGTGGACGCGGCTGCTCAGGACGGCGTACCTGCTCGCGGGGGACAGGCACACCGCCGAGGACCTGGTCCAGCAGGCCCTGGAGCGGGCGTACGTCGCCTGGAGCCGGGTCCGGGCGGCCGACGACCCGCACGCCTACGTGCGCCGGATCCTGATCAACGAGCACGCCCGGCGGTTCCGCCGCCGAGCGGCCGAGGACCTGGTCACCGCCGTCCCCGACCGGGCCGCACCTGAGGGCCCCGACGGCTACGCGCGGCTGGACGAACGGGCGGCGCTGCTCACGGCCCTCGGCACACTGCCGCCCCGGCAGCGGCAGGCCGTCGTGCTGCGGTACTGGGAGGACCTCACCGAGACCCAGACCGCCGCGGCGATGGGCTGCTCGGTCGGGACGGTGAAGAGCCAGGCGGCCAGAGGCCTGGCCAAGCTGCGGGAGGCCTCCTCACTCAACGGGCTGGCGAGCATCGGAGGCGGAAGATGAGCAACGAGGGCAACGTGGGCGGCGAGGGCGCCATGGGCAACGTGGGCGGTGCGGGCGGCGAGGACACGGCCGGGGCGGGGGCCGGGGGCGCGGCCGGCGCCGAGGCCGCGGCGGCGCGCGTCCTGGGCGAGCTGGCCGGAAGCGTCGAGATCGGGGCCGTCCCGTACGACCGGCTGGTCGCCGGGGGGCGGCGCCGGCTGCGGCGCCGGCGGCTGCTGACCAGCGGGGCGGTGGCGGTGCTGGTCGCGGCGGCCGTCGTCGGGGGGACGGCGCTCGGCGGGCTCGGGCGGGGGCGGGGGCCGGGCAACGCGGCCGACGCGGGGGCGGTGGTGGCGGACGCCTCGACCGTCACCGCCGCGGAGGCCGCCGGGGCCGCCGGGGCCGCCGCGGGCACCGCGGGCACCACCGCGACACCGACCGCTCCCGCGCGGGATCCGTTCACCCCGGTCCGGGTCGTGGTCGGCCACGGCACCACGAACGGCAGGCAGTGGCAGGCGTGGGCCGCGTTCTGGCCGGCGGCCGCCACCAAGGAGGACGCCCTCCGACAGGCCCGGCTGATCTGGGAGGACCGGCACGCGGCCATCCCGCAACTGCCGGAGACCACCCGGGCGGACATCGACCGGAGCTGGCGCCCGGACGTGGACCTGGTGAACCTCTACGCCACCGTGGACGGGCAGCGCCAGGTCGACGACGCGATGCACGACACCCCCGCCCCGGGGGTGCCGGACGGGGCGATCATCGACCGGGCCACCTCCGGAGGAGGGACGATGCTCGGGTTCAAAGGCGGGGAGCTGGGCGCCTCACCGGTGGTGATCGCCGGGGTCCGGCCCCGGGTCGCGAAGATCGTGGTCACCTGGGACACCGGCGGCATCAGCGAGTCGGCGCCGGTCGCCCTCGGGGACTCCCCGACGCGCTGGTACGCGATCGCCAGGAAGCCGGGCGCCCAGGCCCGCACGTTCACGTACTACGCGGCTGACGGCTCCGTGCTGGGCACCGACGCCAGCTGGTTCCGCTCCTACTGAACCCTCCCGGCGCCGTGCCGGCCTCGACGCCGCCCGCGCGACCGGCCCACCTCCCCCCTGGTCAGCTCGCCCGGCCGCCTGGCGAGCTGACCCGAGGGGAGCCGCCCGAGATCAGCAGGGCAGCAGGTCGCCGGTGACCAGCTCGAAGCCGAAGGGCTCCGGAACGCGCATCGTCTCGCCGAACGCGATGTCCTCGCGCCGGTGGTACCGGGTGCCGTCCGGCCTGCTGAAGAGGGTGACGGTCTTCTCCCGCGCGTCGACCAGGAGGTACAGCGGGATCCCCATCAGCGGGTAGTCCCGCACCTTCCCGACCCAGTCGTTCTCGGGGTTGGAGGGCGAGACCAGCTCGACCGCGATCGCGGCCAGCTCGGCGGGCACCTGGTTGTCGGTGGTGGCCAGCGCGTCGTCCGGAAGGTACGTCAGGTCGGGATTGCGGCTCTTCCCGACGTTGGGCGAGATCAGATCGGTGTTCTCGCTCGGCAGCAGCCCGGCCGGGGTGTGGGCGTCGAATTGCCGGCGCACCACCAGCAGGTTGCGCTGGTGGATCCCCGAGGGGCTCACCATCATGGTGATGGTGTCGCCGGAGAGCTCCACCTTGAAGCCGTCGGGCAGGCTCCTGCGGGCCTCTTCCAGAAGCTCGAAGTGTTCCGGGGCCATGAGTGCGACGCCTCCCGAACCGAATCCACCGGTGTCCGGCACCCAGCGTAGTCGGCGCCCGGCCCCAGGCCCCGGGCCCCCGGAACGGCGGAAGCCCCGCAGCGTCATCGCTGCGGGGCTTCCGATCTGTGGCCAGGGCCGGGGTCGAACCGGCGACCTTCCGCTTTTCAGGCGGACGCTCGTACCAACTGAGCTACCTGGCCGTACTGCACCGTCTCTTGCGAGACGAGCGATCCCGACGGGACTTGAACCCGCGACCTCCACCTTGACAGGGTGGCGAGCTAACCAACTGCTCCACGGGACCTTGTAGTGGTTTCCCACTAAGGTCTTGCGGCACTGCTTTTTACTACGGTACTGCGTGCCCCCAACGGGATTCGAACCCGTGCTACCGCCTTGAAAGGGCGGCGTCCTGGGCCACTAGACGATGAGGGCTTGCGGCCTGTCCCGCTGTTCCCAGCGTTCGGGGACGTCGAGAAGCATATGGGATGCAGGGCGGATCGCCAAAACGGGTTTCGGCCGGGTGGGTGGGGGCCGCCCGAGGGCCGCTTGGGGCGGGGGTCAGGACCAGCCGAGTTCGTCGAGTTCGTGGTCGTCGAAGCCGAAGTGGTGGGCGACCTCGTGGATGACCGTGGTGCGGACTTCGGCGACGACCTGGTCGTGGGTCTCGCAGTGCCGGAGGGTGGGGCCGCGGTAGATGAGGATCCGGTCGGGCAGGACGCCCGCGTACCACTCGCCGCGTTCGGTGAGCGGGGTGCCCTCGTAGAGGCCGAGGAGTTCCGGGTCGGCGGGGTCGGGCTCGTCCTCGACGAAGACGGCGACGTTGTCCATCATGGCCGCGAGCTGCGGGGGAATCTGGTCGAGGGCGTCGCTGACCAGCGTCTCGAACTCGTCCCGGGTCATCTCCACCGGTTCATTGTCGGGTCTGGAGTGACGCTGTGCCAGACGGCGGGAGCCGGTGTTTGATGGGGTTATGGCGACCTCGGACGGCACGGTGGACGGCCCGGCGCGGACCCGGCCGGCGGACGAGGGGGCGGTCGCCCGGAGGCGGCCGCCGGTGTGGCGCGGGCAGGGGCCGGCCGTGGTGGTGATCGCGGTGGGCGGGGCGATCGGGTCGGTGGCGCGGTACGGCGCCGGGCTGGCCTGGGCGAACGGGCCGGCGGCGTTCCCGTGGACGACGCTGCTGATCAACGTGGTCGGGTGCGCGGTGATCGGGGTGTTCCTGGTGGTGATCACCGAGGGGCGTCCGGCGCACCCGCTGCTGCGGCCGTTCTTCGGCACCGGGGTGCTGGGCGGCTTCACCACCTTCTCGACGTACGCGGTGGACATCCGGCGGCTGGTGGAGGAGGGGCGGCTCGGGCTCGGGCTGGCGTACCTGGGGCTGACGCTGCTGGGCGCGCTCGGCGCGGTGTGGGTGGCGGCCGGGCTGACGCGCCGTCTGATCGCCCGTGGTGGCGGGGGCGTGCGGTGAGCAGGTTGAGCGGGCCGGCGCTGCGGCTGACCGTGCTGGTGGGGGAGAACGACCGCTGGCACCACCGGCCGCTGTACAGCGAGATCGTGCACCGGGCGCGCGCGGCGGGGCTGGCCGGGGCGAGCGTGTTCCGGGGGATCGAGGGGTTCGGGGCGTCGTCGCTGGTGCACACGGCGCGGCTGCTGTCGCTGAGCGAGGACCTGCCGGTGGCGGTGGTGATCGTGGACGAGGAGGAGCGGGTGCGGGCGTTCCTGCCGCAGTTGGACGGGCTGGTGGCGGAGGGCTTGGTGCTGCTGGACCGCTGCGAAGTGGTCAGGTACGTGGGGCGGGAAGGGGCTTCGGGGTGAACTGGCTGCTGGTGGTGGCGGGCGCGGTGGTCGGCGCGCCGCTGCGGTACCTGACCGACCGGGCGGTGCAGGCCCGGCACGACTCGGTGTTCCCCTGGGGGACGTTCGCGGTGAACGCGGTCGGCTGCATGGTGCTCGGCCTGGTGACCGGGGCGGTGGCGGCGGGGGCCGCGTCCCCGCAGGTCCAGGTGCTGCTGGGGACGGGGCTGTGCGGGGCGCTGACCACGTACTCGACCTTCTCGTACGAGACGCTGCGGCTGGTCGAGACCGGGGCGGGGCGGTACGCGCTGGCGAACGTGGTGGGCAGCGTGGTGGTGGGGCTGGCCGCGGTGTACGCGGGGGCGGGGCTGGCCTCGGCGTTCTGGGGCTGAGCAGGCCGCCGGTCTGCCGGTTCGGCGGGCTGTGGCGGAGGCGGCCCGGGCGCTTCCTGGCGCGCTGCCCGTGTCCCGTCGGGGCGGGCGCGCGTTGGGCACCGAAAAGCGGCCGCGCGAGCAGTGGGCGGCCCGGGTGGGGCGGTGGAGAGGGAGCTCGGTGGCTTCGGTGCGGGCGGTTCGGGCGGTGGTGCGTACGGTTTCGGCGCGTGCGGTTTCGGCGCGTACGGCTTCGGTGCGTGCGGCGGCGGTGCTGGCGGTGGCCGGGCTGGGGCTGACGGGGTGCATGTCGGTCGGTCCGGAGGCGGAGGTGAAGCGCGGGGTGGCGCCGGTCGGGCAGGTCGGTCCGGCGGGCAAGCCGGGGGTGACGAGCGGGCCGTCGGCCTCGCCGAGCGGCGTGCATCCGGGGAGTGCGTCCGGGCGCCCGGAGCGTCCGGGGGGCTTGCAGGGCGAGAACGCGCCGGCCGGGGCGACGGCCACGGCGGCGGGCGAGGTGGCGCCCGGCGTGAACGGCGCGGCCGCTGGCGTGGTCCCGGTGCCGGGGGCGCCCGCCGTGGACCCCGCGCCGGCCGGCACCGGCGCGAACGGTTCGGCGGGGGGCGTGAGTGCCAGCCCCGCGCCCCGGCCGGGCGGCGGCGCGTCGGCCGGTACCGGCGGTGCGGCGGGTACCGGGGGCGCGGGAGGGGCCGGCGGCACCGGTGAGGGCCGCTCCGGCGGTACGGCGGGCACGCCGTCGGCCACGCCGAGCAGCCGCCCCTCGACGTCCCCCGAGCCCGAGCACACCTCACCGGCCGCGACCGTCCCACCGACCCCGGAGCCCTCGGCCGGTAACTCCGGTTCCTCGGCCCCGAGCCCGCATGCGGGTGGGCATTAGCGGTCTGGCCAGGGCATTTGCCTCTGATCCCGAGGTTCGTCTATGGTGGTAGATCGTTCGTTTGATTCATTTGACTGGCGCCCTATTCCCATCTGGCGCCCTTGGCGCGTTCCGGCGATCCGTGGCTGACCGCATAGAGGCGGTTGTGAAACAGAACCCCCGGACTTTGGCGCGTGCCACTTCCGGAAGGTTTTACATGTCTCTCGTTGACGACGCCCGCTTCGCCATGCCCGCGAGCGAGGCCGCCGCCGATGTCACCGACACCGCCGACACCCTCACCGACACCGTCGAGGCCGTTGAGGCCGTCGAGCCCACCGACGCCGACGTCGAGCTGAACGCCGACGCCGTCGAGGCCGAGGAGCCCGCCGAGCCCACCATCACCTTCGGCGACCTGGGCCTGCACGACGACGTCGTGCGCGCCCTCGCCAAGCGCGGTGTCACCACCCCGTTCCCGATCCAGGCCGCGACCATCCCGGACGCCCTGGCCGGCAAGGACGTGCTGGGCCGTGGCCGTACCGGCTCCGGCAAGACCCTCAGCTTCGGCCTGCCGCTGCTGACCCGCCTCGCCGACGGCGAGCGCACCAAGCCCAAGCACCCGCGCGGCCTGATCCTCGTCCCGACCCGCGAGCTGGCCATGCAGGTGGCCGACGCCCTGGAGCCGTTCGGCTCGGTGCTCGGCCTCAAGCTCAAGGTCGTCTGCGGCGGCACCTCGATGTCGAACCAGATCTACGCGCTGGAGCGCGGCGTCGACGTCCTGGTCGCCACCCCCGGCCGTCTGCGCGACCTGCTGAACCGCGGCAGCGCCAAGCTGGCCGACGTCCGGACCGTCGTGCTCGACGAGGCCGACCAGATGGCCGACATGGGCTTCCTGCCCGAGGTCACCGAGATCCTCGACCAGGTGCCGGCCGGTGGCCAGCGCCTGCTGTTCTCCGCCACCCTGGAGAACGAGATCGACACCCTGGTCAAGCGCTACCTGAAGAACCCGGTCACCCACGAGGTCGACCCGTCGGCCGGCGCGGTCACCACCATGACCCACCACATCCTCGTGGTGAAGCCCAAGGACAAGGCGCCGATCACCAACGCGATCGCCGCCCGCAAGGGCCGCACGATCATCTTCGTCCGCACCCAGATGGGCGCCGACCGCGTCGCCGAGCAGCTCATCGAGGCCGGCGTGAAGGCCGACGCGCTGCACGGTGGGATGACCCAGGGCGCCCGTACCCGCGTCCTCGGCGACTTCAAGGACGGCTACGTCAACGTCGTCGTCGCCACCGACGTCGCCGCCCGCGGCATCCACGTCGACGGCATCGACCTGGTCCTCAACGTGGACCCGGCCGGCGACCACAAGGACTACCTGCACCGCTCCGGCCGCACCGCCCGGGCCGGGCGCTCCGGCGCCGTCGTCACCCTGGTGCTGCCGCACCAGCGCCGCGGCGTCTTCCGCCTGATGGAGGACGCGGGCGTCGACGCCTCGCGCCACATCCTCGACCACGCCTTCGACGCCGAGGTCGCCAAGATCACCGGCGCCCGTTCGCTGATCGAGGTCCAGGCCGAGAGCGCGGCCGGCATCGCCGGTGCCGCCGAGCGCGAGCTCGCCGACATGACCCGCCAGCTGGAGCGCGCGCAGCGCCGCACCACCGAGCTGCGCGAGGAGGCCGACCGCCTGGCCGCGCGGGCCGCCCGCGAGCGGGCCGAGCTGGGCATCGAGGACGAGGCCCCGGCCGCCGAGGCGGGCGACGAGGCCGCTGCGGAGACCCCGGCCACCGAGGTGCCGGCTCCGGCCGCCGCGCCGCAGGCCGAGGAGCGCACGCCGTCGTACCGCGAGGCGCGCACCGAGCGTCCGGCCTTCAACCGTGACCGTGACGACCGTGGTGGCCGTTCCGGTGGCTTCAACCGTGACCGTGACGACCGTGGTGGCCGTTCCTTCGGTGACCGCGATGACCGTGGTGGCCGCTCGGGTGGCTTCAACCGCGACCGTGACGACCGTGGTGGCCGTTCCGGTGGCTTCAACCGTGACCGTGACGACCGTGGTGGCCGTTCCTTCGGTGACCGCGACGACCGTGGCGGCGCCCGCTCGGGTGGCTTCAACCGTGACCGTGACGACCGTGGTGGCCGTTCCTTCGGTGACCGTGACGGCGCCCGCTCGGGCGGTTTCAACCGTGACCGTGACGACCGCGGCGGCCGTTCCTTCGGTGACCGCCCGGCCCGCACCGGTGGTGGCTTCGACCGCGACCGTTCCGGTGGCTTCAACCGTGACCGCGACGACCGCGGCGGCCGCTCCTTCGGCGACCGTCCGGCCCGCACCTTCGGTGACCGCCCGTCCTTCGGCCGGGACCGTGACGAGCGCGGCGGCAGCAACAACCGTCCGTTCGCGCGTCGTGACGACCACCGCTCCGGCGGCCGTCCGCAGACCTCCGGTGGTGGCTTCGGCCGTGACCGCGACGACCGTGGCGGCGCCCGCTCGGGCGGCTTCGACCGCGACCGTTCCGGTGGCTTCAACCGCGACGACCGCAAGCCGCGCTGGAAGAACTGACGCCGTACGGCCGGTGGTTGACCACCGGTAGCTGAACAGCTGAACACACACGACGGGCCCGCTCCATGCGCTGGAGCGGGCCCGTCGCGTTCCCCCGATACCCCCCGGGTACCTCCCCCGGTACCCCTCGCACCCCCGAGGTGTTGTTCTGCGGCTGAGAATAACCTGTGGCGCGGCCCGGCGGAAGTCCCGTAGCGTCCCGGACATGAGCAGCAGACTGCATGACGTGGCCCGGGTGAACGAGGAGATCGCCGAGCGGGGGAGCTACCGGGCGGCCGGTGGCGAACTCGTCATGGTGGAGGAGCAGTTGGCGGCCGCCAGGGCCGGCACGGTGTCGTACGCGCCGCCGGCGCTGGACGCGCTGCTGCGGGGCGGGGGCCCGGGGCCCGGGCCGGATCGGCCGGGTCGGCCCGGGGGGCCCGTCAGGGCGGTGGAGGTGACGGCCGAAGGCAGCATCGAGGCCGCCCGGCGCCTGGTCGAGGGCGGGGCTGGCCCGGTCGGGGTGCTCAACTTCGCCTCCGCGCGCAACCCCGGCGGCGGCTACCTGCGCGGCGCCCGCGCCCAGGAGGAGGACCTGTGCCGCAGCGCGCTGCTCTACACCTGCCTGCTGGAGGCGCCGGACTACTACGAGGCGCACCGCGCCTCCACCGACCTCCGGTACAGCCACCGGGTGATCGTCTCGCCCGACGTACCGGTGATCCGCGGCCGGGGCGGCGACCTGCTGGCGCGGCCGTACCCGGTCACCTTCCTGACCTCGCCCGCACCCAACGCGGGCCAGCTGGAACGGCGCTCGGCCGACGTGGACGTCCGGGGCGTGCTCGCCGAGCGGGCCGTCCGGGTGCTCGCGGCGGCGGCTCGGCACGAGGTCCGCACGCTGGTGCTCGGGGCCTGGGGCTGCGGGGTGTTCCGCAACGACCCGGCCCAGGTCGCCGAGGCCTTCGAGGGCGCGCTCTCCCGGTACGGGGCGGCCTTCGAACAGGTGGTGTTCGCGGTCTGGGACCGCTCACCGGTCTCGGCGAACCGGGCCGCGTTCGAGGCGCGGTTCGGCGGGGCGGCGCAGCCCGGCGCGGGGGTGCGCTGAGGCCGCCGCCGGGTGCCGCTGGGTGCCGCCGGGTGCCGCTACCGCTTGCGGGCGGCCAGCGCCGTCGCGGCCGTCGAGGCCGCCGCGACCACACCGGTGACGGCGAAGACCGACGGCCAGGCGCCGATCTTCTTCGCCAGCGGATGCGAGCCGCCGAACGCCGCCACGTACAGGCCGGTCAGCGCCGCCGCAGTGGCCGCGCCCGAGCTGCGGTGCCACTGCGCGGCCGCCCCGGCACCGGCCACCGCCAGCACCGCGCCGCCCAGTTCGCGCCGGCCGCTCCAGCGGGCGACGCCGTAACCGCCCACCAGGCCGCTCGCCGCGGTCAGCGCGGCGGGCGCGGCGGCCGAGAGCACGTTGGGGACCTTCGCCATCGTCGACTCCACTCGTAGAGGTTGTCCCGACTTCCTGTTCCGGCTTCCGACCATAGCCCGCCCGCCCCGCGCCCGTCCGGGCCTCCCCGCCGTCGGGTCCTGCTGCCGTCGGGTCCCGCCGCTTTCGGGCCTCCCCGCTTTCGGGTCTCCCCGCGGGCGCGTTACCGGAACGCCTGTTCGGCGGGTTGTGCCGGCACCGTGCGGGCCAGCCGCTGCGCGGCCTCCGCCGGGGGCAGCACCCGTTCCAGCCGCAGGTCGCCCGGGACCTCCTGGAGGAGCCGCCCGGCGGACCAACTGCGCTCGTACGGCGGCGGGTCCAGGACCAGGGTGCGCACGCCGTCCACCACCGGGATGTCGCTGGGCGTCCCCTCGTTCCACAGCCACGAGCCGTCCGGGGCGACCAGGTTGAACGCGCCGGTCGCGACCACCCGGCGGTCGTCCGGGAGCGCGGTACGGGCCAGCGCCACCACCTCCGGGTCCGGCCGGGTGCCCGGCAGGTGGCCGCCGCCGATCAGCACCTCGGCGAGCAGGGTGTGCAGTTGGAAGGTGTCGCCCAGCCCGTCCATGCGCAGCAGGTAGCCGGTGCCGGTGGGGCGGTCCAGCACCAGCAGCGGCTCGTCGTCGAGGACCAGCGCCAGGTGCGCCAGGCCCTTGAAGTCGTGCCGCCCGCCGTCGTACCGCTCGAACAGCTCCAGCAGCACGTCCGTCACGCCCGAGGTGCGCGCCTCGCGGCGCACCGGCGGGTGCGCGTACACGGCCCAGGCGGCCCGCTGCCACAGGTGCAGCGTCCACCAGCCGACCACGGCCAGGTGCGCGTGCCACGCGTCCAGGTGTGCCGGATCCGCGACCCGGTCGTGCGCCTCGACCGGGTCGTCGCCCTCCGGGTCCGGCAGCGGGCCGCCGCCGGTCTGCGCCCACCGCCGCGTCAGCCGCTGCGTGCCGGTCAGCGCCCCGTGCAGGCCTGCCAGCACCGGGCCCGCGCAGCCGACCGGGTCGGCGCCGTTCTCCACGCAGGCGCCCACGACCATCGCCAGGTGCGCCCGGGGGAACGGCGGGGCGCCCGGCAGCAGCGCGGCCAGCCGGGGGCCGGCTGCGGCGGCCTCGGCCGGGCCGGCCGACCCGAACAGCCCGCCCACCAGCGCCAGGGCGGGGCCGAAGCGGTCGTCGTCCCCGGCGGCGGCCACCGCCTCCAGCCCGGCCACCGCCTCCAGGAGGGTGGGCTGCTGACGGTGCGGCGCATCATGGTCGGAAGACACCGCCGCAGCATAGGCGGCGCTGCGGGCGGGCCCGGTGGCGGGTGCCGGGTCGGCTGCCGGGCCACGGCCTTCGCGCCGCACCGCCCCCGACCCCGCCGTCCACCAGGGGGAGGACACCGGCCCGCCCGCCCAGTGGTGGTGCTTCGAAGGCCAGGAGCAGGTGCGTCCCCGGGCCGGTCAGGCCGACAGGTTGGTGCGCAGGGCGGTCAGCTCCTCGTCGGTGACGCCGTGGGCGCGGAGGTAGGCGGGGAGGGAGGAGTGCCGGGTGTGGATCCAGCCCAGGGCGGAGGCGAGGAGTTCGGCGGTGACGGGGCGGGAGACGCGTTCGGTGCCGGTCTCGTCGACGTAGGGGGTGGGGCCCCGGTCGAGGCCGAGGCCGACGTTGGAGAGCAGGAAGTCGGCGGTGACGTCGGCCTCCGAGGCGCCGAGCAGGGACTGCAGGACGGCGATGGTCAGGCCGGTGCGGTCCTTGCCGACGGCGCAGTGCACGAGGGCGGGCAGCGCGCCGGGGGCGGCGAGGCGGCGGACGACGGCGGCGAGGGACGGGCCGGCGGTCTGGGCCATGAAGGGGTAGAGCGCCGCCTGGTCCTCGGGCCAGGGCTGGTCGACGTCCTCGCGGTTGGCGGGCAGGGTCGGCAGGTTGAGGGCCTCGTGGTCGAGGCCGTGCCGCAGGTCGGGCCAGACCTCCAGCTCGACCGGACTGCGCAGGTCGAGGACGGTGCGCAGGCCGAGGGCCTTGAGGCGCCGGGCGCCCTCGTCGGTGAGGGTGTGGAAGGAGCCGGAGCGGTAGAGCACGCCCCGCCGCAGGGCGCCGATCCCGCCCGCGTCACGGAAGTTGCGCACACCGGGGATGTCGATGAAGGCGTCGGTCATGGCCCCACGGTACGGGCGGCGGGCGGGCCGGCGGAAGGAAACCGGAGGGAACCTTTCAGCGCCCGCCGGAGACGTCCAGGAACGCGTTGGTGGTGTACGAGGCGGCGGGGGAGAGCAGGAAGAGGATCGCCTCGGCGACCTCCTCCGCCCGTCCGCCGCGTCGCATCGGCAGTCCGGGGGCGACCCGGTCGACCCGGCCGGGCTCGCCGCCGAGGGCGTGGATGTCGGTGTGGATCAGGCCGGGGCGGACGGCGTTGACCCGGATCCCCTCGGCGGCGACCTCCAGGGCGAGGCCGCGGGTCATCGAGTCGACGGCGCCCTTGGCGGCCGCGTAGTCGACGTACTCGTTGGGCGAGCCGAGCCGCGAGGCGGCCGAGGACACGTTGACGATGGCACCGCCGCGGCCGCCGTGCCGGGTGGACATCCGGCGGACGGCCTGGGCCGCGCACAGGAACGGGCCGGTGATGTTGGCGGCCCAGATCCGGTTCAGCCGGTCCTCGTCGATGTCCTCCAGCCGGCACTGCTTCTCCAGCGTGCCGGCGTTGTTCACCAGGCCGGTGAGCAGCCCGAGTTCGGCGTCCACGGTGGTGAACAGCCGCTCCACCTCGGCGGTGCGGGTGACGTCGGCCCGGACGGCGAGTGCGGTGCCGCCCGCGGCCCGGACGGCGTCCACCACGGCGGTGGCCGAGGCCTCGTCCGTGCGGTAGTTGACGCAGACCCGGTAGCCGCGCCGGGCGGCGAGCAGGGCGGTGGCGGCGCCGATGCCGCGGCCGGCGCCGGTGACGATCAGGACGCCGTCGTCGGGGATGGTGGTCGACATGGTCGGTACGCTACCCGGCGGACCGGCCGGGGTGGGCCCCGGCGCGGAAATCGTTCGCCCGGAGCGGCCCGGACCGGCGAGGATGCGGTAGCGGCGCCGCCATCACCCTCACCGCCGGCACCGCCCTGCCAGCCTGCCAGCCTGCCGGTCGAGAGGAGACCGACGATGCCCGACGCACCCGCACCCGCCGTCCCCGGCACCGTCCTGCTCTCCGGCGTGGTCGGCTCCACCGCGTACGGCTTCGCCCACGCCGGCTCCGACGTCGACCGGCTCGGCCTGTACGCCGCCCCCACCGAGGAACTGCACGGTCTGCACCGCCCGGCCGAGTCGCACGTCACCACCGGGCCCGACGTCACCCTGCACGAGGCCGCCAAGTGGTGCCGTCTGGCGCTGTCCTGCAACCCGACCGCCTCCGAGCTCGTCTGGCTGCCGGACGACCTGTACGAGATCCGCACCCCGCTCGGTGCCGAGCTGGTCGAGATCCGCTCGAGTTTCCTCAGTGAATCGGCCGTCCGGAAGGCCTATCTCGGTTACGCAGAGCAGCAGTTCCGCAAACTGCTGACCCGCGACACCACCGACCCGGTCACCCGCGGCCGGGCCGCCAAGCACGCCCGGCACCTGGTCCGGCTGGTCGCGCAGGCCGTCCGGCTGCACGAGACCGGCCACAACCTGGTCCGCCTCGCCGACCCCGGACACGTCCGCGACCTCGGCGAACGCATCGCCGACCGCCCCGCCGTCGCCGAGTCCCTGCTCGCCGACGCCGCCGATCGCCTGGCCCGCCCCGGCGTCCTCCCCGCCGCCCCGGACCCGCGCCCCGCCGAATCCTGGCTCCGCCGCGTCCGCGCCGCCCACTACGCTCCGCCCCCCGCCCCCGGCGCGCCCGCGCAATCCACTGGCGGAGCCCTGCGCCCCACCGGGTAGGATCACGGTGGCCCTCCCCAACCGGGACGAGGGCCACGGGCCACTAGCTCAATTGGCAGAGCTGCGGACTTTTAATCCGTAGGTTCAGGGTTCGAGCCCCTGGTGGCCCACCGAACCGAGGCCAGGTCAGAAACCCTCTGACCTGGCCTTTTGCATGTCCGCCGCCGGTGAACGCACTGCGGCACCCCGGCTGGTCGAGTAGCCGGGGTGCCGCGGTGTGGTGTGGGTCGTGGGCGGGTCAGCCCGCGGCGCGGATCGGGGCGCCGGTCTGGTGGAGGTGGGTGAGGATCTCGCGGTACGAGCGGAAGAGGCCGGTCTCGTAGTAGGCGATCTCCTTCTCGGCGCAGAAGTCGCGGGTGAGGACGGCGGCGCGGCGCAGGGCCGGGGTGGGCATGCTGGGGAAGAGGTGGTGCTCGACCTGGTAGTTGAGGCCGCCCATCAGGGCGTCGATGAAGTAGCCGCCGCGGACGTTGCGGGAGGTGAGGACCTGGCGGCGGAGGAAGTCGAGCCGCATGCCGGGCGTCACCATCAGCATGCCCTTGTGGTTGGGGGCGAAGACGCAGCCCAAGTAGACGCCGAGCAGGGCCTGGTGGACGGCGAGGAAGGCGAAGGCCTTGCCGACCGGGAGGGCGGCGAAGACCAGCCCGAGGTAGGCGGCGAAGTGGGCGACCAGCAGGAAGCCCTCCAGGTACGGGCGCTTCATGATCGGGCTGCGCAGCGCGCGGAAGCTGTTGTAGCTGAGGTTGAGGCCTTCGAGCAGGAGCAGCGGGAAGAAGAGGAACGCCTGGCGGCGGCCGATGAAGCGGGCGATTCCGCTGGCCCTCCTGGCCTGGTCCTGGGACCAGACGACGAGGTCGGGGGAGACGTCCGGGTCCCGCTCCTCGTGGTTGGGGTTGGCGTGGTGGCGGGTGTGCTTGTTCATCCACCAGCCGTAGCTCATGCCCATCAGGAGGTTGGCGACGATGCGGCCGCCGATCTCGCCGGCGCGGCGCCCGGTGAACACCTGGCGGTGCGCCAGGTCGTGGGCCATCAGTCCGAGTTGGGCGAAGACGATGGACATCGCGGCGGCCAGGCCGAGTTGGAGCCAGGTGTCGCCGAGGGCGAACATGGCCCACCAGCCGCCGAGGAACGCGGCGAGGACGAGGCCCGCGCGGACGGTGTAGTAGACCGGGCGTCGGTCGAGCAGGGCCTCGGCGCTGATCCGGCCGAGCAGTTGGGCGAAGTCGCTCCCGCCGGTTCCGGGCGGGGCGGTGTCCGGTGGTCCGGCGGGCGGCTGCGGCCGGGTTTTCGCGGTCGGCGTCCCCGCGGTATCGGTGGTCATGGTGCTGAGTCTGGTCTAGCGAACGGGCCTTGAGAAACGGGGGCATCCCCCTGGGGCGGGGTGAGGATAACCCCCGGACCGTCCCGGGCGGCGGCGGACGTGCGGCGCGTGGTGCCGGATGGTGCCGCTGGGGCGGGGAGAGGTGGCGTAGGTCACGTCGTAATCGGCTGGTTTCGGGTGTTCTGTGGCGAGCTTGCGCCGTGGTGGCCGGGGTTGGTGGTGGACCGGAGGTCGGTGACCGCGTCGGGCCTAAATATGATCGGAAGCCACGTTCATCGGTTTGTACCGATGTTCGTATGTGCAACCTGGGAACGGCTCCGACCGTCTCCCTGTGTGCGGTGCGCCAGATCGTCCGGGGCGTCGCTTCCGTCGGTGAAAGGTACGCGCATGTCAGGTCAGTGGGGCGAGGGCCCGGCTCGGGGGGAGAACGCACCCGGCGCGCTCACGACGGGGAGCGATGGGTCCGTGCCGCCGCCGCGTACCGGCGGCCGGGCGGAGGCCCGACGCGCCGCCCAGGGCAAGGGCGCTGGCCGCGCTGGCAAGGACGGCGGCAAGGACGCGGGCAAGGACGGCGGTCGGGGCGCGGGCAAGGACGGCGGCAGGCCTGAGGCGGCGGCGGCCGGCGGCGGCCGGGCGGCGGCGCGCAACAGCCGCAAGCCCAAGAAGAACGTGAAGAAGATCGTCGCCTGGTCGGCGGCCGGCGTGCTGGTGCTGATCGCGGGCGCCGGCGGGGCGATCTACTTCAAGCTGAACGCCAACATCAAGTCCTTCGACGGCGACGCGATAGCCACCGACCGCCCGCCGGAGGCGCAGGCCGACGCGGACGGCAACAAGCCGGTCAACGTCCTGCTGATCGGTTCGGACAGCCGCGGCGGCAACAACTCGGACCTCGGCGGCGGCGAGGACGGCGGCGCCCGCTCGGACACCACGATCCTGCTGCACGTCTACGCCGACCACAAGCACGCCGTGGGCATCTCGATCCCGCGCAACGCGAAGGTCCCGATCCCGCCCTGCAAGCTGCCCAACGGCAAGTGGACCAAGGGGGCGTCCAGCGACCTGTTCAACGCGGCCTTCTCGGTCGGCGGCAGCGACGGCGGCAACCCGGCCTGCGCCCAGAACACGGTGGAGAAGCTCACCGGGATCCGGGTCGACCACACCATCGTGGTCGACTTCAACGGCTTCTCCGCGATGACCAAGGCCGTGAACGGTGTCGACGTCTGCCTGCCGAAGGCCATCTACGAGGGCGACGTCAACCCCAACCTGCACAGGAAGGGCGACCTCGTCCTGCCGCAGGGCAAGCAGACCGTGCAGGGCCAGCAGGCGCTGGACTACGTGCGCCTGCGGCACGGCATCGGCGACGGCTCCGACATCGGCCGGATGAAGCGCCAGCAGGCCTTCCTCAGCTCGCTCGCGAGCAAGGTCAAGAAGGACGGGCTGAGCCCCACCAACCTGCTGCCGCTGGCCGACGCCGCGACCAAGTCGCTGGTGGTCGACCCGGGGCTGGCCTCCGCGGACAAGCTGCTCTCCTTCGGGCTGTCGCTCAAGAACATCGACATGCACGACCTCAAGTTCGTGACGGCGCCCTGGCGTTACCGCACCCAGGACAAGGACCTCGACCTGGTCCAGCCGGACGCCAACAAGCTCTGGGAGACCCTCAAGGCCGACCAGACCATCGACGGGCAGAACGCCACCGGCCAGCAGCCGGACGCGGCCGCCAGCCCGAGCGCACCGGCCGCGTCGCAGTCGGCCGCGTCCAGCGCGCCCGCCGCGTCGGCCGCGGACGCCGGCAACTCGTCGATCAAGGTGGCGGTCTACAACGGGACGACCGAGAACGGCCTGGCCGGCAAGGCGACCGCGCAGCTGAAGGCCGCCAAGTTCGTCGCCACCACGGCGGGCCAGGCGGCGAGCACCAAGTACAAGACCACCATGATCGAGTACGGCTCCGGGCAGAAGGCGAACGCCGACAAGGTCGCCGCGCTGTTCCCGGGGGCCAGCGTCGAGGCCGGCAACTCGGCGGGCGTGACCCTGATCGTCGGCAAGGACTTCTCGGCGGCCAACGGCGGCGGCGCCACCGGCCCGGCCGCCGGGACGGGCGGCGCGGCCGCGAACGGCACCCCGGCGCCCCCGGCGCCGCTGCCGACCACCGTCACCAACGACGCCCGCTCGGCGGACGACGACATCTGCGCGAACACCACCTACGGCAGCGGCGGCTGACCGCACCCGAGCCGTGGGGACGACCCCCGGGCCGGCGCCGTCCAGGGCGCGCGGGCCCGGGGGTCGTGCCATGGTGGCCGGAGAAACCGGGGAGGCGCCCGGCCCGGGCGACCTGAGGGACGGGCGACCCGAGGGACGGGGGCCCGACGCGCGGGACCCCGGCACACCGGACCCGGCCCACGGACAAGGGGGGCGCGCACCGAAAGGCGGACCCCCATGCCCGAGATCGCCCTCCAGTTCGACATCGCCGCACCCCGGGCCGTCGTCCTCGCCGCGCTCAACACGCACGACGGGCTGACCAGCTGGTGGACCACCGGCGTGGACCGGGAGGGCGACGTCCTGCTGTTCGACTTCCCCGGCGTCCCCGAGCCGTTCCGGCTGCGCCGCGAGCGGGCCGACCTGGACCGGGTGGTGTGGGCCAACGCCGGGGCCTTCCCGCCGCACTGGGCCGGCACCTGGATCAGCTGGGACCTCGCCGACCAGCCCGACGAGCCCGGCCGCACCCGGCTGCTGTTCCGGCACGGCGGCTGGCAGCCGGGCAGCGAGGACGGTGTCCCGCTGGTCGCCGGCACCTGGGCCGAACTGCTGGTCCGGCTCAAGGACTACGCGCAGAGCGGCAAGGTGCAGCCGTACTTCGTCACGGCCCAGCGGCACGACGCCGCGTGAACGGCCCCTACGGCGGCGTGAGCGGCACGACACCGCGTGAACGGCCCGCCGACGGCCAACGGGCCCCGGGCCCGTCCGATCGCCCGCCAGGGCGCCGTCCGGTGGCGGGATCGCGGCGCCGGGCCGATGGTGGGCGGTGTACCCGCCGTTCGCGCTGACGGCCGGCACCGGCAGCCCGGCACCGGGCGGCCGGGACCCGCCCGCCCCGACGACCACGCCGGCGACCACTGCCTTCGGGAGGCCCAGCAATGCCCGTAGTCACCGCTCCGTACAAGCCCGGCACCCCGTGCTGGATCGACCTGATGGCGAGCGACCAGCAGGCCGCGCTCGACTTCTACCGCGACCTGTTCGGCTGGCAGGGCGAGGTCGGCCCGGCCGAGTTCGGCGGCTACGCCGTGTGCATGCTCAACGACCGACCGGTCGCCGGGATCATGGCGCGGTCCGCGCCCGAGGGCCAGCCGCTGCCGCCCGTCGCCTGGACCACCTACCTGGCCTCGGACGACGCCGACGTGAGCGGGGCCGCCATCGCCGAGCACGGCGGCACGATCCTCTACCCGGCGATGGACGTCGGCGTGATCGGCCGGATGCTGGTCGCCGCCGACCCGACCGGCGCGGTGTTCGGCGTCTGGCAGGCGATGGACTTCATCGGCGCGGGCGTGGTCAACGAGCCCGGCGCACTGGTCTGGAACGAGCTCAACACCGCCGACACCGACGCGGCCGGCCGCTTCTACCTCCCGGCGCTCGGGCTGCGCCCGGCGACCATCCAGGGCATGGAGGGGTACTTCTCGCTCAACGCCGGCGGCCGTACGGTGGGCGGCATGCAGCCGATCCCCAAGTACCTGGGGGCGGGCACGCCCTCGCACTGGATGGCCTACTTCTCGGTGGACGACACCGACTCCACCGTGGACGCCCTGGTCAAGGCGGGCGGCTCGGTGATCCAGCCGCCGTTCGACATGCAGTCCGGCCGGATGGCGGTCGTCCAGGACCCGCAGGGCGCGGTGTTCGCGGTGGCGGAGGCCGCCGAGGCGCAGATGCCCGACTCGCCGTAACAGCAGCCGGGCACCCCCGCCGTGCCGGCGCCGGGCACCCACGAGCCCACCCGGCCGCCCACGAGCACCCGGGCAACCGGAAGCCGCCCTTCCCGCGACGCGCCGCCGGGAAATGGGCGGCTTCCCCGCGTTCCCGGGTAAGACTGCACCCATGCTGGGGCTACCGGACGACATCCGCGCTTTCCTCTTCGACCTCGACGGGGTCCTCACCCAGACCGCCAAAGTGCACGCCGCGGCCTGGAAGGACACCTTCGACTCCTTCCTGCGCGCCGAAGCCGCCCGCACCGGCGGGCAGTTCGTCCCCTTCGACGCCGTCACCGACTACGACACCTACGTGGACGGCCGCCCGAGACTGGACGGCACCCGGGCGTTCCTGCACAGCCGGGGCGTCGACCTGCCCGAGGGCACCGACGCCGATCCGCCCAACACCCCTACCGTGCACGGGATCAGCCGGGCCAAGAACGACACCGTCCTGCGGCTGATCCGCGAGCAGGGCGTCCAGCCGTACGACGGTTCGGTCGCGTACGTGCACCGGCTGCGCGCGCTCGGGCTGCCCAGCGCCGTGGTGTCCTCCAGCGCCAACTGCCGGGACGTGCTGCGGGCGGCGGGCATCGAGGGGCTGTTCGACGTGATCGTGGACGGCGTCGTCGCCCAGCGCGAGGGCCTGCCCGGCAAGCCCGCCCCCGACACCTACCTGTACGCCGCCCGCACGCTCGGCGTCGAGCCCGCGCACGCCGCCGTCTTCGAGGACGCGCTCGCCGGGGTGGCCTCCGGCCGGGCGGGCGGCTTCGGGGCCGTGGTCGGGGTCAACCGCACCGGGCAGGCCGCCGAACTGCGCCGGGACGGCGCGACCGTGGTCGTCGACGACCTCGCCGAACTGCTGGAGGAGCAGGCATGAGTGAGTGGAGCGGGGTAGTCGCATGAGTGGCTTGGACAACTTCTCCGTCGACCCCTGGCAGATCGCCGAGCAGGGCCTGGACCTGACCGCGATGGCCCGCGCCGAGTCGCTGTTCGCGCTGTCCAACGGCCACATCGGCCTGCGCGCCAACCTGGACGAGGGCGAGCCGCACGGCCTCCCCGGCACCTACCTGAACGGTGTCTTCGAGCTCCGCCCGCTGCCGTACGGCGAGGGCGGCTACGGCTACCCGGAGTCCAGCCAGAGCGTCATCAACGTGACCAACGGCAAGATCATCCGGCTGTTGGTCGACGACGAGCCCTTCGACCTGCGCTACGGCGAACTCATCCGCCACAAGCGCTGGTTGGACTTCCGGGAGGGGATGCTGCACCGCGAGGCCGAGTGGACCTCCCCGGCCGGCCGGACCATCCGGGTGCGCTCCTCCCGGCTGGTCTCGCTCACCCAGCGCGCGGTCGCCGCGGTCGAGTACAGCGTCGAGGCGGTGGACGGGCCGGTGCGGATCGTGCTCCAGTCCGAGCTGGTCGCCAACGAGCAGCTGCCCGGCGGCCCCGAGGGCGATCCGCGGGCCTCCGCCGTGCTGGAGGCGCCGTTGCAGCCCGAGGTGCACCACGCGAGCGGCACCAAGGCCGTCCTGGTGCACCGCACCCGCTACAGCGCGATCCGGGTCGCCGCCGGGATGGACCACGTGATCGAGGGCCCGGAGGAGCTCGAAACCGTCGCCGAGGCCGAGGCCGACCACTGCCGGATCAGCGTCACCACCGTGCTCCGGCCCGGACAGCGGCTGCGGCTGGTCAAGTTCATGGCCTACGGCTGGTCGGGGACGCGCTCGCTGCCCGCCGTCCGGGACCAGGTGGAGGCCGCGCTGACCGCCGCCCGGTACACCGGCTGGGACGGTCTGGCCGCCGAACAGGCCGACTACCTCAAGGAGTTCTGGGAGACCAGCGACGTCGAGATCGAAGGCGACGTCGAACTCCAGCAGGCCGTCCGGTTCGCCGTCTTCCACGTCCTCCAGGCCGGCGCCCGCAGCGAGGAACGGGCCATCCCCGCCAAGGGGTTGACCGGCCCGGGTTACGACGGCCACAGCTTCTGGGACACCGAGACCTTCGTCCTGCCGGTGCTCACCTACTGCCTGCCCGGGGCCGTCAACCAGGCCCTGCGCTGGCGGCACACCACGCTGCCGCTGGCCCGCGAGCGGGCCGCCCAACTCGGCCTGGCCGGAGCGGTGTTCCCCTGGCGCACCATCCGCGGCGAGGAGTGCTCCGGGTACTGGCCGGCCGGTACCGCCGCCTTCCACATCGGCGCCGACATCGCCGCCGCCGTCGCCCGCTACGTCCGGGCCACCGGGGACGCCGAGTTCGAGCGCGCGTACGGGCTCGAACTGCTCGTGGAGACCGCCCGGATGTGGCGCTCGCTCGGCCACCACGACGTCTCGGGCAAGTTCCGCATCGAGGGCGTCACCGGCCCGGACGAGTACAGCGCCGTCGCCGACAACAACGTGTTCACCAACCTGATGGCGCAGACGAACCTGCGCGCCGCCGCCGAGGCCGCCGCCCGCCACCCGCACGAGGCCGCCGAACTCGGCGTCGACACCGAGGAGACCGCCGCCTGGCGGGACGCCGCGGCCGCGATGTACATCCCGTACGACGAGGACCTCGGCGTGCACCCGCAGGCCGACGGCTTCACCCACCACCAGGTCTGGGACTTCGAGCACACCCCGCCCGAGAAGTACCCGCTGCTGCTGCACTACCCGTACTTCGACCTGTACCGCAAGCAGGTGGTCAAGCAGGCCGACCTGGTGCTCGCCATGCAGGTCCGCGGCGACGCGTTCACCGACGAGCAGAAGGCCCGCAACTTCGCCTACTACGAGCGGCTCACCGTCCGCGACTCCTCGCTCTCCGCGTGCACCCAGGCGGTGATCGCCGCCGAGGTCGGCCAGCTCGACCTCGCGTACGACTACACGGCCGAGGCGGCGCTGATGGACCTGCACGACCTCGGCGGCAACACCCGCGACGGCCTGCACATGGCCTCGCTCGCGGGCGCCTGCATCGCCCTGGTGGCGGGCTTCGGGGGGCTGCGCGACCACAGCGACTCGCTGTCCTTCCGGCCCCGGCTGCCGGGCGGGCTGATGAGGCTCGGGTTCTCGCTGATGGTCCGCGGGCAGTTGCTGGGCGTCCAGATCACCCACGAGGGGACGACGTACGCGCTGCGCCGCGGCGAGGTGCTGCACCTGTGGCACGACGGCGAGCCGGTGCAGGTGAAGGCCGGGCAGCCGGTCACCCTGCCGACCACCGCGCCGCCGGCAAAGGAGCGGTGCGGCCAGCCGCCCGGCCGCGAGCCCGCCCGGCGGCAGGCGCAGGCGGGCCTGGTCAGCGGCAAGCTCGGGCAGCAGGACCACCTGGCGGCGGAGTAGCCGCACCAGCCGGTCGTTCACCTGTTCGGGTCCGCTCCGGGTGCGGGGCGGGCCCGGCCGTCGGAGGGTGCAGGTGTCCTGCGGCAGTCGGCGGCCGGTGATTGGAGAGCACCCGTGGCGAGCGTGGCCGAACAGATGGTGGAGGTGCTCCGGCAGGCCGGGGTCGAGCGGGTCTACGGCGTGGTCGGAGACAGCCTCAACCCGGTCGTGGACGCGATCCGGCGGACCGACGGCATCAGCTGGGTGCACGTGCGCAACGAGGAGGCGGGCGCCTTCGCGGCGGCCGCCGAGGCCGAGCTCAGCGGCCGGCTCGCGGTCTGCGCCGGCTCCTGCGGGCCCGGCAACACCCACCTCGTCCAGGGCCTGTACGACGCCCAGCGCAGCGGCCTGCCGGTGCTGGCGCTCGCCTCGCACATCCCGTCCGGGCAGATCGGCACCGGCTTCTTCCAGGAGACCCACCCCGAGCGGGTGTTCACCGACTGCAGCTCCTGGTGCGAGATGCTCTCCACCCCCGCCCAGCTGCCCCGGCTGATGCGGATCGCCATCCAGCACGCGCTCGGCTCGCACGGCGTCTCGGTGCTGGCCTTCCCCGGGGACGTCGCCGCGCTCCCCGCCGCCGGGCCCACCGGGACCAGCCACTTCCTCACCGAGCAGGCCGTCGCCGCGCCGCCGTGGTCCCAGGTGCAGGAGCTGGCCCGGCTGCTCAACGCGGCCCGCAAGGTCGCCCTGTTCTGCGGTGCGGGGGTGCGCGGGGCGCACGGCGAGGTGATGGAGGCGGCCCGGGCCCTGAACGCGCCGGTCGGGCACTCCCTGCGCGGCAAGGAGTGGATCCAGTACGACAACCCGTACGACGTCGGCATGAGCGGCCTGCTCGGCTACGGCGCCTGCCACGAGGCGCTGCACTCCGCCGACCTGGTGCTGCTGCTCGGCACCGACTTCCCGTACGACTCCTTCCTGCCGCAGGCGCACACCGTCCAGGTCGACCACGACGCCACCCGGCTGGGCCGCCGCACCGCGCTCGAACTGGCCGTCCACGGCGATGTCGCCGCCACCCTGCGGGCCGTCCTGCCGCTGTTGGACGCCAAGCGCGACCGCGCCTTCCTCGACGGGATGCTGCGCAAGCACTGCCGCTCGCTGGAGGACGTGGTCGGCGCCTACACCCGGGACATCGAGAAGCACCTGCCGATCCACCCCGAGTACGTCGCCTCGGTGCTCGACGAGGTGGCCGCCGACGACGCGGTGTTCACCGTGGACACCGGCATGAACAACGTCTGGGCCGCCCGCTACCTCCAGCCGAACGGCCGCCGCCGGGTGATCGGCTCCTTCCTGCACGGCTCGATGGCCAACGCCCTGCCGCACGCCATCGGCGCCCAACTGGCCTGCCCCGGGCGGCAGGTGATCGCGATGGCCGGTGACGGCGGGGTCGGCATGCTGCTCGGCGAACTGCTGACGGTGGCCAAGCACCGGCTGCCGGTGAAGACCGTCGTCTTCAACAACGGGGCGCTCGGCATGATCAAGCTGGAGATGCTGGTCTCGGGCTACCCGGAGTACGAGATCGACAACGGGGACGTCGACTACGCGGGGATCGCGCGGGCGATGGGCATCCCGGCCAAGCGGGTCACCGAGCCGGGGAGGGTCCGGGAGGTGCTGGCGGAGGCGCTGGAGCGGCCCGGCCCCGCTCTGGTGGACGTGGTCACCGACCCCAACGCGCTGTCCATCCCGCCGTACATCACGGCGGCCCAGCTGAAGGGCTTCGCGCTGGCGGCCGGGCGGACGGTGCTCTCCGGCGGGGTCGGGCGCATGATCGACCTGGCCCGCAGCAACCTGCGCAACATCCCGCGGCCGTAGGCCCTGTCCGAGAGAGGGGGACTCCGGGCCCTCTTGCCTCTGAGGCAAAATTCTTGCCCGAGCGGCACGGCGGGTGTCCACTGGTCACATGACCACCAGCCCGACCGGGGACGCCGCCCCGGAAGACCGGCTCGACGACCAGGAAGTGGTCGGCCTCGCCGCCCGCCTCCGGGAACACCGGCTCAGCAGCCGCCTGACCCTCGAAGTGGCCTCCGCCAGGGTCGGGCTCTCCCCAGCCTATCTGTCCCGGCTGGAGACCGGCCGCCGCCAGCCCTCCCTCCCCGTCCTGCTCGGCCTCGCCCGCGCCTACGGCACCTCCGTCTCCGGCCTGCTCGGCGAGACCATGGCCGAACCCGACCCGGTCGTGCGCGGCGGCGCCATCGAACCCGGCCGCGCCGGCGGCTGGGGCTACCGCCGGGCCGGCGCCCCCGGCCGGGCCATGCAGGCGCTGCGCGTCCACGTGCCCCCGGGCGTGCAGGACACGGTGGTCCGGGTCCACCCCGGCGAGGAGTGGCTGTACGTCCTGCAGGGCCGGCTCAAGCTGACCCTCGGCGACCGCGTCCACCGCCTCGACGTCGGCGACTCCGCCCACTTCGACTCGCTCACCCCGCACTGCATCGCCGCCGACGCGCCGGACGGCGTCGAACTGCTCTTCGTCCACACCCTGCTGCAGAGCCCCGGCGGCGAACTCTGCCTCGGCGGCCCCGCAGCAACCCACTGACCCGACGTCAGAACCCTTGGAGGAGATCCCTCATGGCCGATCCCACCAGCCCCGACCAGGCCGCCGCGGCCACCGCCCCGGCCGCTCCGACCCCCGCCCCGCTGACCGTCGACGCCGGCATCTCGGCCAACCGCCGGGTCGGGGTCCGCCTGGTGATCTACACCGCCGGCATCCACGCCGTCGCCGGCTTCATCATGCTGCTGTTCGAACTGGGCAACCGCAACAAGTAGTCCACCGGGGCGGTCGCGGCCCTCACCGCTCGCGCAGCAGCTCGCAGAGGGCGTCCAGCGCCGCCGGGAAGGCGTGTTCGGGCGGGGACGCGTAGCCGATCACCAGAGCGGGGGCGGCGTCCGGGTCGGCGGCCGACCGGTCGGCGAGGTGCCAGGACAGCCCTTCGACGGCCAGGCCGGCGGCCTCGGCCCGGGCCAGCAGCTCCGCCTCGGACGCGGAACCGGGCGGCAGTTGGAGAACGGCGTGCAGCCCGGCGGCGATCCCGGTGACCCGCACGCGCGGGGCGTGCTCGGCGAGCGCGGCGACCAACTGGTCCCGCCGGCGCCGGTAGTGCAGCCGGCAGCGGCGGACGTGCCGGTCGTACGTCCCGGAGGTGATCAGCTCGGCGAGGGTCAGCTGGTCGAGCACCGGGGACATCGTGTCGGCCAGTCTCTTCAACCGGGCCACCGGCTCGACCAGCGCGTCCGGCAGGGCCAGCCAGGCCAGCCGCAGGCCCGGCGCGAGGCTCTTGGCGGCCGTCCCGGCGTACACCACCCGCTCCGGGTCGAGCGCCTGCATCGCGCCGACCGGCTGCCGGTCGTAGCGGAACTCGCCGTCGTAGTCGTCCTCGACGACGTACCCGTCCCGCTCGCGCGCCCAGCGCACGGCGGCGGCCCGCCGGTCGGCGGCCAGCGGCGCACCGGTGGGGAACTGGTGCGCGGGGGTGAGCAGGACGGCCCCGCACCGGCCGTCGAGCCGCTCGACCCGGGCGCCCGCCTCGTCCAGCGGCACCGGGACGGTGGCCAGCCCCGCCGCCCGGGCGACGGCGTGCTGCGGCGGCAGCCCGTACTCCTCGACCGCGAGGGCGCGGTCCCCGCGCTCCCGCAGGGCGGCGCAGAGCAGGCCCAGGCCCTGGGAGACACCGGTGCAGATCAGCAGGTGGTCGGGATCGGTGCGGACGCCGCGGACCCGCGCCAGGTAGTCGGTGAGCGCCCGCCGCAGCTCGATCCGGCCGAACGGGCTGCCGTAGCCGAAGGCCTCGTGCGGCGCGGTGGCGAGGGCCCGGCGGGCGGCGGCGAGCCAGGCGGTGCGGGGGAAGAGCGAGAGGTCGGGCCGCCCGGCCATCAGGTCGTGCCGGACGGTCCGCCGCCCCGCTGCGGGCCGGGCGGCCCGCCGGCTCCGGCCGGGCGCGGCCCGCCGGGCGACGGTGGTGCCGGAGCCCTGCCGGGAGGTGAGCCAGCCCTCCGCGGTGAGCTGCCCGTACGCCTCGACCACGGTGTTCCGGGCGATCCCGAGGTCCTCGCCGAGGGCCCGCGAGGACGGCAGCCGGGTGCCGGGCACGAGCCGCCCGTCCTGGACGGCCTCGCGCAGCGCGTCCTCCAGGGCGGCCCGCAGCCCGGCCCCGGCGGCGCGCCGCTCGGTGAGGTCCAGGTGCAAGTCGCCGCCGAAGGAAGTCCAGGAGCTGCTCACGGGCCCGATTATCGCGCGGCCCGGCATCCTCGACCCCGGGGTGGGGGCGGATCAGACCGACAGGTAGACCGCGCTGCCGACGCCGGCGAGGAAGCAGTAGAGCGCGAACGGCGTCAGGCTGCGGGTCTCGAAGTACTTGGTGAGGAAGCGCACCGAGACGTAGCCGGCGACGAAGGCGGCGATGCTGCCGGCGACGACCGGGCCGAGGACGGCGGAGTTCTCCGGCTTGAACAGCTCCGGCACCTTCAGCACGGAGGCGGCCAGGATGACCGGGGTCGCGAGCAGGAAGGAGAAGCGGGCGGCGTCCTCGTGGTGCAGGCCGCGCAGGATGCCGGCGCTCATGGTGACACCGGAGCGGCTGATGCCGGGGAAGAGCGCGAGGATCTGGGCGGCGCCGATCCAGGCGCCCTGGACGAAGCTGAGCCGGGCGAGGCGGTGGTCGGAGGCGATCGCCGGGTCGAGGCCCGGTTCCTCGGTCGGCGGGGCGGCGTGCCCGGCCCGCCGGCGGCCGGTGCCGCCGCGCTTGAGCCGTTCGGCACCGAGCAGCACCAGCCCGTTGAGGGCGAGGAAGACGGCGGCCGGGACGGGCTTGCCGAGCGCGTTGCGCAGCGCCTTCTCCAGGGCGAGGCCCGCCACCCCGACCGGGATGGTGGAGATGATCAGCAGCCAGGCGAGCTTCTCGTCCCGGCTCTCGACCCGGCGGCGGCGGATCGAGCTGAGGAAGCCGCCGATCACCCGGACCCAGTCCTTGCGGAAGAACACCACCAGGGCGAACGCGGTGGCCAGGTGCAGGCCGACCAGGACGGCGAGGTAGGAGGAGCCCTCGGCGGTCATGTCGAGGTCCCGCTGGATCTTCCCGCCGATCAGGGCGGGGAGCAGGATGCTGTGGCCCAGGCTGGAGACCGGGAAGAGTTCCGTCACACCCTGCAGTAGGCCGACGCCTATCGCTTCCGGGTAGGTCAGGGTGGACATCGCGCACCTTCGCTCGGGGGTCTGGATCCGGGGGAGCCCCGCGAAGCTACTACGGGCATGTAGACGCCCGGCAGCCCCGCCGCCAGAAGTTCATCGAGCGGACGTCTGGGCGCCACCGCTGCCGGCCAGTCGCCGGTTGGCAGCCGGTCAGCCGCCGGACCGCGCCGCCGACCCGCCTCCGCCGAGCGGCACCCGCCGCCACGCCCCGCCGTCGGCGGGCACCGGCGCGGGGGCGAAGTCGTAGCGCGGCCCGTCCGGCCCGAGCGCGAGCAGCGAGATCGAGGAGGACCCCCAGATCCGCCCGTCGCCGAAGTCCCGCCGCTGGATCAGCGCCGCGTCGTCGTCCAGCGGCAGGCCGTCGCCCGTGACGATCGGCAGCCAGTCGCCCCAAGCCCGTTCGGCGGGCCCGTCGCCGGTCGGCTCCGGCCGGGGCGCGGCGGCGAGGCGGGCCCGGAAGCGGTCGGCGCGGGCGGCCATCAGCGCGCGGATCCGCTCGGAGGCGGTCCGGTTGGCGGCCGTGCCCTCCAACCCGTCGTTGAGCACCACGCTGAGGCCGACCGGCAGTTCGCGTTCCTCCAGCCGGCCGCCGCCCCAGCTGGCGACCCGGGCGCCGTCGGGCCGGACCAGGACGAGGTGGAACGGGTCGTACGGGGTGAGGTCGAGGTGGCCGATCCCGCCGTCCCGGACGGCGGTGAGCGGCAGTTCGCCACGGGACAGCCGGGTGTCGGCGGGGGCGAGCGGCCCGAAGCCGTTCAGCAGGCAGGCGGCGGTCCGCCGCCCGGGGTCGACGGCCAGCCAGGTGCCGCCGGCGGCGAGGTCGAGTCCGCCGACCAGGGCCGGCCGGTCCGGCCAGTGGTGGTCCGGCGGCAGCCAGCCGCGCCCGAGGTACTCGTCCCGGACGGAGAGGAGCAGCACCGGCACGGCCGCTCCCGGTTCGATGCTGACGAACGCCGTACACACGATCGCGGCCCCCTGACCTCGCCCGGCGGGGGCACGCGTGGTGGCGCCCCCGCGGTCGATCCTCGCACTCCCGTTCGCGCGCCGGGAGTGCGCGTCCGCGCCCTGAGGCGCCCCAGGGCCCTCCCTTTTCGGCCGCCGCCGTGGCACACTCGCCCCACGGCCGGGCGCAGGCCGAAGTGGCCCAGGATTTCGCGGTTCAAATGCACCAGGGAACAGGTCCACCAGGTCCCTAGGCTGGTGGCCATGACGACGAACGAGCACCAGCCGACCGAGGCCCCGGTCCCGGCCCCCGCCCAGCGCCTCGCGCTGCACAGCCTGGCCCCCGACTTCTACCAGGCCATGATCGCGGTGGACCGCGCCGCCCGGAAGGGCATCGACCACACGCTCGCCGAGCTGGTCAAGGTGCACGCCTCGATGATCAACGGCTGCGCCTTCTGCATCGACATGCACAGCACCGACGCCCTGAAGGGCGGCGAGCAGGACCACCGGCTGCTCTCCCTCCCGGCCTGGCGCGAGACCCCCTGGTTCACCGCCCGGGAGCGGGCCGCGCTGGCCCTCACCGAGTCGGTCACCCTGCTGACCCAGGGCCACGTCCCGGACGCGGTCTACGCCGAGGCCGCCGCCCAGTTCGACGAGACCGAGCTGGCCCAGCTGATCGCGCTGATCGTCACCATCAACGCCTGGAACCGGATCGGGGTGGCCTCCCGGCTCAGCCCGGCCGCCAAGTGAGGCCCGGGGACATGACGAACATGGCGGACATGGTGGACGTCCAGCAGGAGAAGGCCCGGCTGCTCCGGGAACTGCACCGGCCGGGCGAGCCGCTGGTGCTCGCCAACGTGTGGGACGCGGCGAGCGCCCGCCTGGTCGCCGCCGCCGGAGCGCGGGCGGTGGCGACGGCCAGTGCGAGCGTCTCCTGGTCGCTCGGCAGCCGGGACGGCGGCGGCGCCGACCTCGAACAGGTCCTCGTACGGACGGCGCAGGTGGTCCGTGCGGTGGACCTGCCGGTCACCGCCGACCTGGAGAGCGGCTTCGCGCGGACCGCCGCCGGCGTCGGCGAGTCCGTCGCCGCGCTGCTGGCCACCGGCGCGGTCGGCGTCAACCTGGAGGACGAGGGCCGGCCGGTGGCCGAGGCCGCCGAGCGGATCGCGGCGGCCCGGGCGGCGGCGGACGCGGCGGGCGTGCCCGCCTACGTCAACGCGCGCACCGACGTGTTCCTGCACAGGATCGGCGCGCCGGAGGGCCGGCTGGACGACGCGGTGCGCCGGCTGCGGGCCTACGTCGAGGCGGGTGCGGACGGCGTGTTCGTGCCCGGTGTCGCGGACCAGGAGACGATCGCCGCGCTGGCCGCGGCCGTCCCGGTGCCGCTGAACGTGCTGGCGGGGCCGGGCGCGCCGTCCGTCCCGGAGCTGGCGAAGCTGGGCGTGGCCCGGGTGAGCCTCGGCCCCGGGCTGGCCGAGGTGGCGTACGCGGCGGTGCGCCGGGCCGCCGCGGAGGTGTACGCGAGCGGTACCTACACCGCCCTGGAGGGCGGGCTGACCTACCAGGAGCTGAACGGCCTCTTCTGAGCGGGCTTCTCGCGGTCAGATCGGCGCTGAGCGGGCCCGGCGGCGCGGGCCGGGCGGTGCTGGGTGGCGCGGGCCCGGGAACGGCGAAGCCCCGGTTGCCGCCGACGGGGGTGGCGGCAACCGGGGCGGTGCCCGGTGGGCGTGGTCAGCCGATCCGGGTCAGGCGATCCGGGTCAGCCGATCTGACCGCTGAGCCCCGGGTGGGTCATCTGGTTGGTGCCGACGGCCTCCACCTCCTGGGCGGTGTGGCCGACCACCGGCAACTTGCCGGCGGCGTGGATGGCGAGGTCGGCCGGGGAGAGGTTGAGACCGTCGGTGAGGCCCCCGGTGGCGTCCGGGGAGCTCGCGGTCTGGGTGGTGGCGGACGCCGCCGGGGCGGCGAGCGCGAGGCCCGCCATGGTGAGGGCGGCCAGGGTGGCGAGTTTCTTCATGCACTGCCGAACGACCCGGGCCGCCTTCAGGTAACCGGGCGGCTCAGACCGTCACCCGCAGGGTTCGCACGCTGTTGCTGATGAAGGAGCCGATCGGCTCCGGCGCGTCGCCCTCGGCGAGGGCCAGCCCGGGGAACCGTCCGAACAGGTGCCGCAGCGCGGTCTCGGCCTCCAGCCGGGCCAGTCCGGAGCCGAGGCAGAAGTGCGGGCCGTGGCCGAGCGACAGGTGCCGGTTGGGCCGCCGGGTGACGTCGAAGCGGTCGGCGTCCGGGTGGTGCCCGGCGTCGCGGCCGGCCGCCGCGTAGGAGGCGAGCAGCGCCTCGCCGCGCCGGATCACCACGTCACCGACCTCGATGTCCTCGGTCGCGTAGCGCAGCGGGAACTGGCCGACCGGCGAGTCGTAGCGCAGCGTCTCCTCGATGACCGCCGACCACGGCTGCTCGCCGGAGAGCACCAGCCGCAGCTGGTCGGGGTCGGCGAGCAGGGCCCGGACGGCGTTGGTGATCAGGTTGAGCGTGGTCTCGTGCCCGGCGACCAGCATCAGCAGCAGGGTGCCGACCAGTTCGGCCTCGCTGAGCCGGTCCCCGGCCTCGCGGGCGGCGATCAGGTCGGTGGTGAGGTCGTCGCCGGGCGTGGCCCGCTTGGCCGCCACCACGGAGCCCAGCAGCGCGTACAGGGCCTGCTGCGCGGCGGCGGCCGCCGCCGGGGTGGCCGAGCTGGAGACCAGGGTGTCGGAGAGCTCGTGCAGCCTGTCCTGCTCCTCCAGCGCCAGGCCGAGCAGCTCGCCGATCACCTGCATCGGCAGCGGGTAGGCGAAGTGCTCGCGCAGGTCGAACGCCCCGTCCAGCTCGGCGACCCGGTCGAGCAGCGAGACGGCGCGGGCCTCGATCGCGGGCGCCAGGTCGGCTATTCGGCGCGGGGTGAAGGCCTGGCTGACCAGGCCGCGCAGCCGCCGGTGGTCGTCGCCGTCGGCGGTGACCATGCCGGGCACGGTGACGAAGTTGAGCAGCGGCCAGCCCTGGGGCAGCCGGCCCTCCCGGAAGGTCGTCCACAGCTGGGCGTTCTTGCCCACCCGGTGGTCGGCGAGCAGCGCCTGGAGGGTGTCGTGGTGGGTTATCGCCCAGACCACCACCCCGCCAGGGAGCTCCACCAGGACCGCGGGGCCGGCCGCCCGGAGGCGGGCGTTCTCCTGGTGCTGGTCGCGTCCGAAGGGGTCGAGTCTGATGGGCTCGGGTCGGGGGTCGACGGCGGTGTCCATGCGGGCCTCTCGGGGGCTGGCGGGCGGGGCGGGGTGAAGGCGCTGTACAGCACCGGCAGGCCGAGCAGGGCCCGTGACCACGGGGACGGGCGCCATCCCAGGTCGCCGGCGGGGACGGCGAGTTGGAGATCGGGCAGGCGGTGCAGCAGGGTCTCGACGGCGGTCTCGACGATGATCCGGGCCGGGTGCTGGGCCGGGCAGACGTGCCGTCCGGCGCCCCAGGCGAGGTGGGCCCGGTTGCCGCCGAGCGAGCCCTGGGCGGCGGAGGCGACGCCCTGGGCGGCCGGGTCGGCGTTGGCCGCGGCCAGGCCGAGGACGAGCATGTCGCCGGCGCTGATGTACTGGCCGCCGAGGACGGTGTCGCCGGTGGCCCAGCGGCCGGGGAAGTTCTGCGTCGGCGGGTCGCGCCAGAGCACCTCCTCCAGCGCGTCGGAGACGGTGAGCCGCCCGCCGGTGAGGGTGGCCCGGAACCGGCGGTCGGTGAGCAGCAGCCGCAGCGTGTTGCCGGTCCAGTTGATGCTGGTCTCGTTGCCCGCGACCAGCATCACCACCAGGTGGTGCACGGCCTCCTCGTCGGTGAGCCCGGCCGGGTGGGCGAGCAGCCAGGAGGTGAGGTCGGCGCTGGGGGCGGTCCGGCGGCGCCGGACCAGGTCGACCAGGATCGCCTGGAACTCGGCGTTGGCGCGCACCGACTTGGGGCCGCTGTCCACGAAGTGGCTGATCAGCTCGACCAGGTGGGGCCCGGCCTCGCGGGGCAGGCCGACCAGCTGGGTGAAGACCAGCAGCGGCAGCGGGCGGGCGTACTGGGCGATCAGGTCGGCGGTGCCGTCCGGGCCCCAGCTGTCGATGAGGTCGTTGGCGCAGGCCTCGGTGGTCTCGCGCAGCTGGCGGTGGTCGATCTGGGAGAGGGTGTCCGAGACGGCGGAGCGCAGCCGCTGGTGCTCGGCGCCGTCCAGGTTGAGCAGGGTGGGCCGCCAGGAGGTCATCGGCAGCAGCCGGGAGTCGGGGGCCAGCCGGCCCTCGGCGGGCACCCGCCAGCGGCGCGAGTCCTTGGAGAACAGCGCCTCGTTGCGGGTGAGTTCGAGCAGTTCGGCGTAGCCGAGGACGAGCCAGGCCTCGACTCCGGGCTCCAGCTCGATCGGCGCGACCGGGCCGTAGCGCTGGCGCAGCCGGGCGTACAGGCCGTGCGGGTCCTCGGCGACGGCGGGGCCGTACAGCGGGGTCAGCGGGAGGCCTGCGGGCAGGCTGCCGCCGTGCGGGAACGGGCAGCCGGGGGAGGCGGTGCCGGGTTCGGGCGCGGTCATCCCTGGAGCTCCAGGATCGAGCTGCGGTGCAGGTGGTCGACGAAGTCGATCAGCAGGTCGTAGGACTGCCGCCGGTCGCGGGCGTCGCAGTGCAGGATCGGTACCTCCGGCAGCAGGTCGAGGGCGGAGCGCAGCTCCTCCTCGGGGTAACTCGGCGTGTCCGAGAAGGTGTTGACCGCCACGGCGAACGGGATGCGCTGCTCCTCCAGGCGGCCGAGCACGTCGAAGCTCTCGTCCGGGCGGCGCAGGTCGACCATGGCGATGGCGCCGAGCGCGCCGCGCGACAGGTCGTCCCAGAGCGGCCAGAACCGCCGCTGGCCGGGCGTGCCGAACAGGTACAGCGCGAGCCGCGGGTTGAGCGTGATCCGGCCGAAGTCGAGCGCGACCGTGGTGGTGGTCTTGCCGGCGCGCCCGGTGAGGTCGTCGATGCCGCTGCTGGCGGCGGTCATCGTCTCCTCGGTGCGCAGCGGAGTGATCTCGCTGAGCGAGCCGACCAGCGTGGTCTTGCCGACCCCGAACGGGCCGGTGACCAGGATCTTCACCGCGCCCTGGACCGAGGACGGCAGGTACCGCGGCTCGGCGGGCAGGTCGGCGGTGGCCCCGGGGGCTTCAGCGGAGTTGGCGGAGGCCAACGAGCACCTCTTCCAGAAGGGTTGCGGGCAGGCGTTCGGCCTGCGGGACGGGCGGGAGGACCTGGACGGCGCCGAGGTCCCAGAGGTCGCCGACCAGCACCTTGACGACGCCGAGCGGCAGCCCCAGGTGGGCCGCCACCTCGGCGATCGACAGCAGGCTGTGGCAGAGCGCGAGGATGCGCCGGTGCTCGCGGTTGAGCAGGGCGTGGTCGGGGAGCTCCGGCGGCTCGGGTAACGCGCTGACCAGGCTCTCGACGGCCAGCTCGGCCCGGGTGGACCGGCTGCGGCCGCCGGTGATGACGTAGGGCCGGACCGGCCCGCTCACCGGTGCCCCCCCGCCGCGTGGTCGACCCGCGGCGGGCTGGTGAGGTGGCTGCCGATCCGTTCGACCAGGACCTGCATCTGGTAGGCGACCAGGCCGGCGTCCACGGCGTCGCTGGTCACCACGGCCAGGTGCGCGCCGGCCCCGGCGGCGACGATGAACAGGTAGCCGCCGCCGTACTCGATGATGATCTGGCGGGTGGCGCTGCCCGGTCCGCCGAACCCGGTCGCGACGCCGCGGGCCAGCGACTGGAGTCCGGAGCAGGCGGCGGCGAGCCGTTCGGCGTCCTCGCGCGCGATGTTCGCGCTGCGGCCGATCTCCAGGCCGTCGTTGGAGACGACGACGGCGTGCTGGACCTGCGGGACGTTGACGATGTCGGCGAGCATCCAGCCGAGATCAGGGGTGGTGGTCATGGAACTCTCCGGAGCGCTGGGGAAGTCGGGGGGAAGCGGGCAGGGAAGGGTCGTGCTGGGCCTGGACCCGGGCGGCCGATCGGCCGCTGGCGGTGCCGGCCTGGAACATCGCCATGAACGCCTGCGCGTCCCGGGCCGAGCGGTACGGCGGGGCGGGCGGCGGCGCGGGAGAGGCGTGTTGGGCGGGGCGGGCGGCGCGGTCGCGTCGGTGGCTCCGGCGGGGCAGCGGCGGCGGGGTGTCGGCGGCCGCGGGGGGTCGGCCGGCCGGCGGGGTCTCCACCAGGGGGTGTCCGGCGGGGTGTCCGGTCGGCCGGAGGTCGGTGCTGAACGCCCGGTCGTCCGGTCCGAGGCCGGGGACGGTGGGCGGCAGCGGTTCGGTGAGCAGGGCGTTCGGCAGCATCACGACGACGCGGACGCCGCCGTACGGCGAGGGCGCCGAGCTGAGGGTGACCCGGAAGCCGTACTGCTCGGCCAGCCGGCCGACCGCGGCGAGGCCCAGCTGCGGCACCTCGCCGAGCCGGGAGACCTCCAGGCTGGTGCCGCCGGCGAGGGCGGCGGCGGCCTTGGCGACGGCCTGTTCCGGCATGCCGACGCCACCGTCGTCGATCTCGATGACGGCTCCGTTGTGCACCGGCATCAGGGTGACGAACACCTGGGTGCTGGGCGGGGAGTAGCGGGTGGCGTTGTCCAGCAGCTCGGCGACGGCGTGGATCAGCGCCTCGGCGGCGGCGCCGACCACCGCGGTCTCGATCCGGCTGCGGACCACCACCCGCTGGAACGGCAGGATGCGGGACTGGGCGCCGCGCACGACGTCCTCCAGCGAGACCGGCTCGGGCCAGTGCCGGCCGGCCCGCGCGCCGCACAGCACGGCCAGGGTCTGGGCCAGCCGGGCCTGTTGGGCGGCGGCGTGGTCGGCCTTGAGCAGGCCCTCCAGCAGCGCCGGGTCGTCGTGGGTGCGTTCCATCTCGTCGAGCAGGGCCTGCTGGTCGTGGGCCATGACGAGGATGCGGCGGGCGACGCTGAGGAAGGCCCGCTGGGTGGAGGCGGTGAGTTCCTGCTCCTGCTGGACGGCGGCCAGGTCGGCGCCGCGGCGGGAGAGTTCGGCGCCCAGCTGCTCCTGGAGCCGGGCGAGGTCGCGTCGCAGCCGGTCGGCGCGGCGGCGCTGGGTGACGGACACGGCGCGGTACCGGGCGGTGGCCACGAGGGCGAGGGCGGCGAGTACGCCGGTTGCCGTTGTGCACCACTGAGTCATCGTCACGCCGCGAATTCTAGGGTGATGATCCTACGAAGGTGTGAACGGATCTCGCCAAGTGACCGGATCTCGTCAATATCCAGTCAATACGGCGTCAAACCGGCGCCGTTCGACCGCGATCCGGACGGCCCGAGGACGTTCGTCCCCGGTGGGGCGCCTGCGGCGCGTCGGCCGGGCCGGGCGGCAGATGGCCGAGTCACGTCCCGGGATGTGTGGGGAACGTGTGCACGGTGTTACGGAAGGGGCGACGTCCGGTGCAGGAGCAACAGCGCCACGTCGTCCGGCCGGGACCGCCGCTCGGTCACGTTCAGCGTGAGCAGGTCGGCCAGCCGCTCCAGCGCGGGCGCCGCGCCGACCCGGGTCGGGCCGGTCTGCCGGGCCCACAGCTCCAGCCCGCCGAGCATTCGCTGCACCGACTCGTCGTAGTCCTCCTCGCGGTCCTCGACCAGCCCGTCGGTGTACACCAGCAGCGTCTCGCCGACCGCCAGCCGGCCGACCGTCAGCGGGTACGGCTGCCCCGGGTCCACGCCCAGCGGCGGCCCGCCCGGCAGGTCGAGCTCGACGGCCCTGCCGTCCGCGATCCGCACCGGCGCGGGATGCCCGGCCCGGGCCGCGGTCAGCGCGCCGTCGGCCGGGTCCAGGGCCAGGAAGAGGCAGGTCGCGAACAGGTCGGTGTCCAGCTCGGTCAGCAGCCGGCTGGTCCGGGCCAGCGTGGCGGCCGGATCGTGCCCGTCCGTCGCGTACGCCCGCAGGCCGCTGCGCAGCTGGCCCATCACCGCCGTCGCCTCCGCGTTGTGGCCCTGGACGTCGCCGATCACCAGCCCGATCCGGCCGTCCGGCAGTCTCAGTAGGTCGTACCAGTCGCCGCCGATCTGCATGCCCTCGGTGCTCGGCAGATAGCGGGCGGCACTGGCGATCCCGGGCAGCCGGGGCAGGGTGCGCGGCAGCATCGCGCGCTGCAGCTCGGTGGCGCGGTGATGGTGGGTGTCGTACAGCCGGGCCCGCTCCAGGGACTGCGCCAGGATCCCGGCGAAGGCCGAGTACAGGGTGCGGTCCTCCCGGCCGAACGCCCGCTCGGCGGAGAAGGTGATCAGGCAGGAGCCCACCTGCCGCCCGGAGGCGACCAGCGGCAGCACCGCCCAGGAGGCCGGGGTGAGCGGGCCGTGCCGGCCCCGGTCCGGGCCGGGCTCGCTGAACAGCGGGGCCGAGCGGGTCAGCGCGTGCTGCATCACGTTCTCGGAGAGGTCCGCCAGCCGGGTCAGCTCGGTGCGCCTGGGCCCGCCGTACACGGTGTGCGAGACGGGCAGCAGCCGGCCCTCGTCCACCAGGTCCAGGACGATGCTGGCGGCGCCGAACGCCGGGCGGGCGACGTCCGTGACGGCGGTGGTGACGTCCCGGACGGTCACCGCCCGCGACAGCGACCGGGTGAGCGCGAGCAGCAGCGCCGTCCGTGCCCCGGCCGGGGTGGACTGCTCCTCGGGCTGCTGGTGCCCGGCCTGCTGCCCGGGGTGTTCCCGGTCCCGGTCCCGGTCTCGGCCCCGGCCCTGGTCCCGGTCGGAGAGCAGCCCGGCGACCCGGACCGGCCGACCGTGGACGTCCAGCATCACCTCGCCGGTCTCCTCGATCCGCGCCACCCTGCCGCCCCCGCGCAGCACCCGGTACCCGATCCGGTACCACCCGCCGGTGGTGAGCGACTCGGCGAGCGCCGCCTGCACGTCCGGCAGGTCCTCCGGGTGGACGATCCGGTCCAGCTCCGGGGCGGAGCCGTCGGCGGTGGCGGGCTGGCCGGTGACCCGGAACGCCGCGGCGTCCCAGTAGCTCTCGCCGGTGACCAGATCGCGTTCGAAGGCGCCGTGCCCGGCCGCCCGGACGGCGAGCGACAGCATCGGGTGGGCCAGCCCGGCGGGGCGGCTGCCGGCCCCGTCCGGCGGCGCCCCGGCCGGATCCTGGGGTATCCGGGCGTCCGCGTGGTCGAGCAGGTGGGACAGCCGGTGGGCGCAGGCCTCGCCGATGGTCTCCAGGACGTCCAGGTCGCGGCGGGGGACGGTGCCCCGGTGGGCCAGCGCGAGGGCGAGGACGCCGACCGGCCGCTCGTCGACGACCATCGGCAGGGCGATCACGGCGACCATGCCGGTGCCCATGCCGGCGTTCTTGTTCGGGTAGTCGACGCTGGTGTGCTCGGGACTGAGCAGGTAGGGGCGGCGTAACCGCAGGGCCATCGCGGCGGGGAGGTCACCGGCCGGATCGACGATGCTGTAGCGCTCGTGGGCCCAGTCCGGCAGCCCGTGCGAGGCGGTCAGCCGGAGCATTCCGGCGGAATCCAGCAGGTAGAGCGCGGAACCCTCGCCGGTGATCCAGCCCGGCCCCTCGGCGAGGACGGTGCCGAGCAGTTCGGCGGCACTGGTGCAGCCGAGAAGTAAGCGCACGCAGCGCATGGGGCTGCGGGCGGTGGGACTGCTGCGCGGCGTCCGGCTCTCGTCCTCGGAGGGGGGAACCCACGGCGAGGTCAGGTCCATCGGATACCCGGCCTTTCCGCTCTCGGGGGGTGGGTGCCCTCTGGGTGCCCGAACGGGCACTTAATTCTTCATACCTTATTTCTCAAGCGGGTGCTGAAGCGGGTGAATGGTGACCCAGACGGCGCACCAGCACCAGCGTCCGGTCGTCCGCCGCGTCCCGCGCCACCGTCCGGACCAGCCGCTCCGCCGCACCCCGGGTGAGCTGCTGCTGCGTCCGCCACGGCCGCACCACCGGCTCGGCCGCCGCCAGCAGCCGACCCACCCCCTCGTCCAGATCCCGACCCGGCACCTCCACCAGGCCGTCACTGAACAGCAGCAGCGAATCGCCCCGCCGCAGCCGCCCCGACACCGCCGGGTACAGCGCGCCCGACACCAGCCCCAGCGCCGGACCGCCGTGCCCCGACCGCGCCCAGCCGCCGCCGTCCGCCCGGCGGAACTGCGCGGGCGCCGGATGGCCGGCGTTGAACAGCAGGTAGTCGCCCGTCGCCGGACGCAGCGCGAGGTGCACCGCCGTCGCGAAGTCGTCCTCCCAGCCCATCCGCACCAGATGGTCGTTGGCCGCCGGCAGGAACGCCTCCGGCGGCACCCGCCCCAGCAGCATCGCGAACGCGCCCGACAGGTGCGTCGAGCGGGCCGCCGCCCGGCTGCCCTTGCCCGACACGTCCACCAGCAGCAGTTCCAGCAGATCCTCCTCGGGGCGGTGCGCGCACAGCAGGAAGTCACCCGAGAACGAGGTGTCGCCGGCCGGCGCCAGCGCACTGTCGAAGTGCCAGTCGAGCAGCCGCTCCGGAAGCCGGGCCAGCGTCCGGGTGTGCTCGGCCAGCTCCAGCAGCATCGAATCGCCCTGCGTCCCGCGCAGACCCAGCCGGTGCCGGAACCGGTTCGCGGCCAGCACCGTCACCGCGGTCGCGGCCAGTACCAGCGTCACCCCGATCCGCACCCCGAGCGGATCCCGCACCACCGCCCCCAGCACCCCGCCGGCCAGCGCCGCGCACACCAGCACCAGCAGCTGCCCGCGCCGCAACAGCAGCCCGCCGACCACCAGCGGCAGCACCAGCGCCGACGGCGGCCAGCTGTACGGCAGCACGATCGGCAGGACGCTCAGCACCGCCGTCACCCCGAGCAGCACCCCCAGCGCGTACCGCGCGGCCCGGGCGTTCCCGTCCAGCAGCCGCAGGTACCACCGCCGCGCCCTCGCTATCGGTGCGGGCACGTGGACCTCCGCCAAGGGGTCGGCGGTCCCCTGTCATGACCACCAGTCAGCCCGGCCACACTAACCCGTCCACCCCCACCACCCCCAGGCCCGCTGCCTGCCCGCCGCACGGAAAGTCGGCGGGTCCGACTTCTCGCGCACGCCGCGCCTGCTGCGCCTGCCTCGTACGCCGCGCCTGCCGCGCGCACGCCCTGCCGCCGGCGGTTTCCGGGCGCGCCCCCGCGTCCGCCTGTTGCACGGGAAGTCGGCGGGTCCGACTTCTCACGCATGCCTCACCCGGGGCGCTGGCCGTTCCGCCGTCGTGGGAGGCCGGGCGGGTCGTGCCGCGGTCGGTGCGGTGGCCGGCGTCTCAGGGGGTGGGCCAGGTGCGGAGGCCGGTGGTGAGGAGGGTGATGAGGCGGCTCTGGGTGGTGGCCAGGTCTTCGGCGAGCTGGAAGCCGCCGCCGATGGAGAGGGAGGCGAAGCCGTGGGCGACGGAGCGGACGGTGCGGGCGGCGTGGATCGCCTCCGCGCCGTCGAGGCCGTACTCCCGCAGGACGGCGATGATCACCCCGACGAGCCGGCCGGCCGCGCGGGTGAGGTCGTCGTCCGGCTGCGGGGCCTGGGGGAGGGCGTTGTAGCGGTGCGGGTGCTCGGTGGCGTACGCGTGGTAGGCGCGCAGCACGGTGGCGACGGCGTCGTCCCCGCTGCGGCCGACGGCGGCCTCGGCGAGCCGGTCGGCGAGTTCCTCGGTGACCCGGACGGCGATGAGCCGCCGCAGTTCGGTGAGGCCGCCGCTGACGTGCTTGTACAGCGACGGGGTGGCGACCCCGGCCCGGGCGGCGACGGCGGCCAGGGTGAGGGCGTCGGCGCCCTGCTCGTCGATGAGGGCGAGGGCGTGGTCGACGACCTGCTCGGGGGTGAGTCCTACTCGGGGCATGGTGTGGGCTCTCCGTCGGTGGAAGGCGTACGTGGCGGGGCGGGGCGGGGCGGCGCGTGGGGGCGGGGCTGACGTGGGCGGACGGGGTGGGCGGGGCTCAGGCGAGTTCGGCGAGGAAGGGCAGCAGGGCGCCGGCGGTGGCCTGCGGGTTGTCGGCCATCGGGTAGTGCCCGGATCCGTCGATCATGACCTTCCGCGCGTTGAGGGCGGCGGCCTGCCGGTCGGCGACGGCCTCCGGCCTGGGGAAGTCGGGGTCCTTGCTGCCCATGATGACGAGCGAGGGGCAGCGGACGGCCGCGGTCCAGCCGACGGGCGCGGAGTCCCCGCCGACGTGTCCGCGGGTGGCGGTCTTGCGGCCGGGGGTGCGCATGGCGGCGACGAGTCCGGCCACGTACGTGTCGAAGTCGGCGGGCTTGGCGCCCGGGTAGGCCAGCTTGCGGTGGTAGAGGCCCCAGAAGGCGGGCGAGTGGACGGTCAGGGCGCCCATGACGCGGAGGGCGCCGCGCATGAGGGCGCCGGGCGGGGGGTTCTCGACGAAGGCGTCGATCAGGGCGATGCCGGCGACCCGTTCCGGGGCGTCGCCGGCGGCCTTGACGACCGTCGCGCCGGTGTAGGAGTTGCCGACCAGGACGGCGCGGCCGATGCCGAGGTGGTCGAGCAGGGCGAGGACGTCGGTGGCGATGGCGGCGGGGGAGTAGTCGTCCCAGATGATCGAGGATTCGCCGAAGCCGCGCAGGTCCATGGTGATGACCCGGCGGCCGGCGGCGGCCAGCAGCGGGTGGAGGTGCCGGTAGGCGGCGCGGGTGTCGAGCATTCCGGGGAGCAGCACGACGGGGGTGCCGTCGCCCTGCCGGGTGTCGTCGTAGGCGAGGCGGCCGCCGGTGACGTCGAGGTACTGGGTGGTGGGGGCGCTGGTGGCGTTCATGGTGGGCCTCCGGGGGCTGCCGGTGCGGGCTTCGGTGTGCTTCCGATAGCCATAAAGCTAAGGCTAATAGCCTTAGCCGTCAAGCCTTCGCGCCCTGTGGGGCGGGGGAGGTTGGCGGTGAGTGCCTGAATGAAGGGCCGTCCGTTGACGTCCGATCACGTGAGGTGGCGTCAATGGTGTTCAAGCGTGCCCAAGGGGCTCAAGGTGGACAAAACGCCCTTCGCGTCCCAGAGTGCCCCGTCCGTCTCCGGTCGTCCCGGGCGAACGGCTTGGAATCAGGGCCTCCTAGGATTAACGTTTGATAACGCAGCGCGGTCCTCAACGCCGTACCCAGACGGCACCGTGCGCCGTCGCCTAATCCCGCCGACCGGCCTCCGGGCAGGTCAGGGAGCCGGGGAACCACGTTCCTTGGGGTGAATCGGCGGGGCTCCGGCCCAGCCGTAGGAGACCTTCCTGCTCCGAACCCGTCAGCTAACCCGGTAGGCGCGAAGGAAGGAAAGGAGCGCGCCTCCGTGGCGTCGACGCACACCCCGGCACACCCGGCCGGCCTCGCAGCAGGTACCCGGCTCCTCGACCACCCCGGCCCGGACGGCCCCGAGTACGCGGGCCCGGACGCCGAGACCAACCGGCACCGGATGCCGCGTCAGGTCCGTGGGACCTCCCCGCTGCTCGGCGTCACCGCCGTCGCCGCGACCCTGGGCGCCACCGGCTTCGCCTCCGCCACCCCGGCCGCCGCCCCCGCCATCGAGACCCCGGACGAAACCCCGGTCGCCCTCTCCGCCGACCCCGGCCTCGCGCTCGCCGCCCGCATCCAGCTGCAGGCCGACAGCCAGCGCACCGCCGCCGAGGAGGACGCCCGCGTCCAGGCCGCGAAGGAGGCGGAGGCCAAGGCCGCCGCCAAGGAGGCCGAGGCCAAGCGGGCCGCCGAGGAGGCCGAGCGGGCCAAGGCCGCCGCCCTCACCCTGCCGGTGCGCGACTACCACCTCACCGCCCACTACGGCCAGAGCGCCCGCTACTGGGCCCACCTGCACACCGGCCTGGACTTCGCCGCCGACACCGGCACCCCCGTCTACGCGGTCGGCCAGGGCACCATCACCTCGGCCGGCTGGTCCGGCTCGTACGGCTACCGGATCGTCGAGACCCTGCCCGACGGCACCGAGATCTGGTACTGCCACCTCTCCTCGATCATCAAGGGCTCCGGCAAGGTCGGCTCCGGCCAGCAGATCGGCAAGGTCGGCGCCACCGGCAACGTCACCGGCGCGCACCTGCACGTGGAGGTCCGCCCCGGTGGCGGCGCCCCCGTCGACCCGGAGACCTGGTTCCAGCAGCGCGGCCTCAACCCCTGACACACCCGCGAAGCCCCGGCCGCCGGAACCGAAAGGCACCGGCGGCCGGGGCTTCGCCGCGTCACTCCTGCGCCGGGTCCGTCGGGTCCGCCGGGACTGCCGATCCCGCCAGCTCCTCCAGGCGGGCGTCGAACTCCTCCTGCGCCAGCCCCGCCAGATACGCGTCGATCTCCTCCTGCCCCGGCTCCGGCGCGAGGTCCGGGAACTCCTCCACCAGCAGTCGCGGCAGCCCGGGCACCGTCCACTCCCCGTACAGGTCGAGCGCGGCCTCCACCGCCGCCTCCTCGAACGCCCCGAAGTCCCCGGCCAGTTCGTCCGGCATCGGCCGCCCCAGCGCGGTCAGCTCGGTCAGGTTGCGGTAGCTGCGCCGCATCAGGCCCTGCTCCAGCAGCCGGCGCGCGCCGTCGGTGGCCATGCCGACCGAGATCACCCGGGTCGGGCTCCAGCCCTGCTCGTCCACCTCGTCCAGCCAGCCGGTCTGCGCCAGTGCGGCGAACCTGGCCAGCCGTTCCTCCTGCGCCAGCTCCCGGAAGCCGGTCAGCCACTCCCGCACCGCCTCCGGATCCGTGACGTCCGCCCCGTACGCGTGCAGCAGCAGCGCGTACAGCCGGGGCCAGGTCACCAGGTCGGCGCGGCGCAGCAGCCCGGCCGCGACCTCGCCCTGCCACTCGGCCTCGGCGTGCAGCCGCTCCTGGCGCTTGGCGTTGAGCCGCTTGGCGGCCCGCTGGTGGTCGGTCAGCAGCCGGACGGCGGCGCCGTACGCGAACGGGTCCGCCTCCGGTTCGGGTTGGACGTACAGGTAGAGCCGCTCGTACAGCAGGTGCTCCACCGCGTTCGAGGTCAGTTCGGGCCAGCCGTCGTGCATCCTGCCCTCGCCCAGCTCCAGCAGGGCCAGCACCGCGCGCAGCGGCGCTTCGGCCACCGGGGTGCGGTCCTCTTCCGCCGCCCAGGCGAGCAGGTCGGCGGCCCTGGTGCGCGGGGCGAGCCGCAGGTCTTCGTCGTTCATAGCTCGAACGGTAACCGCTGGCCGGGAGTAGGGTCGGCTGCCATGGTCCCCGTACGACTCACCGGCCCCCGGCTGGCCATCCGCGAGTATCACCACACCCCCGGCGACGTGGACGCGCTGCACGGGCTGTTCGGCGACCCGGAGGTCACCCGCTACCTCCCCTTCGAGCCGCGCGACCGCGAAACCTGCGCCGACCAGATCGAGCTCTACCTGGAGGAGGCGATGGCGCCGGAGCGGGACACCTACCGGCTGGCCGTCACCCGGCGCGACGACGCCGAGGACCCGGTGGACGCCGTGCCGATCGCCCACGCCTCCCTCACCCTCGGCAAGCACCGCTCCGCCCACCTCGGCTACGTGCTGGGCCGCGACGTCTGGGGCCGCGGCTACGCGGGCGAGATCGCCGGCCTGCTCTGTGAGCTCTCCTTCGAGGCCCTCGGCGTGCACCGGCTGGCGGCCCGGGTCGACGTGGACAACGCCGCCTCCGCCAAGGTGCTCGTCCGGCTCGGGTTCCAGCTGGAGGGGCGGGTCCGGCACGACCTGTACAAGGGTGGCGCCTGGTCCGACTCGTACCTGTACTCGCTGCTCGCCGACGAGTGGACCGGCGCGGCCGGCTGACCTTTCGGCGCGGACGTCCGGCGCGGACATCTGGCGCGGACCCGGGGCAGGCCTGCCAGGTCAGGCCCGGGGGGTTAACCCCACCCCCGATCCGCCAGGCCTCCGGATCCTCCCCGGCCCGCCGTTCGACCAGACTGATGCCATCAGCAGCCGAGAACGAGGGACCGGGGCCGGGACATGAGCATCAGCCGAAGCACGCAGGACCGCGAGTGGGACGTCCTCGGTGGTTACGGCGACGACCCGCGTCCCGCTCGGGCCCACCGGACCGAGGAGCCGCCGGCCGTCTGGCGGGCGCCGTTCTCCAAGCACTACTACCGCGAGATCGGCTACACGCTCACCGGCCTGCCGCTGTCGGTCATCGGCTTCTCCGTCTCGATCATCCTGTTCTGCATGGGGGTCGGCACCTTCGTCACCGTCCTCGGCCTGCCCGTGCTCGCCCTCCTGACCACCGTCGCCCGCGGCATGGGCCGGATGGAGCGGGCCCGGGTGCGCGGCATGCTGGCCCTGGACGTGCCCGCCCCGGCGCCGGTGCGCCAGACCCGCCCGGGCACCTGGGGGGCGATCACCGCGCGGCTGGCGGACCCGGCCGGGTGGAAGGCCGCGTTCTACCAGGTGGTGATGTTCCCGTGGGCGGTCCTCAGCTTCGCCCTGTCGCTGGTGTTCCTGCTGCTCGGCTGGGCGATGGCGCTGTACCCGCTCTACCAGTGGGTCTTCCCGGCCTTCACCCCGTGGCGCGGGTACCGGCTCTTCGACTTCCACGACAGCGACAACGTCCAGCACGTCTACTACGTCGAGGGGGCCTGGCAGATCGCCGGCTTCTCGCTGGTCGGGGTGCTGCTCATCATCCTCACCGCCCAGCTGGTCCGCGGCCTGACCAACGTGAACCGGGCCGCCGCCCAGGGCCTGCTCGGCCGCTGAACCCCGCGGGCCTTCCCGGTCCCGCCCGCTTCCCCGGTCCCGCCCGCCTCACCGGCCCCGCCCGCGCCCCGGACGTGCTCCGGATGCGGACGGGGCCGGCCCGTGTTCGGATGGCCGGGTGGCCGCCGCACACACCCCCGCCGACCCGGGCGCCCTGGGCCGGGACATCCTGGTCACCTCCCGCCCGCTGGACGAGTACTGCGACCTGTTCGACCTCACCCGGGCCCAACTCGCTGCGCTGCCGGGCCCGGTGCTGGACTGCCCGGGCGGCGCGGCCGGCCTGGCCGCCGAGGCGCGCCGGCTCGGCTGCCGGGTGATCGCCGCCGACCCGGCGTACGCGCTCCCCGCACCCGAGGTCGCGGCCCACGCGCTGGCGGCCCGGGCGTCGATGGCCACCGCGATGGCCGCCCGCCCGCACCTGTACCCGTCACCGCGCTCCTGTCGGCCGGACCGCTACCTGCGCAGCTGGGACCGCGCCCGCCGCCTGTTCGCCGCCGACTCGGCCGCGCACCCGCAGCAGTACGTGGCCGCCGCGCTGCCCCGACTGCCGTTCGCGGACGGCGCCTTCGCGCTCACCCTGAGCGGCTACCTGCTCTTCGCCTACCCCGAACTGTTCGGCCCCGAGCGGCAGTTGGCCGCCCTGATGGAGCTGGTCCGGGTGACCTCTCCGGACGGCGAGGTCCGCGTCCAGCCGCTGCACGACGGCCACGGCCTCCGCTGCGCCCACCTCGACCCGCTGCGGTACGCGCTCGGCGAGCGCCGCGTCGCCAGCGAGATCCGCCGCTTCCCCCGCGCCGCGGACGGCCGCACCCGCCGCGTCCTGGTCCTGCGGGCCGCCGACCACCGCCGCCGGTCCGCCGCCGAAAAGTAATGGTCTCTCCTGGTCAGCACCCCTATACTCGCCCGCATGAGCGAGACGACCATCAGGCGCGCCGGGGCGGCCGACGCCGACCGGCTCACTGAGCTGATCCAGGCCTCCACCGCCTACCGCGGCGACTACGCGGCGATGATCGACGGCTACCGGGTCACCCCCGAGTACGTCGCCCGGCACGAGGTGTTCCTGGCCTCGGACCCGACCACCGACCGACTGCTCGGCTTCTACGGCCTGATCCGCGAACCGGCCGAACTGGACCTCATGTTCGTCGCCGACGAGGCCCAGGGGCTCGGCATCGGGCGGAAGCTGATCGCGGACATGCTGGAGCGCGCCCGGGCAGTCGGGATCGCCTCGGTCAAGGTGGTGTCCCACCCGCCCGCCGAGGGCTTCTACCTCCAGATGGGCGCCGAGCGCACGGGCACCCGCCCGCCGCAGGTCAAGACGCCCTGGGAGCAGCCCGAACTGCGCTTCACCGTCAAGGAGTTCAGCAGCTAGCTGTGGTCGCCCGCCGACGGAACCGACTGGACGGGCTGGACGGGCTGAGCGGGTGGGGCCGGCTGCGTCGGGACGAAGGCCGTCGCCTCCAGTCGGGACAGGATCTTCTCCGCCAGCCAGCTGCGGTCCGACCCGTACGGGATCCCCTCCGGCAGCACCAGCTGCCCGGCCACCGCGTCCCGCAGCCGCTGCGCCTCGGCGCCGGGCAGCCGGGAGAGCAGCCCCCGGGCGGCCAGCAGCGCGTGGTACTGCTCGAAGCCGGAGCGCGGGCGCTCGATCGCGTCCAGCAGGCTCGGCAGGTCGGCCAGCGACGGGTCGCCCTGCATCAGCGCGAGCGCCTGGATCCGGCGGCCCTCGGAGCCGTCCGCGTACAGCGCCCGCACCTGGTCGGCGGTCAGCGCCGAGCGGCGCGCGGTCGAGCGGACCTCGGCCACCACGCCCTCCGGCCCGGACGAGGGCGAGGAGGCGGGCGGCAACTGCGCGGCCAGCGCGGCCGACTGCTCCGCGCTGCCCCCCAGCAGCCCGAGCTGCTGCATCGCCCGGACCCGCAGGTCGTCGGCGCCCACCTTGTCGCCCCGCCGGTCGCGGTCCTGCCCGGCGAGGAAGAGGTCCAGGGCCTGGTCGGCGTCGGTCAGCACCTGCGGCAGCGCGAGCCTGGTCACCAGCCAGCCGGCCAGGAAGCCGAAGACCACGAAGTACAGCACCAGTGCCGCCGCGAACGGCACCGCGGCGTCCTCCCCGCCCAGCGCGGGGGCCAGTGCGGTGCCGAGCTGGTGCAGCCGCTCGCCGAGCGAGCCGAGCTGGGTCAGCCCGACGCCCAGCAGCACCTTGGTCAGCCAGTCGGACACCTGCTCCAGGTTGGTGTTCGGGGCGTACGAGCCCTGCGGTTCGCCGCTGCCGCTGCGCACCCGGGGCACTCCGAACAGGAAGCCCAGCGCGCCGCCGAGCACCGTCGAGGCCCCGGCCACCACCAGCCCGCCGCCGAAAGCCTGCCAGGCCTGCTCCCGGCCGAGCGAGAAGAGCAGCAGCCCGAGCAGGCCCGTCCCGGCCAGCGCCCCGGGCGCGGCCCACCGTGCCGTCCGCAGGGCCGTCGTGCCGCTCCGCCGTCGCGCCTTCGCCATCGCCTACCCCCTGTGCCCGCGCCGCTCCGCTCCGGAACCCGCGCCGACTCTAGCGCCGCGGCCCCACCGCGGGAACGACCCGGGGGCGCCCCGGACAGGGCGCGGGTGACGGCCAAGAACGCCGGAAGACGCCGGAAGACGCCGGAAGACGCCGGAGGGCGGCGGAGAACGCAGACAGCCCGCAGGCTGCTCCTCCGCGCCGGCCCGTGCACTGGCCTGGCGCCGAGGCACCGGGGATGTTCCGGTGGGCCTGCGGGCCGGGTGACTGCTATGGATTTCGCCTGCCGGAGGCCTCAGGCCTCACCCCGCGCAGGCAGGGGCGGCTCTAGCGAGCAGCCACCTCACGCATCCTGATGGAACTCAATTCAGGATCACCTCCCTTCAGTGTGCCGCCACGATAGGCAGCCCACCGGCCGGAGGGCAACGGATTTATCGGCGGCCCGCCCGCCCGGCAGCCGACGGCCGGGCCGCCGTCGTTCGGGAGGTCTCCGCTGACGGGGGGTCAGGTCCTGTTGCGGCTTCGCGGCAGAACGTTCCTTCGCCGTGCCGGGGAACGCGAAAGGCCCGGAGGACGAATCCTCCGGGCCTTTCGTTGCTACTGAGTAGCGGGGACAGGATTTGAACCTGCGACCTCTGGGTTATGAGCCCAGCGAGCTACCGAGCTGCTCCACCCCGCGTCGGTAAACACAACAATACGGGGAAGTCGCCGAGATGGGAAATCGGTTCTTCAGACCACCCCGGCGGAGCGCCTGCCGCGCCGGGCGGCGTGCCGGGCCGCCCGGGACCTGGCCCAGGCCGCGAAGCAGACCAGCGCGGCGAAGCAGGGCACCATCAGCGCCCCGTACACCACCAGGAAGCCGTCCGTGCCGAGGTCGGCGGCGGCGTTCCAGGTGCCGTGCAGCGCCATCGCCAGCAGCAGCCCGGTCGGCGCGGCCAGCCGGGCCAGCCAGCGCCGACCGGTGGTCAGGGCGACGGCCAGGCCGATCCCGGTGAGCGCGGTGAACAGCGGGTGCGCGAAGGGGGAGAGCAGGGCGCGCAGCACGAAGGTCTGCACGGTGCCGTCGAAGTCGCGCAGGCTGGGCGGATCGCCGAGGCCGATGCTGTCCAGCCGCTGCCGCTGGTCGGTGGTGAACGCCCGGCCCAGGTAGAGGGCGTTCTCGGTGAAGGCGAAGCCGCAGGCGGTCATCCCGCCGAGTACCACCCCGGCCGCCAGGGTGCGGGGCCGGGAGCGGCGGTGCGGGCCGCCGCCGGAGGGCGGGGCCGGGCGCAGGTACGGCAGCGGGCGCAGGTAGGGGCGCAGCCGCAGCCGGCCCCGGGCGTGCGGACCGGCCGGGCGGCGGGCGTACGTCCGGGGGAGCCGGGAGGCCGGCAGCCGGTGCAGCAGCGGAGCGCAGGGGCGGCCGGTGCGGCGGCCGTGGCAGCGCAGCCGCTGGCCGAGCGGCAGCAGCAGCACCAGCAGGGCGGTGGCCTTGGCGGTCTCCTCGATCAGCGGGGTGGCGATGCCGGCGCCCAGCAGTTCGCCGAGCGGGCCCTGGTGCGAGGTCAGGTAGCTGGCGGTCCAGTTGTTGGCCACGATGGCGACGGTGGTGGCCGCGCAGGCGCCCCAGCCGAGGCAGAACACGGTGTGCCGCAGCGGCACCCGGGCGGTCAGGTTGAGCCAGGCCAGGGCGCCGAGCACGAACGGCAGCGGCACCATCGCCAGGCCGACGCCGACCAGCAGTCCGACGGTGCCGGTCTGGCGCTGGACCAGGTGCAGGATCAGCACCCCGCAGCCGGCCAGGGTCAGTACGGCGGTGGCGGTGACGGAGGAGACCGCCACCGAGCGGCCGCGCCGGGGCGGTGCGGCGGCTCCGGCCGGTGGCGGTGAAGCGGCGCCGGCCCGGGGCGCGAGGCGGTGGGCCCGGCGCCTCCGGGGCCCCGGGATGGTCCGGGTGTCGCCGGTGCGCGGGACCGTCTCCGGTGCGTCAGCGGCGGCCTGGACGGTGGCCCGGGACCCGCCGCCGGCCGGGCTGCCCATGCGGCACAGGGTAGGCCACCGCACCCGCCCGTCGGGAGGACTCGGGACGAACCGTCCGCCCGGGGAACGGCCCCCCGGTCAGCGCGTGGTGGCCTGTTCGAACGGCCGACGGCGGCTCAGCGGCGGCGGAACAGCAGGTCGTGGACGACGTGCCCCTTGGCCAGTCCGGCCCGTTCGAACTTGGTGACTGGGCGCCAGTCCGGCCGCGGCGCGTAGCCGGGGATGCTGCCGTCCGGGTGGTCCGCGGGCTCCAGCCAGCCGCTGCCGTCACCCTCGGGGTGCAGGTTCTCCAGCTCCGGCGAGGCGGACAGCACGGCCAGCATCTGCTCCGCGTACGGCTCCCAGTCGGTCGCGCAGTGCACCAGGGCGCCGGGGGCGAGCCGGGGCAGCACGAGCTCCAGGAAGGACGGCTGGACCAGCCGGCGCTTGTGGTGCTTGGGCTTGGGCCACGGGTCGGCGAAGTAGACCCGCAGGCCGGCCAGCGAGGCGTCCGGCAGCATGTCGCGCAGCAGGATCACGGCGTCGCCGGCGGCCGGCCGCACGTTCCGCGAGCCGTCGCGCTCCAGCAGGCCGAGCAGGTTGCCGTGGCCGGGGGTGTGGACGTCGGCGGCGAGGATGCCCATGGCCGGGTCGGCGGCGGCCATGGTGGCCGTGGTCTCGCCCATGCCGAAGCCGATCTCCAGGGTGACCGGCAGCTCGCCGAACAGCTCCCGCAGGTCGAGCGGGCTGCCGTCGATCGGTATGCCGTAGGCCTCCCAGCCCCGGTCCAGGGCGCCCGCCTGGGCGTTGGTCATCCGGCCCCGGCGCGGCTGGAAGCTGCGGATGCGCCGCTCGCGGTGCTGGGCGTCGGTGGCCTTGTGCGGGTACATCGGCGCGGGGTAGCCGGCCGGTGCGGCGGACAACCGGGCGGACGGCGAGGGCTGGGGGATGGGGGCGGTGGCAGTCACAATTCCCCGAGTCTACGGGGCTTCCGGGCCCCTCCCGAAGGTGCTGTGACCGGGCTCATCCGCCGGCCTCCAGCGCCGCCAGCGCCCGGCGGGCCACCTCGCGGCCGATCGGCAGCGAGGCCGTGGCGGCGGGGGAGGGGGCGTTCAGCACGTGCACCGCGCGGCGCGGGGAGCGCGGGTCGGCCGGGTCGAAACCGGCGAAGGCGAAGTCGTCCAGCAGTGAGCCGTCCCGGGCCACGGCCTGGGCCCGGACCCCGGCGCCGGCCGGCACCAGGTCCTCGGGGGCGACCGCGGGCAGCAGCCGTCGCACGGCGGCGGTGAACGCCCGCTTCGACAGCGAGCGGTGCAACTCGCCCACCTCGTACCGCCAGTGCCGCCGGGCGATCCGCCAGGTGCCGGGGAAGGCCAGCGTCCCGGCCAGGTCGCGCGGGCGCACGGTGCGCCAGTCGTAGCCCTCGCGGGCCAGCGCGGGCACCGCGTTCGGGCCGACGTGCACGTCCCCGTGGACGCCCCGGGTGAGGTGCACGCCGAGGAACGGGAAGGCCGGGTCGGGCACCGGGTAGACCAGGCCGCGCACCAAGTCCCGTCGCCCTTCGGCCAGTTCGTAGTACTCGCCGCGGAACGGCACGATCCGCACCCCGGGCTCGTCCCCGGCCAGCCGGGCGATCCGGTCGCTGTGCAGCCCGGCGCAGTTCACCAGCACCTGGCAGCGCAGTTCCCCGGTGGAGGTCTGCACCGTCACGCCGTCCGCCCGCCGGGCCGCCGCCCGCAGCTCGCAGCCGAGTCGGAGCTCCGCACCCGCCTCCCGGGCCAGCCGGGCGTAGGCGGTGGCGACGGCCGGGAAGTCGCAGACGCCGGTCGTGCCGACGTGCAGCCCCGCCACCCCGGTGACCTGCGGCTCGTACCGGGCGATCCCGGCCCGGTCCACCTCGGTGACCGGGATGCCGTTCGCCCGCCCGCGCTCGGCCAGCGCCGCCAGCCGGGGCAGCTCCTCCGGGCCCGTGGCCACGATCAGCTTGCCGGTGACCTCGTACGGGACACCCTGCTCGCGGCAGAACGCCACCAGCTCGGCGGCGCCCGCCACCGCGTACCGGGCCTTGTACGAGCCCGGCCGGTAGTAGACGCCGCTGTGGATCACCCCGCTGTTGCGGCCGGTCTGGTGGGCGGCGAAGCCGGGCTCCTTCTCCAGCACCGCGAGCCGCAGCCCCGGCCGGGCCCGGGTCAGCGCGTACGCGGTGGCGAGGCCGACGATCCCGCCGCCCACCACCAGCACGTCGAAGTCGTACGCCACCGCCCGCTCCTCGCAGTCCGCCCGGCTCCCCCCGCCGCCGATGCTGCCACGCCGGGCGGGGCCGGTCGAGGGCGCCGAGGGGCGGGCGACGGTGCCGGCCGGCGGTGTCGGGCCTGGGTGCCCGGGGCCCCTCTCGCCGGTGCACCTCAATGACCGCCGGGCTCGCCCCCGGTCACGCCGGGGCGACCAGGACCGCGCGGGCCCGTTCGGTCAGCTCCCGGACGCGGCGCTCGCCCTGGAAGGGCTCCAGGCGGCGCAGCATCTCCACCACGTACTCCCGGCTGCGCTGGGAGGAGATCCGGCCGGCCACCTCGACGGCGCGCTCGCCGGCGGCGACCGCGGCGTCCAGGTTGCCGGCCTCGGCCTCGGCCATCGCCGAGACCACCAGTCGCAGGCCGTGCGAGCGGACGAAGCCCTCGGTGGGCTTGGCCAGTGCCTCGCGGGTGAACTGGCGGACCTTGGAGGGCACTCCGAGGTCGCGGAAGCACTCGGCGGCGTCGGCGGCGAGCCGGTCGTAGGCGTAGAAGTCGATCCACGCCGGATCGGGATCCCCGGCGCGGGCCCGTTCGAGTGCGCTCTCCGCCGCGCCGAGTGCCGTCGCGCACGCCGCCGCGTTGCGGGCCTTGGCCTGGGCCCGGGCCTCCACCAGGTGGAAGAAGCTCATCGTCCGGGCGGTGGCCAGGCCCCGGTTGCGCTCCAGGGCGGCCTGGGCGAGGTCCACCGCCTCCTCGGCGAAGCCCCGGTAGCCGGCCTGGAGGCTCATCGAGGCGAGCACGTAGCCGCCGAGCGGTACGTCGGCGGCGGCCCGGGCGAGCCGCAGGGCCTGGATGTAGTAGCGCTGGGCGGCCTCGTGCTGCCCGGTGTCGAAGGCCATCCACCCGGCCAGCCTGGTCAGTTCGGCGGTCGCGCCGAACAGCGCCCGGCCGACGGTGTCGCTGTACGAGGCCAGCAGCAGCGGGGCCGCCTCCACCCGCAGGCACTCCGGCACCATCGACGAACGCCAGTCCCCGCCGCCGTACTTGGAGTCCCAGCGGCGGGCCTCCTGGGCGGCCTCGCGGAGCTTGGCGGCGTCCGAGTGGCCGACCCGGTAGGAGGACGCCTCGCTGGGCGCGCGCGGCGCCTCCCGGGCGACCGAACCGTCCGCCGGGGTGATCAGCCAGCGGGACACCGGCGTCGCGTAGGCGGCGACCGAGAAGGTGCCGGCCAGGCTGTCGCTCCAGCGGCCGCCGCCGGGGCCGCGGCGCAGGTCGAGGTCGACCCGCCACAGGTCGGTGGCGGAGCGGACCGCCTCGGCGACGTCGCGCGGGAAGGCCAGGCCGAGTTCGGGGGCCGGGTCGGTGTCGCCGAGGCCGATCTCCTCCAGCGGCACCGGGCGGCCGAGCTTGCCGCCGATCGCGGTGGCGATCAGGTGCGGGACGGGCCCCTGCGGGACCATGCCCTTGCTGACCCAGCGGGCCACCGAGGTCTTGTCGTACCGCAGGGTCAGCCCGCGCTGGGCGCCCAGGTCGTTGACCCGGCGGGCCAGTCCGGCGTTGCTGATCTGGGCGAGGGTCAGGAGCGTGCCGAGCCGTTCGTTCGGTCCTCGTGGGCTGACGGTCATGGTGGCGGCGGCACCTCCTGCGGCCTTGTGCGCGGGGCCCGGGCGGCACCGGGCCGTAGCTGCTGTACCTAGAGTAGTCGGACGCGTTCCGACGGTTAAGAGGCCGCATTCCGGATGGCGGGATCGCGCACCCGGCGGTGCGGCGCCGGCTCCTCGCCGGGGTTGGTCCGGACCACTCGGATCGGGCCGAGGGTGCCGCGCGCCGGAGCGTCGTGCTCCGGTCCTGTGTTCACGTGCGCCCGGCCGTGCCCCCTGGCTCGACCGGCTGGTCGGCGATTCGCTGGTGGTCGTGGGTCGGCCCGCCGTCGAGGACCCGGCGGGCCGGGGGACGCCGCCGCCTCAATCCCCGCGGGTGGTGGCTGAGTCCGGGAGGGCATGCGGATGCCCTCCCGGGCTGGGCGACGCCTTTCGGCCATCTCGCGATGCCCATGTCAAAGGCGGCGCGGCGGGCGGTCCGGGCCGGGGAGGGGAAGGCCCGGCCCGCCCTGCGGACCACGCGAACACGTCAACACCCGCTGCCCGCACCGGGATCGCCGCCGGGGCCGGAACCACCCCGCGCCGGGGTCACCGGCGGAACCGGAACCGGCAACACGGGCCACGGGAGCGCCAACCGGTGGCACGATGTCTCCTGACGGCGCGCCGGTACCCGGGGCCGCCGTCACGGCACACCGCGGACCGGCGAGGAGCCGCCCGGCGGCGGACGCGCCGTACGGGTGCAGGTCCTCGTCCGGTGGAGGCGCGATGCGGTGGCTGACGGGCTGGAGCACGGGCGCGCCCCGGGCGGGCGCACCGGCGCACGAGGCACTCGGTACGGTCGCACCGATCGCCGCGCGCCCCCTGTGGACCGGACCCAACCCGCTCTGGGCCGTCGGGGACTGGCGCCCCGAGGAGATCCGCCTCGCCACCCTCCGCCCCGGCGCCCCCGCCACGGTCACCACCGGCCCCACCGCCCCCGACCCCGTCGAGGACACCCCCGCCACCCTGCGCCTCGCCGTCCTCGGCCACTGCGGCGCCACCGACGCGGAACTCGCCGCCGGCCTCGCCGCCGCCCGCGGCGGCGCCGTCCGCCACCTCACCGCCTGGCCCGGCAGCTACACCGCCGTCCTGCGCACCGGCACCCGCTCCACCCTGCTGCTCACCGACCTGGCCGGCGCCCAGCCGGTCTTCCACACCCCCTGGGCCGGCGGCACCGCGTACGCCACCGCCGCCCTCCCGCTCGCCGACCTGGTCGGCGCCCCGCTGGACACCGGCCACCTCGCCGCCCGGCTCGCCTGCCCCGAATCGCCCGAGGCGCTCGGCACCGGCACCCCGTACCTGGGCGTCCAGCGGGTGCCCCCCGGCCACGTGCTCGCCATCCGCGGCGGCCACCCCTACCTCTCCGCCTACGACGACCCCGCCGTCCGGGAGCAGCCGCGCGACGAGGCGCCCGCCGTCCGCGAACTCACCCGCGCGCTGCTGGAGTCCGTCCGCTCCCGGGTCCGCACCACCGCGCCCGCCACCGTGCCGGGTTCGGCCGGCCGCGCCCGGCTCGGCGTCGACCTCTCCTACGGCACCGCCTCCGCCACCGTCGCCCTGCTCGCCGCCGCCGTACCGCTGCCGCCGGTGCCCGCGAGCACGGGCCCGGAGCGCCTGCCGGCCGTCCGTGCCGGGGCCAGGAACGGCGCGGTCAAGGGCTCCTGGACCCGCGTCGCCGCCCAAGAACCCTCCGCCCCGGAACAGTTGGCCGCCGTCACGCTCGGCGAGACCGAACCCCCGACCACCCTCGCGCTCGCCCCCGACACCCCCCGGCTGCGGCACACCGTGCTCCACCCCGGCCCCGACACCCTCCCGTACGCCGGACTGCACGCCGACGCACCGCCCGGCCGGCTCACCGACGAGCCCGGGCCCGAACTCGTCGCCGCCGCCCGCGCCGAGGCCCGCTTCGACGTCGGCGGCACCGACCACCTCACCGGCTACGGCGCCCGCCAGGTCCTCGACGGCCACCCGGCCCGGCTCGCCGACCTCATCCGGGCCGGCCGCCCGCGCGAACTGCTGCCCCCGGTCGCCGCGCTGGCCGGTGCCGACCGGGCCGTCGTCGGCGTCCTGGCCGGCGCGCTGCGCACCCCGCTCACCGTGGTCCGGGCCGCCCACCGGCTCTCCCGGGTCCGGTACGCCGAGGCGCTGGACGACGCCGCCGCCAAGCTGACGGCCCGCCATCTTCCGGGCAACGGCCGCACGGCGGGCGACCGTTCGGCCGGCGACCTCGCCTGGTGCGTCCCCGGCCCGGCCGCCCGCTGGCTGTCCGACGAGGCGCTCTCCTCCGTCGCCCTCCGGCTGCGACTGGCGGCGCGCAGACCGGCGCCCGACGAACGCCCGGGCGCACACCGCGCCCGGCACGCCCTCTACCGGCACGCGCGCTCCTACCGCACCCTCGTCCACGCCGCCGAACAGCCCGGCCAGCGGCTGCACGCGCCGTTCCTCGACAACCAGGTGGTCCGCGCCGCCCGCCTGCTCCCCGACGACGTCCGCCTCCAGCCCGGTGCCCGGCACGCCCTCCTGCACGCCGTCCTCACCGGCGCCGGCCGTACCGACCTGCCCCCCGACTGGGGCCGCGGCCCCCGCCCCGACCGCACCGCCCCCGCCCGGGCCGGCCTGCGCCTCGCCGCCGACGGCCTCGCCGAACTCTTCGACGCACCCCTCCTCGCCGAAGCCGGCCTCATCGACCTCCCCGCCGTCCGCGCCGGCCTCGCCGACCCCGCCACCCCCCTCTCCCCGGCCGCCCTGGCGGGCCTCGCCGACCTGGTCTCCACCGAACTCTGGCTCCGCCGCATCCGCGCCCGCCGCCACGGAGCCTGCTGGACCGGCCTTCCCCTGGCCCAACCCCCGGCCCTCAGCCCCGTCCGTCCCTCCTGACCCCGCCGCCCGCGCCGCGCGCCCCACGCCCCCGCGCCGCGCCCGCCGCGCCCGGCCGGGCGGCGGGGTCCGGGAGCCGGGGCAGGTGATGATGGCGGGCAACGAGTCCGTCGGTGAGGAGAGCCGTGGTGGCCAGCGTGAGCCCGGAGCAGTCCGTTCCCGTCGTGCTGTCGGTGTTGGGGCGACCGCCGACGGGGCGCCCGCCGGGGGTGCTGGCCGCGTGCGACGGGTCGGACGGGTCGCTGTGGGCGTTGGACCGGGCGATGACCGAGGCGGAGCTGTTCGGGCTGCCGCTGTACGTGCTGGCCGTGGTGAACCCGGCGCCGGCCGGCTATCCGCCGGGGATGGCGGAGCTGGTGCAGGAGAGCGTCGAGACGTTGGTGGAGAGCATGGCGGACGGGCTGCGCCGGGCGGTGGTGGCCGTGCAGGGGCAGCGTTCCCGGCCGTACGCGGGGGAGATGTCGCTGCACGTGGTGCTGGGGAACGTGATCGAGGTGCTGCTGGAGGCCTCGACCCGGCAGCACACGCTGGTGCTCGGCACGCGGGGGAACGGGGGGTTCGCGCGGCTGCTGCTGGGTTCGGTGAGTTCGGCGGCGGTGCACCACGCGGCCTGCCCGGTGCTGGTGGTTCCGGCGCCTGCGGAGGGCTGACCCGGGGCGGGGCCGGTGCGCTGACCAGCCCGGCTCGGGGCGCTGACCAGGGAGGCTGACCGGGGTGCCGGGAATGTACCGAGATGGTTCATCGTTCACCTATCCCGACACCCGTCCCCGCCCCACCCCTGGAGTCCCCTCATGAAGGTCGAGATCTGGTCCGACATCGCCTGCCCGTGGTGCTACATCGGTAAGCGCCGCTTCGAGCAGGCCCTGGAGGGCTTCGCCGGCAAGGAGGGCGTCGAGGTGGTCTACCGGCCGTACCAGCTGGTCCCGGACGCGCCGGCGACGGCGAGCCCGCACCGCGCGTGGCTGGCCGAGCGCTACGGCCCGCAGTCGGTGGCGATGGACGCGCGGGTGGCCGAGCTGGGCCGCGCCGAGGGCATCACGTACGACTTCGACGCCGCGCTGCACGCCAACACCTTCCTGGGCCACCGCCTCCTGCACCTCGCCGAGACCGAGTACGGCGCGGCCGTCCAGGGGCGGCTGAAGGAGGAGCTGCTGAAGGCGCACTTCACCGACGGCGTCGACGTCGGCGACCGCGCCGCGCTGACCGACGTCGCGGTGGCGGCCGGCCTGGACCGGGCGCGGGTCACCGCCTACCTGGCGGGCGACGAAGGCGCCACCGAGGTGAGCGCGCAGCTGGCCGAGGCCCGGGAGCTGGGCATCACCGCCGTGCCGACCTTCGTGTTCGAGGGCAAGTGGGCGGTGCAGGGCGGCCAGGACGAAGAGACCTTCCGCAAGGTGCTGGAGCAGGTCGCCGCCGAGATCGGCGAGACCCGCCCGGCGCCGGTGCAGGTCGCCCCGGCGGGGGAGGCCTGCGCGGACGGCTCCTGCGCGATCTGACCCCGCACAGCCCCACCCCGCACAGCCCCCGCCGAGGCCCGTTTCAGGAACACCTGAAGCGGGCCTCGGCCCAGTCCGCCACGTTGAGCGCCGACCAGATCCCGTGCACCGGGGTGACCACCAGCCGGATCGACTTCTGCCCGGCCAGCGACACATGCACCGGTGCCGCGTCGTCCCCTGCGGCGAGCGGGGAGGAGCGCCACAGGGTGCTGCCGTCGCCGCCCTGGACGGAGAAGACCACGCCGCCCGGCGAGAGCGTGGCGTCGTCGACCCCGGCGACCGCGTCGAAGGACGTGCAGCTGCGGTTGAGGTCGATCAGGGTGGTCGCCGGGGCGCGCACGGTGATGGCGTGCCCGTGGCGCTCGCCGCCGATCCAGGCGCTGTCGTGCTGCCAGAACCAGTCGCTGCCCTTCTGCCGGATGCTGGGGCCGGGCGGCGGCACCCGGTTGTTGCCGGGCTTGACCACGGGCAGTGAGTCGGCCCAGAAGTCGGCGGGCGCGGGCGGCGAGGGCGGGACGACCGTCGGGGTGGGCAGCGGCGGCACGGTGGGCGTGGGGACGACGGGGACGACCGGCGGCTCGGGCGTGGGCAGCGGCGGCACGCTGGGCGTCGGCACGACGGGGACGGCCGGGGCCGGCGGCGTGGGGGTCCGCTTGGGCGTCGTCGAGCTCGGCGTGACCGGCGACGCGGCCTTCGTCGTGGTCTGGGCGGCTGCCGGGGCGGCTGTCGGGGCAGGCGTCGACCGGGTGACCGGCGTCGCGCTCGGGCTCGGGTTCGGGCTCGGCTCGGACGGTACCGGGGCGGCCGCGGCGCTGCTGGGCGCCGGGTCGGCGGGCGCGGGCGGTGCGGGTGCGGGGGCCTGCGGCCGGGGGGTGGCGGGGGCGCCGGCGGCGGGGGGCGCGGCCGTGGGGGGCTTGGGCTCGGGTGAGCCGGTGAGCGCGTACGCGGCGACGGCGGCCGCGGCCACCGCGACGGCGGCGGCGATCCCGGCCTTGGCGGCGGTGCCCAGGCCCTCGCCGGCCGCGGCGCCGGCGCCGGCCCCGCCTCCGCCGGAGGCCGCACCGGCGCCCGCACCCGCTCCGCCAACTGCACCCGCACCCGCGGTTCCGGAGGTGGCCGCCGCGGTGCCCGCAGCCGCACCGCCGACCGCGGCGACCCCGCCGACGGCCGCCGCGGCGGCGCTGAACCCGCCGACCCCGATCCAGACGAGCACGCCGCCGGGCAGCAGCGCGCGCAGGCCGGTGTTGATCTCGGTGAGTTCGAGGCAGGCGGCCGTGCAGCGGTCGCACTCCTGGAGGTGCCGTCCGACCTCCGCCGAGGCGCGCTTGCGCAGCGATCCGCGCGCGTACGCGCCGAGCCGGTTGGCGTACGCCTCGCAGGTGCGGTCCTGGCTGCCGGAGACGTGCGCCTGGAGGAAGGCGGCGGCGAGCCGGTCGCGGGCCCGGTGGGCCTGGACGGCGGTGGCGTTGGCGGTCTTGCCGAGCATCACGGCGACGGTCTTCGGGGACTCCCGTTCGACCTCGGTGTGCCAGAGCACCATCCGGTCGTCCTCGGGCAGTTCGGCGTAGGCCTGCATGACCATGCGCTGGTCGGCCATGGCCATCGCCCAGGCATCGGCACCGGGGTCGGCCAGGTCGAGGTCGACGACGGCGGCCGAGGTCTGGGCGAACACGCTGAAGTCGTCGACGAGTTGCTCGCGCCGCTCGCTGCGGGTCCAGGCGGCGGCGACGTTGCGGACGGCGGTCAGCAGGTAGGCGCGGACGGCGAACTCCGGGCCCTTACCCGCCCTCAGGGCTTGCAGGGTGCGGGCGAAGACCTCGCCGGCGAGGTCCTCGGCGGTGAAGCTGTCCCGGCAGCAGGTGCGGGCGTAGCGGCGCACCGAGTCGGCGTGCCGGCGGTAGATCTCCTCGTACGCGGTGTCGTCGCCGGCCCGGACCCGGGCGGTCAACTCGGCGTCGGAGGCCGGGCGCTCGCCGTCGACCGGGTCGGCGGGGGCGGGCACGGTGGGGCGGGCGGGGCGGCCGGCGCCGACGAACGCCTCGGGGGCGACGCCGCCGCGGCCGGCCGGGGCCTGGCCGGGCACCCGCCCGGGGGGCAGCGCGGCGGCGGAGGCGGAGAGGGACTCGCGGCTGGGCATGCCCGCCTGGTCGGGCACGTGTCCGGCGGTCGGTCCGGTGGCCGAACCCGGTGCGGCGCCGGGTACTTGGGCCGGGCCGCCGGAGGCCGTGGCGGGGCCTTCGGACGTACTGGACGTACTGCCGGACGAGCCGTCGGCCAGTCCCCCGGTCAAGCCTCCGGACGGGCCGAAGTCGAGGCCGTACCCGTAGTCGTTCTGTTCCTCGGCGCTCACAACGGACCCCAGATTCCACGACAGCCCCCGCAGTGTGGCAGGGCGCGCGGGAGCGCGTGGGCGCACGGTTCCGCGCTGTACGGCGCCGAGGGCGCGCGAAGGGCGCGCATCGGGACATTGGCTCCAACCACGGGCAAAGGATGGCATAGCGCAGAGATGGGCGGTAGCCGGACCGGCCGGGACCCACTCTTCCGAGGAGCCGTCGCGGATGTGTTCGGCCAGCACAGGGCGGGTGGTTGTGTACCGCCCGCACCCGGCGCGCGTGACTGGTCCGCGCGCCGGTCTCCCGTCCAACTCCCGTCCCCGCCAGCTGCGGCGGCCGCGCCCGCGGTGGCGCGTCAGCGTGCCCGCAGGCCGTCCAGCAGGATCTCCAGCAGCCGCTCCGAGGGGCCGGCCGTCGGCTGCCCCTCCGCCTGCTGGACCCCGGCCGAGAAACCGGCCGTGGTCGGCGCGGTGCGGGCCGCGTGCACCGGCACCGAGGCGGTCAGCACCAGCACGACGTCCGACACCGTGACGCCCGGCCGCAGTTCGCCGGCCGCGCCGGCCCTGGCGACCAGGGCGGCCAGCAGCTGCAGCAGCAGCCGGGGATCGGCGTCGGCCGCCGACGGCTCGACGGCCGCACCGTTCTGCGCGTCCTCGCCGCGCAGGTCGAACCGGACGGCGGCCGGCTCGGGCACCCGCTGCTCCGGCACCCGGCCCAGTTCCTCCGCGTACCGGAACGCCTCCGGCGGCAGCAGCCGCCCGGCGCCGGTGCCGACCGCCCGCGCCAGGTAGCCGGCCAGCGACTCCCAGGCCCCGCCGCCGCCGTACAGCGACTCCCGCGCCTGCGCGGTCAGCCAGGCCACCTCCTCGGCGGCGATCCGCTGGACCAGCACCTCCTTGCTCGGGAAGCGCCGGTAGACCGTCCCGACGCCGACCCCGGCCCGGCGCGCGACCTCCTCCATCGGCGCGCCGTAGCCGAACTCGCCGAACACCTCGCGGGCGGCCCGCAGCACGCTCTCCAGATTCCGCCGGGCGTCCACCCGTAGTCGGGCCCCGGGGACGTGCACGACGACCGGTGGCGGCTCCACCCGGTAGGGGACGCCCGGATAGGCGGCCCCGACCTCCGGCGGCAGGTCCACCGGGCCGCGCTGTTCCGGCACCATGCCCTGGCCGGCGTGCGGTGCTCCCGTTCGCCCCAACACCTGCTCCTGCTCCATCATCCCAACTCTCCCCCGCAGGCGCCCGAACCCGGACCCTGTCGTCGCCCGCCCCTGCACCCCCCGGTGCAGCTCAGCCCGTCAGAAATGACCTGATGACCCATCGCTCGTTGCCGCCCGTCCCGTTTCGTGACCACGGTTCGTGCCTCCGGGCCGGCTCGCGTCCGGCTCGGCGCGTCGGCACCGTCCGGGGCCTTGTCCGGGAACTACCCTTCCCCGGATGACTGTCCCGCAGTCGGGTTCTCGAGCCAACGCTGGAACTGGCCGTAGTGGCCGCTCCACGGTGCGTCGCCGCCGATTGTCATGGCGGTAACCGCTCCGGCACACAATCCGACCATAGTTCACGCCCGTTCGCGGCCGAAAGTCCGTCAGAAAGTCGCCCGGGCAGCACAACTGGCCCCACCCGTCGACTCCCGTCACATCCGGCGCGGTACGGACTGTGGACAAGACCGCCCCTGCCGGTCCTTCATAGGGGGGCGCGAGGGGGGACACCCCCGGCCGCGGGGCCGGGAGGAAGCGCCAATCGGCAGGAGGTGCACCATCAGAATCCTGATCGCCGGCGGAGGCTGTGCCGGGATGGCCACCGCGCTGCACCTCCAGCGCGGCCTGCGGGAACGCCTGCGACGCGGCGAGGCCGAGATCACCGTCGTCGAGCCCCAGGCCTACTTCACCTACCACCCGCTGCTGGCCGAGGTCGCGGCTGGCTCGATCGACCCCCGGCACGTGGTCGTCCCGCTCCGCCGGGCCCTGCCGGACTGCCGGGTGCTGACCGCCCGGATCACCCGGATCGAACACGCCGCCCGTCGCGCCTTCGCCGACGCCGCGGGCCCCGGAGAGGCCGCCGCACCGATCGAACTCCCCTACGACGTCCTGGTGGTGGCGCCCGGCTCGGTCTCCCGGACGGCGCCGGTGCCCGGTCTGGCCGAACACGGCCGCGGCTTCTCCACCGTCGGCGAGGCCGTGGGCCTGCGCAACCACGTCCTGGAACAGCTCGACCTCGCCTCCGCCACCCGCGACCCGGCCCTGCGCCAGGCCGCGCTCACCTTCGTCTTCGTCGGCGCCGGGTACGCGGGCGTCGGCGCGCTCGCCGAACTGGAGGACATGGCCCGGACCGCGGTGCGCGGCTACCACAACGTCCGCCCCGAGGACCTGCGCTGGGTCCTGGTCGAGGCCACCGACCGGATCCTCGCCGAGGAGTCGCCGGAGCTGGCCGAGCACACCCTCGGCCAGCTCCGCGAACGCGGCGTCGACATCCGGTTGCGCACCACCCTGGCGTCCGCCGCGGACCGGGTCGTCGCCCTGTCCGACGGCAGCCGCTTCGGTGCCCGCACCCTGGTCTGGACGGCCGGGGTGAGGCCGGCCCCGCTGCTGCGCGACACCGACCTGCCGCTGGACACCCTCGGCCGGGTCCGCTGCCTCGCCACCCTGCAAGCCGTCGGCCCGGACGGGCGCGCGCTGCCCGGGGTCTGGGCGGCCGGGGACTGCGCCGCCGTACCGGACCCCGACGCGGACGGGGCGCCCTGCGCGCCCAACGCCCAGCACGCCTTCGCCCAGGCCGAGCTGCTCGCCCGGAACATCGCGGTCGCCCTGGACGCCGGACCGCACGCCCCCGGCCTCGCCGAGTACCGGCCGGGCCACGCCGCCTGCTCGACCTCGCTGGGCCTGCGCCGGGCCGTCGCCCACACCCGGCGCGGCCGCCGGATCACCGGGCGGCGGGCCTGGTGGCTGCACCGCGCCCGGCACCTGCGGCGCCTGCCGAGCGCGGAGCGCCGGGTGCGGGTGCTGATGGACTGGGTGCTGGGCGGGCTGTTCTCCCGCGAGGTGGTCTCGCTGGGGGCGGCGGAGCATCCGCGTCCGGAGTTCGAGGCCGGGTCCGGGCCGCGGCCCGACGGCGGTCCGGACGCCCCGCGGTGAGCGCCCCGGCGCCCCGTGCCGGGGCGGAACGGGCGGCCACGCCGGGCGGGCGACTTCCGGAATCGGGCCCTTGCCTGACAGGATCAGCCCAACCTAGTCATTACCCCGTGTGCTGATGTGCACACAAAAAGTGATGATATGCCTGGAAATCGAGGAAGCGGCCGTCGTTTGAACCTCATGCGCTGGAGCGCCCGGCTCACCGGAGTCCCTTGGCGTGCCGCCCCGCCAACCGGGGCCGGC
>NZ_LJJF01000001.1:2612500-3540000 GCF_001625365.1 Streptomyces sp. MJM8645 | reverse complement strand
TCGTGGACGGTATACGAGTGAGAATGCAGGCATGAGTAGCGATACAAGAGTGGGAAACTCTTGCGCCGATTGACCAAGGGTTCCTGGGTCAAGCTGATCTGCCCAGGGTAAGTCGGGACCTAAGGCGAGGCCGACAGGCGTAGTCGATGGACAACGGGTTGATATTCCCGTACCCGCTTTGAAGCGCCAACGCTGAACCAGGTGATGCTAAGGCCGTGAAGCCGGCCCGGAGTCTTCGGACAAAGGGACGTGGTGGAGCCGCTGATCCAAGTCTGTAGTAGGTGAGCGATGGGGTGACGCAGGAAGGTAGTCCAGCCCGGGCGGTGGTTGTCCCGGGGTAAGGGTGTAGGACGAACGGTAGGCAAATCCGCCGTTCACATAGTCTGAGACCTGATGCCGAGCCGATTGTGGTGAAGTGGATGATCCTATGCTGTCGAGAAAAGCCTCTAGCGAGTTTCATGGCGGCCCGTACCCCAAACCGACTCAGGTGGTCAGGTAGAGAATACCGAGGCGTTCGGGTGAACTATGGTTAAGGAACTCGGCAAAATGCCCCCGTAACTTCGGGAGAAGGGGGGCCATTCCTGGTGACGGCACTTGCTGTCAGAGCTGGGGGTGGCCGCAGAGACCAGCGAGAAGCGACTGTTTACTAAAAACACAGGTCCGTGCGAAGCCGTAAGGCGATGTATACGGACTGACGCCTGCCCGGTGCTGGAACGTTAAGGGGACCGGTTAGCTTGGATTCGTCCAGGCGAAGCTGAGAACTTAAGCGCCAGTAAACGGCGGTGGTAACTATAACCATCCTAAGGTAGCGAAATTCCTTGTCGGGTAAGTTCCGACCTGCACGAATGGCGTAACGACTTCTCGACTGTCTCAACCATAGGCCCGGTGAAATTGCATTACGAGTAAAGATGCTCGTTTCGCGCAGCAGGACGGAAAGACCCCGGGACCTTTACTATAGCTTGATATTGGTGTTCGGTTCGGCTTGTGTAGGATAGGTGGGAGACTTTGAAGCAGCAACGCCAGTTGTTGTGGAGTCGTCGTTGAAATACCACTCTGGTCGTGCTGGATGTCTAACCTGGGTCCGTGATCCGGATCAGGGACAGTGTCTGGTGGGTAGTTTAACTGGGGCGGTTGCCTCCTAAAGAGTAACGGAGGCGCCCAAAGGTTCCCTCAGCCTGGTTGGCAATCAGGTGTTGAGTGTAAGTGCACAAGGGAGCTTGACTGTGAGACTGACGGGTCGAGCAGGTACGAAAGTAGGGACTAGTGATCCGGCGGTGGCTTGTGGAAGCGCCGTCGCTCAACGGATAAAAGGTACCCCGGGGATAACAGGCTGATCTTCCCCAAGAGTCCATATCGACGGGATGGTTTGGCACCTCGATGTCGGCTCGTCGCATCCTGGGGCTGGAGTAGGTCCCAAGGGTTGGGCTGTTCGCCCATTAAAGCGGTACGCGAGCTGGGTTTAGAACGTCGTGAGACAGTTCGGTCCCTATCCGCTGTGCGCGTAGGAGTGTTGAGAAGGGCTGTCCCTAGTACGAGAGGACCGGGACGGACGAACCTCTGGTGTGCCAGTTGTCCTGCCAAGGGCATGGCTGGTTGGCTACGTTCGGGAGGGATAACCGCTGAAAGCATCTAAGCGGGAAGCCTGCTTCGAGATGAGCACTCCCACCTCCTTGAGAGGGTAAGGCTCCCAGTAGACGACTGGGTTGATAGGCCGGATATGGAAGCCCTGTGAGGGGTGGAGTTGACCGGTACTAATAGGCCGAGGGCTTGTCCTCAGTTGCTCGCGTCCACTGTGTTGTTCTGAAACAACGACCCCAACCCGTTTGGCTACGGGGTTGGTGCGGTTGACAGTTTCATAGTGTTTCGGTGGTCATAGCGTGAGGGAAACGCCCGGTTACATTCCGAACCCGGAAGCTAAGCCTTACAGCGCCGATGGTACTGCAGGGGGGACCCTGTGGGAGAGTAGGACGCCGCCGAACAATCATTCACAGAGAACCCCCATCCGGGAAACCGGATGGGGGTTCTTTGCATTTCCGGTGACGTATCGTCGGGGCATGGACGATCAGACAGCGGTCATTGCGAACAGTGTGCTCCGCCCCGAGCAGCGCGACGGCGCCCTGCGCGTTCTGGCGGACGCCCAGGCGGTGGACGGCCGGGCTGCCGTGTCCGAGCAGGGCCGGCTTCGGCTGCGTTCCTCGGATACGCCGCGCCCCGGCGTGAGCCACTTCATCGAGAGTGAGAACGCCGCCGCCGTCGGTTACGGCCAGCTCGAAGTCCAGGAGGGCTCCGCCGCCAATCCCGCCGCCAACCCCGCCGCCGAGCTGGTGGTCGACCCGGCCGCCCGCGGCCGCGGCCTGGCCCGGCCGCTGGTGGACGCGGTGCTGGCACAGGCCCACCGGGCCGGCCGCGACGCGGTGGACTTCTGGGTGCACGGCGGTCACCCGGCGGCCCGGCACCTGGCCGGCCGGTACGGGGCCGAGCTGGTCCGCGAGCTGCGGCAGATGCGCCGCACCGGGGCGCAGACCGAGGCCGTCGCCGTCCCCGAGGGCGTCGAGCTCCGGACCTTCCGCCCCGGCGAGGACGACGCCGAGTGGCTGCGGTTGAACGCGCTGGCCTTCGCGCACCACCCGGAGCAGGGCTCCTGGACGGAGCGGGACCTGGCCGAGCGGCTGGCCGAGCCCTGGTTCGATCCGGCCGGTTTCTTCCTCGCCACCCGGGGCGGCAAGGTGGTCGGCTTCCACTGGACGAAGGTGCACCCGGCCACCGCCACCGAGCCGGCGCTCGGCGAGGTCTACGTGGTCGGGGTGGACCCGGCCGAGCAGGGCAGCGGTCTCGGCCGTGCCCTGACCGCTGCCGGTCTGCGTCACCTGACCGGTTCGGACGCCGGCGAGTGCGGACTGGAGACGGTCCTGCTCTACGTCGACGCCGACAATCCGGCCGCGGTGCGGGTATATGAACGACTGGGGTTCACCATCCACGAGGTGGACCTCATGTACCGCGTCCAGTACCGCGCGGACCAGGCGGCCTAGGACCGGACAGGACCTACAGGACCGGGCAGGGCCTAGCGGCTCCGGGCGGTCCGGGGCAAGGGGTCGGACGTCACCGGCCCTTGCCCCGACCGACTCAGCTTTCCTCCTGGCCATGCGGTGTTTACCGTGGATTCAATTGCTGCCGCGAAGATCACAGGATGAAGTCCGTAGTGTCTCGCTCGTGCAGAGTCGACCGCCACGTGCCGGCCGGCCCTGTACGGACCGCGCCCGGCGGGTGGGCGTTGGCCCTGGGCGAGGACGACGGCCCGCAGAGCCATTCGCGTCCGGACGACGTCCTGCTGCTGGAGGAGCTGGAGCCCATGAGCATCCCCCGCCCCGTCTCTGCCTCGCTGTCCCCGCCGGCCAGGATGTCCGGTGCGCTGGGGATACCGCCCGAGCTGCCGGCCGAGGACGAGCAGGAGTTCGACGCACTGCCGCAGGGCCGCTTCCTGGACCGCGAGCGCAGTTGGCTGGCGTTCAACGAGCGGGTCCTGGAACTGGCCGAGGACCCAGGGATCCCGCTGCTGGAGCGGGCCAAGTTCCTCGCCATCTTCGCGAGCAACCTGGACGAGTTCTTCATGGTCCGGGTGGCCGGGCTGAAGCGCCGGATCGCGACGGGCGTCGCCCAGCGCAGCGCGTCCGGCCTCCAGCCGCGCGAGGTGCTGGACCTGATCTGGACCCGCTCGCGTGAGCTGATGGCGCGGCACGCCGCCGCCTTCCAGCAGGAGGTGCTGCCGGACCTCGCCACCGAGGGCATCGAGGTGGTCCGCTGGCCGGAGCTGGCCGAGAAGGAGCAGGCCCGGCTGCACACCCTGTTCCGGCAGAAGATCTTCCCGGTCCTCACCCCGCTGGCGGTCGACCCGGCGCACCCCTTCCCGTACATATCGGGGCTCTCGCTCAACCTGGCCGTGGTGGTGCGCAACCCGGTGTCGGGGCACAAGCACTTCGCCCGGGTGAAGGTGCCGCAGTCGCTGGCCCGCTTCCTGGAGGCCTCGCCGCAGCGTTACGTCCCGCTGGAGGACGTGATGGGCGCGCACCTGGAGGAGCTGTTCCCGGGCATGGAGGTGCTCGCCCACCACGCCTTCCGGGTGACCCGCAACGAGGACCTGGAGGTGGAGGAGGACGACACCGAGAACATCCTCAAGGCCCTGGAGAAGGAGCTGATGCGGCGGCGTTTCGGCCCGCCGGTGCGGCTGGAGGTCGAGGAGTCGATCGATCCCTACATCCTGGACCTGCTGGTGCGGGAGCTGAACATCACCGAGGCGGAGGTCTTCCCGCTGCCCGGTCCGCTCGACCTGACCGGTCTGTTCGGGATCGCCGAACTGGACCGCCCGGAGCTGAAGTACCCGAAGTTCGTGGCGGGCACCGCCCGCGGGCTGACGGACGTCGAGTCGGCGTCCCAGCCGGACATCTTCGCCGCGATGCGCGAGCGGGACGTCCTCCTGCACCACCCGTACGACAGTTTCTCCACCTCGGTGCAGGCCTTCCTGGAGCAGGCCGCCGCCGACCCGGACGTCCTGGCGATCAAGCAGACGCTGTACCGCACCTCCGGCGACTCGCCGATCGTGGACGCGCTGATAGACGCGGCGGAGTCGGGCAAGCAGGTGCTGGTCCTGGTCGAGATCAAGGCGCGCTTCGACGAGCAGGCCAACATCAAGTGGGCCCGCAAGCTGGAGGAGGCCGGCTGCCACGTGGTCTACGGCCTGGTCGGGCTGAAGACGCACTGCAAGCTGTCGCTGGTGGTCCGGCAGGAGGGTGACACCCTGCGCCGCTACTCGCACGTCGGCACCGGCAACTACCACCCGAAGACCGCCCGGCTGTACGAGGACCTGGGGCTGCTGACCTCGGACCCGCAGGTCGGCGCCGACCTCTCGGACCTCTTCAACCGGCTGTCCGGCTACTCGCGCCGGGAGTCCTACCGCCGCCTGCTGACCGCCCCGCGCGGCCTGCGCGACGGGCTGGTCTCCCGGATCCACAACGAGATCGCCCACCACCGGGCCGGCCGGCCGGCGTACGTGAAGCTCAAGGTCAACTCGATCGTCGACGAGGCCGTGATCGACGCGCTGTACCGGGCCTCGCAGGCCGGCGTGCCGGTCGACGTCTGGGTGCGCGGGATCTGTGCGATCCGGCCGGGCGTGCCGGGGCTGAGCGAGAACGTCCGGGTCCGCAGCATCCTGGGCCGCTTCCTGGAGCACTCCCGGGTCTTCGTGTTCGGCAACAACAGCGATCCGGAGGTCTGGATCGGCAGCGCCGACATGATGCACCGCAACCTGGACCGCCGGATCGAGGCGCTGATGCGGATCACCGACCCGGCCCACCGGGCCGAGCTGTCCGGCCTGATCGACCTCGGGATGTCGGACGAGACCGAGTCCTGGCACCTGGGGCAGGACGGCACGTGGACCCGCCACTCGCAGGACGCCGAGGGCCGGCCGCTGCGGCACGTCCAGGATCTGCTGATCGACTCGCGCCTGCGCCGCCGGGCCGCCGCCTCGCGCTGACGCGACCACTGATGCGAGCCGCTGGAACCGCAGGGGACCGGTTCCAGCGGTCGGCCACCAGCCCCGGGGGGACGAACCCGGGGGAACGGGGATCTACCACGCCATGACCGATGCGCCGATGACGGCCCAGGCGGCCGCCACCACGACCGCCGGGGACATCCTCTCCAGCCACCTCACCGCCCAGGCCGGCGCGTTCCTGCGCGCCCTGCCGCTGACGGTGGGCGAGGTCGGCGCCAGACCGGGGACGGCCGCGGTCGTCCCGGCGGCCGGCACCGCCGACCTGCTGCGGGCGGTCCGGCGGATCGGCGGGCTGCTGCACACCTTCGGCTCCGTCTTCGAGCAGGCCTGGGCCCAGGAGTCGCGCACCGAGCTGCGCTGGCTGCTCAACCTGCTGGCGCTGGAGCCCGGTTACGTCCGCCGTTCGGCCCGGCTGCTGGGCGCGCTGGACTCGCTGAGCGGCAGCGATCCGGACGGGACGGGCATGCTGGCCGGGCACGTCGGGGCGCCCAAGGCGCGGGCGCTGCTGGACCGGCAGCTGACCCTGGCCCGGACCAGGGCGCACTCCTCGGTGCTCCAGGAGCTCCGGTCGGCCCGGCTGCACGCGCTGGCGGACCGGATGACGCTGCTGGTCGGCGATGCCCCGCTGCTGGAGTCGGCGGGCGGCCGGGCGCCGGCGGTGCTGCTGCCGCAGGCGGCCGCCGCGTTCACGGCGTTGTCGGCGAGCGCCCAGCAGCTGCCGCTGCACCGGGCCGCCACGCCGTACGGCGGCGACGGGCTGCGCCGGCTGGGCGCCGTCCCGGCGGCGCGCGGCGCGGTGGACGCGGACACGGCGCTGGCGGCCGACGACGCGCCGTGGGCACGGACGCGGATCCTGGTGAAGCGGGCCCGGTACGCGCTGGAGGTGTGCGGTCGCGGGTCCGCCGAACTGGACGAGCTGGACGGGGTGCTGGGCCGGCACCAGGAGGCGGCGGACGCCGCGGTCACCGCGGCCACCGCCGCGCGGACCCCGCGGATCACCCCGGCGACCGCCTACGTGCTGGGCGTGGTGCATGCTGATCAGCGACTGGAGGTGGAGGCGGCGCGGTACGCCTTCGGCCGCCGGTGGCCCGACCTCCCGCCCGGCCCGGACGGCTGGCCGGACCTCCCCCCTGCCGAGGGCTGGGGGCATTCCCCCGCACCACGGACGGCCTGAATTGCGCGATCGCCTGAGCACCGGGCCGGCAGTGGACGCGGCCGCGACCGGGGCGGGGCACGCCCGGGTGATCCTGGCGGCGGGCGCGGTGCTGTGGCTGCCGGGCCGGCCGAAGAAGAGCGGCCGGCTGGGGCGGCCGCGGATCGCGGTGATCCACCGGCCCAAGTACGACGACTGGAGCCTGCCGAAGGGCAAGCTCGACCCGGGGGAGGGGGTCGTCGCGGCGGCGCTGCGCGAGGTGCGCGAGGAGACCGGGTTCGCCTGCCTGCTCGGTCCGGAGCTGCCAGCCCAGCACTACCTGGCGCAGGGCCGGCCGAAGGAGGTGCGCTACTGGGCGGCGGTGCCGTCGAGCGGGGCGTTCCGGCCGAACCGCGAGGTGGACCGGCTGGAGTGGCTGCCCGCCGGGAAGGCCCGTGCCCGGTTGACGCACGACCGCGACCGGTTGCTGGTCGACGCCCTGCTGGCGATCCTGGGTGCGAAGCCCGTACGGGCGAGCGGTCACCATCGGTGAGGGACGAGCGGTCTCCATCGGTGAAGGAACGGTGGAAGTGATCTCGTCGCGCCCTTGCCGTGACGCAACCGTGACTACCTGACGTAGTTTCCTGTCATCCTTTCGAGGTTCACTCTCCGTTCACTTGTGACCGGCTGTCGTGTCACCTACCCGGCCTAACTTCGGGTTTACCGGAGGGCCGAACGGGCCCCGGACCACAGCAGAACCCGCGCTCCGCCGTCCTCGCACGGCCCGCGCGACGGGCAATGCCACAGAAAGGGACACCCCTGTGAAGCTCCAGCGGAACGGCCGCTCCAAGGCCCTCGCCATCGGTGCCATGGCGCTCGTCAGCTCGCTGTCGCTCGCTGCCTGCGGCTCGGACGACAACGGCGCCAAGGCCGCCGGTGGCTCCAGCGGCTCCGCTTCGGCCGCCGCGGTCAACTGTGGCAAGGGCGGGACGCTGCTCGCTGCGGGCTCGACGGCTCAGGCCAACGCGATCGACGTGTGGAAGACCACCTACGGCGCGTCCTGCTCCGGCACCACCGTCAACTACAGCGGTGGCGGCTCCGGCGCCGGTGTCCAGCAGTTCAACCAGGGCAAGGTCGCCTTCGCCGGCACCGACTTCGCGCTCAAGCCCGCCGACGTCGACGCCTCCAAGACGGTCTGCACCGGTGGCAAGGCGATCGACCTGCCGCTGGTCGCGGGTCTCGTCTCGCTGGTCTACAACGTCGACAACGTCGACAACCTGGTCCTGGACGGCCCGACCTCCGCCAAGATCTTCGACTCGCAGATCACCAAGTGGAACGACCCGGCGATCGCCGCCCTGAACCCGGGCGTGCAGCTGCCGGACGCCGAGATCCAGACCGTCCACCGTTCGGACGACTCCGGGACCTCCTACAACCTCACCTCCTACTTCGCCAAGACCTCCGGTGGCGCCTGGACCGCGGCGCCGGAGAAGGCGTGGAAGGGCAAGGGCGGCCAGTCCGCCCAGGGCAGCGCCGGCGTCTCCGCGCAGATCAAGCAGGTCAAGAACTCCATCGGCTACGCCGAGCTGTCCTACGCGCAGAGCAACAACCTCAAGAGCGCCAAGATCGCCACCGGTGCGGCCAAGCCCGTCGAGGCGACCGCGGCCAACGCCGCCCTCACCTTCGCCTCCTCCACCGTCGTGGGCACCGACGGCGACCTCGCCCTCTCCCTGGACTACGGGACCAAGGCCGACAACGCCTACCCGATCATCCTGGTGACCTACGAGATCGCCTGCGACAAGGGCAACAAGCCGGAGAACCTGGACAACCTCAAGTCCTTCCTGACCTACGCGGTCAGCGACGCCGCGCAGAAGGCGATCGGCGACAAGGGCTACGTCCCGCTCCCCGCCGCCATCAGCGACAAGGTCAAGGCCGCCGTCTCCTCCCTGGCCTGACCCGACAGGAGCACCGGTGGGACGGCCCCGTGAGCGAGGGGGGCCGGGGTCGTCCCACCGGAACGCACCGACCCAGCACGAACGTCCGGGGCACCGCCGCCATGGTGCCGTCCCCCTTCCGGGGCGGCACCACCAGACCGGAGTAGACAATGACTTCATCCTCCCCTGCCGCCCCGCGAGGCAGGGAACGCCGACCGCGCGACAGCCGCTTCGGCGACAAGATCTTCATGAACCTCGCCCGCGGTTCGGGCGTCCTGCTGCTGGTCATCATGGCCGCGATCGCCGGCTTCCTGGCCTGGCGCGCGGTCCTGGCGCTCAGCACCAACGAGGGCAACTTCCTCACCACCTTCGAGTGGACGCCGGACGCCACGAAGCCGGTCTTCGGCATCGCCGTCCTGGCCTTCGGCACCCTCGTCAGCGCCGTCATCGCGATGGCGATCGCCGTCCCGGTGGCCATCGGGATCGCGCTGTTCATCTCGCACTACGCGCCGCGGAAGATCGCCCAGCCGTTCGCCTACCTGGTCGACCTGCTCGCCGCCGTCCCCAGCATCGTCTACGGCCTGTGGGGCGCGCTCTTCCTGGTCCCGCACATGGACGGCCTGACCAGCTGGCTCAACCAGTACCTCGGCTGGACGTACCTCTTCGACCAGACCAAGTCCGGCACCCCGCGCAACCTGTTCACCGTCGGCATCCTGCTGGCGATCATGGTCCTGCCGATCATCACGGCGGTCTCCCGCGAGGTGTTCCGCCAGGTGCCGCGGATGCAGGAGGAGGCGGCGCTCGCGCTCGGCGCGACCCGCTGGGAGATGATCCGCACCGCGGTGCTGCCGTTCGGCCGCCCCGGCATCATCTCGGCCTCGATGCTCGGCCTCGGGCGCGCGCTCGGCGAGACCATCGCCGTCGCGGTGGTGCTGTCCGCGAGCAACGTGCTCTCGCTGCACATCCTCGACGCGGGCGGCGGCACCTTCGCGCAGAACATCGCGCTGAAGTTCGCCGAGGCCGGCAACAACGGGCGCGACGCCCTGATGGCCTCCGGCCTCGTCCTGTTCGTCATCACCCTGCTGGTGAACGGTGCCGCGCGACTGATCATCGCCCGCCGCAAGGAGTACTCGGGGGCCAACGCATGACCGCGGCAACGACTTCCGTCACGGCCGACGCCCGGCCGCTCAGCCGGTCGCTGACCGCCAACCGGCTGCCCAAGTGGGCCCCGGCCGCCGTCGCGGTCGGCTCGATCGCGCTCGGCTGCGGGATCGGCGCCGTCGGCGGGCTGGAGAGCCACCTGCAGTGGGGCCTGATCTCGGCCGTGCTGTTCCTGCTGATCAGCTACGGCGTCTCGGCCCAGGTCGAGGGCCGCCGCCAGGCCAAGGACCGGTTCGCCACCTCGGTGGTCTGGGTCGCCTTCATCCTGGCCGTGGTCCCGCTGATCTCCCTGACGGTCTACACGATCCAGCAGGGCATCGGCGTGGTGAACGGGAACTTCCTGAGCCACTCGATGAAGGGCGTGATCGCCTCCGGCCCCGGCGGCGGCATCTACCACGCGCTGCTCGGCACCATGCAGCAGGTCGCCCTGGCCACCGCGATGGCCGCCCCGGTGGGCCTGCTGACCGCCGTCTACCTGGTCGAGTACGGCCGCGGCACGCTCGCCAAGACCGTCACCTTCTTCGTCGACGTCATGACGGGCATCCCGTCGATCGTCGCCGGTCTGTTCGTCCTCTCGCTCTGGAACATCGCCCTGGGCTTCAGCTACTCGGGCTTCTCGGGCAGCCTCGCACTGGCGATCCTGATGATGCCGGTCGTGGTCCGGTCCACCGAGGAGATGCTCAAGCTCGTCCCGAACGAGCTGCGCGAGGCCTCGTACGCGCTCGGCGTGCCGAAGTGGAAGACCATCCTGCGGATCGTCCTCCCCACCGCGATCGGCGGCATCACCACCGGCGTGATGCTGGCGGTCGCCCGCATCACGGGCGAGACCGCCCCGGTGCTGATGCTGGTCTTCGGCGCCGACGCCATCAACAGCAACCCGTTCGACGGACCGCAGCAGTCCCTGCCGATGTACATCTGGCAGCAGTACTCGGTGGTCAACAACGACTTCGGCTACGCCCGCGCCTGGGGCGCCGCGCTGGTGCTGATCGCCTTCGTGATGGGGCTCAACCTCATCGCCCGGGGCATCGCACGCTGGCGCTCGCCCAAGGGCGGACACTGACCGACTGACGTACGAAGACAGACGAGAGAAGCAACGATCATGGCCAAGCGCATCGACGTCAGCGGACTGTCCGCCTACTACGGCACCACCAAGGCCATCGAGGACATCTCGATGAGCATCGAACCCCGCTCGGTGACCGCCTTCATCGGCCCCTCCGGCTGCGGCAAGTCCACCTTCCTGCGCACCCTCAACCGGATGCACGAGGTGATCCCCGGCGCCCGGGTCGAGGGCAAGGTCCTCCTGGACGACGAGAACCTCTACGCCTCGAACGTCGACCCGGTCGCCGTCCGCCGCTCGGTCGGCATGGTCTTCCAGCGCCCGAACCCGTTCCCGACCATGTCGATCTACGACAACGTGATCGCCGGCCTCAAGCTCGCGGGCGTGCGCAAGAAGTCCGTCCTGGACGAGGTGGTCGAGCGCTCGCTGAAGGGCGCCAACCTCTGGAACGAGGTCCACACCCGGCTGAACAAGCCGGGAGCCGGCCTCTCCGGCGGCCAGCAGCAGCGGCTGTGCATCGCCCGCGCCATCGCGGTCGAGCCGCAGGTCCTGCTGATGGACGAGCCCTGCTCCGCGCTCGACCCGATCTCCACCCTCGCGATCGAGGACCTGATCGGCGAGCTGAAGTCGCAGTTCACCATCGTCATCGTGACCCACAACATGCAGCAGGCGGCCCGCGTCAGCGACCGCACCGCCTTCTTCAACCTGGCCGGCGTCGGCCAGCCGGGCAAGCTGGTCGAGCTGGACGACACCCAGCGGATCTTCTCCAACCCGTCGGTCCAGGCGACCGAGGACTACATCTCCGGCCGCTTCGGCTAGGCCGTACCCCCGCCACCGGCCGACGGACCGCGGTGTCCGGAGGCGAACGGCGAGCACACAGGCTGCTCCGCGGTGCTGCATGGCGGTGCCGCCGTGGAGCATGAAGAAGGGCCCGCCCCCGAGATGTGGGGGCGGGCCCTGTCACGTGCGGGGCCGGTCAGCCCCAGAACAGGTGGGCGAACCAGTACACCAGCGCTGCGACGATGGCGGCCGCCGGCATCGTGATGAACCAGCCGAGCACGATGTTCTTGGCGACGCCCCAGCGCACCGCGCGGATCCGCTTGGTGGCCCCCGCGCCCATGATCGCCGCGGTGATCACGTGGGTGGTGGAGATCGGCGCCTTGAAGACGAACGAGGTGACGTACATGACCGTCGCGGCGGTGGCCTCGGCGGCGAAGCCCTGCGGCGGGTCCAGCTCGATGATCTTGCGTCCGAGCGTCCGCATGATCCGCCAGCCGCCCGCGTAGGTGCCCAGCGAGAGCATCGTGGCGCAGGAGATCTTCACCCACACCGGGATGCCCTCGCCGGAGTGGTGACCGGAGATGGTGAGGGCCATCACCACGATGCCCATGGTCTTCTGCGCGTCCTGCAGACCGTGCGCCAGCGCCATCGCGGCGGCCGAGGCGGTCTGGGCGACCCGGAAGTTGCGCTTGGCCTTGTGCGGGTTGGCCCGGCGGAAGATCCACAGGATCGCCAGCATCACCAGGAAGCCGCCGACCAGGCCGACCACCGGCGAGACGATCATCGGGATGACGATCTTGTCGAGGACGCCGCCCCAGATCACGTCGATGCCGCCGGCCATGGCCGCGCCCACCATGCCGCCGAACAGCGCGTGCGAGGAGGAGGACGGCAGACCGAAGTACCAGGTGACCAGGTTCCAGGCGATCGCCCCGACCAGTGCGGCGAACAGGATCACCATGCCCCGGTCGCCGGTGGGGGTCTCGATGATCCCCTGGGAGACGGTGTGCGCCACGCCGCTGCCGAGGAAGGCACCGGCCAGGTTCATCACCGCGGCCATCGCCAGCGCGGCCCTGGGGGTCAGCGCCCGGGTGGAGACCGAGGTGGCGATCGCGTTCGCGGAGTCGTGGAAGCCGTTGGTGTAGGTGAAGAAGAACGCAACGCCGACGACGGCGATGAGTGCTGCCATGTCCACGAGGGTCAGGACTCCTTGACGGCGATGGTCTCCACCGTGTTGGCGACGTGCTCGAACGCGTCCGCCGCCTCCTCAAGAACGTCCACGACCTGCTTGAGCTTGAGCACCTCGATGGCGTCGTACTGGCCGGAGAACAGGTGGGCGAGCAGCTTGCGGTGGATCTGGTCGGCCTGGTTCTCCAGCCGGTTGACCTCGATCCAGTACTCGGTGAGGTTCGACATGCTGCGCAGGTTCGGCATCGCCTCGGCGGTGAGCTCGGCGGCCCGGGCCAGCACCTCGATCTGCTGCTCGATCCCCTTCGGCAGCGTCTGGATGTCGTAGAGGACGACCAGGTCGACGGCCTCCTCCATGAAGTCCATGATGTCGTCCAGCGACGAGGCGAGGTTGTAGATGTCCTCGCGGTCGAAGGGCGTGATGAAGGACGAGTTCAGCTGGTGGAACACGGCATGGGTGGTGTCGTCCCCGGCGTGCTCGGCGGCGCGCATGCGCTCGACGATCTCCGCGCGGGCCGACACGTCTGATCCCAGCAGTTCCAGCAGGAGCTTCGAACCGACGACGAGGTTCTCCGCGGCGGCAGAGAACATGTCGTAGAAGCTCGTCTCCTTCGGGGTCAGGCTAAAACGCACGGAAATCTCCGATGTGCGGGGTAGGGACTGAACGATGCTAGGTGCAACCAAGCGCAATCGTGCAAACGGGGTGGTGATGGTGGAGGCGGAACCTCCTCTTCCGTTCGGCTGCCGCACCAGCTGACCCGGACCGCACACCCAGGTGCGGACGTGAGCCCCCAGTCTGACGGAACCTCGCCCGGATTGTCCCCGTGGTACGTACGGAAGACGGGGGCGCCGCTCAGACGGGTGAACCGCGCGGCGGGCCGCCCGCAGCCCGGTCGCAGCCCGTTCGCAGACCGTCCGGAACCCGTCCCGAACCCTTCGGCACATGCCGCGTCGGCCGTCGGAACACCACGGACGGCCCCGGTGTTGGACACTGGTGGCCGACGCAGCCACCAGGCATCCAGACGAAGGCGGGCCGATGACCACGACGCAAGCGCGCACCGAGCCGGACCACGGGCACGGCACCGACGCGCAGGCCGACGCACCCGCCGTCCCCGCGGCCGCCGCAGGACATCAGGGCGGGCACGGCCCGCACGGCTACAGCGCCCAGAAGGACGCCCACCTCAAGCGGCTGCGCCGGATCGAGGGCCAGATCCGCGGCCTCCAGCGCATGGTCGACGAGGACGTCTACTGCATCGACGTGCTCACCCAGGTCTCGGCCGGAACCAAGGCGCTGCAGTCCTTCGCACTGTCCCTGCTGGAGGAGCACCTGCGGCACTGCGTCGCGGCCGCCGCCGAGGAGGGCGGCGCCGAACTCGACGCCAAGGTCGCGGAGGCCACGGCCGCGATCGCTCGGCTGCTGCGCAGCTGAGGCCGGGCCTGGTCCGGGCCGGGCGCGCGGGTCCGGACCGCCAACACCCCCAGCCGCGAACGTCCCTGGGCCGGGAGCGACCTAACCGTCGGCCTGCCGCCAGGCCTCGCCGTCGGCCCGCCCAGGCTCGGCCCGGTCGAGCAGCACCTCGTCGATCCGCTCGGTCGGCAGCCGGTCGCTGGTGCTGGCCGTCGCGGCGATCATCAGCTCGCCGGCCAGATCGATCTCGTCGAGGGCCGCGTCGTCGTGGCCGCCGCTGCGGCCGCCCGTGGACGACACCACCTGCACCACCCCTTCAGTGCCTCGCCAGCCCGGGCGGCAGCCACCCGACGTCCAGCCTAGGCACTTCGGAGCCCGTCCACATGGCACGGACGGGCCATCTCGGCGCCGCCGAAACGGGTGACCGCCGCTCCCCGGGCGGCCACCCGCTCCGGCGGCGCCCCGGTTCGCCCCGGCGCCGGAGCCCTGCCCCGGCGGCCTACTTCGGGCTCTCCGAGGGCTTCATCGCGTAGATGTCCGAGGCCGGCGGCTCGGCCGCCTCCACCGGCTTGCCGAAGTCCGTCACCGAGGTGGTCGACGTCACCTTCACCTGGTCCTTGGCCTCCTTCGAACCGGCCACCCCGGCGAAGGTGAACACCTCGACCACCTTGTGCAGCCGGCCCTGGTCGTCCAGCCAGGCGTCGTACGGGACCTCCTTCACGGTGAAGGTCTGGGCCCCCATCCGCAGGCCGTCCCCGCCGCGGCCGCCGGTCGCGTCGGCCGCCTTGGCCAGGTCCAGGGTGCCGCGGTAGTGGTGCAGCGCCACCCCGTCGACAGTCTCGGTGCCGACCGCGTCCGCCTTCTGCGCCCCGCGCAGGGCGCCCGCCGCCGAGGCCGGGTCGGTGGCGCCGCTGCTGACCAGGTTGCCGTCCGGCAGCTGGCGCACGTCCAGCTTGACCCACTTGCCCTCGGGCACCTTGGCGCCGCTGTTCTGCAGGTAGACGGTGCCCGGCAGGACCACCTCGACGATCTTCCCGGTGGTCGCCGCGCCCGGCGGCACCTGGACCTCCAGCCGGCCGATCCGCTTCACGTAGTCGTAGCCGCCCGTCCCGGTGAAGACGGCCTTCTTCTCGGACGACTCGGTGACCAACTCGGTGGCGGTGTGCGCGGAGCCGGTGCGGCCGGTGATGTCGGCGCTGTTGCGCACCGCCGTCAGCGGGTCCGCGGCGAGCTGGTCGGGGGCACCCGACTGCCGGTCGGAGGAGCCGCCCCCGGAGCCGGCCGCGCAGCCGGCGGACAGGCCGGCCAGGGCGGCGGCGAGCAGGGCGGCCCCGGCCGCCGAACGCAGATGCGGCAGCGGACGGCGCCCCGGCCGTCCGCCACGCTGCTGGTCGGTCATCTTCATCCTCGCGACAACCCCCTCGGGCCTGACTGCCCTGCCGACACCACCAGGTGAACAGAGCTCTTTCCGGGCAAACGAGTTGAGCCGCGAAGGGTTACGCGGAAGAGGTCTTGCGGACGGCATCGCGCGCCCGGCGCCCGGCGCGTTACGGTGAACCACGTGCACAGTGAGCTGCCGGCCTTCCCCGGCACCGCCCGGATGCCCGAACACCGTGTCGCGGTCAGCGAGCGCGGTTCCTTCGCCTTCGCGACCTGCAGCTGCGGCTGGTTCTCACCGGCCCGCCGCTCGCGCGACCTGGCCCGGCGCGAGGGGGACGACCACCTCGCCCTCGCCGAGAGCGGCGGCGGACCGGGGTAGCCGGGCCGGGCGGCTCACGCCGCCAGATCGGACTCCGGCGGCTGCTCCTCGGAACGCACCGCCCCGCGCTCGCGCCCGCGCCGCCGGCCGCGCGGGCCGGCGCCGGCCCGCTCCGGCGCCCGGATCAGCGGGGCGAGGGCGGTCCGGCCCAGCGCGTGGCAGAGCGGGACCAGCACCGCCATCGCGATCGGTGCCAGCAGCAGCACCACCGCGGCGGCGAGCGCGAAGCCGCCGATCACGTCGGTCGGGTAGTGCACGCCCATGAACATCCGGCAGAAGCCCTGCAACAGGGCCAGGCCCCCGGCGATCCAGCCGAGCCGCCGGTTCACCAGGAACAGCGCCACCGCCACGCCCATCGTCATGGTCGAGTGGTCGCTGACGAAGGAGTGGGTGCCGGCCTTGCCGTCCACCAGCACCAGCAGCCCGCTGTGGTCGACGAACGGGCGCGGGCGGTTCACGATCGCGGCGATCGGCAGGTTGGCCAGCTCGGCGATGGCGACGGAGAGCGGCACCCAGAGCAGCCCGGCGACGGCCACCGGCGCGTCCGGGCGGCGTCTCGCCTGCAGCCAGGCCACCAGGCCCAGCATCGCCAGGCCGATCAGGATGCCGTACTCACCGATCCACGAGACCAGGTGGTCCAGCCACTGCGGGGAGCGCTTGGCCAGTCCGTTGACGGCGTAGAGCAGGCCGAGGTCGGGGTTGGTCGTGTCGGCAAGCGGCGTCGACACGCCGCACCTCCTTCTGGTCCGCTGCAGCTGTTCGATCCGGTCGGGGCCCTTCCCGGCGCGGGAAGCTGACGGTGGGCCATCGGGATCAACGTCATCGCCGGGGCACAGCGTTCCACGGAAACGCGCGGTTATGGAAACTTGACTCAGCGTCCACAGGGCACTCACACCTCGGGGCCACGGGCGGCTCAGTTCCTCGCCGCCGGCCGCCCCGCCCCGGCGGGGTCCGGGCCGGTCGGGGCGGGTGGCGCGGCGGCCGCGGGCGGTCCGGCGGCGGGCCGGGTGGCGGCGCTGCTGGGGCTCGCCAGGGCTGCCGGGGCCACCGGGGCCGAAGGGGTGGTCGCCGCGGTCGGGCTGGTCGGGCCGGTCGGCGTCGTCGAGCCCGGGCGGCTCGGGGCGCTCACGGAACCGTCCGCGTTGCGGGCCGGCAGCGCCTGGGCGCCGTCCGAGGTGACCCTGGTCGCGCCGATGTACTCCCTGGTGTCGATCTTGTCGTAGCGGATCACCGCGCCGGTGTGCGGCGCGTTGATCATGTAGCCGCCGCCGACGTAGATCCCGACGTGGTGGATGCTCCGCGGATCGTTCAGGTCCGTCGCCCAGAACACCAGGTCGCCCGGCCGCAGCTGATAGCGCGACGGGTGCGGGCCGGCGTACCACTGGTCGTTCGCCACCCGGGGCAGCGTGATGCCCACGCTGGCGTACGCCGCCTGGGTCAGGCCCGAGCAGTCGAACCGCCCGTTCTGCGAGGGCAGCCCCTCCCCGCCCCACAGGTACGGCGTCCCGAGCTTGCTCTGCGCGAAGTAGATCGCCGCGGCCGACTGCCCGGACACCTCCACCGGCGCCGTGGGCACGGTGAAGCTGCGGGCCATCGCCTGAATGTTCCTCACATAGCCCTGGGTCTCCTTGTACGGCGGCACCCCGTTGTACTTGGTCACCGCGTACGGGCCGGCGTTGTAGGCGGCCAACAGGTTGGCCTGCCGGTCGCCCGGGACCTTGGCGACGTCCTTCGCGAGCGCGCAGTCGAAGGTGGCCGCCGAGGCGATCGCGTCCAGCGGGTCCCAGACGTCCTTCTTGCCGTCCCCATTGGCATCCGTGCCGTACGCCGCCCAGGTATCGGGCATGAACTGCGCCATTCCCTGTGCCCCGACGCCCGATTGGGCCTTCGGATCGAAACCGCTTTCCTGGTAGAGCTGTGCCGCGAGCATCGGCGGCGAGATCTCCGGGCAGAGCGCGCCCCACTGCTGGATCGGCGCCTGGAACGCCGCCGGGACCGTCCCCGGCGAGAGTGCGGCGCGATTCGCCGACTGCTGCGGCGTCCCACTCGCCGCGAACGTCCCCACCGTCACCAAACCGATCAACCCGAACGTCACAACTCCCGCAGCGGCGGCGGCCGTACCGGCCTTCCGGAGTACCATCAGCACCATCCCGACGAATCGTCAGTCGAAGTGTTCCGGAAGGCGTTGCTCACCGCAATCATCAGAGATACAAAGAGTGAGCGCTATCCTTCGTACGGTGGACATCCTCGCGTACGTGCCCGGTACCTCACGACCAATCCGCGAGAAGTAGCCAAGTCGACATCAGATCTGGCCAAGAATAGGTACCGACCCTTCGCGCGGGCGGGGTCAGGGCCCTTGAATTTGCCTGATCGGGCGGTGAGATGGAAATGAACCTGAGCAGCGTGCACACGAACGCGATCGGCCACCTGGCCGAGGACCCACCAAAGAAGCCGAATATCGACACCATCATCGGCGGGATCGCCCCGGACTGGGGCCCGTTCGCGACCCTCGGGTCGGAGGCCAGGGTGATGGTCGAGGTCATCATGGCCGTCGCCATCCTGCTCTGCCTCGGCATCGCCGTCTGGGGGGCGGCCAAACAGCGGATCGGTGCGACCGCGATGCGCGACAGCTTCGGCGCCGAACAGGGCAAGGGGCTGATCGTCGCCGGTCTGACCGGCGTGTTCATCATTGGATCACTCGGCACTCTGTTCACCATTGTCTACGGCATGGCGATCTGACGATCGGACAGCAGTAGCCAGGCCCGCCCGCCCCGGGGCCAGGTCCCCGTCCGGACCGCCCCGAGCCCACCCGCCAGCAGTCCACCCCCCGTTCCCACCCTCCGTCCGCGCCCGCCCCCGGCGGAGGGCCCCCGGAGCCCCCCGGCTCCCCGCACCAGGAGGGCCGCCGTGCCGTTGTCCGACGACCAGCCGCACACCCGTACGCGGCTGCCGGTCGGCGAACAGCCCTCCTCCCAGCCGACCCAGCGTCAGGCCCGACCGCTCCGCACCCTGCTGACCGTCCTCGTCGTCGTCACCCTGCTCGTCGTGGCCATCTCCATCGCCAACCGCGACAAACCCGACCCCGGCAGCACCGGCCGCTCCGCCGACCACGCCGCCCCCACCGCGCCCGCCGGCGCCGGCCCCGCCCCCAGCGGCGACCAGCCCGTCGGCACCACCACCAACGGCATCGGCTCCGGCTACCCGCACACCGACCAGGGCGCCCAGTCCGCCGCCGCCAACTACGCGGTGGCGATCGGCTCCGCCGACATGTTCCGCGCCGACAGCCGCCACACCATCGTCGCCACCATCGCCGACCCGGGCGCGGTCTCGGGCCTCCAGAGCCGCCTGGACCAGGGGTTCGGCGGCGACACCGCCGCCCGTTACGGCCTCGACGCCCAAGGCCGCGCGCCCAAGGGCCTCACGTTCGTCAGCCGCACCGTCCCCGTCGGCGCCAAGTCGACCGGCTACAGCGACGGCGACGCCAAGGTCGAGGTCTGGTGCACCGGCCTCACCGGCCTCGCCGGCGAACACTCGGTCCAGCCCGTGACGACGAACTGGTTCACCCTCACGCTCTCGCTCCACTGGACGGGCAGCGACTGGAAGCTCACCGACTTCACCAGCAAGCAGGGCCCCGCGCCGATGCCGGGGGACCAGCAGGCCGCCACCGCCGACGAGATCACCGGCGCCGTCCAGCAGCTCGGGGGGTTCCGCTATGCCCGTTGACCAGACCTCACACCGCTCCACCGCACGCCGAGCGGGCACGCTGGCGGGCGCGTTCGCCGCCTTGCAGGTCGCGGCGCTGCTGGCGGCCCAGCGGGTGTTCGCCGAGCCGTCACCGTCGGCCACGCCGTCCGCCACCCCCACGTGCCAGAAGGTCGATCTGCCGATCCCGGGCAGCGACGCGGGCTGCGCCCCGAATGGCGCGGTCGTCATCCCGGGCGGTGGGGCCATCGGGAGTGTGGCCGATCCGTTGGGGTCGTTGGCCAAGGGGTGTGCCCAGGCGGCGGCTTGGGTGGTGCGGAAGTTGTCGAGCGCGATCGACGGGACGACGCAGGTGGACTTCACCAATGCGTCGTTCCTGCAGCAGTACGCGGTGGTGTTCGCCGTGTCGACGGTGATCACGCTGGTGCTGTGGCTGCTGGCGGTGACGAAGCGGGCGGTGCGGGGGGCGCCGTTGGCGACGGCGTTCACGGAGGCGATCGGCTTCCTGTGGCTGACCGTCGTGGCGTCCGCGTTCACGCCGCTGATCCTCTACACCGTGGTGAGCGTGACGGACGGGCTGACCAAGGCGATCGCGGTGGGGACGAAGTCGGACACCGGGTCGTACCTGGGCGCGTTCGCCGACACCCTGGAGAAGGGGGACATGGGCGGCGGTCCGTTGATCCTGATCATCGTGTCGCTGGTGGCGGTGCTGGCGGCGGCGGTGCTCTGGATCGAGCTGCTGATCCGGGCGGCGATGCTGTACGTGGGCGCGCTGCTGGGTACGGCGGTGTACGCGGGGTTGGTGGACAAGCAGCTGTGGAAGCACGTGCGCCGGTGGGCGGGGGTGATGGTGGCGGTGGACCTGGCGAAGCCGATCATCGTGGTCATCCTGGGCCTGGCGGGTGCGGTGGCGTCGGGGGCCGGGGCCAGCGACGACTTCGCGCGGGTGCTGTCGGGGCTGGCGATCCTGTTCCTGTCGATCTTCGCGAGCGCCGCCGTGTACCGCTTCGTGCCGGGCTTCGGCGACGAGATCATGAACATGCGCCATGCCCGGGCGAGTGCGGTGTCGGCCGGTTCGGCGATGATCAACGGCACCGCGAACCTGATGAAGCAGGGCATCACCACCCACGGTGACCGCGGGCCGGTCGGTGCGGGTGGTGGCGGCGGCGGGGGTGCGGGCGGCGGTTCGGTCGCGCCGGGCATCGCCGCGCACGCCGGGCGGACGCCGGCGCCACCACCGCAGGCCGGGCCGCCGCAGACCTCGGTTCCGATCCGCGACAGCAACTCAGCGAAGGGAGGGTGACGGGTAAGTGAGCAGTGAACCGCTCGGCCAGTACGGAGCCCAGTACGCCCAGCCGTACGTGCACCAGCGCCGCACCTACCTGATCGGCAAGGCCCGCCCGAACGCGCCGATCGGCCGCAACCGGGAGTCCGGCGAGATCGTCCTGATCATCTTCGGGGCGTTCCTCGGCATGCTCTGGGGCCTGCTGATGCCGATCCTGCCGCTGCGGATCGGCGGCCTGATCGGCCTGCCCATGGTGGCCATCGCGGCGGTGTACGTGCCGTACCGCAGGCGGACGTTCTACAAGTGGGCGGAGATCAACCGCACCTACCGCCGGACGGTGCGCAGCGGCCGGTCGGTGTGGCGCTCGGACGTGATGGACGCCGGGACCCGGATGGACGGCCGGGAGGTGGAGGTCGGCCCGCCGCCCGGGGTGGGGCGGCTGCGCTGGCTGGCCGCGCCGTTCGGGCCGGACGAGGTCGGGGTGCTGATGCACCTGGAGCGGCGGACGGTGACGGCCGCGATCGAGATCGAGGGCCCGGGTGTCGGCCTGCGCGACTCGGAGGACCAGGAGGCGCTGGTCGACCGGTTCGGCACGCTGCTGAAGCACGTCGCCAACGGGGACGGCTTCGTGACCCGGTTGCAGATCCTGGCCCGGACGCTGCCGGCCGACCCGGACGCGCACGCCAAGGACGTCGAGCGGCGCGGGGACCACGACGCGCCGCGCTGGCTGCAGGACTCGTACGACCAGTTGCAGTCGATGGTGTCGACCTCCTCGGAGCAGCACCGGGCGTACCTGGTGGCCTGCATGCACTACACCCGCGACCTGGCGGCCGAGGCGCACGCGATGGGCCGTACGGCGACCGGTCGGCGGGCCCGGGACGACGAGGGGCTGGCGGCCGTGATGGCGCGCGAGCTGACCGACATCTGCGCCCGGCTGGCGGAGGCGGACATCCGGGTGCGCCAGCCGTTGGGGCAGGCCCGGCTCTCCTCGCTGCTGCACTCGATGTACGACCCGGACCACCCGATCGACCACATCCAGGCGATGTCCCGGCGCAACGCCTGGCCGGCCGAACTGGACGCGACCAACCCGCAGTACCTGGAGGCGAAGACCCGCGAGTCGGCGACCCGGGAGCCGTGGTGCCACGCCACCGCGTGGATCAAGGAGTGGCCGCTGACCCCGGTGGGGGTCAACTTCCTGGCGCCGCTGCTGGTGCACACCCCGGACGTGATCCGGACCGTCGCGGTGACGATGGACCTGGAGCCCACCGACGTCGCGATCGAGCGGATGCTGACCGAGAAGACCAACGACGAGGCGGAGGCCAGCCGCGCGGCCAAGATGAACCGGACGGTCGACCCGCGCGACCTGGCCCACACCGGCCGGGTGGACCAGCGCGGCGACGACCTGGCCTCCGGTGCGGCCGGGGTGAACCTGGTCGGCTACATCACGGTGTCCTCGCGCAACCCCGACGCGCTGGCCCGGGACAAGCGCACCATCCGGGCCTCGGCCGGCAAGAGTTACCTCAAGCTGGAGTGGTGCGACCGCGAGCACCACCGGGCCTTCGTCAACACCCTGCCGTTCGCGACCGGCATCCGCCGCTGACGCCCGGTCCGCACCGCTCCACCATCGCCCGTCGACCAGACCAGGAGGCCGTACATGGCGCTCGGCAACCTCTCCGAGGCGTTCACCAGCCTGATGTTCGGCAAGGTGGAGACCACCCGGCTGCCGGTGCGTACCTCCACCGGCCAGGCGCAGGCGGTCTACCTGCCCACCGCCGCGCCGGGGCTGGGCGACTCGGGCGTGATCATCGGCCGTGAGGTGTACAGCGGCAAGGGGTACGTCTACGACCCCTTCCAGCTGTACGGGCAGCAGCTGCCGGCCCCGCACTGGCTGGTGCTCGGCGAGTCCGGCAACGGCAAGTCGGCGCTGGAGAAGACGTACGTGCTGCGGCAGTTGAGGTTCCGCGACCGGCAGGTCGTGGTGCTCGACGCGCAGGGCGAGGACGGCGTCGGCGAGTGGAACCTGATCGCCAACGCGCTGGGCATAAAGTCGATCCGGCTCGACCCGATGGCCGCCCGGGACGGCGGGGTGAAGCTCAACCCGCTGGACCCGGCGATCACCCAGACCGGCCAGTTGTCGCTGCTGCGCACCATCGTCGAGGTCGCGATGGGGCGGGGCCTGGAGGAGCGGGCCGGGTTCGCGCTGAAGGCCGCGCACGCCCATGTGGTGGCGACGGTGAAGGACCGTCAGCCGGTGCTGGACGACATCATCGACACCCTGCGCAGCCCCGAGCTGTCCTCGGTGGAGTCGCTGGGCGTGGCGGTGGACGAGGTGCAGTCCTGGGGCCTGGACGTGGCGCTGGTGCTGGACCGGCTGGTCGACGGCGACCTGCGCGGCATGTTCGACGGGTCGACCACCGACGGCATCGACCTGGACGCGCCGCTGATCGTCTTCGACCTCTCGCACATCGACCGCAACTCGATCGCGATGCCGATCCTGATGGCGATCGTCGGCGTGTGGCTGGAGCACACCTGGATCCGGCCGGACCGGAAGAAGCGCATCTTCCTGGTCGAGGAGGCCTGGCACATCATCAACAGCCCCTTCGTGGCGCAGCTGTTCCAGCGGCTGCTGAAGTTCGGCCGCCGGCTCGGGCTCTCCTTCGTCGCGGTGGTGCACCACCTGTCCGACGTGGTGGACGGTGCGGCGGCCAAGGAGGCGTCGGCGATCCTGAAGATGGCCTCCACCCGGACGATCTACATGCAGAAGGCGGAGGAGGCGCGGTCCACCGGCCGGGTGCTGGGCCTGCCGCGCTGGGCGGTGGAGATCATCCCCACCCTGTCGCCGGGCATCGCGGTCTGGGACGTCAACGGCAATGTCCAGGTGGTCAAGCACATCATCACCGAGGCCGAGCGGCCGCTGGTGTACACCGACCGTGCGATGACCGAGGACGCGGTGGCCGAACGGGACCGGGCCGAGCGACAGTTGGCTGCCGAGCCGGGAGTCTGAGCGGCCGGTCGGGCGGCCTGAGCGGCCGGGTCGGGGGCCTGGGCGGGTCGGGCGGGTGGTCTGGGCGGGGAGGCCCGGACGGGGGCGCCGGCGCTGGTCGGACGGCGACGGTTCGTCAGGAGGTAATCCTCTCGTTACGTTCGACGTCCTGACAGCTACGCGCGTTGACTCTAGGCTTCACAGGCGCAACACATCACCCAGACGCCCGGTCAAGTCCACAGCGGGCGCTCCTCCAAGGTGCAGGGGACCCTCATGCTCACCGTCAGATCCCGACGCGCGGCGCTCGCCGTCGTCGCCGCCGCAGGTCTGGTCGGCACGGTGGCCGTGCCGACGGCCGCGCAGGCCGCCGACGCCAACGCCAAGCGTCACAAGACCGTCAACCTCCAGCTGCTGGCGATCAACGACTTCCACGGCAACCTGGAGCCCCCGGCCGGTTCGTCCGGCACCATCCGGGAGATCGACCCGGCCACCGGCAAGGAGGTCTCGACCCCGGCCGGTGGCATCGAGTACCTGGCCACCGAGCTGCGCAAGGCCCGGATCCCGGCCGACGACTCGATCACCGTCGCGGCCGGCGACATCATCGGCGCCAGCCCGCTCACCTCGGCGCTCTTCCACGACGAGCCGACCATCGAGGCGATGGACAAGCTCGGCCTGGACGTCACCTCGGTCGGCAACCACGAGTTCGACGAGGGCGCGCAGGAGCTGCTGCGCATGCAGGACGGCGGCTGCCACCCGGTCGACGGCTGCTACGAGCCCGGCCGCACGTTCAAGGGCGCCAACTTCAACTACCTGTCGGCCAACGTCACCGACGAGAAGACCGGCAAGCCGCTGCTGGCCCCGTACTGGGTGACCAAGTCCCAGGGCGTGAAGGTCGGCTTCATCGGCGTCACCCTGGAGGGCACGCCGAACATCGTGACCGCCGAGGGCGTCAAGGGCCTGAAGTTCGCCAACGAGGTCACCACGATCAACAAGTACGCCGCCGAGCTCAAGGCCAAGGGCGTCAACTCGATCGTCGCGCTGATCCACGAGGGCGGGTACCCGGCCAGCAGCGTCTACAACTACGACTGCGGCCCGGCCGGCCAGGGCATCTCCGGTCCGATCGTCGACATCTCCAAGAAGCTCGACCCGTCGATCGGCGCCATCGTCACCGGCCACACCCACAACGCGTACGCCTGCACCATCCCCGACCCCAACGGCGTCCCGCGCTCGGTCACCAGCGCCGCCTCCTTCGGCCGGCTGTACACCGAGATCGACATGAAGCTGGACAAGACCACCGGCGAGATCGTCCGCCCGACGGTCAAGGCCGAGAACCACGTGGTGCGCCGCACCGTCGAGAAGGCGCCCGACATGACGGCGCTGGTCGACCACTACTCCAAGCTGGCCGCCCCGATCGCCAACCGGCCGATCGGCTACATCGCCTCGGACATCAACGGCCGCGGCAACAGCGACCTGGAGAAGCCGCTCGGTGACCTGATCGCCGACGCGCAGGTGGAGGGGCTCGCCCCGGCCGCCAAGGGCGGGGCGCAGGTCGCCTTCATGAACCCCGGCGGCATCCGCTCCGACCTGGTCTACAAGGCCTCCGGCGCCGAGGGCGACGGCGTGGTGACCTACGGCGAGGCGTTCACCGTCCAGCCGTTCACCAACATGATGCAGGTCAAGACGCTGACCGGCGCCCAGCTGGTGCAGCTGCTCCAGCAGCAGGTCAGCGGCTCCAACGCGGCCGCGCCGAAGATCCTCCAGGCGTCCTCGGGCCTCCACTACACCCTGGACATGCGCAAGACCGGTGCGGACCGGGTGGTCGTCGACTCGATCCGGCTGAACGGCGCCCCGATCGACCAGGCCGCCAAGTACCGGGTCGCGGCCAATGAGTTCCTGGCCGGCGGCGGCGACGGCTTCCCGGCCTTCGCGGCCGGCACCGACAAGCTCGTCGGCGCCTCCGACCTGGACGTCTTCGCCGCCTACCTGGGTGCCCACAGCTCGGCGGCCTCGCCGCTGAAGGCCCCGGCGCAGGATCGGATCAAGGTCATCGGCCCGGGCGTCGACATCGACTGACCGTGAGCCGGTACAGGACGGGCGGGGCGCTGTCGGGGCGCCCCGCCCGTCCTGCGTCGTCCGCCCGTCCCGCCCTATTCGGGGGCGGGGCCGCCGGGCAGCCGGACGGTCGCCAGCGCGCCCGGGCCGCCGTCCCCGGCCGGGCCCAGCGACACCTCGCCGCCCGCCTCCCGGACGCTCTGCGCGACGATCGACAGGCCCAGGCCGGAACCGGGCAGCTGTCGAGAGGACGGCGAACGCCAGAACCGGTCGAACACGTACTGCAGTTCCTCCGGCGGAATGCCGGGGCCGTGGTCGCGGACGGTCAACACGCCCTGCTGGAGCCGGACTTCGATGGTGCCGCCGGGCGGGCTGTACTTGACCGCGTTGTCCAGCAGGTTGATCACCGCCCGTTCGAGCCCGGCGGCGTCGCCGTGCACGAACCAGGGGTCGGTCGCGGTCTCGAAGACCAGCCCCGGGCCGCGCAGCTTCGCCCGCTCGACCGCCCGCCCGGCGATCTCGTGCAGGGCCACCACGGTGGGGTTGTGGACCGGCTTGGGGGAATCCGGGCGGGACAGCTGGAGCAGGTCCCCGATCAGGACGGTGAGCTCCTGCATCTGCGCCTTCATGTTGCCCAGCAGCTTGGTCTTGGTCGCGGCGGGCAGCGGGCGGCCCGTGTCGTTGCTGCGGATCAGCAGGTCGACGTTGGTGCGCAGCGAGGTGAGCGGGGTGCGCAGCTCGTGCCCGGCGTCGGCGATCAGACGGGTCTGCCGCTCGCGGGAGTTGGCGAGGGCGGTGCTCATCGAGTTGAAGGAAGTGGAGAGCCGGGCGATCTCGTCGTCCCCGTGCACGGGGATGGTGGTGCCGACCTCCTCGGTGCGGGCGATGTGCTCGACGGCGTCGGTGAGTTGGTCGACGGGCTTGAGCGCGGACCGGGCGACCACGCGGCCGGCGATGGCGGCGAGGATGATCCCGCCGAGGGCCACGCCGCCGAGGAGGAGGGCGAGCCGCTGGAGGGAGTCCTCGATGGGCTGGGAGGGGGTCGCCACCATGACGACGACGGGCACCTGGAAGCTGTGGTTCAGGGTCAGCCGGACGATCGCGGGGTCGCCGTTGGTGTACCTGCCGTCCCGGATGATCGACTGGCCCGGCTTGAGCCGGAATCCGGCGGCGTCCTCCGACGTGGTCACGATCGCCTTGGTCGCCCCGGGGGGCAGGCAGACGCCCCCGGCCCCGCCCCGGAGGAACTGGGTGTCCCGGGGGACGGCTCCGCTGATGTCCGGGATGACGACGCCGCGCTGGTTCTCCAGCGCGGCTTCCGGGGTGGCGTAGCAGACCAGGGGGTTTCTCCCGATCGGTGCTGCGGGAGCACCCGCCAGGTCCGCCCGGACCTGGTCGTACAGCTGCTTCTCCACGATGAACCAGCAGGCCAGCGCCGACAGGGCGATGGCCACCGCGACCGCGGCCGCGCTCAGGAAGGTGAGGCGGCTGCGGAGGGAGCGGGAGCGGAGCCAGTGGGAGAGGCGCCGGCGGCGGGGGACGCCGGGTGGAGCCAGTGGCGGGGGCGGGTAGGGCGTGGGGGAGGTCACGTGGTGGCGCCGGCGGCCGGGCGCAGGGCGTAGCCGACGCCGCGCACGGTCTGGATGAGGCGGGGCATGCCGCCCTGCTCGGTCTTGCGGCGCAGGTACATCACGTAGACGTCCAGGGAGTTGGAGGAGGGTTCGAAGTCGAAGCCCCAGACGGCCTTGAGGATCTGTTCGCGGGTGAGGACCTGGCGGGGGTGGGCGAGGAACATCTCCAGCAGCATGAACTCGGTGCGGGTGAGTTCGACGGGCTTGCCGGCGCGGGTGACCTCGCGGGTGGCGGTGTTCATCCGCAGGTCGCCGAAGGCCAGCACCTCGCTCTCGTCCTCGGCGGCGGCGCGGGCGGCGGCCTCGGTGGCGAGGGCGTTGCGGCGCAGCAGGGCGCGGACGCGGGCGAGCAGTTCGTCGAGTTCGAAGGGCTTGGCGAGGTAGTCGTCGGCGCCGACGTCCAGGCCGGTGACGCGGTCGCCGACGGCGTCGCGGGCGGTGAGCATCAGGACGGGGACGGTGTCGCCGCGGGAGCGCATCCGGCGGACGGCGGTGAGGCCGTCCATCCGGGGCATCATGATGTCCAGCAGGACGAGGTCGGGCCGGTCGCGTTCGACGGACTCCAGGGCCTCGTAGCCGTCGGTGGCGGTGGCGACCTCGTAGCCCTCGAAGGCGAGGCTGCTCTCCAGGGCGTCCCGGAGGGCGGGTTCGTCGTCGACCACGAGGAGCCGGGCGGAGGGGTGGCCGGCCTCGGCGGCGGTGCGGTCGTCGGCGGACGGGGTCATGGGCTGCTGCCCTTTCTCGTCGGGTGGAGGGCCTGCTGGGGGTACCGGGGGTAATTGTCCGTCTTACAGGTTCTGGCCGGCCTCCAGTTTCGGCAGAACCTGCTTGATGTCGTTGATCGGGATGGCGAAGCCGAGGCCGACGCTGCCGGCGCTGCTGCCGCCGCCGCCGGCGGTGGAGCTGGCGCCGCTGGGGGCGTACATCGCCGAGTTGATGCCGATGACCTGGCCGTTGGCGTTGATGAGCGGGCCGCCGGAGTTGCCGGGGTTGAGGGCGGCGTCGGTCTGGAAGGCCTTGTAGGTGGTGGTGCTGCCGCTGTTCTGCTGCGGGAGGTTGCCGCGCGTGCCGGGCAGGTTGGGCAGGCCGGGCAGGCTGGGGAAGCCGAAGCCGCCGTTGCTGCTGGTGGTGCCCTCGTCGAGCTGGACGGTGACGTCGCGGTTCTCGGCGCTGATGATGCCGGAGGTGACGGTGCCGGTGAGGCCGTCCGGGTTGCCGATGGCGACGACGGGGTCGCCGACGGCCACGCCGGAGGAGTCGCCGAGGGTGGCGGGGATGAGGTTCTTGCCGCCGCTCGCGGTGATCACGGCTACGTCGAGGGACTTGTCGGTGCCGGTGACGGTGGCCGGGGCGGTGGAGCCGTCCTTGAAGGCGACGGTGATCTGGCCGCCGTCGGCGGCGGTGTCGATCACGTGGTAGTTGGTGAGGATCCGTCCGCTGGTGTCGAGGATGACGCCGGTGCCGGTGGCGGTGCCGTTGCCGTTCTTGACGGTGATCTGGACGACGCTCGGCGAGACGGCGGCGGCGATGGCCGGCACGTCGGCGCCGCCGTCGGAGCGGGCGGAGACGGGGCTGGCGACGGTGCTGGTGCGGGCGGCGGAGCCGTGCTGCTCGGCGGCGACGAACCCGCCGGTGACGCCGCCGATGACGGCGGCGACCGCGGCGACGGCGGTGACCAGGGCGAGCCGTCCGCGCAGCAGGCCGCGCCGGGCGCGGTTGCCGTGGCCGCCGTGGCCGCCGGGCTGGCCGGCGGTGGGCGGCTCGGGGGGCATGGGCGGGGGCGGGGTCGGGGAGTCGAAGCCGCCTGCCGAGTAGTCCTCGTGGTACCCGTAGGCGGTCGTGGCGGCGCTGCTGCCGAGGACGGTGCCCTCGACCACGCGGGGCTCGTACGGGCCGTACTGCTCGTCGTGGTGCTGCTGCTGTTCGCTCATGCCGACCAACGTCCGCCTGGTGGATGAGGATGGCATGAGAACCGGCTCAGAAGGGTCCGAGAAGCCCGTTGGGTTCTCATAAAGCCTGGTCAGGCGGTGTGCGGTGGCGGGTGGAGCGGAGTGCGCTACTCCGCTTCCCCGGTCGGGACCGCCGCGGAGCCGCCACAGCCGCAGGAACGGCGGATCACCAGGCGGGACGGGAACTTGCGGACCCGCTCGGTGTCCGATCCGGGCACCATCAGCGAGTCGTCGAGCACCAGGTCCACGGCGGCCCGGGCCATCGCGTCGCGGTCGGAGGCGACGGTGGTCAGCGGCGGGTCGGCGAGTGCGGCCTCGGGGACGTCGTCGAAGCCGGCCACCGCGAGGTCCTCCGGGACCTTCAGGCCGACCTCGCGGGCGGCCCGCAGCACGCCGATCGCCTGGTCGTCGGTGGAGCAGAAGATCGCCCGCGGCCGGTCCGGCGAGCGCAGCACCCCGAGCGCGACCTCGTACGCGCCGTAGCGGTGGAAGGGCGCGTCGATCAGGTGGGGCTCGGTGGGCAGGCCGTGCGCGTCCATGGCGCGCTGCCAGCCCTCGACGTGGTCGATGACCGGGTCGCCGGGGGCGGGGGACTCGACCGGGCCGCCGAAGCAGGCCACGTACGGGTGCCCGTGCACCTCCAGCAGGTGGCGGACGACGGCCTCGGCGCCGCCCACGTCGTCGGTGACCACCGCGACGTCGTCGATCGCCTCGGGGCGGCGGTGCAGCAGCACGACCTTGGCGCCCTCCATCGCGGCGAACTCCTCGGCGGCGCGCTGCGAGGGGCCCTGGCTGACCAGGATCAGGCCGGAGACGCGCATACCGAGGAAGGCCCGGACGTAGTGCACCTCGCGGTCGTCCACGTAGTCGGAGTTGCCGATCAGCACGAGCTTGCCGCGCTCGGAGGCGGCCCGTTCCACGGCGTGCGCCATCTCGGCGAAGAAGGGCTGGCGGGCGTCCGGGACGACCATGCCGATCAGGTTGGTCCGGCGGGAGGCCATCGCCTGGGCGACGCTGTTCGGCCGGTAGCCGAGCTGCTCGATCGCGGCGAGGACCTTCTCCCGGGTCGCGGGCGCGACCGGGCGCGGCCCGTTGTTGATGACGTAGCTGACGACCGCGGTCGAGGTACCAGCCAGCCGGGCTACATCGTCGCGCGTCACTTTGGCCACGGGGGGGAGTCTACGCGTGTGGCGTGCGCGTCGGCAGTGGGACCTGGGGCTTTCTCCGGGTGTCCAGGGGGTACCGGGGAGCGAACCGGACAAGCCGGGCGGGGTGGCCCGCCCGGCCGTCGGTCAGGCCTCCAGCGGCGCCGAGGGGCGCTGGGCGAGCTCCGGGCGCTCGCCCTTCTCCGGCTTCTCCGGGACGACGAAGCGGTAGCCGACGTTGCGCACGGTGCCGATCAGCTGCTCGTGCTCGACGCCGAGCTTGGCGCGCAGCCGGCGGACGTGCACGTCCACCGTGCGGGTACCGCCGAAGTAGTCGTAGCCCCAGACCTCCTGCAGCAGCTGGGCCCGGGTGAAGACCCGGCCGGGGTGCTGGGCGAGGTACTTGATCAGCTCGAACTCCTTGAAGGTGAGGTCGAGCGCCCGGCCCTTGAGCTTGGCGGAGTAGGTGGCCTCGTCGACCGTGAGGTCGCCGTTGCGGATCTCCATCGGGCTGTCGTCGGTGCTGATGTGGAGCCGGCCGAGTGCGAGCCGCAGCCGGGCCTCGACCTCGGCGGGGCCGGCCGTGTCCAGCAGGACGTCGTCGATGCCCCACTCGGCGGTGACGGCGGCGAGGCCGCCCTCGGTCACCACCAGGATCAGCGGGCAGCCGATGCCGGTGGAGCGCAGCAGCTGGCAGAGGCTGCGGATCTGTGGCAGGTCGCGCCGGCCGTCGACCAGGATGACGTCCGCACTGGGGGTGTCCACCAGGGCGGATCCCTCGGCGGGGGCCACCCGGACGTTGTGCAGCAGCAGGCCGAGGGCCGGCAGCACCTCCGCGGAGGGTTGCAGAGCGTTGGTGAGGAGGAGGAGAGAACTCATACCCGGTAGTCCCCTTTCCGGGTCGTCGCGGTCGCGTTACGGCTGCCGCCACAGCCGGATGGCGCACGTGCTGAGGTCGGGGGGAGGTGGACGGACGCCCGAGGAGCGCCGGAGGGCCGGCCGGTGCGCAGGACGCGACGGCGCACGCGCCGAGGGTCCCGCAACCCTTGGCGCGCCGTTTCTGCCCTGTTCATCCCGCGAACCCTCCGGTTTGTTTCCGGTCCCGGGCGGCGGCCCGGGTGCCGGGTGGACACCCCGGCCGGCCGGGGCACGTCGTCGTGCCGCGTGGGGCGGGGCGGTTCCCGCGACGCGCCGGGGGTGGGCCGACGAATCGCAAGAATGTCCGTACTGGCGTCCTGAAAGCACAAAAGGACCCGGGGGCGACTCTGCCCGGATCCCTCTTGGACGTCGAGGATAGCCGACGGCCATCCGCGCCGGGAGGGCTCGAATCCGGCGGTTCGCCCAATCCGGGCGCGCGCCGGGTGAGCCTGGACACAGCTTCGAGCCGTCCTCCGGGCCCCCTCGGCCAGGGCGATTGCCGGTCGTGGCGGCGGACACGCCATCATGGGACGCACATCGGCGGCGCCGTGCGAGTCCATCTTTCGGGTGGTCGGGCGGCCCGGTGGCGAGCCGGACCGGGGCACCGGGTCCGGGCGAGGACGACGAGAAGGGGTGGCCCCGATGGGTGCGACCACGGAGCCCGCGAGCGGCGCCCGGGTGCGCGGGACGATCCGCTACTGGGCGGCCGCGAAGTCCGAGGCCGGGCTGGCCGAGGAGCCGTACGAGGCGGTGACCCTGGCGGAGGCACTGGCACAGGCCAGGCGGCGGCACGCGGACCGGCCGAAGCTCGTCCAGTTGCTCGGGCACTGCTCCTACCTGGTCGACGGCTCCCAGGTCGGCGGCCGGGACCACACGACCGTGGCCCTCACCGAGGGCGGCACGGTCGAGGTGCTGCCGCCGTTCGCGGGAGGCTGAGCGGCGTGACGGACATGAACAACGCGAACCAGGGCGGCTACGGCGAGTGGCCGCAGCAGCCCCCGCCGCCCCAGCCGCCCTACCGGCATCCGCAGCAGCAGCCCCAGCCGCAGTACCCGCAGTACCCGCAGCCCCCGTACCCGCAGGCCCAGGCGCCGCAGCCGGGGCAGCAGCCGCCGTACGGCCACCCGGGGTACGGGCAGCCGCCGATGGACGACGCGGCGACCACGCTGCTGCCGCCCGTCCCCGCGATGGACGACGCCACGGCGACCACGCTGTTGCCGCCCGTGCCGCCGATGGACGACGCGGCCACCACGCTGCTGCCGCCCGTGCCCCCGATGGAGGACGCGGCCGCGACGACGCTGCTGCCGCCGGTGGTCGTGTCCGGCGCGAGGCCGCCCGCCCCGCCGGCCTGGACGCCCGCCCCGCCGCCGCCGCCGCCGCCGGCGGCGGCACGGCACGCCGCGCCGCCGCAGGCCCGGCACGCCGCTCCGGCGCCGGGCCCGCAGCGGACGGCCCCGCCGATGGCGCCCCCGCAGCAGGGAGCGCCCGCCCTCGACTCGCCGACCATGACGCTCAAGCGCCCGGTCGCCCCCGGCGGCCCGGCGGGCGCCCCGGCCGCGCCGCCGTACGCGGCCGTCCCGGCGCAGCCCGCGCCGGTGGCGCCGCCCGCCGGCCCGCGCGGCCGGACCGGTTCGCCGATCATCGATCCGGGCCTGCAGCCCGCGCTGATCACCGCCGGCGTGGCCGCGCTGCTGGCCGGCGGCGCCGCGCTCGGGCAGGTGGCGCTGGCACTGGTGGTGGCGCTGCTCCAGGTGCTGACGGCGGCCGGCTGGTTCCGGCTGAACGGGATGTGGCCGGCCCGCCAGGGCATCGCGCTCGCCGCGCTGGCCGGGCTGACCGCGGACGCGGCGGTGCTGCTGGCGGACTCCGAGGGCAGCGTGGCGGCGGTGGTCGGCACGCTGGGCGGGTTCTTCCTGCTGGTCCTGGTGCTGCAGACGTTCCGCCCCTCGGACCCGAAGGAGCGGTTCTACGCGCTGACGGTGCTCGGCTCGGCCACGGTGGTGACGGCGCTGTGCACCTCGCTGCTGGTGGCCGACTGGGTGCCGGCCGGGGTGGGCGCGGTCGCGCTGGCCACCGTGCTGGCCGCGGCGCCGCTGCCCGGTCCGAAGCTGCTGGGCCCGGTGCTGGGCCTGGCGGCGGCGGTGCTGCTGGGTCTGCTGGTGGGCGCGCCGCCGGCGCTGGGGGTGCTGGCGGGGCTGGGTGCGCTGGTCGGCCGACGCGTCGCGGCGTACGACTTCCCGTCCCGGTTCGTGCACATGACGGCGGGTGTGGCGTTGCCGCTGGCGGTGGCCTCGCCGCTGATCTGGATCGCCACGGACCTGCTGGCCGGCTGACACCCGGCAGACGACCGGCGAGTCCCGCTCCGGAACCATGCTCCGGGGCGGGACGTCGTACGGTCGGGCGGGAACGGCCTCGGCCGGGGGCCGCCATGGAACGCCGGGCAGGGAACGCCGGGCGAGGAACACCGAACGAGGACAGCGAACGACAAGGGCGACCGGCGACGACAGGGAGTGCGATGCGCGGATGGCTGAAGGCGACGATCGGCCTGGTGGTGCTCGCCGGCCTGCTGGTCGGCGCCGACCGGATCGCGGTCGGGGTGGCCGAGGACCAGGCCGCCGACCGGATGGTGAGCAGCGGCCGGATGAGCCAGCGGCCGGACATCTCGATCGAGGGCTTCCCGTTCCTCACCCAGGCGCTGTCGATGAAGCTGGACGACGTCCGGATCTCCTCCGACGGCCTGACCGTCGGCGACGGCGGCCGCCAGGTGGCGCTGCGCTCCTTCAAGGCCCGGCTGTCCGGCGTCACGGTGAGCGACAGCCTGAAGAGCGCCACGGTGGACAGCGGCACCGGCAGCGGCCTGATCTCGTACGCGGACCTCGCGCAGCTGCTGCCGCCGGCCTCCCAGCTGATGTCGGGGGCGGGCAAGCTGCCGGTGGGCGGCAACACCCGGCTGGCCCTGTCGTACGGCGGGCCGGGCAAGATCAAGGCCGCGCTGGGGCCGATCGCGGTCGGCGAGGGTTCGCTGCACAACAGCGGGAGCACCGTCACGGTGGACGGCTTCCAGCTCAGCGCGCTGGCCGGGATGTTCGCCGGGGTCACCGACCAGCGGCTGGCGCCGATGAGCTTCACCCTCGACTCGCTCCCGGCCGGGCTGAAGCTGGCCGACAAGGACGGGGCGACGCCGCTGCCGGAGGGCGTGCAGCTGACCTTCGAGGGCAAGGGCGTCAAGCTGCTGGACTGACCGGCCGGTCACTTCCACTCCCGTGCCGCTCCTTCCCTCGGTTCCTTCCGTCCGTTCCTTCCGTTCCTTCCGTCTCTTGTGTTCCGCTCCGCGAGACGCGTCGTCCGGCGCGTCTCGCGGAGCGGTGTCGTTTCCGCCCGTTGTGGGCCGTCCGGGGCCGCCGGTCTCGGACGGGACGGCTGCCCGGCAGGCCATGAAAGGGTCAAATCTCAGCATTCGGGCTATCTGGTCTCGGTATTCGGTACGCTGATGACAGCGGGCCTTCGGTGTCCCTAGCATCGTCGACATGAAGCGACAGACGGATCTCACGAAGCGGCGGGCGGTCGACCTGTGCCGCGTGGCCGCCTGTCTGTGTCGAATGCGCTAACTCGGCGTTTTGGCTGGGCAGTTGAAGCCCGCCGCCGATTTTCCCGGTGACCTTGCCCGGCCACCCCGGCCGGCCGTCGCCGCCGCACCCCGCAGCTCCCCGCCCGGTCGGCCCGGACCACCACCCTCGTCCCAGTATTCGGACAGGAATTCGGACCGCAGTCGCCCGGGCACCCAGCAGCACCTCCCGAGCAGAACCTTCCGCACACCGCCCTCGGATGGAGAACACCACCATGAGCCGCAGCGACGTCCTGGTCGACGCCGACTGGGTCCAGGCCCACCTGGACGACCCGAAGGTCGTCATCGTCGAGGTCGACGAGGACACCTCCGCGTACGACAAGAACCACATCCGCAACGCCGTCCGGATCGACTGGAAGCAGGACCTCCAGGACCCGGTCCGCCGCGACTTCATCGACCAGGCCGGCTTCGACGCGCTGCTCAGCGCCAAGGGCATCGCCAACGACGACACCGTCGTGCTCTACGGCGGCAACAACAACTGGTTCGCCTCGTACGCCTACTGGTACTTCAAGCTGTACGGCCACGGTGACGTCCGCCTGCTGGACGGCGGCCGCAAGAAGTGGGAGCTGGACTCCCGCGACCTGGTCGCCGAGGTGCCGGCCCGCGAGGCCACCGAGTACCGGGCGCAGGCCGCCGACTCCTCGATCCGCGCCTTCCGCGACGACGTGCTCGCGGCCATCGGCCAGCTCAACCTGGTCGACGTCCGTTCGCCCGACGAGTTCTCCGGCAAGCTGCTCGCCCCGGCGCACCTCCCGCAGGAGCAGTCGCAGCGCCCCGGCCACGTGCCGAGCGCCCGCAACATCCCGTGGGCCAAGAACGCCAACGACGACGGCACCTTCAAGAGCGACGACGAGCTCAAGGCGCTGTACGAGGCCGAGGGCATCGACCTGGCGAAGGACACCATCGCCTACTGCCGCATCGGCGAGCGCTCCGCGCTCACCTGGTTCGTCCTGCACGAGCTGCTCGGCCAGGAGAACGTCAAGAACTACGACGGTTCGTGGACCGAGTACGGCAGCCTCGTCGGCGTGCCGATCGAGCTCGGCAGCAACTGAGCCCGCGGCTCGATCGTCGTCAGAAGGGAAGACAAGACATGTGCGGTGCGAAGGCCGGCGGCCCGGACCTGGCAGGAGTTGACGTGGCGAACGAAACGATCATCCAGGGTTCGGTGACCCGCGACGGTGAGCCGGTCAACGGCTACGTCCGGCTGCTCGACGAGGGGGGCGAGTTCACGGCCGAGGTGCCCACCTCGGCGACCGGCCAGTTCCGGTTCTTCGCCCGCCCGGGCAAGTGGACCCTGCGCGCGCTGGTGCCGGGCCAGACCGTGGACCGTCAGGTGGTGGCCTCCCAGGGCACCGCCGTCGAGGTCGCGATCGCGGTCTGATCGGCGCCCGATCGACCCGATCCACCTGATCCGCCCGATCCACCAGATCCGCGGACGAAGTACACCGAGGGCCCTGCCGCGGCAGGGCCCTCGGTCGTACCGTGGAGGCGTGCAGACAAGGCGGCGGCGGCACTACTATTTCGCCCTGATGGGCGTCTGCCTGGGCCTGTTCGTGCTGGCCTGGGGCGTGGTGAGGTTCTTCTCCGTGCCCGCCGCGATCGGCATGTGCGTGGTCGCGATGGTGATCCCGCCGGCCGCCGCCGTGTTCGCCAACAAGCGGGACCCGGACGACGACTGGTGGAACGACCCGCGCTGGGACGACCCGAAGTGGGACGATCCCGGCCACGACCGGGACCGCCCCGACCACGAGGAGCACCCGTAGGCGTCAGTAGACGAGTGCCTGGACGTTGTCCGCCATGATCTCGCTGACGAAGACCTGCGCGCCCGCGATCCGGACGCCCTCGACGGTGTCCTGCTGCACGATCCCCCGGCGGGCCGCACACTGGGTGCACAGCGTCACCGAGCCGCTCGCGAGGATCGCCTCCAGCAGGTCCGGAAGCGGTGCCGCGTGCGGCAGTTCGAACTCCGCCGCCCGCCCCGGCAGGGCGAACCAGGAGGACTCCCCGGTCAGCCAGAGCGAGACCTCGATCCCGCTGGCGACGGCCACCGCCGCGACGGTGAACGCCTGCGAACACCGCTCCGGCGCATCGGCCCCGGCGGTGACCTTGATGACGAGTTTCTTCGACATGGCGCCACCTTAGAGGGCTCGCGGCCCCCGCTCGCCGTCATCCCAGGATCCCTTGGGGAAACCTTGGACGGCGGGGGAGAATCGGCGCGAACGATGACGTGGTGGGGCTCACCGCGACCGGCCGATGACCGGCGGATAGAGTGAGCGGCAGCAAAATCCACCACACTGTCGCCGCCTGGGAGCCACCCGTGTCCGGTCTGGAAATCTTCTTCGACGGTCTGCTGGCCCTCATGGCCGTGCTGATCACCTGGTTCGCCATCTTCTCGGTGATGAAGCTCTACCAGGGCCAGCGCTGATCCTGCCGTACGGTTGAGGCAGCCCACACCGACGACGACAGCGACCAGGAACATGATCGAGATCCCCTCTGACCTCCACAAGGACGTCGTCCCGCTCGCCTTCCTCCTCGGCACCTGGGAGGGCGCGGGCGTCTACGCCCCGTTGCCAGATGAAGAGGGCCCCGGCGCCGAGAAGTGCAACTTCGGCCAGGAGATCGTGATCCGGCACGACGGCCGGCCCTTCCTGGAGTTCCGCTCCCGTACCTGGGTGCTGGACAACGAGGGCGAGAAGGTCCGTCCGCTGGAGAACGAGCACGCGTTCTGGCGCATCACCAGCAACCACGACGGCACCAGCGGCGTCCGCGGGATCGAGATCTCCTCCGTCCGCGACGACGGCACCGTGGAGATCTGGTACGGCGAGCTGGCCGACGGCAAGCCGCAGATCGACGTCTCCACGGACGCGGTCGCCCGGATCGAGGGCTCGCCGGAGTACTCGGGCGGCAAGCGGCTGTACGGCTTCGTCAACGAGGAGCTGCTCTGGGTCGGCGAGAAGGCCGCCCCGAACGTGCCGCTGCGCCCGTACATGTCGGCCCAGCTGAAGAAGGTGCTCAGCCCGGCCCAGCTGATCAAGGACATCAACGACCTGCCGGACGACGGCATCGCGTTCTTCAAGTGAGCCCGGCGCTCCGCTGAGCGGTACGGCTTTCGCGTGAGGTAGGGACCGGCCGCCGGCCGGTCCCTACACTTGCCTCAGGACCCCCGACCTTGGCAGGGACAGCACCGTGGCGGACACCGGCACCACCGACTGGCAGCTCTCCGGCGACTGGAAGGCCGACCTGCGCGAACGCGGCTACCGGCTGACCCCGCAGCGGCAGCTCGTACTCGAAGCCGTCGACCGCCTCGACCACGCCACCCCCGACGAGATCCTCTGCCACGTCCGGCAGACCGCCAGCGGCGTCAACATCTCCACCGTCTACCGGACCCTGGAGCTGCTGGAGGAACTCGGCCTGGTCTCGCACGCCCACCTCGGCCACGGCGCCCCGACCTACCACCTGGCCAGCCGCCACCACCACCTGCACCTGGTCTGCCGGGACTGCGACAAGGTCTCCGAGACCGGCACCGAGATCGCCGAGCCGCTGATCAGCAGCCTGCGCGAACAGCACGGATTCGACACCGACCTCAAGCACTTCGCCATCTTCGGCCGCTGCGCCGACTGCACCGCCAAGCTCGCGGACGGCCGGTCGTAAGCTGGCCGGTATGAAGAGCCCGCTGCTGAGCCTGCCCGGAGCCGTCCCCGCCGAAGGCGCCGACGAGGGCGTCGCCGCCCACTACGGCGACATCTTCCGCGAGCAACGCAACCTCGCGCAGGGCACCGGCTTCGTCGACCTCTCGCACCGCGGCGTGCTCACCGTCACCGGCCAGGACCGCCTGGCCTGGCTGCACCTGCTGCTCACCCAGCACGTCAGCGCGCTGGCGCCGCAGGAGGCCACCGAGGCGCTGGTGCTCTCCCCGAACGGGCACGTCGAGCACGCGCTCTACCTGGTCGACGACGGCACCACCACCTGGGCGCACGTCGAGCCGGGCACCCAGGAGGCGCTGCTGGGCTACCTGGAGAGCATGAAGTTCTTCTACCGGGTGGAGGTCGCTGACGCGACCGCTGAGTACGCCGTGGTGCACCTGCCGGCGGGCTCCACCGCCTCCGTCGAGGGCGTCGCGGCGGTGCGCGAACTCCCGTACGGGCGCGACCTGTTCGTGCCGCGCGCCGAGCTGGCGAAGCTGACCGCCGGGTACGGCCCGGCGGCGGGGGTCTGGGCGTACGAGGCGCTGCGGATCGAGGGCCACCGGCCGCGGCTGGGCTTCGAGACCGACCACCGGACCATCCCGCACGAGGTGGACTGGCTGCGCACCGCCGTCCACCTGCAGAAGGGCTGCTACCGCGGACAGGAGACCGTCGCCCGGGTGCACAACCTGGGCCGGCCGCCGCGCCGCCTGGTCTTCCTGCACCTGGACGGCACCGAGGAGACGCTGCCCCCGCACGGGACGCAGGTGCGGCTGGCCGCCGAGCCGGACGGGCGCCCGCTCGGCTTCGTCACCTCCTCGGCCCGCCACCACGAGCTGGGGCCGATCGCGCTGGCGATCGTCAAGCGGAACGTCCCGGTGGACGCGGTGCTGCTGGCCGGGACGGTGCCGGGCACCCAGGACGTGATCGTCCCGCAGTAGCCCGTGTGCCCGGCTGCGGTCAGACCTCCACGAGGACGGTGAACGGGCCGTCGTTCACCAGCGCCACCTGCATGTCGGCGCCGAACCGGCCCGTCTCCACCTTGGCGCCGAGCGCGCGCAGTTGGGCGACCACCTCGTCCACCAGGGGCTCGGCGACCGGGCCGGGGGCGGCGGCGTTCCAGGTCGGGCGGCGGCCCTTGCGGGCGTCGCCGTAGAGGGTGAACTGGCTGATCACCAGCAGCGGGGCCCCGAGGTCGGAGCAGGACTGCTCGACGCCCTCGTCGTCGGCGGGCAGCAGCCGCAGCGTCCACAGCTTGCGGGCCAGTTGGGCCGCCTTGGCCGGGGTGTCCTCGTGGGTGACGCCGACCAGGACGCAGAGCCCGGGCCCCTCGATCGCGCCGACGGTCTCTCCGGCCACGGTCACCCTGGCCTCGGTCACTCGCTGCACCACTGCTCGCATGCCGCCATTGTGCCGGAGGCCCGGGGCGTGCCCGCCGGGCACCCGGTGCCGTGCCCGGCGGCACCCCGGGGCGTGCGGGAGGGGCGCGTGTGCAGGTGGTGCACGCTGGGTGGTGCACGCCTGCGCGGGGTCGGGCGCCGCTCTTCCTGCGGAAAGGTCCGGTCATATCAGCCACCCCCGTTCGCCAGGGGGCCGTTCGGGTGCACGGGCGGTGCGCCCGCGCCGGGCGGGGTGGCACGCTGGTGGACCGTACGGAGGGCCCGGCGCGCCATATGGTCCGCCGCACCGGGCCGGGCTCGGCCGGGAGGTCGAGCCGGTAGGTCAGGCGTTCTGGCGGCATCGCCCCGGTGGGTGGTTGCGGCCGGGAACCGGAACCTTCGGGGGTGGCCGGGCGTGCCAACGGACGGGACGCGTGAGCCCGTCGGGGGACGGGCCGGACCGGCGGCAGGGACGCAGTGCCGCGAGCGGGCGGGATCGGACGACGGCAGGTGGGTTGGTTGATGGACGCGAGCAGCGCGGCGTGGGACCGGTCCGGGCACGTGGCGGAGGCCGCCGGGGGCGCCGGGGCCCTGGGCACGGCGATAGAGCCCGACCTGGAGCGGCTGGGCCTGGACCAGCTGCGGATCCTGCGCCGGGAGACCCTGGAGCAGGAGGCCGACCTCTCCTACCTGCGGCGGCTGCTGCACGGGCGGATGGACATCCTGCGCGCCGAACTCGACCGCCGGCCCGGCGGTCCGCCGCGGCCGGCCGGACCGCCCGGGGCGGGCGGCGCCGACGGGCCCCCCGGCGACCTGCTGGACCGCCTCCCGGCCATCCTGACCGACGCGCCCTCCACCGTGCGGCGCTCGGCCCGGCACGTCACGCTCGGGCCGCCACGCGGCCACGAGTCCCAGCTGGAGGCGGCCGAGCTGATGGGGGACGTCCAGCTCGCCGACCTGGCCGCGCACCCGGCGGAGGAGCTGCTGGCCGCGCTGGAGCGGCTGCGCGCGCACGAGCGCGAGGTGTCCGGGCGGCGGCAGCGGCTGCTGCGGACGGCCGACGGTTGCAGCGCGGAGATCACCCGCAGGTACCGTGATGGGGAAGCACGGGTCGAGGACCTGCTCGCAGGGGGGCCGCTCTGACCGGGTGAGGTACCACGGGCGGGCGGGGCCCGGTCCACCCTCACCCCCGGAAGGCTCCCGCCATGTCCCAGTCCGCCACCCCGCCCGTCGTCCTCGCCGAGGTCATACGCTCGGGCTTCACCGAGGGCCGCCACCACGGCTCCCTGGTGCTGCTCGCCGCCGACGGCTCGGTGGAGTTCGCGCTCGGCGACCCCGACGCTCCGGTCTTCCCCCGGTCGACCGCCAAGCCGTTCCAGGCGGTGGCCACGCTGCGGGCCGGGCTGGCGATCGAGGGCGAGCTGCTGGCGCTGGCCGCCTCCAGCCACTCCGCAGAATCGTTTCACCTCGACGCTGTCCGGGCCATCCTGAGCTCCGCCGGGCTCGACGAGTCCGCCCTGCGCACCCCGGCCGACCTCCCGCTGGACGAGACCGAGGCGGAACTGCTGCTCGGCTCCGGCGGCCGCCGCGCCCCCGTCCTGATGGACTGCTCCGGCAAGCACGCCGGCTGGCTCGCCGCCTGCGTCGCCAACGGCTGGGACACCGCGAGCTACCTCGACCCCGGGCACCCGATCCAGCTGCTGGCCCGCGAGGCCCTGGAGGAGGGCACCGGCGAGACCGCCACGCACGCCGGGGTGGACGGCTGCGGCGCGCCGCTGCTGGCCGTCACGCTGACCGGCCTGGCACGCGGCTACCGCGGCCTGGTGCTGGCCGCCGAGGGCACGGCGCCCCGTCGGGTGGCCGACGCGATGCGCGCCCACCCCGAGTACGTGGCCGGCACCCGCCGGGCCGACACCTGGCTGATGCGGGCCGTCCCCGGCGCGCTGTCCAAGATGGGCGCCGAGGCCGTCCAGGTGGTGGCGCTGCCGGACGGGCGGGCGCTCGCCTTCAAGATCGACGACGGCGGCGAGCGGGCCCGCGGCCCGGTGCTGGCGGCCGCACTGCGCCGGCTCGGGGTGACCGGCGCGGACGAGACCGTCGAGCGGATCGGGGCGGCCCCGCTGCTGGGCGGCGGCGTCCCGGTCGGGCAGGTGCGGGCGGCCTTCTAGCGGCCTCCCACGGCCTCCCGGGGGCCTGCAAGGGGCCTCCCCGGGGCCTGTCGCGGCCTGCAAGGGGCCTGGCAGCGGCCTTCCAGGGGATGCGGGGCGGCCGGAGGCGGCCGTCGGCGTGCGGGCGGAGCGGCGGCGGTGCACGGTGGACCGGGGGCCGTCGCACAGCTGAGGGAGTCCGCCATGACTGACCACGTGTACCGGGTGACCGAGATCGTCGGATCCTCGACCGAGAGCGTCGACGCCGCGATCCGCAACGGGGTGGAGCGGGCCTCCCGGACGCTGCGCAACCTCGACTGGTTCGAGGTGACGCAGGTCCGGGGCCACCTGGAGGACGGCGGGGTGAAGCACTACCAGGTCGGACTGAAGCTCGGCTTCCGGCTGGAGGACTGAGCCCGCTTCCGCGGCCCGGCCGCCGCCCCGCCGCCCCGCTGCCGCCGGCCCCGCGCCCGGTCAGCGTTCGGGCAGCACCAGCGGCACCCCGGTGCGCGGGTGCGCCAGCACCTCGACCGGGTGGCCGTACACCTCGCTGAGCAGCGGGGCGCGCAGCACCTCGGTGACCGGCCCGTCCGCGACCGTCGACCCGGCGTTCAGCAGCACCACCCGGTCCGCGTAGGCCGCCGCCAGGGACAGGTCGTGCAGCACCACGACCACGCCGTCCCCGGCGGCGGCGCGCTCCCGGGCGACCCGCAGCACCAGCTCCTGGTGGCGCAGGTCGAGGGCGGCGGTCGGCTCGTCCAGCAGCAGCAGCGGGGCGCGCTGGGCCAGCACCCGGGCCAGCGCCACCCGGGCCCGCTCGCCGCCGGACAGGGCGGTGAACGGGCGCCCGGCGAAGGCGGCGGACTCGGTGGCGGCCATCGCCTCGGCGACCACGGCCTCGTCCTCGGCGGCGGCGGCCGTGCCGGTCCAGGGGGCGCGGCCCATCCGGACCACCTCGTCGGCGGGGAACGGGAAGGACAGTGCGGCGGACTGCGGCAGCAGCGCGCGGTGCAGGGCGAGCTCGGCGGCGCCGTAGCCGGCCAGCGGGCGGCCGCGCAGTCGGACCTCGCCGCCGTCCGGCCGGACGTCGCCGGCCAGGACGGACAGCAGGGTGGACTTGCCGGCGCCGTTCGGCCCGAGCAGCGCGACCACCTCTCCGGCGGCGACCCGCACCGACGCGCCGTCCAGTAGGGCGCGCCCGCCGATGGTCAGCCGGACGGTCTCGGCGGTCAGCAACTCGCTTCCGGGCAAGGGCCGTTCGGGCACCTCCCGGGGGGTTCGCAATCTCATGCCCAGCCTCCCTGCCTGGTCCTGGTGCGGCGCAGCAGCCAGAAGAAGAACGGACTGCCGATCAGTGCGGTGAGCACCCCGAGCGGCAGCTCGGCCGGCTCGGCGACGGTGCGGGCGGCGAGGTCGGCGGCCACCAGGACCAGCGCGCCGCCGAGCGCCGAGGCGGGCAGCAGGAAGCGGTGGCCGGGCCCGGCCAGCATCCGCAGCAGGTGCGGGACGACCAGCCCGACGAAGCCGATGATGCCGCTGACCGCGACGGCCGCGGCGGTGAGCAGCGCGACGACGGTGATCAGCACCAGCCGCATCCGCTCGACGTCCACCCCGAGGTGGCGGGCCGGGCGTTCGCCGAGGGCCAGCAGGTCCAGCTTGCGGGCGTACAGCGGGGCGACGGCCAGGCCGACGGCGGCGAACGGCAGGACGGCGAGCACCTTGCCCCAGGTGGCCTGGGCGAGCGAGCCGAGCTGCCAGAAGGTGACCTGACTGATCGCGGCGGAGTCGGCGGTGAACAGGAAGATCCCGATCAGCGCGCCGCAGAAGGCGTTCACGGCGACCCCGGTGAGGATCAGCGTGACCACCTCGGTGCGTCCGCCGGAGCGGGCCATCAGGTATACGGCGAAGACGGTCAGCAGGCCGCTGGCGAAGGCGAAGGCGGTGATCGTCCAGCTGCCGAGGGCGTCCAGGCCGAGCACGATGCAGGCCACCGCGCCGACCGCGCCGCCCGAGGAGACGCCGATCACGGCGGGCTCGGCCAGCGGGTTGCCGAACACGCCCTGCATCAGCGCCCCGGCGCAGCCGAGCGAGCCGCCGACCAGCAGGGCGAGCACCACCCGGGGGAGCCGGACGTTCCACAGCACCGACTCGGGCACCCGGTCCAGGGCGTGCCCGCCGAGGCCGAGTCGGTGGGTGGCGGAGGCCAGGATGTCGCCGAGCGGGATGCGGTAGGCGCCGATGCCGGCGGCGAGCAGGGCGCAGAGCACCAGGGCGGCGGCGAGCCCGGCGGTGATCAGGGTGGTCCTGCTGACGGCGGGCGCGGTCTTCGCCCGTACGGCGGTGGTCACTTGGCGTCCGCCGGGTAGAGCTGGGCGGCGATCTCGCGGAGCACCTGGGGGGTGCGCGGGCCGTAGCTGAGCAGTTGGCCGTCCTCGATCGAGACGATCCGGCGGTCGAGGCCGGCCGGGGTCTGGGCGACGCCGGGCAGCTTGAGCAGGCCGTCGACGCCGCCGACCGAGTCCAGGCCCTTGCTCATCACGAGGATGGCGTCGGGCGCGGCCTTGACCAGGGCCTCGCTGGTGAGCGGGGTGAAGTCGCCGGTGAGGCCGGCGGCGGTGCCGGCGTCCTGGCCGCCGACCGCCTCGATCAGCGAGCCGGCGCCGGAGGCGGGCCCGCCGAGCAGGTAGACGGAGGCGCTGCCGCGCAGGTAGAGGAAGGCGACCTTGGGGTGGCGGGCGGCGGCCGGGGCGGCGGCCCTGGCCTCGTCGATCCGCTGTTCGGTGCGCTCCTTCAACTGCCGTCCGGCGTCCGGGACTCCGAGGGCGGCGGCGACGGTGTCGATGCGCGGGCCGACGTCGGCGAGCCGCTTGGCGTCGTCCAGGACGAGCAGCGGGACGCCGGCCGCGCGGATCTGCGCGATGGCCTCGGCCGGGCCGGTGGAGCGGTCGGCGAGGACGACGGTGGGGTGCAGCGACAGCACGCCCTCGGCGGACACGTCGTGGGCCTGGGTGATCACCGGCAGGGCGGTGGCCTGCTGGAAGGTGGTGGAGACGTCCCGGGCGACCACCTTGGGGCCGAGGCCGAGGCTGAACACCAGCTCGGAGAGGCTGCCGTTGAGCGGGATGATCCGCTCGGCGCTGGTGACGGTGACCTGGCGGCCGTCGACGGAGGCGGTGGTGGCCGGGAGCTGCGGGACGGGTTCGACGGGCAGCGGTTCGACCGCGTCGGGGGCCCGGGAGGAGCTCGCCGCGGCCGCTCCGGTGGTGGTGCCGGACGGGCCGCAGGCGGTGAGGGCGAGCAGCAGGCCGAGGGCGAGCAGCAGGAGGGCGGGCCCGCGGGCCGCCCCGGTTCGGATCGTACTGCTGCTCAACGCGCTTCCCTTCGATGGGAGTTGTCGCCGCTCCGGTCCTGGTGGAGGGGTTGCGGCGGGACTCTTGACTCATATATTAGGTTAGCCTTACCTGAGTTCCGCAAGGGGGTCGGCGCCACGCCCGACCCCTCCCTTGCCGCGTCCTTCACCACCACTGACCGCACCCCGCCGAGGAGTGATCCGCCGTGCCCCTGTCCAGCCGGCTCCGCCGTCTGGCCGCCACCCTGGTGGCCGCCCTCGCCGCCCTGCTGGCGGTGGGCCTCTCACCCGGCCCGGCGCACGCGGCGGAGGGCAAGGTCGCCGGCGGGCGGCTGGACTGGGGCATCAAGCAGTCCTTCCTGACGTACATCACCGGCCCCATCGCCAAGGGGAGTTGGACGCTCAACGGCGGCGCGGCCACGGTCGGCGGCAGCACCTTCCGGTTCCACTCCGCGACCGGCGGCTACGACCCGGCGACCGGTGCGCTGACCGCCGCCTTCTCCGGCGGGGTCCGGTTCACCGGGCACCAGGAGAACGGCGCCAACGCGCTCGACCTGAGCCTCGGCCAGCTCACCGTCCGGGCCGTCCAGGGCGGCGCGGCCGGGCTGTACGCCGACGTCAGCAGCAAGTCCAAGGACACCGGACAGGTCAGCAACGCGAGCCAGGCCAAACTGGCCGAGCTCTCACTGGCCGGCGTCGACCTGCGCGGCGCGGCCGGCACCCTGACGCTCAGCAACGTGCCGGGCACCCTCACCGACGCCGGGGCCAAGGCCTTCGGCAACTTCTACCCCGCCGGGACGGCCCTGGACCCGCTCACCCTCTCGGTCAACCTGCCCGCCGCGCAGCCGACTTCGCAGGCCCCGTCGCCGACCGCCGCGGCCACCCCCTCGGCGGCCGCCGTGCCGACGCCGTCGGCGACCGCCGAGACCCCGTCCGCCGAGACCCCGACCGCCCCGCCCGGCGCCCAGGCCCCCGCCAGGACCGAGTTCGCCAACGGCGCCCTCGACTGGGGCGTGCGCCGCACCTTCCGCGACTACGTCACCGGCGCGATCGCCCAGGGCCGCTGGGAACTCGGCGCCGGCGCGGCGGACGGCGGAGCCTACTTCCGCTGGACCCCGGCCAAGGGCGGCTACGACCCCGCGAACGGCGACCTCACCGCCGCCTTCACCGGCACCGTGCGCTTCACCGGCCTGCGCAGCGGCGACACCTACGGCCTGGACCTCACCCTCGCCAACCCGGGCGTCACCGTGGCCGGCGGCCAGGGCCGACTGGTCGCGGACGTCTCCGGCCGGACCCCGGACGGCGCCACCCAGCAGCTCACCGGCGTCGAGCTGGCCGCCTTCGACCCGGCCGGCCTCAAGCCCGAGGGCGGCCTGCTGAAGGCCGTCGAGGTGCCGCTGAAGCTCACCGAGGGCGGCGCCAAGGCCTTCGGCGGCCTCTACCCGGCCGGCACCGAGATGGACCCGCTGAGCTTCGCCGTCGCGCTCGACCCGGCCGCGGCGCTGCCCCCGCTGCCGGACCTCGGCAGCGCCCCGGCCACCGCGCCGAGCGCCACCGCGACCCCCGCCACCAGCCCCTCCGCCGCGCCCGTCGCCTCCTCCTCCCAGGGCGGCTTCCCGGTGGCGGCCGTGGCCGGCGGCGCCGTGCTGGTGGCCGCGCTCGCCGTGATCGGCGGCCTGCTCGTCCGGCGCCGCCGCGCGGCCGCCGCGTCGGGCGCGGGCGCCGACGGCGGCCCCGGCGATGCGCCGGGCCCCGGCGACGCGGCCTGACACCCCGGAGCGTCCCCCCGCTCCCTCCCCCCGCCCCATCCGAACGGAGTACCCACCATGTCCCGCAACCGCACCCGGCTGGCCGCCCTCGCGGCCGCCACCGCCGGCCTCGGCCTGACCGCCCTCGGCGCCCCCGCACTGGCCTTCGGCGCGGGCGGCCCCGGCAGCGTCACGTACGACACCGGCGCGCTGGACTGGGGCGTGAAGGCCAGCTTCCGCAGCTACGTCAGCGGCCCGGCCTCCCAGGGCGGCGCCATCGAACTGACCGGCGGCGCCACCACCAACGCCGACGGCACCTTCCACTTCGGCCTGGCGAACGCCACGTACGACCTCGCCACCCACGCGCTGAGCTCCTCCTTCACCGGCGGGGTCCGCTTCACCGCCCACCACGGCGCGCTGGACGTCGCCCTCAGCGACCTCAAGGTCACCACCGCCGGGACGACCGGCACGCTCACCGCCGACACCGCGTCCAAGGAGTCGATGGGGGCCACCGAGGTCACCCGACGGGACGACGTGCCGCTGGTGACGTTCACCGTCGGGCGGGACACCACTACCGGGGTGCCGACGGCGGCGAAGCTGACCGAGCAGGGCGCCAAGGCCTTCGCGGGCTTCTACACGGCCGGGACGGACATGGACCCGCTGTCGCTGCTGCTGAAGCAGAGCCCGGCGACGCCGTCGCCGACGGCCACGGCGACCGCCACCGCTTCGCCGACGGCCCCGACCCCGACATCGACCCCGACCGCCACGGGCACGCCGACCGCCTCGCCGTCCGCCACCGGCACGCCGTCGGCCACGCCCACCGCCACGCCGTCGGCCACCACGACGCCGTCCGCGACGCAGTCGCCGAGCGCCACCGCCTCGCCGTCCGCGAGCGCCACCCCGTCCGCGACCGGGACCCCGGCGCCCACCGGTGCCCCCGGCCGGCTGCCCGTGCTGAACGGCACCCTCGACTGGAAGGTCAAGGAGAGCTTCCGCGCGTACCTGGCCACCCCGATGGCGAGCGGCAAGGTCGAGTTCGGCGGCGGCGCGGCCGACTACCGCTTCGGCGGCGCCACCGGCGGCTACAACACCGCCGACCACTCGCTGACCGCCGCGTTCGACGGCTCGGTCCGCTTCCTCGGCCACCCCGGCAAGGACGGCTGGGCGCTCGACACCACGCTCTCCAAGCTGGGCCTGACGATCGACCAGGGCGGCGCCTTCCTGACCGCCGACGTGAACGGCAAGTCCCCCGACGGCAAGGCGACGTCGCTGAGCGGCGCGCGGATCGCCAAGCTGGACGTGCCCGCCTCCGCCCTGAAGCCGGTCAACGGCGTGGTGACGCTCTCCGGCGTCCCGGCCACGCTCACCGCCGAGGGCGTCCCGGTGTTCTCCAACTACCCGGCGGGCACGGCCCTGGACCCGGTCAGCGCCACCCTGGCGTTCGACAAGGACGCCAAGCTGCCGGCCACCCCGCCGACCGCCGGGTCCGGTGCCGGCGCCGGTACTGGCGGCGCCAACCAGCCTGCCGGAGGCCAGGGTTCGGGCACCGGTACGGTCGGCGGCGCCTCGCTGACCACCGGCGGCGGCCTGACCGGTGCGGGCGCTGCGGGCGGTGCGGGCGGCGTGCTGGCCGCCACCGGTTCGCAGACCCCGGTGGTCCCGCTGCTGGCCACCGCGGCCGGTCTGCTGCTGGTCGGCGGCAGCGCCACCGTGCTGGTGCGCACCCGGCGCGGCGCGCGCTCCTGACGCACCCCCGGGACGCGCGACGGCCCCGGCGAGCAACCGCTCGCCGGGGCCGGTCCGTTGGCGCACCCAGGCGGGTGCGCCCTACGGGGAAACGTTCAGGCGCTCAGCGGGTAGCGCGCGTCCAGGTCCCGGAAGACCGCGCCGTTGAGCACGAAGGCCCGCTTGCACTCCTCGACCACCCGGCGCCGTTCCACCTCGTCCATCGCCAGCCCGGCCGCGTCCAGCCGGGCCCGGTAGTCGCGCTTGAAGGCGGCCGGGTTGTCGACCTCCTCGAAGACGTAGAACCGCACGCCGTCGCCCTTGCGCTCGAAGCCCCAGGTCTTCTCGGCGATGCCGCGGATGATCTGACCGCCGGACAGGTCGCCCAGGTAGCGGGTGTAGTGGTGCGCGATGTACCCGGCCGGCCACGTCTCGGCCAGTTCCTCCACCCGCGCGACGTACGCGGCGGTGGCCGGCAGCGGCGCCAGGCCGTCCTGCCAGTCCGGCCCGCGCAGGTGCGCCAGGTCGCGCTCGATGGCGGCGGTGCGCAGCAGTGCCCGGTCGATGAAGGGCCCGGCGAGCGGGTGCTCCGCCAGGTGTCCGGCGCGGCTCTCCAGGGCCCGGTAGACGTACCAGAGCTGGCCGGTGAGGTCGGCGTAGGCCTCGATGCCGAGCCGTCCGCCCAGCAGGTGGCTCATGAACGAGGACTGTTCCGCGGCCTCGTGCTCCTCGCTGCTGGCGGTGCGGAGCGCGGTGGAGAACGGGACGGGCTCGGGCGTGGGCATGCGGCCTCCAGGATCGGATTCGGCCCCGATTGTTTTGGTTAGCCTAACCTAACAAGCCGTCTTGCCGACAGGCTGTCGGCAAGGCGGCCGCTCCCGGCCCCGGACACGGCGAAGGCCGGGGCCCGCGGACGAATCCGCGAACCCCGGCCTCCGGCTGCCCCGACCTACCTCGAACTGCTCAGAACGATCTGATCGAGCGAGATCGGAACGACGGCTCAGTGACCGCCCTGCTCCGCCAGACGCTTGATCGAAGCGGTGACCTCGGCCTCGGCCTCGGCGCGGCCGACCCAGTTGGCGCCCTCGACGGACTTGCCCGGCTCCAGGTCCTTGTAGACCTCGAAGAAGTGCTGGATCTCCAGGCGGTCGAACTCCGACACGTGGTGGATGTCCCGCAGGTGCTCCCAGCGCGGGTCGGTGGCCGGAACGCACAGCAGCTTGTCGTCGCCGCCGGCCTCGTCGGTCATCTGGAACATGCCGATGGCGCGGCACTTGATGAGGCAACCCGGGAAGGTCGGCTCGTCCAGGATCACCAGCGCGTCCAGCGGGTCGCCGTCCTCGCCGAGCGTGCCCTCCACGTAGCCGTAGTCGGCCGGGTAGCGGGTCGAGGTGAAGAGCATCCGGTCGAGCCGCAGCCGGCCGCTCTCGTGGTCGACCTCGTACTTGTTACGAGAGCCCTTCGGGATTTCGATAAGGACGTCGAATTCCAACGGTTCCTCCAAGGTAGGGACTGACAGAATCCAAGTGTCTCCTACGGGAGTGAGTGCTCGGGAAAGGGGCCGGTCGGTGGGAACAGGGGTCGGGGCGGCGCGCCGCCGCAGGGGGACGGCCGCCGGACTGTTCGGAGCGGCCCTGCTGGTCGCCGGAACGGTCCTGACCTCGGGCGGAGCGTACGCGCAGCCCTCCCCGGGCCCCGGCGGCCACAGCACCGAGCACGGCGAGGGCGACGGCCGGGGCGACGGCCGGGACGGCCGCGACGGTGGGAAGGGCGGCCGGGGGAGGGGCGACGGCAAGCCCGGGCCGGGCGACACCCCGGCCACCCGCCCGGGCGAACAGCCCACCGCCCCCGGCACCGCCGCCGGCTCCACGCCCACCGGCACCGGCTCCACGGGCCCCACCGGCTCCGCCCCCGCCCCGGGTGGCGGCGCCCGCCCGGCCCCCGCCCCCGGCGCCGTCCTGGCCACCGTCGAGGCCGGCGGCTCCGCCGCCGCACCCACCGCCCAGGGCCTCCAGCAGGCGCTCGCCGCCGCCGTCGCCGACAAGAGCCTCGGCACCGTCACCTTCGCCGTCGCGGACGCCGCCGGCGGCCAACTCCTGTACGGCTCCGGCGAGAACACCCCGGGCACCCCCGCCTCCACCACCAAGCTGGCCACCGCGATCGCGGCCCTGTCGCTGATTCCCGGCGACACCCGGCTGACCACCCGGGTGGTCCGGGGCGCGGACCCCGGCACGATCACCCTGGTCGGCGGCGGCGACCCGACGCTCACCGCGCTGCCCGCCGACCAGGTCCAGATCGGTGGTCAGGCGGCCGATGCCGACACCGCCCCCGCCTCGCTCGACGCCCTGGCCCGGCAGACCGCCGCCGCCCTCAAGGCCGCCGGCACCACCACCGTCAAGCTCGACTACGACCTGTCGATGTACGCGGGCAACCCGCAGCACAAGAACCACGACGCGCAGAACATCGCCCTGGTCGTCCCGCTGATGGCCGACGAGGGCAGGGTGGACCCCAAGAGCCGTGACGAGGCGCCGGCCCGGGTCGCCGACCCGGCCGGGAAGGCCGCCGAGAGCTTCGCCGCCCTGCTCAAGGCCCAGGGCGTCACCGTCGACGGCACGGCCAAGCCCGCCGCCGCCCCGGCCGCCCCCGCCGCCCCGGCCGCCCCCGCCGCCACCGTCCTCGGCCGGGTGGACTCGCCGACCGTCGCCCGGCTGGTCGAGCGCATGCTCACCACCTCCGACAACCAGCTCGCCGAGGCGATGGCCCGTCAGGCGGCCCTCGCCGCAGGCCAGCCGGCCAGCTTCGAGGGCGCCGCCACCGCCGTCACCCGGGAACTCGCCAAGCTCGGCGTGCCGATGACGGGCGTGTCCCTGAACGACGGCAGCGGACTGCACCCGGGCAACGCCGTCCCGCCGGCCGTCCTCGTCCAACTCCTCGCCCTGGCCGCCTCCGACCAGCACCCGGCCCTGCGCCCGGTCCTCACCGGCCTGCCCATCGCCGGCTTCACCGGCACCCTCGGCAAGCGCTACGGCACCGGCTCGGGGGCCGCCGCCGCGGCCGGCCTGATCCGCGCCAAGACCGGCACCCTCAGCGGCGTCAACACCCTCGCCGGCACCGTCGTCGACGCCGACGGCCGCCTTCTGGCCTTCGCCGTCATGACCCGCACCACGGCCCCCGCCGACACCGCCCGCGCCGCCATGGACCGCATCGCCGCCCGCCTCGCCACCTGCGGCTGCCGCTGACCCGCCCGCGCCCCCGCCCCGGGCCCCGCCGGGGGCGGGGTGAGGGTGTTCGTCGCGGGTGGCTGCCGCTGGTGGGTGGGAGCACGTACGGTGAGGGCATGACGAGCGCGAGTGGCGGTGCTGGCATGGTCGACTGGAATCTCGCGGTCGCAACCGCGACCAGGTTGGTGCGGCCGGGGCCGGAGGTGAGTCGGGCGGAGGCGGCGGCCGTGGTCGCCGAACTGCGCCGGCACGCGCTGGAGGCCGAGGAGCACGTCCGGGCGTTCACGGGGATGCGGTCGAGCAGTCTGACGGCGGCCACCGCGACGCCGGTACTGGTGGTGGACCGCCCGGGCTGGGTGCGGGCGAACGTGGCCGGCTTCCGCACGGTGGTCCAGCCGCTGGTGGAGAAGCTCCAGGCGCGCCGGGCGAGCAGCCCGACGGCGGGGGTGTTCGGCGCGGTGGGGGAGAAGGCCACCGGCATCGAGGTGGGCGCGCTGCTGGCGTTCCTGGCCGGGAAGGTGCTCGGCCAGTACGAGACCTTCGCCCCGGCGGAGCCTTCGCTGGAGGCCCCGGACAGCCCGGCGGCGCTGTTCGACAAGCCGCGGCTGGGGCCGGAGGGCCCGGGGCCGGGCCGGCTGCTGCTGGTGGCGCCGAACATCGTGCACGTCGAGCGGGAGCTGGACGTCGACCCGTCCGACTTCCGGCTCTGGGTCTGCCTGCACGAGGAGACGCACCGGACGCAGTTCACCGCGGTGCCGTGGCTGCGCGACCACATCCAGTCCGAGGTGCAGTCCTTCCTGGCGGAGACGGACGTGGATCCGGGCGCCCTGCTGGACCGGCTGCGGGACGCGGCGGGTTCGCTCGGCGGCGGGCTGCCGGGTGTCGGGGGCCGGGAGGGCGTGCCGTCGGCGGGGCTGATGGAGGTCGTCCAGTCGCCGGCGCAGCGCGAGATCCTGGGCCGGCTGACGGCGGTGATGTCGCTGCTGGAGGGCCACGCGGACGTGGTGATGGACGGGGTCGGCCCGGCGGTGGTGCCGACGGTGGCGGAGATCCGGGAGAAGTTCCAGCAGCGCCGGGACCGCGGGGCGAACCGGCTCGACCTGCTGTTGCGCCGGCTGCTCGGCATGGACGCCAAGCTGCGCCAGTACCAGGACGGCGCGGTGTTCGTGCGCGGGGTGGTGGAGCAGGTCGGCATGGAGGGCTTCAACCGGGTCTGGACCTCCCCGAACACGCTGCCGACCAAGGAGGAGATCCACGATCCGGCCTCCTGGGTCGCCCGCGTCGCCCGCTGAGGCGGGCGCGGACGGGGCTCGGACCCCAAGCGCCGCGCGGTGGTCGGTGGTGGTCAAACCCGCTCGTACGAGTGGTCCAATCGGGCAGCCGGAGGGTGAAGATACGTTTCTCCATTCACCCGAACGTGGGACGGTGGTCGTACCGGTGGCGCGGGTGGCGTAGCGGGGTGCTCCTTTCTGCCACCATCTGTGAGCGCCCGGTAACAGGGCGCTCATGAAGCTGCGCGGCCCAGCCGCGCGAGCCGCCGTCCTTTCCCCTCCGTCGAGGAGTCGTCCGCCGTGGGTCCACACCCCGCAGTCGCAGCGATACGCCTGGCCGTCCGCCGCACGCTCACCGACCTCGCCGCCGAGGCCGGTACCACCTTCACCGCGCCCGTGCGCGAGCCCCGCGAGCGCCCGGCCGGGGCGCCCCTGGTGGGCGCCGCCGTCGGCACCACCCTGATCGGCAACGCCGCCCGGCACCCGTCCGGACTGCCCCGGACCCCGGCCGCCCCCGGCTCGCCGCTGGTGCTGGTCGCCGTCAGCGGCGGCGCCGACTCGATGGCGCTGGCCATCGCCGCCGCCTTCGAAGCCCCCAAGATCGGCCTGCGGGTCGGCGCCGTCACCGTGGACCACGGCCTGCAGCCCGGCTCCGCCGACCGGGCCGCCCAGGTGGCCGAACGGCTGCGCTCGCTCGGCCTGGACCCGGTCGAGGCGATCCCGGTGCGCGTCGGCCGGTCCGGCGGCCCGGAGGCCGCCGCCCGGGACGCCCGCTACGCGGCCCTGGACACGGCCGCCGAACGGCTCGGCGCGGTCGCGGTGCTGCTCGGCCACACCCGGGACGACCAGGCCGAGACGGTGTTGCTGGGCCTGGCGCGCGGTTCGGGCTCCCGCTCGCTGGCCGGGATGCCGGCGCAGAAGGGCCGCTACCGCCGCCCGCTGCTGGAGCTGGACCGGGCGGCCACCCGGCAGGCCTGCTCGGCCCAGGCGATCCCGGTCTGGGACGACCCGCACAACTGTGATCCCGCCTACACCCGCTCCCGGGTCCGGCACGAGGTGCTGCCGGTGCTGGAGAAGCACCTGGGCGGCGGGGTGGTCGAGGCGCTGGCCCGCACCGCCCGGCTGTTCCGCGACGACGCGGACGCCCTCGACCAGTGGGCCTCCCTGGCCGAACGCGACCTCCGGACGGGTGAGGGCGCCCTGGACGCCGTGAAACTCGCCGAACTCCCGCCCGCGGTCCGCCGCCGGGTGCTGCGCCGGGCCGCGCTGCGGGCGGGCTGCCCGGCCGGGGACCTGTTCGCGCGGCACCTGGAGACGATCGACCTGCTGGTCACCGGATGGCGCGGCCAGGGACCGCTGCACCTACCCGGGGGCGTCGAGGCCACCCGCAGGTGTGGCACGCTGGTCTTTCGGCGGCAGGGCGACTGACGGGCGGGCATGTCCCGGGGTAGTCGGCCGCCGGCCACACAGACCCCGAACGTTTGAGGACGTATCCCCGGTGGACCAGAACGACATGGGCGCTGACCTCGCGAAGGTGCTCATCAGCAAGGACGAGATCGACGCCAAGCTCCTGGAGCTGGCCGAGCGCATCGACCGGGACTACGCAGGCAAGGACCTGCTGATCGTCGGCGTCCTCAAGGGGGCTGTGATGGTCATGGCCGACCTCGCCCGGGCCCTGCACTCGCAGGTCACCATGGACTGGATGGCGGTGTCCTCCTACGGCATGGGCACCAAGTCCTCCGGCGTGGTCCGCATCCTGAAGGACCTGGACACCGACATCGCCGGCCGGGACGTCCTGATCGTCGAGGACATCATCGACTCCGGTCTGACCCTGTCCTGGCTGCTGGGCAACCTGAGCTCGCGCGGCCCGGCCTCGCTGGAGGTCTGCGCCCTGCTGCGCAAGCCGGACGCGGCCAAGGTCGAGATCGACGTGAAGTACGTCGGTTTCGACATTCCGAACGAGTTCGTGGTCGGCTACGGCCTGGACTACGCGGAGAAGCTGCGTAACCTGCCCTTCATCGGGACGCTCGCCCCGCACGTCTACGGGGGCTGAGGACTCCGTTCGGGCTACGGATGGGAACAGGAGCCGGTTCCCGCCCGTTGGACCGGGGGGACCAAGAACGACGGCCGTGTCGCTGCGCTCCCGCCATGCGCGGGTGTGACTGCGGTACGGTCCATTAAAACCGCTCTTCACATGAGCACCGACCAGGATGCGCCGGCGGCACCCAGCCCGCGGCGCCGCTGAGTGGCAGGAGGGACGGGGCGGCAACGCCCCGCATGGATGGACGTCAAGCGATACTTCCGTGCGCCGATCATGTGGATCGTGCTGGCCGTCCTCGCCGTCATCGTCTTGATGCAGGTCGTTTCGGATTCGAACGGCTACAAGACGGTGGACACCGGTCAGGTCGTCGCGGCGATCGACGCGAAGCAGGTCAAGTCGGCGCAGATCACCACTGGTGACTCGAACACGATCAAGATCCAGCTGAAGGACGGCGCCACGCTGTCCAACGCCGGTACCGGCAAGACGCCGTCCGGCAGCAAGTTCCAGGCCTCGTACATCGGCGACCAGGGTGTTGCGATCGCCGACAAGCTCCAGGCCCAGATCAACGACAACGACCAGAGCACGCTCGCCGAGGGCTACACCATCAGCCCCGAGAAGCAGAGCACCTTCGTCAGCCTGCTGCTGTCGATGCTCCCGATCGTCATCATCGTCCTGGTCTTCCTGTTCCTGATGAATCAGATGCAGGGCGGCGGCTCCCGGGTCATGCAGTTCGGCAAGTCCAAGGCCAAGCTGCTCACCAAGGACACCCCGAAGACGACCTTCGCGGACGTCGCGGGCGCCGACGAGGCGGTCGAGGAGCTCCACGAGATCAAGGAGTTCCTCCAGGAGCCGGCCAAGTTCCAGGCCGTCGGCGCCAAGATCCCCAAGGGTGTGCTGCTCTACGGCCCGCCCGGTACCGGCAAGACCCTGCTGGCGCGTGCCGTCGCGGGCGAGGCCGGGGTGCCGTTCTACTCGATCTCCGGCTCGGACTTCGTCGAGATGTTCGTGGGTGTCGGCGCCAGCCGCGTCCGCGACCTCTTCGAGCAGGCCAAGGCGAACGCCCCGGCGATCGTCTTCGTCGACGAGATCGACGCCGTCGGCCGGCACCGCGGTGCCGGTCTGGGCGGCGGTCACGACGAGCGCGAGCAGACCCTCAACCAGCTGCTGGTCGAGATGGACGGCTTCGACGTCAAGGGTGGCGTGATCCTGATCGCGGCCACCAACCGCCCCGACATCCTGGACCCGGCGCTGCTGCGCCCGGGCCGCTTCGACCGTCAGATCTCGGTCGAGCGCCCCGACCTCCAGGGCCGGCTGGACATCCTCAAGGTGCACCAGAAGGGCAAGCCGATCGCGCCCGACGTCGACCTCTCGGCCGTCGCGAAGCGCACCCCCGGCTTCACCGGCGCGGACCTGTCGAACGTCCTCAACGAGGCCGCTCTGCTGACGGCCCGTTCGGACAAGAAGCTGATCGACAACGGCATCCTGGACGAGGCGATCGACCGCGTCGTGGCCGGTCCGCAGAAGCGCACTCGGATCATGTCCGAGCGGGAGAAGAAGATCACCGCGTACCACGAGGGCGGCCACGCCCTGGTGGCGGCGGCGTGCCCCAACAGCGACCCGGTGCACAAGATCACGATCCTCTCGCGCGGCCGGGCCCTCGGCTACACCATGGTGCTGCCGGACGAGGACAAGTACTCCACCACCCGCAACGAGATGCTCGACCAGCTGGCCTACATGCTGGGCGGGCGTGCGGCGGAGGAGCTGGTCTTCCACGACCCGACCACCGGTGCGTCGAACGACATCGAGAAGGCCACCGCCACCGCCCGGGCCATGGTGACCCAGTACGGCATGACCGAGCGGCTCGGCGCCATCAAGTTCGGCTCGGACAACGCGGAGCCGTTCCTGGGCCGTGAGATGGGCCACCAGCGCGACTACTCGGAAGAGGTCGCCGGGCTGGTGGACGAAGAGGTCAAGAAGCTCATCGAGAACGCGCACAACGAGGCCTGGGAGATCCTGGTCGAGAACCGCGACGTGCTCGACAACCTGGTTCTGGAGCTCCTGGAGAAGGAGACCCTGAACAAGGAGCAGATCGCGGAGATCTTCGCCACGATCGTCCGGCGCCCGGCCCGGCCGGCCTGGACGGGCTCGTCCCGTCGCACGCCGTCCACCCGGCCTCCGGTGCAGTCCCCGAAGGAGCTGGCGCTCACCAACGGCGCCGCCGCGATCGACACCGCCCCGGTGGACATCGTGAAGCTCCCGCCGCTGCCGAGCGCGGAGCCGCCCGCCGAGGGCTGATCCCGCGCACCGTACGGAATGGATGCCGCGTCACCGGGGTTTGTACCCTGGAGACGCGGCATCCGTGCTGTTCAGCAAAGTCGTCCCAAGTAAGCGAGGCCCGCATGATCGACCCGGTGACGCTCGACGGTCCACCCACCGTCGGGACCTTCGACCAGAAGCGGGCCGAGAACGCCATCCGCGAGCTGTTGCTCGCCGTGGGTGAGGACCCGGACCGCGAGGGGCTGCTGGAGACCCCGGCCCGGGTCGCGCGCGCCTACAAGGAGATATTCGCGGGCCTCTGGCAGGAGCCCGAGGACGTCCTCACCACCACCTTCGACCTCGGGCACGACGAGATGGTGCTCGTGAAGGACATCGAGCTGACGTCCGTCTGCGAGCACCACCTGGTGCCGTTCCGCGGCGTGGCGCACGTCGGGTACATCCCGTCCGCCAGCGGCAAGATCACCGGCCTGTCCAAGCTGGCCCGGCTGGTCGACGTCTACGCCCGCCGCCCCCAGGTGCAGGAGCGGCTGACCAGCCAGGTGGCCGACGCGCTGATGCGGATCCTGGAGCCGCGCGGGGCGATCGTCGTGGTCGAGTGCGAGCACATGTGCATGTCGATGCGCGGCATCCGCAAGCCCGGCGCCAAGACCATCACCTCGTGCGTCCGCGGCCAGCTGCGCGACCCGGCGACCCGGGCCGAGGCGATGAGCCTCATCATCGGCCGATAGCGCAACGGCCGGCCGGTCCCTCGGACCGGCCGGCCGTCGCCTGCCCGCGCCACCCGCCCGCGCCACCCGCCCGCGTCAGCCGAGCCGCTCGCCGATCCACTCCAGCGAGGACGGCAGCTCACGGGTCCAGCTGTCGAAGTTGTGGCCGCCGTCGTCCAGGTAGAGCGAGTCGACCTTGAACTGCGGGTTGGCCGCGGCGACCTGCTGGGCGTGGCCGACGAACTGGAGGGTCTGCGCGAAGTCGCCCTCCTTGCGGGAGGAGACCACCAGCAGCGAGAGGGCGGGGGCCGGGAGGTTCGTCAGCCGCCAGTCGAGGTCGCTCTGCTGCGCCAGGGCGGCGTCGCCGGCGAACAGGTCGCCGCCGGTGAACTGGTCCTCCTTGACCTTGTACTCGCTGTGCAGGCCCACCCCACTGCCGTAGACGTTCGGGAAGCGCATCGCCAGCCGCAGCGCGCAGCTGCCCCCGGTCGAGTAGCCGAAGACGGACCAGGAGGCGGCCGAGCGGCCGGTCCGGTAGGCGGTGCGGAGCGCCTCCGGCAGGTCCTTGGTGAACCAGGTCTCGGCGCGCGGGCCGCCGGGGACGTCCACGCACTCGGTGTCACGCGGTGGGGCGACCGTCGGGCGGGCCATGACCACGATGGTCGGCGGCATCTTGCCGGACTTCTGCAGCTCGCCCGCGGTGCGCAGGACGGGCAGCTCCTTGATCAGGTTGAGCGTGGTGCCGGGGAAGCCGGAGATGGCGACCAGGACGGGGAAGCGGACCAGGGCGAACTTCGGGTCGAAGTACTCGGGCGGCAGGTAGACGAACAGCTGGTCGGACAGCCCGGTCTCCTTGCCGGTGACCCGGACCGATTCGACCTTGCCGGTCTCCTCGGGCGGGCCCTTGGGCAGGTCGGTGACGGTCTCCAGACCGCCCTCGGTGGTCGGCTGGACCGGCGTGTCCGAGGCCGAGGTGCCGCCCTTGTGGTTCTCGTTGCTGGTCAGCGCGAGCTTGGTGCTGCCGGGGCTGAGCAGGTCGTCCCACGAGGTGTAGAACCCGAAGGAGTTGTTCACCGCCAGCGCCAGCACGGCCACGACCGCGACTTGAGTGACGGTCAGCAGGCCGATCCGGCCGAGGACGGGCAGCGGGCGCTGGCGCGCCAGCCGCGGCCAGAGCCACAGGGTGGTGACGAGAGCCGCGGCGCCGAGTGCGAGCAGCGAGTTCACCAGTGCGTCGCTGGTCAGTTCCATGCAGTCGGCCTTCCGATGGGACACTGTCGGTGCACGCCTCATCGTCTGGCGGCCCGTCAGCTCCGGCCACCGCGACTAGGCTGTCCGGATGCCCGGGCGAGCTGGGAGGGCGGGGGGAGCCGTAGGCAACCGGCGCCCTAGAATGCGGCGTCCACCGTACGTACGGCGTACCGGAGGACCCTGCCGCGCCACGCGGCGGCAGGGCTTCGGCTCCGTCCCCGGCTCCACCGCAGCGCGCCCACGGCACCGGTTTACCGACCGTTTCCGGATCCTTGGTATGCGCATTGCCTGATGAAGGAAAAGGCATTGAAGGTCCATCACACGTGCTCCCCCGGAGTGACCGGACGGCGTCCCGCAGCCTCTACGCTGAGCTTCCATGAGCGTTCCCGTGTCCGTTGAGCCGAGCCCCGAGCAGCCGCGTCGTCGACGCGGCCTGCAGACGCTTCGCACCCAGGCGGCGGCCGTTCCGAGGGCCTGGCTGCCCCGCGCGGTCGGGTACGCCTGTCTGCTGATCGGCCTGGTCGACATCGCCAGCGCGGTGTTCCCCAAGCTCCGGCACTCCAAGATGCACACCTTCACCGGGCAGCTGCCCGGCGGCACCACCTCGCTGGCCGCGGTCGGGACGATGATGGTCGGCCTGCTGCTGGTGCTGCTCGCGCACGCGCTGCGCCGGCGCAAGCGGCGGGCCTGGCGGGCGGTGTGCGTGCTGCTGCCGGTCGGCGCCGCGCTGCACATCGTGCGCTGGCACCAGGTCGGCCCGGCCGTGGTCTCGCTGGCGGTCTTCGTGGTGATGCTGGTGCACCAGCGCGAGTTCTACGCCAAGGCCGACCCGCGCACCCGCTGGCGGGCGCTGGTCAACCTGATCGTGATGGGCGCCGTCAGCGTGCTGCTCGGCCTGCTGATCGTGAGCACCCGGACCAAGTACGAGATCGGCTACCCGGCCCTGCCCGAGCGCCTCCAGCACGTCGTGTACGGGCTGTTCGGCTTCGAGGGGCCGATCCGGTACAACAACGTCCGGATGTCCGACCTGGTCGCCTACCTGCTCGGCGGGCTGGGCCTGCTGACCGCCTTCACCACCGCCTACCTGGCGCTGCGCCCGGGCAAGCCCAAGCCGGAGCTGACCCCGGAGGACGAGGAGAAGGTCCGCGAACTGCTCACCCGGCACGGCGAGCGCGACTCGCTCGGCTACTTCGCGCTGCGCCGCGACAAGAGCGTGCTGTTCTCGCCCACCGGCAAGGCCGCGATCTCCTACCGGGTGGTCTCCGGCGTGATGCTCGCCTCCGGCGACCCGGTCGGCGACGTCGAGGCCTGGCCGGGCGCGATCAAGGTGTTCATGGCCGAGGCCCGCGAGCACGCCTGGGTGCCGGCCGTGATGGGCTGCAGCGAGGTCGGCGGCGAGGTCTGGACCCGCGAGGCGGACCTGGACGCGCTGGAGCTGGGCGACGAGGCGATCGTCGACACCGCCACCTTCTCGCTCGCCGGCCGGGCCATGCGCAACGTCCGCCAGATGGTCAAGCGGATCGAGCGCAACGGCTACTCCTGCCAGGTGCGCCGGGTCCGCGACCTCAGCCCGGAGGAGAAGCAGCGGATCGCCGACGCCGCCGCCCGCTGGCGCGGCACCGACACCGAGCGCGGCTTCTCGATGGCCCTCGGGCGCTTCGGCGACCCGCTGGACGACGACTGCGTGGTGGTCACCGCCCACAAGGCCCCGGAGGAGGGCGAGAGCGGCGACGACCTGAAGGCCGTGCTGCACTTCGTGCCGTGGGGGCCGGACGGCATCTCGCTGGAGCTGATGCGCCGCGACCGCGCGGCCGACCCGGGCCTGAACGAGCTGCTGATCGTCGCCGCCCTCCAGGCCGTGCCCGCGATGGGCGTGCGCCGGGTGTCGCTCAACTTCGCGATGTTCCGCTCGGCGCTGGCCCGCGGCGAGCGGATCGGCGCCGGCCCGGTGCTGCGGGCCTGGCGCGGACTGCTGGTGTTCCTCTCGCGCTGGTTCCAGATCGAATCGCTGTACAAGTTCAACGCCAAGTTCCAGCCCGAGTGGGAACCGCGCTTCCTGGTCTTCCCGAACACCCGGGACCTGCCGCGGATCGGCTTCGCCGCGATGCAGGCCGAGGCCTTCATCACCCTCGGCATGCCGCGCTTCGGCCGCCGGCGCCAGCGGGAGGGCCTGATGCCCACCCCGGGCGCCCGCGACGTCACCGAGGCCGCCTGAGGCACCGCCGCGACCAACGGGGCCCCCGCCGAGAATCCTCGGCGGGGGCCCCGTTCGATAATGGGCACATGAGCAACTCGCCGTCCTTCTCGCTGCCGGCCGGACTGCCGCGGCTCGACCGCTGCGCCGTGATGGGTGTGGTCAACGTCACGCCCGACTCCTTCTCGGACGGCGGCCTCTGGCACGACCCCGCCAAGGCGATCGCGCACGGGCTCGCCCTGCGTGCCCGCGGTGCGGACCTGGTGGACGTCGGGGGCGAGTCCACCCGGCCCGGCTCGCAGCGGGTGCCCGAGGAGGAGGAGCTGCGCCGGGTGCTGCCGGTGGTGCGCGAGCTCGTCGCCGCCGGGGTCGTGGTGTCGGTCGACACCATGCGGGCCTCCGTCGCCGAGCAGGCCGTGGCGGCCGGTGCCGCGCTCGTCAACGACGTCTCCGGCGGGCTCGCCGACCCGGCGATGGCACAGGTGGTCGCCGACACCGGCGCGCCCTTCGTGGTGATGCACTGGCGCGGCCAGTCCGCGGACATGGAGCGGCTGGCGGTCTACCGGGACGTGGTGGCGGACGTCGTCGCCGAGCTGGCCGTCCGGGTGGACGCGCTGCTGGCGGCCGGGGTCAAGGAGGACCAGCTGATCCTCGACCCGGGGCTCGGCTTCGCCAAGACCCCCGAGCACAACTGGGCGCTGCTCGGCCGGCTGGACGCGCTCACCGCGCTCGGCCGTCCCGTCCTCGTCGCCGCATCGCGCAAGCGGTTCCTGGGTACGCTGCTGGCCGACCCGCAATCCGGGGCGCTGCGCCCGGCCCGGGAGCGCGACGACGCGACCGCCGCGGTGTCGGTGCTGTCGGCCCAGGCCGGCGCCTGGGCGGTGCGGGTGCACGACGTGTCCGGCACGGCGGACGCCGTCCGGGTGGTCGCGGCCTGGCAGCACGCGGCCCGGCAAGGGGTGAGGGAGGGTCTGTGACAGGTGACGGCAGGCTGAGCGGCGGAACGGCCGGCCAGGCCCGCGAGGCGGACCTGGAGGCGGTGCTCGCGGCGAACCAGGCGCTCTACCAGGCACTGGAGGAGGGGGACCTGGAGGCGGTCGAGGACGCCTGGCTGGGGGCCGCGGACGCGGACGACAAGGGCGGCGTGGTGTGCGTGCACCCCGGCTGGCCGGTGCTGCGCGGGCGGGCGCAGGTGACCCGCTCGTACATGCTGATCATGATGAACACGGAGTACATCCAGTTCTTCCTGACCGATGTCGAGGCCGAGGTCCACGGAGATGTGGCCCTTGTCACGTGCACCGAGAACATCCTCTCCGGCGGCGAGGCGGAGGAGGAGGGGGAACTCGGTCCGCTGGTCGGCGGAAAGGTCGTATCCACGAATCTGTTCCGCCGTACCCCGGGCGGGTGGAAGCTCTGGTCGCACCACGGTTCACCCGTTCTGACCAGCGGCGACGACGAGGACGAGGACTGATTCGGGCGGCCTTCGGAAAACGCCGCCGGGAGGTCGCCCGGGAATTCCCGAGTGGTCACCGAACGTTCACGTCAATCGCCATTCCGGTGCGCGTGGCGACGGTTCGTGCCGGGTAGGACGGTCAGACGTTGTCAGCGCCCGCGGGTAGATTCGAAACGGAGTGGCGGGTGTGCTGCCCGCCTTCGCCCCGCCCGTCCATGCCATTCTCCGGGTGGGGCCCGTCCGACTGGGAGCAGTGATTCGTTTGCTGGACCGCGTCACCCTGCGGGGGCTGCGTGCCCGGGGCAACCACGGCGTCTTCGAGCGCGAGCGCATCGAGGGCCAGACCTTCGTGGTCGACCTCGTGCTGTACCTGGACACCCGCCCCGCCGCGTCCGGCGACGACCTCACCCGCACGGCGCACTACGGCCTCGTGGCCGAGGAGGTCACCGCGATCATCGCCGGGGAGCCGGTCGACCTGATCGAGACCCTGGCCCAGCGCATCGCCGACCAGTGCCTGAAGCACGAAGCGGTCGAGGAGGTCGAGGTGACCGTGCACAAGCCCGACGCCCCGATCACCGTGCCGTTCGACGACGTGACCGTGACCATTCACCGGGGCCGCGCATGACCGCCGCCGTGCGCCCCGTTCCAGTTGCAGAGGGATCTCGATGAGCACCAGCGACCCGACCGCCTCGCCGACCACGTTCGACCTGGAGAGCCGGGTGGACTCCGCCGACACCACACTGCACAGCCAGCACTGCGCGGTGATCGCACTCGGCAGCAACCTGGGCAACCGCCTGGACACCCTCCAGGGCGCCGTCGACGCGCTCGCCGACACCCCCGGGCTCAAGATCAAGGCCGTCTCCGCGGTCTACGAGACCGAGGCCGTCGGCGGCCCGGACGAACAGCCCAACTACTACAACGCGGTCGTCGTGCTGCGCACCTCGCTGCCGCCGCGCGACCTGCTGGAGCGCGGCAACGCGATCGAGGACGCGTTCGGGCGGGTCCGGACGGTGCACTGGGGTCCCCGGACCCTGGACGTCGACATCCTGGCCTACGAGGGCGTGCTCAGCGACGACCCGCAGCTGCTGCTGCCGCACCCGCGCTCGCACGAGCGGGCCTTCGTGCTCGCCCCCTGGCTGGACGCCCAGCCGGAGGCCGAGGTGCCCGGCCACGGGCAGGTCGGCGCACTGCTGGACGCGCTCGGCGGCCCGGGCGCGCAGGGCGTCCGGCGGCGGGACGACATCCGGCTGACGCTGCCGGAGTGACCGGCCGCGGCCCGGCGGCCCGGTGAGGGCGGCCGGGGAACTCGACCGGGGTGCCCGGCCGTACGAGTAGGTGTCCGCCGTTCGCGCGGGTGCCCGCCCGGTCGGGCCCGGTACGGTGGCCTGGCGCCGCCGTGCCGGGCCACCGGGCGACGGCCGGCTCTGGTAACCCCGGGAAGGACCTCCTCCGAGTGAAGCTGCTTCGCCTCCGCCTGCTGGTCGGCATCACCGCTGCTACCACGGCGCTGTCCTGGGCCGGTGCCAAGCTCTGGGCCTCCCTGGACACGCTGCCGGCCGTGCCGGTCGCGGCGCCGGTGGTGCTGGCGGCGGTGGCGGTGGTCCTGTTGGCGACCGCCCTCTCGCTGCGGTCCCGGCTGAAGGCGGTGCGCGAGCGGCAGCCCGGCGCGAAGGGCGTCGACCCGCTGCTGGCGGCCCGGGCGGTGGTGCTGGGGCAGGCCAGCGCGCTGGTCTCGGCGGTGGTCACCGGCGTCTACGCGGGCGCGGGGATCTTCCTGCTGGGCGAGCTGGACGTGTCGGCGCGCAAGGACCAGGCCGTCACGGCCGGGCTCGCGGTGCTGGCGGGGGCCGCGGTGATCGCGGCGGCGCTCTGGTTGCAGCACGTGTGCAAGCTGCCGGAGAACCACGACGATCCGAGCGGCCCGGCGCCCTCGCCCCGTTGAGCAGGTCCTTTTTCGTGATCTTGAGTGAAACGCCGGGCACGTGCGGTAAAACTTGCGCACTGTCAAGGGCGGAAGAGGACCCTGGGCTGACACGGCCCCAATTCGCACGCTAGTTTCTTGGCATGTCTCGCGGACGCCACCGTCATTCCTCCGTCCTCGGCCGGATCTTCCCCCCCACCGCCGCCGGCGTGCTGCTCGTCGCTGCGCTGGCCGCCCTGCTCTTCAGTCAGGACGCCGTCCTGGTGCGTTCGGTGGGTGTCGCGGCGGTCGTCGCGACGCTCGGCTTCGCGCTGCTGCTGCGGCAGCGGGACAAGGCGGCCCGGGCGGCCGCCGAGATGGCCGCGGCGCAGCGGCTGCGGGCCGAGGAGCGGTTCGAGGAGCAGCTGGCGGAGGCCGAGTACGCGGCTGAGGTCGCCGAGGAGCGGGCCACCCGGTTCGGGCGGCGGCTGACGGCGGAGAAGTCGCGGCTGGCGAAGGCCGAGACCGAGATCGCCCGGCTGCTGCGGGAGCGGGCCGTGACGGTGGCCGAGCAGGCGCTCAAGGAGGCCGAGGCGGCCCAGCGGGCGCTCGCCGCGAGCCGCCCCAAGTACCCGGCCAGCCCGGCCGCGTTCGTCCGTGCCGCGTCCGTGCTGCGGGTGCTGGAGCGGCGGGCGGCGGAGCAGGAGGCGCGGCGGGAGCGGACGGCGGGCTCGGCGGTCGCGCTGCGGGCGCGTACGGCGCCGGCCGCTGCGGCCCCGGCGCCCGTGCCTGCCGTGGTGGCGCCCTCGGTGCCGGCGCCGGTGGCTCCCGCGGTGCCGACTCCGGAGCAGGCTCCGGTGGCACAGGCACAGGCACAGGCACAGGCACAGGCACAGGCACAGGCGTCGGTGCGGCCCGCGCCGGTGCGCCCGGCGCTGACCGCCACGGTCGGGCAGCTCGGCGGGACGCCGTCCGCTCCGGTCGCGGCGCCCGCGCCGGTGGAGCGGCAGCGGCCGCGGTCGGCGCAGCCCGGGGCGGTGCGCGGGCCGGGCTTCAGCTTCTTCGGCCGTGGTGCGGGCGCGGCCGTGCGGGCGGCGGCCCCGGCGCCCGCGGTGGGCAGCGTCGCCGAACTGGGCGAGCGCACGGACCTGGCCGACGTGGTGGGCGACGAGGCGGTGGCCGCGCAGGCGAAGGCCGAGGCGCAGGAGGCCCAGGAGGCTCGTGAGGTGCAGGAGGCCGTGGCCGGCTCGCAGGCGTCGCAGCCGGCGGCCGAGCCTGCGCCGGGCGCGCCCGCGGTGGTGGACCTGACCCCGGAGGACGAGACCGAGCTGATTCAGCTGCCGGAGCTGCGCGCCTCGCGTTAGGTCCGGATACGCGAAAGCGGCGCGGGACATCGGTGTGACCGATGTCCCGCGCCGCTTTCGTTCCGGCGGTGCGCCGGGCCGGGAGGGGCCCGGCGGGGTGTCAGAGCTGGACGCCGAAGTCCTGGGCGATGCCCGCCAGGCCGGAGGCGTAGCCCTGGCCGACGGCGCGGAACTTCCACTCGCCGCCGTTGCGGTAGAGCTCGCCGAAGATCATGGCGGTCTCGGTGGCGGCGTCCTCGGAGAGGTCGTAGCGGGCGATCTCGGCGCCGCCGGCGGCGTTCACCACGCGGATGTACGCGTTGCGGACCTGGCCGAAGCTCTGGCCGCGGGCGACCCCGTCGTAGATGGTGACGGGGAAGGTGATCTTGACGGCCTCGGCCGGCAGGCCGGCCAGGTTGACGTTGAGCGACTCGTCGTCGCCGGCGCCCTCGCCGGTGCGGTTGTCACCGGTGTGCACGACGGTGTTGTCCGGGCTGCTGGTGTTGTTGAAGAAGACGAAGTGCCCGTTGGAGAGCACCTTGCCGTCCGCGTTCAGGACGATCGCGCTGGCGTCGAGGTCGAATTCGGTGCCGGTCGTGGTCCGGACGTCCCAGCCCAGGCCGACACTGACCGCGGACAGGCCCGGGGCCTCCTTGGTCAGCGAGACGTTGCCACCCTTGGAGAGGCTCACTGGCATGGCGATTGAAGTCCTTTCGTTCGCTTTTTCCGGGACAACGCCATACTCCGGTGGGTTGGTTCCGCGAAGTCCGTGAATTCTTCGTGGATGCCAATCCGCTGGCAAAGGTCTGACAATGCCCTGGTCAGATCCGGGGGAACCGGCCCTGTAGCGACCAGATGTTCGGATTGTCGGCCAGCTCGGGGTGCATATCGAAGAGGTCGGCGAGGGTGTCCTGGAGGAAGTCCCGGGCCTCGCGCCGCAGCTCGCCGTGGCGGACCACGGCGGGCGGCTCGTCCGGCAGCCAGGTCGAGGTGATCTCGACCCAGTTGAAGCGGCGGGCGAACCGCAGCAGCTCGGTGTTCTGGGTGAAGTCGAGGTCGGCGGTCTGCACCCGGGCGGCCCGGCCGCCGTCCGGGTCGCGGTCCAGTTCCTCGACGATGTCGCACAGCGCCCAGGCGAAGTCGAGCACCGGCACCCACCCCCAGCCGGTGGACAGCTCGGCGCCCTCGGCGTCCAGGTAGACGTCGCCGCAGAACAGGTCGTACCGCAGGGACCGCACCGGGGCGGAGCGGTAGTCCGTCTGCGGGGGGTCGGGGAAGCGGTTGGAGAGGGAGTAGCCGAGCTCGATCACGTACGCCATTGTCCGGGCTGCGGGCGGTGGTGCGGAACCGGGCCGTCGGCCGTCGCGGATAACCGGGTGACCGGGCGGTGTGGGCGCGGGATGATGGACGCATGCCCGAGCCCATCCGCGTACGGGGGTCGGTGGTCGTCCCCGACGCCGAGCTCGTCTGGCGCTTCTCGCGTTCCTCCGGTCCAGGTGGCCAGCACGTCAACACCTCCGACAGCAAGGTCGAGCTGCGCTACGACCTGGCGGCGTCCAAGGCGCTGCCCGAGGTGTGGCGCGAGCGCGCGCTGGAGCGGCTGGCCGGGCGGCTGGTGGACGGCCGGGTGCTGGTGATCCAGGCCTCGGAGTTCCGCTCGCAGTGGCGCAACCGGGAGGCGGCCGCGGCCCGGCTGTCGGCGGTGCTGACCGAGGCGTGCGCGCCGCCGCCGAAGTCCCGCCGGGCGACCAGGCCGAGCCGGGGGATGGTCGAGCGCCGGCTGTCCAACAAGCGGCGCCGCTCCGAGCTGAAGCAGGGACGGCAGTCGCCGCGGGGCGGCGAGTAGCCGGGGCGGCTCAGCCGAGGGTGCGGTAGCCGCCGCGGAAGTAGAGCAGCGGCCGGCCGGCCGGGCTGGGCACCGCGGCCTCCAGGACGCGGCCGAGCAGCAGGGTGTGGTCGCCCGCCGGTATCCGCTGCTCGGTGCGGCACTCGACGGTGGCGAGCGCGCCGTCGATCAGCGGGGCGCCGGAGCGCGGGCCGCGGTGGTGCGGGGTGTCCGCGAACAGCAGCCGGTCGCTGAGCCGGCCCTTCATGGCGAAGCGGGAGCCGAGCGCCTTCTGCCCCTCGGTGAGCAGCGAGACCGCCCAGGTGTCGGTGCGGGAGAGCACCTCGTCCATCCGGGAGTCCTCGCGGACCGAGATCAGGACCAGCGGCGGCTCCAGCGACACGGACAGGAAGGACGTGGCGGTCATGCCGACGTCCTCGCCGTCCTCCGGGTCGTGGACGGTCACCAGGCTCACGCCGGAGGCGAGCTGGGAGAGTGCCGCCCGGAACTCGTCGGGCGTGGCGTGGGAGGCAGCTTCGGGCTGCGGGGACGAGTACACGTACCGCACGGTAGTCGGCGGCCGCCGGAATCGGCATCGGGCCGAGGTCGTAGGACCAGCGGCGCACGGGGCGGGGTTGCGGCCGGGTTCGGGACTCACCCTCAGGAGTGAAGCAAGGGGCCTGCCAGGCGGCAGCGGGCTTCAGCGTGAGGCCAATGCGGTCGACCAAAGGAAATATTCCGATAGCGCTCTATGTCCCGCTATGGGGCGGATGAGCTGATTAAGGGTGCATTAGTGTCGTGTGATTTAAGTCACAAGTGATGGCCTATTGCTGACCGAGCGTGCCGAACGCTGTGCTCCCTGTGATTCAGTTCTTCTGGCAATCGGACGATAACCAATCAAGAACTATCCGAAGCAGCCGGGGAGCCCCCGCATGGAAGCCGAGTCGGAGCCGTACGTCCGTCTCGCGACCCTCCGCACCTTGCACCGGGTCGTGGCGGACCTCAACGCTGCCCGCAGCCTGGCGGGCACGCTGCAGGCCGTCGTCGAGGGTGCGGTGCACGGGCTCGGCTTCGACGCCGCCGCGGTCAGCCTGGTCCGCCCGGACGGGGACCTCGTGGTCGCGGCCGTCTGGGAGCTGGAGGAGAGCACCATGGGCGGCCCCTCCGTCCTGCTCGGCCAGGTCGGCTCCCGGGAGTCCTGGGACCGGCTGCTCGGCGTCAGCGACCACTGGGGCACCCTGCGCTTCCTGCCGTACGACCGCGGCTGGGCCGTCGCCAGCGACATCCCGCGCTGGATCGGGGACGGCCCGCTGCCCGTCTACGCCAACGACTGGCACCCCGCCGACGGGCTGCTCGCCCCGATGTACAGCGCCGGCGGCGACCTGCTCGGCGTCCTCTCGGTGGACCGCCCGCGCAGCGGCAAGCGGCCCGGGGCGTGGACCCGCGAGGCGCTGGAGATGTTCTCGCTGCAGGCCTCCATCGCGATCGGCAACGCCCGGCTGCGGGCCGAGATGCAGCGCGCGCTGGCCCGCCTGGAGAAGGAGCAGCAGGCCCTGCGGGCCAGCGAGGAGAGCTTCCGTCAGGCCTTCGAGTACGCGCCCAGCGGGATGGCCATCACCGAACTGCACGGCGCCGGGCGCGGCCAGTTGACCAGGGTCAACGACGCGCTCTGTCGCCTGCTCGGCCGCCCTCGCGCGGTGCTGCGCCAGCAGAGCTTCGCCGACCTCGTGCACCCGGAGGACCGGGCGCTGCTGGAGCGCACCAGCGCCGAGAGCGGCCGGGCGGAACTGCGGCTGTCCCGGCGGGACGGCGGCTACCAGTGGGTGTGCCTGCGCAACTCGATCGTGGCGGACGCGGCCGAGGGCCCGAGCTTCCTGCTCACCCACGTCGAGGACATCGAGGACCGCAAGCGGCACGAGTTCCAGCTCGCCCACCGGGCCAGCCACGACGCGCTCACCGGCCTGCCGAACGGCGCCGAACTGAAGGCCCGGCTGGGTCGCCGGCTCTGCGCCGAGCCGCAGACCGTCGGGGCCCCCGCCGGGCCGGGCGAGCCGGCCTACCCGGCGCCGTACGGCTACCCGGCCGACTCCTACAGCGCGCACGCCGCGTACGACCGGCTGGAGGGCGCGGACCCGTACGGCGGGCCGGTGCACGGCTACGGGACGCCCGAGGGCGGCCCGCCGTACGGCCTCGCCCCGGGCTACGGGGAGCACGTGCACGCGGTGGTCCCGGCCGACCAGGGCCCGGGCGGCGAGGCGTGGTCCGCACCGTTCCGCTCCGGCGTCGCGGCGTCGCTGGACAAGGGGCTCGCGGTGCTCTTCTGCGACCTGGACGGCTTCAAGTCGATCAACGACCGGTTCGGCCACAACGCGGGCGACGCGGTGCTGGTCGAGGTCGCCCGGCGGCTGAGCCAGGCCGTCCGGGACGGCGACACGGTGGCCCGGCTCGGCGGCGACGAGTTCGTCGTGCTGGCCGACGGGATCGGCCGCGAGGAGGCCAAGGACCTGGCCCACCGGCTGCGGGGCGCCATCATCCCGCCGATGCGGATCGACGGCCGGGCGATGCGGGTGGGGGTGAGCCTCGGCGTCGGCTGGGCGGGCTGCGGGATGAGCATCGAGGAGGTGCTGCACACCGCGGACGAGCGGATGTACGACGAGAAGCGGGCCCGGGGCGGCGCGGTGCGCGGCGCGCGGGGCGAGCGCTCGCACCGACGGGCGGGCTGAGCCCGCCGGTCCTGGTTACCCACGGGTTGTCAAGGGCTCTTTTCCGGCTGTCACAAAGGACAGGTAGGGTTCCCGGGTACGACAGCGTCCATGATCTGCGCCGGCGGCCCGCATCCCGGCGGCGCGAACCGGATGGGGGAGTTGACCACCGTGACGACCGCCGGCAACAACGGAGCGCCCGAGGGCGGTGCCCCGCAGGACGACGACCCGTTCGGCTACCTCTACCGCCCGGCGGAGGGTGCCTCCGGGCAGCCGGCCGAGCCACAGCAGGGCGTGCCCCGGACGTCGTACAGCCGTCCGATGGAGGTCGGCCGGGCCCAGTACGGGCAGCAGCCCTACCAGCCGCGGCCGCAGCAGCCCCAGTACGGCCAGCAGGCGGGGCCGCAGCAGGGCTACCCCGGCGGCCAGCAGCCGTACCCGCCGCAGCAACAGCAGCCCGAGCACGGCACCGCGCCCACCCAGCAGACCCGTTACGCCGAGCACTCCCGGCCGCAGCCGGGGGAGGACCGGTCGAGCAGCGGCCGGAGCAAGGGCGCGGTGATCGGCGCGGTCGCGGTGGTCGCGGCCATAGCGATCGGCGCCGGGATCGCGCTCTCCAAGGGCGACCCGGAGGGCGACAAGACCGCCAAGGGCGGCGCCCAGACCACCGCCGCGGCTCCCCCCAGCACCCCGGCGACCGGCAGTTCGTCCCCGACCGCCTCGGCCTCGGCGAGCACCACCGCCCCGGCCGGCCCGTTGACCGTGGACTCGGGCCAGCTCCAGGCCCAGAACGCGCCGTCCGGCAACGGCGTCAAGGGCACCAAGTCCGCCGACGGCAGCTACCTGACGCTCCAGCCGGGCGGCTCGGTGACCTGGAACGGCGAGGTCGCCGCGGCCGGCACCTACAAGCTGAACGTGCACTACAACAACACCGGCGGGGACCTGAAGGGCGCCGCCTCGGTGAACGGCAAGGACTGGCCGAGCGGGCTGCTCTTCAAGAACTACGTGCCCGGCAAGGACCCGGCGTCCTCCTGGTTCAACACCTGGATACTCCCGCAGCTCCAGGCCGGGACGAACAGCATCACCTTCACCGTGCCCTCCGGGTCGATCCTGATCGACCAGATCACCCTCGAACCGAATGCGACCGGCTGACCGGTTGAGCAGCTGACCGGTTGAGCGGCTGAGCCGGAACGCGAGACGGCCGCCCGTCCCCGTGGGGGAAGGGCGGCCGTCGGCGTTCCGGCGCTCCGTCAGGCGGGCTTGACCACGTCGAAGCGCTCGCCGCCGAGGACCCAGCGGCCGCGGCGCATGACGGCGACCAGGTCGTAGCCCTCGGAGTCGAGCACGACCAGGTCGGCCAGCTTGCCCGTCTCCAGCGAGCCGATCGAGTCGGCGAGGCCCAGCAGGCGGGCCGGGGTGGCGGACAGCGACTCGACGGTCTGGTTCAGCGTCAGGCCGTTGACGGTGAGCGAGCGCTTGAAGGCGACGTCCAGGGTGAGCGTGGAGCCGGCGATGGCGCCGCCCTCGACCAGCCGGGCGACGCCGTCCTTGACCTCGACCTGGAGCGGGCCGAGCGGGTAGAGGCCGTCGCCCATGCCGGCCGCGCCCATCGCGTCGGTGATCAGGGCGACCCGGGACGCCCCGGCGGTGCCGTAGGCGAGGTCGAGCACGGACGGGTGCAGGTGCACGCCGTCGTTGATCAGCTCGACGGTGACCCGCTCGTCCTCCAGCAGCGCCACGATCGGGCCCGGGGCGCGGTGGGCGATGCCCGGCATGGCGTTGAAGAGATGGGTGGCGACGCTCGCGCCGGCGTCGATCGCCTCCAGCGTGGTGGCGTAGTCGGAGTCGGTGTGGCCGACGGCGGCGATCACGCCGAGGTCGGCGAGCATCCGCACCGAGTCCAGGCCGCCGGGCAGTTCGGGGGCCAGGGTGACCATCTTCGCGTGGCCGCGGGCCGCGTCGACCAGCTTGCGCACCAGCGCCGGGTCCGGGTCACGCAGCAGGTCGGGCCGGTGGGCGCCGCAGCGGTTGTGGGAGATGAACGGGCCCTCGAAGTGGATGCCGGCCAGCACGCCGTCCTCGACCAGCTCGGACAGCACGGACGCCTGGCGGGCGACCTCGTCGATCTCCCCGGTGACGGTGGACGCGACCGTGGTGGTGGTGCCGTGCTCCAGGTGCGTACGGGCGGCGAGCAGGGCCTCCTCGGCGATGCCGGAGGCGTAGGAGGCGCCGCCGCCGCCGTGCACGTGCAGGTCGACGAAGCCGGGCACGACGGTGTACCCGGTCAGGTCGAGGTCGCCGGGCCCGCTCTCGCCTCCGAGGCCGGCGATCCGGTCGCCCTCGACGGCCAGGCGGCCGCCCTCGACGACGCCGCCGGGCAGGACCAGCCGGGCGCCGGCCAGTGCGGTACGGTCACGGTCCGCGGTGGTCACGCGGTCACCTCCATGGAGAGCAGATCCCAGGCGAGCAGGCCCGCGCCCAGGGACGCGGCGGTGTCTTTGAGCATGGCGGGTACGACCTTCGGGGGCATCTGGAAGGTCAGGCGCTCGGTGACCGCCGTGCGCAGCGGGCCGAAGAGCGTGTCACCGGCCTCGGCCAGCCCGCCGCCGACGATCACCGTGGACGGGTCGAGCAGGCTCTGGGCGAGCACGATCCCGTCGGCGAGGGCGTCGACGGCGCCCTGCCAGACCGCGAGCGCGCGGTCGTCCCCGGCGTCCACCGCGGCGGCGCAGGATGCCGCGTCGGCGTCGGGGTCGCCGCTGGCCGCGGCCCAGGCGCGGGACACGGCGGAGGCGGAGGCGAGCGTCTCCAGACAGCCGCGGGCGCCGCAGCCGCACTGCGGTCCGCCCGGGCGGACCACGACGTGGCCGATCTCGCCGCCGTAGCCGTGCGCGCCGGCCTCGATCCGGCCGCCGATGCCGATGGCACCGGCGATGCCGGTGCCCAGCGCGATGAACAGGAAGCGGTCGACGCCCCGGCCGGCGCCGAGTCGGCCCTCGGCCAGGCCGCCCGAGCGCACGTCGTGGCCGAGTGCGACGGGGATGGCGGCTCCGTCGGGCCCGGCCAGGCGCTCGCCCAGCAGCTTGCGCAGCGGGAGGTCCCGCCAGCCGAGGTTGGCCGAGTAGACCGCGATGCCGTTCCTCTCGTCGATCGTGCCCGGGACGGCGACGCCGGCCGCGAGCGGGGCGACGCCGAAGCGGCCCCGGCCCTCGTCCGCCAGGTCGGCGGCGAAGTCGAGGATGGCGGCGACCACGGCGTCCGTGCCGTGCTCCCGCCCGGTCGGTCGGCGTGCTTCGAACAGCACGGAGCCGTCCTGGGCGAGCAGCGCGGCCTTCATGCCGGTGCCGCCTACATCGAGTGCGATGACGTGCTTCACGGAGGACAGTTTCCCTTGGTCGGGTAGAAGAGGTCTAGTCCAGTTGTCGGATTGGTCTGGTCCAAAGTAGGTGAGCTTTGTCGCAGATGGGGTCGGTGTGAGCGGCTTTGCGTCGGGCGCCTTCCGTTCACCTTCTGTTGCGCATCGTGCAATGACGTCCGCACTTCGATAACTACTCAGCGGGCTCGGCACAGTGGTGTGGACCACCGCCCGGTGGGTTTGGCAGTGTTGCGCCTCCCCCCTCCCGGATTCCCCCGTCCGGTCGCAGTTCTCCCCTGAAGGCGGTACCCGCGTTGAACAGGCGCGCCCACGTTCCCACCCGCGTCCTCGGCACCGCGCTGGCCGGAGCACTGGTACTCACCGCCGTCAGCGCCTGCGGCGGGCAGAACGACGGGCCGGTCACCCTCAAGCTGGTCGCCGCCGACTACGGGGAGAGCGCCGACACCAGCTCCAAGCTCTACTGGGACGAGATCGCGCACGGCTTCGAAGCCGCCAACCCCGGCATCAAGGTCGACGTCGAGGTGGACAGCTGGACCGACATCGGCAAGAAGGTCGACGACATGATCGCGGCCGGCAAGTCCCCCGACCTGCTGCAGACCGGCGGCTTCGCCGACCAGGTCGCGGCGGACCGGCTGTACCCGGCCGCCGACGTGCTCTCGATGGACACCCAGGCCAACTTCCTGGACACCTTCGCGCACGCCGGGCAGGTGCTCGGCACCCAGTACGGCATCCCGTTCGTCTCCTCCTCCCGGGTGCTCTTCTACAACAAGGCCGTCTTCCGCCAGGCCGGCATCACCCAGCCGCCGGCCACCTGGAACGAACTGCGCCAGGACGCCGAGAAGATCAAGGCCAAGGTGCCGGGCGTGACCCCGTACGGGCTGCCGCTCGGGCCGGAGGAGGCACCGGCCGAGTCCATGCTGTGGACGCTGAGCGGCGGCGGCAGCCTCTCCGACGACGTCGGCAACTACACCATCGACAGCACCCAGAACCAGGCCACCTTCAGCTGGCTGAAGAACAACCTGGTGGCCACCGGGCTGACCTATCCGGACCCGGGCAAGATGAACCGCACCCCGGTCTTCCAGGACTTCGCGGCCGGGAAGGTCGCGATGCTGAACGGGCACCCGACGCTGCTGCGGATGGCCACCGCCGGGAAGATCGACTTCGGGACGGCGCCGATCCCCAAGAAGGACGGCGTGGGCAAGACCGGCAGCCTCGGCGTCGCGGACTGGATGATGGCGTTCAAGGCCAACGGGCACAAGAACGAGATCAAGAAGTTCCTGTCCTTCGCCTACTCCCGCGAGTTCCAGCTGAAGTTCGACGAGCAGTACAACCTGCTGCCGGTCACCCAGGACGCGTTCAACCAGATGACGTCCGACCCGAAGCACGAGGATCTCAAGCAGTTCGCGGTCGGGCTGACCAACGCCAGCTTCTACCCGTTCGGGGACCCGGCCTGGGGCGACGTCAGCAACCGGATCAAGGCCGGGATCGGGCAGGCCGTCACCGGGGACCCGAAGCAGGCGCTCGCCGGGCTGCAGGACGCGGCGGTCAAGGAGGCGGCCCGGGTCCGCAGGTGAACCCGGGCCGGGGCGCTCTTCAGGGGCGGGGGCGTCAGGGGCGGGCTCGTCAGGGGAGCGTGATGGCGTAGGCCTTGCGGAGCGTCTCGTGGACCGTCCAGGTGGTCCGGTCGCCCTCGCGCAGCACGGCGCAGTCGCCCGGGCCGACCTCCAGGGTCGGGCCGCCCTCGACCTCGATGGTCGCCCGACCGCTGAGCACCACGAACAGCTCGTCGGCCTCCACGTCGGTGACCACGCCCGGGGTGATCTGCCAGATGCCGCGCAGCTGGCGGCCGTCGGGGGACTCGGAGAGGACCAGGCCGGAGACCTCCGGGGTGCCGGAGACGATCTGGGCCGGGTCGAGCGGGTCGGGTTCGAGGTCGGCGGTGGGGATGTGCACGGCGAAGCTGGGCGTGGTCATACCGCCGACGCTAGCCGGGGCGGCCGGGCGCCGGAGGGCGCACAGTGTGTCCGGCTCACGCGGGAGAATGACACTCCGTAGTGATGGCGGAGGTGTCCTGGTGGGTGAGCTGAGTGAGCGGGACCTGGCGGTGCTGGCCCTGGAGGGGCGGCAGTGGCGGACGGCCGGGGCCAAGGAGCGGGCGATCCGGGAGGAGCTGGGGCTCTCCTCCACCCGGTACTACCAGCTGCTGAACGCGCTGCTGGACCGGCCGGAGGCACTGGCGCACGCCCCGGTGCTGGTGAACCGGCTGCGCCGGATCCGGGAGGCCCGGCGGTCCGCGCGGTAGCGGGAGGGGGCCGCGGGGTAGGGCTCGGGCATGGGCTTTGACGAGAAGTGGGTGCCGGTCACGGCTGCCGGGCGGGACGGGCTGCGGGCGATCCTGGCGGCGCCGGGCGAGGCGGTGATCGCGCTGGACTTCGACGGGACGCTGGCGCCGATCGTGGCGGATCCTGATCGGGCGCGGGCGCATCCGGGGGCGGCGGCCGCGCTGCGGGCGCTGGTGCCGGCGGTGCGGGCCGTGGTGGTGGTGACCGGGCGGCCGGCCGCGCTGGCGGCGGAGTACGGCGGCCTGGACGGGCTGCCCGGGGTCGTGGTGCTGGGGCACTACGGCGCCGAGCGCTGGGAGGGCGGCGAGGTGACCGCGCCGCCGGTGCACCCCGGGGTGGCCGGGGCGCGGGCGGCGCTGCCGGGCCTGCTGGCGGCGGCGGGGGCGCCCGAGGGGACGTGGCTGGAGGACAAGGGGCGCTCGCTGGCGGTGCACACCCGGCGCACGGCGGCGCCCGAGGAGGCGCTGGAGCTGCTGCGGGCGCCGGTCGGCGAGCTGGCGGCCGGGCACGGGCTGGTGGTGGAGCCCGGGCGGCTGGTGCTGGAGCTGCGGCCGCCGGGGGTGGACAAGGGCGCGGCGTTGACCGGCTTCCTGCGCGAGCGCGGGGCCGGCTCGGTGCTGTACGCGGGGGACGACCTGGGGGACGTGGCGGCCTTCGCTGCGGTGGAGAAGCTGCGCGGCGAGGGGGTGGCGGGGCTGCTGGTGTGCAGCGGCGCGGTGGGGGACGCGCCGGTGCGCGAGCTCGCCGACCGGGCGGACCTGGTGGTCGCGGGCCCGGCCGGCGTGGTGGAACTGCTCGCGGCGCTCGGCGCGGCCGTCGGCGCTGGCTGAACCGGGCGGCAGCGTGTTGAGCGGGCCGGTTCAGCGCGCGTCGAGCCGGCTCAGAGCGCGTCGAGCCGGTTCACAGCGCGCCGAGCCGGTTCACAGCGCGTTGAGCTGGTCGAGGAACCACTGCTGCGGGGGCAGCGCGGTGGCCGCCGCCACGAGGCGCTTGGTGCGGTCGGCGCGCTCCTCCTCGGGCATGGTGAGGCCGGCGTGCAGGGCGTCGGCGGTGGCGATGACGTCGTACGGGTTGACGGTGAGCGCGTCCTCGGCGAGTTCGGCGTACGCGCCGGCCTCGCGGGAGAGCACCAGGGCGCAGCCGTGGTCGGACACCACCGGAACCTCTTTGGCGACCAGGTTCATGCCGTCCCGGATCGGGTTGACCAGGGCCACGTCGGCGAGCCGGTAGGCGGCCAGGGAGCGCGGGAAGTCGTCGTCGACGTGCAGGATCAGCGGCTGCCAGGCGGGGGTGGCGAACTCGGCGTTGATGTCCTCGGCGAGCCGTTGGACCTGGGCGGTGTAGGCGCGGTACTCGGCGAGGTCGGTGCGCGAGGGGTAGGCGAAGGCGATGTGCACCACCCGGTCGTGCCATTCGGGGCGGGTGCGCAGCAGGTGCCGGTAGGCCTGGAGGCCGCGGACGATGTTCTTGCTCAGCTCGGTGCGGTCGACCCGGACGATGGTGCGGCGCCCGCCGACGGCCTCGCGGAGGGCGGCGAGGCGTTCGTCGACGTCCGGGCGGTGGGAGCGTTCGCGCAGGAAGTCGGCGTCGGCGCCGAGCGCGTGCACGCCGAGCCGGGTGGTGCGGCCGGCGTGGGTGACGGTCATGGCGTCCCGGTCGACCTCGGCACCGAGCAGGTCGGCGCAGCAGTCGGCGAAGGCCAGCGCCCAGCGGCGGGTCAGGAAGCCGGCCCGGTCGGCGCCCAGGATGCCGGTGAGGACGGCCTCGGCGACGTCGTCGGGCAGCAGCCGGAAGTACTCGGGCGGGGCCCACGGGGTGTGCGAGAAGTGGCCGATCCGCAGGTCGGGGCGGGCGGCGCGGAGCAGGGCCGGGGTCAGCGAGAGGTGGTAGTCCTGGACCAGCACGGCGGCCCCGGGGGCGGCCTCGGCGGCCAGTGCCTCGGCGAAGGCGGCGTTGTAGGCGCGGTAGGCGGCCCACTCGGTGCGGAACCCGGCGTCGAAGGCGGGGGCGGTGGGGGTGGCGTAGAGCAGGTGGTGGACGAACCAGAGGGTGGAGTTGGCGACGCCGTTGTAGGCGCGGGCGAAGGTGTCGGGATCGATGTCCAGCATGCGGACGGCCTGGCCGCCCACGTCGTGCCCGGCGAGGTCGAGGCGGCCGTCCGGGGCCTCTCTGGCGGCCTGTCGGTCGGCGGCGCCGAGGGCGGCGCAGACCCAGACGGCGTCGGGGTCGTCGATGGCGGAGAGGCCGGAGACCAGGCCTCCGCCGCCGCGGCGGAGGGTCAGCGTGCCGTCGTCCGCGGTGCTGAACGACACCGGTCCCCGATTGGAGGCCACCAGGACGGGGGCGGTGCCGGTCGCACTCGAACGTTCGGTCGTGAGATCGCCCATGGTTGGTACGTTGCCTGGGCTCCGGAGCGGCAAACCCTTTCGGTGGGTGTTCAGTGTCGGGTCGCGTACTCGGGCACGGTGTGCATGGGCGGGCGTTCCAGGGCGGTCACCGGGTGGGTGTGGGCGGTGAACTCCCGGCTCTGCGGGTCGCGGGTGAACTGGGTCAGCAGCGGGTGGACGAGGTCGGCCGAGGCCTTCAGCCGGTGGGTGCGGTCGAGGCGTTCGAGGGCGGTGCGGTAGATGGTGGCGGCCATCCGGCCGAGGGCCTGGCCGTCCTGGTGCCGGTGGTGCCGGACGCCGACGTCCACCTGGGCCAGGGCGTCCAGCCCGACCGTCTCCAGCGCGTCGACCAGCAGGCCGAGTTCGACGCCGTAGCCGGTGGGGAAGGGGAGCCGTTCGAGCAGCGCGCGGCGGGCCGCGTACTCGCCGCCGAGCGGCTGGACGAAACCGGCGAGTTCCGGCCAGTGCAGGTTGAGCAGCGGGCGGGCGACCAGTTCGGTGACCCGGCCGCCGCCGGCCGGGACCACCGCCCCCTCCGTCTCCAGCGGCCGGTCGTACATGGCCTTGACCAGCTGGATGTCCGGTTCGGTGAGCAGCGGGCCGAGGATGCCGGAGACGAAGGCCGGGTCGAACTCGCGCAGGTCGGCGTCGACGAAGCAGACGATGTCGCCGCGGGTGACCAGCAGCGAGCGCCAGAGCACCTCGCCCTTGCCGGGGACGGCGGGCAGCCGGGGCAGGATCGCGTCGCGGTACTCCACCCGGGCGCCGGCCCGGGCGGCGACGGCGGCGGTGGCGTCGGCCGAGCCGGAGTCGATGACGACGAGTTCGTCGACCAGCGGGAGGCGCTCCATCAGCTCGCGGCGGATGGTGCGGACGATGTCGCCGACGGTGGCCTCCTCGTCCAGCGCGGGCAGCACCACGCTGACCGTGTGGCCGGTCCGGCGCTTGGCCTCCAGCAGGGCGTGCACCGGCCGGTCGACCGCGCTCCACGAGCGGCGGCGCAGCCAGGACGCCGCCTGCGGGAGCAGCGCGGGGGTCGGTTCGGCGGGCACGGGACTCTCCTCGGCGGGGTCGGTGGGACGCGCCATCTCGCGTGGCGGACGATCCCGTTCGGGGTTGACGCCTTCGGATACAGTCTTCGTACAGCGGCCGGACCTTTGCACGTCGGGGTCGCCGTTGAGCACCACCACAATTTCACAAGCTCATCCAGAGGGACTGAGGGAACGGCCCGTTGACGTCCCGGCAACCTTCTCGCGCGGCTGTCTGTCGACAGGCCCCGGCGGGACAGGTGCCAATTCCGGCCTGTGGCGCGACCGTGCCACGGGGAAGATGAGGAGAGAGGCCTCCGCCATCATGGCTATCGACACTGTCGCACCCGCATCCGTGGACCTCGGCCCCGCCACCGCGCTGTCCTGTCGGGAGTGCGGCACCCGCTTCCCGCTCGGTCCGAGCTTCGCCTGCCTGGAGTGCTTCGGCCCGCTGGAGATCGCGTACGACTTCGGCAGCGAGGGCGCCGAGGAGCTGCGCCGCCGGATCGAGGCCGGCCCGAGTTCGATCTGGCGCTACGCGCCGCTGCTGCCCGTCCCGGCCGACGTCGCCACCAAGCCCAACCTGAACCCCGGTTGGACCCCGCTGGTCAAGGCGGACAACCTGGGCCGCGAGCTGGGCTTCACCGCGCAGCTGCACATCAAGGACGACTCGGGCAACCCGACCCACTCGTTCAAGGACCGCGTGGTGGCCTGCGCCATCGAGGCCGCGCGGGCCTTCAACTTCACGACGCTCTCCTGCTCCTCCACCGGCAACCTGGCCGGCGCGGTGGGCGCGGCGGCCGCCCGGGCCGGTTTCAAGTCCTGCGTGTTCATCCCGCACGACCTGGAGCAGGGCAAGGTCGTCATGGCCGGGGTGTACGGCGGCGAGCTGGTCGGCATCGAGGGCAACTACGACGACGTGAACCGCTTCTGCTCGGAGCTGATCGGCGACCCGGCCGGCGAGGGCTGGGGCTTCGTCAACGTCAACCTGCGCCCCTACTACGGCGAGGGCTCCAAGACGCTGGCGTACGAGATCTGCGAGCAGCTCGGCTGGCGGCTGCCGGAGCAGATCGTCATCCCGATCGCCTCCGGCTCCCAGCTGACCAAGATCGACAAGGGGCTGCAGGAGCTGATCAGGCTCGGCCTGGTCGAGGACCGGCCGTACAAGGTCTTCGGCGCCCAGGCGGCGGGCTGCTCGCCGGTGTCGGCGGCGTTCAAGGCCGGCCAGGACGTGATCCGCCCGGTCAAGCCGGACACCATCGCCAAGTCGCTGGCGATCGGCAACCCGGCGGACGGCCCGTACGTGCTGGACATCGCCCGGCGCACCGGCGGCGCGGTCGAGGACGTCACCGACGCCGAGGTGGTGGACGCGATCCGGCTGCTGGCCCGGACCGAGGGCGTCTTCGCCGAGACCGCGGGCGGGGTGACCGTCGGCGTGCTGAAGAAGCTGGTGGAGACCGGCCAGCTGGACCCGGCCAAGGAGACCGTCGCGATCAACACCGGCGACGGCCTGAAGACCCTGGACGCCGTCGCCGGGGCCGGGATGACCGCCGTCATCCGCCCGACCCTGGCGTCCTTCCACGACGCCGGCCTCGCGTCCGCCTGAAACACCCCCCACCCCGCTGGGTCGCACCCGCTAGGAGAACCATGAGCGCCAACGTCCGTATCCCCACCATCCTGCGCACCTACACCGGCGGCGCCGCCGAGGTGGCCGCCGAGGGCGCCACCCTGGGCGAGGTCATCGCCGACCTGGAGAAGAACCACGCGGGGATCGCCGCCCGCATCCTGGACGACGCCGGCAAGCTGCGTCGTTTCGTCAACGTCTACGTGAACGACGACGACGTGCGCTTCGCCGAGGGCCTGGCGACCGGGATCGCGGCCGGCGCCAGCGTCTCGATCATCCCGGCGGTGGCCGGCGGCTGCTGAGCCGCGCCCCGATCCGGGCACTCCGCCCGAGCCGTTCGTCCGACCGGCCGTTCGCGCGTACGGAATTCCGTTCTCCGTACGCACGGACGGCCGGCCGCATTTCGGCGGGAATATGGCGGGGTCAAGTCGGAGTAGAGTGTGGCTCGGTTGGGAACAGGGCTTCCCCTCATCCTCACCCGCGAATCGCCGGACGGTCGTCCGGCCGCTGAGACCGGTCGGATGCCTGGGCCGTGAAACATGTCAGGCAGATGTCAGAATTCCCGCGGGGATTTGTAGTAATCCGTCCGCTATGTCCGGCGTGAAATGCCGAATTCCTCCCGCTTTCGCCCGTCCTGCCCCTTGGTGCGGTGCCGGAATTCCCCGCAGCTGACCCTGTTGCAGAGGGCGTCGATCCGGATACATTCAGCCGCGGTCGACGTAATCACCCGCTCACAGGGCGCCGTCAGGCACCCCCGGCGGAGGACTGCGGCGTGCACGGCTGTGCCCAGGGGGGGTTCCCCGGGCCGGCCTTCAAACCAGACCCGGGCCCGCGACCTGCGGGCGCGTGAAGGGCCAGCACAGCACTAGGGGAGTTCGGAATGGCTCAGGGCACCGTCAAGTGGTTCAACGCGGAGAAGGGCTACGGCTTCATCGCGGTCGACGGTGGTGCGGACGTCTTCGTCCACTACAGCGCGATCCAGATGGACGGCTACCGCACCCTCGAGGAGGGCCAGCGGGTCGAGTTCGAGATCTCCCAGGGACAGAAGGGCCCGCAGGCGGACATGGTCCGCGCCGCGGTGTGACCCCCTTCCGACCCCAGGAGCTCGGCGCGGCCCACGGCTGGTGACCACTCGCTTCTCGACGGGCCCGTACGACACACGTCGTGCGGGCCCGTCGGCGTTCCCCGGCGGGGAGTTGCGCGGGTCGGCGGGAGCGCCCCGGACGGCTCGCGGGATCGCGATTGGGCTTGCACTCGACCACCCGGAGTGCTAATCATTGGCGTTAGCACTCACAGCGTGAGAGTGACAGCGGACCGGGTCGGTGAGGCCCCCGGGAGCGGTAGGGGAAAGGACCCCCGCACACCAGGGCCGTCCGTCGCGGGCACCCCTTGGTCCGAGCAGTCGACCGTGTCCCGGAGGACCACTTCTGATGGCCAAGATCATCGCCTTTGATGAGGAAGCTCGCCGCGGCCTTGAGCGTGGCATGAACCAGCTCGCCGACGCAGTGAAGGTCACGCTCGGCCCCAAGGGTCGCAACGTCGTGCTGGAGAAGAAGTGGGGCGCCCCCACGATCACCAACGACGGTGTCTCCATCGCCAAGGAGATCGAGCTCGAGGACCCCTACGAGAAGATCGGCGCGGAGCTCGTCAAGGAGGTCGCCAAGAAGACCGACGACGTCGCGGGTGACGGCACCACCACCGCCACCGTGCTCGCCCAGGCCCTGGTTCGCGAGGGTCTGCGCAACGTCGCCGCCGGCGCCAACCCGATGGCCCTGAAGCGCGGCATCGAGAAGGCCGTCGCCGCCGTCTCCGACCAGCTGCTGGCCCAGGCCAAGGACGTGGAGACCAAGGAGCAGATCGCCTCCACCGCCTCCATCTCGGCCGCCGACACCCAGATCGGCGAGCTCATCGCCGAGGCCATGGACAAGGTCGGCAAGGAAGGCGTCATCACCGTCGAGGAGAGCAACACCTTCGGTCTGGAGCTTGAGCTCACCGAGGGCATGCGCTTCGACAAGGGCTACATCTCCGCCTACTTCGCGACCGACCTGGAGCGCATGGAGGCGACGTTCGAGGACCCGTACATCCTCATCGCCAACTCCAAGATCGGCTCGGTCAAGGACCTGCTGCCGCTGCTGGAGAAGGTCATGCAGAGCGGCAAGCCGCTCGTCATCATCGCCGAGGACGTCGAGGGCGAGGCCCTGTCGACCCTGGTCGTGAACAAGATCCGCGGCACCTTCAAGTCCGTCGCCGTCAAGGCCCCGGGCTTCGGCGACCGCCGCAAGGCCATGCTCGGCGACATCGCCATCCTCACCGGTGGCACCGTGATCTCCGAGGAGGTCGGCCTCAAGCTGGAGAACGCCGGCATCGACCTGCTGGGCACCGCCCGCAAGGTGGTCATCACCAAGGACGAGACCACCATCGTCGACGGTGGCGGTGACAGCGAGCAGGTCGCCGGCCGCGTGAACCAGATCCGCGCCGAGATCGAGAACAGCGACTCGGACTACGACCGCGAGAAGCTCCAGGAGCGCCTCGCCAAGCTGGCCGGCGGCGTGGCCGTCATCAAGGCCGGCGCGGCCACCGAGGTGGAGCTCAAGGAGCGCAAGCACCGCATCGAGGACGCCGTCCGCAACGCGAAGGCCGCCGTCGAGGAGGGCATCGTCGCCGGTGGTGGCGTCGCGCTGCTGCAGGCCTCGGTCGCCTTCGACAAGCTGGAGCTGGAGGGCGACGAGGCCACCGGTGCCAACATCGTCAAGGTCGCGCTGGAGGCCCCGATCAAGCAGATCGCGACCAACGCCGGCCTGGAGGGTGGCGTCGTGGTGGAGAAGGTGCGCAACCTTCCCGCCGGTCACGGCCTGAACGCGGCCACCAACACCTACGTCGACCTGATCGCCGAGGGCATCATCGACCCGGCCAAGGTGACCCGCTCCGCGCTGCAGAACGCCGCCTCCATCGCGGCGCTGTTCCTCACCACCGAGGCCGTCATCGCCGACAAGCCGGAGAAGGCCGCTGCGGCCGCCGGCGGCGGCATGCCGGGCGGTGACATGGACTTCTGATCCTGATCGCACCGATCGGATCAGTTGGTTCCTGATCGTGTGGGCGGTCCCCTTCGGGGGGCCGCCCACACGGCGTTCTACCGGAGAATGGACAGATGGCTTCCGACGACATCGAGACCGCGCTGCACAACGCGCGGGCGCTGATCCTGGCCGACCTCACCGCGCGGGACGTGGCGGACGCCGCCGTCGTCTCCCTGGTGGAGCAGGCCGTGACGCACCGCCGCTGGTGGCTGGAGCAGTGGCCGGACGGCACCGAGTACGTGCTCGGGCTGGTCGCCCAGGACGTCCAGGACGCGCTGCTGGAGGCGTACGGGCGCTGGCCGCTGTGCACCGCCTGCGCCGCCGACGGGGACCCGCACGCGCTCGGCGTGGAGCCGGAGCTGGGGCCGGAGCCGCACTGGGTGTGCGGCAAGCAGGGTGCGGTGGTCGCGCCGGTGGGGGAGCTCTCCTAGCCCGCTCCTGGTCCGCTCGTAGCCGGCTCGTGGTCCGCGTGGTGGACCGGGCGGCGGGAGTACTGGACCTATAGGTAGGTTGACGATATATGTAGTCGTATGACTGAACGCTCGATGCAGGAGCCGACGCTGCTGCTGCTCACCGCCCTGGCGGACGCCCCGAGACACGGCTACGCCCTCATCCAGGAGATCGCCGCGATCTCCGAGGGCCGGGTCAAGATGCGCACCGGCACCCTGTACGGCGCCCTCGACCGGCTGCTCCAGCAGGGGCTGATCGAGGTCGCCGCGGAGGAGGTCGTGGACGGGCGGGCGCGGCGCAGCTACGCGCTGACCAGCGTCGGCCGGGAGGCGCTGGCCTCCGAGGCGGAGCGGCTGCGGGCCGTCGCCACCGAGGCGGAGCGCCGTCTCGCGAACGTCCTGTCGGCGCTGCAGGGAAAGCCGGAGCCGGAGGGGAAGTCGATGATGAGGGGGTTCTTCGCATGACCACACCCATGACCACGCCGACGATGGGGGCGCCTTCGACCGCGCTGCGGGCGGCGCTGCAGTTCTACCCGCCGCGCTACCGCCGGGAGCGCGGCGAGGAACTGGCCGCGGTGTTCGCCGACACCACGGCGGAGGCCGGCCGCTCGGCCGTCGCCCGCGAGGCGTTCGACCTGGCCGCGTACGGGCTGCGGGTGCGGCTCGGGCTGACCGGCTCCTCGCTGGCCGGGCGGGTGCTCGCGCTGGCCGCGCCGATGGTCGCCGGGGCGCTGGCCGGTGCGGCCCTGGTGCCGTGGGTGAGCGATGCGGAGCGGGCCGCCCATCGGCTGACCTGGGACGACTCGTACCTCACGTACGCCCTGACCATCGCGCCGCCGGTGATCGCGCTGCTGCTCGCGGTGGCCGTCGTGACGGGGCGCTGGACGGCGGTGCGGGTCATCTCGCTGGTCCAGGCCGTCTCCGCGCTGTTCGTGCTGGCGAAGGCCGTCGTGCTGCCGCCGGAGTTCGACCTCTGGGGGGTGGGGGACAGCAGCGTGGCCACCATGCCGTTCGTGCTGGGGGCGCTGCTGCTGGCCGCGGCGCCGACGGAGTTGCTGCCCAGGGCCTCCTGGCGTTCCGGCGGGCTGGCGCTGGCCTCGGTCCTCGGGGGCGGGCTGCTGGTGGCGCTCCAGCACTGGGGCGACTCGACCTTCCCGCTGGACATGCAGTGGTTCGCGGTGCTGCTGATCGGGCCGCTGCTGCTGACCTTCACCGCGCTGCGCGGCCGGGTGCTGCCGGCGGCCGTCGGGGTCGCGGTGCTGTCGCTGACGATGTTCGCGGGCCTGTTCAACATCTGGCGCGAGGGCCGCGGGTTCTGGCACGTGCTGCCGATGGCGGCGCCGGTGCTGTTGCTCCTGGTGGCGGCCGCGGTGGCGGTGCGCCGGATCGGGACCGGCGACGGGCTCGGCGGACGGTTCGGCGGGGGCTCCGGGAAGGGGCGCAGCCTGGCGTGACCCGGGGGCTGGGGCGAAGTGCTCGCCGGGTCCGGCCGGATGTGGCAACCTACTGATATGTCTAGACCAATTTTCGAAGTCATCGCGCTGACGCCCCAGGACGCCCAGGCTGCCGAGTCGGGCGGCGCCGACCGGCTCGAACTGGTCACCGACATGGCCGCGGACGGGCTCACCCCGCCCGTCGAGGACTTCGCCCGGATCCGGGCCGCCGTCGACATCCCGCTGCGCGTCATGCTCCGGATCCAGGACGGCTTCGCGCCCGGCGGCCTGGACGAACTGGCCGCCCGGGCCGCCGCGTTGCGGGCCGAGGGCGCCGAGGAGTTCGTCTTCGGCTTCCTCCACGCCGATGGCGCCGTCGACCTGGCCGCCACCGCCGCCGTCGCCGAGGCGGTGGCCGGCTGCCGCTGGACCTTCCACCGGGCGATCGACCACAGCGCCGACCGGGCCGCCCTGCGGGCCGCCGTCGGCGCGCTGCCCGGGCTGGACACCTTCCTCACCTCGGGCGCGCCTGCCGGCGTCGACGCCGGGCACGAGGTGCTGCTGGCGGACCTGGCCCGCGCGGGCGAGCCCGGGTACGGGCAGCGGATCCTGATCGGCGGCGGCCTGCGGGCCGAACACCTGAAGGGGCTGCGGGCCGAGGGCTTCGACGGCTTCCACGTCGGCGGCGCGGTGCGGGCCGACGGCTGGCGGACGCCGGTGGACGCGGCCAAGGTCGCCGAGTGGCGGGCGCTGATCGACGCCTGAGCGCGCGTGGCGGGCGGGGGCCGGTCCCGGTGGGGCCAGCCCCCGCTGCCCGGTTCCTCAGTGCAGCTGCGCGGGCAGCGGCTCGCCGTGCAGCACCGTCAGGCCGGAGACGGCACGGGTGAGCGCCACGTACAGCCGCCGCAGGCCGGTCCGCTCGTCCGGCTCGCCCGCGACCACCGCGGCCGGCTCGTCCAGCACCACGTAGTCGTACTCCAGGCCCTTGGCCAGCGAGGCCGGGACGAGCGTCAGCCGGGCCTCGGCGCTGGTCTCGGCGCCGGGGGACAGGTACGGCAGGCCGGCCGCGGTCAGCGCCTCGGCGAGCGCCGGGATCCGGGCGTCGGCGGCGATCAGCCCGGTCGAGCCCTCGTGCTCCAGCGCCTCGCGGCAGGCCGCCAGGACGGCGGGCACGGCCTCCCCGTCCGGGAGGCGGCGGATCGTCAGCGAGCCGGGGGCGTCGCGCACGGAGGTCGCCGGGGCCAGGCCCGGGGCGATCGCCGGGAGCAGCCGGGAGGCGTACGCGATGACCTCCTCCGGCACCCGGAAGCCCTTGGTCAGCTCCTCGACGTGGGCGTCCGGCTTGCCCAGGTGGCGCAGCGCGTCCGGCCAGCTCGCCGTCGCCCACGGGGTGGTGCCCTGGGCGAGGTCGCCGAGGACGGTCGCCGAGCCGGTCGTGCAGCGGCGGCCGACCGCGCGGTACTGCATCGGGGAGAGGTCCTGCGCCTCGTCCAGCACCACGTGCCCGAGCGAGGGGGTGCGCTGCACCAGGTCCGTCGCCTCGTCGACCAGGACGGCGTCGGCCTGCGTCCAGCGGGCCGTCTTCACCGAGCGGCCCGGCTTGGGCCACAGCACCGCCTGCTGCTCCTCCGGGGTCAGCACGCCCTCCGCGCAGGCGGCCAGGAACTCCGGGTCGGAGAGCAGCCGCAGCACCAGCTTCGCCGGATCGACCGCCGGCCAGCACTCCTTGGCCACCGCCTTGACCGCGGCGTTGCGGGCCACCGCGTCCTGCACCCGGTCGTCGGGGGCCTCGCCGGACTGTTCCATCTTCAGCAGCACGGTGTGCGCGATCCGCTGCGGCAGGGCGTCCCTGGCGGCGCCGTAGCGCACCTCGCGGCCCTTCAGCTCCTCGATGATCGCGGCGAGTTCGTGCGCCTGGACGCGCCAGCGGCGGGAGCCGCGGACCACCACGCAGGGCTCGGTGGGCAGCGCGATGCCCGCGCGCACCGCCCGGCGCAGCACCTCGGCCATCCGGGCGTCGCCCTTCAGCCGGGCCGCCTGCGGGTCGTCCTCGCCGCGCACCTCGACGTGCCCGACCAGCTGCTGCACGGTCGCCTGGGCGACGTCCAGCTCGCCCAGGGCCGGGAGCACCTGCTCGATGTAGGAGAGGAAGGCGTTGTTCGGCCCGATCACCAGCGTGCCCGTCCGGGCGAGGCGCTCACGGTGCGCGTACAGCAGGTACGCGACGCGGTGCAGGCCCACGGCCGTCTTCCCGGTGCCGGGGGCGCCCTGGACGCAGATGGTGCCCGTCACGTCGGAGCGGACGATCTCGTCCTGCTCGGGCTGGATGGTGGCGACGATGTCGCGCATCGGGCCGACGCGGGGCTTCTCGATCTCGGCGGCGAGCAGGGCGGAGGCGCTGTCCGCCTCCGCCGGGTCGCTCAGGTGCTCGTCCTCGTAGGCGGTGAGCTCGCCGGCGGTGTAGCCGAAGCGGCGGCGGCGCTCGACGTCCAGCGGCTCGGTGCGGGTGGCCCGGTAGAACGGCTGGGAGACCGGCGCGCGCCAGTCGATCACCATCGGGTCGCCGTCGGCGTCGTGGACGTGCCGGCGCCCGATGTAGAAGTTCTCGCCGCCTCCTCCTTCGCTCAGCTCCTCGCTGATCGCGTGCAGGTAGTCCAGGCGGCCGAAGAACAGCGGGGTGTGCGAGAGGTCGGCGAGGGCGGCGATCCGGGCCTCGATCTGGTTCTGGAGGACGGCGGCGGACACCCAGGTGCCGGTCACGTCGCGCAGGTCCAGCGACTGGACGTCCTCGCGCATCGCTCGCAGCGCGGACCGGGACGCGGCCAGGTGGTCGCGTTCGCGCTGGAGGGGGTCGGTGGTGGGGGTGGCGGGCACAGCGAACCTTCCCGGCTGCGCCGGAACCGGGCGCAGCGGATCGATGGAGCTCACGGTGGGTACGGCCGACCGGTTGCCGTGCGGTCGGCGCCTCCCCCGGCTGCCTGCGCGACTTCAGCAGGTACCACGGTTCGGGAGGGGGCAGACGGACGATCCTAGACCCGTGCGGCCCGGGGTTCCAGCCCCGCAGGTCCCGGGCCCGCAGGTCCCGGCCCCCGTACGACCCGGAGGACGCGCACCGCGGCGGCACCGCCCCGGGCACCGCCGCGCGCGTGGTCCTCCTCGGGCGCGACGGTGTCCGGGGCCGGGGTGCCCTACCGCACGCCCTACAGCACGTCGTCCGCGTCGATGATGCGGTACGCGTAGCCCTGCTCGGCCAGGAAGCGCTGCCGGTGGGCGGCGAAGTCCTGGTCCACGGTGTCCCGGGCGACCACCGAGTAGAAGTGCGCCGAGTGGCCGTCCGCCTTCGGGCGCAGGACGCGGCCCAGGCGCTGGGCCTCCTCCTGGCGGGAGCCGAACGTCCCGGAGACCTGGATGGCCACGGTGGCCTCGGGCAGGTCGATCGAGAAGTTCGCGACCTTGGAGACCACCAGGACGCCGATCTCCTTGTTGCGGAACGCCTCGAACAGCTTCTCGCGCTGGGCGTTGCTGGTCTCGCCCTTGATCACGGGCGCGTCCAGCACCTCGCCGAGCTCGTCCAGCTGGTCGATGTACTGGCCGATGACCAGCGTCTGGTCCTTCTCGTGCTTCTTCACCAGCGCCTCCACCACCCGCCGCTTGGTCGCCGTGGTGGCGCAGAAGCGGTAGCGCTCCTCGGGCTCGGCGGTGGCGTAGGCCAGTCGCTCCGAGTCGGTCAGGGTGACCCGCACCTCGCAGCAGTCGGCGGGCGCGATGTAGCCCTGCGCCTCGATCTCCTTCCACGGCGCGTCGAAGCGCTTGGGCCCGATCAGGCTGAACACGTCGCCCTCGCGGCCGTCCTCGCGCACCAGCGTCGCGGTCAGGCCCAGGCGGCGGCGGGCCTGGAGGTCGGCGGTGAACTTGAACACCGGCGCCGGCAGCAGGTGCACCTCGTCGTAGACCACCAGGCCCCAGTTGCGGGCGTCGAACAGCTCCAGGTGCGCGTAGGCGCCCTTCCGCTTGGTGGTCATCACCTGGTAGGTGGCGATGGTGACCGGGCGGATCTCCTTGCGCGTCCCGCTGTACTCGCCGATCTCCTCCTCGGTGAGCGAGGTGCGCTTGACCAGCTCGTGCTTCCACTGGCGGGCCGAGACGGTGTTGGTGACCAGGATCAGCGTCGTCGACTTGGCGTGCGCCATCGCGGCCGCGCCGACCAGCGTCTTGCCGGCGCCGCAGGGCAGCACCACGACGCCCGAGCCGCCGTGCCAGAAGCCCTCGACGGCCTGTGCCTGGTACGGGCGCAGCCGCCAGCCGTCCTCGTCCAGCTCGATCGGGTGCGCCTCGCCGTCCACGTACCCGGCGAAGTCCTCGGCCGGCCAGCCGAGCTTGAGCAGCACCTGCTTGATCTGGCCGCGCTCGGAGGGGTGCACCACCACCGTGTCCGGGTCGACCCGGGCGCCGACCAGCGGGGCGATCTTCTTGGAGCGCAGCACCTCCTCCAGCACCGGCCGGTCGGTGGTGGCGAGCACCAGCCCGTGCGTCGGGTGCTTGAGCAGCTGGAGCCGCCCGTAGCGGCCCATGGTGTCCGCCACGTCCACCAGCAGTGCGTGCGGCACCGGGTAGCGCGAGTACGTCACCAGGGCGTCGACCACCTGCTCGGCGTCGTGCCCCGCCGCCCGCGCGTTCCACAGCCCGAGCGGCGTCACCCGGTACGTGTGCACGTGCTCGGGGGCGCGCTCCAACTCGGCGAACGGCGCGATGACGCGGCGGCACTCGGCGGCCTTGGGGTGATCGATCTCCAGGAGAAGAGTTTTGTCGCTCTGGACGATGAGCGGTCCGTCGTTCACGCGGGGAAGCCCTCCACTGGCTGACAGGCTGGATTGACGCAGACCCTCCAGTGTCGCGCATTGCGCGGCGAACGTGAGCGGGCCCCTTCCAAACGTGATCGGGCTTGTTCCATTCGTACGGGTGACCGCGCCCGCGACCGCGACCGCGCCGGTACCCGCGCTCCGGGCGACGGCTCCGGGTGACCACGGTGCGCATCGCTCGTTGAGCCGGGCATGAAGAAGTCGAAGCGCGTTCTCACCGCTCTCGCCCTGATGGGCACGGCCTTCGCGGCCACCGCCTCGTCCGTCGGCTCCGCGCACGCCCTCGCGGGGATCGGGGAGGGGCCCGGCGGGCTGCTCGCCGCGCCCGGATTCCTGATCGCCGACCAGGTCGGCGGCGGCTCGCTGCCGGTCGGGCAGGGGGAGATCGGCAGCCTGGCGGACAAGGCCGTCAAGGAGAAGATGAAGGAGTCGCAGGGGCACTGAGCCCGGCCCTGCCGCCGGGGTTACTCGTCGAGTTCCGCGACGCCGGTGATGCGGTGCAGGGCGAAGGTGCGGAGCTCGTCGGCGTGGTGGTCGAAGGCGGTGACGAAGCCGCCTTCGACCTTGACCGGGTCGATGATCCGCTGGCTGGCGATGCCCTCGGCGTTGAGGTAGCCGATCCACATCCGTTCGCCGAGCAGGACGGCGGTCTGCAGGGCCGCGAGGGTCTCGGCGGCGGCGGTGCGGGGCAGCTGGCGCGGGTCGGGGGTGGAGTCACGGCGGTTGACGGTGGCGGCGCGGTCGCCGGCCCGGATGGCCTTGATGGCGGCGGCGAGCAGGGTGTCGTCGGGGGTCGGCGGGCCGTCCGGGACGGGCGCGGGGGCGGTGCGGGGCGGGGTGCGGTGGCTGTCCTGGCGGGTGATCAGCACGTCGCCCTCGGCGGACTCGGCGGCCGGGGCGTAGCCCATCGTGCGCAGGGCGGCGAGCAGGACGTCCGGGGCGGCCTGGGCGGCGAGGACGGTGGGGGCGAGCAGCCGCAGCCGCAGGTCGGCGGAGCGGCGGTCGGCGAGGACCTCGTTCAGCAGGGACGGGTCGTCGCAGCGCAGGTAGGAGGAGGCGGCGCCGACCCGCAGGATGCCGTGCCGGCGGGCGACATCGTCGATCAGGTAGCCGAGCGGCTGCGGGACGGGCGTCCGGGAGTGCTGCTCCAGGAAGGCCCGCAGGTCGGCGGCGGTGCGTCCGGCGTCGAGGGCGCGGCGTACGGACACCGGGGTGAAGCGGTAGACGGTGGCGCCGCCCTTGGACTCGATGTCGGCGCACAGCGCGAGGGCCTGGGCGAGCGGGGTGAGCAGCGGGCCGGGGGCGATCGCGGTGAGGTCCGGTTGCAGGATCACGTGGTCGAGCGGCTGCGGCAGCAGCGGGGCGAGCACCTCGGCCGGGTCGGATTCGGCGGTGAGCAGGGCGCGGGCGGGGGCGGCGAGGGCGCCGCGGCCGGTGACGCCGAGGAGTTCGGCCTCGGCGAGGGTCCAGGCGGTGAGGTCGTCGCGCAGCTCGTGGCCGTCCGGGCCGGTCGGGCCGCCGCGCAGCGGGCGCTGCCAGCGCAGGGTGGGCAGGAGTTCGGCGGCGGTGGCGGGGGTGCCGGGCGGGAGTTCGGCGAGCAGCGCGAGGGTGGCGCGGCGGACGGACGGGGCGAGGGTGCGGTCGAGCTCGGGCCCGAGTGCGGCGCGCGGCTTGCCCTTGCCGTCCGGGGTGCCGGTGAGGGCGGGGACGCGGGTGGCGGCGAGCCAGGCGGCGGCGAGGACGGACCAGCGTTCGGCGGTGTCCCGCTGGAGCCAGCCGTCGTAGGCCGGGGTCGGGGCCCAGCGTTCGTCGGCCTCGCCGTCGGGGGCCAGCAGCCCGGCGGCGTAGGCGAGTTCGAGCCAGAAGGCGGCCTGCTGCTCGGTGGTCTCCAGGGCCTGCGCGGTGCGCTTGAGGTCGCGGATGCCGAGGCCGCCGGCGCGCAGCGTGGGCGGCGGGGTGAGGCCCCAGGTGTCGAGGAGTTCCTCGACGGTCTTGACGGCGGTGTGGGCCTGGCCGGCCGCCGCGCCGTCCACAGCCTGTGGATCGCGCGGGGCGGCGGCCGGGGCGGGCTCGGGCTGGACCGGCTCGACGGCGCGGTGGGTGCGGCCGCCGCGCAGGTGCAGGGCCAGTTCGCGCGGCAGGACGACGCTGCCCGGCCCGCTGGGCAGCAGCAGCCCGCGGGCGAGCAGCCACTCGACGGGGCTCTGCGCGTCCTCGGCGGTGACCGGGCGGGTGGCGTCCGGGACGGTGCCGGTCGGCGGCCCCCAGACCAGCCGCTCCAGCAGCCGCAGCGCGGCCTCGGGGGCGGTGTCGAGCAGCGCCGCGCAGCGGGCGCGGTCGTTCAGCAGGGCGGCGAGCGCGTCGACGGCGGTGACCGGGTCCGGGGTGGCGGGCTGTCCGGCGGAGGCGAGCAGCTGCTGCAGCCGGGCCGGGGACATGCCGACGGTCGCGTCGGAGAGGGTCGGGCCGAGGCCGGTGCGGCCGGGGTTGGCGGCCGTCGGGGCGAGTGCCTCGCGGACGGCGAGGACCAGCCGCAGGCCGTTGTCCGGGCCCCAGAGCAGGGACCGGTCGCGCAGGGTGGCGATCGCCCGGGGGAGGGCGGCGGCGACGGCGGACCGGTCGGCGGGCGTCAGCGGGGTCGCGCCGGGGTGCGGCTTGACCTTGGCCGGGCCGGTCAGCAGGGTGCGGACGGTGGCCAGGCCGGTGCCGTCCGGGGCGGTGGCCAGGACCTCGGCGACCTGCAGGGTGAAGCGGTCCAGGCGCTCCAGGGCGCGCAGCGCCGAGGCGCGGGAGGAGAGCCGGGCGGACAGCTGGGTGAGGTCGCCGGGGACGGGGTTGAGCAGGTCGGGGCGGGAGCGGAGCAGGGCGGCGAGCGCGTCGTCGGGGCGGGCGCGCAACTCCTCGGCGAGGGTGCGGGGGCCGGCGGCGGACCTGCCCTGGCGTTGAGGGCCCTGCTGTGTGGTCATTCGACCTAGGTTAGTCGGGCGGGCGGACGGCGGGGTGTCCGTGCGGCGGCCCGTGGTGGACCGGTCCTCAGGACTCGCGTGGGCGGGGGCGGGGTGGGTAGCGTCACGGCCGAGGGTGGTTCGGTGGGCCGGGGTTCGGGCGCGAGGCGGGGTGTCGGTGATGACGGACGGCGAGTGGTGGCGCAGGAGCGGGCCGTGGAGCGGCCGTTCGGGGGGCGGGGCGGGGGCCTCCGGCGGGTCTGCCGGGGCCGGTGCTGCCGGTGACAGGGGCGGTTCGGGCGGTCCGGGTGCGTCGGGTGGGTCCGGGGCCTCCGGTCCGTCCGGCGCCTCCGACGGGGACAGCGTGTACGACACGGCGGCGCCGGGCGGCGGGACTCCGTCGGTGCCGCTGGATCCGCCCCGGACGCCGCGCGCCCCGGGGGCCGGGGCGCCGCCCGTACAGCTGGACAAGTCGCGTTTCGACGGGCCCGAGGACGATTCGGACTCCATCCCGCCGCCCCAGGTGTACAGCTCCGGCGCGAACGGCTGGGATCTGGTGCTGCTCAACTTCTCGGACTCGCCGCAGGCTCCGCCGAAGCCGATCCCCGAGCAGCGCGCCGGGGGCGGGGCGGGTGCGGCGGGCGCGCAGGCTGCCGATCCGGCGGGGGCGGCTGCGGCGGCTTCGGGGAAGGGGAAGAAGCTGCGCAAGGCCAAGGGGAGGGCGGCCGCCGCGGGGAAGGCGAAGGCGCAGCCGGCCGTCCCCGCCGGCCAGGCCGGTGCCGATGCGGGTGCGGGTGCGGGTGCGGGCGCAAGTGCAGGTGCAGGCGTCGGGGTTCGGCGGCCGTCCCTGCTGGTCCTGCTCTCCTGCGGGCTGCTGATCGGCGGCGCCGCCATGAGCTTCTTCCCGGCCATGCTGGTGGGCTGGGCCCTCGGCTACCTGTCCCGCCAACTCTCCGATCTGATGCGCAAGTTCGTCATCCTCGGGATCCCGCTGATCACGATGAGCGCGGCCACCCTGCACGCCATGCAGGCCAAGCCGGGCGCCCAGGGCGGCGCGGGCGTGCAGGCCGGTGCGCAGTTCAGCCAGATCAGCTGGTCGGCGGCCCCGGGCGTGCTGCGCCTGTCGGCGGTGCTGTCGGCGGTGGTGCTGCTGCTGTTGAGCCTGCGCCGTCGCCCGCCGCAGCAGGGCTGAGGCCCGGGACGAGGGCGGCGAAGCCGGTGCAGAGCAGTCGGATGCTCTGGGTGAACTTCTCGTCCTGGCTGATCCGGGGGATCAACTCGCCCATGATCAGCGGGAACTGCGCGCACAGGTCGGCGTAGAGCTCGGCGCTGACGGGTGGTGGGGCCGGTGGCTGGTTCTGTTCCTGGAGGACGAAGCCGGTGACGTGGCTGAGCAGGATGTCGGCGGCGATGCCGCAGTGGACGGTGGGCAGGCCGGCGTCGAGGAGGGTGCGCAGCAGGCGTTCCATCAGGGAGAGGCCGCCGGAGCTGAGGATGCCGGGGCTCTCGGCGAGGAGCAGTGCGCCGCCGGGGTGTTGCTGGATGCTGCGGCGCAGGGTGGTGGCCTGGGCCTCGACCCGGTCCCGCCAGGTGGCGTCGGGGCCGAGGGTGGCGAGGGCTCCGGTGCCGGTGTCGTAGGCCTGTCGGCAGACGCGGTCGGCCATCAGGGTGAGCAACTCGTCCTTGCCGCGCACGTGGTAGTAGAGGCTGCCGGCGTGGGCGTCGAGGCGGTCGGCGACCTGGCGCATGGACAGGTTGTGGTAGCCGACCTCCGCGAAGACGGCCATGCCCGCATCGACGATGCGCTCCTTGGTGAGCTTCATGGCTCCACCGTACAACGTTTTCCAACACCGTTCGAAAGCTGTGCTAGCTTTGCCCTGCCCGGTTTTCGAACGGTGTTGGAATGCAATGGGGGAGGGGCAGTCATGGGGGCGATCCTGTTCAACGTGACCACGGCCGCGCTGATGGTCATGATGGTCAACTGCGGGCTCGGCGTGGTCGGCCGGGACACGCTGCGGGGGCGGCCGATCCCGTGGGCGGCGGTCGCCCTGACCACGCTCGCCGTCGGCGGCGTGCTGCTCCAGCTGCTCTGGTCCGGCGCCATGGACGCGCTCGACGCCGACCCCGCCAAGTCCGGCTGGTGGCGCGAGTTCACCTCGGTCTTCCTGCAGAACGGCGGCCTCGGCGGCGGCCTGTGGAACCTCGCCACCCTCGCCGCCGTCGCCGCGCTCGCCCAGTGGTACTGGGGCGGCCCGCTCACCCTCGCCTTCTTCCTCGCGGGCATCCTGCTGCCCGGCCGGATCGACGACCTGCTCGGCTTCGGCGACGGCCCCAGCGCCGACCCCCGCAACTTCGCCGGCAGCTCCGGCGCCACCTACTTCCTCGGCGCCACCCTGGCCCTCGCCTTCCTCACCCGCACCCGCCTGCCCAGGGAGCGCGCCCTGGCCGTCGGCGTCCCGGTGCTGGGCCTCGCCATGTGGCTCGCCCAGGACAACGGGCACGGCCTGGTGGCGGTCTACGGCTTCGCCCTCGGCGCGGCGGCCTGGGCGGTTCGCGGCTGGCTGGCGCGACGGTAGCCGGGGCCGCCTCGGTCCGACCCGCCGGGCTGGGCGATCCGGCCCGGCGGGTCGGACCGCTTGGCCCCGCTTGGTCCGGCGGCGGATCGCCCAGCCCCTCAGCCCCTCAGCCCCTCAACCCCCCCAGCCCCTCAGTCCGGCGGCGCGGTGCGCCCCAGCCGCTCAGCGGGCGAAGCCCGCCAGCAGCTCCCGCGGGTCGAAGGTCACCCGGATCCGGGTGATCCGCCCGTTCTCCACGTGGCTCCAGTTCGCCGTCGGCGCCGGCGGTGCGACGCTCGTGTGCAGGTCGAACCAGGTGATCACGTCGTCCCCCTCGACCACCCGGGTGTGCACCTCGATCTTCTCCAGGACCTGCCCGAGCCCCTTCAGCCCGGCCAGGGCGTTCTCCACCCCCGACACCGTGGCCAGCGGCCCCACGAAGTCGACGTCCTCCGCCAGCAGCCCCCGCAGCGCCTCGAAGTCGCCCGCCTGCCAGGCCGCGAAGTAGGTCTCGGAAATCTCACGCGCAGTCTTCGTCGTCGTCATGCCTCCATCCTCCCGAGCGCTCAACCATCCGTCCAACAGATGGATCAGATCCCAGCTATCATCACTGGTTATGGAGATGCACCAGCTGCGCTACTTCGCGGCCGTCGTCGACGAGGGCTCCTTCACCGCCGCCGCGACCCGCCTGCACGTGAGCCAGTCCGGCATCAGCACCCAGGTCGGCAAGCTGGAACGCGAGTTGGGCCAGCTGCTCCTCGACCGTTCCGGCCGCCGGGTCCGCCTCACCCCCGCCGGCGAGGCCGTCCTGCCGCTGGCCAAGGACGCCCTCGCAACGCTCGAAGCCATCCAGCACACCGCCGCCGAGTTCGCCGACGCCGTCCGCGGCCGTGTCCGGCTCGGGATGATCATGGGGTGTGCGATCCCGCCGTTCCTCGACGTCGTCGCCGACCTCGGCCGCACCCACCCCGGCATCGAACTGAGCCTGCACGAGGGCCACTCCGAGCTGCTCCAGGCGCAGGTCCTCTCCGGCGCCCTCGACCTGGCGCTGATCGGTTTCGCCAAGGAGGCCGACCCCGGCCTGGACGTCACCGTCGTCGTCGACGAGCCGATCGCCGCCATCGTCCCCGCCGGCCACCGCCTGGACCGCCCCTCCCTCCGGCTCGCCGACCTCGCGTCCGAGAAGATCCTCTGCCTCTCCCCGGGCACCGGCATCCGCGCCGCCTACGAGCACTCCTGCCTGCAACTCGGCCTCGAACCGCGGGTGGACATCGACGCCAGCTCCCCGGCCACGCTGTTCCGGCTCGCCCAGCGCGGGGCCGGCGTCGCCGTCCTCAGCCCCTCCTCCGCCGCCGGCGAGGGCCTCCGGACCGTCCCCGTCGCCGATGCGCCGGTCCGGGCCCGCCTCGGCCTGGTCGCCCGACCCGGCCAGCACTCGCCGGCCGTGCGCCTGCTGCACGCCCGGCTCCGCGCGTCCCTGCGGGCGACGGGCTGAGGGCTTGACCAGCTGAGCGCTCAGCCGCTCAGCCGCTCAGCCGCTCAGCCGCTCAGCCGCTCAGGCGTTCCAGCGCGGATCGCGTCCGGAGGCGGCCAGCGCGCGGTCCAGCGCCGGGGCGCCGTCCGGCACCGCCACCGGGGCGGCGAACCCGCCGTACTGGCGGTACAGCTCGGCGTTCTCCTCGACGACCTCCAGCACCAGCTGCGCGAGCTCCTCGTCGATCCCGATCGGACCGCCGGTCGCCCGGGCGACGTCCCAGCCGTGCAGGACGAGCTCCGCGATCAGCATCCGGGCGACGCCCTCCGCCGGTGCCGGGGAGCCGCCGAGGTCGACGTCCCCCGCCCAGGCGGCCGGGTCGGCCCAGGCCTCGACGGCGCGGTCCAGCTGGGCCGCGTAGGCGGCGGGCCAGCCGGGGTCGGCGGTGAAGTCGTGGTCGACCAGTGCCTTGGGCAGTTCGGTGCGGCGGGCCCGGTGCTCCAGGCCGTGCGAGGTGTAGAGCACCCAGTGGTTGACGAGCGCGCGGGCGTCGAAGTCCGCGCAGGGCGTCGGGCCGTCCAGCGGGTGGCCAGCCGGGACGCCGTCGGCGACGCGTGCGGCGGCCGCGGCGGCGCGGGCCAGCAGGGGGTGCAGGGGGTGGGTGTCCGGGGTGGGGTGATCGTTCATGCCCCGATCCTGCGCCGGTCGGGGCTGCCGGGTCTTGAAGAAACGCGACGGTCGGCGCCCTGACCAGGAGCGTCGGGCCGGGGCTCGCGGCGGCCCGCCCCGGCTGCGGCGAACGGTTCAAAATAGGCAGGCAGACTGCTAATGTTCAGCAGGTAGCCTGCCTATCTCCGCCGGGATCTCCCCAGCAGGCCCCGCCCCGTCGCAGAGGTCCCGGAGGAAGCGGAAGGAACCCGGCATGCCTCTCCCCGGCGACACCCGCACCCCGCGGCAGACGACCCCGGCGCCCGCCGGAAACCCCTTCGGCCCGCGCCTCGTGGTCCCGCTGTACCTGGGGGCCTCGCTCAACCCGGTCAACAGCTCGATCATCGCGACCGCACTGGTGGCCATCGCGGCCGCCCTGCACCTCCCCGTCGGGGACACCGCGGTCCTGATCTCCTGCCTGTACCTCACCAGCGCGCTGGCCCAGCCCGCCGCCGGGCGGCTCGCCGAGGAGTTCGGGCCCCGGCGGATCTTCATCGCCGGGATCGTGCTCGTCTTCGCGGCCGGAATCGTCGGCACGCTGGCCCACTCGATGGCCGCCCTGATCACGGCCCGGGTGCTGATCGGCGCGGGCACCTCGGCCGGCTACCCGGCCGCGATGCTGCTGATCCGCCGCCGCGCCGAACAGGCCGGCTACCAGGCCCCGCCGCGCGGGGTGCTCGGCGGTCTGGCGATCACCGGCGCCGCCACCGTCGCCGTCGGCCCCGCGCTCGGTGGGCTGCTGGTGGGCTGGTTCGGCTGGCAGACCGCCTTCTGGATCAACATTCCGGTCGCCGCCGTCGCCCTGGTCCTGGCGGTGGTCGGGATCGCACCGGACCCCGACCCGGTGCGCCCCGGTTCACCCCGCGCCCTCGCCTCCCGCCTCGACCTGCCCGGCATGCTGGGCTTCGGCGGTTCGCTGACCGCCCTGATGGTCTTCCTCGCCGCCCTGCCGCGCCCGGACTGGCCCGCGCTCGCCGCCGCCCTCGTCCTCGCCGCCGTGCTGGTCGGCTGGGAACTGCGCGCCGCCCACCCGTTCCTCGACGTCCGGCTGCTCGCCTCCAACGGGGCCCTGACCCGTACCTACGTGCGCAACGGCCTGACGCTGATGGGGACGTACGTGATCCTCTACGGGCTCACCCAGTGGCTGGAGGCGGCCCGCGGGCTGTCCGCCTACCAGGCCGGCCTGGCGCTGATGCCGATGGGCGTCCTGAGCGCCGTGGCCGCCCGGGTGGTGGCCCAACGGACGGGCGTGCGGCTGCCGTTGATCGTCTGCTCGGTGCTGCTGCTGTTCGGCGCCGTGGCCGTGCTGTTCGTGGGCGGCGGCACCCCGATGGCGGCGGTCGTCGCCGTCAGCGCGGTGTTCGGACTGACCTCCGGCGCCGGGACGGTCGCCAACCAGACCGTCCTCTACCAGGAGGCCCCCGCCGCCACGGTCGGCACCGCCTCCGGGCTGCTGCGCACCTTCGGCTACCTCGGCTCCATCGCCTCGGCGGCGATCACCGGCACCGCCTTCCACGACCGGGTGGACGACGGCGGCCTGCACTTCATCGCCTGGGTGCTGGTCGCGATCTCCGCACTCCTCCTCGTCCTGACCGTCTGCGACCGCCGACTCGCCGAGTCCTAGGGCGTGTTTCATAATTCCCGCCGGGCGCGCGACGCCGGGCATCCCGCCTGGACGCACCGGCGAAACGTCCAAGTACGGCCCAGTACGAGGACGCTTCGCCGGCACGCCCAGCCGGGCGCCCAACGCCGCGCGCTGATCCGCCGCGAATTATGAAACACGCCCTAGGCCCTGTCCGACCGGACAGGACCTAGCCACCGCAGGCGAACCGGACAGGGGCTAGCTGTCCGCCAGGCGGTTCATGATCTCGGCGGCCCGGTCGAGCGTCTTGCGCTCGCCGGCCCGGAGGGTGGAGCCGATCACCTCGGCCAGCCACGCCTCCCGCGCCGCCGGGATCCGCTCGCACAGGTCGGCTCCGGCCGGGGTCGCGCTGAAGAGGGACTTGCGCCCGTCGTTCGGGTCCTTGGCGGCGCTGACCAGGCCGCCGGCCCGCAGCGCGGCCACGGTCTCCGCCATGGACTGGCGGCGCACGTGCTCGGCCTGGGCGAGTTCGGTCACGGTCGTCGGGCCCTGCTGCACGACGCGGTGCAGGGTGGTCAGGTGCGACCAGTTCCACGGCAGGTCGTCGATCGGGGCCTCGGTGCGCAGCCGTGCCCGCAGCCGCGTCATCGCGCGCATCAGCTCGACGGCGGTGTCCTCGGGCGGGGCCGGTTCGCTACTCACCGTGCCAGCTTATGGCAGGGTGCAGCCACCCCGACCGGCGCCGGAACCCGGGCGTCGCGGGCCCGGAGAGTCCATACCGGACAAGGCCTAGCCTGGTGGGTATGGACTCTCCCGACCTCGGACGCGGCGTGCTCCACCCCGCCCGTGCGGCGGAGGCGATCAGGGTGGAGCGGCGCGCGCCCGCCCCCGCCGTGGCGCGCTTCGTCGAGTTCTACTGGCTGGTCCGCTGGGACCGGCGCGGCCGGCCCCCGTACGAGCAGAAGGTGCTCGCCCACCCGAACGTGCACCTGGTCTTCGAGGCCCCGAGGGCCCGCGTCTACGGGGTCGACCGGTCGCTCTTCGTCCGCCGCCTGGAGGGCGCCGGGCACGTGCTGGGAGTGAAGTTCCGGCCGGGCGCGTTCCGTTCGTTCGCCGGGCACCCGGTGGCCGGGCTCGCGGACCGGTCGGTGCCCGCGGCCGCCTACTTCGGCCCGGAGGCGGACCGGCTCAACGAGGACGTGCTCGGTGAACGGCCGCGGGACCAGGCCGCCCTCGCGGACGCCTTCCTGCTGCCCCGGCTGCCCGCGCCCGACCCGGTCGCGCAGGAGGTCGCCGCCATGGTGGAGCGGATCACCGGCACCCCCGACCTGTGCCGGGTCGACGACCTGGCGCGGGAGCTGGGCCTCACCGTCCGCCGGCTCCAGCGGCTGTTCGCCGAGTACGTCGGCGCCTCCCCGAAGTGGGTGCTGCGCCGCGCCCGCCTCCACGAGGCCGCCGAACGTGCCGACGCGGGCGGCGCGTTGGACCTGGCGGCGCTCGCGGCCGAACTCGGGTACGCGGATCAGGCCCATCTCACCCGCGACTTCACGGCCGCCGTCGGCACCTCCCCGGCCCGCTACGCCGACGCCGCGCGGCGGGTCACGCCTCCAGGAAGCGCTGCAGCTCGGCCAGCATGAAGTTGGCGCCGGTGTACCCGATCCCCTGGAACCACAGCTGGTCGTCCACCGGGAACGCCCGGTGCGCCTTGACCGCCCCCAGCGCCTGCCAGCCCGGGCTCTCCAGCGCGGCGTCGGTGCCGGCCAGGGCCGGGTCGCCGGAGGTGGCGTACAGCAGCAGGTCGCCGTCCGCCTTCGCGATCTGGTCCAGCGGGATCTCGACGTCGGACTGGTCGACGTTCTGTGCGTCCGGCCGCCCCACCTGGGCGTCCGACAGCACGATCCCGGGGAAGCTCTGCTTCCCGAACAGCCGGATCCCGCCGCCCTCCACGAACCGCACCAGGCTCACCTTCCGGCCGGATGTCTTCGCCGCCGACAGGGCCTGCACCACCTGGTTGGCGTGCCGCTGGTACGAGGAGACGAAGGCCGCCGCCGCGGCCTCCCGGCTCAGCGCCTGGGCGTGCACCTGGAAGTCGGCCTTCCACGGCGCGCCGGTGGTCTGGGTGAGTACGGTCGGCGCGATCTCCCGCAGTTGGTCGTAGCGGTCGCCGTCGCGCGCCTGGTTGGAGAGGATCAGGTCCGGCCGCAGCGCCCGGATCGCGACCAGGTCCGGGGCGCCGGCCAGGCCGACCCGGTGGATCCCGGCGACCCGGGAGGCCGGCCAGTAGCTCGGGAACCGGATGTCGGCGGCCGGCAGCGCGGCGCCGACCGGGGTGATGCCGAGGGTCAGCGCCGAGTCCAGCACGTCCGTGTCGAGGACGACCACTCGCAGCGGCTCGCCCGGCACCAGCACCGGCCCGGTGGCCGTGTCCACCGTGACCGGCGGCACCGGGGTGGGCGAGGCGGCCGCGCCCAGGCCGTCGGCGGTCGGCGGCGCCGGCCGCCGGGTGGTGCAGGCCGCGAGCGCGGCCCCGCCGAGACCGGCGAGGAACGAACGGCGGGCGATCCGGTGCATCGGCGGTCCTCAGGCGGTGAGGCTTCGGGGGCGCGCCGATTATGTCCGGTTTCGTGTGGAATTGCCGTCAGGCGTCCACGGCCGCCGCCCACGGGGCCCCCGGAACGACCAACGGCGTGCCCGTCACCGGGTCCGGCACCACCACCGACTCCAGCCCGAACACCTCCCGCACCAGCTCCGCCGTCACCACCTCGGTCGGCGCGCCCTGCGCCACCACCCGGCCGTCCCGCATCGCCACCAGGTGGTCCGCGTACCGGGCCGCCTGGTTGAGGTCGTGCAGCACCGCCACCACCGTGCGGCCGCGCTCGACGTTCAGCCGGCGGACCAGGTCCAGCACCTCCACCTGGTGCGCGATGTCCAGGTAGGTGGTCGGCTCGTCCAGCAGCAGGATGTCCGTGCCCTGAGCCAGTGCCATCGCGATCCACGCCCGCTGCCGCTGGCCGCCGGACAGCTCGTCCATGCTGCGCTCGGCCAGCTCCGCCGTGGACGTCCGCTCCAGGGCCTCCGTCACCGCCGCCTCGTCCTCCGGCGACCACTGCTGCCACCAGCTCTGGTGCGGCTGGCGGCCCCGCGAGACCAGGTCCGCCACCGAGATGCCCTCCGGCGCCGTCGGCGACTGCGGCAGCAGGCCCAGCCGCTGGGCGATCCGCTTCGTCGGGATCCGCGCCAGCTCCTCGCCGTCCAGCAGCACCGCGCCCCGGACCGGCTTCAGCAGGCGCCCCAGGGCCCGCAGCAGCGTCGACTTGCCGCAGGCGTTCGGGCCGACGATCACCGTCACCCGCCCGTCCGGGATGCCGACGTCCAGGCCCTCGACGACCGTGCGCGCCTCGTAGGCCAGGGTGAGGCCCCGGGCCTCCAGTCGGTGAGCGGACATCAGGAACCTCCACGACGGATGGGGGTACCCCCGAACGGAGTTCGGGGGAGGATCAGCAGCCACATCAAGTACGGCGCGCCGACCATGCCGGTCACCACGCCCACCGGCAGTTCGGTCGGCGCCATCAGTCGCCGGGCGATCAGATCGGCCAGCACGACCACCAGCGCGCCCGTCAGCGCCGAGCAGAACAGCGGGACCTGCGCGGACCGGACCAGCCGCAGCGCGATCTGCGGCGCCATCAGCGCCACGAAGTCCACCGGCCCGGCGGCGCCCGCCGCGCACGAGGCCAGCACGATGCCCAGCAGCGCCATGCCGAGGCGGATCCGGTCCAGCCGCAGGCCCAGACCGACGGCCGTCGCGTCGTCGAAGGAGATCGAGCGCTGCGCCCGCGCCGCCCACAGGACGACGGGCACGGCGGCGAGCAGCACCCAGGCCAGCCAGCCGGCCTGGTCGTAGCCGGCGCCGTTCAGGCTGCCCGTCATCCAGACCTTCGCGGCCTGCGCCTGGAAGCCATCGCCCTTGGTCAGGAACACGGAGGTCAGCGAGGACAGGGCCACGCTGATCCCGATCCCGATCAGCACGAAGCGTTGCGCGTGCAGGCCGCGCCGCCATGCCAGCGCGTACACCAGCAGCCCGGCCACCAGCCCGCCCGCGACCGCCGCGTACGGGGCCTGACCGGTCGAGCCGACCACGCCGTACGCCATCAGCCCGACGACGGTGGCGGTCGCGCCCCAGGTCACGCCCACCACGTCGGGGCTGGCCAGCGGATTGCGGGCGACGGTCTGGATCAGCGCCCCGGCCAGCCCCAGCGCCGTGCCGACCAGCAGGCCCACGACCACCCGGGGCAGCCGGAACTCGCCGACCACCAGCTCGTGCGGGCTCGGCTGCCCGAGCACCACCTTCACCACCTCGACCGGCGACACGGCCGACTCGCCCAGGCAGAGCGAGGCGACGACCGTCCCGGCCAGCGCGACCAGCAGGCCCAGCGCCACCACCGCCGACCGGCGGTGCAGCAGCACGGACGCCCGCCCGGCCCGCAGCACGGCGTACCCGCGCGGGGAGACGGCGCCGCGCCCGACGGTTCGCCCGCCCTGCGCGCTCATGACGCGACCACCTTCCGGCGGCGCACCAGCGCGACCAGGACCGGGACGCCGACGAGCGCCGTCATCACGCCCGCCGGGACCTCCGACGGCGGGAAGAGGACCCGCCCCAGGGTGTCGGCGAGCAGCAGCAGGGCCGGGCCGAGGACGGCGGAGAAGGCGAGCACCCAGCGGTGGTCCGCGCCGGCGACGGCCCGCGCCGCGTGCGGGACGGCGAGGCCGATGAAGGCGATCGGCCCGGCGGCCGCGACGGCCGAGCCGGTCAGCACCGTCGCGCCGAGCGCGCCGATCGCCCGGACCAGGCCGGTCTTGGCGCCGAGGCCCTTGGCGGTGTCCTCGCCGAGCGCGAGCGCGTCCAGGCCGCGGGCCACCGCGACCACCAGCACCGTGCCGACGGCGAGGAACGGCAGCAGCTGCCAGGCCACGTCCGAGGTCCGCCCGGAGAGCGAGCCGACGTGCCAGAAGCGGAATTGGTCCATGGTGGCCGCGTCGGTCGTCAGCACCATGGTGTTGAGCGAGGCGATGAACGCGGACATCGCCGAGCCGGCCAGCGCCAGCTTGATCGGCGTGGCCCCGCCCCGGCCGCGCCCGGCCAGGCCGTACACGAGCACGGTGGCGATCACGGCGCCCGCGAAGCCGAACCAGACGTAGCCGGTGAGGGTGGAGACGCCGAAGCCGGAGATGGCGAGGACCACGCCGGCCGCCGCGCCCTGGGAGACGCCGAGGATGCCGGGGTCGGCGATCGGGTTGCGGGTGAGGCCCTGCATGACGGCCCCGGCGAGGCCGAGCGCCGCGCCGACGGCCAGCCCGACGACGGTGCGCGGCACCCGCAGCTCGCGGACGACGACGGCGTTGGCCGTGTCGCCGCCGTGCAGCAGGGCGTCGAGGGTGTCGCCGAAGGGGATGGTGCGGCTGCCGACCGCCAGGCTCAGCAGCACCGCGGCGGCCAGGACGGCCAGCGCGGCGGCGAGCCACAGTATTCGGCGGCGCGCTGTCCGTCGCGCGCCGGGTGGCGCGGTGGTGTCGGTCATGGGCCCTCTCCGCAGACAACTCAGGTAAACCTAAGTTCCCGTCGGAAGCCGGGGCAAATTGCCCCGGCTCCCCGAACCGCCCGTTGGATAGCCTGGCGGCATGCCCGAGACCCGCACCGCCCCGCTCACCGTCGGCTTCGACCTCGACATGACGCTGCTGGACACCCGGCCGGGGATCCACGCCACTTACCTGGCGCTCGCGGCCGAGACCGGCGTCCGCATCGACGCCGACCTGGTGGTCACCCGGCTCGGCCCGCCGCTGCTGGACGAGATCCGCAACTGGTTCCCGGAGGACGAGGTGGAGCGCGCCGCCACCCGCTACCGCGAGCTCTACCGCGACCTCGCCTTCGCCCCGACCGTCGCCCTCCCCGGCGCGCACGCCGCCGTCGAGGCGGTCCGCGACCACGGCGGCCGGGTCGCGGTGATCACCGGCAAGTACGAGCCGAACGCCCGCCTGCACCTGGAGCACGCCGGGCTGCACGCGGACGCGCTGGTCGGCGACCTCTGGGCGGAGACCAAGGGCGAGGCGCTGCGCGAGTACGGCGCGAGCGTCTACGTCGGCGACCACCTCGGCGACATCCGGGGCGCCCGGCACGCGGACGCCGTCGCGGTGTGCGTGGCCACCGGCCCGTACAGCGCGGACGAACTGCGCGCGGCCGGGGCGGACGTGGTGCTGGCGGACCTCACCGGGTTCCCGGCCTGGCTCGACGCCCACCTGGCCGGCTGAGCCGCGGCCCCGGGGCATGCCCTGGGGCCGGGTCCCGGGGCCGCGTTCTAGGACGCGGCCGCGGACTCCACCCGGCGGCGCTGGGCCCGCGCGTTCAGGAACAGCCCGGTCAGCGCGGCCAGGAAGCCCGCCGGCATCAGCATGCTCAGCCAGTACGCGGCCGTCGGCAGCGGCGTCAGGTGCAGGAACAGCGGGACGAAGGTGACCAGGGTGGCGAGCGCGCCCAGACCGAAGACGATCGTCCCGGCCTTGACGTACACGTCGCCGGGGTCGGCGCTCTGGCTGCTCACGTCTGCTCGCTCCTCGGGGCTGGTCGGGCGGTCGGTCCAGTCTGGCAGAGCGGCCGCCGGGCCCCGTCACCGGAGCGGTCCGGTCACGTTGCGCAGTTTCTCGGAAGCTGAACGTTTTGATCCCTGCTGGGCGGGGGTATGCAGGGGGTGCCGAGGGGTGCGACACGTGCGCCCCGTTTCCTCAGACCCGGGGGTGTGAGCCGATGGACCGTGCTGAGCCGCGCCCCGGCTGTGCCAGTACCGGGTCGCCCGTGATCGCGAGAACGCCGCGCCCGTACCGCCCCCAACGGGCCTTGGAACGCGGATCTTTCGCGGAACGCGGATGAGGCAGTGACGGACCGTTAGTCTGCTCCTGACAGCGTGCTGACCATGAGCGCCCGCGGGCGCCGAGCCGAGGTCGGCTGCCTTCCCCACCACCCAGTGATCCCCGGCCAGGGCCGGGATCCCTCACACCCATTCGAGGACTGTCGAGATGCCCACCGGCCAGGTCAAGTGGTTCAACGAGACGAAGGGCTTCGGCTTCCTGTCACGCGACGACGGCGGCGACGTCTTCGTCCACACCAAGGCGCTGCCCGCCGGTGTCACCGTGCTGAAGCCGGGCCAGCGGGTCGAGTTCGGCGTGGTCGCCGGCCACCGCGGCGACCAGGCGATGGCCGTGCAACTGCTGGACGCACTGCCGTCGGTGGCCGCCGCCCAGCGCAAGAGCGCCGACGACATGGCGCCGATCGTCCAGGACCTGATCACCACGCTGGACGCGGTGCTGCCGGGCCTCCAGCACGGCCGCTACCCGGCCAAGGCGACCGGCCAGAAGCTGGCCGGCCTGCTGCGCGCGGTGGCCGACCAGTTCGACGTCTGACCGAGGGGGATCAGAACGCCAGCGCACCCGGGTCGAGCGGGGGCACCAGCCCCTCCGCGGCGGCCCGGGTGAGCAGCGCGCGGACGGCCGCGTAGCCCTCCTCGCCGAGGTCCGCGGTGAACTCGTTCACGTACAGGGCGATGTGCTGGTCGGCGACGGCCGGGTCCATCTCCTGGGCGTGCGCCAGCACGTACTCCCGGCTGGCGCTCGGGTCCGCCCAGGCCTGCCGGACGGAGGCGCGGACGGCGTCGGTGAGCGCGCGCAGCCGTTCGGCGCCGAGCGAGCGCCGGGCGACGATCGCGCCGAGCGGGATCGGCAGGCCGGTCTCCTGCTCCCAGGCCTCGCCCATGTCGGCCAGGCTGTGCAGGCCGTACTGCCGGTACGTGAACCGGGCCTCGTGGATCACCAGGCCGGCGTCCACCCGGCCGTCCCGGACGGCGGGCATGATCTCGTGGAACGGCAGGACGACGATCTCGCCGAAGCCGCCCGGCACCGCCTTCGCGGCCCAGAGCCGGAACAGCAGGTAGGCGGTGGAGCGCTCGGACGGCACCGCCACCGTCTTCCCGGTGAGGTCCGCGGGGGCGTCCGTGCCCGGCCGGGTGAGCACCAGCGGGCCGCAGCCGCGCCCGAGCGCGCCGCCGCAGGGCAGCAGGGTGTACTCGTCCAGGACCCAGGGCAGCGCGCCGTAGCTGATCTTCAGGACGTCCAGTTCGCCGCGCTCGGCCAGGCCGTTGGTGACGTCGATGTCCGCGAAGGTCACCTCGGGGGCGTCCGCCCCGGGCACCAGGCCGTGCGCCCAGGCGTGGAAGACGAAGGTGTCGTTCGGGCAGGGCGAGTACGCGATGCTCAGCCGTTCAGCCACGGCCGGCCTCCTCGATCAGTTCGTGGACGGGCAGTGCGGCGAAGGCCCGCTCCAGGGCGGCCAGCGCCTCGCCGATCCGCCAGGCGGCCCGGTCGCGCGGGCCGACCGGGTTGGAGACGGTCCGGAGTTCGAGCACCGGCACGCCGTACCGGGCGGCGGCCTCGGCCACGCCGAAGCCCTCCATCGCCTCGGCCAGGGCGCCCGGGTGGCGGGCGGCCAGTGCGGCGGCCCGCTCGGCGCTGCCGGTGACGGTGGAGACGGTCAGCACCGGGCCGGTGGCGGCGCCCAGGGCCCGGGCGGCCAGCGCGACGGCGGCCGGGGGAGGGGTGTGCCGGACGGTGCCGAAGCCCAGTTCGGTGACGTCGGCGAAGCCCTCGGGGGTCTCGGCGCCGAGGTCGGCGGTGACGATCGCGTCGGCCAGCACGGTGGTGCCGACCGGGGCGTGCGGGGCGAACCCGCCGGCGATCCCGGCCGAGACGACCAGGCCGTAGCGGCCCCCCGAGGCCGGCTGCGCGCCCAGCGCGGCGGAGGCGGCGGCGGAGGCGGCGGCCGGGCCGACCCCGCCCGCCAGGACGTCCACCGGGGCGCCCGCGGCCCGGTGCAGCGCACCGCCGGGCAGCGGCAGCACGGTGGCCGGGCCGGGCAGGCCGCGCAGGACGGCCTCGGCCTCGGCGGGCACCGCGACGACGACGAGCAGCCGGGCCCGGTCGGGGCCCGGCTGCTCGCTGCGCTCGTCCGCGACGGCGTGTGCGGTCATCGCGGGAGCGTCAGCTGTCCTGGGTGTTCAGCTGGAAGTACCAGACGGCGACCGGGTTGTCCGAGTTCTTGTCGCCCTCGACCACGGTGACCAGGGTCTTGCCGGAGGCGTTCAGCACCTGGCTCGCCGGCTGGGAGCCGGAGAAGGTCGGGCCCTTGGCGTAGGAGAACAGGCTGAAGCGCCCGCCCTGGCCCTGCGAGCCGCCGTTGGTGAAGGCCCACCAGCCCTTGTCGGCCACGTTCGGGGAGACGCCGACGCCGACCCGGTCGCTCACCACGACGTCGGAGGTCGGGAGGGTGCCCTCCGCGAGGGCCTGGGTGGCCTTCTGCTGGCACTCCTGCTGCAGGTCCTCCGTGATCGGGCTGCCGCCGTTGAAGCACAGCGGGTCCGCGACGATCGAGGAGTTGCCGACCGTGAGGGTCGCGCGGTGGGAGCTGTGCTCGGTCTGGCCGCTCGCGATGGCGACGGACGTGCCGACCGTGGCAGCACCGACCACGACGACGGCGCCGAGGGCGGCGATGGCACGGGTATTGAGGCTCATGCGTCAGAATCTACCGGGCTTCGCCGATCACGCTACGCGGGGGTCGGCCACCGCGTGTTGCCCATGGCCGGTTCAGGCCACCCTGGGCGCCGGAGGGCGCCGCCGCAGGCCCACCCGGAACAGCGTGCGGACCGTCCACAGCAGCATCAGGCCCACCACCCCGGCGGCCACCGACAGACCCAGCACGCCGTTCAGCGGCAGCAGGATGCCGACCGCGCCGCCGGCCACCCAGGACAGCTGGAGCAGCGTCTCCGACCGCGCGAACGCCGAGGTCCGCACCGCCTCCGGGACGTCCCGCTGGATCAGCGCGTCCAGCGACAGCTTGCCCAGCGAGGCCGCCACCCCGGCCACGCCGGCGACCAGGACCACCGTCACCACGCCGTACCAGAGCGCGGCCGCGGCCGTCGCGCCGGTCGCCAGCAGCAGCATCGCGGTGACCGTCGCCTCCGGGCCCCGGGTGCGCAGCCAGGAGCCCAGCACCGAACCCAGCGCGTTGCCCGTCCCCGCCGCCAGCGCCACCAGGCCCAGCGCCAGCGTCGGCCGCAGGCCCCCGATCGGCTCTTCGCGCAGCAGGAACGCCAGGAACATCACCAGGAAGCCGACCAGCCAGCGCAGCGCCGACATCGCCCGCAGCGCCAGGATCACCGACGGGCCGACGGTGCGCAGCGAGGCCTTCGGGGCGCGGGCGTCCTCCGGCGCCCGCTCGCCGTGCGCCTCGCCGTGCATCTCGGCGTGCAGCAGTGCGCGCTGCTCGCCCTTGGCGGAGTCCACCGCGTGCGGCAGGTGGAAGGCCATCAGGGTGCCGATCACGAAGACCAGGAACGCGCCGCGCAGCGGCCAGCCCGGCCCGATCAGGTGCAGCAGACCGCCCACCCCGGCCGCCACCCCGGTGGCCAGCAGCCCGGCCAGGGTGACCCGGGAGTTCGCCTTCACCAGCGACAGCCGGCTCGGCAGCAGCCGCGGCACCACCACGCTGCGCACCACCCCGTACGCCTTGGACGCCACCAGCACGCCCAGCGCCTCCGGGTACAGCGCCAGACCGCCGCCGGTGATCACCCCGGCCATCGTCCAGGCCAGCACCGCCCGGGCCAGCATCGACATCGCCATCGCCGCCCGGCGGCCGTGCGGCAGCCGGTCCAGCAGCGGGCCGATCACCGGGGCCAGCAGGGCGAACGGGGCCATCGTGATCAACAGGTACAGCGACACCCGGCCGCGGGCCTCGCCGGTGGGTACGGAGAAGAAGATGGTCGAGGCCAGCGCGACGGTGATCAGCATGTCGCCGAAGGAGTTCAGCGCGTGCAGTTCGATCAGCTTCGCCAGGCCGGATTCGCCCGCGCCCTCCGCGGAGGTGGCCTTGCGGATCCGGCGGCCGGTGCCGTGCACCACCCGGCCGGTGCGGGCGCCGGCGGCGGAGGCGGTCCGGACCAGGAGGTTGCGGCTCGGCTCGGGTTCCTCTTCGCCAGGGTCCCCGTCCAGGGCGGCGAGCTGCCGGGCGTGGACGGCCGGGTCGGCGCCGGCCACGGTGGCGGTCGCGGCGCCGGTCTTGACGAGGCTCACGGGGGCGGTGGGCGACTCGAAATCGCCCCCCGGCTGCGGTTCGCCCGCAGCGGGGGCCGGAGACTGCTGTCGCGGCACGGCGTCCGCCTGGTCGGGGCTGCCGGCCTGCGAGGCGTGCAGTGCGTGCTGCGACGGGTCCTCGTCCGCCACATGCCCATCCTGCCCCAGAATCGCCGCAGTGACGCGGGAATCCACCCCCCTCGGCGCGGCCCCGGAACGGCCGCCACCGCCCCGGACTGTGCTGGGGCGCCGACCGGCGGGTAGCCTGCCCAGGGGCCGCGTGCCGAGCGCCGGGGCGCCGGCAGGCCCGGACGAGCGGCGCGGCCGGTATCCGCGGCGGCCTCTGGTCGCGCAGAATGGACAAGGGACTATCGAGCCGCGACGGAACAGGCAACACGCCGTGGGCGACAGAAGAACTGGGAGAGAATCGACGCCGTGAGTGCTGCGATGCGAAGCCGTACCCCCGATCGGCTCTGTGCCGAGGCCGTCGAACTCGCCCGGAAGGCGGCCGAGGAGGCCGTCGGCCCGGAGACCGTCGGACCACATCTCGGCGCCCAGGCGGACGCCGACCGCGTCGTCACCCACACCTTCGAGTGCCTGGACGCCGCCTACCGTGGCTGGCACTGGGCGGTCACCGTCGCCCGTGCCCCGCGCGCGAAGAACGTCACCCTCGACGAGGTCGTCCTGCTGCCCGGCGCCGACGCCGTCCTCGCCCCCCAGTGGGTGCCGTGGAGCGAGCGGCTGCGCCCCGGTGACATGGGCCCGGGCGACCTGCTGCCCACCGACGCCGACGACGCGCGCCTGGAACCCGGCTGGAGCGGCGAGGACGAGCCCGCCCCGAACTCCGCGGTCGCCCTCGCGGCCGAGGAGGACGTGGTCGTCACCGACCCGGGCATCCAGCCCGCCCCGGCCCGGGCCCGGATCAACGCCGTCGCCGAGGAGCTCGGCATGGGCCGTAGCCGGGTGCTCTCCCGGCTCGGCCTGCACCTGGCCGCCGACCGCTGGGAGAAGGCGCACGGCTCGCAGACGCCGATGGCGCAGGCCGCGCCCGCCGCGTGCGGCAGCTGCGGCTTCCTGATCCCGATCGGCGGCTCGCTCGGACAGGCCTTCGGCGTGTGCGGCAACGAGTTCGGGCCGGCGGACGGGCAGATCGTCTCCTTCGCGTACGGCTGCGGCGGGCACTCCGAGGCGGCCGTCATCCCGGCCCCGCCGGCGCCGTCCGAGCTGATCCTGGACGAGCTGGTGGTCGAGCCGATGCAGCTGCACCCGGACCGCACCTCCGGCTCGGTCGAGCCGGACGCCCCGGCGGAGGAGCTCGGGCACTCCTGACCGGACCTGTTCTCGCTTGCGGCCCGCTCCACCGAACCGGTGGGGCGGGCCGTGGCGTTCGTGCGGGTGGGGGCCCTGCGGGCGCCCGGCGGCGGGGGCGCGGTCCGGAGCAGCGGCCGGGGCGGGGGAGAATGCCCCCCGTACGAAGTACAGGGCGGCGGAAGGCGGCAGGTCCAGTGGAACCTCGGATCATCGGCAGCAGCACGGACGAGCACCTCGCGGACCCCTTCGGGAGCGCCGCGCTGCGCCGGCGGGTGCTGGACGCCTGGGCCGCCTCGCCGGCCCGGTTCCGGGAGGACGCCAACGCCGAGGAGGAACTCGCGCTCGGCGGCTACCGCGACCGCCTGGTCGTCGAGTTGGCGCAGAACGCGGCCGACGCCGCGGTCCGGGCCGGGCACGGTCCCGGCCGGCTGCGGCTCACCCTCGCCGACGGCGTGCTCGCCGCCGCCAACACCGGGGCCCCGCTGGACGCGGCCGCCGTCGAGTCGCTGTCCACCCTGCGCGCCTCCTCCAAGCGCGGTGAGACGCCCGCCGTCGGCCGGTTCGGCGTCGGCTTCGCCGCCGTGCTCGCCGTCACCGACGAGCCCGCCGTGCTCGGCGCCGCCGGCGGGGTGCGCTGGTCGCTGGGCGAGGCCCGTTCGCTGGCCCAGGCGCAGCCCGCGCTGGCCGAGGAACTGCGCCGCCGGGACGGCCACGTGCCGCTGCTGCGGCTGCCGTTCGCCGCCGAGGGCCCGGCCCCCGAGGGTTACGACACGGTGGTCGTGCTGCCGCTGCGGGACGCCGCCGCCGAGGACCTGACCCGCCGTCTGCTCGCCGGCATCGACGACGCGCTGCTGCTCACCCTGCCCGGCCTCGCCGAGGTCGTGGTGGAGACCCCGGAGGGCACCCGGACGCTCACCCGCGCCGCCGCCGAGCCCCGCCCGGACGGCGTCACCGAGGTCACCGTCACCGACGACGCGGACGGCCGGCCGCGGCGGACCCGCTGGCAGACCGCCGGCGCCACCGGCACCCTGGCCGCCGAACTGCTCGCCGACCGCCCCACCGAGGAGCGCGCCCGCCCGTACTGGACGGTCACCTGGGCCGTCCCGGTCGCCGCCGACGGCACCCCGCAGGCGCCCGGCATCGCGCCGGTGCTGCACGCGCCCACCCCCAGCGACGAGCCGATCGGCCTGCCCGCGCTGCTCATCGCCTCCTACCCGCTGGACTCCACCCGCCGGCACGTCGCCCCCGGCGCGCTCGCCGACTTCCTGACCGAGCGCGCCGCCGACAGCTACGCCGACCTGCTGCGCGCCCGCGGCGCCGACCTCGGCTCGCTCGGCCTCGTCCCCGGGCCGCTCGGCCAGGGTGCGCTCGACAACGCGCTCCGCGCGGCCGTCCTCTCCCGGCTGCCCGGCACGCCGTTCCTGCCGCACCCGGCGCCGGTCGAGGCGGGCACGCCCGCGCTGCGCCCCCGGGACGCCACCCTGCTGGAGGGGGCGGACGGCTCGGTGGTCGAGGCGCTGGCGCCGATCTTCCCCGGGCTGCTGCCGGCCGGGCTGGAGCGCCGTACCGAGCTGCGGGTGCTGAACGTGCGCCGGGTGCCGCTGGCCGACGTGGTCGACCAGCTCGGCGGCCTGGACCGCGAGCCCGCCTGGTGGCGCAACCTGTACGCGGCGCTCGGCGCCGCAGACCCGGAGGCGCTCGGCGCGCTGCCCGTCCCGCTCGCCGACGGCCGGACCATCACCGGGCCCCGGCGCGTCCTGCTGCCCTCCGAGGACGCCGACTGGGCGGCCTTCCCCGGCTACCCCGAGTCGCTGGCCGACGCGCTCGCCGCCCTCGACCTGCGGCTCGCCCACCCCGAGGCGGCCCACCCGCTGCTCGCCAAGCTCGGCGCCGGCACCGCCACCCCGGCCGGGGTGCTCGACACCCCCGAGGTGCGGGCCGCCGTCGCCCGCTCCTACCAGGTGGCCGAGGACGACGTCGAGGCCGCGCTCGAACTGGCGGACGCCGTCCTGGCGTTGGTCAAGGTCGCCGGCCCGGCCGCCGGCGAGCACCGCTGGCTGGCCCGGCTGGCCCTGCTCGACGACGAGGGCGAGCCCGCCCGCGCCGGTGAACTCGTCCTGCCCGGCAGCCCGTTCGCGGCTCTCGCCCGCGAGGAGGACGCCGGCTGGGTGGACGACGAGCTGCTGGAGCGCTGGGGCCCGGAGGTGCTCACCGCCGTCGGCGTGCTCGCCGACTTCGTCCTCGTCCGCGCCGAGGACGTGGTGCTCGACCCGGACGACCTGGAGCGGCTCGACCCCACCGCGCCCGCCGACCGCGCGGCTGGCGGCCACCCCACCGGGCTGCTCGACGAGGCGCCCGACGGCCTCGCCGACTGGGCCGAGGACGCCCTCGAAGCCCTACAGGCCGACGACGTCGCGGGCGTCCCGCCGGTGGCCGCCGAACTGCTGGCCGTCCGCGACCTCGACCTGGTCGACGACGACGCCTGGCCGGAGGCGCTCGCCGCGCTCTCCCGCCCGCCGTACCGGGACGCCGTCGTCAACCCCGTCCGCACCCTGCTGCCGGACGGCTCCTACACCGACCTGCCGCCGTACACCGCCTGGTGGCTGCGCGACCACCCGGTGCTGGACGGCCGCGAGCCCGCCGGACTGCGCGCCGCCGGTGCCGACCCGCTGCTGCGCGGCCTCTACGACGAGGCCCGGACGACCCTGGACGAGCAGTTCCTGCACGCGCTCGGGGTGCGCACCACGCTGGCCGCGCTGCTCGCCGAACCGCACGGCCCGGACGAGGTGCTGGACCGGCTCACCGATCCGGCCTCCGACCTCGGCCACCGCCAACTGCACGGCCTGCACAGCGCGTTGGCCCGGGTCGAGATCGAGCGGATCGAACCGGTCGACGTGGTGCGGGCGCTGCCGCCGCTCGACCCGGACACCGGCCGCCGGCCGGCCCACACGGTGGTCGTCGACTCCTCCAGGGCGGTCGTCGCCGACGCGCCCGACCTCGTCCAGCTCCTGCACCCGTACCCGCTGGTGCCGGTCGCCCCGGCGCTCGCCGCCGACCTCGCCGAGCGGCTGCACGTCTCGCTCGCCAGCGAGGTGGCGGGCGGGCGGGTGCTCTCCGAGGGCGTGCTGCACCGGGTCCCCGCCGTGGTGCGGGAGCTGCTGCCCGGCTGCCCGGTCGCCTACGAGGAGCACGAGGAGCTGCTGGTGGTCGGCCCGGACGGCGACGACGCCGCCGTGGACTGGCGTTGGGACGTCGAGGCGGACGCCCCGGAGGCGCCCTACGACCCGGACGCGGCCGAGGCCGCCGACGAGGACGACGAGTTCGAGCTCCCGCCGGTGCCCGGGCTGCTGCACGCGGCCACCCCGGAGGGCCTGGCGGCCGGGCTCGCCTGGTCGGTCGGGCAGTGGCACCGGCGGTTCGAGGTGCTGGCCGTGCTCACCGATCCGGACCGGGCGTACGAGCTGTCCGCGGCGCGGGACTTCGAGGGCTGAGCGCTCAGCGGGCCCGCCCACGGCGCTTGAGCCGCAGGTAGACGACGGTGGTGGTGGCCAGCCAGACGGCCGCCACCAGGGCCTTCACGGCCGTCGGCACCCACGGCAGCGCCGGGGCGGTCACCTCGCCGGCGTTCGTCAGCCAGCGGCCGCCGACCAGGACCAGGACCGTCAGTCCGGCCGCCAGCAGGCCGGCCAGGAAGGCGGTGAACGCCTCCACCTGCCCGGTCTCGCGCTCGGTTTCCCCACCCGTGTGGGCCATGTCGGCACCCCCGTTCCTGCTGGCCATCATGCAGGCCGGGAGGGCGGACCGCCAGAGGTGTCTGTGGCCGGGGCGCCGCCCCCGGTCAGGAGTCGACGCGGCGCTTCATGAAGCGCCAGGCGATCTCCAGGGCCAGGCCGCAGACCACCGCGATGCCGACGCCGACCAGGGGGTCGCGGGTGCCCACCAGCGAGAGCTGGAAGAACTCCGCCAGCCAGGGCACCAGCAGGACCAGGGCGAAGGCGCCGCCCATGGTGCCGATCAGCAGCAGGCGCCACCAGTTGTAGGGGCGGGCGACGATGGCGAGCACCCAGATGGCGATCAGGAAGAGCGTCAGGGTGGCAACGCTGGTGTCGGCCTTGAGGTCGGTCGCGTGGTCGGAGCGGGCCAGCGCGTAGGCGACGAAGGTGCCGGTGCCGGCGATGACGCCGCCCGGCACGGCGAGCCGCAGGACGCGCTTCACGAAGCCGGTGCGGGCCCGCTCGTTATTGGGGGCGAGGGCGAGGAAGAAGGCCGGCACGCCGATGGTGAGGGTGGAGAGCACGGTGGAGTGCCGGGGCAGGAACGGGTACGGCGAGTGGGTGAAGATCACCAGCAGGGCCAGCAGGACCGAGTAGACCGTCTTCACCAGGAACAGGCCCGCGACCCGCTCGATGTTGCCGATCACCCGGCGGCCCTCGGCGACCACCGAGGGCAGGGTGGCGAAGGAGTCGTTGAGCAGCACGATCTGGGCGACCGCCTTGGTGGCGTCGCTGCCGGTGCCCATCGCCACGCCGATGTCGGCGTCCTTGAGCGCGAGCACGTCGTTGACGCCGTCTCCGGTCATCGCCACGGTGTGTCCGCGGGACTGCAGGGCGGCGACCAGCTGGCGCTTCTGCTGCGGGGTGACCCGGCCGAAGACGGTGGTCCGTTCGGCCGTGTCGGCGAGGGCGTCCGGTTCGGCGGGCAGCGTCCGGGCGTCCAGCGGGTGGTCGGCGCCGGGCAGACCGAGATGGCTGGCGACCGCGCCGACCGAGACCGCGGCGTCGCCGGAGATGACCTTGGCCTGCACCTGCTGGCCCTCGAAGTAGCGCAGGGTGGCGGCGGCGTCGTTGCGCAGCCGCTGCTGGAGCACCACCAGGGCGAGCGGGGCGAGCCCGTCGGCCGGGTCGGGGGAGTCCAGCGGGGTGGGGGTGCGGCCGAGCAGCAGCACCCGCAGGCCCTTGGCGCCCAGCTCGTCGACCTCGGTGAGCGCCGGGTGCCCGGCGGGCAGCAGCACGTCGGGGGCGCCGAGCAGCCAGCTGGCCTCGCCGCCCTGCGGCTCCAGCAGCTGCACGCCGCTCCACTTGCGGGCGGAGGAGAACGGCATCGCCTCGATCACCCGCCAACCGTCGGCGGCCGGGGAGCCGCCGGCCCCCGGGGCGCCGCCGTCGCCGCGCCCGTAGGCGTCGATGACCGCCTGCATGGAGGGGTTGGGGCGGGCGTCGGCGCCGGCCATCATGCCGAGCGCGTGCTTGATGGTGTCCGGGTCGGGGGCGCCGGGCTCGCCGTCGGAGAGGACCCGCAGGTCGACGACGTCCATGCCGCCCTCGGTGAGGGTGCCGGTCTTGTCCAGGCAGACGGTGTCGACCCGGGCCAGGCCCTCGATCGCCGGGAGCTCCTGGACCAGGCACTGCTTGCGGCCCAGCCGGATCACGCCGATCGCGAAGGCGACCGAGGTCAGCAGGACCAGCCCCTCGGGGACCATCGGTACGATCCCGGCCACCATCCGGCGCACGGCCTCGCGCCAGTCGCGGCCCTCGACGGCCAGCTGGCTGATGATCAGGCCGATGGCGGTGGGGATCAGCAGGTAGGTGATGAAGCGCAGGATGCTGTTGATGCCGCTGCGCAGCTCCGACTTCACCAGGGTGAACCGGCTGGCCTCCTCGGCGAGCTGCGCCGCGTACGCCTCGCGGCCGACCCTGGTGGCGGTGAACGCGCCCGCGCCGGCCACCACGAAGCTGCCGGACATGACCTGGTCGCCGGGCTGTTTGAGGACGGGGTCGGGCTCGCCGGTGAGCAGCGACTCGTCGATCTCCAGGCCGTCCGCCTCGGTGACCTCGCCGTCGACGATCACCTTGTCGCCGATGCCGAGCAGCACCGTGTCGTCGAGCACGATCTCGGCGACGGAGATCTGTTCGACGGTGCCGTCCCGGCGGACCTCGGGGCGGGCCTCGCCGATCAGGGCCAGGCTGTCCAGGGTCTTCTTGGCGCGCAGCTCCTGGATGATGCCGATCGCCGTGTTGGCGACGATGACCAGGCCGAACAGGCCGTCCTGGAGCGGGCCGACGATCAGGATGATCCCGAACATCACGCCGATGATCGCGTTGAAGCGGGTGAAGACGTTGGCCCGGACGATCTCCTTGGCGGAGCGGCTGGACCGTACGGGGACGTCGTTGACCTGTCCGCGCGCGACGCGTTCGGCCACCTCGGCGGAGGTCAGCCCGCCGCGTCGGCCGGGCAGCAGCCCGAGGGGGTGCGCACCGTCGGGGCGGTCGGCGTCGCCGGGCTGCTCTTCCGCGGGGTGGGCAGGCTGCGTCATGGCACCGACTCTACGGGTGCCTTATGTCCGGTGCGTGCTACTAAAGGACTATTCAGTCCGACTGGGTGGCCGGGTCCTGGCCGTCGTCTCCGGCCGCCCGGTTCGCGGCCTCGGCGGCGCGGTCGCGGGCGATGGCGTCCCGTCGGGCGCGGCAGTACCAGAGGCCGATCAGGCCGAGCAGGCCGCCGGAGAGGCAGATCCACGGCCAGGTGCCGTGGCCGTGGTCGGAGAGGGTGCCCTGGAAGGGGAGCAGGGCCAGGAAGGCGACGAACCACAGCACCGTGCCGCCGCCGACGATGGCGACGTCGTTGGCCTCCAGCGGAGGGGGCGAGGGGTGCAGCGGCGTCTTGGGCATGGGGCCTAGCGTACGGTGCGGCGGCAGGCCCGCAGGGGCCCTCTGGTTTCTACGCGCGAAGATAGCGCGTGTGCGATCGGGAAACCATACTGAAAGTTCCCCGCCCGGCCACCGTCGCCCCGGGCGTCCCCCCTCCTCAGCTCCCCCACAGAGGACGCACGCATGCCTGTGGTCCAGCCGACCACCGAGTCGCCCGAACCCGCCTCCAGCGCCCCCAAGCCCCCCGCCGGCGCCCTGGACCGCTACTTCCGGATCAGCGAGCGCGGCTCCACCCTGCCGCGCGAGATCCGCGGCGGCGTCGCCACCTTCTTCACCATGGCGTACATCCTGGTGCTCAACCCGATCATCCTGGGCAGCGCCACGGACATGACCGGGGCCCACCTGGACAGCGCCCAGCTGGTCACCGCCACCGCCCTCACCGCAGGTCTCACCACCCTGCTGATGGGCGTGATCGGCAACGTCCCGATCGGCCTGGCCGCCGGCCTCGGCGTCAACACCATCGTGGCGCTCCAGCTCGCCCCCAAGATGACCTGGCCGGACGCCATGGGCATGGTCGTGCTGGCCGGCTTCGCGATCATGCTGCTGGTCGCCACCGGCCTGCGCGAGCGGGTCATGAACGCCGTGCCGCTCGGGCTGCGCAAGGCCATCGCGATCGGTATCGGCCTGTTCATCGCCCTCGTCGGCCTGGTCGACTCCGGCTTCGTCAGCCGCATGCCGGACGCCGCGCACACCACCGTCCCGCTGCAGCTCGGCGGCAGCGGGCACCTGCTCGGCTGGCCGGTGCTGATCTTCGTGTTTGGCCTGCTGCTCACCCTCGTCCTGCTGATCCGCAAGGTGCCCGGCGCCATCCTGATCAGCATCGTGGTCAGCACCGCGCTCGCCGTGGTGATCGACAAGCTCGTCGACGTCCCGGCGCTCAAGTGGGGCCTGACCGTCCCGGCCTGGCCGGGCAACCCGGTCGCCGCCCCGGACTTCGGCCTGGTCGGCAAGGTCAGCCTGTTCGGCGGCTTCGAGAAGGTCGGCGTGCTGACCGGCGTGCTGTTCGTCTTCACCGTGCTGATGTCCTGCTTCTTCGACGCGATGGGCACCATCCTCGGCGTCGCCGACGAGGCCCACCTGCTCGACGAGAACGGCGACCTGCCCGGCATCAACAAGATCCTGATGGTCGACGGCATCGCCACCGCGGCCGGCGGCGCCACCTCCGCCTCCGCGAACACCTGCTTCGTGGAGTCCACCGCCGGTGTCGGCGAGGGCGCCCGGACCGGCTTCGCCTCGATCGTCACCGGCCTGCTCTTCGTGGTCGCGCTCTTCCTCACGCCGCTCGCCACCATGGTCCCGGCCCAGGCCGCGACCCCGGCCCTGGTCACCGTCGGCTTCCTGATCCTGGCGGGCTCGATCAAGGAGATCGACTGGTCGGACCACACCATCGCGATCCCGGCCTTCCTGACGATCGTGATGATGCCGTTCACCTACAGCATCACCAACGGCATCGGCTTCGGCTTCATCGCCTTCTGCGTCCTGCGCCTGGCCGCCGGGCGCGGGCGCAGCGTGCCCGTCCCGCTGTACGCGGTGGCGTCGGTGTTCGCCTTCTACTACCTGATGCCGGCCCTCGGCCTGCTCTGACGCCGTACCGCTCCACCGGCGGCCCCGTCCTGTCCCCCTCCGGGGAAGGGGCGGGGCCGCCGTCGTTCCCGGGGCGCCTGCCCCGGGCCGGCGGTCAGTGAACGCAGAACTCATTGCCCTCGGGATCGGCCATGAGTGTCCAAGCGCCGCCGGGCTCCTTGATGTCGTTCAGCACGGTGGCGCCGAGCGCCTGGAGGCGGGCGACGGTGGACTCGCGCTCGCCCGGGCCCGGGTGCACGTCGAGGTGGAGGCGGTTCTTGCCGTGCTTCGGCTCGGGGACGGCCTGGAAGAGCAGGCGGCGGCCCAGGCCGGTGCCGGTGGCGGGGTCGTACGGGTCCTCGGGGTGGCGGACGGCGGCGAGGGTGCGCCAGGCGGGGTGGCCGTCGACCTCGGTGACGGCGTCCGGGGTGACGGCACCGGCGTCGAGCAGGCGGGTGATCAGGGCGCTGTGCTCCTCAAGCGTGTGGTCGAGGGCGGCGGCCCAGAAGGCGGCCAGGCGGTTCGGGTCGGCGCAGTCGATGACGAGCTTCCAGTGCAGCGGCATGCAACCGGTTGTACCGGTTTCGAGGGCGGTTCGGCGATCACCGCCGGGAAAAATGTCAAAAAGGGGCCTGTGTAGCGAAGTTGACGGAGGGAATACTGCCTGGACGGACACGGGGAGGGGGCTCGACCGATGGTGCAACAGGATCCGCCCGGGGGAGACGAGGCGAAGCTGCTGCCGGAGCTGTTCTGGACGGCGGACAAGGCCTCGCTGGACGGCCAGCGCGAGACGCTGCGCTGGTACCGCGGACTGATCGCCATGCTGGTGATCGCCGCCGTGATCGGCTCGTTCCCCGGGCCGAAGGACCGCGGCTCCTTCGACAGCGTGCCGCTGTACTCGGTGGGCGCCTTCCTGATCGCCGGCTACTTCTGGTCCCGGCTGCGCCGCAGCAACCCGCAGGGGCGCTGGTACGAGGCCCGGGCGGCGGCCGAGTCGGTCAAGACGCTGGCCTGGAAGTACACCGTCCGGGCCCGGCCGTTCGACGGCGAGGCGGAGTCCGCGGACGTGGACCGCGGCTACCTGCTCCAGGTCGAGGACGTGCTGCGGGCCTTCGAGGACCCGGAGATCGTGCCGCCCGGCACCGTCCCCGAGATCACCCCGGAGATGCGGCGGATGCGGGCCGGCAGCCTGACCACCCGCCGCATGCTCTACCTGCGCACCCGGGTCGAGGGCCAGCGCACCTGGTACCGCGCCCGGGCCGAGGCGTGCGAGACACAGGCGGTGTCCTGGGGGCTCGGCATCGCGGCGCTGATCATCATCGGCGCGGCGGCGGCCGTCGCCCAGGCCACCGGCGCCCTCCAGGTGCACGTCTTCGGCGCCAGCTCGGCCGCGGCCGCCGCCGTCATCGCCTGGACCCAGCTCAAGCAGCTGCGCCCGCTGGCCGCCGCCTACCAGCTGGCCGCGCGCGAACTGGAGAACGTCGGCAACCAGCTCTCCGACCTCGACCTCAAGACGCCGGACGCCGAGGCGCGCTGGGCCCGGATGGCCGCCGAGGCGGAGGACGCGGTGTCCCGCGAGCACACCACCTGGCGGGCCCGCCGGGCGTTTCCGCGGTAGCGGCCGGGGTCGTCGACGCCGGGGAGCGGCCGGGGCCGTCAATGCCGGGGAGCGGCCGGGCCTGTCGATGCCGGCGGGCGGTCGATGCCGTCAACTCCGGGGAGGGGCTGGGGAGATCCGGCGAAGCGGACGCCACGCCGGGCGCACAGGTGTGCGGAGTGCGTGAGGGTCGGGCGGGAAGGCGTAGAACGTAATCATTACGTGTCCATGCCCTGGTTTCATCGCCTGCGCGCGACCCCAGTCCCTGTCCGGAGGCCCTCTTGCGCATTCTCCTGATCGCCAGCGCGTTCAACAGCCTGACCCAGCGCGTCCACACCGAGCTGCGCGGGCGCGGCCACCAGGTCGCCGTCCAACTCGCCCTCGGCGACGAGGCGATGAGGACGGCGGTGGACCGTACCGACCCCGAACTGATCATCTGTCCGATGCTCACCAAGGCCGTCCCGCAGGACATCTGGTCCACCCGGACCGTCCTGATCGTGCACCCCGGCCCCCAGGGCGACCGCGGCCCCTCCTCGCTCGACTGGGCGATCACCGAGGGGGCGGACCGCTGGGGCGTGACCGTCCTCCAGGCCGTCGAGGAGATGGACGCCGGCGACATCTGGGCGTCCGTCGAGTTCCCCGTCACCGACTGCGGCAAGAGCGAGCTGTACCGGGGCGAGGTCGCCGACGCCGCCGTCGAGGCCGTCCTGCTCGCCGTCCAGCGCTTCGAGGGCGGGCTGTTCACCCCCGAACCGCTCGACTACGACCGGCCGGACGTCCACGGCAGACTGCGGCCCCTCCTGCGGCAGGACGCGCGCCGGATCGACTGGGCCGCCGACGACACCGCCATCGTGCTGCGCAAGCTCCGCGCCGCCGACTCCCAACCCGGCGTGCTCGACGAGCTGTTCGGGCGCGAGCACTTCCTGCACGGCGGCCACCCCGAGGACGAGCTGCGCGGCCCGGTGCCCGGCGCCGTGCTCGCCACCCGCGACGGCGCGATCTGCCGCGCCACCGTGGACGGCGCGGTCTGGATCCCCCAGCTGCGCCCGCGCCGCACCCCGGGCGGGCCCGCCACGTTCAAGCAGCCGGCCGCGACGGTGCTCGCCGGCCTGCTGCACCGGGTCCGCGAAGTCCCGGTGACACCGACCTCGGCGGCCCGCCGGGAGACCTGGTCGGAGCTGCGCTACCGCGAGGAGGGCGACGTCGGCTACCTCGAATTCGCCTACGCGGGCGGGGCGATGAGCACCGGGCAGTGCCGCCGGCTGCTCGCCGCCTACCGCGAGGCCGCCGACCGGCCCACCTCGGTGCTGGTGCTCGGGGCGCCCCGGGACTTCTACTCCAACGGGATCCACCTCAACGTCATCGAGGGTGCGGCCTTCCCGGCGCTGGAGTCCTGGGAGAACATCAACGCGATGGACGACCTGGTCCACGCGGTCCTCACCACGACCGACAAGCTCACCGTCGCCGCCCTGGCCGGGAACGCGGCGGCCGGCGGCCTGATGGCGGCCCTCGCCGCCGACGAGGTGTGGTGCAGGGAGTCGGCGGTGCTCAACCCGCACTACCGGCTGATGGGCCTCTACGGCTCCGAGTACTGGACGTACACCCTGCCGCGCCGGGTCGGCGATGAGCAGGCCGCGCGGCTGACCACCGAGGCGCTGCCGGTCGGCGCCGAACACGCCCGCCGGATCGGCCTGGTGGACCGCACCTGCGGCGGGGACGCGGCCGCCTTCCGGCGCTGGGTGGTCCGGGAGGCCGCCGCGCTCGGCGCCTCGCCCGAACTCACCGGGCGGCTGGTCGACAAGAAGCGCCGCCGGTCCGTCGACGAGGAGGCGAAGCCGCTGGCCGAGTACCGGGCGGAGGAACTGCGGCGGATGCACGCCAACTTCTACCGGGCGGGCGAGCCGTACCACGCGCTGCGGCGGGACTTCGTGCACAAGGTCTGCCCGGTGGCCACGCCCGCGCACCTGACCGGGCTGCTGGGGCGGCCGGAGTGAGCGGGCGGCGTCGGCCGGAGTGAGCCGAGGGCGTCCGGCTGGGGTGGGGGACCCGGTCGGACGCCCTCGGGGCTTGGGGGGACTGGGAGACGGGGGGCTTCGGGGGCTTCAGGGGCTTCGGGGCCTTGGGGCCCGCCCGGCTCAGCGCCTGGTGCCGGCCTCGTCCCGCTGCCGCCGCTGGCGCGGGACCAGCGGGACCAGCGGCGCCGCCGGGCCGAGCAGGAGCGGCTGCGTGGTGCTGCGGCTCGGCGAGACCGCGAAGGCCAGCGAGCCGAAGAAGACGTAGCAGCCGAGCCCGACCCCGAGCGGGAAGATGAACTGCAGCGCCATCACGCCGCCCTGGGTGGAGTGCGAGTAGTCGAGCCGCACCGAGAGCGCCGCCATGCCGGTGTAGTGCATCGCGCACACCGCCACGCCCATGACCGGCGCGGCCGCCAGGACGGCGAGCGTGCCGCGGATGTTCAGGGTGGCCCAGAGCGCGGCGGTGGCCGCGAACACGGCGATGGCGACGGACAGCCAGACCGTGAGCCGGTCGTAGTCGAGGTGGCCGGGCAGGACCATCGCGGCCATCCCGAGGTAGTGCATCGCCGCGACCCCGAGGCCGGTGGTCAGCCCGCCGGCCAGCAGGGACAGGACGGGGCGGCGGCTGTACCCGACGGTGAACAGGCCGATGCCGACGACGGCGATGGCGACCAGCAGGCTGAGCACGGTCAGCCCGGGGCGGTAGCTGATCTCGACCCCGGTGACGGAGAAGCCGAGCATCGCGATGAAGTGCATGGACCAGATCCCGGCGCCGAGCGAGGTCGAGGCGAAGAGCAGCCAGACCACCCTGGTCCGGCCCTGCGAGACGAGTGCCCAGCGGGCGCTGCGCAGGGCGACGAAGGCGCCGAGGCAGGCGACGAAGTACGAGACCGCCGGTGTCACCCAGCCGTGGTCGGCATGATGGATCTCACCCAAGAGAGCTCCCAGGACGGATGCGGGGGAGGAAGGGCGCCAGGCCTCGGGCGGACACGGATGGTCGGGAAGGAACGCGGCAACGGGCGCGGGAACGGCGCCGCCGAAGGGAGACCTGGCGTGTGGTGCCCCTGACAACGGGGGACAGTAGCCACTACCGGACGGTCGCACAAGGTTCGCGCTTTTCGTGAAGTCCCAGGTCAGGATGGACCTTTACGCGGCCTGCATGATCTTGGCACCAACTCCTGACACCGCCTGCGCACGGCACCCGGTCGGTTCGTCCGTTACTCCGGGTTCGTCACCTCGGGCTCGTCGCTCCGGGTTCGTCACTCCGGGTTCGTCACTCCAGCGGGGCTAGCCCGAACGGGTGGCCGGCCGGGTCGATCAGCACCTTGAGCGTCCGGCCGTGCTGGTACGTCGGCTCGGTCGCGCCGAGTGCGAGCGCCTTCGCGATGGCCTCGTCCAGGTCGTCCACGTAGAAGTCCAGGTGGAAGTGCTTGCCGCCGTCCGGCTCCGTCCACGGCTCCGGCCGGTAGCCCGAGACCCGGCCGAAGCCCAGCGGGCTGCCGCCCTCCGGGTTGTCCAGGATCGCGAACTGCTCGTCCAGGTGACGGCTCTCCCAGCCCAGCAGCTCGCCGTAGAACCCGGCCAGCGCGATCGGGTCGGCGCAGTCGATGGTGACCATGGCGAGGCGGGCGAAGCCGGTGTCGCCCGGCGCGGCGGTGAGGCCGGAGGCGGGGCCGGCGGCGGGGTCGGCGGCGAGGTCGGACATGTCTGGTCGGCCCTTCCAGTCGAGATCATTCGAGACCCAGCACCAGCATCGCACCGGGTCGATCTTCCGGCGCGCGGTGAACGGACGGGGCCGGCGAGGTGGAATGGGAACGCATTTTCCTTAGCGAGAGTAATGACGTAAGCTAAAGAACATGCCCGAGATGTCCGAGCAGGACCTCGCAGCGATCAATCAGCTGCGATCGTCCACGATGCGCCTCTCCCGTCGACTCAAACACCAGCGGGTCGAGGAGTCGCTGAGCCCCACCGAGATGGGGGTGCTCGGCACCCTCGCCAGATGCGGAAAGGCGACACCGGGTGAGCTCGCCCGGAAGGAGCACGTGCAGCCGCCCTCCATGACCAGGATCGTCGCGATGCTGGAGGAGAAGGGGCTGGTGCGGCGCGAGCCGCACCCCGAGGACCGCCGCCAGGTGGTCGTCAGCAGCACCGAGCAGGCCGAGGCGATCCTCGCCGAGAGCCGCCGGCGCCGCAACGTCTGGCTCGCCGAGCTCGCCGAGGGGCTCGACGAGGAGGAATGGGCCGTCCTCCGGGAGGCCGCGCCCGTGCTCTACAAGCTCGCACACCTCTAGGCACGCCGACCCCGGCCCGCCGGCCGGGAGAAGAAGGAGTACCGCATCACCGCAGCACCGACCACAGAAACCAGGAGCGCGACGGCCGCAGTTCGGGCCGTCGCGCCGCGAGGGGAGACCACCGTGACACCGCCGGCCGCAGCCAGCGCCGCCGCCATCCGCACCGACGACCAGACCACCGACCCCGCCGCGGCAGGCGCCGCGGCCGCCGACCTCCAGGCACCCGCCCCCACGGGGCTGCCCGGCAGCGGCGACGACGACCCCGACGAACGCACCGCGGCGGACGACCCCGCCGCTCCCGGACGCACCCACGCGTCCACGTCTCCCACAGGTGCCCGCTTCACGAGGCCCGGGGGGATGTTCTCCTCCCTGCGCGTTCGCAACTACCGCTACTACTTCGCCGGCCAGGTGGTGTCCAACACCGGCACCTGGATGCAGCGGATCGCCCAGGACTGGCTGGTCCTCAGCCTCACCGGCAGCCCCCTCGCGGTCGGCATCACCACCGCCATGCAGTTCCTGCCGATGCTGCTGCTCGGCCTGTTCGGCGGCGTGCTCGCCGACCGGATGCCCAAGCGCCGGCTGCTGATCTACACCCAGGGCGCCATGGGCCTGCTGGCCGCCGGCCTGGCCGTCCTGACCATCGGCGGCGTCGTGACGCCGTACTACGTGTACGCCTTCGCGCTGCTGCTCGGCCTGGTCACCGTGGTCGACAACCCGACCCGGCAGGCCTTCGTGTCCGAGATGGTCGGGCCCAAGGACCTCGCCAACGCGGTCAGCCTGAACGCCGCCAACTTCCAGACCGCCCGGCTGGTCGGCCCCGCCGTCGCGGGCCTGCTGATCGCCGTGGTCGGCAGCGGCTGGGCGTTCGCCGTCAACGCGCTGTCCTTCGCCGCCGTGATCGGCGGGCTGCTCGCCATGCGGGAGAGCGAACTGCGCCCGACCGAGCCGATCGCCCGCGAGAAGGGCCAGCTGCGGGAGGGCCTGCGCTACGTCAAGGAGCGGCCCGAGCTGTTCTGGCCGATGGTCCTGGCCGGGTTCATCGGCACCTTCGGCTTCAACTTCCCGACGCTGCTCTCCGGCTTCGCCTACGACACCTTCAAGGTCGGCGCCGGGCAGTACGGCCTGCTGAACACCGCGATGGCGGTCGGCTCGCTGGCCGGCGCGCTGCTCGCGGCCCGCCGGGGCGTGCCCAGGCTGCGCCGGCTGGTGGTGGCGGCGCTGGCCTTCGGCTCGCTGGAGGTGGTGGCCGCGTTCGCACCCGACTACTGGACCTTCGCGGTGCTGCTGACGCTGATCGGGGTGTTCGGACTCAGCTTCAACACCTCCGTCAACTCCATGCTGCAGTTGGCCACCGACCCCGCGATGCGCGGTCGCGTGATGGGCCTGCTGGTGCTGGTCTTCACCGGCGGCACGCCGATCGGCGCCCCGATCGTCGGCTGGGTGACCGCCTCGTACGGGCCCCGGCTCGGCCTGCTGGCCTGCGGACTGGTGTCCGCGCTGGCGGCCGGTGTGGTGGGCCTGGTGCTGGCCCGCAGCGCGGACCTGCGGGTGCGGTTCGACCTGCACCCCGGCCGTGGCGGCCGGGTGGTGGCCTTCGTGCCGCGGACCATCACCGCCGCCAAGTCGGAGCTGGCGCCCGCCTGCTGACGAAGCGCCATGCCCCGGGGTGGTGGTCCGCCCCGGGGCTTCGGTGCAGGGTCGGGGGTCCTTCGGTGCAGGGCCGAAGGGTCAGAGCCGGATCGCGAGGACCTGGCCGGGCCAGATGCCGTTCGGCTGCTCGGCCTCGAAGGACTCGGTCTCGGTGAACCCGAGCGCCCGGTACTGGCCGACCAGCCTGCGGTCGGCGCCCGCGTAGCAGTCCACCCGCAGCAGGCCGAGGCTGCGCCGGCGGGTCTCCTCGACCGCGTCGGCGATCAGCGCGGTGCCGATCCCCGAGCCCTTGCGGCTGCGGTCGGTGACCAGGATGCGGACGTACAGCTCGGGCTCGTCCACTGCGGGGATGTACTTCCCCCGCTGCTCGGACAGCACGCAGCAGCCGATGGTGCGGCCCTCGTCGTCCTCGGCGAGGCGGATCAGGAACGGTTCGGTGGCGTACTCGGAGACCTGCTCGACCCGGGCCGGGATGGTGCTGAAGGGCTGGTCGCCCCACTGGCCGGTACGGCCCTGGCCGGCCAGCCAGCCCACGGCGCTGTCGAGCAGGGCGAGGATGTCGGGAATGTCGTCCGGTCCCCCGGTGCGGATCTTCATAGGAAACGTTCTAGCCCAAACCGCCTCGCGCGGGAAGATGTCTCCATGAGGCTCTTCGTGGCGGTCCTGCCGCCGGTCAACGTGCTGCAGGGGCTGTCGGACGCGGTGGCGCCGGTGCGCGGGCTGCCCGGGGCGGACCGGCTGCGCTGGACCACCGTCGAGGGCTGGCACCTGACCCTGGCCTTCCTCGGCGAGGTGCCGGCCGAGGAACTGCCGGAGCTGGAGGCGGGCCTGGCCGCCGTCGCCGAGGTGCACCCGGTGCACCGGCTGCGGCTGTCCGGCGCCGGCCGGTTCGGCGACCGGGTGCTCTGGGTCGGGGTGGAGGGGCAGACCTGGGCGCTGCGCCGGCTCGCCGAGGCCGTGTCCCAGGCCACCGCCGCGGTGACCGGGGAGGTCGACGCCTTCGCCTTCCACCCGCACCTCACGCTCGCCCGGGCCGGCTCCTCGCGCGGCCACCGGCGGGCCGTCCAGCGGCTCGCGGCGGCCGAGCTGGACACCCTGGCGGCCGCGCTGGCCGACTACCGGGGGCCCGAGTGGGAGGCCGCCGAGCTGCACCTGATGCAGAGCGACCTGGACGGCGGCTTCGCCCACTACTCGTCGCTGCGCGCCTGGCCGCTCGCCGACTGGAGCTGAGCCGGGGCGCGGTCGGGCCCGGGGCGGCGGTTTGGGTCCGGGTGGTCGTTTCGGCCGGGGTGGCCGTTGGGCCCGGAGCGGCCGTTGGGCCCGGGGCTCCGGTCCGTCGGCGGGTGGGCCGGAGGTACGCTCGTTGACCGTGGATCCCAAGACTCGTATGCGTATCGTGACCGGCACCCTGGTGCTGCTGCTGGTCGTCGTGCTGATCAGCTCGATGGTCGGCGGGTAGGCCCGGCCGGCGGGCCCGCCTGCCCGGCCCGGCTGGTCGGCCCCGCCGCAACGGCTGAGGGCCACCGCCCGGAGGCGGTGGCCCTCAGCCGTGCACGGGATCGCTCAGAGCTGCTCGACCACGTAGTCGATGCAGTGGGTGAGCGCCTCGACGTCCGCCGGGTCGATCGCCGGGAACATCGCGACGCGCAGCTGGTTGCGGCCCAGCTTGCGGTACGGCTCGGTGTCCACGATGCCGTTGGCACGCAGTGCCTTGGCGACGGCTGCGGCGTCCACCGACTCGTCGAAGTCGATGGTGCCGACCACCTGGGAGCGCTCGGCCGGGTTCGCCACGAACGGGCTGGCGTAGGAGGACTTCTCGGCCCACGCGTACAGCCGGGACGAGGAATCAGCCGTACGGGCGACGGCCCAGTCGAGCCCGCCGTTGCCGTTCAGCCATTCCAGCTGGTCGGCCAGCAGGAACAGGGTGGAGATCGCCGGGGTGTTGTACGTCTGGTCCTTCGACGAGTTGTCGATGGCCGTCGGCAGGTCGAAGAACGGCGGGATGTACCGGCCGGAGCCGGCGATCTCGGCGGCGCGCTCCAGGGCGGCCGGGGAGAACGCGGCCAGCCACAGGCCGCCCTCGGAGGCGAAGGACTTCTGCGGGGCGAAGTAGTAGACGTCGGTCTCGGTGATGTCCACCGGCAGGCCGCCGGCGCCCGAGGTGGCGTCCACCAGGACCAGCGAGCCCTCGTCCGCGCCGACCGGGCGCTTGATCGGCATCGCGACGCCGGTCGAGGTCTCGTTGTGGGTGAGCCCGTAGACGTCGACGCCGGCCTCGGCGACCGGCAGCGGGTGGGTGCCCGGGGCGGTCTTGATGACGCTCGGCTCGGCGAGCCACGGCGCGGCCTTGACCGAGGAGGCGAACTTGGAGGAGAACTCGCCGAAGTCCAAGTGCTGGGACTTCTCCCGCACCAGGCCGAACGCGGCGATGTCCCAGAAGGCGGTGGAGCCGCCGTTGCCGAGGACGACCTGGTAGCCCTCGGGGAGCGAGAAGAGGCTGCTCACGCCCTCGCGTACGCGCTTGACCAGGTTCTTGACCGGGGCCTGGCGATGCGAGGTGCCGAGCAGGGAGGTCTGGGTGGCGGCGAGGGCACTCAGGGCCTCGGGGCGCACCTTGGACGGTCCGCAGCCGAAACGGCCGTCTGCGGGCTTGATGTCAGCGGGGATCTGGATCTGAGCCACGCGCGCAGCCTACCGGCCGGGGCGCCGCCCGGGGTACGGTCGTCCGCACGCTGAGACTGTGATCTTCACGGCTCCCAGCTGCGGAAACAGCGGGCCCGAACTGCGGAAACAGCGGGCCCGACGGACGCCGGACCCGCTGCTCGGGGGTGGTGCGGACGCGGAGCGCCCGGGGCGCCCGGGGGCGTTCGGCGGGCGCTCGGGGCGCTCGGGGCGCTCGGGGCGCTCGGTGGGCTCAGTGGCCGATGGCGTCCCAGCCCTCGATCTCCTCGGGGCGGCGCGGGCCGGGGCCGATGTAGCGCGCGGCGGGGCGCACGAGCCGGCCGGTGCGCTTCTGCTCCAGGATGTGCGCCGACCAGCCCGCGGTGCGCGCACAGGTGAACATCGAGGTGAACATGTGCGCCGGCACCTCGGCGAAGTCCAGCATGATCGCGGCCCAGAACTCGACGTTGGTGGCCAGCACGCGGTCGGGGCGGCGGTTGTGCAGCTCCTCCAGCGCGGCCTTCTCCAGCGCCTCGGCGACCTCGAAGCGCGGCGCGCCGAGCTCCTTGGCGGTGCGGCGCAGCACGCGGGCGCGCGGGTCCTCGGCGCGGTAGACGCGGTGGCCGAAGCCCATCAGGCGCTCGCCGCGGTCCAGCGCGTTCTTGACCCAGGCGGTGGCGTCGCCGGTGCGCTCGATCTCCTCGATCATGCCGAGCACGCGGGACGGCGCACCGCCGTGCAGCGGGCCGGACATCGCGCCGACCGCGCCGGAGAGCGCGGCCGCCACGTCGGCGCCGGTGGAGGCGATGACGCGGGCGGTGAAGGTGGAGGCGTTCATGCCGTGCTCGGCGGCGGAGGTCCAGTAGGCGTCGATGGCCTTGACGTGCTTCGGGTCCGGCTCGCCGCGCCAGCGGATCATGAACCGCTCGACGACCGTCTCGGCCTTGTCGATCTCGCTCTGCGGGACCATCGGCAGGCCCTGGCCGCGGGCCGACTGGGCCACGTAGGACAGCGCCATCACGGCGGCGCGGGCGAGGTCGTCGCGGGCCTGCTCGGCGGAGATGTCGAGCAGCGGCTTGAGGCCCCAGACCGGGGCGAGCATGGCGAGCGCGGACTGTACGTCGACCCGGATGTCACCGGAGTGCACCGGGATCGGGAACGGCTCGGCGGCCGGCAGGCCGGGGTTGAACTTGCCGTCCACCAGCAGGCCCCAGACGTGGCCGAAGGAGACGTGGCCCACCAGGTCGTCGATGTCGACACCGCGGTACCGCAGCGCGCCGCCTTCACGGTCGGGTTCGGCGATCTCGCTCTCGAACGCGACGACTCCCTCAAGCCCGGGTACGAAGTCGGACATACGACGGCTCCTTCAGTTCTGCGATCGGCGCTGCGCCGTGGTGGGGCGGCGCGCCAGTGACCGAATGGTGGTTGGCACTCGGTGCCAGAGTGACAGGCACCGGGTGCATTGCGCCATACACCACCATGGTGATGTTGCGCTTGGGCCCGCTTGACTTTTCCGCCGAGGGTCGGTCGTGCCCGGGAATCTCCGGAACCAAACGCCTGGTTCGGGACAATTCACCTTACGGGGGGCGGTCGAGTGGTGGCGGGACACCTTATCTCCCACCGGGGTTTGTCCGGAGGTAGCGGTGCCGGTTGCTTGTCGTACGGGATGATGTTGACGTGCAGACCCCGGAACGCGCCCAGTCGACGCCCCTGAGCCCCGCCACCCGGATCCTGGCCGACGATGCCCGGCCCGGACCGGACCTCACCGTGATGCGCAAGCACTACACCCACGAGGGCCTGGTCGAGGAACAGCTCGCGCCCGAGCCGATCGCCCAGTTCACCCGCTGGTTCCACGAAGCGGACGACGCCGGGGTGGTCGAGCCCAACGCGATGGTGCTCTCCACCGCCGACGCCCAGGGGCGGCCCAGCTCGCGCACCGTCCTGCTCAAGGGCTACGACGCGCGCGGCTTCGTCTTCTTCACCAACTACGGCTCCCGCAAGGGCTCCGAGCTCGCCGCCAACCCGCACGCCGCGCTGCTGTTCCCGTGGATCGCGCTGGCCCGCCAGGTGATCGTCCAGGGGCGGGTGGAGAAGGTCGGCCGGGACGAGACCGCCGCCTACTTCCGCACCCGGCCGCACGGCTCGCAGCTCGGCGCCTGGGCCAGCGAGCAGTCCAGCCCGGTCGGCGGGCGCGACGTCCTCGAACAGCGCTACGCCGAACTGGAGCGCCGCTACCCGGAGGGCGAGGGCGTGCCCGTGCCGCCGTTCTGGGGCGGGTACCGGGTGATCCCGGAGAGCGTGGAGTTCTGGCAGGGGCGGGAGAACCGGCTGCACGACCGGCTGCGCTACTTCGCCGATCCGGCCGGAGCGGGCGGCTGGCGGGTGGAGCGGCTCTGCCCGTAGCGGGCGGGTCTGCGAGGCGTTCGAATACCGGCGGGTCCGTCGGCGGGTCCGCCGTTGGGCTGGTCGGGTTCGTCGGGTCCGCCGTCGGGCTCGCCGTCGTGCGGAGGCGGGAGAGTGTTGGGCGCTGTCGAATCGCGCCAACCGGCCTTCGCCGACCGGTGGTTCGGGTGGGGCGCGAGCGTCAGGGGAGGGGGCTCCGGCCGCGCCGGGGGAGCGGGTCGGGCCGGGGCGGCGGCCGTACGTTGGCGCAGGGGCGCCGCCGGGGTGGGTTCGGCGGCGCGAAGCCGTGCCCCTGTGCGCCGGTCAGGTGCCGTCACGCGACCGCCGAGTGGGTGAACTTTTGGCGAGACTTCGCTGCGTGAAGGGGGTAGTGGGCTGTTAGGGGCGCGCAAGAGCACGGCGCAGCCCACGTGCTGGCAGTACCCTGGTCGACTAGGCCGACGTATATACCCGGCCCTGCTTCTCTCTAACCCCCATCGTGGAAGAGAATCGAACATGACACCCGCACTGGACACCATGCCCCGCACTGAACTGACGGAGCCTCAGGGCGAAATCCGGCCTTCACTGGCCGACCTCGCCCAGCTCGGCGCCGAGGAACTCTCTGCCAGGATCCGACGAGCCCTGCCCGACACCGGTGCGGGTGCGGTGCCGGTCGCGGCCTTCAACTCCTCCATCTGATCGGCCGACTGACCGTCGGCTCCGGCTGAATCCGATCGACCATGACGCCAACTCCGCTGCCTTTCACCCAATTCGTCGTGAAAGTACACAGCCGGTGTGATCTTGCCTGCGATCACTGCTACGTATACGAGCACGCCGACACCAGTTGGCGTCGACGCCCCAAGGTCATCGGTGACGAAGTCCTGAACAAGATCGCCGAGCGGATCGGCGACCACGCGGCCGCACACCGGCTGCCCGCCGTCCGGGTCGTCCTGCACGGGGGAGAACCCCTGCTCGCCGGCCCGGACCGGTTACGCCACGCGGCCAAGGCGCTCCGGGCGGCCCTGCCGCCCGGCTGCGCACTCGACCTGCGCATCCACACCAACGGCGTCCAACTGGACGACGCCTACTGCGAACTCTTCGCCGAAGTCGGCATGAGGGTCGGCATCTCGCTCGACGGCGACCGCGCCGCCAACGACCGCCACCGCCGCTTCGCCGACGGCCGCAGCAGCCACCCGCACGTCCTGCGGGCGGTCGAGCGGCTGCGCCGGCCCGCGTACCGGCACCTCTACGCCGGGCTGCTCTGCACCGTCGACATCGAGAACGACCCGGACGCCGTCTACCGGGCCCTGGCCGAACTCGACCCCCCCGCCGTCGACTTCCTGCTGCCGCACGCCACTTGGGAGGACCGGCCGAAACCGGCCGCCGACGGTGCGCAAACACCGTACGCGGACTGGCTGTTGGCTGTGTACCGGAGATGGGACGCCGACGGCCGCCCGTTCGCCGTCCGCACCTTCGAATCCGTCCACCGGACGTTGCACGGGCTCTCCAGCCTCACCGAATCGCTCGGCCTGGAACCCTCCGACCTCGTCGTCCTGGAGACGGACGGCAGCTTCGAACAGGCCGACAGCCTCAAGACCGCCTACGACGGCGCGCCGGAGACGGGGTACGACGTCTTCGCACACAGCCTCGACCAGGTCGCGCTGCACCCCGGCATGGTCGCCCGCCAGTCGGGGCTGGCCGGGCTGAGCGCCGCCTGCCGGGCCTGCCCGGTCGTCCGCAGCTGCGGCGGCGGCCTGTACGCCCACCGGTACCGGGCCGACACGGGCTTCGACAATCCCTCCGTCTACTGCGGTGACCTCATGAAGCTCATCAACGAACTCGCCGGCGACGCCGCCGGGTCCGCTGCCGCCGCTGGTTCCGCCGCCGCTTCCGCGGCCGGTTCCGCCGCCGGTTCCGCCGCCGGTTCCGCCGCCGGTTCCGCCGCCGCGGTGGGTCCTTCCGTGCCCGCCCAGGCCGGGGAGCCGGTGGTGCCGGCCACCCTCACCGAGCGGCAGCTCGACCAGCTCGCCCGCGGGTACGGGGACCAGGACACCGTGCGGGCCCTGTCCCGCGCCCAACTCGCCCTCACCCGGGCCATGCTGGCCGCCGCCTGGGACGCCTCCGGGCAGCCCGGATCGGCGGCCTGGGCGCTGCTGTCCGAACTCGACGCGAGCGCACCCGCCGCCGTCGACACCGTCCTCACCCACCCGTACGCCCGCGCCTGGGCCGCCCGCCGGCTCGCCGGGGACCTCACCGTCGGGCTCGGCCCGCTGGCCACCCTGGCCGCCGCCGCCGCCGTCCGCGCCGGGCGGGGGGACGCGGTCGCGGTGCCGGTGCGCGGCGGGTGGCTGCACCTGCCGACCCTCGGGCGGACCGCCGCCCCGGACGGGGAGGCGGTCGTCACCGGCCTGGCCGACGGGTTCAGCGTGCGGGCGTCCGACGGATCGGTGTCCGCCGCCCTGGACCAGCCGCTGCGGCGGGTCCGGCTGGCCGGAGGGTGGACGGTCACCCTGGAGGACGTCGACCCGCTGCGCGACAGCCACGACCACGCCGTGGCCGGCCGGCTCTCCGACGGCGAACTGCTCGACTGGACGGGCGCGTTGCGCGAAGCCTGGGAACTGCTCGGGCACGACCTGCCCGCGTACGCGGAAGGCCTCCGGGCCGGCCTCACCACCATCACCCCGCTACGGCCGGGCCCCACCGGGCGGGACGTCAGCTCGGCCGCCCGGCAGGCCCACGGCGCGGTCGGCATCGCCCGGCCCGCGACCGCGCCGACGCTCGCACTGCTGCTCGCGCACGAGTTCCAGCACGTCAAACTCGGCGCCGTACTCGACCTGTTCGACCTCCACGACCCGGCCGACGACCAGCTGTACCTCGCGCCCTGGCGGCCCGACCCGCGCCCGCTGGAAGGCCTGCTCCAGGGCACCTACGCGCACCTCGCCGTCACCGAGTACTGGGGCACCCGCGCGCTCGCCTACGACGGGCTGCCGGGCGAGGCCGCCGACCGGGCTCGCACCCAGTTCGCGCTCTGGCGCCGGTACACCGCCGAAGCCGTCGACCGGCTGGCCGGATCCGGTGCCCTCACGGCGCTCGGCTTGCGCTTCGCCGACGGCATGCGTGAGAGCGTCGCACCGTGGCTCGCCGTACCGGTGCCCGCCGCCGCCGAACGGGCCGCCGAACGGGCCCGCCACGAGCGCGGTCACGAGCGCGGCCACGCCCGCCACGCCGAGGTCTGACCCAGAGGAGCGGCCATGCGCACCGTCACTGCTCTCACCGGCACTGCTCTCGCCGATACCGCCCTCACCGCTGGGGGTTTGGCCGCCGGGTTCGCCCAACTCGGCGTCCGCCCGGGCATGGTGGTGCACGTCGAGGCCTCCCTGCGCGCCCTCGGCCCGGTGGACGGCGGCGCCGCCACCGTCGCCGACGCGCTGCTCCACGTCCTCGGCCCCGGCGGCACCCTGGTCGCCTACACCGCCACCCCCGAGAACTCCGCCACCTCGCGCATCCACCAGACCGCCACCGCCGGCCTCACCCCGGCCGAGACCGCCGCCTACCGGGCCCGGATGCCGCGGTTCGACCCGGCGACCACCCCCTGCTCGCCGACCATGGGCGCCCTCTCCGAGGAGATCCGCACCCGCCCCGGCGCCCTGCGCAGCCGCCACCCCCAGACCTCCTGGACGGCCCTCGGCCGGCACGCCCGCGAGATCACCGCCCACCACCCCCTCACCTCCCACCTCGGCCCCGAGTCCCCGCTCGGACGCCTCTACGACCTCGACGCCCGGGTGCTGATGCTCGGCGTCCCGATGGCCCGCTTCACCGCCTTCCACCTCGCCGACCAGCGCATGCCCGACGTCCCCCTGCGCGAATACCGCTGCGTCGGCCCCGACGGCTGGCTCACCTTCCGGGCCCCCGAGCTCGACGACCTCCACTTCGCCGACCTCGGCATCCGCGTCCTCGCCGCCGCCACCGGCATCACCACCACCCACCTCGGCACCGCCGACTGCCGCCTCGTCCCCCTCCGCGAAGCCGTCGACCTCGCCGAACACCTCCTCCGCCCCTGAGCCCCCCGCGCGCCCCGGCCGGTCCTTTTCAGCGTCCTGGTGCGTAGGAAGTCGGCCCCGCCGAAGCGGCGACGGTCCTGTCCAGGTCTCTTGTGCGTAGGAAGTCGGCCTCACCGACTTCCTACGCACAAGGACGCTCCTACCTGCGGAGAGGGCCGGGCCTGCGCTCTCCGCACAGGCCCGGCCCGGTCATGACGTCGGCCCGCGCCCCAGGACACCTGGGACGCGGGCCGACGGATGCGGTGTTGCGCAAGAAGTCGGTGGGGCCGACTTCAGGTATTCGGAAAACGGCACGGAGTGAGCCAGGGCGATTCTTTTCCACTCGCGGTGGCGGCGCATGTCGCCGCTGACGAGCTCCCGGTTGATCTGGGTGCCGTCAGATCGGAAGTTCAGGTGGACTGCCGAGGTGTCATCGAACAGCCACCAGTCCTGGTCGGGGATACCGAAGTTCCCTTCAGTGGTGTCCAGGATCCGAATGTCTTCTCCGGCGGCGATGTTGCCAGGGATACCCCAGGCGAACTGGTACCGCTGGTAGTCCGTGAGGGGTTGGCGCACCACCCGGACGCGGCCGATCTTCCGTCCCGAGGAGACGAAGCCGTGCACCCTCCGGTGCCACGCCGCGTTGTGATCGATCGGCTTCGGCTCGCCGCGCAGGAAGCGGGCGAGGCTCTCTGCTTCCCTGGGCATGGTGTAGGCGGGCTGCGCCTCGAACCGGAACGCTTCGTGCTGGTAGCTGTCGAAGTGGGCGCGCCACTGGTCACCATCCAGGAGCACGGATGGCCTCCTTCAGAACGTGTCGGGGAATCTCGACGGCGGACTCCCGATGGGTGCCTTCAGGGCCGTGAAGTGGTCGCTCTGGACCGCGAACGTCCCGCGATCGGTGGAGTACACGGTTGGGCAGTCGTCATCGTCGCAGCGTGGGCCGTTGAACTTGCTGGCAGGAGACAGTAGCTGCGGGGGCTCAGCCATGCTGACCTCGCTATGCCTCCCAACTCGTCAACGACGCTAGGGCTGCCTTCGATGCCTGTCCATGCAGTATCGGGCATATTCCGGGTCTGGGATAAGGACCTTGCCTGGGGCCTTCGCTCTGAGGAGCTGCCGGAACATACCGGGAGTTGTCAGCGAGGACATGGTCGAACGTGTCGGCAGTGCGGCAGCATGGTGAGGCCTGCCGCTCAGGATGCGGGTCAGCGGGTGCGGTGCCGCGTAAGAAGTCGGTGGAGTCGACTTCTTGTGCAACCCCCGCAGCAGGTTCGGTGGCGACGGAGCTGTTCGTCGCGATCGCCCGGGAAGCCGACGGGGTCGACTTCCCGGGCGATCGAAACGTGGTGGGTGGCTCCAAGGCAAGATCATTAGTCGAACACGGGAATATCGCCGAGTCGGCATGGACACTCCCGCAAGGTGTCCCTAGCTTCGTATCTGCAAGGTCCAGCAGGGTTCGGCGGGTGGGAGGTTGGCATGGCAGGGAAACCGGTGCTTACGCGGCTGACGGGCAACGGCAACGGCAGCGGCAGCGGCTCGGGGGAGTGCGGCGGGGATGACTGCCCGAACGTGTACGCCACCGACCGTGGCTCGTTCGTGGTTCAGGGCGACCTGTTCGACGGCTTCACCGCGCCCGAAGGCGAGGGCCTGGTGGAGATTCCCGAGCACATTCTCAGGGAGGCCGTCCGTGCTCTTGGATGGTAAGGACTGGCGGGACTACTTCGACGCCATGGCGAGCGATGCCTGGCGGCTGGAGACCCGTTCCGTCTACACCATGCCGCAGGAAGAGGACGCCATCCGGCGCTTCCTGGCGGGTGGACCGGTCACTGCGGAGGACACCGCGGCCTGGACCAGGCGCGTGAGGGGCTTCCGTGAGAGCGGTCGGACCGTCGGCCGCGTCCACGCGATCACCCGACCCCTGACGGACTATCTCCGCTTCGAGTTCGCGCACTACGCCCACAACGTCGCGGCCGGCGAGGACATCCGGATTCTCGACCTGACCGGCCGCGAGAATCCGGGCCTACCGGATCAGGATTTTTGGATGTTCGACGAGTCCAGGGTGGTCCTGATGAACTACCGCCCGGACGGGACGCAGATCAGCCGCGAGGTGTTCGACGGCGACCCGAGCCGATTCGTCGAGTGGAAGCGCTTGGCCGTATCCGAGTCCGTTCCTTTCTCGGAGTACGTGAGAGCAAGCGGCTGAGTGTCTCTGGATCCGGAACGGCTCGGACAGTCCAAGTCCGAGCTGGGGAAGAAGCTGCGAGAGCTGCGCAAGCGAGCCGGCCTTACGGGGGCCCGGCTCGCTGTGCGTTGTGCCATGACGCAGAGCACGATCAGCAAGATTGAGACGGGGAAGAAGATACCGACCCTTGTAGAGGTCGAGCGAATTCTTTTCGCGCTTGGCGTACCGTCGGAGATAGCCGAGGAAATCTCATCGCTCGCGCGGGTTGCTCATACGCAGTGGCAGGAGGTCCGGGCGTCCTGGAGGGTCGGGCTGGAGAAGCGGCAGGCGGAGCTCGCAGCGCTGGAGCAGGACGCCTCCGTCCTGCGGTATTTCCTTCCGGCGATGGTGACGGGGTTGCTGGCGACGCCCGAGTACGTCAGGGCCAGTCTTGCCTACTCGCCCGGTGATATCGGCAAAGCGGTGGCTCGGAAGTTGGAGCGGCAGGCGGTCCTCTATGACACGTCCAAGTCGTTCACGTTCCTTCTGACTGAGCAGGCCGTCAAGTGGGCGGTGGTCGGTCCGATGGCCATGTCGGTTCAGATCGAGCGTCTGGCCGCACTTTCCCGCCTGCCCAATATCCGAATCGGCGTGATTCCGTTCGGGGTTGTCCTGCCGCAGGGCCCGATGAACACTTTCACGATTTACGATGAGCGGTTGGCCACGGTGGAGGTATTTACTGGGCGCATAGTTTTCCGGGACCCCAGGGACATCTCCGAGCATATTGAAGTTTTTTCCCGCTATGAGATGAATGCGTTGTTCGGGGATTGCGCAAGGCGGCAGCTCTACGAGTGGTCTGCGATATTCCGTGGAGATCTTTAGTCGATCACTGGAATATTGTTGAAATTCTCGCAGGAATCCCCCTAGCGTGTTCTCGCCCGTCGATGTCGCTGGATGCCACTGTGGCCACCGGCACCGACTGACCGGTCTGACGGGCGGGAAGGAGCGCAGACATGGGGGAGCACGGAGACGGCAAGGGCGGCGAGGTCGGGGACAAGAAGCAGTCCCCGAAGGAGTCGGACGGCCAGTGGACCAAGCCCGTCACTCCGCCGAAGAAGTGAGCTTCAACTGATGGAGGAATTCGCACAGTTGATGGCCGGGCTGGGCGAGGAGTGGCGGGGCGCGTTCGAGCGTGCCCCGCGCTCTGCCTTCGTGCCGGAGAAGGTGTGGGCCCCGGACGGCGGCGCTCCGACCGGCTACCGGCGGATCAGCCGTGGCGACGACCCGGACGGCTGGTGGGCGCTGGTCGACGCCGACGCTGTGGTCGTCACGCAGGTGGACGACGGGATCGGTGGCGGGCCCGGCACCGCGACGTCGTCGGCCTCCATGCCGTCCCTGGTGGCGGACATGCTTCGTCACCTGGAGGTGAGCGACGGGCATGCCGTGCTCGACGTCGGTACCGGAACCGGTTGGACAAGTGCCCTGCTGTGCGCCCGACTCGGTGACGAGCAGGTGACCACTGTCGAGGTGGATCCGGTTCTGGCGGCAGAGGCGGCGCTGAGGTTGGGGGCCGCTGGATTCGCGCCGAACCGTGTGGTGGGCGATGGGTTGGCCGGGTGGCCCCACGCCGCTCCCTATGACCGCATCCACTCGACCGCAGCCGTCCGCAGGGTGCCCTGGGCATGGATCGAGCAGACCCGCCCCGGCGGTGTCATCGTCACCCCGTGGGGCACCTCCTACGCCAATGCCGGGCTCCTGCGCCTGGTGGTCGGCGAGAGGGGCCAGGCGTCGCACGGCCGGTTCGTCGGCAACGTCAGCTTCATGTGGATGCGAGCCCAGCGCCCGCATGCCGTGACCGGCCCGCTGTCTGATGCGCCGGACCACTACCGGCAGGGCCCTTCCGCAATGGACCCGGAGTTGGCGTTGGAGGACGTGCACGCAGCCTTCGCCATCGGCCTGCGAGTGCCCGGTGTCCGGTACGAACACGTCTGGGACGAGGCCGACCCCAGCGGCACCTTTCGCATGCAACTGTCCGACGGTGCCGGATCGTGGGCCTCGGTTCGCTACGCCAGGTGGAACGGCGAGGACGCTGTTCAGCAATGCGGGCCCCGCCGGCTGTGGGACGAGATCGTGGGCGCCCGCCGGTGGTGGTGGGGGGAGGAGGGGAGGCCGGACCTGGGCCGGTTCGGCGTGACCGTCGGTGTAGACGGTGCACAGTCCGTCTGGCTGGATGATCCTGGTAACACCGTCGCGGTCCGTTGACGACCGCTCCGTGCCGCTCTAGAACGGAGCACAGGCCCCGGACACGGACTGCCGGGGGCGCCCCCCGAGAGATCCTGAGGAGCAATGCCATGGCTCCAGACGACAACGGCTGCCCGGTGCTGGACATGACCGGCCGGGCCCTGCACCAGCAGAACGCGGAGCTCCGCGCCGCCGGGCCCGCCGTGCGGGTCGAACTCCCCGGCGGCATCGTCGCCTGGTCCGTGACCCGCAGCTCGGTGATCCGCGCCCTGACCGGCGATCCGCGGGTCTCCCGCGACCCGCGCAAGCACTGGCCCGGCCTGGCCGCGGTGCCCGAGGGGTGGCCGATGGGCCCGATCGCGTTCCAGCAGAACTTCTTCAACCGCTACGGCGACGAACACCGCTCGGCACGGCGACGGATGGCGCCCTCGTTCTCGCCCCGCCGGGTGTCCGCGCTGCGGCCCGGGATCGAGGCGACGACCGCCGCCCTGGTCGGCGCGTTCCGCGACCTCGCCCCCGGCGAGGCCGTGGACATCCGCCGGGCCCTCTCACTCCCGCTCACCATGACGGTGATCTGCGACCTCTTCGGCGTACCCGCCGACATGCGGCCGCAGATCGGCCGGTCGATGGACACCCTGCTGACGACGACGGCGACGACCGAGCAGATGACGGTCGCGCGGGCGGAGATCAACGTGGTGCTGGTCGAACTGCTGGAGCTCAAACGGCGCGACCCCGGCCCCGACCTCGCCAGCGACGTGGCCGCCGTCAGCACCGGCGGCGACACGGGCCGCGCGGAGGAGGAGTCCCGCGACGAGCTCTTCCTGATGCTCGGCGCCGGGTACGAGACCGCGGTCAACCTCATCACCAGCGCCGTCCAGGCGCTCCTCACCCACCCCCGCTACCTGGCCCAGGTCCACGAGGGCACCCTCGCGTGGGAGGACGTCATCGAGGAGACCCTGCGCCACGAGAGCCCGGTGATGCACATCCCGCTCCGCTACCCGCTGGAGGACATCGACCTCGGCGAGGGCGTGGTCATCCGCGAGGGCGAGCCGATCCTGCTCGGATTCGGCGCGGCCGGCCGGGACCCGGAGGTCCACCCGGACCGGCCGGACGACTTCGACCCGACCCGCCCCGACAAGGAGCACCTGTCCTTCGGCTACGGCCCGCACTTCTGCCTCGGCGCACCCCTGGCCCGGCTGGAGGCCGAAGTGGCCCTGGAAGGCCTCTTCGGCGCCTACCCCGGTAGCGCCCTGGACCCGGCCAGCCCGACGCCGGCCCGTCTGGAGTCCGTGATCATAAGCGGCCCGGCCGAGCTCTGGATCGTCCCGAGGCCTGCCGCAGTGTGACGGCGGCGCCTGGGGGAAGGGCGGCTCCCGCGAGTTCGCGGGAGCCGCCCTTCGGCGCTGTGTGGGTCAGGCGGTGAAGTGGTCGAACTCGCCGGCCTTGGCGCCGAGGATCCAGGCGTTGAGCTTGGTGCGGGTGGTGGTGACGATGTGGGCGGGGTCGTCGGACTCGCGGATGTAGACGAGGTCGCCGGCGGATGCAATTTCGACGCAGTTGGTCTCGTAACTGAAACTGGACTTCTGCCAGATGAGCCGTTCCATGCCTACCTTCCCTGTACTGCGTAACGAATGTGCTGGAGCAAACCCCATGAGTCGCGATAGGCGGGGGAGGGTCCGGGTGCAGAGGCGCTCAGGGGTGGGAGCGCCGCGCCTCTGAGGCGTTCGAACTTCCGCCGGTATGACGATACTGCTTCAGGATCGCCCAGGAACGGGACGCCGTGTGGCTGCTCCATCAAGACGGTGTCCAGCTTCGGGTGCTGACCGTGTAGCAGCATGAACGGGATGTCGGTCGAGGCGAAGACTGTGCAGCCGAACGGCAGGATCTGGATGGTCACATGGGGTAGCTTGCCGACATCGATCAGGTAGTTCAGCTGGTCGCGCATGACGGTTGGACCGCCGTACATCGCGTGTAGCGCGGCCTCGTGGATCACGGCATGGAAGGGTGTTCCGCTCTCGACGCTCAGGATCTCCTGGCGGGCGCGGCGAAACTCGACCTTCTTCTCGGCGTATTCGAGGATGATCTCGCTGTAGGCCTTGGTCTGGAGCAGCCCTGGGATCAGAAGAGTCTCGTAGCTTTCCAAGCGGGTCGCATCGGCCTCGTACTCGGCGAGATCGAGTGCTGAGGGGTGAACGTAGCCACGGTAGTCGGTCCACCAGCCCTTGCCGTTGCTCTGGCCTATGGCGAGAAGAGCAGCGCGGTACTCGGGATCGTTGGCGTGGCAAGCGTCGAGCCAGATGTGCAGGCGGTCGAGGTTGAGACTCAGCCTCCCGGCCTCGGTGTGGCTGACGGCTGGCCCCTTCATGCCCATCAGCGCGCCGATCTCCGGTGCCGACACGCCTGCGGCGTCGCGTAGACGGCGCAGTTCCTCACCGAAGCGGCGCTGTCGTTCACTGATCTCGGTCCTGAGTCCCACGGGCATGCCTCCTTGCGCGCTCACGCTACTCGCAGTGCGGGGGAAATTACAGTTAGTGTTGCATCGTTGGACCTTGTCCCCTTACAGTCCAACCACAACCGCGCATCAGACGGGTCGTCAGTTGCGTCTGTGCGTAGCCCCTCTGCACCGCTGGGAGATTCCCCATGTGTGACCCCAACCTCAACTCCCCCTCCCTCACCGTCTCTCGCGAGGCGTTGCGCGACACCATGGCGCGCGCCGGGTACCCCAACTCCTCCATCGGGGATGCCGAACTCGCGCTCGTGGAGCTGGTGGTGAACGCCTGGCGGCACGGGTTGACCGCCGCGCCCGTCGTCCTGGTCGCCGTCGTCCACGGGACGCTCCGCGTCACCGTCGCGGACCGCAGTCCCGTGCTGCCCGAGCAGCGGAAGCCCGACCCGTTCGCCCAGTCCGGGCGGGGGTTGATGCTGGTGGAGGGGCTCATGCACCGCTGGGGTGCGGAGCCGCAGAAGCTCGGCAAGCGCGTTTGGTTCGAGCTGGACGGCGCCGCGTGATCGCCCACCACCCGATCCACCCCGCCGACCCGGCCCTGCGGCAGCTCACCGGTCGGCAGATCACCGAACTGATCGTCGATCTCCGCACGGAGGGCCGCGAGTTCGGTCTCCTCTGGCCGTCCGCTCGGCCCGGCGAGACCAATCTGAACGGCAGCGCCCTGGTCTCCATCGGCAACATCCCGGCCAGCACCTTGATCAACCTGCTGGCTCTGCTGCGCGAGTTCAAGCGCCGGCGGGGCCGGGCGTGACGGGCATGCTGGTCCTGATCCTGCTGGCCGCCGCCGTCGGCGGTGTCTGTCAGGCCCGGTCCGAGCGGCTTCGGGATCGACGGGATCGGACATAGGTGCCATGCATGGCACGCGGGCCCGCCTTCCCCAGGCGGGCCCGCGCCATTTCGGGTGCCACGGCGGCTCCTGCTGACTCGCGAGGCCGCCAGTCCGTGCGGGTCAGGCGATGAAGTGGTCGAACTCGCCGGCCTTGGCGCCGAGGAGCCAGGCGTTGAGCTTGGTGCGGGTGGTGGTGACGATGTGGCCGGGATTGTCGGACTCGCGGAGGTAGACGAAGTCGCCCTCGGAGGCGATCTCGATGCAGTCCGCCTGGTCACCGCTGAAGCTCGGCTTCTGCCAGTTGAGGTGGTCCATGGCTACCTTCCCTGTACTCCGTGTCGGGCGCGCTGGAGCAGGCCCCGGGAGCCACGATAAGCGGGCGCACAGCCGTGTCGTTTCGGTCATGTCAATTCGTGCGACTCGTTGTGCTATTCCCTTGGGTCCTCACTCGTTCCTACACTGAGACCCCGCCGCACGGGGGCTGCGGGAACCAGGTTGCCGACGGGCCCGGGGGAGGCGCGTGTGAACGACCGTGGCTGGGACGAGGATGATGCCCGGCCGTACTTCTTCCTCTCCTACGCGCACACCCCGAAGGCCGGCACGCGCGGCGCCGGTGATCCGAACCACTGGGTCCGCCAGCTGTACCGGGACCTGTGCGAGGCGGTGCTGCAGCTGACCACGGTCCCGGCCGGGGTGCCGGTCGGCTTCATGGACGAGTCCATGCACCAGGGGGAGTTGTGGGCGGAGCGGCTGTCGGAGGAGCTGGCGACGTGCCGGGTGTTCGTGCCGCTGTACTCTCCCCGGTACTTCAACAGCGTCCCGTGCGGGCAGGAGTGGCACGCCTTCACCCGCCGCCCGGTGTACCCGGCGACGATCGACGCGGAGCGCACCAGCGGCATCGTGCCGGTGCTGTGGGCGCCGATGAGCCGCTACCGGCTGCCCAAGGTCGCCAGTGAACTCCAGTTCAACCACGCCAGTTTCGGGCCGGACTACGCCACCGAGGGCCTGTACGCGCTGATGAAGCTCACCTACTTCCGCTCGGCCTACGAGCTGGCCGTGCACCGGCTGGCGGCGCGGATCGTGCAGGTGGCGGAGGAGACGGTGATCCCGGTCGGGCGGCGGTTGGACTTCAACGGGCTGCCCAGCGCCTTCAACGTGAGCGCGCCGACCAAGCAGCTGCGGATCTCCGTACTCTCCTACCACCAGGGCGAGTTGCCGCCCGACCGCAATCCCGACTTCTACGGCTCCCGGCGCACCGACTGGCACCCCTATCGCCCGGCCGGCTCGCCGATCGCCCAGCACGCGGTGCGGCTGGCCCGGCAGTTGGGGTTCCAGCCGACCGTGCACGAGTTCGACGACGAGGTCGAGTCGATCATCGAGGGGGAGGCGGCCGCCCCCGGCCTGCTCCTGCTCGACCGGTGGGCGCTGCGCGATCCGGACCGCCGGGAGCTCGTCCGCCGCTTCGACCGCTCGGACGCCACCTGGGTGAGCGTCCTGGAGCCGTGGAACACCGAGGACCCCGAGTGCGAGGAACGCGGCGGCGACCTCGGCGAGTTGAGCGACCAGGCGTTGCGCATCACCCGGCGGGCGAGCCGCCCCAGCTTCCTCGGGGTGAGCGGCCCGACCGGGCTGAACACCCTGGAGGACTTCGACGACGCGCTGCCCCGGGCCGCGATGAAGGCCAAGTACGCCTTCGAGGGCCGCACCAGGGCCGAGCCGGAGGATCCGCCGCCGCCCCGCCCGAACCTGCGGGACGCGTTCCGGCGCGGCCCGGGCGCGGCCCCGTTCGGCCGGGACGCCCCCCTCGGGCAGGACGACTCCGGACCCGACGACCACCCAGACCGTGACGACGGCGATGACCCCGATGACGGGATGGCGCCCTTGGGAGGACGACCCAGATGAGCGAGAACCCCACCAGGAACTTCCGCGTCGGGGGCCTCACCGTGGCCGAACTGGCCGCCCAGCGGGAGGCCGAACGACGGTCCGTGGAGCAGGACCGCAACGGCCGGATCATCACCTTCTACTCCTACAAGGGCGGCACCGGGCGCACCATGGCGCTCGCCAACACCGCCTGGATCCTGGCCGCCAACGGCTACCGGGTGCTCACCGTGGACTGGGACCTGGAGGCGCCGGGCCTGGCCAAGTTCTTCCACCCCTTCCTCGACCCGGCCTCGCTGGCCGGCACGACCGGGATGATGGACCTGATCGCCGAGTACCGCGAGGAGGCCCTGCGCCCGGTCGAGCACGCCGAGGGCTGGCACCTGGACTTCGCCAGGGTGCACCCGCACGCGCTGTCGCTGTCCTGGCCGCTGTTCCCGACCGGTGGCAGCCTGGACTTCCTGTCCGCCGGCCAGTTCAACCGGGACTACTCCGAGGCCGTCACCCACCTGGACTGGGACATCTTCTACGACCGCTTCGACGGCGGGCAGTTCTTCGACGCCCTCAAGGCCGACATGAGCAAGCGGTACGACTACGTGCTCATCGATTCGCGCACCGGCCTGTCCGACATCGCCGAGATCTGCACCGTCCAGATGCCCGACGACCTGGTGGTCTGCTTCACCCTGAGCGACCAGTCCATCGACGGCGCCTCCCGGATCGCCCAGCACATCCACGACCGCTACCGCGAGCGCGGCATCCGCATCCTGCCTGTCCCGATGCGCATCGACGAGGGCGAGAAGGAGAAGGCCGACGCCGGCCGCTCCCTCGCCCGGGTCCGCTTCGACGGGCTGCCGGCCGGCCTCAACGGCGAGGAACTCGCCGCCTACTGGGGCTCGGTGGAGATCCCGTACCGGCCGTTCTACGCCTACGAGGAGATCCTCGCCACCTTCGGCGACCAGACCGGCACCCCCACCTCGATGCTCGCCGCCTGCGAGCGCCTCACCGCGATGATCACCCAGCGCAAGGTCACCTCCCTGCCGGTGATGGACGAGGAACTGCGGCTGCGCTACGTGGACGCGTTCACCCGCCGCCGCCCGTCCGTCCCCGCCGACCTCTACCTCTCCTACGTCCCCGAGGACCGGATGTGGGCGGACTGGATCGAGTCCGTGCTCACCCGGGCCGGCTTCCGGGTGCTGCCCCGCGACCTCAGCGCCGGCACCGACCCGCGCGAGGAGACCGAACGCGGCATCGACGCCGCCTACCGGACCGTCGCCGTGCTCTCGCCCGCCTACCAGCGCTCCCCGCAGGCCCGGGCGCTGTGGGAGTCCGTGGTCAACTCCGACCCCGCCGGCACCCGGCGCCAGCTCGTCCCCGTCCGCGTCGGCGACGTCAGGCTCACCGCGCCCTTCAGCAACCGCAACCCCGTCGACCTCGTCGGCCGCGACGAGACGCAGTCCGTCCAGACCCTGCTGCGCGCCCTCGGCCGCGGCGACGTCGCCCTGACCGAGCCCAACGGCAGCGGACCGCGCTTCCCCGGCAGCAAGCCGACCGTGTGGGACGTCCCGCCGCGCAACCCCTCCTTCACCGGCCGCGCCGCCGTCCTGGAGCAGCTGCGCAACCAACTGCGCGGCGGCATGGCGGCCGTCCTGCCCACCCCCCAGACGCTGTACGGGCTCGGCGGCGTCGGCAAGACCCAGGTCGCGCTGGAGTACGCACACCGGTTCATGTCCGACTACGACCTGGTCTGGTGGATCGACGCCGAGCAGACCGAACTCGTCGCACCCGCCCTCGCCGACCTCGCCCGCCGGCTCGGCCTGCGCGTCGGCGACTCCGTCACCGAAGCCGCCGAGGCCGCCCGGGAGGCGCTGCGCCGCGGCGTGCCCACCTCGCGCTGGCTGCTGATCTTCGACAACGCCGACGAACCGGCCGAGATCCGCCGCTTCTTCCCCGGCGGCTCCGGCCACATCCTGGTCACCTCCCGCAACCAGGCCTGGACCGGGCACGCCGAGGCGCTGGAGGTGGACGTCTTCACCCGCGGAGAGAGCGTCGAACACCTGTGCCGGCGCGCCCGCGGCCTCTCCCGCCCGGACGCCGACCGGGTCGCCGAGGCGGTCGGCGACCTGCCGCTCGCCGTCGAGGTCGCGGCCGCCTGGCTGGACACCACCGGCACCCCGGTGGAGACCTACGTCGCCCAACTGCACGCCGAGGCGGCCCGCGCACTGGCCGTCGCCCGCCCCGCCGACTACCCGACCCCGGTCGGCGCCACCTGGAACGTCTCCATCGGCCGGCTGCGCCAGCAATCCCCGGCCGCCGTCCGGCTGTTGCAGCTCTGCGCGTTCTTCGCGCCCGAGCCGATCTCGATGAACCTCTTCTACAGCGACCAGATGATCCGGGCGCTGGTGAAGTACGACGCCGACCTCAGCGACAAGTTCATGCTGGGCAAGGTGATCCAGGCGATCGGCCGGTACGCGCTGGCCAAGGTCGACGCCGGCAGCAACAGCTTCCAGGTGCACCGGCTCGTCCAGGCGGTGATCCGGGCCGAGATGACCGACGACGAGCAGGAGATCGCCGTCCACGAGGTGCATCGCATCCTCACCGGCGCCCGGCCCGTCCTCGGCGACACCGACGACCCCGCCAACTGGCCCGCCTTCGACGAGATCTGGCCGCACCTGTCGCCCTCCAAGGCGCACAACTGCGACGAGGCGGACACCCGTCAACTGCTCATCGACCGCGTCCGCTACCTCTGGAAGCGCGGCGAACTCGACCGCGCCCGCGACCTCGGCCACGCCCTCGACACCGAGTGGACCAACAAGCTCGGCGAGAACGACCGGCAGACCCTGCTGCTGCGCTTCCAACTCGCCAACGTGCTGCGCTCCCAGGGCAACTACGCCGAAGCCCTGGCCCTGGACGAGGACACCCTGGAACGCCAGCGGGCCCTGCTCGGCGAGCACCACCCGTACACCCTGATGACGGCAGGCTCCCTCGGCGCCGACCGCCGGGCACTCGGCCGGTTCCAGGCCGCCCTCGACCTCGACCGCGAAATCCTCGACCAGTTCCGCGAGTTGTTCGGCGACGACAACCCGCGCACGCTCTCGATGGCCAACAACCTGGCCATCGACTACCGGCTCGTCGGCAACAGCGAGGCCGCCCGCGAACTCGACCAGGAAACCCTCGACCGGCGCACCGCCGTCCTCGGCCCCCGGCACCCCTACACCCTCTCCACCAAGTCCAACCTCGCCCGCGACCTGCGCGAACTCGGCGACTACCGCGGCTCGGTGGACCTGCTCCAGGAAGTCACCTCCGACCTCGGCGACGTCCTCGACCCCGACCTGCCGGAGAACCTGCGCAACGCCAAGTCCCTGGCCGTCTCGCTGCGCCGCATCGGCGCGCTCGCCGAAGCCCGCCGGATCACCAAGGAGACCTACGAGCGCTACCTGGAGCGCTACGGCGCCGACGCCCCCGACGCGCTCGCCTGCGCGCTCAACCTGGCCGCCGACCACAGCGCCTCCGGCGACAAGGAGGCCGCCCGCGACCTCTGCTCCACCGTCTTCGAAGGCCACCGCCGCCTCTTCGGCGACGAACACCCCTTCACCCTGGCCTGCGCCAACAACCTCGGCATCTACCTGCGCGGCAGCGGCGACATCCAGGGCGCCATCGAACGCGGCCGGCTCACCGTCGAAGGGCTGACCGACTCCGTCGGGCCGGACCACCCGTACACCCTCAACGCGGTGATCAACCTGGCCAACGCCTACGGCGACGACGGCCAGATCGGCCTCGCCGAGGAACTCGGCCGGGCCGCCTACCAGGGCCTGTGCGAGCGCTACACGCCCCGGCACCCGGACGCCGTCGCCTGCGAGGCCAACCTGTCGATCACCCTGCGCTCGGCCGGCCGGCACACCCAGGCCGCCGAACTGCGGGCCCGCGCGATCGGCGAGCTGATCCGCCAGTTCGGCGAGGAGCACCCCAACACGGTCGCGGCGCGCGGCTGGAAGCGGATCAACCGGGACCTGGAGCCGCAGCCGGTGTAAGCGGCGGTGCAGGCGCCGGTGAGAGCACGGCCTCCGGCCGGGGGCGGCGGGTACGCTGCGGGACCATGAGCAAGCAGACGCCGCCCCCGGTCCTGGTCACCCGGCGCCTCGCGCCCGGGGTGATCGAACGGCTCACCGCGCGCCACGCCGTCACCTGCCACGACTCCGACCAGGCGATGGCCCGGGCCGACCTGCTGGCCGCCGTCCGCGGCCGCCGCGCCGTGCTCACCACCCTGGACGACCGGGTCGACGGCGAGTTCCTGGACGCGGCCGGCCCGTCCCTGGAGATCGTCGCCAACCACGCCGTGGGGCACCACAACATCGACCTGGCCGCCTGCGCCGACCGCGGCGTGCTGGTCTCCAACACCCCCGGCGTGCTCACCACCGCCACCGCCGACATGGCCTGGGCGCTGCTGCTGGCCGCCACCCGCCGCCTCGGCGAGGGCGAGCGCCTGCTGCGCTCCGGCAGCCCCTGGACCTGGGCACCGAACTTCCTGCTCGGCATGGAGCTGGCCGGCACCCCGCTGGGCGTGCTCGGCATGGGCCGGATCGGGCAGGCGGTGGCCCGCCGGGCCCGCGCCTTCGACATGCCGGTCAGCTACCACAACCGCCGCGAGCTGCCGCCCGAGCAGGCCGACGGCGCCACCTGGCGGCCGCTGGAGGACCTGCTCGCCCACTCCACGGTGCTGGTCGTCACCGCCCCGCTCAGCGCCGCCACCCGGCACCTGCTGGACGCCCGCCGCCTCGCCCTGCTGCCGCGCGGGGCGGTGGTGGTCAGCATGACCGCCGGAGTGGTGGACGAGGAGGCGCTGGCCGCCGCGCTGGAGTCCGGCGCGCTGTTCGCCGCCGCCGTGGACAACTTCGAGCACGAGCCGGCCGTCCCGCCCGCGCTGCTCGCCCAGGAACGCGCCGTCCTGGCCCCGCACCTGGGCAGTGCCACCGTCGCCACCCGGCAGGCGATGGGCGGCCTGGCGGTGGACAACGTCCTGGCCGTGCTGGGCGGGGGAGCGCCGGTCACCCCGGTGCCAGCCTGAGGCCTCATGACAGCCTGAGGCCTCAGCCCGCCGCCCAGGCCAGGGCGGTGGTCAGCACCCGGAACGCGCCGAAGTGCGCTGCGCCGGGCTCCAGAAAGAGCTCGGCGCCGGGGATGTGGTCGCCCAGCCAGCGGGAGTGCTCGACCGGGGAGAACTGGTCGTCGGTGCCGTGCCACAGCCAGCTCGGCACCGCGATGTCCTCGACCTTGAACCCCCAGTCGGCGGTGAACGCCAGCACGTCGTCGATCCAGCCGTCCGCGCCGTGCCGGAACGCCTCCCGGTAGTTGCTCTGCAGCATCCGCCGCAGCCCGTTGTCGGCCACCACCTCCCGGTCGGCGGGCGACAGTTCGGGCCGCAGCCCGTTCAGCAGCCGGACCGGGTCGTCCTTGATCTGCCGGGAGCGGAACTCCATCGCATCGGCGATCCGGCCGTGCCCGCGCTCCGCCTCCTGGTAGGCGTGCACGTTCGACGGGGTCATCCCGGCGTACCAGTCCAGGCCGGCCGCGTTGCGCGGCGCCAGGCCGACCAGCACCGCCACCCGGCTGACCCGCTGCGGCAGCAGCGCCGCGCAGGCCAGCGCGTGCGGGCCGCCGCCGGAGCGGCCGAGCACCGCGAAGCCGTCCAGCTTGAGGTCGTCCGCGATGGCCCGCACGTCGGCCGCCGCCGCGCTCACCCGGCGGCCGAACTGCCGGGTCGAGTCGCCGTAGCCCGGCCGGTCGTAGGAGATCAGCCGCACCCCCAGCCGGTACAGCACGGTGCTGCGCGGGTGCGGGCCCACCCGGCTGCCGGGCATGCCGTGCAGCAGGAACACCGGGCGGCCGCGCGGGTCGCCCAGGGATTCGACGGCGAGGGCGCGACCGTCCGGGGCCTTGACCATCCGTAACGACACCTGCGGCCTCCTCAGTGGTCCCGGTCGGTGGTGGTGCGGATCTCCCGGCGGGCCTGCCAGGTGGTGTGCTCGCGGGAGACCGCGTCCTCGGCGTCCCGGGCCAGCCGGGCCCAGAGCTCCTCGGCATCCGCCGACTCCACGTCCAGCCGGGCCAGTTGGCACCGGATGAGCTCCAGCTCGTCGGCGGCCAGCCCGTACGCGGCGGCCAGCGGGCGGTACTGGCGCAGCTGCGCCCATGCGGTGATCGAGGCGGCCACCGCCGAGACGGTGCCCAGCGCGTCGTAGGTGAACGCGCCGAGCGCCCGCAGCACCGCGAGCACCAGCCCGAGCGCCGGGAGCACCACGCCCAGCACCCCCGCCAGCGCCCCGGCCCGGGCGCAGTGCCGGGACTTGGCGCGGTACCAGTCGTGCTGCACCTGGATCCGCTCCCGCAGGTACACCTCGCGCCGCACCGCGAGCGGCTGCTCGCGCAGGTCGCGCATCGCCGCCGTGATCCCGGCGAGCTCCGCCCCGGCGCCCGGTGCGACCACCCGGCCGTCCCGGAAGGCGCCCAGCACCCCGCCGAGCTGGACGCGGTACAGGCCCTCCGCGTCCGGCAGGGTGTGCGGCGGCGGCTGGTAGGCGTCCGCCCGGACGGCGAACTTCCAGGCCAGCGTCTTGACCGACTCGGCGGCGGCCCGGCCCTCGTACCAGAGCCCCTGCGGGTTCTGCCGGCTGATCACCACCGCGAGGACGATCGCGCCGAGGTAGGCGGCGGCCGCCGGCCAGGCCCACGGCTCGCCGTCGGCCGAGCCGGTCGCGGCGGCGGCCACCAGCAGGAGCAGCTCCCAGGCGGAGAGCAGCACCGAACGCCGCTGGCCGCGCAGCGAGGCCGCGTCGGCGGCCCAGAAGAACCCGGGCAGCAGCTCCCGCTCGCGCATCCACCCCGTCCGTCCCGCCCCAGACGCCATGTTCGGCCCCCACCCGTCGCTCCGGTCGCACCGCTCTCCTGCCCCGGGCGGCTTCCCGGTACGCCTGACCCACCCCCGGGCCGCCCGCAATGGCCGGGATGCCCCGGTGGATTGTCCGGCCCGGGTACGTTCGGTGGGCGGGCGGACACCCTGCGTGTCCCGGCGTGCCCGTGGGCGCGACCGGTGGGCGTCAGTAGGTGTAGAGGATCCGGTCGGCGTTGTCGGCCATCTGCTTGGCGTTCCACTCGGTGCCGCCGGGGACGTTGCCGGAGCGGAACAGCGGCGGGGCCGCGGTGGTGCCGTCGGCCGCCGCGTCGGCCAGCCGGCCGACCGCCGAGGCGACCACGGCCTGCATGAGCGCGCTGGTCACGATGGTGGAGACCGGGCCGAAGGTGGTCTCGGCGGCCGGGTGGGTCAGCTCGCCGTCCCCGACCGCGATCTTGCTGTCCAGCACCACGTCGCAGTTGTCCTTCAGGTACGTGCCGGACGGGTGCGCCGGGGGCACCTCGCCCGGGTACGCCAGCGAGGTCACGCCGATCACCTTCAGACCGCGGTCTCGGGCGTACCGGGCCAGCTCGACCGGCATCACCTGGCGGCCGGACAGCGAGATCACGAACAGCAGGTCGCCGGAGGCGGCCGGGGTCAGGTCCAGGGTGGTGGTGGCCAGGCCGGACACCCGCTCCAGCGCGCTGGACAGCGGCGCGGGCATCACCGTCACCCCCGCCATCCCGGGGACGTTCAGCAGGTTCATCGGGACCAGCCCGCCGGCCCGGTAGACCACGTCCTGGGCCGGCAGCGCGGAGTGCCCGGCACCGAAGGTGAACACCCGGCGGCCCTCGGCGATCGCCTCGGCGAGCAGCGCCGCGGCGGCCTCGATGGCGTCGGCCTCCTCCTCCCGGACCCGCTGGAGATGGGCGATCGCGGCGTCGAAGTACCGGCCGACCAGGTCGTTCATCTGTTGCCTTCGCTCTCTGCCGGTGGGGGCGCCGGCCGGGTGGGGCGGGCCGGGAGGGTCCGGGCCGCCAGTGGAGAAAGCTACGGCGAGCACCGTGGCGCCCCGGCGGCACCGCTGTCAACAGGAACGAAAACCGGGACCCGGGGCCCTTGCGCGGGCCCGGTTGTCGGTGCAGTACGTCAGAATTGGCGGTGAGGACACCGAGGAACGGAGCCAGCGGCGATGTCTGGGCTGATCGACACCACTGAGATGTACCTTCGCACCATCCTGGAGCTGGAGGAGGAAGGCATCGTCCCGATGCGCGCCCGGATCGCCGAGCGACTGGAGCAGAGCGGCCCGACGGTCAGCCAGACGGTCGGCCGGATGGAGCGCGACGGGTTGTTGCAGGTCGCGGGGGACCGCCACCTCGAACTGACCGATGACGGGCGCCGGCTCGCCGTACGCGTCATGCGCAAGCACCGCATCGCCGAGTGCCTGCTCGTCGACGTGATCGGCCTGGAGTGGGAGCAGGTCCACGAGGAGGCCTGCCGCTGGGAGCACGTGATGAGCGAGACGGTCGAGCGCAAGGTGCTCGCCATGCTCGGCCACCCGACCCAGTCCCCGTACGGCAACCCGATCCCGGGCCTGGACGAGCTGGGCGACGCCAAGGCCGAGGGCGAGGGCTTCGACGCCGCGCTCGTCCCGCTGGACACCGTCAAGCCGGGCGACGGCGGTGCCAGCGTGGTGGTCCGCCGGATCGGCGAGCCGATCCAGACCGACGGCGAGCTGATGCGCACGCTGCGCCGGGCCGGGATCCGGCCGGGCTCCACCGTGCGGGTCAGCGCCGGCGTCGCCGGCGTGCTGGTCGGCACCGGGGAGAACGCGGCGGAGCTGGGCAAGGACATCGCCCAGCACGTCTTCGTCGCCCAGGCCTGAGGAACGCGCCCCCCGGGCCCGGAACGCTTCCGGGCCCGGGGAACGCGCCTCCCGGAACGACGAGAAGGGCCCGCTGCTCCCCGTGCAGCGGGCCCTTTCGCCTCCCCGTTCCCTCCCTGTCCCCTCCGTCCCTCCCGTCCCCTCCATCCCCTCCGTTCCCTCCCGGCCCCTCCACCGCCGCGCCCGGCTTCCCCGTCCGAGCGCTCCCTCCGGCGTCCCCTCGCACCGCAATTCCTCCCCTCGGCCGATCATGGCAATCCTTGAGCGTTGTCACTCGTCCGGGGGGCTTTCGTCCATGATCAGCGGGTACACGGAGGCCTTATCCGCACATGCGTGTGACGGGCCCCGTCTCCGGTGGGAGACAAGGCCCGTCAGCCGTGCGCGGGGTGTCGCGCGCTGCGCGCCCTCACCCGATAGGCGGAGGGCGGCCGTTCACGGGGTGGTGAACCGGGGTGGTGAACCAGGGCGGTGAACCGGGGTGGTGAACCGGGGTGGTGAACCAGGGCGGTGAACCGGGGTGGTGAACCAGGGCGGTGAACCGGGGTGGTGAACCGTTGCTACGCCCGTTCAGCGCACCGCTGCCGCCGGCTGGGCGGGCTGGGGGTGGGCGGCCGCGGGCGCCTCGCGCCCGCAGGCGTAGGCGAGCGGGCTGATCAGCTCGGCGGCGTCGGGCAGCCAGCGGTTGAGCGCCGAGGGGGAGCGGGCCCACTGGGCGTAGCCGGTGCCACCGATCCGGGACGGCGGGGCGACCGTCCAGTCCCCTTCGCCGCGGGCCACCAGGTCCAGCCGGCCGGGCGGCCAGCCGAGCTTGCGGAGCATCTCCGGCAGCTTGGCCGCGACCCCGGGCAGCACCAGGAAGTGCAGCCGCCGGCCGATCCGGCCGGGCGAGGCGGGCAGCACCGCGACCGGGCCCAGCTGGAGGTCCATCCGCTCCATCCGCGCCAGCGCCAGGCATCCGGCCGTCTCCGGGACGTCCAGGACGTCGAAGGACCGGCCGGTGGGCAGCAGGATCGAGGCCTGCGGCCGCTCGGTCCACCAGCGCCGTACCGCCCCCGGCCCGGCGCTCGCCTTGCGGGCCCAGTCCGCGTCGAGCGGGTGGGCCCCCGGCAGCAGGCAGCGCCGGTCGCCGCAGGAGCAGCGGGCGGGCCCGTCGCCGTCGATCAGCCAGGCGCCGGGAGCGACCTCCCAGTGGCGGTTCTCGGCGTAGCCGACGGCTTCGATGAGCAGCGGGGGCAGTGCGGCGTTCTTGCCCTGGTCGGGGGAGTCGGGGATGTCTTCCACGCGAAGCTCAACTACCGTGTGTGAGGCTGGTTACGGCCCGGCGCAAGCCGGTTGGGCGCATACCGGCAATGTCACTCGAACCGGTTACTCGACCGAGTTGAGGCGGGCGGGGGCAGGCGCAGTGGGGGCGCACAGGAGCATTTCCCAGGGCGCGTGGGGGGTGCGGATCGTCACCGTGGGTATCCCGCTGGCGTTGCTGATCGCTAACCTGGTGTCAGATTCCTTGGACGGTCGGACAGTCGGCAACAGATCAGCAGAATCGTCGCCCGCCGGCCGGGACCGGAGGGTGTGGGGAGGCGAAACCCAATGGCCGCAAGACCACTCGTCGCACGACAGCCCAACGAGCGTCTGCAGCAACTGATCCAGGAGGCCAGCTGCTCCAACGCCGGCCTGGCCCGGAGGGTCAACCTCTGCGGCGCCGAGCACGGTCTGGACCTGCGGTACGACAAGACCTCCGTCGCCCGCTGGCTGCGCGGGCAGCAGCCGCGCGGGCAGGCGCCGGCGGTGATCGCCGAGGCTCTCGGCCGCAAGCTCGGCCGCAGCGTGTCGGTCGAGGAGATCGGCATGGCCGACGGCAAGAACCTCAGCTCCGGCATCGGGCTCCAGTTCGCGCCGACCCTGAACGCCGCCCTGGAGCAGGTCTGCGAGCTCTGGCGCAGCGACGTCGGCCGGCGGGACTTCCTGACCGGGGCCACGGTCGCGGCCTCCGCGCTGGTGGAACCCAGCCGGGACTGGCTGATCACCCCGCCCGACCCGGTGGTGGCCCGCACCGGCGGCCCCCGGGTCGGCCCGACCGACGTGGCCGCGATCAAGGCCACCACCGCGATGCTGGTCGACCTGGACCACCGCTTCGGCAGCGGTCACGTGCGCCCGGTGGTCGTGCACTACCTCAACTCGGTGGTCTCCAGCCTGCTCGGCGGGGCGTACCGGGACGAGACCGGGCGCCAACTCTTCGCCGCGGTGGCCCGGTTGACCGAACTGGCCGGTTACATGGCGGTGGACACCGGCCAGCCCGGCCTGGCCCAGCGCTACTACATCCAGGCGCTCCGGCTCGCCCAGGCGGCCGACGACCGCGGCTACGGCGGCTACGTGCTGGCGGCGTCGATGAGCCACCTGGCGGCGACGCTCGGCAACCCGCGGGAGATCGCCCAGCTCGCCCGCGCCGCGCAGGAGGGCGCCCGGACGGTCGCCACCCCGACGGCGATGGCGATGTTCTACGCCGCCGAGGCCCGCGGCCACGCCCTGCTGGGGGACGCCCGCTCCTGCGAGGCGGTGTCGGCCAAGGCGCTGGAGATGATGGAGAAGCGCCGCCCGGAGGACGACCCGGACTGGATCGCCCACTTCGACGACGCCTATCTGTCGGACGAACTGGCCCACTGTCACCGGGACTTGGAGCAGGCTGGCCAGGCCGAGCACTACGCCCGCCGGGCGCTCGACCTGCACCCGCCGACCCGGGTCCGCCGCCGTGCGGTGGACCTCGTCCTGCTCGCCACCGCCCAGTTGCAGCAGCGGGACCTCGAACGCGCCTGTGAGACGGGCGCGCAGGCGGTCCGGCTGCTGAGCGGGCTGCGGTCCAACCGGGGCGTGGAGTACCTGGACGAGTTCCGGCGCCGGCTGGAGCCGTACCGGGAGCAGCGGGTGGTCCGCGAGTTCCACGCCAGGGCGGATGCGGAGGCTGCCTAGGCCCTGCCCGGGGCACCAGGGCCCGCCCACGGCCCCGGGCCCCGGCGGGGCGGGGTGAGGGGAGCGTGAGGGATGTCCCGCCCGCGTGGCCACCCGGTTCGGCGAACCGGTAGCGTGGGCGCGACGTCCAAGGAACTGTGATGCCCCCAAGAACCGACGAGATGTGGTCCGCCGTCAGCGCGCGGTCGTGCACAGGTGAGGAATCGCGTTGAGCCAGCGCCGCTCGTACCCCAACTCGGGTGACTTCAACCTGGACGACCTGTTCCGCCCCGAGCCCGGCCAGACCCAGGGCGGCGTGCCGGGCCAGCCGCAGGGTCATCCCCAGGGCCACCCGCAGGGGCAGACGGGCGTGCCGCCGGTGGGGCAGCCGTCCGGGCAGCCGGAGTACCTCGGCGAGGGCGGGCACGCGCGGCCGACCCAGGCCATGCCGGCCCAGCCCGCCCCGTGGGCCGGTGCTCCGCAGCCCGGTTACGGCGTCCCGCAGCACGAGCCGGCGCCGGAGACGCAGCACCTCCCGCCCTACCCGGGCGCGGACCCGCACGCGGGCGGCTACCCCACGGGCCAGTCCCAGGCCGGCTACCCGCAGCAGCCCGGCCCGGGCGGCTACCAGGGCTACGCGCAGGCCGGGCAGCCGCAGCCGGCGCCGGCCTACCCCGGTCAGGACTACGGGCAGAACTACGGCCAGGGCTACGCCCAGGACCACGGGCAGGGGCAGGGCTACGGACAGGACCACGGGCAGGGCTTCGACGCCACCCAGGCGGGCGCGCAGGCCCCGTCCGCCCGTGGCGGCCGCCCGTCCAACAAACTGATCATCGGCGGGGTGGTGGCCGGCTTCGCGGCGGCCGGCATCCTGGTCGCCGTCCTGGTGAACGGGGACGAAACCACCCCCGCCGCCGATACCAAGAAGACCCTCCCGGTGGCCGCCACCGGCAGCGCCACCCCCGGCACGGCGAGCGCGAGCAGCTCGGGCACCACCGTCGACCCGGCGGTCAAGGCCCAGGCACAGCCGCTGTCGGACCTGCTCGGCACCGCGAGCGACAGCCGCTCGGCGGTGGTCGGCGCGGTCGCCTCGGTGCAGAAGTGCGACAAGCTGCCCGAGTCGCAGCAGGCGCTCACCGGCGCGGCCGGCAAGCGGCGCGAACTCCAGACCAAGCTCGGCCAGCTGAAGGCGGACAAGCTGCCCGGCGGCCAGCAGCTGGTCGAGCAGCTCAACGCGGCGTGGACCGCCTCCGCGCAGGCCGACGACGAGTACGCGGCCTGGGCCGGGGACTCGCAGGGCGCCTGCGACCCCAAGAAGCTGGACAACCAGCACTACAAGAACGCCGTCCAGGCCAGCGGCGCGGCGACCACCGCGAAGAAGCAGGCCTCGACCCTGTGGAACGCGATCGCCACCCAGACCGGCCTGCCCAGCCGCAGCGACGGCGACCTGTAGGACGGACGAACGGACGGGGGAACGGGCCCGCCGGCCCGCCCCTCCGTCGTCCGTCCTTCGTCATTGGTCCTTCGTCGTCCGTTCTGCGTCGTCCGGGCGTCACGCCGGTGGGCGGCCCCCGGTGAGCACCCAGCGGATGTCCACGAAGCCCGGCTGCTGCAGGGTCATCCGGCCGCCCTTGACCACCTGGTAGGTGACCCAGGTGTTCACCAGCCGCGGTGACTCGGTGCTGGGCAGCATGTTGGGGGTGCCCCAGTTCAGCGGCGGGGTGAGCCCGACGTCGATGCCCTCGCCGCTGTCCAGCAGCCCGGTGACGGTCTTCTCGGTGACCTGCCGGCCGGACGCCGCGACCTTCTCGGCGACCAGCCGGAACACCTCGTACGCGACCCAGGTGGTCTGCACGCCGGGATCGGAGACGTCGATGGTGTGGCCGCCGGTGGCGTCGGCGCGCACCACCGCGCGCAGCCCGTCCCAGACCTTCGCCGACTCCGGCGGGTACCAGCTGGTGACGTAGGTGCCGGCCAGCGGGCCGGAGTCGCCGCCGGTGGAGTCGACCACCGACTGCTGCACGCTGCCGATCACCGAGGCGAACCGGGTGTTCCTCGGGTTCAGCCGGCGGTAGGAGTCCAGCAGGTTGCCGGTCGGCTCGGCGGCGAGGGCGCTGGTGACGCAGTTCGCCGGTTCGTCCTTGCCGATCGCCTTGCGGGCCACCGCCGTGTAGTCGGTGGACTGCTCGGGCGCCTTGACGTCGAGCAGCTTGATGCCGGCCGGCTTGAGCGCGTTGGCCAGGTAGCCGAGCAGGTTGTCGCCGGACGGGGTGTCCGGGCGGACCAGCGCGACGGCCTTGCAGCCGGCCTCGACCAGCTGACGGCCGCTGCCGCCGATCAGCGCGGGCATGCCGCCGTCCACCGGGTACGAGAGCGGGCTGCTGAACTCGGGCTGGGAGAGCCCGTAGCCGCCGATCAGGGGGATGCCGGCGCGCTCCAGGACGGGCATGAAGTCGAAGCCGTACTGGCTGTAGGAGCCGATCACGGCGACCGCCTTGGCGTCCACCGCCCGCTGGGCGCAGGCCTTGGCGCCTTCGGAGGTGTTGTGCTCGTTGCAGGTGAGCACCTGCAGCCGGCGGCCGTTCAGCCCGCCCTTGAGGTTGACGTCCCGGCCGATCGCCTCGGCGAGCGCGGTCATGCCGGGCCGGTCGGCGGAGCCGGTGCCGGACGGGGACCAGGTCATCACGGTGAGGTCGCCGCCGTTGGTGGAGGCATCGGCCGGTCCGCCGCACGCGGAGGCCGAGAAGAGGGTGGGGAGCAGGGCCGCGGCGGTGGCGGCCGCGGCGATCGGGCGGCGGCGGCGCCGCGCGAACTGGTGCCGGGGTTGGAACGGGTCCCTTCGGCTGGTCATCGGTCTTCCCTCTCTGGGGCGCCATCCGGCGCACCGGAGCAAGCCAAGCCCCGGCGCCACACGCCGAGAGGGCCGAAGTGCGAACGGTCGGATAACGGGAGCTGAAATCCGGCGGGGCACGCGTGTAGATCGGGAGTGGAGTACGAACGGACAGGGAACGTACGATCGTTCTCCATGTCCGCCAGCACAGATTCTTCGCATCGGTCTGCCCGAAACACTTCTCGTCCGGGCCACCGCTCCAGCACGATGAACGGCATGCCGCTCAACGACCTGCCCTGGTGGCGCTGGCGAGCCCGACTGCGCTCGGCGCTGCACATGTTGTCCGACCCCGGTTTCCAGCAGGAGACCTGGCTGAACGGCCGGGAGGGGTACGGCGACGTGACCGACGCCGTCTACCGACTGGTCGAGGACACCTGGCTGGACCACTGGTCGGCCGAGAAGTACGTGGGCACGATCTTCCGCGACTCCGCCGAGGCCGCCCTGGTCGACGTCGCGGTGCTGCGCGTGGTCCAGCTGCTGCACGAGGTCGGCGCGGACGCCCACGCCTCCGCCTACTTCGGCCACCCCGGCTGGCCGGAGGCGGTCCGGGCCGCGCGCGAGGCGCACGTCGCGCTGGCGGTGAACGACGGGGACGACCCGGACGCGGCGCCCAAGTCGCTGGACGTGCTGCGCATCCTCACCCGGGTCTGAGCCTGGGTCTGAGTTCGGGTCCACGGCGGGGCCGCCGGCCGGGCGCCTGGTCGGCGGCCTAACCGGGTGCCTGGTCGGGCTTTCGGTCGGGCCGCTGAGCAGTGCCGTCCCGCAGTACGGGCAGCGGGGCGGCGACTGTCCAGGATGTGACACGCTGGACCACCCACGAACGCCACGACCTCAGGACGGGATACCCCCAGTGGACCAGCAGCCGGCCAGCGCCCAGTACGTCCTCACGCTGTCCTGCCCCGACAAGCAGGGCATCGTCCACGCCGTCTCCAGCTACCTCTTCATGACCGGCTGCAACATCATCGACAGCCAGCAGTTCGGCGACGGGGACAGCGGGCTGTTCTTCATGCGGGTGCACTTCTCCGCCGCCGAGCCGGTCACCGCCGACAAGCTGCGGGCCAGCTTCGCGGCGATCGGGGCCTCGTTCGGGATGGACTGGCAGATCCACCCGACCGAGCAGCGGATGCGGATCGTCCTCATGGTCAGCAAGTTCGGACACTGCCTGAACGACCTGCTCTACCGCACCCGGATCGGCGCCCTGCCGGTGGAGATCGCCGCGGTGGTGTCCAACCACACCGACCTGCGCGACCTGACCGAGAGCTACGGCGTCCCGTTCCACCACATCCCGGTCACCCGGGACACCAAGGCCGACGCCGAGCAGCAGCTGCTGGACCTGGTCGCCAAGGAGGACGTCGAACTGGTCGTGCTGGCCCGCTACATGCAGGTGCTCTCGGACCAGCTGTGCACCGCGCTGTCCGGCCGGGTGATCAACATCCACCACTCCTTCCTGCCGAGCTTCAAGGGCGCCAAGCCCTACCACCAGGCGCACGCCCGGGGCGTGAAGCTGATCGGCGCCACCGCGCACTACGTCACCGCCGACCTCGACGAGGGCCCGATCATCGAGCAGGAGGTGGCCCGGGTGACCCACGACGTCACCCCGGACCAGCTGGTCGCGCTCGGCCGGGACGTCGAGTGCCAGGCGCTGGCCCGTGCGGTGAAGTGGCACAGCGAGCACCGGGTGCTGCTGAACGGCACCCGCACGGTGGTCTTCGCGTAGCGAGGTCGGGGCGCGCAGTTGGGACGGTCGGCGCGGCTGTGGCCGTTTACGGCCGCGACAGCAGCGGCAGGGCGTGCAGCACCTCGCGGATCGCGGCCCGGTCGCCGTGCTCGCCGACCGGCAGCCGGTCCGGATCGCGGTGCGCGGCGGCCAACTGGCAGAGCTCCAGGCCGTCCAGCACCATCGAGGCCACCGGCTCGCCGCCGGACGGCCCCGACTCCGGCCCGTCCAGCGGTATCAGCCACTCGCCGGCCGCCGGGCCGTCGATCACCAGCCGCAGCCGCCGGCCCCGGCCTTGGCCCTGGCCCGCCACGGGCGGGAGGGCCGGCGCCCCGGCGGGCTCGGGACGGGTGGCGCGGGCGGCGCGCAGGTCGGCCAGTGCCCGCGGGACCATCCGGACCGCCAGGTCCACCATCTGCCGCAGGTGCTGGGGCGCCGGCGGGTCGTACGGGTAGGCGACCGCGCGGGCCACGTCCTCGCCGTGCACGTAGCACTCGAAGGCGCGGTCCACGAAGGCGTCGCGCAGCGGCAGCACGGCGAAGCCGTAGTCGACGGGGGTGTTGCCCCGCGGGGCGAGCGCGGCGGTGCGCACCAGGTCGTGGGTCTGCCGCCGCCACCGCTCCCGCACCGACTGCGGCGGGAGGCCGGCCCGGTCGGCGACCAGCCGGGCGGTGCGCTCGGCGATCCCGGCGTACGGCCCGCCCTGCAGCGGGACCCGGGGCAGGAGCAGGGGCGCCGGCGGCCGCGCGGCCGGCTCCTGCGGCGGCACCCGCCGGGCGGCCGGGGCCGGCGTGGCGCCCGGGCCGGCCGGCACCGGGTCGGGCAGGCCGAGGGCGAGCGCCAGATAGCCGTCCACGGCGGCGAGATGGCACAGCACCTCGGCCGGACGCAGCCGCCCGGTGCCGCCGTGCCACGGCAGGTCGGCCACCTCCTGCCACTCCTCCGGGCCGAGGTCGCGCAGCAGCGCGTCGAGCTTGGCCGTCTCCGCGGTGTACGGCATGCCCCAGGCGGGGACGGGCAGTTCGGCCGGGCGGCGGGCCAGGCACCAGTCGAGCACCTGCTGGCGCAGCGAGTTGGGCTGGTCGAGCGGCTCGTCCAGGGCGAGCCACCCCGCCGCCTCACGCAGCCGGGCGGCCTCCTCGGTGCACTCCGGGCAGGTGCGCAGGTGCTGCTCCAGCTCGGCGGCGTCACGGCTCGGGCAGGCGCCGAGGGCCCAGGCGCCGAGCAGCGAGCGCAGGGCGTCGTGGCGCTCCTCGGTGGTGGGCTCGCTCCGCTCGCTCATGCGCCCCTGTCCCCGTCGTCCCTGTCGCCCGCGTCGTCCCGGTGGTCCCGGTCGTCGGCCCGGTCGTCGGCCCGGCCGTCCTCGCGGCCGTGCCGCTCGTCGTGGCGGGCGCGCTCCTCGGCCAGTTCGGTGGCCAGCAGTTCCAGGCCGAGCCGCATCCGCTGCTTGGCGGCCTGCTCGCTGATGCCGAGCAGCCGGGCCGTCTCCTGGTAGGTGCGGCCGTCGTAGTACGTCACCGCGATGGTCTCACGCAGGGATTGGGGCAGGGAGTCCACCACGTACTGCATGCGCGCGGCGGTGGCCACGGCGCGGATCTCCGCCTCGGCCGCGCCCTCGCCGCCGCCCGGGCCGTCAAGTCCGCTGCCCGGGCCGCCCGGTACCCGCTCGGCGGCCCGCCGCGCCCGCAGCCGGTCGACCGCGCGGCGGTGGGTGAGCGCGCCGAGCCAGGAGCGCAGCGAGCCCTGGGCGGGGTCGAAGTCCTCGGGGTGCTCCCAGACGTGGGCGAATATCTCCCGGGTGAGCTGGGCGGCGGCGGCCTGGTCGGCGAGTATCCGCCCGGCCAGTCCGTGCACCATCGGCGCGAGCTGGTCGTAGATCTCGCCGAGCGCGGTCTCCTCGCCGCGGGCGAGGCGGCGTTGGAGCTGCTCGTCCCAGCGCGGCGCGCGGTCGGGGGTGGCCATCGGGAACCACCCTCCTGCCCGGGTTTCGCTGGCGTACCCAACGGTATCTTGCGGCCGGTCGGCGGCGGGAGCATTCCCCGAAGAACGGAACCCGGGCCTGCGGATCGTCACCCGGGCCGTCATCCGGATCGTCATCCGGCCCGGCGCCCGGTCGTCGCTCGTACCGGTGGCCCGTGCGCGGGGCGGTCCGTGGAGGCCGCTGTTCGAAGGCCGTTGGACATATGTCGCACGGGTGGTTCGCGAGTGGCGGGCCGGGTGCGCGGGGCGTCCGGAGGTAGGTTCGCCACTGCGGGACCGGCGGGTCGGCCCGGGCCGGACGAGTGCCGGTACGAGGCTCGCGAGAGTGAACGGGACAGTATGCACTGCGCTGTCCCCCGATCGCTGGAATATGCCCGAAGCGCTTGCCGAGGTCCGTCCGCCCACTCATCCTGAGGCGTAATCGAGTCGCGGCCAGTGCGCGACGGACGAGTTGGCCCGGACGAGTTGGCCCGGACGGGACAGCTCGGGTGAGCGCCGGGCGGGAGCCCGGCCGAGGGCCCGGGTGGCACCGGGCGATGTGCGAGGGTTCGCCGGCTGGACGATCCGGCCCGATCGGGACGATGGCCGAACTGCGAGTGCGGGTGGTGGAGCGGTGCAGGTTCTTCAGGTACAGCTGGCGGTGCAGGCGGACCCGGCCGAGGTCGGCCGGGCCCGTCGGTGGGTGCGCTCGCGGCTGCTGAACCATGGGGTGGACCCGGACGCGCCGGTCGCCGAGACGGTGGTGCTGGTGGTCTCCGAGTTGGTGACCAACGCCGTGGTGCACACCGGGTGTCCGGCGGTGCTGCGGCTCTGCCTGCCGGTGGAGGAGGACCAGGCGGGCGGCGAGCCGGCCGGTCCGCTGCGGGTGGAGGTCGCCGACGCCAGCCGGACGGCCCCCGCCCCACGGCACGCCGGGGCGGACGAGAACGCCACCAACGGGCGCGGCCTGGAGCTGGTCGAGCTGCTCTGCGAGCGCTGGGGCTGGTTCCCGGACGGCTCGGGCAAGCGGGTGTGGTGCGAGATCGGCGCGGACGCCCGGCCGGCGGACCCGCTGGCGGGCGTGGACTGGGCGGCGTTGGCGCAGTAGTGGCAGCGGCAGCCCGGGACCTGCTCGGTTCGCTGCCGTTCCCGCCGGTGATCGTCGGCGGAGATCACTGGTGGAGATCACCGGCCGAAAGTTGACGCAACCATTCCGAATTTCGGACTACCCATTGACGTGACGTATCCGACTGATCACGCTTGGGTGCGGCTCTCCGTCAGTGAGGGGACGCCGAGGGGACGCCCGAACGCCGCCGCGGTGCTGTTGTCCAGGGGGACCACGCCAGCAGGGGGGCCGTGGACCGCCGGTCGCGGGCGCTCCTTGGCGAGTGCGGAGGGTGCGGCGCGGGTTCAGGGCCCGCGCGTCGCGATTGGATGGTGGCCGGCCGCGCCGTGCTCGGGGTGCACGCGGCCGGCCGCCGTCCGATCCGCCGTTGTCCGGCGGCGCTTTCCGGCCACTCGGCCGAGAGCCGTCCAGGGCACCTGAAGCCGCCCGGGGTCACCCGGGGACGGCGCGGAAGGTTCGCCGGTAGGCGCTCGGGGCGACGTCCAGCCGGCCGCGCAATTGCAGCCGGAGCGAGGCGGCGGTGCCGAAACCGGACTCCCGGGCGACCTGGTCGATCGTCAGGTCCGTGCGCTCCAGCAGCTGCCGGGCCCGCTCGGTGCGCTGCACGGTGAGCCACTGCCCGGGGCTGGCGCCGGTCTCCTCGCGGAAGCGCCGGGTGAAGGTCCGCAGGCTCATGCCCGCCCGGTCGGCGAGCCGGCTCAGTGCCAGCGGCTGGTCCAGGTGTTCCAGCGCCCAGGCGCGGACGGCGGCGGTGCCCTGGCCGGTGGAGTCCACTGGGCTCGGGGCCTCGACGTACTGCTTCTGGCCACCCTCGCGCCACGGCGGCACCAGGCAGTTGCGGGCCACCGCGTTGGCCACCGCGCTGCCGTGGTCGCGGCGGACCACGTGCAGGCACAGGTCCACCCCGGCGGCCACCCCGCCGGAGGTGAGGACGTCGCCGTCGTCGGTGTAGAGCACGTCCGGGTCCAGCCGCACCTTCGGGTACAGCTCGGCGAAGCGCCGGGTGTAGCGCCAGTGGGTGGTGGCCGGGCGGCCGTCCAGCAGTCCGGCGGCGGCCAGCAGGAAGGACCCGGTGCAGATCGACATCAGCCGGGTGCCGGGCCGGATCCGGCCCAGGGCGGCGGCCAGTTCGGGGGTGAAGGCGGCGTCGACGGTGGCCGTGCTCGCGTCGGCGGAGGCCGGGATCACCACCGTGTCGGCCCGCTCCAGCAGTTCGGGCCCGTGGTCGACGCTGATTCGGAAGTCCGCGCTGGTGGCGATCGGCCGGCCGTCCAGCGTGCAGGTGGCGACCTCGTAGAGCGGCCGCCCGGCCGGGTCCTTGGCGCCGCCGAAGATGCGGGCGGGGATGCCGAGTTCGAAGGCGATCACGCCGTCGAGGGCGAGTACCGCGACCAGGTGGGCCATGCCGTTCCCCTTCGGTGGTGCGGCCGCCCGGGCCGGTCGGGTCGGTTCGGCCGGTCGGGTCGGTTGGGTCGGTTCGGGCCAGTCCGGCCGGTTCGGGCCAGGGTACGCCGGGACCGTGGCCCGATTCTTGCGAAAGCTGTCATTCAGGCCACTCGTCGCGGCCGCGCCGCTTCGGGACACTCGTCCGCGTGACCGAACGCAACGCCTTCGCCCCCGCCCCCGCGCCCGCCCCCGAAGGACCCGTCCGCCCCGCCCGTCCGGCCCGCTTCCGGGTGCACTACGCCTGGGTGGTGGCCGGTGTCTCGCTGCTGGTCCTGCTCGGCTCGGCCGGCTTCCGGTCCACGCCCAGCCTGATGATGGACGCCCTGCACAACGAGTTCGGCTGGTCGCTCGGGACGATATCCAGCGCCACCTCCGTCAACCTGACCCTCTACGGCCTCACCGCCCCCTTCGCCGCCGCCCTGATGGACCGTTTCGGCGTGCGCCTGGTGGTGGTCTGCGCGCTGCTGACCATCTCGGTCGGCTCCGGGCTCACCATGCTGATGCGCGAGCCCTGGCAACTGGTGCTCTGCTGGGGCGTGCTGGTGGGCCTGGGCAGCGGCTCGATGGCCGGCGCCTTCGCCACCACCATCACCGGCCGCTGGTTCCAGGCCCGCCAGGGCCTGGTCACCGGCGTGCTGACCGCCGCCGGGGCAGCGGGAAACCTGGTGTTCCTGCCGGTCGGCGCCTGGCTGGTCGAGCACCACGGCTGGCGCTCGGCGGTGATCGTGGTCTCGCTCGCGGCCAGCGCGGTCGCCGTCCCCGTCCTGCTGCTGATGCGCGAGCGGCCCGCCGACCTCGGCCTGCTCCCGTACGGGGCGACCGAGGAGCCCCCGGCGCCCGCCGCCGACGGCCGCGCCCTGACCCGCTCGCTGCGGGTGCTGCGGGACGCCGCCCGGAGCCGGGCGTTCTGGCTGCTGTCCGGCTCCTTCGCGATCTGCGGCGCCACCACCGCCGGCCTGGTCGGCACCCACTTCATCCCGGCCGCCCACGACCACGGCATGCCGGTGACCACCGCGGCCAGCCTGCTCGCCATGATCGGCGTCTTCGACGTGGTCGGCACCATCTTCAGCGGCTGGCTCACCGACCGGGTCGACTCCCGGATCCTGCTGGTCACCTACTACGGGCTGCGCGGGATCTCGCTGCTCCTGCTGCCGCAGCTGCTGGCCGGCTCGCTGCAACCGCCGATCCTGGCCTTCGTCATCTTCTACGGCCTGGACTGGGTGGCCACCGTGCCGCCGACCGTCGCGCTGTGCCGCCGGCACTTCGGCGGGGACGCCCCGATCGTCTTCGGCTGGGTGCTGGCCAGCCACCAGATCGGCGCGGCCGTCGTCGCCGGGCTGGCGGGCCTGGCCCGCGACGCGCTCGGGAACTACGACCTCACCTGGTACGGCGCCGGCGCCCTGTGCGTGGTCGCCGTCGGGCTCTGCCTGGCGCTGCGCACCAGCCGGCCGGACCGCCCCGTCCCGGCCCTCTCGTAGGGCGGGCCGGGGGCCTGTCGGACCGGACGGCTAGGCTCCGCGACCATGGCGCTCACCTTCACCCTGGACCCGAAGCTCGACCCGGACCTGCGCACCGCCGTCGTCCGACTGTGGGCCGACGTCACCAACGCCGGCGGCGCGGTCGGCTTCGTGGCGCCGGTGACGGAGGACGAGGTCTGGGACACCGCCGACCACCAGTTCGCCGGGGTCGAGCCGGACGGCCCGGACCGGCTGCTGGTCGCCCACGAGAGTGACACCGGCCGGCTGGTCGGTGTCCTCTTCTTCGAGTCGATGCGCTTCGACCTGATGGAGCACTGGCGGATGCTCAAGCGGGTCATGGTGCACCCCGACTGCCAGGGCCGCGGCTACGGTGCCCGGCTGCTCGCCGAGGCCGAGCGGATAGCCCGGGAGTGGGGCCTGGAGAGCCTGCGGCTGACCGCGCGCGGCGGCCAGGGCCTGGAGCGCTTCTACACCCGCTGCGGCTACCGGGAGGTCGGCCGGGTGCCGGCCGCGATCCGGGTCGCCCCCGGGGACGACCGCGACGACATCACCCTCTGGCTCGACCTGCGCTGAGCGGCGGGTCCGGTCGGGCGGCGGCGGGCGGGGGACGGGCGCCCCCTTCCCCTCGCCGCCCGTCAGGCATGCTTCACTGGGAGACCGGCCCCCGCCCAGACCAGTGAAAAGCCAGACCAGTGAAAAGGATGTGTCCCGTGAGCAGCACCGGCCAGGAGAAGTCGCACGCCACGCTCCGCTACACCTCCCTGCGGGTCAGCATCTTCCTCGGCTGCCTGCTGGTCGCCCTGCTGCTCGGGCACTTCAAGATCATCCCGGTCAGTGGCCAGGCCGGCGTGATCTTCCTGTTCCTGCTGGCCGCGATCGCGTCCGCGCCGCTCAGCTACGTGCTGCTGAGCCGTCAGCGCGACGACATGTCCGCCCAGATCACCACCAAGGTCTCCGGCCTGCGCAGCCGCACCGCCGAGCGGATCGCCGCGCAGAACGCCGAGGAGGACGCCGTCGACGAGGCGGCCCGGACGGCCGCCGTCCGGCAGAGCTGACCCCGGCCGGACCCGCGACCGCAGCCGCCGTGCCCGACTCCGCCGCCTCGGACGCCTCCGCTTCCGACCCCGACCCCGCTTCCGCTTCTGCGGCTTCCGAGCCCGGACCGGCCGACCCGCCGTCCGGGCCGTCCGCGTTGCGCGGGTCGGCCGTCGAGGGGTCGTCCGTCGAGGCGGAGGCCGGGACCTGGCCGGCCCCGGTGCGCCGGCCCACCGGCCGGGACGTGGCCAGGCTCGCCGGGGTCTCCCAAGCCACCGTCTCACTGGTCTTCTCCGGCGCCGAGGCCGGCCGCAGGGTCTCCGACGCCACCCGGGAGCGGGTCCGGGAGGCCGCCCGCAGCCTCGGCTACCGCCCGCAGGCGGCCGGCCGGCAGCTGCGGCTCGGCCGTAGCGGGATGATCCTGCTGGCGGTGCCGAACATCCTCGGCCCGTTCTTCGGCCGGGTGCTGGAGGGCGTCCACGAGGAGGCCGGCCGGCACGGCCTGGCGGTCGTGGTCAGTTCCGGCTGGGGGAGCGCCACCCTCGCCGAGGCCGCCACCACCAGCCGCTTCGACGGCCTGCTGATCTGCTCCCCGGACGACAGCCAGCTCGGCGAGCTGCCCGCCGACACCCCCGTCGTCTTCCTCGACGCCGACCCGGGCACCGACCGGGCCCGGCCGACCGTCGAACTCGACGTGGCGGGCGGGATGCGCGCCGCCGTCGAGCACCTGGCCGGGCTCGGCCACCGCCGGATCGGGCGGCTGCGCTCCACCCACTCCGCGTACACGTTCCGGGTGCGGCAGGCCGCGTTCGAGCAGGTCGCCGCCGAACTCGACCTGGAGGTCGTGGAGTTGGGCGTGAGCCTGAACGAGGGCCAGCCGGCCGCGCGGACGGTGGCGCACCGCCTGCTGGAGCGCCCGGACCGCCCGCGCGCGGTGATCTGCGACGACGACGTGGTCGCCTCCGGGGTGTACCAGGCCGCCGCCGAGCTGGGGCTGAGGGTGCCGGCCGACCTGTCGGTGGTCGGCATGGACAACGTCGCGGTGGCCGCGCTGCTGGCCCCGCCGCTGACCACCGTCGACCTGCCCGGCGAGGAGCTGGGCCGGGTCGGCGCGGCGGCGCTGGCGGGCCTGCTGCGCGGCGAGCGGGCGGCGCCCGTCCTGCCGCTGGCCACCTCGCTGGTGCTGCGCTCCTCCACCGCGCCGGCGGTCGGCGGGCCGGGGCGGGGCGCGAAGCAGTAGGTAGTAGTAGGGGAGAACGAAAGACCGCGCCCGCCGGCCAGACCCCGGTGGGCGCGGTCGTCTGTGGGGGGCCTCAGCCCACCGGCACCGGCTGCACAGGCTGCACCGACGGCGCCGGCGGCACCGGGTGGAACCAGCGGCGGGCGCCGAACAGCAGCAGGGCGCCGAGCGCGATCCCGCCCGCCGCGCACAGCGCCACCGGCCGCAGCGAGTCCTCGGCCAGGTTGCCGGACACCGCGTAGCCGAGCGAGTTGCCCGTCGCGAACAGCGTCACCAGCCAGGCGAACGCCTCGGTCACCGTCCCGGTCGGCGCCAGCTCGGCGACCAGCACGAACGCCGCCGCCAGCAGCGGCGCCAGCCCGATCCCGGAGAGGAAGGCCAGCGCGGCCATCGGGTACGGCCCGGGCAGCAGCACCAGCGGCAGGTAGGACGCGGCCATCGCGAGCGCCATGACCCAGGTGCGGGTGGCCGTGCTGCTGCGCCACTTCACCGCGCCGTAGGCGAGCGCGCCGAGCAGGCCGCCGAGCGCCGCCAGCGCCAGCAGGGTGCCCGCGCCGCCGGGCAGGGCGTCGGCGTGGTGCTCGGCGTAGGCGATGAACAGCACGTTCTGCGCGCCGACGGCCCAGCCGGCCCCGGCCAGTCCGACCAGCAGCAGCACCAGGCCGGGGGAGCGCAGCGGGCCGAGCAGCCCGGCGGAGTGTGCGCGGGCCGGGGCGCGCCAGGCCTGGGCCGGGGCGGTGGTGGCCACGATCAGCGCGCCGGCCAGCCCCAGTCCGGCGGCCATCCAGAGCGCGGCGACCGGGCTGAACAGGCCGGCGATCCCGGCGACGGCCAGCGGGCCGGCCACGTAGAGGATCTGCTGGGAGGCGGAGTCGAAGGCGTAGGCGGTGTCGAGCTGCTCCTCCTCCACCACGTCCGGCCAGAGCGAGCGCAGGCAGGGTTCGAGCGGGGGCATGGCGAGCCCGGCGATCGCGGCGCCGAGCGGGGCGGCGATCCCGGAGCCGGGGGCGAGGGCGAGCAGCGCGTACCCGCCGCCGGCGAGCACGGCGGAGGCGAGCAGGACGCGGGGCTGCCCGGTGCGGTCCACGATCCGCCCGAGCACCGGCCCGCCGACGGCGGCGGAGATCGCGTAGGCGGCGGTGGCCAGTCCGATCCGCCCGTACGGCGCGCCGGCCTCGCGCAGGGCGAGGGCGATCACCAGGGCGGTCATGCCGGCGGGCAGGCGGCCGAGCAGGGTGCCGAGGAGCAGGCGGCTGACGTGGGGGGCGCGGAGCAGGGCGAGGTAGCCCATCGGCGTCTTCTCCGGTCTGGGCAGGCGAGGGCGGGGACGCCGTCAAAGTTATACGTATAACCGCTCAGCGGTCAATCGGGCCGGTGAGGACGATCTGATGGTGCGTCAGCTTCGTTCGTGTCCGGATCTCACCCCAACCTCAAACAACTACTTTGAACATCTCAAACCTTTGCTGCTAATGTGTCGGCCATGACCACCTCAGACGCATCGCGGAAGAACGGCCAGGGCTCGCTGCCCGGCGCCGCCCGCCGGTGCGCTCTGACCGGTGCTGTGGACAGCCCGCGCCGTTGTCGCGCCACGAGCTGTATCCCGGCGGCACGCCCCTGACCGGGGGCCGGGACCTCCCCACCCGGCCCGCGCGCCGTGCCGCCTCCTCCGTCACACCCCACCGTCAGCAACGCCCTCCCCCGGAGCCGCACCGTCATGTCCACAGCGCCCGAGGCGACCCCGTCGCCGTCCGTGCTCGCGAGAATCCGCAAGACCCCGTTCTGGGTCCAGATCGTCGGCGGCCTGCTGCTCGGCGTCGGCCTGGGCTACCTGGCCCGCGCCGCCGACATCTCCTGGCTGGCCACCACCCTGGAGACCATCGGCAAGATCTTCGTCCAGCTGCTCAAGCTGGCCGTCCCGCCGCTGGTGTTCACCGCGATCGTGGTGAGCGTCGCCAACCTGCGCAACGTCACCAACGCGGCCCGCCTGGCCACCCGCACGCTGCTCTGGTTCATGATCACCTCGCTGATCGCGGTGGCCGTCGGCCTGGGCCTGGGCCTGCTGACCAACCCCGGCCAGGGCACCAACCTCAAGACCGACGGCCTCAAGGCGCTCGACTCCAAGGGCTCCTGGATCGACTTCCTGACCGGGATCTTCCCGACCAACATCGTCGACGCCTTCGCCAAGGTGAACGTCCTGCAGATCGTCTTCATGGCGGTCGTGGTCGGCGCGGCGATCATCAAGCTCGGCAGCAAGGCCGAGCCGGTCCTCAAGCTCAGCGAGTCCGTCCTGGAGCTGACCCAGACCGCCCTGTGGTGGGTCATCCGGCTCTCCCCGCTCGGCACCCTCGGCCTGATCGGCAAGTCCGTCGCCAAGTACGGCTGGGACCTGCTCAAGCCCTTCGCCACGCTGACCCTCGACATCTACGTCGGCTGCGCGCTGGTGCTGTTCGTCGTCTACTCGCTGCTGCTCAAGTTCGCCGCCGGCCTGAACCCGGTCAACTTCTTCAAGGGCGCCTGGCCCGCGATCCAGCTGGCCTTCGTCTCGCGCTCCTCGGTCGGCACCCTGCCGGTCACCCGCCGCGTCACCGAGCGCCTCGGCGTCCCCAGCGAGTACGCGTCCTTCTCCGTGCCGTTCGGTGCCACCACCAAGATGGACGGCTGCGCCTCGATCTACCCGGCGATCGCCGCGATCTTCGTCGCCCAGGTCTACAACATCGACCTCGGCATCCGGGACTACCTGCTGATCGCCTTCGTCTCGGTCGTCGGCTCGGCCGCCACCGCGGGCCTCACCGGCGCGATCATCATGCTGACGCTCACCCTCTCCACCCTGGGCCTGCCCCTGGAGGGCGTCGGCCTGCTGCTCGCCATCGACCCGATCCTCGACATGATGCGCACCGCGACCAACGTCGCGGGCCAGGTGCTGGTGCCGGTCCTGGTGGCCTCGCGGGAGAAGATCCTCGACGTCGCCGCTTACAACCGCCCCTCCGGCGACCTGTACGAGGACGCGCCGTCGGCCGTCGTCCCGGCGCAGGCGGACAAGGCGGCCCCGGTGGCCGCCTGATCCCCGCCGGCTCGGCGACAAGGGCCCGCTGCCGCACCGTTCCCCGGTGCGGCAGCGGGCCCTTGTGCGTGCCGCGGGGCGCGGGGGCGGCGGCACCGGCGCGGGCTCGTGTGCTGCTCCCCGGGGCGGCGGCCGGGGGAAAGGGGCGGTGGAAAGGCCAGGGGAAAAGGCAGGGGGCCCGCCGGTTGGGCGGGCCCCCTTGGGTGTTGCTCTTGTGCTCATGGTGACGGCTGTCGGGAGCCGCCGACGGACCCGCTGGGGTCCCGAGCGATCAGAACATCAGAAGATGGTCAGATGGGGGTGACGTTCTCCGCCTGCGGGCCCTTCGGGCCCTGGGTGACGTCAAAGTTCACCGCCTGGTTCTCCTCCAGCGAGCGGAAGCCGCTCGCGTTGATGGCGGAGTAGTGGACGAAGACGTCGGGGCCGCCGCCCTCCTGGGCGATGAAGCCGAAGCCCTTCTCAGCGTTGAACCACTTGACGGTTCCCGTGGCCATGCCGTTCTCCTTGCGAGGGACGTGTCGGGGCCACACCGTGTGGCACCCGGTCCGCTGCGCTGATCGCCCTGCCTCCGGACGAGTCCGAAGTTTTTCGATATTGCTGAAAAACTACAAAAAGCCCGCGGTTACATGCTCCGCAGGCTTCAAGTACTGCAAGGGGAATCAAACTGCAACTGAGGGCAACGCTAGCATGCGGTCGCTGTGACGACCAGGGGTGAACTGCGGCCCCCACGACGCGTGTCGTAGGCCCTCGCAGGCGCGTCCCGCAGGCCTCGCGAGCGCGTGTCGGGTGCCCGGTGCAGGCCTTTGTGAACAGCAGGCATACGCTGCGGGAAAGCGCACGAACAGTACAAGGGAGCGGCGCAGTGGCAGCACCGGACGGACAATCGCGGGAGCCCCAGGAACACACCCCGGTCAGGCCTCGCGTCGGCCACATCCAGTTCCTGAACTGCGTACCCCTCTACTGGGGCCTCGCCAGGACCGGCAACCTCCTGGACCTCGACCTCACCAAGGACACCCCGGAGAAGCTGAGCGACCAGCTCGTCGACGGCTCGCTGGACATCGGTCCGATCACCTGCGTGGAGTACCTGCGCAACGCCGACGACCTGCTGGTCCTGCCCGACATCGCGGTCGGCAGCGACGGCCCGGTGATGTCCTGCCTCATCGTCAGCAAGGTGCCGCTCGCCGACCTGGACGGCCGCCGCGTCGCCCTCGGCTCCACCAGCCGCACCTCCGTCCGGCTCGCCCGGCTGCTGCTGGAGGAACGCGAGGGCGTCCGCCCCGACTACTTCAGCTGCCCGCCCGACCTCAGCTCGATGCTCGCCGAGGCCGACGCCGCCGTCCTGATCGGCGACCCGGCGCTGCGCGCCTACCTCGGCCAGGCCGCCGACCTCGGACTGACCGTCCACGACCTCGGCGAGATGTGGAAGGAGTGGACCGGCCTGCCGTTCGTCTTCGCCGTCTGGGCCGTGCGCCGCGAGTTCGCCGAGCGCCGTCCGGAACTGACCGCGGCCGTGCACCGGGCCTTCCTGGAGTCCCGCGACCTCTCACTGGTCGAGGCCGCCAAGGTCGCCGAACAGGCCGCCCGCTGGGAGGCCTTCGGCGCGGACGTGCTGGAGCGGTACTTCAGCGAGGCCCTCGACTTCTCGCTCGGCGAGCGGCAGCTGGCCGGCGTCGCCGAGTTCGCCCGCCGGGTCGCGCACGACAGCGGCTTCGCGTCGGACGTCGCGGTGCGGCTGCTGGAGCCGGCGGCGCTGCCGGTCGGCTGAGTGCGGCGGGGCGCTCCGGTGCGCTGGTGCGCCGGCTCAGGTGCTCAGGTGCTCAGGTGCTCAGGTGCTCCGGGGCCGACGGGCAGCGGGCTGACGCGGACGCTCGAAAGGCCTGGCGTAGGCTGGTTCGGCCGTACCCGGACGCCCGTCGTCCGGGGGGCGGCAGCGCCGAGAACTGCAGTATCCGAGAGAGAGAAGGCGGCCAGGTGACCGAGCTCGCAGCGACCACCCTCGATGCGCCCAGCACCGATTTGCAGGCCGTGCTCGACCGGGCCGCCGGCGGTGGCCGGATCACCCCGGAGGAGGCGCTGGAGCTGTACCGCTCGGCGCCGCTGCACGCGCTCGGCTCCGCCGCCGACGCGGTGCGCCGCCGCCGCTACGCCGGTACCGAGCACATCGCGACGTACATCATCGAGCGCAACATCAACTACACCAACGTCTGCGTGACGGCGTGCAAGTTCTGCGCCTTCTACGTGCCGCCGAAGAGCGACAAGGGCTGGTCCCGCGAGCTCGACGAGATCCTGCGCCGCTGCGCCGAGACCGTCGAACTGGGCGGCACCCAGATCATGTTCCAGGGCGGCCACCACCCGGACTACGGCGTGGAGTACTACGAGCGCGCGTTCTCGGCCATCAAGGCCGACTTCCCGCAGCTGGTGATCCACTCCCTGGGCGCCTCCGAGGTCGACCACATGGCCCGGATCTCGGGCGTCTCGATCGAGGAGGCCATCACCCGGATCCACCGGGCCGGCCTGGACTCCTTCGCCGGCGCCGGCGCCGAGCTGCTGCCCGCGCGGCCGCGCAAGGCGATCGCCCCGCTCAAGGAGTCCGGCGAGCGCTGGCTGGAGATCATGGAGGCCGCGCACGGCCTCGGCGTGGAGTCCACCTCCACCATGCTGATGGGCACCGGCGAGACCAACGCCGAGCGGATCGAGCACCTGCGGATGATCCGCGACGTGCAGGACCGCACCGGCGGCTTCCGGGCCTTCATCCCCTACACCTACCAGCCGCAGAACAACCACCTGAAGGGCTCGACGCAGGCCACCGTCTTCGAGTACCTGCGGATGATCGCGATCGCCCGCCTGTTCCTCGACAACATCGCCCACATCCAGGGCTCCTGGCTCACCACCGGCAAGGAGGCCGGCCAGCTGTCGCTGCACTACGGTGCGGACGACCTCGGCTCGGTCATGCTGGAGGAGAACGTCGTCTCGGCGGCCGGTGCCAAGCACCGCTCCAACCTCACCGAGCTGATCCACCTCATCCGGGCCGCCGACCGCGTCCCGGCGCAGCGCGCGACCACGTACGAGCACCTGCGGGTGCTGGACGACCCGGCCAACGACCCGGTGGACCCGCGGGTCGCCTCGCACATCGCCTCCACGGCGATCGAGGGCGGCACCGCGCACCCCGAGCTGAAGATCCTGGACAACTGAGGCCCGGGGCACCGCTGTGCTGACCCTGCACCGGGCGGCCCTGGTGCTGCCCCACCCGGCCGACCCCACCGCCCCGTCCCTCCCGGACGGGGCGGTGCTGGTGCGCGGTGACCGCGTCGAGGCTGTCGGACCGTACCGGGAACTGGCCGCCGCGCACCCGGGGGCGCGACTGCGGGACTGGGGCGCCGCGGTGCTCACGCCGGGGCTGCGCAACCCGTACGGGCACCGGCTGCTGGAACACGCCTACCACCCGGACCCGCGCGAGGAGATCGGCGTCGAGCCGGTCGCGGACGGGCTGACGGGCTCCGCCGACGAGGGGCGCTGCGGCGCGAGCGCCCGGCGCGGGCTGCAACGGATGCTCGGGTTCGGGGTGACGGCGGTGGTCGGGCCGTTCGAGCGGGCCGCGGTGCGCACGGCCGTGGCGCGCTCCGGGCTGGTCGCGCTGCCGGGCGGCCCTGGCACGGGGGGCGGCCCTGGCACGGGGGGTGGCCCTGAGGCGGGGAGTGGCCCGGGCGCGGGGGGTGGCCCTGGTGCGGTGGGCGCGGGGGACTGCCTGCTGGGCCTGGGAGACGGCCCGCTGGACCCGCTGTCGGTGCTGCCGCTCGCGGCGGCCGTGCACGGCCGGGTGGCGGCGGGCGGCCGGGCCGACTTCGCGGTGTTCCCGGCCGTTGGGGAGGGCTTCGCCCAGCCATCGCCGGGCGGTTGCCTGGCCGCCGTACTGGGCGGGCGGTTGGTGTACCGGCGGCGCTGAACGAGGCCGGGAACCGGGCGACGTACTCGCCGGTAGTCGGACTTCCTTGCGGCGTACGGCACTTCCTTCGTGTGCCGCCGAACTCCACTGTCCACCCTGTGGGGTGATTCCCCCTTCGCCGTGACCTGAGGGCCCGCCAGCGGATACGATCCCGGACAGCTCACTCCGTACCCTCACCACCTACCGCCCGTGCCCGCGGGTGGCGGGGCCGTGTCCCAGGCCCCGAAGGCAAGCCAGGACAGGAACCATGCGATCCGCGACCGTCCCCCCGCCGCGATCCCCGCGGATGGGCCGTGGTTGGTACCTCGCCGCCGTGCTCAGCGCCGTGCTGGCCGTCGGCATGTGCCTGCTCGGCTGGCGCCAGGCCGACCAGGCCGACCGGATCGGCGCCCACCCCGTGAGAGTCGAAGGCGTCGTCACCCAGCTCCCCACCGGCGGCGGCTCCTACAGTGCCGTCAGCTACCGGGCGTCCGGCCAGTCGCACACCGCGGCCGCGCTGCCGCTCGCCGACGGCGCCAGGATCGGCGACCCGATCTGCCTGGAGCACGCCGCCGACGACCCGGGGGCGGTGCGGATCTGCGGCGACACCTACCCGCAGCCGGTCGGCGTCGGCCTGGCCCGGTTCAGCGTGCCGGTCGCGGTCGGGATGTTCGTGATCTGCGTGCTGCGTATCCGGCGGCACCGGCGGGCGCTCGCGGTCCGCGCCGGGCAGGGCCGGCTGGCCACCACCGTCGCGCTGGCGACCGGGGCGCTGGCCGACGGGATGCCCGCGATAACCCACGGCAAGCGCTCCCGGCGCCGGCGGCGCGCGGGCGGGCGGCGCGCGCAGCACTGACGGGGCGCGTAGCACTGGTGGGCCGGGTGGGGCGCCGGTGGGCTGGGCGGGGGAACTGGGCGGGGGAGCTGGGCGGCGGGGGCGCGCGGCGACGTCCGTGCGACGGGTGCCGGGTGGACGGGTCTGTGCGGCGGGGCCCGTGTGGTGGGTGCGGACGCCCCGCGGCGTGCCCCGTTGGTCGGGCTGTCGGCGCCAGGGTGAACAATGGGGGCGTGACCCGAGCCTCTCTGGACAAGCAGCCGCACGAAGTCGCCGCCATGTTCGACGACGTCGCGGCCAAGTACGACCGCACCAACGACGTGCTGTCCCTCGGCCAGGCCCGCGCCTGGCGCCGGGCGGTGGCCGAGGCGGTGGCCGCCGGACCGGGGGACCTCGTGCTCGACCTCGGAGCCGGCACCGGCACCTCCTCGCTGCCCTTCGCCGAGGCCGGCGCGCAGGTCGTCCCGTGCGACTTCTCCGTCGGCATGCTCGTCGAGGGCAAGCGCCGCCACCCCGAACTGCCGCTCACCGCCGGCGACGCCACCCGGCTGCCGTTCGCGGACGGCACCTTCGACTCGGTGACGATCTCCTTCGCGCTGCGCAACGTCCAGGACACCGACGCGGCGCTGCGCGAGATGCAGCGCGTCACCAAGCCCGGCGGCAAGCTGGTGATCTGCGAGTTCTCCACCCCGACCTGGACGCCGTTCCGGACGGTCTACACCGAGTACCTGATGCGCGCCCTGCCGCCGGTCGCCACCGCGGTCAGCAGCAACCCGGACGCGTACGTGTACCTCGCCGAGTCCATCCGGTCCTGGCCCGACCAGCCCGAGCTGGCGGCCCGGCTGCAGGAGAGCGGCTGGTCCAAGGTCGCCTGGCGCAACCTCACCGGCGGCATCGTCGCGCTGCACCGGGCGTACAAGCTCGGGTAGCCGCTGCACCGGCGGGATGGGGGCGTGGTCGTTTCCGGCGGCGGGGACGGAACTAGACTGCCGGAGACAAAAGCCGCCGTCCCCACAGCCGCAGCTCCAGGAGAGTGTCCACCGTGTCCGAGACCGCAGCCGATCTGACGAAGCCGGACAGCCCGGTCGAGAGCACGGCCGACGTCATCGTGGTCGGCGCGGGTCCGGCCGGGTCCACCACCGCGTACTACCTCGCCCAGGCCGGGCTGGACGTGCTGCTGCTGGAGAAGACCGCGTTCCCGCGCGAGAAGGTCTGCGGCGACGGCCTCACCCCCCGCGCCACCAAGCAGCTGGTGGACATGGGCATCGACGTCTCCACCGAGAACGGCTGGCTGCACAACAAGGGCCTGCGCATCATCGGCGGCGGCGTCCGGCTGGAGCTGGACTGGCCCGAGCTGTCCGCCTTCCCCGACTACGGCCTGGTTCGCAAGCGCGCCGACTTCGACGAGCTGCTGGTCCGTCAGGCCGAGAAGGCCGGCGCCCGGCTCTACGAGCGCTGCAACGTCAGCGGGCCCGTCCTGGACGAGCGCACCGGCCGGATCGTCGGCGTCACCGCCAAGCTCGGCGACGAGAAGCGGCCGGTCACCTTCCGTGCCCCGCTGGTGGTCGCCGCCGACGGCAACTCCACCCGGCTCTCGCTCGCCATGGGCCTGCACCGCCGCGAGGACCGCCCGATGGGCGTCGCCTACCGGACGTACTTCACCTCGCCGCGCCACGACGACGACTACCTGGAGTCCTGGCTGGAGCTGTGGGACACCCGCGGCGGCCAGCGCAAGCAGCTGCCCGGGTACGGCTGGGTCTTCGGCATGGGCGACGGCACCTCCAACGTCGGCCTCGGCATCCTCAACTCCTCGCCCGCGTTCGGCGAACTCGACTGGCGCGAGGTGCTCAAGGCCTGGTGCGCCGGCATGCCGGAGGAGTGGGGCTACACCCCCGAGAACATGACCGACCCGATCCGCGGCGCCGCGCTGCCGATGGCCTTCAACCGGCAGCCGCACTACACCCGCGGCCTGCTGCTCGTCGGCGACGCGGGCGGCATGGTCAACCCGTTCAACGGCGAGGGCATCGCCTACGCGATGGAATCCGGCCAGATCGCCGCCGGCGTCATCGTCCAGGCCCACGCCCGGGTCACCGAGACCGGGCGCGAGCGCGCTCTGCAGGGCTACCCGCGCGTCCTCAAGGACGTCTACGGCGGCTACTACACGATGGGCCGCGCCTTCGTGAAGCTCATCGGCAACCCCAAGGTGATGCAGATCGCCACCCAGCGCGGCCTCACCCACCCGATGCTGATGCGCTTCACCCTCAAGATGCTCGCCAACCTCACCGACCCGCAGGGCGGCGACGCGATGGACCGCATCATCAACGGCCTCGCGAAGGTCGCGCCCAACGCGTAGCGGCCTGGGCCTTCCCCTGGTCCTTTCCAGGACCTCAAGGCGTCTCCTCCGCCGCCTTCCGCTCCCCGTCCGCCGGGCGGCGGGAGGCGGCGGAGCGCTGTTCGACGTAGGCGAGGCGGTCGGCGAAGACCCGGGCCGCGTCGGGGGTGAGCGTCCGGAGGGCGACGAGGGCGGTGAAGACGACGTCGCAGAGCTCGTGTTGGACGTCCTCCCAGCTGTGGGTGACGCCCTTGCGCGGGTTCTGGCCGGTGGCGCCGATCACCGCGGCGCCCACCTCGCCGACCTCCTCGGAGAGCTTGAGGATCCGCAGCAGGCGCTCCTCCCGGGGCGACTGCGTGCCCTGCTCGTCGAGCCACGCGACGAGGTGGTCCACGCTCTCCCAGATCCGGCTGTCCATGCGCGCTGCTCCCGTGCGGTGTCCGTTGGTGCTGCCACCGTACGGGAGGCGCTGCCGACGCACGGGAACGGCGTGGGGGCTGGCGGTGAGGCACGGGCGGTGAGGGGTGGACGGTGAGGGGCTGGCGGTGAGGGGCGGGCTCCCGGTCAGCGGGTGCTGATCTTCACGTGGCGGATGTTCACGGGGAGGGTGGGGAAGCCGTCGCCGGGGTTGTTCTGGTCGTCCTCGCCGCCCGCGGCGATCTTCTGCAGGACGTCCAGGCCCGCCGTGATCCGGCCGAACGGGGTGTAGGCGGGGGAGAGCTTGGTGTCCTTCCAGACGAAGAAGAACTGGCTGCCGTTGGTGTTCGGACCGGCGTTGGCCATCGCCACTGTGCCGGCCGGGTAGGTGGCGCCGGTCAGGTTCTCGTCCGGGAAGGAGTAGCCGGGCCCGCCGCTGCCCGTTCCGGTCGGGTCGCCGCACTGCAGGACGTAGAGCCGCTGGGTGGTGAGGCGGTGGCAGTGGCTGTGGTCGAAGTAGTCGTGCTCGGCGAGGAAACGGAACGAGAAGGTGGTGCAGGGCGCCTTGTCGGTCAACGCCTGGAAGGTGATCGCGCCCTGGCTGGTGCGCAGGGTGGCGCGGTAGGGCTGGGCGGCCTTCTTGGCGTCGAAGACCGGGATGCCCTTGAAGTTGTCGGCTGGCACCGCGGGCGTGTAGGTGCAGGCGGGCGCGGGCGGCGTGGTGTCCGCGACGGCGGTGCCGGTGCTTGCCGTGAGCGGGAGGACGGTGGCGACGGCGAGCAGAGCCCAGGGTGCGCGCTTCACGTGACGGGCCTTCCGAAGGGTGGTGGACGGCGGGGTTGGCATGGCGCCATCATCCACGCCGGGGCGGCGATCCGGTAGGGGGCGGTAGGGAGCGGTGGGGTTCAGGCCCCGTCGGGCGGGTGGAGGGTCAGGAGGACTCCGGGGGAACGGGGTTGACCCGGGGGGCGGGGGTGAACAGTCCGGTGCGGGCGGCCAGTGCGGCGGCGTCGGCGGCCCGCTCGGCGGTGCGGGCGTCCAGCGGCTCGCCGGTGACGAACAGCCGGTAGTAGAGCGGGGCGGTGGCGGCCCGGACCACCTCGGCACCGTCGGTTCCGGTGGGCAACTCGCCTCGGGCGACGGCTCGTTCGGCGACCTCGGCGGCCTGGCGGTGACGGGAGGCGAAGAAGGCGCGCAGGGCGGTCGCGCCGGTGTCGGAGCGCTGGGCGGCGAAGATCAGCGCGGTGGGGGTGGCCCCCAGGTCGGGATCGGTGAAGACGGTGAACACCTCCTGGGTGATCAGTCGCAGGTCCTCGCGGAGGTCGCCGGTGTCGGGCAGCGGCCAGGGCTGGTCGGCCGAGGCGGTCAGGGCGTCCGCGACCAGGCCGTCCACTCCGCCCCACCGCCGGTACAGCGTCGCCTTGTGGACGCCGGAGCGGCTCGCGACCGCCTCGATGGTGAGGTCGTCGTACCCCTTCTCGGTGACCTCGGCGAGCGTGGCGGCGACCACCCCCTCGCGGACCCGGGCGCTGCGGCCGCCGGGGCGCGGGGTCGGGGTGCGGGGCTCTGGGTGGGTCGTTTCGAGGTGAGTCGGCTCCGGGGCGTTCTCGTTCAAAGTCGACTCCAGTCGCGTTAAGGCTTGCTGCGGTGTGGCGGTCGTGCCATGCTCATCGTAATGCGACTTTGGTCGCGTTACGAGAGGAGCCTGCGTGACCGCCACCGCCATTCCCGACCCCACTGCCCTGCACCCGCTCGCCGGCCACGACCGGGTCGTCCTGCTGCGCCCGCTCGTCACCGACCCGCGGATCGAGGTCGGTGAGTACACCTACTTCGATGACCCCGAGGGGGCCACCCGCTTCGAGGAGCGCAACGTCCTCTACGCCTACGGACCCGAGCGGCTGGTGATCGGCAAGTACTGCGCGATCGCCACCGGGGCCCGCTTCCTGATGGCCGGCGCCGCCCACCCGACCATCGGCGTGTCCACCTTCCCGTTCACGATGTTCGGCGGTGAGTGGACCGAGCGGACCCTCGACCTCGTGACCGGCCTGCCCAGCCGGGGCGACACCGTGATCGGCAACGACGTCTGGTTCGGCTTCGGTGCCACCGTCCTGCCCGGCGTCCGGATCGGTGACGGCGCGATCATCGCGGCCGGTGCGATGGTCACCGCCGACGTCGAGCCGTACACCATCGTCGGCGGCAACCCGGCCCGGCCGATCCGGCGCCGCTTCGAGGGCGCCGACGTCGAGCGCCTGCTCCGTGCGGCCTGGTGGGACTGGCCGGTCGAGCTCGTCACCGAGCACGTCCGCGCCATCATGTCCGGGACCCCGGCCGACATCGAGGAGATCGCCGCGGCGAACGGCCTGCTCGCCCGCTGACCTGCCGGGCCTGGGAAAGGCGTTGGCCCCGGGGACGCTGGATCCCTCCGGAGATCCAGCGAGTTACGGCAGGGCGTTGATCACGGGTGGGCCGGTGCGGGAGGATGGCGTTCCCCTGCTCCATGCTCCGCCCCGTCGATAGCTGTGCCCTTCGCCCAGCTCCAGGGTCCGTCCGACGCCGTACGGTACTCGCGCCCCGCCGGTTCCGTTCGCTCGGAGGGATCTGACTCATGCGTGCCTCCCTGTCCATGTCTTCGTCCTCATCGGCCCTTCGCGACCTGCCGGTTCTCTTGGTGGCAGCGGTGTGGGGGTCGAGCTTCCTCGCCGTCCAGCGGGTGGCGGAGCCCGGGACGGCCGTGGCGATGCTGGTCCTGCGGTTCGGGCTGGTGCTGCCGCTGCTCGGGATGGTCGCCTGGCCGGCGCTACGGAGGCTGAGCCGCGCCGAGTGGCTGGGCGGCGGTGCACTGGGGTTGGTGCTCAGCGGGATCTTCCTGCTGGAGACGTACGGCGCCGTGCACACCTCCGCCACCAATGCCGGGCTGATCATCAGCCTCGCGATGGTGCTCACCCCGCTCGGCGAGAGCGTCCTCAGCCGAACGGCACCGCCCCGCGCCTTCCTCGCGGCCGCCGCGCTGGCCGTGCTCGGCGTCGCCCTGCTCACCGGGGACGGCGGGCTGCGCCCGCCTTCGCTCGGCGACCTGCTGGTGCTGGGAGCTGCCCTGGTTCGCTCGGCCTTCGTCCTGGCGACGGCCCGCGTCCGCGCCGTCCGCGAAACCGACATGCTGGCCCTGACCTGGGTCCAACTCGCCGTCGCGACCGCCGTGTTCGCGGCCGTCGCACCAGCCGTAGGGCCGTCGCCGTGGGCCGTCGCCCGCTTGTACGGGCCCGGCCAGTGGGCCTGGTTGCTGCACCTGTCCCTGTTGTGCACGCTGTTCGCCTTCTTCGTTCAGATGTGGGCTGTCCGCGCCACCTCGCCGTCCCGGGTGAGTCTGCTGCTCGGCACCGAACCGCTGTGGGCCGCCGTCTTCGGCATCACCATCGCCGGGAACCGGATGGGGCCGCTCGCCCTGGTCGGCGGAGCCCTGGTCGTGGTCGCCACCGAGTGGGGCCGCCGCACCGCTCCCGCCCCCGTCCGGCGCGGGGAGACCGAAGCCGCTGAGTCCGAGGTCGTCGAGTCCGAGGCCGCTGGATCTGTTGTTGCCGAGTCCGAGTCCGCGACCGGGGTCGGGGAGCGGGGCCCGGAGCCGGCTCCGGTGTGATCCGCTGCGGTGGTCACCGGCGACTCAGCGTCCGACGGGCGTAGTCGATGGTGACCGCGCCGAGCAGCGGACCCCATGCCACCAGCGGCAGGTAGGCGAGGGTCATTACCAGGCCGGCGGCACCGTGCGGGGAGTCCGGCTCCGCCATGTTCCGGCCCCAGCCGCCGACCGCCGCGGTTATCCCGAGCACGGTCAGAAACGCCGAGCCCAGCGCGCCCGGAACGATCGCGGCGAGCGGGTGCACCGCCCGGCCGCCGATCAGCGGGATCCAGCGCGGCGCCAGCTGGCCCCAGGGCCGGACCAGCCCGACGGTCAAGAAGGCCAGCGCTTCGGCCAGGGCGCTCAGCACCACGACGTAGACCGTGCCCCAGCCCGGCTGGTGCTCGGCGTACCGTGCGGCGGTGGCACCCGTGAAGCCGACCGGGACGCCGAAGCCGAACGCGATCCGCCACAGCCCCGAGGGAACGGTGGTCAGCACGGTGGCCTTGGCGGCGAACTCGGCCCAGCGTGGTGCGGGCGGGACGGCCGGACGGGTGGTGGTCCGGGCGTTGATCGCGAGCTTTGACATGGTGGTGAACTCCCTTCGCGGCCAGCCCTCCGGCCGCTTCGATGGCTCAAGCCTGGCCGTTCCACGCGGCGAGCGGCAGCTGCCGATCGGGCTGTTCTCCCTGCTCAACAGGCCTCTGAAATATGCCGATCGGCACAGGCGGGCAACCTGCGCCGCGTCGTAACGTGGCGGCAGTCGAAGGGAGGAGATGGCGATGAATCAGATGCTGGCGGTGATCGTCCCGGCCGCGCTTCCGCTGGTCCGGGCGGCGCGCAGGCGCCAGGGCATGGCGGTCGTGACCGCGACGGCCGGGGCAATGTCGGCCTTGGTCACGGTTGCCGTCTGGCTCACCGGCCGCTGGACGGAGTCGGACCGGTGGCCCGGGCTGGTCGGCCTGGTCGAACTGGCCGCCCTCCTGCTGTCCGTGGTCCTCGCCCTGCGCGCCGAGGACGGCCTCCGGTGCGCGCTGGCGACGTGGACGGCTTGCGGCGCGGTCGCGCTCTGGCCGTCCCGGTTCGAGGCGATCGGCGGGCCCGGAGACGTGCTCACCCTCTTCGGATTCGGGTCGATGCTGGCCCTGCCGGCCGTCCTGACCGGGCTCTACCTGCGCGGCCTGGACGAGGGGCGGTGTCGGGCGGTGGCCGAGGCCAGGCGTTCCCAGCGGCTCGAACTGGCCCACGACCTGCACGATTTCGTGGCGCACGACGTGAGCGGCATGGTCGCCCAGGCTCAGGCCGGGGTGTACCTGGCCGCGGCTGACCCGGCCCGGGCGGTCGAGATGTTCGAGCGGATAGAACAGGCCGGGCAGCGAGCCCTGGCCTCGTTGGACCGGACGGTTCAGCTGCTGCGCACGGAGGAGGGGAGCGGGCGCGGACCGCAACAGGGGCTGGCCGAACTGGCGGAGGTGGCAGAACGGTTCACCGCCTTGGGCGGCGCCGAGGTCCGGCTGGAGCTGCCGGACAGGCCGGTCCCCCGGGAGGTGGAGGGCACGGTCCACCGGATCGTGGTCGAGGCGCTGACCAACGTTCGGCGGCACGCTGCGGGCGCCCGGACGGTCGAGGTCCGTGCCCGTCGCGCGGGCGGGTGGCTGGAGTTGACCGTGACGAACGACGGACTCGCACCCGGCGCGGGTGGGCGCCCGCGCGGTGGCGGCGGCAGCGGACTGCCGGGGCTGGCGGCCCGAGTGGAGGCGCTCGGCGGCACGTTCGCGGCAGGCACGGAGGAGCGGGAGGCCTGGCGGGTGGCGGCGAGACTGCCGCTGGAGAGGCAGGAACGACAGGAGAGTCAGGAGAAACCAGTGATTCCGGTGAGGACCAGTTCAGGGGAGAGGTGGAAATGATCGGCAGCACAGGGCCGATCCGGATCCTGGTCGCGGACGACCAGGCCGATGTCCGCACCGCGTTCCGGATGATCCTGGACGTTCAGCCGGACATGTCGGTGGTGGCGGAGGTGGCGGACGGCGCCGCGGCGGTGGAGGAGGCCCGACGGCTTAGACCGGACGTCGTGCTCGCGGACATTCGAATGCCTAGGCTCGACGGCTTGGAGGTCACGAGGCAGCTGGCCGGCGAGTGCAAGGTGATCGTGGTGACCACCTTCGACCTGGACGAGTACGTGCATACGGCCCTGCGGCATGGGGCGGCCGGCTTCCTGCTGAAGCGATCGGGGCCAGTGCTGCTGATCGAGGCGGTGCGGGCGGCGATGGCCGGGGACGCGTTGATCAGTCCACAGGTCACCGTCCGGCTGCTGCGGCACATGACGGCGCCCGGGAGCGACCGTACGGCCGGAGCAGGGCCTTCGGCGGCGGCGCCGCCGATAGCCGGCCCGATCGAGGAACTGACCGCGAGAGAAAGGGAGATCGCCGAACAGGTGGCAGACGGCGCGACGAACGCCGAGATCGGAGCGGGGCTGTTCATCTCGCCGGGGACGGTCAAGAACCACCTCGCCAACGTCCAGCGCAAGCTCGGTGCCCGTAACCGGGTGGGCATCGCGGCCTGGGTCTGGGAGCAGGGCCGGTAGCCGGTAGCCGGTAACCGGCCCCGGTGAACGGTGGGGCGAGCCCGGACGCGGGCGCGAGGGCAGAGGGCAGCGGCCCCGAGGAAGGGCCCCCAGGAAAGGGCCCCAGGGAAGGCGGCGCGGGAAGGGCAGCGCACGGAGGTCGGGGCGCCGCGCGCTGGGCCGGGCATGGCCCAGCGCAGGAGAGGGTCGGGCGGGCGGCGGGCGGCGGGCGGCGGGCGGCGGGCGGCGGGCGGCGGGCGGGGTGGGGGGGAGGGGGGAGGGCCCCAAGGACCGTTTCGCGCGCTTGTGAACGAAGGGTCAAGCGAGCGTTCGGCCCCCCGCCACCCCTCAGAGTGAGCCGCTATAACACGTCAACATGGCGCCTCGAAATTTGCTCCCGTCGACGCATAGTTGATATAGGAGCGCGGCTCTGACCAGCCGCTTCACAAGTAAATGCGACTGGTTGTGACCATTTGACTTCTTTGTGTCGACAACTCTGGGCATGTTCATATTCGGCACGATTCCCATCGTGGCGTAGATCACAAAGATGACGTTGAACTGCGTGTCGCAGATCACAAGCCGACGGGCATAGGATGCGCTCGTTCCAGGCTTTGTGAACTGCCTCACATGAGGTGGATCCCGGGAACCGGAACGCGGGTTCACCTCAGCGTGACTCGCCGGTTCCGATCTGCAGTCAAGGACGACTGGACGGAGGGAGCGGGGGCTATGAATGCCTACGCGCCGATCCTCGTACTCGGTGCCATCGCGGCGGCGTTCGCGGTCGGCTCCGTCGTGATGGCCTCACTCACCGGCCCCAAGCGCTACAACCGGGCCAAGTTGGAGGCGTACGAGTGCGGCATCGAGCCGACCCCGCAGCCCGTGGGCGGCGGTCGGTTCCCGATCAAGTACTACCTGACGGCGATGCTCTTCATCGTCTTCGACATCGAGATCGTCTTTCTCTATCCCTGGGCGGTGACCTTCGACGCCCTGGGGATCTTCGGGTTGGTCGAGATGCTCCTGTTCATCGCCACGGTCTTCGTCGCCTACGCCTACGTGTGGCGCCGCGGCGGCCTGGAGTGGGACTGAGCGCGGGGTGGCCGCCGCCTTTGTGAACGAGCGGACAAGCCCGAACGGGCCGACGTACCACAGGACTTGAGGGCTTCTTGAGGGCATTGAGAGGGATCTGATGGGAATCGAGGAGAAGCTGCCGAGCGGCTTTCTGCTCACGACCGTGGAGACGGCCGCCGGTTGGGTGCGCAAGGCGTCACTCTTCCCGGCCACCTTCGGTCTGGCCTGCTGCGCGATCGAGATGATGACCACCGGTGCCGGCCGCTACGACCTGGCCCGGTTCGGCATGGAGGTGTTCCGGGGCTCCCCCCGGCAGGCCGATCTGATGATCGTGGCGGGTCGGGTGAGTCAGAAGATGGCCCCGGTGCTGCGCCAGGTGTACGACCAGATGGCCAACCCGAAGTGGGTCATCTCGATGGGCGTCTGCGCCTCCTCGGGCGGGATGTTCAACAACTACGCGATCGTGCAGGGCGTCGACCACATCGTCCCGGTGGACATCTACCTGCCCGGTTGCCCGCCCCGCCCGGAGATGCTGATGGACGCCATCCTGAAGCTGCACGACAAGATCCAGCACGAGCCGCTGGGCGCGAACCGGATCCGGGCCGAGGAGCTCGGCGAGGCGCTCGCCCTCAAGGCCACCCCGGTCAGCGAGATGCGGGGGCTGCTGCGATGAACGAGCAGGTACCCGAGACGCGTCGCGAGCACCCGGTCCGCGAGATCCCGGTCGAGGTGGTCGGCCGCCGGCAGGGCATGTTCGGCGCCCTGGGCAGCGGTGACACCTCCGGCTTCGGCGGCCTGGCCGCGCCGATCGTGCTGCCCGGCCCGAGCGAACGGCCGTACGGCGGCTGGTTCGACGAGGTCGCCGACGAGCTGGAGGGTGCCCTGGAGGAGCAGGGCCTGGACCCGGCCGAGGTGATCGAGAAGACCGTTGTCGACCGCGGCGAGCTCACCTTCCACATCGACCGCGCCCACCTGCTCCGGACCGCCCGCACCCTGCGCGACGACCCGGCGCTGCGTTTCGAGCTGTGCCTGGGCGTGAGCGGCGTGCACTACCCCGACGACAAGGGCCGCGAGCTGCACGCGGTCTACCACCTGCGGTCGATCACCCACGGACGGCTGATCCGGGTGGAGGTCACCGCGCCGGACGCCGACCCGCGCATCCCCTCCGTGGTGAGCGTCTACCCGACCAACGACTGGCACGAGCGCGAGGCCTACGACTTCTTCGGCCTGGTCTTCGACGGCCACCCGGCGCTCACCCGGATCATGATGCCGGACGACTGGCTGGGCCACCCGCAGCGCAAGGACTACCCGCTCGGCGGCATCCCCGTCGAGTACAAGGGCGCCCAGATCCCGGCTCCCGACCAGCGGAGGTCGTACAGCTGATGAGTACTCGGCACGACGAAGAGGCTCGGCACGACGAAGGGACTCGTCCCCACGAAGGAGCCGAGCAGGCAGAGGCCCGGGAGACCACCGAGGGCCGGGTCTTCACGGTCACCGGCGGCGACTGGGGCGAGGTGGTCGAGGCGGTCGGCCGGGCCGACGACGAGCGCATCATCGTCAACATGGGCCCCCAGCACCCGTCCACCCACGGCGTGCTGCGGCTGATCCTGGAGATCGACGGCGAGACGGTGAAGGAGGCCCGTTGCGGCATCGGCTACCTCCACACCGGCATCGAGAAGAACATGGAGTTCCGCAACTGGGTCCAGGGCACCACCTTTGTGACCCGGATGGACTACCTGACCCCGCTGTTCAACGAGACCGCGTACTGCCTGGCCGTCGAGAAGCTGCTCGGCATCACCGACGACATCCCGGACCGGGCCACCGTGATCCGGGTGCTGATGATGGAGCTCAACCGGATCGCCTCGCACCTGGTCTGCCTGGCCACCGGCGGCATGGAGATCGGCTCCACCACCCTGATGATCTACGGCTTCCGCGACCGCGAGCTGATCCTGGACGTCTTCGAGCTGGTCACCGGCCTGCGCATGAACCACGCGTACGTGCGCCCCGGCGGCCTCGCCCAGGACCTGCCGCCCGGCGCCGTCGACCAGATCCGCGAGTGCGTGAAGACCCTGCGCTCCCGGATGCACGAGTACGACAAACTCGCCACCGGGAACCCGGTGTTCAAGGCCCGCCTGGTCGACGTCGGCTTCCTCGACCTGCCCGGCTGCCTGGCCCTCGGCGCCACCGGCCCGATCCTGCGCGCCACCGGCCTGCCGCACGACCTGCGCAAGACCGACCCGTACTGCGGCTACCAGGACTACGACTTCGAGGTCGCGATCGCGGACAGCGCCGATTCCTACGGCCGCTTCCTGATCCGCCTGGAGGAGATGCGGCAGTCGCTGGGGATCGTCGAGCAGTGCCTGGACCGGCTGCGGCCGGGCCCGGTGATGGTGGCCGACAAGAAGATCGCCTGGCCCGCCCAACTCGCCGTCGGACCGGACGGGATGGGCAACTCGCTCGACCACATCCGCAAGATCATGGGCACCTCGATGGAGGCCCTGATCCACCACTTCAAGCTGGTCACCGAGGGCTTCCGGGTCCCGGTCGGCCAGGCGTACGCGGCGGTCGAGTCGCCCAAGGGCGAGCTGGGCGTGCACGTGGTCAGCGACGGCGGGACGCGCCCGTACCGGGTCCATTTCCGGGACCCGTCGTTCACCAATCTGCAGTCGATGGCGGCGATGTGCGAGGGCGGCCAGGTCGCCGACGTGATCGTCGCGGTGGCCGGGATCGACCCGGTGATGGGAGGCGTGGACCGGTGACAGACGTTCAGTTGGGGATGCCGGCGCTGCCGGCCACACCGTACCCCGAGGAGGTGCACGCCCGGCTGGCCGCCGACGCCGCGGAGCTGATCGGCCGCTACCCGCAGGCCCGGTCGGCGCTGCTGCCGCTGCTGCACCTGGTGCAGGCCGAGGAGGGCTTCGTCAGCCCGACCGGCATCCGGTTCTGCGCCGAGCAGTTGGACCTCACCACCGCCGAGGTGACCGCCGTCGCGACCTTCTACACCATGTACCGGCGGCGCCCGGCCGGGAAGTACCACGTCGGGGTCTGCACCAACACCCTGTGCGCGGTGCTCGGCGGCGACCAGATCTTCGACGAGCTCCAGCAGCACCTCGGCGTGCGCAACAACGAGACCACCGGGGACGGCGAGATCTCGATCGAGCACATCGAGTGCAACGCGGCCTGCGACTACGCGCCCGTGGTGATGGTCAACTGGGAGTTCTTCGACGACCAGACCCCGGAGAGCGCCAAGCGGCTGGTCGACGACCTGCGCGCGGGCCGGGAGGTCCGGCCGACCCGCGGCGCCCGGCTGTGCACCTTCAAGGAGTCCGCCCGGATCCTGGCGGGCTTCCCCGACGAGCGCCCGGGTGCCAACGACGAGTCCGGCGCGGGTGGCGCGCCCTCGCTGGCGGGCCTGCGCCTGGCCAAGGGCGAGGCGCTGCCCGGCACCGGCGGCACCAAGGTCGTCGCGCCCCGCCACGAGGGCATCGGCCACGAGGGCGCCGGCTACGAGAGCACCGGCCACGAGGGCACCGGCCACGAAGGGACGGAAGCGTGATGACCGCCGCCGAGCCGGCCGAGAAGCTGCTCACCCCCGTCCTGTCCGCCTCCTGGGACGACGACCGGCCCTGGACGCTGGCCACCTACCGCCGCCACCACGGCTACGACGGCCTCAAGGCGGCCCTGGCGATGCCGCCGGACGACGTGATCGCCCTGGTGAAGGACTCCGGGCTGCGCGGTCGCGGCGGCGCCGGCTTCCCCACCGGGATGAAGTGGCAGTTCATCCCGCAGAACGACAGCAAGCCGCACTACCTGGTGGTCAACGCGGACGAGTCCGAGCCGGGCACCTGCAAGGACATCCCGCTGCTGTTCGCCAACCCGCACGCGCTGATCGAGGGCATGATCATCGCCTCCTACGCGATCCGCTGCGACCACGCGTTCATCTACCTGCGCGGCGAGGTCGTCCCGGTGCTGCGCCGCCTGCACGCGGCCGTCGCCGAGGCGTACCAGGCCGGGCTGCTCGGCCGGGACATCCTCGGCTCCGGCGTCGACCTCGACATCACCGTGCACGCCGGCGCCGGCGCCTACATCTGCGGCGAGGAGACGGCGCTGCTGGACTCGCTGGAGGGCCGCCGCGGCCAGCCCCGGCTGCGGCCGCCGTTCCCGGCGATCGCCGGCCTGTACGCCTGCCCGACGGTGGTCAACAACGTCGAGTCGATCGCCTCGGTGCCGCCGATCCTGGCCCGCGGCAAGGAGTGGTTCAAGGGCCTGGGCACCGAGAAGTCCCCCGGCTTCACGCTGTACTCGCTCTCCGGCCACGTCACCAACCCCGGCCAGTACGAGGCGCCGCTGGGCATCACGCTGCGCCAGCTGCTGGACATGAGCGGCGGCGTCCGCCCCGGGCACCGGCTCAAGTTCTGGACCCCGGGCGGCTCGTCCACCCCGATGTTCACCGACGAGCACCTGGACGTCCCGCTGGACTACGAGGGTGTCGGCGCGGCCGGCTCGATGCTCGGCACCAAGGCGCTGCAGGTCTTCGACGAGACCACCTGCGTGGTGCGGGCGGTCACCCGCTGGACCGAGTTCTACGCCCACGAGTCCTGCGGCAAGTGCACCCCCTGCCGCGAGGGCACCTACTGGCTGGTCCAGTTGCTCAAGCGGATCGAGGCGGGCGCGGGCGTCGAGGGGGACCTGGAGAAGCTCCTCGACATCGCCGACAACATCAACGGCAAGTCCTTCTGCGCACTGGGCGACGGCGCCGCGAGCCCGATCGTCTCCTCCCTCCAGCACTTCCGGGCCGAGTACGAGCAGCACCTGGCCGAGCGCCGCTGCCCGTTCGACCCGGCCGCCTCCACCGTCTGGGCCGACGGCCCCCGCCCCGGCCACCAGTCCGCCACCGAAAGGGAGGTGCACGCGTGACGATCACAGAGCCATCCACCTCCACGGGCGACAAGGCCGCGGTCGAGCTGGTCACGCTCACCATCGACGGCGTCGAAGTGCAGGTCCCCAAGGGGACGTTGGTGATCCGGGCCGCCGAACGGATCGGCACCCAGATCCCGCGCTTCTGCGACCACCCGCTGCTCGACCCGGCCGGCGCCTGCCGGCAGTGCATCGTCGAGATCGAGGGCCAGCGCAAGCCCGTCGCCTCCTGCACCATCCCGGTCGCCGAGGGCATGGTGGTGCGCACCCAGGTGAGTTCGCCGGTGGCCGAGAAGGCGCAGCGCGGCGTGATGGAGCTGCTGCTGATCAACCACCCGCTGGACTGCCCGGTCTGCGACAAGGGCGGCGAGTGCCCGCTGCAGAACCAGGCGATGTCCACGGGTGACGCCGACACCCGCTTCGAGGGGATGAAGCGCACCTACGAGAAGCCGATCCCGCTCAGCACCCAGGTGCTGCTGGACCGGGAGCGCTGCGTGCTGTGCGCGCGCTGCACCCGCTTCTCGCAGCAGATCGCCGGGGACCCGTTCATCGACCTGCTGGAACGCGGCGCGCTCCAGCAGGTCGGCACCGGGGACGATGAGCCGCTCGACTCGTACTTCTCCGGGAACACCATCCAGATCTGCCCGGTGGGCGCCCTGACGTCGGCGGCCTACCGTTTCCGCTCCCGCCCGTTCGACCTGGTCTCCTCGCCGAGCGTGTGCGAGCACTGCTCCGCGGGCTGCGCCCAGCGCACCGACCACCGGCGCGGCAAGGTGCTGCGCCGGCTGGCGGGCGAGGACCCGGCGGTCAACGAGGAGTGGAACTGCGACAAGGGCCGGTTCGCGTTCCGGTACGCCCAGCAGCGGGATCGGATCGCGACCCCGCTGGTGCGGGTGGACGGCGAGCTGGTGCCCGTCTCCTGGCCGGAGGCGTTGGCCCGGGCCGCTGAGGGACTGCGCGGCGTCCGCGCCGGGGTGCTGACCGGTGGCCGGGTGACCGTCGAGGACGCCTACGCGTACGGGAAGTTCGCGCGGGTGGTGCTCGGCACCAACGACGTGGACTTCCGGGCCCGCCCGCACAGCGGCGAGGAGGCGGACTTCCTGGCCGCCGCCGTCGCCGGGCGCGGGGTGGACGTGGACGGCGAGGGCCTCACCTACGAGCAGCTGGAGCAGGCGCCGGCGGTGCTGCTGGCGGGCTTCGAGCCGGAGGAGGAGTCGCCGATCGTCTTCCTGCGGCTGCGCAAGGCGAGCCGCGACCGGGGCCTGAAGGTGTACTCGGTGGCGGCGTTCGCCTCCCGGGGCCTGGCCAAGCTGCGCGGCGCGCTGCTGCCGGCCGCCCCGGGCACGGAGGCGGAGTGGTTCGCCGCGCTGGCCGCCGACGAGCCGCTGAACGACGAGGCCGGGCGGGCCGCCGAGCTGCTGCGCGGCCCGGGCGCGGTGATCCTGGTGGGCGAGCGGCTGGCCGCGGCCCCGGGCGCGCTGACGGCGGTGCTGCGGCTGGCGCACGCGACCGGCGCCCGGCTGGCGTGGGTGCCGCGCCGGGCGGGTGAGCGCGGTGCGGTCGAGGCGGGCCTGCTGCCGGGGCTGCTGCCCGGCGGCCGTCCGGTGGCGGCTCCGGCCGCCCGGGCGGAGGCCGCCGGGGTGTGGGGGGTGGCGGAGCTGCCGTCCGGGCCGGGCCGGGACACCGAGCAGATCCTGACGGCCGCGGCGCACGGTGAGCTGGACGCGCTGCTGGTCGGCGGCGTCGACCCGGACGACCTGCCGGATCCGGCGCTGGCCGACGCGGCGCTGGCGGCGGTGCCGTTCGTGGTGTCGCTGGAGCTGCGGCCCTCCGCGGTGACGGCGCGCGCGGACGTGGTGCTGCCGGTGGCGGCGGTGGCGGAGAAGGCCGGTGCCTTCCTGGACTGGGAGGGCCGGCTGCGGATGTTCGAGGCGGCGCTCAAGCCCGATCAGCAGATGGGCCGCCATCTGTACCCGGACCTGCGGGTGCTGACCATGCTGGCGGAGGCGCTGGGCCACCGCTTGGGTCTGCCGGACGTCCGGGCGGCCCGGCTGGAGCTGGACCACTTCACCCCGTGGGCGGGTGACCGGTCCGCGGACCCGGCCGCGCACCCCGGCGTGCTGCCCCGCCCGGCCACCGGCCAGGCGGTGCTGGCGGGTTGGCGCCAGCTGCTGGACAACGGCACGTTGCAGCAGGGCGATCCGCACCTGGCGGGCACCCGGCACCGGGCGGTGGCCCGGGTCTCGCCGGCCACCGCGAAGGAGATCGGCGCGAAGGACACCGGCGCCGAGGCGGGCGGGGAGGGTGGGGTGCTGCGGCTGACCGGCCCGGCCGGCTCGCTGACCCTGCCGCTGGAGGTCACCGACTCGATCCCGGACCGCACGGTCTGGATCCCGCTCAACTCCACGCCGGGCGGCGCCCATCGCGCGCTCGGCACCACCGTCGGCCATCTGGTCACGATCGCCGTGGCCGCCCCCGAGCCGGCCGTCCGGGCCGAGGCCGCGGCGGGCGACGCGGGCAGTGAAGGGGAGGAGCGATGACTCCGCAGCCGTACGAGACGCTCCACTTCTTCGGGCAGGACCCGTGGTGGATGGTGCTGCTGAAGGCGGTGTTCTGCTTCGGCTTCCTGGTCCTGACGGTGCTGATCGCGATCGTCTGGGAGCGCAAGGTGGTGGCCTGGATGCAGCTGCGCATCGGGCCGAACCGGCACGGGCCGTGGGGGATGCTGCAGTCCCTGGCGGACGGCGTGAAGCTCGCGCTCAAGGAAGACCTGGTGGTCAAGGGCGCGGACAAGGTGGTCTACATCCTGGCCCCGATCGTCTGCGCCGTCCCGGCGTTCATGGCCTTCGCGGTGATCCCGTTCGGGCCGGCCGGCAACGAGGTGTCGATCTTCGGCACCCGGACGGCGATGCAGCTGACCGACTTCCCGGTGGCGCTGCTGTACATCCTGGCGACGGCCTCGATCGGCATCTACGGCATCGTGCTGGCCGGCTGGTCGTCCGGTTCGACGTATCCGCTGCTGGGCGGGCTGCGCTCGGCCGCGCAGATGGTCAGCTACGAGATCGCGATGGGCCTGTCCTTCGCGGCGGTGTTCATCTACTCGGGGTCGATGTCGACCTCGGAGATCGTGGCGCACCAGCAGCCGACCTGGTTCGCGGCGCTGCTGCCGGTGTCGTTCATCGTGTACATCATCGCGATGGTGGGTGAGACCAACCGGGCGCCGTTCGACCTCCCGGAGGCCGAGGGCGAGCTGGTCGGCGGCTTCAACACCGAGTACTCCTCGCTGAAGTTCGCGATGTTCATGCTGGCCGAGTACGTCAACATGGTGACCGTCTCGGCGGTGGCCTCCACCCTGTTCCTGGGCGGCTGGCGGGCCCCGTGGCCGGTGTCGACCTTCTGGGAGGGCGCCAACCACGGCTGGTGGCCGATGCTGTGGATCACGCTGAAGATCCAGCTGCTGCTGTTCTTCTTCATCTGGCTGCGCGGCACGCTGCCCCGGTTCCGCTACGACCAGTTCATGAAGCTGGGCTGGAAGGTGCTGATCCCGGTCTCGCTGGTGTGGCTGGTGCTGATCGCGAGCGTGCGGGCGCTGCGCAACGAGGGCTACGGCTTCGGCGAGGTGGTGCTGTACGTCGGCGCGCCGGTCGGGGCGATCCTGCTGCTCGCCCTGCTGCGGGACTTCCTGAAGAAGGAACCCGAGCACGAACCAACCCTGCCGAAGGGGGAGTTCGACCCGATGGCGGGCGGCTACCCGGTGCCCCCGCTGCCCGGACAGGAGCTCCCGCCGGTGCCGCGCCGGCGCAGCCGGGCCCCGAAGCAACTCCAGGACGCCCTCAACGGGGCCGACCATACCGAAGGGAGCTGAACCGAGATGTCGTCCGACCAGACGGAGCGGGCCGAACGGCCCGACAAGCCGTCGATCCTCGGCCCGGCCGCCGGCTTCGGCGTGACCTTCAAGGCCATGTTCAAGAAGCGGCTCACCGAGCAGTACCCGGAGCAGAAGAAGCCCACCGCTCCGCGCTTCCACGGCCGCCACCAGCTGAACCGGCACCCGGACGGCCTGGAGAAGTGCGTCGGCTGCGAGCTGTGCGCGTGGGCCTGTCCGGCCGACGCCATCTACGTGGAGGGCGCGGACAACCGGGAGGAGGAGCGCTACTCGCCGGGCGAGCGCTACGGCGCGGTCTACCAGATCAACTACGCCCGCTGCATCCTGTGCGGGCTGTGCATCGAGGCCTGTCCGACCCGCGCGCTCACCATGACCAACGAGTACGAGCTGGCCGACTCCTCGCGCCGGGACCTGATCTTCACCAAGGAGCAGCTGCTGGTCGGCCTGTCCGAGGGCATGGTGGACTCCCCGCACTCGATCTTCCCGGGCGCCGACGAGGGCGCGTACTACCGGGGCGAGATCACCGCGGCGGCGCCCGGGACGGTCCAGCAGGAGCGCACCGACCGGGAGCGGGAGGTCCAGCAGTGACCTCCCTCAACCTGGCCGCGACCGGGACGACCTCCGTCGGGGAGGCCGTCCAGTTCTGGGTGCTCGCGGTGCTCGCGGTCGGCGGCGCGCTCGGCATGGTGCTGATGCGCAAGGCCGTGCACAGCGCGCTGTGCCTGGCGGCCACGATGATGGCGCTGGCGGTCTGTTACATGGCGCAGGGCGCGGTGTTCCTGGGCGTGGTGCAGATCGTCGTGTACACCGGCGCGATCATGATGCTGTTCCTGTTCGTGGTGATGCTGGTCGGCGTCACCAGCGAGGACTCCCTGAAGGAGCAGTTGAAGGGCCAGCGGGTCGCCGCGGTGCTGTGCGGGCTGGGCTTCGGCGTGCTGCTGATCGCCGGGATCGCCAACGCGCGGCTGGACCACTTCACCGGCCTGTCCGAGGCGAACGCCGAGGGCAATGTGCCGGGCCTGGCCCGGCTGATCTTCACCCGGTACGTGTGGGCGTTCGAGGTCACCGGCGCGCTGCTGATCACCGCGGCGATCGGTGCGATGGTGCTGACCCACCGCGAGCACGTGAAGGCGCCGAAGACGCAGCGCGAGCTGGCCGCCCAGCGGGTCGTGGACAACCTGCAGCTGCCGCCGCTGCCGGCGCCGGGCGTGTACGCGCGGCACAACGCGGTGGACGTTCCGGCGCTGCTGCCGGACGGCACGATCGCCGAGGACTCGGTGATGGCGACGTTGCGCGAGCGCGGCCAGGTCCGGGACGTCAGTCAGGAGATGCTGCGGCGGATGGCCGAGCTGGAGAACACCACGGCGGACTGGCTGGGCCGGCCGTCGTCCGAGCGGCCGGCGGTCGCCGGACCGCGCAAGTCCCTGGAGCCGGTGCCGGCGTCGGTGCCGGCGTCGGTGAACGGCAAGGACGGCAACGGCGGTCCGAACGGTCTGAACGGCAACGGCGGTCTGAATGCCAACGGCGGTCTGAACGCCAAGGACGGCCTGAACGGCAAGGACGGCCTGAACGCCAAGGACGGCCTGAACGGCAAGGACGGCCTGAACGGCCGCGCCGACGAGGGGGGAGCGGAGTGAACCCGGTCAACTACCTGTACCTCGCGGCCCTGTTGTTCACCATCGGCGCGGCCGGAGTGCTGATCCGGCGCAACGCGATCGTGCTGTTCATGTGTGTGGAGCTGATGCTGAACGCCTCGAACCTCGCCCTGGTGACCTTCTCCCGGCTGCACGGCACCCTGGACGGCCAGATCATCGCGTTCTTCACGATGGTGGTCGCGGCGGCCGAGGTCGTGGTCGGCCTCGCCATCATCGTCTCCATCTTCCGGACCAGGCACTCCGCTTCGGTCGACGACAGCAATCTGATGAAGCTGTAGGCGGAGGGCCTCGGTGAACTCTCTCATTCCGCTGCTGGTGGCGGCCCCGCTGGCCGGCGCCGCCCTGCTCCTGCTCGGCGGCCGCGCGCTGGACCGCTTCGGCCACTGGCTGGCCACCGCCCTCGCGGCGCTCTCGTTCGGCTTCGGCCTGGCGCTGTTCTGGGACATGCTGGGCCGCGAGGCCGAGCACCGGGCCGTCACCCAACACCTGTTCAGCTGGATCCCGGTGAACGGGTTCCAGGCCGACATGTCGTTCCGGCTCGACCAGTTGTCGATGACCTTCGTCCTGCTGATCACCGGCGTCGGCACGCTGATCCACCTGTACTCGGTGGGCTACATGGCGCACGATGAGCGTCGGCGCCGCTTCTTCGCGTACCTGAACCTGTTCCTGGCCGCCATGCTGCTGCTGGTGGTCGCCGACAACTACCTGCTGCTGTACTTCGGTTGGGAGGGCGTGGGCCTCGCCTCGTACCTACTGATCGGTTTCTGGCAGCACAAGCCGAGCGCGGCGACGGCGGCGAAGAAGGCGTTCATCGTCAACCGGGTCGGTGACCTGGGCCTGTCGATCGCGATCATGCTGATGTTCACCGAGTTCGGCTCCTTCGCCTTCCAACCGGTCTTCGGCGGGGCGGCGCAGGCGAGCGAGGGCAAGCTGACGGCGATCGGCCTGATGCTGCTGCTGGCGGCCTGCGGCAAGTCGGCGCAGGTGCCGCTGCAGTCCTGGCTGGGCGACGCGATGGAGGGCCCGACCCCAGTGTCGGCGCTGATCCACGCGGCCACCATGGTGACCGCCGGCGTCTACCTGATCACCCGCTCGTCGGCGATCTTCGACCTGGCGCCGGCCGCGCAGACCGCCGTGGTGGTGGTCGGCGCGGTCACGCTGCTGTTCGGTGCGATCGTCGGTTGCGCGAAGGACGACATCAAGAAGGCGCTGGCCGGGTCGACGATGTCGCAGATCGGCTACATGGTGCTGGCGGCCGGGCTCGGCCCGATCGGCTACGCCTTCGCGATCATGCACCTGGTGACGCACGGCTTCTTCAAGGCCGGGCTGTTCCTCGGCGCCGGGTCGGTCATGCACGGCATGAACGACGAGGTGAACATGCGTCACTACGGCGGCCTGCGCAAGTTCATGCCGGTCACCTTCGTCACCTTCGGCCTCGGCTACCTGGCGATCATCGGCTTCCCCGGTCTGTCCGGCTTCTTCTCCAAGGACAAGATCATCGAGGCGGCCTTCGCCAAGGGCGGCACCGAGGGCTGGATCCTCGGCCTGTGCGCGCTGACCGGCGCCGCCGTCACCGCGTTCTACATGACCCGGGTGATGCTGCTGACCTTCTTCGGAGAGAAGCGCTGGCAGCCGGACGCCGAGGGCAATGCCCCGCACCCGCACGAGTCGCCGAAGACCATGACCATCCCGATGGTCCTGCTGTCCTTCGGCTCGGTCTTCGCGGGCGGGCTGTTCGCCTTCAACGACTCGTTCCTGACCTGGCTGGAGCCCGTCACCGGACACTCCGAGGGCAACTCGCCGCTCGCCCCGCTGGTGGTCACCGTGCTCACCACGGCCTGCATGCTGGCCGGCGTCCTCGTCTCGTACCTGATGTACGGGCGCTCCGCCGTCCCCGTGGTGGCGCCGGTCGGCTCCCCGCTCACCCGGGCCGCCCGCCGCGACCTGCTCCAGGACGACTTCAACCACGCCGTCCTGGTCCGCCCGGGCTCGGCGCTCACCGCGACGCTGGTCTACTTCGACAGCCGCGGCCTGGACGGCTTCGTCAACGGCCTGGCCGCCACCATCGGCGGGGTGTCCAGTCGGCTGCGGCGGATCCAGAACGGCTTCGTCCGCTCGTACGCGCTCTCCATGTTCGGCGGCACGCTGGTGCTGGTCGCCACGACTCTCCTGATGAGGTCCGTCTGATGACTCGCGCAGATTCCACGTGGGGGGTGCGGCCATGAGCGCGTTGTTGACCGCCACCTGTGCCGTCCCGGCGGCCGGCGCGGTGCTGACCGCCGCGCTGCCCGCCGGGTCGACCGAGCGCCGCCGCTCGACCACCAAGGCCGTCGCCCTGGGCGTCTCGGTCGTCACCCTGGTGCTGGCGGCCGTGGTGGCGACCCGCTTCGACCCGCACGGCGACCGCTACCAGCTGACCGAGTCGTACAGCTGGATCCGCTCCTTCGGCATCACCTTCTCGCTCGGCGTGGACGGCATCGGCGCCGTCCTCGCCCTGCTCACCGCCGTCCTGGTGCCGGTGGTGATGCTGGCCTCCTGGCACGACGCCGACCCGGGGCCGGCCGGCCCCGACGGCACCTTCGCCCCCGACACTTTTGAGGGCAGGCGCCGCACCCAGGGCTTCTTCGCCCTGATCCTGGCGGTGGAGGCGATGGTGGTCGTCTCCTTCTACGCCACCGACGTCTTCCTCTTCTACGTGTTCTTCGAAGCCATGCTGATCCCGATGTACTTCCTGATCGGCGGCTTCGGTGACCGGGCCGGCGGCCCCGACGCGGCGCGCCAGCGCTCGTACGCGGCCGTGAAGTTCCTGCTCTACAACCTGCTCGGCGGCCTGGTGATGCTGGCCGCCGTGATCGGCCTGTACGTGATCGCGCAGGACCAGGGCTTCGGCACCTTCGACCTCCAGACCCTCACCTCGGCGATCGCCGACGGCAAGCTGCAGCTGTCCGGCACCGCCGAGAAGGCGCTGTTCCTGGGCTTCTTCTTCGCCTTCGCGGTGAAGGCCCCGCTGTGGCCGCTGCACACCTGGCTGCCGAACGCGATGGGCGAGGCCACCGCCGGTACCGCCGTGCTGATCACCGCCGTGGTGGACAAGGTCGGCACCTTCGCGATGCTGCGCTTCTGCCTCGGGCTGTTCCCGCACGCCTCGAAGACCTTCGCCCCGGCGATCCTGGTCCTGTCGGTGATCGGGATCATCTACGGCGCGCTGCTGGCGGTCGGCCAGAAGGACATCAAGCGGCTGGTCGCCTACGCGTCGATCTCGCACTTCGGCTTCATCATCATGGGCATCTTCGCGCTGACCAGCCAGGGCCAGAGCGGCGCCACCCTCTACATGGTCAACCACGGCATCTCCACCGCCGCGTGGATGCTGGTGGCGGGCTTCCTGATCTCCCGTCGCGGTTCGCGGCTGATCGCCGACTACGGCGGGGTGCAGAAGGTCGCGCCGGTGCTCGCCGGGACTTTCCTGGTCGGCGGTCTGGCGACCCTGTCGCTGCCCGGGCTGGCCCCGTTCGTCAGTGAGTTCCTGGTGCTGGTGGGCACGTTCACCCGCTATCCGGCGATCGGCATCGTGGCGACCTTCGGCATCGTGCTGGCCGCGCTGTACGCCCTGCTGCTGTACCAGCGCACCATGACCGGCCCGGTGAAGGCCGGCGTCGGCGGGATGCCCGACCTCAAGGTCCGCGAACTGGCCGTGGTCGCCCCGCTGGTGGCGCTGACCATCCTGCTCGGCGTCTACCCCAAGCCGCTCACCGACCTGGTCAACCCCTCGGTGAACGCGACGCTCTCGCAGGTCCACGAGACCGACCCGGCGCCGGCCCACCCGGTCGCCGCCACCTCAGGAGGTGAGCAGAAGTGAGCACCACCGGCATGCTCGCCGCCGCCGGCGGCAACACCGCCAGCATCCCGGCGCCGCACCTGGAGTACGGCCAGCTCTCCCCGATGCTGGTGGTGTTCGGCGCCGCCGTGGCCGGCATCCTGGTGGAGGCCTTCGTGCCCCGCCGGTACCGGCACTGGACGCAGGTGTCGCTCGCCCTGGCCGGGCTGATCGGCTCCTTCGTCGCCGTGGTGGTGCTGGCCTCCCAGGGCTTCGGCTCCACCCGGGTCGACCTGCTGGCCATGGAGTCGGTCGCGCTGGACGGCCCGGCGCTGTTCCTGCAAGGCGTGATCCTGCTGGTCGCCGTCGTCGCGGTGCTCACCTACGCCGAACGGAAGCTGGAGCCCAAGGCGGGCGGCCTGCCCGCCGACGCCTTCGCGGCCCAGGCCGCCGCCACCCCCGGCGGCGAGCAGGAGCGGGCCGCGGTCCGGGCCGGCTTCGCCACCAGCGAGGTCTTCCCGCTCACCATGTTCGCGGTCGGCGGGATGCTGCTGTTCCCCGCGGCCAACGACCTGCTGACGATGTTCGTGGCGCTGGAGGTCTTCTCCCTCCCGCTGTACCTGCTCTGCGCGCTGGCCCGGCGCCGCCGGCTGCTCTCCCAGGAGGCGGCCGTCAAGTACTTCCTGCTGGGCGCTTTCGCCTCGGCGTTCTTCCTGTTCGGCACCGCGCTGCTGTACGGCTACGCGGGCAGCGTGAAGCTCGGCGACATCTCGGACGTGATCTCCGGCAAGGCGATGACCACCCCGGCGCAGCTGAGCAGCACCCAGAGTGACGCGCTGCTGCTGATCGGCCTGGCGATGCTCGCGGTCGGCCTGCTGTTCAAGGTCGGCGCGGTGCCGTTCCACTCCTGGACCCCGGACGTGTACCAGGGCGCGCCGACCCCGGTGACCGGTTTCATGGCGGCGGCGACGAAGGTCGCGGCCTTCGGGGCGTTCCTGCGGCTGTTCTACGTCGCCTTCCCGGGCCTGCGGCTGGACTGGCGGCCAGTGCTGTGGGGGGTGGCGATCCTCACCATGGTGGTGGGCGCGGTGCTGGCGGTCACCCAGCAGGACGTCAAGCGGCTGTTGGCGTACTCCTCGATCGCGCACGCCGGGTTCATCCTCACGGGCGTGATCGCCACCAACAAGCAGGGCCTGTCCTCGGTGCTGTTCTACCTGCTGTCGTACTCCTTCGTGACGCTCGGCGCGTTCGCCGTGGTCACCCTGGTACGCGACTCCAAGGGCGAGGCGACCCACCTGTCCAGCTGGGCCGGGCTGGGCCGGCGCTCGCCGCTGGTGGCGGCGGTGTTCGCGCTGTTCCTGCTGGCCTTCGCCGGGATCCCGCTGACCTCCGGGTTCACCGGGAAGTTCGCGGTGTTCCAGGCGGCGGCGGCCGGCGGGGCGACGCCGCTGGTGATCGTGGGTGTGCTGAGCTCGGCGGTGGCCGCGTTCTTCTACATCCGGGTCATCGTGCTGATGTTCTTCTCCGACCCGAAGCCGGGCGGTCCGACGGTGGCGATCCCGAGTGCCTTCACGGCGACCGCGATCGGGGTGGGGGTGCTGGTCACGCTGGGTCTCGGCCTGCTGCCGCAGTACTTCCTGGACCTGGCGTCGAAGGCCGCGCTGTTCGTCCGCTGACCGCCGCCGGGGCGGCGCGGCCGCCCCGGGCCCGTCCGGGCCGCGCCCTCGGCGCGCGGTCCGGACGCGCGTTTGCCGCCGGCCTGCCGGCGCAGGGGCTCCGGCCCGTGTTTTCCAGCTGAATTCGCCCCCACCGCAGTACTGCCCCCACAGCCGCCCTGACCAGGGCATCCGGCCCGATCATGACAGGATCCGCACGCCCGTGCAGTGATCCACTCGTGACCGGATACCCTGCCTGTATGGCCAGCGGCGGCACTCAGGGACCAGGCCGCTAGATCGACCAGGGACAGAGGAGTGGTCTTCGTGACCGTCGTGGGACCCTTCGGGCTCAGCGTGCAGGACCGCGACCTGACCCGGGACGTTCAGGCCGGACTGGACGCGGTGGAGACGGCTCTCGCCGAGGCCGTCAAGAGCGACGTCCCGTTCATCACCATCACCGCCAGTCACCTCATCGAGGCCGGCGGCAAGCGCTTCCGCCCGCTGCTGCTGCTGCTGGCGGCGCAGTTCGGCGACCCGGGGGCACCCGGGGTGGTGCCGGCCGCCGTCGTCGTCGAGCTCACCCACCTGGCGACCCTGTACCACGACGACGTCATGGACGAGGCCCCGGTGCGCCGCGGCGCCCCCAGCGCCAACTCCCGCTGGGACAACTCGGTGGCCATCCTCACCGGCGACTTCCTGTTCTCCCGCGCCTCCCAGGTGCTCGCCGACCTCGGCCCCGAGGCGGTGCGGATGCAGGCCGACGCCTTCGAGCGGCTGGTCACCGGCCAGATCCTGGAGACCCGGGGCCCCGGCCCGGACGGCGACCCGCTGCTGCACTACCTCGACGTGCTGGCCGGCAAGACCGGTTCGCTGATCGCGGTCTCCTGCCGGATAGGAGCACTGATGGCCGGCGCCGAGTCGTGGATGGTGGACACCCTCAGCGAGTTCGGCGAGCGGATCGGCATCGCCTTCCAGCTGGCCGACGACGTGCTGGACATCGCCAGCGACGGCCAGGAGTCCGGCAAGACCCCCGGCACCGACCTGCGCGAGGGCGTGCCGACCCTGCCGACCCTGCTGCTGGAGCAGATGCCGGCCGACCCCGCCGACCCGGCCGACACCCGGCTGCGCGAACTGCTCACCCTGGACCTCGCCGACGACGAACTGCACGCCGAGGCGCTGCGGCTGCTGCGCCGCCACCCCGCGCTGGAGCGCGCCCGCCGGGAGACGCTGCGCCAGGCCGAGGACGCCCGGGCGCTGCTCGCCCCGCTGCCGGACTGCGCGGCGAAGGCGGCCCTGGAGGGGCTCTGCGACGCGGTGGCGATCCGGACCATGTGACCGGGGCGCGGCGGGCGGTGGCCCCCGGCCGGCGGATCCGCGGACGGTGGGTCGGGTGGTTGCCCGGATGGGGGAGACTGGCCTCTGTCAGCTCAGCCCTGCCGGGAAGGTCACCATGCGCCGTGTCGTCATAGCCGAGGACTCCGTACTGCTGCGGGAGGGTCTGACCCGGCTGCTCACCGACCGGGGCCTGGAGGTCGTGGCGGGTGTCGGGGACGGTGCCGCGCTGGTGAAGACCATCCACGACCTGGCCGCGGCCGGGCAGCTGCCGGACGTCGTGGTCTCCGACGTGCGGATGCCGCCGAGCCACACCGACGAGGGCCTGCGTGCCTGCGTCGAGCTGCGCGGCCGCTACCCGGAGCTGAACGTGCTGGTGCTGTCGCAGTTCGTGGAGGAGCGGTACGCCTCCGAGCTGCTGGCGGGTTCGACCCGGGGCGTCGGCTACCTGCTGAAGGACCGGGTCGCGGAGGTGCGCGAGTTCGCGGACGCGGTGGTCCGGGTCGCCGACGGCGGCACCGCGCTGGACCCGGAGGTGGTGCAGCAACTCCTCAGCCGCAGCCGCAAGGGCGATGTGCTGGCCAACCTCACCCCGCGCGAGCGGGAGGTGCTCGGGCTGATGGCGGAGGGCCGCACCAACAGCGCGGTGGCCAAGCAGCTGGTGGTCTCGGACGGCGCGGTGGAGAAGCACGTCAGCAACATCTTCCTGAAGCTGGGCCTGGCGCAGAGCCCGGAGGACCACCGCCGGGTGCTGGCGGTGCTCACCTACCTCAACTCGTAGCCGGCCGGGCGGCCGGGCAGCTCGGGGGCGGAGAGCGGGGGCAGGGGGCCGGGGGAGCGGCCGTCGGACGCGGAATGATCTCCGGCGGTCGGACGTTGTACCCCGTGTGCGGTTCGGGCGCGGGCCGGTGTTTTCCCGCCGCACGTGGGAGTTCCGTCCGGGATCAAGTGCCCGCGCATAGGATGCGGGAGGTGCACCAAGCGGACGGGGCACGGGGCCGCGCCCGCGGTGGTGTGCCCTCGAGGAGGTCCGCGGCAGTGACCAGTCAGGTCGATCAGTCAGAGGCAGTGGACGGCTCGGACGGCGACGGTGGTCGTTCCGGGAGTGGTGACGGACGCCCCGGTGCGGCCGTGCCCGCCGATCCAACGGCCCCGGGAGGTTCGCCGCCGAGGCACGGCAAGCCGATTCGCCGACTCGACCGGGTGATCATCCGTTTCGCCGGCGACTCGGGTGACGGCATGCAGCTCACCGGTGACCGGTTCACCTCGGAGACGGCGTCGTTCGGCAACGACCTCTCCACGCTGCCGAACTTCCCGGCCGAGATCCGGGCGCCCGCCGGGACGCTGCCGGGCGTGTCGAGCTTCCAACTGCACTTCGCGGACCACGACATCCTCACCCCGGGGGACGCGCCGAACGTGCTGGTGGCGATGAACCCGGCGGCGCTGAAGGCGAACCTGGAGGACCTGCCGCGCGGCGCGCAGATCATCGTCAACACGGACGAGTTCACCAAGCGCGCGCTGGCGAAGGTCGGTTACGCGGCGGATCCGCTGGCCGACGGCTCGCTGGAGGGCTACCACCTGCACAAGGTGCCGCTGACGACGCTGACCCTGGAGGCGTTGAAGGACAGCGGGCTGGCGCGCAAGGACGCCGAGCGGGCCAAGAACATGTTCGCGCTGGGGATGCTGTCCTGGATGTACCACCGCCCCACCCACGGGACGGAGACCTTCCTGCGCAGCAAGTTCGCGAAGAAGCCGCAGATCGCCGAGGCGAACATCAGCGCGTTCAAGGCGGGTTGGAACTTCGGCGAGACCACGGAGACCTTCGCGGTCTCCTACGAGGTGCCGCCGGCCAAGCTCCCGGCCGGGCGCTACCGCAACATCTCGGGGAACCTGGCGCTCTCCTACGGCCTGATCGCCGCCGCGCAGCGCTCGGGGCTGCCGCTGTACCTGGGCTCGTACCCGATCACGCCGGCCTCGGACATCCTGCACGAGCTGAGCCGGCACAAGAACTTCGGGGTCCGTACCTTCCAGGCCGAGGACGAGATCGCCGGGATCGGCGCCGCGCTCGGCGCGTCCTTCGGCGGCGCGCTCGGCGTGACGACGACCTCGGGCCCCGGGGTGGCGCTGAAGAGCGAGACGATCGGCCTGGCGGTGTCGCTGGAACTGCCGCTGCTGGTCGTGGACATCCAGCGCGGCGGCCCCTCCACCGGCCTGCCGACCAAGACGGAGCAGGCGGACCTGCTGCAGGCGATGTTCGGGCGCAACGGCGAGGCGCCGGTGCCGATCGTCGCCCCGGCGACGCCTGCCGAGTGCTTCGACGCGGCGCTGGAGGCGGCGCGGATCGCGGTGACGTACCGGACGCCGGTGTTCCTGCTCTCGGACGGCTACCTGGCGAACGGCTCGGAGCCGTGGCGGATCCCGGAGGTGGACGAACTCCCGCTGATCAGCCCGGACTTCGCGACCGGTCCGAACCGCGAGGACGGCTCGTTCTGGCCCTACCTGCGGGATCCGAAGACCCTGGCCAGGCCGTGGGCGCTGCCCGGCACGCCGGGGCTGGAGCACCGGATCGGCGGGATCGAGAAGCAGGACGGGACGGGGAACATCTCCTACGACCCGGCGAACCACGACTTCATGGTCCGCACCCGGCAGGCGAAGATCGACGGGATCGCCGTCCCCGACGTGGAGGTCGACGACCCGAGCGGCGAGGCGCGGGTGCTGGTGCTCGGCTGGGGTTCGACGTACGGGCCGATCACCGCGGCCGTGCGGCGGGTGCGGGCGGACGGCGGGGAGGTCGCCCAGGCGCACCTGCGCCACCTGAACCCCTTCCCGGCCAACCTGGGTGCGGTGCTCAGGAGTTACGAGAAGGTCGTCGTGCCGGAGATGAACCTCGGCCAGCTCGCGCTGCTGTTGCGGGCGAAGTACCTGGTGGACGCGGAGTCCTACAACCAGGTGCGTGGACTGCCGTTCAAGGCGGCACAGTTGGCGGACGTGCTGTCGGCGGCGATCGGCACCCTGGACGAGGAGGACCACCGATGAGCGAGAACGGCTTCCCCTCCCTGCGCCTGGTGCCCAAGGCCGAAGAACCGCAGAGCGCACGGGACTTCAAGACCGACCAGGAGGTGCGCTGGTGCCCCGGCTGCGGGGACTACGCCGTCCTGGCGGCGGTGCAGGGCTTCATGCCGGAGCTCGGCATCAAGCGCGAGAACACCGTGTTCGTCTCCGGGATCGGCTGTTCCTCGCGCTTCCCGTACTACATGAACACCTACGGGGTGCACTCGATCCACGGGCGCGCGCCGGCGATCGCGACCGGGCTGGCGTCCGCGCGGCAGGACCTGAGCGTGTGGGTGGTGACCGGGGACGGCGACGCGCTGTCCATCGGCGGCAACCACCTGATCCACGCGCTGCGGCGCAACGTCAATCTGAAGATCCTGCTGTTCAACAACCGGATCTACGGCCTGACCAAGGGCCAGTACTCGCCGACCAGCGAGCTGGGCAAGATCACCAAGTCGACGCCGATGGGCTCGCTGGACGCGCCGTTCAACCCGCTCTCGCTGGCGATCGGCGCCGAGGCGTCCTTCGTCGCCCGGACGATCGACTCGGACCGCCAGCACCTGCAGTCGGTGCTGCGGGCGGCGGCCGCGCACGAGGGCACCGCGCTGGTGGAGATCTACCAGAACTGCAACATCTTCAACGACGGCGCGTTCGAGGCCTTGAAGCAGCCCGGCACCCGGGACGAGGCGCTGATCCGGCTGGAGCACGGCCAGCCGATCCGCTTCGGCGCGGACCTGGCCGGCGGCGTGTTCCGCGGCCCGGACGGCGAGCTGTTCACCGCCCCGGTGACGGCGGACAACGAGGCGCGGGTGCTGGTCCACGACGCGCACGCGGCCAACCCGACGGCGGCCTTCGCGCTGTCCCGGATCGCCGACGCCGACACCCTGCACCACACCCCGATCGGTGTCCTGCGCGATGTGCGGCGGCCTGTCTACGACGAGCTGATGGCGGGGCAGTTGGCGGCCGCGCAGGCCGATCGCGGGCCGGGCGACCTGGCCGCGCTGCTGGCGGGCGGCGACACCTGGACGGTGGACTGACCGGTCCGGTCCGGTCCGGTCCGGTCCGGCCTGGTCCGGTCACCGCGGCGCCCCCTCGGCCATCGGCCGAGGGGGCGCCGTCGCTTCGGGCGCGCGGTCACTGCTCGGGCGCGTGGTTACTGCTTGGCCCACTCGACCAGTTCGATCACGACCCCGTTCGGGTCGGTGACCTGGAACAGCTTCTCGCCCCACGGCTCCTCGCGCAGCGGCAGGGTGATCTCGACCCCTTCGCCGCGCAGCCGCCGCTCCTCGCCGGTGAGGTCCTCGACGACGAACGCCAGGATGACGCCGGACGCGGTCCGGTCGCGCTGGCCCTCGGGCAGCACCTCCAGGCCGCGTCGCAGGCAGACGACGTTGACCCCGCCGCCGGGGTGCTGGAGCGAGACGAAGCCGTCGGCCGACATCTCCTCGGTGTAGCCGAAGTGCCGCTGGAGGAAGGCGGCGGAGGCGGTGACGTCCTCGACGGTCAGGGCGAGGGTGGTGGTGGTGATCTGCATGGCGGAGCCCTCTCGTCGGCGCGAGCGCGCGGTTATCCCGTACGCAGTACACTATACATAGTACGGAGAATTGCGCGAGGGATGTGCGGCCTGGGCCCGGACGCGGGGGAAGGCGCGGGGAAAAGCCGTAGGGAGGCTCCCGGGTGGGAGCCTCCCTACGGCTCGGTGCGGTGCGTCAGGTGCGGTGTGTCAAAAGACGCAGGGGATGCCGCCGTCGCTCTGGGCGTCGACCGACGGGCCCTGCACGGGCAGGTTGGCCGCCGGGTCGGACGGGGAGCCGGTCGCGCCGCCGCCCGGCGCTGCGGCGCCGGTCTTGTCGTCGGTAACGCCGGTGAAGCCGGTGCCGAGGGTGACGACCACCCGGTCGGCGGGGGCCGACGCGGACTCCGTGGCGGTGACGCCGTAGCGGGCGGCGATCTGGTCGGCCGCCTCCTTGGCGCCCTTGCCGTAGGCCACGGTGGTGGTCTTGGGCTTCGCGGCGGCGCTGCCGGTCTTGCCCGCCTTGAAGCCCATCGCGACCAGGGCCTTGGACTCGGCGGTGGAGGAGACCCCGGCGGCCGTGGAGGCGTTGAAGACGTCCACGGTGGTGGGGGCGGCGGCCTTGGTGGTGGGCGGCGGGGTCGTGGCCGGCGCGGAGGAGGCCGCCGGGGTGGGCGTGTCGCCCGCCGCGTCGGGGGCGGCCGGGGCGGAGTCGGCGTAGCCGAAGATCTGCTTGACGACCTTCTGGAGCTTCGCGGGGGTGACGAGGTTGACGTCCTGGCCGTTGCGGGTGCCGAAGCCGTCGAAGGTCAGGGTGTTGAACTCGACGTTGCCGCCGGTGAGGTTGGGGGCCTGCTGGGCGAAGTCGAGGACGTTCCACTCGTTGTCGATGACCAGGTCCTTCTGCACCACGCCGAACAGCTGCTGCAGCTTGCCGAGGTCGCTGATGACGCCGTCCTGCTTGAGCTTGTGCACGACGGAGGAGATGAAGGCCTGCTGGCGGTGGGTGCGGGCGAAGTCGCCGCTGTTGCCGTCCGGGCCGTCCAGGTTGTGGCGCTGGCGGACGAAGGAGAGTGCCTGGGAGGCGTTGAGCTTGTTGATGCCCTTGTGGAAGTCGGCGCCGGAGCCCTGGCCCTCCATGGCCGGGTCCTTGGTGTCGTGGGTGAGGCAGACCTCGATCGGCTCGACGGCCTTGGCGATGTCGTAGAAGCCCATCAGGTTGACCTCGGCTATGTGGTCGACGGGCTGGTCGAGGAACTTCTGCACGGTCTGGATGGTGGCCGCCCGGCCGGCGTCGCGGCCGGCCTTCTCCAGGTCCGCGCCCTTGAGTCCCTTCGCCTGGAGGGCCGGGGTGGCCTTCTCCTTGGCCTCGCCGTAGGCCTCCTTGATCTTGCGCATGCCGGCCTGCTTGCCGTCCCCGGTGTAGGTCATGACGTAGTCGTCACGGGGGATGGAGACGGCCTGCGCCTTGCCGCCGCCGGCGGGGATGTGCAGCAGGATCAGGGAGTTGGTGTTGTAGCCGCCGATGTCGGAGCTGTGGCCGGCGTGCAGTTCGTCCTGGACGAACTCCGGCGGCAGGTCCGTCCCGTCCATGTTCTTGCGGCTGTCGAGGCCGATCAGCAGGATGTTGACCGAGTTGTCGAGGTGCTTGGGCGCGTTCTTCTTGGTCTCGGCGATGGCGTTGGAGGTGGTCATCCCGTCGGTGAGGGACGTCACCTCGTACCAGACCACCCCGCTGGCGGCGAACACCGCCAGGGCGACCGAGCAGGCCAGCGTCCGGCCCGCGATCAGCAGGGGGGAGGTGCGGCGGGTCGGGGGTGCGGCGGTGCGGCCGCCGTCCCGGGTCTGCGGGTTCTCAGCCATGGTCCCTCCTCCGGTCCCGGACCAGCCGGACCACGATCACCAGGGCGGCCGTTGCGACGGCCGCGGCCATCACGGGAAAGTCGTGGACCACCCACTTCGCGGAGCCGGTGGCCAGGTTCTTGCCCTGGTAGGCGTCGCCGTTGGCCAGCAGTTCCGCGCCGGCCGTCACCCCCAGGACCAGTAGCGGGGAGGCGGCGAGGACCCACCACCAGCCGTTGCGGCTGCTGAGTGCGGCCGCCAGGCCGGTGCCGAGCACGGCGCCCACCAGGAAGGCCGTCCCCATGCCGGGGCCGGAGAGCTCGTCGATCCCGGCGCCTGCCGCCGGCAGCCCCACGGCCAGGGCCACGGGCAGGGCCGCTCCGCCGGGGAAGGGGCGGGGGCGGGCGGGGGCCTTGTTCGCCCGCCGGCGGGCTCCCTGGTCGGAGGTGCGCCCCGGTGTCCGCTGGTCGGTCGTCCGCCCCGGTGCCTGCCGGCCGGTCGTCCGCTGGCCGGTCGTCCGTTGGTCGGTCGTCCGTTGGTCGGTCGTCCGCGCCTGCGTCTCCTGGCCGGGCGTTCGCCCGCGTGCCTCTTGGTTGGACGTCCGTCCTCGCCGCCCCGCCACGCACTCACCCCCGGTGTTCCCGTGCTCTGCGCCCCTGTGGCGCCTGCGCCCGGTCCTCGTGTGATGAGCCGTTGTGCGCTGCCACTTCTGGACGCTGCTGTTCGGCCGGCCGGTTCCCGCGCTCGGCTTCCGTTTTCCGGTCGGGGGCAGGCGTGCTGTTGAATTCCCTCTACACGGGTGTAGAGGTTGTAGGCAGCATAGAGCACCCTTGTTCGATGGCAACCCGGCTCAGGCGGGCTCGGGAGACACTACACCGGGCAGTTTTCGAGAGCCCCGGTAGATGAGGAGTGACGCCGTGGCGGCGACGGGCGGAGCGGGACGGCCGGAGAAGCGCAAGGCGATCACGCGGGCCGCGACGGCGGTGTTCGGGCGCGAGGGCTACGTCCGGGCCAGCATGGACGCGATCGCGGCGGAGGCCGGGGTGTCCAAGCGCACGGTCTACAACCACTTCGCCGACAAGGAGACCCTCTTCCTCTCCGTCGCACTCCAGGACTCGGCCGAACTGACCGAGGTCATACGCGAGTTGATGGACAAGTACCTCGACCGGGTGGTGGACCTGCGCCAGGACCTCACCGACTTCGCGGTCGAACGGGCCCGGGCCGTCCTCTCGGCCGGGGATCGCGGCGCGCTCGGCCGGGCCATCCGCGCCGAGGTCGCCAACATCCCGGCCGACGTCCTGGAGGCGTGGCTGGAGGCCGGCCCGATCGCCTCGCAGCGCGACCTCGCGCAGCGGTTCGAGGCGATCGCGGACCGAGGCCTGCTGGCCGTCGACGACGCCCCGCAGACCGCCGAGCAGTTCACGCTGCTGACCTTCCACGGCGTCGCCGAGCGCTCGTTCTGGGGCGCCCTGCCAGTGTCGGACGAGGAGCTCGCCCGGATCTCGGCGCTCGGTGTCGACGCCTTCCTGCGGATCCACCGGGTGCCCGCGGTGCGGTGACGGCGCGGGTGCCGGTGGCGCGGTGACGGCGCGGGTGCCGGAGCGTGAGACGCCCGCGGCACGGTGGCGGCGGAAGCCTGACCGTGACGCGCCGCCGGGGAGGGGTTCGGCGGCGCGTCACGGGGCCCACTCGTGGGCGAGCAGGTCGAGGACCGGCTCGCCCACGAACCCCTCCGCCGGCCCAGGGGTGGCTCGGGAGGAGGGTGGTGGGCGCGGACCGGTCCGCTCGCCGAGGCCGGCGAACGGACCGGGGACGGGGCGGGTCCGACGGTTCGCGCCCCCGGCGGGAACCGTCGGACCCCTCTCGGCGAGCCGTCAGCCGATCTTCCAGCGCTGGGCCGGGTCGTTGCCGTTGCAGGACGTCACCGAGGTGAGCTGGGCGACGCCGTTGGACTTGAGGCACTGGCCGGTGGCGGCGTTGCGGATCAGGTACCAGCCGCGGTCCTCGTCGGTGCGGATCCACTTCTGGTTGGCCGGCAGCCAGTCGCCGGCCGGGCGGTTGAGGCCGTCCCAGCCGCCGGGGGTGTCCCACAGCTGGACGGCGCCCGAGCCGGTGTCGAGGTCGACGACCTTGCCGGCCGAGCCGTGCGAGATGGCGGTGGTGCCATCGCAGTAGCCCCAGAACGACCAGGTCTGCGCGGCGCTCTGGTTGCCCTGGTAGACGCCGATCCGCTGGCCGTTGACCTCCGTGTTGGCCGGCAGGTCGAGGGCGCCGGTGGCGCCGTTGTAGACGGAGGTGACGGTCTGCAGGTTCGGCGCCAGCTCGCAGCCGGCGGCGTGCGCGGCCGGGGCGGTGACCACGGCCGCCCCCGCGACGGCCGCGACGGCGCCGAGCCCGGCGAGGAACCTGCGGGTACGGGTGACGGGTTTCATCGGGTTCTCCTTCTGGGTGTGGTGGATCCGGGTGTGGTGGATCCGGGTGTGGTGGAGGTGCGGCATCAGCCGCGCGGGACCTGGAGGGCGTCCCACTGCTTGGGGCCGGGGATTCCGTCGGCGTCACTGCCGGAGTCGCCCAGCTTGTGCTGCCAGTTGCGGAAGGATTCGAGGTCCGCCCCGGACCACTCGGGGCCGGGGCCCTCGGCGTAGGCGGAGCAGCCCTCGGCGACCAGGCGCTCTCCCATCCGGGTGATGACGTCGCTCTTCTGGCCGTCCTGGAAGAAGTCGGCGCCGGGGAAGGGCTCGTAGCCGCCCTCGCTCCCGCCCCCGTCCCCGCCGCTGTCGGCCTGGGGCCGGGCGCCGCCGTTCGGCTGGTCGGCGGCGGAGGCCTCCTGCCCGAAGTAGACCGCCCCCTGGCGGTCCCGCCACTGCGGGTCGGCGAGGATGACGCCGTCGGCGAAGTCCGGGACGCCGTACCCGTACACCCAACTCGACTTGCGGTCGCGGGTCTTGAGGTAGACGCCGTCGCCCTCGGAGCTGCCGTCGTCGTTGGTGTTGCCCTCGACGGTGGTGATGGTGGAGCTGGTGTAGGCGACGCAGATGCCGGTGTGGCTGCCGCCGCCGGGGCCGTAGAACACCTGGCCGCCGATCACCGGGTAGTCGGTGAAGCGGTCGCGGTCCCTGAACCAGGCGACGCCCTCGGCGCAGGAGGCCGTCACCGGGAACAGCCCGGCGTTGCCGGACTGCCGGGCGCACCAGGCGACGAAGGTCGCGCACCAGGCCTCGCCCTGGGACCACTCCAGGCCGGGGACGGCCGGGGAGTACTTCTGGATGTTGTTCCAGTGCGAGCCGCTGCGGCCCTCCTGGTATCCGACCTCGTCTCGGGCGACGCGGATCAGGTCCGCCGCGTTCGAGGACATGAGGGTGGCTCCTTGCTTGCTGTGGCTGCTGGGGGGACGGGGAGGTCAGGCCTGGGCGAAGGTCTGGACGTAGCGGCCCCAGTTGCCGCGCTGGCGGGGGGTGTAGCCGATGCCGATGGAGGTGAAGTCGCGGCCCAGGATGTTGTCGCGGTGGTGCGGGCTGTTCATCCACATCTGCATGGCCTCCGCCACGCTGTTGCCCGGGGTGACGTTCTCGGCGGCCGAGCGGAACTGGAAGCCGGCGGCGTGGATGCGGTCCCACGGGTTGCTGCCGTCGGTGCCGTCGTGCTGGGTGAGGTCGTGGGACGCCATGTCGTTGGCGTGCCGCTGGGCGGCGGCGCTCAGGCGGTCGTCGAGCCGCAGCGGCTGGAGGCCGGCCCGGCCGCGCTCGGTGTTGACGGAGGCCAGCATCTCGGTGCGGAAGTCGCCGCCGGGCTGGGGCTGCGGCTGGGGCTGCGGCTGCTGCTGGCCGCCGGCGCCGCCGTTCTGGCCGCCGGCCGGGATGAGCTGCCAGCGCTGCGCCGGGTTGTTGTCGTCCTGCTTGGTGAGGGTGAGCGGGGCGCCGGGGGCGGCCGCGGTGAGGAACAGCTGGCCCTCGTCGCCGCGGGCGGTCCGGACCCGGAACCAGTCGTTGTCGATGACGTCCAGCACCCAGCGCTGGTTGGGCTGCCCGTGCTCGTTGAACAGCCAGGTCTGGCCGGTGGAGTAGTTGTAGTCGATGACGACGGCCTGGCCGGGGGCGTGCTTGCCGTTGGTGAGCTGGGTCTCCAGGAGCCAGCTGCCGCCGTCCTTGGCCCAGAAGACCCAGCCCTGGGCGGTGGTGCCGTTGGGGCCCCAGGACTGGACCGGGGTGCCCGGGCTGCTCTGGCTGGAGCGCACGTCGGCGACCGTTCCGTTCGCGGACTTGAGGGTCCAGGTCTGGCCGTTCTGCGGGAGCGTGGGCATGCGTGGCGCCTATCTTCGGTGGGAGTGGCCCCGGCTCCGCACTGGTGCGGTCCGCGACCTGACGAGAGAGAAGATCGTGGACCGCGGTAGACAAGTGATCAACAAGGGGTGGAGGGCCGTCGGGGACACGCTTTAGGGCTGCGGCAGGCCGTCCAGCAGGGCCCTGGTCTGCTCGGCGTCCTTGGCGAGTCCGAGCCGCTCGTACACCTCCAGCGCGTCCGCCAGGCAGGCGCGGGCCTGGCGGGGGCGGCCGAGGCCGGTGAGCGCGGTGCCCAGGGTGTGCAGCAGTGCGGCCTCCAGGGCGGCGCTGGTGCGGCGGGCGAGCGGCAGCGCCGCCTCGGCGGCGTCGGCGGCGAGCAGCCAGCGCTCGGCCTCGGCGTGGATCCGGGCGGCGAGGTCGCCCGCCGCCGCCGCGAACACCGTCACCTGGAGGGCGGCGAACTCGTCGCGGGCGCCGACCGCGTGGGCGAGTGCCGCCTCCGGGTCGCCGCACAGCCGCAGGACCCTGGCCAGGTAGTAGCGGCCGGTGGCGGCGGACACCGGGCCGGAGCCGCTCATCAGGCGGGCGCCGCGCTCGGCGGCGTCCCGGGCCTCGGCCAGCCGGCCGGTCTGGGCGCAGCTGAACGCGAACTCGCCTAGGGCGCTGCCCTCGGAGCGTTCGGCGCCGAGGCGGCGGAACAGGTCGGCGGCGCGGCCGGCGTGTCGGGCGGCGTCGGCGTAGCGGCCGTGGACGCGGGCGTTGCCGCCGAGGGTGAGCAGGGCCTTGGCGAGGACGCGGACCTTCGGGCCGTCGCCGCTGCCCCCGTTGCCGCCGTCGTCGTCCTGGCAGAGTGCGACGGCCTGGTGGATGTCCTGTTCGGACTCGGCGTAGCGGTTGATGTGCCAGAGCATGCCGCCGCGCACGTAGCGGGCGAGGGCGAGCGGGCCGTGGTCGCCGCGGGCGGCGGCCTCGCGGGCGATGCGGTCGGAGAGGTCGGCGATGTCGCTGGTCTGGGTGCGTTCGGCGAGTACGGAGCCCATCCGGTCGGCGAGTTCGGCCGCGCGGTCGAGCGGCAGCGCCGGGTCGGCGCAGCTCAGGGCGATGGCGGCGGCGTGCACGCCGGCCTGTTCGCGCATCCAGCGGACGGCGGCGGGCCCGTCCGTGATCGTCTTCCCGGGGGAGCGGACGGGCGCGTCGAGCAGGCTGAGTTCGACCGGGTCGGCCTTGCGGGCGGCGCGGTCGGCGTTGCGGGCGGTGGCCAGGCAGTAGTCGACCAGCCGGTCGGCGGCGGCGGTGCGTTCGGTGGCGGGTTCCTCGGTGGCGAGCCGGCCGCGGGCGTAGTCGCGGACCAGGTCGTGGAAGCCGTAGCGGCCGAAGCGGGGGGAGTGCAGCAGGTTGAGGTCGACGAGTGCTTCGAGGAGTTCGTCGGTCTCGGTTTCGGTGCGGCCGAGCAGCGCGGCCGCGCAGGGCAGCGGGACGTCGGGGGCGTCGGGCAGGGACAGCAGGCGGAAGGCGCGGGCGAGTTCGGTGTCGAGGCGGTGGTAGGAGAGGGCGAAGGTGGCTTCCACCGTCCGTTCGCCGTCGCTGAGTTCGGCCAGTCGGTGTTCCCGGCGCAGTCCGTCGGCGAGCGCGGCCAGGGTGAGCGCGGGGTCGGCGGCGAGTCGGGAGGCGACGATGCGCACGGCGAGCGGCAGCAGTCCGCAGGCTCGCACGATCTCCTCGGCGGCCCCGGGTTCGGCGTCGACGCGGTCGGCGCCGATGATCCGGGTCAGCAGTTCCAGTGCCTCGGCGGGCGGCAGGGTGTCCAGGCGCATCTGGTGCGCCCCGGCGAGGCCGGCCAGTCGGACGCGGCTGGTGACGAGGACGGCGCAGCCGGACGAGCCGGGCAGGAGTGGTTCGACCTGGCCGAGGGTGGCGGCGTTGTCGAGGACGACGAGGACCCGCCGCCCGGCCAGTGCCGAGCGGTAGAGGGCGGAGCGCTCCCCGGTGTCGAGCGGGATCTCGGCGGCGGCCACGCCGAGGGCGCGCAGGAAGCCGGCGAGCACCGCGCCCGGGTCCAGCGGGGTGTGGTCGGCGCCGCGCAGGTCGGCGAAGAGCCGCCCGTCGGGGAAGCGTCCGTGGGCCTGTCGGGCGACGTGCACGGCGAGCGTGGTCTTGCCGACCCCGCCCATGCCGTCGAGGGCGGAGACCACGACGGCTCGCCCGCCGGCCCCGGCGAGGTGGTCCACCAGGGTCTCGACCTCGTCGGTGCGGCCGGTGAAGTCGGCCAGGCCGTCGGGCAGTTGGTCGGGCGGCTGCCAGGCGGGGGCGGGTTCGGCGCGGGCGGAGGCGGAGGCGGCGGGGGCGGGCAGCAGGGACGGGTCCTCGCGCAGGATCCGCAGGTGCAGTGCGGCGGGGCCGTCCTCGGCCGTCGGCGCGGCGGCGGCCGTCGGCGGCCGGCGGGTGTCCTGGTGCCGGGTGGGCCCGTCCCCGCCGGGCGGCAGCCATCGGCGGGCGTCCTCGTACACGGCGAGCGCCTCGGCCTTGCGGCCCGCCTGGTAGAGGGCGCGCATCAGGACGGCGGTCAGCCGGGGCCGTTCGGGGTGTTCCAGGGCGAGGGCGGCGGCCTCGGCCGTCAGGCCGGTGTGGTCGCCGATCTCCGCGTCCAGCTCCAGCCGCGTCTCCTTGGCGTGAAGTCGCTGTTCGGCGAGGCGGGAGCGGACGGCCTCGGCGTGCGGCCCGGGCAGCCCGGCCAGCGGTTCGCCGACCCACAGCCGCTGCGCGGCCAGCAGGACCTCCCGGACCTCCTGCGGCGGGGCCTGCTCGTCGCGCAGCCGTCCGGCCGTGGCCAGCAGTTCCTCCCAGCGGGCCGCGTCCACCTCCGCGTCGGGCACCCGCAGCGCGTAGCCGTCGCCGACGCGCACCAGCGGCATCCGCTGCGGATCCGGCCCGGTGTACGGCTTGAAGGCCGACCGCAGCCGGGAGACGGCCAACTGGACGGCCTTGCGGGGGTCGGCGGGCGCGGCCCCGCCCCACACCCCCTCCACCAGCACCGGCGTCGCCACCGTCCGTCCGGCGGCGCTCAGCAGCACCGCCAGGACGGCCCGCTGCTGCGGCCGGCCCAGTTCGATCTCCCGTTCCCCGTGCCAGGCGCGCAGTGGCCCCAGCAGTCCGAACCGCAGCCCGGACGCCCCGATGTCAACCATGTCCCGTCCCCGAATGTCGTCCGGTGCCCGGATCACGCCACTTCCGTACGGACGGCGGCGCCCCCTGATCCGGTCACCTATGCTCTGTCACGGATTGTGTACTTGAAACTCATGGCTTCGAGGGGTGGGGGCATGGGGCTCGAATTCCGTGTGCTGGGGCCGCTGCGGGCCCGGTGCGACGGCCACGAGATCGACCTCGGTCGGCCGCAGCAGCGGGCCGTGCTGGCCGCCCTGCTGCTGGCCCCGGGCCAGCTCGTGCCCACTGAACGGCTGGTCGAGGGCTTGTGGGGCGAGGATGACGCCCGTTGGCCCAAGGCTCCGGCCGGCCAGATCGGTACCCACGCGCACCGGCTTCGCCGCGCCCTCGCGGCCCCCGGCCTACTGGTCGCCACGGCCGGTGGCTACCGGCTGGAGGTGGATCGGGCCGCCGTCGACCTGTTCCGCTACGAGGACGGAGTGAGCCAGGCCGTCACGCTGCGCTACGACGACCCCCTGCGGGCCCGGGAGTTGCTCGCCGGCGCGCTCGCGCTGTGGGAGGGGCGCGCGCTGGACGGCGTGCCCGGCGGTTTCGCCGAACGCGCCCGCGAACGGCTCGCCGCCGGCCACCACGCCGCCGTCAAGGTGCTGCACGACCTGGACCTGGCGCTCGGCCGGCACACCGAGGCGCTGCCCGCGCTGGACGCGCTCGCCGCCGCACACCCGCGCGACGAGGAGGTGCAGCGCCTCCACCTGCTGGCCCTGCACCGCTGCGGGCGGACGGCCGAGGCGCTGGCCGCCTTCGAGGCCCTGCGCGAACGGCTGGACCGCGAGCTGGGGCTCGAACCGGCACCGGCGGTCGCGGACCTGCACGCCCGCATCCGCGGAGGGGGCGCCGAGCTCGCGGCGCCGTCCGCCCCCGTACCGCCGCGGCGGCCCGCCCGGCCCTGCCAACTGCCGCCGGACATCCCCGACCTGGTCGGGCGGGCGGCCCAGGTGCGGGAGGCCGAGCGGATCCTGCGGACGGCCTGTGACGGCGGTGACGGCGGTGGTGCCGACGTCGGGGCCTCGCCGGTGCTCGGCCTGTCCGGGCCGGCCGGCAGCGGCACCTCCGCGCTCGCCGTGCACCTGGCGCACACCGTCCAGGACGCCTTCCCGGACGGGCAGCTGTACGCGGCCGGCGAGACGGCGGAGCCGGGCACGGTGCTGCCCGCCTTCCTGCGGGCCCTGGGGGAGCGGCCCGTCGAGGACGCCGACGTCGGCGAACTGGGCGCCCGCTACCGGGCCGCGCTCGCCGGGCGGCGGGTGCTCGTCGTGCTCGACGGCGTCACCGACCCGGCGCCGCTGCTGCCCGCGGTGGCGGGCTGCGCGGCCGTCGTGGCCGGTGCCGAACCGGGCGCGCTGCCCGCCACCGCGGCCCGGCTGGCCGTGGGCCCGCTGGAGCCGCAGGACGCGTACGAGCTGCTGGCCCGGGTCGTCGGCGCCGAGCGGATCCGCCGGGAGCCGGGCCCGGCCGCCGAGGTCGCCGAGCTCTGCGGCTACCTGCCCGTACTCCTGCGGTCGGTGGCGGCGCGCCTCGCGGCCCGCCCGCAGTGGTCCGTCGCCGACCTGGTCCGCTGGCTCGCCGAACGGGGCGCCTGAGCGGCGCTCCGTTCGGGGAGGGGTTAGTAGAGGTCCGAGGACATCGCCCACATGCGGATGTCGCTGGTGGGCGTGGTGACGATGGGGACCTCGCCGTCACCCCAGTAGATGGCGACGCCGCCGAGCCTCTTCACCACCAGCCGGGCGCCCGGGTGCCCGTACGTGCCGGAGGACCAGCAGACGCCCCCGGAGGCTGAGTAGACGACCAGGTTGCCGTCGGACTGCATGACCGCCTTGTACCCGCAGTGGTTCACGTTGGTGCGGGAGTCCCACACGGCCAGCGGGTTCGGGGTGTTGTACCCGCGGTAGACGACCAGGTTGCCGTCGGACTGCATGATCAGCCGGGAGTTCTCGGAGTCGACGTGCCAGCCCGGGTAGAGCGGCTCGTCGTTCCAGAGCGTGTGGGTCGACGGGTCGTACGCCGCCTGCGCGGTGCCGGCCCCCAGCATCGTCCCCGTCAGCGCCAGCGCCGCGGCCGCCACCCCGACGGCCATGCGTCGCACAGCCTTCACTGCCTTCACTGCCTTCATCCCCGGGTACCTCTTTCGTCCATATCGCGCCCGTGAAAGTACGGGGCGCCCCGTGGGAACGACCATGGGGCAAGGCGGTAGACAAACGATGAACGATCCCGTTGATGGGCGGGGGCGGGACGGCTCAGCCGCCGTGTTCCTCGTCCTCGTGGGCGGCGGTGTGGCCGGTGTGGCCGGTGTGGTCGGCGTGGCTGGTGTGGTCGGCGCGGTCTGCGGCCGGGCCGGACAGCACCCGCCGGGCGTTGGCCTCGGCCTCGCGCTCGAAGCGGTCGGACGGGTCGCTGACGCTCAGCCCGGAACCGTTGTCGGAGCCCGCCACGGGGCCCTGCCGCTGCTGGAGGACGTGCGTCAGCTCGTGGGCGAGGGTGTGCCGGTCGCCGCCGCCGTCGCCGATGACGACGTGGTTGCCGGAGGTGTAGGCGCGGGCGCCGATCTCGGCGGCGGAGCTCCGGGCGGCGCTGTCGTCGTGGATCCGGACGTCCGAGAAGTCGGCGCCCAGGCGGGCCTCCATGTCGGCGCGGGTGGCGCCGTCGAGCGAGCGGCCGCCGCTGCGCAGCACGTCGTGGACGGCGGCGCCGGAGCGCTGTACCTGGCCGGCCCGCTGGAGCCGTTGGACGACGGCGGCGTTGCCGACGGACGCTTGGAGCCCGAGCAGCGCGGGTGCCGGTGTCCGGGCGGAGGCGGGAGAGCTGGTCGAGGGGGTGTGCGCCTTGTCGTCACTGTCACGAGTCCTCATCGGCGTCCCTTCGGGTCGGTGGCCGGTGAGTCCTGGATACCCCGCCCACGCCCGGAGCGGTAGGGATGGCGGGGGCAGCAACGCTGCCCCCGGGGGCAGCGCCGCCCGCTGACCGGTCCCCAACGTGCGGGCAGGGCAGGAGGATTGCCGTCGAGCGTAGGGCGTGCAGGCGAGGCGGCCATGGCGGATCAGCGGAGCCGGTACTCCTCGTGCGGGATGGCTCGCTCCCACACTGCCTCGAATGCCGACTTCACCAGTTCGACGACATCCGGCTCGGTGCGCCATTCACGGTCGACGACCTCACCGACACCCGAGAAGTACGTGAACAGCACCGACGACCCGTCGAACAGCCACAGGTCGGTGCCGGGCAGCGCGATGTCGGCCGCCTTCCGGCGGGGAAGCCAACGGACCTGTTCACCCGCTCGGACGTTCGGGAACGTCACGTCGTACTCGTACCGGATGTAGTCGGTGACCGGTTCGGAGACGACCCGGGCGCGCCTCATCGCGACACCGCGTGCCGTCGTCTCGGCCACCACGTCCAGGAAGGGGCGCCACCAGGACGATCGCTCGGCGGCAGGGTCAAGGCGTTCGCCCTGCTGCCATGCGATGAACTCGGGGTCGCTGGGCTGGTAGGTGTCGCGCATCTCAAGGTGTACGGCGGAAACCTTGGCCGTGGCCAGGCCCTCAAGTACCGGGTTCGTCATAGCTCCTCCTCATCGCCGCGCAGATCTGCTTTGCCGCCCGCTCGTTGGCTTCCAACGAGCGGGCGGGAGGGGCCTCGTCCTACGGCACCCGGCTGATGACGGTGGTCGGGCCGTCGAGGAAGACCTGCTGCTCGTCGCCGACGATCCGGAGCCCGAACCGGTCCGGGCCCGGTCGGTCGGCCTTCTCCCACCAGCCGTGGGCCTTCTCGATCTCGTCCCAGAGTCGGCGAGGCCCGTACTGCGAGACCGTGAACCGGTCCTCCTGGCGGCCGTCGTGGTCCACCGCGGCCCACGAGGTGGCGTCCGTGGTGGCCACCCACAGGCGGGTGGCCACCCCCTCGACGTCGGGTTCGTGGTGCCAGGCGGTCCACACGTCGCCGAGTTTCAGACCGAGCGCGAACCGCACGTCCAGGTCCTCGCCGCACACCTGCCACGGCGACAGCCGGGTGGTGGACTCGTCGGGCTGGTGGTGGTCGCGCACGACGTCCCGGTAGATCCGCAGGTCCGTCCGCTGAGCGCGCATCAGCATGAACGACCCGTGCGCGCTGAACTTCCCGTAGGTGTGCTGCTCGCCGACGACGAGCCGGAGCAGTCCGAAGGAGAGCATCGGGCTCTCCCACGGTGTGACGATCACGCCGCCGGGGTCGGTCTGTTCGATCCACGCCGTCGGCACCCTGCTGACCGAGCAGGTGGAGATGATCCGGTCGTACGGCTGCCGGGGGGCCCAGCCGTCGGCGCCGTCCCCGCTGACGGCCTCCACGGCGAGCCCGGCCGCGTTGAGCGAGGCGCGGGCCTGCCGGGCGACGTCAGGGTCGACCTCGATGGAGGTGACCCGGTCGGCGCCGAGCCGGTGGGCGAGCAGCGCGGCGTTCCAGCCCGTTCCGGTGCCGATCTCCAGGGCCTTCAAGCCCGGCCAGACACCGAGGTCGTCGAGCATCCGCACGACCATGGCGGGCGAGGAGGCGGAGGACGACGCCCAGGCCTCCGCGCTGTCGGCCGGTTCCTCGCCGTCGTTGACCTGCGTGACGACAGGCCCGTTGGCGTAGGCGGCCTCGAACCACCGGTCGGGCTCGTCCCGGAGGTCGCAGGGCCGGAGGTCTCCGTTCTCGTCGTCCAGCCAGATCCGGTCCGGCAGGAACCGGTGACGCGGGGTCGCCCTGACCGCGTCCTTCCATTCCTGCGGGACGGGCTTGCCGAGTTCTTCGCTGATGGCCAGGAGCAGGCCGCGCACGGCGGCCTGCTCCTGGTGGATGTTCTCCGTCACTGGTCCTTCTTTTCGTGCTTCGGAGGCGGCTTCGGGCGCGAGGTGTCCTTGGACGGCTTGTCCTTGCCCGGGTCCTGCTGGCCCGCGTGCTTGCCGGCCGTTCCGCTCATTGGCCCTCCCTGTTGGTCGGTGAGGTGTGGAGGTCGTCGCGTGGCTACAGGTCCGGCGGCCTCGGCGACGGGGGCGAGGCGGGCTTCTTCGGCTTCGGGGGATCGGTGACCTGCAACGGCCTGCTCCTGTCAGCTCGTTGTGTCCTCAACGGTAGGGAGGGGGCCTGCGCCCGGTCGATGAACTTGCTCGACCTTGCCCGGATTCACCCGAGCGCGTTGATGGCCTGGGTGATGAGCGAACGCGCCTCGGCGCCGTAGACCGCGATGCTCGCCAGCTCGGAGAAGGCCTGGCCGTACTCGGCGATCTCCGCTGGTTGGGTGATGGTGAGGTGGGCGGAGACAAGCTCGACGTTCACCTGCGCATCGTCGTACATGGTGAAGGACTCAACCGGCCATCCTGCACCCCTGGTTGTCCCGAGGGGAATCACTCCGAGGCTGACCGAGGGAAGGGAACCGACACCGATCAGATGGCCAAGTTGGCCCAGGAGGACGTCCGGCGTGCCGATGACCGTTCGCAGCACCCACTCCTCGACCAGGACGGCGAAGCGGTGGTCTCCGGTGTGCAGCACGTTCTGCCGCTCCATCCGTACGGCGACGGCTTCATCGACGTCGTCGGGCGTGTTGCGCAGCGACACGATCGTGTGGAGCACCGCACGCGTGTAGGCGGCGGTCTGGAGCAGGCCAGGGACGACCCACGACTGATACATGCGGAAGCGGCGTGTCCGCTCGAACAGCGGGCGTACGGATTCCTGCGCCCGCTTGAGTCCGGCTCGTTCGAGGCGGCGCCACTCGACGTACATGCCTTCGATGTTCCGGGCAGTCGCGATGAGGTCCGCGGCCTGATCAGGGACGCCACAGATGGCCGTCCAGACGCGTATGTCAGCCTCCGACGGCATCACCCGGCCACTCTGGATCTTGGAGCACTTCGATTCATGCCACCCAGCGGCCTCGGCCACCGCCCGCGCGCTGAGTCCGGAGTCTCGCCGGATATCGCGCAGACGCTGGCCGAGAGCCTGTTTGGCTTGCTGGACGCTGGATGACGCGGACACGGTCTAGTGCAGCCGGAAGTCCTCGTGCGGCACTGCCCGCTCCCAGACGGCCTCGAACGCGGAGTGGCAGAGCTTCAGGATCTCCGGGTCGGTGCTGATCTCGTCGTCGACGAAGTCGCCCTCGCCGCTGAAGTGGTGGACGACGAGGTACTGCCCGTCGATCAGCCAGAAGTCATTGCCGGGGAGCGCGAGGTCGGTCGTCTGCCTACGCGGAAGCCAGCTGACCTGCTCGCCGGAGGCGATGTTCCGGAACGTGATCTCGTGCTCGAACCGGACGTACTCGCTGACCGGCTCCGACACCACGCGGGCGCGCCGGATCTCGACGCCTCGGGCGGTGGTCTCCTGGACCAACTGCAACCAAGGGCTCCACCACGTCGAACGGTCGGCCGGGTCGTCGCGGAGCCCGTCGAGCCAGCGGACGAACAGCGGATCGTCTCGCATGTAGCCGTCGCGCATCTCAAGGTGAAGCGCCGAGCGGGTGCAGGACCGCAGCAGGTCCTCAAGCGTGGGGGCCGCTGCCACCGTTCACCTCCGGGAAGAACTGCATCATTCGCCTGGGGAATTCGATCACGGTCTCGTGCCCGGGGACGTCCATCTGCGCGAGACGGTCCGGGTCGAGGACCTTCCAGCCCTGGAGGATGTAGTTGCCCGTCACGTCATCGAGGTAGACGGTCGGGGACTTGCCTTCGGGGCTGTCGGGGTCTTGTCCGAGCTTGTGCAGCGCCATCGTGGGCCTCCTCGTGGTTGGAGTCGATCGCTGTGAGAGAGCTTGCCGCACAATTCGGTACCCGCACCACGAACTTGCTTGAACTTGCTCGGCGAGAGCGAGCAGGTTCATGCAGTGGAAGACGCTGACATTCTTTTTGATGCCCTATCAGATCCAGCTTTCGGCAGCCGCGGTGAGCAGCCGCCGGGCGTCCGCGTCGTAGAGCGCACTCGGGGCCAGTAGGTCGAAGACCTTGCGGTACTGGGCGATCTCCTCGGGCAGACCCAGCCGGAGTTCGCCGCTGACGACCTCAACGGAGGCCAACTGGTCGTCGAAGATCCAGAACCCGTGCACGGGTGAGGCGGGCAGGCGTGTGCGGAACGGCACGACGCCCAGGCGCAGGGCCGGGAGGGTCGTCGCGGAGACCAGGCGGTCGATCTGGGCGCGCATCACCTCGGCGGAGGCGGTCCCGTAGAGCAGGGCGGCCTCGGTGAGGAGGATGTGCCAGTGCCGGCCGCCGGGCGAGTGCGAGTACAGGATCTGCTGACGGGCGAGGCGGGCGGCCACGGCGGCGTCCGTGTCCGGCGGGCTGTCGTTGAGCTGGGCGTGCTCGCGGAACCGTGCGGCCGCGTAGTCGGCGGTCTGGAGAAGGCCCGGTACCCAGCAGGGTTCGAATGCGCGGATGGTCTGTGCCGCGGCCTCCATGTCGGCCCAGGACTTCTGGACTGCGGCGTGGCCCTGTCGCAGCTCGTGCCGCCATTGGGCGTACCGGTCGTCCAGCTCGTGCAGTTGGACGACGAGTTCCGCAGCGGCCTCGGGGACGTCGCAGGCGTCGGCCCAGGCCCGGACGTCGGCGACCGTGGGGGATTGCCGCCCTTGCTGGAGCTTGGACACCTTGCTCGCGGGCCAGCCGAGCCGGCCCGCGAGGGTGCGTCCGTCGAGCCCGGCCGCCGTACGGATCGTGCGAAGGCGTCGGCCGAGTTCCAGGCGGGCTTCGTGGACGCCCTGTCGTGTGGTGCTCAACGCGGGCTGCCGGTGAGTCGCAGCTTCACGATTGCTCCTCCTAGCCGAAATTTCTCAAAGTTTCTCACCGGCGTGGTCGTGACGGAAGGTCGGAATCGGCCAACGGCGCGTCGTGGCGGGCGCTTTGAGGGCGGGAATCTGGCTGGGTAACGAGATCGCCCGCTCGTCGGGATCGACGAGCGGGCGAGGGTGCGTAGCTGTGGAGTGGGCCTGTCTCAAGCGCCGAAGAGGCGGCGGCGGGGAGGGCGCGCGACGACCGAGGCGTGTTTGAGGGTGCCGGTGAGCTCGATCCGGAGCTGGGGCCTGGTGGCGTCGCCGCCGCCGTCGGAGCGCTGCTTGACCTTGGAGAAGACCAGGGTGAGACCGTCGGTGTCGAGGGTGACGAGGCCCGGCGGGCTGATGATGAGCAGCTTGCCGTGCCGCAGGGACACATCGATCAGAAGGGTGTCGGCCGTGATCACCGCCTCGGTGAAGTCGAGGACGACCGTGCAGTGTTTCGGCCGCAACTCGATGTGCCGGGGGACCACCCAGCGCCCCGCCCGGGTGTACTTGCCGCCGCGTTGGTCGATGACCAGCACGTCCTTCGGCACGGCCACGGCCGACGCGAAGCTCGGCAGGTCGGTGGTCAGCTCGGCCAGCTCGGCGAGCGTCCGGGCCGAGAGCGCGGCTTCCAGCCGGGTTTCGAGTTCTTCGGGGGTGAGCCGGCCGTCTGCGGCGGCGACCTGCAGCGTTTCTACGATGCGGTCCCGGTCCTGATGGGATGCCCGTAGCGCGGGCAGGTCTCTCGACATGGGTCCACGCTAACCCAGGGCGGGCGGCCCGGAACAGGGAGTTGGGCGGAGGCGGTCAGCACCAAGTGTGCTGACCGCCGGGGTTCAGGCGAGGTGGTCGAACTCGCCGGCCTGGGCGCCGAGGACGAAGGTGCGGAGTTTGGGGGCGGTGGTGGTGATGATGACGTCGGGGTCGTCGGATTCGCGGAGGTGGAGGATGTCGTCGGCGCCGAGGGCCAGTTCAAGGCACGCTTGGCCGTCATCTCCGCCGCTGAACGATGACTTCTTCCAGGAGAGCTCTGGCATCTGTGGCGCCTCTCATACTTGCAGCGGGTAGAGGAGGTGTTGAAGAAGCCCCCATGAGTCGCGCGAGCTGCGATCGCGTGATGCTGTTGCGTCGATGGCTGGCAACGCGATCTCGCTCAACTGCTGGAACTTCCATCCGTACGCCGCAATGTTCTCAGGGGTGCCAGTGTGTTCTGCGCGCCCGGGTGCCTCCAAGACAATTGTCGAGAGGTCGGTGCAGCCGGGGTCGCAGAGGAGGAAGGAGCTTGAATGGGGCGGCTTCCTGGTTGCCGCAAAGGGAAGGATCTGGATGGCGACATTGGGGTGTTCTGCCATGTCCAGCAGGTGAACCAGCTGATCCCTCATGACTTCCACGCCGGGAAACAGCATGCGCAAGGCCGCTTCGTGGATGACAAACCGGAATTGCCGTTGGATCTCGCTGTCGATGATGCGCTGGCGATCCATGCGGAACTGGACTGCTGTTGCCAGATCCCATCGTCCGTTGCGGTAAGCATCCTTGTAGATGGCCTCTGCGTATTCGGGCAACTGAAGTAGCCCAGGGATGTAGAGAGTCTCGTAGTTGTCGAGGCGGGTTGCGCGCTCTTCGAGCTCTGCCAGGTCGAGTGAGAGGTCGGGAACCTTGCCTTCGAAGCTGCTCCACCAGCCTTTGCCGGTGCTTCGGCCCATCTCGGCCAGGATCTTGCGATAGGCCGGATCGTTGCACCCGTAGGCGTCGAGCCAGATCTCAAGGCGCTCGGGGTTGAGGGTGATCCGGCCAGCCTCGGTGTGGCTCACCGCCGGACCCTTCATGCCCACCAGCGCGCCAGCTTCCGGTGCAGACAGCCCGGCGGCCGTACGCAGAAGCTGCAACTCCTCGCCGAATCGGCGCTGTCGCTGGCTGATTGGTCCCTTGTATCCCACGATCATCCTTCCCTGTCGGCGCAGTCTCGCGCACAACCCATCCGGGATGCCACCAACGAGTGACGGTCTTGCAATGTTGTCATAGACCCCCCTACTCTCAGTGTTGCATCGGTCACATGACGGATCGTCAGTGACTCCCCCCTCTCCCTCCCGGGGTCTCCCATGCGTGCTTCCAACCCTCCCGACTGGACCGCCGCCCGCACCGAACTGTGCGACCTCCTCACCACCGCCGGCTGGCCGCCCCCCACCATCTGCGACGCCGAACTCGCCCTCCACGAACTCTTCTTCAACGCGTGGAAGCACGCCGGGAGCCTCGCGCCCCTCGTCGTGCTCTCCCTCCTGGAGCGCAGGCTCCGCGTCTCGGTCTGTGACGACAGCCAGACCCTCCCGCCCGAGCCGTGCGCCCCCGCCGACCCCTACGCGCTCTCCGGCCGAGGTCTGCACCTCGTCCGTTCCCTCGCCCACCGCTTCGGCGCCGACCTGCGCAAGCAGGGCAAATCCGTCTGGTTCGAGCTGCAGTTGGACGCCGCCTGATGCCCCTTCCCCGCCGCCGCCCGATGCTCCCGACCGATCCCCGGATCCGGTACTACACCGACGACCACATCCGCACGCTCCTCGCCGAAGTCGACGAGCGCGGCCGCAGGTTCGGCCTCATCTTCCCCTCCGCCACCATCGACCGGACCATCGACGGCCGCGTCCTCGTCCGCTTCAACACCGCCCCGGCCTCCACGCTCCTCAACCTCCTCTCCCTCCTCCTCGCCGCCGACCGAGACCGCGAAGACCCGTGCGCTTTCTGATCGCCGCCGCCTTCGCCGTCCTCCTCGCCCTGGCGATCGCCACCGTCGTCCTGGGCGTCATCGCCGCACTCAACGTTGCAAAGCCCGACGAGGAGGACCCCTGACATGCCCGACCCGGACCCGGACCCCGACTTCGGCCCCAACCCCCTGGCCAACCTCCTGGCCAACGCCCTCGCCGCGACCCACTACGCCGTCGCCGCCGCCTTCAACACCCTCGCCCCCGGCGTCGCCCAGCCCGTCCCCGACGATTTCGACTGGCGCGAACTCGAAGCCTTCATCTTCCACTTGGGCTTCGCCGCCGACGACTCCGACGCCGCCCTCAACCTCTACCGCCTGGTCACCGCCGTCCAGCGCATCGCCTACCGCGAGGCCGCCGGTCGCAACGCCGCCGGCCACCCCGCCCGCCTCAACCCCCACCTCAACCCCGGCCCCAACCCCGGCCCCAACCCCCGCCCGCCCTCCGTCGGATTCACCCGTGGGGGTGGTGCCGGGTGAATGCCACCGACCGCGCCCCGCGCGGCCCCTAGCGTGGGCAGGGCCAAGCGCCAGCCACCCCAGGGGAGGGGACCCGACGTGTCCGATGTGCCCGACGTCGCCGAATACCTGCTGCTCTACGTCGAGGGCGACGCAGTCGTGGCGCACGACGCCGACCTGCACCCGCACACGTTCCCCCTCCCGCCCGGCGAGCTGGGCGCCACCATCACCCGGGCCGATGCCGCCGGGGGCGCCCAACTCCTGCTGGCCGTCAGCTCGTCCGGGATCGTCTCCTGCCGCGAGATCTGACGTACCGTCAATCTCCGGGCGTGTTCAGCGCCGACCACCGTCCGCGTCTGATTGGCTACCCGGATGCGAGGCGACAGGCGCCTCCAAGTCAAAGGAACACCGGCATGACGACAGAGCGCACCAACCCGGCGGCCCGGCTCGGGTTCCAGCCCGGGCAGGTCGTCCAGGAGATCGGTTACGACGACGACGTCGACCAGGACCTCCGCGAGGGCATCGAGTCGATCACCGGCCAGGACCTCGTCGACGAGGACTACGAGGACGTGGCCGACACCGTCCTGCTCTGGTTCCGCGAGGACGACGGCGACCTCACCGACGCCCTGGTCGACGCCATCGGTCTCCTCCAAGAGGGCGGCACGATCTGGCTGCTCACGCCGAAGTCGGGCCGGGACGGCTACGTCGAGCCCAGCGACGTCAACGAGGCCGCCCAGACCGCCGGCCTCGCCTCGACCAAGGCCATCGGCGCCGCCCCGGACTGGGCCGGCACCCGCCTCATCGCCCCCAAGCGCTGACCTGCCCGGAGCAGGAAGGCGGCGGAGCAGGAAGTCGGCCCCGCCGACTTCCTGCTCCGCGCCCCTCACCTCACCGCTGCGGCAGCTCGCACCCGTCCGGCCCGCACGCCTCGCCGCCACCGTCGCCGCCGCCGACCAGCAGGGGCACCACCGTCCGACTCTCCCAGGCCTGCTCCAGGGCCGCTGTGAACGTCTCGGCCGGCTGGGCGCCCGAGACCCCGAGCCGCCGGTCGAACACGAAGAACGGCACCCCGGTGGCGCCCATCGCGCCCGCCGTCGCCTCGTCCTCGCGCACCGCCTCCGCGTAGGCGTCCGGATCGGCCAGCACCGCCGCCGCGGCCTCGCCGTCCAGCCCCGCCTCGACGGCCAGTTCCACCAGCCGTCCTTCCGTGAACGCGGATCGCGCGTCGGCGAAGTTGGCCCGGTACAGCGCGTCCAGCAGCTGGCCCTGCCGCCTGTGGTCCTTGGCGAAGTGCAGCAGGCGGTGCATGTCGAAGGAGTTCGCCGCGTCGCGCCCCTCGCGGAGGTACGCCAGGCCCTCCCCGTGCGCGTTGTCCGCGATCCGGGCCTCCGCCGCCTCGGCCTGCTCCAGGCTGAGCCCGTACTTGGCGGCGATCAGCGGGACGACCGGCCGCGCCTCGGCCGGCGAGTGCGGGTCGAGCTCGAAGGAGCGGTGGACGACCTCCACGTCCCCACGGTGGGGGAAGCGCTCCAGGGCCTGCTCGAACCGGGCCTTGCCGATGTAGCACCACGGGCAGTTGATGTCGGTCCAGATCTCCACGCGCACGGCGTCGCTCCCGTCTCCAGCCGTGCGGGGCCTTCCCGCACCCGGCTTCGTGGCCAACGCCGCCGACCACCTGAATATTTCTCGTGATGAAATATTCAGGTGGCCGACGGGACCGGCCGCAGCGCAGTCGCGCCGTCGCGGGAAGGCCCACAGGAACGCTTCTCACGTCCCCGAGCCCAGGTGTTCGGCGCTCTGCCCGCAGGCCGTTCCGTGCATCGGCGACGGTGGCCGGGGAGGCGCCATCGCCGTTTGCTGGTACGGCAGTTACCGTGTCGGTGACAGCCCGAACGGAAGGCGGACAAGGATGGGAAACTCCGCGCACGTCATGGTGCCGCCGCTCCTCGCGGTCGCGGTGCTCCTGCTCGCCGTCAAGTGGGTCAGGTTGCGGCGGAACGGCAGGCCCGTGCCCTTGCTGCCGCGATCGGGACCGGCCTGGGCGGGCGCGTTGACTGCCGTCGCGGTCGTGCTGGTCACGGGTGCGCTGGCCGGCCGTGCCGGGGACGCGGTCGTGCCGGCCGTCGCGCTCGGGGGGCTGGTCGGGGCCTTCGTGGACCTTCGCTTCGACGCCCGGCGCTGACGTCGTTCCTGGCCGCGGCCACCAGGCGACCCCGCGCGTGGGAAGTCGGATCGGCCGACTTCCCACGCGAACCGTTGCCGGTCAGCAGGAGATGTTGCCGCCGCCGACGTCGGTGCCGAGGACGCCGACGAACTTCTTGTAGAGGTTGATGCGGTCGTTGCGCTCGTCCGGGTTCTTGCCGTTGCACTCCAGGTCGCCGTTGATGCTGCGGATGGTCTCGCCGAAGCCCTTGCCGTTGACGATGGCGTCGTGCGCGGTCATCGTCCCGGCGCCCTTCTGGGAGTTCCAGAACCAGAGGCCGGTCTTCCAGGAGACGGCCGGGTCCTTCTCGGCCAGGGAGGGGTTGTTGAGCAGGTCGATGTGCAGGGCGTCGCCCGCCGCCTTGTAGTTGAAGTTCCAGCTGATCTGGAGCGGGCCGCGCCCGTAGTAGGCGCTCTTGCCGGCCGGACAGCCGTAGGGCTGCGAGGTGTCGCAGTAGTGGCTGTAGTTGGCGGTGTTCTGCTCGACGACGTACTTCAGGCCGCCGGTCTCGTGGCTGACGTTGGCGAGGAACGCCGCGGCCTCGCGCTTGCGGGTGGCGTCGTTGCCGGTGGTGGTGAACCCGGGGTAGGCACTGAGGGCGTCGGTCAGGCCGCGGTAGGTGTAGAAGGAGTTCCGGCTCGGGAACATCTGGTTGAACTGGGCCTCGCTGACCACGAACGAGGCGGCGGCCGCTGGTGTGGCGTGCCCGGTGAGCGCGGTGGTGCCCAGGGCGACGGTGCTCAGGACGGCGGCCGAGGCGGCCATGGACAGGGTGCGGGAGAGCTTCATTGTCACTTCTCGCTTGTCGTCGGGGTGGGGGCGCTTCGGGGGCGCTTCGGGGGTGCTGCGGGGGTGCTTCGGTGGCGCTTCGGGATGCTCCGAGGGGTGCTCCGGCGGGTGCTTCGGGAGCGAAGCGCCGGGGAACATCGTGGTGCGCCGATTCCGGGAAAAGGCGCCGACCAGCACCCAAACCACTCGTTCGGGGTGTATCCGGCCCAGAAGGTGAGCGCGATTCAGGCCAATTCCAGCTCGTCCGACACACCGACAGATTGATCATCCGGTCATCAGATACGCGGGATAGCCTCGTCCGCGCACATGGCAGACACCGCGAGCGGGGGGACGACCACATGGGGCACGCCGACGACGAGGGTGACGAGCGGCTGGCGGCTGAGGGCGAGGTGGCGGTGGCCCGGTTGGCGATCGACTCCGGGGACCTCCCGCACGCCGCCGACCACCTGGCCGACGCGATCCTCGCCGACCCTCAGCTGCCCGAACTGCACGAGGCGCTGGCCGAGTTGTGCGCCGCCGCCGGAGGCCCGGCCGCCGCCCGCGACCTGTTCCCGCTGGACGGCCAGGTCTACCTGGGCACCGTCGCCTGCCGGGCCCACGTCGAGGCCGCCGCCGGGGACTGGGACACCGCCGTCGGCCTGCTCGCCTCCGCGATCCAGTACGAGCCCGCGAGACCCTGGGCGCACGCCGCCTGGCTCGCCCGCGAGGACCTGCCCGCCCTCGTCGACCCGGACGCCGTCGCCCAGGCGGTGGCCCGGGCCAGCGGCGGACTGCCCGACCCGCTTCCCCCCGAACTCGCCGAAGCCGTCCAGCCGTTCGAGGACTTCGTCCAGTCCGTGGTGGCCCGCCACGGCGACCACGCGCTGCTGCTCGCGATGGCCTCCGGCCTCACCCGCCGCCTCGGCGCCACCGACCGCGCCGTCGAACTCGCCGAACTGGCCCACCTGCTGGCCCCCGGCTACCTGCCGTCCGTGATGCTCGGCAACGCCCTGCGCGCGCACGGCCGGCCGGAACGGGCGCTCGCCGTCTGGGAGGCCGAACTGGCCCGGGTCGAACCGGAGCGGGACAACTCCAGCAGCTACCTCGCCGTCGACGTCGCCGAGTTGTACGGCGCCCTCGGCCGCCCCGCCGACGGCCTGCCCTGGCTGGACCGCGTGCTCGCCACCGAACCCGACCACCCCAAGGCGGCCCCCGCCCGGTACGGCCTGCGGCACGCCGCCGACGGCGACCCCGCCCACCTGCTCGCCCTGGCCGACCACCACCGCGCCCACCCCGACCACGAGTACGCCCAGGACCTGCTGGAACGCCTCAGCCACCGGGAACCCTGGCTCGGCATGGTCTCCGGCGCCACCGAGGCGACCGTCAACGTGCTGCACCAAGTGCTCGCCGCCCCCGGCACCACCCGCGACAGCGAGATCGAGTGCAGCGCCTCCGCCGTGGAACCGCCCAGCTCCCTGCTGGCCGTCCGCCTCGCCCTGCCGCGCTCCACCGTCGCCTACCAGTCCGTCGCCGAGCCCGACCCCCGGCTGCCGCTGGCCGAACCGGCCACCCGGATCTGGGCCTGGGACGGCACCGACCCGCGCCCGGCCGTCGCCCCGCCCGCGCCGGACAGCGCCGAACTCGTCCGGGCCACCGCCGAGATCGTCTGGGCGACCGTCCCCGCCGCCTACGACCACGCCGTCCGGCTGGCCGGGCTGCCCCTCGACGACCTGCTCGGCGCGCTCGTCCACCCGCCGATGCCCCGGGAGGACGACCTCGGCCGGGCCCTGCTCGCCCACCAGCCCGAACTGTGGGTGCGGGCCGTCCAGGTCTTCGCCTGCCTCGGTATCGCCCACCACCGCACCGACCAGCCGTGGGAGGACTCCGAGCGCCGCCGCGTGCTGGTCGACCTGCTGCTCGGACCCGAGGACTGGGTGGTCGAGGCGGCCGGCTTCGCCCTCGTCGCGATCGGCTGGACGCACCCCGAGACCCGCGCCGACATCGCCGACCGGCTCCGGCAGCGGCTGCACTACAGCGCCCGGGCCCGCCGCACCCGCGTGGTGACCGTCCTGCGCTCACTCGCCGCGCTGGCGCTCACCGCGCCCTGGCTGCCCCGGGCCGACCTCGACCTGGCCCGGCGGATGATCGAGCGGGCCGAGGCCCAGGAAGCCAGGGAAGCCGGGGCCGCGCGAGAAGCCCAGGAAGCCAAGCAGATCGAGGAGCAGCCGGAACCCCGCCCCGGCCTCCTGCGCCGCCTCTTCCGGCGCGCCTGACGGGCGCTACACCAGAGGCCGGCGAGCGACGCCCGTCACCCGGTGCCTGTCACCCGATGCCCGGCAGCGGATCCTGGTCGACGTCGAAGCGCGTGACCCGCTCCGCCGGATCACGGCACTCCGGGCCGAGCCGCAGGATCCGCGACTCCGGGTCGTGCAACGGGCGGTGGCAGCGGCGGCAGGTGACGCGGGGGCGGATGGCCTCGGGGGTGTCGGTGCCCGGGATCGGGTCCGGGCCGCCACCGCTCGGGCCGCCACCGGTCGGGCTGCCACCGGTCGAGCCGCCGCCACTCGGGCCGTTGCTGGTCGGGACGCTGGTCATGGGGAGACGGTAGCCCGGCCTCGGGGAACATCGGTACAGCGGTCGGCGCCGAGATTGGTCATGGTCGGCCGGCGCACCGGCTGGGGGCTCCGCCGGGGTTCGCGGAAAGATCGCCGGGCGGGTCCTCAGGCCGGCTGCGCCGCAACCGGGACCGCAACCGGGACCGCGGCCTGCTCCGCTTCCGGCACCGGCCGTCCCGGACCCGCCGCCCTCGGTGCCGCGCTCGACGGGCTCTTCAGCAGCAGGGCGCAGGCCAGCGCGGCCAGCAGGGCGAGGCCGGCGGAGACCAGCAGGCACAGCCGCATGCCGTCCAGGAAGGAGTTGCTCAGCGCGGTCAGGGCCTGTCCCGTGGCGGGGCCGAGGTCGAGTCCGGCGACGGCGCCCAGGCCGTGTTCGCGGGCGGCGTCCAGGACACGCGCGCCGGTCTGGGCCGGGACGCCGGCGTTCGCGAGCTGTTCGGGCAGGGCGTTCAGGGCACGGGTGGTGAGCAGCGCGCCGAGGACGGCGGGGCCGAGCGCGGCGCCGACCTGGCGGATCGCGTTGTTGCCGGCCGCGGCCATCCCGGCCAGGTGGAAGGGAACGGCGGAGACTGCGGAGGCGGTCATCGGGGTGAGCACCGCGCCCATGCCGAGTCCGAGCAGTACCAGCCGCCAGGTCAGCGCCGCGTAGGAGGTGTGGGCGTCGACGCCGGTCATGGCGAACATCGCGGCGGCGATCAGCACCAGCCCGGTGGTGATCAGCACCCTCGGCGGGATCCGGTGCATCAGCCGTCCGACAGGGAGGCCGGCCACCAGCGAGGTGCCGGACACCAGCACCATCCGCAGTGCCGCCTGCATGGTGCTCAGGTGCTGGACCAGGCCGAAGTACAGGCTGAGCACGAAGAAGAAGCCGATCAGGCCGAGGAAGCTGACCACGGCCACCAGGGCGGTGGCGGTGAACGCGGGGCTGCGGAACAGCGCCAGGTCCAGCATCGGGCCGGCACTGCGGAGTTCCACCAGGACGAAGGCTCCGGCGGCGACCGCGCCGAGCGTCAGCGCGGTGATCACAGCGGGTTCGCCGAAGCCGTCCGCGCCGCCCTCGATGACGCCGTAGACCAGTGCGGTGACGGCGACGGCGGCGGTGATCTGGCCGGGCCAGTCGAGCCGGCGGCCGTGCGGGGCGCGCGAGTCGGGCAGCCGGAACGCGGCGACGGCCAGCAGGGCCACGGAGAGCGGTATCGGCAGCAGGAAGATCCAGCGCCAGGTGGTGTGCTCCAGCAGGGCGCCGCCGATCAGCGGGCCGACGGCGAGCGGGGCCGTCAGGCTCATCGCCCAGAAGCCGATGAACTTGCCCCGCTCACGGTGGTCGGGCACGGCATGGCTGATCAGCGTGAGTGTGGTGGGCAGCAGGGCGGCGGCGCCGATGCCGGAGACCGCCTGCCCGACCCACAGTGCCTGCACCGAGCTGGACAGCAGCGAGATCGCGGCGCCCAGCGCACAGAAGACCATGCCGGTCTGGAAGACCTTCTTGCGGCCGTGGACATCGCCCCAGACGCCGGTGGTCAGGATCAGCGCGGCCATCGGCAGCACGAACGCGTCCGACACCCAGGACAGTTCGGAGGTCGACGCGCCCAGCGCGCGCTGGATCGCCGGCAGGCTCACCGACACGGTGGTGACGGGCAGGTAGGCGACGAAGACACCCAGGCAGGCCATGACGAGCGTGGCGGCCCGTCCGGCCCTGAGGTCCGGCGTCGTTGTGGAATTCACGGGGTCGTTCCTTCGGCTGCTGCGGGGGAGGCCCCGCATTCTCGGAGCGCCGCCGGGAGCGTGCGCCCGCTCCCGGGGGCGACGGCAGACGGCAGCCGCCCGTGGAGCCGCCGATCAGCTTCTCCCCGAAGCACCCGAAACCCGCGGTCGATCCCACCAAGCGTCCCGGAACCTCCATCTGGGGTTCTGGCGATGGGACCATTCCTCCATGGCTGATGATCTGGACCGCAAAATCATCCACGGTTTGCAGTGCGTGCCCCGGGTCTCGTTCCGGCGGCTCGGGGAGGTCATCGGCGTGTCCGAACAGACTGTGGCGCGCCGCTACGCCGCCCTGCGGCGGGACGGCCTGCTGCGCGTCGTCGGACTGGGCAACCTGAACGCCGACGGCCAGGCGGAGTGGATCGTCCGGCTGCGCTGCCGACCTGATGCGGTGGCACCACTGGCCCAGTCACTGGCCCGCCGGTCCGAGGTGGCGTACGTCGGCATCGCCTCCGGCGGCTCGGAGATCATCTGCATCATCCGGTCCCCCGCCGGAACCGACCAAGACGACCTACTGCTGCGCCAGCTGCCGCGAGCGGGCGCGGTCCTGGACGTGAACGTCGACCTGGTCGTGCGTATCTACGGCGGTCCCGGAACCGCGCCCTGGACCGACCCCGACGCCTCGCTCACCCCCGAACAGGTGCGGCGGCTGACCTCCGGCCACCCCACCCCGGCAGTGGCCTCGTCGACGCCCCTGGGCGAACAGGACCTGCCGCTGCTGCGCGCGCTCGCCGAGGACGGCCGGGCCACCCATACCCACCTGGCCGAGGTCACCGGCTGGTCCAAGCCCCGGGTCGCCCGTCGCCTGGAGGCACTGGAGGCGGCCGGCTCGCTCACGTACGACGTCGACACCCTGGCCGAGCGCCTCGGCTACCGGCTCAACGCCACCCTGTGGCTGCAGGTCGACCTACCGCGGCTGCACCAGGTCGGTGAGGAGGTCGGCGGCCACCACGAGTGCGCGTTCGTCGCCGCGATCAGCGGACGCCACAACCTGATGGCCGTGGTCGCCTGCCGGGACACCCCCGACTTCTACCGTTACCTCACCGGCCGCCTGGCCCACGTCGAGGGCATCCGCGGCTACGAGATCAGCGTCCGGGTGAGCCGGCTCAAGCAGTCCGCCTCGCTCGTCCACCACGGGCGGCTGATCCACCCGGCGCTCGTATGACGCCGGCACCGGGCCGCCGGACCGCCGAGCGACCGGCCGTCGGGCCGTCGAGCTGTCGGCGGGGCCGTGAAAAGATCCCCCCATGGCCACGGACCGCAGCAGCGCAGGAGATCCGGCGCGCACCCTCGCCCTGCTCTGGGGGCTGACCGCCGAGGAGAAGCCCGGCCGGCGCGGCCCGCGACAGGCCCGGTCGACCGGCGAGATCGCCGCCGTGGCCATCGCCCTGGCCGACGCCGAGGGCGTGGACGCCGTCACCATGCGCCGGGTGGCGCAGGAGCTGGGGCTGTCCCCGATGGCGCTGTACACCTACGTCCCCGGCAAGGCCGAACTGCTCGACCTGATGCTGGACACCGTCTACGCGACGACGCCGCGCAGCGCCCCCGCCGACGACGGCTGGCGGGCCAGGGTCACCGCCGTCGCCGACGACAACCGGACGCTGCACCGCGCCCACCCGTGGGTCTCGGCGGTCCCCACCAGTCGCCCGCCGCTCGGCCCGGGCCTGATGGCCAAGTACGAGTACGAGCTGCGCGCCTTCGAGGGCACCGGCCTGCCCGACGTCGAACTGGACGCGGCGCTCACCCACCTGCTGGGCTTCGTCCAGACCTGCGCCCGGATGGCCGCCGACGAGCGCGCCGCCCGGCAGGACAGCGCGATGACCGACGCGCAGTGGTGGGCCGCCAACGCCGAGCTGCTCGCCAAGGTCTTCGACGCCGAGCGCTACCCGGTCGCGGCCCGGGTGGGCGCCGCCGCCGGCGAGGCGCACGGCGGCGCGTACGACCCGGACCACGCGTACGCCTTCGGCCTGGCCCGCGTGCTGGACGGGCTGGCGGCCCTGATCAGCGAGCGCTAGGCCGGGCGTCGTACTCCGCGCGGGCGGCCTCGACGGCGGGGACCCGCTGCTCGGACCAGTGCGCGAGGGCGGCGACCAGTTCGGCGGCCTCCCGGCCGAGCGGGGTGAGGCTGTAGTCGACCCGGGGCGGGATCACCGGGTGGGCCTCGCGGTGCACGAAGCCGTCGCGTTCCAGTGTCTGCAGGGTCTGCGCGAGCATCTTCTCGCTGACGCCGGAGACCCGGCGGCGCAGTTCGCTGAAGCGGTAGCCGCGCTCGCGCAGCGCGCCGAGCACGAGGACGCCCCAGCGGCTGGTGACGTGCTCCAGCACGCCCCGGGACGGGCACATGCGGTCGAACACGTCGGCCGGCGGCAGCTCGCGCACCGGGACGGCCGGGCGGCCTTCCTCCAGGGTCTTCATGACTGTCCTGCCATTACCTTCATGTCAGTACCGTACTTTGAAGTGCGTACTTTCGAAAGGTTAGTGCAGTCCCTAGGGTGAGTTTCGAGGCAGGAACCCCATCGAGGCACAAACCCACCCGAGGAGCATCCCCATGTACGTCGTCACCGGTGCCACCGGCCAGCTCGGCCGTCTCGTCGTCGAGGGCCTGCTGGCCGCCGTCCCCGCGAGCGAGGTGGCGGTCGCCGTCCGCTCCGCCGAGAAGGCGGCCGACCTGGCCGCGCGCGGGGTGGCCGTCCGCGTGGTCGACTACGACGACCCGGCGTCCCTGGCCGGCGCCTTCGCGGCCGGCGACCGGGTGCTGCTGATCTCGGGCAGCGAGGTCGGCCGCCGGATCCCGCAGCACCGCGCGGTGGTCGACGCGGCCCGTGCGGCCGACGTCGCGCTGTTCGCCTACACCAGCGCGCCGGGCGCGGCGACCTTCCGGCTGGCCGACGAGCACAAGGCGACGGAGGAGCTGATCCGCGCATCCGGCCTGCCGTCCGTCCTGCTGCGCAACGGCTGGTACACCGAGAACTACCTGGGCGACGCGGCCGGCACGGTCGCGCGCGGCGTGGTGCTCGGCAGCGCCGGGGACGGCCGGGTGGCCACCGCCCCGCGCAAGGACTACGCGGACGCGGCCGTCGCCGTCCTCCTCGGCGAGGGCCACGAGGGCCGGGTGTACGAGCTGAGCGGCGACGCCGCGTGGAGCCTGTCGGAGCTGGCGGCCGAGCTGGCGCTGGTCTCCGGGCAGCCGGTCGCGCACCAGGACGTGGCGCCGGCGGAGCACCTCGCGGCGCTGGTCGGCGCGGGCCTGCCGGAGGGCTTCGCCGAGGTGCTGGTGGACGTGGACGCGGGCATCGCCCGTGGCGAGCTGGCCGGCACCCCGGGCGACCTGGCCCGGCTGATCGGCCGCCCGACCGTCCCGCTGGCCGAGTCGGTCCGCACCGCGCTCCAGGCCTGAGGCGCTCCGGGCCTGAGGCGCTCCGGGCCGGCGATGAGCCCCGCGTTTCCCGAGGTCAGCGATGTCATGACCAAAATGCGGAAACGGAGATGACAGCCTGCCCCTCCGCCAGCTACCGTCACCTCGACACACGCGCGCGGAGGGCAGGCGGCCATGCCACAGACAACCCAGCAGGACAGCGGCCGAGGCCTCTGGTACGGCGTCGCGGCCTACGGCATCTGGGGCCTCTTCCCCCTGTTCTGGCCACTGCTGGAGCCCGGCGCCGCCGACGACATCCTGGCCAACCGGATGGTCTGGTCCCTGGTCGCCGTGGTGCTGCTGCTGATCGCCCAGCGGCACTGGAGCTGGATACGCCCGCTGCTGCGCCAGCCCCGCCGGCTCGCCATGCTGGCCGGCGCGGCCACGGTGATCTCGATCAACTGGGGCGTCTACATCTGGGGCGTCAACGCCGGGCACGTCGTCGAGACCAGCCTCGGCTACTTCATCAACCCGCTGGTCACCATCGGCTTCGGTGTCCTGGTGCTCAAGGAGCGGCTGCGGACGGCGCAGTGGGCGGCGGTCGGCGTCGGCGCGGCCGCCGTCGCGGTGCTCAGCGTCGCGTACGGGCGGCTGCCGTGGATCGCGCTCACCCTGGCGCTCTCCTTCGCCACGTACGGGCTGCTGAAGAAGAAGGTCGGGCTGAGCGGGCTGGAGAGCCTGGCGGCGGAGAGCGCCTTCATGTTCCCGTTCGCGCTCGGCTACCTGGTCTACCTGGAGGTCAGCGGGCGCGGCACCTTCGGCCACACGGTGGCCGGCTCGTACGGCTGGGGGCACTCCGGGCTGCTGCTGCTCAGCGGGGTGATCACCGCGATCCCGCTGCTGTTCTTCGGCGCGGCGGCCGTGCGGGTGCCGCTGACCGTGCTCGGGCTGCTGCAGTACCTGGCGCCGGTGTTCCAGTTCCTGATCGGCGTGGCGGTGTTCCACGAGTCGATGCCGCCCGCCCGCTGGGCCGGCTTCGGCCTGGTCTGGCTGGCGCTCGCGGTGCTCACCTGGGACGCGCTGCGCCAGGTGCGGGCCGACCGCGCGGGGCGGGCCGCGGCCGTGCCGCAACCCGCCCCCGCGAAGGCGGCCGTCAGGCGCTGATCCGCCCCGCTGATCCGCCCCCGCCGATCCGCCCCTTCTGATCCGCCCCCCGCCGACGCGGCGGTCAGACGCTGATGTCCCGGCTGGTGAAGCGGGACCAGGCCGCCGCGCCGAACACGGCGACGTAGGCGGCCTGGAGGCCGAGGTCCTTCCACACGCCGTCCCAGTACATCGGCTGGCGCAGGAGGTCCGCGAAGCTGAGCCAGTAATGGGTGAACAGGAACGGCCTGACGGCGTCCAACTGCGGGAAGGCGTCCAGGATCTGCACGGTGACCACCAGCCCGACGGTCGCGGCCATCGCCGCGATACCGCTGCCGGTGAGCGTGGAGACGAACAGCCCGATCGCCACCAGCCCCGCCAGCGAGGCCGCCACCACCCCGGCCACGAGCACCGCCCGCAGCAGCGCGTCGCCGAAGCCGATGGTGTCGCCGGAGATCAGCGTCACCTCGCCGAGCGGGAACAGCGCGGCGCCGGTGGCCAGCGCCGCCGCCGCGACCGCCACGGTCGCGGCCAGGCAGAACACCAGCCCGGCGGTGAACTTGGCGGCCAGCAGCCGGGTGCGCCCGGCCGGGGCGACCAGCAGGTAGCGCAGCGTCCCGGTGGCCGCCTCGCCGGCGACCGAGTCCCCGGCGACCACGCCGACCGTCATCGGCAGGAACACCGGCAGCGCGACCGCGAGGGCGGTGAAGACCAGGAACAGGCCGTTCTGGGTGGTCTGCGCGATGAAGTTCACCCCGCCGCCGCCCTCGTGCGGGCTGCCCGTGTTGAGCTTGACGACCACGCCGATCAGGATCGGCAGCACCGCCAGGATCCCCAGCAGCACCTTGGTGCGCATCCGGCGGAAGGTCAGGTGCAGTTCGTTGCGGAACAGCGCCAGGAACCCGGCCGCCGTCTGCGGCCTCCGCCCGGCCCGGACCGGCAGCGCCCCGGCCTGTGACAGCTCAGCCCGCGACAGCTCAGCCTGCGACATCGAAGCCCTCCCCGGTCAGCGCCACGAAGGCGTCCTCCAACGTGCCCCGCTCCAGCCCGAACCCGTGCACCCGCACCCCGGCCTCGACCAGCGCCGCGCACAGCTTCGGCAGCGCCTCCTCGACCGGGGAGCCGAGCGAGCCGAGCGCGGCGAGATCGCCGTCCACCCGCCCGTCGCCGGGCAGCAGGGAGCCGACCCGGTGGGCCGTCAGCACCTCCACGGCGTGCGCCACGTCCGGTGTGCGGACCACCAGCCGGCCCTGCGCGCGGGCGGCCAGTTCGGCGACGGTGCCCTGCACCACCAGCCGGCCCCGGGACATCACCGCCGCGTGCGTGCAGACCTGCTCGATCTCGTCCAGCAGGTGCGAGGAGAGGAACACCGTGGTCCCCTCCGCCGCGACCTCCCGCACCAGCGCCCGGATCTCGCGCATGCCCTGCGGGTCCAGCCCGTTGGTGGGCTCGTCCAGCACCAGCAGCTCGCGCGGCTGGAGCAGCGCCGACGCCAGGCCGAGCCGCTGCTTCATGCCCAGCGAGTACGCGCGGGCCTTCTTGGCCGCCGCGGCGCTCAGCCCGACCCGTTCCAACGCCGTCTCGACGCGCAGGCGCCGGGTACGGGGGTCGGCGGTCGGGTCGGCGGCGTCGAACCGCACCAGGTTGTCCCGCCCGGAGAGGAAGCCGTACAGCGCCGGGCCCTCGATCAGCGCGCCCACCCGGGGCAGCACGGAGGCGACGGACTGCGGCATCGGCTCGCCGAGGACGGTGGCCACGCCGGAGGTGGGGGCGATCAGGCCCATCAGCATCCGGATGGTGGTGGTCTTGCCGGAGCCGTTCGGGCCGAGGAAGCCGAAGACGGAGCCGCGCGGCACGCTCAGGTCCAGGCCGTCCACGGCGAGCTGGCCGCCCCGGAAGCGCTTGGTCAGGCCGCGGGTCCTGATCACGTCGTCGGGCCGGGAGGAGCCGGAGGAGCCGGAGGAACCGGGGGAGGAGAGGGGGCCGGGGGAGTCAGGGGAGGAGGGGGAGGAGGAGGTGGAAGGCGCGGGGCCCGGGCGCTGCTCGGCGCCCGGACCCTCGGCCGACTCCGTAACGTCCCCCGTTACGGGAGCCTTCGTCATCCGTCAGTTCACCCCGGCGGCGTGCTGGAGCACCGGCAGGGTCACTGCGCCGGCGAACACCCGGCCGTCGTCGGTGACCAGGACGTTCACCACCTTGGTGCTGATCAGCGTGCCGCCGCCGACCGGCTTGCCGAGCGACTTCACCAGCGCCTGCGGGTTCAGGGCCGCGCCCCGGCCGCCGTGCTTGCCGCCCTTGCCGCCGTCCTGCGGCACGTCGACGGCGCCGCCGGGCAGCTGCGCCGAGACCACGGTCGTCCAGCCCTCGCCGATCACGTTCACGCCGCCGTGGTCCTGGCCCGAGGCGTCCCGACCGGCCTTGCCCCCGGGCGCGGAACCCTTGGGCGCGAAACCCTGCGGCCCCTCACCCTTGGCGCCCTCGTCGGCCTTGTGCTCCGTCACCTTGGCGCCCTTGGGCACGGTGAAGTCGAAGGTCTTGGCGGCCGGCTTGGCGAAGGACACGTCGGTGAAGTGGACGTCCAGCACGGTGGAACCGTCGACGCCCTTGACCACCACCGAGAGCGGCACCCCGTTGTCGGCGGCGACCGCGATCCGGACCTCGGCGACGGTCGAACCGGACTGCGCGGGCTTGACGCTCAGCTGGTACGCCTTCTGCCCGGCCACGTTGGCGGTGCCGGCCACGGTGACCGACGTGGTGTCCGCGCTCGCGGTCAGGAACTGCCGGGCGGCCTCCTGCGGGGTCGTCGGCACCCCGGTCAGCGGCGCCCCGGCGTGCTTGCCGGCCGTGTCGGAGTGCTGGGCGGCCGCCTGGCCGGTCAGGCGTACGGCGGTGTTGGTCGAACTGTCCCAGGCCCAGGCCTGGTCGCCGTTGTGGACGACGGTGTAGCCGGCCATGTCCTCCAGCAGGTCGACCCGCTGGCGGTCCGGGCCGTCCACCGCGACCCGCAGCGTCTGGTCGCCGCCGAGCAGGCCGAGCAGCTTGGCCTGCGGGTCGGCCGAGGAGGATCCCTGGCCGCCGCCGCGCCCGGCCGCCGCGCCGAGCCCGCCGGCCGCGGCGCCCAGCAGCTGGCTGGGCAGGCCGAGGTCGGTGGAGACGGACACCGTGCCGGAGAGGGCCTGCGCGTCGGAGCCGAGCACCTTGGCCACCAGCTGCTCCGGCGTCAGCGAGGGAAGGTCGGGCGGGGCGTCGGCCGCCAGCGCGGGCACCAGCCCGACCCCGGCGGCGATCACCGCGGCCACCGTCAGCGGTACCCCGGCCCGCACCAGCATGCGCCGCCGTGAGCGGTACGGCACGCCGCCGTCCACGTTGTCCCCCGCCGCCGTGTCATTGGTCATGGCGTCCTCAACTCCTCTACGAACACGAGCGATTGGCTGTGCCCTTCCATTAGAGGCCCGCACCCCGCCCCCGTCATCGCCCTGCGGGTCCAGTTCGGGGTAAACCTCACGGGTACATCGACCCTGAGACGCCCTCAGGGTTGGCTACTCCGAACGTACGAGACCTGGCGTAGGGTCGCGCCATGGACGGAACCGCCATGGACGCAAGCAACCCCCCGACCGCTAACGCGATGCGGCGCGCCCTGCGCCGCGCCCGGGACGGCGTCGCCCTGGACGTCACCGAGACCGCGGTGCTGCTCCAGGCCAGAGGCGAGGACCTGAACGACCTGTGTGCGAGCGCCGCCCGGGTCCGCGACGCGGGGCTGGCGGCGGCCGGGCGGCCCGGCGTCATCACCTACTCCAAGAGCGTCTTCATCCCGCTCACCCGGCTCTGCCGCGACAAGTGCCACTACTGCACCTTCGTCACCGTCCCCGGCAAGCTGCGCCGGGCCGGCCACGGGATGTTCATGTCCCCCGACGAGGTGCTGGACGTCGCCCGGCGCGGCGCCGAACTCGGCTGCAAGGAAGCCCTGATCACCCTCGGCGACAAGCCCGAGGACCGCTGGCCCGAGGCCCGCGAGTGGCTCGACGCGCACGGGTACGACGACACCATCGCCTACGTGCGGGCGATGTCGATCCGCATCCTGGAGGAGACCGGCCTGCTCCCGCACCTCAACCCCGGGGTGCTCGGCTGGACGGACTTCCAGCGGCTCAAGCCCGTCTCCGCCTCCATGGGCATGATGCTGGAGACCACCGCCACCCGGCTGTGGAGCGAGCCCGGCGGCCCGCACTTCGGCTCGCCGGACAAGGAGCCGGCCGTCCGGCTGCGGGTGCTGGAGGACGCCGGGCGCAGCTCCGTCCCCTTCACCAGCGGCCTGCTGATCGGCATCGGCGAGACGTACCAGGAGCGCGCGGAGTCGCTGTTCGCGCTGCGCAAGGTCTCCCGGGCCTACCACGGCGTCCAGGAGCTGATCCTGCAGAACTTCCGCGCCAAGCCGGACACGGCGATGCGCGGCATGCCCGACGCCGAACTGGACGAGCTGGTCGCCACCGTGGCGGTGGCCCGGCACGTGATGGGCCCGGCGGCCTGCCTGCAAGCGCCGCCGAACCTGGTGGACGGCGAGTACGGGCGGCTGATCGCGGCCGGCGTCGACGACTGGGGCGGCGTCTCCCCGCTCACCCCCGACCACGTCAACCCCGAACGCCCGTGGCCGCAGATCGAGCGGCTCGCCGAGCGCTCCGCGGCCGCCGGCTTCGAACTGCGCGAACGCCTCGCCGTCTACCCCGAGTACGTGCGGCGCGGCGAGCCCTGGCTGGACCCGCGGGTGCTGCCGCACGTGCGTGCCCTCGCCGACCCGGAGACCGGGCTGGCGAACCCGGACGCGGTGGTCCGCGGCCTGCCCTGGCAGGAGCCCGAGGACCTGCCCGTCTCGTACGGGCGGACCGACCTGCACGCCACCATCGACACCGAGGGCCGCACCGGCGACCGCCGGGCCGACTTCGAGGACGTCTACGGCGACTGGGAGGTGCTGCGCGAGCAGGTGCTCGCCGAGGGCGCGCCCGAGCGGCTGGTCGGCGACCTGCGCGAGGCGCTGGCGGTGGCCGCCGACGACCCGACGCGGCTCACCGACGACCAGGCGCTGGCGCTGTTCCACGCGGACGGCCCGGCCCTGGACGCGCTCTGCCGGATCGCCGACGACGTCCGCCGGGACACCGTCGGGGAGGACGTCACCTACTGCGTCACCCGGAACATCAACTTCACCAACGTCTGCTACACCGGCTGCCGCTTCTGCGCGTTCGCCCAGCGCCGCACCGACGCCGACGCCTACACCCTGTCGCTGGAGCAGGTCGCCGACCGGGCCGCGCAGGCCTGGGAGGTCGGCGCCACCGAGGTCTGCATGCAGGGCGGCATCCACCCGGACCTGCCCGGCACCGCCTACTTCGACATCGCCCGCGCGGTGAAGGAGCGGGTGCCCGGCATCCACGTGCACGCCTTCTCGCCGATGGAGGTGGTCAACGGCGCGACCCGCACCGGGCTGTCCATCCGCGACTGGCTCCAGCGGGCCAAGGAGAACGGCCTGGACAGCATCCCGGGCACGGCGGCCGAGATCCTGGACGACGAGGTCCGCTGGGTGCTCACCAAGGGCAAGCTGCCGGCCGCCACCTGGGTCGAAGTGGTCACCACCGCGCACGAACTGGGCATCCGCTCCTCGTCCACCATGATGTACGGGCACGTGGACACCCCGAAGCACTGGCTCGGGCACCTGCGGCTGCTCGCCGAGATCCAGCAGCGCTCCCTGGAGGCCAACGGCACCGGCGGCTTCACCGAGTTCGTGACCCTGCCGTTCATCCACACCAACGCGCCGGTCTACCTGGCCGGCATCGCCCGGCCCGGCCCGACCGCCCGGGACAACCGCGCGGTGATCGCGATGGCCCGGCTGCTGCTGCACCCGCACATCCCCAACATCCAGACCAGCTGGGTCAAGCTGGGCGCGGAGGGCGCCGCCGAGATGCTCCGCTCGGGCGCCAACGACCTGGGCGGCACGCTGATGGAGGAGACCATCTCGCGGATGGCCGGCTCGGCGTACGGGAGTTACAAGTCGGTGCGCGACCTCCAGGCGATCGCCGAGGCGGCGGGCCGCCCGCACCGCCAGCGCACCACCACCTACGGCGAGGTGTCGGCCGAGCGCCGGGCCGCGGCGCTGGCCTCGGACGGGCACCTGCCGGAGCTGCTGCCGGTCCTGGACTGATCCCGCCACCGGCCTCCCGGTCCCCCCCCGCCACCGGCCTCCCGGTTCCCCCCGGCCCCGGCCTGCCGGTTCCCCCGGCCCAGCTGCCACCGTACGGGCGGCAGCTGGGCCGGGAAACCGGAGCACGAGGGACGCCCTTGATTCGCTCGGGTCTTCGAATACAGTGCCAGGGCGCGCGCCGCGGCCGTGCGTCGCGCAGCCCCCTGCCCCGAGGAAAGGCGCCCCGTCGTGATGCCACTGTGGTCACGCGCCCAGCAGCAGGACTTCCGCAGCCGGGTGCGGGGCTGTCTGCTCGGCGGTGCCATCGGCGACGCGCTCGGCGCCGGTGTCGAGTTCGAGCAGCTGGAGAAGATCCGGGCCCAGCACGGCCCGCAGGGCGTCACCGGCTACGTCCCCGCGTACGGGCGCACCGGCGCCGTCACCGACGACACCCAGCTCACCCTGTTCACCGTCGACGGCCTGATCCGCGCCCACATCCGGCGCGACACCGGCAGCTGGCACCCGCCCACCGACCTGCACCTCGCCTACCTGCGCTGGGCCGCCACCCAGCGCGACTGGGGCCCCGACGAGCGCCGCCCCGACCTCGGCTGGCTCGGCCGCGAGGAGTGGCTGTACGCCCAGCGCGCCCCCGGCCAGGGCTGCCTGTCCGCCCTGACCGGGGCCGACGCCGAGCACCTCGGCACCGTGGAGCGGCCCAAGAACCCGCACTCCAAGGCCTGCGGCACGGTCGTGCGGGCGGCGCCGTTCGGCCTGCTCACCAGCTGGGAGCCGGGCCTGGTCTTCCAACTCGCGGTGGAGTGCGCGGTGCTCACCCACGGCCACCCCACCGGCTACCTCGCGGCGGGCGCGCTCGCGGTGATCGTCCAGAGCGTGGCCCGCGGCGGCACCCTGGAGGAGGGCGTCCACCTCGCCCTGGCGCTGCTCTCCGAAAGGCAGGCGCACGAGGAGACCACCGCCGCGCTGCGGGCCGCGCTGGACGCGGTCCGGGCCGGCGAGCCGTCCGCCGACCGGGTGGAGGCGCTGGGGGAGGGCTGGGTCGCCGAGGAGGCGCTGGCGATCGGGGTCTACTGCGCGCTGGTCGCGCACGACGTGCGCTCGGGCCTGCTGCTCGCCGTCAACCACTCCGGGGACAGCGACTCCACCGGCGCGGTCTGCGGGAGCCTGCTCGGGGTGCTGCACGGTGACACCGCGCTGCCGTCGGGGCTGGTGGCCGGGCTGGAGGGGCGGGGCGCCATCCTCGAACTCGCCGACGACTTCGTGCTGGAGCTGATGCACGGCACCGAACTGCACGATCCGCGCACCCCGGAGGGGCTGACCTGGTCCGAGCGGTACCCGGTGGTGCGCTGAACGGTCCGGGCGGGAAGCGAAGTTCGGGCGGCAAGGCGGTTCGGGCGGAAAGGCTCGGCGGGAAGGCAGTTCGGGCGGGAACGACAGTTGCCCGTAGTGTCGGCCGCCGGCGAGGGCGAAGGCCACTGCTACGGGCAACTGGTCCGAGCTCGGATTCGCACCGGGGGCGCGGGGCCGGGTCGGCGGCCGCCGCCGCAAGGTCAGTGGCGGCCGAACATTCCGGTGGCCGCAGCACTCGCGAACGCGGTCCAGGCCTCGGCGGAGAAGCACAGCTGGGGCCCCTGAGGGTCCTTGGAGTCCCGTACCGCCACCGCCCCCGTGGCCGGCGTGGTGATCTCCACACAGGCTCCGTTGCCGCCGCTGTGGCTGCTCTTCCGCCAGCGGGTTCCGTGCTCGGAGGTGGTGCTCATCAGTGGTATCCCTCTTCAATCTCAGCTATCAGTGTCCGGCTCTCCGCCACGCCGAGTGCCGCCGCACGCAGGTAGTCGTACAGACCGGTATAGCGGCGCACGTCCGCCTCCTTCTCCAGGTAGAGATCGCTCGTCACCCCTTCGAAGTAGACAACCGTGGAATCGGCTGACTCGGGGAACTCCAGCAGGGAGAATGTCCCGGTCATACCGGGGTGGGCGCCGGCCGAGAACGGGATCACCTGGATGGTGATGTTCGGGTGCTGGCTCAGCTCCATCATGTGCTTGAGCTGCTCGGCCATCACCTCGCGACTGCCGACCTCGCGGCGCAGCACCGCCTCGTCTATGACGGTCCACAGGCTGCCGAGCTGGTTCTCGCCCCGGATGCGGTCCTGGCGCTTCATCCGGACCTGCACCCGGCGCTGCACGGCGAGCGCGTCGGTGTCCGGCTGGGTGCCCTCCACGACGGCCTGCGCGTACTGCTCGGTCTGCAACAGGCCCGGGACGAAGGAGGATTCGTACGCGCGGATCGAGGAGGCCTCGGCCTCCAGCCCGATGTAGACGCTGTACGGGGTCGGCATGTCGTTGAAGTCGTGCCACCAGCCGCGCTGGCGCGACTCCTTGGCCATCTCCATGAGGCTGGCGCGCATCTGCTCGTCGTTCACGAGATAGACGTCGCAGAGGTCGCGCACGTCGCGCTGGCTGATGCTGCGGCGGCCGTTCTCCAGTCGGCTGATCTTCGACTGGGAGACCATCAGCCGGCCCGCCACCTCCTCCGCCGTCATCCCGAGGCCCTCGCGGAGTTTTCGCAGCTCCGAGCCCAGGCGCCGACGGCGCACGGTGGGATTGATGCTCGTCGACACATCGACCTCCGGCCGGACCTCTGGTGATCGTTGGATCGGCAGCCCTCGGAACACTTCGGACATTGGGACCAACCCCCCTGACTTGGAGCAGCATGTCACCTTGGGCCACGTCGGCGTCAGGGAATCACAGCAGCGCAGTAGAACAGATCGTCGGAAAAGCACTTCTGTGAGACGGCGAGGGCCTTCGAGTGGTAATGCGGCTCAGCGGCTCGAACCGGTACGGGCTAAGGATGTGCTCCCCGGCGGCGCAGGTGCCAGTGGCACGTGCGAAGGCAGGACCGCCGGGCTCCCCGGACGGGCCTCGGAGGGCCTTCGGGGACGGCAGAGGGGCGGTCGCCGGGCGACTTCCGTCGCGGGGCGACCGCCCCTCCGTGCTCCTGGTGGTGCGGGTGCTGCTTCGGTGGTGCGTCGGGTCCTTCAGCGCCGTTGCTCAGCGCCGTCGGGCGGCGTGAACGGGGCGGCGCGCGCCGTCGGGGGTGCCGCCGGGCCCGTCGTGCCCCGTCGTGCCGTCGTGCCCCGTCGTGCCCGCTGTCACGGGCCGTACGGGCGGTGCGGACCGCACGTGCCGCGCAGGCCGTACGGCGATCGGTGCGGTGTCCCGCGCGCCCGGGCGGTCCCGGTCAGCGGACGCCGACCCGTGAGGCGGCGACCCGACCGGAGCCCCGGCCGGCCGCGCGGGCGCCGGAACGCCCGGCGCCGGTCCCGGCCCCGGAACCCTGGGAAGAACGGTTCTGCTGCGCCGGCAGGCCGTTCTGCACGTCCATCACGGCGTGCGCGACCATCCCGCCCAGCGGGTCGTACCGGATCAGGTCGCGCAGCCGCGACCGCGAGGACCGGCCCTCGTTGCCCGGATACAGGTGCTTGCCCAGGCCCACGGAATGGGCCAGGGCCGCCAGTGCGGCCGTCCGCGGGTCCGGCGGCACGCCGGTGCGGATGGCGGTGTCCAGCCGCTGTTTGATCGCGGCGTTGGTGCAGTCGTCCGACGCCTGATAACGGGTCGTCGGCAGCACCCCGCACACCTGGCCCGGCACGGCCGTGACCATGCCGCAGCGCTCCAGGTGCGCCAGGTAGGTCTGCCGCAGCCCCAGCCGGGGCCCGCCGATCCAGTGCGCCGCGCGGACCGGACTGCCGCGTCGGCGCAGCAGTTCCAGTGCGTGGTCCAAGGTCGGGTCGCCGGTCGGCCGTGCGAGCACGACAGCGATCCGGTCTCCCTCCGGTACGATCCGTCCGGCCAGGGACAGCTCGACGAGCTGGGCCCCGGCGAGTCCGAGGTCGAGGGTCTGCGGCTGCGCCGTGGTACCCGTGGTCGGGTCCAAAGCGAGCAGCAAGAGTTCCTCGGGAACAGTTCTGCGGCTCTTGCCCATCCAAGCCTCCCCGCGTGGATGAGAGACAGGGTGACGCCTCTCACACGGGCTTGTCGAGTACGCCTCCGAATCGTGACCTTGCGGTGGAGGCGGGGAACCGGGGGCGGCGGGCCCGGCGTCTGACCGGTGAACAGACCGCAGTACGCCCGTGCGACGGCAATAAGCGCCGGTCGGGCGGGGTGTGCGCAGCCGGATCGGCCGGCGGTGGCGGAGACTGTACAGGTACACGGGGCGGGGCGTCGGCTTCCCGAAATCGGGTCTGCCGGTGCCCCGCCGGGCGTTGAGGAGGCTGGGATACGTGGGCGAGTCCCCCGACAGGGTGCTGAGGGACGGCGAGCGGGCGCAGGAGCGCGAACGCGAGCGGACCGGGACGGCCGCCGGCGCGGGCCCGGACCCGGACGGTGCTCCGGACGGCAACCCGAACGGCACCCGGGAGGCCGGGACCGGCCCCGGCGACGCGCCGGCGGCGGGGGCCAAGCGCGGCTCGACCGTACAGCTCCGTGTCCGGGATGTGGACAGCAAGACCACGATGCTGCGGCTGCCGGTGGACAGTGCGACCACCGCGCTGCGGCTGCCCGAGGAGCTGACCAAGCCCGCCGATGGCGGAAGTTCCGAGGGTGAGGCCGAGGAGGCGGAGGCCGCGACGGCCGCCGACGGCGAGGAGAAGGCGGCCGGGCGGCCGACCGGAACCGACCCGCGTCTCACGATGCGGACGGATGTGGCGGGCGTGGGAGCCGTGGCGGGGAGTGCGGAGAAGGCCGCGGAGAAGGACGCGGAGAAGGACGCGGAGAAGGGGGCGGGGGAGGCCGGCGAGAAGGCCGCCTCCGAGGGCGACACGCCCGAGGCCGCCGCGCCCGCCGAGGCCGCCACGCCCGCCGCGCCCGAGAGCGACGAACCCGACGAGGCGGCAGCCGAGCCGGCCAAGCCCGAGGCGCCGGAGGACCCCAGGCTTCCGCGCGCCGCCATGGCCTCCGCCTCCGCGTCCGGCACCGTGCCGGAGCCCCCGGCACCGACCCCGGTGCCCGAGCCCTCCCCGCTCCCGGAGCCGGTGCCCGAGCCGCACCCGGCGCCCAAGCCCCTCCCCGAACCCGAGCCGCAGCCCGGTCCGGAGCCGCTGCCTAAGCCGGCCCCCGCCCCCGTGCCCGGCCCCACCCCGGCCCCCGAGCCGCTGCCCACCCCCGACCCGCGGCCGGTGCCGCCCGTCCCGCCGCTGCCGAAGCCCGAGCCGCTGCCCCTCCCGGAGCCGCCGCCCGCGCCGGAGAACACCGCCGAGGCGATGGAGGTCCTGGCGACCCTCAACGCGCGCCCGGTCTCGCCGCTGCGCCGCGCGCTCAAGCGGATCACCATCTGGACGGCCTTCCTCGCCGTGGTGCTCGGTGCGGCGGTGGTGGCCCAGCTGCTGCGCCCGCTGCCGGACGCCAAGGTGCGGATGTCCGCCGCGGGCAGCTTCAGCTTCGCCGGCGACCCGCTCGACCTCGCCTGGCCGGCCAAGGGCCAGTCCGCCGCCGAGGTGGTCGGCGTCGGCAGCCTCGGCAGCTCCGGGCAGGAGACGCCGTCCGCGATCGCCAGCGTCACCAAGGTGATGAACGCCTACCTGATCCTGCAGAAGTTCCCGCTGAAGAAGGGGGAGAGCGGCCCGAAGATCACCGTGGACAAGCAGGCCGCGCAGGAGTCCGGCAACGTCGACGAGTCCCGGGTCACCCTCACCGAGGGCCAGGTGCTCACCGAGTACCAGGCGCTGGAACTGCTGATGCTGCCCTCGGCCAACAACGTGGCCCGGTTGCTCGCCCGCTTCCACTCCGGCTCCGAGGAAGCGTTCGTCAAGCTGATGAACGAGACGTCGGCCAAGTTCGGCATGACCAACACCACCTACGCCGACCCGGCGGGCTTCCTCGCGGACACCAAGTCCACCGCCAAGGACCAGCTGAAGCTGGCCGAGCAGGTCATGCAGGACGAGATCTTCCGGCAGATCGTCTCCACCCCGGAGACCAGCCTCAACAACGTGAAGATCTCCAACACCAACAACCTGATCAACCCGAAGACCGGGGTCATCGGCGTCAAGACCGGCTCCAGCACCCCGGCCGGCGGCTGCCTGATGTGGGCCGCCTACAAGGAGATCGGCGGTGTGAAGCGGCTGATCATCGGCGTCACCCTGGGCCAGCAGGCCACCTCGCCCAACCCCGGCGACGGCATCCTGCCGACCGTGCTCAAGGTCAGCGGCAAGCAGATCCAGGCCGCGCAGGGCGGCCTGACCGGCCAGACCGTGGTGAAGAAGGGCGACGTCGTCGGCACCGTGGACGACGGCCTCGGCGGCAAGGTCCAGGTCGTCGCGACCAAGGACCTCGTGGTGGCCGGCTTCCCGGGCATCACCGGCACGGTCACCCTGGACGCGGCCAAGCTCGGCCACACCGCGAAGGCCGGCCAGGAGGTCGGCCTGCTGCGGGTGGGCGAGGGCGACGACAAGACGGAGGTCCCGGTGGCCCTCCAGTCCGACCTGAACCCGCCGTCCATCCAGTCCCGGCTGATGCGCACGCTCTGAGCCCGCGACGACGGAGGGGGAGCCGGTTCGCCCGGCTCCCCCTCCGTCGTGTTCCCGTGTGTTCCGGGTGATGCTCGTCAGCCGTCGCGTGTTCCAGGGCCGTCCCGTCAGTCGCCGCGCGCTCCGGGTGGGTGCTCGTCAGCCGCCGCGCGCTCCGGGTCCCGCTCGTCAGTTGTCGCGGTCGAGCAGCGCGACCGTGAACCCGCCGAGCGGCGTGACCTGGTCGGGCGCCCCGTACTGCGTGCGGAGAGCCTGCGCCTGGTCCTCCGGCATGGTGGTCAGCGGGTCCTCGGTGTCCCCGAGGACCAGCAGCCAGATCCGCGCCGCCTGCCCCAGGCAGGCCTCCGGCTGCGGGCACGGCGTCGGCGACAGCTCCTCCGCGTCGTCGGCGCTCTGCGCGACGAACACCGGGTACGGGTGGACGTCCGACGGCAGGTAGTAGCTGACGCCCGGCCACACCATCGCCCAGGCCTGGTTGCCCAGCGGGGCCGCCATCCCGTCCCCGGACCGGTAGCCCGCGGCGATCACCCCGGCCGCCGCCCGGAACGGCTCCTCCGACCCGTTGTGCGAGCCCACGTAGCGCACTGCGGGCTGCTTCGGCAGGGCGGCCACGGCCGGGACGGCGAGCAGTCCCAGCGCCAGCAGTCCCACCGCCGCCCTGGCCGGTCCCGGAGCACGGAAACGTTTCGCCCAGGCCGCCGCGACGCCGTACACCGCGCCCACCCCGCCCCCGGCCAGCACCGCCCACGCGGGCACCGTGAACAGCAGGTACCGCTCGATGAAGTACGAGGTGCCGCCCTGCGACACCACCCACACGCCCGCCACCGGCAGCCCCGCGAGCAGCAGCGCCTGCCCGGCCTGCACCCGCCGGCCCGGCAGCAGCAGCACCGGCAGCGCCAGCAGGACGAAGGCGTAGAACACCGTGTGCGAGCCGAACAGGTGCTGGCCGAAGTGCACCAGGCCCCCGAGGTTCGGCTTCTCGATCCAGCCCAGCTGCCGGTCCGACTGCCGGCTGCCCAGCAGCACCACCGGCAGCACCGGCACCGCCGCCACCCCCACCGCCACCGGGTACTGCCACAGCAGCCGCCGCTCCGCCGCCCCGCGCGTGCGCCACAGGTGCAGCAGCACCAGCGCGGCCTGCCCGGCCACCGTGCTGAACGAGATCAGGTGCCCGGCGCCGGCCACCGCCATCGCCGCGCAGTACGGCGCCCACCGCCGCCATGTCGGCCGCTCCAGCGCCCGCACCAGGAACCAGGTGGCCGCCGCGATCGCGAAGGTCACCAGCGCGTACGCGCGCGCCTCCTGCGCGTACCGCGACACCTCCGGCGGCACCGCGAACAGCAGCCCCGCGCCGACCGCCGCCACCCGGTTGCCGAACAGCCGCTCGGCGGTCAGCGCCACGAACGCGGCCGCCCCCGCCATCGCCAGCACGGAGGGTATTCGCAGCGCCACCACGGAGTCGCCGAACACCGCCGTCCAGCCGTGCATCAGCAGGTAGTACGCCCCGTTGCTGGCGTCCACGTGCTGGAGCAGCCGGAGCAGGTCGCCCAACGACCGGGTGGCCACCGTCCAGGTCGCCATCTCGTCCCGCCACAGCTCCGGCGTCCCCAGCCGGTACCCGCCCACCGCCAGCATCACCACCGCGGGCCACACCCACACCTGCCCCAGCAGTCGCACCACCGGGTGCCCAGCAGGTCTCATCGGGTCCTTCGTCTCCTTCGCACGGCGCGGCAAGGCGGTCGAACGCATTTCCGGCAGGCTACTTGACCCGCCCTGACCCCTCGTCGGCACCCGCACCCCCAACCGCCACACCCACCCCACCCCCGATCCGGTAGGCTGTGGACGGCCTTGTCGCAGACGGGCCCCGCCTCAGTAGCTCAGGGGATAGAGCACGGCTCTCCTAAAGCCGGTGTCGCAGGTTCGAATCCTGCCTGGGGCACCAGAGACGCGTGTGTCGCCGTAGGCCCCCCGCCCACCAGGGCGGGGGGCCTACGGCGTTTCCGGGGCCGGGCCGGGTCGGGGGCGGCGTACCTCTCGGGGAGGAGGGGGCGCGGTCGGCCGTCCGTCCTCGGAGTGATCATCGAGGAGACCTCGTGCTGACGGGCCGGGGCGGGTGCGGACCCTAGGCTCGGTGAGGCCCCTGCCAGTGCGTCGTGCCTGGTCAGGGCGGACGAGCCGGGGAGCGATGACGACGTACCGATACACCGTGGCCGAGCTGCGCGGGCAACTGCGGCAGCTGCTCCTGAGCGGGGCCGCGATCGCGCTGGGGGTGGCCTTCCTGATCGCCTCGGTCAGCGGCAGCGGGGCGCTGGTGGACTCCTTCAGCCAGACCGCGGCCGCCGAGGTCGGGCCCGGCGACGTGCAGGTGACCAGGACCGCCGCCGGCGGTGGGCTGGACGCCGCCGCCGAGCGGGCCCGGCGGACGGCCGGGGTGGCCGGGGTGGCGCCGCGACTGGTCGGCAAGGGATCGGTGCTGACGGCCGACGGGCGCCCGCTCGACCAGACCGCCGCGGTCAGCGCGGTCGCCGACGACCCGGCGCTGCGCTGGCAGTTGCTCACCGGCGGCCACTGGCCGGCCGGGCCCGGCGAGGTGCTGCTCGACGCCGACACCGCGCACCGGCTCGACGCCGCCCCCGGGGCCGAGGTGCGGCTGGCCCGGGCCGACGGCTCCGCCGCCACCGCCCGGCTGGCGGGCGTCCTGGACGGCCGGGGCGCGCCCAGCCTCGCCGGGCGCCCGATCGTCGGCGTCCCGGCCGGTGCGGTCGCCCAGTACGCGACCGGCGTCACCACCGCCCAGCTGGACGTCCGGGTCCGGCCGGACGCCTCGCGGGCCCGGACCGTCGAGGCGCTGCGCGCCGTCCTCGGCGACGGCGTCGAGGTGCGCACCCGAGACGCCTCCGTCACCGAGGCGACCCGGCAGAGCCGGACCCTCTACGGGGTGGTGCTGATCGCCGCGCTCTCCTTCGTGCTGATCGCGCTCGCGGTGGCGCGGATGGTGGTCGGCAACACCTTCACGGTGGTGCTGGCCCAGCGGACCCGCCAACTCGCCCTGCTGCGCTGCGTGGGCGCCGACCGGCGGCAGCTGCGCCGGCTGATCCGCCGCCAGGGGCTGCTGCTCGGGACGGGAGCCTCGGCGGCGGGCGTGCTGCTGGGGGTCGGCCTGTGCGCGGCGGGGACGGTGGTCGTCGGCACGCTCGACCTCGGCCCGGTGCACCTCTCGCTGGCGCCGGCCCCGCTGACCTGCGCGCTGGCCGGGCTGTTCGGCGTGCTGCTCACCCTGCTGGCCGTCCGCGGCCCGGCGAAGGCCGCGGCGGCGGTGCCGCCGGTGGCCGCGCTCGGCGGCACGCACGGGCCGGTCGGCGGGGCGGCCAAGGCCCGGGCGGCGGTGTGGACGGTGGTGCTGCTGTGCGCGGGGACGGCGCTGCTGGTGGCCGGCGCGGTGGCCCCGCCGCCGCTGTCGCTGCTCGCGGTCACCGTCGGCGCGATCGTCAGCTTCTTCGGCGTGCTGCGGCTCGCCGACCGGCTGCTGCCCGCCGTCGTCGGCGTGCTGGGCGGCCCGGCCCGGCGGCTCGGTGGGACGGCCGGGCGGCTCGCCACCCAGCAGCTGCGGCTCAACCCGGGCCGCACCGGGGCGACCGGCTCGGCGCTGCTGCTCGGCGTGACCGTGATGGTCGGCGCGGTCACCGCGCTGGAGATCACCTCCAACTCCCTGGTGCCGGCGGTGTCCGCGCGCCAGCCCGGGGTCTTCTCGGCGGTCGTCACTGGGGGCGGCGCGCTGCCCGCCGGGACGGTCACCGCGCTCGGTGCGCAGCGCGGGCTCGCCGTCACGCCGGTCCGCTCGGCCACCGTCGAACTCGACGGCCGGCCCACCCTGGTCGCGGCCGCCGACCTGGCCCGGCTCAACCCCTCGGCGGACGGCGTCGACCAGGCCGGGGCGCTCGCCGACGGCGCCGCGCTGAGCGGTCTCGGCGGCGGCGGGGTGCGCCGGGTCGGGGGCCCGGCGGGCGGGCCCGGCACCGACCTGCGGGTCGAACCCGGACGCAGCAGCCTGCCGCTCACCCTGCAGACCGGTGCGACGCTGCTGGTGACCCCCGCGACCCTGGACCGGCTCGCCCCCGGCGCGGCCGTCACCACGGTCTGGATCAGCCCGGGCGCGGGCGAGGACCGGTCGACCGCCCGCCGGGCGCTGGACCGGGCGCTCGCCGACCACCCGGAGGTGGCCGTCACCGACACCGGCGCGCAGGCGGAGACGCTGCGGTTGCTGCTGGACCGGATGACGACCGTCAGCATGACCCTGCTGTCCTTCTCGGTCGCCATCGCCGGGCTCGGCGTCGCGGCCACCCTGATGCTCAGCGTCAGCGAACGCGCCCGCGAGATCGGCATGCTGCGCGCCATCGGGATGTCCCGGCGGCAGCTGCGCCGGATGCTCACCCTGGAGGCGGTGCTGCTGTCGCTGGCCGGGGCGTTGGTCGGCACCGGACTGGGCGTCGGCTACGGCTGGGCGGCCGCGCGTTCGCTCACCTCCACGGTGGGGACGGTCGGCGGCCCGCCGGTGGTGCTGGTGCTGGCCGCACTCGGGCTGACCGTCCTGACCGGGCTCGCCGCCGCCGTCCTGCCAGCCCGTCGGGTCGGCCGGATGACCGTGGTGGACGCGATGCGGACCGCCTGACCGGCCAGCGCACTCGGCTCGGAGCGGCCGGGCCACCCCGCCTGCCCGGAGCGGCCGGGCACGGAGGTCGACCGGCTCAGACCAGGGCGAAGAGCGCGCGCGGGGCGGCCGGGCGGGCGTTGGCGGCGGCCAGGTCGGCGAGCATGGTCTCGCTCTCCCGGGCGGCGCGCAGGACGGCCGGGTCGAGGTCGACGACGACGAGTTCGCGCCGGTCCTCGCCCGCCTCGGCGAGCAGCCGGCCGTCCGGGGCCCACACCGCGCTGCCACCGCAGGTGTGCCAACCGCCGGTGTGGCCGATGTGGTTGGCGAGCACCGTGTAGAGGGTGTTGTCGAGCGCGCGGGCGGGGAACCAGGTGCGGGACTCGTGGTGGCCGTGGCCGACGCTGAACAGCGCGCCGACCAGGTAGGCGTGGCAGCCGTCGAGTGCGGCGGCGCGGGCGTGCTCGGGGAAGCCCGAGTCGTAGCAGACGCCGAGGCCGAGCCGCCAGCCGTCCAGCTCCAGGGTGCAACCGGCAGCCCCGGGACGGTAGTAGTCGCGTTCGGCCTTGAACAGGTGCTGCTTGTCGTAGCGGGTGACGAGGCCGCCGTCCGGGCCGAGGACGAAGGCGGAGACCCGCAGCTCGTCGCCCACCTGCGCGGCGGCGCCGACGATCGCGGCGGTGCCGGTCTCGCGGCAGGCCTCGGCGATCGGCGCGAGGCGCGGATCGCCGGGCTGGACGGCGCACTTGAGCGGGTCGGTGCGGATCAGCTCGGGCTCGTAGCCGGAGAGGAACTTCTCGGCGAACAGCACCAGGCGGGCGCCGGCCGCGGCGGCCTCGCGGACCAACTCGGCGGCCTGGGCGGCGTTGGCGGGTATGTCGCCGGCCACGGCCTGGGCCTGGACGGTGGCGATCCGCAGTGGGCGCTCGGGGTGACGGAGGGCGGCGGCGGGGGCCGGGTCGGGAGACATGGCCGTCACGCTAGCGGACGGCTTCGGGCAGCCCCGGACGGCCCTGTACCGGCCCTGGGCGGCCCCGGACGACCGTACGCGGATGTCGGTGGTCTCAGTGGACGGCCTCGTCCGGGTGGTCGGTGGCGGCGTCGCCCAGCGGATCGGTGCCGCGCGGCGACCGGACCGACGGCACGGTGATCCGCTGGACCCTCGGCCGGGTACGCCAGTTGACCCGCCGTACGTCGCGGGCCAGCGCGCCCGGTCGCCAGAGTTCGACGACGGCGGTCACGGCGCCCAGCACGAACCCGGCGGCCAGCCAGCCGGCGACCACGTCGCTCGGCCAGTGGACCCCGAGGGCGATCCTGGTCCAGCCGATGGTCAGCACCGTCGCCGCCGCCACCGCGCAGGCGGCGATCCGTCCGCGTCGACGGACCCGGTACCAGACCAGGCCGACCAGCACCGCGCAGGTGATCGCCGAGGCCATGGCGTGCCCGGAGGGGAAGGCCGGGCCGCCGGCGTGCGAGACCGGGTCGGTGAAGGAGGGGCGTTGGCGGCCGACGGCCAGCTTCAGCGCCCACTGGCCGCCCCAGCCGACCAGGGTCTGGGCGGCCACCCAGCCGGCCAGGACCCGGGCGCCGATCAGCCACAGCCAGACGGCCGCGATGCCGAGCAGGGTGCGCATCGTGACCGTGCCGCCGATGTCGGAGAGCGTCTGCACCGAGGCGGTCCAGATCCGGTGCTGCCGGGCGAAGGTGTGCAGTTCGCCGATCCAGCTCTGGTCGAGCTGTTCCAGCGGATGCCAGTGCCGGGTCACCAGGGCGGCCAGGAGGCCGAACAGCGCGGCACAGACCACCGCGAGCGCCGAATCCCGCAGGAGGCGACGGTGACGCGCAGTGACGGTGGTCGAGCTGTTGGTCAGGTGCATGGCTGACACCTTCCCAGTGTCCCGGGCCGATCAGGACCACGGGTGATAGCGATTCGGCATCGTTTGTGGGGAGAACCTGCGTACGCCGGGGGCGGGCGCCAGTGGAAGGCGGGGATGGAAGGCGGGGGTGCGCGGGAACGCGCGTGCCCGTTCGCGGGTTTCACCCTGTACGGCGGCCGGCGGGGCGGCGGGCGCGTGTGCGGGGCGTGACGGAAGTGCTCAAAAGCAGTCGCGAAAACGACACCGAAGGTGCTCGACCGGTCACCTAGTGTCCATAGCCGGGGTGAAAACCGGCAGCATACTGCATCACGGGGAAGAATCTGAGTAACTTGGGAATGTTGTCCGGATTCTGTTCGTTGGATCGTTACGTGTGAGCCCCGCGGGGCCCGCATTTCTTGCCCTCTCGGGGGGCAGGCAGGCAGACCTCGGCAATTCCAGCAAAGGGAGCAAGCATGGCCACCCGTGCCGTCGTTCGCGACAGGGCCGACCGGACTCGCGCGGCCCGCCCGACCAACCTTGAGGCCGACCGCGACCTGGTCGGTATGTACCTCGACGAGATCGCCAGGACACCCCTGCTCGATGCCGCCGAGGAGGTCGAGCTCTCACTGCGGATCGAGGCCGGCGTGTACGCCCAGCACCTGCTGGAGCAGGGCGTGTTCCCCGACGGCGTGAAGCGCGAGGAACTGGAGGCGATAGCCGAGGACGCCGAGCGCGCCAAGGACGTCTTCATCCGCTCGAACCTCCGGCTCGTGGTGGCGGTCGCCCGCCGGTACCCGCGCAGCGGCCTTCCGCTGCTGGACCTCATCCAGGAGGGCAACGCCGGCCTGGTGCGCGCCGTCGAGAAGTTCGACTACGCCAAGGGTTTCAAGTTCTCCACCTATGCCACCTGGTGGATCCGGCAGGCGATCACCCGGTCGATCGCCGACCAGTCCCGCACCATCCGGCTGCCCGTGCACCTGGTCGAGGAGCTGGGGCGGATCCGGCGGGTGCAGCGGGAGAAGTCCAAGGAGCTGGGCCGGGAGGCCGAGCCGGCCGAGATCGCGGCCGAGCTGGACACCACCGAGGCCCGGATCAAGGACGTGCTGGACTGGGCCCGCGACCCGGTCAGCCTCAACATGGCGGTCGACGACGAGGGCGAGACCCAGTTCGGCGACCTGGTCGAGGACACCGGGGCGACGTCCCCCGAGGACGCCGTGATGGTCATGCTCCGCCGCGAGGAGCTGGACGGCCTGATCGGGCGGCTGGACGACCGCACGGCCTCGATCATCCGCTCCCGCTACGGGATGGAGGACGGCCGCGAGCGCACCCTCACCGAGGTGGGCAAGCAGCACGGCCTCACCCGCGAGCGGATCCGCCAGATCGAGAAGCACGCGCTGGCCGAGCTGAAGAAGATCGCCGACCACGCGGGCTTCGAGGCCGCCTGAGAACCCGAGCAACTGCCTGCGGCTCCATCCCCGCCCCGGGCCCTGGTGCGGAGCACTCCGCACCAGGGCCCGGGGTGTGTCACGGGGCTCTTAGGCTGGAGGGACAGGACGATCCGGACGGCAGTCGACGGGAAGCGGAAGTGAGCAGGGTGAGCGAGCAGGGGCAGGGGCAGGCGCGGGAGCAGGGACAGGGGGAGCAGCAGGGACGGGAGGAGCGGCCGGCGGCGCCGAAGGCCCGGCTGGTCTTCCGGGACCCGCTGGACCAGCAGTCCCGGGACGACACCGACACCGGCTGGGGTGAGCGCCCCGGGGCGGGGGAGAGCGGTGGGCGGGGGCTGGACTGGTACCTGAGCCAGCGCCCGCCGCACCACGGGGACTGAGGCGCGGCGCTCAGCGCTGCGGGGCGACCAGCGCGTCGCGGATCTCGGTGAGCAGTTGGACCTCCTTGGCCTCGGCCTCCGCCAGCGTCTCGGCGGTGCTCTTCCGCCTGGCGGCCAGCCTGTTCATGGGCACGATCAGGACGAAGTAGACGACGGCCGCCGTGATCAGGAACTGCAGCAGGGCGCTGAGCACCGATCCCCACAGGATGAGGATCCCGGACGTGACCTCGCCGGTGGCGTTCAGCTCGCAGGGCCCCTTGAGGCAGGAGCTGTAGGACGCCAGGTCCTTCGTTCCGAAGACGCCGACGATCGGATTGATGACGCCCTTGACGAAGGCGTTGACGATGTTGGTGAAGGCCGCGCCGATGACGACGGCGACGGCGAGTTCGACGACGTTTCCACGCAGCAGGAATTCCTTGAAGCCTTTCATGCCGCCGTGAACGACGAAGTCGTTGCCCGGTTACGGGTGATCTTCCGTCGGACCGGATTGGCAACCCGTCCGGCTCACCGGGCCGCCCGGCGGCGACGGCAGCCCGGCCCGTGCGGGCCCGACCGCGAGCGCCGCGGCCACCGCGAGCAGCACCAGCGCGGGCACCCCGGCCCGGCGCCGTACGGCGTGCCGCCAGCGGTGCCACCCGCCGGCCCCGCGCCGGATCGGCGGGAAGCACGGCACCTCCCGCCGGGGCGGTACGGCGGGTGCGGGCAGCGGTACGGAGAGGCTCATCGTCGTCATGGTCACCACCGAGGTCGTGGGGGCCGCCCCTGTGCGGGCCGGTCGTTCTCCGGCGACCCCTACGATGTGCGCCGCGCCCCGCCCCGGAAAGCCGTTATCCGCAGCCTGTGGACAACTCGGGCCCTGTGGATGAATTCGTACACCCGCACGAGTGCATCCGGCCCGCCGGGGCTGACGAACCGGGGCGGCGGGTGGTGACAGCGAGCAGGGACGACGAAGGCCCGCCGCCCCGCGGAGAACGCGGGGTGGCGGGCCTTGTCGATGCGCTGTGTGCGTCCGGCGCCGAGGTCAGCTCGCGGCCGGAGCCGGGCTGGAGGAGCTGGAAGAGCTCGAAGAACCGGAGGACGAGGACGTCGACGACGTCGAGGACGACGCCGGGGTCGAGCCGGACGACGCCGCCGAGGAGCTACCGGAGGAGCCTGCGCCCACCGTGCTGCTGGAGGACGAGCGGCTGTCGGTGCGGTAGAAGCCCGAGCCCTTGAACACGACGCCCACGGCCGAGAAGACCTTGCGGAGCCGTCCCTGGCAGTCGGGGCACGTGGTCAGCGCCTCGTCGGTGAACTTCTGCACCGCCTCCAGGCCGTTGCCGCACTCGGTGCACTGGTACTGGTACGTGGGCACTTGTCTTCCTCCTGGCACTCTCGCCTGATGAGTGCTAACGATGGTCAATGATGCGGCATTCCGCTGAATCAGTCCAGCGACTCCGATGTGAGATGAGCCGTGGCCGAGCCGCGCACACTTCTCCACCGCGGCTCCGCGCGGCTTCCACCGCGCGCCGCCCACGGCTTCGCGCGGTGCGCCACCGCGTGCCCGCTCAGCCCTTGGCCGCGCCCACCAGCTGCGCCGCGGCGCCGAGCTCCGGTGCGGCCGCGACGACCTGACCAGGCCCGCCCGGTGCGGTCAGCAGGTGCCGCAGCGACACCAGCGCGATCAGGCCCAGGCCGGCGCCGGCCACCGGCACCAGGAACCCGCTGGACGGCCCGTGGCCGTCGATCAGCTGCCCGGCGATCATCTGGCCGACCGCCAGGCCGAGGCCGATGGCGCCGGTCAGCCAGGTGAACGCCTCGGTCTTGGCGCCGTCCGCGACGAGCGTCTCGACCAGGGTGTAGCCGCTGATCAGGGTCGGCGCGATGGCCAGGCCGCAGACCAGTCCGGCGACGGCGAGCGCGACCAGGTTGGGCATCGCCCACAGCGTGGAGCAGCCCAGCACCAGCAGGGCGTAGCTCATGACCATCCGCTGCTGCACGGACCGCCGCCAGGCGATCACGCCGTACAGCACGCCGGCCACCATCGAGCCGCCGGCGAAGATCCCGTACACGGTGCCGGCGGCGCCGTGCTGCCCGACCGAGTCGGCGAAGGCGTTCACCGAGACCTGCATGCCGCCGAACACGGCGCCCACCCCGAGGAAGGCCCCGGCCAGCAGCCGGACGCCGGGGGAGGCGAGCGCGGAGGCGCGTCGCACGCCGGGCTGGGGCAGTGCCCGGGCGGGCGCGGTGCGCCGCTGGGCGGCGAAGGCCAGGCCGCCGACGAGGGTCAGCGTGGCCTCGGCGATCAGCCCGGCCGAGGGGCTGACCGTGGTGGCGACGGCGGTGGCCAGGATCGGGCCGATCACGAAGGTGAACTCGTCCGTCACGGACTCGAAGGCGAACGCGGTGCCCACCTTGGCCGCGGACGAGGCGGACGCGCCGTCCGCGGTGAACTCGGCGATCCAGCGGGCCCGGACCATGGCGCCGATCTGCGGAACGCTCGCGCCGGCCGGGACGGCGGCCAGGAACAGGCTCCAGGCCGGTGCGTGGCCGAGCGCCAGCGCGATCAGCGCGCCGACCGAGGCGGCGTGCACCACGACGGTCGGGACGAGGACGGCGGTCTGGCCGTACCGGTCGGCGAGCCGGCCGGTCTGCGGGCCGATCAGGGCCTGGGCGACGGCGGCGACGGCCGCGACGGTGCTCGCGGTGCCGTACGAGCCGTGGGTGTCCTTGACGAGCAGCAGGATGCCCATGCTGAGCATCGCGTACGGCAGCCGCGCGAGGAATGCCGGTGCCAGGAACGTCCAGGCGCCGGGCGTGCGCAGCAGTGCGCCGTACCCGACCCGCACGGGGGCGGGGGCGTCGACGGCATCGGCGGTGCCGTCGGCGGGGGTGGCGTTGGCGGTGTCACGCGGGGTCGCGGTGTCCGCGGGGTCGTCGACCGTTCGGCGGGCCGTCACGGTCGGTCCTTCCTGCTGCCTGGTAGCGCGGCAGGGCATGGGGTGGCCCCGACGGCGCCGAGAGTCGTCCTCTCGCGCGTCGACCGGGGTAGATACCGGGCCGGACCGGCGTGGTGGCCGAGGTCCGGACCGCGGCCGCCGAACGGTCGCGCCAACTCTGCTTCAGGCAGATGCTGGGTGTGATCTGACCATCATACATATACGCGCGTAGATGTCGCGCGGATCCCCAGACTACAAGGCACGTCCAAAATTGTCCTGCCCATCGAAGGTGAACAGCGGGTGAGGCCTTCCGGTCTTCCGGTCACCACCCGCCGCCCACCCGCCGGGCTCACCGCCCGTGCAGCCACCCCGCGAGCTTGCCGCCCTTGTCCACGGCCCGCAGCCGCCGCTCGGCCGCCTCGCCGACCTCGTCGGTGGTGACCACCAGCAGCTCGTCCCCGCCGCGCAGCACCGTCGCCTTGTCCGGCACGAAGGAGCTGCCCTCCCGCACCACCAGGGTGACGGCGGCCCCCTTGGGCAGCCGCAGCTCGCTGACCTCCACGCCGGACATCCGGGAGCCGGGGGAGAGCGTGACCGACAGCAGGTGCCCGTGCAGCTTCTCCAGCGGGGCGGACTCGATGTCGAGGTCCTGGCCCATCGAGCCCTCGCCGATCCGCAGCTGCTTGGCCACCCAGGGCAGGGTCGGGCCCTGGAGCAGGGTGAAGACGACGACCAGGATGAAGACGATGTTGAAGACGTCCTGGGCCTTCGGCGCGCCCGACACCAGCGGGATGGTCGCCAGCACGATGGGCACCGCCCCGCGCAGTCCGGCCCAGCTGAGCAGCGCCTGTTCCCGGCCGGGCACCTTGAACGGGGTCAGCGTCAGCACCACGGACAGCGGCCGGGCCAGGAAGACCAGCACGCCGCCGATCACCAGCGCGGGGACCACCGCGGAGCCCATGGTCTCGGGCGTGCAGAGCAGGCCGAGCAGCACGAACATGCCGATCTGCCCGATCCAGGCCAGGCCGTCGGCGAAGCCCCGGACGGCCGGGCCGTGCGGCAGCTTGGCGTTGCCGAGGATCACCGCGCAGATGTAGACGGCGAGGAAGCCGGAGCCGTGCAGCAGCGCGCCGCCCGCGTAGGCGAGCACGGTCAGCGCCATCACGGCGATCGGGTACAGGCCGGAGGAGGGCAGCGCGACGTGCTTGATCCCGTACGCGCCGAGCTTGCCGACCGCGAAGCCGACCGCCGCGCCGATCGCCAGCTCGGCGATGATCGTGCCGACCAGGACGTACCAGGAGTCCAGCTCGCCGGTGGTGGCGAAGGCGACGACCAGGATGACCACGGGCGCGTCGTTGAAGCCGGACTCGGCCTCCAGCAGGCCGGTGAGCCGGTGCGGCAGCGGGACCATGCGCAGGACGGAGAAGACGGCGGCGGCGTCGGTGGAGGAGACGATCGCGCCGAGCAGCATCGAGGTCCGCCAGTCCAGGCCGACCAGCCAGTGCGCGCCGGCCGCGGTGACGAACACGCTGACCCCGACGCCGACGGTGGCGAGCACGGTGGCGGCCGGCATCACGGGTCTGACCTCGCGCCAGCTGGTCTTGAGGCCGCCCTCGGCGAGGATCACCACGAGCGCCGCGTAGCCGAGCACCTGGGTCAGCTCGGCGTTGTTGAAGGAGACGCCGATGCCGTTCTGGCCCAGGGCGACGCCGATCCCGAGGTAGATCAGCAGGCTCGGTAGCCCTGAGCGGGTGGATATCCGCACGGCGACCACCGCGACCAGCAGGATCACGGAGAACTCGAGGAGGAGCTGGTTCAGGTGGTCGATGTTCACGCAGTGGCACCTCGTGCAGGCAGGGGCGGGCGGGGTGTCTGGTGGTGCTGGAGGGTGCGACCCGTTAAGAAGGCGTCAATGCTCCTGTTGCGGATCGTTACTCAGTCTAACATTTTGCCATATCTTTAGTTTCTTTTCCTCCCCGGGCCCCCGACCGCCGCCTCCAGGCCTCCTCGTTGACCTCCTCCGATCCCACGGTGAGCGTCCCCCGTGCACGCCGCTCGGCCGACTCGGCCTAATGTGGTGCCCTGTCACGGCCCCCGGCCCTGGACACGCCCGCCCGCCCCGAAGTCAGGACCGCAAGGACCCAGATGCCCCGCTCGAAGAAGTTCCGGCGCGCCCGTCTGATCGTGATCGTGCTGGTCGTGCTGCTGGTGGCCGGCGTCGGCTACGGCGGCTACCGCGGGGTCACCGCGGTCCGCGCGTCCTTCCCGGAGGTCGACGGCACCGTCAAGGTGGCGGGCATGAGCGCGCCGGTCGACGTCAAGCGGGACGCCAACGGCATCCCGCAGCTCTACGCCGACACCAGCGAGGACCTCTTCCGCGCCCAGGGCTACGTCCAGGCGCAGGACCGCTTCTGGGAGATGGACGTCCGGCGGCACATCACCGCCGGCCGGCTGTCCGAGATGTTCGGCGACGGCCAGGTCGACACCGACGCCTTCATCCGCACCATGGGCTGGCGGCAGGTGGCGCAGAAGGAGTTCGACACCAAGCTGTCGGCCGACACCAAGAAGAACCTCCAGGCCTACGCGGACGGCGTGAACGCCTGGCTCGGCGAGCACCCCGGCGGCGAGAAGGCCTCGCTGGAGTACGCCCTGCTCGGCGCCGTCAACGGCGACTACCAGCCCGAGCAGTGGAGCCCGGTCGACTCGGTGGCCTGGCTCAAGGCGATGGCCTGGAACCTCTCCGGGAACCTCCAGGAGGAGATCGACCGCTCGCTGCTGGCCCAGGACTTCGGTCCGGACAAGATCGCCGAGCTGTACCCCGACTACCCGTACACCCGCAACGGCACGATCGTGAAGACCGGCACGGTGGCCGGCGACAACTACCGCCCCGCCGACGGCTCGCCCCCGTCCGGCGGCGGCACCGCCACCACCCAGGGCGCGGCCACCACCAAGGCGCTGCTCCAGGGCCTCACCGACCGGATCGACGGCATGCCGCAGCTGCTCGGCCGCCCCGGCCAGGGCATCGGCTCCAACTCCTGGGTCGTCGCCGGCACCCACACCACCACCGGCAAGCCGCTGCTGGCCAACGACCCGCACCTCGGCCCCGGCCTGCCCTCGGTCTGGTACCAGATGGGCCTGCACTGCCGCACCAGCTCGCCGGCCTGCCAGTACGACGTCTCCGGCTTCAGCTTCGCCGGCATGCCCGGCGTGATAATCGGCCACAACAAGGACGTCGCCTGGGGCTTCACCAACCTCGGCGCCGACGTGACCGACCTCTACCTGGAGAAGGTCACCGGCCCGGACACCTACCAGGTCGACGGCAAGGACGTGAAGTTCGACCTCCGCAAGGAGACCATCAAGGTCGCCGGCGGCGAGGACCGCACGATCACCGTCCGCACCACCCAGACCGGCGCCCCGCTCATCTCCGACCAGAGCACCGAGCAGCAGAACGTCGGCAAGTACGCCCCCAACGGCAGCGCCGCCCCCGACCGCGGCACCGGCGGCTACGGCGTCGCCCTGCAGTGGACGGCGCTGAACCCCGGCAAGACCATGGACGCGGTGTTCGAGCTGGACCGGGCCCGCAACTGGGACGAGTTCCGGGCCGCCGCCAAGGACTTCGCCGTCCCCGCGCAGAACCTGGTCTACGCCGACGCCAAGCACATCGGCTACCAGGCCCCCGGCGACATCCCGGTCCGCGGCAAGGGCGACGGCAGCTACCCGGCCCCGGGCTGGGACTCCACGTACCAGTGGAAGGGCTCGATCCCCTTCACCGCCCTGCCGTACAGCCTGGACCCGTCCGCGGGCTACATCGTCACCGCCAACCAGGCCGTGGTGGACCCGAGCTACAAGTACTCGCTCACCAAGGACTGGGAGTACGGCACCCGGGCCAAGGAGATCACCGACCAGATCGAGGGCCTGCTCAAGAACAACGGCAAGATCTCGCCGGACGACATGCAGACCATGCAGCTGGACAACACCAGCATCATGGCCAAGACGCTCGTCCCGCTGCTGCTCAAGCAGCAGATCGACGACCCGTACGTGCGCGAGGCCCAGGACCTGCTGAAGGATTGGAACTACCACCAGGACGCCGACTCGGCCGCCGCCGCCTACTACAACGGCGTCTGGCGCCAGCTGCTCAGCCTCGCCTTCGGCCAGAAGTTCCCGGCCGACCTGCGGGCCAAGGGCAACTGCCTGCTGGTCCGCCAGCAGGACGACCCGACCAGGCCGGACAGCTCCAGCAAGATCGTCACCGAGTGCGGCACCCGCGACCCGGGCAAGGCCCAGCCGGACGGCGGTGACCGCTGGACCGAGGTGGTCCGGCAGCAGCTGGACAAGCCGGACAGCTCCTGGTGGACGTACATCGACTCCCAGCACAAGGAGCAGAAGGGCCTGGACAACCTGCTCAAGGAGGCGATGAAGGACGCCCGGCAGGACCTCACCTCGCTGCTCAGCAAGGACATCTCCACCTGGAGCTGGGGCCGCCTGCACAAGCTGACCCTGCGCGAGCAGACCCTCGGCACGGACGATTCCTCGATCGCCTCCGGCGTGGTCCACCGGCTGCTCAACCGCGGCCCGTACCGGCTCTCCGGCGGCTCCGCGGCCGTCGACGCGGCCGGCTGGAACGCGGCGGCCGGCTACCAGGTGGACTGGATCCCGTCGATGCGGATGGTGATCGACCTGAGCGACCTCGACTCCTCGCGCTGGATCAACGTCGGCGGCGCCTCCGGCCACGCCTTCCACGACAACTACAACGACCAGACCGACCTCTGGCTCAAGGGCAAGCTGCTGACCTGGGCCTACACGCCGGACGCGGTCGAGAAGGCCACCAAGCACAAGCTGGTGCTCACCAACGGCTGACCCCGCACGACCCGCACGACCCCGGCGGCCCCGCTCCCTCCCCGGAGCGGGGCCGCCGCCGTCTCACCCCAGCCTGCGCAGCCCGGCGGGCGTGACCGCCAGGTCCACCGGGCGGTCGTGCGGCTCGGCCGGCACCTCGTCCAGCAGCTCGTGCTCGTACAGCAGCACCGCCAGCACCGGCCGCGCGCCCGCCCGCCCCAGCCGGGCCAGCACCCGGTCGTAACTGCCGCCGCCGCGGCCCAGCCGCAGCCCCCGCCGGTCCACCGCCAGGCCCGGCAGCAGCACCACCGAGGCCTCCGTGACCGCCTCCGGGCCGAGCCTCGGGCCGACCGGCTCCAGCAGCCCGCGCCCGGCCGGGGCCAGCTCCTGCGGGCCCTGGTAGGCGGCCCAGTCCAGGTCGTTGTCGGGCAGCAGCACCGGCAGCAGGACCCGCACCCCGCGCGCCCGCAGCGCGTCCAGCAACGGCCTGGTCCCGGGCTCGGCGCCCACCGACACGTACGCGGCCACGGTGGTGCCCGGCGCCGCCAGCTCCCCGGCGTGCCCGGCCAGCGCGTGCGCGGCCTCCGCGCGCCCGTCGGCGGAGAGTGCGCGGCGCCGGGTCAACAGCCGTGTCCTCAGATCGCTCTTCTCGTTGTGCATCGGATCCTCCGCAACTCTGTGCCGTCGAGCTGTGCCGCCGACCGGTCTCACCGACCGGTCCCGCCGGCCGGCGCCATCGACGCGCAGAGCCTGACATGCGAAAGGCCGCCGCGATTGTCCACCCCGCTGCTGGTCCAGGCCCTGGCCGTGCTCAGCGCCCCCGCGCTGGCCGGCGCCACCGTGCTCGGGCTGCGGCTGCGCCGGGGCGGCGCCGAAGCCGCCGCCCGGCAGGAGCAGCTGCGCGAGCGGATCGCCGAACTGGAGACCCACTGCGCCGACCTGGAGCGCACCGCCTCCTGCGACCCGCTCACCGGCGTGTGGAACTACCGCCACCTGCAGCTCACCCTGGACCGCGAGATCGAGCGCGCCCGCCGCGCCGAGCGGACCGACCAGCCCGAAGGACCACGCCCGCTGGCCGTGCTGCTGCTGGAGATCACCGGCTTCGACGCGGTCGTCGCCGAGCACGGCCGCGGCCGTGCCGGTGCGGTGCTGCGCGACCTCGCCCAGCGGCTGGCGATGGAGATCCGCCGCGCCGACACCCTCGGCCGCTACAGCGGCGAGGAGTTCCTGGTGGTGCTGCCGGACACCGGCGCCGAGGGCGCCGCGCAGGTCGCCGAGCGCCTGGTCTGGTCGGTCCGCCGGCACCTGCTGCTCGACTGGTCCTCCGGCCCGCGCGAGTCCCGCCCGGCGCACGGCAACGGCCTCACCGCCGCCGTCGGCGTCGCCGTGCTGCCCGAGGACGGCACCCACGCCGCCGTGCTGCTGCGCGCCGCCGACCGCGCGCTCGCCGAGGCCAGGGCGGCCGGCGGCGACTGCTGGCGGGTCCGCCCGGGCCCCGGCGACCGGTCGGCGGCGCGGCCGGCCGCCCCGCCCGCCGCCGGTGCGCAGCCCAACGCGACTGCCGAGCGTGACCGTTCAAAAAAGCCGGGTAGTCTGTCGCCCTGTGCCGGCGGGGACCCCCTCGCCCAGCCGGTCAATTCCCATACGCCTGCCGCCGTGGCCGGGCCCCGCGACGTGCTGTCCTAGCCGTCGACCGCGCTCGGCCGGGCGAAAACGTGCCTGAGTAAGGTAAACGCATGACGACGACCAACTCCCGAATCCCGGTAACCAAGGCCGTGGTACCCGCGGCCGGACTGGGCACCCGCTTCCTCCCGGCAACCAAGGCCACTCCGAAGGAGATGCTGCCCGTCGTCGACAAGCCGGCCATCCAGTACGTCGTCGAGGAGGCCTCCTCCGCGGGGCTGTCCGACATACTGATGGTCACCGGCCGTAACAAGCGGGCCCTGGAGGACCACTTCGACCGCGCGTACGAGCTGGAGGAGCTGCTCGCCCGCAAGGGCGACGAGGACCGCCTGCGCCGGGTCCGCGAATCCGTCGAGCTGGCCAACATGCACTACGTCCGCCAGGGCGACCCGAAGGGCCTCGGCCACGCCGTCTCGGTCGCCGAGCAGCACGTGGCCGGCCAGCCCTTCGCCGTCCTCCTCGGCGACGACCTGATCGACCCGCGCGACCCGCTGCTCGCCCGCATGATCGAGGTCCAGCAGGAGCTCGGCGGCTCGGTCGTCGCCCTCATGGAGGTCGACCCCTCCCAGATCCACCTCTACGGCTGCGCCGCCGTCAAGGCGAACGGCTTCGGCGAGGACGTCTTCCAGGTGACCGACCTGGTCGAGAAGCCCGAGACGAACGAGGCCCCCTCGAACTACGCCGTCATCGGCCGCTACGTCCTCGACCCGCTGGTCTTCGACGTGCTGCGGGAGACCCCGCCCGGCCGCGGCGGCGAGATCCAGCTCACCGACGCCCTGCGCGAGCTGACCACCCGCGACCCGGAGGCCGGCGGCCAGGTCCACGGCGTGCTCTTCAAGGGCCGCCGCTACGACACCGGCGACCGCGCGGACTACCTGCGCGCTATCGTCCGACTGGCCTCCGAGCGCGAGGACCTCGGCCCGGAGTTCCGCTCCTGGCTGCGCGAGTTCGTCGCCTCCGAGCTGCAGGACTGACACGACGACAGAGAGCGAGCCGCCGATGACCGGGTCCACCCACCACACCACCGGATCCGCCGCAGCCTGCTGCGACGGAACCACGGACCCGGCACCGGCGGCCCCCCGCCTCTGGACGGTGGACGAACACCTCAGCGACGTCCTGGCCGCGGTCGGCCCGCTGCCCGCCATCGAGCTGCAACTGCTCGACGCCCAGGGCTGCCGGCTCGCCGAGGACGTCCTCGCCGACGGCGACCTGCCGCCCTTCGACAACAGCTCGATGGACGGCTACGCCGTGCGCACCGCCGACACCGTCGGCGCCACCGACCCGTACCCCTCGGTGCTCGCCGTCGTCGGCGACATCGCGGCCGGCGCGGGCGAACTGCCCCGGGTCGGGCCCGGCCAGGCCGCCCGGATCATGACCGGCGCCCCCGTCCCGCCCGGCGCCCAGGCCGTCGCCCCGGTCGAATGGACCGACGGCGGCACCGGCACCGGCGTGCCCGCCGACGCGATGACCGCGCCCGTCGAGGACGAGGAGGTCCGCGTCCTGCGCCCGGTCGCCGAGGGCGCCCACATCCGCCGCCGCGGCAGCGACGTCGCGGCCGGCACCAAGGTCCTGGGGGCCGGCACCCGGCTCGGCCCCACCCAGCTCGGCCTGCTCGCCGCGATCGGCCGCGCCACCGTCACGGTCCGCCCGCGCCCCCGGGTCGTGGTGCTGTCCACCGGCAGCGAGCTGGTCCAGCCCGGCGAGCCGGTCGGCCCCGGGCAGATCTCCGACTCCAACAGCTTCACCCTCACCGCGGCCGCCCAGGACGCCGGCGCCATCGCCTACCGGGTCGGCGCCGTCCCGGACCAGGCCGACCGGCTGCGCGCCGTCCTGGAGGACCAGCTCGGCCGGGCCGACCTGATCGTCACCAGCGGCGGGGTCAGCGTCGGCGCGTACGACGTGGTCAAGGAGGTCTTCGAGTCCTACGGCGGTGTCGACTTCCGCAGGCTGCGGATGCAGCCCGGCAAGCCGCAGGGCTTCGGCCGGATCGGCGGCCCGGCCGGCGTGCCGCTGCTCGCCCTGCCCGGCAACCCGGTCAGCGCCTACATCTCCTTCGAGCTGTTCGTCCGCCCGGTCATCCGCACCATGCTCGGCGCCGCCGACGTCCACCGCCCGGTGGTCCGCGCGCTCTGCCCGGCGGCGCTGCGCTCCCCGGCCGGCCGCCGGCAGTTCCTGCGCGGCCGCTACTCGGCGGCGGACGGCACCGTCGAGCCGGTGGGCGGCGCCGAGTCGCACCTGGTCGGCGCCCTGGCCCGCGCGAACTGCCTGATCACCGTCCCCGAGGCCGTCACCGCCCTGCCCGCCGGCAGCGAGGTCGACGTGGTCCTGCTCGGTTCCTAGGACATGTCCCGCGGACCAGGCCCCTCCCACGGGGTGGGGCGGAGGAGCTGTACGGTAGCGCGGTATTCCACCTGCGCGCCCCTGGAGCCACCCGTGACGACACCTCCCCCCGGTGACCGCCTCACCCACGTCGACGACCAGGGCGCGGCCCGGATGGTCGACGTCTCCGAGAAGGCCGCCACCGCGCGCACCGCCGTCGCGGCCGGCCGGGTCCGGGTCTCCCCGAAGGTGGTCGAGCTGCTGCGCGGCGAGGGCGTGCCCAAGGGCGACGCCCTCGCGGTGGCCCGGATCGCCGGGATCATGGGCGCCAAGAAGACCCCCGACCTGGTCCCGCTCTGCCACCCCATCGCCGTCTCCGGCGTCACGGTGGACCTCACGGTCGCGGACGACGCCGTCGAGATCACCGCCACCGTGAGGACCGCCGACCGCACCGGCGTCGAGATGGAGGCGCTGACCGCCGTCGCGGTGGCCGGCCTCACCGTCATCGACATGGTCAAGGCCGTGGACAAGGGCGCCACCATCGAGTCCGTCCGGGTGCTCAGCAAGACCGGCGGCAAGAGCGGCGACTGGTTCGCGCCGGAGGCGGGCGAGTGAGCGGGCGGAACGGGTTCACCATCGAGGGGGCGGGCGCATGAGGGCGCTTGCGGTAACGGTCTCCAACCGGGCCTCGGCCGGCGTCTACGAGGACAGGGGCGGCCCGCTGCTGGTGGCCGGTCTGACCGCGATGGGCTTCACCGCCGACGGCCCCCGGGTCGTCCCGGACGGCGAGCCGGTGGAGGCCGTCCTGCGCGAGGCCGTCGCGGCCGGCTACGACGTCGTGCTCACCACCGGCGGCACCGGCATCTCGCCGATGGACCTCACCCCGGAGATGACCGCCCGGGTGATCGACCGGCAGGTCCCCGGCATCGCCGAGTCCATCCGCGCGTACGGCCGGGAGAAGGTCCCGACCTCGGCGCTCTCCCGCGGGCTGGCCGGGCTCGCCGGACGTACCCTGATCGTCAACCTGCCGGGCTCGACCGGCGGCGTCAAGGACGGCCTGGCCGTCCTCGAACCGCTGCTCGCCCACGCCGTCGACCAGCTCGGCGGCGGGGACCACCCCCGGCCGGACGCACCAGCTTCCGGGAGAGCGCACTGAACGCCGGCTGGCCGGTAGAACTCCACGAGGGGGAGGTCGTGCTGCGCCCGATCCGGGCCCGCGACCAGCGCGAGTGGCAGGAGGTCAGCCTCCGCAACCGGGACTGGCTGCGCCGCTGGGAGGCGACCGTCCCGCCCGGTCCGGCCGGGCAGGCCGCCGGGCCGCGCCCGACGTTCCGGCAGATGGTGCGCTTCCTGCGCGGTGAGGGCTCGGCCGGGCGGATGCTGCCCTTCGTCGTGCTCTACAAGGGCCAGCTGGTGGGCCAGCTGACCGTCGGCGGCATCACCTGGGGCTCGATGTGCTCGGCGAACGTCGGGTACTGGATCGACGAGGCGGTGGCCGGCCGGGGCATCATGCCGACGGCCGTGGCGCTTTCCGTCAACCACTGTTTCCGCACCCTCGGCCTGCACCGGATCGAGGTCTGCATCCGCCCGGAGAACGGCCCGAGCCGCCGGGTGGTGGAAAAGCTCGGCTTCCGCTCGGAGGGAATCCGCCCGCGCTATCTCCACATCGACGGCGCCTGGCAGGACCACCTGGTGTACGCGCTGACCGCCGAGGAGGTGCCGGAGGGGATGCTGGAACGCTGGCGGTCGATCAGTTCAGGTCACGGGTCAAGTAATTGAATATATGTTCGAATCAAATATCGATATGGCATCGCCGCGACGGCGGACTGGCACAAATACCGGCAAAATAGTCGGAGAATCAGCTTGATCACACGACACGCCGAGCCAAATTGCTGCCAGGCCTTCCCGGCGCCCGTACGGTGTGGGTCGTGAGCAGTAGCGGCCTTATCTACGCCGTCATCGTAGGGGCCTGGGCCGCCTATCTGGTGCCGATGTGGCTCCGCAGGCAGGACGAACTCAACGAGGCGCGCCCGACGGAGCGCTTCAGCACCGCCATCCGCCTGCTGGCCGGGCGTTCGGGGCTGGAGCGGCGGGCAGCCCGGGCCCTGGGCGACGAACCGCGTGACGACGAGCACAGCAGCGACGGCCCTCCCGGACGGGACGGGGCCGCCTCAGGCGACCCCGCGGCGGACTCCGCGCCGCCCGTCGTGGAGCCCGAGTCCTCGGCCTCCGTCGAGCCTCCACCCGCGCCGGTGCCGGTGTCCGCGACCGCGCCCTCGCCCGAGCGGGGTGCCCGGGGAGAGCGTCCGGGCTCCGCGCCGCACGGCGGGGCGCAGCGCCGGGCCCGGCTGCTGGCCCGCCGGCGCCGGATGGTCACCGCCCTCTTCCTGGCCTTCGCGCTCGGCGCCGTGGTCGCGGCGGTGGCCGGACTGGCCTTCCTCTGGGTCCCGGCCGTCCCGGCGACCCTCCTCACCCTGTACATCGGCCACCTGCGCAAGCTGGAGCGCCAGCGCTACGAGGTGAAGCTCGACCGTGCCCGGGCCGCCCAGGCGGCCGAGCGGCTGCGCAAGCGCGAGCAGCAGCGCGCCGCGGCCCGGAGCGTCCCCGCCGAGGCCGTCGACACCCAGGCCCACACCCAGGTCCACACCCAGCCCCACGTCCGGGCCCACGCCCCGGCTCGTGCCCAGGCCCCGGCCGCCGAGGGGCGGGCCGGACGCCGCCCGCACCTGCGGCTGGCCGCCGACCCCGGCGAGGCCGCCGTCTCCGCGCCGTCCGCCTCGGCGCCGTCCGCCTCAGCGGTGGCCGAGGCGACCGAGCACGAGGAATGGGTCGACGGCATGCGCGAGCGCGGAGCGGCCGGCCCGGACTCCTGGGAACCGGTGCCCGTCCCGCTGCCGACGTACGTCACGGCGCCGGTCGCCCCCCGGGTCTCCCGCGGCCTCGACCTGACGGCCCCCGGCACCTGGACCGCGGGCCGCCCCGCCGAGTCCGCCCGCAACACCCCGCTGTTCGACCAGTACGCCGAACCGTCGGCCCCCGACGCCCGCCCCCGCGCGGCCAACGAGTGACCTCCCCGGCCCCCGGACCAGCACCGCATCCCCGGGGGTGGTCACGGACCCCCTCCGGAAGGTGCTAGAGTTTCTTCTCGTTGGGGCTGTGGCGCAGTCCGGTAGCGCACCTCGTTCGCATCGAGGGGGTCAGGGGTTCGAATCCCCTCAGCTCCACCCAACAGAAGCCCCGCCCGGTCGTCAGACCGGGCGGGGCTTCTGCGTTGTCCGGGGTCGATCCGGCGCGCGGGTGCGGGAGTTGGCCGTGTGACGACCGTCACGGCGGGGTGGGCCGGTGAACTGACGGTCGGTCGCGGACGGGAGCGGGAGCCGGAGCAGGAGCGGAAACGGGAGTGGGAACGGCCGAGGGCCGGCCGGGGGAATCCGGCCGGCCCTCGGGGTGGGGCGGGGTGGGTCAGGGGCGCTGGGAGCCGGCGTAGGGGCCGGGCTGGGGGGCGCCGGACTGCGGCGGGACGGCGCCGTAGCGGGGCGGGCGGTAGCCGCGCGGGTGCCGGGTCAGGTTGTAGCCCAGGACGCCTGCCAGGGCGGCCAGGGCGCCGCCGCCGATGGTCCAGTACCAGCGGCTGTTCCAGCCGGAGAACCAGCCGGTGTACCAGTGCTCCTCGGCCGCCACCGGGGCGGCCGCCTTGGCGGTGCTGGCGCCGCCGCCGGCCGGCGGGACCAGCGGGGCCTTGAGCTCGCCGCCCTCCGGCTGGGCGTTGTCCGCGTTGCCCTTGGCGCTGACGTGCAGCTGGACGGAGGTGGCCAGGCCCAGGTCGGGCTGCGGGACGTCGCTGACCGAGAGCCGCACGTAGTAGGTGCCGGGCAGCGGGTCGCCGGACCACGGCTCGGCCCAGGAGCGGATCTCACGCAGGGTGCAGCTCAGCGTGAGCGTGCCGGTGTTCTGGTCGCCGGTGGCGTTCTGGGTGCCGGCGGTGCAGGACTGGCGGCGGCGGAGCCCGTCGAAGACCTCGGCGGACCAGGTCTGCGGGCCGTGCCGGTCGGTCGCGGGGGCCAGGTTGACGGTCAGGCCGATCGTCGGGGTCTGGCCCTCGGAGGCGCCGAACGCCCAGTACAGGTAGTCACCGGTGGAGGCGGCGACGTTGGCGTCCTGGCCGGGGGAGAGGTTGGTCGCGGTCAGGAAGGAGGTGCCGGCCTTGGTGGCCGGGGCCGGGGCGCCGCTCGCGCTCGCCGAGGGCGAGGGGGAGGCGGCGGAGGCGGCCGGGGCGGCCAGCGCGAGGGCGGGCAGCAGGGCGAGGGCGGCGAGGGCGCCGCGAAGGGTCGTGCGCGTGGTCGATCGTGTGGTCGGTCGCATGGTCAGTTCTCCCGCCAGACAGAGATCCGCCAGCGGGCGATCCAGCCGAACACCAGGCCGAACAGCAGCCCGGCGAGGGTGAGGGTGAGCAGCAGGATCCAGCCGCGGCCCAGGCCCATCGCCGCACCCTCAGGGGCGGACGAGGCGGTGGCCAGGTCGACGGTCAGCTCCAGCGGCAGGCCGGGGTCGGCCTGGACGCCGGCCTGCGGGGCCAGCGAGTTGCTGACGACCAGGCAGACGGTGGTCTCCGGCTTGGCGCTCGACGAGGAGGTCGGGCCGGTGGTGATGTAGCCCTTGGAGTCGCTGGTGGACCAGCGCAGGCCGGTGGAGATCACGTCGGTGCGGCTGCTGCCGGCGTCGGTGCCGCGGACCAGCTCCTGGCCGGTCGCGCTGGTGGCCTGCAGCAGGACGCCGTAGTCCCGGGCCACCGCGCGGTCCAGGCCGACGCTGACCGAGGCGCGCAGCTCCTGGCCGGACTTGACCGGGACCTTGTAGACGCGGTGCTCGGAGAACTTCTCGCGGTCGCTGTACACGCCCGGGGCGAGCACCGGGGCGCTCTCGCACTTGTCGGCGCCGGAGGTCTTCACCGGGGTGGCCGCGTAGGTGTCGTTGGAGCGGTCGACCAGCTGCTTCACCTTGTCGGTGAGCTGCTCCTGGGTGCGGACGTCGGTGTAGGTGCCGCCGGTCGCGTTGGCGATGCAGAGCAGCTGCTGGCGGGTCTTGTCGTCGTGGGCCAGGCCGAGGGTGTCGACGACCAGGTGGATGCCCTGGGAGGCGAGTTCACGGGCGACGTCGCAGGGGTCCGGCGGGGTGCAGGTGTCCTCGCCGTCGGTGATCAGCACCACCCGGCGGGTGGTCTCGCCCTTGCCGAGGTCCTGGGCCGCGCCGCGCAGGGCCAGGCCGATCGGGGTCCAGCCGGTGGGCCGCAGGGTGGCGATGGCGGTCTTGGCCTCGACCTTGTTGGTCTTGCCGACCGGGTACAGCTGCTTGGTGTCCTGGCAGCCCTGGGTCTTGTCGTTGCCGGGGTAGTTCGCGCCCAGGGTGCGGATGCCGAACTCGGTCTCCGCGGGCAGCGCGTCGATCACGTCGTTCAGCGACTGCTGGGCCACCGAGATCCGGCTCTTGCCCTGGATGTCCCGCTCGTTCATGGAGCCGCTGACGTCCAGGACGAGGTCGACCCTGGGGGCCTCCTTGGGCGCGGCGGCTCCGGCTGATGGTTCGTCGGCGTGGGCGGGCAGGCCGATGAGCAGCGAGGCGCCCGTTATCGCCAGGGCGCCCAGCAGGCTGCCGAGCCTGGTCTTTGGTCGTCGTCCGGTAGTCACCCGGTGATCCTAGGGATCATCAGTTCGCGATGGCCAAACGAGACCGGATCGTGCGTCACCCCGCCGCGGCGTGAACTCCGGTGCATGGAAAGGCCGTCGGGGCTGCGAGGACTTACGTCCGCCCTACCCGGGCTGGATAGCCTTCCGTGCGGGTTTCGTGCGAGTCCGGGCGGGAGTGGGGGCGCGGTGGAGCTGACGGGGGTCGGCAAACGGTACGGGCGGCGCGGGCGGTGGGTCCTGTGCGGGGTCGATCTCGCGGTCGGGCCGGGGGAGTTGGTGCGGATCGCCGGGGCGAACGGGAGCGGCAAGTCGACGCTGCTCCGGCTGGCGGCCGGGATCGAGCGGCCGACCGCCGGGCGGGTGGCCCGCCCGGGCGGTGCCGCGTACGTGCCAGAACGCTTCCCGCCCGCGCTGCCGTTCGACGCCGCCTCGTACCTGCTGCGGGTGGGCCGGGTGCACGGGCTGTCGGCCGAGCGGGCGCGGCGGCGGGCCGGGGACTGGCTGGACCGCTTCGGCATCGCGGACCGGGCGGGCACGCCGCTGAGCCGGCTGTCGAAGGGCACCTGCCAGAAGGTCGCGGTCGCGCAGGCGCTGCTCGCGGAGGCCCCGGTCCTGCTGCTGGACGAGGCGTGGACCGGGCTCGACCCCGACGCCAGGGCGGTGCTGGACGAGGCGGCCGCCGAGCGGGCGGCGGACGGCGGGGCGGTGCTGTTCGTCGACCACGACCCGGCCCGGCTGGCCGGGCTGACCAGCGCCGCCTACCGGGTCGGCGCGGACGGCGCGCTGCGGCCCGCCGAGGAGGCGGGGCCCGCGCCGGACGGCGGCGGCCCGACGATGGAGGTCGAGGTGGACGTCCCGGACGGCACCCCGCTGCCGCCCCGGCTGCCCGGGGCGCCGCGGCTCACCCCGCTGGCCGGCACGGTCGTGCGGCTGACCGTGCCGGCCGCGCACACGGACGCGCTGCTGCGCCGGCTGCTGCTCGGCCGCCCGGTCGTCCGGGTGCTGGCGGTACGGCAGCGGGAGGGGCAGCGGTGAGGCAGCTCGGAGCGCTGACCCGGTACCACCTGGAACTGCTGGTGCGCTCGCACGCCTGGCTGCCGCCGTTCCTGGGGTACGCGCTGCTGCTGGTGGTGGGCGTGTCGGCGGGCAACCCGCTGCTGGGTGACCTCGGCTACGGCGCGGCCGTGCTGCTGCCGGTGAGCGCCTGGTACGTGCGCAGCGTGCTCGGGGCGGAGCCGCCGGCCTCGCGGGCCTGCCTGGTCGCGGCGGCGGGGCCGCTGCGGGTGCACCTGGGCGCGCTGCTGGCGGCGCTGACGGCCGGGCTGGCGCTGGCGGCGGCCGAGGTGGCGGCGCTGTGGTGGCTGAGCGGGACGGTGGCCAACCCGGGGGTGGAGCGGCAGCCGCCGGCCGGACCGGCGCTGGCGGCCGGGGCGTCGGCCGCGGTGGTGTGCGTGCTGCTGGGGGTGGCGGCCGGGGCGCTGGCGAACCGGCCGGTGCTGGCGCGGCCGCAGTACGGCATCGCGGTGGCGCTGGTGCTGGCCGCGCTGGAGCTGGTGGCGCCGCTCTCGCCGGCCAACGCGGCGGTCCGCGGTCTGGTTTCCGCGGCCCGCACCGGCCGGGTCGCCGTGCCGTGGGCGGAACTGCCGCTCGCCGCCGTCCTGCTGGCCGCGGCGGCGGCCGGGGCGGCGGCGGCCGGGGCGGCGGCGTTGGCCGGACGGCGGCCCGAGTGAGCGGAGGATTCACGCCAAGAGCGGACACACCGCAGCAAAAAGCCGATAAATATGGATAGTGCTCGTTAGGGTGACGAACCTGGGTGAACCGGCTTCGTGTCGCCGGTCCATCCCGATTGGCATCCCCCCGGAACAGCGCTCCGGCTCCCCGCGACCCCCAGGACGGTCCGTGGCGACACCCCCCGCCGTGACGAGAACCGCAGCCCGGCCGAGCCGGCCGGTGCCGACCAGGCGCACCACCGAGCTGCTGCTGGTCCTGGCCGCCGTGCTGATCGCCGTGTTCGGCTACGTCGAGGTCGGCGTCAACCTGGACGGCAGGGTGCCGGCCGGCGCGGCCGAGTACGGCGCCGCGCTCGGCGTGCTCGCCCTGCTGGCGCACGCCGTGGTCCGTCGGCGGGCCCGGTACGCGGACCCGCTGCTGCTGCCGATCGCGGTGCTGCTCAACGGGATCGGGCTGGTGGTGATCTACCGGCTGGACCGCGCCACCTCGGGCGCCGGCGCGGCCTCCACCCAGCTGCTCTGGTCGAGCCTGGGGGTGGCGCTGTTCATCGCGGTCGTGCTGCTGGTGCGCGACCACCGGCGGCTGCAGCGGTACGCCTACCTCGGGGCGCTGGTGGCGCTGGTCCTGCTGGTGCTGCCGATCTTCTTCCCCCCGGTGTACGGCTCGCGGATCTGGATCGTCATCGGGCCGCTGTCCTTCCAGCCGGGGGAGTTCGCCAAGATCCTGCTGGCCGTCTTCTTCGCCGCCTACCTGGCGGTGCACCGGGACGCGCTGGCGCTCACCGGCCGCCGGGTCTGGCGCTGGCAGCTGCCGCGCGGCCGGGTGCTCGGGCCGGTGCTGCTGATCTGGGCGGCGTTCGTCGGCGTCCTGGTGCTGGAGACGGACCTCGGCACCTCGCTGCTGTTCTTCGGCCTGTTCGTGGTGATGCTGTACGTGGCCACCGCGCGCACCGGGTGGATCGTGATCGGGCTGGCCCTGGCGACGGTCGGGGCGGCCACGGTGGGCTGGCTCTCGCCGCACGTGCACAGCCGCGTGACGGACTGGCTGGACCCGCTGGGCTCGATCGCGGCGGGCAAGGGCGCCAACCAGATCGCCCAGTCGCTGTTCGCCTTCGCCTGGGGAGGGGAACTGGGCACCGGGCTCGGCAACGGGCACTCGGTGCTGATCGGCTTCGCCGCCAAGTCGGACTTCATCCTCGCCACCATCGGCGAGGAACTCGGCCTGACCGGGCTCGTCGCGGTGTTCCTGCTGTACGCGCTGCTGATCTCCCGGGGGTTCCGGACGGGCATCGCGCTGCGCGACCCGTTCGGGCGGCTGCTGGCGATCGGGCTGGCCGCGATCGTCGGCCTCCAGGTGTTCGTGGTGGCCGGCGGGGTGCTCGACCTCATCCCGCTGACCGGGATGACGCTGCCGTTCGTCGCGCAGGGCGGCTCCTCGGTGGTCACCAACTGGATCATCGTGGCGTTGCTGGTGCGGATGAGCGACATCGCGCGCCGGCCGGCCCCGGCCCCGGTCCCAGCCCCGTCCGCGTCCGGGTCGGAGGAGGACTGATGGCGCGCACCCGCTCCCGTCCGCGCGCCCGGGGCAACGGGCCGCAGGGCCTGCCCGGCATCTCCGTCACCGGGCGCCGCGCGGGCGTCTTCTGCCTGCTGCTGGTCGCGGCGCTGTGCGTCCAGGCCACCCGGGTGCAGGTGTTCCAGGCCGAGGACCTCAACCACAACTCCGCCAACCAGCGGCTCACCATCGAGCGGTACTCGCAGCCGCGCGGCAACATCCGGGTCGGCGCGGACACCGTGACCGGCTCCGAGCCCACCGGCGGCCGGTACGACTACAAGCGCACCTACACCGACGGCCCGACGTACGCGGCCGTCACCGGCTTCGCCTCGCAGGCGTACGGCAACACCCAGCTGGAGGGGGTCGAGGACGACCTGCTGTCCGGGACGGACAGCAGGCTGGCCGGCTGGGCGGTCTGGGACGCCGTCGCCCGCAGGCAGAACCCCGGCGGGGACGTCTACACCACCCTGAACCGGGCCGCCCAGGAGGCCGCGGTGCGCGGGCTCGGCAGCCAGAAGGGCGCGGTGGCCGCGATCGAGCCGGCCACCGGCCGGATCCTCGCCCTGGCCAGCACGCCGTCCTACGACCCGGGCAGCTTCGCCGGCTCCGCCGCGGCCGATCAGGCCGCCTGGAACCGGCTGCAGTCCGACACCGACCAGCCGATGCTCAACCGGGCGCTGCGCCAGACCTACCCGCCGGGCTCGACCTTCAAGGTGGTCACGGCGGCGGCCGCGCTCGCGGCCGGCGTGGTCACCGACCCCGATGCGCCGACCGACGCGCCGTTCCCGTACGTGCTGCCCGGGACGACCACGCCGCTGGTCAACGACACCTCGGCATGCGACCGGCCCGGCCAGTCGCTGGACACCGCGATGGTCTACAGCTGCAACAGCGTGCTGGGCTACCTCGGGGTGCGGACCGGGCTGGGCCCGATGGTCGCGATGGCCGAGAACTTCGGCTTCAACGACGCCAGGCTGGACATGCCGGTGCGCCCGGCCCGGTCCAACTTCGACACCACGATGAACCAGTCGCAGGTGGCGCTCTCCTCGATCGGGCAGTTCGACACCGCGGCCACCCCGCTGGTGATGGCGATGGTCGCGGCCGGGATCGCCAACGACGGGACGGTGATGCGCCCACAACTCGTGGACAAGCTGACGAAGGGCGACGGCACCGCGGTGCAGCTGATGAAACCCGCCGTGTACCGGCGGGCGATGACCCCGGCGGTGGCCGGGCAGGTGCAGAAGCTGATGACCGACGTGGTGGAGAACGGCACCGGCGGCAACGCCCGGATCGGCGGCGCGGTGGTCGGCGGGAAGACCGGCACCGCGCAGCACGGGGTGGACAACAGCGGGACGCCGTACGCCTGGTTCATCTCCTGGGCCAAGCCCGCCGGCTCGGACGCGGTGCCGCCGGTGGCGGTGGCCGTGGTGATCGCGGACAGTGACGCCACGGACGTCACCGGCGGCGGGTTGGCCGCGCCGATCGCCCGCTCGGTGATGCGGGCGGTGCTGGGCCGCTGAGCTGCTGCTTTAGCTGCTGGACGGCGAATCCGCCGTCTGCGAAGTGTCCGGTTTGTATAGGCTCATGCGCCAATTCGTACAATGCGCCGATCCGGACTGTTCGTTTGCGACACTGGTGCTTTCGCGGGGTACTGTCCCATCTTTGTTCGGTTGGTCCCCGATGACACCCCATGGCGCGTCGAGTGACCGGCCGCCAGGACACCCTCCCCCCGCCCAGAAGGACCGCAGTTGTGACCAGCAACTCTCTCGGTGCGCGTCTGCTGCGACGCAAGCCCGTCTCGTCCCTCATCGCCGAGAGCGAGGGCCAGGACGGCCTCCCGGCCGGTGCGCCCGAGGAGGGCGGACGCTCCGGCATCCACCTGCGCCGCACGATCGGCCTCTGGCAGCTGTCCTCGATCGGCATCGGCGCCACCATCGGCACCGGCATCTTCTTCGTGCTCAGCAGCGCGGTGCCCTCGGCCGGACCGGCCGTCATCCTGTCCTTCGTGCTCGCCGCGGTCACCGCCGGACTCACCGCGCTCTGCTACGCCGAGATGGCCTCCGCGATCCCGGTCTCCGGATCCTCGTACTCCTACGCCTACGCCACCCTCGGCGAGGGCGTCGCGTTCGGCGTCGGCATCTGCCTGCTGATGGAGTACGGCGTCTCCGCCTCCGCGATCGCGGTGAGCTGGGCCGAGTACCTGAACAAGTTCTTCGACCTGGCCTTCGGCTTCACCATCCCGGAGCAGCTGTCCGGCGCGCCGGACCTCACGCACTGGTTCAACCTGCCGGCGCTGCTGCTGGTCGCGATGGTCTGCGTGCTGCTCACCCGCGGCGTCAGCGAGTCGGTGAAGGTCAACGCGGCCATGGTCGGGATCAAGATCCTGATCCTGCTGCTGTTCGTCGGCATCGCGCTCACCGGCTTCCACTCCGGCAACCTGACCCCGTTCATGCCGCTCGGCATCGGCGGCGTGCAGGTCGCCGCGTCCAGCATCTTCTTCTCCTTCATCGGCCTGGACGCCGTGTCCACCGCCGGTGAGGAGGTCAAGAATCCGCGCCGCACCCTGCCGCTGGCGATCATCATCTCGCTGGTCGTGGTGACCCTGCTCTACATCCTGGTCGCCCTCGCCGGCATCGGCGCCCAGCCGTGGCAGAAGTTCGAGGGCCAGGAGGCCGGCCTCGCCCAGATCCTCCAGGACATCACCGGCCAGACCTGGCCCTCGATCGTCTTCGCGATCGGCGCGATCATCTCGATCTTCAGCATCACCCTCGTGGTGATCTACGGCCAGACCCGCATCCTGTACTCCATGGGCCGCGACGGCATGCTGCCCAAGCGCTTCGCCGAACTCTCCCCGCGCACCGGCACCCCGGTCTGGAACACCCTCGTGGTGGGCCTCGGCGTCGGCGCGCTGGCCGCCTTCGTCCCGCTGAAGGAGCTGGCCGACATCACCAGCCTCGGGACGCTCATCGCCTTCTCGGTCGTCTCGATCGGCGTGATCATCCTGCGCCGCACCCAGCCCGACCTGCCGCGTGGCTTCAAGGTCCCCGGCTACCCGGTCGTCCCGCTGCTCAGCGTCGCCTTCTGCGCCTACCTGATCACCGGCCTGCACGCCGACACCTTCCGGGCCGGCGCGATCGCCCTCGCCGTCGCCGTGGTCGTCTACTTCGGCTACAGCATCAAGCACTCCAAACTGGAGCAGCAGGCACAGGCCGCGGCGGCGGACAGCTCCACCGGCCACCGCAACAGCTGAGCCGGACGAATCCAGACATGAGGGGCCGCCGACCACGACACTCGGCGGCCCCCCTCATGCCACCTCCCGCCACGTGCCCCACGCCATGGCGACAGGGCCCGGCCACCACCCATAACCTTCCACCATGGTGAGCACCCGCACGCCCGGCTTCTCCCGCCCGCGCGGCCGCTTCACCGGCCGCAGCAGAACGCCGGCCCCGCCGACCCCCGCCGCAGCGCCGTCCGGACCAGGACGACCGCCCCTCGGCTTCTCCAGTCGGCCGTTCCCCCGCCAGCGTGGCGAGAGCACGTTCCCACCCACGCCCGATCGGCTGAATCCCGCCCGACTCGCCTCGATGCGCACCGTCCAACTGCTCGGCTGCCTGATCGCGGCCGGCTGGGCGGCCGCCTTCCCGCTCGTCTCCGACCTGCCCAACCAGCGGATGTGGGGTTTCATCGCGGCCCCCGCCTACGTCCTGGCCGGGCTGCTCTGCCTCACCCTGCCGCGCCGCTACGCGGCCCGCGCCGCCGCCGTGGTCGCCCTCGCCGGGGCCGTCCTCGCGCCGCTCGCCCTGCTCGCCGTGCAGGGCCGCCACCAGTCCGAGGTGATGGTGGTCGAACGCTCGGCCCACCTGCTGCTCACCACCGGCAGCCCGTACCTGCCGCACCCGGTGGTGGTCACCGACTACAACCCGTACCTGCCGGCCATGACCCTGTTCGGGATGCCGCGCCAACTGCTGGGCGACGGCTCCGACCTCGCCCAGGTCGCCGGGGACGCCCGGATCTGGTTCGCGCTGGCCTTCGTGGTCTGCCTGCTGGCCAGCTGGCGGCTGCTGCGGCCCACCCGCGAGCGCGCGCCGCTGCTGCCGCTCGCCGTGCTCACCGCCTCGCCGCTGATCTCGCTGGCCCTCGTCGTCGGCGGGGTGGACCTGCCGCTGATCGGCCTCTGCTGCCTCGCCATGGCACTCGCCGAGCGGGACCGCACCGTCGGCGCCGGCCTGGTGCTCGCCCTCGCCTGCACCCTCAAGTGGACGGCCTGGCCGGCGCTGCCGGTCGCCGCCCTGCTGCTGTGGCGGCTGTACGGCCGCCGGCCCGCCGCCCGGACCACCTTGATCGCGCTCGGCACCGGCCTGGCCGTGCTCCTGCCCTCCGTGCTGACCAGGGCGGACGCGCTGCGCGAGCAGGTGGTGCGCTTCCCGCTCGGGCTCACCGCCATCCGCACCCCGGCCGGCAGCCCGCTGCCCGGCAAGGTGCTGGCCGGCTTCGGGCCGACCGGGCACTCCGTCTCGCTGGCGCTGATGACCATGGGCGGGATCGGGGTGGCCATCTGGCTGCTCGCCCGGCCGCCGGTGTCCGCGATCGCGGCCGCCGACCTGCTGGCCGCCGGGCTGGCGATCGCGTTCATGCTCGCCCCGGCCGGGCGGTTCGGCTACCTCGCCCTGCCGGTGGTCCTGGTGATCTGGCCGCGGCTGGCGGCCCGGCGCTGGAGCAGCCGGCGCCCGATCCCGCCGCACCGGCTCCCGGGCAGACCGGAGCCCGCCCTGCCACGGGGTTGAGCGGGCTCCGTCCGGACGGGTTGTTCTAGCGGCCCGCGGCCTTGAGCAGCGAGGCGACGGCCGGGCCGGCCGCGTCGACGCCGTGGCCGCCGCCCTGCACCTCGGCGGCGACCGCGATGTTGCCGCGGAAGGCGGTGAACCAGCTGTTGGTGGTGGACGCGCCGGCGACCTCGGCGGAGCCGGTCTTGGCACCCGCGTTGTCGGTGATCCCGGCCATCACGTCCTTGGCCGTGCCGCCGGTGGCGGTGGCGTTCATCATTGCGCGCAGCTTGCCCGCGACGTCCGGCGCGATCTGGCGGGCCGCCGCCTGCTGCGGCAGGCCGGGGACCAGGATCGGCTGCTTGAACGCGCCGCTCTGGACGGTCGCGGTGATCGAGGCGATGGCCAGCGGGTTCATCTGGACCTTGCCCTGGCCGATGTAGTTCATGGCCTGTTCGTCCTTGCTGCCCGGCGTCGGCGGCACCTTGCCGTCGGTGTTCGGCAGGCCGGTCTTCCACTCCAGGCCGATGCCGAACACGTCCTTGGCCGTGCTGGACAGCGTCTCGGGCTTGAGGCTGGTCAGGCCCTGGTTGATGAAGGCCGTGTTGCAGGACATCATGAAGTCCTGCTGGAGCGTGTTGTTGGGGAAGGCGCCCGGGAAGTCGTTCGGGATCGCGACCGGGTTGCTGCTCTTCTCCGGGCAGGCCACCACGGTGTCCGGGTTGACCCCGGCCTCCAGCAGCGCCGTCGAGGTGACGATCTTCATCGTCGAGCCGGGCGCGAGCAGGCCGGTGAAGGCCCGGTTCTGACCGTTGGCCGGCGCGTTCGCGAAGGCCAGCACCTGGCCGGTGCTCGGCTCGATCGCGGCGACGGATCCGGACTTGCCGCCCAGGTCCGTCATCGCCTTCTCGGCCGCCGCCTGGATGGTGTTGTCGATGGTCACCTTGAACGGCTTGCCGGGCTTGGGCTCGACGATGGTGAACAGCTTGTCCGTGGCCCCCTTACCGGCCGGGTCGCTGATCACCACCGCGCTGCCCGCGTCCTGGTCCTTGTTCGGGTCCGGCGGCAGCAGCTTGTGGGCGTTGTCCTGGAGGGTGGACAGCAGCGCCGGGGTGAGCGAGGCGCCCTGCAGCGGCTTGCCGTTGCGGTCCACCACGGTGGACGGCGGGGCGAAGACCTGCTGGGTGGCGATCGTCTCGTTGCCGGACAGGTGCGGGTGGATCACCGTCGGCGCCCAGTGCACGGCCGGGGTGTTGTCGCTCATCTTCACGACGTTCAGGAAGCCGTTGTAGTCCCAGACCCGGTTGGTGCCGGCGAACTCGGCGCGCGCCTTGAAGCCCATCAGCACACCGGCGGGGCCGGCCGAGGCGGAGGCCGACGGCGAGTCGGTGGCACCCGGGGTCGCGCCCGCCGACGGCGTGGCCGAGGCTCCGGCGGAGGGCTTGGCCGGCGCGGGGGTGCCGGTGGCCGAGGCGAAGGCCTGCGGGGTGGCCGGGCCGGCCGGGGCCAGGGTCAGCGCGCTCGGCTTGACCTGGTCGCGGAACGCCGTCAGCGCGGTGGTGGCCGCGGCCGGGTCGTCCGTCAGCGCGGCCGCCTTGTCCAGCTCGCCGGCGGCCCAGGCCGCCAGGAAGTCCTTCGCACCGTTGGTCGCCTGCTCGGCCGAGGGCGGCTCGGCGACCACCGTGCGGGGCTTCTTCGCCGAGGACGATCCGGAGTCCGAGCCGCCCATCAGGCTGTACGCCCCGTAGCCACCGCCTGCGAGCACGGCGACGGAGACGCCGGTGATGATGCCGATCTTCGCGCCTCTGCGCATGGTGCTGTTCCCCCAAGGGTCTGCCGGACGGGCGCAACCGACCGGGGCCGGACACGCTGTTCCCCCCACCCTAGGCAGCGCCGATCGGTGCGCCGACGAAATGCCCGCGAGTTGTGACGGATCTGGTACGTGTCGTGCACCGCATACGGACGATTCAGGGAACAGCGGTGTCGATCAGATCCAGCTGTTGAACCACATCCGCTGGCGCCAGTCGTCCATCGGAATCGTCTGCCCGGTGAACAGCGGGAAGAAGAAGAGGAAGTTCCACACGATCAGCAGCACCAGCAGCCCGGCCGCCGCCGAACCGATGATCCGGCGGTCCCGGGAGGCGCCCGGCGGCCCGATCAGCGCACCGACCAGCATGGTCACCGCGAGCACCAGGAACGGGACGAACACCACCGCGTAGAAGAGGAAGATCGTCCGCTGCTGGTAGGCGAACCACGGCAGGTAACCGGCGGCCAGGCCGCACAGCACCGCTCCGGCCCGCCAGTCCCGCCGCGCCACCCAGCGCCACAGGCAGTACACCAGCGCCACCACGGCCGCCCACCACAGCAGCGGGGTGCCGATGCCCAGCACCTCGCGGGCGCACTCGGCGGCCGTGCAGCCGCTCTGGCCCTGCTTGGGGGACTCGTAGAAGAACGAGACAGGCCGGCCCAGCACCAGCCAGGACCACGGGTTCGACTGGTAGGTGTGCGGGTCGCTCAGGTGGGTGTGGAAGTCGTAGACCGTCGAGTGGTAGTGCCACAGGGCGCGCAGCCCCTCGGGTATCCACGGGTAGTCCGTCGAGCGGCCGACCGCCCAGTCCCGGCCCCAGCCGCCCTTGCCCGGCACGTTGCTGCTGGCGAACCAGCCCCACCAGGACGTGACGTAGACGACCAGCGACACCACCACGACCGACACGAAGGCCGGCACCACGTCCCGGGCGAGCGTCGCCAGGTACGGGCGCGGGGCCCCGGCCAGGCGGCGGGCGCCGACGTCCCACAGGACCGTCATCACGCCGAAGGCCGCCGCGACGTACAGGCCGCTCCACTTGGTGGCGCAGGTCAGGCCGACGCAGACGCCGGCCGCGATCCGGTACGGGCGCCAGCCCAGGTTCGCCCGCTGCGCCAGCACCGCGTCCGCCACCCCGCCGAGCCGGTCGGCCAGCCGGGCCCGGGTGCGGTCGCGGTCCAGCAGCAGGAAACCGAAGGCGGCGAGGATCCAGAACATCACCACCAGGTCCAGCAGCGCGGCGCGGCTGAGCACCAGGTGCAGGCCGTCCACCGAGAGCAGCAGGCCGGCCACGCAGCCCAGCAGGGTCGAGCGGAACAGCCGGCGGGCGATCCTGGCCACCATCAGCACCGACAGCGTGCCGAGCAGGGCCACCGCGAACCGCCAGCCGAAGGGGTTCATGCCGAACAGCATCTCGCCGGCGCCGATGATCCACTTGCCCACCGGCGGATGGACCACGTAGGACGCCGTCGAGCGGTACGGGACGGCCGCGCCGGGCGTCATGATCTGCTCGTTGGCGCCGTCCGGCCAGTTGATCTCGTAGCCGCCGTGCCAGAGCGCGTAGGCGTCCTTGGCGTAGTACGTCTCGTCGAAGATGATCGCGTGCGGCTGGCCGAGGTTGGTGAAGCGCAGGATCCCGGCGAACACCGCCACCGCGATCGGGCCCAGCCAGCCGGACCAGCGGCACAGCCACGACCACACGGCCGGCGGCACGGACACGCCCAGCCGCAGCAGCAGCGGCGACGGGGGCACCACCGCCGGGGTCACCCCGGGGCCGTCCGGCATCGGCGGGGCCAGGCGCTCGGCCAGCGGGGCCACCGGGCGGCCGGCGTAGCCGAACCCGGCCAGCCGCTCGCGCCAGCTCCGCGCGGCGCTGCCGGCTTGATCGGGGCTGCCGGGTTGGTCGGGTCGGTCGTGCTGCGCGGGGCTCCCGGCCTGGTCGGCGGGCCGCGGAGCCGGGACGGCGGAGGACGGCAGGCCGGCCACGTCGCCGCCATCCTGCGCGGTGTGGTCTGTACCAGTGGGCGTGCGAGCCGCCGTGTCGCCGTTCATCCGCCACATCGTAGGGGCGCTTCTCGCACACGTGACCGCTCCCTCGGAAGCTGCCCGAATCGTCACCAAAAGCCCCCGGGCCGCGGTAGCTGCAAGGATGGGGCCCGTGACAGGAGTACTCGTTCTCGCAGGCACCCCCATCGGCGACGTCTCGGACGCCCCGCCCCGGCTGCTCACCGAACTGGCCACGGCGGACGTGATCGCGGCCGAGGACACCCGGCGGCTGCGCCGGCTCACCCAGGCGCTCGGGGTGACCCCGGCCGGGCGGGTGGTCTCCTACTTCGAGGGCAACGAGGTCGGCCGCACCCCCGAACTGGTCGAGGCACTGCTCGGCGGCGCCCGGGTGCTGCTGGTCACCGACGCCGGCATGCCGTCCGTCTCGGACCCCGGCTACCGGCTGGTCGCCGCCGCCGTCGAGGCCGACGTCAAGGTCACCGCGGTGCCCGGGCCGTCCGCCGTGCTCACCGCGCTCGCGCTGTCCGGCCTGCCCGTCGACCGCTTCACCTTCGAGGGCTTCCTGCCGCGCAAGACCGGCGACCGGGCCCGGCAGCTCGCCTCGATCGCGGCCGAGCCGCGCACCATGGTCTTCTTCGAGGCGCCGCACCGGATCGCCGAGGCGCTCGCCGCGATGGCCGAGGCGTTCGGCGCCGACCGGCCCGCCGCCGTCTGCCGCGAGCTCACCAAGACGTACGAGGAGGTGAAGCGCGGGCCCCTCGGCGACCTGGCGGCCTGGGCCGCCGAAGGCGTCAGGGGCGAGATCACCGTCGTCGTCGCGGGCGCCCCGCCGGCGGCGCCGCAGGAGCTCACCCCCGCCGAGCTGGCCCGGCTGGTGGCCGTCCGGGAGGAGGCCGGGGAGCGCCGCAAGGAGGCCATCGCGGCCGTCGCGGCGGAGCTCGCGCTGCCGAAGCGGGAGGTGTTCGACGCGGTGGTGGCGGCCAAGAACGAGGCCAAGAACGAGGCGAAGAACGAGGCCGGGGGCGGGGCCGCGAAGGGGGCCGGGAAGTAGCGCCGGAAGCGGGCCCGGCGGCGGCCGGGACGGGGCCCTGAAAGAGGGGTGAATTCCGGGGGTTGCGTGACTCCGGGGGAGTCGTACCTTTGAGGGAAGGCCCCGGTAAACGCCCACGGAGCTGAAGATTCGGTCGCGGTTTCCGGAACGATCCAGGCCTTTCGTATAGGAGTTCCCAACCCGCGTCCAACTCTTCACAAGCAGGGCATCGGCCGAGGCCGTCAGGGCATTTCCTGGAATGGAAAGACCCAGCCGGGCGAGCGCCCGGCGGGCGCTGGGAGACGGCTATGAGCGAGATGATCGGTAGCCCCCTCGGTGGCAACGCGCTGAGCGCCCCCGGCCTGGCCGGACGGCCGCACACTCCCGTCGAGACCGTGCGGGAGGCCTACTCCTTCGCCTGCCTGCGATGCGGGTACGGCTGGGAGCAGGCGTACGACATCGAGCACCACGCCGGCAAGGACGGGCACGTCGTGTTCGAATACCACGCCAACGGTGTCCGGGTACCGTCCCCGCTGCTCAAGCCGACCTGCCCGGGGTGTGGCGGACACACCGTCCGGATCATGCGCGAGGGCCGGGTCGCCACCGCCGACCAGTCCTGGCACCACGCTCCCGGCTACCCGGCGCACGCCGAGCCGGCCGGGGCGCCCCCGGTGTCCGCCCCCGTGAAGCCGCGCGGACGCTGGGCCCGGTTCTGGTCGCGGCTGCTGGGCTGACCGCCGACACCGGGAGCGCACGCGGGGGCGCACCGGGGGCCGCCCGCCGCGAGCAGCGCGGCGGGCGGCCCCCGCCGTCGCCGGTCATGCGGTTATCCGGTCGAGGGCTGCGGGTGGGCCCGACTAAGCTTTCCGACCATGGCGGCCACTGCAGACCACAGCACCACCGGGGCGACCGCCCCGGCGTACTACGTTTCCACCCCGATCTACTACGTCAACGATCGCCCGCACCTGGGCCACGCGTACACCACCGTGGCGGGCGACGTCCTCACCCGCTGGCACCGCCAGCGCGGTGAGAAGGTGTGGTACCTGACCGGTACCGACGAGCACGGTCAGAAGATCATGCGGACCGCCGAGGCCAACGGCGTCAGCCCGCAGGAGTGGTGCGACAAGCTGGTCGAAGAGGCCTGGAAGCCGCTCTGGGAGCACCTGGAGATCGCCAACGACGACTTCATCCGCACCACCCAGCAGCGCCACACCGACCGCGTGCAGGAGTTCGTCCAGGACCTGTACGACAAGGACGAGATCTACAAGGGCGGCTACTCCGGCCCGTACTGCGTCGGCTGCGAGGAGTTCAAGCTCCCGGCCGAACTGCTCGACGGCGCCACCGAGGACGAGAAGCTCTGCTCCGTGCACAAGCGGCCGGTCGAATGGCTGGAGGAGGAGAACTACTTCTTCCGCCTCTCCGCCTACGGCCCGAAGCTGCTGGAGTTCTACGCCGCCAACCCGGACTTCATCCAGCCAGCCTCGGCCCGCAACGAGGTGCTGCGCTTCGTCGAGCAGGACCTGAAGGACCTCTCGATCTCCCGCTCCACCTTCAACTGGGGCGTCCCGCTGCCCTGGGACGAGAATCACGTCCTGTACGTGTGGGTGGACGCGCTGCAGAACTACATCACCGCGGCCGGCTACGGCAGCGACCCGGAGCGCTTCGCCGAACTGTGGCCGGCCTCCGTCCACCTGGTGGGCAAGGACATCCTGCGCTTCCACGCGGTGATCTGGCCCGCCATGCTGATGGCCGCGGGCCTGCCGCTGCCCAAGCGGGTCGTCGCCAACGGCTGGCTGATGGTCGGCGGCGAGAAGATGTCCAAGTCCAACCTGACCGGCATCTCGCCCACCGACCTCACCTCGCACTTCGGCGTGGACGCCTACCGCTACTACTTCCTGCGGGCGATCCCCTTCGGCACCGACGGCTCGTTCTCCTGGGAGGACTTCACCGCCCGGTACACCTCCGAACTCGCCAACGACTTCGGCAACCTGGCCTCCCGGGTCGCCGCCATGGTCGGCAAGTACTTCGACGGCGCGCTGCCGGCCGCCGCCGCCCCCGGTGACGCCGAGCAGGCCATCGCGGACGGCCTCGCCACGGCCCTCGCCACCGCCGACCGGAAGATCGGCGAGGAGCTGGACTTCGCCGGCGGCCTCGCGGCGATCTTCGAGTTCGTCAAGCAGGTCAACGGCTACCTCACCGAGCAGGAGCCGTGGAAGGTGGCCAAGGACGACTCGGAGCAGGGCCGCGCCCGCCTCGCCACCATCCTCTACACCGCCGCCGAGGCGCTGCGCGGCACCGCCGTCATGCTCAACCCGGTGATGCCGTCCACCGCCGAGAAGCTGTGGACCTCGCTCGGCGCCGAGGCCGGCCTCGGCGCGCTCGCCGCGCAGACCATCGCCACCACCGCCGACTGGGGCCGGCTGCCCGCCGGCAGCACCGTCACCAAGGGCGAGATCCTGTTCCCGCGCCTCGAAGAGAAGCCCGCCTCCTGATGTCTGCCAAGGACGACGCCCGGTCGACCCCGCCGCCGCTGCCGCAACCCCTGGCCGTGGCGGTGGCCGACTCGCACACCCACCTCGACATGCAGGCCGGCACCCCGGCCGAGGGACTGGCCCGGGCCGCCTCGGTCGGGGTCACCACGGTCGTCCAGGTGGGCTGCGACGTGCCCGGCTCGCGCTGGGCCGCCGAACTGGCGGCCCAGTACGAGCAGGTGCACGCGGCCGTCGCCCTGCACCCCAACGAGGCGCCGCGGATCTTCCTCGGCGACGCGGACGGCTGGTCCGGCCAGCAGCGGAAGGCGGGCGGCGAGGCCGCGCTGGAGGAGGCCCTCGCCGAGATCGACCGGCTCGCCGCCCTCCCGCAGGTCCGCGCCGTCGGCGAGACCGGCCTCGACTACTTCCGCACCGGCCCCGAGGGCGTCGAGATCCAGAAGGAGTCGTTCCGCCGCCACATCGAGATGGCCAAACGGCACGACAAGGCCCTGGTCATCCACGACCGCGACGCCCACGAGGACGTCATCGCCGTCCTGCTGGCGGAAGGCGCCCCCGAGCGGACGGTCTTCCACTGCTACTCCGGCGACGCCGAGATGGCCAAGGTCTGTGCCGAACACGGCTGGTACCTGTCCTTCGCCGGCCCGGTCACCTTCAAGGCCAACCAGCCGCTGCGCGACGCCCTCGCCGCCACCCCCCTCGACCGCGTCCTGGTCGAGACCGACGCACCCTTCCTCACCCCCCACCCCTACCGCGGCCGGCCCAACGCCCCGTACCTCATCCCGGTCACCGTCCGCTCGATGGCCGACACGCTGGGGCTGCACGAGGACGAGCTGTCCACGGCGATCGCGGAGAACACGGCCCGGGCCTTCGGGTACTGAGCCGGTCGAACGAAAGTCGGATTCCGGCGGAACGATTCGGCACTCCCGGCTGCTTCTTAGGCTGACTAGCATGAGTGCAGTGAGGGAGGTGGCGATGACCGCCGAGCCGATCGACGAACCCGTCGAGGACCGCATCGACTGGACACATCCGCCGTCCCAGGGCTGGACGTACGAGCAGGCTCAGAAATTCGACCTGCCGTTCGAATGGGATCTGGTGGACGGAGTCATCGTGGTCCGGGGGCAGACGAATCAGTGGCACGACCAGGTGCGCGACGAGCTGTACACGGCTCTTCGAAGCGCACGCGTCGCGCCGTACGCGGCAAACGTCGAGCGTTGCGTCCTCCTGGACGAGAGCAACACGGCCAAGCCGGACGTGGTGGTCTTCGACAAGACCGGTCTCGACGTCTTCGAACTGGAGTGCCTGCCGCCGGAATCCCTGGTGCTGGCCGTCGAGGTCGTATCCCACGGCACCCGGGCCAACGACCGTTTCCGCAAGCCCGGCCAGTACGCCGAGAAGAAGATCCCGTACTACTGGCGGGTCGAGCGTGGCCTCGACAACCTGCCGATCGTGCACGAGTTCCACCGGGACGAGGAGAAGGGCGTCTACCTGCCCGTCGCCCAGCACGAAGGCGTGCTCCGCACCTCGGTGCCGTACCCCGTCGAGATCGACCTCGCCGAGGTCGTCGAACTCTGAGGGCCCCGCGCGCCCGTATCCTTGGCGCGTGAGCACCACCGACCCCACCCCTGACAGCCACCTGCTGGGCGCCGCCGACATTCGGGAGCTGGCGGCCGCGTTCGGCGTGAAGCCGACCAAGCAGCGCGGGCAGAACTTCGTCATCGACGGCAACACCGTGCGGCGGATCGTCCGGGCAGGCGGGGTGACGGCCGAGGACGCGGTGGTCGAGGTCGGGCCCGGACTCGGGTCGCTGACGCTGGCGCTGCTGGAGGTGGCCGCGCACGTCACGGCGGTGGAGATCGACCCGGTGCTGGCACAGCACCTGCCAGCGACCGTCGCGGCCCGGATGCCCGGCAAGGTCGACAGCTTCGACCTGGTGTTCAGCGACGCCATGGAGGTCACCGAGCTGCCCGGGCCGGCGCCGACCGCGCTGGTCGCCAACCTGCCGTACAACGTGGCCGTGCCCGTCCTGCTGCACATGCTGGCGACCTTCCCCAGCATCGAGCGCACCCTGGTGATGGTGCAGGCCGAGGTCGCCGACCGGCTCGCCGCCAAGCCCGGCAACAAGGTGTACGGCGTCCCGTCCGTCAAGGCCAACTGGTACGCCGACGTGAAGCGGTCCGGCGCCATCGGCCGGAACGTGTTCTGGCCCGCCCCCAACGTCGACTCCGGGCTGGTCTCGCTGATCCGCCGCGAGCCGCCGAAGACCACCGCCAGCCGCAGGGAGGTGTTCGCCGTCGTCGACGCCGCGTTCGCCCAGCGGCGCAAGACCCTGCGCGCCGCGCTGGCCGGCTGGGCCGGCTCCGCCGCCGGGGCCGAGCAGGCGCTCGCGGCCGCCGGGATCGACCACAAGCTGCGCGGCGAGATGCTCACGGTGGAGCAGTTCGCCGCGATCGCCGAGCACAAGCCGCAGATTGCCGAGCACAAGCCCGAGATCGCCGAGCACAAGCCGGAGATCGCCGAGCACGAGCCGGAGGCGGACTCCCAGTGATCACCGTGCGGGTTCCGGCGAAGGTCAACGCCCAGCTCGGGGTGGGCGGACTGCGCGCCGACGGGTTCCACGACCTGGCCAACGTGTTCTTCGCCGTCGCCCTCGGCGACGAGGTCACCGCCACGGCAGGGGAGGGTGTCACGCTCTCCTGCACCGGGCCGGACGCCCACGTCGTACCGCTCGACGACAGCAACCTCGCCGCCCGCGCCGCCCGCCTGCTCGCCGCCCACCACGGCATCGCCGAACCCGGCGTGCACCTGCACATCGCCAAGGCCATCCCGGTCGCCGGCGGCATGGCCGGCGGCAGTGCCGACGGGGCCGCCGCGCTGGTCGCCTGCGACGCGCTCTGGCAGCTCGACACCCCCCTCGACACCCTCCTGGAACTGGCCGCCGAACTCGGCTCCGACGTGCCGTTCGCCCTGCTCGGCGGCGTCGCGCTGGGCCTCGGCCGGGGCGAGATCCTGCAGCCGCTCACCGTCGACGGCACCTTCCACTGGGTGTTCGCGGTCGCCGACGGCGGCCTCTCCACCCCCGCCGTCTTCCGCGAGTGCGACCGCCTGCGCGAGGAAGCCGGCACCGGCTCCAGCGACACCGACGTCCGCACCCCCGACGCCGACCCCGCGCTGCTCGCCGCCCTCGCCCAGGGCGATGCCGTCGCCCTGGCCGCCGCCCTCGCCAACGACCTCCAGCCCGCCGCCCTCTCGCTGCGCCCCGCGCTCGCCGCCACCCTGCGGGCCGGCACCGAGGCCGGCGCGCTCGGCGCCCTCGTCTCCGGCTCGGGGCCGACCTGCGCGTTCCTCGTCAAGGACGCCGACGCGGCCGCCGCCGTCGCCGAGGCGCTGCGGGCCTCCGGCACCTGCCGGACCGCGCACGCCACGTACGGGCCGGTGCCGGGGGCGGCGCTCGTGCCGTAGGGACCCCGCCAACGTTTCTAAGGGCTTCGCCGGTACGGGGCCCGCCGGTTCGGGCCCCCGCCACTGCGGGCGGTGAGGGCGCTTCGGCGGGCCCATTAGGCTGGGGAGATCGGGGCGTCCCCGACAGGGGTGCCCGGCCGCGACCGGCGGGCCGCCCCGAGACCGCCAATCCCAGGAGCGCAGCAGACGTGGCCGTCAACCTCGCCACCATCGAGTCCGTCACGAAGGTCTACGGCACCCGCGCCCTCCTGGACGGAGTCAGCCTCGGTGTCAGCGAAGGCGACCGGATCGGCGTCGTCGGACGCAACGGCGACGGCAAGACCACCCTGATCCGGATGCTCGCCAAGCTGGAGGAGGTCGACAGCGGCCGGATCACCTGGAACGGCGGCCTCCAGCTGGCCGTCCTCACCCAGCACGACTCGCTCGACCCGACGGCCACCATCCGGCACGAGGTGATCGCCGACCGGGCCGACCACGAGTGGCTCGGCGACGCCCGCATCCGCGACATCGTCGAAGGCCTCTTCGGCGGCCTCGACCTGCCCGGCTTCGCCGACGGCCTCGACACCGTCATCGGCCCGCTCTCCGGCGGCGAGCGCCGCCGGATCGCCCTCGCCAAGCTGCTCCTCGGCTCGCCCGACCTGATCGTCCTCGACGAGCCCACCAACCACCTCGACGTCGAGGGCATCAACTGGCTCGCCCAGCACCTGCAGAAGCGCCGCTCCGCGCTGGTCTGCGTCACCCACGACCGCTGGTTCCTCGACCAGGTCAGCACCCGGATGTGGGACGTCCAGGGCGGCGCCGTGCACGAGTACGAGGGCGGCTACTCCGACTACGTCTTTGCCCGCGCCGAGCGCTCCCGGATCGAGGCCGTCGAGGAGCAGAAGCGCCAGAACCTCGCCCGCAAGGAACTCGCCTGGCTGCGCCGCGGCGCCCCCGCCCGCACCTCCAAGCCGCGCTACCGGATCGAGGCCGCCAACGCCCTGATCGCCGACGTGCCGGAGCCCCGGGACCGGTCCGAGCTGATGAAGTTCGCCAACGCGCGACTGGGCAGGACCGTCTTCGACCTGGAAGGCGTCACCGTCAAGGCCGGCCCCAAGCTGCTGCTGGAGAACCTCACCTGGCAGCTCGGCCCCGGCGAGCGGATCGGCCTGCTCGGCGTCAACGGCGCCGGCAAGACCTCGCTGCTGCGTGCCCTGCGCGACGCGTACGCCTCCGAGGGCGACGTGCAGCCCGCATCGGGTCTGATCAAGGTCGGCAAGACGGTCCGGCTCGCCTACCTGTCGCAGGAGGTCGTCGAACTGGACCCGGCCATCCGGGTGCTCCAGGCCGTCGAACAGGTCCGCTCGCGCGTCGACCTCGGCAAGGGCCGGGAGATGAGCGCCGGCCAGCTGTGCGAGCAGTTCGGCTTCGGCAAGGACAAGCAGTGGACGCCCGTCGGCGACCTGTCCGGCGGCGAGCGGCGGCGGCTCCAGCTGCTGCGCCTGCTGATGGACGAGCCCAACGTGCTCTTCCTCGACGAGCCCACCAACGACCTCGACATCGAGACCCTCAACCAGCTGGAGGACCTGCTCGACGGCTGGCCCGGCTCGATGATCGTCATCAGCCACGACCGGTTCTTCATCGAGCGGACCACCGACGTCGTCCACGCGCTGCTCGGCGACCAGAAGATGCGGATGCTGCCGGGCGGCGTCGACGAGTACCTGGAGCGGCGGGCGCGGATGGCCGCCTCGATCGCCGCCGCCGCTTCGGCCGCCTCGGGTGCTCCGACCGCCTCGGCTGCTTCGGCCGCGGCAGCGGGCGGCCCGGACGCCGGGACCGCCGCGTCGGCCCTGTCGGGCGGCGACCTGCGGGCGGCGAAGAAGGAGATGCAGAAGATGGAGCGGCAGATCGCCAAGCTGGACCAGAAGGAGTCCAAGCTGCACGCCCAACTCGCCGAGCACGCCGCCGACTTCTCCAAGGTCGCGGAGCTGGACGCGCAGCTGCGCGCCGTCCGGGAGGAGAAGGAGGAGCTGGAGCTGAGCTGGCTGGAGCTGGCCGAGCAGGTCTGAGTCCTGGTCGGAGTTCTGGTCGGAGTCCTGGCCGGTGCCGGGATCCCGTTCGGGCCCTACCGGGCCAGCAGGGCCTCCAGCTCGTCCGCCGCACGGCCCAGCGCACTGCGCGCCGGGTCGTGCGGCGCCGTCGGGCGGGCCGCCGCCCCGGTCGGCGGGCGGTGCTCGCGGGCCGCGGCCGTCAGCTCGTCCAGCGCCCGGCGCACCCGCCCCACCTCCGCCGGATCCGGCACCCGGCCGCCGTACCGCAGCTGCGCCGCGAACGCCGCCACCGCGCCGCCCAGCCGCTCCAACGCCGCCGTCGCCGGCAGCCACTGCTCCGCCAGCCGCCCCGTCGGCGGCGGCTCGGCCAGCCCCTGCCGCACCTCCTGGCGGGCGTCCTCCAACGCCCGGTACGCCGTGCGGCGCAGCCACACCTCGGCCCGGCCCGCGTCCCCGGTGACCGCGTCCAGATAGGCCCGCAGCGCGGTGGCCGCGTCCACCAGCCGGGGCTCGATCCGGTGCCGCGGACGCTCCGGCCACAGCAGATAGCCGAAGAGCAGCACGATCGCGCTCGCGAGCACCGTGTCCAGCACCCGCGGCCAGAACTCGGCCGCGCTGCTCTGCCCGCCCAACTGGAGCAGGATCAACGCCATCGGCGTCATCGCCACCGTGTTCAGCCCGTAGTGCGCCGCCGTCACGTACGGCAACAGGGCCACGCAGAACGCGGCGATCGCCGTCAGTACCCACGCGTCGGTCGTGAGCGACACCACGGCCGCCGTGACCGCCACCCCGAGCACCGTGCCGATCGAGCGGCTCACCGCCCGCAGGAACACCGAACCGAGATCCGGCTTCAACACGAAGGCGATCGTCATCGGCACCCAGTAGCTCTTGCTGAGCGGGTAGCTGGCCGTCACCGCCGAACCGACCGCGATGCACAACGCCACCCGCAGCCCGTACCGGACCGAACCGCGCGACAGCAGCCGCACCCGCAGCCGCCACGGATCGGGCGGCGGTGCCGGGGCGGTAGCGACCTCCGCCTCCCGGCCGGCCACGGTGTCGGCCGCCGCGCGCAGCGCCACGTCCAGGGCCTGCCGGGACGGCGTGTCCGGCTGCCACTGCGGAACGGTGACCTCGCCGCCGCCCCGCCGGACCGCGTCCGCCAACCGGAGCGGCACCTCCGCGACCTCGGGCGGCACCGGCCGCCACGCCCACAACAGGCCCGTCGCCGCCTCGGTGGCGGCCAACGCCGCCTCGTACATCCGGCGCAGCCGAACCGTACGGGCGGACTCCGACCCCGGGCGGTGCGGTCGCGGGAGGAGGTCCTGCAACTGGTTCAACCGGGCCGTCAACACCTGGCGCGAAGCCGCGCCCTGCGGCGTGCCCAGATCGGCCAGCGTCTGGCCGAACGCCTCGTATGCGGCCGCCAGCGCACGGTTGCGCGGATCCGAGGCGGGGCGGCGGTGCGCGCCCCCCGGCAGACCCAGCACCACCACGAACGCGGCACCCGCCAGCATCATCGGCGCCGCCGCCCACCACGGATCCGGCAACGGCATCCCGCTGCCCAACGCCGCCGACACCAGCAGCAGCATCCCCGCCGCAGAACCCCGCGGGCCCGTCGCACTCAGCGCGCCGGACGCGAACGCCGTGAACGTGAGCGCCGCACCGAGCGCGACCGCCGAAACGTGCACGTGCTGGAGGGAAGTGCCGATCAGCATGCCGAGTGCCGAAGCCAGCACCGCCGACGCGATCCGGGGCACCCGCAGGCCACCCGGCTCCGCGCGGTCGTTCATCGTCGCGTGCATCGCGCCCAGACCGGCGAACACCCCCAGATCCAGCCGGTGCGCCAGCAGCCCTGCGGCCAGCGGCACCGCCATGCCCACCGCCGCGCGGGCCATCAGTGCCAGCGGCAACGGCGGCCGGGAAGGACGGGCGGCACGGGCCCACCAGGAGGGGGCGGACTCGTCTGCAGGCATCAGGTCACGTCCGTTCTGCGGCCAGGGGACGCTGCTGTGCGACATTGCGCGGCAGATGGGGGCGTACCCGGTCCAACCGGGCGACGCCAGTCTACCGGGGCCCGGCACGGCACCCCCGAGGGCCGCACGTGTCAAGTTCGTACCGATCCCGCACAGGCGGGCCAAGGGCCCTGCCAGCCCGACAGAGGCGGTGGCTACGATTGCGGAGGCGGAAACCGCCCCCAGGGCGGGCGGTGCACCGACCAGCACTGTACGACCGAGAAGTTGACGGTATGTTGCGGAGCGGCGGCCCCGGGGTTACCCCGAACCACCGCCCGTACGGGGGAGAGGTGAACTGCTATGGCAGGAGAGGTTCCACCGAACACGGGGGCCAGTCCGGACACGTCCGGTGACATCACGCCATTTATGCTCAGCCACATGATGGGGTTCGGCCCCCTCGTCAGCACCGTGCAGACGAACGTCAGCGCCGCCGACCTGGTGTCCGCCTTCGGCAAGAAGGACGTCAAGGTCGAGCTCGACACACTCACCGCGTTCGCCAAGAAGATCGAAGCCCTGCTCCAGGCCATGGAAGGCTCCCCGGCGGCCCCGTACAAACTCCAGGAACAGAAACTGACCGGCGGAAGCTTCGCCAGCGCGGAGTTCGCCGAAGCAACGGCCCTGACCGCGGCCTACGACAAGGTGCACACCCAGCTCGTCAAGCTGCACAAGGACTTCGTGTCGCAGATCGAGGCGATGAAGACCGCGGTCGCAGCGACGGCGGGCAACTACTCGGCCAACGAGGACGACACGACGGCCGCGCAGAACGCCGTCGCGAAGAACGCGGGCGGCACCACGCCGGCGCGGGCCGGCGGCGAGGGCTTCTGATGGTGGTCGGCGAGGGCGCTCACGGGGAAACGGGGAGTAAGTAGTGGCAGACGGAACGAACTTCGAGGGCGTCGGACACGCCCAGCTCAAGAAGATGGTCCAGAGCACCGACCCCACGACGGTGCTGAGTCGCGGCACCCAGCTGAAGTCGGCCGGCCGCGTCCTGAAGGAACTCGGCGCGGCACTCAAATCGCACATCGGCAACGTCAGCTGGGAAGGGCCGGCCGCCGAGAGCTTCAAGACCTGGGCAGGCAACCTGCAGCAGTCCGCCGCGTTGCTCGGTGACTACTCCACAACCGCCGGCGACGCCATGCACCAGGCCGGCGAGGCACTCAGCACCGCCAAGGTGGCCGTGCCGGACGTGCCACACGACGATGTCGACATCGTCAAGGCGCGCTCGACCCAGGGGGTGCCCAACCAGATGGCGCTCACGAGCGCCAACTTCACCCCGACCGGGCCGACCACCGCCACCGTCGACGCCATGATGAAGAAGCAGAACTGTTCCTGGGTCACCGAAACGGAGGCTGTGGCCGCCTCCCAGCGGGTCTACAAGGCCCACCAGGAAGCCATCCACCAGATGGAGAAGCTGGGGCAGGCGTACGAGGCGGCGACGACGAAGCTGGCCGGGCTCGGGGACGTGGCTCTGCCGGGTACGCCGGATGCGAGTAAGAGCCGAGACGATGTGTCGGATTACCCAAAGGGTGGTGGCTACGGCGGCTACGGCGGTTCCGTCCGCAGTCCTCGTACGGGCAGCGGCGTTACTGCCAGAGGGAGTTACAGCCCGCAAGGTGGAACTTACGGTGGCGGCTCGACCGTACCCCGCAACCCGGGATCGAGTTCGCAAGGCCCGCTCGTACCAGGCCACACTGACCCAATTCCGTCGCGAAACGGTGGCCAGGTGCCGCCGACACCGGTGGACCCGGGCTCCTCGACGCATCCCTTTGTGCCGTCGGAACCCGTCCACCGTCCCGGTACCGGCCTTGACAGCCTGCCGACCGTGCCGACCTTGCCAGGTCAGACCGGCCCGCTCGGCCCCAGTGGTGGTGGAAATCTCCCGCCTGACGGTCCGAGTGGGATTCCCGGATACCCGGGTGGCCCCGGTGGTACCCAGGGATATCCGGGTGGTCCGGGTGGCGGCCCGGTGACCGGTTTCCCGGCCGGGGGCGGCGGCGGCTCGATCCCGGCCAAGGGTGGTGGCGGATCCGTCTCCGGCAAGGGAGGGGGCTCGATCCCCGCCCGTACGGCTCCGTTCGGCGGCGGCTCGGTGCCGGGGAAGTCCGGTGGTAGCCAGGGTCTGCCCAGCGGGACGGTCTTCGGCGCGCGCGAGGCCCAGGCGGGGCGGGCGGGAGCGGCCGGCAGCGCGGGCGGTGTGGGCGGCATGCATCCGGGGATGGGTGGTGGTTCCGGAGCCGTTGGTTCGGGCGGCAGTTCGCGGGGCCGGGGCCTGACCTCGACTGGAGGAGGGGCGGTCGGCGGCCGCAAGGGACCGGCTGCCGGCGGGGAGTTCACGCCGGGTGGTACGGGCCTGCGCAACCGGGCTGCTGCTGCGGGAGCCGTTGAGGGCGAAGCCCGCTCCGGGCAGAACGGCATGATGGCCCCTGGAACGGCGGGTCACTCCGGGCGGAACGAGCGCGATCGCCGCAAGCGGGCCGACTACCTCTACGAGGACGAGGAGACCTGGACCAGCGGTACGCCGCACAGCAACCCGGACGTGATTGAGTAGGACGGCAACGACTGCCCGGTCACTGGGCTCTCCCGGTGGCCGGGCAGACCTGTTCGGGGCACGCTCCCCGGTCGACGGAGAGATTGACGAGGAGTTGCGATGGGGCGGACGAGCGCACGCGCACGTTGGCGAATGTTCGCTGCGGCGCTTCTGGTGACGGGCGTCATGGCCGGTCCGGCGGCACCACTGGCGATCGCAGGCGATTCGATCCGCGAGGATCAATGGCATTTGGATGCCATGCATGCATCGGAGATGTGGAAGACCTCCAAGGGGGAGAGCGTTACCGTCGCAGTGATCGACGGCGGATTCAAGTTGGATCACCCGGATTTGGTGGGGCAGTTTATTCCGGGTAAGGATTTCAGTGGAAGCCCCGGTGGCGTTGGATCCTATGCGGAGGGGCATGGTACGCAGATGGCCAGCCTCATTGCTGGGTCCGGAAAATCCGACGGCGGGAAAGGCGCTTACGGCCTTGCTCCTGGAGCTAAGATCCTACCGTTGAAGATTTCCAACGGATCCGATGGGGCGGTGATTTCGGCCGATTTCCTTGGACAGATTGGCCAGGCCGTCACCTATGCAGTCGATCAAGGTGTCAAGGTCATTAACATTTCTCAGGGCACTTCCGCTGTCGCGACTCACCCTGAAGATGTTGCGAAGCTGAATACCATCCTGGCTTGGGCGCGAGCGAAGGGATCGCTGGTAGTTTCCAGTGTCGGGAATTCTGCCCAGTCGGGAAATCTTGTTGAATATCCGGGTGCGCTCCCCAATGTTGTTGGAGTTGGGGCGGTCGGTCGCGACGTCATTGCGACGTCGGAGTCGCAGCAGGGGTCGCAGGTGATCCTTGCAGCTCCTGGCATGGATATGATCGAGGCTTGCACGGGGAAAACGGGCTATTGCAAGAGTCATGGCACCTCGGATTCTGCTGCATTGGTGTCCGCCTCGGCTGCATTGATCTGGTCTATTCACAAGGATTGGTCGGCGAATCAGGTTCTGCGGGTGTTGATCAATACGGCCGGGAAGCCGACTGATGGATCCGTCCGCAACAACGATGTCGGCTATGGCGTAGTGCGGCCTCGGGTCGCTCTGGCGGACCCTGGTGATCCTGGCCCGGCGGACGTGTCTCCGGTTCCGGCGGCGGAGACTGTGCCTTCGGCCAGCCCGTCCGCGCCTGCGAGCCCGTCGGCTACTTCTACTTCGGCGCCCTCGCCGAGTTCGGCGGCTCCGAGTCCGAGTGATGTGGCCGTGGGGGCGCCGTCGGTGGAGCCGAGGGCGGAGAAGTCCTCTGGTTCGGGTGGTGCGTTGCCGGTTGTGGCCGGTGTGGTGGGTGGGTTGGTGCTGGTCGCCGGTGTGGTGTTCGTCGTGTTGCGGCGGCGGAAGGCGGGTGGGCGGCCTGTGGTGCCGCCGGGGGAGGACCCTTACGTGCGGTGATCTGGGCGCCTGCGCTGGTGTGCGCCTCGGGTGTTGAGCCGGGGGCGCGTGGAGTGGGGGTGTGCGCGGGGGTCACTCGGGTGGGGGCTGGTGGCGGGGCGGGCTGGTGTCCAGGGTGGTGGTATGGATGCGGAGGAAGCCCGGCGGGCGGGGCAGTTGAGGCGTGCGGCGGCTGCGGCGCTGATCGGTACGGCGATCGAGTTCTACGACTTCTTTTTGTACGGGACGGCGGCGGCCTTGGTGTTCGGGTCGGTGTTCTTTCCTGAACTGGGCACGGTGGGGGCGCTGTTGGCGGCGTTCTCGGTGTATGCGGTGGCGTTCTTGGCCCGGCCGCTGGGGGCGGTGGTGTTCGGGCATTTCGGGGACCGGGTGGGGCGGAAGGCGACGCTGGTGGTGTCGCTGTTGTTGATGGGGCTGTCTACGGCGGCGGTGGGGGTGTTGCCGGGGTTCGGGTCGTGGGGGTGGTGGGCGCCGGTGGCCCTGGTGGTGTTGCGGGTGTGTCAGGGCGTGGGGTTGGGCGGGGAGTGGGGCGGGGCGGCGCTGCTGATCGCGGAGAACGCGCCGGCCGGGCGGCGGGGGCGGTACGGGGCGTTCCTGCAGTTGGGGCCGACGAGCGGGTTCGTGTTGGCGAACGGGGTGTTCCTGGCGGTCCAACTCGGCCTGGACGGGCGGGCGTTCCGGGAGTGGGGCTGGCGGGTGCCGTTCCTGGCGTCGTTGGGGCTGGTGGCGGTGGGGCTGTTCGTGCGGCTGCGGTTGGAGGAGACGCCGCTGTTCCGGCCGGACGAGCCGAGGGACCGGGCGCCGGTGGTGGAGGTGTTGCGCGGGCACTGGCGCACGGTGCTGCTGGGCTGTGGGGCGATCACCGTGGGGTACGCGCTGTTCTACCTGACCACGACGTACGCGTTGGCGTACGCGACGTCCGGGCTCGGGGTGGCGAGTTCGCTGGTGTTGGTGATGCTGCTGGTGGGCGCGCTGGGCATGGGCGTGACGGTGTGGGTGAGCGCGTCGCGCAGTGACGGGTGGGGGCGGCGGCGGACGCTGTGCTGGGCGACGGGTCTGGCGGCGGGGTGGTCGCTGGTGCTGTTCCCGTTGCTGGAGACGGTGCGCCGGCCGTTGATGTTCGTGGCGCTGGCGGGTGCGCTGGTGGTGCTGGGGTGCCTGATGGGGCCGGTGGCGGCGTTCCTGCCGGAGTTGTTCCCGACCCGGGTGCGGTACACGGGTGCCGCGTTGACGTACAACCTGGGCGGCGTGGTGGGCGGGGCGACGACGCCGCTGGTGGCGACGCGGCTGACGGAGGCGTACGGGACGGCGGAGCCGGTCGGCTGGTACCTGGTGGGGTTGGGCGTGGTGGCGCTGGGCTGCCTGTGGCTGCTGCCGGAGACCGGCGGCGCGGAGTTGGGGGCGGTGGACGGCGGACGCCGCCGGGTGCCCCTCCTGGGGGCGGACCCGGCGGCGTAGGTGCCGACCGTGCGGTGCGGTCAGCCGGCGAGGGCGGCGCGGCCGGCCAGCACGACGGCGGTGTGTTGGGCGACCCGCTCGCCGAGGTACTCGGCGGTCGCGATGTCGGCCTTGTGCACGGCCTCGGGGCCGGCGTCGGACGGGCTGGAGGCGGCGGCGCCGTTGAAGAAGCCGAGGCGGTTGAGGTCGTTCTCGGTGGCGGTGGTGGCGTTCCAGCCGGGCTTGAGGCCGAGGTTGACCCAGCTCATGGCGTGCTGGGCGGCGAGGGTCTGGAAGAAGCCGAGGGTGCCGGCCTTGTCGCCGCTCTTGGAGGCGGAGTTGGTGAAGCCGGCGGCGACCTTGTCCCGCCAGGCGTCGGAGAACCAGCGCTTGCTGGTGGCCTCGGCGAAGACGTGGAAGGCGCCGGAGGCGGTGCCCATGTAGGTGGGGGAGCCGAAGACGATCGCGTCGGCGGCGTCGAGCTGGGCCCACTGCTCGTCGGTGATGGTGTCGACGGCGATCGAGACGACCTCGGCGCCGGCGGCGGCGGCGCCGCGGGCGACGGCCTCGGCGATGACGGCGGTGTGGCCGTAGCCGGAGTGGTAGGCGAGGGCGACGGTCGGGCGGATGGCGGTCATACGGGGGCACTCCTGTACGGGAACGGGTGCGGGCAGGGGCAAGGCAGGGCAAGGCAAGGCAAGGTAAGGCAAGGCAGGGACAAGCCGAGGAGCGACGGCGGGGCGTGCTGTCGCACCTCGACCCGCCGGCCTGGTCTCCAATATAGACCAAGTCTCCATTGGTTACCAAGGGTGGATTGGAGACCGCGGGGCTACCCTGGACGGCATGACGACGGAGGAAGCGGCCCGGGTGGAGAGCGGCACCGGGCGGCAGGGGCAGGAGCGGGAGGGCGGGCAGGACCGGGAGCAGGAGCTCGACGTCTTCGCCCAGCTCTGTCCCAGCCGCGCGATGTTCGCCGAACTGGCCGACAAGTGGTCGATGTTGATCCTGATGAGCCTCGCCGCCTGCGGGCAGCAGCGGTTCTCCGAACTGCAGCGTGGCGTCGGCGGGGTCAGTCGCAAGATGCTCACCCAGTCGCTGCGCAGCCTGGAGCGCAGCGGACTGGTGCGCCGCACCGTGTTCCCGGAGACGCCGCCGCGGGTGGTCTACGACCTGCTGCCGCTCGGCCGGGAGCTGGCCGTGCTGCTGGCGCCGCTCGGCCGCTGGACGGAGCAGCGAACCGGGCAGATGCTGGCCGCCCGTGAGGAGTTCGACGAGACGCACGCCGAAGGCTGACCATGCGCGCGCCGAAGGCTGGCCGGGCCCGCGCCAAGGGCTGACCAGCCCCGTACCGAAGGCCGACCGGGCCCGTGCCGAGGGCCGGGTGCCCGCCCGCCGGGGGTCGGTCCGGCATGCGCCGGGGTCGCGGAGCCGATTTCCCTTCCGGGCTGCCAGCCGTGTAATGTCTTCCTTGTTCGACCGGCCCGGTGAAAGCCCGGCAAGCCCCTATAGCTCAGTCGGTAGAGCGTCTCCATGGTAAGGAGAAGGTCTGCGGTTCGATTCCGCATGGGGGCTCCATTCGAAGGCCCTCGCTTCATGGCGAGGGCCTTTTGCTGTTCCCCGATCAGGCCGTCCGGTCCAAGACGGCGGCCCAGTGCGGCGGCCGAACGCGGCGGCCTAGCGGGTCGGGTACGGAATGCGCTGTGATGGTGCGTCATCGGCCGCCCGCCCATGGGGTGCGGGCGCGAGCCGAACCCCGACCGGGAGGGCGTCATGGGCGTTCGACTCGTGGTGGTCGACGATCACCGGCTGTTGGCCGAGGCGCTGGCCACGGCGTTGCAGCTGCGCGGCCACCGGGTGCTCGCGGTCGGCTGCCCGGCCGGGGTCGCGGCTGATCTGGTGGTCGGCCGGCGGCCGGAGGTGTGTCTGCTGGGGGTGGCCGCGCCGAGTGAGCCGGCGGCTTTCGACGGGCTGCGCCGGATTCGCCGGGAGCGCCCCGAGGTGGCCGTGATCGTGCTCGGGCCGGTGGGTGAACTGCGCGGTGTGGCGGGGGCGTTCGCGGCCGGGGCGGCGGGGTACGTGCCGAGCGACGAGCGGATCGGGGTGGTCGAGCGGGCGATCGGGCGGGCTCGGGCGGGCGAGGCGGCGGTGGCCGTGGACGTGCTGCGCGGGGCCTTCGACCAGTTGCTGCGGCCGGTCGCCGAGCCGGACGACGAGGCGGTGCGGCTGCTGCGGTTGCTGACCCGTCGTGAGGTGCAGGTGCTGGCCCGGATCGCGGACGGGGAGGACACGGCGGCGATCGCCGCCGGGATGCGGATCGCCGCGAGCACCGCCCGGACGCACGTCCAGCGGGTGCTGATGAAGCTCGGGGCGCGGACCCGGCTGGAGGCGGCCGCGGTGGCGGCCCGTACCGGGCTGCTGGAGCGGATGGCCGGCGGCTGAGGGGGGCTCGGGTTTCGTGAAACCGGCTCCCGGGTGGCCCGTTCACGTGGTCCTGGGCACTCCGGCGGGCAGGGAGAATAGCCTCAGTCGTACACACGTCATCGACGGCCGCCGCTGATCCGGCGGACCGTCGCCCGCTGGAGGTCTCATCATGAGTAAGTACCTGGTCACGGGTGGCGCCGGCTACGTCGGCAGCGTGGTGGCCGCCCACCTGCTGGAGGCGGGGCACCAGGTGACCGTCCTGGACGATCTCTCCACCGGTTTCCGTGAGGGCGTCCCGGTCGGTGCCGAGTTCGTCGAGGGTCGGGTCCAGGAGGCCGGCCGGGTGCTGGACGGTTCCTTCGACGGCGTGCTGCACTTCGCCGCCTCCTCGCAGGTCGGCGAGTCGGTCGTGGACCCGGAGAAGTACTGGCGCAACAACGTGGCGGGGTCGCTGGAGCTGGTCGCGGCGATGCGCGCGGCGGGTGTGCGCAAGCTGGTGTTCTCGTCCACCGCCGCCGTCTACGGCGAGCCGGAGGTCGTGCCGATCGCGGAGACCGCCCGCACCTCGCCGACCAACGCCTACGGCGCCACCAAGCTCGCCGTGGACCACCTGATCACCAGCGAGGCCGTCGCGCACGGGCTGGCCGCCGTCTCGCTGCGCTACTTCAACGTGGCTGGTGCGTACGGCGCGTACGGGGAGCGCCACGACCCCGAGTCGCACCTGATCCCGCTGGTGTTCCAGGCGGCGCTGGGTCAGCGCCCGCACATCGCGGTGTACGGCGAGGACTACCCGACCCCGGACGGCACCTGCATCCGCGACTACATCCACGTCGCGGACCTGGCCGACGCGCACCTGCTGGCGCTGGACGCGGCCAAGCCGGGCGAGCACCTGATCTGCAACCTGGGCAACGGCAGCGGCTTCTCGGTGCGCGAGGTGATCGAGTCGGTCCGGCGCGTCACCGGCCGGGAGATCCCGGTGCAGGCGGCCGGCCGCCGGGCCGGCGACCCGGCCGTGCTGGTGGCCTCGGCGGCCCGCGCCCACGAGGCGCTGGGCTGGACGCCGCGCCGCCCGAACCTGGACGACATCGTCGCCGACGCCTGGAAGTTCGCCCTGGAGAAGCACGGCCAGTAGGCCGCAGGACCCCGCAGGCGCCGCTCCCGGAGGTTGGGGGCGGCGCCTCGGCGTTGCCCGCTTCGACCGGTGATGGCGTGAAATCCCGCCACTCGCGCACCTCCTGACGAAACTTCACCAAACCGCCACGAGGGGGTTTCCCGGCCCGTACGCTGAGTGCGGTACCGGTGGGGGCCGGCGCCCTTTTTCGGCCTCACCGGCCACCGGTGGGCGGGCGGAGTGACGGGCCCGGACCGCGGGTGCCGGGGCCGGTCCCCGCCCCCGGGCTCGGGCCGGTCTGAGCAGGGGGGTAGTGACGATGGGGCGGATCCGCGTCCTGGTGGTCGACGACCACCGGATCTTCGCCGAGGCCCTGGCCGCGGCGCTCGCCGCCGAGCCCGACGTGGAGGTGGGGGCGGCCGGCAGCGGGGCCGCCGCCGAGCGGGCGCTGGAGCGTGCCGCCGTCGAGGGGCGGGCCTTCGACGTGGTTCTGATCGATGCCGACCTGGGGGCCGAGGGCGTCGCTTCGGCGGGTGCCCGGAGCCGGCCCGGCCCGGACGCGGCCGACGCGGCCCGGCGGCGGCTGGCCCCGGCGGTGCCGCCGCCCCGCCACCCGGTCGGCCCGCCGGTGGTGCCGTCCGGCGGGCGCTCGGTGGACCTGCTGCGCCCGGGTGGGCGCGGCGCGGAGTCGGCCCGCTCCGACGCGTACCGGGCCGACCAGCTCAGGACCGCGCCTCCGGCACCGGACGGCATCACCCTGCTCGCCCGGGTCCGCCGCGCCCATCCGGGGCTGCGGGCGGTCGTGCTGGCCGCCGCCGACGATCCGCACCGCGCCGCCCGGGCCCTGCACGCGGGTGCCACCGGCTGGGTGGCCAAGGAGAGTTCGCTGGCCCGGCTGCTCGCGGTGGTCCGGGGGGTGCTGCGGGACGAGACGCACCTGCCGCCCGCGCTGCTGACCGGGGTGATCCGCGAGCTGACCACCGCCCGGCGGGACCGCACCGAGAGCGAGCGGCTGGTCGACACCCTGACCCCGCGGGAGAAGCAGATCCTGCGCTGCATGGTGGCGGGCCTGGGTCGGCAGGCGGTCGCGGAGCGGCTCTACCTGTCGCCGCACACCGTCCGGACGCACATGCAGAACGTGCTCGGCAAGCTCGGGGTGCACTCCACGCTGGCCGCGGTGGCGGTGGCCCGCCGGGCCGGGGTCAGCCCGGCCGAGCCGGCCCTGCCGGCGCCGCCGTCCATCGTGACCGCGGTGGACCGGACGTGAGCTCCGGGGCCCGGATCAGCCCGGGATGTTGTCGAAGGGGGCGACCAGCTGCCGCAGGAGCGCGGCGAGTTCGCCCTGCTGGCCGGAGCTGAGCTGGGCGAGCAGTTCGCGTTCGTGCGCGAGCAGTCCGGCGAGTGCCTGGTCGGCGCGGTCGCGGCCGTCGTCGGTGAGCCGGACGAGCACGCCGCGCCGGTCGTCCGGGTCGGGCAGGCGCTTGACCAGGCCCTTGCCGGTGAGGCGGTCGATGCGGTTGGTCATGGTGCCGGAGGTGACCAGGGTCTGGGTGAGCAGCTGGCCGGGGGAGAGCTGGTAGGGGGAGCCGGCCCGGCGCAGGGCGGTCAGGACGTCGAACTCCCAGGGCTCCAGCCCGTGCTCGGCGAAGGCGGTGCGGCGGGCGCGGTCGAGGTGCCGGGCGAGCCTGCTGACCCGGCTGAGTACCTCCAGCGGCTCCACGTCGAGGTCGGGGCGCTCTCGGCGCCACGCTGCGACCAGCCTGTCGACCTCGTCCTCCATGACGATCAGTGTATCGGTGGATGTGTCGATGTGAAGTCTCTTGACGTCGAGAAATGTGCCAGCAAGGCTACCTGGGATATCTTGATGTCGAGATACTTGCGAGGTGGACCATGACCAGTCCCGTCTGGGACCCGGCGCAGTACCTGCGCTTCGCGGACGAACGCACCCGTCCGCTGCGCGACCTGCTCGCCCGCGTCCCCGCCCTCCCGAACCCGGGCGATCCCGTGATCCTCGACATCGGCTGCGGCCCCGGCAACTCCACCGCCGTGCTGCGCGCACGCTGGCCGCACGCCCGCCTCACCGGCGTCGACAACTCCGCCCCGATGCTCGCCACCGCCCGCACCGACGGTGAGCCCACCGCCGACTACCTGCTCGCCGACGCGCGCGACTACGACCCGGCCCCGGCCGGACCCGACCTGATCGTCTCCAACGCCACGCTGCAGTGGATCGACGGCCACCTCGGCCTCGTCCCGCGCTGGGCCGGCGCCCTGCGGCCCGGCGGTACCGTCGCCTTCCAGGTCCCCGGCAACTTCGACGCCCCCAGCCACACCCTGCTCGCCGAACTCCGGCGCAGCCCCCGCTGGCGCGGCCTCCTCGGCGACGAGGACGCCAGGGCCGGCGTCCACCCGCCCGAGCGCTACCTGGACGCCCTCACCGCCGCCGGCTGCACGCCCGACGTCTGGGAGACCACCTACCGCACCCTGCTCCCGGGCCCGGACCCGGTCCTCGCCTGGGTCAAGGGCACCGCCCTGCGCCCCGTCCTCACCCGGCTGACCGACCCCGGCCGCCAAGCCGCCTTCCTCGCCGAGTACGGGGCGCTCCTGCGCGAGGCCTACCCGGCCGGACCGCACGGCACCGTCTTCCCGTTCCGGCGGATCTTCGCCGTCGGGACCAGGGTCTGATGCGGGGCGGGCGGGCCTGATGAGAGGCGGGAGGGCCGTCGGTCCTTCCGCCCGCAGGTCAGTCCTTGCGCCCGCCGACCAGCCTCGGGTGCCGCTCCAGGCCCTCCAGCCCGTGCCAGGCCAGGTTCACCAGGTGCGCCGCGACCTGCGCCTTGTCCGGCTTGCGGACCTCCAGCCACCACTGCCCGGTCAGTGCCACCATGCCGACCAGCATCTGCGAGTACATCGGGGCCAGTCGCGCGTCGAAGCCCCGGGACTTGAACTCCAGGCCGAGGATGTCCTCCACCTGCGTCGCGATGTCGCTGATCAGTGACGCGAAGGTGCCGGTCGACTGGGCCACCGGGGAGTCCCGGACCAGGATCCGGAAGCCGTCCGTCGAGGTGTCGATGTAGTCCATCAGCGCGAACGCGGCCTGCTCCAGCAGCTCCCGCGAGTGCCCGCCGGTCAGCGCCCCCGTGACCATGTCCAGCAGCAGCTGCATCTCGCGGTCCACCACCACCGCGTACAGCCCCTCCTTGCCGCCGAAGTGCTCGTACACCACCGGCTTCGACACCCCGGCCCGCTCGGCGATCTCCTCCACCGAGGTGCCGTCGTAGCCGCGCTCCGCGAACACCGTCCGCCCGATCTCCAGCAGCTGCTCCCGCCGTTGCTTGCCGGTCATCCGGACCCGCCCGCCCCGGCGGCGCGGCGCCGGGGCGGGCGCACCTCCCGAGGCGCCCCCGCCCGCCGGTGCAGCGGTTCGCGGACGGGCCGGCGCCGCGTCGGGCGCCGCGTCCGTCCGCGTGCTCTGGTGGCCGCCTGTGCTGTCTGCGCTGCTCCCGTTCACCCCTACATCATGCTGGAAGCGACGACTCATGCGGCGCGGCGGGCGGCGATCCGTTGTGCGTCCGGCCAACGGACGTCCCGGACCCAGCCGGCCAGCTCGAACCAGCGGATCAGCCGGGCCGAGGAGTCGATCTGCCCGCGCAGCACCCCGTGTCGGGCGGCCGTCGGGTCCGCGTGGTGCAGGTTGTGCCAGGACTCGCCGCAGGAGAGCACCGCCAGCCACCAGACGTTGCCCGAGCGGTCCCGGGAGCGGAACGGGCGGCGGCCGACGGCGTGGCAGATCGAGTTGATCGACCAGGTGACGTGGTGCAGCAGGGCCACCCGGACCAGCGATCCCCAGAAGAAGGCGGACAGCGCGCCCGACCAGGACAGCGTCACCAGCCCGCCGACCAGCGGGGGGAGCAGCAGCGAGATCATGGTCCAGAGCCAGAACAGCCGGGAGATCCGCCGTATGGCCGGATCGCGGACGAGGTCCGGCGCGTACGTGAGCTGCGGGGTCTGCTCCTCGTCGAACATCCAGCCCATGTGCGCCCACCACAGGCCCTTGAGCAGGGCGGGGAGGCTCTCTCCGTAGCGCCACGGCGAGTGCGGGTCGCCGTCCTTGTCGCTGAACCGGTGGTGCTTGCGGTGGTCGGCCACCCAGCGCACCAGCGGGCCCTCGACCGCCAGGCTGCCGGCGATCGCGAGGGCGAGCCGCATCGGGCGGTTGGCCTTGAACGCGCTGTGGGTGAAGTAGCGGTGGTAGCCGACGGTGATGCCGTGGCAGGTGAGGAAGTACATGGAGACGGTGATCGCCGCGTCCGTCCACCCCAGTCCCCACCCCCAGGCCACCGGCACGGCGGCCAGCAGCGCGGTGAACGGCAGGAGGATGAACAGCCCGAGCGCGAGCCGTTCGGCGAGGCCCTGCTTCTCCCCGCCGCGGGTGGCGGACAGCCGGGTGGCGGCGGTGTCGGTGGGATCGGGGGATTCGGTGGGAAGCGCGGCGTTCCCCGCGCTCGGCTCGCCGGCCTTGGTGGTCATGGGCGTCCCTTTGCGGCATCTCTGTGCGGGAGGGAGGAGCGGAGGCTACGTTGGCGTAACCTACGGCATCGTAGGTTGCGCTCCGTGGCGAAGGGAACACGCCGCCGCACGGCGCTTGAGTGAATTCACCCGACTGGATGGATGAACCGGCGGCCCGGCTTGTTCGACCGTTTCCGGCGGATCGGGGCCTGCGGATCGCGGCAGTTGATACCCATGGCCGGGTCGACTCGGGTAGGGTCTGAGCAACCATCCGCCGTGGTGTAATGGCAGCACAGGGCCCTTTGGAGGCCTTTGTCTGGGTTCGAATCCTAGCGGCGGAGCCTCTGCACGCCTCAGGTTCGGGCGTACCGCCGAACCGCCGGTATTGTCGGTGCTGCTCGGCGGACTGTGCGAATGGCGACCGGCCTCGGTCCGGTCCGGGCCCGTTCTGCCCGCTCTGTGAACCGACCGAGGAGCCTCCCCGCATGGGTGCCAATTCGCTTGCCGCCGTTGTCGTGCTCGCCGCCGGTGGCGGGACCCGGATGAAGTCGAACAAGCTGCCCAAGGTGCTGCACGAGGTCTGCGGCCGGTCGCTGGTGGGTCATGCCGTCTCGGCGGCCCGCGAACTGACGCCGGAGCAGCTCGTCGTGGTGGTCGGACACCAGCGGGACCAGGTCCAGGAGCACCTCGCGGCGCACTACCCGGCGGCCCGCCCGGTGGTGCAGGAGGACCAGAAGGGCACCGGGCACGCGGTGCGTACGGCGCTGGAGGCGCTGGCCGCCGACGGCGTGGTGCTGGACGGCACGGTGATCGTCACCGCCGGGGACTCCCCGCTGCTGACCGGGGACACGCTGCGCCGCCTGGCGAAGGCCCACACCGCCCAGGACAACGGGGTCACCGTGCTGACCGCCGTCGTCCCCGAGCCCTTCGGCTACGGCCGGATCCTGCGGGACGAGGACGGCACCGTCGCCGCGATCGTCGAGGAGCGGGACGCCACCGCCGTCCAGCGCTCGATCGCCGAGATCAACTCGGGCGTCTTCGCCTTCGACGCCAAGCTGCTGGTCGAGGCGCTGGCCGAGCTCACCACGGACAACTCGCAGGGCGAGGAATACCTCACCGACACCCTGGAGATCCTGCGCACCGCCGGGCACCGGGTGGGCGCCGTGGTCGCGGAGGACCACCGGGACATCCTGGGCATCAACGACCGGGTGCAGCTCGCGCAGGCCCGTCGGCTGCTGAACGACCGCCTGCTGGAGCGGGCGATGCGGGCCGGCGTCACCGTGGTGGACCCGGCGACCACCTGGATCGACGTGCAGGTGACGTACGAGCCGGACGCCCTCGTGCTGCCGAACACCCAGCTGCAGGGCGCCACCCACCTGGGCGAGGGCTGCGAGGTCGGCCCGAACTCGACCCTGACCGACACCCTGATCGGCGCCGGCGCCCGTGTGAGCAACACCACGGCGGACCGCGCCGAGGTGGGCGAGCTGGCCACCGCCGGCCCGTACGCCTACCTGCGGCCGGGGGCCAGGCTGGCCCGTAAGGCGAAGGTCGGCACCTACGTCGAGGTGAAGAACTCCGAGCTGGGCGAGGGCGCCAAGGTGCCGCACCTCTCCTACATCGGGGACACCACGATCGGCGAGGGCACCAACGTCGGCGCGGCCTCCGTCACCGTGAACTACGACGGCGTCAACAAGCACCGCACGGTGATCGGTGCGCACTGCCGCACGGGCTCCGACAACATGTTCATCGCCCCGGTGACGATCGGGGACGGCGCCTACACCGCGGCCGGTTCGGTCATCACCACCGACGTCCCGCCGGGCGCGCTCGGAGTGAGCCGGGCGCACCAGCGCAACATCGAGGGCTGGGTGGAGCGCAAGCGCCCGGGGACCACCTCCGCGCAGGCCGCGAAGGTTGCGACGGACGGGGCCGCGGACGCCTGACGGGGCGGGCGGGAGCCCGAGGGCGGTCCCGGGGCGGACGGTTTCTGCGTGGGCGCGTAACCTTGGGGACATACGTGCGCCACTGGGCTTACGGCCCGTGTCCAGGCGTACCGACAATTCCCCCGACCCCTCGTGCGAGCCGGCTGCGCCTGCCCGCACGGGACGACGGGGTTCAGCGTCAGCAACGCGAGGAGACGGTGCAGTGAGCGGGATCACGACGTCGGGTGAGAAGAAACTCAAGCTCTTCTCCGGCCGTGCCCACCCGGAACTGGCGAGGGAGGTGGCCGAGGCGCTCGGGACCGAGCTCGTCCCGACCAAGGCCCTGGACTTCGCCAACGGCGAGATCTACGTCCGCTTCCTGGACTCCGCCCGCGGCGCGGACTGCTTCGTGATGCAGAGCCACACGGCTCCCATCAACCAGTGGATCATGGAACAGCTGATCATGATCGATGCGCTGAAGCGGGCCTCCGCCAAGAGCATCACCGCGATCCTGCCGTTCTACGGGTACGCCCGCCAGGACAAGAAGCACCTGGGCCGCGAGCCCATCTCGGCGCGCCTGGTCGCCGACCTGCTGCGCCAGGCGGGCGCCGACCGGCTGATGGCCGTGGACCTGCACACCGCGCAGATCCAGGGCTTCTTCGACGGCCCGGTGGACCACCTGTTCGCGCTGCCGATGCTGGCGGACTACGTGGGCGGGAGGGTGGACCGCTCCAAGCTGACCATCGTGTCGCCGGACGCCGGCCGGGTGAAGGTGGCCGACCAGTGGTGCGACCGGCTGGACGCGCCGCTGGCGATCATCCACAAGCGCCGTGACATGACCCAGGCCAACACCATCCTGTCGGCCGAGGTCGTCGGTGACGTCAAGGACCGGGTCTGCGTCCTGGTCGACGACATGATCGACACCGCCGGCACGATCTGCGCCGCGGCTGACGCGCTGTTCGACAACGGTGCGGCGGACGTCCTGGTGGCGGCCACCCACGGCGTGCTCTCCGGCCCGGCCGCGGACCGGCTGAAGAACTCGCGGGTCAGCGAGTTCGTGTTCACCAACACGCTGCCGACCCCGGGGCAGATCCAGCTGGACAAGATCACCACGCTGTCCATCGCCCCCTCGATCGCGGCCGCGATCCGCGAGGTGTTCGAGGAGGGTTCGGTCACGAGCCTCTTCGAGGGCGTGCACTGACGAAGCCCGACGGCGGCGGCCCCGGTCCGGATCGGACCGGGGCCGCCGCCGATTTCACGGGAGGCCGTTCATGCGGTTAGACTCGTGAAACTGCTCGGCGAGGGATGCCGTGTGCCTGCTTGCCGGGTGCCCGCTCCGTGATCGACGCGCTGCCGGTACCGGATTCCCGTCCGCCGGCAGAGGCCGTTACCGCCGAGTGACCCCCGAACGTACTGAGGGTGTGGTCCCGGCGGTTTTTCGCGTTGCCTGCACCCCCGCGCCAGTCTTCCCGAGGAGTGCAGTCGTGTCCGAGATCCGCATCGCCGCTGAGACCCGTTCCGAGTTCGGCAAGGGTGCCGCCCGTCGCGCCCGCCGCGCCGGCTTCGTCCCCGGTGTCGTCTACGGCCACGGCCACGCCCCGGTTCACCTGAACCTGCCGAGCCACGACCTGATGATGGCGCTCAAGACCCCGAACGCCCTGCTGGTCGTGCCGATCGAGGGCAAGGACGAGTACGTGCTGCCCAAGGCCGTCCAGCGCGAGGCCATCAAGCGCACCATCGAGCACGTCGACCTGCTGCTGGTCAAGCGCGGCGAGAAGGTCACCGTCGAGATCCCGGTCCTGACCGAGGGCGAGCTGGCCCCCGGCGGCAACCTGCTGGAGCACGTCCTCAACGCGCTGCCGATCGAGGCCGAGGCCACCCACCTGCCCGAGTCGGTCACCGTCTCGGTCGAGGGCCTGGAGTCCGGTGCCTCCGTCCTCGCCAAGGACATCGTCCTGCCGGCCGGCGTCACCCTGGCCGTCGACGCCGACGCCGTCGTGCTGCAGGTCATCGGCGCCCAGGCCGCCCCGGCCGAGGACGAGGCCGCCGAGGCCGAGGGCACCGAGGCCTGAGCCTCGCCCCACCAGCTGTGACCGCTGCCCCGGTCGCTCCCCTCGGAGCGGCCGGGGCAGCGGTGTGTCCGGGAAGATGACGTAGAGCGCGCACAGGAGGAGAGAGGGCATGGCGGACGAGTACGAGGGCCCCTGGCTGGTGGTGGGGCTGGGCAACCCGGGCGAGCAGTACGCCCGGAACCGGCACAACATCGGGTTCATGGTGGTGGACCTGCTGGCGCAGCGGATGGGCGCGAAGTTCAAGGCGCACAAGAGCCGGGCGCAGGTGGCCGAAGGGCGGCTGTCCGGCCGCCGGGTGGTGCTGGCCAAGCCGATGTCGTTCATGAACCTCTCCGGCGGCCCGGTGACGGCGCTGCGGGACTTCTACAAGGCGCCGGCCTCGGCGCTGGTCGCCGTCCACGACGAGCTGGACATCGACTACGCGGCGCTGCGCCTCAAGCTGGGCGGCGGGGACAACGGCCACAACGGGCTGAAGTCGATCACCAAGTCGCTGGGGCCGGACTACTACCGGGTGCGGTGCGGGATCGGTCGGCCGCCGGGCCGGATGGAGGTCGCGGACTTCGTGCTGAAGGACTTCTCCGGCGCCGAGCGCAAGGAACTGGAGTGGTTCGTGGACCGCTCGGCGGACGCGGTGGAGGCGCTGCTGTCCGAGGGGCTGGAGCGGGCGCAGGGCACCTACAACTCCTGACGCTCCATCAAGTCCGGGAGTGGTGTTACGCAACAGTCGTACAACGCTTGCCGGTCCAAACCTGAATCCGTGTGAGAAGCCTGTGCGGGATCGGATAGCGTCGGCCTGGTACGCGAACGAGTCCTGGGGAGTTCTCGATGCGGGGTTTTCGTCCGGTCCGCCGATTGCGGCGGCTCCGGGTGGTCCGACTGAAGCAGTTCGGACGGCGGGTCGGCACGGCCGGTGCGCTGGGGGCGGCCGGGGTGCTGCTCTCGGGCGGTGCGGTGGCGCACGCGGACGCGGTGGCCGAGCCGGATCCGGGGGGTTCCCCGGAGCCCGCGGCGGCGCAGTTCGGGCCGCTGCTCGGTGACTCGATGGGTACGGACGCAGGGCTGCTGGCGGTTGGCGGCGGCCTGGTGGTCGCGGCCGGCGGCGCCGCGCTGTGGCTGAAGCGCCGGCGCGCGGGCGAGCCGGGCGAGTAGGCCGTGTCCGGGACCTAGCCGTCCGCGCGGTGACACGACACCGGGCCGGTGCCCAAGGGCGCCGGCCCTTTCGCGTGCCCCGGGTCCTTCCGGTACGGGACGGGGCCGCCGCCCACCCCGGAGGGCGGACGGCGGCCCCGTCCCGTACGCGCGGTGGCGTCAGCCGGTGTTGCGCAGGCCGGCGGCGATGCCGTTGACGGTCAGCAGCAGCGCGCGGGCCCGCAGCGGGTCCTCGTGGCGACCGGTGGCGACCTCCTCGCGCTGGCGGCGCAGCAGCGCGACCTGGAGGTAGGAGATCGGGTCGAGGTAGGCGTCGCGGACGGTGAAGGTCTGCTTGAGCACCGGGTTGTGCTCCAGCAGCGCGCCCTCGCCGGTGAGTCGGAGTACCTCGCGCAGGGTGAGGTCGTGCTCGGCGACGATCTGGTCGAAGACGTGGTGCAGTTCGGCGGGCACCAGCTGCTCGACGTAGTGGCGGGCGATCCGCAGGTCGGTCTTGGCCAGCGTCATGGCGACGTTGGACAGGAAGTTGCGGAAGAAGTGCCACTGGCCGTGCATCTCGTCGAGCACGCCGCCGAGGCCGGCCGCGCGGGCGGCGGCGAGGCCGGAGCCGACGCCGTACCAGCCGGGGACGATCTGGCGGGACTGGGTCCAGCCGAAGACCCACGGGATGGCCCGCAGGCCGTCGAGGCCGGCGCCGGAGTCGGGGCGGCGGGACGGGCGGGAGCCGAGGTGCAGCGAGGCGAGCTGGTCGACCGGGGTGGCGGCGAAGAAGTACTTCGGCAGGTCGTCCTGCTCGACCAGGGCGCGGTAGGCGGTGTGGGCGGCCGCGGAGACCTGGTCCATCGCGGCGTCCCAGCGGGCCAGTTCCTCGGGGGCCTGGCGCGGGGCGGTGTGCAGCGCGGAGGCGGAGAGGGTGGCGGAGATGGTCAGTTCCAGGTTCTCCCGGGCGAGGGAGGGGAGCAGGTACTTGTCGGAGATGACCTCGCCCTGCTCGGTGACCTTGATCTCGCCCTCCAGGGTGCCCCAGGGCTGGGCCAGGATGGCCTCGTGGGAGGGGCCGCCGCCGCGGCCGACGGTGCCGCCGCGGCCGTGGAACAGGCGCAGCCGGATGCCGTAGCGGTGGGCGACGTCGCGCAGCCGGCGCTGGGCGCGGTGGATCTCCCACTGGGAGGTGGTGATGCCGCCGAACTTGGAGGAGTCGGAGTAGCCGAGCATGACCTCCTGGACGTCGCCGCGCAGCGAGACGAGCAGCCGGTAGGAGGGGTCGGACAGCATCTCGTCGAGGATGAGGTCGGCCTTCTGGAGTTCCTCGGTGGTCTCCAGCAGCGGCACGATGCCGATCTTGGCGATGCCGCCGTGCAGGTCGATCAGGCCGGCCTCGCGGGCCAGGACGGTGGCGGCGAAGACGTCGTCGGCGCCCTGGCACATGGAGATGATGTAGCTCTCGACGATCTCGTCGCCGAAGCGCTCGAAGCCCTCGCGGATGGTGTTGAAGACGCCGAGGGTCTTGGTGCCGGCGGCGTCCAGCGGGGCCGGGGTGGGGGCGAGCGGGCGGCGCGAGCGGAGCTCCTTGGCGAGCAGCTTCTGCCGGTACTCGCGGGGCATGTCGGCGTAGCGCCAGGCCTCCTCGCCGAGGCGGTCGAAGAGCTGGCCGAGGGCGTGGTGGTGGGCCTCGGCGTGCTCGCGGACGTCCATGGTGGCGAGCTGGAGGCCGAAGGCCTCGATGGTGCGGATGGCGCGGGCGAGGCGGCCGTCGGCGATCAGCTCGCCGCGGTGGGCGCGCAGGGAGTCCTGGATGAGCCGCAGGTCGGTGATCAGCTCGCGGGTGCCGAGGTAGTCGCGGCCCTCGACGTGCGGGGTGCCCTGGGCGAGCCGCTCGCGGGTGTTCTCCAGCTTGAGCCGGACGCAGGTGGCCTTGAGGCGGTAGGGCTCCTCGGCGTTCATCCGCTTGTAGCGGGGGCTGAGCTCGGGGAGCTGGTGCAGGTCGGTGTTGAGCGAGGCGAGCAGTTCGACCGAGGCGCCGGCCAGCCGCTCGGAGGTGGAGAGGGTGCTGCGCAGGTCGTCGACGGCGGCCAGGGCGTCCTTGATGCCGTACTCGTGCTGGAGGTTGAGGACGTCCCAGGTGACCTGCGGGGTCACGTTGGGGTTGCCGTCGCGGTCGCCGCCGATCCAGGTGCCGAAGGTGAGCGGGCGGACGCCGTCGGGCAGGGTCAGGCCGACCCGGCCGAGCTCCTCGTGCAGTTCCTCCAGGACCTGGGGGACGGCGTCGCGGTAGAGCTCGTCCAGGTAGTAGACGGCGTTGCGGGCCTCGTCGGTGGGCTCGGGGCGGGCGATGCGCAGCTCGTCGGTCTGCCAGAGCAGGTCGATGACCTCGGCGAGGCGGCGGTCGGCCTGGCGGCGGGCGCTGCTGGTGCGGGCCGGGTCGGCCTGGGAGAGGCCGGCGGCGATCTCCTCGCGGTGGATGCGGTCGAGGAGTTCGCCGATGCGGCGCAGCTTGTTGAGGACGCTGCGGCGGGCGGCCTCGGTGGGGTGGGCGGTGAAGACCGGGCGGACCGCGAGGTGGGCCAGCGTGTTTTCGAGGTGCTTGGGGTCGGCCTCGGCGAGCTGGTCGGCGGTCTGGGCGAGCAGCGAGCCCTCCCGGGCGCGGCGGGTGGCGAACTCGCGGCCGCGGTGCACCTGTTCGGTGACGTTGGCGAGGTGGAAGTAGGTGGAGAAGGCCCGGACCAGCTTGGCGGCGGTGTCCAGGTCGATGTCGGAGAGGAGTTCGGCGGTGGCCTCGCCGTCGGTGCGGCTGAGCAGGCGGACCTGTTCGACCAGGCCCAGCAGCTGGGGGCCTTCCTGTCGGACGAGCGTCTCGCCGAGCAGGTCGCCGAGGCGGCGGATGTCCGCCCGCAGGGCCGCGTTGTCGGCAACTGGGCCGGTGGCGTGGACAGTGGGGCTGTCCGCCGGGGTGGGGACCGGAGCGGTCACGGCTGGCTCCCTGTGGTGGTGGGGTTCGGCAACGGCTCATCGTCACAGGTCCGCCCGCGTGTGGCGGGTGTGACGCGTGCGGACCGCGCTGTCCGACGCGACCAGCATAGGTGTCGGGGCGGTCGCTGTCCGCGAGGTGGCCGGATGGCGGACAGTGACGCCGCAGGCCGCATGTGGTCTGGACCACTTGAGGGTCCGGCGAGGTGTCGGGGGCAATCCCGGTGGGGAGGGGAGGGGGTTGCCGCTTAGGGTGTCAACCATGAGCAAGTCGCCTGGGGAGCGCGCGCCGGTCCGGCCGTTCTGGTGGTGGGAGCGGCCGCGCAGCGCCTTCCTGGACATCGGGCTGGCGGTGCTCGCCGCGCTGGAGTGCGCGCTCAGCACGATCGCCTTCCTCTCCGGCCGGGTGCACCTGGACGCCGCCGGGATGGCCGGCATCTCGCTGCTCGGCGTGGTGGCGGGCGGTTCGCTGGTGCTGCGCCGCCGCTGGCCGGCCGTACCGGTGCTGGTGACCCTGGTGGCGATGCCGGGGATGCTCGGCGTCCTGCTGCTGGTGGTGTCGCTGTACACGCTGGCGGCGACCTGGGAGTGGCCCACCCGGCGCTGGCGGGTGGTGGCGCTGTCCGCACTGGCCTTCGCCGAGACCGTCGCCGTGATGATGGTGTCGATGCTGACGCCCGGCGACACGGCGGTGGAGCAGCCGCCGCTCTGGGGCCAGGTGCTGATCGCGGTGCTGGTCTCCGTCGGCCTGACCGTCCCGCCGGTGGTCACCGGACTGTACGTGGGCGCGCGGCGGCGGCTGATCGACTCGCTCAAGGACCGCGCGCACGGCCTGGAGACCGAACTGGACCTGCTGGCCGAGCAGGCCCAGGAGCGCGCCCGCCGGGCCCGGCTGGAGGAGCGCACCCGGATCGCCCGGGAGATGCACGACGTGGTGGCGCACCGGGTGTCCCTGATGGTGGTGCACGCCGGGGCGCTGGAGCGGATCGTCGCCAAGGACCCGGAGAAGGCCGCGCAGAGCGCCAAGCTGATGGGCGAGGTCGGACGGCAGGCGCTGAACGAGCTGCGGGAGATCCTCGGCGTGCTGCGGATGGACGACGAGCGCCAGCCGGAGCCCGACTCGCTGGCCGGGCTGCCCCGGCTGGTCGACCAGTCCCGGGCGGCCGGCATGGCGGTGACGCTGACCGTCAGCGGCAGCCGGCAGGAGTTCACCGGCGAGGCCGAGCAGACCGCCTACCGGGTCGTCCAGGAGGGCCTGACCAATGCGCACAAGCACGCGGGCGGCGCACAGGTGTCCGTCCTGCTCGCGTACGCGCCCAACGGGGTGCGGGTGAGCGTGGTGAACGCCTGCCCGGGCGGCGGCGGGGGCGCGGCGAAGCTGCCCAGCGGTGGCAACGGGCTGGTCGGGATGCGGGAGCGGGTGATCGCGCTGGGCGGCACCTTCTCCTCCGGGCCGGAGGCGGACGGCGGGTTCCGGGTCGAGGCGGTGCTGCCGTCCCGGCTGGCGGTCCGGGCCGAACGGCTGCGGTGACGCGCCGCCAGGCCCGGCCGGTCAGGCCCTGTCCGGCCGAGCGCGTGTCGGCCGCCTGACCCAGGGCCCGCCGGACCGCCGTCAGGAACCGTCGGCGGTGCGCAGCCGCTCCGGGGCGGTGCCCAGGATCAGGGTGGTGACGGCCTGGTCGATGCCGTGCCCGAGGAACCACTCGCCGGTGTGGTCCAGGCTGTAGACCCGGCCCTCCTCGTCGACGGCCAGCAGCGCCTGCCCGTACGCCTCCTCGCCGAGCGGGGCGAGCTGGCTGCCCAGGGCGCGGCCGAGGTCGAGCAGGGTGCGCGGCTGGTGCAGCCCGCACAGCGGGTCGATCAGGAACGGGGTGCGGGCCAGCTGGCGGCCCGGGCCGGCCAGGTCGAAGGCGAGGCCGCCGAACTCGGCCCAGGCCTCCACCGCCGCCGGGAACACCGCGTGCCGCAGACCGGACGGCCCGCCGTACCCGACCAGGGCGTCGGCCCACTCCTCGGCCTGCCGTATCTGCCAGCGGCCGGGGTGCCAGCCGGCCGCCTTGAGCTCGGCGGCGACGTCGGCGGGGAAGCGCGGGCGGGCCCGCCCGGCGGGGGCGGCGGACAGGGTGGCCGGCGGTGGCGGGGGCGGGCTGGGCGGGTTCAGGGCGGACTCCAGGGCTCGGGGACAGGGGGCGTACGAGGGCGCGGTCAGGGCGCGGGCGGCCCGACGGCGACGCTCTGCACGGTGAAGTGCTCCAGCATCGGCGCGCAGGAACGGCACGGCGGGGCGTGGGTGCCGTGCGCCGGGTCGCCCTCCTCCCGGATGCGAACGGTCGTCATCCGGGAGCCCTTGAGCGCCTTGCGGGCCTCGTGCAGGGTCATCGGCTTGCGGGCGGCGCGCTTGGAGCGCCGGCCGTCGACCGCGACCAGGTGCTGGGAGAGCAGGACGGCCTCCGGGCAGCGGCCGGTGAACCGCTCGCGCGCCTCGACGGGCAGCGTGTCCAGGAACTCGCCGACCAGCGGGTGCAGGACCGGCCGTCGGGCGTCCTTGTCCCCGGCCAGGGTGTGCACCTCGCCGCCCTTGAGTGACAGCGCGGCGGCGACGGCGGGCAGCAGGCTGTCGCGGTGGTGGCGCAGCACGGGCGGGCCCGCGGGCTCACCGGTGGTCATGCGTCGTCCTCCTCCTCTGTTCCCGCTGACGGAAGGACCGGTGGGACGGTCCGGGGCAAGCCTGTCAAACGACACCGACATCCGCACAACCGGGGTGCGGGGGCGGACGAACGACCGTGCGGGACCGGCCGGGCCGTCACCCGATCCTCGCCGGACCGGGGCCGGATCCGCACACCGTCGTCACGACTTGTCCGCTGATTTCCCGAAACCACCTCCGGGCCGGGGGCACGGCCGGTACCGTTCCGGCAGCGAGGCCGAAGGGGATCCGGCCGACCGCCCGCGGACGCGCGGACGGGGCCGGACCCGGTGCCCGCGCCGGACGTTGGGGCCGTCGGGGTGGGCCCGAGCCCGCCCCGGCGGCGGAGCGAAGGGGCTCGTGGATGACGTCGGAGCAGCCCGGTCGGAACGGGCCGCGGCAGCGGTCGGGGGCCTGGGACGCGCAGGCCGCCAACCAGGCGCCCGGTGGGCACGTGCCCACGCCGGGCGAACCGCCCCGGCCGGCACCGGAACGCCCGGTGGGCCTCGCGGTGGTCGGGGCCGGCTACTGGGGCCCGAAGCTGGTCCGCAACGCGCAGGACACCCCGGCGCTGCGGCTGCACTGGCTGTGCGACCTGGACGAGGCCAAGGCCCGTGCCGTGCTGGGGGAGTACAGCACCGTCCGGGCGACCGGCTCCTACCGGCGGGTGCTCGACGACGAGCGGGTCGGGGCGGTCGCGGTGGCCACGCCCGCGGCCGCGCACTACCGGCTGGTGCGGGCCGCGCTGGAGGCCGGCAAGCACGTGCTGGTGGAGAAGCCGATCACCACCTCGGCCGCCGAGGCCGCCGAACTGGTCGACCTGGCCGAGCGCAGCGGGCTGGTGCTGATGTGCGACCACACCTTCTGCTACACCCCGGTGGTGCGCCGGATCCGCGAGCTGGTGCACGGCGGCGAGATCGGCGACATCCAGTTCTTCGACTCGGTGCGGATCAACCTCGGCCTGGTGCAGCCCGACGTGGACGTGCTGTGGGACCTCGCCCCGCACGACCTGTCGATCCTCGACTTCGTGCTGCCGCCCGGCGTCGAACCGGTCGGGGTGTCCGCCCAGGGCGCCGACCCGATCGGCGCCGGCCGGGCCTGCGTGGCGTACCTGACGGTCCGGCTGAGCAACGGCGCGCTGGCCCACTGCCACGTCAACTGGCTCTCCCCGACGAAGGTCCGCACCACGCTGATCGGCGGCTCCCGGCGCACCCTGGTCTGGGACGACCTCAACCCGCAGGCCCGGCTGGCCGTGCACGACCGCGGCGTCGACCTCACCCCGCCCGACCAGCTGACCGACGCGATCCGGCACCGGGCGCTGATCTCCTACCGGGTCGGCGAGATGGTCGCGCCCGCACTGGTCGAGCAGGAGGCGCTGCGCAACGTGATGGCCGAGTTCGCCGCCGCGATCACCGAGCGCCGGGCCCCGCTCACCGACGGCCGGGCCGGGGTGCGGGTGCTCCAGCTGCTGGAGGCGGCCTCGCTCAGCCTCGAACTCGGCGGTGCCACCGTCCCGGTGGGGTCCGGGGACCGGGCGGGCGCCCGGTGAGCGCCGGCATCCCGCCGGTCGGCCCGATCCCGCCGGCCGACTCGATCCCGTTGGTCGACCTGGCGGCCGCGCACGCCGAGGTCGCGGCCGAGGTCCGGGCCGGCTTCGACCGGGTGCTCGCCTCCGGCGGCTACGTCAAGGGCCCCGAAGTGGACGGCTTCGAGCGGGAGTACGCCGACTTCACCGGCGCCCGGCACTGCGTGGGCGCCGGCAACGGCACCGACGCCCTCGAACTCGCCCTGCGTGCCCTCGACCTGCCGCCCGGCGGCGGGGTCGTGCTGCCCGCCAACACCTTCGTCGCCACCGCCGAGGCCGTGCAGCGGGCCGGGCTGCGCCCGGTGCTGGTCGACGCCGACCCGGCGCACCTGCTGATCGACCCCGAGCGGGCCGCCGAGGCGCTGCCCGGCGCGGTCGCACTGCTGCCCGTCCACTTGAACGGCCAGCTCGCCCCGATGGGGCCGCTGCTGGAACTGGCCGACGGACGGCCGGTGGTGGAGGACGCGGCGCAGTCCCAGGGCGCCCGGCAGCACGGGCGCGCCGGCTACGGGCGGATCGCGGCCACCAGCTTCTACCCGGGCAAGAACCTCGGGGGCTACGGCGACGCCGGGGCGGTGCTCACCGACGACGACGAACTCGCCGCCGCCGTCCGGCTGATCGGCGACCACGGCGCGCGCGAGAAGTACCGGCACGAGCGGTTCGGCTTCAACTCCCGGATGGACGCGCTGCAGGCCGTCGTGCTGCGGGCCAAGCTGCGCCGGCTGCCCGCCTGGAACGCCGCCCGCCGGGCCGCCGCCGCCCGCTACGACGCCCTGCTCGGCGGTCTCGACGGCCTGACCCTGCCGCGCACCGCGCCCGGCAACGAGCACGTCTGGCACCTGTACGCGGTGCGGATCGGCTCCGGCCGGGACCGCGACGGCGTCCTCGCCGCGCTGCGCGCCGCCGGGATCGGCACCGGGGTGCACTACCCCGTCCCGGTCCACCTCCAGCCCGCGTTCCGTCACCTCGGCCACCGCGCGGGGGCGTTCCCGGTCGCCGAACGGGCCGCCCGCGAACTGCTCAGCCTGCCGCTGCACCCGCACCTCACCGAGGCGCAGCAGGCCAGGGTCGCCGGGGTGCTGGCCGGGGCGCTCGGGCAGCGGCCCTGACGGTTCCCCTTCTTCTCCCGGGCGGGGGCCCGGGCCCGGAGACGACCCCCTACGCTGGTGTCCAGCAAGCGCTTCGAGAATTTGCAGCAGCCAGTGGGGGCTCCCAGATGACGACAGGTCGGCCCGGCGTCGCCGCCGCACCGAACGCGGCGTACGCAGGTCAGGTGGTGCAGTTCCCGGACCCGGTCCGCGCGGAGCGACACCCCGCCGGGGTCCGGGTGGACGAGTACGGCTACCCGGACTTCGGCTCGTACGCCGCCGCCGCGGCCGAGGTCGCCGACCCGCCGGACGGCTTCGGCGTGGACGAGCTGCGGTTGACCGACTACGTGTCGGCCAACGCCGCGCTGTTCACCCAGGGCCACCCGCTCTGGGCCGACCTGGACACCGCCGTCGCCACCCCGCCCGGCTGGACCTGGCACCACGCGGTCGGCCGGGCCGCCCCCGGCTGGCGGCGGATGGAGCTCGTCCCGGTGGAGGTCAAGGCGCTGCTGCGGCACCACGCCGGCCTGGCCACCTCCGCCGCCGACCACACCCGCCGCGGCACCCGCCCGTTGCAGGAGCGCCGGCCCGTGCACTTCTCGCTGGCCAAGGACGGCGGCGACCCGATCGGCGTCCCCGAGGACCTGGTGCAGCGCGCCGAGGAGCGCCTCGGCTACCGGCTGCCCGGCGCCTACCGCACCTTCCTCAAGCTGGGCGGCGGCCGCGCCCCGGTCGGGGTGGCGCTGGACACCGAGCTCGGCATGCTGCTCGACCAGCCCTTCCTCACCCTCAGCGAGGAGTACGGCACCCAGGACGTCGTGTACGCCAACAAGTGCCTGCGCGACCACCTCACCAAGGACTACCTGGGCGTCGCCTACGCGCAGGGCGGCATCGTCGCGCTCAAGGTGCGCGGCGACCGGGCCGGCTCGGTCTGGTTCCACCTGTACGACGACGCCCGCGACACCGGCGCGCCGGAGGCCCCGGAGGACCGCTGCGCCCGGCTGCTGCTGCCCTGCGGCGAGGACTTCGACGCGTTCCTGCTGCGGCTGGCCGGCAGCCCGCCGGAGCTGGAGACGGTCGCGGAGCTGATGGTGGACGGCGGGTTCGCCCGGGCCGTCCCGGTGGACTGACGTGGCCGCGGCGGTGCAACGAGCGGGGACGACGAGGATGGGGACAGGGGTGAACCGGGCGTGGTGACGTACGCGCAGGCGCAGGAGCTCGCCGAGGAGTGGATCAACGGCGGGGTGCCGCAGCCGCAGCAGCGCGAGGTACGGGTCCGGGAGTTCGACCTGGGCTTCGTCTGCTGGGCGGTGGCACCCGGGGACGGGCCGGCGGGGCCGTCGGGTGCGGGGGACGGGTCGGCCGGCGAGGCGCGACTGGTGATCGCCCGGGACTCCGGCGCGACCACGCTCTGGCCCGCGCTGCCCGTCAACGAGGTGGTCCGGCAGTACGAGGAGGCGTACGGGCGGCCGGTCGCGGCCAACCCGGCGGGGGCGGCGAAGCCCGCGCCCGGGCCGGTCGAGGCGACGTCCTTCCTGCTCAGCCCGCCGCAGTGGCTGCAGGAGGCGGGGGCCGCAGCGATCGCGGCGGAGGCGGAGCGGCTGGGCGGCCAGGTGGCTCCGGCTCCGGCTGCTCCGGTGGCTCCGGCTGTTCCGGTGGCCGAGCCGGTCGCTGCGGCGCCCGCCGTGCCGCCCGTGCCCGCCGTGCCGTCCGGTTCTGCCGGTCCTGCTGGTTTCGCCGTCCCGCCGCAGGCCCCGGCCCCCGTGCCGGTGCCGCCGGTCGGGGCCGAGGCGGCCACTGTCCTGATGCCCGAGGGGCTGCGGACCACCGGCTCCGACCTGCCCGACGCGCCCGCGCCGGCCGGGGCCGAGGCCGCGACCATGCTGATGCCGCCGGAGGGCGGCTACGGCATGCCGCCGGTCCCGCCGCCCGCCGCCCAGGCGCCCGTGCCGCCCGCGGCCGTCGAGCCGGCGCCGACGTTGCTCGCGTCGCCGGACGCCGTGCCGGGGCTGATGGGCCTGCCGGGTGCGCCGTCCGGGCCGCCCGGCGGGGTGGAGCAGCCGCCGACCGTCCTGGCCCCGCCCGCCGCCGCCCCGCAGCCGGTCGCGCCCCCCGCCGCGGCCGCGCCGGTGGAGCACGCGCCGACCATGCTCGCCGCGCCCGGCGGCCTGCCCGGCCCGGGCGGTCCGCCCGCTGCTCCGGCGCCGGCCCCGGCGCCGCAGGCCGGGCTCGGCCGCAACCCGGGGTCGGCCCCGCCGCCTCCTCCTCCGGCCGCGCTGCGCGGTGGCGCGTCCGCTCCGGGCGCGCACGGCGTCGCGCTCGGCCGCAACCCGGGCTCCGCCCCGCCGCCGCCCCCGCCCGCGGGGCTGCGGCACACCCCGGGTGCCGGCGCGCCCGCCGCCGGCCCCGGCGGCCGCGCGGCCGGTTCGACCCCGCCGCCTCCGCCTCCGGCGGGCCTGCGCGGGGCCGTCGCCCCGGTGCCCGCCCCGGTTCCGCCGGCCGCGCCCGCCGCCGGCGTGGCGTACGAGGCGACCCAGCTGGCCGGCGCGATCGACCCGGCGCTGCTGGGCGCCGTGCCGGCCGACCCGGGCACCCCGCCGTCCGGCGGCCCCGCCGTCCCGCCGCCGCCCGGTGGTCCGGCGGCCCCCGCCGCGCCCGCGCCCGGGTACGGCTACCCGAACGCGGGCGGCGCGGCCCCGGCCGTCCCGCCGGCGCCGGTGCCCGGCGTGCCGCAGGGCGCTGCCGTCCCGCCGGGGGTGCCGACGGTCGGCCCCGGCTACTTCGCCGCGCTCAGCTACCGGGGCCCGGACGGCTCCGAGCAGAAGCTGCTGCACCGCAGCGAGCCCGGCACCCCGCACCCGGAGTGGAAGATCCTCCAGGACCTGCGGCGGCTGAACGTGCCGCCGGAGCAGGTGCTGGAGCTCTACACCGAGCTGGAGTCGTGCGACCTGCCGGGCGGCTACTGCAACCGCATGATCGCCGCGTCCTGGCCGAACGTCCGGCTCACCCACACCGCCGCCTACGGCCGCGACCACGCGTCCCGGCAGGCCGGCATGGCCGAGCTGCTCGACCACCTGGACGAGCTGCACCAGCTGGCCTCCGGGGCCCAGCGGGTCCGCCCGTCCCGGGTGCCGCTGCCCGCGCCGGGGACGGTCCAGCCGCTGCCGCCGCTCCCGCCGCAGCAGCTCGCCCAGGAGCTCGGGGCGGCCTTCGGTCAGAACGTGTTCCGCTACGAGCAGCGCGCGGTCTCCCGCCAGGGCGTGCCCGAGCCGGTGTCGCAGTCCCTGGTGTGGGCGGGGCTGCCGCGCGACTTCGGCCCGTTCTTCTGGGCGCAGGCGCAGGAGGGCCGGCCGATCCCGACGCTCGCCGAGCTGGCCGCCGAGCGCGGTCTGCCCGCGGCCCCGGACTTCGGCGGCTACCTGGTGCTCGGCAACGACTACGGCCGCCAGCTCTGCGTCCAGTACGGCACCGCGAACGTGGTCGCCGTGGACGTCGACGGAACCGGCCAGCCTCCCCGGTTCGTCAACACGGGTGTACCGGAGTTCGTCCGCGCGATGGCCCTGCTGGGCCGGATGTGGCGGCTGCGGTACGGGCTGACCCCGGACCAGGCCGGTCGCTGGACGACCGACTTCCAGGCGCAGCTCGCCGCGATCGACCCGGCGGCCCTGCAGACCGCGGACACGTGGTGGGCCGTGCTGCTGGAGCAGTTCTGGGACGGCCTGCTGTAGCGGGTTGTCGCGGATCCTCGCAGGTGGGGAGGGGTCGTTCCGGTGTTTGGAACGACCCCTCCGGCATGCCGTCGTGGCTGTGCCTCGTTGGGGTTTCGCCCAGATCTGCGCAAAATAGGTCAAGAGGATGGGTCTATTCGTCCAGTCCTCGACGTATTCCGGTCCGCCAGGCGTCCGATTTCGGCCCCGGCCGCCGAACCGGTTCCGGATCCGTCCGTTCCGTCCGATCATGGGCTCCGCAGCCCGCGACATGAGGGGAAGAGCCCATGAGCGACGCCGTCCCCGAGTACGGCTTCACCTCTGCCCGGCGCGGTTACGCGCCCGAGCAGGTCGACCGAGCCCTCACCGCCCTCACCGCGCAGCGCGACGAGGCGTGGGAGCGGCTGAGCGTCCTCGGCTCCGGGCTCCGGCAGATGGAGGCCCGGCTGGCCGACATCCGCCGGGCCGCCGAGGACGCTCCGGAGCCCGACTACGAGGTGCTCAGCGAGCAGGCCGCCGGATTGGCGGTGATGGCCCAGAACGAGGCGCGCGCCGTCCGGGAGAAGGCCGAGCGCTTCTCCGAGGACCTCCGGGACGAGGTCTACGAGGCCGGCCAGGCCCTCGGCCACGCCGCCAAGGAGTACGCCACCACCACCCGCTCCGAGGCCGACCAGGCCGCCCGGCGCACCGACGAACGCACCCGCGCCGAGGCCGAGGGCATCCGGGCCGAGGCCGACCGGGAGAGCCGCAGCGACCGGGACGCCGCCACCTCCTACGCCGCCAAGGTGCGGGTGGCCGCCGCCGAGGCCGGCGAGCAGGCCGAGGCCACGCTCGCCGAGCTGCGCCGCAAGGCCGACGAGACCTTCGCCCAGGCCCAGACCAAGGCCGACGCCGAGGACGCCCAGGTCTCCGCGACCGCCGAGCGCCGGGTCAAGGAGGCCGAGCAGCACCGGGAGACCGTGCTCGGCCGGATCAAGCAGCTGGAGACCGACGCCCAGGCCAAGGCCGACCAGCTGATCGAGCAGGCCCGCCGGGAGGCCGAGCGGATCAACGCGGCGAGCGAACGCGAGCAGAGCGAGTTCGACGGCCGTCTGGAGACCGTGCAGAAGCACCTGGACCACATCAAGGCCACGCTGGCCTCGCTCACCGGCGCGGCGGTCGGCGCCATCGAGCCGGAGCGGCTGGCGGCGGCGGTCGCCGGGCCGGCGGACGCCCGGCGGGTCGCGGACGCGGTCGCCGACGCGGGGCCGGTGGACGCGGCGCCGGTGGACTCGGAGGCGGACACCGGCGAGATCGAGGTGGCCGACCTGCGGAAGGCCGTCGCGTCGGCCGCGTCGGCCGCGCCGACCGCGCCGGCCGCGCGGGAGAAGCCGGCGGCCGGGCTGCGGATGCCGGTCGTGGGCGGGGCCTCCGTCGCCGGGGCCGCGAGCGGTTCCGGCGCGTCCGGTGCGTCCGGCGCGCCCGCCGGGGCGGTGGCGACCGGTCCGGTCGTGCCGGCCGCGGCGCCGCCGAAGCCGGTCGGACCGCCCCGGTCGGGGGAGGCCGACGGCGACGGCGAAGGCGCCGAGAAGGAGCCGCAGGACGAGACCCGGATCATCCCGAAGATCGTCATCGTGGACGACGGCGCCGGCTACGCCACCCCGAACACGGTGAGCTACCGGCGTCGCTGACCGCCGCGCCGGCGGCTCGCCCGCGATCAGCCGGGTGAGCTTCGCGTCCTGGGCCCTGACCGCTCCCGCTGGGGCGGTCAGGGCCTTCGCGTTGCGGTCGATCGGCCGGCGCCGGTAGCCGGCCGGGGCGGCGAATCGAAGAGGAGCGGTACGGCGTCGACCTGTCGCGCCGGTAGTCGCCGCACGCCTGGTGGCGGCGGCGGGCCGGAACGCGGTCCGGCAGGGCGGCGACCACGAGTGAGGCCGAGACCCGTGGCGCCCTCCAGGAAAGGGCGCCACGGTTCCCGGCGCTTGGGCGGGCGCCCCCACCCAGGGTCGCCCGGCCTCGCACCTCCGACCCCCATCGGGGGTGCGACAGTGCCGCCACAGCCATCCCCCACGGTTGGGTGCGGCGGGCACATTCACCATGGTGCGCGATCTCCATGGACAGGCAGTGACAGGAGTATGTCCAGTTCGTGGCAGATCGCGGAGCCGAATCTGACCAGGGGCCGGACGGTTCGTCCACCGGCCGGTCCGGTGTTCCGTCCAGTGGTTCGTCCGCGGTCCGGTCGCGGTCCGGTCACGGGCTCCGTCCGGGGCCGTTCGTCGCCCCGGACGGTGGTTCGTTCCCGCCCGGCCCCGCCGGGCCGTACGCCGCGTGTGCGTCCGTGCCGCGGCGTAGGCTGGATACCCCCGGCCGCTCGGCGTGCCGGGCCGTTCGCGTTGCCCCGGCAGGCCTCTGCCGCCCGGAGGCAGCACCAGCCACGGGACGAAGAAGAGACCCTGATGAGTCTGACCGGACTGCTCGATGTCGTCGCGCGGGACTCGGCGCTCGCCGAGGCCATCGAGGCGGCGACCGCCACCGGAGCCGCGGCCGGCGGCCGCCGCCACCTGGACCTGGTCGGACCGCCCGCCGCCCGGCCGTTCGCCATCGCCGCGCTCGCCCGCGCGCTGGCCGGCCAGGCCGCCGGCGAGCGGGGCCGTCCGGTGCTCGCCGTCACCGCGACCGGCCGGGAGGCCGAGGACCTCGCCGCCTCGCTGCGCTCGCTGCTGCCGCCGGACGCGGTCGCCGAGTACCCGGCCTGGGAGACCCTGCCGCACGAGCGGCTGTCGCCCCGCTCGGACACCGTCGGGCGCCGGCTGGCCGTGCTGCGCCGGATCGTGCACCCGCGGGCGGACGACCCGGCGGCCGGCCCGGTGCAGGTGGTCGTCGCGCCGGTCCGCTCGGTGCTCCAGCCGCAGGTCAAGGGGCTGGCCGAGCTGGAGCCGGTGGCCGTCCAGCGCGGCGAGTCGCACGACCTGGAGGAGGTCGCCCGGCGGCTCTCCGCCGCCGCCTACGCGCGCGTCGAACTGGTCGAGAAGCGCGGCGAGTTCGCCGTCCGCGGCGGCATCCTGGACGTCTTCCCGCCGACCGAGGAGCACCCGCTGCGGGTGGAGTTCTGGGGCGACGACGTCGAGGAGATCCGCTACTTCAAGGTCGCCGACCAGCGCTCGCTGGAGATCGCCCAGCACGGCCTGTGGGCGCCGCCCTGCCGTGAGCTGCTGCTCACCGACGAGGTGCGGGCGCGGGCCGCCGAGCTGGCCGCCGCGCACCCCGGGCTGGCCGAGATCCTGGACAAGATCGCCGAGGGCATCGCGGTCGAGGGCATGGAGTCGCTGGCGCCCGTCCTGGTGGACGACATGGAACTGCTGATGGACGTGCTGCCGCTCGGCTCGGTCGCCGTGGTCTGCGACCCCGAGCGGGTCCGCACCCGGGCCGCCGACCTGGTGGCGACCAGCCAGGAGTTCCTGCACGCCTCCTGGGTGGCGGCCGCGGCCGGCGGGGACCGGCCGATCGACCTGGAGACCATCGACGTCTCCGCCGCCTCGCTGCGCTCGCTCGCCGAGGTGCGCGAGCACGCCGCCGAGATCGGCCTGCCCTGGTGGTCGGTCAGCCCGTTCGCGACCAGCGAGTCCACCGTGGACGAGGTGCTTGCCCGCGGCGGAGCCGCTGACTGGCACGGCGACGCCAACACGCTCACCCTCGGCATGCACGCCGTCGAGGCCTACCGGGGCGACACCGCCCGGGCGATCGCCGACGCCAAGGAGCGGCTGGCCGCCGACTGGCGGGTCGTGATGGTGACGGAGGGCCACGGGCCCGCCTCCCGGCTCGCCGAGGTGCTCGGCAACGAGGGCATCCCGGCCCGGCTGGTCGCCGACCTCGCCGAGGCGCCCACCCGGGACGTCGTCTACGTCTCCTGCGGCTCGATCGAGCACGGCTTCGTCGACGAGGCCCTGAAACTCACGGTCATCACCGAGACCGACCTGTCCGGCCAGAAGTCCTCCACCAAGGACATGCGCCGGATGCCGTCCCGGCGCCGCAACGCGATCGACCCGCTGGCCCTGGCCGCCGGCGACTACGTCGTCCACGAGGCGCACGGCGTCGGCCGGTACGTCGAGATGGTGCAGCGCACCGTCCAGGGCGCCACCCGCGAGTACCTGGTGCTGGAGTACGCCCCGGCCAAGCGCGGCCACCCCGGCGACCGGCTGTTCGTGCCGACCGACCAGCTCGACCAGGTCACCAAGTACGTCGGCGGCGAGGCCCCGACGCTGCACCGGCTCGGCGGCGCGGACTGGGCGAAGACCAAGCAGCGGGCCAAGAAGGCGGTCAAGGAGATCGCCGCCGACCTGATCAAGCTGTACTCGGCCCGGATGGCCGCCCCCGGCCACACCTTCGGCCCGGACACCCCCTGGCAGCGCGAGCTGGAGGACGCCTTCCCGTACGCGGAGACGCCGGACCAGCTGACCACCATCGCCGAGGTCAAGTCCGACATGGAGAAGTCCGTCCCGATGGACCGGCTGATCTGCGGCGACGTCGGCTACGGCAAGACCGAGATCGCGGTGCGCGCCGCGTTCAAGGCGGTGCAGGACGGCAAGCAGGTGGCGGTGCTGGTGCCGACCACGCTGCTGGTGCAGCAGCACTTCTCCACCTTCGCCGAGCGGTACGCCAACTTCCCGGTGTCGGTGAAGGCGCTCTCCCGGTTCCAGAGCGACAGCGAGGCCAAGGCCGTGCTGGAGGGCCTGTTCGAGGGCTCGGTGGACGTCGTCATCGGTACCCACCGGCTGTTCTCCTCCGAGACCAGGTTCAAGGACCTCGGCCTGGTCATCGTCGACGAGGAGCAGCGTTTCGGCGTCGAGCACAAGGAGCAGCTGAAGAAGCTGCGCGCCAACGTCGACGTGCTCACCATGTCCGCGACGCCGATCCCGCGCACCCTGGAGATGGCCGTCACCGGCATCCGCGAGATGTCCACCATCACCACCCCGCCGGAGGAGCGGCACCCGGTGCTGACCTTCGTCGGCCCCTACGACGAGAAGCAGATCTCGGCCGCGATCCGTCGCGAACTCCTGCGCGAGGGCCAGGTGTTCTACATCCACAACCGGGTGGAGTCGATCGACAAGGCGGCCGCCCGGCTCAAGGACCTCGTCCCCGAGGCGCGGATCGCCACCGCGCACGGGCAGATGGGGGAGAACCAGCTGGAGAAGGTCGTCGTCGACTTCTGGGAGAAGGAGTTCGACGTCCTGGTGTCGACCACGATCGTGGAGTCCGGCATCGACATCTCCAACGCCAACACCCTGATCGTCGAGCGCGGGGACACCTTCGGCCTCTCCCAGCTGCACCAGCTGCGCGGCCGGGTCGGCCGGGGCCGCGAGCGCGGCTACGCGTACATGCTGTACCCGCCGGAGAAGCCGCTCACCGAGACCGCGCACGAGCGCCTGGCCACCATCGCCCAGCACACCGAGATGGGCGCCGGCATGTACGTGGCGATGAAGGACCTGGAGATCCGCGGCGCCGGCAACCTGCTCGGCGGCGAGCAGTCCGGGCACATCGCGGGCGTCGGCTTCGACCTCTACATGCGGATGGTCGGCGAGGCGGTGGCCGAGTTCCGCGAGTCGCTGGCGAACGGCGGCGAGCCGGAGGAGGAGCCGCTGGAGGTGAAGATCGAGCTGCCGGTCGACGCGCACGTGCCGCACGACTACGCGCCCGGCGAGCGGCTGCGGCTGCAGGCGTACCGCTCGATCGCGGCGGTCAACTCGGAGGCGGACATCCAGCAGGTCCGGGACGAGCTCGTCGACCGCTACGGCAAGCTGCCCGAGCCGGTGGAGAACCTGCTGCTGGTCGCGGCGCTGCGGCTGTACGCCCGGCGGTGCGGCATCGCGGACATCACCCTCCAGGGGGCCAACGTCCGGTTCGGGCCGGTGGAGCTGCGGGAGTCCCAGCAGCTGCGGCTGAACCGGCTCTACCCGCGCAGCCAGGTCAAGGCGGCCGCCCAGCAGCTGCTGGTGCCGCGGCCGAGCACCGGGCGGATCGGCGGCAAGCCGCTGGTCGGGCGGGAGCTGCTGGGCTGGTGCAGCGAGTTCCTGTCGGCGATGTTCGACGACCTGACGGGGTCGAAGAAGTAGCCCCCGCCCGCCCCACCGTCCGCCCCGTCCCCGCCCCGGGCGGGCGGCGGGTAGGTTCGGGGTGTGACGACGAATGTTCCGGACGCGAAGCTGATCCTGCTGACGACCACCCACCGGGTGGCCCCCGGATTGCTGGCGTGGCCGGCGTGGGAGGCACTGCGGTCGGCAGGACGGGTGCTGGCGGCGGACGCGGGGCATCCGCAGGTGGCGGCGGTGCGGCAGGCCGGGGTGGAGGTCGAGGTCGTGGCGGCGGGGTCGGCGCCGGCGCTGGCGCGGCTGCTGACCGGGCAGCCGGGCGGGGCCGGGCCGACGGTGTGGCTGGGCAGCCCGGACGGGGATCCGGGGCTGACGGACGCGCTGGCGCGGCTGGCGGTGGAGCACGCCGGTGAGGTGCCGGAGATCGAGGTGCTGCCGGGGTCGTACGACCTGCCGGGGGCGCGGCTGCTGGACCTGGTGTCGGTGATGGACCGGCTGCGCTCGCCGGGCGGTTGCCCGTGGGACGCCGAGCAGACGCACGAGAGCCTGGTGAAGTACCTGGTCGAGGAGGCGTACGAGCTGGTCGAGGCGATCGAGGAGGGGGACCGGGAGACGCTGCGCGAGGAGTTGGGCGACGTGCTGCTCCAGGTGTTCTTCCACTCCCGGATCGCCGAGGAGCACCCGGAGGAGGCGTTCTCGATCGACGACGTGGCCGGTGACATCGTCGAGAAGCTGATGTACCGGCACCCGCACGTGTTCGGGGACGTCGAGGCGGAGGGCGCCGCCGAGGTGGAGGCGAACTGGGAGCAGCTGAAGGCGGCCGAGAAGGCGGACCGGGAGTCGGTGCTGGACGGCGTGCCGGCCGGGCTGCCGTCGCTGGCGTACGCGGCGAAGCTGGTGTCTCGGGTGCGCCGGGCGGGCTTCGCGGGCGTGCCGGACGAGCCGTACGCGCTGCCGGCGGAGCTGACGGCGCAGTCGGCGGGCCGGCTGCTGCTGGCGGTGGCCCAGCGGGCGCACGACGCCGGGGTGGACGTGGACGCGGCGCTGCGCTCGGCCGCGCGCGGTTACCGGGACGCGGTGCGCGCGGCCGAGGGCCTCAAGCCGGTCGGCGAGTAGCGGGCCCGGGCGGGGCCTCAGGCGGCCGTGGCGGTGTTCTCGATCGGCCGCCGCTGCCGGGGGACGACTTCGCCGATGGCCTCGCCGACGAGGGCGAGGAGTTCGGCGAGGCGTTCGAGGTCGAGGCGGGCGGGCAGTTCGGCGAGGGAGACGATCCGCTCTCCGTCGGGGCCGGCGACGCAGAACAGGTCGATGGGGCCGAGGTGCTTCTCGGCGGTGTCGACGAGGGCGGCGATGTCGCTGGGGCGGCGGATGTCGCCGCCGACGCCGACGACGGGGCAGCCCGGCCGGTCGAGTTCGGTGGCGAGGTCCTCGGCGACGCCGGCCCGCTGGTCGGCGATCAGCACTCCGGCGGCTCCGGCGGCGGCGAACCGGCGGGCGAGCTCGGCTCCCGATCCGCCGTCGAGTACCGCGATGACGACGACTGACCCGCTGACCCGCATGGTCTGCTCCTCCCTGTGGGCGACACCGCACCGGCGCCCACGATTTCTGCGGAGGATCGTAGGCAGGTCCTGACCCTCCGCAACAGGGATTACCCCTCAGGTGACCAGGGTCACGCCCGCCGCCCGGCCAAGAGCTGTCCAAGAGCTGTCCACGGACCGTCCACGAGGCGTCCACGGAGCGTTGGCGGGCCGTCCGCCGGGTGTCGACGATCCGGCTCCGCCGGTCGGGGTCGCCGGAGGCGGTGCGGCCCCGACCCACCGGATACGGTCGACGCATGCCAGTGCAGCCCGACCCCGCCGCCCCGCAGCTCTTCACCTGGGAGTTCGCCACCGATCCGTACCCCGCATACGCCTGGTTGCGCGAGCACGCCCCGGTGCACCGCACGACGCTGCCGAGCGGGGTGGAGGCCTGGTTGGTGACCCGCTACGCGGACGCGCGGCAGGCGCTGGCGGACAGCAGGCTGTCGAAGAACCCGGCGCACCACAGCGAGCAGGCGCACCGCACCGGGCGGGTGGGAATTCCGGGGGAGCGCCAGGCGGACTTGATGACGCATCTGCTGAACATCGACCCGCCGGACCACACCCGGCTGCGCCGGCTGGTGTCGAAGGCGTTCACGCCGCGCCGGGTGGCGGAGTTCGAGCCGCGGGTGCAGCAGCTCACGGACCGGCTGATCGACGGCTTCGCGCAGCGCGGTTCGGCGGACCTGATCCACGAGTTCGCGTTCCCGCTCCCCATCTACGCGATCTGCGACCTGCTGGGCGTGCCGGCCGAGGACCAGGACGACTTCCGGGACTGGGCCGGGATGATGATCCGGCACGGCGGCGGCCAACGCGGCGGCGTGGGGCGGGCGGTGAAGCGGATGCGGGCGTACCTGCTGGAGCTGATCCACCGCAAGCGGGCGGATCCGGGCGAGGACCTGATCTCGGGCCTGATCCGGGCGAGCGACCACGGCGAGCACCTGAACGAGAACGAGGCCGCCGCGATGGCGTTCATCCTCCTGTTTGCGGGGTTCGAGACGACCGTCAACCTGATCGGCAACGGCACGTACGCGCTGCTGCGCAACCCGGAGCAGCGCAGGCTGCTGCAGGAGTCGGTGGTGCGCGGCGAGACGGCGCTGCTGGACACCGGGATCGAGGAACTCCTGCGCTACGACGGGCCGGTGGAGATGGCGACGTGGCGCTTCGCGACGCGGCCGCTGTCGATCGGCGGGGTGGACATCCCGGTGGGCGATCCGGTGCTGGTGGTGCTGGCCGCGGCGGATCGCGATCCGGCCAGGTTCGCGGACGAGAACACCCTGGACCTGGCCCGCACGGACAATCCGCACCTGGGTTTCGGCCACGGGATCCACTACTGCATCGGCGCTCCGCTGGCCCGCCTGGAGGGGCGGAGCGCACTGACCACGCTGCTTTCCCGGCTGCCGGACCTGCGGCTCGCGGAAAACCCGGAGAACCTGCGCTGGCGGGGCGGCCTGATCATGCGTGGCCTGCGGGAACTCCCGGTCGAATTCACTCCGGAGGCCCGCTCTCCGCACGCGCCGGTCACGCCGGCCGACGCTCCGACACGCTGACGGCACGTCTCCAGCTCGTCGTGGAGCCAGGTCTGAACCCGCATTAATCCGGACATACCGCCGCCGTTGGTGGGCGATTGACCACGCGCCGTAATTTGTGTGTGATATCGGTGATATGAGCTTGTTATTGGTCTGATGATCTGTCTACTCTCCCTGGAGTTCGCAGCTGCGGACCTCGTGCGCGGAACGCCGAATCCTGCCCGCCGCGTCACGGGAAACCGACCAGACCCTGGGCAGGGGCGGGGGAACCAGGTTTGTTGCCGTTCCCCAACGGCTTGGGGTGAAGCCGCCCGAGCGGAATCGTTTCCGCTTTCGGCGGCCGGGCCACCTCCCGGTCCGAACCCGACAGCTCACCTCGCAGGCGTGCGGAGAGGGACCTCGTCATGCTGTTCGTTGGAACTGGCCGCCACCGTCGTCGCACCCAGACCGAGAAGGCCATCGCCGTCGCCGGTGTGGCCGGCGTCGGACTCGCGATGCCGCTCCTCACCGCCACCGGCGCCTCCGCCGCCCCGGCCTCCACCTGGGACGCCGTCGCCCAGTGCGAGAGCGGCGGCAACTGGAGCATCAACACCGGCAACGGCTTCTCCGGCGGCCTGCAGTTCACGTCCAGCACCTGGAAGGCGTACGGCGGCACCTCCTACGCCCCGCAGGCCAACCAGGCCAGCAAGGCGCAGCAGATCTCGGTCGCCGAGAAGGTGCTGGCCTCGCAGGGCCCGGGCGCCTGGCCCGTCTGCTCCCAGAAGGCCGGTCTGAGCAAGGGCGGCGCCCCGGCCTCCGTGGACACCTCCACGGATGCCAAGCCCGCCAAGCAGCCCGCCGCCAAGCCGACCCAGCAGGCGCAGACCCCGAAGCCCGCCCGGCAGCCGGTCCAGCAGGCCGCCCCGAAGCCGGCCGCCCAGCAGCCCGTCCAGCAGGCCCCGCAGCAGACGCAGCCGCAGACCCAGGGCTTCTCCGGCAAGGCCGGCTGGGACGCCGACGCGAAGGTGTACTGGTACCAGAACAACGGCGCCTGGTACTGGACCAGCCACCAGAGCGTCTACCAGCAGTACGCGGGCCAGCCCGCCGCCCAGCCGCAGTACGCGCCCCGCGCCGCGCAGCCCGCACAGTCCGCCCCGGCCGCGCAGCCCGCCGCCGCGCAGGGCGGTCACGACTACACCGTCCGGGCCGGCGACACGCTGTCGACGATCGCCGCCGCCCAGGGCGTGTCCGGCGGCTGGCAGTCGGTGTACGACGGCAACCGCGGCACCGTCGGCGGCAACCCCAACCTGATCATGCCCGGCCAGGTGCTGCACCTCGGCTGAGCGGCCCGGGCCCTGAGCGGCCCGCGCCCTGCGGGCGAAGGGGGACGGGCGCCGTCCCCCTTCGCCCGCATTCCCCCGTATTCGCCCGCTTCGATCGGGCAAGCAGGTGAACTACTGGTGGGTAGCGGGGCCACACGCTGAGACGGGACCGAGGCCAGCGCGGCCCCGGGGGCCGGGGCGGTTAGGCTCTGGTCGTAACGACTCCGCAATCGTCCCGCCGGCAGCACCCAACGTCAGCCGGACCCTGCTTCCGCAAGGAGATGCCTCGTGCCGTCCATCGATGTCGTCGTAGCCCGTGAGATTCTCGACTCGCGTGGCAACCCCACGGTCGAGGTCGAGGTCGGCCTCGACGACGGCAGCACCGGTCGTGCCGCTGTCCCGTCGGGTGCCTCCACCGGCGCCTTCGAGGCGCTGGAGCTGCGCGACGGTGACAAGAACCGCTACTTCGGCAAGGGCGTGGAGAAGGCCGTCCTGGCCGTCATCGAGCAGATCGGCCCGGAGCTCGTCGGCTACGACGCCACCGAGCAGCGCCTGATCGACCAGGCCATGCTCGACCTGGACGCCACCCCGGACAAGTCCTCGCTCGGCGCCAACGCGATCCTGGGCGTCTCGCTGGCCGTGGCGCACGCCGCCTCCGAGGCCAGCGACCTGCCGCTGTTCCGCTACCTGGGCGGCCCGAACGCGCACGTGCTGCCCGTTCCGATGATGAACATCCTCAACGGCGGTTCGCACGCGGACTCCAACGTCGACATCCAGGAGTTCATGATCGCCCCGATCGGCGCGGAGTCCTTCTCCGAGGCCGTCCGCTGGGGCGTCGAGGTCTACCACACCCTCAAGGGCGTGCTGAAGGAGCGCGGCCTGTCCACCGGCCTCGGCGACGAGGGCGGCTTCGCGCCGAACCTGGACAGCAACCGCGAGGCCCTGGACCTCATCACCGAGGCCATCCAGAAGGCCGGCTACGTGCCCGGCCGCGACATCGCGCTCGCCCTGGACGTCGCCGCGTCCGAGTTCTACGAGGACGGCGCCTACCAGTTCGAGGGCAAGGCCATCTCCGCCGCCGAGCTCATCGAGTACTACGCCGAGCTGGTCGACTCCTACCCGCTGGTCTCCATCGAGGACCCGCTGGACGAGTCGGACTGGGACGGCTGGAAGGCCATGACCGTCAAGCTGGGCGACAAGGTCCAGCTGGTCGGCGACGACCTGTTCGTCACCAACCCGGCCCGCCTGGCCAGGGGCATCGAGACCGGCACCGCCAACGCGCTGCTGGTGAAGGTGAACCAGATCGGCTCGCTGACCGAGACCCTGGACGCCGTCGAGCTGGCCCAGCGCAACGGCTACCGCTGCATGATGTCGCACCGCTCCGGCGAGACCGAGGACGTCACCATCGCCGACCTGGCCGTCGCCACGAACTGCGGCCAGATCAAGACCGGCGCCCCGGCCCGCTCCGAGCGCGTCGCCAAGTACAACCAGCTGCTTCGCATCGAGGAGATCCTCGACGACGCCGCCGAGTACGCCGGCCGCGGCGCCTTCCCGCGTTTCCGTTCCGCGGAATAGCAAGCACAGCCGCTCCGCGGAGTAGCAAGCACAGCCGCTCCTCGGAGCGGCGAGCACGGTCGCTCCGCCGACCGGTGAGCACGCCTGACCGGTGCCCCGCCGTTCACCCCGTAGGGTGGACGGCGGGGCACCGTCGCGACCAGGAGGGGAACGGGAGATGGCAGGCTGGAGGATCCCGGGCTTGGCGGCCCGGCCTCGCTTCACGAGCCGGGCGACCGTCCTCGTCCTGGTGCTCTGCTCGCTGGTGGCGATCCTCGCCTACCCGACGCGGCAGTTCATCTCCCAGCGCGCCGAGATCTCCGCCCAGCAGGCGAAGGCCGACCGCTCCCGCCAGCAGGTCGAGCAGCTGCGCCGGGAGAAGGCCCGCTGGCAGGACCCCGAGTACGTCAAGGCGCAGGCCCGCGCCCGGCTGCACTACGCGATGCCGGGGGAGACCCCGTACATCGCGGTGGATCCGGCCGGTCCGGCCGCCGCCCGGCCCTCGGCGTCCGCCACCGGTTCCGCTGCCGCCGCCGGCTCGGCCGCCTCCGACGGCGCGTCCGGCGGCTCGGCGCGGGCCGCCAAGCCCTGGTACGCCAGCATCTGGGACTCGGTCGACGCCGCCGACACCACCGACGCCGCCGCCCCCGCCTCCCCCCGTCCGCTCCCACCGTCCCCCGCTGGAGACACCTCCCCCCATGACCACTGAGAACCACCCCGCCGTCTCCGACGCCGACGTCGCCGCCATCGCCGCCCAGCTCGGCCGGGTGCCGCGCGGCCTGCGCGGCGTGGCGCACCGCTGCCCCTGCGGCAACCCGGACGTCGTGGAGACGGCCCCCCGACTGCCGGACGGCACGCCGTTCCCGACGCTGTACTACCTGACCTGCCCCAAGGCCGCCTCGCTGATCGGCACCCTGGAGGCGGACGGCGTGATGAAGGAGCAGACCGCCCGGCTCGCCGAGGACCCGGAGCTGGCCGCCGCCTACCAGAAGGCGCACGAGGACTACATCGCCCGGCGCGACGCCATCGAGGTGCTGGAGGGCTTCCCGAGCGCCGGCGGCATGCCGGACCGGGTGAAGTGCCTGCACGTGCTGGTCGGCCACTCGCTGGCGGCCGGCGAGGGCGTCAACCCGCTCGGCGACGAGGCGATCGGCCTGCTGGAGGACTGGTGGGCCAAGGGCCCCTGCGTCTCCCCGGCCGAGGTCGAGGCCGCCGGTGGGCGGGTCGCCCGCAACCGGGCCAAGGAGCAGGACCACCAGGCCGTGATCGAGGCCAAGCAGCAGAAGGCCGCCGAGCGCGCCGCGAAGAAGCGGGCCGCCGAGGAGTCCGACCCCGGGGAGTCCGCGTGAGCATGACCCGGGTGGCCGCGATCGACTGCGGCACCAACTCGATCCGGCTGCTGGTCGCCGACCTGGACCCGGCCACCGGGGAGATCACCGACCTCGACCGCCGCATGATCATCAACCGGTTGGGCCAGGGCGTGGACCAGACCGGCCGGCTGCACCCGGACGCGCTGGCCCGCACCTTCGCGGCCTGCCGCGAGTACCGGGAGGTCATCGCCGGGTTCGGGGTCGGCCCGGAGCGCACCCGCTTCGTCGCCACCAGCGCCTCGCGGGACGCCGAGAACAGCGACGAGTACGTCGAGGGCGTGCGCGCGATCCTGGGCGTCGAGCCCGAGGTGGTGAGCGGCGAGGAGGAGGCGCACCTGTCCTTCGTGGGCGCCACCAAGGAGCTGACCGGCGGCCAGTTCCCGGCGCCGTACCTGGTGTTCGACCTCGGCGGCGGCTCGACCGAGTTCGTGCTGGGCGGTGCGGACGTGCAGGCGGCGCGCTCGGTGGACATCGGCTGCGTCCGGCTCACCGAGCGGCACTTCGGCGGCGCCGAGCTGCCCTCGCCGGAGCAGATCGAGACGGCCCGGGCGCACGTGCGGGCCGAGCTGGACAAGGCCGAGGAGGTCGTCCCGCTGCGCGGCGCGGCCACCCTGGTGGGCCTGGCCGGGACGGTCACCACGGTGTCCGCGATCGCCCAGGACCTGCCGGCCTACGACTCGGCGGCGATCCACCACTCGCGGATCGGCCGGGAGCGGGTCGCCGGGATCGCCCGTGAGCTGCTGGGTGCCACCCACGCCGAGCGCGCGGCCATCCCGTCGATGCACCCGGGCCGGGTGGACGTGATCGCGGCCGGCGCGCTGGAGCTGCTGGAGATCATGGAGCGGACGGGCGCGGCCGAGGTGGTCGTGAGCGAGCACGACATCCTGGACGGCATCGCCTGGAGTATGGCCTCCTGACCTCCTGCGGGCCTTACCCGACCGGCCCCGGCACCCCTTTCGGGGGTCCGGGGCCGGGGCGCGCCCGGACCGGTGCGGGAAAGTTCGTGAATTTCTTCACATGGCGATCCAGTCATTCGTCGCACCCGCTCGCCCGCTACGTCCGAAATGTGGGACCGAAGGTCTGCTCGCCGTGACGACCCCTGGATCGCAGGTCAAGCCTCGGTTGAGGTTTGAAAATCGAAATCACGAGCGGGAACCCGGGCGCCGTACGGATCGTTGCTGCTCAGCAGGGTGGTATTCCGGCGTGTGCCCACGAGGGGGCGCCCAAGGCCGTGAGCCGACGTGCTGGGCCCGGATTTGCGGCCGCGCAGTGTAGCACGGGGTGTCCAGAAGCTTGTGACCGGGCTCACGAAGGCTGCTCCGGACGGTGCTGGATACTTTCGGATATGAGCACCACGGAGCGTCCTCGCATCCTCATTGTCGGCGGTGGTTACGTCGGCCTGTATGCCGCGATGCGCATCCTCAAGAAGATGCGTTACGGCGAAGCGACCGTCACGGTCGTGGACCCGCGGTCGTACATGACGTACCTGCCCTTCCTCCCCGAGGCGGCCGGCGGCAACGTCGCGCCCCGCAACCTCGTCGCGCCGCTGCGCAGCGCCCTCAAGAAGGCGGAGGTGCTCACCGGTGCGGTCACCGGTGTGGACCACGCCCGCAAGGTCGCCACCATCCAGCCCGCGGCCGGCGACAGCTACGAGCTGCCCTTCGAGTACCTGGTCGTCGCGACCGGCTCGGTCTCCCGCACCTTCCCGATCCCGGGTCTGGCGGAGCACGGCATCGGCATGAAGACGGTGGAGGAGGCCATCAGCCTCCGCAACCACGTCATGGCCCAGCTCGACAAGGCCGAGTCCACCGCCGACGAGGAGGTCCGCCGCAAGGCCCTGACCTTCGTCGTCATCGGCGGCGGTTTCGCCGGTGTCGAGACGATCGCCGAGGTCGAGGACATGGCGCGCGACGCCGCCAAGATCTACAAGACCGTCAGCCGTGACGACATGCGCTTCGTCCTGGTGGAGGCGGCCAACCGCATCCTCCCGGAGATGGGCCCGGACCTCGGTCTGTGGACCAAGGAGAAGCTCGAGGAGCGGAAGATCGAGGTCTACATCGAGACCTCGATGGACTCCTGCGTCGACCAGCACGTGGTGCTGAAGAACGGCCTGGAGATGGACGCCTCCACCATCGTGTGGACGGCCGGCGTGAAGCCGAACCCGGTGCTGGCCAACTTCGGCCTGCCGCTGGGCCCGCGCGGCCACGTCGACACCGCGCCGACCCTCCAGGTCCAGGGCTTCGACTACGTCTGGTCCGCCGGCGACAACGCCCAGGTCCCGGACCTCGCCTCCGGCGAGGGCGCCTGGTGCCCGCCGAACGCGCAGCACGCCGTGCGCCAGGCCGCCGTCCTCGGTGACAACGTCATCTCGGGCATGCGGGGCTTCCCGCAGAAGAACTACGAGCACAAGAACCTCGGTGCGGTCGCCGGCCTGGGCCTGCACAAGGGCGTCGCGATCCTCTTCGGCAAGGTCAAGCTGAAGGGCCGCCTGGCCTGGTGGTTCCACCGCGCGTACCACGGCGCCATGGTCCCGACCATGAACCGCAAGGTCCGGGTCTTCACCGACTGGACGCTGGCCATGTTCCTGAAGCGCGAGATGGTCGGCCTCTCCCAGATGGAGCAGCCGCGCCTGCCGATCCAGGAGGTCACGGCGCCCACGAAGCCCGTGGAGGCCGCCAAGCCGGCCGCCGAGAAGGAACTCGCCAGCAAGTAAGCGACTGCGACCCCGGTGTGGGAGCACCGGGGTATGAGTCGGAGGCCCTCCGCCCGGCAGTGTCGCCGGACCACGACCTCCGTGGTGCTCAGCCGGCCGTGCGACCGGGCGGAGTACAGAAGTAGAAGGGCCCCTGCCGAAACCCTCCGGCAGGGGCCCTTTCTCGTCGTCCGCCCGCTGGGCGGGCCCGTGAGGGGCGGTCAGTCGGTCTTGATGCTCTCCAGGATGTCCAGCTTGGACGCCCGGCGGGCGGGCCAGATCGCGGCGACCAGGCCGACCACCCCGGCCAGGGCCAGGAACAGCGCCAGCTGGCCGAACGGCAGGACGGTGGTCAGGCCGCTCAGGCTGGACTTCAGGGTGCCGTTGATCGCCCAGGCGATGAAGCAGCCGAGCAGCAGGCCGATGCCGGCGCCGAACAGCGAGATCACCACGGACTCCAGGCGGACCATCCGCTTGATGCCCCGGCGGTCAAGGCCGATCGCCCGCAGCATCCCGATCTCGCGCTTGCGCTCGAAGACCGACATCGCCAGCGTGTTGATCACGCCCAGGATCGCGACCAGCACGGACATCGCCAGCAGGCCGTACATCAGGTTCAGCGCGAAGGTGATGGTCTGGCTGAAGTCGTCGCGGACGTCCTGCTTGGACTTGACGTCGATCACCGGGTTGGCGCCGGTGGCGTCCTTGAGGGACTGCTTGAGCGCGGCGGTGGCGCCGTCCTTGCCCTTGACCAGGACGTCGGTGATGTAGGGCTTCGCCTCGTGCTTGGCGACCTCGCTGTTGGCCAGCAGGGCCGAGCCGAGCATGCCGCCCTTCTCGTACACGCCGCCGACGGTGAGCTGACCGGTGGACTGGTCCGGGTAGGAGACCGCCATCGTCGAGCCGGCGGTGACGTGGAGCTTCGTGGCGAGCTCCTGGTCCACCAGGACCTTGCCCTGGCCGAGGGCGGCGGTGGCGCCGCTGGTCAGCTTGACCTCGGCGAGCTGGTCGAAGGAGCCGGCGTCCATGCCGGTGATCGCCACGCCGGTGCCGTCGAGCTCCCACCTGGCGGTCGTCACCGCGGAGGAGGCGGCCACCCCGGGGGCCTTGGCGATCTCACCGGGCACCTGCTCGGACAGGCTCATGTGGTTGGCGCCCGAGACCATGTAGTCGGACTTCATCGAGCTGGTGACGGCCTTGTCGATCGCGCCGCCGACCGAGGCACCGATCACGGTGAGGCCGCTGACCAGGGTCAGGCCGATGGTGAGCGCGGCGGCGGTGGACGCGGTGCGGCGCGGGTTGCGGACCGCGTTCTGCTGGGCGAGCTTGCCCGGGGTGCCGCCGAGCCCGCGCAGCAGCGGGCCGATCAGTGCGACCACCGGGCGGGAGAGCAGCGGCAGCAGGACGAACACGCCGATCAGGGCGAGCAGGGCGCCGAGGCCGACCGGCAGGCGGCCGCTGTCGTTGCCGGTGGAGGCGCCGAAGCCGATCAGCGCGAGGCCGCCGGCGGTGAGCGCCGAGCCGATCGCGTTGCGGACCAGCAGGCTCTTCTGGCTGGTCGGCTGGTCGCCGCTGCTCATCGCCGCCACCGGGGCGATCCGGGAGGCGCGCACGGCCGGCAGCAGGGCGGACAGCACCGTCACCAGGACGCCGACGGCCAGGGTCACCGCGATGGTGAGCGGCTTGATGACCAGCGTGCCGTGCGGCATGTTCTCGTTCAGCTGGCTCATCAGGGCCTGCATGCCGGCGCCGATCCCGATGCCGGCGAGCAGCCCGGCCAGCGCCGCGACGGTGCCGATCGCCAGGGCCTCGGCCAGCACCGAGCGGGTGACCTGCTTGCGGCTGGCGCCGATCGCCCGCAGCAGCGCGAGTTCCTTGGTGCGCTGGGCGACCAGCATGGTGAAGGTGTTGGCGATGATGAAGATGCCGACGAAGAGCGATATCCCGGCGAAGACCAGCAGCATGGTGCGCATGCTGTCGGTGGTCTTGGTGATCATCGCCTGCTCGTCGGCCTTGAGCTTGGCGCCCGTCTCGACGTCGAAGTGCTGGCCGGACGGCACCTTGGGCTGGACCTGGGCGAGCAGCGCGTCCTCGCTGGTGCCGGGCTTGGCGGTGAGCACGATGCTGCTGAAGTGGCCGGGCTCCAGCAGCAGCTGCTGGGCGGTGGCGCGGTCGAACAGGGTGAGGGTGCCGCCGCTGTTCACCACCGGGTCGTCGGTGGTGAAGACGCCGGTGAGCTTCGCCTCGACCACCGGGCCGTTGATGGCGATCCGGACGGTGTCGCCGATCTTGTAGCCGGCCTTGTCGGCGGTCTTGCGGTCGAGGGCGATCTCCTTGCCGTTCTTCGGGCCCTGACCCTCGGCCATCGGGTAGCGCGGGTCCTTGCCGTCCGCGGCCGGGGCGAAGTTGGCGCCCTTGGCGGCCCAGAACTGGCCGATCAGGTTGCCGCTCCGGTCGGCGACCCCGGTGAAGCCGCTGACCACGCCGCGGGCGTTGGCGGTGCCCGGCAGGGCGGCCAACTGCTGGACGGTGGCGTCGGTGAGCGAGGCGTTGCCGCTCTCGCTCTTCTGCTTGGCGCTGGCGCGGGAGCCGGCCGAGTAGTCCACGACCTGGACCGAGACGTCCGAGTAGCTCTTGGAGTTGTTGTCCCGCATGGCCTTGCCGAAGGTGTCGGAGAAGACCATGGTGCCGGCGACGAAGGCGGTGCCGAGCATGACGGCCAGCGCCGTCATGAGGAGTCGGCCCTTGTGGGCCAGCACGTTGCGCAGTGCGGTGCGGTACATGGGGTGTCCTGGGTTTCGCGTAGGGGCGGCGGCTGGGCTGGCTGGCCCTGGCTGGCGGGATGCTCTAGCTGGTGCGGCCCTTGGCGTCGAAGCGGCGCATGCGGTCCAGGACGGTGTCGGCGGTGGGGTGGTGGAGTTCGTCGACGATGCGGCCGTCGGCGAGGAAGACGACGCGGTCGGCGTAGGAGGCGGCGACGGGGTCGTGGGTGACCATGACGACGGTCTGGCCGAGTTCGCGGACGGAGTTGCGCAGGAAGGAGAGGATTTCGGCGCCGGAGCGGGAGTCGAGGTTTCCGGTGGGTTCGTCGGCGAAGATGATGTCGGGCTTGCCGGCGAGGGCGCGGGCGCAGGCGACGCGTTGCTGCTGGCCGCCGGAGAGCTGGGAGGGGCGGTGGCTGAGGCGGCCGGAGAGGCCGACGGTGTCGACGACGCGGTCGAGCCAGGCCTTGTCGACCTTGCGGCCGGCGATGTCCATCGGGAGGGTGATGTTCTCCAGGGCGGTCAGGGTGGGGAGCAGGTTGAAGGCCTGGAAGATGAAGCCGATGTGGTCGCGGCGGATCTGGGTGAGCTGCTTGTCCTTGAGGCCGACGAGCTCGGTGTCGCCGATGGTGGTGGAGCCGGAGCTGATGGTGTCGAGGCCGGCCATGCAGTGCATGAGGGTGGACTTGCCGGAGCCGGAGGGGCCCATGATGGCGGTGTACTGGCCCTGCGGGAAGTCGACGCTGACGTTGTCGAGGGCCACGACGCGGGTCTCCCCGTCCCCGTAGACCTTGTTGAGGCCGGTGGCGCGGGCGGCCGCCAGGCCGGTCCGGACGGCGGTTGCGGTCGACGTGGTCACGGGGGTGCTCCTTGGTGGTCGCGGGCTGCGGGAGACGCGCTGGGCGCCTGGACGGCCGGGCCGCCAGGGGCGCCCGGCCGTACCTCCATGCTCCGCCGCGTGATCATGAGTTCTCATCGCTCCGCCGGACGGTTGGCCTGACCGCCGCTGGGCGTACGGCCAGGTGACGCCCTCCTCCTGGGGTATGACGCCGACCCTGAGCGCGGGTCGGTGGCCGGAACTCGTGCACTTCGTGGCCGAATTGCGGACTGTTCGTCAGATCGCAAGGAAACATGACAACTTCCCTGGCTGGGAACATGCGAAAGAGTGAGGCGGGCGACTAGGCTCTGGGGTGGCCCGCACCGGGGGTGGAGCGTTTCTTCTCCGGCCGATGGAGCGGCCCGTCCACAGGACGCCCGGATGGTGGAACGCAGACACGGGCAGCTTAAAACTGCTTGGCCGCGAGGCCGTGCCGGTTCGAGTCCGGCTCCGGGCACCGCTCGACTCGGGGGGGCGCCGACGGCGTCCCCGCCGGGAGTCGTTCAGTGATCCTCCTCGCGGCGTATCCCGATATTTTTGCCAAGCCATTACCCTGGTGGCTGGGCGGTGCAGTGCCGCCACGGAGGGAATGTGCAATGAGAAGCAGCAACCCGGTCTTCTCGCGGGAGGGGTCCTTCACCCGCGAGCCCGGCTACGCGGGGTTCGGTACCACCACGCAGGCCGGGGGCCAGTACGGCAACAACCCCTACGCGGGGACCCCTTACGCCCAGCAGCCGCAGGCGCAGGGCCCGCTGACCGACGAGCAGCTGTACGAGATGTACAACGGGCCGTCGGCCGGCCCCGCCGCCACCGGGCGGATGACGCTCGACGACGTGGTCGCGCGCACCGCGATGACGCTGCTGACCCTGGTCGCCGCCGGCGCGGTGGCCTGGTTCGTGCTGCCGTTCGAGAACTTCGGCTTCGCGATCGGCGCCAGCCTGGTGGCCATGGTCGTCGGCCTGGTGGTCTCCTTCAAGCGCAGCGTCAGCCCGCCGCTGATCCTGACCTACGCGGCTCTTGAGGGTTTCGCGCTCGGCGCGGTCACGCACGTGCTCAACACCGTCTTCGAGGGCATCGCGATCCAGGCGGTGCTGGGTACGGCGGCGGTCTTCGCGGCGATGCTGTTCGCCTACAAGAGCGGCCGGATCCGGGTCACCGCGCGCTACACCCGGATCGGCATCGCGATCGCCATGGGCTTCGTGCTGCTGATGCTGGTCAACATGATCGCGATGGCGTTCGGCGCCGACCTCGGTCTGCGCTCCGGACCGCTGGGCATCGTGGTCGGCCTGATCGGCATCGCCCTCGGCGCCTTCTTCCTGTCGCTGGACTTCGCGGCGATCGAGGAGGGCATCGCCCAGGGCGCGCCGCAGAAGGAGGCCTGGCGGGCCGCCTTCGGGCTCACCCTGTCGCTGGTCTGGATCTACGTCGAGATGCTGCGCCTGATCGCGATCCTGCGCGGCGACGACTAATCGCGGTCCCGCCGTACCCACTGCCGCCGGGCCCCCGGAGCGAAACGCTCCGGGGGCCCGGCGGCGTTTAGGCTCCCTGTCATGCATGACGTACAGCTCCTGGTCGAAGCCGTCGACTCCCTGGCGGATCGTTTCCGCTCGCTGCCGCAGAGCAAACTGCTGGGCGCCGTGCCCGGGCACGAGTCCCGGGCGGCGGCCGCACTGGCGTTGGCCCGGCGGCTGGCGGCCCTCGCGCTGGCGGCGGAGGGCGGGCCGGAGCGGGAGTTCCCGGAGGCCGGGGCGTTCGCGGTGGGCGACCAACTGGCCGTCGCCGGGCACGACCTGGCGGCCGCGCTGACGGCCCTGCCGGAGGGCGCCGCGGTCGCCCTGGCGGACGGGCCGGTGGCGGCCGCGGAGGTGCTGGCCGAAGCGGTGGCCGTGGTGCGCGCGACGGCGGCGCTCTGCGGCTAGGCCCTGTCCGGACACGCCGAAGGCCGGCCGGGTCGGTAACCCCTTGACCCGGCCGGCCTTCGGTGTGCTGCGCTGTGTGTGCCGTGCTGCCGCGCTGCTGGGGCGGCGTCAGATGCTGGCGACCACCCGGTCGGCGAGGACGTAGACGGCCTCCTCGTCGGTGGAGAAGGTCAGCGAGTACGAGCCGGAGAAGCGCGAGCCGCCGAGCAGTCGGACGTGCTCACCGGCACGGACCGCGTCGATCAGCCGGTAGGCGGCCTCCCGGTCGCCCGGGGCCACGCAGAGCGTGGTGCCGTCGGCGAAGGCGTACACGTCCAGGGTGCCCAGCGGGCCCGGGCGGACGTCGATCAGGGCGACGGCCTCGTCGGCGAGGGTGGCCAGCCGGGTGTCGGTCCACTCGCGGGACGGCGCCTGGCTGGGCACGAAGTCGGGGTGGGAGGGGTGGCGGCGCGGGTCGGGTGCGGCGACCGGGGCGTCCTCGACGGCCTGGTCGGCGTCCAGCAGCCCGGCCTCCAGGCCGGTGGCCAGCAGGTCGGCCTCGCGGCGGGCGCGGGCGTCCCCGGTGGGCTCGGCGGAGCCGGTGGAGGCGGCGGTGGAGCCGGCGGAGGAGGTGCCGGAGCCCTGGCCGGGGAACGGCGACGAGCCGCCCTCGGGACCGGGCTCGGCGGGGCCCTCGTTGATCAGGTCCTCCAGCGCGGAGCGCAGCGCCTCGCCGAACTCCGGGTCCATGGTGCCGGCGTTGTCGACGGCGTCCTGCGGGCCGGTGGGGCGGGGGAAGAACAGCGGCCACTCGTCGGTGCTGGCGAACGCGCCGGTGTACGGGGAGTCGAACAGTGGCGCGTCCTCGGCCGCGCGGGCCTCCTGCTCGGCCCAGAACGCCCGGGCCTCGGTGATCTCCCGCTCGCGGTCGGCGGCGAGTGCCTCGGTGACGGCCTGGCGTATCGCGGCCTGGTCCACCGGGGCGGGTGCGGCCTGGGCCGCGGCCTGCGCGTCCAGCCGGCGGGAGAGTCCCCGGAGGTGGAGCAGTACGGCGGTCGACACGGTGATCAGGATCAGCAGCAGGATGGTGTAGACGGCGCTCACGGAACGTACTCCTAGCGAGGAGCGGAACGGGGTTACGTGTCCACACTGCCGCATCCGGGGCTGTTGCCGCAGTGGCGAATGTCTAATTTGTGGGGGACTTTCGCTCTTGTCCCCAAATTGTTAGGTAACACCGTTCTACGCAGTGGAGTTGATCCGCTCCGCAGTGTCGATTTCCGGGCCGAAAACGAGCGAAAAGAGGGCCGGATCGACCTCGCGATGTGATCCGGCCCTCAATTACTCACGGTCACTCCAAATGGGTGGTCCAGACCCTTTCGGGGTGGCCCGGCGGGTCAGCTGAGGCGCTCGATCACCATCGCCATGCCCTGGCCGCCGCCGACGCACATGGTCTCCAGGCCGAACTGCTTGTCGTGCCACTGCAGCGAGTTGATCAGGGTGGTGGTGATCCGGGCGCCGGTCATGCCGAACGGGTGGCCGACGGCGATCGCGCCGCCGTTGACGTTCAGCTTGTCCAGGTCGATGCCGAGATCCCGGTAGGACGGGATCACCTGGGCGGCGAAGGCCTCGTTGATCTCGACCAGGTCGATGTCGTCGATGGTCAGGCCGGCCCGCCGCAGCGCCTGCCGGGAGGCCTCGACCGGGCCGTAGCCCATGATCTCGGGGGAGAGCGCGCTGACGCCGGTGGAGACCACCCGGGCGAGCGGGGTGATGCCCAGCTCCCGGGCCTTGGTGTCGGACATGATGACCAGCGCGGCGGCGCCGTCGTTCAGCGGGCAGCAGTTACCGGCGGTCACGGTGCCGTCCGGTCGGAACACCGGCTTCAGGCCGGAGACGCCCTCCAGCGTGACGCCGGCGCGCGGGCCGTCGTCCTTGCTCACCACGGTGCCGTCCGGGAGCGTCACAGGGGTGATCTCGCGCTCCCAGAAGCCGGCCTTGATGGCGGCCTCGGCGAGGTTCTGCGAGCGGACGCCGAACTCGTCCTGCTCGGCGCGGGTGATCCCCTTGAGCGCGGCCAGGTTCTCGGCGGTCTGGCCCATCGCGATGTAGGCGTCCGGCAGCAGGCCGTCCTCGCGCGGGTCGTGCCACTCCCCGCCGCCCTCCTCGGCGCGCTTGGCGGTGCGGGCCTGGGCCTCGTCGAAGACCGGGTTCGTGGTGCCCGGCATGCCGTCCGAGGTCCCGTTCACGCTGCGCGAGACGGTCTCCACGCCGGCCGAGAGGAAGACGTCGCCCTCGCCGGCCCTGATCGCGTGCAGTGCCATCCGCGTGGTCTGCAGCGAGGACGAGCAGTAGCGGGTGATGGTGGCGCCGGGCAGGTAGTCCATGCCCATCTGGACGGCCACGATGCGGGCCAGGTTGTGGCCCTGCTCGCCGCCGGGCAGACCGCAGCCGAGCATCAGGTCGTCGATCTCGCGCGGGTCGAGCTGCGGGACCTTGGCCAGCGCGGCCTGGATGACGTGGGCGGTCAGGTCGTCGGGGCGGACGTCCTTGAGCGAGCCCTTGAAGGCCCGGCCGATCGGCGAACGGGTGGCGCTGACGATGACGGCTTCGGGCATGGCGGGCTCCTCGCTGGGTGACGGCGGACTGGCGTCCGGGAGGAAAGTTACCGCCTGGTAGATCAGGCGTCACCCGTCCCGGCGTGTGAGCTGGCCGACGTGTCGCCGGCCTCTGGAACGGCCCCTTCCCGGGTCTCCTCGGGTGTCCACGAGCCGGGCAGCCCGACCCGCAGCCGGTGGCGCAGCAACGCCCAGCGGCGGCCGGCGCCCTCCGTCTCGACGGCCGCGACCTCGGTGCCCGAACGCCCGGCCGCGGCGGCGGCGGCCATCGCCACCGGCAGCACCGTCCCGCCCGGCACGGGTGCGGCCGGGCGCTCCTCCTCCGGCCAGAGGCCGAGCGCGGCGCACACCGAGGGCAGCACGGCCATCGCGGCCGTCGCGTAGCCCTGGGCGGACGGGTGGTAGCGGTCGGCGGCGAACATCTCCGGGCGCGCCGCGAACTCCGGGCCCAGCAGCGAGCCCAGCGAGACCGTCCGGCCGCCGGCCTCCACGACCGCGATGGTCTGCGCGGCCGCCAGCTGGCGGCTCAGCCGGCGGGCCACCCAGCGCAGCGGCGGGTGCACCGGCTTGATCGTCCCGAGGTCCGGGCAGGTGCCGACCACCACCTCGCAGCCGTTCGCCCGCAGCGCCGCGACGGCCTCGCCGAGCTGGCGGACGGCCAGCTGGGCCGGGCTGTGCCGGGTCACGTCGTTGGCGCCGATCATGAGCACGGCGACGTCCGGGTGGTGCGGCAGCGCCTGCTCCAGCTGGCCCGAGAGGTGGGCGGAACGGCCGCCGGAGCGGGCCACGTTGACCAGCCGGACCGGGCGCTCGGCCACCGAGGCCAGGCCCGCGGCCAGCAGCGCGCCCGGGGTCTCCCGGGCCCGCAGCACACCGAGGCCGGCGCCGGTGGAGTCGCCGAGGACGGCCAGCACCAGCGGCGGCTGCGTGGCGGCGGAGCTGTCGGCGAAGGCCTCGCCGTAGACGCCGTCGGCCTTGGGCGGATCGCCCTCCAGCACGCCGATGGCCTGGATCGCCAGCTTGCTCTCGGTGAGCAGCACGCCCACCAGTCCCACGCCCAGCAGGCCGAGCCCGCCGCCGCCGTACGCCGCCGCGGTGGCGATCCGGCGGGCCACCCGGGCCCGCGAGTCCTGTGCCCCTGGCATCCGATGCCCCCTTCGCGTCCTGGTGCCGCCCCCTCCGGGGCCATGGCGATGCCTGCACCCCCCTCCTACCCGCGCGGGGGCCGGGGCTACCTGCGGGGCTGGGCCATTGGGGGGAGGGGGCGGGTGGCGGGGCCGCCGCGCGGGGCCGGGGCGGGGCGAGGGGCGGGTGGGGCGGAAGGGCGGGCTGGGGCGGGCGGCACGGCCTAGGCTTTGCAGTACCGAAAGCACTCGCATGCCCACAACCGGGAGGACCCCCGTGCGGTACCACAACTCGATCATCGACCTCGTCGGCAACACGCCGCTGGTCAAGCTGAACAAGGTCACCGAGGGCATCAGCGCGACAGTGCTGGCGAAGGTCGAGTACTTCAACCCCGGCGGCTCGGTGAAGGACCGCATCGCGATGCGCATGATCGAGGCCGCCGAGGCCTCGGGCGCCCTGAAGCCGGGCGGCACCATCGTCGAGCCGACCTCCGGCAACACCGGTGTCGGCCTGGCGATCGTGGCCCAGCAGAAGGGCTACAAGTGCATCTTCGTCTGTCCGGACAAGGTGTCCACCGACAAGATCAACACCCTGCGCGCGTACGGCGCCGAGGTGGTCGTCTGTCCCACCGCCGTGGCCCCCGAGCACCCGGACTCGTACTACAACGTCTCCGACCGGCTCGTCCGGGAGACCCCGAACGCCTGGAAGCCGGACCAGTACTCCAACCCGGACAACCCGGCCTCGCACTACCACTCCACCGGTCCGGAGCTGTGGGAGCAGACCGAGGGCCGGATCACCCACTTCGTGGCGGGCGTCGGCACCGGCGGCACCATCTCCGGCACCGGCAACTACCTGAAGGAGGTCTCGGGCGGCAAGGTCAAGGTGATCGGCGCCGACCCGGAGGGCTCGGTCTACTCGGGCGGCACCGGCCGGCCGTACCTGGTCGAGGGCGTGGGCGAGGACTTCTGGCCGACCGCCTACGACCGTGACGTCGCCGACGGCATCGTCGCCGTCTCCGACAAGGACTCCTTCCAGATGACCCGCCGCCTGGCCAAGGAGGAGGGCCTGCTGGTCGGCGGCTCCTGCGGCATGGCCGTGGTGGCCGCGCTGGAGGTGGCCAAGGGCCTGGGCCCGGACGACGTCGTGGTGGTGCTGCTGCCGGACGGCGGCCGCGGCTACCTGTCCAAGATCTTCAACGACGACTGGATGGCCGACTACGGCTTCCTGCCCTCGGCCACCGACGAGGCGCACATCGGCGAGGTGCTGGCCCGCAAGGACGCCATCGAGCACGAGGGCATCCCGCAGTTCGTCCACATGCACCCGAACGAGACGGTCGCCGAGGCGGTCCGGGTGCTGCGCGAGTACGGCGTCTCGCAGATGCCGGTGGTCTCCCCGGGGGCCGGGCACCCCGACATCATGGCCGGCGAGGTGATCGGCTCGGTGGCGGAGAAGCTGCTGCTGGAGGGCGTCTTCGCGAAGGAGATCGAGCTGACCGACACGCTGGACCGGGTGATGTCCAAGCCGCTGCCGGTCGTCGGTGCGGGCGAGACGGTCACCAACCTGATGACCGTGCTGGAGAAGGCCGACGCCGCGGTGGTGCTGGTGGACGGCAAGCCGCAGGGCATCGTCACCCGCCAGGACCTGCTGGGCTTCCTCGCCGGCCGCGCCGCGCACTGACCCGTCCGGCGCCGGCCCTGACCGGCCCCGGCGGGCCCTGACCGACCCCGACCCCGCCACCGGCTCCGGTCGGCGGGGCGGACGAGGTTTCGCCCACGTTTTGCCCGCGGTTCGCCCACGGGCGAAGTGGTACACCGGCGTCACCTGCCCGCAGCACGCGGTTAACAACCGTCCGGCATCGTGGTGGTCAACGGCAAGACGCCGAGCGAGACGACGGCAACCGTCCGGGAGCGGCTCCCCGGCGGACGCGGTCGGCTCCGGACACGTCGGGCGGTCCTGACCCGGCCCGCCGTGTCCGCCCTCCAACCCGGCAACGGGGGAGAGGGGCCTCCGCGGGAGGTGCCGTCGTCCCGCCCCTGTCCGGCTGCGGCCGGTCGACAGGGTGCGGCGGCTCCCGCGGTACTGCGCGCCGCACGGCGCGTCTCCGCGGTTCCCGGGTGGGGGAACCGAGGCGGAGAACGGCAGGGCCGGTCCTTCTCCGAGGGACCGGCCCTTCCCGTACGCTCACACGCATGACCAGCACTGAAACCACCCAGGACGAGCCGCGCTACGTCCGGCTCAAGATCGAGCTCATCGCGGAGATCACCGACGAGGGCGCGCTCAAGGCGGCCGCCCTGAAGCAGGTGACCGAGGACGAGTACCTCGACGACGACGAGCGCGCCCAGTCCGTCGACGCCATCGAGGTGGACCCGTCGGGTTCGCTCGCCCACTTCATCGACCCGGTGGCGCTGCTCGGCGACGTGCCGGGTGTCGAACTGGCCTCGGCGACCTGGGAGTCGGCGCAGACCGAGTTCGACCCCGAGAACGAGGGTTGGGACGAGTACGTGGTGGACGAGTCCGCCGAGTAGCGGCCTCGCCCCGCGAGCTCGTCACCGCTCGTGAACGCCCGGTCTGCCCCGCAGGCCGGGCGTTTTTTCCCTGTTCACCGGGAAGTTGGGTCATCTCATACGATCGCTTACCCTTCGGAGGTGGAACCGTGCACGGGCGGATTGCGTTTCTGTATCCGTAAATGCCCGGGATGATCAGCAGGGAGACGCGACGTGACGGCACGGGACGGTCAGGGGCGGGCAGGCGGAGGCAACTGGAGCCGGCGCGGAGTGCTCGCGGGTCTGATCGGGGCGCCGGTCCTGCTGCTCGCGGCCTGCAACGACACCAAGAGCGCCGACGCCAACGGCTCGGGCGGTTCGGGCGGTTCGGGCGGTTCCGCTGGAACCCCGGGCGCGGGCAGCGGCTCCGGCGGGACCAGCAGCGCGCCGAAGACCTCGACCGCCGTCATCACCGTCACCCCTGCGGACGGTGCCGCCTCCGCCAGCTTCAGCGAGCCGGTCAAGGTCACCGTCAGCAACGGCACCCTGGGCACCGTCAAGGTCACCGACTCCACGGGCAAGGAACTGGCCGGCCAGCTCGCCTCCGACGGCGCCAGCTGGACCTCGGCCGCCGCCCCCGCCAGCGGCACCAAGTACACCGTGGCCGCCACCGCCCTCGACAAGGACAAGCTGGAGGCGGACGCCAACGCCACCTTCACCACGGCCACCCCGGCCAACACCTTCGTCGGCTACTTCACGCCCGAGGACGGCTCGGTCGTCGGCGTCGGCATGCCCGTCTCGATCACCTTCAGCAAGCCGATCACCGACCGCAAGGCCGTCCAGCAGGCGATCACCGTGATAGCCGAGCCGGGTGTCGAGATCGTCGGGTACTGGTTCTCCAGCACCCGCCTCGACTTCCGGCCGCAGGAGTACTGGGCCAAGGGCACCAAGGTCACCCTCAAGCTCCGGCTCAAGGACGTCGAGGGCGCCAAGGGCGTCTACGGCACCCAGTCCAAGGACGTCCGCTTCACCATCGGCCGCGCCCAGACCAGCGTCGCCGACCTCGCCGCCAAGAAGCTCACCGTCACCACCGACGGCCAGGTCAGCGCCGTCTACAAGATCTCCGGCGGGTCGCCCGAGCACCGCACCTGGGGCGGCAAGATGGTGATCTCCGAGCAGTTCCAGCAGACCCGGATGAACTCGCAGACCGTCAACCTCGGCAGCGAGTACGACATCGCGGACGTGCCGCACGCCCAGCGGCTCACCACCTCGGGCACCTTCATCCACGGCAACTACTGGTCCTCGTCGTCGATCTTCGGCGGCCAGAACACCAGCCACGGCTGCATCGGCCTCCAGGACGCCAAGGGCGCGCAGGACGGCAGCACGGACGGCTACAAGTTCTACAAGAGCTCCATGGTCGGCGACGTGGTCGAGGTCGTGAACTCCGGTGACAAGACCGTCGCGCCGGACAACGGCCTGAACGGCTGGAACCTCGGCTGGGCCGCCTGGAAGGCCGGCAGCGCCGTCTGACGCCGGGAGCCGCCGGTCAGCGCGGGTCAGCGCTTGGCGTAGTCGGCGAAACCCTGCCAGTCGACGATCACGCACGGCTCGTCGCCGACGATCCAGGCATCGTGCCCGGGCGGGCAGATCATCAGGTCGCCCGGGCCGAACTCGGTCTCCTGACCGTCGTCCATGACGATCCTCATCCGGCCCGAGACCACGTACCCCGTGTGGGCGGCCAGGCAGCTGTCGGTCTTGGCGATCGGCTTCACGTGCTTGGACCACTGCCAACCCGGGTGGAACACGGCCCGGCCCACCGGGCCGGCGTCCAGGTTGACCAGACGCAGTTCCCCCGTGCCCTCCTCGAAGGGGCGGACCTCCTCGGGGGCGTCGAAGCTCATGCGGACGAGACCGGACATGGCGCACTCCTCTCCCCACGGACGGCCCGGCCGTCCAGCGAGAGGAGGAGGCAGGCCCGTCTGCTGGCCCTTCCAGTCTGCGCCCCGACCGGCGGGCGGTCACCTCGGGTGGCCGGCCCGCCGGAACGGTCACGGACGGTCAGCCCTGCGTGCGGGCCACGCCGATCGGGCAGGAGGCGCCGGTGCCGCCGAGGCCGCAGTAGCCGTTCGGGTTCTTGGCGTCGGACAGGTACTGCTGGTGGTACGGCTCGGCCGGGTAGAACGGGCCCGCCGGGGCGATCTCGGTGGTGATCGGGCCGTAGCCGAGCGCGGTCAGGGCCGGCTGGAAGGCGTCCCGGCCGGCGGCCGCGGCGGCGGCCTGGACGGGGGAGTGGGTGTAGACGGCGGAGCGGTACTGGGTGCCGACGTCGTTGCCCTGGCGGTTGCCCTGGGTCGGGTCGTGCGCCTCCCAGAAGGTCTTCAGCAGCCGCTCGTAGGAGACCAGCGAGGGGTCGAACACCACCCGGACCGCCTCGGTGTGCCCGGTCAGCCCGCTGCACACCTCCTCGTACGTCGGGTGGGGGGTGTAGCCGCCCTGGTAACCGACCAGCGTCGTCCAGACGCCGGGCAGGCGCCAGAACGTCCGCTCGGCGCCCCAGAAGCAGCCCAGCCCGAAGTCGGCCACCTCCAGGCCGTCCGGGTACGGCCCGGTGAGCGGGTGGCCGAGCACGGTGTGCGGCTCGCGCAGCGCGAAGCCCGGCGACTCCCGGCCGGGCAGCGCCTGGTCGGCGGGAACGAGCGAGGTCTTGTGGCGGTTGAACAGCACGGCCTGCTCCAGCTGGGTAGGGAGGGTTGCGCAGGATTCAACGCGGCGGGCCGCCCCCGGATTCCGGCGCCGCCCGGATTCCGCCGCCGCCCCGGTCCACGGCCGGCCCGGTTCACGGCGGGCTGGGACGTTCCGGAGGGCACCGGCCCGTACGGCCACTAGGCTCGACCCATGACCGAGCACCAGCTTCCCCAGGGCTTCGAGACCCTCGCCATCCACGCGGGTCAGGAAGCAGACCCCCAGACCGGGGCCGTCGTCACGCCGATCTACCAGGTGTCCACCTACAAGCAGGACGGGGTGGGCGGCCTGCGGGGCGGCTACGAGTACAGCCGCAGCGCCAACCCGACCCGCACCGCGCTGGAGGAGTGCCTCGCGGCACTGGAAGGCGGCGCCCGTGGCCTCGCCTTCGCCTCCGGCCTGGCCGCCGAGGACACCCTGCTGCGCACCATCCTCAAGCCGGGCGACCACATCGTGATCCCCAACGACGCCTACGGCGGCACCTTCCGGCTGTTCGCCAAGGTGCTGACCCGCTGGGGCGTCGAGTTCTCCGTCGCCAACACCCAGGACCTGGCGACCGTCCGCGCCGCGCTGCGCCCCAACACCCGCGCGGTCTGGGTGGAGACCCCGTCCAACCCGCTGCTGGGCATCACCGACCTGGCCGCGCTCGCCGAGGTCGCGCACGGCGCCGGCGCGCTGCTGGTGGTCGACAACACCTTCGCCAGCCCGTACCTGCAGCAGCCGATCGCGCTCGGCGCGGACGCGGTCGTGCACTCGACCACCAAGTACATGGGCGGCCACTCGGACGTGGTCGGCGGTGCGCTGGTGCTGGCCGACGCGAGCCTGGGCGAGGAGGTGGCGTACCACCAGAACGCGATGGGCGCCGTCTCCGGGCCGTTCGACGCCTGGCTGGTGCTGCGCGGCATCAAGACGCTGGGCGTCCGGATGGACCGGCACAGCGCCAACGCGGAGAAGGTCGCCGAGCTGCTGGCGAGCCACCCGAAGGTCAGCCAGGTGCTGTACCCGGGCCTGCCCGAGCACCCCGGCCACGAGATCGCCGCCAAGCAGATGAAGGCCTTCGGCGGCATGGTCTCGTTCCGGGTCCAGGGCGGCGAGGAGGCGGCGGTCGAGGTCTGCAACCGCGCGCAGCTGTTCACGCTCGGCGAGTCGCTCGGCGGCGTGGAGTCGCTGATCGAGCACCCGGGCCGGATGACCCACGCCTCGGTGGCCGGTTCGGCGCTGGAGGTGCCCGCCGACCTGGTGCGCGTCTCGGTCGGCATCGAGTCGATCGACGACCTGCTCGCCGACCTCAAGCAGGCGCTGGGCTAGGACGCGCCCAGAAGTCCGGAGCCTGTCGAAGATCTCCGGCCTCGGTGAGCAGTCCGGGGACCGCGATGGTCACCTGACGCGCTGCCGGCGCACTCGGCCGGAGGAGCCCCTGTGGGCTCCTCCGGCCGGTCCATTGCGTCATGCCCTCACGCGCTCGCGCCGGAGCGGTCCTTCAGGAGCGCTTCCAGGAGGTGGGGGACGCGGGCGTGCAATCCTCGTTCGGGTCGGGCTTGCCGCGCACCAGGTCCCAGAGGTTCCATTCGCCCCACGTGGTCCATGAGTCCGCCGAGGCCCATGAGTGTGGCGGGCGCGGACACGGCTTCGGCGGGCACTTCTTGTCCTCGACCGTGATCGTCACACACGGGCAGTCCGCAGTCAGTTCGACCGTGGTCACCGCGGTCTGGGGCAGTTCGTAGCCGGGGGGAGCGGTGGTCTCCTGCCAGTAGTAGGTGCCGAACGGAAGGTTGTCCGCGGAGCAGGTGCCGTTCGCCCCGGTGGTGCAGGGGGAGCCGACGGGGGTGTCGGGGTTGGTTCCGGTGGTTTGGAGGCCGGGGACGCCGTTGGTCTCGTGCCAGAGCTGGAAGGTGGCGCCGGCCAGTGGTTGTCCGGTGGCGGAGTCGACCTTGGTGACCGTGGTGGAGCCGGTCGGGGTGGTGGTCTTGGTGTCCTGGACGGTGACGGGGATGCTCTGTCCGTCGGTGTCGAGGACCACGGTCGTCACCGCGGGCTGCGGCAGGTTGTAGCCGGGGGGTGCGGCAGTCTCCTGCCAGTAGTAGGTGCCCAGGGGGAGGCCGGTTGCGGAGCAGACGCCGTTCGCTCCGGTGGTGCAGGGGGAGCCGACGGGAGTGTCGGGGTTGGGGCCGGTGGTCTGGAGGCCGGGGACGCCGTTGGTCTCGTGCCACAGCTGGAAGGTGGCGCCGGCCAGTGGCTGCCCGGTGGCGGAGTCGACCTTGGTGACCGTAGTGGAGCCGGTCGGGGCGATGGTCTTGGTGTCCTGGACGGTGATCGGGACGTTCTGTCCGTTGGTGTTGAGGACGACGGTGGTGACGTTGAGTTCCGGCAGGTCGTAGCCGTTGGGCGCCGATACTTCTTGCCAGTAGTAGGTGCCGAGGGGGAGGCCGGTTGCGGAGCAGGTGCCGTTCGCTCCGGTGGTGCAGGGGGATCCGACGGGGGTGTCGGGGTTGGTTCCGGTGGTTTGGAGGCCGGGGACGCCGTTGGTCTCGTGCCACAGCTGGAAGGTCGCGCCGGCCAGGGGCTGCCCGGTGGCGGAGTCGACCTTGGTCACGCTGGTGGACGCGGTCGGAGCGGTGGCTTTGGTGTCCTGGACGGTGATCGGGACGTTCTGTCCGTTGGTGTTGAGGACGACGGTGGTGACGTTGAGCTCCGGCAGGTCGTAACCGGGGGGTGCGGCGGTTTCCTGCCAGTAGTAGGTGCCGAGCGGGAGGCCGGCCGTGGAGCAGACGCCGTTCGCCCCGGTGGTGCAGGGGGAGCCGACGGGGGTGTCGGGGTTGGCGCTGGTGGTCTGGAGACCGGGGACGCCGTTGGTCTCGTGCCACAGCTGGAAGGTCGCGCCGACCAGCGGTTGCCCGGTGGCGGAGTCGACCTTGGTCACGCTTGTGGACCCGGTCTCGACGATCGGGGACTTGGTGTCCTGGACGGTGACCGGGACGTTCTGCCCGTTCGTGTCGAGGACCACGGTCGTCACCGCGGGCTGCGGCAGGTCGTAGCCGGGGGGTGCGGCGGTCTCCTGCCAGTAGTAGGTGCCGAGCGGGAGACCGGTGGTGGAGCAGACGCCGTTCGCCCCGGTGGTGCAGGGGGCGCCCACCTCGGTGTCCGGGGTGGCCCCCGAGGTCTGGAGGCCGGGGACGCCGTTGGTCTCACGCCACAGCTGGAAGGTGGCCCCCGCCAGGGGCTGCCCCGTGACGGAGTCGACCTTCGTCACGCTGGTCGAGGCGGTGGGAGCGGGACTTCCGCACGCCGGAAGATCGCCGTTGAAGGGGTAGGCGTGGAACTCGGTCCCGGTCATCCCCGAGCCGGAGTTCTGCAGCAGCGAACCGGTGGTGAAGAACCGTCCGTTCAGACCGGGCAGGCTCATGGTGGCGGTGCTGGCCGGGTTGCCGACCAGCACACTGCCCTGGAACTGCCCCGATCCCTTGAGCGTGACGGACGTCGCGGCGGGGAAGTTCCACAGGAGGCGCTCGCGCAGCCGGTTCCAGGGGTCGGTGTCCTGGAGGCTCCCGCTGTAGGTGTTGATGGTGCGGGCGCCGCCCACGAGGTTGACGAGCACCGTCGCGTTCGTGGGGATGCCGGCGAACGCGATGCCCTGGGTGGAGCCTCCGTTCCCGGCGATGTCGAAGTCGACGTTGAAGACCTGGAGTGCGGAGGTGCCGTCACCGGTGAACAGGGTCTGGAACCCCTGGTTGACCGCGGTTCCGGTGGCGGGGCGGGGTGTGCCGACCCCGGCGTAGCACTCGCTCGCCGTCTGCAGCTGACCGCGCAGTGGCGTGTAGGCGGCCACGGCCTGCGCTTCCTGGACCTTCGTACCGACGATGGTGCCCGTGGCCGTGCCCGCGTAGCGGACGACGCCGCCCTCCGCCAGGAGCCTCTGCCCCGGGGCCACCGTGACGTTGCCTCCGGCGGTGAGGAAGTCGGCGCCGTCCGGCGGGGGGACCCGTGAGCCGACGCCGACGATGCCGATGTTGTAGACGGAGCTGGCTCCCGGGGCTTTGTTCAGGTCGAAGTTGCCGAGGGTCACCACGTGCCCCTCGGCCTCCGCGGCGGAACCGCCGACGTTGAAGTCGCCGCCGACGAAGATGTTGATTCCGGCGTCGCGGCCTGCGAAGGGACCGTTGTTGACCGGGGGGAACGTCGCGGGACAGTCCGCGCCCAGGCACGGCCCGAGGCCGCCCGGGAGACCGGCCGCGTACGCGGCCGGTGGTGCGACGAGTGACATGCCGAAGGGCACGAGCGTCAGGGCCAGGACGGAACCCACCGTCCTGCCGAGTCGGCGTCTCCAGGTGACGGTGGTCACCGGGTTCTGACTGGGCTTCACCTCAGTCCTCTCACCATGTGGACCCAATGGGGCCCTCGGAGTGTTCCGGGCTGGAGGGCCGAGCATCGCGACTCACTGGTGTTGTCATCTGAAAATCGTGTTAATGCACCCGTTCGGCTGTGCGTCGACGGCCGATCGGTCCGGGCGCGAGGGACGGCCTCCGGCCGTCGGCGGTCACTGGCCCTGCTGGTCCGCCGTGTACGACTCCATCGCGTGGTTGAAGCGGGCCAGCAGGGCGCAGAACGCCTGCTGCTCCTCGGGCGGCCAGTCGGCCGTCAGGCGGCGGGTCAACTCGGCCCGCCCGTCGCGGACTTCGGCCAGTCGGCCGGAGCCGACCGGGGTCAGCGCGAGGCGTACGGCGCGGCGGTCGGCCGGGTCCTGGACCCGGCCGACCAGCCCGCCCGCGACCAGCGGGGCGACCTGCCGGGTCACCGTGGAGGAGTCGACGCCGAGCGACTCGGCCAGCGCCTTGACGTTGGCGGGCCCGTGCCGCTCCAGGCGGTCGAGCAGCAGGTAGGCGGCCCGGTCCAGCGCGCCGAGACCGCCGCCGGTGGTCCGGACCTGGTCCATCCGGCGGGCGAACACCGCCAGCTGGTACTGGAGTCGGGCGTGCACGGGGTCGGTGCGGTCGGTGGCCTGGGGCGAGGTCGTCGTCATCGCGGCTCACGATCGTCGTGCGGTGAGGGAGGCTCAGAAGCAGCAGCGTACGCGGGCGGAGCGGGCCCGGGAACAGCCCCGACGTCCCGGATTGCCGGTGTCGACCACCGTAGGCTGGCGTTATGCACAACTGGCCGGTCACCCTCGACGACGTCCGCGGCGCCCAGAAGATGCTCGCCGGAATCGCCCGGGTGACGCCGATGGAGGGCAGCCGGTACCTGTCCGGGCTGATCGGCGCGCCGGTCCACCTGAAGTGCGAGAACCTCCAGCGCACCGGTTCGTTCAAGCTGCGCGGCGCGTACGTGCGGATCGCCGGGCTCTCGCCGGTGCAGCGGGCCGGCGGGGTGGTGGCGGCGAGCGCGGGCAACCACGCGCAGGGGGTGGCGCTGGCGGCCGCGCTGCTGGGGGTGCACTCGACCGTGTTCATGCCGGTCGCGGCGCCGCTGCCCAAGGTCGCGGCGACCCGGGAGTACGGCGCGCAGGTGCGGTTGCACGGCGCCACGGTGGACGAGGCGTTGCAGGCCGCGCAGCGGTACTCGGAGGCGACCGGCGCGGTGTTCATCCACCCCTTCGACCACTGGGACGTGGTCACCGGCCAGGCCACCGTCGGACTGGAGATCCTGGAGCAGTGCCCCGAGGTGCGGACCATCCTGGTCGGGGTGGGCGGCGGCGGCCTGCTGGCCGGGATCGCGGCGGCGGTCAAGCCGCTGCGGCCGGACGTCCGGGTGGTGGGGGTGCAGGCGGCGGGCGCGGCCGCGTACCCGCCCTCGCTGGCGGCCGGGCGGCCGGTGTCACTGGAGCACTACGCCACGATGGCCGACGGGATCATGGTCGGCCGGCCCGGGGACATCCCGTTCGAGGTGATCAACTCGCTGGCGGACGGCGTCCGGACGGTCTCCGAGGACGCGCTGTCGCGGGCCCTGCTGCTCGGCCTGGAGCGGTTGAAACTGGTGGTCGAACCGGCCGGGGCGGCCCCGATCGCGGCGCTGCTGGAGCAGCCGGACTCCTTCGAGGGACCGGTGGTGGCCGTGCTGTCCGGCGGCAACATCGACCCGCAGCTGATGCAGCGGGTGCTGCGGCACGGGCTGGCGGCGGCTGGCCGGTACCTGTCGCTGCGGGTGCGGCTGGCGGACAAGCCGGGCTCGCTGGCCGACCTGCTGGGGGTGCTGACCAGGCTGGACGCCAACGTGCTGGACGTCGCGCACGTGCGGATCGACCCGCGGCTGGGGCTGACCGAGGTCGAGGTGGACCTGCACCTGGAGACCAAGGGGCCGGAGCACTGCGCGGCCGTGGTCGGCGAGCTGCGGGACGCGGGGTACGTCGTTTCCAGCTGAGTTCGGAAGGTGCCGCAGGCGCTTGGGGGGCCGGGTGTCTCGGGCGCCGGACGGTGCGGGGCGGGCCTCGGTGGATCTCGGCGGATCTCGGTGGATGTCAGTGGTCCCTGTCACGATGGCGGAGCCCTGTGCCTTGACGCGATATATCGCGTGCTGCCAGACTCGCGATACATCGCGTTCTGTGTCCTGGTAGGCGAAAACCGAGTCGCCCGCATGCCCGAAAAAGGGGCAGAGTGTGACAGATCGCCCATATTCGTCCGAGGAGATGAGGCAGGCCATGGCGCCAGCCATCCAAGCCGAGAACCTGGTCAAGACCTTCGGCGACGTACGAGCCCTGGACGGCGTCAGCCTCGACGTCCCCGAGGGCACGGTGCTCGGGCTGCTCGGCCCGAACGGCGCCGGCAAGACCACCACCGTGCGGGTCCTCGCCACCCTGCTGCGCCCCGACTCGGGCCGCGCGGTGGTCGCCGGCGTCGACGTGCTCAAGCACCCCAACAAGGTCCGCAGCCTGATCGGCCTGTCCGGCCAGTACGCGGCGGTCGACGAGTACCTCACCGGCTTCGAGAACCTCCAGATGGTCGGCGAGCTCTACCAGATGAGCGCCCGTCAGGCGAAGGTGAGGGCGCTGGAGCTGCTGGAGTGGTTCAACCTCACCGAGGCCAAGGACCGCACCGCCAAGACCTACTCCGGCGGCATGCGCCGCCGCCTCGACCTCGCCGCCGCGCTGGTCGTCCGGCCGCCGGTGATGTTCCTCGACGAGCCGACCACCGGCCTCGACCCGCGCAACCGGCTCGCGCTCTGGGAGGTCATCGAGACCCTGGTCGAGCAGGGCACCACGCTGCTGCTCACCACCCAGTACCTGGAGGAGGCCGACCGGCTGGCGCACGACATCGCCGTCGTCGACCACGGCCGGGTGATCGCCCGCGGCACCGCCGACCAGCTCAAGGCCCAGATCGGCGGCGAGCGGATAGAGGTCGTGGTGCACGAGCCGGGCCTGGTCGCCGACGCGGTCGCGGCGCTGTCCGGGTACGCGCTGGGCGAGCCGGCGGTGGAGAAGAACACCCGCCGGATCACCGTGCCGGTCAGCGGCGGCGCCCGGGTGCTCGCCGACGTCATCCGCGAACTCGACGCCCGCGGCATCGAGATCGACGACATCGGCCTGCGCCGCCCGACCCTGGACGACGTGTTCCTCACCCTCACCGGCCACGTCGCCGAGACGGTGGAGGAGGAGAGCGGCTCCGGCGGCCGCGGCCGGGGCGGCCGGGGCAAGGGCGGGCCGTCCGCCGAGGGGCCGCCCGCCGAGGGGCCGTCCGCCGAGGGGCCGGACGGCTCCGACGGCCAGGGACCGGACAAGCAGGCCGTCGCGGCCGGAACGGAGCGCTGAGATGAGCACCGCCACCGAGCACGCCATCGGCGAGGCGATGCCCAGGCAGCGCCGCGGCATCGCCGCCACCCTGCACGACTCCTGGGTGGTCGCCAAGCGCAACCTGCGCCGGATGACCAGGATCCCCGAGATCGTGGTCTTCGGGCTGATGCAGCCGGTCATGTTCGTGCTGCTGTTCTCGTACGTGATGGGCGGGGCGATCAAGATCCCCGGGGCGAGCTCCAGCTCCGACTCGTACATCCAGTTCCTGATGGCCGGCATCTTCGCCCAGACCGTCACCTTCGCCGTCGCCGGCGCCTCCGCCGGGATCGCGGAGGACATGACCAAGGGCCTGGTGGACCGCTTCCGCTCGCTGCCGATGGCCCGCTCGGCGGTGCTGGTCGGCCGCACCCTCGCCGACCTGTGCCAGACCGCGTTCACCGTGATCGTGCTGGCCCTGGTCGCGCTGCTGGTCGGCTGGCGGATCCACGACGGCGTGCTCAACGCGCTCGGCGCCTTCGGCCTGCTGCTCCTGCTCGGCTACGCGTTCTCCTGGATCGGCGCGCTGATCGGCCTCTCGGTGCGCAGCCCCGAGGCGGCCACCTCGGCCGGCCTGATCTGGCTGTTCCCGCTGACCTTCGTCTCCAACGCCTTCGTGCCGGTCAGCTCGATGCCGGGCTGGCTGCAGACGGTCGCGTACTGGAACCCGTTCAGCGCCACCGTGCAGGCCTGCCGAGACCTGTTCGGCAACCAGGTCGGCCCGGTGGACGCCACCTGGCCGATGCAGCACGCCGCGCTGGTGTCGGTGCTGTGGTCGGTGCTGATCACCGCGGTGTTCTCCTGGCTGTCGGTGCGCAAGTACCGCTCGGCCGTGGGCTGAACCGCGCCCGGTACGCCGCGAGGGCGGCCGCGGAGTCCAGGGACTCCGCGGCCGCCCTCGTCGGTCGGTCGGTCTGGTCAGGTCTGGTCAGGCCGGGTCAGGCCAGATCAGACCGGATCAGGCTTGGTCAGCCGGCGTGCGGCACGACCTTGACGATCTTCACCATGGCGGGCTTGCCGTTCGGCAGCTCGTAGGTCGCCTCGTCGCCGATCTGCTTGCCGTCGATCGCGCGGCCCAGCGGCGACTGCGGCGAGTAGACGTCCATGGTGTCGGAGCCGGCGACCTCGCGCGAGGCGAGCAGGAACTCCATGGTGTCGTCCTCGTCGCCGTCGAAGGCGACCGTGACGACCATGCCCGGGGCCACCACACCCGAGTCGGCCGGCGCCTCGCCGACCTTGGCACGCTCCAGCAGCTGGGTCAGCTGGCGGATGCGCAGCTCGTACTTGCCCTGCTCCTCCTTGGCCGCGTGATAGCCGGCGTTCTCCTTGAGGTCCCCCTCCTCGCGCGCCGCCTCGATCTTCTGGGCGATCTCGATGCGCCAGGGCCCGGTCAGGTGATCCAGCTCGGCCTTCAGCTGGTCGTAGCCGGCCTGAGTGAGCCAGGTCACGTTCTCACTGGTCTGGGTCACGGGTGCTCCTCGTAGGTGCTGGGGCTGTGCTGCGGGTGTGAGTCGTCAGCAGGGTTGGTGGTGATATCGGTCGTAACTACAAAGCAACGCCCGCTCCCGTACCATCCGGTGCGGAAGGGGCGAAACCACGAGCCTAACAAGTCCTGCCGACAAGCAGAAGGGTCGTTTGCGCGCCATTGACGTCGGCGTTGCGCCACGGTGTACAGCGAATGCGCCACGGTGTACGGCGGTGGTGCGTGCCGGGCCGGGTGCGGGACTTCCTACGGATGCCCGTTCTCCCGATCGGTTATGCGCCGGTGTCCGGCAGAGTACCGGTGGTGCCCGGCAGAGTACCGGTGAGCGGGGCGCGGTGCCGGTGCGACTCGGCGGGCGGGCCGCCTGCGCAGGCGGCCGGACGGACTCCTTCGCGCTTCTTCGCGGGCCTACTTCTTCGCCGGCGTGCAGCCCAGCAGTTCGGCGGTGGTGCCGCGGGCGGTGGTCCGCAGCGTGACCACGGCGTCGTAGCTGGAGCCGCCGGCCGGCACCGGGAAGTCGGCCACCCCGACCACCGAGCCGTCCGACCCCTGCGAGCGGACCGTGCAGCTGCCGGCCGTCCCGCCGCTCTTGCGCACCGCCAGGTGCAGCTCGACCTCGGAGTCCGAGACCGCCTGGAAGGTCGGTACCGAGCCGTTGATCGTGGTCTCGCGCAGCAGGTAGGAGCCGCCCAGCCAGGCCACCAGGCCCAGGCCCAGCACGCCGCAGACCGCGCCGGCCACCTTCAGGCGGCGGTCCGAATCGCGGTCGCCGCGCCGGCCGTAGCGCCCCTCGGGCAGCTGCGGGGTGGTGGTGCTCGCGTTCATCGGACCCAGTCCTCTCCTGACGGGAGGGGCCGCGCGAGTGGTGCGGGGGAATGCGACGCTCCTCCAGTCCGTCACTATAGGAGGGGCACGCCCGCGGCCGGTCCGGCGGGGGCGGGGCTCGACCGGGCCGGGGTACGTCCGCGGCCGGTCCCGCGGCGACGCGGCCCCGACGTGAGCGGCTCGTACGGTGGGCGGACCGGACTTCGCGGAACGCCCGATATGTGGAAGGAACGCAAGGCGTTGACTGAGCAGTTGCGACTGATGGCGGTGCACGCCCACCCGGACGACGAGTCCAGCAAGGGCGCGGCCACCATGGCCATGTACGTCGAGCAGGGAGTGGACGTGCTCGTGGCCACCTGCACCGGGGGCGAACGCGGGTCGGTTCTCAACCCCAAGCTCCAGGGGGACCCGTACATCGAGGAGAACATCCACGAGGTGCGCCGCAAGGAGATGGACGAGGCCCGGGCGATCCTGGGCGTCAAGCAGGCCTGGCTCGGCTTCGTCGACTCCGGCCTGCCCGAGGGCGACCCGCTGCCCCCGCTGCCCGAGGGCTGCTTCGCCCTGGAGGACGTGAAGGAGGCGGCCGAACCGCTGGTCCGGCTGATCCGGGAGTTCAAGCCGCAGGTCATCACGACCTACGACGAGAACGGCGGCTACCCGCACCCCGACCACATCATGACCCACAAGATCACCATGCTGGCCTTCGACGCCGCCGGAGACCCGGACGCCTACCCGGAGGCCGGCGAGCCCTGGCAGCCGCTGAAGGTCTACTACAACCACGGCTTCCCGATGGGCCGCATCCGCGCCCTGCACCAGTACCTCACCGAGCACGGCCACGACTCGCCGTACGGCGAGTGGATCGCGGGCTGGGAGAAGAGCGGCCGCCAGGAGCGCGAGATCACCACCCGGGTGAGCTGCGGCGACTGGTTCGAGACCCGCGACCGCGCCCTGATCGCCCACGCCACCCAGATCGACCCCGACGGGCCGTGGTTCCGCGTCCCGCTGGACGTCCAGCGCGAGGTCTGGCCCACCGAGGACTACGAACTCGCCCGTACCCTGATCGACGTGGACCTGCCGGAGGACGACCTGTTCGCCGGCCTGCGCACCCCCACCCTGGCCGTCGAGGCCGCCGACACGCGCGACTGAACCACCCCCCGATGGCCCGGCTCCCCGTGAGCCGGGCCACCATAGAGATATGAGCGCCCCCGTGAACCTCGTCAACCTCGCCGCCGACCTCGCCGTCGACGACGCCAAGGTCACCCCCGGACTCCTCGGCTTCGTCGTCTTCGCCGCCCTCGGCGTGGCCACCTGGTTCCTGGCCAAGTCCATGAACCGGCAGTTCAAGAAGGTCGACTTCGCGGAGGAGCCGGAAGCCCCCAAGGAGTAGCGCGCGGGCGCGCGCGGGGCCCGGCTCGCCGCAGCCGGCGTCCCGGCGCCCGGCCCCCGATGCGCGAGGATGGGGGGCATGCCGAACCGTCTCGCGGACGCGACCTCGCCGTACCTGCTGCAGCATGCCGAGAACCCGGTCGACTGGTGGCCCTGGGGGCCGGAGGCCTTCGCGGAGGCGCAGCGCCGCGGGGTGCCGGTGCTGCTCAGCGTCGGGTATGCGGCGTGCCACTGGTGTCATGTGATGGCCCACGAGAGCTTCGAGGATGCCGGGGTCGCCGGTTACCTGAACGAGCGGTTCGTCGCCGTCAAGGTGGACCGGGAGGAGCGGCCCGACGTCGACGCCGTCTACATGGAGGCCGTGCAGGCCGCCACCGGGCAGGGCGGCTGGCCGATGACGGTGTTCCTCACGCCCGACAAGGAGCCGTTCTACTTCGGCACCTACTTCCCGCCCGAGCCCCGGCACGGGATGCCGTCCTTCCGGCAGGTGCTGGAAGGCGTCGACGCCGCCTGGCGGGGCCGGCGGCAGGAGGTCGCGGAGGTCGCCGGGCGGATCCGGGCCGACCTCGCCGAGCGCGCCGCCGTCTACTCGGCCGGTGCCCACCACCCGCCCGCCGGCGCCGACCTGCACCAGGCGCTGGTCACCCTCAGCCGGGAGTTCGACGACCGGCACGGCGGCTTCGGGGGCGCGCCCAAGTTCCCGCCGGCCATGGTCGTCGAGTTCCTGCTGCGCCACCACGCCCGCACCGGCTCCGAGGCGGCCCTGGAGATGGCCGTCCGCACCGGCGAGGCGATGGCCCGAGGCGGCATCCACGACCAACTCGGCGGCGGCTTCGCCCGGTACGCGGTCGACGCCGGCTGGGTCGTGCCGCACTTCGAGAAGATGCTGTACGACAACGCCCTGCTGCTGCGTGCCTACCTGCACCTGTGGCGGGCCACCGGATCCCCGCTGGCCCGCCGGACCGCGCTGACCACCGCCGACTTCCTGCTGCGCGAACTGCGCACCCCCGAAGGCGCGTTCGCATCCGCGCTGGACGCCGACAGCCTCGACGAGGAGACCGGGAAGTCCACCGAAGGCGCCTACTACGTGTGGGAGCCAGGCCAGTTGGTCGACCTGCTCGGCCCCGCCGACGCGGCCACCGCCGCCCGGCTGTTCACCGTCACCGCCGGCGGCACCTTCGAACACGGCACTTCCGTCCTCCAACTCCTCGTCGAACCCGAGGACTTCGCCGAGTACGAGACCATCCGCGCCCGGCTGTTCGAGGCCCGCACCCGGCGGCCCGCCCCCGCCCGCGACGACAAGGTCGTCGCCGCCTGGAACGGCCTCGCCATCGCCGCCCTCGCCGAGACCGGCGCCCTCCTGGAGCGCCCCGACCTCGTCGAGGCCGCCGAACGCGCCGCCGACCTGCTGCTCGCCGTCCACCTCACCCCCGACGGTCGACTGCTGCGCACCTCCCGCGACGGCCGGGCCGGCACCAACGCGGGCGTCCTGGAGGACTACGCCGACACCGCCGAGGGCTTCCTGGCCCTGTACGCCGTCACCGGCGACGCCGCCTGGCTGCAACTGGCCGGCGGACTCCTCGACACCGTGCTCAAGCACTTCACCGACGAGGCCTCCGGCGCGCTCTACGACACCGCCGACGACGCCGAGGAACTCATCCGGCGCCCCCAGGACCCCACCGACAACGCCACCCCGTCCGGCTGGACCGCCGCCGCCGGCGCCCTGCTCACCTACGCCGCCTACACCGGCTCCGACCGGCACCGGACGGCCGCCGAACGGGCCCTCGGCATCGTCGGCTCGCTCGCGTCCCGGGCCCCCCGGTTCATCGGCTGGGGCCTCGCCGTCGCCGAGGCGCTGCTCGACGGGCCGCGCGAAGTCGCCGTCGTCGGCCCGGCCGACGACCCGGCCACCGCCGCACTGCGCCGGGCCGCACTACTCGGCACCGCGCCCGGGGCGGTCGTCGCGGTGGGCTCGCCGGCGGGCCCGGCGGATGGTTCGCCGGCGCGCCCGGTGGAGAGCCCGGCGGATGGTTCAGCGGAGGACGGTGGCGCGGAGGTGCCGCTGCTGGCGGACCGGCCGCTGGTCGGCGGAGCGCCCGCCGCCTACGTCTGCCGGCACTTCGCCTGCGAAGCGCCGACCACCGACCCGGCAGTCCTCGGCGAGCGGCTGGGCGTCGTCGTCGAATAATCCGCTGGTGGGAGGGGCGCGGCCGGGCCAGAATGGGCCATGACCTGGACCTTGAGCAGCTCGTTCGACGACTTCCGGCGCCACGCGGAAGAATTCCTCGCCGCCCGCCCGGCCGAGAGCACCGTCCTGCTCACGGTCGTCCACCGGCTGGCCGAACGCGGCCTGGACGTGTTCGGGCAGCGGCCACCGGTCTTCGGCTGGTGGCGCCCGGTGGACGGCGGCCCGGTCGAAGGAGCCTTCCTCCAGACGCCGCCGTTCAGCCCCCGGCTCTCCTGCACACCGGCGGCGGCAGCCGAGCTGGCGGTCGAACTGGCCGCCGCCGGGAGCGAGTTCACCGAGGTGTCCGGCGTCGGCGGAGGTGCGGACGCGGTCAGGGCCTTCGCCGCGGCCTGGACCGCCGTCACCGGCGCCGACCAGTCCGTCCGCTTCAACGAACGGCTCTACCGGCTCGGCGAGTTGACCGACCCGCCCCGCCCGCCCGCCGGCCACCACCGACCCGCCACACCGGCCGACCGCGAACTGGCGATCCGCTGGTACGAGGAGTTCCTCGTCGAAGCCGGGGTCGACCTGCCCAACATCCCCCAGGCCGTCGACGACCGGATCGCCACCGGCGGCCTCCACCTGTGGGAGGACGGCCGCCGCCCCGTCGCCCTGGCCGGCAGCAGCCCGGTGATCGCCGGCATGTCCCGCATCGGCCCCGTCTACACCCCGACCGACCAGCGCGGACGCGGCTACGCCAGCGCCGTCACCGCCGCCGCCTCCGCACACGCCCTCGCCCAGGGGGCGGCCGAGGTCCTGCTCTACACCGACCTCGCCAACCCGACCAGCAACTCCATCTACCAGCAGATCGGCTACCGGCCGGTCGAGGACTGCCTGACCCTGGACTTCACGACGCAGGACGGACGTTACGCGTAGTCGACCGGACGGCCGCCGACCACCTTCGTGTTGAAGGGGTCGGCGGCCGAAGCCGCGACGGGTGCCGGCAGATGGTCCGCGTTCACATACGTCTGCGCGCAGGTCAGCAGATTGCCGCCGGCCGACTTCATGTCACCGGCCAGGCCGTCCAACAGCGCCTTCCAGGCCGCACCGCACCCCTGCAACGCCGCCCCGCTCTGCCAACCCGCCAGACTCCCGGCCGCCTTGGCGCTCGGCTCGGCCAACTTCGCGGTCTCGTCGGGCACTTTCCCGGCGACGGCCAGCGCGCTGTTCCCGGCCGCGGTCAACTCGCCTGGTTTGACGGTGAATCCTGGGTCGCTCGGCACGATGTCCCCCCGGACGTCCGATGTCGGTCGTGGGCTATGGTAGCGGCGAGTACTGGGGGGTGCACTCATGGTTGACACGGATCGGCAAGCGGGAGAGAACCGCCTCGATCTCGCGAGCCTGAAGAACGCCAAGCCGGAGGACCTGCACACGGCGGCGGACGCCTACGACGCGCTGCACAAGGCGTACACGCAGCACACCGCCGACTGGAAGAGCGGTACCGCCGACCGGGTCCACGGATCCGGCTGGACCGGCCCGGCGGCCGACGCCGCCTTCCACTCACTGGACGGCACCACCAGCCAACTGCACGCCGCCGAAACCGAACTGGCCGCCATCGGCCAGACCCTACGGGACCACGCGGACCTCTTCGGGCTCGCCCAGTCGAAACTCCGGCAGGCCCTCGTCGACGCCACCGCCAAGGGACTGACGGTCAGCGACACCGGGACGGTGAGCTGGCCCCCGGCGACCGGCCCCGTGGACGCCACCTGGGAGACGAAACAGAAGACGGCGGCCGAGGACGTCGCCAAGCGGATCAATGCCGCCATCACGGAGGCGAGTGCGGCCGACCAGACCCTGGCGGGGCTGCTCAAGGGCTTCACCCAGCACGCCACCAGCAAGTCGGGGCTGACCCTCGCCGTCGCCGAGGCCGACCAGAAGGCGGCGAACAGCCCGGGCTCCCCGTACCTCAGGGACATGCCCGCCGTGGGGGCGCCCCCGACGGAGGTCAACAACTGGTGGAACGGCCTCGACCCGGTGGGCCGGCAGTGGTACATCGACCACCACCCGGAGAACATCGGAAACCTGGACGGGGTCCCGGTGGAGGTGCGGGACGGCGTTAACCAGACGTACCTGGAGAAGCGAGTGAAGGAACTCGAAGGCAGGAACCGGACGAAGGAGGAAGAGGCGGAGTACAAGAAGCTCAGGCCCATCCGGGACCGCCTCTACCAGGACTCCAAGGCGACGGACGGTCGGCCGCGCACCTACCTGATCGGCATCGGCACCGAAGGCCAGGGCCGCGCGATCCTTTCCTTCGGAAACCCCGATACCGCCACCGACATCTCCTCCTACGTGCCAGGAATCACCACCACTCCCGGCTCGCTCGGCCCGGCGAAGCCGGACACCACGCCCGGCACCAACGAGGCGGAAAACGCCTTGAACGTCTGGCGAGAGGCCAACAAGAAGATCAAGCCCGGTGGATCGGCGGCCTCCATCATCTGGCTCGGCTACGACCCGCCGGACATCGACATCAAAGCGGCCACGCCCGAGCGGGCGGTCAAGGGTGCACCCGATTACGCGAGGTTCGTCACCGGGCTCCGGGCGACCAATACGAGCGGCCAGGGCCCGCACATCACCTCGATGGGGCACAGTTACGGCTCGCTCCTCGTCGGACAGGCCACGAAGATGGCCGCCCACCAGGGGAACTACACGCTGCCGGACGACGTGGTGATCATCGGTAGTCCCGGTGTCGGCGTGACGCATGCCTCGGACCTGGGGATGCCCGCCGGGCATGTGTGGGCGGGCGCGGCCGGCAATGACCCGGTCACCCAAATCCCCTCGGCAACCGCCGCGACGGCGCCCTGGCCCTTCGGCGGGTTGATCGGGGCCGACCCGCACGACCTTTGGTACGGGAGAGACCCGGCGAGCGAGTCCTTCGGGGCCAAGCGCTTCACAGTCGACGGCTGGAGCAAGTCGTGGAGCTGGGAGGACTTCGGGATGCACACCAAGTACCTGGCCCCGGAGACCGGCGGCCCCTCGCTGGGCAACATCGCGTCGATCGTGACGGGCAAGGCCGACGACGTTCACCTGACGGAGGGCCGATGACGACCCGCTGGAAGGTGATCGGCTCGATCGTGCTGTCGTTCGTCGTCGCGGTGGCCCTCGGCGCGGTGCTGTTCGCCAACGGGTACGGGCCATTGGCGTTGGCCGATCGATCGGGCCGGGTGGGTACGGGCGAGGCGAAGAGCCGGATCGACCATGTGCTGCGCGTCACCATGGACGGTATTTCACCCTCACTCACCCACGCGGGGGCCGAGTTCGAGGTGCAGCGGGAGGACGACCTCTGGGACGGCGAGCCGAGCATGGGGTCGGTTGTCACGGAGGTCGTCATCAGTAGGACCGTGATCTCACGGGCGAAACTGCCGACCCTGATGGACCAGGTGACTCAGGCCTGGAACGCACTCGGGAGCCGAGGGGCCGACCGGTCGGCCCCCTCTGAAGAGGTCCAGTCCCTGAGGGGAATCGGACAGCTCGACGGTGAGACGTTCCTGACGTTCTACGCGAGGCCACAGCAGGACTCGACCTACTTGGTGACGTTCAGGGCAGCGGCTTATGGGGTGCTGTACCAGACCGCCCATGAGTACAAGCCCGTGCCCCCGCTCGTCCGAACATCGCTCGACGCCAAGGTCGATGTGGTCGACGACCCGTACTGGTCGCACTGACGCCGCCCCCCGTCACTCCCAGTCCCACCTGATTCCCAGTAGGCACGGTCGCAGTGCCGTTGCGACCAGGTGGACGCAGTGGTGGCCGTCCAGGGTCAGTTCCTCCGTCTCGTAGGGGGCTTCGCCCGGGGAGTGGAGGGCGAAGCGGTGGCAGCGGACGGGGAGGGCGGCGGGGTGGAAGGTGATCTGGAGGACGTACTGGCCAGCGCCGGAGTTGAAGCCGCGGACGTATTCGCAGCTGGGGTCGGGGGAGGGGGTGTCGTCGAAGCCGTAGCCGAGGAGGTGGGTGTCGCCGGCGCGTAGGCGGCGGTCGAGGAGGAGTTCGGCGACGAGCAGGTGGTGGGTCTGGTCGCGGCGGATGCGGCCGGGGCGGCAGTTCTCTTCGGCGCGGACGCCGACGCGGGTGATGTCGCTGCCGGGGTCGCCCTGGTAGAGGGCGAGGTAGCGGTCGATGCCGTCGCGGTGGGCGCGGAGGGCGTGTTGGGAGTCGCGGCGGGCGAGTTGGCGGTCGGGGCCGAGGCGGATGCGTTCGATGTGGGTGATGGTGTGCAGGCCGGTGTCGCGGGGGCCGGCGATGGTGGCGAGCAGGTCGTCGACGGCGGTGGCGGGGGAGATGAGGTCGCGGTAGGGGCGTACGGGCGGGCCGGCGGGGGTGGTGTCGGCGGCGCGGCGGGGGCCGAGCAGGCGGGTGAGGGAGTGTTCGGGGAGGTCGAGGACGTCTTCGAGGGCGGTGACGGCGCGGAGGGATTCGGGGCGTTCGGGGCGGCGGCGGCCTTGTTGCCAGTAGCTGAGGCTGGTGAGGCCGACGTGGACGCCGCGCAGGGCGAGGTGGCGTCGGATGCGGTGGAGGGTGAGGCCGCGGGTGGCGATGGCGGTGCGCAGGGCGAGGTGGAAGGGGCCGGTTCGGAGGGCGGCGGTGAGGTCGGCCTGGTCGGTGCGGTGGATGACGGCCTCCTGGGGGACGGGTGCGGGCAGACCGTGTTTGACCGTGAATATTCACATCAGGGCGGCGGTTTGTCACCGGTCCTGGTGTGCCACGCGGGGGTTTTCGGGGTGGCGTTCACACCTGTGACCGGTCGTTCACACCTGAACTGTGGTGGTCCTTAGGGTCGTTGACCGGCCTCCGAGGGTGGCGGGATGCTCATGGCGCGATCCGGACCGCGCCCCCACACAGCACCTCGCTCCGCTTGTGCAAGGAGGCATTTCCCCCATGCCAGTTCCACGGATACGGCTGCGCCGCGCGGTCTCGCTGCTCGCCCTCGGCGTGCTGGGCCCGGCGCTGACCGCGGTGGCGGCCGCTCCGGCGCTCGCCGCCCCCGCCCAGGACCTCGCTCCCGTCCAGGACCGCGCCCAGGCGCAGGTTCGCCAGGCTGCCGCGCCCGGCAGCACGGCCGATCTGGCCGGCACGTTCAAGAAGCTCAACATCACCATGCAGCAGCAACAGCAGACCAACTGGTGCTGGGCGGCGAGCGGGAACACCATCGCCACCTGGTTCGGCTACAACTACAGCCAGAACCAGTTCTGCAACGCCGCGTTCGGCCGTTCGGCCAACTCCAGCTGCCCCAACAGCCAGGCTTCGCTGGCCGATGTGCAGAACGGGCTGGACTGGGCCGGCATCAACCCGGGTTCGTACGTCACCGGCTACCTGCGCTACAGCACCGTGCAGGCCGAGGTGGACGCGAACCGGCCGATCGAGACCCGGATCCAGTGGAGTTCCGGCGGCGGGCACATGCACGTCGTCTACGGCTACGACACCAGCAGCAACTGGGTGTACTGGGGCGACCCGTGGCCGTCCAACTACCGCTACAACTGGGCGGACTACAACTACTACGTGAACAACAACACGTTCTCGTGGACCCACTCCCTGTACCGGATCGGCGCGTGAGGGCGACCATGACTGACCTCGGAAAGGCCCGTCGGGCCGCCGTCACCGCCCTGCTCGCTGCCGGCCTCGGGCTGGCGTTGGCCCCGGCCGCGCACGCGGACGGGCCGGCCGGCGCCCCGGTGCCGGTGCCCGCCGCGGACCTGGCGAACGCCCGTGGCGTGGTCCAGGACCAGGCCGTCCTCGACAAGGTGGGCCACTTCTTCGCCCGCAAGGGCGTCCCGCCGACCCAGCAGCTGACCATCGGCGCGGCGCAGGAGGCGCAGGCGGCGAGCGCGGCCGCGCCGCGGCTGGCCGGCGACACCGTGCCGGTGTACACCCTGGACGCGGGTTTCGTGGCCGGCGCCCCGGGTGCGCCGGTGGCGAAGGCCGAGTTCACCGCGAGCAAGGTGGTCGCGGCGGACGGGCAGACGGCCTCGGTGTGGACGATCCGGCAGGGTGACTCCTGGCGGGTGGTCAACATCGCCTCCGGTGGTGACGAGAGCGACTACGCGGCGAAGGCGGCCGGCGGCGGGGGCGGTACGGCGTTCCGCGAGCCGCAGGTGAACGCCTGGTACGTGCTGCGCGACGGCCGGGTGCTGCCGCTGGACGACGAGGCCCGGCGCTCGGTGGGCGCGGGCGGGGTGTCGCTGGCCGCGTACCAGAAGCTGGTGCACCAGCGGTACGGGGACAAGCTGCCCGGCTCGGCGTACGACCGGGAGGGCAAGGGCGGCGGCTACCAGCTGGCGGCCGACCAGGAGCGGGCGGCGGGCGGCGGTTCGGCGCTGCCGGCCGTGACGGCGGCCGCGGCCCTGGGCGTCACCGCGCTCGTGGGCGCGGGTGCGGCCGTGCGGCGCAGGGCGGGTGTCCGACGGGGGTAGGGCCTCTCGGGTAAGACATGCACGACGTGCACGACATGCACGACGTGTGCGACGTGCACGACACGTACGCCATGCGAGACATGCGGCGGGGTCCGGCTGATACAGCCGGGCCCCGCCGTGCTGCGTGCGGCCCCGGCGCGTCAACCTGTAGCCGAGCGGGCGCGCTGCGTGGTGTGTCCTGGAAGTAATGCTTCCGCACAAGGAATTGACGCAACGTTGATCTGTCGTTCGCCGCCCGGGGGCAGCTCCGGGTGACGGACGGTAGATACCATGTGGCAATCGGTCAGTGCTGACTGACGCGTGCCGAGAGCGGAGAAGGGGTGGGGCGGCCGGAGCCGACCACGAGCCCGGCGCCGGGAAAGGGGAGTCGAATGGCCGGTAGGGAGTCGAGCGCCCAGGTGTGGGGTGCGGCGGTGGTGGTGGCGTCCGCGCTCGCCGTGGTCGCGGCCTATCTGATCAACGGGGCGATGCTGGTCCTGGTCGTCGCCGGGGTCGAGGTGCTGCTGCTCATGGTCTACGTGGGTCGCCGTTGGCGGGCGCTGCACCGGCCGGCCGCCCCGCGGGGGCACCGGCCGTCGGCCGTCACCCCGGACGCCGCGCACTGCGAGCGCTGCCGCCGGGCCCGCGAGGCGCTGGACGCCCGGCAGGCGCGTGGCCGCACCGCCGGGCCGGCGGTGGAGCCGTGGCCGGAGGCCGGCGCGGCGGACCACCCGCCGTACTCGCGCCGCCCGCAGGGCCGGGCGCCGTACGAGCGCCCCTGGACAGCGGAACGGGCGGTCGCCCGGTCCGTGGACCGCGCGGCCGCCCGCCGTGGCGCGCCGGGTTCAGCCGGCCGCGCTGTACGCCACCAGTGAGACCCCGACGTACTGCACGATGAACGCGCCCAGGGTGAAGGCGTGGAACACCTCGTGGAAGCCGAACCAGCGCGGTGACGGATTGGGCCGCTTGAGCCCGTACACCACGCCGCCGATGCTGTAGAGCACTCCGCCGACGATCATCAGTACCAGGACGGCGACGCCGCCGGCGTGCAGGAAGTCCGGCAGGAAGAAGGCGGCGGCCCAGCCGAGCGCGATGTACACCGGCGTGTACAGCCAGCGCGGCGCGCCGACCCAGAACACCCGGAACGCTATTCCGGCCAGCGCGCCGCCCCAGGCCACCCAGAGCAGCACCTGCTGGTCGGCGCCCTTGAGCAGCAGGATCGTGAACGGCGTGTAGGTGCCCGCGATGATCAGGAAGATGTTCGCGTGGTCCAGCCGCCGCAGCACGGCGTCCCCGCGCGGGCCCCAGTCGAAGCGGTGGTAGACCGCGCTGACCCCGAACAGCAGCCAGGCGCTGATCGAGTAGATCGCGCAGGCGATCTTGGCGGGGGTGGAGTCGGCCAGGCAGATCAGCACGATCCCGGCGGCGACGGTGGCGGGGAACATCCCGGCGTGCAGCCAGCCGCGCCACTTCGGCTTGCGTCCCGAGGCCTCGTTCTCCGCGCCCTCGTTCTCCGTGCTCTCGACGAGCTCAGCAGTCATGCGCAGCATGCTACCCGCTACCTACGGGGCCGTAGGTTACTGACGCGTAGGAAAGTGGCGATCATCACTCTTGGACGTTTTGGAGTGTTCGAGGTGCCTGCGGGGGCGTCCGGGCCGGGATGTGGACGACCTATTACTGGCCGGTAATCGTACTTACTGTAGTAAAAGATGAGTCAATTTCGACGCTGTGCCTCAGTTTGGCGTCGAAGCCGGAGCTACGCTGCAAGCACCCTCAGACCCCCGCTACGCCACCTCCTCGCCGAGATGGTGTGAAACGGAGCGATCGTGTCGTACGAGATCTCTGCTCTCAGCGCCTCCGCGCCCACCCGCCACCAGCGCCTGCTCGCGTGGGTGAACGAGATCGCCGAGCTCACCCAGCCGGACCGCATCGAGTGGTGCGACGGCTCCGACGAGGAGTACCAGCGCCTCGCGGACCTGCTGGTGGCTCAGGGCACCTTCAAGAAGCTCAACGAGGAAAAGCGCCCCAACTCCTACTACGCCGCCTCGGACCCGACGGACGTGGCGCGCGTGGAGGACCGCACCTACATCTGCTCCGAGCAGGAGAAGGACGCCGGTCCGACCAACAACTGGAAGGCCCCGGCCGAGATGCGGGAGGTCTTCCAGGGCGAGAAGGGACTGTTCCGCGGCGCGATGAAGGGCCGCACGATGTACGTCGTGCCCTTCTCGATGGGCCCGGTCGGTTCCCCGCTGGCCGCGTACGGCGTCGAGATCACCGACTCCGCCTACGTCGCCGTGTCGATGCGCGTGATGACCCGCATGGGCAAGGCGGTGCTGGACCAGCTCGGCGAGGACGGCGACTTCGTCAAGGCCGTGCACACCGTCGGCGCCCCGCTGGCCGAGGCCCAGGCGGACGTGCCGTGGCCGTGCAACAGCACCAAGTACATCTCGCACTTCCCGGAGACCCGGGAGATCTGGTCCTTCGGCTCCGGCTACGGCGGCAACGCCCTGCTCGGCAAGAAGTGCTACGCACTGCGCATCGCCTCGACCATGGCCCGTGACGAGGGCTGGCTGGCCGAGCACATGCTGATCCTGAAGCTCACCCCGCCGTCCGGCGAGGTCAAGTACGTCGCCGCCGCCTTCCCGTCGGCCTGCGGCAAGACCAACCTGGCCATGCTCCAGCCGACCGTCCCGGGCTGGAAGGTCGAGACGATCGGCGACGACATCGCCTGGATGCGCTTCGGCGCCGACGGCCAGCTCTACGCGATCAACCCCGAGGCCGGTTTCTTCGGCGTCGCCCCCGGCACCGGCGTGGACACCAACGCCAACGCCATCGACACCCTGTGGGGCAACACGGTCTTCACCAATGTCGCGCTGACCGACGACGGCGACGTGTGGTGGGAGGGCCTGACCGAGGAGCCCCCGGCGCACCTCACCGACTGGCGCGGCAACGACTGGACCCCCGAGTCCGGCACCCCGGCCGCCCACCCGAACGCCCGCTTCGCCGTCCCGGCCGCGCAGTGCCCGACCATCGCCCCCGAGTGGGAGGACCAGTCGGGCGTGCCGATCTCGGCGATCCTGTTCGGCGGCCGCCGCGCCACCGCCGTCCCGCTGGTGACCGAGTCCTTCACCTGGCAGCACGGCGTCTTCCTCGGCGCCAACATCGCGTCCGAGAAGACCGCCGCCGCCGAGGGCACCGTCGGCGAGCTGCGCCGCGACCCGTTCGCGATGCTGCCGTTCTGCGGCTACAACATGGGCGACTACTTCGCCCACTGGCTGAAGGTCGGCGCCCAGGCGGACGCCGAGAAGCTGCCGAAGATCTACTACGTCAACTGGTTCCGCAAGAACGCCGAGGGCGCGTTCGTCTGGCCGGGCTACGGCGAGAACAGCCGCGTCCTCAAGTGGATCGTCGAGCGCCTGGAGGGCACCGGCGAGGGCGTCGAGACCCCGATCGGCGTGCTGCCGACCGTCGACGGCTTCGACCTCGGCGACCTGAAGCTGTCCAAGGAGGACCTCGACCTGCTCTTCACCGTGGACGCCGACATCTGGCGCCAGGAGGCCGCGCTGGTGCCGGCCCACCTGGAGCTGTTCGGCGACCACACCCCGAAGGAGCTGTGGGACGAGTACCGGAGCCTCGTCGCGCGTCTCGGCTGAGCCTGAGCCTCAGCAGAGCGAGAGGCGGTCGCGCGGCACGAACCGCGCGCCCGCCGAGTGACAGGACGGCCGGAGTTCCCCCGGACGGTCTTTCCCCGACCAAGGAGACCGCCCGGGCCGGGACTCCGGCCGTAGTGCTTTCCCCGCGCGCCGGGCGCGGGGGTCGCGGCTGGGTGCAGCTGTTCCAGCGCTACGGCTGGGTGTAGCCGTTCAGGAAGTCGCCGATCCGGGTCACCGCGTCGGTGATCTCCTCCGCCCGGGGCAGCGTGACCAGCCGGAAGTGGTCCGGCTCGGGCCAGTTGAAGCCGGTGCCCTGGACCAGCAGGATGCGCTGGGAGCGCAGCAGGTCCAGCACCATCTGGGCGTCGTCCTTGATCTTGTAGACCTTCGGGTCCAGCCGCGGGAACGCGTACAGCGCGCCCTTGGGCTTGACGCAGCTGACCCCCGGGATCTCGTTGAGCAGCCGGTACGCCGCGTCGCGCGAGGCGAGCAGCCGCCCGCCGGGCAGCACCAGGTCGCGGATCGACTGCCGCCCTCCGAGCGCGGCGGCCACCGCGTGCTGGGCGGGCATGTTGGCGCACAGCCGCATCGAGGCCAGCACGGCCAGGCCCTCGATGTAGCTGTGGGCCCGCTGCCGGTCGCCGGAGAGCACCATCCAGCCGGAGCGGAAGCCCGCGACCCGGTACGCCTTGGACAGGCCGTTGAAGGTGACGCAGAAGAGGTCGGGCGCCAGGGTGGCCAGCGGGATGTGCTCGGCGTCGTCGTAGAGGATCTTGTCGTAGATCTCGTCCGCGTAGACCACCAGCCGGTGCCGGCGGGCGATCTCGACGATGCCCTCCAGCACCTCGCGCGGGTAGACCGCGCCGGTCGGGTTGTTCGGGTTGATCACCACGATGGCCCGGGTCCGGTCGGTGACCTTGGCCTCGATGTCGGCGAGGTCCGGGTACCACTCGGCCTGCTCGTCGCAGCGGTAGTGCACCGCGGTGCCGCCGGCCAGCGAGACCGAGGCGGTCCACAACGGGTAGTCGGGCGCCGGGACGAGCACCTCGTCGCCGTCGTCCAGCAGGGCGGTCATGGCCAGCTGGATCAGCTCGGAGACGCCGTTGCCGAGGAAGACGTCCTCGACGCTCAGCCCGTGCAGGCCGCGGTCCTCGTAGTGCATGACCACCGCGCGGCGGGCGGCGAGCAGGCCCTTGGAGTCGCCGTACCCGTGCGCGGTCGAGAGGTTGCGCAGGATGTCCTGGAGGATCTCCGGCGGTGCCTCGAAGCCGAAGACGGCGGGGTTGCCGGTGTTGAGCTTGAGGATGCGGTGGCCCTGTTCCTCCAGCCGCATCGCCTCGTCGAGTACCGGGCCGCGGATGTCGTAGCAGACATTGGCGAGCTTGCTGGACTGGATGACCTGCATGCCTGCCTACTTTAGGGGTACCTCCGGGCACTCCGGTGCGCGTCCCGGGACGCGCACCGGACCGCCCGGAGCGGCCTCCTTGGATCGGCAGGCGGGGCTGTCAGCCGACCTTCCAAACCAGGGGCGCGGTGTCCAGGATGTTCCCGTACGTGAGGAAGCTGGGCGGGGCCTCGTTCGGGACGAGATAGACGGCACACAGCTTGACGGACTGCCCGTCCGCGAGCGTGACCAGCGACCGGGTGTCGCACTGCGGGATCGCCTTCTGCAGGGTCGCGGCCGGCAGCGCGCCCGCCGAGTGGTCCTTGGGCTTCATCCAGACCCGCATCATGTAGGCGTCCTCGGCCAGCGGGGCGCCGGTGCGGTTGGTGAAGGAGACGGTGACGTAGTACGGCGTCTTGCCGCTGGTGGTCGTCGACGGGAGGTTGAACGGGGCGATCTCCGCGGCGGTGCCCTTGACGATCGAGACCGCGGCGGCGTCCACCACCGAGCTCTTGCCGACGTAGCGGCCGGCGCTGCCGAGCGGCAGCGGGCGGTCGTAGCTGACCTGGGTGACGTTGTTGCCGCCGGCGGTGACGGACGGCTGCGGTCCGGCCGGGGTGGTCGGGGCCGCCGGGGCGCCCGGGGTGGTGGGGGCCGCGGCGCCGGTCGGGGCGCCGGGAGCCGTGGCGGCGCCGGTGGGCGGCGCGGTCGGGGCGCTCGGGGCGGCCGCCGGGTCGGCGTTGTCCGGCCCGCAGGCCGACAGCGCCAGGACGAGGGCCGCCGCCGGTAGGCCGGCCGCGATTCTCCGGATGGACTGGGTCTTCGTCATGGTCGTTCCCCCGTTGGATGATGTGGTCGGTGCGCCCCGCCCGGTCCCCGGGTGCCGCACGGACGTGCGGGCGTTGATCGAAAAGGGGGTGCGCCGGTGATGGTAGCCGCAGTCGGTGCGGTGCTGGCCGGATTTCTGGTGGCTCCGCTGCTGCGCGGGCTGGTCGCCCGGTTCGCCGTGCCGGAGGGCGAACCCTGGTGCGGTGCCTGCCCGTTGTGCGGGCGCGAGGTGCGGCTGCTGCCGCCCACCGGGCGCTGTCCGGGCTGCCGGGAGCGGTTGGGCGCGGGGGCCTGGTCGGTGGAGCTGGTGGCGGCCGTGGTCGCCGCCGGGCTGGCGTACGCGGCGGACGGGCCGTCGGTCGCGGCGCTGGGCTGGGCGGCCGGGCTCGGCGTGGTACTCGGCTTCGTCGACGCCAGGGTGCGCCGGCTGCCGTACCGGCTGACCCTGCCGCTGGCCGGCGGGGTGGCCGCCCTGCTGTCGGTGGCGGCGCTGGTGGCGGGGCGCCCGGGGGTGCTGCTGCGCTGCCTGCTGGTGGCCCTCGCGGTCGGGGCGCTGCTCGAACTGGCGGTCTGGATCGGCGCGTTGGGCCCGGGTGATTCCCCGCTGGGGTTCGCGCTGGGCGGGCTGCTCGGCTGGTACGGCTGGCCGGTGGCGGTCGGCGGGCTGTTCGCCGCGGTGGTGCTCGCCGGGCTCTGGGCGATCCTGCGGGCCGCCGTCGCGCTGGCCCGCCGGCGCCCGGTGCGCGGGCTCGACCTCCCGGTCGGACCGTTCCTGCTGCTCGGCGCGCTGCTGGCGGTGCTGGCCCGGTAGCGCCCGGGCCCGGTGGCGCCCGGACCGGCCCGGACGCGGGAGGGCCCGCCGTACCGGGTCGGGTACGGCGGGCCCCGCCGCCGGCGCGCAGGCCCCACCCTCAAGGAGCGGCGCGCCGGTGGGGGATTGGCGGTGGGGGGTTACGGCATCTTGTGGACGAACGGGCCGACCGCGTTGGAGAACGCGTTGCCGTTGTTGGCGTCCCAGTTGGTGGACCAGGTCATCGCGCCGCGGATGGTCGGCCACTTGGCCGGCGGGACGAAGCTGCCGCAGTTGTTGCCGGTGGCCAGGCAGTCCAGCGCGTTGTTCACCACGGTCGGCGAGACGTAGCCGCCGCCGGCCGCCTTGGCGGAGGCGGGGACGCCGATGCCGACCTGGTCGGGCCGCAGGCCGCCCTGGATGTGGGTGCAGACCTGCGAGGTGATGAAGTCGATGGTGCCCTGGTTGTAGACCTTGCCGTCGCAGCCGTTCATGCCGCCCGAGTTGTAGAACTGGGTGTTGACGACGGTGAGGATGTCCTTGGTGTTCAGCGCCAGCTGGAAGTAGGCGCCGGCGGTGCTGTACATCCCGATCGTCTCGGGCGCCATGGTCAGGATGAAGCCGGGGCCGACCTTGGCCTGGAGGGTGTGCAGCGCGTTGCCGAGCGGGCCGGCCTGGACGCCGTTCTCCAGGTCGACGTCGATGCCGTCGAAGCCGTAGTCCTTGATGATCGCGTAGGCGCTGTTGGCGAAGTTGTTGCCGGCGGTGGCGTCGCCGACGGTGATCGCGCCGTTCTGGCCGCCGATGGAGAGGACGACCTTCTTGCCGGCCGCCTGCTTGGCCTTGATGTCGGCGCGGAACTGCGCGTCGCTGTAGCCGCCGAGGGCCTTGGACAGGCCGGGGTCGAGGGTGAAGCTGATCGCGCCGGTCTGGGTGGGCACGGAGTCGGCGAAGGACACCGCGATGATGTCGTAGGCGCTCTGCACGTCGCCGAGGCGCTGCGGGGTCGAGCCGTTGTCGAAGTTCTGCCAGTAGCCGGTGACCGCGTGCGCGGGCAGGCCGGTGGCGGGCGGGGTGGTGGAGGTCGCGGTGGCCGTGGGGGTCGGCGTGGCGGTCTGGGTGGGCGTCGCGGTCGGGGTGGCGGTGGCCGTCGGCGTGCCGGTCGCGGTGGGGGAGGAGGTCGCGGTGGGCGTGGCGGTCGGCGACGGGGTGGCGGTGGCGGTCGGGCTCGGGGTGGACGGGCCGCCGGGGCCGATCAGGCTCACGTCGTCGGCGAGGTAGGCGCTCTGGCCGTACCAGCCGTGCAGGTAGACGGTGACGCTGGTGGCGTTCGCGCCGGTGGTGAAGGTGGAGGACAGCTGGTTCCAGCTGTTCTGGTTCGACCAGTTGGACGGGTCGGTGCCGCCGGTGCCGCGCGCGCCGAGGTAGACGTACGGGCCCTGGACCCAGGCGCTCAGCGTGTAGCTGGTGTTGGGCAGCACGCTGATGGTCTGGGTGCACTCGGCGGTGTCGCCGGCGCCCGGGGTGGCCTGCAGTGCGCCGGTGCCGGAGTGGACCGGGGAGGAGACGGTGGTCGCCGCGCCGGCGCAGTTCCAGCCGCCCAGCCCGCTGTCGAAGCCGCCGTTGGTGACCAGGTTGCCGACGGCCGCGCTGGCGCCGCCGGCGAAGAGGGCCAGGCCGCCGCCGGCCAGGGCGAGGGCGGTGGCGCCGGCCGCGACGGCCGGGAGGGGGCTGCGCCGGCGCTTGTGCGCGGGCTGGTTCAGCGTACGGGCCATGGGGTGACGCTCCTGGGGAGGGAGCGGCCGCCGCGGTGGGGGGCGCGGCGGCCGCGTGTGGGGGAGGGGAGGTCCGTCGTGGTGCGTGGGGTCGTCGTACGTGGGGGTGGGCGACCGCGTCGGTGCATGGTTCGGTGCACGGTGGTGCGTGGGGGTGGGGCGGGACCGTGGGGTTCGTTCCGCCTTGGATCAAAAGCTGGACTAGACCATTGCCGGTCGTCAAGCATTGGACAGTCGGCTTACGGATTCTTTAAGGATTCGGAGACCGTTCCGTGTCCGCCGTCGGAGCTGCCGGGGAAGGCCCGCGACACGCCCGCCGGGACGGACTCCGTACAGGACCGTGACCAGACCGCTACCTGCGGCTTTACCGTGTGCCTGCCCGCCGGAGTAGGCTGCGCCGGGGCGTTGACGCACCAGCTGAACGAGCACGGAGGGGCCGGGAATCATGGGTCTGCGCGATGTCGCCGAACGGACGCCGGGTCTGCGTACCCTGCTGGGCGGGATGTACGGGCTCTACGGCCGCCGGGTCGAGGTCCACCTCGCCCGCACCCCGCACCACATCGGCGTGATCCTGGACGGCAACCGCCGCTGGGCGAAGGCCGCCGGGGGCACCACCGTGTACGGCCACCAGCGCGGCGCCGACAAGATCAGCGAGTTCCTCGGCTGGTGCGACGAGACCCACGTCAAGGTCGTCACCCTCTGGATGCTCTCCACCGACAACCTCGACCGCCCCGCCGACGAGCTCGTCCCGCTGCTGGGCATCATCGAGGACGCCGTCACCGGGCTGGCCGCCGCCCGCCGCTGGAAGGTCCACCCGGTCGGCGCGCTGGACCTGCTCCCGCAGCACACCGCCGACGTGCTCAAGCGGGCCGCCGAGGAGACCGCCGACATCGACGGCATCACGGTCAACGTCGCGGTCGGCTACGGGGGCCGGCACGAGATCGCCGACGCCGTCCGCTCGCTGCTCCAGGAGCACGCCGGGCGCGGCACCTCGATCGAGGAACTGGCCGAGATCCTCGACGTCGAGCACATCGCCGAGCACCTCTACACCCGCAACCAGCCCGACCCGGACCTGATCATCCGCACCTCGGGCGAGCAGCGCCTGTCCGGTTTCCTGCTCTGGCAGAGCGCGCACAGCGAGTTCTACTTCTGCGAGGCGTACTGGCCGGCCTTCCGCAAGGTCGACTTCCTGCGGGCGCTGCGGGCGTTCGAGCAGCGCAACCGGCGACTGGGCCTCTGAACGGGTGAAGTGACCGCCGTAGGGCTGGCCTACCCGGAGCCCTGGTGAGGCCAAACGTTCACCGGCAATGATCCGTCAGTTCGCCGGGGGCGCGAATGCACCGCCCCTCGCCTGGGAATACTCCAGGCAGTCCGGTCCCGAGGCCACCGGGGCAGCGGGGGCCGGCTTGCCGCGGATGACGCAGGGTCATCCGCTCTGGAGGCCTAGTGGTCAGTTCCAAGAGCCGCCGGACGCCAGACCGGCGCACGTACGTTCTCGACACCAGCGTGCTCCTGGCGGACCCGCTCGCCATGACCCGCTTCGAGGAGCACGAGGTCGTCCTGCCGGTGGTGGTCGTCACCGAGCTGGAGGCCAAGCGGCACCACCCGGAGCTGGGCTACTTCGCCCGCCAGGCGCTGCGACTGCTCGACGACTACCGCATCCGCCACGGCCGGCTCGACGAGCCGATCCCGGTCGGCGAGCTCGGCGGCACCATCAGGGTCGAGCTCAACCACTCCGACCTGTCGATACTGCCGGCCGGCTACCGGGTCGGCGGCGGCGAGGCGGACTCGCGGATCCTCGCGGTCGCCCGCAACCTCCAGGCTGAGGGGTACGACGTCACGGTCGTCTCCAAGGACCTGCCGCTGCGGATCAAGGCCAGCTCGGTGGGCCTGCTCGCCGAGGAGTACCGGGCCGAGCTCGCCATCACCTCCGGCTGGACGGGGATGTCCGAGCTGCACGTCCCGGCGGAGCAGGTGGACGCGCTGTTCGCGGCCGGCCACGACGCCGCGGTGGACGTCGAGGGGGCGGACGAGCTGCCGGTGCACACCGGGCTGGTGCTCACCTCGGAGCGCGGCCGGGCGCTCGGCCGGGTGACCGGCGACGGCCGGGTCCGGCTGGTGCGCGGCGAGCGCGAGGCGTTCGGACTGCGCGGGCGCAGCGCCGAGCAGCGGGTGGCGCTGGACCTGCTGCTCGATCCGGACGTCGGCATCGTCTCGATGGGCGGCCGGGCGGGCACCGGCAAGTCCGCGCTGGCGCTGTGCGCGGGGCTGGAGGCGGTGCTGGAGCGGGGGCAGCACCGCAAGGTGATGGTCTTCCGGCCGCTGTACGCGGTCGGCGGGCAGGAGCTCGGCTACCTGCCGGGCTCCGAGACGGAGAAGATGAGCCCCTGGGCGCAGGCGGTCTTCGACACCCTCTCCGCCGTCACCACCCCGGACGTGATCGAGGAGGTGATCTCCCGCGGGATGCTGGAGGTGCTGCCGCTGACCCACATCCGGGGTCGTTCGCTGCACGACGCCTTCGTGATCGTGGACGAGGCCCAGTCGCTGGAGCGGAACGTCCTGCTGACGGTGCTGTCCCGGATCGGCCAGGGTTCGCGGGTGGTGCTCACCCACGACGTGGCGCAGCGCGACAACCTCCGGGTGGGCCGGTACGACGGCGTGGTGGCGGTGGTGGAGAAGCTGAAGGGGCATCCGCTCTTCGCGCACATCACGCTCACCCGCTCGGAGCGTTCGCCGATCGCGGCGCTGGTCACGGAGATGCTGGAGGACATCCACCCGTGATCCGTCCCTGACCAGGACATAGTCGGACAATACGGTCAACTCTTGATGTGGGGCCCGCTCCTGACGGGGCGGGCCCTCATCCCTTTCATCACATCGAGTGCTTTCCGTCCGAAGAACTCCCGTGCGGTGAATGTGACGTGCGCCACGCGAACGGGAATTGCGTCGACAGCGTCCGGTGCGGCATGGTGAGGGTTCTGTCAGGCCCCGCGTACGGCGTGGCAGGGCTTCCGGACTCCACGAGTCCGGCCCCGGATGGTCCACCAACTCCGGTCGGTGGACGCATAATTGAAGACCGATGAGCCGTACGCCGCCCGATTCCAACGCCCGGTCGCCTCACCTCGGCCGGACGCCGGGCCAGCACCTCCCGTGACCAGAGCACCTGCGGAGGTCAGTGCCAAGGGGCATGTTGCGCCCGCACGGTCACGCGTGGGCGATGCTGGAAGGAATCCATGTGACTCGGATCTCGGTCCGGGGAGTCGCTGTGGCCTCCGCCACCGCCGTCACCGCTGTCGGTGCCGTCGTGGGTGTGGCCTCGGGCAGCGAGGGCAAGACGACGCAGACGGTCGACGTCGCGGGCGCGACCCTGCTTGCCGAAGTCCCCTCTGGCGCCCAGGCGCAGACCATCAGTGACAACATCGGCCAGCAGGCATCCGCCCAGCAGGCCTCCGCCGACGCCGCGGCCAAGGCCGCCGCCGAGCAGAAGGCCGCCGAGGAGGCCGCGCGCCAGAAGGCCGCCGCGGACGCCCAGGCGAAGGCCGATGCCCAGGCCAAGGCCGACGCGGACAAGGCTGCCAAGGCCGCCGAGGACAAGCGCAAGGCCGACGAGGCCGCTGCCAACCGTTCCAAGGCGCGTTCGGCGATGGCCGCCACCGACAACAGCGCCCCGCCGGTCTCGACCAGCCCCGGATCCGTCCAGGACATCGCCCGGCAGGTCGTCGGTGACGACACCCAGTTCCAGTGCTTCAGCCAGATCGTGAAGCGCGAGAGCGGCTGGGACTACACCGCGACCAACCGGAGCTCCGGCGCGTACGGCCTGGTCCAGGCGCTGCCCGGCACCAAGATGGCCTCGGCCGGTGCCGACTGGCGCACCAACCCGGCCACCCAGATCAAGTGGGGCCTGGGCTACATGAACAGCCGCTACGGCAGCCCCTGTGGCGCCTGGTCGTTCTGGCAGTCCCACAACTGGTACTAGGAGCAGCCACCGTCCGGCGGTGGACTCCCGTACGGCCCCCGGCCGCTCGTCTCGCCCGACGAGCGACCGGGGGCCTTCGCGTTCCCGCCCACCGGGAGCCGGGTCGGGCCGCGCCGCCCGGGCTGCGCTGACCAGTGCGCCTGCGGGCGGTGCGGGCCCGGTGCGGACGCGGGGCGCGGGAAGGGGTCCTGGTCGCTTCCCGCACCGGCCGGTCCGCCGACAGTTGGTCCGTGGTCCGAGGCCTCGCTCTCCCCTGGGGGCCTCGTCCCGACTCCTCCCCAGCGATCTCGGTCCGAAACCATCTGAAACCTGGCGTTTTGCCCCGGTTTGATGGCGAGGTTGTTCGAGCCGAACCTGGCGGGGGCCGGACTGGCCGGGCCGCCGCCGGGTAGCGTCATCCCTGACGGCCGTGGCGGGACCCACGGCGTACCGCCGGGCACGGCGGCTCAGCAGGGGAGCGGTGGTAGCGAGGATGGCGCGGGGCGGAAAGGCCTTCAAGGCCGTGGCCAAGGGCATGGCCGTGGTGGCGAGCGCGGCCGCCGTGATCGAACGGCGCCGGCGCGCCGCGATGGCGGCCGATCCGCACGAGCTCGCCGTCCCCGCACTGGCCGAGGCGCCCGATCCGGTGCCGGCCCCGCGGGTCGAACCCGCCGCGGTGCCGGCCGCCGCCCCGGCGGCCCCCTCGCCGGTGGCACCGCCCGGCCTGGCGCGGGATTACCACCCCGGCCGGCCCGCCACCCCGGCCGAGGCCGTGCCCTGGGGGCTGCGGGTGGCCGCCGAGTCGACCTGGCGGCTGCTGCTGCTCGGCGGCGCGCTCTACGTCGTCTTCTACATCGTCGACATGCTGCGGCTGGTCGCCTTCGCGGTGCTGGCCTCGCTGCTGATCTCCGCGCTGCTGGAGCCGACGGTCTCCTGGCTGCGTCGGCACGGGGTGCCGCGCTCGCTGGCGGCGGGCGGGGTGTTCCTGAGCGGTCTGGCCGGAATCGGGCTGGTCGGCTGGTTCGTGGTCTGGCAGGTGTCCACCAACCTGTCGACGGTCACCAGCAAGGTGAAGGACGGCGTCGACCAGCTGCGGGACTGGCTGAGCACCGGGCCGCTGCACCTGACCCAGCAGCAGATCAACGACTACGCCGACCAGATCGGCAAGGCGATCACCACCAACACCGACCAGATCACCTCGGCCAGCCTGACCGGCGCGCAGATCGCCGTCGAGGTGCTGACCGCCGTGGCGCTGGCCTTCTTCACCACCTTCTTCTTCCTCTACGACGGCGCGCGGATCTGGAACTGGGCGCTGCGCGGACTGCCCCGGCACTCCCGCTTCGCCATGGCCGGCGCCGGCCCGAAGGCCTGGGCGACGCTCACCGCGTACGTGCGCGGCACCGTCTGCGTGGCCTTCATCGACGCGGTCTGCATCGGCATCGGCATCGACCTGCTGGGCGTGCCGATGGCGATGCCGCTGGCCGTGATCATCTTCCTGGGCGCCTTCGTCCCGCTGGTCGGCGCACTCGTCACCGGCACGGTCGCGATGCTGATCGCCCTGGTCACCGAGGGGCCGTGGACGGCGCTGATGGTGCTGATCGTGCTGGTCGCGGTGATGCAGATAGAGAGCCACATCCTGCAGCCGCTGATCCTCGGCCGGGCCGTCCGGGTGCACCCGCTGGGCGTCGTCCTCGGCGTCGCGGCCGGCGGCATCATCGGCGGCATCGGCGGTGCGGTGGTGGCCGTCCCGCTGATCGCCGTCACCAACACCGTGATCACCCACCTGCGCCGCCGCAACGAGGCCGGCCAGGCCGTCTTCACCGCCATGGAGGCCGCCCGCGAGGCCGCGGGCCGCACCTCCGCAGCCCCGGCCGCGGACGGCTGAGGCCGAAGCACAACGCCGACGGGCCCTCCCGGACGTGGTGTCCGGGAGGGCCCGTCGGCGTTGGTGCGGGGTCCGTCAGGCGCCGGCGGCGGCGAGGGCGGCCTCGGAGTCGAGGACGCCCGCCACGGCCTGGAGGACGGCGGCGATCTTCATCGAGGCCTGGACGACCTCGCGCTCGACACCGGCCTTGCGCAGCACGGCCTCGTGCGAGTCGAGGCACTGGCCGCAGCCGTTGATGGCCGAGACGGCGAAGCACCAGAGCTCGAAGTCGACCTTCTCGACGCCCGGGGTGCCGATGATGTTCATCCGCAGACCGGCCCGCATCGTGCTGTACTCCTTGTCGGAGAGCAGGTGCAGCGTCCGGTAGTAGACGTTGTTCATCCCCATGATCGCGGCCGCGCCCTTGGCGGCGGTGTACGCCTCCGGGGAGAGGTTGGCCTTGGCCTCGGGCTCCAGCTCACGCAGCACGGCGGCGCTGCGGGTGGCCATCGCGCAGGACAGCACGGTGCCCCAGAGCTGCTGGGCGGGGAGGTCGGAGTTGCCGATGACCGAGCCCAGGTTGAGCTTGAGGTCCTTGGCGTAGTCCGGGAGGGCGGCCTTCAGGTCGTCGAGGGCCATGGGTCAGCCCGCCAGCAGGGCCTGGGCGTCGAGGGTGTCCTCGCCCTTGGTCCAGTTGCACGGGCACAGCTCGTCGGTCTGCAGGGCGTCCAGCACCCGCAGGACCTCCTTGGGGTTACGGCCGACGGAGCCGGCGGTCACCATGACGAACTGGATCTCGTTGTTCGGGTCGACGATGAACACCGCGCGCTGGGCGGTGCCGTCGGCGCCCTCGACGCCGCAGGCGCGCATCAGGTCGTGCTTGACGTCGGCCAGCATCGGGAAGGGCAGGTCGCGCAGGTCCTTGTGGTCCTTGCGCCAGGCGTGGTGCACGAACTCGGAGTCGCCGGAGACGCCGAGGATCTGGGCGTCGCGGTCCGCGAACTCGTCGTTCAGCTTGCCGAACGCGGCGATCTCGGTCGGGCAGACGAAGGTGAAGTCCATCGGCCAGAAGAAGACGATCTTCCACTTGCCCTCGTAGGACTTGTGGTTGATCTCGGCGAAGGCGTTCGCGGCGTCCAGGTCGACGCAGGCGTTGAGTTCGAACTCGGGGAACTTGTCACCGATCGTGAGCACGTTCGCTTCTCCTGAAGTGAGACTGAGGGGAGTTTTGTCCGGATTCCGGACACCTCCTACGGTTCCACATCGTGGACTGATCAGGGAAATAGCTACACTTGATGTGTCTGATCGGAGATGGCTATCAGTATCGAACCGCCCACGTCGCGGCCCCGCCCCCGCAGGGGCGCCGCCGCCAAACCCGAGGCCGCTGTGGCGAGCGCCACAGTCCGCAGCCCCCGGGCGCCGACCGTCGCCCAGCTCAAGGCCTTCCTCGCGGTCGCCGAGCACCGGCACTTCCGGGAGGCGGCCGCCGCCACCGGGACCAGCCAGCCGGCCCTGTCCGGGGCGGTCGCGGCACTGGAGGAGTCGCTGGGCGCGCAGCTGGTCGAGCGTACGACGCGCAGGGTGATTATCACCCCCCTGGGTGAGCGCGTGCGCGAGCACGCACGCCGGGTGCTCGCCTCGCTGCAAGCCCTCACCGAGGAGGTCGAGGCCGCCCGCCGCCCGTTCACCGGGCCGCTGCACCTCGGCGTCATCCCGACCGTCGCGCCCTACCTGCTGCCCACCGTGCTGCGGCTGGTCCGCGACCGCTTCCCGGAGCTGGAACTGCACGTCCACGAGGAGCGCACCCCCGCGCTGCTGGAGGGGCTGGCCGCCGGGCGGCTGGACGTCCTGCTGCTCGCGCTCCCGGCCGGCGGCACCTCGCCGACCCGCGACATCCCGCTGTTCGACGAGGACTTCGTCCTGGTCACCCCGCCCGACCACCCGCTCGCCGGGCGGATCGACGTCCCGCGCGACGTGCTGCTCGACCTGGACGTGCTGCTGCTGGAGGAGGGCCACTGCCTGCGCGACCAGGCCCTCGACATCTGCCGTGAGGTCGGCGCCGATCCCGGGGGCTCCACCACCCGCGCGGCCGGCCTGTCCACCCTGGTCCAGCTGGTCGCCGGCGGCCTCGGGGTGACGCTGCTGCCCGCCACCGCGCTGGACGTCGAGGCCGGCCGCACCGACCGGCTGGCCGCCGTCCGCTTCGCCGCCCCGACCCCCGGCCGCCGGATCGGGCTGGCCACCCGCCCGGGCTCGGCCCGCAGCGCCGAGTACGAGCGCTTCGCGGCCGCGCTGCGCGAGGTGCTGGCCGAACTCCCGGTCCGGATCGCCTCCTAGCGGCCTGCGGCCTTACGGGGTTACGGCTTCGCCGGGGCGCCGAGGCAGAGTCCGACCGTGGTGGCCACCAGCAGGTCCAGGGCCCGCAGGGTGCCGTGGTCGGGCTGCTCGCCGGGCGCGCGCAGGGCCAGGTAGCGGTCGGTGAGGCCGTCGAAGCCGGTGAGGAAGTGGACGGCGATCTCCTCGGCGGGCGTGGCCAGTTCGAGGCCGTGCGCCTCGGCGAGGGTGGTGAGCATCTCCGCCGCGGTGCGCTCGATCCCGTGCTGGAGCGCCCGCATGATCTCCTGGAGGTCCGGGTCGCGCATCGCCAGCGCCGCGAACTCGCTCAGCAGCAGGCAGCGCCCGTCCGTGCCGGTCGAGCTCTCCCAGAGCGCGTGGACCAGTGTGGCGACCTGCTCGCCGAAGGAGCCGTCGCCCGGGTAGGCGGCGCGGACGTGGCCGATGAACTCGGCGGTCAGCTGCTCGACGACGGCCCGGTAGAGGTCCTTCTTGGTGCCGAAGGTGTAGTGCACCGTCGCCTGCGCCACGCCCAGCTCGGCCGCGATCGCCCGGGTGCTGCCGGCGGCGACCCCCTCCCGGGTCATCAGGTCGAGGGCGGCCTGGACCAGTTGCGGTCGGCGTTCGGAGGCGGGGACATGAGCCATCCAGCCAGGGTATCGCCATGGTCGGACAACTGCGTCGAGCGATTCCGTCGCTCGATTCTGTCGGCTAACTTTGTCGCCTGACAATGTTGCGCGTACGGTGGGCCGCGACCTGTTCAGGCACCTGCCTGCCCGACGATCTGACCGAGGGGTCACCCATGGCCACGTACCTCTACCGACTGGGCCGCTACTGCTTCCGGAGACGGCGGGCGGTGCTGGCGGTCTGGATCGCCGTGCTGATCGCGGTCGGCGGGGCCGCGGGTGCCTTCGCCGGCAAGACCAGCGACGAGTTCAAGGTGCCGGGCACCGAGGCGCAGACCACCCTGGACCGGATCAAGGACACCTTCCCGGAGCAGGGCCACGGCTCCGCCCAGGTCGTCTTCGCGGCCCCCGCGCCCGGCGGCGCCACCACGCCCGAGGCGGGCAGGGCGGTCAGCGAGACGGTCGCCCGGATCGCCGCCGTCCCCGGCGTGGCCGCGGTGCCCGACCCGTACGCCACCCACGCCGTCTCACCGGACGGCCGGGTCGCTATCGCCCTGGTCTCCTTCGACCACAAGCTCGCCGACGTCACCGACCAGCAGCGCGAGGCCGTCAAGGCCGCCGCCGAACCGGCCCGCGCGGCCGGGTTGGACGTCGCCTTCGGCGGCGACGCGTACAACCGGATGGCGCAGGTCGACGGCGGCGAGGCGATCGGTCTGGCCATCGCCGGGGTGGTCCTGGTGATCACCCTCGGCTCGTTGGTCGCCGCCGGGCTGCCGCTGCTGACCGCCCTGGTCGGGGTCGGCGTGGCGATGGCCGCGATCATGGCGCTGTCCGGCTCGTTCGAGATCATCACCACCGCGCCGGTGCTGGCCCTGATGGTCGGTCTCGCCGTCGGCATCGACTACGCGCTGTTCATCCTCTCCCGGCACCGCCGCCACCTGGACGAGGGCCTGGAGCCGGACGAGGCCGCCGCCCGCGCCACCGCCACCGCCGGCAGCGCCGTCGTCTTCGCCGGCCTCACCGTCGTCGTGGCGCTCGCCGGGCTCGCCGTCGCCGGCGTCCCCTTCCTGACCGTGATGGGCCTGGCCGCCTCCGGCGCCGTCGTGGTGGCCGTCCTGGTCGCGATCACGCTGCTGCCCGCGCTGCTCGGCTTCGCCGGCCGCGCCATCGACCGGCTGCCGGTCTGGAAGCGGGCGCTGCGCACCGGCGGCCGCACCACCCTGGGCGAGCGTTGGGGCCGCTTCGTGGTCCGCCGCCCGCTGGCCGTGCTGCTCGTCGGACTGGCCGGACTGGGCCTGCTCGCGGTGCCCGCAGCCAGCCTCCAGCTCGGCCTGCCGGGCGGCGGTTCGCAGGCCGCCGGCACCGATGCGCGCAAGGCCTACGACCTGGTCGGCGAGAGCTTCGGGCCGGGCTTCAACGCGCCGCTGGTGGTCGTCGTGGACGCCGGGGGCGCGCCGCAGCCGGAGCAGGCGGTGCAGGGGGTGGCGGCCAGGCTGCAGACCCTGCCGGGCGTGCGGACACTGCTGCCCCCGGCCGTCGACCAGGCCGGTCGCACCGCCCTGCTCACCGTCATCCCGCAGACCGGACCGGACGACGCCGGCACCAGGACACTGGTCAACGAGATCCGCGACCAGCGCGCGCCGCTCAAGACCTCGACCGGCGCGGACATCGCCGTCACCGGCACCACCGCCGCCAACATCGACGTCTCCACCAAGCTCGGCCAGGCACTGCCGCCGTTCCTCGCGGTGATCGTCGGCATCGCGGTGGTGCTGCTGGCGCTGGCGTTCCGCTCGGTGCTCGTCCCGCTCAAGGCGGTGGCCGGCTTCCTGCTCAGCATCACCGCCTCGCTCGGCGCGGTGGTCGCGGTCTACCAGTGGGGCTGGCTGGACGGCCTGATCGACGTGCCGAAGGTCGGGCCGGTGGTGAGCTTCGTGCCGATCCTGCTGATCGGCGTGCTGTTCGGGCTGGCGATGGACTACGAGCTGTTCCTGGTCTCCGGGATGAAGGAGCAGTACGTCCACGGGAAGGCGCCGCGGGACGCCGTGGTGGCCGGGGTGCGCGGCGGCGCCCGGGTGGTCACGGCGGCGGCGCTGATCATGGTGTCGGTGTTCGGCTCGTTCGTCTTCGGCCACGACCCGATCGTGCAGCCGATCGGCTTCGCCCTCGCGGTGGGCGTGCTGGTGGACGCCTTCGTGGTGCGGATGGCGCTGGTGCCGGCCGCGATGGCGCTGTTCGGCAAGGCCGCCTGGTGGTTCCCGAAGCGGCTGGAGAAGGTCGTACCGCGGGTCGACATGGAGGGCGAGCAGCTGATCGCGCGGCTGGAGCCGGCGGAGCAGCCGGCGAAGGAGTCCGCCGGGGTCTGAACCGCTCCCGGGCGCCCGCAGCCACCCGTTGAGCCGCGGCAGCCGTGGCTCGACGAGCGGCCGGGCGGTTACGGCAGCCGCGGCTCGACGGGCGGCTGGGGCAGTCGCTGCTCGAACCAGACGACCTTGCCGGTGCCCAGCCGGGTGGCGCCCCAGCGGTCCGCGCACCGGGCCACTATCTGCAGGCCGCGACCGCGTTCGTCCTCCGGCCCGGTACGGCGCGGCCGCGGCAGCAGCGGGCTGTCGTCGCCGACCTCGCAGCGCAGCCGGGTGGTGCGCACCAGGCTCAGGGTGACCGGGCGGGTCGCGTGCTGGACGGCGTTGGTCACCAGCTCGCTGATCATCAGCTCGGTCGCCTCGCTGAGCTCGCCGAGCCCCCAGCGGCGCAGTGTGTGGGCGGCCAGCCGGCGGGCCCGGCCGGGCGTCTCGTTGCGCGGCTGGAGGTACCAGTGCGCGACGTCCCCGGCCGGGATGCCGTCGAAGCACGCGCCCAGCAGGGCGATGTCGTCGCCGCGGTCGCCGGGCGGCAGGATCCGCAGCGCCTCCTGGCACAACTGTTCGGGGGACTGCCAGCGGGCGGCGGCGATCCGGGCGCGGAGCACCTCCAGGCCGTCGCTGATCGGGCGGCTGCGGGTCTCCACCAGGCCGTCGGTGAACAGCAGCAGGGCCGAGCCGGGCGGGGCGGGCAGCTCGACCGAGTTGAAGTCCACCCCGCCGACCCCGATCGGGGCCCCGGAGTCCAGTTCCACCAACTCGGCGGTGCCGTCCGGCCGGACCAGGACGGGCGGGACGTGCCCGGCGTTGGCCAGTACCACCCGGTTGGCGATCGGGTCGTACACCGCGTACACGCAGGTCGCCAGGTGCTGTTCGCGGCCGAGCCGTTGGGCCTGCTCGTCCAGGTGGTAGAGCACCTCGTGCGGGGGCAGGTCGAGGGCGGCCAGGGTCTGGGCGCTGGTGCGCAGTTGGCCCATGATGGCGGCCGAGGTGAGCGAGTGGCCCATCACGTCGCCGACGATCAGGGCGACCCGGTTGCCGGGCAGTGGCACGGCGTCGTACCAGTCGCCGCCGACCTGCGCGCCGCGCTCGCCCGGCAGGTAGCGCTGGGCGAGGCGCACGCCGTGCGGCTGCGGCAGGCGCAACGGCAGCATGCTGCGCTGGAGTTCGTTGGCTATCTCCCACTCGCGGGCGTACCGCAGGGCGGTGTCCACCGCCAGCCCCGCCTGGGTGGCGAGGTGCGCGGCGGTCGCGGTGTCGGCGGCGTCGAAGGCGGGCCGGCCGGTGCGTTCAGGAGGGCGGCGGATCAGCACCAGCAGGCCGAGCACGGCCTTGCGGCCGCGCAGCGGCAGGGCCAGCACCGACGTGCCCGCGGCCAGCCGGGCCAGCCCGCGGGTGCCGTACAGCTCGCGCAGCAGTGCCTCGGTGCGTTCGGCGCCGGGCGAGCCGAGCACCGCGGACTCGGCGGGGCGGCGGCTCAGCAGGGCGTGCGCGAGCGCCCCGCCGCGGGTCACCGGGGTGGCGGGGCCGGTGTCGGCGGTGGAGCGGGAGCCGTACCGGGAGCGGTGCCGGTCGTCTGCTCCGCTGGGCCGGCCGCGCCGCCCGATCCGGGTGCCGGTGCTGTGGTGGATCCGCAGCTCGTCCGGGAAGCCGGGCTCGCGCTCGACGTTGGGCAGCGGATCGCGCAGGTGGACCACGGCGGCGTCGGCCAGCGTGGGGACGAGCACCCGGCCGATGTTGCGCAGCGTCGCGGACAGGTCGAGCGCGCTGTTGATCCGCCGGGTGGCCAGGTCGAGGTAGCCGAGCCGGCCGGCCACGTCCTCGCGCTCCGGGCGCGCGGTCGGTTGGTGTGCCGGTGCCGGTGCTGGCACCGGTGCTGAAGCTGGTGCCAGGGGCAGGCCGCGCTGGCCCGGGACGGCAGGCGGCTGTCCGCCCTCGGTCTTGAGCTGGTCGCGCACGGCTGCCTGTCCTGGATTCGGTGTGGTCTCTGTGGTGGTCTGCGGTGTCCTGCTGGCGGGCCCTGCTGCCGTCCGGTGGGTCAGCCGACGCGTCGACAGCACAGGAACAGCTGTTCCTCCGGCGGCAGCGTGGTGCTGGCCGGCGCGTACGGATGCCCCGAGCACTCCTCGACGGTGAAGCCCGCCGTGACGAGAACCCGCTCCAGATCCTCCCTCAGGTACCCACTGATCCGCAGCTCTCTGCCAAGGAACGGAAGCGGAACGTGATCCAGATCCGCCTCGACCATACCGAGCGCCAGCAGTCCGCCCGGCCGGAGGAGTTCGCGCAGCCGTGCGAGCACGGTCGGGATCTCGTCCTGCGGCAGCAGGATCAGCGAGAAGAACGCGGTGACGGCGGCGAACCCGTCCTTGCCCAGCGGTCCCAGTCCGGGGGCGTTCCAGACCTGCCCGGCGCGCTCGGTGGCCAGATCGAACAGGTCGATCCGATGGAACTCCGGCGGGTGTTCGCCCGGGAACCGGGCCTGCCGGGCCAGCGAGAGCATCACGTCCGAGAGGTCTATCCCAGTCACCCGCAGCCCGCCCGCGACCAGCTGCCGGACCGTCGGGTCCCCGGTGCCGCAGCCCACGTCCAGCACCCGCGCGCCGGGTTCGAGCTCGGCCAGCAGCTGCCGTCCGCAGGCCAGCTGCCCGTCCTTGGCCGGGAACGCCTCGCCGTACCCGGCACCGATGGTGTCGAAGGCGACGGCTTGCAGGGCACGCGCCGCCCGGCGCCGCCGCACGTCGGGCCCGTCGTCTCCCGCGTCCTCGTCGACGGGGAACGAGTCGGATATCTGTCCGGTCGTCACGATTGAGAGGCACCCTTCCACCCGTGGCCTCCGGCCGGCTGCACGCGGCCGCACGGGAGCGGGATGCCGTCCGCCCCGGCGCCCGTCCTGCCTCGCCGGCCCACACGTTGCCGGCAGACACTCGTGTGTGTACTGGCATCTGAGAATATGCGTGATCTCTGCGCCATGGGGTCCCTTTCCAGCCAACTCGTCATGCTTGGGCCGGTGTGGACGGGGTTGCGGAAGCACGACGGTGCGGGCGGGGGTGGTGCGCGCGGGCTCCGCGCGCCGCATGGCGCGCCGTGGTGGAACGGCTGACCTGCGGTTTCGCCGGGCCGAGGGCCGACCGTCGGGCGTTTATCGAACGTCAATCGCCGGAGTGCAGAGTGGAGTCCAGCGCCGGGGAAGCGTTGAGGGCGCTCCCGCAGCCGGGGGGCTGCGGGGGCGCCGACGCGCACAACGGGGGTAGGGGCTCTGCCGGGGGGCGGAGACCTACGGCGCTGGGGAAGATGGGGGAGGCTCGGTGTGCTGTTGGGAAATGAGGTCCGCCACGGGGGAGGCCTCCGGCACACCGAGCCGCGTGAAGATCGCGTGCGCCTCGCGCAGGCAGGCGAGCGCGCGGGCGGGCTGCGCCAGCGCCAGTAGCGCCTCGCCGAGGGTGGCGTTCGCGAGGCCCTGGCAGTAGGCGGCGTCCAGTTCCTGGGCGATCACGAGCGACTCGCCGGCCGCCTCGGCCGCCTCGGCGTGCTGTCCGGCGGCGAGCAGGGCGGAGGCCAGGCGGGCGAGGGTGTAGCCCTCCCAGAGTGGATTCTGCTGGGCCTGGAACAGCTGGTGGGCCTCTCGCAGGTAGCCCACCGCCGCCCTCGGCTCGTCGGTGGAGGCGAGCACCACACCGGTCTGGTACAGGGTGTCGGCGAGGCAGGGGCCGTTGCTCGACGTCCGGGCCGTCGCCACCGCCTCGATGACCGAGCGGACAGCGGTCTCGGTGTCTCCCAGCTTGAGCTGTGCCCGCGCCATGTTGCCGAGCAGCCGGGCTTCGTTGATCGGAACGCGGACCACCCGGCTGATGCCCAGGGCCTGCTCGAAGAGCGGGATGGCCTCGGCGGGGCGGTTCGTCAGGCTGAGGATGATCCCCAGGTCGTTGCTCGCCGCCGACCGCAGGATCGTCATGTCGTCGGAGCGCTGAAGGCTCAGGCTCTTGCGGAGCGACTGTTCGGCGCCCTGGAAGTCATTGGTGATCGACTGCAGCGTGCCGAAGGCGAAGTGCACCCGGGCCAGGGCGGCAGCGTCTCCGTAGGCGGCGGCGTTGCGCTCGGCGGTCACCAGGAACCGGCGCATCCGGGAGCCGTGCGTGGGATCCGTGACCAGGCTGTTCAGGACGATCAGCAGGTCGACGGCCGGGCGCAGCACGAAGTCCGGTCCTCGCACGGCCGCCTCGACGGCGCTGAGCAGGAAGGTGATCTCCGTCCGCAGCCACTGCCGGGCGTCCTGGCTCGTCGGCAGGTCCAGGCCTGACGAGCCCAGGGGGTTGAGCGGTTCCGGGAGCTGGTCGTCGGGCTCGATCACCTGGGCCGCGTTGCGGACGGTCGGGATCAGCAGGTCGAGCAGGCGCAGCACCGCCCGCTCCTGCTCCGTGGTGTCGCCGATCCGCTCGTTCTGCCGCTGGGCGTAGAGCCGGAGCAGGTCGTGGTAGCGGTAGCGGCCGGGGGTGAAGCACTCCAGCATGTTCGCCTCGACCAGCGCTTCGGCGAGGTCCTCGGCGGTGTACTCGTTCGCGCCGAGCAGCGCCGCGGCGGCGGGCAGCGGGATGTCGGGGGAGTCGATCAGGGCGAGCAGCCGAAAGGCGCGGGCCTCGTCCGCCGAGAGCTGGCCGTAGCCGAGTCCGATGGTGGTCTCCACGGCGAGGTTGCCGAGTTGGAGTTCGTCCAGTCGCCGCCGCTGGTCGGCTAACCGTCTGGCCAGGTCGGAGACGCTCCAGCGCGGACGGCTGGCCAGCCGGGCGGCGGCGATGCGGACGGCGAGCGGCAGGAACCCGCAGGCGGTGACCACCTGCATGGCCGCCTCCGGTTCGGCGGCGACCCGCTGCTCGCCGACGATGGCCGAGAACAGCGCCAGCGCTTCGTTCGGGGTCAGCTCCTCGACGTCGAACAATTGCGCACCCGGGATGCCGGCCAGCCGGGAGCGGCTGGTGGCGAGCACGGCGCAGCCGGAGACGCCGGGGATCAGCGGCCGGATCTGCTCGGCGTCGCGCGCGTTGTCGAGCAGGATGAGCATCCGCCGGCTGGCGAGCAGCGACCGGTAGAGGGCGGCGCGCTGTTCGAGGGAGTCGGGGCTGTCGGTGACGCCGAGCGCGTGCAGGAAGTCGCCCAGGACGGCCACCGGGTCGGCCGGCGAGGTGCCGGCGCCGCGCAGGTCGACGTACAGCTGCCCGTCCGGGAACTCGCCGCGGACGCGGTGGGCGACGTGGACGGCGAGGGTGGTCTTCCCGACCCCGCCGATACCGGCCAGTGAAGTCACCACCACGGCCTGGCCGGTGGCGTTCATCAGGACCGTCGAGAGGTCGCTCACCAGGTCGGTGCGGCCACTGAAGTCCGATACGTCGGCCGGGAGTTGGGCGGGCGCCGGGGGAGCGGCCGGACCGTCCTCGCGGCTCACCGGGGCCGGTACGGCCGGGAGGGCGAGCGTCGGGTCCGCCGCCAGGATGCGGGCGTGCATCGCGGACAGGCCGGCACCGGGTTCGACCCCGAGTTCCTCGATCAGCAGCTTGCGGGTGTCGGTGTAGACGCCGAGCGCCTCGGCCTGGCGCCCGCAGCGGTACAGCGCCAGCATCAGCAGCTCGCTCAGGCGCTCGCGCAGCGGGTGTTCGGCCGTCAGGCTGTTCAGCTCGCCGACGATCTCGGCGTGCAGGCCGATGTCGAGGGCGACGGCGCACAGCTCCTCGGCGGCGGCCACCTGTCGTTCGGCGAGCCGCAGCCGCTGGGTGTCGGCGTAGGGGCCGGGGATGCCGGTGAGCGGCCGGCCGCTGAACAGGTCCAGCGCCCGTGCCAGCAGCCGGTGCGCCTCGTGCTTGTCGCCCGCGGCCCGGGCGGCCGCGGCCTCGGCGGAGAGCCGTTCGAAGACCGTCAGGTCGAGGGCCTCGCCCGGGATGCGCAGCGCGTAGCCGTCGGCGACCGAGATCAGCAGCTCGGAGGGCCGGCGCACCTCCCGCCGGGGCTCGATGACGGAGCGCAGGCGGGAGACGTAGGTGCGCAGCGCCGCCACCGCCTGGGCCGGGTGTCGCTCGCCCCAGAGCGCGTCGACCAGGTCCTGTGTGGTGACCGGGCGTCCGGAATGCAGCAGAAGGGTGGTCAGAACTGCCTGTTGCTGGGGGGATCCGAGGGAAAGGGGCTTGCCGTCGAGCCAGGCCTGGACCGGACCGAGGACTTGGAAGCGCAGCGCAGAGGTCTGCGGCGTCTCCCGAAACTCCATGAAAGTCCCCCGATGGCCTGTGGTGTCGATTCCGTGAAAGGGCGCTCGGCGGTCCGCCGTGGTGCTTCAGCTTAGGCGGACGCCCGACTCTGCCGGACGGCAGCGCAAGCCGCACGGTGTTTATCGGACATTTAATCAACCCTACGATACTGTCCGCACGCCCGTGCCACGGAGGTCGGGCGAGACACATTTGATGACCGAAAGGCGGCCGCCCAATGGCCAACGACCAGAGCGAGACCCCGGTGGCGTCGGCGCCCGAGAACGCGGCGACGACGGATGCCCCGGCCGTCGCTGTGGAGGCGGGCAAGGCTGTCGAGGACGCGGTGGCCGCGTCCTCGAACACGACCGAGTACACCGCGCCGTCCGACGCGCAGAAGGCGGCGATCGAGAACGACCTGTTCGGGGACGAGGCCGCGCACGTGGTGGAGCCCGTCGCGCCGGCCACGGGCGGGCCGGGCAAGCGGTACGAGCCGGAAGGCATGATCTCCGGCCACCCGTAAGCCGGTCCGGCCGTAGGCCCCGTGCCCCTCGTGTCCCGGTCCGGGCACGGGGGCGCTGTGGGTTTTGGGCGTGCCCCATTCGGCACCGGTGCCCGCCCGGTGGCCGAATCCAGCCCGTGGTGCACTCATGGTGACCGGCGATATCCGTAACGTGCCCGACGGTGGGTGCGGGGCGTTCCGGAATTCCGGATTCACTCGGGGGGATTGCGGGTGGGAATGCTGCTGTTTGCGTGCTTTTTGCCGCAATTAGCGCGGAAGATCGTATTCGGCTGAATCGCGGGGCCCGGGAACGGGCGAGACCCGTCCGGGTTCGGCGGTCCATTCGAGGCCGCCGCCCTCGGGGCGCAGGTAGTGCTCCCCGCCGATGGTGTCCATGTAGATGCCGGTGCGTCCGGTCCTCCGGTCGAGGACGAGTTCACCCACGTGCGGCCGGTAGGCCGCGGAGTCGCGCTGACGGGTGCTCACCGCACTGCTCCTCGCTGTTCTGGTGCGGGTGCGGCGCCGGGTGGGGGCCGCGCCCTGGTCGCTGTCCGTGTGTGTGGTGCTCGGCGACTACCCAGCATCTCTAGAGAAGCTAATATCTCTAGAGATGTCAACAGTCGTAGCCGCTTACCGTCCGCCGCGGTCGCGCCTACGATTTGTCCGAGGGAGAGGGAGCGGCGATGACCGGCAGCAGTGGCGACAAACAGCCCAAGTACCAACGGATCGCCGACACGCTGAAGGCGGCCATCGACGACGGCCGGTACCGCGCGGGTGACCGGCTGCCGGGCGAGAACGACCTCATGGACGAGTACGGTGTGGCCCGGATGACCGCCCGCCAGGCGCTCGGCGTGCTGCAGAGCGAGGGCATCGCCGAGGCGCGCCGGGGCGCGGGGGTCTTCGTCCGGGACTTCCGGCCGCTGCGCCGGCGCGGGATCCAGCGGCTGGCGCAGGGGCAGTGGGGCTCGGGCCGGTCGATATGGTCGGCGGACATCGACAACCGCCTGCTGGTGGTCGACCAGGTGTCCGTCACCGAACGGGGCGCGCCGGAGCACGTCGCCCGGGTGCTGGGAGTGGATCCGGGCGCGTCGATGTGCGTACGGCACCGCCGCTTCGTGCTGGACGGCAAGCCGGTGCTGCTGTCGACCTCCTACCTGCCGGCCGGCCTGGTCGCCGGCACGGCCATCACCCGCGAGGACACCGGTCCGGGCGGCACCTACGCCCGGCTGGCCGAGATCGGCGCGAAGCCCGTCCACTTCCGCGAGGAGGTCCGCTCCCGGATGCCCGGCGCGGAGGAGGCGGCCCGCCTGGAGCTGTCGGCGGGCACCCCGGTCATCCTGATCTGCCGCACCGCCTTCGCCGACGAGGGCCAGGTCGTCGAGCTCAACGAGATGATCCTCGACGCCGCCTCCTACGTCCTGGAGTACGACTTCGACGCGTGAGCACGCGCAACGCGGCCGCCCCGGTCGCGACGAACGCGGCCGGGGCGGGGTGCGTCGCTACTGGTAGTGGTAGCGGGCCTTGAGGATCATCACTTCCTTCTCGTCGGCCCGGTACACCAGGCGGTGCTCGTCGTCCGTCCGGCGTGACCAGTAGCCGGCCAGGTCGCCCTTCAGTGGCTCGGGCTTGCCGATCCCGCTGAAGGGGTCGCGCTGGATCTCGCCGACCAGGCGGGTGATCCGCTGGGCCATCTTCCGGTTCGATCCGAGCCAGAACAGGAAGTCCTCCCAGGCGTCCGGGTCGAAGTGGACACTCCTCACACCTCACCCGCCAGGGCTTCCAACTCCTCCAGGGTCCTGGTGACGCCGGGGTGGCCGGCCTTGTCGCGGGCGACGGCCGCCATGAGCCGCTGGGCGTTGGCGGGAGAGCGCAGGAGATAGATCGTCTCCTGCCACGCGTCGTAGTCCTCGGCCGACATGAGGACCGCGTCCCCGCTTCTGGAGGTGATCCTTATCGGGGCGTGGTCGTCATTGACCTTCTTGATCAACGGGAAGAGCTGGGTGCGTGCCTCGCTCGCACTGATCGCCATCGCCATGCCCTCCATGTTCGTACCGGTTCTCGGTACCGCCATGGTACGAGTCCTGAGTACCACCTGCCAGTGTATTGCGTCCATGCAGAACCGCCCCGGTCGCGACGAACGCGGCCGGGGCGGTTGAGGAGGCGGGGGCGGCTGGGGAGGCCGGGGCGGTTACTCCTTGGAGCGGACCCGGAGGCTGGTGATCAGCGGGCCCTCGGTGGTCTCGCGGAAGAAGTCGTTGCCCTTGTCGTCGACCACGATGAAGGCCGGGAAGTCCTCGACCTCGATGCGCCAGACGGCCTCCATGCCGAGCTCGGCGTACTCCAGGACCTCGACCTTCTTGATGCAGTCCTGGGCGAGGCGGGCGGCCGGGCCGCCGATGGAGCCGAGGTAGAAGCCGCCGTGGGCGGCGCAGGCGTCGGTGACCTGCTTGCTGCGGTTGCCCTTGGCGAGCATGACCATGGAGCCGCCGGCGGCCTGGAACTGGTCGACGTAGGAGTCCATCCGGCCGGCGGTGGTGGGGCCGAAGGAGCCGGAGGCGTAGCCCTCGGGGGTCTTGGCCGGGCCGGCGTAGTAGACGGGGTGGTCCTGGAGGTACTTGGGCATGCCCTCGCCGGCGTCCAGGCGTTCCTTGATCTTGGCGTGGGCGATGTCGCGGGCGACGACCAGGGTGCCGGTGAGCGAGAGCCGGGTCTTGACCGGGTACTTGGACAGCTCGGCGCGGATCGCGGACATCGGCTGGTCGAGGTCGACGCGCACGACGTCGTCGTCCAGGTGCTCGTCGGTGGTGTCCGGCAGGTACTTGGCCGGGTCGGTCTCCAGCTGCTCCAGGAAGACGCCCTCGGCGGTGATCTTGCCGAGCGCCTGGCGGTCGGCGGAGCAGGAGACGGCCATGGCGACCGGCAGCGAGGCGCCGTGGCGCGGCAGGCGGACGACCCGCACGTCGTGGCAGAAGTACTTGCCGCCGAACTGGGCGCCGATGCCGATCTTCTGGGTCAGCTCGGTGACCTTCGCCTCCAGCTCCAGGTCGCGGAAGCCGTGGCCGGTCTTGGCGTCGCCGGAGGTCGGCAGGTTGTCCAGGTAGTGCGCGGAGGCGTACTTGGCGGTCTTGAGCGCGAACTCGGCGCTGGTGCCGCCGATCACGATCGCCAGGTGGTACGGCGGGCAGGCGGCGGTGCCGAGGGAGCGGATCTTCTGCTCCAGGAACGAGAGCATGCTCGCCTCGTTCAGGATGGCCTTGGTCTCCTGGTACAGGTACGACTTGTTGGCGGAGCCGCCGCCCTTGGCCATGAAGAGGAACTTGTACGCGCCGCCGTCGGTGGCGTACAGCTCGATCTGGGCCGGCAGGTTGTTGCCGGTGTTCTTCTCGTCCCACATGGTCACCGGGGCCATCTGGGAGTAGCGCAGGTTGAGCTTGGTGTACGCGTCGAAGACGCCGCGCGCGATGGCCGACTCGTCGCCGCCCTCGGTGAGCACGTTCTGGCCGCGCTTGCCCATGACGATGGCGGTGCCGGTGTCCTGGCACATCGGTAGGATGCCGCCGGCCGAGATGTTGACGTTCTTCAGCAGGTCGAGCGCGACGAAGCGGTCGTTCGGGCTGGCCTCCGGGTCGTCCAGGATGCGGCGCAGCTGGGCGAGGTGGGCGGGGCGCAGGTAGTGCGAGATGTCGTGCATCGCCTCGGCGGTGAGCAGCCGCAGCGCCTCGGGCTCGACCTGGAGGAAGGTGCGACCGCCGGCCTCGAAGGTGGAGACACCCTCGGAGGTCAGCTTGCGGTACGGGGTCGGGTCAGCGCCCAGGGGGAGCAGGTCGCTGTACTCGAAGTCTGGCGTGGGAGCCATGGGGGCGGTCCTTAGGTTTCCAGTGGTCCGGCTGCGTCGGCGAAGCACCCTCAAGGGTAGGACCCGGCTCCGCGTCGCACGCGGACAGGGCAGCCTGCGTGACCGGGCTCACTCGGGCGCACGTACGAGCGACTAGTCTTGGGCCGTGGACAACTCGCCGTCGCAGGACGATCCGGGGCAGCCGTCCGTGCCGGCGCCCGTACCGATGACCAAGCCCGAGACCCGGCCCGAGCCGCAGCCGCAACTCCGGCCGCTGCCGGAGCAGAAGACCCAGCCGTCGCACGCCCCGGTGGCGCAGGCGGAGATGCGGGTGTCGGACGCCGACCGCGAGCGGATCGCGGAACTGCTGCGGGACGCCTACGCCGAGGGCCGGCTGGACGCGGACGAGCACGCGGACCGGATCGGGGCCGCGTACGCCGCCAAGACCTTCGGCGATCTGGTGCCGCTGACCAGGGACCTGCCGGGCCACCGGCCGCTGTCGTTCGAGAAGCCGCCGCTGGAGGCCCCGGCGCCGCGTGCGGTGACGCCGGCGCTGCCGCCCGCGCGCCAGGAGTCGCCGTCGATGGTGGCGATCTTCGGCGGCTCGTCCCGCAAGGGCCGCTGGCGGGTGGGGTCGCACCTGAAGGCGTTCGCGGCGTTCGGCGGGGTGGAGATCGACCTGACCGACGCCGTGTTCGAGTCGCCCGAGGTGGAGATCGAGGTGACGGCGCTGTTCGGCGGCGTCGAGATCCGGGTGCCGGAGAACGTGAGCCTGCACGGCGGTGGCGTCGGCATCTTCGGCGGATTCGACGTCAAGGAGCAGACGGCGGCGGACCCGTACGCGCCGGTGGTCCGGGTCAAGGGCGTCGCGGTGTTCGGCGGTTGCGAGGCCAAGCCGCGCCGGGGCAAGAAGCTCAAGGAGTGGGTGCGCAAGCAACTCGGCACCGAGTAGCCGGGGTTGGCGGGTCGAACGCCTGGCCGGGGATCAACTCTCGGCCGGGCGTTCTGCGTTGTCTCCGGTGCGCTCCGTAGTCGATTGCGTGCAGTGTGCATGAATCGCGGGCGGGCGGGGTAGTTCCTTCCGCACATCGCTTCTTGTACGGCTGCGCACCGGAGGCGGCCCAGCGGCCGACTCGGGGTTGGACAGCGGGGGCTCGCAGCCGGGCAGGGGAGCGAGCTTCCCCGTGTCCGAGAGTCTCGTCAGGAGTACGGCCGTGCTGCATCCGATCGAGTCCCGCACCACCTCGCCCGTCGCCGCCGCGCAGTTGCTGGAGCGCAGTCCGCAGCCGCACCCCCCGGGCGGCCAGGGCTCCCAGACCGTCGCCCAGGGCGCGTCCTCGGGCGAGGACAGCCCCTGGCACACCGGCGCGGCCTGCCGGCGGGACGAGGTGGGGCTGTTCTTCGCGCCCTCGAAGGAGCCGACGGCGGCCCGGTTGTCGCGCGAGGAGCAGGCGAAGCAGGTGTGCGCCCGGTGTCCGGTGCTGCTGGAGTGCCGCGAGCACGCGCTGGCGCAGCCGGAGCCGTACGGGGTCTGGGGCGGGCTGACGGCCGCCGAGCGGCGGGTGGTGCTGGCCCGGCGCCGCCGCCGGGAGTCGGAGCTGCGCGAGGCGACCAGGGTGGTCGCGGGGCAGCGGCGGATAGCGGGCTGACGGGGCTCCGGGTGTGCCCCGGGCCGGACGCGCCGCGGCCTCGGCGGAGGGGGATTCCGCCGAGGCCGCGGGCGCGCTTGCCCGGTGTCAGTTGGCGCGGTCGAAGTCGATCGCGCTGTAGGCCCGCAGCTTCGACAGCTTGTGGACGGAGTTGATCTCGCGGATCGTGCCGCTCTTGGAACGCATCACCAGCGAGCTGGTGGTGGCGGTCTCCTGGCGGTAGTGCACGCCGCGCAGCAGCTCGCCGTCGGTGATGCCGGTGGCGACGAAGAACACGTTCTCGCCGCTGACCAGGTCGTCGGTGGTGAGCACCCGGTCCAGGTCGTGGCCGGCGTCGAGGGCCTTCTGCCGCTCGGCGTCGTCCTTGGGCCACAGCCGGCCCTGGATGACGCCGCCCATGCACTTCATGGCGCAGGCCGCGATGATGCCCTCGGGGGTGCCGCCGATGCCCATCAGCAGGTCGACGCCGGTGCCCTCGCGGGCGGCCATGATGGCGCCGGCCACGTCGCCGTCGGAGATGAACTTGATCCGGGCGCCCGCCTCGCGGATCTCCCGGACCAGGCCGTCGTGGCGCGGGCGGTCGAGGACGACGACCGTGACGTCCTCGACGGCGCTGCCCTTGGCCTTGGCGACCCGGCGGATGTTGACGGCCGCGGGGGCGGTGATGTCGACGAACTCGGCGGCCTCGGGGCCGGCCACCAGCTTGTCCATGTAGAACACGGCGCTGGGGTCGAACATGGTGCCGCGGTCGGCGACGGCCAGGACGGCGACGGCGTTGTTCATGCCCTTGGCGGTGAGCGTGGTGCCGTCGACCGGGTCGACCGCGACGTCGCACTCGGCGCCGGTGCCGTCGCCGACCCGCTCGCCGTTGTAGAGCATCGGGGCTTCGTCCTTCTCGCCCTCCCCGATGACGACTACGCCGTTCATCGAGACGGTCGAGACGAGGGTGCGCATCGCCTTGACGGCGGCGCCGTCCGCGCCGTTCTTGTCGCCACGGCCGACCCACCGGCCGGCGGCCATCGCGGCCGCCTCGGTGACCCGGACGAGTTCGAGCGCGAGGTTCCGGTCCGGAGCCTCGGGCGCGACCTCCAGGGCGCTGGGAAGGTGGTTCGGGTACTGCGTGGTCATCGTCGTTACCTCTCTGTACGCGACGGCCAGTAAGCGCCCGACTACTGCCTGGTCGAACGCCGTGGTGAGGGTCCTGCGATCGTATCTGCCTATGGGATGACTGTCTGTGGCGCGGGTCGCCACCCGGCGCCCGACCTGGTCGGTTCGTCCCGCTTCACCCGTACGCGGGCACCCCGGGTGGCCGTACCGCCGTAGGGATGAGTCACCATGTGGGGGTGGCTGGAGAGAGCAAACGCATGAGGGGCCGGGAGACCGTACGGGACATGGTCCTGTCGATGCTGGCGGTCGGCGCCGTGGTCTGGATCGGGTACCTGTTCCTTCCGCACGACGCGAACAGCGACCCGGTGCACGTGGTCGAGTACAAGGTGGCGGCGGCCTCCGCGAAGCGCGGCGCGCCGTACCCGCTGCTCTCCCCGGACGGGCTGTCCGACCAGTGGCGGGCCACCTCGGTCGGCTACCAGCCGGCCGCGATCAGCAAGGGCAAGGGCAATGCCTGGCACCTGGGCTTCGTCACGCCGTCCGGCCAGTACGCGGCGGTCGAGCAGAGCGACGTCCCGCGCGACGCGCTGCTGGCCGACAAGATCGCGGGCGGCAAGCCGGACGGCACCTCCGAGGTCGCCGGGCGCACCTGGGAGCGGGTCCAGGGCGAGAAGTCCCGCGCCCTGACCGTGCAGACCGGTGACGCGACCACCGTGCTCACCGGCACCGCCTCCTACGAGGAACTGGCCGAGCTGGCCCAGGCGCTCAAGTAGCCCGTCCCCCTGGGCCGCTCCCAGGGGAACGGCTCCGTACGCCCCCGCGGACGCCCCGCGGACGCGCCCGTACGACCCCGAACGCCCCCGTGCGCATACGGAAAGGGCCCGCACCGGACGAACCGGTGCGGGCCCTTTCCGTATGCGGCGGATCAGACCGTGGTGACGACCTGGTCGTACGCCAGGCGCGGCGAGCGCGGGAACCACGCCTCGTCGCCCGGCTTGCCGATGTTGACCACGGCCAGCACCGAGTGCTCGCCGTCGCCGAAGAACTCCTTGTTGATGCCCTCGGCGTCGTAGCCGGTCATCGGGCCGGCGGCCAGGCCGGCGGCGCGCACGCCGATGATGAAGTAGGCGGCCTGCAGCGCGCCGTTCAGCGAGGCGGAGCGCTCACGGACGGTGCGCTCGGAGAAGAACACGTCCTTGGCCTGCGGGAAGTGCGGGAACTGGGTCGGCAGCTCCTCGTGGAACTCGTTGTCCGCGGCGAGGATGGCGACCAGCGGGGCGGTGCTGGTCTTGGCCTTGTTGCCGTCCGCCAGGTGCTGGACGAGGCGCTCGCGGCCCTCGGTCGAGCGGACCAGGACGACGCGCAGCGGCTGCTGGTTGAAGGCGGTCGGGCCGTACTTGACCAGCTCGTAGATGGCCTGGACCTGCTCCTCGGTCACCGGCTCGTCGGTGAAGGTGTTCGCGGTGCGGGCCTCGCGGAACAGCAGGTCCTGAGCGGCGGCGTCGAGTACCAGGGCGTCGGTGGTCATGCTTGTCTGCACCTCATGCGGGAGGGGGTTCGTCGGATTGACCGGCCGTGGCCGGTCACACCATCTCAACATGGGTGAAGATTCAACGATTCCCCGGCCTGCTGTGAGCCGCGTCACTCCCCGCCCGCGGCCCCGTCCTCCTCGGCGGCCAGCGCCGCGTCCAGCCGGGCCCGGGCGCCGTCCAGCCAGCGCTGGCACACCTTCGCCAGCTGCTCGCCGCGCTCCCACAGCGCCAGCGACTCCTCCAGCGACGTCCCGCCGTTCTCCAGCTGCCGGACCACCTCCAGCAGCGCGTCCCGGGCGTGCTCGTAGCCCAGCGCGTCGTCCGGGGTCGGTGCCGCCGCGTCCTGCTGCTCCTGCTGCTCTGCCATGCGTGCCAGCGTAGGGGCTGGAGCCGACAGAGCCGGCGCAGCACCGACGGAACGGCCGCGGCGGGGCGAAAGCCGGAACGGCCTCGGCGGGGTGAAAGCATCGAGGCGAAAGCAGCGGGTGAGGCGGCGGGGCGAAATCGGATGCGTCCGGCCGGCCGGCGGCGCTACCCTCCGCCGCATGATCACGGTCCGACCCGCCGCCCCGGCCGACGCCCCCGAGCTCGTCCGGCTGCGCGACCTGATGTTCGAAGCGATGCCCAGCATGGCCGGCCTGACCGGGCCGGGGCCCTGGCAGACCACCGCCGAGCGGATGCTGCGCGAGCGCCTCGCCGTCCCGGCCGGGGAACTGACCATGCCGTCCTTCGTGGTGGACGATCCGCGACGGCCCGGCCGGCTCGCCGCCTGCGCGGTCGGCACGCTGGAGCACCGGCTGCCCGCGCCGGGAAACCCGAACGGCCGGTTCGGCTTCGTCTTCAACATCTGCACCGACCCCGGCCACCGGCTGCGCGGTTACGCCCGGGCCTGCACCGAGGCGCTGCTGGACTGGTTCGACGACCAGCGGGTCGGCCGGATCGACCTGCACGCCAGCAGTGGCGGCGAGGCGCTCTACCGCAGCCTCGGCTTCGGCGAGCACTCCATCGCGCTCTCCCGGCAGCGTTCCTACGAGGCCTGACCGTCGTCCACTGCGGCGCCGGGCGTTCCTACGAGCCCTGACCGTCCGCCACCGCGACGTCGAAGGCCCCGCCCGCGACCCGGGCGTGCAGCCCCTCGCCGGCCGTGACCTGCGCCGGGTCGGTCACCACCGTGCCGTCCGTCCGCTGGAGCACCGCGTAGCCGCGCTCCAGGGTGGCCGCCGGGGACAGCGCGACCACCCGGGCGAGGGTGTGCCCGAGGTCGCTCTGCGCGTGGTCCAGCCGGTGCCGCAGGGTGCGCCGGGCCCGCTCCAGCAGCGCGGTGACCTCCTGGCCGCGCCCGTCCAGCATCCGGTGCGGGGCGGCCAGCGCGGGGCGGCTGCGCACGCCGTCCAGCCCGTGCTGCTCGCGCTCGACCCGGCCGAGGACGTGCCGCCGGGCACGGTCCCGCAGCAGGCGGACCTTGGCCAGCTCCTCGCCGACGTCCGGAACCACCCGTTTGGCGGCATCGGTCGGGGTGGAGGCGCGCAGGTCGGCGACGAAGTCCAGCAGCGGCTGGTCCGGCTCGTGGCCGATCGCGCTGACCACCGGCGTACGGGCGGCCGCGACCAGCCGCACCAGCCCCTCGTCCGAGAACGGCAGCAGGTCCTCGACGCTGCCGCCGCCGCGGGCCACGATGATCACGTCCACCTCGGGGTGCTCGTCCAGCTCCCGGACGGCCGCGCTCACCCGCTCCACCGCGCTGACCCCCTGCACCGGGACGTTGCGCACCTCGAAGCGGACGGCCGGCCAGCGCCGCCGGGCGTTCTCCAGCACGTCCCGCTCGGCCGCCGAGCCGCGCCCGGTGACCAGCCCGACGCACTGCGGCAGGAACGGCAGCGGGCGCTTGCGCTCGGCCGCGAACAGGCCCTCCCCGGCGAGCCGCCGCTTCAGCTGCTCCAGCCGGGCCAGCAGCTCGCCCAGCCCGACCGGCCGGATCTCCGAGGCCCGCAGCGACAGCTGCCCGCGCGCCGCGTACCACTCCGGCTTGGCGTGCACGACGACCCGCGCGCCCTCCTGCACCACGTCCGCGACCTGGTCGAACACCGAGCGGAAGCAGGTCACCGTGAGCGACACGTCCGCCTGCGGGTCGCGCAGGGTCAGGAACACCACGCCCGCCCCCGGCCGGCGGCTGAGCTGGGTGATCTGCCCCTCCACCCAGACCGCGCCGAGCCGGTCGATCCAGCCGCCGATCAGCGCGGAGACCTTGCCGACCGGGATCGGGGCTTCGGGGGAGCTGGTGTTGGCCATGCGTATGAGGCTAGCGGCGCCGGCCGACACCGCCCCTAGCGGCGTCGGCCGACAGGGCCGCCCGGAGCGGGGGAGCCCTGGACGCCCAGCACCACCAGCCCGACCGCCAGCCAGATCAGCCCGACGAGCTGCGCGGTCGTCGAGGCCTCGTAGACCACCGCGGCGATCACCGCGATCCCCAGGGCCGGGACGATCAGGTGCCGCACCCGGTCCCGGGAGTCGTGCCGCACCGTGTACCAGCCGATCACCGAGGCGTGCAGCAGCGCGAAGGCGGTCAGCGCGCCCACGTTGACCACCGAGGTCAGCTGGTCGAGCCCGTCGTCCCGGTTGGCCGCCCAGACCGCCGCGGCCATCGTGATCACCGCGGCCGCCAGCAGCGCCCGGCGCGGCACCGCGGTGGCCGGGTCGACCGTGCCGAGGACGCGCGGCAGCCGTCCCTCCCGGCCCATCGCGTAGACCAGCCGCCCGGCCGCCGCCTGCCCGGCCAGCGCCGCGAAGGCCGCGCCGATCGCCTTGCTGGCTGCCACCAGGACGTGCAGCCAGTGCCCGACCCCGCTCTCCACCGTGTCGTAGAAGGCCGAGCCCTGCGCCGCCGGGTCGGCCGCCAGCTGCTGCGGGCCCAGCGGCTCCAGCAGTGCCGCCAGGTAGGTCTGGGTGACGAACAGCACCCCGGCCAGTGCCAGGCACCAGAGCACGGCCCGGGCCACCGCCGCCGAGGCGCCGACCGCCTCCTCGACGAAGGTGGCGATCGCGTCGAAGCCCAGGTAGGAGAGCACCGCGACGGACACGGCCGAGATCACCGCGGTCAGCGAGAAGGCGCCGACGGCGGTGAACGGGGTGTCCCAGCCGCGCCGGGCGCCGCCTTGGACCAGGGCCACCACGGCCGCGGCGACGAACACCGCCAGCACCGCGATCTCCAGGGCGAGCACCGCGAAGCCGACCACGGCCGCCGTCCGTACGCCGATCAGGTTGAGCGCGGTGGTCAGCACCACCGCGAGCGCCGTCCAGACCCAGCGGGAGACCCCGGGCACCAGCGAGTTCAGTGCGATCCCGGAGAACAGGTAGGCGACCGCCGGGATCAGCAGGTAGTCGAGCATCGCCATCCAGCCGGCGATGAACCCGGGCCCCTCGCCCAGCCCGGCCCGCGCGTAGGCGAACACCGAGCCGGTCTGCGGCACCGCGCGCACCATCTGGGCGTACGAGAAGGCGGTGAAGCCCATCGCGACAGTCGCGGCCAGGTAGACGGTGGCGACGGCGCCGTGGCTCCTGGCGTCCAGGACGCCGAACACGCCGACCGGTGCCATCGGAGCGATGAACAGCAGGCCGTAGACCATCAGGTCGCGGACGCTCAGGCTGCGGCGCAGGCCGCCCGGTTCCGTTTGCCCGTTCGCAGAGCTCATAGACACCACATTTGAGCACCGACGACCGGGTCTGTCCGGAAAGCGCCTCCCGTCGGCGCGGCTCGGCGCCGCCCGTACGATGGAGCCATGTCCAACACCGCGCCGCGCCGTGTCCTGCTCGCCGCCCCCCGGGGCTACTGCGCGGGTGTCGACCGCGCCGTGATCGCCGTGGAGAAGGCCCTGGAGCAGTACGGGGCGCCCATCTACGTTCGCAAGCAGATCGTCCACAACAAGTACGTGGTGCAGACCCTGGAGAAGAAGGGCGCGATCTTCGTCGACGAGACGGAGGAGGTGCCTGAGGGCTCGATCGTGGTCTTCTCCGCGCACGGCGTCGCGCCGGCCGTCCACGACGAGGCGAAGGCCGGCCGGCTGGCCACCATCGACGCCACCTGCCCGCTGGTCACCAAGGTGCACAAGGAGGCCGTGCGCTTCGCCGACGAGGGCTTCGACATCCTGCTGGTGGGTCACGAGGGCCACGAGGAGGTCGTCGGGACGATGGGCGAGGCCCCGGACCGGATCCACCTGGTGGACGGCGCCGAGGACGTCGCCAACGTGCGGGTCCGGGACGAGTCCAGGGTCGTCTGGCTGTCCCAGACCACCCTGTCGGTGGACGAGACCATGGCCACCGTCGGCGAGCTGAAGAAGCGCTTCCCGGCGCTGGTCAGCCCGCCCAGCGACGACATCTGCTACGCCACCCAGAACCGCCAGGTCGCGGTTAAGCAGATGGCCCCCGAGACCGACCTGCTGATCGTGGTCGGTTCCAAGAACTCGTCCAACTCCGTCCGTCTGGTCGAGGTCGGCCTGGAGTACGGCGCCAAGGCCGCCCACCTGGTGGACTTCGCCGAGGAGGTCCAGGAGGCCTGGCTGGAGGGCGTCGGCACGGTCGGTCTGACCAGCGGCGCCTCCGTCCCGGAGATCCTGGTCGAGGGCGTGCTGGAGTGGCTGGCCGCGCGCGGCTACGACACGGTCGAGACGGTCAAGACCGCCGAGGAGCACCTGATCTTCTCGCTGCCCAAGGAACTGCGCCGCGACCTGCGCGCCGAGGCGGCGGGCAAGCTGTAGGGCCGAGCCTGGGACCGCTCCCGGACGGCTCCCAGGCCCTTCGCGCAGAGCCCGGCACCCCCCTCGGGGTTGCCGGGTTTTCTGCTGTGCGTCCGCCCGTGCCCTCTCGTAGTTTTGTGCACAGGCTGTGGACAAGCGGTCCGCGGCCCCGGCGGAGGGTGGACGTGATGACGGCGGTATTCGGCGTGGACATCGGCGGTTCGGGCATCAAGGGCGCCCCGGTCGACCTCGCCCGGGGCGTGCTGGCCCAGGAGCGGTACAAGGTGCTCACCCCGCAGCCGTCCGCCCCCGAGGCCGTGGTCGCCGCCGTCTGCGAGGTGGTCCGCCAGTTCGACCACCAGGGCCCGGTCGGGCTCACCTTCCCCGGCGTGGTGGTCGGTGGCCGGACCAGAACCGCCGCCAACGTGGACAAGGGCTGGATCGGCCTGGACGCCGCGGGCCTGTTCCGCGAGGCGCTCGACCTGCCCGCGACCGTGCTCAACGACGCCGACGCGGCCGGGCTCGCCGAGACCGTGCACGGCGCCGGGCGCGACCAGTCGGGCGTGGCGCTGGTGCTCACCTTCGGCACCGGCATCGGCAGCGCGCTCTTCGTCGACGGCGTGCTGGTGCCCAACACCGAACTGGGCCACCTGGAACTGCGCGGCAAGGACGCCGAGCGCCGGGCCTCCTCGGCCGCCAAGGAACGGCACGGGCTGACCTGGGAGCAGTGGGCCGGGCGGGTCGACGAGTACCTGGACCTGGTCGAGATGCTGTTCTCGCCGCAACTGGTCGTGATCGGCGGCGGGGTGAGCCGCAAGCACGAGAAGTTCCTGCCGCTGCTGCGGGAGCGGGAGGCGCGGGTGGTGCCGGCCGAGCTGCGCAACGACGCGGGCATCGTCGGCGCCGCCATGGCGGCGGCCCGGGCGGCGGGCTGAGGCCGCCCGCCCGAGGCGCCGCTCAGCGGGAGCGCTGGATCCGGCGCTGGGCCACGAACCGGGCGAGCACGATCAGCGCGGCCAGCCCGGTGCCGGAGAACAGCCAGCCGGCCCGCAGCGCCAGCCCGGTCGCCAGCGCCACCACCTGGGCGGTGACGCCCGAGGAGGTGACCGGCCCGAGCAGCAGCAGCGCCAGCGCGAAGGCGATCGGCCCGCTGATCGGTGCGGCCAGCAGGTCGACGTAGCGCACCCGGACGGCCAGCTGGAAGCAGACGACCAGGTAGCCGAGGCCGAACAGCCAGCCGAGGCCGTCGAACAGCAGCCGGTCCAGGCCCGCGACGGCGAGCGTCGCCAGCACGGCGGCCACGCCCGTGCCGATGGCGGTCAGCCGGGTCGGCCGTCCGGTCCGGCGCCGCCCGTACAGCGGGGCCTCGGAGCGTCCGGGCAGCGGCAGCCGCAACCGCAGCCTGGGGGTGGCCGGGCGGGCGGCGGCGGGCGGCCCGGCTACCGGGCGTAGCCGGGCGGCGGGGGCGGCGGCGGGGGCTGCGGGGGCTCCGACGGTCTCGGGAGCCCGGCCGGGCCCGGGGACGGCGGCCCCGGCCGCGCCGTTCGGCGGTCGGCGTCTGGGCCCTGGCGGCTGGGTACGGATGCTCTGCTCCACCCGCCCAACGTACGGTCCGATCATCGCCACACTGTGTAATGGACCGTTCAGGTCTTGTCCCGTGTCTCCTGGCGGAGTGCTGATGTGATCGTCGTTCAGCGGCCTGACCTGTCCGGCCCAGCCACCCCGGCACCCGGCCGGAGTTCCCGGAGCCCCTCCCGGCGGCGACCGGGGCGTGAGGTGCTGCCCGTAGACTTGGGGGTCGGCCCGCACGGTGCCGACCCAACTCCTCCAAGCCCACGGGACTGCGCTTCATGTCGCTCACGATCGGAATCGTCGGCCTGCCGAACGTCGGCAAGTCGACCCTGTTCAACGCCCTGACCAAGAACGACGTGCTGGCGGCCAACTACCCGTTCGCCACCATCGAGCCGAACGTCGGCGTCGTCGGCGTCCCGGACGCGCGGCTGGCCAAGCTCGCCGAGATCTTCGGCTCCCAGCGGATCCTCCCGGCCACCGTCGACTTCGTCGACATCGCCGGCATCGTGCGCGGCGCCAGCGAGGGCGAGGGACTGGGCAACAAGTTCCTCGCCAACATCCGCGAGTCGGACGCGATCTGCCAGGTCGTGCGCGCCTTCACCGACCCGGACGTGGTGCACGTGGACGGCAAGGTGTCGCCCAAGGACGACATCGAGACCATCCACACCGAGCTGATCCTGGCCGACCTCCAGACCGTCGAGAAGGTCCTGCCGCGGCTCCAGAAGGAGGCGCGCCTGAAGAAGGAGACCGCCCCCGTGCTGGCCGCCGCCGAGGCCGCGCAGGCGGTCCTGGAGACCGGCAAGACCCTCTTCGAGGCCGGCTTCGACACCACCCCGATCCGCGACCTCCACCTGCTGACCGCCAAGCCCTTCCTCTACGTCTTCAACGTGGACGAGGCCGAGCTGGCCGACGAGGACTTCAAGAACGTCCAGCGCGAGCTGGTCGCCCCGGCCGAGGCGATCTTCCTCAACGCCAAGATCGAGTCCGAGCTGATCGAGCTCGACGACGACGAGGCCCTGGAGCTGCTCCAGTCGATGGGCCAGGAGGAGCCCGGCCTCGCCACCCTCGCCCGGGTCGGCTTCGACACCCTTGGCCTGCAGACCTACCTCACCGCAGGCCCCAAGGAAACCCGCGCCTGGACCATCAAGAAGGGCGCCACCGCCCCCGAGGCCGCCGGAGTCATCCACACCGACTTCCAGAAGGGCTTCATCAAGGCCGAGGTGATCTCCTTCGCCGACCTGGTCGAGACCGGCTCCATCGCCGAGGCCCGCTCCAAGGGCAAGGCCCGCATCGAGGGCAAGGAATACATCATGCAGGACGGCGACGTGGTGGAGTTCCGCTTCAACGTGTAGCCAGGTGTGTGCTGCACCTGACCTGGTTGTCCAGGTGTGCGGGTCGGAAGGGGTCGGGTCCTGCGGGAGCCGACCCCTTCGTCATGCCCGTGTTGGATGTTCCGGTGCGGGATCCGAGCGGGGTGGCCGGGCGGCGGGTTCGGTCAGGGGTGGATGCTGACGGTGATGACGCCGTCCGGTGTGGTGGTCACGGTGATGTTGTCGAGGGTGGCGGCGTGGGCGTCGGGTCGGTGGGCGGTGGCGCGGGGGCCGATGCCGATGACGCGGATGCCAGCGGCGCGGGCGGCCGTGATGCCGGCGTCGGAGTCCTCGAAGGCGAGGCAGTCGGCGGGGGCGAAGCCGAGGGCGGCGGCGCCCTTGAGGAAGCCCTCCGGGTCGGGCTTGCTGGCGCCGACGGACTCGGCGGTCACCAGGACGGGCGGCATCGGCAGGTCGGCGGCGCCCATCCGGATGCGGGCGAGCGGTTCGTCGGCGGAGGTGACCAGGGCGTGCGGCAGGCCGTTCAGGGCGGCGAGGAAGGCGGCGGCGCCGGGGATCGGGACGACGCCGTCGGTGTCGGCGCGCTCGGCGGCGAGCATCCGCCGGTTGTCGGCGAGGTTGAGTTCCACCGGGCGGTCGGGCAGCAGTTCGGCCATCGTCGCGTGGCCCTGGCGGCCGTGGGCGACGGCCAGTGCGGCGACGGGGTCGAGGCCGTGCTGCTCGGCCCAGCGGTGCCAGCAGCGCTCGACCACGGCGTCGGAGTTGACCAGGGTGCCGTCCATGTCCAGGAGGAGGGCGCGAGCGGTCAGCTGGAGGGGTGCGGTGGGCATGGGGCTGCTCCTCGGGCAAGGAAGGACGAGCTCTTTGTTCCCCGATGATACAAAAGATCAGCCGAGCAGGTGGGCGTTGACCGCGCGGGCCGCCTCGGCGAGCTCCGGCAGCTCCACCACCTCGACCCCGGCCGCCGCCAGCAGGGCCGTGCCCTGGCAGTCGGCGACGAACAGGTCCGGCTCGCGCCAGGCCACCACCACCCGCGGCACGCCCGCCGCGATCAGCAGCCGGGAGCACGGCGCCGGCCGCGAGGCGCGCTGTCCGCACGGTTCGAGCGAGCTGTAGACGGTCGCCCCGCGCAGCCGCGGGTCGCCGGCCGGGAGCTTGCCGAGGGCCGCCTCCTCGGCGTGGTCGTGCGCGTCGCCCTCCCGGCTGTAGCCCTCCGCCAGGACCTCGCCGTCGGCGCCGACGATCACCGCGCCGACCGAGAAGGCCGTCGCGGACGGCGGGCAGCGGCGGGAGAGTTCGACGGCCCGGCGCAGGTGGTCGAGGTCGGCGGTCGCGGGACGGGCTCCGGTCACGGGGCGGGCTCCTTCGGGGCGTACCTGAGCAGGACGACGTCGTCCACCGTACGTGCCTCCAGCAGGCGCATCCGCCGGGCCGGGCCACCCGGGAACGCGGCCGGGCGGACGAACCTCGGCGCCTCGGCCTGGCCGACCAGCAGCGGGGCGACCGCCAGCTGGAGCTCGTCCGCCAGGCCCTGGGCCAGGAACTGGGTGTGCACGCCGCCGCCGCCCTCGACCATCAGTCGGCGCACCCCGCGCGCGCCCAGGTCGTCCAGCACCGCGCCGAGGTCCACCGCGCCGCCGAGCGCGACCACTTCGGCCAGCCCGTCCAGGCGGGGCCGCAGCACGGTCGCGCCGGCGTCCGTGGTGTAGGCGAGCCGGGCGCCGCCGGTGTGCCAGAAGCGCAGGCCGGCGTCGAGCGCGCCGCTCGCACTGAGCGTCACCTTCAGCGGGTACTCGGCGCGGCCGTCCGCGAGCCGGGCGGCCCGGCGTGCTGGGTCGTTGACCAGCAGGCGCGGATTGTCGGCGCGCAGCGTGTTGCCGCCGACCAGGACGGCGTCGGCGGCCGCGCGCTCGGCGTCGACCCGGTCGAAGTCGGCCCGGTTGGAGAGCAGCAGGCGGTCGGGGGAGGCGTCGTCGAGGTGGCCGTCGAGGGACATCGCGGCGCTCAGCAGGACGAAGGGGCGCTGGCCGGGCATGGGCGGGGGGACCGTTCTCTCGGGTGCGCCCCCACGGTACGGCCGCCGGGTGTGGTGCAGTCGCGGGGTGATCGACAGGTGAGACGAATCTTCTCGGCATCCGGAACGTCCGCTAGCGTCGGAGGCGTCGCGGAAACCGACCACGCCCCAGGGGGACACCATGACCGGACGGCAGCCCGCCACCGTCTACACCCACGGCTACCAGGAGGCCGTGCTGCGCTCGCACCGCTCCCGGACGGCCGCCGACTCGGCCGCCTACCTGCTGCCCGAACTGCGCCCTGGGCAGGCGCTGCTGGACATCGGCTGCGGACCCGGCACGATCACCGCCGACCTGGCCGAGCTGGTCGGCCCGGGCGGTCGCGTGGTGGCCGTGGACACCTCCGGCGAGGTGCTGGAGCAGGCCGCCGCGTACGTGGCCGGCCGGGGCCTGTCCAATGTCGTGTTCGAGATCGCCGATGTCCACGAACTGCCACACCAGGAAGGTGAGTTCGATGTGGTGCACGCCCACCAGGTGCTGCAGCACGTGGCCGACCCGGTGGCCGCGCTGCGCGAGATGCGCCGGGTCGCGGCGCCGGGCGGTGTGGTCGCGGCCCGGGACGTCGACTACGCGTCGATGACCTGGTTCCCCGAGGCGCCCGCGCTGGACCGCTGGCTGGAACTGTACGAGCGGATCGCCCGCGCCAACGGCGGCGAGCCGGACGCCGGGCGGCGGCTGCTGTCCTGGGCGCGGGCGGCGGGCTTCACCGACATCGCCGCGACCGCCACCACCTGGACGTACGCGACGCCCGAGCAGCGCGCCTGGTGGGGCGGGATGTGGGCGGACCGGGTGACCGGCTCCGCCATCGGCCGGACGGCGGTGGAGCGGGGCTTCGCGGACCGGGCCGAACTGGCGCGGATCGCGGCCGGCTGGCAGGAGTGGAGTGCCGCCGGGGACGGCTGGTTCTCCATGCTGCACGGCGAGATCCTGGCGCGCGGCTGACCGGGGGCAGGGTCGAGATCGAGATCGGGGCCGGGTCGGGGCGGCCCCGCAGATGGCGGCGAGGCGACGGGGTGGGGGAAACGGTCGCGCGGGCGTTCGGAAAGATCGGGTAAAGTCGCGCGTCCGCTCGTACCGGGGCCGTTCGGGCCCGTCCGGCCCGCTGCTGGAGGGGGCGAGCCGACGAGTCGAGCTGCCGAGTCGATGCCCGTACCGGCGGGCCGGGGGAGTCCACGTGTCCAAGCCTGCGTCCGAGCCGCCCGCGGCCGATCCCCGCATACCGGCCCACGAGGCCGCGACGGCGAAGCAGGCCGAGCGGACGGGGCAGTCGGAGCAGCAGGCGCAGCCCGAGCCTCCCGCGCCCGCCGCCCCGCCCGTGCCGACCGCCCCGCCCGTGCCTGCCAACCCGTGGGCCGCGCCCCTGCCGTCGCAGGCCCCGCCGCAGCCCCCGCCCCCGCCGCTGCCCGCCGGCGGCTGGGCATCGGTGCCGCCCGCCGCACAGTCCGGCCTCCAGCCCGGCTTCCCCTACCCCCGGCCCGCCCCCGTCACCAACGGTTTCGCGGTCGCCGCCCTGGTGACCGGCCTGGTCGTGGTGGCGCCGGTGGCCCTGGTGTTCGGCATCATCGCGCTGGTCCAGATCAACCGCCGCAAGGAGCGCGGCTTCGGCATGGCGGTGACCGGCCTGGTGCTCGGCGTGGTCGGCACGGTGCTGCTGTCGCTCGCCGTGGCCGGTTCGACCTTCGAGTTCCCCGGGGGCGGCAGGTTCGACCAGTCCACGAAGGCCCCGGCCGGATCCGTCCCGTGGGCCGCGCTGAAGTCCGGGGACTGCTACAACACCCCCGAGAACGGCAGCCGGGCCGACCCCGAGGGCGGCGACGAGACGCTCTACTGGGTCCGCCGGGTGCCGTGCTCGGCCCCGCACCACGGCGAGGTGGCCGGCACCGCCCGGATCCCGGCGAGCGACGGCCCGTCCTACCCGGGCGAGGCGACGGTCCGCCTGCGGGCCGCCGACCTGTGCCGCACGGTGCTCGACGACTACGCCCTCGACCAGTGGGCGATCCCGGACGGCATGGACGACGTCTACCTCTACCCGACCCGGGGCAACTGGAGGTCCGGCGACCGCTACGTCACCTGCGCGTTCGAGGACCGCGACGGCGAGCACCTGGGGACGGTCCGCACCGACCGGGGCAGCCTGAACCCCGCCCAGCTGGCCTACCTGGAGGCCGTCCGGGGCTTCAACGACGCCTACGCGGAGCAGCCGAGCAAGGGCTTCGCGGACGCGTCGTCCGAGTACCGGACGTGGGCCCGGCGGATGTCCACCGCCTCCCACGCGGAGGCCACGGCGCTGAACAAGGCGTCGGCGGCGTGGCCGGCCGAGGTCAAGCCGGCGGTCCGCAAGCTGGCCGCGGCCCAGGAGGCGGCCGCGACCGCCTGGGACGCGGCGGCCTCCGGCGACGACCTGGAGGGCGACGTCCGACGGGCCCGGGCGCTGGTGACCAAGTCGGTGCCGCTCAGCATCGAGATCCGGCGCGGGCTCGGCCTGTCCACCGGCGAGCAGGTGCCCGACCTCCAGGTCTGAGCCGCCGAGGGGTCTGAGCCGCCGACGGTTCTGAGCCGCCGGGCGCGGCCGGGTTACCCGCCGTTAACCGCGCCCGTACCTGCCGGTAGCGAGCCGTCCGTAGCGTCGTGGGGGCGGATCCCCGGCCCGACCCCCACGCAGGCCGGGGATACGCTCCCCGCCATGAGCGCCTTTCGGGTGATGCGGCAGGACGACAACGGCAACCGCTTCCTGGTCGCGGGCGGGCTCGACCGCCTCGCGGCGGAGCGGCTGGCGGCCGAGTTCGAGGCCCGCGGCCACAAGCAGCTGTACTGGGTCGAGGCCGAGCCCGAGCCCGAGGCTGCGGACGGCGCGGGGGCGGACACGCCCTAAGGTCGGGCCCATGGACAAGGCCAGCGAGAACCCCGTCGAGCCCCGGATCGTCGTCGGCGGCGCCCTCATCCACCGGGGCCGGGTGCTCGCCGCCCGGCGCAGCGCGCCCGCGGCGGTGGCGGGGCGCTGGGAGTTCCCGGGCGGGAAGGCCGAACCCGGCGAGACCGAGGCGCAGGCGCTGGAGCGGGAGCTGCTGGAGGAACTGGGTGTCCGGGCGCGGGCGCTGGAGCGGCTGCCGGGCGCGTGGAGCGTCCGGCCGGGTCTGGAGCTGCGCTTCTGGGCGGCCGAGCTGCTGGCCGGCGACCCCCGTCCCCTGGAGGACCACGACGAGCTGCGCTGGCTCGGCCCGGCCGAGCTGGACAGCGTCGACTGGATCGAGCACGACCGCGACGTCCTGCCGCACGTCGCCCGGTTGCTCCATGCATAGGGCGGCCTGAGCCGGTGTGCGACGCGCGGGGTACGGGGTAGGTCAATCAGACAAGACGACCCGGCGGCCGGGATAGCCTGGGTTCTGCTGGGTATGTCACTTTTCGGCACTATTCGTCACCATCGGTGAGCCGCCCCAGCCGGCGACGCCGATCCCGACCAGAGCCGGAGGCCCCGTCGGTGTCGAGTACCGGGAACGGCGGCGGAGGAGCACGGCGGACAGGCGCCGCGGGGGGCGCAGCCGCCCGCGCCCGGCTGCGCCGGGGTGCCCAGCCCGCAGCCCCGCAGCCGCCGGCCGGCCGCCGTCGGCGGGACGCCGCCGATGCCCCCGACGTCCCGCGGCCCGACCAGCCGGCGCCGGCCCTGGCCGTCCCCGTCTCCGACCCGGGCCCCCAGCCCGGCCTGCGCAGCCGGCCCGCCCGACCGTTCCCCGGCGGGCCGTCCGACGCCCCGTACGGCCCCGGCGTACCGGGCGAGGGCAGCCTGCTCGACATGCTGAAGGTCGCCATCGCGATCCTGGACACCGCGGGCCGGGTGGTGCTCTGGAGCCCGGCCGCCGAGGAACTGCTCGGCTGGCCGAACGAGCTGCTGGTCGGCCGCCGGATCGACGAGCTGATCCCCGACGAGGAGCAGGTCGGCCGGATCCGGGCCGCGATCCAGGACACCCTGCGCCACGGCCGCTGGGCCGGCAACGCCGAACTGCGCGACCGGGACGGCGTGCCGATCGCGGTGGACGCCCGGATCTCCCTCCTGGTGGACGGCGACGGCACCCCGTTCCTCCAGGTCAACATGGCCGAGGCGGCCGCCGTCCGGGCCGTCGAGCGCGACCTCGCCGTCCGTGACGCGCTGTTCGAGCAGTCCCCGCTGGGCATCGCGATCATGGACACCGAGCTGCGCTACACCGCCGTCAACCAGACCCTGGCCGAGATGAACGGCGTCGCCTTGGAGGACCACGTCGGCCGGACCACCGGCGAGACCCTGCCCGAGCGGGCCGCCGACGAGGTCACCGCGATCCAGCGCCAGGTGCTGGCCACCGGCGAGCCGGTCATCGACGTCACCCTGGCCTCCCCGGTCACCGCCCGCTCCGGCTACCGCTCGATCTCCTACAGCCGGATGACCGACCGCTCCGGCCGGGTGCTCGGCATCTCCGGCACCGTGATGGACGTGACCGAGCGCTACCGCGCCGTCGCCAAGGTCGAGCACGCCCGGCGCCGGCTCTCGCTGCTCAACGAGTTCGGCTCCCGGGTCGGCGACCTGCTCGACGCCGCCAGGATCGCCCAGGAGCTCGCCAGCTCCGTCGTCCCCCGGCTCACCGACCACTCCGCGGTGATCCTGCTGCAGGCCGTCGCGCACGGCGACGACCTGCCCCGGCACGGCCACGACCGCCGCACCTCGCTGCTCCAGCTCGGCACCGCCTCCGTCCAGGACGGCCCCGAGGTCGAGGTGATGCTCCGCCGCGGCGCCCGGATCACCTTCGCCGAGGACTCCGCCTGCGGCCGGGTGCTGCGCACCGGCGTCCCCGAACTGCTCTCCGGCGCGGACCAGCTCGACGACGTGACGTACCCCGGCGACCCGAAGACGCAGGCCGCCCACGACCTGGGCGTGCACTCCATGCTGGTCGTCCCGCTGCGCGCCCGCGGCATCGTGATCGGCCTGCTGCTGGTAAGCCGGGGCGGCTACCGGGAGGGCTTCGACCGGGACGACCTGGCCTTCACCGTCGAGCTGGCCGACCGGGCCGGCAGCTCGCTGGACAACGCCCGGCTGTACGCCCGCGAGCGCACCGCCGCGCTCACCCTCCAGCGCACCCTGCTCCCGCAGCAGGTCCCGCAGCCCACCGGCGTCGAGGTCGCCTACCGGTACGTGCCCGGCAGCAGCGGCGCCGAGGTCGGCGGCGACTGGTTCGACGTCATCCCGCTGCCCGGCGACCGCACCGCGCTGGTGGTCGGCGACGTGATGGGCCACGGACTGCGGGCCGCCGCCACCATGGGCCGGCTGCGCACCGCCGTCCGGGTGCTGGCCGCCCTCGACCTGCCGCCGGACGTCCTGCTGCGGCACGTCCACGAACTGGCCGACGACCTGGCCCAGGGCCCGGACGAGGCGCTGCTCGCCACCTGCGTCTACGCGGTGTTCGACCCGGGGACGGCCAGACTGACCGTCGCCAAGGCCGGGCACATCCCGCCCGTCCTGGTGGTGCCGGGCGAGGAGGGCGGGGAGCCGACCCGGACCGGCGGCCCGCTGCGCGGCGGCGCGGGCCGGATCCTCGACCTCCCCTCCGGCGCCCCGCTCGGCGTCGGCGGCGTCCCGTTCGAATCCGTCGAACTGAAGATCCCCGAGGGCAGCCTGCTCGCCCTCTGCACCGACGGCCTGGTCGAGTCCCGGGACAAGGACCTCGACGTCGGCCTCGGCCGGCTGGTCACCGTGCTCCAGGAGCCGCACGCCTCCATCCAGGCCGCCTGCGAGGCCGTGCTCGGCACCATGGAGCAGGGCCGCGAGCCGGACGACGTCGCGCTGCTGCTGGCCCGGCTCGGCCACGGCCAGGCCGGCACCCCGACGGTCGGCTGGACCCTGCCCGCCGAGCCCACCGCCGTCTCCCGGGCCCGCCGGCTGGTCCGCTCCGCGCTCGCCGAGTGGGGCGTCGAGGAGCTCACCGACACCACGGAGCTGCTGGTCAGCGAGCTGGTCACGAACGCCGTCCGGTACGCCAGCGCCCCCATCGGCGTGCGGCTGACGCTCGGCGAGACGCTGCTGGTCGAGATCTCCGACCCGCTGCCCGACCCGCCCCGGGAGCGGCACGCGGCCGAGGCCGACGAGGGCGGCCGGGGCCTGGAACTGGTCCGCCGCCTGGCACTGCGCTGGGGTGCCCGGGCCGAGGGCATCGGCAAGGTGGTCTGGTTCGAGCAGACGCTGCCGGGTAATGAGCCCGACGAGTCATAGGGAGCGCAGCGGGTCGGGGGCGTGAGCCCGAGCGGGGGCGAGGAGGACGGAACCGCATATGCCAGCAGGTGGCCGGGGGGAGCGCGCAGCCCGGAAGGGGGCGCGGACGTGGCATTGTGGTTGCGCGGGCGGTAGGACAAAAACCTTCGCCCGATCTGATGTTGTGATGTTGAGGGCGTGTGAACGTACCCCTCGATGATGAATACTCGGTCTTCTCGACATCCGGACGGTCGCGGGTTGGAGGGGTCGGTCCGTTGAACAGCACCCCGGCGCGGAACGCGCCGAGCAGCAGCGGTCATGCTGTCGTGCCCGGGCAGGCCGGTTCACCGCACCTGCCCGTACCGGCGGACCCGCCCGGCGCCGGCCCCGTGGGCCTCGGTCACCACCCCGGGGCCGCGGACCACCCGTGGGGCGCGGGCGGCCCCGGGTCGATCTACGACTACATCCGGGTCGCCACCTTCACCATCGGCCCCGACGGCCGGATCAGCCAGTGGAGCGAGCGCGCCGCCGAGTTCTTCGGCGTCCCCGCCCCCGACGCCGTCGGCGCCGACCCGATCACCACCTTCGTCCCCCGCGAACTCTGGCAGCGCGGCCGCGCGCGGCTGGAACGCGCCCTGGCCGGCGAGGAGTGGGTCGGCACCGCCCCCTACCGGGACGCCGCCGGCGGCGAGGGCCTCGCCGAGCTCTACCTGATGCCCGACAGCGCCCTGCCCACCGCCGGCGCCACCTGCCTGGCCGTCGACCTCGGCCGACTGCGCCGGGTCGAGACCGACCTCGCCGCCTCCGAGGCCGTCTTCGGGCAGACACCCACCGGCTTCATCCTCTTCGACGACCGGCTGCGCCTCCAGCGGGTCAACGACGCCTTCGCCTCCGGCATGGGCCTGGCCCCCACCGACCTCGAAGGCCTCACCCCGCACGACCTCTTCCCGCCGTCCGAGGCCGACCGCCTCACCGCCGCCCTGCGCAAGGTCCTCGCCACCGGCGAGCCCGTCTTCGACCTGCGCTTCCACGGCGCCGTCCCCACCCGCGAGGGCAACCGGCTCTGGGCCGTCTCGCTGTACCGCCTCAACGGCGCGGCCGGACAGCCGATCGGCCTCGCCGGGCAGGTCTCCGACGTCACCAGCCGGCACGTCGCCGAGCGCGAGGCCGACGGCGTCCGCCGCAACCTCGCCCTGCTCAACGAGGCCAGCGCGCACATCGGCTCCACCCTCGACCTGGAGACCACCGCCAAGGAACTGCTCGACGTCGTCGTCCCGCCGTTCTGCGACCTCGCCACCGTCGACCTGTACACCGCGCTGCTCTCCGGCGAGACCGTGCCCAGCGCCGGCCGGCTCGGCGACACCGTGCTCACCGACGGCAGCGGCGAACTGCGCCGGGTCGCCGTCTCCAGCGTCATCGGCGGCGCCTCCTCGGTGCTCGGCTCGGTCACCGGCCTGCCCATCGCCGAGGCCGGCGGCACCCTCTGTTACCCGCGACGCTCCCCGCACGCCCGGGCGCTGCGCACCGGCCGCAGCGTCGTCCCCGAGCCCGGGCCCGACCCGCTGCTGCGCTCCACCCTGATCGTCCCGCTGGTCGCCCGCGACCAGGTGCTCGGCCTCGTCCAGCTCTCCCGTGCGATCGGCAGCGAGCCCTTCGACGCCCGCGACGTCGCCATCGCCGAGGAACTCGTCGCCCGCGCCGCCGTCTGCATCGACAACGCCCGGCTCTACCGCCGCGAGCACGAGCGCGCCCTGATCCTCCAGCGCAGCCTGCTGCCCCCGGGCAACCCGGCCGCCAGCGGCCTGGAGATCGCCTGCCGCTACCTGCCCAGCAACAACAACACCGAGGTCGGCGGCGACTGGTTCGACGTCATCCCGCTGCCCGGCAACCGCACCGCCCTGGTCATCGGCGACGTGATGGGGCGCGGCCTGCGCGCCGCCGTCGCCATGGGCCAGCTGCGCACCGCCGTCCGCACCCTCGCCATGCTCGACCTGGAGCCCGGCGAGGTGCTCACCGCCCTCGACGAGATCGCCCGCGGCCTCGGCGGCGACACCGTGGCGGCCGGCCCGCCCACCCCGTACGGCCGGCTCACCTCCGCCGCCGACGAGGAGGCCCGCGAGGTCTACCTGGCCACCTGCGTCTACGCGGTCTACGACGCCGTCACCCGGCGCTGCTGGATCGCCAACGCCGGCCACCTGCCGCCCGTCCTGCTCAGCCCCGGCGAACCCGCCCGGATGCTCGACGTCCCGCCCGGTCTGCCGCTCGGCGTCGGCGGCGAGCCCTTCGAGGAGGTCGAGCTGACCCTCCCGGACGGCGCCATCCTCGGCCTCTACACCGACGGCCTGGTGGAGAGCCGCAAGCACCAGCTGGACGAGGGCCTGCGCGGCTTCCGCACCGCGCTGTCGGCCAAGGGCAAGGGCCTCGAAGAACTCTGCGAGCACGTCCTCGGCGAGCTCAACCCGCACCACGGCGAGGACGACATCGCCCTGCTGATGGCCAAGGTGCACGCCTTCCCCGAGGACGCCGTCGGCAACTGGTTCCTGCCGCCCGAGCCCACCTCCGTCGCCAAGGCCCGCGAGCTGGCCTGCAGCTGGCTGCTGACCCGCGGCCTGGAGGAGCTCGTGGACACCACCGAGCTGCTGGTCAGCGAACTGGTCACCAACGCGCTCAAGCACGGCCGGGGCGAGATCCGGCTGCGGCTGCTGCGCGATCGCGGCCTGGTCTGCGAGGTCTGGGACGACGGCTACGCCCAGCCCAGGCAGCGGCGCGCCCAGGAGACCGACGAGGGCGGGCGCGGCCTGCAACTGGTCAGCCTGCTGGCCGAGCGCTGGGGCAGCCGGCGGACGCCCAAGGGCAAGATCGTCTGGTTCGAGCTGGGGCTCTAGGGCGGCTGGAGGCCCTCGGCGGTTCGGCCGTCCGGGTGCAGTCGGCGGGCGGTCCGCCGTGTCGGCCCGGGCCCGGGCACCCGGACGGCGTTCCATGGCCGCCATGCGCGTCCGCCAGCTCACCACCGCAGCCGTCGCGCTGCTGCTCGCCGCCGGCCTCGGCGGCTGCTCCGACGGCCCGGATCCGGCCCGTACCCCCGACCCCGCGCCGGCCTCGGCCGACCCCACCTCCGGCACCGGGGACGTCCGGACCGCCGACCGCACCGCCGTCCGGGGCGGCGGCAAGCTGCGCTGGGCCGTGGACGGCGTCCCGGCCACGCTCAACGTCTACCAGGGCGAGGCGACCGCCGACTCGGCACTGCTCGCGCACGCCCTCTACCCCTCGCTGTTCCGGCCCGACGGGCACGGCCGGCTCGTCCCCGACCCGGACTACCTGGTCGGCGCCGAGTCCACCCCGCCCGGGAAGCAGCCGCAGGTCGTCACCTACCGGCTCAACCCGCGCGCGGTCTGGAGCGACGGCAGCCCGCTCACGGCGGCCGACCTGACCGCCCAGCGGGCCGCCCTCTCCGGCCTCGACCCGGCCTACCAGGGCGGCCGCCCGGCCGGGTACGACGCCATCGAGGCGATCGCCCAGGGCGCCGACCCGCACGAAGTCCGGGTGACCTTCCGGCGCCCGTACGCCGAATGGCGCTCGCTGTTCGGCCCGCTCTACCCGGCGGCCGAGACGGCCACCCCGGCCGCGTTCAACCGGGCGCTGACCGGCGGCGAGCACCTGAGCGCCGGGCCGTACACCGTCTCCGGGTACGACGCCGCGGGCGGGCAGGTCGTCCTCGCCCGCAACCCGCGGTGGTGGGGGGACCAGCCGAAGACCGACCGGATCGAGTTCATCGCCGCGCCGCCGGAGGGCCGGCTGGACGCGCTCGACCAGAACCGGCTGGACATCGCCCCGCTCACCGCAGCGGTGGACCAGGCGGTGCCCGCGCCCGCTCCGGCCGCCTCCGCCACGCCCACCGCCTCCGCCGCGCCGACCGACACCCCGGCCGCCTCCGGCACGCCGACCGCCGAGGCCGCGCCCCCGGGCGCCGCACCCGAGGCCGCGGCGCTGGCCCTGCGGCGGGCCGAGGGACTGCACGGCGTCATCGTGCACCGGGCCGTCGGCGCCTCGCTCACCCAGCTCACCCTCAACTCCGCCCACGGCCCGCTCGCCGACCCGGCCCTGCGGCTCGCCCTGACCCGCGCCGTCGACCGGCGGCGGATCGCCGACGCCGCGCTCACCCCGCTCGGCCTGCCCGGCGCCCCGCTGGGCAGCCACCTGCTCGCCGGCGACCAGGACGGCTACCGCGACAACAGTGCGGCCGCCGGCCCGGCCGACGCCGCCCGGCTGTTCGACGAGGCGGGCTGGAAGCGGCCCGACACCGGCGGCACCCGCACCAAGGACGACAAGGAGCTCACCCTCACCCTGCTCGTCCCGGCCGGCTCCGCGACCGCCAAGCGGACCGCCGACGCGCTCACCGCCGACCTCGGCGAGTCCGGTGTCGAGGTGAAGGCCGTGACGGCGTCCGCCGACACCTTCGTCCAGGACCAGTTGGCCGCCGGGGAGTACGACCTCGCCCTGTTCTCCTGGCCCGCCGGCACCAGCCCGGCGAGCGAGCAGCGGCCCGTCTACGCCAAGCCCCGGCCCGACGCCGACGGCACCCTCGACCTCGGCAGCAACTACGCCCGCAGCGGAACCGAGGAGATCGACCGGCTCTTCGACCGCGCCACCGCCGAGCTCGACCCGGCCGCCCGGCTCGGCCTGCTCCAGGAGGCGGACGTGCGGATCTGGCAGCTCGGCCACTCGGTGCCGCTCTACCAGCGGCCCGAGCTGGTCGGCGTCCGGGCGGGCGTCGCGGGCGCCGGGGTCTGGGGGTACGGCTGGCCGCGCTTCCAGGACGTGGGGTGGAGCGGTTGAGCCCCTCCCCCGGGCCCGTCGGAGCCGGTCGGAGAGCGAACACCGGGTGACGAACGGGTGACCTGTCTGTGATCTTGATCCCGCCCGACCTGCCCGTTTCTGCTCACCTGGGCGCTTCCCCGTACGATAGGAGGAAGCCGAGGCATGTCCGTTGCCACGGCGGGTGGACCGGTAGTAGCAGGCGGAACGGGCGGCGGCGATCCAAAGGGATCGCTGGTCGGCGTCTCGCGGCCGGGCGCCGCAACCCACGATTCCAGGAGAATCAGCTAGGCATGCCCACGCGCAACGACATCCGCAACGTCGCTATCGTCGCCCACGTCGACCACGGCAAGACCACTCTGGTCGACGCCATGCTGAAGCAGGCCGGCGCCTTCGCCGCCCACCAGCACCTCGACGACCGGATGATGGACTCGAACGACCTGGAGCGCGAGAAGGGCATCACCATTCTCGCGAAGAACACCGCCGTCAAGTACCACCCGAAGGATGGTGGCGCGCCGATCACCATCAACATCATCGACACCCCGGGCCACGCCGACTTCGGTGGCGAGGTCGAGCGCGGTCTGTCGATGGTGGACGCCGTCGTCCTGCTGGTCGACGCCTCCGAGGGCCCGCTGCCGCAGACGCGCTTCGTGCTCCGCAAGGCGCTCACCGCCCGGCTGCCCGTCATCCTCTGCATCAACAAGACGGACCGCCCGGACTCCCGGATCGACGAGGTCATCAACGAGACCTACGACCTGTTCCTGGACCTGGACGCGGACGAGGACCAGATCGAGTTCCCGATCGTCTACGCCTGTGCCCGTGACGGCGTCGCCTCGCTGACCAAGCCGGAGAACGGCACCGTCCCGGCCGACAGCACCAGCCTGGAGCCGTTCTTCTCCACCCTGCTGGAGCACGTCCCGGCCCCGACGTACGAGGCCGACGCGCCGCTCCAGGCCCACGTCACCAACCTCGACGCCGACAACTTCCTCGGCCGCATCGCGCTGCTGCGCGTCGAGCAGGGCGAGCTGCGCAAGGGCCAGACCGTGGCCTGGATCAAGCGCGACGGCACCATCTCCAGCGTCCGCATCTCGGAGCTGCTGATGACCGAGGCGCTCACCCGCAAGCCGGCCGAGGTGGCGGGCCCGGGTGACATCTGCGCCGTCGCCGGCATCTCCGAGATCATGATCGGCGAGACCCTCGCCGACCCGGAGAACCCGATCGCGCTGCCGCTGATCACGGTGGACGAGCCGGCCATCTCGATGACCATCGGCACCAACACCTCGCCGCTGGTCGGCCGTGGCGGCAGCGGCAAGGGCGCGGACGCGAAGTCCAGCGGCAAGGTGGACCGCAAGGTCACCGCCCGCCAGGTGAAGGATCGCCTGGACCGCGAGCTGATCGGTAACGTCTCGCTGCGCGTCCTGGAGACCGAGCGCCCGGACGCCTGGGAGGTGCAGGGCCGTGGTGAGCTGGCGCTGGCCATCCTGATCGAGACCATGCGCCGCGAGGGCTTCGAGCTGACCGTCGGCAAGCCGCAGGTCGTCACCAAGCAGGTCAACGGCAAGACCCACGAGCCGGTCGAGCGCCTCACGGTGGACGTGCCGGAGGAGCACATGGGCGCGGTCACGCAGCTCATGGGCGTCCGCAAGGGCCGGATGGACAACATGTCCAACCACGGCTCGGGCTGGGTCCGGATGGAGTTCGTCGTCCCGTCCCGCGGTCTGATCGGTTTCCGGACCGAGTTCCTCACCAGCACCCGCGGCACCGGCATCGCGCACTCGATCCACGAGGGCCACGAGCCGTGGTTCGGCACCCTGACGACCCGTAACAACGGTTCGCTGGTCGCCGACCGGTCCGGTGTGGTCACCGCCTTCGCGATGACCAACCTCCAGGAGCGCGGCGTGCTCTTCTGCGAGCCGGGCACCGAGGTGTACGAGGGCATGATCGTCGGCGAGAACTCGCGCGCCGACGACATGGACGTCAACATCACCAAGGAGAAGAAGCTCACCAACATGCGTTCCTCGAACGCAGACGTGGCCGAGTCGATCGTCCCGCCGCGCAAGCTCTCGCTGGAGCAGTCGCTGGAGTTCTGCCGCGAGGACGAGTGCATCGAGGTGACCCCGGAGACGGTTCGCATCCGTAAGGTCGTCCTCGACGCGAAGGACCGCGGCCGCACCGCCTCGCGCGCCAAGAAGGCGTGATCCGGACGGCTTGACCGGCCTTTGGCCGGAATGCTTCGCCCCCCTTTCCCATGGAGAGGGGGGCGAACTTTTTCAACTACTCCAAGTTGTCGACGGGCGTATTAACGGAATAGCGCTCATCACTCCCAGGTGTCCGCTGAGCGAACGTGACAGTTCGTCATTCATGACGACTGTCCGTTTGGTGCCTGTCTGGCTATGTCTCTTATGTCCGGTTTTCGAAACTTACCGACTGTTCATGTGACCTAATTGAGATCGTCACTGGTCACTTTCGTGTCCGTGCGTGACGGATAGTGGGTGCAGTCAGGCTCGGGTCAAGGGTGACGCGCAGGGGTGCGCGCCGAAACCACGAGCGCGGACGGCACAGCGGGCCAGGTAACACCCGTCCGCAGTGCCCTCCTCGTTGCAACGTCGAATTCAGGAGGCACACCGATGCGTGGTGGGAGCCAGGCCAAGTGGGTTGTCGCAGCTGTTGCGGTCGCCCTCGCCGCGACTGCTTGTAGCAGTGGCGGTTCCACCGGTGGGAGCAGCTCCGATGGCGCTGCGGTCAACGCCCAGGGCGTGTTCAGCTACCAGAGCGGCGAGCCGCAGCGTCCGCTGCAGCCGGCCAACGCCATGGAGAACCAGGGCGGCCGCATCGTCAAGCAGCTCTTCCAGGGCCTTGTCGACTACGACCCCGCCACCGGCGCCCTGCGTAACCAGGTGGCCGACAAGATCGAGACCACTGACTCCAAGAGCTACACCGTCACGCTGAAGTCCGGTTGGACTTTCCACGACGGCACCCCGGTGACGGCCAAGTCCTTCGTGGACTCCTGGAACTGGTCGGCGAACACCAAGAACAACCAGATCAACTCGGACTGGTTCTCCGACATCGTCGGCTACGACGCCGTTCACCCGGAGAAGGGTGACCCGACCGCCGACACCATGTCCGGTCTGAAGGTCGTCGACGACACGCACTTCACCATCGAGCTGACCAGCCCGGTCTCGTACTTCACGTACAAGCTCGGCTACTCGGCCTTCTACCCGCTGCCGACCGGGTTCTTCTCCGACCCGGCGGGCTACGGCCAGAAGCCGGTCGGCAACGGCCCGTACAAGTTCGTCTCGTGGGAGCACAACAAGGCCATCACCCTGGCCGCCTACGACAAGTACGCGGGCGTCAACAAGGCCAAGAACGGCGGCATCGTCTTCCGGAACTACACCTCCGGTGAGGCCGCGTACAAGGACCTGATGTCGGACACCCTCGACGTCCTGGACCAGGTCGACTCGACCGACCTGCCCAAGTACAAGGACGACCTGGGCAAGCGCGCGGTCGACCAGCCGCAGGGCGCCATCCAGAACATCTCCTTCGCGCTGTACAACGCCGAGTGGAACGCTCCGGAGAAGGCCAAGGTCCGCCAGGGCCTGTCGATGGCCATCGACCGTGACACCATCACCAAGACCGTGCTGAACGGCACGCGTCAGCCCGCCGACGCGTTCGTGGCGCCCGGCGTCATGGGCTTCAAGGCCGGCAGCTGCGGCGACGCCTGCAAGTACGACCCGGCGAAGGCCAAGCAGCTCATCGCCGAGGGCAACGGTGTCCCCGGTAACAAGATCACCATCCTGTACAACTCCGATGGCGGTCACAAGGAGTGGGTCGACGCGGTCTGCAACTCGATCCGCCAGGCCACCGGCGTCGAGTGCCTCGGTGACCCGAAGCCCGACTTCAAGACCTCGCGCGACCTGGTGACCAAGCGTCAGGTGTCGAGCATGATGCGTACCGGCTGGGTGCAGGACTACCCGCTGAACGCGAACTTCCTGCGCGACGTCTACGGCACCGGTGCCGCCGCGAACGACGCCGGCTACTCCAGCCCGGAGTTCGACAAGCTCTCCAAGGAGGCCGACGCGGCCACCTCGGTCGAGAAGACCGCGGAGCTCTACCAGCAGGCCGAGGCCGTCCTGGCCAAGGACATGCCGGCCATCCCGCTCTGGTACTACAAGACCAGCTCCGGCTGGTCCAACAACGTCCAGAACGTGAAGTTCGACTCCTTCGGCAACCCGGTCTACACCGACGTCGAGGTCAAGAAGAAGTAATCGGTCGGCACCGCCTGACCCGGTGACAACGGCCGGTGCCCGTCCATCCCCACAAGGGCGAGGACTGGCACCGGCCGTTGGCACGCCGACTTATCTCTGGCCGGGATGACGGGCCCGGCAGAGTCATACATGGAGGCACGATGGGGCGCTTTGTCGCGAGGCGACTGCTCCAGATGATCCCGGTCTTCTTCGGAACGACCTTGCTCATCTTTGTCATGGTGCACTTGCTGCCGGGTGACCCGGTGGCCGCGATGTGGGGCGACAAGGCGCCGGACCCGGCCCAGCTCGCCGCACTGACCCACCAGATGGGCTTCGACAAGCCGTGGTACGAGCAGTACGTCGATTACATGGGGAAACTGCTCACCGGTGACTTCGGAACCACCCTGGCCGGACGGCCGGTGCTCGATGTGATCACCGAGGCGCTGCCGGTCACGGTCCGGCTGGCGCTGCTGGCCTTCATCATCGAGATCGTGCTGGGCGTCTCTGTCGGCCTGTTCGCCGGTCTTCGCCGGGGCAAGGCGTTCGACAAGGGCACCCTGGTCATGACCCTGCTGCTGATCTCGATCCCGGTTCCGGTGCTCGGCTTCATCTTCCAGACGGTCTTCGCGGACGACCTGAAGTGGGTCACGCCGACCGTCCAGGACTCGAACGACATCACCCAGCTGATGCTGCCGGCCATCGTGCTCGGCTCGCTGTCGCTGGCGTACGTGGCGCGCCTCACCCGTACTTCCATAGCCGAGAACATCAAGGCCGACTACGTCCGCACCGCGGTGGCCAAGGGCCTGCCGCGGCGCAAGGTGATCGGCACCCACCTGCTCCGCAACTCGATGATCCCGGTGGTCACCTTCCTCGGCACCGACCTCGGCGCCCTGATGGGCGGCGCGATCGTCACCGAGGGCATCTTCAACGTCAAGGGTGTCGGTAACGCGCTCTTCCACGCGATCAACCTGAAGGAGGGCACGACCGTCTCCGGCTTCGTGGCCTTCCTGGTGCTCGTGTACCTGGCCGCCGGCCTGATCGTCGACCTGCTTTACGCGGTCCTGGACCCGAGGATCCGTTATGCCTGACCTGACCGAGAAGAAGACGGCCGAGGAGATCCCGGCCCAGCGCGCCGCCGACACCGCGGCGGCCAAGCCCGAGAAGGCCCGCAGCCTCGGCTCCGACGCCTGGCACGACCTGCGCCGCAAGCCGATCTTCGTGATCTCCGCGCTGCTGATCCTGCTGCTGATCGTCATCGCGATCGCCCCCGGGCTGTTCACTTCGGCGGACCCGCGCGCAGGCGACCTGCGCGCGCACTACCTGACGAAGCCGAACTACAGCCACTTCTTCCAGGCCGACTGGTTCGGCTACGACCTCCAGGGCCGCAGCATCTACGCCCGGGTGATCTACGGGGCCCGTGCCTCGGTCGTCGTCGGCATCTGCGTCACCGCGGGTGTGACCATCCTCGGCAGCATCACCGGCATGCTGGCCGGCTACTTCGGTGGCTGGGTCGACACGATCATCTCCCGGGTCACCGACATCTTCTTCGGCATCCCGCTGCTGCTCGGCGCCCTGGTGATCCTCAACGCCTTCACCTCGCGCACCATCTGGAGCGTGGTGTTCGCACTGGTCGCCCTGGGCTGGACCCAGATGACCCGTGTCATGCGCGGTTCGGTCATCACCATCAAGCAGGCCGACTTCGTGACGGCGGCCAAGGCGCTCGGCGCCGGCACCAGCCGGATCCTGTGGAAGCACATCCTGCCGAACGCGGTCGCCCCCGTGATCGTCGTCGCCACCATCGCGCTCGGCGGCTACATCGCCACCGAGGCGACGCTGAGCTTCCTCGGCATCGGTCTGCAGGACCCGACCATCTCCTGGGGCATCGACATCAACACCGCCCAGAAGGTGATCCGGACCGCTCCGTTCGCCCTGTTCTTCCCCGCCGGAATGCTGAGCCTCACGGTTCTGGCCTTCATCATGCTCGGCGACGCGGTGCGCGACGCCCTCGACCCGAAGCTCCGCTGAGAGAAGAGGTGACGACCCGATGACCACCGTGATCGAGAACAACAACCAGAAGAGCGGCCGACTCGAAGTTGGCACCCCGCTGCTGGAGGTCAAGAACCTCCACGTGGAGTTCCACACCCGGGACGGCATCGCGAAGGCCGTGAACGGCGTCAACTACTCCGTCGCGGCGGGCGAGACGCTCGCCGTGCTCGGAGAGTCCGGCTCCGGCAAGTCCGTGACCGCCCAGACCATCATGGGCATCCTGGACATGCCGCCCGGCAAGGTGACGCAGGGCGAGATCCTGTACCGCGGCCAGGACATGCTCAAGATGGGCAACGAGGAGCGGCGCAGGATCCGCGGCCAGAAGATCGCGATGATCTTCCAGGACGCGCTGTCCTCGCTCAACCCCGTGCTCAGCGTGGGCTACCAGCTCGGCGAGATGTTCCGGGTGCACCAGGGCGCTTCCAAGAAGGACGCCAAGGAGAAGGCCATCGAGCTGATGGACCGGGTGCGCATCCCGGCCGCCAGGCAGCGCGTCGGCGACTACCCGCACCAGTTCTCCGGCGGCATGCGCCAGCGCATCATGATCGCCATGGCGCTCTCCATGCAGCCCGACCTGATCATCGCGGACGAGCCCACCACCGCCCTGGACGTCACCGTCCAGGCCCAGGTGATGGACCTGCTCGCGGAGCTCCAGGCCGAGTACAACATGGGCCTGATCCTGATCACCCACGACCTCGGCGTGGTCGCCGACGTCGCGGACAAGATCGCCGTGATGTACGCCGGCCGGATCGTCGAGACCGCCCCGGTGCACGACCTGTACGCCAACCCGGCGCACCCGTACACCAAGGGCCTGCTCCGCTCCATCCCGCGCCTGGACCAGAAGGGCCAGGAGCTGTACGCGATCAAGGGCCTGCCCCCGAACCTGCTGAAGGTCCCGGCCGGCTGCGCGTTCAACCCCCGCTGTGACGTCGCCACCGACCTGTGCCGCACGGAGATCCCGGCGCTGCACCAGGTGGCGGACAAGGACGGCAAGGAGCTCACCGGCCGCCGCAGCGCGTGCCACCTCTGGAAGGAGACCCTCCATGGCTGAGCCCATCCTGGAGGTCAGGGACCTGGTCAAGCACTACCCGCTGAGCCAGGGCATCCTCTTCAAGAAGCAGGTCGGCGCGGTCAAGGCGGTCGACGGCATCTCCTTCGAGCTGGCGAAGGGCGAGACGCTCGGCATCGTCGGCGAGTCCGGCTGTGGCAAGTCCACGCTGGCCAAGGTGCTGATGAACCTGGAGCGGGCCACCTCCGGCCAGGTGCTGTTCAAGGGCGAGGACATCTCCAAGCTGTCCGGCCAGGCCCTCAAGGCCGTCCGCCGGAACATCCAGATGGTGTTCCAGGACCCGTACACCTCGCTGAACCCGCGCATGACGGTCGGCGACATCATCGGGGAGCCGTTCGAGATCCACCCCGAGGTGGCGCCCAAGGGCGACCGCCGCAAGGCCGTCCAGGACCTGCTGGACGTCGTGGGTCTGAACCCGGAGTACATCAACCGGTACCCGCACCAGTTCTCCGGCGGCCAGCGCCAGCGCATCGGCATCGCCCGCGGTCTCGCGCTCAAGCCCGAGATCATCATCTGCGACGAGCCGGTCTCCGCCCTGGACGTGTCCGTCCAGGCGCAGGTGATCAACCTGCTGGAGAAGCTGCAGGGCGACTTCGGCCTGTCGTACATGTTCATCGCGCACGACCTCTCCATCGTCCGGCACATCTCCGACCGCGTCGGCGTGATGTACCTCGGCAAGATGGTCGAGATCGGCACCGACGAGCAGATCTACGAGAACGCCACCCACCCGTACACCCAGGCGCTGCTCTCCGCGGTGCCGGTGCCGGACCCGACGGCGCGCGAGAACCGCGATCGGATCATCCTGACCGGTGACATCCCCTCGCCGGCCAACCCGCCGTCCGGCTGCCGCTTCCGCACCCGCTGCTGGAAGGCGGAGGACCGCTGCGCCGAGGAGATCCCGCTGCTCGCGGTGCCCTCGGTGCTGAAGGGCCCGGCCGCGCACGACTCGGCCTGTCACTTCGCCGAGGTCCGGGAGCCGGCCGCCGCCTGACTCCCCGTGGCATCCCCGGAAGGGCCCGTGGCTTCGCGCCGCGGGCCCTTCCGTCGTTCCGTCAACTCACGGGGCGCTCAACGCACCCGTCCGGGTGCATTCGACTCGCGCCGTCGACCGGGCGCGCTTCTCATGGGGTGTGATGCGACACACACCACGAGGAGGGACCACCATGCCCGTAGCCGCCCGTGCTCGCTGGGTCCTCGCCGCTGCGACATCCGTGGCCCTGGTGGCCACCGGGTGCAGCGGCGGCGGCGCAAGCAGCAACAGCTCGCCGGACAGCAGCAAGAGCTTCAGCTACCAGAGCAGTGAGCCGCAGAACCCGCTGCAGCCCGCCAACGCGAACGAGGTCGGCGGTGGTCGCATCATCCAGAACCTCTTCAAGGGGCTGGTCGACTACGACCCCGCCACCGCCAAGATCCGGATGCAGGTCGCCGACAAGATCGACACCAGTGACTCCCAGACCTTCGACGTCACGCTGAAGGACGGCTGGAAGTTCCACGACGGCACGCCGGTGCACGCCAAGAACTTCGTGGACTCCTGGAACTGGAGCGCGACCACCAGCAACAACCAGATCAACAGCTCCTGGTTCTCCGACATCGAGGGCTACCAGAACGTCCACCCCGTCAGCGGCCAGCCGACCGCGACCAAGATGTCCGGCCTGACCGTGGTCGACGACCTGCACTTCACCGTCAAGCTCAGCAACAAGGTCTCGTACTTCGAGTACAAGCTCGGCTACATCGCCTTCTCCCCGCTGCCGGACGCCTTCTTCAACGACCCGACCGGGTACGGGCAGAAGCCGGTGGGCAACGGCCCCTACCAGTTCGTCAGTTGGAACCACAACTCCGAGGTCGTCACCAAGGCCTTCCCGGACTACCAGGGCGTCGACAAGCCGAAGAACGGCGGCATCGTCTTCAAGATGTACACCACGTCCGAGGCCGCCTACGCCGACCTCCAGTCCAGCAACCTGGACGTGATGGACCAGGTGCCGCCGTCCGCGCTGGCGACGTACAAGAGCGACCTCGGCGACCGGGCGATCGACGCCCCGCAGGGCGCCATCCAGAACATCGGCTTCACCCTCTACCAGGCCGACTGGGCCGCGCCCGACAAGGCCAAGGTGCGCCAGGGCCTGTCCATGGCGATCGACCGCGACACCATCACCAAGACGGTGCTGCAGAACTCCCGCAAGCCGGCCACCGCCTGGGTGGCCGAGGGCGTCGAGGGCTACAAGGACGGCGCCTGCGGCGACTTCTGCAAGTTCGATCCGGCGAAGGCCAAGCAGCTGATCAGCGACGGCGGCGGCGTCCCCGGCAACAAGCTGCTGATCACCTACAACTCCGACGGCGGCCACAAGGAGTGGGTCGACGCGGTCTGCAACTCGATCCGGCAGAGCACCGGCGTCGAGTGCCTCGGCGACCCGAAGCCCGACTTCAAGACCGCGCGCGCCGCGATCACCGGGCACCAGGTCAACGGCGCCTTCCGCACCGGCTGGGTGCAGGACTACCCGCTGAACGCCAACTTCCTGTCCGACGTGTACCGCACCGGCGCCGCGTCCAACGACTTCGGCTACAGCAACCCGCAGTTCGACCAGGCGGCCACCAAGGCCGACGAGGCCGCCAGCGTCGCCGACACGGTGACCGGCTACCAGCAGGCCGAGGCGGTGCTGCCGAGCGGGATGCCGGCCATCCCGCTCTGGTACTACCGCACCAACTCGGGTTACTCGACCAAGGTGCAGAACGTGAAGTTCGACTCCTTCGGCAACCCGGCCTGGACCCAGGTCGAGGTCAAGGGCTGATCCCCCGACCCCTCGCGCCGGCCCCGCCCTTCCCGCACGGAGGACGGGGCCCGGCCCTCCCGGCCGACCGTCCCCGGCCGGCCGTGCACCCAGGGCACGTCTAGGAAGGAGGCTCGGATGGGCAGTTACGTGCTGCGGCGGGTGCTGCAGATGATCCCGGTGTTCTTTGGCACCACGCTGCTGATCTTCCTGATGGTCTACACGCTGCCGGGCGACCCGGTGTCGGCGCTGTTCGGCGAGAAGGCCGCCGACCCGGCCATCGTGGCCAGCATCAAGCACAAGTACTTCCTGGACCAGCCGGTCTGGAAGCAGTACCTGCACTACATGGGGAACCTCTTCCAGGGGGACTTCGGGACGAGCTTCACCGGCCGTCCCGTCTCCGAGATCATGGCGACCGCCTTCCCGGTCACCATCCGGCTCGCGCTGATGGCCTTCGTCTTCGAAGTGGTCCTCGGCCTCGCCCTCGGCATGGCCTCCGGCCTCCGGCGCGGCAGCATCCAGGACACCCTGGTGCTGATCCTCACCCTGGTGGTGATCTCGATCCCGGTCTTCGTGCTGGCCTACATCGCGCAGACGATCTTCGCCACCAACCTCGGCTGGGTCACCCCGACGGTGCAGGACTCCACCGACCTCTCCCAGCTGATCCTGCCCGCGATCGTGCTGGGCTCGCTCTCGCTCGCGTACGTCGCCCGGCTCACCCGGACGTCCATCGGCGAGAACCTGCGGGCCGACTACATCCGCACGGCGGTCGCCAAGGGCCTGCCCCGGCGGACCGTCATCTCCCGCCACCTGCTGCGCAACTCGCTGATCCCGGTGGTCACCTTCCTCGGCACCGACCTCGGCGCCCTGATGGGCGGGGCGATCGTCACCGAGGGCATCTTCAACGTGCAGGGCGTCGGCAACGTCCTGTACCGGGCGATCAACCAGAAGGAAGGCCCCACCGTGGTCGGCATCGTGACCGTCCTGGTGATCGTCTACCTCGTCGCCAGCCTGCTCGTCGACCTGCTCTACGCGGTCCTGGACCCGAGGATCCGCTATGCCTGACATCCACGACGAGAACTCCTACGAGCCGCACCCCAAGCCCGGGGTCTCACACCTCGACTACGCCGGGGAGCAGGGCATGGCGGTCGAGCAGGAGACCCTGGTCGAGCCCGACCCGGCCAAGCGGGAGGAGGCCCGCAGCCTCTGGGGCGACGCCTGGCGGGACCTGCGCCGGCGGCCGATCTTCCTGATCTCCGCCGTGCTGATCCTGCTGCTGGTCGTCATGGCGATCTTCCCCTGGGCGTTCACCGACGCCGACCCGCGCAAGGCCGACCTGATCCACGACTACCTCAGACGGCCGGACTGGACGGACTTCTTCGGCGCCGGCTGGTTCGGCTACGACGGGCAGGGCCGGTCGATCTACGCCCGGGTGGTGTACGGCGCCCGGGCCTCGATCACCGTCGGCATCTGCGTGACCCTGGCGGTCACCGTGCTCGGCGGACTGGCCGGCATGGTCGCCGGCTATTTTGGCGGCGCCGTCGACGCGGTGATCTCCCGGATCACCGACATCTTCTTCGGCCTCCCGCTGCTGCTCGGCGCCCTGGTGCTGCTGAACGCCTTCACCACCCGCACGGTGTGGAGCGTGGTCATCGCGCTGGCCTTCCTCGGCTGGACCCAGATCGCCCGCGTCATGCGCGGCGCCGTGCTGACCGTCAAACAGTCCGACTACGTGGTGGCCGGCCGGGCGCTCGGCGCCGGGACGGGGCGGCTGATGTTCCGGCACATCCTGCCGAACGCCATCGCCCCCGTGATCGTCGTCGCCACCATCGCGCTCGGCGGCTACATCGCCACCGAGGCGACGCTGAGCTTCCTCGGCATCGGTCTGCAGGACCCGACCATCTCCTGGGGCATCGACATCTCCTCCGCCCAGAAGGTGATCCGGACGGCGCCGTACGTGCTGTTCTTCCCGGCGGTGGCGCTCTCCGTCACCGTGCTGGCCTTCATCATGCTGGGCGACGCGGTGCGCGACGCCCTCGACCCGAAGCTTCGCTGAGCGAGGGGAGCGCAACGTGAGTACAGCCGTGGACGCCACCAGGTCCGAGCGGGCCGCGTCGTACGAGGGGCCGCTGCTCGACGTCCGCGACCTGCACGTCGAGTTCGTCACCCGGGACGGCGTGGCCAAGGCGGTCAACGGGGTCGACTACAGCGTCCGGGCGGGGGAGACGCTCGCGGTGCTGGGCGAGTCCGGTTCGGGCAAGTCGGTGACCGCGCAGGCGATCATGGGCATCCTGGACATGCCGCCGGCCCGGATCCCGCGCGGGGAGATCCGCTTCCGCGGCCGGGACATGCTGAAGATGGGCAACGAGGAGCGGCGCAGGATCCGCGGCCAGAAGATCGCGATGATCTTCCAGGACGCGCTGTCCTCGCTCAACCCCGTGCTGACGGTGGGCTTCCAGCTCGGCGAGATGTTCCGGGCCCACCGGGGGGCGTCCCGCAAGGAGGCCAAGGAGAAGGCCGTCGAGCTGATGGAGCGGGTGCGCATCCCGGCGGCCAAGCAGCGGGTGAACGACTACCCGCACCAGTTCTCCGGCGGCATGCGCCAGCGCATCATGATCGCCATGGCGCTGGCCCTGGAACCGGACCTGATCATCGCGGACGAGCCCACCACCGCGCTGGACGTCACCGTGCAGGCCCAGGTGATGGACCTGCTCGCGGAGCTCCAGGCGGAGTTCCACATGGGCCTGATCCTGATCACCCACGACCTCGGCGTGGTCGCCGACGTCGCCGACAAGATCGCCGTGATGTACGCCGGCCGGATCGTCGAGACCGCCCCGGTGCACGACCTGTACGCGCGCCCCGCGCACCCGTACACCCGCGGCCTGCTGGACTCCATCCCGCGGCTGGACCAGAAGGGCCAGGAGCTCTACGCCATCAAGGGCCTGCCGCCCAACCTGCTGCGGATCCCCCAGGGCTGCGCCTTCAACCCGCGCTGCCCGCGGGCGCAGGACCGCTGCCGGGCCGAGGTGCCGGAGCTGTACCCGGTCGCCGAGGACGACGGCGCCCCGCTGGCCGGGCGGGGCAGCGCCTGCTTCTTCTGGAAGGAGACCCTCCATGGCCGCTAACGGGTCCAGCGCACTGGGCGCCGCGGTGCCGGAGAAGGACGCCTTCGCCCAGGAGGTGCCGCGCGGCGAGCCGATCCTCGAAGTCCGGGACCTGGTCAAGCACTTCCCGCTGACCAAGGGCGTGCTGTTCAGGAAGCAGGTCGGCGCCGTGAAGGCCGTCGACGGGGTCTCCTTCGACCTGAGGCAGGGCGAGACGCTGGGCGTCGTCGGCGAGTCCGGCTGCGGCAAGTCCACGCTGGCCAAGGTGCTGATGAACCTGGAGCCGGCCACCGGGGGATCGGTCCGCTACAAGGGAGAGGAGATCTCCCGGCTGTCCGGGGCGGCGCTGAAGGCCGTCCGCCGCAACATCCAGATGGTGTTCCAGGACCCGTACACCTCGCTGAACCCGCGCATGACGGTCGGCGACATCATCGGGGAGCCGTTCGAGATCCACCCCGAGGTGGCGCCCAAGGGCGACCGCCGCAAGGCCGTCCAGGACCTGCTGGACGTGGTCGGGCTCAACCCGGAGTACATCAACCGCTACCCGCACCAGTTCTCCGGCGGGCAACGCCAACGCATCGGCATCGCCCGCGGTCTCGCGCTCAAGCCCGAGATCATCATCTGCGACGAGCCGGTCTCCGCGCTGGACGTGTCCGTCCAGGCGCAGGTGATCAACCTGCTGGACAAGCTGCAGGGCGAGTTCAACCTCTCGTACATGTTCATCGCGCACGACCTCTCCATCGTCCGGCACATCTCCGACCGCGTAGGCGTGATGTACCTCGGCAAGATGGTCGAGATCGGCAGCGATGCCGAGATCTACGACCACGCCACCCACCCGTACACCCAGGCGCTGCTCTCCGCCGTCCCCGTGCCGGACCCGACGGCCCGGGAGTCGCGGGACCGGATCGTGCTCACCGGGGACGTGCCCTCGCCGGCCAACCCGCCGTCCGGCTGCCGCTTCCGCACCCGCTGCTGGAAGGCGCAGGACCGCTGCGCGGCCGAGATCCCGCTGCTCGCCTCGCCGTCCTGGCTGGGCGGGGCGGCCCGGCACGACTCGGCGTGTCACTTCGCTGCGGAGCGCGAGATTGGGCAGAGTGCGGCGGAGCGCGAGATCGGGCAGGGCGCGGCGGAGCGCGAGGTCGGGCAGGGCGCTGCGGAGCGCGAGGCTGGGCAGGGGGATGCCGGGCCCGGTTAGCGGCTCGCGGGATCCAGGGCGCGCCCCCGCACCGGGGGTGCGCCCTTTCTTGTGATGGAAAAGAGACGTGCCGCGCAATTCCGCAAGTGGGGTCGGGTCGTTGATAGTTGCTCTGCGCGTATAGGTGCTCGCTGCCGCGCTGGGGGAGGGCTGCTCGGATGGACATGGTGGAGGTGATCGGCGGCGGTCGGGAGGACCTGGTGCCCGGGACCCCGCTGCTGGAGGTCGACGACCTGCACGTCGAGTTCCGTACCCGGGACGGCGTGGCCAGGGCCGTCAACGGGGTGAGCTACTCGGTGTCGGCCGGGGAGACGCTGGCGGTGCTGGGCGAGTCCGGTTCGGGCAAGTCGGTGACCGCGCAGGCGATCATGGGCATCCTGGACGTGCCGCCCGGGCGGATCACCGGCGGGCGGATCCTCTACCGCGGCGAGGACCTGCTGACCATGGGCTCCAAGGCCCGGCGGTTCGTCCGGGGCCAGAAGATCGCGATGATCTTCCAGGACGCGCTGTCCTCGCTCAACCCGGTGCTCAGCGTGGGCTACCAGCTCGGCGAGATGTTCCAGGTGCACCGCGGCGCCAGCCGCAAGGAGGCCAGGGAGAGGGCCATCGAGCTGATGGACCGGGTGCGGATCCCGGCGGCCAGGCAGCGCGTCGGCGACTACCCGCACCAGTTCTCCGGCGGCATGCGCCAGCGCATCATGATCGCCATGGCGCTCTCCATGGAGCCGGACCTGATCATCGCGGACGAGCCGACCACCGCGCTGGACGTCACCGTGCAGGCCCAGGTGATGGACCTGCTGGCCGAGTTGCAGCACGAGTTCCACATGGGGCTGATCCTGATCACCCACGACCTCGGCGTGGTCGCCGACGTCGCGGACACGATCGCGGTGATGTACGCGGGCCGGATCGTCGAGACGGCCCCGGTGCGCGACCTGTACGCGCGCCCCGCCCACCCGTACACCCGGGGCCTGCTCGACTCGATCCCCCGGCTGGACCAGAAGGGGCAGAACCTCCACGCCATCAAGGGCCTGCCGCCCAGCCTCCTGGAGGTCCCGCAGGGCTGCGCGTTCAACCCGCGCTGCAACCGGGTGCAGGACCGCTGCCTGAGCGAACTCCCGCCGCTGGTACCGGTGGTGGACGCCGAGGGCGCCGAACTGCCGGGCCGTCGCAGCGCCTGCCACTTCTGGCGGGAGACCCTGCACGGCTGAGGGCGCCGGGGCGTCGCCGCCGCCTACCGCTCGAAGCCGACGTTCTCCCAGACGATGTCGGACAGCCCCTGGGCGCCGATGTTGGCGAGGTTGGCGCGGGCGCCGTACAGCTGCGGGCGCTGGTAGAGCGGCAGCACGCCGGCCACCTTCCACAGCTCGCCGTCGGCCTGGTTGATCGCCTCGGAGGCGGTGGCCGCGTCGGGTGCGGCGGCGGCCCGGTCGAGGGCGGCGTCCACCGCCGGGCTGCCCGCGCCGACGTGGTTGGTGCCGCCGTTCTGGACGAAGTCGGCGCGGTTGCCGCTGGCCGGGAAGGGCGTGCCGAGCAGCGAATAGGCGGTGATGTCGAAGTCGCCGCGGTTGACGTACTTGTCGAAGAACTCGTTGGCGGCGGCGGTGACCGTGGTGACCTTGATGCCGATGTCCTTGAGCGTCCTGGTGGCGCTGTCGGCCTCGCTCTGCGCCTGGGTGACGCCGGCCGGGATGACCATCCGCAGGTTCAGCTCGCGGCCGTTGCGCTTGCGGACGTCGCCGTCGAGCCGCCAGCCGGCCGCGTCCAGCTTGCGGGCGGCCTCGGCGGGGTCGTAGCGGCTGAGGCCGAGGGAGTTGTCCCGGTAGGCGTTCTGGTTGGCGACCAGCAGGTGGTTGTTGAGCGGGGCGGCGGGCCAGTCCAGGCCGTTCAGGTCGGAGCGGATGACGGCGTCCCGGTTGATGGCCTGGAAGATGGCCTGGCGGACGGTCGCGTCGCTGAGCGCCGGGGTGCGGGCGTTGAGGGTGAGCTGGCGGAAGTCGGGCCCGCCGGCCCGGCGGACGGCGGCGCCCTTGGTGCTCTTGATGGTCTGGTAGCCGGCGACGTCCGGGCCGTTGTTGAAGAGGTCGATCTCGCCCTTGGCGAAGGCGGGGGCCATGGCGTTGGGCAGCATGGCGTGGAAGACGATCCGGTCCAGCATCGGCTTGTCGCCCCACCAGGCGGGGTCGGCGACCAGGGTGATGGTCTGGGCGGCGCGGTCCAGCCGTTCGACCTTGAACGGGCCGGCGGTGACCGGGATCGCGTCCAGGTAGGCGGAGTTGAACAGCTCCGGGGTGGCGAGCCGGCTCGCGGGCAGCAGCGGGGCGTTGGCGGCGCCGTTGAACATCGACTGCCACTCGGAGAACGGCCGGTCGAAGGTCATCACCGCCTGGAAGTCGTCCTTGCCCCGCTCGACCGAGGAGACCTGTTCGAAGCCGGTGTTGCTGGCGGGCCGGTAGGCCGGGTCCTTCCCGTTCAGCGCGCGCCAGTTGGCTTCGAGGTCGCGCCAGGTGATCGGGGTGCCGTCGGACCAGTGGGCCTTCGGGTTGAGCGTCCAGACGACGACCTGCCGGCCGTCCCGCAGCTCCGCGTGGGCGTCTTGCAGGTAGGCCGGGTTGACGGTCTGGGTGCCGGCCGCGTCGGAGCGGAAGAAGGTCGGCAGCAGCGGCTTGCTGACGCTGATCGTCGAGGACTCGCTGCCGTCGGTCTGGATCGGCGACCACTGGCGGGAGAACTGGGCGATCGCCAGGTGCAGGGTGCCGCCCTGGCGCAGCTGGGAGCGCTCGCGCGGGTTGACGTCGATCGAGGTGAGCTTGGGGGCCCCGGTGGCGGACGGCCCGTCCGCGGCGGCGCCGCCCTGGCCGGAGGCGCACGAACAGAGCGTCAGTGAGAGCGACAGGGCGGTGAGACCGGCGAGCAGGGCCGTCCGGTGCTGGAGGCGGCGGCTCATCGGCGTGCTCCCCGAGGTGGCTGTGGCGGAAGGTGTGGCGGAAGGTGTGGCGTCACATCTTGCTGACCGGGAGGGGGAGTTGTCGAGGGGCGGGCCGGATGCCGGCCCGCCCCCCGATCGGTGCGGTCGTTGCTCAGGCGACGGTGAACTTGAAGGTGCGGTCCTTCTCGCCGGTCTTGTCGAGCAGCGAGGTGACGGCGTCCGCGACGTCCTGCGGGGTGATCGCGGCGGTCTGGCCGTTCTTCTTGACCTTCACCTTGTCGAACACGCTGCCCAGCTGGCCGTTCAGCGCGTCGAGGTCCCACTTGGGCACGATCTTGCCGGAGGCGTCCGGGACGAGCGTGAGCGTCTTGGCGGCGACCACCTTGCCGAAGATCCACTTCTTGGTGCCGGCCAGGACGTACACGTTGCCGTTGAGCGCGGACTTGCCGAGGCTGTCCGCGGCGGCTTGCAGGGCCTGCGGGGAGACCTTGGGCTGGGCGGCCGTGACGGCGAGCGCGATCGGCTGGTCGGGCTTGCCGGCGGCGCGGTCGCGGTAGGCCTGCTCGACCACGTCGAGGGCGCTCGCCGAGTCGACGGCCTGGCCGGCCCGGCCGGGCACCACGACCGGGTCGCCGTTCTCGGCGAACTTGACGTAGCCCTCCTGAAGGCCCTGGCCCGAGCCGGAGGCCAGGGTGTCCAGGGCGGCCTTGAGCTTGGCCCGGTCCACCTTGACGTCCGGTGCGACCGCCTTGGTGCCGCCCTTCAGCGACTTGATGACGTCGACCGGGCTGTAGCTGTGCTGGGCGAGGCCGTCCACGGTGCCCGTGGTGTCGAAGCTCAGCCCGGCGACGGTCGGGTCGAGGTTCAGCGCCTGGTCGCCGACCTTCAGCTTGAGCGGCTGCTGGCCGGTCTTGCCGACGGTCTCGTCGAGCTGGTGGATCGCCTGGTCGCGGCTGTTGCCGCCGATGTCGGTGCCGAGCACCACGGTGCCCTTGGGGATGTCGGACTGGTTGAGCATCAGACCGGTGCCGTACGCGGCGGCGCCGAGGAACAGCACGAAGCCGACGCCGTACACGCCCAGCTTGACCAGCTTCTTGCCGGCGCTGGCCTTCGGCTTGGCCTTGCCCTTGCCCTTGGCGGGCGCGGGCGCGGGCGCGGACTCGGTCTTGGCCGGCTGCGGTGCGGGCCGGGGGCCCGGGGCGGGGGTCGGCAGCGGGGTGAGCTCGGTGGCCTCCGGGTCCGGTCCGGGCTGCTGCTGCGGGTGCCCGGGGGCGCCGGGGAAGAGCCCGCCGGGGGCCGGGTGGGCGAAGGCGTCCTGGCCCGGCCCGGCGGGGCGCTGGGCGGCGAACGGGTCGGCACCGGCCGGGGCCGAGGCGAACAGGCCGGGCTGCGGGCGGGCTTCGCCGCCGTGCGCGGCGCCGTTCTGCGGCAGGCCCGGTATGGCGGCGGGCGGCGGGGTGCCCTCGCGGATCGGCTCGAAGCCGTCGACCGAGGTGTCCTCCGGGTCCGTCGCGCCGGTCGCCGGGCCCTGCGGGCGGGCGCCCGGGCGCGGGCCCTGCTGCGGCCGTCCGTCGGGCTGCCGGCCGTTGCGCTGCCTGCCGTTCTGCTGGCCGCCGTTCTGCTGGCCGCCGTTCTGCTGGGCGCCCTGCTGCGGGCGGTCGTCGCGCCGGCCGCGGGCTCCGGCCGTGGGCGCCATCGGGGCGAACGGGTCGGCGGTGGGCGGCGCGAAGGGGGAGGCGGCCTCGTACACGCCGGGCTCCTCCGCCGGGGCCTGTGCACCGGGGCCGGCGGGGAACGGCGCGGCGGGCGAGCCGTTCGGGGCCTGGGCGGGCACCGGTCGGCCGTTCGGACGGGCCGCGCCCTGGGCGGGGCGGGCACCGTTCGGGCGGGCGCCGGGGGCCGGGGAGGCCGTCGGCCGGGGCTCGGCGGCGGCGGGCGCGGCCGGGGCCTCCGGCGCGCCAGGGGTGTTCGGGGCACCGGCCGGTACGGCGGTCGGCGCCGGCTCGGCCTTCTTCTGCCGCGGCCGGAACCAGGCGCCGGTGGACTCGGCCTCGGACGTCGCCGGCGGGATCGGCGGGACCTGCCACTCCGGCGGCAGCTCCGGCGGGGTGGCCGTGCGGGCGCCGCCCTCCATCACCCCGAGGACGGGGGAGGAGGGTGCGGACCGGTGCCGCGGGCCGCCCGGCTCGGGGGCGGCCGCCGGGGCCTCTTCGCCCGGGCCGTCCTCGTTCTTGACGGTGCTGCGGACCACGACCGGCGGGATCGGACGCGACCCGGGGATGTTGATCCGGACCCGGGTCGTCAGGGTGGTCTCGGTCTTCGGGCCGTCGTCCTCGCCGCCCGACGCGGCGCCCTGGGCGGCACCGGCCCGGTCGCCGCCCGGGAGTCCCGGTGTGCCGTAGGGCGGGGTGCCCGACGGGTAGGCGTCCGGACCCGTACGCCGGGGCGTCGGGTGGGCGTTGTCAGATTCGCGGCTGCTCAATGCTGCTCTGCTCCGGGTTCGCGGGCGGGCCGTGCGGCGCGACCGCGGTTCGTGGTCGCCGGGCCTGGGCGGGCGGCGGTCGGGTACGGCGTTCTGCGGGACCACCATACTGGGAAGAACAGAGCGACGAACGGCTTCGGACAGATCCTGATACGTCCGGTTCCTCCGGTATGAGAGTACGGCCGTGCGCTCCTGACTGCGCGTCGTGCGCGGTGCCGTACGTGCCCCGCGGGCGGGTTCAGCGCGGCGGGCCGGGCACGCCCGGGAACCAGCCGCTACGGGTCGGCAGGGTGGCGCAGATCACGCCCAGGACCGAGCCGCCGAACAGCCAGCCGAGCGAGGTGGCGTTGGACCACAGCACGTTGTCGCCCTCCGGCCGGGGCACGATCACCAGCAGCATCGCCATGAACCAGCCGGCCGCGGGCAGCGCCGCGCCCAGCCGGGTGCCGGTGACCCGCAGGCCGCCGTAGAAGGTGGCGCCGGTCGCGGCGAGCGCCAGCAGGACCCCCACGGGCGGCCACAAGGCCTGCACAAAGGATCCGCAGACCGACACCGCGACACCCAGCAGGAAGAACAGGGCGTAGGCCGTGATCCGGGCGCCGCGCGGGGGCTGAGGCTCGGCCAGCCGCTCCTCGCGGGTGCCGAGGACGGCCGCCGGGAACGGGCGGCGCGGCGGCCGGGCGGCGGCGGGCTCGGTCATCGGACGCTCTCCTCGGCGGTGGCGGTGGCGGTGGTGGGCAGCGGGTCGGCGGCGGGCGACAGGCCGGCGAACAGGTCGTCCTCGGGCCGCTCCGGCCCGGCCTGGCCGCGTACCAGCTGGTAGTACTCGGTGGTGACCAGCGGCTGGCCGAGGTCGTTGGAGAGCGCGAAGAAGGCGCCGTCCACGGTGATCTGAGTGGCGTGCGCGGCCATCGCGGCGGCCTTGCGCCCGGCGTAGGCGGAGCCGTCCAGCACGGTGGTGACCACCTCGTCGGCCACCACCCCGGGAACGTCGGCCGGCCGGGCCGTCCCGGGGAAGGGCGCCCGGGCGGCGGTCTCGGCGAGCCCGGCCTCGATCACCGAGCGGGGCATCCGGTTCCAGTAGACCTTGGCGATCCGCCAGGCCGGGCCCAGCTCCGGGCGGTGCGCCGGATCGGCGGCCAGCTCGTACGCGCGCATTGCGACCCGGTGCGCCTGGATGTGGTCCGGGTGCCCGTAGCCGCCGTTCTCGTCGTAGGTGACCAGCACCTGCGGCCGGACCTCGCGGACCACCGCGACCAGGTGGCCAGCCGCCTCGTCGACGTCGGCCTGCCAGAAGCAGCCGGGCACGTCGTTGTCGGGCAGGCCCATCATCCCGGAGTCGCGGTAGCGGCCCGGGCCGCCGAGGAAGCGGAGGTCGGTGACGCCGAGCGCGCGCATGGCCGCGGTCAGCTCGCCGATCCGGTACGCGCCGAGGGTTCCTTCCCGATCGGCCGTCAGATGGGCCAGCCCGGGCGGGATCACCTCGCCGCCCTCGCCGAGGGTGCAGGTCACCAGGGTGACCTGGGCGCCCTCGGCGGCGTACCGGGCCATGGTGGCGCCGTTGCCGATCGACTCGTCGTCGGGGTGGGCGTGCACCAGGAGCAGGCGGCGGCCGGTAGTCGCGGTCATGGGAGGAAGCCTAACGACCGCCGTGGCGGGGTCAGAGCTTCAGGCCGTTGATCATCCCGGCGAGGTTGCTGGTGACCTGGCTGATCGACGGCGCGATCGAGCTGGACGCCAGGTAGAAGCCGAGCAGCGCGCAGATGATCGCGTGCGCGAGCTTCAGCCCGGAGCGGCGGATCAGCACCACCACGATGACCAGCATCAGCATGGCTGCGGAGACGGACAAAGCCATGTCGGCTCACACCCCTTCTCGGGTGCGCCACCCCCTGGGGAGGGTGACGGTGGGACCGTACGGGACTTGCGGTCGGGCGACCGGGGCCGGGACGGGCCCGACGATCACCCGCCCGACCAGTCATACCCGATGGGTAAGGGGAGCATTACATTCGGTGAGTCTCCACGCGCCGGGGTACGGAGGCACTCGTGGGGCGCATGGGCCGGTCGGAGGGGGTATGGGCGCCTTTGGGGCGCACTCGGGAACGATGCTCCGAACGAGTGATCACCAGGCGCCCGGCAGTGGGAGTACGGCATCGTAGGGTCTGGTGCCATGACCTCCCACACCCCTGCGGACACCTTCCCCCGGCAGTACGCGCGGACCCTGCGCTACACCGTCGGCGCGCCCCGCTCCTTCTCCGTCGCACCGGACGGCTCGCGGGTCGTCTTCCTGCGCTCCCGGTCGGGCGGCGACCGGGCCAACCTGCTCTGGACCCTCGACACCGCCACCGGCGAGGAGCGGATCGCCGCCGACCCGGCCGTGCTGCTCGGCGGCGGCGAGGAGGACCTCTCGCCCGCCGAGAAGGCCCGCCGCGAGCGCAGCCGCGAAGGCTCGGCCGGCATCGTCGGCTACGCCCTGGACGCGGCCGGCCGACTGGCCGCCTTCGCCCTCTCCGGCCGGCTGTTCACCGCCGACCTGGCCACCGGCGCCACCGCCGAACTGCCCGCCCAGGGCCCGCTGCTGGACCCGCGGCTCTCCCCGGACGGCAGCCACGTCGCCTACGCCAACACCGCCGGCGAACTGCGCCTCACCCGCGCCGACGGCACCGCCGACCGGGTGCTCGCCGAGCCCGACGGCCCGAACGTCACCTGGGGGCAGGCCGAGTTCATCGCCCAGGAGGAGATGAGCCGCGACCGGGGCTTCTGGTGGTCCCCCGACGGCGACCGGCTGCTGGTCGAGCGCGCCGACGACACCCCGGTGCGCCGCTGGTGGATCGCCGACCCGGCCAACCCGCAGCGCGAGCCCGCCGAGGTCGCCTACCCGGCCGCCGGCACCGCCGACGCCGAGGTCGGCCTCTGGGTGCTCGACCTGGACGGCGGCCGCACCGAGGTGGTCTGGGACCGCACGGCCTACCCGTACCTCGCCCGGGTGCACTGGTCCGCGGGCGGCGTGCCGCTGCTGCTCGTCCAGGCCCGCGACCAGCGCAGCCAGCTGATCCTCGGCCTCGACGTGGCCACCGGCGCCACCGAGGTGCTGTTCGAGGAGCGCGACGACGTCTGGCTGGAGCTGTTCCAGGGCGTCCCGTCCTGGACCCCGGACGGCAAGCTGGTCCGGATCTCCGACGAGGGCGGCGTGCGGGCGCTGGTGATCGGCGACCAGGCCGTCACCGGGGCCGACCTGCACCTGCGCTCGGTGGTCGCCGTCACCGACGCCGAGGTGCTGTTCACCGCCTCCGGCGGCGCCGCGGAGACCGACCCCGAGCCCGGCTGGATCGCCGTCGGCCGGATCAGCCACGACGGCAAGCGGCTCGGCTGGGAGTCTTCCAACGGCCGTCCGTTCACCTCCGTCACCAGCGCCGTGCACGCGGGCGGGATCACCGTGCGCGCCACCGCCGAGCCCGACCTGCCCGGCACCCTCGTCCAGGTCGCCCGCGACCTGCCCGAAGGCGTGGTCGTCGACGACGTCGCCACCATCGCCTCCTACGCCGAGACCCCGGTCATCACCGCCCGCCCGGTGTTCCGCTTCGCCGGCGAGCGCCGCATCCCGTCCGCCGTCTTCCTGCCCACCGGCTACGACCGCGAGCGGGACGGCCTGCTGCCCGTCCTGATGGACCCGTACGGCGGCCCGCACGGCCAGCGCGTCGTCCAGGCGCACAACCCGCACCTCAACTCGCAGTGGTTCGCCGACCAGGGCTTCGCCGTGGTCGTCGCCGACGGGCGCGGCACCCCCGGGCGCAACCCGGCCTGGGAGAAGTCCATCGCCTTCGACTTCGCCGGGGCCACCCTCGACGACCAGGCCGACGCGTTGCAGGCACTCGCCGAGGAGTTCCCGCTGGACCTCGGCCGGGTCGCCATCCGCGGCTGGTCGTACGGCGGCTACCTCTCCGCGCTCGCCGTGCTGCGCCGCCCCGACGTCTTCCACGCGGCCGTCGCCGGCGCCCCGGTGACCGACTGGGAGCTGTACGACACCCACTACACCGAGCGCTACCTCGGCCACCCGGCCGAGCGGCCCGAGGTGTACGCGGCCAACTCGCTGACCGGCTACGCCGCCGGGCTGGAGCGGCCGCTGATGATCATCCACGGCCTGGCGGACGACAACGTGGTCGCCGCGCACACCCTGCGGCTGTCCTCCGCGCTGCTCGCGGCCGGCCGCCCGCACACCGTGCTGCCGCTGTCCGGCGTCACGCACATGACGCCGCAGGAGGAGGTCGCGGAGAACCTGCTGCTGCTCCAGGTCGACTTCGTGAAGCGCGCGCTGGGCCTCTGACAACTGGCCTGACCTGCGGTTGTGCGGCCGGTACCCCTGACCCGGGTACCGGCCGCAGCCATGACATCCGTCATACCGAAGGCACGACGGCGGACACTGCCGCCGTACCCCGCCAGCACGGGACTCTGAGGTGGTGCGAACGACACCGATCGCGACACCGATCGCGACCACGGGCGCGACACCACCAGGAGAGAAGAGCAGGGCGATGAGCACCGAAGTGGCCGCCTTCCGCGGCGTCGGTAAGAGCTACGGGCGGGTGCGCGCCGTGGACGACCTCAACCTCGTGCTGCGCCCGGGCGAGACCGTCGCCCTGCTCGGCCCGAACGGCGCCGGCAAGTCCAGCAGCCTGGACCTGCTGCTCGGCCTGCGCCAGCCCGACCAGGGCAGCGTCACGCTGTTCGGCGGCACCCCGCGGGAGGCGATCGTGGCCGGCCGGGTCGGCGCGATGCTGCAGAGCGGCGGGCTGATGGCCGACGCCAAGGTCCGCGAGCTGGTCGAGCTCGCCCGCGCCGTGCACCCGCGCGGCCGGCCGGTCAAGGAGGTGCTGGCCGACGCCGGGATCACCGAACTGGCCGAGCGCCGGGCCGACAAGCTGTCCGGCGGCCAGGAGCAGCGGGTCCGCTTCGCACTCGCGATCGCGGGCGACAGCGACCTGATCGTGCTGGACGAGCCCACCACCGGCATGGACGTCACCGTCCGGCAGGCGTTCTGGGCGAGCATGCGGGCACAGGCCGACGCCGGGCGCACGGTGCTGTTCGCCACCCACTACCTGGAGGAGGCGGACTCGATCGCCGACCGCGTCCTCGTCCTGCACCGGGGCCGGCTGATCGCCGACGGCAGCTCCGCCGAGATCAAGGCGCGCGCCGGAGCCCGCCGAGTCGCCTTCGAACTCCACGACGTGGACGGGGAGTTCGACGAAAACGTGCTACGCCTGCTGCCGGGCGTGCAGTCCCTGGACGTCACCGCCCGGGTGCCGGGCGTGCGGACCGTCCGGATCCGCACCGCGGACGCCGACGCCAGCGTCGCCGGGCTCTACCGGGCGGGCCTGTACCCGCGCGGGCTGGAAGTCACCGGCCTCGGCCTGGAACAGGCCTTCCTGACGATCACCGGCGCGCAGGACCGGCACGAGGACGCGAAGGAGACCGTGCGATGACCACCCTGATCCGGCTGGAGATCCTGCGGACCTTCCGCAACCGGCGCTACCTGGTCTTCACCATCGCCTTCCCGGCGCTGATGTACTTCTTCTTCACCCACGCCTACGGCTCCTCCCCACTGGCCGGCGGCCTGTCGGTGAAGACCTACTTCATGGTCTCGATGGCCACCTTCGGCGCGGTCGGCGCGGTGCTCACCGGCAGCGCGCAGCGGATCTCGCTGGAGCGCAAGAGCGGCTGGGTGCGCCAACTGCGGCTCACCGCGCTGCCCGGCCGGGCGTACACCCTCGGCAAGATCGCCGCGAGCTCGGTGACCACGCTGCCGGCGATCCTGGTGGTCTTCGCGCTCGGCGCGGTCCAGGGCGTGTCGCTCGGCGCGGCGCAGTGGGCCGGTCTGGCGGCGGCGCTGTGGCTGGGCAGCTTCGTGTTCGCGGCACTCGGGGTGGCGCTCGGGTACGCGGCGGCGCCGGACTCGGTGCAGACCATCGTGATGATCACCTACATGGTGATGGCGCTGTTCGGCGGGACGTGGTTCCCGGTGAGCGGCTCGCTGGAGAAGTTCGCCCGGTTCAACCCGGTGTACCTGTACAACCAACTGGCCGCGTTCACCCGGCCCGGGCACTCCCTGGACACCGGCGCGGTCGCCGGACTGGCCGCCTTCCTCGTGGTGTTCGTCGTCGCCGCGGCGGCGCTGTACCGCCGCGACACCCGCCAGGCATGATGACCGACATGACCGAGCCGCGCCAGACCCGCCGATCCGACGAGCAGCCGGAGGCGGGTCCGGCGCGCACGTCGTTCATGACCGTCCCGGGCTCGCCGATCGAGAACAGGCGGCAACTGCTGGTCAAGGTCAGCTGGATGCTGCTGTGGACGATCTACCTGGCCTACCCGGTGGGCAACCTCCTGCACGGCGGGCACGGGACGGCCGCCCGGGTGTTCGGCTGGCTCTGCCTGGCGGTCTTCGTCGGCGGCTACATCCTGCTGGTGATCTTCCGCTCGATGGTCGGGATGCGGCCCCGGGCCTGTCGGCTGATCGTCGCGACGATGGTCGTGCTCGCGACCGTGTCGGCCTTCGTCCTCGGCGAGTCCTTCCTGACCCTCTTCACCTACGCCTCGGTGTGCGTCGCCGTGGTCCTGCCGGTGCGCTACGCGCTGCCCGGCGTCGCCGCCATGGCCGTGCTCACCGCCACCGTCGGCGTGCTGAGCCACGCCGGCGGCGACACCATCCCCACCCTGGCCCTCACCTCCTTCCTCGCCGGCGCCGCGATGACCGGCATGCAGCGGCTGGTCGCCACCATGAAGGAGCTGCGCGAGGCCCGCGCCGCCGTCGCCCACCTGGCCGCGTCCGAGGAACGGCTGCGCCTCTCCCGCGACCTGCACGACCTGCTCGGGCACTCGCTGTCGCTGATCACGCTGAAGAGCGAACTGGCCGGGCGGTTCATGGACGCCGGCAAGGACGAGGCGGCGCGGGCGCAGGTCGCCGACATCGAGCAGGTCGCCCGGCAGTCGCTGATCGACGTCCGGGAGGCGGTGACCGGCTTCCGCCGCCCCACCCTGCCGGTCGAACTCGCCGCCGCCCGCACCGCGCTGGCCGCCGCACAGGTCCGGCTGGAGGCCGCGCCGGAACTGGCCGACACCTGGCCGGGGCTCGCCGACGAGGAGGCGGGCGCGCTGGCTTGGGCCCTGCGCGAGGCCGTCACCAACATCGTCCGGCACGGCGAGGGCGCCACCGTCTGCACCGTCACGGCCGACGAGAGCTGGGAGGGCGGCGGCGAGCGCTACGCCGTCCTGGAGATCGCCGACAACGGGCGCGGACCGGGCAAGTCCCAGCCGGGCAACGGGATTTCGGGCCTGGAGGAGCGGTTGGCCCTGGTCGGCGGGCGGCTGGAGGCCGGGCCGGGCGAGCGGGGCCGGGGCTTCCGGCTCCGGGCCCTCGTCCCGCTGCGGACGGTCACCGCGCCGGCCGGCACGGAACCCGGCCGGTCGGGTTGACCGTCCTCCCCGGCATGGCTACCGCACTCATCCTCGGCTTCGACCCGCACACCGTCCCCGGCATGGACGGCGACGGCCTGCGGGCCGTTCTCGACGCCGAACTCGCCCGCTTCGCCGACCACGGCATCGACGCGGCGATGGCCCTGGTCGCTCCCGACGAGACGGCCGGGCCCGCGATCACCGCCGCCCTCGCCGGCCGGGACTGGGACGTCGTCGTCATCGGCGGCGGCATCCGCAAGCCCGAACCCGCCCTGCCCTTCTTCGAGCTCGTCGTCAACCTCGTCCGCCGCCACGCCCCGCAGGCCGCCATCGCCTTCAACACCAGTGGCTCCGACAGTGTCGAGGCCGCCCAGCGCTGGCTCTGACCCGCATCCGGAGTGGGAAGTCGGCCGGGCCGACTTCCTACTCCGAGGGCCGGCCGTCGGTGAGGGAGCGGCTGAACCGGAGGCCGGGGCGGTCGTCGAGGGTGAGTTCGGCGACGACCGTGAAGCCGTTGCGGGTGAGGACGGCTTGGGAGGCGAGGTTGTCGAGGGTGGTGACGGCGGTCAGCGACGTGAGGGCGTAGTCCGAGGAGGCCAGCCGGCAGAGGTGGGCGACGGCGGTGGTGGCGACGCCCCGGCCGACCGCGTGTTCGCCGACGCGGTAGCCGAGTTCGGCGGTGCCGTCGGCGATGTCGACGAGGTTGACGCGGCCGAGGACGGCGCCGGCCGCGTCGAGGACGACGTGGAACCGGCAGACACCGGAGTCCTGTTCGGCGAGCAGGGCGGCGTGGCGGGCCGGGAACTCGGCGAAGTAGGCGTCGCCGCGGTCCGGAACGGTCCGCGCGAACCAGGCGCGGTTGGCGCGCTCGAAGGCCAGCAGGGCGTCGGCGTGGTCCGGGCGGAGGCGCTCCAGGTTCAGCATGCGGCCAGTCTGGCCCGCAGGGCTTCGGCGAGCCAGGCGAATACCGCCCGCAGCCTCTCCGGCGCCCCTCTAAGGTCGTGGGCATGAGCGACATTCAGAACGGGGCCCTGATCCGCGTGCTGCTCGCCGAGGACCAGGGGATGGTCCGGGAGGCGCTGGCGGCGCTGCTCGGGCTGGAGGGGGACATCGACGTCGTCGCGCAGGTGGGGCGCGGGGACGAGGTGGTGGCGGCGGTGCTGGCGCACGAGGTGCAGGTGGCTGTGCTGGACATCGAGATGCCGGGGATGACGGGTATCGAGGCGGCCGCCGAGCTGCGCCGGAACGCGCCGGGGACGAGGGTGGTGATCGCGACGACCTTCGGTCGGCCGGGGTACCTGCGGCGGGCGATGGAGTCGGGGGCGGACGCGTTCCTGGTGAAGGACGCGCCGGCCTCGGAGCTGGCGGAGGCGATCCGCCGGGTGCTGCGCGGGGAGCGGGTGATCGATCCGGTGCTGGCGGCGGCCGCGCTGGCGGAGGGGGCGAACCCGCTGACGGCGCGCGAGCGGGACGTGCTGGGCGCGGCGGCGGACGGGGCGGTGAACGCGGACATCGCGCGGCGGCTGCACCTGTCGGAGGGGACGGTCCGCAACTACCTGTCGATGGCGATCCAGAAGACCGAGGCCCGCAACCGCACCGAGGCGGTGCGGATCGCCCGGGAGAAGGGCTGGCTCTGAGCGCGCCCCCGGCCGGCTCCGAGCGCGCCCCCAGCCAGCTCCGAGCGCGTTCTCGGGCGGTCGTCAGTTGAGCCGGTGCCGGGCGGCCCGGGCCTCCTGGCGGACCTTGGCGGCGGTGTCGGGGTCGAAGGTGTCGAGGATCTGCGCGAAGGCGTCCATCTCGGCCGAGCCGCCGAGGAAGTCGCCGGTGCGGACGAGGAGTTCGGCGCGTTCGAGGCGGAGCTGGGCGGGGTGGCGGGGCAGTAGGAGGGCGAGTTCGGTGGCCCAGAGCTGGGTGCGGGCGTGTTCGGGGCGGTCGGCGGCCCAGGCGCGGATGTTGCCGAGCACGCGCAGCACGAGGTCGAGCGGCTGGGCGGGGGTGAGCAGGTCGGGGCTGAACTCCTGCCCGGCGCCGCGGACCAGGCGTTCGGCGTCGTCCGGGTCGAGCAGCCGCCCGCCGTGGAAGGGGTCGGCGAGCACGTACTCGTCGCCGCCGGCCGGGCCGCCGACGGCGACGATGACGTGGCCGGGCAGCGCGATGCCGTGGACGGCGAGCCCGGCCCGCCGCCCGACCGCCATCCACACCAGGGACAGCATGATCGGCAGTCCGCGCCGCCGCCGCAGCACGTCGGGCAGCAGCGAGGATTCGAGCCGCCGGTAGTCGGACTGCCGCCCGTGGAAGCGTTCCCGCCCGCCGAGGACGGCGGCGAGCAGGGCGGCGGTCTCCTCCGGGCCGGCGGGGGCGCGTTCGGCGACGGCGAGCCGGACGGCGCTCGCGTGCCGGTCGAGGGCGGCCTCGCAGGCGGCGAGCAGGGCGTCCACGCTGGGCGGTTCCCCGGGGTCGTCCGGGTCGAGGACCGGGCCGTGTTCGGCGGCGGCGAGCAGGCAGAGCAGCACCGGGTCGGGATGCTCGGCGCGGGCGGCGGTCCGGAAGCGGTCTCTGCTCTGCTCGGTCACGGTGACGGCGACGGCTTTCGTACGGCGGGCGGGCAAAGGCGGGCGAGGAGCGGCGGGCGGGCGGGCGGGGCGGCGGTGCGGGCGGGCGGTGCTACCCCTGGGGGAGAAGGGCGTAGTGGTAAGTGTGACTGGTCGTGAAGCCGAGTCCGTCATAGAGCGCGATCGCCCCGGTGTTGTCCGCCTCGACCTGGAGGTACCCGCCGGTCGCCCCCTCCTCGGCGGCCCGGGCGGCGAGCACCGCCATGACGGTCGTGGCCAGCCCGGCCCGCCGGGCGTACGGCGCGACCTCGATCGCGCCGAAGCAGGCCCAGGGCCCGTCGATGACGCAGCGTCCGATCGCCAGCGGCGGCTGTCCGGGGGCGCCCGGCGCGGTGGCGAACCAGACCGACGGCCCGCCGTGCAGCACCTGCCGGGCGGCCTGCTCCAGCGCCTCGTCCTCGCCGACCCGGCGGTAGAGCGAGAGCCAGGCCGGGTCGGCGGTGCGGGCGAGCCGGACCCGCTCGGGCCCGGAGCCGACCCGGGCGAGCCCGGCCAGCGGGGCGGTGCGCACCAGGGTGGGCGCGTAGCCGGCTCCCAGCCGGTCGAGCTCGGCCCGCAGCTCGTCCGGCGAGCCCGGGGTGATCACCTCGACGTACGCGGGAAGGCCGCGCGCCGCGTACCAGCGGCGGACGGCGGCGAGCGCGTCGGGCAGCGGCAGTCCGGGGTCGCCGAGCGCCTGGACGGAGTTGGCGCGCCGGGTGAACCCGGCCGAGGCGCGCAGCGTCCACGCGCCGAGCGGCTCCTGTTCGACGGCGGGCCAGCCGCGGGCCGCGATCCGCTGGAGCTCGACGGGCGTGGCGGCGGGCAGCGGCGCGCGCCGGGCCGGGAAGAGCGGCACGACCTTGCCCGCGACCAGCAGCTTCTCGGCGAAGGAGACGGGGTCGCCGGTCCGCGGGGCGACCGTCAGTCCATGATCGTCCCACGATGTGAGCACGCCGATCGAATCCCGGAACACCGGACGGTCGTCCACGAACCCCGAGAGGCGGCGGACGGACACGCGTCGTCCCACGTCAGAGCGATCTATCCGGACCTCCGGACGGTCCTGGGCCGGGCCGCCTGCCGTCATCTGGGCACCTCCTGTGCATTTGCGGTCTCCGACCCGCGATACTAGGGGCGGGCATCGACGACGCCGCGCTCACCGCGCACGCGAGCAGAACAGAACGGGCCGCCACGGCCCTTCCGAGGAGGAACGACAGCGTGACCTACGTCATCGCGCAGCCTTGTGTCGACGTGAAGGACAAGGCGTGCATCGAAGAGTGCCCGGTTGACTGCATCTACGAGGGCGAGCGATCGCTCTACATCCACCCGGATGAGTGTGTCGACTGTGGCGCTTGCGAGCCGGTCTGCCCGGTCGAGGCGATCTTCTACGAGGACGACACCCCGGAGGAGTGGAAGGACTACTACAAGGCGAACGTCGAGTTCTTCGACGATCTGGGTTCGCCCGGTGGCGCCTCGAAGCTGGGTCTGATCGAGCGCGACCACCCCTTCATCGCCGCTCTGCCGCCGCAGAACGCCGACCACTGACGATCGGTGGCATCTGAGCTGTGAACACCAACAGCACGCGCGCGCCGTTCCCGGGTCACCCGGGGGCGGCGCGCCGCGTTTCCGACCTCCTGCCGGTCTTCCCCTGGGACAAGCTGGAGCCGTACAAGGCGACCGCGCTGGCCCACCCGGGCGGTCTCTGCGACTTCTCGGTGGGCACCCCGGTGGACCCGGTCCCCGAGGTGATCCAGAAGGCGCTGGCCGCCGCCACCGACACGCCGGGCTACCCGACGGTGTGGGGCCCGGTGGAGCTGCGCGAGGCGATCGCCGGCTGGCTGCACCGCCGCTGCGGCGCCGAGATCGGCCCGCAGGCCGTGCTGCCGACCGTCGGCTCCAAGGAGCTGGTGGCCTGGCTGCCGACCCAGCTCGGCCTCGGCCCGGGCGACCAGGTCGCCTACCCGCGGCTGGCCTACCCGACGTACGAGGTGGGCGCGCGGCTGTGCGGCGCGGAGCCGGTCGAGTACGACTCGGTGGACGAGCTGGACGGTTCGCGGGTGCGCCTGCTCTGGGTGAACTCGCCGTCCAACCCGACCGGCCGGGTGCTCGGCGGGGACGAGCTGCGCCGGGCGGTCGCCTGGGCCCGGGAGCACGGGGCGCTGCTGGTCAGCGACGAGTGCTACCTGGAGCTGGGCTGGTCCGCCGAGCCGGTCTCGGTCCTGCACCCGGACGTCTGCGGTGAGGGCCACGAGGGCCTGCTGGCCGTCCACTCGCTCTCCAAGCGCTCCAACCTGGCCGGCTACCGCGCCTCCTTCGTGGCGGGTGACCCGGTGGTGGTCAGGGAGCTGCTGGAGGTCCGCAAGCACGGCGGCATGATCGTGCCGGCGCCGGTCCAGGCGGCGACGATCGCGGCGCTGTCGGACGACGCGCACGTGGCGGAGCAGCGGGAGCGGTACGCGGCCCGGCGCTCGGCGCTGCGGGCGGCGCTGGAGGCGTACGGCTTCCGGGTCGAGCACTCGCAGGCGAGCCTCTACCTGTGGGTGACGCAGGACCGCCCGTGCTGGGAGACCGTGGCCGAGCTGGCCGCACTGGGCATCCTGGTGGCGCCCGGTGACTTCTACGGGCCGGCCGGCGAGCGCTTCGTCCGGGTCGCGTTCACCGCGACCGACGAGCGGGTGGCCGCGGCCGTGGAGCGGCTGAACGCGGCCCGCTGACCGACGCCGAAGGGGCCGGTGTTCCGAACGGAACACCGGCCCCTTCGCCGTACCCGGGGCGGGTTACAGCGGCAGGCCGCTGATGCTGCCGCCGTTCACGCCGCCCAGCAGGCCGCCGATCGGGCCGAGCGCGCCGGTGAGGCCGGACAGCGGGTTGTTCGGGCCGAGGTCGGCGCCGCCGAGGCGGTTGGCCGAGCCGTGCTCGGCCAGGCCCAGGACGTCGGTGGCGGGCAGGGCGGGCAGCGCGCGTGCGACGGAGCCGAGCGGCAGCGCGTCGGTGACGGCGTTGGTGCCGGGGACGGCGCCGGCGAGCTTGTCGGCGCCGGGCAGGCCCTTGGCGATGGAGCCGGTCTGGGCGAGCCCGCCGACCGGGCTGGCCGCGGCGCTGCGGGTGCCGACGCCCTTGCCGGTGACGGCCTCGCCGAGCTTGCCGGCCAGTGCGGAGGCGACCTTCGGGGTGACGGCGGAGAGCTGGCCGGTGGTGGCGGCGGTCTGGTCGACCGGGGCGGTCAGCGAGCTGGCCTTCTCGTTCGCCTCGGGGAGCTGGTGGGCGACGATGTTGCCGGCGGCGTCGGCGGAGGCCGGTACGCCCGCGGCGACGGTGGCGGCGCCGGTGCTGCCGGCGGCCTGGCCCAGTTGGTGGGTGGTGTGCTGGAGGGTGGAACCGGTGTCGGTGTTGGTCAGCTGGCCCAGCGGCGCGACCAGGTCGCTCTTGGGCAGCAGGGCGTCGCCGCCCAGGGCGGACGCGGAGCCGGCCGCGACCAGCGGGGTCGCGCCGGCCGCCACGAGCAGCGCGGCGCTGGCGATCCGTCGCGTGAGGGGGTGAGACATGGGGCTCCTCGGAGGGTCTGGGTCCGTCACGTCCGCCGGGCGGACTGACGGTGTTACCGCTTGAGGAGCCAGAAGGTTTCGGCCTGGATCAGGAAAGTGTCTGACCGACCATCGGATCGTAGGACCGGCGTGACGGTGCCTGGCGGGCCCGTACGGCCCCCGTGGACCCGGCCCCGGGCAAGGGGAGTGACGGTTCTCCAGCGGGGCCGCCACGGCGGGCTCCCGGTCCACCGCGGTTGACCGGGTTCACCCGTCCGGCGGCCACCCGAACGTCGGTTCGTCAGCCCTTGTCGGACGTGGCGAGGGTGACCTGAACGAGCTTGGTCGACGTCCCGGAGGTCTGCGACTGCCAGCCGTCCTCCGACTTGGCCTTGCGCCAGATCTTCCCGTCGTAGGCGACCGTCGCGATGCCCAGCTGCTGGGCCTGGGCGACCGCCCAGTGGGCGACCTCCCAGCCGCTCGCCCGCTCGGCGGTGATCCCGCCGTCGGCTCCGTCGGCCGAGGAGGTCAGCGCGGCGGCGGACGGGTCCGGGGTGAGCGAGACCGCGTTCTCGGCGCCCTTGATGGTCGAGGCGTACCCGGTGGCCGGGGTCACGGTGCGGCCGAACTCGCGGCGCACCCGGTCGGACAGCACCTGGGCCCGGTCCGCGGCGGTGGGCTGGGAGGCGGCCGGGGAGACGGAGGCACTCGCCGTGGGGGAGGACGAGTCGGCCGGATCCGGCTTGGCGTAATCGCGCACCACGCAGGAGAACGAACCGGGCTCCCGGCCGGCCAGCGCCGAGGTGAGCAGCGTCGCCTTGGTCTCGTGCTTGGCGTACGCCTGCGGGTAGCCGCTCTTCTGCACGGCCTGGGCCGCGTCGGTCAGCGGCAGCCGGGTGTAGCCGGGCACCTTGACCAGGCCGTCCAGGAACTTGTTGGTCGCGTAGACCGGGTCCCCGATCTGCTGCGCCGTGCCCCAGCCCATCGAGGGCCGCTGCTGGAAGAGGCCGATCGAGTCCCGGTCGCCGCCCGCGAGGTTGCGCAGCTTGGACTCCTGCATCGCGGTGGCCAGCGAGATCGCCGTCGCCCGGTCCGGCAGTCCGCGCGAGCGCGCCACCGCGGCGATCGTCGCGGCGTTGGCCGCCTGCGGGAGCTCCAGCGTGCCGCTGCCGGCCGCGGTCTTCACCGTGCAGCCCTCGGGCTCGCCCTGCTTGAAGCCGAACCACCAGATGCCGACCACGGCCAGTCCCGCGACCAGCGCGAGGCCGAGCAGGCCGACGATCACGAGCAACAGCGCGCGCAGTGGACCGCGGCGGGGGGGCGCCAACTCCTCGCCCAGCTCCTCGCCGCTCTTTCTCCTGGCCACCGTCGCCCCTCTCGCGCCTTGCTTCTTGATCCGACACCGTACCCACTCGGACGGGTGTGCGGCGCCACCCGGTTGCGGTTACCCGCCCGCTCGCTCCGGGGCGGGCCGCCGCGTCCCGCGTCACGCAAGCGCCACGCGGGGCGCACACCCCGCGGACTAGGCTGGCGCCATGAGCAGCCCGAACCCGACGCCCCTGGACCTCACCCTCGACGGCGGCGCGCTGACCGCCCGGCTCGTCGACTTCCCGTCGGTGAGCGGCGACGAGCAGGCGCTCGCCGACGCCGTGGAGACCGCGCTGCGCGGCTACCCGCACCTGACCGTGGACCGGTACGGCAACAACGTGGTCGCCCGCACCACCCTCGGCCGCCCCGAGCGCGTCCTGCTCGCCGGCCACCTGGACACCGTGCCGATCGCCGACAACGTGCCCTCCCACGTCGAGGGGGACCTGCTCTACGGCTGCGGCACCTCGGACATGAAGTCCGGCGTCGCCGTCCAGCTGCGGCTCGCCGCCACCCTGACCGAGCCCAACCGCGACCTCACCTTCGTGTTCTACGACTGCGAGGAGGTGGAGGCCCACCGCAACGGCCTCGGCCACCTCGCCAGGGAGCACCCGGACTGGCTGACCGCCGACTTCGCGGTGCTGATGGAGCCGAGCGGCGCGGTCGTCGAGGGCGGCTGCCAGGGCACCCTGCGGGCGCAGATCCGGCTCACCGGCGTGCGCGCGCACGCGGCCCGCAGCTGGCTCGGCGACAACGCCATCCACCACGCCGCCGAGGTGCTCACCCGGCTCGCGGACTACCGGCCGCGCCGGGTGGAGATCGACGGACTGGAGTACCGGGAGGGCCTGAACGCCGTCCGGATCGACGGCGGCGTGGCCGGCAACGTCATCCCGGACGAGTGCGTCGTGACGGTCAACTTCCGCTACGCGCCGGACCGCAGCGAGGCGGAGGCGGAGAAGCACGTGCGCGAGGTCTTCGACGGCTTCGAGCTGACCGTCACCGACTTCGCCCCGGGCGCGCTGCCCGGGCTCGCCCAGCCGGCCGCCCAGGCCTTCCTGGAGGCCACCGGCGGCCAGGCCCGGGCCAAGTTCGGCTGGACCGACGTCGCCCGGTTCAGCGCGCTGGGCGTTCCGGCGGTCAACTACGGCCCCGGTGACCCGAACCTCGCGCACAAGCGGGAGGAGCACTGCTCGCTGAGCGCCATCGCGGAGACCGAGGACCGGCTGAGGACCTGGCTGACCAGCTGAGGTGCCGCTCCGATGATCGGCCGGTCCGACCGGCCGATCATCGGCTGAGCGCCATCTTCCGGTCGCCCAACCGACCTTCCCCTGTTGCCTGAAAACCGGGATCACCGGACGTAGGGTTTCGTCATGACAGGCACAGGAGACGAGAAGCACTACGGACACGGCCCCGAGCAGGTCGGCGTGCCGCGGAAGAAGAAGGCCTGGCCCGAGAAGCAGAAGGGCCCGGTGCTGGTGCGCCGGGACCAGGTCGGCACGAGCACCACGGACCAGCGGCTGCTGGACACCACCGGCCCGACCGACTGGCTGCACACCGATCCGTGGCGGGTGCTGCGGATCACCTCCGAGTTCGTCGAGGGCTTCGGCGCCCTCGCCGAACTCCCGCCCGCGATCAGCGTCTTCGGCTCCGCCCGGACCCCGGCCGACTCGCCCGAGTACGAGGCCGGCGTGGCCATCGGCCGGGCCCTCGCCGAGGCCGGCTACGCGGTGATCACCGGCGGCGGCCCGGGTGCCATGGAGGCCGCCAACCGCGGCGCCTCCGAGGCTGGCGGCCTCAGCGTCGGCCTCGGCATCGAGCTGCCCTTCGAGCAGGGCCTCAACGAGTTCGTCGACCTCGGGCTGAACTTCCGTTACTTCTTCGTCCGCAAGACGATGTTCGTGAAGTACGCCCAGGGCTTCGTGGTCCTGCCCGGCGGGCTCGGCACGCTGGACGAGCTGTTCGAGGCGCTCACCCTGGTGCAGACGAAGAAGGTCACCCGCTTCCCGGTGATCCTCTTCGGCAGCGCGTACTGGGGCGGCCTCTACGAGTGGCTGAAGAACACCCTGGTCGCGCAGGGCAAGGCGGCCCCGCACGACCTGGAGCTGTTCCACATCACCGACGAGATCGACGAGGTCATGAAGATCCTCGCCGACACCCGCCGGCCGACCAACCAGATCTAGGTCCTGGGCCCTCCGGGCCGCCTACGCCAGCCCCCGGCGGGCGACCGCCGGGGGGCGGGTGCCCCGGATCGAGGCGACCATGTCCAGCACCTGGCGGGTCTCCGCGACCTGGTGGACCCGGTAGACCTGTGCGCCCAGCCAGGCCGAGACCGCGGTGGTGGCCAGGGTGCCGAGCAGCCGCTCGTTCACCGGCCGGTCCAGCGTTTCGCCGACGAAGTCCTTGTTGGACAGCGAGACCAGCACCGGGAAGCCGGTCGCGGTCATCTCCGGCAGCCGCCGGGTGGCCTCCAGCGAGTGCCGGGTGTTCTTGCCGAAGTCGTGCCCCGGGTCGATGATCACCGCGTCCCGCCGCACGCCCAGCTCCACCGCCCGCTCGGCCAGCCCGACGGTCACCCGCAGGATGTCCGCCATCACGTCCTGGTAGCCGACCCGGTGCGGCCGGGTGCGCGGCTCGGCGCCGCCCGCGTGCGTGCAGACCAGCCCGACGTCGTGGCGCGCGGCCACCTCGGCGAGCTTCGGGTCCACCCCGCCCCAGGCGTCGTTCAGCAGGTCGGCGCCCACCTCGCAGACCGCCTCGCCGACCTCGTGCCGCCAGGTGTCGACGCTGATCACGGCCTCCGGGTGGCGCTTGCGCAACTCGGCCACGAAGGGCACGGTGCGCCGCAGCTCCTCCTCCACCGTGACCTCGTCACCGGGCCCGGCCTTCACCCCGCCGATGTCCAGGATCGCCGCGCCCTCAGCCATCGCGCGGTCGGCGGCGGCGAACGCGGCCTCGTCCGCGAAGGTCGCCCCCTTGTCGAAGAACGAGTCCGGCGTCCGGTTGACGATCGCCATGATCACCAGCTCGTCGTCACCGAATTCCCGCGGTCCCAGGCGCAGTGCCACCGATGTCTCCTCCACAGCTGCTGCGGGTGCGATGATGGCCCCCGGCCTCACAGGGACCATGCTGTCATGATCAGTTTGGTCGGGGGCACTTCGCAGCAGGCCGGCCGGGAGTTCGGGAGGACAGCTCGTGTTCTGGGTGATCGTGGTCGCCATGGCCGTGGTGGTCGGCGGCGCCGCGCTGGTGGCGCTCGGCGGGGGCGGCTCGATGCCGGAGGCGGTGCAGGACCGCCTCGCGGCCCGGCTGCCGCAGGACCGTCCGCTGAGCAAGGCGGACGTCGACGACCTGCGGCTGCCGATGGCCGTCCGCGGCTACCGGATGGACGAGGTCGACGACGTCCTGGACCGCCTCGGCGCCGAACTCGCCTACCGCGACTCGCGGATCGCCGAACTGGAGGCCGCCGGCCACCTGCGCGGCGCGGTCGAGGCGACCGACGGCCCGGACGCCGGCGCCGAACCGCTGCCCGGCCTGGAGGAGTTCGCGAAGGTGGTCGAGCCGGCCGTCGCGCTCACCAAGGAGCGGCCCGAGCAGGAGCGGCCCGAGGACGCGAAACCGGTGAACGACCGGTGACCGCCCTCACCGAGGGCGCGGTGCTCGGCGCGGACGGCCTGCGCCGCTGCGCCTGGGGCGAGTCGACCGACGACTACCGGGCGTACCACGACACCGAGTGGGGCCGTCCGGTGCACGGCGACGACGCCCTGTTCGAGCGGGTCTGCCTGGAGGCGTTCCAGTCCGGGCTGTCCTGGCTGACCATCCTGCGCCGCCGGGAGGGCTTCCGGGCCGCGTTCGCCGGCTTCGGAATCGCCGAGGTCGCCGAGTTCGGCGAGGCGGACGTGGAGCGGCTGCTCGCCGACACCGGCATCATCCGCAACCGGGCCAAGATCCAGGCCGCCATCGCCAACGCCAGGGTCGCCCGCGACCTGGACGGCGGGCTGGACGCGCTGATCTGGCAGTTCGCCGCAGCCCCGGACCGGCCGGCCCCCCGCACGATGGGGGAGGTGCCGGCCGTCACGCCCGAGTCGACCGCGCTCGCGAAGGCCCTGAAGAAGGAGGGTTTCCGCTTCGTCGGCCCGACCACCGCCTACGCCCTGATGCAGGCCTGCGGCCTGGTCGACGACCACCTGGCGGACTGCCACGTCCGCACCGCGCGCCCGGTCTGACCGGTCGGGCAGAAAGCCCTAGCGGCCCAGGTACTGCGGCTTCTCCTTGGCGATGAAGGCGCGGACCGCGATCCGGTGGTCCTCGCTCTCGCCGGCCAGGGTCTGCAGCTCGTCCTCCTTGTCGAGCAGTTCGTCCAGCGAGTGCGAGGCGCCGTACGCCAGCGACTCCTTGATGGCGCCGTAGGCCACCGTGGGGCCTGCGGCCAGCTCCTGGGCGAAGGCCCGCGCGGTGGCGGCGAGCTCCTCGGCCGGCACCACCCTGGTGGCCAGGCCCAGCTCCAGCGCCTCGGCGGCCTTGACCGTCCGGGGCAGCATCAGCAGCTCCGTGGCCCTGGCGTGCCCGACCAGCCGGGGCAGCGTCCAGGAGGCGCCCGAGTCGGCGGTCAGGGCGATCCCGGCGAAGGCGGTGTTGAAGCCGGCCCGGTCGGAGAGGACCCGGAAGTCGCAGGCGAAGGCCAGCGAGGCGCCCGCGCCGGCCGCCACCCCGCCGACCGCGGCGACGGTCGGCTTGCGCATCCCGGCCAGCGCCCGCACCAGCGGGTTGTAGTGCTCGGCGACGGTGCGCAGCGCGCCCTCGCCGGTCTCGTCGGCCCGCTTCAGCATCGTCAGGTGCTCGTTCAGGTCCTGCCCGACGCAGAACGCGCGCTCGCCGGCCCCGGTCAGCAGCACCGCCCGCGCCGCCGGGTCCGCGGCCGCGGCGGCCACGGCGTCCCGCAGTGCGATCTTGGTCGCTACGTCGAGGGCGTTCATCGCCTCCGGGCGGTTGATGGTGATGACGGCCAGGCCGCCGTCCAGCTCGTACAGCACGGAATCGGACATGGGCGAGGGCTCCCCGGTGGTCGGCTCGGTGTCGGTCGAGTGCCAGGATGCCGGAGCGGACGGCCGGGTGGGGAGTGTGAGGTATCGCACCTTTCGACGGCCCGCGCACCGCCGCCACGCCGGGGCTTATGACGGCAATTGCGGCGCTTGGGGGCGGTCCGGCCGATGTTGCACCGAGAGTGATGTTGGTCATCAGCCCGTGGCATGCGGGATAATGGCTTCCGATCAATGCGTTCGATACCGGCGGTGGACGGACTGCCGGTGCGTAGCTGAGCGGTTGCAGGAAGGGGAACGAGCATGGCGGCCATGAAGCCGCGGACGGGTGACGGCCCGCTCGAAGTCACCAAAGAGGGACGGGGCATCATCATGCGCGTTCCGCTCGAAGGCGGCGGACGCCTTGTGGTGGAGCTCACACCTGACGAGGCCGACGCCCTCGGCGAGGCCCTGAAGAAGGCCTGCGGCTGACCGCAGCGGGTGCTCGTCATCTCCTGGAGATGTGCTGCCGGGCCCGGGTACGACGTCATGTCGGCCCGGGCCCCGCGGCGTTTGGGGCCCTGCGGCGTTCAAGGGCCCGGCGCGTCAGGCGCCCGGCGGCCGCGGCCTGAGGCGGCGGGACCGCCACCTGACGGTCCCACTGCCTGACGGCCCTGCCGCTCGACGGTCCTACCGTTTGATGGCGCAGAGCAGCCCGTCCGAGACCGGCAGCAGCGCCGGCAGCAGCGCCTCGCTCTCCCGGACGTCCCGGACCAGGTCGCGCACCGCGCCCGTCTGGGGGTCCTGCAGCTCCGGCTCGGCCAGCCGGCCCTCCTGGAACACCCCCTCGAAGCAGACCATCCCGCCCGGCCGCAGCAGCCGCAGCGACTCCAGCAGGTACTCCCGGGACTCGGCCGGGTCGCCGTCGCAGAACACCAGGTCGTACTGGCCGTCGGCGAGCCGGGGCAGCACCTCCAGCGCCCGGCCCGGTATGAACCGCGAGCGGTTGGCCGCGAACCCGGCCGCGTGGTACGCCTCGCGGGCCAGCTGCTGGCGCACCGGTTCGGAGTCCACCGTGGTGAGCACGCCGTCCGGCCGCATGCCTCGCAGCAGGTAGACCCCGGAGACGCCCGTCCCGGTGCCGATCTCGGCCACCGCCTTGGCGTCCAGTGCCGCGGCCAGCAGCCGCAGGCACGCCCCGCCGCTGGGCCCGATCGCCCGTATCCCGGTGCGCGCGGACTGCGCCCGGGCGTAGGTCAGCACCGCGTCCTCGCCGACGTAGGTGTCGGCGAGGGCCACACGCTCGGGCCCGAACTCGCTGATGGCTGCCTCTTTCGGAGCCCCGGGTTACGGCCCGGTGCCGAGGGAAGTCGATATTTCCTGGCACAGATTACTGGCCGACCGGGAACCGCGTACGGCGGCGGGCCGTTGTCACGAAGGACCGGGTACGGGAGACCTCCCGGGCACTTTTATCCGGGCTTGACGGGTGAGGTGGATATGGTGGTGGCCCTGCTGGGCAGAAGAGCCGACCGAGGAGGTGTGGCCGAGGGCGACGTCCCCGTGCGGCGGCACTCCCGCTGCACCGCGTCGGCCCGTACGCCGAAGCCCGTGATGAACCAGCCTGCGCACTCCGACCTGGACCAGCCCGCCGCCGCAACGCCGGCCGCCGGTACCACCGAGGCCCCCGCCCTCGCGACCTTCACCGAGGGCCCCGACGCGCAGACCTGGACTCCGCCCTCCTGGGAGGAGATCGTCGAGGCGCACAGCGCCCGGGTCTACCGCCTCGCGTACCGCCTGACGGGCAACCAGCACGACGCCGAGGACCTCACCCAGGAGGTCTTCGTCCGGGTGTTCCGTTCGCTGTCCACCTACACCCCCGGCACGTTCGAGGGCTGGCTGCACCGGATCACCACCAACCTGTTCCTGGACATGGTCCGCCGCCGCCAGCGCATCCGCTTCGACGCGCTCGGCGAGGACGCGGCCGAGCGGCTCGCCTCCCGCGAGCCCAGCCCGGCCCAGCACTTCAGCGACACCCACTTCGACGCCGACGTGCAGCACGCCCTGGACACCCTCGCCCCGGAGTTCCGCGCCGCCGTGGTGCTCTGCGACATCGAGGGACTGTCCTACGAGGAGATCGCCGCCACGCTGGGCGTCAAGCTCGGCACCGTCCGCAGCCGCATCCACCGTGGCCGCTCGCACCTGCGCGCCGCGCTCAAGCACCGTGCCCCCGGCTCGGCCCCCGGGCGCGAGCGCCGCGGCGGCTCGGAGGAGCCGGTGCCGGTCGGCGCCGCCGTCGAGGGCGCGCTCGCGCCGGGTGTGCGCGGACGGAGGCGATCGTGAGCGGAACCGGCCGGTCCGGGCCGGGCCAGCCGGACCCGTCCGGCCGGTCGGCGGCCAGGCGGGGCTGGGCCCTGCCCGGCCGCCGCGGCGGCGACGAACCGGGCGAGCCCGTCCTGCCCGCGCTCCCGCTGCCGGGCGAGACGGCGTTGCGCGCGGTGCCGGTGCGCCCCGCCGAGCCGGCCGCCGAGGAGCACCACCTCGGTGAGCGCCTCTCCGCGTTCCTGGACGGCGAACTCGGCCACGACTCGCGCGATCGCGTCCAGGCCCACCTGGCGACCTGCCCGCAGTGCCTCGCCGAGGTCGACGCGGGCCGGGCCGTCAAGCACCTGCTGACCCGCACCGGCACCCCCGGCCCGTCCTCCGGCCTGATGGCCCGGCTGATGGCCGTCGGGGCCCTGCCGGCGGACGATCCGGCGGACGCCGACTGGCCCGTCGGGCGCGGCAGCCGCGGTGACGACGACGACCTGCCCGGCGGCGGGGTCGCGGCCGGCGGCACGCTCGGCGGCAGCCGGCTCACCGGCGGCTCCTTCGGCCGCGGCGCCGGCGCCTCCTTCGGCACGGGCGCGCTCGGCGCCGACACCCCGGTGCCCGGGGTCGACCCGCGGGCGTTCGGGCGCGGCAGCGCGGTGCTGCGGCCCCTGATGGGCCGGCGCAACGGCCGCCCCGAGGCCGCGGCCCGCCCCGAGAGCCCCGCCCGGCCCCGCCCGGCCGCCGCCTCCGTACGCTCCGCCGCGCCGCGCGGGCGCCGCTTCGTCTTCGCTGCCGCGGGCGCCTTCTCGGTCGCCGCGGTCACGCTCGGCGGGGTCGGCGGCCTCAGCGCGCAGAGCGAGGACCAGCACGGCAACCCGGTCAGCACGGTCGGCAACAGCGGCGGCACGGGCCGCGGCGGGGGCCTGGTCCCGATGACCGCGCAGATCCCGGTGGACTTCCCGGCCCACCCCGTCGCCGCGACCCGCGACGCGACGCCGCCGCCGGCCGCGGAGCGAAACTCGGGCGGCCTGCCCGCACTGCGCCAGCAGACCCGCTAGGCCCTGTCCGGGCCTGGAGCGCCGCTCGCGCCCCGGTCGCGACGATCTCGGCCATCGGCAGGTCTTTACCACGGCTTCATCGCAGCGTGGACCATGGACCCGCCGATGGCCATTACCCTGTAGGGACCGTCGTCCGACGAGCTAGGGAGCTTAGGTGTTCAGCGATGTAGGCGGGCTGGAGATCCTGACCCTGGCCGTGATGGCGATCATCATCTTCGGCCCCGACAAGCTCCCGAAGTTGATCCAGGACACCATGGGCTTCATCCGGAAGGTCCGTTCCTTCGCCGACAACGCGAAGGAGGACATCCGCAGCGAGCTGGGCCCCGAGTTCAAGGACTTCGAGTTCGAGGACCTGAACCCCAAGACCTTCGTCCGCAAGCAGCTCCTGGGCGACGAAGAGGACCCGCTGGGCCTCAAGGAGATGAAGGACTCGCTCGACATCCGCTCCGTCCTGGACGACAAGCCGGCGGCGCCGGTGAACGGCCGCAACGGCAGCGTGAGCTTCGAGAAGGCCGCCGCCCCGGTGGCGGCCTCCACCGGGGCGCCGTTGCAGCCCGGCGAGCGGCCCCCGTTCGACCCCGACGCGACCTGACCGGCCCCCGGTCACGCCCCGTACGACCACGCCACCGCCCCGCCCGGCCGCCCGGCTGAGCGGGGCGGCGGCGTGTGCGCCGCTATTGTGCTGATTGTTCCCGCTGAGCCGTCCGTCACATTCCGCGCTGTCGCGGACCAGGAACGGCTCCCGGGAACGCCGCGGTACGCCACGATGGGAGCGCGCCACGGCAGGCAAACGTGTGTTTGAGGAGGCCCGGGGATGGACGCGACGAGTCAGGCGGTGGGGACGACGGCCACGGCCGGCGGACCGGTGGTCGGCGGACAGGCCGGCCCGGCGGACCCGCTGGTGCCCTACCTGTCCGCCGACTTCCCCTGGTACGGCCTGGACGACGGCTGGACCGGCCGCCGCTACCTGATGCAGGCCGGCGCCGGCGGCCCCCGGGCCGGGGCGCCCGGCAGCGTCGACTACGGCAGCCTCGGCCACGGCGAGGAGCCGGCCAGGCAGTACGAGCCGCGCGACATGCGCAGGTTCGCGGTCGTGGTCACGGTGGCCCGCCGGGACAGCCGCCGCAGCGCCGACAACACCGGCACCCTGGAGGCGACCTCCGCCTCCTCCGCCGCCTGGCTGGCAGGCTCGGGCCTGCTCGCCTCGACCTGGCCCGGCCAGCTCGACCGCGCGCTGCGCCAGGACTGGCTGGACCAGCAGAGCACCCTCGCGTGGGACCTCGCCGACGACCTGGCCGGCCCCGGCTGGTCCACCCTCAGCCTCCCGGTGAACGGCCTGCCGCAGCCCTTCCGCTACCGCGAGTCCGAGTACGGCTGGGTGCTCGCCGGCGAGGCCCCCGGCGTCCTGCTCGGTGCCTACGGCCGCGGCGTCAGCGCCTACGGCGCCGGCTTCGCCACCGCCCCCGACCTGACCGCCTACACCCGCCCGTAGGGCGCGAGGACGCCGAGCACGCCGAAGGGGCCGGGTGGTCGAACCACCCGGCCCCTTCGGCGACGCGTCGTCAGAACTTGTTCTTCGGGGTCAGCCCGAGGGAGAGCCCGGAGAGGCCGCGCTGGCGGCCGCCGAGCTTGCCGGCGACGGCGCGCAGGGCGGCGCCGGCCGGGGAGTCGGGGGCGGCGAGCACGACCGGGCGGCCGTCGTCGCCGCCCTCGCGCAGGCGCACGTCGATCGGGATCGAGCCGAGCACCGGGACGGTCGCGCCGACGGTGCGGGTGAGCGCGTCCGCGACGGTCTGGCCGCCGCCGGTGCCGAAGACGTCGATCATCTCGTCGCAGTGCGGGCACGGCATGCCGGACATGTTCTCGATCACGCCGACGATCTTCTGGTGGGTCTGCACCGCGATGGTGCCGGCCCGCTCGGCCACCTCGGCGGCGGCCATCTGCGGGGTGGTGACGATCAGGATCTCCGCGTTGGGGACCAGCTGGGCCACCGAGATCGCGATGTCGCCGGTGCCGGGCGGCAGGTCCAGCAGCAGGACGTCCAGGTCGCCCCAGTAGACGTCGGCGAGGAACTGCTGGAGCGCGCGGTGCAGCATCGGGCCGCGCCAGACCACCGGGGCGTTGCCCGGGGTGAACATGCCGATCGAGATGACCTTCACGCCGTGCGACTGCGGCGGCATGATCATGTCCTGGACCTGGGTGGGCCGGCCCTCGACGCCGAGCATGCGGGGCACGCTGTGGCCGTAGATGTCGGCGTCCACGACGGCGACCTTCAGGCCGTCGGCGGCCATCGCGGCGGCCAGGTTGACCGTGACGGAGGACTTGCCGACGCCGCCCTTGCCGGAGGCGACGGCGTAGACCCGGGTCAGCGTGCCCGGCTTGGCGAACGGGATCTCCCGCTCGGGGGCGCCGCCGCGCAGCAGCTGGGAGAGCTCCTTGCGCTGCTCGTCGCTCATCACGTCGAGCTCGACCTCGACGCCGGTCACACCGGGCACGCGGCCGACCGCTTCGCGGACCCGGGTGACGATGGTGTCGCGCATCGGGCAGCCGGAGACGGTCAGGTAGACCGCGACGCGCACCGCGCCGTCCTCGGCGATCCCGACCGATTTCACCATGCCGATCTCGGTGATCGGGCGGTTGATCTCCGGGTCGTTGACGGTCGCCAGCGCCTGGCGTACGGACTCCTCCGTGACGCCGGCCGCGACCTCTGTCTCGTTGGCCATGCCTTGATGGTACGGCGCTCGGGGGATCCCCTAACCCGCCGGTAGCGTGCCGCCGGTCACAGCGTCCCGGAGGGCTCCCGGCGCTCCTCGATCTCCTTGAGCAGGGACTGGAGTTCGGAGCGGATGAAGTCTCGGGTGGCGACCTCGCCGAGCCCGTGCCGCAGTGCCGCGACCTCGCGGGTCAGGTACTCGGTGTCCGCGATGTTGCGGTCGCTGCGGGCCCGGTCCTGCTCCATGTTGACCCGGTCCCGGTTGTCCTGGCGGTTCTGCGCGAGCAGGATCAGCGGGGCCGCGTAGGAGGCCTGGAGGGACAGCACCAGGGTGAGGAAGATGAAGGGGTAGCTGTCGAAGCGCACGTTCTCCGGCAGCAGGGTGTTCCAGGCCACCCAGATGATGATCACCACCGTCATCCAGACGATGAAGCGGCCGGTGCCCAGGAACCGCGCGATCCGTTCGGAGAGCTTGCCGAACGCCTCCGGGTCGTAGGCGGGCAGCGAGATCAGCCCGGGCCGGGCGGTGCGGGGCTGGTCGAGCCGGGTGCGGGCCGGGCCGGCCACGGAGATCTCGGCGCGCCGCTCCCGGCCGCCCTCCCGGCCGCGCAGTTCGCGCAGCTGGCGCAGTTCCCGCAGTTCGCTCTGGATGCGTTGGCGGGGGGACTCGTCCCGCCGCCCCTTGCGGTCAGCGTCCACCGTGCACCTCTTCCCTCGTGCCGTCCGTGTCGTCGTGGCCGTGCAGGACGGACTCGCGCCAGTCCTCCGGCAGCAGGTGGTCGAGCACGTCGTCGACGGTCACCGCGCCGAGCAGGTGGTCGGCCTCGTCGACGACCGGCGCGGACACCAGGTTGTAGGTCGCCAGGTAGCTGGTGATCAGCGACAGCGGGGTGTCCGGCGGCAGCGGGTCCAGGTCGTCGTCGACCAGCGAGCCGACCAGCACGTACGGCGGCTCGCGCAGCAGCCGCTGGAAGTGCACGGTGCCCAGGTACTTGCCGGTCGGGGTCTCGTTCGGCGGCCGGCAGACGTACACCTGCGCGGCGAGCGCGGGCTTGTGGTCGGAGACCCGGATGCGGGCGAGCGCCTCGGCCACGGTCGCGTCCGGCTCCAGCACGACCGGCTCGGTGGTCATCAGACCGCCGGCGGTGTTCTCCTCGTACGACAGCAGGCGGCGGACGGGCTCGGCCTCGTCCGGCTCCATCAGCTGGAGCAGCCGCTCGGCCTCGTCGTCGGGCAGTTCGGAGAGCAGGTCGGCGGCGTCGTCCGGGTCCATCGCCTCCAGGACGTCGGCGGCGCGTTCGTCCTTGAGCTTGCCGATGATCTCGACCTGGTCGTCCTCGGGCAGTTCCTCCAGGACGTCGGCGAGCCGCTCGTCGTCGAGCGCGGCGGCCACCTCGGCGCGGCGCTTGGCGGACAGGTGGTGCATGACGCTGGCGAGGTCGGCGGCGCGCAGCTGGTCGAAGGTGGCGAGCAGGTTGGCGGCGCCCTGGTCCTGCTCGGGCAGCGTGAAGCCGGTGACGTCCTGCCAGTCCAGGGTGAGCCGCTCGCCCTTGCCCTTGCGCAGCCGGCCGGCCCGGCCGACCTGGACGAAGACCTTGCTGATCTCCCACTCGCGCATCCGGGTCTGCACCATCCCGACGTCCAGCACGGTGACGTCCTCACCGGTCTTGGACCAGGTGACGGTGCGGTCCAGCAGCTCGGCGAGCACCAGGGTCTCGGACGGGCGCTGCTCGAAGCGCCGCAGGTTGATCACGCCGGTGGCGAGCACCTGGCCGGACTCCAGGCTGGTCACCCGGGTCATCGGCAGGAAGATCCGGCGCCGGCCGACCACCTCGACCACCAGGCCCAGGACCCGCGGCGGGCGGCCGCCGAGCCGCAGCGAGACGACGACGTCACGGACCCGGCCGACCTGGTCGCCGTTCGGGTCGAAGACGGCGAGGGCGGAGAGGTGGGAGATGAAGACCCGGGTGCCTGGCCCTGCCATGAACTCCCTCTACTCGTTCGACGCCGTGCCGGGTACGCCGGGGCGCACCTGCGGGCAAGGCTACCCGCGTGTCGCGAGCCCGGCCCGACGAGGCACGGTACACAGCCGAGGAGTCCCGGGCGTGAATCTTTAGCGGCGCTTGAACAGCAGTTTGGGCAGACCGGCCGGGACGGGGCGGCGGGTGGTGGCCGCGGTGGGCATCGGCTGGGCGGCGTGCGAGCCGTCCGGCATCGCGCCCGGACGCTCGGTCAGCGCTCCGGCGGGCTCCAGGCGCAGCACCCGGCACTCGCGGGCCCAGCGGTCGGTGATGGTGTCGGTGTCGGGCGCGTTCAGCCGCTTGCCCTTGAGCTCCTCGACGGCGCCCAGCCAGGCCTCGCCGCCCGGGGCCAGCTCCGAGACCCGGGCGCTCCAGCCGGTCAGCCGGCCGCCCTTGTCCTTGCTGCGGACGGTCACCACCGCGCCGGATCCGGCGGTCAGGCCGTGCAGCGGCTGCTCGCCGCCCTCGCCGACCACCACCACGGCGCCGTCGTGCCAGGCGTGCCAGAGCGGGCGGGCCTGCTCCTGGCCGTCCGCGCGGACCCAGAGGAGGCCGGACTTCTTCGCGGCCTCCTCCAGCAGGGCCTGGTCGAGGAGGTCGTCGGCGGTCGCGGCGGCGGGCGTACGGTCCATGGCGCCCAGGGTACGACCTCCGCCGTCCACGAGTTGTCTCAGCCGTCGGGCGACAGTTCCATCGGCTTGCCACGGGCCTTACCGTAGGAGCGCCCAGCCCCGGCCTGGTCCAGCCCGGCCCGGGCCGGTCCAGCCCCGGCCCGGTTCAGTCCGGCCCCCGCCTCGCCCCAGCCCACGTGACCAGCAGAGGAGCGCCGTGCCCGCCGCCCGGCCCGCGACCGCACCCGCACCAGCCGCCACCGCCACCGAGCCGGCGCACCCGCTCCCCACCGCCGACCTGCTGCTACTCGCCGTCTCCATCGCCGGCATCTCGCTGTCCGGCCCGCTGATCAGCGCCACCGCCGCGCCCGCGCTGGCGATCGCGTTCTGGCGCAACGTCATGTCGGTCGGCGTCCTCGGCCCGTACGCGCTGCTGCGCCACCGCGCCGAACTGCGCGGGATCGGCCGGCGGGCGCTGCTGCTCGCGATCGCGGCGGGCGTACTGCTCGCCGTGCACTTCGCGCTCTGGATGCCCAGCCTGCGGATGACCTCGGTGGCCTCGGCGACCGCCCTGGTCACCACCACCCCGCTGTGGACCATCCTGCTGATGCGACTGCTCGGCGTCCGCGCCCCCCGGATGGTCTGGCTCGGTACGGGCGTGGCCTTCGCCGGCGTGCTGGTGCTGACCGGCGTCGACCTCTCGCTCTCCCCGCGCGCGCTGCTCGGCGACGCGCTCGCCCTCGGCGCGGGCCTGGCCGCCGCCGGGTACATGCTGCTGGGCGCGGAGGTCCGCAAGACCGTCAGCACCACCGCGTACACGCTGGTCTGCTACGCCACCACGGCGGTGGGCCTGCTGGCGATCTGCCTGGTCGCCGGGACGCCGCTGGCCGGCTGGCCGGCCGGGGTGTGGTGGCAGATCGTGCTGCTGATGGTCGCCGCCCAACTGCTCGGCCACTCGCTGAGCAACCGCGTGGTGCGCAGCCTCGGCCCGTCGATCACCTCCACCGCGATCCTGCTGGAGACGCCGGGCGCGGCCCTGATCGCCGCCCTGTGGCTCGGCCAGTGGCCCCCGGTGGCGGCGTATCCGGCGGTGGTGCTGATCCTGGTGGGCCTGGTCCTGGTCGCCCGCGGCGGCCGGCGGTAGCGGTCGGCGGGCGCCACGGGCGGCTACAGCCAGCCGTTGCGGCGGAAGCCCCGGTACATCCCGACGCAGATCAGCATGATGGCGCCGAGCACCATCGGATAGCCGTACTTGTGGTGCAGCTCGGGCATGTACTCGAAGTTCATGCCGTACACGCCGGTGATCATGGTGGGCACGGCGAAGATCGCCGCCCAGGCGGTGATCTTGCGCATGTCCTCGTTCTGCGCCACCGAGACCTGCGCCAGGTTGGCCTGGAGCAGCGAGTTCAGCAGTTCGTCGAAGCCGTGCACCTGCTCGGTGACCCGGGCCAGGTGGTCGGCGACGTCCCGGAAGTACTTCTGGATGTCCGGGTCGACGAGGCGCTGCAGCGGCTCGGACAACTGCTGCATCGGGCGCAGCAGCGGCACCACGGCCCGCTTGAACTCCAGTACCTCGCGCTTGAGTTGGTACACCCGGCCGACGTCGGCGCTGCGCCCGCCCTTGGCCGAGAAGACGCCGTACTCGATCTCGTCCACGTCGTTCTGCAGCCGCTCGGAGACCAGCAGGTAGTTGTCCACGACGTGGTCGGCGATCGCGTGCAGCACCGCGGACGGGCCCTTGGCGAGCAGTCCGGACTCGTCCGCGTCGGCCTCCAGCCGGTGCCGCAGCTCCTGCAGCGAGCCGTGGCCGCCGTGCCGGACGGTGATCACGAAGTCCCGCCCGGCGAAGACCATCAGCTCGCCGGTCTCCACCACCTCGCTGGTCGGGGTGAGCTGGTCGTGCTCGACGTAGCGGATGGTCTTGAAGACGGCGAACAGCACGTCGTCGTAGCGCTCGACCTTGGGCCGCTGGTGCGCGTGCACCGCGTCCTCGACTGCGAGCGGGTGCAGGCCGAAGCGCTGGGCGATGCCCTCGAACTCGGCCTCGGTCGGCTCGTGCAGCCCGATCCAGCTGAACGAGCCGTCCCCGTCCGGGAGTTGGTGTGCGGCCTTGATCCGGCGGGCGGCCTCGCGGGGGCTGCAGGTCTCGCCGTGGCGCTTGCCGTGCTGGTACACCGCGCAGTCGACGACCGCCGAGCCGGCGCCCACCGGGACGGCGTCGTACGCGCCGACCGCGGAGCGGCGGCGGTTGGTGCGGACGGCGGCGCGCAGGCTGTTGATCATCGACATGGCAGGCTCCCTGGAACAGGAGCCGCCGCACAGCGGCGTAGGGGTCCCCCCGGTCGGAAGGCGGGGGAGGAGCGGGCGGCCGTGGTGCGACGGCGAAGAACACCGGTGAAGGGGGGTGAGGGTGCTCTCCCGGCCGGTTCGTCCGCGTCCGGCCTGCCCGGGCTACCTCGGCTGGATCAGCCGGTTCAGCCTGCGTGGCGAGGGGTACGGGGAAGTCGGGGCCGGGTAGAGCTGCCGGTACTGCATGGTCGGCCGGTATCCACCGCAACCACCTCCTTCGTGCCGCCGCCCCGGGAACCTGAGGATTCCCGGTGGCCAGTCGCTCACCCTAACATCTGACCGACCATCGGCGCCCCGGGCTTTCCCGAGGCTTTGCCCGGGCCGCCCGCACACGGCCGGCCCGCCCCCGGGGGTTACGCTCACCGGCATGGCGCACGACTTCCCGCTCTTCGGCGAACCCCACGGCGGCAGCTCCCCGGCGCTCTCCCGGGAAGCGGTGCTGGCCGCCGTCGAGGCCCGGCTGATCACCACCTTCGGCGAGCCGAGCGGCCGCGCCGCGGTCACCTTCCTCGGCACCGACCGGATCGAGGTGCTGCGTTTCGGCCCGGATGCGGACGGCCTGGTCCGGTACGCGACGCTCGGCATGGCCGCCGCGCCGATGGCCGACCCGACCGCACCGGTGGCCGACCAACTGCGCGGCCCGCGCGCCGAACTGGTGCTGACCGTCCGCGGCGGGCGCGACAGCGTGCTGCGCAGCCTGGCCACCCTGGCCGCGACCCCGCAGGTCGAGGGACTGGTGGTGGCCCCCGGCGGCTCGCTGGACCTCGGCGCCCCGCTGTGGGACGGCGCGCCGTTCACCTCGGTGCTGGCCGCCGAGCCGGGCGGCCTGGTGCCGGACCTGGAGCTGGACGAGCCGGCCGACCCGGTCCGCTTCCTGCCGCTGCTGCCGATGACGCCCAACGAGGCCGGCTGGAAGCGGGTGCACGGCGCGGCCGCGCTCCAGGAGCGCTGGCTGGACCAGGGTGCCGACCTGCGCGACCCGGACCGCCGCGGCGTCCGGCTGGACTGACCGGGGCTCAGGCCGCGGGTCTCCCGTCCTGGCCCCGCGCTCCCGCCGCGCCCCCGCACCCCGGCGTGCGGCCCTCAGCCGCCGATCGGCTTCGCGCCGGTGGCCTGCGCCAGCAGGGCCTCGTACACCGCGGGATCGGTGGTGTGCTCGCCGAGCCGGACGGTCTTGCGGCTGCCGTGGTAGTCGCTGGAGCCGGTGACCAGCAGCCCCAGTTCGCCGGCCAGGCCGCGCAGCCGCACCCGGGTCTCCTCGTCGTGGTCGGTGTGGTCGACCTCCAGCGCCGCCAGCCCGGCCGCCGCGAGGTCGGCGATCACCTGGTCCGGGACGGTCCGCCCGCGCTTGACCGCGCCGGGGTGGGCGAACACCGGCACCCCGCCGGCGGCCCGGACCAGCCGGACCGCCTCGATCGGGTCGGTCTCGTGCTTGCGGACGTCCGCCCGGGCGCCGTTGGCCAGCCACTCGGCGGTGAAGGCGTCCGAGACGGTGGCCACCACGCCCGCCTCGACCAGCGCGCTGGCGATGTGCGGGCGCCCGACCGAGCCGGCCCCGGCGATCCGCTGCACCTGCTCCCAGCTGATGTCCGCGCCGAGTTCGCGGCAGCGCTCGACGACCGCCCGCCCGCGCCGGAACCGGTCGGTGCGCACCAGCTCCCGCTCGCGCGCGAACTCCGGCTCGTCCGGGTCGAACAGGTACGCCAGCAGGTGCATGCTGACGCCGCCCACCACGCAGGACAGTTCGGCGCCCGGGACGACGGTCAGTCGGCTGCCGGCCGGCAGCGCGCGCACCGCCCCGGCGGCCTCGGCGTGGCCCGCGACGGTGTCGTGGTCGGTGAGTGCCACGACGTCGAGGCCCGCGGCCACGGCCGCCGCGACCAGTTCGGCCGGGCTGTCGGTGCCGTCGGAGGCGTTGCTGTGGGCGTGCAGGTCGATGCGCACGGGGCGGACTCCTGGGGGCTCGGGGTGCCGCCCAGGATAGGACAGGGCGCCAGGCCCCGGCCGGACGGGACTTATCCCAGCAGGCGGGGGGAGAGGGCCCCGCAGGGGAGCAGGTCCAGTTCGGCGCCGGCCTCGCGCAGGTCGGTGAGGACGAGTTCGTCGTACATCACCAGGGCGGACTGCTCGGGCCAGGCGACCGCCCAGAGCCAGAGGCCGCGGGCCTCGCCGACGAACACCGCGCGGTCGGCCGGGGCGTCCGGGATGTGGAACATCGGGGTGGGCCGGCCGGCGGCCAGCAGCTTGGCGTCGGCGGGCTTGTAGAGGCCGACGGAGTCGCCCGGATCGGGTCCGGGCATCCCGGCGTAGCGGGCGCCGAGGCCGACCCCCAGCTCCTCGGCGACGAGCACCAGCTCGCCGAAGCCGCCGAGCGGGGCCGGTCCGGAGCAGGCGACGGCGGTGGCCCGGGCGCCGGAGACGTCGTCGCCGACGTGGGCGATGCCGGTGTAGAGCCAGCCGACCGGGAGCGGCCAGGGCAGCCAGACGGGGACCTGCGAGCGGGCGACGGCGACGCCCAGGGCTTCGACGCTCGGTGGCAGTACGGGCTGCATCGGGTGCACGGCTCCGTGCCGGTCGCACTGCCAGGTGTCTGAGAACAGACCGGGGGCGCGGACCCGACCGGCGCACCTCGGGCAGCTTGGCTCGCCCCTCATAGGCGACAACGCTCCTCCCTCCGGACCGCCGCGTCAAGGACGATCACCCGTACGGAGGGCTCGGCGGCACCTGTCGGTGGCGGGGCCCGTTCGGCGCGGGGTGGGGCGGCGCGGCACGGGCGGTTCCCGTTGGGGGATGTCCCGTGGCGGGCGGCGGCAAACGTCGACGGGCGCAGGGCCCGGACACACTGACGCCCCGTCATCGGCGATTGCGGTGACAGGGCGTCAGTCGGGTATCGGAACGTCCGGATCGGACGCTCCCGGCTCGTCGGCGGCGGGTGAGGGCTCCCGGTCGGAGGCGCCGCGCGTGGTCAGACGGTCGGGCACGGGCGGATGAGCAGGCGCTCACCGGTGCGGGCGGCGGCCTGGACGAACTCGCGGACGGTCTCGGCGTCGGCTATCAGGCGGTCGGCGGCGGAGCCGTTGGCGTCGTCCAGTCGAACGATCTCGAAGCGCATGGTCTTCGTCATGGGCGTCTCCTGTTCCTGCCCCGTCGGTCGGGGCGATTGCGGCTGGGTGGATACCAGCCCTTGAGGGGTCCTACGGGTCCGGCGGTGCGGCCGGATCGCTCGGTTCGTACGTGCGGCGGTCTGCTGCGGCAAGGGCTCCCCCTGCTTGCCCGGTGCGTCTGGTGCCTCGTGAACCACGGTGACGTGGTGGTGCTTCCGGGTCGTTGCCCGCCCGTGAAGTCCAGGTTTCGGCTGATTCGCGCCGACGCGGAGGCCGGCGATGATTCCCGGACAGAATCAAAGATTACCGTAACTAACGACTTTTGTCCTGTGTTGAAGACGGTCGAACTTCGAGAAGTGGTTCAGACCACTCTCCGGATCGGCCCGGTTCAGGCCCAGAACGCGGCCAGCGCCCCGGCCGTGGCGGCCGGGCGTTCGGCGTTGGGGGAGTGGCCGGCGTCCTCGACGACCACCCGGCGGGCCCCCAGGCGCTCCGCCATCCGGGTCTGCTCCGGCACCGGCCAGGCGTAGTCCCGCACCCCGGACAGCACCAGCACCGGCAGGCCGGCGGTGGCGGCGGCCAGCTCGGCCACCCGGTCCGGCGCGGCGACCAGATGACCACCGGTGACACTCAGCGACAGCGGCACGTTGGCCAGCCAGCGGCGGTACAGGAACTCCGCGACGGCCGGCTCCGGGCGCTGCTTCTGGTCCCCGCTGCCCTCCTCCATCTGCCGCATGACCTGCCAGATCTCCTCCAGGCTCATGACCGGCAGCACGTCCAGCAGCAGCTTGGTGCGGGCCGCCTCGGCCGGATCGATCGCGCCCGGGCCGGTGGACATCAGGGTCAGCGAGCGCCACGGCGACGGGCCGTCCGCGGCCGCGGCCAGCACCGCCTCCCGGACCACCTGGCCGCCGAAGGAGTGCCCCAGCAGGTGCGGCGGCCCGCCGCCGTCGGCGGCCACGGCCTCGGTGAGCGCCCGGACGTCCGCGCCGAGCGCCTCGACGGCGTACGCGGCCGGGTCGTCCGGGCCGCCGGTCTCGTACTGGCCGCGCTGGTCGACGGCGGTCACCCGGTAGCCCGCCGCCGCCAGCGGCTCCAGCAGGGCGATGAAGTCCTCCTTGCTGCCGGTGAAGCCCGGCACCAGCAGTGCCGAGCCGCGCACCGGCCCGTCCGGCTCGGCCCGCAGCGCGGCGAACCCGCCGCGGCTGGTCGACAGCCGCAGCGCGCGGGCGCAGCGGGGAAGGGTGAGGAACGGCGGCGTGCTCATGGGCTGCTCTCCTGCGGGCGACTGGCCGGTAACCCCGACCCTATCCAGCCTGCGCCGGAACGCCGGAACGCCGGAACGCCGGAACGCCGGAACGCCGGAGGGGGCGGGCCAGGCCACCAGGGGCCCGGCCCGCCCCCTCCGGGGCGGGGTGCGTCAGCTCTCCGGGGTGGTCTCCGGCGCGGCGGCGGCCTTGCGGGCCCGGGTGCGCTTGCGCGGGGCCGGGACCTCGGTCGCGGCGTCGGCGGCCGCAGCCTCCGGAGCCGCCGGGGCGGTCGCGGCCTCGGCCTTGGGCTTGCGGGTGCGCGTCCGGGTGGCCGGCTTCTCCGCGACGGCGGCCTCGGCGGCCGGTGCCTCGGCGACGGCCTCGACGGCCTCTGCCTTGGGCTTGCGGGTGCGCGTCCGGGTGGCCGGCTTCTTCGCGACGGCGGTCTCGACGACGACCTCGGCGGCGGGTGCCTCGGCCGGCGCCTCGACGACGGCCTCGACGGCCTCCGCCTTCGGCTTGCGGGTGCGCGTCCGGGTGCGGGCGGCCGGCTTCTCCTCGACGACGGCCTCGACGACGGCCTCGGCGGCGGCCACGACGGCCACCGCGGCCGGAACCTCGGCCGGGGCCTCGGCGACCGGAGCCGCCACGGCCGCCTCGGTCACCGCGACGGCCTCGGCCACCACAGCGGCCTCGCCGGCGGCGGCGCCGCGCGAACGGCGGCGACGGCGGCGCGGGGCCGCCTCGCCCTCGGTGCCCTCGACGGCCGGGGCCGCGGCGGCCTCGACGACGCTCCCGGCCTCGCCCTCGGCGACCGTGGAGCCCCCGCGGGTGCGGCGGCGCTCACGGGTGCGGCGCGGCTTCTCCTCGGTCGCCACGGCGGCCTCAGGGGCGCCGGTGCGGCCGGCGCCGCTGCGCGGGCCCTTGGCCCGGGCGGTGCGCGCACCGCGCCCGCCGGTCTCGCCGAGGTCCTCGACCTCCTCCGCGCCGAGCCCGGCCCGGGTCCGCTCCGAACGCGGCAGCACACCCTTGGTGCCCGGCGCGATCTTCAGCAGCTCGTACAGGTGCGGCGAGGTGGAGTAGGTCTCCTCCGGGTCGTTGAAGGTGAGCTCCAGCGCCTTGTTGATCAGCTGCCAGCGCGGGATGTCGTCCCAGTCGACCAGGGTGACGGCGGTGCCCGAGGCGCCGGCCCGGCCGGTGCGGCCGATCCGGTGCAGGTAGGTCTTCTCGTCCTCGGGGCACTGGTAGTTGACCACGTGCGTGACGCCCTCGACGTCGATGCCGCGGGCGGCGACGTCGGTGCAGACCAGCACGTCGACCTTGCCGTTGCGGAACGCGCGCAGCGCCTGCTCGCGGGCGCCCTGGCCGAGGTCGCCGTGGACGGCGCCGGCCGCGAAGCCGCGCTGGGTCAGCTGGTCGGCGACGTCGGCGGCGGTGCGCTTGGTCCGGCAGAAGATCATCGCCAGCCCGCGGCCGTCGGCCTGGAGGATGCGCGAGACGAGCTCGACCTTGTCCAGCGAGTGCGCGCGGAAGATGTGCTGCTCGATGTTGGCGACGGTGGTGCCGGTGTCGTCCGGGGCGGCGGCCCGGATGTGGGTGGGCTGGCTCATGTACCGGCGGGCGAGGCTGATGACCTGACCCGGCATGGTGGCCGAGAACAGCAGGGTCTGCCGCTTGGCCGGCAGCATGGTGATGATCTTCTCGACGTCCGGCAGGAAGCCGAGGTCGAGCATCTCGTCGGCCTCGTCCAGGACCAGCGAGCGGACCTTGGACAGGTTCAGCTTCTTCTGCCCGGCCAGGTCCAGCAGACGGCCCGGGGTGCCGACCACGATGTCGACGCCCTTGGCGAGCGCCTCGACCTGCGGCTCGTACGCGCGGCCGCCGTAGACGGCCAGGACGCGCACGTCGCGGACCTTGCCGGCGGTCTGCAGGTCGTTGGTGACCTGGGTGCAGAGCTCGCGGGTCGGGACGACGATGAGCGCCTGCGGGCCGTCGGAGAGCTGCTCCTCGGTCGCCCGGCCGGCGTCCACGTCGGCGCGCACGACGCACCGCTCGATCAGCGGGAGGCCGAAGCCGAGGGTCTTGCCGGTGCCGGTCTTGGCCTGGCCGATGACGTCGTGGCCGGTCAGCGCGACCGGGAGGGTCATCTCCTGGATGGGGAAGGGGTGGACGATGCCGACGGACTCGAGCGCCTCGGCGGTCTCCGGGAGGATTCCCAGATCCCGGAACGTCGTCTTGATGGGTTCAGCGGTGGTGGACAGGGTGCTGCCTCTTCCGTGTGAAAGGGGCCGAGAGCGAGCGGCGGGCGGGCAGCCGCACGGCTGCGTACGGGCCTGGCGGCCCTGATGCAGCTGAGCGGACGCACAACCGCGCCGGTCCCTGCGGCCGGCCGGTGCGCGCTGCCCTGTGCGGGGCGCGTCGCCGGCGGCGTCGGGGAGGATTCCCATGAGGGACCTGCGCGGGACCTTCGCCAGGGGGCGCGGTCTCGGCGGCCCTCGCTCGGCCACTGATGCGGTGCCAAGGCTTGAAGTCCAAGCCATGGTCGGAGCCGATCGGCTCTCCGACCGGGCATCCGCGTACGTGAGTACCCGTGGCTCCGGTGCGGACACGTCCGGATGGACGGTGCCGCTTCGGAGCGGGCTTGCGCGGGACACCGAGACGGCGGTGACACCGTGCGAACACGACGGGGCTCCGTACCACCATACAGTCAGGCGACGACTCGAACACGTGACGCGTCTGACATTGCCCCTTCCGACCCGGGCCGGAAGCGGTGTTCCGGCCGGTCACCCGGGCGACCGGCCGACGGTCGGCCAGGGTGGGTCCCCCGGGCCGGCGGGACTAAGGTGGCGGGTCATGGAGACCCATGGTGAGACGCAGGACGCCGCGGCCGGCTCGATCGGGGACTGGGCCGCGTGCTCGGCCGACCCCGGCTACCGGGCGGCGGTGCTGGATCTGCTCGGCGCGCTCGCCTACGGCGAGCTGAGTGCCTTCGAGCGGCTCGCCGAGGACGCCAAGCTGGCGCCGGACCTCGCCGACAAGGCGGCCCTGGCCCGGATGGCCTCCGCCGAGTTCCAGCACTACCAGCGCCTGCACGACCGGCTCGCCGAGATCGGTGCCGACCCGCAGGAGGCGATGCGCCCGTTCGTCGAGCCGCTGGAGCTGTTCCACCGGATGACCGCGCCCTCGGACTGGCTGGAGGGCCTGGTCAAGGCCTACGTCGGCGACGCCATCGCGACCGACTTCTACCGCGAGGTCGCCGTCCGGCTCGACGACGACACCCGCGACCTGGTGCTCGGCGTCATGTCCGACACCGGGCACGCCCAGTTCGCGGTGGACAAGGTGCGTCAGGCCATCGAGGCCGACCCGCGTTCCGGCGGCCGGCTCGCGCTGTGGGGCCGGCGGCTGATGGGTGAGGCGCTCAGCCAGGCCCAGCGGGTGGTCGCCGAGCGGGACGCGCTGTCCAACCTGCTGGTCGGCGGCGTCCAGGTGCAGGGCTTCGACCTGGTCGAGGTCGGCAAGATGTTCAACCGGATCACCGAGGCGCACACCCGGCGGATGGCCGCTCTGGGCCTGGCCAGCTAGAGGTCAGGCCGGCCGGTGGCGCCGCGTGCGGTGGACACCGGCCCGGTGCGGGTGGTGCCGGTGCGCCGGGGCCCGCCCGGCGGCGAGGTCCGGCCGGGCCAGCGTCGTGGTCAGCACCGCCGAGGTCAGCGCGGCGGCCGCGATCGACGCCGCCGGGTAGCGCCCGTCCAGGCAGAAGTGCGCCACCGTCCCGCCGAGCAGTGCCGCCGCCAGGGCGGTGCCCAGGGTCAGGGTGCGGGCCGCCCGGAAGTACGCGGGCCGCGCCAGCAGTGCGGCCAGGCCCGCGGCCAGGCCGACGAGGGCGAAGGCGATCGACTCGACCAGCAAAACTGCCTCCCCGGGGACGGGCGCGCGGCGCCGGCGGCCGCACTGTCGCCGTACCCCGGCCGACCCGGCCGTACACGCAACGGTGCCCCGCTCCCTGGGGGAGCGGGGCACCGGGTGAGCAGCTCGGACGACGCCTCAGGCGGTGCCGAAGCCGACCTTGCGGGCGGCCTGCTCGCCGATCTCCACGTACGCCAGGCGCTCGGCCGGGACGATGACGCGGCGGCCGTGCTCGTCGGTCAGCGCGAAGAGCTTCTCCGAACCCTCCAGCGCCTTGGCGATCGCGCTCTGGATCTCATCGGCACTCTGCGTGCTCTCGATCACGATCTCGCGCGGCGTGTTCTGCACGCCGATCTTGACCTCCACGGCTTCCGTCCCTCCGGGGTTGCAGCCTCCACGCGCGGACACCCCGACCGCCTGGGACAAGCGTTCGCGACGACCGCGCCGTACGGCTTCACCATAGAGCACGGGATCACCGCGACGGCGAAGATCGGTGGATCACCCCTGCTAGAGGGCCTCCCCGCCCTCTGAGACGGGGTGCATCGGGAAGCCCTTCAGCCCGCGCCAGGCCAGGCTGGCGACCAGCCGCACCGCCTCGTCGCGGGGGATGTCCAGGCCCTGCGACAGCCAGTACCGGGCGGTGATCTGGGCCAGGCCGCAGACCCCGGCGGCGAGCAGCTTGGACTCCGCCTCGGGCAGGTCGGTGTCCTCCTGGATCACCTTGCTGACCAGCGTCGCGCTCGCCTCGGAGGCCCGCTCGACCCGCTCGCGCACGGCCGGCTCGTTGGTCAGGTCCGACTCGAAGACCAGGCGGAACGCGCCGGACTCGCTGGAGACGTAGTTGAAGTACGCCTCCATCGTCGCGGCCACCCGGAGCTTGTTGTCGGTGGTCGTCGACAGTGCGTCGCGGGTCGACTCGACCAGGGCGTCGCAGTGCTTGTCCAGCAGTGCCAGGTACAGCTCCAGCTTCCCGGGGAAGTGCTGGTACAGCACCGGCTTGCTGACCCCGGCGCGGTCGGCGATGTCGTCCATGGCGGCCGCGTGGTAACCCTGCGCGACGAACACCTCCTGGGCGGCACCGAGCAGTTGTTCACGGCGGGCGCTTCGCGGCAGGCGGGCACCGCGCGGGCGCTCCTGCGCCTCCTGGATGGCCGTCACGGCGCTCCTCACTTCGGTTGTTCGGGGCTGGCAAGAGGGCCGATTCTACTTTTCGGTAACCGCTTCCGCGTTCGGCGGGAGTGAGAAAAGGACCTCGGCCTCCTTGTCAGGAGCCCACAATACGGCGCTGACCTCGGCGTCGGCAGGGGTGTGACAGGGGCCGGAACGGCCGTTCCGGCCGCCGGAATCCGAACCTCGTGACGCACCGCACCGGCGGTGTCACCGAGCGCGGAGCACGGGCCGGGCATCGCGGACCCGGGGACCCCTCGCGGCGGCGAACAAGGTCACTCCCATCGTCCGTCATGAGCGGGGAGGTCGGCGACCGGCGCCCGATCGCGCGGACCGCGCGGTAACGGCCCGGTTCGGGGGAGGTCACGCTCGTTCACTCGTTCAGGTGGCAACCAGGCATGTGACCGATGGATTGCCCGGGCCCGGTCCTACCTTTCTGCTGTCGGACCGAACAGGTGTGGGGGAGGCCGCGGACGCCGGGGAAATCCGGGGGCGGCCGCACCCAGGGGGCCCGGCGGGTCGGGCCCGGCCCGCCGGAACGGGCGTGCGCCCGGGGGAACGGATCGCGGGAGGGGCGCGGCCGGACCGTCGGGCCGGACGGCCGCACCACCGCTCGGTGGTGCCCCGCCCCGGGGGAGCGTCGCGGTGTCGTACCCGGCCGACCGCACTCCTCGCCCCCGGACCGTCCCCGCCGCCGTGCGGGGCCGCCCCGGTGACCACTCAAGCCGCTCAAGCCATCCGCCGATCCCGCCCGCCCGTGATCCGCCCGCCCGTGATCCGCTCTGCCCTGGAGGTCTCCCGTGCGCATCGCCCTGCTCACCGAGGGTGCCCGCCCACATTCCCGGCGCGGCGCCGGAGGCTGGTGCGACCGGCTGGCCGCGGGCCTGCCGGAGCACGAGTTCGGGCTGTACCTGCTGACCGGCCAGGCCGGCCAGGGCGCCGCCGAGCGGCCGTCCCCCGCCTGGCGCGGGGCACGCGAGCTGGCGCTGTGGGGGCGCCGGCCGGGCGGCCGGGTGCCCGGCGCGCTGCGCAGACGCCAGTACGCCCGGGCGTACGAGGACCTGGTCAGAGCCCTGGTGCTGCCGGGGAAGCGGGCCGGCTTCGGGGCCGGGCTGTACCGGCTGGCCGTCCTCGCCCGGGAGGACGGCACGCTGCCCGCCTTCCTCGCCTCCGCGCACGCCCGGCGCACCCTGGAGCGGGTCTGGCGGCTGCCGGGCGCGGAGACCTCGGCCGGGCAGCCGCTGGTCCGCGACGTGCTGGTCGCGGCGGACCTGCTGGAGCAGTGCCTGCGGCCGCTGTCCGCGCCCTGGTACGGCACCGGGCCCGACGGCCTCGGCGGCGCCGACCTGTGCCACGTGGTCGGCGGCGGCCCCGCGGCGCTGCCCGCACTCGTCGCCCGGTACCTGCACGGGGTGCCGTTCGTGGTCACCGAGCACGGCCTGCACCTGCGCGAGCAGTACCTGGGCTACCGCGAGGCGCCGTACCGGTGGCCGGTCCGGGCGCTGCTGCTGGCGTACTTCCGGGCGCTCACCGAGGAGACCTACCGGCAGGCGGCCGTCCTGACCCCCGGCAGCGCCCACGACCAGCAGTGGCAGCGCCGCTGCGGGGCCGACCCGGCGCGCACCCGGGTGGTGTACGAGGGGACGCCCGCAGTGGTCCGCCCGGCGGCCGGGCCCGAGCCCGCCGCGCCGACCCTGGTGTGGGCGGGCGCGCTGGAGCCGGGGCGGGACACCGAACTGATGCTGCACGCCTTCGCGCAGGTGCACGCCGACCTGCCGCGGGCCCGGCTGGTGATCCACGGCGAGGAGGCCGCGCCCGGCTACCGGGCGCACTGCGCGGCGCTGGCCGAGCGGCTCGGACTGGCCGCGGCGGTGGACTTCGCCGGGCGGCCCGGCTCGCTCGCCGAGGTCTGGGAGGGCGGCACGCTGGCCGTCTTCTCCGCGCTGTCCCAGCGCAGCCCCCGGCTGCTCGCGGACGCGATGCTCAGCGGCCGGGCGGTGGTGTCCACCGACGTCGGGGTGGCCCGCGAGGTGGTCGGGCCGACCGGGCTGCTGGTGCCCGCCCGGGACCCGCGCGCGCTGGCCGGCGCCTGCCTGGCGCTGCTGCGCGACGAGGAGCGGCGCGCCCGGCTCGGGCTGGCCGGGCGGCTGCGGGCGCAGGAACGCTTCGCCGTGGAGCCGGTGATCGGCGCCTTCCGGGAGATCTACCTGGAACTGGTCTCGCAGTACCCGGCCTTCCCCGGCGGTGGGGCCGGCGGCGCGGCGGGGGAGCCGCCGCGCCCGTTCGCCCGGCCCGCCGAGTACTGGCTCGCCGACGGCCGCCGCGCGCCGGACGGCCCGGACGGCCAGGGCGCCCCGGACGCGGCGGACGGCCCCGACGGCCGCCACGGCGCCGGGCCGGCCGGGTCCGAGCGGTCGGAGGACGAGGGCGGCGACGCCGGCGCGCAAGAGCGCCCCGGCGCCCTCGCGGAGGCCGTCTGATGGCGGGCGGCGCGGCGCCGGGCGGCCCCGGGAGCCCGGTGGGGGATCCGGTGCGCGAGGTGATGGCCGAGCACCGGGCGCTGTGCGAGCGGGCCGTCGACCCGCTGGAGATCGCCGCCGGACTGGAGGAGGCCGGGCTCGGCCCGCAGGCCGCCGCACGCTGCCGGCACGCCGACCTGTTCTCGCTCGCCGAGGAGCTGTACGCGCGGGTGCCCCGCCGCCCGCCCCCGCCGGAGCCGCCGCCGGGCCGGGAGTGCGCCGCCGCGACCCGGGCGACGCTGACCGCCGCCGCGCTGGCCGCGCTGCCCTGCGCGGCCGTGGTCGCGCTCGGCGCCCGCTGGCCGGTGCTGCTGCCGGCCGCCGTCCCGCTGGTGCTGGTGCCCGCCCTGGCCGCGGACCCCGCCGCCGAGCCCGGGCCGCCGTGCACCGGCCCCTGCCGCGCGGTGGACGGGCTGGGCCCGGCGCGGGCGCCGCGGCGGGCCGGCTCCCGGTGGCGCCCGGCGGCGCTGGGGTACGGGCTGGGCCTGGCCGCGCTGCTGCTGCTCCCGCTGACCGCGGCGGACGGGGACCGGCGGCTGACCGCCGCGCTGGTGCTGGCCGGGGCGGTGTCGGCCGGGTCGGCCGAGCGGGCGGCCCGCTGGTACCGGCAGGTCGGCCGCGGCCATCTCGGCGCGGCGGCCACGCTGGCCGAGTTCCGGTCCCGGATGCGGCCGGTGCTCCCGGTGGCGGTCGCCCTGCACCTGGCGGTGCTCGCGGTGCTGACCTTCGCCGCGTTGGCGGTGCTGACCGTCCTCGCGCCGCGCCCCGGGCCGGGCCACGGCGGGGGCCTGCTGCACCTGGCGGCCGAACGGGCCGGCGCCGCGCAGTGGGCGGCGCAGGGCGTGCTGGGCCTGCTGCTGGTGCTGCCCGCGCTGCTGGCCCGCTGCGGCCGGACGACGGCCGCGGCGGCGGGGGCGCTGGCCGGGCCCGCCGTGGTGCTCGGGCTGCTCGCCCTGGGCCGCTCCGGGCCGACGGCCGGGCTGCTCGGCGGCGGCGCGGTCGCCGCGGTGCTGCTGGCGTACGCCTGGGCCGTGCTCGGCCGGGCCGGTTCGCACCGCTGAGCCCCGCCCGCCGGTGCGGCCCCGGGTGCCGCCCCCTTCTCGTTGCTCTCACTCAGTCCGCTCTTGATTTCAGTCCGCCAGGTCGTCCCCGACCTCGCTTCGTGGAAGGACGCCCCCGATGAGGGTGCTGCTGCTGGGCGCCGACGGTTTCATCGGCCGCCGGGTCACCGATCGTCTGCTCATGGACCAGGAGTTGCAGGTGACGGTGCTCGGCCGGCGCGACTCGGCCGACATCCGCTTCGACCTGACCACCGGAAGCCCGGGCGCGCTGGCCCGGTTCCTGGACGCGGTCGCGCCGCAGGTGGTGATCAACTGCGCGGGCGCCACCTACGGCAGCTCGCGCACCCTGATCCGGTCGAACACGCTGGCCGTCGCCACCGTCTGCGAGGCGATCCGGCGCAGCCGGGAGCCGGCCCGGCTGGTGCACGTCGGCTCGGCCGCCGAGTACGGCCCGGTGCCGGGCGGGGTGCCGGTGTCGGAGCAGGCCGAGCCGCGGCCGGTCGGCCCGTACGGGGTGTCCAAGCTGGCCGGGACGGAGCTGGTGCTGGCGTCGGGCCTGGACGCGGCGGTGCTGCGGGTGTTCGACGTGGTGGGCCCGGGGGCGCCGACCGCCTCGCTGTTCGGGCGGCTCGCGGAGGGGCTGCGGCGGGCCCTGGAGCGGGACGAGGCCCAGGTGCGGATGCCGGACCTGTCCGGATACCGGGATTTCGTGGACGTGCGGGACGTCGCGCGGGCGATCCAGGCGGCGGCGGTGTCGGCCGCCACCGGGGTGGTCAACATCGGCAGTGGGCACGCCGTCCGGGCCCGGGACGCGGCCCAGCTGCTGGTCCGGGCGTCCGGCTTCGAGGGGGCGATCGTCGAGGAGAACCGGCAGGTCCTGCTGCCCGCGCAGGCCGGCGGCCCGGTCGGCGACCACCTGCCCGGCCACCACCTGCCGGGCCACCGGGTGGAGGGCCACCGGCCGGAGGGCCGGGTCGCGACGGGGGAGCCGGTGCCGTGGCGGCAGGCGGACGTGCGCACCGCCCGGGACCGTCTCGGCTGGCGGACACAGGTGCCGCTGGAGGAGTCGCTCGGGGACGTCTGGCTGGAGACGGCCTGCCGGGTCTGAGCGGTCACCGGGGGCGCCCCGGGCCTGTCGGCACAGGCCTGGGGCGCTTTTCCGGGCTCCGGCGGGCGGTCCCACGATCCGACGCCGGCTGTCTCGCCCATCGGACGAGCTGTCTCGGAATACCGGAGGGGCGTGACACTGTTGGCCTAGGAGCCACCCGCGTGGCGGCGCAGCAACCACCATGAGGCTGGCCCAGGCCACCTGAACCAGACACCCATCGGAGTCCCCGTGTCGTTGCCACCCCTGGTCGAGCCGGCTGACGAGCTCACCGTTGACGAGGTCCGCAGGTACTCCCGCCACCTGATCATCCCCGACGTGGGCATGGCCGGGCAGAAGCGGCTGAAGAACGCCAAGGTGCTGTGCGTCGGCGCCGGCGGCCTGGGCTCGCCCGCGCTGATGTACCTGGCCGCGGCCGGTGTCGGCACGCTGGGCATCGTCGAGTTCGACGTGGTCGACGAGTCGAACCTGCAGCGCCAGATCATCCACGGCCAGTCGGACGTGGGCCGCTCCAAGGCGGAGTCGGCGCGGGACTCGGTCAAGGAGATCAACCCCTACGTCGACGTGATCCTCCACGAGGAGCGCCTCGACAACTCCAACGTCATGGAGATCTTCGCCGGCTACGACCTGATCGTGGACGGCACCGACAACTTCGCCACCCGCTACCTGGTGAACGACGCCGCGGTGCTGCTCGGCAAGCCGTACGTGTGGGGCTCGATCTACCGCTTCGACGGCCAGGCCAGCGTGTTCTGGGCCGAGCACGGCCCCTGCTACCGCTGCCTCTACCCGGAGGCCCCGCCGGCGGGCATGGTCCCCTCCTGCGCCGAGGGCGGCGTGCTGGGCGTGCTGTGCGCGTCCATCGGCTCGATCCAGGTCACCGAGGCGATCAAGCTGCTGGCCGGCGTGGGCGACCCGCTGGTCGGCCGGCTGATGATCTACGACGCCCTGGAGATGAACTACCGCCAGGTGAAGGTCCGCAAGGACCCGGACTGCGCCGTCTGCTCCGAGCACCCGACGGTCACCGAGCTGATCGACTACGAGGCCTTCTGCGGCGTCGTGTCGGAGGAGGCGCAGGCCGCCGCCGCGGGCTCGACCGTCACCTCGGCGCAGCTCAAGCAGTGGCAGGACGACGAGGAGGACATCTTCCTGATCGACGTCCGCGAGCCCGGCGAGTACGAGATCGTCAACATCCCCGGCGCGGTGCTGATCCCGAAGAACGAGTTCCTCATGGGCGACGCCCTGGAGAAGCTGCCGCAGGACCGCAAGATCGTGCTGCACTGCAAGTCGGGCGTGCGCTCGGCGGAGGTGCTGGCCGTGGTCAAGGCGGCCGGCTTCGCCAACGCCGTCCACCTGGGCGGCGGCGTGCTCGGCTGGGTCAACCAGATCGAGCCGCACAAGCCCGTCTACTAGGACGCCGGAACGTAGACGCCGGAACGTACCGGAAGGGCCCGCCTCGGCGGGCCCTTCCGCGTATCCGGTGGACGTCAGAGCGCGCCGCGGCGCTGCAGCATGTTGTAGGAGATCCAGCCCGGCAGCACCGGCAGCCAGAAGGTGAGCGCCCGGTAGAGGAAGACCGCCGGGGTGGCGACCGCCGGCGACACGTCCGCGACCGTCAGGGCGCCGATCAGGGCGACCTCGACCGGGCCGATGCCGCCCGGGGTGGGGATCGCCGAGCCGGCCGCGTTGGCGGTCAGGAAGACCACCGCCACCGCCGAGAAGCTGACGTCGCCGCCGAAGGCCTGCACCGAGGCGTCCAGGCAGGCGGTGAAGGACAGGGTCAGCAGCAGGATGCCGCCGAAGCCGGTGACCAGCTTGCTGGGCGTCTGCATCAGGTCGAGCATCCGCGGCACCACGCCGAAGAACAGCGAGCGCAGCCGGCCCAGCACGAACCGGCGCAGCGGCGCGACCGCCGCCACCACCAGGGCGAGCACGGCGGCGGTCAGCACGCCGATGATCACCGCGCGGGAGGCGGACAGGTCGCCGTTGGTCTGGCTGCCGGTGATCAGGCCGAAGCTGAACAGCAGCAGCAGGTGCCCGGCCAGGCCGGCCAGCTGGGAGGCGCCGACCGAGGCCACCGCCTGGCCGGAGCGGATCCCGGCCTTCTGCAGGTAGCGGGTGTTGAGCGCGATGCCGCCGATCGCGGCGGGCGCGACCAGCTTGACGAAGGAGCCGGCCAGCTGGGCCGCGACGGTGCGCCGGAACGGCAGCTTCTCCGGGACGAAGCCGGTCAGGCTCATCGCGGCGGCGACGTAGCTGAACGCGGCCGCCAGCAGGGCCGCCGCCGCCCAGACCCAGTCCATTTGGGAGAGCTTGAGCTGGGCCGGCTTGATGGTGGTCAGCGCCAGGTAGGCGGCGAAGGTGAGCGCGATCACCATGATCAGGCTCTTCGGCTTCAGCCGCTCCAGCTTGGCCGGCTCCATCGGTGCCTCGGGGGCGATCTGGAGGATCTGGCCGCGGATGCGGCTCAGCAGGTCCTCGCCGGCCACCGCGATGTCCTCCTCGGCCTGCTGCTGGGTGCGCTCGCCGGCCGCGACCTGCTCCAGCGCCCTGGCCCGGGCGACGGTCTTGCGCTCCTTGGTGAGCCGCGAGAGGTCGACCCTGGTGGAGCGGCTCATCCCGACCGGCTGGAGCAGCGGCAGCGCCTGGGCGACCCGGTCGGCGCCGAGCACCGCGTTGGCGGTGGCGACGGCCCGCTCCGGGCCGATCCGCAGCGCGAAGGTGGTGACCAGCTGGGCGACGTCGATGCGCAGCGTCAGGTCGGTGGCGGCGATGTCGCCGCCGGAGAGGTTGACCAGGCAGGCCGTCCTCTCGTCCACCACCAGCAGCGACTCGCCGGTCAGCCGGCGGTGGGCGATCCGGCGCTCGTGCAGGGCCGCCACCGACTCCCAGAGCGAGGCCATCACCTGGTCGGTGACCTCCTCGTCGGAGAGCTCGTCCAGGATGCGGCCCTCGACCTTGCCGTAGACCAGGATCGCGGCGTCCGGACCCAGCTCGGAGGTGGCGACCAGCTGCGGCGCGCGGGCGCCCGAGGCGGCCGCCGCGTAGGCGATCAGGGCCTCCTGCTCCAGCGCCTGGCGCAGCGACTGCGGGCTGCGGCGCACCGCCACCGAGCGCAGCCGCAGCCGCCGCCAGGCCCGGTAGAAGAAGCCGGAGGCCTGCTGCTCGCGGTCGATGATGTGGACGTCCAGCGGCGGGCCGCTCTGCTGGGTGACGTAGTAGCGGCGGGTGCCGCCGGGTGCGTCCGGGGCGCGGTGGGCGCTCTCCGGGGTGAAGCCGACCTTGCGCAGGCCGATCATCAGGTGCTGGCCGGTGGGCCGGATGTTCGGGGAGCCGATCGCGTACAGCGTGCCGTACGCGACGGACCAGCCGATCAGGACGGTGAGCAGCAGCGACAGCGGGGTGGTGTAGCCGCCGAGCAGTTCGGTGATCCCGCTGAAGACCACCACCACCCACAGGGCGACCCGCCACCGGGGGCGGCTCGACATGCCGACCGCGGTCATGTAGGCGATCACCGGGGCGAGGTAGCCGTGCACCGGGTCGGTGAGGGTGCCGTTGCTGTCCATCGGCAGCCTGGTCAGCGCGTCCCGGATGTGGTCGGAGGCGCCTTCGGCCACCCACCAGTCGATGCCCAGCGAGACGCCGTAGGCGAGCACCGAGGCGAGCACGCCGTCGGCGACCCGCAGGCCGTCGCGTTTGATCAGCCGCTCGACCGCGAAGGCCAGCGGTACGGCGAGCACCGCGACGCTGGAGAGCAGGCCGGTGATCGTGGAGAGCACCGCGGAGAAGTGCGGCGCGTTGGTGGCGATGTCCTGTTCGATGCCGGTGGTGGTCGAGGTGGCGATGCCCGCCAGCACGAAGACGGCGACTATGCCGAGGACGCCGGCCAGGAAGCGGATCAGGTCGGACGGGCGGTGCGCCCGGGCGGCGAGCAGGGGCTCGTCGACGTCCAGGTGCGGGGTGTCGCCCAGCGGGTCGTGGTAGTCGGGCAGCGGGCGCCGGGCCGGCGGCGCGGCGGCGGCCGGATCCCCGGGGGCTTCGGCGGCCGGTTCCCCGGGGGCTTCGGCGGGTTCGGCGGGTTCTTCGGAGGCCTCGGCGGGCGCGGGGGTCTTGATCGTCAGGTCCTTGATCAGGGAGACTTCCGGTGTCGGCCCGGTCGCGGGCCCATCACCGGGAGCCGAGGGCACGGCGGCGGCGGACTCGTCGGAGTCCTCGTCCACACCCACGTCAGCCGTCCCGGTCATCTGGTCTTGTCCTCGTATCACCACTCACCGCCCCGAAGATGGTGGCATGCCTCGGCGCCCCGTGCTGGACAGGGGCCGGATCGGGCGCGGCGGATCGTTCGTACGGGGCCGCGGGTGCGCCCCCGTGAGGAAGAATGCCGCAGGTGACGGACGTAACAGACGACGGCCTCCCGGACACCCTGCCACCCTTCGCCGAACTGGTGCTCGACCTGACCGAGCGGATTCCACCCGGCAGGGTGATGACCTACGGGGACGTTGCCGAGTACCTCGGCCAGGGCGGCCCCCGGCAGGTCGGCCGGGTGATGGCCCTGTACGGCGGCTCGGTCCCCTGGTGGCGGGTCATCCGCGCCGACGGCCGCTTCCTGCCCGGACACGAGCACCGCGCCCTCGCCCACTACGGCGAGGAGGGCACCCCGCTGCGCGAACTCGCCGACCCGCCCCGGGTCGACCTGCGGCGGGCCCGCTGGGACGGGCGGGAGCCGGGCGCCACGCCATGAGGCCGCCGCGGAACGCGGAGTGAGGTCGCCGCGGACCGGGGATGCCGCGAAACCGCCGCGCGGACGGGAATGACGGGGCAGGATCGTAGGCTCGATACGGGCGGGCCCCGGCGGGCCCGCCCGGCCACGCCTCCAGCACAACCCCAGGATCCGCCTCCGTGAGTTCCCCGTACCGGCTCGTGCGCAGCCCGCTCGTCCAGCCCGCCCCACCCGTGCTGGACGAGTACCAGCGCGCCGTGGTCGAGCACGGCGGCGGGCCGCTGCTGGTGCTCGCCGGCCCCGGGACGGGCAAGACCACCACCCTGGTCGAGGCCGTCGCCCGGCGGATCGAGCACGGCACCGACCCCGAGCGCATCCTCGTCCTCACCTTCAGCCGCAAGGCCGCGACGGAACTGCGCGACCGGATGTCCGCCCGGCTCGGCTCCTCCTCGGCCGCCCCCCAGGCCACCACCTTCCACTCCTTCAGCTACGCCCTGCTGCGCGCCCACCAGGACCCGCAGGACTACGCCGAACCGCTGCGGCTGCTCTCCGGCCCCGAGCAGGACGTCATGGTCCGCGAACTGCTGGCCGGCGGCGCCGAGGACGCGAAGCTCGGCAGCTCCCGGATCCACTGGCCGCTCGACCTGCGGGCCTGCCTGACCACCCGCGGCTTCGCCGACGAGGTCCGCGCCGTCCTCGCCCGCAGCCGCGAGCTGGGCCTGGGCGAAGCCGAACTGGAGCGCTTCGCCCAGGGCGTCCAGCGCCCCGACTGGGCCGCCGCCGCGCACTTCCTCGCCGACTACCTCGACGTGCTCGACCTGCGCGGCGTCCTCGACTACGCCGAACTCGTCCACCGGGCCGTCCTGCTCGCCGAACGCCCCGAGGTCGCCGAACAACTGCGGCGGCGCTACGAGGTGGTGTTCGTCGACGAGTACCAGGACACCGACCCCTCCCAGGTCCGGCTGCTGCGCCAGCTGGCCGGCGGCGGCCGCGAACTCGTCGCGGTCGGCGACCCCGACCAGTCGATCTACGCCTTCCGCGGCGCCGACATCAACGGCATCCTCGACTTCCCGCAGACCTTCCGCCGGGCCGACGGCGAACCCGCCGACGTCAAGGTGCTGCGCGTCTCCCGCCGCTCCGGCGCCGTCCTGCTCGCCGCCTCCCGGGAGCTCGCCCGGCGGATGCCGATGGGCCGGCTGCCCGCCGACAAGCTCGCCCAGCACCGCGCGCTGCTGCCCTCCCGCGAGGGCGGCCGGGCCGAGGTCTACACCTACCCCACCCCCGGCGCCGAACTCGACTCGATCGCCGACCTGCTGCGCCGCGCCCACCTGGAGGACGGCGTGCCCTGGGGCGAGATGGCCGTCCTGGTCCGGGCCGGCGCCCGCTCCATCCCCGGCGTGCGGCGGGCGCTCAGCGCGGCCGGCGTCCCGCTGGAGATCGACGGCGACGACCTGCCGCTGCGCGAGGAGCCGGCCGTCGCCCACCTGCTGCTCGCCCTGCGGGTCTGCGCCGAGCAGGCCGCCCGCGACCGGCACGGCGACCCCGACACACCCGACCCGCTCACCACCGACCTGGCCCACGCCCTGCTCACCGGCCCGCTCGGCGGCCTCGACGGCTCCGACCTGCGCCGCCTCGGCCGCGCCCTGCGCGAGGAGGAACGCGCCGCCCTGCGCGCCGACGGGGACCCGGCCGCCCCCCGCCCGGCCGGCGACCTGCTGCGCGAGGCCCTCGCCGAACCCGAGCGGCTGATCGCCCTCGACCCCGCCCACGCCCGCCGGGCCCGCGACCTCGGCACCCTGCTGCGCAAGGTCCGCGAACGCCTCGCCGGCGGCTGCACCGCCGAGGAGGCGCTCTGGGAGCTGTGGGACGGCAGCCGCCGCTGGCGCGAACGCCTGGAACGGGCCGCCCTGCGCGGCGGCGCCGCCGGCCGCAACGCCGACCGCGACCTCGACGCGCTGTGCGCCCTGTTCGAGACCGCAGCCCGCGCCGAGGAGCAGGTCACCGGCCACCGCGGCGCCCTCGACCTGCTCGCCGAGCTCGACGCCCAGGACATCGCCGCCGACACCCTCACCGTCCGGGCCGTGCGCCCCGAGGCCGTCCGGCTGATGACCGCCCACCGCTCCAAGGGCCTGGAATGGCGCCTGGTCGTCGTCGCCGGCGTCCAGGACGGCCTCTGGCCCGACCTGCGCCGCCGCGGCTCCCTGCTGGAGGCCGACCGGATCGGCCGCGACGGCCTCGCCGAACCGCTCTCCCCGGGCGCCCTGCTCGGCGAGGAGCGCCGGCTCTTCTACGTCGCCGCGACCCGCGCCCGGGAACGGCTGATCGTCACCGCCGTCAAGGCCCCCGCCGACGACGGCGACGAGCCCTCCCGCTTCCTGCGCGAGCTCTACCGCGAGGACGTCGACCCGCGGACCGGCAGGGTCGTGCGCCGCACCCCGCCCGTCGTCGTCGAGGACGTCACCCACCGCCCGCGCCGCCCGCTGTCCGTCGCCGCACTGGTCGCCGAACTGCGGGCCGTCACCGTCGACCCGGCCCGCTCGCCCGAACTGCGCCGGGCCGCCGCCGAACGGCTCGCCCTGCTCGCCACCGCCACCGACGACGAGGGCCAGCCGCTGGTGCCCGCCGCCCGCCCCGACCGCTGGTGGGGCCTGGCCGACGCCACCGCCGCCCCCGACCCGCTGCGCAGCGCCGACCTGCCGGTGCGGCTGTCCGGCAGCGGCCTGGAACAACTGGAGAACTGCTCGCTGCAGTGGTTCCTGGACAAGGAGGTCAAGGCCCGCGCGGCCGGCTCCGCCGCCCAGGGCTTCGGCAACGTCGTGCACGCGCTCGCCGACGAGGTCGGCTCCGGGCGCACCCCCGCCGACCTCGCCGTCCTGATGGAACGCCTGGACACCGTCTGGGACGCGCTGGCCTTCGACGCGCCCTGGAAGTCCCACCAGGAGAAGACCCAGGCCCGCGCCGCCCTGGAGCGCTTCCTCAACTGGCACGTGCTGGAACGCGGCCGCGACCTCGTCGCCACCGAGCACGGCTTCGACGTCACCCTCGACGCCGGCGGCGTCTCGGTGCGCATCCGCGGCTCGATGGACCGGGTCGAGAAGGACGCGGCCGGGCGCGCCTACGTCGTCGACTTCAAGACCGGCAAGCAGATCCCCACCGACAAGTCGCTGCCCGAGCACAAGCAGCTCGCCGTCTACCAGCTCGCCGTCCGCGCCGGGGCCCTCAACGAACTGCCCGGCTTCGCCGACCGCCCCCCGGCCACCGGCGGCGCCGAACTCGTCCACCTGCGCGAGCCCGCCGCCAAGGCCGCCCAGGACGCCCCCAAGGTGCAGCGGCAGGACCCGCCGGAGGGCGAGCCGTGGATCGAGAACCTGCTCGCCGACGCGGCCGGCCGGGTCCTCGCCGAGCGCTTCGTCCCGCAGACCGGCGGCGGCTGCGACCGCTGCACCTTCCGCCGCAGCTGCTCCGCCCAGCGGGACGGGGCGCAACTCGTCGAGTGAAGGTTGTCCGCCGCTCCGGTTAACGTTGCGGGGTGACCGCCGTGCTCAGCCATCCCGACCAGCTCAAGGAGCTGCTGGGCATCCCGTTCAACCGGGAGCAGATGGCGGCCATCGGCGCCCCCCTGGAACCGGCCGTGATCGTGGCCGGCGCCGGTTCCGGCAAGACCACGGTGATGGCCGCCCGGGTGGTCTGGCTGGTCGGCTCCGGCGCCGTCCGGCCCGAGGAGGTGCTCGGCCTCACCTTCACCAACAAGGCCGCCGGCGAACTCGCCGAACGCGTGCGCACCGCCCTGCTGCGGGCCGGCGTCACCGGGCAGGACGGCGCGGAGCCGCTCGGCGAACCGGAGATCTCCACCTACCACGCCTTCGCCGGCCGGCTGCTCAAGGAGCACGGCCTGCGGATCGGCATCGAACCCGACGTGCGGCTGCTCGCCGACGCCACCCGCTTCCAGCTCGCCGCCAAGGTGCTGCGCACCGCCCGCGGCCCGTTCCCCGCGCTCACCGGCACCTTCGCCAACCTCGTCGCCGACCTGATCGCCCTGGACGGCGAACTCGCCGAGCACCTGGTCGAGCCGGACACCCTGCGCGCCCACGACGAGGACCTGCTGGACACCCTCGCCACCGTCAAGCTCACCAACGACGACCTGCGGGCCGTCCCCGCCACCGCCCGGGCCCGGCTGGAGCTGCTGCGCCTGGTCGAGGACTACCGGCGCCGCAAGCACACCGCCGGGCTGATGGACTTCGGCGACCAGATAGCCGCCGCCGCCCGGCTCGCCCAGCAGCGGCCCGAGGTCGGCGCGCTGCTCCGCGGCCAGTTCCGGGTCGTGCTGCTCGACGAGTACCAGGACACCTCGGTCGCCCAGCGGCTGATGCTGGCCGGCCTGTTCGGCGCCGGCCCCGGTCCCGGTCATCCTTTTGCCGGCCACCCCGTCACCGCCGTCGGCGACCCCTGCCAGGCGATCTACGGCTGGCGCGGCGCCTCCGTCGCCAACCTCGACGAGTTCCCCCGGCACTTCCCGAAGGCCGACGGCAGTCCCGCCGCCCGCTACGCGCTCAGCGAGAACCGCCGCAGCGGCGGCCGGCTGCTCGCCTTCGCCAACGAACTCGCCGCGCCGCTGCGGGCCATGCACGAGGGCGTCGAGGCGCTGCGCCCGGCCCCCGGCGCCGAGCAGGACGGCTACGTGCGGGCGGCGCTGCTGCCCACCCACGCCGAGGAGGTCGACTGGCTCGCCGACTCGATCGCCCACCTGGTGCGCACCGGCACCGCGCCCGGCCGGATCGCCGTGCTGTGCCGCGGCGGCGCGGCCTTCCCGGACATCCACGCCGCCCTGGTCGCCCGCGAGGTGCCGGTCGAGGTGGTGGGCCTGGGCGGGCTGCTGCAACTGCCCGAGGTGGCCGACCTGGTGGCGGTCTGCGAGGTGCTCCAGGACCCGACCGCCAACGCCGCGCTGGTGCGCCTGCTGATCGGCCCGCGCTGGCGGATCGGCCCGCGCGACCTCGCCCTGCTCGGGCGCCGGGCCGCCGACCTGGTGCGCACCGACCGGCCCGAGGGCGTGGAGGCGCTGACGGCGGCCGTCGCCGAGGCCGACCCCACCGAGGTGGTCTCGCTCGCCGACGCGGTGGAGACCTTCCTCGACGCGGAGCAGCCCGACGAACTGCCCTTCTCCGCCGAGGCCAGGGTCCGCCTGGCCCGCCTCGGCCAGGAGCTGCGCGACCTGCGCCGCTCGCTCGCCGACCCGCTGATGGACGTGCTGCACCGGGTGCTGGCCGTCACCGGCCTGGAGGTCGAACTCGCCGCCTCCCCGCAGGCGCTGGCCGCCCGGCGGCGCGAGACCCTGCACGCCTTCCTGGACGTCGCCGCCTCCTTCGCCGACCTCGACGGCGATCCCGGCCTGGCCGCCTTCCTCGGCTTCCTGCGCGCCGCCCAGGAGTACGAGCGCGGCCTGGACAGCAGCCTGCCCGGCGGCGAGGACACCGTGAAGGTGCTCACCGCGCACAAGTCCAAGGGCCTGGAGTGGGACGTCGTCGCCGTCCCCGGCCTGGTCAAGGGCTCGTTTCCGTCCACCACCTCGCGCGAGCGCTGGACCAGCAGCAAACGGGTGCTCCCGCACGCCCTGCGCGGCGACGCGGACACCCTGCCCGACGTGCGCGGCGGGTGGGACGGCAAGGCCATGACCGCGTTCAAGCGGCAGCTGGCCGAGCACTCCGGCACCGAGGAACTGCGCCTGGGCTACGTCGCGTTCACCCGCCCGCGCACGCTGCTGCTGGCCTCCGGGCACTGGTGGGGGCCCAGCCAGAAGACCGTCCGCGGCCCGTCCGCCTTCCTGGAGCAGCTGCGCGAGCACTGTGAGCGGCCCGGCGCCGGGGAGGTCGAGCACTGGGCCGAGCAGCCGGAGAAGGGCGCCGAGAACCCGGCGCTGGCCGATCCCGTCGAGCGCCCCTGGCCGCTTCCGCTGGACCCGGCCGCCCAGCTGGCCCGCCGCCGGGTCGCCGAGGTGGTGCACGCCCGGCTGGCCGGCGCGCCCGCCCCCGAACCCGAGCCGATGGCCGCCGAGGACCAGCGCCAGGCGGCCTCCTGGGACCGCGACCTCACCGCGCTGCTGGGCGAGTTGGAGCGCTCCCGGCGCACCGCCCGCGACGTGCCGCTGCCCGCCGCGCTGTCCGCCACCCAACTGCTGCGCCTGGCCGCCGACCCGGACGGCTTCGCGCGCGACCTGGCCCGGCCGATGCCGCGCCCGCCGCAGCCGGCCGCCCGGCGGGGCACCCGCTTCCACGCCTGGGTGCAGTCCCGGATCGAACCGCTGCTGCTGATCGAGCCGGGCGCGCTGCCCGGCGCCGACGACGACGGCATCGAGGACGAGCAGGACCTGGAGCGGCTCAAGGAGGCGTTCCTGCGCACCCCGTACGCCCAGCGCCGGCCGCACCGGGTGGAGGCGCCGTTCCAGCTGGTGCTCGGGGGGCGGGTGGTGCGCGGCCGGATCGACGCGGTATACCGGGACGGTGACGTGACGTCAGTAACCGGTGGCGCGTCACGCTACGAAGTGGTGGACTGGAAGACCCACCGCGAGGAGACCGCCGACCCGTTGCAGCTCGCGGTCTACCGGATCGCCTGGGCCGAGCAGGCGGGCGTTCCGCCGGAGCAGGTCACGGCTTCCTTCCTGTACGTCCGCAGCGGGCGGATCGTCCGTCCGACAGGACTTCCCGACCGAAAAGAGTTGGAACGGCTCCTGATCGGGAACAGTGAAGAATGAGTCACGCAGAGCATTCAAGTCATCACGGCAGCGCCCGAAACCTGTGCGCCATGCACGTTTCGTGCCTATTGTGGGGTCGGTAACCGGTCAACCCCCGTGCTCCGGCCGCCAGCGAGGCCCGCATTCCCTAACCCTCAGTCATCACCGCAGGTGCCCCCGGGCATCGGCGTCTTCTGCTGGAGTAACCGACGTTGAGCGCGACCGGATGGATCAGAGAGCGGTTCACCGGGCCGACCCCGGGACCCGCTCCGGGCACGACCGGCACCTGGCCGAGGACGGCGCTCGCGCTGCCCTTCATCGGCATGGCGCTGATCGTCGCCCTCGACTTCGTCAGCAACACCGAGGTGACGGTCGAACCGGCCCTCACCGCCGTCCCCGCGCTGGCCGCCGTGGTCAGCCACCGAACCTGGTACCCGCTCGCCATCGGCCTCTTCACCGAGGCGGTGGCCTTCCTGATGGCCTTCCGCAGCGACGCCCTCGACCAGTCCGTGCACGCCGCCAGCGTCTTCGCGATCCTGCTGGTCGCCCTGATCGGCTGGGTCAGCGCCACCCTTCGGCTGCGCCAGGAGCGGGCGCTGGCCGACGCCCAGCTCGTCGCCTCGATCGCCCGCCGGGTGCTGCTGCGGCCCGTCCCCGAGCGGGTCGGCACCGTCCAGGCGGCCGTCCACTACGAGGCCGCCGCCGCGCACGCCAGGATCGGCGGCGACCTGTACGAGGTGGTCAACACCCGGCACGGGGTGCGGGCCGTGGTCGGCGACGTCCGCGGCAAGGGCCTCGGCGCGGTCGAGACCGCCGCCGCCGTCCTCGGCGCCTTCCGCGAGGCCGCGCACCAGGAGCCCGCACTGGACCGGGTCGCCGGCTGGCTGGCCGTCAGCCTCGACCGGGCCCTGCACGAGAACGACCACCCGGGCGTGGAGGAGGAGTTCGTCACCCTGGTGCTGATCGGCGTCGGCGCGGACGGCACCGCGGAACTGGTCAACTGCGGCCACCCCTCGCCGCTGCTGCTGCGCGGCGGGGACGTCCGGCCGCTCGAACTCGCCGAGACCGTCCCGCCGCTGGGCGTCCTCGACCCGGCCGACGTCCGGCCGCCGGTGCACCGGGTGGCACTGCGGCCCGGCGACCGGGTCCTACTGTTCACCGACGGGGTGATCGAGGCCCGCGACCGCTCCGGCGCCTTCTACCCGCTCGCCGAACGCCTCCCGCGCTGCGCCGACGGCCGCCCGGCGGACGTCCTGCAGCGCCTGCACGAGGACGTGGTGCGCCACGTCGGCCGCCAACTCGGCGACGACGCGGCCATGCTGCTCCTCCAGTACGCGCCGGCCCCCGCCGCCGGCCCCCAACTACCGCACCAGCACGGCATCCTGTCCCGCCAGCGCTGATCTAGAGCGAGACCTCCACCAGCAGCGGCCGGTGGTCCGACACCGCCGCGCGCGGCGCCGCCGCCGGGCCGACCGCGGCGCGCGGCACACCGACCGCCAGCACGTGGTCGAACTGCACCGCCGGGCGGTGCGAGGGGTACGTCGGGGTGCGGGCCAGGTCGTACCAGCCCTGCAGCCGGGGGCGGGGCTCGCGCACCCGGCGCCGGCGCGGCTCGGCCAGGGCCGGCCGGGCCCGCCGGGCCGCCCGCAGCTCCCGGACCCGGACCCGCGCCCGGGGCGCGGTGCGCTCCAGCGCGGTCGCCCCGCCGAGGACGGTGCGCGGCACCGCGCCGACCAGGTTGAAGTCGCCCAGCACCAGGTACGGCTGTGGCAGGTCCGCGATCCACCGCCGGATGCCGGCCAGCTGCGCCATGTTCCACCCGGGGACGAAGGACAGGTGCGCCGCCACCACGGTGAACGGGCCGTGGTCGCCCTCCAGCACGGCCGCCAGCGCCGCCCGCGGCTCGTCCGGCACCGGGGTGAGCCCGCGCCGGCCGGCCACCCGCAGCGGCAGTCCGAACGGAGCCGGGGCGAACCGGCGGGCCCGCCAGTGCCGCACCGGCAGCCGGGTCAGCAGCGCGGTGCCGTACGAGGGCGGGGCGCCGTCGCCGACGTCGCCGGGCCCGTACACCCGCAGGCCGCCGGGCACGGAGGGCTCCGGCACCCAGCCCGCGACCGGCGCCGGGCGCCCGTGCAGGGCGGCGGCGAACCGCCAGTCGGCGGCCCCCATGGCTTTGGCGGCCACCGCGGCCTGGTCGGTGCCGCCGGAGCGGGACTGGTGGCGGTCCACCTCCTGCAGGGCCAGTACGTCGGCGTCCAGCGCGGCCACCGCCTCCGCCAGCGGCCCGCCGGCGTCGGCGGGGTAGGGCCGCGGGGCGCCGTCCGGGGCGAGCGGCTGACCGTGCAGCAGGTTGAAGGTGGCGATGCGCAACTGGCTCACACCGCACGACGGTACCCGCTCGCCGGGGGAGGGGGCGCGGCTTGAGCCTGTAGGGCATACCGGGTATACATACTGAGTATGTCCATCCGACACGGTCTGCTCGCCCTGCTCGACCAGGGCCCGCGCTACGGCTACCAACTGCGCACCGAGTTCGAGGCGCGCACCGGCGCCACCTGGCCGCTCAACGTCGGGCAGGTCTACACCACGCTGTCCCGACTGGAGCGGGACGGCCTGGTCGAGCCCGCCGGAGAGGACGACGAGGGCCACCAGTTCTACGCCGTCACCGAGGAGGGGCGCACCGAGTTGCGGGCCTGGTTCGACACCCCGGTGCCCCGGACCAACCCCCCGCGCGACGAACTGGCCATCAAGCTCGCCATGGCCGTCACCGTCCCCGGGGTGGACGTCTCCGCCGTCGTCCAGGGCCAGCGCCGCCACAGCATCAAGGCACTCCAGGACTACACCCGGCTCAAGGGCCGCGCGCTGGCCGGGGAGTCACGGCCCGGCATCGCGCCCTCCGCGAGCAACGACCTGGCCTGGCTGCTCGTCCTCGACCAGCTGATCTTCCAGACCGAGGCCGAGATCCGCTGGCTCGACCACTGCGAGACCCGGCTCCACCAGCACGCGGAGACCGAACAGGCCCGCGCCGCCGAAGCCGCCCGCGACGGCGGCGCCACGGCCGCCAGGCCCGCCCGCCGACGCTCGCGCACCTGACCGCGCCCGCCTGACCGCGCGCACCTGACCTCGCCCGCCGTAGCCCACGCACCCGACCCCGCCCGCCGCTGACGCACCTGACCCCGGCGGCCACCCGAACCATCGGCCCGGACCCGACGCCGAGCCCACCACCAGCACAAGGGGGGAACCATGTCCCACACCGACCCGGCCCGGCAGACGCCGGTACTGCACCTGGAGAACGTCACCCGAGTCCACGGCCAAGGCGCCGCGGAGGTCCAAGCCCTGCGCGGCATCGACCTCAAGGTCCACCCCGGCGAGTTCGTCGCCGTCATGGGCCCGTCCGGCTCCGGCAAGTCGACGCTCCTCACCCTCGCCGGTGGACTGGACACCCCGACCACCGGCCAGGTCCTCGTCGAGGGCGTCGCCCTCGGCGGGCTCAACCGCAAGCGGCTCGCCCAGGTCCGCCGCCGCTCCATCGGCTACGTCTTCCAGGACTACAACCTGATACCGGCCCTCACCGCCGGCGAGAACATCTCGCTGCCGCGCGAACTCGACGGCCTCTCCGCCCGCGCCGCCCGCCGCGAGGCGCTCGCCGCCCTGGAGGAGCTCGGCATCCCCGAGCTCGCCGACCGCTTCCCCGACGACATGTCCGGCGGCCAGCAGCAGCGCGTCGCCATCGCCCGCGCCCTCATCGGCGAGCGCCGCCTCGTCCTCGCCGACGAGCCCACCGGCGCCCTCGACTCCACCACCGGCGAGGCCGTCCTCGCCGTCCTGCGCGCCCGCTGCGACGCCGGCGCCGCCGCCATGATGGTCACCCACGAGGCCCGGCACGCCGCCTGGGCCGACCGCGTGGTCTTCCTGCGCGACGGCCGCATGGTCGACGAGAGCGTCAGCCAGGACGCCGCCAGCCTGCTCGTCAGCGCCGCCACCAACAGCATGAAGGTGGACGAGTGAAGCTCAGCGCCTGGCGGGTCGCCCTGCGCATCGCCCGCCGCGACGCCCTGCGGGCCAAGGGCCGCAGCGCCCTGGTCATCGCCATGGTCGCGCTGCCCGTCCTCGGCGTCACCGGCGCCGACGTGGTCTTCCGCAGCGCCGACCTCGAACCCGCCGAACACGTCGTGCGCGTCATGGGCCAGGCCGCCGGCGAACTGCAGATGGTCGAACGCGGCTCCACCGTCCTCCAGGCGCCCGACCCCGACAAGGGAATGACCACCAAGAGCGCCAAGGACGAGGCGAAGAACGGCGCCGCCCCCCAGTACACCCCCGCCCAGCAGCGCAGCCTCGACACCGAGCCCGCCGAACTGGCGAAGCAGTTGCTCCCGCCCGGCGCCACCCTCGTACCCGAGCGGCAGGGCCCCTACATCGCCGCCGGCAGCTCCCAGGGCCTGCTCAGCACCGGGACCACCGAACTGGACCTCACCGACCCGGTCTGGAACGGCCGCGTCAACCTGGTCAAGGGCCGCGCCCCCGCCACCGACGGCGAAGCCGCCGTCACCCGGGACTTCCTCACCCGCTCCGGCCTCAAGATCGGCGACCGGACCGCCGTCCGCGGCCTGGAGGACAGCCCCTTCACCATCACCGGCGTCGTCGAGTACCCCGGTGAACTGACGGCCACCGAGATCATCGCCCGGCCCGGCACCCTGATCAGCAAGCTCGCCAAGCTCCCCGGCGCCGACCGCAGCCGCAACGCCGGCACCGACGCGCCCACCCGCTGGCTCGTCAAGCTCCCCGCCGGCGCCACCCTCGACTGGCCCAAGGTCACCGAACTGGGCGGCTACGGCTTCGCCCTCGCCTCCCGCGCCGTCCTGCTCGACCCGCCGGCCCGCGCCGACGTCCCCTACTACGTCGAGGCCGACAAGCGCGGCGGCCCCACCCCCGGCTACCTCGACCGCACCTCCGTCGTCATCCTCGCCACCGTCGTCGGCATGGCCCTGCTGGAGATCGTCCTCCTCGCGGGCCCCGCCTTCGCCGTCGGGGCCAGGCGCTCCCGGCGGCAGCTCGGCCTGCTCGCCGCCGGCGGCGGTGAGCGCGCCAACATCCGCGCCGTCGTCCTCGGCGGCGGCATCGTCCTCGGCGTCACCGGCGCCGTCGTCGGCCTCGGACTCGGCATCGGCCTGGTCGCCCTGCTGCGCACCCGGGCCGAGGAGTACGCCGGCCAGCGCTTCGGCCACTTCAACCTCCAGCCGCTCGACCTGCTCGGCGTGCTCCTGGTCGGCCTGGTCACCGGCCTGCTCGCCGCCGTCGTGCCCGCCGTCCAGGCCTCCCGCCAGGACGTCGTCGCCGCGCTCACCGGCCGCGACTCGCTCAAGCCCCCGAGCCGCAGGCTCGCCGTGGTCGGCCTGCTGATGCTCGGCGGCGGCTCCGCGCTCGCCCTGCTCGGCGCCACCAGCGGCTTCGCCAACCGCAGCCTGTCCGTCCTCGGCGGCTCGGCCGTCGCCGAACTCGGCATGGTCGCCCTGACGCCCTACCTGGTCGGCCTGTTCGGCCGGCTCGGCCGCTGGCTCTCGCTCGGCCCCCGGCTCGCCCTGCGCGACTCGGTGCGCCACCGCGGCCGCACCGCGCCCGCCGTCGCCGCCGTGATGGCCGCCGTCGCCGGCACCGTCGCGGTCAGCGTCTACCTCGCCAGCTACGACGAGGGGAACCGCCGCGAGTACACCGCCGCCGCCCCCTCCGGCGCCGTCCTGCTCGGCAGCGGCTGGCTGCCCGCCTCCGAGGGCAATCTGCTGCCGCAGATGCGCGACGCGGTGGAACGCAACATCCCCGCCCTCGGGCCGCGCGCCGACGTCCAGCGCGTCAACTACAAGGGCGACTGCGCCGACGGCGGCAGCCGCTGCGGCTACATCCAGGTCGCGCTGCCCGAGGAACTGCGCTGCCCCGTCCTCGACGACACCGAGCGCAGCACCAGCGAGACGGAGCGCATCCTCGGCACCGACCCGCGCTGCCAGGTCTCGGGCCACCGCGGCAACCAGTTCAGCAACCTCTCCGCGGGCGACGCCACCCTGCTGCACAACCTCTACGGCGTCACCGACCCGGCCGCCGGGCAGGCCCTCGCCGCCGGCAAGGCCGTGGTCTTCGACGCGCGCTACCTCAAGGACGGCAAGATCGCGGTCGAGCTGAACGATCCGATGGAGGAGACCGTCGGGTCGTCCCACGGGCCGTCCCCCCGGAAGCGCGGCCACACCGAGATCTCCGTCGACGCCGTCCTCGCGTCCGCGGCGGTGCCGGCCAGCGGCCAGGCCGTGATCAGCCCCGACACCGCCACCCGGCTCGGCCTCACCACCGCCCCGACCGGGTCGGTCTGGCTGCCCGACAGCTCCCCCTCCGACGGCTCCCAGCAGAAGGCCAACGGGGCGCTGGCCAAGCTCACCGACCAGGAGGTCCTCTCGATCGAGCGCGGCTACCAGTCCAGGGCCGACCTGATCGGCCTCGGGCTGTCGATCTTCGCCGGCATCGTCGCCCTCGGCGCGGCCGGAATCGCCACCGGACTCGCCGCCGCCGACTCCCAGCGCGACCTGACCACCCTCGCGGCGGTCGGCGCCGAGCCCCGGATCCGGCGCACGCTGTCCGGCTTCCAGTGCGGGGTGATCGCCGCCATGGGCACCCTGCTCGGCACCGTCTGCGGGATCGTGCCGGCGGTGGCCCTGCGCAAGGTCCAGGGCGCGGCGGCCACCGTCCCCGGGATGCCCGCCGAGATGATCGCCAACAAGTCGGTCGTGGTCCTCCCGTGGCTCACCATCGGGTTCACCGTGGTGGCGCTGCCGCTGCTGGCGGCGGGCCTGGCCGCGCTGCTCACCCGCTCGCGGATCTCCCTGCTGCGCCGCTCCGGCTGAGGTCCGTGCACCCTCCCGTCACCCCCGTCCGCGCCCCCTCCAATCCGGGGGCGCGGGCGGGGGTGACGGAGGTTACAGCCCCAACGGCGCCCGGCAGCCGGACGGCCGGGGCGGGCACCCGCACGGGCGAACTAAAGTCGTCGGTATGACGAGAACTCCGGACAGCGTCGTCCGCTCCTTCATCGACCAGCACCAGGCCGGCTTCCTCGCCGACCTCTCCGAGTGGCTGGCCATTCCCTCGGTCTCCGCCGACCCGGCCCGCGCCGGCGACGTGCGGCGCTCCGCCGAGTGGCTGGCCGCCAAGCTGCGCGACACCGGCTTCCCGGTGGCCGAGGTGTGGGAGACCGACGGCCTGCCGGCGGTGTTCGCCGAGTGGCCCTCCGGGGACTCGTCCGCGCCGACCGTCCTGGTCTACGGGCACCACGACGTGCAGCCCGCCGCGAAGGAGGACGGCTGGGAGACGGAGCCGTTCACCCCGACCGTGGTCGGCGGGCGGCTGTTCGCCCGCGGCGCGGCCGACGACAAGGGCCAGGTGTTCTTCCACACCCTGGGCGTGCGCGCCCACCTGGCCGCGACCGGCCGCACCGCGCCGGCCGTCAACCTCAAGCTGCTGATCGAGGGCGAGGAGGAGTCCGGATCGCCGCACTTCGCCGACCTGGTCCGGCGCGAGGCCGGGCGGCTGGCCGCCGACGTGGTGGTCATCTCGGACACCGGCATGTGGTCCGAGACCACGCCGACCGTGTGCACCGGCATGCGGGGCCTGGCCGACGCCCAGATCGACCTGTACGGCCCGGACACCGACATCCACTCCGGCTCCTTCGGCGGCGCCGTCCCCAACCCGGCGCAGGTCGCCGCCGAGCTGGCGGCCGGCCTGCACGACGCCGACCGCCGGGTGGACATCCCGGGCTTCTACGACGGCGTGATCGAGCTGACCGACCGCGAGCGCGAGCTGTTCGCCGAACTGCCCTTCGACGAGGCGCAGTGGCTCAGGGTCGCCAAGTCGTACGGCACCCGGGGCGAGGCCGGCTATTCCACCCTGGAGCGGGTCTGGGCCCGCCCGACCGCCGAGGTCAACGGCGTCTGGGGCGGCTACACCGGCCCCGGCGGCAAGACCATCGTGCCGTCCTCGGCGCACCTCAAGCTGTCCTTCCGGCTGGTCGCCGGGCAGGAGGTGGAGAAGGTGCGCGAGGCCGTCCGGGAGTGGGTGGCCGCGCGGGTGCCCGAGGGCGTCCGCCACGAGCTGACCTTCCCGGGCGCGACCCGGCCCTGCCTGACCCCGCTGGACCACCCGGCGCTGCAGTCCACCGTCCGCGCCATGGGCCGGGCCTTCGGGCAGAAGATCCTCTTCACCCGCGAGGGCGGCTCCGGCCCGGCCGCCGACCTCCAGGACGTGCTCGGCGCGCCGGTGCTGTTCCTCGGCATCTCGGTGCCCTCGGACGGCTGGCACTCGGTCAACGAGAAGGTCGAACTGGACCTGCTGGCCAAGGGCGTGGAGACGGCCGCGTACCTGTGGGGGGACCTGGCCGAGAACTTCCGGCCCGGCGCGTGATCCCGCGCGGGCACACCATGGCAGTCAGATCACTCATCCGGATGATTCATCACGTGGGGATGGAACGAAGTGAGCACCGTGCCTGAGACCGAACGCCCACTGAACCTGGCACTGGCCCGGGCCGGGGTGGACCGGGCGGCCGAGCACCGGCTCGACGAGCCCTGGCTGGCCGCGGCCTGGAGCCACCCGGCCACCCGGGTGCTGCCGATCGCCGGCGGCGAGGCGTTCGTCGTCGACACCGCGCAGGGCACCGAACTCGTGCTGATGCCCTCCTTCGAGGCGCCGCAGACCGGGGACCGGTACTTCCTCGGCACCGACGAGGACGGCGTCTCGTACTTCGCGCTGGCCGGTGAGAGCCTGCCCGGGCGGCTGGACGGCGACGCCCGCCCGGCCGGGTTGCGCGAGGTCGGCGCGCTGCTGTCGGACCGGGACGCCGGACTGCTGGTGCACGCCGTCGCGCTGGAGCACTGGCACCGGCTGCACAGCTTCTGCTCGCGCTGCGGGCACCCGACCGAGAAGGCCGGTGCCGGGCACGTGCGGCGCTGCACCTCCTGCGCGGCCGAGCACTACCCGCGCACCGACCCGGCGGTGATCATGGTGATCACCGACGAGCAGGACCGCTGCCTGCTCGGCCGCCAGGCGCTGTGGCCGGAGGGCCGCTGGTCCACCCTGGCCGGCTTCGTCGAGCCGGGGGAGTCGATCGAGCAGGCGGTGGTGCGCGAGGTGCACGAGGAGGCCGGCGTGCGGGTCGGCGAGGTGCGCTACGTCGCCAGCCAGCCCTGGCCCTTCCCGTCGAGCCTGATGCTCGGCTTCACGGGCCGGGCGCTGCCGGGCGGCACGGCGATCACCGTGGACGGCGAGGAGCTGGCCGAGGCGCGCTGGTTCTCCCGTGACGAGCTGCGGGCCGGGATGGAGGCGGGGGAGATCCTGCCGCCCTCCGGGATCTCGATCGCACGCCACCTGGTCGAGCTCTGGTACGGCGGACCGCTGCCGTCGGCGGCGCGCTGGTAATCCCCGACGAACGGGGGGCGTGCGGGTTATCCCGCGCGCCCCCGTTTTTCTTTTCCCTTCCTTCCCTAATCCGCCACGATCAGATGTTCGTGGCCGGACGGGCCAGTTCTGCTACCGCCGCCCGCCACCCCGCAGCCGTCGTCAACCCGCGCGGACGACATTGCCGGAAACGGCTGAAACCCCGCCATCGCGCTCGCTACATTCACTCGGGTGACAATCCCCCGGGGCACCGCCCAATCCCCCAAATACCAGCGTCTCGCCGCCGACCTGCGCCGCCGGATCGCCGAGGGCGAGTTCACCGCCGACGCCGCACTCCCGGTCGAGAGCGAACTGGAACGCCAGTACGGAGTCGCCCGCAACACCGTCCGGCTCGCCGTCGACGTCCTGGTCAACGAAGGCCGCCTGGTCCGCCTCCAGGGCAAGGGCACTTACCTGCGGGAACACCCCGTCCTGGACCACCGCGCCTACGGCCCCACCCTGGCCCCCGCCCCCCGGGACTGCCTGGCCGTGCCCTCCGCCGTCTACCTCGGCGAGGCCGCCGAGGCCGGCCGCGAACTCACCACCGACTTCGAGATGATGATCGTCCGGGCCCGGGTCGACATCGCCGAACGGCTCGGACTGCGCCCCGGCGAGGCCATCGTGGTCCGCCGCCAACTGCGCCTGCTCGACCGCGAGCCGTACTCCATCGAGGAGAGCCACTACCGGGCCGGACTCGCCGCCGGCACCCCGCTGATGGAACCCGACCCGGTCGAGGGCGGCGACGAGGCCGTCCTCAACGAACTCGGCCGCACCGAGATCGGCGCCGTCGACCACCTGATCGCCCGGATGCCCGGCCCCGAGGAGGCCCAGTGGTTCCAGGGCGGCCCCGGCGTGCCGCTGATGGTCCAGACCCGCGTCACCTACGACCGGCGCGGGCCCGTCCGCGTCATCGAGACCCGCTACTCGGCCGACCGCAGCCGGCTCGTCTACGGCATCGGCGACCTCGGCGCGCGCGCCACCCTGCCCGCGCCCGCCGCACCCGTCGACCCCGCCAGGGCCGACGCGCAGTGACGCGCGCCGGCCCGGACCCCGGGCCGGCTCAGGCCGCTCGGACCACTCAGACCCCGAGGGCCTTCTTCACCTGCAGCAGGCTCGGGTTGGTCATCACGACCCGCTCGCCGCCGGCGTTCGGCGTCACCAGCACCGTCGGCACGGTCTGGTTGCCGCCGTTGACCGACTCGACGAACGACGCCGACGCCGGGTCCTCCTCGATGTTGACCTCCGTGTAGCCGATCCCCTCCCGGTCCATCTGGCTCTTGAGTCGGTTGCAGTACCCGCACCAGGTCGTGCTGTACATCGTCACGCTGCCGGACATCGAGGAGGCTCCTTCAGGAAGAGGGCGTACGGTCTCAGGGCAGGAACGCCCACCGCGCGACGGTCATTCCGCGCGGCCACGCTCCGTCGCACCACGACGGCGCCCGAACGGCCCCGCGCGCCCCGGTGCGCAGCGATCATCCTGCGATCACACCGTGCCTGTGGACAACCCCGCCCCCGTTGTCCCAGCGGGCTGAGAGGATGGAAAGCATGCAGGAAGACCTCTTGAGCGGCAGCCCGTCCGACGGCCCCCACGGCTCCCTCTGGGCCGACCCCACCGCCGCCACGGGCCCCGACGCCGTGCTCGCCGGGCTCGACCCCGAACAGCGCGCCGTCGCCACCGCCCTGCACGGGCCCGTCTGCGTCCTCGCCGGCGCCGGCACCGGCAAGACCCGCGCCATCACCCACCGGATCGCCTACGGCGTGCGCAGCGGCGTGTACCAGCCCCAGCAGGTCCTCGCCGTCACCTTCACCGCCCGCGCCGCCGGCGAGATGCGCGGCCGACTGCGCCAACTCGGCGCCGACGGCGTCCAGGCCCGCACCTTCCACGCCGCCGCCCTGCGCCAGCTCCAGTACTTCTGGCCGCGCGCCGTCGGCGGCCCCGTGCCCCAGCTGCTCGAACGCAAGGTCCAGCTCGTCGCCGAATCCGCCGGCCGCTGCGGCCTGCGCGTCCAGCGCACCGAACTGCGCGACCTCACCGCCGAGATCGAATGGGCCAAGGTCACCCAGCTCGGCCCCGACGACTACCCCGCCGCCGTCCAGAAGTCCGGCCGCGAAGCCCCCCGCGACCCGGCCGAGACCGCCCAGGTCTACCGCGTCTACGAGGAGACCAAGAGCCGCCGCGGCGTCATCGACTTCGAGGACGTCCTGCTGCTCACCGCCGCCATCCTGGAGGACCGCCCCGACATCGCGGACCAGGTCCGCTCCCAGTACCGGCACTTCACCGTCGACGAGTACCAGGACGTCTCGCCGCTCCAGCAGCGGCTGCTCGACCAGTGGACCGGCCCCGGCGGCGGCGCCAGCCTCTGCGTCGTCGGCGACGCCAGCCAGACCATCTACTCCTTCACCGGCGCCACCCCCGACTACCTGCTCAACTTCCGCACCCACCACCCCGAGGCCACGGTCGTCAAGCTGGTCCGCGACTACCGCTCCACCCCGCAGGTCGTCCACCTCGCCAACGGACTGCTCAGCCAGGCCCGCGGCGAGGCCGCCCGCCACCGCCTCGAACTCGTCTCCCAGCGCGAGGCCGGCCCCGAACCCGTCTACACCGAGTACGAGGACGAGCCCACCGAGGCCGAGACCACCGCCCGCCGGATCAAGGACCTGCTCGCCACCGGCGTGCGCGCCAGCGAGGTCGCCGTCCTGTTCCGCACCAACGGCCAGTCCGAGGTCTACGAGCAGGCCCTCGCCGACCTCGGCGTCCCCTACCAGCTCAAGGGCGCCGAGCGGTTCTTCGAACGCCCCGAGGTCCGCGACGCCGGCGTCCTGCTGCGCGGCGCTGCCCGGGCCGGCGCCGACCCGCTCACCGCCGACGCCCCCGACCTCGCCGGCCAGGTCCGCGCCGTCCTCGCCGCCCGCGGCTTCACCGCCGAACCGCCCGCCGGCTCCGGCGCCGTCCGCGACCGCTGGGAGTCCCTCGCCGCCCTCGTCCGGCTCGCCGAGGAGTTCGAGCGCACCCGCACCGCCGCCGGCCACAGCGCCGACCTCGCCGCCTACGTCGCCGAACTCGACGCCCGCGCCGCCGCCCAGCACGCCCCCGCCGTCGAAGGCGTCACCCTCGCCTCGCTGCACGCCGCCAAGGGCCTCGAATGGGACGCCGTCTTCCTCGTCGGCCTCACCGAGGGCACCCTGCCGATCATCTACGCCAAGACCGACGAGCAGATCGAGGAGGAGCGCCGACTCCTCTACGTCGGCGTCACCCGCGCCCGCAGGCACCTCTCCCTCTCCTGGGCGCTCAGCCGCTCCCCGGGCGGCCGGGCCAGCCGCAAGCCCAGCCGCTTCCTGGACGGGCTGCGTCCCGGCTCCAGCGCCCCCGGCGCACGCACCGGCGGGCGGGGCGGGCGCGGGGGCGTGGAGCCCGGCGAGCGCTCCGCCGGACGGCGGGTCCGCGGCCCGGTCAAGTGCCGGGTCTGCGAGAAGGTGCTCACCGAGGCGGTCGAGCGCAAGCTGCGCCGCTGCGAGAGCTGCCCGTCCACCATGGACGAGGCGCTGTACGAGCGGCTGCGCGAGTGGCGGGCCCGGCAGGCCAAGAAGCAGGGGGCGCCGGCCTACGTGGTGTTCACCGACGCCACGCTCATGGCCATCGCCGAGGACGTGCCGGCCAGCCGCCAGGAGCTGGCCGTGATCTCCGGGGTCGGCGCGATGAAGCTGGACAAGTACGGGGCGGCCGTGCTCTCGTTGTGTGCGGGGGAGGAGCCCGAGGAGGATCCGGACGGCGTCGAGGACGGCGAGCCGGTCGATCCGGCGTGAGCCGGTCCGGGCGCGGTCCAGGGGAGTCTCCCGGGGGCCGCTCGGGGGACATTCGAACCCGCCGTGAAAAATAGTTTGCGCGGCATACCGGGAGCGCAATAGCCTGCCGGAGCGGTCAAGGGGACGAGATCGCACGGGGTGACACCTGTGCCGAATCCCCTGCACCCAACAGCTTCACCGAGACAGACATCCGAACATTCGGAGCCGGGGCGACCTGGCTCCGCGAGACGCCGAGAGGAGGCGATGACAGTGGGAAACATCATGATCACCAAAATGACTGGCCAGACCGTTGTTGCTGCCTCCCTGCGTGCCGCCCGTCTGCGGGCGCTCGCCGAGCTCGGTGGAACCGGTCTGGGTCTCGACACCACCGGTGTCTCCGTCGTCCCCGCTGTCAGTGGCCTTGGACACACTGATGTCTGCGCCGCGGGCGGCAGGAACGTCGAAGGCACCTCCGTCGAGGCCGGTCTGTCCGGCGACTGGGCGTCGTTCGGCACGTCGCGCTCCCTGCGTGATGAGCGACCGACCCAGGCACCGAAGGCAGTCGTAGCAGCCGCCATGCATGGCGACTATGCGCAGGTCGTCGGTGCCGGAAACGCCCAGAAGCAGAACGAGCAGCAGATTAACCAGGCCATGGCCGCCTTTGCGGGCGCCACGGCCATCCGGATGCGGGCCTTCCGCGGGCCTGAACCCTGGAGAGAACGAACCTGAGTAAGCCTCAGGTCGGCACCTCCAGGGCCGCGGAACCCGTCACACCGGGATCCGCGGCCCTTCTGTTTTGTCCGGTACGCAAGACCACCCAGGCCCCCCGGGGCCTCCGGCCCAGACCCACCAGCCATCTGGGCCGGAACCACTGAAAAGACGAGGAAGACGCCACAGTGTCCACGGTCATCACGCCGCCCATCCCGTCCGTACCGCCGACAAGCCAGATCACCAAGGCCGACCAGGCCGACCCCCCGGAGGTTCTTTCCATGCAGATCAGCTCCATCGAGCAGGCCGAGGCGCTCGGGCTCCCCATCCCCTGCCGCGCCTTCGACCCCGAGGTCTTCTTCGCCGAGACGCCCGCCGACGTCGAGTACGCGAAGTCCCTCTGCGGCACCTGCCCGGTCAAGGACGCCTGTCTGACCGGTGCGCTGGAGCGGCGCGAGCCGTGGGGCGTCTGGGGTGGCGAGCTCTTCGTCCAGGGTGTCGTCGTGGCCCGCAAGCGGCCGCGTGGCCGTCCGCGCAAGACCGAGGTCATGGCGTGAACCCCGCCCACGGCGCCAGGGCCGTCCGCCGGGGAGAGCAGCCCCTGCTGGACAGCTCCCTCCGCCGTTCCGTCCGGATCGCCGCCGCCAAGGCCGACGCAGCCCGGCCAGCCCCCTTCCCGAGCACGCACCACGAGCAGGACCACCACATGACCGCCGCCGCCATCGATCCGACCGTCCGCGCTGAGCAGACCACCGAACTTCAGATCCAGAACAGGACCCTCGAAATGCAACTCCTCCACGAATCCCTGGCCCGGGCCCATATGCAAGAGCGCCTGCACGAGGCCGAGCACCAACGCCTCGTCACCCGGGTCGCCCGGGCCCGCCGGCTCAAGCAGCGGGCCGAGCGCGCCTCGCTGCGGGCCCGCAAGGCGATCGCCGTCGCCCTGATGTAGCCACGGCTGTCGTCGCGGCTTTCGTCGCGGCGCGAGGCCTCCCCGCGTTCCACCCCCGTCGTGCCGCAGGCCGCCCCCCGTCACGGGGAGCGGCCTGCGGTCGTCGGGGGCGTTGTGGTCAGCTCTTGCGGGTGCGGTTGGCGGGCTCGCCGCCTGCCGGCTTGCGACCGGCCGGCTTCGCCGTCCCCGCCGATCTCGCCGTCCCCACCGGGTTGGCCGGCTTCGCCGTCGCCGCCGGTTCCCGACCGGCGAACTGGGGCAGCCACGCCAGCATCTCCGCCCGGAACGGCGCCTGGGCGCCCAACTGGCAGAGCACCCCGATGGTGCTCAGCGTCACCCGATGGATCAGCAGGTACGCGGGCGGCAGGTTCAGTTGCTTGCCCAGGTTGTAGGCGGGCGAGCGCGGATCGGCGATCCGGGCCGCCTGCGCGCGCATCCAGGCCCGGGTGAAGTGGAAGCTGTCCACGGCGGCCGGCTCGATGATCGGCCGCAGGTAGTCCAGCACCGCGTCCGGGTCCAGCTCGATCGAGGGCTTGACGAAGCCCTCCTCGCGCAGCATCTTCAGCACGCCCGCCGCGTCGCCGTCCAGGGCCATCCGCAGCGACGCCCCGATCGGCGCGGGCAGCCCGCCCGGCAGCCGGTCCACCGTGCCGAAGTCCAGCACCCCCAGCCGCCAGCCCGACGCCGGGCCGTCGTCCTTCAGCAGCCGGAAGTTGCCCGGGTGCGGGTCCGCGTGCAGCAGGCCGGTCCGGGAGGGGCCCGCGAACAGGAACCGGGCCAGCAACTGCCCGGCACGGTCGCGCTCCTCCTGGGTGCCGCCCGTGATCACCTCGGCCAGCGGGGTGCCGTCCATCCACTCGGTGACCAGCACCTGGTCGGCCTGCGCCACCACGCCGGGCACCACGATGTCCGGGTCGCCGGCGAACTCCTCGGCGTGGCGGCGCTGAGCCTGCGCCTCCAGCTCGTAGTCCAGTTCCTCCGACACCCGTTCGCGCAGCTCGGCGATCAGCGGCTTGATGTCCAGCCCCGGGATCAGCGGGCCCAACAGCCAGGCCACCCGGCTCAGTTGCGTCAGGTCGGCGAGCAGCGCGTCGCCCGCGCCCGGGTACTGCACCTTGACCGCGACCCGGCGCCCGTCGTGCCAGACGGCCCGGTGCACCTGCCCGATCGAGGCGGCCGCCGCCGGCCGGTCGTCGAACTCCCGGAACAGCTCGCGCCAGCCGTCCCCGAGCCGCTGGGCGAGCGCGGTGTGCACCTTGGCGGCGGGCATCGGGGGAGCGGCGTCCTGCAGCTTGGTGAGCGCGGCCCGGTACGGCCCGGCGACCTCCTCGGGCAGCGCGGCCTCGAAGACGGACAGCACCTGCCCGAACTTCATGGCCCCGCCCTTGAGTTCACCCAGGACTTTGAACAGCTGGTCGGCGGTGGCCTGCTGGAGCTCGGCCGTCACCACCTCGGCGGAGCGCCCGCCGATGCGCTTGCCCAGACCGAGTGTGGCGCGTCCGGCTATCCCCAGCGGCAGGGCGGCGAGCCGTGCCGTGCGGGTCACTGCCTTGCGCGGAAGATCGCTCACCCGGGCCTCCATTCCCTGGCCCCCCGACACCGGACGGCCCACCATCACTAGGCCATTGTGCCCGCTCCCCGCCCCGCGACCGCCGGTATTTCGCCAGGCGGGGAGGGGGCGCCCGTACGTGGGCCGCGACCGCTGTCCCTTTGCGGGGGAGTTGGACGGCTTGGTCCGGTCGGCCCGGCGTGGTGGGCGGGCGGTGGCTGCGCGCCGAGTGGAGTGCCCGCGGGTTGTCCGGCCGGCGGGTCAGCGGGGCAGACGGAGGGCCAGGCCGTCCAGGACCACGGCGAGGCCGTAGGCGAACTTGGCGTCGCGCGTGGCGGCCGGGTCCGGGTCCGCGGAAGCGGCCGAGTAGGCGGCGGCGAGGTGGGCAAAGCCCGCGGTGGCCTCCCGGGCGGCGGGCATCAGCCGGGCGACGAACGCGGCCTCGCTCTCACCGGCCCGGGCGACGGTGGTGAGCCAGGCCGCCTCCGTGGTGCTCATGCCGACGACGTAGGAGATGACCGTGTCGATCGCCCGGACCGGCTCGGGGAAGCCGGCCGAGGTGAAGAAGGCGGTCAGCCGCTCGCCGTAGGACAGCAGGTTGGGGCCGAGGTGGGCGAGGCCGGCCTGGCCGAGGACGGACGACAGCCAGGGGTGGCGCAGGGCCGTCGCCCGGAAGGCGCCGGCGGCCTCGGTGGCGGCGGCGCGCCAGTCGGGGCTGTCGGCGGGCGGGAGGGTGATCTCGCCGAAGACCTCGTCCACCGCGAGCTCCATCAGCTCGTCCTTGGTCGCCACGTGCCGGTACAGGGAGGTGGCGCCCGCGTTCAGCCGGGTGGCGAGCTTGCGCATGCTCAGGGCCTCGATGCCCTCGGCGTCCAGCATGGTGATCGCCTCGCGGACGATCGCGGCCCGGCTGAGTGCGGGCTGGTCGGGCTCGCGCTGCCGACGGGCCCATACGGACGGGATCGGGTTCGTTTCGGCGGCCATGGCGGCTCCCCTTCCCTCTGCTCCTGCTTCGCTGCGTACACCGTTCGCATTGAGCGTACAGGATTCGGATATTGCGCACGCTGTTCCGCCATGCGTACAGTGTGCGCAACGAAGGAACGGGGTGCGCACCGGGGGAACGGTGTGCGCAGAATGGAGGGGTGGCTGATGACAGCGCTCAACGCGACCGAGGGCCGCAATCCGCACCGCTGGTGGATCCTGATCGTGCTGTGCCTGAGCTCGCTCGTCCTGGTGGTCGACAGCATGGCGCTCACGGTCGCCGTGCCCTCGATGACGGCGGACCTCGGCGCCAGCGCCCAGGACACCCAGTGGATCCTCGACTCCTACGTCCTGGTCTTCGCCGGGCTGCTGCTCACCGCCGGCAGCCTCGGGGACCGCTTCGGCCGCCGGAAGATCATGATCATCGGGCTGCTGCTCTTCGGGGCGGCCTCCCTGGCGGCCACCTTCTGCACCAACCCCGGCGAGGTGATCGCGGCCCGGGTCGCCATGGGCGTCGGCGGATCGCTGATCATGCCCTCGACGCTGTCGATCCTCATCACCGTCTTCGACGAGGACGAGCGCAACAAGGCGATGGCCGCCTGGAGCTCGGTGGCGATGCTGGGGCTGGTCGGCAGCCCGGTCCTCGGCGGCGTGCTGATCAACCACTTCTCCTGGCACTCGATCTTCTTCATCAACGTCCCGGTCGTCGCCCTGGCGATCCTGGCCGGCCTGCTGCTGATGCCGGAGTCCAAGGGCCCGTGGCAGAAGCCCGACCCGCTCGGCGCGGTGCTCTCCGCGGCCGGCATGACCGCCCTGGTCTGGTGGATCATCGAGATCCCTCAGTACGGCGCCTTCGGCGGCCAGTCCCTGGTCACCCTGGCCATCGCGGTGCTCGCGCTCGGCGGGTTCGTGGCGTGGGAGAACATCACCTCCGCGCCCATGGTTCCGCTGGCGCTCTTCAAACACCGCAACTTCAGCGGGGGCTCGCTGTCGCTGACCCTGGTGCAGATCGGCAACGGCGGCCTGCTGCTCGTGCTCACCCAGTACCTGCAGTTCGTGCTCGGCTACTCGCCGGTCAAGGCGGGCCTCGCGTTCGTGCCGCTGGCCATCGCCGCCCTGATCGGCAACGGGGTCGGCGCCAAGTTCGCCGCCACGATCGGCAACCGCCTGCTCATCCTCACCGGGATGCTCGTCATGGCCGCCTCCTTCGCCCTGCTGACCACCGTCACCGCCGGCACCGGCTTCACCGTCCCGGCGGTCGCCCTCGGGCTGCTCGGCCTCGGCGCGGGCCTGGCGATGCCGGCGGCGGTGGGCGCGCTGATGGGCACCATCCCGCCGGAGCAGGCGGGCGTCGGCTCGGCACTGAACGACACCATCCAGCAGGCCGGTACCGCGCTCGGCATCGCCATCCTGGGCTCGCTGCTGTCGAGCGGTTTCGCCGCCGAGATGCCCGCCGGGATGCCGGAGGAGGCGAAGCACTCCGTCGGCGGGGCGCTGGCACTGGCCAACGGGGACGCCGGGCTCGTCCGGACCGTCCGGGAGGCCTTCACCTCGGCGATGTCGACGACCTTCACGATCAGCGCGATCGGGGTGCTGGCGGCGGCGGTGGTGGCCACGCTGGTGATGCGCGACCGGAAGGCCGGGACGGCGGCGGGGGAGCCGGTGGCCGGGGCGTCGGTGGAGGACACCGGGATCGCCGCCTGACTCCGTTGGACCTGGCTGGTCCACCTCGCTGCGAAGGCCGGTGCCCCTGGGGGCACCGGCCTTCGGTGCGGTGGGGTGGGGCGGTGGTGCGCAGGAAGTCGGGCGGGCCGACTTCCTGCGCATGGTTCTTCGTCTGATCTCTGGGGCCCCTCCCCCCCGCCCCCCACCCTCCCCTCCTCCCGCCCACCACCTCCCGCTGGCAACGGCGGATCCCCGCCTTGCATGGCCCGCGCCCTGCCCCAGGCAGGGCGCGGGCCATGGGCTCACCTGGCCATGGGCTCACCTGGCCATGGGCTCACCTGGCCATGGGCTCACCTGGCCGGGCGCCGGCCCGGGCCGCCGTGGCGTGGGGTCGGGCGGCTGCCGAGCCTCGCAGCCGCCGGGCCTGCGCCCGGCAGGTTCCTCTCCTCGGCCGGGCCCGTGCCCGGCGGGTTCCTCTCCTCCTTACCTCGGTGGCTGCGGCTGCCAGAGGCACCCGCAGTCCGGATGTCCGCGCAGTCGCAGACGTCGTGGCATCCCTTCGCCGGCCGATACCTCGCACCACCCGTCCACGCTCGGCGGCCGCCCGCCGTCCAGGTGGATCTGGACGTGCAGTGCCGCCAGGCCGGCCACCATCGTGGCCAGGGCCGTGTCGCAGGCCGGGGTGCGCGCCCGGCCGGGCCCGCCGTCCGCCAGCTGGGCCAGGATCCGGGGCCAAGCGGCGTCCTCGTCCTCCCGGCGCAGGACCAGGCAGTGTCCGCAGGCCGACACCCCTGGCAGCACCAGGGGCCCGACCACCCCGAACTCCTCGACCACTCCGACGTACAGGTGCGGCACCCCGGCCCGGAGCAGCAGCCGGGCCTCGTACGTCCCGCCGGCGAACGCCCCGCTCCCGTCCCGGGGCGCGAGCACCACGAGGTCGGGCGGCGGCCCGTCGGGCTTTCGCCGGGGCACGGGCACCATTGGTCGGCCCGACGCCCGTTGCACGGCCTCCCGGGCGGCCGTCAACCGCAGCCGCCCGACGTCCCCCGGCGGCAGTCCTGCCGGAGAGCAGTCCCCGGGGCGCACCCGGCCGCCGTCCACCACGGTGACCGTGCCCGCCCCGCCGGCCGAGAGCACGGCCGCCACGGCGGCGCCCACCCGGCCCGCGCCGCGGACCTCGATCCGGGCGCCGGCCCGCCGGGCCAGGACCGCCGGTGCGGCGCCGGGGCCGGAGTGGACCAGGGACAGTGAGGCGAGGTCCGGCCCGAGCAGGTCCCGGTGGGGCTGGGGGAAGCGGGCCAGCGCGGTGCCGGTCGCCTCCGCGTCGTCCAGTAACCCGGTCTCCTCCAGGTCGGTCAGCAGTGCGTCGGCGGGCTCCCGGCCCAGGCCGAGCTGCTCGCCGGCCTCCAGCAGTTCGGGGCGCTCCCTGGTCCCGTCGACCAGGCCGAGGAAGTCGCAGAGGGTCTTGTCGGCCTGGCCGAGCACCCCGGCGTAGCGGGTGATGGTCCCGAACTGCAGGGTGTCGGAGTCCCGCCAGCTGCGGGACAGGGCGGGCTTCAGTACGAGGCGCACGGCGATCTCCCTTCCGATCGTTTCCGGACGGCTGACCGCAGCATGCCCCATCGCGCCGACGCCGTGCGCAAAGTTATCCACAGGCTCGGGCTCATGATCACATCATCTGTTCGCAGACCCTGTGGATAACTGCCCATCCGCTCCGGCGCCAGTTTCCGGACACCCGCCGTCGACTTTTCGTTCCCGATCACTCCACGAAAGATTTCGGCCACGGCACCGGACTTCTGTCCGTGGTACCGGGTAACGTCGTGTGCCATGGCAGCCGAGCGGGACTCCCATCCACCGGCGTCGCGTCGGCGTGCCCGTGCAGCGTCCGGGTCGCAAGTGGCGGCGCCCGGCACGCGTGGGCGTCGGGACCAGGATCAGCAGGCGAGGCCCGCGTCGCCGCAGCACCCACCCGCCGCCGCGCCACCGGAGCCGCACGACCGCGGCCGGGTGGAAGTGCGCCGCAGCGCCCGCCGCAGCCGCACCGTCTCGGCCTACCGCGAGGGCGACCGCACGATCGTGCTGATCCCGGCCCGGATGTCGCACGCCGAGGAGCAGCGCTGGGTCGCGCAGATGCTGGAGAAGCTCGCCGCCCAGGAGAGCCGCCGGATCCTCGGCGACGACGCGCTGATGGACCGGGCCCGTGGGCTGTCGGCCGCCTACCTGGGCGATCGTGCCCGGCCCGCCCAGGTCCGCTGGGTCACCAACCAGAACTCGCGCTGGGGCTCGTGTACCCCCAGCGAGGGGACGATCCGCCTCTCCCACCGTCTGCAGGGCATGCCGGAGTACGTCCTCGACTACGTGCTGCTGCACGAGCTCGCCCACCTGCTGGTGCCGGACCACGGCCCGGCGTTCTGGGCCCTGCTGGAGGCCTACCCCCGGACCGAGCGGGCCCGCGGCTACCTGGAGGGCGTGGTCTCGGCGGCCCGGCTGCCGCACATCCCCGGCGCCCGGCACGCCGACCGGGATGCCGATCCGGCCTGTTCCTGCGGCTGACGGCTTGACGCCCGGCCGGGAGGTGGCGGTGAAGAGGGCGGCGAGGAGAAAGACGCGGAGAACGACGCGGGGAACGAAAAGAGGGGGCGCGGGCCGTATCGGCCCGCGCCCCCTCTTCGGGTTTCACCTCAGCTGGTCAGCCGGCGTGCCCGTGCCACCAGGTCCCGCACCGAGTGGTCGGTCAGCTCCGGCATCCGGTCGTAGTCGAACCAGCGCAGGTCCAGCGACTCCTCGCTGATCAGCGCCTGCGCACCGGCCGGGGCCACCGCGATGTACTGGACGTCCAGGTGGGTGTTCTCCGGCCGGTCCTTGCCGGTGCAGCGGACCAGGTGCCGGTCCAGCTTGGCCGGCACCGGGACGCCGTCCACCTCCAGCAGGGACAGGTCGGGGATGCCGGACTCCTCGACGGCCTCCCGCAGCGCCGCCGACGCGAGGTCCCGGTCGTCGGGCTCGCAGTGCCCGCCCATCTGCAGCCAGATGCCGACCTTGGGGTGCAGGGTCAGCAGCACCCGCCCGGCCGCCGGGTCGACGACCGCCGCGCTCGCGGTGATGTGCGCGGGCAGGCAGGACCGGTACAGGCCCTCGGGCTGCTCGGCCAGGTGCGCCAGGTAGTCGAGCCGCAGCCGGTCCTGCTCCTCGTGGGCGGGGCGCCACCCGGTCAGGGTGCGCACGGCGTCCGCGTGCAGGGACGTCGCCCCGGTGTCGGTGGCCGTCATGCGGTGGGCTCGCCCTTTCCGTCGGTGCCGTCGCCGTCCTGCTTCGGCTCGTCGCTCTTCGCCGGCCCGTCGTTCTTGGTGAGGTCCGGCTTGGCGGCGGTGCCGCCCGCGGCGGCCTCGCCGAGCAGCTTGTCGATCGCGTCGAAGTCGAGGCCGCCCTCCAGGTCGCCGGTGCCCCGGTGCACGAAGGCGTCCGGGTCGTCCAGGTCGGCGGCGGTGGGCAGCATGTCCGGGTGCTGCCAGAGCGCGTCGCGGCCCTCGATGCCGCGCGCGTCGGCGAGCAGCGCCCACAGCCGGGCGGCGTCGCGCAGCCGGCGCGGGCGCAGCTCCAGGCCGACCAGGGTGGCGAAGGTCTGCTCGGCGGGCCCGCCGGCGGCGCGGCGGCGGCGGACGGTCTCGCGCAGCGCGCCGGCCTGCGGCAGGTGCGGTTCGGCGGCGGCGTGCACGACCGCGTCGACCCAGCCTTCGAGCAGGGCGAGCGCGGTCTCCAGGCGGGCGAGCGCGGCCTTCTGCTCGGGGGTGTCCTCGGGCTGGAGCAGCCCGCCGGCCAGCGCCTCCTGGAGCGCCTCCGGGTTGTTCGGGTCGAGCTGGCCGACGAGCTCCTCCATCCGGGAGGTGTCGACCTTGATGCCGCGGGCGTAGGCCTCGACGGCGCCGAGCAGGTGGGCCCGCAGCCACGGCACGTGGGCGAAGAGCCGCTGGTGGGCGGCCTCGCGCAGGGCGAGGTAGAGCCGGACTTCGTCGGCGGGCACGTTCAGGCCCTCGCCGAACTCGGCGACGTTCTGCGGCAGCAGTGCGGCCTTGCCGGCCGGGGCGAGCGGCAGGCCGACGTCGGCGGAGCCGACCACCTCGCCGGCGAGGGCGCCGAGCGCCTGGCCGATCTGGGTGCCGAACATGGCACCGCCCATGGAGCGCATCATGCCCATCAGCGGGCCGGCCATGGCCTGCATCTCCTCGGGCAGGACGCCGCCCATGGCGTTGCCGACCCGCTCGGCGACCGGGTCGACGAGGTCCTTCCAGACCGGGAGGGTGGCCTCGATCCACTCGGCGCGGCTCCAGGCGACGGCGGAGGCGGCGCCGGAGGGGAACTCGGTGACGCCGTCGAGCCACAGGTCGGCGAGCCGGACGGCCTCGGCGACGGCGGAGTGCTCGGCGGCGCTGACCGAGCGGTCCTTGCTCTTGCCCTCGGCGGGTTCGGCGACGACGCTCTGGCGGGCGATGTTCTTGGCGAGGTCCCAGTTCACCGGGCCGCCCTCGAACGAGAGCATCTGCCCGAGCTGCTGGAACGCGCTGCCGAGGTCGTTGGGGTTGAGGCCGCCGAACATCGCGGCGAACGGGTTTTCGGCCCCGCCGGGGCCGCCCGGGGCTCCGCCGCCGGGCATGCCGGGCATGCCGAACAGGGCGCCGAACGGGTTGCCGGCGCCGAAGCCGAACGGCTGCGCGCCGCTCTGGTCGGAGCCTGCGGGGCCCTGGTCCTTCTTCTGCTGCTCGTTGTCGGGCTTGGCCTTGCCGTCCTCGGGCTCCTCGGGCGGAACGCCGAATCCGAAGGGAAGGTCGCTCACGGGGTCCTCGATCCGGTCGGCCGTCATACGGGTGTGGCGGGAAGTGCTGCCCGCCCGGGGCACCAGCGGAGTGGGGGACTCGTGGGCGGCTCCAGTGCGGCAGGCCCGCGCCGGGTGCACCGCCGGGCCTTCGCCTCGGGCAGGATGGACGTACGTGACACACGTCCGTACGCACATAAGCTAACCGTGGAGGATGGTCGGTGAGTTCCCCGCCTTCGGACGTTCGCTCTGGGCTGACCGGAGACGAGGACGCCCCGGACATCACGGCGTCGCCGCCTCCAGCCTACGGCGGACGGCCGCTGACCGTGGCCGTCACCGGTGCCGCCGGCGTGATCGGCGAGCGGGTCGCGGCCCGTCTGGTCGCCTCGCCGCACGTGCGCAGGGTGCTGGCGGTGGACGACCGGCGCGGTGAGGTGCCGGGTGTGCAGTGGCGGGTGCTGGACGTGCGGGACCCCGCGGTGGCCGAGCGGTTGTCCGGGGTGGACGTGGTGGTGCACCTGGCGATGGACTTCGGCATGGAGTCGGATCCGCGCGCCCGCAGCGCCTACAACGTGCGCGGCGCGCAGACCGTGCTGACGGCGGCCGCGGCCGCCGGGGTGCACCGGGTGGTGCTCTGCACCTCCGCGATGGTCTACGGCGCGCTGGCCGACAACGAGGTGCCGCTGGCCGAGGACTCCGAGCTGCGGGCGACCGAGGAGGCCTCGCTGGTCGGGGACCTGCTGGAGATCGAGCGCCTGGCCCGCCGGGCGCCGCGCGCCCACCCGGGGCTGCAGGTGACGGTGCTGCGTCCGGCGGTGGTGGTCGGCCCCGGCGTGGACACCGTGCTGACCCGGCACTTCGAGGCGCCGCGGCTGCTGGTGGTGGCCGGTTCCCGCCCGTGCTGGCAGTTCTGCCACGTGGACGACCTGGCGGCGGCGCTGGAGTACGCGGCGCTGGGCCTGGTGGAGGGCGAGGTGACGGTCGGCTGCGACGGCTGGCTGGAGCAGGAGGACGTGGAGCGGCTGTCGGGGATCCGGCGGATGGAGCTGCCGGCCTCGCTGGCGCTGGGCACCGCGGCCCGGCTGCACCGGCTGGGCCTGACCCCGGCCCCGGCGGGGGACCTGGCCTACACGATGTACCCGTGGGTGGTGTCCGGCAGCCGGCTGCACGAGGCGGGCTGGCGTCCGGAGCACAGCAACGAGCAGGTGCTGGCCGAGCTGCTGGGCCAGGTCGCGGGGAAGCACGCGGTGGCCGGGCGCCGGCTGGGCGGCAAGGAGGCCGCGACCAGCCTGGGGGCGGCCGGGGCGACGGTGGCGCTGGTCGGTACGGCCGCGCTGGTGCGCCGGGCCCGCAAGCGGCGCCGCTTCTGAGGCCGGTGGCCCCGAGGGCTGGAGCAGGTTTTCTCACGATGCGGAATCCCGCCATCGTGATGCGGAACCCGCTTGCCTCAAACCACCCGGGATGGGGAATCATGGGGGCATGCCCGAGAACCAGGACCCCATCCGCCTGCTCGCCGTCCGCGACACCCCGCTCTCGTTGGACGAGGTGTACGAGGCGGTCGGCGACGACGCGGCCGGCGGGACGACCGTCTTCGTCGGGACGGTCCGCGACCACGACGGCGGCAAGTCGGTCACCGCGCTGGAATACAGCTGCCACCCCACCGCCGAGCAGGAGATGCGCCGGATCGCGGAGAAGGTGGTCGCCGACTTCCCGGTGCGGGCGCTGGCCGCGGTGCACCGGGTCGGCCGGCTGGAGATCACCGACAAGGCGGTGATCGTCGCCGTGTCCTGCGCCCACCGGGGCGAGGCCTTCGCGGCCGCCCGGCGGCTGATCGACGACCTCAAGCACGAGGTGCCGATCTGGAAGCACCAGGTCTTCGCCGACGGCGAGGAGGAGTGGGTCGGCGCCGGCAACTGCTGACCCGGGCGCCCCCTGTGGGCCGGACCGGATCGGACCGGACGGGACCGGACGGGGTCGATTGGCTGCGGAGAGTCGCCGCATGTGCACGGAATGCGACGGGCATGCCGGACGGGCCGGGCTCTCACTCGAACGGGTCCGGGTCAGTGGGCCGAATACTCCCTGGCAGTGAGCCGATCGGCCGTCCCGTAACCCGGACGGCGCCGCCCGCGTTGTCCGCCGGAGTGGTTAATCTGCTCATAGACACGACGAGCTGGGAGTACTGATATGGGTGCGCTCGCCTGGTTGATCATTCCGGTCATCGCCGTCCTGCTCGCCGCCTTGTGGGCGGGCTGGGCCCAACGCGCCCCGAGGGCCACGGGGGACCCGGCCTCGCTCGCCGAGCACCGGCGCTTCATGGCCGCGATGGAACGCACCACCGCCGGGAGCACCGCCTCCGAGGACGGTTCCGGCCGGTAGCCCGGGGGGCGTCCGCTCATCCGCGTCCCGTACTGTCGAGGCATGCCACGCCGCTCCGCGACGATGCTCGCTGCCACCCTGCTGCTCATAGCGCTGCTCTGCGTCTCGGTGCTGATGAAGGTGCCGTACACGGAGATGAGCCCGGGGCCGACGTACAACACGCTCGGCAACCAGGGGGGCAAGTCGGTGATCACCATCACCGGGCGCGACTCGTACCCGACCACCGGGCACCTCAACATGACCACCGTCCAGGTCACCGGGGCCAAGTACGAGCCCAGCCTGGTCAACGCGGTGGTCGGGTGGCTGCGCGACGACGTGATGGTCGTGCCGCACGACAACGTCTACCCGAAGGGGCAGACGGACGCCGACGCCAAGAAGCAGAACGCCGAGGAGTTCGCCTCCTCCGAGGACAGTGCCCGCACCGCCGCGCTCAACCAGCTGGGCATCCCGGTCGGCACCGAGCTGATCATCAAATCGGTCACGGCGGGGGCCCCGGCGGAGGGCCGGCTGCACGCGGGCGACCAGATCGTGGCCGTCGACGGCACGCCGGTCAGCACGGTCGAGCAGGTGGTGGCCGCGGTCACCAAGCACAAGCCGGGCGAGTCGGCGGTCTTCACCGTCGTCCCGCGGGTCAAGGACGCGACCGGCAACGGCGGCGCCAACCCGGGGGACCGGACCGACGTCACCGTCCCCACCGTGCGGGCCAAGGACCTCGACCCGAAGGCCCCGGCCGAGCGGGCGGAACTCGCGGTGGTCGGCATCGGCACCACGATCCGGCACACCTACCCGTTCCAGATCGACATCGGCCTCCAGGACGTCGGCGGGCCGAGCGCCGGGCTGATGTTCTCGCTCGGCATCATCGACAAGCTCACCCCCGGCGGCGACCTCACCGGCGGCCGGTTCGTGGCGGGCACCGGCACCATCGACGACGACGGCAAGGTCGGCCCGATCGGCGGGATATCGATGAAGCTGATCGCCGCCAGGGACGCCGGCGCCGAGTACTTCTTCACCCCGTCCTCGAACTGCGCCGAGGCGACCAAGAACGTCCCGTCCGGACTGAACCTGATCAAGACGGACACGCTGGACGGCGCGCTGAAGTCGCTGGAGCAGATCCGCTCCGGGCAGACCTCCGCGCTGCCGTCCTGCGCCGTGAAGTAGTGCCGTGAACTAATGCCGCGGCGTAGTGCCGTGGCGTAGTGCCGTGAACGTGGAGTGGTGCGGCCGGGGCGGCCGGGGGCTACGAGAAGGTCGCCAGCAGCGCCGCGGTCAGGCCGGGCACCAGGTCCGGGCCGGTCAGCACCTCGCGGGCGACGTCCTTGGAGCGCAGCCGCAGCGCGATCTCCTTCTTGCCGTTGCGCAGCACGGCGGCGGTGATCCGCACCTCCTCGCGCTTGGGGTGGTTGGCCACCCACTCGGCGAGCTGGGCGTCGCTGGCGTTGCGCGGGCGGGTCTGCTCGGAGCCCGGCGGCAGCATCAGGCGCTCGACGACCAGGGCGCAGCCGACCACCGCGTCGGGCCAGGCGATGGTGCCGAGGAACTTGTCCAGCTCCATGCCGGCCGGCAGCTCGTCCTGCTCGACCGGGGTGAGGCCGGCCGTGTCGTCGTCGCCGAGGCCGAGCTGGGCGGCGATCTTCGGGTCGGCCTTGCGCAGGGCGGTGCTGTCCACCAGGGCGAACAGCCGGGCCGGGAGGTCCCAGCCGAGCGTGGCGGCGTACTCGTCGATCTCCAGCGCGGCCCGGGTGAGCGGGGTGGCGGCGGGGAGCTTGGAGACGTCGTCGGGGGAGCCGGGGGAGTTGAGTGCATTGGACGCGTCGGACATGCCTCAATCCTCACACGCCGGGCGGGGGCCCGGGCGCCGGGCGCCGCGAGTGGGCCGGGGAACGGCCGGGACGGGGAACGTCGTCGTAACCGTCTGCTAACGGTGGGAACTCGGCCAAAGCCTGGTTAAGTTTCCCTGAAGACCGACTGACTCCAGTGACTCCAGACGACACAGCTGAGGTGCCACCGTGGTATTCCAGATGCCGGAACGCTCAGGGCCGGGTTTCCGGCGCAGGGTAGGGCCGCCCTCCCGGCGGGCGCGGGTGGCCCTGCTGACCCTGGGCGTGCTCGCGGTGCTGTTCCTGCTGTTCGTCATGTTCGCCGGGTTCTGGACGGACTGGCTGTGGTTCAGATCCGTCCGTTACTCCTCGGTGTTCACCACGCAGCTGTGGACGAAGATCGGCTTGTTCGCGGTGTTCGGCCTGCTGATGGCGGTGATCGTCGGCTTCAACGTCTGGCTGGCGCACCGGCTGCGGCCGCCGCTGTCGGCGATGTCGGTCGAGCAGCAGAGCCTGGACCGCTACCGCTCGGGCCTGGCGCCGTTCAAGCGCTGGGCGCTGATCGGCGTCTCGCTGGTGATCGGCCTGGTGGCGGGCGCCGCGGCGTCCGGCCAGTGGCGGACCTGGCTGATGTGGACGAACGCGACGCCCTTCGGCGAGAAGGACGCCCAGTTCGGCATGGACGTCTCGTTCTACGCCTTCGACCTGCCGTTCTACGAGTTCGTGCTGGGCTTCGCGTTCAGCGCGGTGATCGTCTCGCTGCTGACCTCGGCGCTGGTGCACTACCTGTACGGGGGGCTGCGGCTGCAGGGCCCGGGCCGTCGGGCGAGCGCGGGCGCGCAGGGGCACCTGGCGGTGCTGCTGGGCGTGTTCGTGCTGCTGAAGGCGGTGGCGTACTGGCTGGACCGGTACGCGCTGGCGGTGAAGACCGGCTCCTACAAGGGGGTCTCCGGCTGGACGGGCCTGCGCTACGTGGACGCCAACGCGTTCCTGCCGGCCAAGACGATCCTGTTCTTCGTGGCGATCATCTGCGCGCTGCTGTTCTTCCTGACCCCGGTGCGCCGCACCTGGGCGCCGGCCCTGATCGGGCTGGGGCTGATGGTGCTGTCGGCGGTGCTGATCGGCGGGCTGTACCCGGCGATCGTGCAGCAGTTCCAGGTCAAGCCGAACGAGCAGGCTAAGGAAACGCCGTACATCCAGAAGAACATCGACGCGACGCGGCAGGCGTACGGGATCGCGGACGCGCAGACCACCCAGTACAGCCCGCAGGGGTCGACGACGGCCGAGGCGCTCAAGCCGGACGCGCAGACCATCTCCGACATCCGGCTGCTGGACCCGAACGTCGTCTCGCCGACCTTCCAGTCGATCGAGCAGCAGCGCAACTACTACGCCTTCCCGAACACCCTGGACGTGGACCGCTACGGCTCCGGCACGGACAAGCAGGACACCGTGATCGGTCTGCGCGAGCTGGACCTCAACGGCGTGCAGCGCAACTGGATCAACGACCACTTCAAGTACACCCACGGCTACGGCGCGGTCGTCGCCAAGGGCAACCAGGTCAGCGACAAGGGCGAGCCGGTGTTCACCGAGTCCGGCTTGCCGGCCACCGGTGCGCTGGGCGACTACCAGCAGCGGATCTACTACGGCGAGAAGACGACGTCGTACTCGATCGTCGGCGGCTCGAACAAGGAGATCGACTACACCACCAAGACCGGCGAGAACAAGGAGTACACCTACACCGGCAACAGCGGTGTCTCGCTGGACAACCCGATCACCCGGGCCGCGTACGCGGTGCGCTTCGCCGAGCCGCAGATCCTGTACGCGGGGGCGATCACCGACGGCGCGAAGGTGATCTACAACCGGACGCCGAAGGAGCGGGTGGAGAAGGTCGCCCCGTGGCTGTCGATCGACGCCGACGCGTACCCGGTGGTGCAGGACGGCCGGGTGGTCTGGGTGCTGGACGGCTACACCACCTCGGACGGCTACCCGTTCTCGTCGAAGACGACGCTGGGCACCGCGACCAAGGACTCGCTGACCAACCAGCGCGGTGAGCTGCTGACCGTCGCCAACCAGGTCAACTACATCCGCAACTCGGTCAAGGCCACGGTGGACGCCTACACCGGCGAGGTGAAGCTCTACCAGTGGGACGAGCAGGACCCGGTGCTGAAGACCTGGATGAAGGCGTTCCCCGGCACCGTCGAGCCGAAGGCGGACATCCCGGGCACGCTGCTGCCGCACCTGCGCTACCCGCAGGACATGTTCAAGGTGCAGCGCGACCTGCTCGGCCAGTACCACGTGACCGACGCCAACTCCTTCTTCAACGGCAGCGACATCTGGCAGATCCCGGTCGACCCGACCAGCGACACCAAGCAGGTCCAGCCGCCGTACTACGTGACGGTGCGGATGCCGGACCCGCAGGTCACCTCGGCGAGCTTCTCGCTGACCACGACCTTCGTGCCCAACGGCCGCCCGAACCTGGCCGCGTTCATGGCCGTCAACGCCGATCCGGGGCCGGACTACGGGAAGATCCGCATCCTGAAGATCTCGGGGGACAACAGCGCCCCCGGCCCGGGCCTGGTGCAGTCGACGTTCAACTCCCGGCAGGAGGTGGCCTCGCAGATCTTCGCGCTGAAGAGCGGCGGTGACACCGAGCTGGAGTACGGCAACCTGCTGACCCTGCCGGTCGGCGGCGGGCTGCTCAACGTCGAGCCGGTGTACGTGCGCGGACGCGGCGCCAAGTACCCGACGCTGCAGAAGGTGCTGGCGGTGTACGGGAACGACAACGTGGCGTTCGAGAACACCCTGGAGGACGCGCTGAAGAAGGTGTTCGCCGGGGCGGCCCCGGGGACCACGCCGACCGCGCCGTCCACGCCGAACAACCCGGGGACGCCCACCAACCCGGGGACGGCGGCGCCGGGCGGGATGATCTCGCCGGAGCTGCAGAAGGCGCTCGGGGACGCGGAGAAGGCGTACAACGACAGCCAGACCGCGTTCAAGAACGGCGACTGGGTGGCCTACGGCAACGCCCAGAAGGCGCTGGGCGACGCACTGAAGGCGGCCGAGGCGGCCCGCGGCGGGAGCCCGGTGCAGGCCCCGACGCCGGGTGCGACCCCGGGCGCGACGCCGTCCGGATCGCCGTCCGGACAGCCGTAGCCGTAGTCGCGGCCCGCTGAGCTGCGGCAACCGATTCCTGTTCCACCCCGCACCCGTGCTATGGTTCAACTACCGACGCGGGGTGGAGCAGCTCGGTAGCTCGCTGGGCTCATAACCCAGAGGTCGCAGGTTCAAATCCTGTCCCCGCTACTCAGTGGACAGAGGCCCGGAGGATTCTTCCTCCGGGCCTCTGGCGTTTTCCCCCCGAAGCGGCGGGAACCGCTCCGGTACCATCAACCGTCGCCAACGACGACGGCAAGGGGTTTGTGGGGTCCGAGTGTCGGGAAATCGACAAAGCGCCGAAGCAATTTCGTCGGCTTCGGGTCGGCCCCGCCCGAATTCGGCCGGGGCAGGTGTACGCGGGTTGCGGGTGGTGCGACGATGGGACACATGGGGGACGGTGCGCGGCTGCTGACCGGCCGTCGGTTCCGGCGCCTCCCCTGGGGGTCCCCCCGGCCGCGGGCCGGGGCACGATGCCGCGACACTCTGGGGGAGCGGGAGTCGGCATGAGGCTGATCGGCAAGAACGGGTCAGGCACCAAGTCCGCGGCGGCCACCGAGGCGGATACCGACGCCTGGGCGGAGAGCCCCGAGAGCCGCCCCGGAGCCCTGCCCGCCCAGCGCACCAGCGGCCTGTCCGAGCGCCCCCCGGTCGCCGGCTACGGCCCCGACAGCCTGGTCCACGTGTCCACCCGTCAGTTCGTCGACGCCGTCCGCCCGTACGGGCCCGACGGCGCCGCCGCCGACGGCCCGAACGCCGCCGCGCTCGACCCGGCCGGCCTGGACACCACCAGCTTCGAGACCGCGCTGGCCGCCCGCGAGAGCGCCGCGCTGGAGGCCCGCCACCGGCAGGCCGCCGACGACGGCGACCCGGACGCCGCCAGCCGGCTCGGTACCCTGCTGCTGCGCCGCGGCGACCTGGAGGACGCCGAGCCCTACCTGCGCGCCGCCGCGGCCGCCGGGACGCGCGCCGCCGCCAACAACCTCGGCGTGCTGCTGCACCAGCAGGGCCACCGGGCCGAGGCCGCCCAGTGGTGGCGCCATGCCGCGGTGGCCGGCAGCGCCCCCGCCGCGCACGCGCTCGGGCTCCAACTGCGCGACCAGGGCGAGGAGGAGGCCGCCGAGTACTGGCTGCACTTCGCCGCCGACCACGGCCACCCGCTCGGCGCCTACGCGCTGGGCGACCTGATGGAGCACCGGCGCGACGTGCGCGCCGAGCGCTGGTTCAAGGTCTCCGCCGACGCCGGGCACCGGGAGGCCGCCTACCGGCTGGCCCGGATGCGCGAGGCCGCCGGGGACAAGGAGACCGCCGAGGCCTGGTACCGCACCGCCGCCGCCCGCGGCCACGCCCGCGCCGCGCTGCGCCTGGGCGTGCTGCTGGAGGAGCGCGCCGCCACCGACCAGTCGCTGCTGGAGGAGGCCGCCCGCTGGTACCGGCAGTCCGCGCAGAACGGCGAGCCGCGCGCCGCCTGCGCGCTGGGCTTCCTGCTGCGCGACTCCGGGGACCTGGCCGCCGCCGCCGAGTGGTGGCGGGAGGCCGCCGAGGCCGGCGACGGCAACGCCGCCAACGCGCTGGGCGCCCTGCACGCCGGCCGCGGCGAGGCCAAGGAGGCCGAGCGCTGGTACCGCACCGCCCTGGACGCGGGCGACCAGAACGGCGCCTTCAACCTCGGCCTGCTCTGCGTCGCCACCGGCCGCGACCAGCAGGCCGAGCAGTGGTACCGCCGGGCCGCGTACGCCGGGCACCGAGAGGCCTGCAACGCGCTGGCCGTGGTGCTGTTGCAACGCGGCGAGGAGACCGGCGCCGAGCCGTGGTTCTCCAAGGCGGCCGAGGCCGGCAGCGTGGACGGCGCGTTCAACCTGGGCGTGCTGCACGCCGGGCGCGGCGAGCAGCGGCAGGCCCAGGAGTGGTACGCGCGGGCCGCCGCCGAGGGCCACGGCGAGGCCGCGCTGCAACTGGCCGTCGCCCAGGAGCAGCGGGGCAACCTGGCCGGCGCGCTGGAGCGCTACCGGCAGGCGGCGTCCGGCGGGTCGGCGGAGGGCGCGTTCCGGCTGGCCTCGGTGCTGGACCGGCGCGGTGACGCGGACACCGAGGCCGAGCACTGGTACGCGCTGGCGGCCGATGCCGGGCACCGGCGGGCACAGGTGCGGATGGGGGTGCGGGCGGCCGAGCGCGGCGCGCTGGAGATCGCCGAGAGCTGGTACCGGCGGGCGGCCGAGGCCGGCAGCCGCAGCGCCGCCTTCAACCTGGGGCTGCTGCTGGCCCGGCAGGACCGCGAGGCGCAGGCGATGCTCTGGTACACCAGGGCGGCCGACGCCGGGCACGGGCGGGCGGCGCTGCGCCTGGCGCTGCTGGCGCTGCGCCGGGGGGAGCCGGTGCAGGCGGAGAACTGGTGCCGCCGGGCGGCCGACTACGGGCCGGCCGAGGTGGCGGAGCGGGCCGGGCGCCTGCTGGGCGCGCTGCACGCGGAGCTGAGCGCGTAGGGCGGGTGCGGCGGTTCCCGCCGGGCGGGCGGGGCCGCGTTACGGCGTGCCCGTGCAGTCCGGGCACAGGCCGCGGTAGGTGACCTCGGCGGTGGTGACGGTGAAGCCGAAGCGTTCGCCGGCCGGGAGGGCGGCGAGCGGGTCGCCGTGCGGGTGGACGTCGCGGATGGCGCCGCAGCCGGAGCAGACCAGGTGCTGGTGGGCGCGGTGGGCGTTGGGGTCGTAGCGCTTGGCGCGCCCGTTGGTGGCGACCTCCAGGACCTCGCCGAGGCCGACCAGTTCGCCGAGGGTGTTGTAGACGGTCGCGCGGCTGATCTCGGGCAGGCGGGCGACGGCGCGGGCGTGCACCTCGTCCGCGGTGAGGTGGACGTGGTCGCCGTCGAGGACCTCGGCCACGACCCGGCGCTGTGAGGTCAGCCGCCAGCCGCGTCCGCGAAGTCGTTCCAGCAGGTCGCTCATGGGAACAGGGTAAGTCACGCTCTTAGATTGGTTCCAGTGTTGACTTGGACAAAGTCCAAGTTAGGATCGAGTCGTCACGACCGGATAACGCGGAGGCCCTCTTATGACGACCCAGGACGAGCTGCGCCCCACCCTCACCACGGAGGCGGGTGCCCCCGTCGCCGACAACCAGAACACCGAGACCGCGGGCCCCGGCGGCCCGGCGCTCATCCAGGACCAGCAGCTCTTCGAGAAGCTCGCGCACTTCAACCGCGAGCGGATCCCGGAGCGCGTGGTGCACGCCCGCGGCGCGGCGGCCTACGGCACCTTCACGGTGACCGCCGACCTGGCGCCCTACACCCGGGCCTCGTTCCTGTCCGAGGTCGGCAAGCAGACCGAGGTCTTCCTGCGGTTCTCCACCGTGGCCGGCAACCTCGGCTCGGCCGACGCGGTGCGCGACCCACGCGGCTTCGCGCTGAAGTTCTACACCGAGGAGGGCAACTACGACCTCGTCGGCAACAACACCCCGGTGTTCTTCATCAAGGACGCCGTGAAGTTCCCCGACTTCATCCACACCCAGAAGCGCGACCCGTACACCGGCTCCCAGGAGGCGGACAACGTCTGGGACTTCTGGGGCCTGTCGCCCGAGGCCACCCACCAGGTGACCTGGCTGTTCGGCGACCGCGGCATCCCGGCCAGCTACCGCCACCTCAACGGCTACGGCTCGCACACCTTCCAGTGGCAGAACGAGGCCGGCGAGCACTTCTGGGTCAAGTACCACTTCAAGACCGACCAGGGCATCAGGAACCTCACCCAGGACGAGGCCAACCGGCTGGCCGGCGAGGACCCGGACAGCCACCAGCGCGACCTGCGCGAGTCGATCGAGCGCGGTGAGTTCCCCAGCTGGACCGTGCAGGTCCAGATCATGCCGGCGGCCGACGCGGCGCAGTACCGCTTCAACCCCTTCGACCTCACCAAGGTCTGGCCGCACGCCGACTACCCGCCGGTCGAGATCGGGCGGCTGGAGCTCAACCGCAACCCCGACAACGTCTTCGCCGAGGTCGAGCAGTCGATCTTCTCCCCGTCGCACTTCGTGCCCGGCATCGGCCCGTCCCCCGACAAGATGCTGCAGGGCCGCCTGTTCGCGTACGCGGACGCCCACCGCTACCGCGTCGGCATCAACGCCGACCACCTGCCGGTGAACCGCCCGCACGCCACCGAGGCGCGCACCAACAGCCGCGACGGCCACCTGTACGACGGCCGCCACGGCCGCCAGAAGAACTACGAGCCGAACAGCTTCGGCGGCCCGGTGCAGACCGGCCGCCCGCTGTGGGCCGCCACCGCGGTCACCGGCGCCACCGGCAACCACGAGGCGCCCTCGCACGCAGAGGACGATGACTTCGTGCAGGCCGGCAACCTGTACCGGCTGTTCTCGGAGGACGAGAAGCAGCGACTGATCGCCAACCTGGCCGGCTTCATCGCTAAGGTCTCCGCCGACCGCGAGGACATCGTCGAGCGGGCGGTCGACAACTTCCGCAAGGCCGACGCCGACTACGGGCAGCGGCTGGAGGCGGCCGTCCGGGAGCTGCGCAAGCAGTAGCCGGGACGCGCCCCGATGAGCGGCGGGCCCGGTCGACCAGAGGACTGGTCGACCGGGCCCGCACCACGTTCGGCCGCGCAGGAGAGCCCTTAGACGCTCAGGCGGCGCAGGGTCTCCTCGTGGAGGATGCCGTTGCTGGCGACGGCGTCGGCGCCGCCGGGGCCGGGCACGCCGTCCAGGCCGGTGAAGCGGCCGCCGGCCTCCTCGACGATGACGCAGTTGGCGGCCATGTCCCAGAGCGACAGCTCGGGTTCGGCGGCGATGTCGACCGCGCCCTCGGCCACCATCATGTAGGACCAGAAGTCGCCGTAGGCGCGGGTGCGCCAGCAGGCGCGGGTGAGGTCCAGGAAGGGGTCGAGGCGGCCGCGCTCCTCCCAGCCGGAGAGCGAGGAGTAGGAGAAGGAGGCGTCCTCGATCCGGGAGACGCCGGAGACGTGGATCCGGGAGGCCTTGGTGAGGCTGCGTCCGGCGTAGGCGCCGAGGTCCTTGGCCGCCCACCAGCGGCGCTGCAGCGCAGGGGCGGAGACGATGCCGACCACCGGGCGCTCGACGCCGTCCGGGCCGTCCTCCAGCAGGGCGATCAGGGTGGCCCAGACCGGGACGCCGCGGATGTAGTTCTTGGTGCCGTCGATCGGGTCGATCACCCAGCGGCGCGGGCCGGAGCCCTGGAGGCCGAACTCCTCGCCGAGCACCGCGTCGCGCGGGCGGGCGCGCTGCAGCACGCTGCGGACGAGCTCCTCGGCGGCCTTGTCGGCGTCGCTCACGGGGGTGAGGTCGGGCTTGGTCTCGACCTTCAGGTCGAGGGCGCGGAAGCGCTCCAGGGTGACCGAGTCGGCCGAGTCGGCGAGGACGTGGGCGAGTCGGAGATCGTCGTGGTAATCGGCCATGTCCGAAACCCTAGCGATCCCGCCCGGATCGGGACAGCCGGGCTCGCGGACCGGGACGGCCTGCCGGCGGCGAGCGGGCGAGCAGCAGGAGCGGGCCGGTGGCAGGGGTGGGCCGGTGACGGTCAGTGCGCCGATCCGCTGAGCTGGAGGCCGATCACGCCGGCGATCACCAGGGAGATCGAGACCAGCTTCAGCACCGAGGTGGTCTCGTCCAGGAAGACCATGCCGTAGATGGCGGTGCCGGCCGCGCCGATGCCCGTCCACACCGCGTAGGCGGGGCCGACCGGCAGGCTCTTCAGGGACAGCGTGAGCAGGCCGAAGCTGCCCAGGGCGAACACGCAGAAGCTGATGGTGGGCCAGAGCTTGGTGAAGCCCTCGCTGAGCTTGAGGTTGATCGCGAAGCCGGTCTCCAGCAGGCCGGCCAGGACCACCAAGGCCCATGCCATCGCGTGCCCTCCCTGTCGATCGACGGGTCGGACCGCGCGGTGGCCCGACCTTCCTATGATCGCCAGGCCGGCGCGGTCCGACACCTCGAACGGTCGGGAAACCCATGGGACGGTAAAACCGCCGCCCGGGTCAGTCGCCCTCGCGGGCCTCCTTGCTGGCCAGCAGCCGGCGCAGCGAGTAGAGCCGGGCGCCCTCGGCGTGGCCGTCGGCGACCCAGGCGTCCAGCGCGCAGTCCGGTTCGTCGTGGCTGCAGGCGCGCGGGCAGTCGGCGGTGCCGGGCTCCAGGTCGGGGAAGGCGTGGATGACCCGGGACGGGTCGATGTGCGAGAGGCCGAAGGAGCGGAAGCCCGGGGTGTCGATCACCCAGCCCGGGTCCAGCGCCTTCTTGGAGCCCGGCTTCGCGCCCGGCGGCGGGGGCAGCCGCAGTGCCAGGGCGGACACGGTGGTGTGCCGGCCGCGCCCGGTGACCGCGTTGACCCGGCCGGTCTGCCGCTGGTGGTCCGGGACGAGGGCGTTGACCAGGGTGGTCTTGCCGACGCCGGAGTGGCCGATGAACACCGTGGAGAGGCCGCGCAGGTGCGCGCGGACGGCCTCGGCGCCCTCCGTCTCCAGTTCGTCCCGACGGGTGACCACGTAGTCGATGCCGAGCGGCGCGTACGACTCCAGCAGCGGCCCGGCCGGGGCGAGGTCGGCCTTGGTGAGCACGAGCAGCGGCTCCATGCCCGCGTCGTAGGCGGCCACCAGGCAGCGGTCGATCAGCCGGGGCCGGGGCTCCGGGTCGGCCAGCGCGGTGACGATGGCCAGCTGCTGGGCGTTGGCGACGACGATCCGCTCGTACGGGTCGTCGTCGTCCGCGGTGCGCCGCAGCACCGAGCTGCGCTCCTCGACCCGGACGATCCGGGCGAGCGTGTCGGTGTCCCCGGAGAGGTCGCCGACGATGTTGACCACGTCGCCCACGACGACGCCCTTGCGGCCCAGCTCGCGGGCCTTCATGGCGACGATCTCGCGTTCCTGCTTGGTGCCCGGGTCGATCAGGCAGGTCAGCCGGCCGCGGTCGACGGTCAGCACCATCGCCTCGGCGGCGTCATCGTGTTTGGGCCGGATCCGGGTCCGCGGCCGGGATCCCCGGCGGGCGGGGCGGTTGCGGATGTCGTCCTCGTCGGCGTCCTTGCCGTAGCGGCGCATGTGCTCAGTCTCCGCTCAGGCGTCCGCCACCGCTTCGCCGAGCAGTTCCGCCCACATCTTCGGGAAGTCCGGCAGGGTCTTGGCGGTGGTGGCCACGTTCTCCACCTCGACGCCGGGCACGGCCAGGCCGACCACGGCGGCGGCGGTGGCCAGGCGGTGGTCCTCGTAGGTGTGGAAGACGCCGCCGTGCAGCGGGCGCGGGCGGATGCGCAGGCCGTCCTCGGTCTCGGTGACGTCGCCGCCGAGGTCGTTGATCTCCTTGGCGAGCGCGGCGAGCCGGTCGGTCTCGTGCAGCCGCAGGTGGGCGATGCCGTACAGGTGGGACTCGGAGTCGGCCAGTGCGGCGACGGCGGCGATCACCGGGGTGAGCTCGCCGACGTCGTGCAGGTCCGCCTCGATGCCGTGGATCCGGCCGGTGCCGGTGAACTGCAGGCCCTCGTCGGTGAACTCGCAGGCGCCGCCCATCCGGGTGTAGATCTCGCGCAGCTGGTCGCCGGGCTGGCTGGTGTGCTTGGGCCAGTCGCGGACCGTCACCCGGCCGCCGGTGACCAGGGCGGCGGCGAAGAACGGCGCGGCGTTGGAGAGGTCCGGCTCGACCACCAGGTCGCGGCCGATCAGGGCGCCGGGGGTGACCCGCCAGACGTCCTTCTCGCCGCCGTCCTCGGGGGCGTCGACCTGGACGCCGGCCAGGCGCAGCATCTCGACGGTCATCCGGATGTGCGGCAGCGACGGCACCGGGCCGCCGACGTGCCGGACCTCGACGCCCTGGTTGTAGCGGGCGCCGGAGAGCAGCAGGGCGGAGACGAACTGGGACGAGGAGGAGGCGTCCAGCTCGACCGGGCCGCCGTCGAGCGCGCCGGTGCCGTGCACGGTCAGCGGGAAGGCGCCGCGGCCGCCGTCGTCGATCCGGGCGCCGAGCGCGCGCAGGGCATTGATCACGCCGTGCTGGGGGCGCTCGTAGCTGCGCGGGTCGCCGTCGAAGTGCACCGGGCCGTCGGCGAGGACGGCGAGCGGGGGCAGGAAGCGCATCACGGTGCCGGCGTTGCCGACGTCGATCGAGGCGGGGCCGCGCAGCGCGGGGGTCGGGATGACCCGCCAGGCCTCGCCGCCGCCGGTGCCGCCGGAGTCGTTGTTGACCTTCTCCTCGATGCCGACGCCGAGGGCGCGCAGGCCGTCGGCCATCAGCTGGGAGTCGCGGCTGCGCAGCGGCCGGCGCACCCAGCCGGGCTCGTCGGCGAGCGCCGCCAGCACCAGGGCTCGGTTGGTGACCGACTTGGAGCCGGGGATGGTGACGGTGGCGTCAACGGGGGTGGTCGCGACGGGGGCGGGCCACAGGGTCTCGGTCATGGGGGCAAGTTTAGGGGCCGTACCGGAACGGCCCCTGCGCCAACCGCATGGCGGGACGGGGGAGGCCCGGTGCAGGGGTTGTGGCAGCAGGCCCGTGCCGCGGGGGCGGCCCGGCGCAGGGGCCGGAGCAGCAGGTTCGCGCCGAGGGTGGGGTTCAGTGCAGGGGCTGGAGCAGCCAGGTCGCGCTCAGGGCGAGGCAGGCGAGGGCGGTGAGCAGGAAGACGGTGATCCAGGCGAGGCCGGGGATGTGGGTGAGGCGGGCCAGCTGGTCGGCGTCGGAGTCGCGGGCCCAGCCGATGCGGCGCTGGTGCTGGAGTTCGAGGACCGGGCGGACGGCGCCGAACAGCAGGAACCAGCAGCCGAGGTAGGCGAAGCCGGCCTGGACCTCGGCGCTGCCGAACCACGAGACCAGGAAGAAGGCGCCGCCGGCGACCAGCACGGTGAACAGGCCGAAGGCGTTGCGGATGCGCACCAGGAGGGCGAGCAGCAGGACGACGGCCAGCCAGAGCAGCAGGGTGATCCGGCCGGTGGAGAGCAGGGCGGCGCAGCCGAGGCCGAGCAGGGCGGGGGCGGTGTAGCCGGCGGCGGCGGTGAGGATCATGCCGGGGCCGGTGGGGCGGCCGTAGGAGAGGGTGAGGCCGGAGGTGTCGGAGTGCAGCCGGATGCCGGCGAGCCGGCGGCCGGTGACGAGGGCGATCAGGCCGTGGCCGCCTTCGTGGGCGATGGTCACGGCGTTGCGGGTGACGTGCCAGAGCGGGCGGGCGAGGACGGCGAGCAGGGCGGCGCCGGCGGTGGCCAGCACCAGCCAGCCGGGCGGCGCGGGCTGGGTGCCGGTGACCTGGTTCCACAGTTCGCCGAGGTTCTGGTCGGTGGGTTGTGCGCTCATCGTCTGGTCTCCGCCTCCGTCCGCTGCGTTGGGCCGTTCGGGGCAGCCTCCCATGCGGGGACGGGCGGGCGGGAGCGGACGGTTCTCCTGGCGGGATGAAGAAGTGGTGAGCGGGGCGGGCATGGCAAGCTGGCCCGCATGTGCGGTCGCTTCGCAGCCAGTGGCAAGCCCGAGGACATCGTCGAGCTGTTCGGCGTCGAGCAGTGGGATCCGGCTGAGACGCTGGCCCCCAACTGGAACGTCGCCCCGACCACCAGCGCCTTCGTGGTGCTGGAGCGGGTGCCGAAGGGCCGGGCGCGGCCGGTGCGCCAGCTGAGGGTGCTGCGCTGGGGCCTGGTGCCTCAGTGGTCGCGGTCGGCCGAGACGGCGGTGAAGATGATCAACGCCCGTTCGGACACGGTGCACGAGAAGCCCTCGTACCGGCAGGCGTTCGCCTCGCGGCGGTGCATCCTGCCGGTGGACGGCTACTACGAGTGGCAGACGGTGCCGGGCGAGCGCGGCAAGGCGCGCAAGAAGCCGTTCTTCGTGTCCCGGACGGACGGCACCCCGCTGGCGCTGGCCGGGCTGTACGAGTTCTGGCGCGACCGGACGGTGCCGGCCGACCATCCGGCGGCCTGGCTGGTGACCTTCACCATCGTCACCACCGACGCCGAGGAGTCGCTGGCGCCGATCCACGAGCGGATGCCGCTGTTCCTCGACCCGGCCTCCTACGGCGAGTGGCTGGACCCGGGGCTGGACGACCCGGACGAGCTGCGCCGGCTGCTGATACCGCCGCCGCCCGGTGCGCTGCTGGCCACCCCGGTCTCGCCGGCGGTCGGCAGCATCCGCAACAACGGCCCGGAGCTGAAGGAGCCGTGGGCCGAGGCGGAGTACGAGACCACCCTGTTCTGATGTCTGAATGTTTGAAGTTCGACGATTGAGTCCTGACAGCTGAGGGAGCCTGAGCCGGTTGGAGCGACCGACGATGACCACCGAACTCGTCCCCACCGAGGTGGGGGACGCCCGGATCAGCTACCACCGGGCCGGTGCGCCGAAGGCGCTGCTGGCGCTCGGTCACGGCGCGGGCGGCGGGATCGAGGCCCGGGACCTGGTGGCGCTGGCCGCGGCGCTGCCGGCGCGCGGGATCACCGTGGCGCTGGTGGAGCAGCCCTGGCGGGTGGCGGGCAAGCGGCTCGCCCCGGCGCCGCGCACGCTGGACCGCGGCTGGACCCCGGTCGCCGGGCGGCTGGCCGGTCAGGGGCTGCCGCTGGTGGTGGGCGGGCGCAGCGCCGGGGCGCGGGTGGCCTGCCGGACCGGGGCGGCGAGCGGGGCGGTGGGGGTGGTGGCGCTGGCGTTCCCGCTGCACCCGCCGGGCCGGCCGGAGAAGAGCCGGGCGCAGGAGCTGTTGGAGTCGGGGGCGGCGACGCTGGTGGTGCAGGGTACGGCGGATCCGTTCGGCGGGCCGCAGGAGTTCCCGGAGCTGCCTCCCGGGCACGAGCTGGTGGCGGTGCCGTACGGCGGGCACGGTTTCGACGTGCCCAAGCGGGCGCCGGTGGGGCAGGACGAGGTGCTGGAGGCGATCTGCCGGGCGGTCGGGGACTGGGTGCTGCGGGTCGTCTGAGGCGGCGGGGGCGGCGGGGGCGGCCGTGAACGGGGGGTTTCCGCTCGATCACCCGTACGAGCGATTTCGGGGCGGGCGCGGGAATGCGGGCGGGGTCGGGGTGGTTGGCACTCTCGTCAGTACGATTCCCGGTTGAGAGGCAGGGCAGATGGGTTCGATCGCGTGCCCCGAGCGGTCAGAGCAGCGCGAGGCCGCCGCGGCGTTCGGCCCCGCCTGGTCCGACTGGATTGTCGCGGGCGAGAAGCCCGTCAGCCCGATATCCTCCATTTCGGGGCGGCCCGCCGTGGGTCGTGCCCGCCATGCCGAGGAGGTGGGTCCGGTCGTCGGGACCGAGCACGAGGCCGAGCCGGGCCGGGGCCCGGAGGAGGGCCAGCCCACGGGCGAGGCGCTCACCGGTGAGGAGCTGGCCGAGGCGATCGGTGAGGACACCTTCCGGGTGTCGGCACAGGAGAGCGAGGAGGCCCGGCGGGAGCGCTTCGAGCGCGACGCCCTGGGCTACCTGGATCCGATGTACTCGGCGGCGCTGCGCATGACGCGCAACCCCGCGGACGCGGAGGACCTGCTCCAGGAGGCGTTCGCCAAGGCGTACGCGTCCTTCCACCAGTTCCGCGAGGGCACGAACCTCAAGGCCTGGCTGTACCGCATCCTCACCAACACGTTCATCAACTCGTACCGCAAGAAGCAGCGCGAGCCCCAGCGCACGGCGGCGGAGGAGATCGAGGACTGGCAGCTGGCCCGCGCCGAGTCGCACATGTCGACCGGTCTGCGCTCGGCCGAGACCCAGGCGCTCGACCACCTCCCCGACAGCGATGTGAAGGACGCGCTCCAGGCCATTCCGGAGGAATTCCGGATCGCCGTGTACCTCGCGGACGTAGAAGGCTTTGCGTACAAGGAGATCGCGGACATCATGGGTACTCCCATCGGCACGGTGATGTCCCGGCTGCACCGCGGCCGCCGTCAGCTGCGCGGCATGCTGGAGGATTACGCCCGTGAGCGCGGGCTCGTCCCGGCCGGCAGCGGGGCAGGGCAGGAAGCGAAGGGCTCGGGCTCATGAGCTGCGGCGATCCGCACGACACGGAGTGTGGCGAGGTCCTCGACCACCTCTACGAATTCCTCGACAACGAGATGGCCGAGGGCGACTGCGCCAAGCTGCGGGTGCACTTCGAGGAGTGCTCGCCCTGCCTGAAGCAGTACGGGCTGGAGCAGGCGATCAAGGCGCTGATCAAGCGTTCCTGCGGCTGCGACGACACCCCGGCTGACCTGCGCAGCAAGGTGCTGGCCAGGATCGACTCGATCCGGGCGGGGCAGCGTTCGGGCGAGCAGGTGGTGGTCGCCGTCGACACCACGGTCGAGCTGCACGTCGAGACGGACCGGCCGGCGCCGGCCGCCGGCGAGGCCCCGGAGGAGCCGACGGTCCGGCCCGGTGCCACCGTCGAGGCGGGCGCCCCGGCGGAGTAGCCGGGCGGCCGTTCAACGGCTGGGCGGCCGTTCAACGGCTGGGCGGTCGTTCAACGGCTGGGCGGTCGTTCAACGGCCGGGCGGAGCAAGCGGACGGGCCCGCCGGCGAGGGCGGGCCGAGCGGTCCGGACACGGAGTCAGACGGCCCCGGGAGCGTGCGCTCCCGGGGCCGCTCCCGTTGTGCTTGCGTGCGCCCCTCACTCGTTCGGGTGAGTTGGCGGTGCGCCAGCAGCGTCGTCGCGCCATCATGCGTCCTTGCGCCCGGGTGGCGGCCTATCCTCCTGACGGACGCTCACCGCCGGTCCGCCCGGCGAGCTGAGGCAACGCGGGCCCGGACGTCGGGGAGGTCGAGATCGCTATCGACGGCGAAGACGCGGCCCTGCCGGAGGGGGCGATGCGCTACCTGGTGGCCGTCCCGGTGGCGGCGCTGTGCTGCCTGCTGCCACTGCTGCCGACCGGCGTGCCGCCCGGGCTCCCGCGCTGGCTCGGCGCCCCGGTGGACTGGCCCAAGGTCGGGCTGCTGGCCTTCCTGCACGGCTGCTGGGAGTCGCTGGCCCAGGGCCTGCCGACGCCCTGCCTGCGGCTGGTCCGCCGACTGCTGCGCCGCCCGCCGCCGCCCGAGCGGGCGCTCTCCCGCCCCGGGGTCAACGCCTTCTTCCCGGTGCTGTTCGCCGGCGTGCTGATGCTGCCGCCGGCCGCCGCCGCACTGGTCGCGGTGCCCGCCGCGGTGCTCGGCGGCCCGGCCGGGCGCGGCTGCCGGACCCGCCAGCTGTGGAACGGCTCCCAGCTCGCGCTGTGCGCCTTCGCCTCCGCGGCCGCCTTCCACCTGCTGCACGGGCCGCAACTGCTGCTCGGCTCCCGCTTCCCGGCCGCGCTGCTGCCCGGCTTCGCCGCCGTCGTCACGTTCTGCCTGGTCAACGGGGTGCTGGTGGGCGCGATGCTGATGCTCGCGGAGGACCGCCGGCCCGTCGTGCTGCTGCGCGGGGCGGTCGCGGTGTGCGGGCTGCCGGTGCTCGTGCACGCGGCCGGCGGCCTGATGGTGGCCGTGCTCTGGCAGGGCCCGTACGGGGCGTTCGCGGCACTGCTGGCGCTGCTGCCACTGTCGATCTCGGCCTGGGTGTTCGCCCAGGGCCAGCGCGAGCGGGACGCCCACCAGGCCACCGTGCAGTCGCTGGTGCAGGCCGTGGAGATCAAGGACTCGTACACCCGCGGGCACAGCGAACGGGTCGGCCGGGCCTCGGTGCTGATCGCCGGTCAGCTCGGCATGGAGGCCGAGCGGCTGCGCACCCTGCGCTTCGCGGGGATCCTGCACGACGTCGGCAAGCTGGGCGTGGCCACCGAGTTGCTGCGCAGAAACGGTCCCCTCAGCGAGGCGGAGCGGCGGGCCGTCGAGATCCACCCGGTGTACGGGTACGAGCTGGTGCGCGGGATCGCCTTCCTCGGCGAGGCGCACGCCGGGATCCTGCACCACCACGAACGGATGGACGGCCGGGGCTACCCGAGCGGGCTGGTCGGCGAGCAGATCCCCGAGTTCGCCCGGATCATCTCGGTCGCCGACGCCTTCGACTCGATGACCTCCACCCGCTCCTACCGGCGCGGCCGCCCGGTCGCCGAGGCCGTGGCGGAACTGGAGCGCTGCTCGGGCAGCCAGTTCGACCCGGTGATGGTCCGGGCGCTGATCGACGCGCTGGCCGGACACGACTGGCAGCCGGTGCTGCCGCCGCCCGGGGACGGCATCCGGGCCGTCCCCGACATTCCGCTCGGGGTGCCCGAGCCGGCGCGGGCGGCGCCGGGCCGGGTGCCCGCGCAGGGCGGGAGCGTCCCCACGGCCGGGCAGCCGTGACCGCGGCCGGCCGGGAGGCCCGCGTGGTGCACGCGGCGGCGGCCGCGCTGCTGGTGTTCGCGGTGGGCGCGGTCGCGGTGCGCGGGGTGGCCGGAGCGCGGGTCGCGCTGGCGTTCACGGCGCTGATCGCGCTCGGCGAGTGCGTCCGGATCACCCTTCCGGGCGACCGCGAGCAGGCGCCGATCGGCGCGGCCGGCGCGCTGGCGTACGCCCTGCTCGGGCCGCTGCGCGGGGTGCCCACCGCGCACGGGATGCTCCAGGTGGTCGCGGTGACCGGCGTCGGCCTGCTGCTGGCCTGGCTGCCCGGCCTCGCACTGCCCTGGCTCAGGGCGTGCCGCCCGGGCCGGGGCCGGCCGGGCCTGACCCAGCGGGCCCGCCCCGGCCGCCCGCACCGGCGCCCGCCCTGGGCCGACCCGGCCCGGCGGGACAGCGCCGCCCGCCGGCTGCTCGGGGTCGGCTTCGCCGCCGCCGTCTTCCAGCCGCTCTACAACGGCGGACTGGTCGACCGCTTCTCGCCCGAGGGCCCGGCGTACGGGGTGTTCCTGACCGCCGTCGCCGCGCTGGCCGCGCTCTGCGACGCGACCCTGGCGGCGCTGCTGCGCCGGTCGGCGGCCGGCCTGGAGGGCGGGCTGCGGTTCCCGGCGGCGCTGGAGGACGAACTGCGCTCGCTGTTCGGGATCGGCTCGGCGATCGTCGCGACGGGGATGCTGGTCAGCCTGGCGGCCGGCGAGGTCGGGCTGTGGGCGCTGCCGCTGTTCTGCACCCCGCTGCTGCTCGCCCAGGTGTCCTTCCGGCGGGCCGCGGCCGTGCGGGCCACCACCGGGCAGACCATCGCCAGCCTGGCCCGGGCCACCGAAGTGGCCGGCTACACCCCGCACGGGCACGCCCGCCGGGTCGCGGACACGGCGTGCGCGCTGGGGCGCGAGCTGGGGCTGGGCACCCGGGAACTCGCCCTGCTGGAGTACGCGGCGCTGATGCACGACGTGGGCCAGCTGTCGCTGGTCGAGCCGGTGCCGGACGGCGCGACCGCGCTGCTGCCCTGCGCCGAGCAGCAGCGGATCGCCCGGCTGGGCAGCGAGGTGATCCGCCGCACCGGGGTGCCCCGGCAGGTCGCCGAGCAGGTCGCCCGGCTGGCCGATCCGGTGCTCGGCACGGCCGGCGGGGACGGCGCGGTGCCGCTGGCGGCCCGGATCATCCGGGTGGCCAACGCCCACGACGACCTGCTGACGGCGGCCCGCGGCCGCGGGGTCGGCGAGGCGGTGGGCCGGCTGGAGGCGCTGGAGGTGCTGCGGCTGGGGCGCGGCCGGGTGTACGACGCCCGGGTGGTGGACGCGCTGGCCCGGGTGGGCGGCTAAGGCCTGTCCAGGCGGGCCCGAAGTCCGACGGTCGGCCCGGGTCCCGTCGAGTGCCGCGGGGCGGACCGGCGGAGCGCCGCGGACCGGCGGGCCTGCGCCGGGGTTGAGGCGGGGCGGTCGGGCGGGCAGGCTGGGTAGGGGCGGCCCCAACCTCGCCGGTGGGGAGCGCGGGCGGGGGCGGGCGTGGTTGGATGCGGTCGTAGCGTGGAACACCGACCCGGGGCACCGTGCCCCGGACCCCCGCGGAAGTGGATCCGGACGCGGCGGTACGGGACTTGAGCGGACGACGACGGCAGGGACGAACGTGAGGATCTTCCACCGGGCACGGCACCGGCCGTCCGCCACCTGGCGGCAGACGACCGACCGGGCCTTCACGCTGATCGGCGACGGCCGCTACGAGGACGCCGGCGCGCTGCTGGTGATGGCCGCCGACCTGGAGCCCTGGCTGTCCGACTCCTGGTTCAACCTCGCCCTGCTGCACAAGTTCCGCCGGGACTGGGAGCAGGCCCGCTCGGCCGGGCTGCGGGCCGTCGCCCTGCTGGACCGCGAGCACGGCGCCCCCGACTGGTGGAACCTCGGCATCACCGCGACCGCCTTGCAGGACTGGCCGCTGGCCCGCCGCGCCTGGCAGGCGTACGGGCTGAAGCTGCCCGGCGGCCCGGGCGGGCAGCCGGACGGCCCGGTCAGCCTGGACCTCGGCACCACCCCGGTGCGGCTCTCCCCGGACGGCGAGTCCGAGGTGGTGTGGGGCCGCCGGCTGGACCCGGCCCGGATCGAGGTGCTGTCCATCCCGCTGCCGTCCTCCGGCCGCCGCTGGGGCGAGGTGGTGCTGCACGACGGCGCCCCGCACGGCGAGCGGGTCACCGACGGGGTCGCCTACCCGGTGTTCGACGAGATCGAGCTGTGGGCGCCGTCCCCGGTGCCGACCTACGTGGTGCTGCTCCAGGCCGCCACGGCGGGGGACCGGGACGCGCTGGAGCGGGTCGTCGCGGACGCCGGCTACGCGGCGGAGGACTGGACGTCCTCGGTGCGGCTGCTCTGCCGGGCCTGCTCGGAGAGCCGGATGGCCACGGACGACGGGCACACCGCCCACCACGACCCGCACGACGACGGCGACGCCGCGCACCCCGGACACCTCAGCCACCTCAGCCAGGGCGGGGAGGCCGGAATGTCCTGGCTGGTGGAGCGCGAGTGCGGGATCGCCGCGCCCGCCCTGCTGGTCCGCTCGCTGCTGGACCGCTGGGCCGCGGCCTCGCCCGGCACACGGGCGTACCGCGATCTGGAGGAAGTCTGTTGAGCGCGCCGCTTACCCTTGAGCGGTGTACCCGGCGAGAGCCGAATACCTGGACCATTCTCGGAAGCGGAAGCGGATAAGCAGCGATGGCGGAGCAGCACGACCACCAGCACGACCACGACCACGACCAGGAGTCGGCGGCCGACGAGGCCCCGCTGAAGGTGGTCGGCGAGCAGCCGGACCTCTCCAAGGGCACCGCGCGTCCGATCACCGTGGTGGGCAACCCGGTCCTGCACCGCGAGGTCAAGGACGTCACCGCGTTCGACGGTGAGCTGTCCGCGTTGATCGACGACATGTTCCAGTCGATGTACGCGGCCGAGGGCGTGGGCCTGGCGGCCAATCAGATCGGCGTGGACCTGAAGGTCTTCGTCTACGACTGCCCGGACGACGAGGGCGTGCGCCACATCGGCCACGTGATCAACCCGAAGCTGGAGGAGTACCCGGCGGACCGCCGGCGGGTGCTGGACGACAGCAACGAGGGCTGCCTGTCGGTGCCGGGCGCGTACGCCGAGCTGCCCCGCCCGGAGTACGCGGCGGTGACCGGCGTGGACAAGGACGGCCGGCCGATCCGGGTCGAGGGCACCGGCTTCTTCGCCCGCTGCCTGCAGCACGAGACCGACCACCTGTTCGGCACCCTCTACATCGACAAGCTGTCGAAGCGGGACCGCAAGGACGCGCTGAAGCAGATGGCCGAGGGCACCGCGCGGTACGCGACCGTGGCGAACGACTGACGAACCGTCAAGGGCCGGGGCGCGACGGGCGTCCCGGCCCTTTGCGTTTCCGCACTTGGCGTTCCCGCTCTTGGCGCCTCCAGCGCTACCTGGCCCAGGGCCTGACCGCCGGGTCGGTCAAGGGGCGATCGGTGGCGGGTGCGGCGGGGGGTTCGTCGGTGGGTTTGTATCCGCCGGGTATCAGGGAGCGCGCGGCCTGACGTCGATGTGGGCGAGGAGGCCGGGGCGTCCGATATCTGCCGTATCGTGCCCTTGTCCGCCGCCGCCCGTCGCCGCCCGCAGCCGTCCGTCGCTGTCCGAGCAGGAGCTGTCCGCCCGTGTCCTCGCCCATGCCGCCCCCGCCCCCCGTCCGCGTGCTGCTGGTCGAGGACGACGAGCTGATGCGCCGCTCCTTCACCGTCGCGCTGGAACGCTACGGCTACGGGATGCGCGCCGCGGCGGACGGCCTCACGGCGCTGGAGCTGTTCCGGGACGAGCAGTTCGACCTGCTGATCCTGGACGTGATGCTGCCCGGCCTGGACGGGATCGGCCTGTGCCGCAAGGTCCGGGAGGCCAGCCTGGTGCCCGTCCTGATGATGTCCGCGCGCGGCGACGGCCTCGACGTCGTCGCCGGCCTGGAGGCCGGGGCGGACGACTACGTGGTCAAGCCCGTGGACACGTACGTGCTGGTGGCGCGCATCCGCTCGCTGCTGCGGCGGGCGACGTACGCGCCACCCGTCCCGGCGCCCTCGCCCGGAGCCGCCGACGGGGACGTCCTGGTGTTCGGGGACCTCACCGTCGACACCGCCGGAATGGAGGTGTCCGTCGGCGGGGCGCCGGTGGCGCTGACCCCGACCGAGCTGAAGCTGCTGCTGGAGTTCGCCGCCCACCCCGGCGTCGTGCTGGAGCGGCACACCCTGCTGCGCAACGTCTGGGAGTACGGCTGGGACGGCGACAGCCGGGTCGTGGACCTGTGCGTGCAGCGGCTGCGCCGCAAGCTCGGCCGGGAGCGGATCGAGACGGTCCGCGGCTTCGGCTACAAGCTCAGGCGCTGAGAGCGGTGCACACGACTCCCCGGCCCGCCCGCGCCCCCCTGCGCTGGAAGATCGCCGCGCTGGCCGCCGCCACCGCCTGCCTCGTCGCGGCGGCGGTCGGGGTGCTGGTGCACCTGTGGACCGCGCACGACATCCGCAGCCGGGCCGAGGCGCAGGCCTTCAACGCCGTCTACTCGGCCATGGACGTCTACCGGCGCACCGGATCGCTGGCGGACGGCGCCGAACTCGACCCCGTCGACCTGCCCGCCGCCCTGCGCCACCCGGCCGACGGCGAACGGCACACGGCCTACGACGGGCACGCCGAAGGGAACTCGGGCCCGAGCTACTGGGCCGCCCAGCGCACCGGCGGGCCCGGCAGCCCCGTCCTCGCCCTCCGGGTCAACCTGGCACCGCAGCTCTCCGACCTGCCCCGGCTGGACGCGGCGATGGCGGTGGCCTCGCTGGTCGCGCTCGCGGCGGCCACACCGGCCGCGGTCTACGGGGCCGGACTGCTCGCCCGCCGGCTGCGGCGGGTCGCCGAGACGGCGGGCCGGATCTCCGCCGGGGACCTCGACGCCCGGACCGGGCCCACCAAGGGCGGCGACGAAGTCGCCGACATCGCGGCGACGGTGGATCTGATGGCCGACAGCCTCGGCCAACGGCTGCGCTCCGAACGGCAGTTCACCGCGGACGTGGCGCACGAGCTGCGCACACCGGTCGGCGGACTGCTGGCCGCCGTCGACCTGCTGCCGGCCGGCGAGACCGAGGACCTGATCCGGGCGCGGGTGCGGGACCTGCGCGGGCTGGTCGAGGACCTGCTGGAGATCTCACAGCTGGACGCCGGGGCGGAGGAGGTGGCGCGGGCCCGGGTGCCGCTCGCGGCCGTCGTCCGGGAGGCCGTGCTGCGCACCGGGTTCGAGGCCGAGTTCGCCGTGGCGGCGGAGCGGACGGTGGAGACCGACCCGCGGCGGCTGGAACGGATCGTCGGCAACCTCGTCGTCAACGCGCACCGGCACGGGGCCGCCCCCGTCCTGGTCACCGTCCAGGACCGTACGGTCGTCGTGCGTGACCACGGCCCCGGCTTCCCGCCGGACCTGCTGCGCCACGGCCCGCGCCGCTTCCACACCGGCGCCGCCGAGCGCGGCACGGGCCACGGGCTGGGGCTCACCATCGCGCTGGGGCAGGCCCGGCTGCTCGGGGCGGAGCTGCGCTTCGACAACGCGGAGGACGGCGGCGCGGTGGCGACGCTGCGACTGCCGGGCTGACCGCGGCAGTTGCTACGGGACTGCTGCGAAGCGGCGCGGGGACTGATACACGGCGGCGCAGGGGCCTGATACGTGCCCCGGACACCCTTCGAAGTGCACCGACTCGCACCTTGACTCGCACCTCGACTCGCGCCTTCGGACAGGAGCCCCTCCCGTGATCGCCAACCCCCTTGCCCTGCAAGCGACCCCCGGGGTCGCGGCCGCCGTCGTCGACTTGACGAAGACCTACGGCGGCGGCGACACCCGGGTCACCGCCCTGGACCGGGTCAGCGTGGCCTTCCGGGAGGGCGAGTTCACCGCGATCATGGGCCCGTCCGGCTGCGGCAAATCCACCCTGATGCACTGCGCGGCCGGGCTCGACACCCCCACGTCGGGGTCGGTGCGGATCGGCACGACGGAACTGGGCGGCCTGGGCGACCGGCAGCTCACCCGGCTGCGGCGGGACCGGGTCGGCTTCATCTTCCAGGCGTTCAACCTGCTGCCCACCCTGACCGCGCTGGAGAACATCACGCTCCCGCTGTCGCTGGCCGGGCGCACGCCGGACCGGCAGTGGCTGGACCGGGTGGTGTCGATGGTCGGGCTCTCCCCGCGCCTCGACCACCGGCCGGCCGAACTGTCCGGCGGGCAGCAGCAGCGCGTCGCGGTCGCCCGGGCGCTGGTCGCGCGGCCCTCGATCGTGTTCGGCGACGAGCCGACCGGCAACCTCGACTCCCGGGCCGGGGGCGAGGTGCTCGGCTTCCTGCGCGGCTCCGTCAGGGAGTTGGGGCAGACGGTGGTCATGGTGACCCACGACCCGGTGGCCGCCGGGTACGCGGACCGGGTGGTGTTCCTGGCCGACGGGCGGCTGGTCGACGAGATGGCGCACCCGACGCCGGACCGGGTGCTGGACGTCATGAAGTCCTTCGCCGGCTGACCCCGCACCCGCCACTTCCGAAAGCTGATCATGCTGACCACAGCCCTGCGCAACGTCCTGGCGCACAAGGCCCGGCTGCTCATGACCGTCCTCGCGGTCTGCCTCGGCGTCGCCTTCGTCTCCGGCACCCTCGTCTTCGCGGACTCGACCGCCGCCGTCCAGCGGGCGGCCGCGTCCCGCACCTTCGCCGACGTCGCGGTCAGCGTCACCGCGAAGGAGCCCGTCGCCACTCCTGACCAGCCGGGCGTGTTGACCGACGCGCTGGCGCGCAGGCTCGCGGACGTGCCCGGCGTCGCGGCGGTACGGCCGTCGGTCGACGGGAGCGCCACCTTGAACGCGGCCGACGGCAGGCCGCTGCGGGTCAAGCGGGGCACGAACCTCGCGGCCGCCTACGTCCCGGGGCGCGACGGCAAGGACGTCCGCTACCCCGTGGTCGAGGGGCGGGCCCCCGCCGGTGCCGACGAGATCGCCGTCGACCGGGGCACCGCGGCCGCCGGCCGGTACCGGGTGGGCGACACGATCACGCTCGCCACGGACGGCCCGGCCCTCACCGCGCGCCTGGTCGGCACCGTCACCACCGGGGACACCCGGATCACGGCCGGCGGCACGCTCACCCTGTTCGACCGGGCCACCGCACAGCGGCTGTTCGCAACTCCCGGGAACTACACCAGTCTTGAAGTCTCCGCCGGACCGGGCACCGGCCAGTACGAGCTGGCGGAGCGGATCGCCGCCACCCTGCCGCCCGGCACGGCCGAGGTCACAACCCGACAGGCGCAGGCGGCCCAACAGGCCCTCTACGTCGGCACGTTGACCCGGGGCTACCAGAAGCTGCCGATGGTCTTCGCCGGGGTGTCGCTGTTCATCGGCTCGTTCCTTGTGGTCAACACCTTCACCATGCTCGTCGCCCGGCGCGCCCGGGAAATCGCCCTGCTGCGGGCGGTGGGCGCGACACGGCGCCAGGTGGTGCGCTCACTGCTGGCCGAAGCGGCGCTGGTCGGGGTCGTCGCGTCGATGGCGGGGTTCGTCCTCGGGCTCGGCATCGCGGCCGTGCTGCCCGGACTGCTGAGCGGTGACGGGAACCAGGTGCCGAAGGGCCCGCTCGTCATCGGGCCCCGGCCGGTGGCGGCGGCCCTGTTCGTCGGGATCGGCGTGACGGTGCCGGCCGCCTGGCTGCCGTCGCGCAGGGCGGCGCGGATCGCGCCGATCGAGGCGCTGCGGGCGGCGGCCGCGCCGCCCGGCGGGCGCTCACGGCTGCGTCCGATCGCCGGGGTGGGGCTGCTCGTGCTCGGCGCCGGCCTGCTGACCGCGCTCGCGCGTTCGGCCGAGGACGCCTCCGAGGAGAACCTGCGCAACGCGATGCTCGGCTGCGGGGTCCTGGTCGTCGCCCTGATCGTGCTGGCGCCGACCCTCGCCGTCCCGGTGATCCGGCTGACGGGCCGCCTCACCCGGCGGTTCGGCGTCGCCGGCCTCCTGGCCCGGCAGAACGCGCTGCGCGACCCCCGGCGCACGGCGGCGACCGCCGCCACGCTGCTGATCAGCACGGCACTGGTCAGCGGGCTCGCCACCATCGGCCACTCCACCGGGCAGGCCCTCGACCGGCAGACGGCGGACGGGCTCGCGGCCGACTACGTGATCAGCACCGGCGACACCATGACCGGCATCGACCCGGCCGCCGTCCAGCGGGTGGCCGGCGCCCCCGGGGTGCGCGGCGCGAGCGCGGTCGCCGACTCCACGGCGGTCATCGGCGGCAAGGTGCGCGAGATCTCCGGCATCGACCCGGCCGATGTGGAGCCGGCCGACGTAGAGCCGGACGGCGTCGGCCAGGTGCTGAAGCTCGACTTCGTGAGCGGCTCCGCGCAGGACCTCGGGCCCGGCCGGATCGCCGTCTCCAGCAGCGTCGCCCGGGAGACCGGGGTGAGCACGGGAGGCCAGGTCAACGCCCGCCTCGGCCGGAGCGAGGAGTTCACGCGGTACACCGTCGTCGGCGTCTACCAGGACAACCCCACCGCCCACGACGCGGTCGGCGCCCGGGCCGACGTGCAGAAGCACAGCTTCAAGCCCGGCTCCGTCCAGCGGATCCTCGTCCGGGGCGACAGCGCGTCCGGAGAGGGGCTGCGGGCGGCGGTCGGCAACAACCCGCTCCTGAAGGTGCAGAACCGGGCCGAACTGGTGCGCGAAGCGGCAGGGACGATGGGCGACCTGCTGACGCTGATGTACGGGCTCCTCGGCATCGGCGTCGTGATCTCCGCCCTCGGCATCGTCAACACCCTGGCCATGTCCGTCACCGAACGGACGCGCGAGATCGGCGTCCTGCGCGCCATCGGCATGGACCGCGGGAGCATCCGTCGGATGATCCGCCTGGAAGCCGTGACGGTCGCGGCCTTCGGCACCCTGCTCGGCCTGGCCGGCGGCCTGTTCGGCGCCTGGGCCGTCGGCGCGCTGGCCGGCGGCGCGGTCAAGCAGTACACGCTGGCCGTGCCCTGGGGGACCCTGGCCCTCCTCTGCCTCGCCTCCCTCACCATCGGAGCCCTCGCCGCCACCCTCCCCGCCCGCCGGGCAGCCACCCTCAGCCCCCTGGAGGCGGTCGCGGAGGCGTGAGCGCCCCGCCTGCCCGACGGTCCCCGCCCGGCGCGAACGCCGGGCGGGGACCGTCAGCGCCGGGTCGGGCACGGGATGTCCGGTTGGATCCTGTGGGGGCACGCGATCACGTAGTGGCCCGACCAGCGGCTGTCGGACACCCAGCGGGACCACACCACGTCCGTGGCATCCGCCAGTTGTTCGATCGTGCGGAGCCGCCGTGCCTCGGTGGGGAGCCACGGATCGCCGCCCGGTGTGTGCTCCTCCTGCCGTGCCGCAAGCCAGTCGGCTGCGTCGGCCGCCGTCTCCCAGGTGCCCCGGATTTGGGGGGCCGGGCGCAGCAGCCACCAGCCGGTCATCATCGGCGGGAGTTCCGAGAGGCCGAACCGTGCGGCCTCGATCGGGCGACGCTCCAGCTCCTTCGCCAGCAGTCGGCCGTCACCGGCCCACTCGTAGCCGTGGAAGTGCAACTGTGCTTCTCCTCTTAGACGTTGAAGCCCCGGCCGCCCGCACGGGACTGCGGGCGGTCGGGGCTGTTCGGGGGGCTCAGACGGACAGGCCGAACCGGGCCGGGCCGATCCCGGCGTTGGTCAACTCCTCGGCGGTGAACAGCAACGGCTCGCGGTCGGGGCGCTTGCTGTCGCCCAGGGCGTAGACGCCCCGCTCGACCAGGCCGAGGGTCACGCACGACTCGCCGTCGTCGCCCCCGCCCTGGTTGCCGCCGCATGCACGGTTGAACTCGACCCGGGAGAGGTCGAGTTCGTACAGGTTGCGCTCAGTCATCGCCTGCACCTTCCGGTATCGCTTCGGGTCAGTACGGAACGGCCCCGCCCCGCCCAGGACTTGGGCGGAAGACTCAAGGGGAGGGGAGGCCCGTCACCGTCACTTGCTGATGCGCATGGTGAGCTGGTCGGCCGGCACCTGGCGCGACGGGGCGTCCGGCTCGAACAACGGCCGGACCAGCGTCCGGCCGTCCTGTGCCCCCACGATCTCGACCAGGCGCCCGGTCGTCAGGTCCTTCCGGACCGGGTTGTTGTCGATCCGCTCCATGAGTTCCGCGTGCGTACGGCGGTGTGTGGTGCCGGGCGGCTGTGCGAAATCGTCAGTGGGCATGGAGCGCTCCTGTGGCTCTCGAATCATTTCGGCGAGTCACCAAATTACCGGGGCGTTGGGGTTATTCCTGCACGCTTTCCTGTTCCCGAAAGAACTCTCCACGGCCCATTTCAGGTGGCCGCTCCGGATGCGTGCGCAGGAAGTCGGACTGGCTGACTTCCTGCGCCGCGAAGGTCCGCTGGGGTCATTCCTGCCGGGTGGCTCGGCTATTGGCAGAGGCCCTGCGGTGTCTGCCGCTCAAGTTTCTTGGCGATGACCTTCGAGTGATCACCGGGGATGTGGGCCAGACTGGCGTTGACGTACTCCGGCGCCGAGATCAGTCCGGTGATCATGGCCGGCAGGAAGTAGCGGAGTTCCGTCGAGGTCCGCTCAAGGGTTGCCAGCTCAACCTGCTTCTTGTCCGCGCCGTTTTCGGCAGAGGGTTCTGGCGTCCTGCCGCCCTGGGCCTACGATCCGTGCTGAATCCGACCTGCTTTCCATTGCGGCTCCCTTGGCGTTTTATTCCTGAAAGAACTCGTCCCGGATTCCTTCGATCAGGTCCCGCACGTCATCTCCATGTAGTGCCGCGGCGTCTAATCTGAGGAATGTTGATATGTAGAGAGCGACATCCCTCGGATCGCGAGTTGTACTCCCTGAAGGGCAGGGCGTGAGCCAGAGCAATCTCCCGGTACTGGCGGTACTCGTCGAGGCGGTCCTCGGGCAGCAACTCTGCGCCGATGAACTGTCCTGCGTCTGCGTAGTCCCCGTGGGCGCAGGGTCAAGAAACCGATCTTTCCAGAACGGGAAAGTGGTTGGGCCGCCCCCGTTCGGCGTGAATGCCGGGCGGGGGCGGGGGAGTTCAGAGGTGATGAGGCGGTCGGGTCGGTACAGACAGAGGTGCCCCGCGCGGCGGTGAGCCGGGCGGGGCACCTCTGGTGTGTCTGAGTGCTTTAGAAGTCGTCGTCGAAGGCGACGGAGCCTTCGACGGCGACCTGGTACGCGGAGACGCGGCGCTCGAAGAAGTTGGTCAGCTCCTGGACGTTCTGGAGCTCCATGAAGCCGAACGGGTTCGTCGACCCGTAGCGGATCGGCAGGCCGAGGCGGGCGAGGCGCTGGTCGGCCACGGCCTCCAGGTACTGGCGCATGGAGTCGGTGTTCATGCCGGCGAGGCCGTCGCCGCACAGGTCCTGGGCGAACTGGAGCTCGGCCTCGACGGCCTCTTCCAGCATCTCCGTGACCTGCTTGGCCATCTCGTCGTCGAAGAGGTCGGGCTCCTCCTCGCGGACCGTGTCGACGACCGACATCGCGAAGTCCATGTGCATGGACTCGTCGCGGAACACCCAGTTGGTGCCGGTGGCCAGGCCGTGCAGCAGGCCGCGCGAGCGGAACCAGTACACGTACGCGAACGCGCCGTAGAAGAACAGGCCCTCGACGCACGCCGCGAAGCAGATCAGGTTCAGGAGGAACGCGCGGCGGTCCTCCTTGGTCTGCAGCGAGTCGATGTGGTCGACGGCGTTCATGTACTTGAAGCAGAACTGCGCCTTCTGGCGGATGGAGGGGATGTTCTCCACCGCGGCGAAGGCCGCGTTGCGGTCCTCGGGGTCGGGCAGGTAGGTGTCGAGCAGCGTCAGGTAGAACTGGACGTGCACGGCCTCCTCGAACAGCTGGCGCGACAGGTACAGCCGCGCCTCCGGGGAGTTGATGTGCTTGTAGAGGCTCAGCACCACGTTGTTGGAGACGATCGAGTCCCCGGTGGCGAAGAAGGCGACCAGGCGGCCGATGAGGTGGCGCTCGCCCTCGCTGAGCTTGGCCAGGTCGGCGACGTCGGAGTGCAGGTCCACCTCCTCGACGGTCCAGGTGTTCTTGATCGCGTCCCGGTACCGGTCGTAGAACGACGGGTAGCGCATCGGGCGCAGGGTCAGCTCGAAGCCGGGGTCGAGCAGCATCTTCTCGCGGTCGGGGGTGCTCACTGGCAGGCCTCGCAGGACTCGGGGTTCTCCAGGGAGCAGGCCAGCGCGGCCTCCTCCTCCGGGGTGAGGGTCGGGGTGTTCACCGGCACGGGCGCGGACGCGGACGCGGGCGCGGCGGCGCGGGCGGCACCGGAGGCGGCCTGGGCGATCCGGGTCGCCGGGCGCGAGCGCAGGTAGTAGGTGGTCTTGAGACCGACCTTCCACGCGTAGGCGTACATCGAGCTGAGCTTGCCGATGGTCGGCGCCGCCATGAACAGGTTCAGCGACTGGCTCTGGTCGAGGTACGGCATGCGGGCCGCGGCCAGGTCGATCAGCGCGCGCTGGGGCAGCTCCCAGGCGGTGCGGTAGAGCGAGCGGACCTCGGCGGGCAGCCAGCCCAGCTCCTGGACGGAGCCGTTGGCCTCACGCAGGGCGTCGCGGGTCTGCTGGTCCCAGACGCCGAGCTCCTTGAGCTCGCGCACCAGGTACGGGTTGACCTGGAGGAACTCGCCGGACAGCGTCTCGCGCTTGAACAGGTTGGAGACCTGCGGCTCGATGCACTCGTAGACGCCGGCGATGGACGCGATGGTCGCGGTCGGCGCGATGGCCAGCAGCAGCGAGTTGCGCAGGCCGGTCTCGGCGATGCGGGCGCGCAGCGCGGTCCAGCGGTCGGCCCACTGCGGGGCGGCCGTCGGGAAGTGGTCGATGTGCAGTTCGCCGCGGGCGGCGCGGGTCTCGCCGTAGGCCTCGTGGCGGCCCAGCTGCTCGGCCAGGTCGGCGGAGCGCTCGTACGCGGTGAGCATGATGCGCTCGGCGATGAGGGTGGACAGCCGCGCGGCCTCGGCGGAGTCGAAGTCGATCCGCAGCTTGAAGAAGACGTCCTGGAGGCCCATCACGCCGAGGCCGACCGGGCGCCAGCGGGAGTTGGAGGTGCCGGCCTCGGTGGTCGGGTAGAAGTTGATGTCCACCACGCGGTCGAGGAACGTCACGGCGGTGCGGACGGTGGCGTCGAGGCGCTCCCAGTCCATGGCGCCGAGCAGGTCGTCGACGGAGGCCCCGGGGGCGACGTGGGCGCCGAGGTTGACCGAGCCGAGGTTGCAGACGGCGGTCTCGGAGTCGTCCGTGACCTCCAGGATCTCGGTGCACAGGTTCGAGGAGTGCACCGTGCGGCCGGGCAGCGCGGTCTGGTTGGCGGCGCGGTTGGAGGCGTCCTTGAAGGTCATCCAGCCGTTGCCGGTCTGCGCCAGGGTGCGCATCATCCGGGCGTACAGGGTCTGCGCGGGGATGGTGCGCACGGCCTTGCCGGCCAGCTCGGCCTTGCGGTAGGCCTCGTCGAAGTCGGAGCCCCACAGGTCGACGAGCTCGGGCACGTCGGCGGGGGAGAACAGCGACCAGTCCTCGTTGGCGTTGACCCGGCGCATGAACTCGTCCGGGATCCAGTGCGCCAGGTTGAGGTTGTGGGTGCGCCGCGCCTCCTCGCCGGTGTTGTCGCGGAGCTCCAGGAACTCCTCGATGTCGGCGTGCCAGGTCTCCAGGTAGACGCAGGCCGCGCCCTTGCGGCGGCCGCCCTGGTTGACGGCGGCGACCGAGGAGTCGAGGGTGCGCAGGAACGGGACGATGCCGTTGGACTTGCCGTTGGTGCCGCGGATCAGGCTGCCGCGCGAGCGGATGCGCGAGTAGGACAGGCCGATGCCGCCGGCGTGCTTGGACAGCCGGGCGATCTGCGCGTAGCGGTTGTAGATCGAGTCCAGGTTGTCCAGCGGGGAGTCGAGCAGGTAGCAGCTCGACATCTGCGGGTGCCGGGTGCCGGAGTTGAACAGGGTCGGCGAGGAGGTCAGGTACTCCAGCCGGCTCATCAGGCCGTACAGCTCGGCGACCTCGCGCACGGACTGCTCGCTGTCGCCGACCGCCAGGCCGCAGGCGACGCGGAGCAGGAAGTGCTGCGGGGTCTCGATGACCTTGCGGGTGATCGGGTGGCGCAGCAGGTAGCGGGACTGCACGGTGCGCAGGCCGAAGTACTCGAAGCGGTCGTCGCCGTGTACGTCGATCAGCGCGTCCAGGGCGGCGGCGTGCTTGGCGACGAAGGCGGCGGTGGTGTCACCGATCAGGCCCTCGTCGTGGCCGACGGCGATCGAGGCGGCGAAGGAGCGCGAGCCCTGGCTGTTCGCCTCGTCGACGATCTCCAGGGCGAGCAGCCGGGCGGCCAGCTTCGAGTACTGGGGGTCCTCGGCGATCATCGACGCGGCGGCGTCCACGGCCAGCCCGCGCAGCTCGGCGAAGTCCGAGCCGGCGTGGCGGCCGCGCAGCGCGGCGGCGGCGACATGGCCGGGGTCCACCTGGGGGAGATCGACGCTGCGGTCGGTGAGCAGCCGAAGGAGCGCGCCGCCGGGGTCGGAGACCGTCGGGTCGGTGGGGGCGGGGCCGGTGCCCTGGGCGGGCAGGGTGGCTGAGGCAGCGGTGGTCAAGGCGCTCTCTCCTGGCGGCGATCGGCGGCGGTGATCGGGGGGTACCGGGCCGTTCGGGGCAGGGGAGCACGGCACGTACGCAGAAAGCGTCGCGCGACAGTGGCGTCCCCGGCCCGCCCGCGAGGCCCGGAAGGTAGTTCTCGTGCTGGCGCGGCCTCTGCGGGAGGGCCCGTGCGCACACCGTCGGCAGGTACTCGGACTCGCGGTGCGGCTGCTGGAGCCGCCCGCTCACCGCTGCGGGGCAGTCCCGGATTCGCACCGGGTTCCCCTGCATCGACAGCAGGATTGAGCATACATCTTGTGGTGTCTCTCTGATGCGACCCCACATGTAGTACGGCGCGGTGTGTCGGCGCGATAACCGGGGGTGCTGGGAGGGGGCGGGTCGTGGCCTTGGGGCGCCTCGGATCCGGGCTCCCGGGGCCCTGGTTCCGGGCTCCGGCGTCCTGGTTTCGATACGGAACGGTCACCGGGCGGACCGGCTGGCGGGGGCATGCCCTACGATCTGGGCGCATGAGCGAGCGAAGCGCCGAGGGGCGCGTTTCGCGAAGCGATCATCGAGCGAAGCGAGGGGGCGCGTGAGCGACGGAACTGGCGCACCCGGGCAGGGTCCGCAGGGAACGCCTCCCACCGGGCCGGGGGACGCGCATGGTCAGCAGCCGCCGGTGGTGCCCGGTCCGGTGTTGCCGCCGAGCGGGGGCTTCGGGCCGCCGCCGGCCTCGTACGGGCCTCCGGTGCCGCCCGCGCAGCCGGTGGCGCAGCCCGGTCCGCCGGGGCAGCCTTCGCTGCCGCAGCCGGGCCAACCGGGGCAGCAGCTGCCGCCGCAGTGGCAGCCGAACCCCCAGCCGCATCCCCAGGCGCATCCCCAAGGGCACCCGCAGGCGCACCCGCAGCCGTACCCGCAGCCCCAGGCGCCGCAGCGCGCCGAGCCGAACTGGCAGGCGCTGGCGGACCGCAACGCGGCGGACGACAAGCGCCGTCGCCGGCTGCGGGCCCTCGGCGTGGCGGTCGCGGTCGTCCTGGTCGGCGGCCTGGTCGCGGGCGGGACGGTGCTGCTGACGAAGGGCGACGGCGACAAGCCGACCGCCGGGCCGACCGCCTCGGCCTCCAACCGGCCGTCCTCCGCCGCACCGAGTGCCGCCCAGAGTGCCGCGCCAAGTGCCGCCGGCACCCCGGGCGGCGCGCCGGACGACCCGTCGAAGCCGATCTGGGAGGCCGCCACCGACCCGGCGCCGCAGGACGCGGGGGCGCTGTTCTCCGCACTCCAGGTGACGGTCAACGGCGCCACCTGGAACCGGACCTTCGTCTCGCTGGACTCGCCCTGCTGGGACGGGAACTCGACGACCGGCGGGCTCGGCAAGGTCCTCGGTGACCAGGGCTGCCAGAAGGTGCTCCGGGCGACCTACGTCTCCGGCGACAGCGCGGTGACCGTCGGCGTCGCGGTCTTCGACCACAAGATCCAGGCCGAGACCTCGATGAAGAGTTACACCGGCCACCTCAAGGGCGCCGTCGCGCCGGGCGCGCCGGCCTTCTGCGCCACGCCGGGCTGCACCAACACGCACAACACCCTGGGCCGGTACGCCTACTTCACGGTCGAGGGCTCGGCGAAGGGCGGCGACACCGCTGACGCCGCCGCCACCGCGGCGGCCGCCGGCTTCGGCGAGCACGTGAAGGGCCAGCTGCTCCAGCGCGCCAAGGCCGCGTCCGCGGCCGCGCCGGGTGCGCCGGGGGCCGCCGCGGCCGGCTGATCCGCCGTGACACTCCGGCCCCGGCGGGTTCGCTCGCCGGGGCCGGGGGAGTGTGGCAGGCTCTCGGGGCAGTCATTCGCACGAGTGTTCCGGTTGTGTCCGCCTGGGCCGGTGCCGGCGAGCAACCGGAGGAGCGGTCCGTGGCCCTGCCCAGAGCCCTGCGCGGCAAGCCCGCCGTCCTGGCCGCGGCCGGGGTCGTGGTGGCCGCGGGCGCCGTGGCGCTGTTGCAGCGTGACGGCCGGGCCGACGGCGAACAGCCCGCCCGCGTCCCGGTGGCGGTCGGTTTCTCCGGCCGTACCCTGCCGCCGGAGGTCGGCCGGGACCTGCTCGCCCGGGACCCGCAGGCCTCGCCGAACGCCCGGGCCGTCCAGCAGCTGCTCGCCGACCTGGAGGGGCAGGCCCGCACCGGGCAGAGCGGCGGGACGGTGATCGGCCAGCACGTCGAGGCGCACAACGAGCGCAACAACCCCGAGTACGGCGACTACCGCGGCACCAAGCAGGTCGGCTACTACTACAAGAAGGCCGCCGACCTCACCGGCAAGCTGCCCGGCTTCGTCGAGACCGACCTCGGCCCCGGCTACGGCCAGACGGGCTGGGGCGTCGGCGACCCGCGCTCCTACTCGGCCGGCCGGTGGCCCACCTGCCGGGCCGGCTGGCAGTACACCGACGACGCCGTCGACCTGCTCTCCGCCGTCTGGTCCGGCCACCCGCGCGCCGACGACGGCAGCTACGGCACGGCCGGCGTCCAGCACAACTGCGACGGCACCACCACCGAACTGCCCGACAACGGCGGGGGGCCGGCCGGGATCGTCGGCATGTCCTTCCACCAGCCCTACCCCGGTTCGGACGTCAAGTCCTTCGAGCAGGTGCTCTGTTCGAACTCCCCGGCCGCCAAGGACAAGGGCTGGTTCGGCCGGGTCGTCGACAGTGCGCACGACACCCCCGAGTACCGCGCGCTGATGACCGACCTGTCCTACCTGGCCGACCACCTGGAGTACCTGGCCGCCCACGACGTGCCGGTGCTGCTGCGCCCGTACCACGAGATGAACGTGCAGGACTGCGCCCGCAGGTTCTGGTGGTCGGGCCAGAAGCCGGCCGACTACCAGGCGCTGTGGCGGATCACCTACCGCTACCTGGTGGAGACCAGGGGCCTGCACAACCTGCTGTTCGTCTGGACGCCGGTGTCCTGGGACGGAGCCCCCGGCGCGGACCCGTGGGACTACTACCCGGGCTCCCAGTACGTCGACGTGGTCGGGGTGGACGACTACAGCGGCAGCCCCGCGCACCCGATAGGCACCGGCGAGGTGTGGACCAAGCGGTACTACGACGGGCTCGCCGCCTACGGCAAGCCGCGGATCCTGGCCGAGTCCTTCGCCGTCCCGGTCAACTCCCGCCAGCCGGACACGCTGCGGCGCACGCCCTGGACGATCTGGACGGTCTGGGGGCAGTCGCTCACCTCGGACAACCTGACGCCGGACCAGCCGCGCAACTCCGGCGCCGACGTCAACGCCACCTACCACAGCCCGCTGGCGCTCACCGGCGGCGCCGGCCCGTTCGGCGCGAACGTCGACTGGGGTGGCCTGCACGTCCGTTGAGCCGCCCCGTACGTCCGCCGAGCCGGTCGCCGTGAGGTGCGCTACACCACTGAATTCCGTTGAACGGCCGGAATACCGTGTCCGTTGTGCCGTGTGGCATCCTGTGGCGGCGAAGCCGAGGGGCTGACGCCGGGACGGGCCCGGCGGGGCGGGGGTGCGGGATGGGACAGGCGCGTGCGATGCGCGCGGCCGGCGGCATCGCCGTCGGCTGGGGCGTGGTGCTGCTCGGCTGGGCGGCGTACAACTGCTTCGGTCAGGTCGGGTTCGCGACCTACGTCAAAGGCATCTTCTACTACGGCGGCACCTCGGTGGACGCCGAGACCGGCAGCCTCAACTACGGCCTGATCTACCTGGTTTCGGGAATCCTGCTGCTGCGCGGGCGCACCTGGGCGCTCGGGGTGGCGGCCGGCGTCGCACTGGTCGAGGGGTACAACCGGGTGCGCAGCCTGACCGGCGCGCTCCTGGACAAGCCGCAGCGGGAGTGGTTCACCAGCACCACCGAGGGCGGGCTCAAGCTCGCGACCTTCGCGCTCGGCGTGGTCGTCACCGCGGCGCTGATCCTGCTGCTGGCCCGGCTGAAGTGGCGGGAGCGGGGGGCGCCGGAAGCCGCCGCGGCGTCAGGCGGACAGCTGCACTGGTCGCTGCTGCAGACGATCCCGGCCGAGCCGGCCCCGGGCCCGCAGCCGTTCCAGCAGCAGCAGCCGTTCCAGCACCAGCCCGCCTGGCCGCAGCAACAGCAGCAACAGCCGCCGCAGCCGCAGCCGCAGGCCGCCTGGCCACCGCAGCCGCCGTTCCAGCAGCAGCCGCAGCCCGCGTGGCCGCAGCAGCCCCCGGCGCCGCAGTCGCAGCCCGCCGCCTGGCCGCAGCCGGCGCCGGCCCAGCCGTCGCAGCCGGTGCCGTACGCGCAGCAGCCCACCCAGCCGGCCCCGCACCCGTCGACGCTCGCCCAGCAGCCGTGGCCCGCCGCGCCGCCGGTGACGCCCGGTCCGGTCGCCCCCGGCCCGGTCGCGCCCCCCGCCGACCGCCCGCCGACGGACCGCCCGCCGCAGGCCTGAACCTCCGCAGCCCTGAACCTCCGCAGCCCTGAACCTCCGCAGCCCTGAACCTCCGCGGGCCTGGACCGCCGCAACCCCGGACCGCCCACGAACGACCCGGCTCCCGCAGGGGATCGGCCCGACAGCAGACGAGGAGCGACTTTCGCCATGCCATCGACAGCCCCCGCACGGACGGTGCTCACCACGTCCCGCGAGGCCGCCCGGCTCGCCGAGCGACAGATGTCGTGGAAGCCCCGGGTCCTCCCGTTCTACTTCTCCTTCACGGTCATCTTCGCCTTCTCGGTCTGGGCCTACGTGCCCAACCCCACCCCGCTCGGCTGGACGATCACCATCCTGTGGGGGATGCCGGTGTTCGGCGTCCTGATCGGCTTCCAGGGTGTGCTGATGGTCCGCCGCCGGCTGCGCCAGGTGAGCCGGATGACGCCGGCCGTGCCGGTCGAGGACGACTTCCTGATCGTGCTGGTGCCGACCATCGGCCGTCACGACACCTATCCGGCGCTGGAGCGCTCGGTGCTCTCGTACGTCGAGCACCTGCCGGCCTACTTCCCGTGGATGCGGGTGGACGTCCTCACCGAGGAGGGCTGCGCGGCCGCCGAGAAGATCGACGGGCTGGCCGCCCGCAACCCGCTGATCCGGGTGGTGACCGTGCCGAAGGCCTACGAGACGGCCAACGGCACCAAGTTCAAGGCCCGTGCCAACCACTACTCGCACGAGCTGCGGATCGAGGAGGGCGAGGCCGAGGACGACGTCTGGGTGCTGCACATGGACGACGACACCGGCGTCGGCCCGGACACCGCCGCCGCCGTCGCGCAGTTCGTCAACCGGCAGCGCCGGGCCGGGGACGACGCCAAGCACATGGCGCAGGGCATCCTGACGTACCCGCGGGAGAACGCCGTCTCCACCTTCACCTGGCTCGCCGACGCGATCCGCCCGGCCGACGACATCGCCCGCTTCCGCGCGATGACCGGCACCGGCACCCCGATCGCCGGCGTGCACGGCGAACTGCTCCTGATGCGCTCCTCGGTGGAGGCCACCATCGGCTGGGACTTCGGCCCGAAGACCATCGTCGAGGACGCCCAGATGGCGCTGAACTTCTGCCAGCGCTACCCGGGCCGCAGCGACTGGTTCAACGGGCGCTGCTACGGCGCCTCGCCGGCCGGGGTCAAGGACTTCCTCAAGCAGCGCGAGCGCTGGGCCTGGGGCCTGGTCGCGCTCTGCTTCAACAGGACGATCCCGCTGCGGTACCGGCTGTTCATCGGGATGGGCATGGTCAGCTGGGTGCTCGGCCCGCTCCAGCACGTCGGCCTGGTGCTGCTGGTCGCCTGGTTCACCGGCACCTGGAACACCTCCCCGGTCACCCAGTCCGTGGTGCTGGTCTGGTCGATCAACTTCGCCTACGTCATCTGGACGTACTGGGAGGGCCTGCGCCTGAACGTCGTCGCCTCGGCGAACCACCGGCGCAAGTGGTGGGAGCCGATCGTCGTGGTGGCGGCCATCCCGCTGTTCTCGTTCCTGGAGGGCTGGGGCGGCCTGCGCGGGCTGATCAAGTTCCTCAAGGGCGAGGAGAACAAGTTCGTCGTCATCGCCAAGCCGGCCTGATCGGAGGTCACCGCTGTGAAGCGCCCCGTCATCTTCATCCTGCCGACCGTGGTGGTCGCCATCACCGTCGGCGTCCCGGTGGTCTGGGGGGACCACCCGCTCAAGTTCGTCCACCAGCGCCCGACCGCCGTGCACTGGGCCGGCTCCGAGACCGAGCAGGGCCGGGTCTGGGGCTTCGGCAAGGACGCGCCGCCGGCCGAGGACACCGGCCCCAAGGTGGCCCGCCCGTGGGCCGAGGGCAGCCCCGAGTGGGGCGTGCAGGTGTACTGGCTGGACGATCCGGCGGACCCGGACAACTTCGTCCAGGGCAAGGTCGACCGCATCGTCAAGTACGTGGTCGGGCTGAACGCCAACTCCCTGTCGGTGACCTTCCCGTACTACACGACGGGCACCAGGTCGAACGCCGTCGCCGCCCGGCCGACCACCCCCACCCCGGAGCGGCTGGCCCTGCTGCTGGACGCCGCCCACCGGGCGGGCCTGCGCACCACCATCCGTCCGATCATGGACGAGGACGTCTTCGACTACCTCAACACCCTCAAGTGGCGCGGCAACATCGCGCCGACCGACCGGGACGCCTGGTTCGCCAGCTACGCCGCCTTCCTGACGCCCTACCTGAAGACCGCCCAGGAGCACTCCGCGGCCGAGGTCACCATCGGCACCGAGTTCAACTCGCTGGAGGGCGACCCGCGGTGGCCCGGTCTCATCGACCAGGCGCGGAAGACCTTCCACGGCGAGCTGGTGTACGACGCGAACTTCGACAACTGGTCCAAGGGCCCGATAGCGGTCCCGGCGGACGGCACGGGCGTGGACGCCTACCCGCCGGCCAAGTCGTCCGGTGACGATGCCCCGGTCGCCGACCTGAAGGCCAGCTGGAACGCCTGGCTCGACAAGCGCGGCAGCGGGCCGCAGCCGACCACCAAGCTCACCGAGGTGGGTATCCCGGCGCAGAAGGGTGCCTACAAGACGCCCGGCGAGTACTACAAGAAGACCGAGCTGAACGAGGCCGTCCAGGCGACCTGGTTCACCGCGGTCTGCCAGGTGGCGCAGGAGCGCAAGCTGCGCGGGCTGTACTTCTGGTCGCTGTACTTCGGCATCGACCCGAACCTGCCGACCAACAAGGACACCCCGCGGATGGACTACGCCGGGCGCCCGGCCTCCGAGCAGGCGATCCGCGACTGCTTCGCGCAGACCTACGAACTGCCGCCGTCCTAGGCTCCGGCTAGGGCGTGGCCCGGCCGGGCTGGGGCGAACTCGGCCGGCCCGTGGGCTTGGTGGTCGTCGGCGCAGGGGTCGTCGGCGCAGGGGTCGTCGGCGCAGGGGTCGGCGCGGCCGTCGGCGTCGGTGTCGAGGTCGGCGTCGGGGCGGCCGGGGGCGGCCCCGACGGTGGTCCGGTCAGTCCGTCCGCGATCTGCTGCTCCAGCCACGGCGTCACGAACCGCATGCCGGCCGGAGTGAGGTGCACCCCGTCGTTGGCGGGGGTGACCCAGTGGCCGTCGCGGTCCTTCCACGCGCAGGTCTCGTACGGGCAGAAGAAGGTGTTGAGGTCGACCAGCCGGACGGCGCCGGCGGTGGCCTTCACGTAGGCGGCGACCTGCTGGTCGTAGCAGGTGCCCCAGCCCTTGTTGATGGCGCCGTTCTCGACCCGTTCGTTCATCAGCAGCACCCGGGCGCCGGGCGCGCGGCGACGGACCTGGTCCACGGCCTGGGTGAGCTGGGCGGTGTAGCGGCTCTTGTAGTCCTCCTCGCAGGGGCTGAGCCAGCTGCCGTCGAGGTACTGCTCGGCGGCGTCCCAGCCGAGGTGGATCACGACGGCCTGCGGGGCGGAGCCGGCGAGCTGCCGGTCCCACGCGGCGGCCCGGTCGCGGCACTCCCGGCTGGTGTCGAACTCCTCGCCGGAGGTGGTGCGCACCTTGTCCGGGTCGAACACGCCGCAGCCGCTGATCCCGCCGTCGACCACCCGGTAGCGGTCGCCGTGCCGGTAGAGGCCGGTGGCGAGGTCCTGGGCGAAGGAGTCGCCGAGGACGAGGACCGCGGGCTTGCCGCTCGGCCCGGACCGCATGTCGTACTGGACCCAGGCGGGCAGGTACCAGGCGCCGGTGGTGGCCACCGCCGTGGCGACGGCCAGCAGCGGGACGGCCGGGAAGGCCCGCCAGCGCAGTACCCGCAGCTTCTCGGTGCCGGTGTGCATCAGCCAGGCCAGCACCCAGGAGAGCGGTGCGCCGATGGCGAGCAGCAGTTGCGGCGAGATGTCGTCGACGTAGTGCTGGAGCAGCCAGTACACCGGCAGGTGGAGCAGGTAGAGGCTGTAGGAGATGGTGCCGGTGAGCCGCAGCGGGGGCAGCGACAGCAGCCGGACCAGCGGGCCCCGGTCGTGGCAGAGCGAGGCGGCCAGGACGGCGGCCAGCGTCGCGACCACGGCCAGCCCGCCCTGGTAGAGCAATGGTTCGTGGTAGCCGCTGACGGACAGGCTGGCCCAGACCAGGCCGCCGAGGGCCGCGGTCCCGAGCAGGGCGGGCGCCAGGACAGGACCTAGGGTGCCGGCCGCTGCGGAGCGGTCGAGCAGGCGCCGCCGGGAGCGGGTGGCGCCGTCGTCGTCGGGGGCCGCCGCGCGGACCTGGCGGCGCAGCCGCAGGTAGACCGCGAAGGCGGCGGTGGCGCCGGCCGCGAAGCCGACCGCGCGGGTCTCGGTGCCGAGGTAGAGGCGGTCGCTGTTGTCGCCGTTCCACATCAGCGGGGCGACGAGCGCGGCGGCGACGAACAGCCCGGCGGTGACGACGCCGGTCGCGCGCAGCGAGCGGCGGCAGAGGCCGAAGACCGCGAGCAGCAGCAGCGGCCAGAGCGCGTAGAACTGCTCGGTGATGCTGAGCGACCACATGGCCGCGAGCGGGTCGATGGAGGCGAAGTGCTGCCAGTAGGCGTCGCCGCGGGCCAGTTGGGCCCAGTTGGCGACCTGGCCGAGCGCGGCGAGCGCCTGCGGGCGGAGGTCCTTGACGTCCCGTAGCGGGCTGACCAGTGCGGACAGCGCGACGACGAGGAGGACGGTGGCGAGCAGTCCGGGCAGCAGCCGCTTGGCCCGGCGGCGGTAGAAGACGCCGAGCCGGATGCCGTCGGTGCGGTCCAGTTCGCGGATCAGCACCAGGGTCACCAGGAAGCCGGAGAGGACGAAGAAGACGTCCACGCCGAACAGGCCGTTCTGGAACCAGTTGGTGTGGTAGAGCAGGACGGAGGCGATGGCGAGGCCGCGCAGCCCGTCGACCGCCGGGAAGCGGACGGAGGGCGGCAGCGGCCCGCGCGGCCGGGGCGTCGGTGCGGGGAGCGCGTAGCGGCTGGTGGCCGGGGGCTCGATGCCCCGGGACGTGCGCATGTCCTGGAGCGTGGGGCCGCTCGCGGGCGTGCCGAGGCCGGGCCCGTCGTCCATGTGGTGCGTCCCCCCGGGATCGGTCGGCTGCCGCGACGTGGCATCAGACGTGATCTGTGGTTTATATCAAAAGACGTCCGTTGATCGTCTGTCGGTCACCGGGGAGGAGGAGGGCCGACGACGCCCCGGCCGGGCTCAGAACGCCAGGCTGTAGACCATCAGGTCCATGCCCGGGTACGGGGACCAGTCGCGCTCGGGGGTGCGGCGGAAGCCGGTCCGCTCGTAGACGCGGTGGGCGGCGGTCATCTGCGGGCGGGTGGAGAACGCCATGCCGTCCAGGCCGAGTGCGCGGCTGCGGGCGATGGTGGCGCGGACCAGGGCCTCGCCGACGCCCCGGCCGCGGGCGGCCGCGGCGGTGGCGAGCATCCGGATCTCGCCTTCTCGGGGGCTGGCGATGTCGGCCCACTCGGTGCCGCCGACGGCGTAGGTCACGCAGCCGAGGACCCGTCCTTCGGCCTGGTCGACCGCGACCAGGAGTTCGGCCTCCCGGGCCCGGCGGGCGGCGTCGCGCAGGAGCTCGACGTAGCTGCTCTCGGGCGAGGTGTGGCCGTCGCCGACGAAGGCCTCGACGGTGATGCGGCCGGCGTCGTCGAGGTCCTCCGGAAGGGCCTGGCGGATGAGGATGTCCATCCCGTCAGTGTGCCGGAGCCGTCCGGGGTGATGATCTCCGGGGTGGCCCGGACCGGGAGGGTGGCCGGGTCGGCGGAGGGGCGCAGCGAGGCGGCGGGCATGGTGCCGTACAGCCGGTCCAGGCGTTCCGGGCCGGCCGGGTAGCCGCCCGGGCGGTGCCAGTTGTCGCGGCCGGTGGCGGCGCCGCGGGCGACCTCCCGGCCGATCAGGGTGCCGAGCAGGCCGAAGCTTCCGACGGCCCCGACCAGGGCGATTGCGCTTGCGAGAGTGCCGGTGTCCATGGCTCCACTCTGGTCGGGTGGGGTGGCGGCCACGAGTGGCAGGAATGACTGATCTCATCGAAAAACTGCCACCCGGGCCTGCCCCGGCCCTTCCGTCGCCGGTGCCCGCCGGGGCATCCTGGGCGGCATGCTGAAGAACGTGGTCGCGGTGGTGCTGGAGGAGATCCACCCCTTCGAGCTCGGTGTCGCCTGTGAGGTCTTCGGCCTCGACCGCACGGCCGACGGCCTGCCCGGATACGACTTCGCGATCGCCGGCGCCCGCCCCGGGCCGCACACGACGCACTCCGGGTTCGCGGTGGACGTCCCGCACGGCCCCGAGCGGCTGGCCGGGGCCGACCTGGTGGTGGTCACCGCGACGACGATCCGCCCGGAGTACCCGGAGCCGCTGCTGGCGGCGCTGCGCTCGGTGGTGGCGGACGGCGGCAGGGTGCTGTCCATCTGCAGCGGCGCCTTCGTGCTCGGCGCCGCCGGGCTGCTGGACGACCGCCGCTCCACCACCCACTGGCGGCACAGCGAGGACCTGGCCCGGCGCTTCCCGCGGACCGCCGTCGAGCCGGACGTGCTGTACGTGGACGACGACCCGGTGATCACCTCGGCCGGGACGGCCGCCGGCATCGACGCCTGCCTGCACCTGGTGCGCAAGGCGCAGGGCGCCGAGGTGGCCCGGGGGATCGCCCGCCGGATGGTGGTGGCGCCGCACCGGGAGGGCGGGCAGGCCCAGTTCGTGAGCCGCCCGCTGCCCGGCGGCGACGGCGACTCGCTGGCGCCGCTGCTCGACTGGATGCGCCACCACCTGGACCGGGACTGCACCGTCGAGCAGTTGGCCGCCAGGGTCCACATGTCCCCGCGCACCTTCGCCCGCCGCTTCCAGCAGGAGACCGGCACCACACCGCACCGCTGGCTGACCGGGCAGCGGGTGCTGCTCGCCCAGCGGCTGCTGGAGTCCACCGCCGAACCGGTGGACGCGATCGCCGCCCGCTGCGGCTTCGGCAACGCGGCCGCGCTGCGGCACCACTTCGGGCGCCGGCTGGGGACCACGCCGCTGGCCTACCGGCGCTGCTTCGCCGGCCCGGACGACGAGGCGTGACCGGACGAGGAGGCGCGACCGGACGAGGGCTCGTGACCGGCGGTCAGTTCTCCAGGGCGAGGTGTTCGACGCTGTTCCAGCGGTCCGGGTGCAGCCGCCCGTCCTGGGCGCGCCACAGGCTGGTGGAACAGTTGCGCACGGGCGCGAGCGCGGTGAGCCGTTCCTCGGTGAGCCGCTCCAGCACGTAGCGCAGCATCAGCACCGTGCAGTCGTGCGCGACCAGCAGGACGGGCCGCCCGGCCTCCTCCTCGCAGAGGTCCCGCAGCAGGCTGCGCACCCGCAGTGCGACGTCGGCCCAGGACTCGCCGCCGGGCGGCCGGTAGTACAGCTCGCCCATCTTGCGCCGCCGGGCGGACTCCTCCGGGTGCTTGGCCTCGATCGCGGCCCGGGTCAGCATCTCCAGGACGCCCAGCTCGCGGTCGCGCAGCCGCTCGTCGTGGCGTACGGCGAGGGTGACCGGGACGGCGCCGAGCCCGGCGGCCTGGGCGAGCGCGATCCGGGCGGTCTCGGTGGTGCGCACGTACGGCGAGCACCAGACGCTGCGCGGGCGGTCGGCGCTGGGCAGGGCGGCCCACCAGCGGCCGAGCGCCTGGGCCTGCTGCTGGCCGTGCAGCGACAGCGGGATGTCGGCGTCCCGGCAGCTGATCGGGACGCTGAGCGCGCCGGCGGCCTCGGCCAGCTGGAACTCGACGTTGGCGGTGGACTCGCCGTGCCGGGTGGCGATCAGCACGGACGGCAGCCGGGTGGCCGACGCCGGGCGGTGGGTGGTGAGGTGGTGCGGGCTCTGGGTGGACTGGTGCTGGCCGTTGAGGGTGGTGCCGAGTTCTGCCATGGCCGCGTGCTCCCCGTGGGTCGATCAGTTGCCGGCCGGTCGCCGGTCCGGTCTGGTGGTGCCCTGCGAAGGCGGCTGTTCATACATATGATCGCGCCGCCTTCTCCAGTGTTCACGGAGAGGGCGGCGCGATCACAGGGCGCGTGCGGCGCGAATCAGTGCGCCGCTACGGGCTCCGGCGCGTTCTTCGGCTCCTCGTCGCCGGCCTCGGCGCTGTAGTCGGCGGGCCTGGTCTCGTCCGGGCCGTCGGGCGCCTTGACGGCGCGCAGCACCAGGGTGAGCGCCACCGCGACGATCAGGTTGAGCGCGAAGGCGGTCAGGCCGATGTAGCCGATCTCGCCGATGCCGGGGATCGCGGCCGCGTTGCCGCCGAAGTGCTTGGTGGCGGGGCTCGCGATGCCGTAGGCCTTCCAGGTGCCGTAGGCCATGCCGGCCGCCCAGCCGGCGAACAGCGCCCAGTGGTGGAACCAGCGGGTGAACAGGCCGCCGACGATCGCCACGAAGGTCTGCAGGATCCACAGGCCGCCGAGCAGCTGGAGGTTGATCGCGGCCTGCTTGTCCATGCCGAGTACGAAGACCAGCGCGCCGACCTTCACCAGCAGCGAGACCAGCTTGGCGATCCGGGTCTCGTCCGCCGGGGTGGCGGCGGGCTTCAGCCACTCCTTGTAGACGTTGCGGGTGAACAGGTTGGCCGCCGCGATCGACATGATGGCGGCCGGCACCAGCGCGCCGATCCCGATCGCCGCGAAGGCCACGCCGGTGAACCAGTCCGGGAACATGTCGGCGAACAGCTGCGGCACGGACAGCTGGGCGTTGAACTTCTTGTCGCCCTTGCCGACGCCCGCCGCGATGGCCATGAAGCCGAGCAGCGCCAGCAGGCCCAGCATCAGCGAGTACGCGGGCATGATCGCCATGTTGCGGCGCACCGTGCCGCGGGACTTGGAGGCCAGCACGCCGGTCACCGAGTGCGGGTACATGAACAGCGCCATCGCCGAGCCCAGCGCCAGCGTCGCGTACGTCCACTGCTTGTCGCCCGGGAGGGTCAGCGAGCCGGGGGACTTGGGGGCGCTGAACTTGTGCGCGGCCGCGTCGAAGATGTGCCCGTAGCCGCCGAGCCGGATCGGGATGTAGATCACCGCGACGATGATCACGATGTAGATCAGGGCGTCCTTGACGAAGGCGATCAGCGCCGGGGCGCGCAGCCCGGAGGAGTAGGTGTACGCGGCCAGCACGCCGAAGGCGAGGAACAGGGGCAGGTCCTTGACGAACCAGTTGGCGTTCTCGCCGCCGCCGACGCCCAGCACGTCCAGCACCGCCTGGATGCCGACGAGTTGGAGCGCGATGTACGGCATGGTGGCCAGGATCCCGGTCAGCGCGACGACCAGGGAGAGCGGCCGCGAGCCGTACCGGCCGCGGACGAAGTCGGCCGGGGTGACGTACCCGTGCACCCGGGAGACCGACCAGAGCCGGGGCAGGAAGAGGAAGACCAGCGGGTAGGCGACGATCGTGTACGGCACCGCGAAGAAGCCCGCCGCACCGGTCGCGTAGACCGCCGCCGGGACGGCGACGAAGGTGTACGCGGTGTAGAGGTCGCCGCCGAGCAGGAACCAGGTGACCCAGGTCCCGAAGCTGCGGCCGCCCAGGCCCCATTCGTCCAGGTGCGCCGCGTCGTCCGCGCGCCGCCAGCGGGAGGCGAGGAATCCCATCACGGTGACCAGGGCGAAGAACAGCACGAAGACGGTGAGGGCCGTGACGTTGACGTGGCTCATCGCGCGCCACCCGCCTTCCGCGCCGCCTTGCGGGCCTTCTCGTCCCGGTTGATCAGCAGGTACGCGGCCACGGTGAACACCGCGGACACCGGCACCCAGAGCAGCTGGTACCAGTAGAAGAACGGCACCCCGCCGACGCCCGGGTCGGTCTTGTCGTACGAGGACACCCACAGCATCGCGACGATCGGCACGAGCAGGGCGAGCCCGGCCAGCACCCGTGCGGGGGTCACCGCGGGCACCCGGTCCCCGGGTGGCTCGGGCATGACAGGTTCGACGGTATCGGGATCAGACGGCATCTTCGGCTCCGCTCCGGAGGGTTCTCCCCGTCGGCGCCGCAGCCCGCGGGGCACCGCACGCCCCCGCGAACCCGCCGAGCAGCACCATCGGTGATCGACAGTCAGTACGGCTGCGCAATCTAGGGCATGGAGTGATCCATGTCACCGGGGTCGGCGCAACTTCCCGCCATCCGGACGGCTACCGGTCGTATTCGACCGGTACTGCCCCTCCCGTGACGCGAACGGGCACCGGCGCGCGCGGGTCGCGCGCGCCGGTGCCCGTGGTGCGAGGGGGGAGTGCTCTGCCCTGAACTACTCCGCCCCGAACTGCCTCGCCCGGACTGCTCCGCCCGGACTACTCCGGGCGCTTGAGCCGGGTGATGAACTTGTAGCGGTCGCCGCGGTAGATCGAGCGGACCCACTCCACCGGGTCGCCGTCGGCGTCGAAGGAGTGCCGGGAGAGCTGGAGCATCGGCAGCCCGAGGTCGGAGCCGAGCAGGCCGGCCTCGCGCGGGTTGGCGAGGGTGGTCTCGATGGTCTCCTCGGCCTCGGCCACGGTGACCCCGTACACCTCGCGCAGCGCCGCGTACAGCGAGTTGTGCTTGGCGAGGTTGCGCCGCAGCGCGGGGAAGCGCTTGGCGGACAGGTGGGCGACCTCGATGGCCATCGGGTCGCCGTTGGCCAGCCGCAGGCGCTCGATCCGCAGCACCCGGCCGCCGGGCTTGATGTCGAGCAGCGGGGCGAGCCGGTCGTCGGCGGTGATGTAGCCGATCTCGATCAGCCGCGAGGCGGGCTCCAGGCCCTGGGCCCGCATGTCCTCGGTGTAGGAGGTGAGCTGGAGGGCCTGGGCGACCTTGGGCTTGGCGACGAAGGTGCCCTTGCCCTGGATGCGCTCCAGCCGGCCCTCGACGACCAGTTCCTGCAGCGCCTGGCGCACGGTGGTGCGGGAGGTGTCGAACTGGGCGGCCAGCGCGCGCTCGGGCGGGACCGGGGTGCCGGCGGGCTGGGTCTCGGTCAGCTGGAGCAGGTGGCGCTTGAGACCGTAGTACTTGGGGACGCGCGCGGTCGGGTCGGCGCCGGCCTGCGTCGGGAGGTTTTTCACCTCGGGGTCGTTGACCTGGGCGGTGGTTCCCCCGTCGCTGCTCATCGGACCTGTTCTCCCGCTTCTCGCGGGGCCTTTACGGGCCCCGCCACATAGTTAACGGGTGACATCGTTGCATGTATGGCTACGGAACGAATACCTCATCACGCGATGAACGATGTGCGGTGTCGGCTTGATAACGGGTGGTCCGGATCGGTCGAACAGCCGTTGACAGGCCCATTGGTCTAGGCCAAGCTCCAGGCATCTGGTCTACACCACTAGGCCGGTCACTATGAATCCCCCCACCCGCTCGAAGGGGTCCGCGGCACCTTTCCCCCCGCTTTACGTGGGTCTGCCGCTGCCGCCCGACGGGGGTAACCCAGGCATCCCTCAGGAGGATGGCGTGAAGCGTCAGCTCATCGCGGCGGTCGGCGTCGCAGCAATGGTCGTCGGCCTGGCGGCCTGTGGCTCGGACGGCAAGAGCAAGGACAACGCCGGTTCGAACTCGTCGTCCGCGGCGGGCGCCAAGAACTACAGCGGCAAGACGCTGAAGGTGTGGCTGATGACCGGCTCCGCCCCGAAGGGCTGGACCGACGCGGTCAAGAGCGAGTTCGAGACCACCTACCCGGGCTCCAAGGTCGACTTCCAGATCCAGGAGTGGGACGGCATCGGTCAGAAGGTGACCGCCGCGCTGTCCGAGGGCTCGGTCGACGTCGTCGAGCTCGGCAACACCCAGACCTCCGGCTACGCGGCCTCGGGCGGCCTGCTCGACATCACCAAGGACAAGTCCGCCCTGGGCGGTGACGGTTGGAACGCCAACCAGAACGAGGCCGCCCAGCTGGACGGCAAGCAGTTCGCCGCCCCGTGGTGGGTCTCCAACCGCGTCGTCGCCTACAACAAGGACCTCTGGGCCAAGGCCCAGCTGACCGACGCGCCGAAGACCCTGGACGAGTTCTACGCCGACCTGGACAAGCTGAAGGCCACCGAGGGCGTCGCCGACCCGATCTACCTGCCGGGTCAGGAGTGGTACACCTACTTCGGTCTGCTCACCGGTGAGGGCGGCAAGATCGCCAAGAAGGACGGCGACAAGTGGGTCGGCGGCCTGTCCTCGCCCGAGGCGCAGAAGGCCTTCGAGACCTACAAGAAGCTGCAGGGCTACTCGGCCACCGGTCCGAAGGACAAGGACGAGGCCACCCCGCAGCAGAAGGACGTCTTCGGCAAGGGCAACGTCGGCACCATGATCGCCCTCGGCTGGGAGCTCCCGGCGGAGAAGGACATGGCGAAGGACAAGATCGGCTTCTTCCCGCTCCCGGGCAAGACCGCTGACAAGCCCTCCGGCGTCTTCCTCGGCGGCTCGAACCTGGCGATCGGTGCGCAGAGCAAGAACACCGACATGGCCAAGGACTTCCTGAAGATCGCCCTCAACGACAAGAACGAGGGCGCGGTCGCCGCCGCCGGCAACATCCCGAACAAGGCCGCGCTGAACAGCCAGCTCACCGGCGACTTCGCGAAGGCCGCCCAGTCCGCCTCGGCGGTCGGCGCGGTCACCCCGATCACCCCGAACTGGGCGAGCGTCGAGGACAAGCCGAACCCGATCAAGGAGTTCCTGACCGCGGCCCTCCAGGGCGGCGACTACGCGGCCACCGCGAAGAAGTACGACGACGAGATCGCGAAGCGGCTCAACCAGAAGCAGTAGGCACCGAGCGGCGTCGCTCACCGACCCCCGGCGGGGGGTCGGTGAGCGACGCCTGTCCGTCGTGGTTCGGGTTGTGAGGAAGTGAGAACGATGGCTGTGCATTCGGAGCGGGTGCAGACGCAGTCCCCGGATTCAGGGAAGGCTGCCGTGGCCGGAATTGAGACGAGTGCCGCCGGTGGTGGCGCCAACGGCACCCCCCGCAAGGGCGCCAGACCCGCAGGCGGGCCGAGCCTCGGCGCACGCCTGGCACCGTACCTGCTGCTGCTGCCCGCCACCGTGGCGACCCTCGCCCTGCTCGGCTGGCCGCTGGTGAAGACGGTCCTGCTGTCGTTCCAGAACCTCAACAAGCGCCAGTTCGTCCAGCACCTGACCGAGTGGAACGGCTTCGACAACTACAAGGAGCAGCTGACCGACCCGGACTTCTGGGCGGTCACCGGGCGCACCGTCGTCTTCACCCTGGTCAACGTCGTGCTGATCATGGTCGGCGGCACCCTGATCGGCCTGCTGCTCAACCGCCTCGGCAAGCGGATGCGGCTGCTCCTCTCGGTCGGCCTGCTGATGGCCTGGGCGATGCCCGTGGTCGCCGCGACCACCGTCTACACCTGGCTGTTCGACCAGCAGTGGGGCGTCGTCAACTGGTTCCTGGACAAGCTGGGTTGGCACGCGATGGCCGACTACAACTGGATGAGCGACCAGTACTCGACCTTCTTCGTGGTGATCCTGCTGATCGTCTGGCAGTCGGTCCCCTTCGTGGCGTTCAACATGTACGCCGGACTGACCACCATCCCCAAGGAGCTCTACGAGGCCGCCCGGATGGACGGCGCCGGCGCGTCCAAGATCTTCGGCTCGGTGATCTTCCCGAACCTGAAGCCGTTCTTCCTGGCCACGACGTTCCTGGAGATCATCTGGGTCTTCAAGGCCTTCACCCAGGTGTACGCGATCAACGGCGGCGGCCCCGAGAACCTGACCCGCACCCTGCCCGTGCACGCCTTCCTGGAGGGTTCGTCCGGGCAGCACTACGGCATCGGCTCCGCGATCGCGGTGCTCACCATCCTGATGCTGGGCGCGATGATGGCGTACTACTTCCGCATCATGATCAAGCAGGAGGACGAGCTGTGAGGCGCTCGCTCATCGGACGTACCTGGCCGAACGTGATCGCGGTCGTCCTCTTCGTCTTCTTCATCTTCCCCGTCTACTGGATGATCGCGACTGCCTTCAAGCAGGACAACGACATCATCAGCAAGACGCCGGTCTTCATCCCGTTCAACGGGACCCTCGACCACTTCACCACCGCGATCAACGCGCCCAACTTCTGGACGTACGTCACCAACAGCCTCATCGCCACCGTCGGTGCGGTGCTGATCTCGCTGGTGATCGCGACCCTCGCGGCCTTCGCCATCGCCCGGATGAAGTTCCGCGGCCGCAAGGCCTTCGTCCTGGTCGTCATGGTCGCGCAGATGGCGCCGTGGGAGGTCATGACCATCGCGGTCTACATGATCTCGCGCGACAACGAGATGCTGAACAGCCTCGTGCCGCTGACGTTCTTCTACATGATGATGGTGCTGCCCTTCACCATCTGGACGCTGCGCAGCTTCATCGCCGCGGTGCCGAAGGAGCTGGAGGAGTCGGCCATGGTGGACGGCTGCACCCGCTCCCAGGCCTTCGTGAAGGTGATCTTCCCGCTGCTGGCCCCCGGTCTGATGTCGACCTCGCTGTTCGGCTTCATCACCGCGTGGAACGAGTTCCCGCTCGTCCTGATCCTCAACAAGGAGGAGGGCAAGACCCTCCCGCTGTGGCTGTCGTCCTTCAAGACCGCCTTCGGCAACGACTGGGGCGCCACCATGGCGGCGTCCACGATGTTCGCCATCCCCGTGCTGATCCTGTTCGTCTTCCTGCAGCGCAAGGCGGTCGGCGGACTGACCGACGGCGCCGTGAAGGGCTGAGAAACGTGAGCATCCTCGTCCCCACCGCTCCGGTCAGCGACCAGCTGCACCGTGACGCCCTGACCGTCCTGCAGCCCGGCTTCGTCGGCACCGAGCCGCCGCAGTGGCTGCGCCGCCACCTCGCCGCCGGGCTCGGCTCGGTCGCGCTGTTCGACCGCAACGTGGTCGACCTCGACCAGCTCGCCAAGCTCACCAAGGCGCTGCGCGAGGAGAACCCCGACCTCCTGATCGCCATCGACGAGGAGAGCGGCGACGTCACCCGGCTGGAGGCGGGCTCCGGCTCGTCCTGGCCCGGCAACCTCGCACTCGGCGCGATCGACGACCCGGCGCTGACCCGGGACGTCGCCCGCGAGCTGGGCCGGGCGCTGGCCGCGGCCGGCGTCAACTACAACTGGGCGCCCACCGCGGACGTCAACTCCAACCCGCGCAACCCGGTCATCGGCGTCCGCTCCTTCGGCGCCGACCCGGAGCTGTGCGCCCGGCACACCGCCGCCTGGGTGGAGGGCCTCCAGTCGGCCGGCGTGGCCGCCTGCTCCAAGCACTTCCCCGGCCACGGCGACACCGCCGTCGACTCGCACCACGGGCTGCCGGTCATCGACGTCGACCTGGACGTGCTGCGCTCGCGCGACCTGATCCCGTTCCAGGCGGCGATCGCGGCGGGCACCAAGGCCGTGATGACCGCCCACATCATGATCCCGGCGCTCGACCCGAAGCTGCCGGCCACCCTCAGCCCGCTCGTGCTGCGCGACCTGCTGCGCGCCGCCCCGGCCGACGGCGGCCTCGGCTACCAGGGCCTGATCGTCAGCGACGCGATCGAGATGGGCGCCATCGCCGACACCTTCGGGATGGGCGACGGCACCGTGCTGGCCCTGGCGGCTGGCGCGGACGCGATCTGCGTCGGCGGCGGGCTGGCCGACGAGGACACCGTGCTGATGCTGCGCGACGCCATCGTGGCGGGCGTGCGGGCCGGCGTGCTCTCCGAGGAGCGGCTGGCGGACGCCGCCGACCGGGTCCGCTCGCTCGGCAGCTGGGGCCGGATCTCGGCCCAGGGCGAGCGGCCGGAGCCGGACCTCGCGGTCGGCCTGCGGGCCGCCCGCCGGGCGCTGAAGGTGGTCCGGGCGCCGGGCCACGAGCCGCAGCCGGTGTCCGAGCGCCCGTTCGTGGCCTCGTTCTCGGACGAGCCGAACATCGCCGTCGGCGACGTCACCCCGTGGGGCGTGGCCGGCATGCTGGCCGACCGCTTCCCCGGCACCCGCACCCGCGCGGTCTCGGCGGCGCAGGCCGCCCCCGAGCTGCTGGACGCCCTGGTCGCCGAGCTGGTGGCCGGCGCCGAGGGCCGCCGCCTGGTGCTGGTGGTCCGGGACGCGCACCGGCACGCCTGGATGTCCGCCGCGCTGGGCCGCCTGGTGGCGGCCCGGCCGGACGCCGCGGTGGTCGAGATGGGGCTGCCGCAGTCCGAGCCGGTCGGCGCGCTCTACATCGCCACCCACGGCGCCGCCCGGGTCTGCGGGCTGGCGGCCGTGGAGGTGCTCACCGGGCAGCCGGGAGCCATCGGCTGAGACCGAGGGGGGCGTCACCGGGAGTGTCCGGGAGGCGTCGGCCGACGGGCCCGTCATGCGCATGTCGCATGGCGGGCCCGTTTCGTTTCCCCACCGTTCGACCTGCGGATTCGCCAGGTGACCGTGCTCCCTCAAGTAGGCCTTAAATCCACCTTAAGTCCCACTTAGGGTGACGGTACGGCGACTGATCGCCACGGGGTACAACAGCTCTGCAACGGCCGTGGCGACGAGGCCATTTGGCCGTTGACACCACCTATGGTCTAGGCCAGAGTCCAGTCATCCGGTTCGAAATTCAACCTCACCGGATGTGGTATCGGCCCTCCCCGAAGCTCTTCGCCCCTGCCCGGACCCTCCGTTGCGGGCGCCATCACGCTGCCGGCGGGCAACACGGCTCTAGCACCCTCGGAGGATGGCGTGAAGAAGCGTCAGCTCATGTCGACGTTCGGAATCACTGCCCTGGCGATCGGGCTGACGGCCTGTTCATCGGCCGGTACGGCGTCGAAGGACGGCAAGAGCCCCGGCGCCGACCCGAAGGCCGCGAGCGGCACCGTCACCGTCTGGCTGATGGACGACGCCCAGAAGAACTGGCCCGACCTGGTGCAGCAGGTCAACGACCAGTTCGCGGCGAAGTACCCGAACGTCACCCTCAAGCTCGCCTACCAGGGCTGGGCCGACAAGGTGACCAAGCTCGACAAGGCGATCGCCGACGGCTCCGCGCCCGACGTGGTCGAGCTCGGCAACACCGAGACCATGAAGTACGTGCTCTCCGGCGCGCTGGCCCCGGTCGACCGGACCACCTTCGACAACTCCGACAGCTGGATCAAGGCGCTCGCCAACACCTGTACGTACCAGGACAAGCTCTTGTGCGTGCCCTACTACGCCGGCGCCCGGGTCGCCATCTACAACGCCGCCACCTTCCAGCAGGCCACCGGCAGCGCCGAGTTCCCCAAGACCGAGGCCGACCTGACGGCGGCCCTGGACAAGGTCGCCGACAAGAACAAGGCCGACAAGAGCTACTCCTCGCTCTACCTGCCCGGCCCGTACTGGTACGCCGCGATGAGCTACGTGGCCGCGTACGGCGGCAGCATCGCCAAGTTCGACAGCTCCGGCAACTGGCACGGCACCCTGCACGACGCCAAGTCCCAGCAGGGCATCAGCCACTTCGTCGACCTGGTCCGCAAGTACACCAAGGGCGACCTGACGGTGAACGAGCAGAACCAGTTCGAGTCGATGGCCCGCGGGCGCGCCGCGTCCTTCTACGGCAACGGCTACGAGGCGGCCAGCGTCGTCGCGCCGGGCACCGGCGACCCGAGCCTCAAGGACACCGTCAAGATGGCCACCATGCCCGGCCCGGACGGCAAGCCGCTGCCCACCTTCATCGGCGGCTCCGACCTCGCGGTCACCGCCAAGTCCGCGCAGGTCGAGCTGGCCACCGACTGGGTGCGGATGTTCACCAGCACCAAGTCCCAGCAGACGCTGGCCGACAAGGACATCCTGCCGAACAACCTCACCCAGCTGAACCCGCTGAAGAACAAGCCGACCACCGCCGCGGCGGCCAACGCGGTGCCGGACGCCTGGTTCACCCCGCTGGCCCCCGGCTGGGGCGCGATCGAGAAGCAGAAGATCCTGCCCGACATGCTGACCGGCATCCTCAAGGGCAAGTCGGTGGACCAGGCCACCAAGGACGCCGACGCCGCGATCGACCAGCTGATCAACAAGGCGTCCTGACCCGGCGCCGCCAGCCGCACAGGCCGAAGGCCCGTCCCGTCCGGGGCGGGCCTTCGGGTGTGCCCGCCCGGGGCGGCCCCCGTAGGATTGCGGCAGGAAACCACCGCAGCGAGTGTGCGGACTCGCCGCCGTAGAGGTCCCCGTCGGGCAACCTGCCCGGAGGGGTCGAACCATCTCATCGGAGGCACATCCTGATGTCCGACCCGCAGACTGTTTCCGTTCCTGGCCGGATCATGGCGGCGGAGATGGCCGAGCAGCCGGCCGTCCTCCAGCGCATCCTCGACGAGGGTGCCCCGAAGATCCGCCAGATCGCGGCCGAGATCGCCGCCCGCAACCCTCGCTTCGTCCTGCTGACCGCGCGCGGCACGTCCGACAACGCGGCGCTGTACGCCAAGTACCTGATCGAGATCCTGCTCGGCAAGCCGGCCGGCCTGACCTCGATGTCCACCACCACCGCGTACGGCGCCAAGCCGGACCTCACCGACGTCCTGGTCGTCACCGTCAGCCAGTCCGGCGGCTCGCCCGACCTGGTGGCCTCCACCAAGGCCGCCCGCGAGGCCGGCGCCATCACCCTCGCCGTCACCAACAACGCGTCCTCGCCGCTGGCCGAGGTCTCCGAGTTCCACATCGACGTGCTGGCCGGCCCGGAGAAGGCGCTGCCCGCCACCAAGACCTACACCGCCGAACTGCTGGCGCTCTACCTGCTGGTCGAGGGCCTGCGCGGCGGCGACGGTGCGGCGGCCAAGGAGCTGCCCGGCCTGGCCGCCGGCGTCCTGGCCCGCCACGCCGAGGTGAAGGCGCTGGCCGAGCGGTACCGCTTCGCCCAGCGCCTGGTCATCACCTCGCGCGGCTACGGCTACCCGACCGCCCGCGAGGCGGCGCTGAAGCTGATGGAGACCACCTACATCCCGGCCTCCCCGTTCTCCGGCGCCGATCTGCTGCACGGCCCGCTGGCCATGGTGGACAACGTCTCGCCGGTCATCGCGATCGTTCCGGACGGCAAGGGCGGCGAGGCCCTGCAGCCGGTGCTGGACCGCCTGCGCGGCCGCGGCGCGGACCTGGTCGTGGTCGGCCAGCAGGCGCAGGTGGACGCCGCCTCGGCCGGCTTCGCCCTGCCGGCCGGCGTGCCGGAGGAGGTCCAGCCGATCCTGGAGATCCTCCCGCTGCAGCTGCTGGCCTACGAGGTCACCATCGCCCGCGGCCAGGACCCGGACGCCCCGCGCGCCCTGGCCAAGGTCACCGAGACGCACTGAGGCACGGCGCCACGCGATCGGGCCCCCGTCCACAGGCTGTGGACGGGGGCCCGACTCGTTGAGCGGCGGAACATGGCTTCGGCGGGGGAGCGCCCGGAACGCGTCGCACCCCCGGAACGCGTCGCGCCTGGCGCTCGGCGTACCCGGAAAGCACTACGGGCCACGGCGCCGACACGGGACCCTCAACCCATGCGGCACCGCAGCCCGGAGCTGTCGTCGGTCGCCGGAGTCGATCGAGAACTGTGCGGGGTCCTCGTTCGGCGGCGTCCGACCGAGGAAAGGCCTCGCGCGGTCAGGGCAGTTGCGCGGTGGGCCTCTCCTTGGTGCCCTTTCATTGTGGACTAGACCAATCTGGGTTGTCCAGGCCGCTCCGGAAATTGGTCTGGACAACTTCGGGAAGCGGGCTCCGCCGCAGGCCCGGCGCATGATCCGTTCCCCGGTCCGCCGCGCCGCGCCCCGACCGGCGGCGCTACCCTCGCCATGTGCCCTCGCTGAACGAACTCGTCCGCCGCCACACCACCCTGACCGGGGCCGATGTGGAATGGCTCCACATGCTGGTCTCGGAGTGGCAGCTCCTCTCCGACCTCTCCTTCGCCGACCTGGTCCTGTGGATCCCCACCTGGGACGGCATCCGCTACGTCTCGGTGGCGCAGATGCGGCCCAACACCGGCCCCACCTCCTACCAGGACGACATGGTCGGCCACCTCGTCCCGCGCGGGCGCCGCCCACTGCTGGACGCCGCCTTCGACGAGGGCCGGATCGTGCGCGAGGGCGACCCGGAGTGGCGCGAGGAGGTGCCGGTCCGGGTCGAGTCCATCCCGGTCCGGCGCGAGGGCAAGGTGCTCGGGGTGATCGCCCGCAACACCAACCTGCTGACCGTCCGCACCCCCAGCCGGCTGGAGCTCACCTACCTGCAGAGCGCCTCAGACCTGGCCCAGATGATCGCCGCCGGCAGCTTCCCCTTCCACGGCGTCGAGCAGATCGACATGGACGCCGCCCCCCGGGTCGGCGACGGCCTGATCCGGCTCGACGCGGACGGCATCGTCACCTACGCCAGCCCCAACGCCCTGTCCGCCTACCACCGGCTCGGCCTCACCACCGACCTGGTCGGCAGCCACCTGGGCCGGGCCACCGCCGAACTGGTCCCGCCCTCCAGGGCGGCCGTGCACGAGGCGCTGGTGAAGCTGGCGAGCGGCTGGGCGCCGCGGCAGACCGAGGTCGAGGTGCAGGGCGGGGTGGTGACCCTGCGGGCCATCCCGCTCAAGCCCAAGGGCACGCTGACCGGTTCGCTGGTGCTCTGCCGGGACGTCACCGAACTGCGCCGCCGCGACCGCGAGCTGATGACCAAGGACGCCACCATCCGGGAGATCCACCACCGGGTGAAGAACAACCTGCAGACCGTCGCCGCCCTGCTGCGGCTGCAGTCCCGCCGGATGGAGTCGGAGGCCGGCCGGGCCGCGCTGGACGAGGCGGTGCGCCGGGTCGGCTCGATCGCGATCGTGCACGAGACGCTGTCCCAGGCGCTGGACGAGCAGGTGGCCTTCGACGAGATCGCCGACCGGGTGCTGGCGATGGTGATGGAGCTGTCCCAGGACGGCCGGGTGGCGACCCGCCGCAGCGGCAGCTTCGGCATCCTGTCCGCCGAGGTGGCCACCCCGCTGTCGATGGTGCTGAACGAACTGCTGCAGAACGCGCTGGAGCACGCCTTCGGCCCGTCCGCCTCCGGGAACCTGGAGGTCAGCGCGCTGCGCGGGCGGGCCCCGGCGACCGGGGCGGGCTGGTCGGACAGCTGGAACGGCGGCGCCCGGCCGGAGGAGTTCCTGCTGATCACGGTGCAGGACGACGGCCGCGGCATGCCCGAGGGGTTCGACCCACAGACGGCCGGCAACCTCGGCCTGCAGATCGTCCGCACGCTGGCCACCGGCGAGTTGGGCGGCACCTTCGACATGGTGGCCGGTCCGGACGGCGGCACCAAGGTGATCCTGGAGATCCCGGTCCGCTGATCCGCCGACCGGTCTGCGGTGCGGTGCGGTCCGCGGTCCGGTCCGCACCGCGGTCCGCGGAAAGGTGCAGCGAGGCGCGTGGTGGGGGCGTGCACTCGGCGAAAGCGCCGGGTGTCCACCCCACGAGCCCGGCGCGGGTCGGCCCGCGCGGGGGCGTGCCAGGGTGCGGGCGCGCCGGGGCGCGCACACAAACCGGGGCGCGAAAACAGAAACGAGGCCCTGTCGACCGGGGGGGGGGTGGGTCGACAGGGCCTCTCAACCCGTTCCGGCCGTCGGGGGGAGTCGGCCGGAACGGGGGCTCTGGGTGGTGCGACACCTCGCCCGTGCGTTGCACACGGTGAGCGCCACAGCTCCACGATATTGCTCTAAGTGAACAGTATCAAGTGGCTGGACGGTCCGGTGTCGCGGGACCTCGCCAGGCAAGGCCCTTTGTGCGGAAGGCTTCACCAGGAGGTGCAGGGAAGCCTTTGATCATGTGTTGATCGGTGTTTCGGTTACTGCTGGTGTTACGGCGTGTGATCAGGCGGTGCGGGCGCGGTTGCGGGCGGCACGGCGCTTCATCGCGCGACGCTCGTCCTCGCTCATACCGCCCCAGACGCCGGCATCCTGGCCGGTCTCAAGAGCCCACTGCAGGCACTGCTCCATGACCGGACAGCGGCGGCACACGGCCTTGGCTTCCTCGATCTGCAGCAGAGCAGGACCGGTGTTCCCGATCGGGAAGAACAGCTCCGGGTCCTCTTCGCGGCAGACAGCGCGGTGGCGCCAGTCCATGGTCGTCCAACTCCTCCTGCCGGCGGGGGGCACCCGGTCGGCATAATCGATGGCTTGTGAATGTGGCTTGTGAATGTGAACGCTTTCACGAATCCCGCAACAGCAAAAGAGACCAAAGGCCCGCCGGGGCCCGGGTGGTCTGTGCTAGGGAGGGATTCGGCGATTCGAGGGACGTTCCGCGGTCGACACCCGCCAGGTTCTGAGGTTGCCGTCGCTGCGATGCGTCCCGATCGCCATGTAGAGGTTCGCAAACCTCGGGCCCGGATACAACCCCCTTCAGGGAGGAATTTTTGATTCTTCGGTGTCGCCTAGCTCACAGCCAGTACTTCTATGGAGTGAAGGGGGCTTGTGCGTTCGAGAAGAAGGGCGAAACCCCCTTCCGGTCACACAATCACACGCAGTGCCCGCCGTACGCCTGTGAAACTGACGCGACTCCTGTCTCCAAGGTGGTCCCCGTCAACCTGGAACGGGGCCGGTTCCTCTGAAACCAAGGTGAAGTGTCTGACGTCGTGATAGGAGACGACGTGCTTGCCGGACGGGCCGGCCGGCGGGGCGCCTTCGCTCGAAGAGGCGTACGACCGCAGGATCTGACGGATCGTTCGAACGGTGCCGAACGCCGTCATCCGGGTGATCCCGAAGACGTCGAGATCAGTGTCGAAGGAGGCGAGCGGTGAGGGGTACACCGGGCGGTTGCCGAGGAACGTCCACGGCGAGGTGTTGCTGACTATGGCCAGGGCCAGGCCCGGCACGCCTTCTCGGCCCGGTAGTTCCAGGGCCACAGGCCCGGAACGACGCTGCTCACGCTGGGTGACGTAGTGCCGCAGCGCCTGCCCCACATAGAGCGCGTGGGTGGACTTGCGCCCCAACCGGCGCTGCTCCTCGACCCGGCCGACCACCCCGGCGTCGAAGCCCAGGCCGGCGGTGAAGGTGAACCAGCGGTCCGGCAGCCCGTCGGTCATCGCCTTGCCCAGACCGACCGGCCGCTCGCTCCCGTGCTCCAGCGCGTACAGCAGGGCGCCGGTGGCCTCCACCGGGTCGTTGGGCAGACCCAGCGCGCGGGCGAACACATTGGTCGAACCGCCCGGCACCACGGCCAGTCGCGGGACCTTCTCGCCCGGGCCGTGCGTGAGCAGCCCGTTCACCACCTCGTTCACGGTGCCGTCGCCGCCGAGCGCCACCACCAGGTCGACCGTGCCGTCCTCCGAGGCCTCGCGGGCCAGGTCGCGGGCGTGGCCCCGGTACTGCGTCTCGGCCACCTCCAGCTTGAGGTCGCTGCGCAGCGCGTGGATCAGTACGTCCCTGGTGCGGCCACTGGTGGTGGTGGCCTTGTGGTTCACGACCAGGAGAGCGCGCATGGGGAAAGCCTACGGGTCGGTACGGACCAACCGGCGGCTACCCTGCTGGAGTGACCGCAGAATCCTCCGCACCCGTACCCACGGCGGGCCCGGCCCGCCCCTTGGCGCTGACCGTGGGCGCCGCCATCACCGCCCTGGAGGGCGCCGCGCTGGCCGTCGTCGGCGTCTGGGACATGGTGTCCGCGCTGTCCGGCCAGTCCAAGCAGCTCGCCCTGAACGAGTTCGGCGGCCTGGTCATCGTGCTGCTCGGCGTGCTGCCGGTGCTGGCCGCCCGCGCGCTGCTCAAGGAGCGCCGCTGGGGCCGCAGCCCGGCCGTGCTCACCAACTCGATCTGCCTGCCGATCGGGTACTACATGCTGGAGAGCGGCGGCGCGATGATCGGCGTCGGCGTGCTGGTCGGCCTGCTCGGACTGGTCGGCATCGGCGCGCTGCTGAACCCGAAGTCGACGGCGGCCCTGTACGCGTCGCACGAGGGCTGAGCGCACAGGGCCGCCGGGGGTCGGCCGCCGGTTGAGCGGCCGTCAGTCCTACTCCTCCACCAGGAGCTTCTCCCGCAGCTGGGTCAAGGTCCGGGCCAGCAGGCGGGACACGTGCATCTGGGAGATCCCCACCTCGGCGGCGATCTGCGACTGTGTCATGTTCCGGAAGAACCGCAGCACCAGGATCTTCTGCTCCCGGGGCGGCAGTTGGGCCAGCAGCGGCTTGAGCGACTCGCGGTACTCGACGCCCTCCAGCGCCTCGTCGGTGGCGCCGAGGGTGTCCGCCACGGCCGGCGACTCGTCGTCGCTGTCCGGGACGTCCAGGGACAGCGTGGAGTACGCGTTGGCGGACTCCAGGCCCTCCAGGACGTCCTCCTCGGAGATCCCCAGGTGCTCGGCGAGCTCGTGCACCGTGGGGGAGCGCCCGTGCCGCTGGGAGAGCTCGCTGGTCGCCGTGGTGAGCGACAGCCGCAGCTCCTGGAGGCGGCGCGGCACCCGGACCGCCCAGCCCTTGTCGCGGAAGTGCCGTTTGATCTCGCCGACGATGGTCGGCGTGGCGTAGGTGGAGAACTCGACCCCGCGCTCGTGGTCGAAGCGGTCCACCGACTTGATCAGGCCGATGGTGGCGACCTGGGTCAGGTCGTCCAGCGGCTCGCCCCGGTTGCGGAACCGCCGGGCCAGGTGCTCGACCAGCGGGATGTGCATCCGCACCAGCTGGTTGCGCAGCTCGACGCGCTCCGGGGAGCCGTCGGGCAGCGCGGACAGCCGGACGAACAGCGCGCGGGCCGCCTCCCGGTCCGGTGCGCCCGAGCGGTGCGGGGCCGGGGCCGGGGCCGGCGCCTGGACGGGCACCGCGGTGCGCAGGTCCGCGGCCTCGTCCGCCGGATCGGACGGGGGCGGGGATGCGGGCGACGGTTCAGACGTCGGCTCGGTCGGGTGGCTCATCCGGTGGGCGTCCTTCGGGTGCGCATCGTCGTTGGCGGCGAGGCCAGGAACGCTCGCCTGGGTCGGTACGGCAGGTCCCGCCGTCGCGAGGCCGGTACGGTCCAGATCACTCACGGCCATTCCCCCGTTCCGTTCCGGGAGCACCGGGGCCCTCGGGCCCCGGCATCGTCTCGTTGGTCGTACCGCGTGGGGGGCGGTACCGGGCGCCGCCCGCCCGGCCCCTGATCGGGGACCGGGCGGACGGCCCTTGTGCGGTGCTGGTCGACGCCCCGGCTAGTGGGCGACGGGGCCGCCGCGCTTCTTGTGCAGGCTGATCGACACGGTCTTGTCCTCGCCGACCGAGGAGTCGACCTCGCCGGCCAGGGCGGAGAGCACCGTCCAGGCGAAGGTGTCCCGTTCGGGCGCCTTCCCGTCGGTGGTGGGGGCGGTGACGGTCACCTTCAGCGAGTCGCCGACCAGCCGGAACTCGCAGGTCAGGACGGAGCCTGGCACCGCCTGCTGGAGCAGGATGGCGCAGGCCTCGTCGACCGCGATCCGCAGGTCCTCGATCTCGTCGAGGGTGAAGTCGAGCCGTGCCGCCAGGCCGGCCGTCGCTGTTCGCAGGACCGAGAGGTAGGCACCCGCCGCGGGCAGCCGGACCTCCACGAAGTCCTGCACTCCGGGCTCGCCGTCGATCTGGGACACCCTCACCTCCTGGGTGACGCGCTGTGCTTCCGGGCCGGTGGCCGCGGCACTGTCTGTTGCTTGGCTCAACTGCTTCGCCCCAACTGTCCAGAGGGGTGGTGCGGTACGTACCGGTCATACCCTTCGCGGGGCGACCGGACGCCGCGTATCCGCCTGAGACCTTACCGCCTTCCGCACGCCGGCCGGGGCTCGGGAGTCACTCATGGTAAGCCATCGCGACGCAGGGTGGCAGGGGTTCGGACGGTCCGTTCAGTGACCGCCGCCGGCGGCGGCGAGCGCCTCGCCGGTGAGCCGGTAGACGGTCCAGCCGTCCATCGGCACCGCGCCGAGGGACTTGTAGAAGTCGATCGAGGGCGTGTTCCAGTCGAGCACCGACCACTCCACCCGCGCGTAGCCGCGCTCGACGGCGATCCGCGCCAGTTCCAGCAGCAGCGCCTTGCCGTGGCCGCCGCCGCGGGACTGCGGGCGGACGTACAGGTCCTCCAGGTAGATCCCGTGGGTGCCGCGCCAGGTCGAGAAGTTGAGGAACCAGACCGCGAAGCCGACCGGCTCGCCGGTGGCGTCGTCCTCGGCGATCAGGCCGAACAGCGCCGGGTTGGCGCCGAACAGGGCGTCGCGCAGCTGCTCCTCGGTGGCCACGGCCTCCTGCGGGGCCTTCTCGTACTCCGCGAGCTCGCGGATCAGGGCGAGGATGACGGGAACGTCGGTCACGACGGCGGTGCGGATCATGCCGCGAGCCTACTGCGCGCCCCCGCCTGCGGCCCAGGCCCTGATCGGGGCCCGGGCCGGGGGCGGGCGGGTCAGCGGGCCGGGACGGTGCGCAGGTAGTCGGCCAGCGCGGTGATCGCGGCCGGGTTGCGCGGGCTCTCCACCAGGTCGACGTAGTCCAGGACGAAGATCCGGTCGTTCCTGACCGCCGAGACGCCGGCCAGCGGCGGGAAGGACTTCAGGAAGGCGCGCTTGGCGTCGGCGCCGGTCTCGCCGTAGTTGTTGATCAGGATCACCTCGGGGTCGCGCTGGACCACGCTCTCCCAGCCGACGGTGACCCAGGTGTCCGCGAGGTCGCCCATCACGTTGGCCCCGCCGGCCTTGGCGATGATCTCGTCGGCCGCGGCGAACTTCCCGGCGGTGTACGGCTTGTCCTGCCCGCTGTCGTACAGGAACACGGACGGCCGGCGCTCGGGCTGTGGGGCGGCGGCGACCTGCGCCTTGAAACCGGCGACCAGCTTGTCCGCCCGGTCGCGGACGTCGAAGATCTCGCCGAGGTTGGCCAGGTCGGTGTAGAGCGCGTCCAACGGGGACATCACGCCGCGCTCGGTGCCCTTGCCGCTGCGGCAGGACTCGCTGAGCACGTACGAGGGGATGCCGAGGTCCCCCAGCGCCTTCGGGGTGAAGCCGCGGCCCTCGTCGAAGCCGTAGTGCCAGCCGGCGAAGACCAGGTCGGCCTTGGCGCCCAGCACGATCTCCTTGGTGATCTCCTTCTTGGAGAGCCACGCGGTCTGCTGGTAGCCGTCCTTCCAGGCGACCTGGTCGACCCGGCCCTTGTCGTCGGGCATCACGTAGCCGGCCATCCGGTCGGCCAGGCCGAGGGCGAGCATCAGCTCGGTGATGCCGACGTCGTTGGTCACCGTCCGGACGGGCTTCTGCGGGAAGGTGAGCTTGGTGCCGCAGTTCTCCACGGTCACCGGGTAGTGGGCGGAGGCGGCGGTGGCGTCGCCGCTCGGGGCGATCTCGGCGCCGCAGGCGGTGAGCCCGAGGGTGAGCAGGGCGGTGATGGCAACGGCCTTGGTGCGCACGGGGGTTCCTTCGGGGGGTGGGTCAGATCCGGTCGAAGAGCAGTTGGACGGCGCCGGTCACCGGGTGCCGGACGGGGGTGGCCCGGACGCCGAACACCTCGGCCAGCAGGGCGGGTCGGAGCACCTCGGCGGGCGACCCCGAGGCGACGATCCGGCCGGCTTGCAGCACGTACAGCAGGTCGCAGTGGCCGGCCGCCAGGTTGAGGTCGTGCAGCGCGGTGAGCACCGTCGGCCCGGCCTCCCGGACCAGCGCCAGCACGTCCAACTGGTGGGCGATGTCCAGGTGGTTGGTGGGCTCGTCCAGCACCAGCAGCCGGGGCTCCTGGACCAGCGCGCGGGCGATCAGCACCCGCTGCTTCTCGCCGCCGGACAGGCTCAGGAAGCCCCGCCCGGCCAACTGCTCGACGCCGACCTTGCGCAGCGCCTCGGTGCAGCGCGCGTGGTCGTCCGCGCCCGGGCCGCCCAGGTCCTGTCCGGTCGATCTTGGCGGATCAGCCCGCGGCGTTGGGCGCCCGGCTGAGCGTGCGCCCGGATCGTCCTCGTACTGGGCCGTACTTGGGTGATCCGGGGGTGCGGTCAGGCGGGATGCCCGGCGTCGCGGGCCCGGCAAGATCGGCCGGACAGGACCCAGGCCGCGCCGGTGCGGCAGCCGGCCCATGGCGACCACCTCGGCCACCGTGAAGTCGAACTCGGCGGAGTGCTCCTGGGGGAGCGCGGCCACCCGCCGGGCGGCCTCGCGCGCGGTCAGCGCGTGCAGGTCCGTGCCGTCCAGCAGGACGGCCCCGGCTGCCGGCCGCAGCGCCCGGTAGACGCAGCGCAGCAGCGTCGACTTGCCGCTGCCGTTCGGTCCGATCAGTCCGACCACCTGCCCGGCGGCGGCGTCCAGGGCGACGTCGTGGACCAGCCGGGCACCGGCCAGCTCGACCGAGACGGAGTCCAGGGCGAGATCCATCAGCGGCCTCCGAAGGAATAGCCGCGACGGCGCATCAGCAGCAGGAAACAGGGCACCCCGAGCACCGCGGTGACCACCCCGACCGGCAGTTCGGCGGGCGCCAGCAGGGTGCGCGAGACGATGTCCACCCAGACCAGCAGCAGCGCCCCGGCGAGCGGCGCGACCAGCAGCACCCGGCGGTGCCCGGCGCCGACCAGCATCCGGGCCAGGTGCGGCACCATCAGCCCGACGAAGCCGATCGCCCCGCTGACGGCCACCACCGTGCCGGTGACGGCGGCGGTCACCACGAACAGCTCGCGGCGCAGCCGGTCCGGGTCCACGCCCAGCGAGGCGGCCGTCTCGTCGCCCATGGCGAGCGCGTCCAGCCGGCCGGCGGCGCAGGCCAGGTACGCCAGGCCGGCCAGCACGGTGGCGGCGGCGATCGGCACCGAGCCCCAGGTGGCGCCGCCGAGGCTGCCGAGCAGCCACATCATGGCGTCCCGGGCGGCCTCGCCGCGGGCGGCCGCGAAGACCATCAGCGCGGTGACGGCGGAGAAGCCGTAGGAGAGCGCGGTGCCGGTGAGCACCAGCCGCAGCGGGGTGAGCCCGTAGGCCGTCCGCGCCGCGAGGTAGACCAGCACCATGGCGACCAGCGCGGAGCCGAACGCGGAGGCCGAGATCGCCCACACCCCGAGCGAGGCGAAGGCGCCGAGCAGCAGCACCGCGTTGGCGCCGACGGCCGCGCCGGAGGAGATGCCGAGCACGAACGGGTCGGCCAGCGCGTTGCGCACCAGGGCCTGGACGGCGACCCCGGTGGCGGCCAGCCCGGCGCCGACCACGGCGGCCAGCACGGCGCGCGGCAGCCGGATCTCCCAGACGATCGCGTAGGCGGCGGCCTCCTCCGCCTCCAGCCGTCCGCCCGTCAGCCCGGCGGCCAGCAGCCGCAGGACGCGGGGCAGGCCGATCCCGGAGGCGCCCAGCGCCACGCCGCAGAGCAGCGAGAGCAGCAGGGCGGCGGCCAGGCCGACGGCGAGCGGGAGGGCGGGTATTCGGCGGGCGGGCGGGCTCGTTGCGCCACTGCCCGCGGCTGCGGTGCTGCTCACGGTGCGCCTTGCCTCGGGCCGCGGGTGCGCGGGGGCGGCACCGGTCGGGCGCGGGCCCGGGCGCCATCCCCTCGCAGTCCACGGCGAGTTGTCGGGAGTTCAGCGGCCGGGGGCGATCGGGCTGGCGCGGCCCCGAAGGCCGTGCTCACCGTTGCGGGTCAGCGCCGGATTCACACCGGACTTCCCCCTCGGACGCCCTGGCAGCATAACAGCCACTCAGGCTAGGCAACCCTTACCGGGCTCGGATGGGGCGTGAACGCACGACCGCCCCCGTCCGGGCTCGCGGACGGGGGCGGTCGGGTGGCGACGCGTCAGGCTCAGGCCTGCTTGGTCTCCCAGAAGATCTTGTCGACCTCGGCGATCAGGTCCAGCAGGGCCTGGCCGGTGGCGGGGTCGGTGGACGCCTTGGCGGCCGAGGCGGCCTTCAGGGTGTCGTTGATCAGCTGGTGCAGCTGCGGGTACTTCTCGAAGTGCGGGGCCTTGAAGTAGTCGCTCCACAGCACCGAGATGTGGTGCTTGACGGCCTCGGCACGCTGCTCCTTGATGATCAGGGCGCGGGTGCGGAAAGCCGGGTCCTCGTTGGCCTGGTACTTCTCCTGGGTGCCCTTGACCGACTCGGCCTCGATCCGGGCCTGCGCCGGGTCGTACACGCCGCAGGGCAGGTCACAGTGGGCGTGGGCGGTGGCGCGCGGTGCAAACAGACGAGAGAACATGGGAGTCCTTCCTTAGATCGTCTTCCCGCGCCCGAGATTACCCTTCCGCCCCCGGGGTTTCGCGATCGGGCGGTGGGCCTAGGGCAAAAGGCGGACCCGGAACCGGGGTAATCCGGACATCGAACGGATCGAACGGGGTGACGGTCCGTACGGCAGACTGGGACCGGGCGGTCCGGGAGGAGGAGTCGTGGCGCGGAGCACGGAACCAGCGGGCACGGAACCAGCGGGCACGGAACCAGCGGGCACGGAACCCCGGGGGCGGGGCGGCGGCGCGGTGCCGTTCGGGCTGGTCGACGTGGCGGGCCCGTCGATGGTCCCGACCCTGCGCGAGGGCGACCAGTTGCTGGTGCGCTACGGCGCGCCGATCCGGCCCGGCGCGGTGGTGCTCTTCCGGCACCCCTTCCAGCAGGACCTGCTGGTGGTGAAGCGGGCCGCCGAGCGGCGTCCGAGGGGCTGGTGGCTGCTGTCCGACAACCGGCCGGTGGACAGCGACAGCCGCAGCTACGGCCCGGTCCCGGACGAACTGGTGCTCGGCCGGGTGCTGCTGCGGCTGCGCCCGCGCCCGGCCTGGCTGGCGCCGGGGCGGCGGCTGGAGCGGCTGCTGCTGAGCACCCGGCTGGCCCGGGTGCCGGGCCTGGCCCGCCGCCTGGGCGTCTGGGCGGAGCAGCTCTGACCCCCTGGGCCCTGCCGGGGACCTGGCCGGGCCTAGCCGGCGGCGCCGAGTGCCGCGGCCTCGGCCTCCTGGCGCTTGCGGGCCCGGTACGCGGCGACGTTGGCGCGGGTCGCGCAGCGGTCCGAGCAGTAGCGGCGGGAGCGGTTGGTCGAGGTGTCCAGGTAGGCGTTGCGGCAGGGCGCGGCCTGGCAGATGCCGAGCCGGTCGGCGCCCAGCTCGGTCAGGTGGACGGCCAGGCCCATGCAGGCGACCGCGCTGAAGTGCGCGGTGGCGGTCGGCGAGTTGTCGGCCAGGTGCAGGTGCCAGCGCGGCCGGCCGGCGTCGTCCAGGTAGTCGTGCCCGGAGACCAGCGGGCTGACCGGGTACTCCATCAGCAGGCTGTTCAGCAGGTCGACGCCCCGGATCTCGTCGCCCTCGGCGGCGGCCTCGAAGACCCCGCGCAGCCTGGTCCGCACCGCCCGCAGCCGGGGCAGGTCGGACTCGTCGGCCTGTGCGGCGGCCCGCGAGGAGTCGGAGAACAGGCCGCGCACCGCGTCCACGGACGTCAGCGTGTCGGTGCCGCGTTCGGGCTCCTCGGTGTTCACCAGCCGAACGGCGAGATCGGCGTACGAGGCGAGCTCCACGGAGGTCCTTCCAAAAGGTCGGTAACGGGCTGATTGCGTCCAGCCTATTACCTGGGTGGGGAAAACGTCGGCGCCCGGCAGGAGCAGCCTGCCGGGCGCCGGTCGGTACGGTTCTACAGCACCTTGGAGAGGAAGGCGCGGGTGCGCTCGTGCCGGGGGTCGGTGAGCACCTCGCGGGGGTTGCCGGACTCGACCACCACACCGCCGTCCATGAACACCAGCGCGTCGCCGACCTCGCGGGCGAAGCCCATCTCGTGGGTGACGACCACCATGGTCATGCCCTCCTCGGCGAGGCCGCGCATGACGTCGAGGACGTCGCCGACCAGTTCGGGGTCGAGCGCCGAGGTGGGCTCGTCGAACAGCATCAGCTTGGGCTTCATGGCCAGCGCGCGGGCGATCGCGACGCGCTGCTGCTGGCCGCCGGAGAGCTGGGAGGGGTAGTTCTTCGCCTTGTCGGCGAGGCCGACCCGCTCCAGCAGGACCATCGCCCGCTCCCGGGCGGCGGCCTTGCTCTCGCCCTTGACCTGGACCGGGGCCTCCATGACGTTCTCGACGGCCGTCATGTGCGGGAACAGGTTGAAGCGCTGGAAGACCATGCCGATGTCGCGCCGCTTGACGGCGACCTCGCGGTCCTTGAGCTCGTAGAGCTTGTCGCCCTTCTGCTGGTAGCCGACCAGTTCGCCGTCCACCCAGAGGCGTCCGCCGTTGATCTTCTCCAGGTGGTTGATGCACCGCAGGAAGGTCGACTTGCCGGAGCCGGAGGGGCCGATCAGGCAGAACACCTCGCCCTGCTTGACCTCCAGGTCGATGCCCTTGAGCACGTGCACGGAGCCGTAGGACTTGTGGACGCTCTCGGCGCGCACCATCGGCTGCCCGGTGGCGGCGGCCGGGGTCTTGCTCAGGCCGGTCATACGTGACCACCTCCCTCAAGCCCCGGGACGACGTCGGCGCCGGTCTTCGGGGCGGGCTTCCCGGCGAACAGGCCCCGCAGCCGCTGCACCGGGGTGGGCGGGAGGGTCCGGTTGGAGCCGCGGGCGTAGTAGCGCTCGATGTAGTACTGGCCGATGGTCAGCAGCGAGGTGAAGAACAGGTACCAGAGGCTGACCACGATCAGCAGCGGGATGTTCTGGTAGTTCCGGGAGTAGATGACCTGACCGGCCCGGAAGATCTCCTCCAGGGAGATCACGCTGACCAGCGAGGTGGTCTTGAGCATCGAGATGGTCTCGTTGCCGGTCGGCGGGATGATCACCCGCATGGCCTGGGGCAGGACGATCCGGCGCATGGTCTGGAACCGGCTCATGCCGAGCGCGTGGGCGGCCTCGGTCTGGCCCTCGTCCACCGACTGGATGCCGCCGCGGACGATCTCCGCCATGTAGGCGGCCTCGTTGAGGCCGAGGCCCAGCAGGGCGGCGACGAAGGTCGGGATCAGGACGTTGGTGTCCGCGGACCAGAACTCCGGCCCCCACGGGACGCCGATCGACAGCTTGGCCCAGATCAGGCCGAGGAAGTTCCAGAACACCAGCTGCACCAGCACCGGGGTGCCGCGGAAGACCCAGATGTACATCCAGGCGGTGCCGGAGAGCAGGGGGTTCGGGGACAGGCGCATCACGGCGAGGACGATGCCGCCGATCACGCCCATCAGCATGGAGAGGACGGTCAGTTCCAGTGTGACGACCATGCCGTGCACGATGCTGTCGTGGAACAGGTACTGCCCGACGATGTCCCACTTGAAAGCGGGGTTGGTGAAGAGGGCGCTCAGCAGCATCGCCGCAAGCAGGGCGATGACGACGGCGCCCACCCAGCGTCCGGGGTGGCGGACCGGGACGGCCTTGATGGTCTCAGGCCGTCCCTCCTCCGCCTTCCCCTTGTCCAGAGAGTTCACGGTGTGGCCTCGGGGGAGAGATGGAGCAGGCGGACGGTCAGTTCACGGCGCCGTTGACGGTCGACTTGTCGAGGGCGCCGGACTCGACGCCCCACTTGGTGAGGATCTGCTTGTAGGTGCCGTCGTCGATCAGCGACTGGACGGCGCCCTGGATCGCGGGGGTGAGCTTGGAGCCCTTGGCGACGGCGACGCCGTAGGGGGCCACGCCGTAGGTGGAGCCGAGCTTCTCCAGCTGGCCGCCAGCCTGCTTGATCGCGTAGTCGACGACCTGGGAGTCGGCCATCATGGCCTGGTCGCGGCCGGAGACGACGGCGTTGGTGACGTCCGTCTGGAGGTCGAACTTGTCGCCGTCGTTCTGGATGCCCGGCTTCCCGTTCTTGGCGCAGTCCGGGTTGCGGGTGTCCTTGATCTCGTCGGCCTGGGTGGTGCCGGTCTGGACGGCGACCTTCTTGCCGCACAGGTCGTTGGGGTCGACCTTGTCGGGGTTGCCCTTCTTGACCGCGATGGCGCTGCCGGAGTTGAAGTAGGTCACCATGTCGACGACCTGCTCGCGCTCCTTGTTGTCCGTGAAGGACGACATGCCGAGCTGGAACTTGTTCGACTGGATGCCGGGGATGATCGCGGTGAAGCCGGAGTCCTGGACGTCGGCCTTCAGCCCGAGCTTGGCCGCGATGGCGTTGGCCAGGTCCACGTCCATGCCGATGACCTTGCCGCTGTCGTCCTTGAACTCGTCCGGCGCGTACGAGGCGTCCGCGCCGACCAGGAGCTTGCCGGAGGACTTGACGTCGGCGGGGACGAGGGCGGCGAGCTTGTCGTCGGCCTTGACCGCGTTGACGGTCGCGGAGGCGTTGGGCGCGCCGCTGCCGCCGTCGCTCTTGCTGCTGCTGCAGCCGGTCAGGACGAGGGTGACGGAGGCGGCAACCGCGCCGGCCGCGAGAAGCCGGGTGCGCTGGGTACGGGCGGTCATGAGGGGGATCTCCTCCTGAGGGAGAGGGCGGGCGGAGCGCGCCGCGGGGGGCGGCACACCGGGGCGGCAGGTTCGTACGGCGCTGTACGGGTGTATTTCGCTGTACGTCGTCGTACGTGCAGGGCCGGGTGGTGCGGTGCCTGTGCGGACGGGCCGCCCAGGTTGCTACGGGGTACTGCTTCCGCCACCCTCCGCCGAGGTGGACGTCAAGCGAACCGCCTCGACCAGTGGCCGGCTCGATCCGAGATGGGGGGAATCCTGCCATCTGTGAACGGTCAGATGGCCCTCATCCAGATCAAAATCGGATAACGAGGGCCCGGGCTGTCCGCTATTCGGACTTATTCCGTGTTCCTGTCACTCCGTGCATAAGTATGCAGATCCCTCTGCCCGGTGCCCGGAGGCCCGCCGCCCCCGGCTCGGATGCCGCCGTCGACCACGGCGCAGGGACGTGCGGCCGCCACGGTGACGCGTGGGTGTACGCGAAATGGCGGACATGCGATCCGGCCATCCCGCACTCCCGGGCCCGGCAGCGGGTGTGTCAGAATTCGGTACCGGGTGACCCCCGAACGCTCGAACCAGACCGACGAGCCCCGACAGGCTCGGGGTGTCCGGGAACGGAAGTCATCACGTGGCTCCGTATCCGGGACGCCGACTCCCCAGCGCGTCTGCGTTCACTCCTGCGGGTGCGCGTGCCGCCATCACCGTTGCCGCCGCCGGAGCCCGGCGCTTCCGACGCCGGGCCCCAGTGACGCGACAGCTCGGCGATGAACTGCACGTGACGAGGACGAAAAGGCATAGGTGCGATGCCTTGGTCCGACCTACGCTCGGCCCGGAAGCACAACGCGGACCAACAAGACCCATAAAACCCTCATCCGAGGGCGCCGCCCGACGGCAGCGCCCCGACCCAGCCCCCGGGTCCGCTTCGGCGTACCCGGTTTCCGGTTTCCGGACGGGTCGTCCTGTCCGTCGGTCGCGCACCCTCGCCAGATCAATGACGAAGAGGTCATCGTGGCAGCGGAGATCATCAGCAGCACCCAGGACACCGTCGATCCGGTCGACGCCGTTTTCGCGCTCCACCGCGGCGGCAAGATGGAGATCAGGGCGACCGTCCCGGTGCGCGACGCGGACGACCTGTCCCTCGCCTACACGCCCGGTGTCGCCCGCGTCTGCACGGCCATCGCCGAGCAGCCGGAGCTGGTCAACGACTACACCTGGAAGTCCAACACCGTCGCCGTGGTCACCGACGGCACCGCCGTGCTGGGCCTCGGCGACATCGGCCCGGAGGCCTCCCTGCCCGTGATGGAGGGCAAGGCCATCCTGTTCAAGCAGTTCGGCGGCGTGGACGCGGTGCCGATCGCGCTCGCCTGCACCGAGGTCGACGAGATCGTCGAGACCGTGGTGCGGCTGGCGCCCTCCTTCGGCGGCGTCAACCTGGAGGACATCTCCGCCCCCCGCTGCTTCGAGATCGAGCGCCGGCTCCAGGAGGCCGTGGACATCCCGGTCTTCCACGACGACCAGCACGGCACCGCGATCGTCACCACCGCCGCCCTGTGGAACGCGGCCAAGGTGACCGGCCGTGAGATCGGCTCGCTGCGGGCCGTCATCTCCGGCGCCGGCGCGGCCGGCATCGCCATCGCCAAGATGCTGGTGGCGGCGGGCATCGGCGACGTCGCGGTCTGCGACCGCAAGGGCGTGGTGTACGACGGCCGCGGCGACCTCACCGACGTCAAGGCCGAGATCGCCGAACTGACCAACCGCACCGGCCTCAAGGGCACCCTGGCCGACGCGATGGCCGGCGCCGACGTGTTCATCGGCGTCTCCGGCGGCACCGTGCCGGAGGAGGTCGTCGCGACCATGGCCGCGGGCGCGTTCATCTTCGCGATGGCCAACCCCACCCCGGAGATCCACCCCGAGGTCGCACACAAGTACGCGGCGGTCGTCGCCACCGGGCGCAGCGACTTCCCGAACCAGATCAACAACGTGCTGGCCTTCCCCGGCATCTTCGCCGGCGCCCTCCAGGTGCGGGCCAGCCGGATCACCGAGGGCATGAAGCTGGCCGCCGCCAAGGCGCTGGCCGGTGTCGTCGCCGACGAGCTGACGCCGCAGAAGGTCATCCCCTCGCCGTTCGACGAGCGGGTCGCCCCGGCGGTCACCAAGGCCGTCGCCGAGGCCGCCCGGGCCGAGGGCGTGGCCCGGATCTGACGATCCGGGCGCTGCTGCCGGGCAGGCCCGGCGTGAGCGGCGCCGCCGACACGGCCGGGTCCGGGACACGCGTCACACCCGCGCGTGGTTCCCGGCCCCGGCCGGCGCGGCTATCGTCCGCAGCATGTTTGCTGCCTACGCCGCACGTATCGACGCCGATGACCCGCTCAGCGGACTGGAGTTGGGCGAACTCCCCGAGCCGCAGGCCCGCCCCGGATGGAGCGTGGTCACGGTCAGGGCCGCCAGCCTCAACCACCACGACCTGTGGTCGCTGCGCGGGGTCGGCCTGCCCGCCGGCCGACTGCCGATGATCCTCGGCTGCGACGCCGCCGGTGTCGACGAGCACGGCAACGAGGTCGTCCTCCACTCGGTGATCGGCCAGAGCGGCCACGGGGTCGGCCCGGACGAGCCCCGGTCCATCCTGACCGAGCGTTACCAGGGCACCTTCGCCCAGCAGGTGGCCGTGCCCACCTGGAACCTGCTGCCCAAGCCCGCCGAACTCAGCTTCGAAGAGGCCGCCTGCCTGCCCACGGCCTGGCTGACGGCCTACCGGATGCTGTTCACCAACGCCGGGGTCAAGCCCGGCGACACCGTCCTGGTGCAGGGCGCGGGCGGCGGCGTGGCGACCGCGCTGATCGTCCTCGGCAAGGCCGCCGGGCTGCGGGTCTGGGTCACCGGCCGGGACGAGGCCAAGCGCCGCCGGGCGGTCGAACTCGGCGCCGACGCCGCCTTCGAGAGCGGCGCCCGGCTGCCCGCCCGGGTGGACGCGGTGATGGAGACGGTCGGCGCCGCGACCTGGGCGCACTCGGTGAAGGCGCTGCGCCCGGGCGGCACCGTCGTCATCTCCGGTGCCACCTCCGGCCCCAACCCGAGCACCACCGAGCTGAACCGGATCTTCTTCCTGGAGCTCAAGGTGGTCGGCTCGACCATGGGCACCAAGGAGGAACTGGCCGGGCTGCTCTCGCTGTGCGCGACCACCGGCGTCCGACCGGTGATCGACTCGGTGCTGCCGCTGGCCGAGGCCCGGGACGGCTTCGCGCGGCTCGCCAAGGGCGACGTCTTCGGCAAGATCGTGCTGACGCCGTGACGCCGTGACGCCGTGACGCCGTGACGCCGTGACGCCGTGACGCCGTGACGCCGTGACGCCGTGACGCCGTGACGCCGTGACGCCGTGACGCCGTGACGCCGTGACGCCGTGACGCCGTGACGCCGTGACGCCGTGACGTCTTGTGATCCTGGCGCCGTGCGGCCCTGACGCGGACCGGCCCGGCACGCTCCGCCGAGCGTGTCGGGCCGGTGGTGGTCCGGTGGTCCGGCGGCCTGCCGGTCAGCCGAGCAGACGCTTCAGCCGCTCGCCGGCCGCGCCCAGCACCGAGCGGGCCTCGGCCAGCTTGTCGGTGCTCACGCCGCCGTCCCGGGCCGCGTCGCGGACCTGGTCGCGGAAGCGGTCGAGCAGCCGCTCCAGTTCGCGGGCCGGGTCGCCGGCCGGGTCGGTCCGCGCCCACGGCGGCAGGTCGGCCGGGGCGGTCGGGGTGGTCGGCTCGTCCTTGTCCAGGTCGATCCGGGTGACGGTGACCTCCTCGGCCGACCCGTCGGCCGGATGGCCCCAGCGGGCCGCGTCGGCCAGCCCGGACAGGCCCTTGGTCAGCTCGGCCAGGCCCTCGGCCAGGCCGGTCGGCCAGTCGCCCTTCGCGGCGTGCTCGCGCACCTGCTGCTCGACCCGGCGCTTGATCCGCAGCGCCTCCTGCTGCGCGGCCGTCCGCGAGGCCTTGGCCTGCTCGCGCAGCCTGCGGGCCTCCTCCTCGGCGGCCTTCGCCTTGGCCTTGGCGGCCTTCTCCTGCTCCCGGGCGCGCTTGGCCTGGTCCTTGGCCTGCCGCTTGAACTGGGCGAACTCCTCCTTGGCGCGCTGCCAGGACTCGTTGTCGCCCCACGGGCCGGACCACGGGTCCCCGCCCTCGGCGCGGTCCGGCCGGGGGGCCTGCCGGGCGGCCTGCCACAGCTCCTCGCGCAGGTCCTTGGCGCTGTCCCGGACGTCCTCGCGGATCGCCCCGGCCAACTGCGCAACGGAGTCGTGGATCTCCACTTCCAGGTCGTCCAACTCGCCCTGGCGGGCTTCCAGTTCGGCACGCCCGGCGTCGGTCAGCCGGTAGACCTTGCGGCCGCCCTCGGTGTTGTGGGCGACCAGGCCCTCCTGCTCCAGCTTGGCGAGCCGGGGGTAGACCGTCCCGGCGGAGGGCGCGTACAGGCCCTGGAAGCGCTCCTCCAGCAGGCGGATCACCTCGTAGCCGTGCCGCGGGGCCTCGTCGAGCAGCTTCAGCAGGTAGAGCCGGAGCCGGCCGTGGCCGAACACGGGCGTCATCTCACGCCTCCTTGGTGAGGTCGGGCTTGCCGAGTCCGGCCGGGAGCTCCTTGACGACCACCGGCGACTCGTCCTCGGGGTCGGGGCGGCGCAGCACGGTGACGCCGCCGGAGACGGTGGTCACGGCGAGGCTGCCCCGGCCGTCGCCGAGCTGGCCGGACAGGCGCTTGGCGCCCCAGCTGCCGCTGAGCTTGAGGCCGTCGAAGGTGCTGGAGATGTCGCCGCTGGTGGAGCCGGCCTCGACCTTGGCGTCGGCCAGCGAGGGGATCCGGATGACGACCGGGCCGCTGACGGTGGTGACCTTGACGTCGGCCGGGCTGGCGACGTCGAGGTCCAGGGTGACGGCGCCGGTGACGGCGTTGGCCTGGACCCGGTCGGCGGTGCCGGCGACGACGGTGAGCTGGCCGGAGACGGTGTTGACCTTGAGCTGGCCGGCCACCGACTGGGCGTCGACGTCGCCGGTGACGGTGTTGGCCTCGGTGCGGCCGGTCAGGCCGACCAGGGTGGCGTCGCCGCTGGCGCTCTGCACCGAGACGTGCCCGGTGATCCCGGAGACGGTGGCGTCGGCCGAGACGGTGCCGACCTTGACCTCGGCGTCGGCCGGGACGGTCAGGGTGACGCCGGCGACCCGCTTGCGCTTGAAGGAGCTGAAGAAGCCCTTGACCGCGTCGACCGACTTGAGCCGGTCGCCGAACTCGCCCCAGCTGTTGATGTCCTTGTAGGTGACCGTCAGGACGCCGTCCACCAGGGTCACGTGCAGCGGCTCGCCCTGGAGCTCGGTGACCTCCAGGCGGGCCGGGCCCTCGGCCGCCACCACGTTCACCGTGCCCTCGATGATCCGCACGTGCAGCGCCCGGACCGTCTCGTCGATGGTGATCCTCTCGGGCCCCTCGACCGTCCACTGGCTCATCTCTGCCGCCTCCCGTTGCCGATCGCGATGTATCGCGTTCTCTTTTAAAGACGATATATCGCGTGACGCGCAAGTCAAGCGTGCCGTCCCGGATCCCGCCCCTGAGCCGCCCCGGAGCGGCCCCCGAGGCGCCCCCTACGGGCGGGCGCGGATACGTGAGGGGCCCGGCAGGCGATCGCCTCCCGGGCCCCTCATCAGCGGTTCAGTGCAACGGCACCGCACCGGTCACTCGTCGTCCTCGTCGTCGAGCCGGGCCAGCCAGGTGGCCAGCCGCTCGACGGGGATCTCGAAGTCCGGGTTGAGGTCGACGAACTCGCGCAGTCGCTCGGCCAGCCACTCGAAGGTGACCTCCTCGTCGCCGCGCCGGTTCTGCAGCTCCTCGATGCCGCGGTCGGTGAAGTACACGGGTTCACTCCGGTCCGATGGGGATTGACCTGGTCAGGATAGTCGGGGACGCCCGCGGCCCCCGTCTCCCAGGGGAGGACGGGGGCCGCGGGCGTCGGTGCTCCAGCGCTTCGGGGCCGTCAGGGCCTCAGAGCGAGTAGACCTCTTCGATCAGCGCCTGCTGCTCGGCGGCGTGCCGCTTGGCCGAGCCGACCGCCGGGGACGAGGCCGTCGTGCGGGCGACGCGGCGCAGCCGCGAGCCGTTGGCGCTGCGGCCGACGACGACCTGGAGGTGGTCGACCAGGTTCATCGCGATGAACGGCCAGGCGCCCTGGTTGTCCGGCTCCTCCTGCGCCCAGACGAACTGGACGTCGTCGCCGTAGCGGGCGAGCTCCTCCTGGAGCTCGGCCACCGGCAGCGGGTAGAGCCGCTCGACCCGGACGATCGCGGTGTCGGTGACGCCGCGCTCGGTGCGGGCCGCCGCCAGGTCGTAGTAGAACTTGCCGGCGGTGATGACGACCTTGCGCACCTGCGCCGGGTCGACGGTGTTGTCACCGATGACCGGGCGGAAGGAGCCGGACAGGAACTCCTCGGTCGCACTCGCCGCGGCCTTGAGACGCAGCATCGACTTCGGGGTGAAGACGACCAGCGGCTTGTGGTGCGGGTTGTGCGCCTGCCAGCGCAGCAGGTGGAAGTAGTTCGACGGCAGGGTCGGCATGGCGACCGTCATGTTGTTCTGCGCGCACAGCTGCAGGAAGCGCTCCGGGCGGGCGGACGAGTGGTCCGGGCCCTGGCCCTCGTAGCCGTGCGGCAGCAGCAGGGTGACGCCCGAGTGCTGGCCCCACTTCTGCTCGGCGGAGGCGATGTACTCGTCCACCACGGTCTGCGCGCCGTTGACGAAGTCGCCGAACTGCGCCTCCCACATGACCAGCGAGTTCGGGCGGGTCAGCGAGTAGCCGTACTCGAAGCCCATCGCCGCGTACTCCGACAGCAGGCTGTCGTAGACGGTGTAGCGGGCCTGGTCCTCGGTGAGGTACTGCAGCGGGGTGTAGTCCTCGCCGGTGTTGCGGTCGATCAGGACGGCGTGCCGCTGGCCGAAGGTGCCGCGGCGGCTGTCCTGGCCGGCCAGGCGGACCGGGTGGCCCTCCATGAGCAGCGAGCCGATGGCGAGGGTCTCGCCCGTCGCCCAGTCGATGGTGTTGTCCTCGACGGAGGCGGCGCGGCGCTGGAGCTGCGGCAGCAGACGCGGGTGGACGGTCAGCCAGTCCGGCAGGTTGACCTGCGAGGCGGCGATCCGCTTGACCATCTCCTGGGAGATGCCGGTCTGGATGTTGACCGGGAAGTCGGCGACCGGCTTGCCGGCGATGGCCGGGGCGGGGGTCTGGGCGGCGTCGCGGACCTCGGCGAAGACCTTCTCCAGCTGGCCCTGGAAGTCCTGGAGCGCCTGCTCCGCCTCTTCCATGGTGATGTCGCCGCGACCGATCAGGCCCTCGGTGTACAGCTTGCGCACCGAGCGCTTCTTGTCGATCAGGTCGTACATCAGCGGCTGGGTGAACGACGGGTTGTCGGCCTCGTTGTGACCGCGGCGGCGGTAGCAGATGAGGTCGATCACGACGTCCTTGTGGAACGCCTGGCGGAACTCGAAGGCGAGCCGCGCGACGCGGACCACGGCCTCCGGGTCGTCGCCGTTGACGTGGAAGATCGGGGCCTCGATCATCCGGGCCACGTCGGTGCAGTACATCGAGGAGCGCGAGGACGCCGGGGCGGCGGTGAAGCCGACCTGGTTGTTGACCACCAGGTGGATCGTGCCGCCGGTGCGGTAGCCGCGCAGCTGCGACATGTTCAGGGTCTCCGCGACGACGCCCTGGCCGGCGAAGGCCGCGTCGCCGTGGATCTGGATCGGCAGCACCGGGAAGGTGGTGCCGCCCTGGTCCAGGATGTCCTGCTTGGCGCGGGCGATGCCCTCGACGACCGGGTCGACCGTCTCCAGGTGGGAGGGGTTCGCGGCGAGCGAGACCTTGATGGTCTCGCCGTCCAGGCCGGTGAAGGTGCCCTCGGAGCCGAGGTGGTACTTCACGTCGCCGGAGCCGTGCATCGACTTCGGGTCGAGGTTGCCCTCGAACTCGCCGAAGATCTTGCCGTACGGCTTGCCGACGATGTTGGCCAGCACGTTCAGGCGGCCGCGGTGGGCCATGCCGATGACGGCCTCGTCGAGGCGGTGCTCGGCGGCGGCGTCGATGGTGGCGTCCAGCAGCGGGATGAGCGACTCGCCGCCCTCCAGCGAGAAGCGCTTCTGCCCGACGTACTTGGTCTGCAGGAAGGTCTCGAAGGCCTCGGCCGAGTTCAGCCGGCGCAGGATGCGCAGCTGCTCCTCGCGCTCGGGCTTGGAGTACGGCTTCTCCAGGCGCTCCTGCAGCCACTTGCGCTGCTTCGGGTCCTGGATGTGCATGTACTCGACGCCGACGGTGCGGCAGTACGTGTTGCGCAGCAGGCCGAGGATGTCGCGGAGCTTCATCATCTTCTGGCCGCCGAAGCCGCCGACCGCGAACTCGCGCTCCAGGTCCCACAGGGTGAGGCCGTGGGTGGTGACGTCCAGGTCGGGGTGCTTGCGCTGCTTGTACTCCAGCGGGTCCGTGTCGGCCATCAGGTGGCCGCGCACACGGTACGCGTGGATCAGCTCCATGACGCGGGCGGTCTTGTTGACCTCGTCGTCGTGGGTGGTGGCGACGTCGGTGGCCCAGCGGACCGGCTCGTACGGGATCCGCAGCGACTCGAAGATCTCGTCGTAGAAGCCCTTCTCCCCGAGGAGGAGGCGGTGGATCTCGCGCAGGAACTCGCCGGACGCCGCGCCCTGGATGACGCGGTGGTCGTAGGTCGAGGTCAGCGTCATGATCTTGGAGACGCCCAGCCGGGACAGGGTCTCCGGGGCGGAGCCCTGGAACTCGGCCGGGTACTCCATGGCGCCGACACCGACGATGGTGCCCTGGTTCTGCATCAGGCGCGGCACGGAGTGCACGGTGCCGATGCCGCCGGGGTTGGTCAGCGAGACCGTGACGCCGGTGAAGTCGTCCATGGTCAGCTTGTTGGCGCGGGCCCGGCGGACGATGTCCTCGTAGGCCTGCCAGAAGCCGAAGAAGTCGAGGGTCTCGGCCTTCTTGATGGCCGCGACGACGAGCTGGCGGTCGCCGTTCGGCTTGACCAGGTCGATGGCCAGGCCGAGGTTGACGTGCTCGGGCTTGACCAGGAAGGCCTTGCCGTTCTCCACCTTGTAGCTGTAGTTCATGCCCGGGGCGGCCTTGATGGCCTGGACCAGGGCGTAGCCGATCAGGTGGGTGAAGGAGACCTTGCCGCCGCGGGCGCGCTGCAGGTGGTTGTTGATGACGATGCGGTTGTCGATCAACAGCTTCGCGGGCACCGCGCGGACCGAGGTCGCGGTCGGCACCTCCAGCGAGGCGTCCATGTTGGTGGCGACGGCCTTGGCCGGGCCGCGCAGCTGGATCAGCTCGGGGCCGGCGGGCGCGTCCGCCGCGGCGGCGGCCGGAGCGGCCGCAGGGGCCGGGGCGGCGGCCTTGGGGGCCGGGGCCGGAGCCGGGGGCGCGACGGGAGCTGCGGCGAGCGGCGCGGGGGCCGGCGCCGGAGCGGCCGGGGCGGCCGGTGCGGCGGGGGCGGTCGCGGCCGGAGCAGCAGCAGCGGGCGCGGGGGCAGCGGCAGGGGTCGGCGTGGGGCCGGCCTGGGTCGCGGCCTGGGTCACTGGGGTCACCTCGGTACCGGGCTTGTAGTCGGCGAAAAAGTCCCACCAGGCTCGGTCGACCGAGTTCGGGTCCTGGAGGTACTGCTGGTAGATCTCATCGACGAGCCACTCATTGGGACCGAAGCCAGTGGAGCTAGCCGAGCTATTGGGGGTTTCAGGGGACTGTGGCGACACGGCGGCAACCGCCCTCTTCCGCTTCCTTTTGGGATGTTTGGACAGCGGGGATTAAGGCTACGCCCCTGACCAGTGATCGCGCAGTCCCCGGGCCCCAGGCGTCGCCCAGATCACAGTCCTGACCTGCAGTTTGGCTGAAAATGTGCGTTAGAAAGCCGTATCTGAGGGGAAGCGATCGCGCCCACTCATAGGGCATATCCGGGCAAAACCGGACAAAGGCGCATGTAGATCATCCAATGACTTCGTGTACGTCTGTGTCGCTTCTGTGACACATCCGACCCTCAGCGCTGCCCCGGCAGCCGGACCTCGATCCGGCAGCCGCGCGGCGACTCGGCGACCGCGATCCGACCGCCGTGCAGGTCCACCGCCCAGCGGGCGATGGCCAGGCCGAGGCCGGTGCCGCCGTCCGAGCCGGGCCCCTGGGCGGTCGCGGTGCCGCTGCGGCTGAACCGCTCGAACACCCGGCCGCGGTCGGCCGGCGGGATGCCCGGACCCTCGTCCTCGACCTCCAGCAGCAGGCCGCCGGGCCCGCCGTCGGGCCGCGCGCGCACCGTCACGGTGCCGCCGGGCGGGGAGTGCTTGCAGGCGTTGTCGACCAGGTTGGCGACCACCTGGTGGAGCCGTTCCGGGTCCGCCACGCCGGTCAGGCCGGTCGGGCTGACCTCCAGCGCCAGCCGGACGTCGCCGCGCCGGGAGAACGCCCCGCCGGCCGTCGCGCCGTCCACGGTGACCCCGCGCAGCACGCCGTCCAGGAACTCGCGCACCTCGAAGGGGCGGGCGTCCAGGTCGACCACGCCGTCGTCGATCTTGGAGAGGTCCAGCAGGTGGGTGACCAGGCGGCCGAGCCGCTCGGTCTGCTCCAGGGCGGCCCCCAGGGTCGCCGGATTGGGCTGGACGACGCCGTCCACCACGTTCTCCAGCACGGCGCGCAGTGCGGCGATGGGCGTGCGCAGCTCGTGCGAGACGTTGGCGACCAGCTCGCGGCGGTGCCGGTCGGCGGCCCCCAGGTCGGCGGCCATCTGGTTGAAGGTGGTCGCCAGCTCGCCGATCTCGTCGCGCGAGTTCACCTCGACCCGGCGGCTGTAGTCGCCGGAGGCCATCGCGCGGGCGGCGGCCGTCATCTCGCGCAGGGGGGCGGTCAGCCCGTGCGCGAGGAACTGCATGAAGAGCAGCGAGGCGATCATGGAGAAGACCATGATGATCCGGATCTGGGTCTCGGACCGGATCGCCACGACCACCATGCCGGTGGCCAGGAAGACGGAGACGATCACCAGCAGGGCGAGCTTGCCCTTGATCGAGCGGACCGGGTCGAGCGGCCGGATGTCGGCCCAGACCCGGCGGGCGGCGCGGGCGGCCAGCGTCTGCGACCGCGTGCCGCCGGTGTCCCCGTTGCGTTGCTGTGGAAAGGTCATTGGTCCCCTGTGATCCCCGCGTACGTCCCCCGCGTGGTGCGCGGCAGTTCGGGACACGGGCCCCCCGGAGGCCCGTCGCCCGAGGCTCGCCGCTAGGAGAGCGGGGCCTCCAGCGCGTACCCGACGCCGTGGACGGTACGGATCCAGCTCGCGCCGATCTTGCGGCGCAGCGCCTTGACGTGGCTGTCCACGGTGCGGGTGCCGGACGCGTCCGTCCAGTCCCAGACCTCGGCCAGCAGCTGCTCGCGGGTCAGCACGGCGCGCGGCTGCGCGGCCAGGCAGGCGAGCAGGTCGAACTCGGTGGGCGTCAGGTGGACGTCGCCCGAGGCGAGCCGGACCCGGCGCTGCACGTGGTCGATCTCCAGCTCGCCGAAGCGCAGCGAGCCGAGCGCGGGCGTGCGGGCCGCCTGCTGGGCGCGCTCGACGCGGCGCAGCAGCACGTTGACCCGGGCGGCCAGTTCGCGCATCGAGAACGGTTTGGTCATGTAGTCGTCGGCGCCCACGCCGAGGCCGACCAGCAGGTCCGTCTCGTCGTCGCGCGCGGTCAGCATCAGCACCGGCACCGGGCGCTGCGCCTGGATCCGGCGGCACACCTCAAGGCCGTCGAAGCCGGGCAGCATGATGTCGAGGACCACCAGGTCCGGCTGCCAGGTGTGGAAGCCGTCGACCGCGCCCGGCCCGTCGTGGGCCACGGCGACCTTGAAGCCCTCCGCGCCCAGCCGGGCCGCGATCGACTCCGCGATCGTCGGCTCGTCCTCCACCACCAGCACTCTGCGTTGGCTGCTCACCGTGCCGCCGCTGTGGTTGTTGTCCTGCTGAAGTTCTGTCACGGTCACGCCACCGCCCCCAGGGCTGCGGGCCGGCCACCTGTGGGGATGGCGGGCTCCGCTCGTAGTCTTGTTCCGTCGTGGACTGTGCCGGGTCCGCCGTCCCGTCGTGCGTGCGGGTCGGCGGGCGGATTGTCGCCCGCCCACTTCTCCCGCGCACTTCGCAGCGTACGGACAGCGGATGCCTCCCGGCAGGTGGACCGGACGTTTCCGGCCCGTGGGCCGGCTGTCGGGCCGCCCTCGGAGCCCACTGCACGAGTGGGCACGGGCCGATACCTTACCCGGCGATTTTTCTCTGCGTAACGGTACGTATGCAGTCGAGTTGACGCCAAGTCGCCGGTCAGAGCCCCTGCCGGCGCGCCCGCCGGAAGAAGGTCTGGACCAATATCGGGAATCCGGTCGACCGGTTTCCTGACGGTCTTCACCGGCTTTTCTCAGATGCCTCTCAGAACCTCGACGTAACGTGGCCACGACAACGCCCCGCAGGGCGGGATCCGCGGCGCGCGCCGGTACGTTGGGCACCTGGTGAGGGGCCGGTGGCTGCCGGCGTGGAGCGGAGGGCGGCATGGCTGGACTGCGGCGAGGTGCCGGACGGGTCGGGGCGTCGCCCGCCGGCCCGCCGTACGGCATGCTCCGGCACGGTCTGCGCACCGGCGTCGTCGAGTGGCTGCTGGCGCGGGTGCCGACACCCCGGCGAAACCCCTTCACCCTCGGCTATCTCGCCGTGGTGGGCGCCACCACGACCTTTGCCAAACTCGCCGATCCGGAACTCGTGCAGCGGCTGCAGGAGGCCTCCAGTTCCGACGGCCACAACCTCCTGCAGCACCCCCTGCGTGCGCTGCTGCTCAGCGGTTTCTGGGTGGCCGGCGAGGTGTGGATGCCCTACCTGTGGGGATTCGCCGTCACCCTCGCGCCGCTGGAGCGCCGGATCGGCCCCGCCCGGGCGGCGGCGGTCTTCGCGATCGGGCACGTCACGGCCACGCTGCTGTCCCAGGGCGTGGTGATCACCGCGGTGGAGACCGGGCGGATGGAGACCGCGGCGCTGGACTACCTGGACATCGGCGTCAGCTACGGCGTGCTCACCTGCCTGGGTGCGGTGGCCGGGCTGCTGCCGTGGCGCGGGCGGCTGGTCGCGCTCGGCGGCGCCGGGCTGCTGATCGCCGAGCAGATCCTCACCGAGCGGGACCTGGTCACCGCCGTGGGGCACCCCGCCGCGGTGCTCACCGGGGTGGCGCTGTGGCGCTGGCTGCGCCGGGTCCAGGCCCGCCGGCCGCGGCCGAAGCCGCGGATGCGCCGGGTCGAGGCGCCGGCCGCGGGCTCCTCGCCCGCGCCGGGCGGCGCTCCGGTCCTGGACGTGCGCTGACCCTTCCGGGTGCCGCTCCCGCGTGCTTTTGACGGCGCTTCCCGCACCCTCCCCCCGTTCGCTCCACACCCTCCTCCTGTTCGCTCATGGCGAACACCGCCCCGGGAACATCCGGCGCACGCCAGGCCTTAGTCAGGTCGACTCAACTTCACTGACTGGGGAGAGATCATGGCATCGACGTCCACACCGCTCACCCTGCCCGTGCTGCCGCTCGACGACGAGGTCGTCCTGCCGGGCATGGTCGTCCCGCTGGACCTGAAGGACACCGAGGTGCGCGCCGCGGTCGAGGCCGCCCGCGCGGCGGCCACCGGCACCGGCAAGCCGCAGGTCCTGCTGGTCCCGCGGGTGGACGGCTCGTACGCGGCGGTCGGCACCCTGGCCACCGTCGAGCAGGTCGGCCGGCTGGCCGACGGGGAGCCGGCCGCGCTGGTGCGCGCCGTGCGCCGGGTCCGCATCGGGGCCGGCACCACCGGCCCCGGCGCCGCCCTCTGGGTGGAGACCACGCCCTTCCGGGAGTCCTCGGTGGACACCCCGGCGGCCGGCCGGGCCGCCGAGCTGGTCAAGGAGTACAAGGCGCTGTCCACCCAGTGGCTGCGCAGGCGCGGCGCCTGGCAGATCGTCGACCGGGTGGCCCAGATCGAGGGCGTCGGCGAGCTCGCCGACAACATCGGCTACGCGCCCTTCGCCACCGCCGAGCAGAAGCTCAAGGTGCTGCTGGAGGCCGACCAGGTCGCCCGCCTGGAGTACGCGCTGACCCTGCTGCGCGACCACCTCGCCGAGGAGGAGGTCAACGACACCATCCGCAAGGACGTCGAGGAGGGCGTCGCCAAGCAGCAGAAGGAGTTCCTGCTCCGCCGCCAGCTGGAGGCCGTCCGCAAGGAACTGGCCGAGCTCAACGGCGACCCGGCCGACGAGGAGGGCGACTACCGCGCCCGGGTCGAGGCCGCCGACCTGCCCGAGAAGGTCCGCGACGCGGCCCTCAAGGAGGTCGACAAGCTGGAGCGGGCCTCCGAGCAGTCCCCCGAGGGCCCCTGGATCCGCACCTGGCTGGACACCGTCCTGGAGCTGCCCTGGAGCGAGCGCACCGAGGACGCGTACGACATCGCCGGCGCCCGCGCCGTGCTGGACGCCGACCACGCCGGCCTCGCCGACGTGAAGGACCGCATCGTCGAGTACCTCGCGGTGCGCAAGCGCCGGGCCGACCAGGGGCTCGGGCTGGTCGGCGGCCGGCGCGGAGGCGCGGTGCTGGCACTCGTCGGCCCGCCCGGCGTCGGCAAGACCTCGCTCGGCGAGAGCGTGGCCCGCGCCATGGGCCGCACCTTCGTCCGGGTCGCGCTCGGCGGCGTCCGGGACGAGGCCGAGATCCGCGGCCACCGGCGCACCTACGTCGGCGCGCAGCCCGGCCGGCTCGTGCGGGCGATCAAGGAGGCCGGCTCGATGAACCCGGTCGTCCTGCTCGACGAGATCGACAAGGTCGGCTCCGACTACCGGGGCGACCCGGCCGCCGCCCTCCTGGAGGTGCTGGACCCGGCGCAGAACCACACCTTCCGGGACCACTACCTGGAGGTCGAGCTCGACCTCTCGGACGTCGTCTTCCTCGCCACCGCCAACGTGCTGGAGGCCATCCCCGAGGCGCTGCTCGACCGGATGGAGCTCGTCCGCCTCGACGGCTACACCGAGGACGAGAAGGTCGTCATCGCCCGCGACCACCTGCTCCCGCGCCAGCGCGAGAAGGCCGGACTGGGCGGCGAGCAGGTCAGCGTCGACGAGGCGGCGCTGCGCCGGTTGGCCGGGGAGTACACCCGGGAGGCCGGCGTGCGGAACCTGGAGCGCTCGATCGCCCGGGTGCTGCGCAGGATCGCCGCCCAGGCCGAGCTCGGCGAGCGCGAACTGCCCGCCGCGATCGGCCCGGACGAGCTGCGCGCCCTGATCGGCCGGCCCCACCACGTGCCGGAGGCCGCCCAGGCGCCGGCCGAGCGGCGCACCGCCGTCCCCGGCGTGGCCACCGGCCTCGCCGTGACCGGCGCCGGCGGTGACGTCCTCTACATCGAGGCCTCGCTCGCCGACGCCGAGACCGGCGGCACCGGGCTCACCCTCACCGGGCAGCTGGGCGACGTGATGAAGGAGTCCGCGCACATCGCGCTCTCCTACCTGCGCTCGCGCGGCGCCGAACTGGAGCTGCCGGTCACCTCGCTGCGCGACCGCGGCGTGCACCTGCACGTCCCCGCCGGGGCCGTCCCCAAGGACGGGCCGAGCGCCGGCATCACCATGACCACGGCGCTCGCCTCGCTGCTGTCCGGCCGCAAGGTCCGCACCGACCTGGCGATGACCGGCGAGGTGTCGCTGACCGGGCGAGTGCTGCCGATCGGCGGGGTGAAGCAGAAGCTGCTCGCCGCCGACCGGGCCGGCGTCACCACGGTGATCATCCCCAAGCGCAACGAGGCCGACCTGGACGACGTCCCGGCCGAGGTGCTGGAGCGGCTCACCGTGCACCCGGTGGCGGACGTGCGGGAGGTGCTGGAGCTGGCCCTGGAGCCGGCCAAGGTCCTGGCCGCGGCGGCCTGACCCGGCCGCGCCGGGTCGGCGGGAGGATCGACGGGAGGACGGCGTCTGCGCGTGCCACACTGCGGAGATGCCGTCCCCCACGCAGCGCGCCCTGGCCCGGGTGCCGGCCCGGCTGCGTCCGTTCCTGGTGCGGCACCGCAGGCTGGTGAAGTTCCTGCTGGTCGGCGGCGCCTGCTTCGTGCTCACCACGGTGACCGACTTCGAGCTGAAGTTCACCGTGCTGGAGCACAAGCCGGTGGTCGCGCTGACGGTCGCGACCGTGATCTCGACCGTCGTCTCCTACGTGCTCAATCGTCGCTGGGCCTTCCGGACGGCCGGGCACCCGCGCGAGGCACTGCTGTTCTTCCTGGTCAGTGCCATGGCGATCGCCGTCAACGACCTGCCGCTGGCACTCTCCCGCTACGCCCTGGACCTGCGCGAGCCGTACGTCGGCCCGTTCGTCCAGGAGACCGCGGACTTCCTCAGCGGGATGGTCGTCGGCACCTTCGCCGCGATGCTGTTCCGCTTCTGGGCGATGCAGCGGTGGGTCTTCACCCGGCCCGCCGAACGGGCGCACCCGAGGTACGAACCCGGTTACGCTGCACCCGAGATGCCACGGGATGCCCCATAAGGCCGTGAGGTGAGGGTTATGCGCGGGGAACCGGACGCGGTTCGGAGCGGGCCCGCCAGCCAGCAGGGGATGCGCCGGGCCAACCTGGCCCTGGTGCTCGGGGTGATCGCGCGCGCCCCGCGCTCCCGGGCCGAGGTGGCCGCCGAGACCGGGCTGACCAGGGCCGCCGTCTCCTCGCTCGCCGAACAGCTGATCGCCGGCGGCCTGGTCGTCGAGGAGGGCCCGGCCGCGCCCAGCGGCAAGGTCGGCCGCCCCGGCACCGCGCTCGGGCTCAACCCGCTCGGGCCCGGCGGCCTCGGCGCCGAGATCGGGGTGGAGCACCTCGGTGCCTGCGTGGTCGACCTGAGCGGGGAGGTCCGGACCTGGCGCCGCCGCGAGGTCCGCAACCGGGGCCGCCGGCCCGCCGCGGTGATGGCCGACCTCGCCGAACTGCTGCACGCGGCCGTCGCCGAGGCGGGCCTGCGCCCGGCCGGGCTGACCCTGGCCGTCCCCGGGCTGGTCGGCACCTCCGGCGGGGTGCTCCAGCGGGCCGCCAACCTGGGCTGGCGGGACGTCCCGCTGGCGGCCGAACTGCGCCCGGCGCTGCGCGCGGCCGGCGCGGCCGAACTGGCCGAGCTGCCGGTCGAGGCGGACAACGAGGCCAACCTGGGCGGGCTGGCCGAACGGTGGCTGGGCGGCGGGCCGGAGGACTTCCTGTACGTGTCGGCCGAGGCCGGCGTCGGCGCGGCGATCGTGGTCGGCGGGCGGCTGCTGCGCGGGGCGCGCGGCTACGCGGGCGAGTTCGGCCACGTACCGGTCCACCCGGACGGCCACCGCTGCGCCTGCGGCGCGCACGGCTGCCTGGAGCAGTACGCGGGGGAGGCGGCCGTGCTGCGGGCGGCCGGGCCGGCGGGCGCGCGGGGCGACTGGGTGACGCTGCTCGCCGGGCGGGCCGGGGCCGGGGACGAGCCGGCCCTCGCGGTGCTGGCCGGGGCCGGTTCGGCGCTGGGCATCGCGGCCGCCGGGGCGGTCAACCTGCTGGACCCGGCCGAGGTGGTGCTGGGCGGCGGCTACGCCCGGCTGGCGCCCTGGCTGCTGCCGGCGATGCGGGCCGAGCTGGCCGCCCGGGTGACGGTGCGGCCCTGGTCGGACGAGCGGCTGACGGTGTCCCGGCTGGGCCGGCGCGGGCCGCTGCTGGGCGCCGCGGTGGGCGTGGTGCGGGCCGTCGTCGCGGACCCGGGCCGGCTCGCCGGCGGCTGACCTCCCGGCCCGGGACGCACCCGAGCCCCCGGCCGGGCGGCCGGGGGCTCGGGCGGAGGAACGCGGGGGATCAGGCCTCGGAGGACGCCTCGGCGGCGACGATCTCGCGGCCGCCGGAGCGCGGGCCGCGCAGCACGGCCAGGTATGCGACGCCGATGCCGATCAGCGCCCAGACCACCAGGACCACGATCGGCATGCCCAGGTTGGTGGAGCCGAAGTAGGCGATCGACTTGGTGGCACTGGTCCCGGCGCCGTTCGGGATCAGCGAGCCGATGGCCCGCCAGAACGGCGGCATCATCGGTGCCGGGTAGACGCCGCCGGCGCTCGGGTTGCCCAGCACCACGAAGATCAGCACCGCGACGCCGATGCCGATGACGTCGAACAGGCACTGCAGCGCCATGGTGAACGCGCCGACCGTGAACACCACCAGGGCGCCGATGCCGGTCAGGGCCAGGATCGAGCCGGGCAGCGCGTCCAGCACCGGTCCGGCGATGATCGTGCCGCCGAGGCCGGCGCCGACCGAGTACAGCGCCAGCACACCGAGGCGGATCAGCAGGCGGTGGACGTTGGCGGGCTTGGAGCCGGCGCTGATGCCGAGGATCGAGGCGACCAGGTAGCCGCCGACGCACCAGCCGATGACCAGGTAGAACGCGGAGAGGCCGTTGGTGTCGCCCTTGGCGAGCGGCACGACGTCCTCGACCTTGACGGTGCGGCCCTGGGCCTTGTCCAGCGCGGTGGTGATGGACTCGGCGGCCTTGGCGGCGGAGGTGCCGCGGGCGCCGCCGACCAGCAGGGTGTCCTCGGTGCCGGTCGGGTTCACGACCAGCGCGGCGTAGATCTTCTGGTCCTTGATCTGCTGGGTGGCCGTCTCGGCGTCCGGGGCGGTGACGGCCTTGACGGCGTCGTCCGGCACGGATTCCAGCGCCTGGACCAGCTTGGGGGCGACCTGCGGCGGGGCGACCACCGCGATCGACAGCTCGTGCGGGGCCGGGTGGTGCAGCGCCCCGACGTACGAGGTGATGAAGCCGAGCTGCAGCAGCAGCACGCCGATCACGAGCAGTGCCGCACGCGGTGTGACCGCGCCCTTCAGTTCAGCGACGAAACCCTGCCCCGGGGCGGCCATCCACATCTCCTTGTGTATTGGGGGAAAACGGATACTTCATACCATGAACTAGTTAGCTTGTCGCACCCCACGCGCCGCCTTCCAGCCAGTGCGGCTGCGGGATACTGGCGCGGTGAGTGACGAGGAATCCCTGCTGGCGGTGGAGCGCGAGGTCGCGCTGATGTTCCGGCGGGGCCGGGCCCGAGTGGCGGAGCTCTCACGCCGGGTGCACCCCGAGCTGGAGGGGATGGCGTACAGCATGCTCGGCTACATCGAGCAGACCGGGCGGGTGCGGGTGACGGACGTCGGCGTGCACTTCGCGGTCGGCAAGGCCACGGTGAGCCGGCAGATCCGGGCGCTGGAGGAGCTGGGCCTGGTGGCCAGGGAGACGGATCCGCTGGACCGCCGGGCCGCGCTGGTCTCGCTGACCGAGGACGGGCGGCGGCGCTACCTGGCGGCCCGGGACGTCCGGATGCGGCGGGTGCGGGAGCTGCTGGGCAGCTGGTCGCCGGAGGACGTGGACCGCTTCGCGGTGCTGCTGCACCGCTTCAACGACGTGATCGGGGAGCCGCCGGCGGAGTGACCGGGGGTCGGGGCCCGGGGCGGGGGTCGGGTCCGCGGTGGCTGGATCCAGGCCTGGGGGCGCGGCCTTTACTTGGGCTTGAAGAAAGTTGCCTTAGTCAACCATCGGGCCTATGGTTGCGTAAGGCAACAATTTTCCCTGCCTGCGCACCCCCCGCCCCCGCTCACTCCTCCCGCCGAAGGACCCAGATGACCGTCACAGCCGAGGCGACCGTCGGAGCCGCCGTCGACGATCAACCGATGACCCACCGGCAGGTGATGGAGGCGCTGTCCGGCCTGCTGCTCGGCCTCTTCGTGGCCGTGCTCTCCTCGACCGTCGTCTCCAACGCCCTGCCGCACATCCTCACCGACCTGCACGGCGGCCAGTCCGCCTACACCTGGGTGATCACCGCGGCCCTGCTGACCCTGACCGCCTCCACCCCGATCTGGGGCAAGCTCTCCGACCTCGTCAGCAAGAAGCTGCTGCTCCAGATAGCCCTGCTGATCTACATCGCCACCTCCGCCCTGGCCGGCCTCTCCCAGAACACCGCCGAGCTGATCGCCTGCCGCGCCCTCCAGGGCATCGGCGCCGGCGGTGTGGTCGCGCTGGGCCAGATCTGCCTGGCCGCGATGGTCCCGCCGCGCGAGCGCGGCCGTTACAGCGGCTACTTCGGCGCGGTCTTCGCGCTGGCCACCATCGGCGGACCGCTGATCGGCGGCGTCATCGTGGACACCTCGTGGCTGGGCTGGCGCTGGTGCTTCTACGTCGGCATCCCGTTCGCGCTGGCCGCGATCCTGGTGGTGCAGCGCACCCTCAAGCTGCCGGTGGTCAAGCGCAAGGCGAAGATCGACTACCTGGGCGCGCTGGTCATCACCGGCGCCGTCAGCCTGCTGATGATCTGGATCACGCTGGCCGGCACGAACTACGACTGGCTGTCCTGGCAGACCGCCGCGATGGTCGGCGGCGGCCTGCTGCTGGGCGCCCTCGCCGTGGTGATCGAGCGCCGCGCCGCCGAGCCGATCATCCCGCCGGACCTCTTCAAGTACCGCACCGTCACCCTGGCCGCGGTGGCCAGCGTGCTGGTCGGCGTCGGGATGTACGGCGCGACCACCTTCCTCAGCCAGTACTTCCAGCTGGCCCGCGCCAAGTCCCCGACCATGGCCGGCCTGATGACCCTGCCGATGATCCTCGGCCTGGCGCTCGCCTCCACCGTCGCCGGCCGGCTGATCACCAAGTACGGCAAGTGGAAGGCCTACCTGGTCGCCGGCACGGCGCTGCTCGCGATCGGCTTCGGCCTGCTCGCCACCGCCCGCGCCGACACCGACTACAAGCTGCTCTGCGTCTACATGGCGATCACCGGCATCGGCCTCGGCCTGACCAGCCAGAACCTGGTGCTCGCGGTGCAGAACACGGTGCCGCGCCACGAGCTCGGCGCGGCCAGCTCCGTGGTGACGTTCTTCCGCACCATGGGCGGCGCGATGGGCGTCTCCGCGCTCGGCGCGCTGATGAACAGCAAGGTGACCCACTACCTCGCGGAGAACCTGGCCGCCGCGCACATCCCGGCCGCGAGCGCGGCCGGCGGCGGGGGCATCCCGGACCTGCACAAGCTGCCCGCCCCGATCGTCCCGCTGGTGACGGACGCGTTCGGGCACGGCGTCGGCACCGTCTTCCTGTGGGCCGCGCCGTTCGCGGCGCTGGCCTTCGTCACGGTGCTGTTCATCCGGGAGACCGCGCTGAAGACCAGCCAGCAGGGCTGACTCCGGGCGGGGATGCGCGAACGGGCCGGGGAGTGTGGATCACACTCCCCGGCCCGTTCGGTTCGTCCCGCGCGCGGACGGCGGGAACCGTCGGCCACGCGCTACGGCGCGGCGATCAGGGCCACGCGCTACGGCGCGGCGATCAGGACCAGGCCGTAGACGACGGCCGCGGCGCAGAGGCCGAAGCAGGCGTAGGCGCCGGCCAGGGCCAGCCGGCCGCCGCCCGGCTCCTGGGCGGCCTCGCCCTCGCGGGCGCTCAGCGCGGCCTCGCGGCGGGACAGGGCCAGGATGCCGAGTGCGAAGACGGAGACCACGGCGACGGTGATGCCGAAGCTGGCACCGGCGGTCTGGGCCAGGGCGTTCCACTTGATGTGCATGGCGGGTGCTCCTCAGCCTGCGGCGCTCAGGCCGCGACCGTGGTCGAGGCGGGGGTGGGGGCGTTCGCGGGGGCGGCGGTGGCGGGGACCTCCACCGGGGTGACGTCGTTGACGTCGTTGACGTTGTCCGCGCTGATCGGCTGGCGGCGGGAGATCAGCCACATCGCGCCGGAGCCGGCCACCAGCACGGCGCCCACCAGGACGATGCCCCAGGTGCCCTGGCGGACCAGCAGCGCGGCGCCGCCCGAGACCAGCGCGGCGGCCGGCAGGGTCAGCGCCCAGGTGTAGACCATGCGGCGCACCAGGCTCCAGCGCAGCTCGGCCTTCGGGCCGCCGAGGCCGGCGCCCATGATGCCGCCGGAGCAGACCTGGGTGGTGGAGAGGCCGAAGCCCATGTGCGAGGAGGTCAGGATGACGGTCGCGGCGGCCGACTCGGAGGCGAAGCCCTGCGGCGCCTTGATGTCGGCGAGGCCCTTGCCCATCGAGCGGATGATCCGCCAGCCGCCCATGTAGGTGCCGAGCGCGATCGCGGCGCCCGCGGAGATGATCACCCAGGTGGGCGGCAGCGCGCCGTGCGGCAGGGCGCCGACCGACACCAGGGTCAGGGTGATGATGCCCATCGTCTTCTGGGCGTCGTTGGTGCCGTGCGCGAGCGAGATCAGCGAGGACGAGAAGATCTGGCCGGTCTTGAAGCCCTTGGTGGCGGTGGTCTCGTTGCCCTTGCGGGTGATCGCGTAGGCCAGCTTGGTGGCGCCCCAGGAGGCCAGGCCGGCGACCAGCGGGGAGGCGATCGCCGGGATCAGGATCTTGGAGAGGACGGTGTCGAAGTTGACGCCGTTCATGCCGACACCGACGACGGTGGCGCCGATCAGGCCGCCGTACAGCGCGTGCGAGGAACTGGACGGCAGGCCGCGCAGCCAGGTCAGCAGGTTCCAGAGGATCGCGCCCGCCAGTGCGGCGAAGATGATCTCGGGGTGGATGCCGCTCTTCTCGTTGACGATGCCGCCGGAGATGGTGGTGGCGACCTTCACGGACAGGAACGCGCCCGCGAAGTTGAGGACGGCCGCGATGGTGACCGCGACCTTCGGCCGGAGGGCTCCCGTCGCGATGGAGGTGGCCATCGCATTGGCGGTGTCGTGGAACCCGTTGGTGAAGTCGAAGGCGAGCGCCGTGATGATCACAACGGCTACCAGGAACGAGATGTGTTCCATACCCAAACAATCGTCGTAGTTGTCGCACGGACGTTGGTGTCGTCGCGACCGTAGGTCTGTTTGGTAAACGGAAGGTGAACTGAGCCGGGAATCGTGGTTCCGCTGGTGTCCCAGCGGTGTCCGGAAGCTTTCGGAAGGGTGTCGGCGGTCGCGCTGAGCTGGACATTAGCGAAGTTCGCCCCGGTTCGCTCCGGTTTGCTGAGAGCTGTCTCACAGATCAACCCAGAATTAACCTCCCAGTCCGGATGCGCCCTGTTTCCGGTGAGTAACCCGTGGGAGGATCTGCGGGATCCGGGGACGCCGGTGACAGGCTGGGGCGGGGAGGACCAACCCATGGGCGGGGCTGCACAGCGCACTGAAACGGCAGTCGTACGGCCCTGGCTGCGGGCGGCACTGCGCTGCGGAGCCGCCCTCGCGGCCGCCGCGCTCGCCCTCCCGCTCGCCGCGCAGGCCGCGTACGCCACCCCCGACCCGGGCGCCTCGATCACCGCGGCCAGTCCGGGCGACGACCCGCTCGCCGCCGCCAAGGCCACCCTCGGCCCGCTGCTCGACCAGCTGCACGCGCTCTACCAGAGCGCCGAGACCGCCACCGAGCAGTACAACGGCGCCGTCGCCAAGGTCGCCGAGCAGCAGGCCGCGCTCACCGACCTCCAGGGCCGGCTGGACCGTCAGCAGAAGCAGGTCGACGCCGGCACCGACATCGCCTCCCAGCTCGCCGCCGCCCAGTACCGCAACGGCGCCGCCTCCGCCTACGCCGAACTGCTGCTCTCCAAGGACCCGTACGAGGCCGTCACCATCGCGGAACTGCTCACCGCCGCCAGCCGCTCGCAGTCCGAGTTCCTGGACCGGCTGAAGACCGACCGCGAGGCCCTCGCAGGCCTGACGAAGCAGACCGAGGACGCGCTCAAGACCTCCCAGACGCTGGTCACCCAGCAGGACGCCGCCAAGGCCAAGGTCGCCACCGACCTCGCCTCCGTCGAGCAGCTGGTCTCCTCGCTCACCGGCGCCCAGCGCACCGAGCTGGAGAAGCTGGAGAAGGCCAAGGCCGACGAAGCCCAGCTCCTCTTCCTCGCCTCCGGCGTCCTCGGCAAGGGCGAGCGCACCCCGTCGGCGGCCGGCCGCACCGCCATCGCCTTCGCGCTCGCCCAGCTCAACAAGCCGTACCTGTGGGGCGGCGCGGGGCCGGACTCCTTCGACTGCTCGGGCCTCACCTCGCAGGCCTGGCTGCACGCCGGGCTGCCGATCCCGCGCACCAGCCAGGAGCAGTGGGCCCAGCTCCCGCACATCGCGCTGAACCAGCTCCGCCCCGGCGACCTGGTCATCTACTTCGAGGGCGCCACGCACGTCGCGATGTACATCGGCGGCGGGCTGGTCGTCCAGGCACCCCGGCCGGGCGCCGTCATCAAGGTGTCGCCGATCGGCTCGATGCCGATCCTCGGGGCGGTGCGGCCCGACCCGTCCGGCGCGGCGGACGAGGCCGGCGGCAGCTGGAAGGTGCCCGACCTGCCCGCCGGCTGGGACACCGTCACCCCGATCGCGCCCAGCCCGGCCAACCAGGTCCCGGCCGCCCCGGCCCCCGGCACGCCCGCCAACCCGCCGGCCACCCCGGGTACGCCGTCCACCACCCCGGGCACGCCCGCGGACACCGGCACCGGTACGCCGTCCGGCACCGGGAGCGGAACGCCCGCCGACCCGGGGACGCCGTCCGGCACCGGCACCACCGCCCCCGGCACGCCCACGCCCACGCCGACCCCGACCGGGACGGGCACGCCGACCCCGACCGGGACGGGCACCCCGACGCCGACCGGCACTGGCCCGGCGACGCCCGCCCCGACCGGCACCGGCACCGGCACCCCGGGTTCCACCGGCACCGCGGCCTCCACCACCACCGGCTCGGCGAGCGCCGGAGCCCCGGGCAGCGCCACCGCGACACTGCCGCTCGGCGGCAACTAGGCCCTGTCCGGCAAGATCGGCCGGACAGGGCCTGAGCCATGACGAAGGCCGCCCGGCGTCCACGGACACCGGGCGGCCTTCGCGTGCGTCACGCCGGGGCGCCGGTGTCCGGCTCGAAGCGGACGACCACGGCCTTGGAGGTCGGCGTGTTGCTGATGTCGGCGGTGGAGTCCAGCGGGACGAGCACGTTGGTCTCCGGGTAGTAGGCCGCCGCGCCGCCGCGGGCCACCGGGTAGTGGACCACCCGGAAGTGCGGGGCGCGCCGCTCGACGCCGTCCCGCCACTCGCTCACCAGGTCGACGAAGGCGCCCTCGGCCAGGTCCAGTTCGGCGGCGTCGGCCGGGTTGACCAGGACCACCCGGCGGCCGCCCTTGATGCCCCGGTAGCGGTCGTCCAGGCCGTAGATGGTGGTGTTGTACTGGTCGTGCGAGCGCAGCGTCTGCAACAGCAGGCGGCCCGGCGGGACCTCGGGGGCGGTGAGCGGGTTGACGGTGAAGTTGGCCTTCCCGGTCGCGGTGGGGAAGGTCCGGGAGTCGCGCGGGCCGTGCGGCAGGGTGAAGCCGCCGGGGCGGCGGACCTTCTCGTTGTAGTCCTCGAAGCCGGGGACGACCCGGGCGATCCGGTCCCGCAGGGTGTCGTAGTCGGCGGCGAAGTCCTCCCACGGCACGGTGTCCCCGGGGCCGAGGACGCTGCGGGCCAGCCGGCAGACGATCGCGGTCTCGGAGAGCAGGCCCGGGGCGGGCGGGCGCAGGCCGCCGCGCGAGGAGTGCACCTGGCCCATCGAGTCCTCGACGCTGACGAACTGGGCACCGGCGCCGCTGACGTCCCGGTCGGTGCGGCCCAGGGTGGGCAGGATCAGTGCGCGGGCGCCGGTGACCACGTGCGAGCGGTTGAGCTTGGTGGAGACGTGCACGGTCAGCCGGCAGCGGCGCATCGCCGCCTCGGTGACGTCGGTGTCCGGGGTGGCCGCGACGAAGTTGCCGCCCATCGCGAAGAACACCCCGACCCGGCCGTCGCGCATCGCCCGGATGGTGTCCACCGAGTCGAGGCCGTGCGCGCGCGGCGGCTCGAAGCCGAACTCCTTGCCGAGCGCGTCCAGGAAGGCCGTCGAGGGCCGCTCGAAGATGCCCATCGTCCGGTCGCCCTGGACGTTGCTGTGCCCGCGCACCGGACAGACCCCGGCGCCCGGGCGGCCGACGTTGCCGCGCAGCAGCAGGAAGTTGACCACCTCGCGGATGGTCGGGACGGCGTGCTTGTGCTGGGTGAGGCCCATCGCCCAGCAGACGATGATCTTCCGGGAGCCCAGCACCAGCCGGCCGAGCTCCTCGATCTGCTCCCACGGCAGGCCGGTCGCGGCGAGCACCTCGGCGCGGTCGGTCGCGCCCGCCTGCGCCTCGAACTCCTCGAAGCCGTGGCAGTGTTCGGTGACGAAGGCGCGGTCGACGCCGTCCTGCTCCAGGATCATCCGGTTGAGCGCGCGGAACAGCGCCAGGTCCCCGCCGAGGCGGATCTGCAGGAACAGGTCGGTCAGCTTGGTGCCGTGGCCGACCAGGCCGCGCGCGTGCTGCGGGTTCTTGAAGCGCTCCAGGCCGGCCTCCGGCAGCGGGTTCACGCTCACGATGGTGGCGCCGGCCCGCTTGGCGCGCTCCAGCGCGGAGAGCATCCGGGGGTGGTTGGTGCCCGGGTTCTGGCCGGCCACGATGATCAGGTCGGCCTGGTAGAGGTCCTTGAGGCTGACGCTGCCCTTGCCGACGCCGAGCGTCTCGGTGAGCGCCGAACCGGACGACTCGTGGCACATGTTGGAGCAGTCCGGCAGGTTGTTGGTGCCCAGCCGGCGGGCGAACAGCTGGTACGCGAAGGCGGCCTCGTTGCTGGTCCGCCCGGAGGTGTAGAAGGCGGCGCCGTCCGGGGTGTCCAGGGCGCGCAGCTCCTCGGCGATCAGCGCGAAGGCGTCGTCCCAGGAGACCGGCGTGTAGTGGGTGGCGCCCTCGTCGAGCAGCATCGGCTGGGTGAGGCGGCCCTGCTGGCCCAGCCAGTAGCCGGAGCGCTCGGCCAGCTCGGCGACCGGGTGGGCGGCGAAGAACTCGGCGCGGATCCGGCGCTCGGTGGCCTCCTCGGCGACGGCCTTGGCGCCGTTCTCGCAGAACTCCGCCGTGTGCGTCTTGCCCGGCTCCGGCCAGGCGCAGCCGGGGCAGTCGAAGCCGTCCGGCTGGTTGACCTTGCGCAGCGTGGCGAGGGTGCGCAGGGGGCCCATCTGCTCGGCGGCCATCCGCAGGCTGTGGCCGACCGCGGGCAGCCCGGCCGCCGCGTGCTGGGGCGCGGACACCTCGGGGGCGTCCTGCGCCGGGTCGCTCTGCGGGGCCTGCTTGGCCATGACCGCTTCTCCTCGGCTCTGCTCGTCCGGCGGCCGTGACACCGGGGTGACACCGGGTCCGCCGGGCCCGCCGCTTCGGCGCGGGGGCTGAGGGCCCATCCTTCCATCCGGGTACGGACGGGGGGAGGGGGGTCGAACGGGTCTTCGGGCCCCGAACCTGCGACCGGGCCGCTCCCGGGGCCCGCCGTCAGGCCCCCCTCGTCCGGCCGGAGGGCGGGCGCGGCGGTGGCGGGGTGCGCTGACCGCACAGCGGAGCAGGGGCGGCGACCGCCGACCGCGCGGCGAGGCGGGTGCCTTGGCGGCGGCGGGCGGGCGGGGGATCGACGACGGGCGCCGGGGCGGCGGCCGGGAGCGCGGCCAGCGCCCGCAGCAGCGCGCGGGCGGCGGCGTCGTTCTGCCGGAATCCCGGGGAGTCGGTGCGGGGCCGGGCGAAGGCGGCGGCGGCGCGCAGGCTGGTGTGCGGGCCGAGTGCGGTGCGCCGCGGGTGCGGGGCGCCGCCCAGGGCCGGGTCGAGCAGTCGGCTGTCGCCGGGGGCGATGGTGACCAGGCCGGAGCGGTGGGTGTACTCCTCGTCGGCGACCACCTCCTCCACGAGCCGCCCGGCGCGGTGCAGTTCGCGCAGCACCGGGTCGAGGGTGCGGGTCAGCTGGTGCTTGGGCAGGTACGCCTCGACCAGGGCGGTGGCGGCGATGCGGTGGCCCGGCACGGTGTCGCCGCCGGCCCGCCAGGTGCCGGTGGCCTCGTCCCGTTCGACCCGGACGCCCGCGCCCAGGAAGCGCACGATCCCGGCCTCGGACAGGGCGAGCAGCTGGCGCAGCCGGAAGCCGGGCGGGCCGGAGGCGAGGTAGCTGAAGTAGCCGAAGAACCACCCGTCCACCTCTTCGGCGACCGAGCGGGCGGTGAGCCGGCCGGTCGCGAGGATGCGCGGGAGCTGGCCGAACAGCGAGAGCAGGGCGAGGAAGGCGCCGAGGTCGGCGCTGTGCGCGGGGTCGGCGCGGCGGTCGGCGTCGGCGGTGACGTAGGCGCGCAGGTGCTGCTGGAGCTCCTCGGCGGAGCCGAGTTCGAGGCCGGCCAGCGGGTGGTCGAGCCGTTCGAAGTCGATCCGGTCGGCCGGGTCGGGTACCGCCTCGGCGACCAGGGCGGCCAGGTCGGGGGAGTACCAGTCGTGCCGGTCGAACCGGGCCAGGAACTCCGGCCAGGGCAGCGCGGTGCGCTCGGGGTGGGCGTGGAACAGCTCGTGGTAGTGCCCGAAGGCGGTCTCCTTGGCCATCAACGGCCAGAAGTCGCGCCGGAGTTCGAGCGGCCCGTCGGTCGCGAGGACGGCGTCCACGGCGGCCGCGTCGAAGTACCGGGGGAGCGGGGCGGGCGGCCCCTGGAGTCGGTAGTCGGTCTTGGAGTGGTACGGGACGCCGCGCCGGGAGCCGAGGTGCAGCACCGGTTCGCGGCCGGACGGGCGGTAGCGCAGCCCGTCCCCGGTGGGCTCGAAGCGGCCGCCGCGCCCTTCGGTGAGCAGGGCGACCAGGTCGACGGAGGCCAGGCCGAGGCCGCGCAGCACGACGTGCTCGCCGGGGGCGATGCCGTCCAGGTCGGCGTCGGCGGAGTAGGCGGGCGGGAGGTGGAAGCGGCCGTGCCGGGCGGCGAAGCCGGCGTCGGCGGCGTACCGGGGGTGCGGGGTGGAGTCGAGGTGGCCGAGGGTGAGGGCGACGTGGTCGGCGGTGAGCGTCCGGCCGGTGAGGTGGACGGTCTGCGGGCCGTCGGGCGGGCCGTCGATCCGCCGGACGGTGTCCCGGTGCACGGTGACCGTGACGTGCGGCGGCAGGTCGGCGACGGCGCGGCGGAACGCCCAGTCCAGGTAGGCGCTCTGGGCCCGGCGGGTGGGGAAGTCGGTGGGCGCGAGGGTGTCCAGTTCGGCCCGGACGGCCGGGTCGGCGACCTCCCGGTAGGGCGCGAACTCCCGCCGCCGGAGCGCCCATTGGGCCAGCGAAGGGCCCGGGCGGACCGGCCCGTCGATGGTCGAGCGCTCGTCGGTGAACATGGTGACGTCCTCGGCCATCGAGTTCATCCGCAGCAGCGGGGACTGCTCGTGGCGCCAGATCCGGCCCGCGCCGGGCGGGTGCGGGTCGACCAGGTGGACGTGCAACGGGCGTTCGGCGGGCAGGAGTTCGGCCGCGTTGGCGGCGATCCGCTCCAGCAGCCCGGTGCCCCGCGGGCCCGCGCCGACGATCACCAGGACACTCATGCGGCCACCTCGCTTCGCTCGGCAGGCGCTTCGCGCAACACGCACCTCTCGATGATTCGCTCGCTCCGCTCGCTCATGCCGCCACCTCGCGCAGCCGTCGCAGGGCGGCCCGGGTCCGCTGGAGCGGGGTGGGCGGCAGGCCGTCCCGGGTGGCGCCCTTGGCGTAGTGGCGCTCGACGTAGTACTGGCCGACGGACAGCAGGGTGGTGACCACCAGGTACCAGATGGTGGCGACCACCAGCATCGGGATGACCCGGTACGACTGCAGGTAGACCAGCTGTACCGAGTAGAGCAGGTCGGAGACGGCCAGCACGCTGACGATGCTGGTGCCCTTGAGTGCGCTGATCAGCATGTTCCCGGCGGTCGGCACGATCGAGCGCATCGCCTGCGGGACGACGATCCGGCGCAGCACCCGCCACCGGCCGAGGCCGAGCGCCGAGGCGGCCTCCAGCTGGCCGCGGTCGACGGACAGGATGCCGCCGCGGATCACCTCGGCGGCGTACGCGGTCTCCAGCAGGGTGAGGCCGATGACGGCGGTGAGGGTGGGGCCGATCAGGTTGACGGTCTTGACGGTGACGAACTCGGGGCCGAACGGGATGCCGAGGCCGAGGGTCGGGTAGAGCGCGCCGATGTTGAAGAAGAACAGCAGCTGCACCAGCGGCGGGGTGGAGCGGAAGATCCAGATGTAGCCCCAACTCAGGGTGCGCAGCACCGGGTTGCCGGACATCCGCATGACGGCGAGGCCGGTGCCGAGGACGAAGCCGAGGGCGAGGGTGACGGCGGTGAGCCAGAGGGTCAGGGTGAGGCCGTTGAGCACCGACCCGGCGGTGAACCAGCCGGCGACCACGTCCCACTGGAAGGCCTTGTTGCGCACCACGGAGTTGACGGCCATCGCGGTCAGCAGCAGCGCGATCCCGGCGCAGACCCACTGCCCGGGTCGGCGGCGGGCGACGATCCGGGCGCCGGGGTCGGGCGGCGGGCCGGGGAGGTCGGGGGCTGAGGTGGAGGCGGGGGTGGGCGTGGAGCGGGCGGGGAGGAGGTCCTGCGGGCTGGCCATGGCGGCGGCTCCTGGCGGAGGTGCGGGCGGGCGGGAGGTACGGGTGTGGTCACGTACGGCCGTCGCACCGGCCCGTGTCCCTCAACACGGCCGGCGCTGTGCACTGCACTCCGCCGTGATCGTACGCATGCGCGATCGACGGCTGTCAAGGGCGGTCCGGGCCCTGGCCGGGGCCCGGCGCGGACCGGTCGCAGGGCGACAGGAGATCGCAACAGAGCGGCAATGATGGATGGTTGACGGACCACTTGGCAGGCTGTTCAACTTGAGGCCATGTACGCCGAGCAGCCCCTGGTCACCCGCGACCACATCGACTTCGGTCGGGTGTGGTCCGCGGCGTGTCGCGGCTGACCCGGCAGCGGGCCGCCCGTCCGGCCCTCTGATCTCCCGCGGGGACCCCTCCCTCGGTCTGCCCCGCCGCGGGCCGGGACCAGCCGTCCGCAGCTGACGGCGTCCCAGGCGCACGCTGCCGTCCGACGACCGCGCACTGAACTCCGGCAGTACTCCCTCGTCCACGCCTGCCTCCCGCCGCGCGAGCGCCGACCCCACCGTCGGCGCGGCCGCCGCGCACCCGTGTTCACGGCCGCCCCGCCCCGGCCGGCTCCGGCCTGCCCACCCGCAGTCCACCGGACTCCGCTCACCCCGAAAGGTTCCGCCATGCCCGTCGAATTCCTCGGTATCGCCGCCACCGGCGACGGCTCGGAGACCACCCCCCGCTCCACCGCCGCCTTCGACCGCGACTACACCCTGAGGCTGGCCCGGGCCCACGAGGACCACGGCTGGGACCGGGTGCTCTTCGCGTACGGCGCAGGCTCCCCGGAACCCGCGGCCGCGGCGGCCTTCCTCGCCTCGCACCTGGACCGGCTGCAGATCCTGCTGGCGCACCGGCCGAACGTCTCCTACCCGACCTTCGCCGCCAAGACCTTCGCGACCCTGGACCAGATCAGCGACGGGCGGCTGACCGTCCACTTCATCACCGGCGGCAGCGACCACGAGCAGCAGCGCGAGGGCGACTTCCTGTCCAAGGACGAGCGCTACGAGCGCACCCGCGAGTACATCGGCATCGTCAAGAAGGCGTGGACCAGCCGGGAGCCCTTCGACCACGAGGGCGCCCACTACCGCTTCAACGACTTCGTCTCCGACGTCTTCCCCGTCCAGCAGCCGCGCCCCGGGGTCTCCTTCGGCGGCTCCTCGGACGCCGCCTACGCGGCCGGCGGCGCCGAGGCGGACGTCTACTGCCTGTGGGGCGAGCCGCTGGCCCGCACCGCCGAGCAGATCGAGCGGGTGAAGGAGGCGGCCCGGGCCGCCGGGCGCACCGACGTGCCGCGGATCCAGGTGGCGTTCCGGCCGATCATCGCGCCGACCGAGGAACTGGCCTGGGAGAAGGCGCACCGGACGGTGGCCGCGATCAAGGCCCGCCGGGAGTCCGGGGATCTCGTCCGCCGGGGCCGCCCGCTCGGCGCCACAGCGCCTGAAAACACTGGTTCCCAGCGGCTGATCGAGATCGCCGAGGCCGGCGAGCGCTACGACCGCGCGCTGTGGACCCCGACCGCCGCGGCCACCGGCGGGGCCGGCAACTCCAACGCCCTGGTCGGCACCCCGGAGACGGTCGCCGAGGCGCTGCTCGACTACTACGACCTCGGCGTGGACATCCTCTCCGCCCGCGGCTACCACCTGCTCGACGACGCGATCGACTTCGGCCGCCACGTCATCCCGATCGTCCGCGAGGAGGTCGCCAAGCGCGACGCCGCCAAGGCCGCGGCGGTGGCCGAGCGCGCCGAGCGGGACCGGCACCAGCTGATCGCGGTGCAGGCGTGAGCGCTCCGGACCGGGAGGCGGGCCCGGCGGCCGGGTTCCGCCGGGTCACCATCGACGACCCGCTGGTCGAGCCGCTGCTACGCGAGCTCACCCACGAGTACGTCAGCCGCTACGGCCCCGAGGCGCGCCAGGAGATGACCCGCTACCCCCGGGACGCCTTCGCCGAGCCGCACGGCGTCCTGCTGCTCCTGCTGGAGGACGGCGAGCCCGTCGCCGGCGGCGCGTACAAGCGGTACGACGAGCGCACCGCCGAGCTGAAGCGGATGTGGACGCACTCCGCGCACCGCCGCCGCGGCCTGGCCCGCCGGGTGCTGGCCGAGTTGGAGCGGACGGCGGCCGCCGCCGGCTACGCCCGGATCTACCTCACCACCGGTCCGCGCCAGCCCGAGGCCAGGGGCCTCTACCTGGCGTCCGGCTACACCCCGCTGTTCGACGTCGCCGCCGACCCCCTGACGATCGGCCCGCTCCCGTTCGAGAAGCACCTGCCGGTGCTGGCTCCGACCCCCTGAAAGGCCCCCCGTGAGAAGCACCACCGTCCGCCGCCGCCTGCTCGCGGCCACCGCCCTGCTGCCGGTGCTGGCGCTGGCCGCGTGCGGCTCGGACCCGAAGATCGCGGGCCCGGCGGGGGCGAGCGGGCCCGCCGCCACCGCCGTCTCCCAGGACGTCGTCTCCGGCCTCGCGAAGTCGGACGCCGCCGCCGCGCTGCTGCCCGAGGAGGTCCGCAAGGCCGGCACGCTGACCTTCGGCGCGTCCTTCGGCTCGCCGCCCACCGCCTTCTACGCCGACCAGGCCACCAAGAAGCCGGCCGGGATCGACGTGGACTTCACCGATGCGGTGGCCAGGCTGCTCGGGCTGACCGTGCAGCGCCAGGAGGCCGCCTTCGAGACCATCCTGCCCGCCCTGGACAGCGGCAAGTTCGACGTCGGCACCGGCAACTTCGGGGTCACCACGGCCCGGTTGAAGACCATCGACTTCGTCACCTACATCGACGACGGCCAGGGCTTCGCGGTCCGCAAGGACAACCAGGCCGTCCAGCCGGTCACCGACCTGCTCCAGCTCTGCGGGCTGACCATCGGCACCGGCGCCGGCACCACCTTCGAGACCACGCTGAACGCGAAGCGCACCGCCTGCACCGACGCCGGGAAGAAGCCGTACGAGGTCAAGGCGTTCAGCGACCCCGGGGCCGTGCTCACCGGCCTCCAGCAGGGCCGGGTCGACGTCCTGATGTCCACCATCAACGGCCTGCGCTACCAGGCCGCGCAGGAGGCCTCCGGGACGCGCTTCCTCGGCGAGTTCCACCGGTTGGACGTCGGCTTCGCGTTCAAGAAGGGCTCGAAGCTCACCCCGGCCTTCCAGGCGGCGGTCAACCAGCTGATCAAGGACGGGACGTACGAGCGGATCCTCAGGAAGTGGGGGGTCGCCGAATCGGCGATCAAGGAGTCCCTGATCAGCCCGCCCGAACACCAGTGATCCCCGGGTCTGCCGAAGGAGCCTCCCGATGACCGCCAGCACCACCGCGACGTCCCAAGCCCAAGCCCAGGCCCAGGCCCCGACCCCGGCTCGGGCCGAGCGGGCACCGGCGACCGGACCCGATCCCGGTCCGGGCTCCGGCCCCCGCCTGGACCTCGACGAACTGGCCGCTCTGCGGGCCGTCCCCGCCCGGCACCCCTGGCGCTGGGGGATCGGGGTCGCCGCCCTCGTCGTGCTCGCCCAGTTCGCCCACGGCCTGGCCACCAACCCCGGCTGGGACTGGGCCACCTTCCGGCTCTACTTCACCGCCGACACGATCGTCCAGGCGGTCGGCCGCACCCTCGAACTCACCGTCTACGGCACCGGGCTGGGCTTCCTGCTGGGCGCCGTGGTGGCCGCGATGCGGTTGTCCCGCAGCGCGATCCTCCAGTCCATCGCCTGGGCGTACGTGTGGGTGTTCCGCTCGATCCCGCTGATCGTCCAGCTGGTGTTCTGGTTCAACCTGTCGTACCTCTACAAGCGGTTCGGGATCGGCATCCCGTTCGGCCCGACCTTCGGGGACTTCGAGACGGTCGGCGTGCTGAGCGCGCTCGGCGCCGCCGTGCTCGGCCTCGGGCTGCACCAGGCCGCGTTCGCCGCCGAGATCATCCGCGGCGGCGTCATCGCGGTGGACGTCGGCCAGCGGGAGGCCGCCACCGCGCTCGGCATCCCGCGCTGGCGCCAGAGCTGGCGGATCGTGCTGCCGCAGGCGATGCGCGGCATCCTGCCGGCCGCCGCCAACGAGGTGATCTCGCTGCTCAAGGGCACCTCGGTGGTCTACGTGATGGCCATCGGCGAGCTCTTCTACCAGGCCCAGGTGGTCTACGGCCGGACCGGCCGGGTGGTGCCGCTGCTGATGGTCGCCACCGTCTGGTACGTGCTGCTGACCACGGTGCTGTCCATCGGCCAGTACTACGTCGAGCGCTACTTCGCCCGCGGCGCGCAGCGCACCCCGCCGCCCACCCCGCTCCAGCGCGCCCGGGCCTTCGTCCGGAGCCTGCCCGCCCGCACGCCGACCACCCGCACGCCGACCACCCGCGCGGCGACCGCCCGCACCACCGGAGGACGTCGATGACCACGCTCACCAAGACCGAACCGGCGGCCGCACCGATGGTGCAGGTCCGCGGCCTGCACAAGAGCTTCGGGCCACTGGAGGTGCTGCGCGGCCTCGATCTGGACGTCCCGGCCGGCTCGGTCACCGTGGTGCTCGGCCCGTCCGGCTCCGGCAAGTCCACGCTGCTGCGCGCGATCAACCACCTGGAGAAGCTCGACGGCGGCTACGTCGCCATCGACGGCGAGCTGATCGGCTACCGGCGCTCCGGCGACCGGCTGTACGAGCTCAAGGAGCGCGAGGTGCTGCGCCAGCGCACCCACATCGGCTTCGTGTTCCAGAACTTCAACCTGTTCCCGCACCTCACCGTGCTGGAGAACCTGGTCGAGGCGCCGATCGCCGCGCTGCGCCGCCCCCGGGCCGAGGCCAGGGCGACGGCGTTGGCGCTGCTGGAGCGGGTCGGGCTGGCGGACAAGGCCGCCGCGTACCCCCGGCAGCTCTCCGGCGGCCAGCAGCAGCGGGTGGCGATCGCCCGGGCGCTGGCCCTGGAGCCGAAGGTGCTGCTGTTCGACGAGCCCACCTCGGCGCTCGACCCGGAGCTGGTCGGCGAGGTGCTGGACGTCATCAAGGACCTCGCCCGGACCGGCACCACCATGATCGTGGTCACCCACGAGATCGGCTTCGCCCGCGAGGTCGCCGACACCGTCGTCTTCATGGACGGCGGCGTGGTGGTCGAGCAGGGCCCGCCGGCCGAAGTCCTGGACCGCCCCCGGCACGAACGCACCCGGGCCTTCCTCGCCAAGGTGCTCTGAGCCGAGGTGCTCTGAGCCGAGGTGCCCTGAGCCGAGGTGCCCTGAACCGAGGGCCTCCAGTCCTTCCCGCCGCTCCGAAACCCCCTTCACCGAGCAGGAGTTCCGCCATGCCCCTACCCCGTCGCGCCCTCGTGACCGCCGCCGGCGCGCTCGCCGCCGCCCTCGCCCTGACCGCCTGCGGCGGCGCGTCCTCGGGAGCCACGGCGGAACTCGCCCCGGCCAAGGGCAGCACCGCGCCGAACGGCGCCGTGGTGAATCTGACGGCCGACCAGAACCGGGTGACCACGGCCAAGGTCGACGCGATCGCGGCGCTCGTCCCGGAGGAGATCAGGAGGAGAGGGACCCTGGCCGTCGTCGACTCCCTCGGCACCACCCCGCCGCTGGACTTCTACGCCAACGACGACAGGACCATCATCGGCGTCGAGCCGGACATCGCCGCCCTGGTCGGCAACGTGCTCGGCCTCAAGGTCGAGTTCAACCCGGTCTCCTGGGAGAACATCTTCGTCGGCCTGGACAGCGGCAAGTACGACGTCGGCCTCTCCAACATCACCGTCACCGAGGCGCGCAAGGAGAAGTACGACTTCGCCACCTACCGGCTGGACGTCCTCGGTTTCGAGGCCAGGAAGGGCAGCGGCCTCAAGGTCACCGGCGCCAAGGACCTGGCGGGCAGGTCGGTGGGCGTCTCCTCCGGCACCAACCAGGAGAAGCTGCTGATCTCCTGGAGCGAGGAGAACACCAGGAACGGCCTCAAGCCGATCGACATCAAGTACTTCCAGGGCGCCGAGTTCTACCTGGCGCTCTCCTCCGGCCGGATCGACGCCTACGTCGGCCCCAATCCCAACCTGGCCTTCCACGTCGCGCAGACCGGCGAGACCGAGATCGTCGGCACCTACTCGGGCGGCGGCGCGGACGTCCTCGGCAAGATCGCCGCGACCACCCGCAAGGGCAACGGGCTGGTCCAGGCGCTCAACGGGGCGCTGAACGAGGTGATCAGGAACGGCAGTTACAGCCAGGTGCTCAAGCGCTGGGGCCTGGACAACGAGGCGGTGCCGACCTCCGAGGTCAACCCGCCCGGGCTGCCCAAGCCGTAGGGCCCGTCCGTTCACCCGTTCGCCGCCCCCCGCCGCTATGGTGACCCCTCCGATCCGACGGCGAACACCGCCCGGACACGGCGGACTTGGGGGAGGACATGCAGCAGGGGGAGGTGCTCGACGGCCGGTACCGGCTGGACGAGTGGCTGGGCAGGGGCGGCTTCGGGGTGGTCTGGAAGGCGACCGACCAGCGGCTCGACCGCGAGGTCGCGGTCAAGCTGCTGCTGGCGGAGCACGCCGCCGACCGGGAGGCCGTCGGGCGGTTCGTCCGCGAGGCCCGCACGGCCGGCGGCCTCTCCAATCCGCACATCGTGACCGTGTACGACTACGGCCTGGTCGCGACCGCCACCGGGGGGACCCACTACCTGGTGCTGGAACTGGTCCGCGGCCGGGCCCTGTCCGACATCCTCACGGACGGCGTCCCGGACCAGGAGGCCGCGCTGAAGTGGATGCGCCAGGTCTGCAAGGCGCTGGACGCCGCGCACCGCTCGGGCGTCGTCCACCGCGACATCAAGCCCGAGAACGTGATGGTCGACGCGGGCGGCAAGGCCAAGGTGCTGGACTTCGGCATCGCCCGGCTGCTCACCCAGTCCGCGGTGCTCACCTCCACCGGCAGCGTGGTCGGCACCGTCCCGTACCTGGCGCCCGAGTGCTGGTCCGGCGCCGCCGTGGACGGCCGGGCCGACCTCTACGCGCTCGGCGTCATGCTGTACGAACTCTGCACCGGGCGGCGCCCGTTCCGCGCCTCCTCGGCCGCCGAGTACATGTACAAGCACCTGGAGGAGACCCCGCCCCGGGTGCGCAGCACCGATCCGGCGCTGGCCGACCTGGTCGCCGGGCTGCTCGCCAAACGGCCCGCGGACCGGCCGGCCACCGCCGCCGAGGTGCTGGAACGGCTGCGCCGGATCCGGCCCGGGGTGCTCCGCCCGGACGACCCCAGCCCGGAGCAGCTGCGCCGCCGGGCCGACCAGGCCTGGCTACGCGGCGCGCAGGGCGCCCCCGGGGAGGCCGTCGAGATGCTCACCGCGCTCATCCCCGACCTCGCCCGGATCTGCGGCCCGGCCGACCCGCGCACCCTGCGCACCTGCCACGACCTGGCCCTGTGGCTGGCCCAGGACGGCAGCCCGGGCGCCGCCGTCGCGCTGCTGCGCGAGTTGGCCGCGGAGCCGGCCGCCGAACCGGACGTCCGGGCCGACGCGCTGCGCGACCTCGACCGCTGGCACCGGGAGGCCGCCCGGAGCGGGCCGGGCCGGCCGCGGGCGCTGAGCCTGGCCGGCCTGCTCGGCGGCGGTCCGCAGGGCGGCTGAGGGCCCTCGGTGCCGTACGGGCGGGAGGCTGTCAACCGTGCGGGCCGCTGATTCGGCGTCTGCGGCGACTGCGGGAATTGAGAGGAATCCGCCCACCGGGACGGTCTGGTTCACGGCCGGTGGCGTTGATATACCTCGTTGCCAGAGTCGGGTGCGGTGTCTTCGGCCGCCCCGGTGAGCTGCGACGAAAAGGCTGGTGACGGATCGATGAAGCTCCTCCGCGTCGGACCCCCGGGCGCCGAGCGCCCGGTCGTGCTGGGCCAGGACGGCATCGGGTACGACCTCTCCGGGCGTGCCCGGGACATTGACGGGGCCTTCCTGGCCGGGCTGGACACCGCCGCCCTGGCGCGGGACGTGGCCGCCGGGGCGCTGCCCCGGGTGGACCTCGCCGGGCAGCGGGTGGGCGCGCCGGTCGCGCGCCCGGGCAAGGTGGTCGGCATCGGGCTCAACTACCGCGACCACGCCGCCGAGGCCGGGGTCGCGCCCCCGGACGAGCCGGTGATCTTCCTCAAGCCGAGCTGCACCGTGGTCGGCCCGTACGACGAGGTGCTGGTGCCGCGTGGCGGCGAGAAGACCGACTACGAGGCCGAGCTGGCCGTCGTGATCGGCCGCACCGCCCGCTACCTGGCCGGGCACGAGGAGGCCGCGGCGGTGATCGCCGGCTACACGATCGCCAACGACGTCACCGAACGGGCCTTCCAGTTCGAGCGCGGCGGCCAGTGGGACAAGGGCAAGTCGGCGGAGACCTTCACCCCGCTGGGGCCCTGGCTGGTCACCGCGGACGAGGTGGCCGACCCGCAGCAGCTGCCGCTGTGGCTGTGGGTCAACGGCGGGCTGCGGCAGGACGGCAACACCGGCAAGATGATCTTCCCGGTGCTCGAACTGGTCCGCTACGTCAGCCAGTTCATGGTCCTGGAGCCGGGCGACGTGATCGTCACCGGCACCCCGGCCGGCGTCACCCTGGGCCACCCCGGCACGCCGTTCCTGGCCCCGGGCGACATCGTCGAGATCGAGATCGAGGGCCTCGGCCGCCAGCGGCAGGTCCTCGGCAAGGCGTAGGGCGTGCCTGACACTCCCTGACAACCCCGCCGGCGCGGCACCGGCCGCCCCGACCCCGGGCACGGGGGTCGGGTCACCGGGCCGCCAGCACCTCGCGCAGCCGCTCGGCCCGCGACGCCTGCGGCCCCTCCAGCGCGAGCAGCACGGCCAGCACCTGCGCGGTCTGCGGGTCGTGCAGCGCGGTCGCCGCCGCCATCGCCGTGAACTGGTCCACCAGCCAGTCGCGCAGCTCGTCCACCGGCAGCGTGCGCCCCTCGTCCAGCCAGGTCAGCGACGCGCCCTCGACCACCGCGATCCACGAGCGCACCAGCAGCGTCAGCCGGGGCCCGGCCTCCCGCACGCCGAGGTGCCGCAGGGTCCGCTTGAGCGCCGCCCGCCGGACGTCGTCGACGATCGCCGAGGTGCGGGCCGTCTCCACCACCGAACCGCCGCGCAGCAACGCCGAGTAGCCGGCGTCGTGCTCGGCCACGAAGGCGAAGTAGCCGTCCAGGACGGCCGCCAGCTGCTCGGACGGGGTCCCGGCCAGCGGGACGGTGAAGCGGCTGGTCAGCTCGTCGGCCGCGCTGCGCAGCGCGGCCTCGTACAGCTGCTGCTTGCCGCCCGCGAAGTAGCGGTAGACCAGCGGGCGGGAGGCCCCGGCGGCCTCGGCGACGTCGTCCAGGCCCACCTCCTCGGGCGGCCGGGCGGCGAACAGTTCCAGGGCGACCGCGATCAGCTGTTCGCGGCGCTGCTGCACCGGCAGCCGCCGGTAGCCGGTGCGGCGCGGGCGGGGGCCGGGTGCGGCCGGGGCGGGTACCTGGTCGGTTGCCGTGGCGGGGCGGGCTTCCATGGCGGTCAGCGTAATGGGCGTGGGCCCGATCGGATCCTGTCGCGCGCGGCGGTTTCCCGAACGTGTGTTTGCGTGGGTCCGCCCGGCGGCGGTCGGCCGGTGCATGTCACCGATCGCCCGGTAAAGGCTTGCAATCGGCCCCCGCCACGCCATGATGTCCGAATGGTTGAAGAACTGATCACCTCCGACGCCACCACCCCGCGCCGCGTCGCCGACGGTTACGTCCGGGCCCTGGCCGAACTCGACCCGCTGACCGCGGTCTACCTGGGGTTCAGCCCCGAGGACGACCGGCTGCCCGACCTCTCGCCGGCCGGCGCCGAGGCGATCGCCGACCTCGGCCGCCGCACCCTGGCGGCCCTCGCCGAGGCCGAACGCTCCGACGCCGCGCAGGACGAGGCGGAGCGCCGCTGCGCCCGCCTGCTGCGCGAGCGGCTGACCGCCTCCCTCGCCGTCCACGAGGCCGGGGAGAACTTCCGCGCGGTGCGCAACCTGGGCTCCCCGGTGCACGAGGTCCGGGACGTCTTCACCCTGATGGGGACGGACACCGAGGCCGAGTGGCAGGTGGTCGGCCGCCGGCTGGCCCGCGTGCCGCTCGCGCTGGCGCAGTACCGGGAGACGCTGGCCGCCGGCATCGAGCGCGGCCTGCTGTCCGGCCCGCGCCAGGTGGCCACCGTGGTCGGGCAGCTCGGCGAGTGGCTGGAGGGGGACGTGCCCGGCGGCTGGTTCGGCGCGTTCGTCCAGGGCGCGCCGGAGGGCCTGCGCGCCGAGCTGTCCGGGCCCGCGCTGGCCGCCGGGGAGGCGTTGGCCGCCCTGCGCGACTGGCTGCGCGACGTCTACGGCCCGGCCGCCGCCGACACCTCCGACACCACCGGCCGCGAGCGCTACCGCCGCTTCGTCCGCTTCTGGACCGGCTCCGACCTGGACCTGGACGAGGCCTACGCATGGGCCTGGGGCGAGTTCCGCGACCTGCTCGCGCAGATGGAGGCCGAGGCCGAGAAGGTCCGCCCCGGCGCCGGCCCGATGGCGGCGATGAAGTGGCTGGAGGCGGACGGCCCGGCCGTGGAGGGCGCCGAGGCCACCCGGGTGTACCTCCAGGAGCTGATGGACCAGGCGGTCCGGGACCTCCAGGGCACCCACTTCGACCTGGCCGAGCCGATCACCCGGGTCGAGTCGAGGATCGCCCCGCCCGGCAGTGCGGCCGCGCCGTACTACAGCGCGCCCTCGCTGGACTTCAGCCGTCCCGGGCGGACCTGGCTGCCGGCGCTCGGCCGGGAGCGCTTCCCGGTCTGGGACCTGGTCTCCACCTGGTACCACGAGGGCGTCCCGGGCCACCACCTGCAGCTCGCGCAGTGGAACTACGTCGCGGACCGGCTCTCCACCTACCAGGTCAGCCTGGGCGGGGTGAGCGCCAACCTGGAGGGCTGGGCGCTGTACGCCGAGCGCCTGATGGACGAGCTCGGCTACCTCACCGACCCGGGCCACCGCCTCGGCTACCTCAACGCGCAGATGATGCGCGCGCTGCGGGTGATCGTCGACATCGGCATGCACGCGGGCCTGGACTTCCCGGCCGACTCCCCGTACCTGCCGGGCGAGCCGGTCAGTCCGGAGGCGGCCCGGGAGTTCTTCGGCCGGTACTGCGGCCTGACCCCCGACTACCTGGACAGCGAGCTGGTCCGCTACCTGGGCATGCCCGGCCAGGCGATCGGCTACAAGCTGGGCGAGCGCGCCTGGCTGCGCGGCCGGGCGGCGGCGCGGGCGGCGCACGAGGCGCGCGGCGAGGAGTTCGACCTCAAGGCCTGGCACATGGCGGCGCTCTCGCAGGGCTCGCTGGGGCTGGACGACCTGGTCGAGGAGCTGTCCGCGCTGTAGGTCGGCCGCTGGCCGCTGGCCGCCGGCCCCGGGCCTCGTCCGCGAGTCCCGGGGCCGCTGGTCCTTTGGCCCGAAAAGGTCGATTTGGTGAGGTTTTTCCTTGCCATCCGTCCGTGCGGGAGCTTCGCTTGAAGGCGACTGCGTGACTTCCCCGACTGCGTGACCCCTCCGTACCCCTCCGGAAGGCTGACCAGTGTCTGCGCGAACCGCCACCGGTCATGAGAACGCGGACAGCCGCCGCTGGTGGGCGCTGGCGGTCATCGCCGTCGCCCAGCTCATGATCGTCCTCGACGTCACCATCGTGAACATCGCGCTGCCGTCGGCCCAGCGGGACCTGGGCATCTCCGACGCCGACCGGCAGTGGGTGATCACCGCCTACACGCTCGCCTTCGGCGGCCTGCTGCTGCTCGGCGGACGGCTGGGCGACCTCTTCGGCCGCAAACGCGTCTTCACCGTCGGCCTGCTGGGCTTCGCCGCCGCCTCCGCCCTCGGCGGCTCGGCGGACGGCCCGGCCATGCTCTTCGGCGCCCGCGCCCTCCAGGGCGGGTTCAGCGCCCTGCTCGCCCCCTCGGCCCTGGGACTGCTCTCCACCACCTTCACGGACCCCAGGGAGCGCAGTACGGCCTTCGGCGTCTTCGGCGCGATCGCCGCCGGCGGCTCCGCGCTCGGCCTGATCCTGGGCGGGCTGCTGACCGAGTACCTGGACTGGCGCTGGTGCCTGTTCGTCAACGTCCCGATCGCCGCCGCCGCGGCCCTCGCGGCCACCGGCCTCCTGGAGCGCGACCACGCCGCCAGGGGGCGCCGGGTCCGGCTCGACCTGCCCGGCGCGCTGCTCGGCTGCGGCGGCCTGCTGGCGATCGTCTTCGGCACCTCCGAGGCCGTCACCCGGACCTGGGGCGACGGGCTGGTGCTCGGCTCGCTGGCCCTCGGCCTGGCGCTGCTCGCGGTGTTCGTCCTGGTCGAGAGGCGCACCGCGCACCCGCTGCTGCCGCTGCACATCGTCGCCGACCGCAACCGCGGCGGCGCCGCCCTCTCGGTCGGCCTGGCCATGATCGGCATGTTCGGCCTGTTCCTCTTCCTCACCTACTACCTCCAGGTCATCAAGCACTTCTCGCCGGTGCTGTCGGGCGTCTCCTTCCTGCCCATGACGGCCGCCATCGTGCTCAGCTCGACCGGCTTCGCGGCCCGGCTGATGACCAGGGTGCCGACCCGGAACCTGGTCTGCCCCGGGCTGCTGCTCGCCGCGGCCGGCATGGCCTGGTTGACCCGGATGACGGTGGACAGCCCGTGGGCCGGCACGGTGCTGCCCGCCGAACTGCTGCTCGGCTCCGGCATGGGCCTGGTCTTCATGCCGTCGATGAACCTGGCCACCCTCGGGGTCTCCCCGCGCGAGGCGGGCGCGGCCTCGGCCACCATCAACTCGGCCCAGCAGGTGGGTGGTTCGTTCGGCACGGCGCTGCTGAACACGGTCGCGGCCAGTGCCACCGCGTCGTTCCTGGCGACCCGGATCGCCTCGTCGCCGGTGGTGCGGGCCCAGGCCACGGTGCACGGCTACGTGGTCGCGAACTGGGTGTCGACGGGCGTCCTGCTGCTGGCCGCGCTGATCGCCTTCCGGGTGATCGACCACCGGCCGGCGCCCGCCGTGACGACCGTCGCCCCGGTCGAGGTGCAGGCGGGGGCCCACCCGGCCGTCCCGGCAGAGCCCCGACGAGAACCCTGAAATTTTCAGCAAGACCTTGCAGTCAACCTCCGGCGCCTGCTTGACTCCTGGCCACCGTCCAGGGGCCAAGGAGGCGCCGTCGTGCTGCCCGAGTTCGACCTGCTCGTCGTCGGCGGTTCCGGCGTCGACACCATCGTCCGGGTGGACCGGCTGGAGGTCCCGCCCGGCGACTCGCTGTTCGTCGGACCCGTCCGCGACTACGTCGGCCACACCGGCAACGGCGTCGCCCTCGGCGCCCACCGCCTCGGCCTGCGCACCGCCTTCCTGGACTTCCTCGGCGACGACCCGCAGGGCGCCCTGGTCCGCGCCTGCTACGAGCGCCACGGCCTGCACTTCGCGCACCTGGTGAGCCCGCACGGCACCCCGCGCGGGGTCAACCTGGTGGACGCCGCCGGCCGCCGGTTCTCCTTCTTCGACGGCCGCCACCCCGCCGACCTGCGGCTGCCGCCCGAGTTCTACCTGCCGTACGCGCGGCGCAGCCGGCACGTCCACCTCTCCATCACCGGCGTCAACCGGGACATGTACGCCGACCTCCACCGGCTCGGCCGCACCACCTCCACCGACCTGCACGACTGGGACGGCACCAACCCGCACCACCGCGACTACGCGCTCGGCTCGGATCTGGTGTTCCTCTCGGTGGCCGGCTGCCGCGGCCGGCACGAGCAGGTGATGCGCGCGATCCTCGCCGAGGGCCGCGCCGGTGTCGTCACCGCCACCGCGGGCGCCGACGGCTGCTACCTGCTCACCCGCGACGACGACGAGGTGCACCACCTCCCGGCCGTCGACCCGGGCCGCCCGGTGGTGGACACCAACGGCGCCGGGGACGCCTTCGTCGCGGGCTTCCTCGCCTCCTGGTTCCGGGGTCGCCCGCCGCTGGAGTGCGCCCGGGCCGGCTCGGTCGCCGGTGCCTTCACCTGCACCGTCGCCGGGACGCACACCGTCTTCATCGGAGCCGAGGAACTGGGGAGCGCGCTGAACCGCTTACGCGCCGACGGGTGAGCTTTTTCTCATGGATATCCCAGCCGCCGGTAACGACCTTTCCAGGCTGAAACGGCATAGTCGTTGATCGCACGCAGCCCCCGGGAAACCGTCGATCACTGGCAGGAGAGACAGACATGGGTCAGCACAGCCGCCCGACGTCGCGCCGCCGCCGCAGCCTTCTGGGGCCGACCCTGTTCACCGCGCTCTCGGCGGTGGTGGTGGCCGCCGTGGTCACCGGCACGCACGGGCTGAGCCTGTCCGACGCGACGGCCGCCGGGAAGGCGGCCCGCAGCTCCCGGGCCGCCGTCGCGCCGGCCGCGACCGCGCCCGCGTCCGAGGCGCCCGCCGCACCCGCACCGGTCGACGCCCCCGCTCCGACCGACAGCCCCTCCGCCGCCCCGACGGACGGCCCGACGGGCGGCCCGACCGACAGTGCGGGCGCCGGCGCGAGCGCCGACCCGGGCAGCACCCCGGCGGCCACCCCGACGCCCTCCGCGCGGGCCACCCCCGACACCCGCGGCGTCGTCCTCGGCACCACCGCCACCGCCGCCGCCACCCCCGAAGCGGCCACCGTGGGCGCGCTGTTCAGCGGCGCCGCGGCGGCCGGCAACCACTTCTGCACCGCCAGCGTGCTGCACAGCCCCGGCGGCAACCTGCTGCTGACCGCCGCGCACTGCCTCGGCAGCGCCGGCGGCGTCACCTTCGTCCCCGGCTACCGGGACGGCTCCGCCCCGTACGGCAGCTGGCAGGTCACCGCGGTCCACACCACCACCGGCTGGTCCCAGAAGGGCGACCAGGACGAGGACTTCGCCATCCTGGAGACGGCCCCGAACAACGGCCGCAACGTCGAGGACGTGGTCGGCGGCAACCGGCTCGGCGCCGACGAGCCCTTCGGCGCCACCGTCCGCCTCTACGGCTACCCCGGCGACGCCGAGGAGCCCATCCTGTGCACCAACACCACCGGCCGGCAGAGCACCTACCAGCGCGTCATCGACTGCCCCGCCTACCCGTCCGGCACCAGCGGCGGCCCCTGGATCAACGTCGCCACCGGCGACGTGGTCGGCGCCATCGGCGGCTACCAGCAGGGCGGCGACAGCGACGACGCGTCCTACAGCGCCTACTTCGACCACACCATCGCCGGGCTGGTCTCCCAGGTCGAGGGCACCTCGTCCTGAGCCCGGCCGGGCCCGCAGCGCGCGCCGCCGACCGGGCCCGGACATGACGAAGGCCCAGATCTGTGGATCAACTCCACTGATCTGGGCCTCAGTTGCACTTCTTGCGAAGTGCCCCCGGTAGGATTCGAACCTACGCACCCGCCTCCGGAGGGCGGTGCTCTATCCCCTGAGCTACGGGGGCCTGCTCGATGTCGTCGGCGTTTCGGCCTCCGACGTGAAGAACACTACCAGGCTCCGGGCGTGGTCCGTGCACGGGTTTGCGGCGGGGGAGCAGGAGCGGGTGCGGGGTGCGTCGGCGGCGGGCGGCGGGGGCGGTGGAAGTGCCCAAAGGCCGGACGGGGCGGCGGGGGCGCCGATACCCTCGGTGAGGTGTCGGGAGTGTCCGGGCGGGTCCTCGTGGTGGACGACAGCGAGGTGATCCGCCAGCTGATCAGGGTCAACCTGGAGCTTGAGGGCTTCGAGGTGGTGACCGCCGCCGACGGCGCCGAGTGCCTGGAGGTGGTCCGCCGGGTGAAGCCGGACGTGGTGACGCTGGACGTGATGATGCCGCGCCTGGACGGCCTGCGGACGGCGGCCCGGCTGCGCGCGACCCCGGGGACCAGCCGGCTGCCGATCGCGATCGTGAGCGCCTGCACCCCGGCCGATCTGGACCTGGGGGAGGCCGTCGGGGTGGACGGCTACCTCGGCAAGCCCTTCGACCCGGCCGATCTGGTGGCGCTGGTGCGGCGGCTGATGACCCTGGGCGGACAGCCGAGCGGGTTTCGCCCTGAGCGAACAGAGCGGACGGATCGAGGCTGACACCGCTGACGGGAGCGCCCGCGGGCGTCCCGACCGGCAAACCGGGTGGCGGGCGGGTACCCCGTCTCGCCTACGCTTGGCGTCGTGACACCCGCAGAGCTTTCCCAGGCAGTCCAGGCCGCAGTGAGCGCCGCCGTCGAGGCGGGCGAGCTGACCGTCGCCGTGCCCGAGCACGTGACGGTCGAGCGACCCAAGAACAGGGACCACGGCGACTACGCGATCAACGTGGCCCTCCAGCTCGCCAAGGCGGCCGGCCGCCCGCCGCGAGCCGTGGCGGAACTGCTGGCCGACCGCCTGCGAGGGATCACCGGCGTCGCCAAGGTCGACATCGCCGGGCCGGGCTTCCTGAACATCACCATGGACGCCGCGACCCAGGGCGCGCTGGCGCGCACCATCGTCGAGACGGGCGAGGCCTACGGACGCAACGAGGCGCTCAAGGGCCTGAAGATCAACCTGGAGTTCGTCTCCGCCAACCCGACCGGCCCGATCCACATCGGCGGCGTCCGCTGGGCCGCCGTCGGCGACTCGCTGGCGCGCGTGCTGCGGGCCAGCGGCGCCGACGTCACCACCGAGTACTACCTGAACGACGCCGGCGTGCAGATCTCCAAGTTCGCCGGCTCGCTGAAGGCCGCCGCGAACGGTCAGCCCGTCCCCGCCGACGGCTACGTGGGCGAGTACATCGGCGACATCGCCAAGGCCATCACCGACGGCGTCCCGGGCGTGCTCGACCTGCCCGACGCCGAGCAGCTGGAGGCCTTCCGCACCGAGGGCCTCAAGCTCATGGTGGCCGAGATCCAGCGCTCGATGCAGGAGTTCGGCACCCACTTCGACGTCTGGTTCTCGGAGAAGTCGCTGCACGACTCCGGCGCGGTCGAGAAGGCCATGGACCGGCTGCGCGAGCAGGGCCACGTCTTCGAGCAGGACGGCGCGGTCTTCCTGCGCACCACCGACTTCGGCGACGACAAGGACCGCGTCCTGGTCAAGGCCGACGGCGAGACCACCTACTTCGCCGCCGACGCCGCGTACTACCTGTCGAAGCGGGACCGCGGTGCCGAGGTCTCCGTCTACATGCTGGGCGCCGACCACCACGGCTACGTCAACCGGCTGAAGGCCATCGTGGCCTGCGCGGGCGACGACATGGACCGCAACATCGAGGTCAAGATCGGCCAGTTCGTGAAGATGCTTCGCGACGGCGAAGAGGTCCGCATGTCCAAGCGGGCCGGCAACATCATCACGATCGACGACGTGATCGAGTGGATCGGCGTGGACGCCGCCCGCTACACCCTGACGCGGTCCCCCACGGACTCCACCATCACGCTCGACATCAACGTGCTGACCAGCCAGTCCAACGAGAACCCGGTCTACTACGTCCAGTACGCGCACACCCGGATGTGCGGTGTGGCCCGCAAGGCCGCGCAGCTCGGCGTCGACAAGGGCGCGGCGCAGGACTTCAAGCCCGAGCTGCTCGCCACCGTGTGGGAGAACGACATCCTCGGCGCCCTCGGCGAGTTCCCGCGGATCCTGGCCACGGCCGGCGAGCTGCGCGAGCCGCACCGGGTCGCCCGCTACCTGGAGGACCTGGCGGGCAAGTACCACCGCCTGTACGAGAACTGCATGTTCCTGCCCAAGGGCGACGAGGAGCTCACGGACACGCACCGCGCCCGGCTCTGGCTGGTCGAGGCCACGCGAACGGTGATGGCCAACGGCCTGACGCTCCTGGGCGTCACGGCGCCCGAGCGGATGTAGGCACCACCCCCAAGTGCGCAGCGGGGGCGGCTGACGGTCAACGGAGACCGTCGCCGCCCCTCGCCATAGGTCAAGGAAGCAGGACATGTCTCGCTCCGCACACCCCGCAGGCCCCCGTCACGGTGACGTGCTGCCCGAGGGCCACTACTCCGCCCCGCCGGCCGACCTGAACGCGCTCGACCCCAAGGTCTGGTCGTGCACCGTCGCCCGCGACGCCGAGGGCGTGGCCACCGTCGGCGGGATCGACGTCAAGTCCCTGGCGGCCGAGTTCGGCACGCCGGCCTACGTGCTCGACGAGGACGACTTCCGGGCCCGGGCGCGGGCCTGGCGCGACGCCTTCGGCACCGAGGCGGACGTCTTCTACGCCGGCAAGGCGTTCCTCTCCAAGGCGATCGTGCGCTGGCTGCACGAGGAGGGCCTGAACCTCGACGTGTGCAGCTCCGGCGAGCTGACGGTGGCGCTGGCCGCCGGGATGCCGCCGCAGCGGATCGCGCTGCACGGCAACAACAAGACGGCGGACGAGCTCGAACACGCGGTGAAGACCGGCGTCGGGCGCATCGTGGTCGACTCCTACGAGGAGATCGAGCGGCTGGCCGCCATCACGGCCCGCCAGGGCGTCCGCCAGCAGGTGCTGATCCGGATCACCGTCGGTGTCGAGGCGCACACCCACGAGTTCATCGCCACGGCGCACGAGGACCAGAAGTTCGGGCTGTCGCTGGGCAACGGGTCTGCCGCCGAGGCGGTGCGCCGGGTGCTCGGGCACGAGGGCCTGGAGCTGCGCGGCATCCACTCGCACATCGGCTCGCAGATCTTCGACACCGCCGGTTTCGAGGTGGCCGCCCGCCGGGTGGTCGGCCTGCTGGCCGAGATCCGCGACGAGCACGGCGTCGAGCTGCCCGAGATCGACCTGGGCGGCGGCCTGGGCATCGCGTACACCAGCGAGGACGACCCGCGCGAGCCGGCCGAGATCGCGGCCGCGCTGGCCGACATCGTGCGCCGCGAGTGCGCCGCCGCGAACCTGGACACCCCCCGGCTGAGCGTGGAGCCGGGCCGGGCGATCGTCGGCCCGACGGCGTTCACGCTGTACGAGGTCGGCACCGTCAAGCCGCTGGAGGGCCTGCGCACCTATGTCAGCGTGGACGGCGGGATGTCCGACAACATCCGGACCGCGCTGTACGACGCCGAGTACTCGGTGGCCCTGGTGTCGCGCCGCAGCGACGCCGAGCCGATGCTGGTGCGGGTGGTCGGCAAGCACTGCGAGTCCGGCGACATCGTGGTCCGGGACGCCTTCCTGCCGGCCGACCTGGCCCCGGGCGACCTGATCGCGGTGCCTGCCACCGGCGCGTACTGCCGCTCGATGGCGAGCAATTACAACCACGCCCTGAAGCCTCCCGTGCTGGCCGTCAAGGACGGTGCCGCGCGGGTGATCGTCCGGCGCGAGACGGAGGAGGATCTCCTGCGTCTCGATATCGGATGACGAAATCCTTGTCTCAGATCATGGAACGACCGTAGATCCGTGCGGGAAGTCCCCGAGACTGGTACGGACCGAAGTTCCCGGCGGCCCCCAGAATCCCGCCGGAATTACCGAAGCACGAAGAATGCAGAGCGGAGTCGGATGATGCGTACGCGCCCGCTGAAGGTGGCGTTGCTGGGTTGTGGTGTGGTGGGCTCCGAGGTGGCGCGCATCATGACGACGACGGCCGACGACCTCGCCGCGCGCATCGGTGCCCCGGTCGAGCTCGCCGGGATCGCGGTCCGCCGGGCCGGCCGGGTGCGTCCGGGCGTGCCCGAGCACCTGATCACCACCGACGCCGAGGCCCTGGTCAACCGGGGCGACATCGACGTGGTGGTCGAGGTCGTCGGCGGCATCGAGCCGTCCAAACACCTCATCCTGTCGGCGTTCGAGCGGGGCGCCTCGGTGGTCAGCGCCAACAAGGCGCTGCTCGCCAAGGACGGCACCGAGCTGCACGCCGCGGCCGCCGGGGCCGGGGTGGACCTGTACTACGAGGCCGCGGTGGCGGGCGCGATCCCGCTGCTGCGCCCGCTGCGCGAGTCCCTCGCGGGGGACAAGGTCAACCGGGTGCTGGGCATCGTCAACGGCACCACCAACTTCATCCTCGACAAGATGGACACCTCCGGCGCCGGCTACTCGGAGGCGCTGGAGGAGGCCACCGCGCTGGGCTACGCCGAGGCCGACCCGACGGCCGACGTCGAGGGCTTCGACGCCGCCGCCAAGGCCGCGATCCTGGCCGGCATCGCCTTCCACACCAAGGTCACCGCGGCGGACGTCTACCGCGAGGGCATCACCGAGGTGACCGCCGCCGACATCGCCTCCGCCAAGGAGATGGGCTGCGTGGTCAAGCTGCTCGCGATCTGCGAGCGGGCGGCGGACGGCGAGTCCGTCACCGCGCGGGTCCACCCGGCGATGATCCCGCTGTCGCACCCGCTGGCCTCCGTCCGCGAGGCGTACAACGCGGTGTTCGTCGAGGCCGAGGCGGCCGGCCGGCTGATGTTCTACGGCCCGGGCGCGGGCGGCTCGCCGACCGCCTCCGCGGTGCTCGGCGACCTGGTCGCGGTCTGTCGCAACAAGCTGGCCGGCGCCACCGGTCCCGGTGACTCGGTGTACACGCAGCTGCCCGCCAAGCCGATGGACGAGGTGGTCACCCGCTACCACGTCAGCCTGGACGTGGACGACCGTGCGGGTGTCCTCGCCCAGGTCGCGTCCGTCTTCGCGGAGCACGGCGTCTCCATCGACACCGTGCGCCAGCAGGGCCGCGACGGCGACGCCTCGCTCGTCGTGGTCACTCACCGTGCCACCGACGCCGCGCTGTCGGCGACGGTCGACAAGCTCCGCGCGCTGGACAGCGTGCGGGACGTGGCCAGCATCATGCGGGTCGAAGGGGAGTAAGGAACAGCCATGAACGCCGTTGCCGAGAACGTCGTCCGAGGCGCGCACACCCACCAGTGGCGCGGCCTGATCGAGGAGTACCGGGACCGCCTGCCGGTCACCGCGGCCACCCCGGTGGTCACCCTGCTGGAGGGCGGCACGCCGCTGGTCCCCGCCCAGGTGCTGTCCGAGCGCACCGGCTGCGAGGTCTACCTCAAGGTCGAGGGCGCCAACCCGACGGGCTCCTTCAAGGACCGCGGGATGACGATGGCCATCTCCAAGGCCAAGGAGGAGGGGGCGCAGGCCGTCATCTGCGCCTCCACCGGCAACACCTCGGCCTCCGCCGCCGCGTACGCGGTGCGGGCCGGGATGGTCTGCGCGGTGCTCGTCCCGCAGGGCAAGATCGCCCTCGGCAAGATGGGCCAGGCGCTGGTGCACGGCGCCAAGATCCTCCAGGTGGACGGGAACTTCGACGACTGCCTCACCCTCGCGCGTGAACTGTCCGAGAAGTACCCGGTGGCGCTGGTCAACTCGGTGAACCCGGTGCGGATCGAGGGCCAGAAGACCGCGGCCTTCGAGATCGTCGACATGCTCGGCGACGCCCCGGACATCCACGTCCTGCCGGTCGGCAACGCGGGCAACATCACCGCGTACTGGAAGGGCTACCGCGAGTACTCCGCCGACGGCCTGGCCACGCGCACCCCGCGGATGTGGGGCTTCCAGGCCTCCGGCTCGGCCCCGATCGTGGACGGCGCGCCGGTGCTCAAGCCGCAGACCATCGCCACCGCGATCCGGATCGGCAACCCCGCCTCCTGGGACTTCGCGCTCGCCGCGCGGGACGAGTCGGGCGGCCTCATCGACAAGGTGACGGATCGTCAGATCCTTTCCGCCTACCGGCTGTTGGCCGCGCAGGAGGGCGTCTTCGTGGAGCCCGCCTCGGCCGCCTCGGTGGCCGGCCTGCTGGCCAAGGCGGAGGCCGGCCTGGTCGACCCGGGTCAGCGCATCGTCTGCACCGTGACCGGCAACGGCCTCAAGGACCCGGACTGGGCGGTGGCCGGCGCACCGCAGCCGCAGATCGTCCCGATCGACCCGGAGGCGGCGGCGCAGCGCCTGGGCCTGCTGGACTGACCTGCCGTCGGGCCCCGCGGGCGCCCGACGCCTCGACGGGCCGACCCTTTCGGGGGTCGGCCCGTCGATGTTCTCCGGTGACACTTTTGTGTCAATTACGCCGCGCATTCCGATCCGATTCCGGTACGCATTCCGGCCAGAAGCGGCAACACACCAGATCGGAGGACCACGGGGTGTACCACTGGGGAACCTCTCTTCGATACTCTGGGTTCGGCCGTGTGGCACATGCCCCGGGTCCGGCCTTCTCCAGGCCGCGCCAACGACCGTGACCGCCCGCCCCGCCGGGGCCTGCGGTCCATTCCCCGCCTTCGCACCGACGACGCGATCCGCGCCGCCCGATTTCCCCAGGAGAGTCCACCGCATGGCCGGTCCCGCGTTCCGTGCCGCCGCCGTCCGGGTCCGGGTTCCCGCGACCAGCGCCAACCTCGGCCCGGGCTTCGACGCCTTCGGCCTCGCGCTGGGCCTGTACGACGACGTGGTCGTCCGGGTCGCCGACTCCGGGCTCTCCATCGACATCGCCGGCGAGGGCGCCGAGACGCTGCCCCGCGACGAGCGCCACCTGCTGGTCCGCTCGATGCGCGCCGCCTTCGACCGCCTCGGCGGCCAGCCGCGCGGCCTCGAAGTGGTCTGTGCCAACCGGATACCGCACGGCCGCGGCCTCGGCTCCTCCTCGGCCGCGATCTGCGCCGGCATCGTGGCCGCCCGCGCGGTCACCATCGGCGGCCCGTCCGCGCTGGACGACGACGCGCTGCTGGCCCTCGCCTCCGAGCTGGAGGGCCACCCCGACAACGTCGCGGCCTGCCTGCGCGGCAACTTCACCATCGCCTGGACGGACGAGGAGTCGGCCAAGGCGGTCAGCCTGGAGCCCTCCGACCAGGTCGTCCCGGTGGTGTTCGTCCCCGCCGACGAGGTGCTCACCGAGACCGCCCGCGGCCTGCTGCCGAAGACCGTCCCGCTGACCGACGCCGCCGTCAACGCCGGCCGCGCCGCGCTGCTGGTCGAGGCGCTGACCAGGCGGCCCGAGCTGCTGCTCGCCGCCACCGAGGACCGCCTGCACCAGGACTACCGCTCCTCCGCCATGCCCGACAGCGCCGCCCTGGTGGGCGCGCTGCGCGCGGAGGGCGTCCCCGCGGTGATCTCCGGGGCCGGCCCGACCGTCCTCGCGCTCACCGACGAGGCGGGCGCCGACAAGGTGCTCTCCTTCGCCGGGCACCACGGCCACGGCGGCGACCCGGCGTTCGCCGCGCACCGCCTGGAGCTCGACCGGATCGGGGCCACCGTGCTCCCGCTGGACGGCTGAACGGCCCGTCCGGGCTGCTCGTCCGGCCCGGCCCGGCCACCTGCCGAGCCGGGCCGTCCGGACACGATTGGCAAGCGCAAGGCTGGGGAATGTCTGAGGGGGTCGGTAGTGTTAACCTCATTGCTGCACCAGGTGCCCTCCGGGGCTCGGTGCGCCGCGTCCCGATCCCAGCACTCCACTGCCGTGGAGTCGCGGCGATGCACGGGGCGACGATTCTCCGGGAGCCCACCGCAGCGCGTACGCAGCCTGCCTGCGCGACACGCGGCCGCATCCCGAAGCCGTGACGGCACCTGACTCCCACTCGCGGCCTCCCACCTTGAGGCCAGGACGGGCGGAGCGCGGTCCACCGTCACGCGACGGGGGCCCGGGATTCGCAGGCAAGCGTGGGGGTACGCCCGGTCGGCACACGACCGACCGGCCCGCCGCGCCACTCAGCACCACCGTGCTTCACGCACCGCACCTCGCAGCTCTCCCTCGACCGGCTTCCGCCTTTCGGGGGATCACCGCCTCGGACCGACGCAGTCGAGCGTCGGTCAGGACAGCACAACCGGTCGCCGAGCCAGACAGGCCGACGTCCGCTCCAGGGAAGGACCCTTAGTGAGCGACTCCACCGATCTGATGGGCGCGCGCCAGGACGCCGAGGCGTCGGACGCAGCCGCCGCCCCCGCGACCCCGGCGCGGCGCCGCCGTACCGCCGCCGCTGGCCTGGACGGCATGGTCCTGGCCGAGCTGCAGAAGCTCGCCGGGGACCTGGGCATCACCGGTACCGGACGCATGCGCAAGAGCCAGCTGATCGAGACCATCAAGGAGAAGAGCGGCGGAGACCCGCTGCTCGCCGCCGGTGGTGCTCCGGCCGCCGCCACCAAGCGCACCGCCGCCAAGGCGGACGCCGCCGAGGCGCCGGCCGAGAAGCCGGCCCGTCGCACCAAGGCCGCCGCCGCTGCGGCCGCCGCGGCCCCGGCCGCCGCCGAGTCGCAGGCCCAGATCGAGATCCCGGTCCAGGCCGCCGCCGAGACCGCCGCGCCCGCCCGTGCCGAGCGCACCCGCCGCCGCGCCACCTCGGCCGCCGGCGCCCCGACCGCCGACGTCACGGCCGACGCCGCCGTCGTCGTGGCCGAGCCCAAGCAGGCCGAGACCCGCCAGGCCGAGACCCGCGCCTTCGAGGGCCGCGAGGAGGGCCGCACCGAGACCCGTCGCGACCGCCGGGACCGCCGGGACCGCAGCGACCGCCCGGAGCGGGCGGAGCGCCCCGAGCGCGCCGAGCGCCAGGACGGCGGCGAGGCCCAGGACGGCGACTCCCGCGAGTCGCGCCGCGACCGCCGCAACCGCCGCGAGCGCACCGACCGCCAGCCCCAGCAGGGCGGCGGCCAGCAGCAGGCCGCTCAGGGCGACGGCCAGCAGGCCCGCCAGGGCGGCCAGCAGACCCAGCAGCCGCAGATCCAGCAGGGCGGCTACGACGACGACGAGTTCGGTGACGGCCGCCGTGGCCGCCGTGGCCGCTACCGCGACCGCCGGGGCCGTGGCGCCCGCCGCGAGGGCTTCGAGGCCGGCCCCGCCGAGCCGCAGGTCGGCGAGGACGACGTCCTGATCCCGGTCGCGGGCATCCTCGACATCCTCGACAACTACGCGTTCGTGCGCACCTCCGGCTACCTGCCGGGCCAGAACGACGTCTACGTCTCGCTCGCCCAGGTCCGCAAGAACGGCCTGCGCAAGGGCGATGCCATCACCGGCGCGGTGCGCCAGCCCAAGGACGGCGAGCGCCGCGAGAAGTTCAACGCCATGGTGCGGCTGGACTCCGTCAACGGCATGGACCCGGAGAGCGGTCGCGGCCGCCCCGAGTTCAACAAGCTCACCCCGCTCTACCCGCAGGACCGGCTGCGCCTGGAGACCGAGGCGGGCATCCTGACCACCCGGATCATCGACCTGGTGTCGCCGATCGGCAAGGGCCAGCGCGGTCTGATCGTCGCGCCGCCGAAGACCGGCAAGACGATGGTGCTGCAGGCGGTCGCCAACGCGATCACCCACAACAACCCCGAGTGCCACCTGATGGTCGTCCTGGTCGACGAGCGTCCGGAAGAGGTCACCGACATGCAGCGGTCGGTGAAGGGCGAGGTCATCTCCTCGACCTTCGACCGCCCGGCCGAGGACCACACCACCGTCGCCGAGCTGGCCATCGAGCGCGCCAAGCGCCTGGTGGAGCTGGGCCACGACGTGGTCATCCTGCTGGACTCGATCACCCGCCTCGGCCGCGCCTACAACCTGGCGGCGCCGGCCTCCGGCCGCATCCTGTCCGGTGGTGTCGACTCGACCGCGCTGTACCCGCCGAAGAAGTTCTTCGGCGCCGCGCGCAACATCGAGAACGGCGGCTCGCTGACCATCCTGGCCACCGCGCTGGTCGAGACCGGCTCGCGCATGGACGAGGTGATCTTCGAGGAGTTCAAGGGCACCGGCAACATGGAGCTCAAGCTCGACCGCAAGCTCTCGGACAAGCGCATCTTCCCGGCCGTCGACGTGGACGCCTCCAGCACCCGCAAGGAGGAGATCCTGCTCGGCAGCGAGGAGTTGGCCATCGTCTGGAAGCTGCGCCGGGTGCTGCACGCGCTCGACTCGCAGCAGGCGATCGAGCTGCTCCTGGACAAGATGAAGCAGACCAAGAGCAACGCCGAGTTCCTGATGCAGATCGCCAAGACCACCCCCGGCTCCAACGACTGACCGTAGCCGGACGGTTGTCGCCCACCGAACCCCGGACCGCGCGAGCGGTCCGGGGTTCGGTGCGTCCACCCGGCTTTGTTCCAGAGTTGGGACATCTTGAGGCTTTTTGATCATCTTGTCCGTTTTACTCTGGACCGTATGGCCGAGCACAAGAGGGTCCTGACCCGCCGCCGCAAGATCCTGCGGGCGGCCGCCTGCGCGTTCGCCGCGCTCGTCGTCCTCGGCGCCGGAGCGGCCGGCTACGCGTACGTCAAACTCAACGGCAACATCAAGAGCGTCGACATCAACGCCCGCCTCGGCGACGCCCGCCCGCCGGCCGCCACCGACGGCTCGTTCAACGTCCTGGTGCTGGGCTCCGACTCGCGCAACGGCGAGAACGGCGACCTGGCCGGCGGCGACACCGGCGACACCGCCCGCTCGGACACCGCGATGGTGCTGCACGTCAACCAGGACCACTCGCACGCCGAGGTCGTCTCGATCCCGCGCGACACCCTGGTCACCCGGCCCGACTGCACCGACGCCGGCGGCAAGGCGGTGGCCGGCGCCAAGCGCGCGATGTACAACAGCGCCTTCGAGGCCGGCGGCGCGGCCTGCGCGGTCAAGACCACCGAGCAGCTCACCGGGCTGCGGATGGACCACTACGTGCAGATCGACTTCGCCGGCTTCGCCCGCGTCGTGGACGCGATAGGCGGGGCCACCGTGAGCACCACGGTGGCCATCCACGACAAGGACAGCGGGCTCGACCTGGCACCGGGCGAGCACCACCTCGACGGACAGCAGTCGCTGGCCTTCGTCCGCACCCGGCACGGCGTCGGCGACGGCAGCGACCTCGGCCGGATCGAACTCCAGAAGCAGATGGTGAAGTCGCTGCTCCAGCAGGCCGGCGGGATCGGGCTGTTCTCCAACCCGGTCAAGCTCTGGTCGGTCGGCGACACCATGACCCGCAGCATCACCACCGACTCCGCGCTGGGCTCGGTGAACGCCCTGGTGGGGCTCGTCCAGGAGCTCAAGGGGATCGGGCCGGACCAGCTCGGCATGGTGACCCTGCCGGTGGTGACCGCGCCCAGCGACCCCAACCGGGTGGTCGAGCAGCAGCCGCAGGCGGACCAGCTCTGGGCGGCCCTCAAGGCCGACCAGCCGGTCCCGCAGGCGATCGTCTCGGCGCAGCCCGAGAACCCCGCCCAGGCCGCCCCCACGGCCGCCCCCACGGCCCCGGCGAAGGCTCCCGCCCGGCGCTGAGCTGCGCCCGGAATATCCCGGAACACGACCCGGTTTGGGAAGATGCGGCCGGTCCTGGCAGACTGGTCCGTCGGTCCCGGTTCACGTGCGGCGCTCCCGCCGCCGACCCGGTGCCCTCCCGAACCTAGGAGAACCCCTTGAAGCCCAACGTTCACCCCCAGTACGTGGTCACCCGTGTGACCTGCACCTGCGGTGCCGAGTTCACGACCCGCTCGACCGAGGCCAGTGGCGAGATCCGCGCCGAGGTCTGCTCGCAGTGCCACCCGTTCTACACCGGCAAGCAGAAGATCCTCGACACCGGTGGCCGCGTGGCCCGCTTCGAGGCCCGCTTCGGCAAGCAGCACAGCGCGAAGGCCTAGCGCTCCCACGGCGCCGGTTCCCGGTGCCCCCGTACTCGTTCCGGGGGCGCTGGGGGCCGGCGCCGTTCGCATCCCCCCAGCACCCCCTCCAGCGGTTCGCACCACCGGCCGGTTCCCACCGGCTCCCAACGGTTCTCACGGGAAGAAGGCCCACTCCATGTTCGAGGCAGTCGAAGAGCTCCTCGTCGAGCACGCCGACCTCGAGAAGAGGCTGGCCGACCCGTCCGTCCACGCCGACCAGGCCAACGCTCGCAAGCTGGCCAAGCGGTACGCCGAGCTGACCCCGATCACCCGGGTCTACCGGCAGTGGCGACAGGCCGGCGAGGACATCGAGGCCGCGCGCGAACTCGCCGCCGAGGAACCGGAGTTCCTCGCCGAGGTGAAGGAGGGCGAGCAGCGCCGCGAGGGGCTGACCGAGGAGCTGCGGCTGCTGCTCGTGCCGCGCGACCCGAGCGACGACAAGGACGTCATCCTGGAGATCAAGGCGGGTGAGGGCGGCGAGGAGTCCGCGCTGTTCGCCGGCGACCTGCTCCGGATGTACCTGCGCTTCGCCGAGCGGATCGGCTGGAAGACCGAGATCATCGACGCCAACGAGTCCGACCTCGGCGGCTACAAGGACGTCTCGGTGGCCGTGAAGACCAAGGGCAACGCCGAGGCCGGGCAGGGCGTCTGGGCCCGGCTGAAGTACGAGGGCGGCGTGCACCGCGTGCAGCGCGTCCCCGCCACCGAGTCCCAGGGCCGCATCCACACCTCCGCGGCGGGCGTGCTGGTCACCCCCGAGGCGGAGGAGGTCGAGGTCGAGATCGTCGCCAACGACCTGCGGATCGACGTCTACCGTTCGTCCGGCCCCGGCGGCCAGTCGGTCAACACCACCGACTCCGCGGTCCGGATCACCCACCTGCCGACCGGTATCGTGGCGTCCTGCCAGAACGAGAAGAGCCAGCTGCAGAACAAGGAGCAGGCGATGCGCATCCTGCGGTCGCGCCTGTTGGCCGCCGCGCAGGAGGAGGCCGAGCGCGAGGCCTCGGACGCGCGTCGCAGCCAGGTCCGTACGGTGGACCGCTCCGAGCGGATCCGGACGTACAACTACCCGGAGAACCGCATCTCGGACCACCGCACGGGGTTCAAGTCGTACAACCTGGACCAGGTCCTGGACGGCGAACTGAACGCGGTGATCCAGTCCTGCGTCGACGCGGACGCGGCGGCCAAGCTCGCCTCGGCCCAACAGAACTGAGACCGGCGCGCCCCAGCCCGAGCGACGGCGCGAGCCGGAGCGCAGAAACAAGAGGTCGTACGGATGAACCTGCTGCTCGCCGAGGTGGCCCAGGCCACCCAGCGGTTGGCCGCGGCCGGCGTGCCGTCGCCGCGCTTCGACGCGGAGGAACTCGCCGCCTACGTCCACAACGTCAAGCGCAGCCAGCTGCACTCGGTGAAGGACGCCGACTTCGACGCCCGCTACTGGGAGGCCGTCTCCCGCCGCGAGGCGCGCGAACCGCTCCAGCACATCACCGGGCGGGCGTTCTTCCGCTACCTCGAACTGGAGGTCGGCCCCGGGGTGTTCGTGCCCCGGCCGGAGACCGAGACGGTCGTCGAGTGGGCCATAGACGCCGTCCGCGACATGGACGTGGCCGAGCCGCTGGTCGTCGACCTGTGCTCCGGCTCCGGCGCCATCGCGCTCGCCCTGGCCCAGGAGCTGCCGCGCTCGACCGTGCACGCCTTCGAACTCGACGAGGGCGCGCTGCAGTACACCCGGCGCAACATCGAGGCCAGCCCCGACCGCGCCCGGGTCACCCTGCACGCCGGTGACGCCACCCGGGCCTTCGCCGACGACCGCTCCTGGGACGGCCGCTTCGACCTGGTGATCTCCAACCCGCCGTACATCCCGCTCACCGAGTGGGAGTACGTCGCCCCGGAGGCCCGCGACCACGACCCGCAGATGTCGCTGTTCTCCGGCGAGGACGGCCTGGACACCATCCGCGGCATCGAGCGGGTGGCCGCCCGGCTGCTGCGCCCCGGCGGCGCGGTGGTGATCGAGCACGCCGACCAGCAGGGCGGGCAGGTCCCGTGGATCTTCAACGAGGAACGCGGCTGGACGGACACCGCCGACCACCGCGACCTGAACAACCGACCGCGCTTCACGACAGCCCGCAGGGCGTCGTTGTGACCAGCCGGGCCGCGGCCGCGCCGCTCGCCCGGCCGCGCCGTGAAGACCGTGCTGTGAACGCTGTGATGAGCCATTCCGGAAGGGGACCGCACCGATGAGCCGCCGTTACGACTGTGCCGACGCCGGGGACCGCGCCACCGGCCTGCGCGAGGCCGCCTCGGCCATTCGCCGGGGCGAACTCGTCGTGCTGCCCACCGACACCCTGTACGGGGTCGGCGCGGACGCCTTCTCGCCGGAGGCCGTCGGCGACCTGCTGGCCGCCAAGGGCCGCGGCCGCAACATGCCCTCGCCCGTGCTGGTCGGCTCGCCGACCACCCTGCACGGCCTGGTCACCGACTTCTCCGAGCAGGCCTGGGAGCTGGTCGACGCGTTCTGGCCGGGCGGGCTCACCCTGGTCGCCAAGCACCAGCCCTCGCTGCGCTGGGACCTGGGCGAGACCCGCGGCACCGTCGCCGTCCGGATGCCGCTGCACCCGGTCGCCATCGAGCTGCTGAACGCCACCGGCCCGCTGGCCGTCTCCAGCGCCAACAAGACCGGTGGCCCGTCCCCGGCCACCTGCGACGAGGCGCAGGCGCAGCTCGGCGACGCCATCTCGGTCTACCTGGACGGCGGACAGGCGGACCACGCGACCGCCTCGTCCATCGTCGACGTCACGGGCAAGGTCCCGGTCCTGCTGCGGGCGGGCGCGATCAGCGTCGAGCAGCTGAGGGAGGTCGTCCCCGACCTGGAGGCCGGCAGTTGACGCCCATCGCCTCGCTCCATGCCGGGCCCGGCATAGCGCCGTACCTGAGTGTGGGCCCCAGGCCGCTGGACCACTTCCGGATCCTGTTCGTCTGCACCGGCAACATCTGCCGCTCGCCGATCGCCGAGCGGCTCACCCGGCGTGAGCTGGACACCCGGCTCAGCCCCCGGGTGGCCGGTCGGATCCTGGTGGAGAGCGCCGGCACCTGGGGCCACGTGGGCGCGCCGATGGAGGACCACGCCGTGACCGTCCTGGACGAGTACGGCGCGGACAGCGGCGGCTTCACCGGCCGCGAGCTGCTGGACGAGCACGTGGTCGAGGCCGACCTGGTGCTCACCGCGACCCTGGACCACCGCGCCCAGGTCATCTCGATGGGCCACGAGGCGGGGCTGCGCACCTTCACCCTGAAGGAGTTCACCCGCCTGGTGCGGACGATCGACCCGGGCACCCTGCCCGACCCGCGCCGCGGCGCCGACGTCACCGAGCGCGCCCGCGCCCTGGTCCGGGCGGCCGCCGCGCTGCGCGGCTGGCTGCTCGCCGCCACCCCAGAGTCCGACGAACTGGACGACCCGTACGGGGCCCCGATCGGCATGTTCCGCAACTGCGGCGAGGAGATATTCCACGCGGTCGACCCGGTGGTCACCGCGCTCACCGGCGTGCCCGCGCTGCGCTGACCGCCCGCGCCGCGAGCGGCCCGGAGGCCCCCCGGCGGCCCCCCCCGGAGACCAGGGGACGGCCCGCGGCGGCCGAGCGCCGAATGGCCCCGCGCCGACGAGCCGCCCGGCCCGGCCGGTCCTACGCTGGAGGAACCCACCCTTCCCGGCCCCCACGCCGGGAGGCGCCCCCACGCCGCCCCGGAGCCCCGCCATGACCGTCACCGACGCCCCGACCGGCCCGACCGCGACCAGAGGGCGCCCGTGGGCCTCCGAGGCACTGCACCGGGCCGATCCGCAGGTGGCCGACCTGCTGGCGGCCGAGGCCGAGCGGCGGGCCGAGACGGTCCAGCTGCTGGCGGGGGAGAACCTGACCTCCCCGGCCGTCCTGGCGGCGCTGAGCGGGCCGCTGATCGACAAGTACGCCGAGGGCTACCCGGGCCGCCGGCACCACACCGGCTGCGCCCTCGCGGACGCCGCCGAGCTGCTGGCGATCGACCGGGCCCGTGAGCTGTTCGCCGCCCCGCACGCCAACGTCCAGCCCCGGTCGGCGACTTCGGCGATGCTGGCGGCGTACGCGGCGCTGCTGCGGCCCGGCGACGGGGTGCTGGCGATGTCGCTGGAGCACGGCGGCCACCTCAGCTGCGGCTCGCGGGCGAACTTCTCCGGCCGCTGGTTCGCCTTCACCGGGTACGGGGTGCGCGAGGCCGACGGCCTGATCGACCTCGACCAGGTGCGCGACCTGGCCCGCGAGCACCGCCCGAAGGCGATCGTGGCGGGCTCGATCTCGCACCCCCGGCACCCGGACTGGGCCGCCTTCCGGGAGATCGCCGACGAGGTGGACGCCTACCTGATCGCCTCGGTCGCCCAGACCGCCGGCCTGGTCGCGGCCGGCGTGGCGCCCTCCCCGGTGCCGTACGCGGACGTCACCGTGGCGGCCACCCACAAGCTGCTGCGCGGCCCGCGCGGGGGCCTGCTGCTGTCCACCGCGGAGCTGGCCGAGCGGATCGACCGGGCGGTGTTCCCGTTCAGCCAGGGCGGGGCGGCGATGAACGAGGTGGCCGGCAAGGCGGTGGCACTGGCCGAGGCGGCGACGCCCGGCTACCGGGCGTACGCGCAGCGGACGGTGGACGGGGCGCGGGTGCTGGCGACAGGGCTCGCGGCGGCCGGGATGCGCCTGCTGACCGGCGGCACCGACACCCACCTGGTGACGGCGGACGTGAGCCCGCTGGGCGTCACCGGCGCGGAGGCCGAGCGGCGCTGCGCCGTGGCCGGACTGCTGCTCGGCAAGTGCGCGCTGCCCTTCGACCCGGCTCCGGCGGCCGAGGCCTCCGGGATCCGGCTGGGCACCGGCACGGTGACCAGCCAGGGGATGGGCGAGGCGGAACTCGCCGAGCTCGCCGGGCTGATCGCTCAGGCGCTCGCCGGGGGCACGGGCGCGCGGGTGGCGAACCGGGTCCGGGAGCTGGCCCTGTCCTTCGCCGACCGACGGTGACGAGGGCGTCGTCGACGGATATTCGGATCTCCTACCCGGGAGAGCGAACCGCGATGCGTGCCTTGAGCGTCCGACTCAATAAGGTGTGGGGCGTGGCGACGCACCTCGAACCCCGGGAACGCAGGGGAGTACCTTCGGTACCTCCCCGTTGGACAGTGACGCAGGAGGCCGGTGGTGCGTGAGTATCTGCTGGTGCTGTTCTGCACCGCCGCCGTCACCTACCTGTTGACCGGCCCGGTCCGGAAGTTCGCCATCGCGGCCGGCGCCATGCCGCCGGTCCGCGCCCGGGACGTGCACCGCGAGCCGACGCCGCGGCTCGGCGGGATCGCCATGTTCGGCGGGCTGTGCGCGGGCATCCTGGTCGCCTCGCAACTGGACAACCTGAGCAAGGTGTTCTCGCAGGGCACCGACATCCGCGCGCTGCTGTCCGGCGCCGGGATCATGTGGCTGCTCGGGGTGCTCGACGACAAGTGGGGCGTGGACGCGCTGGTGAAGCTCGGCGGCCAGATGATCGCCGCCGGTGTGATGGTCTGGCAGGGCGTCACGGTGATCACCCTCCCGGTGCCCGGTGTCGGCGCGGTCGCGGTGAGCCCCACCCAGGGCATGGTCATCTCGGTCACCCTGGTCGTCGTCATGGTCAACGCGGTGAACTTCATCGACGGCCTGGACGGCCTGGCGGGCGGCATGGTCTGCATCGCCGCGATGGCGTTCTTCCTGTACAGCTACCGGCTCTGGTACGGCTACACGATCACCGACGCGGCGCCCGCGGTGCTGTTCAGCGTGCTGCTGATCGGCATGTGCCTGGGCTTCCTGGCGCACAACATGCACCCCGCGCGGATCTTCATGGGCGACTCCGGCTCGATGATGCTGGGCCTGATGCTGGCCGTGGCCGCGATCTCCATCACCGGCCGCGTCGACCCGGACCTGATCAGCAGCGAGACCGGTTCGCAGACCGCGACCGTGCACGCCCTGGTGCCGATCTACATCCCGCTGCTGCTGCCGCTGACGGTCATCGCGCTGCCGCTGGCGGACCTGCTGCTCGCGGTGGTGCGCCGCACCTGGGCCGGCCAGTCGCCGTTCGCCGCGGACAAGCGCCACCTGCACCACCGGCTGCTCCAGGTCGGGCACTCGCACAGCCGTGCGGTCCTGATCATGTACTTCTGGGCCGCGCTGATCGCCTTCGGCACGGTGGCCTTCTCGGTCACCAACACCGGCCGCACGGTGGTGCTGACGCTCGCCGGGCTCTGCCTGGTCGGCCTGGTGGTGCTGCTGACGCCGCAGTTCCGGCCGCGCGCGCCGAAGGCGGTGCAGGCCTTCGTCCCGCCGCGCTACCGGCGCCGTCCGCCCGCCCCCATGGCCGAACTGTCGGCAAAGGACAAGCAACTTCTCGGTGAAGCCGACCGGGGAGCCTCCGCGCTCGACGACCACGGCCGGACCACCGGACGCCGCTAGCAAGGCAGTTGATGTTCCGTCAAATGGGCTCACCCGTTCGGCTGTACCGTTGCGCCGTCGGTGTGACAGGTGCCACACATTCATGGTAAAGCTCTCATCAAATAGTTTGTGATACCGTTCACGAGTACCGAGAACACGCCGAAAGACCTGACAGGTGGAGGACTTCCGTCCCTGGTCGGTCTCCCTCGACGGGCCCGCCGCTCCAGCGGGCGGCCCGGGCGGCGGCCTCTCGGTCCGGTGTCACCCACCACCTTCTGTGCCCCGTCCCCCCGTCTCATCGACATGCCGCCGGAGCTGCCGACATGCCGTCCACCGACGCCCGGATCCTCCGAGGCGCCGCGATTCCCACTGCGGCCGCCGGGATCATCGCCATGGCGATCTCGTTCGCCGTCGCCGGCGGGAAGGGGCTGCTCGGCGCCCTCTTCGGCGCGCTGCTGGTGATGGCCTTCTTCAGTTCCGGCCAGGTCGCGCTCGACCGCCTGACCAGGTCGAACCCGCAGATCATGATGGCCGCGGCGCTCCTGGTGTACACCACGCAGATCCTGCTGGTCGGCATCGTCCTGGCCGTCTTCAAGGACACCGGGCTCTTCAACCGGCAGGCCTTCGCCTTCACGCTGCTCGGCTGCGCGCTGATCTGGACGGGGTTCCAGGTGCGTGGCGCGCTGAAGGCCAAGACCTTCTACGTCGACCCCGACGCCTCGGAAAAGAAGGGTGACAAGCCTTCCGACTCGGGGCGTCAACAGTGACGAGGCCCGACTGTCCCCCCAACGAGGGGGGCGGTGTTTATGCCGCACTGACGGACTGCTATCGTCCGTCGCAACAACGGAGTACGGGAAGCGGCCAGGTCTGTCCGAACAGCGGACGGATCGCCCCCCGAATCCGCGCAGTCTTCGATGATCCCGCTGTGGTGCGGCGCACCGGCGCGCGGGATCCGCGAGAAACCCATCAAGTTTCAGTGCCGCTCCGTGGCCGCAGGCCACGCCGACACACCGAGGTTGCCGTAACCATGCGTCACGACGAAGGAGTCCGTGGTGAGTGCTGATCAGCTCACGTTCCTCGCCTCAGGCAGTTGCCACTTCGGGGACGCTGGCTGCGGCTTCCCGGCCCCGGGTCTGAACGAGTTCCAGTTCAAGCCGATCTTCTCGATCGGCAGCATCGAGTTCAACAAGCCGATGCTGCTGTCGGTCATCGTTGCGCTCCTGGTCGTCGTCTTCTTCTGGGCCGCCTTCGCCAAGCCGCGCCTGGTCCCCGGCAAGCTGCAGCTGGTCGGCGAGATCGGCTACGACTTCGTCAAGCGCTCCATCGTGCTGGAGACGATCGGCAAGAAGGGCGAGAAGTACGTCCCGATGCTCGTCTCGATGTTCTTCTTCATCTGGTTGATGAACATCATGTCGATCATCCCGTTCGCACAGTTCCCCGTGACGGCGGCGATCGCGTTCCCGGCCGGCCTCGCGGCGGTCGTGTGGATCACCTACATGACGCTGACCTTCAAGAAGCACGGCTTCGTCGGCGGTCTCAAGAACCTCTGCTGGCCCTCGGGCATCCCCGGCTGGGTCATGTTCATCCTGGTGCCGATCGAGTTCTTCTCGAACATCTTCGTGCGCCCCTTCACGCTCGCGGTCCGAGCCTTCGCGAACATGTTCGCGGGCCACCTGCTGGTCGTGATGTTCTCCGTTGCCTCCTGGTACCTGCTCAGCCCGACCCTGGGTGCGCTCTACGGCTCGGCCTCGTTCGTCGTCGCCGTCGGCCTGACCGCCTTCGAGCTGCTGGTCCAGTTCCTGCAGGCCTACATCTTCGTGATGCTCGCCAGCAGCTACATCGCCGGTGCCCTCGAAGAGGCGCACTGAGCCAGGGGGCCCCGGCCCTCCTGAACCACTCCCGGAACGCCCGGTGGCCAATCACCACCGGTACACCATCCCCGCAAAGGACACACTGCAATGAGCATGCTCGCTGAGGTCGGCGTCTACGGTTCCGTCGCTTCGATCGGTTACGGCCTCGCCGCGATCGGCCCCGGCATCGGTGTCGGTCTCATCTTCGGTAACGGTGTGCAGGCGATGGCCCGCCAGCCCGAGGCTGCCGGCCTGATCCGCTCCAACATGTTCATCGGCTTCGCGCTGACCGAGGCGCTCGCCCTCATCGGCATCGTCATGCCGTTCGTCTTCGGCCAGGGCCCCAAGTAATCCCCGGCGTAGACCCTTCGAGGAAGGTCCAGATATGAGCGTCGTGGCTCAGCTTGCGGAGACGGAGGAGATCATGAATCCTCTCCTGCCCGCGTGGCCCGAGATCATCATCGGCCTGCTCTGCTTCTTCATCGTCTTCGGCCTGCTCGGCAAGAAGCTCCTCCCCAGCATCGAGAAGGTGCTGTCGGAGCGTCGGGACGCCATCGAAGGCGGCATGGAGCGCGCCGAGGCCGCCCAGGCCGAGGCCCAGGCCCTGCTTGAGCAGTACCGCGCCGAGCTCGCCGAGGCGCGTCACGAGGCTGCCCGCATCGTCGAGCAGGCTCGCGAGCAGGGCGCTGCCCAGCTCACCGAGATGCGCGAGGAGGGCCAGCGTCAGCGCGAGGCCATCGTCGCCGCCGGCCACGCGCAGATCGAGGCCGACAAGAAGCAGGCGACCGCCGTCCTGCGCCAGGACGTGGGTTCGCTGGCCTCCCAGCTGGCTTCCCGCATCGTGGGTGAGTCCCTTGAGGACAGCGCTCGGCAGAGCGGCGTGATCGACCGTTTCCTGGACGAGCTGGAGGCCAAGGCCGCCGTTGCTCAGGGTGCGGCCAAGTGATCGGCGCCAGCCGCGAGGCCCTCGCCGCCGGCCGGCAGAACCTGGAGAGCCTGACCGACTCCACCTCGGTGGACGCGGCCAAGCTCGCCGAGGAGCTCACCGCCGTCACGGCCGTGCTGGACCGTGAGGTGTCGCTGCGCCGTGTCCTGACCGACCCGTCCCGGTCGGGTCAGGACAAGGCCCAGCTGGTCTCCTCGCTGCTGACCGGTCAGGTCTCCGGCGAGACCGTCGACCTCGTCTCCGGTCTGGTCCGCTCCCGCTGGTCGGGCTCGCGCGACCTGGTGGACGGGACCGAGGAGCTGGCCGCGTACGCCGAGGTCATCGCGGCGGACAGGGCAGGCGCCCTGGACGACGTCGAGGACGAGCTGTTCCGGTTCAGCCGGGTGGTGAGCGGCTCGCACGAGCTGCGCGCCGCGCTGACCGAGCCGAAGGCCGGCATCGCCCCGAAGGCCGCGCTGATCAACAAGCTGCTCGGCGGCCGCGCCCACGCGGGCACCGTCCGGCTGGTCACGGCCATCGTCAACGCGCCGCGTGGCCGTAGCCTGGAGCAGGGCCTGGAGTCCTACTCGAAGCTCGCCGCCGCGCGCCGCGGCCGCGTGGTGGCCCTGGTCACCACCGCGGTGCCGCTGTCGGACACCCAGAAGGAGCGCCTGTCCGGTGCTCTGGCCCGGATGTACGGCCGCCAGGTCCACCTGAACATCGACGTCGACCCCGAGGTCGTCGGCGGTGTCCGGGTGCAGGTCGGCGACGAGATCATCGACGGCACCGTGTCGAGCCGCCTCGAAGGCGCTCGCCAGTCGCTCGAAGGCTGAGCACCGAAGCAGCAGCACATCCGACCCTCGGTCGGGAAACCGGCTCCCCAAGGAGCCGGCACATCGGACGGCCGGTTCGGCAGACCCGGCCGAGAGTCGAATACTTGCGGCCCTCAATGGCGGGCCGAGGATCGCAAACTAGGAGAGCAGGGAAGCCTGATGGCGGAGCTTACGATCCGTCCGGAGGAGATCCGGGACGCGCTGGCCGACTTTGTCCAGTCGTACCAGCCGGACGCCGCTTCTGTGGAAGAGGTCGGCACGGTCACTGACGCGGCGGACGGCATCGCGCATGTCGAGGGCCTGCCCTCGGTCATGGCGAACGAGCTGCTGAGGTTCGAGGACGGCACGCTCGGCCTCGCGCTGAACCTCGACACCCGCGAGATCGGTGTCGTCATCCTCGGCGAGTTCGGTGGCATCGAAGAGGGCCAGACCGTGCGCCGCACCGGCGAGGTCCTCTCGGTTCCGGTCGGCGACGGCTACCTCGGCCGCGTCGTGGACCCGCTGGGCAACCCGATCGACGGTCTGGGTGACATCGCCTCCACCGGCCGTCGTGCCCTGGAGCTGCAGGCCCCCGGCGTCATGGCCCGCAAGTCGGTCAAGCAGCCGCTGCAGACCGGCATCAAGGCCATCGACTCGATGACCCCGATCGGCCGTGGCCAGCGTCAGCTGATCATCGGTGACCGCCAGACCGGCAAGACCGCGGTGGCCGTCGACACGATCATCAACCAGCGCGACAACTGGCGCTCGGGCGACCCGGAGAAGCAGGTCCGCTGCATCTACGTCGCCGTGGGCCAGAAGGGCTCCACCATCGCGTCCGTCCGCGGCGCCCTGGAGGAGGCCGGCGCGCTGGAGTACACCACCATCGTGGCCGCTCCCGCCTCCGACCCGGCCGGCTTCAAGTACCTCGCCCCGTACACCGGTTCGGCCATCGGCCAGGAGTGGATGTACGACGGCAAGCACGTCCTGATCATCTTTGACGACCTGTCGAAGCAGGCCGAGGCCTACCGCTCCGTGTCGCTGCTGCTGCGCCGTCCGCCGGGCCGCGAGGCCTACCCGGGCGACGTCTTCTACCTGCACTCCCGCCTGCTGGAGCGCTGCGCCAAGCTGAACGACGCCCTGGGCGGCGGCTCGATGACCGGTCTGCCGATCATCGAGACCAAGGCCAACGACGTCTCGGCGTACATCCCGACCAACGTCATCTCCATCACCGACGGCCAGTGCTTCCTGGAGTCCGACCTGTTCAACGCCGGCATCCGCCCGGCCGTGAACGTCGGCATCTCGGTCTCCCGCGTCGGTGGCTCCGCCCAGATCAAGGCCATGCGCTCGGTCGCCGGCCGTCTGCGTCTGGACCTCGCCCAGTACCGTGAGCTGGAGGCCTTCGCCGGCTTCGGTTCCGACCTGGACGCGGCCTCCAAGGCCCAGCTGGCGCGTGGTGCACGCATGGTCGAGCTGCTGAAGCAGGGCCAGTACCAGCCGTTCCCGGTCGAGGAGCAGGTCGTCTCCATCTGGGCCGGCACCACCGGCAAGCTGGACGACGTCCCGGTCGCCGAGATCCGCCGCTTCGAGCGCGAGTTCCTGGACCACGTGCGCCTCCAGCACAAGGACCTGCTCGCGGGCATCGTCGAGACCGGTCTGCTCGCCGAGGGCACCGTCGACGCGCTGACCACGGCCATCGACGCCTTCAAGCAGGGGTACCAGACCGCCGACGGCAAGCTGCTCTCCGAGCAGGCCTGAGTCCGGTAGCGAGGGAAAGGACGTAACGACCCATGGGAGCACAGCTTCGGGTCTACAAGCGCCGGATCCGCTCTGTCACCGCGACGAAGAAGATCACCAAGGCGATGGAGATGATCTCCGCGGCGCGCATCGGCAAGGCGCAGCGCGCGGTGGCCGCCTCCGCTCCGTACGCCGATGAGCTCACCCGGGCGGTGACGGCGGTGGCCACCCGGTCCAACGCCAAGCACCCGCTCACCACCGAGAACCCGAACGCCACGCGTGCCGCCGTCCTGCTGATCACGGCGGACCGCGGCCTGGCGGGCGGTTACTCGTCCAACGCCATCAAGGCGGCGCTGGCGCTCACCGAGCGCCTGCGCGGCGAGGGCAAGGACGTGGTGACCTACATCGTCGGTCGGAAGGGTCTGTCGTACTACACCTTCCGTGACCTGGCGGTCGGGAACTCGTGGACGGGCTTCTCGGACAAGCCGACCTACGGTGACGCGAAGACGGTCGCGGGCGAGCTGATCGAGGCCTTCACGGCCGAGACCGGCGGCGTGGACGAACTCCACGTGGTCTCGACCGAGTTCGTGTCGATGCTGACGCAGGACGCGGTGGACGCCCGACTGCTGCCGCTGAAGCTGGACGAGGTCCAGCTCAGCGACCAGACGTCGGCCAAGGCCGAGATCTTCCCGCTGTACGACTTCGAGCCGTCGGCGGAGGGCGTCCTCGACGCGCTGCTGCCGCGGTACGTCGAGAGCCGGATCTACAACGCGCTGCTGCAGTCGGCCGCCTCCGAGCACGCCGCCCGCCGCCGCGCGATGAAGAGCGCGACGGACAACGCCGGCGAGCTCATCAAGTCGCTCACGCGGCTTGCCAACTCGGCCCGTCAGGCCGAGATCACCCAGGAAATCAGCGAGATCGTCGGCGGTGCCAACGCCCTCGCCGACGCTAGCCGCGGGAGCGAATGAGAATGACCACCACTGTTGAGCCGACCACGGCGACGGGCCGCGTCGCGCGGGTCATCGGCCCGGTCGTCGACGTGGAGTTCCCCGTCGACGCCATTCCGAACATGTTCAACGCCCTGCACGTCGAGGTGGAGAACCCCGACGGCTCGGGCAAGAAGACCCTGACCCTCGAGGTCGCCCAGCACCTGGGCGACGGCATGGTCCGCGGCATCTCGATGCAGCCGACCGACGGTCTGGTCCGTGGCACCCAGGTCACCGACACCGGTGCCGCCATCTCGGTGCCCGTCGGCCAGATCACCAAGGGCAAGGTCTTCAACGCCCTCGGCGACGTGCTGAACGTGGACCAGAAGGAGTTCGACCAGCAGGTCGAGGTCCGCTGGCCGATCCACCGCAAGGCGCCGGAGTTCAAGGACCTCGAGTCCAAGACCGAGATGTTCGAGACCGGCATCAAGGTCATCGACCTCCTCACCCCGTACGTCCAGGGTGGCAAGATCGGTCTGTTCGGTGGTGCCGGTGTCGGCAAGACCGTTCTGATCCAGGAGATGATCTACCGCGTCGCCGAGAACTTCGGTGGTGTGTCGGTGTTCGCCGGCGTCGGCGAGCGCACCCGTGAGGGCAACGACCTCATCGACGAGATGGTCGACTCGGGCGTTCTGGACAAGACCGCGCTGGTCTTCGGCCAGATGGACGAGCCGCCGGGCACCCGTCTGCGCGTCGCGCTCTCCGCGCTGACCATGGCGGAGTACTTCCGTGACGTCGAGAAGCAGGACGTGCTCCTCTTCATCGACAACATCTTCCGGTTCACCCAGGCCGGTTCCGAGGTGTCGACCCTGCTCGGCCGCATGCCCTCCGCGGTGGGCTACCAGCCGAACCTGGCCGACGAGATGGGCCTCCTCCAGGAGCGCATCACCTCGACCCGCGGTCACTCGATCACCTCGATGCAGGCGATCTACGTCCCCGCGGACGACCTGACCGACCCGGCCCCGGCCACCACCTTCGCCCACCTGGACGCGACGACCGTTCTGTCGCGCCCGATCTCGGAGAAGGGCATCTACCCGGCCGTCGACCCGCTGGACTCCACGTCCCGCATCCTCGACCCGCGGTACATCGCGCAGACCCACTACGACACGGCCCTCCGTATCAAGGGGATCCTGCAGAAGTACAAGGACCTCCAGGACATCATCGCCATCCTCGGCATGGACGAGCTGTCGGAGGAGGACAAGATCACGGTCCACCGGGCCCGTCGCATCGAGCGCTTCCTCTCGCAGAACACCTACGTGGCGAAGCAGTTCACCGGTGTCGAGGGTTCGACCGTGCCGCTGTCGGAGACCATCGAGGCCTTCAACTCGATCGCCGACGGCAAGTACGACTCCGTCCCGGAGCAGGCCTTCTTCATGTGCGGTGGCATCGAGGACCTCGAGAAGAACGCCGCCGAGCTGGCGAAGAAGTAATCGCGGCCGGTAGCAGCTGAGTGACCGTGAGGGGTGGCCCCGAGCCCGGGACCACCCCTCGCGTCGCATCGGCTGTGATTCCGGTCAAATCCGTGCCGCCGGTTTCATGCCGGGGGCGCGCGGCCGTTATTCTTACCGAAACTCCCGAGTAATCGGGGGTTGCATGAGCCTAGGAGCCCACGTTGGCTGAGCTGCACGTCGAGCTGGTCGCAGCCGACCGCAAGGTGTGGTCCGGTGCGGCCACCATCGTCGTCGCCCGTACGGCCTCCGGCGACACCGGCATCATGCCGGGTCACACCCCGGTGCTGAGTGTGCTGGAGACCGGTCCGGTCACCATCCGCACGACGGACGGCGGCACCGTGATCGCCGCGGTGCACGGCGGCTTCATCTCCTTCGCCGACAACAAGCTGTCTCTGCTCGCGGAGATCGCCGAGCTGGCGGACGAGATCGACGTCGCCCGCGCCGAGCGCGCGCTGGAGCAGGCCAAGTCGGGCCTGGACGAGCACGCCGAGCGGCGCGCCGAGGTCCGCCTGTTCGCGGCGCGCGGCCTCAAGGCCCACGTCTGAGTGCGCCAAGACCCCGGTTCAGCGGGGTCGACCGACGGTCCCGGGGACGCGTGAGCGTGACCCCGGGACTGTCGTCGTAGTTGGTAGGTCAACGCGGTCGCTTGATACGACCGATACGGGGAACGCGGGTAGCGAGGAGGTAGGTGAGCATGGTCCTCGCGCTTGTGGTGTGTGCGGCGGTCGTGGCGCTGGGTGTGATCGGCCTGGTGGCGTTCGCGGTACGACGCCGCCTGATCCAGCGGGTCGGCGGCACGTTCGACTGCAGTTACCGACTCAAAATGCCCGCCGACGCCTCGACGCAGCCCGACCTCGACGAGAACGGCAAACCCACCTCGGCCCCGGTCCCCCAGACCGACGGCAAGGGGTGGGTTTTTGGTATCGGCCGCTACAGCGGTGACTCGATCGAGTGGTTCCGGGTCTTCTCGTACGCCCCGCGCCCGCGCAGGGTGCTGCCGCGCCGGGAGATCGAGGTGCTCGGCCGGCGCTACCCGGAGGGCCAGGAGGAGCTCGCCCTGCTCTCCGGCTCGGTGGTGCTGCGCTGCCTGCACAACGGGGAGCCGCTGGAGCTGGCGATGAGCGAGGACGCGCTCACCGGCTTCCTCGCCTGGCTGGAGGCCGCCCCACCCGGGCAGAGGGTCAACGTCGCGTAGCGACGGACCCTCGGGGTGGGGGTACCCCCGGCCGGAGGCTGGGGGAGGTCAACGTCGCGTAGCGACGGACCCTCGGGGTGGGGGTACCCCCGGCCGCCGGGCTGATCCCCGCTCGGGGTTAACGCCGCCTAACCCGTCCGGCTACGCTGGCCGCATGGTGAATCTGACGCGCATCTACACCCGTACCGGCGACGACGGCACCACCGCGCTCGGCGACATGAGCCGGACCACCAAGACCGATCCCCGCCTGGCGGCGTACGCCGACACCAACGAGGCGAACGCGGCGATCGGGGTGGCCGTCGCGGCCGGATCGCTGCCCGAGGACATCGTCACGGTGCTCGTCCGGATCCAGAACGACCTGTTCGACGTCGGCGCGGACCTGTCCACGCCGGTGGTCGAGGACCCGAAGTACCCGCCGCTGCGGGTGCTGCCGTCGTACATCGACCGGCTGGAGGGGGACTGCGACCACTACCTGGAGCAGTTGGAGAAGCTGCGCAGCTTCATCCTGCCCGGCGGCACGCCCGGCGCGGCCTACCTGCACCTGGCCTGCACGGTGGTGCGGCGGGCCGAGCGGGCCACCTGGGCGGCGATCGCGGAGCACGGGGACAGCGTCAACCCGCTGACCGCGAAGTACCTCAACCGGCTCTCCGACCTGCTGTTCATCCTGGCCCGGGCGGCCAACAAGGAGCGCGGCGACGTGCTCTGGGTGCCGGGCGAGAACCGCTAGGGAGAGTCCCTCAGAGCCGCTTCTCCGGGACGCCGGCGACGGGCTGCTCGGCGATCGGGGCGTGCGCGTCCTGCTCGTCGGCCGGCGGCTGCTTGGGCCAGAGCGTGTAGCTGACGGCGATGACCACGTTGACCACGGCGGCGATGCCCAGCTTGAGGTACCACTGGAGGAAGGTGCCGAAGTGCGCGGAGCCTCCCGACAGCGGCACCAGCAGGGTGATCAGGCTCAGCGTGATCACGGCCGAGACCACCGTGCGGCGGCAGATCTGCCACTCGTACCGGGACCGCTCCGCGCCGTACTTCGGTGAGCGCGGCGGCTTGGGGCCGCCGGCGAAGCGGTACATGAAGTGCCGGTCGGCCCAGCGGACCAGGGAGGGCCCGTACCCGATGGAGAAGCCCGCGTAGCTCGCCGCGAGGGCGTGCGTCCAGCTCGCGGCGGCGCCGCCGCGCAGGTCGAGCACGGTGAGCGCGTACAGGGTGAGGTCCACCACCGGCAGGCCGACCAGCAGGGCGGTGCTGGTGCGGCGCCACCGCAGCAGGTAGCGGGCGGCGAGACCGAGGCCGAGCAGGATCCAGAAGGAGATCTCGGCCGCGACGATGAGGGTGACGATCACGTTGTGCTCCCGGGCGGTCGGCGGTGCCTCCAGCCTGGCGCGCGGGCGTGGCCGCGTCGTCGTCGCCGGGTGCCGTCCCGGCCTGCACCTTTCGATGTACGGCTGCTCCTCCGGGGACGGGAGCCGCCCGGCGCCCGGGGATGGTGAGATGGGGGTGTGCTGAGACCGACCCTCACCCCGCGCCAGGAGGACCGGGGGATCGCCCTGCTCGGTCTGTTCGGCGGAGCGCTGCTGATCGCGCTCCAGGTCTACGACAACTCCTCGCGGATCCCGCGCTGGGCGGTGGTGCCGTCGCTGCTGGTGATGGCGGTGCTGGAGCTGTTCCGCCGGACCAGGCCGGTGCTCACCACGACGCTGGGCGGGCTCGCCTTCGGGTACAGCATCTTCACCGGCGCCCTGCTGGCGACCAGCCTGATGTACACCGACCTGCTCTACGCGGCGGTGCTCTACGGCACCCCGAGGATGTCCCGGATCCTGCACCTGACCGGCACGGGCTCGGTGCTGGTGCTGTCCACCCTGGTGCTGATCTACAGCGACGCCTCGAACGCGGTGGCGGTGGTGGTGCTCACCGTGCTGATCTACCTGGCGCCGGTCTGGACCGGGGACGTGGTCCGCAAGCACCGCGACCGGGCGGTGAGCGAGCGGCTGCGGGCCGAACAGACCGCGCTGCTCTCGGAGATGGACCGGCGTGAGGCCGTCGTCGCCGAACGCGCGAGGATGGCACGGGAGTTGCACGACGTGGTGGCCAACCACCTGTCGGCGATCGCGATCCACGCGACCGGTGCGCAGTCCGTCGCCCGGCGCCGTCGGCTGGCCGGGGACGACCCGCTGGTGGAGGTGCTGGCGGTGATCCGGGAGAGCAGCGTCCAGGGTTTGGCCGAAATGCGTCGCATGATCGGACTGCTGCGCGACAGCGGCGGGGGAGAGGCGGACGAGTCGTACGCGGCGCCCGACCTGGCCGCCGTGGACGCCCTGCTGGCCAAGGCCCGGGCGGCCGGTCAGGACGTCGGGCTGGACTTCGAACTCGCCGAGCAGGGCGAGCGCGGGGAGGTCCCGGTGCCGGTCCGGCTGGCCGCGTACCGGATCGTCCAGGAGTCGCTGACCAACGCGCTCAAGCACGCCGGGCCCGGACTGGTCAGCGTGCGGATGGAGTTCGGCCCCGAGGAACTGCGGATCGCCGTCGACAGCCCGTACCGGCACGGACCGGGCCGCGAACTGCCCGGCGCCCGGGCCGGGCTGGTCGGCATGGCGGAGCGGGCCGGGCTGCTCGGCGGCAGCTTCGAGGCGGGGCCACGGAACGACTACTGGAGCGTGCGCGCGGTACTGCCGCGCGGGCGGGAGAGCGGGGCAGGGGCATGACGATCCGGGTGCTGGTGGCCGAGGACCAGGCGGCGGTACGGGCGGCGCTGGTGATGATCCTGCGGGCCGAACCGGACATCGAGGTGGTCGGGCAGGCCGCCGACGGCGAGGAGGCCGTCCGGCTGGCGCTGGAGCTGCGGCCCGACGTGGTGCTGATGGACGTGCAGATGCCCCGGCTGGACGGCGTCTCGGCGACCCGGCAGGTGGTCGCCGCCGGGGCCGGCCAGGTGCTCGTGCTGACCACCTTCGACCTGGACGAGTACGTCTACGGCGCGCTGCGGGCCGGCGCGGCCGGGTTCCTGCTCAAGGACCTGGAGGCGGACACCCTGGTCGAGGGCGTCCGGACGGTGGCGCGCGGGGACGGCATGTTGGCGCCCTCGGTGACCAGGCGGCTGATCGGCGCCTTCGCCCGGCCGGACCGGGCGGTCGGGCCGGAAGCCAGGGAGGCGGTGGCCGGACTGACCCCGCGTGAGCGGGAGGTGCTGGCCTGCATCGGGGCCGGGCTGTCCAACGGGGAGATCGCGGCCCGGCTGGAGATGGCGGAGGCGACCACCAAGACGCACGTCAGCCGGATCCTGGCGAAGCTGGGGCTGCGCAACCGGGTGCAGGCGGCGATCCTGGCGCAGGACCTCGGGCTGAGTGTCTGACCATCTGACCGCCTGACCGTCTGATGGTCTGGCCATCCGGTCCGGTCAGATGGCCCGATCGGCTGGTCTGATCGGCTGGTCACGGCGGGTCTGGGTCGCCCGACCAGGTCGGGCGCAGATCACACTCCCGATTGACACCACGGGGCCGGATTGGGCATTAGAGTCCCGGCAACGAGCGACGCGGCTCTCCGGCGGTGACCCCTGCCCTGAGCCGCCTTCAGGGCCCGCCCCAGGGCGGCGACGGCATCGGGAGACCCAGCCATGAGCAATGCGTCCAGCAAGCAGATCGCCGTGATCGGTGCCGGCCTGATGGGCGCCGGCATCGCCCAGGTGTCCGCGCAGGCCGGCCACCCGGTGGTGCTGCGGGACGTCACCGAGGAGGCCCTGCAGCGCGGTCTCGCGGGCATCCGCGCCTCCTACGCGAAGTTCGTCGCCAAGGGCCGGCTGAGCGCCGAGGACGCCGAGGCCGCGCTGGGCCGGATCACCACCACCACCGACCTGGGCGCCGTCGCCGAGGCCGACATCGTGGTCGAGGCCGTGTTCGAGCAGTTCGAGGTCAAGGAGGCCGTCTTCCGGGAGCTCGACAAGCTCGCCAAGGACGGCGCGGTGCTGGCCTCCAACACCTCCGCCATCCCGATCACCCGGATCGCCGCCGCCACCCGGCGCCCCGAGTCGGTCGTCGGCGTGCACTTCTTCTCGCCGGTGCCGCTGATGAAGCTGGTCGAGCTGGTCCGCGGCTACAAGACCAGCGACGAGACCCTGGCCGCCGCCCGCGCCTTCGCCGAGGGCGTCGGCAAGGACGTCGTGGTGGTCAACCGGGACGTGGCCGGCTTCGTCACCACCCGCCTGATCACCGCGCTGGTCGTCGAGGCCGCCAAGCTGTACGAGTCGGGCGTCGCCACCGCCGAGGACATCGACACCGCCTGCCGCCTCGGCTTCGGCCACCCGATGGGCCCGCTGGAGACCGCCGACCTGACCGGCGTGGACATCCTGCTGCACGCCGCCCGCAACATCTACGAGGAGACCCAGGACGAGAAGTTCGCCGCCCCGGAGATCATGGCGCGCATGGTCACCGCCGGCGACCTCGGCCGCAAGAGCGGCCGCGGCTTCTACCCGTACGAGGGCAAGTGAGCCCCCGCCGGAACGGGTGAACGACGACGCCCGGAGACCGGGCGGGCCGTGCGGCCGAACACCGTACGGCCCTCCCGGTCGGGGGCGGGTGAGTTTCCTCACGCCAGGTGCCGCAGACGGGTGATTTGGGCGGTAATCGAGCGTAGGTGTGGAGACTGACTGCGTATATTCCCTCGGACGAGTGAAGTTGCTTCAGATCTGGCCGGAACCAGCAACCTGCGTTGCTGGTTCGCCGTCAGAAGAGGGAGACCCGGCCCAGCACGACGAGGCTGCGACCGGACCCGGGCGAGGGGCCACGGCCCGCCCGGATGGACACCCCACCCCCCGCCCCGGCACGGCCGGGTCGGACCACCCCCGTACCGGACCGGTCAGGCGAAGGAGGAGAGCATGCGCATCACCGGCGACCACAGGGCGCTGGCCATCGAAGGCCGCCTCGACGTGCGCACCGCCGCCGACGCGCGTGCCCGGCTGCACCAGGCCGTGGACGGCGGCCTCGGCGACCTCGTGCTCGACCTCGCCCGGCTGGAGTTCTGGGACGCCACCGGCCTCGGCGTGATCATGGGCACCCACCGCAGGGCCGGCCGGATCGGCCGCCGGCTGGTGCTGCGCTCCGTCCCGGCCCAGCTCCAACGGCTGCTGGTGGCCACCAAGCTGCACCGCATCCTGGCCGTCGACGGCGTCACCGAGGCCCAGGGAATCGCCCTCTAGGGCCTGTCCCGCCCTGCCCTCGTTCGGCCTCTGCCCTTGCTCGTTCCCAGCCCGGGTTCGTCCCCTGCACGGTCTTCGTCCGGCTCCGACCCGGCCCGGATCGGCCGTCGCCCGGCCCCCGACCGGACTGCCCCTGCGCGGGCGGGCCCGGATGTGCAAGAGTCTGCCCGTCAGATGACGGCCGCCTCAGCCAGCTGCCCCCAGCCCGCGCGCGGCCGCGACCGAGACGTCAGCCGACCGGCGCGGGGCGCCGGCGGCCGAGCAGGATGCGGAGCAGAACGTGGCACAGCCAACCGGGGAGTTCCGGCAGGAGGCCGCCCGCACCCGAGGCGGCGAACTCGTCTCCGGCGCCCTGCTGGTCGGCGTCGGCGCCCCGGACGGCTCCGAGGTCAGGCCCTGCCCCGAGGAGTGGCGGCCCCGCCCGCGCCGGATCGAGCGCAGCGAGCCCGCCCGGGGCCCGGTCGGCGGCGTCGGCCGCGCGGTCGGCCCGCTCGCCCTCGGTGCCGGGCCCGCCGACCTGCCGCTGCTCGACCGCGAGGCCGACGTCGCCGAACTCCTCGGCCTGCTCGCCGAGGGCCGCTCGATACGCCTGGTCGGCCAGGCCGGTTCGGGCCGCAGCGCGCTGCTGTCGGCCGTCGCCGAGGCCGCCGCCGACCTCGCCCCCGGCGGCGTCGTCCAGCTCTGCGGGCACCGCCGCACCACCGCCGACCTGCTCCAGGACCTCTTCGCGGCCACCCACCACGCCCCCGGCTACCGGCCCGACCCGGGCCGGCTGGCCGTGCACCTCGCCGAGGTCGGCGCGATCGTGGTCGTCGACGGCGCGGAGCAGTCCGGCGCCGAGCTGGAGGGCCTGCTCGCCATCGCCCCCGGCTGCGCCTTCCTGATCTCCGTCGCCCCCGGGAGCCCGGCGCTGTCGCCCGGCTCCCGCTTGCAGGACCACCTGGTCGCCGGGCTCTCCCGCTCCGCCTGCCTCGCCCTCGCCGCCCGCCAGGCCGGTCGGCCGTTGGACGTCGAGGAGAAGGCCTGGGCGGTCGACCTCTGGTTCGAGTCCGAGGGACTGCCGCTGCGCTTCGTCCAGGCCGCCGCGCTGCTGCGCCAGCGGGACGTCGCGGTGGACGCGCTGGTCGCCGCCGAGGAGGACCGGATGGGGGTCTTCGGCGCGGTCGAGGAGCCCGTCCACGACCCCGACCCGGCCGTCCGCGAGAACGCGCTGCGCCGCACCGTCCCGCTGCCGTCCGTCGCCGAGACCGCCTCACCCGCCGTCCGGCTCGCGGAGGGGCTGAGCGAGCCCGCCCAGGCCGTCCTGAGGCTCGCCGTCGCGCTCGGCGGCGAGTGCCCCACCGCGCCGCACCTGCCCGCGCTGATCGACGTCGGCCAGGGCGAGAGCGCCCTCGCCGAACTCGCCGACGCCGGGCTGGCGGTGTCCATCGGCGGGCACCACCGGCTGACCGCCGGGGTGCTGGACCTGCTCGCCCCGCACTGGCCGGCCCGCGGCTGCCTGGACGGCGCCGCCCAGCACTTCGCCTGGTGGGTCGGGCACAGCTCGGTGTCGCTGGCGCAGGTCGCGGCCGAGGCGGAGGTGGTGGTCGGCGTGCTGGTCGCGGACCGGGAGGCCGGCCGGCACGACGCGGTCGTGCGCCTGGCCCGGGCGGCCGCGCCCGCGCTGGCGCTGGCACTGCGCTGGGGCGCCTGGGAGCGGGTCCTGCACCTGGGACTGGAGGCGGCCCGCAGGACGGGCTCCGGCACCGACCAGGCCTGGTTCCACCACGAAGCGGGCGTGCACGCGTTCTGCGTCCAGGAGCCGTCCCGGGCGATGGCCGAGCTGGAGACGGCGCTCACCCTGCGGTCCGCCGCCGGCGAGCAGCGCGGCGTCGCGGCAGCCGGCCGGATGCTGGACCTGCTGCGCGCCGACGGGCGGCAGCTGCCGCCCGCCGCGACCCCCGGGCCGGCGCCCGTGCGGCGGCCCGTCATCCGCGCGATAGCCAAGGTGCCGTCCAGCCTGCGCTCCGGGACCAGGCGCCGGGTGATCGCCGCGTCGGCGGCCGTCCTCGCGCTCGGGGCGCTCGGGACGGCGGTGGCGATGAGCGCCACCGGTCCGGAGCAGCACCCGGGCAACGACCCGCACACCCGGCTCGACGACCCCGACGGCGGGCAGGGCGGGCCGCTCCCGTCGCCGCACGCCGGCGGCCCGACCGCCGCCACCGGTGCCACCGGTACGGGGACTCCGGGGACGGACGCGGGCGGCGGTCCGGCGGCGGACGGGACCAGCCCGGAGCCGTCGCAGAGCGGTGGCGCGTCGCGCTCGCCGAGTGCGTCGAAGAAGCCGAGCCGTGGGCCGAGCGAGACCGCGGCGGCCACCGAGCAGCCGCAGCAGTCGCAGCCGCCCGCACCGGGACAGTCGCAGCCGCCGGCCCAGCAGTCCGGCCCGCCGCCGGGCGGTGGCAGTGGCGGCAGCGGCGGCAGTGGTGGTGCCGGTGGTGGCAGCGGTGGCGGTGGCAACTCCGGGGGCACTCAGCCCGGCGGAGGCGCCAGCACGCCGCCCCCGCCGAAGCCGTCGACCACGTCGCCCTCGGCGACCGCGAGCACACCGCCGCCCGCCACGACGGGCCCCGCGACCGGGACGCCCAGTCCTTCGTCGACGGCGTCCTCGCCGCCCGCGACCTGACCGGTCAGAACAGCTTGAGCTTGTCGTCGTCGATGCCGCGCAGCTCGTCGTAGTCCAGCACCACGCAGCCGATGCCCCGGTCGGTGGCCAGCACGCGGGCCTGGGGCTTGATCTCCTGGGCGGCGAAGATGCCCTTGACCGGGGCCAACAGCGGGTCCCGGTTGAGGAGTTCGAGGTAGCGGGTGAGTTGCTCGACGCCGTCGATCTCACCGCGGCGCTTGATCTCGACGGCCACCGTGGTGCCGTCCGAGTCGCGGCAGAGGATGTCGACCGGGCCGATCGCGGTGGGGTACTCGCGGCGGATCAGGGACCAGCCGGCGCCGAGCACCTCCATCCGGTCCGCGAGCAGCTCCTGGAGGTGCGCCTCGACGCCGTCCTTGATCAGGCCCGGGTCCACCCCGAGTTCGTGGGAGGAGTCGTGCAGCACCTCCTCCAGCGTGATGATGAGCTTCTCGCCGGCCTTGTTCACCACCGTCCAGACCCCGTCCGCCTCCTTGAGGGCGCACGGCGGGGACATCCAGTTGAGCGGCTTGTAGGCGCGGTCGTCGGCGTGGATGCTGACGCTGCCGTCGGCCTTGACCAGGATGAGCCTGGTGGCGGAGGGCAGATGGGCGGAGAGCCGACCGGCATAGTCGACTGAGCAGCGGGCAATTACGAGACGCACGGTCGACCACGCTAGCCCACCGGGGCCAGTTGATGCGATTCCACGACGACCGGGTGAAGAAACCGGGAACCCCGCGAACATGGAGGTTCGGCAATTCCGCGCACCGCCCGTCGCGGTCTGGCGCCCACCCCCTGGGGTCGCTACCGTACGTGACGGCACGCGTGCGGGATCGCTGTCAACGGGGACGGAGACTTCAGATGAACGATCCGACGGGATCCGGCCAATGTGGTGCACCACCGCGTATTTCCAAAGCAATCCACAGGAATGACCGGCCCGTCCCGCCGTTGACTGCCACGCTGTTCCGAGCGCGGTCGGTGTCCGGGACGTCACGTCCCGTGGTGCCGCCGCCTTCGCAGGGTGTCAAAAACGCCCGTTCCACGGCGTTCCGGACACCACGCGCGATCCGCCCACCCTCACTGTGAGCTTGGACTACGCACGACCACCCGGGCGCCGCGCGGGTGGACCGCGAGAGGAGAATCCATGTCGCTCGACGTCTCACCGGCCCTGCTGGAAAAGGCCGAGCGGGGCGAGGTCGACGAGCGGGAATTCGTCGACTGCGTCCGCGTCTCGCTGCCGTACGCCTGGGACCTGATCAGCTCGCTGGTCGCCCAGGCGAAGGTCGACGGTACCGACTTCGCCGACAACCAGGTACCGCCGCCCAGCGAGCAGGCCCGCGGCCAGCTCCTGCGGGCCCTCGCCAGCGACGCCATCCGGGGGGCCCTGCAGCGGCACTTCGGGGTGCGGCTGGCCTTCCAGAACTGTCACCGGGTGGCGGTCTTCCTGCCGTCGGACGCCAACGAGGCGCGGCACGCACGCTTCACCTCGGTCCGGGAGCAGCTGCTCAACCAGTCCGAGGAACTGCGGGACTGCTGACCCGGCAGCACCGCCGATCCCGGGCCCTGGGTCCTGATCGGCCCTAGCGGTCCTGAAGGTCGTCGGGCCGCCCCCGTCCCCCGGTGCGGGGGGAGGGGCGGCGGCCCGGACCGGGCCCGGCCGCTCCACCCCCGGTCTCACCCCAGCTGCGGCAGCACCTCGGAGCCGAGCCGGGCGATGTTGTGCAGGGTCGCCTCGCGCTCGCCGCTGCCCTCCGCGAGCAGCGCGAAGCGGCGGATGCCGGTCCGCTCGGCGGTGGCCAGCAGCCGGTCGGCGCACTGCCGCGGCGTGCCCACCGCGTGCAGGTCGCAGAGGAGTTCGGTGTACTCGCGCGGGTCGCGCATCTTGCGCTCCCGGCCGTCCACGGTGCGGTGGGCGCCGAGCCCGTACTCGAACCAGCCCGGCATGGCGTTCAGCAGGGTGGCGCGGGCCGCCGAGGTGCGGTCGTCGACCTGGGCCACCCCGGCCGCGACGTGCCGGCGGTTCACCCGGCGCAGCTGCTCCTCGCCGCGCCCGGCGGCCAGCCAGGCGGTGCGGTACAGCTCCAGCATGCGCAGCTTGTCGTCGTCGCCGGAGTGCATGCCGAGCAGCATCGGCAGGCCGCGTTCGGCGGCCAGCCGCACCCCGCTCGGCGAGGTGCACGCGACCACCATCGGCGGGCCGGCCACCGGCCGCCCGGACGGGTCGAGTTCCTCACCGACGCCCTCGACGTCCTGGCGCTGGCGCGGGAAGCGCACCGGGCCGGACTGCTCGCCGAGACCGAGCCAGCTGCCCAGTCCCGGCCGGCGCACCGGTTCGGTGGCGCGCGGCACCACCGCCACCTCGGGGAAGGCGAACTGCGGGCCGTCCGCGCCGACCCGGGAGCCGCGCAGCCAGCGCAGCAGCAGGTCCAGCCGCTCCGGGAAGCCGTTCTCGAAGGCGTCCACGCCGCCGCCGAACACGTCCAGGTCGATCCAGGGGCCGCCGCGGCCCACCCCGAGCGTGAAGCGCCCGTCCGAGGTGAGGTGCAGCAGCGCGGCCTGCTCGCCGAGCGCCACCGGGTGGGCGGTGGAGAGCACGCTGACCGCCGTGCCGACGCCGATCCGGCGGGTGCGGCCGAGCAGCAGCGCGGCCAGCGTGGCGGCGTTGGGGCAGACCCCGTACGGGACGAAGTGGTGCTCGGCCAGCCAGACGCTGTCCAGGCCCGCGCGTTCGGCCTCGACGGCGGCCCGGACGGTGCGGTCCAGCGCCTCGCGGTGGCTCTGCCCGGGGAACTGCGCGGACAGCAGGAACGCGCCGACCCGCACCGGCGCGGTGTCCGGCGGGAGCGCGCCCGCCCGCTGCGGCACGGGCAGCGGCTCGCCCGCCGCGGCCGTGACCGGGGCGGGCGAGGTCAGCACCGGGCCGGGGGCGGGCGGCCGGACTCCTACGGGCCGACGGGTCTCGGCGCGGGCGCTGGTCTTGGTCATGGTGGGGCCTCCTCGGGTGCGCGCAGGGTCTGCGGGCCCCGCCTGTTCCCCTTGTGGGTATCCGATGTCATGTGCCAACGGCACGCGGAAACCCGGATTTCGTCGGAGATCGGGTGGATCTCGGCAAAAACGCGGGAGCTTCGGACGATGCCGTGATAGTGGCCTGCCGGAGGGGTGGCCGGCCGTAGGCTGGAACGGCCCCGAAACCCCGGAAGAGAGGTAGTCCGACGTGTCGCCGCGCCGCAACCGGATCAAGAGCGCCGACCCGAGCGGGAGCGCCGAGCAGGCCTCCCCGCTCGGTGGATCGCTGCGCCGCACCGAGAGCCACCAAGGCGACGACTGGGTGGTCCAGACGGTCGCCGGGACGGCCGGGCGGCACTACCGGTGCCCGGGCTGCGACCAGGAGATCCCGCCGGGGATGGGCCACGTGGTGGCCTGGCCGATGCACGGCGCGGGCGTGGACGACCGGCGGCACTGGCACCGCGCCTGCTGGGGCGCGCGGGAGCGCCGGGCCTCCAACGTCCTGCGGGGCCGCGGCGCTCCGCGGTACTGAGCACTTCCCAGGCGTCCCCTAGGCGTCCCGGTTCTTGAGCACCAGCGCGCCGCCGAGCAGGGCGGCGAGCGTCCAGGCCAGGCAGATCACGAAGCCCGCCCACGGCCCGTACGGCTGGCCGTACTGCTCGTACACCAGCAGCATCCGCGAGCCCGCGTAGTCCGGGAAGTAGTGGGCCAGGGTCTTGACCTTCGGCACCGCCGAGAGGATCGGCGAGAGCAGGAAGAAGAACGGGACCAGTACGCCCAGCGCCAGCGTCTGGCTGTGCAGCATCGTGGTGACGCCGGCCGAGAACAGGCACAGCATCGTCAGGTACAGCGCGGCGCCGAACACCGCGCGCAGCACGTGCGGTTGGTCGAGGCTGGTGGAGTGCGAGCCGAGCAGCGCCTGGCCGGTGAAGAAGGTGACGAAGGCCGTCACCACCGAGACCGCCAGGGCCATCGCGCCGAGCACCACCGCCTTGCCGGTGAGCAGGGTGCCGCGCTGCGGGACGGCGGCCAGGGTGACCCGGATCATGCCGGTGCTGTACTCGTTGCCGATGGCCAGCACGCCGAAGACGATGATGGCGAGCTCGCCGAGCATGATGCCGGAGAAGGCCGTGCCGGTGGCGTCGAAGACGGACTGGTCGCCCCGCCGGAACTCGCCGAAGTTGTTGTTGGTGAGCAGGGACAGCAGCGCGCCGATGCCGACGGTGACGACGAAGGTCAGCGCGAGCGTCCAGACCGTCGAGCGGACGCTGCGGATCTTCGTCCACTCGGAGCGCAGGATCGCCGGGAAGGACGTCATCTCAGTTCTCCTCCTGCCGGGCCGCCGCGGTCTGCGGGGCGCCGTCCGCCTTCCAGCCGGCGCCCCAGACGCCGGGTGCGCCGGCCGCGTCCCGGCCCGGGCCGTCGCCCGCGTGGTACTCCACGGAGTCGGCCGTCATCTGCATGAACGCCTCCTCCAACGAGGCCTGCTGCGGGCTGAGTTCGTGCAGGACGACGCCGTGGGCCGCGGCCAGGTCGCCGAGCCGGGCGAGGTCGCCGTCGACCACCTCGTAGGAGCCGCCGGGCCCGGGCTCGGGCCGGAGGCCGGCGCCGGACAGGGCGTCGAGCAGGCGCTCGGGGTGCGGGGTGCGCAGCCGGACGGCGGAGCGGGAGTTGCGTCGGATGAACTCCGGCATCGGCAGGTCGGCGAGCAGCCGGCCCTTGCCGATGACCACCAGGTGGTCGGCGGTGACGGCCATCTCGCTCATCAGGTGGGAGGAGACGAAGACGGTCCGGCCCTCGGTGGCGAGCCGCTTCATCAGGTTGCGGATCCAGAGGATGCCCTCCGGGTCCAGCCCGTTGACCGGCTCGTCGAACATGACGATCTCCGGGTCGCCGAGCAGGGCGGAGGCGATGCCCAGACGCTGGCCCATGCCGAGCGAGAAGCCGCGGGCCCGCTTGCGGGCGACCGGGGTGAGGCCCACCAGGTTGAGCACCTCGTCCACCCGGCGGGTCGGGATGCGGTTGCTCTGGGCGAGCCAGAGCAGGTGGTCGCGGGCGGTGCGGCCGGGATGGACGGCCTTGGCCTCCAGCAGCGCGCCGATGTACTTGAGCGGTTCGCTGAGTTGCCCGTAGTGCTTGCCGTCGATGGTGACCCGGCCGCTGGTGGGGCGATCGAGGTCGAGGATCATGCGCATGGTGGTGGACTTGCCTGCGCCGTTGGGGCCGAGGAAGCCGGTCACCACGCCCTGCGGGACCTGGAAGCTGAGCCGGTCCACCGCGAGGGTCCTGCCGTAACGTTTTGTCAGGTCGTGCAACTCGATCATTCGCGCTCCCTTACTCCTTGTCAGGCTAGGACAAAGCGGATATCGCGGCCCGCTGAGTGGGCCCGCCGGGCGTGCCGGAATACGGTGGGCCCATGACCCAGCCCCCCTCCGCAGTGTCCGTCCGCGAGAGCGGCACCGGAACACCCCTCGTACTGCTGCACGCCTTTCCGTTGAACGCCTCGATGTGGTCCGCCCAACTGGACGCGCTGCCCGGTCTGACCGGCGACGAGGCCCGGGTGCTCGCCCCGGACCAGCGCGGCTTCGGCGGCACCGAGCTGGGGACCGACGAACCCTCGTTGGACCTGGTCGCCGACGACCTCGCCCTGCTGCTGGACGCGGCCGGGATCGAACGCGCGGTGGTCGGCGGGCTCTCCATGGGCGGCTACGTGGCGCTGGCCTTCGCCCGCCGCCACCCGGACCGGCTGGCCGGACTGCTGCTGGCCGGCACCCGCGCCACCGCCGACACCGACGCCGTCCGGGCCAACCGGGAGCGGATCGCGGCCGCCGTCACCGCCCGGGGCAGCGTCCAACTGCTGCTCGACGAGGAGGTCGCCGCCGGGCAGCTCGGGCCGGACTCGCGGCACCTGGTGGAGCGGGTGCGGTCGCTGGTCGCCGCCGCGTCGCCGGCCGCCGTCGCCTGGGCCCAGCGGGCCATGGCGGCCCGGCCGGACGCGCTGGACGTGCTGGCCGGGCTGCGGGTGCCCACCGCCGTCGTCGCGGGCGCACAGGACGGCCTGGTGGCGCCGGAGGAGGCCGAACTGATGCTCCGGGCCCGGCCGGACGCCGAACTGACCGTCATCCCCGGGGCGGGCCATCTGAGCGCCCTGGAGGCGCCGGAGGCGTTCAACACCGCCGTCCGCGACCTGCTGGCCCGGGCGGCGGCCGGATGAGGGAGGAAGCGACCGGCTGGGACTTCTCGGCGCTGGAGGTGACCGGCCGGATGCCCGTGACCAACCGCGGCGAGGGCCTGGTCGAACTGACCCTGGAACCGCTCGGCGAGGACTACTGGCTGCGCCCCGGCGAGACCTTCATCGTCACCTCGTACGGCGACCACGGCTCCGGCCACCCGTTCGAGGTGCAGTACTGGCCGGACTCGGTGTCGGTCTGGTGCACCTCGTGGTTCGGCACCGTCTCCGACGACGAGGGCAACCAGCTCAGCAGCGGGTACCAGCGGCCCGACGGGGCCTACCCCAGGTGACGCCCGCTCACCCAGGTCACCCGAGATGATGACGGTGGAAAGACGGCAGGCCCTCACCCGGGTGGGTGAGGGCCTGTCTGCTGTTCCGCACGTGCCGTCCGTTGCGCACGTACCGCCGGGCGCAGGCGCCCGGCGGCGGCGTCAGCGCGACTGCTGGGCGGGCACGCCCATGGTGTCGTCGCCCGGCAGCGAGGCGGCGGCCACGGCCGCGCCGGTCAGCGTCGCCAGCATCTCGCGGACGTTGGTCAGCTGGGCGTTGATGCTGTCGCGGCGGTTGGTGAGCGCCGCCAGCTCGCGCTCGGACTCGCTGCGGATCCGGTCGGCCTTGGCGTTGGCGTCCGCCACGATGTCCTCGGACTGGCGCTGCGCCGTCTCGACGGTCTGGCGGGCGCGGCGCTCGGCGTCGGTGCGCAGCTTCTCGGCCTCCAGGCGCAGCTGCTCGGCCCGGTGCTCGATCTCGGCCAGGCGCTTCTCGGCCTTGGCCTGACGGGCGGCCAGGTCACGCTCGGACTGCTCGCGGCGCTTGGCCAGGTTGGTCTCGAACTCCAGCGCGGCCTGGGCGGCCTTGGTGCGGGTCTCCTCGAAGAGGGCGTCCGCCTCCTCGCGCTTGTTCTGGGCGTCCTTGTTGGCCTCGGCGCGCAGCTGGGCGCTGTCGCTCTTGGCCTTGTCGACGATCCGCAGACCCTCGTCCTCCGCCTTGGCCTTGCGGTCCTTGGCGTAGTTCTCGGCCTCGGTGCGGACCTGCTGGGCAGCGGCCTCGGCGAGCTCGCGGTGCTGCTCGGAGGCGCGGTGCGCCTCGTCGCGCAGGTCCTTGGCCTCCTCCTCGGCCAGTCGCAGGATCTTCTCGACCCGGGCGCCGAGACCGGCGTACGAGGGCTCCGCCTCGGTGACCGCCGCCTGCGCGGTCTGGGTCTCCAGGTGGAGCTCCTCGATGCGCTTCTCGAGCGCGCTGATCCGGGTCAGGGCACTGTCACGGTCGGCCACCAGCTTGGTGATCCGCTCGTCGACCTGGGCGCGCTCGTACCCACGGCGCACCAGGTCGAAGCCGTGAGGGGAGTGACTGTCGCTCATGGGGTTCTGGGCTTCCTGTCGTCAAACCGCTGAGGTGGTTGAGGGAATCCTGACACGGTACCGGAGTGTCGACGGCGAGATGCCGTCGTCCCGCGGACAATGTCCGCTCAATCGGGTGGTGCGTTCTTGGAGCGATTGCCACCCGACCGGGGGGAACCAATTCCGGCACCCGCCTTGGCACCCCCGTCCTTCTTGGTGCTGCTTCCCCCGTTGGTCTGGGCGACCGGTGCCGGTGCCTCGAACGCCTCCAGTGCGGACAGCACGTCCTGCACCCTGGAGATCTCGGTGTTGATGTCCTTGCGCCGCCGCACCAGCTCGTCCAGCTCGCGCCGGCCCTCGTCGGTGACCCGCTTCGCCTCGGCCTGCGCCTCGGCGAGCAGCCGTTCGGCCTCCGCCTTCGCCAGCTCGACCTGCTCGTCGGCGCTGCGGTCGGCGTCCTGCAGCCGCTTCTCCGCCTCGGTGGCGGCGTTCTCCAGCCGCTCCTCGGACTCGGCCTCGGCCGACTGGAGCTTGGCCTCGGCCTTGACGATCAGCGCCTCGGCGCGGCTGGTGGAGTCGGAGAGCTTGGTCTCCGCCTCCTTCAGCAGCCCCTCGGCCTTGCGGACGGCCGAGATCCGGACCTTGCTGGCCTCCGCGGACGCCTCCGAGGTGAGCTCGCCCGCGCGGTCCTCGGCGGCCGCGACCAGGGCCGCCGCCCGGTCCTCGGCCTCGGCGACGGTGGCCACCGCCTGCTCCTCGGCCTCGGTCAGCTGCTCCTGAGCGGCCGTCACCAGCGCGTCGACCCGCTCGCCGGCCGACTTCATGGCCGCCGCGTTCTCCTTGCGGGCGCGCTCGTGCAGCGCCTCCACCTCGGCGTCGGTGCGCTCGCGCAACTCCTCGGCGCGCTCGCGGATCGCGGTGGAGTCCCGGCGGGCCTCGGCGAGCAGCGTGTCGGCGTCGGAGCGGCCCTTCTCCACCTCGGCCTGGCCGGCCGCCTCGCCAGCGGCGACCAGCCGGTCGGCCTCCTTGCGGGCGGCGGCGACCATCGCGTCCGCCTGCTCCTCGGCGGCGGCGGTGGTGGCCAGTGCGGTGGTCTGGGCGTCCTCGCCGAGTGACTCGGCATCCGCGAAGGCCTTCTCCAGGACGGAGTTGGCCTGCTCGCGGGTGGCCTTGTCGAACTGCTCGGCGGCCTCCCGGGTCTCCGCGTCGTACGCGTCGGCGCGGCTGTGGGCGGCTGCGTCGTACTCGTCGGCGAGGGTGCGGGTGGCGAGCGCGTACTCCTCGGCCTCGGCGCGCAGGGCGGCGGCCAGCTCCTCGGCGTCGGCGACCAGGCCGGCCGAGCGCTCGTCGGCGGCGGCCATCGTCCGGACGGCCTGGGCCTCGGCGTCCGCGCGCAGCTGCCCGGCGCCCTCCCGGGCCGCGTGCAGCACGGCGTCGGCCTCCGCCCGCAGGTGCTCGTCGTAGGCCTGGGCCTCGGCGCGCTGATGGCCCAACTCGGCCTCGTGGGCCTCGCGTTCGGCGGCCAGCTCGCGGTCGGTCAGCTCGCGCAGGGCGGTGGTCTCGGCGTCGGCGAGTTCGCGCAGGGCGGTGGTCTCGGCGTCGGCGAGGGCCCGCTGCTCGGCGGTCTCGCGCTCGGCCAGCTCGCGCAGTTCGGCGGCGGCCTGCTCGGCCCGGTCGCGGACCTCGGTGGCCTCCCGCTCGGCGGCGGCCTTCCGCTCGGCGATCTGCTCGGCGGCGGCCTCGTGCATGCCGGCCACCGACTGGCGGACCTCGGCGGCCTCCTCCTCGGCGGCCTCGACCAGGGCGGCGCCCTCGACGCCGGCGGCGGTGACCAGCTCCTCGCCGTCGACCCGGGCCTGCTCCAGGACGGCGGTGGCCTCGGCCCGGATGCCGTCGGCGGTGGCGCGGGCCTCGGACAGCTCGCGGCCGGCCTCGGCGCGGACCGTCTCGGCCTGCTCGGCGGCGAACGCCAGCTCGGCGGCGGCCTTCTCCCGTACGGCCTTGGCGTCCCGGGCGGCCTCGGCCCGGCGCTGCTCGGCGGCGCTCCGGGCGCCCTCCAGCAGTTCCTCGGCTTCGGCCCGCTGGGCGGTGACGTGCTGCTCGGTCGCCTCGCGCTGTTCGGCGGTCTCGCGGTCGGCGAGGGCGCGCAGTTCGGCGACGTGCTGTTCGGTCGCCTCGCGCTGTTCGGTCGTCTCGGCGGTGGTGCGTTCGGTGAGTTCGGTGGCGGCCTGTTCGGCCTTGGCCCGGACGTCGGCGGCGTACGCCTCGGCGGCGGTGCGCTGTTCGGTGGTCTCGCGGTCGGCGAGCTCGCGCTGTTCGGCGGTCTCGCGTTCGGCGAGGGCGCGCAGTTCGGTGACGTGCTGTTCGGTCGCCTCGCGCTGTTCGGCGGTCTCGGCGGTGGTGCGTTCGGTGAGTTCGGTGGCGGCCTGTTCGGCCTTGGCCCGGACGTCGGCGGCGTACGCCTCGGCGGCGGTGCGCTGTTCGGTGGTCTCGCGGTCGGCGAGCTCGCGCTGTTCGGCGCTCTCCCGCTCGGCGAGGGCGCGCAGTTCGGTGCTCTCGCGTTCGGCGAGGGTGCGCAGCTCGGTCGCGGTCTGCTCGGCCTGCTCGTGGGCGGCCTGGGCGGCGGCCAGCTGCTCGGCGGTCTCCTCGCGTTCGCGGTGCAGCCCGGCGGCGGCCTCTTCGTGCTCGCGCCGGCTCTCCTCGCGCAGCGCGTTCGCGGCGGCCTCGGCCTCGCTGCGGGTACGGGCGGCCTCGGCGTCGGCCTCGGTGCGGACGCGCTCGGCGTCGGCCACCGCGGCGTCCCGGACGGCGTTCGCCTCGGCCTGCGCATCGGTGCCGAGGGCGGTCGCGGCGGCGTTCGCCTCGGCCCGGACCCGCTGGTCGAACTCGGTCGCGTCCCGGCGGAGTTCGGCGGTCTCACGCTCGGCGGCGGCGCGGTTCTCGGCGGCCGCGGCCTTGGCGGCGGCGAGGGCGTCCTGGCCCTGCTGCTCGGCGGCGGTGGTGGTCTTCTCGGCCTCGCTACGGGCCCGGGCGAGGGTCTGCTCGGCCCGGCCCTGGGTCTCGGCGGCCTGTTCCTGGGCCTGCGCGCGCAGCCGCTCGATCTCCCCGGCGGCGCCCGCGCGCAGCTCGTCGGAGTCGGCCTTGGCCCTGGTGAGCAGTTCCTCGGCGTTCTTCGCCGACTCCTCGATCTGCACGACGGCCTGGCGGCGGGCCTCGCCGCGCACCCGGTCGGCCTCGGCGGCGGCCTGGGCGCGCAGCTCCTCGGCCTCGGCCCGCAGCCGGGCCGCCTCGTCCTGCATCTGCTCGATCCGCTCGCGGATCGCGGCGGCGTCGTCGAGGGCGGCGTTCTGGGCCTGCTCGACGGCGGCCTGGGCCTGCTCGCGCAGGCGCTGTGCCTCGGCGGCGGCCTCGGTGCGGATCCGCTCGGCCTCGGTGGCGGCCTCGGTGCGGGCGGTCTCGGCGTCCTGGTTGGCCTGGCCGAGCATCTCCTCGGCGGTCTTGGCGGCCTTGGCGAGCTGGACGGTGGCGTCCTTGGCGCCGGTCGCCCGGCCCTCCTCCTCGGCCGCGTGGCGCAGCCGCTGGGCCTCGGCCTCGGCGTGGGCGCGCAGTTCGGCGACGTCCCGGTCGGCCTGGGCGCGCAGTTCGGCGATCGCGGCCTCGGCCTCGGCGCGCAGCTCGCCGGCCACCGATTCGGCGGTGGCCCGCAGCCGTTCGCTCTCCTCGGCGGCGGCGGCCTTGGCGGCCTCCGCCTCGGCCTGCCTGGTGGTGGCCTCGGCGCGGATCGCCTCGGCCTCCTTGGTGGCGTGGGCGACCATCCGGGCGACCTCGGCCCGGGCGGTCTGCGAGCGCTGCTCGTTGGCGGCCTCGCCGTCGGCGGCCTTGCGTTCGGCGGCGGCCTCGGCGTCGGCCTGGAGCTGTTCGGCGGCCTGTTCGGCCTGGGCCCGCAGCTCGGCGGACTCGCGGCGGGTGCGTTCGGCCTCGGCGATCGCCTCGGCACGCAGCCGCTCTATCTCGGCCTGGGCGTGGGCGAGCTGCTGCTCGGCCCGGATCTGCTCGGCGGAGGCCTGCTCCTTGAGCCGGCCGATCTCGCCCTTCGCGACGGCGAGCTGCTGCTCGGCGGCGGCGTGCGCGGCGGCCAGCTGCTGCTGGGCCTCGCCGCGGGCGGCGTCCACGTCGGCGGCGGCCTGGGCGCCGGCCTGCTGGGCGTGCTCGGAGGCGGCGCGCAGCAGGCGCTCGGCGTCGCTCTGGGCCCGCTGGATGGCGGCCTCGGCGGCGGCCTGGGCCTCGCCGCGGGCGGCGTCGACGTCGGCGGCGGTCTGGGCGCGGGCCTGGTCGGAGAGCGCGACGGCCTCCGCGCGGGCGGCGGCGACCATGCGCTCGGCCTCGACGCGGGCGTCCTGGAGCAGGCGCTGGGCCTCCTGCTCGGAGCCGGTCCTGGTCTGCTCGGCCCAGCCGTTGACGTGCTGCTCGGCGGTGCGGCGCAGCTCGGTGAGCTCGTCCTCCAGCTGGCGGCGGCGGGCGGTGAGCTCGGCCTCCAGTCGGGCGGTGCGCTCGGCGGCCTCGGCCATGATCCGCTGGGTGGCGGCCTGGGAGTCGCGCAGCTGGCGCTCGGCGTCGGCGCGCAGCTGCTGGGCCTGCATCTCGGCAGTGCGGAGCATCTGCTCGGCCTGGCCGGAGACGGCGTCGAAGGCGCGCGGTTGGGCGAGCATGCGGCGGGATTCGTGCAGCTTGGCCCGGAGCACCTCCACCTGGTAGGCGAGGTCCTCGGCATGCTCGGCTGCCTTGTCCCGCTCCTTTCGAGTCCGACCCATCTCGGCCTCGAACTGGGAGAGGTGATCGTCAACCTCGTAGCGGTCGTTGCCCCGCACTCCGCGGTCCCATCCATCTCCTGGTCGCGTCCTCGACCCGGCCGGTCCAGGGCACCCGTTGTCCGGGTACTGGTCCGACTGGCTCCTTGCATCCGCAGCCGGTGGACGGCCCGCCGGTCAAGCCGGGGCCGCCCGCCGCGGTCGTCGGAGCCCTGGGCGTGGAAGCGCGGTGATGCCGCGTTCCCCCGTCCGGGTGGACTCCTGGGCGAACTCTTGCCTTGTGGAGAATGGTGACAGATCAGTGTTGCGACTGTTCAGCCGTGCCCGCGTTGTGGACTCCCCTGCGACGGGCCGGCCACCGCTGGGTGGACGGGCCTGTCATCGGCCGTGCCCGTCGCCTCCGTCCCCCGGAGCCTTCGCGCACCTGGGCATTGTAGTGGGAGCGCACTGCGGGGGAATGGCCGCGTGGTGGTTTTCCGGCTGTCGGACGAGGTTACTGACGGGTCATGACCGGTGATTCGGGGGTGCCGCCCGGTCGTGGGCGGCACCTGGCGGGGGTCAGTGGGCGTCGTGGGGGCCCGGTTCGGCGGAGGTGACCAGCTCGGTCAGGACGCCGCCGCAGTCCTTGGGGTGCAGGAAGGTGATCCGCGAACCCATCGAGCCGATCCGGGGCTGGTCGTAGAGGACCCGCACGCCCTTGGCCCGGACGGCCTCGGCGTCGCCGTCCACGTCGGCGGTGCCGAAGGCGATGTGGTGCACGCCCTCGCCGTTCTTCTCCAGCCACTTGGCGACGGTCGAGTCGGGCCGGGTGGGCTCCAGCAGCTGGAGGTAGGAGGCGCCGCCGTCGCCGGTGTCGTTGATCTTGAGCATGGCCTCGCGGACGCCCTGCTCCTCGTTGACCTCGGTGTGGAACACCTCGAAGCCGTAGGTGGCGCGGTAGAACTCGACCGTCTTGTCGAGGTCGCGGCAGGCGATGCCGATGTGGTCGATACGGGTCAGCACGGCGACCTCCGGGGGCGGGTTGGGTACCTCGGGAACCAGGTGGCACCAGTGCAGCGCATCGCTGCTGACCGGCGCCAGCGCCGGACGTGCGAGTCTGCTCACACGCCGGGGGTTGCCCCGGGCCGCACGCCGGGGGCTCACCCGGGGCGGGCGCCGGGGTTCACCCGGGCCGCGTTGACACGGTGTTGACTGGAAGGTGCCAGTGCGCTCGATCACACCGTCGCTCCGGTGACGGGCGGGTAACAGGTCAGTACATTGAGCGCATCCTCACCTGGCCACGACGTGCGAAGGGGCTCGTCCCATGACCAACACCACCTCTGTGATCGTTGCCGGTGCGCGGACCCCGATGGGTCGCCTGCTCGGTTCCCTCAAGGGCTTCTCCGGTGCCGACCTCGGCGGCTTCGCGATCAAGGCCGCGCTGGAGCGGGCCGGCATCACGGGTGAGCAGGTCCAGTACGTGATCATGGGCCAGGTGCTGCAGGCCGGCGCCGGCCAGATCCCGGCCCGCCAGGCCGCCGTCCGGGCCGGCATCCCGATGAGCGTCCCGGCGCTCACCATCAACAAGGTCTGCCTCTCCGGCCTGGACGCCATCGCGCTGGCCGACCAGCTGATCCGGGCCGGCGAGTTCGACGTCGTGGTGGCCGGCGGCCAGGAGTCGATGACCAACGCCCCGCACCTGCTGCCGAAGTCCCGCGAGGGCTACAAGTACGGCGCGATCGGGATGCTCGACTCGATGGCCCACGACGGCCTCACCGACGCCTACGAGAACATCCCGATGGGCGAGTCGACCGAGAAGCACAACACCCGGCTGGGCATCGCCCGCGAGGTGCAGGACGAGATCGCCGCGGCCTCCCACCAGCGGGCCGCCAAGGCGCAGGCCGACGGCGTCTTCGACGCCGAGATCACCCCGGTCGCGATCCCGCAGCGCAAGGGCGAGCCGGTGCTGTTCGGCCAGGACGAGGGCATCCGCGCGGACACCACCGTCGAGGGCCTGGCCAAGCTGCGTCCGGCGTTCGCCAAGGACGGCACGATCACGGCCGGCACCTCCTCGCAGATCTCCGACGGCGCCGCCGCGGTGGTCGTGATGAGCAAGGCCAAGGCCGAGGAGCTGGGCCTGAGCTGGATCGCCGAGATCGGCGCGCACGGCAACGTGGCGGGCCCGGACAACTCGCTGCAGTCGCAGCCGTCCAACGCGATCAGGCACGCGCTGGCCAAGGAGGGCCTGGAGGTCTCCGACCTCGACCTGATCGAGATCAACGAGGCGTTCGCGGCCGTCGCCCACCAGTCGACCAAGGACCTGGGCGTCTCCTCGGACATCGTCAACGTCAACGGCGGCGCGATCGCGCTCGGCCACCCGATCGGGATGTCCGGCGCCCGCGTGGTGCTGCACCTGGCGCTGGAGCTCCAGCGGCGCGGCGGCGGGGTCGGCGCGGCCGCGCTGTGCGGCGGCGGCGGCCAGGGCGACGCCCTGATCGTGCGCGTCCCCAAGGACGCCAGCCCGAAGGCCTGATCAGCTGACATGCCTTCGGGGCTGCGGACCGCCACGCGCGGCGCCGCAGCCCCGAAGGCATCCGCGCTAGGAGCTCCCGATGATCGATGTCGCCACGCTGGTCGAACAGGCCCGGGCGGGCCGGCCGCGGGCGGTCGCCCGGCTGATCACGCTGGTCGAGAACGCCGCCCCGCAACTGCGCGAGGCGATGGCCGCGCTCGCGCCGTACACCGGGCAGGCCTACACGGTGGGCCTGACCGGCTCGCCCGGGGTCGGCAAGTCCACCTCCACCTCGGCGCTGGTCTCCGCCTACCGGCGGCTCGGCAAGCGGGTCGGGGTGCTGGCCGTCGACCCGTCCTCGCCGTTCTCCGGCGGCGCGCTGCTCGGCGACCGGGTCCGGATGCAGGACCACGCCACCGACCCCGAGGTGTTCATCCGCTCGATGGCCACCCGCGGCCACCTCGGCGGGCTGTCCTGGACGGCCCCGCAGGCCCTGCGGGTGCTGGACGCGGCCGGCTGCGACGTGATCCTGGTCGAGACCGTCGGGGTGGGCCAGTCCGAGGTGGAGATCGCCGCCCAGGCCGACACCACCGTGGTGCTGCTCGCCCCCGGCATGGGCGACGGCATCCAGGCCGCCAAGGCCGGGATCCTGGAGATCGGCGACGTCTTCGTGGTCAACAAGGCCGACCGGGACGGCGCCGACGCCACCGCGCGCGAGCTCAACCACATGCTCGGCCTCGGCGAGGCCCGCGGGGCGGGGGACTGGCGCCCGCCGATCGTCAAGACCGTCGCCGCCCGCGGCGAGGGCGTCGACGAGCTGGTCGAGGCGCTGGAGAAGCACCGCGCCTGGCTGGAGGAGCACGGCGAACTGGCGGCGCGCCGCCGCCGCCGGGCCTCCGACGAGATCGAGGCGATCGCGCTGGCCGAACTGCGCACCCGGATCGGCGACCTGCGCGGGGACCGCCATCTGGCCGGCCTGGCCGAGCGGGTGGTGGCGGGCGAACTGGACCCGTACGGCGCGGCCGACGAACTCGTGGCCGGCCTCACCCGCGCCTGAGGACGGTGCAGGGCCGGCCCCCGGTGGGGCCGGCCCTGGTGTGCTGGGGGGCGGCGGTGCGTCAGGCGCGGCCGCGGAGGCCGCGCAGGTGTTCGGCGACCGGGGCGAGTGCCTCGTACATGGCGTCGAGCTGCTCCTGGGTGAAGCGGTCGATGAAGTGGGCCCGGACGCTGCGCACGTGGTCGGGGGCGACCCGCTGCATGGTGTCCCAGCCGTGCTCGGTGAGGTGGGCGTAGAGGCCGCGGCGGTCGCCGGGACACTCCTGGCGCAGCACCAGGCCGGCGTTCTCCATCCGGGTGATCTGGTGCGAGAGCCGGCTCTTGGACTGGAGGGTGGCGGTGGCGAGGTCGGTCATCCGCATCCGACGGTCGGGGGCCTCGGAGAGCACGACCAGGATCTCGTAGTCGTTGATCGCCAGGTTGTGCGGCTGGAGTTCGCGGCTGAGCTGGTACTCCAGCAGCTTGGCGACCTCCAGATGGGCGCGCCACATCCGCTGCTCCCTGGCGGTCAGCCAGGGAGTCTCCTCCTCGGGCTGCGACGGAGGGGTGTCCGCAGTGTTGATCGTGTGCGTATCCATGGGCTCAGCATACCCTATTTAGTTCAATATTGTACAAGTTTACAGGCCGAAACGTCGCCCCAGATCGCCCAGATTGCCGAGGCCCGGCACGTTGAGGTTGCCCCCGCCGTGGCCCGACGCCGCCGGCTGGGACGGCACCCCGCCCACCGGCACGCCCGCCTCGGCGTCCACCTGGCCCACCGACCGCTCGGCCATCAGCTTCTCGCTGGACTGCAGCAGCACCTGGCCGGCGCCGATGAACTCGAACTGGTGCTCCTCGCCGGAGGCCCCGCCCAGCCCGGTCAGCCGCCGGATGCCGCCGATCAGCCCGTGCATGTAGTCGTGGTCGTAGTGGTGGCACGGCGCCGGGCAGTCCGCCCAGCCGACCAGCGCCTGCGGGTCCACCCGGATCGGCGGCTCGACGAAGTGCACCGGCCCGTTGGAGGCGGCGACGAACTTCCCGGTGCCGATCAGGGTCAGGAAGCCCGGGATGATCGACTGCTTGAGCCGCAGCGACGGGTCGAAGGCCAGCAGATTGCCCGAGCGGACGGTCAGGTTGCCGTCGTCCAGGTCGTAGGAGTTGAGGTCGAAGGCCCGGTCGGCCAGCAGCAGCTTGCCGCGGCCCTGGGCGACGACCCAGTCCGCCGCGTGCATCGGCGAGTTGAAGTGCTGGCCGATCACCCGGTCCAGCATGCCGGCGCCGACGCCCTTGAAGGTGATGTCGCCGTAGTAGGCGACCATCTTGCCCTTCTGCAGGAAGTACGAGCCGTTCAGGTCGACCGAGTAGGCGTACGGGTTGACGTTGTCGTTCACCGGCAGGCTGTACGCGTCGTGCACCACCGGGCCGGAGCCGCCGTGCGCGTTCGGCAGCGGGGCCTGCGGGCCGCCGAACTGCTCCTGGGCGTAGGCCTGTTGGGGCTGCTGCGGGGGAGGCGGCGGCGGGTAGCCGCCCTGCTGGGGGTAGCCCTGCGCGGGCGGGTGGCCCTGGCCGGGCGGCGGCGCGTAGCCCGGCGGGGGAGGGGCGGCGAAGCCGGGCTGGGTCGGCTGGTCGTACGGCGACTGCCCGTACGGCGGCTGCGGCGGGTAGGACATCAGAGCTTCTCCTCGCTCGCCTGGACGTACACCGCGCCCTGTCCGGACAGCTCCAGCTGGAAGGCCTCGCCGGAGCCGCGGCCGATCATGTCGCGCCAGCCCAGCGCCGTGGACAGCTTGTTCTGCACCTGGCCGCGGTGCGCCACGTACGCCTGCGGGTCGACGTGCACCGGCTGACCCGGGACGATCGGCAGCTCGAAGACGCCGCCGTGCGCCATCACCGCGACCGAGCCCTTGCCGTCCAGCTGGGTGGTGAACAGGCCCTGGCCGGTGACCTGGCCGCGGACCATGCCCATCACCCCGCCCTGCGAGCCCATGAACATGGTGGACTGGCGCAGCGTGCCCTCGAAGGCCAGCAGCCGGTCCGCCTCGACGTACAGGGTGTCGCCGGCCAGGTCGATCACGTGCACGTGGTGGCCGCCGTGGCCGAACATCACCCGGCCCTGGCCCTCGACGGTCATCAGCGGGGTGTCCTCGTTGGCCACCCGGCGGCCGATCATCGACATCACACCGCCCTGCCCGCCGGTGATGTTCGGCGTGAAGCGGACGTCCCCGGTGTACGCGAGCATCGCGCCGCGCTGGCTGAACAGCCGCTGCCCGGGCAGCACCACGGCCTCGACCATCTTGCCGTTGATCTTCGTGAAGCCCATCAGACGTCGCCCCCGATGGTGACCTTCTCCGACGGCTGCACGTACACCAGGCCCTCTCCGGTGAACTCCACCTGGACGGCCTCGCCGCCGCCCTCGCCGATCACCGTGGTCCAGCCCGCGCCCGACTTCAGGCTGCGGTGCAGGCTGCCGGTGTGCGCCACGTAGGCGCCCGGGTCCACCCGCAGCGGCTGGCCCTGGCCGACCCGCAGGATGATCGCGGGCCCGTTCGAGGTGACGGCGGCCCAGCCGTGGCCCTCCACCTTGGTGGTGAAGAGGCCGTTGCCGGAGGACATGCCGTTGAGTCCGGTGAAGGTGGTGCCGGTGCGCAGCGAGCCCTCCGTGCAGAGCAGGTTGTCCGCCTCGACGAACAGCGTCTCGCCGTTCAGCCGGACCAGGTTGATCTCGGTGGCCTTGTCGGCGAAGTAGCAGGTGCCCTGGCCCTTCACCTCCATGACGGTCATCTGCTCGCCGGTGAGCCGGCGGGCGACCATGCCGCGCAGGCCGTCCCCGCCGCCGGTCAGCTTCTTGAAGCTCATCTGGCCGGTGTAGGCGACCATCGAGCCGTGTCTGGCCTTGACGGCCTCGCCGGCCAACTCGACGGCGAGTACCCGGGATCCCTGGAGTCTGAACTGTGCCACGGCCGCAATCTAGCGGGCGCGGCCGGTGCAGGGGGAGGGGCGGGGGCGGAACTGGTACCGGTCTGCGACAAACGCGCCGGTCACGCCCGCGCGTGCGCCCCCCGAGCGGCGTGCGGGACGGCGCCGGCCGCCTCCTCGACCTCCAGCAGCGAGGCCGAGTGGCGCTCCGCCTCGAAGGCCACCACACCGCCGCGCAGCCCGAACAGCCGCTTGGACAGCATGATCCAGAGCACCGCGGCGATGTTCAGCACCAGCGTGCCGATTTTCACGGCGCTGACGTGCTCGCTCAGCTCGTAGCCCTCCAGCGGCAGGAAGGCGGCGGTGGCCACGACGGTGAGGTACTCGGCCCAGCGCCTGCCCAGCCAGAGGCCGACCGCCTCGACGATCTCGATCAGCGCGTAGGCCACCAGCGCGCCCGCGACGATCAGCAGGGTGCTCTTCTTGTAGTCGAAGGTCTTGCGGATGGTGTCGACGATCGGGGAGTGCTCGAGGTCCCAGTGGAAGTGGTCGGTGACCGGCCGGAAGACCGACAGGTTCTCGTCGAAGACCCGGTGCACGGCGTCCTGGCTGTTGGAGAACTTCCAGACGGCCCAGGCCACGATGATGATCAGCAGGCCGCGCAGCACCCGCTCGATGGCGAGGAAGCGCAGGATGAAGAGGTCCCGCAGCGCCTTGCCGCGCGGCACCAGCGGGGCGTCCTGCGCCGGGCCGGAGCCGTGCGGGGCGCCGAGCGCGAAGTCGCCGCAGCGCAGGCAGCGCCAGGCGTCGCCGAGGGCGGTCGCGGCGTGCAGCCGGGCGGCCAGCTCGGGCTCGGTCGGTGCGTAGGTGGTGTGGCCGCGCTTGGCGCAGGTCCTTCGGTCCCAGTCCCGCTTGAACATGTGGTCGCTACCCCCGGTCGTCCGATGTCTACGGCGCCCGGTGCGTCGGGCGCGGGCAGCAGGATAGGGGCAGCGGGTGACGGGCCGGCGCGACCCGCCGGGTTCTGGCGCACAGCTGTGACACGGACACGACGGCCGTGGGGTCGGGCGCGACGGCCGTGGCGCCGGGGCCGGACACGGCGGCTGTGACGTCGGGCACGGTGCCCACCCCGGCCGGGGCTTCGGACAGGTGCTCGGTGATAATGGCCGGAAGGCTTGTGAGTCGCTTCACAAGCAGGCCCGCCGCCGACCCCCGTATTGAGGTACCCATCGTGAACAGCAGCGCCGTCCACCGCCTGCGCCTGGTCTCCGGCCCCGAAGGGGTCTCGTTCATCCTGCTGCTGATCTGCTCCGTGCTGAAGCGGACCACGTCCTTCGACGGCGTCCCGGTGATGGGCATGGTCCACGGGATCCTGTTCATCCTGTACGTCGTCTTCTGGATCCAGGCCTGGCAGGCGCAGAAGTGGGACGCCAAGCGCGGCGTGCTGCTGTTCGTCCTCTCGGTGCTGCCCACCGGCGGCTTCTTCGCCGAGCGGATGCTCGCCAAGGAGGAGCGCGGCGAGCTGAAGCCGGCCACCGCGTAGGGACGAACCCCCACTGCGCGACGGTCGACAGGCTGCCGCGGCCTCCTCTCCCAAAGGGCCGCGGCAGCCTGTCGCCGTTTCTTACCGGGGGTGGCTAGGGGTGGCTAGTTGACGTTGACGCCGCTCCACGCGGCCGCCACGGTCTTGTACTCGGTGCTGGTGGCGCCATACAGGTCGGTCGCGGCCTTCAGGGTCGCCGTGCGGGCGGCCTTGTAGTTGGTGGTGGAGGTCATGTAGACGGTCAGCGCGCGGTACCAGATCGCGGCCGCCTTGGTCCGGCCGATGCCGGTGACCGTCGAGCCGTTGGAGGTCGGGCTGTTGTAGCTGACCCCGTTGACCACCTTGGCGCCGCTGCCCTCGGACAGCAGGTAGAAGAAGTGGTTGGCGATGCCCGAGGAGTAGTGGACGTCGAGGTTGCCGACGCCCGAGTACCAGGAGTCCGCGGAGTTGCCGTCCTTGGAGGGCTTGTCCATGTAGCGCAGCGGCTTGCCGTTGCCGAAGATGTTGAGCTTCTCGCCGATCAGGTAGTCCGGCGGGTCCGCGGGCAGGTTGGCCGACCACTCGACCATGGTGCCGAAGATGTCGGAGGTGGCCTCGTTGAGGCCGCCGGACTCGCCGGAGTAGTTGAGGTTCGCCGTGGCGGAGGTGACGCCGTGGGTCATCTCGTGGCCGGAGACGTCGATCGCGGTCAGCGGGTTGGTGTTGCCGGAGCCGTCCCCGTACGTCATGCAGAAGCAGGAGTCGTCCCAGAACGCGTTGACGTAGTTGGAGCCGTAGTGGACGCGGCTGGCGGCGCCGACGCCGTTGTTCTTGATGCCGTTGCGGCCGAAGGTGTTCTTGTAGTAGTCCCAGGTGGCCGCGGCGCCGTACTGGGCGTCCACGGCGGCGGACTCGCGGTTGGAGGCCAGGCCGTTGCCCCAGGAGTTGCTGGTCTTGGCGAACAGCGTGCCGTTGCCCGAGGTGGCGCCCTTGAGGTCGGTGGTGGACTGGCCGCCGCGCGTGGCGTCCTTCAGCGAGTAGGTCGAGCCGCTCTGGGTGGTGGTCAGTGTGACGGTGCCGACGTTGACGCCCTTGCCGGTGCCGGTCGCGGTCTGCACCTGCTCGCGGGTGGACAGCACCTCGCCGGTGGCGGCGTCGGTGACGACCTGCTGGCTGCTCGGGGTGCCGTCGGCCCGCTCGCCGCGGACCACCGTGCGGTGGGCCAGCCGCGGCGCGCCGTCGGCCGCCCACACCACCAGCTCGGCCGCGCCCGCGCCGTCGACCCGGCTGAGCGCCGCCTCGTCCTCGTCGGCGGCCGTTCCGACGGTCGCCCGCACCGCGGCGGTGGCCCGCTCGGCCGCCTGCCCGGCGGCGAGGCCCGGGGCCAGGCTCGGCAGCGACAGGCTGCCGTCGAAGGCCCGGTCGACCGAGTCCACCGAGCCGTCGGCGCGCTGGTGGACGACCAGGTCGCCGCCGAGCACCGGCAGGCCGGCGTAGGTCCGCTCGTAGCGCAGGTGGCGTTCGCCGTTGGCGTCCGCGACGACGTCCTTGACCACCAGCCGCTCCTGGCCGCCGAGGGCCAGGGCCTGGGCGACCGGGCTGCTCTGCCCGGCGGCCACCGCGAGCAGCGCCGCGCGCTGCTGCTCCGGCGACGGGGCTGCGGCCTGGGCGGCGGGGACGATGGCGATCTGGATCACGCCGGCGAGCAGGGCGGTGGAGGAGAGTACGGCGCCGGCTGTCAGCTTTCGCTTCACGTGCGGGGGTTCCTTCCACGAAACCGCGTGTGCGCGCGGTTGCGCCGCGTACCGGGGCGCCGGGGTTGGCGCCGTTGGGGCGGTAGGGCGCGGACGTGCTGCTCCCGTGCGGTACCTGACGATCCGTCGATGGGTGGGGGTGACGGATGTCGGACGGGGCTTGGGCAGAAGCATGACAATCGATGGCAGGAAATGACAGACCACGGACAGGAATTGGCCGGGATCCGCCAGTGCTGGTGCGGATGGTTCGGCTGCCGCCCAGTGCCCGCTACGGGCGGTTCGTCCGGCTGGCGGGACTTCGCCACCCGGGGAGCGGAGCGGGCATGCGGGGGAGGGTAGGCGCGCAAGGGGGTGTGCGGACGTCCGGGACCGCCTTCCGCGGAGGCCCCGGACGCCCTGTCACCGTGCGCCGTACGTCAGTTGACGTTGACGCCGCTCCACGCGGCCGCAACCGCCTTGTACTCGGCGCTGGTGGCGCCGTACAGGTCGGAGGCGGCCTTCAGGGTGCCGGTGCGGGCACTCGCGTAGTTGGTGGTGGAGGTGAAGTAGACGGTCAGCGCGCGGTACCAGATCTGCGCGGCCTTGTCCCGGCCGATGCCGGTGACGGCCGAGCCGTTGGAGGTCGGGCTGTTGTAGCTGAAGCCGTTGATGCTCTTCGCGCCGCTGCCCTCGGACAGCAGGTAGAAGAAGTGGTTGGCGATGCCCGAGGAGTAGTGGACGTCGAGGTTGCCGACGCCCGAGTACCAGGAGTCCGCCGAGCCGCCGTCCTTGCTGGGCTTGTCCATGTAGCGCAGCGGGCTGCCGTCGCCGTTCAGGTTGATCAGCTCGCCGATCCAGTAGTTCGGCGGGTTGGAGGGCAGGTTGGCGTAGAACTCGACCATGGTGCCGAAGATGTCGGAGGTGGCCTCGTTGAGGCCGCCGGACTCGCCGGAGTAGTTGAGGTTCGCCGTGGCGGAGGTGACGCCGTGGCTCATCTCGTGGCCGGCCACGTCGATCTCGGTGAGCGGGTGGGTGTTGCCGCTGCCGTCGCCGTAGGACATGCAGAAGCAGGCGTCGCTCCAGAACGCGTTCACGTAGTTGGAGCCGTAGTGCACCCGGCTGGTCGCGCCGACGCCGTTGTTCTTGATGCCGTTGCGGCCGAAGGTGTTCTTGTAGAAGTCCCAGGTGGCGGCCGCGCCGTACTGGGCGTCCACGGCGGCGGACTCGCTGTTGGAGGCCAGGCCGTTGCCGAAGGCGTTGGTCGAGTTGGCGACCAGCGTGCCGGTGCCGGAGGTCTTGTTCTTCAGGTTGACGGTCGACTGGCCGCCGCGGGTGGCGTCCTTCAGCTGGTACGAGGTGCCGCTCTGGGTGGTGGTCAGCGGGACGCTGCCGACGAAGACGCCCTTGCCGGTGCCGGAGGCGGTCTGCACCTGCTCGTGGGTGGACAGCACCTGGCCGGTGGCGGCGTCGGTGACCAGCAGCTGGCTGCTGGGGGTGCCGTCGGCGCGCACGCCCTCGACGGTGGTCCGGTACGCCAGGCGCGGGTTGCCGTCGCTCGCCCAGACCACCAGCTCGGCCTTGCCGGTCTGGTGCACGGCCGCCAGCGGGGACTCGTCCTTGTCCGCGGCGACGCCGACGGTGGCCTGGACGGCGCCGGTGGCCTGCGCGGCGGCCTTGTCGGCCGGGATCTGCGGGGCCAGGCTCGACAGGCTCAGCTGCGCGGAGACCGCCTTGTCGACCGACTGCACCGCGCCGCGGGCGTTCTGGTGGACGACCAGGTCGCCGCCGAGCACCGGCAGGCCGGCGTAGGTGCGCTCGAAGCGCAGGTGCCGGGTGCCGTCCTGGTCCACCACGGCGTCCTTCGCCACCAGTTGCTCCTGGCCGCCGAGGGCGAGGGCCTTCGCCAGCGGGCCGGACTGGCCGCCCGCCAGGGCGAGCGCCGCCGCGTGCTGCTCGGCGGCCTGCGCCTGCGCCGCGGGGATCGGGCTGGCCTGGGCGGCGGTGCTCACCTGGACGACGCCGGTGAGCAGGGCGGTGGCGGAGAGTACGGCGACTGCTGCGAGCTTTCGCTTCACGGACGAGTCCTTCCGGGTAACCGCGTGTGGGCGGTCGCGCCTCGTCCCGGGGGCCGGGGTCGGCACCTGAGGGGCGGGACGGGCGCTGACGTGCGGACCCCGTGCGGTCGAGCGGCGAGCCACCGGTGGGTGGGGGTGGTGGCTACCGGACGGGGTTGGCGGAAAGCATGACAATCGAGCAAATCAAATGACAGGTCTTGCTCATGAATTGGCCAAGTCCCGCCAGCCGGAAGGATTGTGAACGGGCGGACAAAAGGTGCGAATCACCCTGCCTTTCAGCGGGTTACCATCCGAACCGAGGCCTGATAGTGCGGCTGCGGACCGATCGGCCGTCAACTCCGCTGCGCCCCGCTCCCGTTGCCGTGCATTCACACCGGTGCAATGTCCTGGTATGGACCTGGCCGCCCTTTTGGCGGGTTCCCGCCACGCGTCGCGCTTGTCCACCATCAGGACGGCTGGTAGCACCCGTCCCGTCCGCCGGTACGGTAAGGAGGTGCCCAAGCCCCTAGCCCTCGACTTCGACCCGATCGCCCGCGCCGACGAGCTCTGGACCCGCCGCTGGGGCGGGGTCCCCTCGATGGCGGCGATCACCTCGATCATGCGAGCCCACCAGATCCTGCTCTCCCGGGTCGACGCGGTGCTCAAGCCGTACGGGCTGACCTTCGCCCGGTACGAGGCGCTGGTGCTGCTGACCTTCAGCCGGACCGGCGAGCTCTCGCTGTCCAAGATCGGCGAGCGGCTCATGGTCCACCCGACCAGCGTCACCAACACCGTCGACCGGCTGGAGCGGGCCGGCCTGGTCGCCCGCCGCCCCAACCCGCTGGACGGCCGCGGCGTGCTCGCCGCGATCACCGGCCGCGGCCGCGAGACGGTCGAGGAGGCCACCCGGGAACTCATGGCGATGGAGTTCGGGCTGGAGGAGTACGACACCGAGCAGTGTCGGCAGGTGTTCGAACTGCTCAGGCCGTTGCGGATCGCCGCCGGCGACTTCACCGACGACCGGGGCGAGGGGGCTGCGCCGGAGCGGCCGTGAGGACGGCTACCCTCGTGGGAGCGGTGCGCGGATCCGGGCGTACCGGTCGATCCCTGCCGAACGAGGCGATGAAGAGTATGAAGGCGACCCCCCTGCTGGGCTGGTACCGGGCCCTGGCCATTGCGACCGGTGTGGCCCTGCTGGTGTTCTGCGGCTTCATGGTCGCGAAGTACGGCTTCGACGCGGCCGAGGACCTGACCACGTACGTCGCGATGCTGCACGGCTACCTGTACATCGGGTACTTCGTGGTGACCTTCCTGCTCGGGCAGAAGCTGAAGTGGCCGCTCGGCCGGATGATCCTGACCCTGGCCGCCGGCTGCATCCCGTTCGCCTCCTTCGTCTTCGAGCGCAAGGTGGTCCGCGAGGCCGCCGAGCGGCTCCCGGCCGGCGGCGACGCCCGCCAGCCCGCCGGCGTCTGATCCGACGCCCCGGCGAGTGCCCCTTCCCCCGCGGGGGAAGGGGCACTGCGCGTTTTTGGCCCCCGGCGTTTCGACCCCGGCATCCATCGACAGCTACTAGGACGCCCGAGTAAATTAGTAGGACGTCCTAATAGCTGTGCCGCCCCGGTGCCGTGGCGGCCGTACGGAGCGGAGTTCGGGGTCATGGACGCCGAGGAGATCGAGCGCGGACGGCAGCGCTGGCAGCAGCGGTACGACAGCGCCCGCAAGCGGGACGCGGACTTCACCACCCTGTCCGGCGACGAGGTCGAGCCGATGTACGGGCCCGCCCCCGGGCAGGCCGTCGAGGGCTTCGAGCGGATCGGCTGGCCGGGCGAGTACCCCTTCACCCGAGGGCTGCACCCGACCGGCTACCGGGGCCGCACCTGGACCATCCGCCAGTTCGCCGGCTTCGGCAACGCGCAGCAGACCAACGAGCGCTACCGGATGATCCTGGAGGCGGGCGGCGGCGGCCTCTCGGTCGCCTTCGACATGCCCACCCTGATGGGCTACGACTCCGACGACGCCAAGTCGCTCGGCGAGGTGGGCCACTGCGGCGTCGCCATCGACTCGGCCGCCGACATGGAGGTGCTGTTCAACGGCATCCCGCTCGGCGAGGTCACCACCTCGATGACGATCAGCGGCCCGGCCGTCCCGATCTTCTGCATGTACCTGGTCGCCGCCGAACGCCAGGGCGTCGACCCGGCGGTGCTCAACGGCACCCTGCAGACGGACATCTTCAAGGAGTACATCGCCCAGAAGGAGTGGCTCTTCGCCCCCGAGCCGCACCTGCGGCTGATCGGCGACCTGATGGCGTACTGCGCCCAGGGCATCCCCGCGTACAAGCCGCTGTCCGTCTCCGGCTACCACATCCGCGAGGCCGGGGCGACGGCCGCGCAGGAGCTCGCGTACACCCTCGCCGACGGCTTCGCCTACGTCGAACTGGGCCTGTCCCGGGGCCTGGACGTGGACGTCTTCGCGCCCGGCCTGTCCTTCTTCTTCGACGCGCACCTGGACTTCTTCGAGGAGATCGCCAAGTTCCGCGCCGCGCGCCGGATCTGGGCCCGCTGGATGCGCGACCGCTTCGGCGCCAAGACCGACAAGGCGCAGTGGCTGCGCTTCCACACCCAGACCGCCGGCGTCTCGCTGACCGCGCAGCAGCCGTACAACAACGTGGTCCGCACCGCCGTGGAGGCGCTGTCCGCGGTGCTCGGCGGCACCAACTCGCTGCACACCAACGCCCTGGACGAGACCCTGGCGCTGCCCTCCGAGCAGGCAGCCGAGATCGCCCTGCGCACCCAGCAGGTGCTGATGGAGGAGACCGGCGTCGCCAACGTGGCCGACCCGCTGGGCGGTTCCTGGTACGTCGAGGCGCTCACCGACCGGATCGAGCAGCAGGCCGAGGCGATCTTCCAGCGGATCCTCGACAAGGGCCGCGAGGACCACGGGATCGGCCCGATCACCTCCGGCATCCTGCGCGGGATCGAGGAGGGCTGGTTCACCGGCGAGATCGCCGAGGCGGCCTTCCAGTACCAGCAGTCGGTGGAGAAGGGGGACAAGCGCGTGGTCGGCGTCAACTGCCACCCGCGCAGCGTCACCCCCGAACTGGAGATCCTGCGGGTCAGCCACGAGGTCGAACGCGAGCAGGTGCGGGTGCTGCGCGAGCGCAAGGAGGCCCGGGACGAGGCGGCGGTGCGGGCCGGGCTGGACGCCATGCTGGCGGCCGCGCGCTCGGGCGAGTCGATGATCCCGCCGATGCTGGACGCGGTGCGCGCCGAGGCGACCCTGGGCGAGATCTGCAACGCGCTGCGCGAGGAGTGGGGGACGTACCGGGAGAACGCGTCCTTCTAGGACGTGCCGGTGGGCCGCCCCGTACGGAGCTTCTTCGTGCGGGGCGGCTTCGCCATGCGCTCAGTCGCCCAGCAGGCTGGGGAAGGGGCCGAGCAGCAGGTTGGTGAAGCGGCGGGTCCAGTCGGCGGTGATCGGCTCGCCGCTGACCAGGACGCGGTGCTCGACCGTCCCGGCGATGGTGTCGAAGATGATGTCGATCTCCTCGCGGGCCGTCCGCGGGTCGGCGTCCGGGGCGAGTTCGCCGCGCGTCTGGGCGGCCGCCCGGCCCTGCCGGACCAGGCGCTTCTGCGGGTCGACGATGGCCTCCCGGATCCGGCGGCGCAGGTGCGGGTCGCGGGTGCCCTCGGCGAACAGCGCGAGCAGCGCGGCCTGGGTCTCGGGGCGGGCCAGCAGGTCGGCGAACTGGGCGACCACCGCCTCGATGTCGGCCCGCAGGCTGCCGAGGTCGGGCATCACCAGGTCGTCGAAGAGGCTGGCGACGGCGTCCACCACGAGTTCGTTCTTGGACGGCCAGCGGCGGTAGAGGGTGGTCTTGGCGACCTTGGCGCGGGTCGCGACGTGGCCCATGGTCAGCCCGCCCCAGCCGAGTTCGGCGAGGGCCTCGCGGGTGGCGTCGAGGATGGCGCGGTCGGCGGCGGCACTGCGCGGGCGCCCCTTGGCCCTGGTCGTGGCACCCGCCGAGGGGGCGGGGCCGTCCGCGGTCTCCGGGCCCGTGACGTCCGGGTTCGCGGGGGGCTGGGGGGCCGGCAACCGGGCCTCCTTGCGCTCTACTGGTGAGTAACATGGGTGGGGCTGGTAACGGTAGCGGCTGTTCGCCCGTTCGGGCAGCCGGGCCGCCCCGGAAAGTGGGGCAGGTCACGTCGCGGAACCGCCGGTGGGGCTTGCGGCCGGGACCCCGGCTCCAGTTACGCTACGACTCGTAGCGAAAGCAGTGACAACCAGGCGCCGCACCCGTGGGACGGGGCGGCGCGGGCGCGGGTGGGGATCCGCGCCGAACGGTTCAGGCTACCGGGGGAGGGCCACCGCGCCCGGGAATCCGCGCCGCGCGGCCCGCGCGGGGCGACTTTCCCGAGGTTGGTTGCCCGCAGGCGGCGCGGACGGGGGAGGATGGTGCCATGCAGCCACGGAATTCGCGTCTCAACAGCTCCGCCCTGCGCGGTGCGGTCGACCTCGCCGCAGTGAAGGCAGCCGGCGAGGCTGCCCAGAAGGCCGAGCAGGCCCGGGTCGAGCGGGCCCGCCAGGCGGCCGCCGACGAAGCGGCCGGAGTCGCCCCCGAGCAGTCCGCCTACGCGCTCGTCATCGACGTCACCGAGGACACCTTTGAGTCCGAGGTCGTCCAGCGCTCCACCGAAGTGCCGGTCGTCATCGACTTCTGGGCTGAGTGGTGCGGCCCCTGCAAGCAGCTCAGCCCGATCCTGGAGGGCCTGGCCGAGGAGTACGCCGGCCGGTTCGTGCTCGCCAAGATCGACGTGGACGCCAACCCGCTGATCTCCCAGCAGTTCGGCATCCAGGGCATCCCGGCCGTGATGGCCGTGGTGGCCGGCCAGTTGGTGCCGCTGTTCCAGGGCGCCGAGAGCGCGGCCAACGTCCGCAAGGTGCTGGACCAGCTGATCCTGGTCGCCGAGCAGCGCTTCGGCGTGGTCGGCGGCGCCGGGGCTCCGGGCGAGGCGCCGGACGCCGCCCCGCAGCGGCCGGAGGACCCGGCCCTGGCCGCCGCGCACGACGCGCTGGACAGCGGCGACCTGGGCGGCGCCGTCCAGGCCTACCGGAACGTGCTGGCCGACCAGCCGGGCAACACCGAGGCCAGGCTGGGCCTCGCCCAGGCCGAACTGCTGCAGCGGATCGAGAGCGTGGACCCGCAGGCCGTCCGCGCCGCGGCCGCGGCCGACCCGAAGGACGTCGAGGCCCAGCTGCGGGCGGCCGACCTGGACCTGGTGGGCGGTCACGTCGAGGACGCCTTCGGCCGGCTGGTGGACACCGTCGGCCGGACCGCCGGTGAGGACCGGGACGCCGCCCGGCTGCGCCTGCTGGAGTTGTTCGAGGTGATCGGCCCGGAGGACCCGCGGGTCACCGCGGCCCGCACCGCGCTGGCGCGCGTGCTGTTCTGACGCCCCCTCCGGTCCGGGCCCGGCCGGTCCCGGGCGGATCCTGGCACGGCGGATGACCTGCGGTGTCGCCGGGTGATTTGGCGACAATCCGGTCAACCGGACAGAGGTTTACCAAATCTTGACAACACCCGTGGACAGTCACACTTGGTGACTGTCCACGGGTGTTTCATTCGTGTTTCCGGCGGATTTCTTCGTCACGTTTCCTTCATGACGTCACGCACGGTGCATGCCACGCCGATTCCGTGGTCAACGCCGTCGGGTGTTGCATTACCCGTCAGTAAGGAACCTCTTGTGCTTCGCCCGGGATTCGAGCACGATCGGCGACGCCCGGTCCCTGACTCCACACCCTCCGATCCGGTCGGCCACGTGGAGCGCGGGATCCCCACCGGGTGATCCGCCGGCCCCGGTCGGCGGTAGGGAGGGCAGGGGGGTATCCGCGGTCCCACGGCGGTTCCTGTCCTTCGACCGGCCGCGCGGCCCTGCGCGGTCGCTGGTTGTCGCTCGGGGGTGATCGCCGATGTCGTCGGTCCTGCCCGCCGCCCCGCAAGGACGGCCGGTGGAGGGACGGGAGTGCCGCTGTGTGCCGGCCGCTCCCGCGTCCGACGACGCCCAAGGCGCTCTCCGCTACCGAGGACGTAGCTCTCTCCCATCCCAGTCCCCCACCGGCGCGGGCGCGCCGCCGGGGAGCCGGAGATGTACGTCCTAGAAGGAGGACTCGCATGTCCCAGACCTACGGCAAGACCCGCTGGAAGCGCTTCGCCCTGGTGATGGTGCCGAGCATCGCGGCCACCGCGATGGTCGGCGCCGCCATGGCCAACAACGCGCTGGCGGCTTCGTTCAGCGTCTCCGGCCAGAGCTTCAAGGTCACCACGCCGGAGCTGCACGGCAAGAACTTCGCCCAGTTCGGCTCGATCGACGCCGAGGTGAACGGCACTCCGCACCCGGTTGCCGTCTCGGCCTTCGACGAGGCCACCATCAAGGGCCTCTGCCAGTCGGTGGTGACCGACCCCAACGTCATCCCCGGCCTGCCGTGGAAGCTGCCCAAGATCGTCCTTCGCCTGGAGGCGGGCAACAGCGACGACGTCAAGAAGCAGGTCTACGCCAAGAACCTGCTGATCGACCTCGACCAGCTGAACGCGGACGCCGAGTTCACCAACATCAACATCGGCCAGGACGCCTCGACCCTCAAGGGCGAGGCCACCCAGGGCTGGAAGTCCAAGCTCGGCGGCCTGCCGTCCGGCGCGACCGGCTTCGCCCAGGCCGCCGACAAGGCCGACCTGTACAACGTGCAGCAGACCGCCTGGGCCACCTCGGCCGGCACCTTCAAGCTCCCCGGCCTGAAGCTCGCGCTGCACACCGACGGCACCGGCGAGTGCTACTAGGCCGTTGACGGGCGGCGGACCGGGCCCGGTCCGCCGCCCCGACGGCACCTGAGGGACCGGTGGCGGCGCGTGTGCCGTCGCCGGATCCCGTGTCTCGTCCATCCCTCGTTCACACCATCGAGGAGCTGCACCGTGTCCAGCGCCCTTGCCTCATTCCGGCCCGCCGAGCACGAGAACCCCGTCCAGTGGCTGCGCCGGGTGTTCCGTACCTTCCGTCGGACGCGGCCGTACTACGGCGGCCTGCTGGCCATGATCGCCGGCGTCCCGATCATGTACTTCCCGTACGCCAAGCTCTCGTTGGGCGGCATGACGGTGGCCATGGCCACCACGGCGGGCGCCGGATCGCTGATCATCGGCGTGCTGCTGATCGTGCTCGGGCTGACCGCGTGGTTCCAGCCGACCGTGCGGGTATTCGCGGGAGTCGCCACCACCCTGCTGACGCTGGTCTCGATCCCGGTCTCCAACCTGGCCGGGTTCGGCCTGGCGCTGCTGCCGGGTCTGATCGGCGGCGGTCTGATGGCGTCCTGGGCGCCGCTGCCGGAGCCGAAGGCGGCCGAGGCCGCCGTCGCCGCGAGCGTCGCCACCGAGGCCCCTGCTCCCGAGGCCCTCGCCTCCGAAACCCCTGCCTCCGAGGCCGCCGTCGCCGAGACCGCGGTCGTCGCCGGGAGCGTCGCCACCGAGCCCGCGGCCGCCGAAGCGCCCACCGCGAAGCTGCCCGCACAGGCCGTGTCGAACGAGCAGGCCGTCGCCGTGGACCCGAAGGAGGCGCGGTGAGCGCGTCGGAGGACCAACCGCAGCGCGCCGGTCGACACGCGGCGCCGCGCACGCCCGTCCGGGTCCGGCTGAGAGGCCGCGCGCTGGCGATGGCCGCGGTGCCGACGGCGCTGCTGATGGCCGCCGCGTACACCCCCAACCCGGCCGTCGCCGAGTCCACGGCGGGCAAGCCCTGCGGTACCGCGCCCGCCACCGTGCCGGACGTCGCGCCGCTGGAGACGCCCGTCCCCAAGAGCGAGCTGCCCGAGCCGCCGCCCGGTCCGTCCACGGCGCCCTCGACGGTGCCTTCCACAGCGCCTTCGACGGGGCCGAGCGCGATCCCCACCCAGACGCCGACCACCGCGCCCACCCAGCAGCCCTCCGCGCCGGCCGGTACGCCGAGCGCCGACGCGACGCCGACCGGCGCCCCGACCGGCGCGGTCACCACCCCGGCGACCACGCCGTCGGCCGCCCGCTCCGCCGCCCCCGGCGGTTCGGACACGGTCCACCGGGCCGGGCTGATCGACGACGTCCTGGGCGGCGTCAACCACCTGCTGGACCCGGGTGGTTCACCGAGCCCGACGCCGAGCGCCAAGTCGGCCGGCACCCCCGCGCCGGCCACCACCCAGGCCCCCGCGCCGGCCGCCCCGGCCCCGCGCGCCGGGACGCCGGCCCAGCCGCAGGCCCCGACGACCGGGGCCCCGGCCGACGCACAGCCCGGCACCCCGCCGCCCGCCGCCGGCAGCGGCGAGCAGACCCCGGCGGGCGACCAGACCTCGCCCGCCGCGACGGCCCCCGCCGCCGGTGGCCCGGCCGGCGCCACCACGGGGAAGCCGAGCGGCAAGGCGAGCCCGAGGACGGCCCCCGCCACCCCGTCCGGGGCCGCCACCGACACCCCGTCGTCCTCGCCGAGCGCCAACCCCAACTGCGCGGTGGACACCAGCGGCCTGACCGCCGGCGCGCCCGCCACCGGGGACGTCGTCCCGCAGCAGAACTGGACGCTGGCGACCAGCCGGCTGGCGCTGCACGGCGCGGCCTTCCACGGCGTCTACGACGTGCGGACCCCGACCGGCACCAAGCGGGTGCTGAAGTTCGTGGTGGACACCGTCGACATCGACAACCTCGACATGTCGACGTTGCAGGGCAACGGCAAGACCTTCCACGTGAAGGGCGCCCCCGGCTCGACCTCGACCATGCGCAAGGGCCCGGTCACGATGTACGTGGAGCGGCTGTCCGGCCACCTCTCCAAGGTGCTCGGCCTGCCGATCCCGATCGACCTGGGCGAGATCACGCTCACCCCGGACACCCTGCCGCGCTGGCTGTACGACCTGATCGGCTCGATCCCGATCCCGCTGGACCTGGAGCTGACCGGGGTCACCGCCAAGCAGGCCGGCCAGTTCGGCGGCACGCTGACCATCCCCGGCATGCGCCTGTTCAACGACGACGCGCCGTACAGCGACAAGTAGACGCGCCGTACGGCGACGAGTAGGCGACCGGCAGCCGCGCCACGGCGGCGGCGACGTCGTGAGAACGCCCGTGGGGCGGCCCTCCACCGGAGGACCGCCCCACGGGCGTCGGTGCCACGGGGTGTTACTCGCCCCGGGTGCCCAGGTGGTGCACCTGGACCATGTTGGTGTTGCCGGGGATGCCGGGGGGCGAGCCGGCGGTGACGATGACGGTCGCGCCCTCGGCGAGCTGGCCCATGCTGAGCAGCTCGCGGTCGACCTGGGCGACCATCGCGTCGGTGGACCCGACCTGCTCGGTGACGTGCGCCTCGACGCCCCAGCTCAGCGAGAGCTGGTTGCGGGTGGCGACGTCCGGGGTGAACGCGATCACCGGGATCGGCGAACGGTAGCGGGACAGGCGGCGGGCGGTGTCACCGGACTTGGTGAACGCGACCAGCGCCTGGCCGTTCAGGAAGTCGCCCAGCTCGCACGCGGCGCGGGCGATCGAGCCGCCCTGGGTGCGCGGCTTGCGGCCCGGGTTGAGCGGCTGGAGGCCCTGGGACAGCAGCTCCTCCTCGGCCCTCTCGGCGATCCGGCTCATGGTGCGGACGGTCTCGATCGGGTACTTGCCGACGCTCGACTCGGCGGACAGCATGACCGCGTCGGTGCCGTCCAGGATGGCGTTGGCGACGTCGGAGACCTCGGCGCGGGTGGGGCGCGAGGCGTGGATCATCGACTCCATCATCTGGGTGGCGACGATGACGGGCTTGGCGTTGCGGCGGGCCAGCGTGATCAGCTGCTTCTGGACCAGCGGCACCCGCTCCAGCGGGTACTCGACGGCCAGGTCGCCGCGGGCGACCATGATGGCGTCGAAGGCGAGGACGATCTCCTCCATGGCCTCGACGGCCTGCGGCTTCTCGATCTTGGCGATGACCGGCACGCGGATGCCGACCTCGTCCATGACCTCGTGGACGTCCTTGACGTCGTCCGCGTTGCGGACGAAGGACAGGGCGACCATGTCGACGCCCAGGCGCAGCGAGAAGCGCAGGTCGTCCTTGTCCTTCTCGGACAGGGCGGGCACGTTCACGGCCGCGCCGGGCAGGTTGATGCCCTTGTTGTTCGAGAGCACGCCGCCCTCGATCACCACGGTCTTCACCCGCGGGCCGTCGACGCTGACGACCTCCAGGGCGATGACGCCGTCGTTGATCAGGATCGGGTCGCCGGGCTTGACGTCGCCGGGCAGGCCCTTGTAGGTGGTGCCGCAGATGTGCTGGTCACCGGGGACGTCCTCGGTGGTGATGGTGAACTCGTCGCCGTTGTCGACGGTCACCGGGCCGTTGGCGAAGGTCGCCAGACGGATCTTGGGACCCTGGAGGTCGGCCAGGACGCCGATGGCCTTGCCGGTGTCCTCCGAGACCTGGCGGACCTTGCGGTACCGCTCCTCGTGGTCCGCGTGGTTGCCGTGGCTCATGTTCAGTCGGGCGACGTTCATGCCCGCCTCGACGATGGCCTTCAGCTGTTCGTAGGAGTCCGTCGCCGGACCCAGGGTGCAGACAATTTTCGCTCGGCGCATATGGATCAGTCTATCCGTTCGTGTTATAGGTGCATTCGGCACGAATCGTGAGGAATCGCCAACGAAGGATCCCGAGGGGCGAGACGGCGTCCAGTCAGTCCCCGGACCGCCTGTGGACCAGGGCGAAGGCCTGTCGGGCGATCTCCAGTTCCTCGTCGGTGGGCACCACGGCGACCGCCACCCGGGCGTACGCGGGCGAGATGATCCGGGCCTCGCCGGAGCGCACCGAGTTCAGCTCGGGGTCGACCGCGATGCCCAGTTCGTCCAGCCCGGCGGTGGCCGCCGCGCGCACCGGCGCCGCGTTCTCCCCGACGCCCGCGGTGAACGCGATCGCGTCCACCCGGCCGAGCACGGCGTAGTAGCCGCCGATGTACTTGCGCAGCCGGTGGATGTACGCGTCGAAGGCGAGCTTCGCGTCGGCGTCCCCGGCCTCGGCCCGGCGCATGATCTCGCGCATGTCGTTGTCGCCGCACAGGCCGCGCAGACCGCTGCGGCGGTTGAGCAGGTCGTCGATCTCGTCGATCGACAGCCCGCCCACCCGGTGCAGGTGGAACACCACACCGGCGTCGATGTCGCCCGAACGGGTGCCCATGACCAGGCCCTCCAGCGGGGTCAGGCCCATCGAGGTGTCCAGGCAGCGACCGCCGGCGACCGCCGAGGCGGAGGCGCCGTTGCCCAGGTGCAGCACGATCACGTTCACCTCGGCCGGGTCCTTGCCGAGCAGCCGGGCGGTGGCCCGCGAGACGTACTGGTGCGAGGTGCCGTGGAAGCCGTAGCGGCGCACCCGGTGCTCGTCGGCCACGGCCTTGTCGATCGCGTACCGGGCCGAGAACTCCGGCATCGAGGCGTGGAAGGCGGTGTCGAAGACGGCCACCTGGGGGAGGTCCGGGCGCAGCGCGCGGGCCACCTCGATGCCGGTGATGTTGGCCGGGTTGTGCAGCGGCGCGACCGGGATCAGCCGGCGGATCTCCTTGAGCACGTCGTCGGTGACCACGGTCGGCTCGGTGAACCGCTTTCCGCCGTGCACCACCCGGTGGCCGATCGCGGCCAGCTCGGGGGAGTCCAGCCCGAGGCCGTCGGCGGCCAGCTCCTCGGCGACGGCCTTCAGGGCGGCGGAGTGGTCCGGGAAGAGCTGCGGCAGCTCGCGCGACCCGCCCGCGTGCGGGGTGTGCACCAGCCGCCCGCCGGGCTCGCCGATCCGCTCCACCAGGCCGGAGGCCAGCCGGGCGCCGTCCAGCATGTCGATCAGCTGGTACTTCACCGACGAGGAGCCGGCGTTCAGCACGAGAACGCGCGTTCCATCGCTCATGCCTGCGACTCCTTGTCGTCCTGGGCCTGGATGGCGGTGATCGCGACGGTGTTGACGATGTCCTGGACCAGCGCGCCGCGCGAGAGGTCGTTGACGGGCTTGCGCAGGCCCTGGAGGACGGGGCCGACCGCCACCGCGCCCGCCGAGCGCTGGACCGCCTTGTAGGTGTTGTTGCCGGTGTTGAGGTCCGGGAAGATCAGCACGGTCGCCCGGCCCGCCACCGCGGAGCCCGGCAGCTTGGTGGCCGCGACGTGGGCGTCCACCGCCGCGTCGTACTGGATCGGGCCCTCGACCAGGATGTCCGGCCGCAGCTCGCGGACCAGCTCGGTGGCCTTGCGGACCTTGTCGACGTCCGCGCCGGAGCCGGAGGTGCCGGTCGAGTACGAGAGCATCGCGACCCGCGGCTCCACCCCGAACTGGGCGGCGGTGGCGGCGGACTGGATCGCGATGTCGGCCAGCTGCTGGGCGTCCGGGTCGGGGTTGACCGCGCAGTCGCCGTACACCAGCACCTTGTCGGCCAGGCACATGAAGAAGACGCTCGACACGATGGCCGCGCCCGGCGAGGTCTTGATCACCTCGAAGGCGGGCCGGATGGTCGCGGCGGTGGAGTGCACCGCGCCGGAGACCATGCCGTCCGCGATGCCCTCCTGGACCATCAGGGTGCCGAAGTACGAGACGTCGGTGACCACGTCCAGCGCCAGCTCGACGGTCATCCCCTTGTGGGCGCGCAGCCGGGCGTACAGCTCGGCGAACTGGCGGCGTAGCGGGCTGGTGGTCGGGTCGACGATCCGGACCTGGGCGCGGTCGCCGCCCGGCTGTTCCTGCGGGAGGTCGATGCCGAGGCCCGCGGCCTTGCGGCGCACCGCGTCGGCCTCGCCGAGCAGGGTGAGGTCGCAGATGTTGCGGCGCAGCAGGATCTCGGCCGCGCGCAGCACCCGCTCCTCGGTGCCCTCCGGCAGGACGACGTGCCGTCGGCTCGCCCGGGCCCGCTCCAGCAGCTCGTGCTCGAACATCATCGGGGTGACGCGTTCGGACCGGCCGACCTCGATCAGGTTGGTCAACTCGGCCGTGTCGACGTGCAGTTCGAAGAGTCCGAGGGCGATCTCGGCCTTCCGCGGACTGGCCGCGGTGAGCTTGCCCTCCAGGTGGGTGAGGGTCGCGGCGGTCGGCCAGCTGCCCTCCGGGACGACCGCGACCGGGGTGCCGGGGGCGAGCCGGGCGGCCAGCGTCATCACGTTCGGGCCGGGGTGCTGGCCGAGCGTCAGCAGCACGCCGGCGATCGGCGGGGCGCCGGCGGCGTGCGCGGCCAGCGAGCCGATCACCAGGTCGGCGCGGTCCCCGGGGGTGACGACCAGGGCGCCCTCGGTCAGGGCGTCCAGGAAGGTGGGCAGCATGGCGCCGCCGAAGACGAAGCCGCGGACGTCCCGGGCCAGGCCGGCGGCGTCCCCGAGCAGGACCTCGGCGCCGGTCGTCTCGACCAGCTGGGCGACGGTCGGCGCGGCCAGCGCCGGCTCCTCCGGGATGACGTAGGCGGGGATCGGCAGCTTCTCGGTGAGCTTGCGCTGGATCCGCTGCTTGGCACCCGGGGCGACCCGGTTGGCGATCATCGCCAGGGTCTCGCAGCCCAGGTCGGTGAACGCCCGGTGGGCGTTGCGGACCTCGGCGATGACGGCCTCCGGGTCCTCGGCGTGCCCGCCGACCACCGGCAGCACGGCGGCGCCGAACTCGTTGGCCAGCCGGGCGTTGAAGGCCAGCTCGTCCGGGATGTTGGTGTCGGCGAAGTCGGTGCCGAGCACCAGCACCGCCTGGCAGCGCCGCTCCAGCGCGCGGAAGCGGTCGACCAGGGTGGAGACCAGCTCGTCCTGCCCCTGGGCGGCCTGCAGCGCGGCGGCCTCCTCGTAGCTGAGCCCGTACAGCTCGGAACTCGGCAGGTCGATCCGGTACCGGCCGCGCAGCAGCTCCACCACGTGGTCCGAGCCCGGCTCGCCCCCGGCCCGGCGGCCGGCAGGTGCTCCCGCGTGCGCGTGCACCAGCGGCCGGAACACCCCTACCCGGTCCACCTGGCGGGTGAGCAGTTCCATGACCCCGAGTTCGACCGCCTGCCGGCCGTCCCCCCGGTCGATACCGGTCACGTACACGCTGCGCGCCACGTGGGTGTCTCCGTCCCGTCGTCTCGGAATATGGCCATATCGACCATACCTTCGCACCACGAACGGGCGTCCGCGAGCAGAGCGGCCCGGCGGGGGCAAGGGCTGAACGTCCTGGGCTCGGGGTTTGCGCCGTGGCCCGCCCTTGATGTACCTACATGATGTAGTTACATTGGAAGGCATGGAGACCATGGGACTGCGTGAGCTCAACCAGAACCCGTCCAAGGCGGTCGCGCGGGTCCGGGCCGGCGCGACGATCGTCGTCACCGACCGCGGGCGGCCCGTGCTGAGACTGGTGCCGGAGGAGCCCCCGGCGACGACCCTCGAACGCATGATCGCGGCCGGCGAGGTCACCCCGCCGGCCGAGGAGGGCATGCCCGAGCTGGCCCTCGACCTGCTGCCGGACATCGGCAGCCTCTCGGACCTGCTGGTGGAAGACCGCGAACGGGAGCGGAACCGTTGATCTACCTCGACTCCTGCGCGCTGCTGAAGTTCATCAAGCCGGAGCCGGAGACGGCCGCACTGCGGGCGTGGCGGCAGACGCTGCCCGCCGGGACCGAGCTGATCACCAGCGCGCTGGCCCGGCTGGAGATCACCCGCACCCTGCTCCGCGCGGGCCTGGCCCACCAGCAGGTCCCCTACTACGTGGACCAGGCGCTCCGGGGCAGCCACCAGGTCGACCTCAGCAGCGCGGTGCTCGCCCGGGCGCTCTCCTACCGCACTCCGCGCCTCGGCTCGCTGGACGCGTTGCACCTGGCCAGCGCGGACCCGTTCCGCACGGAGCTGACCGAGTTCATCACCTACGACCGCGAGCTGGGCAGGGCCGCGGAGGATCTCGGCTTCCCGGTGTCGGCACCGAGCTGAGGGCCTGCCCGGCCGGGCAGGCCCTCAGCTGCTCAGGCCCTTAGACGCTCAGGCCCTCAGACACTCAGGTGCTCAGGCCCTCAGCGGGCCGGGCGGAGCCAGAGGGTGGCGAGCGGGGGGAGGACCAGTTCGGCGGAGCGGGGCTGGTCGTGCCAGGGGGTCGGTTCGGCCTTGACCGGGTGGGAGTTGCCGATGCCGCCGCCGCCGTAGGCCTCGGCGTCGGTGTTGAGCAGTTCCTCCCACAGCTGGTCGCGGCCGTCCAGGTCGGGCAGGCCGACCCGGTGGCCGTGCCGGACGACGGGGGAGAAGTTGCAGACCGCGACCAGCGGCGAGCCGTCGGCCGCGTACCGGACGAAGGAGAGCAGGTTGTCCTCGGCGGCGCCGCCGTCGAGCCAGCGGAAGCCGTCCGGGGTGGTGTCCCGTTCCCAGAGGGCGGGGGTGTCCAGGTAGTGCCGGTTGAGGTCGCGGACCAGCCGGCGGACGCCGTGGTGGTCCTGGTGGGCGGGCCACTGCTCGTCGAGCACCCACCACTGCGGGCCCTGCTCGTGGTCCCATTCCGCGCCCTGGGCGAACTCCTGTCCCATGAAGAGTAGTTGCTTGCCCGGGTGGGACCACATGAAGCCCAGGTAGGCGCGGTGGTTGGCGCGCTGCTGCCACCAGTCGCCGGGCATCTTGGAGACCAGCGCCTGCTTGCCGTGCACCACCTCGTCGTGCGAGATCGGCAGGACGTAGTTCTCCGAGTAGGCGTACACCATCGAGAAGGTGATCTCGTTGTGGTGGAACTTGCGGTGCACCGGCTCCTTGGACATGTAGACCAGCGAGTCGTGCATCCAGCCCATGTTCCACTTGAGCCCGAAGCCGAGGCCGCCGGCGTCGGTGGGGCGGGTGACGCCGTCCCAGGCGGTGGACTCCTCGGCGATGGTGACCACGCCGGGGCAGCGCCGGTAGACGGTGGCGTTCATCTCCTGCAGGAACGCGGCCGCGTCCGGGTTCTCCCGGCCGCCGTGCTGGTTGGGCGTCCAGGCGCCGCCCTCGCGGGAGTAGTCGAGGTAGAGCATCGAGGCGACGGCGTCCACCCGCAGGCCGTCGATGTGGAACTCCTCGCACCAGTAGACCGCGTTGGCGACGAGGAAGTTGCGCACCTCCGTGCGGCCGTAGTCGAACTCCAGGGTTCCCCAGTCGGGGTGCTCGGCGCGCAGCGGGTCGGCCGGTTCGTACAGCGGCTCGCCGTCGAAGCGGGCGAGCGCGAAGGCGTCCTTGGGGAAGTGGGCGGGCACCCAGTCGACGATCACGCCGATGCCGTGCCGGTGCAGGGTGTCGACCAGGTGGCGGAAGTCGTCGGGGCTGCCGAGCCGGGCGGTGGGGGCGTAGTAGCCGGACACCTGGTAGCCCCAGGAGCCGCCGAAGGGGTGCTCCATGACCGGCATGAACTCCACGTGGGTGAAGTTCAACTCCTTGAGGTAGCGCGGCAGTTCCTCGGCGATGGCGCGGTAGCTGGTGAGGTCGGGCCGCCAGGAGGCCAGGTGCAGCTCGTAGACGGACATCGGCGCCCGGTGGTGCGCGGCGCGGGCCCGGCGGGCCATCCACTCGCCGTCCTGCCAGCGGTGGTCGGAGGAGGTGACCACCGAGGCGGTGGCGGGCGGGCACTGGGCGGCCCGGGCGAGCGGGTCGGCCTTGTCGAGCACCCAGCCCTGCCGGGTGTGGATCTCGTACTTGTACGCGGCGCCCTCGGCGAGGCCCGGGACGAAGAGCTCCCAGATGCCGGACGAGCCGAGCGAGCGCATCGGGTGCCCGGTGCCGTCCCAGTGGTTGAAGTCGCCGATCAGCCGGACGCCGACGGCGTTCGGCGCCCAGACCGCGAAGGCGGTGCCGGCGACGCCGTCGACGGTGCGCACGTGCGAGCCGAGGGCCCGCCACAGCTGCTCGTGCCGGCCTTCGGAGATCAGGTGCAGGTCGAGTTCGCCGAGGGTGGGCGGTGTGCGGTAGCCGTCGTGCTGGGCCAGCGGCTCGCCGCCGGGGTAGGTCACCAGCAGCCGGTAGTCCACGGTGTCGGCGCCGGCCACCAGCCCGGTGAACAACCCGCCCTGCTGATGGGTGAGTTCGGCCGGGCCCTGGGTGGTCTCGACGACCACCCGCTCGGCGAACGGGCGCAGCACCCGGATCGCGGTGCCGCCGTGCACCGGGTGCGCGCCGAGCAGGGCGTGCGGGTCGTGGTGCTGCCCGCCGACCAGCCGGTCCACCTCGGACGGCGGCAGCGGCGCCTCGGGCAGGCGCAGCGAGGCCGTGGGCGGAGCCGTGACCGGTGCGGACTCCGCGGCCGGCACGGGCTCGCCGGCCGGCGCGGACTCCTCGGCCGGGACGGGCTCGGGCCGGGGCGAGTCCGGGCCGGCCAGGAAGGTGGCCGGGACGGGGCGGGTGGTGCGGCCGGGCGGGTCGAGCGGCGTCACGGCTGGGTCCTCCTGCGACGGGGGGTGGGCTAACTCCAGGGCGGCGGAACCGGGGGTGCGGGTGGGGCAGGGGATGCGGGCAGGGCAGGGGGTGCGGGCGGGGCCGGGGCGGTCAGACGGTGAGGGCGAGCCGGTTGATCGCGGCGAGCGGGATCGGCAGCCAGCTCGGCCGGTGCCGGGCCTCGTACACGACCTCGTACACCGCCTTGTCGATCTCCAGGGCCCGCATCAGCTCCGGTGAGGCCGCCGGGTCGGCGCCGCCGCCGGCGGTGTAGCCGGCGCAGAAGGCGGTGCGGTTGCGCTGGGCCCAGGCGGCGGCGAGGTGGGCGAGTTCCGGGTCGACCGGGCCGCCGGCCAGCAGGTGGGCGGCCGCGTAGTCGAAGGAGCGGAGCATCGCGGCGACGTCGCGCAGCGCGGGCTGCGGTTCGCGGCGTTCGTTGACGGATTTGGCGGGTTCGCCCTCGAAGTCCAGCAGCACCCAGCCGTGCGGGGTGCGCATGGCCTGTCCGAGGTGCAGGTCGCCGTGGATGCGCTGGACGGGCAGGCCGTCGGGGTGGGCGTCGGCGAGTTGCTGGAAGGCGGTGCGCAGTGCGGCCCGGTAGCGCAGCAGGCCGGGGACGGCGGCGACGGCGCTGTCCAGCCGGTCGGCCATGGTGGTGGCGAGCCGGCTGGTCTGGGCGCGGTCGAGCCGGGCGACCGGCATCGAGCGGGCCAGGACCCGGTGGACTTCGGCGGTGGCCCGGCCGAGCCGGTGGGCCTCGATGGCGAAGTTGCCGGGGGAGGGGTCGCCCTTGAGTCGGCCGACCTGGTCGAGGGCGAGCTCCCAGCCGTCCTCGGCGTCCGGCAGGTAGCGCTGGAGCAGCCCGAGGGTGGCGGGTTCGGCGCGTTCCAGCCGGCTCTCGAACCAGGCGGCGACCCGGGGGATCCGGGTGGAGCCGGCCCGGGAGAGGGCAAGGGAGAGTTCGAGGTCGGGGTTGGTGCCGGGGTGGATGCGGCGGAACAGCTTGAGGATGTACGAGGTGCCGTAGATGACCGAGCTGTTGGACTGCTCGGCGGTGGAGGCGCGGCCGGGGAGGTTGGCGGGGAGCCCGGAGCCGGGGGTGCGACGGAAGGACAGCGAGCCGAACCGGTCGCCGGTGGCGAGGTGTTCCAGCAGCCGCCCGGTGAGTTCGGGGTCGTGGACGGCGTCGTAGAGCGCCGCGCCGTCGTACGGGCCCTGGCTGAGCCGGCCGAGCACGGCGCTGGGCTCGATGTCCGCGTGCCCGTCCGAGCGGATGCCGAGCAGGAGTTGGTAGATGTCGCCGTGCGGGGCGCCGACCGTGGTGGCGTGCTCGACCCGCAGCAGCAGGTGCAGCAGGGCGGGGTCGCCGACCTGGAGCGGGGTTCCGACCATCGGGGTGAGGCCGGTGATGGGCCGTCCCTTTCCGGCGTACCACCGCTGGGTGGGGAGCCAGTCGGCGATCAGCGGCAGCGCGGCCTGGACGAGTTCGCTGACCCCCAGGGCGGCTCTCCGGGCCCCGGTGCTCCGCGCGCCCGCCGGTGCGGCGGGGTCGGCGGGGGCATCCTGCTGCACATGGGCTTGAGAACGGGAGGTTTCGGACATGACTCCCTTTCCCCGGAAGCGGGCGGACTGCCCGACGGGTCTGGCCGGGTCCGTCAGTCTTCCGGATTTCGGCGGCGCGGCGGCGGCGGCACGCGAGCGGGGCTCAGGTGTCACGCCTTCGTGTGGGTGGCCGTTGGGCTGTTCTCCGTACGCGGCGGTGCAGAGAACTCCGGGGGCGCAGGGGTTCAACTCGCGCCCCCGGAGGGTCTGGTGGTGCTGTGTGGCAGGGTGTGGCGGATCGTTACTTCGAGCGCCTGGTCCCGCTCAGCCGCGGCGGCTGCCGGAGCTGGAACCAGTAGAAGCCGTGGCCGGCCAGCGTGAGCAGGTAGGGCCACTCGCCGATGGAGGGGAAGCGCACCCCGCCGATCAGCTCGACCGGGTACCGTCCGCCGTACTGCCGCAGGTCCAGCTCGGTCGGCTGCGCGAACCGCGAGAAGTTGTTCACGCACATGACCAGGTCCCCCTCGTGTTCGCGCACGAAGGCCAGCACGGCGGGGTTGCTGGAGGGCAGTTCGGTGTACGTGCCGAGGCCGAACGCCGGATTGAGCTTGCGGATCTCGATCATGCGACGCGTCCAGTGCAGCAGCGAGCTCGAACTGCTCTGCTGTGCCTCGACGTTGGTCACCTGGTAGCCGTACACCGGGTCCATGATGGGCGGCAGACTGAGCCTGCCCGGGTCGGCGGAGGAGAAACCCGCGTTGCGGTCCGGGGTCCACTGCATCGGCGTGCGCACGCCGTCCCGGTCGCCCAGCCAGATGTTGTCGCCCATGCCGATCTCGTCCCCGTAGTAGAGGACCGGCGAGCCGGGCAGCGAGAACAGCAGGGCGGTGAACAGCTCGATCTGGTTGCGGTCGTTCTCCAGCAGCGGGGCGAGCCGGCGGCGGATGCCCACGTTGGCGCGCATCCGGGGGTCCTTGGCGTACTCCGCGTACATGTAGTCGCGCTCCTCGTCGGTGACCATCTCCAGGGTCAGCTCGTCGTGGTTGCGCAGGAAGATGCCCCACTGGCAGCCGCCGGGGATCTGCGGGGTCTTGCTGAGGATCTCCGACACCGGGTAGCGGGACTCCCGCCGCACGGCCATGAAGATCCGGGGCATCACCGGGAAGTGGAACGCCATGTGGCACTCGTCGCCGCCCGCGGTGAAGTCGCCGAAGTAGTCGACGACGTCCTCCGGCCACTGGTTGGCCTCGGCCAGCAGCACGGTGTCGGGGTAGTCGGCGTCGATCTCCTTGCGGACCCGCTGGAGGAACTCGTGGGTCTCCGGCAGGTTCTCGCAGTTGGTGCCCTCGCGGGCGAACAGGTACGGCACCGCGTCCAGCCGGAAGCCGTCGATGCCGAGGTCGAGCCAGAACCGCAGTCCGGCGATCATCTCCTGCTGGACGCGGGGGTTGTCGTAGTTGAGGTCCGGCTGGTGGGAGAAGAACCGGTGCCAGAAGTACTGCTTGCGGACCGGGTCGTAGGTCCAGTTGGAGGTCTCGGTGTCGACGAAGATGATCCGGGCGTCCGGGTACTGCTTGTCGTCGTCGGCCCACATGTAGAAGTCGCCGTACGGGCCGTCCGGGTCCGTCCGGGAGGCCTGGAACCACGGGTGCTGGTCGCTGGTGTGGTTCATGACGAAGTCGATGATCACGCGCATGCCGCGGGCGTGCGCGGCGTCGACGAACTCCATGAAGTCGGCGAGGTCGCCGAACTCCGGCAGCACCGACTTGTAGTCGGCCACGTCGTACCCGCCGTCGCGCAGCGGCGAGGCGAAGAACGGCGGGAGCCAGAGGCAGTCGACCCCGAGCCACTGCAGGTAGTCGAGTTTGGTGGTGAGCCCCTTCAGGTCCCCGACCCCGTCGCCGTTGCTGTCCTGGAAGGACCGCACCAGCACCTCGTAGAAGACCGCACGCTTGAACCACTCCGGGTCCAGGTTCTTCTTCGAGGTCTCCGGGAAGGTGTCGGGGACGGGCTCGTTCACAGTCACGCTGGGTTCCTCCGAACCGTGAGGAGGTGAGCCGGCTCGGCTGAGGGATCGAGCCGGACGTAGTTGTGCCGGCCCCAGGTGTAGACGGCGCCGGTGAGCTCGTCGTGCACCGCGTACGGGCCGTCGCCGTCGAGGGTGACGGTGGCCTCCTGGACGTGGTGCGGGTCGAGGTTGACCACGGTGACGACCTGGTCGGTGAGGCCCTCGGGGGTGGTCGCGGTCTTGGAGTAGGCGAGCACCTGGTCGTTGTCCGTGGGGTGGAAGCGCAGGTTGCGCAGCTGCTGGAGGGCCGGGTGGCGCCGGCGCAGCCGGTTCAGCACGGTGAGCAGCGGGGCGAGGGAGTCGGTGCGGGTCCAGTCGCGGGGGCGCAGCTCGTACTTCTCCGAGTGCAGGTACTCCTCGGAGCCGGGGTGGGCCGGCTCGTCCTCGTACAGCTCGAAGCCGGCGTAGACGCCGTAGCTGGGGGCGAGGGTGGCGGCGAGCACGGCGCGGATCGCGAACGCGGCGCGGCCGCCGTGCTGGAGGTAGTCGTGCAGGATGTCCGGGGTGTTGGCGAAGAAGTTGGGCCGCATGTAGGCGGCGGCGTCACCGGTGAGTTCGGTGAGGTACTCGGTGAGTTCCGGCTTGGTGGTGCGCCAGGTGAAGTACGTGTACGACTGGTGGAAACCGATCTTCCCCAGGGTGTGCATCATCGCGGGCCGGGTGAAGGCCTCCGCCAGGAAGACGACGTCCGGGTCGGTGCGGGCGATGTCGGCGAGCACCTTCTCCCAGAACGCCACCGGTTTGGTGTGCGGGTTGTCGACCCGGAAGATCCGAACGCCGTGGGACATCCAGAACCGGAGGATCCGGATGGTTTCCTTGACGATTCCTTCCATGTCCTGGTCGAAGTTGATCGGATAGATGTCCTGGTACTTCTTCGGCGGGTTCTCGGCGTACGCGATGGTGCCGTCCCCGCGGTGGCTGAACCATTCCGGGTGCTTGTTCACCCACGGGTGGTCGGGGGAGCACTGGAGGGCGAAGTCCAGCGCCACCTCAAGGTGCAGGGCCTCGGCCTCGGCGACGAAGTGGTCGAAGTCCTCGATCGTGCCGAGGTCGGGGTGGACGGCGTCGTGGCCGCCCTCGGGGGAGCCGATCGCCCAGGGCGAGCCGACGTCGTGCGGACCGGCCGTCAGGGCGTTGTCCGGCCCCTTGCGGAAGGCTCGTCCGATCGGGTGCACCGGCGGCAGGTAGACCACGTCGAAGCCCATCGCGGCGACGGCCGGCAGCCGCTCGGCGGCGGTGCGCAGGGTGCCCGAACGCGGCGGCTCGACGCCGCCCGGATCCACCACCGCGCCCTCCGAGCGGGGGAAGAACTCGTACCAGGAGCCGTACAGCGCGCGCTCGCGGTCCACCTGGAGCGGCAGCGGGCGGGAGGCGCTGAGCAGTTCGCGCAGCGGGTACCGGGCCAGCAGGTCCAGCACCTCGGGGGCGAGCGCGGCGGCCAGCCGGGACAGCGGCGGCAGGCCGGGGTCGCGCAGTGCGTCGGCGGCGGCCAGCACGTGCGCGCGGCCCTCCTTCTTCGGCACGCCGACCGCGGCCTGCTCCAGCAGCCGGGCGCCGTCCTCCAGGACCAGCGCGGTGTCGATCCCGGCCGGCAGCTTCACGGCGGCGGTCCGGCGCCAGGTGGCGACCGGGTCGCTCCACGCCTCGACCAGGTACGACCAGCGGCCGGACGCGGTCGGGGTGACGTGCGCGCCCCAGCGGTCGGTGCCCTCGGCCAGCTCGCGCATCGGCGTCCACGGGCCGCCGCGGCCGCGCGGGTCGCGCAGCACCACGTTGGCGTTGACGGCGTCGTGGCCCTCGCGGAACACGGTCGCGGTGACCAGGAAGGTCTCGCCGACGACGGCCTTGGCCGGGCGGCGGCCGGAGTCGACGAGGGGGCTGACGTCCAGGACGGGGATGCGGCCGATCACGGTGTCGCTCTCTGTCGTCTTGCGGGCGGCGGGCTTGCGGGCGGAGGCCTTGCGCGGCGCGGCGCCGGAGGTGCCCTCGGCGGTGGTCCCGGCGGTCCCGGCGGCGTCGGCGGTGGCCTTCGCGGTGGCGGCGGCGCGGCGCGTGGTGGTGGTGCGCCTGCGCGGTGCCGCGGTCCGGCCCTCCTCGGCCCCGGGTTGTCGGGCCGCTTCGGCCGGCTCGGTGCGGACCGCCCCGGCGGCCCGCGGCGCCGGCATCGCCGGATCCGTCCGAGTGTCAGAATCCATCCGTCCGGCGGATTCCGCGACCGCTGCGTCGTGGCTGTCGGCCACCGGTGTGGACTGGTCCCGCGTGTCGCCGTGCATGTCAAACTCCTGCCCGAGATCGGCGGCAGCTCCCGCGGGCCGGGGAATGGGCCAGGGGAGTACCGGGAGGACTGCTGGGTGGGGAGGACGTGCGACCGGAAGCCTGCCCGCGCCGCCGTCCCCGGCAACCTGCCCGGCGCCCGCCGAGCCCTCGACGGGAGCCCTGGAGCCGCGCGCGTCCCGGCGCGCGCCTCCAGGGGCACGCCCCTGGGCGACCCGGTCGACCCGTGAACGAGCAGGCCGAGTACGAGGACACGCGTCGGTGCGAGGTGAGCGCCGAATGGGCTAAGAAGAAGGGGAACGATCAACGCGAAAAGGATTCGGACGTGCTGCTTCAAGGCGGACGCCACCCGCCGCCGCACTCCCCGCAGCATCAACGACCTTGAGTCATCCTCGCACCGGGGACAAGACTTTTGCAGCGGTACGACAGTAGTTTCGGGCTTTGTCCTGAGCGGATGAGTCATCGGAAATGGACCTGTTCCGCAGTGTTCATGCATTGGTAGCGCAGGACCCCGGAAATGTGCGCCGCGCGCGCCCCCCGTGCAGACCAATGCGCCGAATGCGATCTCATCAATAGGCCGAACGGATGCCCAATAGCCCACTTGACGCACTGTCATGACGGACATCGCGGCTACGCTTCACGCCGTGAAGGCAATCCGCAGATTCACCGTCCGCACCGTCCTGCCCGAACAACTCCAGCCGCTGCACGAGCTGGCCCTCAACCTGCGCTGGTCCTGGCACCCCGAGACCAGGGACCTCTTCCGGTCCGTGGACCCGGAGGTCTGGGCCGCGACCGGCGAGGACCCGGTGCGGCTGCTCGGGGAGGTCCCGGCCGCCCGGCTCGCCGCCCTCGCCGCCGACCGGCGGTTCCTGCGCAGACTCGGCGACCTCGCCGACGACCTGCGCGAGTACCTCAGCGGCCCGCGCTGGTACCAGGCCCAGCAGGAGGCCGGCACCACCCCGCCGCCCGCCGCCATCGCCTACTTCTCCCCCGAGTACGGCATCGCCGCCGCGCTGCCGCAGTACTCCGGCGGGCTCGGCATCCTGGCCGGCGACCACCTCAAGGCCGCCAGCGACCTCGGCGTCCCGATCATCGGCGTCGGCCTGTTCTACCGGCACGGCTACTTCCGGCAGTCCCTCAACCGGGACGGCTGGCAGCAGGAGCGCTACCCGCTGCTCGACCCGGACGAACTCGCGGTCAGCCTGCTCCGGGAGGACGACGGCACCCCCGGCCGGGTCGACCTCGCCCTGCCAGGCGGCCGCACCCTGGCCGCGCACATCTGGAAGGCCCAGGTCGGACGGGTCCCGCTGCTGCTCCTCGACTCCGACATCGAGGCCAACTCGCCCGCCGAGCGCGACGTCACCGACCGGCTCTACGGCGGCGGCAGCGAGCACCGGCTGCTCCAGGAGATGCTGCTCGGCATCGGCGGCGTCCGCGCCGTCCGCGCCTACTGCCGGCTCACCGGGCACCCCGCCCCCGAGGTGTTCCACACCAACGAGGGCCACGCGGGCTTCCTCGGCGTCGAACGGATCCGCGAGCTGGTCGCCACCGGCTCACCCGGCCCCGACAGCGTCGGCCTGGACTTCGCCGCCGCCCTGGAGTCCGTCCGGGCCGGCACCCTGTTCACCACCCACACGCCCGTCCCGGCCGGCATCGACCGCTTCGACCGTGAGCTGGTCGCCCGCCACTTCAGCGGCGACGCCGCCCTGCCGGGCGTCCCGGTCGAACCGGTGCTCGCGCTCGGCGCCGAGACCTGGCCCGGCGGGGACCCGAAGCTCTTCAACATGGCCGCCATGGGCCTGCGGCTCGCCCAGCGCGCCAACGGGGTCTCCACCCTGCACGGCGAGGTCAGCCGCTCCATGTTCAACGGGCTCTGGCCCGGCTTCGACGCCACCGAGGTGCCGATCACCTCCGTCACCAACGGCGTCCACGCCGCCACCTGGATCGACCCGGCGGTCGTGCGGCTCGGCGCCGCCGAGATCGGCGCCGACCGCGCCGAGGACGCCATGACCACCGGCGACGCCAAGCGCTGGACCGGCCTGGAACGGATCGGCAACACCGAGATCTGGGACCTGCGCCGCAGCCTGCGCGCCCAGCTGGTCGACGAGGCCCGCCGCCGACTGCGCGACTCCTGGCGCCAGCGCGGCGCCGGCGAGGCCGAACTCGGCTGGGTCTCCTCGGTGCTCGACCCCGACGTGCTCACCATCGGCTTCGCCCGCCGGGTGCCCTCGTACAAGCGGCTCACCCTGATGCTGCGCGACCCGGACCGGCTGCGCGCCCTGCTGCTGCACCCCGTCCGGCCGGTGCAGATCGTGGTCGCCGGCAAGGCCCACCCGGCCGACGACGGCGGCAAGCGGCTGATCCAGCAGATGGTCGCCTTCGCCGACGACCCGGCCGTCCGGCACCGGATCGTCTTCCTGCCGGACTACGACATGGCGATGGCCCGGCACCTCTACCCGGGCTGCGACGTCTGGCTGAACAACCCGCTGCGCCCGCTGGAGGCCTGCGGCACCTCCGGGATGAAGGCCGCGCTCAACGGCTGCCTCAACCTGTCCGTCCTGGACGGCTGGTGGGACGAGTGGTACGACGGCCAGAACGGCTGGGCGATCCCCACCGCCGACGAGACCGGCGGCGTGCTCGACCCGGAGAGCAGCGAGGCCGAGCGCCGCGACGACATCGAGGCCGCCGCGCTGTACGACCTGATCGAGGACCAGGTCGCCGGCCGGTTCTACGACCGGGGCACGGACGGGCTGCCGCACCGCTGGATCGCCATGGTCCGGCACACCCTCGTCACCCTCGGCCCCAAGGTGCTGGCCGGGCGGATGGTCCGCGAGTACGTCGAACGGCTGTACACCCCGGCGGCGCTGGCCCAGCGGGAGCTGGCGGCGGCGGAACACCACGGTGCCCTGGAGCTGGCGGCCTGGAAGGCGAAGGTCCGGGAGGCCTGGCCGGCCGTCCGGGTCGAGCACGTCGAGGCGGACTGTCCGGACGAGGCGCAGGAACTGGGCAGCTCGCTGGCGCTGCGGGTGCAGGTCGCGCTCGGGGCGCTGGAGCCGGGCGACGTCGAGGTGCAGGCGGTGTCCGGCCGGGTGGACGAGACGGACGGCATCTCGGACGGCTGCGTGCTCGCCCTCAAGCCGGTCGGCGGGTCCGACCTGGACGGCCGGACCCGCTACGAGGGCTCGCTGGAGCTGGGCCGGACCGGCCCGTTCGGCTACACCGTCCGGGTGCTGCCGGCCCACCCCCGGCTGGCCTCCCCGGCGGAGCTGGGGCTGGTGGCCCTGCCCGCCGAGTCGTCGGGGATGGACGCGGGGGTGCTGCGGTGAGGCCCCGCCGCGGGGAGCGCCGGACCTAGGAGGACCTAGACCAGGCTGTCCCGCCAGGCCTGGTGGAGTGCGGCGAAGCGGCCGGATCCGTCGATCAGCTCCTGCGGGGAGCCGTCCTCGACGATCCGGCCCTGGTCCATCACCAGGACGCGGTCGGCGATCTCCACGGTGGAGAGCCGGTGCGCGATGATCACCGCCGTCCGGCCGGCCAGCACCGTGCGCATGGCCCGCTGGACGGCCTGCTCGCCGGGGACGTCCAGCGAGCTGGTCGCCTCGTCGAGGATCAGCACCGCCGGGTCGGCGAGCAGGGCGCGGGCGAAGGCGACCAACTGGCGCTGCCCGGCGGAGATCCGGCCGCCGCGCTTGCGCACGTCGGTGTCGAAGCCGTCCGGGAGCGCGGCGATGAACTCGTACGCGCCGATGTCCCGGGCGGCCTGCTCGACCTCCTCGCGGCCGGCGCCGGGGCGGCCGATCGCGATGTTCTCGGCGACGGTGCCGGAGAACAGGAAGGACTCCTGGGTCACCATCACCACGCCGCGCCGCAGCTCGGGGGTGGCGAGGTCGCGCAGGTCCACGCCGTCCAGCCGGATCCGGCCGTCGGTCGGGTCGTAGAAGCGGGCCAGCAGCTTGGCGACCGTCGATTTGCCGGCGCCGGTCGCGCCGACCACCGCCACCGTCTGCCCGGCCGGGATCACCAGGTCGAACGGCGGCAGCACCTGCTTGCCGGTGCGGTAGGCGAAACGGGTCTCCTCGAAGCGGACCTCGCGCCCCTTGCCGACGGCCTGCGGCAGTTCGGCGGGCGCGGCGGGTTCGGCGACGGTCGGCTCGTGGGCGAGCAGGCCGGCGATCTTCTCCAGCGCGGCGGCGGCCGACTGGTAGCTGTTCAGGAACATCGCCAGCTGGTCGATCGGGTCGTAGAGCCGGCGCAGGTAGAGCACGAAGGCGGTGAGCACGCCCAGTTCGACCGTGCCGTCGGCGACCAGGTAGGCGCCGAGCAGCACCACGCCGGTGGTCCACAGGTTGGCGGTGACGCGGGAGAGGCCGACGTAGCGGGCGATCTCCAGCAGGCCGTCCGCCGTCGCGGTGGCGGACTGCCGGTTGACCAGGCCGAAGGCCTCGTCGTTGGCCTTCTCCCGGCGGAAGGCCTGCACCGGGCGGATGCCGTTCATGGTCTCGGTGAAGCGGACGATCAGCGAGGCGGCCGAGGTGCGGGAGCGGCGGTAGACCCGGCGCGAGCGGCTGCGGAAGGAGCGGGCGATCAGCGCCAGCGGCAGGATCGACGCCAGCGAGACCAGGCCGAGCCGCCAGTCCAGCACCAGCAGCAGCACCGAGATGTAGCAGACCGACAGGAGGACGGTCAGCAGCTCCTGGAGGCCCTCGGAGAGCAGCTCGCGCAGCGCGTCCACGTCGCTGGTGGCGCGGGAGATGATCCGGCCCGAGGTGTAGCGCTCGTGGAAGTCCAGGCTCAGCCGCTGGGCGTGCCGGAAGATCCGGCCGCGCAGCTCCAGCAGGATGTCCTGGTTGACCCGGGCGCTGATCTTGATGAACGCCCACTGCAGCAGCAGGCTGAGCAGCGCGCAGCCCAGGTAGGCGCAGACCACCGCGATCAGCGGGCCGCTGTCGCTCTCGCGCAGTGCCGGGATGCCGCGGTCCATCGCGATGGCGACCAGCAGCGGGCCGGACTGCAGGGCCGCCTGCTGGACGAGGATCACCAGCATCGCGACGCCGATCCGGGCCCGGTGCGGGCCGAGCAGCGAGCGCAGCAGCGCCCGGGGCGCGCCGGGCGGGACGGGGATGTCCTCCTCGTCGGCCGGGGGCGGCGGCGGAAGCTGTTCCTCGACCGGTTCGGCGGTCTCCCGTTCGGCGGGGCCGGCGGGCGAGATGGTGGTGGTCATCGGGTGGTGCCCCCCTCGGAGACCAGTGCGGCCTCGGGCATCGGGGCGGACTCGCCCGACATCAGTTCGCGGTAGTGCGCGCAGTCGCGCAGCAGGTCCTGGTGGGTGCCGACGGCCTCGATCCGGCCGTCGGAGAGCACCGCGACCCGGTCGGCGAGCAGCACGGTGCTCGGGCGGTGGGCGACCACCAGGGCGGTGGTGGCGCCGAGGACCTGGCGCAGCGCCCGTTCGACCAGGGCCTCGGTGTGCACGTCGAGGGCGGAGAGCGGGTCGTCCAGCACCAGGAAGGCCGGGTCGCCGACCACCGCACGGGCCAGGGCGAGGCGCTGGCGCTGGCCGCCGGACAGGCTCAGGCCCTGTTCGCCGACCTCGGTGTCCACGCCGTCCGGGAGCTTCTCCACGAAGGAGGCCTGGGCGGTGGCCAGGGCGGCGCGCAGCTGCCGGTCGTCCGCGCCCGGGGCGCCCATCAGGACGTTCTCCCGGACGGTGGCGGAGAACAGGGTGGGCTCCTCGAAGGCGACCGCGACCAGCTCGCGCAGCCGTTCCCGGGGGAGGTCGCGGATGTCCCGGCCGTCCAGGGTGATGGTGCCGGCCGTGGCCTCGTACAGGCGGGGGAGCAGTGCGGTGAGCGTGGTCTTGCCGCTGCCGGTGGCGCCGACCAGGGCCATCGTCTCGCCGCTGCGGATGTGCAGGTCGATGCCGGCCAGCAGGTCGGGGGTGTCGTCGGGGGCGTCGGGGTAGCGGAAGCGGACGCCGGTGAAGCGGATGCCGTCGGGGGTGGCGCCCAGGCCGTCGGCGGTGCCCGGGTCGGCGGTCTCGGGCTCGTCCAGCACCTCGAAGAAGCGGTCGGCGGCGGTGGCGGCCTCGTTGGCGTAGGCGAGCAGCCAGCCCAGGGACTCGACCGGCCAGCGCAGCGCCAGCGCGGTGGAGAGGAAGGCGACCAGGGTGCCGGCGCTCAGCTCGTCGTGGGCGACCAGGTAGGCGCCGGCGGCGAGGGCGCAGCCGAGGGCGATCTCGGGCAGGCCGACGATGACCGCCCAGAGGTTGGCGAGCAGCCCGGCCTTGCGCAGTTCGGTGCGGCGCAGGTCGTGGGCCTGGGCGCGGAAGCGCTCGGCCATCGAGCGGTGGCGGCCGAAGGCCTTGAGGATGCGGATGCCGAGGACGGACTCCTCGATGACGGTGGCGAGGTCGCCGTTCTGGTCCTGGGCGCGGCGGGAGGCGCCGGAGTAGCCCGCCTCGAACCGCCGGGTGAGCACGAACAGCGGGACGGCGGGCAGCAGGATGATCAGGGCGAGCCGCCAGTCCTGGGTGAACATCACCGCCGTGCCGGCGAGGAACATCACCGAGTTGACGATCAGGAAGACCAGCGGGAAGGCCAGAAACAGCCGCATGGTGTACATGTCGGCGGTGGCCCGGGAGAGCAGCTGGCCGGATCCCCAGCGCTCGTGGAAGGAGATCGGCAGCCGCTGGAGCTTGGCGAAGAGGTCGCCGCGCATGGCCGTCTCCAGCCCGGCCAGCGGGCGGGCCAGGACCACCCGGCGGGTGTAGAACAGCGCGGCCTCGACCAGTCCGAGGACCAGCAGCAGGCCGATCAGCGGCCAGAGCCCGCTCAGGTCGTGTTCGGCGAGCGGGCCGTCGACGATCCGGCCGAGGACCAGCGGGACGCCGAGGACGCTCAGCATGGCGACCAGGGCGGCGGCCACCGAGGTGGCCAACCGGCGGCGGACGGCTCGGGCGTAGGGCCACAGGCGCAGGAGGGAGCGGACCGTGGAGCGGTGCCCGGTCGCGGTGTCGTCGTCTTGTCGGTTCTCGGCCATCGTCGTGAGGGTAGGACGAGGTCGCGTCATTTCTCATCAGGTTTTTCACCCCTGACAGAACGCTTCGGCGAGAACCGGCCACCTGTACGGGTGGGGCGCGGGTGAAAAGCGGGGCGCGTGGGGCCGGCCGCAGGGGCCGGAGTGCGCCGCACGTGCGGCCGACACCGCTCAGGTCGTGGCGGCGGGCGCGCGCAGCAGCCGCAGCGAGCGCCCGGCCAGCAGCGTCGCGCCCTGCGGACAGGGCTCGCCGCCGCCCTCGACGGCGGTGTCGACCACCGTCTCGTACGCCTCCTCCGGCGCGGCCCAGGGCTCGCCGGGGAGGGTGAACAGCACGGGTTCGTGGCCGGCGTTGAGCAGCAGCAGGAAGCTGTCGTCCAGCGTCGGCCGCCCGGCCTCGTCCCGTTCGGACATCGCGGTGCCGGACAGCAGCATGCCCAGGCAGGCGGTCGGGGCGAACCAGTCGGCCTCGGTCATCTCCTTGCCCAGCGGCGTGAACCAGGCGAGGTCCGGCTGGCCGCCCGGGGCGGCGGCCCGGCCGGAGAAGAACGCCCGCTGCCGCAGCACCGGGTGGGCCCGGCGCAGCCGGATCAGCCGGGCGGTCAGCTCGCACAGCCCGCGCCAGCGGGGATCCGCCAGGAGCGACCAGTCCAGCCAGCCGAGTTCGTTGTCCTGGCAGTAGGCGTTGTTGTTGCCGCCCTGGGTGCGGCCCAGCTCGTCCCCGGCGGTGAGCATCGGGACGCCGGTGGAGAGCAGCAGCGTGGCCAGCAGGTTGCGCAGTTGGCGCAGCCGCAGGGCGTTCACCTCCGGGTCGGTGGTCTCGCCCTCGACGCCGTGGTTCCAGGACCGGTTGTCGTCGGTTCCGTCCCGGTTGGCCTCGCCGTTGGCCTCGTTGTGCTTGCGGTCGTAGCTGACCAGGTCGCGCAGCGTGAAACCGTCGTGCGCTGTCACGTAGTTGACGGAGGCGTACGGGCGGCGGCCGCCGCGCTGGTAGAGGTCGGAGGAGCCGGACAGCCGGTAGCCCAGCTCCCGCACGTCCGGGCGGGCGCCGCGCCAGAAGTCCCGCACGGTGTCCCGGTACTTGTCGTTCCACTCGGCCCACAGCGGCGGGAAGCCGCCGACCTGGTAGCCGCCCGGGCCGACGTCCCAGGGCTCGGCGATCAGCTTCACCCGGCTGAGCAGCGGATCCTGGGAGACGGCGGCGAGGAAGGGGTGGTCCATGTCCACCCCGTCGGTGCCGCGGGCGAGGGCGGCGGCGAGGTCGAAGCGGAAGCCGTCCACGCCCATCTCGGTGACCCAGTACCGCAGCGAGTCGGTGACCAGCCGGACCACCTGCGGGCGGCGGGTGTCCAGGGTGTTGCCGCAGCCGGTGAAGTCGGCGTAGCCGCGCGGGCGGTGCGGGGCCGGGCGGTAGTAGGCGGTGTTGTCGATGCCGCGCAGCGAGAGCATCGGGCCGAGTTCGGCGCCCTCCGCGGTGTGGTTGAACACCACGTCGAGGATCACCTCGATCCCGGCGGCGTGCAGGGCGCGGACCATCCGCTTGAACTCGCCGACCTGGCCGCCGCGCGAGCCGGCCGCCGAGTAGCCGGCGTGCGGGGCGAAGTAGCCGATCGTGTTGTAGCCCCAGTAGTTGACCAGGCCGCGCGACTGGAGGTGGTCCTCGCTGGCGTACTGGTGCACCGGCAGCAGCTCGACGGCGGTCACGCCGAGGCGGGTCAGGTGGGCGACGGCGGCCGGGTGGGCCAGGCCCGCGTAAGTGCCGCGGAGCTCCGGCGGGATGTCGGGGTGGCGCATGGTGAAGCCGCGCACGTGCAGTTCGTAGAGCACCGTCTCGGCCCACGGGGTCTTCGGGCGGTGGTCGTCGTACCAGTCGTCGTCATCGTGGACGACCACGGATCTGGGCACGTAGCGGGCCGAGTCGCGGTTGTCCCGGACGGTGTCGGCGACGTCCGCCTCCGGCCAGTTGCGGACGGCCGCGCAGACCGCGTCGTGGCTGGTGTAACAGCCGTCCACGGCACGGGCGTACGGGTCGAGCAGCAGCTTCGCCGGGTTCCAGCGGGCGCCGGTCCACGGATCCCACCGGCCGTGCACGCGGAAGCCGTACCGGGTGCCGGGGCGGACGCCGGGCAGGAAGCCGTGCCAGGTCTGGAAGTCCTGCTCGGTGAGGCGGTGCCGGCCCTCCCGGCCGTCCTCGTCGAACAGGCAGAGGTCGACCGCCTCGGCGCCGGCCGCCCAGAGTGCGAAGTTGGTGCCCTGGCGGCCCTGTTGGTCGGTCCGGAAGCGGGCGCCGAGCGGCTGCCAGCTGCCGGGCCACGGTGGCTCGGCGGTGTCCCCGCCGGGCGGCCGCACTCCGGCTTCCAGCTCCTGCCCTGACGCCATGGCCGCACCCTCCCTGGACGGGGTGTCCCGGACCCCGTTCACTTCCTCTTTCCCGGATTGCGCAGATCGGAAGCGGCTGAACGGGGGCTTACCGGCGGATGGCGGCCGATGGATGGGGGGATTTCGCGCGGCTGCGCGTGTCCCCGCCGCGATTGCCCTCGTTGTTCCCGGTATCGGGCGTTCCCGCTGCCGGACGTTCCTGGCACCGGGAGTTTCTGACATCGGGAGTTCCTGACATCGGGAGTTCCCGGCGTCGGGCGTCCCCGGTGGCGGAGGCTCCCGGTACCGGATCTTCCCGGTACCGGACGTGGACAGTGGGAGGCCCCGGAATGCGGCGCCGAGGACGGGTGTGGGCGCGGCGGGCGGCGGCGGTGGCCTGGGGCCTCGCCGTCCTGACGGGGTGCGGCGGCCCCCCGGCGGCCCCCGCGCAGGACGCCGCCGGGCCCGGGGCGCACACCCCGCCCCCGCCGCCGTCCCGGGCGGTCGTCACGGCGCTGCCCGCCGACGGCGCCCAGGACGTGCTGCCGGAGGGCCCGGTCCGGGTGACGGCGGCGCAGGGCCGGCTGGTCACCGTCCGGCTGGCCGACGCCAAGGGCACCGAGGTCCCCGGCACGATCGCCCCGGACGGCGCCGCCTGGACACCCGACGGCCCGCTGCCGCTGGGCACCGCGTACACCCTGGACGCCGTCGCCGAGGACGACCAGGGCCAACGGGCGGCCCAGCACTCGGCGTTCTCCACGATGGCCCGGGCGCATACCTTCGTCGCCTTCTTCACCCCGGAGGACGGCTCCACCGTCGGTGTCGGCATGCCGGTGTCGCTGCGCTTCAGCCGGCCGATCACCGACCGGGCGGCGGTGGAGAAGGCCGTCCAGGTGAGCGCCGACCCGCCCGTCCCGGTGGCCGCGCACTGGTTCGGCAACCAGCGGCTGGACGTCCGCCCGCAGCAGTACTGGGCGGCCGGCACCAAGGTGACGGTGGCGCTGCGGCTGAAGGACGTGCAGGGCGCGCCGGGCGAGTTCGGCACCCAGACCAAGGACCTGCACTTCACCGTCGGCCGGGCCCAGGTCTCCACCGTCGACCTGGACGCGCACACCCTGACCGTCCGGGCCGGGCAGGGCGGCAAGGTGGTGCGGGTGCTCAAGGTGTCCGGCGGCAGCCGTGACCACTCCACCTACCGGGGCGTCATGGTGGTGTCGGAGAAGTACAAGGTGACCCGGATGAACTCGCAGACCGTCGGGATGGGCGACGAGTACGACATCAAGGACGTGCCGCACGCGATGCGGCTGACCAACTCCGGCACCTTCGTGCACGGCAACTACTGGGCGGACCCCGGGGTGTTCGGCGCGGCCAACACCAGCCACGGCTGCATCGGCCTGGCCGACGCCAAGGGCGGTGCGAGCAAGGACTCCCCGGCGGGCTGGCTGTTCGAGCACACCATCCCGGGGGACGTGCTGGAGGTGAAGGCCTCCGCGGGGGACTTCGTGCCGCCGCAGAACGGCCTCAACGGCTGGAACGTGCCGTGGGAGCAGTGGGTGGCGGGCAGCGCCCTCGGGTCGGTTGCCGGGCCGTCGGCCGGTCCCGCCGTCGGGCCCGCCGTCGGGCCCACCTCAAGCCCCGTCGCGCAGTAGTCGATCTTCACCGCCGATTCACCCCCGATCCACCCACCTCCCCCCGGGAGCCGCTCGGACGGCCCGGCTATCCTGCTCCGGCGCGCCCTGGTCCGGCGCGAAAGATCGGCGCCCGGTGCAACTCATGGGGGCACTCAACGCGTCAAGAGAGTGGATACCGGGAGGGGAGAAACCGTGAAGACGGGGAAGACGGCCGACGCCGCGATACGTACCACCAGCCGTTACGGGCGCAGGGGTGCGATGGCGTTGGTCATGGGCGGGGTGCTGCTGCTCACTGCGGCCTGCGGCGACGACAAGGGCGGAACGGGCGGCGGGGGCGACAACGCGGCGCCCGCGGCGACGGCGGGTGCGGGCGGGACGGCGGCCCCGGCGGGCGCGTCGGCCGAGCCGAAGACCTCCGCCGCGGTGCTGGCCGTCGAGCCGAAGGACGGCGCTCAGGACGTCGCACCGAGCAACGCGTTGCAGGTGTCCGTCTCGAACGGCAAGCTCACCACGGTCGAGGTGACCGACAAGAACGGCAAGCCGGTCGACGGGGCGATCACCCCGGACGGCATCGGCTGGAAGCCCGCCGCCGCGCTCACCGTCGGCATGGCGTACAAGGTGAACGCGCAGGCCAAGGACGCCGACGGCCTGGTGGCCGCGTCCACCACGACGTTCACCACGCTGACGCCGGACAAGAAGGTCTCCACCAACGACAACATCAGCGACGGCGCCACCTACGGCGTCGGCATGATCGTCTCGGTGAACTTCAGCAAGACCGTCAAGAACAAGGACGCCGTCCTCAAGGGCATCACCTTCGAGACGAACAACGGCACCGAGGTGAAGGGCCACTGGTTCGGCGACAACCGGCTGGACTTCCGCCCGGCCGAGTACTGGAAGCCGGACACCAAGGTCACCATCAAGTACCGGCTGAAGAGCGTCGAGGTCGCCCCGGGCATCTACGGCGACGTGGACAAGGACGAGCCGTTCACCATCGGCCGCTCCCAGATCGCCACCGCCGACGCCAAGGCGCACCAGATGACGATCGAGCGGGGCGGCAAGAGCACCACCGTGCCGGTCACCATGGGCGCGGAGGCGACGCCGTCCTGGAGCGGGACCATGGTGATCATGTCCAAGGAGAAGGTCACCCGGATGAACTCGCAGACCGTCGGCCTCGGCGGCGAGTACGACATCCAGGACGTGCCACACGCGATGCGGCTGACCACCTCCGGCACCTTCGTGCACGGCAACTACTGGTCCAACGCGACCAACCCGTTCGGCAGGACCAACGCCAGCCACGGCTGCGTCGCGATGATGGACGAGAAGGGCGGCAGCGACACCTCCGTCGCGGGCAAGTTCTTCAACGACACGATGGTCGGCGACGTGGTCAAGGTCGTGAACAGCAAGGAGAAGACCGTCGCGCCCTCCAACGGGCTGGGCGGCTGGAACGTCGCCTGGGCGAACTGGTAGATCCTGCCCGCTGATTGACCGGTTAGTCCCGGTTCGTCGGCGCGGTGCAGAAGAGCGGCCCGATCCTCACCCGTTGGGGTCGGGCCGTTCGCGTTTTCGCAGCGCACCCGGCCCCGAATGGCGCAACCTTTCCGGGGGCCGGCGCGTGTAGTGGTCGGGTCCGTCGTGTGCACGGGAGTTGTGCGGGGTTTCGGGTCGTGGGGTTTCGGCCCGCGGGCTTCGGTTCGCGGGTTGCGGGTTGCGGGTTGCGGGTTGCGGGTTGCGGGTTGCGGTTCGTGGGGTTCGGTTCGTGGGGTTTCTGAGGGAGGGATCGACGTTGAGGTCGATACGCAGAGTGGTGGCCGTCGGTCTGGTGGGCGGCGCGATGGCGCTGACGGCCGCGTGCGGCGGCGGTAGCGGGGGCGGGAGCGCGGCCAAGGCGGACCTGGGGGCCGGCGCGGCCGCCGGGACGGCCTCCCCGGGCGCCGCGGCGGCGAGCAGCGCGGCGCCGAAGGTGTCGCAGGCCGTGGTGAACATCGAGCCCAAGCCCGGCACGGTGGACGTCGCGCCCGACGCGCTCAAGGTCGGCGCGACCGGCGGCAAGCTCACCACCGTCAAGGTCAGCGACAAGACGGGCGCGGAGGTGCCCGGCACCATCGCCGCCGACGGCTCCAGCTGGACCCCGTCGGCCGGCCTCGCCGTGGGCAGCGCCTACCAGGTCAGCGCGATGGCCGCGGACGCCAACGGCGTGGTCGCCAGCGCGGACAGCAACTTCACCACGCTGACGCCGACGGCCCTCGCCAAGGCCGCCGACAACGTGGACAACGACGCGACGTACGGCGTCGGCATGATCGTCTCGGTGAACTTCAGCAAGGACGTCAAGAACAAGGACGTCGTCGCCAAGGGCATCACCTTCGAGACCGACAACGGCACCGTGGTCAAGGGCCACTGGTTCGGCAACCGCCGACTGGACTTCCGCCCCGAGCAGTACTGGAAGTCCGGCACCAAGGTGACGGTGCACTACCGCCTCAAGAGCGTCGAGATCGCCCCTGGGGTGTACGGCACCGACCGGGACGAGCCCTTCACGATCGGGCGGTCTCAGATTTCGACGGTTGACGCCGCCGCGCACAGGATGACCGTCGAACTGGACGGCAAACCGTCGGACATCGACATCACCTCCGGCTCGCCCGAGCACCCGACCTGGAACGGCACGATGGTCGTCATGTCCAAGGAGGGCGTGGTGCGGATGCAGTCCAGCACCCTCCCCGGCATGAGCGGCTCCCCGTACGACCTCCAGGTGCCGCACTCGATGCGGCTCACCGACAGCGGCACCTACCTGCACGGCAATTACTGGAGCAAGCTCATCGGCGAGGACAACGTCAGCCACGGCTGTGTCGCCCTCAAGGACGTCGAGGGCGGCGGCGAATCCACCTCGATGGGTAAGTTCTACGCCGGCTCGATCGTCGGCGACGTGGTGGTCGTGAAGAACTCCACCAAGAAGGAGACCCTCGACCCGGCGAACGGCCTGAGTGGCTGGAACGTGCCCTGGAGCGCCTGGTAGGCCGACCGGTAGCCGCCCTGGTCGGGGCGGTTCCACGGCAACCCGGGATTGACGCGGACGCGGCCCGGGTTGCCTGCTCCCCACCCTCTTCCGGCTCCTTCCGGGCCCCCTCCAGGCCCCCGCCTGGCACTCTCCGCGGGGTCTCCTTGCACGCGGCATATGCCGACTCGGAGGAGATCGTTTGCTCATTGTCCGTACGCGGCCGCTTGCGTTCCGCAATGATGGACCGCATGGCGGGTTGGGGCGAAACAGATCAGTCATCAGTTCCCGGGGCCGGATTGGTCGCCGAGGCGTCGTGGATCGATGTCCAGGGCGCGCTGGCGGCGCTGGAGCGGCTCAGCTCGGAGGAACTGGAGGAGATGTATTGCGGCAGGCTGAGCGATCAGTCCGTGCCGAACGAGGTACGACTGCCGTCCCGGCCGGAGACCGGCCCGGTGGCCCGCCGACTGGTGCTGTCGGTCCTGGAGTCCTGGGACCTCCATCAGCACCTGGAGGCCGGTGAGTTACTCACCAGCGAACTGGTCTCCAACGCCGTCCGGCATGCCGCCGGACGCACTATCGGGCTCCAGGTGATCCGCAAGCCGGGCTGGCTCCGTGTCGAGGTCCGCGACTCCTCCCGGGCGCTGCCCTGCATGATCCTCGCGGAGCCGAAGCCGGTGACCGAGCGGGGGCGGGGTCTGCGGGTCATCGACGACCTGGCCGACCGCTGGGGCGCCGACCTGCTGCCGCGCGGCAAGGGCGTCTGGTTCGAACTGAAGGTCCGCGAGCGGCACTGACCCTTCCGGGTGTTCCGGGTCTTTCGCGGCCGTCCGGGTCTTTTGCGGCCGTCCGGGTGTTCCGGGTGTTCCCGGGAAAACGCGCAGGGCCCCCGAAGTCGCCGTGGTCCGGCGGATGGGGGCCCCTGCAAGTCATCGCGCCGGCCAAGGGGGTGCGTGCCGCGCGATGGGCGTCGGCCGTGCCAGGTCGGGCCAGCCGAAGTCTCCACGCCCAGGCCGGCGTGCTGTGCCGCCCGCCGTTGGGCTGCTTCGACTATCGCACGGATCTCAGCATGTGGGCAAACCAGGCGACTTGGATTGAAAGGTTTGTAACCTAGTTCACCTTTGGATTTTGCATAGGTTCACGCTGTCGCCTGTGAATATTCACCATCCTCGCCGTCGAGCCTCCGGTGCTTCGTCGCCAGGCCGCCAATTCCTCCGTGAACCCCACCCCGCCGGAACTGCCGGGTAGCATCAGGCCCGTGAACCTGTACTGGCACGTCGTGCTGCCACCGCTCTGCGCCTGATCGGGCACACACGCCGGTGGCTTGATCCCTGCGCTCCCTGCTGCGGCCCTCTCCGGCCGCCAGGAGGCTGCCGTGTGTGCCCGTTGCGAAACCAGCTCCCCTGACGGTCTTCGACGACGGAAGTTCACGACTGTGCCGAACCGCACCTCCACGCCCGCGCCCACCCGGGCCACCACCACTCCCGCCGCCCGCCGCACCAGCCCGCTCGGCGGGCCGGTCCCGATCCTGGTCGCCGCACTGCTGTGGGGCACCACCGGGACAGCCAGCTCCCTCGCACCCGACGGCGCCCCTTCGGCGGGCATCGGCGCCGCCGCGCTGGTCCTCGGCGGCCTCCTCCTCTTCCTCTCCACCCGCAGCGCCCGCGCGCTGCCCCGGGCCTGCGGCCGCCGGGAGCGGTGGCAACTCGCCGTCGGCGCCGTCGCGGTGGTCGGCTACCCGGTCACCTTCTATCCGGCGGTGACCCGCGCCGGGGTGGCGGTGGCCACCGTGATCGCACTGGGCAGTGCCCCCGTCTTCGCCGGCCTGCTCGGCTGGCTCACCCGGCAGGGGCGGCCGAGCGGCCGGTGGGCCTGCGCCACGGTGACGGCGGTCGTCGGCTGTGCCGTCCTGGTGCTGGGCCCCGAACTCACCGGCGGCGGCGCGGCGGTGGACGCCGTGGGGGTGGCGCTGGCCGCGCTCTCCGGCCTCTCGTACGCCGTGTACTCGCTCATCGGCGGGAAGCTCATCTCGCGCGGGCACCCGTCCGCCGGGGTGATGGGGGCGATGTTCGGCGCGGCCGCGCTGCTCGTCCTGCCGGTGCTGTTCCTCGGCGACCTGCGGTGGCTCGCCTCGCCGCGCGGTGCGGCGGTGGTGCTCCACCTCGCCGTGATCACCACCTTCCTCGCCTACCGCCTCTTCGGCCACGGCCTGCGCCGCACCTCCGCCCAGACCGCCACCACCCTCACCCTCGCCGAACCCGCCGTCGCCGCGCTCCTCGGCGTCGCCGTCCTCGGCGAACGCCTCCCCGCCGTCTCCTGGTGCGGCCTCGCCATCCTGGCCGCGGGCCTCGCCGTCCTCACCGTGCCCGTGGGCACCCGCCGTCGCTGACCTGCGGGCGGCACCTGCACAGGAAGTCGGACGGGCCGACTTCCTGTGCGGTGCCGCTGGTTGGCGGTGCCTCGTGACCGGCCGCCCGGCCCTGCCTTCCGATCGCCGATGCCGCCCGGCGGTCGGTGGACGGTGGACGGTGGGCCAACGCGCCGTGCTTTCCCCGCTCTTGCGCCGAACCGCTTGCCGCCAGGCACCCCGCTTGGTGGGCTTGACCGCATGGAAGAGACCACTGACAGCCGACCGCAGGCGACGTACGACCGGATCGGGGTCGGCTACCGCGCCATCCGCCGGCCCGATCCCCGACTGCACGCCCTGATCGGTGCCGCCCTCCAGGGGGCCCGGTCGGTGGTGAACGTCGGTGCGGGCGCCGGATCCTACGAGCCCGAGGGCGCCGCCGTCACCGCCGTCGACCCCTCCCAGGTCATGCTCGACCAGCACCCGGGGAACCGGAAGGTCAAGGCCGGAGCCGAGCAACTGCCCTTCCCGGACGGCTCCTTCGATGCGGCGATGGCCGTCATGACCGTCCACCACTGGTCGGATCCCGAACGGGGCCTCGCGGAGCTGCGGCGGGTCGCCCGGCGGCAGGTCGTCTTCACCTGGGATCCGGCCCACCGTCCGCAACTGTGGCTGCTGGAGGAGTACCTGCCCGAGATCCGGGAGCTGGAGGAGAGCCGCTTCACACCGCTGGCCCAGGTCGTCGACGCGCTGGACGCGCACACCGTGCTGCCCTTCCCCGTCCCGCACGATTTCACGGACGGTTACCAGATCGCCTACTGGCGGCGGCCCGAGTTCTACCTCGACCCGGTCGTCCGGCTGGCCAGCTCGACCTTCGCCCAGTTGCCGCCCGCGGTGGTGCAGCCGGCGATCGCCCGCTTGCGTGCCGATCTCGAATCCGGCGCCTGGCACCGCCGCCATGCCGAACTCCTCGACCAGGAGCAGATGGACTATGGGTACCGGCTGCTCGTCGCGGGGGAGCTCTCCGCGGAGTAGGAAGTCGGACGGGCCGACTTCCTGTGCGCGGGGCCGGGATCGAGTGTCCGAGCGGGGCCCGGGGGAAATATATCGACCGGTCTACATAGGGCGCGTTAGTGGAGGGCTGGGGCGCATAGGAAGTCGGCGGGGCCGACTTCCTGCGCGGGAGGTGGGTGGGGGAGCGCTGAAAAGGTAGACCGGTCTGCATATTCCGGGCATGGAAGGTAGACCGGTCTACATAATTTTCCCTCCCCACTCACTTGGGGCCAGGTCGCGCTCAGATGTCGAGGTGGGTGGCGATGCCGGTGAGGACGCAGTCGAGGCCGGTTTCGAACTGCCAGGTGGGGTCGTCCTTGCGGGTGGCCTCGTGGAGGTAGCGCTGGTAGGTGGGGTAGCGGCCGGTGTCCATCAGGAAGGACATCCGGGGGGCGAGGCCGGCGCGGGTCTCGTCGCCGTCGGACCAGCCGTGCTCGCGCTGGAGGGTGCGCAGGGCGAGCTCGGCGGCGACGGACCCGTGGACGTAGCCGGTGACGGTGCGGAAGACCGCCATGGTGGTGTCGGCGTCCAGGCCGTGGTCGGCGAGGGCGGCGAAGGCGCGTTCGGGGATGGCGAGCTGGTTGGGGGTGAGGGGGACGGCGCCGGCGCGGACGATCCACGGGTGGGCCAGGTTCATGGCGCGCAGGTGGAGCGCCAGGGTGCGCATGGTGTCGCGCCAGCCGGTGGCGGGGGTGCCCCGGGGGAGTTCGCCGTAGACGAAGTCGACCATCAGGTCGATGAGTTCGTCCTTGCCGGAGACGTATCGGTAGGCGGCCATCGGGGCGACGCCGAGCGTGGTGGCGAGCCGGCGCATGGTGACGGCGTCGAGGCCTTCGGCGTCGGCGATCGCGATCGCGGCCTCGGCGATCCGGTGCGGGGTGAGGGTGGTGCGCGGCGCGGGGGCCGGGCGGGCGAGGCGCTCCCAGAGTGAGGCCTGGGGCTTGGTCTGGTCGTCGTCCCCGGCGGGGGCCTGCTGGGCGGGCATGACGGCGGGTTCCTTCCGGCTGGGGTCCTCTCACCGTACCACCGGAGTGTACGGCGTATCGGAAGTAGACGGCGTACGCGCCGATGTGTACGTTGTATCTGGCAGATACGTTGTACACATCGTCCCGGAGGGGGATATCCATGGCCAAGGACGTTTCGGAGAAGGGCCTGAAGGTCGCGGTCGTCGTCGGCAGCACCCGGAGCGGCCGGTTCGCGCCCGTCGTCGCGGACTGGCTGCTCGGCCACCTCGGCGCGCGCGGCGACATGACCGCCGACCTGATCGATCTGGTCGAGACCCCGCTGCCGACCACCTTCCCGTCCTTCGGTGGTGAACTGGAGCCGGGCGCCGCTGAGTTGCTCGCCGCCGTCACGCCCCGCCTGGAGGCCGCCGACGCCTTCGTGGTCGTCACGCCCGAGTACAACCACAGCTTCCCGGCCCCGCTGAAGAACGCCATCGACTGGCACAACAGCCAGTGGCACGGCAAGCCGGTCGGCTTCGTCTCCTACGGCGGCCTCTCCGGCGGTCTGCGCGCCGTCGAGCAACTGCGAGTGGTGCTAGCCGAGTTGAACGCCATGACGATTCGCAACACGGTCAGCTTCCACGGCGCCGCCCAGTGCTTCGGCGCCGACGGCCAGCCGCTCGACCCGGCCGCCGACGTCGCCGCCAAGACCATGCTCGACCAACTCGCCTGGTGGGCTGAGGCGTTGCGCGACGCCCGGCGAGTCCGCCCGTTCGCGGCCTGAGTGGCCTGAGTGGCCTGAGTGGCCTGAGCGGCCTGAGCGGCCTGAGCGGCCTGAGCGGGCGCGTCGGGTGGCGCCGGGAAGCGGGGCCGGGGTGGGGCCAGCGGTGGCCCCGCCGCCCGGGACGCCCCGGAACGCCGAGAGCCCCCGGACGGGTCCGGGGGCTCAGGCGACAGCGGGTGTGATCAGCACTCGATGACGTTGACGGCGAGGCCGCCGCGCGAGGTCTCCTTGTACTTGATCTTCATGTCGGCGCCGGTCTCCTTCATCGTCTTGATCGCCTTGTCGAGCGAGACGTGGTGCCGGCCGTCGCCGCGCAGGGCCATCCGGGCGGCGGTGACGGCCTTGACGGAGGCCATGCCGTTGCGCTCGATGCAGGGGATCTGGACGAGCCCGCCGACCGGGTCGCAGGTGAGGCCGAGGTTGTGCTCGATGCCGATCTCGGCGGCGTTCTCGACCTGTTCGGGGGTGCCGCCGAGGACCTCGGCGAGGCCGCCGGCGGCCATCGAGCAGGCGGATCCGACCTCCCCCTGGCAGCCGACCTCGGCGCCGGAGATGGAGGCGTTCTCCTTGAAGAGCATGCCGATGGCGCCGGCCGCGAGGAGGAAGCGGACGATGCCGTCCTCGTCGGCGCCCGGGATGAAGTTCAGGTAGTAGTGCAGGACGGCGGGGATGATCCCGGCCGCGCCGTTGGTCGGAGCGGTGACCACCCGGCGGCCGGAGGCGTTCTCCTCGTTGACCGCCATCGCGTAGAGGGTCACCCACTCCATCGCGTTGGCCGGGCCGATGCCCTCGGCGCGCATCGCGCGGGCGGCCGCGGCGGCGCGGCGGCGGACCTTGAGGCCACCGGGCAGGATGCCCTCGCGGGACATGCCGGCCCGCACGCACTCCTGCATGACCTGCCAGATCTCCAGCAGCCCGGTCCGGATCTCCTCCTCGGAGCGCCAGGCCTTCTCGTTCTCCAGCATCAGGCCGGAGATCGACAGCCCGGTCTCCCGGGTGAGCCGCAGCAGCTCCTCGCCGGTGCGGAAGGGGTAGCGCAGCGAGGTGTCGTCGGGCTTGACCCGGTCCGCGCCGATGGCGTCCTCGTCGACGACGAAGCCGCCGCCGACCGAGTAGTAGGTCTTCTCCAGCAGCGTGGAGCCGTCCGCCGCGTACGCCCAGATGGTCATGCCGTTGGCGTGGTACGGCAGCGAGCGGCGGCGGTGCAGGACCAGCTGGGTGCTCAGGTCGAAGTCGATGGGGTGGGTGCCGAGGAGGTTGAGCCGCTTCTCGGTGGTGATCCGCTCGACGTCCTTGTCCGCCTGGTCGACGTCGACCGTGCGGGGGGAGTTGTCCTCCAGGCCGAGCAGGACGGCCTTCGGGGTGCCGTGGCCGTGGCCGGTGGCGCCCAGCGAGCCGTACAGCTCGGCGCGCACGCTCGCCACCTGGGCGAGCAGGTCCTCGGACCGCAGGCGTCGGGCGAACATCCGGGCGGCGCGCATCGGGCCGACGGTGTGGGAACTCGACGGGCCGATGCCGATGGAGAAGAGGTCGAAGACGCTGATGGCCACGGGGGACGTCCTTGTCTGGTCTCGTGGAAGGACTGGCGGGCGGGGGACGACACGGGTCGGGGCACCGCGCGCACTGTCCAGTGTGCGCGGTGCCCCGGGATCCCAGGTGCCGCGGCGGGGTGAGGCCGGTCACCCCGCCCGAACGATCACCGCAGTGATCAGAGGTTCGGGTAGAGCGGGTACTTCTCGGCCAGCGCGGTGACGCGGGCCTTGAGCGCGGTGGCGGCGTCCTCGTCGAAGGCGGGCTTGAGCGCCTCGGCGATGATGTCGGCGACCTCGCGGAAGTCCTCGGCCTGGAAGCCGCGGGTGGCGAGCGCGGGGGTGCCGATGCGCAGGCCGGAGGTGACCATCGGCGGCCGAGGGTCGTTCGGGACGGCGTTGCGGTTGACCGTGATGCCGACCTCGTGCAGGCGGTCCTCGGCCTGCTGGCCGTCGAGCTGGCTGTTGCGCAGGTCGACCAGGACCAGGTGCACGTCGGTGCCGCCGGACAGCACCGAGGCGCCGGCCTCGGCGACGTCGGCCTGGAGCAGGCGCTCGGCGAGGATCTTGGCGCCCTCCAGGGTGCGCTGCTGGCGCTCCTTGAACTCCTCGGACGCGGCGACCTTGAAGGCAACGGCCTTGCCGGCGATCACGTGCTCCAGCGGGCCGCCCTGCTGGCCGGGGAACACCGCGGAGTTGATCTTCTTGGCGTACTCGGCCTTGGACAGGATGACACCGCCGCGCGGGCCGCCCAGGGTCTTGTGGGTGGTGGTGGTGACCACGTCCGCGTACGGCACCGGGTTGGGGTGCAGGCCGGCGGCGACCAGGCCGGCGAAGTGCGCCATGTCCACCATCAGCAGCGCGCCGACCTCGTCGGCGACCCGGCGGAACGCGGCGAAGTCCAGCTGGCGCGGGTAGGCGGACCAGCCGGCGATGATCAGCTTCGGCTGGTGCTCCTTGGCCAGGCGCTCGACCTCGGCCATGTCGACCTGGCCGGTCTTCTCGTCCACGTGGTACGCGACCACGTTGTAGAGCTTGCCGGAGAAGTTGATCTTCATGCCGTGGGTCAGGTGACCGCCGTGGGCCAGGTTCAGGCCCAGGATGGTGTCGCCCGGCTTGATCAGCGCGAACATCGCGGCGGCGTTGGCCTGCGCGCCCGAGTGCGGCTGGACGTTGGCGTGCTCGGCGCCGAACAGGGCCTTGATGCGGTCGATCGCGATCTGCTCGACCACGTCGACGTGCTCGCAGCCGCCGTAGTAGCGGCGGCCGGGGTAGCCCTCGGCGTACTTGTTGGTGAGTACCGAGCCCTGGGCCTCCATGACCGCCACCGGGGCGAAGTTCTCGGAGGCGATCATCTCCAGGGTGGTCTGCTGGCGGTGCAGCTCGGCGTCGACCGCGGCGGCGATCTCCGGGTCGAGGGAGTGCAGGGACTGGTTCAGAACCGTCATGGTGTGGTCTTCCCGGGAGGAGAGAGACGGGAGCAGAGAGGGGGGAGCCTGGCAGGGCGGCCGCCGCGCTGCGGCCGCCCCGTCACGAGCGGGTCAGCCGCCGATGAAGGCGGTGTACTCGTCCGCGCTGAGCAGCTCGTCGGTGGACTCCACCTGGACCTTGAACAGCCAGCCGCCCTCGAACGGGGCGCTGTTGACCAGGCTGTTGTCGTCCAGGACGTCCTGGTTGATCTCGACGATCTTCCCGGTCACCGGGGAGAACAGGTCGCTGACCGACTTGGTCGACTCCAGCTCGCCACAGGACTCGCCCGCGGTCACGTCGGCGCCGACCTCGGGCAGCTGCACGTAGACGATGTCACCGAGCGCGTCGGCCGCGTGGGCGGTGATGCCGACCGTGGAGACACCGCCCTCGATGGCGGTCAGCCACTCGTGCTCCTTGGTGTACTGCAGGTGCTGGGGGTTGCTCATGGCGTCATTCTCCAGGATGGGAAGCGGGTACGACGAAGCGGGCCGCCGCACGGACGGCTTCGACGCGGATCAGGCGTGGTTCAGGCATGGTTCAGGCATGGGATCGGACCTGGGTCGGACCTGGGTCGGACCTGGATCAGGCGTGGCTCAAGCCTGGGTCGGGCGTGGTTCAGGCCCGGGTCTACGGGGAAGGCGGGGCCTCGGCGAGCGAGGCCCCCGGCCTCAGCGAGCGCGCTTGTAGAACGGCAGCGCCACGACCTCGACCGGCTCGTGCTTGCCGCGCACGTCCACCGCGACGGCGGTGCCGGGGGCGGCGTGCGCCGCGTCCACGTAGGCGATCGCGATCGGCCGGCCCAGGGTCGGCGACGGGGCGCCCGAGGTGATCCGGCCGATCGGGGCGCCGTCGGCGGAGACCACGGTGTACTCGGCGCGCGGGACGCGCTTGCCCTCGGAGACCAGGCCGACCAGCACCCGCGGCGGGTTGGCCTCGGCCTCGGCGGCGGCCCTCTCCAGCGCCTTGCGGCCGACGAAGGTGCCCTCGTTGGTGGTCTTGTCGAAGCGCACGACCCGGCCCAGGCCCGCGTCGAACGGGGTCAGGTCGGTGGAGAGCTCGTGCCCGTACAGCGGCATGCCGGCCTCCAGGCGCAGCGTGTCGCGGCAGGACAGGCCGCACGGGACCAGGCCGCGGCCCTCGCCGGCGGCGGTCAGCGCCTGCCAGACACCCTCGGCGTCGCCCGGGTTGCAGAAGATCTCGAAGCCGTCCTCGCCGGTGTAGCCGGTCCGGGCGAGCAGCACGTCGCGGCCGGCGACCTGGGCCGGGAGGATCGCGTAGTACTTCAGGCCGGGCAGGTCGGCGTCGGTGGTCCCGGCCAGGATCGCGGTGGCCTCCGGGCCCTGGACGGCGATCAGCGCGTAGGTGTCGCGGTCGTCCGTGACGACGGCGTCGAAGCCCTTGGCGCGGGCGATCAGCTCGTCCAGCACCAGCTGGGCGTTGGAGGCGTTGGCGACGACCAGGAAGGCGTCCTCGCGCAGGCGGTAGACGATCAGGTCGTCCAGGATGCCGCCGTCCTCGGCGCAGATCATGGTGTAGCGGGCGCGCAGCACGCCCAGCGCGGAGACGAAGCCGACCAGCGCGTGGTCCAGCATCTCGCCGGCCTGCGGGCCGGTGACGGTGATCTCGCCCATGTGGGAGAGGTCGAACAGCCCGGCCCGGGTGCGGACGGCGAGGTGTTCCTCGCGCTCGCTGCCGTAGCGCAGCGGCATGTCCCAGCCGGCGAAGTCGGTCATGGTCGCGCCGAGGGCGCGGTGCAGCGCGTCGAGCGCGGTGAGGCGGAGGGACGACATGGCCTGGAACTCCTCGGTCTGGGCACTCATGGGTGCACGCGCCGGAACCGGACCCGCTGGGGGGCCGACCCTGCGCGCGGGCATGCGGCGGCGTGGGTCTCCCCATCTGTCGTCGAACCTGAGAGCTTCACCGCCCACCTGCCCGCAGCTGTTTCCAGCATCCAGGACAGCATGGTGGCTTGCACCGTGGGTGGGCGCGCGACAGGGCCGTGCGCCACTTTCCAGATGTGCCTAACCCGTGCGGTAGGGGGGCCTGAGAGATTCCGGGGAGGAGTTGCTCCTTCGGCGCCGGCTGTGCCGCCTGACGGGGCACTCCGGGCTCTCCCGCGCGGGTTCGAGCGGCCGGTATGGAGTTGTCGGTCCGCCGGCGCGCCGCGCCGTCGAACGCGCACATCATGGCACGTCCGCGCCGACGACGGGAGAGGGGACCCGGTCACACCCCGCCACCTCGGGCACAGCCCGGGGGCGCGCCTTGTGGACCGGGCCGGGTCCGCGACGCCAGGGCACGCGCCTCGCGGCGTTGTCGTCGGTCGCCGATACTCCGCATGGACTCCCTCCTCCGCCTTGCGATGCACGCACCCTGACGCCGCGGTCCGGTCCGACCTGGTCCACAAGGCACGCCCTAGACTGCTGCGCGTCGGCGCAGCAGAGGGCGGCCGACCGGCAGAGGGCGGATCAGGCGCGCATGGGGTACCCGGTGGAGCAGCAGCAGGGGTGGGGCGGGCCGGAGTCGGCGCCGCCGGGCGGCGGGTGGCCGGCCAACGAGCTGGAGCAGGTGCTGACCGCCGCGCTGGGCGACCCGGGTGCGACGCCGCGGGTGGTCGAGGTGCTGGCCCGCAGCCAGGTGTGGATCCCGCTGCCGGCCGGCGGCGACCCGCAGGGGCCCGCGCTGGACCTGCCGACCATCGAGCTGGCCGGCGAGCCGTACGTGCCGGTGTTCTCCTCGCAGGAGGTGTTCCTGCGGCAGGCGCCGGGGATGGCCTTCGCGGTGGCGCCGGTCTGGGAGTTCGCCCGCGGGCTGCCGCTGGGCGTGGGCATCGCGGTCAACCCGGAGGCGGCGGTGGGCATCCCGGTGCCGCCGCAGGGTGTGGCGGAGCTTCGGCGCGGCCCGCGCGAGGAGCGCCTGGCCGACCAGGAGCAGGGCCGGATCCAGGAGCAGAACCAGAGTCAGGGCCAGGGGCCGGAGGCGCCGACCGGTGGCCGGGTGGCGCTGCGCGAGCCGGTGCCGGGGGAGGACCCGGAGCACTTCCTGGCCGCCTGCCGGGCCGAACTTTCCGCCCTGCCCGGAGTGTTGTCCGCGCGGCGGGCGCTCGCCAGCATCGAGGGCGAGCCGACCGTGATGTTCGTGGGCGTCCAGCTGGACCAGGCGGCCCCGGCCGACCCGGGCGCGGTGAACGAGGCGCTCGGCCGCGCGTTGGGAACCGCGCCGCTGCCGGGGGGCGTCCACCTCGTACTGCTCGATCTCGCCGATGACCCGGTGGTCGAGTGGCTGCTCACCCGGGTACTCCCTTTCTACGCGCGGGGTTGAGCGGGGTTCGTATCGGAGGCACGTCGCCGTGGCGGTGGCCGGTGCCGCGCCATAGGGTGCGTGCAGACGGCCGACGGGCCGGCAGGCTTGAGGAAAGAGGCGCGGCGAGGTGGGCGCATGAGTGCGGGAGCGGTAGCGGGCGGTGCACCGGGGCCCTGGGGCCAGGCGCCCGCCGGGCGCCCCGGAGCGGATCCGGGCGCGCTGGAGCGCACCCTGCGCGAGGTCGCGCCGGAGCGCTACGAGGCGTACGAGCAACTGCTGCACGCACTGGCCGACGGCCAGGTCTGGATGCTGCTGTGGCACGGCACGCCGGGCAGCGCGGACGCCCAGTACGGGAACATGGAGATCAGCGGCCACGGCTACGCGCCGGCCGTCACCTCGTCCGAGCAGCTGGCGTCGTCCGGCTGGGCGCGGGCCCACGAGGTCATCTCCGGGCGGGAGATCGCCGCTTCGCTGTACCGGACCCGCTGGGGGCTGTGGCTCAACCCGCATGCGCCCGGCGGCGGGGTCGGGGTGCCCTGGGCGGACCTGCGGCGGATCGCCGCGGGCCTGGAGCGGCTGCCGGCCGGGCCGTTGAAGCTGAGTGAGCCGCAGCTGAACGCCCAGCCGTTCTTCGCGCTGCTGGAGCGGCAGGCCGGTGAGGTGCGTGCGGTGCGGGCGCTGCGCCGGGCCTGGGTGCAGCCGGCCGTGGGGGAGCCGTACCTGGCGATCGGACTGGAGCTGTACGAGAGTTCGCCGCCGGCGGTGGAGGCGGTGCGGGCGCTGATGCAGCGGGCGATCGCGGTGGCCCCGGAGGGGCTGGCGGTGTCCACGGTGGCGATGGCGGACGAGTACGACCCGGTGGCGCTGTGGATGCGGGCGCACGCGCGCCCGTTCTTCGACCGGGAGGCGGGACGCCCGCCGACCGGCCCGTACCCGCCGGTGCCGCCTCCGCCGTACCCTGCGCAGCAGGGGCCGGGTTACGGCTACGGCACGCAGCAGCCCGCGCAGGGCTGGACCGGGCAGCCGCAGCAGCCGTGGCCCGGATACCCGGGGCGCTGACAACCAAAACCTTTTTCCAGAAGCCGACTTGATCTTGCATCAGGTCGGCTTCGGTGCTTTCCGGACGAACTTCCGGCCGTTACCGTCGATCACCTTGACATGCCTGATACAGCCGTGTGAAGAGGGATATGCCGAAGGCGTAGGAGGTGCATGCGCACAGATCACAGTTGGGCATCTGTCGGTTGTCAGGGCTGGCGCAAGCGAGTTCGGATGGCAGAGAGTTCTGCGCAACGCACCGCGCGTACTGGGAACCCCACGAAGGTGAACGCGCACGCCGACCGCCAGAACCACGCGAAGCCCATCCCGCGTTGGGGCAGTACCCGTGCACGACGTACTGCCGCGAACACCCGTTCCAAGCACCTCCGCACGTCCGCAGCCGTACCGCCGAACCGGTGACCGGCGCCCGTGGGCCGGCCACCGTCGGCGAGGGGACCAACTGACCATGACCGCACCCATCGCAACCACCGGGAACGAACCGGAGGCACCCGCCCCCGCGAGCCCGGCCAAGAAGATCGAGGGCCGCTCCCTCGGCCAGATCGCCTGGACCCGCTTCAAGCGCGACAAACTCGCCGTCGCCGGCGGCGTCGTGGTGATCCTGCTGATCCTGCTGGCCGTACTGGCCAAGCCCATCGAGGCCCTGTTCGGCCTCGACCCCGACGCCCTGAACCAGGACCTGCTCGACGCCAACCTGGGCGGCATCCCGCTCGGTGACTGGGGCGGGATGAGCTGGGACCACCCGCTCGGCGTCGACCCGCTCCAGGGCCGTGACCTGCTCTCCCGCGTGATCGAGGGCTCCTGGGTCTCGCTGCTGGTCGCCTTCGGCGCGACCCTGCTGTCGAACACGATCGGCACCGTGCTCGGCGTCATGGCCGGCTACTACGGCGGCTGGGTGGACACCGTGATCAGCCGCATCATGGACGTCTTCCTCGCCTTCCCGCTGCTGCTCTTCGCCATCGCGATCTCGACCTCGCTGCAGGGCGGCGCGTTCGGCCTGCACGGCCTCCCGCTGCACATCTTGGTGCTGATCTTCGTGATCGGCTTCTTCAACTGGCCCTACATGGGCCGGATCGTGCGCGGACAGACGCTGTCGCTGCGCGAGCGGGAGTTCGTCCACGCGGCCCGCAGCCTGGGCGCCCGAGGCCCGTTCATCCTGTTCAAGGAACTGCTGCCGAACCTGGTCGGTCCGATCCTGGTCTACTCGACCCTGCTGATCCCGACCAACATCCTCTTCGAGGCCGGCCTCAGCTTCCTCGGCGTCGGCATCCAGCCGCCGCAGGCCTCCTGGGGCGGGATCCTCCAGGACGCGATCAAGTACTACCAGGTGGACCCCCAGTACATGGTGGTCCCCGGTCTGGCGATCTTCCTCACCGTGCTCGCCTTCAACCTGCTCGGCGACGGGCTGCGTGACGCCCTCGATCCCAAGAGCAACTGACGCAACGTCAGGCCCTCCCTCCTTCCCATCCTCAAGGGGTTGATCTCACCCATGCGCAGGTCCCGTACCGTCGCCCTGACCGCGGCGGCAGCCGCCGCGGTCCTGATCGTGACCGGCTGCACCTCCGGCAGCAAGGGCTCCGGCTCGTCCTCCTCCGCCAGCGGCAGCAGCGCCGGTGGCGGCGGTGCCGACGCCGCCACCAAGGGCATCGTCAACGCCTCGGACAAGAAGGGCGGGACGGTCACCTACGAGATGAAGGGCTCCCCGGACTCCTTCGACCCGGGCAACACGTACTACGCCTACATCTACAACTTCTCGCGCCTGTACGGGCGTCCGCTGACCACCTTCGCCCCGGGCGCCGGCACGGACGGCGAGAAGCTGGTCCCGGACCTCGCCGAGAGCCTGGGCAAGGCCAGCGCGGACGGCCTGACCTGGACGTACAAGCTGCGCGCGGGCCTGAAGTTCGACGATGGCACCGCGATCACCTCGAAGGACGTCAAGTACGCCGTCGAGCGCTCCAACTTCGCGCGGGACGTCAACTCCAACGGCCCGACGTACTTCCAGGAGCTGCTGGTCGACAACGAGACGCCGTACCAGGGCCCGTACAAGGACAAGACCGGTGGCCTGAACTCGATCGAGACGCCGGACGACCTGACCATCGTCTTCCACCTGAAGCAGCCGTTCGCGGACTTCGACTACCTGGTCGGCTCCCCGCAGACCGTCCCGGTCCCGCAGGCCAAGGACGACGGCGCCGGCTACGTGAAGCACGTGGTCGCCTCCGGTGCCTACAAGTTCGAGTCCTACGAGGACGGCAAGCAGCTCACCCTGGTGCCGAACACCAACTGGGACCCGAGCACCGACCCGATCCGCAAGCAGCTCGCGGACAAGATCGTGGTCCGGATGGGCATGGAGCAGTCCACCATCGACAAGGACCTGATCGCCGGCAACGCCCAGGTGGACCTGGTCGGCAGCGGCGTCGACCCGCAGACCCAGGCGCAGATCCTGCAGAACCAGAAGCTCAAGGCGAACACCGACAACGCCTACGGCGGCCGCCTGGCGTACGTCGCGATCAACACCAAGGTCGCGCCGTTCGACAACCTGGAGTGCCGCAAGGCCGTCCAGTACGCGATCGACAAGGTCTCCGTGCAGACCACGCTCGGCGGCCCGATCCGCGGCCAGGTCGCCAACACGGTGATCCCGCCGGACGTCCCGGGCCACCAGGACTTCAACACCTGGGCGACCAACGGCAACAAGGGTGACGAGGCCAAGGCCAAGGACGCCCTCAAGGCCTGCGGCAAGGCCGACGGCTTCAGCACGGTGATCACCGCCCGTACCGAGCGCGACCCGGAGATCCAGGCCGCGACCGCGATCCAGGCCGCGCTGAAGAAGATCAACATCAACGTCGAGATCCAGAAGTACGCGCAGGGCAAGTACTTCTCGGACGCCGCCGGTGTCCCGCAGTTCACCCAGGACCACAACATCGGTCTGATGATGATGCAGTGGAGCGCCGACTGGCCGACCGGCTACGGCTTCCTGCAGCAGATCTCCGACGGCCGCGCCATCAAGGCCTCCGGCAACAGCAACCTGGCCCAGCTGAACGACCCCGAGGTCAACAAGCTGCTCGACGACGCCATCACCAACACCGACCAGTCGGCGCGCGAGAAGATCTACGGCCAGATCGACAAGAAGATCATGGACCAGGCGGTCTACGTCCCGCTGACCTACTTCAAGGTCTTCCTGTACCGCCCGGACAGCGCCACCAACCTGGTGTCCACCTCGGGCTTCTCGGGTGAGTACGACTACCTGAACATCGGCACCACCAAGTAAAGAGCCTGGCTCCGCATCCCTGAAGGCAGGTGAAGGCAGCGGCCGCCCGCCGCCGTCCGGAAGATCCCGGACGGCGGCGGGCCGCCGGAGCCGCCCAACTGTGTTTGCCTACATCATCCGCAGGATCTTCGCGGCCGTCGTACTGCTGCTGGTGGTCAGTGCGGTCACCTTCGCGATCTTCTTCCTGCTCCCGCGCATCGCCGGCGAGACCGCCGACCAGCTGGCCACGCAGTACGTCGGGAAGAACCCCTCCCCCGAGGCGATCGCCGCGGTCAAGAAGAACCTCGGGTTCGACCAGCCGCTGTACACCCAGTACTGGCACTTCCTCAAGGCCCTGGTCAGCGGCGCCGAGTACAAGTTCGGCCCGGACCCGGTCACCTGCCACGTACCGTGCTTCGGCTACTCCTTCAAGAACCACCTGGAGGTCTGGCCCGAGCTGATCAAGCGCGTCCCGATCACCCTCTCGCTCGCCGTCGGCGCGGCCGTGCTCTGGCTGGTCTCGGGCGTCGCCACAGGCGTCGTCTCCGCGCTCAAGCCGCGCTCGGTCTTCGACCGGATCGCCATGGGCATCTCCCTCGCCGGCGTCTCGCTGCCGGTCTTCTTCACCGGCGCGCTGCTGCTCACGCTGTTCAGCTACGAGTGGCCGATCCTGGACAACCTCCAGTACGTCGACTTCGCCGACGACCCGCTGATGTGGGCCCGCAACCTGATCCTCCCGTGGATCTCGCTGGCCTTCCTCTACTCCGCGCTCTACGCCCGGCTCACCCGCGCCGGAATGCTGGAGACCATGAGCGAGGACTACATCCGCACCGCCCGGGCCAAGGGCCTGGTCGAGCGCAAGGTCGTCGCCCGGCACGGACTGCGCGCCGCGCTGACACCCGTCATCACCATCTTCGGCATGGACCTCGGCCTGCTCCTCGGCGGCGCCCTCATCACCGAGCAGGTCTTCTCGCTCCAGGGCGTCGGCGCCTTCGCCGTCCAGGCGATCGCCGACAACGACCTGCCCAAGATCCTCGGCGTCACCCTGCTCGCCGCCTTCTTCATCGTCGCCTGCAACCTCGTGGTCGACCTCCTGTACGCACTCGTCGACCCCCGGGTGAGGCTCTCGTGACCGAGCTCCAGAAGACCGAGGCGGTCGCCGCCCAGGCCCCGTCCGGCGACCCCTTCCTCTCCGTCCGCGACCTGCGGATCCACTTCGACACCGACGACGGCCTGGTCCGCTCGGTGGACGGGGTCAGCTTCGACCTGCACAAGGGCCGCACCCTCGGCATCGTCGGCGAGTCCGGCTCCGGCAAGTCCGTCACCTCGCTCGGCATCATGGGCCTGCACCGCACCAAGCGGGCCCGGATCACCGGCGAGATCCGGCTGGACGGCGAGGACCTGATCGCGGCCGGCCCCGAACGGGTGCGCCAACTGCGCGGCCGCGAGATGGCGATGATCTTCCAGGACCCGCTGACCGCGATGCACCCCTACTACACCGTCGGCGCGCAGATCGTCGAGGCGTACCGGGTGCACCACCCCCAGGCGTCCAAGAAGCAGGCCCGGGCCCGCGCGGTCGAGATGCTCGACCGGGTCGGCATCCCGCAGCCCGACCGCCGGGTGGACGACTACCCGCACCAGTTCTCCGGCGGCATGCGCCAGCGCGCCATGATCGCCATGGCGCTGGTCAACGACCCCTCGCTGCTGATCGCCGACGAGCCCACCACCGCCCTGGACGTCACCGTCCAGGCGCAGATCCTGGACCTCATCCGCGACCTCCAGGACGAGTTCGGCTCGGCCGTCATCATCATCACCCACGACCTCGGGGTGGTCGCCGAACTGGCCGACGACATCCTGGTCATGTACGGCGGCAAGTGCATCGAGCGCGGCCCCGCCGAGACCCTCTTCGACGCGCCCGAACACCCCTACACCTGGGGCCTGCTGGGCTCCATGCCGCGCCTGGACCGCGAACTCCAGGACCGCCTCGTCCCGGTCAAGGGCACCCCGCCCAGCCTGATCAACGTGCCGTCCGGCTGCGCCTTCCACCCGCGCTGCCCGTACGCCGACCGGACCGGCGGGCGCTCCACGAGCGAGCTCCCGGTGCTGGCCGAAGCCTCGCCCGGCCACTACGCGGCCTGCCACCTCCCGGCCGCCGAACGGCACCGCATCTTCGCCGAAGAGATCGCGCCCCGGCTGTGAGCCCGGCCTCGTACCACCTTTCTGGAGAGAACCGATGACGGACACTCAGGCGGCAACGGCCCCCGCGCCCGCGCCCGCCCCCGACCGCGAGCCGCTGCTCCGGGTGACCGGCCTGACCCGGCACTTCCCGATCCGCGGCGGACTGCTGCGCCGCCAGACCGGTGCGGTGCGGGCCGTCGACGGCATCGACTTCACCGTCAACGCCGGTGAGACGCTCGGGGTCGTCGGCGAGTCCGGCTGCGGCAAGTCGACGATGGGCCGACTGGTCACCCGGCTCGACGAACCGACCGGCGGGAAGGTCGAGTTCGAGGGCACCGACATCACCCACCTGGGCGTCGGCGCGATGCGGCCGCTGCGCCGCGACATCCAGATGATCTTCCAGGACCCGTACTCCTCGCTCAACCCGCGGCACACCGTCGGCACCATCGTCGGCGCGCCGTTCCGGTTGCAGAAGGTGGAGCCCGAGGGCGGCACCAAGAAGGCCGTCCAGGAACTGCTGGAACTGTGCGGGCTCAGCCCCGAGCACTACAACCGCTACCCGCACGAGTTCTCCGGCGGCCAGCGCCAGCGCATCGGCATCGCCCGGGCGCTCGCCCTCCGGCCGAAGATGATCATCGCGGACGAGCCGGTCTCCGCCCTGGACGTCTCCATCCAGGCCCAGGTGGTCAACCTGCTGGACGACCTCCAGCGCGAACTCGGCCTGACCTACCTGATCATCGCGCACGACCTCTCGGTGGTCCGGCACGTCTCGGACCGGGTCGCGGTGATGTACCTCGGCAAGATCGTCGAGATCGCCGACCGCGACTCCCTCTACGCGAGCCCGCTGCACCCGTACACCAACGCGCTGATGTCCGCGGTGCCGGTGCCCGACCCGCGCCGGCGCCAGCGGGCCGGCCGCGAGCGGATCCTGCTCAAGGGCGACGTCCCCTCGCCGATCAACCCGCCCAGCGGCTGCCGCTTCCGCACCCGCTGCTGGAAGGCCCAGGACGTCTGCGCCAGCCAGGAGCCGCCGCTGGCCGCGCTGAAGACCGGGCACGAGGTGGCGTGCCACTTCCCCGAGCTGGGCGAGGGGAACGGCTAGGGCGTGTTTCAGGACGCGCTGGTACTGGCCGGCGCCGCGTTCCTCACAGCGAAGCGATGCGCCGCACCGAACGGCCTCTCGGTCGTTCGGTGCGGCGCATCGTGGTGTCAGGGCTTACAACCCGGTTGGGGCGGCCCCGTGCTGGTCATGCGTCAGAGGCGGGGCCCTTGCCGGCGGGCAGCCGGGTCGCCGCGGGCATCGCGAGCCCGGCCGCGAGGAAGACGGCCGCCAGTGCCACCCACCCGTACTGACCGGCCCCGACGACCGCGACCAGGGCGACGGGCGCGGCCACGTTGGCGGCTCCACGGCCGATGGCCAGGACGCCCTGGTACTGGCCGGTGGCGTGTTCGGGCGCGAGCTGGAAGCTGAGCCCCCATTCGCCGGAGACCTGGTACATCTCGCCCCACGTGTGGGCGATCATCCCCAGGCCGAGGACGGCGGTCGCGACCAGGGTGTTCCCCCAGCCGGCGGCGCCGTACAGCAGGCAGGCGCAGCCGAGGAAGAACCCGCCGAGGCGGGAGATCCGCCCCCACAGCCCCGGGGTGGTGTCGTTGCCCTTGGAGCTCACCTGGACCTGGAAGACCACCACCAGGATCGTGTTCAGGACGATCAGGGCGCTGAACAGCCAGGCGGGCGCCTTGGTGTGGGTGACCAGCCACAGCGGAATGGCGATCTCCATGAGGGCGCCGTTCAGCGACAGCACGGCGTTCAGCCCGGTGAACCGCAGGTACCGGAGGTCCTTGAGCGCGGCCCCCAGCGGCTGCTTCTCGCTGTGCGCGGGAGGCGGATGCCGCACGGGCATCCGGTTCAGCACGAGGGCCGACCCCGCGTAGGCCAGCGCCGCGACGACCACCATCGCCTCGTACGCGGCCCGGGTGTCCAGGTACAGGGCCAGGCCGGCGGCTCCCGCACCGAGTGAGATCCCGATGTTGCTCACGACCTGCTGGTGTGCGCGTGCGGTCACCCGCTCCTCGGCCGAGGCGATCAGGGAGACCAGGGCGGGCAGGACCGTGCGGCAGCCCCGCTGCACGACGCCCACCGCGCATGCCGTGGCGGCGAACGGCCAGAAGGAGCCGACGACCAGGTAGCACAGCACCGCCGGCCCCGCGGCGACGGTGAGGACGAGCAGGACCCGCCGCGGCCCGATGCGGTCGGAGAGGTGTCCGATCGGCAGGGCCGCCAGCAGGCCGGCCAGGCTGGCAACCGTGAGCCCGATGCCCACGTCCACCATCCGCAGACCCACCACGCGGGTAAAGAACAGCACGCTGACGGTGGCGAACAGCCCGTCCCCGAGGGTGGTCAGGAACGTGGACAGCGTCAGTCCGCGCACCGGCCCGGCCGGCGGGACCGCCCTGGCGAGGGCCAGCCGGGCAGCGCTCGTCCGGGTCGGGCGAGCCGTCGTATCCGTTTTCGTCACGTGGCGGCAGCCGCCTGGAAGGTGACCGGCAGCGTCGCCAGGTAGCGCATGGTCGCGGTGCGCTGGCGCAGCGGCTCCCCGGCCATCCGCAGGCGTGTGGGGCGCCGCAGAATGGCCTTGATCAGCGCCTGCAGCGTGACCTGGGTGAACAGGTTCCCGACGCAGGTGTGCGGGCCCCGGCCGAATGCCATGTGCTGATTCGGTGTCCGGTCCAGAATGATTTCGTCGGGGCTGGTGAATTTTTCGGGATCGCGGTTTGCGGCGCCGAAAAGCACCACGACGACGTCTCCGCGCTTGAGCTGGACGGATCCGATGGTGACGGGCTCGGTGACGATGCGGCTGGTTCCCTGAACCGAGGCGTCATAGCGCATGAGTTCGTCGAAACCGCTCGACAGCAGTGCCGGGTCGCGCATCGCCTCGAATTTGTCGGGGTTCTCCAGCAGGGCCAGCATGGCATTTCCGGCACCGGCGACGATCGAGCTGTAGCCGGACTGGAAGACGACCCGCACCGTGTTCCGGACAAAGGCGTCGGCGACATCCACCTCGGCGCGGTTGCCGGCGACATGGGCCAGCAGGCCGGGGCGCGGATTGGTGGTGAACCAGGACTCGACCATTTCGCTCAGTCGGCCGCGCGCCTCGATGCCGAGTTTCCTGAGTTCCGCACCGGTCTCGATTCCGTCCCCGCCGGTCTCGGGCGCCAATCCGGCGTCCATGCTCCGCACGATGGCATCCGATATCGCGGCGAAGGTCCTGACGTCCGGCTGCTCGATGCCCATGAGCTCCGAGATGGTCGCCAGGGCGAGCGGCTCGACGACCTCCGACATGAGGTCGAACTCCGCCCTGCCCTCCAGTCCGTCGAGCAGCGACCCGACGAGAGCCTCGCCCTGCTCGCCGACGGCCTCCAGGTCCTGGGCGCGCAGGGCGTTCATGAAGAGGCTGCGGAGCGGGCCGTGGTCCGGCGGGTCGAGGGTCTGCAGGCTCAGCCACGGTTCGGAGACCGACTCGCCGGCCCGCCGCCAGTCCGTCGCGAACACCGCGGGGTCCTGCAGCACCATCTGGCAGTCGCGGTACCGGGTCAGCACCCAGCTCTGCATCTTCTCGTGCCAGTGCACAGGCTCCGACGCGCGCAGCTCCGCGTAGACCGCATAGGGATCGGCGAGAGTCGAGCTGTCGAGGGGGTCATAGCGGACCGGGAGTTTCATGGACAATTCCTAGGATTCTTGAACGGCCTATGAGGCCCATGTTCTCGCTGGGCCAAGAGCGTGCGCCGGACCCGGACGTATCCGGGTCCGGCGCCAATTCTCGCCGACGATACCGGGCTCTGCCGCGGTTCGGGCAATATAATTAGTCGTTGTAACGCATGGAAATTCACCTACCCGAGCTTAATCGCCCGGCCATTGGCGCGGACTGTCGACGTTCGGACATCGGGGATGCCGGTGCAATCGGCATCAGGGATTTCAGTCGTTGTAGCGCACGGGAGTCTCCTCTCCGGTTGTTCATGTTCGAAGCCCTGGTGCTTCTCTCGATGGAAATGAAACTACCACCGCCATTCGGCTCCGTCCATGAGTTAATTCCGGGATCAATTTCCCAAACCAGCCAACCCGGGCAAAGCGTGCATCGAATTCGGGAGGGAAATGCGAATTGTATTCCCCATACCGCACGACCTGCATTATTTCGCGAATATGTCGAAATTTGGTGTTCACGTCAACTCTGCGCAGAGTGTCCGGACCGGTGGTGGTTGTCGCCCGGGCCCGCGGCCGTACGCGGAGGGGGGGAGGGGTCCGTACGGGTCATAGTTGTTCGGTGACCTCGCAGATCTTCCCCTCCGACGTGCAGCAGTCGCTGGACCTCGTCGGCATCTTCGTCTTCGCCCTCTCCGGAGGGCTGCTCGCCGTCCGCAAGAACATGGACATCTTCGGCATCGCGGTGCTGGCCGAGGTCACCGCGCTCGGCGGCGGTGTGATCCGGGACCTGGTGATCGGGGCGACGCCCGTCGCGGCGTTCAGCAACCTCGGGTACTTCATCACCCCGCTGGTCGCCGCGCTGGTGGTGTTCTTCCTGCACCCCGAGGTCGAGCGGATCAACCGGGCGGTGCAGACCCTGGACGCCCTCGGCCTCGGCCTGTTCTGCGTCACCGGCACCGCCAAGGCGCACGACTACGGGCTCGGCGCGGTGTCGGCCGTCGCCCTCGGCATGGTCACCGCGGCCGGCGGCGGGGTGATCCGTGACGTGCTGGCCGGCGAGATCCCCTCGCTGCTGCGCTGGGACCGGGAGATCTACGCCGTCCCGGCCCTGGTCGGCGCCGCCCTGGTGGCGGTGCTGATCGGCGTCGACCGGCTGACCGGCGCCACCGGCACCGCCGCCGCGCTCACCGCCTTCGGGCTGCGGATGCTCGCGTTGAAGTACGGCTGGCGCGCCCCGCGGGCCTGGCGCCGCAACGGTTCTCGCACCAGCGAGGAGTAGGCGAGCCGCCGTACGCGAGCGAGATCGCCTCCGCCGTGCAGAGCAGTTCCGGCACCATCCGGGCGAGTTCGGCCAGCGGCACCTGGCTCGCCGGGGCGCTCAGCGCGCAGGCCGCGACCGTCCGGCCGCCGCTGCCCGCCACCGGCGCGGCCACGCACGTCACCGGCTCCCGGTGCTCGGCCGACTCCACCGCCCAGCCCCGCAGCCGCACCGCCGCCAGTTCGGCCGGCAACTCCTCGTCGGGGGTGCCGTCCTCGGGAAGCCCGGCCAGCAGCACCCGGCCGATCGCCGTCCCGCCGGCCGGCGCCCGCCGCCCGATCCGGGACGCCCGGGCGGCGCCCGGCCCGGCCCAGCTGCCGGCCACCTCGTCCAGGTACAGCACCTCGCCGTCCTGGAGCACGGCCAGCTGGACGGTGTAGCCGCAGCGCGCGTTGAGCGCCGCCAGGTACGGCGCGGCGACCTGCCGGACGTCGATCTCCTCCAGCGCCCGGTGGGCCAGGGAGAGCACCCGGCCGCCGAGGCGGTAGCGCAGATCGGGCTGGCGCTGCGCGAAGCCGTGCTCCTCCAGGGTGCGCAGCAGCCGCAGCGCGGTGGACTTGTGCACCCCGATGCTGGTCGCGGCCTGCTCCAGGGTGACCGGCCCGTCGCCGAGCGACCCGAGCAGGGTCAGGGCGCGGTCGACCGACTGCGACATGGCGCACCGCTCCTGTCCACGCCGATGGGAAGTGAGAGTGGGACGTGATCCCGGGCCGTGCCCGCGGGCCGGGCCGGGGCCCGTCCGCGGGAAGCGTCCGTCAGGCTAACCGCTCGGCCGCGCGACGGGTCAAACGGGTGCCGGACACCGGTGTCCGGTGGGCGCGTGGTCCGGGTAACGTCCGGGAGTCGTCCGGTGGCCGGATCGGTGCGCACACCGGGACGGGGCCCGGGAAGCGCCCTCTACAATCGGATGGTTATGCCATACCTGGACCATGCGGCGACCACGCCGATGCTGCCCGAGGCGATCGCCGCGATGTCGGCGCACCTGGGGGTGGTCGGCAACGCCTCGTCCCTGCACGCGGCCGGCCGCCGGGCCCGCCGGGTGGTCGAGGAGGCCCGCGAGTCGCTGGCCGACTCGCTGGGCGCCCGCCCGAGCGAGATCGTGCTCACCGGCGGGGGCACCGAGTCCGACAACCTCGCCGTCAAGGGCCTGTACTGGGCCCGCCGGGGCGCCGACCCGGCCCGCACCCGGGTGCTGTGCAGCCCGGTCGAGCACCACGCGGTGCTGGACGCGGTGCACTGGCTCTCCGAGCACGAGGGCGCCGACGTCGAGTACCTGCCGGTCGACCCGCTCGGCCGGGTGCACCCGCAGGCGCTGCGCGAGGCGATCGAGCGGGACCCGCACTCGGTCGCGCTGGTCACCGTGATGTGGGCCAACAACGAGGTCGGCACCGTCCAGCCGGTGCGCGAACTCGCCGCCGTCGCGGCCGAGTACGGCATCCCGATGCACGCCGACGCGGTGCAGGCGCTCGGGCAGGTCCCGGTCTCCTTCGCCGGGTCGGGGCTCACCGCGCTCACCGTCACCGGGCACAAGATCGGCGGCCCGTTCGGCATCGGCGCGCTGCTGCTCTCGCGCGGCGCCGCGCCCGTCCCGCTGCTGCACGGCGGCGGCCAGGAGCGCGACGTCCGCTCCGGCACCCTGGACGCGCCCGCCGCCGCCGGCTTCGCCACCGCCGCGGCCCTCGCGGTCGAGCGCCAGCCGGAGCACGCGGTCGTGCTCGGCGCGCTGCGCGACGAGCTGATCGCCGCCGTGCTGGCCGCCGTCCCCGCCGCGGTGCTCAACGGCGACCCGGCCGCCGAGGGGCGGCTGCCCGCCAACGCGCACTTCTCCTTCCCCGGCTGCGAGGGCGACGCGCTGCTGATGCTGCTCGACGCCCAGGGCATCGAGTGCTCCACCGGCTCGGCCTGCTCGGCCGGGGTGCCGCAGCCCAGCCACGTGCTGCTCGCGATGGGCGTCGACCCGGCGCTGGCCCGGGCCTCGCTGCGGTTCTCGCTCGGGCACACCTCGGTGCGCGAGGACGTGACGGCGCTGGTCGCGGCCATCGCCCCGGCCGTCCAGCGGGCCCGCAACGCGGGTCTGGCGGCGGTGCGGCGGTAGTTCCTCCGGGCGGTCGGGCATGTACGGCGGCCCCGTACTCTTGTAGTCACCATGACTGACTTCCCGGGTGCCCCGACCGCTCCGTCCACCGGCCGTCTGCGCGTGCTCGCGGCGATGTCCGGCGGCGTCGACTCCGCCGTCGCCGCCGCCCGTGCCGCCGAGGCGGGGCACGAGGTGACGGGCGTCCACCTGGCGCTGTCCGCCAACCCGCAGTCCTTCCGCACCGGGGCCCGCGGCTGCTGCACCATCGAGGACTCCCGGGACGCGTGGCGCGCGGCCGACGTGATCGGCATCCCGTTCTACGTCTGGGACCTCGCCGAGCGCTTCCGCGAGGACGTCATCGACGACTTCGTCGCCGAGTACGCGGCCGGCCGCACCCCCAATCCCTGCCTGCGCTGCAACGAGAAGATCAAGTTCGCCGCGCTGCTCGACAAGGCGATCGCGCTCGGCTTCGACGCGGTCTGCACCGGCCACTACGCCCGGATCGTCGACCTGCCGTCCGGGGAGCGCCAGCTGCACCGCGCCGTCGACGCCGCCAAGGACCAGTCCTACGTGCTCGGTGTGCTGGACGCGGACCAGCTCGCCCACTCCCTCTTCCCGCTCGGCGACACCACCAAGGACGCCATCCGCGAGGAGGCCGAGCGCCGCGGCCTGGCCGTCGCCAAGAAGCCGGACAGCCACGACATCTGCTTCATCGCCGACGGCGACACCCAGGGCTTCCTGGCCAAGCACCTCGGCACCGCCACCGGCGACATCCTCGACGCCGACGGCACCAAGCTCGGCGAGCACGACGGGGCGTACGGCTTCACCATCGGCCAGCGCAAGGGCCTGCGGATCGGCCGGCCCGCCGCGGACGGCAAGCCCCGCTACGTCCTCGACATCTCGCCGGTCGACAACACCGTGACCGTCGGCCCGCTGGAGGGCCTGGACGTCACCGGGCTCACCGCGATCCGGCCGCGCTGGTGCGGCACCGAGCCGCTCGCCGACGGCCGGTACACCGCCCAACTGCGCGCCCACGGCGAGGAGGTGCCGGTGAGCGCGTCGGTCGTGGACGGCGAGCTGCGGGTGCAGTTGGACACCCCCGTCCGCGGCATCGCCCCCGGCCAGGCCGTCGTCCTGTACGACGGCACCCGCGTCGTCGGCTCCGCCACCATCGCCGCCACCGAGCGCCCGGCCGTCCGCGCCTGAAACCGGGGTGAGCGAGGCCAGGCCCGCGTGATAGACCAGGTAGCACTATGAATATCTGCGTCTTCTGCTCCGCGTACTCGCTCGACGACCGCTACTCCGCTCCCGCCGCCGAGTTCGCGCGGCTCCTCGGCGAGGGCGGACACACCCTGGTGTGGGGCGGCTCGAACGCCGGGCTGATGGGGCTGCTGGCCGATGAGGTGAAGGCGGCGGGCGGCAGGCTGGTCGGGGTGCTCGTCGAGATGCTGAGGCACAAGGGGTACGTCGGCGCCGACGAGTTGGTGATGACCGAGGACCTCGCCGAGCGGAAGGCGGAGCTGGCCGCCCGGGCGGACGCGATCGTCGTGCTGGTCGGCGGGCTGGGCACCCTCGACGAGGTGACCGAGGTGCTGGAGCTCAAGAAGCACGGCATGTTCGACAAGCCGGTGATCGTCCTGGATACCGAGGGCTTCTACGCGGGCCTGCGCACGCAGATGGAGCGGATGGACACCGAGGGCTTCCTGCCGCGCCCGCTCGCCGAGCTGATCAGCTTCGCCGACACCCCGGCTCAGGTGTTTGAGCAGCTCAAGGCCTGATTAGATCAGCACCATGGCTGCACATCTGATCACCGGCGCCGGCTCCGGCATCGGCGCCGTCCTGGCCGAGCGTCTCGCCGAGCGCGGCGACGACCTCTGGCTGTTGGCCCGCGACGCCCGCCGCGCCGCCGAACTGCGCGAGCGCTTCCCCGGGGCGCAGACCCTGGTCGGCGACCTCGGCGACCCGGCCAAGCTCTCCTGGGCCCTCGGCCACCAGGCGCTGCCCGTCGAGCTCGACTCCCTCCTGCACGTCGCGGGCATGGTGGAGCTGGGTGCGGTCGGCGAGCTGCCGGTCAAGGCCTGGCAGAGCACCCTGGCCGTCAACCTGGTCGCCCCCGCCGAGCTGACCCGGCTCCTGCTGCCCTCGCTGCGCCTGGTCAAGGGGCACGTGGTGTTCGTCAACTCCGGTGCGGGCCTGAGCGCCTCCGCCGAGTGGTCGGCCTACGCGGCGAGCAAGCACGGCCTCAAGGCGCTCGCCGACGCGCTGCGCCAGGAGGAGCACGCGAACGGCGTCCGGGTCACCTCGGTCTACCCGGGCCGCACCGCCACCGCGATGCAGGCCAAGGTGCACCAGCAGGAGGGCAAGGCCTACGACGAGGACCGCTTCATCGCCCCGGAGTCGGTGGTGAAGGCGATCCTCGCCGCCCTGGACGCCTCCCGCGACGCGGAGCTCACCGACATCACCGTCCGCCCCGGGCGCTGACCTCGCCGGGGCGGCGGCGCACTAGGCTCGGGCGGGTGAGCACCGGAGACACCTTCCCCGACCTGCGCGGCGCCGCCACCGGCGTCGGTTCGCTGCCCGGCACCGACGCGCGGGAGGCCGCCAAGACCTCCACCGGCGCGCTGGAGCAGCTGCCGTTCCTGCCCGAACTCCCCGCCCGCGGGCCGGGCGCCGACATGATCGGCCGCGGCGCCGGCCTGCTGGTCGAGCTGTTCGCACAGACCGAACCGTCCGGCTGGCGGTTCGCCGACCGCCCCGGCCGGGACACCCGGCGCGCGCACTCCTGGCTGGGCGAGGACCTGGACGCGCTGGAGGAGTTCACCCAGGGCTACCAGGGCGCGCTCAAACTCCAGGCCGTGGGCCCGTGGACGCTGGCGGCGAGCATCGAGCTCAGGCACGGCGAGAAGGCGCTCTCCGACCACGGCGCCTGCCGGGACATCGCCGGCTCGCTCACCGAAGGCCTGCGCCGCCACCTGGCGGACGTCCGCCGGCGGGTGCCCGGCGCGCAGCTGGTCCTCCAGCTCGACGAGCCCTCGCTGCCCGCGGTGCTGGCCGGTTCGGTGAAGACCGCCAGCGGCTTCCAGCGGTTGCGCTCGGTGGACCGGCAGGTCGCCGAGGAGGTGCTGCGCGAGACGATCCGCGGCCTGGACGTGCCGGTCGTGGTGCACTGCTGCGCCCCGCAGGTCCCGCTCCCGCTGCTGCGCCGGGCCGGGGTGGCCGGGGTCTCCCTCGACTTCTCCCTCCTCACCGAGCGGGAGGACGACGACCTCGGCGAGGCGGTCGAGGCGGGCACGGCGATCCTCGCTGGTGTCGTGCCCTCCACTGACCAGGAGGTGTCCGACCCGGCCGGTAGTGTCCAGGGTGTCAGGACCTTGTGGCGCAGGCTCGGGTTCGCCCCGGAGCTGCTGGGCCGCCGCGTGCTGGTGACGCCGACCTGCGGGCTGGCCGGGGCGTCCCCGGCGTACGCGCGCAAGGCGCTGTCGCTTGCGGCGCGGGCGGCGCAGAGCCTGGTGGACAACCCGGAATGAGAACGTAGGAGGGCTTGCGGTGGTGGCTGTCGAGGGCTGGGAGGACGTCCCTGCGGAGGTGCGCAGGCGGCACGCCGAGCTGGTCGTGGAGATCACCGAGCACCGCGCCCGGTACTACGTGCAGGACGCCCCGGTCGTCAGCGACGCCGAGTTCGACGTCCTGATGCGCGAGCTGGAGGCGGTCGAGGCCGCGCACCCGGCCCTGGTGACGCCGGACTCGCCGACGCAGGAGGTCGGCGGCGACGTCGCGGAGGGCTTCACCAAGGTCGAGCACCGCGAGCGGCTGCTCAGCCTCGACAACGCCATGGACGACGAGGAGCTGGCGGCCTGGGCGGACCGGGTCGCCCGCGAGCTGGACGGCATCGACTACCACTACCTGTGCGAGCTCAAGGTGGACGGCCTGGCCGTCAACCTCACCTACGAGCGCGGCCAGTTGGTCCTGGCCGCGACCCGGGGCACCGGCCGGGTCGGCGAGGACATCACCGCCAACGTCCGCACCATCAAGGAGATCCCGCAGCAGCTCACCGGCGACGACCTGCCCGAGCTGGTCGAGATCCGCGGCGAGGTCTACCTGCCCACCGAGGCCTTCGAGGAACTGAACGCCTCGCTGGCGGCGGAGAACGAGCGCCGCCGGGCGGAGAACGAGGAGCGCGCCAAGGAGGGCAGGCGTCCGCAGGCGCTGCTCCACCTGTTCGCCAACCCGCGCAACGCCGCCGCCGGTTCGCTGCGCCAGAAGGACCCGCTGGTCACCGCGTCCCGTCCGCTGCACATGGTGGTGCACGGCATCGGCGCCCGGGTCGGCTTCGACATCGACTGCCAGTCGCACGCCTACGACCTGCTGCGCGCGTGGGGCCTGCCGACGGCCCGGCACAACAAGGTGGTCGGGACGCTCGACGAGGTGCGGGCGTTCATCGGGCACTTCGGCGAGCAGCGGCACTCGGTCGAGCACGAGATCGACGGCGTCGTGGTCAAGGTGGACGAGATCGCCCTGCAAGGGCGGCTCGGTTCCACCTCCAAGTCGCCGCGCTGGGCGATCGCCTGGAAGTACCCGCCGGAGGAGGTCACCGGCAGGCTGGCCGCGATCAAGGTCGGCATCGGCCGCACCGGCCGGGCCACCCCGTACGCGGTGCTGGCCGAGCCGGTGAAGGTGGCCGGCTCGATGGTGCAGTACGCGACGCTGCACAACCAGCAGGTCGTCAAGGCCAAGGGCGTGCTGCTCGGCGACACCATCGTGCTGCGCAAGGCCGGCGACGTCATCCCGGAGATCCTCGGCCCGGTGGAGAGCCTGCGGGACGGCACCGAGCAGGAGTTCGTGATGCCCTCGCACTGCCACGAGTGCGGGGCCGAGCTGCGCCCGATGTCCGAGGGGGACATCGATCTGCGCTGCCCCAACGCGCAGTTCTGCCCGGCGCAGATCCGCGAGCGGATCGCCTTCCTGGGCGGCCGTTCCTCGCTGGACATCGAGGGCCTGGGCTATGTCGCGGCGACCGCGCTGACCCAGCCGCTGGAGCCGGCCGAGGCGCCGGTGCGGGACGAGGGCGACATCTTCGGCCTGACGATGGAGCAGTTGCTGCCGATCGAGGTGCTGGTCCGCGACCAGAAGACGGGCATGCCCAAGCTGGACGACCGCACCGGCAAGGAGAAGAAGGCCACCTTCTTCGCGAACCAGAAGGGCGAGCCCAAGAAGACGGCGGGCGTGCTGCTGGAGAATCTGGAGAGGGTGAAGGAACGTCCGCTGTGGCGGTTCCTCAACGGCCTCTCGATCCGGCACGTCGGGCCGGTCGCGGCGCAGGAGCTGGCGCGGGAGTTCCGGGACCTCGACCGGATCTTCTCGGCCACCGAGGAGGAGCTGGCCGCCGTCGAGGGGGTCGGGCCGATCATCGCCCGTTCCGTCGTCGAGTGGTACCAGGAGGAGTGGCACCGGGGGATCCTGGAGAAGTGGCGCGCGGCCGGCGTCCGCTTCACCGAGGAGCCCGCCGACGAGGAGGAGGCGGAGCGCCCGCTGGAGGGCCTGACCGTCGTGGTCACCGGCACCCTGGCCGGGCACACCCGGGACGGGGCCAAGGAGGCACTGACCTCGCGCGGCGCGAAGGTGACCGGTTCGGTATCGAAGAAGACAGATTTTGTCGTGGCCGGTGACAACCCCGGGTCCAAGTACGACAAGGCCGTTCAGCTCGGACTGCCGGTCCTGGACGACGCCGGCTTCGCCGTGCTGCTCGCCGACGGAGCGGCCGCGGCCCGCGCCCACCTCGGCCTGCCCGAGGTCGGGAAGGCCCCCGCCGAGGCCGCCCCGGAGGCCGACCCGAGCGGAGCGTGACCGAACCCGTCTTGTTATCGTCCTGATGCAACGTCACCGGGTGTCGCACCGTGAAAGCGGGCATTGTGTCACTGTGCGACACCCGGGCGCGGTGGCGCGTTTCCGGTTGTCCGAAAGTCTGCCCACCGGGTGGACCCCGGCATACCCTGGAGCGCAACAGAGTGTCAGCAGGGGTGGGGGCACCGGCTGAGCCGGTGCTCCGCGGGGTCGCTCCATGCCCGGCAGCTGTCGGTACCGGCACGGTGCCTCACCGTAAGGCGGCCTGACGGGGCGGGCCCGACGGAGGACAGGGCTTATGGATCGTACGACCGGCGGTGCGCCCACACGCCCGCCGCAGGGGGTAGCAGGTGCGGTCCTGCTGCTCGGCGTGCTGCTGGCCGGTGCCGCGCCGCTCATCCCGCTGGCCGTCCTGGTCTACCGGTACGAGCCCGAACTGCTGCCGCTGTTCGCGGTGCCGCTGGCGGTGCTGGTCGCCGCCTGGCGGATCGCCCGCGACCGCGCCCGTGACCAGCTGACCGACCCGCTGACGGATCTGCCCAACCGTCAGGCCCTGTTGATGGCCGCCCAGGAGGCGATCGCGGAGCGTGCGGAAGGCTACAGCGTCGGTCTCATCCTGCTCGATCTCGATCGCTTCCGATCGCTCAACGACACCCTCGGTCACACCGCCGGCGACCGGCTGCTGGTGCACATCGCCCGCCGGCTGCACCGCGCGCTGCGCTCCGGAGGCCCGGCCGGCAGCGCCACCCGGGAGTCCATCGACGACGTCTTCGCCGGCCTGCCCCGGAACTACCGGCGCGGCCGCCCGATGGTGGCCCGGATGGGCGGCGACGAGTTCGCCGTGCTGCTGCCCGGCATCAACTGCCCGGACAGCCTGGAGCGGGTCGCCAAGGCGCTGATCGCCGAACTCGCCGCGCCGATCCGGCTGGACGGGCTGCTGCTCGTGCTGGAGGCCAGCGCCGGCGTCTGCGTCTACCCGCAGCACGCCCAGGACGCCGAGGCGCTGCTGCGCCGCGCCGACGTGGCGATGGGCCACGCCCAGCGCGGTTGCAGCGGCGTCGCGCAGTACGACGAGACCCAGGACGCCGACACGCCGTACCGGATAGGGCTGCTCGGCGACCTGCGGCGGGCCCTGGAGACCGGCGAGGTGCAGCTGCACTACCAGCCCAAGGTGGCCTTCGACGGCCGGGTGGTCGGCCTGGAGGCGCTGCTGCGCTGGGAGCGCCCCGGCCAGGGCCGGGTCTCGCCGGACGAGTTCGTCGGGCTCGCCGAGTCCAGCGGCCTGATGCCCCGGCTCACCGACTACGTGCTGGAGGCCGCCGTCGGGCAGCTCGCCTACTGGCGGGACCAGGGCCTCCAGGTGCAGGTCGCGGTCAACGTCTCCCCGCGCGACGTGCTCAACCCCGGCTTCGCCCAGCGCGTCGCCGGCCACCTCGTCCGCCACCAGGTGCCGGCCCACGCGCTCCAGCTGGAGATCACCGAACGGCTGCTGCTGGACGACTCCCGCCGGGCCGCCGACACCCTCGCCGAACTGCGCGGTTACGGCGTCGGGATGTCCCTGGACGACTTCGGGACCGGCCACTCCTCGCTGGTGCGGCTGCGCAGCCTGCCGGTCGGCGAGCTGAAGATCGACCGCTCCTTCGTCTCCCGGATGGTCATCGACGACCACGACGCGGCGGTGGTGCGCTGCTCGGTGGAGCTCGCCCACTCGCTGGGCCTGACCGTGGTCGCCGAGGGCGTCGAGGACGACGAGACCTGGGAGCGGCTGCACTGCATGGGCGTGGACGCCGTCCAGGGCTGGCTGGTGTCGGCCGCGCTGCCGGCCGAGCAGGCCACCGCCTGGCTGCGGGTGCACCGCACCGGCGCCCCGCCGGTGGAGCGGCTGGTCCCCCCGCCGGGCCGGCTGCCGTCGGCGCTCCACGCGGTGCAGGGGGGCCAGGGCCTGCCGGTCCAGCCGGTGCTGCCGCCGGCCGCCCAGCCGGTGGTCCAGCAGGCCATCGCGCCGGTGCTGCCGTCGACCCTCCCGCCGGTGCTGCCCCCCGTGCTGCCCCCGACGCTCCCGCAGGCCGTGCAGGCCGTTCAGACGGTCCAGGCCGCGCCCGCGCCCCAGCCCGTGTCGGCCGCGCAGATCGAGATCAAGGCGCCGGGCACGCAGAGTTGGGCCCGCACCAGGCCGCAGTGACGGGCGCACACGCTTACTCGTTGGCCGGTGGCCGGGCCGGGCCCCATAGGATGGGGTCCAAAGACCACGAGGACGGAGCACCGGACCGGTTGCTCCTGCCCGGGCCCGGCACCGCCTGCGCGCGGCGCCGGGCCTCACCAGAACTCACCCTGAGGATCGCTGCATGCCTGGCATCACGCGCGAGGAGGTCGCCCACCTCGCCCGGCTGTCGCGTCTTGAGCTGAAGCCCGAAGAGCTGGACCACTTCGCCGAGCAGCTCGACGTGATCATCGGCGCGGTCGCCCGCGTTTCCGAGGTCGCCGGACAGGACGTCCCGCCGACCTCCCACCCGCTCCCGCTGACCAACGTGATGCGCGCGGACGAGGTGCGGCCGTCGCTCACCCCGGAGCAGGCGCTGTCCGGCGCCCCCGCCGCCGAGGAGCAGCGTTTCCGCGTGCCCCAGATCCTCGGGGAGGACTGACCGAGATGACCGAGTTGATCAAGTACACCGCCGCTGAGACGGCTTCCGCCATCGCCAAGGGCGAGGTGTCCGCCGTCGAGGTGGCGCAGGCGCACCTGGACCGCATCGGCGCCGTCGACAAGAAGGTCAACGCCTTCCTGCACGTCGACACCGAGGGCGCGCTGAACGCCGCCAAGGCCGTCGACGAGAAGCGCGCCAAGGGCGAGGAGCTGGGCCCGCTGGCCGGCGTCCCGCTCGCGCTGAAGGACGTCTTCACCACCAAGGGCGTGCCGACCACCTGCGGCTCCAAGATCCTCGAAGGCTGGATCCCGCCGTACGACGCCACGCTGACCACCCGTCTCAAGGACGCCGGCGTGGTCATCCTCGGCAAGACCAACATGGACGAGTTCGCGATGGGCTCCTCCACCGAGAACTCCGCCTACGGCACGACCGGCAACCCGTGGGACCTCTCCCGCATCCCCGGCGGCTCCGGCGGCGGCTCGGCCGCCGCGCTGGCCGCCTTCGAGGCCCCGCTGGCGATCGGCACCGACACCGGCGGCTCGATCCGCCAGCCCGGTGCCGTCACCGGCACCGTCGGCGTCAAGCCGACCTACGGCTCGGTCTCCCGCTACGGCCTGGTCGCCTTCTCGTCCTCGCTGGACCAGGGCGGCCCGTGCGCCCGCACCGTGCTGGACGCGGCGCTGCTGCACGAGGCCATCGCCGGGTACGACCCGCTGGACTCCACCTCGATCGACGCGCCCGTCCCGGCCGTGGTCGAGGCCGCCAAGCTGCGCGACGTGCGCGGCATGCGGATCGGCGTGGTCAAGGAGTTCGCCGGCGAGGGCTACCAGGCCGGCGTGATGGAGCGCTTCAACGAGTCGGTGGAGCTGCTGCGCGAGCTGGGCGCCGAGGTCGTCGAGGTCTCCTGCCCGTCCTTCACCCTGGCGCTGCCGGCGTACTACCTGATCGCGCCCAGCGAGGCCTCGTCCAACCTGGCCCGTTTCGACGCGATGCGCTACGGCCTGCGGGTCGGCGACGACGGCTCCCGCTCGGCCGAGGACGTCACCGCCCTGACCCGCGAGGCCGGCTTCGGCCCCGAGGTCAAGCGCCGCATCATCCTCGGCACCTACGCCCTCTCCTCGGGCTACTACGACGCCTACTACGGCTCGGCCCAGAAGGTCCGCACGCTCATCTCGCGCGACTTCGACGCCGCCTTCGCGGGCGTGGACGTGCTGGTCTCGCCGACCACGCCGACCACCGCCTTCCCGATCGGCGAGCGCGCCGACGACCCGATGGCGATGTACCTGGCCGACCTCTGCACGATTCCGTCGAACCTCGCGGGCAACGCGGCCATGTCGCTGCCCTGCGGTCTGGCCCCGGAGGACAATCTCCCGGTCGGCCTGCAGATCATCGCACCCGCGATGGCGGACGACCGCCTGTACCGGGTGGGCGGCGCCGTCGAGGCCGCACTCAACGACAAGTGGGGGCACACCCTGCTGGAGGAGGCACCGGCACTGTGAGCAAGATCGAGAAGGCCAAGGCCCCGTCGTCCCTCAAGGCACCGTCGTCCCTGAAGGGCTTCAAGCACAGCAAGCCGGGCCTCTGGCTGTCCATCGGCACCAGCGCCTTCGGCGCGCTATCGGTCGTCAAGGACGTCCGCAAGGCCCGCGAGGAGAGCGACACCCTCAAGCTGGTCAACGCCCTGGTCGGCGCCGCCGCGCTGATCACCGGTACCGCCCTGCTGGTGCGCGAGCTGCGCCAGCTCGGCTCCGACGACGTCCTGCTGGGCTGAGCTGAGCGCCCCGGCCCGGCCCCGCGCGAGCGGCGGCCGGGCCCGTACCTCCCAAGTCTTTTAGTGAAGGGGACGCTGTGAGCGTCATGAACCTGGTCTCCTACGAGGACGCTCTCGCGTCGTACGACCCGGTGATGGGCCTTGAGGTCCACGTCGAGCTGGGCACCAAGACCAAGATGTTCTGCGGTTGCTCGACCGAGCTGGGTGCCGAGCCGAACAGCCAGACCTGCCCGACCTGCCTGGGCCTGCCCGGCTCGCTGCCGGTGGTCAACGCGATCGGCGTGGAGTCGGCCGTCAAGATCGGCCTGGCGCTGAACTGCGAGATCGCCGAGTGGTGCCGGTTCGCGCGGAAGAACTACTTCTACCCGGACATGCCCAAGAACTTCCAGACCTCGCAGTACGACGAGCCGATCGCCTTCAACGGCTACCTCGACGTGCAGCTGGAGGACGGCTCGACCTTCCGCGTGGAGATCGAGCGCGCCCACATGGAGGAGGACACCGGCAAGTCCAGCCACGTCGGTGGCGCGACCGGCCGCATCCACGGCGCCACCCACTCGCTGCTCGACTACAACCGGGCCGGCATCCCGCTGATCGAGATCGTCACCAAGCCGATCGTCGGCGCCGGCGAGCGCGCCCCCGAGGTCGCCAAGGCGTACGTCGCCGAGCTGCGCGAGCTGATCAAGGCGCTGGGCGTCTCCGAGGCGCGGATGGACAAGGGCCAGATGCGCTGCGACGTCAACCTGTCGCTGCGCCCCAACGGCACCGAGACCTTCGGTACCCGTTCGGAGACCAAGAACGTCAACTCGCTGCGCAGCGTGGAGCGGGCCGCCCGGTTCGAGATCCAGCGGCACGCCACCGTGCTGACCGACGGCGGCACGATCATCCAGGAGACCCGGCACTTCCACGAGGAGGACGGCAGCACCACCTCGGGCCGGATCAAGGACAACGCCGAGGACTACCGCTACTTCCCCGAGCCGGACCTGGTGCCGATCGCCCCCGCCCGCGCCTGGGTCGAGGAGCTGCGCGCAGGCCTGCCCGAGCTGCCGCGGGTGCGCCGGGCCCGGCTGCAGGCCGAGTGGGGCCTGTCCGACAAGGACATGCAGTCGGTGCTGAACGCCGGCGCCGTCGAGCCGATCCAGGAGACCATCGCCGCCGGCGCCCCGGCCGACCAGGCCCGCAAGTGGTGGATGGGCGAGCTGGCCCGCCGGGCCAACGAGACCGGCACCGAGCTGAGCGAGCAGCCGATCACCCCGGCGCAGGTCGCCCGGGTCACCGCGCTGGTCGCCGAGGGCAAGCTGAACGACAAGCTGGCCCGCCAGGTCATCGAGGCCGTGCTGGCCGGCGAGGGCGAGCCGGACGAGGTCGTCGAGAAGCGCGGCCTGGCCGTCGTCTCGGACGACTCCGCGCTCGGTGCGGCCGTCGACCAGGCCATCGCCGAGAACGAGGCGATCGCCGCCAAGATCCGCGACGGCAAGGTCGCGGCGGTCGGCGCGCTGGTCGGTGCGGTCATGAAGGCCACCCGCGGCCAGGCCGACGCGGCCCGCGTCAAGGACCTGATCCTGGAGCGGCTCGCCGTCGAGGGGCAGTAGGCGCAGCCCGGGGAAGCTGGGCGTCTCCGCCTGAGCTTCCTAAGGCGCCTAAGGCATCTAAGGCCCTCTAAGTAAGGCCTAAGGCCCGGTCTCACCTCTAAATCGAGGTAAGACCGGGCCTTTGTCGTTCCCGGGGCCCCGATCTAAGGCACCTGGGGTCCGGAAGATCGGTAGGGCTTCCGATGCGGCACCCCCCGCTGGGAGAGGAAAGTCTTACTCGACAGCGAAACGCAGTGAAACCCACAGGGGGAACCGAAGTGATCGAGTACGAGCTCATCCAGCAGCACGCCCACGAGCTGGCCGTCCGCGCCGAGCACGAGCGCCTGGTCCGGGAGGCCAAGGAGGGGCGCCGCCTGCGGCAGCGTCCGGTGGCCGCCCGCTTCCAGCGGCGCCCCGCGCGCCAGCGCGAATGCTGACGGACCGGCACCACGACGGTGCCGAGGGAGTTTCGGAGGGGGAGGCGCAGCAGGGGAGCGCCTCCCCCTCCGGGCGTTCGCCAGGGGAGATAACCCCTCGGCCCGCCACCTCCGGCTATGGCATGCTCGCCTCCATGCAGCAGATATCGGTGAGTCCCGTCTTCGTCGGCCGCGGCAGCGAGATCACCGAACTGACCGACGCACTGCGCCGGGCCGGCTCCGGCAGCCCGCAGGCCGTGCTGATCGGCGGCGAGGCGGGCGTCGGCAAGACCCGGCTGCTGGAGGAGTTCCTGGAGCGGGCCGCCGCCGGGGGAGCGGTCACCACGCTCGGCGGCTGCCTGGAGATCGGCGCCGAGGGCCTGCCGTACGCCCCGCTGGCCGCCGCGCTGCGCCGGCTGCACCGCTCGCTGGGCGCCGAGCTGGAGGCCGCTGCGGTCGGCAGCGAGGGGCACCTGGCCCGGCTGCTGCCCGAGTTCGGCGAGGCCGACGGTGAACCCAACGACGAGTACGGCCGGGCCCGGCTGTTCGAGCACACCGCGAGGCTGTTCGAGCGGCTCGGCGCGGAGCGTACCCTCGTGTTCGCCGTCGAGGACCTGCACTGGTCCGACCGCTCCACCCGCGAACTGCTCGCCTTCCTGGTCCGCACCCTGCACCGGTCCCGGGTGCTGCTGGTCGCCACCTACCGCTCCGACGACCTGCACCGCCGCCACCCGCTGCGCCCCTTCCTGGCCGAGCTCGAACGGCTGCGCACCGTCCAGCGGCTGGAGCTGGAACGGTTCGGCCGCGGCGAGGTCGCCGCCCAGCTGGCCGGCATCCTCGGCACCGCCGACCCCGACCGGAAGCTGGTGGACCGCATCCACCGCCGCTCCGAGGGGAACCCGTTCTTCGTCGAGGAGCTGGCCACCGCCTTCGAGGACGGCTGCGGCGCAGGGCTCACCGACTCGCTGCGCGACATCCTGCTGGTCCGGGTGGAGAGCCTGGTCGAGGAGGCCCAGCGGGTGGTGCGGATCGCCGCCGAGGGCGGCTCGCACGTCGAGCACGCCCTGCTGGCGGCCGTCCTGGACGACGACGAGGAGGCGCTGATCGAGGCGCTGCGGGCGGCCGTCGGCGCCAACATCCTGCGCCCGGACGGCGAGGGCGAGGGCTACCGCTTCCGGCACGCGCTGGTCCGCGAAGCGGTCTCGGACGACCTGCTGCCCGGTGAACGGCACCGGATCAACCGCAAGTTCGCGCTCGCCGTGGAGGCGCAGCCGCAGCTGGTCTCCTGCGACGCCCTACCCGCCCGGCTGGCCAACTACTGGTACCACGCGCACGACCCGGCCCGCGCCCTGCCGACCGCCCTGGACGCCGCCCGGGCGGCCCGCCGCCGCAACGCCTTCGCCGAGCAACTGGGCATGCTGGAACGGGCCCTGGAACTGTGGGACATGGTCTCCGAGGAGGTGCTGGCGCACACCCTGCGCCCGTACGACTGGGCCGAGACCTACCCGCCGGGCTCCTGCGACCACAGCACCGCCGACGGGGACTGCGACCGGATCCAACTGGTCGACGTGCTGGCCGAGGCGGTGGTCGCGGCCCGGCGCTGCGGCGACCGCGAGCGCGGCCTGAGCCTCGCCAGGCGGGGGCTGCGGCTGGTCGACGAGGCCGTGCACCCGGTGCGCGCGGCCTGGTTCCGGATCAACCGGGCCCGGATGCTGGGCAATCTGCGCCGCTCCGGCGACGACGAGGAGATCCTGCACGCGCACCGGCTGGTCGACCACCTGCCGCCGTCCGCCGTCCAGGCCGAGGTGTTCGCGCTCGGCGCCGGGGTGGCGATGCTCAAGAAGCCCGGCCCCGAGCACATCGAGCTGGCCGAGCGGGCGATCCGGATCGCCCAGGAGGTCGGCGCGCACTCCGTCGAGGTGCACGCCCGGATGACGCTCGGCGGCCTGCGCTACGACGTGCACGGCGATGCCGACGGCGGGCTGGCCGAACTGGCCGGGGCGGTCGAGGCGGCCCGCCGGCTGGGCGTGCCCGACCTGCTGCTGCGCGGCGTCAACAACCTGGCCAGCATGCAGCGCGGGGTGGGCCGGGCCGAGGAGGCGGTGGTGCTGGCCCGTGAGGGCCTGGTCTACGCGGACGGCAACGGCCTGCTGCGCAACATCGGCACCATCCTGACCGGCAACCTGGCCGAGGCGCTGACCGACCTGGGGCGGATCCGGGAGGCCGCCGAGGTGCTCGACGCCTGCGAGCTGACCAGCCTGACCGGCACCCACGCCGAGTTCCTGGACCGGATGCGCGGCGACCTCGCGCTGCTGCGCGGGGACCTGGCCGGCGCGGCGACCATGCTGGCGCAGGCCCGGTCGGCCAACCGGGTCGGCCAGCTCCAGCACAGCGTGCCGATCAGCCGGCTGGCGGTGCGGATCGCCGCGCTCGCCGGTCGGCCGCTGGAGGCCCGGGAGGAACTGCTCACCGCGCTGGCGGAGGAGGGGCGGCTCGGCCACGAGTCCGACGTGTACCCGCTGCTGGTCGAGGCCGCCACGGTGGAGGCGGACAGCCGGGGCCTGCCGGAGGCCGCGGCGGGCCGGGCCGAGGCACTGGCCGCGATCGCCGCGCGGGCGGCCCGGCTGCGGCCGCGGGCGCCGATGCACCACGGCTGGGCCCGGCTGCTGGAGGGCGAACTGGCCCGCGCCGAGGCCGCCGACACCCCGGAGCAGTGGGCCGCCGTGGTCGCCGCGCTGCGGCCGACGGGGCTGCCGTACCCGCTGGCGGTCGCCCTGCTGCGGGCCGGCGAGGCCGAGGTGCTGGCCGGGCGGCGCGAGGCCGGGGCCGAACTGCTGCGCGAGGCGCGGGAACTGGCCACCGTCCGGGGCGACCGTCCGCTGCTGGCGGAGGTCGCGGGCCTGGCCGACCGGGCCGGGCTGACGCTGACCCCGGTGGCGGCCGCGCGCCCGGCCGCCGGGCCGGCCGCGACCCCGCCCGCCGGGGAGTCCTTCGGCCTCACCCCCCGTGAGCGGGACGTGCTCCGGTTGCTGGCGCGGGGCTGGAGCAACCGGCAGATCGCGGAGGAGCTGTACATCTCTCCGAAGACCGCGAGCGTGCACGTTTCCAACATCCTGGGCAAGCTCGCGGTCACCGGCCGGGGTGAGGCGGCAGCGCTGGCGCACCGGCTGCGGCTGTTCCCGGACGATCCGGCGTAGGCCCTGTCCCCCCGGGCCTCCCGCTGACCCGAGCGCCCGGCGCCGGGCCTCCTGACCGTCTCCGGTCCGGGCGGCCCGGGGCCGGGCGCCGTCGCGTGCTCCCGTGCGCGCCGCGTGAGCCCCTGGTCGCGCGCCGCCGCCAACCGGGCCGATCCGCCGGAATCGGGTGCATTTCCCCACCCCCTCGCCATTACTCTAAGTTGAGTGCATGTGTCATTGAGTGACGGATTTGGTGTAGGGTCCCGATCGGGAACATCGGTGCGGTGTGGTGACCGGAAGGCCGCCCACCCCCTGGGCCTCCGTCCTGACGGGGCGCCAGGCCACCGCGTACGACCGAGAGGCGCGCGGCCGGTGGCCCGTGGCCGGGGCGCCAGGCCCCGGGCCGGAGGGGGAGAGGCCGAGTGAGCTCCACCGATACGGTGCTGCCCGGGGCCGGACGGCCGGGCGTGCCACCCGCCGACGCGTCCGAGCCCGACACGTCCGCGCCCGGCGCAGCCGCAGCCGGCCCGCCCGCCCCCGGCCGGCGCGGCCCGCTGAGCCGGCTCCGGGAGAGCCGGACGCTGCCCGGCCTCGTCCTCGGCGCGCTCTGCCTGGCCTACGCCCTGGGCGCCGCCACTGGCTGGGGATCCTTCCAACTCTCCATCTTCATGGGCGACTTCGGCCTGGCCGCGGCGGCGCTCGCGGCCGCGCTGTCCTGCCTGGTGTACGGCTGCACAGCCGGCGGGCGCGCCCGCCCGGCCTGGCTGCTGTTCGGCCTCTCCTCGCTCATGGTGGCCTGCGGCAACGGCACCTGGGGCTGGTACGAACTGGTCGCCCGCAGCCCGCTGCCGCAGGACTCGCTCGCCGAGTACGCCTTCCTGCTGTTCTCCCCGCTCGCCATCACCGGTGTCCTGGTGCTCGCCCAGCGCCCGCGCTCGGCCGCCGGCTGGCTCTGCCTGCTGCTCGACGGCTGGCTGATCGCCGGCTCGCTGTTCACCCTCAGCTGGAGCCTGGCGCTCGGCCGGATCGCCGCCGGCGAGGTCGGCTCGCCACTGCGGTTGGCCCTCAACCTGGCCTACCCGGTGCTGGACATCCTGCTGGTCAGCCTGGTCGTCGGGCTGCGCTTCGGCGGCCGGGACGGCAACCGGGCGGCCGTGCACACCGCGATGGTGGCGCTGGCCGTCACCGTCCTGTGCGACGCCCTGTTCACCTCCCCGGAGCTGCGCAGCAGCTACCGCTCGGGCGAACTGCTGGACGCCGGCTGGTTCTCCGGCAGCCTGCTGCTGGCCTGGGCGCCGTGGTCGCCGCGCTGGCGCCGCCCGCTGCGCGAGCACCCTTCGGCCGGAGGCCTGCCGCGCCGCCGGGTGGCCACCACCTTCAGCGCGCTCACCCCGTACGCGGCCGCCGCGGTGTGCACCGCCGGGATCCTCTACAACGCCCTCGGCGGGCGGGAATTGGACCGGGTGGTGGCCGCGGCGGCCTGCACCGTCGGCCTGGCGCTCATCCTGCGCCAGGGCGTGATGCTGCTCGACAACCTCTCGCTCGCCCAGGAACTCGCCCACAAGGAGGCGCACTTCCGCTCCCTGGTGCAGGGCTCCAGCGACGTCATCATGATCGCCGGCGCCAACGGCGTGCTCTCCTACGTCTCCCCGGCCGCGCTCGGCGTCTACGGGCGGGACCCGGAGGAACTGGTCGGCGGCAACCTGCTGGACCTGGTCCACCCGGAGGACGTGGACCGGGTGCTCGCCGAGGTCCGCCGCTACCTGGCGAGGGTCCGGCTCACCGCCCACCGCTCCCCGGGCACCGCCGAGCCGTCCGCCCGGGTGGAGTGCCGGATCAGTTCCGGCGGCGGCGAGTGGCTGCACGTCGAGTCGACGGTCAGCCGGCACCGTGACGGCCTGATCCTCAACAGCCGGGACGTGACCGAACGCGTGATACTCCAGGCCCAGTTGCAGCACAACGCCTTCCACGACCCGCTCACCGACCTGCCCAACCGGGCGCTGTTCGCCCAGCGGCTGCGGGCCGCCCTCGGCGCCCGCGGCCAGCAGGGCGAGGGCGGCGTCGGGGTCGCGGTGCTCTTCCTCGACCTGGACGGCTTCAAGGCGGTCAACGACACGGCCGGCCACCAGGTGGGCGACGAACTGCTGGTGCAGGCGGCCCGCCGGCTCCAGGGGGCCGTCCGCTGCGGGGACACCGTCGCCCGGTTCGGCGGCGACGAGTTCGCCGCGCTGGTCTGCGGCCCGCTCGGCCGGCTCCAGGTCCAGGAGCTCGCCGAGCGGCTGCGGATCGCGCTCTCCGAGCCGTACTGGATCGGCGGCGCCGAACTCGGTGTCGCCGCCAGCATCGGCATCGCCTTCGGCACCCCCGAACGCGGCCCGGCCGCCGACCCGAGGGCGGCCACCGACGAGCTGATGCGCAACGCCGACCTCGCGATGTACCGGGCCAAGTCCGAGGGCAAGGGCCGGGTGGTGCTCTACAACCCCGCGATGCGGGCCGATCTGGAGCGCCGCACCGAACTGGAGGAGCGGCTGCGGGCCGCCGTCCGGGAGGGCGGCTTCACCCTGCTCCACCAGCCCGTGGTGGACCTCGGCAGCGGCGCGGTGACCGGCGTCGAGGCGCAGGCCCGCTGGCGTTCGGCGGGCGGCCTGCTGCTCACCCCGGCCGAGTTCCTGCGCTCGGCCGACCACGGCGACGCGGCCACCCGGTTCTCCCGCTGGCTGGTCCAGGAGGCGGTGACGGCCGCGGCCAACCGGCGCGGCCAGTCCGGCCGCAGCCGCAGCGGCCCCGCGCCCGTCCCGGTCGCCGTCCGGCTCTCCACCGAGCGGCTGTGCTCGCCCGGCCTGTACGAGACGGTGGCCGCGGCGCTGCGCGACAGCCGGCTGCCGGCCGGCGAGCTGGTGATCGAGGTGGCCCGGATGGGCCCGGACTCGCTCGCCGACGAACTCGGCCGCCGGCTGGCCGCGTTGCGCCGGCTCGGGGTCACCACCGTGCTGGCCGGCTACGGCGCCGGCAGCGGCTCGCTCGGCGAGCTGGCCCGGCTGCCCCTGGACGGCCTCAAGCTGGACCGCACGCTGGTGCAGGACCTCGGGGAGTCCGCGCTCAGCCGCACGCTCGCCGGGCACGCCCTGCGGCTCGGCCACGACCTCGGCCTGGTCACCGGCGCCGAGGGGGTGGACCTGCCCCGCCAGGTCGCCGCGCTCCAGGAGCTGGGCTGCCGGCAGGGCCAGGGTTCGGCCTTCGCGCCGCCGCTGGACGAGACCCGGCTGCGCCGGGCGCTGGTGCGCCGCGGCTACCCGCTGCCCAGACCGCTCGGCTCGGTCTCGGCCCGGCGCGCGTACCTGGCCGCGGAGGCCCGGACGGGTGGCCGCGGGGAGGGCGGCGGGGGGCGTGTCGTGCATCACCACGGTGCCCCCGACCTGCCCGAACGCCGCGCGGTGACCGGTCCAGGGCCAGGTCCGCATGGCGAGACGGTCATCCCACCTGCTTGACACGTGCCCCCGGACAGGAGGAGGGTCGTTGCCATGCGCACCCGAATTCTCGTACTTGGCGGGCGCGTCGGCTGAGCGGGTTCACACCCCCCGCTTGTGACAGACCGACGCGCCACCCCTCGCATGCCCTTGGCACGAGGGGTTTTTTGTTGCACTGACGCTGTTCCACCACCGCAAGACCCCTGGCCCCGACCGTCCGATCCGCCCCGATTCGCGGGGAGGAAGCGGGACGATTGAGGCAGAGCCGGCGATCGGCCCGAAACCGGGACCCCACCCTCGCACCACCGGGGCCCGAAACCACCGGGCCGGCACATTCCGAGAAGAGACAGGCAGATGACTGAGCACGCCGCATCCCCCCGCCGCGGGGACACCACGGCCGCCCACGCTCCCGCTCCCCAGCACGTCGTCGAAACCATGACCGGCGCCCAGTCGCTCATCCGCTCGCTGGAGGCCGTGGGCGCCGACACCGTCTTCGGCATCCCGGGCGGGGCCATCCTTCCCGCGTACGACCCGCTGATGGACTCGGCCAAGGTGCGCCACATCCTGGTCCGCCACGAGCAGGGCGCCGGCCACGCCGCCACCGGATACGCCCAGGCCACCGGCCGGGTCGGGGTCTGCATGGCCACCTCCGGCCCGGGCGCGACCAACCTGGTGACCCCGATCGCCGACGCCTACATGGACTCCGTGCCGATCGTCGCGATCACCGGCCAGGTCTCCTCCAAGGCGATCGGCACCGACGCCTTCCAGGAGGCGGACATCTGCGGCATCACCATGCCGATCACCAAGCACAACTACCTGGTCACCGACCCCGCCGAGATCCCCCGGGTGATCGCCGAGGCGTTCCACATCGCCGCCACCGGCCGCCCCGGCCCCGTCCTGGTCGACATCGCCAAGGACGCGCTCCAGGCCACCACCACCTTCCGCTGGCCGGTCGAGCTCTTGCTGCCCGGCTACCGCCCGGTCACCAAGCCGCACGCCAAGCAGATCCGCGAGGCCGCGAAGATGCTGGTGGGCGCCAAGCGCCCGGTGCTGTACGTCGGCGGCGGCGTGATCAAGGCGCAGGCCACCGCCGAGCTGCGGATCCTCGCCGAGCTGACCGGCGCCCCCGTGGTCACCACCCTGATGGCGCTCGGCGCCTTCCCCGACAGCCACCCGCAGCACCTGGGCATGCCCGGCATGCACGGCTCCGTCCCGGCCGTCACCGCGCTGCAGAAGGCCGACCTGCTGTTCACCCTCGGCGCCCGCTTCGACGACCGCGTCACCGGCAAGCTGGACGGCTTCGCCCCGCACGCCAAGGTCGTCCACGCGGACATCGACCCGGCCGAGATCGGCAAGAACCGCCCCGCCGACGTGCCGATCGTCGGCGACGCCCGCGAGGTGCTGGCCGATCTGATCGTCGCCGTCCAGGCCGAGTTCGACGCCGGCCACAAGGGCGACTACTCGCAGTGGTGGGAGAAGCTCGACGAGTGGAAGAAGACCTACCCGCTGGGCTACGAGCCCGCCCCGGGCGGCCGGCTCTCCCCGCAGCAGGTCATCGAGCGGATCGGCCGGCTGGTCGGCCCGGAGGCGATCTACGCCGCGGGCGTCGGCCAGCACCAGATGTGGAGCTCGCAGTTCATCCGGTTCGAGAAGCCGGGCACCTGGCTCAACTCGGGCGGCGCGGGCACCATGGGCTACGCCGTCCCGGCCGCGATGGGCGCCAAGGCCGGCCGGCCGGACACCGCGGTCTGGGCGATCGACGGCGACGGCTGCTTCCAGATGACCAACCAGGAACTGGCCACCTGCGCCCTGAACGACATCCCGATCAAGGTCGCGGTCATCAACAACGGCTCGCTCGGCATGGTCCGCCAGTGGCAGACGCTGTTCTACAACCAGCGCTACTCCAACACCGTGCTGCACGCCGGCCCCGACCACGACGGCATCGCGCCGCCGGCCCAGGGCACCCGGATCCCCGACTTCGTCCTGCTGTCCGAGGCGATGGGCTGCGTCGGCCTGCGCTGCGAGCGCCCCGAGGACCTGGACGCCGTCATCAAGCAGGCCATGGAGATCAACGACCGCCCGGTCGTCATCGACTTCATCGTCCACCAGGACGCCATGGTCTGGCCGATGGTCGCGGCCGGCACCAGCAACGACGAGATCCAGTTCGCCAAGGGCGTCCGCCCCGACTTCGGCGACGACCTCGACTAACGCCCCCCTTCAACTCCAGAGCGCCTGAGGAACCCCATGTCCAAGCACACCCTCTCCGTCCTGGTCGAGAACAAGCCCGGCGTGCTCGCCCGCATCGCCGCCCTGTTCTCCCGTCGGGGCTTCAACATCGACTCCCTCGCCGTCGGCCCGACCGAGCATCCGGACGTGTCCCGGATGACCATCGTGGTCAACGTCGAGGACCTCCCGCTGGAACAGGTCACCAAGCAGCTCAACAAGCTCGTGAACGTGATAAAGATCGTCGAACTCGACCAGTCCGCTGCGATCCAGCGGGAACTGGTCCTGGTGAAGGTCCGCGCCGACAACGAGACCCGGTCGCAGATCGTCGAGATCGTCCAGCTGTTCCGTGCCAAGACGGTCGACGTGTCCCCGGACGCGGTGACCATCGAGGCCACCGGAAGCTCGGACAAGCTGGAGGCCATGCTCCGGATGCTGGAGCCTTACGGCATCAAGGAGTTGGTCCAGTCCGGCCTGGTCGCCATCGGGCGCGGCGCCCGTTCGATCACGGACCGCTCGTTGCGCGCCCTCGACCGCAGCGCCTGAGCACCCCCGAGACGCAGGCCGTCTCACACCCTGAAGCACCGCCCCACGCCCCCGCCGGTACGCCTACCGTAGAGAACGCGTACCCGGCAACCATCACGCAAGGAGATGTGCCCCCGTGGCCGAGCTGTTCTACGAAGACGACGCCGACCTGTCCATCATCCAGGGCCGCAAGGTCGCGGTCATCGGCTACGGCAGCCAGGGCCACGCCCACGCGCTGTCCCTGCGCGACTCCGGCGCCGACGTCCGGGTCGGCCTGAAGCCGGAGTCCAAGTCCCGTGCCAAGGCGGAGGAGGCCGGCCTGCGCGTCGTCACCCCGGCCGAGGCCGCGGCCGAGGCCGACGTCATCATGATCCTGGTGCCGGACCCGATCCAGGCCGACGTCTACGAGGCCGACATCGCCCCGCACCTGAAGGCCGGCGACGCCCTGTTCTTCGGCCACGGCCTGAACATCCGCTTCGGCTTCATCAAGCCCCCGGCGGACGTCGACGTCTGCATGGTCGCCCCGAAGGGCCCGGGCCACCTGGTCCGCCGCCAGTACGAGGAGGGCCGCGGCGTCCCCGCGATCGTCGCCGTCGAGCAGGACGCCTCCGGCAAGGCCTTCGACCTGGCGCTGTCCTACGCCAAGGGCCTGGGCGCCACCAAGGCCGGCGTCATCAAGACCACCTTCACCGAGGAGACCGAGACCGACCTGTTCGGTGAGCAGGCCGTCCTGTGCGGTGGCACCGCCGCCCTGGTGAAGGCCGGTTTCGAGACCCTGGTCGAGGCCGGCTACCAGCCGGAGATCGCCTACTTCGAGTGCCTGCACGAGCTGAAGCTCATCGTCGACCTGATGTACGAGGGCGGCCTGGAGAAGATGCGCTGGTCGGTCTCCGAGACCGCCGAGTGGGGCGACTACGTCACCGGCCCGCGGATCATCACCGACGCCACCAAGGCCGAGATGCGCAAGGTCCTCGCCGAGATCCAGGACGGCACCTTCGCCAACACCTGGATCGCCGAGTACAAGGCCGGTCTGCCCAAGTACAACGAGTACAAGAAGGCCGACGAGGACCACCTGCTGGAGACCACCGGCAAGAAGCTGCGCTCGCTGATGAGCTGGGTCGACGACAAGGCCTGAACCGGCCTCGGGCTCTGCCCGATTTTGTAACTTCCTTGTACAAGTAGGCTGCTCCCGTCCGGGTGATTTCGCCGGACGGGAGCAGCCTGGTACCCAGCCCGTCGATACACTCCGAGTGCGCGTCAGGCCCACAGCGTCGTGCGTCTACCTACGCGGCATGCCACCTTCCCCCCGCCGTCCACGCCACCCACGTGCCGGGGAGAACCGCAGAGTTAAGGACACACTGTCGTGAGCACTGTGACATCCAAAACCGCCGTCGTCCTGATCGCCGAAGAGCTGTCGCCCGCCACCGTCGACGCCCTCGGCCCCGACTTCGAGATCCGCCACTGCAACGGCGCCGACCGCACCGAGCTGCTCGGCGCGATCGCCGACGTCGACGCGATCCTGATCCGCTCCGCCACCAAGGTCGACGCGGAGGCGCTGGCCGTCGCCCGCAAGCTCAAGGTGGTCGCCCGGGCCGGGGTCGGCCTGGACAACGTGGACGTCGCCGCCGCCACCAAGGCCGGCGTGATGGTCGTGAACGCGCCGACCTCCAACATCGTCACCGCCGCCGAACTCGCCTGCGGCCTGCTGATCTCCGTCGCCCGCAACATCGCGCCGGCCAACGCCGCGCTCAAGCAGGGCGAGTGGAAGCGCAACAAGTACACCGGCGTCGAGCTGAGCGAGAAGACCCTCGGCGTCGTCGGCCTCGGCCGGATCGGCGTCCTGGTCGCCCAGCGGATGTCCGCGTTCGGCATGAAGATCGTCGCGTACGACCCCTACATCCAGGCCGCCCGCGCCGCCCAGATGGGCGTCAAGCTGGTCACCCTGGAGGAGCTGCTGGAGGTCTCGGACTTCATCACCGTCCACCTCCCCAAGACCCCCGAGACCATCGGCCTGATCGGCGACGAGGCGCTGCACAAGGTCAAGCCGACCGTGCGCATCGTCAACGCCGCCCGCGGCGGCATCGTGGACGAGGAGGCGCTCGCCAACGCCCTGCGCGACGGCCGGGTGGCCGGCGCCGGCCTGGACGTGTACACCAAGGAGCCGTGCACCGACTCCCCGCTGTTCGGCTTCGACAACGTGGTCGCCACCCCGCACCTGGGCGCCTCCACCGACGAGGCGCAGGAGAAGGCCGGCATCGCCGTCGCCAAGTCGGTGCGCCTGGCGCTGGCCGGCGAGCTGGTGCCGGACGCCGTCAACGTCCAGGGCGGCGTGATCGCCGAGGACGTGCGCCCGGGCCTGCCGCTGGCCGAGAAGCTCGGCCGGATCTTCACCGCGCTGGCCGGCGAGGTCGCCGTCCGGCTCGACGTCGAGGTCCGCGGCGAGATCACCCAGCACGACGTGAAGGTGCTCGAACTGTCCGCGCTGAAGGGCGTGTTCGAGGACGTGGTGGCGGAGACGGTGTCCTACGTCAACGCCCCGCTGTTCGCCCAGGAGCGCGGCGTCGAGGTCCGCCTGACCACCTCCAGCGAGAGCGCCGAGCACCGCAACGTGATCACCGTCCGCGGCACGCTCGCGAACGGCGAGGAGATCGCCATCTCCGGCACCCTGGCCGGCCCGAAGCAGACCCAGAAGATCGTCGGCGTGGACGCCTTCGACGTGGACGTCGCGCTCACCGACCACATGGCCTTCTTCAAGTACGAGGACCGCCCCGGCGTGGTCGGCGTGCTCGGCCGCCACCTCGGCGACGCCGGCATCAACATCGCCGGCATGCAGGTCGCCCGCGACGGCGGCGGCGCGCTCGCCTCCATCACCGTGGACAGCCAGATCCCGCAGGACGTGCTGTCGGCGATCGCCGCCGAGATCGGCGCCCGCTTCGCCCGCTCGGTCGACCTGGGCGCCTGAGCCCGACGCCCCCCGGGGCCCGGACCGCCGTTCGCCGGCGGTCCGGGCCCCGCTGCGTTCCCCCGGGGGGGTGCCCGTCTCAGATACTAGGAAATCCAAGTATTCGTGCAGACACGGCCCGGGCCCGGTCGTACCGTGGAAGGGCGATACGGCGTGCCGACCCTGTAGACAGGGCGTTCGGCCCGTGTCCGCGTGCGCCTTCACGGGCAGGCGATCCCTGCCCCCGCGCGTACCCCTCCCCTCCCGCGCCCTCTTCGGGGCGCCGCTTCCAAGGAGCCCGGTATGCCCCTCACCGCCGACCGCCACGCCACTGCCGCCCCCGCCGCCACCCCCGTCCGCGCCCCGCGCCGGCGCCGGGCCGCCGAGCGGAACCCCTTCGCCGCCGCCGCGCTGCAGCGGGCGCTGGACCGCCGCGACAACGGCGGCTCGACCGGGCACCTCTGACGGGAACCCCTGGCGGGCCTGTCTGTCAAGGGTCGTCGGACGGCCCTCCTCGGGGGGCTTCTCCGACCCGGCCGTTCATCTGCCGAATAGGCCGCTCGGGCTGCCGTCAGGTCACCCGGTCGAGTGCAACCGGCGTCCGTCCGAGGGAAGTTGCTCGCGCTCGCCGGCGCGATCATCCTAATTTGGGGCCCCCGGAAGGGTGATCGACGTTCGCGCGGGCGGGCGTCAGCGACACGGTGTGCGGATCAGTCCCCCTGCCGGGGGAGAGGGCCCAGTGCGCCTGCCATCCGTCCGCCGACCCATCACCCGGATCGGCCTCACCCTGGCCGTGCTGGCCGGGAGCGCGGCGCTCGCCGCCACCCCGGCCTCCGGCGGGCCCCCGACGGAGCCGTCGAGGGCCGGCCGAACGGCCACCGTCCTGCTCGAACTCGGCACCGAGCCGGCCGGCCCCGCCTGGCGGCGCGCCGCCGACGGGGCCCGGCGGGCCCAGCGCTCCCCGGAGGCCGCCCGCCGGGAGGCCGCCGATGCCGGCGCCGCCCAGCGCGCCAAGGCCGGCGAAGCCCTCGACCGGCTCGCCGCGGCCGTCCACCGGGCGGCGCCCACCGCCGGCGAGCTCTACCGCACCCGCACCCTGCTCACCGGCCTCGCCGTCAACGCGCCCGCCGACCGGCTGCCCGCCCTGCGCGCGCTGCCCGGCGTCCGGGCCGTCCACCCGATCGTCCGCAAACAGCGGGACAACGCCTACTCCGTCCCGCTGATCGGCGCCCCGCAGGTCTGGGCCGGCGCGACCGGCGATGGCAACACCGGCCAGGGGGTGCGGATCGGCATCATCGACAGCGGCATCGACTACACCCACGCCGACTTCGGCGGCCCCGGCACCGAGGCCGCCTTCCGCTCCGTCGAACGCGGCAAGCCGGCCCCGCCCGAGCTGTTCCCCAACGCCAAGGTGATCGGCGGCAAGGACCTGGTCGGCGACGACTACAACCCCGACCCGTCCTCCCCCCACCACCAGCCCGTCCCGCACCCCAGCGACAACCCGATCGACTGCGACCGCAACGGGCACGGCACCCACGTCGCCGGCACCGCCGCCGGCTACGGCGTCACCGCCGACGGCCACCCGTACACCGGCCCCTACCGGCCCGGACTCGACCCCGCCGGGTTCAAGGTCGGCCCCGGCGCCGCCCCCGGCGCCCAGCTGTACGCGATCCGGGTCTTCGGCTGCGACGGCTCCACCGACCGGCTCGCCCAGGCCCTCGACCTCGCCGCCGACCCCAACGGCGACGGAGACCTCGGCGACCGCCTCGACGTCGTCAACCTCTCCCTCGGCAGCCGCTTCGGCAACCCCGACGACACCGATGCCCTCGCCGTCGACCGGCTCGCCGCCCTCGGCACCGTCGTGGTCGCCGCCGCCGGCAACGACGGCGACGTCTACGGCATCGGCGGCAGCCCCGGCACCGCCGCCCGGGCCATCGCCGTCGCCGCCTCCGTCGACCCGCACAGCGACACCGACGGCCTCACCGTGCTCGCCCCCGCCGACCTGGCCGGCGTCGTCCCGGCCCACTGGAGCGAGCGCTACCAGGGCTGGTCCAGCGCCGACGTCAGCGGCCAACTCGCCCTGCCCGCCGACCAGTCCGACGGCTGCGCCGCCTACAGCGAAGCCGACCGGCAGCGGCTCGCCGGAAAGATCGCCGTCCTCACCTGGCGCACCCGCGACACCGAACGGGCCTGCAACTCCGGCCCCCGCGCCGACCACGCCGCCGACGCCGGTGCGATCGGCGCCCTCTACGCCGCCGACACCGACCACCTCGCCGAGATCTCCGGCAACGACCGCATCCCGGCCGCCCTGCTCGCCCACGCCGACGGCGAACGGCTCCGGCAGGCCGCCGCGGCCGGGCCGGTCGAGATCCGCCTCGCCGCCCCCGGCAACCCGCTGCACGGCTCCGTCTCCCAGGACCAGCCCGCCCGCACCGACACCCTCACCGACTTCTCCTCCCGCGGCATCGGCGTCCCCGGCATCGTCAAACCCGACCTCGCCGCCCCCGGCGAGACCATCTGGTCCGCCCTCGTCGGCAGCGGCAGCGGCGGCCAGCGCGAGGACGGCACCTCGATGGCCACCCCGCACATCACCGGCCTCGCCGCCCTCGTCCGCGCCGCCCACCCCGACTGGCCGGTCGAACAGCTCAAGGCCGCGCTCATGAACACCGCCGTCGACACCTGGCTCGGCGACGACCACGGCGGACCGGTCTACGGCCCCGAGCGCACCGGCGGCGGCCGCGCCCAGGTCGACCGGGCCGTCCACACCCCCGTCGTCGCCTACGCGGCCGGCGACGGAGCGGCCGAAGGCAGCGTCGGCGTCTCCTACGGGCCGGTCGAGATCGCCGGGCCGACCGCCCTCGGCCGCGACATCGAGGTGCGCAACCACGCGGACCGGCCGCTGAGCTACCGCACCGGCTACGCGGCCGCCACCGAACTGCCCGGCGCCACCTTCGAGGTGACGCCGGACCAGGTCGACGTCCCGGCCGGCGGCACCGCGCGGGTGCACGTCACCCTCGCCGTCCCCGGGGAACTGGGCCGCGCCCCCGACCCCACCATCGACACCCTGCAGAACGGCAAGGCCCGCAGCTACCGCGCCGAACTCTCCGGCCGCGTCCTGCTCACCCCCGTCACCGACCCGGCCCTGCCCCAACTGCGCGTCCCCGTCCTCGCCGCCCCGCGCCCGGCCACCGACCTCACCGCCACCGCCGCCGCCCGCACCACCCGGGACGGCACCGTCCTGATGCTCGGCGGCAGCGCCGCCCCCGGCAACCGGCCCGGACTCGTCACCGCCCTCACCCTCGGCGGCGAAGGCACCCGCTGGGCCGACTGCCCGCCCGACAGCGAAGCCGCCGTCGGGCCCGGGGCCGGCATCCGGCCCGACGACGACGCCGCGCCGGCCGACCCCCCGCAGGACGTCTGCGTCCAGCACCCCGGCGACCGGGCCGCCAACCTGCGGGTCGTCGGTGCCGCCACCAGCTCCGACCTGCTCTACGTGGGCGCCCAGCTCTGGGCCCCGGCCGCCACCCCGGTCGGGCTCTACGGCGTCCGGGTCTCCCTGGACACCGACGGCGACGGCACCACCGACGTCATCCTCGAAGCCGACCGGCTGCGCAACAGCGACGTCCTCGTCTCCCGCGCCCTGGACGCCCGAACCGGCGCCGAACTCGACGTCCAGCCGCTCAACGGCCACTGGGGCGACACCGACACCGCCCTGCTGGACGGCGACGCCGTCGTCCTCCCCGTCCGGCTGAGTGCCCTCCCGGGCGTCCGGGAAGGCCACAGCACCATCCACTACGGCGTCTGGACCAGCACCGTCGCCCCCGGCACACCCGACCCGGCCGAGTCCTACTCCGCCATCGGCCTGCGCGGCACCCGCCCCGTCCTGGCCCTCGACGTCCTGCACCCCGCCGTCGACATCCGCGCCGGCCTCGGCGGCCCCGCGGCCCTCGCCACCCCGGTCCGGCCCGGCACCGTCCTCGACATCCGCCGCACCCCCGGCGACACCTCCCGCCTGCTCCTGCTCCACCACCTCAACCCCGCCGCCCACCGGAGCCAGGTGATCAGCCTCCCCTGACCGCACCCGCCCGAGGGGCGGCCCGCCGACCTGGCGGGCCGCCCCTCGCGCGTCGTGCCGCGCCTCGGTGGCGGGGGCCCACTTGCGGTGCCACCGGCGGTCGGCCGTGCCCGGCTCGGCCGCCTCAGGCCCGGCCGCCTCAGCCTCGGTCGGCGGCCTGGGCGGCGAGCCGGCGGGTGCGGCGGGGGGCGCGGGTCGGGCGGCGGGAGAAGCGGGTGAAGACGGCGACCAGGGCGAGGGCGGCGGCGGTGGCGGAGCTGACGGTGAGGCCCTCGGTGAGACCGGGCGGGCGGAAGGAGCAGGCGATGCGGTCGGCGCCGGCGCCGAGCGGTACGCCGATCATGCCCAGGACGGGCGTCGGCGGGACGTACCGGCCGCCGCCCGCCGCGCAGGTCCAGCCCTCGGCGGCCGGGACGGACAGCAGCGCGGTGCCGGTGGAGCCGACCGGGAGGGTCGCGGCGAGGGTGTGCCCGCCGGCCGTCACGCCGGTCGCGCCGGTGGCGGTGAGACGGGCGACGGCGGCGTCCAGGGCGCCGGGCCGCAGACAGCCGATCGGACGGGCCGGGACCTGGCCGACCGTGTCGGAGCGCAGGATCACCCGGACCGTCCCGTCGGCGGGGACCGGCCCCAGCCGGTGGATCGCGACGGCCGTGGTGGGCTGTTCGCCGTCGCTGCGGTAGGTGGTGCCGAGGCCGCTGACCGTGCCCCGGTACCAGACGCCGTGGAAGTAGGCCGTGCCGCCGGGGGTGCAGGCCGCGGTGAGGACGGTGCCCTCGGCGCCGCCGGGCAGCGACCAGCCGCTGGTGCCGTGCAGGGTGGGCGCCGGGCCGCCGGCCGGGACGGGCAGCGGGGCCTCGTACACCCGGCTGCCGAGCAGTGACTCCTGCCGGGACCAGACCGAGGAGGTGTCCGGCCGGGCGCCGGGCGGCAGCACGGTGACCAGCGGCGGTGCGGCGGCCCGTCCGGGGGTGAAGCCGGCCGGGGGCGGCCCGTCGTCGAGGTGGGCGCGGACGGCGAACAGGGCCTGCCCGACCGGGTCGGTGACGCTGGCGGTCTGCCGCCCGCCCGCCGTCCAGCCCGCGCCGAGGTCGTGCAGCAGCAGGGCGGCGACGGTCGGCAGGTAGCCGCTGAAGTAGCCGCCGCCCTGGCCGTCGAGCAGCAGCGGATCGTTGGTGGTGAAGGCGTGCGGGCCGGGGTCGCTGCGGCCCCGGGGCCAGTCGGCGCCGTCGCGCACCGCCGCGTACCCGGCCCGGACGGCGGCGGGGGAGGCGGGGTCGGCCGGGGCGGCGGCGAGCGCCGCGTACCCGGACCAGACGGCGTTGCCGAGCACCACACCGGCCAGCACCCAGGTCGCCAGGGCGGTGGCCCGGCGGTCGGTGTGCCGGTGGTCGAGGGTCCAGAGCGCGGCGAGCAGGACGACCCCGCCGACGGCCAACAGCGTCCAGGTGGAGGCGCGGACCGAGTGCCGGCCCGCCGCCAGCGCGGCGATCACCGCGACCACGGCGGCGCCGCCCAGCAGGGTCAGCCGGTCCGGCCGGTGCGCCAGCGACACCCAGCCCGCCAGCACCAGCAGGCCGCTGAGCACGAACGCGACCCGGTACGGCCCGCCGGCCGGGATCGCCAGACCGTGCCAGACCAGCACGGTCGGGGTCCAGACGAAGCTGAGCACCACCAGCACCAGCGCCCCGCACCAGACCGCCCGCTCCCGTACCCGCACCCGCCGGTTGAACGGCAGCCCGCACACCAGCAGCAGCCCCAGCAGGCCGATCGCGACGTCCGGCAGCGGCCGCCCGCCATGGGTGGCGGGCAGCAACTGCGCGAGGTGCCCGCCGAACCCGGACGGGCCGAGCGGCTGCACCGGGGACTCCGGCTGGGCGCCGTGCGCGGCCCGGACGGCGACGAACAGCACGGGCGAGGCGAGCAGGACACCGGTGGTGGCCATGGTGAAGGCCCGCCCGGTGACCCGGACCCGGTGGCGCACCGGCCGCGGGGTGGCGAACAGGCGGACGGCCAGCAGCAGCCCGGCCATCAGGGTGGCCAGCGCGGCGGTGTACAGGTTGCCGGCCCAGGCGAGGGTGACGCACAGCGAGCCGGCCACCCAGCGCCGCTCGCGCAGGCACCAGTCGGCGGCCAGGCCGAGCAGCGGCAGCGAGACCAGGCCCCAGAGCCACATCGGCGCCGCCCCGCCGACGTCGAGCACCCAGGCGCAGAGCCCGTACCCGACGGCGGCGAGCGCCCGCAGCCAGTGCGGGCCGGCGTGCAGCCGGCCGAGCAGGTGGGCCATCAGGGCGGTGCCGAGGCCGATGGTGGCGAGGGTGACCAGGAGCAGCGCGAGCCGGCCCTGGTCGCGGGGGAGGAGGGCGGTCGGCCAGGAGAACGGGTTCATCAGGTAGGCGAAGAAGTCGGCGAGGAACGGGACGCCGTAGCCGCTGTTCCAGTTGAACAGGAGGTCCCCGGCGGCCCGCCCGTGCAGCAGGTCCCACAGGTGGGCGTGGTACGGCAGGGCGGCCTCGCCCGCCCCCGTCGGCCACACCCCGCGCAGCCCCACCGCGAGCGCGTACCCGCCCACCGCCAGCCCGGCCGCACTCCCGCAGACCAGCACCTCCCGCCGCCGCACGCCCATCTGCTGCTCGACCCCGTTTCCGCGAGGGATTGCCGGACCCCGCCACCCTAGGTCCTGTCCGGCCGATCTTGCCGGGCCCGCGACACGCCCCCAGCCTGGCGGCCGGGAGGTACCCCCAGGCATCCCACCTGGACGCACGCCCGAATCGCCCAAGTACGTCCAGTACGAGGGCGACCCGGGCGCACGCCCCGTCGAGATCGACCTGACCTGACCCCGTCCGGATGGTGGACGCCGGGTGTCAACCCCTGGGACACCGGAGTAGGGTCCGAGCATGTCTCGCACGATTCGTCTCGCAGTTGTCCCGGGTGACGGCATCGGCCAGGAAGTGGTGGCCGAAGGTCTCAAGGTCCTGGGTGCCGTGCTTCCCGCCGAGGTGAAGCTGGAGACCACCGAGTACGACCTCGGCGCCCGGCGCTACCACCGGACCGGGGAGACCCTGCCGGACAGCGTGCTGGCCGAGCTGAAGTCGCACGACGCGATCCTGCTGGGCGCCATCGGCGACCCGAGCGTGCCGTCGGGCGTGCTGGAGCGGGGGCTGCTGCTGAAGCTGCGGTTCGCCTTCGACCACCACATCAACCTGCGTCCGGGCCGCCTGTTCCCCGGGGTGAAGTCCCCGCTGGCCGGTGAGCCGACCATCGACTTCGTGGTGGTCCGCGAGGGCACCGAGGGCCCGTACGTCGGCAACGGCGGCTCGCTGCGCACCGGGACGCCGCAGGAGGTGGCCACCGAGGTCAGCCTGAACACCGCGTTCGGCATCGAGCGCGTGGTGCGCGACGCCTACCGCCGGGCCCAGGCGCGTCCGCGCAAGAAGCTGACGCTGGTGCACAAGAACAACGTGCTGGTGCACGCCGGGCACCTGTGGTCGCGGATCTTCGCGGAGGTCGGCCGGGAGTTCCCGGAGGTGACCACCGACTACCTGCACGTCGACGCGGCGACGATCTTCTTCGTCACCCAGCCGGAGCGCTTCGACGTCATCGTCACCGACAACCTGTTCGGCGACATCCTGACCGACCTGGCCGCCGCCGTCACTGGCGGGATCGGCCTGGCCGCGAGCGGCAACATCAACCCGGGCGGCGAGTTCCCGTCGATGTTCGAGCCGGTGCACGGTTCGGCGCCGGACATCGCGGGCCAGGGCAAGGCCGACCCGACGGCCACCGTGCTGTCGGTCGCCATGCTGCTGGAGCACCTGGGCTTCGCCGCCGAGGCCGCCCGGGTGGAGGCCGCCGTCGCGGCGGACCTGGCCGAGCGCACCGGCACCCGCAGCACCTCCGCGGTCGGCGACGCGCTGGTCACCCGAGTAGCCGGCTGACGGGCCGGATCCGCTTGACGGACTCCGGCCCACGGGCCGGGGCCGACAACGGTCGCGGCCCGGCGGGCCGCACCACATAACCGCAGCTTGCAGCTCCCCAAGGAGCGGGCAGCTGTTCGGCACGGCCCTCTGGATGCGAGTATCGACAGTGGGTCGTGCCGTTGTGCGTTCGTTCCGGTGCTGGTTGGCCGCGGCGGGCACCCGGCGGTGGCGGCCCGGACCTACCCCACGGTGAAGGAAACAGCCATGAGCACGCCCACCCAGGCGCCCATCACGTTCGACCTCAAGCCTTCCGCCCACCCGCTGCCCACCGCGGAGCGCGAGGCCCGGCTGATCAACCCCGGCTTCGGCCGGGTCTTCACCGACCACATGGTCACCATCCGTTGGACCGAGGGCGTGGGCTGGCACGACGCCCAGCTGGCGCCGTACGCGCCGCTGGAGGTCGACCCGGCGAACATGACCCTGCACTACGGCCAGTCGATCTTCGAGGGCCTCAAGGCCTACCGCCAGGCCGACGGATCCATCGCGACCTTCCGTCCGGAGGCCAACGCGGCCCGCTTCCAGGCCTCGGCCCGTCGGCTGGCGATGCCGGAGCTGCCGGTGGAGACCTTCGTCGAGGCCGTCGAGCTGCTGGTCCAGCAGGACCAGGGGTGGGTGCCGAACGAGCCCGAGCAGAGCCTGTACCTGCGTCCGTTCATGTTCGCCACCGAGGTCGGTCTGGGTGTCCGCCCGGCCAACTCCTATCTGTTCATGATCATCGCCTCGCCGGCCGGCGCCTACTTCCCGGGCGGCGTCAAGCCGGTCTCGGTGTGGCTGTCCAAGGAGTACGTCCGGGCCGCTCCCGGCGGCACCGGCGCCGCCAAGTGCGCCGGCAACTACGCCGCTTCGCTGATCGCCCAGGCCCAGGCCGCCGAGAAGGGTTGCGACCAGGTCGTCTGGCTCGACGCCGCCGAGCACCGGTGGATCGAGGAGATGGGCGGCATGAACCTGTACTTCGTCTTCGGCGAGGGCAAGGACGCGAAGATCGTCACCCCCGAGCTGTCCGGCGCCCTGCTGCCCGGCATCACCCGCGACTCGCTGCTCCAGCTCGCCGCCGACCTCGGCTACGCCGTCGAGGAGCGGAAGATCTCCACCGACGAGTGGCAGCAGGCCAACGCGGACGGCACCCTCACCGAGGTGTTCGCCTGCGGCACCGCCGCGGTCATCACCCCGGTCGGCTCGGTCAAGTCGGCCGCCGCCGACTGGACGGTCGGCGCCGGCGAGCCCGGCCCGACCACCATGGAGCTGCGCCGGGCCCTGCTGGCCATCCAGGGCGGCCAGACCCCCGACACCCACGGCTGGCTGCACAAGATCGTCTGAGGCGGCACCCGCTCCGGCCTGCCCTGTTCCGCATCGCGAGACGGGCGGGCCGGATGCCGGGACGTGTGCCAGACTGCGAGCGTGTCCTCGCTGTCGCTGATGATTAGCAGCAGGCGCGCCGGTCCGCAGTGACCGCTCCCGCAGGACCCGATGCGGAGCGACCACCAGCGTCCAGACCCGCGCGCAGACCTCTCGCACCCGCGAGGGGTTTTTTCGTTTTTCGGGCACCGCCCCGATGAACACAGCCTCCGGACCGGCCGAGAGCCCCCACAAGGGGCTCGGGGACACCGGAGCCGCGCGCGGGATGCTGGACAGTGGAGCCGGGACTCGCAATCCGGCAGAGCAGTACGAACCTCCCCGAACGGAGAACCAGGGGTCATGACCGAGGTCAGCCGTACCGACGACAGTTTCCACGTGTTCGACACCACCCTGCGCGACGGTGCGCAGCGGGAGGGCATCAACCTGACGGTGGCGGACAAGCTGGCCATCGCGCGGTACCTGGACGAGTTCGGGGTGGGCTTCATCGAGGGCGGCTGGCCGGGGGCCAACCCGCGCGACACCGAGTTCTTCGCCCGGGCCGCCGCCGAACTGGACCTCCGGCACGCCCGGCTGGTCGCCTTCGGCGCCACCCGCCGGGCCGGCGGCAAGGCCGCGGAGGACCCGCAGCTGGCCGCGCTGGTCGCCTCGGGCGCCCCGGTCGTCACCCTCGTCGCCAAGGCGCACGACCGGCACGTGGAGCTGGCGCTGCGCACCACCCTCGACGAGAACCTGGAGATGGTCCGGGACAGCGTCGAGTTCCTGCGCGCGCAGGGACGGCGGGTGTTCATCGACTGCGAGCACTTCTTCGACGGCTACCGGGCGAACCGCGAGTACGCGCTGGCCGTGGTCCGCACCGCGCACCAGGCGGGCGCGGACGTGGTGGTGCTGTGCGACACCAACGGCGGGATGCTGCCGGCCGGCGTGCGGGAGACCGTCGCCGACGTCCTCGCCGTCACCGGTGCCCGGCTGGGCATCCACGCCCAGGACGACACCGGCTGCGCGGTGGCCAACACGCTGGCCGCGGTGGACGCCGGCGCCACCCACGTCCAGTGCACCGCCAACGGCTACGGCGAGCGGGTCGGCAACGCCAACCTGTTCCCGGTGGTCGGCGCGCTGGAGATCAAGTACGACCGGCGGGTGCTCCCCGAGGGGCGGCTCGCCGAGATGACCAGGCTGTCGCACGCGATCGCCGAGGTGGTCAACCTGACCCCCTCCACCCACCAGCCGTACGTCGGCTACTCGGCCTTCGCGCACAAGGCGGGCCTGCACGCCTCCGCGATCAAGGTCGACCCTGACCTGTACCAGCACATCGACCCGGAGCGGGTCGGCAACACCATGCGGATGCTGGTCTCCGACATGGCGGGCCGCGCCTCGGTCGAGCTCAAGGGCAAGGAGCTCGGCTACGACCTGTCCAGCGACCGGGACCTGGCCGGCCGGGTGGTGGCCAAGGTGAAGGAGCAGGAGAACCTCGGCTACACCTATGAGTCCGCCGACGCCTCCTTCGAGCTGCTGCTGCGCGACGAGGTGCGCGGCGGCCGGGAGCGCTTCTACACCCTGGAGTCCTGGCGGACCATCAGCGAGCAGGGCCCGAACGGCTTCACCGGCAACGAGGCGACGGTGAAGCTGTGGGCGAAGGGGGAGCGCCGGGTCGCCACCGGCGAGGGCAACGGCCCGGTGAACGCGCTGGACCAGGCGCTGCGCACCGCGCTGGAGGGGATCTACCCGCCGCTGGCCCGGTTCGAGCTGGTGGACTACAAGGTCCGCATCCTGGAGGGCCAGCACGGCACCGGCTCCAAGACCCGGGTGCTGATCGAGTCCACCGACGGCACGTCCACCTGGTCGACCGTCGGGGTGGCCGACAACGTGGTGGCCGCCTCCTGGCTGGCGTTGGAGGACGCCTACACCTACGGGCTGATCCGGGCCGGCCTGGAGCCCACCGACTAGACCGCCGAGTAGCTCACCGGGCAGCCCGCCGGGCGACCCGCCGCGGCCGCGGCCCGCAGACCTCCGAACGAAGGTCCGTGGGCCGCGGCCGCGGCCGTGTCCGTCATCGGAGTCGGGCGAGGAGGGCGTGTTCGACGAGGGTGATGAGGGCGCTTTTGGCGCTGTCGCGGCGGCGGGCGTCGAGGGTGACGACGGGGGTTTCGGCGCTGAGCTGGAGTGCTTCGCGGACCTCGTCGGCGGTGTGGGGCTGGTGTCCGTCGAAGCCGTTGAGGGCGACGACGAAGGGGAGTCCGCTGTTCTCGAAGTAGTCGAGGGCGGGGAAGCAGTCGGCGAGGCGGCGGGTGTCGACGAGGACGACGGCGCCGATGGCGCCGCGGACGAGGTCGTCCCACATGAACCAGAAGCGGTCCTGTCCGGGGGTGCCGAAGAGGTAGAGGATGAGGTCTTCGTCGAGGGTGATGCGGCCGAAGTCCATGGCGACGGTGGTGGTGGTCTTGCCGGAGACGTGGCTGAGGTCGTCGATGCCGGCGGAGGCCGAGGTCATGACGGCTTCGGTGCGCAGGGGGTTGATCTCGGAGACGGCGCCGACGAGCGTGGTCTTGCCGACGCCGAAGCCGCCCGCGACGACGATCTTCGCGGAGGTGGTGGCGCGGGTGGGGGCGGCCGCGTTAGAGCTTGCGAAGTCCACTGAGGACCCTTTCGAGCAGCGTGACGTCGGGCTGGTTTCCGGATTCGCCGCCGGAAGCGGGCTGGTGGATGGCGACGAGGCCGGCCTCGGCCAGGTCGGCCACGAGGATGCGGGCCACTCCCAGGGGAAGGGAGAGCAGCGCCGACACCTCCGCGACGGATTTGACCTCCCTGCACAGGGTGCAGATCCGCTGGTGCTCGGGGAGCAGGGTGGCCAGGCGCTGCGGGTCGACGTCGGCGGAGACGAGGGCCTCCAGCGCGAGTTCGTAGCGCGGCCGGGTGCGTCCACCGGTCATCGCGAACGGCCGGATCAGCGGGCCGGAGTCGGGCTCGTCCTCGAACTCCTCGACGTGCCCGGGCTCGTGGGCCGGCCGGTGGTCGGGGGCGGGCGCCGGGTAGCCGGGCGGCGGCGTGTCGAAGGCGGGCTGCGGCTGTCGGTACTGGCCGGGCGGGCCCTGCCGGTCGTACTGCTCCTGCTGCGGCTGCCCGTACGGGTGCTGGGGCTGCCCGTACTGGTGCTGGCCGTACTGCTGTCCGTGCTGCTGGCCGTGCTGAGGCTGGCCGTACTGCTGACCGTGGCCGACGCCGGGTGCTCCGAAGGCGTCATGGCCTGTGCCAGGGTACGGAACGCCGTACTGGCCGCTGCGGTCGTCGGGCGGTGTCACGGTTCCTCTCCTCACAGGGTGCGGCGGTGCGGTGCGAGCTTCGGCGCAGGTCCGGAGCCGGTGGTGCGAAGGCCGTACAACGTCCGAACCCGAGCCCGCCGAAGCGGGCCCGGGAAGGACGCGGAGGTACTTCGAATACCTGGACGGTATCCGACGGACCGTCAGTGCAGGAGACTGCCCTGGAGTTCCGCGCGGAGTGCGGGGGTGAGGACGGCGCCGGCGCGGTCGACGAGGAGGGCCATCTCGTAGCCGACGAGGCCGATGTCGGAGTCGGGGGAGGCGAGTACGGCGAGGGCGGAGCCGTCGCTGACGGCCATGAGGAAGAGGAAGCCTCGTTCCATCTCGACGACGGTCTGGTTGACCTCGCCTCCTTCGAAGATCCGGCTGGCGCCGGAGGTGAGGGAGGTGAGGCCGGAGGCGACGGCTGCGAGCTGGTCGGCGCGGTCGCGGGGGAAGCCCTCGGACATGCACAGCAGGAGGCCGTCGGCGGAGACCACCACGGTGTGGGACACCCCGGGGGTGTTGTCCACGAAATTGGTGATCAGCCAGTTCAGGTTCTGTGCGGCCTGGCTCATCTGAGTCAACTCAACGCTCCTGGTGGTTCGAGCCGCCGAAGAGATCGGTGCTTCGGTTCTGTCCGTTGCCGGACGGGTCTACCTGATCGGGGTCGATCCGGAAGCTTCCGGTGTTACCGGCACTGCGGCCCTGCTCCACGCCGCGGCGCAGGTTGGTGAGCCGACCGCGGACCTCCTCGGGGCTGCGGGAGACCTGCGGCCCTTCCTGCGGAGTGGGCTTGGCGTTTCCGGCCACCAGGTTCTGCTTGGGCACGCGCCGCGGCAGGCCTGCCCCGGTGGTGCCGCCGGAGGCGGGCTCGCGGGTCTGCTCGGCCTGCTGCCAGGCGCCGTCGTTGGGCGACTGCCAGGGCGAGTTGGTCGGGCCGGTCGGGCCGTAGCCGCCCAGCGCCGACACGTCGTGGCCGCGCGGCTCGTCGACCGCCGAGGTGTCCTTGGCGCCGGCGAACCAGTTCGGGGTCTCGCCGCCGGAGCCGCCGCCCGCCGGAGCGGTCGGGGCACCGAAGCCGCCACCCGCCAGCTGCTGGCCGGGGCGGCGCTGCGGCAGCCCGGACGGCAGGGTGGGGGTGGGCTCGGCGGCGGGCAGTGCGGGCGGCTCCGGGGCGTACGGGTGGCCGGCCGGGGCCTCCTCGGCCTGCTGGCCGTACTGGTCGGCGTAGCCGTCCTGGTAGCCCTGGTAGCCGTCGCCCTGGTAGTCCTGGCGGCCGTACTGGTCGTCGGCGTAGCCGGACTGGTCGTAGCCCTGCTGCGGGTACTGGCCGTACTGGTCCTGGCCGTACTCGTCCTGCTGGTAGCCGTCCTGGGCGTAGCCGTACTGGTCGTCGGCGTAGCCGGACTGCTGCTCGTAGCCCTGGGGGGCGTACTGGTCGTAGCCCTGCTGGTACTCCTCCTCGACCTCGGCGTCCAGCACCGGCGGCTCGCCGTCGTGCGGGCCGCTCTCCAGGGCCGCGCGGCGGACCTGGTCGAGGCGCTGCGAGCGCTGGACGGCCTCCAGGGCCGGGCTGAAGCCGCTGGATCCGGCGTTGCCGGTGCCGGTGAGGTGGTCGTCGAAGCCCAGCTCGGCGGCGCTGCGCGGCTGGCCGTTGGGCGCCCACTGGGAGGTCGGCTCCTGCTCGGCGAAGATCCGGGAGACGGTGAACTGCTCCTCGGGCTCCGGCGCGGCGCCCGACCGGGTGATGAACGGCGGGATCATGACCAGCGAGGTGGTGCCGGCGGATTCGCCGGACGGGCGGAGCTGGACGCGGACGTCGTGCCGCTGGGACAGCCGGCCGACCACGAACAGGCCCATGCGGCGGGAGATGGTGGCGTCGACGGTGGGCGGCTCGGCCAGCTTCTCGTTGATCTCGGCGAAGTCGTCGGCGGTGAGGCCGATGCCCTTGTCGTGGATCTCGACCAGCACCCGGCCGTCCGGCAGGCGGGTCGCGTTGACCAGGACCCGGGTCTGCGGGCTGGAGAACGAGGTGGCGTTCTCCAGCAGCTCGGCGAGCAGGTGGACGAGGTCGGTCACGGCGGCGCCGACGACCTCGACCTCCGGGATGCCGGACAGCTCGACGCGCTCGTACTGCTCCACCTCGGAGGAGGCGGCGCGGAGCACGTCGACCAGCGGGACCGGGGTGTTCCAGCGGCGGCCGGCCTCCTCGCCCGCGAGGACGAGCAGGTTCTCACCGTTGCGGCGCATGCGGGTGGCGAGGTGGTCCAGTTTGAAGAGGTTCTCCAGCTGGTCCGGGTCGGCCTCGTTGTTCTCCAGGTCGGTGATCAGCGCCAGCTGGCGCTGGATCAGGCCCTGGCTGCGACGCGACAGGTTGGTGAAGATCGCGTTGACGTTCCCTCGCAGCAGGGCCTGCTCGGCGGCGAGCGCCACGGCCTGCTGGTGGACCTGGTCGAACGCCCGGGCGACCTCGCCGATCTCGTCCTTGCCGTGCAGCGGGATCGGGGTGACGGAGGTGTCGACCCGGTCGGGGTCGGTCTTGGAGAGCTTCTCGACCAGATCCGGCAGGCGGTGGTCGGCGATCTCCAGGGCGGCGCTGCGCAGGGTGCGCATGCCGAGGATCATCGAGCGGGCGACGTAGCCGGTGAGCAGGCCGGCCAGGATGAGCGCCGCGACGACGATGATCGTGTTGAGGATGGCGTCGTAGAGCGCGTTGTCCTTGAGGCCGCGGGAGTCCGTGAGGACGTCGTCCAGCAGCTGGACCTCGGTGTCGCGCAGGGCCTGGATGTGGGTGTTGGCGGCCTGGTTCCAGTTCTCCGGGGTGAGACCGGAGTCCTTGGCCTCCTTGTAGGCCTGGTCGGCGGCGGCCTTGCCCTTGCTCTGGCCCTCGGCGGCGGCCTGGCTGTAGGCGGCGCCGAGGGAGAGCAGGGTCTGCATGGACGGCGCGGTGCCGTTCGGCATCTTGTAGGCCGAGCGCTCCTGCGCGGCGGCCTGGACGACCTGCGCGTTGGCGTACTTGCGGGCGTCCTCGGGGGCGCTGCCGGTGTTGAACTCGGTCAGCGAGACCTGCTCCAGCCGCTCCGCGACCAGGATTTGCTGGATCACGTCGGCGTTCTCGAACCGGGTGGTGGCGTTCTGGGAGATGCCGACCAGCAGGTGCAGCATGAGCGCGCGCTGGGTCGAGGCGGAGGCCTTGGCGAGGGACATCGCGTAGATCGCGCGGCCCTTGCTGGCGGCGTTGCTGGAGCCGATGCCGACCGAGTTGTCGTAGGACAGCAGCGGGGCGAACATCACCGAGTAGGCGTTGACGGTGGCGCCGGCGAACAGCTCGGATCCGTACGCGCTGGACCGCAGGTGCGGCAGGTCGACCACCAGGGCCTGGAAGCCCTCGTGGCGGCGCGGCAGTTCGCCGGACTTGTCGGAGGCCGCGTAGGCCGCCTCGTACGCCTTCAGCGCGGCGTCCGTGTTGGCGCGGATCTTGGCGACCTTGCCGTCCGGGTCCTGCTTGGTGAGCAGGGGTATCAGCGTGGTGTCGCGCTCGATCTCCAGCGCTTCGGCGAGCTCGGTGGCCGCCTTGGCGAGCTCGGCGGTCTTCTCGGCGCGGGAGGCCTTGATGTAGCCGTCGACCGAGGTGTTCACGCGGAGGCCGCCGAAGACGAGGCTGATGATCACGGGGATCAGCAGGATCGCGATCAGACGGGTCGGCACGCGCCAGTTGCGCGGGCGGAGGAAGTCGTACCGCCTGGAGGCCTCGCCGTCCGGACCGCCGCTGCGGGGTTCCGTGGACGCGGCCGGGGGCTGCGGGGCCGGGGAGGCCTGGGAGCGCTCCTCGGTGGGGGTGAAAGCGGAGAATCCGGCCGGGTCCGCTGCGGTACCGTTCGGCTCGCTCCGGCGGGGCTCGGAGCGCCGCTGCGGGGCGGGTTGCTGCTTACGCCTCACTCGACAACTACCTCTCGGCCGACTGTCGGCCATGGATCAATCCAGCGCTACCCCCGGGCCCTGGCCCGTCACCGGTGGGCCGGCGCGAGGGTTTCAGGGGTAGCTGGAATTTCAGCACGTGCAGGGATGGGGGACAAACAGCCGCAGGATGGCCCCCGCGTCGGCGCAATAGGGACATTCACCGACATGACGGAGTAAAACCGTGGTCTTCTGGCGCTGAGTGGCGCTAGTTCACCACGCAGAGTCACTGTTGATCACAAAATGCCTACCGAACTGTTATCCGCTGCTTATACAGCGGGTCTTGCGCGATGCCCCTGGAGGACATCGGCCGGTAGCGGCTCCGCCCCGGGGGCCGTCACGCCGACGGCCCCCGGGGTCCGGATGTCCGGCCCGTCATCGGAGTCGGGCGAGGAGGGCGTGTTCGACGAGGGTGATGAGGGCGCTTTTGGCGCTGTCGCGGCGGCGGGCGTCGAGGGTGACGACGGGGGTTTCGGCGCTGAGTTGGAGTGCTTCGCGGACCTCGTCGGCGGTGTGGGGCTGGTGTCCGTCGAAGCCGTTGAGGGCGACGACGAAGGGGAGTCCGCTGTTCTCGAAGTAGTCGAGGGCGGGGAAGCAGTCGGCGAGGCGGCGGGTGTCGACGAGGACGACGGCGCCGATGGCGCCGCGGACGAGGTCGTCCCACATGAACCAGAAGCGGTCCTGTCCGGGGGTGCCGAAGAGGTAGAGGATGAGGTCTTCGTCGAGGGTGATGCGGCCGAAGTCCATGGCGACGGTGGTGGTGGTCTTGCCGGAGACGTGGCTGAGGTCGTCGATGCCGGCGGAGGCCGAGGTCATGACGGCTTCGGTGCGCAGGGGGTTGATCTCGGAGACGGCGCCGACGAGCGTGGTCTTGCCGACGCCGAAGCCGCCCGCGACGACGATCTTCGCGGAGGTGGTGGCGCGGGTGGGGGCGGCCGCGTTAGAGCTTGCGAAGTCCACTGAGGACCCTTTCGAGCAGCGTGACATCGGGCGTTCCGCCCGACTCGCCCGCGGCGGCGGGCTGGTGGATGGCGACGAGGCCGGCCTCGGCCAGGTCGGCCACGAGGATGCGGGCCACACCGAGCGGGACACCGGCCAGTGCGGAGATCTCCGCGATGGACTTGACCTCACGGCAGAGGTTCACGATCCGGGCGTGCTCGGGCAGCAGGCCGCCGGTCCGTTCGGCGTTGCCGGTGGTCGAGATCAGGGCCTCGATGGCGAGCTGGTACCGGGGCCGGGTGCGGCCACCGGTCATCGCGTACGGGCGGACCAGCGGCTGCTGCTCGTAGCCGTCGGACTGCTGCCCGCCGTAGCCGCTGCCGTACCCGTTGCCGTACGAGCCGGCGGGTGTCGAGGGCGGGGTCATGGGTCCTCCTTGTGCTGCAGCCTTGGGCAGCCGGTTCCAGCTGGGGCGGTGCCAGCTGAGGCGGGATCAGCTGCCTGAGGGTAGCTGAGGGTGAGACGCCGGGGCCGGTCGGGTCGGACCCGGCGGGGGAGGTGGGACGGTGGACGGATCCCGCTCGGACTCCGGTCAGTGCAGGAGACTGCCCTGGAGTTCCGCGCGGAGTGCGGGGGTGAGGACGGCGCCGGCGCGGTCGACGAGGAGGGCCATCTCGTAGCCGACGAGGCCGATGTCGGAGTCGGGGGAGGCGAGTACGGCGAGGGCGGAGCCGTCGCTGACGGCCATGAGGAAGAGGAAGCCTCGTTCCATCTCGACGACGGTCTGGTTGACCTCGCCTCCTTCGAAGATCCGGCTGGCGCCGGAGGTGAGGGAGGTGAGGCCGGAGGCGACGGCTGCGAGCTGGTCGGCGCGGTCGCGGGGGAAGCCCTCGGACATGCACAGCAGGAGGCCGTCGGCGGAGACCACCACGGTGTGGGACACCCCGGGGGTGTTGTCCACGAAATTGGTGATCAGCCAGTTCAGGTTCTGTGCGGCCTGGCTCATCTGATTCAACTCAACGCTCCTGGTGATCTGCGCCGTTGCCGTCGGTCCGGCCACCGAAACTATCGAATCCGGGCTGCTGGGCACCATGCTGGGAGCCCGGCTGGTTGGCCTGTTCGGCCCCGGCCCGGCGGCCCTGCTGGATGCCGCGGCGCAGGTTGGTCAGCCGGCCGCGGACCTCTTCGGGGGCCCGGGAGACCTGCGGACCGGTCAGCGGCGAGGCCTCGGCGGTGCCGGAGACCAGGTTGGCCTGCGGGGTCCGCCGGGGGAGACCGGACATCGTGACGCCGCTGGTCGAGGGCTCGCGGACCTGCTCGGCGCGGCGCCAGCGCTCGTCGTTCGCGGACGGGCGCCAGGGGGCGTCCCCGGTGCCGGGCTGCGGCTGCTGGCCCTGCTGCGGCTGCTGCTGGCCCTGCGGCTGCTGGCCCTGCTGAGGGGCCTGGGGCTGCGGGGCCTGGGGGGCCTGGGCCTGCGCGGCCTGCTGTGGAGCCTGGGGCTGCTGGGCCTGGGCCGGCCGGCCCTGTCGGCGCTGCGGGTCGGACGGCTGGAACTCCGGCGCCGAGGTGCCGGGCCGGCGCGGCTGGTACGTCCGAGGCCGCGCCTCCTGCCCGCCCTCCTGCGGGTACCACGGCTGCTCGGCCGCACCCCCGGACGGGCCGGTCGGCAGGGCCATCGGCTCCGGCCGGGCCTGCTCCTGGCGCACCGGCTCGGGCCGGGCCTGCTCCTGACGGACCGGCTCCGGACGCGCCGGGTTCGGCAGCACCGGCTCCACCAGGCCGAGGCCCAGCGGGTCACGCGGGTCGATCTGGCTGGCCTCGAAGCGCGGCCGGGCGAACTGCTGGGTGCTCTCCATCGACGCCGGCTCGGCCGACGGCAGCGGCTGGGCCTGCTGCTGCGGCGGCAGCTGCGGCTGGCGGTCGCGCTGCGGCGCGTCCGGGCCGGGGCGCTGCGGGCGGCGCTGGCCCTGCGGACCGGGCTGGCCCTGCGGGCCGCCCTGACCGGGGCCGCCCTGGCCCTGCGGGGCCGGCCGGCGCTGCGGCAGGCCCTCCTGCGGGCGGTTGCCCGGGCGGGCGCCCTGCTGCTGCGGAGCGCCGCCCGGCCGACCCGGCCGGCCGTGCTGCGGCTGCTCGCCGGTCCGGGGGCCCGGACCGCCGTCGAACTCGCCACCCGGGCGCGGCCGTTCCTGGCCGGGGCGGCCCTGGGTGGGCTGCTGCTGACCGGGTTGGCCCTGGGTGGGCTGCTGCTGGCCGCGGCGGGGCAGGCCGCCGGGGCCGCCCTGCGCCGGGCCCGGCCGGTTCGGGCCGCGCTGCGGCAGGCCGCCCTGCGGGGACTGCTGGGGCTGCGGGGACTGCTGGGGCTGCGGGGACTGCTGGGTCGGCTTCTGGCCCTGGGGCTGGGGGGCCTGTCGGCCCGGGCCCTGGGGTCCCTGGGGCTGCTGGCCCGGGCCCTGCTGGCCCGGCTGGACGGGGTTCTCGCGCAGCGACTTGCCGACCTGGCGGGTCGGCAGGCCGCCGGCCCGGCCGCCGGGCGCGGCAGGCGCACCCGGTCCGGTCGGAGCACCCGGAGCACCCGGAGCGTTCGGTCCGGTCGGAGTACCGGGGCCGGTCGGGCCGGTCGGGCCGGTCGGAGCGGTCGGGCCGCCCTGGCCGAGCTGCGGGCGGCCGCCCTGCGGGGCGCCGCCGGCCGGGCCCTGGCCGAGCGCGGCCGGGCCGCCCTGGCCGGGCGGCACCTGGCGCTGCTGGCGCGGCGTCGGGGCGACCCCGCGCTGCTGCTTGGCCTGGGCGGGGCCGGGCCGGGCGGGGCCGCGGCGGTCGGCGGAGTTGGTGACGTCGACCGGGAGCATGACCAGCGCGGTGGTGCCGCCGGAGTCGCTGGGGCGCAGCTGGATGCGGATGCCGTGTCGCAGGGACAGGCGGCCGACCACGAAGAGGCCCATGCGGCGGGAGACCGAGACGTCCACCGTCGGCGGGTTGGCGAGGCGCTCGTTGATCTCGGCGAGGTCGTCGGGGCTCAGGCCGATGCCGGTGTCGTGGATCTCGACCAGGACGCGGCCGTCGGGCAGCGCGTGGCCGGTGACCCGGACGCGGGTCTGCGGGCTGGAGAACGAGGTGGCGTTCTCCAGCAGCTCGGCGAGCAGGTGGACGAGGTCGTTGACGACGCGGCCGGCGACCTCGGCCGACGGTACGGCGGCGAGTTCGATGCGCTCGTACTGCTCCACCTCGGAGGCGGCGGCGCGGAGCACGTCGACCAGCGGGACGGGCCTGGTCCAGCGGCGGCCCGGGTCCTCACCGGCGAGGACGAGGAGGTTCTCGCCGTTGCGGCGCATGCGGGTCGCGAGGTGGTCCAGCTTGAAGAGGTTGGCCAGCTGGTCCGGGTCGGCCTCGCGGCTCTCCAGTTCGGAGATGAGCGACAGCTGGCGCTGGATGAGGCCCTGGCTGCGGCGCGAGAGGTTGGTGAACATCGCGTTGATGTTGCCGCGCAGGAGGGCCTGCTCGGCGGCGAGGCGGACGGCCTCGCTGTGCACCATGTCGAAGGCGTGCGCCACGTGGCCGATCTCGTCGGTGGAGTCGACGGCCACCGGTTCGACCGTCGTGTCGACGTCGTGCGGGTCGCTCTCGGAGAGGGTCTTGACCAGCTCGGGCAGGCGGCGCTCGGCGACGTCCTCGGCCGCGGCCTGCAGCCGGGTCAGCGAGCGCACCATCGAGCGGGCGATCAGACCGGCGCCACCGAGGGCGACGAGCAGCACCAGGGCGATGGCGGCACCGATGATGATGGCCTCGGTGTCGGCCTGGGACTGGAGGTCCTGGGCCTTGCCGTCGAGGTCCTCGATGAGCTTGGACTCGATCCGGCGCTCGGCGGTGATCTTGGCGCTGGCCTTCTCGTACCAGTCCTTGTAGGTCACCGGGTCGGTCTGGTGGATACCGCTCGGCTGGAGGATCGAGCGCGCGTACCGGTCGGCGTCGGCGATCACCGAGTTGTAGCTGAGCTGGCCGCGCAGGTTGTCCAGGTCGTGCGCGGTGTAGATGTTGTTGAAGCTGGTGAGCGAGTTGTCGTACGAGGTGCGCAGGCGGATGCCGAAGGACTCGTCGCTGGGGCTGAGGTCGGGGCCCTTGGGGTTGGCGAGTGCGGCGCCGATCAGGGCGCGCTGCTGCGAGGTGGCGTTCTTGGCCAGCGAGAACTGCTGCAGCGAGCGGGTCGCGACGAGCAGGTCCGTGTTGTTCGACGCGAGCGCGATGTCCTGGGTGATGGCCAGCAGGTCGCGGATGATCACGTCGTAGGCGGTGATCGTCGACTGGATGTTCTGGTTGTTCTGGTACGGCGTGTTGCGCGCGTCCGAGATCGAGTTCAGGTCCCTGCGGATCTGGAACAGCAGCGCCTTCCCGCCCGAGAGTTCGAGGTTCTCGAACTTGTCCGAGGACGCGGTGAAGGTGCGGCTCAGGTCGTCGGTGGCCCTGCGGGCGGTGACGATGTCGTCGTCGAGCGGGTCGTTGGGGCGCGCGGTGATGTAGCCGGCGCTGATGTCGCGCTCGGTCTGCAGGGCGTCCGCGAGGTTGGTCGCCTTCTTGGCCAGGTCGGACAGGTTGGCCATCTGGGAGAGCTGCTGCGAGTTCTGCATCGAGGCCTGGATCCGCAGGCCACCGAGGACCAGGGAGACCAGGACGGGCAGGGCGAGCAGGGCGATCAGTCGGGTCCGGATGCGCCAGTTGCGCATCGCGAGCCGGCTCAGACCGGTGGCCCGTCGCCGGGTCAGGGTGGTCCGGAGCTTGTCCCGGGCGGACTTCCGTTCCTGGCCGTCGTCCTCCGGGTGGCCGGGGGCCTCGGGGACCACCGGCTCGGCCGGGCTGCCGGGAGCCGCCGCCTGCTGGGGGGCTGCCACGGGCTCGTGCGACTCCGGGTTACCCGCGCCGCCGCTACCCCTTTTGAAACGTCCCTGCACTGGCGTCGCAACCTCTGGACCGGGCGTCCCGCCGCGTCGCCGCGGACCGGACGGTGTCGAGTTTCCTTCCGCTCCCCGGCTGGTCCGGGTGAGCGCGTCGCCGGGGTGGACTTCTCCCTACCCACGGTCCGTGGCATTCCAGCACAGCCGGGGAATCCCAACAAGGGCCGCCAGGACACGCCGCGCGGCGCTACCGAACGCGTGCGTGACTTCACTGACTGTGTCGTAACAGGACCGGAATACCGCATTTTTCGGACACTCGCCGGATACATGCCAACCCGGCCCGAGATCGAAAAGAGTCACAGACCTTCCGGAATGACCGTTATCGGAGATATGCCGGAAAATACCGTTGCGGCGATATGTCGGATATCTGCAATTCGCTCATGAATTTGTGATCAAAATCACAGTCTAATGTGTAGCTTTGGTCACGGTCCCTGTGGAATGAGATCTCGTAACCTGGCTGTCTCCGGAGCACGGCCCCGATCAGCCTGCCCAGAACCCCTCCGAATCATTCGGAATCAATCAGGCCGGTGACGATCCGCCGCGATCCGACCGGCCGCGACCACGAGGTGCTCTCGATGTCCCAGGCGAAGAAGGCCGCCACCAAGTCCACGCTGCCCTGCCGCTCCACGGCGAACCCGCGCCGGACGACGCTGGCCTCGGTCGCGGACTTCAGCACGATCCCGGGTGCCCGCAAGCCCGAGGACGCCGTCACCTACGGCACCGAACTGCCGGCCAGCACCGCCAATCCGCGCCGCACCCAGCTGATGGTCGCCCCGGCGCCCGTCGTCGTGCAGGACTGACCCGACCCCCGCTCCGACAGGGCGTCGCGGCCGCGCCACCGAGGGCGGCCGCGGCGCCCTGCGGCGTTCCCGGGCGGTCGCCGGGGCTCGCGGCCCGACCGCGCTGAACAGGGGCAAAGCGGTCAGCCGGGGCCCCACGCGATAGCCTGGACGACGATTGACGGGGCCGCGCCCACTGTGGGCGAGGCGCCCACCAGCGCCCGGGCGCGCCCCGGGCGGTCGACGAAGCGAGGGGTATCCCAGCCGTGCGCATTGCCAGGTTTTCCGTCCGGGAAGGGAGCCCTGCCGCCGGCAGCGTCTCCTTCGGCGTGGTGGAGGGCGACCCTTCCCAGCCCGACTCGCTGGTCGTCCACGCGCTGGCCGGCCACCCGTTCGGCCAGCCCCAGCCGACCGGCGAGAGTTACCGCTTCCAGGACGTCCGGCTGCTCAGCCCGATGCTCCCCAACAAGATCGTGGCGGTCGGCCGCAACTTCGCGGCGCACGCCGCCGAACTGGGCAACGACGTCCCGGACGTGCCGCTCACCTTCTTCAAGCCGTCCACCTCGGTGATCGGCCCGACCGAGAACATCGCGTACCCGCCGTTCTCCTCGGACGTCCAGCACGAGGCCGAACTCGCCGTGGTGATCGGCCGGATGTGCCGCGAGGTGCCGCTGGACCGGGTGCCCGAGGTGATCCTCGGCTACACCTGCGCCAACGACGTCACCGCCCGGGACGTGCAGAAGCGCGAGGGCCAGTGGGCCCGGGCCAAGGGCTTCGACACCTCCTGCCCGCTGGGCCCGTGGATCGAGACCGACCTGGACCCGGCCGACCTCGCCGTCACCTGCACGGTCAACGGCGAGCTCCGGCAGGCCGGCCGCACCTCCCAGATGGTCCGCTCGGTCGCCGAGCTGATCGTCCACATCTCCGAGGCCATGACGCTGCTGCCCGGCGACGTCATCCTCACCGGCACGCCCGCAGGGGTGGGCCCGCTCAACGTCGGCGACGAGGTCGCCGTCTCCATCGAAGGCATCGGCACTCTCACCAACAAGGTGATCAAGCGTGGCTAGTGAAAAGCTCAGCGGCTCCGCCGCGGGCAACCCGGTCGTCCGGGTTCGTTTCTGTCCGTCCCCGACCGGGAACCCGCACGTGGGCCTGGTCCGCACGGCCCTCTTCAACTGGGCCTACGCCCGCCACAACGGCGGCACGCTGGTCTTCCGGATCGAGGACACCGACTCGGCCCGCGACTCCGAGGAGTCGTACGACCAGCTGCTCGACGCGATGCGCTGGCTCGGCTTCGACTGGGACGAGGGCCCGGAGGTCGGCGGCCCGCACGAGCCGTACCGCCAGTCCCAGCGGATGGACATCTACGCCGACGTCGCCCGCCGCCTGCACGAGGCCGGCCACGCCTACCACTGCTACTGCAGCACCGAGGAGCTGGACGCCCGCCGCGAGGCCGCCCGCGCGGCCGGCAAGCCCTCCGGCTACGACGGCCACTGCCGCGAGCTGACGGACGAGCAGGTCGCCGTCTACAAGCTGGAGAAGCGCGAGCCGATCCTGCGCTTCCGGATGCCCGACCGCACCCTCAGCTTCGACGACCTGGTGCGCGGCACGCTCACCTTCGAGCCGGAGAACGTGCCGGACTACGGCATCGTCCGGGCCAACGGCGCCCCGCTGTACACCCTGGTCAACCCGGTGGACGACGCCCTGATGGGCATCACCCACGTGCTGCGCGGCGAGGACCTGCTCTCCTCCACCCCGCGGCAGATCGCGCTGTACGCCGCGCTCGCCGAGATCGGCGTCGGCGACGGCACCACCCCGCGCTTCGGCCACCTGCCGTACGTGATGGGCGAGGGCAACAAGAAGCTCTCCAAGCGCGACCCGCAGGCCTCGCTCAACCTGTACCGCGAGCGCGGCTTCATCCCCGAGGGCCTGCTCAACTACCTGTCCCTGCTGGGCTGGTCGCTGGCCGACGACCGCGACCTGTTCGGCATCGACGAGATGGTCGCCGCCTTCGACATCGCCAAGGTGAACGCCAACCCGGCCCGCTTCGACCTGAAGAAGTGCGAGGCGATCAACGCCGAGCACGTCCGCAAGCTGGCCCCGGAGGACTTCGTCCGCCGCCTGGTGCCGTACCTCCAGGCCCCCGGGCTGCTGCCGGCCGAGCCGACCGCCGAGCAGCTGGACCTGCTCGCGAAGATCGCGCCGCTCACCCAGGAGCGGATGGTCGTGCTGAGCGAGATCGTGAACATGGCCGGCTTCCTGTTCGTCGACCCGGCCGACTTCACCGTCGACCCGGACGACGCCGCCAAGGCGCTGACCGCCGACGCCCGCCCGGTGCTGGAGGCCAGCGTCAAGGCGCTGGAGGCGCTCGCGGACTTCAGCCCGGAGCCGATCCAGGCCGCGCTGCGCGAGGCGCTGGTGGACGGGCTGGGCATCAAGCCCAAGTTCGCGTTCACGCCGCTGCGGGTCGCCGTCACCGGCCGCCGGGTCTCGCCGCCGCTGTTCGAGTCGATGGAGCTGCTCGGGCGCCCCGAGACGCTGCGCCGGCTGAACTCCGCCCTGGAGGCCCTGCCGGCCGCCTGAGCGGGCCGCTGAGCAGGCTGCGGGCCCGGCCTCGTGCCGGGCCCGCTGCCTGCCCGGACGTCACCGCCGGGACGTCACCGCCAGGTCGCCCGGCCGCTGCCTGGGGTTATCGATTTTGGAGCCGGGGCCGGCGTCGGGTAATGTTCTTTCTGCGCCGCCCGGGAGGGAACGGACGAGGGAGCGAAACCCTCCACCCGGCCCCGAACGAGAGGCGCAACGCCTGAGAAGGCCCCGACAGGGGTTCAACTCTGGTGGGGTATGGTGTAATTGGCAGCACGAGTGATTCTGGTTCATTTAGTCTAGGTTCGAGTCCTGGTACCCCAGCGCAGTACGCAAGTCCAGCAGTACAAGTGAAGAACAAGCCCCCGTTGTGTAGCGGCCTAGCACGCTGCCCTCTCACGGCAGTAGCGCCGGTTCGAATCCGGTCGGGGGTACTGATCCCGCAAGGGATCACCTGGAAAGCCCCCGTTGTGTAGCGGCCTAGCACGCTGCCCTCTCACGGCAGTAGCGCCGGTTCGAATCCGGTCGGGGGTACTGATCCCGCAAGGGATCGCCAGGAAGCCCCCGTTGTGTAGCGGCCTAGCACGCTGCCCTCTCACGGCAGTAGCGCCGGTTCGAATCCGGTCGGGGGTACTTCAGAGCATGAAGCCGGTGGGTTATCCCATCGGCCCTTGCTTTGCGTTGGGGTATGGTGTAATTGGCAGCACGAGTGATTCTGGTTCATTTAGTCTAGGTTCGAGTCCTGGTACCCCAGCCAGAAATTCAAGGCCCCGGTTTCCGGGGTCTTTTTTTGTATTTCCCGGAGCATTCCGAAGGGCCCCGCGCGGTGGTGCTGCGCGGGGCCCTTTCCGGATGGCGGCGGTCAGCCGCGGCGGAGCGCCTCGGTGAGCCGGTTCGCGGCCTCGATGATGGCCTGGGCGTGCAGGCGGCCCGGGTGACGGGTCAGCCGCTCGATCGGGCCGGAGACGGAGACGGAGGCCACCACGCGGTTGGAGGGGCCGCGCACGGGAGCGGAGACGGACGCGACGCCCGGCTCACGCTCGCCGATCGACTGGGCCCAGCCGCGCCGGCGGACGCCGCTGAGCGCGGTGGCGGTGAAACGGGCGCCCTGGAGGCCGCGGTGGAGCCGCTCGGGCTCCTCCCAGGCCAGCAGGACCTGGGCGGCCGAGCCGGCCTTCATCGGCAGGGTGCTGCCGACCGGGACGGTGTCCCGCAGGCCGGAGAGCCGCTCGGCGGCGGCTACGCAGATCCGCATCTCGCCCTGGCGGCGGTAGAGCTGTGCGCTCTCGCCGGTGACGTCGCGCAGGTGGGTCAGGACCGGGCCCGCGGTGGCGAGCAGCCGGTCCTCGCCCGCCGCGGCGGAGAGTTCGGAGAGACGGGGGCCGAGGATGAATCGCCCCTGCATGTCCCTGGTGACCAGACGGTGGTGTTCGAGTGCGACGGCGAGCCGGTGGGCCGTGGGGCGCGCCAGACCGGTGGCGGCGACCAGCCCCGCCAACGTGGCGGGGCCCGACTCCAGTGCGCTCAGCACCAGAGCGGCCTTGTCGAGAACGCCGACGCCGCTAGAGTTGTCCATGCCCTAAGACTGCAGTCTCATTCCGCGAGACGCAAGTTCAATCTTCCGGGAAAAGCGCCACTCTGGATGCAGCAGCCCGGGAGGCATCCAGGATGCGACCTCGCCAGAGTGTCCGCATCGTGGACAGCGATCCGGCGTGCAGGTCGCGAGAACGCGCCCGCCACAGGGCGGCGGGAGCTCCGACCTCGACGACACGAGAAGGCCGGCAACGCGGCCGGCTGGAGGGAATCCGATGGGACGGACACTCGCAGAGAAGGTCTGGGACGACCACGTCGTGCGGCGCGCGGAGGGAGAGCCCGACCTGCTCTTCATCGATCTCCACCTGCTCCACGAGGTGACCAGCCCGCAGGCCTTCGACGGGCTGCGGCTGGCCGGCCGGACGGTCCGCCGCACCGATCTGACGATCGCCACCGAGGACCACAACACCCCCACCGTCGACATCGACAAGCCGATCGCCGACCCGGTGTCCAAGGTGCAGTTGGAGACGCTGCGCCGCAACGCCGCCGAGTTCGGCGTCCGGATCCACTCGCTCGGCGACATCGAGCAGGGCGTCGTGCACGTGGTCGGCCCGCAGCTGGGCCTGACCCAGCCCGGCATGACCGTGGTCTGCGGCGACTCCCACACCTCGACCCACGGCGCCTTCGGCGCACTGGCGTTCGGCATCGGCACCAGCCAGGTCGAGCACGTGCTGGCCACCCAGACGCTGCCGCTGGCGCCCTTCCGGACCATGGCCGTCACGGTCGAGGGCGAACTGCCCGAGGGCGTCACCGCCAAGGACCTGATCCTGGCCGTGATCACCAAGATCGGCACCGGCGGCGGCCAGGGATACGTCCTGGAGTACCGCGGTTCGGCGATCCGGGGCCTGTCCATGGAAGCCCGGATGACCATCTGCAACATGTCCATCGAGGCCGGCGCCCGGGCGGGCATGATCGCCCCGGACGAGACCACCTTCGACTACCTCAAGGGCCGTCCGCACGCCCCGCAGGGCGAGGACTGGGACGCCGCCGTCGCGTACTGGTCGACCCTGGGCACCGACGAGGACGCGGTCTTCGACCACGAGATCTTCATCGACGCGGCCGCGCTGACCCCGTTCGTCACCTGGGGCACCAACCCCGGCCAGGGCGCCCCGCTGGGCTCCGACGTGCCGGACCCGGCCTCCTTCACCGACCCGCAGGAGCGCGCGGCCGCCGAGAACGCCCTCGCCTACATGGGGCTGGAGGCCGGCACCCCGCTGCGCGAGGTCACCGTCGACGCCGTCTTCGTCGGCTCCTGCACCAACGGCCGGATCGAGGACCTGCGCGCCGCCGCCGCCGTCGTGGAGGGCCGCCGGATCGCCGACGGCGTACGGATGCTGGTCGTCCCGGGCTCCGTCCGGGTCGCCCTGCAAGCCGTGGAGGAGGGCCTGGACAAGGTGTTCACCGCGGCCGGCGCCGAGTGGCGCCACGCGGGCTGCTCGATGTGCCTGGGCATGAACCCCGACCAGCTCGCCCCCGGCGAGCGTTGCGCCTCCACCTCGAACCGCAACTTCGAGGGCCGGCAGGGCAAGGGCGGCCGGACCCACCTGGTGTCCCCGCAGGTCGCCGCCGCGACCGCCGTCCTGGGCCGTCTGGCCGCACCGTCCGATCTGCCCTCCGACCTGGCGGACACCAACGTGGCTGTGGAGGCCTGAGAACCATGGAGAAGTTCACCACCCACACCGGCCGGGCCGTTCCGCTGCGGCGCTCGAACGTGGACACCGACCAGATCATCCCGGCCCACTGGCTCAAGAAGGTCACCCGTTCCGGTTTCGAGGGCGGCCTTTTCGAGGCCTGGCGCAAGGACGAGTCGTTCATCCTCAACCGGCCCGAGCGACAGGGCGCCACGGTCCTGGTGGCCGGCCCGGAGTTCGGCACCGGCTCCTCCCGCGAGCACGCCGTCTGGGCGCTGCAGAACTACGGCTTCCACGCGGTCATCTCGTCGCGCTTCGCGGACATCTTCCGTGGGAATTCCCTGAAGAACGGACTGCTGACGGTCGTCCTGCCGCAAGAGACCGTGGAACGGCTCTGGGCGCTCACCGAGAGTAACCCTTCGGCCGAGATCACCGTTGATCTGGAAGCCCGCGAAGTCCGGGCCGAGGGCGTCACCGCGTCTTTCGAACTGGACGACAACGTCCGGTGGCGGCTGCTCAACGGGCTGGACGACATCAGCATCACCCTGCGGAACGAGGCCGACATCGCGACCTTCGAAGCGACCCGTCCGGCCTTCAAGCCCCGTACTCTGCCGGTTGCCTGAGATCCCCTCAGAACAAGCATTCTGGCGATCCACCGGATGGCCCGCCTCCCCTTCGGGGGGGCGGGCCATCCGCCGTTCCGGAGCACGAGTTAGCGCCGCGGCCCACCCCGGATTGCCCATTTGGCTTTGCCGGAGAGGGCCCCGCGCAAGTACAACTGCGGGTAGATGGCACAATCAGTACATGCACCGGCACCATGAACCTCCGTACGCGGGCGGCGAACCCGCGGCTCCGGAGTCCGTGGGCCGGGGATCCGAACGCCGAATTGACGATCGGCCGGACGTCGCCTCCGCACCAGCTGAGGGGCCGGACGACCAGGAAGTCGCAGCGCTCTACGCGCTTGTGGCCGAGCGGTTGAAGCAAGCTCACGCCCGCGTGCATGCGCTGAACGTGTCTGCCGATGCAAAGACCGCTCTCTCCCGTCAACTCCTCATCGTCACCGAGACCGCCAAGCGCGATCTTCCGGAGGCGGCAAGGCGGTTGAGTCGCTTTGTACATGACCTCGACGAGGGGCGCCCGCCCGTCGCCTGAGGTCGCCGACGCGCAAATCCATTGCGACACTAGGGTGATTCGCGCGTTTGGTAATTGAAAGTCCGCAGATACATACCTAACGTGCGAAAAGAACGGATGGAATCATCCGGCGCCCGTTTCCGAAGGGGAAGACGTGAACAAGGCTCAGCTTGTCGAAGCGGTGGCCGAGCAGCTGGGCGGTCGCAAGGCTGCCGCAGAGGCCGTCGACGCAGTGCTCGACACCATGGTCCGTGCCGTTGTGGCCGGTGACCGGGTTTCGGTCACTGGTTTCGGCACCTTCGAGAAGGTGGAGCGCTCCGCGCGCTTCGCCCGCAACCCGCAGACCGGCGAGAAGGTCAAGGTCAAGAAGACCTCGGTGCCCCGCTTCCGTCCCGGCCAGGGCTTCAAGGACCTGGTCAGCGGCAGCAAGAAGCTGCCGAAGGAAGGCCCCTCGGTGAAGAAGGCCCCCAAGGGCTCCCTCACCCCGGGCAAGAGCGGCGTCGCCGCCACCCCGGCCGCCAAGCGCGCCGCGACCAAGCGTGCCGCCACGGCCGCCGCCGCCGCTGCTCCGGCCAAGAAGGCCGCCGCCAAGAAGGCGACCACCACGGCCGCGGCCAAGAAGACCACCGCGACCGCGACCAAGAAGACGGCCGCCGCCGCCAAGAAGGCGACCACCACCGCCGCCGCGAAGAAGACCACCGCGACCGCGACCAAGAAGACGGCCGCCGCCGCCAAGAAGGCGACCACCACCGCCGCCGCCAAGAAGACCACCGCGACCGCCAAGAAGGCGACCGCGACGGCCAAGAAGACGGCTCCGGCGAAGAAGACCGCCACCCGCAAGACCACCGCGCGCAAGACCTCTGCCAAGTAGTCCCGCGCAGCGGTCCTCGGACGGCCTTCGGCAGAGAGCCGCGGCACCCCCCCTCCGTGAATTACGGAGACCGGGTCGCCGCGGCTCTTTCGATTTCCGGGCGCTTAGTCAGGATTCTCCGACCGACGGTGACCAGGCACGGAACGCGAAGGCGGACGTGCCGGACGGCGGGGGAGGAGCAGCGGGGGGACGGCCAGCGGAGGGCGGTCAGCCCGCGGCGGGGTCGGGGAAGGTCTGCAGCGTCACGAAGACCACCCGGCGGGCCTCGCCGGCGCCCTCGGTGCGGATCCGCACCCGCTGGCCCGGCCGCAGCAGCCGCAGACCGCCGGCGTCGAAGGCGGCCGCGTCGAACGGCACCGGGGTCCCGTCGTCGAGCAGCACGGAGCCGGCCCGGGTGGCGGGGTCGAAGGTGAACGCGGTGGCCTGCATGGCAGCAGCATAGCGAGCGGCCCCGACCGGCCGGGCGGCGTCCCGCGGGACGCCGGTCAGGCCCGTGCCAGCCGGGCGAACAGACTGCTGGTGTACGGGCCGAGGCCGAGCACCGCGGCCTCGCCGAGGTCCGCGCCGGTGTCGACGTCCCGGCGCACCGACTCCACGTCCGCCAGGCGCAGTTCGAGTGCTCCGCCGGCCGCGTGCCGGGCCCGTGAGCCGTCCCCGAAGGCGGGGGAGAGCGGGCGGCCGGGGGTGCAGGCGAGCAGCGTGGTGCCGAGGCCGGGGGAGTCCGGCAGGAAGGCCCGGCCGTCCGGTGGCACCGCGCCCAGCACCCGGGCCAGTTCGACCGGGCGCAGGGCCGGCAGGTCCGCCGAGAGGGCGGCCAGCGGCGAGCGCGGGGCGAGTGCCAGGGCGGCCGCCGCGCCGTGCACCAGCGCCTCGTTGAGGCCCTCGCCGGGTTCGTCGGCGACCACCACCGCGCCCAGCGCCGCCAGCCGGGCGCCGGCCGCCGCGTCCCGGGTGACCACCAGGACCCGGGCGACGCCCGGGGTGGCCAGTGCGGCGGTGGCGGTGTCGAGCGCGAAGGACAGCGCGAGGTCCGCCCGGTGCGGCCCGGCGTACGGGGCCAGTCGGCTCTTCGCGAGGGCGAGCGGCTTGAGCGGCAGCACCAGCGACCAGTCGGTGGTGGGTGCGGGGGGCGCGACGGGCCCGTTGGGGCGTACGGTGTCCTGGGTCATCGGCGTCATTGTGACGCCGGTCCCGGAGCCCTCGCCAGGCCGTCCGATCTGTGCGGACGTGCGTTTGATCACGCCTGCCGGGCGGGTTGGTGCGGTCGCTCGACAGCCGGTGAGCAGCCGGGCGAGACTGTTCCGCACCCGTGATCCGGGCACCGGTCCCGTACCGGTGCGCGGCACCGGGAGGTTATGACCGCGGCACCCCACGTGCCGCTTCGGATGAGGAGGACCTGGGGTGGCCCGCCGCTCGTACGCCAAGTTCGGCAACGCCGACTACGGCATCTGGTACCGCTTCGCGGCCGTGCTGGTGAAGCCGGTGACGACCGCGCTGGTGAAGCCCGACTGGCGGGGCTGGGAGCACCTTCCGAAGGAAGGCGGCTTCATCGCCGCGGTGAACCACAATTCGATCATCGACCCGGTGATCTACGCGCACTGGCAGTACAACAGCGGCCGTCCGCCGCGCATTCTCGGCAAGTCCTCGCTGTTCTCGATTCCCTTCATCGGATTCATGCTGCGCAAGACCGGCCAGATTCCGGTGTTCCGCGAGTCCACCGATGCCGCGCAGGCTTTCCGGGCCGCTATCGACGCCGTCAACGGCGGCCAGTGCGTGCAGTTCTACCCGGAGGGCACGCTCACCCGGGACCCGGACCTGTGGCCGATGACCGGCAAGAGCGGCGTCGCCCGGGTCGCGCTGATGACCGGCGCGCCGGTCATCCCGGTCGCGCACTGGGGAGCGCACGAGATCATCCCGCCGTACGGCCGGCCGGGCTTCGGGAAGGGCAAGTTCAACCTCTTCCCGCGCCACCGGGTCACCGTGGCGGCGGGACCTGCGGTGGACCTGAGCAAGTACCGGGGCCAGGAGCTCACCGCCCAGGTGCTGGGCGACGCCACCGAGGACATCATGACGGCGATCACCGCCGTGCTGGCCGACGTCCGCGGCGAGGAGCCGCCGGCCGAGCGCTACGACATGCGCAAGGCCGCCCGGAACCGCGCCGCCGCGGCCGCCGCCGAACGCCGGCGCGCCAAGGGCGGAAACGACGACGAGGAGGGCGGCCGGTGACCCGCTGCGCAGTGATGGGGACGGGCTCGTGGGGCACCGCCTTCGCGATGGTGCTGGCCGACGCGGGCAGTGACGTCGTCCTGTGGGCCCGCCGCCAGGAACTCGTCGACGCCATCAACACCACGCACGAGAACCCGGACTACCTGCCGGGCGTGCCGCTGCCGGGCTCCGTCCGGGCCACCACCGACGCCGCCGAGGCGCTGGCCGGCGCCGACTTCGCCGTCCTGGTGGTGCCCTCGCAGACGCTGCGCGACAACCTGGCCGCCTGGACGCCGCTGATCGAGCCGCAGACCGTGCTGGTGAGCCTGATGAAGGGCATCGAACTCGGCACCGCCAAGCGGATGAGCGAGGTGATCGACGAGGTCACCAAGGTCGGCCCGGAGCGCGTCGCAGTGGTCAGCGGGCCCAACCTGGCCCGGGAGATCGCCAACCGGCAGCCCGCCGCCAGCGTCGTCGCCTGTGCGGACGAGGCGGTCGCCAAGCGGCTCCAGGCGGCCTGCCACACGCCGTACTTCCGCCCGTACACCAACACCGACGTGCTGGGCTGCGAGCTCGGCGGCGCGGTCAAGAACGTGATCGGCCTGGCGGTCGGCATGGCGGCCGGCATGGGGCTCGGCGACAACACCAAGGCGACGCTGATCACCCGCGGGCTGGCCGAGACCACCCGGCTCGGCGAGGTGCTCGGCGCCGACCCGCACACCTTCGCCGGGCTCGCCGGGATGGGCGACCTGGTCGCCACCTGCTCCTCGCCGCTGTCGCGCAACAACACCTTCGGCATGAACCTGGGCCGGGGCATGTCGCTCGCGGAGACCATCGCGGCGACCCGGCAGACCGCGGAGGGCGTCAAGTCCTGCGAGTCGGTGCTCGACCTGGCCCGGCGCAACGGCGTCGACATGCCGATCGTCGAGGCGGTGGTGGACGTCGTGCACAACGGGCGGCCCACCCAGGAGGCGCTGCAGGCCCTGATGTCCCGTTCGGCGAAGGCCGAGCGGCGCTGAGCGGCGCGGCGGTGGTCCGGGGCGGTGGCCGGGGGCGGCTGACGCCCCGGAAACCCTTCGCACGGTAGTCTCAAACCCGATATGAGCATCGAACAGTCCTCCCCGAACCCGTCCGCTGCGAAGCCGCGCGTCGCGCTGGTCTTCGGCGGACGCAGCTCCGAGCACGGCGTCTCGGTGGTCACCGCCGGCAGCGTGCTCAAGGCGATCGACCGCGAGAAGTACGAGGTGCTCCCGATCGGGATCACCCCCGAGGGCCGCTGGGCGCTGGTCAGCGACGAGCCCGCCCGGATGGCCATCACCGACGGCCGGATGCCGGACGTCACGGGCGTCGCCGAGTCCGTGGACGGGCAGGTCGCGCTGCCGATCGCCCCGGGCGACCGGGAGGTCGTCCTGAGCGAGCCGGGCAGCACCCCCAAGGCCCTCGGCGAGGTCGACGTGGTGTTCCCGCTGCTGCACGGCCCCTGGGGCGAGGACGGCACCCTGCAAGGCCTGCTGGAGCTGTCCGGCGTGCCCTACGTCGGCAACGGCGTGCTCTCCAGCGCGGTCGGCATGGACAAGGAGTTCACCAAGCGGATCCTGGCCTCGCACGGCCTGGGCGTCGGCCGGTACACCATCGTGCGGCCGCGCGACTGGGAGAGCGAGGCCGGCCGCGCCGCGGTGCGCGAGCGGGCCGCCGAACTCGGCCTGCCGCTGTTCGTGAAGCCCTGCCGGGCCGGTTCCAGCATGGGCATCACCAAGGTCAAGGACCTCACCGACCTCGACGCCGCGATCGAGGAGGCCCGCCGGCACGACCCCAAGCTGATCATCGAGGCCGGCGTGAGCGGCCGCGAGATCGAGTGCGGCGTGCTGGAGACCGAGGACGGCCCGAAGGCCAGCCTCCCGGCCGAGGTGCTGGTCGGCGACGGCTTCGACTTCTACGACTTCGAGGCCAAGTACATCGACTCGTCCGAGGTGCAGATCCCGGCGAAGCTCGACGACGGGCAGACCGCCGAGATCCGCCGCCAGGCGGTGGCCGCGTTCGACGCGCTCGGCTGCGAGGGCCTGGCCCGGGTGGACTTCTTCCTGCTGGAGGACGGCACCTGGATGGTCAACGAGATCAACACCATGCCCGGCTTCACCCCGATCTCGGCCTACCCGAAGATGTGGGAGGCCACCGGGCTGTCCTACCCGGAGCTGATCGACCGGCTGCTCCAGGCGGCGCTGCGCCGCTCGACCGGCCTGCGGTAGCCGCGCGCGGACGACGGAGGGCGGGCCGGGAAGCTCCCGGCCCGCCCTCTCGGCGCCCTCGCGGGCTCAGCCCGGGATGGTGGCCTTCACCGCGCCGGTGAGGGCGGCGGCCGGGTCCAGCGGGCTGGCGTAGACGCCGGCCGGGGAGGTCACCTCGACGTATGCCGCACGCATGGTCGCGACGAAGCGGTAGCCGCCGTCGTCCAGCTTCTGCGACCACCACGTGAGGTCGTCGACCGTCGGCGACATGTCCGCGGCGTGCGGGCCGTTCAGCTCGTCCGGGCGGTCGATCCCGCAGCGCAGCACCGTCCGGGGTGTGGTGTCCCACGCGGCCACGTACGGAGAGGCGGGCGACGGGTTCTTGCGGGCGTGGCCGAGCAGCTCCTGCGGCAGGGCCGCGGCCAGCGCGCGGCAGTACCCGGCCGCCTTGCCGCCCGGCCGGGGGGCCGCCACCGATTCGTCGGCGGAGCCCCAACTGCCGAGCAGCACGACGACCGTGCAGGTCAGGGCGAGCGGCAGGGCCAGCCAGCGGACGGGCGCCGGCAGTACCGTCAGGGCCCGGGGGATTCGGAGTTCTCTGGCCACCCGCCGATGGTAGCCGGGCCTTACAGGTGCACCACCGGACAGGTGAGGGTGCGGGTGATGCCCTCCACCTGCTGGATCTTGGCCACCACGAGGCGGCCCAGGTCGTCCACGGTGTCGGCCTCGGCCCGGACGATGACGTCGTACGGGCCGGTGACGTCCTCGGCCTGGAGGACGCCGGGAATCTCGGAGATCGACTGGGCCACGGCGGTGGCCTTGCCGACCTCGGTCTGGATCAGGATGTATGCCTGTACCACGGGGACCTCCGGCGGCCGGTTACGGGGATCGCCGCCGTGAGCGCCCGGACGGTCGTCGGGGTGGGAACGGGCTCACCGGCAGTCTGATCACCACGCTACCGCGCGGTGGGCCGGGGAGGGGAGACCCCGACACCCCGGAAGGGCGTACGCTGCGCGCGGGGGCGCGACGGGGACGAGTTCAGTATGGACATGCGAGAGGACGGCAGATGCAGGGGACCGTGGGCGAGCTCGGCGAGTTCGGTCTCATCAGGGAGCTGACCGCCCGGGTGCCGCTCACCGACGCGGTCGACCTCGGCCCCGGTGACGACGCCGCGGTGGTGAAGGCCCCGGACGGCCGGGTGGTGGCCACCACGGACGTCCTGATCGAGAACCGGCACTTCCGCCGGGACTGGTCCACCGCCTACGACGTGGGCCGCAAGGCCGCCGCCCAGAACCTCGCCGACGTGGCCGCCATGGGAGCGGTGCCCACCGCGATACTGCTCGGCCTGGTCGCCCCCGCCGACCTGCCCACCACCTGGGCCACCGAGCTGATGGACGGGCTGCGCGACGAGTGCCAGGTGGCCGGGGCGACGGTGGTCGGCGGCGACGTGGTGCGCGGCGACACCGTCACGCTGGCCATCACGGCGCTCGGCGACCTCCAGGGGCGCGCCCCGGTGACGCGCGCCGGTGCGCAGGTCGGCGACGTGGTCGCGGTGACCGGCTGGCTCGGCTGGTCGGCCGCCGGACTCACCGTGCTGCAACGCGGCTTCCGCTCCCCCCGCGCCTTCGTCGAGGCGCACCGCCGGCCCGAGCCGCCGTACCACGCGGGCCCGGCCGGCGCCGAGTTGGGCGCGACCTCGATGATCGACGTGAGCGACGGACTGGTCGCCGACCTCGGCCACGTGGCCCGGGCCAGCGCGGTGGACATCGACCTGAAGGCCGCCGACTTCGACGTCCCGGCGCAGATGGCCGACATCGGACAGGCGGTCGGGGTGGACCCGTTGGTCTGGGTGCTGTCCGGCGGCGAGGACCACGCGATCGTGGCGACCTTCCCGCGCGGGGTCCAACTCCCGGCCCGCTGGCGGGTGGTGGGCGAGGTGACCGGCCGCCCCCGGGGCAGCCGCAGCGGCCGGGTGACGGTGGACGGCGCGCCCTGGGACCGGGTCGGCGGCTGGGACCACTTCGCCGAGTGACGGGCGGCCGCGCCGATTGTCGTACGGCACACGGCGGGTGACCCCCGGACACCGGCGCGCGGCGGGCGGCGCGTGACCCCCGCACTCGCGGCGCACGGGCTTCGCGGGTCCGTTTTGCGTAGGCTGGCGACAACCGAGCCCGCCCGCCGTCTGGTGTGGGTGGTCTGAACCACTGCGAGCGGGAGCGCACCCAGTCATGCGTATCGGTGTACTGACCAGCGGCGGCGACTGCCCCGGCCTCAACGCGGTGATCCGCTCCGTCGTGCACCGGGGCACGGACGTGCACGGCGACGAGATCGTCGGCATCCTGGACGGCTTCCTCGGCCTGATCGAAGGCCGCACCCGGCCGGTCTCGCACGACGACGTCACCGGCCTGCTCACCCTCGGCGGCACCGTCCTGGGCTCCGCCCGGGTGCAGCGCGAGCGGATCTCCTGGGCGGTGGAGAACGCGAAGACGCTGGCCCGGGACATCGGCATCGACGCGCTCATCGCGATCGGCGGCGAGGGCACGCTGACCGCCGCCAGGCTGTTCAGCGACGCCGGACTGCCGGTCGTCGGGGTGCCCAAGACCATCGACAACGACATCAACGCCACCGACGCCACCTTCGGCTTCGACACCGCGGTGCACGTCGCGACCGAGGCGATCGACCGGCTCAAGACCACCGCGGAATCCCACCAGCGCGTCATGGTCGTCGAGTTGATGGGTCGTCACACCGGCTGGATCACCCTCACCGCGGGCATGGCCGGCGGCGCGCACGGCATCCTCATCCCGGAGAAGCCCTTCGACATCGAGGCGGTGGCCCGGATGGTCGACGACCGCTTCGACCGCGGCAAGAAGTTCGCCATCATCGCCGTCGCGGAGGGCGCCGCCCCGATGCCCGGCACCATGCGCTTCGACCACGGCGAGGTCGACCAGTACGGCCACCGGACCTTCGGCGGGATCGGCAACCGGCTCGCCCACGAACTGGAGAACCTGCTCGGCAAGGAGGCCCGCCCGGTCATCCTCGGGCACACCCAGCGCGGCGGCACCCCGACCGCCCGGGACCGCGTGCTCGCCACCCGCTTCGGCTGGCACGCCGTCGAGGCCGTCCACCAGGGCGCGTTCGGCCACTTCACCGCGCTGCGCCGGACCGGGATCGAGCTGGTGCCGATCGCCGACGCGGTGACCCGGCTGAAGACGGTGCCGGAGGACCGCTGGGTGGAGTCCGAGGCCGTGCTCTGAACGCGCGCAGGTAGGTTGACCTCATGGTTTCGACTGCCCCTCCCCGCGTGCTCACCGTCGCCGGCTCCGACTCCGGCGGTGGCGCCGGCATCCAGGCCGACCTCAAGGCGATGCTCGCCCTCGGCGTCCACGGCATGAGCGTGATCACCGCCGTCACCGCGCAGAACTCGCTCGGCGTCCAGGGCTACTGGGAGCTGCCCGCCGAGGCCGTCCGGGCGCAGTTCCGCAGTGTGGTCGACGACATCGGGGTGCAGGCCGTGAAGACCGGCATGCTCGCCTCGATCGAACTGGTCGAGACCGTCTCCGAACTGCTGGCCGGGGTGGACGCCCCGGTGGTCGTCGACCCGGTCGGCGTCTCCAAGCACGGGGACGCCCTGCTGGCCGCCGAGGCCGTCGCCACCGTCCGCGAGCGGCTGCTGCCGGTCGCCACCCTGGCCACCCCCAACCTGCACGAAGTGACCCAGCTCACCGGCCGGACCGTCGAGGGCGAGGGGCAGATGCTGGACGCCGCCAAGGCGTTGCTCGACCTCGGGCCGCGCTGGGCGCTGGTCAAGGGCGGCCACCTGGAGGGCGAGGCCGCGGACCTGCTCTACGGCGGGCCCGGCGAGGTGCACTGGTACCGGGCGCCGCGCTACGACAACCGGCACACCCACGGCACCGGGTGCACCCTGGCCAGCGCGATCGCGGCCGGGCTGGCCAAGGGCGAGTCGCTGCCGGAGGCGGTCGGCTCGGCCAAGGCGTACATCACCGGCGCGATCGCCGGCGGCTTCGCGCTCGGCGCCGGGATCGGCCCGGTCGACCACGCCTGGCGCTGGCGCTGACCCGGCCGGTGGGCGGGCCCCCGGGCCCGCCCACCACCACGGGTGTGGCGGGAAACACGGGTGCGGTGGGACAACAGCGGCGGGAAAACGGCGGCCGGAAAGCGCGGCAGGAAAAACAGTGAAGCCGGTTCATCCGAGGATGAACCGGCTTCACTGGAGGACCGGCATGCCGGTCTGCGCGTCAGCGCGAGACCTTACCGGCCTTGATGCACGAGGTGCAGACGTTGAGCCGCTTCGGCGTCCGCCCAATCACAGCGCGCACCGTCTGAATGTTGGGGTTCCAACGACGGGGGGTACGGCGGTGCGAGTGGGAGATGCTGTTGCCGAAGCCCGGCCCCTTGCCGCAGACGTCGCAGTTGGCAGCCACAGGAGTCACTCCAAGACTTCAGATCATTTACGTTCGACAACCCCGCTGGACCAGCGGAGCACTCGCGTGAACCTGACCGGACCGAGGGGTGAGCCTGGATTGTTCCAGGCAACCGGAAGAGCATACAACGCCTGTTCCGGTTCAACGAAACTACCATGTCCGGCAGGGTGATCGCTCCGGTCGCCGGTCCGGGCGACCCTCCCCGGCCCCCGATAACCTGCCGGTATCACCCCTCGCCGCGGCCTTGGCCGTGCTGCTGCCCCGCAGGCCGTCGCGGCGTCCCACCCGGAGGAGACCTGGTGCTGCACACGCTCGACGCCCCGGCCGTGCGCACCTGGTGCCAGCTCGCCCTGCGTGCGCTCGGCCAGGCCCGCGAGGAGATCGACGCGCTCAACGTCTATCCCGTCCCGGACGGCGACACCGGCACCAACCTCTACCTGACCGTCGAGTCCGCCGCCGCCGAGGTGGAGAGCCGCTTCGCCGACCCCGCCGCCGACCCGGCCCCCGGCCTGGCCGACACCGCACGGGCGATGGCCCGCGGCGCGCTGGTCGGCGCCCGCGGCAACTCCGGGGTGATCCTCGCCCAGTGGCTGCGCGGCACCGCCGAGACGCTCGCCGAGGGCGGCGGCGCCGACCAGCTGCGGGCCGCCCTGCAACGGGCCGCCGACTCCGCCTACCAGGCCGTCGCGGAGCCCGTCGAGGGCACCCTGCTGACCGTCGCCCGGGTCGCGGCCCGGGAGGCCGTCCGGGCCGGGGACGGGCTCGCGCAGGTCGCCGACACCGCCTACCGGGCCGCCCGGGACGCACTGCGGCACACCCCCGAACAGCTCGCCGTGCTGGCCGAGAACGGGGTCGTGGACGCCGGCGGGCGCGGCCTGGTCGCCGTGCTCGGCGCGCTCGCCGACGCCGTCGCCGGGCAGCAGCCGATGGGCCCGGTCGCACTGCGCGGGGACGTCCGGGCGGTCGAGAGCTGTGCGGTGCACCTGAGGCCGCCGGGCCCCGGCCACCCCGCGTTCGAGGTGATCTACCTGCTCGACGCGCCCGACGAGGCCCTGCCCGCGCTGCGCGAGCGGCTCGGCGCGCTCGGCGACTCCCTGGTGGTCGGCGGCGGCGACGGCCTGTGGAACGTGCACGTCCACGTGGACGACGCGGGCGCCGCCGTCGAGGCCGGGGTCGAGGCCGGACGGCCGCACCAGATCCGGATCACGCACTTCGCCGAGGCCGCCGCCCGGGCCGGCAGCGCCGCCGAGCGCGGCGAACGCCGGGAACGGGCCCGCGCGGTGCTCTGCGTGGTGTCCGGCGGGGGGCTGGCCGAGCTGTGCGAGCAGGCCGGCGCCGTCGCCCTGCACGCCGACCCGGACCGCCCGCCGGCCAGTGCCGAACTCGCCGCCGCCGTGCGCCGCTCGGCCGCCCGCGAGGTCGTCCTGCTGCTCAACGACCCCGAACTGCGCGCCGCGGCCGGGGCCGCCGCCGACCAGCTGCGCGAGGAGGGCGTGCGGATCGCCGTGCTGCCGACCCGCTCGCCGGTGCAGGGCCTGGCGGCGCTCGCGGTGCACGAGGGCGGCCGCCGCTTCGACGAGGACGTGGTCGCCATGACCTCCGCGGCCGGCGCCACCCGGTACGCCGAACTCGCCGTGGCCGAGGGGGAGTCCTGGACGATGGCCGGGGTCTGCCAGGCCGGGGACGTGCTCGGCCTGATCGACGGCGACGTCGCGGTGATCGGCACCGGGCTGGCCGAGGTCGGGGCGAGCGTGCTGGACCGGATGCTCGGCGCGGGCGGCGAACTCGTCACCCTGGTCCTCGGCGAGGGCGCCGACGAGGCGCTCGCCGACTGCCTGGTGGCGCACGCCCGGCACCGGCGGCCCGAGGTCGACGCGGTGGTCTTCCACGGCGGCCAGGAGTCCGCGCCGCTGCTCATCGGGGTGGAGTAGGGCACGCCGTGGGGCCCGGAATGTCGGCCCCGTGGTGTAGACAGGGGCCTGATGGGCGCTCTCGATGAACCACTGACCAAACTCGTCGGCGACCGCACCGCGAAGGTGCTCGCCGACAGCCTCAAGCTGCGCACGGTCGGGGACCTGCTGCACCACTATCCGCGCCGCTACGTCGAACGCGGCCAGCTCACCAGCCTGGACGAGCTGGAGATCGACGAGCACGTCACCGTGCTGGCCCGGATCGAGAAGGTCACCCTGATCCCGTTCCGCGGCCGCAAGGGCGACCGGCTGGAGGTCGTCGTCACCGACGGCCGCAGCCGGCTCTCGCTGGTCTTCTTCAACCAGGGCTGGCGGCAGAAGGAGCTCAAGTCCGGCGCCCAGGGCCTGTTCGCGGGCAAGGTCGGCGTCTTCAACCGCAGCCGTCAGCTGGTCTCGCCGGACTACCAGCTGCTCGACGAGGAGGCCGGGTCGGACGCCGCCCGGCAGTTCGCCGGCCGGCTCATCCCGGTCTACGGCGCCAGCGCGCAGATGCCCAGCTGGAAGCTGTCGATCTGCATCGAGACGGCCCTCACCAAGCACCTGGGCGACGTCGGCGAGCCACTGCCCGCCGAACTGCGCGAGCGGCACGGGCTGATCCCGCTGCCCGAGGCGCTGGAGCTGATCCACCGCCCGCGCGGCCAGGCCGACCGCGAGCTCGCCCAGAGCCGGCTGCGCTGGGACGAGGCCTTCGTCCTCCAGGTCGCCCTGGCCCAGCGCCGGGCCGCCGAGTCCGCACTGCCCGCCGTCCCGCGCCGGGCCCGCGCGGGCGGCCTGCTGGACGCCTTCGACGCCCGGCTGCCGTTCACCCTCACCGAGGGCCAGCAGAAGGTGTCCGCCGAGATCGCCGCCGACCTCGCGAGCGAGCACCCGATGCACCGGCTGCTCCAGGGCGAGGTCGGCTCCGGCAAGACCCTGGTCGCGCTGCGCGCCATGCTCGCCGTGGTCGACGCGGACGGCCAGGCGGTGCTGCTCGCGCCCACCGAGGTGCTGGCCCAGCAGCACCACCGCTCGATCGTCGAGATGATGGGCGACCTGGCGGAGGGCGGCATGCTCGGCGGCTCCGACCTCGGCACCCGGGTGGTGCTGCTGACCGGCTCCATGGGCGTCCCGGCCCGCCGCCAGGCGCTGCTCGACATGGCCTGCGGCGACGCGGGCATCGCCATCGGCACCCACGCGCTGATCGAGGACAAGGTCCAGTTCCAGGACCTCGGCCTGGTCGTGGTCGACGAGCAGCACCGCTTCGGCGTCGAACAGCGGGACGCCCTGCGCGCCAAGGGCGAACAGCCGCCGCACCTGCTGGTGATGACCGCCACCCCGATCCCGCGCACCGTCGCGATGACCGTCTTCGGGGACTTGGAGACCTCCGTCCTCGACCAGCTGCCGGCCGGCCGCTCGCCGATCTCCACCCACGTCGTCCCCGCGCTGGAGAAGCCCAACTTCCTCACCCGGGCCTGGGAGCGCGTGCGCGAGGAGGTCGCCAAGGGCCACCAGGCGTACGTGGTCTGCCCCCGGATCGGGGACGAGGAGCCCGCCGCCGAGCCGAAGAAGAAGCGGAAGGCGGCCGAGGAGGACCTGGAGGACGTCGCCGACGCCGGTGCCGGGAGCGACGAACGGCGGCCCCCGCTCTCGGTGGTGGAGACCGCCGGGAAGCTGGTCGGGGGGCCGTTGCAGGGCCTGCGGGTGGAGATCCTGCACGGCCGGCTGGCCCCGGAGGCCAAGGACGAGGTGATGCGCCGGTTCACGGCCGGCGAGGTGGACGTGCTGGTCGCCACCACCGTCATCGAGGTCGGCGTCAACGTCCCCAACTCGACCGCGATGGTCATCATGGACGCCGACCGCTTCGGCGTCTCCCAGCTCCACCAGTTGCGCGGCCGGGTCGGCCGCGGCAGCGCCGCGGGCCTGTGCCTGCTGGTCAGCGACATGCCCGCGGGCAGCGCCGCCCGGGCCCGGCTGGACGCGGTGGCCGGCACCCTGGACGGCTTCGAGCTGTCCCGGATCGACCTCGAACAGCGCCGCGAGGGCGACGTGCTGGGCCAGGCGCAGTCCGGGGTGAAGTCCTCGCTCAAGGTGCTCTCGGTGCTGGAGGACGAGGAGGTCATCCTCACCGCCCGGACGGAGGCCACCCGGCTGGTCGCCGAGGACCGCGAGCTGGCCGCCCACCCGGAGCTGCGCACCGCGCTGGAGAGCCTGCTCGACGAGGACCGCGCGGCCTACATGGAGAAGGGCTGAGCGGCCGCCGCCGGCCCCGGAATTGTCAGACCCCCGCGAGAGAATGAAGGTGTTCAGGGCGCACCCCCAAGGTGCGTACCTGGCACGACATTTGGGGGTCCTGCCATGGCATTCCGTCATCTCAACGAGCTCCCGCTGGGCGACAAGGTCTTTCGGATCGAACTCGCCAGCGACGACGACCGCGAGGTCACCCTCACCCTGACCGGCTGGCGCGAGGGGGCGGCCGCCCAGCCGCTCGCCTCGGGCAAGCTCCGCCTGCCGGTCGAGGACGTCGCCTCGCTGCGGATCGCGCTCAACCGCGCGCTGCGGGCGCTGGCGATCGTCGCCGACGTCTCCGAGCCCATCCCCGACCGCGACGTGCTGCGCGAGCTGTACCCCGGCCACGGCGCCCCCTGGGTCCCGCAGCACGAGGAGGAGCTGGTCCGGCGCTTCCACGACGGCGAGACCATCGCCCGGATCGCCGCCCGCTTCGGCCGCACCCCCGACTCCGTCCGCACCAAGCTGCGCGAGCTCGGGCACGACCCGCGCCGCCCCGAGTTCTGCCCGCCCGACGGCTGCCTGTCCTGGTCCCGCTACGCCTCGCCGGCGCTGCTCGGCGCGGCCGCCCCGGTCCCGCCGGCGGGCTCCGAGGCGAGCTGAAAGGCGAGCTGAGCCGTGACCCCGAGGCCCCACCGATCCGTCGGTGGGGCCTCGACCCGTATAGCGTGGTCGGGCAGCGACGAAAGGACCTTTCCCCACCATGACCCGCGTGATCGCCGGGCTGGCCGGCGGCCGCCGGCTGGCCGTACCGCCAGGCCGGGGCACCCGCCCGACCTCCGACAAGGCCCGTGAGGCGATGTTCTCCACCCTGGAGGCGCTGCGCGGCACCCTGCACGGGGCCCGGATGCTCGACCTGTTCGGCGGATCGGGCGCGGTCGGCCTGGAGGCGCTGTCGCGCGGCGCCGAGCACGTCCTGCTGGTCGAGGCGGACGGCCAGGCGGCCCGGGTGATCCGGGAGAACGTCCGCACGATCGGCCTGCCCGGCGTGGAGGTGAAGGCCACCAGGGCCGAGCAGGTGCTCGCGGGCCCGCCCCCGCAGACCCCGTACGACCTGGTCTTCCTCGACCCGCCGTACGCCGTGACGGACGACGAGCTGCGCGAGATGCTGATCACACTCCTGGCCGGGGGCTGGCTCGCGGAGGACGCACTCGTCACCGTGGAGCGCAGCACCCGTGGCGGCGAGTTCGGCTGGCCCGAGGGCTTCGAGGTGCTGCGCTCGCGCCGCTACGGCGAGGGCACGCTCTGGTACGGTCGCGCCGCCGCCGAGACCAGCCAGCACGAGTAGCGGGCCGAGGCCCGCAGCAGCCGTCACCCCCCGAGGGAGCACCCACGCCATGCGCCGCGCCGTCTGTCCCGGTTCGTTCGACCCGATCACCAACGGTCATCTCGACATCATCGGGCGGGCCTCGAAGCTGTACGACGTCGTGCACATCACGGTCCTGATCAACCGCAACAAGCAGGGCATGTTCAGCGTCGAGGAGCGGATCGGCCTGATCGAGGAGGTCACCGCGGACTTCGGGAACGTGGTGGTCGAGTCGTACCACGGCCTGCTGGTGGACTTCTGCCGGGAGCGCGGGATCCCCGCGATCATCAAGGGCCTGCGCGCGGTCAGCGACTTCGACTACGAGTTGCAGATGGCCCAGATGAACCACGGCCTGTCCGGGGTGGAGACGCTGTTCGTGCCGACCTCCCCGACGTACAGCTTCCTCTCCTCGACGCTGGTCAAGGAGGTCGCCTCGTACGGCGGGGACGTCTCCCACCTGCTGCCGGAGACGGTGCACCGGCGGCTGGTCGAGCGGATCGCGGAGCGCAAGGCCCAGCAGTAGGCGGGAGCGGCGGTGGCTGCGGGGCGGCCGTCCGTTTCTGCCGGTTCGTCATGACTTGTCCGGTGCCCGGTCGACCGGTTCGGCTCGGGCGTTGTGACCTCGCCGCGCGGTGGCCGTACAGTCTGTATTCCTGCCCCTGCGGTGAGGTTCACCGCGTCGGGCCTGCCTCCGCCGGACCGTCGGCGGCACACGGAAAGACGAAGCCCCGTGGACGTGCAGAACAAGGTCGACGAGATCGTCGCGGCGGTCGAGAACGCCCGCTCGATGCCGATGTCGGCCTCCTGCGTGGTGAACCGGGCCGAGCTGGTCGGCCTGCTCAACGCCCTCAAGGCGGAGCTGCCCGCCGAACTCGCCCAGGCCCAGTCGATGATGGCCGACCACGAGCAGGTGGTGGCCGGGGCCCAGGCCGAGGCCGACCGGATCATCCAGGGTGCACACGCCGAGCGCGGCTCGCTGATCTCGGACACCGAGGTGGTCCGCCGGGCCCAGGCCGAGGCCGACCGGATCCTCGCCGAGGCCCGTGGCGAGGTCGAGGCCAAGCGCGCCGAGGCCGACGACTACGTGGACAGCAAGCTCGCCAACTTCGAGGTCGTGCTGACCAAGACGCTCGGCGCCGTCGGCCGTGGCCGGACCAAGCTGCGCGGTGACTCCAGCGTCTTCGAGACCGACTTCGACGGCGAGACGGACGGCGAGGAGTTCCAGCCGCAGCGGATCACCCCCAGCCCCGAGGTCGACGAGTACGTCGATGTGAAGCTCGCCACGCTGGAGAACGTCCTCAGCGCCACCCTGGAGGCCGTCGGCAAGGGCCGCGACAAGCTGCTCGGCAAGCGGCCGATCGACGAGCTGGGCGCCTACCTGGCCGCCGCCGACGAGGCGCAGCAGGCCAAGGAGCGGGCCGAGGCGGTGGCCGCCGGCTTCGCCACCGACGGCGACGCCAACGGCGACGACATCGCCTGGTACCGCGAGGACGTCCCGCAGCAGCAGACCTGGCCGGAGCAGACCCCGGCCGCGGCGGGCTGGCAGGCCCCCGGCGTCGACCAGTACGCGGCCGCCCAGCAGCAGGGCGGGCAGCAGCAGGGGCAGTACGCCGAGGTGTACGCCGGCGGCTACGACCCGGCCGGCCAGGGCGACCCGTACGGTGCCCAGTGGGGGCACCAGCAGCAGGGCACCGCGGACGGCTACCCGCAGCAGCAGCCGGACTACGCGGCCCAGCAGCAGCACGGGGACTACGGCTATCCGCACCAGCAGCAGCCGGGTTACGGCGCGCAGCAGTACGACGCCTACACCTACCCGCAGCAGCCCGCCGCCCCGCCTGCCGTGCCGCAACAGCAGCAGCAGCCGGGCCTGGACGAGACCAGCTTCTTCGACACCAGCATGATCGACATGACCCGGCTCCGGGAGCTGGGCGGCCGCTGAGCCGGCTCCGCTCGGGCCCGGCGCGAGCTCCTGACGGGAGCGAAGTTGGGCCTGGCGGGAGACTCCGGTAGGCTGACCACTCCGGCCTTTTCGTGTCGGACTGTCGGCTTGCCCGCGCACCGCTGGTGCGGAGGCACCGCGATCGAAGATTCCCCATGGAAGTCAGGACACCTTGAACCGCCTCGACCACCGCGACCCCCTCGTGTTCGACACGCACGAGCTGGGACGTCGCCCGGGCTCGCTGCGCAAGGTGTCCCGCACTCTGGAGGCCCCCGCGGGCCTGGGGATCATCGACGTGATCGGCGTCCCCGAGAAGAGCGAGCTCCGGCTGGAGCTCCGCCTGGAGTCCGTGGTCGAGGGCGTGCTGGTCACCGGCACCGCCGAGGCCCAGGTCGAGGGCGAGTGCGCCCGGTGCCTGGAGCCCGTCGAGGACGACCTCGACGTCGACTTCCAGGAGCTGTACTACTACCCGGAGTCCGACGAGCGTCACCGCGCCCGGACCGCCGGGGCCGAGGACCTCGACGAGGACTCGGAAGAAGATACTTACCGTCTGGAGGGCGACTTCTTCGACCTCCAGCCGGTGCTGCGTGACGCGGTGGTGCTCGCACTGCCGCTGCAGCCGGTGTGCCAGGAAGACTGCCTGGGCCTGTGCTCCGAATGCGGAGCGCGCCTGAGCGACGACCCGACGCACCACCACGACGCCGCCGACCCCCGGTGGGCGGCTCTGCAGGGACTCTCCGCCGCCCCCGGCGACGAGGGTGACGGGATCAAGAACAGCGACACCCGTGAGGGTCTCGCCGAGAACCAGGAGAAGTAGCCGTGGCTGTTCCGAAGCGGAAGATGTCGCGCAGCAACACGCGCCACCGTCGGTCCAACTGGAAGGCCGTTGTTCCGGCCCTCGTGGCGTGCGACCGCTGCCACGAGCCGAAGCTGGGTCACATCGCGTGCCCGAGCTGCGGCACGTACAACCGTCGCCAGGTCCTCTCGGTCTGATCGGCGGGGTGCACGGATCGATGTCGGACGGTAACTCCACCCGCAAGGCGTCCTCCGCCCCGAAGGGTTCCTCTTTGGGCGGTGGCAGGGCCGGTGGGCCGGCTTCGACCGAATACGACGTCCTGGAAGGGCGCCTCGGGTACACACTCGAGCGCGCCCTTCTGGTGCGTGCCCTGACCCACCGCTCGTACGCGTACGAGAACGGGGGCCTGCCCACCAACGAGCGCCTGGAGTTCCTCGGCGACTCGGTGCTGGGCCTCGTGGTGACCGACACCCTCTACCGCGTCCACCCGGACGTGCCGGAGGGCACGCTCGCCAAGCTGCGCGCCGCGGTGGTGAACTCCCGCGCGCTCGCGGACGTCGGCCGGGGCCTGGAACTCGGCACGTTCATCCGGCTCGGCAAGGGCGAGGAGGGCACCGGCGGCCGCGACAAGTCGTCGATCCTCGCCGACACGGTCGAGGCCGTGATCGGAGCCGTCTACCTGGACCAGGGTCTGGACGCGGCCACCGAGTTCGTCCACCGGCTGTTCGACCCGCTGATCGAGGAGTCCTCCCAGCTGGGCGCAGGCCTGGACTGGAAGACCAGCCTCCAGGAGCTCACCGCCTCGGTGGGCATCGGGGTGCCCGAGTACGTGGTCATGGAGTCCGGTCCGGACCACGAGAAGACCTTCACCGCGGCGGCCCGGGTGGCCGGCGAGGACTTCGGCAGCGGCGTCGGCCGTTCGAAGAAGGAGGCCGAGCAGAAGGCCGCCGAGAGCGCCTGGCGGGCGATCAAGGAGAAGTACGCCGACCGGCTGCCCGCCGGGGCGTGAGGGAGCAGTAGCCTTCCTCCTGCTGATCCCTTCCGCAGGAGGCCTGTTCCCGTGCCCGAACTTCCCGAGGTCGAGGTCGTCCGCCGCGGTCTGGCGAACTGGGTCGCCGGGCGGACCGTCGCCGACGTCCAGGTGCTGCACCCGCGCGCGGTGCGCCGCCAGCCCGCCGGCGCCGCCGACTTCACCGCCCGGCTGACCGGCACCACCCTCGGCACCGCGCAGCGACGCGGCAAGTACCTGTGGGTGCCGCTGGCGGGGTCCGGCGCGGGCTTCTCGCTGATCGGCCACCTCGGCATGAGCGGCCAACTCCTCGTCCAGGACCCGTCCGTACCCGACGAGACGCACCTGCGGGTGCGGCTGCGGTTCGCCGACGGCGGGCGCGAACTGCGCTTCGTCGACCAGCGGACCTTCGGCGGCCTCGCGGTCGAGGAGGCCGAGGACGGCGACCCGGAGGGCACGCCGCTCTCCATCGCGCACATCGCCCGCGACCCGCTCGACCCGCGCTTCGACGACGTCGCCTTCGCGGCCGCGCTGCGGGCCAAGCGCACCACCGTGAAGCGGGCGCTGCTCGACCAGACGCTGATCAGCGGGGTCGGCAACATCTACGCCGACGAGGCGCTCTGGCGCTCCCGGCTGCACTACGACCGCCCGACCGCGACGCTCACCCGCCCGCAGGCCGCCGAACTGCTGGCGAACGCCCGCGAGGTGATGACGGCGGCGCTCGCCGTCGGCGGCACCAGCTTCGACAGCCTGTACGTCAACGTGAACGGCGAGAGCGGCTACTTCTCCCGCGACCTCGATGCGTACGGCCGCGAGCACGAGCCCTGCCGCCGCTGCGGCACCCCGATCCGGCGGGCCGCCTGGATGAACCGCTCCAGCTACTTCTGCCCCCGCTGCCAGCGGGTGCCGCGGGTCCGCAGCGGGGGCTGACAGCAGGGGCAGGGAGCGGGGGCCGGGGAGCTCAGTGCTTGGCGAGTTCCGGCTGGTCGGCCGCCGCCTCGCCGGGGGAGCCGTGGGTGTCCTGGCCGAAGTAGGCGACCCCGACCGCGGACACCACCGCGAGCAGGAAGCCGACCACGCCGAGCCAGCCCAGGCCGGACTTGGAGGAGTCGCCGAGCCAGAGCACGCCGATCGCGCCGGGCAGCACCGTCTCTCCGACCACCAGCGCTGCCGTCGCGCCGTTCACCGAGCCGATCTGCAGCGCCACGGTGTGCACGTACATGCCGCCGATGCCGCCGACCAGGATCGCGTACAGCGCCGGGTCGGAGAGCAGCTTGGCGAGGTCGAACGGGTCGATGCCGTTCAGGATGCGCACGCCGACGCCCAGCGCGCCGAAGCCCAGGCCGGAGAGCAGACCGGCGACGATCGCGCCCTTGGAGCCCATCCGCCGCACCAGCAGGCCGCCGCCGACCAGCAGCACGGTGGTGACCAGCAGCAGGCCCCAGTGGAAGGCCATCGACGCGTGGTGGCCGCCCTCCGGGCCCGCCGAGACGGCCAGCAGCACCAGCGCCGAGCAGAGCACGCCGATCGAGGCCCACTCCAACTGCTTGAGCCGGATGCCGAGCAGCTTGATGCTCAGCACCGCGGTGATCACCAGGTTGGCGCTGATGATGGTCTGCGAGAGGAACAGCGGCAGCAGCCGCGCGGCCAGCGCGCCCAGCCCGAAGCCGATCAGGTCGAGCACCGTGCCGACGATGAACTCCCAGGTGACGGCAGCCTTCGCGGTGGAGGACAGGCTCGGCCCGCCGTGCTCGGTGGTGGCGCCGGAGGCGCCCTTGGCGGCCTCCTCGCGCGCGGAGCGGCGGGATCCGACGGCCTGGAGGACTGAGCCGGTGCCGTAGCAGGCGGATGCCGCCACGGCGGTGACGAGGCCGATGATCACCGGGTGCTCCGATCGGGAGATGGGTCAAGAACAGGTAATGGGACCAGTGGTCCGGGACCACTATGCCCGTCCGCGCGGTACGGTCGGCGCACCGCCCGGAACACCCTGGGCCCGCCGGGACGTACGTCCGGGCGCCGGCCGCGGTTCCCGCGCACCGCCCGCATCAGGGGCGAGTGGGGGAAACATCATCCCCGAGGAGGGGCGCGGCCCCGGCGGTCGGCGGGGAATCTTGTCACTACCAGTATGCGAAGGGTATGCCGTGCCTTGACGCCCGTCAGGGTAGCGTCGAGGGCATGAGAACCCTTGCACGACGTTCCCGGGGCGCCGGGCCGCTTGCCCTGGTGGCGGCGCTGCTGGGGCTGCTGCTCCTGCTCGCACCAACGGCCTCGGCCGCGGGCGGGCTGGACGACGCGGCCTCCACCCTGAAGCAGGGTCGGGTCTACGTCGACCCGGCGATGACCAGCCGATTCAGCCAGAGCCAGGCCGACGCCCTGACCGAGAAGATCAAGAAGGCCGACAAGCCGATCTTCGTCGCGGTCGTCCCGGCCAGCGCCCCCTACGGCGAGCGGACCGTCTTCAACGACCTGCGCACCAAGGTCGGCATCGACGGCGCCTACGCGGTCTGGCGCGGTGACCAGTTCGCGGCCAAGGCCGACCTCGGCGCGATGGCGAAGGGCAGCGCCGAGCGGATCGCCGGCGCCGCCTTCCGCTCCCACAACGGCGACATCGACGCCACCCTGAACGAGTTCGTCGACAGCGCCGCCCCGCAGGCCAAGGGCACCGGGGTGAACCACAGCACCTCGATCGCCTGGGCGGTCATCCCGGTCGTGCTGCTCGCGCTGGCCGGTGCCGGCGTCTTCCTCCTCTTCCGCCGCGCCAAGGCGCGCAAGGAGGAGCAGGCCCGGGCCGAGCTGGAGCAGCTGCGCCGGGTGGTCGACGAGGACATCACCGCCTTCGGCGAGGAACTGGACCGGCTCGACTTCAACCCGGCCGCGACCGACGCCGACGACACCCAGCGCACCGACTACACCCACGCCCTGGACTCGTACGAGAAGGCCAAGCGGCTGATGGACGAGGCCAAGCGGCCGGACGACGTCAAGCCGGTCACCGAGGCGCTGGAGGACGGCCGGTTCGCGCTGGCCACCCTGGCCGCCCGGCGGGAGAAGCGCCCGGTGCCCGAGCGCCGTCCCCCGTGCTTCTTCGACCCGCGCCACGGCCCCTCGGTCAAGGACGTCGACTGGGCCCCGGCCGACGGCGCCGCCCGCACCGTCCCGGTCTGCCGGTCCGACGCGGACCGGCTGGCCGCCGGCCTCGACCCGGCCATCCGCACCGTCGAGACCGAGCACGGCCCGCAGCCGTACTGGAACGCCGGCCCGGCCTACGCCCCCTGGGCGGGCGGCTACTTCGGCGGATTCGGCGGCGGCCTGCTGCCGGGCCTGCTGGTCGGCACCATGCTCGGCTCGATGATCAGCAGCCCGGCCTACGCCGCGGCGCCGATGATGGACCAGGGCTACCAGGACCAGCACGAGGGCGGCGACTTCACCGGCGCCGACTTCAACTCCTCCGACTTCAGCGGTGGCTTCGGCGACGGCGGCGGCTTCGGTGGCGGGGACTTCGGTGGCGGCGGCGACTTCGGCGGCGGCGACTGGTGACCCGCTGAGCCCCACCGCGACACCCCTGCGGCCCCGCCGGACTTCCTCCGGCGGGGCCGCTCCGCGTGGTCGACGGCCCCGTGGAGCTGTGACCGCCGGACACGCCTTAGGCTCGGGGCATGCACGGTCGCGACGCCCACAGTGAGGAACCGGTCCGGGTGACCGCCTGGGTCCGGGGGAAGGTCCAGCAGGTCGGGTTCCGCTGGTGGACCAGGGCACGGGCGCTGGAGACCGGCCTGACCGGCTACGCGAGCAACCTCGGGGACGGCCGGGTGCAGGTGGTCGCCGAGGGACTGGCCGCCGACTGCGAACTGCTGCTGGACCTGCTGCGCGGCCCGGGCACCCCGGGCGAGGTCAGCGGCGTCACCGAGATCTGGACGGCCGTGGGCCCCGGCTACGAGGGCTTCGAGATCCGTTGAGCCCGGCCACACCCGCGCGGGCCGGAACTGATCGGCAACTGCCGGTGTCATGCGGTTGCCATTCGGGCAGACTCGTGGTTGACTCCGCATCGAACGATGATCCACGAGCAGCTGGTGGACCCGGCCCGAGGCCCCCAGGCGTGACGACACCGCCAGGCAGGTGACAGGGTCGCGGTAGCGTGCGGTGATCGTGTTGACCCTTTCCGTCTTTGGTGAGACGCTGGAAACCCGCGCACACGACCGCGTTTTCCCGGCAGGCGTCTGCCCTCGTGAGCCCAGCTCACGATGGTTGTGCCGTAAGTGCCCAGCCAGCACTACCGGTGACGCGCCGCGCGTGCGTCCCCCTTCCCCCTAGACCTGTACCGTTCCGGTTCGGTCACTCAGCGTGGAGGACCATTCATCATGGCAAAGGCGCTTCTCGGGTACGTCGGCGGCCCCGACCCGCGAATGCTCTCCGAGATGCGACGGCTTCAGCAGCGCGTCCAGGACCTTGAATCCGAGCTCCTTCGGATGCAGGCCGAGAACGACGCGCTCGCCGCTGTCGCTGACGGGCACTCGCTGCTCAACAGCATCGATCTGGATCAGCGGGAGCCGGCTCTCACCTGAGTCCCGCCCGGTCCTCGCAGATCGACGCCGCTGTGCACTGAGCCGCTCCGAAAGGGACGCAGCTTGCAAGGGACGCCCGGTTGTGGCGTCCCTTCGTCGTGTCCGGGCCCGGGACGCACGGCCCGCCGGGGATACAGTCGCCGTTGACGACAGGCCCCGGGCCCTGGCGAGCGACGAGGAGACCGGCCGCGTGCACCTGAAGAGTCTGACGCTGCGCGGGTTCAAGTCCTTCGCCTCCAGCACCACCCTGCGCTTCGAGCCCGGCATCACCTGCGTGGTCGGCCCGAACGGCTCCGGCAAGTCGAACGTCGTCGACGCGCTGTCCTGGGTGATGGGGGAGCAGGGCGCCAAATCGCTGCGCGGCGGCAAGATGGAGGACGTCATCTTCGCCGGGACCAGCGGGCGCGCCCCGCTCGGCCGGGCCGAGGTCAGCCTCACCATCGACAACGCCGACGGCGCCCTGCCGATCGACTACTCCGAGGTGACCATCACCCGGACCATGTTCCGCAACGGCGGCAGCGAGTACGCGCTCAACGGCGAGACCTGCCGCCTGCTGGACATCCAGGAGCTCCTCTCCGACTCCGGCATCGGCCGCGAGATGCACGTCATCGTCGGCCAGGGCCAGCTGGACTCCGTCCTGCACGCCGACCCGATGGGCCGCCGCGCCTTCATCGAGGAGGCGGCCGGCGTCCTCAAACACCGCAAGCGCAAGGAGAAGGCGCTGCGGAAGCTGGACGCGATGCAGGTCAACCTCAACCGCGTCCAGGACCTGGTGGCAGAACTGCGCCGCCAGCTCGGACCGCTCGGCCGGCAGGCCAGGATCGCCCGCCGCGCCGCCGGCATCCAGGCCGACCTGCGCGACGCCCGGCTGCGGCTGCTCGCCGACGACCTGCTGGCCCTCCGGCAGGCCGTCGAGGCCGAGATCGCCGACGAGCTGGCACTGCGGCTGCGCCGCACCACCGTCGAGCAGGAACTGGCCGGTGTCGTCCAGCGCGAGGCCGTGCTGGAGGCGCAGGTCCAGCAGCTCGGCCCGAGCCTGGAGGCCGCCCGGCAGACCTGGTACCGGCTCTCCGCCCTCGCCGAGCGCACCCGCGGCACCATCGGGTTGGCCGAGGCCCGCGCCCGGCACGCCGCCGCGGGCGGGCAGGCCGAGGAGCGGCGCGGCCGCGATCCCGAGGAACTGGAACGGGAGGCCGCGCGGGTCCGCGAGGACGAGGCCGCGCTGGCCGAGGCGCTGGAGGAGGCGCAGTACGCGCTGGCCGAGGCGGTCGAACGCAGGAGCGAACTGGAGCGCGGGCTCGCCACCGAGGAGCGTCGCCTGCGGGACGCCGCCCGGGCCATCGCGGACCGCCGGGAGGGCCTGGCCCGGTTGCAGGGGCAGGCCGCCGCCGCCCGCTCCAAGGCGGCCTCCGCCGAAGCGGAGATCGGCCGGCTGACCGAGGCCGGCGGCGAGGCGCTGCTGCGGGCCGAGGCCGCCCAGGCCGAGTACGAGGAGCTCCAGCGGCAGGTCGGCGGCCCCACCGGGGACGACGAGCAGGCCGAGGCCGCCCACCAGGAAGCCCGGGAGCGGCTCGCCGCCGTCGAACGCGACCTCGCCGCCGCCCGGGAGGCGGCCGGCGCCGCCGAGCGCGAACGGGCCGGGCTCACCGCGCGGCACGAGGCGCTCTCCCTCGGACTGCGCCGCAAGGACGGCACCGGCGCCCTGCTCGACGCGGGGGAGCGGCTGAGCGGACTGCGCGGCCCCGCGGCCGCGCTGCTGCGGATCGCCCCCGGGTACGAGGTGCCGGTGGCGGCGGCGCTCGGCGCGGCCGCCGACGCGGTCGCCGTCGACTCGCCCGGCACCGCCGCCGAGGCGCTGCGGCTGCTGCGCGCCGAGGACGCCGGCCGGGCCGCGCTGCTGATCGAGGACGCCGGCCGGGCCGCGCTGCTGATCGAGGACGCCGGCCGGGCCGCGCTGCTGATCGAGGGTGCCGGCCGGGCCGCGCTGCCGATCGAGGGTGCCGGTGAACCGCTCGCCGGCGTCGGGGAGTTGCCGGACGGAGCCCGCTGGGCCGCCGAACTCGTCGACGGGCCGGCCGGGTTGGTCGGTGCCGCGCGGGGCCTGCTGGCCCGGGTGGCGGTCGTCGACACCCTCGACGAGGCGCTGCGGCTGGTCGCCGACCACCCCGGGCTGACCGCCGTCACCGCCGCCGGGGACCGGCTCGGCGCCGACTTCGCGCAGGGCGGCTCGGACGGTGTGCCGAGCCTGCTGGAGATCCGGGCGGCGGTCGAGGAGGCCGCCCGGGCGATCGCCGAACTCACCCTCCGTTGCGCCGAGTCGGCCGTACACCTGGCCGAACTCGCCGAACAGCGACGGGAGTCGGCCGCCTTCGTGGAGCAACTCGCCGAGCAGCGGCGGCGGCAGGAGAAGGATCGCGCCCAGGTCGCGGGCGCGCTCGGCCGCCTCGGCGGGCAGGCCAGGGCCGCCGCCGGCGAGGCCGAGCGGCTGTCCGCCGCCGCCGCGCGGGCCGACCAGGGCCTGGCTGAACTCCTCGCCACTGCAGAGGAGTTGGCCGAACGCCTGGCCGCGGCCGAGGACTCGGAGGACGCCGGGGAGGCCGAGCCGGACACCGCCGAGCAGCAGCGGCTGGCCGAGGCCGCCACCGGCTCCCGGCAGGCCGAGCTGGAGGCCAGGCTCGCGGTGCGCACCCACGAGGAGCGGGTCCGCGCGCTCGCCGGCCGGGCGGACCAGCTGGACCGGGCCGCCCGCGCCGAGCGCGAGACGCGCGCCCGGGCCGCCGAGCGCCGCCGACGTGCCGAGCACGACGCCGGGGTGGCGAACGCCGTCGCGGCGGGCGCCCGGCAGCTGCTGGCCTGCCTGGAGGTGTCGCTGTCCCGCGCGGACGCCGGGCGGGCGGCGGTCGAGCAGGCGCGCGCCGAGCGCGAGACCGAACTGCGGGCGCACCGCGAGCACGGCCGCGGCCTCAAGGAGGAACTGGACAAACTGGTCGACGCCGGCCACCGGGACGAGGTGCTGCGGGCCGAGAAGCGGCTGCGGATCGAGCAGTTGGAGGCCCGGGCGCTGGAGGAGTTCGGCATCGACGGCGGCGAACTGCTCGCCGCCTACGGGCCGGACCAGCCCGTCCCGCCGTCGACCCCGGAAGAAGGAGGGGAACCGGGCGAGCCGCGCCCGTACGACCGGGCCGAGCAGGAGAAGCGGCTCAGGGCGGCCGAGAAGGCGTACCAGCAACTGGGCAAGGTCAACCCGCTGGCGCTGGAGGAGTTCGCGGCGCTGGAGGAGCGCCACCAGTTCCTCGGGGAGCAACTGGACGACCTCAAGCGCAGCCGGCGCGACCTGCTGGACATCGTCCGGGAGGTGGACGAGCGGGTCGAGCAGCTGTTCGCCTCGGCCTACCACGACACCGCCGCCCAGTTCGAGGGCGTCTTCGCCCGGCTGTTCCCCGGCGGCGAGGGGCGGCTGGTGCTGACCGACCCCGACCACATGCTCACCACCGGCGTCGAGGTGGAGGCCCGCCCGCCGGGCAAGAAGGTCAAGCGGCTGTCGCTGCTGTCCGGCGGCGAGCGCTCGCTGACCGCGGTGGCACTGCTGGTGGCGATCTTCAAGGCCAGGCCCAGCCCGTTCTACGTGATGGACGAGGTGGAGGCGGCGCTCGACGAGACCAACCTGCGCCGGCTGGTCGGGATCATGGAGGAGCTGCGGGAGAGCTCCCAGCTGATCGTGATCACCCACCAGAAGCTGACCATGGAGTCCGCGGACGCCCTCTACGGCGTGACCATGAAGGGCGACGGCATCTCACAGGTGATCAGCCAGCGGCTGCGCGTGGGGGCACCTCCCGGCCGCCGGTCCGGAGGAGGACGCCGGGAGCGGCCGGAGGCCGTCCGTACCGCATCGGCGTAGGGCGGCTGCGGTCCATCCGGGCTCCGGTCGCGGATACTGGAGCAGTTATGGAATACGTGATCCTTGCCGTAGTCATCGCCGTGGTCGCCATCGGCGCGATCGCCGGCCTCGTCGTTTCCGGCAGACGACGCCAGCAACTGCCCCCGAAGTCGCAGTCGCCGGTCATCACGGCGCCGCCGACCACCCCGCAGGAGCCCCAGGTCGGCGAGGAGGCCGCGCCGCCGACCGAGGAGCCCCGCCGCACCGTCGAGGAGGTGCAGCTCCCCGAGACCGAGGCTCCGACCGAAGCCTCGACCGGAGCCCCGGCCACGGCCCCGACCGAGGTCGAGGTCGAGGCCGCCGAGGCCGAGACGGCACCCGCCGTCGAGGTCCCCGAGCCCACCGCGGGCCGGCTGGTCCGGCTGCGCTCCCGGCTCTCCCGCTCGCAGAACTCGCTCGGCAAGGGCCTGCTCTCGCTGCTCTCCCGCGAGCACCTGGACGAGGACACCTGGGAGGAGATCGAGGAGACCCTGCTGACCGCCGACGTCGGCGTGGCCCCCACCCAGGAGCTGGTCGAGCGGCTGCGCACCCGGGTGAAGGTGCTCGGCACCCGGACGCCCGACGAACTGCGCGCCCTGCTGCGCGAGGAGCTCGTCGAGCTGATCGGCAAGGACGCCGACCGCACCGTCCGCTCCACCAAGCACGCGGAGGGGCCGGCCGTGGTCCTGGTGGTCGGCGTCAACGGCGTCGGCAAGACCACCACCACCGGCAAGCTCGCCCGCGTCCTGGTCGCCGACGGCCGCAAGGTGGTGCTCGGCGCCGCCGACACCTTCCGGGCCGCCGCCGCCGACCAGCTGCAGACCTGGGGCGAGCGGGTCGGTGCGCGCACCGTGCGCGGACCGGAGGGCGGTGACCCGGCCTCGATCGCGTTCGACGCGGTCAAGGAGGGCATCGCCGAGGGCGCCGACACCGTGCTGGTGGACACCGCCGGCCGACTGCACACCAAGACCGGCCTGATGGACGAGCTGGGCAAGGTCAAGCGGGTCGTCGAGAAGCACGGCCCGGTGGACGAGGTGCTGTTGGTGCTGGACGCCACCACCGGCCAGAACGGCCTGATCCAGGCCCGGGTGTTCGCCGAGGTGGTCGACATCACCGGCATCGTGCTGACCAAGCTGGACGGCACCGCCAAGGGCGGCATCGTGGTCGCGGTCCAGCGCGACCTGGGCGTGCCGGTCAAGCTGGTCGGCCTGGGCGAGGGTGCGGACGACCTGGCGCCGTTCGAGCCGGGCGCGTTCGTGGACGCGCTGATCGGGGACTGAGGCCCCGTACGCACGAAGGGTCCGCTCCGCGAGGGGCGGGCCCTTTCGCGTTGCCGCCCGGGACCGGAGGAGCGTGCCGGGGCGGAGGAGCGCGCAGAGCTGGAGGGGCGTACGCCGAGGCGCGTGAGGCGCGCTGAGGCCTACGAGGCGAGCCAGGCGGGTTCGGCGGTGCGCTCGCGGCCGCGGTGGCAGGCGTAGGCGAGGGTGCCGAGCAGCAGCCGGGCCTCGGGCGGGCAGCCGGCGTTGTCGCGGGTGGGGCGGCGCAGCCAGCGGACCGGGCCGAGCGCGCCGAGCACGGTGGGCGGGGCGGCGACGTAGCTGCCCTCGCCGTGGCAGGTGAGGTCGAGCGCGGCGTCGTCCCAGCCCATCCGGTAGAGCAGGTCGGGCAGCCGGCGGGCGGCGCCGGCGGCGACCAGGAACTGCAGCCGGCCGGTGGGCGCGGCGAGCACCGGGCCGACCTGGGTGCCCATCCGCTCCAGCCGGACCAGCGCCTGCAGTCCGGCCTGCTCGGGGACGTCCAGGACGTCGAAGGCGCGGCCGGTGGGGAACAGCACCGAGCCCCCGGCGCGCGCCTCCCGGGACCGGTCCTCGCCGCCGGGTACGGGATGCAGGCCGGGCGCGGCGCAGCGGTCGGAGCCGCAGGGACAGCGGGTCGGGGCGGTGGCGGAGCCGGCCGGGGCGCCGGTGGCGACCGTCCAGCCCCAGCGGCCGGTGTACTCCGCGGCGGCTTGGGACGCGGTGACCTTGGTGCGGCGGCGCGCGCCCAGCGGCGTCAACCGCAGGTGTCCCAGTCGAAGTTCGCCGAACAGGTTGTCCATGCCTCCCCCAACAGGTTCCCGTCGCCGATGGTTACGGGATGGTGACTGTGTGTTGATTGTCCGTTGCGTGGTGCGTTGTGCGGTGGCGGCGTGCAGCGCCCGGTGTGCGCCTGTCGTGGTGGTGCGCCTCGAGCGCCGCCTTGTGGCTGGCGGCACCGATGCCGGATCGTGGGGTGGGCGAGGCGGCCGCCGATCAGGGTGGGCGGCGAACTCGCCTGTGACTGCGGTGGGTTGCCGGGGCTGCCGGGTTTCGCCGGTGGCCTTGGCGGCCCGCATATGCCGGGCCGTCGGACCTACCTAGTGAAGCGCGTGGGCCGTGGCTTCGGTTCACTCGTGGGGGTGGCGAAAGGTGGCGTTTCGCCAGGGCCGCTCCCGTGGGCGCCGCGCGGGGCATTACGTTCAGCACACGGACGTCTTCGTGGAATCGACTCCGGTCCGACAGGGCGCGGGAGTTGGGAACCTGACGGTCCGTCCGTAACGATGGCACACCAGTGCGAGAGCGTGGTACGGCAACACCTCAGGCACGGCACGTCTGGCAAGGGCCCGAAACCGTCGGGCGTCACGATCGGGGCCCCGAGGGGGCCGGGCGGGATGGGGACGTTCCCATGGCAGAGAAGCAACCCAACGAGAAGCTGACCACCTGGTTCGCCCGCAGCGGCTGGTCCAAGGGCGAGCTGGCCCGCCAGGTCAACCGCCGGGCCCGGCAGATCGGCGCCCACCACGTGTCCACCGACACCTCGCGGGTGCGCCGCTGGCTCGACGGCGAACAGCCCCGCGAGCCGATTCCCAAGATCATGTCGGAGCTCTTCTCCGAGCGCTTCGGCTCGGTGGTCTCGATCGAGGACCTCGGCCTGCGCGCCGCGATCCCGGTCTCCACCGTGGGCGGCGGCGTCGACCTGCCGTGGAGCGCGCCGCAGACCGTCCAGCTGATCAGCGACTACTCCCGCAGCGACCTGATGCTCAACCGCCGGGGCTTCCTCGGCACCTCGCTCGCGCTGACCGCCGGCGCCGCGCTGATCGAGCCCATGCAGCGCTGGCTCACCCCCGGCCCGACCGGCGCCCCCACCCCGATCCTCGCCGCGGCCAACGGCGGCGACCCGTTCACCGGCCGGCTGTCCGAGCCCGAGCTCGAACTGCTGGAGCAGACCACGGTCATGTTCCGGCAGTGGGACGCGCAGAACGGCGGCGGGCTGCGCCGCAAGGCCGTCGTCGGCCAGCTCCACGAGGTCACCGACCTGCTCCAGGAGACGTACAACGAGAACACCACCCGGCGGCTGTTCCGGCTCACCGCCGAACTCGCCCACCTGGCCGGGTGGATGTCGTACGACGTCGGGATGCACCCGAGCGCGCAGAAGTACTACGTGCTGGCCCTGCACGCCGCCAAGGAGGCCGGGGACCGCCCGTTCGGCGCACTCATCCTCACCGACATGAGCCGCCAGATGATCCACCTCAACCGGGGCGAGGACGCCCTGGAGCTGATCCACCTGGCGCAGTACGGCAGCCGGGACACCGCCAGCGCGCGCCAGCAGTCCCTGCTGTACGCGATGGAGGCGCGCGCCTACGCCACCATCGGCGAGGTGAACCGCTGCGCCCGGGCCGTCCGGCTGGCCGAGGACACCTTCACCGACATCCGCGATGGGGAGGCGGAGCCGGACTGGCTGAAGTTCTTCTCTCCGGCCGAGCTGAACGCCGAGAACGCGCACTCCTTCCGCGACCTCGCGTACCACTCCGACAACGCCCAGCTGTACGCCTCGATGTCCGCGCCGGTGATGGAGCGCGCGGTCGACCTGTTCCGCCAGGACGGCGACCACGTGCGCTCGTACGCCTTCAACCTGATCGGCATGGCCAGCGTCCACCTGCTGCAGCGGGAGGCCGAGCAGGCCGCGGTGATGGCCGAGCAGGCGGTGGACATCGCCACCAAGGTGCGCTCGGAGCGGCTGAACTCCCGGGTCCGCAAGACCACCGAGGCCGCGGCTGCCCGGTTCAAGGGCGTGGACGCGGTGAGCCGGCTCAAGGAGCGCGTCGTCCAGGACATCCCCGAGTACGTCTCGGTGGTCTGAGCACCCCGAGCCCGTGGGCCGCGGACCCGGCCCGAGGACCCCGCCGACCGTGACGGCCGCCGCCGCCACGGTCGGTGGCCGTCGTGCCACCGGCCGTCCCGTTCGGCGGCACGGTAACCCGTTCGGCCCTGCGGCACGGCCGTCGTTCACGCAGGTGTAACCCGGGCGTCGCACGCGTCACGGCCGCGAAACAACGAGCCGCACTGGCCGAAACCAGCCTTCGGCACTCTCCTCTTCATCGCCGACACCCCGGGTGGCACGGGACGGGTAATCCGGGTTTGGATCGGCTTCCACGCAGAGGAGACGCCGATGCCGGACGGCTTCAGCGCGGGCGACACCGCCTTCGTGCTCATCAGTGCGGCCCTGGTCATGGTGATGACCCCGGGCCTGGCCTTCTTCTACGGGGGCATGGTCAGGGCCAAGAGCACCCTGAACATGCTGGCGATGAGCTTCCTCTCGCTCGGCATCGTCAGCGTGCTCTGGGTCCTCTACGGGTACTCGCTCAGCTTCGGACGCGACTCCTTCGCCGGTCTGATCGGCAACCTGGACTTCCTCGGGATGCGCGGCATCGGCCTGAACGACCTCACCGGGACCATCCCGGTCACCGCGTTCGCCACCTTCCAGCTGATGTTCGCGATCATCACCCCGGCGCTGATCAGCGGCGCGATCGCGGACCGGGCCAAGTTCGGCGCCTGGGGCCTGTTCATCGCGCTCTGGGTGACCGTCGTCTACTTCCCGGTCGCGCACTGGGTGTTCTTCTTCGACGGCGGCCACGGCGGCTGGCTGGGCGACCGCAACGGCGTGATCGACTTCGCCGGCGGCACGGCCGTGCACATCAACGCGGGCGTGGCCGGCCTCGCGCTCTGCCTGGTGCTGGGCAAGCGGGTCGGCTTCAAGAAGGACCCGATGCGCCCGCACAGCCTGCCGCTGGTGATGCTCGGCTCCGGGCTGCTGTGGTTCGGCTGGTTCGGCTTCAACGCGGGCTCGGCGCTGGCCGCCAACGGCGTCGCCGCGATGGCGATGGTCAACACCCAGGTCGCCACCGGTGCGGCGCTGGTCGGCTGGCTGGTCTACGAGAAGCTCAGGCACGGCGCGTTCACCACGCTGGGCGCCGCCTCCGGCGCGGTGGCCGGCCTGGTCGCGATCACCCCGGCCTGCGGCTCGGTCAGCCCGCTGGGCGCGGTGGCGATCGGCCTGATCGCCGGCGCGGTCTGCGCCGCCGCGGTCAGCCTCAAGTACCGCCTCGGCTTCGACGACTCGCTCGACGTGGTCGGCGTGCACGCGGTGGGCGGCGCGATCGGCTCGCTGCTGATCGGCCTGTTCGCCACCGGCGGGGTCGGCCAGACCGCCAAGGGCCTGTTCTACGGCGGCGGGCCGGCGCAGCTCGGCAAGCAGGCGATGGGCGTGGCCGTGGTCGCGGCGTACTCCTTCGTCCTGTCCTGGCTGCTGGCGAAGGCGATCGACAGGACGGTCGGCTTCCGGGTCGCCGAGGAGGTCGAGGTGGCCGGCATCGACCAGGCCGAACACGCCGAGTCCGCCTACGATTTCAGCGCGGTGGGCGCGGGCCTGGCGCGGGCCCTGCCGGGCCTGGTCGGTGCCGCGGCGGCCGCGAGGTCCGCGGAGAAGCCCGCCACCGGGAAGACCGCCACCGGGAAGACCGCCGCCAAGGCTGCTGGGAAGGCCGCCGACAAGACCACCGCCGAGCCCGCCGAGAAGACCGAGGTCGACGCCCGATGAAGCTCATCACCGCCGTGATCAAGCCGTACCGCCTGGACGAGGTGAAGGCCGCCCTACAGGCCTTCGGGGTGCACGGCCTGACCGTCACCGAGGCCAGCGGCTACGGCCGCCAGCGCGGCCACACCGAGGTCTACCGGGGCGCCGAGTACACCGTGGACCTGGTCCCCAAGGTCAGAATCGAGGTGCTGGTCGAGGACGAGGACGCCGACGAGCTGATCGAGGTCCTGGTGAAGGCCGCCCGGACCGGCAAGATCGGCGACGGCAAGGTCTGGAGCGTCCCGGTCGACACCGCCGTCCGGGTCCGCACCGGCGAGCGCGGGCCGGACGCCCTCTGAGGGCCCTTCGCCGAGGGCCCTTCGTCGAGGGCCCTGAACCGTAGGACGCGCCGCAGGCGGGCCCGCCGCCCCCGAGGGGTCGCGGGTCCGCCGACGGCGCATCGGCGCCGGGCCGCCCCCAGGCCGCCCGGGACCTCCCCGCGGCCGCCCGCAGGCCGTCCGGCGCCGCCCGCTCAACCGCACGACGGACGGGACCACGCCATGACCACCGAGACCAGCCCTCCCGACTACGGCGCCGCCCGGGCCGCGCTGCTCGCCGGCCCCGGCCCGGCCGGGCGGCCCCGCCGCGCGGCTCTCGCCCGGCTCACCGACGACTGGCTGGCCGGTCTGCTCGCGGCCGCCGGCGGCCCGCCCGGCGTCGCGCTGGTCGCGGTCGGTGGCTACGGGCGCGGCGAGCTGTCCCCGCGCAGCGACCTCGACGTCCTGCTGCTGCACGACGGCCGGCTCGACCCCGACCTGCCCGAGCGGATCTGGTACCCGGTCTGGGACGCGGGCGCCGCGCTCGACCACTCGGTGCGCACCGTCGCCGAGGCCCGGTCCGTCGCCGCCGCCGACCTCAAGGCCCAGCTCGGCCTGCTGGACGCCCGCCACCTCGCCGGGGACCAGGCGCTCACCGCCGCCCTGCGCTCCGCCGTGCTCACCGACTGGCGCGCGAGCGCCCCCGCGCGCCTGCCGGAGCTGCGCGACCTCGGGCGGGAGCGGGCCGAGCGGCACGGCGAGCTGTCGTTCCTGCTGGAGCCCGACCTCAAGGAGGCCCGCGGCGGCCTGCGCGACGCCGTCGCGCTCAACGCCGTCGCCGCCACCTGGCTCGCCGATGCCCCCCGGGACGGCCTGGACGCCGCCGCGCTGCGGCTCGCCGACGTCCGCGACGCGCTGCACCTGGCCACCGGCCGGGCCACCGAGCGGCTCGGCCTCCAGGACCAGGACCAGGTCGCCGAACGGCTCGGCGTGCTGGACGCCGACACCCTGCTGCGCAAGGTCTACGAGGCCGCCCGCACCATCGCCTACGCGAGTGACGTCACCTGGCGGGCGGTGGACCGGGTGCTCGCCGCCCGGTCCGGCCGGGGCCGCCGGGCCGCCCGGCCGGCCTTCCCGTTCACCGGCGCCGGGCGCGGCGCGGGCGCGGTGGCCCGGGGCACGGTCGCGCGCCGGCCGCTCGCCGAGGGCGTGGTCGAGCAGGACGGCGAGGCGGTGCTCGCCCAGGGCGCCCGCCCGGCCGCCGACCCGGTGCTGCCGCTGCGCGCCGCGGCCGCCGCCGCGCAGAACGGGCTCACCGTCTCGTACGCGACGGTGCGCCGGCTGGCCGCCGAGTGCCGCCCGCTGCCGGTGCCCTGGCCGGACGAGGCGCGCGAGCAGCTAGTCACCCTGCTGGGCGCGGGCGAGGCGGCCGTCCCGGTGTGGGAGGCGCTGGAGGCGGAGGGACTGGTCACCCGGCTGCTGCCGGACTGGGAGCGGGTGCGCTGCCGTCCGCAGCGCAACGCCGTGCACCGCTGGACGGTCGACCGGCACCTGGTGGAGACGGCGGTGCGGGCCGCGGCGATGACCCGCCGGGTGGCCCGGCCGGACCTCCTGCTGGTCGCCGCGCTGCTGCACGACATCGGCAAGGGCTGGCCCGGCGACCACAGCGAGGCCGGCGAGGTCATCGTCCGTGACATCGCCGCCCGGATGGGCTTCGGCCCCGAGGACACCGAGACCCTGGCGGTGCTGGTCCGCCACCACCTGACCCTGGTCGACACCGCGACCCGACGGGACCCGGACGACCCGGCCACCGTCGAGGCGATCACCAAGGTGGTCGGCACCGCGGCACAACTGGAGCTGCTGCACGTGCTCACCGAGGCGGACGCGCTGGCCACCGGCCCGGCCGCGTGGAGCGGCTGGCGGGCCTCGCTGGTGGACGGCCTGGCGGCCCGGGTCGCCGCCCGGCTGGCCGGCGCCTACGCCGCGCCCGTGGAGGCCGCGCCGACCGCCGGGCAGGAGCGGCTCGCGGTGGAGGCCGCCCGGACCGGCGGGCCCGCCCTGTCGCTGCTGGCGCAGTCCGAGGGGGCGGACCCGGGCGCCGAGCCGATGGGCGTCGAGCTGACGCTGGCCGTCCCGGACCGGCCCGGACTGCTCGGCACCGTCGCCGGGGTGCTCGCGCTGCACCGGCTGGCCGTCCGCTCGGCCGGCCTGCGCGAGCTGGACCCGATCGGCGCCGGCCCGGTGCTGCTGCTGTCCTGGCGGGTGGCCGCCGAGTTCGGCGAGCTGCCGGAGGCCGCCCGGCTGCGGGCCGACCTGCGCCGGGCGCTGGACGGCTCGCTGGACGTCGCGCGCCGGCTGGCCGAGCGGGACGCCGCCGCCCCGCGCCGCCGGGGCATCCCCACCCCGCCGCCGGTGGTCGCGGTGGCGCCCGCGGTGGCCTCGGCGACCGCGACCGTCCTGGAGGTCCGCGCGCACGACGCCCCGGGGCTGCTGCACCGGATCGGCCGGGCGCTGGACGGGGCGGGCGTGCGGGTGCGGACGGCGCACGTCTCGACGCTGGGCGCGGAGGCCGTCGACTCCTTCTACCTGACCGACGGGGCGGGCCGGCCGCTCGCCGCCGGGCGGGCGGGGGAGGTGGCGGCGGCGGTCCGGGCGGCGCTGGGCTGAGTCGCGCCGGGGCCCGCCGGATTCCGCCGGGGTCGGTCCGCCGGGGTCCGCCGACGCCTGCCGAGGTCCGTTCCAAGGCCTGTTCCGAGGCCCGTTCCGAGGTCGTGGCAACCCGGGTGGAGACCATACCCGGGGCGGCCGGATACCCTGGTGGGCGACGACCGTACCGATACCGATGCCGCAGAGGACCCGCGACGACGTGTTCGACACTCTTTCCGATCGCCTCGCAGCGACGTTCAAGAACCTCCGGGGCAAGGGCCGCCTGAGCGAGGCGGACATCGAGGCCACCGCCCGCGAGATCCGCATCGCGCTGCTGGAGGCGGACGTCGCGCTGCCGGTCGTGCGGGCCTTCATCAAGCAGGTCAAGGAGCGGGCGGCCGGCGCCGAGGTCTCGGGCGCGCTCAACCCCGCGCAGCAGATCATCAAGATCGTCAACGAGGAGCTCATCGCGATCCTCGGCGGCGAGACCCGCCGGGTCCGGTTCGCCAAGAGCGGCCCGACGGTGATCATGCTCGCCGGTCTGCAGGGTGCCGGTAAGACCACCCTCGCGGGCAAGCTCGGCCACTGGCTGAAGAGCCAGAAGCACACCCCGCTGCTGGTCGCCTGCGACCTCCAGCGGCCCAACGCCGTCAACCAGCTCCAGGTGGTCGCCGAGCGCGCCGGTGTGGCCTTCTACGGCCCGCAGCCGGGCAACGGCGTCGGCGACCCGGTGCAGGTGGCCAAGGACTCGATCGAGTACGCCAAGCAGAAGCAGTACGACGTCGTCGTCGTCGACACCGCCGGACGCCTGGGCATCGACGCCGAGCTGATGCAGCAGGCCGCGGACATCCGCGCCGCGGTCAACCCGGACGAGGTCCTGTTCGTCGTCGACGCGATGATCGGCCAGGACGCGGTCACCACCGCGCAGGCCTTCCTCGACGGCGTCGACTTCACCGGTGTCGTGCTCTCCAAGCTCGACGGCGACGCCCGCGGCGGTGCCGCCCTGTCGGTCGCGCACGTCACCGGCCGGCAGATCATGTTCGCCTCCAACGGCGAGAAGGTCGACGACTTCGACGCCTTCCACCCCGACCGGATGGCCTCGCGCATCCTCGGCATGGGTGACGTCCTCTCGCTGATCGAGAAGGCCGAGCAGACCTTCTCGCAGGAGGAGGCCGAGAAGATCGCCGCCAAGCTGCGCGGCGGTCCGAAGGCGTTCACCCTGGACGACTTCCTGTCGCAGCTGGAGCAGGTCCAGAAGATGGGCTCGATCTCCAAGCTGCTGGGGATGCTGCCCGGGATGGGTCAGATCCGCGACCAGATCAACAACATCGACGACAAGGACGTCAACCGGGTCGGCGCGATCATCAAGTCGATGACCCCGGCCGAGCGCGCCGAGCCGGAGCTGATCAACGGCTCCCGCCGGGCCCGCATCGCCAAGGGCTCGGGTGTCCAGGTCGGCGAGGTGAAGAACCTGGTCGAGCGGTTCTTCGACGCCCGCAAGATGATGTCCGCGATGGCCTCCGGCAAGGGCGTGCCCGGCATGCCGGGGATCCCGGGCATGGGCGGCGGCGCCAAGAAGTCCGGCAAGAAGGCCCCGCAGGCCAAGGGCAAGCGCAAGAGCGGCAACCCGCTCAAGCGGGCGCAGGAGGAGGCCGCGGCCGCCCAGCGCCGCGCGCTCGGCCCGGGCGGCGACCAGGACCCGGCCGGCGGCGGCGCGTTCGGCCTCGGCGCGGGCAAGGGCCCGGCCGACTTCGAGCTGCCCAAGGAGTTCAAGGACCTGCTGTAGACCGGTCCGTCGTTCGAGCGGCCCGCCGTCCGGGATCTTCCGGGCGGCGGGCCGCTCGCATGCCCGATGATGGTGGTGTGCGAGTGACGATCAGGGCCCCGCGGGCCGAGGACAAGGACGTGTACGCCGAGGCGGTCCGACGGTCCGCCGACCACATCGGGCGGTGGAACCCGGTCGAGCCGGACGGCCTGGCCGAACTGCTGGACCGCCAGGGGCCGGGCCTGCGTACCTTTCTGATCGTCGACCGGGAGACCGGCGGGCTGGTCGGCAAGGTGAATGTCGCCAACATCGTGATGGGCCGGTTCTGCAACGGCGCGCTGGGCTACGACGCGTACCTGCCGTTCGCCGGCACCGGGCGGATGACGGAGGGGCTGCGGCTGGTCCTGGACCGCTGCTTCGCCCCGCAGCCGGCCGGCGGGCTGGGCCTGCACCGGCTGGAGATCAACGTGCAGCCGGACAACGAGCGGTCGGTGGCGATGGCCAAGCGGCTGGGCTTCCGGCACGAGGGCTTCACCCCCCGGATGCTGTTCCTCCAGGGCGACTGGCGGGACCACGAGCGGTTCGCGCTGACCGCCGAGGAGTGGCCGGGCGCCGAGGCGTAGCCACGGGCGGGGCGCCGAGGCCTCTGAGTCACGGGTGGGGATCCGGGATCAGGCACTGACGGGGCGGCGGGGATCAGGCACTGACGGGGCCCCGTCGCGGCTGGTCAGGGGCGTGCTCGGCGCGGCGTTTCGGGTGGCTCGCCCGAGCCCGCGTCCGTATCGTCCGATGGGTGACCGAACCCGTGCCGCCGCGCCAGACCCCCGACCAGCCCTGGCGGTCCGAGGGCGCCCCGCCCCCGCCGCCGCCCCGCCGCCGGATGCCCGGCGGCTGGATGGGACTCGCCCTCACCGCGCTCGTGGTGTTCCTGATCTCCGACCTGCTGCTGTCCTACTTCGGCAACGCCGGCGCCACCACGATCTCCTACACCGAGTTCAACAACCAGCTGAACAAGGGCAACATCACCAAGATCTACTCCAAGGGCGACGCGATCGAGGGCACCCTCAAGAGCGCCCAGCCCAAGCCGGACGGCGGCAAGGGCGACTACACCGACTTCGCCACCCAGCGGCCGTCCTTCGCCAACGACAACCTGTGGACCACGCTGCAGCAGCAGGGCGTCGAGGTCACCGCCACCTCCCCGGTGGTCCAGCAGCGCAGCTTCCTCGCCAACCTGCTGATCTCGCTGGCCCCCATGGTCCTGCTGATCCTGATCTGGGTGCTGCTCGCCCGCCGGATGGCCGGCGGGCTGGGCGCCGGCGCGCTTGGCCGCAAGGCCCCGCCCAAGCCGGTCACCGCCGACCAGGGCAAGCGCACCACCTTCGCCGACGTGGCCGGCATCGACGAGGTCGAGGCCGAACTCACCGAGGTGGTCGACTTCCTGAAGAACCCGCAGCAGTACCGCAGGCTCGGCGCCAAGATGCCGCGCGGCGTGCTGCTGAGCGGCCCGCCCGGGACGGGCAAGACCCTGCTCGCCCGGGCCGTCGCCGGCGAGGCGGACGTGCCGTTCTTCTCCGCCTCCGCCTCCGAGTTCATCGAGATGATCGTCGGCGTCGGCGCCAGCCGGGTCCGTGAACTGTTCGCCGAGGCCCGCAAGGTCGCCCCGGCGATCATCTTCATCGACGAGATCGACACCATCGGCCGCCAGCGCGGCGCGGGCGGCGGCATGAGCGGGCACGACGAGCGCGAGCAGACGCTCAACCAGATCCTCACCGAGATGGACGGCTTCACCGGCTCCGAGGGCGTCATCGTGATCGCCGCGACCAACCGCGCGGACGTGCTCGACCCGGCGCTGCTGCGCCCCGGCCGGTTCGACCGGCGGATCACCGTCAGCCCGCCCGACCGGGACGGCCGCGCCGCCATCCTGCGCATCCACACCCGGACCGTCCCGCTGGCCGGCGACGCCGACCTCACCCGGCTGGCCAAGGTCACCCCCGGGATGACCGGCGCCGAACTCGCCAACCTGGTCAACGAGGCCGCCCTGCTGGCCGTCAAGCGCAAGCAGGACGCGGTGAACGAGCGGGACCTCTCGGACGCCCTGGAGAAGGTCCAGCTCGGCGCCGTCCGGCCGCTGGTGATGCCGCAGGAGGAGCGCGAGCGCACGGCCTACCACGAGAGCGGGCACGCGCTGCTGGGCATGCTGCAGCCCGGCGCCGACCCCGTCCGCAAGATCACCATCGTGCCGCGCGGCCGGGCGCTCGGCGTCACCCTGTCCACCCCGGAGAACGACCGCTACTCGTACACCGAGCCCTACCTGCGCGGCCGGATCATCGGCGCGCTCGGCGGGATGGCGGCCGAGCAGGTGGTCTACGGGGTGATCACCACCGGAGCGGAGAGCGACCTGGAGCAGGTCACCAACATCGCCCGCGGGATGGCCGGCCGGTGGGGGATGAGCGAGCGGGTCGGCCGGTTGACCGCGGTGCCCGCCGACCCGCAGGGCGCCTACGGGCTCTCCGCCGCGCCGACCACCCTCGACGCGGTGGACGAGGAGGCCCGGCGGATCGTCGCCGAGTGCTACGAGCACGCGGTACAGCTGCTGACCGAGGAGCGGGCCCGGCTGGACGCGCTGGCGGCGGCGCTGCTGGAGGCGGAGACGCTGGACGAGGAGCAGGCGTACCGGGCGGCCGGGGTGCCGCGGAAGGGTTCCGGGTCCGACGGGAAGTCGCTCGACCAGGCGTGAAACGGCGGGCCGGGGGCGCTCGCCGTGCGGGCGGGCGCCCCCGGTTTCGTCGCTGTCGGATCTGTTGTCGCCCGGGCCCGTCCGATTGCTGCCGGGGGGTCTCGTTCCCGGTGCCGCCGGGGGCTCCTTCGGGCGTCGCCGTGGGCCCCGTTCCCCGCGCCGTCGGGGCCGGTCGGCCGCCGCTACCGGGGCCGTTCGGCGACCAGGTAGCGGAAGACGTTCTCCATCCGGACCGAGCCGTCCGCGCGCAGGTACGGCTGCAGCGCCTCCTCCAACTCCTTGGCGACCAGCGACGCGCCGGAGAACTCCTCGGCCGCCTCGAAAAGACCGGTGGAGAGCAGGCCGCGCACCGCGCTGTCCAGGTCCGCGTAGGCGAACGGGCAGCTCACCCGCCCGCTGCCGGCCGGGCGCAGGCCGGCCGGGGCGAGCAGGTCCTCCAGCGTGCCGGGCGTGCTCAGCTCGAACGGGTCGCGCGCGGTGGTCCGGCCCGCCCGCCGCCGCGCCACGTCCAGCACCGGGGCGCTCTGGCAGCGCTCCGGAGGGCCCCAGGCGGCCAGCACCACGTGCCCGCCCGGGAGGGTCAGCCGGGCGGCCTCGACGACCACCGGACCCGGCTCGGCGCAACCGGGCAACTGCTCGAAGACCGTCACCAGCGAATGGGCCGAGCGGGGGACGGCCGCGGTCGGCCGGGCCCCCGCGCACACCCGCAGCCGGCGGCCGCGGGCCAGCTCGCGCAGCTCGTCCCGCGGCTCCTGGCCGGTGACCTGGGCACCGCGCCCGGCGGCGAGCAGCAGCGCCAGCCCGGACCGGCAGCCCAGGCCCAGCACGCTGGTCGCCGGGCCGACCTCCAGCCGGTCGTGGACCGCCTCGTAGAGCGGCACCAGCATGCGCTCCTGGATCTCCGCCCAGTCGCGCGCCCGCGCGGGCCGCGCCGCCCCGGGCTGCGGGTGGTGCGGTCGTGCGCCTGTCGGTCGTACGGTCGTGCCGGTCGTCCGAGCTGAAGCCATCGCGGCCTCCCATCCGGTCCTTCGGTGTGCTGCTACGGCTCCCCCAAAGTCCCGCCCCACTCCAGCGAACAGCGGGTCGGGCCCGGCGTCCAGAGGGGTGCAGGGTGGTGCGCGCGTGTCGCGGTCGTGCGCCCCCTGCGGTCGGCGGGTGCCGCCGTCTGCTGCCGGCGGGTGCGCGGTCGTCCGTCCGGCGGGTGCGGTGGTCGTCCGTCCGGCGGCCGCCGGCGTGTTATCGATTCGAAGTCAGGGGGCCGCGCCCCGTACCATTCGGGCCATGGCTAAGGCACCCGTTCTCACCCCTCAGGCGGAAGACTTCCCGCGCTGGTACCAGGACCTCATCAACAAGGCCGAGCTGGCCGACAACGGTCCGGTGCGCGGCACCATGGTCATCCGACCGTACGGCTACGGCCTGTGGGAGCGGATGCAGCAGGAGATGGACGCGCGGATCAAGAAGGCCGGCGCGCAGAACGCCTACTTCCCGATGTTCATCCCGCAGTCCTACCTGACCAGGGAGGCCGAGCACGTCGAGGGCTTCGCCCCCGAGCTCGCGGTGGTCACCCACGGCGGCGGCAAGCAGCTCGACGAGCCGGTCGTCGTCCGGCCCACCTCCGAGACGATCATCAACGAGTACTTCTCGAAGTGGGTGCAGAGCCACCGCGACCTGCCCCTGCTGATCAACCAGTGGGCCAACGTGGTCCGTTGGGAGCTGCGCCCGCGCGTCTTCCTGCGCACCACCGAGTTCCTCTGGCAGGAGGGCCACACCGCCCACGCCACCTACGAGGACGCCCGCGCGTACGCGTCGATGATCCACACCCAGGTCTACGGCGACTTCATGACGAACGTGCTCGGCATCGACGTCGTGCTCGGCCGCAAGACCGCCAAGGAGCGGTTCGCCGGCGCCATCAACACCCTCACCCTGGAGGGCATGATGGGCGACGGCAAGGCGCTGCAGATGGGCACCAGCCACGAGCTGGGCCAGAACTTCGCCAAGGCGTTCAACACGACCTACCAGCTCCAGGGCGCCGAGCGCGAGCACGTCTGGCAGACCTCCTGGGGCGTCTCGACCCGCATGGTCGGCGGCCTGATCATGTCCCACGGCGACGACAACGGCCTGCGGGTGCCCCCGCGACTGGCCGCCGTCCAGGCCGTCGTGCTCGCCATCAAGGGCGACGACGCGGTCATCGCCAAGGTGCGCGAGATCGGCGCCACGCTGGAGGCCGCCGGTGTCCGGGTGGTCGTCGACGACCGCACCGACACCCCGTTCGGCCGCCGCGCGGTGGACTGGGAGCTCAAGGGCGTGCCGCTGCGCATCGAGGTCGGCCCGCGCGACCTCGAGAACGGCACCGCGATGCTGGCCCGCCGGATCCCCGGCGGCAAGGAGCCCGTCTCCATCGACTCCCTGGCCGCGCTGGTCCCGGGCATCCTGGAGGAGGACCAAGCGCTGCTGCTGCGCCAGTCCCGCGAGCGCCGCGAGGCCCGTACCGTCGACGTCAAGACCATCGAGGAGGCCGCCGAGGCCGCCGCGACCGGCTGGGGCCGGATCTCCTGGGCCGACCTCGGTCCGGAGGGCGAGGCCAAGCTCGCCGAGCAGGGCGTTTCGGTGCGCTGCATTGTCGCGGCCGACGGCTCGGTGCCGCTGGCGGACGACCAGGACGGCAATATCGCGATCGTCGCCCGCGCGTACTGATGCCTGTTACCAGCAGGTAATGACCGTTGGCGGCGACATTTGCCCGGAATGCGGATGAGTAAGAATCCGGTAACTGTCCGAGAGGCGCCCCGACCGCGGACATCCCTACTGGCCGGTCAACTGCCGGTATTAACGCAATAGCGGTACGGTGTACGGCCCGTGGCCCTGTCAACTCGACGGGCCCACGGGCCGTACGTCCAGGGGGCGACAGCCCGCCCCCGGGCGGAATTCACGAGGCCCGCCGAGCTGCGGCGGGCCGAAACCGGCAGGGGGTTGGTCTTGCATCAGATCCGGAACGCGCAATTCGCGCGCGACCATGCATTCCTGGGAGTTCCCTGGGAATTCCCGAAGAACGAGAACATGCGGAACATCGGCTCGCACTCCATCGTTGGTCTAGCGTGAGCACGACACAGCCCCTCGTCCTCGCGGCCGAACTGGCCGCCGCCTGGAGTGACATCCAGGCCCACCACCAGGACCTCCCCGACCTGGCCTCGCCCGAGGCCCTGATCGGCGAATCCTCCTCGGCCTGTGGCACCCGGCTCGGTTTCGAGCGGCTCCTCCACGAGGCTGCCCACGGTCTGGCCGCGGCCCGGGACATCCGGGACACCTCGCGAGCCGGCCGCTACCACAACCGGCGCTTCCTGCTGCTCGCCTCCGAGCTCGGCCTGGCGCACCCGGTCGAACCGCACGCGAGCAGCGGCTTCTCCCAGGTGACCATGCTCAAGGAGACCCAGGAGCGCTACGCGGAGACCATCGAGCGACTGGACCGCGCCCTCGGCGCGCACCAGGAGGCGGTGGCCGGCGACGGTACGACGCGGGCCTTCCGCGGCCCGGCCGCCCGGCACGGTTCCTCCGGGGGCGGCGTCCGGGTCAAGGCGGTGTGCGGCTGCGGACGGAACGTCCGGGTCGTGCCGTCGGTGCTCGCCCAGGCGTCCATCGTCTGCGGCGCGTGCCAGCAGCCGTTCAAGATCTCGTGACCGATCGGTCCACCGGGACACCGGAGGACCGGGCGGTCGTCGGATCGGACGACCGGCGCGTCGGATGACCGGGGTGGCGGAAGACCGTCCTGCCGGGCGACCGGTGCGGCGGAGGACTGCTGGACCGGGAGATCGCTGAACCGGAAGACCGTTGGGCCGGGAGATCGGTTGGACCCGGAGATCGGTCAGGCCGGGAGATCGGTTGGACCGAGAGATCGGCTAGGCCAGAACACCAGAAGACGGGGAAGGCCGGCGGACGGCTGTGCGGGCAGCGGATCCGGCCGGAACGAGCGGTACATCGGTGAGTTCGTGGGCGGACCGGGAGCGAGGGCTCCCGGTCGCGCCTTGTGAACGGGCCTGCGGAGGCAGTCGGGGGGCGGCCTCCGGAGGGTCTCGCGCGGCCCGCGGACAGCCGGGCGTGCGACGCCGGGTACGGCTGAGAAGCGGCCGGGATGCGTCCTGCGGATGGCCGAGCGAAGGCGGTTCGCGCCGGTATGGCAGAATGGACAGCTGAGTACTCGGCAGCCGAGCAGGACCCCTCTCTCCTACGGCTGGCGTGTCCCTTGAACGGCCCACGGCGCAACCCCACGCGACGGCGCGGCCGCTCACCCACGTCAACACCAGGAGAATCCACTCCCGTGGCAGTCAAGATCAAGCTCAAGCGTCTCGGCAAGATTCGCTCCCCGCACTACCGCATCGTCGTCGCCGACTCGCGCACCAAGCGTGACGGCCGCGCGATCGAGGAGATCGGCATCTACCAGCCGACCTACAACCCCTCGAAGATCGAGGTCGACACCGACCGCGCCCAGTACTGGCTGTCCGTCGGCGCCCAGCCGACCGAGCCGGTGCTCGCCATCCTCAAGCTGACCGGCGACTGGCAGAAGTTCAAGGGCCTCCCGGCCCCGGCGCCGCTGCTGGTTGCCGAGCCCAAGGTCGAGGACTTCTCGCACCTGTTCGCGAAGGCCGTCGCCGGCTTCGAGGACGCCACCACCGGTGTTGCCATCACCCCGAAGGCCAAGAAGTCGGACAAGGTCGAGGCTGAGGCCGACGCCGCCGCCGAGGCCTGAGCGTGATCGAGGACGCCCTCGACCACTTGGTGAAGGGCATCGTCGAGCACCCCGACGACGTGCAGGTGCGCTCGCGCAACCTGCGTCGGGGCAACACCATCGAGGTGCGAGTGCACCCCGATGACCTCGGCAAGGTGATCGGCCGGGGTGGCCGTACGGCGCGCGCACTGCGCACCGTCGTCGGCGCCCTCGGCGGTCACAACGTCCGGGTCGACCTGGTCGACGTGGACAACATTCGCTGACACAGCTGCTCGTTCAGCCGTCAGGGCTTGTGAGGCCGACCGGGACGCATGTCGTCCCGGTCGGCCTTTTCGCGTTTCTCGCGCTTTCCGCATTCCGTCCCGCTCTAGGAACTCCAGGAGAACGATCACCGTGCAGCTCGTCGTCGGCAAGATCGGCCGCGCCCACGGCATCAGGGGGGACGTCAGCGTCGAGGTCCGCACCGACGAGCCGGAGCTCCGGCTCGGCCCCGGTGCCGTCCTGTTCACCGACCCCGCGTCGGTGGGACCGCTGACCATCGAGTCCGGCAAGGTGCACAGCGGCCGGCTGCTGCTGCGCTTCGCCGGCGTCAAGGACCGCAACGCGGCGGAGGCGCTGCGGGGCACGCTGCTCATCTCCGAGGTCGACCCGGAGGAGAGCCCCGAGGACCCGGAGGAGTACTACGACCACCAGCTGATCGGCCTGGACGTGGTGCTGCTCGACGGCACCCTCGTCGGCGAGCTGACCGAGGTCGTCCACCTGCCGTACCAGGACCTGCTCACGGTGGAGAAGGCCGACGGGACGGAGGTGCTGGTGCCCTTCGTCCGCCAGATCGTGCCGACCATCGACCTGGAGAACCAGCGCGCCGTGATCACCCCGCCGGTAGGCCTGATCGAACCCGAACAGGCCGAGGTCGCCCGTGGCGCTTCCGCCGAGGGCGAGGACGCCGAGGACACCGAGAGCGCTGAGGGCGCCGAGGTTGTCGACGGCGCCGAGGGCGCGGCCGGTGCCAAGGGCGCGGAGGGGTCGAAGTGACGGTGGAGGAGGGCGTCGCGCAGGTCCAGAACGGGATGCGGATCGACGTCGTCTCGATCTTCCCCGAGTACCTGGAACCGCTGAACATCTCGCTGGTCGGCAAGGCCCGCTCCCGCGGCCAGCTGGACGTGCACGTCCACGACCTGCGCGAGTGGACCCACGACGTGCACCGGACGGTGGACGACAGCCCGTACGGCGGCGGCCCCGGCATGGTGATGAAGCCCGAGCCGTGGGGCGAGGCGCTGGACGCAGTGGTCGCCGGCGGGCCCGAGGGCCAGCTGCCGACGCTCGTCGTGCCCACCCCCAGCGGGCGGCCGTTCACGCAGGAACTCGCCCAGGAGCTGGCGAGCCGCCCCTGGCTGGCGTTCACCCCCGCCCGGTACGAGGGCATCGACCGGCGGGTCATCGAGGAGGCGGCCACCCGGATGCCGGTGGTCGAGGCCTCGATCGGCGACTACGTGCTGGCCGGCGGCGAGGTCGCCGTGCTGGTGATGGTCGAGGCGATCGCCCGGCTGCTGCCCGGGGTGCTCGGCAACGCCGAGTCCCACCGGGACGACTCCTTCGCGCCCGGCGCGATGGCCGACCTGCTGGAGGGCCCGGTCTACACCAAGCCCGCCGAGTGGCGCGGCCGGACCGTGCCGGACGTGCTGCTCAGCGGAAACCACGGCCGGATCGCCCGCTGGCGGCGGGAACAGGCCTTCGCCCGGACCCTGGCGAACCGCACCGACCTGGTCGAGCGCTGGCGCTACGGCGCCTTCGACAAGAAGGACCGGGAGGCGCTCAGCATCCTCGGCCTGGCCTGGGACGAGGAGCTCGGCCGATTTCGGTCCGTGGCCGTTGGTGTGGAAGAATAGGCCGCTGTTGTCTGTCGCTGGGCCCCCTTCGTAGGGGCCACGTGGACCGGCGCCCTCGCCACGGGGGGATCGCCGTCAGCCGATGCGGCCCGCAGCAAACCCCATTGTGACGAACTTCCGTGGGCGGCCCGTGGCGCCTGCGATGGAGAGCAACATGAGCAACAAGCTCGCTGCTGTCGACGCGGCCTCGCTGCGTAGCGACATTCCGGCCTTCCGCGCCGGTGACACCCTGAAGGTCCACGTCCGGGTCATCGAGGGCAACCGCTCCCGTGTCCAGGTCTTCCAGGGCGTCGTCATCCGCCGCCACGGCGCCGGCGTCGGTGAGACCTTCACCGTTCGCAAGGTCAGCTTCAACGTCGGCGTGGAGCGCACCTTCCCGGTGCACACCCCGGTCGTCGAGAAGATCGAGGTCGTGACCCGCGGTGCGGTTCGCCGCGCCAAGCTGTACTACCTGCGTGACCTCCGCGGCAAGGCCGCGAAGATCAAGGAGAAGCGCGACCGCTGATCCACCGTCCCCCGGCTTCGCCGGGGGATCGGATCGCTCCGAGGGGCCGGGCCACCGCACGGTAAGCTCAGCCCCCGATGAGCACGCACGAACCACCCGCGGACCGCGACGGCAGTCCCGCACCCACCGGTGCGGACTCGCTGTCGCGGTCCGCGGTCGTTTCCGGGGTCGTCCCGGGGCCCGGCGGGGAGGGATCCGGCCCCGGTGGGGATCCGCGGGCGGACGCCGGGGGTGCGCCGGAGGGCGAGGTCGCGTCCGAGGACGAGAGCGCACCAGAGAGTGAGAACGCACGGGGGGATGAGAGCGCACCGGGGGATGAGGAGCCGGGCCACTCGCGCTCGCGGGACCTGTTGCTGCTCGTGGGGATCTGCCTGCTGGCCCTGCTGCTGGTGAACGCCTTCGTCGCGCGCCCGTTCTCGGTGCCGTCCGGATCGATGGAGGAGACCCTGCGTCCGGGCGACCGGCTGATCGCGAACCAGCTCGCCTACGCCTTCGGCGGCCACCCCCAGCGGGGCGACGTCGTGGTCTTCGACGGGACGGGCTCCTTCCTTCCGGAGTCGGGCGGGCCGACCGGCTTCCGGGACGGGCTGAGCTCGCTCGGCCGGGACCTCGGGCTGGCCCCGGCCGGGAACACGGTCTACGTCAAACGGGTGATCGGCGTCGGCGGGGACCGGGTGACCAGCACCGGCCCGGGCAGGTCGATCACCGTCAACGGGGTGCCGATCGACGAGTCCTCCTACCTGGCCCCGGGGGACCAGCCATCGAGCGTGGCCTTCGACGTGGTGGTGCCGACCGGCAAGCTCTGGGTGATGGGGGACCACCGCAGCGCCTCCCGTGACTCGCGCGACCACCTCGGCGAGCCTGGCGGCGGCTTCGTGCCCGAGAGCAGGGTGATCGGCCGGGCGGACTGGGTGGTCTACCCGTTCTCGCGCTTGACCGGCCTGGACCGGCCCGCGGCCTTCGCCGCGACTGCGGGAACGGGCGGTCATGGGGAGCAGGGGTAGCAGAGGCAGGGACCGGCTGGCGGAAAGCCCGGCTCCGGAGCCGGACGCCGGCGGACCTGGCGGCGCCGGATCAGCAGGTGCCGGACCCGCGGATGCCGGATCGGCGAGTGCCGGATCCGTGAGTGCCGGATCTGACGGTGCCGGGCCAGGAGGCGCCTCCCCCGGGGGTGCGGGCCCGGCCGCGGTGCTGCCCGTCCGGGGCCGGGCCGATCGCCGCCGCAGCGCCCGACGCGCGGCCCGGCGGCGCAAGCGGTCGCTGCTGCGGGAGTTCCCGCTGATCATCGTGGTGGCGCTGCTGGTCGCGCTGGTGATGAAGACCTTCCTGCTCCAGGTGTTCGTGATCCCCTCCGGCTCGATGGAGCAGACCATCCAGGTGGGGGACCGGGTGCTGGTGGACAAGCTGACCCCCTGGTTCGGCAGCGAGCCGCAGCGCGGCGACGTGGTGGTGTTCAAGGATCCGGGCGGCTGGCTGGAGAGCGACCACAAGCCGTCCGACGACGGTCCGGTGCTGGGGGCGGCCAAGCAGGTCCTCACCTTCGTCGGGCTGCTGCCGTCGGACAGCGAGCAGGACTTGATCAAACGGGTCATCGGCGTCGGCGGGGACACCGTGGAGTGCTGCGACGCGCAGGGGCGGTTGAGCGTCAACGGCACGCCGGTGGACGAGCCGTACCTCGCGCCCGCCAACCCGCCGTCCCGGCAGCCCTTCAAGGTGCAGGTGCCGCAGGGTCGGCTCTGGGTCATGGGCGACCACCGGGACGTGTCCGCCGACTCCCGCTTCCACATGGGGAACCCGGGGCAGGGGACCATCCCGCTGAGCGGTGTGGTCGGCCGGGCCTTCATGAACGCCTGGCCGCTGGACCGCCTCCATCAACTTGACGTGCCGAGTTCACTCTCCTCGTTGGCGCGGGCTCCGCAGGCGCGCGGAACTGCGCCGGAATCCGTGGGCGTTGGGCCGGTTCCGATGGAACCTCCGCTCGTTATGGGTGTGTTGGGCATCTTTCCGGCCGTCGTTCGCCGGTCAGGGCGGCCGCCCGAGTGAGCCGGGCCGGGCGTCTCGCGGCCGGGCCGCGCGCGTGGGACCGCGAGCCGGATGCCTTGGAGTGATAGAGAAGTGCAGGTGCGGCCGGGAGGTCCTGGTCGTGCGTCGAGGCTGTGCTGGTGTCAGGGGAGCCCGCGATGGGCAGTCCCGAAGCGTCCATGGTCGTGGTGAGCGTGGTGCCCGCTGTGCGGCACTGTGAGCGCGGGCGCTCGGGCGTCCGCACAGCAGGGAGGAGACGTTGTGGGGGATGTGGTGATCGGCGCCCGCTCAGGTGCCGGCGAGCCCGAGGGCTCTGGCGGTCGAGCGGCCCGGTCCGCTGAGTCCGGTGCGTCCTCGGCCTCGGTCGAGGACGCGGCGGCCCAGACCGCCGACGAGCATGGCGACGGGACGGAGGGCCCCACCGGGGGCTCTTCGGAGTCCCACCGGCCCGACGCAGAGTCGGCGGACCAGTCGGAGTCGCAGGCCCCCGGCAAGCAGCGCAAGCAGCGTTCCTTCTGGAAGGAACTGCCGATCCTGGTCGGCATCGCGCTGGTCCTGGCGCTAGTGATCAAGACCTTCTTCGTCCAGGCCTTCTCCATTCCGTCGGAGTCGATGCAGAACACGTTGCAGGTCGGTGATCGTGTCCTGGTGGACAAGCTGACCCCCTGGTTCGGCGCGGAGCCCGAGCGGGGTGAGGTCGTGGTGTTCCACGACCCGGGCGGCTGGCTGAACGACGAGCCGACCCCGCAGAGCAGCAACTCCTTCGTCCGGGGCGTCCAGGACGTGCTCAGCTTCGTCGGTCTGATGCCGTCGGCCAACGAGAAGGACCTGATTAAGCGGGTCATCGCGGTCGGCGGGGACACCGTCGAGTGCCAGGGCACCGGGCCGGTGAAGGTCAACGGCGTCGCGCTCAACGAGCCGTACGTCTACCAGGGCAACACCCCCTGCGGTGACCACCCGTTCGACCCGGTGAAGGTGCCCAACGGCCGGATCTGGGTGATGGGCGACCACCGTGCCGACTCGCTGGACTCCCGCTTCCACATGGACCAGCCGGGTGGCGGCACCGTTCCGGTGGGCAACGTGATCGGGCGGGCCTTCGTCGTGGCCTGGCCGGTCGGTCACTGGTCGACGCTCTCGGTGCCGAACACCTTCGACCAGAAGGGCCTGGCGGCGGCCGCGCCTCTGGCGCCTCCCGTGGCTGGCGCGGTGGGTGCGGTCGCGCTGCTTCCGCTGGTGCGTCGGGTGCGGGAGCGGAGGGACGGCCGGAAGGACTCCTGAGCTCCACCGGGTTCTCCTCAGCCCTTGCGCGGGCCGTGGTACCGACGAGTAATCTGCTCGGACGTGCCACGGCCCGTCGGCTTTTCTGCCGGTGCCCCCGGCGTGCCATTGGTGTTCTCCGGTCGGCCAGAGGTGGACGGTTTCGATGAGCGGTGTCGTTGAGCAGGCGGCCGACCACCCGGCTTCGCCCGCCCGTTCGGGCCGCCGGCCCGCGGCGGTGCTGCAGGGCGTCGCGCTCGCGCTCGGGCTGGTGCTGATGATCGGCGGATTCGCCTTGATCGCGATCGACTACCGGCCGTACAGCATCCCGACCGCCTCGATGTCCCCCACGCTTCGGATCGGGGACACCGTGCTCGCCCGGAAGATCGGCGGCGGGGCCGTCGGCCGGGGGGACGTGGTGGTCTTCCGGGACCAGGACTGGGGTGGGGAGCTCATGGTCAAGCGCGTGGTCGCGGTCGGCGGGGACACCGTCGCGGCCACCGGCGACGACCACCGGCTGACGGTCGACGGACAGGTGGTGGAGGAGCCGTACCTCGCGGCGCAGGGCCCGCAAGGCTCCTCGTTCAGCGTCACGGTGCCGCCGGGGCGGCTGTTCCTGCTCGGCGACAACCGGCTGGGCTCGCTCGACTCCCGCACCCACCTGGAGGTCGACGGCGGGACCGTCCCGGCCGGCGCGGTGGAGGCCAGGGTCGAGGCCACCCTGATGCCGTTCGGCAGGACGGGGGACCTCGGCCGGACCGCGGCCTTCGACGGGCTTCCCGGACCGAAGGCCGGTGCGCCCGGGCCGCTGCAACCGGCCGCCTTCGCGACCGTTGCGGGCGCGGCGCTGATCCTCGTGACTTCGGCGGTGGGCGGGGTGGCGGGCCTGGCCCGCCGGCTCAGCCGGGGGCGCAGCTCCTGATCGCGGTCGTCGCGGCCCGGGCCGCTCTGCCGAACATCGCCCCGGACGGCGGCGCCGGGTGGCAGGATCGGTAGCGCCACCGACGCGAACGGAAGGAGCGTGGAGCGCTGCCATGACGGCACAACGGCGCAGGGCGGCGCGGATCCTGCTGCTGGACGGGCAGGACCGCATCCTTCTTTTCCTGGGCTCCGACCCGGCGACGCCGGGGGAGGCGTGGTGGTTCACGCCCGGCGGCGGCTTGGAGCCCGGGGAGGACGTGCGGGAGGCCGCCGCGCGGGAACTCGCGGAGGAGACCGGCCTGCGGGGTGTGGACCTGGGGCCCTTGGTGGCGTACGGCACGGTGTCGTTCTCCTTTCAGGGACGGCGTTACGAGCAGGATCAGTGGTTCCATCTGGCCCGGACCACGGAGACGGGTCTCGACCACTCGGGGATGGGCGAGGAGGAACACGCCCAACTGCTCGCGGCGCGCTGGTGGACGGTCGAGGAGCTGAGGGGGACCGCCGACACGGTCTACCCGGTCGGATTGGCGGACTTCCTGGAGCGACTGCTGGCCGAGGGCCCGCCGGTCGCCCCGGTACGGCTCTGAGCGTGGGTGCGGTGGTCCACAATGGGTGGACGTGACAAGTTGAGGGGACGCCTGGATGAGTGCCGAAGATCTCGAGAAGTACGAGACCGAGATGGAGCTCAAGCTCTACCGGGAGTACCGGGACGTCGTCGGCCTGTTCAAGTACGTGATCGAGACCGAGCGACGGTTCTACCTCACCAATGACTACGAGTTGCAGGTGCACTCGGTGCAGGGCGAGGTCTTCTTCGAGGTGTCGATGGCGGATGCGTGGGTCTGGGACATGTACCGGCCGGCCCGGTTCGTCCGTAAGGTCCGGGTGCTGACCTTCAAGGACGTGAACATCGAGGAACTCGCGAAGAGCGATCTGGAGCTGCCCTCGGACGAGTCCGGCTTCGGGAACTGACGTTGGACCGCTCGGACCCGCGTTGTCCAGCGGAATTTCGCGCGATCGGGGCGTCTCACTCCTGCGGGTGACAAAAGTTATCCACAGGCCCGAGTTATCCACAGGGAAACGGAAATTCCCGGCCTCGCCGTGCGCGACGGTGCAACCTCCACGGCGGAGGTGGTCACCGTGCAGAACACGATCACGCAGGACCAGGCCGTACCGGGTGCGGCCGTACTGGACCAGGCCGCAGCGGCCACAGCGGCCGGAGCCGTGCGGGACGGCACGAGGGACGGCACCGGGCCGGGCCCGGGTCGCAGTACCGGCGGTCGCAGTACCAACAACGGGCTCGGCCGCTACGGCGAGCGGGTCGCCGCCCGCCGTCTCACGGAGGCCGGGCTCCGCATCCTGGACCGCAACTGGCGCTGTGTCGAGGGCGAGTTGGACATCGTCGCCCTCGACGGCGACACCGTGGCGGTCTGCGAGGTGAAGACCCGCTCCGAGCGGGGCTTCCAACAACCCAGCGAGGCCATCGGCCAGGCCAAGGCCGCCCGGTTGCAACGCCTGGCGGAGCGCTGGATGGCCGAGCGCTGGCCCGGCCACTTCGCACGGCTGGCCGGTCCCGGGTACGACCCCGGGCCCACGGACCCGCACTGGCCGCCCGCTCCGCCCGGGGGCGTGCGGATCGACCTGGTGGCCGTGGTCAACCGGGCCCGGGGTGCGGCCCTGGTCGACCACCTGCGGGGGGTGGTCTGAGATGGCCTTCGCCCGTACCTGTTCCGTCGCGCTGGTCGGCGTCGACGGAGTGATCGTCGAGGTCCAGGCCGATCTGGAGCCCGGGGTGGCCGCGTTCGCCCTGGTCGGCCTGCCCGACAAGGCGCTGTCCGAGGCCCGCGACCGGGTGCGCGCGGCCGTGGTCAACAGCGGTGAGGCCTGGCCGCAGCGCAAGCTGACCGTCGGGCTCAGCCCGGCCTCGGTGCCCAAGAGCGGCAGTGGCTTCGACCTCGCGGTGGCCTGCGCCGTCCTGGCCGCGGCCGAACGGCTCGACCCCTCCTCCATCGCCGAGCTGCTGATCATCGGCGAACTGGGTCTGGACGGCCGGGTGCGGCCGGTCCGCGGGGTGCTGCCGTCGGTGCTGGCCGCGGCCGACGCGGGATACCAGCGGGTCGTGGTCGCGGAGCAGACCGCGCCCGAGGCCTCGCTCGTCCCTGGCGTGACCGTGATCGGCGTCCGCAGCCTGCGGCAGCTGGTCGCCGTCCTGACCGGCGCGTCCGCGCCGGAGGAGCCGCCCGACCCGATCGCCGGCCGGCCGGATCCGCTGATGGCCGGCCTGATGCTGCCCAGCGCCGGCGTCCGAGGGCTGGTCGACGACAAGGCGGCGCGCCTCGATCTGGCCGACGTGGCCGGACAGTACGAGGCCCGGCGCGCCCTGGAGATCGCCGCTGCCGGCGGTCACCACCTGTACCTCAAGGGCCCACCGGGCGCGGGCAAGACGATGCTGGCGGAGCGGCTGCCCTCGCTGCTCCCGCCACTGACCCAGAAGGAGGCTCTGGAGGTCACCGCCGTGCACTCGGTGGCCGGGCTGCTCCCGGTCGGGCGCCCGCTCATCGACACGGCGCCGTACTGCGCCCCGCACCACTCCACGACGATGCCGGCGATCGTCGGCGGCGGCAGTGGCCTGCCGAGACCGGGGGCGGTCTCGCTGGCCCACCGGGGCGTGCTGTTCCTGGACGAGGCGCCGGAGTTTCCGGTCCGGGTGCTCGACTCGCTGCGCCAGCCGCTGGAGTCGGGCGAGGTGGTGATCGCCCGCTCGGCCGGCTCGCTCCGGCTTCCGGCCAGGTTCCTGCTCTGCCTGGCCGCCAACCCCTGCCCGTGCGGCCGCCATTCACGACGGGGTGAGGGGTGCGAGTGCAGCCCTGCGATGGTCAGCCGCTACCAGGGGCGGCTCTCCGGGCCGCTGCTGGACCGGGTCGACCTCCAGGTCCAGGTCGCCCCGGTGACGAGGATCGAACTCATGGAGCGGGACACCACGGCGGAGAACACCGAGACCGTCGCGGCCCGGGTGCTGGCCGCGCGGGAACGGGCAGCGGCCCGGCTGGCGACCACCCCGTGGCGGACCAACGCGGAAGTCCCGGGCCACGAGCTGCGGACCCGCTGGCAGCTCGCCCCCGGCGCACTGAACGATGTCGCCCGCCAGTTGGAGCGCGGGCTGCTGACCGCCCGGGGCCTGGACCGGGTGCTCCGGGTCGCCTGGACGGTCGCCGACCTCGCCGGTCGCGACCGGCCGGACCAGCGGGACGTCCGCACCGCACTGGTCCTGCGCACCGGCGTCGAGCAGGGGCTGCCGCTGGCCGAGCGGGTCTACGGCCGACTCGGTGGCATCCCGGCCCAGCGCGTCGGCCCGGTCGACGAGCCGCCCGAAGGGCAGAGCCGGTCGGGCCGGTTCGAGAAGCCCGATTGTCCCGACCCGGAGAGTCCTGGTCCGCCGGACCGCCCCGATGCCCTTGGCCGATCCACCCGGTCCGGCTCCGCCAAGCGGTCCGGGAAGCGCGACCAGCATCGGGCGGACGAGGGCGGTGAGGCATGAACCCGATGATGATGCACCTTCAGCCGCCCGGCCGGGCAGAGTCCGAGTCCGGTCCCGATCCGGAGCGCCTCGCCCGCGCCGTGCTCAGCCGGCTGAGCGAGCCCGGGGACGCGGTGGTCGGCCGGTGGCTCGGTCAGCTCTCCGCAGTCGACGCCGTCCGGGCGATCCGTGACGGGACGGTGCCCGCACACCCCGGGCTGGACGGGCCCCGGCTGGCCGGCTACCAGGCGAGACTCCCCGGTCTGGACCCGGCCGAGGACCTTGAACGGGTACGAGCCGTCGGTGGACGCTTCATCATTCCGGGGGACACGGAATGGCCCAGCCAACTGGACGATCTGGGCGACGGGCGCCCGATCGGGCTCTGGACGACCGGCACGGGTTCGCTGCGGCTGCTCGCGCTCCGCTCGGTGGCGATGGTCGGCTCCCGAGCCTGCACGGCCTACGGCGCCCACGTCGCGGGGGAGCTGTCGGCCCAACTGGCCGAGCGAGGTTGGGTCGTGGTGTCCGGAGCCGCCTACGGGATCGACGCGGCCGCCCACCGAGGGGCGCTCTCCGTCGGCGGGATGACGATCGCGGTGCTCGCCTGTGGGGTCGACGTGGCCTACCCGAAAGGGAACGCCGAACTGATCCGGCGGATCGGTGCCCAGGGACTGCTGGTCAGTGAACTCCCACCCGGGGAACACCCGAACCGCTTCCGCTTCGTGCTCCGCAACCGTGTCATCGCGGCGCTCACCCGGGGCACGGTGGTGGTCGAGGCGGCGATGCGCAGCGGCGCGCTGAGCACGGCCAGACGGGCGCGGGACCTCAACCGCCACACCATGGGCGTCGCCGGCCCGGTGACCTCGGAACTCTCGGCCGGGGTGCACGCCCTGATCCGCAGCGGCGGCGCCACGCTGGTCACCGACTCCGCCGAGATCGCCGAACTGATCGGGGCGATCGGGGACGACCTGGCGCCGCAGCGCAGCGGCCCGGTCCTGCCCCGGGATCTGCTGGAGCCGGCGGTGGCCCGGGTGCTGGAGGCCGTCCCGGCGACGGCGGAGGGCGCGCCGATCGAGCGGTTGGCCCGGCAGTCCGGACTCCCGCCGGACGAAGTGCTGCAGCGGCTCTACGAGTTGGGCTCGCTCGGTTACGTCGAGCGGCACGGCGCGCACTGGCGCCTGGTGCGGAGGAGGTGACGGTCGGAACGAAGCGCACATCCGTGTCGTGGGGAGGGGTCGTGGGGAGGGAGTGTCGGAATCGCCCGGTTGACCTGCTGATCCGGTTCGTCCGTTCGCGTGCCCGGATCCGGTGACGCGAACGCCACCGGATCGGGGGACGACCGAGTGGCGGTAGCGCATTGCAGCGAGTCGGTCACGCTACGCTCCACATGCCTTCCCTATCAGCACATGACTCGGCAGAACGGCGCAGACCAACGCATGCCCACACACATTCCCGGACACAGAGTGACCGGTGGCGCCCGGTCCTCGGGAGGGCCGCGGACCGAGCGGCGCCCCGTGACTGAGTTCCCGCCCAAGGCGACGGGGACAATGGGGGGCCTGTCGCGCCAGGGCGGCCGGCCGACGGCGGTGCCGGGCCAGCCCGCCGACGCGGTCGGCGCCGCCACCGGCGACGGCGCAGCCCGCCCGATCGCTGCCGGTGCCCTGCCGCCGGACGGCACCCCCCCGCCCGGCCCGGAGCAGGGACCGGGGCCGGGCGGTCCAGGCCCCGGAGCCCAGGGGCGCACCGCGCTCGAAGAGCTCTGGCGCTCCTACAAGGAGACCGGCGACCAGCGGCTGCGCGAGCAGCTGATCCTGCACTACTCGCCGCTCGTCAAGTACGTGGCGGGGCGGGTCGGGGTCGGCCTGCCCTCCAACGTCGAGCAGGCCGACTTCGTCTCCTCGGGGGTCTTCGGGCTGATCGATGCGATCGAGAAGTTCGACATCGACCGCGCCATCAAGTTCGAGACCTATGCGATCAGCCGGATCCGCGGCGCGATCATCGACGAACTGCGTGCCCTGGACTGGATCCCGCGCTCGGTGCGGCAGAAGGCGAAGGCCGTCGAGCGGACGTACGCGACGCTGGAGGCCCGGCTGCGCCGTACGCCGCACGAACCCGAGGTCGCGGCCGAGATGGGCATCGCGATCGAGGATCTGCACGCGATCTTCAGCCAGCTGTCCCTGGCCAACGTGGTGGCCCTGGACGAACTGCTGCACCCGGTGGGGGAGGGCGGCGACCGGCTGAGCCTGATGGACACCCTGGTGGACCACGGTGCCGACAACCCGGTCGAGGTGGCCGAGGACCGCGAGCTGCGCAGGCTGCTGGCCCAGGCGGTCAACACCCTCCCCGAGCGGGAGAAGACCGTGGTGACGCTCTACTACTACGAGGGCCTCACCCTCGCCGAGATCGGCCAGGTGCTGGGGGTGACGGAGAGCCGGGTGAGCCAGATCCACACCAAGTCCGTCCTCCAGCTGCGCGCCAAGCTGTCGGACATCCGGTAGCGCGGTCCGGGACCGTCCCGTCCCGGCCGACCTCCGGGTCGCGACCCCGGCCACGTTGCCGGTCCGCGCCTGCCCGGCCGCATCCTCGGGCCGCACCTGCCCGGCCGTACCTGCCCGGCTGTAACCCTGGGCCGTTACTCCGGGCCGGATCCCCGGGTTGCGCGCCCGCTCGCACGCCTCGCCGCACGCCTGCGCGCTCTCGCTCCCCGCTCAAATGCGCGGCGCCGTACCGGCCGCAGGTAGGGCTCCGTACAGTGGGAGCGTGCCGAAGATCCGAGCGGCCACGGTGGCCGAGCATCGCCAGCTGCAGCGTGCAGCCCTCCTTGACGCTGCCCGCACCCTGCTCACGGAGGGCGGCATGGAGGCGCTGACCTTCCCCGCGCTCGCTGCGCGCACCTCCCTGGCGCGCTCCTCGGTCTACGAGTACTTCCGCTCCCGGGCCGCCGTGGTCGAGGCGCTCTGCGAGGTGGACTTCCCGCTCTGGGCGGCCGAGATCGAGGCCGGGATGGAGAGCTGCGACAGCGCGGCCGACCGGATCGAGGCGTATGTCCGTGGCCAGCTGGCGTTGGCCGCAGACCCGCGCCACCGGGCGGTGGTGGCGATCTCCGCGCTCGAACTCGACGAGGCCGCGCGCGAGCGCATCCGGGCGGCGCACGGCAAGCTGGTCGGCCTGGTCGTCCGGGCCCTGGAGGATCTCGGTCACGCGCAGCCCCGGCTCGCTGCGGCGTTGCTCCAAGGGGTCGTGGAGGCGGCCGTGCGCCGGGCCGAGCAAGTGGCCGCGGGGGAGCGTGCCGGGTGCGCGGCCGAGCGTCCCGAACTGATCGCGGACGCCGCCGTGGCCATGGCCCTGCACGGCCTCGACCGGGCCTGAGCCGCCGTCCGGCCCGGTTCGTTCGGTTCATCTGAATTCATCAGGTGCGCCCGGCGCCGCCCAGCGGCAGCAGCCGCGCCGCTCCCGCGCCGAACAGGGCCAGCGGGTCGAGGTAGCGCCCGCCGCGCAGCAGCCCCCAGTGCAGGCAGTCCCGTGCTGGGCAGTGCCGTCCGTCGGGGGCGAGCCGCCCGATCACCTGTCCGGCGGGTACCTCGGTGCCGACCGGGGCGGTGCCTGCGACGGGCAGGTAGGTGGTCCGCAAGGGGGGTGACCCCGAGCCGGGGTGGGTGACGGTCACCACCGGGCGCCCCGCCACCAGCCCGGAGAACGTGACCACCCCGGCGGCAGCCGCCCGCACCTCCGCCCCGGGCGCGGCGGCGAGGTCCACTCCCCGGTGTCCGGCGGCCCATGGCGTGGCCGGTGGCTCGAACCGCCGGAGCACCCCGCCGGGCCCGCCCACCGGCCAGGCCCGCGCATCGCCCGAACCGGTCCGGCCGCTCTCGCCAGTACCTACTCCGCCCCCGCCAGTACCTCCGACACCCCCGCTGAGAGCGGCGCCCCGCCCCGCACCGCCCGAGACCAGCAGCACCAGCGCGGCCAGCACGGCGACCAGCCCCCGCAGCACACGAAACGAGCCCGGCCCCAACCGGCCCGGCCCCAATCGGTCAAGCCTCAACCGGTCCGGCCCCGAGCAGGCCGGACCGACGGCGGGCGGAGCCAGGCATTCGGCGCGAGCGGTCATGCCCCGAGGCTTGCTGCGCCGCCGCCCCGGCGCCACCCACTTCCGGACTCCTGTGGACAAACCGCCCTCGTGGCCTGATCCCGTCCCTCCAGCGGGTGTACGGATGCCGCCATCCGGTGTACAAGCACCGCAGCAGCAGCACTCCCAAGGCCCGGCCGCCCCGCCCCCGCCCAGCTCCCGCCAGCGCGGACCCGCCCGTCCAGGGCCTCCGCCAGTCGCGGAGTCGCCCGCTCCGCGGCGCTTCCCGTACACTTCACACGCGACCCGGTCCGCCGGGTCGACTTCGCACGCCCCGCCACCGGTGGACGGACGCGGCCCGGCCGCTGCCCCCGCCAGGTGCGAGTGCCGCTCGGTCCGCCGAGCCCGCCTGGTCCCCGGACCGTGCGGGTTCAAGCGGCTCGGCACGTTCGGGGCGTCAGGCGTGGCTGTCACCTGGCTGCCACGGACAAACCGAGCCTGACCCGGCCGGACGCACCGCGCGAGCGGGGAGCGCCACCGCGCGAACCCGCCGTCCGTTGCGCGACCGCCGGGCCGTAACACCTGAGGAGCACGGCTATGGCCGTCGTCACGATGCGGGAGCTGCTGGAGAGCGGCGTCCACTTCGGTCACCAGACCCGCCGTTGGAACCCGAAGATGAAGCGCTTCATCATCACGGAGCGCAACGGCATCTACATCATCGACCTCCTGCAGTCGCTGAACTACATCGACCGCGCCTTCGAGTTCATCAAGGAGACCGTTGCCCACGGCGGCAGCGTCCTCTTCGTCGGCACGAAGAAGCAGGCCCAGGAGGCCATCGCCGAGCAGGCCACCCGCGTGGGCATGCCCTACGTGAACCAGCGCTGGCTCGGCGGCATGCTGACCAACTTCTCGACCGTCTACAAGCGCCTGCAGCGCCTGAAGGAGCTCGGCGAGCTGGACTTCTCGGACGTGGCCGGTTCCGGCCTCACCAAGAAGGAGCTCCTGGTCCTCCAGCGCGAGCACGACAAGCTGGAGAAGACCCTCGGCGGTATCCGCGACATGCAGCGCGTTCCCAGCGCCGTGTGGATCGTGGACACCAAGAAGGAGCACATCGCGGTCGGCGAGGCCCGGAAGCTCAACATCCCGGTCGTCGCCATCCTCGACACCAACTGTGACCCCGACGAGGTCGACTACAAGATCCCGGGCAACGACGACGCGATCCGCTCCGTCACCCTGCTGACCCGCGTGATCGCCGACGCCGTGGCCGAGGGTCTGAAGTCCCGCGCCGGTGTCGCCAAGGGCGACGTCAAGGCCGAGCCGGGCGCCGACCAGCCGCTGGCCGACTGGGAGAAGGACCTCATCGAGGGCGAGAAGAAGGCCGAGGAGGCCCCCGCCGCCGCCGAGGCTCCGGCCGCTGAGGCCCCCGCCGCCGAGGCTGAGGCCGTCGAGGCCCCCGCCGCTGAGGCTGAGGCCACCGAGGCGCCGGCCGAGCAGGCCTGACGTACCAAGGGTGAGGGGCACCCGCCGGTACGACACCGGTAGGTGCCCCTCTCTCCCGCGCCGGGACCGAATCATCGGTCCCGGCGTCTCCCCACGCAGACACGCGAGACGCGAGAAGAGATTCACACCATGGCGAACTTCACCGCCGCGGACGTCAAGAAGCTCCGTGAGCTCACCGGCGCCGGCATGATGGACTGCAAGAAGGCCCTGGACGAGGCCGAGGGCAACGTCGAGAAGGCCGTCGAGCTCCTGCGCATCAAGGGCCAGAAGGGCGTTGCCAAGCGCGAGGGCCGTGACGCCTCCAACGGCGCCGTCGCCGCGCTGATCGCCGAGGACAAGAAGTCCGGCGTTCTGGTCGAGCTGAACTGCGAGACCGACTTCGTCGCCAAGGGTGACAACTTCGTCAAGGTCGCCGACGCGATCGCGGCTCACGTGGCCAAGACCGCCCCGGCCGACCTGGATGCCGCCCTGGCGTCCGAGATCGAGGCCGGCAAGACCGTCCAGCAGTTCGTCGACGAGGCCAACGCGACCCTGGGCGAGAAGATCGTCTTCCGTCGCTTCGCCCAGTTCGACGGTGACGGCTTCGTCGCGGTCTACCTGCACAAGACCAGCCCCGACCTGCCGCCGGCCGTCGGCGTCCTGGTCGAGCTGGACAAGGAGAACGCCGAGGTCGCGAAGGACGTCGCGCAGCACATCGCCGCGTTCGCGCCGAAGTTCCTGTCCCGCGAGGAGATCCCGGCCGAGGACCTCGAGAACGAGCGCCGCGTCGCCGAGGCCACCGCGCGTGAGGAGGGCAAGCCCGAGGCTGCCCTGCCGAAGATCGTCGAGGGTCGCGTCACCGGCTTCGTCAAGGAGAACTCCGTCCTGGAGCAGGCCTTCGCGAAGGACAACAAGAAGACCGTCGCCAAGGTCCTCGAGGAGAACGGCGTCGCCCTCAAGCGCTTCGCCCGCTTCCGCGTCGGCGCCTGAGCCACGTTCCACCTGGTCCCCGGCACCCTTACGCTGGGAACCGCCCCCGCCCGTTGACCAGGGCGGGCGGAACGCCGAACGGGCTCACCCAGTGCCAACCGTCCACGGGCGGGCCGCGTCGGCACCATGAACGACGAGGAGGCCATTGCCGTGCAGGACACCGAACCGGTTCCCGCGGCAGTGGCCTCCTCTCGCGTACGCGCAGGCCGGGCATCCGCACACCCGCGCCTGTGAGCCAGTAGGTGCAAAAAGGAGAAGTCCATGCAGGAGACGCAGGAGACCGCGCAGGACCCCAAGGCCGGCTCGCGCCGCCGGGTGCTGCTCAAGCTGTCCGGTGAAGCCTTTGCCGGTGGTGGCGGACTCGGCGTCGACCCGGACGTCGTGCACGCGATCGCCCGGGAGATCGCCACCGTCGTCCGTGCCGGTACCGAGGTCGCGGTGGTCATCGGCGGCGGCAACTTCTTCCGGGGCGCCGAGCTGCAGGTCCGCGGCATGGACCGGGCGCGCTCCGACTACATGGGCATGCTCGGCACCGTGATGAACTGCCTGGCGCTGCAGGACTTCCTGGTCAAGGAAGGCATCGAGACCCGGGTCCAGACCGCGATCACCATGGGCCAGGTCGCCGAACCGTACCTGCCGCTGCGGGCCGTCCGGCACCTGGAGAAGGGCCGTGTGGTGATCTTCGGCGCCGGTATGGGCATGCCGTACTTCTCGACCGACACCACCGCCGTCCAGCGGGCCCTGGAGATCCACGCCGACGTCCTGCTGATGGGCAAGAACGGCGTGGACGGTGTCTACGACTCGGACCCCCGGACCAACCCGGACGCGGTGAAGTTCGACGCGCTGGAGTACTCCGAGGTCATCACGCGCGACCTCAAGGTCGCCGACCTCACCGCGATCACGCTGTGCAAGGACAACAACCTCCCGATGCTGGTCTTCGAGCTGCTGGCGGAGGGCAATATCGCGCGCGCGGTGAAGAGTGAGAAGATCGGCACACTCATCAGCCAGGATTCTGTCCGGGCCTGAGCAGCAATCAGCCGTACGGGACGGCGCCGTCGCCGTGACCGGCCTCGACGCCGACACCGGTCGGGACAATCGCAGATGAACCGGACAGGGAGATCACAGTGATCGAAGAGACCCTCCTCGAAGCCGAGGAGAAGATGGAGAAGGCCGTCGCCGTCGCCAAGGACGACTTCGCCGCCATCCGCACCGGCCGTGCCCACCCGGCGATGTTCGCCAAGATCGTCGCCGAGTACTACGGCACCGTGACGCCGATCAACCAGCTGGCCTCGTTCTCGGTGCCGGAGCCCCGGATGGCGGTCGTCTCGCCGTTCGACAAGACCGCGCTGAAGGCGATCGAGCAGGCGATCCGCGACTCCGACCTGGGCGTCAACCCGTCCAACGACGGCTCCCTCATCCGGGTGGTGCTGCCCGAGCTGACCGAGGAGCGCCGCCGGGAGTTCATCAAGGTGGCCCGGGGCAAGGGCGAGGACGCGAAGGTCTCGATCCGCGCGGTGCGCCGCAAGGCCAAGGACGCCATCGACAAGCTGGTCAAGGACGGCGAGGTCGGCGAGGACGACGGCCGCCGCGCCGAGAAGGAGCTCGACGACACCACGGCCAAGTACGTGGCCGCCGTCGACGAGCTGCTGAAGCACAAGGAAGCCGAGCTGCTCGAAGTCTGATGAACGACGCCCCTGACGCCCCTGGCTACTGGGGCCCGTCCGACCAGCAGTTCCAGCCCTACCGCCCGGCGCCGCAGCCCCGGCCGCAGGCTCCTCTGCAGCAGGCGCACCCGGCGCCGGGGTACGGCGAGTACCCGGCGCCGCCGCAGGCCCAGGGCTACCCCGGTCACCCGGGCGGCTGGGCGGCCCACCCGGGTGCGCCGGGCGGCGTGCCGGGTGGCCCCGGCCACCGTTCGGATCACTCGCAGCAGCCTCCGGTGTACTGGGGCGGCGACGCGGAGGAGACTCAGGTCATGCCTCCCGTACCGGCGGGCCCCGGCCCGTTCCCCGGCGTGCCGGACCAGGGCCCGCCGGCGGGCTCCGGCCGGCCGGGTGACCCCGCCGCCGGTCAGTCCCGGGAGGCCGGTCGGCTGAGTGGCCCGCTGTTCCGGGACGACCGGTCCGAGGCGGCGGTGCCGGGTGTGACGGAGACGGTCGTGCTGCGCGCGATAACCGATGACGCCACCCCCGGCCGCGGCGCCCCGCCGCGCCCCGGGGCCCCGGTGCCTCCCGCGCCGCCGTCGACCTACCCGGCGGCCGGGCAGCCCCACTTCGTGCCGTCGTCCCATCCAGGGCAGGAGACACCCGTGGCCGCCCAGTCCGCCCCGCAGCCGCAGCCGCGCAAGCAGCGCGGTGGCCGTAACCTCCAGGCCGCGATAGGCGTGGGGGTCGGTCTCGGTGTGGTGATCATCGCCTCGCTGTTCGTGGTGAAGGCGCTGTTCCTGTTCGTCGTGATGGCCGCGGTGTCGGTCGGTATCTGGGAGCTGACCAGCCGGCTCGCCGAGCGCAAGCAGATCAAGGCGCCGCTGGTGCCGCTGGTCGCAGGCGGCATCGCCATGATCGCCACCGGCTACTGGGCCGGGGTGCAGTGGGCCGCGGCCTCGCTCGCGCTGACCGGGCTGGCGGTGATGGTCTGGCGGATGGCCGAGCCGCCGGAGGACTACCTGCGGGACATAACGGCCGGGGTGTTCACCGCCTTCTACGTGCCGTTCCTGGCCACCTTCGTGGCGTTGATGCTGGCGGCCGACGACGGCCCCCAGCGGATCGTGCTGTTCCTGATCGTCACGATCTGCAGCGACACGGGCGCCTACGCCGTGGGCTACAAGTTCGGCAAGACCAAGCTCGCCCCGACGATCAGCCCCGGCAAGACCCGTGAGGGCCTGGCCGGCGGCATCGGCCTGTCGATGCTGGCGGGCGCCGTGCTGATGGAGCTGATCATCGACGGCGGCAGCTGGTGGCAGGGCCTGATCCTGGGCGGCTGCGCGGCGGTCACCGCGACCCTGGGCGACCTGGGCGAGTCGATGATCAAGCGAGACCTCGGCATCAAGGACATGGGCACGCTGCTGCCCGGCCACGGCGGCATCATGGACCGGCTGGACTCGCTCCTGCCGACCGCCCCGGTGGTCTGGCTGCTGCTGGCGGCCTTCGTCGGCAGTTAGGGCCTTGTCCGGCCGTAGGACGCCTCAGAACCTGTCCTCCGGCCGCGAGTGGTGGAAGGGCCCCGGACGCCTGCGCGTCCGGGGCCCTCGCACGTCCTGGCCTGCTCCCGGCGTCTGCGACACTGGATGAACCATGCCTAAGCCCGGAGAACTCACCTTTGTCGCGCCGCGCGGCGCCAAGCCCCCGCGACACCTCGCCGACCTGAGCCCCGCCGAGCGCAAGGAGGCCGTCGCCGAGCTGGGCGAGCAGCCGTTCCGCGCCAAGCAGCTCTCCAACCACTACTTCGGCCGGATGTCGAACGACCCGGAGGGCTGGACGGACATCCCCGCCGCCAGCCGGGAGAAGCTCACCGGGAGCCTGCTGCCGGAGCTGATGTCGGTCGTGCGGCACGTGTCCTGCGACGACGACACCACCCGCAAGACGCTCTGGAAGCTCTTCGACGGCACGCTCGTCGAGTCGGTGCTGATGCGCTACCCGGACCGGGTCACCATGTGCATCAGCTCGCAGGCGGGCTGCGGCATGAACTGCCCCTTCTGCGCGACCGGCCAGGCCGGGCTGACCCGCAACCTGTCCACCGCCGAGATCGTCGAGCAGATCGCCGCCGGGATGCGCGCGCTCAAGGCCGGCGAGATCCCGGGCGGCGAGGCGCGGCTGTCGAACGTGGTCTTCATGGGCATGGGCGAGCCGCTGGCCAACTACAACCGGGTGCTGGCCGCGATCCGCCGGCTGACCGACCCGGCGCCGGACGGTTTCGGCCTGTCCCAGCGCGGTGTCACGGTGTCGACCGTCGGCCTGGTCCCGGCGATGAACCGGCTGGCCGACGAGGGCCTCAGCTGCCGCCTGGCGCTGTCGCTGCACGCCCCGGACGACGAGCTGCGCGACGAGCTGGTGCCGGTGAACACCCGCTGGAAGGTCGCCGAGGTGCTGGACGCCGCGTGGAACTACGCGGAGAAGTCCGGCCGGCGGATCTCCATCGAGTACGCGCTGATCAAGGACATCAACGACCAGGCATGGCGGGCGGACCTGCTCGGCCGGCTGATCAAGAACCACCGGGTGCACGTCAACCTGATCCCGCTGAACCCGACGCCGGGCTCCAAGTGGACCGCCTCCCGGCCCGAGGACGAGCGCGAGTTCGTCCGCCGGCTCCAGTCGCACGGGGTGCCGACGACCGTCCGCGACACCCGGGGCCAGGAGATCGACGGCGCCTGCGGTCAGCTCGCCGCGGCGGGCTGAGCCGGCGGGCCAACGCAAACCGGCAGGTCAGCGACAGCCGCAGGTCAGCGCAAGCCGCAAGGTCAGCGCAGGCCGGCGGCCGCCAGAGCGGCGGTCGCCCCGCCGGTCACCAGCAGCGTGGTGCCCACCGCCAGGGTGCGCAGCGCGACCGCGCCGAACAGCAGCCGGGGCGAGGTGCCGAGGCGCAGCAGCACGTCGGTGACGTCCCGGCGGTCGGTGCGGACCTCGGCCAGCCGGGTGACCACGGCGGCGGCCGCGCAGCCGAGCACCAGGCAGGCCTCGACGGCGGGCAGCGCGTCGGCGCTGTCGGGCGTGCCGATCCAGTAGCGGATGGTGGTGAGCACCAGCGCGAGGGCGAGGGTGAGCACGGCCAGCGGCGGGCCGAGGCGGCGGGCCTGGGCGGTGAGTCCGCGGCCGGCCAGCAGCCGCAGCGGGGTGGGCCGGCCGAGCGCGAGCAGCCGCCCGGTCCAGGACAGCAACGGGCCGGTGAGCAGGGCGAGTCCGACCGCGCTGGCGGCCCAGCCGCCGAGTGCGGCGGTGCTGGTGCTGCCGAGCCCGGCGGGCAGGTGGATCGGCCGGCCGTCGGCGGCGGCGCCGGGCCGCAGGGCGATGAGTTCGAGGGCGAGGCCGATCACGGCGAGCCCGACGGGCAGGGCGACCCGCAGGGCGCCGAAGCCGGTGCCGCCGCGGGTGCGGGTGCGGCCGCCGGGCAGGTACTCGGTGGGCGGGACGGCGCAGGCGGCGGCGATCCCGGCGGTGAGCGGGACCAGGGCGAGCAGGGCGACCGGCGCGACGGCCGGCAGCGGTACGCCCATGCCGAGGTCGGGGGCGAGCGCGGGCCCGGCGATGTCGTTGCGCAGGACCAGGAAGACCAGCAGGGTGAGCACGCTGCCGAGGGTGCAGGCGAGCACGACCTCACCGGCGATCAGGGTGCGGATCCGGCCGGAGCCGGCTCCGGCGGCGCGCAGGCCGGTGATCCGTTCGGGCCGCTGGGCGGGTACGGCGCGGGCGGCGACGGCCGCGAACCAGGCGACGGCGGCGAGCGGGGGCAGGCACCAGAGCAGTCGCACCAGCGCGTCCTCGCCGCCGAGCGGGTCGCTCATCGCCCGGCCGAGGGAGCGCAGCAGGAAGGCGGAGACCACGGCGGCGGCCAGCACGGTGAGCAGCCAGCGGCCGAGGTCGGGCACCCGGTAGCCCCGGGCCAGACGGAGATAGAACACGTCGACTCTTTCAGCGGCTCGGCGTCGTCAGCGGCGGGTGCCCGAGACGGCGGACGCGCCGGCCGCCCCCGGGACGGCGTGCCCGCGCGGGACGGGGGCGGCGGGGGCGGTGAGCCGTCCGTCGACGAGGGCGACGGCGCGGTCCGCGAACCGGACGAGCTCGGGGTCGTGAGTGGCCAGGACGAGGGTGAGCTGGTGCGACCGGGCCGCGCTGGTCAGTATCCGCAGGACCTGGTCGGCGGCCTCGCGGTGGAGCGGGGCGGTGGGGTCGTCGGCGAAGACGACGGGCGGCAGCGGGGCGAGGGCGCGGGCGACGGCGATCCGCTGGCGCTGGCTCTGGAGCAGCCGGTCGGGGCGCTGCCGGGCGACCTCGCCGACGTCGAGGCGTTCCAGCCATTCGTCGGCGGCGGTGTAGGCGGCCTTGTTGCCGGCGCCGGCGAGCAGCAGCGGCAGGGCGACGTTCTCCCGGGCGGTCAGTTCGGGCACCAGGTGGGGTTCGGAGCCGACGAAGCCGAAGCGGTCGCGGCGCAGCCGTTCGCGCCCGGCCCGGCCGAGGGTGTGGACGGGCGCGCTGTTGAACCAGACCTCGCCCTCGTCGACGGGGAGGAGGGCGGAGAGGCAGCCGAGGAGGGTGCTCTTGCCGGAGCCGCGCGGGCCGGTGACGGCGAGCACTTCGCCCTCGCGGACGCCGATCGAGATGCCCCGCAGGGCGGGGGTGCCGTGATGGGACTTGACGATCCCCCGGGCCCACAGCACGTCGTTGTCAGGCGGTGCCGCTGACATGAGGTTCCATCCTGGGTGGCCGCAGGGATATGACAGTCGTCAGATTAGAACGACTGGGGCCTGGTGCGGTTGCGGCGCTCTGGTCCATCGCGGGCAAATCACCCGCAATCAGGCATGTTTGATCGGCCGGCAGCGCCGGAAAAATGCCGAAGGGCGGTCCCGGGGGAGTGGGACCGCCCTTCGGCGGAGGGTGGGGAAGGAGGATCAGGGGGTCAGATCTTCGCCCACGCGTCGGTGAGGCTGGTCCGCAGGATCTGCTCGATCTCGTCGAAGGTCGACTGGTTGGAGATCAGCGGCGGGGCCAGCTGGATGACCGGGTCGCCACGGTCGTCGGCGCGGCAGTACAGGCCGTTGTCGAAGAGGGCCTTCGACAGGAAGCCGTAGAGGACGCGCTCGACCTCGTCGTCGTTGAACGACTCCTTGGTGACCTTGTCCTTCACGAGCTCGATGCCGTAGAAGTACCCGTTGCCGCGGACGTCGCCGACGATCGGCAGGTCGCGCAGCTTGTTCAGGGTGCCCAGGAACGCGGCCTCGTTGTCGAGGACGTGCTGGTTCAGGCCCTCGCGCTCGAAGATGTCGAGGTTGGCCAGCGCCACCGCGGAGGAGACCGGGTGGCCGCCGAAGGTGTAGCCGTGCAGGAAGGTGTTGTCGCCCTTGTAGAACGGCTCGGCGAGGCGGTCCGAGATGATCGTGGCGCCGATCGGGGAGTAGCCCGAGGTCATGCCCTTGGCGCAGGTGATCATGTCGGGCTGGTAGCCGAACTTGTCGGCGCCGAACATGGTGCCCAGACGGCCGAAGGCGCAGATGACCTCGTCCGAGACCAGCAGCACGTCGTGGCGGTCGCAGATCTCGCGCAGGCGCTGGAAGTACCCGGGCGGCGGCGGGAAGCAGCCACCGGCGTTCTGCACCGGCTCGACGAAGACGGCGGCGACGGTCTCGGCGCCCTCGTTGAGGATGGCCACCTCGATCTCGTCGGCGCACCAGCGGCCGTAGGCCTCGGGGTCGACCGTGCCGTCCGGGCCTTCGAGGAAGGCGGGGGCGCGGTAGATGTTGGTGTTCGGGGCCTTGTGGGTGCCCGGCACCAGCGGCTCGAACGGGGCCTTCAGGCCCGGCAGGCCGGTGATCGACAGGGCGCCCTGCGGGGTGCCGTGGTAGGCGACGGCGCGCGAGATGACCTTGTACTTGGTCGGCTTGCCGGTCAGCTTGAAGTACTGCTTGGCGAGCTTCCAGGCGGTCTCGACGGCCTCGCCGCCACCGGTGGAGAAGAAGACCTTGTTCAGGTCGCCCGGGGCGTAGTTGGCCAGGCGCTCGGCCAGCTCGACGGCCTTCGGGTGGGCGTAGCTCCACACCGGGAAGAAGGCGAGCTCCTTGGCCTGCTTGGCGGCGGCCTCGGCCAGCTCCTCGCGGCCGTGGCCGGCCTGGACGACGAACAGGCCGGCGAGGCCGTCGAGGTACTTGCGTCCCTTGTCGTCCCAGACGTAGGTGCCTTCGCCCTTGACGATCGTCGGCACGGGGGAGTTCTCGTACGACGACATGCGGGTGAAGTGCATCCACAGGTGGTCGTAGGCGGTCTTGGAAAGGTCCTTCTGCGCCGGGTCGGCTGTCATCGGGTGCCCCAGGTGTAGGTCTGTTTCCGGAGCTTCAGGTAGACGAAGCTCTCGGTGCTCCGCACGCCGGGAAGCGCGCGGATGCGCTTGTTGATCAGTTCGAGCAGGTGCTCGTCGTCCTCGCAGACCAGTTCGGCCAGGAGGTCGAACGAGCCTGCGGTGCAGACGACGTAGTCGACCTCGTCGAGGGCGGCCAGCGCGTCGGCGACGGGCTCGATGTCGCCCTCGACCCGGATGCCGACCATCGCCTGGCGGGTGAAGCCGACGGTGAGCGGGTCCGTGACGGCGACGATCTGCATCACGCCCTGGTCGAGCAGCTTCTGGACGCGCTGGCGCACGGCCGCCTCGGACAGGCCGACGGCCTTGCCGATGGCGGCGTACGGGCGGCGTCCGTCCTCCTGGAGCTGCTCGATGATCGCCTTGGAGGCGGCATCGAGGGGAACGCTCGCGTTCCGGTCGCGGTTGGCCACGCCGCCACTGTGCCTGATCGTTCCCCTGTTCGCAAGCGAGGAATCTGCTGATTTCGTCGCGATCTTGGAATCCGCGTACGGATTTCATCGCCTACATGCACTGCACCTGTCGATACCGGCAGTCATGCGGCTACCCTGGCACGGTACGCGCGCAGCCCCGCAGCGCAGCGCGCGTTCCCCCAAACCAGTGGACCGCGCCGTCCAGGGCCCGGCCACCCGACACCCTTCGTGCGCCGGACCCGCCGACGTACCATGGCGCCGGAATCTGCAACGCCGCAGGCCCAGACCGAGGAGAGACCCCGTGAGCGACCTTCGCACGCTGCGCAACTACATCAACGGTGAGTTCGTCGACGCGGCGGACGGCCGCACGCTCGACATCGTCGACCCCACCACCGGTGAGGCCTACGCGACGTCCCCGCTGTCCGGTGCCTCCGATGTGGACGCCGCGATGGCCTCGGCCGCCGCCGCCTTCCCGATCTGGCGCGACGCCACCCCGAGCACCCGCCAGAAGCTGCTGCTCAAGATCGCCGACGCGGTCGAGGCCCGGGCCGACGAGCTCGTCGACGCGGAGGTCCGCAACACGGGCAAGCCGCGCGGGCTGACCCTCTCGGAGGAGATCGGTCCGATGGTGGACCAGATCCGCTTCTTCGCCGGTGCCGCCCGCATGCTGGAGGGCAAGGCCGCCGGGGAGTACATGGACGGGATGACCTCGATCGTCCGCCGCGAGCCGGTCGGTGTCTGTGCCCAGGTCGCACCGTGGAACTACCCGATGATGATGGCCGTCTGGAAGTTCGCCCCGGCCATCGCCGCGGGCAACACCGTCGTCCTGAAGCCCTCGGACACCACCCCGGCCTCCACCGTCCTGCTCGCCGAGATCATCGGCGGCGTCCTCAAGGACCTGGAGCTGCCGGCCGGCGTCTTCAACGTGATCTGCGGCGACCGCGAGTCCGGCCGGCTGATGGTCGAGCACAAGACCCCGGCGATGGCCTCCATCACCGGTTCGGTCCGGGCCGGCATCCAGGTCGCCGAGTCCGCCTCCAAGGACGTCAAGCGCGTCCACCTGGAGCTGGGCGGCAAGGCCCCGGTCGTGGTCTTCGAGGACGCCGACATCGCCGAGGCCGTCGAGGGCATCTCGGTCGCGGGCTACTTCAACGCCGGCCAGGACTGCACCGCCGCCACCCGCGTGCTGGTGCACGAGTCGATCCACGACGCCTTCGTCGAGGCGCTGGCCAAGGCCGCGGCCGAGACCAAGACCGGCGGCGTGGACGACGAGGACGTGCTGTACGGCCCGCTGAACAACGCCAACCAGCTGAAGCAGGTGGCCGGCTTCATCGAGCGGCTGCCCACCCACGCCAAGATCGAGGCCGGTGGCCACCAGGTCGGCGAGAAGGGCTACTTCTACGCCCCGACCGTCGTCTCCGGCCTGCGGCAGGACGACGAGATCATCCAGAACGAGGTCTTCGGCCCGGTCATCACCGTGCAGAAGTTCACCGACGAGGACCAGGCCGTCGACTACGCCAACGGCGTCGACTTCGCGCTGGCCTCCTCGGTGTGGACCAAGGACCACGCCCGCGCCATGCGGATGTCGCGCCGCCTGGACTTCGGCTGCGTCTGGATCAACACCCACATCCCGCTGGTCGCCGAGATGCCGCACGGCGGCTTCAAGAAGTCCGGCTACGGCAAGGACCTCTCCGCGTACGGCTTCGAGGACTACACCCGGGTGAAGCACGTCATGACCGCGATCTAGCGGGTCGTGACGGTTGAGCGCTGTATGACCGCGATCTAGCGGGTCGTGACGGTCGGGCGCTGTATGACCGCGATCTGATCGCACGTCCATCGTGTGAACGGACAATGGGCCCGGGTCCTTTCGACCCGGGCCCGGTGTCTTTGCATCCTGTCGGCCGTTCGCGTGACCGGCTGACAAGATGAAACTGCACTTCGGGGCCGCGACTCCCTAGCCTTACCGGCATGAGCATCCCCACCGCTGACTCAGCCGCCGGCCAGGCGGTCAAGGCCGCCGACCGCGCGCACGTCTTCCACTCGTGGTCCGCCCAGGCGCTGATCGACCCCCTCGCGGTGGCCGGCGCCGAGGGCTCGTACTTCTGGGACTACGACGGCAACCGCTACCTCGACTTCTCCTCGCAGCTGGTCAACACCAACATCGGCCACCAGCACCCGAAGGTGGTCGCCGCGATCCAGGAGCAGGCGGCGAAGCTCTGCACCATCGCCCCCGGCTTCGCGGTCGAGGCGCGCAGCGAGGCCGCCCGGTTGATCGCCGAGCGCACCCCCGGTGACCTCGACAAGATCTTCTTCACCAACGGCGGCGCCGAGGCGGTCGAGAACGCCGTCCGGCTGGCCCGGCTGCACACCGGCCGGCAGAAGGTCATGTCCGCCTACCGCTCGTACCACGGCGCCACCGCCAACGCGATCGCCCTCACCGGCGACCCGCGGCGCTGGGCCAACGAGACCGGCGTCTCCGGCGTGGTGCACTTCTGGGGCCCGTACGCCTACCGCTCCAACTTCCACGCCGAGAACGAGGCGCAGGAGTGCGAGCGTGCGCTGGAGCACCTGGAGCAGGTGATCGCCTTCGAGGGCCCCGGGACGATCGCGGCGATCATCCTGGAGACCGTGGTCGGTACCGCGGGCATCCTGATCCCGCCGGCGGGCTACCTGGCCGGGGTGCGGGAGATCTGCGACCGCTTCGGCATCGTGTTCATCCTCGACGAGGTGATGGCCGGCTTCGGCCGCACCGGCGAGTGGTTCGCCGCCGACCACTGGGGCGTCACCCCGGACCTGCTGACCTTCGCCAAGGGCGTCAACTCGGGCTACGTCCCGCTGGGCGGCGTGGCGATCAGCGCCGAGATCGCCGCCACCTTCGCCGAGCGGGCGTTCCCTGGCGGGCTCACCTACTCCGGCCACCCGCTGGCCTGCGCCTCGGCCGTCGCCACCATCACCGCCATGGCGGAGGAGGGCATCGTCGAGAACGCCAAGCACATCGGCGAGACCGTGCTCGGCCCCGGCCTGCGGGAGCTGGCCGAGCGGCACCCCTCGATCGGCGAGGTCCGCGGCCTCGGCGTGTTCTGGGCGCTCGACCTGGTGAAGGACCGCGGGACCCGCGAGCCGCTGGTCCCGTACAACGCGGCCGGCCCCGCCAACGCGCCGATGGCCGAGCTGGCCGCCGCCTGCAAGCAGCGCGGGCTCTGGCCGTTCGTCAACATGAACCGCCTCCACGTCGTCCCGCCGTGCACCGTCACCGAGGAGGAGGCCAAGACCGGTCTCGCGGTGCTCGACGAGGTGCTGTCGCTCGCCGACGCGCACACCGTCTGACGTACCGACCGGACGGCCCCGGGTGTCGCGCACGCCCGGGGCCGTCCCACGCTCCGGAGGCCTTCCCCATGCCCAGCAGCACCACCCCGACCCGCCCCCACAACTCCCGTACGATCCGCCGGCGTTCGGTGCTCGGCGGGGCCGCGCTGCTCGGCGCCGGCACGCTGACCGGCTGCGGCATCCCGTCCGCGTACGTCGCCGAGGACCGCCGCTCGGTCCAGGACCGCTCGGACCGCGAGCAGCGGCTCGCCTTCTCCAACTGGACCCAGTACATCGACACCGACGACCAGGGCCACCGGCCGACCCTGGACGCCTTCACCGAGCGGACCGGCATCGCGGTCACCTACACCGAGGACATCAACGACAACGACGAGTTCTTCGGAAAGATCAGCCCGGTGCTCACCCAGGGCGCCGACCCCGGCCGGGACCTCATGGTGGTCAGCGACTGGATGGCCGGCCGGTACGTCTCGCTCGGCTGGGTGCAGGCCATGGACCGGGCCAACCTGCCCAACGTCACCGCCAACCTGGACCCGCAGCTCGCCGACCCGGCCTTCGACCCCGGGCGCCGGCGCAGCGTGCCCTGGCAGTCCGGGATCACCGGCATCGCGTACAACCGCAAGGCGCTCGGCCGGGAGCTGAAGTCGACCGCGGACCTCTGGGCGCCCGATCTCAAGGGCCGGGTCACCCTGTTCGCCGGGCTGGACGAGGCGCTCGGGCTGCTGATGCTCGCCCAGGGTGCGGACGTCTCCCGGTTCGGCGAGGACGACGCGCACCGGGCGATGGACACCGTGCAGAAGATGGTCGACACCGGCCACATCCGCCGCTTCACCGGCAACGACTACACCAGCGACCTCGCCTCCGGTGCCGCCGTCGCCTGCCAGGCCTACTCCGGCGACGCCGTCCAACTGACCGCCCAGAACCCGGACATCGAGTTCGTGGTGCCGCAGGAGGGCGGCGAGCTGTGGGCGGAGAGCCTGATGATCCCCAACCGGGCCCGGCACAAGCGCAACGCCGAGCTGCTGATCGACCACTACTACCAGCCCGAGGTGGCCGCCGAACTCGCCGCGTTCGTCCAGTACATCTGCCCGGTGCCAGCCGCCCGCGAGGTGCTGGCGGCCAGCGGCGACAAGGACAAGGCCGAACTGGCGGAGAACCCGCTGCTCTTCCCGACCGACGAGATGCGCGCCCGGCTGCACACCATGCGCGACGTCACCTCGGCGGAGCGGCCCGAACTGCACAAGGTCTGGGGGCGCATCACCGGCGTGTAGGCCACCGGCGGTCAGCGGTCAGCGGTCAGCGGTCAGCGGTTGGCGGTCAGCGGTCGGCGGTCAGCGGCGGACGGCGTCCAGGGCGAGCAGCGCCACGTGCAGGGAGAGGCAGGACTCCACCTGGTCGAGGTCGACGCCGAGGATCCGCTCGACCTTGTGCAGGCGGTCGTAGAAGGACGGCCGGGACAGGTGCGCGGCGTCGGCCGCCGCCGACTTGTTCCGGCCCTGCTCCAGGTAGATCCGCAGCATCTGCACCAACTGGCCGTTGTGCTCGGCGTCGTGGGCCAGCAGCGGGCCCAGCTCCCGCTCCACGTAGGTCTGCAGCCGGGCGTCGTCGCGCAGCAGGTGGAGCAGGCCGCGCAGCCGGACGTCCGGCAGCCGGTAGTACGAGGCGGCCCGGCCGCCGGGCGCGTCGTGCAGGGCCGCGTCGGCGACCTGGGTGGCCTCCAGCAGGGTGCGCCGGGCGTCCCGGACGGAGCCGACCGAGGAGCCGACCGCGACCACCGGGGCGGGTGCGGCGGCGGCGTCGTCCCGGCCGGCCTCGGCCGACATCCGGCGCAGCGTGGCCGAGAAGGCGTCCAGGGCGGCGTGCTCGTCCTGCTGGGTGCCGAGCGTGATCAGCACGCCGACGCCCTCGTCGTCCAGCGCGCCGACCAGGGCGGAGAGCCGGCAGGCCCGGACGGCTCCCGCGGCGAGCTCGGTGAAGTCCCGCAGCCGGGCCTGCGCCTCCAGGGCGGCCGGGATCGGGCCGCGCCGCTGCCGCAGCACCACTCCGACCAGCCGGCGGCCCTCCAGCGGGACGCCGAGCGCCTGGGCGCGCAGGGCCACCTCGGAGACGGTCAGCGCGTGGGTGAGGATGCCGGACAGCAGGGTGCGGTGGGTCTGCCGCTCCAGGCTCTCCCGGTCGCGCACCACCAGCCGGTTGAGCGCCAGGGCGGAGGCGCCGCGTTCCAGCAGCATGGTGTGCGGGTGGGCCTCGTTCTCGGGCAGCGGGCCCGGATCCTGCACCAGCACCAGCCGGCCCCAGTCCTGGCCGCGGGCGCCGACCGTGGTCACCAGCCAGCCGCTGCGCGGGTCGTGCCCGGTGCGGCCGGGCGGGCGGACCCCGCGGGAGCGGCGCTCCCAGTCCTCCAGCAGTTCGACCTCCGGGCGGCCTGCGGTGTCGTGGGCGAGCACCTGGTGCGCGAGGTTCTCCAGGACGACCGGCGCGCCCGCCATCCGGGCCACCTGGCGGATCACCTCGGGCGGCTCGGCGCCCTCCACCACCAGCTCGTTGAACACCTGGTGGACGGCCTCGGAGACGCGCAGCTGCTCCAGCTGGGCGTTGACCACCAGCGCGTGCACGGCCTCGGTGACGGCGACGAAGCGCAGCTCGCGGCGGAGCGTGATCAGCGGCAGGCCGCGCTGTTCGGCGGCGTGCACCAGGGCGCGGGGCAGCGAGTCGAAGTAGCGCCGGCCGTACTCGACGACCAGTCCGGCGACCCCCACCTCGTCCAGTTCGCGGACGTAGCGGGCCAGGCCCTCGCGGTCGTCGGGCAGCGCGATGCCGGTGGTGAGCACCAGTTCGCCGCCCTGGAGCATCCCGGCGACGTCGGGCAGTTCGCTCACGTGGACCCAGCGGACCGGCCGCTCCAGGTGGTCGGCGCCGGCGACGACCTGGGGCAGGCCGCGCCGCATCACCTCCAGGTCGAGCACGCGGGCGACGGTGGGGAGCATCGCGGGCCTCCAGGGCCTTGAGGGACCAGAGTGTCAGGTAAATCATCCATCGCGGCGACGACCTGTCGCCCTCGGTGAACCCTTGCACCCTGTAAGGCCCTACCCACCGAGGTTGTCGGAGTGACCCTTGTCACGCCGGGGCGGCACCGGGCATGGTCAGCGGGTCGGCTGTGGCGAAAAACAGACCTCACGCCGGAATCCATCGCGTTGCCGGAATGCAACAGCGGAATCCCTTGTCCGGAGTCCGCCGGACTGCCAGGATCGCGCAACCCCGGTGATCAGCCGGTCGGATTCCCCCACCGCACAACCGTGAGAATCGCCGTGGCAGTCGACCCACCGGCACTTGGAGGAACCAGATGGACCTGACCGACTTCGGCGCGGGCGCGCAGTACATCGCGGGCCGTCAGACCCGGGGGAGCGGCGAGCCCTTCCAGGTCGTCAACCCCGCGGACGGCAGCGTGGTCGAGCAGGTCGCCCTGGCCACCACCGGCGAGGTCGACGCGGCCGTGGCCGCCGCGAAGGCGGCCCTGCCCGGCTGGTCCCGCGCCACCCCCGGCGCCCGTTCCGAGGCGCTGACCGCACTGGCCGCCGTCCTGACCTCGGCGAGCGCCGACCTCGCCCGGGTGGAGACCGCGCAGACCGGCAAGCCGGTCAAGCTGGCCACCGAGTTCGACGTCCCCGGCACCATCGACAACGTGGCGTTCTTCGCCGGCGCCGCCCGCAACCTGGAGGGCAAGGCGGCCGGCGAGTACTCCGGCGACCACACCTCCTACGTGCGCCGCGAGGCGATCGGCGTGGTCGGCTCGATCTCGCCGTGGAACTACCCGCTGCAGATGGCCGCCTGGAAGGTCCTGCCGGCGATCGCGGCGGGCAACACCATCGTGCTCAAGCCGTCCGAGCTGACCCCGCTCACCTCGCTGATGTTCGCCCGGGCCTGCACCGAGGCGGGCATCCCCGACGGCGTGGTCAACGTGGTCACCGGCGCCGGACGCACCACCGGCGAGCACCTGGTCGCGCACCCGGACGTCGCCATGGTGTCCTTCACCGGCTCCACTCCGGTCGGCCGCAGGGTCGCCGAACTCGCCACCGCGAGCGTCAAGCGCACCCACCTGGAGCTCGGCGGCAAGGCCCCGTTCGTGGTCTTCGACGACGCCGACCTCGACGCCGCCGTGCACGGCGCGGTCGCCGCCTCGCTGATCAACGGCGGCCAGGACTGCACCGCCGCCACCCGCGCGTACGTCCAGCGCCCGCTGTACGACGCGTTCGTGGCCGGCGTGGCCGAGCTGTACGCCGCGATCCGGATCGGCGACCCGCTCAACCCGCACACCGACCTCGGCCCGCTGGTCTCGTACACCCACCGGGACCGGGTGGCCGGCTTCGTCGAACGCGCCCGCTCCTACGCCACCGTGGTCACCGGCGGCCGCGCGCCGGAGAAGGGCCACGACGGCACCGACCTCACCCGCGGCGCGTACTACGCGCCCACCCTGATCACCGGCGCCGCCCAGGACAGCGAGGTGGTCCAGGGCGAGATCTTCGGCCCGGTGCTCGTCGTGCTGCCCTTCGACACCGACGACGAGGGCCTGCGGCTGGCCAACGACACCCCCTACGGCCTGGCCGCCTCCGCCTGGACGGGCAACGTGCACCGCTCGCTGCGCGCCACCCGGGAGATCGCGGCCGGGTGCGTCTGGGTCAACGACCACATCCCGATCATCAGCGAGATGCCGCACGGCGGCTACAAGGCGTCCGGCTACGGCAAGGACATGTCCCAGTACTCGCTGGACGAGTACACCCAGGTCAAGCACGTCATGTTCGACACCACCGCGGTGGCCCGCAAGGACTGGCACCGCACCGTCTTCGGAGACAGATAACCCCTGCCCAGGGGCGCCGCCCTCAGGGCGCCCCGATTCGACCTCTTACCCCCAGGAGGCCCGTTCCATGGCGTTCAACGAGTTCACCGACGGTCTGCCCGAACCGGTCCGCAAGGCCTGGGAACGCAGCCTGACCAGCGGCCGGGCCGCGATCGGCCGCCGCACCCTGCTGCGGGCCGCCGCGCTGACCGCCGGTGCGGGCACGCTGGCCGCCTGCGGGATCCCGGCGGCCAGGACCGTCGGCGGCGACTCGACCGCCAACGCCGCCAAGGACCTCTCGGACACCGAGAAGGTGGTCAACTTCTCCAACTGGCCGCTGTACATCGACACCGACGAGAAGGACAAGGAGAAGCACGGCACCCTGGACGCCTTCACCGCGGCCACCGGCGTCAAGGTCAGGTACAACGAGGACGTCAACGACAACGTCGAGTTCTTCGGCAAGGTCAAGCCGCAGCTCGCGGCCGGCCAGGACACCGGCCGCGACCTGATGGTCCTCACCGACTGGATGGCCGCCCGGATGATCCGGCTCGGCTGGGCGCAGAAGCTCAACCCGGCGAACGTCACCACCGCGATCACCACCATCGACTCCCGCTTCCGCGCCCCCGACTGGGACCCGGGCCGGCTGTACTCCTACCCGTGGGCCGGCATCCAGGTCGTCATCGCCTACAACAAGAAGGCGACCAAGGGGAAGGAGGTCACCAGCGTCTCCCAACTGCTGGACGACCCCGACCTCAAGGGCCGGGTCACCTTCCTCTCCGAGATGCGCGACAGCATCGGGATCACCCTGCTGGACCTGGGCAAGGACCCGGCGAAGTTCACCGCCGACGACTACGACGCCGCCGTCGCCCGGCTGCAGAAGGGCGTCGACAGCAAGCAGATCCGCCGCTTCACCGGCAACGACTACGGCCAGGAGCTGTCCTCCGGCGACATCGCGGCCTGCGTCGCCTGGGGCGGTGACCTGATCCAACTGCGCGCCGACAACCCGGACATCGAGTTCGTCATCCCGGAGAAGGGCTACGTCTCCTCGACGGACAACATGCTGATCCCGGCCCGGGCGCAGCACAAGGCGAACGCGGAAAAGCTGATCGACTTCTACTATCAGCCGAAGATCGCGGCGCAGCTGGTCGCGGGCATCGGCTTCGTCTCCGCCGTCACCGGGATGAAGGACGAACTCGCCGCCCTCGCCCCGGACAGCGCGGCCAACCCGCTGGTCGTACCCACCCCCGAGATGGCGGCCAAGTCGCACGTGTTCCGCACCCTCACCGAGACCGAGGAGAGCGACTTCGAGCAGAAGTTCTCCAAGCTCATCGGCGCCTGACCCCCCACGCGCGGCCCACTCCCGGCAGAGAACCCAGGAAGACACCCATGACAGACCAGCAGCGCGACGCGGCCGCCGGCGGCGACGTCCGCCTCACCGGCATCGGCAAGACCTACGGCGCCTTCACCGCCGTCCACCCGCTCGACCTCACCGTCCCGCAGGGCTCCTTCTTCGCCCTGCTCGGCGCCTCCGGCTGCGGCAAGACCACCACCCTGCGCATGATCGCCGGCCTGGAGGAGCCCACCAGCGGCACCGTCCTGATCGGCGGCCAGGACGTCACCGCCCTGCCCCCGTACAAGCGGCCGGTGAACACCGTCTTCCAGAGCTACGCGCTCTTCCCGCACCTCGACATCTTCGAGAACGTCGCCTTCGGCCTGCGCCGCCGCGGCCGCAAGGACGTCAAGAAGCAGGTCGAGGAGATGCTGGAGCTGGTCGAACTCGGCCAGTACGCCCGGCGCAAGCCGCACCAGCTCTCCGGCGGCCAGCAGCAGCGCGTCGCCGTCGCCCGCGCCCTGATCAACCACCCCCAGGTGCTGCTCCTCGACGAGCCGCTCGGCGCACTCGACCTCAAGCTCCGCCGCCAGATGCAGCTGGAGCTCAAGCGGATCCAGACCGAGGTCGGCATCACCTTCGTGCACGTCACCCACGACCAGGAGGAGGCCATGACGATGGCCGACACCATCGCGGTGATGAACGGCGGCCGGGTCGAGCAACTGGGCGCCCCCGCCGAGCTGTACGAGAACCCCGCCACCACCTTCGTGGCCAACTTCCTCGGCCAGTCCAACCTGCTGCCCGCCGAGGTCACCGGCACCGACGGCGGCGACCTGCTGCTCACCGCGGCCGGCGTCCGCCTCGCCGTGCCCAAGGCGCGCTGCGCCACCGAGGCCAGGCAGGTCCACCTGGGCGTGCGCCCGGAGAAGATCACCATCGCGCACGCCTCCGCCGAGGTCGCCGACGGCCGCAACCGGCTGGCCGGCACCGTCCTCGACTCCAGCTTCATCGGCGTCTCCACCCAGTACGTGGTGCGCACCGACGGCGGCCAGGAGGTCACCGTCTTCGAGCAGAACATGGAGCGCGACGCCCGGATCGTCCCCGGCGCGTCCGTCCTGCTGCACTGGAACCCGGCGCACTCCTTCGCCCTGGACGCCGCGCAGGCGATCGACGCGGGCACCGCGGAGGAGGCCGCATGACCACCACCACCCCGGCCGCTCCGTCACAGGTCATACCGCTCGCGGAACCGGCACGGAAGCCGAAGCGCAAGCTCACCGCGTACTGGCTGCTGCTGCCCGGCATCGCCTGGCTCGTCGTCTTCTTCGCCGTCCCGATGGTCTACCAGGCGTCCACCTCGCTGCAGACCGGCTCGCTCGAAGCGGGTTTCAAGGTCACCTGGCACCTCGCGACCTACTGGGACGCCCTGGTCGAGTACAAGTGGCACTTCGTCCGCTCGTTCTCCTACGCGGGCATCGCCACCGTGCTCTGCCTGGCCGTCGGCTACCCGCTCGCGTACACGATCGCCTTCAAGGCCGGCAAGCGCTGGCGCAACGTCATCCTGATCCTGGTCATCGCGCCGTTCTTCACCAGCTTCCTGATCCGCACGCTGGCCTGGAAGACCATCCTGTCCGACGGCGGGCCGGTGGTCGGGGTGCTCAACACCCTGCACGTCCTGGACGTCACCAACGCGCTCGGCCTCACCTCCGGCGACCGGGTGCTCGCCACGCCGCTCGCCGTGGTCTGCGGTCTCACCTACAACTTCCTGCCGTTCATGATCCTGCCGCTGTACACCTCGCTGGAGCGGATCGACCCCCGCCTGCACGAGGCGGCCGGCGACCTGTACGCCCGGCCGTTCACCACCTTCCGCAAGGTCACCTTCCCGATCTCGCTGCCCGGCGTGGTCGCCGGCACCCTGCTCACCTTCATCCCGGCTTCCGGCGACTACATCAACGCCCAGCTGCTGGGCTCGCCGAGCGAGCAGATGGTCGGCAACGGCATCCAGAAGCAGTTCCTGAACGTGCTCGACTACCCCACGGCTGCCGCACTGAGCTTCATCCTGATGGCCCTGATCCTGGGCATGGTGACGGTCTACATGCGCAAGGCCGGGACGGAGGAACTGGTCTGATGTCCCGGATTACCAAGTGGATACGCGCCCACCTGGTGGTGCTGGCCGGCGTGCTGGCCCTCGCCTACCTGGTGCTGCCCAACCTGGTCGTGCTCGCCTTCTCGTTCAACAAGCCGGTCGGCAAGTTCAACTACGAGTGGAACGAGTTCTCCACCGACGCCTGGACCAACCCCTGCGGCGTGGCCGACATGTGCCAGTCGCTCTCGCTCAGCCTGCAGATCGCGGTGCTCGCCACCATCGGCGCCACCGTGCTCGGCACCATGGTCGCCTTCGCACTGGCCCGCTACCGCTTCCGCGGCCGCTCGGCCACCACCGCGATGATCTTCCTGCCGATGGCCATGCCCGAGGTGGTCATGGCCGCCTCGCTCGGGACCCTGTTCCTCAACATGCGCATCCCGTTCGGCTTCACCACCATCCTCATCGCGCACATCATGTTCTGCCTCAGCTTCGTGGTGACGGCCGTCAAGGCCCGCGTGATGAGCATGGACCCGAGGCTCGAACAGGCCGCCCAGGACCTCTACGCGACCCCCACCCAGACCTTCCTGCGGGTCACCCTGCCGCTGGCCGCCCCCGGCATCGCGGCGGGAGCGCTGCTCAGCTTCGCGCTCTCCTTCGACGACTTCATCATCACCCAGTTCAACTCGGGCCCGACCACGGTCACCTTCCCGATGTTCGTCTGGGGCGCGTCGCAGCGCGGCATCCCGGTACAGGTCAACGTCATCGGCACCGCGATGTTCATCGCCGCCGTCGCGCTGACCGTCGCCGGCCAGTGGCTGGGCAACCGCCGGAAGGCCACCGCCTGACGTACGGTCGGGTGTGGTGGCCGAACAAACCATCGCCTAAGTACAGAAAGTGGCTGATAATGCATGGACTCCGCCCGCGCACTCAGTGACGCCAGGCCCACCCCCTTCTGGCTGGAGGATCCGGGCCGGCCGGCGGCACTGCCCGCCCTGGTCGGCGACACCACCTGCGACCTGCTGGTCGTCGGCGGCGGCTACTCCGGCCTCTGGACCGCCCTCATCGCCAAGGAACGCGACCCCTCGCTGGACGTCGTGCTGGTCGAGGGCAACGAGGTCGGGTGGGCCGCGTCCGGGCGCAACGGCGGATTCTGCGCGGCCAGCCTCACCCACGGCTTCGGCAACGGCCTGCAACGCTGGCCCGCCGAACTCGCCCAGCTGGAACGCCTCGGTGCCGCCAACCTGGACGGCATCGAGGCCACCCTCAAGCGCTACGGCATCGATGCCGAGTGGGAGCGCACCGGCGAGATCGACGTCGCCACCCAGCCGCACCAGGTCGAGGAACTCCACGAGATCGCCGAGGCCGTCGCCCGGTACGGCTTCGACATCACCGTCCTGGACGCCGACGAGCTGCGCGCCGAGGTCGACTCGCCGACCTTCCTCGGCGGCCTCTGGGACAAGGAGGGCGTGGCGATGGTCCACCCCGCCAAGCTCGCCTGGGGCCTGCGGGACGCCTGCCTCGGCCAGGGCGTGCGGATCTTCGAGCACACCCGGGCCACCGACCTGCGGGAGTACGGCAGCGGCATGGCCGTCCGCACCCCGTACGGACGGGTCTTCGCCCGGCGCGTCGCACTCGGCACCAACGTGTTCCCGTCGCTGGTCAAGAGGGTCCGGCCGTACATCGTGCCGGTGTACGACTACGCGCTGATGACCGAGCCGCTCAGCGACGAGCAGCTCGCCGCGATCGGCTGGCGCGGCCGGCAGGGACTCGGCGACAGCGCCAACAAGTTCCACTACTTCCGGCTCTCCGCCGACAACCGGATCCTGTGGGGCGGCTACGACGCCGTCTACCACTACGGCGGCCACGTCCGGCACGAGTACGACCAGCGGCCGGAGACCTTCCGCACGCTGGCGAACCACTTCTTCCGCTGCTTCCCGCAGCTGGAGGGCCTGCGGTTCACCCACGCCTGGGGCGGCGCCATCGACACCTGCACCCGGTTCTCGGCGTTCTTCGACACCGCCTACCGGGGCAAGGTCGCGTACGCGGCCGGGTACACCGGGCTCGGCGTCGGCGCGACGCGCTTCGGCGCCGAGGTGATGCTCGACCTGCTGTCCGGCGAGCGCACCGAGCGCACCTCGCTGGACATGGTGCGCAGCAAGCCGCTGCCGTTCCCGCCCGAGCCGGTGCGCTGGGCCGGGATCGAGATCACCACCCGCTCGCTGGAGCGCGCGGACCGCAACGGCGGCCACCGCAACCTCTGGCTGCGCACGCTCGACCGCATGGGGCTCGGCTTCGACAGTTGACCTCGTTGTCCGTGAGCTGACCTCGCCATCCGTGTTATCCCTGCTATCCGTGCTATCCCTGCTATCCGTGTAAGAGAGACCCGCCGTCCGCCTCTCCTTGGTGACGGCGGGTCTCGGTCTCCCCGCCGCGTCCCGACCAGGACGACCCGACCGGAACCAGCGGCGAGAAGCGGGGACAGACATGGAGAGCACCGGACTGCACTGGCTCGCTCAGGTGGCAGCGGACCCGGAGGCCTTCCGGGAGCAATGGGAGCGCACCGGGCTGGGGCTGATGCTGCTACCGGCCGGCCGCCGCTGGGACGTCCTCTCCGTCCCCGGACGGCTCGGGCGCCCGGCCCTGGAGATCCTGGACCCTGGCTCCTGCGGCCCCGTCCTCACCGACTTCGGGGACGAACACGTCAGCTTCCTGGTCCCCGTCGGCACCGCCGCCCGCTGGATCGGGACGGGCGTGCGCAGCGCGGGGGAGGGCACCTGGATCGTCGTCCCGCACCCCGAGCGCCGCAGCCGCGGGGTGCGCTGGCTCGTCCCGCCCGACGGCTCCGGACGGCTCAACGACCCGGTGCTGCTGGAGCTCGCCCTGCACGAGGCCGCGGCCGGGCTCAGCGGCTGGTGATCCCCCGGTCCGGACTCCGGCCCCCGGCCGGCGGTGGCGCGCGGAGCGGGCGGTCGCGTCAGACTGGAAACGTGACCACCGCCCCGGACGCCGTCGACGCGCCCCTTCGACCGGGCCACACCCAGCTGCGCCTCGCCGCACTGGCGGCCCCCGTCTGCGACCGGTACGGGCTCGCCCTGGCCGGTGGGCACGCGCTGCGCGCCCACGGTGTCGCGGCCTGCCCGCAGGACGGACTCACCCTGGTGACCGGCGGGGCCGACCTGCCGGAGGTGGCCGCCGCGCTGGGCGAGGCCTACCGCGCGGCCGGCGGCGGGGTCGCCGAACGCCCGGGCACGCCGCGGCTGGAGCAGCTCACCGTCCGGCTCGCGCTCGGCGGGCGGTCGCACTCGGTGGAGCTGCGGAAGGAGCCGCTGGCCCACCGGCCGGTGCGCTTCGACCTCGCCGCGCCCCCGCCCGGCGAGCCGGCGGTGGCGCTGCCGGCGGCCCTGCCGGTGGCGCTGCCGGTCGTCCTGCCAGTTGTGCTGCCGGTCGTCGCCCTGGAGGACGTCGCCGCGCTCACCACCGCGCTGCTGGTGGACCGTGGCATGCCGCGGGACCTGGTCGACGTGCACGCCCTCACCGACTGCTACCGGGAGGGCGAACTCATCGCGCTGGCAGGCGAATTGGATGCGGACTTCCAGCCCGCGGCGCTCGCCGACCGGCTGGAGACGCTGGCCGAGGCGGCGGACGGCCGGTTCCGGGCCCGGGGTGTCGCGGCACGCGCGGTCGGCGGGCTGAAGCGGTGGGCGCTCGCCTGGGCCCAGGACCTGCGGCTGGACCTGCTGGAGACCCAGGAGGCGGCCGACGGTCTGCACGACCCGTACCTGGAGGACGAGGAGTCCTGAACGCGGGGTGGCGGCGCTTCGTCCTCGCGCGTTCGTCCTGCCGCGTTCGTCCTGGCGCGTTCGTCTTGCGGGGTCGTCTTTGCGGGTCCGGCTTCACACGTTCGTTCGTGCCCCCTCACGCATTCGGCCGAGCAACCGGACGACCTGTAAGGCTGAATCCGCGATCCCCGTCAGCCTGTTCGTTGAGGCCTGGCGCGGCGGGCACCAGACTGGAGACGAACGCGGTAGCCCCGTGAATCCCGTCGCCCGGCCCACTCGCGGGCGGCGCCAGACAGGACCGGCGGCAGGACGCCGCCCGGGACTTCGGAGGCAGACGGACTTGAGCAAGCACATCACTCACTGGATCGGCGGCGAGCCCGTCGCCACCGCCGGCGCGGCGCCCCGCCGCGGTGACATCTTCGACCCGGCCACCGGCCAGGTCGCCGGCCAGGTCGACTTCGCCGGGATCGCCGAGGTCGACCAGGCCGTGGCCGCCGCCGCCTCGGCCTTCGCCGAGTGGCGCACCGCCTCGGTCGCCAAGCGCACCACCGTGCTGTTCGCCTTCCGCGAGCTGCTGAACGCCCGCCGCGACGAGCTGGCCGCGATCATCGTGTCCGAGCACGGCAAGGTCCACTCCGATGCGCTCGGCGAGATCGCCCGCGGCCTGGAGGTCGTCGAGTACGCCTGCGGCATCCCGCAGCTCGTCAAGGGCGGCTTCACCGAGCAGGCGTCCACCGGCGTCGACGTCTACTCGATCCGCCAGCCGCTCGGCCCGGTCGCGATCATCTCGCCGTTCAACTTCCCGGCCATGGTGCCGATGTGGTTCTTCCCGCTCGCCGTCGCGGCCGGCAACACCGTCGTCCTGAAGCCCTCGGAGAAGGACCCGTCCGCCGCCAACTTCCTCGCCGGGCTGTGGAAGGAGGCAGGCCTGCCGGACGGCGTCTTCAACGTCGTGCACGGCGACAAGGCCGCCGTGGACCGCCTGCTGGAGCACCCGGACGTCAAGTCCGTCAGCTTCGTCGGCTCCACCCCGATCGCCCGCTACGTCTACGAGACCGGTACGCGCTACGGCAAGCGCGTGCAGGCCCTGGGCGGTGCCAAGAACCACATGCTGGTCCTGCCCGACGCCGACCTCGACCTGGCCGCCGACGCCGCCGTCAACGCGGGCTTCGGCGCGGCCGGCGAGCGCTGCATGGCCGTGTCCGTCCTGGTCGCGGTCGACCCGATCGGCGACGAGCTGGTCGACAAGATCAAGCAGCGGATCGCCACCCTGAAGGTCGGCCCCGGCTGCAACGGCGACTCCGAGATGGGCCCGCTGGTCACCGGCCAGCACCGCGACAAGGTCACCTCCTACGTCGAGTCCGGTGTCGCCGACGGCGCCGAGCTTGCCGTGGACGGCCGCAAGCACCCGGTCACCGCCGAGGACGAGAACGGCGCCCCGACCTCGGACGGCTTCTGGCTCGGCCCCACGCTGTTCGACCACGTGAAGCCGGGCATGTCCGTCTACAACGACGAGATCTTCGGCCCGATCCTCTCCGTCGTGCGCGTCGCCTCCTACGACGAGGGCCTGGCACTGATCAACGCCAACCCGTACGGCAACGGCACCGCCCTCTTCACCAACGACGGCGGCGCGGCCCGGCGCTTCCAGTTCGAGGTGGAGGTCGGCATGGTCGGCATCAACGTGCCGATCCCGGTCCCGGTCGCCTACTACTCCTTCGGCGGGTGGAAGGCCTCCCTGTTCGGCGACGCCCACGCGTACGGTCCGGAC
>NZ_LJJF01000001.1:2535000-2610000 GCF_001625365.1 Streptomyces sp. MJM8645 | reverse complement strand
TGTGACTGGTCGTTGTTTGAGAACTGCACAGTGGACGCGAGCATCTGTGGCCAAGTTTTTAAGGGCGCACGGTGGATGCCTTGGCACCAGGAACCGATGAAGGACGTGGGAGGCCACGATAGTCCCCGGGGAGCCGTCAACCAGGCTTTGATCCGGGGGTTTCCGAATGGGGAAACCCGGCAGTCGTCATGGGCTGTCACCCGCTGCTGAACACATAGGCAGTGTGGAGGGAACGCGGGGAAGTGAAACATCTCAGTACCCGCAGGAAGAGAAAACAACCGTGATTCCGGGAGTAGTGGCGAGCGAAACCGGATGAGGCTAAACCGTGATGGTGTGAGACCCGGCAGGGGTTGCCATCGCGGGGTCGTGGGATTTTTCTTGACCGGTCTGCCGGCCGGTCGACGAGTCAGAAACCGTATGGGTAGTCGAAGGACATGCGAAAGGTCCGGCGTAGAGGGTAAGACCCCCGTAGACGAAATCTGTACGGCTCGTTTGAGAAACTCCCAAGTAGCACGGGGCCCGAGAAATCCCGTGTGAATCTGGCGGGACCACCCGCTAAGCCTAAATATTCCCTGGTGACCGATAGCGGATAGTACCGTGAGGGAATGGTGAAAAGTACCGCGGGAGCGGAGTGAAATAGTACCTGAAACCGTGTGCCTACAAGCCGTGGGAGCGTCGTTCATCAGCTTGCTGGTGGGCCGTGACTGCGTGCCTTTTGAAGAATGAGCCTGCGAGTTTGCGGTGTGTAGCGAGGTTAACCCGTGTGGGGTAGCCGTAGCGAAAGCGAGTCCGAATAGGGCGTCTGAGTTGCATGCCCAAGACCCGAAGCGGAGTGATCTAGCCATGGGCAGGTTGAAGCGCGGGTAAGACCGTGTGGAGGACCGAACCCACCAGGGTTGAAAACCTGGGGGATGACCTGTGGTTAGGGGTGAAAGGCCAATCAAACTCCGTGATAGCTGGTTCTCCCCGAAATGCATTTAGGTGCAGCGTCACGTGTTTCTTGCCGGAGGTAGAGCACTGGATAGGCGATGGGCCTTACCGGGTTACTGACCTTAGCCAAACTCCGAATGCCGGTAAGTGAGAGCGTGGCAGTGAGACTGTGGGGGATAAGCTCCATGGTCGAGAGGGAAACAGCCCAGAACACCGACTAAGGTCCCTAAGCGTGTGCTAAGTGGGAAAGGATGTGGAGTCGCAGAGACAACCAGGAGGTTGGCTTAGAAGCAGCCACCCTTGAAAGAGTGCGTAATAGCTCACTGGTCAAGTGATTCCGCGCCGACAATGTAGCGGGGCTCAAGCACATCACCGAAGTCGTGTCATTGCAGCATATAGGGCCAACGCCTGCTGTGATGGGTAGGGGAGCGTCGTGTGCCGGGTGAAGCGGCGGTGGAAACCAGTCGTGGACGGTATACGAGTGAGAATGCAGGCATGAGTAGCGATACAAGAGTGGGAAACTCTTGCGCCGATTGACCAAGGGTTCCTGGGTCAAGCTGATCTGCCCAGGGTAAGTCGGGACCTAAGGCGAGGCCGACAGGCGTAGTCGATGGACAACGGGTTGATATTCCCGTACCCGCTTTGAAGCGCCAACGCTGAACCAGGTGATGCTAAGGCCGTGAAGCCGGCCCGGAGTCTTCGGACAAAGGGACGTGGTGGAGCCGCTGATCCAAGTCTGTAGTAGGTGAGCGATGGGGTGACGCAGGAAGGTAGTCCAGCCCGGGCGGTGGTTGTCCCGGGGTAAGGGTGTAGGACGAACGGTAGGCAAATCCGCCGTTCACATAGTCTGAGACCTGATGCCGAGCCGATTGTGGTGAAGTGGATGATCCTATGCTGTCGAGAAAAGCCTCTAGCGAGTTTCATGGCGGCCCGTACCCCAAACCGACTCAGGTGGTCAGGTAGAGAATACCGAGGCGTTCGGGTGAACTATGGTTAAGGAACTCGGCAAAATGCCCCCGTAACTTCGGGAGAAGGGGGGCCATTCCTGGTGACGGCACTTGCTGTCAGAGCTGGGGGTGGCCGCAGAGACCAGCGAGAAGCGACTGTTTACTAAAAACACAGGTCCGTGCGAAGCCGTAAGGCGATGTATACGGACTGACGCCTGCCCGGTGCTGGAACGTTAAGGGGACCGGTTAGCTTGGATTCGTCCAGGCGAAGCTGAGAACTTAAGCGCCAGTAAACGGCGGTGGTAACTATAACCATCCTAAGGTAGCGAAATTCCTTGTCGGGTAAGTTCCGACCTGCACGAATGGCGTAACGACTTCTCGACTGTCTCAACCATAGGCCCGGTGAAATTGCATTACGAGTAAAGATGCTCGTTTCGCGCAGCAGGACGGAAAGACCCCGGGACCTTTACTATAGCTTGATATTGGTGTTCGGTTCGGCTTGTGTAGGATAGGTGGGAGACTTTGAAGCAGCAACGCCAGTTGTTGTGGAGTCGTCGTTGAAATACCACTCTGGTCGTGCTGGATGTCTAACCTGGGTCCGTGATCCGGATCAGGGACAGTGTCTGGTGGGTAGTTTAACTGGGGCGGTTGCCTCCTAAAGAGTAACGGAGGCGCCCAAAGGTTCCCTCAGCCTGGTTGGCAATCAGGTGTTGAGTGTAAGTGCACAAGGGAGCTTGACTGTGAGACTGACGGGTCGAGCAGGTACGAAAGTAGGGACTAGTGATCCGGCGGTGGCTTGTGGAAGCGCCGTCGCTCAACGGATAAAAGGTACCCCGGGGATAACAGGCTGATCTTCCCCAAGAGTCCATATCGACGGGATGGTTTGGCACCTCGATGTCGGCTCGTCGCATCCTGGGGCTGGAGTAGGTCCCAAGGGTTGGGCTGTTCGCCCATTAAAGCGGTACGCGAGCTGGGTTTAGAACGTCGTGAGACAGTTCGGTCCCTATCCGCTGTGCGCGTAGGAGTGTTGAGAAGGGCTGTCCCTAGTACGAGAGGACCGGGACGGACGAACCTCTGGTGTGCCAGTTGTCCTGCCAAGGGCATGGCTGGTTGGCTACGTTCGGGAGGGATAACCGCTGAAAGCATCTAAGCGGGAAGCCTGCTTCGAGATGAGCACTCCCACCTCCTTGAGAGGGTAAGGCTCCCAGTAGACGACTGGGTTGATAGGCCGGATATGGAAGCCCTGTGAGGGGTGGAGTTGACCGGTACTAATAGGCCGAGGGCTTGTCCTCAGTTGCTCGCGTCCACTGTGTTGTTCTGAAACAACGACCCCAACCCGTTTGGCTACGGGGTTGGTGCGGTTGACAGTTTCATAGTGTTTCGGTGGTCATAGCGTGAGGGAAACGCCCGGTTACATTCCGAACCCGGAAGCTAAGCCTTACAGCGCCGATGGTACTGCAGGGGGGACCCTGTGGGAGAGTAGGACGCCGCCGAACAATCATTCACAGAGAACCCCCATCCGGGAAACCGGATGGGGGTTCTCTGCATTTCCAGACAATCTCAACAATCCGCTCGGGCTATGTCCACCCGCAGGTGGTGCTAGGACCACCTCGCAATTGGGGTGGCATGGCCAGTGCCTGGAGCGGGTCGTTCGTGAACACTTGTGGAGGACGATCGAGACCGGCATCAGGAGCTTCGGTGGCAACAGCGAGTCGAACGAGCGGCGCGACGGTGCGCGCGCAGACCGAGGCGGCCGTCGCGTCGGGCGGCCAGGGGCTGGCGCGGCTGGCTCTCCTGGTGGTGGGCGCGGTGCCGGGGCTGGTGCTGCCGGTGGGGGCGGCGATGGCGGCGGGTGGGGTCACGGCCTCGGTCTTCCAGGATTCCTACTACCCGGTGGTCCTGTTCGGCCTCGCGGTGGCGGCCGTCGCCGGCGCCCTGGTGGCGGCTCTGTTCGTGCGCCGCACGGCGAGCCGGACGCGCCAGCAGCTGGAGCGCTGGTACGGCATCCGCCTGCCGGCCGTGTACCAGCCACGGCCCGCGTTGGAGCTGGACGAACGCGGGCACTGGTGGACGGGCTACTCGTACCACCGCTCCCGGATGGTCGCGAAGTACGCGCAACTGCTGCACTGGGGCGCCCGGGACCGGACGACCCGATCGGAGGTGGCCTGGCTGGCCATCAGCCCCGCCCTGGTGGTGGCGCTGGCGGGCCCGGTGGCCGTCCTGATGGTGCTGGGCGTGGCCTGCATCCTGACGCCGCTGTCTGTGGACGGGTTCGGGCCGGTGCCCGCACGCCTGGTGTCGGTCCTGCTGAGCGCCGTGCTCGGGCTCGGCATGGTGGCGGTCGGGGTGCTCGTGGCGCCGTATGCGGTGCGCGGGTACGCCGAGGCGGCCCGCCGGGTGCTGGACCAGGACGGCCGGGCGACGCACGCCCAGCTGACCAGGCGGGTGGCCGAGCTGACCGAGACCAGGGCGGACGCGGTCGGCGACCAGGCGGCGGAGCTGCGGCGGATCGAGCGGGACCTGCACGACGGCGCGCAGGCGCGACTGGTCGCGATAGGGATGACGCTGGGCACGATCGAGCACCTGATGGACACCGACCAGGCGGCCGCCCGGGAACTGCTCTCCGAGGCGCGGCAGTCCTCGGCCCGGGCGCTCCAGGAGCTGCGGGACCTGGTCCGCGGCATTCACCCGCCGGTGCTCGCCGAGCGTGGACTGGGCGACGCCGTGCGCGCCTTGGCGCTGGACAGCGCCCTGCCGACCGAGGTGTGCGTGAGCCTGCCGGACCGTCCGCCGGCGCCGGTGGAGGCGGCGGCCTACTTCAGCATCTGCGAGCTGCTGGCCAATGCGGCCAAGCACTCCGGGGCGGAGCAGGTGTGGGTGGACATCCTGTACCGGGCCGGGCTCCTACGGATCACGGTGACGGACGACGGGGTGGGCGTGGCGGATCCGTCCCGGGGCACCGGCCTGCGCGGGATCGAGCGGCGATTGGGTACCTTCGACGGTGTCCTCGCCATCGACAGCACGTCGGGCGGTCCGACCACCATCACCTTGGAGCTGCCGTGCGAGTTGTCCTCGCCGAGGACCTCTACCTCCTTCGCGAAGGCCTGATCCGACTGCTGGAGGCGCACGGTTTCACCATCGCCGCGGCCGTGGAGACGGGCCCCGAACTGCTGGAGGCGTTGCTGACCCACCGGCCGGACGTGGCCGTGGTCGACGTCCGGCTGCCCCCGACGCTCACCGACGAGGGGCTGCAGGCGGCGCTGAAGGCTCGCAAGGAGATCCAGGGCTTGCCGGTGCTGGTGCTGTCGCAGCATGTTCAGCAGCTGTACGCGCGCGAGCTGCTGGCCGACGGCACCGGCGGGATCGGATACCTGCTGAAGGACCGGGTGTTCAACGCCGACCAGTTCATCGACGCGGTCCGCCGGGTGGCGGCCGGCGGAACGGCGATGGACCCGGACGTGATCGCGAAGCTGATGCAGATCACCTCGCGTCGGCCCGGCCCGTTGCTGCGGCTGTCCCCGCGCGAGCGCGAGGTGCTGGAGCTGATGGCCGAGGGCTGCTCCAACTCGGCGATCGCCGCCCGCCTGGCGGTCAGCGACGGGGCGGTGGCCAAGCACATCGCCAACATCTTCACCAAGCTTGAACTGGCCCCCGCCGAGGACGCCAACCGCCGGGTGCTCGCGGTGCTGACCTACCTCAACGGAACGGCCGGGCCGAAGGGCTGACGATCCGCCCGGTCCACGGTGGGCGGGTCGTCAGCCCCGGACGGTGACACGCCAGGCTGCGGAAACGCTGAAACAGGTGTACGAGTAAACTCCGGTGGGCCGAGCCCGGAGGTCGCTCAGCCGTCCGGCGCCCCGACAAGCGGGAACCGGCAGCCGAGGCAGCGTACGGCAGCAGCCGACATCCAGGGGTTGATAGACGTAATGGCACGCCCAACGCTCACCAAGGCCCATCGGGGCCTGCTCGGCCTGGTCGCGGCCGGCGCCTGCATCATCTCGGGCATCGGCTTCGCGGGCTCGTACAACGCGGTGCGCGAACTGGCCCAGGAGAAGGGCTTCGGGGCCTTCTCCTACGCCTTCCCGATCGGCGTCGACGCCGGCATCGTCGTGCTCCTCTCGCTCGACCTGGTACTGACCTGGCTGCGGATTCCCTTTCCGATGCTGCGGCAGACCGCCTGGGTACTGACCGTCGCCACCATCGCCTTCAACGCGGCCGCCTCCTGGGGCGATCCGCTCGGCATGGGGATGCACGCCGTCATCCCGGTGCTCTTCGTGGTCGTGGTCGAGGCCTCCCGGCACGCGGTCGGCCGGATCGCGGCGATCACGGTCGACCGGCACATGGACTCGGTCCGGATGATGCGCTGGCTGCTCTCCCCGGTGCCGACCTTCAAGCTCTGGCGCCGGATGAAGCTGTGGGAGCTGCGCTCCTACGACGAGGTCGTCCGGCTGGAGCAGAACCGCCTGGTCTACCGGGCGCAGCTGCGCTTCCGGTACGGCCGCGGCTGGCGCCGCTCGGCGCCGATCCAGGCTCTGCTGCCGCTCAAGCTGGCCAAGTACGGGGTGCCGCTGGACCCGGCGCTGTTCGACCGTCTGGACGAGGAGGCGCGCGAGCGCGAGGCCCGGGAGGCTCTGGCGGAGAAGGAGGCACTGGAGCTCCAGCGGCAGGACGGCCGCGCCGCCACGGCCATCGCCCCGGCCGAGGCCGCCGCCCCCGCGGCTCCCGTCGCCGCCGCCCCCGCTTCGGCTTCGGCCCGCCCGGAGCCGGCCCGGCAGGCGCAGCAGATATCGCAGGTCCAGCCCCAATCCCAGGCCCAGGCTCAGACCCACGTCCAGCCCCAGCCCCAGCCCGAACCGGCCGCGGCCCCGGCTCCGGTCGCCGTCGCGCCGATGTCCGCCGAGGTGGCCGCGCCGATGCTGGCGAAGCTGGCAGCCGTCCGGCTGCGTGCCGCGCAGGAGCCGAACGGCGTGGCGGAGGAGGCCCCGCAGCCGCACCGCGAGGAGCTGAACGTGTGGACCGAGCGCCCGGTGCGCACCACGGGCCACCCGTCCGACGCCGCCCCCGGCGGCCGGGTGCCCGGCCAGGCCTCGCCGTGGTTCAAGCCCCCGCGTCCGGTCGCCGAGGAGCCGGTCCTCCCGCAGCAGCCCCAGGCTCAGGTCGCCCAGGAGGCGGGGTTCGCCGCCGAGCCGCAGCCCCGTCACCCGGGGCAGCCCCTTCCGGCTGGGCAGCCCGCTCCGGCCGAGCAGCCCGTCCACGGCGAGCAGTTCGTTGCGGCCGAGCAGCCCCCCGTCCACGACGAGGAGTCCGCGCTGCGCTCGGCCCCGTCCCGGCTGGATCCGGACCTGGCCTATGACGCGCTGGTCAGCTACATGGACAACCACGAGCACCAGCCCGACCCGCAGCGCCTCGCCGAGTGGCTGACCAAGCAGTACGGCGTCACCGGCAACCGTCCGGACGGCTCGGTCCACCCCAAGGACGTCGCCGAGCTCTACCCGCAGCTGCGCGACCGCTACGCCGCCGCCGGGAGGGACTGACCAGGGCCGCCTCGGCCGGACGCTCCGTCGAACGTTCCTCCGTCGAACGCTCCTCCGTCCACCGCTCGGTCGGCCATTGACGCCCGATCCGGCCGGAGCTACCTTCACCTCAACAAATTGTTGAAATGTTGGTCCGGCATGGAGGAGTGCGGATGTCGCAGGTCGAGGTCGACGGTAACGGACCGACGGGCGGGGCCTCCTTCTCCGCCACCGCCCGCGCCGCCGTGGAGGCGCTGCTCGCCCCGGTCGACGCCGACCTGGCGCGCCGCTACCCCGGCGACACCGGTACCAGGCAGCCGGTGCACACCGTCTACGTCCCGGCCGACGCCTTCGCCGCCGACACCGTACGGGAGTGGGGCCGCCAGGCTCTGGAGGCCTTCGACACCCACGCCGGCACCCCCGCCGAGCTGGCCCGCGCCCTCGGCCTGGCCGACGACGAGCTGCTCGCCGACGTGCACGCCCGGGTCCGCGCCAAGCTGGAGCGCGAGCCGGTCGAGGACCTGCGGATCGACTTCGAGGACGGCTACGGACCCCGCCCGGACGCCGAGGAGGACGCCGCCGCCGTCCGCGCCGCCGAACTGGTCGCCGCCGCCGTGGCCGAGGGTGCCGCGCCGCCGTACCTCGGCATCCGGATCAAGTGCATGGAGGCGGCCGTCCGCGACCGCGGCATCCGCACCCTGGAACTGTTCCTGGCCACCCTGCTGGCCGGCGGCGGCCTGCCGGACGGCCTGGTCCTCACCCTGCCCAAGGTGACATACGCCGAGCAGGTCACCGCGCTGGTCCGGCTGCTGGAGGACTTCGAGCGCCGCGCCGGGCTGCCCGCCGGCCGGATCGGCTTCGAGATCCAGATCGAGACCACGCAGGCCATCCTCGGCCCGGACGGCCGGGCCACCGTGGCCCGGATGATCGAGGCCGCCGAAGGCCGCGCCACCGGGCTGCACTACGGCACCTTCGACTACAGCGCCTCCTGCGGCGTCAGCGCGGCCCACCAGAGCATGGACCACCCGGTCGCCGACCACGCGAAGGCGGTCATGCAGGTGGCCGCAGCCGGCACCGGCGTCCGACTCTCCGACGGCGCGACCAACGTCATCCCGACCGGCTCCACCGAACAGGTGCACGCCGCCTGGAAGCTGCATCACGACCTGGTCCGCCGCTCGCTGGCCCGCGCCTACTACCAGGGCTGGGACATGCACCCGGCGCACCTGCCGACCCGCTACGTCGCGGTGTACTCCTTCTACCGCGAGGGCCTGGCGGCCGCCGCAGCCCGGCTGGCCGCGTACGTCGCCAAGGCGGGTGGCGACGTGATGGACGAGCCGGCCACCGCCCGGGCACTCAGCGGCTACCTGCTGCGCGGCCTGGACTGCGGCGCCGTCGACCCGGCCGAGGTCACCGCGCTGACCGGCCTGGACCGCGCCCGGCTGGACGCCCTGGCCGGGCGCTGACCCCGCGACCGGCCGACGAAGCCCGGCCAGGGCCTAGGCTGGCGGTGCCGCCCCGGGACGCCCGGGGTGTGCGCCGCCAGCCGTCGCCGTTTCCGGGAGAACCACCGCGTCATGTCCGCCACGCCGGAACCGACCGCCAGGCCGTACCTCACCATCCGGCGGGCCGGCAGCCACGAGACCGAGATCAAGAAGTCCCGGTTCATCTGCCACCTCGCCCGGGTCGCCGACGAGGAGGAGGCGCAGGCCTTCATCGCCGGCATCCGCAAGCAGTACTGGGACGCGCGGCACAACTGCACCGCCTTCGTGGTCGGCGACGAGCAGCGCCGCGAACGCTCCAGCGACGACGGCGAGCCCGGCGGCACCGCCGGGGTGCCGATGCTGGAGGTGCTGCGCCGGCGCGGCCTGACCGACACCGCCGCCGTGGTGACCAGGTACTTCGGCGGCATCAAGCTCGGCGCGGGCGGCCTGGTGCGGGCGTACGGCAACGCGGTGTCCGAGGCGGTGGACGAGATCGGTCTGCTGGAGCGGCGGCCGGTGGCCCTGCTCGCGGTGACGGCCGACCACGTGCGCGCCGGGCGGGTGGAGAACGACCTGCGGGCGGCCGGCTACACGGTGAGCGACCTGGCCTACGAGCCGGCCGGGGTGCGGATCGAGGTGGGCGTGCCGCAGCCGGAGGTGTCGGCCTTCCACGCCTGGCTGGCCGAGGCGACCGGCGGTACCGCCGTCGCGGTCCCGGCCGGCCGGACGTACGTCGAGGTGCCGGTCTGATGCCGGAGCAGGCGGGCGGCGGCGCTTTCGGCCACCTATTCGGCCAGATCGCGGCCGATCCGTTTCGGAGCCTTGCGGGGCGTGCCTAGCCTGGTCCGGTCGTCGAGCAGGAAGCCGCCCCGAGATGCCCGTCGTCCAGACCGTCACCCTGCCGCCGGGGGCCAGCACCGGCTGGCACTACCACCCGGGCCGGGTGGACGTGGTGGTGCTGTCCGGGACGCTGACCCGGACCCTGCACGACGGCCGGGTCGAGGTCAGCCGGGCCGGGGACTCGCTGGTCGAGGAGGCCGGACCGGTCCACGTCCACGTGGGGCGCAACCTCGGGGACGAGCCCGTGGTGCTGATCGCGAGCTACGCCGCCCCGGCCGGTTGCCCGTTGGCGGTGCCGGTCGCGGAGCCCGCGTGGAGTCGCAGCGGCGCCCGGCCCGCCGAGGCCTGACCTGCTGAGGTCTGACCAGGGCTGCTCCGGCGCTGTCACCCGTGCCCCGCCGTCCGCCGTCCGGCGACGAGGGGGGCGGGCCCGGGAGCCGCGCCACGCGGTGCACGGCTTGAGCAGATTCACCCGAACGTATTGACGTGGCCCGGAGTTGGAACTTCCGCTCCGGGCCGTGGCGTTTCCTGGGCAAGGATCCGGCCGAACCGGACGAATAACCCATCGATGGAGGACACCAGACCCCACCCCGCACCACGGAGGTATGCGCATGACCTCAGACCGCTTTTCGTCGCCCGCCGGCGCCGACCTGACCGGCCCCGCGACGCCCTACCGGATGACCGTCACCACCACCCTCCCGCACCGCGAGGCCGTCGCCCTGGCCGACGAGCAGCTCGCCGCCTGGCTGAAACAGGAAGGCTGCGAGGAGCCTCCGCCGGCTCCCCGTGCCCTCACCGGGCCGCCCCCGGCCGGACCGGCCTCGACGGGGACGCCTCCAACCCGACCGAAGCCGCCCGAACTGACGCCCCCTGGGCTGACGACGTCCGGACCGACGCAGTCCCGATCGGCCCCCGCCGCCGAGCGACTGCGCCTGGGCGACCGCGTCCTGCTCGACCGCGACCAGGGCCCGCTGCGCGGCGGCCCGGCCGCCGGCCGCTACGACCGCCGGCGCCTGCGCACCCCGACCCCGCACGGCACCCAGCAGCTCACCCTGACCGTGGCCACCGCGGCCGACGGCCCCACCTGGGTCCGGCTGGAGGCCGAGACGCACAGCACCGGCAACGGCGTGCGGACCCCTTGCCGGGTGCCGGTGCCCGAACTCGCCCGCACCCTCCTGCCGCTGCTCGACGCCACCGACGGCCCGGCCGCAGTCCACCCGGCCCCCCGGGTGATCACCGCCGGCGAGGTCGACGGCCTGATCGACGAGCTCTGCGACCCGGAGCGCCGGCTGCCCGTCGTGGTCGCCAGCGTCCCGGTGAACCTCCCGCTCGAACGCTGGGTCGAGGACGTCGTCCGCCCGCTCTGCCACCAGCTGCCCGGCCTGGCCACCGCCTACGTCCTGGACCCGGGCGCCCGGACCGGGTTCAACGTCGCGCTGGAGTACCACAGCGTCTACGGCGGAGCGGTGCGCACCTACCTGCCCGAGGTCGACCCCGCCTCCCGGTGCGACGGCGCCCGGCACCCGGTGCTCGCCCGGGGGCGAATAGAGCAGGACCTCCGCCGCGCGGCCGGGCTGCTCGCCCGCGAGCCGCGCCGGCTCGCCGCCGACCTGCCGCTGCCGCCCACGCTGGCGGCCGTCCCGGTGCTGCGGGTCGCCCCGGCGCCGCCCCGCGCGGCCGTCAGCCCGGCCGGAGACCCGGCCGCCGCCCGCGCCGAGCTGGCCGCGCTCGTCCGGGAGGAACAGCAGGACCGCGCCGAGCAGCAGGCCAGGGCCGACGAGCTGGAGCGGGTCCGGCGCACCCTGCGGCACGAGCGCCGGGACAACCGGGTGAGTCGGGACAGCCGGGACAAGCAGGACGGCCGCGAGGGTCATGAGGGCCGCGACCGTCCGGAGCTCCGCGAGCGCCACGACGGCCGGGACGGCCACGTACGGGCCGGCTCCCGCGCCCTCACCGGGCGCCACTGCATCCTCCAGGGCACCGCCGGGCACTTCACCACCAAGCCGTCCGCCCGGCCCGGAAAACCGGAGACCTTCACCGAACTCATGGCCAGGATCGACGAGTTCACGCTGCTGACCTTCACCGGCGACCAGAAGAACGCGCTCGCCCTGGACGGTCTCCGGTGCTCCGGCGCGGGCTGGGCCCGGCTCGCCTGGGACGGGCTGACCGCCCTTCAGGAGTACGCCGAGGCGGCGGTCCGCGGCGCGGCCGGCGGCGACTTCAAGCAGTGGTGCGAGCACACCCCGGAGGGCTGCCACCACTTCCCGCCCCGCAAGGCGGTGCGCGGGGAGTCCCGGACGGTGTTCAGCCACACCAAGTGGAAGCGCGAACGGATGCTGCCCGTCCCGGAGAGCGTGGACGCCTCCCGGCGCGCCTTCATGGGCGCACACCTGCGGATCGGCGGCGGCCGTACCGCGCCCCGGCTGCACTACCTGGACGACTGCTCGGGCAGTGGCCGGATCTATGTCGGCTACATCGGCCTGCACCTGACCAACACCCGGACCAACTGAGAGGCTGGGCTGACCACTGCCGCCCGTTCGGTGGACAATGTCCGGCAGGGGCGGGCCGCAGGGTCGCCGGCCGCCCCGGGCAGGCGCCGGACGAGCATGGGGGAACGACGACCGATGCAGCACTCAGCAGACGGCCAGCCCGACGGCACCGCCACCGTCCAGTTCCCCCGGCCGGGCTTCCTCGCCTCGGTCTTCAGAGAGTTCAACACCGACCAGGGCCAAGGTCAGGGCCTGAACCCGGACGCCGCCGCCCCCGGTACGCCCGATGACGGCGGGTCCGGCGACGGTGCGTCCGGCGACGGTGCGTCCGGCGACGGCCCGGCCGAGCCCGAGGAGTCCATCGCCGCCCACGGCCGGGCCGCCGCCCTGACCCACCACCGCACGCTCACGGTCCAGGCCGAGCACGACCGGCTGGCCGACCTGCTCCGGCGGGCCGCACTGCCCGTCTCGGCCATGGACTTCGAGAGCCAGCTGCGCCACTACGAGCCCCGCCCCTACCCGGCCGACGGGCCGGAGACCGGCAGCGAGGCCGAGCCCCGCTGGGCGGACTTCGCGCCCGCCGGGCCGGCCACCGCCGACCCCGACGGCGCCCCGGCCCGTCGCCTGCTCGACTCCGGTTACCAGCGCGAGCTCGCCCAGGCCCGGCTGGCCCACCAGCGTTCCCTGCGCGAGTGGCGCACCCGCCGGGCCGAGGCCGACAACTCGGCCGCAGACGAGTCCCGGCGCGTCCACGAGGCGGCCGAGGAGGCCCGGGCCCGCGCCGTGCGCGAGTACAACGAGAGCCTGGAGGAGTGCCGACGGGCCTACCGGCTGTCCGAGCCGGCCGCCGTGGAGTCACTGCTGGAGCGGGCGCTCGCCGCGGCCGAGACCGCCACCCAGGACCTGCCCGCCCCCTGCCGGGCGGTCTTCCGCCCGCTCACCCGTACCGCCGTGCTGGACCTCGACCTGCCGCCGCTCGACCTGGTGCCCTCGCTCACCGGCTACCGGCTCGCCCCGGACGGCGATATCGTCCCGGTCCCGCGCCCGCCGGCGGACCGGGCCACCGACTATCTGCGCCTGGTCGCCCGGCTCGCCCTGCGCGCCCTCCAGGCCGCCGACGCCGTCGACACCGACGAGATACTCGCGGGCGTCGTGCTCAACGGCTGGCTGCGCGAGCCCGGCACCGCCGAGCCGCTGTGCCTGGTCAGCGTGGACGCCGACCGCGACGCACTGGCCCGCACCCGGCTGCTGCCGCCCGCCACCCCGTACGAGGAGCGCGACGACGAAGGCGTCTACGCCGACGCCGAGCAGGACGAGGCGCTCGTCCGGCTGCGCCAGCTCGGCGCCGCCGTCACCCCGGACCCGTACGGCCGCGTGGGCGTGCAGCCCGCCGCGCAGGCGGGTGCCGCCGTACCGGCCGCACCCGACCTGTCCGCGAACGAGTTCGCCCAGCTGGTGCGCGACCTGCTCACCCGCGGCGGGCTCGCCGAGTGGAGCGTGCGGCTGCGCGGCCCGGCCGGACTGGTCGCCACCGGCGAGGGGGCCCCGGGCAGTGCGCTGCCCGGCCGCTGGGTGGTCTGGGCCTCCCGGGGCGCCGCGCCGGTCAGCGCGGAGGAGATCGTCACCCTGGCCGAGGCCGTTCAGGAGGAGTCCGCCGAGCGCGGCCTGCGGCTGACCACCGGCCGCTTCGCCGACGAGGCCCTCGACCTCACGGGCGAGGAGAGCCACCGCCACATCCACCTGGTCGACGGCGACGGCGTGAGCGAACTCGCCCGCACCCACCTCGGCCTGCCCCTCGCCGCAGGCCGCTGACCCCACCTCCGGTCCCCGCCCCCACCCTCGTCCCCGTCCCCGTCTTCGCAGCTCACCCCGACGGACCGCCCGGCGGGCGCGCCCCCGCACCCGACCCGAGGCTGGGGAACGGGCACCGGCGGAGCAGCGGCACCCCGGGCGATCACCGTCGAACGGTCGTCCGATACGGTCGGCGGTCGGCCCGGCCACGGGCGGACCCCAGGGGGAGAGGAATGGGCAGAGCGCCCGGCAGACCACACGGCGGCACCCGCCGGCGCCCGCACAGCGGATCGACCCACCCGGAGGCGGCCCGGTGACCGCCGTCCTGGTCGCCGCCGGGGCGTTCCTGATGACCCTGATCGGCGGCTTCGTCGCCCAACGCACCGGCGACCGCCGCCACCTCGTGCTCGGCTTCGCCGCCGGCCTCATGCTCGGCGTGGTCGCCTTCGACCTGCTGCCCGAGGCCATGCGCCAGGCACCGGACGAGGTGCACGGCGTGCCGCAGGCGCTGCTGATGTTCGCGGTCGGCTTCCTCACCATCCACGTGGTCGAACGCGCGGTCGCCATCCACCGCGGCCACGAGAGCGAGTACGCCGAGCACACCCACGGCCACCAGCACGCGCACGCCCACCACGCCGGGCGCCAGGGCGTCGGCCTGACCGCCGCGCTGGCCCTGGTCGGGCACAGCGTGATGGACGGCTTCGCGATCGGCGCCGCCTTCCAGGCCGGCACCACGGTCGGAACGGTCGTCGCCATCGCCGTCGTCGCCCACGACTTCGCCGACGGCTTCAACACGTACACGATCACCCGGCTCTACGGGAACAACCGGCGGCGGGCGCTGACGCTGCTCGCGGCGGACGCGCTGGCCCCGGTGTCCGGCGCCGCGATCACCCTGGCCTTCACCATCCCCGAGCACCTGCTCGGCCTCTACCTCGGCTTCTTCTCCGGGTTCCTGCTCTACCTGGCGACCTCCGACATCCTCCCGGAGGCCCACAGCCCGCACCCCTCCCGCAGCACCCTGCTCTGCACCGTCGCCGGGGTGGGGTTCATGTGGCTGGTGATCGGCCTCGCCACCTAGGGGCAGGGCAGGGCGGGACGGGCCGGGACGGGGTCTAACGCGGCGGGCCGCCCAGCGCAGCCGACCGCTCCCGCGTCACCGCGCTGCGCCCGGGGGCGCCGTCCGCGGTGGTGGACCGGCTGCGAGGAAGCGGGCCTCGGCGGCGCGCAGCACTCGCAGCAGCACTTCCTGCTCGTCGGGACCGACCTCGCCGAAGTACTCCTGGGCCACCTCGTGCCGGACCTGCCCGATCCGTTCCACCGCTGCGCGGCCCGCCTCGGTCAGCAGGATCCGGACCGCCCGCCGGTCGGCCGGATCGGGCCTGCGCTCGACCAGGCCGGCCTCCTCCAGTGCGTCGACCACGGTGGTCGCCGAGCGCGGGGCGATGTGCAGCCGCTCGGCGAGGTCGCTCAGCCGCATCGCGCGGTCCGGCAGCTCGCAGCCGGGCGCGTGGGCCAGGGTGTTCAGCGCCCGGGCCTGGCCGGGGGTGATGCCGTACGGTTCCAGCCGCCACCCGGTCTGCCGACGGATCCGCTTGATCGCCCTGGTCATCGTGTCGGCCAGCTCGGCGGCGGTGTCCGAGGCCGCGTCCGAGGCGGCGGTGTCCGAGGCCGCGTCCGAGGCCGTGGTGTCCGAGGCGGTCGCCTCGGCAGGGGCGCCGGGCGGGCCGGGGGAGGGGTCCGCCGGGTCGGTCGGCGTGGTGGTCATCGGCGGTCTCCTCGGCAGGCGTCCGCCCCAGGGTATCGGCCGGTCCGGGGCCGGCGGCCGACAGCGGACGGCACCCGGAGAAAAATGTTGAGCTTGGCTCAGTACCTGGGTTAGCGTAGCCCCAACTGAGGGGACCCTAAGTTCCCTCCCCGGATCCTGGAGGGCCCGTGCCCCGCTCCGAAGCCCGCGTCACCACCGACCGCCCCACCCGCTACGCCAAGCAGCTCGCCGCCCACATGGGCCGCAAGATCGAGGCCACCTTCTCCGAGGAGACCGGCCGCGGCACCCTGGTCTTCGGCGCCGGCACCGCCACCCTGGAAGCCCGGCCCGACGCGCTGCTGCTCACCGTCGAGGGCGAGCGGGAGAACCTGCCCGGTCTGGAGGACGTCGTCGGCCGCCACCTCGTCCGCTTCGGCGCCCGCGACGAACTCGTCATCGAATGGCACCGCGACAACGGCGAGACCGGCCTCGTTCACCGCAACGACGACCCCGAGGCCTGACCGCCGCCGCCCCCGCCGCCCGGCCGGGGCAGCCGCCGGGCCAGCCCCCACAGCACCAGGGCGGCCAGGCACCAGCTGGCCACCACGTCCAGCAGCCAGTGGAAGTCGCTCCACACCAGCCCCGCGCCGACGCCCACCGCCAGCAGCCCCGCGCCCGCCGTCAGCAGGCGCGCCGCCCACGGCCCCGCCACCCGCACCAGCAGCAGCGCCGCCACCCCGTACGAGAGCGACGCGGTGGCGGTGTGCCCGGACGGGTACCAGCCCCACTGCCCCGGCGTCAGCGGATCACCGAGCGGGCCCGGCCGGGCGAACGCCGCCTTGGCCGGCACCACCAGCAGCGGGATCAGTCCGGCGGTCAGCGCCGCCACCGGCAGCGGCAGCCACCAGCGCCCCGCCGCCCCCGTCCGGCGCCACCGCCACGCGGCCAGCACGCCGGCCGCCAGCAGCACAGGGATCGCGGGCACGCTGTCGCCCAGGTCGGACAGGACCTGGCCCAGCTGGTCCAGCAGCGCGCTGGGGTGGTCCCGGTGGGCGCTCCGGACGGCTCCGCGGACCGAGCGGTCCCATCCGAGCAGTGGGCCGTCCGCCGCCACCTGCCACGACACCAGCAGCAGGACGACCGCCGCCGTCAGCGGCACGGCCACCGAACGGGCCACCCGGCCCGGAACGCCGGACAGCCGCCCCGGAGCAGGGGGGAGAGCTCCGGGGCGGCTCTGATGATCGCCGTTCCGTGCGCCCCGGGGGGTGTGGGTCGGACGGTCGGTCGATCGGTCTTCGGTGGACGCCACCCCTCCCGGGGCGGCCTGGTTGTCCTCGCGGCACGCATGCGGACCCGCCGTCGGGGGCGACCCCGCAAGCGGCTCCGCCCATGGCTGCGGCTCGCTGTCCATCGGTGATGACACTACGTCAACAGCCCTTCCGCGCCGAGCGCCTTCAGCGATTCCCCACATCATCTTCACCCCGCCCCGGGCGGCCCTCCGGGAGCCCCGACGACCTGGCCCGACCGGGCGTCGGGCCCGTCCGACCGGCCGGTGACAACCGAACGGCCCGCGAGGACCAGAGGTCCCCACGGGCCGTTCAGCGCTGTCCGGACAACCCTCCGGAGGGGGTTCACGACCTGACGGGCGACACCGCTCAGACGGCGGTGAAAGCGCCCTCCAGGATGTCCAGGCCCTCGGCCAGGAGGTGCTCCGCGATGACCAGCGGCGGCAGGAAGCGCAGCACGTTGCCGTAGGTGCCGGCGGTCAGCACCACCAGGCCCTCGGCGTGGCAGGCCTTCGCGATGGCCGCGGTGGCCTCCGCGTTCGGCTCCTTGCCGCCCGGCTTCACCAGCTCGACGGCGATCATCGCGCCGCGGCCGCGGATCTCGCCGATGATGTCGAACTTCTCCTGCATCGCCCGCAGGCGGCCCAGCATGATCTCGCCGATCCGCTGCGCCTTGCCGTTGAGGTCCTGCTCCTTCATCGTCTCGATGGCGCCCAGCGCGGCCGCACAGGCCACCGGGTTGCCGCCGTAGGTGCCGCCCAGGCCGCCCGCGTGCGCGGCGTCCATGATCTCGGCGCGACCGGTCACCGCCGCCAGCGGCAGACCGCCGGCGATGCCCTTCGCGGTGGTGATCAGGTCCGGGACGATGCCCTCGTCCTCACAGGCGAACCACTGGCCGGTACGGCAGAAACCGGTCTGGATCTCGTCCGCGATGAACACGATGCCGTTCGCCTTCGCGTACTCCACGATCGCCGGCAGGAAGCCCTTGGCCGGCTCGATGAAGCCGCCCTCGCCCTGGATCGGCTCGATGATGATCGCGGCGACGTTCTCGGCGCCGATCTGCTTGTTGATGATCTCGATCGCCTGCGCGGCGGCCTCGGCGGCGCAGTTCTCCGCACCCGTCAGCCAGCGGTACGGGTAGGCCACCGGCACCCGGTAGATCTCCGGGGCGAACGGGCCGAAGCCCTGCTTGTACGGCATGTTCTTCGCCGTCAGGCCCATGGTCAGGTTCGTACGGCCGTGGTAGCCGTGGTCGAACACCACGACGGCGGTGCGCTTGGTGTAGGCGCGGGCCACCTTCACCGCGTTCTCGACCGCCTCGGCGCCCGAGTTGAACAGCGCGGTGCGCTTGTCGTGGTCACCCGGGGTCAGCTCGTTCAGCTGCTCGGCGACCGCCACGTAACCCTCGTACGGGGTCACCATGAAACAGGTGTGGGTGAAGGCGGCCAGCTGCTCGCTCGCCTTCGCCACCACGGCCTCGGCGCTGTTGCCGACGTTCGTCACGGCGATACCGGAGCCGAAGTCGATCAGCGAGTTGCCGTCCACGTCCTCCAGCACGCCGCCGTTGGCACGGGACACGTACACCGGCAGGGTGGTGCCGACACCGGCCGCCACCGCACCCAGCTTGCGGGCCTGCAGCTCCTGCGACTTCGGACCGGGGATCGCAGTGACCAGGCGGCGCTCCTGCGGGAGCGGCGTTGCGGCGCTCATGGGGTTCTCCAGACTTCTCGGCTCGGTGCTTCGCAGGCTACGGCCGCCCTCCCCGGCCGGGCATGCGCCACTCGGTAGCACTGAGCCGTCCGACTTGTCCGGCACGGCCAGCGCGGGTGGTGCGACTGCCAGCAGGCCCCGCTCCACTACATTGAGCGCGGGCGTGTCGCCGGTACGGCGGCATGGGTATGGCGGCACCGACGGCGATCGGGCCGGGCGGGCGAGGGAGCGGGGCCGTACATGGCGCACGACGGGGCACACCACCACACCGATCGGACCACCACCGGACCCCCGGCCCCCATGCCCCGCCAACGGCCCGGCACCCGCACCGGCGGGGCCCCCGCCTTCGACCTTCCCACCTGGGCCGCGGCCCCGCGCCCGGAAGCCGAACCCGGCGTCTACCGGCTGGGCTACCGCCCGCTCGACCCGGAACGGGCGGAGGCGGCCCAGGTCGCGGCCTGGCCGCTGCTCCTGCGGGCGGGCCTCAACGCGGTGGTGGGGTGGTTGGTCTATGTCTACGGTGTTGAACTCGCGGAGGCCGGGACGACGATGATCGGCGTCCTCCCGTCGAAATCGGCGCTGGTGGCGACGTCGGTCGTGCTCACCTTGAACGTCCTGGTGATCGGCGTCGTCATCAAGCTCTTCGGCCGGATGGGCCGTTGGCCCGAGGTGTGGCGGCGGTACGTATCGCCGTTGCTGTCGCGGGCGGTGACGCAGGAGCAGCCCGCCGAGGAGGGCGTGGCGGTGGCCCAGGTGGTGCGGCGGCTGGACCCGTGGGGCGGGCTGCGGCAGGGCGGGGCGGCCGAGGCGGCGGGGCGGCTGGAGGGGGAGGCGGTCGGGGACGTCGACTACGTGCGGATCCAGCGGGCGTGGGAGTCGGCGCAGGCGGATCCGGCGTTCGTGCCGGCCTTCGTCGAGCAGGTGGTGGCGCGCGGTGGGGCGGCCTTCGCGCACCCTTCGGAGTCGCGGGAGCTGGCGGACCGGGCTGAGCGGCACGATCTGCTGCTGGGCCAGGTCTGCCTGGGGACGGCCCAGGACGTGCCGAAGAACCCGCTGAGCCATCGGGCGGCCGGGTTCGCGCTGGATCCGGCGGTGCTGGGCACGTCGCTGCTGGCGGTGGGTCCGGCGGGGACGGGGAAGACGGCGCGGCTGGCGCGGCCGGTGGCGGAGGCGTTGTGTCTGCAGGCGCTGGCCGGTACCGCGTGTGTGGTGGTGGTGGGGGCGGCGGACGCGGATCTGGGCCCGGACGCCTGGTACGACGTGGTGATCGCGCCCGGTGATCCGGCGTCGGTGTACGGGCTGGACCTCTACGGTGCGGCGCAGGATCCGGACGAGGCGGCCGCCCGGCTGGCCGAGGCGCTGCTGCCGGACGAGTTGACGGCGCGCGCGGAGAACGCCCGGACGGCGCTGCAGCAGGTGGTGGGCCCGTTCCACGCCGCGTACGCCCGCTATCCGGGGGTGCGGGAGCTGCGGGCGCTGCTGGCCGGTGAGCCGGACGTGCTGGCGGCTCTGGTGAAGGCGCTCGGGGTGGCGGGCCGGCTGGCCGTGTACGAGCGGGACCTGGAGCACCGGGAGCGTCAGCGCGGCCGGGCGGACGATCCCGGGGCGCTGCTGGCGGACCGGCTGGCGCTGCTGGACCGGCCGGCCTTCGAGGGCGCCTTCGCGACGGACGGCACGGGGCGGCCCCCGTTCGCGATGCGGGTGCTGGACCATCCGTTGCGGGTGCGGGTGAAGCTGCCGGAGCGCAGCCATCCGGAGGCCGCGCGGATGCTGTCCCGGTTGGTGGTGGGTCAGTTCGTGCAGGCGGCGGGGGCCCGTACGGACCGTTCGCTGTTCGCGGGCCTGGTGGTGGACGACGCGTCGGCGGCGCTGGACGCGACCGCTGTGCGCGGGGTGCAGCGGATGCGGGGGGTGAACGCGGGCGCGGTGCTGCTGCTGCGCACGCTGGTGGATCTGCCGGAGGCGCTGCGGGCGCCGTTGTTCGGCGCGGTCGGCTGCCGGATGGCGTTCCCGGGGATCGCGCCGTGGGACGGCCGGCTGTTCTCGGAGGCCTGGGGGACGCACCTGGTGCAGGAGACCGCGGTGACCCACACGCCCGACACCTCGGGTGGCGTGGTGCGGCGGGCCGGGCGGTTGGGGCGGCGGGCGTTGTCGGGGACGGCGGCGCAGACGGAGTCGGTGACGACGCGGGACGTGGAGCGCCTGCGCTGGTCGCCGTCGGATCTGGCGCACGCGCTGCCGGCGGGGCATGCGGTGGTGTCGTTGACCGCGGTGTCGGGGGAGCAGGTGCCGCCGTTGCTGGTGGATCTTCGGGGCTGACGGGGCGCGGGGCGGAAGCTCGCCTTCACGGTGGATTCGGCAGTGCCGGTTGTCCGGAGCGTCCATAATGAGGGGGAGAGACTCTCACTTGTCCCATTGCCCTCTCCTCGCCCGGCCGCAACGGCGCGGTCAGGTCGATCCCCCGAAGGTGCCATGCCCCCCACACTCGCCTCCGTTGTCCGTAACAGTTCGCTCCATCTGACGGTCCTCGCCGGCGCGGATCACCTGGAGCGGCCGGTCCGCTGGGTGCACACCAGCGAGCTGGACGACCCGACGCCGTTCCTGGAGGGTGGCGAGCTGCTGCTCACCACCGGGATCAAGCTGGGCCGTACGGCGGCCCAGTTGCAGGCGTATGTGCACCGGCTGGCCGATGCCGGGGTGGTGGGGCTGGGCCTGGGGGTGGGGCTGTCACACACGGAGGTGCCGCAGCCGCTGGTGGACGCGGCCGCGCAGCGGGGGCTGCCGCTGCTGCGGGTGCCGGAGCCGACGCCGTTCATCGCGATCAGCAAGGTGGTGTCGGCGGCGCTGGCCGCGGAGCAGTACGAGGCGGTGACGACTTCCTTCGAGGCGCAGGAGGAGCTGACCCGGGCCGCGCTGGGCAAGGACGGCACGACGGCGGTGGTGCGCCGGCTGGCGGCCCGGCTGGGCGGCTGGGCGGCGCTGTACGACGGGTCGGGGGCGCTGTCGGTGGTGGCGCCGGACTGGGCGGCGCGCCGGGCGGGGCGGCTGGCGGCGGAGGTGGACCGGCTGCGCCGGCGTCCGGCGCCGTCGAGCGCCGCGTTGCAGGGGCGGGCGCCGGGGATCGACACGGCGGACGAGGACTACGTGGTGGTCCAGTCGCTGGGGGCGGACCGGCGGGCCCGGGGCTTCCTGGCGGTGGGTACCGAGGACCGGATCACCCCGACCGAGCGGTACGTGCTGAACGCGGCGGTGGCGCTGCTGACCCTGACGCTGGAGCGTTCGCGCGAGCTGCGCCAGGCCGAGGAGCGGATGGGCGCGGCGCTGCTGCGGATGGTGCTGGCGGGCGAGGTGGCGACGGCCCGCCAGGTGGCGCTGGGGCTGTTCGGCGGTATGCCGGAGGGGACGATACGGGTTCTGGTGGCCGGGGCCGGGCCGAACGCGGAGGCCGCGGAGGCGCTCGGGGAGCTGGGGGACCGGGCCGAGCAGGCGGGCGCCCGGGTGGGCGAGAAGCTGCTGGTGGCGCGGGAGGACGGCGCGCACGGGGCGCGGCTGATGGTGCTGGCGCTGGACAACGGGGCGGTGCACCGGGCTTGTCTGGGCGTGGTGGAGGAGCACGAGGGCCTGTCGCTGGGCGTGTCGGCGCCGGCCGCGCTGGAGGACGCGGGGACGGCGCACGCGCAGGCCGAGCGGGCGCTGGCGGTGGCGCTGCGCGGTGGCCGGCGGTCGGTGGACCACGAGGAGGTCGGCGCGGGGTCGCTGCTGCCGCTGCTCGGCGAGGACGCGGTGACGGCGTTCGCCGAGGGGCTGCTGCGGCCGCTGCGCGAGCACGACCGGACGGCCCGCGGCGATCTGGTGGCCTCGCTGCGGGCGTGGCTGTCCCGGCACGGGCAGTGGGACGCGGCGGCGGCCGATCTCGGGGTGCACCGGCACACGCTGCGCTACCGGATGCGGCGGGTCGAGGAGCTGCTGGGGCGTTCGCTGGACGACACCGACGTGCGGATGGAGCTGTGGCTGGCGCTGCGCTCCGGCGAGGAGTAGGTCGCACCCTGGCCGCACCGGGGCCGTCCGGGCTGTGCCCGGGCGCGGCTTGGCCCGGGAGGCCCTGGACGGGATGGAGCAGCGTCGGGGGCGAACGCTCCGAGTCGGCCAATCCGGTCGGTGCGCCGCCCCACCTACCCTCGGGTTCGGGTCCCACACCCGTGGGCCCGATGACGACGAGGAGAGGGCCGGTACCACGGTGACCACCACGTACGATTTCTGGCTGGCCGGCCGACGGGCGAGCGGCGACGCCGACTTCGAGGTGCACAACAGCTGGGACGGCCGTCTGGTCGGCAAGGTGAGCATCCCGACCGAGGCCCAGGTCGAGGAGGCGCTGGACGCCGCCGTCGCCGCGCTGCCGGTCTTCGCCGCCACCCCGGCGCACGTCCGCTCCGCCGCGCTGGACCACGTGGCCAAGCGCCTGGCCGAGCGCACCGAGGAGCTCGCCCAGCTGATCACCGCGGAGAACGGCAAGCCGATCAAGTGGGCCCGTGGTGAGGTCGGCCGCGCGGTGTCGGTCTTCCGCTGGGCGGCCGAGGAGGCCCGCCGGACCAACGGCGAGACGATGCGGCTGGACACCGACCCGGGCGGCGTGGGCCGTTTCGCGGTGGTGCGCCGCTTCCCGCGCGGTGTGGTGCTGGGGATCGCCCCGTTCAACTTCCCGCTGAACCTGGTCGCCCACAAGGTCGCCCCGGCGATCGCGGTCGGTGCCCCGATCATCCTGAAGCCGGCCCCGGCGACGCCGCTGTCGGCGATGGTGCTGGGCGAGATCCTGGCCGAGACCGACCTGCCGGCCGGTTCGTGGAGCATCCTGACGGTGCCGAACGACCGGATGCCGGCGCTGGTGCAGGACGAGCGCCTGCCGGTGATCTCGTTCACCGGTTCGGACAAGGTCGGCTACCAGATCATGGACTCGGTGCCGCGCAAGCACTGCACCCTGGAGCTGGGCGGCAACGCCGCGGCCGTGGTGCTCGCCGACTGGTCCTCGGAGGCCGACCTGGACTGGGCGGCCACCCGGATCGCGATGTTCGCCAACTACCAGGGCGGCCAGTCCTGCATCTCGGTGCAGCGTGTGATCGCCGACGCGTCGGTGTACGACGCGCTGGTGGAGAAGGTCGTGGCCAAGGTCAAGGCGCAGGTCACCGGTGACCCGAACGACGACGCGACGGACGTCGGCCCGCTGGTGGACGAGAACGCCGCGAAGCGGGTGGAGTCCTGGGTGGACGACGCGGTCGCCAAGGGCGCCAAGGTGCTTGCCGGCGGGGGCCGCGAGGGTGCGACCTACGCGCCGACCGTGCTGGCGGAGCTGCCCGCGGACGCGATCCTGGCCAAGGCCGAGGTGTTCGGCCCGGTCCTGTCGCTGCACCGGGTGGACGGCGTGGACGAGGCCTTCGCGGCCGTCAACGACTCGGCGTTCGGCCTGCAGGCGGGCGTGTTCACGCACGACCTGCAGACCGCGTTCCGTGCCCACCGGGAGCTGGAGGTCGGCGGTGTGATCATCGGCGACGCGCCGTCCTACCGCGCCGACCAGATGCCGTACGGCGGCGTCAAGGACTCCGGTGTCGGCCGTGAGGGCGTCCGGTACGCGATGGACGACTACACGGTCGAGAAGGTCCTGGTCCTCAGCGGCCTCGACCTCTGAGCGAACCCGTGAGTGAAGGGCCCGGTCCGGTGACCGGGCCCTTCGCCCGTTCCGGGGCCAGGTCGGCCCAGCCGCGCTGTCCGTCCGCGACGGAGACGGCCTCCTCGACCGTGGCGTCGCCGGCGAGCAGCCGTGCGAGCTTCGGCGCGATCTGCCCGTGGTCCCCGGCGATGACGGTGCGCATGGCTCCGACGGCAGCCCGGGGCGCGGGGCGGCGTCCTGCCGGGAGGCGTCCTGCGCGGGGCCCCGGGCAGGACACAATGGGCGCATGACTTCGCTCGCCCACCCGCAGCTGCGGTTCACGCCCACCGTGCAGGACCCTTCCGGCCCCCGGGAGCTGGTGATCCTCGGTTCGACCGGGTCGATCGGCACCCAGGCCATCGACGTGGTGCTCCGCAACCCGGACCGGTTCCGGGTGGTCGCCCTGTCGGCGGCCGGCGGCCGGGTGGAGCTGCTCGCCGAGCAGGCGCTGCGGCTGGGCGTGCACACGGTGGCGGTGGCGGACCCGGCGGCCGAGCCGGCGCTGCGCGCGGCGCTGGCGGCGAAGGCGGCGGGCGCTGCGCTGCCGACGGTGCTGGCGGGGCCGGACGCGGCGACCGAGCTGGCCGCGATGGAGTGCCACTCGGTGCTGAACGGCATCACCGGGTCGATCGGGCTGCGGCCGACGCTGGCCGCGCTGAGGGCGGGCCGGGTGCTGGTGCTGGCCAACAAGGAGTCGCTGATCGTCGGCGGCCCGCTGGTGAAGGCGGTGGCGCGGCCGGGGCAGATCGTGCCGGTGGACTCCGAGCACGCGGCGCTGTTCCAGGCGCTGGCGGGCGGCACCCGGGCCGAGGTCCGCAAGCTGGTGGTGACGGCCAGCGGCGGTCCGTTCCGCAACCGGACGCGTGAGCAGCTGGCCGGGGTGACGCCGCAGGACGCGCTGGCGCACCCGACCTGGGCGATGGGCCCGGTGGTCACGATCAACTCGGCGACCCTGGTGAACAAGGGCCTGGAGGTGATCGAGGCGCACCTGCTGTACGACGTGCCCTTCGACCGGATCGAGGTCGTGGTCCATCCGCAGTCGGTGGTGCACTCGATGGTGGAGTTCACCGACGGTTCGACGCTGGCGCAGGCCAGCCCGCCGGACATGCGGATGCCGATCGCGCTGGGTCTGGGCTGGCCGGAGCGGGTGCCGGACGCCGCCCCCGGCTGCGACTGGACCAAGGCCGCGACCTGGGAGTTCTTCCCGCTGGACGACGAGGCCTTCCCGGCGGTGGAGCTGGCCCGCGAGGTGGGCACCCTGGGCGGTACCGCGCCGGCGGTCTTCAACGCGGCCAACGAGGAGTGCGTGGAGGCGTTCCTGAAGGGGCGCCTCGCTTTCACGGGAATCGTGGACACTGTTGCCAAGGTCGTCGCCGAGCACGGCACGCCCGTGCCGGGAACTTCCCTGACGGTCGAGGACGTCCTGCACGCGGAGGACTGGGCCCGCGCCCGGGCCCGCGAGCTGGCGGCGGGCTGACGGCGGCGGGTTGACGGCGTGGGCCGTTTCCGGCCGGGTGCACCCGTACCGGGTGTCCGGCTGGGCGTGACTGCGGTAAGACAAGACGACGAGCAGAGCGGCATGACGGAGGGCCAGCGGTGGCAATGGTTTTGACGGTGGTCGGCATCCTGGTCTTCGCGGTCGGGTTGCTCGTCTCGATCGCCTGGCACGAGCTCGGCCACCTCTCGACGGCCAAGCTGTTCGGCATCCGGGTGCCGCAGTACATGGTCGGCTTCGGCCCGACGGTCTGGTCGCGGAAGAAGGGCGAGACCGAGTACGGCTTCAAGGCGATCCCGCTGGGCGGCTACATCCGGATGATCGGGATGTTCCCGCCGGGTGCGGACGGCCGGATCACCAAGCGCAGCAGTTCCCCCTGGCGCACCATGATCGAGGATGCCCGGGAAGCCTCCTACGAGGAGCTCCAGGAGGGCGACGAGCACCGGCTGTTCTACACCCGCAAGCCGTGGAAGCGCGTCATCGTCATGTTCGCCGGGCCGTTCATGAACCTGGTCCTGGCCTTCGGGCTGTTCCTGACGGTCATGATGGGCTTCGGCGTCTCGACGGCGGTGCCGACCATCGGCTCGGTCGCCCAGTGCGTGGTCAAGGCCGGCTCGCCGACCGACGTGTGCCCCGCGGACGCGCCCAAGACCCCCGCCAACGAGGTCGGGCTGCGGCAGGGGGACAAGGTCCTCTCCTTCGGCGGGGACCGGATCCGCGACTACGACCAGCTCCAGGCGGACATCCGGAAGTCGGCCGGCCAGCAGGTCGAGATCCTGGTCGACCGGGGCGGGCAGCAACTCGTCCTCAAGCCCGTCATCGCCGTCAACGACGTGCAGAAGTACGACGGCAACGGCGTGCCGCTCAAGGGCCAGACCGTGCAGGCGGGCTTCCTCGGCTTCACCCCCAAGCAGGGGGTCGTCCAGCAGAGCTTCGGGCAGTCCCTGGACCGGATGGTCGGCATGGCCGAGAACGGGGTGAAGTCGCTGGCCGCGCTGCCCGGCAAGATCCCCGGTCTGTGGAACGCCGTCGTCGGGGACTCCCCGCGTGACCCGGACTCGCCGATCGGCATGGTCGGCGCCGCCCGGGTCAGCGGTGAACTGGTGAGCATGGACCTGCCCGCCAGCCAGCGGGTGGCGATGTTCGTCAACCTCCTGGCCGGGATCAACCTCTCGCTCTTCCTGTTCAACATGCTGCCGCTGCTCCCGCTGGACGGCGGCCACATCGCGGGCGCGGTCTGGGAATCGGTCCGCCGCCGATTCGCTCAGCTGTTCAAGCGGCCCGATCCCGGCCCCTTCGACGTCGCCAAGCTGATGCCGGTGGCGTACGTCGTGGCCAGCGTCTTCATCGGTTTCACCCTGCTGGTGATGGTCGCCGACCTGGTGAACCCGGTGAAGATCAGCTAGAGCGTTCGGGTACGGCGGGTGTGCTGGGGTCCGGCGCCGTGCCGTACCGTGGAGGCCGGGTGCGCGATCTAGGCGCGCCCGGCCTCGGCCGTCCCACTGGCCGGGCGGTCGACCACACCTCAACCCCGGGGAACCCTGCGCACATGACCGCGATCTCGCTCGGTATTCCGTCCCTGCCGCTCAAGCCGCTCGCCAAGCGCCGTGTATCCCGGCAGATCATGGTCGGCAACGTACCGGTCGGCGGTGACGCTCCCGTCTCGGTGCAGTCGATGACCACCACCGTGACCGCGGACATCAACGCCACGCTGCAGCAGATCGCCGAGCTCACCGCGTCCGGGTGCCAGATCGTCCGGGTCGCCGTCCCCACCCAGGACGACGCCGACGCGCTGCCGATCATCGCCAAGAAGTCCCACATCCCGGTGATCGCCGACATCCACTTCCAGCCGAAGTACGTCTTCGCCGCGATCGACGCCGGCTGCGCCGCGGTCCGCGTCAATCCGGGCAACATCAAGGCCTTCGACGACAAGGTCGGCGAGATCGCCAAGGCCGCCCGGGGCGCCGGCGTGCCGATCCGGATCGGCGTCAACGCCGGCTCGCTCGACAAGCGCCTGCTGGAGAAGTACGGCCGTGCCACCCCCGAGGCGCTGGTCGAGTCCGCGCTCTGGGAGTGCTCGCTGTTCGAGGAGCACGACTTCCGCGACATCAAGATCTCGGTCAAGCACAACGACCCGGTCGTGATGATCAACGCCTACCGCCAGCTGGCCGCCGCCTGCGACTACCCGCTGCACCTCGGCGTCACCGAGGCCGGCCCGGCCTTCCAGGGCACCATCAAGTCCGCGGTGGCCTTCGGTGCGCTGCTCGCCGAGGGTATCGGCGACACCATCCGGGTCTCCCTCTCCGCCCCGCCGGCCGAGGAGATCAAGGTCGGCAACCAGATCCTGGAGTCGCTCGGCCTGCGCCAGCGCGGCCTGGAGATCGTCTCCTGCCCGTCCTGCGGCCGCGCCCAGGTCGACGTCTACAAGCTGGCCGAGGAGGTCACCGCCGGCCTGGAGGGCATGGAGGTGCCGCTGCGCGTCGCCGTCATGGGCTGCGTCGTGAACGGCCCGGGCGAGGCCCGCGAGGCCGACCTCGGCGTCGCCTCCGGCAACGGCAAGGGCCAGATCTTCGTCAAGGGCGAGGTCATCAAGACCGTCCCCGAGTCGAAGATCGTCGAGACCCTGATCGAGGAGGCGCTCAAGCTCGCCGAGCAGATGCAGGAGGCGGGCGTCGAGGCCGGTACGCCGACCGTCGTCGCCGCCGACTGACCACGCAGGGTCCGCGCGGTGCGCCGCGCGCAGTCTTCCGGAAGCGGGGCCGTCCGTTCGCGGACGGCCCCGCGGCCGTAGTCGGGTGGCCCGCGGCCGTAGTCGGGTGGGGCCACGGTCGTAGCCGGGTGGGGCCACGGAGTAGGGTGCGGCCAGATTCGTCTCAGTGAGGTGCTGTCTCGATGCTCGATCGAGGTGTGATGCTCCCCGGCTCGTTCCAGGCCGCCCGCGCCCTGGCCACCACCCGCGTGCTGGAGCCCCCCGACCTCGCGGACGCCTTGGAGATCCTCCACCGCGACCCGGTCGCCAACTCCTTCGTCGCCACCCGGGTCGAGGCCGTCGGCCTGGACCCCTGGCGGCTCGGCGGCGAGATGTGGGGCTGGTACGACGGGGACGGCGCCCTCGCCGCGCTCTGCTACGCCGGGGCCAACCTCGTCCTGGTAGACGCCGGGCCGGAGGCCGTCGCGGCCTTCGCCGAGCGGGCCCGCCGGCAGGGCCGCCGCTGCTCCTCGATCGTCGGCCCGGCCGGGGCCACCGCCGCCTTCTGGGCGCTGCTGGAACGTAGTTGGGGCCCGGCCCGCGAAGTCCGCGCCCACCAGCCGCTGTTGGCCACCGCCGTGCCCTCCGCCGAGATCGCGCCGGACCCGCTGGTGCGGCAGGTGCGGCGGGAGGAGATCGACGCGCTGATGCCCGCCTGCGTGGCGATGTTCACCGAGGAGGTCGGGGTCTCCCCGCTGGCCGGCGACGGCGGCCTGCTCTACCAGGCCCGGGTCGCCGAACTCGTGTCCGCCGGGCGGTCGTTCGCGCGTTTCACCGAGGACGGCGAGGTCGTCTTCAAGGCCGAGATCGGCGCCGTCACCGAGGGCGCCTGCCAGGTCCAGGGCGTCTGGGTCGCCCCCGGGTACCGGGGCCGGGGCCTCTCCGAGACCGGCATGGCCGCCGTCCTCGACCTCGCGCTGCGCGAGATCGCCCCGGTGGTCTCGCTCTACGTCAACGACTTCAACCTGCGGGCCCGGGCCGCCTACCGGCGGGTCGGCTTCCGCGAGGTCGGCGCGTTCATGAGCGTGCTGTTCTGAGCCCGCCCCCCGGGAGTTCGGTTCCGATCTTCGCCCGCGCCGGCGGCCCACGGGTAGTAACGTCCGAGGCATGGATCAGCTGACCGGGGTGACGATCGAGGCCATCGACCTTGCGGCCTGGGCGCCGCAGGCGCTGGAGGTCCAGGCGGTGGCGTTCGGCCTGACGGCCGAGGAGGTCGCCGTCCGGCTGCACATCGTCGGCCGGCACGCCCACCAGCCCGGGGTGATCGCGCTCGGCGCGATGAGCGGCGGTCGGCTGGTCGGCTTCGGCTACGGGATGCCCAACCAGCGCGACCACTGGTGGAGCACGGTGATCGAGCCCTACCTGGACGCGCGCGGCCACGACGCCTGGCTGGACGACGTGTTCGCCGTCACCGAGCTGCACGTGCTGCCCGAGTACCAGGGCCAGGGCGTCGGCTCCCGGCTGATCCGCACCCTCTGCGAGCGCTCCGGGCTGGAGCGCAGCATCCTCTCCGCGATCGACGCGGAGACCCCCGCCCGGCGGCTCTACCGGGCACTCGGCTACCAGGACCTCGCCCGTGCGGTGCGCTTTCCCGCCACGGACCGGCTGTACGCGGTGATGGGGGCCCGGCTCCCGCTGCGCGGGCCGGGCGAGGCGTAGGGCGTGCCACGGGGCTCGCGCTACAGCGCCCCGGCGAACTCCAGGTAGAGCTCGGCGTCCTCCCGGCGGCCGGCCGCCAGGGCCCGCAGGGCGAGGTCGACGGCCCGGAACAGCGTCCAGCCGCGCAGCCGTTCCCGGTCCACCTCCAGCGCGTCCGCGAGCTGGTGCAGCCGGCGGCGGACGGCCGCGGCCACGCCGGGGGAGCCGACCAGGGTGTCCGCCCGGTCCAGCGCCAGCCGGGCCAGGTCGAAGGCGCGCTCGCCGGCCAGCGGGCGCGGGTCGATCGCCAGCCAGGGCGCCCGGTCGGCGGCGAGCACGTTGCCGTGGTGGAAGTCCCCGTGGAGCAGGAGGGTCTCGGCGGCGGAGCCGGCCAGGCCGTCGGCCGTGTCCAGGGCCTCGGCGATCAGGGGCTCGGCCTCGGCTGCGCCGGGCAGGGCGCGGTGCCCGCGCAGCCGTTCCGCGGTGTCGGCGGTCCGGGCCGCGAGGGTCGGGAACGGGTGGTCCTCGGGCAGGGCGGTCCAGAGCCGGTGCAGCAGGCTGGTCGCCTCCAGCATCGCCTTCGCCTCGGCGAGCGAGCGCAGCGGGATGTCCCCGTGCAGCCGCTCCAGCAGCAGGACGCCCTCGGCGGGGTCCGCGTCCAGCAGCAGGACGGCTCCGCGCCCGGCCCAGTGGGTGAGCGCCGCGTGCTCCAGCGCGGTCTCGGGGGTCCGCAGGCCGGTCTTGAGGACGGCGGGGGAGAGGTCGTCGCGGTGGACGTAGGCGACCAGGCTCAGGCTGCCGCCGGGGTCGAGCACCCGCTCCAGGGTGAGGTCCCAGCGCGCCAGGTGGGCGGCCACCCGCGCGGGCAGCCCGGCCAGCCACTGCCGGCCCGGTTCGCCCTCGCTCGCCGCGACGCCGCGCGCCAGCCAGGCGGGGACGGTGATCTGCGGTGCTGCTCCCGACATGCCGACCTTCCGGTTGACGCTCCCCCGTTGGTGTTACCCGTCCATTGTCGGCCATGAACGGGAAACCGCAGGTCAGCGCCGCGGGCCCTAGGGCGTGTCTTCAAACCCCCGCCTGCGCGCCGACGCCGGGGCACGCACCTCGCCGCGTTGTCGTCAGTCGCCGATGGCCCCCAGCCTTCGGCCGGGAGGTGCCCCCACCGCATGGACTCCCTCCTCCGCCTTGCGATGCACGCACCCCAACGCCGCCACGCCCGCCCTCCGGGCGGACGACGGGGGTTCGAAGACACGCCCTAGGGGGTGGTGGCCGTGGGGGTGGGGAGGGGCTCGGGGATGCCGGGGAAGGCGGGGTCGGCCGCGCCCCAGCGGTGGGCGCGCAGGGCGCCGTCGCGCAGGGCGTCGGCGGCGGCGCCCCGCTGGGGGCCGGGGACGGCGGCGACCAGGTCGGCGTAGACGGTGGTGAGCCGGGTTTCGAGGTGGGCGGCGAGCTTGGTGGCGCCGGCCGCGTCGGTGACGGCGAACGGGAGCTGGTAGCCGGCGGCCGCGGCGGCCGGGGTGGCGCCGAGGGAGCCGATCAGCCGTTGCCAGGCGTCCCGCCGGGCCTCGTGGGCGGCGTAGGCGGTGCGGGCGTCGGTGCGCTGCTGGTCCTCGGGGAGCCGGGCGCCGACCACGCCGTAGCCGTAGACGGCGGCGTGTTCGGCGCCGAGGGCGCCCTGGAGGGCGGTGACCGCTGCGGTGGCGGCGGGGTCGGCCGACGGGCCGGCGGAGGGGGAGCCGGTGGGCTGGTCGCTCGGGGGCGCGGTCGGCGCCTCGGTGGGGGTGGCGGCCGGGGGCGGGGCGACCAGCGGGGTGGTGTCGCCGAGGGCGACGGCGTGCAGCACGTCGGAGGCGGCGACCGAGGCGAGCAGCCGGGCCAGCGGCGGTCGGGCTGCGGCCAGGTCGGCGAGGCGGGTCTGGGCGGTCTGCCGTTCGAGTGCGGCGAGCGCGGCGGGGGTGCCGACCGGCGTTCCGCTCGGTGTCCCGCTCGGGCTGGTCGAGGGCGCGGTGGGAGGCGTGGTGGAGGGCGTGGCCGGGGGCGCCGGGGGGATCGAGGCGGCCGGCAGCCCGTAGGCGAGGGCGGCGCGGTGCTGGGCCACCTCGGCCCGGAGCGGCTGCAGCACGGCGGCCTGGGCGCCGCCCGGGCCTGCGAGCAGGGCGTCGTAGCCGGCCAGCAGGGTGTCGGTGGCGGCGACGGAGCGCAGGATGACCGGTTCGTCCGGGTTCGGCAGCGGGCCGCGGTTGCCGGGCGCGGCGTCGTCGCCGCCGTGGGAGCCGGTGCAGGCGGTGAGGGTGGTGAGGGCGAGCAGCCCGAGAGCCAGGAGCGTGCGTCGGCTGGGCGGCTGCATGGGTGTCACTCCGGGGCGTGTGCGGGAGGGCGGCCTCCCCGCCTGCCCTTCGTAGGCGTGAATGATTACAGAATCCCCACGATTCCGGGCGGGGATTCGGATCTTGGGACGCCCCGGGAGCGGGTGTGAGCTTGCTCGCAGTGGGTGGCGTGCGCCCGGTCGGGGGTGGTCCGGAATCGGTGGTTCGCGGCTTCACCGGCTAGGCTTTGGGCCGAGCTGCCGTGACCCGGTGTGCGCCGGACCGGCGCCGGAGGGCGCGGAGCGACCTTCTGACAACAGCAGACGCGGCCGAGGAGTCCACCCGGATGAGCACCACCCACACCGACCGGCTGCGCGCGTTGCTGGAGCCGCTGGCCGTGCAGGCCGGTCTGGACCTGGAGGACGTCAAGGTCACCAAGGCCGGCAGCCGCCGCCAGGTGCAGATCGACGTCGACACCGACGGCGGCGTGGACATGGACGCCATCGCCGAGTTCAGCCGGGTGGTCGGTGAGGCTCTGGACGAGTCGGACCTGCTGGGCGACGAGCCCTACCTGCTGGAGGTCGGTTCGCCGGGCGCTGAGCGCTCGCTGGACCTGCCCCGGCACTGGCGTCGCGCGGAGGGCCGACTGGCCAAGATCCACCTGGTCGACGGCGGGGAGATCGTCGCCCGGGTGCTGGAGGCGGACGAGGACGGCGCGCTGGTCGAGGTGCAGCCGGTGAAGGGCCGTGGCCGTCCGAAGGAGCGCCGGCTGGCGTACGCCGAGGTGGATCGGGCGCGCGTGCAGGTCGAGTTCAACCGCAAGGACGACAAGCTCCTCGACGAGGCCGCGGACTACGCGGACGACGACGCCTCCGAGGAGGGGGACGACGGTGCGCTGTGACCTGCGCACCGCCCGGACCATGACGAACGTGACGAAAAAAGACGAGGAGGCGTAGCCGTGGACATCGACATGAGTGCCCTGCGCACGCTGGTCAACGAGAAGAACATCCCCTTCGACCTGCTGGTCGAGTCCATCGAGTCCGCCCTCCTCACCGCGTACCACCGCACCGAGGGCTCGCGCCGCCGCGCCCGGGTGCACCTGGACCGCAAGTCCGGCCACGTCACCGTGTGGGCGACGGAGGACCCGGCCGAGCTGGACGAGGGCGTCGAGCCCAAGGAGTTCGACGACACCCCGAACGGCTTCGGCCGGATCGCGTCCAGCATCGGCATCCAGGTGATGATGCAGCGTCTGCGCGACGCCGCCGACGACCAGACCTTCGGTGAGTACGCGGGCAAGGAGGGCGACATCGTCACCGGTGTCGTCCAGCAGGGCAACGACCCGAAGAACGTGCTGGTCGACATCGGCAAGCTGGAGGCCATCCTGCCGCCGCAGGAGCAGGTCCCGGGCGAGGACTACCGGCACGGCACCCGGCTGAAGTGCTACGTCGTGGCGGTGCGCCGCGGTGTGCGCGGGGCCTCGGTAACGCTGTCGCGGACGCACCCGAGCCTGGTGAAGAAGCTGTTCGCGCTGGAGGTCCCGGAGATCGCGGACGGCAGCGTGGAGATCGCGGCGATCGCCCGTGAGGCCGGCCACCGCACCAAGATCGCGGTCTGGTCGCGCCGGGCCGGGCTGAACGCCAAGGGCGCCTGCATCGGCCCGATGGGCAGCCGGGTGCGCGCGGTGATGGGCGAGCTGCACGGCGAGAAGATCGACATCGTCGACTGGTCGGAGGACCCCCGGGAGATGGTCGCCGCGGCGCTGTCCCCCGCACGGGTGACCAGCGTGGAGATCGTCGACCTGGCCCAGCGTTCCGCCCGGGTGATCGTGCCGGACTACCAGCTGTCGCTGGCGATCGGCAAGGAGGGGCAGAACGCCCGCCTCGCCGCCCGCCTCACCGGCTGGCGGATCGACATCCGTCCGGACACCGAGGGCCAGCCCGAGGACGGCGGTCGGGACACCGACCGCTGAGTGCGGCGCTGACCGGTCGTTCGCCCTGCCAAAGCCCCCCGTCGTTCCGCCCGGGATCGGTGGGGCGGCGCCATGTCCCTTCGGAGGGGTAGACTTGCCTTCGTCTGGCCGGACGCACGTCCGAGCACGCCCGGAACGCACCTGCGTGGGCTGCCGCAAGCGAGCGGCCAAGCACCAGCTGTTGCGTGTCACGGCGGTCGAGGGCGTCTGCGTCCCTGATCCCCGTGGTGCACTGCCGGGCCGGGGCGCTCACCTGCACCCCGATCCGGCCTGCCTCGACCTCGCGGTCCGCCGTCGGGCGTTTCCCCGGGCCTTCCGCCTCCAGGGGACGCTCGACACGGAGCGGCTCCGCGAGTTCATCGGGGAGCGGACCGTCGACACCCCGGCGCCCTGAGTCCATCAGGCCGCCCGGTGGGGCGACACCCGCTACGGCCGCCGCTCAGTGCGGCGGGAGAACCACCGCAACAAGCACGGTTCGCGGGCAGCCGCGTGCCGTGCCACCAGTCAGGTACCTCGCGATGTGGAAGTAGGTCGAGATTGCGATGAGCTCTCGATGAGTACGCGATGAGTACGCGATGGGTACGCCCATGAAGTAGCGACGGTCCGGCGGACGAGACACCCCGGACTCATAGACAGGAGTGAAGTGGCTAAGGTCCGGGTTTACGAACTCGCCAAGGAACTTGGCTTGGAGAGCAAGGCCGTCATGGCCAAGCTCACCGAGCTCGGTGAGTTCGTCCGTTCGGCGTCCTCGACGATTGAGGCGCCGGTCGTACGAAAGCTGACTGACGCGCTTGGTGTGGCCCCCACCGGTGGTGGTTCCGCTGCCAAGCCGGGCCCGCGCAAGAGCGCGGCGCCCCAGCCCGCGGGTGGCTCCGCCGCCGCGGGTGCACCCAAGCCGGGTGCTCCGACCCCGGGTCCGCGCCCCAGCGCGACCCCTGGTCCCCGTCCCACCCCGGCCCCTGCGGCCGAGGCCGCGCCCGCCGCCCCGGCGGCCCCCGCCGCCGCCAAGCCGGCGGGTGGCCCGACCCCGGGCCCGCGCCCGGCGGCGCGTCCCGCTGCTCCGGCGGCCCCGGCCGCTCCCGCGGCCGAGTTCTCCTCGCCGGCTCCGGCCGGTGACACCCCGCGTCAGGCCTCGCAGGCTCCGCAGGCTCCGCAGGCTCCGCAGGCCTCGCAGGCTCCGCAGGCCCCGCAGGCCTCGCGTCCGGCCGGTCCCGCCGGCGGCGGTGCCCGTCCGGGTCCGCGTCCGGCCGGCCCGCGTCCGGGCAACAACCCGTTCACCTCGGGCAGCGCGACCGGTATGGCCCGCCCCGGCGACCGCCGTCAGGGCGCGCCGGGTGCGCGTCCCGCCGGTCAGGGCGCCCCGGGTGGCGACCGTCCGCGTCCGGGCGGCGACCGTCCGCGTCCCGCTGGTGCTCCCGGTGCCGACCGTGGCGCCGCGCGTCCCGGTGGCGACCGTCCGCGTCCCGCTGGTGCTCCCGGCGCTGACCGTGGCGCCCCGCGTCCCGGTGGCGACCGTCCGCGTCCCGCTGGTGCTCCCGGCGCTGACCGTGGCGCCCCGCGTCCCGGTGGCGACCGTCCGCGTCCCGACGGCATGCCGCGTCCGGCCGGTCCGCGCCCCGGCGCCCCGTCCCCGTCCGGCATGCCGCGCCCGAACCCGGGCATGATGCCGCAGCGTCCGGCTCCGGGCCCGCGTCCGGGCCCCGGCGGCCGTGGCCCCGGTGGCCCCGGTGGCCGTCCGGGTGGTCCGGGTGCCGGTGGCGCCCGTCCGGGCTTCCAGGGTCGTCCGGCCGGTCCGGGCTCGCGTCCGGCCGGTGGCGGCGGCTTCGGCGGTCCGCGTCCCGGTGGCGGTGCCCCCGGTGGCGGCGGCGGCTTCGGCCCGCGTCCCGGTGGTTTCGGTGGTCGTCCCGGCGGCCCGGGTGCCCGTGGTGGCACGCAGGGCGCCTTCGGTCGTGGCCCGGGCGGTCGCCCGGCGCGTGGCCGCAAGTCGAAGCGGGCGAAGCGCCAGGAGTACGAGGCCATGCAGGCCCCGTCCGTCGGCGGTGTGATGCTGCCTCGCGGCAACGGCCAGACCGTTCGCCTGTCGAGCGGCGCCTCGCTGATGGACTTCGCGGAGAAGATCAACGCCAACCCGGCCGCGCTCGTCTCCGTCATGTTCAACCTCGGTGAGATGGTCACCGCGACGCAGTCGGTCTCCGACGCGACCCTCGAGCTGCTGGCCGGCGAGATGGGCTTCATCCTGGAGATCGTCAGCCGCGACGACGAGGACCGCGAGCTGCTGGAGTCGTTCGACATCGACTTCGGTGCGAACGAGGGCGACGAGGACCAGCTGGCCCCGCGCCCGCCGGTCGTCACCGTCATGGGTCACGTCGACCACGGTAAGACCCGCCTGCTGGACGCCATCCGCAAGTCCAACGTGGTGGCCGGCGAGGCCGGTGGCATCACCCAGCACATCGGTGCCTACCAGGTCGTCACCGAGGTGAACGGCGAGCAGCGCCCGATCACCTTCCTCGACACCCCGGGTCACGAGGCGTTCTCCGCCATGCGTGCCCGTGGTGCCAAGTCCACCGACATCGCGATCCTGGTGGTCGCGGCCAACGACGGTGTCATGCCGCAGACGGTCGAGGCGTTGAACCACGCCAAGGCCGCGGGTGTGCCGATCGTGGTCGCCGTCAACAAGATCGACGTCGAGGGCGCCGACCCGACCAAGGTCCGCGGTCAGCTGACCGAGTTCGGTCTGGTGGCCGAGGAGTACGGCGGCGACACCATGTTCGTCGACATCTCCGCGCGCCAGGGCCTCAACATCGAGCAGCTGCTGGAGGCCGTGGTCCTCACCGCGGACGCCTCGCTCGACCTGCGGGCCAACCCCGAGCAGGACGCGCAGGGTATCGCCATCGAGGCCCACCTCGACAAGGGCCGCGGCGCCATGGCGACCGTGCTCGTGCAGCGCGGTACCCTCCGCGTCGGCGACTCGATCGTGGTCGGCGACGCCTACGGCCGCGTCCGCGCGATGCTGGACGAGAACGGCAACAGCCTCGCCGAGGCCGGCCCGTCCCGCCCGGTGCTGCTGCTCGGTCTGACCTCGGTGCCCCGTGCCGGCGACAGCTTCATCGTCGTCGACGAGGACCGCACCGCCCGTCAGATCGCCGAGAAGCGCTCGGCCCGCGACCGCAACGCCGCCTTCGCGCAGCGTCGGGTCCGGGTGTCCCTGGAGGACCTGGACAAGGCCATCGCCGCCGGCGAGATCGAGCAGCTCAACCTCATCATCAAGGGTGACGTCTCCGGTTCGGTCGAGGCCCTTGAGGACGCCCTCGTCAAGCTGGACGTGGGCGAGGAGGTCGAGCTCCGCATCCTGCACCGCGGTGTGGGTGCGATCACCGAGTCCGACGTCAACCTGGCGATGGGTTCGGACGCCATCATCATCGGCTTCAACGTGCGCGCCGAAGGCCGTGCGCGTACCGCGGCCGACAAGGAAGGCGTGGACGTCCGGTACTACTCGGTCATCTACCAGGCGATCGAGGAGATCGAGAACGCCCTCAAGGGCATGCTCAAGCCCGAGTACGAGGAGGTGCGCCTCGGCTCCGCGGAGATCCGCGAGGTGTTCCGCTCCTCCAAGTTCGGCAACATCGCGGGTGTCATCGTCCGCGAGGGCCTGCTGCGCCGCAACGCCAAGGCCCGCCTCATCCGCGACGGCAAGGTCGTGGCGGAGAGCCTCAACATCGAGGGTCTGCGCCGCTTCAAGGACGACGCGACCGAGGTCCGCGAGGGCTTCGAGGCCGGTGTCACCCTGGGGTCGTTCAACGACATCAAGGTCGAGGACATCATCGAGACCTACGAGATGCGCGAGAAGCCGCGTTCGTAGTCGGTGAAAGCCGGGGCCGGTCGACGGGTGGTATTTCCGTCGACCGGCCCCGGTCTCGCTGTGTAGGGTCCGGGGTAGTTCAGATGTTGCAGCGTTCAGATGCCGCAGCGTTCATACCTAGTACCGGCAGCCCGGTTCCGGGCTGCCCCCCGAGGCCTTCCAGGTCGGCGAGACCTGTCATACATGTTCGTGGGAACACTCACCTTCGACCTGCTGTTGGGCGACGTCCACTCGCTCAAGGAGAAGCGTTCGATCGTGCGGCCCATCGTGGCCGAACTGCAGCGCAAGTACAGCGTGTGCGCTGCCGAGACCGGGAACCAGGATCTGCACCGCAGGGCCGAGATCGGCCTCGCGGTGGTGGCCGGCGATGCCGGATACGTCACCGAGATCCTGGACAGCTGTGAGCGGTTGGTCGCCGGCCGCCCCGAGGTGCAGCTCCTCTCCGCGAGGAGGAGGTACCACAACGACGACGATGAATGAGAGCCGTGGAGGCGGTCGGCGGAAGTCGCCGTTCTCACACGGATCAGGACCCAGAGCGCCCGCAAGGCCGGGCGCGGGCCGGTACTTTGGGGCGTGGGCCCCGAAGGGTGCGCAGCTCACCCGAATGCCGGACCCACTGCACGAGGAGGCAACGTGACCGACACCGCAAGGGCGCGCAAGCTCGCCGACCGCATCCAGGTGGTCGTCGCCCAGACCCTGGAGCGGCGGGTCAAGGACCCGCGACTGGGGTTCGTGACCATCACCGACACCCGGGTGACCGGGGATCTGCGCGAGGCCACCGTCTTCTACACCGTCTTCGGCGACGAGACCGAGCGCGAGGCCACGGCCGCCGCGCTGGAGAGCGCCAAGGGCGTGATCCGCTCCGAGGTCGGCAAGATCGGGGTGCGTTTCACCCCGACGCTGACCTTCGTCGCGGACGCGCTGCCGGACAACGCCCGGAACATCGACGACCTGCTCGACCGGGCCAAGGCCATCGACGCGGCGGTGCGCACCACCGCCGCGGGCGCGACCTACGCCGGCGAGGCGGACCCGTACAAGGTTCCGGCGGCCGAGCGTGACGACGAGGACGAGTAGTCATGGCGGGTGAGCCGGCGAAGGTCGCCTCGCGAGCCGGTTCGACCACGGGGGCGTCTTCCACCAGCACGGTGGAGGACGCCCTCGTGGCGCTCCCGGGGCCGCGCACCGAGGAGAGCGGTTTCGAGCTGCTCTGGCAGCAGGTGGTGGCGGAGATCGGGCGGGCCCGGTCGATCGACCTGATCTGCCACATCTGCCCGGACGGCGACGCCCTGGGCTCCTCGTTGGCGGCCGCGCTGGCGCTGCGCGGGCTCGGCAAGCGGGTGCGGGTCTCCTTCGGCGACGACCCGCAGATCGTGCCCGAGTCGCTGGCCTTCCTGCCCGGCCAGGAGCTGATCGTGCCGGCCGCCGAGGTGCCGGACGTCCCCGAGCTGGTGCTCTGCTTCGACGTGGCCGCGGAGAGTCGGCTCGGCCTGCTGCACGGCAAGGCCTTCGCCGCGCCGGTGCTGGTGGTGATCGACCACCACGCCTCCAATCCGGGCTTCGGCACCCACCAGCTGATCGACCCGACCGCGCCGGCCACCGCCGTCCTGGTCGACGAACTGCTGCGCCGGCTCGGCGTCGAACTCGACCAGGACCTGGCCACCTGCCTGTACACCGGCGTCGCCACCGACACCGGTTCGTTCAAGTACCGGGCCACCACGCCCGCCACCCACGAACTCGCCGGGCGGCTGCTGGCCACCGGCATCCGGCACGACCTGATCTCCCGGCAGCTGTGGGACACCTCCTCCTTCGGTTACCTCAAGGTGCTCGCAGGCGCGCTCGACCGGGCCGTCTACGAGCCGGACGCGGCCGGCGGGCTGGGCCTGGTGTGGACCTGGGTGCCGTACCAGGACCTGGTGCTGTTCAGCGTCACGGTCGAGGAGATCGAGGGGCTGATCGACATCCTGCGCCGCCCGGCCGAGGCCGAGGTGGCGCTGGTGCTCAAGCAGGACCCGGACGGCACGCTGCGGGGCTCCTCGCGTTCCAAGGGCGCGGTGGACGTCGCCGCCGCCTGCGCCGAGCTGGGTGGCGGCGGGCACGTCTTCGCGGCCGGGTTCAGCGCCCGGGAGGACGTGGCCGCGGTGGTCGAACGGTTCCGGAGCGCGCTGCGACCGGTACGTTGATCATCTCTTGACCGCTTTTTAGAGAAAGAACTTGATGAAGCGCAAAGGCACCGGCCCGGACGGCCTGGTGATCGTCGACAAGCCCGAGGGCATCACCTCCCACGGGGTCGTCGCCAAGCTGCGATGGCTGGCCGGGACGCGGAAGGTCGGGCACGCCGGCACGCTCGACCCGATGGCCACCGGCGTGCTGGTGATCGGCGTCGAGCGGGCCACCCGGCTGCTCGGCCACCTGATGCTCACCGCCAAGACGTACGAGGCGACCATCCGGCTCGGCCAGACCACCGTCACCGACGACCGGGAGGGCGAGGTCACCGCGTCCGCCCCGGCCGACGGGGTGACCAGGGAGGCGATCGACGCCGGGATCGCCGTGCTCACCGGCGAGATCATGCAGGTGCCCTCCAAGGTCAGCGCGATCAAGATCGACGGCAAGCGGTCGTACGCGCGGGTGCGCGAGGGCGAGGACTTCGAGCTCGCGGCCCGGCCCACCACGATCCACTCCTTCACCGTGCACGCACAGCGCGCGGCGCTCGCCGAGGACGGCACGCCGGTGATCGACCTGGACGTGACCGTCGAGTGCTCCTCCGGCACCTACATCCGGGCGCTGGCCCGCGACCTGGGCGCCGGGCTCGGCGTCGGCGGCCACCTCACCGCGCTGCGGCGCACCAGGGTCGGGCCGTACTCGGTGGAGTCGGCGCACACCCTGGAGCAGCTGGAGGCCGCGGTCACCGGCGAGTCCCCGACGGGGCTGCAGGTGCTGCCGATCGGGGAGGCCGCGGCCGCCGCCTTCCCGCGCTGGGACCTGGACGAGTCGCAGGCGGAGAAGCTGTCGCACGGTGCCCGGCTCAAGGCGCCCGGGCTGGGCGTGGACGGGCCGATCGCGGTGTTCGGGCCGGACGGGCGCTTCCTCGCGCTGGTCGAGGAGACGGGCGGGCAGGCGAAGCCGGTCGCGGTCTTCGTCGGCTGACGCCCCGCAGCGCACGCGTCACCCCCGTCGGGAGTCTTCCGGCGGGGGTTTCGCTCGTTCGGGAGTCGTCCCGGGAGGGGTTTCGCTCGTTCGGGGGGTGTTTCGGCGAGGTCCGGGGTTCCGGGTGAGGTCCGGAGGTTCGTTCCGGCGAGGGACGGGTCACCCGCCCGGGGGAGCGCGCGAGGTGAACGCCCGTGGTGAGCGGCGCAGGCGCGGTGGGGCCGCCTCCCGGGCGGGCAGGCTCCCCGACGGCGAGCAGGTCGCCGTGACGAGCCCGCCCCCGGGCCGTCCGGCCTGCGGGGAGGGCAGTGCGAATGCCGGGATTCCTGGACGGCGACGGCGTGGCGGGAGACCCGGGGCGGTACCTGCTGCGGATCCGCGACCTCAACGGGCGACTGCACGGCTTAGGGTTCGTCGCCGACCCGCAGGGCACTGTCCTCACCGCCCACGAGAGCGTCACCGGCCTGGACCGGATCGTCCTGCACACCCCCGGCGGGCAGACCAGGGTGCTGGGCCCGGACGCCGTACTGCCGCTGCCCGGGCACGGGCTCGCCCTGCTGCGCACCGACGCGGTCGGCGGGCTGCCCGTGCCGCCGCTGCCCGTCGCGGCCCTCGGGGCCGGGCGCGAGGTGCTGCTGCCCGCGCTGGCCGGCGAGGACGGGCGCGTGGTGGCGCTGCGTTGCGGTCTGCTGGGTGCCGCCGGGGCCGGGTACGGCGGGGTCGGCGGGGTGCTGCTGCTCGACCCGCCGGTGGTCGCCGGCGTCGGGGTGCCGGCCGGCTCGCCGGTGCTGGACGCCCGCAGCGGCGCCGTGGTGGCCCTGGCCGTGCCCGCGCTGCGCGGGCCGCAGCACGGCGGCGCGCTCCCGGCGGTGCCGGCCGGCGGCGGCGCGGTCGCGGTCGCCCCGGCGCTGGCCGAACTGCTGGCGCGCAACGGCGCGGCTGTGCCCGGCTACGGGCCCGCGCTCAACCTGGCCGGCGTGCTGCGGCTGACCGCCGCCCAGCTGGCCGCCGCAGGGGCCGGCCCGGACCGGGTCGCCGGGCTCGCCGCCGACCGGGTCGACCGGCCCGACGGACTGGCCGGGGACGAGCCGCAGGCCACCGTCACCGCGCTGGTCGGCGCCCCCGGCAGCGGGCGCTCCACCGAACTCGCCGCCCTCGCCGCCCGCCGCGCCGGCGGCGCCCGGCCGCTGCCCACCCTCTGGCTGCGCGGCGCCGACCTGCGCGCCGAGGACCGCTCGCTCGCGGCCCCGGTGGAACGGGCCCTGGCCGCCGTCGCGGCCGAGCTGGGCACCCCGGCGCCCGCGCCGGAACCGGTGGCGGCGCTGTGCGCGGCGGCCGGGCGGCCGCTGCTGGTGGTCCTGGACGGCCCCGAGGAGGCCCCCGCGCCGCTGGACCCGCGCTGGCTGCGCGGCGCGGGGGACTGGCTGACCGGCTGCGGGGCGCGGCTGCTGACCGCCTGCGGCGAGGAGGCCTGGGTGCGGCTGGCGGCCGAGAAGTGGGGCAGCGGCCCCGGCCCCGGCCCCGCCCGGTACCCGGACCCGCCGGAGCCGGACGGCGACCTGGCCAGCGCCCCCACCGTCCGGATGGACGGCGGCGGCCCGGGCGCCCCCAGCCTCGCCGGGCACCGGCTCGGCCCGCTCCCCGCCGAGGCGGCCGAGCGGGTGCGCCGCCGCTACGGGCTGCCGCCGGGCTGGCCGGCCGACGCCGACGCGCGGCACCCGCTGGCCGTCCGGCTGGCCGGCGAGCTGTGGGCGGAGGGCCTGCGCGGGGAGCCGGGCCGCCGGGGCGAGCTGTTCGCCGCCTACCTGGACCTGCGCTGTCTGCGGGTGGCCCGGCGGCTGGCCGAGGACGGGCGGCAGCGCCGCCCGGGCGCCCACCGCCGGAGTTCCGCCCGCCCGGCCGGGCCCTCCCACGGGCGGGTGCGGCGGCTGGCGGCCGCGGTGGCCGGACGGGTGCACGAGGCGGCCCGGCGGATGCTCGGCGCCGGGCCGGGCGGGCTGGGCCGGGCCGTCTTCGAGGAGCTGTTCCCGGCGGCCGGCGGCTGGGCCACGGCGGTCCTCGCCGAGGGCCTTTTCGTCCCGGCCGGGCCCGGATTCCGCTTCGCGCACGGGGAGTTCGCGGACTGGCTGCAGGGCCTGCACCTGGACCTGGACGCCGCGCTGCGGCTGCTGCTCGGCGAGGCTGCGGACACGCCGTCCTCGCCCGCGAACGGGCTGGCGGGCGCGTCCGCGGCAGGCCCCCCGCGCGGCGTCCCCCGGCACCGGATCGGCCCGGTCGCCGCCGCGCTGCGCCGGCTGGCCGAGACCTGGGGCGCACCCGCCCTGGACCCGTGGCTGCACCGGCTCTGGCGCGCCCTGGACCTGCGCCCGCCCGGCAGCGAACCGGCCTGGTGGGCGGGCCGGCTGCTCACCGCCGGGCTGGCCGCCAGCCCCGATCCGGCCGAACACCGGGCGCTGCTCGACCAGTTGGCCGGGCGGATCGCCGAACGGGCGGTCGCCGAAGGCGGGTTGGACGCGCTCCCGGCGGACGGGCTCGGCGCGTTCGGCCCGGCGTTCTGGACCGGCCTCGGCCTGCCCGCCGAGGCCGAACTCGCCCTGCTGCGCCGCCTGGTGGCCGCCGACGGGCCAGGGCAGCCGTTCCTCGGCGCGGTGGCCGAGCGGCTGCGCGCCGACCCCGTCGCGGTGTTCCCGCTGCTCTGCGCCTGGTTCGACGATCCGCGCGGCCTGCCCGGCCGCCCCGGGCACACCGTCGCCGACCTCGCCCACGACCTGCTGCACGCCCACCGCCGGCTCGCCCTGGACGAGTTGGCCGACGCCCTGGCCGACGCCGCGCACCCGAGGGCGGACGCGCTGCTCACCGTGCTCGCCACCGAGGAACCCTCCGCGCTCTGCCGGGCGGTGGACCGCTGGAGCCACGACGGGCGGCCCGAGCGGCACGTCGCCGCCGCCGTGCACGCCCTGCACGCCGCCCCGCACGCCGTCGGCGCCGCCGCCGGACTGCTGCGGTTCAGCGCGCTGACCCTGCTCGCCCGCGAGGACGAACCGGGCCTGCACGGCGCCGCCCTCGCCCTGCTGGTCGGCGACCCGGCGACCAGGGCCGAGCACCTCCCCGCCGCGCTGGCCCTGCACCGGGCGGGCGGCGACGCCTTCCTCACCCCCAGGGCGCTGGCCCCCGCCCTGGAGAGCGACCCGGAACCCGTCCTGGCCGCGCTCGCCGACCGGCTGGCGGCCCCCGGCGCGGCCGCCGCCGAGACCCTGCGGATGCTCGCCGACGCCCGCACCCCGGTGGCCACCCGGCGGGGCGCCGAACTCGCCGCCCGGCTGCTGCGCGAGCACCCGGCGCTGGCCGGCCCGGTCGCGGTCGACTACCTGGGCCGCCGCCTGGAGCGCGCCGCGACCGGCGGCCCGGCCGCCCGGCTGGAGCTGCGGGTGCTGCTCGGCGGCGCGCTGGCCGCCCGGGCGGCGGGCGTGCGGCGGCCGTTCGCCCAGGTGCTGTCCGTCCCGGTGGCCGACCCGGCGGCGGACGCGCTGCGCTGTGAACTGCTGGACACCCTGCTCGCCATCGAGACCGACCCGGCGGTGCTGACCGCGGCCGTGGAGCGGCTGGCCGAGCACTGCGCGGCCGAGAATCCGGCCCGGGCCCGCGCGGTGCTGGCCCGGGCGACGCCCGGCCTGCCGGCTGCGGACGAACTGCTGGTGCGCTGCGCCGGCCGCTCGGCGGCGTTCGCGCAGCTGCTCGCCCAGTGGCCGCGGGACGCCGCCCCGACCGCGCCGGACGGGCCCCGGCTGGTCCGGATGCGGGCCCTGGCGGCGGCCGGCCGCGACCCGCAGTACGCGGCCGCCGAGGCGGAGCGGACCGTGCCCGGGCGGGCCGCGCACCCGCCGGTGCGCCCAACCCGCATTCCGGTGCCGGAGCAGGAGCAGGCGCATGGCACGCTATAGGGGTTCGGGTTTGAGCGTTTGAGCGTACAGAGGGTACGCGCCGTACGGAACAAGGAGCGGTCAGGGTGCAGCGCTGGCGTGGCCTGGAGGAGATCCCCGCTGACTGGGGACGCAGCGTCGTCACCATCGGCTCGTTCGACGGGGTGCACCGCGGGCATCAGCTGATCATCGGTCGGGCGGTCGAGCGGGCCCGCGAACTCGGCCTCCCCGCGGTGGTGGTGACCTTCGACCCGCACCCGCGCGAGGTCATCCGCCCGGGCAGCCACCCGCCGCTGCTCGCCCCGCAGGCGCGCCGCGCCGAGCTGATCGCGGGCCTCGGCGTGGACGCGGTGCTGGTGCTGCCGTTCACTCCGGAGCTGTCCCAGGAGTCGCCGGAGACCTTCGTCCAGCAGGTCCTGGTCGACGCCCTGCACGCCCGGGCCGTCATCGAGGGCCCCAACTTCCGCTTCGGGCACCGGGCCGCCGGGGACGTCGCGCTGCTCACCGAGCTGGGCCGCTCGGCCGGCTTCGACGTCGAGGTGGTCGACCTCCAGGTGAGCGGCGCGGCCGGGTCCGGCGAGCCGTTCTCCTCCACCCTGACCCGGCGGCTGGTCGCGACCGGGGACATGGCCGGCGCCGGCGAGGTGCTGGGCCGCCCGCACCGGGTCGAGGGCGTGGTGGTGCGCGGCGCGCAGCGCGGCCGTGAGCTCGGCTACCCGACCGCCAACGTCGAGACCGTGCCGCACAGCGCGATCCCGGCCGACGGCGTGTACGCGGGCTGGCTGACCGCCGACGGCGAGCGCATGCCCGCCGCCATCTCGGTCGGCACCAACCCGACCTTCGACGGCACCGCCCGCACCGTCGAGGCGTACGCCATCGACCGGGTCGGCCTGGACCTGTACGGGCTGCACGTGGCCGTGGACTTCCTGGCCTACCTGCGCGGGATGGAGAAGTTCGACTCCATCGACGCGCTGCTCGACCGGATGGCCGACGACGTCAAGCAGGCCCGCGAGCTGACCGACGGCGTCTGAGCACTGCCGCAGCACGGGGAAGGGCCCGCCGACCTGGTCGGCGGGCCCTTCGGCGTCACTGCGGGGGCTGCGGCGGGTGGCCGTAGCCGGGCGGCGGCTGGTAGCCGTCCGGCGGGGGCGGCGGGGACGGCTGGGATGGCGAGGCGGGCGAGGCGGGCGAGGCGGGCGGGGCGGGCTGCGGCGGCTGGCCCTGGGCGGGCGGGTAGCCGTAACCCGGGCCCGGCTGCGGGGCCGGCTGCTGCTGGGCGCCCGGCTGCGGCCAGGCCGTGGGGGCGGGCGGCTGCTGCGGGTAGCCGTAGCCGGGTGGCGGCGGCGGGGCCTGGCCGGGCTGCGGCGCCCACGGCGCCCCGGGGGCGGGCTGAGCGGCCTGGCCGGCCTGACCCGCCTGACCCGCCTGACCCGGATACGGCTGTGGCTGTGGCTGCGGCGGGTACGGCGTGGCCTGCACCTGCTGCTGCCACCCGGACTGCTGGGCGGCGGCCTGCTGGGCCCGGACGATGTCCTCGCCGACCAGGGTGGCCAGCTCGAAGTAGGCCTCGCGGACCTTGGGCCGCATCATGTCGAGGTTGACCTCGGCGCCGGCCGCCAGGCTCTCGTCGAACGGCACCACGATCACCCCGCGGCAGCGGGTCTGGAAGTGCGCGACGATGTCCTCGACCTTGATCAGCTTGCTGGTCTCGCGCACCCCGGAGACCACCGTGATGCTGCGCTGCACCAGGTCCGCGTAGCCGTGCGCGGAGAGCCAGTCCAGGGTGGTCGAGGCGCTGGAGGCGCCGTCCACGCTGGGGGTGGAGACGATGATCAGCTGGTCGGCGAGGTCCAGCACCCCGCGCATCGCGCTGTACAGCAGGCCGGTGCCGGAGTCGGTCAGGATGATCGGGTACTGGCGGCCCAGCACGTCGATGACCTGGCGGTAGTCCGAGTCGTTGAACGTGGTCGAGACCGCCGGGTCGACGTCGTTCGCCAGGATCTCCAGGCCCGAGTTGAGGTCCTGCGAGGTGAACTGACGGATGTCCATGTAGCTGCGCAGGTGCGGGATGGCCGTCACCAGGTCGCGGATGGTCGCGCCGGTCTGGCGCTTGACCCGGCGGCCCAGGGTGCCGGCGTCCGGGTTGGCGTCGATCGCGATCACCTTGTCCTGGCGCTCGCTGGCCAGGGTCGCGCCGAGCGCGGTGGTGGTCGTGGTCTTGCCGACCCCGCCCTTGAGGCTGATCACGGCGATCCGGTAGCAGCTCAGCACCGGGGTGCGGATGATCTCCAGCTTGCGCGACTTCTCGGCGGCCGCCGCCTTGCCGCCGAACTGGAACCGCGGCTGCTGGCGCTGCTGCTTGGGCTGGCTGCGCAGCAGCCGGTCCGAGGACAGCTCGACCGCGGCGGTGTAGCCGAGTGGCGCGCCGTGCGCCACGGGCGGCTGCGGGGCGGCGGAGTGCGGGAACGCGACCGGCGGCGGCGCGACGGCGCCCTGCGGCGGCCACGGCTGCACCCCGCCGGACTGCTCGTGCGGCGCGCCCGGCAGCAACGGCCGGTAGTCGTGCGGCTGGGGCTGGGCCGACTGCGGGTAGGCGGGGGGCTGCGGCCAGCCGCCCTGACGCGGATCCACCGGCGCGGGCTGCGGGGTCGGCTGCTGCGGCTGTGCGGGCTGCGGTTGGGCGGCGCCCTGCTGGGCGGCCCACGCGGCGGCGGCCTGCGGGTCGTGCGCCGGCAGTGGCTGCTGCGGGGGCAGGTGCTGCGCGGGCGGCTGCGGGTACGGCTGCGGGTACGTCTGCGGCGGGACCGGCTGGGCGGGCTGCGCCGGCGGCGGGGCCGAGACCGGGGCCGGGTACGGCGGTTGCGGGGCGGGCTGCGGCTGCGCCGGCCAGCCCGGGGCGACGGCCTGTGGCTGCTCGAACGCAGGGGCAGGGGCAGGAGCGGGGACGGGGGCCTGGGCAGGGGCGGACGCCGGGAACGGGACGTGCTGCGCCTCGGCCTGGACGGGCTGTGCGGGCGGCACGGGCTGGGCGGGTACGGGCGCCTGAGCCGGCGTCGGGGCCGGAGCCTGGGCGGGCACCGGCGCCGGAGCGGTGGCCTGCGGAGCCTGCACCGCCGGGGCCGGAGCCTGAACTGCCGGAGCCTGCACCGCCGTCGGAGCCTGAACTGCCGGGGCCGGGGCTGGGGCTGGGGCCGCCGAGGCGTCCGTCTGCACGTACCAGGACGGGGGAGTGTAGTCGGGCGCGTCGGACCAGTCGTCGTCGTCCTCTGCCGCGTTGTCGCCGACGTAGACGCCGTCCCGATCGCTGCTCACTAGGGCTCCCTCGTGTTCGCCGCCGCTTGTTCAGCGGTGCCGTTGCCGCATCAAAGACTAGGCCGTGCGGCAACCCCCGTTGAAGGCGGCGTCGGATCCGGAGCGGCCCCCCGGGCCCGGCGCCGCCGCTCAGTCCATCCGGCGCGGACCGCCGAGAACCTGCTGCTCGGCCTGCCCGGCCACGGCCCGCACGTACTGGCGCCGCATCCGGGTGGCCCACAGTGTGAGGTCGTCGCCGAGGGTGGGCAGCGCGGCGACGTCCTCCGGCGGGAGCGACAGCACCCGGCCGGTCAGCTCCGCCTCCTGCGGGGAGACCCGCTGCACACCCACCAGGTCGGCCGCGTTGAGCACCCGGGCCGCGTGCGGGCCCAGGTACGGCAGCAGGGTCAGGGTGGTCTGCCAGGGCGCGGCGGAGAGCCGGCTGCGCGGCGGGCGGGCGCCGAGGTCGCGCACCACCAGGACCGGCGAGGCCACCGAGGCGCCCTGCGGGCCGAGTCGGCCGACCTGGTGGACCGTCACGCACGGCTGCCCGCCGCCCGCGGCCTGCGCCAGCGGGCCCCACAGCTGCCCGCGCGCGGTCTCCACCGCGACCCGGGCGCCGATCGCGGCCGCCCGCAGCGCGATGACCTGCGCCGTCCACACGCCGCCGACCAGCACCAGGTCGTACGCGCTGGGTCGGAACAGGCCGAGCACCGCGGGCAGCCCCTGCGGGTCGGCGCCGATCACCACGCCGTCGTCGCCGACCGGGAAGGCCAGCGCCCCGAGGTCCGCGGCGTCCAGCACGTGCTTCTCCCGGCGCGGGCCGCGCAGCCCGAAGCCGGGCAGGATCCGGGACCGCGCCCGGGGCTGTTCGGCGCCGTGCTGCGGGCCGGGGGCCGGATAGGTCTGGTACGCCATCAGGACGCTCCTCCCAGCGGCAGGGTGGCGAGCACCCCGGGGGCCTGCTCCAGGTCGAGCCGGACCAGGCCGAGTCCGGCGCCCTGCGCCCGCGCCTCCACCTGGCGGCCGACCTGCGTCACCTCGCTCTCGCTGCGCCCGGTCACCCGCAGGTGCCCGCTGACGGTCACCGAGCCGCCGGTGCCGCGCCCGGCGGTCAGGCTGAAGGTGCTGGCCAGCGCGGGGGAGCCGGTGACCAGGTTGACCAGGTCGGGCGCGGCGATCCGGCCGGGCGAGCCGCCGGGGCGGCTGAGCTGCGGCCAGCGGGAGATCCAGTAGGTGCTGTGCCAGCGGTCGTCGATCCGCCAGAACCGGCTGCCCTCCTGGGTGCGGCGGGTGGTGCCGCCGCCGCTGCCGGTGCCTTGGCGCCCGGCCACCGCGAGCGGGTTGGCGCAGGTGGAGATGGCCAGCGCGGCGATCAGCTCGCGCTCGTCCAGCACGGTCGCGTTGAACCCGGCGCTGTTGAGCCGCCCGGCCAGCTGGTCGGTCACCCGTTGCAGTGCCTTGCGGGCGCCCTCCTCGCCGCCGCCGCGGGCCCGGACGGCGGCCGCGGCGCGCTCCGGGTCGAGCTTGAGCGCCACCCAGGTCAGCCGCAGCCCGGGGGTGGCGGTGCCGTCCGGCAGCTCCCGGTAGGCGCGGGCGGCCAGCGACTGCTCGGGCAGGTGCGGGGCCGGGGCCGGCTGGGTGTGCTGGACGAGTTGCACCGACTCCAGGGTGATGTCGTCGACCTGGAGCGCCGAGCAGATCACGTCCAGGGGCAGCGGCAGCGCGGTGCGCACCGGGCGCAGCGGCTGGTCCTTGGCCTGGACGAGCAGCACCGAGCTGAGGAAGGTGCCGTCGCCGACCATGCCGGTCTCCCGGCGGACGGGGCGGCCGCCCAGGTCGGCCTCGGTGGCGTGGGTGCAGGTGCGCAGTGCCGGTTCGAGTTCCAGGGCGGGGGCCAGCGCCGGGTCGGTGCCGGCCGGCGGCAGCGTGCTGCGGGCCTGCCGGCGGCGGGACTTGAGGGCGGCGCGCACCCGTAGCAGTTCGGGGATGGTCCGGCCGCGCAGCGGGATCACGGCGAGCACCACCAGGACCAGCGCGACCGCGCCGAAGCCGGCGGCGACCGGTCGGCTGATCGTCCAGCCCACCGCGACCAGTGCGGCCGCGACCTCGACCAGGACGAGCTGTTGGAGCCTCAGCCGGCCGCCGAGCAGCCCGGGCCGGGGGTTGATCCGGAGCAGGACGGGCCCGCGACCGCCTTCGTCACGGCCGCTGCTCCCGCCGGCGGGCGTCAGCGGCTGCCCGGGCGTGGTCTCGGGGGCGGGGCCGCCGTGCTGCGCCCGGCCGGAGCGGCGCGACCTCCCGCCCGTTGCCGGTCCGCGGCGTCCTGGAGCGGTCTGGCTTGGCATCCCCCGGGTGACCCTCTCTGATCAGTTGCCGCGGCCCGGCTGGCCGGTGCGCGGACCGTACCCGTACCGTACTCACCGTCTGCTGCCGCATCGTAGAGGGTTCGTGCGGGTTCCCGCCCGGCGGGTGCGGGGGGCGGTGCAGGGCGGTCCGACAATGTCTGACGAGGGGGACGACGAGGATGGCATCGCGCCGGGACGAGCTGAACGCGTACACCTTCGCCCGCAAGCGCACGGTGGGGGCGTTCCTGCTGCCCGGTGGCGGCGGCAGCGACGAGGACGCGCCGCGCCCGGTGAAGGCGGTGCTGCCGAGCGTGCTGGCCGGGGCGGTGATCGTCGCCGGGTTCGGGTTGTGGGGGGTGTTCAAGCCGAGCGCGCCGCTGCACTGGGACGACGGCAAGAACGTCGTCCAGGGCAAGAAGTCGACCACCCGGTACGTGGTGCTGACCGACCCGGACGGCCGGACCAGGCGGCTGCACCAGGTGCTCAACATGTCCTCGGCGCGGCTGGTGCTGCCGGCCGAGGCCAAGGTGGTGGTGGTCGACGACGGGGTGCTCGACAGCTACCCCAACCACGGCCCGACGATCGGCATCCCGTACGCGCCGGACAAGCTGCCGACGAGGGACAACGCGGACAAGCCGATGAAGTGGTCGGTCTGCGACCGCCCGGGCTCGGACGACAAGCAGGAGACCGTCAACCAGGCGGTGTTCGTGGCGGCCGGCCCGGACGCGGCGGCGCTGGCGGCCAAGGACCGGATGCTCGGCCAGGACCAGCTGCTGCTGGTGCAGCAGGCGGACGAGCAGCAGGTCTCCGCGCAGCCGGCGCCGGGCCAGCCCGCGGCCAGGCCGGGTGACGCGAAGGTGTTCCTGGTCGACGCGCTGGGCCGCAAGCACGGCATCGGCTCGCCGCAGGCGGACGACAAGGAGCGCAAGTCGCTGATCACCGCGGTCTTCGGGCCCAACGCGGTGCCGCAGCGCGTCAAGCGCGAGTGGCTGGACACCCTGGTGACCGGCAGCCCGATCACCTTCCCGAAGGTCGACGGGGTGGCGGACAGCCCGAGCCCCAACTCCTCGGTGGAGCTGGGCAACCAGGCCGACCGCCGGATCGGCCGGCTGGTGCACTACCAGGACCGCCGCTACGTGGTCGGCAAGGACCGGCTCTACCTGGTGACGCCGTTCCAGGCGGAGCTGATCCGGCAGAACCCGGACTACCAGGACCTCTACAAGTACGACGGCGACAAGCGGCCGCGCAGCGACGAGATGACCCCGGCCGACCACGCCAAGCTGGGCAACGACGTCCGGCTGCCGAGCACCGGGGACGACTGGCCGCTGAAGTCCGGTGCGCCGGCCAACAACTGGCAGGACCGGCAGGACGCGCGCCTGGTCGTGTGCAGCACCTTCGACGGCGTCGCCGAGGACGGCCGCACGCCCCGGCGCAGCATCTGGGCCGGGACGTCCTACCCGGCGCCGTACAACAACGGCGCGGGCGCCGCGTACGTGACGCCCGGGCACGGCCTCTTCTACCGCGCGCTGGACAACGCGGCAGGCGGCTCCGGCACCGACTTCCTGATCACCGAGACCGGTCTGCGCTACTCGGTGCCGGCCAACGGCGACGGCGGCCGCGGCGCCACCACGCCGCCCGGCGCGCAGCCGGGCCAGGGCGGGCAGCCCGGCCAGGGCGGTGCCCCGAAGACGCCCACCCCGCAGCCGGGCGCCACCGCGCCGGACCAGCAGCCGCCGCAGGACGAATCGGGCGCCAACCAGGCCCGGTTGGGCTACAAGGAGCTCCAGCCGCTCCCGGTGCCGCACGAGTGGTCGGACCTCGTCCCGGCCGGCCCGCCGCTGACGGCGAAGAGCGCCGCCCAGCCGCAGAACGCCTGATCGGCCAAGCCAGGCAACGGACTTGGCCTCCGTGTCATGGTCTGGTAACTGCGCCGAGTTCGGTGTTGGGCGAGCTGCGTGTGCCGACTACAGTGCTCCTGGACATCACTAGGGTGATGGGACGGTCGGGCCGCGCTGCCCTCCGTACACGCAATGTCTGTCTCATGGGGGATGGTGGAGCATGGCTCAGGGTCAGTTCACGATGACCGCTCAGGAGATGCTGGCTTTCGCCAAGCGGATCGAGGACGCGATCGGGAAGATCGAGGCTGAGCGGCAGAAGCTCATCAGCACGGTCGATGGCATCACCGGCGGCTGGCAGGGCCAGGCGGCGAGCGCCTACAAGGCCTTGCAGGACCAGGTCAACACCGACATCGCGAAGCTGAAGGAGTCGCTGACCGCGATCCAGCACGCGATCGAGCTGACCACCAAGCACTACGCGAGCACCGAAGAAGAGCAGAAGGCGCTGTTCTCCAACGCCCAGGGCTGATCAGCCGCACCGCGCTGATCACCGTTCTGTTCCGACCTTCCGCTCGGTGGGGCGCCCGCGGCTGAGCGCGGGGTGCTCCGCATCCTCGTCAAGGGAGACATCGTGTCCGACCACATCCTCGTCAACTTCGAGACCGTCCACCACGCGGCCGAGGAAGTGCGCGCCTCGGCCGGTCGCATCGACCACCTGCTGAACGACCTCAAGGGCGACGTCAACCGCATCGCGTCCAGCTGGCAGGGCGCGGCCCAGCAGGGCTACCAGGCCCACCAGACCCAGTGGGACGCGCGCGCCGCCGACCTGCAGAAGGTCTGCACGCAGATCGCCTCCTCGCTGGACAGCGCCGCGCAGAGCTACAAGACGACCGAGAACAACAACGCCAAGCTGTGGGGGAACAACTGACCACGCGTTCCCCAGCGGGAACGTGAGGGGGCGGGTGCTCGGACTCCGGGCACCCGCCCTTCGGCGCGCGGCACGGGTGGACGACATGAGGGGTGGCAGGGTGTCCGGACGCGGGTACCGGAAGGCGGCCGCGGCACTGGCCGCGCTCGCCGTGCTGGGCGGCCCGCTCGCCGCCCCGGCGCGCGCGGACAGCGGACCCGGGCTGGCCGCCGCGGGCGACTGCCCGAAGAACGCGCCCGACGTGCCGACCGTGCCGTGGTCGCTGCAGCGCCTGCTGCTGGACGAGCTGTGGCAGGGCGGTCGGACCACCGGCGCGGGGGTGACCGTCGCGGTCATCGACACCGGCGTGGACGACCAGAACCCGCAGCTGGCCGGCAAGGTCCTGGAGGGCTCCAACCTGGTGGTCAACCGGGAGACCAAGGAGAAGGTCCCGGGCAGCTCCAAGGAGGACCCGGTCGGCCACGGCACCAAGGTGGCCGGCATCATCGCCGCCCGCCGCTACGACCGGACGGGCTTCGTCGGGCTCGCCCCCGACGCCGCCATCCTGTCGATCCGCCAGAACGACAGCGACGGCAACGGCGACGTCTCCACCCTGGTCCAGGCCGTCAACGAGGCGGTCAGGGCCAAGGCCAAGGTCATCAACATCTCCCAGGACGTCCGCGGCGCCGGCGCCGCCGGCTTCGGCGGGTACCAGGAGCTGAAGGCCGCCGTCCAGGCCGCCGAGGACAGCGGCGTCGTGGTGGTCGCCTCCACCGGCAACGACGGCAAGGAGGGCGACACCTACCCCGGCGCGTTCCCGACCGTGCTCGCCGTCGGCGCCTCCGACCGCAACAACGAGCGCGCCCCGTTCTCCCAGTACGGCTCCTTCGTGAAGGTCGCCGCACCCGGCGTCGACATGCTCTCCACCGTCCCCCGGGGCGGCCAGTGCGTCGACAACGGCACCAGCTTCTCCGCCCCGTACGTGTCCGGGCTCGTCGCGCTGCTGGTCGGCGCCCACCCGAACTGGAAGCCGGCCCAGGTGCGGGCCTGGATCGAGCAGACCGCCCAGCGCACCCAGCGCGATCCGAACCAGTTCATCGGCTGGGGCGTGGTCGACCCGGTCAGGGCCGTCACCAAGGCCCCCGAGAGCGCGCCGTTCACCGCCACCCCGGACGCCCCCGTCCAACTGGCCGCCGCCCCGATCGTGCCCCGGCCGGTCGGCCTCGGCGAGACCCAGGCCGACCGTGACGGCCGCACCGCGACGTACGTCCTCGGCATCGGGGCGCTGCTGGTCGCGCTGCTCATCGGCGGCGGCGTCGTCCTGCGCGACCTGCGCCGCAGGTCCGCGGACTGATCCGGGTACGCAGCACCTGCCCGGTGCCCGGGGAGTGCGTAGGAGAATCCTCCGCAACGGCTGTAACGTCGTGGGTCGCTCGCCGCATCCAAGAAGTGTCAGGGAGCGCGGACACGGGGGGCGGCAGGCATGGGGTGGATCGGGGCGGGCCGGGAGGCCGAGGACGCCGAGTTCCTGGAACTGGTGTCCGGCCGCACCGGCCACCTGTACCGCTCGGCCTGCCTGCTGACCAGCGGCGACACCCACTACGCCGAGGACCTCGTCCAGGAGGCCCTCAGCCGGATGTACGTGCTCTGGCGGCGCAGCGCCTGGACCGGCGGCCGGGACCGGATCGACAACCCGGCCGCCTACACCCACACGGTGATGGTGCGCACCTTCCTCGCCCAGCAGCGCCGCCGCTCCAGCACCGAGCGCCCCATCGCGGCCGTGCCCGAGTCGGAGGCGCGGGAGGCGGACGGCGCGCTGCGGATGACCCTGCTCGACGCCCTCGGCCGGATGCCGCCCAAGGACCGCGCCGTCCTGGTGCTGCGCTACTGGGAGGACCACAGCGTCGCGGAGACCGCCGAGATGCTGCGCTCCTCCCCGGGGGCGGTCCGCACCCGTACCACCCGGGCGCTGGCCCGGCTGCGCACCCTGCTCGGCGACTCGCTGGCCGAGCTCGCCGCCCGCTGACCACTGCTCGTAGTCCGTGACGCAACCCGTGACGCTCCCCGTGACGCAATTTCGTGATGCAAGGAGACGGTGACCACCCATGTCCGAACCGGACAAGTTCGAGGACGATCTTCTCTACGCCCTCACCCGTACGGGCGAGGGCTTCCGCGCCGAGCCGACCGACCTGCTCGCGGGCGGGTACCGGCGCGGCCGCCGCCGCTGGCGCCGCCGCTCGACCGCCGCGGTGGTGGGCGGCGCGGCCGCGCTGGCCCTGGTGGGCACAGGTGCGGTGTACCTCACCGGCTCCTCGCCGCGCCCGAGTACGGTGCCCGCGGCCGCCCCGAGCACCGCCGGCGGCAGCGGCTCGGCGGCCCCGGCCTCCTCGGCGTCCGCCTCCGCCTCGGCGCCGCCGGCGGTCTCCGGCGACGAGGTGCTGGCGATGTTCCAGGCCCTGCTCCCCAAGGGCGAGACCACCGGCGGCACCGGCACCGGCACGGGGGTCGATCCGGGCCGGCCGTACGGCGGCGGCATCGCCGCGACCGCCTCGCTGGTCTTCGACGACGGCAAGGGCAAGTCCGCGATGGGCATCTCGCTCGGCCGCCTGGCGGACGGCGACCCGAACCGGGTGGAGAACGACTGCCCGGACAAGAAGCTCGTCCAGTACGACGCCTGCAGTGCCACCACCCTGCCGGACGGCGGCACGCTGACCGTCCTCCAGGGCTACGAGTACCCGGACAAGCGGGCCACCACCAAGTGGTGGAACGCCAAGCTGATCGGCAAGGACGGCCGCCAGGTCGAGCTGTCCGAGTGGAACTCCCCGGCGGAGAAGGGCTCGCCGGACAGCCGCCCGAAGCCCCCGCTGACCCCCGAGCAGCTCAAGGCGATCGTCACGGACAAGTCCTGGGACCGGGTCATCGCCTCGATCCCGGACCCGGTGCCGGTCAAGCCGCGGGACAGCGGCAAGGAGTACGACAAGGACGAGATCCTGGCGATCGTCGCCAAGCTGCTGCCGGCAGGGCTGACCGAGACGGAGACCGGGGGCCAGCCGGGCTACGCGAACTTCGTGGTCAACGACGGCAAGGGCAAGTCCCTGGTGGAGATCAACGTGCAGGACTGGTCCCGTGACGACAAGACCAAGGAGGAGTTGTTCGGCAGTGCCCAGGCGCAGCCGGACGGCACCAGGGTGGTGGTCGGCAAGCGGGGTTCCAACCCGGGCATGTGGACCGTCGACACCCTGCACGCGGACGGCCTGCGGGTGGTGATCAGCGCGTTCAACAGCGGCACCCAGCAGACCCCGGCGACCCGCAGCACCCCGGCGCTGAGCACCGACCAGCTGAAGGCGATCGCCACCGCGTCGGTGTGGAAGCTGAGGAAGTAGCGGTCCGGACGTGGCAGTGCCCCGGGCGAGGGGGAGCCCGGGGCACTGCCGTGTGGGGGAGGGGTGGGGGTCAGGGCTGCTGGTCCTCGGGGAGGCTGATCACCCAGCGGGTGTCCTGGCGGGGGCGCAGGTAGAACAGCCAGTAGAGGGTGGCGGCGGCGGTGATGCCGCCGGTCCACAGCAGGGGTTCGGTGTCCAGCTGGGTCATCACGTAGACGAGGACGGCGATCAGCACCACCGGGACGGCCGGCCACAGCGGCATCCGCCAGGCGGCGGCGTGCTTGTGGTGGGCGCGGCGGGAGAGCAGCGCGGCGATCGCGACCAGCAGGTACATCCCGGTGACGGCGACGCCGGTGATGTTGCTGAGCAGCGCGCCCTTGACGAAGCAGAGCGCGGCGCCGGGCAGGCCGACGGCCAGGGTGGCGACCCACGGGGAGCCGAACCGGCCGAGGGTGCCGAAGGCCTTGTTGACCGGCTCGGGCCAGGCCTTGTCGCGGGCGGAGGCGAACAGGACTCGGGAGTTCTGGATGACCATGACGATGCCGGCGTTGATGATCGCCAGCGCGACGCAGAGGCTGATGAAGGTGCCGACCGCGGAGTTGCTCCAGGCGGTGACCATGCCGGAGATGTCGCCGGAGCTCAGGGTCTGAAGGTCGGGGGCGCCCATGGTGATGGCGACGACCGGGACCAGGATGACGGCGGAGGAGATGCCGAGCGTCCACAGCACGGTGCGCGAGACGTTGCGGCGGGGGTTCTCCAGCTCCTCGGAGAGGTAGACGGCGGTGGAGAAGCCCTGGGTGATGAACAGGGCGATGCCGAGCGCGCCGACGATGGCGCCGATGCTCACCGTGGTGGTGGCGCCGCCGTCCCCGGTGACCACGCCGTGCAGCAGGCTGGGGGCGTCGGCGTTGGCGTGGGAGAACCCGAGGACCGAGACGACGCCGGCCGCGATGACCTCCAGGACCAGGAAGACGCCGGTGATCCAGGCGTTGGCGCGCAGGTCGAGCAGGCCGGCCAGGGTGGCGGCGAGCATCACGGCGGCGCCGGTCATGGCCTTGTCGAGGTGCAGCACGGGGGCGAGGTAGTCGGCGGTGCCGAGGGCGATGACCGAGGGGACGATCATCACCACGATCAGCGAGAGCACGAAGACCAGCCAGCCGGCCAGCCGCCCGGCGAGGGTGCCGACCATCGCGTACTCGCCGCCGGCGCTGGGGATCAGGGTGCCGAGCTCGGAGTAACAGAACGCGACGGCGACGCACAGCACGGTGCCGATGGCGATGGCCAGGGCGGTGGCGCTGCCGATGCTGGAGAACAGCTCCGGGACGATCACGAAGAGCGTGGAGGCCGGGGTGACGCAGGACAGTGTGAGCAGGGTGCCGCCCACCACGCCGATCGAGCGCTTGAGTTGCTGGGGCGCGGCGGCGGTGTCGGCCGTCGCGGGGGTCGCGGCGCGTGGCGGGCGAAGCGTGTCGGTCATGTGGCTTCCGATCGGCTCTGTTCGGTCCTGTGGGTGGGAGCGGTATCGCCTCCGCTGGCTGTCTGCTCGGGTTCTGGTGGGGTCGCTCCTGGGTCGCAATGGAACCTGGGCGTATTGATTGCGTCAATGGCCGAAATGCTTCGGAATCCGTTGCGCGGAAGGGTATGGACATGCGATCTGATGATCACGTACGGTCATTGCGAGCTTTGTCCGACTTGTTACCTCTGCCACATTGCAACTGAATCCAAGGTGAACAGAGTGTTGCAAGCCGCCTTTCAAAGGTGTCCGTGGAGTCGGACGGCGATACGCCCAGGCGCCCCTTTGCGCGGCCGCAACCCCCGGACGGGGTGCGGGAACCGCAGCCCCGCCCCGGAAAGATCTAGGTAACGTTTCGACACCTGGGACGCGAAAGGGGCCGGGCTCCCGCGAGCCCGACCCCTCGATCACTGTCCGTAGCCGCCGGCGCGGTGCGCCGGCGCCTTCACACCAGCGGCAGCCAGCCCGTCTGGACCATCTGCCCACCGGTCGCCCGGCGCGACACGTACACCCCGCGCCCCGGCGGCAGCGGCATCGGCTTGACCGTCCCCAGCAGCGCGCCCTCGTCCCGGTTGCCGGAGAGGATCACGCCCTGCCCGCCCAGCTCGCGCATCCGCTGCAGCACCGGCTCGTACAGCGAGCGGCCGGCGCCGCCCGCGCTGCGGGCCACGATCACCCGCAGGCCGATGTCCCGGGCGAACGGCAGGAACTCCGCCAGCGGCGCCAGCGGGTTGCCCGAGCTCGTCGCGACCAGCTCGTAGTCGTCCACGACCACGAACATGTCCTTGCCGCTGTACCAGCTGCGGTTGCGCAGCTGCTCGGCGGTGACGTCCGGGCCGGGCAGGCGGCGCGCGCAGGCCCCGCGCAGCATGTCCACGATGGTCGCCATGGCCGGCTGCGCGGCCGCGTACTCCACCAGGTACTCCGGCGGCACGGTGCCCAGCAGCGCGCGCCGGTAGTCGCCGACCACGATGCCCGCCTGGTCCGGGGTGTACCGCTCGGTGATCTGCTTGATCAGCATCCGCAGCAGCGCCGACTTCCCCGACTCGGTGTCGCCGAAGACGATGAACAGCGGGTCGGTCTCGAAGTTCACGAAGGCCGGCGCCAGCTCGGCCTCGTCCACGCCGAAGGCGATCCCGCGCTCCGGGCGCTCGGAGCCCTTCGGCAGCGAGTTCCCGTCCAGGACGGCCGGCAGCATCCGCACCTGCGGCGCGCGCGGGCCGCTCCAGGCCCCGTCGACGGCGGCGACCAGGCCGGCCACCCCGTGCTGGAGGTCGTCCACCGCGCAGGAGCCGTCCAGCCGCGGCAGGGCGGACAGGAAGTGCAGCCGCTCCGGGGTGATGCCGCGCCCGGCCAGCGACGGGACGTTCTGCGCCACCCGGCGGTCCACCTCGGACTCCATCGGGTCGCCGAGCTTCAGCTCGGTCCGGTTCTGCAGCAGGTCCTTCAGCGCCGGGCGCACCTCGGCGTACCGGGCCGCGGTGATGACCAGGTGGACGCCGTAGCCGAGGCCGCGCTGGGCGATGTCGCCGATCACCGCCTCCAGCACCTCGAACTCCTGCTTGAAGGTGTTCCAGCCGTCGATCACCAGGAACACGTCGCCGAACGCCTCGTCCGGCAGCTGCCCGGCCGCCCGGCGGGCCCGGTAGGTGCCGATGGTGTCGATCCCGGCGGCCCGGAACAGCTCCTCGCGCCGGTTCAGCACCCCGTGCACCTCGGAGACCATCCGGCGCACCTTGTCGACGTCCAGGCGCCCGGCCACCCCGCCGACGTGCGGCAGCCCGGCCAGTGACTGGAAGCTGCCCGCGCCGAAGTCCAGCAGGTAGAACTGCACCTCCCGCGGGGTGTGGGTGAGCGCGAACGAGGCCACCGTGGTGCGCACCACCGTCGACTTGCCCGAGCGCGGGCCGCCCACGACCAGGCCGTGGCCGGCCGCCCCCGCGTAGTCGACCTCCAGGACGTCGGTCTTCTGCTCGCGCGGCTTGTCCACGATGCCGATCGGCACCCGCAGCCGGCCCGCCGGGAAGCCGGGCGCGGTCAGCCCGCGCTCCGGCACCACCTGGAGCGGCGGCAGCAGGTGGTCCATGCTCGGCGCCTCCTCCAGCGGCGGCAGCCACACCTGGTGCGCGGCCGGGCCCTGGCCCGTCATCCGCTGCACGAACACGTCCAGCACGGTGTCGACCAGCGCGTCGTCCTGCTCCGGGGCGAGCGGCGCCTCCTCCTCCACCGCCGGCTCCGGCGGCTCCACCCGGGCCGCGGTGAACAGCACCGGGCGGGCGTTCACCCGCCGCCCGCCGGTCGACCGCTGCTGCCCCGGCGCCCGGTAGGGCCCCGAGACGTACGCGGCCTTGAACCGGTCCATCACGTCCTCGCCGAACTTGAGGTACCCGACGCCTGGCACCGGCGGCAGGTGGTAGGCGTCCGGCACCCCGATCGCCGCCCGCGACTCGGCCGCCGAGAAGGTGCGCAGACCGATCCGGTAGGAGAGGTAGGTGTCCAGGCCGCGCAGCTTGCCCTCCTCCAGACGCTGCGAGGCCAGCAGCAGGTGCACCCCCAGCGACCGGCCGATCCGGCCGATCTGGATGAACATCTCGATGAAGTCCGGCTTGGCGGTGAGCAGTTCGGAGAACTCGTCGATGATCAGCACCAGCGAGGGCAGCGGGTCCAGCGCCGCGCCGGCCGCCCGGGCCCGCTCGTACTCGTGGATGTTGGCGTAGTTGCCCGCCGAGCGCAGCAGCTCCTGGCGGCGGTGCAGTTCACCCTCGATCGCGTCGCGCATGCGGTCGACCAGGGTGAGTTCGCCCTCCAGGTTGGTGATCACTGCGGAGGTGTGCGGCATGTCCGCCATGCCGGAGAAGGTCGCGCCGCCCTTGAAGTCGGCGAGGACGAAGTTCAGGATCTCCGAGGAGTGCGTCATCGCCAGCGCCAGCACCAGGGTGCGCAGCAGCTCCGACTTGCCGGAGCCGGTCGCGCCCACGCACAGGCCGTGCGGGCCCATGCCCTCCAGCGCGGCCTCCTTGATGTCCAGGTAGACGTGCTCGCCGTTCGCGCCGACCCCGATCGGCACCCGCATCCGCTCGTGCTGGGCGCGCGGACGCCAGCTGCGCGTCACGTCGAAGGAGCCCGGGTCGCCCGAGTTCATCAGGTCGGTGAAGTCCAGGTTCGACAGCAGCGGCTCGTCGTCCCCGCCGGCCGAGAGTCGGTACGGCGCCAACTGCCGTGCCAGCGCCTCGCACTGCCACACCGAGAGCAGGTCCGGCGTGCCGGTGTACGTCGCCCCGGAGGCCGAGCGCAGCACCAGCTCCTGCGGGCTCACCGTCACCATCAGGTGCCCGCTCGGCTCGTCCAGGTCGCCCGGCACCACCTCGATGACGGTCACCCCCTGCACGCCCTCGGGGCTCGCCAGCAGCGAGTTCGGCGGCACCCCGGCGCCGTCCATCACCACCACCAGGTGCGGCTGGTCCGGCGCGGGCGCCGCGTCCCGCACGAACCGCTGGCGGCCGGCCAGCTCGTCCTGCAACAGGAACTCCAGCTCGCCCAGGTCGGTGGCGATCAGCCGGCGCGAGCCCGCGCCGTCGGCCTCCTTGCGGTGCTGGTTGTGCGGGAGCCACTTGGTCCACTCCCACTCCTCCGCCGCGCCCGGCGCCGCGGCCACCGCGACCAGCAGGTCGTCCGGCGAGTGCAGGGTGGTCAGCTGGGCGATCATCGCGCGCACGTTGCCGTACACCGAGTCCGCGTCCCCGCACACCGTGACGTGGTAGAAGGCGCGCAGCGACACCGCCAGCGGCAGGTCCTGCAAGGTGCCGTGGGCCTTCAGGAAGGAGTGCATCGCGGCCGCCGACAGCGGCTCCAGCTCGTCCATCGGCGCGGTCTGCGGCGCCACCAGCGGCGTCGACAGCTGCACCGGGCCCAGGCCCACCCGGATCTGCGCGAAGTCGCCGTCCCCGGTGCGGCGCTCCCACAGCCGCCGGCCGTCCGCCACGATCGACCACAGCTGGTCCGGCGCCGGGTTCAGGAACAGCAGCGCGCCGCGCTGGCGCTCCGCCGTGCGGCGCACCTGGCGGCGCATCTGCTGCAGGTACTTGAGGTAGTCGCGCCGCTCGTCCGCCATCGCGGTCGAACCGCCCCTGCGGGCCCGCATGATCTGCGCCAGCACCATGCCGACCGTCGAGGCGACCATCAGACCGCCCATGATCTTCATCGGGGCCGCCGCGCCCGGCGCGAAGAAGAACACCGCCGAGCCGCCCATGCCGAGCATCGGAAGGATGCTCATCAGCCAGTCCTCGCCGCCCTGCCGGGGCAGTTCGGGCGGGGTCACCAGCTCCACCGGCTCGTCCGGCACCGCCGGCGGATAGGCCCTGCCCGGGCGCTTGACCGTGATCACACCCATGTGTCATCCACCCCGCGGCGTCGATCGATCACTTCGGCATCAGCCCTCACGCAACTGGACTCGTACGGCTCGTACGGCTCGTACGGGATTCACCAGGGCGAGGACGCACCACACGGCGCCGCCCCCCGTACCGCGCGCAGGGGCCGATCCTAACGGTCGCCCCCGCACCGCCCGCCAGGCCCGCGTCCGCACCCCCCGCCGGGGGCCCGGCCCGCACCGGGGCCGGGCACGAACCGAGCGGGTAGGGTAACGCCGCGCCAACTCGCGGCCCGGTCGGGCCGGTTCCACTGCCACACCGAGCGCCGCCGTGCCGCGGCACCGTCAACAAGGGGGAGCGCCCAGTGCGTCGAAGGACCGAGGTGCGGCGATGAGCAACGCCGCCGCGACCGGCTACTGCCGGGTCACCGTCGTCGCCCCGGACCGCCGGATCGACGTCGCCCTGCCCGAGGACGTCCCGCTCGCGGACGTCTACCCCGAGGTGCTGCGCCTGGCCAACCAGAGCCGACCCGACGGCGCTCCCACCGGCTTCCACCTGGTGCGCCGCGACGGCACCGTCCTCGACAGCGGCCTGCCGCTCGCCGCCCAGCAGGTCCGCGACGGCGACCTGCTCGCGCTGCGCCCCTTCGCCGAGTCCCTCCCGCCGGCCGTCTACGACGACGTCGCCGACGCGATCGCCAGCGCCGTCGAGACCGACCGCCGGCTCTGGAGCGCCGAACTCATGCGGGCCTTCGGCCTGATCGGCGCCGCACTGCTGCTCGTCCTGCTCGGCTTCGCGCTCTGGTTCGCCGACCTGCGCCACGACATGCACGGCCTGCCCGGCGTCCTGGCCGGCGTCACCGCCGTCGTCCTCACCGCGCTGGCCGGCGTCCGCGCCCGGGTCTACCAGGACGCCCACGCCGCGCTCGCGCTCGGCCTCGGCGCCCTGCCGCACGCCATGATCGGCGGCAGCGGCGTCCTCGCCGTCGCCCACCCGTGGGACGGCCCCGGCCGGCTCCAGTTCCTGGCCGGCTGCGTCGCCGCCCTGGTGGTCGCCGTGCTGCTGGTCGGACTGCTCCCCGAGAAGGACGCGGTGTTCGTCGCCGCCGCCCTGGTCGCGGCCGCCGGGGCGCTCGCCACCTTCGCCGCCGTCCTGCTGCCGGACACCCCGGCCGGGCACATCGCCGCCGTCACCGGCATCACCGCCGTCGCGGCCGTCGGCTTCCTGCCCGGCCTCTCCGCCCGCTTCGCCCGGCTGCCCGTCGGCTTCAGCGCCCCGGGCCAGACCCGCACCCGCAGCCGCGACTACGACGAGGAGGCCGAGCGCGCCGAGGCCGTCCAGTACGAGCGGATCGCCCACCAGGCCCGCCGCGGCCACGAGGTCCTGGTCGGCCTGGTCGGCGGCTGCGCCGCGGTCGTGGTCGGCTCCTGCGCCGTCCTCGGCTTCACCGACCGGACGTTCCCCGAGCTGCTCGCGCTCGCCCTGGGCCTGGCCACGATGCTGCGCGCCCGGCTGTTCCGCTACACCGCGCAGGTCTTCAGCCTCACCATCGCCGGGCTGCTCGGCCTGGCCCTGCTGATCATCGGCCTGTCCCTGCACACCCCGCAGTTCATCCTGCGCGCCGCCAGCTCCACCGAGGTCGACCTGCGCACCGTCTGGCTGGCGGCCTCCATCGCGTTCGGCGCGGCGCTGCTCGCCGCGATCGCGCTGGTGGTGCCCCGGCTCGGCGTCTCCCCGTTCTGGGGGCGCATCCTGGACCTGGTCGACAGCCTGACCCTGATCTCCCTCGTCCCGCTGGCACTCGCCGTCCTGGACGTCTACCGGCTGGTCCGCGGCGCCACCAGCTGACCGGCCCGGCCCGCGCCGCCTGCCCCGTTCGGCCCGTCCGGCCCGCCGACCGGCCGGGTGGGCGGCACTGGTACCCTTGGCCTTCGAGCGCAGCCGTGTGTCCGCCTCCGGTGGGTCGCAGACCGCCGGCCGCGCTCCGTCACGACACCGAGTCCTCATCAGTCCTGTGTTGTCGACCAGGACCGCTCGGTACACCCTGAAGGAGTTGCAGTGGCTCTCGCCTCTGACGTCAAGAAGCAGATCTTCGCCGAGTTCGGCCAGAAGGAGGGCGACACCGGTTCCCCCGAGGTCCAGGTGGCCATGCTCTCCCGTCGCATCGCGGACCTGACCGAGCACCTCAAGACCCACAAGCACGACCACCACTCGCGTCGTGGCCTGCTGATCCTGGTCGGCCAGCGCCGCCGCCTGCTGCAGTACCTGGCCAAGAAGGACATCGAGCGCTTCCGTACGCTCGTCGACCGCCTGGGCATCCGCCGCGGTGCCGCCGGTGGCGCCCGCTAAGACCGCCGCTCGGGGCGGCTCCCCACACCGGGGAGCCGCCCCTCGCGCGTATGCCGCGGACACCCCGAGCCGCGGCGCCCGGACATAACAACTCGCGCGTACCTCCCCAGGTGGCCGAGGATTGCACCGTAGGGTTGTGGGCATGCCCGGTGATGGCGCACCAGCGCGCCACCCGGGCAGACGAACCCGAACCCCCCGCGGGCCGAAGGCTTCAAACGGAAGCCGCCCGCATCCGAGAGAGCGTCCAGACGCGGACCGCCCGTCCCGGCCCGGCAGCCGTGAGGCGCCGGTCCTCGGTAGTGGCCCCCGGAAGCCCCGCAGACCGAGCGGAGCACCCCGGAGGCTTCGATCGAAGACCGGCCCGACTGCCGTCCTCCTTGCCAGGAGGGCCAGGGCCAGCCGGCAGGCAGCGCGGGGACGCTCTCCCGGAGACGTACGAAAGAGGAGATCTTCCAGGTGGAAGAGAACGTGTTCTACGCCGAGGCCGTGATCGACAACGGTTCCTTCGGCACCCGTACCATCCGCTTCGAGACCGGCCGTCTGGCCCGTCAGGCCGCCGGCTCCGCCGTGGCCTACCTGGACGACGACACCATGGTGCTGTCTGCCACCAGCGCGTCCAAGCAGCCGAAGGAGCACTTCGACTTCTTCCCGCTGACCGTGGACGTCGAGGAGCGCATGTACGCCGCGGGCCGCATCCCCGGCTCGTTCTTCCGTCGTGAGGGCCGGCCCTCCGAGGACGCGATCCTCACCTGCCGCCTGATCGACCGCCCGCTGCGCCCGTCCTTCGTCAAGGGCCTGCGCAACGAGGTCCAGGTCGTCTGCACCGTCATGGCGCTCAACCCCGACCACCTGTACGACGTGGTGGCCATCAACGCCGCCTCCGCGTCCACCCAGCTGGCGGGCCTGCCGTTCTCCGGCCCGATCGGCGGCGTCCGCGTCGCGCTGATCAACGGCCAGTGGGTGGCCTTCCCGACCCACAGCGAGCTGGAGTCGGCCGTCTTCGACATGGTCGTCGCCGGTCGCGTCCTGCCGGACGGCGACGTCGCGATCATGATGGTCGAGGCCGAGGCCACCGACAAGACCATCAAGCTGGTCGAGGGCGGCGCCGAGGCGCCGACCGAGGACGTCGTCGCCGCCGGTCTGGACGCCGCCAAGCCGTTCATCAAGGTGCTGTGCGCCGCCCAGTCGCAGCTCGCCGCCCAGGCCGCCAAGCCGACCGGCGTGTTCCCGGTCTTCCTGGACTACCAGGACGACGTCCTCGCCGCGCTGACCGCCGCCGTCAAGGACGAGCTCGCCCAGGCCCTCACCATCCCGGGCAAGCAGGAGCGCAACAACGAGCTGGACCGCGTCAAGGCGCTGGCCGCCGAGAAGCTGCTCCCCGAGTTCGAGGGCCGCGAGAAGGAGATCAGCGCCGCCTACAACGCGCTGACCAAGAAGGTCGTCCGCGAGCGCGTCATCAAGGACAAGGTCCGCATCGACGGCCGCGGTGTCACCGACATCCGCACCCTGGCCGCCGAGGTCGAGGCCATCCCGCGCGTGCACGGCTCGGCCCTGTTCGAGCGTGGCGAGACCCAGATCCTGGGCGTCACCACCCTCAACATGCTGCGCATGGAGCAGCAGCTGGACACGCTCTCCCCGGAGACGCGTCGCCGCTACATGCACAACTACAACTTCCCGCCGTACTCGGTCGGCGAGACCGGCCGCGTGGGTGCGCCCAAGCGCCGCGAGATCGGCCACGGCGCGCTGGCGGAGCGGGCGATCATCCCCGTGCTGCCCTCGCGTGAGGACTTCCCGTACGCGATCCGCCAGGTCTCCGAGGCGCTGAGCTCCAACGGCTCCACCTCGATGGGCTCGGTCTGCGCCTCCACCATGTCGCTGCTGAACGCCGGTGTGCCGCTGAAGGCCGCCGTCGCCGGTATCGCCATGGGCCTGATCTCCCAGGAGATCGACGGTGAGACCCACTACGTCGCGCTGACCGACATCCTCGGTGCCGAGGACGCGTACGGCGACATGGACTTCAAGGTCGCCGGTACCCGCAACTTCATCACCGCCCTGCAGCTGGACACCAAGCTCAACGGCATCCCGGCGTCGGTGCTGGCCGCCGCGCTGAAGCAGGCCAAGGACGCGCGTCTGCACATCCTCGACGTGATGAACGAGGCCATCGACACGCCGGACGAGATGTCCCCGAACGCCCCGCGGATCATCACCATCAAGATCCCGGTGGACAAGATCGGTGAGGTCATCGGCCCCAAGGGCAAGATGATCAACCAGATCCAGGAGGACACCGGCGCCGAGATCACGATCGAGGACGACGGCACCATCTACATCGGTGCCGCCGACGGACCGGCCGCCGAGGCCGCCCGCACCACGATCAACCAGATCGCCAACCCGACCATGCCGGAGGTCGGCGAGCGCTACCTGGGCACCGTGGTGAAGACCACGACGTTCGGCGCGTTCGTCTCGCTCATGCCGGGCAAGGACGGCCTGCTGCACATCTCGCAGATCCGCAAGCTGGCCGGCGGCAAGCGCGTCGAGAACGTCGAGGACGTCCTCGGCGTCGGCGCCAAGGTGCAGGTCGAGATCGCCGAGATCGACCCGCGCGGCAAGCTCTCCCTCATCCCCGTCGTCGAGGGCGAGGAAGCCGGCGAGACCGCTTCCGAGTGAAGCGCCGCTAGCTGACCCTTGCGGCCCGTACGCCTCCCGGCGTGCGGGCCGCACCCTGTTGCCCCCGCGTTCGTCCAAGCGTTCCCACGCGTGTTTCCTCTGGAGGTACCCCCCGTGGCTCAGGCCCCGGCGGCGAAGCAGCGCCCCGGCTCCACCCGGACCCTGCTCAAGGGCGCGGACGGCGCCGGCACGGTGCGCCGCACCGTCCTCCCCGGCGGCCTTCGGGTCGTCACCGAGACCCTGCCGACGGTGCGCTCCGCCACCTTCGGCATCTGGGTCGGCGTCGGCTCGCGGGACGAGACCCCGCAGCTCAACGGCGCCACCCACTACCTGGAGCACCTGCTCTTCAAGGGCACCGCGCGGCGCAGCGCGCTGGACATCTCGGCTGCCCTGGACGCGGTCGGCGGTGAGATGAACGCCTTCACCGCGAAGGAGAACACCTGCTACTACGCCCGGGTCCTGGACACCGACCTGCCGCTGGCCATCGACGTGGTCTGCGACATGGTCACCGGCTCGCTGATCCGCTCCGAGGACGTCGACGCCGAGCGCGGCGTCATCCTCGAGGAGATGGCGATGGCCGAGGACGACCCGGGCGACGTGGTGCACGACCTGTTCGCCAAGGTGATCTTCGGCAGCGGCCCGCTCGGCCGCCCCATCCTGGGCACCCAGGAGACCATCAAGGTGCTCACCCGGGAGCAGATCGCCGGCTTCTACCGCCGCCGCTACCGGCCCGAGAACCTGGTCGTCTCGGCCGCCGGCAACCTCGACCACCACACGGTGGTCAAGCAGGTCGAGCAGGCCTTCGCGGAGGTGCTGGCCCGCTCCGACGCGGCCCCCGCCGAGGCCCGCCGCGGCGTCAAGGCGCTGCGCACGGCCGGCCGGGTCGAGGTGCTCAACCGCTCCACCGAGCAGGCCCACCTGGTGCTGGGCGTGCCCGGGGTGCCGCGGCACGACGAGCGCCGCTGGGCGATGGGCGTGCTCAACGCGGCCCTCGGCGGCGGGATGAGCTCCCGGCTGTTCCAGGAGGTCCGGGAGAAGCGCGGCCTGGCGTACTCGGTGTACTCGTACTCCTCGTCCTACGCGGACAGCGGCCTGTTCGGCATCTACGCCGGCTGCCAGCCCAAGCGGGTCGAGGAGGTGCTGCGGATCTGCCGCGCGGAGCTGGCCAAGGTGGTCGCCGAGGGCATCACGGAGGAGGAGCTGCGGCGCGCGATCGGCCAGATCTCCGGCTCCACCGTGCTGGGCATGGAGGACACCGGCTCGCTGATGAACCGGATCGGCAAGGCCGAGCTGAGCTACGGGCACCACCTGTCGGTGGACGAGATGCTGGCGCGGATCGCGGCCGTGACCCTGGACGACGTCCACGCGGTGGCCCGTGATGTGCTGGGCGCGTACCGGCCGTCGCTGGCGCTGATCGGTCCGGTCAACGACAAGCGGGCCGCCAAGCTCGCCGATCTGCTGGTGTGAGAGGACATTTCGCTATGACGCTGCGTGTCGCCGTGATCGGTGCCAACGGCCGGATCGGCTCCGAGGCGGTCAAGGCCGTCGAGGCCGCACCGGACCTCGAACTGGTGGCCACCCTGGGCCGCGGGTCCGAGCCGGCGGAGCTGACCGAGGCCGGCGTCCAGGTCGCCGTCGAACTCACCCACCCGGACTCGGTGATGGGCAACCTCGACTACTGCCTGCACCACGGCATCCACGTGGTCACCGGGACCACCGGCTGGACGGACGAGCGGCTGGCCACCGTCCGCGGCTGGCTCGACCAGGCCCCCGAGCTGGGCCTGCTGATCGCGCCGAACTTCTCCATCGGCGCGGTGCTCGGCATGAAGTTCGCGCAGACCGCGGCGAAGTACTTCGAGTCGGTCGAGGTGGTCGAGCTGCACCACGACCGCAAGGCCGACGCCCCCAGCGGCACCGCCACCCGTACCGCGCAGCTGATCGCGGCCGCCCGCGCCGAGGCCGGCCGCCCGCAGCAGCAGGACCCGACCACGCACAGCCTGCCCGGCGCCCGCGGCGCCGACGTGGACGGGGTGCCGGTGCACGCCGTCCGGCTGCGCGGGCTGCTCGCCCACCAGCAGGTGATGTTCGGCGACACCGGTGAGACGCTCACCATCCGGCACGACTCGCTGCACCACAGCAGCTTCATGCCGGGCATCCTGCTCGGTGTGCGCAAGGTCGTGGAGACGCCGGGGCTCACCCTGGGCCTCGAACACTTCCTGGACCTGTGAGCCCGGCATGACGTCCCGTACCGGATTCTTCGTCCTGTCCGGCGTGCTGCTGCTGGTCGCCCTCCTCTGCGTCGGGGAGGGCGTCCAGCTGGTCGCCACCGGCAAGCCGCTCGGCATCGGCATCGGCCTGTGCGCCTTCGTCATCCCGGTGATCGGCGTCTGGTTCCTGCGCCAGACCGTCCGGTTCGGCCGGGCCAGCGAGCAGCTCGCCCGGGAGCTGGAGGCCGAGGGCGGCCTGCCGGTGGACGAGCTCCAGCGCACCACCGGCGGGCGGATCGACCGGGCCTCGGCCGATGCGGTGTTCGCCCGCCGCCAGGCCGAGGCGGAGGCCGCGCCGGCCGACTGGCGGGTCTGGTTCCGCCTCGCGGTGGCGTACGCCGACGCCGGCGACACCCCGCGCGCCCGCAAGACCATGCAGCACGCCATCAAGCTGCACAGCACCGAACCCGCAAGGAGTAACGCGTGAGCGACGAACCGACGGCCCCCAGCTTCCGCAGCGACGTCACGGTCGAGCTGGTCCGCAGCGCGGCCGCCGACTCGGACGTCATCTGGGCGGCCCGCGTCTCGACCGCGGGGGAGCAGTCCCTGGAGGCGGTCCAGCAGGACCCGGAGAAGTCCAAGGGCCTGATCAACTTCCTGATGCGGGACCGGCACGGCACCCCCTTCGAGCACAACTCGATGACCTTCTTCATCAGCGCGCCGATCTTCGTGTTCCGGGAGTTCCACCGGCACCGCAGCGGCTGGTCCTACAACGAGGAGTCCGGCCGCTACCGCGAGCTGCAGCCGGTCTTCTACGTCCCGGCGGAGGAGCGCAAGCTCGTCCAGCAGGGCCGCCCGGGCCGCTACGAGTTCGTCGACGGCACCCCCGAGCAGCACAGGACCACCACCGAGGCGATGGAGGCCGCGTACCGCGAGTCCTACGCGCGCTACCAGGAGATGCTGGCGGCCGGCGTGGCCCGCGAGGTGGCCCGCGCGGTGCTGCCGGTCGGCCTGTTCTCCTCGATGTACGCGACCTGCAACTCCCGTTCGCTGATGCACTTCCTGTCGCTGCGGACCAAGCGGGAGCACTCGGCGGTGCCGTCCTTCCCGCAGCGCGAGATCGAGATGGTCGCCGAGCAGATGGAGCAGGAGTGGGCGCGGCTCATGCCGCTCACCCATGCGGCCTTCGAGAAGCACGGCCGGGTCGCTCCCTGACCTGGGACGATAGGCATATGGGCGGAGTGTCTCGCATGTCTGGATTGCGGCTTTTCTAGCCGCTCCCTACATTCATGAACACGGATTCCGGTGCTGCCCGAACCCCCGAGCGGGCAGCACCGGAATCCCATGTCACCGCCTGTTTCCGCCGCTTCGCACGGTATGCCCCTGTCCGAACACTGGACCGGTGTGGTTACCGCCCCACCGCCTACGAGTAGCTTTGGACGCATGGCTCCGACCTCCACCCCCCAGACGCCGTTCGGCCGGGTCCTGACCGCGATGGTCACCCCGTTCACCGCCGACGGCGGACTCGACCTCGACGGCGCCCAGCGCCTCGCCACACACCTCGTGGACTCCGGCAACGACGGCCTCGTCGTCAACGGCACCACCGGTGAGTCCCCGACCACCAGTGACGCCGAGAAGGCCCAGCTCGTCCGCGCCGTGGTGGAGGCGGTCGGGGATCGCGCCCACGTGGTGGCCGGCGTCGGCACCAACGACACCCACCACAGTGCCGAGCTGGCGCGACAGGCGGAGGCCGCCGGAGCCCACGGCCTGCTGGTCGTCACGCCGTACTACAGCAAGCCCCCGCAGGAGGGCCTGTACCGGCACACCGTGCACATCGCGGACACCACCGGGCTGCCGGTCATGCTCTACGACATCCCGGGCCGCAGCGGTGTCGCGCTGAGCCACGAGACGCTGGTCCGCCTCGGCGAGCACCCGCGGATCGTCGCCAACAAGGACGCCAAGGGCGACCTCGGCGCCGCCGCCTGGGCCATCGCCCGCTCCGACCTCGCCTGGTACTCCGGCGACGACATCCTCAACCTGCCGCTGCTGTCGGTCGGAGCCGCCGGAGTGGTCAGCGTCGTCGGACACGTCGTGGCCGGCGAACTGCGTGCGATGATCGAGGCGTACCTGGCCGGCGATGTGGCCAAGGCCACGGCGATCCACCAGGGCCTGCTCCCGGTGTTCAGCGGTATGTTCCGCACGCAGGGCGTCATCCTCGCCAAGGCCGCGCTGGAGCTCCAGGGACTGCCGGCCGGCCCGCTGCGGCTGCCGCTGGTCGGCGCGACTCCCGAGGAGATCGCACGATTGACGAAGGATCTCGCCGCCGGCGGGGTACACCTGTAACAGACGAAGACGTGCGCGCCCCGGCTCGCCGGACCCTCACGGGCCCGCCGCTGGACCGGACCGACGGCGCGAGAGCACCGACCCAGTAGGAAAAACGACACTGAGTACGCACGCCATATGTCTTCAGGGGGAGGACCCCGGGCATATGGCGTGCGTCGTGAGGAGAGTCTTTTGAGCCACCCGCACCCCGAACTCGGCGCACCCCCGGCCCTGAAGGAGGGCGCCCTCCGCATCACCCCGCTCGGCGGTCTCGGCGAGATCGGCCGCAACATGACGGTCTTCGAATACGGGGGCCGCATCCTGATCGTCGACTGCGGCGTCCTCTTCCCCGAGGACGAGCAGCCCGGCGTGGACCTGATCCTCCCGGACTTCACCTACATCCGGGACCGCCTCGACAAGATCGACGGCATCGTCCTCACCCACGGGCACGAGGACCACATCGGCGCCGTCCCGTTCCTCCTGCGGGAGAACCCGGACATCCCGCTGATCGGCTCCAAGCTCACCCTCGCCCTGATCGAGGCCAAGCTCGCCGAGCACCGCATCCGGCCGTACGTGCTGGAGGTCAAGGAGGGCGAGCGCGAGCGCATCGGCCCCTTCGACTGCGAGTTCATCGCGGTCAACCACTCCATCCCGGACGCCCTGGCGGTCGCCGTCCGCACCCCCGCGGGCATGGTCGTGGCCACCGGCGACTTCAAGATGGACCAGCTGCCGCTCGACGGCCGCCTGACCGACCTGCCGACCTTCGCCAAGCTGGCCGAAGAGGGCATGGACCTGCTGCTGGTGGACTCCACCAACGCCGAGGTCCCCGGCTTCATCCCGCACGAGCGGGACATCTCGGCCGCGCTGCGGAACGTCTTCGCGAACGCCGACAAGCGCATCATCGTCGCCTCCTTCGCCAGCCACGTGCACCGCATCCAGCAGGTGCTGGACGCCGCGCACGAGTACAAGCGCAAGGTCGCCTTCGTCGGCCGCTCGATGGTCCGCAACATGGGCATCGCCCGCGACCTCGGCTACCTGAAGGTCCCCGGCAACATGGTCGTCGACGTCAAGCAGCTCGACGACCTGCCGGACAAGGACGTCGTGCTGATCTGCACCGGCTCCCAGGGCGAGCCGATGGCGGCGCTGTCCCGGATGGCCAACCGCGACCACCAGATCCGCATCGTCGAGGGCGACACCGTCGTCCTGGCCTCGTCGCTCATCCCGGGCAACGAGAACGCCGTCTACCGGGTGATCAACGGCCTCACCCGCTGGGGCGCCAAGGTCGTGCACAAGGGCAACGCCAAGGTGCACGTCTCCGGCCACGCCTCGGCCGGTGAGCTGCTGTACTTCTTCAACATCTGCAAGCCGCGCAACCTGATGCCGGTCCACGGCGAGTGGCGCCACCTGCGGGCCGCCGCCGACCTGGGCATCGCCACCGGCATTCCGCGCAACCGCGTGGTCATCGCCGAGGACGGCGTCTGCGTCGACCTGGAGAAGGGCGTCGCCCGGATCGTCGGCAAGGTGCAGGCCGGGTACGTCTACGTGGACGGCGCCTCGGTCGGCGACATCACCGAGGCCTCGCTCAAGGACCGCAGGATCCTCGGCGAGGAGGGCTTCATCTCGGTCTTCGTCGCGGTCGACTCGACCAACGGCAAGATCGTGGGCGGTCCGACCTTCCAGGCCCGCGGCTCCGGCATCGACGACAACGCGTTCGTGCCGGTCGCCGCCAAGCTCCAGGAGGCCCTGGACCGCTCGGCGAGCGACGGCGTGCTGGAGCCCCGCCAGGTCCAGCAGCTGGTCCGCCGGACCGTCGGCAAGTGGGTGGCGGACAACTACCGCCGCCGGCCGATGATCCTGCCGGTCGTCGTCGAGGTCTGAGCCTCCGGCGGCTGGTTTGACGTGGGGCAGCCCGGTGCGTAATGTTCTCCGGGTTGCCCCACGGGACGGCCCCGCAGGAAGTTTCTCGAATGCGAATTCGAGAATGACCGCGGAAAACGGCCCGAGAAACTCTGATAGAGTTCGGGAGCGCCGAAAGGCGAAAGCCACTCAGGTAAATGAAACTCCGGAAAACGGAGCGGAAAACATCTGATAAGCTGGAAACACGAAAGAACGAAGCGCCCGGAGGGCCCGCTGGAAGGCGGTCCGAAGGAAGTGTCCGTTCCTTGAGAACTCAACAGCGTGCCAAAAGTCAACGCCAGATATGTTGACATCCCCGGCCTCAGATTCTTCTGGGGTTGGAGATTCCTTTTGAAGTAAAACACTAGCGAGGACGCAGTGCGCGGGGCCGCCCTATTCCGGTGGT
>NZ_LJJF01000001.1:0-2532500 GCF_001625365.1 Streptomyces sp. MJM8645 | reverse complement strand
ACTGCGTGCCTTTTGAAGAATGAGCCTGCGAGTTTGCGGTGTGTAGCGAGGTTAACCCGTGTGGGGTAGCCGTAGCGAAAGCGAGTCCGAATAGGGCGGTTGAGTTGCATGCCCAAGACCCGAAGCGGAGTGATCTAGCCATGGGCAGGTTGAAGCGCGGGTAAGACCGTGTGGAGGACCGAACCCACCAGGGTTGAAAACCTGGGGGATGACCTGTGGTTAGGGGTGAAAGGCCAATCAAACTCCGTGATAGCTGGTTCTCCCCGAAATGCATTTAGGTGCAGCGTCACGTGTTTCTTGCCGGAGGTAGAGCACTGGATAGGCGATGGGCCTTACCGGGTTACTGACCTTAGCCAAACTCCGAATGCCGGTAAGTGAGAGCGTGGCAGTGAGACTGTGGGGGATAAGCTCCATGGTCGAGAGGGAAACAGCCCAGAACACCGACTAAGGTCCCTAAGCGTGTGCTAAGTGGGAAAGGATGTGGAGTCGCAGAGACAACCAGGAGGTTGGCTTAGAAGCAGCCACCCTTGAAAGAGTGCGTAATAGCTCACTGGTCAAGTGATTCCGCGCCGACAATGTAGCGGGGCTCAAGCACATCACCGAAGTCGTGTCATTGCAGCATATAGGGCCAACGCCTGCTGTGATGGGTAGGGGAGCGTCGTGTGCCGGGTGAAGCGGCGGTGGAAACCAGTCGTGGACGGTATACGAGTGAGAATGCAGGCATGAGTAGCGATACAAGAGTGGGAAACTCTTGCGCCGATTGACCAAGGGTTCCTGGGTCAAGCTGATCTGCCCAGGGTAAGTCGGGACCTAAGGCGAGGCCGACAGGCGTAGTCGATGGACAACGGGTTGATATTCCCGTACCCGCTTTGAAGCGCCAACGCTGAACCAGGTGATGCTAAGGCCGTGAAGCCGGCCCGGAGTCTTCGGACAAAGGGACGTGGTGGAGCCGCTGAACCAAGTCTGTAGTAGGTGAGCGATGGGGTGACGCAGGAAGGTAGTCCAGCCCGGGCGGTGGTTGTCCCGGGGTAAGGGTGTAGGCCGAGTGATAGGCAAATCCGTCACTCATTAAGGCTGAGACCTGATGCCGAGCCGATTGTGGTGAAGTGGATGATCCTATGCTGTCGAGAAAAGCCTCTAGCGAGTTTCATGGCGGCCCGTACCCCAAACCGACTCAGGTGGTCAGGTAGAGAATACCGAGGCGTTCGGGTGAACTATGGTTAAGGAACTCGGCAAAATGCCCCCGTAACTTCGGGAGAAGGGGGGCCATTCCTGGTGACGGCACTTGCTGTCAGAGCTGGGGGTGGCCGCAGAGACCAGCGAGAAGCGACTGTTTACTAAAAACACAGGTCCGTGCGAAGCCGTAAGGCGATGTATACGGACTGACGCCTGCCCGGTGCTGGAACGTTAAGGGGACCGGTTAGCTTGGATTCGTCCAGGCGAAGCTGAGAACTTAAGCGCCAGTAAACGGCGGTGGTAACTATAACCATCCTAAGGTAGCGAAATTCCTTGTCGGGTAAGTTCCGACCTGCACGAATGGCGTAACGACTTCTCGACTGTCTCAACCATAGGCCCGGTGAAATTGCATTACGAGTAAAGATGCTCGTTTCGCGCAGCAGGACGGAAAGACCCCGGGACCTTTACTATAGCTTGATATTGGTGTTCGGTTCGGCTTGTGTAGGATAGGTGGGAGACTTTGAAGCAGCAACGCCAGTTGTTGTGGAGTCGTCGTTGAAATACCACTCTGGTCGTGCTGGATGTCTAACCTGGGTCCGTGATCCGGATCAGGGACAGTGTCTGGTGGGTAGTTTAACTGGGGCGGTTGCCTCCTAAAGAGTAACGGAGGCGCCCAAAGGTTCCCTCAGCCTGGTTGGCAATCAGGTGTTGAGTGTAAGTGCACAAGGGAGCTTGACTGTGAGACTGACGGGTCGAGCAGGTACGAAAGTAGGGACTAGTGATCCGGCGGTGGCTTGTGGAAGCGCCGTCGCTCAACGGATAAAAGGTACCCCGGGGATAACAGGCTGATCTTCCCCAAGAGTCCATATCGACGGGATGGTTTGGCACCTCGATGTCGGCTCGTCGCATCCTGGGGCTGGAGTAGGTCCCAAGGGTTGGGCTGTTCGCCCATTAAAGCGGTACGCGAGCTGGGTTTAGAACGTCGTGAGACAGTTCGGTCCCTATCCGCTGTGCGCGTAGGAGTGTTGAGAAGGGCTGTCCCTAGTACGAGAGGACCGGGACGGACGAACCTCTGGTGTGCCAGTTGTCCTGCCAAGGGCATGGCTGGTTGGCTACGTTCGGGAGGGATAACCGCTGAAAGCATCTAAGCGGGAAGCCTGCTTCGAGATGAGCACTCCCACCTCCTTGAGAGGGTAAGGCTCCCAGTAGACGACTGGGTTGATAGGCCGGATATGGAAGCCCTGTGAGGGGTGGAGTTGACCGGTACTAATAGGCCGAGGGCTTGTCCTCAGTTGCTCGCGTCCACTGTGTTGTTCTGAAACAACGACCCCAACCCGTTTGGCTACGGGGTTGGTGCGGTTGACAGTTTCATAGTGTTTCGGTGGTCATAGCGTGAGGGAAACGCCCGGTTACATTCCGAACCCGGAAGCTAAGCCTTACAGCGCCGATGGTACTGCAGGGGGGACCCTGTGGGAGAGTAGGACGCCGCCGAACAATCATTCCAAAAAGACCCCCTCCCTTTCGGGAGGGGGTCTTTTTGCATTTCCCGGAGACAGGGCAGAAGGCTTTCAAGCCGGCCCGGCCGAGGGGGCGGGCGCCGTCAATATGTCGCTAAAACCGCATGATCAGTCCACTGATCAGCGGAAAATCGCCGCTCACGCCGTAGTCTCGAAGGGAAGGGGAACAGGTGTCCGGGGGTGGCCCCGGGGCAGAGCCGGATCAAGAATGGTGCTCATGGGACGAGGCAGGCTGCGCATCTACCTTGGGGCGGCCCCCGGGGTCGGCAAGACGTACGCCATGCTCGCCGAGGCGCACCGGCGACAGCAGCGTGGCACGGACGTCGTGGTGGCGTTCGTGGAGGATCACGGCCGGCGGCTCACCGCGGAGCTCGTCGACGGGCTGGAGGTCGTGCCGCGCCGGCAGCTGGTGCACCGGGAGGCCGCGTTCACCGAGATGGACGTGGACGCCGTCCTCGCCCGCCGCCCGCAGGTGGCGCTGGTGGACGAGCTGCCGCACACCAACATCCCCGGCTGCCGCAACGCCAAGCGCTGGCAGGACGTCGAGGAGCTGCTGGCAGCCGGGATCGACGTGATCTCCACCGTCAACATCCAGCACCTGGAGTCGCTCGGCGACGCCGTCGAGGGCATCACGGGGGTGCGCCAGCGCGAGACCGTGCCGGACGCGGTGGTGCGCCGGGCCGACCAGATCGAGCTGGTCGACATGTCGCCGCAGGCGCTGCGGCGGCGACTGGCGCACGGCAACGTGTACGCGCCGGAGAAGATAGACGCGGCCCTGGCCAACTACTTCCGTCCGGGCAACCTGACCGCGCTGCGCGAGCTGGCGCTGTTGTGGACCGCCGACCGGGTCGACGAGTACCTGCAGAAGTACCGGGCCGAGCAGGGCATCGAGGGCACCTGGCAGGCCCGGGAGCGGATCGTGGTGGGCCTGACCGGCGGCCCCGAGGGGGCGACGCTGATCCGGCGGGCGGCCCGCATCGCGGCCCGTGTCTCCGGCGGTGAACTCCTCGCCGTCCACATCTCCCGCTCGGACGGGCTCTCGGGCACCGGCTCCCCGCAGACGCTGATCGAGCAGCGGGCCCTGGTGGAGAGCCTCGGCGGCTCCTTCCACGCCGTCCTCGGCGACGACCCGGCCGCCGGGCTGCTGGACTTCGCCCGGGGCGTGAACGCGACCCAGATCGTGCTGGGCACCAGCCGCCGGCCGGCCTGGCAGTACCTCTACGGGCCTGGCGTCGGCACCACGGTGACCCGGGAGGCCGGCGACATCGACATCCACATGGTCACCCACGAGCACGCCGGGCACGGACGCGGGCGGGTGCCGGTGCGCCGGATCACCGACCTGGGCCGCTCCCGCACCATCGCGGGCTGGCTGATCGGGCTGGCGGGTCCGCCGGTGCTGGCGCTGGTGCTGACCGCGATCGGCGGGCTGGGCCTGTCCACCGACATGCTGCTGTTCCTGTCGCTGACGGTGTGCGCGGCGCTGGTCGGCGGGCTGCTGCCGGCGATCGGGTCGGCGCTGGTCGCCTCGTCGGTGCTGAACTACTACTTCACGCCGCCGATCCACACCTTCACGATCAACGAGCCGCAGAACATCATGGCGGTGGCGATATTCACCGTGGTCGGCATCTCGGTCGCCTCCGTGGTCGACCTGGCGGCCCGGCGCACCCACCAGGCGGCCCGCAGCCAGACGGAGGCGCAGACGCTCAGCGCGCTGGCCGGTACCGTGCTGCGCGGCGCGCCGAACGGGGACGGGGTGCTGACCGCGCTGATGGAGCAGGTCCGGGAGACCTTCGGACAGGAGAGCGCCGCGCTGCTGGAGCGTCCGGAGCCGCTCGGCGCCTGGGTGCCGGTCGCCACCGCCGGGCCGCGCCCGCCGGAGCGGCCGGAGGAGGCCGACGTGGACGTGCCGGTCGGCGACAGCCTGGCGCTGGTGCTGCGCGGCCGGGTGCTGCCGGGGGCGGACCGGCGCCTGCTCGGGGCGTTCGCCGCGCAGGCGGCCGTGGTGCTGGAGCGCCGCCGGCTGGCCCGGGAGGCCGCGGCGGCGCGCCGGGAGGCGGAGGGCAACCGGATCCGCACCGCCCTGCTGGCGGCGGTCTCGCACGACCTGCGCACCCCGCTGGCGGGGATCAAGGCGTCCGTCACCTCGTTGCGGGCGGCCGACGTCGAGTGGGCGCCGGAGGACGAGGCGGAGCTGCTGGCCGGCATCGAGGCCGGGGCCGACCGGCTCGACCACCTGATCAACAACCTGCTGGACATGAGCCGGTTGCAGACCGGCACCGTCACCCCGTTGATCCAGGAGACCGACCTGGACGAGGTGGTGCCGTTCGCCCTCGGCGGGGTGCCGCCCGAGTCGGTGCGCCTCGACGTCCCGGAGACGCTGCCGATGATCCGGGCCGACGGCGGCCTGCTGGAGCGTTCGCTGGCCAACCTGGTCGAGAACGCCGTCAAGTACAGCCCGGACGGCGTCAAGGTGCTGGTCAAGGCCGACGCGCTGCGTCAGCCGGGCGGTTCCGCGCGGGTCGAGCTGCGGATCGTGGACCGCGGCCCGGGTGTGCCCGAGGACGCCAAGGAACGGATCTTCGCGCCGTTCCAGCGCTACGGGGACGCGCCGCGCGGCGCCGGGGTGGGGCTCGGGCTCGCGGTGGCGCGCGGCTTCGTCGAGGCGATGGACGGTACCGTCACCGCCGAGGACACCCCTGGTGGCGGCCTCACCATGGTCGTCAGCCTGCCCGCGGCCGAGCGGCCGCCGGAACCGGGGGAGGCGACCGGTGACGGGCACGACCCGCTGTCGCGGCTGATCACGTGACAGCCGGTGGCCTGCCGCTCCGGCCTGTCGTTCCTCGCTCCCGCAATCCGTATGTTCAGCAAGTCCCACAGTCCGTAAGTCCGACAGCCCTGAAAGGCGGAGCCCGTAAATGACCCGGGTCCTCGTCGTGGACGACGAACCGCAGATCGTCCGCGCGCTGGTGATCAACCTCAAGGCCCGCAAGTACGAGGTCGACGCGGCCCATGACGGCGCGAGCGCCCTGGAACTGGCCGCCGCCCGCCATCCCGACGTCGTCGTCCTCGACCTGGGCCTGCCCGACATGGACGGCGTCGAGGTGATCCGCGGCCTGCGCGGCTGGACCCGGGTGCCGATCATCGTGCTGTCGGCCCGGCACGCCTCCGACGAGAAGGTCGAGGCCCTGGACGCCGGCGCCGACGACTACGTCACCAAGCCGTTCGGCATGGACGAGCTGCTCGCCCGGATGCGCGCCGCCGTGCGCCGCGCCGAGCCGGTCGCGGGCGAGGACGACTCGCTGGTCGTCACCGAGAGCTTCACCGTCGACCTCGCCGCCAAGAAGGTCAACCGGGACGGCGCCGACGTCCGCCTCACCCCGACCGAGTGGCACCTGCTGGAGGTGCTGGTCCGCAACGCCGGCCGGCTGGTCAGCCAGACCCAGCTGCTCCAGGAGGTGTGGGGCCCCGCCTACCGCACCGAGACCAACTACCTGCGGGTCTACCTCGCCCAACTGCGCCGCAAGCTGGAGCGCGACCCCTCGCACCCGCGCCACTTCATCACCGAACCGGGCATGGGCTACCGCTTCGAGAGCTGACCCCGGGGCGCCCCCGGTGGCCGTACGGCCTGCCGCCGGGGGCGCGGAAACCGGTACCCTTCCGACATGAGTGGTGACAACAGCAGCGACCAGCCGCAGGGGCGCTTCCGCCGCATGCTCAGCCGGCTGACCTCCTCGGCCGAGGAGCTGCAGGCCGAGGAGCTGCGCCAGGAGAGCGCGGCGGAGTCGGGCTGCACGCCGATCGCCGGCTGCGCGGACCGCGAGCTGGTCACCGTGGCGGGCACGCTGCGCACGGTGACGCTCCGCCCGCGGGCCGGGGTGCCGGCCCTGGAGGCCGAACTCTTCGACGGCACCGAGGCGCTGGACGTGGTCTGGCTCGGCCGCCGCTCGATCGCGGGCATAGAGCCGGGCCGCCGGCTCGTCGCCAGCGGCCGGATCAGCCACGCACGCGGGCGCCGCGTGCTGTTCAACCCCCGCTATGAGCTGCGTCCGGTCGGACACGGGAGCGAATGAGCGTGAGCAACCAGCCCGGCGGCGAGTCCGCCGCCCAGCTTGACCTGGCCGCGAACCACCACGCGCCGCCCGGCCCGCACGGACCCGGGGCCGCGGCCGACGCGGCCGTCCGCGAGGCCGTCGTCGCCAAGGAGGCCGCCGACAGCGCGGCCGAGGAGGCCGCCCGCAAGGCCGCCGCCTCCAAGGAAGCGGCCGACACCATTCTGCAGGCCTTCGGCGGCGTGCGCGGCATGATCGACATGACGCTGCCCGGCCTGGTCTTCATCGTCACCTTCAACATCACCCACCAGGTCAGCTCCGCCGCCTGGGCCGCGCTGGGCCTGTGCGCGGTGTTCGTGGTGACCAGGCTGGCCCGGCGGGAGACCGTCCAGCACGCCTTCAGCGGGGTGTTCGGCGTCGCCCTCGGCGCCTGGATCTCGATGAAGAGCGGCCGCGCCGAGGACTTCTACCTGCCCGGCCTGCTGTGGAACGTCGGCTACAGCATCGCGCTGGCGGTCTCCGCCCTGGTGCGCTGGCCGATGATCGGCGTGATGCTCGGCCCGGTCACCGGCGAGATGTTCACCTGGCGCAAGGAGAACCCGGGCCGGTTCGCCGCCTACACCAAGGCGACCTGGGCCTGGGTGGTGATCATGGGCCTCAAGCCGGTGATCCTCTTCCCGCTGTACTTCACCCACAACGTCAACCTGCTCGGCTGGCTCAAGGTCGCCCTCGGCATCCCGCCGATGCTGCTGGCGATGTACGTCACCTGGCAGATCCTGCTCAAGGCGCCGCCGCCGATCAAGGCGCAGTTCGACGACGACGAGGAGCCGGCCCGCTAGGCCCTGTCCGGCCGGAGCCCCGGCCCGCCGGCCCGCACGCGACGGGCGAGGGCCCGCACCCCTGGTGGGTGCGGGCCCTCGCCCGTGTCCGGTCCGCGCCTTCGGCCCTACTGGGCGCCGGAGGACGCCGACAGCAGGTCCTCCAGCTCCTCCTCGCGCTCCTGCGCGGCCACGAAGAGCAGCTCGTCGCCGCCCTCCAGGGTGTCGTCCTTGCCCGGCACCAGCACCCGGCCCTCGCGGATGATCGTCACCAGCGCGGTGTCCTGCGGCCAGGCCACGTCGCCCACCCGGGTGCCGACCAGCTCGGTGTCCGCGGCCAGGGTCAGCTCGACCAGGTTGGCGTTGCCCTGGCTGAAGCGCATCAGCCGGACCAGGTCGCCGACGCTGACCGCCTCCTCGACCAGGGCGGACATCAGACGCGGGGTGGACACGGCCACGTCCACGCCCCAGGACTCGTTGAAGAGCCACTCGTTCTTCGGGTTGTTCACCCGGGCGACCACCCGCGGCACCGCGTACTCGGTCTTGGCGAGCAGCGAGACGACCAGGTTCACCTTGTCGTCGCCGGTCGCGGCGATCACCACGTGGCAGCGCTGCAGCGCCGCCTCGTCCAGCGAGGTGATCTCGCAGGCGTCGGCCAGCAGCCACTCCGCCATGGGCACCCGCTCCACCGAGATGGAGTTGGGGTTCTTGTCTATCAGCAGGACCTCGTGCCCGTTCTCCAGCAGCTCGCCCGCGATCGAGCGACCCACGGCACCGGCCCCGGCAATGGCGACCCGCATCAGTGACCCTCCTCCTTCGGCCCCTGCGCGAACGCGGCCTCGACCGCCGTCAGGTCGCCCCGGCGCAGCATCACGTGCACCAGGTCGCCTTCCTGCACCACCATCTGGGGCGAGGGCAGCACGCCCTCGCCGAGCCGGGTGACGAACGCCACCCGGGCGCCGGAGGACTCCTCCAGCACGCCGATGCGGTGGCCGACCCAGCCCGGGGCGTAGGCGACCTCGGCCAGCTGGACGCCGCCGCTCGGGTCCTGCCACAGCGGCTCGGCGCCGCTCGGCAGCAGCCGGCGCAGCATCTGGTCGGCGGTCCACCGGACCGTCGCCACGGTCGGGATGCCCAGGCGCTGGTAGACCTCGGCGCGGCGGGGGTCGTAGATCCGGGCCGCGACGTTCTCCACGCCGAAGTTCTCCCGGGCCACCCGCGCGGCGATGATGTTGGAGTTGTCGCCGCTGGAGACCGCGGCGAACGCGCCGGCCTCCTCGATGCCCGCCTCGCGCAGGGTGTCCTGGTCGAAGCCGACGCCGGTCACCCGGCGCCCGTTGAACCCGGCGCCCAGCCGACGGAACGCGGTCGGGTCCTGGTCGACCACGGCCACCGAGTGGCCCTGTTTCTCCAGGGCTCTGGCGAGGGCCGAGCCCACGCGGCCGCAGCCCATGATGACGATGTGCACCGGCGCTACCTCACCCGTCCCGTAGGGTTCTTGACCTGCGCAAACACCGTTCATCTCCCTTTCCCGCCCGGCTTCCCTGGGCGAGCGTTCTCGTGGGGCGCCGACTCACAACCTGAGTGTTGCCCGCCGACTCGTATCCGACACGCTAGCCGGTCCATAGAACGCAGTCGCGACGAAGGGGGGGACAAACGGCGGAGCCCGGCCCGGGAAGCCCCTACGATTCCTTAACGTGCCTATGCCGACTGACCTACCGAAACGCATCCTGATCGGGCGCGCCCTGCGCAGCGACAAATTGGGCGAAACACTTCTGCCCAAGCGGATCGCGCTGCCCGTCTTCGCCTCGGACGCGCTCTCCTCGGTCGCGTACGCCCCCGAGGAAATCCTGCTGACGCTCTCCGTGGCGGGTGCCTCGGCGATCCACTTCTCCTGGCAGATCGGCGTCGTCGTCGCGATCGTGATGCTCGCGGTGGTCGCCTCCTACCGGCAGAACGTGCACGCCTACCCGAGCGGCGGCGGCGACTACGAGGTCGCGACCGTCAACCACGGGCCCAAGTCGGGACTCGTCGTCGCCAGCGCCCTGATGGTCGACTACGTGCTCACCGTGGCCGTCTCGACGACCTCGGGCGTCGCCAACGTCGTCTCCGCCGTCCCCGCGCTGCGCGGCCACGAACTGACCCTGTCGGTCATCGTCGTGGTGGTGCTGATGGGCATGAACCTGCGCGGCGTCCGCGAATCCGGCACCGCCTTCGCCGTCCCGACGTACGCGTTCATGATCGGCGTCATCGGCATGGTCGGCTACGGCTTCGTCCGGCACTTCCTGCTCGGCCAGGACATGCCCGCCGAGAGCTCCGGATTCCACCTCGCCGCCATCCCCGGCAACGAATCGCTGGCCGGGTTCGCCATGGTGTTCCTGCTGCTCAAGTCGTTCTCCTCCGGCTGTGCCGCGCTCACCGGCGTGGAGGCCATCTCCAACGGCGTGCCGGCCTTCCGCAAGCCCAAGAGCAAGAACGCCGCCACCACCCTGCTGATGATGGCCAGCATCGCCGTGGTGATGTTCATGGGCATCATCTGGCTGGCCCGCCTCACCGGCGTGCAGATGGCCGAGAACCCGGCCGAGCAGCTCGTCGGCTCCTCGCCCGGCTACCACCAGAAGACCGCGCTCGCCCAGATCAGCGAAGCCGTCTTCAACAACTTCACGCCCGGCTTCTACTTCGTCGCCGCCGTCACCGGCCTGATCCTGGTGCTCGCCGCGAACACCGCCTTCAACGGCTTCCCGGTGCTCGGCTCGATCCTCGCCCAGGACCGCTACCTGCCGCGCCAGCTGCACACCCGCGGCGACCGGCTGGCCTTCTCCAACGGCATCATCCTGCTGGCGATCGCCGCGATCCTGTTCGTCATCGCCTTCGACGCGGACCCCAACCGGCTGATCCAGCTCTACATCGTCGGCGTCTTCGTCTCCTTCAACATGAGCCAGTCCGGCATGATCCGGCACTGGACCCGGCTGCTGCGCACCGAGACCGACCCGGCCAAGCGCCGCCACATGCAGCGCAGCCGGGCGATCAACACCTTCGGCCTGGTGATGACCATGGCCGTGCTGATCGTCGTCCTGGTCACCAAGATCAGCCACGCCTGGATCGCGATCGCCGCGATGGTCGTGCTCTTCGTGATGATGAAGGGCATCCGCCGCCACTACGACCGGGTCTCCGAGGAGCTCACCGCCGCCGAGGAGCCGGACGACGTGGTGCTGCCCACCCGGGTGCACGCCATCGTGCTGGTCTCCAAGCTGCACAAGCCCGCGCTGCGCGCCCTCGCCTACGCCAGGCTTGCCCGCGCCCACACCCTGGAGGCCGTCACCGTCAACGTCGACCCGGCCGACACGGCGGCGCTGCGCCGGGAATGGGACGAGCGCGGCATCGAGGTGCCGCTCAAGGTGCTGGACTCGCCGTTCCGCGAGATCACCGGGCCCGTCCTCGACTACGTGAAGAACCTGCGCCGCAGCAGCCCGCGTGAGGTGGTGTCGGTCTACATCCCCGAGTACGTGGTCGGCCACTGGTACGAGCACCTGCTGCACAACCAGAGCGCGCTGCGGCTCAAGGGACGGCTGCTGTTCAAGCCCGGGGTGATGGTCACCTCGGTGCCGTGGCAGCTGGAGTCCTCCGAGCGGCGCAAGCCGCAGAAGGCCTGGTCGGCGCCGGGTGCCGTCCGGCGTGGCGAGCCTCGGGCGCCGAAGGCCGTAAAGTCGAAGGTCCCCGTTATGCCAGACGCCACCGCTGACAGCAGCAAGGACTCCGCCCAGTGACCCGCAACACCCCGTCCCGCTCCTCCGGCTCCTCGGGCAAGGGCGCCCGCAAGGGCGCCGCCACCCCCGGCAAGGTCGCCCGGCCGCGCTGGGGCAAGCCCGTGCGCCCGGCCGCCACCGACCGCGACGGCTTCACCGCGCAGACCGCGCCGCTCGCGCCGGGCGAGCCCGCTCCCGCGCGTCCGGCGGAAGCCGACACGGGGAAGCCGAAGGCCGACCGTACGCAGAAGACCGACCGTGCGCAGAAGGCCGAGCGCACGCAGAAGGGCGAGCGCTCCAAGGACGGCGCGCCGAAGGGCGACCGCGCGCAGGGATCCCGCGCGCAGGCGTCCCGCACGCCGGGGGAGCGGCCGCGCAAGCAGGCGGTGCGGCCGCCGAAGGCGCTGCGCACCGCGCCGCGGGCCGCGCGGCCCGAGACGCCGACCGGCGATCCGCTGGCCGGCCAGCGCTACGAGGTCGAGGTCGGCCCGGTCGCGCACGGCGGCGGGCACTGCGTGGCCCGGCACGAGGGCCGGGTGCTGTTCGTCCGGCACGCGCTGCCCGGCGAGAAGGTGGTCGCACTGGTCACCGAGGGCACCTCCACCTCCCGGTTCCTGCGGGCCGACGCGGTCGAGATCCTGGAGCCCGCCAAGGAGCGGATCGCGCCGCCGTGCCCGTTCTCCGGGCCCGGCAAGTGCGGCGGCTGCGACTGGCAGCACGTCACCCCGGGCGGGCAGCGCAAGCTCAAGGGGCAGGTGCTGACCGAGCAGCTGGCCAAGCTGGCCGGGCTCACCCCGGCCGAGGCGGGCTGGGACGGCAGCGTCGAGCCGGTCGGCGGCAAGCTGCCGGCCGGGCAGGTGCCGACCTGGCGCACCCGCGTGCAGTACGCCGTGGACCAGGAGACCGGGAAGGTCGGCCTGCGCAAGCACCGCTCGCACGACGTGCAGCCGGTGGACCGCTGCCTGATCGCCGCCGAGGGCGTCACCGAACTCGGCATCGAGGCCCGCGACTGGCCGGGCATCGCCTCGGTCGAGGTGATCGCCGCGAGCGGCTCCTCGGACCGCCAGGTGGTGCTCACCCCGCGTCCCGGCGCCCAGCTGCCGCTGGTCGAGCTGGACAAGCCGGTGTCGATCGCCCGGGTGGACGACCAGGGCGACATCCACCGCGTGCACGGCCGCAGCTTCGTGCGCGAGCGGGCGACCGGGCGGACCTGGCGGGTCAGCAACGGCGGCTTCTGGCAGATCCACCCCGAGGCGCCGGACACCCTGGTCGACGCCGTCCTGGACGGCCTGGACCCGCAGTGGGGCGAGAACGCGCTCGACCTGTACTGCGGCGTCGGCCTGTTCGCGGGCGCGCTGGCCGACCGGGTCGGCGAGGAGGGCGCGGTGCTCGGCATCGAGTCCTCCAAGCAGGCCGTGGCCGACGCCCGGCACAACCTGGCCGCGCTGGACAACGTGCGGATCGAGTGCGACCGCGTCGAGACGCTGCTGCCGCGCACCGGCATCACCGCCACCGACCTGATCGTCCTGGACCCGCCGCGCTCGGGCGCCGGGCGCGAGACCGTCGCGCACCTGGTCGGCCTGGAGGCGCGCCGGATCGCGTACGTCGCCTGCGACCCGGCGGCGCTCGCCCGGGACCTGGCGTTCTTCCGCGAGGGCGGCTACCGGCCGGTCTCGCTGCGGGCCTTCGACCTGTTCCCGATGACGCACCACTTCGAGTGCGTGACGATCCTGGAGCCGATCGGGAAGTGACCCGGCGGCCCTCCGGGGTGCTGACTGACGGGCTCTGACCGCGTTCGAGGCGGTTCGGGGCGGTCAGAGGCAGTCCGGGGGAGTTCGGGGGAGTTCGTCGGAGGAGACGGCAGAGGAGGCGGCACCCGTTCACGCGGGTGCCGCCTCCTCGCCGTTCCGGTGCGGGACGGTCAGGGCCGGTTGTGCTCCTCCTCGTCGGCGCTGTGCGGAAGGTCGATCCCGTGCTGGGCGGCGAGCCGGAGCAGTCCGGCGATCCGGCCCTCGTACGCCTGGACGCCGTCGGCGTCCCCTTCGGCCCGGGCCGCTGCGAGGTCCCGGCGGGCCTGGGCGAGCTGCTCGCGCAGCTCCTGGTCGAACATGGCTGTCATTGCCGGCCTCCAGACCGGTCGGTGCCGCTCCGCGGAACGCTCAGGAGAGTTCAGAGTCTCGGAAGGTGAAGAACTCTTCAAGTCTCGCTCGCCCCGGCGGGGCGGCGTCGGGCGGGGTGGCGGGTGCGGGCCGGGCGGTCGCCGGGGTGCGGGTCAGGGAGTGGTCAGGGGGACGCAATGCGCCGGTAAAGGCCGCTGCCGGCGCCGCCGTTCGGCTCCCGGAGGGGGCTTGACGAGGTGATTCGCGCGGGGCGAAGGTGAGCGGCCGACATGTCATGTGTGCTGTTGCACAGCCACCGCCGGGGCCGCACCCTCCCGCCCGGAGCGGTCGGCCGGGAGGGTGCGGCCCTTGCGTGAGGGGGAGGGTCATGGAGCTGGAACTGCGGCACCTTCGCGTGCTGTGCGCCATCGCCGACACCGGGAGCGTCGGCAGGGCCGCCGTCCTGCTCGGCGCCTCGCAGCCCGCGACCAGTACGCAACTGCGCCGGATTGAACGCCACCTGGGCGCGCCGCTGTTCGAGCGCACGGCCGTGGGCGTCGCGCCGACCTGCTTCGGCGTCGAGGTGGTGGCCGCCGCGCGCGACCTCCTCACCCGCGCCGACTGCCTCGGCCGCCGCCCGGCGGCCCCCGGCGAGCCGGCCCGCCAGGAGCTGCGCCTGGCCGCGACCATCTCGCCGATCCTGCCCGGACTGGTCACCAGGGCCCGGCACCAGCGGCCCGACCAGCGCTTCACGGTGACCTCCGTCTACCGCTCGTCGGACATCGTCGACCTGCTGGAGCAGGGCGACGCGGAGGCCGCCGTGGCCGTCGACTACCCGGGCCGGGAACTGCGCCACTCGCCGGCCGTCGCGCACCGCGGCATCGTCACCGAGCCCGCCTTCGTCGCACTCCCGGCGGGCCACCGGCTCCGGCACCGCACCGAGATCGCCCTGGTGGACCTGGCCGAGGAGGACTGGTTCCTCACCCCCGACGACGGGGCCGGCTGGCACGGCGTGTTCTACGGCGCCTGCGCCGCGGCGGGCTTCACCCCGGCGACCGTCCACGAGTTCCTCGGCGGCCGGCTGGAGCTGCAGGAGATGATCTCCGCCGGGCTCGGGATCTCCGTCGTCCAGGCGACCACCAGGCCGCTGGCCGAAGTGGTGGTCAAGCCGCTCGCCGGGACGCCGATCTGGGTCCGCCACCTGCTGGCCTGGCGGGCCGCCGGGGTGAGCGGCGAGGTGGTGGAGACGCTGTTCGGCGCGGCGGCCGCGGCCTACCGGGACCTGATCGCCAGTTCGCCGACCTTCCAGGCCTGGGCGGCGCGGACGTACCGCCCGGTCCGGCCGTAGGGAGGCCGGGTCGGGCGGTGGGACGGTCGGGTCGGGCGGTGGGGAGGCCGGGTCGGGCCGTGGTGCGAGGCGGGGCGGGCAGTCGGTCCCGGTGGGGCGGTGTTATGCCGGACGCGGTAGATGTCATATGACCTGTGACATTGTTCTGGCGGGTCGCCCGATGGCAGGATCACGTCGACTTCCCCCATGCCTCGGCAGTCGTCCAGTCGCCTCCCCCACAGGAGAAGGACCCCGCAGTGCGCCTTCGCATACCCCTCCCCACGCTCATGGCCGGCGTCGTCGCCGGCTGTGCCACCGCCGCCACCCTGCTGCCGGTCCCCGCGCTCGCCGCGTCCGGACCGGCCGCCCAGCCGCCGGCCGGCGCCCGGTCGTCCGCCGCCGCCCCGGCGACGGCCGACGCCGCGTCGGCCGTCCCGAAGCCGCTGGGGGCCTTCCTCGCGGCCGATCCCTCCGAGGCCGCCGCCCCCGCCGCCAAGCCGCTGCCGCCGGCGCTGCTGGGCCAGGTCGTGATGGGCCAGCCGGCCGGCACCGCCGTGCAGACCGCGCCCCGTCCGGCCCAGCCGCACGCGCCCGCGGCCAAGCCGGGCAACTCCGCGGCCCAGCCGGGCAGTTCCGCCCGCGCCGCTGCCGGCTCGGCCGGTGCCGTCGCTGGTACGGCCCGCGCCGCCGCTGGTACGGCCGGTGCCGCCGCGCCGAGTTGCACCCCCGCCGACTTCGGCGGGCGCAGCGGTGCCGACCTGGTCTCCTTCCTCGAAGGCTCGACCACGGACTGCGTGAACACGCTGTTCAACGTCACCGGCACCGACGCGGGCAGGATCTTCAAGGAATCCCAGATGCTCACCGTCGCCAACGCCTACCAGGGCCTGGCGGCGAACTACACCGGGGACAACTCCACCGGCATCCTGCAGCTCGTGCTCTTCCTGCGGGCCGGGTACTACGTCCAGTCCAACAACGCGGACGCGGTCGGCCCCTACGACGCGGCGCTCACCAGTGCCTCCAAGGCCGGGCTCGACGCCTTCTTCGCGGGCCGGCACTGGACCGACGTCACCGACAACAACGGCACTGTGCTCAACGAGGTGCTGGTCCTGACCGACAGCGCCAACGTGCAGGGCAGCTACCTGGGTGTCTACAAGCAGGTGCTGACCAGCTACAACAACTCGTACAACGCCTTCCCGAAGATGCTCAAGGCGGTCAACGCCGTGCTGTCCGCGCCGCTGTGGCGGGGCAACTGGAACAGCGACTTCGTCAGCGCGGTCGGCGCCGACCCGAGCATCGGCACCGTCCTGGGCGACTTCGCGCTCAACCACAAGGACCTGCTCGGCACCGCCAACGCCTACCTCGACGTCAACGCCGGCAACGACCTCGGCCGGATGGCCGGCGACGGCCCCGTCGTCGAGGCCGCGGTCAAGGGGAAGGTCAAGGCGGTGCTCGACGGCGCCCAGATCACCGGCGTCACCGGCCCGTTGTACGTCCACACCGCCTACCAGGCCAACGCCTTCGACCCCGGCCAGTGCTCGTACTACGGCACCTGCGACCTGCCGGCGAAGCTGACCGCGGCGGTGCTGCCGAACCAGCTGGTCTGCGACAACCGCACCATCCTGACCGAGTCGCTGTCGCCCGCCGACCTGGCCGCCGTCTGCACCAGCCTGCGCGGCGAGGACACCTTCTTCCACAACCTGGTGAAGGACAACGGCCCGGTCAACCCGTACGGCAAGAACATGACCCTCGCGGTCTTCGCCAACCAGGCCGACTACCTGAACTACTCCTGGGCGATCTTCGGGAACTCCACCGACAACGGCGGCCAGACCGTCATGGACCCGACCGACCCCAACAACCGCGCCGTGTGCGTGATGTACCAGAAGTCGTGGAACGACGGCTTCACCGCCAACGTGTGGAACCTCAACCACGAGTACACGCACTACCTCGACGGCATCTACGACATGAAGGGCAACTTCTCCACCGAGATCTCCGTGCCCGACATCTGGTGGATCGAGGGCGTCGCCGAGTACGAGTCCTACGCCTACCGCGGCACCACCGACACCCAGGCGATGGCCGAGGCCGCCAAGCACACCTACAAGCTCAGCACCGTCTTCCAGAACACGTACGGCAACTCGGACTCGGTGCGCACCTACCCGTGGGGCTACCTCGCCGTCCGGTACATGTTCGAGAAGCACCCGGCCGACGTCTACGCCATGCTCGGCCACTTCCGCACCGGTGACTACCAGGGCGGCTACGCGGTCTACAACGGCATCGGCACCGGCTACGACGCCGACTTCGACGCCTGGCTCGACGGCTGCGCCGCCGGCGCCTGCTACGCGGCCGGCCCGACCGCGCTGTTCGGCCAGGCCGTCAACGGCGCCACCGTCACGCTGACCGACAAGTCCGTCCAGACCGGCCCCGGCCAGATCACCGCCTGGCACTGGACCTTCGGCGACGGGACCTCCTCCGACCAGCGGAACCCGAGCCACGGCTACGCCGCCGCGGGCACGTACACCGTCGCCCTGACCGTCACCGACGCCACCGGCAGGACCGCCAGCACCCCGGCCTCGGTCACCGTCACCACCGGCACCGGCGGCGGCACCACCCTGCCGACCTGCACCGACCCGCGCACCGACGCGCTCGGCCAGAACTGCTCCCGGTCCAACCTCACCGCCACCGCCGGCGGCCTCGACTACCTGTACGTCTACCTGCCGGCCGGCGTCAGCACCCTGAAGATCAGCACCTCCGGCGGCACCGGCACCGCGTACCTGTACTACAACGCGGACACCTGGGCCTCGCCGAACGCCTTCACCGCCTCCTCCACCAACGCCGGCAGCACGCAGAGCATCACCGTCACCAACCCGACGGCCGGCTACCGCTACATCAGCCTCTACGCCAACACCGACTTCAGCGGGGTGACGGTCAGCACCCAGTTCTGATCCGGACCCGCGTTCGCTCCCGGGCGGCCACGCCCGCGGCACCCTGCCGCGGGCGTGGCCGCCTGGCGTCCGTGCGGGGAACGTCCGTGGGGGGGCACGTCTGTGGGGGTGGGCGCTCCGTCCGGTGTGCGTGCGCCCTTGTTGTGCTAGCACTTCAGCGCTAGCTTGAGATTCATGGGTAAGAAGCAGCTGAACGTCCGGGTGGACGCCACGACCGCGGAAATGGCCCGGGAACGGGCGGAGCAGCAGGGGATCAGCATGAACCAGTACATCGAGCGCCTGGTCCAGCAGGACATGGGCGAGGCGGGGCGGGCCTTCGTCGACGCCGCCGCCCAGTTCATGAAGGAGTACGAGACGGCCTTCCTGGCCGAGTTCGCGGAGCCGGGCGACCTGAAGGACGTGCGCCGTTGAAGCTGGAGGTCGACCTCTCGTGGCTGCTCATGACCGCCGAGCAGTACACGCCCGGTGACCCGCAGGTCACCGACTACGGGTCGTTGCTCGCGGCCGTCGCCCGGCACCAGGCCGAGATCTTCGACATCGACGTCTACCCCGAACCGCAGGACCGCGCCGCCGCCCTGATGCACCAGCTGATCCGGGTGCCGGCCCTGGAGAAGACCAACGAGCTCTACGCGACCGCCGCCGCCTACGCCTACCTCGTCGCCAGCGGCTGCACCGTCGCCACCACCGCCCGCGAGGTGCGCAGCCTCGCCCGGGCCATCCGGGAGGGGCGGCTCGGCGTGTCCGGGGTCGCCGAACGGCTGGCGGGGTGGGTCGTCGACGAGGCGGAGGGGGAGGGCGTCAGCGGGGCGGAGGACGAGGACGACGACTGACCGGGTGGGGCTCCTGCCCGGTCGCGTCGTCCTCGTCGTCCGTTCCTGAGGGCTCTCGTTGGTGTGGTCGTCGGGTCGGCCGGTCTGCGGGTCAGTCGCCGGGCCGGTCCGGGGCCGGCTCGGCGATCAGGGCCGTCGCGAACGGGCGGAAGCCCGCCCGGCGGTAGATCCGGGCGACCTCCTCGTCGGCGGCGGACAGGAACACCGTCCGCACGCCGTTCGCCCGCGCGTGCGCGACCAGGGCCGCGGTGACCGCCAGACCCAGCCCGCGCCGCCGCGCGACCGGCAGCGTCCCGACCCCGGCCACCTCGGTGACCGCGCCCACCGGATTGTGCTGGCCCGCGCACAGCGCGGAACCGTCCTCCACCGCGGCGGCCAGCACGGTGGCGCCGTCGGTGATCCGCCGCGCGATCCGCTCCACCGCGCCCTCTGCCGTCAACCGCCCTGCGGCCTCGGCCAGTTCGGCCGCACCCACGGCGCCCACGCCGGTGCCCGGCTCGGCGAACGCCAGGTGCGGAACGGCGACCGCCGACGCCAGCTCCGGCGCATCCGCGCCCAGGACCTCCACCCGCACCTCCTCCGGCAGCTCGGGCGCCGGGGCCGGCTCGTCCTGCGGGCCCAGCACCAGCAGCGGGTGCTCGTGCACCGCGAGCCCGGCCGCCTCCACCGCGGCCCGCAGCTCCGGACTCCGCTCGGCCACCCACTCGAAGGCCTCCGGCTCGCCCAGCTCCCGCTGGCGGGCCAGCACCCGCAGGACGTCCTCGGCGGTGGTGGCGGGGCCGTCGTGGTCGAGCGTGGGGCGGGCGTAGTAGGGCCAGCCCGCGCCCTCGCGGACGAACAGGGTCAGCGGGCCGAAGTCCTCGGTCCGTGCGGCGCTGCGCGGCACCGCGTCGTAGTAGCGCTCGATCGCGTCGAGGAGGGAGTGGTCGGGGGCATGATCAACAGAAGTCACGGCGTGCATCCAAGCAGGGGCGCCGGCGGCCCGCCACCGCATTGTTCCCGGGCTTCGTACCGGGGGCGCCGGTGACGGTGTGACGGACGGTGGCGGTGCCTCGTGCCGGGGGTGATGGCGGGCGGCGGCGGTGCTTCGTGCCGGGGGTGGCGAAGGGCCGGGGCGGTGCGGGCGCCTGATTGTTGCTGAACGCTTACCGGCTCGCAGCGATCTTGTGCGTATACCGCGTGGCATGCTGATGCCTTTACAGCTCTGCCGAAGGGGGACGGCGGACGTCCGCACTCGGCTTGGCAAGGGGGGAAGACAGGCCCATGAGGCTCTGCTTTCTGGTGGAGGAGCACTACCGGCACGACGGCATGCCGCTCGACGTGGCACGCCAGCTCACCGCATGGGGGCACCGGGTGGACGTGCTGCGCCCCGGGGACTCGCTGATGGCGATATCCGAGGCGATCCGGGCCGGCAGCCACGACGCCTGGGTGCTCAAGACCGTCTCCGGCGGGCCCGGGCTCACCCTGCTGGACGCGGCCGCCGCCGTCGGCCTCACCACCGTCAACGACGTCCGCTCCATCCGCGGCGTCCGCGACAAGGCGCTCGCCTCCGTCATCGCCAGCACCCGCGGCCTGCCCGTCCCCGTCACCTACGCCACCGCCCGCTGGGAACGGCTCGCCGAGATCCCGGCCGCCGAGTACCCGCTCGTCGTCAAGCCCGCCGACGGCAGCTCCGGGCGGGCCGTCCGGCTCGTGCCCAGCCCCGACCACCTCCTCGACCTCGGTCCCGAACTCGCCGACGAGGGGCTGTTGATCGCCCAGCCCTACGTGCCCAACTCCGGCACCGACCTCAAGGTGTACTGCGTCGACGGCGAGCTCTTCGCGACGGAACGTTCCTCCCCGCTCCACCCCGGGCAGGGCGTACGCGAACGGCAGGTCCCGTTGCCTGGAGAGGTCGCGCGGATCGCGGCACAGGTCGGCGAGGTGTTCGGGCTCGACCTGTACGGCGTCGACGTGCTGCTCGGGCCGGACGGGCCGGTGGTCGTCGACATCAACGACTTCCCGAGCTTCCGCCAGGTGCCGGACGCGGTCGCCAGGGTCGCCCGGGCAGTGCTGCGGCTCGCGCGCAGCGGGACGGCCGTGTCGGCGCCCGCGCCCGCGCTGGTGCCGGCGGGCGGTGGCGCGGGGTACGGGCAACTGGGCTTCGGTGGTGGAGAGTTCGGCGGAGCTGGCTTTGACGGAGCCGGCTTTGACGGGGCCGGCTTGGGCGGGTCTGGCTTGGGCGGGGCGATATGAGGATCGGCCTGATCACCGCCGACCCCGGACACCCGGTGCTCGCGGCGACCGCCGCCCTGCTGGCGGACCGGCACGAGGTGACGATCGTCGACCCTGCTGGACCGGCGGGGCCGGCGCTCGCCGACGTCTATCTGCTCAAGGCCCACACCCGTCGATCCCTTTCACTCGCACAAGAGTTGGAGCGGCGCGGGGCGCCCGTCATCAACTCGGCCGCGGCCACCGAACTCTGCCAGGACCGGGTGCGGATGGCCGAACTCGCGCGCGCGGCCGACCTGCCCTTCGCGGCCACCCGTGACGCCGGGCGGCTCGCCGAACTCGCCGATCCCGCCTACCCGTTCGTCGTCAAGAGTCGGCACAGCCGGCGCCACGACCTGGTTGCCCGGGTCGACGGCCCGGCCCGGTTGCGCGAACTCGTCGCGCGCTGGCCCGACGAGCCCGTCGTCACCCAGCCGTTCGTCCCGGGGACCGGCTGGGACCAGAAGCTGTGGGTGATCGACCGGCAGGTGTTCGCCGCCCGGCGGCGGTCCGAACTCGCCGACAGCGTAGGGGAGTCGGGGCAGGGACAGGGCTGGGAACCGCCCGCCGACCGGGCCGCCCTCGCCCTGTGCGTCGGCGAGGTGTTCGGGCTCGACGTCTACGGCGTCGACCTGCTCGACGGGCCCGCCGAACCCGTCATCGTCGACGTCAACGCCTTCCCCGGCATCCGTGGCCGGCGCGGCGCGCCCGAGGCGCTCGCCGCCCTCGCCCTGCGCGTCGCGGCGGAGCGCGGCCCCGGGCGCGCCGCGCCGGGGCGGGGCCGATAAGCGGGCAGCGGCGGGGCCGATAGGCCGGGCAGCGGGGCCGGGCGGGGTCGGCGGACCCGGGGCGGGGTCGGCGGGCCGGGCAGGCCGTCGGGGTCGGGCGGGGTCGTTAGGCTGGTTACTCAGGGCCACCGGACCCGCGAGACCCCGGGCGCCCGGGCTGAACGGCGAGAGAAGACGGAACGTTGCTGCAGGACATCGAGCACTACCTGGCCTGCCCCCACTGCGCGCAGGCCCTCACCCGGCACGAGCGCGCCCTGCGCTGCCCCGCCGGCCACAGCTTCGACCTCGCCAAGCAGGGCTACGTCAGCCTCCTCGCCGGCGACGCCCACACCGGCACCGGCGATACCGCTGAGATGGTCGCCGCCCGTGTCGACTTCCTCGCCGCCGGCCACTACCGGCCCATCGCCGACGCCCTCGCCGAGGCCGCCGCGGCCGCCGACCCCGAAGGCCTCGTCGCCGACCTCGGCGCCGGCACCGGCCACTACCTGGCCCACGTCCTCGACGCCCTGCCCGGCCGCGTCGGCGCCGCCCTCGACATCTCCAAGTTCGCGCTGCGCCGCGCCGCCAAGGCCCACCCCCGGATCGGTGCCGTGGTCTGCGACGCCTGGCGGCCGCTGCCGCTGCGCGATGCCTCCGCCGGGCTGATGCTCAACGTCTTCGCCCCGCGCAACGGGCCCGAGATCCGCCGCGTGCTGCGCCCCGGCGCCACCCTGCTGCTGGTCTCGCCCACCGCCCGCCACCTGCGCGAACTCGTCGGCGCGCTGGGCCTGTTGTCGGTCGACGAGGAGAAGCAGCGGCGGATCGACGAGAAGCTCGGCCCCTACCTGACCCCTGCCGGGCAGCGGCAGGTCGAGTTCACCCTGCGGCTCGGCCCGGACGACGTGCGCACCGTCGTCGGCATGGGCCCCAGCGCCTGGCACACCGACCCGGACCGCCTGGCCGCCGCGCTCGCGGAGCTGCCGGACCCGGTCGAGGTGACCGCCTCCGTGACGGTGGCCGCCTACCGGCGCTGAACGTCGGGCGCGCGCGGGGTGTGGCCGCCACGTTGGGATGAATCTGCTGAGCAGGCACGTTTCTGCCGACCGGCCTGCGGCTAACGTCCGACGGGTGAACCGCGACGCCACCCGGCCCGCCGCGCCGGCCCACCCCCGACCGAGCGCCCCGGGGCCCGATCGGACATCCGTAACACGTCCCACCGTCGAGGAGCTCCGGCTCACCTCGTTCAAGTCCTACCGGCGCGCGGTCCTGCCGCTCGCGCCCCTCACCGTCCTGCACGGGCCCGCCGGCGTCGGCAAGTCCAACGCCCTCGACGCGCTGGCCGTGCTCTCCCGGCTCGCCCTCGGAGAGGAGATCGCCGACTCCTTCGACGGCCTGCCCGACCGCACCGGCCCCCTGGCCAAACCCGTCCGAGGCGGCCTGACCGGGTGCGTCCCGCACGGGCGCGACGCCGTCATCCTCGGCTGCACCGTCCGCTCCCCGCACGGCCGCATCCGGCTCGACGTCGTCGTCCGCACCGACGGCCCGGTGCGGATCGCCCGCGAATCGCTCACCCTGGACGGCCGCACCCTCGTCGACACCGGCGAACAGGACGTCCGCAAGCGGCGCGTCAACGTCTGCTGGCACAACGACACCCGCCAGGGCGACATCCGGGCGCCCTTCCCCAGCGGCACCATGATCACCGCGCAACTGCCGCTCCGGGTGGCCGGCTCCTCCCCGGGCGAACGGCAGGTCCTCGCCGCCACCGAGGACCTGCTCACCGCGCTGCGCGAGGTCTTCCCCGTCCACCCCGTCCCCGCCCTCATGCGCGGCTGGGCCCGGCCCGACCCGCAGGCCCGGCTGCGCAGCAACGCCGCCAACATCTCCGCCGTCCTCGCCCGGCTCGGCAACGAATGCCCGCGCCGCTACGGGCAGCTCCTGCGCGCCGTCCAGTCCGCCGCCCCGCACCCGCTGCTCGGACTCTCCCTCGCCCACCGCGGCAGCGGGCCCGACCAGCGGGTCCTCGCGGTGTTCGACGAAGGCGTCCTCGGGCGCACCGGGGCCGACCAGGCCTCCGACGGCATGCTGCGCCACCTCGCGTTCGCCGCGGTGCTGCTCACCGGGGCCGGGGTGCTCGACCTCGACGTGGCCGCCGAGGTGCCGTGGGCGCACCGGCAGCTCACCGTGCTCGCCGAGGACCTCGGCGCAGGGCTCGCCACCGAACAGACCGCCTCACTGCTGCGGCTGGCCCGGGACATGTCCGGGCGCAACCAACTGCGCGTCCTCGCCGCGCTTCAGGAGCCGGCCGCGGCGCGGGAGGCGCTCGGCGCGGCCGAACCGCGGTCGGGCGCGGCTGTGCTGGTCGAGTGCCGGCGCGACCCGGACTCGGGGCACACCGTGCTGCGGCCCGAGACGACCCGGGTGCCGGTCCAGTGCGGGCGCGGGGACGGCGCGGACCCGGGGGCGGACGAGGTGGACGGGTGAGGTAGACCTGGACGGGTGAACGAACGAGTGACGAGGCCGGGGGAACCGGCCGGGCCCACCGGGCCCACCGGGCCGACCTTGGAGGCCCTGCGGCAGCGGCTGGCGGACTTCGCGGCGGCCCGGCGCTGGGAGCCCTTCCACACGTCGAAGAACCTGGCGGCCGCGCTGAGCGTGGAGGCCGGCGAACTGCTGGAGATCTTCCAGTGGTTGACGCCCGAGCAGGCGGCCGCGGTGATGTCCGAGCCGGAGCGGGCCCACCGGGTGCGGGACGAGGTCGCGGACGTCCTCGCGTACCTGGTGCAGTTCTGCACGGTGGTCGGGGTGGATCCGCTGGAGGCCCTCGCGGCCAAGATCGAGCGGAACGAGCTCCGCTTCCCGGTGCCGGACGGACCGGCGGACGCGGACCCGGACGGGGCGGGCGTCAATCCGGACGTGGACGAATAACCCTTGTGAGGGACGGGAGTTATCCACAGCCCCGGACTTGTCCACAGCTTTCCCGATGACGGATGCGGCCTCGCCGACTTCGCCGCACGCTTTCGCCGTGACCACCTGACCGCCCCTCCGGCGGTCGTGGTCCCACGGCGACAGCGAGCGGAAGGAGTGGCGGCCATGGAGGCGCTGCGACTGATCAAGAGGGCCCGGCACGCCCTGGCCGAGGCCAGGCACGTACCGGATGTGCTGGCCGAGGCGCGGCAGGCCGCGCTGCTCACCGAGGCGGTGGGGGCCAGGCTGGCGGAGCTGGACGACGACGAGCTCACCGGGCTGGGGCAGCAACTGTCCGAGGCCGCGGCGCACGCGGCGGTCTGCCTGGAACGCTCGGTCGTCAGGGCCGCCGTGCTGAGCGGCGGCCGGGCCGGGCGGCTCACCGAACTCGGCGAGCTGGCGCCGACCTTGGGTGCGCTGGACGGGCTGCTGCGGGACGTCGGGGAGACGCTGGTGGTGCTGGCCTGCGGGGCCGACACCGAGAGCCTCTACTGGACGTGCATCGACGGCGTGGACGCGGTGTCGGAGTGCAAGGACCTGGCCGGGCGGCTGCGGAAGACGGTGGGCAGATTGGAGGAAGAGGAGGGCGCGGTGCTCGGCGGGGCGCCGGCCGAGCGGGGCTCGCCCTTACTCGTGGTCCGGCTCGGCCCGCCGGACGAGGGCCAGCCGAAGGGGGAGGAGCAGGCGCCGGACTATCGGGTGCCTGGCGTGGCGGGAGCGTCGGAGGAGGTGTCCGTACCGGTGGGATAGGTGGCCGGGCCGTCCTCCCGGATGCCGGAGGACTGCAACTCGGCGAGATCCGCGGTCACCGAGGCGAGCAGTTCCTGCATCTGTTCCAGCAGGCTCTTCTGCGCGGCGGGCCCGGACGAGGTACCGGCTGCCGAGCCCGCCGGGTTGCTCGGGAGCTGCGGCGTGGCAGTTGGTTGGGACATGACGGGACCTCTTCGGATCGGTAGTGCGGCGTGAAGCGGCCGACGGTGGCTCGGCCCGCGCAGCGGGGGTGCCTGATGCCTCGCCACCAAGGCACACGCCCCCGCTGCAGCAACCAACGAACCGCTCCGGCGGCCGGTCGCCGCGTACCACCCGATGTGGTCCAACTCCGTTACGCCGTAAGCCTCCCGGGTGATCCCGGCTTGCCGCCGCGAAGCGGCCTGGGCTAGGCGCACGAGACACACCCGGCTTGCTCGGCGCCGAGCAAGCCGGGCGCCCGACCAAGCCGGGACAGGGCCAAGGCTTCGGGCGAGAGGAAGGGAGGGGAGGGGGGAGGGGGGGGAGGGGGCCCGCCCCCCACCGCAAGCCGGAGCACGCACTCGGGGTCCGGAGCCCGAGTCGGCTCCGGACCCCGAGTGTGTGGTCCCGCAGGTCAGTTGTGGGCGTGCAGGTCGGCGTTGAGGCCGCCCCAGGAGCCGGAGCGGGCGATGACCTCGACGGCGCCGGTCTGCGAGTTGCGGCGGAACAGCAGGTTGTCCTGGCCGGACAGCTCGACGGCCTTGGCCACGGTGCCGTCCGGGGTGGTGACCCGGGTGCCGGCGGTGACGTAGAGGCCGGCCTCGATGACGCAGTCGCTGCCGAGCGAGATGCCGATGCCGGCGTTGGCGCCGAGCAGGCAGCGCTCGCCGACCGAGACGACCTGCTTGCCGCCGCCGGAGAGGGTGCCCATGATCGAGGCGCCGCCGCCGATGTCGCTGTGGTCGCCGACGACGACGCCCGCGCTGATCCGGCCCTCGACCATGGAGGTGCCGAGGGTGCCGGCGTTGAAGTTGACGAAGCCCTCGTGCATCACGGTGGTGCCGACGGCCAGGTGGGCGCCGAGGCGGACGCGGTCGGCGTGGGCGATGCGCACGCCGGACGGGGCGACGTAGTCGGTCATCCGCGGGAACTTGTCGATGCCGTACACGGCGAGCTGGCCGCCCTGGGCGCGGACCGCGAGGCGGGCCTGCTCGACCGTGTCCACCGGGACGGGGCCGATGCTGGTCCACGCGACGTTGGCGAGCAGTCCGAAGACGCCGTCCAGGTTCTGGCCGTGCGGCTTGACCAGGCGGTGGCTGAGCAGGTGCAGGCGCAGGTACACGTCGTGGGTGTCGAGCGGCTTCTCGTCGAGCGAGGCGATGGTGGTGCGCACGGCGACCACCTCGACGCCGCGGCGCGCGTCGGCGCGCAGCGCCTCGGCGGCGCCGGCGCCGAGTTCGGCCTCGGCCTGCTCGGCGGTCAGGCGGACGGTGCCGGCCGGGCCGGGCTCGGCGGCCAGGGCGGGGGCGGGGAACCAGGTGTCGAGGACGGTGCCGTCGGCGGCGATGGTGGCCAGGCCGGCGGCCACGGCCCCGTTCGGGAGGGAGGTCGATTCAGCAGTCACACCGTGCACGTTAACCAATGCGGGGCTCCGCTGCCGAACACGCCCGTCGTGCGGACGCGGCCGCCGGTCGGCAGGCCCCCGCCGTGCGTACACGGCCGCCGACGGGCCGCGGCGGACGGCCGCCGCACCGGGAAACCCGGTGTTCAGCGGAGGTTTGCTCGGTGATACTCGGGCAGGTGTTCATGTCGATCTCCACCACCGGCAGCGTCGAGGGCCCGGCCACCGATCTCGGCTTCCTGCTGCACAAGCACCCGGGCAAGGTCCAGCGGTTCGCGACGTCGCACGGCGAGGCGCACGTCTTCTACCCAGAGGCGGGCGACGACGTCTGCACGGCGGCGCTGCTGCTGGACGTCGATCCGATCGCGCTGGTCCGCAAGGGCCGGGGCAAGGGGCGCGGCGGTTCGCCGGACTTCGCGCTCGCCCAGTACGTCAACGACCGCCCGTACGCGGCGTCCTCGCTGCTCGCGGTGGCGCTTCGGACGGTGTTCCGGTCCGCGATGAAGGGCGACTGCCCGGCCCGGCCGGGGCTGGCGGAGCGCCCGCGCCCGCTGCGGATCACGCTGCCCGCGGTGCCCGCGAACGGCGCGGGCGAGGGCGGTGGCCCGGCGATGGCGCTCCGGCTGTTCGAGCCGCTGGGCTGGCGGGTCGAGGCGGTGGCGCTCCCGCTGGACGAGGCGTTCCCGGAGTGGGGCGAGTCCCGGTACGTGCGGCTCACGCTGGTCTCGGACGCCGTGCGGCTTGCCGACGCGCTTCAGCAGCTGTACGTGCTGCTGCCGGTGCTGGACGGCGCCAAGCACTACTGGGTCGCCCCGGACGAGGTGGACAAGCTGCTCGCCGCCGGCGAGGGCTGGCTGGCCGCCCACCCGGAGCGCGCCCTGATCACCCGCCGCTACCTGTCCCGGAGCCGGGCGCTGACCCGGGTGGCGCTGGAGCGTCTGGAGCTGGCCCGGCTGGCGGAGGCGGACGACCGGGAGCCCGAGGAGGTCGACAACGCGGTCGACGACCGGCCGGAGGAGCAGGCTGAGGCCGCCGGGGCGACATCGGAGCCCAGGCCGTCGTCCCTCGCCGGGCAGCGCCGCGCCGCGATCCTCGCCGCCCTGCGGGAGGTGGGCGCGGCCCGCGTCGCCGATCTCGGCTGCGGCCGGGGCGAGTTGATCGGCGAACTGCTGAAGGACGCCCGCTTCACCGAGGTGCTCGGCGTGGACGTGTCTGCGCGGGCGTTGCAGGCGGCGGCCCGCGGATTGCGCCTGGACCGGATGCCGGAGCGGCAGGCGGCCCGGGTGACGCTGGCGCAGGGTGCGCTGACCTACACGGACACCCGGTTGAAGGGCTTCGACGCGGCGGTGCTGTGCGAGGTGGTCGAGCACCTGGACCTGCCCAGGCTGCCCGCGCTGGAGTACGCGGTGTTCGGCGCGGCCCGGCCGGGGGCGGTGGTCGTCACCACGCCGAACGCCGAGTACAACGTCCGCTGGGAGAGCCTGCCGGCGGGCGCTGTCCGGCACGCCGACCACCGCTTCGAGTGGTCGCGCGCCGAGTTCCGCGCGTGGGCCGAGCGGGTCGCGGCCGCGTTCGGTTACACGGTGGTGCTGCGCCCGGTGGGGCCGGAGGACGGGGAGGTCGGCGCGCCGACCCAGCTGGCCCTGTTCCGCCTCGGCACCGGCCCTGTCGAGCAGACCCCGCCCGAGCAGACCACGAGCGGCACCACCCGGACCGCGCAGACCCCGACCGACCGGACCCCGACCGACCCGGCGCCCGAAGGAGGCGAATCCCGATGACCGACGAAGCGACCCCGACGCCCGAGCAGCACCAGCACCAGGAACACGACCAGGAGTACGACCAGGAACTGCCCCAGGACCACCCCGCCCCCCGCCGCCTCCCCGTCACCGACGTCTCCCTCGTCGTCCTGATCGGCACCAGCGGCGCCGGCAAGTCGACCTTCGCCCGCCGCCACTTCCTGCCCACCCAGGTCGTCTCCTCCGACTTCTGCCGCGGCCTGGTCGCCGACGACGAGAACGACCAGTCGGCCTCCGCCGAGGCCTTCGACGTCCTGCACTACATCGTCGGCAAGCGCCTCGCGGCCGGCCGGCTGACCGTCGTGGACGCCACCAACGTCCAGCCCGAGGCACGCCACCAGCTGGTGCGGATCGCCCGTGAGCACGACGTGCTGCCGATCGCGATCGTGCTGGACGTCCCGCCGGGCGTGTGCGCCGAGCGCAACCGCTCCCGCGCGGACCGCCAGCTGCCGGCCCACGTCGTCCCGCGTCAGCACCGCGAGCTGCGCCGTTCCCTGCGGGGCCTGGAGCGCGAGGGCTTCCGTAAGGTGCACGTGCTGCGCGGCGAGGCCGAGGTGGCGGCGGCCGAGGTGGAGCTGGAGAAGCGCTACAACGACCTGCGTCACCTGACCGGCCCGTTCGACATCGTCGGCGACATCCACGGCTGCCGCTCCGAGCTGGAGACCCTGCTGACCGGCCTCGGCTACACGCTGACCCGGGACGCCGGGGGCCGGCCGGTGGACGCGGTGCCGCCGGCGGGCCGTACCGCCGTGTTCGTCGGGGACCTGGTCGACCGCGGCCCGGACACGCCGGGCGTGCTGCGCCTGGTGATGGGCATGGTCGCGGCCGGGCACGCGCTGTGCGTGCCGGGCAACCACGAGAACAAGCTGGGCCGGGCGTTGGACGGCAAGAAGGTCAACGTCGCCTACGGCCTGCAGGAGTCGCTGGATCAGCTGGCCGGCGAGTCCGAGGAGTTCCGGGCCGAGGCGCGGGAGTTCATGCGCGGCCTGGTGAGCCACTACCTGCTGGACGGCGGCGCGCTGGTGGTCTGCCACGCCGGTCTGCCGGAGCGCTACCACGGCCGCAACTCGGGCCGGGTGCGTTCGCACGCGCTGTACGGGGAGACCACCGGCGAGACCGACGAGTACGGCCTGCCGGTGCGCTACCCGTGGGCGGAGGAGTACCGGGGCAAGGCGCTGGTGGTGTACGGCCACACACCGGTGCCGTCGGCGAGCTTCGTCAACAACACCGTCTGCCTGGACACCGGTTGCGTGTTCGGCGGCACCCTGACGGCGCTGCGCTACCCGGAGCGGGAGCTGGTGAGCGTGCCGGCCGAGCGGGAGTGGTACGCGCCGGTGCGCCCGCTGGCCACGGACGCGCCGGGCGCCCGCGAGGGCCGTCCGCTGGATCTCGCGGACGTGGCGGGCCGCCGGATCGTCGAGACCGGGCTGCACGGGCGGGTCGCCGTCCGGGAGGAGAACGCGGCGGCGGCGCTGGAGGTGATGAGCCGCTTCGCGCTGGACCCGCGGCTGCTGGCGTACCTGCCGCCGACCATGGCGCCGAGCGCGGCCTCCCGCCGGGACGGCTTCCTGGAGCACCCGCAGGAGGCGTTCGCCGCCTACCGCGCGGACGGCGTGCGGCACCTGGTGTGCGAGGAGAAGCACATGGGCTCCCGCGCGGTGGTGCTGGTCGCCCGGGACGACGCGGCGCTGGAGCGGCGCTTCGGCGTGGCCGGTCCGGGCGCGATCTGGACCAGGACGGGCCGGGCGTTCCTCGCCGACGACGGCCTGACCGCGGCCCTGCTGGGCCGGGTACGGGCGGCCGCCGAGCGCTCGGGGCTGTTCGACGAGCTGGGCACCGGCTGGCTGCTGTTGGACGCCGAGCTGATGCCCTGGTCGCTGAAGGCCGTGGAACTGCTGCGCCGCCAGTACGCGGCGGTCGGCGCTGCGGCGGGCGCTGCCCTGCCGGAGGCGCTGGCGGCCCTGGAGCGGGCGGCCGGTCGTGGGCTGGACCTGGCGGAGCTGACCGCCAAGCAGCGGCGGCGCGCGGCCGACGCGCAGGCGTTCACCGAGGCGTACCGGCGGTACTGCTGGCCGACCGAGGGGCTGTCGGGCGTGCGGTTGGCGCCGTTCCAGGTGCTGGCCGCCGAGGGGGCGAACCTCGCGGTGCGCCCGCACGATGAGCACCTGGCCTGGATCGACCGCCTGGTCGCGGCCGACGAAGCGGCGGCCGAAGCCGTGCCCGAGACAGTATCTGAGACGGACGGTGACCGGGCACCGGTCCTGCACCGCACCGGCCGCCTCCTGGTGGACACCGAGGACGAGGCCTCGGTGGCGGCCGCCACGGCCTGGTGGGAGGAGCTGACGGCGGCGGGCGGCGAGGGCATGGTGGTCAAACCGCTGGCCTCGGTGGTGCGCACGAAGCGGGGCGGGGGCCGTCCGGGCGGGTTGGTGCAGCCGGGGGTGAAGGTGCGCGGCCGGGAGTACCTGCGGATCATCTACGGCCCGGACTACACCGAGTACCTGGACCGGCTGCGCGAGCGGTCGCTGGGCCACAAGCGCTCGCTGGCGCTGCGCGAGTACGCGCTGGGCCTGGAGGCGCTGGACCGGCTGGCGGCCGGCGAGCCGCTGTGGCGGGTGCACGAGCCGGTGTTCGCGGTGCTCGCGCTGGAGTCCGAGCCGGTCGATCCGCGCCTGTAGGCCGGCCGGGCGCAGAGGGTGCCCGCGCCTTTAGACCGACCGGGCGTCGAGGGGGCCACGGCTGTAGGCCGGTCGGGTGTCGAGGGGGAGTCCGCGGCGGGGCTCCCCCTCTCCCACCCCGCTGTGTATAGAAATTCCGAGTATCGTATAGACTTGCTACTTTCCCGTACGCCCCGTCATCCCAGGAGCCCGGTATGGCCTTCAACCTCCGGAACAGGCACTTCCTCAAGGAGCTCGACTTCACGCCCCAGGAGTTCCGCTTCCTGGTGGACCTCGCCGCCGGACTCAAGGCGGCCAAGTATGCGGGCACCGAGCAGCCCCGGCTGCGCGGGAAGAACATCGCGCTGATCTTCGAGAAGACCTCCACCCGCACCCGCTGCGCCTTCGAGGTCGCCGCCCACGACCAGGGCGCCACCACCACCTACCTGGACCCGTCCGGTTCGCAGATCGGCCACAAGGAGTCCATCCGGGACACCGCACGGGTGCTCGGCCGGATGTTCGACGGCATCGAGTACCGCGGCCACGGCCAGGAGATCGTCGAGGAGCTGGCGGCGAACGCCGGCGTCCCGGTCTGGAACGGTCTCACCGACGAGTGGCACCCCACCCAGATGCTGGCCGACGTCCTCACCATCACCGAGCACAGCACCAAGCCGCTGACCGGGACCGCCCTCGCGTACCTCGGCGACGCCCGCTCCAACATGGGCAACTCGCTGCTGGTCACCGGCGCCCTGCTCGGCATGGACGTCCGGATCGTCGCCCCGCGCTCCCTCTGGCCGGTCGAGGAGGTCCGGGAGGCGGCCGAGATGCTGGCCGAGGCGACCGGCGCCCGGATCACCCTCACCGAGGACGTGGCCGAGGGCGTGGCCGACGTGGACTTCCTCTACACCGATGTCTGGGTCTCGATGGGCGAGCCCAAGGAGGTCTGGGCCGAGCGGATCGAGTTGCTCAAGCCCTACCAGGTGTCGATGGACACCGTCCGGGCCACCGGCAACCCGGCCGTGAAGTTCCTGCACTGCCTGCCCGCGTTCCACGACCTCGGCACGGTGCTCGGGCGGCAGATGTACGAGGCGACCGGCATGACCGAGCTGGAGTGCACCGACGAGCTGTTCGAGTCGGCGCACTCCGTCGTGTTCGACCAGGCCGAGAACCGCCTGCACACCATCAAGGCGGTCCTGGTCGCCACCCTCGGCTCCTGAGGCGGAAGCTCACTTCTCCAGCTTGACGCAGGCCGCCCGGTCGCCCGCCGCGTGCGGGCCGGTCGGGGTGCCCGCGTGCATCACCAGTGAGCGGGCCTCGCCCGGCCGCGGCTGCCAGGGCACCGAGGCCGTCGCGGTGCCCTCGCCGTGCTCGTCGGTGCGCAGCGCCAGCCGCAGTTCGTTGCGCCCGTTGGCGTACGCCGGGTCGGTGGACGGCTGCACCGGGTCCACGGCGTCCTGGTAGTGCGGTCCGGACGAGGCCGGGTCGGCCCCGCAGGAGCCGGTGTGCAGGTGGACCGGGAACTCGTGGTCGGGGGCGAGCCCGGTGACGGTCATGGTGAGCACCGTCCGCCCCGGGGTGGAGCGGTCGGTGACGATCCGGGTGTGTGCGCCGTACGGCACGAGGTCGTCCGCGTAGCTGACGGCGGTCGGCGGGACGAAGGCCGTCGCGGGGTCGAAGGCGGCCTCGACGACGGAGACCGGCGAGGCGGCGGAGCCCGACGGGGCGACGGCACCCGACGAGGCGGCGGCGGGGACGAGCAGGGCCAGCGGCAGCAGTGCGGCGGCGAGCGGAGTGGCGGCGAGCGGAGCGGACATCGAGGGGCCTTCCAGGGGCAGGGCGACGGACGCCCTGCTCAACGGCGCCGGGCGCCGGCGGACACCCTCGAACGGGCCCGGAGGCGCGCGGGCTGCGCGGGCGCGCCTCTGCTCGTCCCGTCGCCGACCGGCGGTTCCGGTGGTGAGCTGGTGTGAGCCGGTGGTGGGCCGATGCCGAGTCGACACTGGGCCGGTGCCGAGCCGGCAGTGCTGCCGTTGCCGCCCGCCGCCGCCAGAAAGGCCACTGACCTGCGCTTTTGCCGACCCAGGCATGCCTGCGGTGGTGAAGGTGACGGCATGCACTATGGTTTATCTCGACATCGAGATAACTGCCCCATAGGATATATCTCGACATCAAGATACTTGCCGAGCGGAGCTCGCCGGCGATGCGGGCAAGGTAAGCCTAAGTAAGGCTGACCTTACCACCGTGGCGGCCGGATACCGCACGAAGCACCCAGAAGGAGTCAGTCGTGTCCGCGAACAGCTTCGACGCCCGCAGCTCGCTGCAGGTGGGCGACGAGTCGTACGAGATCTTCAAGCTCTCCGCCGTCGAGGGTTCCGAGCGGCTGCCGTACAGCCTCAAGGTGCTGCTGGAGAACCTGCTCCGCACGGAGGACGGCGCGAACATCACCGCCGACCACATCCGCGCGCTCGGCAACTGGGACGCCAGCGCCCAGCCGAGCCAGGAGATCCAGTTCACCCCGGCCCGCGTGATCATGCAGGACTTCACCGGTGTGCCGTGCGTGGTCGACCTCGCCACCATGCGTGAGGCCGTCAAGGAGCTGGGCGGCGACCCGGCCAAGATCAACCCGCTGGCCCCGGCCGAGCTGGTCATCGACCACTCCGTCATCGCCGACAAGTTCGGCACCCCGGACGCCTTCGTCCAGAACGTCGAGATCGAGTACGGCCGCAACAAGGAGCGCTACCAGTTCCTGCGCTGGGGCCAGACCGCCTTCGACGAGTTCAAGGTCGTCCCGCCCGGCACCGGCATCGTCCACCAGGTGAACATCGAGCACCTGGCCCGCACCATCATGGTCCGCGGCGGCCAGGCCTACCCGGACACCTGCGTCGGCACCGACTCGCACACCACCATGGTCAACGGCCTGGGCGTGCTGGGCTGGGGCGTCGGCGGCATCGAGGCCGAGGCCGCCATGCTGGGCCAGCCGGTCTCCATGCTGATCCCGCGCGTGGTCGGCTTCAAGCTCAACGGCCAGCTGCCGGCCGGCACCACCGCCACCGACCTGGTGCTCACCATCACCGAGATGCTGCGCAAGCACGGTGTGGTCGGCAAGTTCGTCGAGTTCTACGGCGAGGGCGTCTCCGCGATCCCGCTGGCCAACCGCGCCACCATCGGCAACATGTCGCCGGAGTTCGGCTCGACCTGCGCGATCTTCCCGATCGACGCCGAGACCATCAACTACCTCAAGCTCACCGGCCGCGACGAGCAGCAGCTCGCCCTGGTCGAGGCGTACGCCAAGGAGCAGGGCCTCTGGCACGACCCGTCGGTCGAGCCGGTCTTCTCCGAGTACCTGGAGCTGGACGTCTCCACCGTCGTCCCGTCGATCTCCGGCCCGAAGCGCCCGCAGGACCGCGTCGTCCTGGCCGAGGCCGCCACCCGGTTCGCCGAGGCGCTGCCGACCTACTCCGCCGAGGCCTCGAAGCCGACCGCCGTCACCGCCCCCGACGGGTCGACGTACGAGATCGACAACGGCGCGGTCGTGATCGCCTCGATCACCTCCTGCACCAACACCTCCAACCCCTCCGTCATGCTGGGCGCCGCCCTGCTGGCGAAGAAGGCCGTGGAGAAGGGCCTCACGGTCAAGCCGTGGGTCAAGACCACCCTGGCCCCCGGGTCCAAGGTCGTCATGGACTACTACGAGAAGGCCGGCCTGCTCCCGTACATGGAGAAGCTGGGCTTCAACCTGGTCGGCTACGGCTGCGTCACCTGCATCGGCAACTCGGGCCCGCTGCCCGAGGAGGTCTCGGCCGCCGTCAACGAGGCCGACCTGGCGGTCGTCTCGGTGCTCTCCGGCAACCGCAACTTCGAGGGCCGGATCAACCCGGACGTGAAGATGAACTACCTGGCCTCGCCGCCGCTGGTGGTCGCCTACGCCCTGGCCGGCAACATGAACATCGACATCACCCGCGACGCCCTGGGCCAGGACGCCGACGGCAACGACGTCTTCCTCGCCGACATCTGGCCGTCGGAGCGGGAGGTGGCGGACACCGTCGCCGGCTCCATCGACGAGGCGATGTTCGACAAGGGCTACCAGGACGTCTTCGCCGGTGACCACCGCTGGCAGTCGCTCCCGGTCCCGACCGGCAACACCTTCGAGTGGGACGCCGAGTCCACCTACGTCCGCAAGCCCCCGTACTTCGAGGGCATGGCCAAGACCCCGAGCCCGGTGACCGACATCGCCGGCGCCCGCGTCCTGGCCAAGCTGGGCGACTCGGTCACCACCGACCACATCTCCCCGGCCGGCAACATCAAGCCGGGCACCCCGGCGGCGCAGTACCTGACCGCCAACGGTGTCGAGAAGCGCGACTTCAACTCCTACGGCTCGCGCCGCGGCAACCACGAGGTGATGATCCGCGGCACCTTCGCCAACATCCGTCTGCGCAACCAGATCGCGCCGGGCACCGAGGGCGGCTACACCCGCGACTTCACCCAGGCCGACGGCCCGGTGTCGTTCATCTACGACGCCTCGCAGAACTACCAGGCCGCCGGCACCCCGCTGGTCGTCCTGGCCGGCAAGGAGTACGGCTCCGGCTCGTCCCGCGACTGGGCCGCCAAGGGCACCGCGCTGCTGGGCGTCAAGGCCGTCATCGCCGAGTCGTACGAGCGCATCCACCGCTCGAACCTGATCGGCATGGGCGTCCTGCCGCTGCAGTTCCCGGAGGGTCAGACCGCCGAGTCCCTCGGCCTGACCGGCGAGGAGACCTTCTCCTTCACCGGCGTGACCGAGCTCAACGAGGGCCGCACCCCGAAGACCGTCAAGGTCAAGGCCGGTGACAAGGAGTTCGACGCGGTCGTCCGCATCGACACCCCCGGTGAGGCGGACTACTACCGCAACGGCGGCATCCTGCAGTACGTGCTGCGCTCGCTCATCGGCTGAACCGAGTTCTAGTTCCGGGGGCTGAGCGCCCCGGTGGCTGAGAGGCCGGACCGCATCGCGCGGTCCGGCCTCTTTTGCATGCTGCCTCTCCTGAGCCCTGCCCCTTGTGCGGTGTGCCGCGATGGACTAAACCTCTATCCCATCTGGTCCAGACCATTTGACGATCATTCAGAGAACAGGTCCGGTATGCCCACTCGCGCCTCAGCCCTGCTCGCCGCCGCCACCGTCGCCGCGCTGCTCGCCGCCCCCGCCACCGCCAACGCCGCCGACGGCGGGCACGGCCCGAAGCTGAAGGGCCAGCGGGTCGGCTACTTCACCCAGTGGGGCGCCGACAGCTCCGCCAAGCGCGTCCAGGACTCCGGCCAGGCCGGGAAGCTCACCGTCGTCAACTACGCCTTCGGCAACGTCTCCGCCGACGGCACCTGCTTCGAGACCAACGACGCAGGCCAGGGCGACGCCCGCAACGACTACCAGCGCGCCTTCTCCGCCGCCGACTCGGTCGACGGCGTGGCCGACGCCCCGGGCCAGAAGCTGAAGGGCCACTTCAACCAGCTGCGCAAGCTCAAGGCGAAGAACCCGCAGCTGCGCACGGTCATCTCGCTCGGCGGCTGGAGCTGGTCCAAGTACTTCTCCGACGCGGCCGCCACCGACGCCGCGCGCAAGAAGTTCGTCTCCTCCTGCATCGACCTCTACCTCAAGGGCGACGTGCCGGTCCTGCCCGGCGCCCCCGAGGGCGGCGCCGGCGCGGCCGCGGGCGTCTTCGACGGCATCGACATCGACTGGGAGTACCCGGGCGGCGGCGGGGACGCGGGCAACGTGGTCCGCCCCGAGGACGGGCGCAACTTCACCCTGCTGATGCAGGAGTTCCGCCGCCAGCTCGACGACTTCGGCAAGAAGGGCGGCAAGAAGGGCGACAAGGGCCGGCACTACCTGCTGACCGCCGCCGTCGCCGCCAACGAGACCGTCGCCGACCGGCTCGAACTGCCCGAGCTGAGCGAGTCGGTGGACTGGCTCAACCTGATGACCTACGACCTGCACGGCCCCTGGGAGGGCAAGGGCCCGGCCAACCACCAGGCCAACCTCTACTCCGACCCGGCCGACCCCGACGCCCGCCGGCGCAGCGCCGACACGGCCGTCGACCACTACCAGGAGCGCGGCCTGCCCGCCGAGCAGATCGTGCTCGGCGCCCCGCTGTACGGCCACGGCTGGACGGGCGTCGCGCCCGGCAAGCGCGGGGGCCTCTATCAGAGCGCCACCGCCGCCGCCCCCGACCTCTCCTACCGGGAGGTCAACGCGCTGCCCGGCAAGGTGTACGTGGACCGCGACCACGGCGCGTCCTGGAAGTACGACGGCACCACCTTCTACAGCTACGACACCGCCGAGGTGCTCACCCAGAAGGCGCGGTACGTGCGCTGGAACGACCTGGGCGGCGTGATGGTCTGGTCGCTGGACGGCGACGACGCCCAGGGCAGCGCGATCGCCGCCCTGGACCGCGGCCTGCGCCGCGACTGACGCCCCGACGCGAAGGGGCGCCCCGACGTGAAGGGGCCCGCCGTGTCCGCACGGCGGGCCCCTTCACACCTGTGTCAGGCCCGGTCGCAGGCCTGCGCCCGCAGCGCGCGGGCCAGGTCGTCGCGGCACTCCAGGACCAGGCGGCGCAGCGCCGGCGCGGCCTGCGGGTGGCCGTCCAGCCAGGCGTCGGCCTCGGCCAGGGTCTGCTCGCTGGTCTGCGCGCGCGGGAAGAACCCGCTGACGATCCGCATCGCGATCTCGATGGTCCGCTCGGCCCAGACCCGCTCCAGCAGCTTGAAGTAGGGCGCCGCGTAGAGCGCGGTCAGGTCGCGGTGGGCGGGCAGCGCGAAGCCCGCGATCTGGGCCTCGACCAGGGCGTTCGGCAGTTCGTCGGAGTCGACCACGGCCGACCAGGCGGCGGCCTTGGCCTCCGCGGTGGGCCGGGCGGCCAGGCACTGGGTGTACTGGCGCTTGCCGCTGGCGGTGTTGTCGGCGGCCAGCTCCCCGGCCAGTTCCTCGTCGCCGGCCTGGCCGGCGGCGGCCAGCGCCAGCCACAGCGACCAGCGCAGCTCCTGGTCGACGTCCAGGCCGTCGATCCGGGCGCTGCCGGCCAGCAGGCCGCGGACCAGGCCGAGGTGCTCGGCGCCGCCCGCGGTCTGGGCGAGGAAGCGGGCCCAGGCCAGCTGGTGGTCGCTGCCGGGGACGGCCTCGCGCAGTTCGCGCAGGGCGCCGTCGGCCAGCTGCCGGCCGCCCTCGCCGCGCCAGGCCGGGTCGGCGTACAGGTCGACGGCGGTCTTGGCCTGGGCGTGCAGCGACTGCAGCACGCCGATGTTGCCTTCCTGGCCGGCGAAGCGCAGCACCAGGGCGACGTAGTCGCGGGCCGGCATCAGGCCGTCCCGGGTGAGGTTCCAGACGGCGGACCAGGCGAGTGCCCGGGCCAGCTCGTCGTGGATGTCGCCGAGGCCGGTGCGCAGGGTCTCCAGGGACTCGGAGTCGAAGCGGATCTTGCAGTAGGTGAGGTCGTCGTCGTTGAGCAGCACCAGCGCGGGGCGGGGGCGGCCGGCGGCCTCGGCGACGACGGTGCGGTTGCCGGTGACGTCGAGCTCGATCCGCTCGGTGCGCACCAGGGAGCCGTCGGCGTCCCGGTCGTAGAGGCCGATCGCGATCCGGTGCGGGCGCAGCACCGTCCCGTCCTGGAGGACGGCGAGTTCGGTGATCCGGCCCTCGGCGTCGGTGGTCACCTGCGGGGTGAGCGAGTCGACCCCGGCGGTCTGCAGCCAGGCGGCGGCCCAGGCCTTGAGGTCGCGGCCGCTGGTCTCCTCCAGGACGTCCAGCAGGTCGCCGAGTTCGGTGTTGCCGAAGGCGTGGCGCTTGAAGTAGCGGCGGGCGCCCTCGAAGAAGGCCTCGGAGCCGACGTAGGCGACCAGCTGCTTGAGGACGGCGGCGCCCTTGGCGTAGGTGATGCCGTCGAAGTTGAGCTTGGCGTCCTCGAGGTCGCGGATGTCGGCGGTGATCGGGTGGGTGGTGGGGAGCTGGTCCTGCCGGTAGGCCCAGGCCTTGCGCTGGTTGGCGAAGGTGACCCAGGCGGAGGAGTACCGGGTGCGGGCGCCGATCAGGCCGTAGGAGCCCATGAAGTCGGCGAAGGACTCCTTCAGCCACAGGTCGTCCCACCAGCGCATGGTGACCAGGTCGCCGAACCACATGTGCGCCATCTCGTGCAGGATGACGTTGGCGCGGCCCTCGTAGGCGGCGTCGGTGACCTTCGAGCGGAAGACGAACTCCTCGCGGAAGGTGACGCAGCCGGGGTTCTCCATGGCGCCGATGTTGTACTCGGGGACGAACGCCTGGTCGTACTTGCCGAAGGGGTACGGGTAGTCGAACTCCTCGTGGAAGAAGTCGAGTCCGAGCTTGGTGACGCCGAGGATCTCGTCCGCGTCGAAGTACTGGGCGAGGGACTTGCGGCACATCGCGGAGAGCGGGATCTCCAGGGTGGTGCCGTCGGCGAGTTCGCGGCTGTAGTGGTCGCGGGCGACGTGGTAGGGGCCGGCCACGACGGCGGTGAGGTAGCTGGAGATCGGCTGGGTCGGCGCGAACTCCCAGGTGCGGGCGTCGCCTTCCTCGGTGACCTTGTCGTGGACGGCGTTGGACCAGACGTCCCAGGCGGCGGGGGCGGTCACGGTGAAGCCGAACGGGGCCTTCAGGTCGGGCTGTTCGAAGGTCGCGAAGACCCGGCGGGCGTCGGCCGGCTCGTAGTGGGTGTAGAGGTACGTCTCGCCGTCCACCGGGTCGGTGAAGCGGTGCAGGCCCTCGCCGGTGCGGCTGTAGGCGCAGTCCGCCTCGACGGTGAGGACGTTCTCGGCGGCGAGGCCGTCGACGTGCACCCGGGCGCCGTCGTAGGCGGTGGCCGGGTCGATCGCGCGGCCGTTGAGGGTGACGGCGTGGACGGCGGGGGCGAGCAGGTCGAGGAAGGTGGCGGCGCCGGGCCGGGAGCAGCGGAACGTGACGGTGGTGGTGGAACGGAAGGTGGCGGCCGCCGGATCGGGGGCGGAGGTCACGTCCAGCCGGACCTGGTAGCCCTCCACGGCCAGGATGCTGGCCCGCTGCTGCGCTTCGTCGCGGCTCAGGTTCTTGCCCGGCACGGCGGTACTCCTTTGTCCGGCTCGCACGGTGGTGCGTCTGTGGGTGGTGCGGTCTCGGCGCGCGGTGTGCCGCGCTCCGCAGGGGCATCCTTTCACGCCCTCCCTCGCCGGTACCATTGCACAGGCCGTCCCGGCGGGGCCGGAATCAGCGGCGGCGGGCGGGTGTTGACGGGTCGGGGTGGCACGCCTGCCTGCCTCGTCATCACCTCACGAAGGACGACAGCCGTGACGACTGCCGCTGAGCGCAAGACCGCCGACTTCTGGTTCGACCCGGCCTGCCCGTGGGCGTGGATGACGTCCCGCTGGCTGATCGAGGTGCAGCAGCTGCGTCCGGTGGACGTGAACTGGCACGTGATGAGCCTGTCGGTGCTGAACGAGGACCGCGACCTCCCGGAGAACTACCGCGAGCTGCTGGACAACGCCTGGGGCGCGGTGCGGGTGTGCATAGCGGCCGCACAGGCGCATGGCGACGAGGTGCTGGGCCGGCTCTACACCGAGCTGGGCCTGCGCTTCCACAACCAGGGCCTGCCGCAGAACCGGGAGACGGTCGAGGCGGCGCTGGTGGCCGCCGGGCTGCCCGCGGAGCTGGCGGACGCGGCCGACACGGACGCGTACGACGAGGCCCTGCGCGCCTCGCACAAGGAGGGCATCACCCTGGTCGGCGAGGACGTCGGCACCCCGGTGATCGCGGTGGAGGGAGTGGACGGCGAGCGGGTCGCCTTCTTCGGCCCGGTGGTCACCCCGGCCCCGAAGGGCGAGGCCGCGGCCCGGCTCTGGGACGGCACCCTGCTGGTGGCCTCCACCCCGGGCTTCTACGAGATCAAGCGGACCCGTACGGCGGGCCCGTCCTTCGAGTAGCGCGGGGCGCGCGAAGGGCCCGGTACCGCGGCTGGCGGTACCGGGCCCTCGTGCGTGCCGGGGTCAGCGGGCGGCGGCCGCGTCCCGCCGCTGCTTGACCAGGCCGGCGGCGCTCAGCAGCGCGACCAGCACCCCGGCCGCGTACAGCTGCTGCCGGTTGCCCTCGGTGGTGGTCATCAGGGCGAGGATGCCGGCCACGGCGGCCATCGCGATCCAGGTCAGGTAGGGGTAGCCCCACATCTTCACGGTGAGCAGTTCGGGCGCCTCGCGCTCCAGCCGGCGGCGCATCCGCAGCTGGACGAGGCAGATGAACAGCCAGACGACCAGGATGGCCACGCCGGTGGTGTTCATCAGCCAGGTGAAGACGGTCTCCGGCCAGAACTTGGCGGCCAGCACGGCGCCGAAGCCGAACAGGCAGGAGGCCAGCACGGCCCGGCGCGGCACCCCGCCGGAGACCTTGGCCAGCGCCCGGGGGCCCTGGCCGCGGCCGACCAGCGAGTACGCCATCCGGGAGGCGCCGTAGATGTTGGCGTTCATCGCGGAGAGCAGCGCGATCAGCACCACCACCTCCATGATCGTCCCGGCGCCGGTCACCCCGAGGTGCCGCAGCACGGTGACGTACGGGCCGTCGGTGACCACCGCCGGGTCCTTCCAGGAGACCAGGGTGACGACCAGGGCCATCGAGCCGATGTAGAAGATCGCGATCCGCCACACCGCCGTGCGCACCGCGTTGGCGACGTTCTTGCGGGGGTCGTCGGACTCGGCGGCGGCGATGGTGACGGTCTCCAGCCCGCCGTAGGCGAAGACGGAGGCGAGCAGGCCGACGATCAGCCCGCTGACCCCGGTGGGCAGGAAGCCGCCCTGGCCGGTCAGGTTGGTCGTGCCGGGGGCGCCGGGGCCGATCACCCCGGCGATGCCGAGGCCGCCGAGGACCAGGAAGGCGATGATCGCGGCGACCTTGATGGCGGCGAACCAGAACTCGAACTCGCCGAAGTTCTTCACCGCGGTCAGGTTGCTGGCGCAGAAGAAGACCATGAACAGGCCGACCCAGACCCAGGAGGAGACGCCCGGCACCCAGCCGTTGACGATCTTCCCGGCGGCGGTGGCCTCGGCGGCGACGCCGCAGCAGAGCATCACCCAGTACATCCAGCCGGCCGTGATCCCGGCCCAGGGGCCGATCTCCTTCTCGGCGTGCACCGAGAACGATCCGGAGGCGGGGCGGGCGGCCGACATCTCGCCGAGCATCCGCATGATCAGCATGACCAGCAGGCCGGAGAGGGTGAACGCCAGGATGATCGCCGGACCGGCGGCCGCGATGCCGGCGCCGGAGCCGACGAACAGGCCCGCGCCGATCACCCCGCCCAGCGCGATCATCGACAGGTGGCGCTGCTTGAGGCCGTGCGCGAGCTGCTGGCCGGTGGCCGGGGCACCGTCGGCGTCGGTGGTCCCGGACGCCTTGGGCGCGGAGGTGGGGGCCATAGGGCTGGATCCAGACTGTGCGGAATGCGGCATGAGCTGTCCAATATCCGGCGACACCTCTGTTCATGCCAAGAGCGGGGACCTCAGGCCCACCATGCGGACCACGCGGTGACGAGGCGGGGTCGACCGGTGACACAGCGTCGGTATGGGCCGAAATGAGCCGGTTCCGACAACGGCCGAGGGCGGGGCTTTGTCCGAAACCGTGGCGATGGCGTAGTGGATCACCACGTAGGTTCACAGGTGTTCACTCACCTGAGCACCCCACAGGAGACCCCCGATGGCCACTGCCACCACCCCGATACCGCGCCGCGCCGTCCTCGCCGACCTGCTGCCCGCCGCCACCACCCGCCTCGGCGCCCAGGCCCGCGACCTGGCCCTGGTGGCCGGCGGCGCCGCCCTGACCGGCGTGGCCGCCCAGCTGTCGGTGAACGTCCCCGGCTCGCCGGTGCCGGTCACCGGCCAGACCTTCGCCGCCCTGCTGGTCGGCACCGCGCTCGGCGCCCGCCGCGGCATCGCCTCGCTCGCCCTCTACCTGCTGGCCGGCCTGGCGGGGATGCCCTGGTTCGCCGAGGGCACCTCTGGCTGGACGATGCCCTCGCTCGGCTACGTGCTCGGCTTCGTCCTGGCGGCCGGCCTGACCGGCGAGCTGGCCCGCCGCGGTGCCGACCGGAGCCCGGTGAACACCGCCGTCACCATGGTCCTCGGCAGCCTCGCCATCTACGCGGTCGGCGTCCCGTACCTGGCCCTGTCGCTGCACGTCCCGCTCGCCCGGGCGGCCGAGCTCGGCCTCTACCCGTACCTGGTCGGCGACGCCCTGAAGGCCGTCCTCGCCGCCGGGGCCCTGCCGCTGGTCTGGAAGCTCGCCGCGAAGCGGTGAGCCCCCTGCCGGGCCCGGGCGCACGCGCATGCCACACTCATGGCATGCGCGTGTACCTGGGCTCAGACCATGCCGGATACGAACTGAAGAACCACCTCGTGGAGTGGCTCAAGGAGGCCGGCCACGAGCCGGTCGACTGCGGGCCGCACATCTACGACGCCGAGGACGACTATCCGCCGTTCTGCCTGCGCGCCGCCGAGCGCACCGCCGCCGACCCGGAGGCGCTGGGCGTCGTCATCGGCGGCTCGGGCAACGGTGAGGCGATCGCCGCCAACAAGGTCAAGGGCGTGCGGGCGGCGCTGGCCTGGAGCGAGCAGACCGCCGGGCTCGGCCGCGAGCACAACAACGCCAACGTGGTCTCCGTCGGCGGCCGCATGCACACGCTGGAGGAGGCCACCAAGTTCGTCGAGGTCTTCCTCAACACCCCCTACAGCGGCGAGCCGCGGCACACCCGCCGGATCGAGATGCTGAGCGAGTACGAGACCACCGGCGAGCTCCCGCCGATCCCGGCCCACCACCCGCAGGGCTGATCCCTCCCCCCGTCCACCCCCCGTCGGCCGGCCGCACGCTCCACGCGGCCGGCCGCCGCCGTTCCCGGGCCCGTACGGCTGTGTCATCGGCCACAGGGCCGGGCGCGCCGACGCCGGTGCGCGCGGGGCGCGTGCGCCGCCCGCGTGGTTCGTACGCCCAACCGGCGCACGCCTCCTGACGCCGCGCCCGCCGTCGCGGCAATCGGCCGAAACCGACTGACGGGCCCGCGCCACGGCGCACCCGCTCGTGTCCGGCCCGTCGACGCCGGGCGGTGCCCGTGGATAAGGTCGGGCCCCATGGCTGGCAGACCGCCGGGCGCACCGCCCCAGACGACTGCGACGAGGCCCGGCGCCGCCACGGCGTCCGGACCCGTGACGGCCCGGTTGCGCAGGAGGCTCCGCCGGGTCCGCCGAAGGCTGCGCACGGCCGGTGTCGACTACTTCCGCGGCGGCGCCGCCGACTGGCCGGTGCTCTGCGCCCTCGCCCTGCTCGTCCCGCTGCTGATCCTGCTCAACATCTGGATCCCCGCCTGGGCCCCGCCCACCGCGCTGGTCCTGCCGATCCTGGCCGGCGCGCTGCTGCTGCGCCCCGGCAGCCTGGTGGTGCTGTACGCGCTGGCGGCGCTCGGCCTGTCCGCCGAGTCGGTGATCCACACCGGCCAGCGGGTGGCCAGCGAGAACCCCGAGGCCTATGTCTACGGCGTCACCCCGGGCGCGGCCCTGGTGGTCGGTGCCGCCGGGGTGGGCGGCCTGCTGCTGGCCCAGTTCCGGGCCCGGGTCGGCGTGCCCTGGTGGGGCGGCTCGACCATGCTGTTCGACCTGCGCGAGCGGCTGCGGGTGCAGAGCCGGGTGCCGGAGCTCCCGGACGGCTGGCACGCCGACATGGCGCTGCGCCCGGCCGGCGGGCAGTCCTTCTCCGGGGACTTCGTGGTCGCCGCCCGCACCGGCCCGGGCCAGCGGCTGCTGGAGGTGGTCCTCGCGGACGTCTCCGGCAAGGGCATGGACGCCGGCTCCCGCGCGCTGCTGCTCTCCGGCGCCTTCGGCGGCCTGGTGGGCTCGCTGCCCGCGCACGACTTCCTGCCCGCCGCCAACGGCTACCTGCTGCGCCAGTCCTGGGAGGAGGGCTTCGCGACCGCCGTCCACCTGGTGCTGGACCTGGACACCGGCGAGTACGAGCTGCTGTCGGCCGGGCACCTGCCGGGGATGCAGCGGCTGGCGGGCGCCGGGCGCTGGGAGGTCAAGGAGGCCGAGGGCCCGCTGCTCGGGATCTACGACGGCGCGAAGTTCGACGGGGTGCGCGGCCGGCTGAACCGCGGCGACGTGCTGATGCTGTGCACCGACGGCATGGTCGAGGAGCCGGGCCGGGACCTCTCCGAGGGGATGGACCGGCTGATGGGGGAGGCGGACCGGCTGGTGCCCGGCAGCGGTCCGGGCGCGGGGGCCGGTGCGGCGGCCGCGCTGATCGAGACGGTGGCCCGGGACATCAACGACGACCGCGCGGTCCTGCTGCTCTGGCGCGACTGACGCCCCCTCGCCCCGGCCGTCCGTCACCGGACGGACCGGCACATGCCGCGGGCACCTGCTGTCAAGCCGGGCAGCCGATCTTCGGCCAAATCGGCCGCCCCGTCGGCTGACCGGACCTGCGGCTTCCGTTACCCGCCTCCGGCCGCCTTCCGGCCGCTCAGCGCCGCCCCGGCGACGATTCGTCAGAACGGCTCCGCTATCGTCCCGGTCGGCGGAAACTCGTCTCGCATCGCAGGATATCGGCGTTGGGCTGACTGTCAGACCTTTACGCAATCGGCACGGTCGACCACACTGAGTCCGGGCGGGACTGTTCAGGATTCGGGGGATGGGGGGCGTCACGTGCGGCACGGCAGACAACGTTCGACCGCGCCGGGCTCCCTCGCCGGTGGTGTGCCGGTCGATCCGCGATTCCGCCTCGGGACCGTCGGACAGGCCGGGGTCCGGCTTCGCAGGTGCCGCCGGGCGGCGGCACCACGCTATGAAACGAGGAAGTGAGTCCGGGTGGCACTCTCCGTCTCCGCGCTGGTCCTGTTCGCAATCCTGTGCATCATCTTCATCCGCAACAAGCAGTTGAAGATCGCGCACGGCATCATCGCCGCCCTGTTCGGCTTCATGCTGCACGAGACCACGGTCGCGGGCTCGATCAACTCCCTGCTGGCGAACCTCGCCCACAGCATCTCGGGCATCACCGGCGGCTGACCCGGCCGGGCCGTCCGCGACCCCCGCGAGGGGATCACCGGCCGGCCCGTCTGGCCTCCCGCCAGCGAGCGAACAGTCCCCGGGGGCGGGCCGCCGCCGGGGCGGGGGCGCGCATCGGCGCGGGTGCCGCGGCACCCGCCGCCGCGGCCTGCCCCGGCGCCGCCCGCTCGGCCGTCAACAGCACGAACAGCCGCGCCCAGCACAGCCGTTCGCCCCGCGGCCAGTCCATCGCGCGCAGCGCCGCCGACGCGGCCTCCGACACCTCGCCGTCGACCCGGACCTCGGCGACGTCGTCGCCCGCCTTCCCGCCCAGGAAGAGCTTCACCCCGACCGGCCCCGGCCCGGCCAACTGCGGCCGCAGCGCGGGCGCGAGCGCCGGCAGCACCCGGTGCTCGGCGAGCCAGCCCGCCAGGTGCTCGTTGCCGAAGCCGAACACCGCCGCCGGCCCCTGGACGGCGTGCCAGCCCGGGAGTTCGGCGTGGTCCGCGTGGTCGGCGTGCACGCCGCGCCCGTCCGTCAGCTCGACCAGCACCGAGGCGGTGGTGGTCGCCCACATCTTCACCGCGTTGGCGAGCTTCTCCTCCTCGGTCTTGCCGAGGCCGGCCGCGCAGTCCCACACCACCGGCGCGTCCGCCCGGCCCAGGTGCAGCACGTAGCCGAGGTCGACGTGGCCGGCGCCGTCGTTCCCGGGGTGCTCGCGCACCGCCACCGCCGTCGTCCCCGGGCCGCGCACCACCTCGCCGTCGGCGCTGAACTCCTGTCCGAGGCGTGCCATCTCCCGGACGACACAGCGCTGTATGACGGCCAGCCGCTCCTGGGGACGCACCGGGACTCCTCCACCTCGGAGCGCGGCGGGTGAGCTCCCGCTCGAACTGCGCTCGAACGCCGCCGAGGCTATCGGCCCGGCAGCCAGGCGGGAAACCGTCCGGCCTCCCCGGTTCTCCAGTCGCGGAAATGTCTGGAATGCACCACTTTGGGAAGCGGAACCGCCCCGTGGCCGCCGGCCGGGGCCCTGCCGCCCGCCTGGAGAGCCCGCATGACCCGCACCACCCCGACACCCCCTCCGTCGCTCCTGGCGGCCCCTCCGGCACCCCTTCCGCCCCTCCTGGCGGGCCCGGACGGCTCCGGCCTGGCCGCCGAGATCGAGGCCTACCTCGCCTCGCTGCCCGCCCCCGCGCGCCGCCCGGTGCCGTACGTCTGCCCCCACGGCACCGCCGTGCGGCCGTGGTGCGCCGGCCATCCGGTGCCCCGGGTCACCCTGCTCGACCGGGCGCTGCGCCGCCCGGCCCGCCCGGTGCCGGTCAGCGCCGCCGACCACCTGCGGCTCGCCTCCCGCTACATCGGTGCCCACGGCTGGCTGCAGGGCGCGATGTGGGACGCACGCGGCCGGGTCTGTCTGCTCGGCGGCCAGGCCGCCGTCCTCGCGCACGGCTACGGCACCCCGGCCACCGTGCGCACCGCCCGGGTCCAGCTGATGGAGGTGCTGCACGCGACCGGCCGCCCGGCGCACTCCCCGGACGAGTACAACGACCGCCCCGCCACCAGGGAGGCCGACGTCCACCGGCTGCTCGACCGGGCGGCCGCCCGGGCCGCCCGGCTCGGACTCTGAACCGGCCCGTCCGGCCTCGCGGGGCCGGGTGGACCGCCCGGAAACGCCAACGGCCCCGGTGCGTGGAGACGCACCGGGGCCGGGCCGATGAGCGGGCGACGAGAATCGAACTCGCGTGACTAGTTTGGAAGACTAGGGCTCTACCATTGAGCTACGCCCGCGCGATCCCCCGGTCGTTGCCGGCCGGAAGTTCGGGGGACAGCGTACCTGGTCCGGTCGCTTCCGTGCACACCGGATTCTGCGCGCGCTCCCTCGGACCGCCCCCGAATATGTCGGCGAGCCGCCAGGGCCCGACGTGTACGCTTCCTCTCGGCACCACGGGGTGTGGCGCAGTTTGGTAGCGCGTCCGCTTTGGGAGCGGAAGGCCGTCGGTTCGAATCCGGTCACCCCGACAGTGCGGCAGGGTCTCGTCCACCGTGGCGGGGCCCTGTTCTGTTCGGGCCCGATGGTGGCGCCTGGCGTCCGCCTTTCGTGGTACCGGTAGGATGGGGCGCTGGCGGTAGTCCCTGCGGTGTCAACCCAGGTCAACCGCACGAGGGCGAGGAGTCACTCTCACCGTCCACCCCCCCCACGGGAGATGCAGCTCCAACCCTTCATCGCCCGTCTCGCCCGACCCATTCGTACGGCCTCGGCCGGCGGCCGGGAACGGCGGAGGCAACCTGACCGCAAGCCCATAGGAGACCTAACCGTGAAGAGCGCCGTCGAGACTCTGAACCCGACCCGGGTTCGACTCACCGTCGAGGTGCCCTTCGAGGAGCTCAAGCCCAGCCTCGACGCGGCGTACAAGAAGATCAACCAGCAGGTCTCGGTCCCGGGCTTCCGCAAGGGCAAGATCCCGAACCGGGTCATCGACCAGCGCTTCGGCCGTGGCGCTGTGCTGGAGGAGGCCGTCAACGACGCCCTCCCGCGCTTCTACACGCAGGCCGTCGACGAGGGCAAGATCGAGGTCCTCGGACAGCCCGACATCACCAACATCGAGGGTGTCGAGAAGCTCGCCGATGGCGGCGACCTGAAGTTCACCGCCGAGGTGGACATCCGTCCGGAGATCACCCTTCCGGACTTCGCCTCCATCGAGGTGACCGTCGACCCGATCGTCGTCTCCGACGAGGACATCGAGAAGTCCCTGGAGCAGCTGCGCGAGCGCTTCTCCTCGGTCAAGGACGTCGAGCGCGCCGCGGCCGCCGGTGACATCGTGGTCGTGGACCTGATCGCCAAGGTCGACGGCGAGGTGCCGGAGGACGGCACCGCCAACGGCGTCAGCTACGAGATCGGCTCGGGCCGCCTGATCGACGGCATCGACGACGCCGTGACCGGCCTGGAGGCCGGTGGCACCGCCACCTTCTCCACCGAGCTCAAGGGTGGCACCCAGGCGGGCCAGACCTCCGAGGTCACCGTCACCGTCACCGCCGTCCAGGAGAAGGAGCTGCCCGAGCTGGACGACGAGTTCGCCCAGCTGGCCAGCGAGTTCGACACCCTGGAGGCCCTGCGCGACGACTCCCGCAAGCGCCTGGAGCGCATGAAGGAGTACGACCAGGCCACCCAGGCCCAGGAGAAGGTGCTGGACGCCCTGCTCGGCCTGGTCGAGATCGAGTTCCCGGAGAAGCTCCTCAAGGACGAGGTCGAGACCCGCAAGCACAACCTGGAGCACCACCAGCTCCAGCCGATGGGCCTCGACATCGACAGCTACCTGGAGACCCAGGGCAAGTCCCGCGAGGAGTGGGACGCCGAGATCGAGGAGCAGGCGAAGAAGGGCATCAAGACCCAGTTCGTCCTGGACCAGATCGTCGCCGACGAAGAGCTGGGTGTTAACCAGGAGGAGCTGACCGAGCACCTCATCCGCCGCGCCGCCGGCTCGGGTCTCACCCCGGACCAGTTCGCGCAGCAGGTCGTCCAGGGTGGCCAGGTGCCGCTGCTGGTCGGCGAGGTCGCCCGCGGCAAGGCGCTGGCCACCGTGGTCGAGGCCGCCAAGGTCGTCGACACCGAGGGCAACGAGGTCAACTTCGACGACGAGGACGAGACGGCCGAGACCGTCGAGGCCCCCGCCGCCGAGGAGACCGCCGCCGAGGAGAAGACCGAGGCCTGAGTGCCCCGGTAACCCCTGAGGTCTGCGACGGGCCCGGACGCCGTACGGTGTCCGGGCCCGTCGTCGTCCCCCGGGGCGGGCCCGACCCTGCGCTCACAGCGAACAGTTCTGCGTGAGGGATTCTGCGGCCCGGCCTGCGCGTTAGGGTCCTTGGACAGCACCAATCACACCGTGATACCCGGAAGCTGTGCGACATCGTGACGGCCGTGGAGCGACCGTCCAAATCGACTGAGCAGGTGGCTAAGTGACGTTCCCGCAGATGCAGATGCCTGGCCCGATGGCGCCGCACGCCGCCTCTGGTGACGTGCTCGGCGGCCTGGGCGACCAGGTGTACAACCGGCTGCTCAACGAGCGGATCATCTTCCTCGGCCAGCAGGTCGACGACGACATCGCCAACAAGATCACCGCCCAGCTGCTGCTGCTGGCCGCGGACCCGGAAAAGGACATCTTCCTTTACATCAACTCCCCGGGCGGTTCGATCTCGGCGGGCATGGCGATCTACGACACCATGCAGTACATCAAGAACGACGTCGTCACCATCGCGATGGGCATGGCGGCCTCGATGGGCCAGTTCCTGCTGACCGCCGGCGCCAAGGGCAAGCGCTTCTCGCTGCCGAACGCCAACATCCTCATGCACCAGCCGTCCGCCGGCCTCGGCGGCTCCGCCACCGACATCCGCATCCAGGCCGAGCAGCTGCTGCGCACCAAGAAGCGGATGTCCGAGCTGATCGCCTTCCACAGCGGCCAGTCCTTCGAGCAGATCACCAGGGACTCCGACCGCGACCGCTGGTTTGCGCCGGAGGAGGCCCTGGAGTACGGCCTGATCGACGCGATCATGCACAGCGCCGCGGACGTTCCCGGCGGCGGCGGCACGGGCGCCTGAGCCTCGGCCCGGCCCACGAGACCACAGCCACAACGCCCCGGAGGACAAGAACCCCCATGATCATCCCCAGCCTGTCGGCCGCCCAGGCCCGCGTCGAGGACATGCGCGCCGAGGGTCGCTACATCGTCCCGCGCTTCGTCGAGCGCACCACGCAGGGCATCCGCGAGTACGACCCGTACGCCAAGCTGTTCGAGGAGCGCATCATCTTCCTCGGCTCGCAGGTCGACGACGTCTCGGCGAACGACATCATGGCGCAGCTGCTGTGCCTGGAGTCGATGGACCCGGACCGCGAGATCCAGATGTACATCAACTCGCCCGGCGGCTCGTTCACGGCCCTGACGGCCATCTACGACACCATGCAGTACGTGAAGCCGGACATCACCACGGTCTGCATGGGCCAGGCGGCCTCCGCCGCGGCCGTGCTGCTCGCCGCCGGCACCCCCGGCAAGCGGATGGCGCTGCCGAACGCCCGCATCCTGATCCACCAGCCGTACACCGAGACCGGCCGCGGCCAGGTGTCCGACCTGGAGATCCAGGCCAAGGAGATCTTCCGGATGCGCGAGCAGCTGGAGCAGATGCTCTCCAAGCACTCCAACAAGCCGGTGGAGCAGGTGCGCGAGGACATCGAGCGCGACAAGATCCTCACCGCCGAGGAGGCCCTGGAGTACGGCCTCGTCGACCAGATCATCTCCACCCGCAAGACCTCGCTGACCTCCTGAGGCCGGCACCCTCCGAGGCGGGGCGCGCATCCTGCGTGCGCGCTCCGCTCCGGGTCGTCGGCGGCCTCCGCAACGGCATCTGTTCGGTATCAATTCGCCCAGGGCGTAGGGCAGACCCGGCGAAGAGGACGGAATCAGGGGCCCGGCAGAGTACCGTCGGATAGCGAGACCGATCGCCGTCGGCGTTGACGGTCCACAGCACCAGGCCCCGGAACTTCTGCGGGGCCCCTGGCGAAGGGGAAGCACCTCGTGGCACGCATCGGAGACGGTGGCGACCTGCTCAAGTGCTCGTTCTGCGGCAAGTCGCAGAAGCAGGTGAAGAAGCTGATCGCCGGCCCAGGCGTGTACATCTGCGACGAGTGCATCGACCTGTGCAACGAGATCATCGAGGAGGAACTCGCCGAGACCTCCGAGGTGCGCTTCGAGGAGCTGCCGAAGCCGCGGGAGATCTACGAGTTCCTGGACCAGTACGTGGTCGGCCAGGACCTCGCCAAGAAGGCGCTGTCGGTGGCGGTCTACAACCACTACAAGCGCGTCCAGGCCGGCGAGGCGGGCCGCAGCGGCGGCAACGGCCGTGAGGACGCCATCGAGCTGGCCAAGTCCAACATCCTGCTGCTGGGCCCCACCGGCTCCGGCAAGACGCTGCTGGCGCAGACCCTGGCCCGGATGCTCAACGTGCCGTTCGCGATCGCGGACGCCACCGCGCTGACCGAGGCCGGGTACGTCGGCGAGGACGTCGAGAACATCCTGCTCAAGCTGATCCAGGCGGCCGACTACGACGTCAAGAAGGCCGAGACCGGGATCATCTACATCGACGAGATCGACAAGGTCGCGCGCAAGAGCGAGAACCCGTCGATCACCCGGGACGTCTCCGGCGAGGGCGTGCAGCAGGCGCTGCTGAAGATCCTGGAGGGCACCACCGCCTCGGTGCCGCCGCAGGGCGGGCGCAAGCACCCGCACCAGGAGTTCATCCAGATCGACACCACCAACGTGCTGTTCATCGTCGGCGGCGCGTTCGCCGGCCTGGAGCGGATCATCGAGGGCCGGGCCGGCGCCAAGGGCATCGGCTTCGGCGCCAACATCCGCTCCAAGCGGGAGTCGGACGCCAGCGACCACTTCCGCCAGGTGATGCCCGAGGACCTGGTGAAGTTCGGCATGATCCCCGAGTTCATCGGCCGGCTGCCGGTGATCACCAGCGTCCACAACCTGGACCGCGAGGCGCTCCTGCAGATCCTCACCGAGCCGAAGAACGCGCTGGTCAAGCAGTACCGCAAGCTCTTCGAACTGGACGGCGTGGAGCTGGAGTTCTCCCGGGACGCGCTGGAGGCGATCGCCGACCAGGCGATCCTGCGCGGCACCGGCGCGCGCGGTCTGCGGGCCATCATGGAGGAGGTGCTGATGTCCGTGATGTACGAGGTGCCCTCGCGTCAGGACGTCGCCCGCGTGGTGGTCACCGGGGACGTGGTCTCCAAGCACGCCATCCCCACCCTCGTCCCGCGCGACATGATCAAGCGCGAGCGGCGCGAGAAGAGCGCCTGACCCGCGTCCGCCGCATCCGCAAGGGCCCCGCACCGACCGGTGCGGGGCCCTTCGGCATCTCCCGGTGCCCGGAGGGTCACCGGCGGTTCCCGGTGGACTACTTGGGGACCTCGGCGACCGCGCGCAGGTCGCGGGTGTCGGCGGCGAGCTTGTCCAGGTCCGGCTGGGCGCTCGGGTCGGCCACCGTCATGACCATCACCAGGCCGCTGCTGTCGGCCCAGGCGCAGATGCCCATCGTGGTCCCGGCCTCGCCCTCGCCGCCGACGACGGTGGCGCACTCCATCGCGCCGCCCTTGGGGCCGGCGTCCACCACGTGCCGGTTGTCGAGCTTGCGACCGGTGGACGCCATGCCCTGGAACGCCTGGTTCAGTTCCTGCTTCGGCGCCAGGACCTTGCCGTAGCCCCCGAACACGACCAGCTGCGGGTCCGACTGCGCGTTCTGGTAGAGGGCGCCCACCCCGGTGGGGCTCCAGTTGCCGTCGCCCTTGCCGAAGCTGGAGGTGAGCCCCTTCTCCAGGGTGTCGGCGACCTGGGGGTCGTCGCTCTGGCGCAGGTCCTTGAACGTGGCCGGCAGGACGATCTTCTGGGTGCCCGCGCTGCTGGCGACGTCGTAGACGAAGTAGGCGAGCGCGCCGCCGCCCAGCAGCACGAAGGCGCCGACGACGCCGAGCACGGTCCAGAGCGTCTTGCGGGACTTGCGCGGCGGCGGCACCGGCGGGTAGGCGCCGTACCCGGGGTAGGCGCCCGGCTCGCCGACCGGCGGGTAGCCGGGCGGGGGGCTCTGCGGCGGGATGCCGCCGTAGCCCGGCGGGGCCGGCGGGGGCGGTGGTGTGTCGTGTCCCGGCTGCGGCGGGGGGCCGTAGGGGTTCTGCTCGGTCACGCGAGGCCTCTCTGATGGCGATGCCCGGGTGCCGCCCGGCGCGGCCGGCGGCGGCGGGGACGTGGTGGTGACGTGGCGGGGCGGTGCCCCGGTTATTTGGTGACGACCATGGCGTCGCGGATCGCCCGGGTCCTGTCTGCGGCCTGGGCCGGGGTGAGGCCCTGGCCGCCGCCGGTCAGGCTGATCTTGCTGAAGGTGATCCGGCCGGTGGTGGACTTGTCCGCCCACACGCAGACCGTGGGCCCGGCCTTGCCCGCGATGACGCTGGCCACGCCGCAGGCGAGCTTCGCCGAGGAGCTGTGGCCGTCCTGCGCCGGGAAGTCCGTGAGCGGCGTGGACCAGGTCAGCCCGCCGCTGTCCTTCTTCGAGTCGTCGATGATCTGGCCGGGGTCGTTGAGCTCCCCGTAGACGCCGACCACGGAGAGCGTGTCGAGCGCGTCGGAGCCCTTGCTGTAGCTGGCCACCAGCACGTTGAGGTTCTTGCCGAACTTCGCCGCCTCGGGCTTGGCCGGGTCGACGGCCTCCTCCTTGGCCGACTTCTGGGTGTAGCCGTCCGGCAGCGACTGCGGCGCGGAGATCTTGTACTGGCCGCCCTGGTCGTCGCCGAGGAACTTCCACGCGGCGAAGCCGCCGCCGCCCAGCACCAGTGCGCCCACGACCAGGCCGACCACCAGGCCGGTCCGGCCCTTCTTCGGCGGCGGCGGGTAGCCCGGCTGGCCGTACGGGGCCTGCGGCGGGTAGCCGTACGGGGGCTGCGGGGCGCCGTAGGGCGGCTGGGGAGCGCCGTAGGGCTGGCCGTCCTGCGGCGGGTAGCCGTACTGGGGCGGCTGCTGCGGGGCGCCGTAGGGCGGCGGCGGTTGCGGCGGGCCGTACGGGGGCTGACCCCCGTACGGCTGAGGCTGTCCCTGCGGTTGTCCCTGCGGATACTGCTGGCCCTGGCCGTACATCTGCGTCCGTGCTCCCCCGCCGCACCCGCGGCCTGTCGTCGTGTCGTCCCGGGGTCCGTGCGGACACCGGACGAGTGCCCGGGAACGGTACCGTACGGTGTCCTCCGCCGAGCCGTTCGGGCGGGTCGCGTCCGCGCGGAGAAAGCGGTTCGTAACACGGGCCTGCGGTTACGTAAACTGTGCGTCGTGACCGACACGACGAACCAGCACCCCGTGAGCACCTTTGCCGGGGACGAAGCAGCCACTCTCCCGACGACCTACACCCCCGCGGACGTAGAGGGCGAGCTGTACGAGCGCTGGGTAGAGCGTGGCTACTTCACCGCGGACGCCAAGAGCGACAAGCCCCCGTTCACCATCGTCATCCCCCCGCCGAACGTGACCGGCAGCCTGCACCTGGGCCACGCCTTCGAGCACACGCTGATCGACGCGCTGGTCCGCCGCAAGCGGATGCAGGGCTACGAGGCGCTGTGGCAGCCCGGAATGGACCACGCCGGCATCGCCACCCAGAACGTGGTCGAGCGCGAGCTCGCCAAGGAGGGCAAGTCCCGCCACGACCTGGGCCGGGAGGCCTTCGTCGAGCGCGTCTGGAAGTGGAAGGCGGAGTCCGGCGGCCAGATCTCCGGCCAGATGCGTCGCCTGGGCGACGGTGTGGACTGGTCCCGCGAGCGGTTCACCATGGACGAGGGCCTGTCCCAGGCCGTCCAGACCATCTTCAAGAAGCTCTTCGACGACGAGCTGATCTACCGGGCCGAGCGCATCATCAACTGGTGCCCGCGCTGCCTGACCGCCATCTCGGACATCGAGGTGGAGTACCAGGACGACGACGGCGAGCTGGTCTCGATCCGCTACGGCGAGGGCGACGCCTCGATCGTCGTCGCCACCACCCGCGCCGAGACGATGCTGGGCGACACCGCGGTCGCCGTCCACCCGGACGACGAGCGCTACCGCCACCTGGTCGGCACCGAGATCGAGCTGCCGTTGACCGGCCGTCGGATCCCGGTGGTCGCCGACGCCCACGTCGACCCGGAGTTCGGCACCGGCGCCGTCAAGGTGACGCCCGCGCACGACCCGAACGACTTCGAGATCGGCCAGCGGCACGGCCTGCCCTCGGTCGCCGTCATGGACGAGCACGCGGTCATCACCGTGCACGGCCCGTTCCTCGGCCTGGACCGGCTGGAGGCCCGCTCGGCGATCGTCGCCGCGCTGCGCGCCGACGGCCGGATCGTCGCCGAGAAGCGCCCGTACGTCCACTCGGTCGGCCACTGCTCGCGCTGCAAGACCACCATCGAGCCACGGCTGTCCATGCAGTGGTGGGTCAAGGTCGGCCCGCTCGCGAAGGCCGCCGGCGACGCGGTCCGCGACGGCAAGGTCAAGATCCACCCGCAGGAGATGGAGAAGCGCTACTTCGACTGGGTCGACAACCTGCACGACTGGTGCATCTCGCGCCAGCTGTGGTGGGGCCACCGCATCCCGGTCTGGTACGGCCCGAACGGCGAGGTCGTCTGCGTCGGTCCGGACGAGCAGCCGCCTACCGGCGAGGGCTGGCACCAGGACAACGACGTCCTGGACACCTGGTTCTCCTCCGGGCTGTGGCCGTTCTCCACGCTCGGCTGGCCGGAGCAGACCGAGAGCCTGGCGAAGTTCTACCCGAACTCCGTCCTGGTCACCGGCTACGACATCCTGTTCTTCTGGGTCGCCCGGATGATGATGTTCGGTCTCTACGCGATGGACGGCACCCCGCCGTTCCACACCATCGCGCTGCACGGCATGGTCCGTGACCAGAACGGCAAGAAGATGTCGAAGTCCTTCGGCAACGTGGTCAACCCGCTGGACTGGATGGACAAGTACGGTTCGGACGCGCTGCGCTTCACGCTGGCGCGCGGTGCCAACCCGGGCGTCGACGTGCCGATCGGCGAGGACTGGGTCCAGGCGGCCCGCAACTTCGCCAACAAGATCTGGAACGCCACCCGCTTCGCGCTGATGAACGGCGCCACCGTCGAGGGCCCGCTGCCCGCGCCGGAGGAGCTGACCGCGACCGACCGCTGGATCCTGTCGCGCCTGAACAGCACCGTCGCCGAGGTGGACGCGCTGTACGAGGACTACCAGTTCTCCAAGCTGTCCGAGGCGCTGTACCACTTCGCCTGGGACGAGGTCTTCGACTGGTACGTCGAGCTCTCCAAGACCACCCTGGCCAAGGGCGGCCCGCAGGCCGACGCCGCGCGCCGGGTGCTCGGCGAGGTCCTGGACGTCACGCTGCGGCTGCTGCACCCGATCGTGCCCTTCGTCACCGACACCCTGTGGACCACGCTCACCGGTGCCGAGTCGCTGGTCATCGCCGACTGGCCGACGGACAGCGGCTACCGCGACGCCGAGGCCGAGGCCGAGATCGCCACGCTGCAGCAGGTGGTCACCGAGGTCCGCCGGTTCCGCTCGGACCAGGGCCTCAAGCCGGGCCAGCGTGTCCCGGCGAAGCTGGAGCTGGACGGCACCGTGCTGGCCGTCCACGAGGACGCGATCCGCTCGCTGCTGCGGCTGACCGTCCCCGAGGAGGGCTTCGCGGCCACCGCCTCGCTCCCGGTCGCCGGCGCCACCGTCGCGCTCGACCTCTCCGGCACCATCGACGTCGCGGCGGAGCGCAAGCGCCTCGCCAAGGACCTCGCGGCCGCCGAGAAGGAGAAGGCGCAGACCACGGCCAAGCTCGGCAACGAGGCGTTCCTCGCCAAGGCGCCGGACGAGGTGGTCGCCAAGATCCGGGGCCGTCAGGAGGCCGCCGAGGCCGACATCGCCCGGATCACCGCCCAGCTCGCGGCGCTGCCGCAGGGCTGAGCCCGCACCGGTCCGTGAGGGGCCGCACTCCGCGACGCGCGGGGTGCGGCCCCTCCGGCGTTTCCGGGCGGCTCGGCCGGGCGCGGCGGCGGTGTTCTTTTTGCTACGCCTAATAGCCCATCAACATTGCTCCCTTCCGGCGAATATTCATCCTGGACCGGGTGAGGTCCTATTCCTTCCGAATTCATTCCGGTCTTGCCCGCGCGGGTTCGCGGAAGTTTGCAGGTCGGATGTGTACGGTGTGCACGGAGTTTCTGACGGGTGTTTCTGCTGAGCGTTCCTGCTGAGCCGACGGACGGGAGGGCATGGCGTGGTGGTGACCGAGGAATTGGCCGGCGAACTGCCTGCCGAGGCGGTGGAGGAGGCCAAGGCCAGGGCGGCGACCCTGCTGCTGGCGTTCCGTCATGGCAACCAGCTCGCCTTCGACCACGAGCTGGACCTGCTCCTCGCCGAGCGGGCCGAGCGCGAGGTGACCACCCTGCTCGCCTGGATCGCCGCCGAGGCCGTCCGCAAGGCGTACGCGCCCGAGGTCGGCGACCGGGTGCTGCGGGCGATGGCCCGGCGTGCCCCGGCCGACAACGGCGCGGTCGCGGTGGATGAGGAGAGTGCGGACGCCGCCCGGCTGATCGAGGCGGTGGCCGCCGGCGAGGTGGCCGAGGTGCGCGGCCTGGTCGCCTCGACCGCCGACACCACCTTCCTGCTCGGCGGTCTGCTCCAGGGCGTCGCGATGATGCTGCCGCTGCTGCCCGAGGGCGAACTGGCCGAGATCACGGCCGAGTTGCGCCGCCGGCACGGCGGGCCCGCGGCCCACGTCCCGGAGGCCCGGGCCGGGGTCTGAACCCCGGTCCGGGGAGGGGCGTCACGGCATGGCGTGCAGGTGCGCGCCGATGGTGCCCGCGACCGGGTTGCCCGCCTTGGCGTCCCAGTTGGTCGACCAGGTCATCGCCCCGCCGATGCCCGGCCAGGTGGTGTCTGGCTTGTAGCTGCCGCAGTTGGTGCCGGCGGCCAGGCAGTCCAGCGCGTTGTCGACCACGCTCGGGCTGACGTACCCGCCGCCCGCCGCGCTGGTGGAGGCCGGCACCCCGAGCCCCACCTGGTCGGGCCGCAGCCCGCCCTTGAGCTGGATGCAGGCCAGCCCGGTGAGGAAGTCCTCGGTGCCCTGCGAGTAGACGTTGCCGTCGCAGCCGTTCATCGCACCGGAGTTGTAGTACTGCATGTTGACGATGGTGAGGATGTCCTTCACGTTCAGCGCCAGCTTGAAGTACTCCATGCCGGTCGACTGCATGTCGATGGTCTGCGGCGCCATGGTGAGGACGAACCCGCTGCCGCTCTTCGCGGCCAGCGAGTGCAGCGCCTGGCCCAGGTAGACGGCGTTGACACCGTTCTCCAGGTCGATGTCGATCCCGTCGAAGCCGTAGCCCTGCATCAGCGCCCGGGCGGTGCTGGCGAAGTTGGCCGCCGAGGTCGGGTCGCTCGCCGACACCGTGCCGTTCTGCCCGCCGACCGAGAGCACCACCTTCTTGCCGGCCGCCCGCTTGGCCGCGATGTCGGCCTTGAACTGGGCGTCGGTGTAGCCGCCGAGGCGGGAGGAGAGGGCGGGGTCCAGGGTGAAGCCCAGCCCGCCCGGCGTGCTGGTGGCGTCGGCGAAGGAGACCGCGATGATGTCGTAGGCGGCCGGGACGTCGCTGATCCGCTGGACGGTGGCGCCGTTGTCGAAGTTCTGCCAGTAGCCGGTCAGGATGTGCTTGGGCAGGCCGGGCGGCTTGCCGGTCGAGGTGGCGGTCGGGCTGCCGGTGCCGGTGTCCGTGGGGGAGGGGCTGCCGGTGCCGGTGGGGCTCGGGGACGTGGTGGCGGTCGGGCTCTGGGAGGGCTGCGGGCCGCCCGGGCCGATCAGTGAGACGTCGTCGGCGAGGAAGGCGGGCTGCCCGTACCAGCCGTGCAGGTAGACGGTGACGCTGGTGGTGCCCGGGCCGGTGGTGAAGCCGGTGCTCAGCTGGGCCCAGCCGGTGGAGTTCGTCCAGGTGCCGGGGTCGGTGCCGCCGGTGCCGCGGGCGCCCAGGTAGACGTACGAGCCCTGGACCCAGGAGCTCAGCGTGTACGTCGAGGAGGGCTGCACGGCGACGGTCTGGGTGCACTCGCCGGTGTCGCCCGAGCCGGGGGTGGACTGCAGGGCGTAGCGGCCGGAGTGCGCGGTCGTGCTCTGGACGGCGCCGTTGCCGCAGGACCAGCCGGACAGGGTACCGGTCTCGAAGCCGCCGTTGGTGATCAGGTCGGGGTCGGCGGCCTGGGCGCCGGTGCCGGTGGCGAGGGCGAGCCCGCTCAGGCCGAGGGCGACGGCGCAGGCCCCGGCGAGCAGGGTGTGGGCGGCGCGTGGGCGCCGGTGTCGGGCAGGTGGCATGACTCCATCTCCTGTGGGGGAGGCCCGGCGGCGCGCCTGGGTGGTGGGGGTGGAGCGCCGTCCGGGGTGTCGATGGTGCGCGTGCGGGAGCTACCGACAACTCAAGTCCCTGTCGGGGAAGGAGACTTGACTCACAAGGTGGAGTAGACCAATCCGGCTGTCAAGAGGGCGCTAGGCGGCCGACGGCCGTGCCGTGGAGTCGGTTGCTGCGGTGCCGACTGCTCCGGCGTCGGCTGCTCCGGTCTCCGCTGCTCCGGGCTCGGCCGGTTCGGCGACCGCGGCGGTGAGCGCGGCGATCCGCGCCGAGGCCAGGCCGTCGCCGTACGGGCTCGGGGTGGCCGCGAGCCGGGCGAGCCGCTCGGGGGTGTCGGCCAGCCAGGCCCGGGCCAGCTCGCCCAGGTCCTCGTCGGGGCCCACCAGCGCGGCGAAGCCCGCCGCCACCGCCTCCGGACGCTCGGTGGAGCGGCGCACCACCAGCAGCGGGCGGCCGAGCACGGTGCACTCCTCCTGCACGCCGCCGGAGTCGGAGACCAGCAGTGCGGCGTGGCTCGCCAGTCCCAGGAAGTCGGCGTACCCGACCGGCCCGGTGACGGCCAGGCGCTCCAGCAGGGCGTCCAGTGCGAAGCGCTCGACGGCGGCCAGGGTGCGCGGGTGCATCGGGAACAGCACCGGGGTGCCCGCCCGGGCGATCCGGTCCAGTTCGGCCAGCACGGCGCCCAGCGCCTCGGCGGTGTCGGTGTTCTCCGGGCGGTGCACGGTGGCCAGCACGTAGCCGTCCGGGCGCAGCCCGTGCGCGGCGAGCAGCGCGGCGCGGTCGGCCGCGGCCGGCAGCTGACGGCGGACCACCTCGACGACGGTGTTGCCGGTGAGCGCGATCCGCTCCTCGGCGAGGGCCTCGGCGCGCAGGTTGGCGACGTTGTCCCCGGTGGCGGCGCAGAGCAGGTCGGAGACGTGGTCGACCATCACCCGGTTGTGCTCCTCGGGCATCGCCCGGTCGAAGCTGCGCAGCCCGGCCTCGACGTGCACCAGCGGGATCTCCCGGGCGTTGGCGGCCAGCGCCCCGGCGAGGGTGGCGTTGGTGTCGCCCTGGACGACGACGGCGGCGGGGCGGTCCTCGGCGAAGGCGGCGTCCAGCTGGCCGAGGGACTGGGCGATCTGGCCGGCCCGGGGGCGCCCGCCGACGCCGGTGAGCAGCTCGGGGCGGGGCAGGTCGAGGTCGCGCAGGAAGCGGCCGGACATCGCTTCGTCCCAGTGCTGGCCGGTGTGCACCAGGCGGGTGGCGTCGCCGAGTTCGTGGATCAGCGGGGCGAGCTTGACCAGTTCGGGGCGGGTGCCCAGGACGACGGCGACGCTGGCGGGGGGAAGGCACATGCTCATGGGGAGGCTCCGAGGGGGTGGGGCAGCTCAGGGCTCGGGCGCGGGGCTCAAGCGCGGGGCTCAGGACTGAGGCTCAGGACTCAAGGGCGGTGGGGGAGCCGAGGGCGACCTTCTCGGCGTTGCGCCGGGTCTTGGCCCAGCCGTTGCGGCCGAGCAGCATCCGGACGGCGGCCCGGGTGGCGACCACGAAGAGGTGGTAGGCGTAGAGCCAGATCAGGACGCCCCAGAGCAGTCCGGTGAGCCGGCCGCGGTCGGGGTGGACGAGTCGGCGGTAGGCGAAGCCCCAGAACACCATCGGCAGGGTGGCGACCGCGAAGGCGAGCAGCATCCACGGGCCGAACCTGACGTGGAAGTCGGCGGTCTCGGCGGGGAAGAGCACCAGCCCGGCCGCCGTGATCCCGAGCGAGAGCGGGAACAGCAGGACCAGCAGCACACAGACGACGGGCTGCAGGAAGGTGTACAGCACCTCGGCCTTGCCGGACCAGGTGTAGAAGGGGGAGCGCAGCACCCGGCCGGTGTAGCGCAGGCACTGCATGTTGCCCTGGGCCCAGCGGGTGCGCTGGGTGAGGAAGCGGCGCAGCGAGATCAGGCCCTCCTGGGAGACCTGGGTCTCGGTGACGTGGGTGAGCCGCCAGCCGGCCAGGCGCAGGTCGAGGCCGGACTCGTAGTCCTCCAGCAGGGCGCGCTCGGGCCAGGGCCGGCCGGCCCGGCCCTCCTCGGCGGTGAGCGAGTCGAGGGCGGTGAGGCGGACGAACTGGCCGTTCCCGCCGAGGCCGACGCTGCCGGTGCGGCGGCGCAGCAGCTGCATGCCGGCGTTGTTGGCCTGGAACTCGACGTCCTGCATCCGGACCAGGGCGCGGGCGAACGCGTTGGCGGTCCGGCCGCGGCCGGGCAGCGGGAGTTCGTCGTCGGCGTTGCGCATCCGCACGCCGATCTGGACGGCGCCGGTGTCGGGGCGGCCGAGCGCCTTGTCGTTGCAGACCTGGGGGAGGGCGCCGGGGTCGAGCCGTCCGTCGGCGTCGACGACGCCGATCACCACGCGGGAGCGGTCGGTGTCCTCGGGCAGCCAGGCGGTGATCTCGCGGTAGGCGGCGTTGAGGGCGGCGCCCTTGCCGATCCGGGCGTGCGGGCGGCGGCGCTGGACGAGGTGGACGCGGTCGTCGTGGGCCGCGGCGGCGAGGACGAGGTCGCGGGTGGCGTCCTCGCTGTCGTCGTCGATCACCCACAGGTGGGCCTCGGGCGCACCGGCGCGCAGGCCGGCCAGGGTCTGGGTGACCACGGCCTCCTCGTCGCGGCAGGGGATCACCAGGTGCCACTGGAAGGCGGCCGGGTCGCCGGGTTCGGCGGGCCGGTTGTGCCGGAAGGCGTGCCGGGAGCCGGCCCAGTACAGGAGGAAGCGTCCGAAGACGAAGGCCATGTAGCCGACGAGCGCCAGTGAGACCAGTCCGGCGAACCAGACGACGGCGTCCTGGCGGAGCACGATCCAGTCGTGCAGAGCGTCGGGCATGGCGTAGTACTCCTCGTGATCAAAGGCGGCGCGGCTCCAGGGGGTGCGAATCGATGCTTCGTTGCGGTTCAAATTCGCCAAAGAGATAGTAAAGGGGGCAAATTGGAAACTCCGACCAAAGTGGTCGTTCTCACCCCGTGAGGACGGCCCGCCAACCCTCCGTAGACTGTGGTCGTGAGCGACAAGGCCGACCCGAACCCGTACACCCTCCGCCCCACCGACGGCGACACCGACGACACCCTGCGCGATGTCGAGGTGGAGCTCTCCAAGCGCTGGCCGGAGAACAAGCTGGAGCCCTCGCTCGACCGGATCGAGGCGCTGATGGACATCCTGGGCCAGCCCCAGCGGTCCTTCCCCTCCATCCACATCACCGGGACCAACGGCAAGACCTCCACCGCCCGGATGATCGAGCAGCTGCTCAACACCTTCGAACTGCGCACGGGCCGCTACACCAGCCCGCACGTGGAGAGCGTCACCGAGCGGATCACCCTGGACGGCGCCCCGATCACCCCCGAGCGCTTCGTCGAGGTCTACCGCGACATCGAGCCGTACGTGCAGATGGTCGACGCGGCGCAGCCGGTGCCGATGTCCTTCTTCGAGGTGCTGACCGGCATGGCCTACGCCGCCTTCGCCGACGCCCCCGTGGACGTCGCCGTGGTCGAGGTCGGCATGGGCGGCTCCTGGGACGCCACCAACGTCATCGACGCCGCCGTCGCCGTGATCACCCCGATCGGGCTGGACCACACCGACAAGCTCGGCGAGACCACCGGCGAGATCGCGGTTGAGAAGTCCGGGATCATCAAGTCCGGTGCCGTCGCCGTCGTCGCCCAGCAGCAGCTGGACGCCGCCCAGAACATCCTGCGGCGCGCCGTCGAGGTCGACGCCACGGTGGCCCGCGAGGGCATGGAGTTCGGCGTGATCCGCCGTGAGCTCGGCGTCGGCGGCCAGCTGGTGACGCTGCGCGGGCTCGGCGGCGAGGAGTACGAGGACGTCTTCATCCCGCTGCACGGCGAGCACCAGGCGCACAACGCGGTGCTGGCGCTGGCCGCGGTCGAGGCCTTCTTCGGCGTCGGCGGCGCCCGCGGCGGGCAGCTCGACGTGGACAAGGTCCGCCAGGCCTTCTCCGGCGTCTCCTCGCCCGGCCGCCTGGAGGTCGTCCGCCGCAGCCCCACGATCATCCTGGACGCCGCGCACAACCCGCACGGCGCCCGCGCCACCGTCGCCGCCCTCGGCGAGTCCTTCGGCTTCACCCGGCTCGTCGGCGTGATCGGCACCTCCGGGGACAAGGACGTGGCCGGCGTGCTGGAGGCCTTCGAGCCGGTCCTCGCCGAGGTCGTCATCACCCAGAACTCCACCCACCGCGCGATGGACGTCGACGAGTTGGCGGCGCTGGCCGTCGACATCTTCGGCGAGGACCGCGTCCAGGTCGAGCCCCGGCTCGACGACGCCATCGCGGCCGCCGTCACCCTCGCCGAGGAGGAGGGCGACCTCGGCGGCGCCGGGGTGCTGGTCACCGGTTCGGTCATCACGGTGGGCGAGGCCCGCCTGCTGCTCGGGAGGAAGTGACATGAGGACCCTCTGCTCCTCGACCCTGATCGGCGAGGCTCTCCTGGCCATGTTCGCCGCGCTGGTCGCGATGCAGCTGTCGAGCGTCTCCACGGCCACGATCTGGATCGTCACCGGGATCGTCATGGCGCTGTGCATCGCGCTCTGCGGCATGATCAACCGCCCTGGGGCGGTGGCCGTCGGCTGGGCGCTGCAGATCGGCCTGATCGCCAGCGGCTTCATCCTGCCGACCATGTTCGGCCTCGGTGTGGTCTTCGCCGGCCTGTGGTGGTGCTCGGTGCACTACGGCCGCAAGGTGGACGAGTTCAAGGCCGCCCGGGCCGCCGCCGAGGCGGCTGCCGTACCGGTCTAGGGCCCGGACCGGCGGGCCGACACGCCGCACACGCAAGGTAATCTCTGCCGTGTCGGCTCCCGCCCGTCGGCCCGACTGCCTTGCCGTACCGAATCCCCAGGAGACGCACCGTGTCCCAGCGCACTCTCGTCCTGCTCAAGCCCGACGCCGTCCAGCGTGGCCTGGCCGGCGAGATCATCAGCCGCATCGAGCGCAAGGCCGGCTGGCGGCTCACCGCCGTCGAGCTGCGCACCTTCGACCGGGCGACGCTGGAGCAGCACTACGCGGAGCACGTCGGCCGCCCGTTCTACGAGCCGCTGCTGGAGTTCATGACCTCCGGTCCGTCGATCGCCCTGATCGTCGAGGGCGAGGAGGTCGTCCGCGGCATCCGGATGCTGGCCGGTGCGACCAACCCGCTGGAGGCCGGGGCCGGCACCATCCGCGGCGACTACGCGACGATCACCCGCGAGAACCTGATCCACGCCTCGGACTCCCCGGAGTCGGCCGAGCGCGAGATCAAGATCTTCTTCCCGGCGCACGCCTGAGTCCAGCCGGGCGACACGCCCGAGGGACCTTGGCACTGCCCCGGTCGGGACCATTGGCCCGGCCGGGGCACTTTTATCGTGAAATAAGCAACCAGAGGTGCCGACACGGCGTCCCAATGCCCGGAGAAGCGAACACGCTCCGGACAATGGACGGTATGCCCCGCATCGACGTCCGTGCCGCGCCGCGTGACTACGATGGACGCGACTCAAGGGCCCGGTAAGGCAGCTCAGCTGGCTCCGCCCGAGCGTGGGCGCGCTCTCGTCCAACCCCCCTATGAACTCCGAGCCCGGGAAGGCAACCACACCCCATGGCGAGCAACCTGTCGTTCATCGGCCGCGACTTGGCGATCGACCTTGGAACTGCCAACACGCTGGTGTACGTCAGGGGCAAGGGGATCGTCCTCAACGAGCCGTCCGTCGTCGCGGTGAACACCAACACCGGCGGCATCCTGGCGGTCGGTGCCGAGGCGAAGAAGATGATCGGCCGGACGCCGGGCAACATCGTCGCCATCCGCCCGCTCAAGGACGGCGTGATCGCCGACTTCGAGATCACCGAGCGGATGCTCCGCTACTTCATCCTCAAGATCCACCGCCGCCGCTACCTCGCCCGCCCCCGGGTCGTGGTCTGCGTGCCCTCCGGCATCACCGGAGTCGAGCGCCGCGCCGTGATCGAGGCGTCCTCGCAGGCCGGCGCCCGCCAGGTGCACATCATCGAGGAGCCGATGGCCGCCGCCATCGGCGCCGGGCTGCCCGTCCACGAGGCCACCGGCAACATGGTCGTCGACATCGGCGGCGGCACCACCGAGGTCGCGGTCATCTCCCTCGGCGGCATCGTCACCGCCCAGTCCATCCGGGTCGCCGGCGACGAGCTGGACAACGCGATCGTCCAGCACATCAAGAAGGAGTACTCGCTGCTCCTCGGCGAGCGCAGCGCCGAGCAGATCAAGATGAGCATCGGCAGCGCCTTCGGCCTGGAGGGCGAGAAGGACGAGCACGCCGAGATCCGCGGCCGCGACCTGGTCAGCGGCCTGCCCAAGACCGTGGTCATCTCCGCCGCCGAGGTCCGCGAGGCCATCGACGAGCCGGTCAACTCGATCATCGACGCCGTGAAGACCACCCTCGACCAGTGCCCGCCCGAGCTGGCCGGCGACGTGATGGACCGCGGCATCGTGCTCACCGGCGGCGGCGCCCTGCTGCGCGGCCTCGACGAGCGGCTGCGCCGCGAGACCGGCATGCCGATCCACATCGCCGAGAACCCGCTCGACTCGGTCGCGCTCGGCTCCGGCAAGTGCGTCGAGGAGTTCGAGGCGCTCCAGCAGGTACTGGACGCCTCCCCGCGCCGTTAGCACCACCGAGACATCCGACACTCAACTGAACGGGCGGCCGCCCGGGCCCCACAGCCCGGGCGGCCGACCAGGTACGAAGGGGCAGTACCAGCACCGTGAGGGACACACGAGAAAGCCGGCTGCTGCTCATCCTGCTGGTGGCCGTCGCCTTCGCACTCGTCACCGTGGACATCAAGGGCGGTGAGAGCTCCCCCCTCGGCGGTGCCCGACACGCCGCCGCCAGCGTCCTCGGCCCGGTCGAGCGCGGCGCCGCCACCGTCGTCGACCCGGTCGCCGACACCGTCCGGGCCTTCCGCGACGCCGCCTCCAACAACGGCCGCACCGACGAGCTCGCCCGCGAGAACACCGAACTGCGGCAGAAGCTCGCCTCCTCCGACATGGCCACCGGGCGCACCAAGCAGCTCGACGACCTGCTGCGCACCGCCGGCGCCGGCGGCTACACCGTCAAGGCCGCCCAGGTCATCGCGATCGGCCCGGCCCAGGGCTTCTCCTGGACCATCACCGTCGACGCCGGCAGCGACGACGGCCTCACCCGCGACATGACGGTGATCAACGGTCAGGGCCTGGTCGGCCGGATCACCACCGTCGCCCCGACCACCGCCACCGTGCTGCTCGCCTCCGACCCCGGCTTCTCTGCCGGCACCCGGCTGGAGGCCTCCGGCGAGATCGGCTTCGCCTCCGGCGGCGGCACCAGCCCGATGAAGGTCTCGCTGCTCAACGGCAAGGCCCAGGTCAAGGCCGGCGACCGGCTGGTCACCTTCGGCTCGCAGAGCGGCCGCCCGTTCGTGCCCGGCGTGCCGGTCGGCAAGGTCGTCGAGGTCGAGGCCACCCCGGGCCAGCTGACCAAGACCATCCTGGTCGAGCCCTTCGTCCAGTTCACCCGGCTGGACCTGGTCGGCGTGGTGGTCGTGCCGCCGCGCGCCGACCCGCGCGACGCCGTCCTGCCGCCGGCCCCGGCCCAGACCCCGGCCGCGCCCGCCGCCCCGCCCGCCAAGCCCACTGGGGGGAACTGAGCCATGCGCCTCGCCCGCATCCCCGTCTCCGCCGGCCTGATCCTGCTCGGCCTGATCCTCCAGGTCAGCGTCTTCGGACGGCTCCAGCTCCCGGGGGCCACCCCGGACATACTGCTGCTCGTCGTGGTCGGCCTGGCCATGGTCTACGGGCCGTCCGGCGGCTGCGTGGTCGGCTTCTCGGCCGGCCTGCTGGCCGACCTCGCGCCGCCCTCCGACCACGCGATCGGCCGCTACGCGCTGGTGCTCTGCCTGATGGGCTACGCCGCAGGGCTGCTGCGCCCGGACCACGGCCGCCAGCGGTCGGTGTCCAGCGCGCTGATGGTGGTGGCCGCCGCGGCGGTCGCCTCCACCCTGCTGTACGCGATGGTCGGCGCCCTGGTCGGCGACACCGCGGCCCGGCACGTCGGCCTCGGCGGCCTGGTGGTCAGCGCCCTGCTGTACGACGTGCTGCTGGCGCCGTTCGTGGTGCCGCTGGTGATGCTGGTCGGCCGCCGCTTCGGGCGCGACCCGGTGACCGCGGCCACCGATGACGACCAGGGCGGCTCCGGCCTGGGCACGCTGGCCCGCTACCGCACCACGCGCGAGGCCTCGTCCGGCCCGTCCTACAAGAAGCGGCGCATGCCCGGCTTCGTCCGGCGCCCGTAACCGGCCCGGCCCCCGACCTCCCGACTTCCCGCATCCTGGAGCGCACGAGACGTGAGCAACATCCCCGAGACCGGCCGTACCCGGCGGGTGACGATCCGTCTGGTGGTGCTGCAGATCCTGGTCCTGTCGCTGCTCGCCACCCTCGGCGGACGGCTGTGGTACCTGCAGATCCGCAACGCCAGCGTCTACACCGCCAAGGCGACCGGCAACCACATCCGCGAGGTGGTCGAACCGGCCGTCCGCGGCGAGATCCTGGACGCCTCCGGGCGGATCCTGGCCGGCAACGAGGCCCGGCTGGTGGTCTCGGTCAGCCGCACCTCGCTGCTGCAGCAGAAGGACGGCGGCAAGGCGGTGCTCGGCCGACTGGCCGAGGTGCTGGGGATGCCCGCCAAGGACGTGCAGGAGAAGACCCGGCTCTGCGACGCCAAGACCCCGCAGCCCTGCTGGAACGGCTCGCCCTACCAGCCGATCCCGGTCACCAAGGAGGCGACCACCCAGCAGGCGATGCAGATAATGGAGCGCCGCGAGGACTTCCCCGGGGTCACCGCGCAGCCCACCGCCGTGCGCCGCTACACCGGCGCCGAGGGCGCCAACATGGCCCAGGTGCTCGGCTACCTCTCGCCGGTCACCGACGAGGAGGTCAGCAAGACCGCCTCCAAGGCCGGCCTGGACCGCTACCTGCCGGCCGACCAGATCGGCCGGGCCGGCCTGGAGTCGGTGTACGACCGCGACCTGCGCGGCACCGCCGGCATCACCCAGCTGGAGGTGGACAACCTCGGCCGGGTGATCGGCACCGCCGGCACCGCCGCCCCGCAGACCGGCAACAACCTGGTCACCAGCATCGACGCCCGGGTGCAGAAGGTGGTCGAGGACAACCTGGCGCAGGCCATGGCCGACGCCCGGAAGACCTTCGACAAGGTCACCAACCGCAACTACGAGGCCGACTCCGGCGCCGCCGTGGTGATGGACGTCCACACCGGCCGGATCGTCGCGATGTCCAGTGCGCCGACCTACGACCCCAACCTCTGGGTGGGCGGCATCACCGGCAAGGACTACCAGTCGCTGACCAGCAAGGACTCCAACTTCCCGCTGCTGAACCGGGCCATACAGGGTCAGTCCGCCCCCGGCTCGACCTTCAAGGTCGTCTCCACCACCGCCGCCGTCGAGGCCGGCTACTCGCTGGACGGGACGTACGCGTGCCCGAAGAGCATGACCATCGGCGGCCGCGAGTTCAAGAACTTCGAGAGCGAGAACTTCGGCTCCATCTCCCTGGAGAAGGCGCTGGAGGTCTCCTGCGACACCGTCTTCTACGGCCTGGCGTACGACCAGTGGATGAAGGACGGCGGCATCAAGCCGAAGAAGGAGCCGGGCGACTGGTTCTTCAAGACCGCCCACCAGTTCGGCCTCGGCGCCAAGACCGGCATCGACCTGCCCAGCGAGGTCACCGGCCGGGTGCCGGACCGGCAGTGGAAGCAGTCCTTCTACGACAACAACAAGGACGCCTGGTGCGCGCAGGCGCAGAAGGGCGGCACCAGCTTCTCCGACCAGATCGCCAAGGAGAACTGCGTCGACGGCTACCAGATGCGCGCCGGTGACGCCGTCAACTTCGCGATCGGCCAGGGCGACACGCTCGTCACCCCGGTCCAGATGGCCCGGATCTACTCGGCGCTGGCCAACGGCGGCACCTTCTACCGGCCGACCATCGCCAAGGCGGTGATAAGCCCGAGCGGGGACCTCGTCCGCGAGATCGCCCCGCACGAGGACGGCAAGTTCCCCGGCTCCCAGAAGCTGCTGAGCTACATCGACCAGGCCACCGCGGGCGTCATCACCGGCGGTACCGCCGCCTGGAAGTTCTCCGGCGCCGGCTGGCCGCAGAACAAGATCGAGCTGCACGCCAAGACCGGCACCGCCGAGGTCGAGGGCAAGCAGACCACCTCCTGGCTGACCACGTACAGCAAGGACTACGCGGTCGTCATGACGATAAGCCAGGGCGGCACCGGCTCCGGCGGCTCCGGCGACGCGGTTCGCCGGATCTACCAGGCGCTGTACGGCGTCGACGACAAGGGCAACATCGACAACGGCAAGGCGCTGCTGCCCGCGCCGCAGGCCGAACTGCCGAAGTTCAACCCGGACGGCACCGCGATCATCAAGCCGGCGGCCTACACCGTCGACACCGCCAATACCGCCAACACCATCGACACCGTCGGCCCGGTGCAGGCCGTCGCGGGCCCGGGCCTCCTGGCGTCGCCGGACCAGGCGCAGGGTCTGCCCGGCCCGGCGCCGGCCTTCCTGGAACAGGTGCCGGGCGAACCCGCCCCGGCCTCGGCCTTCCTGGACCCGGCGCAGCCGAACGACCGGCCCGCCCCGGGCACCGCGGCCGACGCCGCACTCGAACCGAACCGCGGCCCGGGAAGGGGGCGGGCATGACCTCCTACGGCTCCTACCGGCAACTGCGGCTGAGCCCGCAGCGCAGCGGGGTCTCCAAGGCCCTGGCCAAGGACTCCCCGCTGTGGCGGCTGGACTGGATACTGCTGCTCGCCGCGCTGGCCCTGTCGCTCGGCAGCTCCCTGCTGGTCTGGTCGGCCACCCGCGGCCGGGACTCGCTCACCCACGGCGACCCGCAGTACTTCCTGTACCGGCACCTGACCAACCTGGTCGTCGGGCTGGTGCTGTGCTCGGTGGTGATAGGGATAGGGAGCCGGCGCTTCCGCACCCTCGTGCCGTTCCTGTACATCGGCGTGATCCTGATGCTGCTCGCCACGCTCAGCCCGCTGGGCTCGACCATCAACGGCGCGCACTCCTGGATCCAGCTGGGCGGCGGCTTCTCCATCCAGCCCGCCGAGTTCGCGAAGCTCGGGATCGTGCTGGCGATGGCGGTCGTGCTGTCCGACCAGGTGGACGCGGGGGAGCGGGAGTACCCCTCGCACCGGGCGGTGTTCCGCGGCCTGGTCTGGGCCTTCCTGCCGATGTGCGTCGTGCTGCTGATGCCGGACGCCGGCTCGGTGATGGTGATGGCCGCGATCGTGCTGGGCATCCTGCTCGGCTCGGGGGCGGCCAACCGCTGGGTGCTCGGGCTGCTGGTGGCGGGCACCGGCGGGTGCGTGGCGATCTGGAAGCTCGGGGTGTTGAGTAAGTACCAGATCGACCGCTTCGCGGCCTTCGCCAACCCGCAACTGGACCCCTCCGGCGTCGGCTACAACACCGCACAGGCCCGGATCGCGATCGGCTCGGGCGGGCTGACCGGCAAGGGGCTGTTCCACGGGACGCAGACCACCGGGCAGTTCGTGCCGGAGCAGCAGACCGACTTCGTGTTCACGGTGGCCGGTGAGGAACTGGGCTTCGTCGGGGCGCTGGCGATCATCCTGCTGGTCGGCGTGGTGCTGTGGCGGGCCTGCCGGATCGCCCGGCAGGCGACCGACCTGTACGGGACGATCGTGGCCGCGGGGATCATCGCCTGGTTCTCCTTCCAGGCCTTCGAGAACATCGGGATGTGCCTGGGCATCATGCCGGTGGCGGGCATCCCGCTGCCGTTCGTCTCCTACGGGGGGTCGTCGATGTTTGCGGTCTGGATCGCGATCGGGCTGCTCCAGGCGGTCCGCAGCCAGCGGCCGATAGCGGCCTGAGCGGACTGTCCGTCCACGCGTTCGTCGGTCGAGGGCCGGCCCGGGAATTTCTCGGGTCGGCCCTTGGTGTTTTTCAACTGGGCGCTGTGGGTGGGTAGTTGTTGCCCGGTTGCGGCGGGCCGTGGCCCCGGTCAGAGCAGGCAGTCGGCGGCGGTGAGCGCCGCGCGGACCTGGTGGGCCAGCTGCTCCTGGACCGGCACCCAGCGGGCGCCGAAGCGGTGGTGCAGCTGACCCAGGCTCTCGGTGACGATGTCGCGGGCCCGGCCCCGGGCCGCTTCCACGGTCGGACCGCCGCTGTCCGCCAGCAGCCGCAGCACCGTCGACGCCACCCGCAGCGGGATCCGGGCCGCGACGATCCCGGCGGTGGTCACCCGGGACACCGTGAGCGGCTCGGCGCACCAGCGGGCCAGCCACTCCTGGGCCACTGACGGGCAGAACTCCAGGGTGAACCCGGCCGCGCGCACCTGTGCGCCGTGCGTTGCCCGGGTGTGCGCGGGCACGTGGGCCAGCAGCCCGGAGAGCTCCTCGGCGCGCTCGCGCAGCGTCCGGGCCGCGGCGCCGACCGCCCGGTCCGCCGCCGGGTGCGGACGGCCGTCGCCGACCGCGTCCACGGCCCACATCGGCACCTCCAGTACGGCCGTCACCCCGCCGTGGCGGCCGGCGTACGACCAGGTGGACAGCTCCGGCTCGTCCGGCAGCGCCCGTGACCGGCCGGCGCCGTCCGCCGAGGGCATCAGATAGGTGCCGGGGAAGGGGCTGGCCCAGCCGACCGCGTCGAAGGGGTCGACGTCCAGCGGGATGCCGGCCCGGCGCACCGAGGAGGCGAAGAGTTTGGGCAGTCCGGGCACCGGAGCGGTCAGCTGGATGAAGGCGCCGCCGAAGTCCACCCCGTGCATCGAGCACTGCAGGAACGGGCGCAGCTCGTCGATCAGGCCGGTCAGCGCCAGGCTCTCCGGCATCGGGGGCCGGCCCGCGTCGGCGGCCGGCAGCAGTTCGGGCTGCTCCTCGAACGAGGGACGGAAGAAGTGCTCGTAGTGCCGGCGCATGGTGAGCGGCCCGTTCAGCCAGCCCGCGTTGAGCGCGGCGCCGTCCGGGTCCAGGCAGAGCAGCAGGTGCCAGGACAGGCCGGGCCGGGTGGGGCGCGCCAGCAGCACCTCGGCCAGCCGCAGGGCGCCGGCCGTGCCGATCGGCTCGTTGGGGTGCGGGCCGCCGACGACCAGCACCGCGCGCGGGCCCCGGTCGACGGACAGCAGCAGCAGCGGGCGCCCGGCCCGCGAGCGGCCCACCTCGCGCAGCCGGCACCGCTCCGGGTGGCGCAGCGCGAGCCGCCGGGCCGCGGCCTCGGCCTGGGCCGGCGCGGGGTAGCGGGCCGCCCGGCTGCCGAGGGGCCGGGGCGGGCGGACCCGCCGGTCGGTGTCGGTCATGGCTCTCCTAGGGCGTGTCCCCTGGGGTGTGTTCGCGTGGCCGCCCGGCTCGTCGGGCCGTCGGGCCGCAGGGGCGCGCGGGGGCGCCGACGGACGCGGCCTGCGGGGCCGGGGGCGAGGCCCTGCGCGCCGGGGACGGGTCGCCGGGGGAGTCGGCGAGGGGGTTGAGCGTACGGCCCAACTCCCTTGTCCGGAAGGGGTGCAGAGGTCTCTGGCGGGGCCCTGTCAGTACCGCATGGGTGGTCCGGGCATGTCAACGGCGGACGGCGCCGGGCGGCGGGCGCGCACTGCGCGTGCCGGGGCGGGCCGGACCGGGGCGGCCGCGCCGGAGCGCGGGCGGGTGCCCGGCCCGGGCGGGGGGTGAGCCCGGGGGTGAGCCAGCGGGCCTTTCCCCGGATTGGGCTACCCTTGAGGGTCACCCCTCCCCGCCGTCGCCTGCCGATGCGCGCGGCACCGAATCACGTCGTAAGGGTTCCTAGTACATGACTGTCGAATCGGTCTTCCCACGCCTGGAGGCCCTCCTCCCGCACGTCCAGAAGCCGATCCAGTACGTCGGCGGCGAGCTCAACTCGACCGTCAAGGACTGGGACGCCTGCGACGTCCACTGGGCGCTGATGTACCCCGACGCCTACGAGGTCGGTCTGCCCAACCAGGGCGTCATGATCCTCTACGAGGTGCTCAACGAGCGCGAGGGCGTGCTCGCCGAGCGCACCTACAGCGTCTGGCCGGACCTCGAAGCGCTGATGCGCGAGCACGACGTCCCGCAGTTCACCGTGGACGCGCACCGCCCGGTGAAGGCCTTCGACGTGTTCGGCCTGTCGTTCTCCACCGAGCTCGGCTACACCAACATGCTGACCGCGCTCGACCTGGCCGGCATCCCGCTGGAGGCCAAGGACCGCACCGACGAGGACCCGATCGTCCTGGCCGGCGGCCACGCCGCGTTCAACCCCGAGCCGATCGCGGACTTCATCGACTGCGCGGTGGTCGGCGACGGCGAGCAGGCCGTGCTCGACATCACCGAGCTCGTCCGCGGCTGGAAGGCCGAGGGCCGCCCGGGCGGACGCGACGAGCTGCTGCTGCGCCTCGCCCGTACCGGCGGGGTGTACGTGCCGAAGTTCTACGACGTGGAGTACCTGGCCGACGGCCGGATCGGCCGCGTCGTGCCGAACGCCCCGGGCGTGCCGTGGCGGGTGTCCAAGCACACCGTGATGGACCTCGACGAGTGGCCCTACCCGAAGCAGCCGCTCGTCCCGCTCGCGGAGACCGTGCACGAGCGGATGTCCGTGGAGATCTTCCGCGGCTGCACCCGTGGCTGCCGCTTCTGCCAGGCCGGCATGATCACGCGCCCCGTGCGGGAGCGAAGCATCACCGGCATCGGCGAGATGGTGGAGCGCGGGCTGAAGGCGACCGGGTTCGAGGAGGTGGGCCTGCTGTCGCTGTCCAGCGCCGACCACACCGAGATCGGGGACATCGCCAAGGGCCTGGCCGACCGCTACAGCGACGACAAGATCGGCCTGTCGCTGCCGTCCACCCGCGTCGACGCCTTCAACATCGACCTCGCCAACGAGCTGTCCCGCAACGGCCGTCGCTCGGGCCTCACCTTCGCCCCCGAGGGCGGCAGCGAGCGCATGCGCAAGGTGATCAACAAGATGGTGTCGGAGGAGGACCTGATCCGCACCGTCGCCACCGCCTACGGCAACGGCTGGCGCCAGGTGAAGCTGTACTTCATGTGCGGCCTGCCCACCGAGACCGACGAGGACGTGCTCCAGATCGGCGCGATGGCGAAGAACGTCATCCAGAAGGGCCGCGAGGTCACCGGCCAGAACGACATCCGCTGCACCGTCTCCATCGGCGGGTTCGTGCCCAAGCCGCACACCCCGTTCCAGTGGGCCCCGCAGCTGTCCGCCGAGGCCACCGACGCCCGGCTGGCCAAGCTGCGCGACTCGATCCGCGGCGACCGCAAGTACGGCAAGAACATCGGCTACCGCTACCACGACGGCAAGCCCGGCATCGTCGAGGGCCTGCTGTCCCGCGGCGACCGCCGCATCGGCGCCGTCATCCGCGCCGTCTACGAGGACGGCGGCCGCTTCGACGGCTGGCGCGAGCACTTCTCCTACGACCGCTGGATGGCCTCCGCCGAGAAGGGCCTGGCCGGCACCGGCGTCGACGTCGACTGGTACACCACCCGCGAGCGCACCTACGAGGAGGTGCTGCCCTGGGACCACCTGGACAGCGGTCTCGACAAGGACTGGCTCTGGGAGGACTGGCAGGACGCCCTGGAGGAGGTCGAGGTCGACGACTGCCGTTGGACCCCGTGCTTCGACTGCGGCGTGTGCCCGCAGATGGACCTCAAGATCCAGATCGGTCCCACCGGGAAGAAGCTGCTGCCGCTGGCCGTGGTCAACGGGGCTGCCCCGCAGGGCTAGTTGATGGTGCGGGTGGTACGGATGGCGCGGATCGGGCGGGTCCGGGCCGCGTGACGTGCTCGAAGTGACGGATGGAGCCCTCCCCGGGAATCGGGGAGGGCTCCATGCGTTCGCCGAGCGGACGGCGGCCGGGGGCGTCGGGGGGCGGCTGACCAGGGGCGGGACGAGGGGGGTGGCGGGGCGCGTACCCTTTGAGGTGACAGAGTCCGGACAGCGGCGGCAGCCGTCGCGCCGGACGGGGACAACTGACTAAGGACTGAGCGACCCTGGCACGCCGTACGCCCGACGGTCCTCCGCCCGCGCCGACGGTGCAGCGGATCCGTCTCCGCTACACCAAGCGCGGCCGGCTCCGCTTCACCAGCCACCGCGACTTCCAGCGCGCTTTCGAGCGCGCCCTGCGCCGGTCCTCCGTGCCGATGGCCTATTCGGCCGGCTTCACCCCGCACCCGAAGGTGTCCTACGCCAACGCGGCCCCGACCGGGGTGGCGAGCGAGGCGGAGTACCTGGAGATCGGCCTGGCCGCCCTCCGTGACCCGGAGGAACTGCGGGCACAGCTGGACGAGTCGCTGCCGACCGGACTGGACGTGATCGACGCGGTCGAGGTCCGGACGCCGAACTTCGTGGAGCGCCTGGAGGCCTCCGAGTGGCTGGTCCGGCTGGACGGCGTCGAGCCGCAGGAGGCCGCCCGCGCGGTCGCGGTGTTCCTCGCCGCCGAGCGGGTCGAGGTCGAACGCGTGACCAAGAACGGCGTGCGGGTCTTCGACGCGCGCGGTCCGGTGGCGGCGCTCGAGATCGCCGCGCCGCAGGTCGTCGACGGTGCGGACACGGCGGCCGAAGCGGACCGCGATGTTCGGACCGGCCGTCCCTGTGCGATACTGCGCCTGGTAGTACGACACGCCACACCAGCCGTACGACCCGACGACGTATTGTCCGGTCTCCGTGTGACGGCCGACCTGGCGCCGCCGGTCCCCGCAGAGGTGACCAGGCTGGCGCAGGGGCCGCTCGACGAGGAGTCCGGCACGGTGACCGACCCGCTGGCGCTCGACCGCGCCGCGGCCCCGGCCGGCTGACAGCCGCCGGGGTGCGCGGGGCCGCGTCCGCCTGACGGGCGGAGGCCGGGTCCAGTGCCTCACTGGGCCCGACGGTCCTCCAGGTTCCCGCGGCTCCCCAGGGGAGCGAGCGTCGTCGCAGCACAGGCCGGCCACCTGAGGCCCGCCGACCAGGACGGTCGGTGGGCCCGGGAACCCCGTCCGGGAGCCACCCGGGGTTGGGGAACGGCGCAGCTTGGGAAAACCTCAGAAGACTGGTCAGACCAGAAGACTTTCGACACCCCGCCGTGCGGCGGGGCGCCGAGCGAGACTACGAGCCCCTGTGCGGCCTCGCGTCCGCGCGGCGGCACCGTGAAAGGGTCCGGCCCGAGCATCCTCGCGATGCCGGCCGGCCACGGGTGCCGTGCCGTGCCCGGATGTGGAGCCCGGGGGCCTGACGGGAGATCCACCCGCATGCTCGATAACACCGATCCGCAGCAGAACGCGGCGACGGAACAGAACGAGACCGCCCCGACCGGCGGCGAAGGCACCTCCGCGGCGCCGCCGCGCCGCCGTCGCCGTGCGGTGTCCCGCCCGGCGGGCACCCCGCAGGGTGCGGCCGCCGAGACGGCCGAGACGGTCGTCCAGGCCGAGGCGCCCGCCGCCGAGGCGCAGGCCGCACCGGCCGCCGAGCCGGTGGCCGAGAAGCCGGTCCGGGCCCGCCGGACCCGCAAGCGCGCCGAGGCTCCGGCCGGGACGCCGGAGACGACCCCGGTCGTGGTCACCGAGCCGGCCGCCGCCGAGGCGCCCGCCGTCGAGAAGACGACGAAGACGAGCGCGAAGGCGGCCGCGAAGCCGGTCGAGAAGGCCGCTGAGCCGGCCGCCGAGCCGGTGGCCGAGAAGCCGGTCCGGGCCCGCCGCACCCGCAAGCGCGCCGAGGCGCCCGCCGGGGCGCCCGCCGCCGCCGAGACCCCGGCCGAGGAGCCCGCTGCCGCCGCCCCGGTGGCCGAGGCCCCCGCCGCCGAGCCGGCTGCCGAGGAGGCCCCCGCCGCTCCGGCCCGCCGGGCCCGTCGCCGCCGCGTGGTCGAGGCCGCGCCGGTCGTCGAGACCCCGGTCGAGGAGCCCGCCGCCGCGGAGGAGCCCGTCGAGGAGGAGCCGGTCGAGGAGGCCGTGGCCGTCCAGCCCGCGCCGGCCGCCGAGCCGACCCACCGGGTGCGCCGCCGTGCGGTCCGCCCGTCCACCGCGATCTTCCAGGCTCCGGTGTTCCAGGAGCCCGCCGCCGCCCCGGCCGCCACCCCGGCTCCCGCCGTGCAGCCGCAGGCGCAGCAGCAGCCCGCCGCTGCCGCCCCGGCGCCGGTCGAGGCCCCGGCCGCCGCGCAGCGCGAGGAGGACGAGTTCGAGTACAGCGGCGTCGGTCGCCGCCGCCGGGTGCGCACCTCGGTGCGGGTGCAGCCGCCGAGCCGTTCGAAGGCCGCCGAGCGGAAGGCCGCCGAGCGGGCCGAGAGGGCCGAGCGGGCGGAGAAGGCCGAGAAGGCCAAGGCCGTCGAGAGGGCGAAGGCCGCCGAGAAGGCGAAGCCGGTCGAGCGGGTCGTCGAGGTGCCGGTCGAGACGCCCGTCGTCGAGGCCCCCGTCGCCGGTCCGGAGACCGAGGGCGAGTGGGAGGACGACCGTCCGTCGCGCCGTCGCCGTCGGGGCGGCCGCCGTCGTCGCCGTGGCGAGGCCGAGGAGTTCGAGGCCGAGGCCGTCGAGACCGGGCAGTCCGTCGTCGAGGAGCCGGCCGCGGACGTCGAGGAGGACGTCGAGGACGATGACGACCTGGCCGCCGGCCTGTCCTCGTCCCGCCGTCGTCGCCGTCGTCGCCGCCGCAGCGGTGAGGCCGGTGCCGTCGAGACCGCCGAGACCACCGAGGACGGGGTCCGCACGGTGGTGAAGGTGCGCGAGCCGCGCCGCCGTTCCACCGAGCCGTCCTTCGACCCGGACGAGGTGCAGTCCATCAAGGGCTCGACCCGTCTGGAGGCGAAGAAGCAGCGCCGCCGCGAGGGCCGCGAGCTGGGCCGCCGCCGGGTGCCGATCATCACCGAGGCCGAGTTCCTGGCCCGCCGCGAGTCGGTCGAGCGCGTCATGGTGGTGCGCCAGAACGGCCAGCGGACCCAGATCGGCGTCCTCGAGGACGGCGTGCTGGTCGAGCACTACGTCAACAAGGAGCAGGCCACCTCGTACGTCGGCAACGTCTACCTGGGCAAGGTCCAGAACGTGCTGCCGTCGATGGAGGCCGCCTTCGTCGACATCGGCAAGGGCCGCAACGCCGTGCTGTACGCCGGCGAGGTCAACTTCGGTGCGCTGGGCCACGGTGGCCCGCGCCGGATCGAGTCGGTGCTGAAGTCCGGCCAGTCCGTGCTGGTGCAGGTCTCCAAGGACCCGATCGGCCACAAGGGCGCCCGCCTGACCAGCCAGATCTCGCTGCCCGGCCGCTACCTGGTCTACGTGCCCGAGGGCTCGATGACCGGCATCTCGCGCAAGCTCCCCGAGAACGAGCGCGCCCGCCTGAAGCAGATCCTCAAGAAGATCGTCCCGGACGACGCGGGCGTCATCGTGCGCACCGCCGCCGAGGGCGCCTCCGAGGAGGAGCTGACCCGCGACGTCCAGCGGCTGCAGCAGCAGTGGGAGGACATCCAGAAGAAGGCCGCGACCGGCAACGCCCCCGCGCTGCTGTACGGCGAGCCGGACATGACCGTCCGGGTCGTCCGCGACATCTTCAACGAGGACTTCACCAAGGTCATCGTCTCCGGCGACGAGGCGTGGAGCACCATCCACGACTACGTCTCCAACGTGGCCCCGGACCTCGCCGGGCGGCTCCAGCGGTGGACCTCCGAGGTGGACGTGTTCGCCACCTACCGGATCGACGAGCAGCTGATGAAGGCGCTGGACCGCAAGGTCTGGCTGCCCAGCGGCGGTTCGCTGGTGATCGACCGCACCGAGGCGATGGTCGTCATCGACGTCAACACCGGGAAGTTCGTCGGCCAGGGCGGCAACCTGGAGGAGACGGTCACCCGCAACAACATCGAGGCGGCCGAGGAGATCGTGCGCCAGCTGCGGCTGCGCGACCTCGGCGGCATCATCGTGATCGACTTCATCGACATGGTGCTGGAGTCCAACCGGGACCTGGTGCTGCGCCGCCTGCTGGAGTGCCTGGGCCGGGACCGGACCAAGCACCAGGTGGCCGAGGTCACCTCGCTGGGCCTGGTCCAGATGACCCGCAAGCGGGTCGGCCAGGGCCTGCTGGAGTCCTTCTCCGAGCCGTGCGTGCACTGCAACGGCCGCGGCGTGATCGTTCACATGGAGCAGCCGAGCGCCCACGTCCACACCCCGGCCGTGTCGGCCGAGGCGGCCGCGGGCAGCAGCAAGCGCCGTCGTCGGGGCAAGGGCGGGGCGGCCGCCGAGGAGCCGCAGGCCGTCGAGGCCGCGGTGGCCGAGGTGGTCGTCGAGGGCGAGCCGGTGCGCGAGGAGATCGAGGGCCAGCTGGCCCTGGAGGTCCCGGGCGTCGAGGCGGAGGCCGTCGAGGAGGCCCCGGCCGTCCAGCCGGACCTGGTCGAGATCCCCGCCGCCGCCGCGGCGGCTCCGGCCGGCCGCACCCGCCGCCGCGCGGTCCGCAAGGCGACGGCTCCGGCCGGGGCGCCGGGCGAGGCCGAGATCGTGGTGCTCCAGGCGCGGGCCGACGCGGCGCTGGAGGCGGCCCTGGAGGCTGCCACCCCGGCCGCCCCGGCCGTGGTGACCCCCGAGGCCGTCGAGGCCGTGGAGGCCGTCGTCGAGGCGCCCGCGGAGGAGGCCCCGGCCGCCGAGGCCGAGGCCGAGGAGCCGTCCGCGGAGGAGGCTCCGGCGCCCAAGAAGCGGGCCGCCCGCAAGACCGCCGCGAAGAAGACCGCCGCCAAGAAGACGACCACGGCGGCCAAGAAGACCACCGCCCGCAAGACCGCGACCAAGCGGACGAGCGCGGCGGCCAAGAAGGCGGCGGCCGCCGAAGGTGATACGGCGGCCGAGTAGTGCCCACGCGCCCGGGGCGGGACCCTTCCCGCCCCGGGCCGTACGGGCCGGTTTGCCCCCCGGGCGGCCGGTCCGTATTCTTGACCCTCGGCGTGTCTACGCCACACGCTCCCGAGCACATCACCTTCCCGAAGCGCCGCGTTCGCGCGGCAGCGGGCGGGGAGAGGCCCCTGTGTCCGTACCCAGGCGGCTGGCGTCGGGAGTTCCGACCGAGTAAGGAAAGCAGGTACCGCATGTACGCGATCGTTCGCGCAGGCGGCCGCCAGCACAAGGTCGCCGTCGGCGACGTGCTGGAGATCGACCGTATCGAGGCCAAGCCGGGTGACTCGGTCGAGCTCTCGACCATCCTGATCGTCGACGGCGAAGCCGTCACGTCCGACCCGTGGGTCCTGGCCGGTGTGAAGACCCACGCCGAGGTCGTCGACCAGACCAAGGGTGACAAGATCATCATCCTGCGCTACAAGAACAAGACCGGCTACCGCCGTCGCCAGGGTCACCGTCAGAAGCACACCGCGGTGCGCATCACCAGCATCGACTCGGTCAGCAAGTAAGGGGATAGCGAGATATGGCACACAAGAAGGGCGCAAGCTCTACCCGTAACGGCCGTGACTCGAACGCCCAGCGCCTCGGCGTGAAGCGCTTCGGCGGCCAGGTCGTCTCCGCCGGCGAGATCCTCGTGCGCCAGCGCGGCACCCACTTCCACCCGGGTGCGGGCGTCGGTCGCGGTGGCGACGACACCCTGTTCGCGCTGACCGCCGGTGCCGTGCAGTTCGGCACCCGCCGCGGCCGCAAGGTCGTCAACATCGTGGCCGTCGAGGCCTGAGTCACACCAGACTCACAGTGAAGGGTGGGCCGGAATGTTCCGGTCCACCCTTCATGCTTTACGCAGGTAGCAGCAGACTTTCGCACACTGGAGGCACACCATGACCACCTTCGTGGACCGCGTCGAACTTCACGTCGCCGCGGGTAACGGGGGCCACGGCTGCGCCTCCGTGCACCGGGAGAAGTTCAAGCCGCTCGGCGGCCCCGACGGCGGCAACGGCGGCGAGGGCGGCAGCGTCATCCTCACCGTCGACGCGCAGGTCACCACCCTGCTGGAGTACCACCACTCGCCCAAGCGCAAGGCCACCAACGGCAAGCCCGGCGCGGGCGGCCACCGCACCGGCGCGGACGGCGGCGACCTCGTCCTGCTGGTGCCGGACGGCACCGTGGTGCTGGACCGCAACGGCGAGGTGCTGGCCGACCTGGTCGGGCACGGCACCAGCTTCGTCGCCGCCCAGGGCGGCCGCGGCGGCCTCGGCAACTCCGCGCTGTCCTCGGCCCGCCGCAAGGCGCCCGGCTTCGCGCTGCTCGGCGAGCCCGGCGAGGCCCGCGACATCGTGATGGAGCTCAAGTCCGTCGCCGACGTGGCCCTGGTGGGCTACCCGAGCGCCGGCAAGTCCTCGCTGATCTCGGTGCTCTCGGCGGCCAAGCCGAAGATCGCGGACTACCCGTTCACCACCCTGATCCCCAACCTCGGCGTGGTCACCGCCGGCGACACCGTGTACACCATCGCCGACGTGCCCGGCCTGATCCCCGGCGCCAGCCAGGGCCGCGGCCTGGGCCTGGAGTTCCTGCGGCACGTCGAGCGCTGCTCGGTGCTGGTGCACGTGCTGGACTGCGCCACCCTGGAGCCCGGCCGCGACCCGCTGACCGACCTGGAGACCATCGAGGCCGAACTGGCCGAGTACGGCGGTCTGGAGGAGCGCCCGCGCCTGGTCGCGCTCAACAAGGTGGACGTGCCGGACGGCCAGGACATCGCCGACCTCACCCGGGAGTCCCTGGAGGAGCGCGGCTACCAGGTGTTCGAGGTCTCCGCCGCCTCCCGCAAGGGCCTGCGCGAGCTGAACTTCGCGCTGGCGCAGATCGTCGCCGAGGCACGCGCCGCCAAGCCGGTCGAGGAGTCGACCCGGATCGTGCTGCGGCCCAAGGCCGTGGACGACGAGGGCTTCACCATCACCGAGGAGGACGGCGCCTACCGCATCCGCGGCACCAAGCCGGAGCGCTGGGTCCGCCAGACCGACTTCTCCAACGACGAGGCCGTCGGCTACCTCGCCGACCGGCTGGCCCGCCTCGGCGTCGAGGACAAGCTGTGGAAGGTCGGGGCGCACGAGGGCGACACCGTCATCATCGGCCCGGACGAGAACGCCGTCGTCTTCGACTGGGAGCCGACCATGGCCGCCGGCGCCGAGATGCTCGGCCGCCGCGGTGAGGACCACCGCCTGGAGAGCCCGCGCCCGGCGGTCGACCGCCGCCGCGAGAAGCAGAAGGGCCGGGACGCGGCCGAGGCCGAGTTCCTCGCCTTCGAGGCGCTCTCCAGCACCCGCCCGGCCGCCATCGACGAGGGCGACGACGAGGAGTGACCCGGCCGGCCGGGACGCGTCCTGAGCCGGCCCGGGCGAACGGCCCCCACCACCCTCCGGGGCGGTGGGGGCCGTCCGTGTGTCCGGCCCCCGTCCGGAACTGACGGAGCGTCACTTCGCCCGGGAGGCCCGGGGCTTCAGCGGGTCGGCCGGGCCGTGCCGGCCGTCCGGACCGGCGGCCCGGCCGTGGCGGCGCCGGTCCAGCCGGTGAAACACCCTGCGGGCGACCTGCGCGGATCGCGTAGATTTCGGGGGTGACGGCCGGGCCCGGCCCGCCGCACCCGCACCACACCGGAAGGGCGTACAGCGAGATGAGCGAGGACTCACTGCGCGAGGAGGTGCTGACCGCCCGGCGGATCGTCGTCAAGGTCGGCTCCTCCTCCCTCACCACGGCGGCCGGCGGCCTGGACGCCGACCGGGTCGACGCCCTGGTGGACGCGCTGGCCAAGGTGCGCAGCCGCCCGGACGCGCCAGAGGTCGTCCTCGTCTCCTCCGGCGCCATCGCCGCCGGCCTGGCCCCGCTCGGCCTGGACCAGCGGCCCAAGGACCTGGCCCGCCAGCAGGCCGCCGCCAGCGTCGGCCAGGGCCTGCTGGTCGCCCGCTACACCGCCTCCTTCGCCCGGTACGGCATCCGGGTCGGCCAGGTGCTGCTCACCGCCGAGGACGCCAGCCGGCGCGCCCACTACCGCAATGCCTACCGCACCCTCGACCAGCTGCTGGCGATGGGCGCGATGCCGATCGTCAACGAGAACGACACCGTCGCCACCGCCGAAATCAAGTTCGGGGACAACGACCGGCTGGCCGCGCTGGTCGCCCACCTGGTCCGGGCCGACCTGCTCGTGCTGCTCTCCGACGTGGACGGCCTCTACGACGGCGACCCGGCCCGGCCCGGCACCAGCCGGATCGACCAGGTGAGCGGCCCGCACGACCTCGACGGCGTCGAGATCGGCAGCGCGGGCAAGGCCGGCGTCGGCACCGGCGGCATGGTCACCAAGGTCGAGGCGGCCCGGATCGCCACCGGCGCGGGCATCCCGGTGGTGCTCACCGCCGCCAGCCAGGCCGCCGACGCGCTGGCCGGACGGCGCACCGGCACCCTGTTCCTGCGCACCGGCAGCCGCACCTCCGACCGGATGCTCTGGCTGGCCCACGCGAGCAGCCCGCGCGGCGCCCTGCACCTCGACGCGGGCGCCGTCACGGCCGTCGTCTCCGGCGGCGCCTCGCTGCTGCCCGCCGGGGTCACCAAGGTGGACGGGGAGTTCACGGCGGGTGATCCGGTGGACCTTCTTGCCGAAAACGGCCACATCGTGGCTCGCGGACTGGTCAACTTTGATGCGAGGGAGTTGCCCCGCCTGCTCGGCCGGTCCACCCGCGACCTGGCCCAGGAGTTCGGCGCCGCGTACGAGCGTGAGGTCGTCCACCGCGACGACCTGGTCGTTCTGCGCGGCTGACCGGCCGGTGTGCCGGTACCGGCCGATCGGTTGAGCGCGGTCGGCGGGCCGCTCCGTACGGGGAGTGGCCCGGCCGCGGGCGAGGAGCGGTGCAGCCGTACCGGTCGGCCGCGGGCCGGCGGGTCCGGTGCGGGGGACGACACGACATCGCCGAACAGGAGGCCGCCGGTGGAACGCAGAAGCGAGGCAACGCTGACCGCAGGGACGGCGGGCCGACGGCTGACCAGCATCGACGGCGGACGCGGGGACGGACCCGCCGAGCCGGCCGGTCCGCCGCCGCAGGGGCCCGGCGGGACGCGCAGGCCGCGGTCGCAGCACGCGGACCCGGAGGAGTCGCCCACCGTGCCCGAGCAGGCCAGGCTCTGGCACGTGGTGCTGAGCGTGTCCGGGCAGGTCACCCCGCTGTCCTCGCTGCGCGTCTCGTTGGAGCGGCTGGCGTACGACCACTCGTTCTTCCTCACCGCCCGCTACGCCGCCGACCACGCCGAGATCCGGTACTGGGAGCAGGCCCGGGACCTGCACGACGCGGCGGCGATCGCGCTGCGGCTGTGGGGCGAGCACAAGGTCACCGCGAACCTGCCGCCGTGGGAGATCGTCGGCCTGGAGGTGGTCGACCGGGCGACGTACCACAAGCGGGTGGCGGAGGGCTTCGGCGATCCGCCGCCGCACCTGGGCGGGGTGCACCCGTACTGAGGGGGGACGCACCCGGGGTGCGGTCCCCGGGGTGCGGCCCGGAGGCGGGTGAGCCGCAGGGGAGAACCGTCTCGCCGGGTCGTCCCGCCGGGTCGTCTCGCCGGGCCGTCCCGCCAGGCGAAATGGCCGCTCGGCGGGCCCTGCGCAGTCGCTACCCTTGGCGCATGACCAGCGACCTCGCCACCGCCGACAGCCCCGTCCTCGCCGTAGCGCGCCGAGCCCGGGAGGCCGCCGCCGCGCTCGCCCCGCTGCCGCGCAAGGCGAAGGACGCCGCGCTGCTGGCGATCGCGGACGCCCTGGTGGCCCGCAGCGCCGAGATCACCGCCGCCAACGCCGAGGACGTGGCCCGGGCCCGCGCGGCCGGCACCGCCGAGTCGGTGATCGACCGGCTGAGCCTCGACCACGAGCGGATCGCCGCGATCGCCTCCGACGTGCGCGACGTCGTCGGCCTGCCCGACCCGGTCGGCGAGGTGCTGCGCGGCTACACCCTGCCCAACGGCCTGGACGTGCGCCAGGTGCGGGTGCCGCTCGGCGTGGTCGGCATCATCTACGAGGCCCGGCCGAACGTCACGGTGGACGCCGCCGCGCTCTGCCTCAAGTCCGGCAACGCCGTGCTGCTGCGCGGCTCGGCCTCCGCCTACCGCTCCAACACCGCGCTGGTCGCCGTCCTGCGGGACGCGGTCGCCGCCGCCGGGCTGCCCGCCGACGCCGTCCAGCTCGTCCCGGGCGAGAGCCGGGACTCCGTCCAGGAGCTGATGCGCGCCCGCGGCCTGGTCGACGTGCTGATCCCGCGCGGCGGGGCCTCGCTGATCCGTACGGTGGTCGAGGGCTCGACCGTGCCGGTGATCGAGACCGGCACCGGTAACTGCCACGTCTACGTGGACGCGCAGACCGACCTGGCGATGGCCGTCGGCATCCTGCTGAACTCCAAAGCGCAGCGGGTCAGCGTCTGCAACGCGGCCGAGACGCTGCTCGTCCACCAGGACGTCGCGGACGCCTTCCTGCCGCTCGCGCTGGCCGCCCTCGCCGAGGCCGGGGTGACCGTGCACGGCGACGACGCGGTGCTCAAGGCCGCGGAGGGCGGCGCCGCCACCGTGGTGCCCGCCACCGACGAGGACTGGGGCGCCGAGTACCTGTCCTACGACCTGGCCGCAGCCGTGGTGCCCTCGCTGGACGCCGCCGTCGAGCACATCCGCCGCTGGTCCTCCGGCCACACCGAGGCGATCGTCACCACCTCGCAGGCCGCCGCCCGGCGCTTCACCCGGTTGGTCGACTCGACCACGGTGGCCGTCAACGCCTCCACCCGCTTCACCGACGGCGCCGAGTTCGGCTTCGGCGCGGAGATCGGCATCTCCACCCAGAAGCTGCACGCCCGCGGCCCGATGGGCCTGCCCGAGCTGACCAGCACCAAGTACATCGTCACTGGTGACGGGCACGTGCGCGGCGAGGCGACGCAGACCGTGGGCGGGGACGCGGACGCGCGCTGAGCGCGGCCCGCGCGGCGGGCCGGCCGGGCCCCGGGGCGGTCGGCAGCGGCCCGCGTCACACGTGTGACGGACCAACTGCGATGAGCCACAGACAAATCGGCCGCCCGGTAATACGCTGAATCCGTGGCTGACGATGTGGGGGGCTCGCCGTACCCCGACGGCGCCGACCACGGTGGTGCGGACGACGAGTTCGCCACCGTGGTCTTCGATGAGGCCTTCGTCCGGTCCGCCGCCGTGCACGAGCCGACGGCCAAGGAGCGGCAGCTCGCCGCCGCCGAGGCCCGGTTCGAGCCGGACACCGCGGGCCCGGTCTGGGGCTATGACGTCACCGCAGGGGACGGGCTGCCGCTGGAGCTGCGCCCGCACCCGAGCGGACTGGACGACGACCACCTGTACCCCGATCCCTGGTCGGGCCCCGGCCGGGCGACCGGCCGCCCGGGCCGGCGCCGACGCGGCTACGACCCGGGGCGCGGGCGCGGGCGGTACGTGGCCCAGCAGCGCTGGCACCGGCCGGTGGCCTGGGTGCTCGCCGTGATCATGGGCGTGAGCCTGGTGGCCGTCGCGGTCGCGGCGATCTACCAGGGCGTGGGCGGCTCCTCCGGCGCGCCCCGGCGCCCGGAGTCCGGCAGCAGCAGCCCCGGGACCGACCCGAGGCCCGCGCCGGCCGAGCCGTCGCTCGTGGTCACGGCACCTGCGGGGTGACGTCGTAGGGCGTGGCGCAGGGGTGGTGCGCGCCGGGGCGGGCGGTTGCGGGGCGTTCCCGGGAATCTGCGGTCGCACCCTCGTGGAGGGGCGAGGGCGCGCCTTACCCTGGTGTCATGGGTGACCCGCGAGAGCCTCCTGAGGGTGCGCCCGACGGTGGTTCCGGCAATGAGGACGAGTTCCGGTCCGTCGTCTTCGACGAGTCCTTCGTCCGGGCTGCCCGGATCCAGGAGCTGTCCGCCCGGGAGCGGCTGGCCGGGTCCTTCGGCCGGGCGACCCGCCCACGGGTGCGGTTCGGCCCGCTGGGCAGCGTGCCGCGGCAGGCGCTCGCCCTGCTACTGCTCGTGCTGCTGGCCTTCGGGGCCGCGGTGTACTTCGGGGTCAGCTCGCCGAACCGGATCTCGGCCCGGCCCGAGGGCAGCCAACTGACCGTCAGCCTGGTCGCGTTGAGCCCGGCCTCGGTGGTCCGGCCGGTCGCCGACCCGGCCAATCCGTTCGCCGCGCTGCCGGTCGGGTACAGCGACGGGGCGATCGGACTGGGCACCCCGACCGGGGCCGCCACCGAGCACTTCAGCCGGGTCGAGGTGACCAAGGCGCTCGACACCGTCCAGCGCTACCTGGTGGCCTCCTCGCTGGCCCCGGCCACCCTCGTCCAGGGCGCGACCGCCGATGTGCGGGCCTTCGTCACCCCCGGGGAGCAGGCCCAGTTCGACACCAGCGTGACCCAGTCGGTCGACGACCGGCACCACGCGCTGACCGGCTGGCTGGTGCGCTTCGACCCGGCGCAGGTCGCGCTGGCCGCCGACACCGTGAAGGTGACCGGCGCGATGCGGATCGACGAGGCCGACGGCGGCACGCTGCAGATCACCACCGACCACACCTTCGTCTACGCGCTGAAGCCGGCCGGAGCCGCGGCCGGTGCGCCCGTCACCCTGGAGACCGTCCGGCGGCAGCTGACCTTCCAGTTCGACCGGGTCGACCTGGCCTCGGCCCAGCTGCGGCTGGTGGACTCGGTGATCCAGGCCGGGCCGGAGCCCTGCACCACCTCGATGGCCGGCTTCCTCCAGCCGGTGCTGGCCACCCCGCAGGGCACCCAGGTCCCGCCGCCGGCGCCGATCGATCCGGGCAACCACGCGCAGCCGGCCTGGCAGGTGTGCGGGGTGCTCGCGCCTTAGTCCCTGTCCGGGGCGTCGGCGGCGAGCGGGAGGCGGACCACCGCGCGGGCGCCCGGGCCGGGCGGGGGCGGGTCGGTGAAGGCGGCGGTGCCGCCGACGCCGCGGGCGATCGAGCGGACCAGGGCGAGGCCCAGGCCGGCGCCGCCGGAGTCGCGGGAGCGGGCGTCGTCCAGCCGGACGAACCGGTCGAAGACCCGCTCCCGGTCCTCCGGAGGGATGCCCGGGCCGTCGTCCGTGACGGTCAGCACGGCGTGCCCGTCCTCGACGGTCACCGAGACCGCGACGGCGGTGCGGGCGTGCCGGGCGGCGTTGTCGAGCAGGTTGCGCACCAGCCGGCCGAGCCGCAGCTCGCTGCCCGGGACGGGCGCGGGCTCCAGGGAGACGGCCAGGAAGGCCGGCCCGTCGGCGGACGGGTGGGCGCGTTCGGCGACCTGCTCGCCGACCAGGTCGGCGAGGTCCACCGGCTCGCCGCCGGGCGGCCCGGTGGGCTCCTCGACGGCGGCGAGCAGCAGCAGGTCGTCGGTGAGCAGTTGCAGCCGCTCGGTGTCGGTGAGCGCGTCGCGCACCACCTGCGGCCACTCCACGCCCGCCGGGTGGGCCAGCGGCACCTCCAGCGAGCTGCGCAGCGCGGCCAGCGGGCTGCGCAGCTCGTGCGAGGCGTCCGAGACGAGTCGGCGCTGCTCGTCGATCGCGTGTTCCAGGCGGCCGAGCGTGGTGTTGGTGGTCTCGGCCAGCCGCGCGATGGCGTCCCGCGAGGGTGGCACCGGGACGCGCTCGTGGAAGGCTCCGGCGCCGATCCGGGCCATGCCCCGGCGGATCGACTCCACCGGCCGCAGCGCCAGGCCGGTGACCAGCCAGGCGATCAGGGCGGTGAACAGGGTGGCGCCGGGCAGCACGTAGCGCAGCAGGATGCCGGTGATCCGGTCCTCGGCCTGGTCGGCGACGGTGGGGTTGACCAGCAGGTAGACGGTGACGCGCTGCTCCGGCAGGCCCAGGATGCCGGTGTACTGCCGCAGGGCCTGGGAGGAGACCGGGTCGGTGACCCGCTTGATCATGGTGACGTCCCGGCTGGTGAGGGAGGGGCCGTTCTCGGGCCAGTGCCACAGCCGGGTGTGGTCGGGCAGGGTGATCCGGACCTGCTCGGTGTGTGCGGGGGAGACGTCCTGGGGGTAGGGCGGGAGGGGAGCGAAGGGTTCGGGTGGCAGGCCCGCGTACTCGCCCAGCAGGGTGCTGGGCCCGAGCCCCTTCTTGTTGGGGTAGATGGTGATGCTGGCCCGGCCGTTGGGGGATAGCGGGAAGGCCACCTGGCCGTCGGCCAGGACCAGCAGGAACGACTCCTTCAGGGTCGAGGTCCAGGTCTGGGCGCCGGTGGGTATGTCGTGGGCGACGAGCTCGGCACTGTCCTGGGCCTGTTTCTCGGCGACCGCCGTCCACTGGTCGTGGACCGCGCCGCCGACCCAGAGGGCGGCCACCGAGAAGGCCAGCACCGAGGCGAGGGCCGCGCCGAGGGCGGCGCGGACGCGGAGCGAGGAGCGGTGCCAGGGGCGCAGCAGCGGGCGGAGGCGGTCAGTGCGCATCGGGCACCAGCCGGTACCCGGCGCCGCGCACCGTCTCGATCCGGCAGCCGACGCCGGGCACGTCCAGTTTCCGCCGCAGGGCGGCGATGTAGACCTCGACGATGTTCACGTCGCCCCGGAAGGCGGCGTCCCAGACGGTGTCCAGGATGCCGCCCTTGGGGACCACCTCGCCGGGGCGGTGGGCCAGGCATTCCAGCACGGCGAACTCCTTGGTGGTGAGCCGGACCTGTCGGTCGGCGGCGGTGCAGTGGCGGGCCGCCGGGTCGATCCGCAGCGCGCCGACCGCGAGCACCGGCGGGCGGGCGGCGGCGCCGCGGCGCAGCAGGGCGCGCAGCCGGGCGGTGAGCACGACGTAGGAGAACGGCTTGCTGAGGAAGTCGTCGGCGCCGCAGTCCAGCGACTCGGCCTCGTCGTACTCGCCGTTCTTCGCGGTGAGCATCAGAATCGGTACGGAATTCCCGGCGGCGCGCAGTTCGCGGCAGACCTTGAAGCCGTTGAGGCCGGGCAGCATCAGATCGAGCACGATCGCCGAATAGGGCTCGGTGAGGGCGAGTTCGAGCCCCCGGACGCCGTCGTGGGCCAGGTCGACCGCGTATCCCTCGGCCGCCAGCCCCTGCCTCAGGGACTGCGCGAGCCGCTCCTCGTCCTCGATGATCAGTAGCCGCATGACGGACATCCTTGGGGGAATTCCGTTTTCCCGCAACGGCCTTGACCGGCTTGCCCGGGATATCCGAGCTGAAGTTTTCCTCAGCTTTCCTCAGTTTCCCTTCAGCGGGGAATTCCTAGCGTCCGGGTCATGGATTTCCGACGTGTGCTGCCGTGGTCGGTGGCCGCCCTGCTCGCCCCGCTGTACGCGGCCGTCTCGCTCACCAGACACGGCCGGTTGGAGAGTGCGGGTTTCGACCTGGGCATCTTCGAGGAGGCGGTGCGCGCCTACGCCCGGCTCGAAGCACCGGTGGTCGCGCTGAAGGGCACGGGCTTCAACCTCCTGGGCGACCACTTCAGCCCGGTGCTGGCGGTGTTGGCGCCGTTCTACCGGCTCTGGCCGGGGGCGGGCACGCTGCTGGTGGCGCAGGCGGTGCTGGTGGCGCTGTCCGCGGTGCCGGTGACGGGGTACGCGGTGCGGGTGCTGGGGCCGGCGGGCGGGGCGGTCGCCGGGGTCGCGTACGGGCTGTCGGCGGGGTTGCAGAGCGCGGTGGCGTTCGACTTCCACGAGGTGGCCTTCGCGGTGCCGCTCGCGGCGGCCGCGGTGGTGGCGCTGGCCCGGGAGCGGTACGGCCCGGCGGTGGCGTGGGCGCTGCCGCTGCTGCTGGTCAAGGAGGACCAGGCGCTGCTGGTCGCGGCGGTCGGCGGCTACGTGTGGTGGCGCGGGCGGCGCCGGCTGGGGGCGGTCACCGTGCTGGCGGCGGTGGCGGCCGGGCTGCTGGTCACCCTGGTGGTGATCCCGGCGCTCAACCCGGGCGGCGAGTACACGTACGGGCACATGGGGGAGTACGGCGGCGGGAACCCGCTGGTCCGGCTGCTGTTCCCGGCGGTCAAGGCGCTGACCGTCCTGCTGCTGCTGGCGCCGACGCTGCTGCTGGCGCTGCGCTCGCCGCTGGTGTTGCTGGCGGGCGTGCTGCTGGCGGCCCGGTTCTGGGTGGACAATCCGGCGTTCTGGCGCACCGGGCAGCACTACGACGCGGTGCTGGTGCCGCTGCTGTGCACGGCGGGGCTGCACGGGGCGGGCCTGCTGTTGCCCCGGCTGTCCCGGCTGTCCCGGCTGGGCCGGGGGCTGCCGGTGGCGGCGGGGATGCTCGCCGTCACGGTGGCGCTGACCGCGACCGGCCCGGTGGCGGGCGTGCTGGCGGGGGACGCCTGGCGGGGCGACGGGCGGGCGGCGCAGGTGCGCCGGGTGCTGGCGGTCGTCCCGGACGGCGCCCGGGTGGCCGCCGCCAACCGTCTGGCGCCGCAGCTGACCGGGCGCTGCACGGTGTCGCTGTTCCCGTACCTGACGCCGCCGGGCGGGCCGGGCGGTGCGGGCGGGCCGGGTGGCTGGGGGCGCCCGGTGGCGGAGTGGGTGGCGGTGCTGGAGGAGCCGGACGGCTTCCCGGTGCCGGTGGCGGAGCAGCGGCGGTTCCTGGCCGGGCTGGTCGACGGCGGCGGGTACCGGCGGGTGGCGGACGGGGCCGGGGTGGCGGTGTACCACTGGCAGCCGGGGTAGGCCCCGGCAGGCCGACGGCCGGTGACCCCGGGCGGGGTGCACCGGCCGTCGGCGCGGGTGCGGCGGGTCAGCCGTCGGTGCGCTCGCCCCGGTCGGTGCGGCCGTCCTCGCGGGTGGCGGAACCGCCGCGGGAGCCGCCGGTGAACGTGTCGGCGAAGGTGTCGCGGAGCTTGCCGCCGACGGTCGCGGCGCCGCCGGCCACGTCGCGGATCAGGCCCATCAGCGGGTCCTTGCTCTCCTTCACCGAGGTCGTGTAGTGGTCGGCGGCGGCCTTCCACTGCTCGCCGACCGAGGTGTCCGGGTCGTCCGTGCGGCGCGGGTAGGCGCCGGCCAGGATCGAGCGGTACTCGTCGCTCTCCGCCCACTTCTTCAGCTGGGCGACCCGCACCACCGCGAACGGGTGGCTCTGCGGCAGCAACTGCAGCAGCTTGAGCACGCCGTCGCGCAGGTCGCCGGCCTTGTCGTACTCCTCGGCCTGCTCCAGGAAGGCGTCGACGTTCAGTTCGGCCAGGTTGTGCCCGCCGGCCAGTTTCATCAGGGCGCGCATGGACGCCTGGACGTCCTGCCCGGCGAGCAGGCCGGCCCGGTCGCTGGACAGCTCCGCCTTGCGGAACCACTCCTTGAGCGCGGTGACGATCGCCATGATCGCCAGGTTGCCGAGCGGCACCCAGGCGACCCGGGTGGCGATGTTGGTGAGGATCATCAGCATCGTCCGGTAGACCGCGTGGCCGGACATCGCGTGGCCGACCTCGTGGCCGATGACCGAGCGCAGCTCCTCCTCGTCGAGCAGCTCGATCAGGCCGCTGGTGATCACGATGATCGGGGTGTCGATGCCGATGCAGTACGCGTTGACCGTCGGGTCCTGGGTGACGTACAGGTCCGGGACCTGCTCCAGGTCGAGCACGTAGGCGGCGTCGCGCACCATGTCGTACAGCTCGGGGAACTGGCGCTCGGAGGTCTTCACGGCGGTGGCCAGGAACATCAGCCGGATCGAGCGCTCGGACACCAGCCCGGCGAGCTTCCGCAGGACGTCGTCGAAGCCGGTGAGCTTGCGCAGGGCGACTAGGGCGGAACGGTCCGCGGGGTGCTCCCAGGCGCGGGTGGAGATGTCGGGGAAGCGCTGGCGGCGCCGGCTCGGGGTCTTCGCGGTCGGGTCGGTCATGGTCTGAGTACCTCCTGGTCGACGGCGGCCCCGGCTCGGCGGCCGGCCCCCGCTGGTCTACGCCTGCAACGACTGTCCTTGCAACGTCCGCGGTTGCGTACTCGTCCCCGCGGCCGGCCTGTGCGCGGGCCGGGCCACGCCGCAGGGGCCGGTGGGCGGCGCGGGTGTGAGGCCGGTCTACCCTGAATGTCCTGGAGAACCGAGACCGGATCCGGCCGCGGTACCGAGCAGTTCGAGGAGCCCCGCAGATGTCCACCGACGCGCTTGTCAGCCTGGCCGCACCCATCTCCAACGAGGCCGGCCCGGGCCTGTTCCTGCGGATCATCGTGGTGGCGTCGTTCGTCGGCGTCGGCCTGCTGGTCTGGATCATGGCGCGGGCCTTCCGCGGCAACTGAGCACCGCCGCCCCGGTTCGGGCTCACGCCCGGTCAGCGGCGGTGGGCCGCCGAGCGGTTGCCGGGTAAGCCCCCGTACGATGACAGGTGGGCCTTCACCGGCCCGGAAGAACCCCTGGTCCGTTCACCCGAGCCGAGAAGGTCCCGCCGACCATGAACACTGCCGCCGCACTCCCCGTCCTGAACCTGCTCGCCGAGAGCGAGGGGGGCAACCACGAGAGCCTGAACCCGTACCTGACGGGTGGCGCCGCACTGTTCATCCTGGCGCTCCTGCTCTTCGTGACCACCCGCTTCAACCGGGACCGCTGAGCCGCCTCCCGGGGCCGCTCGGGGAGCGTCCGGCGTACCGGCCGGCCGCTCCCTCACGCGTCTTCGGACAACCCCCACCCGGGCGTTCCCGCACCGTAACGGGCGTCGCGTAAGGTGTGGCGGCATGGGAGAGCAGGCCGGGAATCCCGGCGGACCGGAACCGGTGAAGAAGCGCCTCGGGGTGATGGGCGGCACCTTCGACCCGATCCACCACGGCCACCTGGTCGCCGCCAGCGAGGTGGCGAGCGCGTTCCACCTGGACGAGGTGATCTTCGTGCCGACCGGGCAGCCGTGGCAGAAGAGCGACCGCCACGTCACCCCGGCCGAGGACCGCTACCTGATGACGGTCATCGCCACCGCCGAGAACCCGCAGTTCTCGGTCAGCCGGATCGACATCGACCGCGAGGGCCCGACGTACACCGTCGACACCCTGCGCGACCTGCACTCCCAGCACCCGGACGCCGACCTCTTCTTCATCACCGGCGCCGACGCGCTCGCCCAGATCCTGTCCTGGCGCGACTCCGACGAGCTCTTCTCGCTCGCGCACTTCATCGGGTGCACCCGCCCGGGACACACCCTGTCGGACGCCGGACTCCCGGTGGGCGGGGTCTCCCTGGTCGAGGTCCCCGCGCTGGCCATCTCCTCCACGGACTGCCGCAACCGGGTCGCCAAGGGCGAACCGGTCTGGTACCTCGTCCCGGACGGCGTGGTCCGCTACATCGACAAGCGGGCGCTCTACGCGCCGCACCGGACCTGACCAGGAGCGGGCGTGACCGAGCGAAGCGGCGGAGGCCGGCAGCACCAGCACCAGCAGCAGCCGGAGGACTGGTCGACCGGGCAGTACCAGCAGTACCAGGGGGGCTACCAGCAGCAGCCCGAACAGGTCCCGGAGCAGCAGCAGTACGACCAGCAGCAGTACGACCAGTACGGGCAGCCGGTGTACACGGGGGACCCGTACGGCGGCTACCAGGAGCAGCAGCCGTACCAGGCGTACCAGCAGCCCCCGCAGCAGCAGTACGGCCAGCAGCAGTACGACCAGTACGGGCAGCCCGTGCAGCCTGGGCAGCCCGCGCAGGCGTACCAGCAGCAGGGGGGCTACGGCTACCAGGACCCGGCGTACGGCGCATGGGGGTCGCCCGGGCCGGAGGCCGGGGGCGGCTACCAGCAGCAGGCCTACCCGGCGGCGGTCGAGCCCGAGGCCGTCGTCGCGCCTGCCCCCGTCGCCCCCGCGCCGTCGCGCCCGCGCGTGCCCCGGCCCGCCGCCGAGGCCGCGGGCGCCAAGCCCGAGCCGCCGTCCGAACTGGTCGGCGGGGCCCGGGCCGGCAAGGCCGGCGGCAAGCCTGGAGGCAAGGCCGCCAAGGACGACTACCCCACGGACGAGTTCACCTTCGTCGACGAGGAGGGGGAGGAGTCCGAGGACGTCATCGACTGGCTGAAGTTCGCCGAGTCCCGCAGCGAGGTGCGCGCCGAGCGCCGCCGCCGGCTGCGCAACCGGCTGATCGGCCTCGGCGTGGTGGTGGCGCTCGCGGCGGCCGGCACCGGCGGCTACCTCTGGTTCACCGGCGACAAGCAGACCGCGGCGAGCGCGGCCGGTCCGCGCCAGGTCAGCGTGGTCCACCTGCGCGACCTCCAGGGCAAGGTCTCCAGCGCGCTGCTGGTCAACGACTCCACCGGGAAGAAGGGCACCGTGCTGCTGCTGCCCGACACCCTGCGGCTGCCCGGCCCCGGCGACCCGCCGGTCACCACCGTCGGCCAGGCCATGGACAGCATCGGCGCCTCCGCTACCCGCGACGGCCTGTCCACCGTGCTCGGCGCCCCGGTCGCGGGCACCTGGCGGCTGGACACCCCCTACCTGGAGATGCTGGTCTCCCAGCTCGGCGGCGTCCGGGTGGACACCAACGCCGAGACCCACGAGGGCGGCAAGCCGGACGGCAAGCTGCTGTCCGCGGCCGGCAAGAACACCCTGCTGAACGGGAAGGCCGCGGTCGCGTACGCCACCCTCCAGGCGTCCGGCGAGAACCGGGACGCCCAACTGGCCCGGTTCGGACAGGTGATGGACGCGGTGGTGCGCACCATGCCCACCGAGTTCAAGGACGCCAAGGACGACGTGCACCGGATGAACGCGGTGCTCGACCCCTCGCTGCCCGAGGACGCCCTCGCCGGGGTGCTCGCCCAGCTCGCCCAGCAGGCGAAGGACGGCCACCTCGGCACCACCGCGCTGACCGTCAAACCGGACGGCGGCCTGGACGAGGCCACCGCCGGCAAGCAGGTCAAGGACGTGCTCGGCGGCACCGTGAAGTCCGCGGCCTCCGCCGACGCCCCCGCCCGGGTCTCGCTCCAGGACGCCACCGGCAACGACCAGGCGGCGGCCGCCGCACAGGTCCAGATCGTGAACTCCGGCCTGACCTTCCTGCCCGGCTCCAAGACCGCCGCGCAGGCCGCCAGTGAGATCCGCTACACCGACGACGCCCGGCAGGCCGCGGCGAAGTCGCTGGCGATCAGCCTCGGACTGCCGGACACGGCGGTGAAGAAGGTCGGCGACGCCCAGAACGCGGACCTGGTGGTCGTGCTCGGCAAGGACTACCAGCCGCCGAAGAGCCAGTAGGCCGCGGCCTCCGGCCCGGGCGGCCCCGGAAAAGCGTTCCGGGGCCGCCCGGGCGGCGTGAGATCCTGGAAGGCGACCCCCGGCCAGGAGCCAGGGGTCGCCCCCCAAGCCGCCGAGCCGGAAGAACACCGTGACCGTCACCGACCACAGCCAGCAGCTCATCACCGTCGCCGCGCAGGCGGCGGCCGACAAGCTCGCGCACAACATCATCGCCTTCGACGTCAGCGAGGTGCTGTCGATCACCGACGCCTTCCTGATCGCCTCCGCCAACAACGACCGCCAGGTCCGGTCGATCGCCGAGGAGATCGAGGACCAGCTGCGCGAGCAGCTGGACATCAAGCCGGTGCGCCGCGAGGGCGAGCGCGACGGCCGCTGGATCCTGCTCGACTACCTGGACATCGTCGTGCACGTCCAGCACTCCGAGGAGCGCTCCTTCTACTCGCTGGACCGCCTCTGGAAGGACTGCCCCGAGCTGCCGCTGCCCGAGGACGCCCTGGCCACGCGCAACCGGCCCGACGCCCACACCGACGAGGCCGGCAACGTCGTCGCCCCGGCCGACGACTTCGGCAAGCCCGAGGACCTGCACTGAGCCGGGACGGGCGGGGGCCGCGCGTCGTCTTCTGGCGCCACGGCCAGACCTCGTGGAACCTGGAGTCCCGCTTCCAGGGCACCACGGACATCGAACTGACCGACCAGGGCGTCCTCCAGGCCCAGCGGGCGGCCCGGCTGCTCTCCGGCCTGCGCCCCGACCTGCTGATCTCCTCCGACCTCACCCGGGCCAAGCGCACGGCCGAGGAACTGGCCGAGGTCACCGGCCTCGACGTGCAGCACCACGAGGGCCTGCGGGAGACCTACGCGGGCTCCTGGCAGGGCCTGACCAACGCCGAAATCCGCGACCGCTTCCCGGAGGAGTACGCGGCCTGGGCGGCCGGCGAGCCGGTGCGGCGCGGCGGCGGCGAACTGGCCACCGAGGTCGCCGACCGCTCGGTGCCGGTCGTGCTGGAGGCCGTCGACAAGCTGCCGGAGGACGGGACGCTGGTGGTGGTCAGCCACGGCGGCACCATCCGCACCATGCTCGGGCGGCTGCTGGACCTGGACCCGGTCCAGTGGGAGTGCTTCGGCGGGCTGTCCAACTGCTGCTGGTCGGTGCTCGGACAGGGGGCGCGCGGCTGGCGCCTGCTGGAGCACAACGCGGGCACGCTCCCGCAGCCGGTCATCGGCGACGACACCTGAGCGATGACGCCTGAGCGATGACGCCTGAGCGATGACGCCTGAGCGACGGGCGCGTCGCGGGGTGGGGTGGGGTGCGGGCGGGGTTGCGGGCATGCAGGGGCTTGCCGGGGCTCGCCAGGGGCGTGCAGGGGCTTCGCAGGGGCGGATTTCGCAGTTCCGGGCCTGACCAGCTAGAGTTTTCCTCGTTCGCAGGGAAGGAACGCGGCCCGGAAGGGAAGCGGGAGATCCGACGACTGCGGGGCTATAGCTCAGTTGGTAGAGCGCTTGCATGGCATGCAAGAGGTCTGGGGTTCAATTCCCCATAGCTCCACTCCGCACCAGCGATCCTGTTCGATCAGGAGCGCCCGTGTCGCGGGGCTGTAGCTCAGTTGGTAGAGCGCTTGCATGGCATGCAAGAGGTCCGGGGTTCAATTCCCCGTAGCTCCACAGTAGTTGAGAGGCCGTCACCCATCGGGTGGCGGCCTCTCGCGTTGCCGGGCCGCCTTTGTGGGTCTGCCAGTTCCCGTCGCCGGGGCGCCTCCGGGGTGGGGCGCGGGCCCCGGGGGCGGGAGCGCGGGTCTCGGGGTGGGGGCGCGGGCTCCGGGGAGGTGGAGCCGGGGCCTGAGGGAGCGGGAACGCGGGCCCCCGGGAACGGATTCGTGGAGCACCCCCGGGACCGTGTAAAGTAGTCGATGTCGCCGAGGGAAACCGGACGGAAACGGTCGAAAGCCTCCGGTGACATCGCAGGTCAAGGGGCTGTAGCTCAGTTGGTAGAGCGCTTGCATGGCATGCAAGAGGTCCGGGGTTCAATTCCCCGTAGCTCCACAGTAGTCGAGGGCCGCCTCCCGAAATGGGAGGCGGCCCTTCGGCGTTCTGCGCATGCCACCGGCGGAAGGGCCGGAAAGACCGCTACCGTCGTTCCATGGCCGATCTGGAGCGAAGGCGGAACGAGGAACTGGCCCGGATACTGCACCAGCTCGGCTGGAGTCCGGAACGGCTCGCCCGCGAGGTGAGCCTCGCCCTGCCGCCAGGCCTGGCCATCAGTTCCACCGCCCCCTACAAGTGGCGCGACCGCGGCATGGTGCCGCGCAGCCCGCACGACCAGACCGTCTGCGAAGTGCTCAGCCGCACCCTCGGCATCGCCGTCACCTACGAACAGCTCTGGGGCCGGATGGGCGGCCACCGCGGCGCCAAGATCCTCTCGCCCCGGCTGCTCACCGACCCGTGGACCGCCGACACCGCCCAGACCGCGCTGCGCGAGGCCGCCACCGACGCCGGGCCCGTCCGACTCACCGACCTCTTCCGCGGCGCCGACCTCGACCAGGCCGCCGAACGGCTCGCCTCCCCGCCCCCGCCCGTCGGGGGCGGCGAAGGGGCGCTGCGCATCGACCCCGGCCTCGTCGGCGACCTCGGCCTGTCCTACCGCAGCAAGCAGCGGCTCGAACGCTCCTGCGGCGGCGGACTCGTCCTCGGCCCCACCCGGGCCGAACTCGCCATGCTGGCCAAGCTGCTGGAACTCGGCGCCTACGACGAACGGGTCGGCCGCGAGCTGTACGGCACGGCCAGCCGGCTCGCCCGGCTGGCCGGCTGGGCCGCGTACGACCTCGGCCACGACGCGGCCGCCCAGCGCGCCTTCGTCGCCGCCCTGCGGGCCGCTCACGTCAGCGGCGACGTCCGGCTCGGCGTCGCCGTGCTTGGCGGCCTTGTGGTGCTCGCCACCCAGGGCACCGGAGGGCGCGGCCTGGACGCCGTCGCCGCGCTCAACACCGCCCTGGTCCGGCACGGCTCCGTACTGAGCCCCGTCGGCCGGGCCCGGCAACTCGGCCGGATCGCCCGCGCGCACGGCCGCCGGGGCGAGGCCGAGCAGGCCGAGGCCGCCGCCGCCCGGGCCTTCGCCGAACTCGACGGCGTGCCCGGCACGGAGGCGGCCCGCGCCGAACTCGCCGGGATGGTGGGGGAGGGGCGGCTGGCACTCGGCCAGCACCGGATGGCCAAGGCGCTGCTCGCCGAGGCCGTCGCCGGGCTGGGGGCCGGCCGCGGGCGGTCCAAGGCGCTGCTGATGGTCCGCCTCGCCGAGACCCACCGGCGCCTCGGCGACCAGCGGGAGGCCGCCCGCACCGCGTCGCTCGCCCGGGCGCTCGCGGCGGGCATGCAGTCCGAGCGGCTGGCGCGGGCGCTGCGCGACTTCGACGCGGCGACGCGGTCGGCGTCGGCGGGGCGGTGAGGTCTGTGTGTGGCGGGGCGGGGGCGGCGTCGGTGGGGCGGGGGCTGCGTGTGGTGGGGGGCTTCCCGGGTCGGCGGTGAGGTCCGTGCGGGGGCGGGCCCGGGGCCGTCGGGCCCCGGTGGATACCCGGGAGCGCGCTGATCTGCTTGCGGTACCCTGAGCCCATGCGAACCGTGCGCCTGCTCCTTAGCCGGCCGCGCTGACCAGGACCGGTTACGCCCTCGGGCGGTGCCGGAGTCGGCGTGGCGTCCCCTCCTGCGAGGGGATTTTTTGTTTTCCGCCCCCGTTCACGGGCCGGCCGTGTCCGCGGTTCGCCAACTGACATCGATGGAGCTTGAAGGACCATGAGCGAGACGACCCCTGCGTCCGGCACGGCCGAGACCGCGACCGAGCCGTTCCGGTACAGCGCCGCGCTGGCGGCGGAGATCGAGTCCCGCTGGCAGGACCTCTGGGAGAAGGAGGGCACCTTCAACGCCCCCAACCCCGTCGGTGCGCTGGCCGACCCGGCGGCCGGAGACGTCGCCGCGAAGCCGCACAGCTTCATCATGGACATGTTCCCGTACCCCTCGGGCGCGGGCCTGCACGTCGGCCACCCGCTGGGCTACATCGCCACCGACGTCTACGCCCGCTACCAGCGGATGACCGGCCACAACGTGCTGCACACGCTGGGCTACGACGCGTTCGGCCTGCCCGCCGAGCAGTACGCGGTGCAGACCGGCACCCACCCGCGGGTCTCCACCGAGGCCAACATCGCCAACATGCGCCAGCAGCTGCGCCGGCTGGGCTTGGGCCACGACCCGCGCCGCTCGATCTCCACGATCGACCCGGAGTACTACCGCTGGACCCAGTGGATCTTCCTGCAGATCTTCAACTCCTGGTACGACGAGCAGGCCGGCCGGGCCCGGCCGATCGCCGAGCTGATCGCTCGGTTCGAGTCCGGCGCGAAGCCGACCCCGGACGGGCGCCCGTGGGCCGACCTGTCCGCCGCCGAGCGCGACGAACTGCTGGGCGAGTACCGGCTGGCGTACTCCAAGGAGGTGCCGGTCAACTGGTGCCCCGGCCTGGGCACCGTCCTGGCCAACGAGGAGGTCACCGCGGACGGCCGCTCCGAGCGCGGCAACTTCCCGGTGTTCAAGTCCAACCTGCGCCAGTGGATGATGCGCATCACCGCGTACTCCGACCGCCTGATCTCCGACCTGGACCTGCTGGACTGGCCCGAGGCCATCAAGCTCCAGCAGCGCAACTGGATCGGGCGCTCCGAGGGCGCCCGGGTCGACTTCGCCGTCGACTCCGGTGAGAAGATCACCGTCTTCACCACCCGGCCCGACACCCTGTTCGGCGCCACCTACATGGTGCTGGCCCCCGAGCACGGCCTGGTCGACTCGATCGTCCCGGCCGCCTGGCCCGCGGACGTGCCCGCCGAGTGGACCGGCGGCGCCGCCACCCCCGCCGAGGCCGTCGCCGCCTACCGCGCCACCGCCGCCGCCAAGTCGGACGTCGAGCGGCAGGTCGAGGCCAAGGTCAAGACCGGCGTCTTCACCGGCGCCTACGCCGTGAACCCGGTCAGCGGCGCGTCCGTCCCGGTGTTCATCGCCGACTACGTGCTGATGGGCTACGGCACCGGCGCCATCATGGCCGTCCCCGCCCACGACCACCGCGACTTCGCCTTCGCCCGCGCCTTCGCGCTGCCGATGCGCTGCGTCGTCCAGCCCACCGACGGGCGCGGCGAGGACCCGGCCGCCTGGGACGACGCCTTCGACACCTACGACTCCGTCATCGTCAACTCCTCCCGGGACGGGCTGACGCTGGACGGGCTGGGCGTCGTCGACGCCAAGGCCGCCGTCACCGCCTGGCTGGCCGAGCGCGGCATCGGCGAGGGCACCGTCAACTACCGCCTGCGGGACTGGCTGTTCAGCCGCCAGCGGTACTGGGGCGAGCCCTTCCCGATCGTCTACGACGAGGACGGCGTCATGCACGCGCTGCCCGAGTCGATGCTGCCGGTCGAGGTCCCCGAGGTCGAGGACTACTCGCCGCACACCTACGACCCGTACGACGCCACCTCCTCGCCCAAGACCCCGCTGTCGCGCAACGAGGCCTGGGTCAACGTCGAACTGGACCTGGGCGACGGCGTCCGCACCTACCGGCGCGAGACCAACACCATGCCCAACTGGGCGGGTTCGTGCTGGTACGAGCTGCGCTACGTCGACCCGTCGAACTCCTCGGCGGTCGTCGACCCGGCCAACGAGAAGTACTGGCTCGGCCCCACGGCCACCAAGCCGGCCGGCGGCGCCGACCTGTACGTCGGCGGTGCCGAGCACGCCGTGCTGCACCTGCTGTACGCGCGCTTCTGGCACAAGGTGCTGCACGACCTGGGCCACGTCTCGTCCGTCGAGCCGTTCCACAAGCTGTTCAACCAGGGCATGATCACCGCCGACGTCTACCGCGACGAGCGCGGCTTCCCGGTGCCCGCCGCCGAGGTCGAGGAGCGCGACGGCCAGTACTTCTGGCAGGGCGAGGCCGTCAAGCGCGAGGCCGGCAAGATGGGCAAGTCCCTGAAGAACGCCGTCGCCCCCGACGAGATCGCCGACGAGTACGGCGCCGACACGCTGCGCCTGTACGAGATGTCCATGGGCCCGCTGGACGTCTCCCGCCCCTGGGACACCCGCGCCGTCGTCGGCTCGTACCGCTTCCTGCAGCGGCTGTGGCGCAACGTCGTCTCGGAGGCCACCGGCGACCTGGTCGTCACCGAGGAGGAGCCGGACGAGGCGACGCTGCGTGCCCTGCACAAGGCGATCGACGGCATCCGCGGCGACATGGCCGGGCTGCGGTTCAACACGGCCGTCGCCAAGGCGATCGAGCTGAACAACTACCTGGTCAAGCGCGGCTCCACGCCGCGCGCCGTGGCCGAGCAGCTGGTCCTGATCGTCGCGCCGCTGGCCCCGCACATTGCCGAGGAGCTGTGGCGCCGGCTGGGCCACGACGAGTCGCTGGCGCACACCGACTACCCGGTCGCCGACCCGGCGTACGTGGTGGACGAGACGGTGACCTGCGTGGTGCAGCTCAAGGGCAAGGTGAAGGCCCGGCTGGAGGTCGCGCCGACGATCTCGGACGCCGAGCTGGAGGCGCTGGCGCTGGCCGACCCGGCCGTCGTCGCGGCGATCGGCGAGGCGCCGGTGCGCAAGGTGATCGCGCGGGCGCCGAAGCTGGTGAACATCGTCACGGGCTGAGGCTGAGAGGCTGAGGTCGAGGTCGGTCAGTTGAGGCTGAGGCTCAGGTCGGCCGGCTGCGGTTGAGGTCGCGCGGCTGATGTCGGTCGGCTGGTAGTCGGCCGGCTGAGGCTGCTGGGGCGGGTGTCCTTCGGGACGCCCGCCCTCGCTCGTGCCCGGGGCCCTGGGAGGACCCTCGAACCCTCGGGGAGATCCCCGATCTGTCCCTGATCTCCGCCGCCCGGGCCCGTTCCGTCCGCCCCGGGCCCGATCCGGCGGCTACCGTGGAACCCTCGGCAGTACGGCCCGCGTTGGGTCCGGTGGGGGCCGAAACGGTGGCGGAAGGTGGCTCGCGATGGACGCGTTCGGCGTGATGATCGGCCTGGTCCTGCTCTTCGGGATCGCGGCGTTCGTCCTGGCCGTGGTCGGCACGGTCAAGGCGGCGAAGGCCGTCGCCACGAAGATCGGGCGGCACGAGGCCAACGCCCGGCGCGCCGTGGAGAACGCCACCCTCAAGGCGAAGACCTTCACCAAGGTCGGACCGCCCGGCCAGATCGCCGCCGTCCGGCTCGGCCTGCGCACCTCGCTCGACGGCACCCGGCAGGTGCTGGAGAGCGGCCTCCCCCAGGACGGCCAGCTCGGCGAGTCCCTCGCCCTGCTCGGCAGGCTCGACGCACACGCCGCCGAACTCGACGGCGAACTGCGGATGCTGGAGCGGGAGCCGGACACCGCGCGGATCGCGGCCAAGCTGCCGGAGCTGCGCGAGCGCGCCGAACGGATCACCCACTCCGCGGAGACCATGCGCTGGGCCGCGCAGGACCGGATGCACCGGTTCGCGGACGACGAGCTGAGCCGGCTCAGCCAGGAGTGCGAGAGCGAGGCGGGGGCGCTGCGGCACTGGGACACCTCGGGGGAGTCGTCGTCCGCGTCCGCCTCCGGCTCCGCTGCTTCCTCCGCGTCGTCCGGTTCCTCCGCGTCCTCCGCGTCCTCGGGTTCGGGGGCGGGCTCGGGTTCTGGCTCGGGGGCGGCCTCCGGGGGTGCTGTGCGGGCCGGGCTGACGGACGGGAAGAGCCGTCCGAGCGCCGAGGAGCTCCTCGGACTCGTCGATCCGCTGGCCAAGCTGGCCCAGCGGCTGCGGAAGCCGTCGGCGGGGCCCACGGCAGGCTGAGCCGAGCCGAGCCGAGCCGAGCCTGAGCTGAGCACCCCGCGCCGGGTGCTGCGGCCGTGCTTCGGCGGGTGCTGCGTGCTTGCTCCGGCGGCGCCCTCGGGGCCTTTCGGGGCTCGCACCCGGGCGCTGTCCTCCCGGACGAACGGGGAGTAATCTCCGCCTCATGCCCTCTGACCTCGCACTTGTCACCGACTCCACGGCCTACCTGCCGCAGGAGACCCTCGACCGGTACGGGATCACGGTGGTCCCGCTGAGCGTCGCGGTCGGTGACGCGGTCCTGTGTGAAGGCGTCGAGATCTCCCCCAAGGACGTCGCCGAGGCGCTGCGCGACAAGCAGCGGGTGACGACCTCCCGACCGAACCCCGAGGCCTTCGCCGCCGCCTATCGGGCCGCCGCCGAGGCCGGGGCGAAGGGCATCGTCTCGGTGCACATCTCCGGCGAGCTGTCCGGCACGGTGGAGGCCGCCCGGCTGGCGGCCGCCGAGGCGCCGGTACCCGTGCGGGTGGTGGACAGCCGACTGGTCGGCATGGCCCTCGGATACGCGGTGCTGGCGGCGGCCGAGGCGATCGCGGCCGGGCGGGACCTGGCGGAGGCGGCCGAGGCCGCCACCCGGCGGGCGGCCGTGACCAGCGGGTTCTTCTACGTCGACACCCTGGAACACCTGCGCAGGGGTGGCCGGATCGGGGCGGCGCGGGCGCTGCTCGGGTCGGCGCTGGCGGTCAAGCCGCTGCTGCACCTGGACGGGGGGCGGATCGAACCGCTGGAGAAGGTGCGCACCGCGTCGCGGGCGATCGCGCGCTTGGAGGAGATCGCGGTCGAGCGCTCGGGGGGCGGGGAGGTCGACATCACCGTGCACCACCTGGCGGCCGAGGAACGGGCCGAGCCGCTCGCGGAGCGGCTGCGGGCCCGGGTGCCGGGGCTGCGGGAGCTGTACGTGGGCGAGGTGGGGGCGGTGATCGGCGCGCACGTCGGGCCGGGGCTGCTCGCGGTGGTCGTCGCGCCGCGCTGAGCGGGCCGGGCGTGCCGCGTCGCGGGCTCTGGTCAACTCCTCGCGGCGCTGATCACTCGTGTGAGTGATCTGTTTTGTCCACAACCCCTGAGTTATCCACAGGGGTTCGGTAATTTCTGCGCACTCTGCCGAGGACTCCTACCGTCCTCGGCATGACGACCATGGGCCTGGGCGCGGCGAAGCGCCACGAGATCAACGAGACCGTCCGGCTGCGGATGGCGGCGCTGCTGCCGACCGGCGGCGGCGCCGTCGTGGGCGATGGGGCGGGAGCAGAGGCCGGTGCCGGGGTCGGTGCCGGGGCGGGCGGGCCGGTGGGCTCCGGTGCCGCGATGGGCGCGCTCGCGTCGACCGGTCCGCCTTCGGGCGCGGTTCCGGCCGGGGCGGGGGAGCGGCCTCCGTCGGCGGGGCCTGCGCCGCCTGTGCCACCTGTGCCGTTGGAGCCGGTCAGGGCGGGCGGTGACGCGGATCCGCCGGGGCCGGGGGCCGGGTCGGGCCTTCGATTCGGCTCGGCGATGGCACTCGACCGGCGGGCGGTGGCCGGGTTGGCCGTCCTGCTGCTGTTCGCGGTCGGCTACGCCGTGCAGCACTTCTGGCTGGCCAGACCGCAGGCGGTGGCCGTGCCGGCGTTGGCGTCCGCCCCGGTCTCACCGGTCTCACCGGGGGCGGAGGGGGCAGAGGGGGCGGCATCCGCGTCCGTGTCGACTCCGGCCTTGGGCCCGGGCCCGGCCGCGGTCTCGGCGGCCGATCCCGTCGGCCCCGGGGGCGGGGCGGTCGTCGTGGTCGACATCGGCGGGCGGGTTCACCTCGCCGGCCTGCACACCCTGCCCGGCGGCTCGCGGGTGGCCGACGCTCTACGGGCGGCGGGCGGTCCGCTGCCGGAGACGGACACCCGAAGCCTCAACCTGGCCCGGGTCCTGACGGACGGTGAACAGATCCTGGTCGGCGAGCCGGCTCAGGCCTCCGCCCCGGGCGCCGGGGCCGGCAACGGACCGCCGGCGGTCGGCACGCCCAGACCGCCCGTCAGCCTCAACCGCGCCGGCCTCGAACAGCTGGACACCCTCCCCGGCGTCGGCCCGACCCTCGCCCAGCGCATCCTCGCCTACCGCACGTCGCACGGCTCGTTCCGCACGCTCGACCAGCTCCGGCAGGTCAGCGGCATCGGGGCGCGCACGTTCGCGGAACTCCGTCCGCTGCTGACCCTCTGACCTCCCCGTCCGTCCCCTTGCCCGCCTGTTCTCCCGTCCGTCCGTCGTCGGCCGTCGTTGCTCGTCGTCGTCGTCGTTCGTCCGTCGCCGCCACCCGCCGAAGGGAGGTACCGCCGTGCCCGCCACCATCGAACCGAACCTGCCGAACCGCTCCACCGGTGCCGACTTCCGGCTGCTGCTTCCCGCCGTCTCGGCCTGGGTGGTGACGGCCGCGCTCCTCGGCCTGGAGCCGGGGTACGACGTCCTCGCCTTCGGCCTGGCGGGTGCCGCCGCACTGGCGGCCGTCCTGCTGCTCGTCAGGCCCGCGCTCCCACGCCGACGCGCAGCGGCGGTGACCTTGGCCGCCGTCCTGCTCACCGGAGCCGCCGCCGCGGTGGCCACCCCGCTGCACACCGCCGATCTGCACCGGGGGCCGCTGCCGGAGCTCGTCCGAGCGGCCGAGCACGCCCCGCCGCGATCCCCGGGCGAGCCCGCTCGGGTGGTGGAGGCGGAGCTGACCGTCGCGGGGGACCCGAAGTCCCACGCGGCCCGGGGCGGTACCACCGGCGGGCAGACCCTCCTCACCGTCGACGCGGTGGCCGACCGGGTCACGCTCCTGCCGGACGGGCGCAGTACCCGGACGCGAACCCCGGTGACCGTCATGGTCCGGGGCGCGGAATCCGGGCCCTGGCAGGGGCTGCTCCCGTCGGAGCGGCTGGTGGTGGAGGCCGAGGTGCGGCCCGCGGGAGACGGCTACGACACCGAGTGCGCGGCGCTGCTGGTCGTCCACGGCCCGCCCCGCCGCCTCGCGCCGCCGAACCTGCCGCAGCGGATCGCCGGGCGGCTGCGTGCCGGTCTGCGCACGGCCAGCGACGGGCTCCCGCCGGACGCGCGCGGACTGCTCCCGGGCCTGGTCGTGGGGGACACCTCGCGACTGCCCGACGACCTTGAGGATGCCTTCCGGGCCACCGACCTGGTGCACCTGGTGGCGGTGAGCGGGGCCAACCTGGCGATCGTCCTCGGCGCGCTGCTGGGCGCCCCGGGGCAGGCCGGCACCCCGGAACGGCGCGGGCTGGCCGCGCTGCTGGGGCTCTCGTTGCACACCAGCGCGTTGCTCGGGACTGCGCTGACGCTGGCCTTCGTCGCCGTCTGCCGGCCGGAGCCCAGCGTGCTGCGCGCGGCCGGGACGGGGCTGATCGGCATGCTCGCGCTGGCCACCGGCCGGCCCCGGCAGGCGGTGCCCGCGCTCGCCGGGGCGGTCCTGGTGCTCGTCCTGCTCGACCCGTTCCTGGCGCGTTCCTTCGGATTCCTGCTCTCGGTGCTCGCCACGGCCGGGCTGCTCGTCCTCGGGCCGCACTGGGCCGAGGCGCTGCGGTCCCGGCGCTGGCCGCACCACCTGGCGGGTGCCCTGGCGGCGACGGCCGCCGCCCAGGCCCTGTGCGCGCCGGTGACGGTGGTGCTGTCCGGGCACGTCAGCCTGGACGCGATCCCGTGCAACCTGCTGGCCGAACTGGCGGTGGCTCCGGCGACCCTGCTCGGCTTCGGGGTGCTCGTGCTGCAGCCGCTCCTCCCGGACCTGGCCCGCCTGCTCGCGGAGCCGGCCGGAGTGCCGGTCGGCTGGCTCGCCCTGGTGGCGCGGCGCGGCGCCGAACTTCCGGGCGGCCAACTCTCCTGGCCGGGCGGGTGGTTCGGGACGGCGACGGTCGCGCTGGCCACCCTGGCGGCCTGCTGGGTGATGCCGCTCCTGCTGCCACGGCGAGCGCCGTCCGGCAAGCCCGTCCGCGCCCGGCGGCGGTGGGTACGGGGGCTGGTGACGGGGGTGCTGCTCGTGGTCCTGCTGGCCGTGCTGCTGCGGCCACCGCAGCTCACCCGGATCGCGACCGGCTGGCCGCCGCCGGGGTGGCGGATGGTGATGTGCGACGTGGGACAAGGGGACATGCTGGTGCTCGCGGCCGGTGCACCGGACAGCGCGGTGGTGGTCGATGCGGGGCCGGATCCGAACGCCGCCGACAGGTGCCTGCGGGATCTGGGTATCACGGAAGTGCCGCTGTTGGTGGTGACGCACTTCCACGCCGATCACGTCGAGGGTGTGCCGGGGGTGGTCCGGGGCCGCCGGGTCGGAGCGATCGAGGGCACGACCCTGGACGATCCACCGGGTGAGGCGGCCCGGGTGGCGGGCTGGGCGGTCGGTGCCGGAGTCCCGCTGCTGCGCGCGGGGCGCGGTGAACGGCGCTCGGCGGGCCCGGGGTTGTCCTGGGAGGTGGTCTGGCCCGACGCCGGGGCGGCTGTCGAGGCCCCGGGGGCGAACAACGCGAGCGTCGCGCTGGTGGTGTCGGTGGCGGGCGGACTGCGGATGGCGTTGCTCGGGGACCTCGAACCGCCTGCCCAGTCGGCGCTGCTGGGCCGGTTGGGGCGGGTGGACGTCCTGAAGGTGGCGCACCACGGATCGGCGCATCAGGACTGGGCTTTGACCGGTGCGTTGCGTCCCCGGCTGGCATTGATCTCGTGCGGCGAGGGAAACGCGTACGGGCATCCGTCCGTGCGGACGGTGGACCGGCTGCGCGCGCTGGGTGCGAGCGTGCTGCGCACCGATCGGGTGGGCGACATCGCGGTGACGGGCGGCTCGCCGGCCGTCCTCGGGGTGTCCGTGCACCCGCAGGCGGCGCACGAGGCGCGCAAGCCCCGCTCGCACGCTGCGGACGGAGCGCCCGCCTCCCGTACCGGGCGGGGCTCGCACACCCCGCGAGCCCCGCCCGGCTGACCCCGCCCTCCTCTCCTCCCAGCCATCAGGTGGGGAAGGGAAAGGGGTTGGGGTGGGGAGGAGGGAGGGGGCGGGGGGGCGGGGCGGGGCCCGGAGAACGATTGCGGCGCGCTCCGGGCCCCGCCCGGAGCGCGCCGAAGTACGGGCACCTGCGGTGGTGCGTCGCGCTCGACCGTCGAACGCGAGCTGGTGGAAGGGCCGGCCGGGTCAGCCTTCCTCGCGCCAGCCCTCGTGCTCGACGGCGAGAGCGTCGAGGGCGCGCAGCAGGGCCGGGGTCCAGCCCTCCTCCGGGGGCTCGACGACGACCAGCCACTGGGCGTCCTCGGCGTCGTCCTCGCCGGCCAGGGCGTCCCGGACGAGGTCGAGCTCGCCGAGGTCGGGGTGGGCGGCGCTGAGCTCCTCGGAGGCGTCCTCGGCGGCGTCGCGGTCGGGCAGGACGAGCAGTTGCCGGGCGTGCGGGTCGTTGACGTCCGGCAGGTCGGTGGTGTGGTTCTCGGTCACCGGACCATTCTCCAGGTCGGGTGATCGGCGCGGTCGGGCAGGTCGGGTCGGGCGGGCCGGGTCGGGCAGGTCGGGCTGGAGAGGCGGGACCGGGCGGGACCGGGCAGGGCCGGGCGGGGCCGGGGGCGGGGGTCGCCCCGGGCGGGAGTGTCCGCGCCCCGTGGGATGCTGGTAGGCGATGGCCAGGAAGAGTGCACCCGACGACCTGCTCGCCCCGCTGACCCTCGCGGTCGGCCAGGAGGAGCTGCTGCTGGACCGCGCGGTCGCCCAGGTGGTGGCGGCGGCGAAGGCGGCGGACCCGGACACCGACGTGCGGGATCTGCCGCCCGGCAGCCTGCAGCCGGGCAGCCTGGCCGAGCTGACCACGCCGTCGCTGTTCGCCGAGCGCAAGGTGATCGTGGTGCGGGCCGCGCAGGACCTCTCCGCCGACTCGGTGAAGGAGGTCAAGGCGTACATCGAGGCGCCGGCCGAAGAAGTGATCATGGTGCTGGCGCACGCGGGCGGGGCCAAGGGCAAGGGCCTGCTGGACGCCGGGCGCAAGGCGGGCGGTCGCGAGGTGGCGTGCGCGAAGCTGACCAAGGCGAACGAGCGGCTGGCCTTCGTCCGGGGCGAGTTCCGTACGCTGGGCCGCTCGGCCACACCGGAGGCCTGCCAGGCCCTGCTGGACTCGCTCGGCAGCGACCTGCGCGAGCTGGCGGCCGCGTGCAGCCAGCTGACCTCGGACGTCGAGGGCGCGATCGACGAGACGGTGGTGGCCCGCTACTACAGCGGCCGGGCCGAGGCGACGGGCTTCGAGGTGGCCGATCTGGCGGTCACCGGCCGGGCCGCGGAGGCGCTGGAGCGGCTGCGCTGGGCGCTGGCGGTGGGCCAGCCGCCGACCGGCATCACCTACGCACTGGCCTCCGGCGTGCGCAGCATCGGGCGGCTGGCGACCACCGGGCGGAACATGCGTCCGGCGGACCTGGCCCGCGAGTTGGGCATGCCGCCGTGGAAGGTCGATCGGGTGCGCCAGCAGATGCGCGGTTGGACGGGCGACGGGGTGGCCACCGCGCTGACCGCGATCGCCCAGGCCGACGCCGCCGTCAAGGGCGGCTCGGACGATCCGGCCTTTGCGCTGGAGCGCGCGGTGGTGGCCGTCGCCCGGGCGGCCCGGGCCGGGTCCCGCCCGGCGTACTGACGGCGGCGCGGCCACCGAACCGGACCCGGGACGAGCCGGACCCGGCTACCCGGCTACCCGGCTACTTGCCGACCCACCTGCCACCGCCTACGTGCCACCGCCTACGTGCCACCGCCTACGTGCCCATCGAGCGGACGGTCCCCCAGGCGCCGGCCCGCAGCGCCGCCGGGGCTCCGGAGCCCCGCCCGCGCGTGACCGACGACAGCGGTCGGGCCGCGGAACGCGACAGGCGCCGCAGTGGGCCTCTGGAGAGAGGCCGACTGCGGCGCCTGTCGTACTGCTTCGTACACCGCACCCGCGTGGCGAACGCAGGCCGCGTGCGGTGCGAGTCTCACGCGCCTCAGGGGTCCGGGTAGAGGGCCGGGTCCGTCCCGAGGCGGTGGGGGCCGAGGCCCCCGGGGCGTCAGGCCTGGGCGGCCGTGTTGACGCGCTTGGTGATGGCCGACTTCTTGTTGGCGGCCTGGTTGGCGTGGATGACGCCCTTGCTCACGGCCTTGTCCAGCGCCTTGGAGGCGGCGCGGGCCAGCACGGTGGCCTTCTCGGTCTCGCCGGCGGCAGCGGCCTCGCGGGCCTTGCGCAGGGCGGTCTTCAGCGAGGACTTGACGGCCTTGTTGCGCAGGCGCGCCTTCTCGTTGGTCTTGTTGCGCTTGATCTGGGACTTGATGTTCGCCACGAAGGAGCCTCAGTCTTGTCTAAAAGGATTGAACGGGCTGCACCGCGCGGCCGCCGGGCAGCTGAGAGGGCATGCCGGGGCCAGGTGCAGCAGTCCACGCTACCAGGGGCCCGCCACCCGCCCCAAACCGGGAGCCCGGCCCCACGGCGGGTCGCCTGCGCAGTAGTGGGTCGGCTACGTACTGAGCACCGGCTCCCCGTAGTGCTCGACCTCCGGGAACGGCCGGTAGAAGCGGTGCAGCAGTTCCCGCCACTGCCGGTACTCGGCTGAGCGGCGGAAGCCCTCGGTGTGGTCCGCGAGCGTCTCCCATTCCACCTGGAGGAGGAATCGCGAGCCGCGTCCTTCGTCGAGGCAGCGCCGCAGGTGCAGGGAGCGGAAGCCCTGTTGGACGGCGATCAGGGGCCGGGCCTCGGCGAAGGCGGCGAGGAACTCGTCCTCCTGTCCGGGCAGGACGTCGAGCAGGGCGCTTTCGAGGATCACGGGGTGTCATCCTGCCGCCTGGCGCGGGCCCGGAGAAGGTCCGGGCGGACCGAACGGCGGTCCGCGCCGTGGTCGTGGGAAGATGGGAGGAACTATTTCGATCGGACGAGACTGTCCGGTCCCCGGGAAAACCGGTCAGCGATGACCAGGACACCCCCGGCCCCGGACCAACGGAGAATCGGACCAAGGTGCCCGCGACCCCCAGCAATGTGCCAGAGCCCAGCCGTACCGACCCGGCGCTGATCCGCAACTTCTGCATCATCGCCCACATCGACCACGGCAAGTCGACGCTCGCAGACCGGATGCTGCAGATCACCGGCGTCGTCGACCCGCGGCAGATGCGCGCCCAGTACCTCGACCGCATGGACATCGAGCGCGAGCGCGGCATCACCATCAAGTCGCAGGCGGTCCGCCTCCCGTGGGCGCCGAAGACCGGTCCGAATGCCGGGACGACGCACATCCTCAACATGATCGACACCCCCGGCCACGTGGACTTCACGTACGAGGTGTCCCGCTCCCTCGCGGCCTGCGAGGGCACCATCCTGGTGGTCGACGCGGCCCAGGGCATCGAGGCGCAGACCCTCGCCAACCTGTACCTGGCGCTGGAGAACGACCTCACGATCGTCCCGGTGCTGAACAAGATCGACCTGCCGGCCGCCCAGCCGGAGAAGTACGCGGCGGAGATCGCGCACATCATCGGCTGCGACCCCTCGGACGTGCTGCAGGTCAGCGCCAAGACCGGCCTCGGCGTCGAGGACCTGCTGGACCACATCGTCAACACCATCCCGGCCCCGGTCGGCGTCAAGGACGCCCCGGCCCGCGCGATGATCTTCGACTCGGTGTACGACTCCTACCGCGGCGTGGTCACCTACGTGCGTGTCGTGGACGGGCAGCTCACCAAGCGCGAGCGGATCGCGATGATGTCCACCGGCGCCACCCACGAGCTGCTGGAGATCGGCGTCATCTCGCCCGAGCCGAAGGTCGCCGACGGCCTGGGCGTCGGCGAGGTGGGCTACATCATCACCGGCGTGAAGGACGTCCGGCAGTCCAAGGTGGGTGACACCATCACCTCGATGCACAAGGGTGCGACCGAGGCGCTGGGCGGCTACAAGGAGCCGCGCCCGATGGTGTTCTCCGGCCTGTACCCGCTGGACGGCTCGGACTACCCGCTGCTGCGCGACGCCCTGGACAAGCTGCGGCTGAACGATGCCGCGCTGGTGTACGAGCCGGAGACCTCGGTCGCGCTCGGCTTCGGCTACCGCTGCGGCTTCCTCGGCCTGCTGCACCTGGAGATCATCCGGGAGCGCCTGGAGCGCGAGTTCAACCTCGACCTGATCTCCACCGCCCCGAACGTGGTCTACCGGGTGGTCATGGAGGACGGCACCGAGCACATCGTCACCAACCCGAGCGAGTTCCCGACCGGCAAGCTTGCCGAGGTGTACGAGCCGGTCGTGCGCGGCACCATCCTGGCGCCCAACGAGTTCGTCGGCGCGATCATGGAGCTCTGCCAGTCCCGCCGCGGCAACCTCCAGGGCATGGACTACCTGTCCGAGGACCGGGTCGAGCTGCGCTACACCCTGCCGCTCGCCGAGATCGTCTTCGACTTCTTCGACCAGCTGAAGTCCAAGACCCGCGGCTACGCCTCGCTCGACTACGAGCCCATCGGCGAGCAGTCCGCCCAGCTGGTGAAGGTCGACATCCTGCTGCACGGCGACGCGGTGGACGCCTTCTCCGCGATCGTGCACAAGGACAAGGCCTACGGCTACGGCGTGATGATGGCGGGCAAGCTGCAGAAGCTGATCCCGCGCCAGCAGTTCGAGGTGCCGATCCAGGCGGCCATCGGCTCCCGGGTGATCGCCCGTGAGACGGTCCGCGCGATCCGCAAGGACGTCCTCGCCAAGTGCTACGGCGGTGACATCTCGCGCAAGCGCAAGCTGCTGGAGAAGCAGAAGGAAGGCAAGAAGCGGATGAAGATGGTCGGCCGCGTGGAGGTCCCGCAGGAGGCCTTCATCGCCGCGCTGTCCACCGACGCCGAGGCGCCGAAGGAAAAGAAGTAACCACAGGCGCGTGAGAGGGGCCCGGGCGGACAACCGCCCGGGCCCCTCCTCGTTCTCTCCACCGGAGCGGGCCGCCGCAGCTTCCCCGCCGGAGCGGACCACCGCAGCTTCCGCCGCCGCAGCGCGCCGCGGACGAGGAGCCGGGGCGGTTCGGGCCCGCCCCGGCTCGGCACCGGCGGTGTGCGACGGTCAGTCCACCTCGGCCACGGCCTCCGCGAACTGCGCCTGGTACAGCCGCGCGTAGGCGCCGTGCGCGGCGATCAGCTCGTCGTGCGAGCCCTGTTCGACGATCGAGCCGTTCTCCATCACCAGGATCACGTCGGCGTCCCGGATGGTGGAGAGCCGGTGCGCGATCACGAAGCTGGTGCGGCCGGTGCGCAGCCGGGCCATGGCCCGCTGGATCAGCACCTCGGTGCGGGTGTCGACGGAGCTGGTCGCCTCGTCCAGGACGAGGATCGACGGCTGGGCGAGGAACGCCCGGGCGATGGTGATCAGCTGCTTCTCGCCCGCGCTGACCCCGGCGCCGTCGTCGTCGATGACGGTGTCGTAGCCGTCCGGCAGGGTGCGCACGAAGCGGTCGACGTGGGCGGCCTTGGCGGCCTCGACGACCTGCTCGCGGGTGGCTCCCTGGGCGCCGTAGGCGATGTTGTCGGCGATGGTGCCGCCGAACAGCCAGGTGTCCTGGAGCACCATGCCGATGCCGGAGCGCAGGTCCTCGCGGGACATCGCGGAGACGTCGACCCCGTCGAGGGTGATGCGTCCGGAGCTGACCTCGTAGAACCGCATCAGGAGGTTGACCAGGGTGGTCTTGCCGGCGCCGGTGGGGCCGACGATGGCGACGGTCTGGCCGGGTTCGACCTTGAGCGAGAGGTCCTCGATGAGCGGCTTCTCGGGGTCGTAGCGGAAGGACACGTCCTGGAAGGCGACCCGGCCGTGGATGGTGTCGGGCCGCTCGGACACGGCCGGTTCGGGGGTCTGCTCGGGGGCGTCCAGCAGCTCGAAGACGCGCTCGGCGGAGGCGACCCCGGACTGCACCAGGTTGGCCATGCTGGCGACCTGGGTGAGTGGCTGGCTGAACTGCCGCGAGTACTGGATGAACGCCTGCACGTCGCCGATGGACAGCGCGCCGCTGGCCACCCGCAGGCCGCCGACGACCGCGACCAGCACGTACTGCAGGTTGCCGATCAGCATCATCGCGGGCTGGATGATCCCGGAGATGAACTGCGCCCGGAAGCTGGAGGTGTACAGCGCCTCGTTGTGCTCGCGGAAGGTCTCGGCGGACTCGCGCTGGCGGCCGAACACCTTGACCAGGGTGTGGCCGGTGTACATCTCCTCGATGTGCGCGTTGAGTTGGCCGGTGGACTTCCACTGCTGGACGAACTGGGGCTGCGCCCGCTTGCCGACCTTGGCGGCGACGGCCACCGACAGCGGCACCGAGACCAGGGCGATCGTCGCCAGCAGCGGGGAGATCCAGAACATCATGGCCAGCACGCCGACCACGGTGAGCAGCGAGTTGACGACCTGTCCCATGGTCTGCTGCATGGACTGGCTGATGTTGTCGATGTCGTTGGTGACCCGGCTGAGCACCTCGCCGCGCGGCTGCTTGTCGAAGTAGCTGAGCGGCAGTCGGGCGATTTTGGCCTCGACGTCTTGGCGCAGCCGGTAGCCGGCCCGCTGGATCGCCGTGGTGGCCAGCCGGCCCTGGACGATGCCGAACAGGGCGGAGGCGAGGTAGATGACCAGCACCCAGAGCAGGACGGTGCCGATGGCGCCGAAGTCCATGCCCTGGCCGGGGGTGAAGTCCACCGAGGAGAGCAGGCCGGCGACGCCGCCCTCGCCGTGGGCGCGCAGCCCCTCGACGATCTGCGCCTTGGAGGTGCCGGGTTCGAAGCGGGCGCCGACGACGCCGGCGAAGATCAGGTCGGTGGCGTTGCCGAGGACCTTGGGGCCGGTGACGGCGCAGCCGATGCTGAGCACGCCGAGGGCCAGCACGCCGGAGATCAGGTTGCGTTCGGGGCGCAGCAGGGCGAGCAGCCGCTTGCCGGAGCCCTTGAAGTCCATGGACTTCTCGGTGCCCTGGCCGCCCATGAAGCGGCCCGGTCCGGCGGGGCCGCGGCGGGCGGCGGCGGCCTGCGAGTCGCTGGGCAGTTCGTCGGCGGGGTCCGCGGCCTTGGTGTCCGGGTCGGGCTGTGTGGTGTCCGTGGTCTCGGGGTCCGCGGTTCTGGTGTCCGCGGCCTCGGGGTCCGCTGTCGCGGTGTCCGCGGTCCTGGTGTCCGCTGTCGCGGTGTCCGCGGTCCTGGTGTCCGCGTCGGGCTTGCCGGGGGTGGTCACGCCGCCTCCTGCTCGGTGAGCTGGGAGAGCACGATCTCCCGGTACGTCGGGTTGTCGGCCATCAGTTCGTGGTGGGTGCCGGTGCCGACGACCGCGCCTTCGTCGAGGACGATGATCCGGTCGGCGTCGCGGATGGTGGAGACGCGCTGGGCGACGATCAGCACGGTGGCGTCGGAGGTCTCGCGGGCGAGGGCCTTGCGCAGCCTGGCGTCGGTGGCGTAGTCGAGCGCCGAGAAGGAGTCGTCGAACAGGTAGACGTCGGGCTGGCGGACCAGGGCCCGGGCGATGGCCAGGCGTTGGCGCTGGCCGCCGGAGACGTTGCCGCCGCCCTGGGCGATCGGGGCGTCCAGGCCTTCGGCCAGTTCCTCGACGAAGTCCTTGGCCTGGGCGATCTCCAGGGCGTGCCAGAGCTCCTCGTCGGTGGCGTCGGGCCGGCCGTAGCGGAGGTTGCTGGCGACGGTGCCGGAGAACAGGTAGGGCTTCTGCGGGACGAGGCCGACGCTCTCGGCGATCGTCTCGGGGGCGAGTTCGCGCACGTCGACGCCGTCGAGCAGGACCTGGCCGGAGGTGGCGTCGAACAGTCGGGGTACGAGTCCGAGCAGGGTGGACTTGCCGCTGCCGGTGGATCCGATGACGGCGGTGGTCTCGCCGGGGCGGGCGGTGATGGCGATGCCGCGCAGCACCGAGGCCTCGGCGCCGGGGTAGCGGAAGTCGACGTCGCGCAGTTCCAGGTTGCCGCGGCGCAGCACCTCGGTGATCGGCGCGGCGGGCGGGACGACGCTGGAGGAGGTGCCGAGGACCTCCTCGATGCGCTCGGCGCAGACCTCGGCGCGCGGCACCATCATGAACATGAAGGTGGCCATCATGACGCTCATCAGGATCTGCATCAGGTAGGAGAGGAAGGCGGTGAGCGCGCCGATCTGCATGCCGCCGTTGTCGATCCGGTGGGCGCCGAACCAGAGCACGGCGACGCTGGAGACGTTCACGACCAGCATCACGGCCGGGAACATGAACGACATCAGCCGGCCGACCTGGAGGGCGGTGTCGGTGAGGTCCCCGTTGGCCTTGGCGAAGCGGGCCTGCTCGTGGTCGTCCTTGACGAAGGCGCGGATGACCCGGATGCCGGTGATCTGCTCGCGCAGGACCCGGTTCACGGTGTCGATCCGGGTCTGCATGCTGCGGAACTTGGGGCGCAGCGAGCGGACCAGGAGGAGGACGACGGCGCCGAGCAGCGGGATGACCGCGAGCAGCAGGCCGGACAGCGGCACGTCCTGGTTGAGGGCCATGATGATGCCGCCGACGCACATGATCGGGGCGGCCACCATGAGCGTGAAGCTCATCAGGGCCAGCATCTGGACCTGTTGGACGTCGTTGGTGGTGCGGGTGATCAGCGAGGGGGCGCCGAACTGGCCGACCTCGCGGGCGGAGAAGCTCTGCACCCGGTCGAAGACGGCGGCGCGGACGTCCCGGCCGAAGGCCATGGCGGTGCGGGATCCGTAGTAGACGGCGCCGATCGAGCAGAGCGCCTGGACCAGGGTGATGCCGATCATCACCCCGCCCACTTGCAGGATGTAGCCGGTGTCGCCCTTGACCACGCCGTCGTCGATGATGTCGGCGTTGAGCGTCGGCAGGTAGAGCGCCGCCAGGGTGGACACCAGTTGGAGCCCCACGAGCAGCGCGATCGGTCGGGAGTACGGGCGCAGGTACGCCCTGAGAAGTCTGATCAGCACTGGCACACTCTTGTCGTCGACGGGTGGATTCGCATCCCGATTCTCGTTCTTTGGTGGACTCGTACAGGAGATTCACGAGTTGTGGACCGCAGGTTTGCCCAGTCCTTTGCCGAACCGTACGGCGGGCCCGGTTGCAGGGGTTCACCGGGGCGCGGGGCGGAGTCGTCGTCGGGCACCGGTGGTGCGGTGGTGTGCCGGCCGGGCCCCGCCCTCTTACGGAATGACCGGTTTCCCCCTAGGCTGCTGATTGCCCCCTTGTTACTCGCCGGTATCGCCAGGGTTGACCGGGGGCCCGGCGACCGCCCCCCACGGGCGCCGAAACCATCCCTCAGACGGCCACCCGCCCCCGGAGGTCCTCGTTGAGTTCCGCGCAGTCCCTGATCGACTCCGGCAGTGCCGACTTGGTCGCCGGGCGTCCCGCCTCCGTCGCCCACCTCTTCCTGGAGCGGGTCGCCGCCACCCCGAACGCCGAGGCCTACCGCTACCCGGCCCCGGTCGACGAGCACGCCGCGGACAGCGCCCCCGGCGCCGAGCAGTGGCGCTCGCTGACCTGGGCGCAGACCGCGGCCCGGGTCAAGGCGGTGGCCGCCGGGCTGATGGCGCTCGGCATCCAGCCGGAGGACCGGGTGGCGCTCGCCTCCTCCACCCGGCTCGAATGGATCATCGCCGACCTCGGGAACATGTGCGCGGGTGCCGCCACCACGACCGTCTATCCCAGCACCAACGCCGACGAGACCGCGTTCATCCTCTCCAACTCCGGTTCCAGGGCGCTGTTCGCGGAGAACTCCGCCCAACTCGCCAAGGCCGTCGACCAGCTCGGACAGCTGCCCGAGCTGCGGACCGTCATCCTCTTCGACGCCCCCGAGGCCGACGCCCCCGAGGCCGACGCCGCCGGGAGTGACGCCGCTGGGACTGATGCCGCCGAGGCGGGCGCCCCAGGGGCCAGTACCCCCGAGGCCGAGGGCCTGAACGCCCTCACCGTGCTCACCCTCGCCGAGCTGGAGCAGCGCGGCGCCGAGTACCTGGAGCAGCACCCGGACGCGGTCGAGAAGACCGTCGCCGCGCTCGACAAGGAGCAGCTGGCCACCCTCATCTACACCTCCGGCACCACCGGCCGCCCCAAGGGCGTGCGCCTGGTGCACGACTGCTGGGCGTACGAGGCCCGGGCCCAGGAGGCCAGCGGGCTGCTGCGCTCCGACGACGTCCAGTTCATGTGGCTGCCGCTGTCGCACGTGTTCGGCAAGACGCTGATCTCCGGCCAGATCGCCACCGGCCACGTGATGGCCGTGGACGGCCGGGTCGACCGGATCATCCACAACCTGCCGGTCATCCGGCCGACCGTGATGGCCTCGGCGCCGCGCATCTTCGAGAAGGTCTACAACGGCATCGCCGGCCGGGCCCGGGCCGAGGGCGGCGCCAAGTACAAGATCTTCCGGTGGGCCGCCAAGGTCGCCCGCGAGCACGCCCGCGCCGTCCAGGAGAGCCGGATCGCCACCGGTGCCGGCACCGCCCCGCTGGGCCTCAGGCTCCAGCACGGCCTGGCCGACAAGCTGGTCTACGCCAAGATCCGCGCGGCCTTCGGCGGCCGGCTGCGCGGCGCCGTCTCCGGCAGCGCCGCGCTCGCGCCCGAGATCGGCTACTTCTTCCTCGGCGCCGGCGTGCCGATCCTGGAGGGCTACGGCCTCAGCGAGACCAGCGCCGGCTCCTGCGTCAACCGTGAGGAGGACATCCGGATCGGCACCGTGGGCCGCCCGCTGCCCGGCACCGAGGTCCGGATCGCCGAGGACGGCGAGATCCTGCTGCGCGGCCCCGGCGTCATGCGCGGCTACCACGACCTGCCCGAGAAGACCGCCGAGGTGCTGGAGGCCGACGGCTGGTTCCACACCGAGGACATCGGCGAGCTCGGCCCCGACGGCTTCCTGCGGATAACCGACCGCAAGAAGGACCTGTTCAAGACCTCCGGCGGCAAGTACGTCGCGCCCAGCGAGGTCGAGGGCAGGTTCAAGGCGGTCTGCCCGTTCGTCAGCAACATCCTCGTGATCGGCAACGGCCGCAACTTCTGCACCGCGTTGATCGGCCTGGACGAGGCGGTCATCATGCCGTGGGCCGCCGAGCACGGGCTGAAGGGCAAGTCCTACGCCGAGGTGACCGCCGACCCGCAGGTGCACCAGCTGATCGAGGGCTTCGTCAAGCGGCTCAACGCCGACCTCCAGCGCTGGCAGACGATCAAGAAGTTCCACTTGCTGCCGCGCGATCTCGACATCGAGCACGGCGAGCTCACCCCGAGCCTGAAGATCAAGCGCCCGGTGGTCGAGCGGACCTACGCGGACGCCGTCACCGCGATGTACGCGGGCGCCAACGAGGCCTGATCGGCCCCGCCCCCGTACGGCTCACCGGTTCGGGTGAGCCGTACGGGACAATGGGGTCATGCCCTCCGCACTCCCCGACGGCGAACCGGTGCCGTCCGACGGTTCCCTGCCCGCATCCGCCCGCACCGGTCTCGGGCAGCGGCCGTTCGGCTTCTACCTGCACGTGCCCTATTGCGCCAGCCGCTGCGGCTACTGCGACTTCAACACCTACACCGCCACCGAACTGCGCTCCTCCGGGGCGGTCGCCTCCCAGGAGACCTACGCGGACAACGTGGTCGCCGAGATCCGGCTGGCCCGAAAGGTCCTCGGCCCGGTCGACCTGCCGGTGCAGACCGTCTTCCTCGGCGGCGGCACCCCCACCCTGCTGCCCGCCCGCGACCTGGTGAAGATGCTCGCCGCGCTGCGCGAGGAGTTCGGGCTCGCCGACGGCGCCGAGGTCACCACCGAGGCCAACCCGGAGTCCGTCGACCCGGCCTACCTGGCCGAACTGCGCGAGGGCGGCTACAACCGGGTCTCCTTCGGCATGCAGAGCGCCCGCCCGCACGTCCTGAAGCTGCTCGACCGCCACCACACCCCCGGCCGCCCCGAGGCCTGCGTCGCCGAGGCCCGCGCCGCCGGCTTCGACCACGTCAACCTGGACCTCATCTACGGCACCCCCGGCGAGTCCGACGACGACTGGCGCGCCTCCCTGGACGCCGCCATCGGCGCCGGGCCCGACCACGTCTCCGCGTACTCCCTGATCGTCGAGGACGGCACCAAGCTCGCCGCCCGGGTCAAGCGCGGCGAACTGCCGATGATCGACGACGACGTGCACGCCGACCGCTACCTCATCGCCGAACAGGCGCTCAGCGCCGCCGGCTACACCTGGTACGAGGTCTCCAACTGGGCCACCACCCCCGAGGGCCGCTGCCGCCACAACGAGCTGTACTGGACCGGCGCCGACTGGTGGGGCGCCGGCCCGGGCGCGCACAGCCACGTCGGCGGCGTCCGCTGGTGGAACGCCAAGCACCCCGCCGCCTACGCCCAGGCCCTCGCCGAGGGCCGCACCCCCGCCCTGGGCCGCGAGGTGCTCGCCGAGGAGGACCGCCGGGTCGAGCGCATCCTGCTGGAACTGCGCCTCGCCGAGGGCATCCCGCTCACCCTCCTCACCGACACCGGCCGCCACGCCGCCGCCCGCCACCTCGCCGACGGCCTCCTCGCCGCCGAGCCGTACGCCGGGGGCCGCGCCGTCCTCACCCTCCAGGGCCGCCTGCTCGCCGACGCGGTCGTACGTGACCTGGTGGACTGACATTCGTTGACGTGGACGTCAGCCGTCGGAGGGAGCGTGCGATGACCGCCATCGATGATCGGATGACCGGGATCTTCGAGAACCTGGAGGTGCCGGAAGGCGTCAAGGCCGAGCTCATCAGGGGGGAAATCGTGATGACGGCGGGGCCGGACCTGGTCCACAACCTCATCGTCGAGTGCATCGTGGATCAGGTCCCGAGGGCTCTCTGGCATCGGTTGCAGACCCAGGACCTGGCCTTCGCGCACGAGGCCAGCGAGCTGCAGCCCGATCTGGTGGTGATCGAGCGGGGCGCGGTGGAAGTCCCCGGACGGTTGGTCCCGGCGCCTGCGGTGACCATGGTCGTCGAGGTGGTGTCGAAGACCAGCGCCTATCGCGACTACCACGTCAAGCGGGAGATGTACGCGGGCGGGACGATCAAGGCCTATCTGATCGTCGACCCCTTCAAGGGCGAGTGTCTGCTGCTCACCGAACCCGACACCGCTACCGCGTCGGGCGCCCCGGACTACGCGGTCGGGCAGCCCTTCAAGTTCGGCGACCCCGTCCGGGTCGACGTCCTGGGCGTGACGCTGGACACAGGTGAGTTCGGAACGCTCTGACAGTCACTCCGGAATCGTCACGAAGTCGATCAACTCCTCGACCTTTCCCAGCAGTTCCGGCTCCAGGTCCTTGTAGCTGTCCACCGTGGAGAGGATCCGCTTCCAGGCGGCGGGGGTGTTCACCGGCCAGCCGAGGCGGCGGCAGACGCCCTCCTTCCACTCCTCGCCGCGGGGGACGGCGGGCCAGCCGGGGATGCCGACGGAGGCGGGCTTCACGGCCTGCCAGATGTCGATGTACGGGTGGCCGACGACCAGGACGGCGTCGCCGGTGACCTGGGCGGCGATGCGGTGCTCCTTGGTGCCGGGGAGCAGATGGTCGACCAGGACGCCGAGGCGCCGGCCCGGGCCGGGGGCGAAGTCGGCGACGATCGCGGGCAGGTCGTCCACGCCCTCCAGGTACTCGACGACCACGCCCTCGATCCGCAGGTCGTCGCCCCAGACCCGCTCGACCAGTTCGGCGTCGTGCCGGCCCTCGACGTAGATCCGCGACTCGCGGGCGACCCGGGCCCGGGCGCCGGGGACGGCGACCGAGCCGGAGGCGGTGCGGCCCGGCGTGCGGGAGGGGGCGGGGCCGGCCGGGCGCACCAGGGTGACCGTCCGGCCCTCCAGCAGGAAGCCGCGCGGCACCAGCGGGAACACCCGGAGCTTGCCGAAGCGGTCCTCCAGGGTGACGGTGAAGCCCTCGGCGGTCTTCTCGCAGCGCACCACCGCGCCGCAGAAGCCGGTGGCGGCCTCCTCCACCACCAGGTCCCGTTCGGCGGTCACCTCCGGGGCGGGCTGCTGCTTCTTCCACGGCGGGGTCAGGTCGGGTCCGTACTGGCGGCTGTGCATGAAAGCGACTATACGGACGGACCGTCAGAGGCCCGGCGCGCCCCAGACCGGGAACCAGCGGCTGAGGTCCTTCTCCAGCCGCAGGTCGTTCCCGAGCGTCGCGTTGACCTGGAGCTCCAGCGGGCTGTTGCGCCGCTCCCCGCCGCCGGGCATCGGGGCGAAGGGGTAGAAGGTGCCGCGCTTGTAGAGGTAGACCAGGGCCAGCGACTGCCCGCCCGGGTTGCGGAAGCCGACCAGCGAGCAGAGCAGCTGCGGCCCGAAGCCGTTCGCCTCCAGCTCGCTGTTGACCGCGTGCAGGTCGTTGACCAGGTCCGGCAGTTCCTCGGGGGTGTGCCGGGCGAGCAGCCAGGAGTAGCCGTAGCCGTCCTTGGAGGCCTCGACCGGGACGCCGCCGCGCTCGGTGTCGGCGTCGAGCAGCGCCCGCACCTGCTGTTCGACCTGGCCGAAGGCCGCGCCCTCGACGGCGGCGAAGCAGACCGAGCCGAGCCCGGTGGGGGTGAACCCGGCCGCGGCCTCCAGGGTGAGGGCGGCGGACGGGACGCCGAACAGCTGGTCGAGGTCGGGCTTGACGGGCTTGGTGCGCCCGAACAGGGTGTCCAGGATTCCCACGGCGGTCCTTTCGGGGGAGGGAGTCGGGAGGAGCCAGGAGGGGGGCGGGAGGGCCGCAGGGGGCCGGGGCCTCAGCGGCCGAGCTGCTCGGAGATCTTCGCCAGCTCCGCGAGCCGCTTCTCCAGCGTCGGGTGGGTGGAGAACAGCTGCGAGGCGGTCTCCCGGGCGCTCAGCGCGGGGGCGAAGTAGAAGGCGTTGTAGGGCTGCGCCTGGCGCAGGTCCTTGCTGGGGATGGCGGCGATCTGGCCGGTGACCTTGGTGAGCGCGGAGGCGAGGGCGCTGGGCCGGCCGGTGAGCTGGGCGGCGGCGCGGTCGGCGGCGAGTTCCCGGTAGCGGGACAGGAGCCGGGTGAGCAGGAAGCTGATGGCGTAGACGACCATCGACACCAGCGGGATGATCAGGGCGACGATGGCCGCGTTCTGGTCGTTGTTGTTGCGGTTGCCGCCCATGAACCCGCCGTACATGGCGATCCGGGTCATGGCCCCGGCGAGGACGCCGAGGAAGCCGGCGATGGTCATCACCGCGACGTCCCGGTGGGCGACGTGGGACAGCTCGTGGGCGAGGACGCCCTCCAGTTCCTCGGGCTCCAGCCGGCGCAGCAGGCCGGTGGTGACGCACACCACGGCGTTCTGCGGGTTGCGGCCGGTGGCGAAGGCGTTCGGCATGTCGTTGTCGGCGACCGCCACCCGGGGTTTGGGCATGTCGGCCAGCGCGCAGAGCCGGTCGATGGTGCCGTGCAGTTGCGGGTACTGCTCAGGGGTCACCTGGTGGGCGCCCATCGCCCGTTCGGTGATCTTGTCGCTGAACCAGAACTGGGCCACGAACAGCCCGCCGGAGATCAGGACGATCAGTGGCCAGGCGCCGCGCAGCAGCACGATCAGCAGACCGGTGAAACCGACGTACAGCAGCCCGATCACGAACATCGTCACGACCATGCGGCCGGTCAGGCCGCGGTCGGGCGCGAAACGGGTGTGCTGGCCCGAGCTCGACATTGCTTGCTCCTCCATTCGCCGTCGTCTTCGATGCTGCCACCCGGACGGCCCTGCGGCACCACCCCCGCGCCGGGAACTGCGGGCAGGATCACTCCGGCCGGGCCGTTCCTGCCGTTGGGCCCGGGCCTTACACTGGCAGGTACGGTTTTGGCACTCGCAGGTTCAGAGTGCCAAAGCGGGTGCCGGAGCCGGGATCCTCCCGGAGCGGGCAGCAGCATGCGTGACACGAACGGACAACGTGCGAAGACGGAGGTGTGTGCCCCATGGCCGGTGAGGTTCGCCAGCTGGACGACCGCAAGCTCGCCGTGCTCCGCGCGATCGTCCAGGACTATGTGGGCACCGAGGAGCCGGTCGGCTCCAAGGCCCTGGTGGAGCGGCACAACCTCGGAGTCTCCCCGGCGACCGTGCGCAACGACATGGCGGCGCTGGAGGAGGAGGGTTACATCCACCAGCCGCACACCAGCGCCGGGCGCATCCCCACCGACAAGGGGTACCGCCTGTTCGTCGACAAGCTCGCCGAGGTCAAGCCGATGAGCGCCCCCGAGCGCCGGGCGATCCGGCACTTCCTGGACGGCGCCGTCGACCTGGACGACGTGGTCATGCGGACGGTGCGGCTGCTCGCCCAGCTCACCCGGCAGGTCGCGGTGGTGCAGTACCCCTCGCTGTCGCGGTCCACCGTCCGGCACATCGAGCTGGTGGCGCTGGCACCGACCAAGGTGATGCTGGTCCTGATCACCAACACCGGCCGGGTCGAGCAGCGGATGGTCGACTGCCCGGGCCCGGTCGGCGAGACGGTCCTGGCGGACCTGCGGGCCCGGATCAACGCGCGGGCCGTCGGCCAGCGGCTGCCGGACGTGCCGGGGTTCCTGGAGGAGCTCCCGGCAGGTTTCGAGCCGCCGGACCGCCCGACCGTCAGCACGGTCCTGGCGACGCTGTTCGAAGCGCTCGCCGAGCAGAACGAGGAGCGGATCATGCTGGCCGGCACGGCCAACCTGACCCGCTTCGGGCACGACTTCCCCCTGACCATCCAGCCGGTGCTGGAAGCCCTGGAGGAGCAGGTCGTCCTGCTCCGTCTCCTGGGTGAGACGGCGGACGCCGCGATGACGGTCCGGATCGGGCGGGAGATCGCCTACGAGGGGCTGAATTCCACCTCGGTGGTGTCGGTCGGTTACGGTTCGGGCGACGAGAGCGTGGCCAAACTGGGTGTGATCGGTCCGACCCGGATGGACTATCCGGGCACAATGGGGGCGGTGCGTGCGGTGGCGCGGTACGTGGGCCAGATCCTGGCCGAGTCGTAGCACAGGCCGCCGTCGGAACCTCTGACGGCGGTGTCCAGTCGCAGCACTACTACAGGCGGAACAAGCGGAGCATTTGGTGGCCACGGACTACTACGCGGTACTCGGCGTCCGACGGGATGCGGGGCAGGACGAGATCAAGAAGGCCTTCCGACGCCTGGCACGCGAACTGCACCCGGACGTCAACCCGGACCCGAAGACGCAGGAGCGGTTCAAGGAGATCAACGCCGCTTACGAGGTGCTCTCCGACCCGCAGAAGCGCCAGGTCTACGACCTCGGCGGTGACCCGCTCTCGCCGGGTGGCGGGGGCGCGGGCGGCTTCGGCGCGGGGGCGGCCGGCTTCGGCTTCTCCGACATCATGGACGCCTTCTTCGGCGCCGCGGCCGGCCAGCGCGGCCCGCGCTCGCGCACCCGCCGCGGCCAGGACGCCATGATCCGGCTGGAGATCACCCTGGAGGAGGCCGCCTTCGGCACCACCAAGGAACTCCAGGTCGACACGGCCGTCACCTGCACCACGTGCAGCGGTGAGGGCGCGGCCCCCGGCACCTCCGCGCAGACCTGCGACATGTGTCGCGGCAGGGGCGAGGTGTCCCAGGTCACCCGGTCGTTCCTGGGCCAGGTCATGACCTCCCGGCCCTGCCCGCAGTGCCAGGGCTTCGGCACGGTCGTGCCGACCCCGTGCCCGGAGTGCGCCGGCGACGGCAGGGTCCGCGCCCGGCGCACCCTGACGGTCAAGATCCCGGCCGGTGTCGACAACGGCACCCGGATCCAGCTGGCCGGCGAGGGCGAGGTCGGCCCCGGCGGCGGCCCGGCCGGCGACCTGTACGTCGAGATCGCCGAGACCACCCACACCGTCTTCCAGCGGCGCGGGGACGATCTGCACTGCACCGTCACCATCCCGATGACGGCCGCGTCCCTCGGCACCCAGGTGCCGCTGCAGACCCTGGACGGGCTGGAGGAGCTCGACATCAGGCCCGGCACCCAGTCCGGCCAGTCGATCCCGCTGCACGGCCGCGGCATCACGCACCTGCGCGGCGGCGGCCGAGGCGACCTGATAGTGCATGTCGAGGTGCAGACGCCCACCAAGCTCGACCCCGAGCAGGAGGAGCTGCTGCGCCGGCTCGCGGTGCTGCGCGGCGAGGAGCGGCCGTCCGGCCAGTTCGCGCCGGGCCAGCAGGGCCTGTTCTCGCGCCTCAAGGACGCGTTCAACGGCCGCTAGGCCCTAGGCCGGGGCCGCTTGCCGGGCCCTGGCCGTCCGCGCGGGGGTGCCGGGTTCTGCCCGGCGCCCCTTTCGCGTTCCCGATCCGCCCCACCCCCCGGAGGTTCCCCGCATGACCGCCCCCGTCTTCGTCGTCGAGACCGAGCGGATCGCCGCCGCCGCGCCCGGCTCCGTGGTGCGCCTCGACGGGCCGGAGGGGCGGCACGCGGCCGCGGTGAAGCGGCTGGCGGCGGGCGAGGCGGTGACCCTCGCCGACGGGCTGGGCCTCGGGGTGGACGGGACGGTCGCCGCGGTGCTCGGCAAGGACGCGATCGACGTCACGGTGGCCGCCGTCCGCCGGGAGCCCGAGCCGGCGCCGCGGATCGTCGTCGTCCAGGCGCTGCCCAAGGGCGACCGCGGCGAGCTCGCGGTGGAGACCATGACCGAGGTCGGCGTGGACGTGATCGTCCCGTGGGCCGCCTCGCGCTGCATCACGCAGTGGAAGGGCGAGCGGGGCGCCAAGGCGCTGGCCAAGTGGCGGGCCACCGCCCGGGAGGCCGGCAAGCAGTCCCGTCGGCTGCGCTTCCCCGAGGTGCGCGAGCCGGCGACCACCCGGCAGCTGGCGCCGCTGCTGGCCCAGGCCGCGTTCGCCGCCGTGCTGCACGAGGAGGGCGCCGAGCCGCTGGCGCTGGCCGCGCTGCCCGCGGCCGGGGACGTGGTGCTGGTGGTCGGCCCGGAGGGCGGGGTCTCCCCGGAGGAGCTGGCCGCGTTCGCCGAGGCGGGCGCCGGGCCGTACCGGCTGGGCCCCTCGGTGCTGCGCACCTCCACCGCCGGGGTGGCCGCCGGCGCCCTGCTGCTGGGGCGCACCGGCCGCTGGTCGTAGCCGGCCCGCCCGTGCGGTCGGAGTCTGCCCGAACCGGCCCGCGCCGTGCGCGCGCGTGCCTACGCTGACCGCGTGACGGAACCCCTGAGCACCTCTGCGGGCGCCTACCTGCGCCACCCCCATCTGCACGGTGACCTGGTCACCTTCGTCGCCGAGGACGACGTCTGGCTGGCCCCGCTGGACGGTGGCCGGGCCTGGCGGCTGACGGCCGATCACCTGCCCGTCCGGCACCCCCGGTTCGCCCCCGACGGGCGGCACATCGCCTTCACCTCCACCCGGGACGGCGCGCCCGAGGTGCACGTGGTGCCGGTGGACGGCGGGCCGTCCCGGCGGCTCACCCACTGGGGCAGCGAGCAGACCGAGGTGCGGGGCTGGACGGCCGACGGGCGCCCGATCGCCCTCACCACCGCCGGTGAGGCGACCCTGCGCCGCAGCTGGGCGCACGCCGTGCCGCTGGACGGCGGCGAGTCGGTGCGGCTGCCGTACGGGCCGGTCGGCGGGCTCGCCTTCGAGCCGGGCGGCGACCGCGTGCTGCTGGGCACCGTCAACAACCGCGAGCCGGCCTGGTGGAAGCGCTACCGGGGCGGCCGGGCGGGCAAGTTGTGGATCGGGCGGGACGAATTCGTCCGCGTCCACGAGGAGTTGGACGGCCAGCTCGACTCGCCGCTGTGGGTGGGGGAGCGGATCGCCTTCCTCTCCGACCACGAGGGCGTCGGCGAGCTCTACTCCAGCCTTCCGGACGGCTCCGACCTGCGCCGCCACACCACCGACCCGGACGGCTTCTACGCCCGCAACGCCGGCACCGACGGCACCCGGGCGGTGTTCCACCGGGCCGGCGACGTCTGGCTGCTGGACGACCTGGCGGGAGCCGCGCCCCGCCGCCTCGACATCCGGCTGGCCGGCCCGCGCAGCGGCCGCCGCCCCCGCCCGGTGCACGCCGCGCACTGGCTGGAGTCCGCCGCCCCCGACCGCACCGGCCGGGCCGGCGCCGTGGTGGTGCGCGGCGACGTGCACTGGCTGACCCACCGCGAGGGCCCGGCCCGGGTGCTGGACGAGACCCCGGGGGTGCGCGGGCGGCTGGCCCGGGTGGTGCCGGGCGAGGACGGCACCCAGGGCGTGCTGTGGGTGTCCGACGCCGAGGGCGAGGACGCGCTGGAGTTCGCCCCCGACGCCCAGGGCGCCGAGCGCCGCCGGCTGGCCGCCGGGCGGATCGGCCGGGTCAACTCCCTGGCGGTGTCCCCGGACGGCAGGCAGGCCGCGCTCGGCGTGCACGACGGCCGGGTCCTGCTGGTCGCGCTCGCCGACGGCACCGTGCACGAGCTGGACCGCAGCGCCGACGGCGAGGTCGGCGGGCTGGCCTTCAGCCCGGACTCGGCCTGGCTGGCCTGGTCGCGGCCGGTGCACCGGCTGGGCCCGTACTCGCTGCGCCAGATCGTGCTGGCCGACCTGGCGACCCGGACGGTCGGCGAGGTCACCCAGGAGCGCTTCATCGACACCTCGCCGGCCTTCACCGCGGACGGCCGCTACCTGGCGTTCCTGTCGGTGCGCAACTTCGACCCGGTCTACGACTCGCACGTCTTCGACCTGTCGTTCCCCAACGGCTGCCGCCCGTACCTGATCACGCTGGCCGCCGACACGCCGTCCCCGTTCGGGCCGCAGCGGGCCGGGCGCCCGCTCGGCGGGGAGGAGGACGAGCCGCGCGGCAGGAAGGCGGACGGCGAGGAGGCCGCCGGCGACGCCGCGCCGGTGACCAGGGTCGACCTGGACGGCATCGCGGACCGGATCGTCCCGTTCCCGGTCGAGGGCGGCCGGTTCGACGCGCTCAGGGCCGCCAAGGACGGCGTGCTGTGGACCCGCGCCCCGCTGCTCGGCGAACTCGGCGACGAGGCGGCCTCGCCCGAGGACGAGCGGCCCCGGCCGGTGCTGGAGCGCTTCGACCTGAAGAAGCGCCGCGTCGAGCAACTGGTGCACGGCGTGGACGGCTTCGCGGTCAGCGGGGACGGCACCCGGGTGGCCGTGCTGGACGGGAGCGAGCTGCGGATCGTCCCGGCCGAGCACAAGGCGGGCGGAGAGGACGACGAGGTGGGCGTCGACCTGACCCGGCTGCGGGTCACCGTCGACCCGGCCGCCGAGTGGCGGCAGATGTACGCCGAGAACGGCCGCCTGATGCGCGACAACTTCTGGCGCCCCGACCTCGGCGGCGTCGACTGGGCCGGCGTGCTGGACCGCTACCGGCCGCTCGTGGAACGCCTCGGCTCGCACGACGACCTGGTCGACCTGCTCTGGGAGGTGCACGGCGAACTCGGCACCTCGCACGCCTACGTCGTCCCGTACGGCCGGTACACCGAGCCCGCCCGGCGCCAGGGCCTGCTCGGCGCGGACCTCGCCAGGGACGGCGACCGGTGGCGGATCGCCCGCATCCTGCCCGGCGAGTCCTCCGACCCCCGGGCCCGCTCGCCGCTGGCCGCGCCCGGCGCCGCGATCCGCCCGGGCGACGCGGTCCTCGCCGTCAACGGCCGCCCGGTGGACCCGGTCACCGGCCCGGCCCCGCTGCTGGCCGGCACCGCCGGGCAGCCGGTCGAACTGACCGTGGCCGGCAAGGACGGCACCGACCGGCGCCACCCGGTGGTCGTCCCGATCGCCGACGAGGAGCCGCTGCGCTACCACGACTGGGTGGCCGGTCGGCGGGCCGTGGTGCGCGAGCTGTCCGGCGGCCGGCTCGGCTACCTGCACATCCCCGACATGCAGTCGGCCGGCTGGGCCCAGATCCACCGCGACCTGGCCGTGGAGTTGGCCAGGGACGGCGTGATCGTCGACGTCCGGGAGAACCGCGGCGGCCACACCTCGCAGCTGGTGATCGAGAAGCTCGCCCGCCGGATCGTCGGCTGGAACGCCATCCGGGACACCGACCACCCGGTGCCCTACCCCCTCGACGCCCCGCGCGGGCCGGTCGTCGCGCTCGCCAACGAGTTCTCCGGCTCGGACGGCGACGTCGTCAACGCCGTCATCCAGACGCTCGGCATCGGCCCGGTGGTCGGCACCCGCACCTGGGGCGGGGTGATCGGCATCGACAGCCGCTACCACCTGGTCGACGGCACCCTCGTCACCCAGCCCAAGTACGCGTACTGGCTGGAGAACTACGGCTGGGGCGTGGAGAACCACGGCGTCGACCCGGACGTCGAGGTGCCGATGGCCCCGCACCAGTGGGCCGCCGGCGAGGACCCGCAGCTGGCCGAGGGCGTGCGGATCGCCCTCGCCGCGCTCGCCGCGGCCCCGCCCCGCACGGCCCCGCCGATGCCCTGGGCGTAGGGCGCGCCCCCGTCGCCCCCGGCGGGCGGGAGAGCAGCCGAACGGGAGGTCGGCCCGGCCGACTTCCCGCTAGGCTGCGCCCGTACGGCCCCAGACCAGACACGAACCGAGGAGAAGCCGATGGCCGGCGAGCCGCAGCCCGACTGCCTGTTCTGCAAGATCGTTGCGGGCGAGATCCCGGCGACCGTGGTGCGCAAGACCGAGCGCGTCCTCGCCTTCCGCGACATCGCCCCCAAGGCGCCGCTGCACGTCCTGGTCATCCCGCACGTCCACTACCCGAACGCCGCCGCGCTGGCCGCCGCCGAGCCGGAGATCGCCGGTGAACTCCTCGCCGAGGCGGGCGCGGTGGCCAGGGACGAGGGCGTCGAGGACTACCGGCTGATCTTCAACACCGGCGCCGGCGCCGGCCAGACGGTCTTCCACGCCCACGTCCACGTGCTCGGCGGCAAGCCGATGACCGAGAGCATGGTCTGACCTACGTGTCACAGCGCGAACTCGTCGTCCTCGGCACCGCCAGCCAGGTGCCCACCCGGCACCGCAACCACAACGGCTACCTGCTCCGCTGGGACGGCGAGGGCCTGCTGTTCGACCCCGGCGAGGGCACCCAGCGGCAGATGCTGCTGGCCGGCGTCTCGGCCACCCAGATCACCCGGATCGCCGTCACGCACTTCCACGGCGACCACTGCCTGGGCCTCGCCGGGGTGATCCAGCGGATCAACCTGGACCGCGTCCCCCACCCGGTGGACGTCTACTTCCCGGCCTCCGGCGAGGTCTACTTCGAGCGGCTGCGGCACGCCACCGCCTACCACGAGACGGCCGTCCTGCGGCCCCGGCCGATCGACGAGCCGGGCCCGCTGCCCGCGCCCGGCGCCCGCTTCGCGCTGGACGCCGTGCGGCTGTCCCACCCCGTGGAGTCCTTCGGCTACCGGCTGTCCGAGCCGGACGGCCGCCGCCTGGTGCCCGAACGCCTCGCCGCGCTGGGCGTCTTCGGCCCCGCGGTCGGCCGCCTCCAGCACGAGGGGGCGATCGAGGCGGACGGCCGGCGGGTCACCCTGGAGGAGGTCAGCGAGCCCCGGCCGGGCCAGCGCTTCGCCTTCGTGATGGACACCCGGCTCTGCGACGGCGTGTACGAACTCGCCGAGGGCGCCGACCTGTTGGTCGCCGAGTCGACCTTCACCGACGCCGACTCCCGGCTCGCCGAGGAGCACGGCCACCTCACCGCCGGGCAGGCCGCCAAGGCCGCCGCCGAGGCCGGCGTGCGCACCCTGGTGCTGACCCACTTCTCCCAGCGCTACCCGGACCTGGGCCAGCATCTGGCCGACGCCCGCAAGCACTTCGACGGCGAGCTGGTGCTCGCCGCCGACCTCGCCCGGGTGCCCGTCCCCGTCCGGCGCCAGCCGTGAACCCGGCCCGCACCCCGTGAAAAGCGCTCGCGCCGCTCCCCGATCTGCCGCAGCATCGTCGGGTGCGGCCCCGCCGCCCGCCGCGGCGACCACGTGCGCGGCGTACCCTGGTGCCCCGGAGAGACCGATCGGCACACGACACCACGGATGGGATGAGGCAGGCCCAGCGCCGACCTATGAGTGACACATCGCAGACCCGTACGAACGGACAGTCGCGCCCCGAACCGGCCGACGACGGTCGCGTCAGCGCCCGGATCGTCATCCCCGAGAAGCACCCGATGGTCACCCTGCTCGGCACGGCGGACTCGCTGCTGCGCGTGATCGAGCAGGGCTTCCCCGCCGCCGACATCCACGTCCGCGGCAACGAGGTGACCGCCACCGGAGCGCGCGCCGAGGTCGCCCTCGTGCAGCGGCTCTTCACCGAGATGATGCTGGTGCTGCGCACCGGCCAGCCCTTGACGGAGGATTCCGTGGAGCGCTCCATCGCCATGCTCCGCGGTGCCGCGGAGGACCCGGACAGCCCGGCGCCGTCCAAGGTGTTCACCGCGAACATCCTGTCCAACCGGGGCCGCACGATCCGCCCCAAGACCCTCAACCAGCAGCGCTACGTCGAGGCGATCGACAAGCACACGATCGTCTTCGGCCTCGGCCCGGCCGGCACCGGCAAGACCTACCTCGCGATGGCCAAGGCCGTCCAGGCCCTCCAGGCCAAGGAGGTCAACCGGATCATCCTGACCCGCCCGGCCGTCGAGGCGGGGGAGCGGCTGGGCTTCCTGCCCGGCACCCTCTACGAGAAGATCGACCCGTACCTGCGCCCGCTGTACGACGCGCTGCACGACATGATGGACCCGGACTCCATCCCGCGCCTGATGGCGGCCGGCACCATCGAGGTCGCGCCGCTGGCCTACATGCGCGGCCGCACCCTCAACGACGCCTTCATCATCCTGGACGAGGCCCAGAACACCTCGCCCGAGCAGATGAAGATGTTCCTCACCCGCCTCGGTTTCAACTCCCGGGTGGTCGTCACCGGCGACACCAGCCAGATCGACCTCCCGGGCGGCACCCGCAGCGGCCTCAAGGTCGTCCAGGACATCCTGGCCGACGTGCCCGACATCCACTTCTCCGTCCTCACCAGCACCGACGTGGTCCGCCACAAGCTGGTCGGCCGGATCGTGGACGCCTACGAACGCTGGGACGCCAAGCAGGAGGCCGAGGAGAACCCCTCGCCCGCCCGCAAGCCGGCCCAGCGGCGCGGCTCCCGCGCACCCCGTCAGTCCCATCGCACCGAAAGCTGAGTACGCAGCCCGTCATGTCGATCGACATCGCCAACGAGTCCGGTTGGGACGCCGATGAGGAAGCCATCCTCGACGTCGCCCGCTTCGCCCTGGACAAGATGCGGATCCACCCGCAGTCCGAACTGTCCGTGATCCTGGTGGACGGAGCGGCGATGGAGGAGCTGCACATCCAGTGGATGGACCTCCCCGGCCCCACCGACGTGATGTCCTTCCCCATGGACGAGCTGCGCCCCGGCAAGGAGGGCGAGGAGCTGCCGCAGGGCCTGCTCGGCGACATCGTGCTCTGCCCGGAGGTCGCCGAGCAGCAGGGCAAGGCGGCCCCCTCCAAGCACTCGATGGACGAGGAGCTCCAACTGCTCACCGTCCACGGGGTGCTGCACGTCCTCGGGTACGACCACGAGGAGCCCGAGGAGGAGGAGGAGATGTTCGCCCTCCAGAAGCGCATCCTGGACGACTGGCGGGCGGGCCGGGGCCTCGGTGGTCTCTCCCCGGCCCCCACCACCCACTGAGCGCGGAGCCCGAACCCCTGTGAGTGGTGAAAGTACGAGCTTCATCCTCGGTGCCGTGCTCCTGGTCGTCCTCGGCTGGCTGGCCGCGTGCGCCGAGGCGGGCATCTCCCGGGTCTCCCGGTTCCGGGCGGAGGAGGCCGTGCGGGCCGGGCGGCGCGGCTCGGCCCGGCTGCTGACCGTCGCCTCCGACCCGATCCGCTACCTCAACCTGGCGACCCTGATCCGGGTGGCCAGCGAGATGGCGGCGGCCGTCCTGGTCACCGTGGTGTGCGTGCGCAACGTGGAGCCGATCTGGCAGGCCGTGCTGCTGGCGTTCGGCGTGATGGTGCTGGTGTCCTTCGTCGCGGTGGGGGTCTCGCCGCGCACGATCGGGCGCCAGCACCCGCTCACCACCGCGACCGCCGCCTCCTTCGTGCTGCTGCCGCTGGCCGCGGTGCTCGGCCCGATCCCGCGGCTGCTGATCCTGCTCGGCAACGCGCTGACCCCGGGCAAGGGCTACCGGGAGGGGCCGTTCGCCTCCGAGGCCGAACTGCGGGCACTGGTCGACCTCGCCGAGAAGGACGACCTGATCGAGGACGAGGAGCGCCGGATGGTGCACTCGGTCTTCGAGCTGGGCGACACCATCGTCCGCGAGGTGATGGTGCCGCGCACCGACCTGGTGATGATCGAGCGGCACAAGACCGTCCGGCAGGCGCTCACCCTGGCGCTGCGCTCGGGCTTCTCGCGGATCCCCGTGGTCGGGGACAGCGAGGACGACGTGGTCGGCATCGTCTACCTGAAGGACCTGGTCCGGCGTACCCACATCAACCGGGAGGCGGAGTCCGAGGAGGTCGGCGCGGTGATGCGCCCGGCCGTCTTCGTGCCGGACTCCAAGCCGGCCGGCGACCTGCTGCGCGAGATGCAGCAGCGCCGCTCGCACGTGGCGATCGTGATCGACGAGTACGGCGGCACGGCCGGCCTGGTCACCATCGAGGACGTCCTGGAGGAGATCGTCGGCGAGATCACCGACGAGTACGACCGGGAGATCGCGCCGGTGGAGGACCTCGGCGACGGCTCGTACCGGATCACCGCCCGGCTGCTGGTGGAGGACCTGGGCGAGCTCTTCGGCATCGAGCTGGAGGACGAGGACGTCGAGACCGTCGGCGGCCTGCTGGCCAAGCACCTCGGCCGGGTGCCGATCCCCGGCTCGGCCTGCGAGATCCCGCTGCCCGAGCCCGCCGGCACCGGGCTGACCGGCATCCTGCTGACCGCCGAGTCCTCGGCCGGGCGCCGCAACCGGATCGGCTCGATGGTCGCGACCCCGGTCCGCAAGGCCGCGGAGGCCGGGGCGGAGCCCGGCGAGTAGCGGTCGCGCCCCGGCGGAGCGACCATGGACAGCATGACGCATCAACTTCGCGCGGAGTACGGCCCGCAGGGTGCGACCGGCGGGGTCAAGGTCTGGCACGTGGTGCGCGACGGCGACCCCGCGACGGCGCTCTGCGGCCGCAGCCTGGCCGACGACGCCGAGACGAGGCCCGAGCAGGAGTGGGGCACCGGGCTGCGCTGCTGCCAGCAGTGCGGTTCGCTCTACATGCACGAGGTGCCGCACATGCAGGGGAGCCATCCCTACAGCTAGGCCGTGGTGGAGGTCGCCATGAAGCTGCAAGACGAACTGCCCGTGAACAGCCGGCTCGCCACGGTGTGGCGGATCGGGGCGGGGCTCGGGGGGATCTTCCTGATCGTGTTCGGGTGCCTGGGGCTGGCCGATCACCCGGGCTTCCTCGCCACCCACGGTGACCGGATCACCGGGCTGTCGACCAACGGGGCGCTGAGCATCCTGTCCATCGTGGCGGGCGCGATCCTGGTGGCGGGGGCGGTGGTCGGCGGCAACTTCGCGTCCAACCTGAACATGGTGGTCGGCGTGCTGTTCGTCCTGTCCGGCTTCTACGGCCTGGCGGTGCTCGGGCGGCCGGACGCCAACATCCTGAACTTCCGGATGTCGAACGTGCTGTTCGCCTTCATCTTCGGGGTGATCCTGACGACCTTCGGGATGTATGGCCGGGTGAGCAGTCACCTGCCGCACGACAACCCGTTCTGGCGCGAGCGCACGGAGCACGAGACGGCGCGGCCGTCCGGGCCGAAGACCTTCGTCAAGGTCCTCAACCCGAACCCCGGTCCGACCCACCCGGTCGGCCACTGAGCGGCCGCGGGGGCCGCCTATGCTCGGCGGCATGAGTGACATCGTCGAGCTCGACCCCGAAGACAAGAAGATCATCACCCTGGCCCGCTCGGCCCGCGCCCGCAACGGCGTCGCCGAGGGGGCCGCGGTGCGTGACGAGACCGGCCGGACGTACGTGGCCGGGACGGTCGCGCTGGAGTCGCTGCGGCTGAGCGCGCTGCAGACGGCGGTGGCGATGGCGGTGGCCAGCGGTGCGAAGTCGCTGGAGGCGGCGGCCGTGGTGAGCGAGGCGGAGCAGCCGGCCGAGGCCGACCTGGCGGCCGTCCGGGACCTCGGCGGGGCCGGGACGCCCGTGTTGCTGGCCGGTGTGGACGGGACGCTGCGGGTGGCGGCCGAGGCCCGCTGAGGGCTGCTTGAGGCCCGCCGGGGCCTGCTCAGGGCCCGCTGCGGCCTGCCGCGGCGGGCGATGGCGGGCGATGGCGGCGGCCTGGCGAACACCTGCCCGAACCGAGCGGATAGTCTCACCGGGGGAGTGAACTCGGTGAGGGGGCTGGGCACATGGGGGCGGTGGCGTTCTTCGCCGGGCTGCTGCTGTTCGTGATGGGGATGGGCAAGTGGCAGGAGACCGGCTCGCCGTACTGGCTCTGGGGTTCGGTCGCCTTCCTGGTCCTGTTGGTGGTGATGTCGGTGGTTTCGCGGGGCGGTCGCAAGGGCTGATCGGGCGGTGCGGGCGGGCCCGGGCAGCGCGACTCCGGTGATCAGGGAGAATGGAGCACATGAGTGCCCCTTCCTCCTCGTACCGCTCCGGCTTCGCGTGCTTCGTCGGCCGACCCAACGCGGGCAAGTCGACCCTGACCAACGCTCTGGTGGGGACGAAGGTCGCGATCACCTCCGACCGCCCGCAGACCACCCGGCACACCGTGCGCGGCATCGTGCACCGCCCGGACTCCCAGCTCGTCCTGGTCGACACCCCCGGCCTGCACAAGCCGCGCACCCTGCTCGGCGAGCGCCTCAACGACCTGGTCCGCAGCACCTGGGCCGAGGTCGACGTGATCGGCTTCTGCCTGCCCGCCGACCAGAAGCTCGGCCCCGGCGACAAGTTCATTGCCAAGGAACTCGCCGAGGTCAAGAAGACCCCCAAGGTCGCCATCGTCACCAAGACCGACCTGGTCGACTCCAAGCGGCTCGCCGAGCAGCTGATCGCCATCCACCAGCTCGGTGAGGAACTGGGCATCGAGTGGGCCGAGATCATCCCGGTCTCGGCCGTCGGCGACAAGCAGGTGGAACTGGTCGGCGACCTGATCACCAAGCTGCTGCCGGAGGGCATGCCGCTCTACCCGGACGGCGACCTCACCGACGAGCCCGAGCAGATCATGGTCGCGGAGCTGATCCGCGAGGCCGCCCTGGAGGGCGTCCGGGACGAGCTGCCGCACTCGCTGGCCGTCGTGGTCGAGGAGATGCTCCCGCGCGAGGGCCGCCCGGCGGACCGCCCGCTGCTGGACATCCACGCCAACGTCTACATCGAGCGGCAGAGCCAGAAGGCGATCGTCATCGGCGCCAAGGGCGCGCGGCTCAAGCACGTCGGCACCACCGCCCGCAAACACATCGAGGCGCTGCTCGGCACGCCGGTCTTCCTGGACCTGCACGTCAAGGTGGCCAAGGACTGGCAGCGCGACCCGAAGCAGCTGCGCAAGCTCGGCTTCTGAGCCCCGGCTCCCAGCGAAGGCCCGCCCGGATCTGATCGATCGGGCGGGCCTTCGGCATGTCCGGGGGCCGGTGGGGCTACGCGCCCTCGCGCAGGACCAGCGACACCAGTTCGCGCTGCGAGTCGGTGAGCTTCGGGTCGGCGCAGTAGACCGTCCGGCCGTCGACGGTGATCTCGTAGTGGAAGCCGTCCGGCACCCCGTACGAGGGCGCCCGCAGCCCGCCCGCGACGGCCTCGCGGGCGAGCGCGTGGACGTGCGGGGCGTCCGTGCGGTCGACGGTGTCGAGTTCCGCATGGCGGACGATCCCCGCGAAGCCGCCGGTCCGGGTCACCTGGATACGCATGGTGTCCATGGTGCTACCAGGGGAGGGAGTTTGCCGGTCTTTTCCCGGACCGTGACCTTAAGCCCGGCTCAACCTGGTCTCAATCGGTCCTCGGCCGGGGCCGTCGCCGAGGTCTTCATCGTGGCTGCCGGAGGGGCCGCCGGAGGGTTCAGCCGGGGCTGACGCCCACCTGCGCCCAGGAGGCCGTCACGGTGTCCGCGACCGAGGACTGGTCGGGGTAGCGGGCCTTGGCGGCGGCCACGGTGGCCCGGGCGAAGGCGGTGAAGTCGGCGTCGGCGGCCAGCTGGTGGCCGGTCAGGGCGTCGTACCAGATCCGTCCGGCGCGGTCCCAGGCCTGGCCGCCGAGGGCGGTGGCCAGCAGGTAGAACGCGTGGTTGGGGATGCCGGAGTTGATGTGCACGCCGCCGTTGTCGTCGGTGGTGTCCACGTAGTCCCGCATGTGCGCGGGCTGCGGGTCCTTGCCGAGCCGGGGGTCGTCGTAGGCGGTGCCGGGGGCCTTCATCGAGCGCAGCGCCACGCCCTGGATGCCGGGGGCGAGCAGTCCGGCGCCGATCAGCCAGTCGGCGTGGGCGGCGTCCTGGCGCAGCGCGTACTGCTTGACCAGCGAGCCGAAGACGTCGGAGACCGACTCGTTGAGTGCGCCGGGCTGGTCCTGGTACTGCAGGCCGGCGGTGAACTGGGTGACGCCGTGGGTGAGTTCGTGGCCGATGACGTCGACGCAGGCGGTGAAGTCGCCGAAGATCTCGCCGTCGCCGTCGCCGAAGACCATCTGGTGGCCGTTCCAGAAGGCGTTGTCGTAGTCCTGGCCGTAGTGCACGGTGGCGTCCAGGCGCAGCCCCCGGTTGTCGATCGAGCGGCGGCCGAAGACGGTGGCGTACAGGGCGAAGGTGTCGCCGAGGCCGTCGTAGGCGTGGTTGACGGACTTGTCGGCGACCGGGGCCTGGCCCTCGGTGCGGACGGTCCGGCCGGGCAGCCGCTGGCTGTGGGCGGTGTCGGCGATCAACCGGCTGGGGGTCGGGCCGGTGCTGACGGGCGGGGGAGGGGCGAGGCGGGCCGCGCGGTGCGCGGTGTCGAGCAGGAGGGAGCGGACGGCGGGCTCGTGACCGGCCTCGGCGAGGCGGTCCAGGACGTACGGCGGGACGATCGCGCAGATCGGAACTGCTGCAGTCATGTGGCCCAGGGTGAGGCCTCGATGACCGGTTGTCACCACTCTTGGCGTGACCGGTCGGTGTCTCAAGGGGTGGAACGGTGGCCCGGATCACTTCGGGGGCGCGCGGCCCTGGGTTACGCTGGGGCCATCATGCGCAACGGGCTGCTTCTTCTTAGCTGCCGCGTCGAGGGCCTGTAGTCCACAGGGCCGGCTCCCTCGCCGCGGGGATCGAGCTGTGCGCGTCATCCGGCGATCCAACGGAGGGTCGCGAGCGGCAGCTGCCGGCCAGTCGGTGTTGACCACCCCGACCCGCCCCCGCACCACGCATCACAGGAAGCCGAGAGTCATTCCATGACCGAGCAGAGCTCCGCCGCGCCCATCCCCGCCGGTCGCGCCTTCGTCGACCGTCCCACCCCGATCACCGCCGCGTCCGTGCGCCAGCTGCCCTCCGGCATGCGGTACGGGCGCTACCTGCCGTTCGACACCGTCGACCTGCCGGACCGCACCTGGCCGAGCACGGTGATCACCAAGGCGCCGCGCTGGCTCTCCACCGACCTGCGGGACGGCAACCAGGCGCTGATCGACCCGATGTCCCCGGCCCGCAAGCGCAAGATGTTCGACCTGCTGGTCGCGATGGGCTACAAGGAGATCGAGGTCGGCTTCCCGTCCTCCGGCGCCACCGACCACGCCTTCGTGCGGTCGCTGATCGAGGAGGGGGCGATCCCCGAGGACGTCACCATCTCGGTGCTGACGCAGGCCCGCGAGGAGCTGATCGAGAAGACCGTCGAGTCGCTGGTCGGCGCCCCGCGCGCGACGGTCCACCTGTACAACGCGACGGCGCCGCTGTTCCGCCGGGTGGTGTTCCGCAACGACCGGGCCGCCACCAAGGCGATCGCCACCGACGGCACCCGGCTGGTGATGGAGTACGCCGAGAAGCTGCTGGGCGAGGAGACCGTCTTCGGCTACCAGTACTCGCCGGAGATCTTCGTGGACACCGAGCTGGACTTCGCGCTGGAGGTCTGCGAGGCGGTCATGGACGTCTGGCAGCCGGGCGAGGGCCGCGAGATCATCCTGAACCTGCCGGCCACCATCGAGCGGGCCACCCCGAACGTGCAGGCCGACCAGTTCGAGTGGATGTCGCGCAACCTGTCGCGCCGTGAGTTCGTCTGCCTGTCGGTGCACCCGCACAACGACCGCGGCACCGCCGTCGCCTCCGCCGAACTGGCCTACATGGCGGGCGCGGACCGCATCGAGGGCTGCCTGTTCGGCCAGGGCGAGCGGACGGGCAACGTCGACCTGGTGACCCTGGGCATGAACCTGTTCTCGCAGGGCATCGACCCGCAGATCGACTTCTCCGACATCGACGAGGTGCGCCGCACCGCCGAGTACTGCAACCAGATGGAGGTGCACCCGCGCCACCCGTACGCCGGCGACCTGGTGTACACCTCCTTCTCCGGCTCGCACCAGGACGCCATCAAGAAGGGCTTCGACGCCCTGGAGGCGGACGCGGCGGCGGCGGGCGTCCCGGTGGGGGAGCACACCTGGGGCGTGCCGTACCTGCCGATCGACCCGAAGGACGTCGGCCGCACCTACGAGGCGGTCATCCGGGTCAACAGCCAGTCCGGCAAGGGCGGTGTGGCGTACGTCCTGAAGAACGACCACAAGCTGGACCTGCCGCGCCGGATGCAGATCGAGTTCTCCCGGATCATCCAGGCCAAGACCGACGCCGAGGGCGGCGAGGTCACCCCGGCCGAGATCTGGCGGGTCTTCGAGGACGAGTACCTGCCGACCCCGGACAACCCGTGGGGCCGGATCTCGCTGAGCGGTTCGCGCACCCTGACCACCGAGGACGGCCGGGACGCGCTGATCGCCGGCGCGCTGGTGGACTCGGTACCGGTGACCCTGACCGGTGTCGGCAACGGCCCGGTCTCCGCCTTCACGGACGCGCTGGCCCGGATCGGCCTGGACGTCCGCGTCCTGGACTACGCCGAGCACGCGCTGAGCGAGGGCGGCGACGCCCAGGCCGCCGCGTACGTCGAGTGCGCGGTGGACGGCAAGGTGCTGTGGGGCGTCGGCATCGACGCCAACACCGTGCTGGCCTCGCTGAAGGCGATCATCAGCGCCGTCAACCGGGCACAGCGCGGGTAGTTCGTACGAGTGAGATGTGGCGGGGCCGTCCTCCGGGGCGGCCCTTCGCCGCACCTGGGGCCAGTTGTGTCCTGCGCCACATTTTTTCGGGTCGGAAGCCGTTCGAGGTACTGACACGTGCCGGTAACCATGGCAACATCGATCCACCGGAAAGCCGGGTCGGTGGGACGGCCTCGGTGTCCGGTCGCGTGACCTGCCCATTGTTGTGCAGGCCGTCTGCCATGTCTGGGGAGTGGCGCCGTGACCAGGTTGTGGGGTGTTCGCCCGCGGTGGCGGACTGACGTTCTCGGTGACTTCTTCTGCCCGGGCTGTGGCGGGGACCGCAACTACCGCCGGCAGCACGGCCGGCGGTGGCTGCGGTTGCTGGGGACCCCGGTGGCCCCGCTCGGCCCGGTGATCGGCAGCGTGCAGTGCACCAGCTGCCACGGCCGCTACGGCGTCGAGAGCCTGGAACAGCCCACCTCCGTACGGCTCGGCGCGATGCTGCGGGACGCGCAGTACACCATCGCGCTCGCCCTGCTCGCGGCCGGCGGCACCGCGCACCGCGCGGCCCGCGAGTCGGCCTGCACGGCGGTGCGCGAGGCCGGGTTCGAGGACTGCGGCGAGGCCCAGGTGCTGGCCGCGCTCGCCGCGCTGTCCGGGCTCGGCGGCGAACTCTACGACGCCCACGGGATGGCCGGCGGCCTGGCCGTGGAACTGCACGCGGTGCTCGAACCGCTCGCCCCGCACCTGGCCCACCAGGGCCGGGAGCGGCTGCTGCTGCAGGGCGCGGCGATCGCCCTGTCCGACGGGCGCTACCTGCCGCAGGAGCGCGAGGCGCTGGCCGCGGTCGGGCGCTGTCTGGATCTACCGCAGTCGCGGGTCGGGGCGCTGCTGGAGGCGGCGACCCGGGCTCCGTACTAGACCTTCTCCGCTGCTCCGCAGTAACCGGACATCCTTCGCAGAACCGGGCCCGCTCCGCAGTGCCGGGCCTGCCGCGCAACCCCCGAGCCATCTCCGATCCCCCACAAAACGGGCCCGAAATCCCCCTCCGGGCCCGCCGTGACCCGCACCGCTCGGTCCTCCCCCACGGACCCGGTGCGGGCAACACGGCTGTCGGCGGCCGGGGCGCGCCGTGGGGGAGAATGGTTCCCATGAGTCTTTTCCGGGACGACGGCGTCGTGCTGCGGGCGCAGAAGCTCGGCGAGGCCGATCGGATCATCACCCTGCTGACCCGGCACCACGGCAAGGTGCGGGCGGTGGCGCGTGGGGTGCGCAAGACCAAGTCCAAGTTCGGCGCCCGGCTGGAGCCGTTCTCGCACGTGGACGTGCAGTTCTTCAGCCGGGGGAGTGAGCTGATCGGCCGTGGGTTGCCGCTGTGCACCCAGGTGGAGACGATCGCGCCGTACGGCGGTTCGATCGTCACCGACTACGGCCGCTACACCGCCGGGACGGCGATGCTGGAGACGGCCGAGCGGTTCGCCGAGAACGAGGGCGAACCGGCCGTCCAGCAGTACCTGCTGCTGGTGGGCGCCCTGCGCACGCTGGCGGCCGGGCTGCACGAGTCGCACCTGGTGATGGACGCCTTCCTGCTGCGCTCGCTCGCGGTGAACGGGTACGGCGCGAGCTTCACGGACTGCGCCAAATGCGGGCTGGAGGGGCCGAACCGTTTCTTCTCCCTTCCCGCAGGCGGGGTCCTCTGCCCGGACTGCCGAGTGCCCGGATGTGCCGTACCCTCCCCTGAGACACTGGTACTGCTCGGGGCGCTGCTGTCAGGGGACTGGCAGACGGCCGATTCCTGCGAGCCGAGGTACTGGCGGGAGGGCAGCGGCCTGGTCGCGGCCTATCTGCAGTGGCATTTGGAGCGGGGCATCCGCTCGATGAGATACGTGGAGAAGTGAGCACATGGCAGCGCGACGGCTCTTCGGCGGCGGCAAGCAGAGGGAGTACCTCCCCCCGACCCCGCACCCCAGTGGCGCACAGCCCCCGAAGATTCCCGGCGAGCTGGTCCCCGAACACGTCGCCATCGTGATGGACGGCAACGGCCGCTGGGCCAAGGAGCGCGGACTGCCCCGCACCGAGGGCCACAAGGTCGGCGAGTCCGTCGTGCTGGACGTCCTCAAGGGCGCGATCGAGCTCGGCGTGAAGAACATCTCGCTGTACGCGTTCTCCACCGAGAACTGGAAGCGCTCGCCCGACGAGGTGAAGTTCCTGATGAACTTCAACCGGGACGTCATCCACCGCCGCCGCGACGAGATGGACGCGATGGGCGTGCGGGTCCGCTGGGCGGGCCGGATGCCCAAGCTGTGGAAGAGCGTCGTCCAGGAGCTCCAGGTCGCCGAGGAGCAGACCAAGGACAACGACGCCGTCACGCTCTACATGTGCGTCAACTACGGTGGCCGGGCCGAGCTCGCGGACGCCGCGGCGGCCCTCGCGGCCGATGTCGCCGCCGGGAAGCTGGACCCGAAGAAGGTCAACGAGAAGACCCTCGCCAAGTACATGTACCACCCGGACATGCCGGACGTGGACCTGTTCCTGCGCCCCAGCGGCGAGCAGCGCACCTCCAACTTCCTGCTCTGGCAGTCCGCGTACGCCGAGTTCGTGTTCCAGGACGTGCTCTGGCCGGACTTCGACCGCCGTGACCTGTGGCGCGCCTGCGAGCAGTACGCGAGGCGCGACCGCCGCTTCGGCGGGGCGATCCCGAACGAGGTGCCCGAGGCGCTGGACCTGCCCACCCAGCGCTGACGCGGTACGGCGGCGGTACGGCGAAGGGCCCGTGGGGATCGCTCCCACGGGCCCTTCGCCGTACCGGTGCTCCGCTGGTCAGACCTTCTTGGCGCACTCCGCGCAGGTGCCGAAGATCTCCAGGGTGTGCGCGATGTCGCTGAACCCGTGCTCCGCGGCGACCGCGTTGGCCCAGCGCTCCACCGCCGGGCCCTCCACCTCGACGGTGGCGCCGCAGTGCCGGCACACCAGGTGGTGGTGGTGTCCGCTGCTGCACCGGCGGTAGACGGCCTCGCCGTCGGCGGTGCGCAGCACGTCCACCTCGCCGGCGTCGGCGAGCGACTGGAGGGTGCGGTAGACCGTGGTCAGACCGACGGAGTCCCCGCGGTGCTTGAGCATGTCGTGGAGCTCCTGCGCGCTGCGGAAGTCCTCGATCTCGTCCAGGGCCGCCGAGACGGCGGCACGTTGCCGGGTCGAGCGGGCGCGCGGCGACGGGCCTGCGGTGGTCACCGTGGGTCCTCCTGGGGTGGTGGGCGTCTCGCACCTCATTGTGCCAGCCCCGCACCCCGCTCCGGAGTGATCGCGTCGGAGGAACCGCGGCCCGGGAGTTGCCCCGGGATCTGTCCCGGGATCTGATCCGGGGATTGTCCCGGGGATTGCCCCGGGACGGGTTCCGGCAGGGCGACGTCGCAGACCTTCGGTCCGGGGTCCGCGACGCCCCTGCGGTGGCGCCGCCGGGCGAGCGGCGCGGCGAGCAGGCTGAACACCGCGAACACCGCGATGGCGAGCAGCACGATGGCCGGGCCGGAGGGCACGTTGAGGTGGTAGGAGCCGGTGACGCCGGCCAGCGAGACCACCACGCCGAGCGCGATCGAGGCCGCCTGGGTGGCGGCGAACGACCGGGTGAGCTGCTGGGCGGCGACCACCGGGACCACCATCAGGGCGCTGACCAGCAGCAGCCCGACCACCCGCATCGCGACGGTGACGGTGACGGCGGCCATCACCGCGAGCAGCAGGTTGAGCGTGCGCACCGGCAGGCCGGTGACCCGGGCGAAGTCCTCGTCCTGGCAGATCGCGAAGAGCTGCCGGCGCAGGCCGACGGTGACCGCGACGACCACCGCGCCGAGCACCGCGATGGTGATCAGGTCGGCCGGGGCGACGGTGAGGATGGAGCCCCACAGGTAGCTCTCCAGCGAGCCGGCGCCGGCCTGGGCGGAGAGCGAGACGAGCAGCTTGCCGCAGGCCATGCCGCCGTAGAAGAGCATCGCCAGGGCGATGTCGCCGCGCTGGTTGCCGCGCGAGCGGACCAGTTCCATCGTGACGGCGCCGAGCACGCAGACCAGCACGGCCATCCAGACCGGGCTGGTCTGGAAGATGAAGCCGAGGCCGACGCCGGTCATCGCGACGTGCCCCATGCCGTCGCCCATCAGGGCCTGCCGGCGCTGCACCAGGTAGATGCCGACGGCCGGGGCGGTGATCCCGACCAGGACGGCGGCGAGCAGGGCGCGCTGCATGAAGTCGTAGGAGAGCATCTCGGTCATGCCAGTAGCCTCGGCGGGGTGTGGTCGGCGTGCGGGTGGACGTGGTCGTGGCCGGGCAGCGCGTGCAGTCCGGTGTTGGGCACGGGCGGGCCGTCGTGTGCGACGCAGCCGTCCCGCAGCACCACGGCGCGGTCGATCAGCGGCTCCAGCGGCCCGAGTTCGTGCAGCACGAGGAGGACGGCGGCGCCGCGGGAGACCTCGGCGCGCAGGGTGTCGGCGAGCACCTGCTGGCTGGCGGCGTCCACGCCGGCCATCGGCTCGTCCATGATCAGCAGGTCGGGGGTGCCGACCAGGGCGCGGGCGATCAGCACCCGCTGCTGCTGGCCGCCGGACAGGTCGGCGACGCCGTCCCCGGCGCGTTCCAGCATGCCGACGGCGGCGAGCGCGCGGTCCACCGCCGCGCGGTCCCGGCGGCGGAACGGCAGCAGCCGGTGCTGCGGCAGCCGCCCGGTGGAGACCACTTCGCGCACGGTGGCCGGCACGCCGGAGGCGGCGGTGGTGCGCTGCGGGACGTACCCGATCCGGTGCCAGGCGCGGAAGCCGGCGTACGGGATGCCGAACAGCTCCAGCGTGCCCTGCCCCAGCGGGACGGAGCCGATGACGGCCTTGACGGTGGTGGACTTGCCGGAGCCGTTGGCGCCGAGCAGGGCGACCACCTCGCCGGGCTGGACGGTGAGGTCGACGCCGCGCAGCACCGGCCGACCGCCGCGGGAGGCGACGGCGTCGCGGAGGCGGACGGCCGGGGGTATCGGGTGGGTCATGGTGCTGTCGTCCCGTCAGCTGGTGGGGGTGCCGGTCGCGGTGGGAGTGGTGCCGGTCGCGGCGGGGGTGGCGCCGAGGGCGGTCTGGAGGTTGGCCAGGTTCTGCTTCATGACCGAGAGGTAGTCATCCTTGCCCGGGTCCTTGACGCCCTCCAGCGGGTCCAGCACGGCGGTCTTGAGGCCGAGGTCCTTGGCGACGGTGTCGGCGAGCTTGGGGCTGACCAGGGTCTCGAAGAAGATCGTGGTGACGCCGTTGTCCTTGGCGGCCTTCTGCACGTCGGCGAGGCGGGCCGGGGTGGGCTCGGACTCGGGGTCGACGCCGTTGATGGCGACCTGGGTGAGGCCGTAGTGGTCGGCGAGGTAGCCGAAGGCGGCGTGGCTGGTGACGAAGGTCCTGGACTTGGCGTCCTTCAGGCCGTCCCGGAACTCCTGGTCCAGCGTGGTCAGCCGGCCGACCAGGTCGTCGGTGTTCTTGCGGTAGTCGTCGGCGTGGGCCGGGTCGGCCTTGGCGAACCCGTCGCCGACGCTCTTGGCGATCGCCGCGTAGCGGGTCGGGTCGAGCCAGATGTGCGGGTCGCCGGCCGGGCCGTCGTGCTGGTGGCCGTCGGCCTCGGCGCCCTCGTCGAGGTGGTGGTCGACCAGCGGGCTGGCGGCGGTGGCGTCGATCTTGTACTTGGCCGAGGACTGGCCGACGGCCTGGTCGACGGTGGGCTGCAGGCCCTTGAGGTAGATGATCGCGTCGGACTTCTGGACGGTGGCGACCTGCTTGGCGGTGAGCTCCAGGTCGTGCGGCTCGACGCCGGCCGCGGTGAGGTCGGTGACCGCGACGTGGTCCTTGCCGATCTGCTGGGCCAGGTACTCCATCGGGTAGAAGGAGGCGACGACCTTCAGCTTGCCGTCGGCGCTCTGGGCGCTGCTGCTGCCACCGCAGGCGGTCAGGACGAGGGAGGCGGTGAGGGCGGTGGCGGCGATGGCTATCGAGCTGCGGGTACGTCGTCCGATCATCATGACAATCATTCTCATCTTATCTGGAAATGATTGTCAACTCACTCGGACGGGTGAACGGCAGGTGGCCGTGGCTGGGAGGGGCCGGACGATACCGATTTGAACCCCGTACCCGTATGGCCGGTAACCTGAGGTATTCGGGTACGCGCAACCAGCCGTGCCCTGACCGTGCCGTACGTACTGAAGAGAGCACTGTGGCCGCCGACAAGATCGACACGATCGTCAGCCTGAGCAAGCGCCGTGGCTTCGTCTACCCCTGCAGCGAGATCTACGGCGGCACGCGTGCCGCCTGGGACTACGGGCCGCTGGGCGTCGAACTCAAGGAGAACATCAAGCGCCAGTGGTGGCGCGCGATGGTCCAGGCCCGTGAGGACGTCGTGGGACTCGACTCGTCGGTGATCCTCGCGCGCGAGGTGTGGGAGGCCTCCGGCCACGTCGCCACCTTCAACGACCCGCTGACCGAGTGCCTCTCCTGCCACAAGCGCCACCGGGCCGACCACCTGGAGGAGAAGTACGAGGCCAAGCACGGCTTCCCGCCGCCGAACGGCCTCAAGGACGTCAACTGCCCCGACTGCGGCACCAAGGGCCAGTTCACCGAGCCCAAGGACTTCTCGGGCATGCTGAAGACCCACCTCGGCGTCACCGAGGAGGCCAGCGGCCTGGCCTTCCTGCGGCCTGAGACCGCCCAGGGCATCTTCACCAACTTCAAGGCCGTCCAGACCACGTCGCGCAAGAAGCCGCCGTTCGGCATCGCCCAGACCGGCAAGAGCTTCCGCAACGAGATCACCCCCGGCAACTTCATCTTCCGCACCCGCGAGTTCGAGCAGATGGAGATGGAGTTCTTCGTCAAGCCGGGCGAGGACGAGCAGTGGCACGAGTACTGGCTCCAGCAGCGCTGGGACTGGTACGTCGACCTCGGCCTGCGCACCGAGAACATGCGCTTCTTCGAGCACCCGAAGGAGAAGCTCTCCCACTACGCCAAGCGCACGGTGGACATCGAGTACCGCTTCAACTTCGGCGGCAGCGAGTACTCCGAGCTGGAGGGCGTCGCCAACCGCACCGACTACGACCTGCGGGTGCACAGCGAGGCGTCCGGCCAGGACCTCAAGTACTTCGACCAGGAGAGCGGCGAGCGGTACTTCCCGTACGTCATCGAGCCGGCGGCCGGCCTCAACCGCGCCATGCTGGCCTTCCTGATCGACGCCTACTTCGAGGACGAGGCGCCCAACGCCAAGGGCGTCATGGAGAAGCGCGTCGGCATGCGGCTCGACCCGCGCCTGGCCCCGGTCAAGGTCGCCGTCCTGCCGCTGTCGCGCAACGCCGACCTCTCCCCGAAGGCCCGCGGCCTCGCCGCCGACCTGCGCACCGCGTGGAACGTCGAGTTCGACGACGCCGGCGCCATCGGCAAGCGCTACCGCCGCCAGGACGAGATCGGCACGCCGTTCTGCGTCACCGTCGACTTCGACACCCTTGAGGACAACGCGGTGACCGTCCGCGACCGCGACACCATGTCGCAGGAGCGCGTCTCGCTCGACCAGGTCAAGGCGTACCTGGGTGCGCGACTGATCGGCTGCTGAGCCCGCTCAGCCCTTCTGGAGCCCTCGTTCGCCCCGGTCCGTCCGGGGCGGGCGGGGGCTCCTGCGTGTTCCCGCCCTCTGCTTACCGTCTGCCCCAGCGGGAACGGGGGGCCGCAGCCGGTTCGGTCGGCAGGCCGGCGCTGCGCAGGGCGGCCAGCGTCGTCCGGTGCCGGGCGCCGTCGGCGAGCAGCGCGGCGAGCAGCCGCCCGTACAGCTCCGGGCTGGTGTCCAGCGCGGCCGCCAGCTTGACCAGCTCCACCGGCGGGCGCAGCGCCGCCAGCTCGTACAGCAGGACGGTCGCGAGCTCGGCCGGCAGCTCCGTCGCCAGCGCGGCCAGCTCCGCCGTCGGCCGCCCGGCCGCCTGGCGCAGCAGCGTCCGCACGTCGGCGTGCCGGCCCGTGCGACGGAGGCCGGTCGCCAGCGCCGTCAGCTCCGGCGTCGGCGCCGAACCCCACTCCCACAGCAGCGTCGCGCCGTCCGCGCCCTGCCCGGCCCGCTCCAGCGCGGCCAGCAGGGCGGGCAGTGCCGACGCCGGATAGCCCCAGAACGCGTGGAACAGCTCCGCCGCCTCCTCCGCCAGCCCCAGCTCGCGCAACTCCGCCAGCATCGCCACCGCCTGCTCCGGCGCGCACTGCGCGGCGCTCCTGGCCAGGTGCAGGGACGCGCCCGTCGGGCCGCGCCGGGAGAGCATGCCGACCAGCAGCGCGGCGTCCGCCGGATCGAGGCCGGTGGCCGCCCGGGACAGCAGCTCCGTCGCCTCGGCGAAGGCGCCGGCACGGTGCAGGGCCGCCACCCGCTCGGCGAGGGCGCCGATGTCGGGGCGGGCGGGCCGGGCCTGGGGCGGCGGGGCCTGGGCCGGTTGCGGCTCCGGCGGTCGGCTCCTCAGCCGGTTCTCCAACGCCTCCAGCCGATCGCTCAGTTGGAGGCAGCGGGCGCCCAGGCCCTCGCGCAGCGTGCGCGCCTGCGCCAGTTGCCGCAGCAGGTCCCCGTCCGGCCGCTGGCGGCCCGGCGCGGCCCGGATCGCCTCGTTCAACCGCCGCTCCCGCTGGCTCGCGTAGCGGCTCGCGCGGAGTAACTCGTCCAGTTCCGCCCGGAGTTCGTACGCCTGCTGCTCGCCCTCCGGGTCCTGGCCCGCGGATTGTGCCGTCGGCCGCATGCGCATGATCGCCCCACCCCGTCCATCTCTCCCCTGACTGCGGGACATCCTGGCGTCGCTATATGGCGGGGGAGTTAAGGGAGCACGTCCAGTCGTGCGCGACTGGTGTCAAGGAGCGCGCAGACGGCGGTCGTTGCAAGAAGTGCGCCGGTCGCGCTCCGCAGCAGGGTCGCCTCGTAGTACGAGCCGGGTGCGACCACGGCGACGGCGCAGCCGACGGCCGCCCCGACCAGGGCGGCGGGGATCAGACGGACCGTCCGCACCGCCGGCAGGAGCACCACGAGCCCCGCGACGGCCGCCAGTTCGGGGGTTCCGAAGGAGACGCCGTAGCGGACGGCCAGTGCGGGGACGAAGAACAGGACGAGGGCCCGCCCGAGCGTGCCGGTCAACGCGGTGGTGTGCGGGCCGGCCGGACCGCCGCTCCACGGCACGAACCGGGTGGCGGCCAGGACCGCCAACGCGGCCAGCGCGCCGGCGAGATGGTCGCCGAGTCGGGCCAGGTTGTACAGCAGCGCGGTGTCGTACAGCGTCAGCATCAGCGTGCCGAACGCCCACAGGTCGAGCGTGAACAGCACCGGGCCGCGGGGTGGCCGGGCCCGTTCGCGGGAGGCCAGCCAGACGAGCAGCGGTGGTGTGACGAGCGCGGACACCGTCCGCAGCACGATGTCGTCCACCGTGTACGGATTCCGCAGGTCCCACTCCACCGCGCAGAACGCCACCGTATAGGAGGCGGCGGCGAGCCCGGTCAGCGGCGAGCGCATCGCCCGGACGTAGAGGCCGTGGTCCAGGCGTCGCAGCACGGCGGCGAACGCCAGGAGCACCAGCGGGAGTTCGAGGAACGCCTGGACGCGGAGCACGGTGGGCGCGAGCAGCTCGGGCGCGGGGAAGTGCGCCGCCAGCCAGTCGATCGCCGGGTTGCCGCGCGGCACGTCGAACCACCCGGGCGGCAGGTAGCGGGCGACGAACGCCGTACTCCCGCCCCGCACCCGCTGCACGTACACGGCGAACAGCACCTGGTTCAGATAGACGAGTGCCACGACCAGCGCCAGCGCCACCTCCGGGCCGAAGCGCCCCCCGCGCCCCGGCCGGACCTCGCGCCGCCGCCACGCCCTGGGCGCCAGGGCCAGCGCGGCGGCGGCCGACACCACCACCGTGCCGTCCAGCACCGGGCCGACCGCCCTCATGCGGCGAGCCGTGCCCGCGCCTCCATCAGGGCGAAGCCGAGCAGGTTCAACCCCCGCCACTCGTCGGGCCGTTCCGCGCGGATGTCGTCGGCAGCGAGCCCGATGCCCCAGATCCGGTCCACCGGGCTGGCCTCGACCAGGACGCGGTCGCCGGTGCCCAGCAGGTAGGCGCGCAGCGCCTCGTCCTGCCCGAACTTCGCGACATTCCCCTCGACGACCAGCTCGAACCGGCCGGCCGTCCAGGTCGCGTCGTCGAACCCCCTGACCAGCCGCCCCAGCTTCTTCGCCTCGGCCGGCGTGTGGGCCGCCAGCACCCGCTGCTCGATGGCCTCGTCCCCGAACATCCGGGCCTTGCCCGCCATCATCCAGTGCTCGGCGGACGCGTACGCCACCCCGTCGACGGTGAACTGCCCGGGCCACCACTGGCTCAGGCACTCCCGCCGCGTCCCCCCGCCCTTCCGCTCGGTGTGCCCCCAGAACATCAGCCATTTCGGCCGCACCCCGGCGGCCGTCAGCGCCGCCAGCTCCACCCGGCTACGGACGTCGGCAGGGCTCCCCACGCGCATCTCGCTCATATCGTCATTCTGACGCAAAGGGGGCCGTCGGGCCAGCGGGTTTTCGGTGGCAGGTCGGGTCAGTCGGCGGGCAGTGCGTTCGCCATGTCCCGGAAGCGGGGCGACACCCGCATCATGCCGTCCGAGCCGACGTTGAGGTTCTCGATCCAGCCGTCCCGGTACCAGAAGAGCGACGGGGTCAGCGGGGCCGGGTCGCCGGCCGCGAGCTCCTTCGACAGGTCGATCAGGAAGCGGATGGCGTTCAGCGACAGGCTGGTGCGGATCGGCACCGCGCAGAGTGTGTTGTTCGTCGGCAGGGCGACCAGGGCGCCGTTGGGCAGCTCGATGCCGCCTCCCAGGGCGTTCTCCAGGCGCAGCGCGTGGGCGGCTCCGGGCCAGGCTCCCATGCCGTTGACGGTGTGGATGGTGTCGCCGTTGGACGCGTCGAAGACCTGCCGGTTGAGCTGCTCGGTGGCCAGGTTCGCGAAGGCCCGCTCCCACAGCTCGGCCCGGCTGATGCTCCACTGGTCGGCGGCGTGTTCGGCTATCGACAGGGCCTCGGTCTTGCCGGCCCGCTTGCCGGCGTCCACGCAGAGGACGACCGACAGCTCGTCGTCGATCTGCCGCGCCATCGGATCGGGCCCCAGGCCGCGGCTCCTGGTGATCAGGAGCCGCAGTCGGTCCCGGACCTCGAAGACCGAGATCTTCGCCAGCGCCTGGCACGGGCCGTGCTCGTCGCACAGCGGCCTCGGAAGGTTCTTGCGGCTGCCGAACAGCGGCATGGGTGACTCCCCGGGTGGTTGCGATGGTCGGACTGGGCCACAGCATTCCATCGGTCGGCCTCGCCGTCCCGAGATCACCCCATTCCCGGAGGTGTTCTGTCGATCTGTCAGATGGCGGCGTGCTCCCAGCGGAGGGCGGGGTGGCCGTCGATCCAGTAGTGGGTCGCCCGGTCGGTGATCCGCAGGCGGACGGCGGTGAGGTCGGGGCGTCCGGCCTCCTGCCAGGCGGTGAGGATGCGCTCGACCTCGTCCCACAGGGCGACCGGGCCGCTCTGGTGGACGGTCCAGCCGTAGGTGTCGTCGGCGACCTCGGCGGCGGATCCGGGGGTGGCCAGGTAGTGGATCGACTCCAGGTCCTCCCCGATCGATACGGTGAACTTGGCGCTGGGAAAGGCGAGTTGGGCGAGGATGGCCGGCGTCGGTTCGTTGAGGAGGGTGGGGGAGACGTGCGCCAGCCGCTTCGGTGCGACCGCCTCGGCCCGGGCTGCGAGGCCCCCGACCCGGGCCGTCGGGGGCTCGGGGCGGACGGGAGGGAGGGTGGAACGGTCGATGAACCGGCCGTCGGCGGTGCCGTCGGCGGCGACGGTGACCCTGGCCAGGCCGGCGCCCTCGGGCCAGGTGCCGACCGTGGCCAGGATCGTGCCGCCGGGCTTGGTCCGCTGCACCCAGGCGTAGGGGATGCGGCGCACCGCGTGGGTGGCGATCACCCGGTCGTACGTGACTTTCGGGTCGGCCTCGACGGTGCCGACGTTGCGCTCGCCGAGGAGGTGGCGGAGCAGGGCCGTCGAGTAGCCCGTGCCGGTGCCGATCTCCAACACGGTGTGCCCGTCTTCGGCGCCCAGGGCGTCGATCATGCGGACGGTGGCGGCCGGGGCGGTGGTGGAGGCGGTGGGGAAGCCCCGGACGGGCACGGAGACCTGGTCGGCGGTCAGATGGCCGTTCAGCTGGGTGACCAACGACCGGTTGCTGTAAGCGAGTTCGACCCACTCCGTCGGATCGGCGCCGCGCTCGGTCACCGGCCGCCAGCGGCGCCTGCCGGTGGACACGAACACCCCGGGGCGCAGGAACGGCTCCCGGGGAACGGCCTCCACGGCCGCCCGCAGCGCCGGGCTGCTCAGGGCGCCGCCCGCCTCAAGCCGGTCGGCGAGCGTACGGCGGGCGGCTGCAGTGTCCGGGGTCATGGTTCTCCTTCCTGGGGCGGGCGTGTGCGTCTGTGCTGGATCGCCCTGCTGAGTGCGGAGTTGACCAGCACGGTGACAACGCAGAGTACGAGGAGGAAGGAGGGGTTCGCCAAGGGAGCCCCTAGGAGTAGTGCTTGTGCAGGTCGTCGGTGATCAGCCCGGTGCCGTGGTGGACGGCCAGGCTGGAGTAGGTCCCGCGCAGTTGGGCGGCGTGCGCGGTTCGCTGGTGTTCGATCAGCAGCCCTTCGGTGTCGTCCGAGTGGCCGCTGCGGGCGCGCTCTCGGCGACTCAGGAAGACGGTCGTGCCGATGATGGTGGCCACGAGTGCGACCAGGAACGCGATGACGAAGGTCATGAGGTCTCACCTTTCCCCCGGGCCTGGATCGTCCCATGACGAACCATCTCCACGGAAGGGTCAATTCCACCCGACCCGCCGCACGAAAAGTCGACCAGGCCGACTTCCTGTGCCGCGTGTCACGGGTTTCGGGGCCCGTCCCATCGAGCAGATCCGGGAGGGGGCATGACAATTCCCCCTCCCAGAGGTCGATGTGAGGAGCCCGCATGAGCCCCACCCGTCGTGACGTCCTGCGCTGGGGAGCCGGTGCCGGTGGCGCCCTCCTGGCCGCCGCCGCGTTCAGCCCGGACGCGGCGGCAGCCGCAGCCGCAGCCGTCAGCCCGTCCGCCTGGATGAGCGCCCTGGACGACGCCACGCCGCTGACCGCCCTGACGATCCCCGGCACCCACGACTCCTGCTGCACCGACCCGCTGCACGGCACCGAGTGGTCCCACACCCAGAACTGGGGCCTGCCCGAGCAGCTCCAGCGCGGCATCCGCTTCCTCGACATCCGCTGCAACGGGCTCGCGGGGACGGCCGACGAACTCGGCATCTACCACAGCGACAACTACCAGTACGTCCGCCTCCAGGACGTCCTCGACCAGTGCCGCGCCTTCCTCGCCGCCAACCCGGGCGAGGGCCTCGTCATGCGCGTCAGGAACGAGTACGCGGGCGGGAACCGGCTCGACGACACCGAGTTCCAGCGCCGGATCAACCACTACCTGGACGGCCTCGGCTACCGGGGCCTGTTCTGGACGAACCCCTGGTGGCCCACCCTCGGCCAGGCCCGCGGCCGCGTCGTCCTCGCCGCCGACTTCGCCAACCCCTGGTCCGTCATCCAGTGGTCGAGCGCCACCAACACCTGGTTCGCCACCCAGGACACCTTCCAGGGCATCAGCCTCGCCGCCAAGTCCAAGGCCGTCACCGACTGGTTCGACCGCGCCTTCCTCGACCAGGGCTCCCCGCGGATGTACGTGAACTTCACCAGCTACGCCAACGGCGGCTGGCCCAAGGTCAACGCGGCCGCCATCGTGCCTCCCGTCCGCGACTACCTGAACGCCCGCCGCCAGCAGCCCGCCCACTTCGGCATCGTCCCGATGGACTTCCCCGACTTCCACACCGACGTCCTGCAACTGCTCATCGACAAGAACTTCATCGGCCGCTGACCGGCCCGCTGACCGGCCCGCCGACTCGCCGTTGCTCACGCTCCGCGACGTGCCGGCGGCCCCGCGATCGGGTGTCGATCGCGGGGCCGTCGCCGTCGCTGTGGCCCGTGGCCCGGGGGCCGGGGGGCTCAGCCGATGGAGCGGGGGAGGCGGGTGGTCAGGTACAGGATGACGAAGGAGCCGATGAGCTGAAGGCCCAGGCAGAGGGCGAGGGCGCGGTCCATGCCGAGGCTGGGGGAGAGCGACAGGTAGAGGGTGCCGAGGGTGGCGACGCCGAGGGCGAGGCTGGACTGCTGGCCGGTGGCCAGGACGCCGCTGCCGACGCCGGCCCGGGCGGCGGGCACCTTGGCGAGGACGACGCGGAACAGCGGGGTGCCGATCAGGCCTTGTCCGATGCCGGCGAGGGCGACGCCGGGCGCCATCCGCAGCGGGGAGAAGTGCGACCAGTCGGCGAGGACGGTGACGGCGAGGGTGGCCAGGCCGGCGGCCTGGATGACGGCGCCCGCACTCAGCACCCGGCTGCCGTAGCGGCCGATCAGGCGGGGGCCGGAGAGCGAGGCGGTGAAGTAGCCGACGGCCATCGGGACGAGCGCCCAGCCGGCCGCGACCGGGCCGAGGTGCAGGCCCTGCTGGAGGGCGACGGCGATGACGAACATGAAGCCGCCGAAGCCGGCGAAGTAGGGCAGGGCGATGCCGAGGCCGCGCCGCATCTCGGGGATGCGCAGCAGGGACGGCGGCACCAGCGGGGTGGCGCCGCGCTGCTCCGCCCGGCGTTCGACCAGGACGAAGGCGGCGGCGAGGACGGGGAACAGTGCGAGCAGCACCCAGGACCAGAGCGGCCAGCCGGCGGCGCGGCCCTCCATCAGCGGGACGAGCAGGGCGAGCAGCGAGGCGGTGAGCAGGACGGTGCCGGGCACGTCGACGCGGGCGGCCTGGGTGGCCCGGCTCTCCGGGACGTAGCGGACGGCGAGGACCAGGGCGAGCAGCGCGAACGGCACGTTGAGCAGGAAGACGGAGCGCCAGCCGGTGCCGAACAGGTCGGCGGCGACGAGCATGCCGCCGAGCACCTGCCCGATGACCACGGAGATGCCGCCGACGGCGCCGTAGATGCTGAGGGCGCGGCCGCGCCGGGCGCCGTCGGTGGCGGCGGTGATGGTGCCGAGGACCTGCGGGATCAGCAGCGCGGCCGAGGCGCCCTGGGCGGCGCGGGCGGCGACCAGGGTCCAGGCGCCGGGGGCGAGGCCGCAGGCGAGCGAGGTGAGGGCGAAGGTGGCGGCGCCGACGACGAAGAGCCGGCGGCGGCCGAAGATGTCGCCGAGGCGCCCGCCGAGGACGAGCAGGACGGCGAAGGCGATGCCGTAGCCGGCGGCGACGAGTTCGAGGACGGCGGGCCCGGCGGCCAGGTCGTGGTCGATGGTGGGCAGGGCGACGTTCACGATGAAGAAGTCGAGCATCGGCAGGAAGGCCCCGAGCAGGACGGTGACCAGCCCGGCGGTGCCGAGGGAGGGGACGGCGGTGCGGGCGGCGGCCGCGGTCGCGGTGCCGGGGGTGGTGGCGGCGCGGACCGGGTCGGGGGCGACGGCGAGTTGTTGGGTCACGGGTCCTACGATCCGCCTGGCCGTACCCTGGTACCAGAGTGTGGTTATCCAGGTATAAGAAGTACCTGGCAACAGGCTCCGGGCTGGCGCATGCTAGGAACCATGAGCCTCACCACTCCGGCCGCGCAAGCCCGGTCCGCCTCGGTCGCGCAAGCCCGGACCACGCCGGCGACGCAAGCCCGGACCGCCCCCGACGACGCCCGCCGGCACGACCTGGCGGCCTTCCTGCGCAGCCGCCGCGAGCGGATCGCACCCGACCAGGTGGGCCTGCCCCCGACCGGCCGCCGCCGCACGCCGGGGCTGCGCCGCGAGGAGGTCGCGCAGCTCGCCGCCGTCGGGGTGACCTGGTACACGTGGTTGGAGCAGGGGCGTGACATCCAGGTGTCCACCCAGGTGCTGGACGCGGTCTCCCGCGCCCTGCTGCTGGACCCGAGCGAGCGCGCGCACCTGTTCACGCTGGCCGGCGCGGAGGATCCGGCGCCGGTGAAGGAGTGCCCCTCGGTCACCCCGAGCGTGCGGCTGGTGCTGGAGCAGATGGCGCCGTACCCGGCCGTGGCGGTCAACACCCGCTACGACGTGCTCGCGTACAACGCCCAGTACACCGCGATCGTCGGCGATCTCAGCGAACTTCCGCCCGAGGACCGCAACTTGATTTGGCTGGCGTTCGCCCCCTCGCGGTTCCGCGAGGTGCTGATCGACTACCGGACCGAACGCCTCGGCATGGTGGCCCGCTTCCGCGCCGCGATGGCCGACCACAGCGCGGAGCCCGCCTGGAAGGCACTGCTGGCCCGGCTGCTCAAGACCTCGCCGGACTTCGCGGAGGTCTGGCAGCGGCACGAGGTGATGGGGCCGAGCAACGGGATCAAGCGGTTCCAGGTGCCGGGCGTCGGGCTGCTGCGCTGCGAGTACACCAGCTTCTGGCTCGGCCCCCGACTCGGGACGCGGATGATCACGTACACCCCGCTGGACGAGGACACCCGCGCGCTGATGGACCAGCTGCCCGGCAGCTTCTAGCCCGCCCGACGGCTTCTAGCGGGCGGCGAGGACGGTACGCCCGAGCAGCACGCACACCACCGCGAGCGGCAGTTCGACGCCGAGTGCCATCACCAGGGCGGCGAGCACCGCGTGGCCCGGGCCGGCGCAGGCGATGTCGGCCAGCGCGTCCCCCGCGAGCAGCAGGGCCACCGCTCCGCCGGCCCAGCCGGCGGCGGCGTTGCGCCGGCGCAGCAGGGCGTCGAGCGAGAGCAGCGCGGAGAACTCCAGCAGGTCGAGCACGACCCACGGGGTCTCGTGGCAGGCAGCGAGCACCGCGAGCCAGGGCAGCAGAGCGACGGCGGCCATGACGGGCACCCGCTCGAAGCGGGCGGGCAGGACGAGGGCGGCGGCCGGGCGGCCGACGAGGACGGCGGTGCTCATGCGGCCCCTCCGGCGACCGCGGCCCCTCCGGCGATCGCGGCCTCGCCCCGGCGTCGCACCCGCTCCAGCGGCTGCCGCTCGGTGGTGTCCCCGCCGGGGTGCCGGACCAGCACCCCGGTGTACGGGCCCTCGGCCCAGGCGAGCCAGAACCGCCCGGCGACCGTGACCACCTCGGCGCCGACGGCCGGCCGCTCGAACCGGAACGGCCCGGCCGACCAGAGCGACCGCACGGACCAGAGCGACCGCACGGACCAGAGCGACCGCACGGACCGGAACGACCGCACGGACCCGAGCGGCCACGCGAACCCGAACGACCGCCCGGACCGGAACGGCCCGGCCAGCCGCCCGGCGGTGAACGCCACCGCGGGCACGCTGCCGTCGGCCGCCAGCCGCCCCCAGGCGAGCACGTGGTGCGCCCGCCCGCCGGCCGGGCTGCGACGAGCACCGCGCAGCAGCTGCGGGGTGAGCCGGGCGGCGACCAGGACATCGGCCAACTCGCCGTCCTGGTACACCTCCAGCGCGGCCCGGCCGCGGCGGCCGACCAGGCTGCGGACCGACCAGGGCCCGGCCCCGACCGGCAGCGTCCCCTCCGGCCCCGCCGTCCGGCGGAGCGCGTCCCCGGGAACACCCCCGTGGCTCCCGGGGACGGGCCGCCGGTGCGGCGGGGTGGCGGAGTGCGATGCGGTGCTCGTCATGCCGTCCAGCTTCCCGTCGATCATGGGCCGCTGTCGGTGGTGCCGTGCTCCGAATCCGGGGTGTACCTAGATACACCCCGACCGTGAGCCCCCCTTCATGGCGGCCGTTGATCATCGCGCCCTACGCTGTCGGTCATGCCCTCCACCACGTTGCGCCGAGCGCTCGTCAGGAGCCTTCGGCGCCCCCCGTGGTCGCCCGAGGCCTGGCGGGACACCCGTTTCATAGCCGCCGGCCTCCCGCTGGCCCTGCCGGTCTGGCTGGCCGTCACCGAGTCCAAGCTGCTCTTCCCGATGACGGCCCTGGTCCTCATCTGCACCCGCCCGCTCACCGCCGCCCAGCGCGGCCGGCTGCGCGCCCTGCGCGGGGTGGAGGTGTCGCCGCCGCGCCCGGGCGAGCCGTGGGCCTGGCTGCCGGGCCGGCTGCTGCTGGGGCTGACCTGGCGCCAGGCCGTCCACCACCTGCTGGCCGGTCCGCTGCTGGCGGCGGGCGCGCTGGTGGTGCTGTACGCCTGGGGCGCCGGCGTGGTGATGGCCAGCGTGTACGGCTGGGTCTGGCTGATGCCCGTCGGCAGCCTGCTGCGCTCGGAGCTGGCCGGGCTGGACGTGGTGATCACGGTCGCCGGGGTGCTGCTGCTGGCCGTGATGCCCTGGCTGGCGGCGCTGGCGGCCTGGCTGGAGGTGCGCACGGCCCAGCTGCTGCTCGGCCCCAACCGGGCGGAGGCGCTGGAGCGGCGGGTCGAGGAGATCGCCGAGAGCCGGGCCGGGCTGGTCGACGTGGTGGACGCCGAGCGCCGCCGGATCGAGCGGGACCTGCACGACGGCGCCCAGCAGCGCCTGACCTCCCTCGCGATGAACCTGGGCCTGGCCCGGCGCACCCTCAAGGACGTCCCGCCCGAGGTCATGCAGGTGATCGTGGACGCGCACGAGGAGGCACAGGCGGCCATCGACGAGCTGCGCGACCTGGTCCGCGGCCTGCACCCGGCGGTCCTGGAGGACCGCGGCCTGGACGCGGCGTTGTCCGGCATCGCGGCCCGCGCCCCGCTGCCGGTGCGCCTGGACGTGCACCTCGCCGAGCCGGTCGCCCCGACCGTCGAGGCGGTCGCCTACTTCACCGTCTCCGAGGCCCTGACCAACGTGGCCAAGCACGCCCGCGCCCAGCGGGTCGACCTCTCGGTGCGGACGGTCGGCGGCCGGCTGCGCCTGGTCATCAGCGACGACGGCGTGGGCGGCGCGGACGCCTCGCGCGGCACCGGGCTGACCGGCCTGCGCAAGCGCGCCGCCTCCGTCGACGGCACACTGTCCGTTCTCAGCCCCCTCGGGGGCCCCACCACCATCACCGTGGAGTTGCCGTGCGCGCTGTGATCGCCGAGGACTCGGTCCTGCTGAGGGTCGGCCTGGTCAAGGTCCTGGAGGCGGTGGGCTTCGAGGTCGCCGCTGCCGTCGGGGACGCCACCGAGTTGCTGGCGGCCGTCGAGGAGCACCGCCCGAAGGTGGTGGTGGCGGACGTCCGGATGCCTCCGGGCTTCCACGACGAGGGCGTGAAGGCCGCCATGGTGATCCGCCAGCAGTGGCCGGACGTCGCCGTGCTGCTGCTCTCCCAGTTCGTGGAGGAGCGCTACGCCGCCGACCTGCTGGCCACCAACACCAGCGGCGTCGGGTACCTGCTCAAGCAGCGGGTGGCCAACGTGGACGACTTCGTGGAGGCGCTGCAGCGGGTCGCCGCGGGCGGCACCGCGCTGGACCCGGAGGTGGTGGCCCAGCTGCTGCTGCGCCGCCACCGGGACCCGCTGGAGAAGCTGACCCCGCGCGAGCGGGACGTGCTCGGCCTGATGGCGGAGGGCCGCTCCAACGCCGCGATCGCGGCCGCCCTGGTGGTCAGCGACAGCGCGGTGGCCAAGCACATCAACTCGATCTTCACCAAGCTCGACCTGCCGCCGGCCGACGACAGCCACCGCCGGGTGCTGGCGGTGCTGCGGTTCCTGGAGGTCGGGTAGCCGTGGGCGGACCGACGAAGGCGTGGGGGCGGAAGGCCTGGCGCACCACCGGGACGCTCGCGATCGCGGTCGTCATGATCGGCGCCGGGATGCAGACCTGGGCGATGGTGGTGCAGCAGCAGACGACTTCGATGCAGCCGTACAACGTCGTCATCCACAAGCTCCGGCTGGACACCGGCAGCGCCTCGGTGCGGATCAGGGCGGGCCGGGACGGCCGGGTGGTGGTCCGGCAGAACCTGGACTGGACGGTGCGCAAGCCGTCGGTATCGACCACCTTCGACGGTGACGTGCTCACGGTCGGCATGGAGTGCCGGAAGGTCCTGCCGTTCGCCGACTTCGGCTGCGGTGCCCAGATCGAGCTGGAGGTGCCGGCCGGTACCGACGTGTCGGGGCAGGTGAGCTCGGGCAGCGTCGAGGTGGACGGCCTGAGCGGCGGCGTCCGGATGGACCTCACCTCGGGCGAGCTGAAACTGATCGGCACGTCCGGGCAGGTGTACGCGCACGCCACCTCCGGGATGGTGCAGGGCACCGACCTGAGCTCGGAGCAGGTGTACGCGGAGACCACCTCGGGGGCGGTCGACCTGGCCTTCTCCAAGGCGCCGCGGTCGGTGGACACCAAGAGCACGTCCGGCTCGGTGAAGCTGACCCTGCCGCAGGACTCCCACTACGCCTTCAGCGGCGAGGTCGGCAGCGGCAGCCGCCACATCGACCCGAGCCTGGCGGACCCGGCCAGCCCGAACCGGATCCACGGCTCGGTCGCCTCGGGCTCGATCACGATCGATCCGGCCTAGAGAAGGCCTGGAGGGGCCTGGGGCGGCCTGGAGCGGTCCGGGGAGGCCCGGAGCGGCCCGGAAACAGGGGCTGACCCGGGTGGGGGACAATGGAGAGTCCCGTTCCCCTGCCCCGAGGTCAGCCGCGCATGACAGCCACGCCCGCACCCACCGCGCCCGACGCCGAGTTCGCGCCGCTGGACATCGGCCCGATCCGGGTGTGGCCGCCCGTCGTGCTGGCGCCGATGGCCGGCATCACCAACGCGCCGTTCCGCACCCTCTGCCGCGAGCAGAGCGGCGGAAAAGGTCTGTACGTCTCCGAGATGATCACCACCCGGGCCCTGGTCGAGCGCAACGCCAAGACCATGCAGCTGATCAAGTTCGACGCCAGCGAGAAGCCGCGCTCGATCCAGCTGTACGGCGTGGACCCGGTGACGGTCGGCAAGGCCGCCCGGATGATCGCGGACGAGGGCCTGGCCGACCACATCGACCTCAACTTCGGCTGCCCCGTCCCCAAGGTGACCCGCAAGGGCGGCGGCTCGGCGCTGCCGTACAAGCGCAACCTGCTGCGCGAGATCCTGCGCGAGGCCGTGGCCAACGCGGGCGACCTGCCGGTCACCATGAAGATGCGCAAGGGCATCGACGACGACCACCTCACCTACCTGGACGCCGGCCGGATCGGCGCCGAGGAGGGCGTGGCCGCGATCGCCCTGCACGGGCGCACCGCCGCCCAGCACTACGGCGGGACGGCCGACTGGTCGGCGATCGCCCGGCTGCGCGAGTCCGTTCCGGCGCACGTCCCGGTGCTGGGCAACGGGGACATCTGGTCGGCGGACGACGCGCTGCGGATGATGCGGGAGACGGGTTGCGACGGTGTCGTGGTGGGCCGCGGCTGCCTGGGCCGGCCGTGGCTGTTCCGGGACCTGGTCTCGATCTTCGAGGGCGAGGTCGACTACGCCCGTCCGGACTTCGGCTACGTGGCGCGGGCGATGGTGCGGCACGCGCAGCTGCTTGGCGAGTGGATCGGGGACGAGGCGCGCGGCGTGATCGACTTCCGCAAGCACGTCGCCTGGTACACCAAGGGCTTCTCGGTCGGCTCGGAGCTGCGGGTGAAGCTCGCCAACTCCTCCTCCCTGGCCGAACTGGCCGAAACCCTCGCCCTGGTGGAGCAGTCCCAGGCCTGGCCGGCCGGTGCGGACGGCCCGCGTGGGCGTACCGCCGGCAACAACCGGGTGGTGCTGCCCGAGGGCTGGTTGGACGATCCGTACGACTGCGCCCGACCGGGCGAGGACGCCGAATCGGACACCTCTGGCGGATGATCTGTCCGTAGTGGCGAAATCAGCCCTCCAGGGCCCACTGCCACTCGGTCCCAGCCCTCTTGTCCAATCTGGACAGGAGGGCTCCTTTTTGGCGGTCCGATGTCACGGAACGGGCACGTTTCTGGACGGAGTGCGACGATCGGCGGAGGCGGACTACGTTCGACCGGTGAGATGCGCTGGTGACGCTTGCCACATGCGGTGGCGCCTGACGGCGGGTCAGTGGACGAAATGGACAGGTCGACTGTGAATCGCTTCCCGAAGCCGGTGGGCCGGTGATCGGCCGATCCGAGTGCAGGAAATCAAGCCGGGGCAACGCGGGCGACCCGCGACCGCTACCCAGCGTCCGAATCGTGCGATCTTCGTGTTTCTCTTCGTTCAAGACTTGAAGGCTGGCTAGCGTCATCCGGACGATTTCACCAACAGAGGTGAACGCCTTTATGTGCATTCGATCTATCGGGTTACCCCCGGGTACCGGCCTCGTACGGCCTATTCGGGGCAGAGAAGAACCTTCGAAATGGGTATGTTCTCCGGCGTCAGGGCAACCGCGTACGAGGAGACCGACCCGTGCCGTCCCAGCAGAAGTTTGTTTACTCCTTCACTGAAGGAAACAAGGACCTCAAGGACCTTCTCGGCGGCAAGGGCGCGAACCTGGCCGAGATGACCAACCTTGGCCTCCCCGTCCCTCCGGGGTTCACCATCACCACCGAGGCCTGCAAGGTCTTCCTGGAGACCGGCAGCGAGCCCTCCTCGCTCCACCAGGAGATCAGCGCCCACCTGGACGCGCTCGAGCAGGAGATGGGCAAGAAGCTCGGCCAGCCCGACAACCCGCTGCTGGTGTCGGTGCGCTCGGGCGCGAAGTTCTCCATGCCCGGCATGATGGACACCGTCCTGAACATCGGCCTCTCGGACGCCTCGGTGGTCGGTCTCGTCGCCCAGTCCGGCAACGAGCGCTTCGCCTGGGACTCCTACCGCCGCCTGGTCCAGATGTTCGGCAAGACCGTGCTGGGCGTCGACGGCGAGCTGTTCGAGGAGGCCCTCGACGAGGCCAAGCACGCCAAGGGCACCGTCAACGACCTGGACCTGGACGCTGCCGACCTCCGGGAACTCGTCGAGGTGTTCAAGGGCATCGTCGAGCGCGAGACCGGCCGGGCCTTCCCGCAGGACCCGCGCGAGCAGATGGACCTCGCCATCCACGCCGTCTTCCACTCCTGGAACGGCGACCGCGCCCGCCTGTACCGCCGGCAGGAGCGCATCCCGAACGACCTCGGCACCGCGGTCAACGTCTGCAGCATGGTCTTCGGCAACCTCGGCGAGGACTCCGGCACCGGTGTCGCCTTCACCCGCGACCCCTCCACCGGTGCCCAGGGCGTCTACGGCGACTACCTGTCCAACGCCCAGGGCGAGGACGTCGTCGCCGGCATCCGCAACACCCTGCCGCTGGCCGAGCTGGAGAAGCTCGACAAGAAGTCGTACGACGAGCTGATGACGATCATGCAGACGCTCGAGAACCACTACCGCGACCTCTGCGACATCGAGTTCACCATCGAGCGCGGCAAGCTCTGGATGCTGCAGACCCGCGTCGGCAAGCGCACCGCCGCCGCGGCCTTCCGGATCGCCGTCCAGCTGGTCGACCAGGGCCTGATCGACCTGGACGAGGCCCTCATGCGGGTCACCGGCGGCCAGCTCTCGCAGCTGATGTTCCCGCGCTTCGCCCCGAACGCCGAGTCCCAGCAGATCGCCTGGGGCCTCGCCGCCTCGCCCGGCGCCGCCATCGGCAAGATCGTGTTCGACTCCTACACCGCCGTCAAGTGGTCCCGTTCCGGCGAGAAGGTCATCCTGGTCCGCCGCGAGACCAACCCGGACGACCTGGACGGCATGATCGCCGCCGAGGGCATCCTCACCTCGCGCGGCGGCAAGACCTCGCACGCCGCCGTCGTCGCCCGCGGCATGGGCAAGACCTGTGTCTGCGGCGCCGAGGAGCTGGAGGTCGACACCAAGCGCCGCCGGATGACCACCGCCGCCGGCCTGGTGCTGGAGGAGGGCGACGTCGTCTCCATCGACGGCGCCACCGGCAAGGTCTACCTCGGCGAGGTCCCCGTCCTGCCGTCCCCCGTCGTCGAGTACTTCGAGGGCACCCTGCACGCCGGCGCCGACGTCCAGGGCGGACTCGTCCAGGCCGTCCACCGGCTGATGGCGCACGCCGACGTCCGCCGCCGGCTCGCCGTGCGCGCCAACGCCGACAACGCCGAGGACGGCGGGCGCGCCCGCCGCTACGGCGCCCAGGGCATCGGCCTGTGCCGCACCGAGCACATGTTCCTCGGCGAGGAGCGCCGCAAGGAGGTCGAGCACCTGATCCTGGCGGACAACGACAAGGACCGCGAGCTCGCCCTCTCCACCCTGCTGCCGCTGCAGAAGGGCGACTTCCTGGAGCTCTTCCAGGCCATGGACGGCCTGCCGGTCACCGTCCGCCTGCTCGACCCGCCGCTGCACGAGTTCCTGCCGGACATCACCGAGCTGTCGGTGCGCGTCGCCCTCGCCGAGGCCCGCAAGGACCCGAACGAGAACGACCTGCGCCTGCTCCAGGCGGTGCACAAGCTGCACGAGCAGAACCCGATGCTGGGCCTGCGCGGCGTCCGCCTCGGCCTGGTCATCCCCGGCCTGTTCGGCATGCAGGTCCGCGCCATCGCCGAGGCCGCCGCCGAGCGCCGGCTGGCCGGCGCGGACCCGCGCCCCGAGGTGATGATCCCGCTGGTCGGCACCGTCCAGGAGCTGGAACTGGTCCGCGACGAGTGCGAGCGCGTGCTCGCCGAGGTCGCCCAGTCCACCGGCGTGCAGCTGGACATCAAGCTCGGCACCATGATCGAGCTGCCGCGCGCCGCCGTCACCGCCGGTCAGATCGCCGAAGCCGCCGAGTTCTTCTCCTTCGGCACCAACGACCTCACCCAGACCGTGTGGGGCTTCTCCCGGGACGACGTGGAGGCCTCGTTCTTCACCGCCTACCTGGAGAAGGGCATCTTCGGGGTCTCCCCGTTCGAGACCATCGACCGCGACGGCGTCGGCGCGCTCGTCAAGCACGCCGTCGAGGCCGGCCGGGCCACCCGCCCCGACCTCAAGCTCGGCGTCTGCGGCGAGCACGGCGGCGACCCGGACTCGGTCCACTTCTTCCACGAGGTGGGGCTGGACTACGTCTCCTGCTCCCCCTTCCGGATCCCGGTGGCGCGCCTGGAGGCAGGCCGCGCCGCCATCGAGACGGCGGGCAGCGACCCGCGCTGAGAGAGGGTAGGCATCCCCTCCTCGGCCGCGGGCCGGACTGACCGCTTCCCTCCCCGTCGGGAGGGCGTACACCGGAGCTCGGCGCAGGAGAACCGGCGTACGTAACAACGGCCGGGCGGGGACGGACAATGGCGTCCGTCCCCGCCCGGCCGTCCGTCTGTGCCCGGCCGCGCTTCCCAGCCGGCCTTCCCCGTCCGGCCGGATGTGGCGGCGGCCACGTGTGTAGCTGGCCGGGCGGCGCCCGCGCGCCTGCCAAGCTGGGGCGCATGACCAGACGTAAAAGCCCGCTCGTCGTCGTGGCCGTCCTGATCCTGGCCCTCGTCGCCGGGATCGGGTACCTGCTCGCCGGCAAGGGCGGCAGCAGCCACCCCAAGGCCGCCGCGAGCTCCACCGCCACCTCGGCGGGCGCCTCGGCCCCCAAGTCCTCGGCCCCCAAGCCGTCCCCGCCCGCCGGCGGCACCCCCGCCCCGAGCGGCACCTGGGTGCCCGCCGACCCGGCGCTCGCCGACGTCTGCCGCACCAAGCTCCCCAGCCAGGCCCAGGACACCCTCGGCCTGATCGCCAAGAACGGCCCGTACCCGTACAACCGCGACGGCATCGTCTTCGAGAACCGCGAGAGCCGCCTGCCGAAGAAGTCCGGCGGCTACTACCACGAGTTCACCGTGGTCACCCCGGGCTCCAACGACCGCGGCACCCGCCGCGTGGTCACCGGCGGCTCCGGCGAGCAGTACTGGTCGCCGGACCACTACGCGACCTTCCAGGAGATCGACCCGCGCTGCTGACACCCCGCACCGCGCTCGTGGCCCGCACCGCGCCCGCGGCCCTCACCGGGCCCGGCGCCAGCTGACCCGGCGGTGGGGGCCGTGCGGGCCGGTGGTGAGGAGGGCGGTCAGCTCGTGGAACACCGGGACGGGGTCGCGCCGGAGCTGGACCGGGGTGGTGCGGACCACGGGGAGCCCGATGGCGGTCAGCCGGTTGGCACGGGCCAGGCCGCGTTCGTGGTCGGCGGGGCGCAGGTGCCAGGCGCGGGAGTCGATCTCCAACGCCACGCAGGCGTGCGGCCAGTAGGCGTCCGGGACGGCGAGGAAGCGGCCGTCCAGGAAGAGCACCGGGTTCCACAACGGCTCGGGCAGGCCCGCGTGCGCCAGGAGTTCGCGGGCCTCGCCCTCCACCACCGACCGCACTCCGACAGTGAGGTCCTCCACCACCCGGGCCACCTGCGGCAGTCCGAGCGCGCCCGGCCGGGCCAGCAAGTGGTCCAGCAGCTCGCCGAGTTCGCAGTGCCGCCGCTGGACGGCCTCCGCGCACAGCGCCCGGAACCGGCGCTGCCCGGTCTCGCCCGGCGCGAGGTCGGCCAGCGCCCGGGCGACGGTGGTGCTCCACAGCCCGTCGTCCCGCTCGAAGCCGCCCGGCAGCGGCCCGGCCGACCGGTGGATCCGGACGAACTCGCGGTCGACGACCCGGCGTTGGGCGGGGATCAGGACGTCGATCCGGGCCAGGTCCGCCGGGTGCCCGGCGCTCGGCAGCCCCGCGTCGGCCAGCACCGCGTCCCCGGTCAGCAGTACCTCCCCGGCCTGCGGCGCCCGCCCCTTGGGGCTCGCGTACGCCAGCGCGGCGCGCAGCCGCTGGTGCGCTGTCAATCGGCCGGACTGCAGGCAGATCACCCTGGGCAGCACCTGCTGCCACGGCCCGTCGGGGCGCAGCCGGTGGGCGATGGTGCCGGACGGCACGCCGAGCCGGCGCAGTTGCGCCCGGGTGACGATGTGCTGCTGGTCGGCGCCGAGCAGCACGACGGGGTCGAGCGGGTTCACGCGGGTCATACCCCGGGTGCTGCCCACCAGGGTCGGATGTATGCGAAACATCGCTCGTCGGGGGAGCCTGTGAGAATGAGGTTGACGGAGCACCGGTCGAACCGCTGAGCTGGGGACCATATGACGACTCCACCCACCGGCCCCGCGCTCGATGCGCTCAACGGCCTTTCGGTAGGCGATGCCTACGGTGCACAGCTCTTCGTCCCGGCCATCGCCGCCGCCCATTTCGCCGGCCGCACCGACCCGCCCGGCCCCTGGCCGTGGACCGACGACACCGAGATGGCCTGTTCGGTGTACGCCGCGCACACCGAACGCGGCACGATCGACACCTTCGACCTCACCCACGCCTTCGCCCGGCGCCACGACTTCGACCGCGGGTACGGGCTGGCCGCCAACCGGATGCTGCGGCTGGTCCGGGAGGGCGGTGACGCGAAGGCCCTGGCAGCCGAACTCTTCGACGGCCAGGGCTCGTACGGCAACGGCGCCGCGATGCGGGTCGCCCCGCTGGGGGCGGCGTACGCCGAGGACCCGGCCTCCGTGGTCCGGCCCGCCGCCGACACCGCCGTGATCACCCACACCCACCCGCAGGCGGTGGACGGCGCCGTCGCGGTCGCGGTGGCCGCCGCGTACGCGGCGCGGGCGCGCACCGAGGCGATGACGCCGGAGTCCTTCCTGGAAGCGGTGATCGGCCTCACCCCGTACGGCGCCGTCCGTGACGGTCTCACCGAGGCGGTCCAGCTGCTCGCCGAACCGGACCCGAGGGCCGCCGCCGAGATCCTGGGCAACGGCAGCCGGACCTCCGCCGTCGACACCGTCCCGTACGCCCTGTGGTGCGCCGCCCGGCACCTGACCGACTATCCGGCCGCCGTCCGGGAGGCGGTCGCGGCCGGCGGCGACATGGACACGGTGGCCGCGATCGCCGGGGGAGTGGTCGCCGCACACACCGGGACCGAGGGCATTCCGGCCGCCTGGCTGGCCGCCCGCGAACCGCTGCCCGGCTGGGCGTTCCCCGAGCCGGGCGGCGTCCGGCCCGCCCCGGAGAGCGAGGGCCGTCTGAAGCCCATGCTGCTGCCCCGCGCCTGCCCGGTGCCGGACGTGGTCTGGACGGACGAGGAGTGGCAGCGGATCCGGGCCGGGCTGCGCCCCCGGGAGATGGAGGACAAGTGGGTGTCCCACACCGCCGAGGGCGTGCTGCACCTGCACCGCAGCTGGACCGGCTTCGAGATCTGGAGCGTCCGGGTCGCCCCGGTGCGCGGTGGTGGCTGGCGGCCCGGGTCGGCACTGGTCGAGGCGCATCCCGACCGCTTCCGGGGAGCTGCCGATCCGGAGCTCCTCGCCCGGGTCCTCGGCCTGGCCGTCAGGGGCTACGGGTGGCGGCCGTAGCCCCCTTCGGGCCGTGAGCAGGCGTCCGGGTCAGGCGGTGATCAGATGCCCGGGGCCGCCGCCGTGTCTAAGGCACTCCTGGTTGATCGCCGGATCCGGGGCGCTGGGCGAGGTGGCGGCGGCGATCCGCAGCTCGATGATGTCCCGCACCGCGGGCCACTCGTCGTCGAGGATCGAGTAGAACGCGGTCGAGCGCACCACCCCGTCGAGCCCGCGCGAGTGGGCCCGGCGGACGCCCTCGGAGGTGGCGCCGAGCCGCTCGATGGCGGTGCGCGAGCGCTGGTTGCGGGCGTCGGCGCGCAGCGAGATCCGCTGCACCCCCCAGGTCTCGAAGGCGTGGCGCAGCATCAGCAGCTTGGCCTCGGTGTTGATGCCGGTGCCCTGAGCACGCGGCGAGAGCCAGGTGTTGCCGATCTCGGCGGCGTCCGGGACGGCCGTGGCCGGGTCGCCGAACGGGACCCCGGGCACCGGCGGCCAGACCATCGGCCCCTGCCAGTAGTCGAGTTCCAGGAATCGGGTGGAGCCGACGACCCGGCCGGTTGCCACGTTCACCGTCGCGAACGGCAGCGACCGGCCCGCGGCCTGGTCGGCGAGGGCGCGCGCGATGTAGTCGCGGGCCGCTTCGAGGCCGTGCGGGACGGGCGTGAAGGCGTAGGTCGTACGGTCTTCGGCGCCGGCCTCGGCGATGGCCGAGGCGTGGTGCGCGGCGAGGGGCTCCAGCCGCACGGTGCGGCCGGTGAGGATGACAGGTACGGGCACGGAACCTTCGGTCCTTCATCGGTCGGAGGGTGCCTACCGTGCCGGGGTACGGCTCGGGAGGCAGGGACAGTCGCCCCGGCCCCGGAGCACGCCCGCCGGTACCCGCGCACGCCGGAGAGCCGGTCGGGCGGGGCGGGGGCGGCGGCCCGGAGGCGGGCAGCGCGGTGCCGGAACGGACTCGGGTCCACGGACCGGTCCGGCGGGGATGAGCGAGGGGACAGTGTGCGTCCGCGAGATGGCCGATGAGGAAACGGGAGCGCGAAGGAAACAGGCGGCCAGATGAAGGCAAGATGCGTCGTGTGGGCTGGCCGAACACCGGTCCGGGACGTGGCCGACGGCGTTACGGGACGACGTGACGACGACGCGACGATGCGAGGCAGCGAGAGGACGATACCCGTCAGAAGGCGGTGCGTCACTTCGCGGCACGCGAATGGCGGTGCGGGCCGCTGCGACCCGCCCCCGGACGGGCCGTTGAACACCCGTGACCAGGGGCTTTCCACCCGGGTGCGATCATGGTCCGGAGCGGTCCGGGGAGGCCGCCGACCCCGCCGACGGGCGGGTCGGGAATTCCGGCGGCGCCCGGCACGCTGGAGAGGACGAGAAGCCGGTACGTCGTGACGAGTAGAGAACGGGGTTGGGTGCGCGGTGCGTGACTTCCAGGCGTTGTACGAGCTGGATCAGCAGGGCGTGGCCGCGGTGGCCGCGGCCACCGCGGAGCTGCGCGACACCGGTGCGGGCCTCGTGCTGCTCCAGCACTTCGAGGGCTTCATGGACGCCGGCGAGGCCGGCGGCCAGGTGGTGGCCCACCTCCTGGAGACGGGCTCGCCGCAGGTGGTGGCCCGCTTCGACCACGACCGCCTGGTCGACTACCGGGCGCGCCGCCCCGCGATGGTCTTCGACCGGGACCAGTGGGCGTCCTACGAGCCGCCGGAGATCCTGCTCCAGCTCGTCCGCGACGGCGCGGGTGCGCCGTTCCTGCTGCTCACCGGCCCCGAGCCGGACGTCGAGTGGGAGCGTTTCGCCGGTGCCGTCCGCGAGCTGGTGGAGCGCTTCGAGGTCCGGCTGGCGGTGGACTTCCATGGCATCCCGATGGGCGTGCCGCACACCCGCCCGGTCGGCCTGACCCCGCACGGCAACCGGCTCGACCTGGCGGCCGGCTACCCGCAGTGGTTCGAGCAGGCGCAGGTCCCGGGCAGCGCCCAGGCGCTGCTGGAGTACCGCCTGGCCGAGGCCGGGCACGACGTGCTGGGCTTCGCCGTGCACGTCCCGCACTACGTGGCGCGCTCGGAGTACCCGGCGGCCGCCGTGCTGATCCTGGAGGCGGTGCAGTCCGCCACCGGCCTGGTGCTGCCCGGCACCCGGCTGCGCGAGCGGGTCGGCGAGGTGTACGCCGACATCGAGGAGCAGCTGGCGCACGGGGACGGCGAGTTGCGCTCGGCGATCCGCGGCATGGAGGGCCAGTACGACGCGGTGGCGGGGGCGGAGAGCCGGGAGAGCCTGCTGGCCGAGCCGGTGGACCTGCCGTCGGCGGACGAGTTGGGGCGGCGCTTCGAGCAGTTCCTGGCCGAGCACGAGCGCGGCGCGGAGTAGGTACGGCGCGGAGTGGGCCCGGGCGGGGAGTAGGACCGGCACGGAATCGGCCCCGCAGGGGCGGGAACCGGCCGGGTCGGCGGCGGCCGGGAGTCACGGGAGTCATTCGCGGGCCCCGTTCGTTGGTGCTGGCGGCGTCGGGGGACGCGCCGCCGTACGGAGCTGCCTGTGACGCCTATCCCCCGGGGGGATGCCATGCCCACGACCATGTCCAGGACCATCCGCCCGGCCGTCGCCCTGACGGCCGGGCTCGCCGCGCTGCTGCTCGCCGGGTGCACCCCCGCGGACGGCGGGACGGACGGTTTCGCGGGCGCGCTGCCCGGCAAGAACGCCAAGTCCACGCCGCCGCCGAACGGCCCGTACGTGGCCCTCGGCGACTCGTACACCGCCGGCCTGAAGATCGCCCCGCAGGTGGGCGAGCCGAAGGGCTGCTCCCGCTCGGGGGTCAACTACCCGTCCCTGGTGGCGAAGGGGCTCGGGCTGCCGGCCGGCCAGTTCCAGGACGTCAGTTGCAGCGGCGCCCGCACCGGGGACCTGACCGGCGCCCAGGAGACCGACCACGGCACCAACCCGCCCCAACTGGACGCGCTGACCCCGGCCACCCGCGTGGTGACGGTCGGCATCGGCGGCAACGACGCGGGCTTCATGGAGGTCGTCAAGGAGTGCGCCAAGGAGAACCTGGTGGACGCGGTGAAGGGCATCGTCGGCGCCACCCGCGCGCCCTCGCCCTGCCGCGAGCACTACGCCTCCGGCGGGACCGACGAGGTGCAGCGCAAGGTCGACGCGGCCGGTGAGCAACTCGGCCGGATCCTGCAGGACATCAAGCACCGCTCCCCGCAGGCCCGGGTGTACGTGATCGGGTACCCGACGCTGCTCCCGTCCGACCCGGCCGGCTGCCGACAGGTGTTGGGCAAGGCGGTCGCGGCCGGGGACCTGGGCTTCCTCTCGGAGAAGGAGCAGCAGCTCAACGGCATGCTCAAGCGGCGGGCGGAGGGCGCCGGCGCGGTGTTCGTGGACGCGGCCGCCCCCTCGGCCGGGCACGACATGTGCGCGGGCGAGGCCACCCGCTGGGTCGAACCGCCGTTCCCGGCCCCGGGCCTGGCGGCGATCCACCCCAACGCCAAGGGGCAGGAGGCGGTGGCCGCCGCCGTCCTCAAGGCCGTCCGCGGCTGAGACCGGAGGCCGGGGCCGGACCGCAGGCAGCGAGCCGGGCCGGGGCGGACACCAGCGCGTACCGCAGGATTCACGCTCCGGCCCACACTCCTTCGTGCGCGGCACACCCTGGCTGTCGGGGGCGCGGCGTACCGTGAGGGGCATATGGATGACACCGCGCACCGCCTCGCTGCCGCCCCGCTCCCGTACGACCACGCCGCCGAGGCCCGCTGGGTCCCCGAACCGGACAAGCGCCCCGGCCGCACGGCGTTCCAGCGCGACCGGGCCCGGGTGCTGCACTCGGCGGCGCTGCGGCGGCTGGCCGGCACCACCCAGGTGGTCGCCCCGATGCGCAGCGACTTCCCCCGCACCCGGCTCACCCACTCCCTCGAATGCGCCCAGGTGGGGCGGGAGTTGGGCGCCGCCCTGGGCTGCGACCCGGACCTCGTGGAGGCCGGCTGCCTGGCCCACGACATCGGCCACCCGCCGTTCGGCCACACCGGCGAGGAGGCGCTCGACCAGGCCGCCGAGGCCTGCGGCGGCTTCGAGGGCAACGCGCAGTCGCTGCGCATCCTCACCCGGCTCGAACCCAAGCGCTTCGCCCCGGATGGCGAGCACCCCGCCGCCCGGCTCGCCCCCTGGCCCGGCCGCAGCGTCGGCCTCAACCTGACCCGCGCCGCCCTCGACGCCGCCACCAAGTACCCGTGGACGCGCGGCGCCCACCCCACCGACCCGGCCTCGCCCAAGTACGGCGTCTACGCCGACGACCTGCCGGTGTTCCGCTGGCTGCGGGCCGGCTCCCCGGCCGGGCGCAAGTGCTTCGAGGCCACCGTCATGGACTGGTCCGACGACGTCGCGTACTCGACCCACGACGTCGAGGACGGCCTCCAGGCCGGACACATCGACCCGGCCGCGCTGCGCGCGCCGAGCGAGCGGGCCGAACTCTTCAAGGTCGCCGAGCGCTACGCCCCGGACGCCGAGCCGGAGGAGCTGGCCGCCGCCCTCGACCGGTTGCTCGGCCAGGACCGGTGGCCCCAGGAGTACGACGGCACGGCCCGCGCCCGGGCCGGGCTGAAGGACCTCACCAGCCAGCTGATCGGCCGCTTCTGCCTGGCCGCCGAGCAGGCCACCCGGGCCCGCTACGGCCCCGGCCGGCTCACCCGGTACACGGCCGAGCTGGTGGTGCCGAGGGGCGTCCGGCTGGAGGTCGCGGTGCTCAAGGCGGTCGCCGTCCGCTTCGTGATGCAGCGCGACGAGCAGGCCCAGCTGCGGGCCCGCCAGCGGATCGTGATCGCCGAGCTGGCGTACGTGCTCACCCAGCGCGCCCCCGAGGGCCTGGACCCGGTGTTCGGCGCGCTCTACCGCGAGGCCGAGGACGACCGGGCCGCCCTGCGCGCGGTCATCGACCAGATCGCCACCCTCACCGACGCCTCCGCCCTCGCCCTGCACGCCAGGCTCGTCGGCGCCGCCTGGGCCTGACCGCCCGCGGGCCCCGGCGCGCGACCGCTCAGGCGCAACCGCCCGGCGCCCGGCGTCCGACCGCTCAGGCGCAACCGCCCGGCGCCCGACCGCGCGCAGTGCAACCGGCCCGGCACGACCGGCCCGCCGGGAAACCCCGGCCACCCCAGTAGACTTCCGGGGTGGCCGGGCGGATCAGGGACGAAGACGTACAAGCGGTGCGCAGCGCACTGCCGATCGACGCCGTGGTCGGCGACTACGTTCAGCTCACCAACGGTGGCGGCGGCGAGTACAAGGGCGTCTGCCCCTTCCACGACGAGAAGTCCGCCTCGTTCTACGTGAACCCCGCCAAGGGCGTCTTCCACTGCTTCGGCTGCCAGGAGAACGGCGACACCATCGCCTTCCTGATGAAGATCGAGCACTTCACCTTCGCCGAGGCCGTCGAGCGGATGGCCGCCCAGGCCGGCATCACCCTGCGTTACGAGGAGGGCGGCTACAGCCCCCGCCACCAGCAGGGCGAGCGGACCCGCCTGGTCGAGGCGCACAAGGTGGCCGCCGCCTACTACCGGGAGCAGCTGGCCTCGGCGGAGGCGGAGATCGGCCGCCGCTTCCTGGCCGAGCGCGGCTTCGACGAGGAGGCCGCGAAGACCTTCGGCGTCGGCTACGCCCCGGTGGGCTGGGAGCACCTGGTCCGCTACCTGCGCGGCAAGGGCTTCACCGACAAGGAGATCCTGCTCGGCGGCCTGGCCTCGCAGGGCCAGCGCGGCGGCCTGATCGACCGCTTCCGGGGCCGGCTGGTCTGGCCGATCCGGGACATCGCGGGCGAGGTGGTCGGCTTCGGCGCCCGCCGCCTGCGCGAGGACGACAACGGCCCGAAGTACCTGAACACCCCCGAGACGCCGATCTACAAGAAGTCGCACGTGCTGTATGGCATCGACCTGGCGAAGAAGGAGATCGCCAAGTCGGGCCGCGCGGTCGTGGTCGAGGGCTACACCGATGTGATGGCCTGCCACCTGGCGGGGGTCACCTCGGCGGTGGCCACCTGCGGTACGGCCTTCGCCGAGGACCACATCAAGATCATCCGTCGGCTGCTGATGGACACCTCGCAGTACCGCGGCGAGACGGTCTTCACCTTCGACGGCGACGCGGCCGGCCAGAAGGCCGCCCTGCGGGCCTTCGAGGACGACCAGAAGTTCGCCGCCAAGACCTCCATCGCGGTCAGCCCGGGCGGCATGGACCCGTGCGAACTGCGCCTGGCCCAGGGCGACGAGGCGGTCAAGCAGCTGATCGACAACCCCGTCCCGCTGTTCGAGTTCGCGCTGGTCTCGGCGGTGTCCAAGCACCGGGTGGAGACGCCGGAGGGGCGGTCGGCGGCCCTGGAGGAGGCGGCCCCGATCGTCGCCAAGATCAAGGACCGCTCGATCCAGCACGAGTACGCCGTCCGCCTGGCCGGCATGCTCGGCATCCTGGACGAGCCCTTCGTCGTCCGCCGGGTCTCCCAGCTGGCCCGCTGGGACCGCGAGCGCCAGCAGAACCCCCGGGGCGCCGACCGCGGCCGCCGCGCCGAGCCCGCGCCGGTGCGCCCGGCGCAGCCCGCCTTCCGGCTCAACCCGCGCGACCCGGCCCAGTTCGTCGAGCGGGAGCTGCTCAAGCTGGCGCTCCAGCACCCGGACCTGGTCAGCCCGGCCTTCGACCACTACGGCGAGGACGAGTTCCCCACCCTGCCGTACACGGCCGTCCGGCAGGCCATCGCCAAGGCCGGCGGCGCCGCGTACGGGGCGACGCTGCCCGACTTCACCAGCGTGGTGCGCGAGGCGGCCCCGGACGACCAGGTGCGCTCGCTCGTCACCGAGCTGACCGTCGAGCCGGTGCGCTCCCGCCGGAAGGTGGACGCGGTCTACGCCGGGGAGTTCCTGGTGAAGCTGCGCCTGCTGGCGGTGGACCGGCGGATCGCCGAGGTCCGCGGCTACCTGCAGCGGCTCGGCCACCGGGCCGACGCCGAGCAGCAGCACGCGGTGCAGACCGAGCTGTGGCAGCTCCAGCAGTACGGCCAGCAGCTCCGCAGCCAGGGCGCGGCGGCGCTGTAGGAGCGCGGCGGGGCCGTGGGAGCGGCCCAGAAAGTCGACGCACGAGTCTCGGCCACGGAGTGTGGCGTACCGCACACTGGAGGGCGTCCCACCTCCGTTCAGCGCGGGTCCGCCAGAGTCGCGCCCGCCCCGAGGGATGCCCGTGGACCGAGGCTTTGCCGCGACCTCCAGCCCGACTTCCAGCCCGACCGCCGCACCGACCGGCGCGCTGACCGCCGCACCGCCCGGCGCCGGCACCGGACCGCACCCCGCCGGCCCGGCCGGGGACCGGGAGACGGACCACGGCCGGGCCGGGGCCGCGCCCCCGGATGGCGCCCGCGGCGTGCCGCAGGGCCACCCCGAGGCCCCGGAGACGGACCCCGACGCCGAGGACCCGGCGCCCGGCGACGGGGACGAGGAGGAGCCCCGCCCGCAGGCCGAGGGCGACGCCGGCCCGGCGCCGGACCTGCTCCGCCAGTACCTGCGCGAGATCGGCCGGGTCCGCCTGCTCACCGCCGCCGAGGAGGTGGAGCTGGCCCGCCGGGTCGAGGCCGGCCTGTTCGCCGAGGAGCGGCTGAACGGCGACCCCCCGCCGTCCGACCCGCCGGCCCGCGAACTGGACACCCTGGTGGTGCGCGGCCGGATCGCCAAACGCCGGCTGATCGAGGCGAACCTGCGGCTCGTGGTGTCCGTCGCCAAACGCTACGTCGGCCGCGGACTGACCCTGCTGGACCTGATCCAGGAGGGCAACCTGGGCCTGATCCGGGCGGTGGAGAAGTTCGACTACGCCCGCGGCTACAAGTTCTCCACGTACGCGACCTGGTGGATCCGGCAGGCGATGAGCCGGGCGCTGGCCGACCAGGCCCGGACGATCCGGGTGCCGGTGCACGTGGTCGAGCTGATCAACCGGGTGATCCGGGTGCAGCGCGCCCTGCTGCAGGAGCGCGGGCTGGAACCGACCCCGGCCGGGATCGCCGCCGCCCTGGAGCTGACCGAGGAGCGGGTGCGCGAACTGCTCCGGCTGGCCCAGGAGCCGATCTCGCTGCACACCCCGGTCGGCGAGGAGGACGACGTCGCGCTCGGCGACCTGATTGAGGACGCCGACGCCGCCTCACCCGCGGAGTCCGCCACCTTCCTGCTGCTGCGCCAGCACCTGGACGCCGTCCTGGCCACCCTGGGCGAGCGGGAGCGCCAGGTCGTCCAGCTCCGCTACGGGCTGGACGACGGCCGCCCGCGCACGTTGGAGGAGATCGGCACGGTGTTCGGCGTGACCCGGGAGCGGATCCGCCAGATCGAGTCGAAGACGCTGATCAAGCTCCGCGACCACGCCTTCGCGGCGCAGCTGCGCGGGTATCTCGACTGAGCGGCCCGCCGGTCCCCGGCCGGGACCAGCTGGGGACCCTAGGACCGGCCTGGGGAGGGCTGCGCGGTGGCGGGCTGTGTGTCGGTCGGCTGTGCCGGGGAGGGCGGGTCGGTGGCCGCCGCGTCCGGGCCGGTGCCCGGGGGCGGCGAGGCGGGGCCGATCGGGATCGGGGTGGAGGCCACCACGGCGGCCAGGCCGGAGACGGGCGAGGTGCAGACGTGCCCGGCCGGCTGGTACCCGCAGACCTGGAAGGTGACGGCCGGGTCGGCCGCGTCCAGCATCGACGAGTAGTTGTCGTAGCCCCAGTGGATGAGCGCCGTCTCGCTCTGGCCGGAGTCGTCGGTGATGGTCGCGTAGTCGTTCGGCTCGCCCTCGGTGATCGCCGCCCAGGCCGCCTGGCAGGTCTGGCTGTACCGGAGGTAGACGACGACCTTGCCGATGACGTCGGTCTGCAGGGTCCGGGCGTCCTTGCCGCAGCCGGTGGCCTTGGGGTCCTTGTGCGCGCAGCCGACGGCCTGGCAGACGGGAGCGCCCGGGACGGGCTTGGCCGCGGTGGCGGTAGGGACGGGCTCGGCGACGGTCTGGGGCTGCTCCTGGTGCCGGGTGGCCCGCAGGCCGACCAGCACCAGCAGGGACACCAGCAGGGCGGCGCCGGTCAGCAGCGTCGCCGGGCGCCGCCACCACGTCACGGGTGCCGTCACGGCGCCGCCGGGCTCGCCGGGTGCGACGGTCACATCGGTCACATCGGGTACGTCGGTCACATCGGGTACGTCGGAGGCAGCGGGTGTGGCGGGCGCGCCGGTCCGGTCCGTCGGGGGCTGCGCCGCCCGGGGCCGCTCGGGGGCCGCCTGCGCGGCGGGCTCCTCCGGGGCGCCGGGCTCGCCGTCCTCCTCGGGCCCCGCCACGGCCTGCTCCCGCAGCGCCCGCAGGGCCGGCCCGTCGCAGTCCACCGCCCTGGTCAGCGCCTCCAGTGCCTGCCCGGTGATGACCCGCTTGCCGTTCAGCCAGCGCTCCCAGGAGGCCCGGCTGTAGTGCGTCCGGGCGGCGAGCTCGGACAGCGAGAGTCCGGCGGCGTCCTTGATGGCCCGGAGCTCCTCGGCCAGGAGCCGGGCGGGTCCGGACAGCTCTTCGGGCAGGTTCTTCCAGGCGGAACCCATGGGGCCTTCCAACGATGCGAGACGGGAACGGGGGGACGGGGAGAGCGGAACGGGCTCCGGCCCGGGCCGTTCGGGTGTCTCCGCTTCTCCAAACTCACCGGTCCGGCGTCCCAAACCCCAGGTCATGGCGCTGAGACGGACGGAAGTGTCTCACAACCCCCGGGAACGCTCGCATGTGCACGTGTCCGTCGTGCACAGTTCTCTGGTCGGCGCGGTTCGCCGCCCGACGGCGTCGTTCGGACGCGGACCGGTCACCGGTCCCCGCTCCGGCAGCACGTCCCGATTCCCCCACCGGCCGGGGCAGCCTCGCGGGGGGAGGCTGCCCCGGTTCGTCCGGGACGCACGGTGGGGAGGGCGCTTCGCAGCGCTCTCCCCACCGTGATCACGCCCCGCCGTGTTCACGCCCCGGCGGACCCAGGCCCTAGTGGTGGAAGCCCGACCGGGTCGGCACCCCGAGTTCCTTGAGCGGGCCGGGCTGGCGCCGCAGCTCCGGCAGCAGCCGGGAGAGGTCGGCCAGCAGCAGGTCGGCGAGGTCCAGCGAGAAGCCGTTGCGGCAGACCACCCGGAGCACCGACAGGTCCGTCCGGTTCTCGGGGAACGTGTACGCGGGCACCTGCCAGCCGCGCTCGCGCAGCCGCCGCGAGACGTCGAACACGTCGAACGGCTCGTCGTCGGCGGTGGTGAAGGCGAAGACCGGCAACTGGTCGCCGCGGGTCAACAGCCGGAAGCCGCCCATGTGCTCGATCGCCCCGGACAGGTGGGTGGCGACCTCGCGGCAGGCGCCCTGGACGGCCCGGAGGCCGTCCCGGCCGAGCCGCAGGAAGATGTAGTACTGCGCGACGACCTCGGCGCCGGGGCGGGAGAAGTTGAGCGCGAAGGTCGGCATCTCGCCGCCGAGGTAGTTGACCCGGAAGACCAGTTCCTCCGGCAGCGCCTCCTGGTCGCGCCACAGGGCCCAGCCGACGCCGGGGTAGACCAGGCCGTACTTGTGCCCGGAGCTGTTGATCGAGGCGACCCGGGGGAGCCGGAAGTCCCAGACCACCTCGGGGTCGAGGAAGGGCGCCACCATCCCGCCGGAGGCGCCGTCCACGTGCACCGGGACGTCGAGGCCGGTGCGCTGCTGGAGGTCGTCCAGGGCCGCGCAGATCTCCGCGATCGGCTCGTAGGAGCCGTCGAAGGTGGAACCGAGGATGCCGACCACGCCGATGGTGTCCTCGTCGCACAGCGCGACCGCGTGCTCGGCGTCGAGGTGGAAGCGCCCGCCCTCCATGGGCGCGGTGCGGGCCTCGACCTCCCAGAAGGTGCAGAACTTGTCCCAGCACACCTGCACGTTGACGCCCATCACCAGGTTGGGCCGGGCCCCGGCCGCGTAGCGCTCGGCGTTGCGGTGCATCCAGCGGCGCTTGAGCGCCATGCCGGCCAGCATGCAGGCCTCGCTGGAGCCGGTGGTGGAGCAGCCGACCGTGGCGTCCGGGTCGGGGGCGTGCCAGAGGTCGGCGAGGATCGCCACGCAGCGCCGCTCCAGTTCGGCGGTCTGCGGGTACTCGTCCTTGTCGATCATGTTCTTGTCCAGGCACTCGGTCATCAGCCGGGCGGCCTGCGCCTCCATCGAGGTGGTGACGAAGGTCGCCAGGTTGAGCCGGGCGTTGCCGTCCAGCATCAGCTCGTCGTGGATCAGCTGGTACGCGGTGTCGGCCGTGACGGGCCCCTCGCCGAGCCGGTGCAGCGGCGGTGCCAGCTTCATCGAGCCCAGCGGGTCGGCGGCGCCCACGAGCGGCCCGATGCTCAGCCGGCGGTCGTTGCGGGCCCCCTTGTGCAGCGCCATGGAGTCCTGCCGCCCTTCATGTCGGTGGCCGTGTCCCGTCCCACGCTGCCACCGGCCGCCGGGTGACGCATCTTCACCGGCCGGGGTCGGGGTCGGGGTCGGGCGCTGCCGTCCCCGGCCGGTGAGGCCGCCGCGGGCCGCCTCCAGGCCGCCGCAGCCGGGTTCAGGCCGCCGTCTCCGGGTGGATCTGTTCGCGGGCGGCGCGGTACTGCTGGCGCACTGCCGAACCGATCGCCAGGTCCTGCTCCCCGTCCGGCTCGACGGTCTCGGCGTCCGGCAGCTCCCACTCCGGCGGCTCCGGGGTGCCGGCCAGCGCCCAGGCGGCCTGCCGGGCGGCCCCGCGGGCGGCGTGGGCGCCCGGCGGCGGCACCACGACCGGGACGCCGAACAGCGGCGGGGCGATGTGCCGGACGGCGGGCAGCCGCCCGGCCGCGCCGAGCAGGAACACCCGCCGCACCGCGACGCCCTGGGCGCGCAGCACGTCGAGGGCGTCCGCGATGTTGCACAGCATGCCCTCGACGGCGGCCCGGGCCAGGTGCTGCGGCGTCATCGACTCGGCCCGCAGGCCGGTCAGGGTGCCGGCCGCGTGCGGGAGGGCCGGCGTCCGCTCGCCGTCCAGGTAGGGGAGGAGCACCAGCCCGTACGCGCCGGGGGAGGAGTGCAGGGCGAGGTCGCTCAGGCCGTCCAGGTCCCGGCCGAGCATGGCGGCGGTGGCGCGGAGCACCTGGGCGGCGTTGAGGGTGGCGACCATCGGGAGGTGGCGGCCGGCGGCGTCGGCGAAGGAGGAGATCAGCCCGGTGGCGTCCACCACGGCCTGGTCGTGCACGGCGAAGATCGTTCCGGCGCTGCCGAGCGAGACCACCGCGTCGCCGGGGCGCAGCCCGAGGCCGAGCGCGGCGGCCATGTTGTCGCCGGTGCCGGCCGAGATCAGCAGGCCTTCGGGGGTGTGCCCGGCGGGTTCGGCGGGGCCGAGCACCTCGGGCAGCCGCAGCTCGTGGCCGAGTGCCAGCTCGACCAGGTCCTGCCGGTACTCGCCGGTGATCGGGGACCAGTAGCCGGTGCCGGAGGCGTCGCCCCGGTCGGTGGTGCGGCGCCTGGGGTGGCCGAGGAGCTGCCAGACCAGCCAGTCGTGCGGCAGCAGGACCTCGGCCACCCGGCGGGCGTTGGCCGGCTCGAACTCGGCCAGCCAGCGCAGCTTGGCGATGGTGTAGGTCGGGCTGGGGACGGCGCCGATCGCGGCGGTCCAGGCGGCCGGGCCGCCGAGCGCGTCCAGCAGCTTGGCGGCGGCGCCGCTGGAGCGCGGGTCGTTCCAGAGGATCGCCGGCCGGACCAGCACGCCGCCCGCGTCCAGGCCGATCATGCCGTGCTGCTGTGCGCTGACGCCGATGGCCCGGACGCCCTCCAGCAGGCCGCCGGCGGCGGCGTCGCCGAGCGAGTGCAGCCAGAGCTGCGGGTCGGCCTCGCCGGGGCGGGTGTCCGGGTCCTCGGGGACGGGGTGCGGTGCCTTGCCGGAGCGCAGGACGGCGCCGGTGTCGGCGTCGCACGCGACGATCCGGGTGCGGTTGGTCGAGCTGTCTATCCCCGCGACGATGGCCATGTCGAGATCATGCCTCAGCCCGGCCCGGGACGCGTCCGGGCCGGGTGAGGTGTTGCCCGTTCGGGACCGGACGCAGGGCCCTGGTACACCCTGGCGTCACCGTCCCGTCACGGGCGGAAGGTACCCCAGCCGTCGTCCTCGGCCCGGGAACGGTTGAAGTACGGCACCCGGTCGGTGACGGCGTTCGGCAGCCGGTCGCCGACCTTGTCCGCGACGGCGCCGGCGGCCTTCCCGGCGACCGCGCCGGCCTGCTGCCGGGCTCGGTCGGCCGCGCCCTGCACCGTGGGGTTCTGGGCGATCTTCCGGGTGACCTTCGTGATCTGGTCGTAGCGCCGGCGCCCGGCCCGGGAGCCCAGGACGTAGCCGGCCGCGAACCCCGCGGCCAACGACAGCTTCCACATGATCGGATCCACCCTCTCCTGGCGGCCTTCTGCCGCATTGCCCTACCCGTCCGTCGGGACGGCGAACCGTCCGTGCCCCCCAGCATCCCCGGGGGCCGTGCCGGGCGCGCGCCGGGCACGCCGGGCGGGAGCCCGGGGGCGGTCCGGGGAGCGGTCCGGCGAAAGCGATTGGCGGACCACCCCCCGAGTGCGCTAATGTATGTCCCGCAGCGAGCGCCGAGGAGCCCGGGGAACCGGGGGCCGAGGCGGAAGCCGATCCCCCATAGCTCAATTGGCAGAGCAGCCGACTGTTAATCGGCAGGTTATTGGTTCGAGTCCAATTGGGGGAGCTCGGGAGAGGTCTTGCAAGAGGCCTCCTCCCGTCCGTGGTACGGAAGTTCGGTACCGCGATCCCGCATAGCTCAATTGGCAGAGCAGCCGGCTGTTAACCGGCAGGTTTTTGGTTCGAGTCCAAATGCGGGAGCTTCATCGGGTCCGCCCGGTGACTGCTCAGAGCGAAGGCCCCTCGGATGACCGGGGGGCCTTCGTGTTGCCTTCGTCACCTCGCGACGGGTCGGGCGGCTCGGACGGGCGCCTCCCGGGCTCAGGCGGTCGCTTCCCGGTAGAGCGCGGAGACCCGCTGGTCGAAGGTGACGCTGTAGGAGGTGCCGGCCGTCTCGCCGCCCTCCTGGTAGCCGCCGATCACGCCGACGACCGTGCCGCTGTCCGTCACCCACGGGCTGCCGCTGGTGCCGTCGGTGTAGCCGTCGCAGTCGAAGCGCTCCTGGGTCGGGCTCTGCGAGCGGGTCCTGGCCGCGCAGGTGATCGGCTCGTCGCGCTCGTTCGGGTAGCCGGTCACCGAGACGGCCAGCCCGAAGCCCTGGCCGGTGGCGATCGGGTTGCCGCCGACGGAGTCCTCGACCTGCTTGCCGCCGACCGTGCCCACGGTGACGAAGGCCACGTCGTACTCGGGGTCGTCGTCGTCCGCCCAGCGCGGGTCGACGGTGATCGACTTCACCGGCCAACTGCCGTACGGGATGAAGCCGTTGCGGTAGCCGGGGGTGAACACCAGGCCGTCCAGCAGGCCGATCCGGCGGTTCTGCACGCAGTGCGCCGCGGTGACCAGCAGGTTGTGCCTGGGGCTGCGGACGACGCTCGCCGTGCAGGCCCGGGGGCCCTGCGCCGTCCGGACCGAGAGGGTGCCGATCCGGTCGCGGGTGCTGCTCTGCTGCGCGACCTCGGCGGCGGGCGCCTGGTCCTGCTCGCCGCCGTCGCACGCGGTTCCGGCGGCGAGCAGCAGGGCCGCCAGCGCGACCGTCCGTGCGGCGCGCGGGGGCCGTGCCGGGCGGGGGGCCATCGGGGCTCCGTCTCGTTCCTCGGGGCGGGCACCGGGTTCGTGCGTTCCGCCGTTCGAGAGGAAGATCTATCAGGCCGTGCCCGGCGGCGCCACTGCCGCCCCTCCGGTCAGCCGGTGGCCCGGTCGTAGAGCGCCTGGACGCGGTCGCCGAAGTAGCTGCTGTACGAGGTGTCCGGGCTGTCGCCGCCCTGCTGGTAGCCGCCGATCACGCCGACCACGGTGCCGGTCCTGGTGCTCGGGTCGAAGTCGGTCACCCAGGGGCTGCCGCTGGTGCCGCCGGTGTAGTCGGGGCAGTCGATCCGCAGCTGGGTGGAGCTCTGCTCGGTGGTGTTGTTGGCGCAGGTGATCGGGACGTCGCTGGTGCCGGGGTAGCCGGTGATCCGCACGGGCAGCTGGTAGCCGAGGCCGACGCCCAGCTTGTTGGCGCCGAGCACCTGCTGCACCTGCTGCCCGTTCTGGGCCTGGACGACCGCGAAGGCGACGTCCACGTCCGGGTCGGCGTGGTCCTTCCAGCCGTCGTCGACGGTGACGGCGATCAGCGGCCAGACGCCGCTGGGGGTGTCGCCGTTGCGGTAGCCGGGGACGAAGACGAGGTCGCTGCGCTGGCCGAGTTGGGGGTCCCAGACGCAGTGCGCGGCGGTGACGATGAGGTTGAGCCCGGCGCTGTCGACGACGCTGGCGGTGCAGAAGTGGTCGCCGTCCGCGTTGCGGGTGAAGACGGCGCCGACCAGGCCGTTGAGCACGGTGGGCCTGGCGGTGCGGGTGACCCCGGTGTGCCTGGCGACGGCGCCCCTGAGCCGCTGCCGGCTCCAGCCGTGGCCGCCGCCGGAGGCCGAGGCGGATCCGGAGGGACGGGCGGAGGGGTGGCTGGAGGGGGTGGCCGGAGCCGAGCTGACCGTCGGCGCGCCCCCGCCGGGCCCGGCCGAGGTGGTGCAGCCCGCCGCGGCCAGCAGCACCGTGAGCGCCCCGGCGGCGGCTCCCGTCCCACGTGTCGTCATCCGTCCAGGCTGCCCGTGGGGCCGTCCGGGCGCCACCCGAACTGCGCAACCAGGACAGGCGCACGCCTGTGCGCACCCGTGCGCGCCCCCGGCGCGCACCACGGGTGATCGACCGGCTATGCTGCCCGGGACGTCCTTTCGGGGCCGTCTGCTGCTGCCGTGGTCGACGACCGGCGCACGCGGCGAACCGGGGCGGTAGCTCAGCCGGTTAGAGCAGGGGACTCATAATCCCTTGGTCGTGGGTTCGAGTCCCACCCGCCCCACCTCAGCCACTGATCGATCGTTGGATCGATCATCAGACAAAACAGTGGCTTGATCTGGCAGAACGGCTCCAGTTCCGGTCGGAACTGTAGAGCATCGGCCAGCCGCTCAGGGCTCGGCGCGCCGGGATTCACCCGCCAGTGGACACGGCTAGGGGTTCGCCCCGGGCTGTCGGCAGCGTCCCGGCCGAGTGGTGCCGCCCGTCCACCGAGCGCAGCCAAGCCGCGCCGTTGCCCGCCTGTGGAGGGGGCTGTGATGGATGGGCGCGATCAGGACCGTCTTGAGTTTCCGTCGGGGGAGCCGGCCGGCTCCAGGCCCGGGCGTGGACTCTCAGGTGAACCTCGAATCCATGGAATTCCTTTATTTATGAGCGCCATCCTGAAATCTGGCAGTATGTCTGATTCTTCGATCCGAGAGGGCTTCCGACCAGTGGGTCTTAGCCGGGCGAGGGTGGTTCGACTATTGCCCGAAAATCGCCCGTCGGTCATAGATTCAGGCGGAATCTTTGCATCCGAACCGGCGGTCCGGAGTTCCTCCCGCAGCGGCGGGGGTTGCCCATCCGGCGCGTGATAGGGTCCTGAATTCGTGACCCGGCGCATACCAGGCCGGGCCGGCTTGGGGGGAATCCAGGTGGCCCGGTGTCGTCGGGTCGCCATCGCAATTCGGGCGCGCCGGCGAGGGACGCATGCGTGAAGGTGTGCAGTCGCCAACCCGTGCCAGGGGCTGTCGGCGCGACTTGTGCTTTCTTCACACACCATGCCCGGACTCACCGGACCATCGGTTCTGAGGATTCCGGGTCTTCTGACCGGGGGGATGAGAAGAACCGTGTACTTTCGCGTTCTCGGAGCACTTGCAGTGGAGACGGACGGTGGGACGCCGCGCACCCCGCGGGCGTTGAAGCTCCGGGCCTTGCTGGCGCTGTTGTGCCTGAACGACGGCCGCCCACTGTCCGCGCCGCAGCTCATCGACGCCCTATGGTCGGGGACGCCGCCGCGCACCGCGTCCACCGCCCTGCAGGTGTACGTCTCCCGGCTCCGCAAGCATCTGGTGGGTGCGGGCTTCGACGTGTCCGGGCTGCTGACCAGGCCGCCCGGCTACATGATGGAACTCGCCCCGCTCACCCTGGACCTGCACAGCTTCGAATCGCTGTGCCTGCGTGCCGGGGAGCTGCGGGCGGCGGGCCGGCTGGAGGAGGCCTCGCTGCTGCTCTCCCAGGCGCTCGGGCTGTGGACCGGCCCGGCGCTGGCGGACCTGTCCACGGTTCCGGCATTGCAGAGCCTGGGTCACCAGCTGGACGAGAAGCGGTCGGCCGCGCTGGAGGAGCGGGCCGAGACGGAACTGCTCCTGGGACGGCACAAGCCGCTGGTCGGCGAGCTCTACGGGTTGATCGACGAACAGCCGATGCGGGAGACCTTCCACGGTCTTCTCATGCTTGCGCTGTACCGCAGTGGCCGACCGGCCGAAGCCCTCATGATCTACAACCGCATCCGGCGCGTCCTCATCGACGAGATCGGCATCGAACCGGGGCCCAGGCTGAGGCAGTTGCAGCAGTCGGTCTTGGCGCGGGACGCCGGCCTCGAAGAGCACACACTCGCCCATCTCGCCTGCTGAACGGGCTAGCCGCATCCCTATGACTCGTCCGGCCCCGCGACGCGCTCCGCTCGGGGGGCCGGACGAGTCGTGCCGGCTTCCGCCCCCGCGATCCCCTGCCGCAGCGGCTTGCGGCCCCACCGGGGCCGGCCGAGGGTGATGAAGGCCTCCGCCTGCATCGCCGCGAGACCGATCCGCGGCAGATCGCGGGTGTGCGGGAAGACCAGGAAGCGCGGCACCCACTCCGGCTGGAACTTCGCGTTGAACTTGTACAGCGACTCGATCTGGAACCAGCGCGAGAGCAGTACGAGCAGCCCTCGCCAGGCCCGCAACACCGGTCCCGCGCCGAGCCGTTCTCCCCGGGCCAGGGCTGAGCGGAACATCGCGAAGTTGAGCGAGACCCGGCGTATCCCGAGTGCAGGCGCCGCCTGCAGAACGGCGACGATCAGCAGCTCGTTGAGGCCGGGGTCGGCGGCGCGGTCCCGGCGCATCAATTCCAGCGAGATTCCGTCGGGGCCCCAGGGCACGAAGTGCAGTACGGCTGCGAGGTCGTCGGCATCCGGCTTCCCGCCCGCCTCGCCCGATTCGGCGTCCGGGGACTGGTGTGCGGTGACCACCACGCAGCCGGTGTCCTCCGCGTCGCCGAAGCGGCCGAGGGCGGTGGAGAAACCTCGCTCGATGTCGGTGCCGCGCCAGCGGGCCGCTGCGGCCGCGATCCGCGCCCGCTCCGCGTCGTCGAGATCGCAGACCCGGCGGACCTTGCAGGAGTAGCCGTTGCGCTCGACGCGTTTGACCATCTGGCGCACATTGCGCATGACCCGCCCGCTCAGTGAGAAGTCGGCCGTGTGCACAACCGCTTCATCACCCAACTCCAGAGCGTCCAGTCCCGCTTCGCGCGTCCACACCTCGCCGCCGGTTTCGCCGCACCCGATCACGGCGGGCACCCAGGCGTGCCGCCTGGCCTCGTCCATGAACGCTTTGATCGCTCCGGGCCAGGCCTCGACGTCGCCGATGGGGTCGCCGGAGGCGAGCATCACACCGGACTCGACGCGGTAGGCGATGGCGGCCTTGCCGGTCGGCGAGAGCAGGACGCTCTTGTCACGTCGCAGCGCGAAGTACCCCAGCGAGTCGCGCGCCCCGTGCCGTTCGAGCAGCTCACGTACCCGGGCCTCGTCGTCCGCGGAGAGCTCCGCCAGCGGTTTCTCGGGCCGCAGGAACAGGTAGGAAGTGGTCAGCAGGGTGATCAGACCGAGCGCGCCGAGTGAGTAGCCGACCAGGTCCGCGACCCGGTCCGAGGTGTAACGCACCGGCCCCTCGACTCCGACGAGCCCGTACGCGGTGTGCTGCAGCCGCTCCTCCAGTGAGGGCGAGCCGGCCTCGTAATCCGGGTGCACATTGGTGATCAGCAGCCCCAGTGCGAGGGAGACGCCGCCCACCGTGATGAAGCTCAGCAGTGCTCGCCAACGGGTGCGCGGGTCGGACAGCGCGTAGAACTCCCGCCGGTACAGCAGCATCACCAGGAGCAGCGCGAACGACACCACACCGGTGGCGGTGGTGTGCCACCGCAGGAGGTGCAGCAGCCCACCCACCGGGAGCAGCACGACCACCGCCCGCCAGGCCCGCCGCTTGCGGCGGCGCAGCGCGTGCGCCAGCAGTACGAGCAGCACGCCGACCATCAGCGAGCCGACCGCGGTCACCGTGGTGGTGCCACCGGGCAGTTGACCGGCCAGCAGGCGCACCCGACTGTGGCGGAAGCCGGGGAAGACGGCGGCCGCGAGGTCGATCAGCCCGATCAACAGGCAGGCGTACGCGGCGAGGGCGGGGACACGCGGCCGGGACGCTGGGGTGGCCAGGTTGCGAAGGGTGTGCGCTGCCGGGCGACGACTCGTGGCCGGACCCGGGCGGGGAGGCGCTGGATTGTTCATAGAGCGCGAATCTAAAGCCGGATCAGAGGATTTCAGTCATCCTGAAGAATGAGATCCGGCGGGATTAAGGGGCGCTTTAGTGGAGTGAAATGCAAGTGGCGTGCATGTGGAGGTTTAGCGCCCGCGTCTAGCATTCTTCTCGCAGTGGAGTCAGGCGGAGCAGGTTTGTCCGGTCGGGATCGCGATGATGCGATTTGCTTCCCGTTGCTTCCCGGCTTTTCCGTGTGTCCTCCACATTCCGTCCTTGTGTTCGGCGGGAATCCGCCGGCCGGTGCGCACCATGAGGAGTGTGAGAGAAGTGTCAGGGTCCGGATCCGGCGATATGCGCCTTCCCGTGTCAACGGCCCAGCGTGAGATGTGGCTGGCCGAACAGGTCGATCCGACCGCTCCACAACAACGCGTCGGTGAGTACCTGGAACTCCACGGGGCCATCGACCGGCGGGTCTTCGAAACGGCGATGCGGCAGGCCGTCGCGGAGGCCGTCCCGATGCACGCCCTGTTCGTCGAGGAGGACGGTGAGCCCCGGCAGAGCGTGACCCCCTTCTCCGACTGGGAGTTTCCGGTCCTCGACGTCTGTGGCGAACCGGACCCCGAGGCCGCCGCGCTGGCCTGGATGCGGGCCGACCTGTCCCGCCGGATGGACCTTTCCCGAGGGCCGCTCTTCTCCTACGCGCTGCTCAGCCTGGGGCCGGATCGCAGCTTCTGGTACCTCAGCGCCCACCACGCGGTCGCGGACGGGCACACGGGAGCCCTGATCGCCCAACGGGTGTCCGAGCTCTACGCCGCCATGACCGCGGGACTCCCCCTGCCGGCCAGCCGGTTCGGGGCCATCCGGGAGATGCTGGCGGACGACGCGGACTACCAGGCCTCCGACCGGGGCGCGGTGGACCGGGCGTACTGGACGACCCGGTTCGCGGACGGACCGGAAGTCGCCACCCTCGCCTCCCAACCGCCGGGCGGGCCCGCCGCGCAGGGGCAGACCAGTCACACCGGCAGCCTCTCCGTAGCCGAGACCGAGCAGCTCAAGGCCGCCGCCCGCTCGGCCCGCACCCACTGGTCCGTGCTGGTGATCGCCGCCGCGGCCGCCCAGGTCCACCGGCTCGCCGGCGCACAGGACGTCATCCTGAGCCTGCCGATGGCCGCCCGCACCGATGCCGCGGCGCGCACCACTCCGGGGATGTACTCCAACGCCCTGCCCCTGCGCGTCACGGTCCGCCCGGACCTCACGCTGCACGAGCTCATCCGTGAAGTCGCCGGTGGATTCCGGGAGATGATCCGACATCAGCGTCACCGGGGTGAGCGCCTGGGGCGCGACCTCGGCCTGCCGGACACGGGGCGCTACCGGACCGGTCCCATGGTCAACATCATGGCCTTCGACTACGACCTGCACTTCGCCGGTCGGCCCGCCATTGCCCACCACCTGACCCAGGGGATCGTCGAGGACCTGTCGTTCACGGCCTTCGACCGCTCGGACGGCCTGGGGCTGCGCATCGATCTGGTCGCCAACTCGGCCCGCTACGAAGCCGACGAGCTGGCCGCACAGCACGCGCGCTTCCTGCGTTTCCTACGTGCCTTCAGCACGGACCGGGACATGCGGGTCGGCTCCGTCGATCTGCTCACCGAGGGTGAGCGGATCCGGTTGCTCACCGAGCTCGGCGGCCCCGAGCACGAGTACCCGGAAGCCGGCCTCACGGAGCTGTTCGCCCGGCAGGCCGAGGACACCCCGTACCTGCCGGCCGTGGTCTCGGCGGAGACCACGCTGACCTACCGGGAGCTGGATACCGCCTCGAACCGGCTCGCCCGGCTCCTCATCTCGCGGGGTGTCGGGCCCGAGCGGATCGTCGCCGTCGCGTTGCCCCGTTCGGCCCTTCTCGCCGTTGCCGTCCTCGCCGTCCTCAAAGCGGGCGGCTGCTATCTCCCCGTTGATCCCGAATATCCTGCCGAGAGGCTGTCGTTCATGCTGAGCGACACCGTGCCCGCCGTCGTGCTGACCACTGTGGACACGGCCCGGCGGCTGCCGCACACGGACGCCCCCCGGCTGATCCTCGACGACTCCGGCACCCTGGGCGAGCTGGATCAGTTGGCCGGCACGGAGATCGACGACGAGCAGCGGCTGGGCCGGCTCGACCCGGCGCATCCCGTGTACGTCATCTACACCTCTGGCACCACCGGCCAGCCCAAAGGTGTGGTGATGCCCGGGCGGGCGATGGTCAACCTCCTGTCGTGGCACGACGAGGCCTTCCCCTCGGCCGCCGGGGCCAGGATCGCCCAGTTCACCGCGCTCAGTTTCGACGTGTCCGTGCAGGAGATCCTGTCCGCGGTGCTGTTCGGCAAGACCCTGGTGGTGCCGGCCGACGAGGTCCGGCGCGACCCCAAGCTGCTCGCCGCCTGGCTTGACGCGGAGCGCGTGAACGAGCTCTTCGCCCCCAACCTCGTCTTGGAGGCGCTGTGCGAGGCGGCCCTCGACCAGGGGTGGACCATCCCGTCGCTGCGGGTCCTGGCGCAGGGCGGTGAGGCGCTCACCCCGAGCCGCCAGGTACGCGAGTTCGTGCGGAGCCGCGCCGGGCGTCGGCTGCACAATCACTACGGCCCGAGCGAGACCCACCTGGTGACGGCCCACACCCTGGCGGCGGACGTCGACGCGTGGCCGCCCGCCGCCCCGATCGGTCGGCCGATCCCCAACATCAGGGCGTACGTCCTGGACGCCGGCCTGCGCCTGACTCCGGAGGGGGTGCGCGGAGAGCTGTACCTCGCCGGGGCCGGGGTGGCCCGGGGCTACCTGAACCGCCCCGGACTCACCGCCGTACGGTTCGTCGCCGACCCGTACGGGCCGCCGGGAAGCCGGATGTACCGGACCGGGGACGTGGCCCGCTGGCTGCCCGACGGGCAGCTGGAGTACCACGGTCGGTCCGACGACCAGATCAAGATCCGTGGATTCCGGATCGAGCCCGGAGAGATCAGGTCGGCCCTCGCCGCCTGCCCCGGTATCGTCCACGCCGAGGTGGTGGCCCACGAGGTCAGGCCCGGGGACCGGCGGCTCGTCGGATACGTCGTACCGCAGACGCAGGGGTGCGACACGGCCGCGGTGCGCGAGTTCGTCCGGGCGAGGTTGCCGGCCCACCTGGTGCCCTCGGCCGTCGTCGAGCTGGCGGAGCTTCCGCTCACGCCGAACGGAAAGCTGGACCGCCGGGCGCTGCCCGAGCCCCGGCTCACCGGCGGCGCACCGGCCCGCGAACCGGCCACCGAGCAGGAGCGGGTCCTGTGCGGCCTCTTCGCCCAGGTACTGGAGTTGCCCGCGGTCGGTGTCGACGAGAACTTCTTCGACCTCGGCGGGCACTCCCTCCTCGCCGCCCGCCTCGTCGCGCGGATCAGGGCCGCGCTCGGCACGCCGCTGGAAGTGCACGCCCTGTTCGAGTCCCCGAGCCCGGCCGGGCTCGCACGGCGGATCGCGGACCCGTCGTCCGGCGCCGCGCCGCAGTCCCTGTTGCCGTTGCGCGCGGAGGGCTCCCGGCCTCCGCTGTTCTGCGTCCACCCGGCTGCCGGAATGGGCTGGCCGTACGCGGGGCTCCTGCCGCACCTCGGCCCCGACCAGCCGGTGTACGCACTCCAGGCACGGCGCCGGTCCGGGGAAACGCCGGGCTTCCCGACCACCGTCGAGGACATGGCCGCCGACTACGTGGCACAGATCCGTGCGGTGCGCCCCGAGGGCCCCTACCGGATACTCGGCTGGTCCTTCGGCGGGCTGGTGGCCCACGCCATGGCCACCCTCCTGGAGCGCGAGGGCGAGGTGGTCGACCTGCTCGTGATGGTGGACTCCTATCCCGTGGACGACCGGCTCCGGGCCGACATGCCCAGTTTCAGCGAGGACGAGTTCGACCGCACCCTGCTCCAGTCGGTCGGCGACGACGATTCCCTCCTCGGGGACGACCGGGCCCGGGCCGCGCTCCGCGACGTCTACCGCAACGACCTCGACCTGATGGCCGGGTTCAGGCCCGGCAGATTCGACGGCGGATTGCTGTTCTTCCGAGCTGCGGAGTCCGACCCCGGCGACCCGTACGAACCGGGCCGCAGCACCGCGGCGGCCTGGGCGGGCCACATCGGCGGCTCGGTCGAATCCCACGACGTGCCAGCCACCCACCACCGCATGATGAGGCCGTCGGCCCTGGCGGAGATCGGGCCGGTCCTCGCCGCGCGGCTGCGGCCCGCGGACGCGTAACGGCCCCGCCCCGAGGCGACGGCCCCACCAACCCCGGCGCACCCGCGCCCCGAGGACCAGGAGGTCCACCGCATGACAACCACCCCGACCCACCCCGAGCACCCTGGCGTCGACGCTGCGCTGGCAGACGTACGGTCGCTGGCCCGCCGCGGCATCAAGGGCCGGACGGACTATCACGGCCCCCGGCTCCTGCGCAGGCTCGTGGAGGGCAGGCAGGGCGGCCCGTACGAGCACTTCGAGGTACGTCAGTCGGGACCGCTGATCGGCGCCGAGATCCACGGCATCGACCTGCGCACCCCGGTGAGCGACGAGGCGTTCGGCGAGCTGGACCGGGCCCTGCTCGAATGGAAGGTGCTGTTCTTCCGCGATCAGGACCTCACCGCTGAGCAGCAGCGAGCCTTCGCGTCCCGATGGGGCGCGATCGAGGGGCACCCGTTCCTGCCGGCGGGTACCGGCGAGGACGTCGTGCGACTGGAGAAGGGCAAGCAGAACCCCGGCTTCGAGAACGTCTGGCACTACGACTTCCCGTGGATCGAGCGCCCCCCGCTCGGCGCCGTCCTGCGCATGGTGGAACTGCCTGAAGGCGGCGGCGGCGACACCCTGTTCACGGATGCGGCCGCCGCGTACGACAACCTCCCGGACGAGGTGAAGGCGCGCATCGACGGGCTGAAGACGGTCAACGACTTCACCCCGTCGGCCAACTACCGCGAGTTGATGACCGACGAGCAGCGGGCGCACTTCCAGGGGGTCTACCCGCCGGTGGAACACCCGCTGGTGCGCACCCACCCGAAGACCGGGCGCAAGACACTGTTCCTGACGTCGATCTTCACCACCCACATCGCGGGCCTGCCGGCCGACGAGAGCGAGGAGCTGCTGGCCTACCTCTTCCGCCAGCTGGAGTACCCCGAATACCAGGTGCGCTTCCGCTGGGAGGCGAAGTCCATCGCCTTCTGGGACAACCGGGCCGTGCAGCACTACGCCACCTCGGACTACCACCCGAACCGCCGGGTTGTGGACCGGACCGCGATCGCCGGCGACCGGCCGTTCTGACCTGAGCACTCGGCCTGGCACGCCCCGCACCCGCCACTCACGTCATACGGAGGAACATCCATGCATCTCAGCGAAGAACAGATCACCCGGTACCACGAGGACGGATTCCTCCTCGTCGAGTCCGTGCTGGACGACCGGGAGGTGGAACGGCTTCGGGCCGCGTTCCAGCGCGACTGCCGTGTCCACGGTCCGCAGGTGATCAGGGAGGAGTCCCGGGACGAGGTGCGCGCGGTGTACGCGTCGCACCACCGGCAGCCCGAGTACGCCGGGCTGATCCGGGACCCCCGGATGCTCGCGCCGGTGCGGCAACTGCTCACGGACGACGTGTACGTGTACCAGCTCAAGATCAACGCCAAGCCGGCGTTCGGCGGCGAGAAGTGGTCCTGGCACCAGGACTACGTCGCCTGGCGCCTCGCCGACCGGTTGCCCGCCCCGCTTCAGGTCAACGTCGGTGTCTTCCTCGACGCCGTCGACGAGTTCAACGGCCCCATGATCTTCGTGTCCGGGTCGCACCGCCACGGCCCGATGCGCGGCAGCCGGACGGCCGAGGCCAAGTCCGCCCAGCACCTGGACCCGGAGGACATCGCGCTGACTCCTGACCAGCTCTCCACCCTGGTCGCCGAGCGTGGCATGGTCAGCCCCAAGGGCCCGGCCGGCTCCATCGTCTTCTTCTCGCCCGAGATCGTGCACGGCTCCGCACCCAACATGTCACCCTTCCCACGCCGACTGCTCATCGCCACCTACAACGACACCGCCAACCTGCCGAGTTGGACCGGTGAGCCGCGCCCCGACTACGTCGTGTGCCGGGACACCGGGCCCCTGCGCATCCTCGACGCCCCTTTCCTCGACGTCCTCGAAAGGGTGTCGGCGTGATGCGCGGGAAAGCCGTCGTCCTGGAGGAGTTCGGCCGGCCGCTCGCGCTGCGGGAGTACGAGGTCCCGTCGGCCCCGGCCGGGGGGATGCTCGTGGCCTGCCGCCACGGCGGTATCTGCGGCACCGACCTCCACCTCCAGCAGGGCCATCTGCCGATCCCCACCCCGTTGGTCCTCGGCCACGAAGGCCTCGGCACCGTCCACGAGCTCGGTCCAGGCGCCCCCGAACACGATGCCACGGGAACCGCACTGCAAACCGGCGACACCGTGATGTGGGCCTCCTCGATCGCCTGCGGCTCCTGCGTCCCGTGTCGGCTGCACCGTGAGCCGACCCTGTGCGAGAACCGCCGCACCTACGGGGTCAACCGCTCCACCACCGACGGCCCCGAGCTCTCGGGCGCCTGGGCCGAGTTCATCGTGCTGCAGGCCGGCACCACCGTCGTGAAGCTGGACGACGGCATCGACCCGCTCGCCGCCATGTCCCTGGCCTGCGCGGGGCCGACCGTCGTGCACGCCCTCCACGAGCGCAGGCCGGTGCGCCTCGGCGAGACGGTCGTGGTCCAGGGCAGCGGCCCGGTGGGCCTCGCGGCCGCCGCGTTCGCCCGGCTTGCCGGGGCTGCCAAGGTCATCCTGGTGGGCGGTCCGGACAGCCGACTGGCCCTCGCGGCCGCCGCAGGCATCGGCGACGTGCACCTCGACATCACCGCGCCCGGCGACGCCGAGGCCGTCCTGGACCGGGTCCGCGCGGAAACCGGAGGAACCGGGGCCGACCTCGTGATCGAGTGTGCGGGCGTGCCCGCGGCGGTCGCGCAGGGCCTCACCCTCGCCCGCCGGGGCGGCTCCTACCTGGTCATCGGCCAGTACACGGACGCAGGTGACACCCTGCTCAACCCGCACCAGATCGTGTACCGGCAGCTCGATGTCGTCGGATCCTGGGCGTTCACCGGCGCGCACCTCGTCGAGTACGTACGCCTGCTGCCCGCCCTCACGGCCCGCTTCGACCTGGGCAGCCTGGTGTCGTCCTACCCGCTGCACGACCACGGGGCCGCGCTCGCGGCCGTGGCGGACGGTTCGGTGATGAAGGCGGTCCTCACGAACCGGTAGGCGTGTGCGAGGTGGTACGCGTGCGGAGCCGCCGGACGGGGTCCGGCGGCTCCGCACGCATTCCGGCGACCGGACACGTCCTAGTGGGAGGTCGCCGCCGGGACGGCGTCGGCCTTCCCGGCCCCGGTGCCGTCGGATCCCGCACCGCCGTTCTGCTGCCTGGCGTTGATGAGGAGGAAGGCGACGGTCGCGGCCACGGCGAGGATGCCGACAGCCCACCAGATCGCGGTGGCGTAGCCGTGTACGGCCGCCGCGTTGGCCAGCTTGGCCGGGTCGGCGCCGGAACGGGCCTTCTCGGCGAGCCAGTTGGTGGTGGCACCGGCCGCGATGGTGTTCAGCAGGGCGGTACCGATGGAGCCGCCGACCTGCTGGGAGGTGCTGACCATGGCGGAGGCCACGCCGGCGTCCTGCGGCTGCACGCTGCGGGTGGCCAGGCTCATGGCGGGCATGAACGCCGTGCCCATTCCGAGGCCGAGGAGCACCTGCGCGGGCAGAATCAGACCGACGTACGAACTGTCGACCTTGATCTGGGTGAGCAGCGCGATGCCGAGGGCCGAGGTCAGGAAGCCCGGACCCATCAGGAGCCGAGGCGGCAGACGGGTCATCAGCCGGGTGCCGATCTGTGTCGACCCGGTCACCATGCCGACGATCATGGGCAGGAAGGCGAATCCGGTGCGGACCGGCGTGTAGCCCTTCACGACCTGCAGATAGTAGGTCAGGAACAGGAAGAGCCCGAACATGCCGATGACGGCCAGCCCCAGGGAGAGGTAGATGCCGCCCCGGTTGCGTTCGGTCACCACCCGCAGCGGCAGCAGGGGGGCCGGGGCCTTGCTCTCGACCAGGACGAACGCGCCGAGCAGGACCACCGAGGTGATGAAGAGCGCGACGGTGACGGGGGCGGTCCAGCCGTCGGACTCGGCGCGGGTGAACCCGTACACCAGCGACAGCAGGCCGGTGGTGGCGAGAACGACACCGGGGAGGTCCAGCCGGGCGCCGTTGCGGGCGCCCGCCGGCTCGCGCACCACGGTGATGGCGCCGAACACGGCCACGATGGCGAACGGGATGTTGACGAACAGCGCCCAGCGCCAGTTCAGGTACTCGGTCAGCGCACCGCCCATGATCAGGCCGACGGCCCCGCCGGCACCGGAGATCGCGCCGTAGATCCCGAATGCCTTTGCCCGCTCCTTGGGTTCGGTGAAGGTGACCGCGAGCAGCGAGAGCGCGGCCGGGGCGAGCAGTGCGCCGAACACGCCCTGCAGGGCGCGGGAGGCGAGCAGCATCCCGGGGTTGACCGCGAGGCCGCCCAACGCGGATGCGCCCGCGAAGCCGAGCAGGCCGACGATGAACGCGCGTCTGCGGCCGGTGAGGTCGGCGATGCGGCCGCCGAAGAGCAGCAGGCTGCCGAACGCCAGCGAGTAGGCGGTGATCACCCATTGCCGGTTGCCGTCGGAGATGCCGAGGTCGTGCTGGGCCGAGGGCAGGGCGATGTTCACGATGGTCGTGTCGAGCACGACCATCAACTGGGCGATGCCGATGAATAACAGCGCTTTCCAGCGCTGTGGGTCCGGCTGGGCGGTTGCGGGCATGACGCCTCTCAGTTGACCGGGCGGCAGGGGTGGGCGGAGCTGCTCAGGGTGCCTGTTCCAGCGAGGGCAGCAGGGTGGGTAGCAGTTCGGCGACTACGTCGACTGCGGCGCGCCACGCTTCATCGCTGCCGGGTCCGCCCGCGGCGGTCCGGGCGAGGATGCCCTCGCGGGAGGCGAGCAGGAACATGGCGAGGTTCTGCGCGTCGACGCTCGTGCCGTTGCGCTCCAGTAGGCGGGCGAGGGCCCCGGTGACGGCCTTGTCGTGTTCGTGGAGCTGTGCGCTGAGCTCCGGGCTGCGGGCCGCGTCGAGCCGGAACTCCAGGAAGAGCAGAATCCAGCCCCGTTCGTCGGGGTCGACCGCCAGGAGCAGTTCCCCGATCCGTCGGGCCGCCCCCGGAGCCGGTTGGTTCAGCAGGCCCTCCAACTGGTCGAGCCGGTGCGCGGAGTGGCGGTCGAACAGCGCGAGGACGAGGCCCTGCTTGCTCTCGAAATTGGAGTAGAAGGCCCCCCGGGTGTACCCGGCCGCCGCGCACACGTCCTCGATGGTGGTCTTCGCGTACCCCCGCGCGACCAGCACCTGCCCGGCGGCGTCGAGCAGCCGGGCGCGGGTGTGAGCACGTCGGCGAGGCGGCCGGCCGGAATCGGTGGAAGCAGTCTTCGATGGAGCCACGCGGGAACGATACATCATGTATTTAATACGCCGTGTATCGAACTGCCATATCGTCGGCCGGAGTTGGCGGTGGGGTCGTCTCCGGGTCGTCTCCCTGGCGGATGCGGCCAAGCCCCTGGCGTGGTGAATGGAAAAAGTGATATCACTTTGACAGCTGGATCGGAAAAACTCGCTGGAGGAGCTGGTCTCATGGCCACACCGCGTTCTGCCGTCGACGTCGAAGACGGCCCCGTCCTCGACCTTCCGGCACCCAAGATCACCGAGCGGGTCATCACCGGTGCCGCGGGGCTGCCGGTGCTCGGAGGGACGCTGCTCGGCCTGCTCGCGGGGATCGGGGCGACCATCGTCGGCGGCATCCAACTGGCCGGCGGGTCCAAGGCGTTGGGGATCACCCTGCTGACCGCCGGGCCGCTGGCCGTCCTGGGCGCACTGCTGCTGCTGTGCGGGCTGACCGTGGTCTCGCCCGGCCAGGCGCGGGTGGTCCAGCTGCTCGGCCGCTACCGCGGCACCATCCGTGCCGAGGGCCTGACCTGGCTGAACCCGTTCACCAGCCGCCGCCGGATATCCACCCGGATCCGCAACCACGAGACCGAGACCAACAAGGTCAACGACGCGGACGGCAACCCGATCGAGATGGCCGCCGTGGTGGTCTGGCAGGTCGAGGACACCGCCAAGGCCGTGTTCGAGGTGGACGACTACAGCGACTTCGTCGCCATCCAGACCGAGACCGCCGTCCGGCACATCGCCAGCAGCTACCCGTACGACGCCCACCGCGAGGGCCAGTTGTCGCTGCGCGACGGCGCGGAGGAGATCAGCCGGATGCTCTCCGCCGAGATCGCGGCCCGGGTCGTCTCGGCCGGGGTGCGGGTCGTCGAGTCCCGGATCACCCGGCTCGCCTACGCGCCCGAGGTCGCCCAGGTGATGCTCCAGCGTCAGCAGGCCGGGGCCGTGGTCGCGGCACGGCGGCTGATCGTCGAGGGCGCCGTCGGTATGGTCGAGGAGGCGCTGGACCGGCTCGCCGAGCGTGACGTCGTCGAACTGGACGAGGAGCGCAAGGCCGCCATGGTGAGCAACCTCCTGGTGGTGCTCTGCGGCGACCGGGGCGCCCAGCCCGTCGTGAACACGGGCTCCCTCTACCAGTAAGGCGCGGCGTTGGCGACGGAGCGGAAGAAGATCCTGCTGCGACTGGACCCGGCGGTCCACGACGCACTGGCCCGGTGGGCCGCGGACGAGCTGCGCAGTGCCAACGCGCAGATCGAGTTCCTCCTTCGCCGTGCCCTCAGCGACGCGGGCCGGATGCCCGGCGACGCGGCCCGTCTTCCCCGGCGCGGCCGACCGCCCAAGGAGAACCCGGAGACCGGCGGTTCCGACGCCGGATGAACGGGCCCATCCACCGTCCATCTGCTTGGAGTCCATCGTGGACCTGCCCATCACCCTGCCGGAGAAGCTCTACCTGCTCGCCTACCACCCCGAGCGCGAGCGACTCACCGCCACCGCCAGGCTCGACCTGGTGCTGCGGGCCGCCGCGCTCGCCGAACTCCTACGGCGCGCGCTGATCCGCGACGACGGCCGGCACCCGGCCGCCGTCGACGGCGCGTCGGCCGACGGCCTCGACCCGCTCTCCGCCGCGATGCTGGAGCAGATCCGGCAGGGCCGGCGGCGCAGCTGGCAGAGCTGGGTCGGCCGCCGCCAGGGCCCGGCGGCCCGCGCCGCGCGGGTGGTCCGGGACGGGCTGGCGGCGTCCGGGCGGATCCGGCTCGAACAGCGCCGCACGCTCGGACTGTTCCCGTCCACCCGGGTCGTCCTGCCGGAGCAGCGGCTGCGCAAGTCGCTCGTGGCATCGGTGGGTTCGGCGCTGAAGGCGCCGCTCAGCCGGGTCGACCCGGCGGACGCCGCGCTGGTCGCGCTGGTCGACGCCGCCCGGCTCGGAGCCGTCCTGACGTGGCGCCAGAGCCGCGAGTTCCGCACCCGGATCGACAAGCTGGCCCCCGCCGCGGGCCCCGTCCCGCGCGCCCTGCGCCGGGCCATCAGCACCCGCAACTCCGACGTCGCATTGGTCTGACCCACCCGGTGTGATCCGCAAGACAGGCCCGGTCGCCGACACGGCGGCCGGGCCTCCCGTGTTCCGGGCCCGCGCCCCATCCACCGATCGGTTGATCCACCGTCCACCGCGCCCGCCCGCAGCTCTGACCGTCCGGTCGATCCGCGGCCGGGGCCCCGCGCGGGAGGCTCGTTGCAGGCCGGAGGAACCGGCCGGACCAGCGGGGACGAGCGGGAGGGAGCGGCGCGATGGCCGTGATCGAGGTGGCGGGGCTGCGCAAGGCCTACGGGCGGCGCCAGGTGCTGGAGGAGGTCTCCTTCGGCGTGGAGCGCGGCGAGGTGTTCGGCCTGCTGGGGCCGAACGGCGCGGGCAAGACGACCGCCGTGGAGTGCTGCGAGGGCCTGCGCCGGGCCGACGCGGGGACGGTCCGGGTCCTCGGCCTGGACCCGGTGAAGGACGCCCACCGGCTGCGGCCGAGGATCGGCATCCAGCTCCAGCAGGCCCAGTTGCAGGGCGCGCTGCGGGTCGGCGAGGCGCTGGAACTGTACGCCGCGCTCTACCCGAACCCCCGGGACTGGCGCGAGCTGCTGGACGAGTGGGGGCTCGCCGACCAGCGCCGGACCCCGTTCGACAAGCTCTCCGGCGGCCAGCGCCAGCGGCTGTTCATCGCCCTCGCCCTGATCGGCAACCCCGAGGTGGCCTTCCTGGACGAGCTGACCACCGCGCTCGACCCGCAGGGCCGCCGCGACACCTGGGAGCTGATCCGGCGGATCCGCGACGAGGGCGTGACGGTGGTCCTGGTCTCGCACTTCATGGACGAGGTCGAGGCGCTCTGCGACCGGGCCGCCGTCCTCGACGGCGGACGGATCGTCGCCACCGGCACCCCCGCGGAGCTGATCGCCCGCTCCGGCACCGGCGGCACGCTCGGCTTCCGCCCCACCGGGCCGCTGGACACCGCCCGGCTGGCGGCCCTGCCGGGGGTCACCGGGGTCGAGGAGCGGGACGGCCGGGTCGAGGTCTCCGGTGTCGGGGACTTCGCCGACGAGGTCACCGGCCTGCTCGCCCGCGAGGGGATCGTCGTCACCGGGCTGCGGATCCGCGAGCACAGCCTGGACGACGCCTACCTCGCCCTGACCCGCCACGACGCCTGATCCGCCATCACCGCGCCCATCACCACGCCCGAGGGGACCACCACCGTGAACCACACCGCCCACGCCGTCCGCCGCCTGGCCGTCGCCGAGGCCCGCCTGTTCCTCCGCGACCCGCTGACCGCCTTCTTCGGCCTCGCCTTCCCCGTCGTGCTGTTCCTCGTCCTCGGCTCCGTCCCGGCCCTGCGCAAGACCTCGCCCGACATGCACGGCATGAGCACCATCCAGCTGTACGCGCCGATCCTGGCCGTCTTCACCCTGCTGCTGCTCGGCCTCAACGGCCTGCCCTCGCTGCTCGCCGCCTACCGCGAACGCGGCGTGCTGCGCCGGATGTCCGCCAGCCCCGTCCGCCCGGCGCTGCTGTTCGGCGCGCTGCTGCCGCTGTACCTGGGCGTCGCCGTCGTCTCGGTGCTGCTGGTGGTGGCGGCCGGGCCCCTGCTCGGGGTGTCGCTGCCGCGCCGGCCGCTGGGGTTCCTGCTGGCTTTCCTGCTGGCTGCCGCCGCGCTGCTGTCGATCGGCCTGCTGCTCGCCGCGGTCGTCCCGTCCGCCAAGGCCGGCAACGCGGTCGGTGCGCTGGCCTTCTTCCCGATGATGTTCTTCTCCGGGATCTGGCTGCCGCGCGAGTTCTCGCCGGCCCTGCTCAACCGGATCGGGGACTTCACCCCCAGCGGCGCCGCCGTCCAGACCTTGCAGGACGCCTGGTCCGGGCACTTCCCGCACGCCGTGGGCCTGCTCACACTCGCGGCGTACGCGGTGCTCGCGGGGGCCGCGGCTGCCAGGCTGTTCCGGTGGGAATGATCATGCGGCCGTCGGCCGACGAGAACGCGCTCGGCGACTGGCAGGACCGGCTGGACCGGTTGATCGGCCCGCTCTGCTACGTCGCCCTGCTGATCGCCACCGCCCTGGCCCTGCTGATCCCCGTCCCGAACGCGCGTTCCGCCGCCGTCGTCCTCCCGGCGGCGGCCGCCGCGTTCCTGTGGCTGGTCCTGCGCTCGGTGCTCGACCGCAGGCCGGGCCCGGACGGCCGCGCCCGGTACGCCGGCGCCCACTTCGCCGTCCTGCTGGCGCTGATCACCGTCCTGGTGCTGGACAACCCGATCTTCGGCTTCTTCGCCTTCACCGGCTACCTGCACGCCGCCCAGTACCTGCGGGGCCGGGCCCGGATGGCGGGTGCGGCCGTGGGCACCGTCCCCACCTCGCTCTCCCAGGTCGGCGGGGTCCTGCCCGACAGCCTGGCGAAGGTCGGCGGACTGCTGGCCGTCGTCGCCTTCAACCTGATGGTGGTCGGGCTGATGTTCGCGCTCAGCGAGGCGGCCGACCGGCTGAGCGCCCGCCGCAAGGCCGCCAACGCCGAACTCGCCGAGGCCAACCGGCTGCTCACCGAGACGCTCGCCGAGAACGCCGGACTGCACGCCCAACTCCTCGTCCAGGCCCGGGAGGCCGGGGCCGCGGACGAGCGCCGCCGGCTCGCCCGGGAGATCCACGACACCGTCGCCCAGGGCCTGGCCGGGATCGTCACCCAGCTCCAGGCGGCCGACCAGACCCGCGCCCAGGACGCCGCGGCCGCCGAGCGGCACCAGGCGAACGCGGCGGCCCTCGCCCGGGAGAGCCTGACCCAGGCCCGCCGGGCCGTCCACGCGCTGCGCCCGATCGAACTGGAGCGCGCCGCGCTGCCGGAGGCGCTGGCGGAGCTGGTCGAGCAGTGGCGGGAGCGCAACGACGCCGCCGCCGGGCTGACCGTCACCGGCGAGGCCCGCCCGCTGCACCCCGAGGTCGAGGTGACCCTGCTGCGGATCGCCCAGGAGTCGCTGGCCAACGCCGTCAAGTACGCGCGGGCCTCCCGGGTCGGCGTCACCCTCTCGTACATGCCCGGCCTGGTCACCCTGGACGTCCGGGACGACGGCGTCGGCTTCGACCCGGCCGCCGAGCCCGCCTCCCGGGCCGCTGGCGGCGGCTACGGCCTGGACGTGATGCGCCGCCGCGTGCAGCGCCTGGCCGGGCGGCTCGACCTGGAGACCGAACCGGGCGCCGGCACGACCGTGTCCGCGACCCTGCCGGCGATCAGCATGGAGGAGTAGCACCGTGAGCGACGCGACGACGATCAGACTGCTGTTGGTGGACGACCACCCGGTGGTGCGGGACGGGCTGCGCGGGATGTTCACCGCCGCCCCCGGGTTCGAGGTGGTCGGCGAGGCCGGGGACGGCGCCGAGGCGCTGGTGCTGGTCGCCGCGCTGCGCCCGGACGTGGTGCTGATGGACCTGCGGATGCCGCGGATGGACGGTGTCACCGCGATCCGCGAGATGGCCGAACGCGGCCTGCCCGGGCGGGTCCTGGTGCTCACCACCTACGACACCGACGCCGACGTGCTGCCCGCCGTCCGGGCCGGCGCCACCGGCTACCTGCTCAAGGACGCCGCCCGGGAGGAGCTGTTCCACGCCGTCCGGGAGGCCGCCCGCGGCGCCTCGGTGATCGCGCCGACCGTCGCCGCCAAGCTGCTCGGCCAGGTCCGCGCGCCCGTCCGGGAGCCGCTCAGCCCGCGTGAGTTGGAGGTGCTGGAACTGGTCGCGTCCGGGGCCACCAACCGGGAGGCCGCCGCCCGGCTGTTCATCAGCGAGGCCACCGTGAAGACCCATCTGATCCACGTCTACGCCAAGCTCGACGTCAAGGACCGCGCCTCCGCCGTCGCCGCCGCCTACAACCTGGGGCTGCTCACCCCGACCGGCCGGCCGTAAGACCGACCGGTCTAAGCTGGCCGGATGCTCGAACCCGCCCTGCTGCCGACCCCGCTGGTGGACTGCACCGACGAGGTGTTCGCGCGGGCCGGGGTGGAGCTGCGGCTCAAACGGGACGACCTGCTGCACCCGAGCGTCCCGGGCAACAAGTGGCGCAAGCTCGCGCCCAACCTGGCGGCCGCCGTCGCCCAGGGCCATACCCGGCTGCTGACCTTCGGCGGGGCGTACTCCACCCACCTGCGGGCGGTCGCGGCGGCCGCCGGGGCGCTCGGCCTGGAGAGCGTCGGGCTGGTCCGCGGCGAGGAACTGGCCGACCGGCCGCGCAACTGGTCGCTGCGGGCGGCCGAACGGGCCGGGATGCGGCTGGAGTTCCTGACCCGCGCCGAGTACCGGGAGGCCACCGGCCGCGCCGACGCCGGCACCACGGCCGGTCCGCAGGGGCGCTGGGGCCACTGCCTGGTGCTCCCGGAGGGCGGCTCCAACGCGCTGGCCGTGACCGGCGCGGCGGCGATCCCGGCCGAACTGCCCGACCTGGGCGGGCACGACGTGGTCTGCTGCCCGGTCGGTACCGGCGGCACCCTGGCGGGCATCGCGGCCGGCCTGCCGCCGGGCGCGCGGGCGCTCGGCGTGGCCGTGCTGCGCGGCGGCGAGGGCTACCTGGAGGGCGAGGTCACCCGGCTCCACCGGGCCGCCTACGGCCGGGAGTTCGACAACTGGCGGATCGACCACGCGCACCACGGCGGCGGCTACGGCAAGGTCCCGGCCGAACTGGCCGCCTTCGCCGAGCGGTTCGAAGCCCGCCACGGCATCCCGCTGGAACGCCGCTACGTGGCCAAGCTGCTGGCCGCGCTGACCGGCCTGGCCGCCGCCGGAGCCTTCCCCCGCGGCACCCGGCTCACCGCCGTCGTCACCGGCCTGCCCGACCCGGAGTAGACCCGGACCCTAGTGGACCCGGAGCGGGCAGGCCGGAACGGCTCATCCGAAGGTCAGGTCGGCGCACGGGTCGGTGTCGGCGCCGCGGGTGTTCTCCGCTATGCCGGTGGGCACCCCGCTGGGCACGCCGCTCGGGTCGGCGGTGGCGGGGGCGGAGGACTTGGCGCCGGGGCCGCTGGCGACCGCGTCCAGCTTGGTGGCGGGGCTGGGCCGGTAGTCGCGGCCCAGGGTGACGGTGATGCCCTCGGAGCCCGGCTCCTCGACCGCGCGCGCCCCCGGGAAGAGCGTGGCCACCTGGTCGGCGGCGGCCTTCAGGGCCGGGTCGTAGCTGATCTCGGTCTGCATCCGTCCGCCGGCGGGCTTGCCGAGCGTGACGTTCTGGAAGCCCCGGGCCCGCAGCGCCTCCCCGCCGGAGGTGGACAGGCCGGGGGTGCCGACGCCGTTGACCACCAGCACGGGGGCCGCGGCCTGTTCGGGCGTGAGCGGTGCGGACGGGCCGGCCGAGGCTCCCGGGGTCGCGCCGTCGGGGCCGGGGGCGGTGGGGGAGGGCGCCGGGGTGTCGGTGCCGGAGGTGCTCTGGCCGTCCAGGGTGCGGTCCTCGCGCAGCAGCCGCCACAGCGTGTTGGCGTCCGGCTGGACGAGCTGGACGCGCTCGCCGGCGAAGCGCCAGGGCGCGGTCACGAAGGTGATGTCGGACAGCTTGATGTCCTGGAGCGAGCGGGCGAAGTCCACCAGCTTCATCGCGGTGCCCAGCCCCTCGTCCACGGTGAGCGAGCGGGTGGCCGCGTCGGCGAGCGGGAGCAGCGTGGGCAGGGAGAAGCCCTGGCCCTGCACCTTCTTGATCATCGAGGAGACGAAGGCCTGCTGGCGCTTCATCCGCCCGATGTCGGAGTTGTCGCCGAAGCCGTAGCGGGCCCGCAGGTAGTCCACGGCGGGCTGGCCGGAGAGCTTCTGCATGCCCTTGCGGAGGTGTATGCCGTGCGAGTCGACGTTGTTGGGGACGCAGACGTCCACGCCGTTGATGGCGTCGGCCATCGCGGCGGCGCCCTTGAAGTCGACCACGATGGTGTGGTCGATCCGCAGGCCGGTGAGCGTCTCGACGGTGTTCTGCGTGCAGGCCGGGTTGCCCTTGGGGAACTCGCCGATGGTGAAGGCCGAGTTGAACATCTGGTTGTTCCGGGGCGTGGTCCAGGTGCCGCTCGGCAGCTTGCAGGACGGGATGGTGACCAGGGTGTCCCGGGGTATGGAGACGCCGACGGCGTGCTTGTGGTCGGCGTAGACGTGCACCAGCATCGCGGTGTCGGAGTGGCCGACGCCCTCGTCGCCGCCGCCGATCGCGCTGTTGCCGTCGTCGCGGGTGTCCGAGCCGAGCACCAGGATGTTCACCGGCAGTTGGGCGCCGGGGGTGACCGGGGCGGGCGCGGGCGGGCGCTCGGTGGCGACGCCGCCCGGGTCGAAGGTGGTGATGTTGTTGTCCAGCCGGTGGTAGAACCAGGCCCCGGCGCCCACGACGGACAGCACCAGGACGGCGGCCAGGCCGATGGCTGTCCGCAGGTAGCGGCGCCTGCGCGTGCTGCTGCCCATCCTCCGTGTCCCCCCGTCTTTCCGTCTCTCGTGTTCGATGTTCGAACATTAGACGTTTCGACGGGCTGTTCGGTTACCTCTGCCGGCGGCCCGGATTTCGCTCCGGGGCTGTGATGCTGATCACGCCCCGGATGCTGGTCACGCTCCGGGGCCGGCGGCGCCGGTGAGCATCCGGCGGAGCAGGTCGCGCAGGACGGCCCGCTCGTCGTGGCCGAGGGCGGCCAGCGGCTCGCGGGCGAAGTTCAGCGATTCGCGCAGTTCCTCGGAGGCGGTGGCGCCGGTGCCGGTGGCGGCGACCAGCTTGACCCGGCGGTCCTGCCGGTCGGCCTCCCGGGTGACGAAGCCGCGGGCTTCGAGCCGGTCGACGATGCCGGTGATGTTGGACGGCTCGCAGCTGAGCGTCTGGGCGATCTGGCGCATCGGCATGGGGCCGCGGCGCAGCAGGGCGAGCACCTTGGCCTGGGCGCCGGTGAGCGAGCGGGCGGCGGCCGCCTCCTCGTACTCGCGATGGAACAGCGCGACCAGGTTGGCCATCAGATCGACGACCTCGCGGGTGATCTCGTCGGACTGCGGCGTGGCGGTCCGGGTCGACTGGGTGTCCATGTCCGAGAGTCTACCTGAAAAGTTGACAACATGAACCTTTCATGCCCATCGTTACTTCAGTAGCTCAACCTTTCATGCATCGGAACCACCTAAGGAGCGCCTCCCATGGCAGAGCAGGCCGCACCCGCGACCGCCCGTGAATGGCACCTCGCCGCCCGACCCCAGGGCTGGCCGGTGCCGACCGACTTCGCCCTGGTCGAGGCCCCGGTCCGGACCCCGGGCCCGGGCGAGATCCTGGTCCGCAACGCCTTCCTCTCGGTGGACCCGTACATGCGGGGCCGGATGAACGACGTGAAGTCCTACGCCCCGCCGTTCCGGCTCGGCGAGGCCATGGAGGGCGGCGCGGTCGGCTACGTGGTCGCCTCCGGGGCCGAGGGCTTCGCCCCGGGCGACGCCGTGCTGCACGGCCTCGGCTGGCGCGAGTACGCCACCCTGGACGCCCGCCACGCGGTCAAGGTCGACCCGGCCGCCGCCCCGCTCTCCGCCTACCTCGGCGTGCTCGGCATGCCCGGCCTGACCGCCTACGCCGGGCTGCTCGCCGTCGGCGGCCTCAAGAAGGGCGACAAGGTCTTCGTCTCCGGCGCGGCCGGCGCGGTCGGCAGCATGGTCGGCCAGATCGCCAAGCTCAAGGGCGCCTCGCTGGTGGTCGGTTCGGCCGGCTCGGCGGAGAAGGTCGCCAAGCTGGTGGACGTCTACGGCTACGACGCCGCCTTCAACTACAAGGACGCCCCGGTCCACGAGCAGCTGGCGCAGGCCGCCCCCGACGGCATCGACCTCTACTTCGACAACGTCGGCGGGGACCACCTGGAGGCCGCGATCGGCGCGCTCACCGTGCACGGCCGCGCCGTGCTCTGCGGCGCGATCGCCCAGTACAACGACACCACCGCCCCCGCCGCCCCGCGCAATCTGGCGCTCGCGATCGGCAAGCGGCTGCGCCTGGAGGGCATGCTGGTCAGCGACCACGCGGCGCTGCAGTCGCAGTTCGTCGCCGACGTGGCCGGCTGGCTGACGTCCGGCGAACTGCGCCACGAGGAGACCGTGGTGGACGGCTTCGAGCGCACCGCGGACGCCTTCCTCGACCTGCTGCGCGGCGTCAACACCGGCAAGATGGTGGTCCGCCTGGATGGCTGACCCTCCGTCAGCTCGCTGACCGCCCCGCCGCCCCCACCGGGCGCGCGGGGCGGTTTGCGTACGGGCGCAGGGGAATCGGTCGCACTACCGCATTCCGGCCGGATCCGAAAGTGCGTCATCCACGGTGCGGGGCGGCGCGGTACGGTGGGTCCCGCCTGGCGATGGGGCCGTTCGGGGGAGAGATCCAGCCGAGGGGTAGACCTCGTTGAGGATTCGACTAGCATTGAGCGAAAGCCTGTCCGTTTTGCTCAATTTAGTAGCTTAATGTCGGCTAACGTGGGTAACTGTGGATCAACTGCAGGCACGAGGCAGCTGGGGAAGGCGACCCTCGTCCACAGCCTGGAGGTCCCGGTGACGACACGTGGAGTTCTCTACATCCACTCCGCGCCCCGCGCGCTGTGCCCGCACGTCGAGTGGGCCGTCGCGGGGGTGCTGGGTGTACGGGTGAGCCTGGACTGGATCCGCCAGCCGGCCTCGCCCGGACACTGGCGTGCCGAGCTTTCCTGGCAAGGGGAGCCCGGTACGGCCTCGAAGGTCGCCTCCGCGCTGCGCGGTTGGCAGCTGATGCGGTACGAGGTCACCAGTGAGCCCTGCGCCACGGCGGAGGGGGAGCGGTACAGCAGCACGCCCTCGCTCGGCATCTTCCACGCCGTCACGGGCATCCACGGCGACATCCTGATCCCCGAGGACCGGCTGCGCGCCGTCCTGCTGCGGGCCCGCAGCGAGGGGGCCGACCTGGAGGCCGAGATCTCCCGGCTGCTGGGCAAGCCCTGGGACGACGAGCTGGAGCCGTTCCGCTACGCGGGCGAGGGGGCACCGGTGCGCTGGCTGCACCAGGTGGTCTGAGCCGGCGGGCGCACCACGCGGCGCATGAGAGGGGCCGGCGCTCACGGCGAGCGCCGGCCCCTCTCGGTGCGTGCGGACTAGCGGGAGCGGAAGGCCAGCACCACGTTGTGGCCGCCGAAGCCGAACGAGTTGTTCAGCGCCGCGATCCGGCCCTCGGGCAGCGGGCGGGCCTCGCCGCGCACGATGTCCGCGTCCACGTCGTCGTCCAGTTCGTCGACGTTGATGGTCGGCGGGGCGATCCGGTGGTACAGGGCCAGCACGGTGGCGACGGTCTCGATGCCGCCGGCGCCGCCCAGCAGGTGGCCGGTCATCGACTTGGTGGCCGAGATGGCGATGTGGTCGAGGTCGTCGCCGAGCTCCTTGCGCAGCGCCTTCAGCTCGGCGGTGTCACCCTGCGGGGTCGAGGTGGCGTGCGCGTTGACGTGCACGATCTCGGCCTTGTCCAGGGTGTTGCGGTCGAACAGGTCGGCCAGCGCGCGGGCCACGCCGGCGCCGGTCGGCTCGGGCTGGGCGATGTGGTGGGCGTCCGAGGACAGGCCCTGGCCCACGGCCTCGCAGTAGATCCGGGCGCCGCGCGCCTCGGCGTGCTCGACCGACTCCAGCACGACCACGCCGGCGCCCTCGCCCAGCACGAAGCCGTCCCGGCCCTTGTCGTACGGGCGGGAGGCGCCCTCGGGGTCGTCGTTGTTCTTGGACATCGCCATCATGTTGGCGAACGCGGCGATCGGCAGCGGGTGGATCGCCGCCTCGGTGCCGCCGGCCACCACGACGTCGGCGCGGCCGGTGCGGATCATCTCGATCGCGTAGCCGATCGCCTCGGCGCCGGAGGCGCAGGCGGAGACGGGGGTGTGCACACCCGCGCGGGCGCCGACCTCCAGACCGACGTTGGCCGCCGGGGAGTTGGGCATCAGCATCGGGACGGTGTGCGGGGAGACCTTGCGGGCGCCCTTCTCCTTCAGCACGTCGTACTGGTCGAGCAGGGTGGTCACGCCGCCGATGCCGGAGGCGATGACGGTGCCGAGGCGCTCGGGGGCGAGCTTGGAGGAGTCGTCGGTGGCCGGCGTCTCGTAGCCGGCGTCGGCCCAGGCCTCACGGGCGGCGATCAGCGCGAACTGGGCCGAGCGGTCCAGCTTGCGGGCCAGCGGCCGGGGGAGGATCTCGCCCGGCTCGACGGCCGTGCGGGCGGCGATCTTGACGGGCAGCTCGGCGGCCCACTCCTCGGTCAGGGCCGCCACTCCGGAGCGTCCTGCGACCAGGTTCTCCCAGGTGGTGGCGGCGTCGCCGCCCAGCGGCGTGAAGGCGCCGATACCCGTGACGACCACGGTACGGTTTTCAGCGGTCACTGGTTCTTCTTCTCTCACGATCGTGGGGTCGGCGGCGAGCCGAGGAAGGGCCCGGCCGGGCGCCCGGTGGGGCGTCCCGGCCGGCGGGTCGGCCAGGCTCGGGGGAGCCGGGCCGACGAGTCAGCCGTCCGAGGCGTCGAGAACGCCGGACGTGCTGGAGGGATCGAACGGGTCGATCGCTCAGGCGGCGGCGTTGGTGAGGATGTAGTTCACCGCGTCGCCGACGGTCTTCAGGTTCTTGACCTCGTCGTCCGGGATCTTGACGTCGAAGCGCTCCTCGGCGGCCACGACGACCTCGACCATGGACAGCGAGTCGACGTCCAGGTCGTCCGTGAAGGACTTCTCGAGCTCGACGTCCTCGGTCGGGATACCGGCGATCTCGTTGACGATCTCGGCGAGACCTTCCAGAACCTCGTCCTTGGTAGCCATACTGGCTGCTCCTCTTCGGTGTTGAACGCGTCCGACCGGCGGCCGGATGCAGGCTTTGCGGAATGAGTGGGGCGAAACGCGCCTAGGGGAGCGTAACGACTGCCGCGGCGTACACGAGACCCGCCCCGAACCCGATGATCAGTGCGAGGTCGCCGCTGCGGGCCTCGCCGCTCTCCAGCATGCGCTCCATCGCCAGCGGGATGGAGGCCGCCGAGGTGTTGCCGGTCTCGGCGATGTCGCGGGCGACCGGCACCGAGTCGGGCAGCTTGAGCGCCTTGATCATGGCGTCGGTGATGCGCATGTTGGCCTGGTGCGGGATGAACGCGCCGAGCTGGTCGGCGGTGACCCCGGCGGCGTCCAGCGCCTGCTGGGCCACCTTGGCCATCTCCCACACCGCCCAGCGGAAGACCGGCTGGCCGTCCATCCGCAGGGCCGGCCACTTGGCCTCCTCGCCCACGCCGTTGACGGCGTCGGGCTTGGCGAAGGCGGTGTCCCAGGCTTGGGTCTGCGAGATGACGTCGGACTGCGAGCCGTCCGAGCCCCAGATCAGCTTGCCGATACCGGGCGTGTCGGACGGGCCGACGATCGCGGCGCCGGCGCCGTCGCCGAAGATGAACGCGGTCGAGCGGTCCGACTGGTCGGTCAGGTCGCTCAGCCGCTCGACGCCGATCACCAGCACGTACTCGGCGTTGCCGCCGCGGATCATGCCGTCGGCCAGGCCCAGGCCGTAGCCGAAGCCCGCGCAGGCGGCCGAGATGTCGAAGGCCGGGGCGGTGCCGCAGCCGAGCCGCTCGGCGATCTCGGTGGCGATCGCCGGGGTCTGCTTGAGGTGCGAGACGGTCGCGACGATCACGCCGCCGATCTGGTCCGGGGTGATCCCGGCCTGGGCGATGGCCTTGCCGGAGGCCTGCACCGACATCTCGGCGACGCTCTCCTCCGGGCCGGCCCAGCGGCGCTCGGCGATCCCGCTGCGGGTGCGGATCCACTCGTCCGAGGAGTCGATCCACTCCAGCACCTCGGCGTTGGGGATCACCCGGACCGGGCGGTAGCCGCCCACGCCGAGGATGCGCGCGTACTGCGCGCCCTCGGACGGGCGGATCTGCGGCTTCGTCATGCCTGGGTCTCCTGATCCTGACCGCCGTGCTCCGCGACGAGTGCGCGGGCCTTGTCCAGGTCGGCGGGGGTCTTGAGGGCAAGCGTCGCCACACCCTTGAGGTTGCGCTTGACCAGTCCGGTGAGAGTGCCCGCGGGGGACAGCTCGATGACGGCGGTCGCACCCAGCTGCCCGAGGGTCTCCATGCAGAGGTCCCAGCGGACCGGGTTGGAGACCTGCGACACCAGGCGGGTGAGCACCTCGGCGCCGGAGGCCACGACCTCGCCGTCCTTGTTGGAGACGTAGCGGACCTGCGGGTCGGCCACGGTCAGCGTCGGGGCCAGCGCGGCCAGCCGCTCGACACCCGGGGCCATGTGCTCGGTGTGGAAGGCGCCGGCCACCTTCAGGGCGACCAGCTTGGCACCGGCCGGCGGGTCCGCCTTCAGCGTCTCCAGCTGGGCCAGCGTGCCGGCGGCCACGATCTGGCCGCCGCCGTTGTTGTTGGCCGCGGTCAGGCCGTGCTCGGCCAGCTTCGCCGCGACGACCTCCGGGTCGCCGCCGAGCACGGCGATCATGCCGGTCTCGGTGACGGCGGCGGCCGCGGCCATCGCCCGGCCGCGCTCACGGACGAAGGTCAGCGCGTCGTGCGCGCTCAGCACCCCGGCGCCGGCGGCGGCGGTGATCTCGCCGACGCTGTGGCCGGCCACGGCGCCGACCAGCTTGCGGGCGACGTCCTCGTCCGGGAACAGCTCACGGGCGGTCATCAGACCGGCCGCGACCAGCAGCGGCTGGGCGACGGCGGTGTCCTTGATCTCCTCTGCGGAGGCCTCGGTCCCGGCGTGCACCAGGTCGAGCCCGGCGACCTCCGACCAGCCGCGGAGGCGGTCGGCGACACCGTCCAGCTCCAGCCAGGGGCTGAGGAAACCGGGGGACTGGGCACCCTGTCCAGGGGCGACGATTACGAGCACGGTTCAACCCTCTCTCGCCAGGCGCCCAGGGGCGGGTAGGCGACGGTAACGAAGAAAACCATCCGGGATTGTAAGGTCCCTACAGGCGGTTCAGCTCGGCTCCCCGGCCGCGGTGAGTCGGCCGAGGGCGAGTGCGATCCGCAGCGTGAACGCCGAACGCACGTCGGACGGGGCGTACCCCGTGACGTCGGTCACACGTCGTAGCCGGTAGCGCACCGTATTGGGGTGGACGAAGAGCATCCGGGCGGCGCCCTCCAGCGAAGAGGCCTGCTCCAGGTAGACGCTCAGCGTTTCCAGCAGCGCCGAGCCGGCTTCGTCCAGCGGTGTGTAGATCTCCTCCACCAGCTGGCGGCGGGCGGCCTGGTCGCCGGCCAGCGCGCGCTCGGGCAGCAGGTCGTCGGCCAGCACCGGGCGGGGCGCGTCCGGCCAGGCGGCGCAGGCCCGCAGGCCGGCCGCGGCGGCGTGCGCCGAGCGGGTCGCCGAGAGCAGGTCCGGCACGGTCGGGCCGACTACCACCGGGCCCGGCGCGAACTGGCCGATCAGCGCCCGGGCCGCGTGCACCGGCTCCTTGTCGCCGCCGACCACGACCACCAGGCGCTTGCCCAGCACCCCGGTCAGCACGTGCAGCTTGGCGTACCGGGCGGCCCGGCGGATCGCCTCGACCACCAGCTCGCTGTCGCCGTCCGGGGCGCTGCCCATCACCACCCGGACCTGGCTGGGCTGGCCCCAGCCGAGCGCCGCGGCCCGCGACAGCACGCCCTCGTCCGCGTCGCCGGACAGCAGCGAGTTGACCACCAGCGCCTCCAGCCGGGCGTCCCAGGCGCCGCGCGCCTCGGCCGCCTGGGCGTACACCTGGGCGGTCGCGAAGGCGATCTCCCGGGCGTAGACCAGCACCGACTCGCGCATGTCCGCCTCGTCGCCGGGGGCGGCCACCTCCTCGATGGCCTCCTCCATCACCTCGATCGTGGTGCGGATCAGCTCGACGGTCTGGCGCAGGGTGATCGCCCTGGTCAGCTCGCGCGGGGCGGTGCCGAAGACGTCCGTGGAGATCGCCTGGGCGGCGTCCGGGTGGCGGTACCACTCGGTGAAGGCGGCGATGCCGGCCTGGGCGACCAGGCCGATCCAGGAACGGTGCTCCGGCGGCATCCGCCGGTACCAGCCGAGCTGGTCGTCCATCCGGGAGATCGCGGCGGTGGCCAGCTTGCCCGAGGACTTCTCCAGCCGCTTGAGCGTCGCGGCCCGGCGCTCGGCCCGCTCGGCGGCCATTCTGCGCTCCTGCGCGGTCAGGCGGGGCGCCGCCCGGCCGGGGCGGTCGCGGCCGGCCCTGGGGGCCGGGCTCTTCCCGGTCGGCTCGGCCGTGGGACTGGGTTCGCTCTTGGAGTTCGCGGAAGCGGCTGGCACAAGGACAAGACTGCCTCACGTGAGTGACTGCTCGTGCACACCCCCCGGTGCAGCGGCACGGTGGTGCCGGTCACACCCACTACCGTGGGGCCCGTGACAGACGACGCCGCCCGCCCCCGCGCCGACCTGCGCCGCACCGCCGAGCGCTACCTCTCCACCCCGGCCGAGGGCGTCGAGACCCGACACGCGTTCTCCTTCTCCGGCCACTACGACCCGAAGAACACGCACTTCGGCGCGCTGCTCGCGTGCAACGAGGAACTCCTCGCCCCCGGCGCCGGGTACGAGGAGCACAAGCACCGGGACACCGAGATCCTCACCTGGGTGCTGGAGGGCGCGCTGGCGCACCGGGACTCCCAGGGGCACGGCGGGGTGGTCCGCCCGGGGATGGTCCAGCACCTCGGCGCGGGCTCCGGCGTCACCCACACCGAGCGCAACGTCGGCGGGGCCGCCGGCCCGGTCCGCTTCGTCCAGATGTGGCTCCAGCCGGACGTGTTCGACGCGCCCCCGGCGTACGGGCTGCGCAAGGTGGAACCGGCCGACGGCGGGTTGACGCTGCTCGCCTCCGGGCTGGAGCGCGACGCCGGGACGGACGCCCTGCGGCTGCGCCGCGGCGACGCCGCGCTCTGGCTGGCGACGGCGGGGCCGTGGCAGCCGCTGCCCGCACTGCCCGAGGCCGCCTGGCGGTACGCGCACCTGACCGCCGGCTCGCTCGGCTACCGGACGATCCCGGGGCCCAAGGGCGGCGGCCGCTCGATGGCCCCGGGCGACAGCGTGCGGATCACCGGCGACGCCTTCGCCGACCCGACGGCCGGCGAGACCGGCGCCGAACTCCTGCTCTGGGAGATGCACTCGCCGGTCTCGTACGGCTAGGGGCTGTCCTTTCAGCCTTCCAATCGTTCAGCTGTTCAGTTCGGCCAGGACCGCGTCCGAGCAGGCCGGCCAGACCTCGGCGGCCCACGGGCCGAAGTCCCGGTCGGTGAGCGCGACGCAGGCCACGCCGGCCTCCGGGTCGACCCACAGGAAGGTGCCGGACTGGCCGAAGTGGCCGAAGGTGGCGGGCGAGTTGGCGGTGCCCGTCCAGTGCGGGGCCTTGCCGTCGCGGATCTCGAAGCCGAGACCCCAGTCGTTCGGCCGGCGGTGGCCGTAGCCGGGCAGCACGCCGCTGGTGCCCGGGAAGGCGACCTCGCGGGTGGCCTGCCGGACGGTGGACGGGTCCAGCAGCTTCGGGGACTGGAGCTCGGCGGCGAACCGGACCAGGTCCGCGACGGTGGACAGGCCGCCGGCGCCGGCCGGGGACTTGTGCGCGGTGTTCAGCAGGGTGTCGTGCATGCCCAGCGGCTCGAACACCGCCTCGGCGGCGTACCGGGAGAACTCGATCCCGGCGGCGTCGGACAGCGCCCGCGCCAGCGCGTCGAAGCCCGCGTTGGAGTACAGCCGGCGGTTGCCGGGCTCGGCGAACACCCGGTTCTCGTCGAAGCCCAGGCCGGAGGTGTGCGCGAGCAGGTGGCGGACGGTCGAGCCGGCCGGCCCGGCCGGGTCGTCCAGCTCGAAGACGCCCTCCTCGACCGCGACCAGCGCCGCGTACGAGGTGAGCAGCTTGGTCACCGACGCCAGCGGGAACAGGTGCTGCTGCGGCCCGTACGTGCCCAGCACCGCGCCGTCCGCCCCCCGGACCACCGCCGCCGCGGCGTGGGGCACCGGCCAGTTCTCGATCATCCGCAAGCTCTCCATGCGCCCGACTCTAACGAAGGCCCGAAAACGGGTGGCGGGAGCACCCGGGTGTGAGGCTTGCTTGGAGTGCACTCCAACTCGATAGCGTCGTCGTCACTGCTCACCACAGGGGGTAACCGATCATGGCCACGCTCGCACCCGTCCAGCTCGACCTGCGGACCTGCGCCGACGTGTACCAGCTCCCGGTCGGCGATCCGGACCGGACCCCGCGGCACACCATCAGCGAGGTCGCCGTGGCCAGCGGGCTCACCGCGCACACCCTGCGCTGGTACGAGCGGATCGGCCTGCTCGACCCGGTCGACCGCTCCGCCAGCGGCCAGCGCCGCTACTGCGACGCCGACCTGCACCGGCTGGCCTTCCTGGGCCGGCTGCGGCTGACCGGCATGCCGATCGCCGACATGCTCCGCTACGTGGAGCTGGCCCGCGAGGGTGAGCGGACCTACGAGGCGCGGCGCCAACTGCTGGTCGACCAGCGCGAGGAGGTCCGCCAACGGGTCGCCGACCTCCAGGCCACCCTCGCCGTCCTCGACTACAAGATCGACCTGTACTCCGGCCGGATCGCCGCGTCCGACGAACCGGCCGTCCGCCGCCACGAGTAGCCGCCATCAGCACGCCGCACGCGGAGCACGCCGCACGTGGAGTACGCCGCAGCGGAGTACGCCGCACGCATGCGCCGCACGCAGAGGAAGAAGCAGAGCGATGACCGTTCCCGTCCTCCCCACCGCCCGACTCGGCACCGACGGCCCGTTCGTGGGCGTCCAGGGCCTCGGCTGCATGGGCATGAGCGACTTCTACGGCCCGACCGACCGGCCCGAGGCGCTCGCCACCCTGGACGCCGCCCTGGAGGCCGGCGTCACCCTGTTCGACACCGCCGACGCCTACGGCTTCGGCCGCAACGAGGAGCTGATCGGCCCCTTCGTCCGCGCCAACCGCGACCGGGTGGTGCTCGCCACCAAGTTCGCCGTGGAGCGCAAGGAGGACGACCCGAGTCACCGCGGCATCCGCAACGACCCGGCGTACATCCGGGCCGCCGTCGACGCCTCGCTGCGCCGCCTCGGCGTGGACGAGATCGACCTCTACTACATGCACCGCCGCGACCCGGCCGTGCCGCTGGCCGACTCGGTCGGCACCATGGCCGAGCTGGTCCGGGCCGGCAAGGTGCGCCGACTGGGACTGTCCGAGGTGACGGGCGCCGAACTGCGCGAGGCGTACGCGATCCACCCGATCGCCGCGCTGCAGTCCGAGTGGTCGGTGTTCGCCCGGGACGTCGAGCGCACGGCGGTGCCGGCCGCGGCCGAACTGGGCGTCGCCTTCGTGCCGTACTCGCCGCTCGGCCGGGGCTTCCTGACCGGGGCGTTCCAGGCCGCCGAGCAGCTCGCGGCGGACGACGTCCGGCGCACCCAGCCGCGCTTCACCGGCGCCAACGCGGCGGCCAACGTCGAACTCTTGGCGCCGCTGCGGGAGATCGCGACGGCCCGCGGGGTGACCCTCGCGCAGGTCGCGCTGGCCTGGGTGCACCAGCGGGCCGAGGTGCACGGGCTGACCGTCGTGCCGATCCCCGGCACCCGCAAGCGCAGCCGGCTCGCCGAGAACACCGCGGCCGCCACGCTGCGGCTCACCGCCGAGGAACTGGCCCGGCTGGAGCCGGTGGCGGGCGAGGTGGCCGGGGACCGCTACCCGGACATGCGCTTCACCCAGGTCGGCCGGGAGTAGCGGCGGTGGGGGAGCGGCCGCCCGGGCCGCTCCCCCCGTCCCGGGCGCCTGCTCAGACCTCCCGGCCGAGCCAGGCGGCCAGCCGGGTGTGCACGTCGGCGTCCGGGGCGACCGGCCGCACCTCGCCGAACGGGACCGCCCCGCCGCGGTGCTCGGCCGACAGGACGGCCTGGGCGACGGCCAGCGCGGCGTGCGCCAGGGCGTCGTCCAGCGGCTGCCGGGAGCCGAGCGCCCGGGAGATGTCCCAGGTGTGCGCGACCGTCTCCATCAGGTAGCCGCCGACCGCGACCCGGCCGGGCACCACGCCCCAGGGCGCGTGGGCCGGGCGGTCCAGCGCGGCGTCGTCCGCCCAGGCCGCGACGGCCCGGGCGCGGGCCCGGTCCAGCGCGCCCGGCCAGGCGTCGTCCGCCAGGTCCCCGGTGGCGGCGACGACGTCCTCGGCCCGGCCGCCCTCGCCCAGGTAGGCGAACCGGTGGATGCCGCCGACCACGTGGCTCAGCAGCTCCCGCAGCGTGAACGCGCTGCACGGGGTGGGCCGGTCGAGGGCGTCCGGGGTGATCTCGGCGAACAGCTTCTCCAATTGGCCGAGGGCGAGCAGGTACTGCGGGCGGGCGTCCTGGACGGAGTTCACGTGGAATCAGCTCCCTGGGGTGGTGCGGGCTTTCGGGCTCGAACGGCAATCTCCCAGTAAAACCTGACAACCGCCGTCAGGATTGCTGGGATTCTGCTGCCATGAAGGCCGACCGCCTGCTCTCCATCCTGCTCCTGCTCCAGACCCGCGGCCGGGTGCCCGCCACCGAACTGGCCGGGCGCCTGGAGGTGTCCGTCCGCACCATCTACCGCGACGTGGAGTCGCTCTCCGCCGCCGGCGTGCCGGTGTTCACCGAACGCGGCCGCCACGGCGGCATCAGCCTGCTGCCCGGCTACCGCACCGACGTCACCGGACTGACCGCGGACGAGGCCCGGGCGCTGTTCGTGCTCTCCGCCCAGGGCGCGCACAGCGACCTCGGGCTGGACGGCGCGCTCGGCTCGGCGCTGCGCAAGGTGATGGCCGCGCTGCCGGCCCCGCACCGCCCGGCCGCCGAGCGGATCACCGAGCGGATCCTGGTTGACCCGGCCCGCTGGCTGCAGAGCGGCCCGGCGGCCGGCGCCGCGGCCGGCCCCGAATTGGGCGAGCTGCAGTACGCGGTGTTCGCCGACCGGCGGCTGCGGCTGAGCTACCGGCACAGCGGCACGCCGGCGCCGGTGGAGTACACCGTGGACCCGTACGGGCTGGTGAGCAAGGCCGCGGTCTGGTACCTGGTGGCCGATCTGCACGGCGAGCCCCGGCTGTTCCGGGCCGACCGGGTGCTGGCCGCCGAGACCACCGACGAGGCGGTGCGCCGCCGCGCCGGGGTGGGGCTCGGGGACGCCTGGGTGGTGCTGCGCGAGCAGGTGGAGCGGCTGCCGAAGGAGCTGCCGGTCCGGGTGCGGGTGCGGCGCGGGCGGCTGGACATGTTCGTCCGCATCCACGGCGGCCGGGTCACCGCGCCGCCGCCGGAGGCGGGTGCCGGGCCGGCCGAGGAGTGGGTCGAGGTGGCGATGGTCTTCCCGGCGCCGGCGGCCGTCCGCGCGCTGCTCGCCTTCGGCGCGGACGTCGAGGTGCTGGCCCCGCTCGCGGCCCGCCGCGAGCTGGCCCGGGCGGCGGCGGACGCCCTGCGGCTGTACCAGGAGTAGGAATTAGGAGTTCGGGGCGGGGCGGACGACGTCCTGGTAGTGGCCGAGCGAGATCGCCGCGAAGTTGTGCAGGCTGTCGGTGCCCTCGGTGAAGTAGCCGTTGTGGCCGGCCGCGCGGGCCGAGGAGATCTGCTCGGCGCCGAAGCCGCCGGCGGTCGGGTCGGCGCCGTGGCCGAGGCCGCCGACCTCCAGGTACGGGACGTTGCCGATCCAGTCGGTGGGGTTGCGGGTGGCCCAGACGTGCACGCCGGTGCCCAGCTCGCTGGTGCTCTGCACGCCCATGCCGGGGCTGCCGAACACCATCAGGTCGGTGATCCCGGAGGTGTCGGAGGGCGAGGCGGCCGCGCGCGGGATCTCGGGGGCGGCGTTGCCGCAGACCACGGAGCCGTACGAGTGGCAGAGCAGGGCCGGGGGCGCGTCCGGCCGGGTGGTCTCCTTGAGCCCGGCGAGCAGCCGCTGCAGCCGGGGCGCGCCGACGTCGGCGAGTCGGGAGGTGACGGCGTCCGGGCCGAGGCCGGACGGGGTGACGTAGCCGGTCCAGGCGATCACCGCGGTGCGGGTGTTCGGCGCCTGCCGCTGCTCCTCGGTGTGCAGGGCGCGGGCCATGCCGGCCGGGGAGCGCAGCGGTTCGGGGGCCTGGTCGAAGTGGCCGAGGTCGGCGTCCGAGCCGGGGACGACGACGGAGATCCGCTCGGCGTCGGCGAGGTCGCCCCACACCTCGGTGATCAGGCCGCGGCCGCGCGGGTCGAAGGCGAGGATCTGCCGGTCGGGGCCGAGCAGGTGCTCGACGTCGTTGGCGCGGGAGACGGCCAGCTCGCGGGTGTCGGCGTCGAGCTTGTGGTCGGCGGCGCGGGCCCGGGCGCTGTCGCGTTCGGCGGCCAGCGCGATCTTGTTGGCGCGGTAGCGCAGGTCCAGCGGGGCGCCGTCGAAGTTGCCGACGACCAGCGGGTAGTCCCGGATCAGTCGGTCCAGTTCGGTGGGGGCGAGCGAGGCGAAGAACGCGGCGGCGGCGGCCGGGGTGGTGGTGGCCGGGTCGGGCAGGGTGCGGTCGAAGCTGTGGTCCTGGACCCAGGCGGCGCTGCCGGCCGGGGGTGTGGAGATCGCCAGCTGCTCGGTGGAGGCGGCCGCCTGGGCCGCCGCGGCGCCGGCGTCGGCGAGCACGGCACAGCCCGCGAACGCCCCGATCAGTACCCGCTTCCAGCGCCGACGGTTGCGCACCGCACCAACTCCCTTAGGGCCCGTCACCGTTTCTCGGGCGGTGCCCGGAGGTGCGATGAGACTGCCTGCTTCCCTGCGCAAGCGTAGGGTGCCCGGAGAGGTGACGCGCCCGCCCAAACTGTGGGATGGCTCACATGAACCGGCGGTGTCGTTTCAGCGTCACAGAGTGGCCCGCACGTCGAATTCGCGCACCATCCGCTTGGGCGCCGTGCGCCGCCAGGCCTCGACGACGAGGTCGCGCAGCTCCTCCGGATCGACCAGGTCCAGCTGGACGCTCACCCAGCCGTGCCGCCCGACGTACGGCGCGCTGGAGAACACCTCGGGCTCGGCGGCGAGCAGTTCGGCCTGGTCCTCGGGGGAGGCCTTGACGGTGACGGAACGGCCCCCGGGCGCGCCCATCGCGAAGATCCGGCCGCGGATCCGCAGGGTCTCGATGTCCCAGGTCGGCTCCTGTGCGGCCTCCGGCAGGGCGAGCGCCATCGCGCGGAACTCCTCGAACGTCACCATGCCCGCAGCGTAGGGCAGGGGACCGACAGCGCGCCCCCCGGTGCACGCGGGGCGCACCGGGGGGCGGGTGTGGCCAGGGCCGGGCGATTCAGAGCAGCGAGGACCAGGCGTCGCAGGAGCGGTCGCCGGAGACCAGCCGGTCCGGGTGGCCGCTGCCGTCGGCGATCGAGATCCGGCGGTAGCTCTGGCCGGAGAAGCACCAGAACTCGCTCCGGCCGCCGACCCGCTGGCAGTCCGGGACGGGCAGGAAGCAGTCCACCCGGCTCAGGCCGTTCAGCGAGCCCCACTGGGAGAGTTCGCGGTCGGTGCGCTCGCACACGTCGGTGTGCGCGGCGCCGTCGGCCACCGAGACCAGCCGGTAGCGCTGGCGGCCGCCGGTGGTGTGGAACGCCCAGTACCAGCTCTTGCCGCCGACCCGCTGCTGGTCGGGGACGGGCAGGAAGCAGTCCATCCGGTCGACGCCGTTGAGCGAGTTCCAGGCGCCGAGGTCGCGGTCCTGGCGCTCCACGGCGCTGGTCGTGGAGCCGCCGCCGCAGGTGATCGAGACGGCCCGGTACTGCTGGCGGCCGGCGGTGCTGTGGAACACCCAGTACCAGCTCTTGCCGTCCGGGTTCTGGAGGTCGGGCATCGGCAGGACGCAGTCGACCCGCCCGACGCCCTGCAGACACGTCCAGGCCGTCAGCCCGGTGTCGCCGTCGACCATACGGTCGGTGTGGGAGGAGCCGTCGGCCACCGAGATCCGGCGGCACCGGTCGGCGTGGAACACCCAGTACTGGCTCTGGCCGCCCCTGCGCTGCTGGTCCGGGACGGCGAGGAACTCGTCGCAGGGGTACGCCTTGCCGGAGGCGGCCTGGCCGCCGCCACCCTGCTGGGTCTGCCCGGTGGTCTGGCCGGACCCGCCGGTGAGCCGCCCGTCGCAGAGCGCCTTCAGGGTGCTGACGGACGGCATGAAGGCGTACACCGAGCCGGTGGTCCGGACGAACTGCTGGAAGCTCAGCAGGGTGTGCTTGACCGTGCCGCCCGGATCCCGGCTCTCGAAGTCGACGTCCGGGGCCTCCTGGGTGACCGGGTCCTTGCCGGGCACCGGGTTGCGCTTGGGCGGGAAGTCCGGCTGGTCCATCCAGTCGGCCTGGATGAACTCGAACTGCCGGGCGATGTCCGCCTGGTAGCAGATGAACAGCAGGCCGCGCGGGTCGTCGGGGCCGCCCGGGCCCTCCGAGGCCGGGTCGAACGGCGAGCCGTACGGGGTGCCGCGGCGCATGATCCGACGGCCGTCGAGGGCGTTCGGGTCGAACGGCGGGTGGCTCGGGTCCTCCTGGAGGGCGGCGCGCGGGCTGGTCTTGCGCAGGTGCGACCAGAGCGGCGTGACCAGACCCTCCAGGTCGTCCCGGAAGTCGAAGTCGTTGTCGTTGGAGGAGGTCGGGTCGTTCGGGGTGTCCCGGTCCTGGTGCTTGCAGACCGGGGCGCCGGAGCGCCAGCGGCCGACCATCCGGGCGGCCAGCCACTCGGTGGTGGCGTTGTCCGGGACGGCCTTGGCGAGTCGCAGCTCCTGGAGCTTGACCGAGACCTGCGACCACCAGCCGGGGACGTCCTGGGCGAGCCGGCGGACCACCTGGAAGGAGCCGTTGCGCGTCCAGTCCGGGTACTGGTCCTTGGGGAAGCTGAACGGGTCGTTGTCCTCGCCGCAGATGAACTCGCCGGCCGGGATGATCCGGGTGCCCCGGTGGCCCTCGACCTCGTCCGGGTTGTTCGGGTCCGGCCGGTCGAAGAAGCGCACGCCGGGCTCGCTGATGCCGTCCTTGAAGCCGAAGTGCTCCTTGCCGCGGCGGCTGCCCAGCAGGGTCTGGGCGTTCTGCTGGTAGGCGATCAGGACCCGGGCCTCGGCGGCCGCGATGCGCTGGGCCTCGATGGCCGCCTGGAGGTCCTTCTCGCTGTCCGCGGAGATCTTCAGCAGCGCGTGGACCGGCTGGTTCCTGCCGTTGCCGAACAGCCAGTTCTCCGGGGAGTTGTCGCCGCTGTCGCCGAGTGCGCCGGCCCGCTGCGCCGAGCCCTCCTTGAACGCCTCCAGGCCGCTGCCGATCGGCGGGGCCTGCGCGAACGGGTCGGTGGCGGAGAGCATCCGCATGCCCTCGTAGGTGAAGCTGACGCCCAGCCAGGTGGCGGTCAGTGACTTGGGGTCGTCGCCGCCGGAGGCGCTCCTGGCCTCGCTGAACGCCTCGTTGAACGTGGCGACCTGGCGGGTGGTGGCGATCTGCGGGACCAGCCGGCGCAGCCAGTCGCGGGCGCGCGCCGCGTCCTCGAACTTGAGGAACAGGACGCTGACGTTGTCCTTCCGGAAGCCGGCCAGGATGTCGCCCTGGATCTCGTCGCTCTGGCGCAGCCGCAGGTCGGTGGCCGTGGGGGTGCTCATGGGTGGGTCTTTCCTTCGCTGGGGGGCGGTTCGGGGATCAGGCCGAGGAGCTGAGCTGGACCCACTGCGCGACGCTGGGCACGCCCTGGTCGTTGAGCAGGAAGAGCATGTACCAGCCGGGCGGCGCGGCCTTGGCGTCCGGCGGGGCCTGGAACTCCAGCCGGTTGCCGGCCCGGCTGGTGAGCCGCAGCTCGATGTGGCGCTGGCTGGTGTTGACCGAGTGGGTCGAGGTGGTCGGCGCCAGCAGGACGGCCTTGGCGGCGAGCCCCGGGGTGGTGCTGGTGACGGTGAACTTCTTGTCGTAGCCGACCGGGGTGGTCGGCGCCCGGTCCAGCTGGGGCCGGTTGCCCTGGTTCAGGTAGGCGGGCTCGTAGATCTCGATGGTGCCGTTCATGGTGACGGGCCCCGTCGTGCCGGGGATGCCGCTCACCGTGCCGTTGACGTCCGGGTTGTTGGCGAGCTGCTGGAGCTCGTCGCCGGTCACCATCACGCGCCCGTCGGGCAGGACCACGGCGTTGGAGTGGTAGCCGCGCGGGAGCCGCTGGACCGGGCCGAGCTTCCAGTTGCCCTGGTCGTCGCGCAGTTCGACCTGGCGGTACTTGAGGTCGGCGTTGGGGTTGTACGGGCCGTTGCCGTAGTCGCGGATGTCGTACGCGCCGTTGACGGTCATCAGCCGGCCGTTGGGCAGCAGGAGGGTGTCGTCCTGGGTGCGGCCGAAGGCGCGGGACTTCTCGGCGGTCCAACTGCCGTTGGAGAAGCGCAGGGTGCTCGGGTTGTCGCGGTCGCCGCCGAGGATCAGGGCGGAGTCCGGGCCGTTGACGCCGCCGGGCAGCATGACGGCGGAGCCGTAGTTGCGCGGGCGGCCGTCCGGGCGGGCGGTGAGGTCGCTGCGGGACTCGGCGACCGGGTCGAACCTCCACTGCTCGGTGGGCTGGCGGCCGAAGCCGTAGACGTTGCCGTCGTTGAGCGAGAACAGGTGCGGGTAGTCCGTGGTGAACGGGGCGTCGGCCTTGAAGCGCTCCACCGGGGTGTTCTTCGGGGTGTCGTTCTTGCCCTGGGGGACGGGGAAGCCCTTGGCGGGGAAGCGCTCGACCACCGGCGTCGGTGTGCCGTGGCCGAGTTCGGACTGGCCGGACATGATCAGCTGCCGGCCGTCGGCGCCGGTCACCACCGAGGGGTACCAGCGGCCGACCGACATGTCGGGGTTGCGGGTCCAGGTCTCGGTCCACGGGTCGAAGATCAGCGACAGCTTGGCGCCGGTGCCGCCGTTGCCGCCGAGGTTCCCGCCGAAGACGCCGAGCATGCCGTTGGGCAGGAAGGAGTGGCCGGAGCAGAAGAACGGCACCGGACGGGGCTCGTTGAGGCCGTCCGGCATGTCGGAGACCGGCGGGGTGACCTGTTTGAAGGCGTCCTTGCCGGTGCCCTTGGCCGGGTCCCAGAGGAAGGCCCGGCCGGCGTTCTCCTTGCCGGTGGTCTGGGTGGGGGCGGGTTCCTTCTCCGGGTTGGACTCGATCCGCTCGAAGGAGAACAGCAGCACCTTGCCGGTCGGCAGCAGCGCGACGTGGTCGCCGAAGTCGGGGGAGGAGAAGTACTCCTTGAACGTGCCGAACACCGCCGGGTCGAAGCCGGCGTTGGTGCTGGCCTGGGAGGCCGTCAGCGCGTTGTACCGGTTGGTGCGGGTGGTCTGCGGGTAGTCGCCGATGCCGCGGATGGCGGCGCGGGCCCGGGCGTGCTCCTCGGCGTGCTCGGGGCCGAGCGCGGCGACCTCGTCGGCCCGCATCTCGGCCATCACCCGGGGGGAGGCGATGTGCGGGGTGAGGTCGTTCTGGCCGGGGGTGGCCGGCCCGCCGTGGGCGGCGGCCGGGCCGACGGCGGCGAGCAGGGTGCCGGTGGTCACCGCGCAGACCACGGCGGTGGCCGACAGTCGGCGGCGGGCCCGGCGCCGTGGCTGCGGTGCGGACGGGGACATGGATCTCCTCGGGGAGGGGGTGGGCGGGGAGGGTGGCGAATGCGGACGGACGGGCCGTGGGCGGGCGCGGTCCAGCGATGGTCGCCGACCGTCACAGGAGATCACAGTGCGTGGTGGTTCGCATGCGGATGCATCCCGCTGCGGACCCCTGTGACGGGCGGCCCCGGAGTGGCCGTGGACCGGCCCCGGAACGGCCGAAGGGGCGCGGACCGATCGGTCCGCGCCCCTCCTGTGCCTCACTCTCCGGCGCAGGTCACACCATGCCCAGCGCGTACGCGGCGAACAGCGCCGCACCCGCCGCGGCCAGCGCCTTCCCGGCCCGGGAGAAGGCCGTCCACGGCCCGTCGAACCGCCGGGTGAACCACCCGATCGCCACCAGCACGGCCCCGAACAGCGGAAGCAGCGCCACCCGGGCGGCCACCCAGCCGATCGAGTCCGGCGCGGTGGTCAGCCCCGGCACGGCGCCCAGTCCGGCCGCGCCGGGCACCGCCACCGCGAGCATCGCGCTCTGGTGCCAGCAGAAGATCGTCATCGCCGAGAGGTTGACCGCCACCACCGGCAGCCACAGCAGCGGACGGCGGGTCAGCAGCCGGCCCAGCCGATCCCGCAGCAGGACCGCGGCGCCGCACTGCGTCGCCGCCAGGGCCAGCACCAGCAGGGACGGCGGGTGCGAGTTGGTCCGCTCCATCCCGGGCACCCCGACCATGCTGGCCGGGTAGTGGAACGCCAGCAGCAGCGTGGCGAACAGCGCGCCGCCGCCGACCAGCAGCACCCGGGCCACCGGGCGGCCGAGCCGGCCCTGCGCCCACAGCACGCCCAGCTGGTAGCCGAACAGCCAGCCCGGCAGGATGTTCAACAGCCCGACCCAGGACGGCACCGCCTCCGCCCACGGCCCGTACCGCAGCAGGTCGACGGCGGCGACGGCGGCCACCAGGACGCCCGCCGACCAGCCGCCCAGCCGGCGCCCGGCCGCCACGCACAGCGGGGTGAGCGCGGTCAGCCCCAGGTAGACCGCGATGTACCAGAGCGGCTGCACCACCAGCGTCGCGCCGGTCCGCACGGTGTCCCCGGGGACGCCGAGCGCGGGCAGCAGCGCGATCAGCAGCGCCCAGACGGCCGTCACCCCCAGTACCGGGCGCAGCAGCCGCACCGACCGGCCGCGCAGCCAGCCCAGGTACGTCACGCCCTTGGCCCGGGCCCGCTCCAGCGACTGGACCGAGGAGTGGCCGCCGACCAGGAAGAACACCCCGAGCATCTGGAGCACCCAGCTGATCGGGGCGAGGCCGCCGAGCGAGGAGAGCGGGCTCGCGTTGTGCAGGGCGCCGTCGGCGGAGAGCGTGAAGCCGCCGAGCAGCCAGTGCCCGACCGGCACGGCGAGCAGGGCGAGGGCGCGCAGCCCGTCCAGGGCGCGGTCGCGGGTCTCGGGGGTGCGGGCGTCGACCTGGTGGGCGGCGCGGCGCAGGGCGGTCAGCGGGTGGGCCATGGCGGTGCTCCTTTCGGTGAGGCGGTCAGCGGTTAGCGGTCGAGGCCGAGGGCGATGGCGGCGAAGGCGGTGAGCGAGGCGGTGCCGGGGGCGAAGTAGCCGGCGTGGCCCTCGGATCCGGTGGCGGGCAGCGGGTGGGCGCCGAAGCCGGGGGCGGTCGGGTCGGCGCCGTGGCCGAGGCCGAGCACCGAGACGTAGGGGACCCGGCCGATCCAGTCGGAGTCGTTGCGGGCGGTGGCCCAGAGCGGGACGCGCGGGTCGAGGGCGGCGGCCGAGCCGACGCCCATCCCGGGCGAGCCGAGGACGACCACGCCGGAGGCCTGGTCGGGCCCGGGGCGGGCCAGCCCGCAGACCACCGAGCCGTAGCTGTGGCAGAACACCGTGGCCGGGGCCTGCGGGCGGGTGGTGACGGCGAGTCCGTCGAGCAGCCGGGTGAGCCGCGTGGCCCCGGCCCGGGCCAGGTCCTCGGTGGCGGCGCCCAGGCCGATCCCGACCGGGGTGGTGTAGCCGGTCCAGGCGATCACGGCGCTCTGCCGGTCGGTGGCCCGGTGGAGCGAGCGGGCCATGCCGGCGGGGGTGCCGTACGAGCCGGGGGAGCGGTCGAAGTTCTCCAGGTCGTTGTCCGAGCCGGGGACGACGACGGCGGTGTGGCGGGCGGTGGCGAGGTCGCCGAAGACCTCGGCGACCTCGCCGCGATCGCGCGGGTCGAAGACGAGGATCCGGCGGTCGCCGTCCAGCAGGGCGCGGTAGCGCTCGGCGCGGGTGCGGGCCTGCTCGTGGTCCTGCGGGGTGAGCGCCGGGTCGGTGGCCCGGGCGAGTTCGCGGCCGAGCTCCGCGGTGAGGGCCAGCGTGTTGGCCCGGTACCGGAGTTGGACCGGGGCGCCGTCCAGGTTGCCGACCACCAGCGGGTGCCGGACGGCCAGCGCGTCCTGCTGCGCGGGCGTCAACTCGGCGAAGAACGCGGAGACTTCGGCCGGGGTGGCGGTGGCCGGGTCGGGCGGGTGGAGGCCGAACGCGGTGTCGGCCACCCAGGCGGCGCTGCCCGGGGGCGGGCCGGTGACGGCCTGTTGGGCGTCCGTGGAGAAGCCGCCGAGACCGAGCACCGCGGCCAGCATCACCGTACTGGCCGCGATGGCTCTCTTGACCCGAAACTTCCCCATGTCCGGCCCCTCCCTGATCCGTTCGACTTCGACGGAAAGGAAGGTAGAAATGCGACGGCCCCGCGGACGTCACACCGCGGGGCCAACTCCCGGGTGCTACCGGGGTACTACTCGGGGTATCGCTCGGGGTACCACGGGGGGTGTCTCCGGACCGGAGCCGTCGGGCTGGAGCCGCCGAGGGTCACCGGACCGGCGTCACTGGCCGGGCGTCACGAGGCCGGACTCGTAGGCGAGGACGACGGCCTGGGCGCGGTCGCGCAGGTCGAGCTTGGCGAGGATGCGCCCGATGTGGGTCTTGACGGTCTGCTCGGCCAGGACCAGCCGGCCGGCTATCTCCTGGTTGGACAGGCCGCGGGCGATCAGCTCCAGCACCTCGGTCTCACGCGGGGTGAGGCCGTTGAGCCGCAGTTTGGGGTCGCGCCGCCGGGCCGGCCGGTTGCGGGCGAAGTCCTCGATCAGCCGGCGGGTCACCGAGGGGGCGAGCAGCGCCTCGCCGGCCGAGACCACCCGGACCGCGGAGATCAGGTCGGCCGGCGGGGCGTCCTTGAGCAGGAAGCCGCTGGCCCCGGCGCGCAGCGCCTCGTACACGTAGTCGTCCACGTCGAAGGTGGTCAGCATCATCACCTTGGGCCGGTGCGCGCCGGGGACGGCGGGGTCGAGCAGTCGGCGGGCGGCCTCCAGGCCGTCCATGACGGGCATGCGGACGTCCATCAGCACCAGGTCCGGGTGGGTGCGGCCGCTCACCTCCAGGGCCTGCGCGCCGTCGGCCGCGTCCCCCACCACGTCGATGTCGCTCTGGGCGTTGAGCAGGGCGGCGAAGCCGGCCCGCACCATGGCCTGGTCGTCGACGATGATCACGCGGATGGTCATGCGGGCTTCTCCCGGGGGGTTTCGAGGGGCAGGACGGCGGCGACCTTGTAGCCGCCGTCCGGCATCGGGCCGGTCTCCAGCCTGCCACCGACCAGCCGGGCGCGTTCCCGCATTCCGATCAGCCCCTGTCCGGTGCCCTCCATGGAGGCCTCCAACGACTCGGTGTGCTGGGGCGGGGGCGTGTTCACCACGGTCAGCAGCAGGGTGGCGCCCTCGTCGACCAGGGATATCCGGGCCCGCGAGCCGGGCGCGTGGCGCACCACGTTGGCCAGCGCCTCCTGCACGATCCGGTACGCGGACAGGGCGACCGCCTTCGGCACCGCCTCGGCCAGCCCCGGATCCACCGTCAGTTCGGCCGGGACCCCGGCCCGTCCCACCGTCTCGATCAGCTGCGGCAGTTGCTCGATCCCGGGCTGCGGCACCTTCTCGGCGGCGGACTCCTCGCTGCGCAGCACGCCCAGCAGTCGGCGCATCTCGGTCAGCGACTCGCGGGCGGTGCCGGCGATGGCGGTGAACTCCTCGGTGGCCGCGTCCGGTACGCCGGTGATCCGGTACGGCGCGCTGGCCGCCTGCACGGCGATCACCGACATGTGGTGGGCGACCACGTCGTGCAGTTCCCTCGCGATCCGGGCGCGCTCCTCCAGCAGGGTGCGCCGCTCGCGTTCGGCCTCGCTGATGTGCTCCTGTTCGGCGAGCAGCCGGCGGGCCTCGGCGCGGTCCTGGACGGCCCAGCCGAGCAGCAGGGCGGCGCCGCCGAGGGCGACCAGCAGCATGGTGGTGCCGTCGTCGGCGTGCGGGAAGCCGAGCGTGGTGGTGAGGAGGGTGAGCAGGATCGTGGCGATCCAGACCGCGATCAGGGTGGCCCGGCTCTCCCGCAGCGCGAGCGCGATCAGCAGGAAGACGTACGCCAGGATCATCGGCGCCGTCCACGGCCAGGTGCCGCCGAGCTGGTGGTGCCGGGCGGTGATGGAGGCCGTGGTGACGAGGGTGGCCGCGCTGATCCACCAGGCGGCCAGCGGCCGGGTGATGGCGAGCAGCAGCGGCGAGGTCTGGGCGATGGTGAGCGCGCCGGCGATGGGCACGGCGACGCCGTAGAAGTCGACCAGGGCGACGATCCCGGTGGGGATCAGCGAGGCCTGCATGATCAGCGCGACGACGTACGGCAGTCGGCGCAGCCAGGCCCGGGGCGAGTCCCCGAGCAGCGGGGTGGACCCGCCGGTCGGGGTGGTGAGGTGGTGCCGGAGCGAGCGGAGCAGCCGGAGGGCCTGCGCGCGGACTTCGGTCGTGGTGATCGTCTTCATCGCGGGCCAGCCTAAGAGGGTGCCGACCGCCCGTCGTCGCACTGGGGTCGAACATCGGAGTGCTACCGGGGTAGGGGGTGCTACCCGGGTACTACTGCTCCCGGCACGGTTCCGGGGCCGGGAGCGGTGCCCGCTGTACTACTGCGGGCCGGTACTACTGCGGGCCCGTATTGCTGCGGGCCGGCACTACCGCGCGGCCGGTGCTACTGCGGGCCGGTGCGCCAGTGGCCGGCCAGGGCCGGGCCGAGCTGGTCGAAGTGGCGCTCGATGACGGCGACCATGCCCTCGGGCCCGGCGGGCTCCTGGTCGGGGGTCCAGGACAGGTGGGCGGCGCGCAGCACGCTGCCGAAGACGGCGGCGAGCACGGTGGGGCGCAGGTCCTCGGCCGGGTCGAGGCCCTCGCGTTCGGCGATTACCCGGACGACCACCCGTTCCTGCTCGGTGACCCGGCGCAGGTGGGTGGCGAGCAGGGTGGGGGTCTCCTCGATCATCCGCATCAGTTCGAGGGCGGTGGTGATCGAGCGGGGGCCGCTGCGGTGTTCGGCGCCGAGTTCGCGCCAGGACTGGACGATCGCGGCGCGCAGGGCCTGGAGCGGGGACTCGTGGGCCGGGCGGCGGCACAGGCACTCGATGAAGTAGTCCTCGGCGTCGGCCATCACGGCGAGCGCGACCTCGTCCTTGTTGGCGAAGTAGCGGAAGAAGGTGCGCTGGGAGACCTCGACGGCGGAGGCGATCTCGTCGACGGTGGTGCGGGCGAAGCCCTGGCCGAGGAAGAGCACGTGGGCGGCTTGGACGAGGGCGTCCCTGGTCTGCTGCTTCTTGCGCTCGCGCAGCCCTGGCAGCCGTTCGGGGGTGCCCGGGGCGGCGGTGGGGGTGGGGGTGCGAGCGGCCATGGCGGGGCCTTCCGAGCGCGTGCGGGTGGGGTGAGGAGCACAACCTTAGCGCTCTGACAAATGTCAGCTAGAGCCAGAAGTCAGTGTTTGCCGAATGTCAGTGGCTGACATAATCTGCCGGAAGTGGCGCTCGCCGACCGGGCACTCGTGGGGACGGGTGGGTCGCGGCGCCACGCCCACGTTCCGTTCTCTGCCACGCCCCCGGAGGGCCCCAGATGAGCCAGTCCGTCGTCAAGAACGCCAAGGCGGACGTCCCGCCGCAGCGCACGCCACCGGGCGGGGGAGGGCTCAAGGGGCACCCCTGGCTGACCCTGCTGACCGTCGCGGTCGGCGTGATGATGGTCGCCCTGGACGGCACGATCGTCGCCATCGCCAACCCCGTCATCCAGGCGGACCTGAAGGCCGCGCCCTCCGAGATCCAGTGGGTGACCAGCGGCTACCTGCTGGCCCTGGCGGTCTTCCTGATCACGGCCGGCAAGATCGGCGACCGGTTCGGCCACAAGAACACCTTCCTGGTCGGCGCCGTCGGCTTCGCCGCCACCTCGGCCGCGATCGGCTTCGCCGGCAACATCCAGACCGTGATCGCCTTCCGGGTGCTCCAGGGCCTGTTCGGCGCGCTGCTCCAGCCGGCCGCGCTCGGTCTGCTGCGCGGCGCCTTCCCGGCCGAGAAGCTCAACATGGCGATCGGCATCTGGGGCGGCGTGATCGGCGCCTCCACCGCGGCCGGCCCGATCGTCGGCGGCCTGCTGGTCGAGCACGTCAACTGGGAGTCGGTCTTCTTCATCAACATCCCGGTCGGCCTGATCGCGCTCGGCCTCGGCCTGTGGATCCTCAAGGACGTACGGGCCGAGAAGGCCGCCAAGTCCTTCGACCTGCCCGGGATCGCGCTGCTCTCGGTGGCGATGTTCGCGCTGGTCTTCGGCATCATCAAGGCCCCCGAGTGGGGTTGGGGCGACGCCCGCACGCTGCTGTTCCTGGGCGGCGCGGTGGTCCTGATGGTGCTCTTCGCGTTCTGGCAGGCCCGGGCGAAGGAGCCGCTGATCCCGCTCAGCCTGTTCCGTTCGGTGCCGCTGTCGGCGGGCACCCTGCTGATGGTGCTGATGGCCTTCGCGTTCTTCGGCGCGATCTTCTTCGTGACCTTCTACTTGCAGAACGTGCACGGGATGTCGCCGGTGTCGGCCGGCGTCCACCTGCTGCCGATGACCGGCATGATGATCATCGGTTCGCCGGTGGCGGGCATCGCGATCGGCAAGCTCGGCCCGCGGATCCCGATCGTGGCCGGCATGCTGATCACCACCACCGCGATGTTCGGCATGTCCACCCTGGACGCGGGCTCCGGCACCGGCGTGATGTCGCTCTGGTTCGTCCTGATGGGCCTCGGCATCAGCCCGGTCATGGTCGGCGCCACCGAGGTGATCGTCGGCAACGCCCCGCTGGAGCTGTCCGGTGTGGCCGGCGGCCTCCAGCAGGCCGCGATGCAGGTCGGCGGCAGCCTCGGCACCGCGGTGCTCGGTGCGCTGATGGCGGCCAAGGTCGGGGACGTGCTGCCCGGCAACTGGGCCAAGGCCGGCCTGCCGCCGGTCCAGGGCGCCGAGGCCGAGGGCCTCAAGCAGGCCGCGCAGCTCGGCATCGCCCCGCCGGCCCCGGCCGGCACCCCGCAGCAGGCGGTGGACGCGATGGCCGGGGCCGTGCACGACTCCTTCGTCAGCGGCATGTCGCTCGCCTTCGCGGTCGCCGCCGTGGTGGCCTTCGGCGCCGCGGTGCTCGGCCTGCTCACCCGCCGCGGCACCGTCGACGCGGGCCCGGCCGTCCACATCTGATCCCGCGCCACGTCTGATCCCCGCGCGGCCAGCGGCCAGCGGCCAGCGGGCAACGACCAACGACCAGCGGCCCCGGACTCGACCGAGTCCGGGGCCGCTGCGTGCCGTCATCCGCGCCGCGGGCGGGTGGGACTGCCCGGGTGCACCCGGGGACGCCGAAGGGCCGGACCTCCGTGCTCGGAGGCCCGGCCCTTCAGTGTCTAGCGGGTGATCAGGCGTCGCCGCCGGCGGCGCCCGGGTCGGCCGCGGCCACGTCGAGCAGCTGGTAGCGGTCGATCGCGTCCTTCAGCGCGCTGCGGTCGATCTTGCCCTGCTTGGCGAGCTCGGTGAGCACCGCCAGGACGACCGACTGCGGGTCGATGTGGAAGAAGCGACGGGCCGCACCGCGGGTGTCGGCGAAGCCGAACCCGTCGGCACCCAGCGACTGGTACTGGCCGGGCACCCAGCGGGAGATCTGGTCCGGCACCGCGCGCATCCAGTCGGACACGGCGACGACCGGGCCCTCGGCACCCTGGAGCTTCTGGGTGACGTACGGCACGCGCTGCTGCTCCTCGGGGTGCAGCAGGTTGAACTCCTCGGCCTCCACCGCGTCGCGGCGCAGCTCGTTCCAGGAGGTCGCGGACCAGACGTCGGCCTTGACGTTCCACTCCTCGGCGAGGATGCGCTGGGCCTCCAGGGCCCATGGCACGGCCACGCCGGAGGCGAGGATCTGGGCCGGGATCTGGCCGGCGGTGCCCGGCGCGTACCTGTGCAGACCCTTGAGGATGCCCTCGACGTCCACGTTCTCGGGCTCGGCCGGCATCTTGATCGGCTCGTTGTAGACGGTCATGTAGTAGAACACGTCCTCGCCGTGCGGGTGCTCGGCACTGGTGCCGTACATCCGCCGCAGACCGTCCTGGACGATGTGCGCGATCTCGAAGCCGTACGCCGGGTCGTACGCGACGACGCCGGGGTTGGTCGAGGCCAGCAGCTGCGAGTGGCCGTCGGCGTGCTGGAGGCCCTCGCCGGTCAGCGTGGTGCGGCCGGCGGTGGCGCCGATCACGAAGCCGCGGGCCAGCTGGTCGGCCATCTGCCAGAACTGGTCGCCGGTGCGCTGGAACCCGAACATCGAGTAGAAGACGTACACCGGGATCAGCGGCTCGCCGTGGGTGGCGTAGGAGGAGCCGGCGGCGATCAGCGAGGCGGTGCAGCCGGCCTCGGAGATGCCGTCGTGCAGCATCTGGCCGGTCGGCGACTCCTTGTAGGCCAGCAGCAGGTCGCGGTCGACCGACTCGTAGGTCTGGCCGAGCGGGTTGTAGATCTTCGCCGACGGGAAGAGCGAGTCCATGCCGAAGGTGCGGTACTCGTCGGGCGCGATCGGCACGAAGCGGTTGCCGATGCCCTTGTCCCGCATGAGGTCCTTGAGCACCCGGACGAACGCCATGGTGGTGGCGATGGTCTGGTTGCCGGAGCCCTTCTTGACCGCCTTGTACGCGTCGTCGCCGGGCAGTTCCAGCTGACGCGGGCGCACCTTGCGGGTCGGCACGTAGCCGCCCAGCTCGCTGCGGCGGTCGTGCATGTACTGGATCTCTTCCGAGTCGCGGCCCGGGTGGTAGTAGGGCGGGTAGCCCTCGTCGAGCTGCTTGTCGGTGATCGGCAGGTGCAGCCGGTCGCGGAAGCGCTTCAGGTCCTCGACCGTCAGCTTCTTCATCTGGTGGGTGGCGTTGCGGCCCTCGAAGTTGGGGCCGAGCGTCCAGCCCTTGACCGTCTGGGCGAGGATGACCGTCGGCTGGCCCTGGTGCTCGCGGGCCGCCTTGAACGCCGCGTAGATCTTCTTGTGGTCGTGGCCGCCGCGACCCAGGTGCTGGACCTGCTGGTCGGTCATGCTCTCGACCATCTTGCGCAGGCGCAGGTCGCTGCCGAAGAAGTGCTCGCGGATGTACTGGCCGGTCTCGGTGGCGTAGGTCTGGAACTGGCCGTCCACCGTGGTGTTCAGCTTGTTGACCAGGACGCCGTCGCGGTCCTGCGCGAGCAGCGGGTCCCAGCTGCGGTCCCAGACCAGCTTGATCACGTTCCAGCCGGCGCCCCGGAACTGGGACTCCAGCTCCTGGATGATCTTGCCGTTGCCGCGGACCGGGCCGTCCAGGCGCTGCAGGTTGCAGTTGACCACGAAGGTCAGGTTGTCGAGGCCCTCGCGCGCGGCCAGCGACAGCTGGCCCAGCGACTCCGGCTCGTCCATCTCGCCGTCGCCGAGGAAGGCGTAGACCTGCGAGTCGGAGGTGTCCTTGATCCCGCGGTGCTCCAGGTAGCGGTTCATCCGGGCCTGGTAGATCGCGCCGAGCGGGCCGAGGCCCATGGACACGGTCGGGAACTCCCAGAAGTCCGGCATCAGCCGCGGGTGCGGGTAGCTGGAGAGGCCGTACGGGGCCTTCGACTTCTCCTGGCGGAACGCGTCGAGCTGCTGCTCGGACAGTCGGTCCAGCAGGAACGCGCGGGCGTAGATGCCGGGGGAGGCGTGGCCCTGGAAGAAGATCTGGTCGCCGGACTCGCCCTCGGCGTCCTTGCCGCGGAAGAAGTAGTTGAAGCCGACGTCGTACAGCGACGCGGAGGAGGCGAAGGTGGCGATGTGCCCGCCCACGCCGATGCCCGGGCGCTGCGCCCGGGAGACCATCACGGCCGCGTTCCAGCGGGTCGCGTTGAGGATCTTGCGCTCGATCTCCTCGTTGCCGGGGAAGAACGGCTCGTCCTTGGTCGCGATGGTGTTGACGTAGTCCGTGCTGCGCATCTCGGGCACGGCGACACGCTTCTCGCGGGCGCGCTCGATCAGGCGGAGCATCAGGTAGCGGGCGCGCTCGCGCCCCCGCTCGTCGATGGCCGCGTCAAGCGACTCCAGCCATTCCGCGGTCTCCTCGGGATCGAAGTCCGGGACCTGACTCGGAAGGCCGCCAATGATGATCGGGTTGCGATCGGATCCGGAAGCCACGCTGTTCCTTCACTGTCGGTCGAAACTGAGGTGTGTCGCGCCGCCTCCATCGTGCTACCGCGCTCGGAGATCCGTCATCTCTACCGATCGGTAACCGTTCCGCCTGGTGGGCGGGACGGTCTGGCGGTGCGCGGTCCGGGCGACTTCGCCCGCCCCGCACACCCCCGGGTGCTACGTACAGAGGTGGTCCGACCTGGTGTCCCGTCCGCCCGATGGCGGGCGGCCGGGGTGAGGGCCAACAGGAGACTCTACGCCCGCGCACGCGCGGACCCGAATGCCGTTCGTATCTCGGGCATCCGTACGCCCTGTGGGCCGGGACCACCCGAAGCATCCTTGTCTCATGCAGAGAAGGGCAAATCGGTGTGATTCCCGACACATCGAACGGCGTGTCCCCGCTGTGGCACGTCAACCTTTGGGGGGGATCGGGGGTCGGGTACTTGCGCGAACCGCCGCGCCCGTGTGGACTACGGCCACAGCCTCGGCATGGATGCCGGGCCGAATACTGGAGGTTATTCCCGTGAGCGCGACCGCGGACCCCGCGGACAAGTCCAACCCGGCGACCCGTCTCGGCTTCGAAGAAGGCCAGATCATCCAGGAGCTGGGGTACGACGACGACACTGACCAGGATCTCCGCGAAGGCATCGAGGAGCTCACCGGGACGGATCTCGTCGACGAGGACTACGACGACGTCGCCGACGCCGTTCTGCTGTGGCACCGCGACGACGACGGGGACCTCACCGACTCCCTCGTCGATGCCTTGGAGTACCTGGCCGAGGGCGGTCTGATCTGGCTGCTGACGCCCAAGACCGGGCGTGACGGCCACGTCGAGGCGTCCGACATCGCGGACGCGGCCCGCACCGCCGGTCTCTCCCAGACCAGCTCGATCGCGGTCGCCAAGGACTGGGCGGCCACCCGGCTCGCCACCAAGTCCACGGCCAAGCCGGGCGGCAAGCGCTGAGCGGGCTCTGAGGCCCCGCACCGGGCCCCGCTGGAGGATCCCTCCAGCGGGGCCCGATCGTTTTCCGGGGTCCGGAACCGGGGGCGGCGCCCGCCCGTGTCATCACGGAGCGTGTTCACCCGGGGTCGCGTCGGCCTCGGAGCCGGCCCGGAAACGCGTTCGCCCAGGGCGAAAGCGGTGAAGCGTGCGGGTGCCGCCCTCATCCATTCGGCGGAACGTGCCCGAACGGATGCGAGGATGGCGCTGGCCGCGCCGCCCGCGCGGCACGGTCGCGTCAGAAAGGTCACGTCCATGGCCATCGAGGTCGGCACCGAGGCTCCGGACTTCGAGCTCAACAACCAGCACGGCGAAGCGGTCCGCCTCTCCGACTTCCGGGGCGAGCGGAACGTCGTCCTGGTCTTCTACCCGTTCTCCTTCACCGGCGTCTGCACCGGCGAGCTCGGCGCCATCCAGCGGGAGCTGGCGCAGCTGCAGAACGACCGGGTCCAGGTGCTCGGCGTCTCCTGCGACTCGCAGTTCACCCAGCGCGTCTTCGCCGACCGCGAGGGCCTGGAGTTCCCGCTGCTGGCCGACTTCTGGCCGCACGGCGAGGTCGCCCGCGCCTACGGCGTCCTCGACGAGCGGAAGGGCTGCCCCGTGCGCGGCACCTTCGTGATCGACACGGCGGGCACGGTGCGCTGGAGCGTCGTCAACGACCTCCCGGACGCCCGGGACGAGCAGGAGTACCTGAAGGCCCTCGGCGCCCTCTGAGGCCCCGCGTGGAGGCCCGTGGCGGTGGCCGCGGGCCCCGTCCCGCGAACTTCGAACAGCCGCGCCGGGCCCGTTCGCACGTCCGGACGGGAACCGCGCACTACGCTCGGTCCGTTGGTCGGGTGGGGCACGTGAGCCGCTCGCCGGCCGGCGCCTCGAACCGCACCACGGGGGCACCAGGGCGTGCCTCCCGATTCTTGGAGGACAAGTGGGTGTCAGCCTGAGCAAGGGCGGCAATGTCTCGCTCACCAAGGAGGCCCCGGGGCTTTCGGCCGTGGTCGTCGGCCTGGGCTGGGACGTCCGGACCACCACCGGGACGGACTTCGACCTGGACGCCAGCGCGCTGCTCTGCAACGAGCAGGGCAAGGTCGCCTCGGACGGGAACTTCGTCTTCTTCAACAACCTGAAGAGCGCGGACGGCTCCGTCGAGCACACCGGTGACAACCGCACCGGCGAGGGCGAGGGCGACGACGAGGCGATCAAGGTCAACCTGGCCGGCGTCCCGGCGGACGTGCAGAAGATCGTCTTCCCGGTCTCGATCTACGACGCCGAGAGCCGCGGGCAGAACTTCGGCCAGGTGCGCAACGCGTTCATCCGCGTGGTGAACCAGGCCGACAACGCGGAGCTGGCCCGCTACGACCTCTCCGAGGACGCCTCCACCGAGACCGCGATGGTCTTCGGCGAGCTGTACCGCAACGGCGCCGAGTGGAAGTTCCGGGCCATCGGCCAGGGCTACGCCTCCGGCCTGCGCGGCATCGCCCAGGACTTCGGCGTCAACGTCTGACCGGACGACACCGGGCGACACGACACGACACGACACGACACGACACGACACGACACGGCGCCGGACGGCGGCCGGTCGCCCGGCGCGGGAGCCTTGTACGGGGCGGCCCCGGACCTTCAGAGGTCCGGGGCCGCCCCGGCTTCGTGCCGGCTCCGTGCGCTGCGAGGATGTGAGTTCAGGAAGTTCAGCCGGCCAAACGGGGCCGGCCCGGGCCGTGGGGGACTACACCTTGTAGGCGCGCCCCGGGAGAAGGCAAGGGAGGAAGAACAGTCATGGTGGTCACGCTCGCCAAGGGCGGGAACGTCTCGCTCACCAAGGCCGCGCCGAACCTGACGCAGGTCCAGATCGGCCTCGGCTGGTCCGCCCGTTCGACCACGGGCGCACCGTTCGACCTCGATGCGAGCGCCCTGATCTGTGGTGGCGGCCGGGTGCTCGGTGACGAGTACTTCGTCTTCTACAACAACCTCAAGAGCCCCGAGGGCTCGGTCGAGCACACCGGTGACAACCTCACCGGCGGCGAGGACGACGGCGACGACGAGGTGGTCCTGGTCAACCTGGACCTGGTGCCGGCGCAGGCGGACAAGGTGGTCTTCGCGGTGTCGATCTACGACGCCGAGGCGCGGCTGCAGAACTTCGGGCAGGTCCGCAACGCCTACATCCGGGTCGCCAACTCCCTCGACGGCCAGGAGATCGCCCGTTACGACCTGTCCGAGGACGCGTCCAGCGAGACCGCGATGATCTTCGGCGAGCTGTACCGCTACGCGGGCGAGTGGAAGTTCCGCGCGGTGGGCCAGGGCTATGCCTCCGGCCTGCGCGGCATCGCCCTCGACTTCGGCGTAAACGTACAGTAAGGGCGAAAAGGCGAAAATCAGAACAATCGCACCCAACCTACGATCATGAGAACAGAAGGCAGTGCGGGGGTGACCTGACCGGGCCCGGCCCGGTCAGGGCGTCTCGGGACGAGGCCGCCCCCGGCACGGCCCGAAACCCGAAAGGTAACCAAGTCCCGTGTTCCTCCGCACTTTCGGCTGGTCGTTCGCGATCACCGTCCTAGGCCTGATCGCGGCCGGACTGCTCTGGGGGGCCCAAGGATTCGGCATCGTGCTGATCCTCTCCATCCTGGAGATCTCCCTGTCGTTCGACAACGCGGTGGTCAACGCCACGGTGTTGAAGCGGATGAACCCGTACTGGCAGAAGATCTTCCTGACCGTCGGCGTGCTCATCGCCGTCTTCGGCATGCGGCTGGTCTTCCCGCTGCTGGTGGTCGGCCTCACCGCGAAGCTCAACCCCGCGACGGTCATCGACCTCGCGCTGCACTCCAACGCGACGCACGACGGCCTGACCTACGGCCAGTACCTGGAGGCGGCCAACCCCGCCATCGCGGCCTTCGGCGGCGTCTTCCTGCTCATGATCTTCCTCGACTTCGTGTTCGACGACGAGAAGGAGCACAACTGGCTGGGCTGGATCGAGCGCCCGCTGGAGAAGGTCGGCAAGCTGGACGCCTTCTCCAGCGTCGTCGCACTGGTCGTGCTGGTGCTGGCCTCCAACTTCTTCGCCGGGGAGCACGCTGAAACCGTTCTGCTCGCCGGTGTCCTCGGCCTGATCACCTACCTCGTGGTCGGCGGCCTCTCCTCGATCTTCGAATCGGGTCTGGAGGAGGACGCCGAGCGCGAGGAGGCGGCAGAGAGGTCCGGCAAGTCGATCCTCCAGGTCGGCGGCAAGGCCGCGTTCTTCCTCTTCCTCTACCTGGAGGTCCTGGACGCCTCGTTCTCCTTCGACGGCGTGGTCGGCGCGTTCGCCATCTCCAGCGACATCTTCCAGATCACCCTGGGCCTGGGCATCGGCGCGATGTACATCCGCTCGCTGACCGTCTTCCTGGTCCGCAAGGGCACCCTGGACGACTACGTCTACCTGGAGCACGGCGCGCACTACGCGATCGGCGCGCTCTCGGTGATCCTGCTGGTCGGGATCAAGTACCACATCCCGGAGATCGTCACCGGCCTGATCGGCGTCGCCTTCATCGGGCTGGCGCTCGGCTCGTCGATCCTGCGCAACCGGCGCGAGGGCGCGCAGGACGAACCGGAACTGGTGGGTACGAGTACCGGCGAGTAGTCCGCCGGGTACGCGAAACGGCCGCCTCCGGGAATCCGGGGGCGGCCGTTTCGCGTCGCGGTGCGCCCGCTCAGCCGAGCTGCTGCTCGATTGCGCGCAGCTTGCGCTCCAGCGAGTCCAGCTTGGGCATCGACAGGGTGTCGTCGTCGGCCGTCAGGTCGATGGCCGAGCTGCGGTAGGACGAGCCCGAGGCCGATCCGACGGACGAGGACGAGGAGTAGGACGAGGAGTAGGACGAGGACGAGGAGGACGCCGAGGAGGACGGCGCGTACGACGAGCCGACGGCGGCACGCGGGCGGCGGCCGGCGTCCAGCGCGGCCGGCTCCAGCGGGCCCGAGGCGGCCTGGTACGAGGAGGCGGTGTCCGACTCGGCGGCTAGGGCAGGCTCCGTAGCGGTCTGGCCGTCGCCGGCAGCCGTGAGCGCGGGCACCTGGCGGCCGCCGCGGGCCCGGGCGAGCATGCCGCCCTGGCGGGAGATGGCCTTCAGCTCGGCCCGCTCGCGGCGGTCGGCCGTGCGGGCCCGCACCTTGGCGTCCAGCTTGGCCTGGCGCTCCTCGCGCACCTCCTCGACCGCCTCGTCCAGGCTGCGGACGTTCTCCAGCAGCATCAGCGACCAGGCCGCGTAGGTCTCGCGCGGGGCGCGCAGCCAGCGGACGATCCGGATCTGCGGCAGCGGGCGCGGCACGAGCCCCTGCTCGCGCAGCGCGGCCTTGCGGGTCTGCTTCAGCGCGCGGTCGAACAGGATCGCCGCCGAGATCGACATGCCGGAGAAGAACTGCGGGGCGCCGTCGTGCGTCACGCCGCGCGGCGCGTGCACCCAGTTGAACCAGGCCGAGGCGATCGCGAACACCCAGACCAGCAGGCGGGAGCCGAGCGCGGCGTCACCGTGGCTGGCCTCGCGCACGGCGAGCACCGAGCAGAACATCGCGGCGCCGTCGAGGCCGAACGGGACGAGGTACTCCCAGCCGCCGGACAGCCCCAGGTTCTCCTTGCCGAAGCCCACCAGGCCGTGGAAGGACAGCGCGGCCGCGACACCGGCGCAGCAGAACAGCAGCGTGTAGGAGGAGATGCCGTAGATCATCTCCTTGCGCCGCCGACGCTCCTCGCTGCGCTCCCAGGAGTCGCCGGCCTCTTCCTTCTTCGTGTTCTTGAAACGCAGCGTCGCCAGCAGGACGGCGACGAACAGCAGGGCTGCGCCGCCGACGACGGTCCAGACCAGCTGTATGGAGGTCAGGTTCATTGCGGGTCGGGCCTCGGGTTTCCGCAGGGGACGGGTTCACAGAGCGACACAGGCGGTCAGCTCCCGGTACTCGGGGAGCGCCTGACGATTCGTTCGTCGCCGCACGGCGTACCCGCCGCACCCGCGCAGGGGCGGACGGGACACCTGTGCGGCTAGACGATATCGCGTCCGAAGGGGCGGCATGTTACGGGAGGGGGGCTTCCTCCCGCCAATCGACCCGCCGACCGCTCCACTCGTCGACCCGGCGGTGAGCGCCGGGGGGCCCGACGGGGTAGGGGAGGGGGAGGTTTGGGTATCCGAGGGCCGGGCTGATGCCCGATCATGGAGCGGCGGACCGTCAGATCGCCTGACGGGAGCAGGGGGAGAGGGCGGGATGGTCTCGATCTGGGAGTACCTGCGCGGGGAGCGGAACTACACCTTCGACAACCCGGGCGGTCAGCACAAGGTCATACTCACCAAGTCGACCCCGCAGCACGCGATCACCGGGGCCGCGGCCACCACCGGCTACCTCTACGTCAACCTGCACTGGACCACCCGCTCCGGGGCCGTCCGGCCCAGTGCCCGGGAACGCGCCAAGCGCCTCTTCAGTCCCCGCATCCTGCGCCCGCTGGAGCCGGACTCGGTGCAGAACGAGCAGGTCAACGTCGACCTCGACCTGGCGTGCATGTACGAACTGTCCGACGGGAGCAGCGGCGTGGTGCAGCCGCTCGGCGGCTACTTCGGCGACCTCCGGCAACCGCCGTACATCAAGCTCAGCGGCGACGACCAGTACGGGGCGCCGTCCGGCGAGACGATGTACGTCAACCTGGAGAAGAAGGACAAGTTCAAACGGCTGCTGATCTTCGTCTACATCTACGACGGCACGCCGGCCTTCGAGCAGTCCCACGCGGTGGTGACGATCGTGCCGCAGACCGGGCCACGGATCGAGATCAAGCTGGACGAACGGGCCCGGGCGGCGCGCTCGTGCGCGGTGGTGCTGATCGAGAACGCGGGGGACAACCAGCTGACGGTGCGCCGTGAGGTGCGGTACGTCAACGGGTTCCAGGCGGACATCGACCGGCTGTACGGGTTCGGGCTGCAGTGGCAGCGCGGGTACAAGAGCCAGGGCGGCTCCGACTAGACCCTGTCCGGCCCGGCCCGGCCCGGCCCGGCCCTGTCCGGCCCTGTCCGGCCTCGGCCCTGTTCGGTCCGGTCGGAGCCGGGCGGCGGTCATGCCCTGCGCAGGCCGATCAGCGGGGCTGGAACTGCGGGCCCTGCGGCGGCAGGGCGAACTCCTCGCCGGTGGGCGGCTGGGCCGGTGCCTGGGCCTGGGCCGGTGGTTGCGCGGGGGCCTGGGCCGGCGGCTGCTGGCCGGTGCCGGCGTGCGGGTAGCCGTAGCTGCCGGGGTGCTGCTGCGGGGCGGGCTGCTGCTGGTGCGGGTAGCCGTAGCCGGTGCCCTGCTGCTGCGGGTACGGCTGGGGGGTCGGCTGCGGGTACCCGTAGCCGGTACCGGGCTGCTGCTGCGGATAGCCGTAGCCGGTGCCGGGCGGCTGCTGGGGCTGCGGCTGGTGCGGGTAGCCGTACCCGGTGCCGGGCTGGTGGGTCGGGGGTGCGGGCGGGGCCGGCGCAGTGGCCGGGGGAACGGCGGGCGGCGCGGTCGGCGGGGGCGGCACCGCGCCGGTGGCGGCCGCGGCGGGCTGCTGCTGGGGCCGGCCCTGGGGGGTGGCCGACGGCTGTGGGACGGCCGGGGCCAGGGTGAAGGTGCCGGGCTCGGGCGGGGCGGTCGGGCGCGGGGCGGGCAGCGGGGTGCTGCGGGGGTCGACGGCGGCGGTGGGGGTGACGGTGGGGGTGGCCGTCGAGGCCGCCGCCGGGGCCGCGTCGGCCTCCGCCTCGTCGTCGACGGTGATGCCGAAGTCGGTGGCCAGGCCGATCAGGCCGGAGGTGTAGCCCTGGCCGATCGCCCGGAACTTCCAGGCGCCGGAGCGCCGGTACAGCTCGCCCGCGACCAGGGCGGTGACGTTCTCGCCGTCGGAGATCGCGAACTCGGCGAGTGCGGGCGCGCCGTCCCCGGCCGTGGCGTCGAAGAGCAGCAGGCGCAGCCCGGGCACCGTGCGGAAGGAGCCGCCCTCGGAGGAGCCGGCCAGCACCACTCGGTCGACGTCGGCGGGCAGCTTGGCGAGTTCGACCTCGATCGTGTCGATGATCTCGGCGCCGCCGGAGGTCTGCTGCTTGGGCAGGTGGCGCACCAGGCCGGAGGGGTGCCGCGGCTGGTTGTAGAAGACGAAGTCGGCATCCGAACGGACCTTGCCGGTGGCGCCGAGCAGCAGCGCGGACGCGTCCACGTCCGGCGCACCGGGCGTGGCGCTCCAGCGCAGCACGGCGCGGACCGCCGCAGCCGGCAGTGCGATGTTGGCGCCCTTGGCCATCACGTGCGTCATAGCCGACCATCCTGCCCGTTCGCCACCCCTTCGGACAACGTGACCGGGACCGTCGGAACCGGGTCGGACTTTGCCAAGACTTGCGCTTGCCGGGGGTTTGCCGGTGCTCGACCGGTGATCGGTGATCTGGACGGCGATGTTCCGGGAGTTCAGTGCCGAGGAACCGGGGACGGCCGGAATCCGTCCGTACGATGGGCGGTCCAAGGGCCCGCCGGGGTCGGGCGGAGGGGGGCCCGCCGGCGTCCGGCCGGGAACCACGGAGCCCCGTGGACCGGTTAACCATGGTGTCGCACCGCTGGATCGCGGTGTCGTCCCGCGCCGCCGCACGCCCCGGCAACGGACCGGCGGCCGTCAAACCTCTGAGGAGAGCACCTTGCGCCATTTCGGCCACCTCGCCGACGACGTACGCGGTCGCCTCTTCCTCGAACCGCCCCGGCCGTTCACCGCGCGGAGCGAGGCCGCGGTGCTGGCCACCGCCCTCGGCGGCACCCTCTACAGCCCCGCCACCCGGCCCGCGCTGGCCGCCGACATCCGCAAACAGGCTGCTCGGGGCGTGGTGTCGATGGTGCTCTGCCTGGAGGACGCGATCGCCGACCACGAGGTGGACGCGGGGGAGCGGAACCTGATCGAGCAGTTGAATGACCTGGTCAGGGATTTCACCGGCTGCACACAAAGCCACCCCCTGCTCTTCATCAGAGTTCGAGCCGCCTCCCAGATCCTCGACCTGGCCGAGCGGCTCGGGCCGGCCGTCGAGCTGCTGAGCGGGTTCGTCCTGCCGAAGTTCACCACGCAGACCGGCGGCGCATACCTGGCCGCCCTGGCCGCCGCCGAGGCCGCCACCGGGCGCCGGCTGTTCGCCATGCCCGTCCTGGAGTCACCCGAACTCGCCCACCTGGAGACCAGGCGCCAGCAGCTCTTCGGCATCGCCGACCTGCTCGCCGGGCACCGGGAGCGAGTGCTCGCCGTCCGCCTCGGCGTGACCGACCTCTGCTCCGCGTACGGCCTGCGCCGCTCGCCCGACCTCACCGCGTACGACGTCGCCCTGGTCTCGGCGGTGATCGGCGACGTGGTCAACGTGCTCGGCCGGGCGGACGGCACCGGGTACACCGTCACCGGTCCGGTCTGGGAGTACTTCCCGGTCCAGGAGCGGATGTTCAAGCCGCAGCTGCGCCGCACGCCGTTCGCCGAGGCCCCCGGGACGGCCCGGGCCTCCGGCGAGGAGGTCCGCCGGCGGATCATCGAGCACGACCTGGACGGGCTGATCCGGGAGGTCGAGCTCGACCGGGCCAACGGCCTGCTCGGCAAGACCTGCATCCACCCCAGCCACGTCCCCGCCGTGCACGCCCTCTCCGTGGTCACGCACGAGGAGTACTGCGACGCCCGGGACATCCTCCGGCAGGAGCAGGACGGCGGCGGGGTCCTGCGCTCGGCGTACACCAACAAGATGAACGAGGCCCGGCCGCACCGGGCCTGGGCGGAGCGGGTGCTGCTGCGGGCGGAGGTGTTCGGGGTGGCCCGGGAGGACGTGAGCTTCGCGGAACTGCTCGCGGCCTGCCTGTGCGGGGAGTGAGGGGGCTGAGGGGGCTGTCCGCAGCCGGCCTGAACGGCCCGACCGATCCGACCTATCCGACTGATCCGAAGACCGCACCACCGCACCATGCGAAGACCGCACCACCGCACCATGCGAAGGCAGGACCAGCAGTGACAGCACAGCAGACGTGGACCGGCCGTTGGGTCGCCGACCGGGCCGGCATCGCCCTGACCGGATCGGACCGCCTCCCCGAACTCGTGGGCCTGGCCCTGCGTTCCCAGAACCCGAAGCGCGCCCACCTGCTGGTCTCCACCGTGCTCGGCAAGCACGTCCCGCAGCGGCCCGCGGTCGTCCACGGCGTCGGGCTCGAACTCGGCCGGCAGGTCCGCGAGTTGCTCGGCGACGAGGCCGCCGCGCGGGCCGTCGTCCTCGGCTACGCGGAGACGGCCACCGGCCTCGGCCACAGCGTCGCCGACGGCCTCGACGCCCCGTACCTGCACTCCACCCGCCGCCCGGTGCCCGGCGTGCCCCCGCTCGGCGGCTTCGAGGAGGAGCACTCGCACGCCACCTCGCACCTGCTGCTCCCCGCCGATCCCGAACTCCTCACCGGTGACGGCCCGTTGGTGCTGGTCGACGACGAGTTCTCGACCGGCCGCACGGTCCTCAACACCATCCGTGAACTGCACGCCCGCCACCCCCGCGACCACTACGTCGTCGTCGCCCTGGTCGACCTGCGCTCCACCGCCGACCGCCGCCGGCTCGCCGACACCGCCGCCGAACTCGGCGTCCGGCTCGACCTGGTGGCCACCGCCAGCGGCGCCGTCCAGCTGCCCGCCGACGTCCTGGACCGCGCCGAGCGGCTGATAGCCGAGGCCGCCCCCGCCCCCGCCGCACCCCCCGGAACGCCCGCACCGCTCGCCCGGGTCGACCTGGACTGGCCCGCCGGGCTCCCCGACGGCGGTCGGCACGGGTTCACCGCCCGCGACCGCGCCCGACTGGACGCCGCCCTGCCCCGCCTGGCCGGACAGCTGGCCGACGCACTGCCCGCCACGGCGCGGCGCGTGCTGGTCCTCGGCTTCGAGGAGCTGATGTACGCCCCGCTGCGGCTGGCCGGCACACTCGCCGACCGGCTGGGCGGCGACCGCGTCCGCTACTCCACCACCACCCGCTCGCCCGTCCTCGCCGTGGACGACCCCGGCTACGCCATCCGCACCCGCCTCGCCTTCCCCGCCCACGACGACCCGCAGGACGACGCGTCGCGCGAGCGCTACGCCTACAACGTCGCCCCCGGCAGCGACCCGGCCCGCCGCTTCGACGCGGTCGTTCTGGTGGTCGACGACGTCGCCGACACCCCCGCCCTGCGCGAGGGCGAGCGCGCCCTGCTCGGCCAGCTGCGGCAGGTCACCGACCAGGTGGTGCTCGCGGTGCTGCCCTCCCACCGGCCGGTCCGGCTGCCGTCCCACCAGCCGTCCCATCGGCCGCCCCACGGGCCTTCCCGACTGCCGTCCCCGTTGTACGGCCCGGCGTTCTCCTCCTACCGGCCCGACGAGGTGGCCTGGCTGCTCAAGGACCTCTCCGGCGTCCCGCTCGAAGCCCCCACCGAGGAGCGCGAGGAGGCCGTCCAGAACGGCGGCGCGCACTACGCCGAGTCGCTGCCGGTCGAGTACCAGCCCAGCCCCGAGTACCAGGAGCTGTTCCACCAGGCACTGCGCGCCTCCGCCCGCCGCATCGCGCTCGCCGCCGGCACCGTCGCCGAGACCCTGCTGCGCGAGCGCGGCCCCGGCCTGGTGCTCGCCTCGCTGGCCCGGGCCGGCACGCCCGTCGGCATCCTGATCCGCCGCTGGCTCGCCCACGCCCACGGCCTCGACACCCCGCACTACGCCGTCTCCATCGTCCGCGGCCGCGGCATCGACCCGGTCGCCCTGCGCTACCTGGCCGCCCACCACCGCGCCGGCGACGTCGTGTTCGTCGACGGCTGGACCGGCAAGGGCGCGATCACCCGCGAACTCGCCGAGGCCCTGGCCGGCACCGGCTTCGACCCGGACCTCGCCGTCCTCGCCGACCCCGGCCGCTGCGCGCGCACCTACGGCACCCGGGACGACTTCCTGATCCCCTCCGCCTGCCTCAACTCCACCGTCTCCGGCCTGGTCTCGCGCACCGTGCTGCGGCCCGGTCTGATCGGCCCGGACGACTTCCACGGCGCCAAGCACTACGCCGAACTGGCCGGCGCGGACGTCTCCGCCGCCTTCCTCGACACCGTGGCCGACCACTTCGACGCCGTCCGCCCGGAGGCCGTCGCCGCCGCCGACCGGCTGTCCACCGCCCCGGACCGCACGCCCGACTGGGCCGGCTGGGCCGCCGTCGAACGGATCAGCACCGAGTACGGCATCGACAGCGTCAACCTGGTCAAGCCCGGCGTCGGCGAGACCACCCGGGTGCTGCTGCGCCGCGTCCCCTGGCGGGTCCTCGCCCGGCGCGGCGCCGGTGCCGACCTCGACCACGTCCGGCTGCTCGCCGCCCAGCGCGGCGTCGAGGTCGAGGAGGTGGACGGCCTGCCGTACTCCTGCGTCGGCCTCATCCACCCCCGCTACAGTCGGGGAGCGACCGGGGCCTCCGGTAGGACCGTTGTGGTGAAGGAGTCCTGATGAACGCCGATGTCCTCGTCGCCAGCGACCTCGACCGGACGCTCGTCTACTCCAACCGGGCCCTCGCCCTGGACGTCCCCGACCGGCTCGCGCCCCGGCTGCTCTCCGTCGAGGTGCACGACGGCAAGGCGCTCTCGTTCATGACCGAACAGGCCGCCGCGCTGCTCGTCGAACTCGTCCGGCAGGCCTGGTTCGTCCCCGCCACCACCCGCACCCTCGCCCAGTACGAGCGGATCAACCTGCCCGGCCCGACGCCCGGTTGGGTCCCCGCGTACGCGATCTGCGGCAACGGCGGGCACCTGCTCGTCGACGGCGTGCCCGACCAGGACTGGCACACCGAGATCACCGCGCGGCTCGCCTCCGGCGCTGCCCCGCTGGAGGAGGTCGTCCGGCAGCTCGCCCTGAGCGCCGACCCGGAGTGGACGCACAAGCGCCGCGTCGCCGACGGGCTGTTCGCCTACCTCGTCGTCGAGCGCGCCGCACTGCCCGGCGGCTGGCTCGACGAGCTGACCGGCTGGTGCGCCGAACGCGGCTGGACGGTCTCGCTCCAGGGCCGCAAGGTCTACGCCGTCCCCGCGCCGCTCAGCAAGAGCGCCGCCCTCGCCGAAGCCGTCCGGCGCACCGGCGCGACCACCGTGCTCGCGGCCGGCGACTCACTGCTCGACGCCGACCTGCTGCTCGCCGCCGACGCCGCCTGGCGGCCCGGGCACGGCGAACTCGCCGACGGCGGCTGGACCGCCCCCGGCGTCACCGCCCTCGACGAGGTGGGGGTGGCGGCGGGGGAGGAGATCGTCCGGCGCTTCCTCGCCCGGGTGGCCGCCGCGTCCGGCGTGCCCGGCGCGCCCGTCGCCTCCTGAGCGGAAGCGGCAGCGGTCAGCCGCAGCAGCCGCCGCCGCAACAGCCCCCTCCGCCACCACCGTTGCCGGAGGGGGCCTGGCGCGGGGCGCCGCCCGAAGCGGAGCCGGTGACGGCGACGGCGGACAGCAGCTTCACGGTGTCCTCGTGGCCCTGCGGGCAGACGGCGGGGGCGCCGGCCTGCGCCATCGGGCGGCGGAGTTCGAAGGTGGCGCCGCAGGAGCGGCAGCGGAAGTCGTAGCGTGGCATACCGGCAGGGTACCCAGGCGGAGCCCTGCCGACGTCCTGTCGGTGCCCTGTTGGCGTCCTGCTGGTGGGTCCTACCGGCGGGCCCTACCGGTGGGCGCTGCCCGTTTCCTGCTCGGCCGGTGCTACCGGTGCCCGCCCAGATCGCCGCGGATCAGCCCGATCACCTGCGCCGCCGTCTCCCGCACGCCCGCCAGCTCGGTCAGGAAGTGCCAGTAGTCGGGGTGCCGGCCGGCCGCCTCCAGGGTGGCCACGGCCCGGTCCAGCCGCGCCACCGCCTCGTCCAGCGGGGCGGCGTGCCGCGGGTCCGGCGCGCTGCGGCCCGTCATCGCCAGCCGCTGCGCGTCGCGCAGGGCGAACCGGGCCCGCTCCACCTCCCGGTGTGGGTCGTGCTGCACCTCGTTCAGCTGCCGCAGCCGCTCGTTCACCGCGACCACCGACCCGTCCGCGGTGTCCAGCAGCGCGCGCACCGTACCGATCGCGCCCGTCGCGTCCGCCCAGCGCTGCTCGTCCCGGGCCCGGGCGGCCTCGGCGAGCTTGCGCTCCGCCGCCCGCCCGGTCTCCGCGACCTGCTCCGACACCCGCTGGAGGTCCTGCCAGCAGGCCGAGCTGAACCGGCGGCGCAGTTCGCTCAGCGCCGGCTCGACCGTCTCCGCCTTGGTCTCCAGCGCCTGGATCCGGGTCCGCAGGCTCGCCACCCGCCGGTCGATCTCCCGTGCCCGCTCCGGCAGTTGACCGGCGTCGGTCGCGATCGCCTCGGCGCGCTGCCGCACGTCGTCCGCGCGCCGCAGCGTCGGCGCCACCCCGTGCCGGGCCGGCCCCTCGTTCAGCAGCCCGAGCTCCGGCGCCAGTTCGGCCAGCCGGGCCGCCAGGTCGTCCGCCCGCAGCCCGGCGCCGCGCACCGCGTCCAGCGCGTTGCTCGCCTGGAGCAGCGCGCGCTTCGCCTGCTCCACCGCCGGGGTGACCCGCATCAGCTGCTGCTCGGCGCGCTGGAGGGCCGGCTGCAGCCGCTGGAGGAAGTCGTTCAGCTCCGCCCGGGCCGAGCCGAGCTGCCCCTTCACGTCCTCCAGCTGGCGCCGGGCCCGCGCCGCGGCGCCGGCGTCCAACGCCTCGTCGTCCAGGTTGTACGCGTCCAGCGCGCCCAGGTAGTTCACGGTGACCTGGTCCACCCGGCCGGTGATCCCCGCCAGGTCCGCCAGCGCCCGGCGGGCCGTCGCCTCGTCCTCGGCCGCCCGGACGGTCTCCACCGCCAACTGCACCTCGCGCTGCGTCGAGTCCAGCTCGTAGAACGCCTCCTGCGCGGCGTCCCGGGCCGCCTTGGCGTCCGCCCGCACACCCTCCCCGCCGCGCCGACCCCACCAGCCGCCCGTCCCGGCCGAGGCCAGCCCCAGCGCACCCAGCGCACCCGCCAGCACCACCGGCACCACCAGTGCGTCGGCCAGCGCACTCCCCGCCCGACGCCACCCCCGCCCGCTCCCGCCGGCCACCGTCACTGCGCGCTCCCTGCTCCGACCCGCTGATCCACCCCCATTCTTCCCGATCACCCCACCCCACCGGCACCCCCACCCGTCCCACTCCCCGACCACCCGCACCACAGCACCCCCCGGGACCAGGTACCCTAGGCAGTCGTCGTGCCCCCACCGGGCCACGACAGGGGGCGCGTAGCTCAGTGGTAGAGCGCTGCTCTTACAAAGCAGATGTCGGCGGTTCGAAACCGTCCGCGCCCACCAGCCCAAATGCCCCGGACCGATCATGATCCGGGGCATTTGACATCTCAGACTGACATCAGTGGCGCCGCTTGAGCAGCCGGTCCATGTTGCCGAGGATCTCCATCACCACCCGCGGCGGTACCCCGCAGGCGACGAGCAGCGTCGCGCACCCGTGCCGGGTGTTGTGCAGCCGGATGGCCGGGACCTCGGCGGCCTTGGACACCCGGACGAATGAGCGGTATAGGTTGGTCGGCTCGATCGGCCGGCTGGTGCGGGTGGTGAAGACGTACCCGGTCGGCCGCGCGCCGGGCCTCGTCCTGCCGCATCCGGTGCCAGCGCAAGGCCGACGCGCAGATTCGGGGGAGCGGGACGGGTCGGCGCTTACTGCTCTTGGTGGTGTCCTCGTACAGCTTGCCGCCGACCCGCTGGAGCTGGCGGCCCACCCACAGAACGCGGTTCTCCAGATTCACCCACGACCAACGTAGAGCGACGATCTCCCCGCGCCGCATGCCGAGCGCGATGGCCAACACGAAGGCGGCGCAGAGCGGATCGGTGCGGGCGGCCGAGAGGAAGGTGAGCGTCTGGTCGAGCGTCCACGGCTTGATCTCACGGCTCGTCCCCCGGGGCGGCGGGACGAGCGTCGAGACGTTCCGCACGATCAGCTCGTCCTGCCACGCGGCGCTCAGCGCCGAGCGGAGCACCCGGCGCGACTCCTTCGCGGTGGCGGCGCTGCGTCGACGAAGGCGTGTGCGGGGCCGGTGGCCTCGGCGAGATCGGCCAGCAATCGGCTGACCACCCCGCGCTCGCCGACGGCGGCGAGGCGATCGCCGACCTGGCCCTCCTACTCGACCAGCCCGACGTCTTCGGCCCGGTCCCCTCTGCTCCGACCACCCGGTGATTGCTGGCCGACATCGACCCGCCGGCACTCGGTGCGCTGCCCGGGAGGTCGCCCGGCTGCAGGCCGACGAGACCGGCCATGGCATCCCGGCCCCGAAGGCGGGCGGACGTGAACTGCCCGGACTGGTCCTGGACATCGACGCCACCCTCGTCACCTACAGACGTTCAAACGCGGCATGTTCGCTACGCCGGTGAAGTTCTTAGGTCACTCAAGAAACGCCTGGTGCCGGGAGCCTGCCACCACAAGGAGCTCTTTTCGGAGGCTGTGCCGGTTGGACCCGCGTGTCTTGAGTGCATGGCAGTTCGGACACAGCGCGATCATCGTCTCTGGAGTGTCTTGGCCGCCACGCCCGAGGTCATTGACGTGGTCGACCTCCAGTATGGGCAAGCCAGCGTCTGTGAGTTCTGACGGGTGCCCGAGACATGCGGGGTTTTCGCACTGACCGTCGCTGCGAAGGATTACGGCCTGCCGGGCGGCCGGTGAGCGAAGGTAGCGCTCGACCTGTGTGAGCTTCGACCGGCGGGATCGGCTAGCGGTGGTTCGATGGGCCGCCTCATTCAGCTTTCGGTACCTGTTACGGCTCTCGGTCGGGCTTTCTTCTCGATCCGGGGCCGCGGACACAGCGGGTACGTCAAGGGAATCGTCATGAAGCCACCCGTCATCCTCGTTGAGAGCGTCGACGACCTCCGCAGTCCACGTTTCACGCAGAGGCGACGGGACGGGGGCAAGAACCCACACGAACTCCCGGCGAGGTTCGCCATCCTGTCCGCGACCCCACCGCAGCCGCCGCTGGACGATCACCGCCCAGGTTTCAAAGGTCCAGTGTCCGCGGTGCGGCTTGTGCCAATAACGCAACGCCGTTTGCTGATCCTGATATTCAGCCATGGATCTATTTCCGCCAGCAAGCATTTGATCGCCCGACAAGCCGTCGCCGGTGTAGGCGATCCAGTCCATCCCAGGGATTCGCTGGTCCGCGTAGGGCCCCTTGTCGTCCGAGTAAACGGTGAGGACGCCATCAGCGAGCGGGGTGATACCGAGGACGCGGTTGCCGCCGTAGGCGTCTGCGATGACGTCTCGGTTCGAATGCGGCTCACCCGCGGTCGGGTGGAGAGACGAGTCGATGCGCCCTTCCATCAACTCCGTGAGTGAGAGAGCTTCCAACAGGCCGGCTGGTGCCGGCGTAAAGAAGCGAAGTAGCAACGTGGCGATGGCCCATGCAGCCAGCTCCGGATCCTCGACCAGTTGGTCGTAGTCCTCCTCAGACAGTCCGGCAAGGGGGTTTGCCGCGTCAAGGGCGGAAGTCTTGGGGCGGCGCCGGTCACTCGTTAGTGGGAGTTCGGCAGCTTCCGCCACCTGCCAAAGACCATTTCTTTGCAGTGCCCAGAAGGGGTACACCACGGCCCGTTCTCCGTCTGGCGCATCTGCGAACGCGGTTAGGAGCGGTGCAACGGCGGACTTCACTGCGGACCATGGTTGCTCACGGGGCTGCCCGTGCACAGCTTGGGAAATAGCCCACAGCAAGAGAATGGGCCGATGCAGAGCTTGACCAGTCCGCCTACGGGCAGGCTTCACCTTCCCGATCCGCTTGATCAAGTCCAACCTGCTGGTTCTCATTGACACCTCTCACCCAGATCTTGAAGCGGTGAAGCGGGTCTCTTCTGAGAGAAACCCGCTGGGTGGCACCGTTCCTTGGCTACATAGGCGCGGGCGGAGGGCTCAGACCTTCCTGCGCCGCGTGGCGGTCCTGCTACGCGACATGATCCGGTTAACACCGGGCACGACGACGATGGTCAGGGTCAGCACGAGGGTTGCCCACCAGGGCATCACGTCGTGACTCTCCCGAACCATGAGCAGCGCCCCTCCGGTCGGGATGACCGTGTAACCGATCATCTCGATCAGCTGACTGGCGCTGAGGGCAGGCACCTGCATCCGTCCGTGGATGTCCGGCGAGAGCTTGATCTCGACTGATGCTCCATCGCTGGGCATCTCGGCCGAAACGGGACGCTCCTGGCTCGTCCAGATCTTGACCTCAGCGCTCGCTGACGGAGCGATGAGGGTGGAGTCGCCGTACATCGCGGGATCGGTGTTTGTCACTGGGAGTCCTTCTTGGGATGCCTCAGCTAGAGATCGGCGATCTCCTGACAGGCTGCCGCATCCTCAATCGCAAGTCCCAGGCGGTAGCAGTCCGGGCTAGGGAGCCCCGGAGTGGTTGACGCCTAGAACTGGATGGACCGTCGTGGCCATCGGATTCCTTTCGTGTCAGTGATCTAACGCGCCTCCCCGCCGGCCGTAGTCGGCGGGGAGGCAGCGCTCACACTGTAACCAAAGACACCGACAGTGCACCAATCTGGTGTTGATCTGGTTCACCATCGATGCTTCATGAGATGCTGGAGCACGTTAGGCACGTCAGGTGTGCACGCTCAGTAACAGAGAGGCTGTAACAGTGACCGACTCAAAGAGTGCAGGGGCGCCGAGTGAGCGGTTCAGCATCACGTTGATTGGTGCAGCCGTTCGAGCGCTGGCTGACCTCACCTTGGCTACTGGACTTTCCAAGACCGATGCGATCAACCGGTCGGTCCAGGTCTACGGCTTCCTCGCCCAGCAGATGGCTGAGGGCAAGGAGTTGCTCCTTCGGGACAAGGATGGAGTCCTTGAGCGGGTCCACATCGTCTAGTGGGGCCTCAGTGCGCCGCGGGTCCGCGCCGAGATCGAAGAACATCGAGAACACGTCACGCCGCAGCTCCTGCGGCTGGAGCCTCCAGGGCGGCCGACTCCACGGCCTTCGAGTGTCGGCGGCCGGAATCCTTCCCGCGGCTGTGATCTGCCTGGTGGTTCCGGCGTGAGATCGCCGGCTCGACACGCTGTGTGAACTCCCACTGTGGGCGATGTCCGCATTGCACAGTGTGCGCAGGTTTGTGACTGTGCTGAGGAGGCCGCCATGCCCCTGACCCTCCGACCGTTCGCCCCGCGCGGGTGAGTGGGCCCACCGCCGGTGCGGTGCCGACGTTGGAGCTGGAGGACATCCAGGGCACCGTGCTGCGGCGTCGTCCGGACGTCTACCACGGTGTCTACCTGCTCTACCGGATCGACGACCCGGCCGCGGCGAAGCGGTCGCTGCGCGAGGTCCTGCCGGAGGTCACCAGCGCGGCGGACTGGGAGCGGCCCCGCCCGTTCACCCTCAATGTCGCCTTCACGTACCGGGGGCTGGCCCGGTTGGGTGTGCCGCCGGATTCGCTGGCCTCGTTCTCCCCGGAGTTCCGGGCCGGCATGGCCGCCCGGAAGGAGGTGCTGGGAGATCTCGGTGCCAGCGACCCCGGTAACTGGCCCCCGCCGCTGGGCGGCCCCGACGTGCACATCGGGGTGGTGATCATCGCGACGGCCTCCGAGGGGCTCCACGAGCCGGTGGCGGCGGCTGGCCGGCTGGCCGGGGTGAGCCTGGTCTACCGGCTCGATGTCGGTTCCCCAGTCACCGGGCGCGAGCACTTCGGGTTCCGGGACGGCATCTCCAGCCCGTACCTGCTCGGCAGCGCCGAGCGGCCGCTGCCCGGCCAGGACGCCGTCCAGCCCGGCGAGTTCCTCTTCGGCTACCCGGATGAGTCCGGGGCGGCGCCGGCGGGGCCCGCGCCGGACGTGCTCGGCCGCAACGGCTGCTACCTGGCCTTCCGTCAGATGCATGCGGACGTGGCCGCGTTCCGCAGGTACCTGCGGGACCAGGCCCGCTCGCCCGAGGACGAGGAACTGCTCGCAGCCAAGATCGTCGGCCGCTGGCGCAGCGGTGCGCCGCTGGCGTTGGCGCCGGAGCACGACGATCCGGACCTGGGCGCCGATCCGACGCGCAACAACGACTTCCGCTACCACGACGACCCGCGGGGCCTGCTCGTCCCGCGCGGCGCGCACATCCGGCGGGCCAATCCGAGGGACGGCCTGGCGGACACCGTGGTCGAGACCGGCATCCACCGGGTGTTGCGGCGCGGCGCGGCGTACGGTCCGCTGCTGCCGGCCGGGGCCTTGGAGGACGACGGCGTGGAGCGCGGGATCATCTTCATCTTCATGGGCGCCAGCCTGTCCAGGCAGTTCGAGTTCGTGCAGCAGGTGTGGCTCAACGACGGCGACTTCGCCGGCCTCGGCCCCGAGCAGGACCCGCTGGTCGGCAACAGCGGCGGCGCCGGTGTGCACACCATCCCGGCCCGCCCGGTCCGGCGCCGGCTCACCGGGTTGCCCCGGTTCGTGACCGTGCGCGGCGGCGAGTACTGCTTCCTGCCCGGCCTCGCCGCGATCGCCTGGCTCACCGCACTGCCGGACCCGGCCGGCGGCCCGTCCGCCGCGCCGCACTCATCGACATCGGAGGACGACGGGTGACCCTGCCCGAGAAGGACTTCACCCCCGTGCGGTACTCACCCGATCTCGTGCCGCCGGAGCCGGACTTCGACCGGCACCTCCAGCAGTCCAGACCATCCGTAAGGAGGTGTGCCGGCGCTCGTCGGTGCTGCGCCACGAGCTGAACGGCCAGCGCCGCGCCGAGCCGGCCTCGGCCGCCGACGTGCTTCCCGACCCGTCCTGACGCTTCGCCCGAAAGGAATCCAGATGTACGACTTCGACCCGTCGACCTACCAGCCGATCTCACCGGACGTGTCGGTCGAGGAGATCGCCAAGGCCTTCCAGAGCCCCCGTCAGCAGACCGAGGGCGTCGGCCTGCGGGCGGTGAACCGGTCGGAGTTCACCCTGATCGCACCGGTCATCCAGCCGACCGGGCCCGCCGTCTTCCTGGAGCGCGCCGAGAAGGCCTGCATCGAGGCGCCCTACTGGGAGAACCGCCTCGGGACGGTCCACGACCTGCGGGTCGCGCTCGTCAACGACGGTCATCAGGTGCTGTTCTGCGCGACCTACAGCGACGAGTTCAAGCCCTACGTCATCGACGTCATCCGCTTCGCCGCCCCGTGGATCGACCACATGTTCAACGACGTGGCGGCCGGCTACCCGGGCCTGGCCTCCGACCAGGCGGTCGACTACATCGCGAAGTACCAGGTGCAGGCCAACGTCTGGTACGGCGGGCCGAACCCGGAGGCCACCCCCAGGGACATCGGCAAGGCCATCGCGGTGGCCGCCGCGTTCGACGACCTGCTGGACGCCGCCCAGAGCTGACCGCGTGCGTCGACGGGCGTGCCGGCGCCCGTGCGGGAGGGGCCGGGGTTCGGGAGGCGGGGTGGGGTGGGCTGTGTTTGGGTGGCTGCACACCGCTTGGGAGAGGTGATCCTCCGTGACCATGCCCCCGTTCGGATCGAGTGATCCGTTCTCCGATCTGCTCAGCCGCTTCTTCGGGATGAGTCCGATGGCCTCCCCGCCCGCCGTGCAGCGGGTGCCGATCGGGCGGTTGCTGAGCGAGTCCTCGCAGGAGTTGCTGGGGTTGGCCGCGCACCGGGCCGGCGAGGACGGGATCAGTGATCTCGACACCGGGCACCTGGCCTGGGCGGCCACCCGGGTGGAGCCGTCGCGCCGGATGCTGGAGCGGGCGGGGATCGACCCGGACCAGCTGGCCGGTGACCTGGAGCGGTCGCTGCCGTCCGGGGATCCGGCGGCGGTGGACGGGCAGCCCGCGCTGACGCCGTCGGCCAAGCGTGCGCTGCTGGCGGCGCACGCCCGTTCGCAGGCGGCCGGGGCCTCGTACATCGGGCCGGAGCACATCCTCGGCGCGCTGCTGGACCAGGAGCGGTCCGGGGCGGGGACGGCGCTGCGCAACGCGGCGCCCTCGCAGGAGGCGTTGAAGACGGTGCTGGAGGGGCGCGGTGTCGGCGGGGAGCGCAGCAGCACGGGCGCGCACCCGAGCGAGACGCCGACGCTGGACGAGTACGGGCTGGACCTCACCGAGGCGGCGCGCTCGGGCCGGCTGGACCCGGTGGTCGGGCGGGCCGAGGAGATCGAGCAGACCGTCGAGATCCTGTCCCGCCGGACCAAGAACAACCCGGTGCTGATCGGCGAGCCGGGCGTCGGCAAGACCGCGATCGTGGAGGGGCTGGCGCAGCGGATCGTCTCCGGGGACGTGCCGCAGAGCCTGCGGGACAAGCGGGTCGTCACCCTCGACCTGACCGCCCTGGTGGCCGGCTCCAAGTACCGGGGCGAGTTCGAGGAGCGGCTGAAGAAGGTGATCGACGAGGTCACGGCGGCCGAGAAGAGCGTGATCCTGTTCCTGGACGAGCTGCACACCGTGGTCGGCGCGGGTTCCGGCGGCGAGGGTTCGATGGACGCCGGCAACATCCTCAAGCCGGCGCTGGCGCGCGGTGAACTGAGCGTGGTCGGCGCGACGACGCTGGACGAGTACCGCAAGCACGTGGAGAAGGACGCCGCGCTGGAGCGCCGCTTCCAGCCGGTGCTGGTGCCCGAGCCGAGCGTCGAGGAGACGATCGAGATCCTGCGGGGGCTGCGGGACGCGTACGAGGCGCACCACCAGGTGCGGTTCACCGACGAGGCGCTGGACGCGGCGGCGACGCTGTCCGACCGGTACGTCAGCGACCGCTTCCTGCCGGACAAGGCGATCGACCTGCTGGACCAGGCCGGTGCCCGGGTGCGGTTGCGCAGCCTGAGCGGCTCGACCGAGGCGACCGGGGTGCAGGACCGGATCACCAAGCTGAAGCGGGAGTTGGACGAGGCCGTCGCGGACGAGGAGTTCGTGCGGGCGGCCAACCTGAAGGCCGAGCTGCGGCAGACCGAGGACGAGCTGGCGGCCGTCGCCGAGTCCCGCGAGGAGGTCGTCGATGTGACCGCCGACGACATCGCGCAGGTGCTGTCGTCCCGGACCGGCATCCCGGTCGCGGAGTTGAACGCGACTGAGCGGGAGCGGCTGCTCAAGCTGGAGGAGCACCTGCACGAGAAGGTGATCGGCCAGGACGAGGCGGTCACCGCGGTCGCGCAGGCGGTGCGCCGCGGCCGGGCCGGGATGGGCGACCCGGACCGGCCGACCGGCTCCTTCCTCTTCCTCGGGCCGACCGGCGTGGGCAAGACCGAGCTGGCGAAGGCGCTGGCGGCGCTGCTGTTCGGCGACCCGGACCGGATGATCCGCTTCGACATGAGCGAGTTCCAGGAGAAGCACACCGTCTCCCGGCTGGTCGGCTCCCCGCCCGGGTACGTCGGCTACGACGAGGCCGGGCAGCTGACCGAGGCCGTCCGCCGCAAGCCGTACAGCGTGCTGCTCTTCGACGAGGTGGAGAAGGCGCACCCGGACGTCTTCAACCTGCTGCTCCAGGTGCTGGACGACGGGCGGCTGACCGACTCCCAGGGGCGGACGGTCGACTTCCGCAACACCGTGGTGATCATGACCAGCAACATCGGCTCGCAGCGCATCCTCGACCACGCCGGGAACGTGGACGAGATCCGTGGCGACCTGATGCGCGACCTGCACCAGCAGTTCCGGCCGGAGTTCCTGAACCGGATCGACGAGGTGATCGTCTTCCACGCGCTCACCCGGAAGGACCTGCTGTCGGTGGTCGGTCTGCTGCTGGAGCGCAGCCGGCGTCGGCTCAAGGCGCAGGACGTGCAGTTGGAGGTCACCGAGGCGGCCAAGGAGTGGCTGGTCAACCGCGGGTACCAGCCGGAGTTCGGGGCCCGGCCGCTGCGCCGGACGATCCAGTCGGAGCTGGACAACCGGGTGTCCAACCTGCTGCTGGACGGCACGGTGCGGGAGGGCGACACGCTGATCGCGGAGGTGAGCGACGGCGACCTGGTGGTCACGCTCGCCCGGCCGGAGGCGTCGGCGACCTTCGAGGAGGCGCAGGAGAAGGCGGAGGAGGAAGCGGGGGAGGCCTGATCCGTCGGAGATCTGCCCCGCCGCCGGACGGTCCGGCGGCGGGGCAGCGCGTACCTACGCCTGCGGGAAGACCTCGCGCAGCAGCGGCTCCGGCAGCCCGCGCTTGCGCCACTCGCGCGGGTAGCCGAGCGAGACCTCCTCGAACGGGACGCCGTCGTAGCTGGTCTTGCGGGGGATGTGCAGATGGCCGTAGATCATCGCCGCGGTGTTGAAGCGGCGGTGCCAGTCCGCGGTCAGTTCGGTGCCGCACCACTGGGCGAACTCGGGGTACCAGAGGATCTCGGTGGGGTGGCGGACCAGCGGGTAGTGGTTGACCAGGACGAGCGGTACGTCCGGGTCGCAGGCCGCCAGCCGCTGCTCGGTCAGCCGGACGCGCTCGCGGCACCAGGAGTCGCGGTCCGGGAACGGGTCCGGGTGGAGCATCCGCTCGTCCGCGCAGACGATGCCGCTCTCGTAGGCGGCCGCCAGGGACTCCTCCTTGGTGGTCGTGCCCGGCGCGCGGAAGGAGTAGTCGTACAGGAGGAAGAGCGGGGCGATGCGGACCGGTCCGCCGGCGCCCTGCCAGAGCGGGTACGGGTCCTCGGGGGTGAGCACGCCGAGGTTCCGGCAGAGGTCGACCAGGTGGTCGTAGCGGGCCACGCCGCGCAGCTGCACCGGGTCCTCGGGGTGGGTCCACAGCTCGTGGTTGCCGGGGGCCCACACCACGCGGGCGAAGCGTTCGGCGAGCAGTCCGAGCGCCCACTCGACGCTGGTGGTGAGTTCGGCGACGTCTCCGGCGACGAGCAGCCAGTCGTCGGGGGTGGTGGGCCGGATCTTCTCCACCAGGTCGCGGTTCTCCTGGTAGGAGATGTGCAGGTCGCTCACGGCGAGCAACCGCCCGCCCGCCCCCGTGGGCTCCGACGGCGCGTCGCTGCGGTACTCGGTAGTCACTCCTGCCCCCTGTGGTCACCCGTCCGATGTCGCCACAGTACGTGGCGGACGGGGGCCGTGGGGCGGGTTGACGCGATCGGCCGTGCGAAGGGAGGGGCCGGCGGACCGCCGCCACCGCGCGAACGAGCCATTGCGGCCGAAGTGCTTTCTTGGTGTCGTCTTGACTCTTGACAGTGAGTCATGTCCGCGACAGCTTTGGTGCACCCCCACACCGAGAGGTCTCTCATGAAGAAGCCGCTCATAGGCATGCTCGCCACCGTCCTGGTCGCCGGAGCAACCGCCCTCGCCGGCGCCCTCCCGGCCCAGGCCGCCACCGCGGAGGCCCCCGCCGCCGTGTCCGTCGCGGCCCAGGACGGCCAGTCCCTGAGCGCCCAGGCCCAGGTCACCGACACCAAGGCGGCCCCCCGCGCCGTCAACTTCGCCGGGACGGTGGCCCTCAACAACTGTTCCGGTTCGCTGGTCCGGATGCCAGGCTCGGCCGCGAGCGACCCGGCCCTCGTCCTGTCCAACGGCCACTGCCTGGAGTCCGGCATGCCCGGCCCCGGCGAGGTGATCCTCAACCAGCCCTCCAGCCGGACCTTCACCCTCCTCAGCTCCAGCGGCAGCGGGCTCGGCACCCTGCGCGCGACCAAGGTGGTCTACGGCGCCATGACCGACACCGACGTGTCGATCTACCAGCTGAACACCAGCTACGCCTCGATCCAGTCCCGGTACGGGATCGCCCCGTTGACCATCTCCGCCGCCCACCCCACGCAGGGCACCTCGATCAAGGTCGTCTCGGGCTACTGGAAGAAGATCTACTCCTGCTCGATCGACGGCTTCGCCTACCAGTTGAACGAGGCGGACTGGACCTTCAAGGACTCGGTCCGCTACACCTCCGGCTGCAACGTGATCGGCGGTACCTCCGGCTCGCCGGTGGTGGACGCGAACACCGGGCAGGTGGTCGCGGTCAACAACACGATCAACGAGAGCGGCGAGTCCTGCACCCTCGACAACCCGTGTGAGGTCGACGAGAACGGCTCGGTGACGGTGCACCAGGGCATCGGCTACGCCCAGGAGACCTACGGCATCCCGGCCTGCTTCGCCGCCGGCAACCGGTTCGACCTCACCCTGCCCGGCTGCACCCTGGTCCGGCCCTGACCTGAACCGTCACGACGGCCCTGACCTGAGCTGATCCGACCTGGCCTGACCGCCGCCCCGCGCCCGACCGCCACGTCGTGACGGAACCGGGGCGACCCCGCTGACCAGCACCGATCCCCGATGGGCCACCCGCGAACGGCGGGTGGCCCATTCGGCCGTCCACCAGGCGGCCGGCGCACCACCCCCGCCGCACTGTCGTCCCGGCAGAGCGGCAGTCATATCCGTGTGACCAATGGAGAGTTGATGACCACCACGCTGCGAAGGCTGCTGGTTTCCGTCCTGCTGATACCGCTGCTCGCGCTCGGCGGCCTGGCGACCCCGGCGCTGGCCGCCGGTGCCCAGGGCGCCGGCGCCGCCGAGGCCGCCCACGGCCGGAGCCCCGCCGACGACCCGAATGCCGACATCAAGGACCGCCTGGCGGCGATCCCCGGGGTGACGATCACCGAGGAGAAGCCGACCACCACCGGTCACCGCTACTTCCTGCTCACCTACACCCAGCCGATCGACCACTTCCGCCCCTGGCTGGGCACCTTCCAGCAGCGCTTCAGCGTGCTGCACCGGGGCTACGACCGCCCGACCGTCTTCTACACCAACGGCTACACGCTGGGCACCAACCCGTCGCGCACCGAGCCGACCCGGCTGGTGGACGGCAACCAGGTGTCCATCGAGTACCGGTACTTCACCCCGTCGCGCCCCGAGCCGGCGGACTGGTCCAAGGCCGGCATCCGCCAGCAGGCCGCCGACTCGCACCGGCTGGTGACCGCGCTCAAGCGGATCTACCAGCAGGAGTGGCTCTCCACCGGCGCCAGCAAGGGCGGCATGTCCTCCACCTACTTCCGCCGCTTCTACCCGGACGACGTCGCGGGCACGATCGCGTACGTGGCGCCGAACAACACCGACGTCAACGACTACGCGGCCTACACCAACTTCTTCCGCACCGTCGGCACCCCCGAGTGCCGGGCCGCGCTGAACGCCGCCCAGCGCGAGCTGCTGGTGCGCCGCGACCGCCTGGAGACCCGCTACGTGGCCGACAACAAGGCCGCCGGCTCGACCTTCAACACCCTCGGCACGCCGGACCGGGCGTACGAGGCGGGCGTGCTCGACGTGGTCTGGGCGTTCTGGCAGTACAGCACCGAGGCGGACTGCGCCAAGGTCCCGGCCGCGGCCACCGCGACCGACGACGCGCTGTACGCGTGGTTCGACTCGCAGTCCGGCATCACCGGCAACAGCGACCAGTCGCTGGCGAAGTACACCGCGTACTACTACCAGGCCGCGACCGAGCTGGGTGCGCCGTTCTTCGACGTCTCGCACCTCAAGGGCGTGCTGCACTACGACTACAAGGAGCTGTACTCGGCCCGGTCGTACGTGCCGAAGGACATCCCGATCTCCTTCAACCCGAACGCGATGCGGGACATCGACCGCTGGGTGAAGCACGACGCCGAGCGGATCATCTACGTCTACGGCGGCAACGACCCGTGGGGCGCCAAGCCGTTCAAGCTCGGCCGGGGCAGTGACGACAGCTACGTCTACACCGTGCCGGGCGGCAACCACGGCTCCAACATCGGCCAGTTGCCGGCCGCGCAGTCGGCGGAGGCGACCGCCAAGGTGCTGGAGTGGGCCGGCCTGGGCGACCAGGACGCCGCCCGCTCGCTCGGCAAGAAGCAGCAGATCCCGCCGTTCGGCCCGCTCGACGAGGAGGGCCTGAAGCTGGAGTCGCAGCGCCACCCGCTGTAAAGCGCCACCCGCTGTGACCGGCAGGTCGTAGCGCTGTGTGACGCCTTGGAGGAGGCCGCCCCCAGCCCGGGGGCGGCCTCCTCGCGTATCTGGCGGGGCCGGCCCGCTCGGGACGGGCCGGGCCCTATCTGAAGTACTGAATCAGTGCTTCAATGCTTTTATGGCCTACCGACGCACGCCCGCCGTCCAAGCCCGGCTGGACGCCCAGCGCGAGGCCGTGCTGCAGGCAGCCGTCCTGCTGCTCGCCGAGCGCGGCTACGGCGGCTGCACGATGGCCGCCGTGGCGGACCGTGCCGGGATCGCCACCGGAAGCCTCTACCAGCACTTCGCCAACAAGGCCGAGCTGTCCGTGCAGCTGTTCCGCCGGGTGGTCACCCGCGAGATGGCCGCCGTCGACGCGGCCGTCGCCCTCCGGGAGGGCCCGCGGCAGCGGATCGCCGCGGTCGTCGAGACCTTCGCCGCCCGCGCTCTGCGCGCGCCCCGGCTGGCGTACGCGCTGCTGGTCGAGCCGGCCGACGCGGTCGTGGACAGCGAGCGCCTGGTGTTCCGCCGGGCGTTCCGGGACGTGATCGCCACCGAGATCGCCGCCGCCGTGGCGAGCGGCGAACTCCCCGAGCAGGACCCGGTGCTGACCGCCGCCGCGCTGGTCGGCGCGGTCGGCGAGGCACTGGCCGGCCCGCTCGCGGCCGCGCCTGCGCCTGCGCCTGTGGCAACGGCCGCGCCCACACGGACGGCCGCGCCCACGAAGTCGGCGGGCACCACCGACGTGGTCCCCGCCCTGGTCTCCTTCACCCTGCGTGCCCTGGGAGGACGCGATGACAGCGACGCATGAGGTCACCAACCAGGTGCCCCTGCCGTACGGACACGACACCGCCGCCGATCCGACCCTGCTCGCCGCCCTGCACCGGGCCGGCGCCGGCTGGGCCGAGTCCGAACTGCACGAGCTCGGCCGCCTGGCCGGCTCCGAGCAGGCCGCCGAGTGGGGCCGGCTGGCCAACGAGAACCCGCCCGTCCTGCGCACCCACGACCGCTTCGGCCACCGCGTCGACGAGGTCGAGTTCCACCCGGCCTGGCACGAGCTGATGCGCACCGCCGTCTCCCACGGCCTGCACGCCGCGCCCTGGCGGGACGAGCGGCCCGGCGCCCACTCCGCCCGGGCCGCCAAGTTCTTCGTCTGGGGGCAGGTCGAGGCCGGCCACACCTGCCCGATCTCGATGACCTACGCCGCCGTCCCGGCCCTGCGCGCGAACCCCTCCCTGGCGGGCGAGTTGGAGCCGCTGCTGGCCGCCACCACGTACGACTTCGGGCTGCGCGAGCCGCGCACCAAGCGCGGGCTGATCGCCGGCATGTCGATGACCGAGAAGCAGGGCGGCTCGGACGTCCGCACCAACACCACCACCGCGACCCCGCACCCGGACGGCACCTACCGGCTGACCGGCCACAAGTGGTTCACCTCGGCGCCGATGTCCGACCTCTTCCTGACGCTCGCCCAGGCGCCGTGCGGGCTCAGTTGCTTCATGCTGCCGCGCGTCCTCCCGGACGGCACCCGCAACCGCCTCCAGCTGATGCGGCTCAAGGACAAGCTCGGCAACAAGTCCAACGCCTCCGCCGAGCTGGAGTACGACGGCGCGGTCGGCTGGCTGGTCGGCGAGGAGGGGCGCGGGGTGGCGACCATCATCGAGATGGTCAACATGACCCGCCTGGACTGCACCGTCGGCGCCGCCTCCGGCATGCGCTACGGCGCGACCCGGGCCGTCCATCACGCCCTGCACCGGCGGGCGTTCGGCCGGCCGCTGGTGGACCAGCCGCTGATGCGCAACGTGCTCGCCGACCTGGTGGTGGAGTCCGAGGCGGCCACCGCCGTCGCGATGCGGCTCGCCCAGAGCACCGACCTGGCCCTGGCCGGGGACGAACCCGAGGCGCTGGTACGGCGGTTGGGCCTGGCGGTGGCCAAGTACTGGGTCTGCAAGCGCGGCCCGGCGCACGCCGCCGAGGCGCTGGAGTGCCTGGGCGGCAACGGCTACGTCGAGGAGTCCGGGATGCCCCGGCTCTACCGGGAGGCGCCGCTGGTGTCGATCTGGGAGGGCTCCGGCAACGTCGCCGCCCTGGACGCGCTGCGCGCCATGGCCAAGCGCCCGGAGACGGTCGAGGCCTTCCTCGGCGAGCTCGACGCCGCCGCCGGGGCGGACCGCCGGCTGGACGCGGCCGTCGCCGACCTGCGCAAGCAGCTCACCGACCAGGCCGACCTGGAGTACCGGACGCGCCGACTGGTCGAGTCGATGGCGCTGGCCTTCCAGGGCGCGCTGCTGGTCCGCCACGGCAGCCCGGCGGTGGCGGACGCGTTCTGCGCCACCCGCCTCGCCGGGGACCGCGGCTCCGCCTTCGGCACCCTGCCGTCCGGCGTCGACACCGCCGGGATCATCGACCGGGCCCGCCCGGTGCCGGCGTGAGCGAATCCCAGGAGGTCCGCGCGTTCTGGCAGGCCCTGGGCCTGCCCGGCCTCATCGACGTGCACACCCACTTCATGCCGAAGAAGGTCCTCGACAAGGTGTGGGCGTACTTCGACGCGGCCGGCCCGCTGGTGAACCGGCCCTGGCCGATCACCTACCGCGAGGCCGAGGAGCAGCGCGTCCAGCGGCTGCGGGACTTCGGCGTCCGGGCGTTCACCTCGATGCTCTACCCGCACAGGCCCGGCATGGCCGGCTGGCTGAACGCGTGGTCGGCCGACTTCGCCGCCCGCACCCCGGAGTGCCTGCACACCGCGACGTTCTTCCCCGAGCCCGAGGCGCCCGGCTACGTGGCCTGCGCGATCGAGGACGGCGCCCGGGTGTTCAAGGCGCACGTGCAGGTCGGCGGCTACGACCCGGCGGACCGGCAGCTGGACGAGGTGTGGGGGCTGCTCGCCGAGACCGGCACGCCGGTGGTCACCCACTGCGGGTCCGGACCGGTGCCGGGCAACTTCACCGGCCCCGGTCCGATCGGCGAGGTGCTGAAGCGCCACCCCGGACTGGTCCTGGTGGTCGCCCACCTCGGCATGCCCGAGTACCGCGACTTCCTCGACCTGGCCGAGCGCCACCCGGCCGTCCGGCTGGACACCACGATCGCCTTCACGGACTTCGCCGAGGCCGACGTCCCGTTCCCGCGCGCCGAACTGCCGCGCCTGCGCGGCCTCCAGGACCGCGTCCTGCTCGGCAGCGACTTCCCCAACATCCCGTACCGGTACGTGCACCAGCTGGAGGCGCTGGCCGGGATGGGCCTGGGGGAGGAGTGGCTGCGGGCCGTCTGCCACGACAACGCCGCCGCGCTCTTCGGGCTCGCCCCGGCGGGCTGAGGAGGCCGGTTGCCGGGGGTGCGGCCCTGAGCGCCCCCGGCCCGGGCCCTTACCTGCGGGGTAATCGACGCCCGGCGGCCGGGCGGGCAGGGTGGGGGGACCCGGCCGGCGTCACCGCCGCCGGGCCCCATCCCCGTCAGGAGGCTGATCCGCCATGTCCGCGAACGCCCTCACGCCCGCCCGCCCCGGCTCCGCCTCCCCCCTGTGGACGGTGCGCGGCGTGCTCGCCCTGGACGCCCTGGTCACCGGCGGCAACGGCCTCGTCTACCTGGCCTTCGCCGGCCCGGTCGGCGAACTGCTCGGGGTCGGCCGCAGCGTCCTGTTCGCCCTCGGGCTCTTCCTCACCGGCTACGCCCTCGGGGTCGGCGCCCTGGCCGCCCGCCGGCGGCCGCCGCGGCTCGCGGTGCAGGCGGTGATCGACCTCAACGCCGTCTGGGTGGTGCTCAGCCTGGTGGCGATGGCGGCCTGGTTGGAGCCGACCACGGCCGGTGCCGTCTGGATCCCGGTGCAGGCGGCGGTGGTGGCCCTGTTCGCCGTCCTCCAGTTCACCGCGCTGCGCCGCCGCGACGGGGGCGGCACCGGGGGGCGTCGTACCTGAACCGGGGTCAGCGCTCCGGGCCGACCGCGTCCTGGAGGAACCGCACCGTCTCCGCGTCGGCCGGCAGGAGGGTCTCCATGGCCAGCTCGGAGACCGTCACGTCCAGCGGCGTGTTGAAGGTCGTGATGGTGGACAGGAAGGACAGCACCCGCCCCTCGTGCCGGATCCGCATCGGCAGCGCGAACGGGAACAGCCCGGCGCCGTCCGCCTGCTCCCCGCCCGGGCCCGGGTCGTCCGCCGCCGTCGGGTAGCCGGCGACCTCCTCGTACAGCCGCCGCAGCGCCTCGCCGCACAGCAGCTCGATCCGGTGCTCCACCCGTTCCAGCAGGTGCCGCCGCCACTGCGGCAGGTTCACGATGCGCGGCGCCAGCCCCTCGGGGTGCAGGGCGATCCGCATCGCGTTGAGCGGCGGTTCCAGCAGGTGCGGGGCGACGCCGTCGAGGAGCAGCCCGAGCGAGCGGTTGGCCGCCAGCACCTGGAAGGTCCCGTCGACGACCAGCGCCGGGTACGGGTCGTGGGCGGCGAGCAGCCGCTCCAGGCCGCCGCGCAGCGCGTCCATCGACGGGTCGTCCAGCGGCGTCTCGGGGAAGTGCGGGGCGTAGCCGGCCGCGAGCAGCAGGGTGTTGCGCTCGCGGACCGGGACGTCCAGGTGTTCGGCGAGCCGCAGCACCAGCTCCCGGCTCGGGCGGGACCGGCCGTTCTCGACGAAGCTGAGGTGCCGGGTCGAGGAGTCCGCCCGCAGTGCCAGTTGCAGCTGGCTGAGCTGCCGCCGTTCGCGCCAGCCGCGCAGCAGCGGTCCGACTCCGGTACCCGTCGGGCTGCCCATGCCCGCCATGATCGTCATGGCCAGGACGGTACTGGACCGGGCCCGCCCCGGGGGAGAGGGCCTTCCGGCCCGGTCGGTGTGGATTCGGGTGGCACGGCTGGGCGGTGGAGCTTTTCGTTCGGTACGGCTTCGGGGGTCCGGCTCAGACGCCGGTGCTCGACCCCGGCCGGATGACCATCAGCACCACGACCACCGCCCACAGCAGGTTGAACACCCCGGCCGTCATCGGCAGCAGCCGCAGGCCCTGGACGGCCTTGGCGTGCTGCTCCGGCGCGGTGTCGGCGCCGAGCGCGTCCACCGCGGCCTGCTGCCCGGGCAGGACGAAGAGCAGCAGCGAGAGCGCGGCGATCGCGGTGAGCACCATCGAGACGATGATCCAGGACTGCCCGAGCACGTCCATCACCTGGGCCAGGCCGATGCCCATCACCGGCACCGCGACCCCCAGCAGGGCGTAGACCTGGGTGATCCGGTGCAGGATCCGCAGCACGCCCGCGTCCGAGGCCTGGTCCGGCCCGCCGGCCAGCGCGGCCTTGGCCCGGCGCGGGAACATGCTGACGGCCACCGCGACCGGGCCTATGAACAGGACCGACGCGAGGACGTGCAGGCTCAGCAGGAACTTGGCCATGGCGGGGACACCCTTAAATCCGGCGGTGGGCAGCTGGTGCGACGGGCGTCCGGTGGCGGCGCGCCCGCGATCAGGCACGCTAACACCGCTTATCCGGGGGCCCGCCGCGCGGGTGGGCGTGCTCGTTCCGCAGGACTGCAGTGCTCCGCCCTGTTCAGCCCGCCGTCGTCAGCTGGACGATCCTCGGCGCGGCGGTGCTGACCGCCGCGACGGCGGCGCCGTGCTCCGGGTCGGCCCAGTCGAGCAGGTGCAGGTCCTGGTGGCGGCTGCGCAGCGGGGCGCCGGGCGGGACGTCCAGGGGCAGGTCGGACAGGTCGACGGAGGCCAGGGTGTCCAGGGTGGCCCGCCCGATCTTGATCAGCGACTCCTTGCGCACCCACAGCCGCAGGAACGCCTGGTCCGGTTCCGGTGCCGCCTCGACCAGGCGCAGTTCGGCGGGGGAGAGCACCCGGCGGGCGACCGCGCCCAGCGATCCGCCGCGCGCGGCCAGCTCGACGTCCACCCCGACCGGCTGGTGGCCGGCTCCGGCCGCGACCACGCCCCGGGTGTGCGACAGGCTCACGTGCACCTCGGGGTGGTCCGGCAGGTACGGCTTGCCGTGGTCGGCCAGGCCGCAGTCCGGGCACTGCTGGGCGAGCGTGAGCGAGGCCGCCGGGACGTCGAGCAGCCGGGCGGCGCAGAGCCGGACCAGCACGTGGCCGGCGGTGAAGTCGATCCGCCCGGACTCGTGCCGGAAGCGCGCGGCGCGCTCGCGTTCGAGGGGGGTGAGCAGGTGCTCGCCCGCTTCGGGGTGCCGCAGTACGGCGTCGGCGGACGCGACGGCGACGAGCGGCGTGCTCTGGTCCTGGGCCTCGGAGGTCATTGCTCCAACCTAACGGGCGCGGACGTCGGGCGGGGGCGGCGCGGAGGTCGCCCGGGCAGGGCCGGTGGGAGGCGACTGCTGCGCCGCGCGGTGGATTTTCGGATCGGATCTGAGGATCTGTAGGGTAGGAATCGCCCGATTTGAGGTTGGATGTCCCGGATCTGTGGGATCGCCAGCAGATAGTACGAACGGGGCAGGTTATGCGCGCCTGCTCTTTTTCCTATGCGCGGAGGAATGTGTCGATGGGTCAGGGCACCGGTACGCCGGATCACAGAACGACCGCCGTGAGAAGAGAACCCGCCACCCGCAGGCGTCGGACCGTCCGGGTCGCCGTGGCGACCGTCGTCGCGGCGCTGCCGCTGGCGGCCGTGCTGACGGTCGGTTCGGCTGCTCCGCTCGCCCCGCCGCTGGGCGCCTGCACGGGCCCCGACTGCCCCGCCACCTGGCCGCCGCCGAACAACGGCGACTTCCCCGGCCGGGACGCCAGCATCAACGTCTTCACCGGCGGCAACTACACCGTGACCGGCCGCGCCGCCGAGGCCGAGGGCAAGATCGTCACGCTGGGGAACCTGACCGTCGAGAAGAACGGCGGCGGCATCTACAACATGGGCGTCGTCGGCGTCGGCTCGCGCGTCGTGCCGCCCAACGGCAGCGACTTCGTCACCACCGGCGGCAACGTCGACGTCGTGACCGGCAACTCGATCCTGATCGGCGGGAGCGACTCCCGCGGCCCGGCCTTCGGCAACCTGCGCCACGCGGGCAGCGTCACCGGCACCGTCAGCATCGACCCCACCGGCCAGGCGATCCAGGACCCGAACGCCGCCGCCCCGTACCAGACGGTGCTCACCCAGATCGAGGAGATCTCCGACTGCGTCGGAAAGGCCACCGCGACCGGCACCGTCGACATCTCCTCCAGCCAGGCGACCTTCACCGGCGACGGGACCAGCCTGAAGCAGGTCTTCAACGTCACCCAGAACCTCGCCTCGCCGAGCGGCGGGCAGATCGGACTGGTCTTCAACAACATCCCGGCCGGGGCCACCGTCGTGGTGAACATGCTCGGGGACAGCCCGATCATCAACACCTACACGGGCACCGGCCTGGCCGGGGACCAGACCACCGACATGCGGTCGAAGCTGATGTACAACTTCCCGACCGCGACCTCGGCGCAGATCCTCGGCAGCGCCCAGTTCCAGGGCTCGGTCCTGGCCGGCAACCCGGGCGGCACCACGACCATCGCCCAGCCCGGGATGAACGGCCGGGTGTACCTCGCGGGCAACCTGATCCACACCGGCACCGGCGGCTACGAGATCCACAGCTACCCGTTCGACGGGGACCTGCCGGACTGCCAGACGACGCCGAGCCCGTCGCCGTCCACCTCGCCGTCCTCTTCGCCGTCGTCGTCCCCGTCCTCGTCGCCCTCTTCCTCCCCGTCTTCCTCGCCGTCCTCTTCGCCGTCGTCGTCCCCGTCCTCCTCGCCCTCTTCCTCGCCGTCGTCCCCGTCCTCGTCGCCCTCGGCCAGTCCGTCCAGCTCGGGCCCGGCCCCGACCAGCCACCACCCGTCCGAGCACCCGACCAGCCACCACCCCGGTGGCGGCGGTGAGTTGCCCTCCACCGGCGCGGGCAACGCCCCGGTGGTCTTCGGCCTGGCCGGCGTCGGCCTGCTCGGCCTCGGCGGTCTCGCTGTCCTGGCCGCCCGCCGTCGCGGTCGCCACAGCTAGGTCCGGCTTGGGGCTTGCCCAGCGCAAGGAACGCCCGAGCAGCAACAACGGCCCAGGCCGCCCGCGTCGACCCCGACCGGGCGGCCTGGGCCGTGTCGGCGGCCCGCCGCAGGCACGCGTCGGCCCCTCGCCCAGCACGGGCGAGGGGCCGACGGCGGCTCAGCGGGAGCGGAAGAAGCGGTCCACCGTGCGGCGGCCGGCGGCGACGGCGTGCACCGGTTCGCCGACCACCCGGCCGGCCTCGGCTTCGGCGCGGATGGCGTCGGCGCGTTCGGTGCGGCCCTCGGTCGCGTCCCACCGCTCGGCCTGGGCCCGCTCGACGCGGGGGAGGAGGCGGTGGCCCAGCGTCCATGTGATCAGGAAGAGCAGGGTCAACCCCAGGGCCAGCATGAAGGGTTCGGGCTCAAGCGGTCCGAGTTCGATGTTCATGCAAACCTCCCTTTACGGCTGACGGTAAGTCAACCGAGAGGCTTCCCAAGGGTGATGGGGGTCGAACTTTACCTGGACATGACCTGCGTCACTGTCCCGTGACGGACTGTCCGCCGACGCCGGGCCCGGACCGTGCCGGGCCCGGACCGTGGCGCCGGGCCTCAGGTCACCTCGCCCCGGCGGGAGAACCGCTCCGCCCGCCACTCCCCGCCGGCCAGCACCTCGGCCAGCTCCCGGGCCGCGTCCCAGACGTCGGTGTACGAGAGGTACAGCGGGGTGAAGCCGAACCGCATGAGGTCGGGCGCACGGAAGTCACCGATCACGCCGCGCGCGATCAGCGCCTGCACCACCGGGTAGCCGTCGGCGTGCCGCAGCGCGACCTGGCTGCCCCGCCGGGCGTGCTCGCGCGGGGTCACCACCTCGATCCCGTCCAGACCCTCGACCAGTCCGATGAACAGGTCGGTCAGGGCCAGGCTCTTCGCCCGGACGGCGGCCGGGTCGGCGCGCTCCCAGACGTCCAGGCTCGCGCCCAGTGCGGCCTGTCCGAGCAGTGACGGCGAACTGGTCAGGAAGCGTCCGATGCCCGGCTTGGGGTCGTACCCGGGCTCGAAGGCGAACGGGCGGGCGTGCCCGAACCAGCCGCTCAGCGGCTGCCGCGGGCCGGCCGCCAGGTGCCGCTCGGCGGCGTACAGGAAGGCCGGCGAACCGGGGCCGCCGTTCAGGTACTTGTAGGTGCAGCCGACCGCGAAGTCCGCGCCCGCAGCGCCGAGTTCGACCGGCAGCGCGCCCACCGAGTGGCAGACGTCCCAGATCATCAGCGCGCCCGCGGCCTGCACCCGGGCGGTGATCCCGGGCAGGTCCAGCAGCTCGCCGGTGCGGTAGTCCACGTGCGAGAGGACGACCGCGGCGACGTCGCCGTCCAGGTGCCGGTCCAGCTCCTCCGGCCGGACCAGCACGCTGCGCGCGCCCTCGACCAGGCCGGTGGCGCCCTCGGCGATGTACAGGTCGGTCGGGAACGCCTCGCCGTCGCCCAGCACCGTGCGCCGCCCGGGGCGCAGCCGCAGCGCGGCGACGAGCACCTTGAACAGGTTCACCGAGGTGGTGTCGCAGACCACCACCTCCTCCGGGCCGGCCCCGACCAGCGGGGCGATCCGCCGCCCCAGCCGGTAGGGCTGCTCGAACCAGCCGGCGTCGTTCCAGCTGCGGATCAGCTCCCGGCCCCACTCCTCCTCGACCACCTGCCGCACCCGCTCCGCGGTGCGCACCGGCAGCGCGCCGAGCGAGTTCCCGTCCAGGTAGACCACCCCGTCCGGCAGGGCGAACTCCTTGCGGAACGCCGCCAGCGGGTCGACGGCGTCCAGCGCCGCGCACTCCTCGCGCGTGACCATGCCCATCCCCTCGTTCACAGCTCGTCCCGGATCGTCCACAGCTCCGGGAAGACGTCCTGCTCGGCGGACCTGCGCAGCCAGCTCAGCCCGCTGGAGCCGCCCGAGCCGGGCTTGCCGCCCATGGTCCGCTTGACCGCGGACAGGTGGCGCTGGCGCCAGCGGGTGACCCGCTCGGCGACGTCCAGCAGCGCCTCGGCGAGTGGCTGCAGGTCGGCGTGCTCCGGGTCGGTGTAGACCAGGCGCCAGGCCGCGGCGACCTCGTCGCTGGCGCGGTAGCGCTGCTCGGAGGGCTCCGGGCGCAGCGGCAGGCCGCGCCGGGCCAGCAGGGCCAGCGCGTCGTCGTACAGGCCGGGGGAGCGCAGCGCCTCGGTCAGCTCGGCCTGCGTCCGCGGCATCCCGTCGTACATCGCGAGCAGTGCGGCGTTCTTGTTGCCGAGCAGGAACTCCAGGTGCAGGAAGGCCGCGGACTGGAAGCCAGAGGCCTGGCCGAACTCCGCGCGGAAGCCGTTGAACTCCTGCGGCGTCATGGTGGCCAGCAGGTCCCAGGACTCCACCAGCACGTCCTGCGCGTGGGTGCCGCGCCGCAGCGCGGCCAGCGCGGCGGGCAGGTCGTCCTCGCGCAGCGCGCGCTGGGCGAGCGTCCACTCGTGCCGCAGCAGGTCGAACAGCAGCTCCATCACCTGCGTGGTGACGATGAACGACAGCTCGGCCGGCACCTTGCTGCGCGGGTGCTGCAGGCTGTGCAGCTCGTCCAGGCACACGTAGCGGGCGTACGGGGTGCCCCGATCCGGCTCCCCGCGCCGACCGAACGACAGGCTGGGTGTCTCCACCGTGTCGTGCCCCATCCCGATTCCTCCTGATCCACCCGGGCCCGTCGCCCGGACCGGCGACCAGACGGACGGCCTGGTTCCACCGGGGTGCCCATTGTGCGGCGGTGCGACCCCCCGGTTGAATGGTCGACGGACACCGCAACCGCGATCCGGGCTGTCGTTCGCGAGGCGTTCGGCCGATTCGCTTTACGATCGCGAAACCACCCATTCCAGTCACTCCGGGAGCCGCCATGGACGCCGTCGACCGCCGCCTGCTGGCCGAGTTGCAGACCGACGCCAGGCTCTCCTACAACGAACTCTCCCGCCGGGTGAGCCTGTCCGCACCCGCGGTGGCCGAACGGGTCCGCCGACTGGAGTCCGACGGCGTGATCACCGGGTACCACGCCCATGTGGACCTCAGCCGGGCCGGACTGCCGATCACCGCGCTGGTCCAGATCCAGTGCTACGGCCCGCGCTGCGTGCTGCGCGACCCCCAGGTGGCCGCCTGGCCGGAGGTGCTCCAGCTGCACCGGGTCACCGGCGGGGCCTGCTGCGCGCTGCTGGTCGCGGTGCCCACGATGGCCGATTTCGAGGCCCTGTGCGACCGGCTCGGCGGCTACGGCCAGCCGTCCAGCTCGATGATCCTCTCCAGCCCGGTGCCCTGGCGGCCGGTGGTCGCGCCCGCCGGGGCGTAGCGCCGTGGAGCCGTGAAGCCGTAGTGCCGTCGCCCCGGCGCGGCGCGGCGTGGCGCCATGGCGCCGTCACGGCCGCCGAGCGGCCCGGGGCCGGAACGGTAGGTTCCTCGGCATGCCGAACGAGCGTCACATCCTGCTGCTGCCCGGGAGCCTGCGGGCCGGTTCCACCAACGAGACCGTGCTGCGCACCGCCGCCGCCGTGGCCGCCGCCACCCCGGGCCTGCGGGCCACCTACTACGCGGGGCTGGCCGGCCTGCCGCACTTCAACCCGGACCACGACACCGACCCGCTGCCCGGGCCGGTGGCCGCCCTGCGCGCCGCCGTCGAGGCCGCCGACGCGCTGCTGGTCTGCACCCCCGAGTACGCCGGGACGCTGCCCGGCTCCTTCAAGAACCTGCTGGACTGGACGGTCGGTGGGACGGAGGTCGCGGACAAGCCCGCCGGCTGGATCAACGCGGCCGGCCCGGGCCGGGGTCAGGGTGCGGAGGCCACCCTGCGCACCGTCCTCGGCTACACCGGCGCGGCCGTGGTGGACGGGGCCTGCGTCCGCATCCCGCTGGACCGCGGGGCGGTCGGCCCGGACGGGCTGGTCGCCGATCCGCTGGTGCGGGAGCGGATCGGCGAGGTGCTGGCCCGGCTGGCGGCCGCCGCGGTCTGACGGGTGGCGGCCTGGCGGGCGGCGGCCTGGCTCAGTGCCCTTCGGGCATGTGCACCCCGAGCCCGGCCAGGCCGGTCAGGAACAGCTCCACGCCGACCGCCGCGAGCAGCAGCCCGAGCAGCCGGGAGAGTACCTCCAGCGAGGTGCGGTGGGTGCGCTGCATCAGCGGCGCGAGCAGGGCCACGCAGACGTAGTTGATCACCACGACCGCGAGGTAGGCCCCGCCGATGGTGGCCTTCCAGCCCCAGTCGTTGCGGGCGAGCGAGGCGACCAGCACGGCGGTGACCGCGAGCGGGCTGGCGATGTACGGCAGCAGCAGTTCGCGGATGCCGTCCACCATCGGGTTCGGCAGGTGGTCGCCGTCCTCGCTCTCGCCGCCGAGGTGGACGCCGAAGACCAGCGCGACCGCGTAGATGAAGAAGATCGCCCCACCGGCGAGCTGCAGCGACTGGTCGCTGATGTGGAAGAGCGTGGTGACCTCGTCCGCGGTGAAGCCGAGCACCAGGCCGATCACCGCCGAGATGACCGTGCTCCACGCCGCCAGCCGCCGCAGTTCCCGGGTGCTCCGGGTGGAGGCCAGCCGGGCGAAGGCCAGCAGGACCTTGGGCGGGCCGACCACGGCGAAGAAGGTGATGAAGGCGCTGCTCAGATTGAAGACGAACATGCGCCAAGCATGACCGCGGCGGCTGGTGCGGCCGCTCCGCCACGCCACGCCCCGCGGTCGGGCGTGGCGTGAATCTCGTCGGGGGGCGGTTCATTCCCGGTCGCCGGCGAATTCGCCCGGATGGCCGTCCCGGCTCGAACGGGTGCGCGCTCTCGGCTCCCATGGAAGTCGGATCACCTGCCCGGGAGCGAGGATGCGACATGTGTCTGAACCGTAAGGACCTGGGCCTGCTGGCCCTGCGCGGCGCGGTCGGCGGGGTGCTGATCGCGCACGGCACCCAGAAGCTGTTCGGCTGGTTCGGCGGCGGCGGCCTGGAGGGCACCGCCCAGGCGATGGAGCACATGGGCTTCCACCCCGGCCGGCAGAGCGCCATCGCGGCGGGCGCCGGTGAGGCGGGCGGCGGCGTGTTGCTGGTCGCCGGGCTGGCCACCGGGGCGGCCGGCGCGGTGGTGGCCGGGACGATGGCCGGCGCGGTGGCGGTGCACGCCCCCGGGGGCTTCTTCGCGACCTCCGGCGGCTACGAGTACCCGGCCTTCCTCGGCGCGGCCGGGTTGGCGCTCGGCCTGGCCGGTCCGGGGCGGTACTCGCTGGACCACCTGACCTGCCACGTCCTCGACCGGCCGTGGATGGGCCTGGCGGCCTTCGCGGGGTCCGTCGCCGGGGCGTACGGCGTGGTGGCGCGGCGCCGGCACGTGGTGCGGCTGCGCGAGGAGCGGGCCGCGATGGAGGCGGACGCGCAGGAGGGCTCGGGGCTGTCCTGACGCGCCGGCGGCCCCAGGTCCTGTCCGGGGGCGGCCCGCGCCGGCCTGCTAGCCCGGGTCACCCGGAGGCACCAGTCCTGCTGGCGGCCCCCGGGCGGCCCTCGGAGGGTGGGCGGGGAGGCGTGCCGGGCAGCCCGGCGCCGAGGCAGAAACGAGGGACCGCATGGACCGCCTGGACCGCATGGACCGCCAGCCGCTCACCCGGATCGGTTCGAGGCCGCGGGTCACCGCGCAGCACCTGGACGCGCCGCCGGTGCGCCGCCAACGCCGGGCGGTGGCCGGGGTGTTGGCCGCCACCATGGTCGCCGGGGTGGCGCTGGCGGGCTGCTCCTCCGGAAAGAGCGCGAGCAGCGTGGCCACCTCGGCCTCCGCCGCGATCGAGCGGGGCGCCTCGGCCGCCGCGTCCGCCGCCTCGGCGCTGGCCTCGGTGGCGGGCGGGGCGGGGGCGGTGATCGCCTCGGCGGAGGCGCGGGCCTCGGCGGCGGTGTCGGCGGCCTCCTCGGCGGTCGCCGGGATCAAGGGTGGGCTGGACGCCAAGGGGGACGTGGCCGTCGGGGCGGTGAGCACCGGCTCGGACGGCAGGGCGCAGGTGGAGCTGACCGTCACCAACCACGGGCAGCAGTCGTACCGGTACGTGATCCAGGTCGACTTCACCGACGACTCCGGCTCGGTGCAGGACGCGACCGCGGTGACGGTCCAGGACGTGGCGGCCGGCCGGAGCGCCCAGGCCACCGCGCGCAGCAACCGGGACCTCTCGGGCAGCCTGAAGGCCGTGGTGGCGAACGCGCTGCGCTACTGACTCCCGCTACTGGCGCGCAGGTCAGCGCGGGTGTCCGGCGGGGGCCGAACCTTAAGCGCGGCTCAAGGCCCAACGGGACCCCTTGACGGGGGAGTTGGTCTAGTCCATTTTTATTGCCCAGGTGCAGGGAGCCCCTGAACCGGCGTCAACGGCCTCGTGCCGCGGGCGCCGGTTCGGCACATCCCGGTGTCCGTCCAGGCCCGATCCCGCTGATCCCGCTCGATTCCCCGCACGATTCCCCGCACTGAGCTGTCATGTCCCGGTCGCCCGACCCCACCTCGGGCGCATCCCCACGGGACGACGCAAACCCCCACAACCAGGAGTCACGCACCCATGCTGCGTTCACGCATTGAAAGGGCCGGGACCCCGGCTCCGACGGGCGGCCGTCGACGCCGCCCGAAGAGCCTGGCCGCCGTCGCGGCCGGCACCGCCGCCTCCGTGCTGCTCGGCGCGGGCCTCGCGCTGACCGGCGGCGCCGCGGCCAACGCCGCGACCACCAACACCACCGGCGCGGCCGCCACCAGCGGCGGCATCAAGGTCGCCTACTACGACCAGTGGTCGGTCTACGCCAACGCGTACTACCCGAAGACGATCCAGGACACCGGCGTGGCCGGGAAGCTCGACTACCTGATCTACGACTTCGGGAACATCCACCCGACCGACCTGGGCTGTTTCGAGGCGACCAAGGCCGCCGACACGAACGACAACAACCCCAACGCGGGTGACGGCGCGGCCGACGCGTTCGCCGACTACCAGAAGAGCTTCGGCGCGGACATCTCGGTCGACGGCGTCGGCGACGTCTGGAACCAGCCGATCGCGGGCAACTTCAACCAGCTGAAGAAGCTGAAGGCGAAGAACCCCAACCTCAAGATCCTGCTCTCGCTGGGTGGTTGGACCTACTCCAAGTACTTCTCGCCGGCGGCCGCCACGGACGCCTCGCGCAAGCACCTGGTCTCGTCCTGCCTCGACATGTTCATCAAGGGCAACCTCCCGAGCGACGCCGGCTACGGCGGCCCGGGCACCGGCGCCGGTGTCTTCGACGGCATCGACATCGACTGGGAGTACCCGGGCGGCGGCGGCCACACCGGCAACATCTCCAGCCCGGCCGACAAGCAGAACTTCACGGCGCTGCTGAAGGAGTTCCGCACCCAGCTGGACGCCCAGGGCAAGGCCGACAACAAGACCTACGCCCTGTCGGCGGCGGTCGGCGCCGGCCAGGACAAGATCATGAACGTCGAGACCGACAAGATCGGTCAGTACCTCACCTTCCTCGACGTCATGACCTACGACATGCACGGCGGCTGGGACGCCCAGGGGCCGACCAACCACCAGGCCGCGCTCTACGCGGGCCCGAACGACCCGTCGACCCCGGTCAAGCCGGGCCACGGCAAGTACTCGATCGACAACGCCATCAAGGCGTGGACGGTCGGCGACGCGGACTACGGGATCCCCGGCGGCTTCCCCGCGAACAAGATCAACATGGGTGTGCCGTTCTACTACCGCGGCTGGACCGGCGTCCAGAACAACGGCAAGAACGGCCTGTTCCAGCCCGCCGCCAGCCCGGCGACCGGCGCGGCGATGTCCGGCAACGTCCCCGGCATCCAGATGTACAAGGAGCTCGCGGGCTTCGTCGACAACCCGTCCAAGACCTTCTGGGACGACGACGCCAAGGCCACGTACTTCTACGACGGCAACACCTTCTGGAGCGGTGAGGACACCCGGTCGATCCAGGCCAAGCTCGACTACGCGCACTGCAACGGCCTCGGCGGTTCCTTCGCCTTCTCGCTGTACGACCTGGGCACCAAGACCGGCCTGTTCGACACGATGGTGAACGCCACCAACGGCTCCGCCGCCGGTTGCCCGGCCCCGCCGACCGGCACCCCGAGCAGCACGGCGACCCCGACCCAGACCCCGACCGGCACGCCCACGGGCACGCCGACCGGCACCCCCACGGGTACCCCGACCGGTACCCCCACCGGCACCCCGACCTCGCCGGCCGGCTGCCCGGCCGCCCCGAGCTGGGACGCCAACACCACCTACGCGGCCGGCGGCACCAAGGTCTCGTGGAAGGGCCACTACTACACCAACAAGTGGTGGACCAAGGGCGACGACCCGAGCCAGGGCGGCCAGTGGGGCGTCTGGACCGACAACGGCGCCTGCTGACCCCTCGGGCGGCATGAGCTGAGGGCCTGACGGACCCTCGCGGCACCTGAACCAAGCAGTCCGGCCCGCCGGGGGAGCACCCCCGGCGGGCCGGACTCGTTGCGTTTCGGGGGCGCGACCCGGGAGTGCAACCCGGGCGCGCGACTCAGGCCGGGTCGGCGGTGCGCCCGGGCGCGTCCGGCCGGCTCTCCTCGATCCGCCGCAGCATCCGCGCCAGCATCGCGGACAGCACGGCCCGCTCCTCGCCCGTGACGTCCTGGAGCAGCTCCTCCTCGAACACCGCCGCCATCCGCATCGACTCCAGCCACTTGTCGCGGCCGTTGTCGGTGAGCTCGATGATCACCCGGACCCGGTTGGTCTCGTCGCGCTCCCGGGTGACCAGGTCCTCGGCCACCATCCGGTCGATCCGGTGCGTCATCGCGGCCGGGGTGAGCCCGAGCCGCTTGGCCAGCTCGCCCGGTCCGAGCTGGTACGGGCTGCCGGAGACCACCAGTGCCTTGAGCACCTCCCACTCGGCGGCCGTGATTCCCAGCACAGTCAGCTGCCGGTCGTAGGCCACGCCCATCCGTCGGGCGACCCGGGACAGGGTCTGCACGATGGTCTCCACCTGGGGGTCCACGGTGGGGAATTCCCGCTGGTAGACGGCCACCTGCTCGGCGATGCCGAGCTCCCTGGCGGTGGCCGGCGCGGGCTTGTCCGTAGTCATGCGGACCAGTGTCGCACGGAGGCGTGAATCCCTTAAGCCTTTGACTCAACACTCTTCCGGTGCTAAGACTTTATCTCGTCAAACTTTAGCTCTGAAATCTTCTGGACCTTAAGAGTATCCAGTTGAATCCAGGAAGGGATGTGCACGGTGACCGGCACGGTGAAGCAGCAGAGGCAGCAGCGACGCGGGGCGGGCGGCCCGCTGCGCCGCGTCCAGATCGGCAACGCGCTCAGCGCGTTCGGCAGCGGCTTCACGATGCCGTACATGTTCGTGTACGTGGACCAGGTGCGCGGGCTGGGTTCGCTGGCGGCCGGGATGGTGTTCACCGTCTTCGCGCTGGCGGCGCTCGCCGTCCTCCCGTTCACCGGTCGCGGCATCGACAGGTACGGCCCCCGTCCGGTCCTGCTGGCCGGTACGGCGCTCGCCGCCACCGGCGCGTTCGCCTTCGGCCACGCCACCGGCACCCCGGCCCTGCTGGTCTCCTCCTTCCTGTTCGGCGCGGGTGTCACCACCTGCCAGCCGGCGCTCGCCACGATGATCGTCCGCTGCTCGACAGCCGCGACCCGCTCGCACGCCTTCGCGCTCCAGTTCACCCTGGTCAACCTGGGCATGGGCATCGGCGCCCTGGTCGGCGGCCAGATCGTGAACGTCGCCGACCCGGCCAGCCTCACCCGGCTGTTCACCATCGAGGCGGCGACCTTCCTCGGCCTGGCCCTGGTCACCGGCACCGCCCGGATGCCGGCCAACCCGCTGATCCCGCTCCAGGAGAAGAGCGACGGCCCGACCGGCCTGCGCGCGCTGGTCGCCGACAAGGCGATGCTGCGGCTCTGCGCGCTCGCCGGGCTGATCTTCTTCACCTGCTACGGCCAGTTCGAGTCCGGCGTCGCGGCCTTCGCCACCGACACCGTCGGCACGCCGCCCTCCACCCTGGGCTTCGCGATCGGCGCCAACGCGCTGACCATCGTCGTCCTGCAGATGTTCATGGTGCGGATCACCGCGCGCCGCCGCCGCACCACCGCGATGGCCGCGGCCGGCGTGGTCTGGCTCGGCGCCTGGGCGATGGCCCTGGTGGCCGGCCTGATCCGGACCGAGACCATGGCCGCCACGGTCGCGATCGTCTCGATCTACGCCCTGTTCGGCGTCGGCGAGTCGCTGCTCGCGCCCACCATGGGCCCGATCGTCGCCGACCTCGCCCCGGCCCGGCTGCTCGGCACCTACAACTCCGGGTACGCCCTGGTGAAGCAGATCGCCATCGCGGTCGGCCCGGCCGTCGGCGTGCTGCTGGTCGGCTCCGGCACCTGGCCGCTCTACCTCGCGGCCATGGCGGGCTCCACGCTGCTGGTCGTCGTCCTGGCGCTGCGGCTGCGCCCGTACCTCACGCCGGAGCAGGACAACGCGGCCCCGGCCGTGGTCCGCACCACGGTCGTCCGGGAGCTGCAGACGGCGGCGTGACCGCCGACGGGGGGCTGCGGACGGCGGCGTGACCGCCGACGGGGAGTTGCGGACGGCGGCGTGACCGCCGATCGAACAGGCGTGCCGACGGGCGCCGACCGGGTCACCTGGTCGGCGCCCGTCGCGCTTGGCTTCGCGACCACCGCCACATAGTGTCAGTGGCTGTTGGCCGCCCGGCCCGGTCGGTACAGGAGACCCGGCCGGCACAGGAGACAGGCGAATCGGCGAGGCAATGACGCAAGCGGCGCTCACGCACCCCCCGGCGGTCCAGGCCCCGGCCCCCGCCGCCCCGGCACCGGTCCGGGGCCGGCTGCTCCGCCTGTCGGCCGACTGGTCCGGCTGGCTCGGGCCGATCGGCGTCGCGCTCTTCGCCGGCCTGCTGCGGTTCTGGAACCTCGGCTACCCCAACGCCTTCGTCTTCGACGAGACGTACTACCCCAAGGACGCCTGGTCGCTGCTGCGGCAGGGCTACGAGGGCAGCTGGCCGGACCACGCCAACACCGACGTCCTGGCCGTCCCGCAGCACATCCCGCTCACCTCCGCGCCCGAGTTCATCGCCCACCCGCCGCTCGGCAAATGGGTGATGGCGATCGGCGAACAGCTGTTCGGCATGCACCCCTTCGGCTGGCGGTTCATGACCGCCCTGCTCGGCACCGTCACCGTGCTGATGCTCGCCCGGATCGGCCGCCGGCTCTTCGGCTCCACCCTGATCGGCTGCACCGCGGCCCTGTTGATGGCCGTCGACGGCCTCCAACTGGTGATGAGCCGGGTCGGGCTGCTCGACGGCATCCAGATGTTCTTCGTGCTCGCCGCCTTCGGCAGCCTCCTGATCGACCGCGACCACGTCCGCGCCCGGCTGGTCGGCGTCACCGACGGTGACCGCGCCCGGCTCGGCCTGCGCCCCTGGCGGATCGCCGCCGGGGTGCTCCTCGGCGCCGCCTGCGCCGTCAAGTGGAACGGCGCGATGATCCTCGCCGCCTTCGGCCTGCTGACCGTCCTGTGGGACCAGTCCGGCCGTCGCGGGGCCGGCGCCCGCCGCCCCTGGCGCTCGATGCTGCGCCGCGACGCCGTCCCCGCCTTCCTCGCCATGGTCGGCTCCGCCCTGGTGGTGTACGTCGGCGCCTGGGCCGGCTGGCTCGCCAGCGGCGGCAACGGCGAGGGCGGGTACGACCGGCACTGGGCCGACGGCCGCCCCGGCCTGTCCCCGGACACCTTCCTCGGCGTCCCGCTGCCGCAGGTGTCGATGAGCTGGGTGCCCGCGTCGCTGCGCAGCCTGTGGCACTACCACTCGCAGATGTACGACTTCAATACCGGGCTGAGCACCCCGCACACCTACCAGTCCAACCCCTTCAGCTGGCTGGTCGTCGGCCGCCCCGTCTCCATGTACTGGGAGCAGGTCCCGAACGGGCAGCACGGCTGCACCGCCACCGGCGGCTGCGCGTCCCAGATCCTCGGCCTCGGCACCCCGCTGCTCTGGTGGACGGCCTGCTTCGCCCTGGTCTACCTGCTGTGGCGCTGGTTCTTCCGCCGGGACTGGCGCTCGGGCGCCGTGCTGTGCGCCGTCGCCGGGATCTACCTGCCCTGGTTCCAGTACCAGGAGCGGACCGTCTTCTCCTTCTACATGGTCGTCCTGGTGCCGTTCCTGTGCCTGGCCGTCGCGCAGATGCTCGGGGCGATCCTCGGCCCGGCCGGGTGCAGCCCCGAACGCCGCCGGATCGGCGCGGCCGGCGCCGGGCTGATCGTGCTCGCCATCGTCGCCTGCTTCGCCTTCTTCTACCCGCTGTACACGGCGGAGGTGATCCCGATGACGTCCTGGCAGGACCGGATGTGGTTCACCAGCTGGATCTGACACCGGTGCCCCTGTCCGCCGCGGGCGGTCAGCTGCTGCCCGTCACCCCGATGCTCGGGGTGGTCACCGCCGTCCTGCTGCTGGCCGCCGTCGCGGTGGCCGGCCGGGGCCTGCTCGGCCACGGGCACGCGGTGCTGCGGGCCGGACTGCGCGCGGTGGTGCAACTGGCCGCCGTCGCCGCGGTGATCAGCTGGGTGGTCGGCTCGCTCTGGTGGTCGGCGCTGTTCGTGCTGCTGATGTTCACCGTCGCGGTGCGCACCGCCGGGCGGCGGATGACCCCCGGCCCCGACTGGGTCTGGGCGGCCGCGCCGATCGGCGCCGGCGTGCTGCCGGCGCTCGCCCTGCTGCTGGCCGTCGGACTGCTGCCGGCCAAGGGCCTGTCCGTCATCCCCGTCGCCGGCATCCTGATCGGCGGCGCGCTCACCGCCACCTCGCTGGCCGGGCGGCGCGCCCTCGACGAACTGCGGCAGCGCCGCGGCGAGGTGGAGGCGGCCCTGGCGCTCGGCTTCGAGGACCGCGACGCCCGGCTGGAGATCTGCCGCACCGCCGCCGCGACCTCGCTGGTGCCCGCTCTCGACCAGACCCGGACGGTCGGCCTGGTCACCCTCCCCGGCGCCTTCGTCGGCATGCTGCTCGGCGGCGCCTCGCCCGTCCAGGCGGGGGCGGTGCAGCTGTTCGTGCTGGTCGGGCTGCTGGCGGTGGAGTCGGTGGCGATCGTGGTGGTGCTGGAGCTGGTCGGCCGGGGGCTGGTGAGCGCGGGCTGGTGAGCGCGCGGGCTGGTGAGCGCTGGGGGGCCGGGGCGGGGGCGGGTACCGGGCCGCCTTGGGTACTGGACGCGGTCGGGTACCCTTGAGCACGTTGAAGGGGAGTAGCCCTCCACCGGACCGTCGACATACTGGCCCTCACGGGCCCGGCGCCCGGGGCACCCGATCCTCCGGGGTCGGTGCCGGCGAGACCTTCGGCCGCAGTGCTGTGACCATGACCAGTGCTGTCGGGCCGAAGCGTCCCCTGACGGACCTGCGGAGGCCGGGCAGCCCGACCGAGGGACCCTTTCTGATGAGTTTGACCGTGGCCGCGCTGACGTTCGGCATCATCTTCCTGGCCGAACTGCCGGACAAGACCGCGCTGGCCAGCCTCGTACTCGGCACCAAGTACCGTGCCAGCTACGTCTTCGCGGGTGTCGCCGCGGCGATGGGCGTTCAGGTCGTCCTCGCCCTCGCCGCCGGGCACCTGCTCTCGCTGCTGCCGCACCGCTGGGTCGAGGGCGTCACCGGCGTGCTGTTCCTGGCCGGTGCGGCCATGCTGCTCTTCCACGGCGGGGGCGACGACGAGGAGGGGCACGCCGCCAAGGAGCCGTCCTCGAACAGCTTCTGGAAGGTGGCCGGGGCCAGCTTCTTGGTCGTCGCGGTCGCCGAGTTCGGCGACCTGACCCAGATCATGACCGCCAACCTGGCCGCCAAGTACGCCGATCCGCTGGCCGTCGGCCTCGGCGCGTGGCTGGCGCTGTGCGCGGTCGGCGGGCTCGCCATCGTGGGCGGGCAGAAGCTGCTCAAGTACGTGCCGATGAAGCTGATCATCCGGGTCGCGGCGGCGATCATGGTGGTGCTGGCGGGCATCAGCATCTTCGGGGCGATCACCGGCTGACCCCTTGTCCGCGGGGCTCAGCAGCCCGGGTCGGCCTCCAGGGCGGCCCGGGTCTTCGGGCCGTAGACGAAGGTCTCGCCCTTGATCCGGTTGCTGGTCTGGTAGTCGCCGAGCACCGACCGGGTCCAGAAGTCGAAGGTCCCGGTGATCATCGACTTGTCGACGTATCCGCACTCGGCCGCCCACAGCCGCTGCTGCATGTCCTTGACGTCGGCGCCGGTCATCCCCATCTGGAGCACCCGGGTGGTCGGGGTCGGCGTCGGAGTGGGGGTCGGGGTCGGCGTGGGCGTCGCGGTGGTGGGGGTGGGCGTGGGCGTCGCGGGCGCGGTCGGGGCGGAAGCGGGGGCCGGGGGAGCGGCGACCGGGGCCTGGGTGGTCGGCGTCGGCGCCGGGGTGGCCGTCTTCGTCGGGCTCGGCTTGCGGGTGGGGGGCGACGTCGGGCTCGGTGCCTCGCTGGTCGGCGGCGGCGGCGTGGCCGGGTCCGTCGGTGCCGGGGCGGTCGGCTCCACCGGCGCGGGCGCCAGGGTGGTGGGCAGCGGCTGCGCCTGCCGGGTCGTCGGCGCGGGCGAGGGCGTCACCGCGTACGCGATGCCGATGGTGAGCGCGACCAGGCCGGCGCCCACCCCGGCCAGCAGCAGCTTGTGCCGGGCCAGCGGGTTCTGCGCGGCCTGCTCGGCGGCTCTGCGCGCGGCCCGGCCGCCGACGGGCTCCGGCTCGGGCCCGGGCGTCGCGTGGTCGAAGGGGAAGACTCCGAGGTCGCCGCCGGACGCGGCCTGCGGGGCTGTCGCCGCCGCGTAGGCGCCCGGCCCGGAGGCGGGCACCGGCGGCAGCACGGTGGTGGCGTAGGCGTCGGCGTCCGGCCCCAGCGGGGGAACCACGGGCGGGGCGGGGTGGACGGGGGCCGGTTGTCCCGGGGCGACCGGCGGCAGGACGGTGGTCGCGAACGGGTCGACGGCGGGGACGTCCGCCACGGGCTCCTCGGCGACCTGGCCGACGGCCTGCGGCACGTACGGGCGGACCAGTGGCGGGCCTTCGAGGTGCGGGAGGACGGCCGTCTCGGTGAGGCTCGGGTCCGGGACGCAGCCGCACCCGGTGGAGCGTGCGGTGCCGCACGTCGGGCAGTGCTGGTCCGGCATCGGCCGGTCCTCCTCGGTTCTCGGGCGGTCTGCGTGCCCCGGGGCGGTTCCCGGGCTCACGATCGCGCCTGATTATGCAGGACGTCCCGGAGGGGGGACAGGGGCGTCCGGACCCGGGCGGGGGTGTTGTGCCGGTTGGTGGCGGTTGTTTCCCGAGGAACGGCCGGGGAGCGGCGGATGTCCCCGGTGCCGGCGGTCGGGTCGGTGCGGTGTGTCCTGGGTCGGTGGGCCCGGCGGCTACGTTCGGCTCAATCCGAGGGAGCAAACCGGGGCATTTCTGACAGCATGGTGAGCTGGGAGTGATCATCCGCACGGGCCCGCCGCCTCGGCCGGGGCCCGCGACCCTACGGAGCCGCCATGACGGACTCGCGCGCCGCGTCCGACCGCAGCCCGGCGTACGAGCCCGGCCCGCCGGAGGTCACCGTCCCCAACCTCTGGGTGCCGATCGGCGCCCTGCTGCTGGCGATGCTGCTCGCCGCCCTCGACCAGACCATCGTCTCCACCGCGCTGCCCACCATCGTCAGCGACCTCGGCGGCCTGGACCACATCTCCTGGGTGGTCACCGCCTACCTGCTGGCCTCCACGGCCGCCACCCCGCTCTGGGGCAAGCTCGGCGACATGTACGGCCGGAAGCGCTTCTTCCAGGCCTCCATCGTGATCTTCCTGCTCGGCTCCGTACTCTGCGGCATCGCCCAGAACATGGGCGAACTCATCGCCTTCCGCGCGCTGCAGGGCCTGGGCGGCGGCGGGCTGATCGTGCTCACCCAGGCCATCGTCGGCGACCTCGTCTCCCCCCGGGACCGCGGCAAGTACCAGGGCCTCTTCGGCGCCGTCTTCGGCGTGACCAGCGTCCTCGGCCCGCTGCTCGGCGGCCTGTTCGTCGACAACCTCAGCTGGCGCTGGGTCTTCTACATCAACCTGCCGATCGGCATCGTCGCCCTGGTGGTGATCGCCGCCGTCCTGCCCGGGCAGGAGACCAGGCGCCAGCACCGGATCGACTACCTCGGCACCGTGCTGATCGCCGCCGTCGCCACCTGCCTGGTGCTGATGACCTCCCTCGGCGGCACCACCTGGGGCTGGACCTCCTGGCAGATCGTCGGGCTCGGCGTGCTCGGCCTGGTGCTGCTGCTCGCCTTCGTCCTGGTCGAGCGGACGGCCGGCGAACCGGTGCTGCCGCTGCGGCTGTTCCGCTCCCGGACGTTCAGCCTGGTCGCGGTGATCTCCTTCGTGGTCGGCTTCGCGATGTTCGGCGCCCTCACCTACCTGCCGACCTTCCTCCAGGTCGTCAAGCAGGTCTCGCCCACCCTGTCCGGCATCCACATGCTGCCGATGGTGCTCGGCATGCTGCTCACCTCGATCGGCTCCGGCCAGATCGTCGCCCGCACCGGCCACTACCGGATCTTCCCGATCGCCGGGACGGCCGTCACCACCGTCGGCCTGCTGCTGCTCTCCCGGCTCGACGAGCACAGCAGCACCACCGAGATGAGCCTCTACTTCCTGGTCTTCGGCCTCGGGCTGGGCCTGGTCATGCAGGTGCTGGTGCTGATCGTGCAGAACTCCGTCGGTTACCAGGACCTCGGCGTCGCCACCGCCGGCGCCACCTTCTTCCGCTCCATCGGCGCCTCCTTCGGCGTCTCCATCTTCGGCAGCCTGTTCGCCAGCGGGCTGCGCGACCGGCTCGCCGACGCCCTCACCGGCCTGCCGCTGCCACCCGGCTTCCACCCCGAGGCCATCACCTCCGACCCGCGGGTGATCACCCGGCTGCCCGCCGTCGTCCAGGAAGCCGTCCACCACGCGTACGCCGAGTCGATCACCCGGGTGTTCCTGTACGCGGTGCCCGTCGCGCTGGTCGCCTTCGTGCTGTCGCTGTTCCTGCGCGAACAGAAGCTGCGCTCCACCGTCACCGCACCCGACCTGAGCGAATCCATCGGCCTCAACCCCGTCCAACGCTCGTCGCTGGACGAGATCGCCCGCGCGCTCTCGGTGCTGAGCACCCGCGAGGCCCGGCGCGACCTCTTCCGGCGGATCACCGAGGGGGCCGGTCTGGACCTCCAACCCGCCTCCAGCTGGCTGCTGTTGCAGATGCACCACCACGGCTCGGTCGAGCCGGCCGAACTCGCCGAGCGGCGGATCATCCCGATCGCCGTCATCGAAAGCGCCGTCCGGGAAGTCGAGGGCCGCGGCCTCGCCGCCCGCAGCGGCGGGCTGCCGCTACGGCTCACCGAACCGGGGGCGGAGGCGGCCGTCAAGCTGGTCGCCGCCCGGCGCTCGCAACTCGCCGACCTGCTCGGCGACTGGGACGAGCAGCAGTACGCCGACCTCGCCGACCTGCTCACCCGCCTCAGCTCCACCCTCTGCGCCGACCGGCGCGACCGCCCGGACCGGCCCGCCCACGAGCCGCCGTACCGGGGCGAGGGGCGGTCGTTCTAGCTTGCCTTGCAGGGGGTCTGGTTGGAGAGCCAGGCGACGGCGGCGGCGAGCGCGGGGTCGTCGTCCTTGCGGGGGTCGGCCGTTTCGACCGCCTCGTCCGGCTCGATCGGGCCCTCGTGGACCCGGCCGGTGCGGTCGGCCTCGGCGGCGCCGGTGAGCAGCAGGACGGCGCCGTCCGACAGCCGGTGGGCGGCGTTGCCGGTGGGCACCCCGTAGGTGGGCTGGCCGAAGCTGCGGGTGGCCGGGCGGCCGATGAAGGCGATGGCGACCGCCTCGCCCGCGCTGCCGGTCGCGCGGCCGGTGAGGACGGCGACGGGCGTTTCGGGCGTCTGGTCGTGGTGGGTGGGCGCCTTGTCGTGGTGGGTGGCGGGGGAGGCCTGCGGGGCGTCGTCCAGGTACGGCACGCCGTCGCGGACCGACCAGGTGCTGCGGGTGCCGTCCGCGGTGACGAAGGCGCCCAGCGGGCCGTCGCCGAGGATCGGCGCCGCGACGGCCAGCGGGGCCCACATCCCGCCCCCGGTCTCGCCCCGCAGGTCCACCACCCAGCCGCAGGCGCTCACTTCGGCGACGGCGGCGCGGCCGCGGGCGACGTACTCGGCGTAGGTGCGCTCCGATCCGTTCACCGCCGGGAGATTCAACTGGACGATGCGGCCGGGGAGTTGCCGGGCGGTCGGGGCGTTCACGGCCTCCGGGTCGGCGTCGACCTTCGCCGCCTGGTCGGGCGGGTAGAAACGGCTGTGGTGGTCGTCGAGGGCGGTGACGGCGGCCCTGATCGCGGTGTGGGTGTCGGCCGGGGTGCGGGCCGTGGCCGCCTGGGCGAAGGCCTGGGTGCGGAGCTTCGGCCAGTCCACCTTCGCGGTGTTGAGGGACTTCTGCTGGATGAGGTCCAGGGCCTCCGAGAGGTAGCCGCGGGCCTCCGGGGACATGCGCTCGGGGGCTGGTGGCCCTGGAGCCGGTGATTCGGGGGCCGGTGAGGAGCACGCCGCGAGCACCAGTACGGCCGCCGCCGTGACCGTCCGCCCCAGCCGTCTCATCCGCTTCCCCTCCGCTGGCCCCTCATGACTCGCACCACTCCTGATCCTCCCTCACGGACCGCCGAACCAGCGAGGGGTGTCGAGGCGGAACGGGTCGCCGGGGGCGAGCAGGCGCAGGGCCGTCTCCACCTCGCGCAGGCGCTCCTCGCCCAGGGTGGCGGACCACTCGGCGCGCAGCTCGTCGAAGATCCGGGCCGACCGGACCAGGCAGTCCACCCCGCGGGCGGTCAGTCGGACGACCTTGCGGCGGGCGTCGGCCGGGTCGCCGCCGCGTTCGACGTAGCCGAGCTGCTCCAAGTTCTCGATGGTCTTGCCGGCGGCCTGCTTGGAGACGCCGAGCCGGCGGCCGAGGTCGACGGCGGTGGTGCCGTGCGGTCCGATCGCCTGGAAGACGAAGCCGTGCATGGGCCGCAGGTCGGGGTGGCCCTCGCGGGCGATGCGCTCGTGCAGCTCGTCGATGATCGTCCGGAAGGTGAGCAGCAGGCGCAGCGGCAACTCGAAGCCGGGCGGGGCGGGTTCGCTCGGGGGTGTGCCGGTGGGTGTGCTCGCGGGCTCGCTTGACATGGGTAGACAACCTCATTGACCATATAGACAATGCCATTGACCATCTTAGGGGGTTCCCTCGCCATGCCCGTGATCCGCCACGCCGACGCCCGTCGCATCGAGACGCCGAACGCCGTCATGACCACCTACGCCTCACCCACCCAGGGCTCAACCACCCTCGCCCTGTGGCAGGTCGACATGACGGCCGGCAAGAGCGGCCCGCTCCACGCCATGGACGTCGAACAGATCTGGACGCTGCTCACCGGCACCGCCACCGTCACCCTCCCCGACGGCCCGGTGCCCCTCACCGCCGGCGACACCCTCGTCCTCCCCGCCGACCTCGCCCGCCGGATCACCACCGCCGACGGCTTCACCGCCATCGTCGCCGGCCCGTCCCCCGCCCACGCCTACAACCCCGACGCCGTCACCCCCGAAGGCGCCTGCGGCCTCGCCCCCCGCGACGCCGAGCGCCTCCTCCCGCCGTGGATCGCCTGACCCACGAAGCGGTCCGGGCATGAGTACGGGGACGGTCGAGGGCCCACCCCTGACCGTCCCCGCCCGGTCTTGGCCGCTACTTCCGGTCGTCGATGTCGTCCGGTAGGTCGTCCAGGTTCTGCTGGCCCTGCTGTTGGCCCTGCTGCTGGGTCTGGGCGGCCTTCTGTTGGGCGTCGTCCGCCTTCGGGGGCTTGTTGCCGAGGCGCGACTTCGCCTCCTCCTCCAACTGCTCGGCCTTGTCCCGGAACTTGTCGCCGATACCCATGGCTGTGCCCCATTCGGTTGGATTTCGGGTTCTCCAACCAGGCTTGCACGCCCCCTCTCCGCCTGCACTTCGGGCAAGTTGCCGCGGAGCGTCACGATCGACAGGCCCCGGATCGCCCGACCCGCCCACTGGTCGCACCGGAAGCAGCAGCCTTGTCCTGTCTCCGGGTCGAACGCGATGGGCTGATCACACAGCGGACAGTCCACAGGTCTCCTGCGCGCTCAGGTCGACCTCCCCGCACTTGATGGCGCTGGTGAACTCCGCCCACGCCTCGCGGGTCATGGCGACCACCTCGTCGGGCCGCATCCCAGTTGGCGAATCTTGGGTCTGGAAACGGCATCACACTCAGGGCGCGTGCTTCGAGCTGGGGTCGGGACCGTTGGCGGCCACGGCCGGAAACTTCCGGAGCGCCCCGCCCAGCCGGCCGGACGAGCGATCAGAACGGCGATGGTTTGGTGACGGACAGTCATGGGAAGGTCCAGGCGCGTCGGCAGCGAGCCGGCCAGTGAGGAGACAGTCATGCCCGAGACCACGCCCAACTCAAAGGGCCCGGCCCCGATCAAGCTCACGCCCGGGACGGCCGAACCCGTGCTGGTCCCGGCCGATCAGGTCAAGCCCGAGGATATCGGCACACTGTCGATCGAGTACCGGGACGGTCAGCCCGTCGTTGTCGTCAGCGGCGGGACGGCCATTCCAGCGGGGCTCACGGTCGTGGATGGCGCCGGGATTGCTCTCGCGGCGTACACGGCTGGGCCCACGTCCGCCACCACCCGGTTGGCGCCTGTGGTGGACTACCTCTGCTCGCGCTGGTGAACTGGCGCCGCCCCGGTACGGACCTCTCAGAGCCCGTACCGGGGCATCGTGCTGTCAAGATGGCAGACGCCAGAGAGGGCGAAAGAGCCGTCCACCCACAGCGGGGGCAGACGGCTCCCACGGCAGGCGCGGCGGCTACGACTCGGAGTCCTCCAAGTGCCGGTACAGCGTCGCCCGACTGATCCCGAGCGCCTTCGCGATGCTGCTCACGCTCTCCCCCTTGGCGGGGCGGGCGCGGGCAATGGTCAACCTGTCCTCACTGATCACGGACGGCCGACCACCAGTCCGACCCTGAGCTTTGGCGGCAGCGAGACCGGCCTTCGTGCGGTCCTTGACCAACGAGCGCTCGAACTCCGCCATCGCGCCGACGACCTGAAGCATGAGACGGCCGTCCGGGGTGTTCGGGTCGATGCTGGCCAGCGCCCGTGAGGACATTGAATCCGACCCCGCGCGCCGTGAGGGCGTCCACCATGGTCACGAGGTCAATCAGCGGCCGGGCGAACCGGTCCAGCTTCCACACGCACAGGGTGTCGCCGGGGCGGACGTAGTCCTTGGACCACGCTTGCGCCTGTCCGGGGAGCTTCGGGTGCATCCGCTCTGCCCGCTGCTTGATCTCGCTGTTCGGCACGAAGCCGTCCGGCGCTGCTTCGAAGTTGGCCGCCACCCAGTCGGCGAACGGGTCGGACTCCTCCCGGTATTCGCCGGTAGCCCTGGTGACTCGTTCCTGCTCGTTCAGGCCGTGCTCGAACCACTCGGCGGCGCCCCGGACGGCCCAAGCCGCTATGCCTTCCGCTTCGGCCAGTAGGCGGCCCTTGAATCCCTTGTCCTCCCTTCCGATGAACGACTCGTCCCACGGGACGCAGCGGAAGCGCCGCCAGATGTCTTCGTCGGTGCCTCGGATCGTGGGCTTGTCGTTGCCGGACATGATGAGCAGAGCGGTCGGTGTGAAGTCTTACGCGGGCTTGTACTTCTGGTGCGAGGTGAGCAGGTCGGCGGCGGTGAAGAGCTTCACGAACGCTTCGTCCAGGCGGGCGGCCGTCCTCTCGCTGGACAGCACGAGCCGGGCTCCTTGGAGCTTGGCCACCAGCGACCCGTTACGGCCGTTGCGCTGCTTCTCCCAGAGGTCCCAGCCCGACTTGCCGACGTCTTCGAAGTGGCCGTTGCTCTCCCAGCCCTTCGCGAGAATCAAGGCTTCGGTCTTCGTTCGCTGGGCAGCCGGGCGAAGCTTGAGAGTCGTCCTCACGCTTCTTTGACTGTCGTATGTAGGAGACTGCTCGCACGTGGTCAAGGTTAGGTGCCCAGGTAGAGGGCCTAGTGATGAGAGGTGTCATGTGAGTAGCGTCGTCAAGATCAACGTACTGACGGTTCCCGCCGAGCAGCGGGAGGTCCTGGAGCAGCGCTTCGCCTCCCGCGCCGGCGCGGTGGAGAACTCGGACGGCTTCGAGTGGTTCGAGCTCCTCCGTCCCGTCGAGGGCACCGACCAGTACCTCGTCTACACCCGCTGGCGCAGCGAGGAGGATTTCAAGGTGTGGATGGAGGGCCCCATGCAGGCCGCCCACCGCCCCGCCGCCCCGGAGGGCGAGGCCCCCAAGCGCCCCGCCGCCTCCGGTTCCACCCTCTGGTCCTTCGAGGTCGTCCAGTCCGCCGGCCCCAAGGCCTGACGCCTCACTTCGCGGTTGTTCGCTTTTCCCTTCGGGCCCTTCCCCAGCAGGGGAAGGGCCCGAAGTGCCTCTCAGCCGCCCGCGAGGATCGAGAGATGCGCGGCAGCAGACCGGGACAGGCTGTCGAGGAGGGCGCGGCCCTTCGCCGCCGTTCCGAGGGAGGGCTGCCCGATGATGCCGTTCTTCGTGTACCCGGTCATGCCGAGCGTGAGCAGGTGCGGGCGCTCGGGGGCGGAATGGTCGTCCTGCTCGATGCCGTCGCGGATGAGCTCCGGGGCGCCGTGGAGGAGGAGCGACACCTCCAACTCGCCACCGTGCATGTCCTCGGCGCCGCTGCTCACCAGGCCCGCCGCCTCGCGGGCCTGGTGCCAGTCCTCGCGGACCGGGAAGAGGGCGACGCGCGGGCCGGAGGTGTTGGCCTTGTGAATCTGGAGGCGACGCCGGAGACTGAAAAGCTGCATATCCGGCTATTTTTCCATTCCCTCATGCAGGCGCCTAATTGATGGCATAGTGGCGACATGGCGCGCAACTATTCAGATCTTTCCCCTTATGATTTTGAGGTCTTAGTTCGAGACCTTCTCCAGGCCGAATTTGGCGTCCGAATGGAGACCTTCCCTCAAGGGCGGGACGGTGGCGTAGATATTCGCCTTCACCGAAATGGAAAAGAATCAATAATCGTCCAGTGCAAGCATTCCCCCAATAGGACTTATGCTCAAATTAAGGCCCAGCTGGAAAGGGAGGCGGAGAAAGTAAGCGGCAAATTCTCGTGCAGATATATCCTTGCAACATCCGCCTCTCTCACGCGATCAAACAAGGATGAGATTGTCAGGATCTTTGATGGAGTAGATCTTGACCAGAGTGACATTTTTGCTGTCGACGACCTGGAAAATCTACTACGGAGACACCCGAGGGTCGAGCTAGACAACTTCAAGCTTTGGATTACCTCGGCAGCCGTGCTTGAGCACCTGGTGAAATCGGACCTGTACGCCCGAAACTCAAGCATTGTCGACAGTATTGTTCGACGGCGGAAGATATATGTCCATAGTGAAGCGTTCGGGAGGGCAAGAGAAATTCTCAACTCATGCCATGTGTGCATAATATCAGGATCTCCGGGAATCGGTAAGACCACCCTCGCGGAGACGTTGCTCCTCCGCCTCTCGGGCGAGGGGTGGGAGATCAATCTGGCATCAGAAGATGTCTCAGATGTGGATCGGGCATGGAAGCCTGAAAGAAAACAGGTATTTCTGTATGACGATTTTCTCGGCCAGAATACGCTATCTGGATCGCTCAACAAAAACGAGGACAGTCGTCTATCGATGATAATTGAGCGCATTCGGCAAGATGCCACGAAGCGACTCATTATGACGACCCGAGAGTATATTCTCGCGCAAGCTCGCCTAGTGCATGAGCCTCTGCAGCGAGTTTCTGCATTTAAGCATGGGAAAATCATCCTCGACCTGGCCAAATATACGCGCCACCAAAAGGCGCAGATCCTCTACAATCATCTTCACTTTTCCAACCTTCCGGCAAACGCCACGGCATCGATTATTACTCACCGAGGATATAGAAGGATCATCGATCACGCGAACTTTAATCCACGCCTGATTGAGCTTATATGCTCAAACTTTGGCGCTTCTGAGGCGCCGGAGCAGGAGTTGTATGAATGCTTTATGGTGGCTCTTGAGAATCCTCGGGACCTGTGGGAGCAGATATTCGATCATCAGCTTTCACGTTTGGAGAGAGATGCTCTACTGATTTTGTCAACGTTTCGCGATGAGATAGAACTCGGCGACTTCGTCGATTCTCTGCAGGCTTATGAGGCCTCCACTTACGGTGGAGCGAAGACGGATACGCGCCAGTTGAGGATCTCCCTTAAGAGGCTGGAGGGAACGTTCGTAGAGATTTCTAGGAGCTCTGGCCCGAGTATCCAAGAAGGTGGCCCTGCACTAAACCATCAATTAGTCATGGTGCGTTTTGCCAATCCGTCGTTCGTTGACTACGTTACCTCTTACCTGGTGGCCCACCCCGAGGAGCTCGCGCAAGTCATTCGGGGATGCGCTTTCTTCGAACAGGCAGCAAACATTTACCACTGGTCTCATGGCTTCGCGACCGGAACTGCGCGAAAGGCGCTGCTACCAGGGTTGGGTCCGAATGTCAGGCGCAATATCGTTGAATCGATGGAGAGGTTGGTGGAAGCCCCGTCGTCGGTCTGGGAGCAAGACGGGAGCGGGCATAGAAGAAAGCCAAGCGACTCCCTGAAACGATACGAGTTTACGTTGAGGGCTGCCGCTCAGTCTGGGAAATATATTACGCGACCTATTTTCATCAAAAGCGCCTGCCAGAATATTGCCCTCCTCGCAAAAGAAGATCTCGCTGATTCGGAGATGGATTGCGGCCTATTTGTCAGCCTATTGCGCCTGCTGGCGAACTACGCCTCTGCCTGGCCTGCCGTGACTGTGGCACGGAATTCTTTTGCTGTAAAAGTACTTTCCTGTGCTCAGTCGCCGGAGGATTACTGCGATGCCCTGGAATTGCTTACCGAGATTGATTTACCTGAGGTTCGCGATTCTGCCATCGTTGAGGCCAAGATTCGTCAAAGTTTTGCAACTTTCGCAGCAGGCTGGGATCGTGCCGAGGCTGCGCGTATAAACAACCTTGAGGAATGCGTGGAGGTGGCGTCGAATCTTGAATATGCAATTGCCGTATTTGGGCATCCGCCCGGCCTGGCTGTCGAATTTCTGGCAGAACGGATTCTGCTCCTTCGGGGGGATATGGAACCTGATGATTATTCTCAAGAGGGCGAGGGTTGGGAATCGTTGGACTGGCCAGGCAGAGGGAGTGTAAGTGCTCTTCGAGAGGATCATTTCGCCCGGCTTGACCCCATTGACGACCTTTTTGCAACTCTCTCAAATGAGAAAGGGAACTAAATTCGCTCCGGGAGATCTCGCCGATTTGGGAGGTGGGGAGGGAGCCGTCGCCCTTACGGTTAGCTGCCCGAGTTAGATTCCTTGACTACTGCGAAAGCTAAGTCGGCGGGCACCTTAAACGAGAAACGGCCCGGCCCAGTTCTGCCTTGTCAGATCACCCCAACGGGCGCGAGTAACCAGGTGTTCGGCCATCGGCGCAAGATACATCCGAAGAGGTGCTGCCCCGTCGAGGGCGCCGACCAGTACCTCGTCTACACCCGCCAGCACAGCGAGGAGGATTTCAAAGCGTGGATGCAGGCCCCCAAGCGCCCCGCCGCCTCCGGCTCCACCCTCTGGTCCTTCGAGGTCGTCCAGTCCGCCGGCCCCAAGGCCTGACGCCTCACCGAGTGACCGATGCGCCCCGGGGCTTCCGAGCCCCGGGGCGCTCTGGGTGGCCCGTCATGTCGTCGGCGGGTCGGGCGGAGCTTGCGGCGGGCGTAGGAGGGCGGCTGCGTGAGGGTTACAGGTGTTCGGGGCCGTAGAGGGCGGCGGGTGCGCCGGTTGTGAGGGCCCAGTAGCGGTCTCCGTAGGACCAGTGCCACCACTCGGTGGGGTAGTTGACGAGGCCGGCGCGGGTGAGGGTGTGGCTGAGGAGTTGCCGGTTGGTGCGGGCTTCGGGGGAGAGGTGGGCGGCGTCGGTGTAGCAGGCGCCGGCGCTTTCTTCCGGGCTGGCGTTGATCCGGGTGCCGAGGTCGAGTTCGTGGCCGTCGGCGTCGGCCAGGGTGAGGTCGACGGCGGCGCCGGCGCTGTGTGGTGCGATCTCGGGCGGGGAGACGTAGCGGCTCGCGGCCGATCGGAGCTGTGCGGCCGGCCAGTCCGGGTGTGCGGTGCGCAACTCGGCGGCGTACTCGTCGAAGTAGCGGCGCTGAAGGGCCGGCGGGCGATAGCCCTCGACGAAGAGCAGCCGCAGGCCGTCCGGGAGGTGCGATTGGGCGTCGAGGAGCCGGTCGAGCACGCCGGACCGCAGGTGGGCGAACGCCCCGGCGTCGTCGCGCTTGCGGTCGTCCAGGAGGAGCTCGTGCTCGCGGACGTCCAGGAGGCGGTCGCCGCAGTCCTGGATGGGGAGGGCAGCCACCTGTGGGTCGGACATGAGGATGATCTCGGTCAACAGGGTCTCCTGGGGAGGAGGGAATGACGGTGCGCGCCGCGACGGCCGGTGGGGTGTCCGCCACCGCCCCGGGTGTTGGGGCGGTGGCGGACGGACGGGTGGTTCAGACGAGGGCGGCCTCGACCAGGTCGGCGGCCCTGGCCGCGCTGCCGCCGGCGCGGACCTCGCGGCTGAGCTCGTCCAGCCGGGACGCCACGGCCGGGTCGCCGGTCAGCTCCAGTACGGCGGAGCGCAGCGCCTCCGGGGTGGCCTGCGCGGTGTCCAGTCGGCGGGCGACGCCGAGTTCGACCAGCCGGTCCGCGTTGTCGAACTGGTCGGCGGCCTGCGGCACCGCGACCATCGGCAGCCCGCAGTACAGGCCCTCGCTGCACCCGCCCATTCCGGCGTGGGTCACGAATGCGTCGGCCTGCTGGAGTACGGCGAACTGCGGCACCCACTGGTGCACTTCGATGTTGGCCGGGATCGTACCCAGTTCGGCCGGGTCGGTTGCCTGGCCGACCTGGAGCACGACGTGCCAGCCGGGCAGGTCGCCGAAGGCCTCCAGGCACGCGCGGTAGAAGTCGGGCTGGTGGGTGAAGGTGGAGCCGAGCGAGACCAGCAGCACCTTCTGCGCGCCCTCCGGACGGGTCCAGCCGCCCTGGTGCTCGCGGGCGCCGAGGCAGGGCCCGGCGAAGGAGAAGATCTGGGGATCGACCAGCTCGATCTCGGGCTGGAGCACCTGCGGGATGAGCGCCAGCCCGCGATCCGGGCGCAGCATGTACCCGAACGGGTCGCCCGCCGGCACGCCGTTGTCGGCGAGCCACTGCGCGAACCGCTCCGGGATCTTGTCCGCCTCCAAGGCCTCCCGCGCCATCTCGAAGCGCGCCAGGTGGGAGTCCTCCCGGATGATCATTGACGGCGAGATCAGCATGGACGGCACGCCCCAGCCGTCGGCCAGCGCCCGGCCCGCGTACGCCATGAAGTCGTACAGGACGAGGTCGGGCCGGTCGTCGTGGAAGGCCTCGCGCAGGCGCGGCAGCATCGCCTGCGCCTCCTCGAAGATCATGGTGTGCACGCCGGCCCCGATGTTGGGGTCGACCCCGCCCTTGACGATCGACAGGGTCGTGTCGTGGGGCACGAGTCGGGCGCCGGTGGACTCGATCTGCTCGGCGAACGACGGGTCGTTGACATAGCTGACCCGATGGCCGCGGGCGACGAGCTCCCGCACCACCTCCAGGCTGGGGTTGACGTGGCCGTGCGCCGGGATGTTCACCATGGCGATGTGTGCTGGTCGGGACATGTCGGGCCCTCTCCTCGTATGTCGCTAGGCGTCCTGCGTTCGACGAGCTGACTCATCGTCAACTCGCCTTTCAGAACAGTACGTAACGTTGGCGATCGTTGCGGTGACGGGGGGTGGGGTTCGGCCGAAGATCGGCCGGTGCGGAGGATCACATGGAGGGTCGCGAGACGGGTCGGTCGGGGTGAGGCCGCCCTCATGGCGCACGTCCACGGCCGAGTAGACACTGCGCGATCTCGGGGGCGGCGCGGAGCTGCCGCCTCGCGGGCCGGCTGGGTTCCGGGATCCAGAGCTTGTCGCGAAAGTGTGGGCCGGCGCTGGTTGTTAGGGTCCGGGGATGGCGCGTTTGAAGATCGAGATATCTGTCCCGGAGAGTCATGTCGAGAAGGTGATCGATGCTCTCCAAGCGGCCGGCGCGGGGCGGGTCGGCGACTACGCCCGGTGCGCCAGCACCTGGCGGGTCACGGGAACATGGAGGCCCTTGCCTGGTTCTCGGCCCTACGACGGTGAAGTGGGCGAAGTGCAGCAGGGCGAGGAGAGCAGGGTCGAATCCGTCTGCGATGCCGAGCAGGCCGAGGCGGTGCTGCGAGCAGTGCGCGCGGCTCATCCGTATGAGGAACCGGTCATCCACTTCCTGCCTTTGTACGAGCCGGGCGTCGAACGATGACCGAGCCGGTCGTGGCCACTCGTCGATGGTTGCGATCGGTGCGGTCACTTCGTGGCGGACAGCAAGCTTGCCGTATCGAGTCGCGACGGCTCGGTGCCTCTTGAAAGGTGTTGCCGCAGAGGCCCTTGGTTTATGCGTGCGGCGTGCCGTGCTCAAGGTACGCGGTCTCGCCCTGTGTCCGGGCGGCGTATGCGGCGCGGACTCGGCGGGCGAGCCGGGGGATGAGGAGCCCGTCGAGCCGGTCGACGTGGTGAAAGGAGTGTTCGCCGATCTCGACCTGGTCGACGGTGATGCGGTCGAGTTCGGCGGTCGGGAGAACCCCTCCGTCGAAGACGAAGAGGAGCTTGTCGCCCTCGGCGGGGTGGGGTGCCCAGTCGGCGACGAGCAGGCGGCCGATCGGCGGTGTGATGCCGAGTTCTTCCCTGACTTCCCGGGCCGCGCCCTCGCTCGGGGTCTCGCCCTCATGCAGGTAGCCGCCAGGGATCTCCCAACCGGGCTTGTAGGTCGGCTTCACGAGGAGGATGCGGTTCTCCTCGTCGAAGAACAGCACACCGGCGGCGGTGCGCGGCCGGGCCAGGGCTTCGTGCGGGGAGTCGGTCACGGCGAGACTGTAGTCGCCGTGACCGACTCCCCTGGGCAGCTGGATCCGGGGCGTGCCCAATTCCGTTCTCCGGCTGCCTTGGTCGACCCGGCGGCCCTACGCTGATGGCATGGCTGTGGATCCCGCTCTGCCCGTAGGCCGGCGCATCCAGTACTACCGGGAGCGCGCCGGGAAGTCCCGTCCGGTGTTGGCCGCGCTGCTGGGGCGGTCGCCGAGTTGGCTGAAGCAGGTGGAGAACGGGGCGTTGCTGCCGCCGCGCCTGCCGATGCTCATGCGCATCGCTCAGCACTTGGGGGTCGATGATCTCTCGTTGCTGACGGGCGACGTCAGCATGCCCAGTGCGCTGTACTCGGGTGTGGAACACGCGGCACTGGACTCCGTCCGGCGGGCGGTTGACGGTGCGCAGCTCGGGTCGGCCGGTGGGCCGGTACCCAACCTCGACCACATCGAGGTTCAGCTGGCGAACGCCTGGCGGACCAGGATGACCAGAGGCGACCACCGGACCGCCTTGGCGGAGTTGCTGCCGGCGCTCGTGTCGGCAGCTTCCCGGGCAGTTGCGCATCAGGACTGCGCCGATCGGCGTCGGGCGGAGGTGATGTACGCCGGCGCACTGAACCTGACGCAGATGTATGCGGCCTTCCAAGGGGACGGCAATCTGGTCTGGCGGGTCGCCGAACGGGCGCTGGCGACCGCGCGGGCATCGGACGACCGGAGGGCGATCGCGCAGGCGTGCTGGTTCCTGGTGGAGGCGTTCCGGAAGTCCGGGCAGTGGGACAGCGCCCAGTCACTGACCGAGGAAGCTCTTCGCCTGCTCGGCCCCGTCCGCGGGGATTCGCCGGAACTGGCCTCGGCGTGGGCGGACATGGCATTCCATGCGGCCATCACGCATGCGGTCGCCGGTGAGGCCGGTGAGGCTTGGGGCTGGATCGACCGTGCGGCAGCCGTTGCCGAGCGCCTTCCCGCAGGCTTCTGGAGCGCCCCGACTTCGGTCTCCCGTCAGGCGGTTGGGCTGCACTCGGTCACTGTGGCGGTCGAGCTTCGCCAGACCGGCACCGCGCTTCGGTGGGCCCGGCGGTTGCCGGTGGCCGAGGTCACGGCGATTCCGCGCCGTGGCCGCCATCTGATCGAGGTCGCGCGGGCACACGCCCTTCGCGGGGAATCGGTGTCCGTGGTGGAACTGCTCACGGACGCCGTTGCGGTCGCGCCTGAGACGGCCCGGTGGAACGAGGAGACACGGGCCATGGTCCGAGGGTTGATTGATGGCCGTTCGCCGGTCCAGGAGGCCGGGCGTCGACTCGCCGAGTCGATCGGGATGGCCGCATAGAGGGCTGCCGGAATTGACCGATGACGCACGAGTCGCCGCGCGGCCGTCGTCAACTTCGCTTCCCTGCATGAGCGATGGCGTCCACCGGAGTTGTCCTGCTGCGGGCGCTCTGCTGCGCGGGCCCGCGAGGACGGGGCTCGCTCTCGAAGGGAGGCCGGGCGCACTCCGGGGAGCTCGGGCCCGGCCGGGGCGGGCGCCGCGCGTTTCAGGTGTCTCAGCTCTGGCCTGTGCGCCCCGGGCCTTGGTCCCGGGGTGCACGCTGTGAGTTCTGGTCTGTGATCGAGGTCAGGACGGGGCGAAGCAGGTCGAGGACGTGGGTCCAGTTGTACTTGTCGCGGCCTCCGCCGGACTTCGGCTTGTGGGGGATGTAGTCGCCGATCAGGACGCCCATCGAGCGGAGTCGTTCCAGGCTCTCGCCGTACGCGGGATGGGCTGCTTGGGCCGAGTTGACGTAGGGCTGAACGGCAGTGGGGATGCCGAGCCCGTACGCCTCGCAGAGGATGCCGAGCGCGAGGGTGTCGGATATCCCGGCGGCCCACTTGTTGACGGTGTTGAACGTGGCGGGCGCCACGGCGATGGCGTCCGCCGGGGGAAGCGGCTGGGGGATTGCGGGGGTGCGCCAAGCCGAGCGGATCGGGTAGCCGGTCTGGCGCTCGACGGTTTCCGGGTCGATGAACCCGAGCCCATGGGGGGTGGCGATGACGCCGACCTTCCAGCCTTCGGCGTGGGCGGCGCTGATCAAGGTGCCGACGTCGTCCGCGATGCCCGAGGCGCAGACGACGACGTAGAGGAACGGCTCGCGTTGGTCGGTCAACCCTGGACTCCCAATTCCTGGCAGAAGTGGCGAAGTTCCGGGACAGCGCCGTGACGGTCACGGGCGGCCATGTCGCCAACCAACCCCAGCACGCTGGGGCGCCGACGGATGTCTTCCGGCGCACAGCTCTCCGCGATTCTGAGCGCTTTGTATCCCTCGGCCAGTCTGCCTTGTTGGCTGTACGCCCGCGCGGAATCCACCCAGAGCGCGGCCCGTCGCTCGGGAACGGGGATGGGTCGGTGCAGCAGGGGCCGGGCAGCATGCAGTGCCGCTCCGGCATCATGCCGGAGACGATTGCTGAGTCGAGGGCGGCCAGGCTGTCGCGGCAGGCGGTGCGGGAGTTGGATCCGGCCGCGACACACGGGTACGGCATCCGCTGGGACCCGGCGGCGCGGCGTGAGCACCTGGAAGCCCGTGTGCGTGGGGCGAATTGGGCGTCCCGGTGGAACTGATGGAGGCGGATCGCGGCACCGCTTCGGGCCCGGTCGGCGACTGTGGGCAATGCGCCGACACCGTCGCGGGTGAGCACCGGGTGTGGCTGGATGGCCCGGGCTGTGTGATCGGCTGATGGCAGTGGCTGGGAAGTGCGCCCCGGGCTTGTGAGGCTGGGGTGCGCTGGGGGGTGCGCGTTTGCGCCGCCCGTTTGGGTGATGTGGTGGGGAGTTTGACGCTTGGTTAGCACATTACGGTGATCATTGTGTCGGCGCGGGCGTTCGGAGGGACGGCCTATGCGCGGCAAAAGTGAGCCCCGGCGGTGCAGGAACACCCCGGGGAATGGCACTAGGAGTGAAAGGCTCCCGAATGCACATTCATCGTATCCCGAAGCACTCGCCCGGGTACACGATCCTCGACAACGGCCACGTCGTCCGGAAGCACTCACTGAGTTGGGCGGCGCGTGGGCTGCTCAGCTACCTGCTCAGCCTGCCGGACGGTGCGCGGGAAGACATCCGGACGCTGGCGGCGAAGAGCGTCGAGGGCCGGGCGACGGTGGCGCGGGCGCTCCGTGAGCTGGAGGCGGCCGGGCACTACGTGCGGCGGACGCAGCGGGATCCGGTGACGGGGCAGGTGCGGACGATCGTCTCGGTGCACGAAGTGCCGGTGACGGGCAAGGCGGTTCACGCCCTGCCGCCGCTTCCCGCGTCCCCGGCCGCCGGTGGGCCCGGAGCTGGGGTGGCGTGCGCCGGGAAGGCGGGAAACCCTTCCGGAAAGGTGAGGGTGAAGGAAGCGGAAGTTCCTTCCGTCCCTCCGTCCGAGAAGTTGACGGCGGGCATGGTGCTGCTGCTCGAACTCGGGCGCAGGGACCCCAGGATGGCGCTGGCGGGCAAGCCGCTGTGCGATCAGGCCGCGCGGGTGGAGGGGTTGCTCGCGGGCGGGTGGAGCGGGGAGGCGCTGGCGGGGATTCTGGCCGCGCCCTTGCCGGAGAGGGTCACGCACAGCGTGGGGGCGGTGTTGGCGGGGAGGTTGGCGAAGGTGCCGCCCGTTCCGTTGACCCCGTTGGCCCCGTTGACTCCGAGGGCAAGCGGCGGGCCGCGCCGGCATGAGTGCCCTGGGCGGGACGGCTTGTGCGGGCGGCCCGTCGCCGGGGTCGGGCAGGTGTGCGGGGAGTGCCGGGCTCCGAGGGTGTCGCGGGCCTTGCCGTAGTCGGCCCCCGGGGTGGGGAAGCGGAGTTCACCCGCTCGGCGGCTGGGAGTCCGGCGGTTGGAACGCCACCGGTGCGTCGAAGGCGGCCCGGCGGGTGGCGCGGCGCAGGGCGCGCAGGACGGCGGTGCCGAGGGTGAGGCAGAGGACGACGGTGAGGGCGGCGCGGGGGAGGTCCCAGCCCAGCGACGTGGTGAGGCAGTAGGCGGCGAAGCGGACCAGGTTGGCGGGCAGCGGGTCGCCGGGGACGAAGGAGATGGAGCCGGAGAGCCCGGCGATGTACGGCCAGCCCTGGAGGTTCATGATCGTGCCGTAGAGGACGGAGGCCAGCGCGCCGTAGCCCGCGAGCAGCCAGAGTTCGCGCCGGCCGCGCAGGCGGGCGGAGCCCGGGAGCAGGCCGGCGCCGAGGCAGACCCAGCCCATGGCGAGCATCTGGAACGGCAGCCAGGGCCCGACGCCGCCGGTGAGCAGCGCGGACGCGAACATCGACAGCGAACCGAGGACGAAGCCGAAGCCCGGCCCGAGCACCCGGCCGGACAGCACCATGAGGAAGAACATGGGCTCCAGCCCCGCCGTGCCCGCGCCGAGCGGCCGCAGTGCCGCGCCCGCCGCGGCCAGCACCCCGAGCAGGGCCACGGACTTGGCGTCCAGGCCGGGCGCGCCGCCGCCCGCCGTGCGGCCCTCGGAGATCTGGGCGATGACGACGGCGAGGAGCATCGGCAGTAGCAGGGCGAACAGCCAGGGGGCGTCGGTGGCGTGGCCGACCAGGGCGGACTTGGTGGAGGCGAGCAGCGGCCAGCCGAAGGCCGTCACGCCGACGAGGGAGGTCAGGAGCAGGGCCGTTACGGATCGGCGGCCGAGCGGGACGGGGCGACCAGCAGGAACGCCGGAAGGAACAGGGCGGCTCATGCGCTCAGCGCCTCCGCTACCTGGCGGACGGTGAGCCACGGGCCGGGGGCCAGCACCTTGGCGACCTGCGGGGCGAACGCGGGGGAGGAGACGACGACGTCGGCCGTCGGGCCGTCGGCGACGATCTCGCCCTCGGCCAGGATCACGGTGCGGTGGGCGAGTTCGGCGGCGAGTTCGACGTCGTGGGTGGCCAGCAGGACGGCGTGGCCTTCCGTCGCGAGGTCGCGCAGGATCTCCACCAGCCGGGCCTTGGCGGCGTAGTCGAGGCCGCGGGTCGGCTCGTCGAGCAGCAGCAGCGGGGGCCGGGCGGTGAGTACGACGGCGAGCGCGAGGGTGAGCCGCTGGCCTTCGGAGAGGTCGCGCGGGTGGGCGGTGTCGGCGATGCCGGGCAGCAGTCGTTCGACCAGGGCGCGGCAGGTGCCGGGGGTGGCGTCCGCGTCGGTGTCGGCGGCGGCGCATTCGGCGGTGACGCTCTCGCCGTAGAGGAGGTCGCGCGGGTCCTGCGGGACGAGGCCGACCTGGCGGATCAGTTCGGCCGGGCGGGTGCGGTGCGGGGTGCGGCCGCCGACCGTCACCCGGCCGGAGGCGGGGGCGTGCAGGCCGACCAGGCTGCCCAGCAGGGTGGACTTGCCGGCGCCGTTGCGGCCCATCAGGGCGGTGATCTCGCCGGGGTGCAGCGCCAGGTCGACGCCGCGCAGGGCCTGGACGGGGCCGCGCCGGACGGCGAGGCGCTCCGCGGCGGCGGTCGGGGCGGCGGTCGAAGCAGGGGCGGCGGTCGGAGCAGGGGCGGAGGTCGGAGCCGCAGGGGCCGTGCTCGGGTGCAGGCCGTCCAGCCGGGAGCGCAGCCCGGCGGCCTTGCGGCGGGCGTCGCGGACGGACAGCGGCAGCGGCCGCCAGCCGGCGAGCCGTCCGAGGCCGACCACCGGCGGGTGCACCGGCGAGTGCGCCATCACCTCGGCGGGCTCGCCGAGGACGGGTGGGGCGCCCGGGGTGAGCAGCAGCACCTGGTCGGCGTACTGGACGACGCGCTCCAGCCGGTGCTCGGCCATCAGCACGGTGGTGCCGAGGTCGTGCACGAGCCGCTGGAGGACGGCCAGCACCTCCTCGGCGGCGCCCGGGTCCAGCGCCGAGGTGGGCTCGTCGAGGACCAGGACGCGCGGGTGCACGGTGAGCACCGAGCCGATCGCGACGCGCTGCTGCTGGCCGCCGGAGAGGGAGGTGAGGGCGCGGTCGCGCAGGTCGGCGAGGCCGAGCAGGTCGAGGGTCTCCTCGACCCGGCGTCGCATCACGTCGGCGGGCAGGCCCAGGGACTCCATGCCGTAGGCGAGTTCGTCCTCGACGGTGTCGGTGACGAAGTGCGCCAGCGGGTCCTGGCCCACCGTGCCCACCAGGTCGGCGAGTTCGCGCGGCCGGTGTTCGCGGGTGTCCCGGCCGCCGACCGTGACCCGGCCGTGCAGGGTGCCGCCGGTGAAGTGCGGGACGAGCCCGCTCACCGCGCCCAGCAGGGTGGACTTGCCGGAGCCCGACGGGCCCACCAGCAGGCAGAGTTCGCCTTCGGGGACGGTCAGGTCGACGTCCGCGACGGCGGGGGCGGCGGCGTCCGCGTACCGGACGGAGACCTGCTCGAAGGTGATCACGAAGCCCTCCGGGGCGGGGTCGGGGCGGCGTACGCCGGTACCAGGCCGAGCAGTACGGCCAGTACGGCGGCCAGCGGCAGCGCGGGGACGGTCGGCGGGACGACGGTGGGCGCGAAGGCGGCCGGGTCGCGCGTGGACAGGTAGATGGTCAACCCGGCGACGGCGGCTCCCGAACCGGCGGTCAGCCACTCGGGCAGTGCCCAAGGGTCGGGCCGGTAGCGGGTTCTGACGGATCGTCGGCTGCCCAGTAGCAGCCCGGCGAAGGCGGCGGCCAGGCCCAGTAGCAGCACCGGTGGCGCCCAGCCCGCGCCGCCGGCGGTCAGCAGCCCGTACGCGGCCAGGCAGATTCCGAGCAGGCCGGCCAGGGTGAGCGCGGCCGTCGCCCGGGCGAGCCGGCGCGGGACGTCCGCGGTGCGGCCGAAGCCGCGGGTGTCCATCGCCGCGGCCAGCGCCACCGAACGCTCCAACGCGCCCTCCAGGACGGGCAGTCCGACGCTCAGCACGGCGGCGATCCCCCGGTCGGTGCGGCCGCGCAGGCGGCGGGCCGCCCGCAGCCGGCGGACGTCCGCGACCAGGTTCGGCGCGAAGGTCATCGCCACCACCACCGCCACGCCCGCCTCGTACAGCGCGCCGGGCAGGGCGCGCAGCAGGCGGGCCGGGCTGGCCAGCGCGTTCGCGGCGCCCACGCAGACCAGCAGGGTGGCCAGGCGCAGCCCGTCGTACAGCGCCGCGAGCAGGCCCTCCACGGTCACCCGGCCGCCGATCCGCACTCCCTGCGCCCAGGTGGGAAGCGGCACTTCGGGCAGCGTGAACAGCACGTGCGTGCCCGGGACGGGCGAGCCGAGCAGCACCGCGAACACCAGCCGGATGCCCAGCACCAGCAGGCCCAGCCGCAGGAACGCGCCGTACGAACGCGACCAGGGCGCGTCGCCACGGCGGGCCGCGACCACGTACCCGGCGACGGCGGCGAGCAGCAGCAGGAGCACCGGATTGGTGGTGCGGGTCGCCGCCGCGCCCAGCCCGAGCGCCCACAACCACCAGGCCCCGGGGTGCAGTTGCCGGGGTCCGGTGGGCGGGCGGGTGGCGCGGGCGGTGCTCATGGGTCAGTCCAGGTGGAGGGGTCCGGAGGGGTATGGGAAGGGGGAAGGCGGCGTCAGGAGGTGCGGCGGCGGCGCGCCTGCCAGACGGCACCGCCGGCCAGCACGGCGATCAGCGCGCCACCGGCGATCAGGCCGACGTCCGGGCCGGAGTCCGAGCCGCCGCCGGACGGGCCGGCCGGCTTGGCCGCCGACCCGAGCTGGTCGGCGCACCCGGCCTTCGGGAAGCCCGCGATGGCGCAGAGCAGGCCGTTGGCGTCGTAGCGCAGCGGCGGGGCGACGGCGGCCAGCACCTCGGCCGAGGTGGCGTTCGAGACGACGCTGGCGCACGCGCTCCGCTGCTCGGGCGGAGCCTCGGCGGAACCGGAACCGGAACCGGAACCGGAACTGGAACCGGAAGCGGAACTGGAACCGGAACCCGAGTCCGAGTCGGAACCCGAGCCCGAGCCGGAGTCGGCGGCGGTGCCGAAGTCCAGCACGACGGCGACCCGCTTACGGCCCGCCTGCGTGGGCGTGTCCGCGCAGAGGGCGGCGAAGTCGCCCGCCGCCCGGGGCTGCGCGGCCTGCTGCCCGCCGTCCGGACTCACCGCGAACCGCCACCCGTCGACGGCCCCGTCCGGTGGCACGGCGACGGCCGGCCCCTGCTGCTGGTACAGCCACCCGTCGCCGGTGCCACGCCAGAACGACCAGTACCGGTACCCCGTCGCCGCCTCCGCCGGCGCCCCCGCGACCAGCAGGAGCACCGCACCGAGCAGCGGGACGAGGACGCGGCGGCCACAGCTGCGGCCCAGGCGGACCGGGCGGGGTGTCACAGCCTCTGGCCGCGCTTGCGCTGGAGGCTGAGGAGGAGGCCGCCGCCGAGGCCGATGAGGAGGCCGACGATGATCGGCCAGTACTGGCCGATGCCGCCGTCCTTCTTGGACGCCGCCGTCGTCGGTGCGGGGCTGGCGGTGGCCTTGGGTGCCGGGCCGAGGGCGGTGAGCTGGGCGGTCAGCGGGGCGGTGTCGCGCTGGGCGGCCTGGGCGACGAGCAGGAGGCTGGCGGTGGCGGCGGCGTCGGTGCCGTCCTTGGTCCAGCCGGCGCCTTCCTTGGCGAGCCAGTCGACGGCGCCGGCAGCCTGCTGGGGGTGGCCGCTCTGGATGAGGCCGAGGGCGGCCCAGGCGGTGGCGTTGTAGTCGGGGGTGGGGGCGGCGCCGGGGGTGGTGAGGGTGAGGTGGTTGCCGCCCGCGGCGAGCTGGGCGGTGAGGTACGCCCCGGCGGCCTCGCCGGAGTCGGCGTGCGCGACCGGAGCAGCCGTGGCGGAGGTGGCGGCGGAGTCGCAGCCGAGGGCCTTGGGGGCGGCGTCGGTGCGGGCGGTGGTGGCGACCGGGAGGTGGCCGCCGGCGGCGGCGAGCGAGGCCTGGGCGCTGGCGAGGGTGTTGGGGGCGAGCGTGCCGGAGGACGGGTCGGGCTGGTAGGCGAAGGCGCCGCGCTGGTCGGCGGGGGCGGCGCAGCCGAGCTGGAAGTGGGCGAGCCCGTCGAAGGCGTTCCTGCCCGCCTTGGCGACGCCGGCCGGGTCGGTCTTGGCGGCGAAGAGGGCGTTCACGGCGAGGCCGGTGGAGTTGGCGTCGCCGGGGCTGACGGGGTTGTAGGGCCAGCTGCCGTCGGCGTTCTGGGTGGCCTTGAGCCACTGGACGCCCTTGTCGACGGCTTCCTGGTGCCCGCCGAGGGCGACGAGGGCCTGGACGGCGACGGCGGTGGCGTTGCTGTCCTCGGTCTTGGGGTCGCAGGCGGCGCCGGCGGCCCGGAAGGAGGGCCAGCCGCCGTCCTCGCACTGCTGTCCGGTGAGCCAGCCGACGGCGGAGTCGGCCGGGGTGGTTTTGGCCGCCGCGAGCGCGGTGAGCGCGAGGGACTGCCGCCAGACGCCGTCGTACGTCGGGTCGCCCTTGCCGTAGAGGCCGTCGGGGACGGCGGCGGGGGTGGGCGCGGGGCTGTCGGCGAGGGCCGGTCCGGCGGTGGCGCCGGCGAGGAGTGCGGCGGACAGGGCGGCGGCGCCCAGGCGGGCGGCGGTGAGCATGGTGGAGGTGTGCCTTTCGGTGAGCGGTGGTGGCCCGGCGGGGCCGTTCCGTAGTCCTCGACGGTGCCGGGCGGTGCGCGTGGCGGGCCCGGGCTGGCCGCTCGCCCCTCCACGGGCGGTCCGACTCGCCGGGGCCGTCGCGGGGGCCGGGCTCACGGTTGCGGGGTCAGCGCCGGATTCGCACCGGCTTCCCCCGGGGGAGGGACGGGATGAAGTTGTGCTGTCCGTCGACTTTAACCGCCGGGGGCGGTCGGCCCCTCCTGTCCGGGCAGGAACAGGTTCCAGTCAGGGCGGGGTCAGGGCAGGGTGAGCAGCCGGGCCGCGGTGTGCAGGTCGGCCCGGACCTCGGCGATCGAGGCGCGGCCGGAGAGCCAGGCGACCAGGGCGGAGTGCCAGGTGTGCTCGATCACCCGGACGGCCGCGCGCTGGCTCTCACTGGGTGGCCCGGACTGGCCGATGGCGTCCAGGATGAGCTGGCCGGTGGCGGTGCTGACCTGGTCCACCTCGGCGCCGACGGAGCGGTCCGCGAAGGACAGCGCCCGGACCATCGCCTCGGCGAGCAGCGGTTCGCGCTGGAGCGCGTGGAAGGCGCGGGTGAGCGTGTCGGCGACGCGCGGGGCCGGTTCGGGGTCGGTCGGCGGGTGGCGCCGGATGTGCTCCTGGAGGCCCTGCAACTGCTCCAGCATGACCGCGACCAGCAGGTGCACCTTGGACGGGAAGTACCGGTAGAGCGTGCCGAGGGCGACCTGCGCGGTCTCCGCGACCTCCCGCATCTGCACCGCCTCGTACCCGCCGCGGGCGGCCAGGGCGGTGGCGGCCCGCAGGATCCGGCGCCGGCGTTCGGCCTGGCGGGCGGTCAGCGGCGGCTCGCCCGGCTGCGCGGGGGGCGGGGTGGTGGGGCTCGTGGAGGTGGTCGGCGGCGGCAAGGAGTGCTCCCGGGGCGCGTGGGTGGCGGCGTGCTCCACAAGGTCGGCAGGGTCGGCGTGGCGGGAATCACCAGCCCTGGCTCCTGAGGGAAAGCTACGGGCCGGTATCTTCGAGGTCTCTCATTGTTCACATGGTCGATGACGAGTTCCACAGCCACTGAAACCTGATCTACTTTAGCGACCGGCGGCAGCGCCGTCGCCAACGCAGAGACAGCAGCAGCACAGGAATAGCAGCTAGAGATGAGGGCCCGAGGATGACCGCGCAGCCGCTGCGGATTGCCCTGCTGTCGTACCGCGGGGACCCCTTCTGCGGCGGTCAGGGCGTGTACGTGCGCCACCTCTCCCGTGAGCTGGCCAGGCTCGGCCACCACGTGGACGTGATCGGTGCCCAGCCGTACCCGGTGCTGGACGAGGTCGACGGCCCCGGCTCGGTGCGCCTGGTCGAGCTGCCCAGCCTGGACCTCTACCGCGCCGAGGACCCGTTCCGCACGCCCGCCCGCGGCGAGTTCCGCAGTCCGGTGGACGTGCTGGAGTTCGCCACCATGCGCACCGGCGGCTTCCCCGAGCCGCTGACCTTCTCGCTGCGCGCCCGCCAGTACCTGGCCCGGCACAAGGGCCGCTACGACGTGGTGCACGACAACCAGACGCTCGGCTACGGCCTGCTCGGCCTGGCCCGGCACGGCTTCCCGCTGGTCACCACGATCCATCACCCGATCACCGTGGACCGGCAGTTGGAGCTGGACGCGGCCACCACCCGGGTCAAGCGGCTGTCGCTGCGCCGCTGGTACGCCTTCACCCGGATGCAGCGCCGGGTCGCCGCCCGGCTGGACCACGTGATCACCGTCTCCGGCACCTCGCAGCGCGAGATCGCCGAGCACCTGGGCGCCGCGCCGGGCGCGATCTCGGTGGTGCCGATCGGCGCCGACACCCGGCTCTGGTCGCCCTCCGAGGAGATCGCCCGCGTCCCCGGACGGATCGTCACCACCTCCAGCGCGGACGTCCCGCTCAAGGGCCTGGTGTTCCTGGTCGAGGCGCTGGCGAAGGTGCGCACCGAGCGCCCCGCGCACCTGGTGGTGGTCGGCAAGCCGCAGAAGGAGGACGGCCCGGTGGCGGAGGCGGTGCGCCGCTTCGGGCTGGCGGACCACATCGAGTTCCGCAGCGGCCTGACCGACCAGGAGCTGGTCGACCTCTACCGCTCGGCCGAGGTGGCCTGCGTGCCGTCGCTGTACGAGGGCTTCTCGCTGCCCGCCGCCGAGGCGATGGCCACCGGCACCCCGCTGGTCGCCACCACCGGCGGCGCGATCCCCGAGGTGGCCGGGCCGGACGGGGAGACCTGCCTGGCCGTGCCGCCGGGGGAGCCGGACCGGCTGGCGGCGGCGCTCGGCCGGCTGCTGGACGACCCGCGGCTGCGCGCCCGGCTCGGCGCGGCCGGCCGGGAGCGGGTGCTGGCCCGGTTCACCTGGGCGCGGGCCGCCGAGCTGACCGCCGACGCCTACCGGGCGGCGATCGCCACCGGGGCCGGCGCCCGGGCCCGCTCCGGGCCGGGCTGGCGGTACGTGCCCTGAGTCGCTCCGGCCGCCCTGCGCGGCGCCCGCCCGGCGCGGAGCGGTAGCGGATCGAACTGACGCGGCGTCAAGTCCGCTTGGTAGCAAAAGGAATGGGAGCCCTGCAGTGCTGACCGTCGATTTCTCGCGCTTCCCGCTCGCCCCCGGCGACCGGGTGCTCGACCTGGGCTGCGGCGGGGGCCGGCACGCGTTCGAGTGCTACCGCCGCGGCGCCAACGTGATCGCCCTCGACCAGAACGCCGAGGAGATCGCCGAGGTCCAGAAGTGGTTCGCCGCGATGGAGCAGGCCGGTGAGGCCCCGGAGGGCGCGTCGGCGGTCGCGATGGAGGGCAACGCGCTGGCGCTGCCGTTCGAGGACGACTACTTCGACAAGATCATCATCTCCGAGGTGATGGAGCACATACCGGACGACAAGGGCGTGCTCAACGAGATGTTCCGGGTGCTCAAGCCGGGCGGGCTGCTCGCCGTCACCGTGCCGCGCTGGCTGCCCGAGAAGATCTGCTGGACGCTGTCCGACGAGTACCACGAGGTCGAGGGCGGCCACATCCGGATCTACCGGGGTGACGAACTGCTCGGCAAGCTCAAGGACGCCGGCCTGGAGCCCTACGGCACCCACCACGCGCACGCGCTGCACTCGCCGTACTGGTGGATCAAGTGCGCGGTCGGCGTGAACAACGACAAGGCACTGCCGGTCAAGGCCTACCACCAGCTGCTGGTCTGGGACATCGTCGGCACCCCGGTGATCAGCACCCTCACCAAGGCCGCCGAACGGGCGCTCAACCCGGTCATCGGCAAGAGCTTCGTCGCCTACGCGTCCAAGCCGCGGCGGACCGAGTCCGGGCGCGTGGACGCATGACCGCCGCCGTCCCCGAGGCACTGCTGCTCGACGGGGTGCTCGACGCCGAGCAGGCCGCCGGCACCGTCCGCAGCATCCTGGCCGAACAGCTCCCCGACGGCGCCATACCCTGGTTCGCCGGCCACCACCTCGACCCGTGGGACCACACCGAGGCCGCCATGGCCCTCGACACCGCCGGCGAGCACGCCGCCGCCGAGGCCGCCTACCGCTGGCTCGCCGCCACCCAGAACCCGGACGGCTCCTGGTACGCCGCCTACACCGACGGCGCCGTCACCGACCGGGCCAAGGAGACCAACTTCTGCGCCTACGTGGCCGTCGGCGTCTGGCACCACCACCTCAGCGCCGGCGACGACGCCTTCCTGGACTGGATCTGGCCCGTCGTCCGGCGCGCCCTGGACTTCATCGTCGGCCAGCGGCTGCCCGGCGGCCCGATCGCCTGGCGCCTCGACGAGGACGGCACCGCCACCGACGAGGCGCTGCTCACCGGCTCGTCCAGCATGCTGCACGCGCTGCGCTGCGGGCTGGCCATCGCCGAGTACCTGGAGGAGCCGCAGCCCGACTGGGAGCTCGCCGCCGGCCGGCTGGGGCACGCCATCACCCACCACCCCGAGCGGTTCCTCGACAAGGGCCGCTACTCGATGGACTGGTACTACCCGGTGCTCGGCACCGGACTGCGCGGCGACGCGGCGCTGGAGCGAATCGACCGGGACTGGGACCGCTTCGTCGTCCCCGGGCTCGGCGTGCGCTGCGTCAGCGACCGCCCGTGGGTGACCGGCGGCGAGAGCGCCGAACTCGCCCTCGCGCTCTGGGCGATCGGCCGCTCCGACCGCGCCGTGGAGATCCTGCGCTGGATCCAGAAGCACCTGCGGCACGAGGACGGCTCCTACTGGACCGGGTACGTCTTCGAGGACGACGCCGTCTGGCCGGAGGAGCGCACCACCTGGACGGCCGGCGCACTGCTGCTCGCGGTCGCCGCGCTCGGCGGCGACCCGGCGACGGTCGCGGTCTTCGGCGGGGAGCAGCTGCCCGCCGGGCTGGTGGTCCAGGACTGCTGCTGAGGCCCGTCGCCGTGGCCGATGCCGGTACGGACGGCTGAGGCCCGTACGACGGTTGAGGCCCGTACGGGCAACGCGAAGGGGTGGGACCGGAGAGATCCGGTCCCACCCCTTCGTCGTACTGGCGGGGGCGTCAGCCGCGCTGGATGCCCGAGGTGTCGGCCAGCAGGCCGACGGTGCCGTCCTGCAGCTGGGCGACCAGCGCGCTGCCGCGCTGCTCGACCGCCAGGTACCAGGTGCCGGGCACCAGCTCGCCGACGGGGGCGCCCGCCGGGTTGTCCTTCGACGCCAGCGAGCGCGGGGCCGGGACGGCGAACCAGAACGGTGCGAAGTCGGCCGCCGGGGCGGCCGGGGTCGGCTGCGGCTGCGCGGCCGGGACGGGCTGCGGTGCGGCGGCCGTGTCCTGCGGCTGACCGGCCTGCACCGGCTGCGGCTGGCCGGCCGCCGGGTAGCCGTAGCCACCGGGCTGGGCGCCGTACGCCGGGGCCTGGTTCGGGTCCTGGCCCGGGGCCGGGTAGCCGTACTGGCCGGGCTGCGCCGGCTGGCCGGGCTGGCCCGGGGCCGGGTAGCCGCCCTGGTAGGGGACGGCCGCCGGACGGTCGGCGACCAGCGGGGCCTTCAGCGCGGGCACCAGCGGTGCGGCCGCGGCCGCACCGGCCAGCACGATCAGCGCGATGAGGCCGAGCCAGGCGCCGAAGCCGTGCCCGAAGCTGCCGCCGGCCGGGCCGCCGCCCAGCGACCACAGCGCCGTCCACAGCGCGACGACGGCGAAGGCGATGCCCCACTGGTCCAGCCGCAGGCCGAGCACCTGGCGCCCGGCCGCGGCCTCGCCCTGGAAGCGGTGCAGCAGGATCAGCACCGCGGCGGCGATGCCGAGCAGGTAGATCGACGGCAGGATGGGGAACAACTGGGTGCTCCACGCGTTCTGCGACGTGTCGCCGCAGTACCGGCCGGTGCAGTCCACCGTCCAGTAGGGCAGGAAGGAGGCGATGAAGAGCAGGACGGCCGCGCCGGCGACGGCGGCGTCTCCCCTGGTGAGAGCGCGCAGATTCACTAACGTTCCCCTCGTTGACGTGTCGTGGACGGCGGTTCGTGCGGTCGGGCTGACCGGCCGAAACTCCCGAACGGACCAGAAGCCTAGGCCCAACCGCACCGCCGGTGCACGGCGGGACCGGGAATGGGGCGAAGTCGTTGCCAAAGGCGCGACCCGGGCGGCACGCACGCCGTCCGCCGCCCCGGCCCAACTCCCTTACCGGGTGGTCAGATACGCCGTCAGCGCGTCGGCGATCCCCTGGGCCGCCCGCTGCCGCCACTGAGGATCCGTCATCCGTTTGGCGTCCACCGGGTTGCGCATGTTACCGCACTCGATGAACACCTTCGGCACCGTGGACAGGTTCAGGCCGCCCAGGTCGGAGCGGGTGTCCAGGCCGTCGCTCGCGGTGTAGTCCGCGTACGGCTCGCCCGTCGCGGCGCGGAAGTGCTCGCGCAGCAGCAGGCCGAGCCGGCGCGAGGGCTCGACGATCGCCGCGTTGTCCGCCTTCCCGGCCGCCACCTTCGCCGGGAGGATCACGTGGAACCCGCTGCCGCCCGCCGGACCGCCGTCCCCGTGCACCGACAGCGCCACGTCGGCGTGCGCGTCGGCGCCGGCCCGGGCGCGTTCGTCGATGCAGGGGCCCCACGGGCGGTCGCCGTCCTGCGCCAGCACCACCGTCGCGCCGCGGGCGGCCAGGATGGCGCGGGCCCGGTGGGAGACGTCCAGGGCGTACTCGGCCTCGGTGTAGCCGGAGTTGGTCTCGGTGCCGGTGGTGTCGCACTGCTTGCGGGAGTTGCCGATGTCGACCAGGCGGTTGATCTCGGCGGTGTGCGCGGAGTTGCCGGGGTTGTGGCCGGGGTCGAGCACGATGGTGCGGCCGGTGAGCGCGGTGGGGGAGACCGGGGTGTCCGACGGGGCGGGCGTGTTCGGCGTCTGGGCTGGGGCGGGGGTTCCCGGCGTGGTGGTTCCCGGTGCGGTGGCCTCCGGGGTGGTGGCTTCCGGCGTGGTGGTTCCGGTCGGGGTGGTGGCTTCCGGCGTGGTGGTTCCGGTCGGGGAGGTGGCCGGTGCGGTGGTTCCGGTCGGGGAGGTGGCCGGTGCGGCGGTGCCGCCCACCGCGGCGGAGTGGCCGAGGGACTGCCAGCCCAACCAGCCCGCCAGGCAGAGCGGAACGGCCGCGCCCACCGCCGTGGTGGCGCGCAGCAGGGTGGAGCGGCGGGGCGGGCGGGAGTTCGGGCCGGTCACGGGTGGATCAGATCCTGTCCTGGGTGCGCGGGGTGAGGCCGTACGTGTCGGCGATCGGCTTCCACTTCCCCGCGAAGTCCTTCTTCGCCTGGGTGGCCTGCGGGTTGAGCTCGTCGGCCCGCTTCTTGTCGGCGGTGTTCGGGGCCGAGCCCGAGCAGCCCTGGCCGGCGACCGCCCGCGCCCAGTTCGCGTACGCCCGGTCGATGTCGGCCGACAGCTGCCAGGCGGACTTCAGCGACGCCATCGCGTCCGCGCCGCCCGGCACGTCGGAGGCGCTCAGCCCGGCGAGCTTGCGCAGCAGTCCGTCGCGCTGCTTGGCGCCGTTGTCGAACACCTGCGCCGCGCTCTCGATGTCGGCCTTCGCCGGGCAGCTGCTCACCTTGGCGACCGCGCTGCCGATCGGGGCCTTCGCGCTCTCGCCCTCGGTGAGCAGGCCGTCCAGGGCCTGCGCCTGCGTCTTGGCGTTGGCGCCGGCACCGCTCGCGGTCGGGGACGGCGCCGCGGCGGACGAGGCCGGGTCGGTGGCGCCGTTCGGCGCGGCGTCCGTTCCGGTGGGCGCCGGGCCCGTCGGCGGGTTCCCGGTGGACGTCGCGGAGGCGGACGGCGGGGCGGGCGAGGCCTGGTCCTTCTTGTCGCCGCTGTTCCGGGCGGCCACCAGCAGGCCGCCGCCGACCGCCACCACCAGGAGCAGTGCGAAGCCGATCAGCAGCGGCGCCTTCCGGTTGCTCGGGCGGTCCTCGTCGTCCAGGTCCTCGTAGCCGACGGGGTGGTCGGCGGGGTAAGCGGCGGGGTAGTCGGGCTGTCCCTGGTACGGGACGTACGGGGGCTGCTGCGGGCCGGCGGGCGGCTGCGGCGGGTACACGTAGCCGGGGCCGGGGGCCTCGCCGGACACGTAGCCGGGGCCCGGGGTCTGCGCGGACGCGCGGGAGGGGAACGGCGCCGGCGGCGGTACGGACGGCGGCTGCGGGGCGGCCAGGTACGGGCGGGCGCCCAGCGGCGGGCCCTGGTCCCCGACGGCGCCGGCGGTGGGCTGAGCGGGGGCGGGCTGCGCCGGGTTCGGCTGTGCCGGGGTGGGCTCGGCGGGTCGCTGCGGGCCGCGCACCCAGCCGCCCGCGCCGCCGCGCGCGGTGGGGTCCCAGACTGCCGGAGCGGTGTTGTGCTGGTCCGTCATGTGCCGCTAGCCCCCACCGTTAGCCCCCACCGTCCGCCGATGCTCTGCCTGGTGCTGCGCGGACACCGTACCGTTCGAACCTCCGCCCGACAGCTCCGGCACGACGTTAGAGCATCCGTGCAGGGCTGTGGGGCCGCTCGGCGGATCGGCCGGCGGATCGGGCGGTGGGCGGCTAGGGCGGGCGGCTAGGGCGGGCGGCTAGCTCGCGGCGGTCCGGCGCAGGACGCGCAGCGAGCCCGTCACCGAGACCTCCTCGAAGCCCTCGGCCAGCGCCCGCAGGAACACCCGGTACGGGGCCTGGCCGCCGTCCGCCGGGTCCGGGAACACGTCGTGCACCACCAGCAGCCCGTCCGGCGCCAGGTGCGGGGCCCAGCCCTCGTAGTCGCCGGTCGCGTGCTCGTCGGTGTGCCCGCCGTCGATGAACACCAGGGCCAGCGGCCGCCCCCACAGCGCCGCGATCCGCGGCGAGCGGCCCACCAGGGCCACCACGTGCTCCTCCAGCCCGGCGGCGTGCAGCGTCCGGCGGAACCGCGGCAGGGTGTCCATCAGCCCCACCTCCGGGTCCACCAGCGTCGGGTCGTGGTACTCCCAGCCGGGCTGCTGCTCCTCCGAGCCGCGGTGGTGGTCCACCGTCAGCGCGGTCGTCCCGGCCTCCCGGGCGGCCGCCGCCAGCAGGACCGCCGAGCGGCCGCAGTAGGTGCCGATCTCCAGCAGCGGCAGCCCGGTGCGCTGCGCCGCCGTCACCGCCGCCGCGTACAGCGCCAGCCCCTCGTCCACCGGCATGAACCCGGTGGCCGCCTCGAACGCCGCCAGCACCTCGGCCGCCGGGCGGACACTCTCCAGCAGGTCGGACATGACGGTGCTCCTCGGGCTCGGGACGTGCGCGAACGCGTTCGACCCGGACCCTACTCGACGGTAGAGGGGTGGACCACAGCGGCCCTGGAACGTGTTCTAGTCGGGTCGGGTCGCCCGTGTCAGAATCGGGCCCGACCGTGGAAACCGAGCACACGAGGCACACCGGGAGCAGCCCCATGCGCGCAGCCGTCCTGCACAAGACCGGCCAGGAGACCCTCGACGTCCGGGAGGACGTGACGGCCGTCGGCTTCGGGCCGGGCGCCGTACGGGTCCGGATGCGCGCCGCCAGCCTCTGCCACTCCGACCTCTCGGCGATGAGCGGCGTCCTGCCGCAGCCCGCGCCGTTCGTCCCCGGGCACGAGGGGGCCGGGGAGGTCGTGGAGGTCGGTGAGGGCGTGACCGGCCTCGCCCCCGGCGACCGCGTGGTGCTCTGCTGGATGGCGCCCTGCGGCCGCTGCGCGCACTGCGAGCGGGGCCGCGGCCACCTGTGCATCGCCAGCCTGCGGCGGCTCGGCGCGCCCGGCTTCCGCTTCGAGAACGGCGGCGCGGCGGTCGAGGCCTCCGGGTTCTACGGCACCGGGGCGTTCGCCGAGGAGGTCGTGGTCGCCGCGGACGCCGTCATCAAGGTGCCCGCCGACCTGCCGTACGAGGCCGCCGCGCTGATCGGCTGCGGGGTGACCACGGGCGTCGGCGCCGCCGTCAACACCGCCCGGGTCGAACCCGGCGCCTCCGTCGCGGTGATCGGCGCGGGCGGGGTCGGGGTCGCCGCCGTGCAGGGCGCCCGGGTCTGCGGCGCCGCCCGGATCACCGTCGTCGACCCGGTCGTCTCGCGCCGCGAGCGGGCACTGGCCTTCGGCGCGACCGAGGCGATCGCCCCCGAGGACCTCAAGGCGGCGGCGAAGGGCCTGCCCGGCGGCGGCTTCGACTACGTCTTCGAGGCCGTCGGCCGGTCCGCCACCGTCCGGGCCGGCTACGACGCGGCCCGGCGCGGCGGCGCGGTCGTGGTGATCGGCGCCGGCGCGCAGGACGACCTCGCGCAGTTCACCATGGGCGAGCTGTTCTTCAACGAGAAGCGCCTGCTGCCCTCGCTCTACGGCGGGGCGCCGGTGGCCCGCACCATCGCCCTGGTCGTCGACCTGTGGCGGGCCGGGCGGATCGACCTCGACGGCATGATCAGCCACCGCGTCGACCTGTCGGACGTCAACGAGGCGATCGCCCAGATGCGCAGCGGCGAGGCGCTGCGGACGGTCGTGACGCTGGGGCGCTGAGCCGCGCGCCCTCCCCGAACCCAGGACCCGGGACCCCGAACCCAGGACCCGGGACCCCGAACCCAGGACCCGGGACCCCGAACCCAGGACCCGGGACCCCGAACCCAGGACCCGGGACCCCGAACCCAGGACCCGGGACCCCGAACCCAGGACCCGGGACCCCGAACCCAGGACCCAGGACGCGACGAGGGCCCGCCGGGGGGTGCTCCCCCCGACGGGCCCTCCCGGTGCGGGTGTGCTCAGCCCCGGTCCGCCGCGGCGCGGTGCCGGCCGTGCGGGTCGGCCTCGGGCGTGTCGTCGGCGGCGGACCGGCCCCGGTGCCGGCCGTGCGACGAGGCGTCCCAGGCGGTGCTCTCGTCGGCGTCGGTCCCGTTGGCCGTGGGTCCGGTGGTGTCGGTGAGGGTGTCGGACATCAGAAATCGTCTTTTCCGTGCGGAGGGTGCAGGTCATCGGCGCCCGGCCGGCGCTTGGCGGCGCGCGGTCGGGTCCCCGATCGGGCGCTCGGTACGCGCCACAGCCGGTGATCGCGGCCCGTGCCCCGGCCACCATAACGGCCGGAACGGACGAGATCCTATCGAGATCATGACGCGCGACCTGCCGATCAGCCCCCAGCAAGCGGACGGCACGGGCGAGTTGTTCCTCCGTGGCCTCCGGGGAGAGCCAGGTCAGGTTGGACCGCACCGGCCCCGGAAACACGTACGCCTCCTGCGGCACCAGCGCCACCAGCCGCGCCCGCGCCGCCCCCGCCAGCCCGTCCGGCCGCACCCCGCCCACCGACACGGCCCCGCCCGTCGGCGCCAGCACCCCGGCCAGCAGGGCCGCCAGCGTCGACTTCCCCGCCCCGCTCACCCCCACCACGGCCACGTGCTCCCCGGGCCCGAACCCGAACTCCAGGCCCTCCAGCACCGGCGTCCCGGCCCCGCCGTGCCCGTACCCCAACCCGCTGACCCGCACCTCCGGCTCCTGCCCCGGGGCTGTCCCGGGCAGCGCGCCGGGGGCGGCGTCCGCCGGGGGGTCGCTCGTGGTGGCGGCCAGGCGGTCCAGGACGACGGCGAGGTTGAGCAGCCAGCCGCCGACCGTACCCGCCAACGTCCTGACCGCCGGGTCGAGTTGCTGCAGCAGATAGGTCGCGACGCCGAGCAGTTCGCCGGGGGTCAGGGCCTCGCGGGCGAGCAGCCACGGCGCGGCGGCGAGGACGGCCAGGACGGGCAGCCGGCCGCCGAGGGCCACGACCAGCGCGCGCAAGGCCGAAGCCCGGCCCAGGGCGCGGGCGGCGGCGGCGCTCGCCCGGGCGGCCCCGGTCAGCGCCTCGGCGACCTGCTCCCGGGTGCCCGTGGCCTGCACGTCGCGCAACCCGTGCAGCGCCCGCCCCGCCTCGGCGGCCAGCCGCTCCTCGGCGAGCACGACCACCCTCCGCCGCGCCACCAGCGGGCGCAGCAGACGGAAGAAGAGGAACCCGGCGGCGAGCAGCGGCAGCAGGACCAGCGGCAGGACGGCGGGCGCCAGCAGCGCCAGGCCGGCCAGGGCGGCGACCAGGGTGACCCCGACGCCGCGCAGGGTGCGCAGCAGGGTGGCGGTCAACTGCCGTGCGGACTCCACCTGTTCGGTGAGCCGGGCGAGCTCGGCCGGATCCGCCGACGGTCGGGCGAGCGCGCTGTGGACCACCCGCTCGACCAGGGCGTCCCGCAACGGCTCCACCACCCCCGCCAGGTGCGGGAACCCGGCCCGCGCCGCGTACGCCCGGACGGCCATCGCGGCGCCGAACCCGGCCAGCCAGGCCACCCCGGCCCCCGGCCGCCCGGCCAGGAACCCCTGGTCGACGGCGGCCGAGACGAACAGCCCGGACAGCAGCGGCGGCAGCGCCTCCACCCCGGACCAGCCGAGCAGCCGGAGCAGCGGCCCGCGCGTGACGGCCAGTTGCCGGAACAGCAGCGCCCATCCGGGGGAGGCGGACGCGGGAAGTCGACGACGCCGACTTCCGGTGCCGGGCAGTCGGCCCGCGCCGGGCCGGCGCGGGGCCCCGGCCGTTGCGGGCCGTCGGCGATGCCGACTTCTCGGGCCGGGCGCCGGGGTGGCTGGGTGCACAGGAAGTCGATCGGGCCGACTTCCTGCGCCGCCGTCGGACGGGGCGCGGTGGCGGGCCATCAGGCGGAGGCCGTCTGGAGGGCGGTGTCCGACAGGGCGGCGCGGTAGTCGGGGTCGGCGAGGAGGGCGGTGTGCGGGGCGAGGGCGCGCAGGCGGCCGGCGTCGAGCCAGGCGACGAGGTCGGCGCGGGCGGCGACCCCGGCGCGGTGGGCGACCACCAGCCGGGTGCGGCCGAGGGTGGCGCGGTCGAGGGCCTCGCTGACCTGGTACTCGGTGGCGAGGTCCAGGCCCGAGGTGGCGTCGTCGAGGACGACGACCCGGGCGGGCTGGGCCAGGAGCCGGGCCAGGCCGAGGCGTTGCAGTTCGCCGCCGGAGAGCCGGAGTTCGTCGAGCGGGGTGTCCCAGCCCCGGGGCAGCCGCTGGAGGAAGCCGTCCGCGCGGGCGGCCGCCGCCTCGGCGGGGCCGGCGCCGGCCAGCGCGTCGCGGACGGTGCGGCCGACCAGGGCGGGCCGGGCGAAGGCGTAGCCGACCGCGTGCCGCAGTTCGGACGGGGCCAGCGCGTCCACCGGGACACCGTCGATCAGTACGGCGCCCTCGTCGGGGTCGCGCAGCCGCCCGGGCAGCGCGGCCAGCAGGGACTTGCCGGAGCCGGAGCGCCCCACCAGTGCGACCGTGCGGCCGCCGGGGATCGTCAGGTCGAGCGGGCCGAGCAGCACCCGGTCGCCGTCGCGCACCACCACGCCGCGCAGGACGACCTCCCCGTAGCCGCCGACGGGGAGGGCCGCCCGGCCGGGTTCGGCCGGGCGGACGGCCAGCAGTTCGTCGGCCCGGGTCTGCCCGGCGCGGGCGTGCGCCACCGCGACCAGCGCCTCGACCTGCTCGAAGAGCCCGGCGCCGAGGGCAGCCCAGCCGGCCGCGGCGGCGAGCGCCCCGGGGGCCAGGGCGCTGTCGGCGAGGAGGGTCCCGGCGGTGGCGAGCACCGCGACCTCGACCACCGCGATCAGCAGGGTGGCCTGCCAGGCGGTGCGCCGCTGCGCCGCCCAGAGCGCGTGCCCGGCGGCGGACAGGCCCGGCAGCGGCGCCAACACCCGTGTCGCCTCGCGCTGTTCGGCACCGGCGGCGTGGATGCTGCGCAGTCCGGTGAGGGCGCCGCTGAGCCGGGCGGCAAGGTCGGCCTGGACCTCCTGGTAGCGGGCGAACACCGGCCCGGCCTCGCGCAGGAAGAGCCGGATCAGCACCACGCCGGGGACGACGCCCGCGAAGAAGGCGAGCGCCAGCCACGGCGACAGCAGCCCGAGCCCGACGATCGCGCCCGCCGAGGTGAGCAGCGCCGTGGCCGCGCCGAGGACGGCGGGCAGTCGGCCGCCCGCGTCGCCGGCCGAGCCCAGCAGGCGGGCGGCGAGGTCGCCGGGCGGTGGTCCGTGGCGGAGCCGGCCGCCGGGTCCGAGGGCGAGCAGGTGGCGGACGAGACGCCCGCGCAGGGCGGCGGTGGCCTCGGCGGAGCAGGCCGGGCCGGCCGCGGCGGCGGTGGCATTGGCCGCGGCGGCCACGCCCAGGACGAGGGCGAGCCGCACGAAGGCGCCGGGCCCGGGCCGGTGGCCGAGGGCGGCGTCGACGGCCGCGGCGAGCGCGGCGGGCAGGGCGAGCGTGGTGGCGGCCTCGACCGGCAGGGCGATGCCGAGTGCGAGGGTCCAGCCGGTGGGGCGGCGGGGCAAGTCGGAGCTCCCGTCGGAACGTCGGGTCGGGGGGGGGAGGGTCGGGCACGTGCAGGGAAACGGACGGTGCCGTCCCCGCCTGTCCGGACAGGCGGGGACGGCACCCACGGCTCACCGCCTGGATCAGCTGTTGGTGAAGATCAGGCAGGTGAGGATGAGACAGGTGTACTGGCAGCCGGCGCCGTGGCCGGTCAGCTCGACGGACTCGGTCTCCGGCAGGTCCTGCAGCGCCGCGAGGTCGGTCTCGAAGTCCACCATGTTCTCCATGATCGGGTTCCTCCCCTGGAACTACGCCCGCCGCGATCTGCCTGCGGGCATCGGGTGTCGCCCCCGGGCGGCTCGGTCCGCCGCGCCGGGGTGGTGCCCCGGGCCGCGTCGGGCCCGGGAGTCTGTGTGGTGAGGTGTCGACGTCCTGAGATGTCGAGGTGTCGAGGTGCCGACGTCCTGAGATGTCGAGGTACCGACGTGTCGACGTCCTGAGGAGTCGAGGTGCCGAGGTGTCGACGTACCGAGGTGCCGGGGCTCCGGTCAGCCCGGTCGGCCGGTCCGCAGGAAGGCGGCCAGCAGCTCGTGCAGCACGGCCGCGCCCTCCTCGGCGAGCACCTCGTGGCCCGATCCGGCCGCCTCGACGTACCGGAAGTCCGCGCCCTCGACCCGGCCGATCCGCAGCAACTCGTGCCGCAGCGAACGGGACTGGCTCACCGGCACGACCTCGTCCCGGTTGCCGTGCACCACCAGCAGTGGGGCGCTCAGCCGGTGCGCCAGCTGGAGGACGTCGCGCGGGCCACGGGCGTCGGTGATCGGCTCGTCGCCGGCCAGCCGGGTGGTCAACGCCCGTACGGGGGCCGCCGCTTCGGCCAGCAGCCGGGCGCCGGACAGGAACGGTGCGACCACCGCGCAGCGGGACACCTGCTCGGCCGGCGCGTGCGCGGCCGCCAGCAGCGCCAGGAACGCGCCGTAGCTGACCCCGAACAGGGCCGGCGGCTCCAGCCCGAGTGCCGCGCGCTGGCCGGCGATGCCGTCCAGCAGGTACAGCACGTCGTCCAGGTCGGGCCCGCCCCAGGCGCCCCGGATGGCCATCGCGTGCGCCACCCCGTAGCCGGTGGAGCCGCGCTGGTTCGGTGCGATCACGGCCAGGCCCTCGGCGGCCATCCGCTGAAGGGCCGGGTCGAACTCCAGCCGCCAGGCGTCCGCCGGGCCCCCGTGCAGCGCCAGCACCAGGTGCGGGCTGCTCAGCCAGGTGTCCCCGCCGTACACCACGGCCTCCAACGGCCCGGCCGGACCGGCGAGTTCGAGGCTCTGCGCGGGCTGCCAGCGGCCGCCGTCCCCGGGTGCGGTGCTGCCGTCCACCCGCCAACCCGGCGGCCGGGTGCGGGGGGTGCGCGGACCGCCGGGCTGCCAGGGCAGCACGGTGTCCCGCCACGGGCCGGGCAGGCCGGAGCCCAGCGGCGCCAGTTGCAGTGGCAGCGGCATCGGCATCGGGCCGGACCCGGGCTTCGCCGGGCCGTGCGCCAGCAGCGCTTCCACGTCCAGGGCGGCCAGCGCCGCCGGGTGGTCGGGCGAGGAGTACGGGAGCCGCAGCGCCGCCCCGCCCCAGTGGCCGACCGCGCCGAGCCGGCCGGGCGGTACCGGCAGCTGGTCCAGCCGGCCGGCGGCGGCCCGCCACAGGGCGAGCGCGGAGCCGGCGCCGTGGTCGACCTGCACCGCCACCTGCGGGCCGTCCGCCGTCCGCCGCAGCGCGACCGGCCGCAGGAACATGCCCGCGACGTGCAGGCACTCCGGGAACCGCAGCGGTTCGCCGCCGCCCAGCACGCCCCAGCCGAGCCGGTCGGTGCCCGGCGCGTCGCTGCGCACCATCGCGAACCGGCTGTCCGGGTCGAACAGCACCAGCCGGTCGTTGCTGCGCTCGCCGATCTCCAGCAGCGGGGTGGTCGTGCCGCTGCGCAGGTCCAGCACCACGGTGCGGACGAGCCCCGCGTTCACCCGGTCCAGCGCCAGCAGCGCCCCGGCGTGGTCCAGCCAGGCGCCGCCGCCGTGCAACCCCGGGATCTCGGCGACCCGTTCGGGCTCGCTGCCGTCCGTCCGCACCAGCCAGGCGGTGGTCGCCGGGCGGGTGTCCGTCCCGAGGGCGAGCGCCACCGGCGTCCGAGGACCGGCCCCGGGGGGCGTCGGGATCGGCAGCAGCCGCAGCCCGGGCATCCGGATCGTGGCCACCTGTTGTTCCACGGCGCCGTTCTCGCCGTACGAGAGGCGGACCAGGTCGTGCCGCTCGCCGTCGTGCCGGCAGACCAGCACCGAGCCGTCCGGCAGCGCGACCAGTTGCGAACGCAGGCTCTCCGACCGGTTGCCGGGCAGCGGCAACGCGAGCGGCGTGGCCGGCCCGCCGTCCGACGGCAGCCGCCAACTCTCCACGTACCAGCCGCCGTCGGCGGCCGAGGCGAGGCAGGCGGCGTGACCGCCGTCGGCGGCGAAGGTGAAACTCAGTCGGCGCAGCGCCTGCGCGACGGTCCGGGTGGCCACGTTCATGCCCCGCTCACCCCGCTTGCCGCGCCCTGGGACCGGCGTACGGCGGGCGGCACCGGATCCACCCAGAGCCGGGGGCCGCCGTGCCGCAGCCGCAGCAGGAAGGCCAACGCGCCCGCCGCGCCGGTGCCGTAGCCTGCCGCGCAGCCCGTCCCGGTCTCGTCCGGCAGCACCAGCAGGCCGCCCCGCAGCGCCGACCGAGCAGCGATCAGCTGCGCCAACTCCTCGGCGCCGGAACGGAATTCCCGCTCGTCGGCGACATCGGCGGCATCGGCGGCCTCGGCAAGGTCGAGCAGGTACTCGCCGTCGCCGGCCAGGCCGTGGCAGGCGCTCACCCCGCCGTGCCAGCGCCCGGCCAGTACGGCGCGCCCGGCGGCCAGCGCCAGCCCGTGCGCGGTGGCGTCGCCGGTGGCCCGCCAGAGCCGCAGCAGGAAGGTGCCCACGCCGGACGAGCCGCTGCACCAGTGCGCCAGCCTGACGCGGTCCGGATCGTCCGCGCTCTGCGGCCACCAGGCGCTCTCGCGCGGCGCGTCCCAGCGGACGGTCGCGGCGAGTGTGCGCCCGGCCTCGACGGCGCCGGCGAGCAGGTCGCGGTCGCCGGTCGCCTCGGCGGCGGCCAGCAGGAAGGCGCCCACACCGGCCACGCCGTGCGCGAAGCCCAGGTGGGTGATCCCGGCGAGCGCCGAGTCGAAGTCCGCCGGCACCGGCCACACCCGCCCGTACGGCTCGTGCCGGGCGGCGGCGAGCAGGGCGTGGCCGCAGTGGGCGGCGCGGTCGAGGAAGTCCGGATCGAGGGAGGTGATGTCTGCCGCCGCAAAGCGGAGTTGGGTGAACCCGGAGCCGGCTGCGCCGTGGCAGACGTCGGGGTTGGGCCACTCGACGGGGATCCGCCGGGCGAGCGCGGCGGCCCGAACGGCCAGCGCGTCGTCGCCCAACGCCCGGGCGGCGTCCAGCAGCGCCCAGGCCGTCCCCGACCGCCCGAAGTGCAGCCCGGGCAGCACCACCGGCTCGGCGGCCAGGCGCTGTTCGATCCACCCGGCGGCCGTCCGTGCCGTCCGCGCGGCCTCCGCGCGCACCTCGCCCGGCAGGTCCTCCGCCGCCACCGCCCGCGCCAGCACCGCCAGCACCCCGGCGGCGCCGTGCTGCACATTGCACGGATCCGTCCGCTCCCCGGCGGGTACGACCGGCCACAACCGGTCCCGCCGCAGCGGCGTGGCCGTGACGGCCAGCTGCCGCAGGCCGTCGCACAGCACCCGGTCGAGGAGGCCGGCCGACGCGCGGCAGGTTGCGTCCGCAGCGGCGCCGTCGGGTCGGACGGCAGCCCGGGGGCCGCCGGTCGCGGCGGTCGCGGCGGCCGGGTCGGTCGGGTCGGTCGCGGAACGGTCGTCGTGGGCGTCGGCGGAGTGCTCGGCGGGCGCGGCCCGGTGGGCCGCAGCGCGCCACGGCGGAGCGGCGGCGGCCCGCATGGCACCGGCCCTGGCGGGCGCGGCACTGCCGTCGGCGGCTCGCTGCGGGGGTGCGGTGGCGGCGTCGCCGGTCGGGCAGGCGGCATGGGGGCCGTCGGGGTGCCGGGTGTGCGCGGTCCGCCGGTTCGGGGCCTGCCACAGGGGGGTGACGGCGGTGGTGGTCTCATGCCCGTGCGCGGCACCGGGAGCCCCGCCCGGGCGTGTGTCACCGCTGCGCCGGGCTTCCGCAGTGGCTCCGCCCGTGAGTTCCGCCCTGGCCTGGGCGAGGCTCCAGCGCTGCCCCGGCTGTTCGGCCCGGAGGCCGAGGACGGCGGGGGCGAGGCGGCGGGCGGTGGTGCCGGTGCGGGCGGCGAGGGTGAGCCAGCGGCCGAGGCGCTCGGTGACCGGGCGGGCCCGGGGCAGGTCGTCCGGGAGCAGCGGGTCGTGGCCGGTGGCGAGGAGGAAGAGCAGGCCGCCGAGGGCGTACAGGTCGACGGCCGGGTCGGCGACGCAGGTGCCGTCGTGGACGAGGCCGAGTCGGCCGGGCCCCTGTTCGGGGGCGCGGTAGCCGGGGGTGCCGGCGGAGCCGGCGGGGCGGCCGGTTTCGGCGGCGAGTTCGAGGTCGACGAGCCGGAGGCGGCCGTCGGGGCGGACCATCACGTTGCCGGGGGAGAGGTCGCGCAGGACGAGTCCTTGGGTGTGCACCCGGTCGACGAGGTCGAGGAGGGCGTGCGCGACCGGTCCGGCGTCGGCCCAGTCGACGTCGGGGCTGCCGTCGCGCCGCAGCCGGGCGGCGACCCACGCGCCGAGCGGCTGTCCGGCGATTCGTTCCTGCACGAGGAAGACGGAGTCGTCCCGTTCGATCAGTTCGATCGGGCGGGGTGCCAGGCCCTGCCCGTCCAGCCGGGTCAGCAGGGCGGCCTCGTGCCGCAGGGCGTCGCGGGCGTCGGTGCCGGCCCGGTCGATCTCGATGTGTGCGCGGGCCTGCTTGACCACGACCTCGGCGCCGCTCGCGGCCTCCCGGCCGAGGAAGACCCCGCCCTTGGTGCTGTGCCGTACGGCGGCGGTGATCGCGTACCGCTCGGCGAGCAGCACGCCCGCGCCGCGTTTCGGCCCCGGCCGGGCCGCACCGGTCTCCAGCGGGTCGCTGGCCCAGGACGGCGCCCGGTAGGAGGCGCCGCGCACGTCCTCGGCCCGTTCGCCGTCCGGCCCGTGCAGGACGGACCGGTACTCCCCGTCGTGGCCGAGCTCGGCGCGGGCCGCGAAGGCGCCGTACCGGTAGTGGACCAGGCTGCCGGGCCGGTAGGGGCGGTCGGAGAGCACGACGGGCCCGGGCAGTCCGGCGGTGGCCCGGTCGAGTCCGGCGGCCAGCCGCCGGAACTGGGCGTCGTCGGCCGGGTAGACGGTGATGAACTTGCCGGCCGAACCCCGATCGCTGTTACGGGAGTTGAGCTCGCGCAGCCGCTGCTCCCCGGCGGCGAACTTGAACGGGCACGGGTCGTCGGCGAGAGCCCGTACGACGGCCGCGAGCACTGCTTCGCCCGCCGCCGAGGCCGCGCTGACGTGGAGCTTCCAGCCCTGCTCCGGGAGTGGAACCGACGCGGGCGGCCTGGCCGTGCACCAGAAGCCCCCGGCGGTGACCTCCCAGTCGCCGCCGCCTCCCCGGCCGCCGGCCTCTGCCAGCGCCGCCCGCGTCTTCTCCGGCCACGGTCCGGCCGCATCCGGCCCGTGGCCCGCCGATTCCCCGCCCCCGGCCGTACGCAGCGATGTGCCCGCCGCCATTCGCCACCACATCCCTTCGTCTCGTCCGCCGCCCGCGGGTGCCCACCTGCTCCGGCACCCGGGCGTGCGGCCCGGCCTGATCGGTTTCCTCGGAAGGAGCGGGAGTGCCGCCCCTGAACGGGAGTGCCGCCTCGGTGTGGCGTGCCGCCCCGGTGCGGCGCACCGCCCTGGTACGGCGGTGCCGCGCCTGGGGCAGGAGCCCCGGCCGTGCCCGCCCCGGGCCCGGTCTCGCCAGGGCCCGTGTCCGGCGGAGCGCCTTCCCGACCCCCGGTCGGGGCAACTGTCGGGGCAACTCCCGTTCGCAGGACTGAAGTTACTTTCGAGGCGGGAGTGGCTCAACGTAGAGCCGGTCACTTCACTCGTAAGGGTGATCGGGAAGCGGTTTCGAATTCGTGCGAGGGCTCCCGTGTGAGCAGTGGGCGCCGGGCGCGCGGGCGCGTGCGACCGGCGCCGGCCCCTCCCGGGCGCCCCCACCGCAGATTGACGCGCGTCCGTACGCCATCGGCACCCGTGTCCGAACCGCGCCGCCGCCGCATCCCCGCCGCACCGGCCGCCCCGCTGCCGCCGCCCCGCCGCCCAGGTCGCCGAACGGCCGAGGCCCGACCGCCCCCGCGCGCACGGTAGTCTCGACAGGTGCCGAAACTGTCCGACGTCATCACCGCGCTCGAAGAGGTCTACCCGCCGCAGTGGGCGGAGGCCTGGGACGCCGTCGGCCTGGTCTGCGGAGACCCCCAGGCCGAGGTCGGCCGCGTGCTGTTCGCCGTCGACCCCGTGCAGACGGTCGTCGACGAGGCCGTCGAGTGGGGCGCCGACCTGGTGGTCACCCACCACCCCCTCTATCTGCGCGGCACCACCAGCGTCGCCGCGACCACCTTCAAGGGCCGGGTCGTGCACACGCTGATCAGCAACGGCATCGCCCTGCACGTCGCGCACACCAACGCCGACCACGCCGACCCCGGCGTCTCGGACGCGCTCGCCGAGGCGGTGGGCCTGCGGGTGACCGGCCCGCTGGTGCCGGACCCGACCGACCCGCTGGGCCGCCGCGGCACCGGCCGCATCGGCTTGCTGGAGCCCCCGCTGCCCCTGTCGGCCTTCGCCGCGCAGGTGGCCGAGGGCCTGCCGGCCACCGCCACGGGCGTCCGGGTCTCCGGCGACCCGGACCGGCTGGTGAGCCGGGTCGCAGTGTGCGGCGGCTCGGGCGACAGCTTCCTCGCCGAGGTGCGGGTGGCCGGGGTGGACGCCTACCTCACCGCCGACCTGCGCCACCACCCCGCGTCCGAGGCCGCCGAGGCGGCGCCGGTCGCCCTGGTCGACGCCGCGCACTGGGCCACCGAGTGGCCCTGGCTCGCCCTGGCCGAGCGGGCCCTGCACGCCGCCGCCGAGCAGCGCGGCTGGGCCGTGGAGACCAAGGTCTCCCACCGGGTCACCGACCCGTGGACCGCGCACGCCCCCATGTCCTTCACCGCCTGACCCGATTCACAGGAGCCTTCCCCTTGAACGCCGCGCCCGCCGACCAGATCCGCCTGCTCGACCTCCAGGCCTTCGACTCGAAGCTCGACCAGCTGGCCCACCGGCGCCGGAGCCTGCCCGAGCACGCCGAGATCGAGAAGGCCTCCGCCGACCACACCGCGCTCAAGGACCTGGTGGTCGCCGCCGAGGCCCAGCAGGGCGACACCACGCGTGAGCTGACCAAGGCCGAGCAGGACGTGGAGCAGGTCCGCGCCCGGTCCGCCCGCAACCAGCAGCGCCTGGACTCCGGCGCGATCACCTCGCCGAGGGACCTGGAGAACCTCCAGCACGAGATCGGCTCGCTGGCCAAGCGCCAGGGCGACCTGGAGGAGATCGTGCTGGAGGTCATGGAGCGGCTGGAGAGCGCCCAGACCCGGGTCACCGAGCTGACCGCGCGCCTGCAGCACTCCACCGTCGTCCTCACCGAGGCCGAGACCCGCCGGGACGCCGCCTTCGCCGAGATCGACACCGAGGCCGACAAGGTCAAGCGGGACCGCGAGACCGTCGCCGCCGTCGTCCCCGCCGACCTGCTGAAGGTCTACACCAAGCTGCGCCAGACGCAGGGCGGCGTCGGCGCGGCCCGCCTCTACCAGCGCCGCTGCGAGGGCTGCCGCACCGAGTTCTCCATCACCGAGTTCAACGCCATCAAGGCCGAGCCGGCCGACAAGGTGGTCCGCTGCGAGAACTGCTCGCGGATCCTGGTCCGCACCGCCGATTCGGGCGCCTGACCCGGTGGCGGCTCGCTTCATCGTCGAGGCGGACGGCGGGTCCCGGGGCAACCCGGGGCCGGCCGGCTACGGCGCGGTGGTCCGGGACGGCGACACCGGGCAGATCATCGCCGAGGCCGCCGAGTTCATCGGCCACGCCACCAACAACGTGGCCGAGTACAAGGGCCTGATCGCCGGCCTCAAGGCGGCCCGGGAGCTCGACCCGGACGCCTCGGTGGACGTCCGGATGGACTCCAAGCTGGTCGTCGAGCAGATGTCCGGGCGCTGGAAGATCAAGCACCCCGACATGCAGCCGCTCGCCGCCGAGGCCCGCACGATCCTCCCGCGCGCCCGGGTGACGTACACCTGGATCCCGCGCGAGCGGAACAAGGACGCCGACCGGCTCGCCAACGAGGCGATGGACGCGGGCAAGGCCGGCCGCCAGTGGGAGCCCAGGCCGCGGGCCGCCGCGGTGGTGGACGAGCCGCCGCTGGAGACCGCCGCCCCCAAGGCCGGCTGGGCCGCCCCCGCCGACCTCGGCACCCCGACCACCTTCGTCCTGCTCCGCCACGGCGAGACCGCGCTGACCCCGCAGAAGCGCTTCTCCGGCAGTGGCGGCAGCGACCCGGAACTGTCCGACAAGGGCCGCTGGCAGGCCGCGCGGGCTGCCGAGGAACTGGCCGCCCGCGGCAGCATCCAGGCCGTGGTGGCCTCGCCGATGCGCCGCACCCGGGAGACCGCCGAGATCGTCGCCGCCCGGCTCGGCCTGGAGGTCCGGTACGAGGACGGGCTGCGCGAGGTCGACTTCGGCGACTGGGAGGGCCTGACCTTCGCCGAGGTGCAGGAGCGCCACCCGGAGGACCTGGCGGCCTGGCTCGGTTCGGCGAAGGCCAAGCCCACCGGCAGCACGGAGAGCTTCACCACGCTCACCCACCGGGCCGGCGTCGCCCGGGACAAGATCATCGCCCGGCACCCCGGCAGGACCGTGCTGGTGGTCTCCCACGTCAGCCCGATCAAGACGCTGGTCCGGCTGGCGCTCGGCGCCCCGCCGGACGCGCTGTACCGGATGGAGCTGTCCGCCGCCTCGTTCTGCGCCGTCCAGTACTACGCGGACGGCAACGCCTCGCTGCGGCTGCTCAACGACACCTCGCACCTGCGCTGAACGCCTGGCTTCGGGGGAGCGGTGCGGGGGACCGCCCCCCGGAGCGGGCTCAGTGCACCTCGGTGACCACCACGTCCAGCTGCCACGGCTTGCGCGCCGTGCCTTCGGCGGCGAGCTCCACCCGGTGCCCCAGGCCCCGCAGCGCGTCCAGCAGCTCGCCCGGCGTCTTCGGCTCGATCCCCGCGACCAGCAGGTCCCGCACCAGGCGCCCCTTGGTCGCCTTGTTGAAGTGGCTGACGACCGTGCGCTTGCCGTTGCGCTCCTGGAGCACCCGGACGGTCGCCGTCCGGGAGGCCACCTCGCCGGCCGGCTTCCACGCCGCCGCGTACGCCGAACTGCGCAGGTCCAGCACCAGCCCGTCCGCCACCTCCGGCAGCACGGACGCCATCGCGCCCCGCCAGTACGCGCCGAGCGCCCCCGGGCCGGGCAGTTTCACGCCCATCGAGCAGCGGTAGGGCGGGATCCGGTCGGAGATCCGCACGGCGCCCCACAGGCCCGAGAAGACCAGCAGCGACCGCTCGGCCCGGCCGTACGCGGCCGCGTCCAGCGTGGCCAGACCCAGGTTGTCGAACAGCACCCCGGTGTACACCTCGCCCGCCGGACGGGCACCCGCCTCAGGCAGCCCGGCGTTGCGGGCGATCTCGCCGCGCAGCCCGGGGCTGAGCCCCAGCACCTCCGCGGCGGTGTCCTCGTCACCCCGGCAGAGACCGACCAGCGCGTCCAGCACCTCGCCGCGCGCCGCCGTCAGCCCGGGCAGCGACAGCCGGTCGAGCGCCACCGGCACCCCGTCCCCGGATGCGGCCTTGCCCTCCGAAGGCGGCAACAGCACCAGCACAGCGGACTCCTCAACACTCTGTAGCGGATGAACCCCGCCACCCTACGCAAAACCGTCCTGCCCCGGGCGGCCCGTCCTGCCCGTCCTGCCTGTCCGGCCCTGAGACGGTTGCCCCGGCCGCGGCTACTCGGCGCCGCCGGCCCCCGCGACCACGGCCGTTCCGGCCGCCAGCGCCAGGCAGAGCGGCGAGTAGTACCGGGTGTCCAGCCGCTTGAACCGCTCCGAGCGCTCGACGGCCCTCCCGAACAGCACCAGGCCGCCGGCGCCGCGCGCCAGCATCACCCCGGCCACTGCCCGCACCCCGGCCCGCCGCAGCCGCCGCGGCCCCACCGCCGGCAGAACCCCGGCCTCCGCCCCCACCAGGTACGCGGCCGTCCCGAGCAGCCCCGCCACCGCGACGCAGGCCGCCGGGGACGGTGGTCCGTCGCCCGCGCCGACCACGGTGTCCGCGAACTCCTCCGGCGTCCGCAGCGGCCACGGCGTCACCGCCCACACCGCGTGCAGCGCCCCCGTCGCCGCCAACACCCCCGACACCGCCGCCCCGGTCACCTTCACCGCACCCATTGCCCGAACCCCCTTCGTGAACGACCACTCGACCCCAGCCTACGAGTGCTCACACCCGGGCCCCACCCCGCCCGGGGGTTGGAAATCCGGTGGGGCCGCCCGGCGTTCGCCACTACGGTGAGCAGCGAGGAGTGTGAGCGAGATGACCCTGCGACCCCTGGACCTGGTGCCCGGCGACGACGACGCTGTGGAGGAGTCCCTGTCCGTGCGCCTGCCCGCCGGCCTGCCGGCGGAGACCCGGCAGGCCCTGGAGTTCGCGGTGCGGGCCGCCGCCGAGGCCGTGATGGCCGGGCGGGTGCGGGTGACCGAGGCCCCGGCCGGGTCGGACACCGCCGAGCTGGCCTTCGAGGTCCGCCAGTCCGAGGTGCCGGACGCGCTCACCGAGCAGTCGCAGGAGCCCGGCCAGCAGAGCCGGTCCGAGCGTCGGGCCGCCATGGTCGCCCGGATCCGTGCCGCCAACGCGGAGACGCTGGAGAGGCTCAAGGACCTGTGACCGAGTACCTGGACCTGGAGGACGTCACCTACCTGGCCGGCGGCCCGGAGAACATCCGGGATCTCGGCGGCCTGCTCTCGGCGATCGCCCGCCCGCAGGCGAGCCTGTTCGGTGGGGACGCCTACCCGGACCCGTGGACCAAGGCCGCCGCCCTCGGCCAGAGCCTGTCCCGCAACCACCCGCTGATCGACCGGAACAAGCGCACCGCCTTCGAGGCGATGCTGCTGTTCCTGGACTACAACGGCGAGCCGTACACCGACCCGCACCCGGACGACGCGGTGGCCTTCATGCTCCGGCTGGCCACCGGCGGCTACGACGACGCCGTCGTGCTCGCGGGCAAGGACCTGAAGTCGCTGCTGGGGCGCTGAGCCCACCAGCACCGGCCGCCCAGTGGGCACCGGCCGCCCGGCGCGTCCGGCGGGGTGATCCGTCCGGAATCACCCGATTCGCCCTACGCTGCCTGCATGCCTCGCCGAAAACTGCGCGTCAAGGCCGCCGACTCCGCCCGGATCAACACCGAACTGACCGAACTCCGCGCCCGCCTGGAGATCCACACCGAGTGGCCGGAGCCGGTGCTGGCCGAGGCGGAGGAGGCGGCCGAGCGCCCCCGGCTGCCCGAGCACGATGCCACCGACCTGCCGCTGTTCACCGTCGACCCGCCCGGCTCGCGCGACCTCGACCAGGCCATGCACCTGCTCCACCGCCCCGGCGGAGGCTACCGGGTGTACTACGCCATCGCGGACGTCGCCGCCTTCGTCCGCCCGGGCGGCGCCATCGACGCCGAGGCCCGCCGCCGGGTCGAGACCCTGTACTTCCCGGACCACCGCGTCCCGCTGCACCCTGCCCGGATCTCCGAGGACGCCGCCAGCCTGCTGCCCGGCGAGCCCCGGCCCGCCCTGCTCTGGCAGCTGGACCTGGACGCCGACGGCGCCGTGGTGCTCGCCGACCTGCGCCGCGCCCTGGTCCGCTCGCACCGCCGCCTCGACTACGCGGCCGTCCAGCGCGCGGTGGACCTCGGCGGCGCCGACGAACAGCTCGCCCTGCTCGCCACCGTCGGCCGGCTGCGCGAGGAGCAGGAGCGCGCGCGGGGCGGGATCAGCCTCCCGGTGCCCGAGCAGGAGGTCGAGGAGACCCTGCACGGCTACGTCCTCGGCTACCGCGCGCCCGGCCCCGCCGACGGCTGGAACGCGCAGATCTCGCTGCTCACCGGTCTGGCCGCGGCCGACCTGATGCTCGACGCGGGCGTCGGTCTGCTGCGCACCCTGCCCGCCGCGCCCGCCGCCGCGTACGAGCGGCTGCGCCGGATCGCCGCCGCGCTGGACGTGGACTGGCCGCAGGCGCTCCCGTACCCGGAGCTGATCCGCTCGCTGGACCCGGACGCGCCGATGGACGCCGCCTTCCTCAACGCGTGCACCGGCTTGCTGCGCGGCGCCGGCTACCACGCCTTCGACGAGTCCCGGGGCCTGCCCGCCCCGGCCGACCCGGGCCACGCCGCGCTCGCCGCGCCGTACGCGCACTGCACCGCGCCGCTGCGCAGGCTCGGCGACCGCTTCGCGCAGGAGGTGTGCGCGGCGGTGGCGGCGGGGGAGGAGGTGCCGGACTGGGTGCGGGAGGCGCTGCCCGCCGTGCCGGGCCTGATGGCGAGCGGGGACCGCCGCGCGGCCGAGGTCGAACGGGCCTGCGTGGACCTGGTGGAGGCGGAGCTGCTGGCCGGCCGGGAGGGCGAGGACTTCACCGCCGTGGTGATCGACGTGGACGAGCGGCGGCCCGCGGCCGGCACGGTGCAGCTGCGCCGGCCCGCCGTCCGGGCCCGCTGCGACGGCGCCGATCCCGGGGCGGTGCTGCCGCTCGGCGGGCTGATCCGGGTCCGGCTGACGCAGGCCGACCCGCTCACCCGCACCGTCCGCTTCGCCGCCGTCTGACCCCTACCGCTTCCACACGCCCCCGGCGCCGCCACCCGGACGGTCCGTCACACGGCCCCCGAGCACCGCCCAGGTGGGAGGATCGGTCCCGTGCCCGAAGCCCAGCCCTCCGTCGCCCCGGGGCGCCGCCGCCGACTGCTCGTCCTGGCGATCTGCTGCCTGAGCCTGTTCATCGTCGGCCTGGACAACACCGTGGTGAACATCGCCCTGCCGGCGATCCAGCGGGACCTGGACGCCCCGGCGTCCGGGCTGCAGTGGATCATCGACGCCTACACCCTGGTCCTGGCCTCGCTGCTGATGCTGTTCGGCTCGGTGGCCGACCGCTTCGGCCGCCGCCGGGTGTTCCAGACCGGGCTGCTGTGCTTCGCGCTCGGCTCGCTGCTGTGCAGTCTGGCGCCGAGCCTGGAGTGGCTGGTGGCGTTCCGGGCGTTGCAGGCGGTCGGCGGTTCGATGCTGAACCCGGTGGCGATGTCGATCATCACCAACACCTTCACCGACCCGAAGGAGCGGGCCCGGGCGATCGGCGTCTGGGGCGGCGTGGTCGGCATCTCGATGGCGCTCGGCCCGTTGCTGGGCGGCTTCCTGGTGGAGGGCGCGGGCTGGCCGTCGATCTTCCTGATCAACGTTCCGGTCGCGGTGGTCGCGATGCTCCTGACCGCCCGTTACGTCCCGGAGTCGCGCTCGCCCCGGCCGCGCCGGCTGGACCCGGTCGGGCAGCTGCTGATGATCGTCCTGCTGGGCTGCGGCACCGCGGCCATCATCGAGGGCCCGGGCAGCGGCTGGACGTCCCCGCTGATCCTCGCCCTGGCGGCCGCCGCCGTGGCCGCGCTGGTCGCCTTCCCGCTGTGGGAGCGGAGGGTGGCCGAGCCGCTGGTGGACCCGCGGTTCTTCGCCAGCGCGCCGTTCACCGGCGCCACCGTCACCGCGGTCTGCGCCTTCTCGGCCCTGGGCGGCTTCCTCTTCCTCAACACGCTCTACCTGCAGAACGTCCGGCACTACGACCCGTTCGAGGCGGGCCTGTGGACGCTGCCGATGGCCGCGATGATGCTGGTCTGCGCGCCGCTGTCCGGCCGGATCGTCGGCAGCCGGGGGCCGCGCGGCCCGCTGGTCGCGGCCGGGCTGGGCCTGGCCGCGAGCGGGCTGCTGCTGACCAGGCTGGCCGCCGACTCCCCGCCGGCGCTGCTGCTGGCGGCGTACGCGCTGTTCGGCTTCGGCTTCGGCATGGTCAACGCGCCGATCACCAACGCGGCCGTCTCCGGCATGCCGCGCGCCCAGGCGGGGGTGGCCGCGGCGGTCGCCTCGACGAGCCGCCAGATCGGCCAGTCGCTGGGGGTGGCGGTGATCGGCACGGTCGTCACCTCGGCCGTGGTCGGCCCGGTGGCGACGGGCTTCGCCCCGGCCAGCCACGCGGGCTGGTGGATCCTGGTGGGCCTGGGCGGCGCGATCCTCCTCCTCGGCCTGGCGACCACCACCCCGTGGGCGACCGCGACCGCCGTCCGGGTGGCCGCCCGCCTCGGCGGCGAGCCGCCCGTGGTCCGCTCCGGTGTACGGGAGGCCCCACCCGAGCGGCTACGATGACCACTACGGCGGAAGAGCCGGCCGGGCGGCCGCGACGGGTCCTTGACCCGCCGAGGAACGTCCGGGCTCCACAGAGCAGGGTGGTGGGTAACGCCCACCCGGGGTGACCCGCGGGACAGTGCCACAGAAAACAGACCGCCCACCGCTTCGGCGGCGGGTAAGGGTGAAACGGTGGTGTAAGAGACCACCAGCGACCGGGGTGACTCGGCCGGCTCGGTAAACCCCACCTGGAGCAAGGTCAAGATCGGTGCCCTCGGGCGCCGTGCGCGGATGACTGAGGGCTGCTCGCCCGAGTCCGCGGGTAGACCGCACGAGGCTGTCGGCAACGGCAGTCCTAGATGGATGGCCGCCTCCCCGGGCCGCGCGAGCACCCCGGGAGACAGAACCCGGCGTACAGGCCGACTCTTCCGCCGCCCTAGCTTGACTGAGGCCCCCTGATCTGCGAAGCCGCAGGTCAGGGGGCCTTTGTCGTGGGGCCGACCCGGTCGCGCGAGCGGCTCGGGAGACAGAACCGGGGGTACAGGCCGACTGTTCCGCTTGCCTGCCGTTACGCGGGGCGGGCGCCGACGGCGTCGCGGATCTGGTCGCCGAGGCCGCCGTTGACGCGGGCGCAGTTGGCGCAGCAGAAGAAGCGGCCGGCCACTTCGACGCCGTGGCCGACGATGCGGACCTGGCACTGCTCGCAGCGCGGCGCGAGCTTCTCCATCGCGCACTCGAAGCTGTCGAAGGTGTAGGTGTCGCCGGTGATGGTCTTGATCTCGAAGGCGAGCCAGTAGTCGTTGCCGCAGGTGACGCAGGTGGCCATGGCGGCCGTCTCCTTCCGGTGGGGGCCGGCCGGCCGGGGTGGCCGGGCAGCCGTTCCCAGTGTCGGAGGGCCGTGCGGGGGCGGCCACTCGACGGCGTCGTCAGGCGGAGCGGCCGGCCAGTTCCTCCAGGGCCCGGACGGCGCGGTCGGCGTCGTCGGCGGTGACGAACAGGTGGTCGTGGTGGAAGCCGGCCACCACGTTGCAGCTGATCCCCTCCTCGGCGAGGCGCCCGGCGACGGCCGCGGTGAGGCCGACGGCCTCCAGGGCGGAGTGGATCTGCAGGGTGATCCAGGCGGCCACGTACTCGTAGCGCAGCCCGAGCGCGTCGGCCTCCTCCTGGGCGACGACGACCGTGACCCCTTCGGGTTCGGCGACGGTCACCACCGGCCGCATGCCCGCGGGCACCTTGGCGGGCAGCGTGCAGTACACGTACCGCCCCGGGTTGAGCAGCGGGCGCATCCCGTGCAGCAGCTTCGCGAGGTCTCGTTCACCGGCCATGCCCGTCACCGTAGCGGCCGGACGGGGCCTGGGCGGTGGGGTGGGGCGCCGGTGCGCCGTTCGTGTCGGAATCCGTTGACGAGCGACAGTCGCCGATATATCGTCGAGCTATCGAGACAGTAACTCGACTGGCTCGGTGAACGAGGAGGTGAGCGCCATGCGCTCAGGAAACCGAGGAAATCCGGGAATGCGGTTCAGCGGCGAGGGTCCGCGCGGTGGCTGGCGCCGCGGGCCGGGGCCGGACTTCGAAGGGCGGGAGTTCGAGGGCCGGGAGGCCTTCGGCGGCTTCGGCCCGCCGCCGTTCGGCGGCGGTGGCCCCGGGCGGCCGATGGGCGGTCCGTTCGGGCACGGCTTCGGCGGGCACGGCGGGCGCCGCGGCGGTCCGCACGGGCGGCGTGGCGGCCGGGCGCGGCGCGGGGACGTCAGGGCCTCGCTGCTGGCGCTGCTCAAGGAGCGGCCGATGCACGGCTACGAGATGATCGCCGAGATCTCCGAGCGGACGGGTGGGGCCTGGCGGCCCAGCCCGGGCTCGATCTACCCCAACCTCCAACTGCTGGAGGAGGAGGGCCTGATCACCGCGGAGGAGGTCGGCGGCAAGCGCCTGGTCTCGCTCACCGAGGCGGGCCGGGCCGAGGCCGAGGCGGGGCCCGCCGAGCCGTGGGCGGAGGCCGGCCGGGAGGTCGACTGGGAGGCCGTCCAGGAGGTCGGCCAGGCGCTGGCCGCGGTCGACCAGGCGATCCGCCAGGTGATGGCGACGGGCACCGAGGCGCAGCGCGCCAAGGGCCTGGCGGTGCTCACCGAGGCGCGCAAGAAGCTCTACCTGATCCTCGCCGAGGAGGACTGACCGGCGTGGGGGGCTGGGCACAGGCGGTGCGGCTGCTCAGGGGTGGACCGTGAACAGGGCCACGCAGGCGAGCAGCAGCACCGCCCAGCCGAACCAGAGCCAGCCGTTCGGGCCGATCACCACGGTGTAGACGCACACCGCCACCAGCAGCGCCCCGGTGACGCCGGCGACCTGCCGGTTGTGGTGCGCGACCGCCTGGGGGCGGCTGCGGGGGTGCCGTGCCGTTCTCGCCATGCCGTCCTCCCGGGGAGGCTGGGGGCGGCGGCCGGTGCGGGCGGCGCGGCCGTCAGCCGGACGCGCGGGCGGTGGCCGCCTCGTCGAACTCGTAGCGCCAGTGCCAGCTGATGCCCCGCACCTGCTTGGACCGGACGTACACCAGTGTGCGCGCGGGGGAGTCGCCGTGCGCGGGGACCGGCACCTTGTAGGTCTTCGGCACGCCGAACATCGGCCCCAGCGGGATGGGGAGGATGCGGCCGTCCAGGGGGCCGCCGACGAATTCGGTGTCCGCGCTCTTCACCCCACCAGGGTCTCACCTCCGCACGGGTGACCGGCGCACACGCCCGGGGCCCGTCCGGCGGATCCTGCCGGGTGCGGGGAGTGTGACCGGAGAGGCACCGCCCCCGGTCATCCGGAGGCCCCGCGCACCCTTATCCTTCCTGTTACGCCCCCGGGGTTCACCCGGGTCAGCGGGCCCCGTACGGGCCGGGCAGGGCGCGGATCCGCGCGCCCTCCGGCCGACCTGGCGCGGACAGCGTGCTGCCGCGACTGCGTACCGTGACCCGGGCGTCGGCCCTCCGGTGACCCCGGTTCCCGGTCGGCAGGGTGTGGACAGCAGGGCCGAGCACCGCCCCGGGAAGCAGCGGGGGGCGCTGTGCGTTGCGTCGGAGTGGTACGTCGAACGCTGTGCCGCACCAGGTACGGCAGTGCGCGGAAGGGGCCCGATGGAAGCCGGCGGCAGGTGGACGACCTGGTGGCAGAAGCGTGAGCGTCAGCGGGCCCGGTCGGGTGACGTGGACGGCCCCGCCGCCCGACTCGATCAGCTGCTCGGCGCGGTGCGCGCCGGATTCCCGCTCGCGCCAGCCGCGCATCCGGCCGGCTACCGCTGTTCCTGCGACCGGGTGGCATGTCCGGCCCCCGCCCAGCACCCGGTCTCCTTCGCCTGGCAGACCCAGGCCACGACCGATCCCGAGCAGCTCGCCCGCTGGCTCGCCCGCGATCCGCAGACCAACTTCATCACCGCCACCGGGCGCGCCCACGACGTGCTGGACGTCCCGGTCGAGGCCGGCCGGCTGGCCCTGGAACGGCTGACCGAGCGGGGCGTCGAGGGCCCGGTCGCCGCCGTCGGCGAGGACCGCTACCTGTTCTTCACCGCCACCCGGGGCACCCCGCAGGACGAGGACGAGTGGTGGCCGAGCGTCCTCGACTCCACCCCGGACACCATGTCCGAGCACCCCGGCCTGCGCTGGCACTGCCGCGGCTCGTACACCCTGCTGCCGCCGGCCGCGCTGCCGGACGGCTCGCAGGTGCGGTGGCTGCGCGGGCCCGAGCAGCCGCTGCCGGACCCGCTGCGCGTCCTGGACGTGCTCACCGACGCCTGCACCGAGGTGGGCGCCGTCGCCGAGGAGCAGTGGCTCATCGGCTGAACCGGCGCCCCCGCGGCTCGGCGGTTCGGCGGTTTCCAGGGGCCGCCCGGCGCCCGGCCGGGGTCACGGCAGGGTGAGGACCTCCGCGCCGTCCGCCGTGACCACCAGGGTGTGCTCGAACTGGGCGGTGCGCTTGCGGTCCTTGGTGACGACCGTCCAGCCGTCCGGCCAGATCTCGTAGTCGTAGGTGCCCAGGGTGAGCATCGGCTCGATGGTGAAGGTCATCCCCGGCTTGATCACCTCGGTGGCCCGCTCGCTGTCGTAGTGCGGGATGATCAGGCCGGAGTGGAACGACGTGTTGATGCCGTGCCCGGTGAAGTCCCGCACCACGCCGTAGTCGAAGCGCTTGGCGTAGGACTCGATGACCCGCCCGATCACGTTGATCTGACGGCCGGGCTTGACGGCCTTGATCGCCCGGTTGAGGGATTCGCGGGTCCGCTCGACCAGCAGCCGGGACTCCTCGTCGACATCGCCGACCAGGTAGGTGGCGTTGAGGTCGCCGTGCACCCCGTGGATGTACGCGGTGGCGTCGATGTTGACGATGTCGCCGTCCTGGAGCACGGTCGAGTCCGGGATGCCGTGGCAGATCACCTCGTTGATCGAGGTGCAGACCGACTTGGGGAAGCCGCGGTAGCCGAGGTCGGACGGGTACGCGTCGTGGTCGCACATGTAGGTGTGGGCGACGGCGTCCAGCGCGTCGGTGGTGACGCCGGGGGCGATCAGCTTGGCTGCCTCCGCCATCGCCTGGGCGGCGATCCGGCTCGCGATCCGCATCTTCTCGATCGTCTCGGCGGTCTGCACCTCGGGCCCGGTGTACGGCGTCGGGGCGGGCCGCCCGACGTACTCGGGGCGCGCGATGTGCGCCGGGACCTTGCGGGTGGGGGACTGGATGCCGGGTACGAGAGCCATGGCCGCGAGTCTAACGGCCGCCCCCGGCGCGCCCGGGCGGTGTGCGCGGAGGCCCTGGCCGGGGAATGATCGGTACGACCCCAACGCGTCGACGGGAGGGCACCATGCCCCTGGGATTCCACCGCAAGCCGACCGGAAAGCCCGGCGAGTGGTTCTACTGCATCAAGCACGGCAAGGTCGAGGAGGGGCCGGAGTGCCCCGCCAAGGACCGCCTCGGCCCGTACGACAGCCCGGAGGAGGCCGCGCACGCCCTGCAACTCGCCGACGAGCGCAACCGGGAGTGGCGGCAGGGGGACGAGCGCTGGAACGACACGCCGAAGGACGGCGGCGGCGAGTAGCGGCCGGGGCGGCGTCCGGCTTTTCGCCGTCAAGCCGGCGCCGTCAGCAAGTCGGCGTCAGTCCGTCGCCGCAGCGGCCTCCCGTTCGCCTTGCTGCTCCCGCTCGCGCTGCTGTTCCCGTTCGCGCTCCGCGCGCTCGTGCCCGGCGCGGACGGCGGCGGTGTGCGGGTCGGTGCGGTCGTCGTAGGCGAGCAGCTTGGGCAGCGCGGCGGCCACCGCGAGGACGGCGACGACGCAGATCAGACCGCCGCTCCAGACGGCGGCGCGGACGCCGACCAGCCCGGCCATGGTGCCGGCCCGGACCTGGCCGAGCTGGGGGCCGACGGAGTAGCTGAGCAGTTCGACGCCGGCCATCCGGCCGCGCACCTCGTCCGGGATGGACTGGTTCCACATGGTCGAGCGGGCCAGCCCGCTGATCTCGTCGGCGCCGCCGGCCAGCGCCAGGCCGAGCAGCACCAGCCAGATGCTCCCGGACAGGCCGGCCAGGGCCATGGCCGCGCCCCAGCCGACGGCGGCGACCACCAGCAGCCGGCCGTGCCGGTGGATCCGGGACGTCCAGCCACTGGTCGCCCCGACCAGCAGGGCGCCGGCCGCGGAGGCCGCGTACATCGGGCCGAGCGCCCAGTCCGCGCCCAACTCGGAGGCCAGGAAGGGGAAGACGGCCACCGGGAAGGCGAACAGCATCGCGCAGAGGTCGATCGTGTAGGTGCCGAGCAGGTCCTTGCGGCTCCACGCGTACCGGACGCCGGTGAGCACCGCCCGCACCGACGGCCGCTCGGCGCCGGTGGCCGGCGGCACCGCGCGGATCCGGACGAGCAGCAGCAACGAGGCGGCGAAGGTGAGCACGTCCAGCGCGTACGCCGTCCCCACCCCGGAGAACGCCACCACGACGCCGGCCAGCGCCGGCCCGGCCACCGAAGCGGCGTTGCGGTACAGGGAGTTGAGGGCGAACGCGGCGGTCAGGTGCTGGTGCGGGACGATCCGCGGGGTGAGCGAGTCCAGGGCCGGGCGCTGCAACCCGTCGCAGGCCGCGACCAGCGCGGCGACCAGGTAGATCGGCCAGAGCAGCGGGGACGGCAGCAGCGCGTTGAGCAGCAGCAGGCCGGCGAGCAGGCCCAGCCCGGCCTCGGCGCGCAGCACCAGCTTCCGGCGGTCCAGGGCGTCGGCGAGGGCGCCGCCCCACAGGCCGAAGACGATCAGCGGGACGAGCTCGACGGCGCCGATCAGGCCGACCGCGAAGGAGGAGCCGGTCAGCTCCTTGATCTGCATCGGCACGGCGACGTAGGTCAGGTAGCTGCCGAAGCTGGTGACGCAGCCGGAGAGCCAGAGGAAGCGGAAGTCGCGGGAGGCGCGCCAGGGCGAGAGGTCGGGCGCGAGCGAGCGCAGCAGCGTGCGAGACCGTCCGGAGGTGCCGGGGGGATGCGGGGGTTCGTCGTCGTTCACGAACCAGCATCCTCGAACGCGGGCCGCCGGGTTCGCAAAGGGTTTTTCAGCCCGCCACACGGCCGTCATGGTCGGCGTCCGGCCGTCACGGTCGGGCCGGGGTGGGCCGGGGCGGGCCGGGCCGGGCTACCAGCGGCTGATCGCGGGCGGTACGGTCAGCCGGCCGGCGAGTTCGGCGAGCCGGTCCAGCGCGGTGCGGCGGCCCGGGGACCGCCCGGCGGCGGCGCTGACCAGGTGCTGGGCGAGGTCGAAGGGCTGCTCGTCGGCGGTGCCGACGGCGAGCCGCTCGTGCGCGAGCCCGCCGAGGTCGCCCGGCTCGGCGGGGGCGGCGCCGTCCAGTGCGAGCACGGTCGCGCCGTGCCGGCGGGCGTCCTGTACCCGTTCCAGCAGTGTCGGGCCGGCTGCCTCCGGCGCCACCACCAGGACCGTGGCGCGGCGCCCGGCCCCGGTGAGCCGGCGCAGGCCGTGCACGAGGTGCGCCGGGGCGCCGGCCGGCGGAGCGTGCCGCAGCAGGGTGGGCACCAGTCGGGGGACGGCCGACCAGACGGCCTCGTCCGCCAGGTGCGCGGCCAGATGCCAGGGCTCGTACGCCTCGGTGCCGACCAGCAGCAGCTCGCCGCCCCCGCGCCGCGACACCGAGCGCCGCAGCGACCCGGCGAAGCCGCCGACCGCCTCCAGCCAGCCGGTGCCCGCCAGGTGCTGCCGGAGTGCCGAAACTCTCACCGCGTCCATGCGGCCCACAATGTCGCGTCCGGCCGGGGGTTTGACAGGATCGGCCCATGACTTCCCTCGATTCAGCGACAAACCCGGCCCACGAACTGCCGGACGTCTCACAGCTGGTGGTCGGTGTCCTCGGCGGCACCGGCGACCAGGGGCGCGGCCTGGCCCTGCGACTGGCCAAGTCCGGCCAGCAGGTGATCATCGGCTCGCGCGACGCGGCCCGGGCCGAGGCCTCCGCCGCCGAACTGGGCCACGGCGTGCGTGGCGCCGACAACGCCACCGCCGCCCGGGAGAGCGACGTGGTGATCGTCGCGGTGCCCTGGGACGGGCACGCCGCGACCCTGACCGCGCTGCGCGAGGAACTGGCCGGCAAGATCGTGGTCGACTGCGTCAACCCGCTCGGCTTCGACAAGCAGGGCGCGTACGCGCTGAAGCCGGAGGAGGGCAGCGCCGCCCAGCAGGCCGCCGCGCTGCTGCCGGACTCCCGGGTCACCGCCGCCTTCCACCACCTCTCGGCGGTGCTGCTCCAGGACGAGTCGGTGGAGCAGATCGACACCGACGTCATGGTGCTCGGCGAGGAGCGGGCCGCCACCGACATCGTGCAGGCGCTGGCCGGCCGGATCCCCGGCATGCGGGGGATCTTCGCGGGCCGGCTGCGCAACGCGCACCAGGTGGAGTCGCTGGTGGCCAACCTGATCTCGGTCAACCGCCGCTACAAGGCCCACGCGGGCCTGCGGGTGACGGACGTCTGAGACCGGACCGTCTGAGAGCGGACCGTTTGAGACCGGACCGTCTGGGATCGGACCGTTCGGGACCGGCCGCCCGAGATCCGGTCGAGCCGTGTCGGCCTCACCCCTGGACCAGTTCCGGAGGTGAGGTCGGCGACAATGGGTGCGGCCGCAACCCGGCCGACCGCACCCGGCCCTAGGAGCCTCCCGCCATGCCCCGCACGTCCCTCTTCGCCCTGATCGTCGTCGTCCTCGCGCTGGCGGCCGCCGTGGTCTCGCTGACCCAGGGCTTCTGGCTGGGCCTGATCTGGCTCCCGATGGCCGGTGTGGCGAGCAACGTGCTCTGGATGAACCGCCGCCGCGCGAAGATCGCCGAGGCCACGGCCGCCGCGGCAGCCGAGCAGGGCTAGGGGCTCTCTTTCGGATCACGCCGGGCGCGCGACGCCGGAGCACGCACCTCGCCGCGTTGTCGTCGGTCGCCGATACTCCGCATGGACTCCCTCCTCCGCCTTGCGATGCACGCACTCCGACGCCGCGCGCTGATCCGACGTGATCCGAAAGAGAGCCCCTAGCCGGCTAGTTCTTCCAGAAGCTGAACAGGTACCGGCCGAGCGTCGCGTAGTCCTGGTCCACGCCGAACAGGCTCATCAGGTCGTGGATGACCCCGAAGAAGAACGAGTTCACCTCGGGCTGCCACAGCAGCGCGAACACGGCCAGCAGCCCGTACGGTGCGAACGGCTCGACCGCGCGCCGGGTCTTGTAGGACAGCCAGGGCTCGACGATCCCGTAGCCGTCCAGGCCGGGCACCGGCAGCAGGTTCAGCAGGGCGGCGCTGAGCTGGAGCAGGCCGAGGAAGCCGAGCGCGGCCGCGAACGGCGAGACGTTCAGCTCGTAGCCGTTCCAGACCGCGTGCACCGTCGGGTCGTCCAGCCAGCCGGCGCCGATCGGGACCAGCAGCAGGGCCGCGCACACCACGTTCACCAGCGGCCCGGCCGCCGAGATCAGGCTGTGCTTGAGTCGGCCCTGGATCCGGTCCCGCTCGATCCAGACCGAGCCGCCGGGCAGGCCGATGCCGCCCATGATCACGAACACGATCGGCAGCACGAAGCTGAGCAGCACATTGGTGTACTTCAGCGGGTTGAGCGTGAGGTAGCCCTTGGCGCCGACGCTGATGTCGCCGCCGTGCAGCGCGGTGCGGGCGTGCGCGTACTCGTGCAGGCACAGCGAGACCATCCAGCCCGCCACCACGAACAGGAACACCCCGAACGAGGCGTTCCCGTAGCCCGAGTACACCGCCCAGCCGGAGGTGGCGAGGACGGCGAGGAGCACCCAGAACACCGGGCTGATCCGGCGGTCCTCGCTGCGTGAGCGCTGCGTGGCGGCGAAGGTCATGGTGTGGGTGCTCCGGGTGTCCGAGGAAAAGCGGGCAGGGGATCGATCATGCCGGGCGGGCCGGTGACCGGACAAGCCGTCCCGGGTGAACGTCCGAGGGCCCCGTCCGGGTTCCGCCGCCGGTGAGGGACCCCTGGACAATTGTGCGCCCCGAGCGCCGCCCATCGACCAGAATGGACCGGTGTACTACGGCATCCTCGGGACCACGACGGCTCACCACGACGACGGCACCCCGGTGCCGCTAGGCGGCGCCCGGCTGCGGGCACTGCTCACTGCGCTCGCCCTCCGGCAGGGCCGCCCGGTGCCCGCCGACCTGCTGGTGGACGAGGTGTGGGAGGCCGAGCCGCCCCAGGACTCCTCCGCCGCGCTCCAGACCCTGGTCGGCCGGCTGCGCCGGACCGTCGGCCGGGACGAGATCGGCTCCGGCCCGGCCGGGTACTGGCTGACCGACCCGGCCACCGACCTCGCCGAGTTCCAGCGGCTCGGCGCCGAAGGCCGCCGCGCCCTCGACACCGGGGACCACGCGCTCGCCGCCGAGCGGCTGCGCGCCGCCCTGGCGCTGTGGCGCGGCCCCGCCCTGGCCGACCTGCCGGACCGCAGCGGCCCGGCCGCCCGGCTGGAGACCCAGCGCGAGGAGGCCCGCCGCCACCGGATCACCGCCGAGCTCGGGCTCGGCCGGGCCGCCGAACTGGTCGCCGAACTCACCGAGCTCTGCGAACGGCAGCCGCTGGACGAGCCGTTGCAGCAGCTGATGATCCGGGCGCTGCACGAGAGCGGCCGCACCGCCGAGGCGCTGCGCCACTACGAGCGGACCAGGCGCGCCCTCGCCGAGGAGCTCGGCGTCGACCCGGGGCGCCAACTCCAGGCCCTGTACGCCACGTTGTTGACCCCGGCCGAGGTCGAACCGGCCCCCGCGCCGACCGCGCCCGCGACCGCGCCCGCGACCGTGCCCGCGCCGGAGCCCATACCGGCCCCGCCGGCCGCCGAACGGTCCGGGGCGCTCCAGCCCCCGCGCGTCGGCGGCAACCTGCGCGGCCGGCTGACCAGCTTCGTCGGCCGCGAGGGCGATCTCGCCGCGCTGCGCGGAACGTTGACGAACAGTCGGCTGATCACCCTGACCGGCCCCGGCGGCTCCGGCAAGACCAGGCTCTCGATCGAGGCAGGCCGCGCCGAGCAGTCCGCCGGGCACTGGCCGGACGGCGTCTGGGTGGCCGAACTCGCCCCGCTGGAGAGCCCGGACGCGGTGCCCGCCGCCGTCGTCTCCGCACTCGGCCTGCGCGAGATCGTGCTGCACAGCGGCGGCATGGTCGCCGAGGTGATCGAGAAGCGCGCCGAGGACCCGGTCCGCCGGCTGGTCGAGCACTGCGGCCACCGCCGGATGCTGCTCGTCCTGGACAACTGCGAGCACCTGATCCAGGCCGCCGCCGACCTCGCCGACGTCCTGCTCGCCGAGTGCCCCGAACTGACCGTGCTCGCCACCAGCCGGGAGCCGCTCGGCGTGCCCGGCGAGACCGTGCTGCCGGTCGAGCCGCTGCCCGACCCGGTGGCGCTGCGCCTGCTCACCGAGCGCGCCACCGCCGCCCGCCCCGGCTTCGACCCGGACACCGACCCGGCGGCCTGCGCCGAGATCTGCCGCCGCCTGGACGGCCTGCCGCTGGCCATCGAACTCGCCGCCGCCCGGCTGCGGGTGATGACGGCGCGCCAGATCGCCGACCGCCTGGACGGCCGGTTCGCCCTGCTCACCGCGGGCAGCCGCACCCTGCTGCCGCGCCAGCAGACCCTGCGCGCGGTGGTCGACTGGAGCTGGGACCTGCTGGGCAAGCGCGAACGGGCGGTGCTGCGCCGGCTCTCGGTGTTCGCCGGCGGCTGGCAGCTGGAGGACGCCGAGGCGATCTGCGCCGACGGCACCGAGGTGGTCGGCGGGGAGGTCGCCGACCTGCTGCTGTCGCTGGTCGACAAGTCCCTGCTGGTCGCCGACCTGGACGACGGCAGCCTGCCGCGCTACCGGATGCTGGAGACCATCCACGAGTACGCGACCGAGCGCCTCGCCGAGTCCGAGGAGGAGCGCGACGCGACCGGGGCCCGCCACCTGGCGCACTTCCGGAGCGTCGTCGCCACCGCCTTCCTGAACATGCACGGCCCCCAGCAGCTGCACTGGCTGACGGTGCTGGAGCGCGAGCTGGACAACGTCCGGGCCGCGCTGAGGCGCGCCATCGACCTCGGGGACGAGGAGCAGTCGCTGGTCCTCACCCTCGGCATGAGCTGGTACTGGTCGCTGCGCGGCTACAGCATGGAGGCCCGCGGCTGGTACGACGCCGTCGCGGCGCTCGGGCCGGATCCGTTCGGCCCGCAGCCGCCCGTACCGCTGGAGCGGGACGTGCTCTCCTACGGCCTGCCGATGCCCGAAGGGGTCGTCGAGGAGGCCCGCCGACTGCTCGCGATGTACCGGTTGATGGGCATGTTCGAGGGGAACCTGGACGTGCTCGGCAACCCGGTGGCGATCGCCGTCGCGGAGCAGCTGCTGGACGTCTACACCCCGGAGCTGCCGCAGGCCTACCGGTTCCCGGGCCTGATACGGGTGTTCGGGGCGTTCCTGGCCGGCCGGCTGGAGCTGATGAAGAGCCTGCTGGACGACGCCGTCCGCGGCTGCGAGGAGCACGGCGGGCCGAACGACCTCGCGTTCATCCTGCAGCTCCGGGCCAAGATGCTGAACGACTGGCCGGGCGGGGCCGACCAGGGAATCCTGGACGGCGCGCGCTCCCTGGAGCTGTACGAGCGGGCCGGCAACCTCTGGGGGGTCTCCCAGGCGCTGGCGGCCCAGGGCGAGTCGCTGGCCAACCGGGGCGATCCGGCGGCCGCCGCCGCAGCGTACGAGCGGGCGATCGAGCTGGCCGAGGAGCTGGGGACACCGCACGAGGTGCCGATGCTGCGGGTGAACCTCGGCTCCGCCCTGCTGGAGCAGGACATGGAGCACGGCGAGCGGATCATCCGGGAGGCGCTGGCCGGGCTGGACTCCCACAGCGCGGACCACTCCTCCACCGGCGCGCTGCTGTTCGGCGGCCTCACGCTCTGCGGCGTCCACATGCTGCGCGGCGAGCACGAGCAGGCGCTGGCCGAGCTGGACCGGATGGAGGCGACCAGCGTCGGCAGCTTCGCCCCGGGGATCGTGACCGGGATGCTGACCACCACCCGGGGCTGGATCACCGCCCGGGCAGGCCGGCCGGACGAGGGGCTCGCGGCACTGCGCGAGGGGCGGACGCTGCTCCGTCAGACGGCGAGCACCAGCGGCTTCGGCGAGCAGATGACGGTCATGGTGGTGCCCGCGGTGGTGGGGGTGCTGCGTTCCTTCGCCGAGCGCGACGGCGACCTGGAGCGGGCCCGGCAGGCCACCGTGCTGCACGGGGCGCACCACATGCTGAACGGCCCGAAGGGCGGCTACCTGGACCGCGTCGAGCGCGGCCGGGCGGCAGCCTCCCTGCGGGCCCTGCTGGGCGACGCCGCGTTCGAGGCCGCCCACACCGCCGGCGAGGGCCTGACCCCGGAACAGGTCCGGGAGCGGATGTACGAGTGGATCGGCTGACCGGCGTCCGTCCCTGGTCACCGGTCAGCCGTTCCGTCGGCCGGCCCCGTCCCCTGGTGCCGGCCGGTCGCCCCCCGGCCCTCCCCCGCGGAGGGCCGGCGGCCGTTCTCAGGTCCGCTTGCGGAAGCGGGCGACGGCGAGCGGCGCGAAGATCGCGGTGGTGGCCACCGACCAGATCAGCACGACCATCACCGGGTGGGCCAGCGGCCCCTGGCCGTTGAGCAGGGAGCGGGAGGCGTCGGCGAGCGCCGACAGCGGGTTGACCTTGGTGAAGGCCTGGAGCCAGCCCGGCATGGTGTCGGTCGGCGCGAAGATCGAGCTGCCGAACTGCATCGGCATCAGGACCAGCATGGCCACGCCCTGGACGGCCTGGGCGCTGCGCAGCGCCATGCCCAGCAGCATCGAGACCCAGACGATCGACATGCCGAACACCAGCGACAGGCCGACCGCGGCCACGACCTCCAGCGGACCGGTCTTCACCTCGAAGCCGATGCACATCGCGAAGCCGATCAGGATCACGAAGGAGAGCAGCGCCCGGCAGGTCTCGGCGGCCATCTTGGAGAGCAGGACGGAGGCCCGGCCGATCGGCAGGGTCCGGAAGCGGTCCATCACGCCGGTCTGGAAGTCGCTGTTCAGGCCGGTGCCGACGGCCATCGCGAGGGTGAGGCCGGTCTGCCCGAGCAGGCCGGGGATCATGTACTGCTTGTAGGAGTCCTGGTTGCCGGAGACGGCGCCGCCGAAGACGTAGACGAACAGCACCGTGAAGATGACCGGCATCAGCACGGCGTCGAACATCGACTCCGGGTCGGCCTTGATCCGCATCAGGTTGCGGCGGGTCAGCGCGCCGACGTGGCGGAAGGTGCCGGACAGGCCGATCCGGGAGTCCTCCACCCGGGCGGGGGTGATGGTGGCGGTGGTCATGCGACGGGCTCCTTGGCGAGGCTGGGGACGGCGTCCGCGGTGTCGGCGGGCTTGCCGGTGATGGCGAGGAAGACCTCGTCGAGGCTGGGCACCTTGGTGTCGATGCCGGCTATCGCGAAGCCGCGGCCGCCGAGCACCCCGATGACGGTGGTCAGCTGCTCGTCGTCGGTGATCGGCACGGCGAGCAGGCCGGTGTCGGTGGAGACGGTGGCGCTGGTGATGCCGCGGTCGTGCAGGCAGCGGGCCATCTCGGGCAGCTCGGCCGGGTGGGCGGCGCGGATCTGGAGGGTCTGGCCGCCGACCTTGGCCTTGAGCTCGGCCACGCCGCCGTTGGCGATCACCCGGCCGCGGTCGATGACGGTCAGCTCGTCGGCGAGCTGCTCCGCCTCCTCCATGTACTGGGTGGTGAGCAGCACGGTGCTGCCCTCGGCGACCATCCGCTGGACCTCGTCCCAGACCTCGTTGCGGGTGCGCGGGTCGAGGCCGGTGGTGGGTTCGTCCAGGTAGAGCACCTTGGGGCGGCCGATCATGCTGGCGGCCAGGTCGAGGCGGCGGCGCATGCCGCCGGAGTAGGTCTTGGCGGTCCGCTTGGCGGCCTCGGTGAGCGAGAAGCGCTCCAGCAGTTCGGTGGCCCGGGCCTTGGCCTCGCGGCGGGGGAGGTCGAGCAGCCGGCCGATCAGGTACAGGTTCTCGTACCCGGAGAGGAGTTCGTCGACGGAGGCGTACTGACCGGTGAGGCCGATGGTGCGGCGCAGCTGCTTGGGCTGGCGCAGGACGTCGTAGCCGCCGACGAACGCGGTGCCGGCGTCGGGCTTGATCAGGGTGGAGAGGACCCGGACCAGGGTGGTCTTGCCGGCGCCGTTGGGGCCGAGCACGCCGAGCACGGTGCCCTCGCGGACGGTGAGGTCGACCCCGTCGAGGGCCTTGGTGGTGCCGTAGTGCTTGACGATGCCGCGGACTTCGACGGCGTTGCCCGCGGCGGTCCCCCGGTCGTTCGGGGCGGTGGCGATTCGTGTCATGCCCCCAGGCTGTCCGGCCCGGCTGTCAGCGGGCTGTCATGAGGGGGGCGGGTTCGGCGCTGCGCTGTCAGACCGCTGTCACCGGGGGAGCGGGCACGACAGCGGCCCCGCTCCCCGGGCGGGGGAGCGGGGCCGTCGGGGGCCGTCAGTGGAAGCTGTGCTCCGCCGCCGGGAAGGCGCCGCCGCGGACGTCCTCGGCGAACGCGCGGGCGGCGTCGCCGAGGACGGTCCGCAGGTCGGCGTACTGCTTGACGAACTTGGGCACCCGGCCCGCCGTCATGCCGGCCATGTCGGTCCAGACCAGGACCTGGGCGTCGGTGTCGGGCCCGCCGCCGATGCCGACGGTCGGGATGGTCAGCTGCTCGGTGACCTGGGCGGCCAGCTCGGCCGGCACCGCCTCCAGCACGACCGCGAAGGCGCCCGACTGCTGGACGGCCTTGGCGTCGCGCAGCAGCTGGTGCGCCGCCTCGTCGCCGCGGCCCTGGACGGGGTAGCCGCCGAAGGCGTGCACGGACTGCGGGGTGAGGCCGATGTGCGCCATCACCGGGACGCCGGCCTCGACCAGCAGCTCGATCGAGCGGGCGCTGCGCTCCCCGCCCTCCAGCTTGACCGCGCCGACCCCGGCCTCCTTCATCAGCCGGGCCGCGTTGCGCATGGCCTGCGCGGGGGACTCCTGGTAGGAGCCGAACGGCAGGTCGGCGACGATCATCGCGCGCTTGGTGCCGCGGACGACGGCGGCGGAGAGCATCACCATCTGATCCATGGTCACCGGCACGGTGGTCTCGTAGCCGAGGTGGCAGTTGCCGGCGGAGTCGCCGACCAGCAGGACGGGGATGCCGGCCTCGTCGAACACCCCGGCGGTGAGGGCGTCGTAGGCGGTCAGCATCGACCACTTCTCGCCGCGCTGTTTGGCGGTGGCGAGGTCGCGGACGGTGATGCGGCGGTTGGTGACCCCGCCGTAGAGGGTGGCGGTCGCCGCCTGGTTCTGGGCAGGCGAAGGCGAAGAAGCGTTCATCGAACGGACTCCTGAAGGGTTGTCGTCTCGTGGCGCCGTACGGCGTCCCCGGATCACCTCCATGCTTGCACGCCCCGGCGTGCGCGCAAAGGGGCGTGCAGGCGCGCGGGTGCGATCTGCGGCACACCGGCCGCCGGCCGGCGGGCTTTGCCGCGTTTTTACGAAACGGATTCGTCTCGTATCGAAATGGCCGCTACCCTGGTGCCGGGGGGTTACGAGACGACCATGGCTCGGAATTGCCCGCCAGTGCCACACCACCACGGACGGGAAGACCAATGACCACCGCAGCCGCGCCACCCCGCGTGCCGGAAGCCATCCACCGCCGCCGCTGGGCGATCCTCTGCACCCTGGTGCTCGCCCTGCTCGTCGTCGTCCTCGACAACTCGATCCTCAACGTCGCGATGAAGACCATCGCGACCCCCGCGCCGGTCGGGCTCGGCGCCAGCCAGAGCGACCTGGAGTGGTCGATCAACTCCTACACCCTGGTGTTCGCCGGGCTGCTCTTCACCTCCGGCCTGCTCGGCGACCGCTTCGGCCGCAAGCGCGCGCTGCTCGGCGGCATGGTGGTCTTCGGCATCGCCTCGCTGCTCTCCGCGCTGGCCGCCTCGCCCGGTGAACTCGTCGGCTACCGCGCCCTGATGGGCGTCGGCGCCGCGCTCGCGATGCCCGCCACGCTGGCCATCATCATGAACGTGTTCGAGCGCTCCGAGCAGCCCAAGGCGATCGGCATCTGGGCCGGCGCAGTCGGCCTGGCCATCGCCATCGGCCCGATCACCGGCGGCCTGCTGATCGAGCACTTCTGGTGGGGCTCGGTCTTCCTGGTCAACGTCCCGATCGTGATCGTCGCGGTGATCGCGATGGTCGTCCTGGTGCCCGAGTCCAAGGACCCGAACCCCGGCAAGCTCGACCCGATAGGCGTGCTGCTGTCGATCATCGGCCTGGTCGCGCTGATCTACGGCATCATCAAGGGCGGCGAGCTGGCCGACTTCACCGCCGCCGAGGCCTGGGTGCCGACGCTGATCGGCGTGCTGGCGCTGGCCGCCTTCGTCTGGTTCGAGCGCCGCACCCGCTTCCCCGCGCTGGACGTCACCTGGTTCCGCAACAAGGTGTTCAGCGCCTCCGTCGTGGTCGTCGGCGTGGTCTTCTTCGCGCTGATGGGCGTCTCCTTCTTCGGCGTCTTCTACATCCAGAGCGTGCGCGGCTACAGCGCGCTCCAGGCCGGCCTGCTGATGCTGCCGCTGGCCGTCGCCCAGCTGCTGTTCGCGCCGCGGGCCCGGTTGGTGGTCGACCGCTTCGGCGTCGCCGCCACCGCCGCCGTCGGCATGCTGCTGATCGCGGTCGGCTTCGTCGGCTACACCCTGCTGGGCGTCGACACGCCGATCTGGGTGCTGATCGTGCTCGGCCTGCTGATGGGCACCGGAATGGCGCACGTCATGCCGCCGGTCACCGTCGCGATCATGGCCTCGCTGCCCCGCGAGAAGGCCGGCGCGGGCTCGGCCGTCAACAACACCTTCCGCCAGGTCGGCGGCTCGCTCGGCGTCGCCGTGCTCGGCGCGGTGCTCTCCACCGTCTACCGCGACGGCATGGCCGACACGCTCAACCAGCTGCCCGACGACCTGCGCGGCAAGGCCGGCGAGTCGCTGGAGGCCACCCTGGCCATCGCCGAGCGGATGGGCCCCAAGGGCGCCGCGCTGATCGGCCCGGCCGACGACGCCTTCGTCAGTGCCATGCACGTGGTGGCCTCGCTCTCCGCGGGCATCACGGTGGTCGGCGCGCTGATCGCCTGGTTCCTGCTGCCGCGCCGGTCGGCCGCCCCCGGCGGCCCGGCCGGGAAGGCCGCCGAGCAGCCCGACCAGAGCCGCAAGGCCGTGGCCGCGGACGCCTGACCCGCGATCGCACTGAGCGACAATGGCCCTGTCACCCGGGTGAACCCCCGGGCGGCAGGGCCGAGGTCCAGGACGGCGGCCGCTACCCGGCCCGGTCCACGGACCACCATCGGAACCCGGTCCACGGACCACCATCGGAACCCGGTCCACGGACCACCATCGGAAACGGAACGGCGCCCGTGCGCCACGCGGACAGCGAGGGAGTACAGCGGGGATGAAGACGGACACCCCGGCCGCCGGGGCCGGACAGCCCTGCGCCGCCGTACGCCGCGGCCGCCCGCGCAGCGAGGCCGCCGAGCAGGCCATCTTCGCCGCCGTCGAGGACCTGATGGCCGGCGGCACCGCGCTGTCCGAGCTCACCATCGAGGGCATCGCCGCCGCGGCCGGCGTCGGCAAGGCCACCATCTACCGGCGCTGGCCCAACAAGGAGGCCCTGCTGGTCGACGTGGTCAGCCGGCTGGAAGTCCCGATGCCCGCGCCGACCGACGGCACCGCCCGGGACCACCTGATCGAGATGATCGACTACATGCGCCGGCGCGGCCTCGCCAAGCGCTCCCGCTGGGTGCTCAAGGCCGCCCTCGGCCAGATGCAGAGCCTGCCCGACCTGTACAGCGCGTACCGCGACCGGGTGATCAAGCCCCGCAGGGAGGCGGGGCTCGCCCTGATCCGCCGCGCCATGGACGAGGGCGTGCTGCGGACCGACCTCGACGTCGAGCTGCTCGGCGACATGCTGATGGGCCCGATCCTGTACCGCAGCATCCTCTGGGACGACTCCGACCTGGAGGACCCGGACCTGGCCCGCCGGATGGTCGACTCGCTGCTCGAAGGCCTGGCGCCGCACGCGGCCTCCGGCTCCCGCGGCTGAACGCGCTCCCGCGCCCCGGACCCCGCGCCCCGGTCCCGTACCCGTACCGACCTGCGCCGACCTGCACCGACCCGCGCCCGGCGTGGCATGGCTCACCAAACCGGGCCACGCCGGAACCCGCTCCGACGGCCCCGCGTCTGTCCCGGCATAGGCTGAGCCGGGTATCCGATCAAACCGGCACCAGTCCGGCACCCGCCCGTACCGCACGGGCCGGACACCGGACCGGCGACGGCACGAACAACGGGAGCCACGGATGACGCAGGCGGACAGGACCGACCGGAGCACGGCCGGGCCCTGGGGCGAGGCGGGCGCCCCGGCCCCCGCGGGCCGTCCCGGAGGATTCCTGGGCCTGCGGCACTGGGGCCGGGACGGCCGTGGCGCCACCACCTGGCGGCGCGGCCTGGTCGTCGCGGTGCTGGCCGTGCTCGTCGCCCTGCTGATGGCCCTCCACGCCGACGTCCCCAACAGCGCCGGCAACCTCGGCAGCCTGCTGGAGACCTTCCTGCCCTGGATCGGCCTGGCCGTCCCGGTGCTGCTGGTCCCCGCGCTGCTGCGCCGCTCCGCCACCGCGCTGATCGCGCTGCTGCTGCCCGTCGCGATCTGGCTCAACCTGTTCGGCGGCCTGCTCAGCGACAAGAGCGGCGGCACCGGCGACTGGACGGTGGTCAGCCACAACGTCGCCGCCGCCAACCCCGACGTGCCGGGCACCGTCCGCGGCCTGGTGGCCTCCGGCGCCCAGATCGTCGCCCTCCAGGAACTGGCCGGCAAGCCGCTGCGCGACTACGAGAGCGGGCTCGCCGAGGCGTACCCGTACCACGAGGTGGAGGGGACGGTCGGCCTCTGGTCGAAGTACCCGATCAGCGGAGTCTCGCCGGTGGACCTCAAGATGGGCTGGACCAGGGCGTTCCGGGCCCAGGTCGCCACCCCGCAGGGCCCGGTCGCGGTGTACGTCGCGCACCTGCCGTCGGTGCGGCTGAAGGCCGAGGGCGGCTTCACCGTCGACCAGCGGGACGTCAGCGCGCAGGCGCTCGGCGACGCGATCCAGGCCGAGCCGGTGAAGAAGGTCCTGCTGCTCGGCGATCTCAACGGCACCATGAACGACCGCAGCCTGGCGCCGGTCACCTCGCAGATGCGCTCGGCCCAGGGCGCCGCCGGGGACGGTTTCGGCTTCAGCTGGCCGGCGTCCTTCCCGATGGCCCGGATCGACCAGATCATGAGCAAGGGCGGCCTCGCGCCGGTCGACTCCCGCACCCTGCCCCGGGACGGCAGCGACCACCTCGCGGTGGCCGCCACCTACCGGTTCGGCTAGACGAGTAAGTCCGAAGTCTTGGTCAGTGGTCGTAGGCGATCAGTGATCGGGTGATCGGGGTGCCGGTTCGGCGGTTGTGCCAGATGGCGGTGGTCAGGGCGAGGATTCGTTGGCCGACTCGGGCCAGGACGCCTGCGGGTGTCCTGGCCCCGTGGCGTTCGAGGTCGAGCTGGACCTTGAGGGTGTCGTTGACCGACTCGATGAGCTGGCGGATCGGCTTGAGCAGGTGTTCGCCGGGCCGGGGTTTGAGGTTGCGGTAGCTCGGCCTGAGCAGGGTCAGGCCGAGCTCTGCCAGGAGGGCGTCGAGGTGCTTGGAGACGTAGCCCTTGTCGCCGACGATCGTCTGCCCGGGATGGGTGGCCGGGAGGTCCTGGTCGCGGGTGAGCATGTCGGCCAGCACCTCGCGTTCGTCGGCCTTGGGGTTGGCCAGTGCCCAGGCGATCGGGAGTCCGCCGGGCGTGCAGACCAGGTGCAGCCGCAGGCCCCAGAAGAACCGTGAGTGGGGGGCAGTAGCCGTAGCCGGCCCAGCCGGCCAGGTCGGAGCGTTTGACGGCGGGCCGGGAACGGGCGCATTCGGCGGGTGTGGAGTCGACGACCCACACGTCGTCGTGCCACAGGTCGGTGTCCCGGGCCAGGGCACGGATGAACCGGCTGATCAGTGTGTTCGAGGCCCGCAGTCGTTTGTTGTAGCCGGACTGGCCGGGCAGGTACGGGAACTCGGCCGCCAGGTGGGCGCGGGCGAAGCGGAGCCACCGGGCCTCGGAGACGAAGCCGAGCAGGGCCTGCATCACCGCCAGCGTCAACAACTCGGCATCAGTCAGCCTCGGCGGGCGGCCCGGTCACCGAGTCGCGAGGGCCTTGAGGTTTGTCGTCACAAACGAACCAACGAGGCCCTCGCTTCATGCACTCGGGCACTTCGGACTTACTCGTCTAGCCCGTTACCGCATGCCGTAGGTCTGGCGCGCCGAGCCGCGTCGACGCGATGCAGGACTCGGCGGACGGTGGCTTCGGCCGGGGTGGGGGCGGTCGGATCGCGGAACCGGCCGCCGAGAGCGGTGGTGTTGGTGGGTGGCGCGCCGGCGGCCACTCCTCGATCGCGGCCGGCGACTTCGCCCCGGCCGGCACCGTGCACGCGGCGAGCGCGAGGACAAGGTGGAGGGGACGGCGTCGGCCCCCGGCCCGGCGTGGATCGGACACCGCTGCCAGAGAGTCCAGCAGACCCGGGTGTTCTTCGGGCTCGGGAGGCCGGACAGCGGTGAGCCGGCCCAGGCCGAAAGGGACCTACGACGTTGAGCGGGCAGGCACGGTCTTCCATCGTGGTGATCAAGGACTCGATGCCTTGTGATCACCCGGAAGCCGCGCCTGTCTTCGTTCCACCCCGGTGGCCGAACTTCGTGCCCCCGTCGACCACCTGACCCGGCAGCAGTGCGGACAGATCTCCTGGACGACGTTGCCCTGGTGTCCCACCCGATGCGAAGCGTGTGGGATGGCTTGATCCAGCGGCCTCATGGGCAGATTCTCGCCATTTCCACCGCAAGCCGCTCACCCTGCGTGTGGACGGCCGATGGTCCGTCATGTCAAGGGTGCCGAGTGCGTCTTGGTTTGCCCGAGCAAAGGCGGACAGGGATGCCCTCGACGGGTCACTTGCTGTAATTACTCGGTCAAGCCCTTGTAAACATTTAGCCTTTGTGCTTCGACCACCAACCCTGGAGGATCAACCACGCGGTCAGTCGGGCCATGCCTGACGCGGCCGAAAACAGATCGAGGCTCCGACGCTGGAACGTCGGAGCCTCGTCCTCGCCACGCTCCCAAGGGAAAAGGAAGAAAACACATGGCGAAGCTCAGCAACCCCATGGCACGGGTCCGCTCCATCGCGCCCAAGACGGCTGCCGTCGTAGGCGTTTCAGCGCTCGCGCTTCTTGGGTTCATGCCGGCGGCGCAGGCGTCGTCCGGCACGAGCAGCACCGTGCTCGGATGCTACTCCACGTGGGGTAACACGGGAACCAGTGCGCACTGCTTCAACGTCACCCTGGGCGGCAGGTTCCAGAACTTCGCCGCGTGCAACGTCGAGGCCGACAAGTATGCGTACATCAGCCTCCAGCAGGGCTCCACCGCCTCCGACTGGGGCCAGCTGAACTGCACTTGGAAGATCGACTACTCCTCGGTCTCCTACCTCGGCTGAGTTCCGACGTAGGTTCTGAGTGATCGTGGCATACCTTGCATGCCACCTGTGGCCGGGTGCTGGCGTCCCGTCGACGCCGGTACCCGGCTTGGACCGATGAGAGGCGACACGTGCAGGCCGTAGTGAAGGCATCCGGGCTGGGTCAGGGATACAGTCGGAAGCGGGTGCTATCGGAGATGGACCTCCAGGTCAACGCCGGGGTCCTCGGCCTCCTGGGACCGAACGGGGCGGGCAAGACGACACTGCTCCGCACGCTCGCGACCATTGTTCCCCCTGCTGAGGGAACCCTGGAGATCTGCGGGCAGCAGATCACGTCCGAGCGGACCGCGCGGGCAGCACGTCGGAACATCGGCTACCTGCCGCAGGAGTTCGGCTACTACCCGGCCTACTCGGTCTACGATTTTGTACGTTACTGCGCCTGGCTTCGAGAAGTCCCGCCCCGTGAGGCTCGTTCGGCGTCCCTGCAGGCCATCGAGGCCGTCGGGCTCGCGGATCGCGCCGGGACGAAGATGAAGTCGCTCTCCGGCGGGATGCTCCGCCGCGCCGGAATCGCGTCGGCCCTGGTGGGCTCTCCCAAGCTGCTGCTTCTCGACGAACCCACCGTCGGCCTGGATCCGGCGCAGCGACTCGAATTCCGGCAGATGATCCGCGGCCTGGAGGGCATGGCGGTGATCCTCAGCACCCACTTGGTCGAGGATGTGGCTGCGATCTGCGACGTGGTTGCGGTCCTGGCCGACGGCCGGTTCGTCTTCCGTGGGTCACCCACCGAGTTGATCAGCAAGGCCGCTCCGGGGGCAGTCGGGGACAGTCCGCTGGAGCGCGGCTACATGCACGTCCTCAATGGCCGAGGGGCGGCTGTCTGATGGGCGTTTTCTGGTTGGAAGTTCGTCGTTCGCCGCTTCGCTGGTGGTTCCCGTTCCTGGTGGCGGTGGACCTGGCGGTTCTCTTCGGCCGAGCCCGTTGGTGGATCGGCGTTTGGCCGCAGGCGAGTGTCGCGGCTCAGATCCCGGCGTTCTACTTCGGGCCCGCGCTGGCAGCGGTATCTGCCTGGACGGCGGGCCGCACTGCCAGGCACGGGCTGATCGACCAGCTGGGCGCTTCCGCGCGTCCGCGCTGGCAAGCGGAGTGTGTGCAGTTGGCGGTAACCCTCGGCTACGGGATCCTGGTCTATCTGGTCGGTGCGGTTGTAGCGGCGGCAGTGAGTTCCCCCTCTGCTGGACCGGGGTTTCTGTGGCCCGGCTATCTCCTGCTGGGGCTGAGCCTGCTGGTCATCTGTAGTGCGATCGGGCACCTGGTCGGATCGTGGGCGCGGTCGCAGATCCTCGCGCCGGTTCTGACCGGGGTGGGATGCCTGGCCGCGATCACCCTGCTCGGTGCGGACAGCGGGTTCTTCGCACTGGTCGGAGAGCCTTTCATGTCCGTTCAGGCCGTGCCCATCTTGCTTCGGATTCTCTTCAGCCTGGCGGTGGCGTCCGCGGCGGTGATGGTATCCAGGTCCTCGGTCCCGGGCTTCCGACAGAAGCAGAAGGCGATGCGGACGCTGCAGGTTCTCGGCACACTGGTGGCCGTCATGGTCGCCGGTTTCGCCGTCGCCGCCGCCGGGCCGCTCACGTCACCCAGGACACCACCGAAGGCTGCCACCTGTTCGGACACCCAGCCCCGTATCTGCCTGTGGCCCGAGGACCGGAAGTACACGTCCCAGGCGGATGCGATGGCCAGGAATCTTGCCGCCTTGCCCGCCGGCCTGTTCGTCATGCCTCCGGTGTTCTACGAGCGGGGACTGCGTCCGGGTCAGCAGCTCCAGGACTTCTACATCAACGAGGGATCGATGTGGGAAGCGGCCGAAGGCATTTCGATCAACATCGTCACGGCGACTGTTCCGCCCGGCTGCCAGCCCGCGACCCCAGCCGCGGCGCAGAAGTACTTCACCGCTGCGTTTGAGCTCGCGACCTGGCTCAGCGTCCGGATGACAGGAGGCGGGCAGCCGGCGAGCGTCCACGGTGGCCCCCCCGGAGTGGATCGGGCCGCAGTCACTGCGGTCGCCACGCAACCGGAGTCCGTGCAGACGGAGTGGGTTCGTGACCGCCTTTCCACCGTTCGGAACACCGACTGTGGCTGAGCGCTTCGACATGATCTGGCGATATCTGCGACTGCACCGTCTAGAGGTGGTCTGCCTCGGTCTCCTCGCCACCTGCACCACCAGCGTGGTAGTGGGATCGCTGGTAGCGGTGCTTCCATCCGGCGGCCCCAGCGGGACGGTCTCGATCCCGCTCCGCAGCTATGTCCCGCTGACATCGGCCGTTATCGCTGTTAGCAGTCGGCACAGTGCCATGGCAGACATGGAAGCGGCCGGATCGCGCAGGCTGAGGCGTTCCGAGCTGCTCCACACTGGCTCGGTGGCGGCACTCACGGTCGTACTCACCGGCGTTACGGAGCTGTTCGTCTCCACTCCGGAAGTGGCCGTGGTCCTTTCCCGCGCTGCTGTTATCTGGGTCGGCCTGGCTGTGCTGTCGGGGCGGCTCTTCGGATGGTTGCTCTCCTGGGTGCTGCCGGTCATCACCCTGTTTCCACTGACCTACCTGGCCGAGGACGAGAACGGCGGTGATCGCTGGTGGGACTGGACCCAGCAGGAGGCGACAAGCTGGCCGTGCTGGGCACTGGCCGGGGTAAGCATGCTGATTGCCGTGTGCGCGATGGCGGCGACCTCGTGGCGAACTACCGCACTCGCCGGACGAGTCCGAGGACACCGGTACCGAGGCTGAACAGGGCCGGGGACTGGCGCGCCGGCTGGTGCCTCGATGTCAGATCGGCTCCGCTTCAAGAGGTGTAGGACGTCGACGAGGTGAGCCGCGCCGGACGACTAGACGAGTAAGTCCGAAGTGCCCGAGTGCATGAAGCGAGGGCCTCGTTGGTTCGTTTGTGACGACAAACCTCAAGGCCCTCGCGACTGCACTCTACGTGAAAGATCGATGACTCTCTGGCAGGAACTCGGTGACCGGGCCGCCCGCCGAGGCTGACTGATGCCGAGTTGTTGACGCTGGCGGTGATGCAGGCCCTGCTCGGCTTCGTCTCCGAGGCCCGGTGGCTCCGCTTCGCCCGCGCCCACCTGGCGGCCGAGTTCCCGTACCTGCCCGGCCAGTCCGGCTACAACAAACGACTGCGGGCCTCGAACACACTGATCAGCCGGTTCATCCGTGCCCTGGCCCGGGACACCGACCTGTGGCACGACGACGTGTGGGTCGTCGACTCCACACCCGCCGAATGCGCCCGTTCCCGGCCCGCCGTCAAACGTTCCGACCTGGCCGGCTGGGCCGGCTACGGCTACTGCCCCCCACTCACGGTTCTTCTGGGGCCTGCGGCTGCACCTGGTCTGCACGCCCGGCGGACTCCCGATCGCCTGGGCACTGGCCAACCCCAAGGCCGACGAACGCGAGGTGCTGGCCGACATGCTCACCCGCGACCAGGACCTCCCGGCCACCCATCCCGGGCAGACGATCGTCGGCGACAAGGGCTACGTCTCCAAGCACCTCGACGCCCTGGCCCGAGTCGGCCAGCGAATCCTCGCCCTGACCACCGCCATCTGGCACAACCGCCGAACCGGCACCCCGATCACCCGACCACTGACCAAGACTTCTCGTCTAGGGGCCCTCAGCCCCGCCGCCAGCGGTTGGTGATCGGCAGGCGGCGGTCCCGGCCGAAGTTCTTGACCGAGATCTTGGGGCCCGGCGGGTACTGCCGCCGCTTGTACTCGGCCGTGTCGACCAGCCGGACCACCCGGTCCACCACGGCCGGGTCGAAGCCGGCCGCGACGATCGCGTCCCGCCCCTCGTCGCCCTCGATGTAGCGGGCCAGCACGCTGTCCAGCAGGTCGTAGTCGGGCAGCGAGTCGCTGTCCTTCTGGTCCGGCCGCAGCTCGGCGGACGGCGGCTTGGAGATGGTGTTCTCCGGGATCGGCGGCACCTCGCCGCGCCGTCCGGCCTCCTCGTTGCGCCAGTGGGCCAGCCGGAAGACCAGCGACTTGTAGACGTCCTTGATCGGCCCGAACGCGCCCACCGAGTCGCCGTACAGGGTCGAGTAGCCGACGGCCAACTCGCTCTTGTTGCCGGGCGCGAGCACGATGTGCCCCTCCTGGTTGGAGATCGCCATCAGCAGGGTGCCGCGCAGCCGGGACTGCAGGTTCTCCTCGGCCAGGCCGGTCAGCTCGGTCGCGCCCAGGTAGGCGTCGAACATCGGGGCGATGGAGACGGTGCGGTAGTGCAGCCCGGTCCGGCGGGCCAGCTCGGCCGCGTCGTCCCGGGAGTGCTGCGAGGAGTAGCGGCTGGGCATGGAGACGCAGTACACGTTCTCGGCGCCGATCGCGTCCACCGCGATGGCGGCCACCAGCGCCGAGTCGATGCCGCCGGAGAGGCCGATCAGCACCGAACGGAAGCCGTTCTTGGTGACGTACGCCCGGGTGCCGGAGACCAGCGCGGCCCAGATCTCCGCCTCGTCGGACAGCCGCGGCGCCACCTCGGGGGCCGGGGTGTCCGCGGGCGCGGCCTGCGGCTCGCCGCCCAGGTCGGTGCGGACGAGGTGCAGCCCGTCGCTCAGCAGCAGGCCGTCGGTGTGGTCGTCGCCGGCGGCCGGCAGGTCGAGGTCCAGCACCAGCAGGTGCTCCTCGAACTGCGGGGAGCGGGCCAGCACCTCGCCGTCCGCGCCGACCACGATCGAGTCGCCGTCGAAGACCAGCTCGTCCTGGCCGCCGACCATGTTGACGTAGGCCAGTGGGCAGCCCGCCTCGGCGGCCCGGCGCCGGACCAGCTCCAGCCGCTGGTCGTCCTTGTTGCGCTCGTACGGCGAGCCGTTGACCACCAGCAGCAGCCCGGCCCCGGCCTCGCGGGCCGCGGTGACCCGGCCGCCGTCCTGCCAGATGTCCTCGCAGATGGCCAGCGCGACGTCCACTCCGTGCAGCCGCAGCACCGGCAGCTGCTCGCCCGGGACGAACCAGCGGTACTCGTCGAACACGCCGTAGTTGGGCAGGTGGTGCTTGGCGAAGCGGGTCACCACCTCGCCCCGGTGCAGCACGGCGGCGCAGTTCTGCGGGGAGCCGGCCGGGCGGCCGAACCTCGGCGAGGCGTGCTCGGAGCGTCCGAGGTAGCCGACCACCACCGGCACCTCGCCCAGCCCGTCGGCGGCCAGCCGCCCGGCCAGCTCGACCAGCGCGCCCCGGGACGCCTCGACGAAGGAACTGCGCAGGGCGAGGTCCTCGACGGGGTAGCCGGTCAGGGCCATCTCGGGGAAGGCGACCAGCTGGGCGCCGGCCTCCACGGCCTGCCTGGTCCAGCGCACCACCTCATCGCTGTTGCGGGCGATGTCACCGACCCAGGGGTCGATCTGGCTCAGGGCGAGACGGAGATTGGGCATGCCCCCGAGTGTAATCGTCGAACTGACGCAATGTGCTGTCCGGGGGGTCGGACCAGGGTCCGGACTGCCGTCCCGCGCGGTGATCGGCCATGATGGGGGCAGCCGCGTCCGGGGGTCTTCCGGGCGTAACACGAGCGTAAAGAGCAGAGGTGAGACTGTCCCCATGGGCAAGCAGCAGCAGTTCGTGCTTCGGACGCTTGAGGAGCGTGACATCCGGTTCGTCCGGCTGTGGTTCACCGACGTGCTCGGGTTCCTGAAGTCGGTCGCGGTGGCTCCGGCCGAACTGGAGCAGGCCTTCGAGGAGGGCATCGGCTTCGACGGCTCGGCGATCGAGGGCTTCGCCCGGGTCTACGAGTCCGACATGATCGCCAAGCCGGACCCGACCACCTTCCAGATCCTGCCGTGGCGCTCGGAGACCCCCGGCACCGCCCGGATGTTCTGCGACATCCTGATGCCCGACGGCTCGCCGTCCTACGCCGACCCCCGGTTCGTGCTCAAGCGCACCCTGGAGAAGGCCTCCGCCCAGGGCTTCACCTTCTACACCCACCCCGAGATCGAGTTCTTCCTGCTGAAGAACCTGCCCGGCGACGGCACCCCGCCGATCCCCGCCGACCAGTCCGGTTACTTCGACCACACCCCGCGCGGGGTCGGCCACGACTTCCGTCGACAGGCCATCACCATGCTGGAGTCGATGGGCATCTCGGTGGAGTTCTCCCACCACGAGGGCGCCCCCGGCCAGCAGGAGATCGACCTGCGCTACGCCGACGCGCTGTCCACCGCCGACAACATCATGACCTTCCGTCTGGTCATGAAGGAGGTCGCGCTGGAGCAGGGCGTGCACGCCAGCTTCATGCCCAAGCCGTTCTCCGACCACCCCGGCTCGGGCATGCACACCCACCTGTCGCTGTTCGAGGGCGACCGCAACGCCTTCCACGAGACCGGCGCCGAGTACCAGCTCTCCAAGGTCGGCCGCTCCTTCATCGCCGGCCTGCTCAAGCACGCCGCCGAGACCGCCGCCGTCACCAACCAGTGGGTGAACTCCTACAAGCGGATCTGGGGCGGCTCCCAGCGCACCGCCGGGGCCGGCGGCGAGGCCCCGTCCTACATCTGCTGGGGCCACAACAACCGCTCGGCGCTGATCCGGGTGCCGATGTACAAGCCCGGTAAGCAGGGCTCCACCCGGATCGAGGTCCGCTCCCTGGACACCGGCTGCAACCCGTACCTCGCCTACGCCGTCACCCTCGCGGCCGGCCTCAAGGGCATCGAGGAGGGTTACGAGCTCCCGCCGGGCGCCGACGACGACGTCTGGGCGCTGACCGACTCCGAGCGCCGCGCCCTCGGGATCCAGCCGATGCCGCAGAACCTCGGCGAGGCGATCGACCTGATGCAGCGCAGCGAGCTCGTCGCCGAGACCCTCGGTGAGCACGTCTTCGACTTCTTCCTGCGCAACAAGCGGCAGGAGTGGGAGGAGTACCGCTCCGAGGTGACACCGTTCGAGCTGCGCAAGAACCTCCAGGTGCTCTGAGCGCCTGAGCGGCTCAAACACCTTCGGGCCCGCTGTCGTTCGATCGGATGACAGCGGGCCGTCCGCTCGGGTGGATCGTTTCCCCAATGGCGGTATGTGAAGATCCTGTGACGGACGGTTGTGGTCCGATGGGCGTGCTCGTCCGTTCCGTCCCGAGAGGATCCCATGCCCTCCTCCGCTGTCAGCCGCGCCGCCGCGGCCCGTCTGCTCGCCCGCCGGACCGTCGTCGCGGGCGCCGCCCTCGCCGCCGTCGCGAGCCAGCTGCTGGCCACCCCGATCGCCGACGCCCGTGGCTCCGGCTCCGGCTCGTCGAACCCGCACCCGCGCGCCGAGACCATCTCCGAGAACCCGCTGCCGTTCACCACCCGCTTCCAGGGCGACTTCCACGGCTCCGTCACCAGGATCAGCAACTCGCTGATGACCTGTGACGAGACCAAGGCACCCCTCGACCCGGAGCAGCCGCCCTGCGAGGACGCCCGCAAGGGCCTCGGCAGCATGCCGATCAACAACAAGTACGAGATGAAGTACATCAACATCGACCCGGGCTCCATCGGCCCGCTCGGTGACCCGATCTACTCCGCCAGCTCCGCCGACCTCGGCCTGATCGACGGCTCCAAGGTCAAGTACGCCCGGCTGTACTGGGGCGGCACCCGCGGCATCGGCGACACCGTGCTGCCGGAGAACCAGATCGACGAGGTGTACCTCAAGGTCCCGGGCGAGAAGCAGTACCGGGACATCGCCAACGACCAGCCGTCCATCGGCTACATCACCACCGACGTGGAGAGCAGCTACCAGGCCTCCGCCGACATCACCGACCTGGTCAGGAACGCCGGCAACGGCACCTACACCGTCGCCAACATGGACTCGGTGGTGAAGCCGCACAGCTGGGGCGGCTGGACGATCGTCGTCGCGTACGAGAACGACTGCAAGCCGATGCGGCACATCCACCTGTGGGACGGCTTCCAGGTCGAGCTGCCGGACAGCCCGACGCGCCAGATCAAGCTCGCAGGGCTGCAGACGCCGCAGAGCGGTCAGCTCCACGGCAAGCTCGGCTGGGTGGTCTACGACGGCGACCTCAAGTGGACCGGCGACACCCTGTCGGTCAAGTCCACCAACGGGCCCGAGACGCTGTTCTCCGACATCAACCACGCGCCGAACGACGCCTTCAACTCCACCATCGAGGAGTTGACCCCGGAGGACCAGTTCGTCCGCAACCCGTACAACCGCAACAACTTCGGCTACGACTCCAACCGCTGGGACATCTCGCCGTACCTGCGCAACGGGGACACCGACCTCACCGCCACCTTCAACACCCAGAAGGACGGCTACGACATCGGCGTCTTCTACGCCTACGTCAACCTGGACGGCTCCACCGACGCCTGACCGGCCGCCGCCCGGCGCCGCTGCCGCCCCACCCGCACCGCGCGGGCCGGCAGCGGCGCCGCCGCGTTCCCGCCGGGCCGGCGCGGCGAGCCGCGCAGCAGCCGCTCGCACGGCCGCTCCACCCAGCGGTACAGGCCCGCCGCCACCGCCAGCGACCCCCCGGCCAGCAGCAGCCAGACCCCGAGCGCCGCCGCCCCGGGCGCCGGGCGGCCCAACTCGGCGAGCCAGCAGCGGATGCCGATCTCGTGCACCAGGTACCAGGCGTAGGACCACTCGCCGAGCCGCACCGCCGTCCGTCCGGCCAGCCCCCGCCCGTCCGGCCCTCGTCCGTCCGGCAGCCGGGGCACCGCACCGGCCGCGTCCCGCTGGGCCGCCGCCACCAGCAGCGCCGCGAACAGCGCCGCCGGCACCAGCTGGGAGGCGCTGTACGGGCCCCACCACAGCGCGTCCGGGACGGCCGCGTGCCAGGGCGCCAGCAGCAGGTGCCAGCCCGCCACCGCCGCGGCCGCCGCGCCGAGCCGCACCCGGGGGACCATCCCGTGCCGCACCGCCAGCCCGACCGCCACCCCGAGCACGAACTGCGGGGTACGGGCCAGCGGCAGGTAGTCCAGCAGCCAGCCGCGCACCGTCGGATCGGCCGGCAGCAGCGGGCCCGCCGCCCACAGCGCCGGGCCGAGCGCCGCGCACACCGCCGCCACCGGCAGCCAGGCCCGGCGGCGCGGCGCCAGCAACCGCAGCAGCAGCGGGAACAGCAGGTAGAACCAGGCCTCGGCGCCCAGCGACCAGGACGCCGGATTGCCGCCGTACACCGTCGCCTGCGCCCACGGATGCACCAGCAGCAGCGACCAGAGCGTGGCCGCCACCGGCAGCGCCGTGCCGATCGCGGCGTCCGCGCCCAGCGACAGCACGGTGCTCAGCACGTGCAGCGGCCAGATCCGGGCGAACCGGCGGCGGGCGAACGCCCCGGCGGGGACGGGCGAGCCGCCGTACGTCCAGGCCAGGACGAAACCGGACAGGACGAAGAAGAACGTCACCCCCGAACGCCCGTACCAGGCGAGCGGGTCGAGCACCGGCAGCCCGCCGACCTTGCGGGACAGGTGGTAGAGCACCACCAGCAGGGCCGCCCAGAAGCGCAGCCCGGTGAGCGAGGGCAGGCGGCTGGGCATCGGCGCTCCGGAACGGGACGGTACGGGGTGGCACGGGATGGGGTGGGACGGGGTGGCACGGTCGGCGCGGGGAGAACGAGCGCGGCGGGCCCGAGGTCACGGACGGACGGCGCGGCGCGCGGCGGCGGGCCGTCCGGCGGTCGTGTCCGGCGCCGGGCCGTCAGGGCGCGTAACCTGCTGGGGCGGACGGATGGAGGGGCCATGGCGGTGGACGAACAGCGGGCCGGGAGCCGGGTCAGCCGGCCGGAGATCAGGCTGGTCAGGCGCGGGTTCACCGACCCGGCGCAGGCGGTGCGGCTGCTGGCGGGCCCCGGCCTGGAAGGCCTGGCCGACGACCCCGTGCTGCTGGACGCGCTCGGCGCCACCGCCGACCCCGACCTCGCCCTGCTCGGCCTGGCCCGGCTGCTGGAGGCCGCCGACCAGGCCGAACGGCACACCCTGCGCGACACCCTCACCACCTCCAAGCCGCTGCGCGACCGGCTGCTCGGCGTGCTCGGCGTCTCCACCGCGCTCGCCGACCACCTGGCCCGGCACCCGCACGACTGGCACATGCTGGTCACCTTCGAGCTGCGCGACATGCACCCCGGCCCGGAGGACTTCCGCCGCGCGCTCGCCGAGGGCGTCCGGCGCGGCCGGGAGGGCGGCCGCAGCCCGGCGGACGCGCTGCGCGTCGCCTACCGCCGCTGCCTGCTCGCCATCGCCGCCCGCGACCTCACCGGCACCACCGACCTCGCGCAGACCGCCGCCGAACTCGCCGACCTGGCCGGCGCCACCCTGCAGACCGCCCTGGACCTCGCCGCCGAGCAGGACCAGGACGCCGCCCGGGCCTGCCGGCTCGCCGTGATCGGCATGGGCAAGTGCGGCGGCCGCGAACTCAACTACGTCTCCGACGTGGACGTCATCTTCGTCGCCGAGCCGCGCGAGGGCGTGGACGAGCACGAGGCCGTCAAGGCCGCCACCAGGCTCGCCGCCGCCCTCACCCGGCTCTGCGCGGACACCACCGGCGAGGGCACCATCTGGCCGGTGGACGCCAACCTGCGCCCCGAGGGCCGCAACGGCCCGCTGGTGCGCACCCTGGCCAGCCACCTCGCCTACTACCAGCGCTGGGCCAAGACCTGGGAGTTCCAGGCGCTGCTCAAGGCCCGCCCGGTCGCCGGGGACGCCGAACTCGGCGCCGCCTACCTGGAGGCGCTGGCCCCGATGGTCTGGCAGGCCGCCGCCCGGGACAACTTCGTCACCGACGTGCAGCAGATGCGCCGCCGGGTCATCGACTCGATCCCCGCCACCGAACTGGACCGCCAGCTCAAGCTCGGCCCCGGCGGGCTGCGCGACGTCGAGTTCTCCGTCCAACTGCTCCAACTGGTGCACGGCCGCACCGATCCGGCGCTGCGCAGCGGCAACACCCTGGAGGCGCTGGCCGCGCTCTCCCGCGGCGGGTACGTCGGCCGGGCGGACGCCGTCTCGCTGGACACCGCCTACCGCTTCCTGCGCTCCCTGGAGCACCGGATCCAGCTCTACCGGCTGCGCCGCACCCACCTGATGCCCACCGGCGCGGAGGACCTGCGCCGGCTGGCCCGCTCGCTGGCCGCGCTGATCAACGACGACACCCGCTCCGACCCGGTGGCCGCGCTGCAGCGCGAGTGGAAGCGGCACGCGGTGGAGGTCCGGCGGCTGCACGAGAAGCTGTTCTACCGGCCGCTGCTCGACGCCGTCGCCGAACTGCCGCCGGGCGCGGCCGGGTTGACCCCGGACGCGGCCCGGGCCCGACTGGAGGCGCTGGGCTACGCGGACCCGGCCGCCGCGCTGCGCCACCTCAGCGCGCTCGCCTCCGGGGTGAGCCGCAAGGCCGCGATCCAGCGCACCCTGCTGCCGGTGCTGCTCGGCTGGTTCGCCGACTCGGCCGATCCGGACGCCGGGCTGCTCAACTTCCGCCAGGTCTCCGACGCGCTCGGCCGCACCCCCTGGTACCTGCGGCTGCTGCGCGACGAGAGCGCCGCCGCCGAGCAGCTGGCCCGGGTGCTGTCGGCCGGCCGGCTCGCCCCCGACCTGCTGCTGCGCGCCCCCGAGGCGGTCGCCATGCTGGGCGACCCGCAGGGCCTGGCGCCGCGCGGCCGGGCCGCCCTGGAGCAGGAGATACTGGCCGCCGTCGGCCGGGCCGGATCCACCGCCGCGGCCGTCGCCGCCGCCCGCTCGGTGCGCCGCCGGGAGCTGTTCCGCACCGCCGCCGCGGACGTCCTCGGCCGCCTCGGCGAGGACCCGGCGGAGGCGCTGGACACCGCGGGGGAGGCGCTGACCGCGCTGAACGCCGCCACCCTCCAGGGCGCGCTGCGCGCCTGCACGGCCGGCTGGGAGGCCGAGCACGGCGACCTGCCGACCCGGATCGCGGTGATCGCGATGGGCCGGTTCGGCGGCCACGAGCTGGGCTACGGCTCGGACGCCGACGTGCTCTTCGTCCACGAGCCGCTGCTCGGCTCGCTGGAGCAGGACGCCGCCCGGGCCGCCCAGGCGGTCTGCAACGAGCTGCGGACCCTGCTCGGCGCGCCGTCCACCGAGCCGCCGCTGCTGGTCGACGCCGACCTGCGGCCGGAGGGGCGCAGCGGCCCGCTGGTGCGCACCCTCGCCTCGTACGCGGCGTACTACCGGCGCTGGTCGCACGCCTGGGAGAGCCAGGCGCTGCTGCGCGCCGAGCCGGTGGCCGGGGACGAGGAGCTGGGCGCGCGGTTCCGGCAGCTGATCGACCCGCTGCGCTACCCGGGCGTCGGGGTGCCGGAGCGGGACCTGGTGGAGATCCGCCGGATCAAGGCGCGGATCGAGGCCGAGCGGCTGCCGCGCGGCGCCGACCCGACCACGCACACCAAGATCGGCCGCGGCGGGCTGGCCGACGTGGAGTGGACGGTGCAACTGTTCCAGCTCCAGCACGGGCACGAGCTGCCGGCCCTGCGCACCACCCGGACCAGGGCCGCGCTGGCGGCCGCCGCCGGGGCCGGGCTGGTCGGGCGGTCGGACGCGCAGGTGCTGGACGCGGCCTGGGTGCTGGCCTCCCGGGTGCGCTCGGCGGTGATGCTGGTGCGCGGCCGGCCCGGCGACAGCTTCCCCGGGGAGGCCCGGGAGCTGGCAGGGGTGGCCCGCTACCTCGGGTACGGCGCCGGGCACAGCGGCGAGCTGGTGGACGACTACCGGCGGACCACCCGGCGGGCCCGGGCGGTGGTGGAGCGGCTGTTCTACGGCGGCTGAGACCGGCGGCTGAGGCCGGCGGCTGAGGCCCGGGGGCTGAGGCCGGCGTCGAGGCCCGCGGCTGAGGCCCGGGCACGCGAAAGGGGCCCCGGGTGGGGCCCCTTCGGTTCGTCCAGGTCCGGCAGCTCTACCGGCGGGCGCTGCTCACCGCGGGTTCGCTCCACTGCTCGGGGACGGTGATCGGCTCCTCCGCCGTCTCCCGGGCGGGCACCTGGGGCAGTTTGTAGACCCAGGAGCGGTACATCCAGCGGGCGGTGAGGAAGCCCAGGGCGAGGCAGAGCTCACCGCCGACGGCGTCCATCCAGAAGTGGTTGGCGGTCGAGACGATCACCGTCAGGGTGGCCAGCGGGTAGAGCAGGCCGAGCACCCGGACCCACGTCCGGCGGGCCAGGTAGAAGATGGCCAGCCCGCACCACATCGACCAGCCGATGTGCATCGAGGGCATCGCCGCGTACTGGTTGGACACGTGCGCGGCGGGCCCGGAGGCCATCGAGCCCCAGGTGCCGTGGACCTTCACGGTGTCGATGAAGCCGCCGTCGGTCATCAGCCGGGGCGGGGCCAGCGGGAAGAAGTAGAAGCCGATCAGGGCGATCGCGGTGGTGGCGAACAGCACGGTGCGGGCGGCGACGTAGCGGCCGGGGTGGCGGCGGTAGAGCCAGACCAGCACGCCGATGGTCACGATGAAGTGCAGGGTCGCGTAGTAGTAGTTCATCCCGGTGATGAGCCACCCGACGCTGTCGACGGCGTGGTTGATCGAACGCTCGACGGCGATGCCCAGCGACTGCTCCAGGTCCCAGATCCAGCGCGTGTGCTTCTGGGCTATCGAGGCCTGCTCCGGGACGGCGTTGCGGATGATCGAGTAGATCCAGTAGCTGATCCCGATCAGGGCCAGTTCGAACCAGATCTTCGGCCGGGCCGGTGAGCGCCGTTGGTCGCGGATGCGGCCGCGCAGTGCGGCGATACGGGACTGGGTGGCGCGGGCGGCTCCGTCGGGCAGGCGTCCCGAGGAGGCCGGCCGTGCTCCGGAACCGTCACCGAGCGCCGCTTCGGCCCGCTGTGCGCGGCCGTGTTGGATCTTGGTCGGTTCCCCCATGGACGAGAAGTCTGCCAGACGTCCCGTCGCCGTCCGATCATCCCCTGGCAGTGGATTCTTCACCGGCTGTCCCCCTTGAGGGCTAGGGGGAGGCTCCCACCGGGGTAGGGGGTGAGGTCGGGTCTGGTGCTTACCGGTGGGACAGGCATGCGTCCCATTGTTACGCCGACCGCTCCAAGGGCGTAATCGGGGTGGCGGCAACGGTCCTGGCCTGGAGTTTCCCGGAAAGAAACCGTTTCTGCATCTTGCTGAAACATATTGCAGGCCGCTAGCTTCCAGGGAACTCGCTCACCCCTTCCCCTAAGGGAGACCCTCAGTGGCCGATGTCCGGCTCCGCCCCCGGCGGAGCACCCCCCGACGCAGACCCGGCCGCACGGCCGTCCTGCTGGCCGCCGCGCTGACCGCCGCCACCCTCGGCAGCGCCCCCGCGGCCCTCGCCGCCGCCCCGCCGCCCCCGCCCTCGGACGCCGCCCTGGCGGCCACCGCCGGGCGGCACGACCTCAGCCGCGAGCAGTTCTACTTCGTCCTGCCCGACCGCTTCGCCAACGGCGACCCCGCCAACGACACGGGGGGCATCACCGGTGGCCGGCTGGACCACGGCTTCGACCCGGCCGACAAGGGCTTCTACCACGGCGGCGACCTGGCCGGCCTGATCCAGCGGCTCGACTACATCCAGAACCTCGGCACCACCGCGATCTGGATGGCCCCGATCTTCAAGAACAAGCCGGTCCAGGGCAGCGGCGACCAGGCCTCGGCCGGCTACCACGGCTACTGGATCACCGACTTCACCCAGGTCGACCCGCACTTCGGTACCAACGACCAGCTCAAGGACCTGATAGCCAAGGCCCACGCCCGCGGCATCAAGGTCTTCTTCGACGTCATCACCAACCACACCGCCGACGTCATCGACGACGCCGAGCAGCAGCACGGCTACCGCTCCGTCGGCGCCTACCCGACCCTCGACGCCGACGGCAACCCCGTCGACGAGACCGCGATCGCCGACGCGGGCGCGCCCTGGCCGCGGCTCACCAAGGATTCCTTCCCCTACACCCCGGTCTTCCGCAAGCCCGCCGACGCCACGGCCAAGACCCCGTCCTGGCTCAACGACCCCGCGCTCTACCACAACCGCGGTGACTCGACCTTCGTCGGCGAGTCCGCCACCGAGGGCGACTTCAGCGGTCTGGACGACCTCGACACCCAGAACCCCCGGGTGGTGAAGGGCTTCGAGAAGGTCTACCAGCAGTGGGTCAAGGACGCCGGCGTGGACGGCTTCCGGATCGACACCGTCAAGCACGTCAACATGGCGTTCTGGCAGCAGTGGGCGCCCGCGCTCAAGGACTTCGCCGCCAAGCAGGGCAACAAGAAGTTCTTCATGTTCGGCGAGGTCTACTCCGGCGACCCGGCGATCACCTCGCCGTACGTCACCAAGGGCAAGCTCCAGGCCACCCTGGACTTCCCGTTCCAGGGCGCCGCCCGCGGCTACGTCTCCCAGGGCGGCTCGGCGAAGAACCTCGCCGACGTCTACGGCCAGGACTACCGCTACACCACCGCCGACACCGACGCGTACGAGCTGCCGACCTTCCTCGGCAACCACGACATGGGCCGGTTCGGCTCCTTCCTGCTCGCCGACAACCCGGGCGCCGACGAGGCCACCCTGCTGAAGAAGGACCGGCTCGGCACCGAGCTCCAGTTCCTCACCCGCGGCCAGCCCGTCGTCTACTACGGCGACGAACAGGGCTTCACCGGCGCGGGCGGCGACCAGGACGCCCGACAGGACATGTTCGCCTCCAAGACGCCCTCCTACAACGGCGACCGGGTGCTCGGCGGCCCCTCCGGCCCGGCCGACCGGTACGGGCAGGGCGGCGCGCTCTACCAGGACGTCGCCGCGCTGGCCAAGCTGCGCCGCGACAACCCGGCGCTCGCCGACGGCGCCCAGATCGAGCGCTACGCCGCCGACGGCGCGGGCGTGTACGCCTTCTCCCGGATCGACGCCGGGCAGCGGACCGAGTACCTGGTGGCGGTCAACAACGCCGCCGAGGCGAAGACCGTCACCCTGGACACCTTCTCCGCCGGGATGGGCTTCGACCGGATCTACCCGGCAACGGGCGGGAAGGTGACCTCCGGCGCCGACCGCAAGGTCACCGTGACCGTGCCGGGGCTCTCCTCGGTGGTGTTCAAGGCCGGCGCCGGGCTCGCCCCCACCACGGCGGCGCCGCAGCTCTCCGTGCAGCCGCCGGCCGACGGTTCGAGCGGCACCGTCACCGTCGGCGCCACGACCGGCGGCGGCTTCAACCGCGTCACCTTCGCCGCCCAGATCGGCACCGGGCCCTGGCAGACCCTGGGCACCGCCGACACCGGGAAGAACCTGGTCACCCAGGACCTGGGCGCCACCGCCCCCGGCACGGTCGTCCGCTACAAGGCCGTCGTCCAGGACTCCAGCGGCCGACTGCGCTCCGCCACCGCGAGCTTCACCACCGGCGCCCCCGCGCCCAAGCCGGTGCCCACCGCCGCCGCCCGCCCGTACGCCGTCGTGCACTACAACCGGCCGGACGGCGACTACGACGGCTGGAACCTCTACGCCTGGGGCGACCTCGCCGACGGCGAGGCCACCCCGTGGCCCGCCGGGCACGCCTTCACCGGCCGGGACGCGTACGGCGCCTTCGCCTACGTGAAGCTCAAGCCCGGCGCCTCGGACGTCGGGTTCGTCGTCGAGAAGAACGGCGTCAAGGACGTCGACGCCGACCGCCACGTCGACGTCGGCGCCACCGGCGAGGTCTGGCTCCGGCAGGGCGACCCGGTCGTGCGCACCGCCGACCCGGGCCCGGTGCACACTCCGCCCGCCAACACCGCCGTCCTCCACTACAACCGGGCCGACGGCGACTACGACGGCTGGGGCCTGCACGACTGGACCGGCGCCGCCACCCCCACCGACTGGGGCAAGCCGCTGATGCCGGTGCGCCGCGACGCCTTCGGCGCCGTCTTCGAGGTGCCGCTGGCCCCCGGCGCGACCAGCCTCAGCTACATCCTGCACAAGGGCAACGACAAGGACCTGCCCACCGACCAGTCCCTGGACCTCGCCGTCGACGGCCGCGAGGTGTGGCTGCTCGGCGGCCGCGAGGGCCACCTGCTGCCGCAGAACGCCGCCGCCTCCGCGCAGGTGGACCTCGGCAGCGCCAAGGCCCAGTGGATCGACGCCAGGACCGTCGTCGTCCCGGCGGCCTACGGCGCGGGCGACGCGGCCCTGGCCGGCGGCACCAGCGCCCAGCTGGTGTACGACCCCGAGGGCGGCATCCGCGCCGACAAGGGTGTGCTGACCAAGCCCGGCCGGTGGATCCGGCTCAACGCCGCCCAGGGCGGCCTGACCGCCGCGCAGAAGGCCGCGTTCCCGCACCTGGCGGGCTACCGGGCCTTCACCGTGGACGCCCGGGACACCGCCCGCGTCCCGGCCGCGCTGCGCAGCCAGCTGCTGTTCACCGAACACCTGCCCAGTGGCGCCGTGCTGGCCGCCACCGGCGTGCAGACCCCCGGCGTGCTGGACGACCTCTACGCGCGCCGCACCGGCCGGGTGGACTTCGGCCCGGCCTACTACAACGGCAAGGTGGCGCTGTCGGTGTGGGCGCCGACCGCGCAGGAGGTGTCCGTCCAGGTCTTCGACAGTGCGACCGGCGGCACCCCGAAGACGCTGCCGCTGAAGCTGGACGACGAGACCGGCGTCTGGGAAGTCGTCCGCGACAAGGGCGAGTTGGACGGCAAGTACTACCTGTACCAGGTGAAGGTCTGGGCGCCCTCCGTCCAGCAGGTGGTGGTCAACACCGTCACCGACCCGTACTCGGTCGCGCTGTCCACCGATTCCAGGCGCAGCCTGGTCGCCGACCTCGCCGCCAAGGAGCTCAAGCCCGCGGGCTGGGAGGAGCAGAACGTCCCCGAGCCCGTCCCGCCGGCGCAGCAGCAGATCCAGGAACTGCACGTCCGGGACTTCTCGGTGGAGGACACCACCGTCCCGGCCGCCGAGCGCGGCACCTACCTGGCGTTCACCGAGTCGCAGTCGGCCGGCATGCGGCACCTGCGGGAGCTCGCCCAGGCCGGGGTGACCACCGTCCACCTGCTGCCGACCTTCGACATCGCCACCATCCGGGAGAACCGGGCCGACCAGAAGCTGCCGGCCTGCGACCTCAAGTCCCTGCCCCCGGACGGTCCGAAGCAGCAGGAATGCGTGGCGGCCGTCGCCGCCGACGACGCGTACAACTGGGGCTACGACCCGTTGCACTACACCGTGCCGGAGGGGTCGTACGCCACCGAGACGAACGGTACGGCGCGCACCGTCGAATTCCGGCGGATGGTGCAGGCGATGCACGAGGCCGGGCTGCGGGTGGTGCTCGACGTGGTCTACAACCACACCGCCGCCAGCGGCCAGGCCGAGCACTCGGTGCTGGACAAGGTCGTCCCCGGCTACTACCAGCGGTTGGACGACAACGGCAAGGTCACCGCGGACAGCTGCTGCGCCGACACCGCGCCCGAGCACGCCATGATGAACCGGCTCGTGGTCGACTCGGTGACCACCTGGGCCCGCGAGTACAAGGTCGACGGCTTCCGCTTCGACCTGATGGGCCTGGACCCGAAGTCCACCATGCTGGACGTGCAGGCCGCGCTGCGGAAGATGACGCCCGCCTCGGACGGCATCGACGGGAAGAACGTCTTCCTCTACGGCGAGGGCTGGAACTTCGGCGTCGTCGCGAACAACGCCCGGTTCGAACAGGCCACCCAGCTCAACCTGGCCGGCACCGGCATCGCCACCTTCGACGACCGGCTCCGCGACGCCGCCCGCGGCGGCAACTTCATGCTGAACTCCGCCCCGCAGCAGGGCTTCGCCTCGGGCCTGTACACCGACCCCAACGGCTCGCCCGCCAACGGCACCCCGCAGGAGCAGAAGGACCGGCTGCTGCACCAGATGGACCAACTGAAGGTCGGACTGGCCGGCAACCTGGCCGGCTACTCCTTCACCGACAGCTCGGGCCGGGCCGTCACCGGCGCGCAGGTCGACTACAACGGCGCCCCGACCGGGTACGCGGCCAAGCCGGGCGAGGCGGTGGAGTACGTGGACGCCCACGACAACACCGACCTGTTCGACGCGCTCGCGTACAAGCTGCCGACCGGCACCGCGCCCGCCGACCGGGCCCGGATGCAGGCGCTCGGGCTCTCGCTCACCGCGCTCACCCAGGGCGCGGGCTTCGCCCAGGCCGGCAGCGACCTGCTGCGCTCCAAGTCGCTGGACGCCAACTCCTACGACTCGGGCGACTGGTTCAACGCCATCCACTGGGACGCGACGCAGGGCAACGGCTGGGGCCGGGGCCTGCCGCCGGCGGCCGACAACAAGGAGATGTGGCCGACCGCGCAGTCCCTGCTGGCGAACCCGCGGCTGACCGTGGGGGCGGCCGAGATCCGTGCGACCTCCGCGCAGTACCAGGAGTTCCTGCGGATCAAGCAGTCCTCGCCGCTGTTCTCGCTGCCCACCCTGGCCGCCGTCCAGCAGCGGCTGTCCTACCCGCTCTCCGGCACGCCCGGTGAGACGCCCGGGGTGATCACCCTGCACCTGGACGGCACCGGGCTGAAGGGCGCCGAGAAGGGCGTCACCGTGGTGTTCAACGCCACGCCCACCGCGCAGGCGCAGACCGTGGCGGCCCTGAAGGGGACGGGCCAGGCCCTGCACCCGGTCCAGGCGGGCGGCGCGGACGCGGTGGTGAAGCAGTCCGGCTTCGACGCCGCGACCGGCACCTTCACCGTGCCGGGCCGCACCGTGGCGGTGTTCGTCCAGGGCTGATCGACGAACTCCGGAACCCCCGGGTCCCGCACCGCCGTTGTGGCGGCGCGGGACCCGTTTCGTTTTGGCCGCCCGGTGGCCGGAAAGCACCGATGGCACGGCCGGAAGCGTGATGTGCCGCCCCCGCCCGGTGCCGTCGGCCGCCGGGTGGCGCGGGCGGGGGCCCTGAGCGCTGGTCAGTGACTTCCGGAAGTGATCGAACATTCCCCGGATCATGAAAACCGTGTTCATGAGTTCTCAAAGGGGTAACACAACTGATGAACAGTCATGCATACGGTTTCGGTAATGAATCGGCCATTCCGTGGCATGCATCTGTCATTGACGACTCGTTTGCTGCCACGATTCCTGCGGCTGCAGACGAGGGGGCCCCACCCCCCGGTGCAGCCGACCAGATCAGGTGCAGCGCGTCCCAAACCTGCCACGACTTGTGAGCACCGCAACCGCACCCCCGTCGCACACCCCGGGCGGGGGCCCCCACTGCGCCGCAACCCCGCGGCCCAGGTTTCTCTCCACCGGTGCGAACCCGCGCCGGTCGGAAAAGGAGTCCGCATGTCCCGTTACGCTCACGCCCGGAAGGCCGCGGTTGTCATGGCCGCAACCACCGCGCTGCTGGTGACCGGCATACCGGTCATCGCGCAGGCCGCGACGCCCGACGCCCCGTCCGCCGTCGCCGCCCAGCAGTCGACCCGGGCCGCGCTGATCGCCTCCGCGAACCAGCAGTCCGCGTCCTTCGCCCAGGCCCTGGGCCTGAGCAGCCAGGAGAAGCTGGTCACCAAGGACGTCGTCCAGGACGTCAACGGCGGCCGCCACCTGCGCTACGAGCGCACCTACGCCGGACTCCCGGTGCTCGGCGGCGACCTGATCGTCCACCAGGACGCCGCGGGCGCCACCAAGAGCGTGACCAAGGCCAGCGAGGCCAACCTCGGCGGCGTCGACACCACGCCGGCCCAGGCCGCGCCGAAGGCCCAGGCCGCCGCGCTCGCCGCCGAGCAGGGCGCCGCCGTCGACACCGCGCCGCGCCTGGTCGTCTGGGCCGCCGACGGCACCCCGAAGCTCGCCTGGGAGACCGTCGTCTCCGGCCGCGAGTCCGACGGCACCCCGAGCAAGCTGCACGTGGTCACCGACGCCAAGACCGGTGACGTGCTCAGCAAGGCCGACGGCATCAAGCGCGGCACCGGCAACGGCGTGTTCGTCGGCAACGTGCCGCTGACCACCACCCAGAGCGGCTCGACGTACTCGCTGAAGGACGCCACCCGCGGCGGCCAGTACACCACCGACATGAAGAACGGCACCTCCGGCAACGGCACGCTGTTCAGCAAGTCGAGCGACACCTGGGGCAACGGCCAGGCCAGCAACCGCGAGTCCGCCGCCGTCGACGCCCAGTACGGTGCCGCCGTCACCTGGGACTTCTACAAGAACTCCTTCGGCCGCACGGGCATCAAGAACGACGGCGTCGGCGCGATGAGCCGGGTCCACTACGACACCGGCTACGTCAACGCGTTCTGGGACGACAGCTGCTTCTGCATGACGTACGGCGACGGCTCGGGCGACACCCACCCGCTGACCGAACTCGACGTCTCCGGCCACGAGATGAGCCACGGCGTCACCTCCGCCACCGCCAACCTGAACTACTCGGGCGAGTCCGGCGGCCTCAACGAGGCGACCTCCGACATCATGGGCACCGGCGTCGAGTTCTACGCCAACCTGCCCGCCAACCCGCCGAACTACCTCATCGGCGAGCTGATCGACATCAACGGCAACGGCACGCCGCTGCGCTACATGGACAAGCCCTCCAAGGACGGCACCTCGGCCGACTCCTGGTACTCGGGCGTCGGCAACCTGGACGTGCACTACTCGTCCGGTGTCGCCAACCACTTCTTCTACCTGCTGTCCGAGGGCAGCGGCGCGAAGACCATCAACGGCTTCAACTACAACAGCCCGACGGTCAACAACATCACCGTCACCGGCATCGGCCGCGACAAGGCGCTGCAGGTCTGGTACAAGGCGCTGACCGCGTACATGACCTCCACCACCAACTACGCCGCCGCCCGCACCGCGACCCTGAACGCGGCCACCGACCTGTACGGCGCGAACAGCGCCGAGTACAACGCGGTCGCCACCGCCTGGGCCGCCGTCAGCGTCGGCTCGCTGCCCAACCCGGGCGGCATCACCGTCACCAGCCCGGGCAACCAGTCCACCGCGGTCGGCGGTGCGGTGAACCTCCAGATCAACGCTTCCGGTGGTACCGCGCCGCTGTCGTACAGCGCCACGGGCCTGCCGGCCGGGCTGGCGATCAACGCCTCGACCGGCGCGATCACCGGTACCGCCACCACGGCGGGCTCGTCGAACGTGACGGTGACGGTGAAGGACTCGGCGGGCAAGTCCGGTACCGCCAGCTTCACGTGGACGGTGACCGGTGGCGGTGGCGGTACCTGCACGCCGGCGCAGCTGCTGGGCAACGCGGGCTTCGAGACGGGTTCGGCGGCGCCGTGGACGACCAGCTCCGGTGTGGTGGACAACAGCTCCTCGCAGGCGGCGCACGGTGGTTCGTGGAAGGCGTGGCTGAACGGCTACGGTTCCTCGCACACCGACACGCTGGCGCAGACGGTGACGATCCCGGCGGGCTGCAAGGCGACGCTGAGCTTCTGGCTGCACATCGACACCGCTGAGTCGGGCAGCACCGCGTACGACAAGCTGGCCGTGTCGGTGAACGGGACCACGCTGAAGACGTACTCCAACGTGGACGCCGCGGCGGGCTACCAGCAGCGGACCTTCGACCTCTCGTCCTACGCGGGCCAGACGGTCACCCTGAAGTTCACCGGCACCGAGGACGCCTCGCTGCAGACGAGCTTCGTGATCGACGACACCTCCATCCAGACCGGCTGAGTCCGGACCGGGCCCCCGCGGGCCCGGTGAACCAGGACAGGTGAGGGGCCCGGCGGCTACGGCTGCCGGGCCCTTGTCGTGCGTCCGGGCCCAGGTGGTGCAGAAACGTTCCTCCCAGGCCCTTGACGCTCTCTCCCGGCGGCCCTAGGTTCAGCGCTGCAAGTTTCCGGCAAGTTACAGAAACTTCCTGCATAGCTCTTCCTGCACAGCTCATCCCCGGCTGCCCCCACCCCAGCCACCCCCAGGAGACGACGTGGTCACCACCGCCCCCACCCGCCGGACCGCCCGCGCGGCCGGCGCCCTCGCCGCCTCGGCGGCCCTGGCGCTCTCGCTCGCCACCTCCCTCGGCGCCCCCGCCGCCCAGGCCGCCCCACCCGCCAACAACGGCAAGGACGTCACCGCCACCCTCTTCGAGTGGCGCTTCGACTCCGTCGCCCAGGCCTGCACCTCGACGCTCGGCCCGAAGGGCTACGGCTTCGTCGAGGTCTCGCCGCCCCAGGAGCACATCCAGGGTCCGCAGTGGTGGACCTCCTACCAGCCCGTCAGCTACCGGATCGCCGGGCGGCTCGGCGACCGGACGTCCTTCAAGAACATGGTCGACACCTGCCACGCCGCCGGGGTCAAGGTCATCGCCGACGCCGTCGTCAACCACATGACGGCCGGCTCCGGCACCGGCACCGGCGGCACCGCGTACACCAAGTACACCTACCCCGGCACCTACCAGGACCAGGACTTCCACTCCTGCCGCCAGCCGATCACCAACTACCAGGACCGCTCCAACGTGCAGAACTGCGAGCTGGTCAACCTCGCGGACCTCGACACCGGCAGCGCGTACGTCCAGCAGACCATCGCCCGCTACCTGGACGACCTGGGCTCGCTCGGCGTCGACGGCTACCGGATCGACGCCGCCAAGCACATCGCCGCCGGCGACCTCGCCGCGATCAAGGCGAAGACGGCCAACCCCAAGGCCTACTGGGTGCAGGAGGTCATCTACGGCGCCGGCGAACCGGTCCAGCCCACCGAGTACACCGGCACCGGCGACGTCGACGAGTTCCGCGTCGGCACCGACCTCAAGCGGATGTTCACCAGCGACAAGCTCGCCAACCTGTCCGGCTGGGGCGCCTCCTGGGGGTACCTGCCGAGCGGGCAGGCGCGCTCCTTCATCGACAACTGGGACACCGAGCGCAACGGCTCCACCCTCAACTACACCTACGGCAACACCTACACGCTGGCCAACGTCTTCCTGCTCGCCTCGCCGTACGGCGCGCCCAACGTCTACTCCGGCTACGCCTTCACCAACAACGACGACGGCCCGCCCAACGGCGGCACCGTCAACGCCTGCTACCAGGACGGCTGGAACTGCACCCACGCCTGGCGGCAGATTGCCAACATGGTCGGCTTCCGCAACGCCGTCGCGGGCACCGGCGTGACCAACTGGTGGTCCAACGGCAACAACGCGATCGCCTTCGGCCGCGGCAACAAGGGCTACGTCGCGCTCAACCACGAGAGCGGCCCGATCACCCGGACCTTCCAGACCGGGCTCGCGGCCGGCACCTACTGCGACATCCAGCACGGCGACCCGCAGCCGGGCGGCGGCTGCACCGGCCCGACCTACCAGGTGGGCGCCAACGGGCAGTTCACCGCGACGGTCGGCGCGGGCGACGCGATCGCGCTGTACGTCCCGGGCGGGGCGGCCAGCACCTCCGGCGCCTCGTTCAACGTCAACGCGACCACCGTCAACGGCCAGAACGTCTACGTGGTCGGCGACGTCGCCGCGCTCGGCGGCTGGGACCCGGCCAAGGCGCTGCCGCTCTCCTCGGCCGGCTACCCGGTCTGGTCGCTGTCGCTCGCGCTGCCGGCCGGCACGGCCTTCCAGTACAAGTACGTCCGCAAGGACGCGAGCGGCGCGGTGACCTGGGAGTCCGGGGCCAACCGGACGGCGACCGCGCCGGCCTCGGGCCTGGTCACCCTGAACGACACCTGGCGGCCGTAGGCCCTGTCCGGCCACCCTCGGGCCGCCCCTGGACCCCCGTCAGCCTGGCCTGACGGGGGTCCCTCGTGCGGGTGGCCGTGCAGGTTCAAACCTCGGCCGGCGAGGCGGCGCTGACACGATCGCGGGATGAGAACCACCCCCCTCGTCCTCTCCGCTACCGCTACTCGCACGACGAGTGATCACCACGGGAACTAACTCCCGCCCCTGGACGTGGGGTTGGGTTAGGGTGGGGACATGGTTGCAAACTGCAAGGAAGAAGTGGCCGTGAACGAACCGGAGTTCGTCAGCGCTCCCGCCCTGATTCTTCAGTCCCTCGCCGCCGACCCCGACCGGCGGGCCATCACCACCGCCGACGGCATCGAACTCACCGCGGGTGACTTCGCCGCCGCCACCTACCGCCTCGCCCACGAGCTCATCGCCCGGGGCGTGGTGCGCGGCGACACCGTGACCCTGCTCGCGGGCAACACCGCCGAGGCGCTGAGCGGCCGTTACGCGGCAGGCCTCGCGGGTGCGCGGGTGGTGAACCTCTACGACGGCATGAGCGCCTCGACCCTGGCCGAGATCGCGACGAGCGTTGACACCGCCGTCCTGCTCGTCGACGCCGAACGGTACCCGGTGGCCGCCGAGTTGCTGCCCCTGATCGACGTGCCGACCGTCCTCCGTCTCGGCCCCGGCCCGGCGGCCATCGGCGAGGACGTGATCGCCGCCGCGGCCCACCGGCCCGCCGAGCCGCCGGCCGTCCGGGTCGGCCCGGACGACGACTGGGGCATCCGGCACACCGGCGGGACCACCGGAATCCCGAAGGGCATCCGCAGCCTGCACGGCGCCTACCGGAAGGTCTTCGACACCCCCGGCCGCATGGAGAGCGACACACCCCGCTTCCTCGCCGCCACCTCGCTCGCCCACCTCGCCGGGCTCTTCTCCGACCTGACGCTCCACCACGGCGGCACGGTGGTCCTCCAGCGGTCCTTCGACCCCGGCGAGGTCCTGGCCACGATCGAGCGCGAGCGCATCACCGACCTGTGGGTGCTGCCGCCGCTGCTCTACCAGCTGCTCGACCACCCGGCGATCGGCCGCACCGACCTGTCCAGCCTGCGCCGGGTCTCGTACGGCGGCTGCGCGGCCTCGCCCACCCGGGTGCGCGAGGCGCTCAAGGTGTTCGGGCCGGTCCTGTGGAGCGGCTACGGGCAGTCGGAGGCGCAGAACATCTGCATGCTCGCCCCGCACGAGCACGACCGGGTCGGGCACGGCGGCCAGATCGCGGTCGGCCGACCCCTCCCGGGCATCGAGGTGGCGATCCGATCCGCCGACGGCACCGAGCTGCCGACGGGGGAGCAGGGCGAGATCCACGTCCGCTCGGACACCGTCATGGCCGGGTACTGGAAGCGGCCCGACCTGACCGCCGAGGTGCTGCGCGACGGCTGGCTGAACACCGGCGACATCGGCTACTTCGACGCGGACGGCTACCTCTACCTGGCCGACCGGCTCAAGGACAAGATCATCGTGGTCGGCGGGCACGTCTACCCGTCCGAGGTCGAGGACCTGCTGCTCACCCACCCGGCGATCGCGCAGTGCGCGGTCTTCGGGGTGCGCGACGCGCAGGAGGCGGAGCACGTCCACGTCGCCGTCGTCGCCGCGTCGGGGCAGCGGCCGGACCTGGAGGAGGTCCGCGCGTTCGTCACGGCCCACAAGGGGCGGATCTACGCGCCGGAGGCCCTGCACGTCGTGGCCGCGATCCCGCTGACGTCTGTCGGCAAGCCGGACAAGAAGCGGCTGCGCGAGTCCGTGGCGGGCTGACGGCGGGAGGCCGACGGCAGGCTCTAACCCCGTCCGACGTACGGCATGGCGGTCGCCATCACGGTGGCGAACTGCACGTTGGCCTCCAGCGGCAGTTCGGCCATGTGCCGGACGGTGCGGGCCACGTCGGCCACGTCCATGGTCGGCTCGACCGCGAGCCGCCCGTCCGCCTGCCGCACCCCGGTGCTCATCGCGGCGGTCATGTCGGTCGCCGCGTTGCCGATGTCGATCTGCCCGCAGGCGATCCGGTACGGGCGGCCGTCCAGCGACAGCGACTTGGTCAGCCCGGTGACGGCGTGCTTGGTCGCGGTGTAGGCGATCGAGTGCGGGCGCGGGACGTGCGCCGAGATCGAGCCGTTGTTGACGATCCGGCCGCCCTGCGGGTCCTGCGCCTTCATCTGCCGGAACGCGGCCCGGGCGCAGAGGAACGCCCCGGTCAGGTTGAGGTCGACCACCGCCCGCCAGGCCTCGACCTCCAGATCCTCCACCGGCACGGCCGCGCCGAAGGTGCCGGCGTTGTTGAACAGCAGGTCCACCCGGCCGAAGCGCTCGACGGCTGCGGCGAACAGCGCGTCCACCGCCGCCGGGTCGGTGACGTCGGTCGGCACCACCGCGGTCGGCGTGCCGCTCAGGCGGGCGGTCTCCCGCAGCAGCTCGGCCCGCCGGCCGGCCAGCACCAGCCGCCAGCCGGCCGCGGCCAGTTCGACCGCCACGGCCCGGCCCACTCCGCTCCCGGCTCCGGTGACGACGGCGATCTGCTGGGGCATGGCGTTCTCCTGGGTCTGCTCGGGTCGGTTCGGCTTCGGCTTCGGCTGGGCGCGGGTCGGTTGGGGCGTGAGCCGATCGTTGCGGATACGGGGGCCGCCGTCACTGGTCGAAGGCCCCAAAATTCGCGCCCCCGGACAGGCCGCGGACCGTGCTCCCCGCCGTCCGGCCCCCGTCGTTCGGGGGGAGTGGTGAAGGCCTTTACCTGATCGCGAACAAACATTGGATTTCCGGTGGCCACCGCGCAACCGGGCCACCCCGGTCCACGTCATAAGATCGCAGGAAGGCGCGCCACCGCGAGGGAGGACGCGCCGCCACCCCGGGGACCGCACCAGCGCCGCGCCCCCGGTCTGTCCGGCCCCACCGGGGGGCCACAGCCCGGTCAGACGGACCGGGCGTGTCATCGGTCGGAGAGTCCTCACCGTGCTTAGGCAGTCGTCCCGTTCCCGCGCCGTCCTGACCGGCGCCGCCGTGCTCGCCCTGGCCGCCTCGCTCGCGGCCTGCGGGAGTTCCGGCGGCGGGAAGGGGGACGGCGGCAAGGCGGCCGGCACCCCGGGTGCGACCGGTACCGCTGCCACGGGCGGCTCGCCCAGCGCGGGTGGCGGCGGTACGCCCGCGCCCACCACCGCGGAGCCCGCGGCCGCCACCGGGAAGGTGCTGATGCCCACCGGTCCGGCCGCAAACCTGAGCAAGGCCCGGGACACGTCCGCCGGTCCGATCATGATGACCACGGTGACCGGCGCGAAGTCCGGCGTCTCCGGCAAGGTCTGGGTCTGGCTGCCGCCCGAGTACAACGACCCCAAGTTCGCCAAGACCGGCTTCCCGGTGCTCACCCTCTTCGCGGGCGGCCAGAGCAACGGCTACAACACCTGGACCGACAACCAGCTGCCGATCCAGGAGGAGAACGAGCAGCTGGTCAAGGCGGGCAAGTCCCACCCGTTCATCATGATCATGCCGGTGCAGAACTTCAACAGCGACGAGCACAACGCGCTGGACTGCTCCGACATCCCGGGCCAGCCCAAGATGGGCACCTGGATGTCCCAGGACCTCCCGGACTTCGTCCGCGCCAACTTCCGCACCGTGAAGGGCCGCGACGGCTGGGGCGTGATGGGCGCCTCCACCGGCGGCTTCTGCAGCGCCAAGCTCGCCCTCCAGCACCCGGACGTCTACAAGGCCGCCGTCCCGATCGACGGCTACTACGTTCCCGACTCGGGGCTGTGGAAGGGCCACGACGCCGAGCGGCAGGCCAACAACCCCGACGTGCTGGTCGCCCAGGGCAAGGCCGACGTGAAGATGCTGGTCACCGCGGGCGGCGCCAACCCGTACGAGACCAAGCTGGTCAAGGGCTGGGTCGCCAAGGCCGCCCCGCCGGTGTCGCTGGAGTACTACGAGCAGCCCGGCGGCAAGCACCTGACCTCGGACTTCAAGAAGATGATCCCGGACACGCTGCAGTGGCTCACCAAGAACCTGGCGGGCCCGGAGGCCGACTGATCCCAGCGGCGCGACGACCCGTACGGCCGTCTGTACAGCGACCCGCACGACGACCCGCACGCCGTGGGCCCGGGGCACCCAGGTGCCCCGGGCCCACGGCGTTCCGGCAGCGTCCGGAGGCCGGGCGGGCGAGCGCGGGGCGGCTCCCGCGCAGCGCCGTTTCCCCCGCGCGCATGCCTGTGACCTGCGCGTCAATCGGACATTGATTCACTTTTGATCGACTGTGAGCACCTTGGATGGGGCCGCTCCACCGGCTGGCCCCGCCCGCCCCACGACGTCGTGAAGAGAGTCCCATGCCGATCCATCTACTGCCTCAGCCGTCCCCCTCCGTGCCCGAGCAGGCGGGGTCCGGGGTCGACACCCGGGGCGCGGCCGTGCCCGTGCGGGCCGTCGGTGAGGAGCCGGTGACGGCCCGCTTCGCCGGACTGCGGCTGGTGCACGCCGCGCTGCGCCGGGACCTCGCCCGGCTGCCCAACGCCCTGCGGCTGCTCCAGCCCGGCGAGGACGACGCCGGCGAGGCGCTGCTGCGGCACTGGAGCTTCGTGACCGCGATGCTGACCTGCCACCACGAGCAGCAGGACAGCCGGATCTGGCCGATCGTGCGCCGCTTCGCCCCCGAGCTGCGGCTGCTGCTCAACTGGCTGGAGGCGGACCACCACAACCTCGACCACTCGTTCACCCGGGTCACCACGCTGGTGCGGATCGCCAGCCGGGACACCGGTAGCGCCTGGCCGGTGGCGTACGCGATGGAGGACCTGGCGGCCCGGCTGGAGACGCACCTGCGGATCGAGGAGCGCCAGTTGCTGCCCCGGATGGAGCGGGTGGTCCCGGAGGGCTCCCGGCTCGGCGGCCTGGGCGAGCTGATGGACCTGCTGCGCTCGGCGGACGGCCCGGGGACGGCGGACGCGCTGGCCTGGCTGCTGGAGGGCGTGGAACCGGCGCTGGTGGAGCGGCTGTTGGCCGAGTGCGACGACGACGTGGCCCGCAACTGGCCGCACTGGCAGGCCACCTACCAGCGCTGCATGGCGCCGCTGTGGGGCCCGGCCGGTGCGCTGGGCAGCGACCTGGGCGGTGTCGCCGACTGAGCGCCGGTCCTTTTCGCGGCCCGTCGATCTACGCGCGTGGCATACCCCCGAGGCATATGCCGAGCCTCTTCGGAATCCGCTACCCGCAGTTCCAACTCCCCTCGTCCCCTAGGGGATTGGACCCATCACCCTCGGGGTTGCGGCTGTTCGGGCGCTCCGGGGCCGGCCAGGGGGTGCGTACCGCCGACGGCCGATGGCGGGGCGCGTCCGGGCGCCTACCGTCGACGCCATGACCACAGCGAGCACCCCGAACTCCCACCGAACCCCTGCCCGGCGCCGTTTCGGGCCCGCCGTCCACCGCCGGGCGCTCCTCGCCGCCGGCGCCGTCCTGGCCCTCGGCGCCGGACTGACCGCCTGCGACGGCGGTGTCGCGCTCTGCCTCGACGACGACAGCTGCGACGTCGTCGTCCGCACCGACGGCGCCGACGCCTTCAAGACCCTCCAGGTCTTCGGCGGCGACCGCACCGTGAAGATGACGGTCGGCCACATCACCGACAGCACGGTCGAGGTGGCGGTCGGCGACGAACGGAAGACCGTCGGCAAGGGCGCCGAGACCGCCGTCGGCACGGCGAAGGTCACCCTGCGCAAGGCGGACAAGGGCGACCGCTACGCCGAACTGCACGTCACCCACGGCTGACACCGCACGCCCGCACGCCCGCATGCCTGCCCGCCCGACGCCTCCCCGGCGCCCGCTCAGGCCGTACCGACCGGCCGGGGGTGCGGCTCAGTCAGAGGCGAGCCGGAACTCCAGGTTCCCGAACCGGACCTGGTCGCCTGGCCGGACCCGCACCCCGCCCGCGATCCGGCGCCCGTTCACGTGCGTGCCGTTGGTCGAGCCCAGGTCGTACAGCACCCAGCCGCCGCCCTCGCGCCGCAGTTCGGCGTGCCGTCGGGAGACCGAGGCGTCGTGCAGCCGCAGCCCCGAGCCGGGAAACCGACCGATCGTCAACTGCCCTGCCCCGGTCTCCGGCAGGCTCAGCCCGGGCAGCCGCTCGGTGCGCCAGGCCCGGCGCAGCCGGTCCCCGAACGCGGAGACCCGGCCGACCGTCCGCAGCAGGAAGCGCTCGACCGGGCTCCCGGTCGGCAGCCCGGTCATCGCCTCGTCCAACTCGCCCCGGCTGGTGGCGTGCAGGACGATCTCCATCCGGCCGAGGAAGGTGTCGTGCGACAGCCGTCCGCTGCCCGCTCCGTCCTTGAGCACCCCGAGCGCCTGGTCCCGTTCGGCGTCCGAGGGGCGGACCGCGCCGGAGGGCCGGACGGCGCCGGTGCGGAACTCAGGAGACGTCATGGCCCGATTGTCGGCTCGGCCGGCTCGGACTGTCCAGATCACGCCGGGTGCCGGCGCACGGTGAGTACGTCACTGCACTCCAGACGCCCGGTGCGCCACCGCGGTTCCGGGCGGCCGGGTGCCTGGGTGTCGGGGCGGGCAGAGCGAGGGTCAGGGGGTCAGGGGGTCAGCCTTTCCGGGCGGCCGCCAGGATCTTCTCGGTGGTGTGCAGGAACCGGGAGGTGACCGCACCTCGGTAGGCCTTGCCGAACAGTTCCCCGGTGACCCACTTGCCGTCCCGCAGGTGGACCACCACGTACGCGGCGCCCGGGTCGGCGCCGACCACCTCGTGGTCGCCCTTCGGCGAGAGACGGGGGACGGCGAGGTCGGCGGGCAGCGGCTCGGAGAGGAAGGCCACGACCAGCCGGACGTCGGGCGTCACTTCGACGCCCTTGAACGGCTCGGCGGCCAGCAGCGCGGCCACCTCGTCGACCGTCCGCAGCAGCGCGGGCACCGGGTAGCCGAGGGACCGCTCCAGGTGCTCCTCGATGCGCCGGGTGAGGGCGGCGCGGTCCGGCTCGTCGGTGGTGAAGAAGACGTTGCCGCTCTGGATGTAGGAGCGCACGCCCCCGAGCCCCAACTCGGCGAAGAGCGCCCGCAGCCGCTCCATCCGCACCGTCCGGCCGCCGACGTTGATCGCCCGCAGGAACGCGATGTACGTGGTCGTGGTGGTCACCCCGCCAGTCTGGCACCGGCCCCTGACACCCGGAGGTCGCCCCTGGCGCCCGGCGGTTGTCGGTGCCCGGTGCCAGACTGGCGCCATGGTCACCTGGCAGGATTTCGAGCAGCAGGCACCCGAGCTGGCCCCCCTCGTGCGGGCCCGGTTCGAAGCCGAGAAGCACCACGTCCTGGCGACGCTGCGCAAGGACGGTTCGCCCCGGGTGAGCGGTACGGAGGTCGGCTTCGTCGGCGCCGACCTGATGCTCGGGTCGATGTACGGCTCGGCCAAGGCGCGCGACCTCCAGCGGGACGCCCGCTTCGCGCTGCACGCCCACCCGGGGGACGAGACGATGGCCAGCGGGGACTCCAAGGTCTCCGGCCGCGCGGTCGAGATCACCGACGAGGCCGAACTGTCCGCCTACGCGGCCGATCTGCCCGAGCCGCCGCCGACCGCCTTCCACGCCTTCCGGCTGGACCTGGAGCAGGTGGTGCACACCGCCGTGGGGGAGGGCCACCTGTGGATCCTCAACTGGCACCCGGGCCGACCGGTGCAGCGGATCCAACTGCACTGACCGGCCCCGGACGCCTCGGACGCCTCGGACACGTCGGAGGCTCCGGACGCGGCGCTGCTACGGCAGGACGGACTTGACCGCCTCGGGGGTCCGGGCCACGACGGCGTGGCCGTCGTCCGCGGTGATGATCGGGCGCTGGATCAGGATCGGGTGCTCGGCCATCGCCGCGATCCAGCGATCCCGGTCCGCCGGCTCCCGGGTCCACTTCCGCATCCCCAGGTCCTTGGCGACCTGCTCGTCGATGCGGGTGATGTCCCACGGCTCCAGGCCCAGCCGCTCCAGTACCTGCTCCAGCTCGGCCGAGGTCGGCGGGTCCTCCAGGTAGCGCCGCACGGTGTACTCGGCCCCGACGGCCTCCAGCGCGCCGAGCGCCGACCGACACTTGCCGCAGCGCGGGTTGATCCAGATCTCCATACCGGCAACCCTACCGAGCCGCCCGCCGGCCGGGCGCCAACCCGCCCGGCCCGGCGCCCCCGCCGGACGCGCACCCGGGCCGACGCCGGGCGAGCCCCCGGCCCGGCCCGGTACCTCGGCCGGACGGGAACTCCGCTGCACCCTCCGGTGGTTCACGCACCAGGAACGTGGCCTCTGGGAGGGGAGCACCGGATGGACGGCGCGGCGATCATCGAGGAACTGCTGACCAGCGAGGGCCGGGCCGACCCGTACCCGCTGTACGCGCGGGCACATGCGCTGGGCGCGGCGGTGCCCGCCGGGCCGGACACCTTCCTGGTGGTCGGCCACACCGCGGCCGACAAGGTGCTGCGCACCCCCGCCTTCGCCGTCGCGACCGCCGACATGATGGCGGAGCTGACCCCGGAATTCGCCGAGCACCCGTCGATGGCGCTGTTCGGCCGCTCGATCCTGCAGCGCAACGCGCCCGACCACCCCCGGGTCCGCTCGCTGATCGCCTCGGTCTTCACCGCCCGCCGGGTGGCCGCGCTGCGCCCGGCGGTGGAGGCGGCGGTCGCCGGGCTGCTGGACGAGATGGCCGAGCAGGGCGCCGACGGCTCGCCGGTGGACTTCATGGACGCCTTCGCCTTCCGGCTGCCGGTCGGGGTGATCTGCGAACTGCTCGGCGTCCCCGAGCGGGACCGCTACCGCTTCCGCGACCTCGCCTCCGACCTCACCGTCGCCCTGGAGTTCATCGACGACCGCTCCGAGCTCACCAAGGCTGACCAGGCCGCCGACGAACTGGCCGGCTACTTCACCGAGCTGGCCGCCGAGCGCCTCGCCCGCCCGCAGGACGACCTGGTCACCGACCTGGCCCGGATCGCCGCCGACGACCCGGAGCGGCTGCCCGCCCGAGAGCTGCTGGCCAACCTGGTGCTGCTGCTGGTGGCCGGCTTCGAGACCACCACCAACCTGCTCGGCAACGGCCTGGCCCTGCTGTTCCGCCACCCGGAGGCGGCCGCCGGGCTGCGCAGCGGCGCGATCACCCCGGCAGGCTTCACCGACGAGGTGCTGCGCTTCGACTCCCCGGTCCAGCTCACCTCCCGGGTGGCGCTGGCCGAGGGGCTGGCCGTCGACGGGCTGCCCGTGCCGGTCGGCAACGTGGCGCTTCTGCTGCTCGGCGCGGCCAACCACGACCCGGCCCGGTACGACCGCCCGGAGGTGTTCGACCCGACCCGGCGGGACAGCCAGCCGCTGAGCTTCGGCGGCGGCCCGCACTACTGCCTGGGCGCCCAGCTGGCCCGGCTGGAGGCCGAGGTCGCGGTGCCCGCCCTGCTCGACCGCTTCCCCCGGCTGGCCCAAGGCGGCGTGCCGGTCCGGCGGGACCGCCTGGTCCTGCGCGGCTTCGAGACCCTGCCGGTGATCGTCCGCTGACGACCGTCTCGCCGCTGACCGCCCACCGACCCGCCCGCCCGCCCGTCGGCCGGGGCGGGGCGGGTTCCGTCACCGTCCGTCGACCGGCCCTGACGCCCCGCTTCCGGGCCCGGTCGGCCCCGGAAACCGGGACGTTCGGCCATTCGTGGCCGGGTCCTCCGTAGGAGAGCATGGAGGGACGAACCGGTCATACCGGACCGGTCGGGCAGGAGGACTCCACCGTGCCCGTAGCACCCCGCCCGGAGCATCCGGCGGCCGTGGAACCCCGGGCACCGCGCTGGGTGCCCTGGCTGCCGGTGCTCCTGCTGCTGCTCGACCTGGCCGCCGAGGCGATCGTCCCGGACGCGGTCGCGGCCGGCTTCCTGCTGACCGCGCTGCCCGTGGTGGCGGCGTTCAGCTACGGCCCGGCGCTGACCGCCACCACCACGGTCGGCGCCCTGGCGCTGCAACTGGTGCTGGCCGTGCGGGCGGGCCACATCAACGAGCAGCACCACGTCTGGGTCTACATCGCCACGCTGCTCTCCGGGGTGATGGGCACCGCCCTGTCCTGGCAGCGGACCCGGCAGAACCGCACCCTGCTGCACGCCCGTACCGTCGCCGAGACCCTGCAGCGCACCGTGCTGCGCCCGGTGCCCGAGCGGGCGGGCGGCCTGCGGGTGGCCGGCCTCTACCGCCCGGCCCAGGCCGAGGTCCTGGTCGGCGGGGACCTGTACGAGGTGTGCGACACCCGCTTCGGCGTCCGGGTGCTGCTCGGCGACGTCCGCGGCAAGGGCCTCGGCGCCGTCCGTACGGTGGCCGACGTGCTCGGCGCCTTCCGGGCGACCGCCCACGACACCCCCGACCTGGTCGACCTCGCCGACCAGCTGGACCGTGCCGTCCTGCGCGACGCCGCCGACCGGGGCGACGACGAGCTGTTCGTCACCGCCGTCCTGCTGCAGTACCGGCCGGGCTCCGACTGCGTGGAGATCGTCAACCGGGGCCACACCACCCCGCTGCTGCTCACCGAGCACACCATCACCCCGGTGTCCTGCGCGGACGAGCTCCCGCTCGGCCTCGCCCACCTCGGGCCCCCCGACGAGCGTGGCAAGCCGACCGCCGTCGCCCTGCCCCCGGGCCACACCGTCCTGCTCTACACCGACGGCGTGAGCGAGGCCCGCGACGCCACCGGCGCCTTCTACCCGCTGGCCCCCGCCTGGCCGCCCTCGGCACCACCTCGCCCGACCGGCTGGTCTCCTTCCTGGCCCAGGACGTCCACGAGTACGCCGGCCTGCTCGCCGACGACCTCGCCGTCCTGGCGCTCACCCCGGAGCGCCCGTAGGCCTTCCCCGGGTGAACTCCCGCAGCCCGAGCCCCCGGTTCCAGCCCTGCCCGCCCGCCCGCCCGCCCGCCTGCCTGCCGGACTGCCCGACTGCCGGACTGCCTGCCCGCCTGCCTCCGACAACGCGCCAGTGGCGCCGCTGGTGTCGGCGCCACTGGTGTCGGTCGGGTGTTCAGTTGCCCGTCGTCGGTGTCAGCTGTGTCGTCCGGGCCGGCGGTAGGCCATCGCGCACAGCGCCACACCGCCCAGGACGGCGAGGGCGCCGAGGGCTGCGATCAACGCGTCGGGCGCCGAGCTGCCGGTGTTGGGCAGCGTCCCGCCGCTCGCCGACGAACTCGCGCTGTGGGTCGGGCCGGCGGTCAGGGTCGTACTGCCGGACGGGGTCGCGGTCGGCGAGGGAGACGTCGACGCGGTCGGCGACGGCGTCGGCGACGGCGAGGACGTCGGCGACGGGGAGGAGGTCGGGGAAGGGGACGGCGACGGGGACGGTGACCCGGTGGGAGTGGTCGGCAGGATCACGCCCATGTCGAGGTCGAGGTCGCGCTGCCCTCCGCTGAGCGTGACGGTCTGGGTGATGCCGGTGGCCGGGTCGGCGTCCGAGTCCTTGGCCGGATCGGTGCCGACGCCCCGCTTGGTGACGGTGGCGCCGTCGGGCAGGGTGGACAGGTCGAACTGCACCGCGTAGCTGCCGTCGGGCAGGTGGTCGAAGAGGTAGTGGCCGTTCTGGTCGGTCACCGTGGTGACCGGCTTGCCGTTCTTGTCGCGGACGGGCTGGCCGTTGCCATCGAGCAGCTTCACGGTGACGCCGGCGATGCCCGGGTCGCCGGGCTTCTGGATGCCGGAGCCGTCCACGTCCTGCCAGACGAAGTCGCCGAGCGCGTTGTCGGAGGGCTTGGTCTGCTTGACGGCGACGCCGACCTTGGCCGGCTCGGCGGGCAGCAGCTGGCGGCCGCCGGCGTCGGTGGCGGTGAAGGCGAAGCTGTTCCAGGCGTACTCCCCGTCGGGGGCGTCCACCGAGGCGACCATGGGCCAGGTCAGGGTGAAGGCCTCGCCGGAGGCCAGGCTGCCGGGGCGGCGGACCCGGAACCAGGTGGCCGTTCCCGGGCCGGGGAAGGTGCTGCTCCAGGTAGCGCCGGCGTTGCAGCCGGTCCGGTTGACCAGGGCGGCGTCGACGCACGGGTTGGGGTCGGTGGTGTACTCGATCCCCACGGTCGGGTCGCTGGTGGTGATCGGCTGGCTCAGCGACGGGGTCCAGGCGCTGCCGCGCGGAGCGTCCTGGGTGAGGACGTAGTTGTCGCCCGGGGTGGGGAGCCTGTCGTAGGCGATGAAGTCGGTGACCGGGTCGGGGGAGTCGTTGCGGACGGTCATCCGGTAGGAGATCCGGCCGCCGGGGGTGGCGCTGCCGATGCTGACGTAGTCGGCGTCCAGGTCGCCCATGACCTCCTTGTACGAGCGCAGCACGCTCGGCACGTCCACCTGGATCCGGGAGGAGTCGTGGCACATGAGCTCGGAGGTGTCGCCGTTGCCGTTGAGGTCCAGCAGGTCCGGGACACCGCTGTCGGAGCCGGAGAACATGCAGGCGACCGGCGCGGTCGGCCGGTCGACGGTCACGTAGATGTCGTTGGTCAGCTCGCCGGAGCGGATGCTGCTGGCGACCTGGACGTCGAAGAGCATCCGGTAGGCCAGCGCGTCGTGCAGGTACATCATGTCGGGCGCGCCGGGCGGCCATTCCATCCGGACGATCTGGCGGCCGTCCGGGCCGGGGGTGACGGTGATCGACTGGGGGGCCTTGGCATCCGGGTAGGCCGGGTCGGGCCGGGCCGAGCCCTCGACGTAGACGACACCGGCCGGGAGCACGTCGTACAGCACGAGCGGGCGGGTCAGGTCGCGACCGCTGCGGTTGTACGGGATCACCTGGAAGGTCGCCATGCCGCCGGGCGCGGAGAGCTCGCCGGCGACGGTGGTCTTGGCCGCGCCGAGGTTGGTGGCGGCGGTGACGGTGGTCGAGGCGCAGGCGTTGGCGGCGGAGGTGCTGGTGCCGTCGCCGGCGGTGGTGTCCAGACAGTTGGTCAGCGGGCTGGGGGCCGGGCGCCCGTCGTGGCCGGGGGTGACGACCTGGGCGATCACCTGCACCGAGTTGCCCGGGCTCCAACCGGTCGGGATGGGGCCGTCCCAGGTGAACCTGAGGCCGTCGAGCCAGCGGCCGGCCGGGATGCCCAGCTCGTCGCGGGCCGGGTCGCCGGCGCCCTGGACGAAGGTGATCCGGCGGGTGCTGGAGCCGTCCAGCGGGCTGGACGGGCTGAAGGTCAGCCAGGTCGGGTCGCCGTCGAGGCGGTACTGCAGGGTGAGCCCGATGCTGGTCGGGTTCCACGGCTCCAGCTGGAGGGACTGCGGGAAGAGCCAGTTGTACAGGCCGTCGGTGGTGCCGGCGCCGGGGTCGGTCATGGTCAGGCTGGTGGCCGGGCCGGAGGTGTTGGTGGCCGACAGGCTGAAGGAGTTGATGTCACCGGAGGTGACGCCGTCGCGCCACACCTTGCTGGCGGTCACCGTCACACCGGTGGCCGGGGGCCGGAACTGGCCGGTGGTGGTGCCGGCGGTGTCGAGCTTGCGTTCGGCGTCCGGCCCGATCGGGTCGCCGTACAGGTCCACGGTGTTGTCGGAGGTCGTCCCGTCCGGGAAGTCGGCCTCCGGGTAGTTGACGACCAGCACGCCCGGCAGCCGGCAGCCGCCGCGGCCGTTGCCGGAGCGGAACTCCCCGATGTCGTAGCCCCAGGTGTTGGGGCCGGGCGCGACCTGGCTCCAGCCGGGCGAGCGGCCGGTGTCCACCACGGCGCCGGGCGGCAGGGTGTCCAGCAGCCGGCTGGTGTCCAGGTCGACGTTGGGCACCAGGTCGGTGGCGCAGGCGCTGAACTGGTAGGTGACGGTGCGCCCGTCGCCGCTGGAGGTCTGGATGCCCTTGGTCACCGTGTACTGCGGCTGCACCTGGGCCTTGGTGTCGGCGGAGGCGGTCTGGCTGGGCTCACCGGTGGCCGTCATGGTGGCCGAGTTGGTGGAGGCCGCCCCGTCGGGGGTGGTGAAGTTCGGGTACTTCATCGTCACCGTGATGGTGGCGGTGGTGCCCGGACTGAGGTCCTTGAGCCTGATGTCCATGGCGCCGCCCATCGCCCCCGCGGCGGGCACGGTGGAGGCGGCCTGGTCCACCGACGAGGGGTCGGGCGTCCAGCCGACGAACTGCATGTTCGACGGCAGGGTGTCGGTGATCCGCCCGTTGGTGCACTCGGTGATGGAGCAGGTGTACCGGAGGGTGTAGGTGACGTTCTCCCCCGGGGAGGCGGTCGCCTTGTCGACGGTTTTGGTGAAAGAGATCGCGGCCTGGGCCGGCGGCGCCAGCACGCTGCTGCCGAGCAGCGAACCGGCCAGCAGGGCCAGCACCGAGGCGATCCGCCCGGTCCGGAAGTGAATGCGCATCTGGGAAGTTCATCCGACCGCCCGACCGTCCTTCCCCCGACGCAACGCACACCCCCCCACTTCCACCCGATCGGCCGCACCCGCCGACAGGGCCCCGCCGCGCCCGAGAAGAGTGCGACGGGGCCCTGAACAGGCTCCATGCCCGCACCGGCAACCGCGATTTAGAGGTCGTAGTGCAGCTCGAAAATGCCTCTGACCTGCGCAAATGATGGTCGCATGGAAGATCATTTCACAGCCAGTGCACACGCGGGGGCTTCAACGGATGAGATGAGTCGAGAAGTGCGGAGCAGTGACGAGGGATCGCGTTGGCTGGTCGCTGCAGGGCGCTACGCAGTGCTACCGAACTTCGAACCGGCTCGTATGCGCCGTCCACATTGCTCGCGTCATCCAGTGCCTCTGTGTTGAGGGGAAACGCCGGAATGCCGACCTCCCGAGGGTGTCAACCGGGGGAGGTCGGCATCGGCGTTCTTGCCGCGGCGACCAGCGGCTCTGCTCGGTCCTGCTCGGTCCTACTCGGTCCGCAGCGCGGTGGCGGTCCGCGACCGGGCCGCCCAGCCGGCCGGCAGCAGTGCCCCGAGCAGGGCGATCACGATCCCGCCAGCCAGCAGGGGGATGAGCAGCCCGGCGGTGTAGGTGTGGGTCACGCTCGGCGGCAGGTGTCGGCCGATCGCGTTCCCCATCGGGTTCAGCGTCGCCTTCTCCACCGCGACCCCGAGCGGGACCCCGATCAGCCCGGCGATCAGGCCGGTGAGTGTCACCGAGGTCAGGACCATCGCGATGGTCTGCTTGGGTGTCATCCCGAGGGCCTTGAGGATCCCCAGGTCATGGACCCGCTCCCGGGTGTCCTGCACCACCATGCTCAGCACCCCGAGCGCGGCGACCGCGATCATCATCAGCGTGAGCGTGGCCACCAGGGCGCTCATGGTGAGCACCACGATGTTTTTGCCCGAGCTCGAGTTCGACTGGACCGAGGCGTTCAGCGGGGTCAGCGCGGCGGCGGCCGAGGTGGACCAGTCCGATCCGTTGACGTTGTCGGTCAGCTCGACGTTGAACTGGTCGATGTGCGGGGGCAGACCGGCGGCGGTGAAGGTGGCCGCATCCGTCATGACGGTGTAGTCGCCCTGGTTGGTGTCGAAGTTGATGCCGACGACCTTCAGCGGCAGTTGCTTGTTCTGCTGCGTCACGGTGACGTCGTCACCGACGTGGATCCCCGCCGTCGTGGCCAGCTTGTCGCCGACCACGGCCTCGCCGGGCGCCGAGTACCAGCGGCCGGACACCAGCTCCAGGTGCGTCCAGGAGAAGTCGCCGGTGACCGTGAACACCTTCGGCGGTTCGCCGCCGGGCGGAGCGCCGACCATGGCCGCGCCGCTTTCGCCCCAGCCGAACGCGGCCTTCGTGCCCGGGATTCCGGCGAGCGCGGCGGCCACCTTGGCGGCGTCCAGGTGCGGGGTGCGCGGGTCGTTGGGGCCGTAGAGACCCCAGGGCACGCCCACGTCGGCTGTGGGTATCGCGATCTCCGACGCGACGTTGAAGCCTGAGGTGCTGGCGTCCAGGTACTTGTTGAACCCGGTCCCCAGCCCCACCGCGAACGTGGCACTCACCACGCCGAACAGCACCGCCGTACCGACCAGGACGGCCCGGGCCGGCCGGGCGAACGGCTGGGCCAGCCCCAGCGACATGGCCCGGGGCAGCGGCAGCCGCGAGGCCAGACGCTGCGCCGCCTGACCGCCCCCGGCCTTGGGGGCGCGGCCGACCACCAGGGCCCGCACCGTCGACATCCGGCCGGCTCGCAGTGCCGGGATCAAAGCTGTGACGCCGACGGTCAGCAGGGTGCCCAGCGATACCACGGCGCTGACCCACAACGGAATCGTGGTACGGGCCGCGCCGAGCTGCTTGGTGGCCCCGTCCAGGATCGGCACAGCCAGGAGGTTGCCGAAAACCGTGCCGAGCACCACGCCGAGTGTCGCCGGGATCATGGCCTGCGCGGTGTAGGCGCGGGCCACCTGCGAAGGGGTGAAGCCCAACGACTTCAGAATCCCGATGCGCCGGATTCCCGAGGCCACAGCCCCGCTGACCACGATCGAGATGATCAGCACCGACATGAACAGCCCGAGGATCCCGAAGCCGATCAGGAACGGCACGTAGGCCTTGGCGTTGCCGGTCGTCTGCTGCTCCGTGGTCAGGTACGACTGTCCGCCCTCGACCGCACCGGCCGGCGCGGCGGCGGCCACCGCCTGCTTGTCGGTGGCGATGTCGGTGGCGGTCCCGGCCTCGGCGAACCGGTAGAGCATCTGCTCGTCGGACTTGGCACCGGCGGCGGTGAGCCGCGCGAAACCGTCGGCGGTGGCGAAGGCGGTCGCGCTGTCGGTCACCGAGCCGCCGAAGCCGACGACCTTGAACGACGGCTTGCCCGGCAGGGAGGAGAACACCACTGAACTGCCGAAGCAGTCGGTGGCATAGTGCTGCCACGGCAGGGCGATCTCGTCCGGGCTCGTCGGCCAGCGCCCCTGGGTCAGCGCCAGTTGGTCCATCCCGGAGGTGCTGCCCAGGTCGGGCCGGGTGGTGACGGTGATCGGATGGTTGTCAGTACCGGCGAAATCGTTCTTGGGGCAGTCCGTGCCGATGGTTGTGTCCAGGGCGGCGGCGACCGGGTACGGCCCGGCCGCCTCGGTGACGCCGGCGGCGTGCGCGGTGGCGGCGGCCTGCGCGGCCGTGACCTTCGAACTGTCGAACTGGACCGCCAGGTGCGCCCCGTTCCGGGCACTGAAAGCGTGCTCGAACGGGGCCTGCACGACAGTCAGCAGACCGAGGGAGAGTACTGAGGACGTCACCGCGGCGAACGTGGTCAGGGCCATGACGATGGACTGGACCCGACGGCGGCCCACGCCGGAACGTACGACCTTGCCCAGGGCGCTCACCGGACCGCTCCCGCCGAGCTGTTGACGGTGGCGCCGCCGGCGGTGTTGACCACGTCCCGCTCGACCGCGCCGTCCACCAACTCGATCGTGCGGCGCGCGGTGCTCGCGGCCAACTGCACGTCGTGGGTGACCAGCAGGATGGTCTGGCCATCGCTGTTCAGCTCCAGCAGCAGCTGGCGCACGTCCTCGGCCGAGCTCGAGTCCAGGGCGCCGGTCGGCTCATCGGCCAGCAGCAGCGCCGGCTCGTTCATCAGGGCCCTGGCCATCGCCACCCGCTGCCGTTGCCCGCCGGACAGCCGCTGCGGATAGGCATTGACATGCCGGTCGATGTCCAGCGAGCCGAGCAGCTCGACGGCCCGCCGCTGCGCTTCGCGCTTGCCCATCCCGGCCAGCTGTGCCGGAACCATGATGTTGTCCAATACGGTCAGGTCGTCCAGCAGGTTGAAGAACTGGAAGATCATGCCGATGGAGGCCCGGCGGTACTTCGCCGAACCGGCCTCGCCGAGCTGGTCGACGCGGGTGCCGTCGACGGTCACGGTGCCACTGGAAGGCTTGTCCAGACCCGCGATCAGGTTCAGCAGCGTGGACTTGCCACTGCCGGAATGGCCGAGGATCGCCACGCACTCACCAGCCGCCACGGACAAGGTGACGCCGGCCAGTGCGGGCGGGCCGTCGTCGTACTTCTTCGTCGCGTCGCGGAGGTCGATCATCGGTGCATTCGTCATGACCATGAACCTAGGAACGGACCACGATCCACCGCGTCGGCCGGCGGATGTCACCTCTTCCCAGGTCATCGGCCCGGGGGCGTATCCGGCGTACATCCCCGGGGCGACGCGCAGAGCCGATGCCACTGAATACGATCTCCGTATGGAACAGCTTCTCCAGCGTCTCTCGGCATCGAAGCGCGTGACCTGGCTGACGTCACAGGCCGTGGTACTCGCCACTGCCTGCTTGTACGCGCTGATGCTCCCCTTGACGATGCCGACCCCTGAGAACGGCCTGTTCCGGTTCCCCGACCTCGAGCCCGCCCAGATGATCGGTCTGTACATCGTGCTCGCCCTGCCGGTTCTGCTGGTGCGCCGCCTGCCGGCGGCGGTCTTCGCGGCGGTCCTGGGCGAAACAGTCCTCGGCGACGCCTTCGGCGCGCGGCCCTCGATCGTGTTCGTCCTGCTCGTCGGCTTGGGCGGGTACCTCGCCGTCCGGCGGCCGAAGGCTGCCGCCGTCGGCTCCGTCGCGGGCGTCGCGGCCGCGCTCGTCAACGACATCCACACCCGCGAGCAGTCCGTCAGCGACGCGGTCCAGTGGGCCGGGGGGTTCGCGTTGTGGTTCGCGGTCGCGTGGGTCTTCGGGGGCGTGTATCGCAAACGCCGTGAATACCTCGAAGCCCTGCAGGAGCAGACCGCGGCCCGCGTCGTCTTGGCCGAGCGGCTGCGGATCGCCCGCGAGCTGCACGACAGCGTCGCGCACAGCATCGGGATCATCACGGTGCTGTCGGGAGCGGCGGCGCGGGTCGTGGAGACCAAGCCCGAGCAGACGCGGCAGGCGCTGACCGGCATCGAGACCACCAGCCGGGAGACGCTGCTGGAGCTGCAGCGCATGCTCGGGGCGCTCCGCCGCGCCGAGCCGGATGACGCCATGCCGCAGGCCGCTCCGCTGGCGCCGGCCAGCAGCCTGGCCGACGTCCCGCAGCTCGCCGAACGCACGGCCGGCGCCGGGGTGCGGGTCCATGTGACCTGGCGGGGCGAGCGGCGTCCACTGCCGCCGGAGATCGAACTGTCGGCGTTCCGGATCGTCCAGGAGTCGGTGACGAACGTGGTGCGGCATTCCGGTGCGCGGACGTGCCGGGTCGCGGTCGGTTACGAGCCGGAAGGGGTGACGATCGAGGTGGTGGACGACGGGGACGACGGTCTCGGCGGGCCGGGCCGTCCGAGGTTCACGGCGGGGGCCGGCGGCAGCGGCTTCGGCCTGCTCGGCATGCGCGAGCGGGTGACGTTGCTGTCCGGCCAGTTCAGCGCGGGCCGGCGTTCGGAGGGCGGATTCCGGGTGGCTGCGAGGCTCCCGGCATGAGCGTGCGGGTGCTGCTGGTAGACGACCAGCCGCTGATGCTGGTCGGGCTCGGGATCCTGATCGGCGACACCGACGACCTGGAGGTGGTCGGCCAGGCCGGCGACGGCCGCGAGGCGGTGCGCCTGGTGCGTGAACTGCGGCCGGACGTCGTGGTGATGGACATCCGGATGCCGGATATGGACGGGATCGAGGCGACCCGGCAGGCGACCGCCGAACCGGACCCGCCCAAGGTCTTGGTGCTGACGACCTTCGACGACGACGAGTACGTCTACGGCGCACTGCGCGCCGGGGCCAGCGGATTCCTGCTCAAGAGCATGGCCCTGGACGCGATCCTGGGAGCGATCCGCGTGGTGGCCGCGGGCGACGCGCTGATCGCACCGAGCGTGACCCGACGGCTGATCGCGGACTTCGCCGGGACGTCCCGCCCCGCGGCCCCCGAACCGGACGTCGAGCCCGCTGCGGACCCACGTCTCCTCGCGGGGATCACCGACCGGGAGCGTGAGGTGCTGGCACTGGTCGGACAGGGACTGTCGAACACTGAGATAGCCGAGCGGCTGGTGATCAGCGCGGCGACCGCGAAGACGCATGTCGCGCGCCTGTTCGCCAAGCTCGAAGCCCGGGACCGCGTCCACCTGGCGATCGTCGCCTTCGAAGCCGGACTCATGCCGCGTAGACGGTCCGGACTCATGCCGCGTAGACGGTAGGGACAGGATCAGAAGAACGAGGCGGCGCTGCCCGAGCCGCCGGCACTACACAGAACTCCTGCGGAGATCGAACCCAGTGCACTCTCATTCCACATCGCGAGCCCCAGGGGTGTCGCAGCCGACCCCTCTCCAGGCGTTTCCGCAGGTCAGAACCTTGTCTGACCTGCGGAAACGATGAGAGGTCGAACTGCGTTTCCGCAGGTCGGAGGCGCCCCTACAGGTCGTAGTACAGCTCGAACTCGTGGGGGTGGGGGCGGAGGGCGATGGGGGCGATCTCGTTGGTGCGCTTGAAGTCGATCCAGGTCTCGATCAGGTCCGGGGTGAAGACGTTGCCGGCGAGCAGGTACTCGTGGTCGGCTTCCAGGGCGTCGAGGACGGCCGGGAGGGAGGCGGGTACCTGCGGGACGTTGGCGTGCTCCTCGGGGGCGAGCTCGTAGAGGTCCTTGTCGACCGGCTCCAGCGGCTCGATCTTGTTGCGGATGCCGTCGAGGCCGGCCATCAGCATGGCGGCGAAGGCCAGGTACGGGTTGGAGGAGGGGTCGGGCGCGCGGAACTCGATGCGCTTGGCCTTGGCGTTGGAGCCGGTGATCGGGATGCGGATCGCGGCGGAGCGGTTGCGCTGGGAGTAGACGAGGTTGACCGGCGCCTCGAAGCCCGGGACCAGGCGGTGGTAGGAGTTCACCGACGGGTTGGTGAAGGCCAGCAGCGAGGGGGCGTGCCGGAGCAGGCCGCCGATGTAGTAGCGGGCGGTGTCGGAGAGGCCGGCGTAGCCCTGCTCGTCGTAGAAGAGCGGCGAGCCCTCGGTCCACAGCGACTGGTGGACGTGCATGCCCGAGCCGTTGTCGCCGAAGATCGGCTTGGGCATGAAGGTGGCCGTCTTGCCGTTGCGCCAGGCGACGTTCTTGATGATGTATTTGAACAGCATCAGGTCGTCGGCGGCGTGCAGCAGGGTGTTGAACTTGTAGTTGATCTCGGCCTGGCCGGCCGTGCCGACCTCGTGGTGCTGGCGCTCGACTTCGAGGCCGGACTTGGCCAGTTCGAGCGACATCTCGGCCCGCAGGTCGGCGAAGTGGTCCACCGGCGGGGTGGGGAAGTAGCCGCCCTTGTACTTGACCTTGTAGCCGCGGACGTCGCCCTCGGCGGCGCCGGAGTTCCAGGCGCCGGCCTCCGAGTCGATGTGGTAGAAGGACGCGTTGGCGCTGGTCTCGAAGCGGACCGAGTCGAAGACGTAGAACTCGGCCTCGGGCCCGAAGAACGCGGTGTCGGCGATGCCGGAGGAGGCGAGGTAGGCCTCGGCCTTCTTGGCGACGTTGCGCGGGTCGCGGCTGTAGGCCTCGCCGGTGACCGGGTCCTGGATGAAGAAGTTGATGTTGAGGTGCTTCTCGACCCGGAAGGGGTCGAGCCGAGCCGTGGCGAGGTCCGGGACCAGGGCCATGTCGGACTCGTGGATGGCCTGGAAGCCGCGGATCGACGAGCCGTCGAACATCAGGATCTCGGACGGGTCGAAGGTCGCCGCAGGTACGGAGAAGTGCTGCATGACGCCAGGCAGATCGCAGAAGCGGACATCGACGAACTTCACGTCGTTGTCCTGAATGAACTGCTTCACTTCGGCGGCGTTGTTGAACATCCATCCTCCTCGGCGTGCGAATGGGGCTCACCCTAGGAACGGGCCGTTTCCGGCCGGTGACCCGGTCGTTTCATAAATGTTAACCACGCCCGCCGATCGGGTGGCAAAGATGTACGGGACGGGGCAAAACGCACCGCCGTCAGGCTCGGCTCTCCACAAGTGGTCTGGACCACTTGGAAAGCTCCGGCGGCACGATTCACCCGCCCGTGGCGTTCGGGGGAGCCGGTGGCGGCGCGGACGGGTCGCCCGGTTAGTGTGGATTCGTGGACACCAGAGAAGCGTTGGGATCGTGGATCGACGGCCCGAAGGCGGCCGCCGAGAAGATGGGAGCCGACTTCGGCTTCCGCGGCGAGCGCCTCGGCCTGCCCAAGGAGGGCCCCGGCTCGATCGCGGGCCCGGGCCGCCGGATCGGCGCCCTGTTCGTGGACGGCTGGCTGGTCGCCCTGATCGCCTACGGGCTGATCGGCAAGGGCAGCCCGGCCGAGGCGAACCTGTGGACCTGCCCGCTCTACTTCCTGGTCGCGGCGGTGCTGCTCGCCACCACCGGGACGACCGTCGGCAAGCGGCTGTTCGGCCTCCGGGTGATCCGTCTGGACGGCGGCCGCGCGACCATCCCGCAGGTGCTGCTGCGCACCCTGCTGCTCTGCCTGGTGGTGCCGCCGCTGGTCTGGGACCGCGACACCCGCGGTCTGCACGACAAGGCGGTCGGCACCGTCGAGGTCCGGATCTAGTCCGGATCTAGTCCGGATCTGCGAGGTCCGGATCCAGTCCGGAACCCAGCCTGGATCCAGGGCCGGACGGCCTTGCCGCACAACACTGAACGGCCCCGCTGCGGGATCTCCGCGGCGGGGCCGTTCAGTGTTGTGGTCGGGGGAGCGTCAGCGGGCCTGGCCGCCCTTGGGCATCCGGGCACCCTTGGGCATCGGGCCCTTGGGGATCGGCGCCTTGGAGAGCAGGTCGCCCAGGGCGCGCAGACGGTCGTTGGTCTCGGTGACCTGGGACGCGGTGATGGCGCGGGGCAGTCGCATCAGGTGGATCTGCAGCTTCTTGAGCGGGATCTCGCCCTCGCCGGTACCCACCACGATGTCGTGCACCGGCACGTCGCCGACGACCCGGGCCATCTTCTTCTTCTCGGAGGCCAGCAGCTGGCGCACCCGGTTCGGGTTGCCTTCGCCGATCAGCGCGATTCCGGCCCGGCCCACCGCGCGGTAGACCGCGTCCTGGTTGCGGGTGACCGCGACCGGGGTGGAGTTGGAGCTCCAGCCGCGTCGGATGTTGTTCAGCACCGCCGCAACGGCGCCCGGCTGCCCCTCCATCTGTCCGAACGCCGCGCGCTCGGCCCGGCGCCCGAAGACGATCGCCATGGCCAGGAAGGCCACGATGAAGCCCAGGATGCCCAGGTAGATCGGGTGGTCGATTGCGAAGCCGATGGCGAGGAACACGCCGAAGGTCAGCAGGCCGACGCCGGCGATGATCAGGCCGATCTTGGTGTCGACCTTCTTGGTCATGGTGTAAGCCAGGCGGATCTGCTTCAGTCGCCCGGGGTTCTCGGATGTTTCCCTCGCCATAACGCTCATGGTACGTGGCACGGGTACGGGATATCCAAGCCCGGGTACCCGTTCGCCTCGATCCGTGACTCGTGTGCCCTGTGCCGTCGCACACAGCGACCGTCGGCCGCGGCGAACGGCCCCGGCGCGGCCGCGTCGAGAACGTCACCGTCGAGAACCGCTGAGAACCATCGAGAACCGCTGAGAACTGCTGAGAACCGTCGAGGACGTCACCGTCGTGGCGGTGACGTCGTCGCCGCCCGCGCGTCGTGTCGGCGGTCCGCCGCGTACCGGCGGTTCTCGCAGACCGCCGCCCAGGCGTTGCGCCGGGCCTGCTGCTGGCCACCCGCCAGCAGGACGCTCTCGGCGAGCCGCAGCGCGACCCCCACCGACCGGATGCGCATCCGCATGCCGAACAGCTCCCCTCGTGGCTGAGAAGAATCGAACGATCGCAACGAGTCCATCGTCACCATCCCGTGTTACCAGGCGGTGACCAGGCAGTCAAAGTGCGGTGAAACCGAAAGGGCGGAGCCGAGGCTCCGCCCTTCGCTCGCGCACCGGATGGCTCAAAAGCACCGGATCAGCAGGATCATCAGAATCTGCCGGCTCAATCAGCCCAGCCGACCCAGCCGACCCGGCCGGATCAACCGGATCAGACCGCGGCCTGCGCGCGCCGCTCCAGCGCCTGCCGGTACAGCCGCCCGGCCCGGTAGGAGGAGCGCACCAGCGGGCCCGACATGACCCCGGCGAAGCCCAGCTCCTCGGCCTCCTGCTGGAGCTCGACGAACTCGTGCGGCTTGACCCAGCGCTCCACCGGGTGGTGGCGCAGCGAGGGGCGCAGGTACTGGGTGATGGTGATCAGCTCGCAGCCGGCGCCGACCAGGTCGGCCAGCGCCTGGCTGACCTCCTCGCGGGTCTCGCCCATGCCGAGGATCAGGTTGGACTTGGTCACCAGCCCGGCCGCGCGGGCCTGGGTGATGACGTCGAGCGAGCGCTCGTAGCGGAAGGCCGGGCGGATCCGCTTGAAGATCCGCGGCACCGTCTCGACGTTGTGCGCGAGCACCTCGGGGCGGGAGGAGAAGACCTCGGCCAGCTGCTCGGGCACCGCGTTGAAGTCGGGGATCAGCAGCTCGACGCCGGTGCGGCCGCTCTCGCGGTCGGCGGTCAGCGCGTGCACCTGGCGCACGGTCTCGGCGTACAGCCAGGCGCCGCCGTCCGGCAGGTCGTCGCGGGCGACGCCGGTGATGGTGGCGTAGTTGAGGTCCATCGTGACGATGGACTCGGCGACCCGGCGCGGCTCGTCCCGGTCGAACTCGGCGGGCTTGCCGGTGTCGATCTGGCAGAAGTCGCAGCGGCGGGTGCACTGGTCGCCGCCGATGAGGAAGGTCGCCTCGCGGTCCTCCCAGCACTCGAAGATGTTGGGGCAGCCGGCTTCCTGGCAGACGGTGTGCAGCCCCTCCTTCTTCACCAGCGACTGGAGGGCGTTGTACTCCGGCCCCATCTTCGCGCGGGTCTTGATCCACTCGGGCTTCCGCTCGATGGGGGTCTCGCTGTTGCGGACCTCCAGGCGGAGCAGCTTCCTGCCGTCGGGCGCGACAGCGGACACGTGCGACTCCTAGAACTAGACGGGGTACCCCCAGGGTACGCCTGTGGTTGTAAGGCCTTCGCGCGGCCTGTTGCCCCGCAATCGCAGGGCAACAGCGCTACTGGCCGGTAGATTCCCGGGGGGCAATCCGGAGTGGGGCCCGGGGAAGAGCCCGGGCGAGGACCCGGGCCCGGGTCAGCGGGTGAGCGCGGGTTCGGGCAGCTCGGCGAACACGTCCGCCAGGTGCCGCTCGACCACCGGCAGCGCCTCGCCGACGGTGAAGTCGCGCCCCAGCTCGCCGGCGAGCGAGGCGACGCCGGCGTCCCGGATGCCGCACGGCACGATCCGGTCGAACCAGGTCATGTCGGGGTCGCAGTTGAGCGCGAAGCCGTGCATGGTGACCCCGCGGGCGACCCGGACGCCGATCGCGGCGAGCTTGCGGTCGTCGCCGCGCTGGCCGGCGTTGGACGGCGCGTACTCGGGGCCGGCCAGCCGCGGGTCGATGCCCAGCGGCAGGCCCATCCGCAGGGTCAGCTTGCCGATGTCCACCACCTGCGCCGGGTCCACCACGGCGTCCGGGATGGAATCGCCCAGCACCCAGACGCCGCTGCGGCCCTCGACCCGGGTGGTGCCGACGCCGAACCCGGCGCAGGCGCGGATCAGCGCCTCCTCCAGCCGGCGGACGTAGGCGACCACGTCGATCGGGTCGGGCAGCTTGACGATGGGGTAGCCGACCAGCTGGCCGGGGCCGTGCCAGGTGATCTCCCCGCCGCGGTTGACCTCGACCACCGGGGTGCCGTCGAGCGGCAGGTCGGCGGGGTTGGTGCGCTTGCCCATCGTGTAGACGGGCTGGTGCTCCAGCAGCAGCACGGTGTCGGGGATCTCGTCCGCGACCCGCAGCGCGTGCAGGCGCTGCTGCTCCTCCCAGGCCTCCTGGTAGGCGATGGCGCCCTCGCCTGTCCCCATTCGAACGAAACGCACGTTCTCGCTCACCGCTGCCGCTCCTTGCCAGGCGTTCGAGACCAACCTCGCCACTGTACGCCCACGCCCGTGCGGGCGGTTCAGCCGCCCGTACGGCCCGTACGCACGGCTGAACCGCCCGCACGGGCGGCCCGTAGGGACCGCGCCCGCAAGGACCCGTTCAGCCCCCCGCCAGCAGTTGCAGCCGCAGCGCCAGCTGGAGTTCGAGCGAGCGCTCGGGGTGGTTCCAGTCCGGGCCGAGCAGCGCCTCGACCCGGTCCAGCCGCTGGACGACGGTGTTCACGTGGACGTGCAGTTCGTCCTTGGCGCGGGTGAGGCTGCCGCCGCAGTCGAAGTAGGCGCGCAGGGTGCGGACCAGTTCGGTGCCGCGGCGGGTGTCGTAGGCGAGCAGCGGGCCGAGCGCCGAGCCGACGAAGCCGTCCACGTCGTGCCCGTCGCCGAGCAGCACCCCGAGGAAGCCCAGCGCGCGGGCCGAGGCGCCCTCCCCGGCGCGGCCGAGCACCCGCAGCGCCCGGACGCAGCGCAGGCCCTCGGCGTACGAGGCGGCCAGCGCGGGCGGGCCGGCGGCCGGGCGGCCGGCGCCCACGGTGACGGGGAACCCGGCCAGCCGGGCCAGCCGCTCGGCGGCCTGCCGTGCGGCCTCCTCCGGGTCGCCGGCCTCCGGCACCAGCAGCACCACCGCCTCGCCGTGCTCGGCGCTGACGCCCCGGGAGCCGAACAGGTACCGCCGGGCGGCGCCAGCCAGCCGGCCGCGGTCGGGGACGGGGGGTCCGGCGGGTTCGGCCGGTTCGGCGACCAGGACCAGGTGCGGGCGGGCGAGGTCGACGCCGAGCCGGCGGCCGCGCGCGGTGAGCCCGGCCGGATCGCGGTCGGGGGCGGTGAGCAGGTCGGTGAGCAGTTCGCCGCGGACCCTGTTCTCGGTCTCGGCCACCGAGCGGCGCAGCAGCAGGAGCAGCGCGGTCACCACGCTGGCCCGTTCGAACAGCCGCCGGTCGGCGTCGTCGAGGCCGGGGCGTCCGCGCAGCACCAGGGTGCCGAGCGCGTCGTGCCCGGCGAGCACCGCGCATACCCACAGCTCGCCGTGCCGGACGGACCGCCCCTCGGCCCGGGACGCGGCGACCGCCTCCGCCAGTTCGCCGGCGGGTGCGGACCGCCCGGCCAGCGGCTCGCCCTCGGCGTCGAGGACGGCTATCTCGCCGCCCAGCAGGGTCGCGACGGCGGCGGCGACGTCCGGCACCTCGGCGCCGCGCAGCACCAGGTCGGTGAGCCGGTCGTGCGCCTGCTCGGCGCGCTGGACGGCGGCCGAGTGGGCGCGGACCAGTTCGTTGGCGCTGTTCAGTTCGGCGAGCGCGGCCCGGGTGTCGGCCAGCGACTTGGCGGTGTCCAGGGCGATCGCGGCGTGCGCGGCCAGCGTGCACAGCAGCGCCACCTCGTCGGGGGAGAAGGCGCGGGGCGAGCGGTCGGCGGCGAACAGCACCCCGATGACCTCGCCGCCGAGCAGCAGCGGCACCCCGATGATCGCCACCAGGCCCTCGTCGAGCACGCCCGCGTCGATCGTGCCGGTGTGGTGGAACCGTTCGTCGGTGCGGTAGTCGGGGGTGGCGTACGGGCGGGCGGTCTGCGCGACCAGGCCGCCCAGGCCGTGGCCGAGGCTGAGCCGCAGGGTCTGGAACAGGACGGAGACCGAGCCGTCGGTGACCCGCATGTAGGTGTCGCCCGCGGCCTCGTCCGGCAGGGTCAGGTACGCGGTGTCGGTGCCGAGCAGCATCCGGGCGCGGCGGACGATCGCCTGGAGCACGGTGTCCAGCTCCCGGGAGGCGGCGAGGTCCCCGGCGGTGTCGAACAGGGCGGTCAACTCGGCTTCCCGGCGCCGGTGTTGACGCAGCGTGCGGTGCACCCGCAGGGCCTGCCAGGTGGCGTCGTCGATCTCGGCGAGGACGGCGGCCGGCGCCCCGCGGCGGCGGGCGTCGGCCAGCACGTCGGCGAAGTCCTCGGTGGCGGCGCCGGAGGCGAGCAGGTCGAGCAGCCGCCGCAGCGCGGGCGCGGCGCTTTCGTGAGGGTGGTTCATGGTGCGTGCCGCCAATCGGCGTCGGGTCCGGCGGAAGCGCGATCGTAGCGGCTCGGCCGTCAGGCGGTGGCGGGCTTGGCCGCCACGGCGGCGCCCTCCGCCTCCACCGCCGCCTCGACGTCCGCCAGGTCGCTGCCCCTGGTCTCCCGCCCGCACAGCACCGCCAGCACGGTGATCGCCGCCGCGATCGCCACGTACACCGAGATCGGGGTGGCGTTGCCGTAGTCCTTGAGCAGTGCGGTCGCGATCAGCGGCGCGGGCGCGCCGGCGGCCACCGAGGCGAACTGGGCCCCGATCGAGGCGCCCGAGTACCGCATCCGGGTGGCGAACAGCTCGGAGAAGAACGCCGCCTGCGGTGCGTACATCGCGCTGTGGAAGACCAGTCCGACCGTCACCGCGACCACCAGCTGTCCGAACGACCTGGTGTCCACCAGCCCGAAGAAGACGAACGCCCAGATGCCCACCCCGACCGCGCCCACCAGGTACACCGGTTTGCGTCCGACCCGGTCGGACAGCGCTCCGAACAGCGGGATCAGCGCGAACTGGATCGCCGAGCCGATCAGTACGGCGTTCAGCGCGGTCTGCTTGGAGAAGTGCGCGTGGGTGACGGCGTACGTCAGCACAAACGTGGTCATCACGTAGTACGAGATGTTCTCCGCCATCCGTGCGCCCATCGCCACCAGAACCTCCCGCCAGTGGTTGCGCAACACCGCCACCAGCGGCGGCTGTTCGACGGTCTTCCGCTGCTGCTGGGCCGCCAGCGCCTGCTTGAACAGCGGCGACTCGTCCACCGCGAGCCGGATCCACAGCCCGACCCCGACCAGCACCGCCGACAGCAGGAACGGCACCCGCCACCCCCACGACAGGAACGCGTCCTCCGACAGCACCGCCGTCAGCAGCGACAGCACCCCCGCCGCCAGCAGGTTCCCGGCCGGCGCCCCGCCCTGCGGCCACGACGCCCAGAACCCGCGCCGCCGCTGGTCCCCGTGCTCCGACACCAGCAGCACGGCCCCGCCCCACTCCCCGCCGAGCGCGAAGCCCTGCACCAGGCGCAGCACCGTCAACAGCACCGGCGCCGCCGCCCCGATGGAGCTGTAGGTGGGCAGCACCCCGATCAGCGTGGTCGACCCGCCCATCAGCAGCAGGCTGACGACGAGCAGCTTCTTCCGCCCGACCCGGTCCCCGAAGTGCCCGAACACCAGCGCCCCGACCGGCCGCGCGGCGAACCCGATCGCGTAGGTGAGGAAGGACAGCAGCGTCCCCGTCAGCGGATCGGTGTTCGGGAAGAACAGCTTGTTGAACACCAGCGCGGCCGCTGTTCCGTACAAGAAGTAGTCGTACCACTCGATGGTGGTCCCGATGAGACTGGCGGCCACGACCCGAGGGAGTGAGCGGGTGGCTGCCGTGGCTGGTGCGGAGGCGTTCATGGTCACCACTTCCGGGCCGGGGGGAGGACGTCGCCCCGAGAGGCGTCGCCCCGAGGAATGTCGTCACAAGGGGCGCCGCCCCAAGGGACGTCGCCACAAGGTAGGGAGGCGCGTTCCCCGGGACTATGTGGGCCGCCCACATAGTCCCGGGGGTCGGCCTGGGGAGGGCGGCCAGGTGCCGCCGCTCAGTGCGCCGTCCAGCCGCCGTCGACGGGGAGGCTGGCGCCGGTGATGTAGGAGGCGGGCGGAGAGCAGAGCCAGAGGGCGAGTTGGGCGATCTCCTCGGGTTCGATGAGACGCTTGACGGCCGTGCGTTCGAGCATGATCTGCTCGACGACCTCGTCCTCGCGGATGCCGTGGGCGAGCGCCTGGCTCGCGATCTGCTTCTCCACCAGGGGAGTTCGGACGTAGCCCGGGTTGATGCAGTTGCTGGTGACGCCGTAGGGGGCACCCTCCAGGGCGACGGTCTTGCTGAGGCCCTCCAACGCGTGCTTGGCGGTGACGTAGGCGGACTTGAAGGCGCTGGCCCGCAGACCGTGGACGGAGGAGATGTTGACCACCCGGCCCCACTCCCGCTCGTACATGTGCGGGAGAGTGCGGCGCAGGATGCGGAACGGCGCCTCGACCATGACGCGTTGGATGAGGGTGAAGCGGTCGGGCGGGAACTCGTGGACGGGCGCGACGTGTTGGAGGCCGGCGTTGTTGACCACGATGTCGGCGTCGGCCGGCAGGGCCTCCACGGCCTCGGGGTCGGCGAGGTCCGCGACGACGGCGCGGCCGCCGATCCGCTCGGCGAGCTCCCGGGCCGGACCGGCCGCGAGATCGACGACGTAGACCCGGGCGCCGGCCCCGGCGAAGGCCTCGGCACAGGCCCGGCCGATGCCCGAGGCGGCCCCGGTGACCAGGGCCGTCCGGCCGTCGAGCGGGCGGGCTGTAGTGGTGTCCATGGCCGAGAACGCTAGGAAACCCGGGGGCCCGGCTCCCATGTGGTGGTCCACCACAGCATCCCGGTGGGCTGTGGTGTTCACCGCCATGATGGTCGATCGACGGTTCGACCGCGAAAGGCCAAACCCGCGCCGCCCGCGCTTCCCCACAATGGGCGCGATTGCTTCACCCGTTCGGAGGATTGCTCGGTCAGATCCACCCATAGCGCCCGAATGCTCGCTACATTCACGCCGATTCCCGACAGGGGGCGCCGCCCCAGGCAGCCGAAGTGCTGGTAGAGCCCGGTGCGACGTCCGAGAGGTGTTGACTGACATGCCCCAACGGCCTGCAACCGACAGCCCGGCGTACGGACCGCTCGACCCGCTCGGCCACCACCGAGGCCCGGTCGGCCGGACCCTGCCGGACGCCCCCGACGCCCTGACCGCCGACGCCCCGACCGCCGACGAACTGCGGCTGCCCGCGCAGGCCACAACCGACCGGCACGAACCCGCCGTCCCCGCGCCCGGGCCGGTCGGCGGCCACTCCGGGCACTCCGGCCCGTCCCCGCAGAACGGCCAACTCGCCGCGCTCATCGAGGAAGCCGGCTTCTCGCACGCGGGCCTGGCCCGCCGGGTCGACCAGCTCGGCCTGGAACACGGCCTCGACCTGCGCTACGACAAGACCTCGGTCACCCGCTGGCTGCGCGGCCAGCAGCCCCGCGGCGCCACCCCCGCGCTGATCGCCGAGGTCTTCACCCGCCGCCTCGGCCGCCGCCTCACCGCCCAGGACCTCGGCCTGGACGCCTGCGCCCCGGTGTACGCGGGCCTGGAGTTCGCCGAGACCCCGCAGGAGGCGGTGGACATCGTGGCGAGCATGTGGCGCAAGGACAACGGCCCGCAGTCCGAACTGCGCCGGATCGCCTTCACCCCGGCGGGCCTGGTCGTCCCCAGCCGGGACTGGCTGATCGGCCGCACCGACGAGCGCGTCGCCCGGGACGGTTCGACGATGGTCCGCCCCGACGCCGCCACCGGTCCGCCCGCCGGTCCGTCCGCCGCCGCTGCCGGTACCGCCGGCACCGCAGCATCCGCCGTGACGGCGGCATCCGGAGCACCCGCCGCACCCGCCCAGAGCGTGCCCCCCGCGCCCGGCGCTCCCCCTCCGAGCCCGGTGCGCGGCCAGGCCCACCACGGGGCCCCCGGCATGCGCTCCGTGCCGGGCGCGGCCGGCCCCGCCGCGCCCACCATCGGCCGGGTGCCCACCCAGAGCCGGCGCCCGCCGACCGCCGTCGAGCCGCCGTACACCGAACCGGCCCGCGAGTCGCGCCCCGCCCTGCGGGTCGGCCGCGGCGACATCGCCGCCATCCGCGCCGTCGGCGACCTCTTCCGGGCGCTCGATCACGCCTACGGCGGCGGGCACGCCCGGCAGGCGCTGGTCCGCTACCTGGAGAGCGAGGCCGAGCCGATGCTGCGCGGCCGCTACGGCGAGCAGATCGGCCGGGCGCTGTTCGGCGCCGTCGCCGACCTGACCAGGCTGGCCGGCTGGACGTCCTTCGACATCGCCGCGCACGGCCTCGCCCAGCGCTACTTCGTCCAGGCGCTGCGGCTGTCCCAGGCCGCCGGGGACCGCGCGCTCGGCGGGTACGTCCTGGTGACGATGAGCCAGCAGGCCGTCCACCTGGGCCACGGCCGGGAGGCCGTCCAACTGGCCCGGGTCGCCCAGCAGGGCGTGGGCACCGCCGTGCCGCCGGTGGTCCAGTCGCTGATGCACACCGCCGAGGCGCGCGGGCACGGCCTGCTGGGCGACGTCCGGGCCTGCACCACCGCCCTGGTGCGCTCCGAGCGGGCACTGGCCGCTGCCCGGGTCGGCGACGAACTGCCCTCCTGGGCGCGGTACTTCGACGAGGCCCAGCTCTCCGACGAGTTCGCCCACTGCTACCGCGACCTCCAGCAGTGGCGCACCTCCGCGCAGCACGCCGAGAAGTCGCTGCGGCTGCGCTCACCCGCCTACGCGCGCAGCCGGATCTTCTGCCGGCTGGTGCTGGCCACCGCCCGGCTCGGCATGGGGGACCTCGACGAGGCCTGCACCATGGCCACCGACGCGCTGCGGGCGGCGGGGGAGATGCGCTCGGCCCGCTCGCTGGAGTACGTCCGGGACTTCCACCGCCGCCTCACCCCCTACCGGGGCAGCCCGGTGGCCCGTGCCTTCGAGGAGACGGCCCGCCAGGCCGGCGTGATCTGAGGACCTGTCGCAGAGGGGCCGGTCGGGCGAGCCCCGGCGGCCCTGGAAACCCGTCCGGCCCGGGTCCGCCCCGGGCCGAAGGGCCCATCCGCCCGGCGACGGCTCCGAGCGCCCCGGTGACGGGCTGGAGCATCCCGGCGACGGCTCCGAGCACCTCGGCGACGGGCGGGAGCGAAGCGGCTCACCAGCTCTCGGCCCGGACGCGCGGCTGCCCGGCCTCAGGCGAGGGCGGCCGGACGCCGCCGCGCACCCGCTGCGCCACCAGCGGGAACACCAGCACCGAGAGCATGCCGGCGCCGACCAGCGCGGCCGCTGTCGAGGACGGCAGGTGGCCGTCGTCCACCTCGATGGTGGTGATCACCACGACCAGCGGCAGCGCCGTCGCGCCGTAGAGCCCGAGCGCCGTGCGGTCCCGCCGGCCGAGTCCGGCCGGGGCGAGCAGCCCGGCGGGCAGTCCGCGCACGGCCAGGAGCAGCAGCAGGAACACCGGGACGAGCAGTATCGTGCCGGGGTCGTCCAGCAGGGCGGACAGGTCGAAGTTCATCCCGCTGACCACGAAGAACACCGGCACCAGGAAACCGAAGCCGATGCTCTCCAGCTTGGCCTCGATCACCTCCTCCTCGGCCCGGCGGATGTCGGAGAGCAGCAGCCGGGAGACGATCCCGGCGGTGAAGGCGCCGAGCAGCATGTCCAGGTCGAGCCAGATCGCGGCGGCCACCATGACGGCGAGCACCAGGATCACCGCCCGGACGGCGAACTGCCCGGAGGTGCGCAGGGTGCGCTCGATGAGCCGGGTGGCCCAGGCGGGCCGGGGGCGGCGTGCGCCGAGGACCGCGACGGCGGTGATCACCGCGAAGGCGCCGAGGATGACGGCTGTCCGGACCGGGGAGTTGCCGCTGAGCAGGATGGCGATCGCGATGATCGGCCCGAACTCGCCGACCGCCCCGGTGGCCATCACCAACGAGCCGAAGGGGGTGGGAAGTTCGCCGGAGTCGCGGAGGATCGGCAGGATGGTCCCGAGGGCGGTGGTGGTGAGCGCGAGCCCGGCGAAGGCGCCGTTCAGCGGGTCCCGGTTGACCAGCGCGCCCACGCCGAGCGCCACCACGAGCGAGACCAGCCACGCGGTGCCCGCCCGTTTCAGCGGGCCGCCGCGCAGCTTGGCGAAGTCGATCTCGTACCCGGCCAGGAACATCAGCATGGCCAGGCCGAACTGGGAGAGCGCGTTGACCAGGTCGTCGACGCGCGCCCAGTTCAGGACGTCGGGGCCGATCAGGACGCCGAGCAGGATCTCGAACACGACGGTCGGGACGGCGATCCACCGCAGCAGGCGGTCGGCGAGCAGCGGCGCGGCGACGGCCGCGGCGGGGATCAGGATCAGGGCCACCGGCTGGACGGCGGCGCTCACCGCGCAACCGGCCGGACGGTGTAAATCATCCGATGAGCGGTCATGTCGGCATCCTGGCATGCCGCCGGTCCGTCACCCACCGGCGGGCCGTCAGCGTGTCCCGGGAGCCAGACCGAAAGCCCGCCGGGCCGGGAGCCGGGCCGGGAACCAGGCCGGGAGCCCGTCAGGCCGACCCCGACGGGCTCAGGCCGCCGCCTCGGCCTCCCGGGTGTTGGCCGGGACGCCGAGGTCGCGCAGCACCGCCTGCGCGGCCCGCCGCCCGGAGACCAGCGCGCCCTGCACGGTGCTGGTGTCCCGGTGGTCCCCGGCGACGTACAGCCCGGCCAGCACCCGCACCGGGCGCCGGGGGTTGTGCGGCGGCGGCATCGCGGGCAGCGCGTCCGGGACGTGCCGCACGTTCAGGAACTGCCAGCCGGTGGTCGAGGCGCCGTAGAGCTCGGCGAGCCGGGCCCGGACCGCCGGTTCCAGTCCGGCCGGGCCGCCCGCGTCGAAGGAGCGCCGCCCGAGCACGGTGGTGGCGATCAGCGCCTGTCCGGCGGGGGCGTAGGAGGGGTGCAGTTCGCTGAGCACCAGCGAGTGCGAGACCAGCGGCGGCTGCCCGCCGGGCCGGTCGCCGTCGAGCAGCAGGACGGCCTCGCCCAGCGGGGTGCGGTCGGCCGCGTGGTAGAAGGTCGTGACGGGGTGGAAGTCCGGCAGCCGTAGCCCGGGCAGCAGTTCGGCGGCGGAGCGGGCGTCGGTGGCGAGGACGACGGCCTGGGCGCCGATCCGCCCGTGGGCGGCGGTCTCCACGCCGTCGGCGGTGATCGAGGTGACCTGCACCCCGGTGCGTACGGTGCCGGCGGGCAGGGTGGTGGCCAGCTGGGCCGGCACGGCCGCGATCCCGCCGGCGGGCAGACAGAGCCGTCCGCGCGCGTAGGAGCGCAGGACCAGGTCGGCGATCCGGCTGCTGGTGCCGAGGGCGGGGTCACTGAGCAGCGCGCTGAGCAGTGGCCGCAGGAAGCCGTCGAGGGTGCGCGGGGCGAGCCCGTGGCCGGCCAGCGCGCGGGCGGTGGTGGTCTCCGGGCGGGCCTTGAGCCGGCTGGCGGGGGTGGTGGCGAGCCGGCCGAGCCAGCTGCCGAGCCGGGCCTTGTCCAGCGGGCTGCCGAGTGGGGCGCGGGTGGCGGCCTGCCGGGCGGTGGTGAGCTGCGGGTCCCCGGTGCGGTAGCGGCGGCCGCCGCTGTGCACGAGGACTCCGGGGGCGAGCGGGCGCAGGTCGAGGCGGTCGAGGTCGAGGACGCGGCGGAGTTCGGGGAAGGCGGTGTTCAGCAGGTGGCTGCCGTCGTCGAGCCGGAATCCGTCCAGTTCGCGGGTGGCCATCCGGCCGCCGATCCGGTCCGTGGCCTCAAGGATCTGCACGGTGAGGCCGCGGCCGGTGAGCGTGCGTGCGGCGGCCAGGCCGGCGAGTCCGGCGCCGATGACGATGACGTCAGGGTCGGACGGGCGGCGGGCGCGGCGGGTGAAGTCGTATGTGGGCACTGGCGTGCTCCCTCCCTGGTCCCGGGGCTCCGGCCGACGCAGGCAGCGGGGTGCCGGGACACGGTCCGACGGTGTGATGCCCAGTCAGTGTGAGCATCAGACAAGCGCATCGGGCCCGATCCAAGGGTCGAGAGGGGGCGTGCGGCACCGGGCGGGAGCGCGGTCACGGACAGTGCGCCGTTGGGGCCGGGTTCCGGGGTTGGCGGGCGCGCACGGTCACCGGGGGCGTGCGACGCGCCCGGTGTGTGCTCCCATGCGCCCCCTCCCGGAGCCCCGTCCGACCCCCACCCGATCTCCGCCCGGCATATGCCCCTGGCCAGCGCGAATGCCGTAGCCGCCGTACGCAGCGGGACGTACCGGAGCCCCGCCGTGCAGCCCGTGCCGGAAACCCGCGGCGGACGGCAGGGTTCCGCGCCACCGGTCGCCCCCACCGCCACGCACAGCGCCACTTACAGCGCCGCGCGCACCGCCGCGTCCACGTCCGGGTGCGCAAAGCGGAAGCCCGCGTCCAGCAGCCGCCGCGGCACCACCCGGTGGCTGCCGACCACCTCGACCGCCAGTTCGCCGAGCACCACCTTGAGCACCGCCTCCGGCACCGGGAACGGAGTCGGCCGCCGGAGCACCCGCCCGAGCGCCGCCGTCAGCTCGGCGTTGGTGACGGGATCGGGTGTGGTGAGGTTGACGGCGCCGGAGAGGTCGTCCCGGTCGATCAGGAACCGCAGCGCGGCGACCTGGTCGGCCAGCGAGATGAAGCTCCAGTACTGCCGCCCGTCGCCGAGCCGCCCGCCCAGCCCCAGCTTGAACAGCGGGAACAGCCGCGCGCCGGCCCCGCCGGCCGCGGACAGCACCATCCCGGTGCGCGGGTGGACGACCCGGATGCCGGCGAGCTCGGCCGGCCGTGCGGCCGCCTCCCACTCCACGCAGACCTCGGCCAGGAAGTCGTCGCCGGCGGGGGAGTCCTCGTCGATCACCCGGTCGCCGGTCTGCCCGTACCAGCCGACGGCGGAGGCGCTGACCAGCACCCGGGGCGGCTCCTTGAGCGCGGCCAGTGCGACGGCCAGCGTCTCGGTGCCGAGTGCCCGGCTCTCCCGGATCTCCCGCTTGTAGGCGTCCGTCCAGCGGTGGTCGCCGACCCCGGCGCCGGCCAGGTGCACGACCGCCTCGACCCCGGCCAGCCCGTCCTGCTCGACCTGGCCGAGCAGCGGGTTCCAGCCGATGGCCGTGCTGCCGTCGGGCTGCGGGCCCGTCCTGGAGCGGCGCCGGACCAGCCGGACCACCTCGTGGCCGTCCGCCAGCAGGGAGCGGACGAGAGCCGAGCCGATCAATCCCGTGGAGCCTGTGACAGCGATGCGCATGCGTCCATCCTCCCAGTTCCCAAAGCCCTGTCATGTCGGCATGCGCCTCACTAGCATGACGCGCATGCACGAGGACGATCTGATCATCCGCCCAGCTCAGCCCGAGGACGAGGCCGAACTCGCCGTCCTCAACCGTGCCGCCTGGTCCCCGCTGGCCGACGTCTCCCCGCAGCCGCCCGAGGGGGACGGCGTCTTCGACGAACGGCACACCCCGGAGCAGTACCTGCTCGCCCTCCTGGACGGCCGGGTGGTCGGCTACGTCCGCCAGGTCCCGCCGACCCCGCTGGCCAGCAACCGGCACGTCCGGCAGATCCAGGGCCTGGTCGTCGACGGCACGGCCCGCGGCCGGGGTGTCGGCCGGCGCCTGGTCGAGGCGGCGTGCGAGGCCGCCCGGGCCGCGGGCGCGCGCAGGATGACCCTGCGGGTGCTCGGCTGGAACGCCCCGGCCCGCCGCCTCTACGAGGGCTGCGGCTTCGTCGTCGAGGGCTCGCTCGCGGAGGAGTTCCTGATCGACGGGTCGTACGTGGACGACGTCCTGATGGCCCGCAGCCTGGCGCACTGACAAGCCCGACCGGCCTTTCCGCCCACCGAAACTGACGACACGTCAGGCCTCGCGGGCGGTGCAGAGTCGTGACCGATCCGCTCTGTCTGGACCAGCACCCCGCCGGGTACCGTACGGCCGTGAGCAACTCGACGCCCCCCGGGTGGTACCCGGTCCCCGGTGCGGACGGCACCCCCGGTCACGAGCGCTGGTGGGACGGCAACGCCTGGACCAGCGAGGTGCGCCCGCTCCAGGGCGGCGCCGGCCAACTCGCCGACGCCCCCACCCAGGGCTGGCAGCCCCCCGGCCAGCAGCCCGGGTACGGCTACGGCGGCCCGCAGGACGCCCCCGGCCACGGCTACCCGGGCAGCGCCCCCGCCCCGGGCTACGGCTACCCGGGCCAGGACGGCTACTACCCGGCCCAGGACGGCTACCCCGCCCAGGGCGCGGGCTACGGCTACCCGGCGCCGGGCTACCCGCCGCAGCAGCCGGGGCCCGGCCGGATGAGGCCCGGTCTGGTCGTCGGCATCGCGGTCGCCGTCCTGGCCGTGGGCGGGATCGTCGCCGGGATCGTGCTCAGCGGCGGCGGCTCCCCGCAGGCCGACCCGACCCCGAACCCGACGGTCACCATCACCCGGGGCGCCGGCCCCGCCCCGAGCCCCACGGCGGGCACGCCCGCCCCGACGCCCGCGCCCAAACCGGCGCCGACCGTCAGGAGCACCGTCCCGGACACCCAGCACGCGATCACCGTCCCGGTGCTCGACGGCTGGGACGTGGCGCCCAACTCCCCGCACTCCACGGTCTACCTGGGCACCGGCCGCTACACCTGCCCGGACGGCAACTCCTGCATCCGCGGCCAGTTCTCGGTCGAGACCGACACCGTCCAGGGCGTCACCGCCAAGACGGCCGCCGAGGCCACCATGCCCGCGTACGCCGGCCAGATCTTCACCGGGATCAGCTCGCACACCGACTCCGGCTCCGGCTACACGACCGTCGCGGGCGTGTCCGGCTACGCCGTGCGCTGGCACATCCGCACCGCGGACGGCACCCAGGGCTACGTCCTGCTGGCCGCCGTCCCGGCCAAGGGCGGCGGCTTCGTGGTGTTCGAGGGCGGGGTGGACGACACCCCGAGCGCGCCGGACGCGTCCGTGCTGGACCAGATCCTCAGGGGCATCAAGCAGGACGGCACGTCCGGCGGCGGCAGCACCGCCTGACGCGTCCGGCGCCGCTCACGCCGTGGGCGTGATCCGAAAGAGAGCCCCTAATCCCCGTAGCGCTCCCAGAGCTTGGGAAACCGTTTCGCCATGACGTCCGGGTCGTCGAAGTCCAGCGCGGCCCCGGCCGGTCGGCCGGACTGTCGCCCGCCCATCTCGGGCAGCGGCAGCCCGGTCAGCTGCTCGTACGCCTCGTCGGCGGCGTAGCCGAGGTCCTCGGCCTCGCCGTCCTCCTCCTCGTCGAACTCGGGCAGCAGGTCCGCCAGGTCGTCCGGCTCGAACAGAGCGCCCTCGAAGACGTCCCGGCCCTGGCCGATCAGCCAGCAGCGGAAGTAGTCGAAGGTGTCGTCGGAGGCGCCGTCAAGCAGCAGGTAGGCGGCGCCCCAGAGGTCGTGGCGGTAGGCCCGCTGGAACCGGGCCTCGAACAGCCGGGCGAAGTCGATGACGTCGTCCGGGGTCAGCTGGACCAGCCGTTCCACCAGCCGGTCGGCCTGCTCGTCCGGATCGCCGTCGGCGTCCTCCCGGGTCTCGTCGATCATCTGCCAGAAGTCGGTCTCGTCCATCACCGCTCCAGCATCCCCGTTCGCCAGCCCCCGCGCATGCCATGGCCCGGCGAAACGCTGGTGATGTTCGACGCAGCCGGGCGCGGGTCGGAAGCGGCCAGGCGCGGCCAGGAGCAGGTGGACGGCAGGCGGACCCCGGCAACGGCGGAGCCCCGCGCCGTCCAGGGACGACGCGGGGCTCCGTGCAGCCGAAACCGCGGACCTGCAGTGGTGCCTTACAGGCCGAGCTCGACCTCGAACTCGCCGGCCTCCAGGATCTCCTTGACCGCGACCAGGTAGCGGGCGGCGTCGGCGCCGTCCACCAGGCGGTGGTCGTAGGAGAGCGACAGGTAGGTCATGTCGCGGATGCCGATGGCGGTGCCGCCGTCGGCCTCGATGACCACCGGGCGCTTGACGGTGGCGCCGATGCCCAGGATGGCGACCTGGTTCGGCGGCACGATCACGGTGTCGAACAGCGCACCGCGCGAGCCGGTGTTGCTGATGGTGAAGGTGGCGCCGGACAGCTCGTCCGGGGTGATCTTGCTGTCGCGGACCTTGGTGGCCAGCTCGGCGGTCTTCTTCGAGATACCGGCGATGTTGAGGTCGCCCGCACCCTTGATGACCGGGGTCATCAGACCCTTCTCGGAGTCCACCGCGATACCGATGTTCTCGGTGTCGAAGTAGGTGATGGTGCCCTCGGCCTCGTTGATCCGGGCGTTGACGACCGCGTGGGTCTTCAGCGCCTGGGCGGCGGCCTTGACGAAGAACGGCATCGGGGACAGCTTGACGCCCTCGCGGGCGAGGAAGCCCTCCTTGGCCTTGCCGCGCAGCGACATGATCTTGGTGACGTCCACCTCGACCACGCTGGTCAGCTGGGCCTGCTCGTGCAGGGCCTTCAGCATGTTGTCGCCGATGACCTTGCGCATGCGGGTCATCTTGACCGTCTGGCCGCGCAGGGCGGACGGCGCGGCGGCGGCCTTCGGCGCAGCGGCCGGAGCGGCGGCGGCGACCGGGGCCGGGGCGGCCTTGGCGGCCTCCGCGGCGGCGACGACGTCCTGCTTGCGGATGCGGCCGCCGACGCCGGTACCGGCGACGGAGGACAGCTCGACACCGTGCTCGGCGGCGAGCTTGCGCACCAGCGGGGTGACGTAGGCGTCACCGGCGTCGGCCACCGGGGCAGCCGGCGCGGCCGGGGCGACGGGAGCCGGGGCGGCGACCGGAGCGGGCGCGGCCGGGGCCACCGGGGCCGGGGCGGCGGCGACCGGAGCCGGGGCAACCGGAGCCGGAGCAGCCGGAGCGACCGGGGCGGCCGGAGCGACGGGGGCCGGGGCAACCGGGGCCGGAGCGGCGACCGGGGCCGGAGCGGCCACCGGGGCCGGGGCGGCGGCGACGGCACCCGCGGCACCGATCAGCGCGAGCTGGGCGCCGACCTCGGCGGTCTCGTCCTCGCCGACCAGGATCTTCACCACGACACCGGCGATCGGCGACGGGATCTCGGTGTCGACCTTGTCGGTGGAGACCTCGAGCAGCGGCTCGTCGACCTCGACCGTCTCACCCTCGGCCTTCAGCCAGCGGGTGACGGTGCCCTCGGTGACCGACTCGCCCAGTGCGGGCAGCAGGACCGGGGTGGCGTCGGCGGCCGGAGCGGCAGCCGGAGCCGCCGGGGCGGCAGCGGCGACCGGGGCGGGGGCGGCGGGCGCCTCCACGACCGGGGCCGGGGCGGCGACGGGCGCGGCCTCGGCGACCGGGGCCGCAGCGGCGACCGGGGCACCGGAGCCGTCGTCGATGATCGCCAGCTCGGCGCCGACGTCGACGGTCTCGTCCTCGCCGACCTTGATCGAGGCCAGGATGCCGGAGGCCGGCGACGGGATCTCGGTGTCGACCTTGTCGGTCGACACCTCGAGCAGCGGCTCGTCGACCTCGACACGCTCACCCTCGGCCTTCAGCCAACGGGTGACGGTGCCCTCGGAAACGCTCTCGCCCAGCGCGGGCAGTGTTACTGAGACCGCCATGGTTTCAGCGACTCCTATCAAGTCTTGCGTACTGGAAATGGGGGGTGGTGGCGTGATCAGTCGTGCGCGTGCAGCGGCTTGCCGGCCAGCGCCAGGTGCGCCTCGCCCAGGGCCTCGGACTGGGTCGGGTGCGCGTGGATGAGCTGCGCGACCTCGGCCGGCAGGGCCTCCCAGTTGTAGATCAGCTGAGCTTCGCCGACCTGCTCGCCCATGCGGGCGCCGACCATGTGGACGCCGACCACGGCGCCGTCCTTGACCTGGACGAGCTTGATCTCGCCGGCGGTCTTCAGGATCTTGCTCTTGCCGTTGCCGGCCAGGTTGTACTTGAGGGTGACGACCTTCTCCTTGCCGTACAGCTCGACGGCCTTGGCCTCGGAGATGCCGACGGAGGCCACCTCGGGGTTGGAGTAGGTCACGCGCGGGACGCCGTCGTAGTCGATCGGCACCGGCTTGAGGCCGGCCAGGCGCTCGGCGACCAGGATGCCCTCGGCGAAGCCGACGTGGGCCAGCTGCAGGGTCGGGGCGAGGTCGCCGACGGCCGAGATGGTGGGCACGTTGGTGCGCATGTACTCGTCGACCAGGACGTAGCCGCGGTCCATCGCGACGCCGTTCTCCTCGTAGCCGAGGCCGGACGAGACCGGGCCGCGGCCGATGGCGACGAGCAGCAGGTCGGCGTCGATCTGCTTGCCGTTCTCGGTGGAGACGCGGACACCGGCCTCGGTGTACTCGACGCCCGAGAAGCGGGCCTTCAGCTCGAACTTGATGCCGCGCTTGCGGAACGCGCGCTCCAGCAGCTTGGAGGAGTTCTCGTCCTCCAGCGGGACGAGGTGCGGCAGCGCCTCGACGATGGTGACCTCGACGCCGAAGGACTTCCAGACGGAGGCGAACTCGACGCCGATCACGCCGCCGCCGAGGATGACGGCCGACTTCGGGATGCGGTCGAGCTTGAGCGCGTGGTCCGAGGAGATCACGCGGTTGCCGTCGATCTCCAGGCCCGGGATCGAGCGCGGCACGGAGCCGGTGGCCAGGAGGATGTGGCGGCCCTCGATGCGCTGGCCGTTGACGTCCACCGAGGTCTGCGAGGAGAGCTTGCCCGCGCCCTGGATGAAGGTGACCTTGCGGGAGGCGACCAGGCCCTGGAGGCCCTTGTACAGGCCGGCGACGACGTCGTCCTTGTACTTGTGGACGCCGTTGATGTCGATGCCCTGGAAGGTGGCCAGAACGCCGAACTCGGCGGCCTCCTTCGTCTCGTCCGCGATCTCGGCGGCGTGCAGCAGAGCCTTGGTCGGGATGCAGCCGCGGTGCAGGCAGGTGCCACCCAGCTCCCCCTTCTCGACCAGGGCGACGCTCAGGCCCAGCTGAGCGGCGCGGAGCGCCGCGGCGTAACCGCCGCTTCCGCCTCCGAGAATGACTACGTCGAAAACGGTGCTGGCGTCGTTCGCCACGTCACGTCCTCCATGCAATGGGGTGGGTCGCCGGGCCGGTCGCGGTCCGGTGGGTCGGAAGCCTTTGTGAGGCGCCCAGTCGTGCCGGAAATACATCTTCGCACTTGTTCGCGGTGGCTGATGTCCGGGTCCACCCCAGGGGTGTCCCACAGAGCGGTCACCGGGGCGGGAATACCCCCGACGGAAGGGCATCATTGCAGCTCAACGCGGGGTTGACAGCCGCCGGACGGGCGTCGGGGCGGCCCTGCGGCGCCGCGTCTTCCGCAGGGTGGAACAAAGTTTCGCCCGCAGCGAACAGAGGTGCGGGGCGAGGTCCCGGCCTACTCGCAGGTAACCGGCGCCGGAACGTGACGGACCCGCGACGGGCCGACAGCGGACCCACGGCGGACCCACGGTTGACCCGCGCGCGAACGCCGACGGGGGCCCGGCGCACGCGCGCCGGACCCCCGTCGACTCGGGTGCCTGATCAGGCCTTGCCGCCCGCCGCGGTCTGCTCGGCGAACCGGACCAGGGTGCGCACCGCGCTCGCGGTACCGCCCTTCGGGGTGTAGCCGAACGGCGCGCTCTCGTGGAACGCCGGGCCGGCGATGTCCAGGTGCGCCCAGTCGATGCCCTCGGCCACGAACTCCTTCAGGAACAGGCCGGCCACCAGGCCGCCGCCCATCCGCTCGCCCATGTTCGCCAGGTCGGCGATGGTCGACTCGGTCATGCCCTTGCGCAGCTCGGCCGGCAGCGGCATCGGCCAGGACTGCTCGCCGACCTCGCCCGAGACGGTGTGCAGGGTCGCGCGCAGCTCGTCGTTGTTGGACATCACGCCGAAGGTGCGGTTGCCCAGGGCCAGCACCATGGCGCCGGTCAGGGTCGCCACGTCGACGATGACGTCCGGGTTCTCCTCGCCGGCGCGCACGATCGCGTCGGCCAGCACCAGACGGCCCTCGGCGTCGGTGTTCAGCACCTCGACGGTCTTGCCGCCGTACATGCGCAGCACGTCGCCGGGGCGGGTGGCGGAGCCGGACGGCATGTTCTCGGCCAGCGCCAGCCAGCCGGTCACGTTGACGGCCAGGCCCAGGCGCTTGGCGGCCACCACGGCGGCGAACACGGCGGCGGCGCCGGCCATGTCGCACTTCATGGTCTCGTTGTGGCCGGCCGGCTTCAGCGAGATGCCGCCCGAGTCGTAGGTGATGCCCTTGCCGATGAAGGCCAGCGTGGCCTTCGCCTTCGGGTGGGTGTAGGCCACCTTCACCAGCCGCGGCGGGTTGGCCGAGCCGTTGCCGACGCCCAGCAGGCCGCCGAAGCCGCCCTTGAGCAGCGCCTTCTCGTCGAGCACCTCGACCTTGAGGCCGTGCTCCTTGCCGGCCGCCTGGGCGATCGCGGCGAAGCTCTTCGGGTTCAGGTCGTTCGGCGCGGTGTTGACCAGGTCACGGGCCCGGTTCATCTCCTCGCCGACCGCGGCGGCGCGCTCCACGGCCGCCTTGGCGTCCTTGCTGCCCTTGCGGGGGGCCAGCACGACCAGCTCGCCGACCGGCTCCTTGCCACTGCCGTCGGCCTTGTAGGTGCCGAAGGCGTACGAGCCGAGCAGGCCGCCCAGCGCGACGGCCTCGACCTCGTCCGCGGACTCGGCCGGCAGGGCCAGCGCGGCCTTCTTGGCGCCGGCCAGGGTGCGGGCGGCGACACCAGCGGCGCGGCGCAGCGCCTCCAGCTGGTAGCCGACCTCGGCGGCCTCGCCGAGGCCGACCGCGAGCACGAGCGCGGCCTTCAGGCCGGCGGGGGAGGGCACCTTGACGGCCTCGCCCTCGGCGCCGGTCGCGCCCAGGGTGCTGAGGACCTCGGTCAGCTTGCCCTCGAACGCCTCGTTCACGGCCTCGGAGCCGGGGGCCAGCACGATGCCCTTGGGGCCCTTGGCGACACCGACCACCAGGGCGTCCGCGCGCAGCGAGGCGGCGGAGGAGGTGCTCACAGACAATGCAGTCACGTAATGCGTCCTGTTCTTTCGCGGTCCACGGCCGGTTGCGGCGAGGCTGCCGCACCGGCGCAACCCGCCGTCGCAGGCCGGACCGCCCGGCACGCTCCGGGTCCGGGCCCCCTGGCGCGCGCACCCGCGCAGGTCGCGGCCACGCACACCAGAGGCCCCGGCTCCTCGGGTCAGGCCGGGCGGGCAGGACCTGCGACGGTGCAGGGCTGCGGTGCTCCCCGCATGGTAGTCCGCATGGTGGGATCACGCGCCGCCCGGTGTCAGCCGAGCAACGCCAGGGCGAACAGCGAAGCGGTCGCGGCGGTTTCCGCCATCGCGCCGAGCACGTCCCCGGTGATTCCGCCGAACCGCCGTACGCAGCGCCGGAGCAGCAGCTTGGCGCAGCCGACGCCGAGCACAACGGCCGTGGGGAGACGAAGGGTTGACGATCCGTCAAACAGTCCGAGGGCGGCCAGGGCGAGCGCCGCGGCGGCCGTCCCCGCGACCGCTCCGGCGGGTGCCACGGTGCCCGCCACCATCGCGCCCAGGCCGCCCGGCCGGGCGGCCGGCACCGACCGCAGGCAGCCCCAGGCGAGCGCGCACCGCGCGGTCACCGCCGACGCCAGCACCGCGAGCGCGCCGCGTGTGGTCGACTCGGCGAACTGTCCGGCCAGCGCGGCGATCTGGGCCAGCAGCACGAGAAGGAGGGTCAGGACGCCGAACGGGCCGATGTCGGACTGCTTCATGATGCGCAGCGCGTCCTCGGCCGGCTTCCCGCTGCCCAGGCCGTCGGCCACGTCCGCCAGACCGTCCAGGTGCAGCCCCCGGGTGAGCGCGGCCAGCACCCCCACCGCCGCCACCGCCCCGAGCAGCCCGCCGGCCCGCCAGGCCACCAGTGACCCCGCCCCGGCGGCCGCCGCGCCGAGCACCAGCCCCACCACGGGGGCCGCGGTCATCGCCCGCGCGGCCGCGGCCCGGTCCCACCGCTCCACCCGCACCCGCAGCACGGACAGCGTCCCGAACCCGAACCGGAGCCCCTCGGCCCAACTGGCGCCCTGCACGACGTGTTTCCCTCCGAACGGAAGCGCCCCGTCCGATGTGCCGGACGGGGCGCCCATGATCCTGGTGCCACAGGTTGCCGCGGGTTGCTACAGCCGCCGCAGCAGGTCCGCCGCCGAGGGCAGCTTCGGCTGCTCCTTCGGTGCCGACGGCACGAACGGCCGCGGGGCCTCGTCCGCGAGCGCGTCGCCCGCGGCCTGGAGCAGCGGCAGGGCCAGCAGCGCGCCGAGGCCCTCGCCCATGGTGATCCCCTGGTCCTGCAGCGGCGTCAGGGTGAGCCGGTCGTAGGCCTTGGCCTGGGCGGGCTCGCCGCTGGACTGCCCGGCCCGCCACCACTCCGGCGCCCGGAAGGCGATCCGCTGTGCGACCAGCGCGCAGGCCGCCGAGACGACGCCGTCCAGCACCACCGGGAGCCGTCGCACCGCGGCCTGGAGCAGGAAGCCGGTGATCGCCGCGAAGTCGGCCCCGCCGGTGGCGCCGAGCAGCGCCAGCTGGTCGCCGAGGACGGGCCGGGCCCGCCGCAGGGAGTCGCGGATGGTGGCGCACTTGACCATCCAGACCCGGTCGTCGACGCCCGAGCCGCGCCCGGTGACGGCGGCCGCGTCCGTTCCGCACAGTGCGCCGACCAGGACGGCGGCGACGGTGGTGGCGCCGACGCCGAGGTCGCCGAGCAGCACCAGGTCGGTGCCGGCGTCGGCCTCCTCGTCGGCGACGGCCATGCCGGCCCGGAAGGCCCGCGCGGTCTCCTCGGGGGTGAGCGCGTCCTCGACGTCGATCCGGCCGGAGCCGCGCCGGATCCGGTGGGTGACCACGTCGTCCGGGAAGTCGGCGGGGTCGGCGTCCACCGCGACGTCGACGACCCGCACCTCGGCGCCGTAGCGCCGGGCCAGCCGGGTGACCGGCGCGGTGCCGTCCAGGACGGCGCGCACCCGCGCGGCGGTGCCGCCCTTGGCGGGCAGCCGGGACACCCCGAGCGCGGCCACGCCGTGGTCGGCGGCGAACAGCAGCACCTTGGGGGCCGACACCGGCCGCACGGGGGATCGCCCCTGTACGGACGACAGCCAGCTGCCCAGCTCCTCCAGCTTGCCGAGCCCGCCGCGCGGCCGGCCGGCCTCCTGCCAGCGTTCCTCGGCGGCCCGTCGGGCGCTCTCGTCGGGGCGCTCGACGAGCGAGGAGAACGTATCGAGATCCACGGTCGTGTCCATCGTCCGGAAGGCTACACGCCGCAGATGTTCAGGCGGCGGCTGGCTTGACGGTCAGAACCTGCCCGGCCACGACCAGCAGCACACGCTCGGAGGCGTCCGCCACGGCCATGTTCAGCCGGCCCAGGGTGTCGCGGAAGCGCCGGCCTGCGGCGGTCGCCGGGACGACGCCCATCCCGACCTCGTTGCTGACCGCGACGGCCGTGCGCCCGGTGGCCGCCCAGGTCCGCGCCAGGGCCTCGCAGCGCCGCTGGACGGCGGCCTCCCCACCCGCCGCCCAGACCGCGTCGTCCCAGGCGCCGCACTCGTCCATCACGGTGGTCAGCCACAGTGCCAGGCAGTCGACCAGCACCGGCGCCGGGTCGGTCCGGTCGGCCAGCACGGCCTCCAGGTCGCAGGTCTCGGCGGTGCGCCAGCTCGCCGGCCGCCGCTCGCGGTGCAGCGCGACCCGCTGGGCCCACTCGGCGTCGCCGTCCCGGGTGCCGCCGGTGGCCACGTACAGGACGTCCGGGTGGTCGGCGAGCAGCTGCTCGGCCCGGGTGGACTTGCCGGAGCGGGCGCCGCCGAGCAGCAGCGTGCGGGGGAGCGGGTGGTGGATCGCCATGCCGCCCATCCTGCCCGACCGGGCATCCGGAGCGTCCGGCCAGGCATACGGAAGATCGGGCCGGGCAGGCTAAGGTGCGCAGCACGCAGGCAGCGTCGTCGGTGGGAGGAGCCGGGCATGGTCTGGACGTGGCGGTACGAGAAGTCGGACGGCACCGCGGTGGTGCCGGAGGGCGCGCAGGAGGAGTTCGCGGGCCAGGGGGACGCCGAGACCTGGATCGGGGAGTCCTGGAAGCAGCTCGCCGAGGACGGCATCGACACGGCGGTCCTGCTGGACGACGACCGGGTGATCTACTCGATGAGCCTGCACGAGGCGTAACCGCCGTCGCGGGGCCGCTACTTGGCCCCGACCACGTGCAGCAGCGCGGCGACCTGCCGGTACGGGTCGGTGCGGCCGGCCCGGTCCTCGGCCTCCAGCAGCTGGGCCAGCTGCCGCCCGTCCACCGGCGGGGCCGCGTCGTCGGGCGCGTTGTCGGTGAAGACCCGTACGCCGTACCAGTGCTTCAGCGGCACCGACACCTCGGAGAGGGTGACGGTGAGGTCGGCGAGGCGGTCGGCGCGGGCGGCCAGCCCGAGCCGGTTGTAGTACCGGTCGCTCTCGAAGGCGTGCAGGGCGGCCCGCCAGTCCCCGGCGGCGGCGGGCCGCAGGGCGAGCGCGTCGCGGTTGCGGACCAGCAGCGAGAGCAGCCCGCCCGGGGCCAGCAGCCGGGCCAGCGAGGCGATCATCGGGTCGGGGGCGGGCAGGTACATCAGGACGCCGTGGCAGAGCACCACGTCGAAGCTGCGCGGGCCGAACCAGCGCCCGCACTGGTGGGCGTCGCCGCTGAGCAGTTGCAGCCGGCCGGCGACCTCCGGCGGTTCCTCGGCGAGCGCCCCCTGGGCGACGCCGAGCGCGACCGGGTCGGAGTCGATGCCGGTGACGTAGTGGCCGGCCCGGGCCAGGCGCAGCGCCTGGGTGCCCTGGCCGCAGCCGATGTCGAGGACGCGCTGCGCGGTGCGGCCGGCCAGTTGCTCGGCGAGCTGCCGGGAGACCAGCTCCTGGCGGACGAAGTTGCGCAGTCCGCCGAGCCGGTCCAGCCAGGCGCCGGTACCGCCGGCGAAGGAGCCGCTGCGCGAGGGCAGCCGGCGCTCCTGGCCGATCCGGTCGTGGCCGCCGTCCCCCTGCCCCGGCAACGCGTACAGGCCGGGCCCCTCCCAGGAAGGCGGGGCCCAGCCGGAGTCCACCGGTTCGGCGGTCAGGGCTTCTCCCCGCGCCGCACCTGCGGCTTGGGCAGTCGCAGCCGGCGCATCTGCAGGATGCGCATCAGGCCGTAGGCGACCGCGCCGCGGGTGTTCTGGCCGGCGAAGCGCTCGGCGAACTGCTTGCGCAGACCGAAGCCGAGGCGGACGAAGTCCAGGATCACCAGCACGAAGAACAGCAGGAACAGCAGCGTGGACAGCAGCTGGATGGCGGGCACCTTGATGATGCTCAGCACCAGGATGACCACGGCGGCGGGCAGGAAGAACTCGGCGAGCGACCAGCGGGCGTCCACGTAGTCGCGGGCGAACTTGCGCACCGGGCCCTTGTCGCGGGCCGGCAGGTGGCGCTCGTCGCCCTCCATCAGCGCGGTGCGCTGCTTCTCGCGCTCGGAGCGCATCCGCTCGCGGGCCTGGCGGGCGGCCTCCTTGCGGTCCTTGGGCACCGTCACCCGGGTACGCCGGTTGGCCTCGGCCTCACTGCGCTTGGGCGTTGGCCGGCCCTTCTTGGCCTGGGGGTGGCGGGTCTCGTCCGGCTTCTCCAGCACGGTGGCGGAGGCGGCTGCATCATCTGAACGGCGTCGGAACACACCACCAGCGTACGGGGTGCCGGGCGGCTTCTCGGGGTCCCCTCGGACCCAAACGCGTATCGATCCGCGAGGTCGGCCGCCCGCCGGGGTTTCCCGGCCCCTTCCCGTAGGGGATCAATCGGATGGACTATGGAGGGGATGAGAGGCGGATCCACCCGGGGGAGGAGGAACTCCGCTGGTCGCTGTAGCAGTCTTGTAGCAGGCAGGTGCACTGCGGCGACGGGCTCGCTGCACATACACTCGTCGTGTCTGGTATCGAGATAGAGACCGCAGGCCGGAGAAGGGGGCACCCGAGGCCCATGAGCGACGGAATCATGAAGCGTATGGGGTTGATCTTCCGCTCCAAGGCGAACAAGGCCTTGGATCGGGCGGAGGATCCCCGAGAGACGCTCGACTACTCCTACCAGAAGCAGCTCGAACTGCTGCAGAAGGTACGGCGTGGCGTCGCGGACGTCGCGACCTCGCGCAAGCGCCTGGAACTCCAGCTGACCCAGCTCCAGCAGCAGTCGGCGAAGTACGAGGACCAGGGCCGCAAGGCGCTGTCCCTGGGCCGTGAGGACCTCGCGCGCGAGGCGCTGACCCGCCGGGCCAACATGCAGTCCCAGATCACCGACCTGGAGACGCAGTACCAGGCCCTCCAGGGCGAGGAGGAGAAGCTCACGCTCGCCTCCCAGCGGCTGCAGGCCAAGGTGGACGCCTTCCGCACCAAGAAGGAGACCATCAAGGCCACGTACACCGCTGCTCAGGCGCAGACCCGCATCGCCGAGTCCTTCTCCGGGATCTCGGAGGAGATGGGCGACGTCGGCCTGGCCATTCAGCGGGCCGAGGACAAGACGGCCCAGATGCAGGCCCGGGCCGGTGCGATCGACGAGCTGCTGGCGTCCGGTGCGCTCGATGACGCGAGCGGTCTCGGCCGCAAGGACGACATCGAGGCCGAGCTGGAGCGAGTGGCCGGCGGCACCGACGTCGAGCTGGAGCTGGCCCGGATGAAGGCCGAGCTGGGGGGCCCGTCCTCCGGTCCGGCCGCGATCGAGCAGGGCAAGCCGCAGCAGCCGCAGGCCCACCCCCAGCAGGACACCCCGCGCATCAACTACAACAAGTGATCTGAGCTCCATCCCACGAACCAGGGAGACGCACGGCATGATCATGAGGGTCATGGGTGAGGGGCAGTACGAGGTGGGCGATGACCACCTGAACCTGCTCAACGAGCTCGACTCCGAGCTCGTCACCGCAGTGGAGTCGGGGGACGAGGAGCACTTCCGTCGCGCCTACGGCAAGCTGCTGGACGCGGTGAAGCAGTTCGGCACCCCGGTGCCGCTGGATTCACTGGCGCCGTCCGAGCTGATCCTGCCGAGCGCCGAGGCGACGATCGACGAGGTCCGCGAGCTGTTGATGGCCGACGGCGAGGGTGTGATCCCGGGCTACCCCGAGTAGCCGCCGCGGCCGGTGCCAGACGAAAGGGCGGGTCCCCTCCGGTGGGAGGGGACCCGCCCTTCGTCGTGTTCCGGCGGCCGGGTCGGGCCGGGCCGGCTACGGCAGGGCCAGCATCCGGTCCAGCGCCGCCTTGGCGTACTTCTCGGTCTCCGGGTCGACGGTGATCACGTTCGGCACCCGGCCCTCGACCAGCGACTCCAGCGCCCAGACGAGGTGCGGCAGGTCGATCCGGTTCATGGTGGAGCAGAAGCAGACCGTCCGGTCCAGGAAGACGATCTCCTTGTCCGGGTGGGCCTTGGCCAGGCGGCGGACCAGGTTCAGCTCGGTGCCGATGGCCCACTTGGAGCCGGGCTCGGCGGCGTCCAGCGCCTTGATGATGTACTCGGTCGAGCCCACCATGTCGGCGGCCGAGACGACCTCGTGCTTGCACTCGGGGTGCACCAGCACGGTGACGCCGGGGATCCGCGCGCGCACGTCGTTCACCGAGTCCACGCTGAACCGGCCGTGCACCGAGCAGTGGCCGCGCCACAGGATCATCTTGGCGTCCCGCAGCTGCTCGGCGGTCAGGCCGCCGTTCGGCTTGTGCGGGTTGTACAGGACGCAGTCGTCCAGCGAGAGGCCCAGATCGCGCACCGCGGTGTTGCGGCCGAGGTGCTGGTCGGGCAGGAACAGCACCTTCTGGCCCTGCTCGAAGGCCCACTCCAGGGCGCGCTCGGCGTTGGAGGAGGTGCAGATGGTGCCGCCGTGCTTGCCGGTGAAGGCCTTGATGTCGGCGGAGGAGTTCATGTACGAGACCGGGACGGTGACGTCGGCTATGCCGGCGTCGGTCAGCACGTCCCAGCACTCGGCGACCTGCTCGGCGGTGGCCATGTCGGCCATCGAACAGCCGGCCGCGAGGTCCGGGAGGACGACCTGCTGGGCGTCACCGGTCAGGATGTCGGCGGACTCGGCCATGAAGTGCACGCCGCAGAAGACGATGTACTCGGCCTCCGGGCGGGCCGCGGCGTCGCGCGCGAGCTTGAAGGAGTCACCGGTGACGTCGGCGAACTCGATCACCTCGTCGCGCTGGTAGTGGTGTCCGAGGATGAAGACCCGGTCACCGAGCGCGGCCTTGGCGGCGCGGGCGCGCTCGACGAGGTTCGGGTCGGAGGCCGGGGGGAGGTCGCCGGGGCACTCGACGCCGCGCTCGCTGTTCGGGTCGGCCTCGCGGCCGAGCAGCAGCAGAGCGAGCGGCGTCGGAGTGGGGTCGACGCCGTGGGTCTCGGTGATGGTGGTGGTCACGGGCGGGTGCCCTTCTGTGCGGCCGATCAAGCCTGAAGCCTTTTCGTCTATCTGACGCTATCTATGATAACCGGTTAGCGTCAGAGTGACGATGGCCATCCTGTCGATGTGACGAGAACCGCTCGCCGAATCGGACCCCCGGCGGAGCCGGATGACCGTTTTGGGGTGGTCCTCGCGTGGCCGAATCGATATCCGGCCGGGCCCGGGTATGGCTGAGGCCATGAAGGCAATCGCGATCAACCGCTACGGCGGCCCCGAAGTCGTCGAGTACACCGACCTGCCCGACCCCAAGGTCGGCCCGGACTCGGTCCTGGTGCAGATGCGGGCGGCCGGGGTGAACCCGGTGGACTGGAAGATCCGGGACGGCGCCCTGGACGGCCTGCTGGACGTGCACTTCCCGCTCGTCATGGGCTGGGACCTGGCCGGCGTGGTCCGCGCCGTCGGCGGCGGCGTCACCGAGTTCGCGCCCGGCGACGAGGTCTACGGCTACGTCCGCAAGGACACCGTCGAGCACGGCACCTACGCCGAACTCGTCTCCGCCCCGGTCCGCACCCTCGCCCGCAAGCCGGCCGCACTGGACTGGGCCCAGGCCGGCGGCCTGCCGCTGGCCGGGCTCACCGCGCTGCAGAGCCTCAAGGCGCTGCGGCTGCGGGCGGGGGAGACCCTGCTGGTGCACGCCGCGGCCGGCGGGGTCGGGCACCTGGCCGTGCAGATCGCCCGGGCCCTCGGCGCCCGGGTGATCGGCACCGCGGGCGAGCGCAACCACGACTACCTGCGCGGCCTCGGCGCCGAGCCGGTGCTCTACGGCGAGGGCCTGGCCGACCGGGTCCGGGCGCTCGCCCCGGGCGGGGTCGACGCGGCCCTCGACCTGGTCGGCCACGGCGCCGTCCCGCTCTCGGCGAGCCTGGTGGCGGACCAGAGCCGGATCGCCTCGATCACCGACTTCGGGGTGAAGGCCCTCGGCGGCCACTACGTCTGGGTCCGCCCGGACGCCGCGGACCTCGCCGAACTGGCCGCGCTGGCCGACGACGGCCGGCTGACCGTCACCGTCGCCTCCACCTTCCCGCTCGCCCAGGCGGCCTCCGCCCAGGCGCTCAGCGCCGAGGGCCGCACCCGGGGCAAGATCGTCCTGCTGGCCGACTGACGGCGGACCGGCTGCCGACCGGCGGCGGACCACCGGCCGTCATCTGCGAGCGGTGAACTCGCTCCTGACATCCGCCAGAATGGTTGGCGAACCGTTTCGGCAGCCGCCCCTACCGCCCTCCGTCCGAGGGCCGCCGCCCGAGGCCGCAACCGACCCGTACGACCCGTGGAGCCCCGCACCGATGACCAGCAGCCGAGCGCACGAGGTGGTCGGGGCCGACCTGGACGAGACCGACCGGCTCCTGCTCGCCCGGCTCGGCCGCGACGGCCGCGCCTCGTACGCCGAGATCGGCCTCCAGGTCAACCTCTCGGCCACCGCCGTGCGCCGCCGGATCGACCGGCTGCGGGCGCGCGGCGTGGTGCGGGGCTTCACCGTGGTGCTCGACCCGTCGGTGCTCGGCTGGCAGACCGAGGCCTTCGTCGAGGTTTATTGTCGCGAGCGGACCGCCCCCGAGGAGATCCTCGCCAGCCTGCGCCAGTTCCCCGAGGTGATCGCCGCCTGGACGGTCACCGGCGACCCGGACGCCCTGGTCCACCTGCGCGCCGCCGACATGCGCCACCTGGAGGCCGTCATCGAGCGCATCCGCCGCGAGCCCGGCGTCCAGCGCAGCCGCTCCTCGGTCGTCCTCTCCCAGCTCATCGGTTGAGGCTCCCCCGTCCGGCCCCCTCCGGCCGGTGCGCAGGAATCCTGCGCGGACCGACCCGAAGACGCCCGAAAGCTGCCTGACCAGCCGGGTTCCGACGCGCGGCGAACCCCTCCCGCTGCCTACGCTGATCACGTCCGGTCCACGCGGTGAACCGCCCCGCCGACCGGGCATCCCCCGACACCCCACAGCCGAGAGGGACAGCCGTGTCCGCAGCCCCCGACCGCATGCACCGGCCCGACAACGAACTGGTCGACCTGGTTTTCGACTACATGCGGGACCGGCTGCAGTACGACCCCGTCCCGCTCGACCACCCCGGTGACGGCGAGCACCTGCGCGCCCAGTTGGCCGGTCTGCTGAACGCGGACGGCAACGCCCCCGCCGACGTGCTCAAGCTCTACGACCACGAGCTGTCCCGCGCGGTGATCTCCGCCGACAGCCCGCGCTACCTGTCGTTCATCCCGTGCGCCCCGACCAAGGCCGCGCTGCTCTTCGACATGGTGGTCTCCTGCGCGTCCCTGCAAGGCATCTCCTGGCTGGAGGCGGCCGGCGCGATCGCCGCCGAGAACCAGGTGCTGCGCCTGATCGCCGACCGCGCCGGCCTGCCCGCCTCGGCCGGCGGCACCTTCGTCTCCGGCGGCTCCGCGGGCAACCTCTCCGCCCTCGTCGTCGCCCGCGACACCGCCCGCCGCAAGCTGGGCGTCGGGCCGGAGGCGCGGCTGCGGATCGCCGTCGCCGACCAGGTCCACTCCTCGGTCAAGAACACCTTCAACATCATCGGCGTCGAGGCCTTCAAGGTCCCCACCGTGAACCGCCGGTTCACCGGCGAGGCGCTGCGCGCCGCGCTGGCCGCCGACCCGAACCCGGAGACCGTCATCGCGGTCGTGGGCACGGCCGGGACGACCAACGAGGGCATCGTCGACGACCTCAAGGGCCTGGCCGAGGTCGCCCGCGAGCGGGACCTGTGGTTCCACGTCGACGGCGCCTACGGCGGCGCGGGCCTGTTCGCCCCCTCGGTGCGCGAGCGCTACAACGGCATCGAGCACGCCGACTCCTTCGTCGTCGACCCGCACAAGTGGCTGTTCGCCCCCTTCGACTGCGCCGCGCTGATCTACCGCAACCCGCAGCTCGCCCGGGCCGTGCACACCCAGGACGCCTCCTACCTCGACGTCCTGCACACCGAGGGCGACGAGTGGAACCCCACCGACTACGCCTACCACCTCACCCGGCGCGCCCGCGGCCTGCCGCTGTGGTTCTCCCTCGCCGTCCACGGCACCCAGGCCTACACCGACGCCATCGAGGCCGGCCTCACGCTCGCCCGGGACACCGCCCAGCTCATCCGCGACACCGACCACCTGGAGCTGCTGTTCGACCCGCAGCTCTCGGCCGTCTGCTTCAAGCGCAAGGGCTGGACCAACGAGGACTACTACCGCTGGTCGCAGCAGCTGCTCGCGGACCAGATCGGCTTCGTCACCCCCACCGGCTGGGACGGCGAGACGGTCGCCCGCTTCGCCTTCCTGCACCCGGGCACGACGATGGACATGGTCCGGGAGATCCTGGACACCATGGCCTGATCGGCCCCCGGTGACCCGTGGCCCCCGTCGGAGCAGGCAGCCGGCGGGGGCCACGTCGTCCCGTCGTCCGATCGTCCCGTCGTCCCGTCGTCCCGTTGTTCACAGGAAGGCGCCGCTCGGCAGGTACGGCGCCGGCGGCCGCATCCCGCGCAGCCCGACGAAGCCCCGGCTCTGCGGGGTCAGCCCCACCTCCAGGCCGACGTCCAGCGCCCACTCCTGCTCGGCGGTCAGGAACTCCACCCGCGCCTCGACCCCGTCCGGCACCCGGGCCAGCGCCTCGCGCAGCAGCCGGGCGGCGATCCGCTTGGTGGTGGCCGCCAGCAGCTTCACCTCGCCGCCGTCCCGGTAGCAGTAGCCGCTGCCGGCCAGCGCGTCGGCGATCAGCAGTTCCTCGAAGTGGCCCAGCATCAGCTCGTGGTCCGGGCCGTGCGCGGACCCGCGCAGCCGCCGGTCCACCGAGTCCAGCAGGTGCCGGTGGACGGCGCCGCCCCGGTGCACCGGGATGTCCCCCGGGTCGAGCAGCCCGGCCCGGTCCACCCGCCCAGTCAGCCGCATCGCCGGGTGCAGGGTGAACCCGGCCAGCCGGTAGCGGCGGACCGCCGCCGGGGACGCCGACGCGCAGACCATCCCGCGCAGGCAGCCCCGCGAGTGCGCCGCCGCCCGTTCCAGCAGCAGCCGCCCGACGCCCTTGCCCTGCGCCTGCGGCCGGACCGCGAACAGGGACGGCGCCCACAGGCCCTCCCGGCGCATCGACAGCACCGCGCCGACCGGCTCCCCGCCGCTCTCCGCCAGCCAGCAGCCCGCCGGATCGGTGCGCGCCAGATGTCTCGTCCGGGCCAGCTGCAGCGGGGTCGGCACGGCCGCCGGACCGGGCAGGGCCGGATCGGCGAACGCGGCGAGGGAGAGCTCCTGGACGGCCTCCGCGTCGGCGGCGGTGTCCCTGACCTGGCGCAGGATCATGGCCACCATCCTGGCGTCCGCCGGCCCGGCTCGGGGCCGGTTCCCCGGATTCCGCGGCTCGGGCGGTGACCCGCCCTCCCGGGTTGTGCGAGCATGGGGAGCGTAGGGGACACGGGTGGCACACCCGGCCCACGGAAATTCCGCCACCAGCAAGCCGACGAAGACAATCGCCGTTCGGGAAATGAATCCGGACGGCCGTTGGTTGGCACTGTGGGCAAACCGTCGTCAAAGACCGGGAGAAAGCAGATGACCGTCCAGGACGAGACCACCGTCGAGAGTGGCATCCTCCTTACCGATGCCGCCGCGGCCAAGGTCAAGGGCCTGCTGGAGCAGGAGGGCCGCGACGACCTCGCACTTCGCGTCGCCGTCCAGCCCGGTGGCTGCTCCGGCCTGCGTTACCAGCTGTTCTTCGACGAGCGCTCGCTCGACGGCGACGTGCTCAAGGACTTCGACGGTGTCAAGGTCGTCACCGACCGGATGAGCGCCCCGTACCTGGGCGGCGCCACCGTCGACTTCGTCGACACCATCGAGAAGCAGGGCTTCACGATCGACAACCCGAACGCCACCGGCTCCTGCGCCTGCGGCGACTCGTTCAGCTAGGCCTAAGCAGCACCGCTCGACGCTCGTTCGAGCCGCGGTACGGAGGCGGCCCCGGGGATCATCCCCGGGGCCGCCTCCGCGTTCCACACCGTTGTCGCGGCTACTGGGTCGTCGCGGCTACTGGCCGGCGACGTCCGGAGTGACCGGGTCCGGCCCCATGTGCGGATCGGCCTCCAGCGGCACGTTCTGGCCGCTCGACTGGTCGGTCACCGTCCGCCCGGCCAGTGGCGAGCGCAGATCGGCGGTCACCGACTGCCGCTTGGCCAGCGCGTTGCAGACCTGCCCGGGCTGCACCGGCGCCGCCACCACGATCCTGACGTCCACCCGGCCGGGGTGCGACTCGTCCGCCTTCAGCGCGTACTTCTGGCAGACCCCGCCGAAGAAGTAGACGGTCAGCCCGTTGCTGCCGTCCACCCGGTAGGAGACCGCCGGGCGCGCCCCCGACCCGGCCGGGTCGGGCTCGCCCACCGCGATCCCGGGGCCCGGGGGAGTGCCCCCGGAGCCTGCCGTCGACGGCTGCCCAGGGGCGGGCGAGGCCGGGGTGGGGGCCCACTTGGTCGGCGGTGTCTGGCCGGGCTGGTCCGACGTGGCCGACGGGCTCGCCGCCGGAGCCGTCGGAGCCGGCGCGGACGGGGCGCCGGAGGACGCCGGGGCCTCCGGGGAGGCGCTCGCGCCCGCCGAGGTCGTGGCCACGCCGCCCGCCGCCGCGTCCGAGGAGGTCTTGCCGTCCCCGTTGCACCCGGCCACCGTCACCACCGCCGCCAGCGCCAGGCCCGCCAGGGCCACCGCCCGCCGACCGCGCCGGGGCATCGTCTCCAGGTCCATCTGCACATCCTCCCGAGGGCTCAGCGGTGCCGCCCGCTCGGCCGCTCCGCGCGGATGTGACGTGACCCGGTCGGATCCGGTTCCACCCGCCCCGGGCCGGGGCGGGCGCCGGGTCACATGTCGTACTCGGCCATCCCGGCGACCAGCCGCTGCGCGTCGGACGGCACCCGGAACCCCTCCCGGGCGGGCGCGGCCGGCTCGGGACCGGTCGCCAGCAGCGGCCAGAACCGGCGCAGCCGCCGGGACGAACTCACCAGCGCGTCGAGGCTCTCGCCGTCGGCTTCGGTCCGGAGGGCGGACAGCGGGGCGTGGCTGGGCATCATCGAGCATCGCTCCGATCCATGGCCGTGGCCGCACTGCCACGGTCGACGACGGGGCCCGCCCGGCTCGGCAGGGCCCCTGCTGCCGACCCTAGGCCGGGGTTCGGCCCACCCACCAGTGCTACCCGGAGGTAGTACACGTTCGACGGTGACGGGTGCCACGATGGCACTGCGGGCCGGCGGATTGCGGCGGTCTTGCTGCCGCCCGCCCCGAGCCCGGTACCGTGTGTGGGTTCACCCGTGCTTGCCCGTTGGCCCCGCAGCCATCCTGAGGAGACCTCCCGTGCGTATCGCCGTCGCCGGCTCGATCGCCACCGACCACCTGATGACGTTCCCCGGTCGGTTCGCCGACCAGCTCGTCGCCGAGCAGCTGCACACCGTGTCGCTGTCCTTCCTGGTCGACACCCTGGACATCCGCCGCGGCGGAGTCGCGCCGAACATCGCGTTCGGCATGGGCGTGCTCGGGCTCCGCCCGATCCTGGTCGGCGCGGCCGGCGCGGACTTCGCCGAGTACCGCAGCTGGCTGGAGCGCAACAACGTGGACTGCAACTCCGTCCACATCTCCGAGACCCGGCACACCGCCCGCTTCATGTGCACCACGGACGAGGACCACAACCAGATCGCCTCGTTCTACACCGGTGCCATGGCGGAGGCCCGCAACATCGAGCTCAAGCCGATCGCCGACCGCGTCGGCGGCCTCGACCTCGTCCTGATCGGTGCCGACGACCCGCAGGGCATGGTGCGCCACACCCAGGAGTGCCGCACCCGGGGCTTCGCCTTCGCCGCCGACCCCTCCCAGCAGCTGGCCCGCCTGGACGGCGACGACATCCGCGACATCGTCGACGGCGCCGCGTACCTCTTCACCAACGAGTACGAGGCCGCGCTGATCGAGAGCAAGACCGGCTGGGACGCCGAGGAGATCCTCACCCGGGTCGGCACCCGGATCACCACCCTGGGCAGCAAGGGCGTGCGGATCGAGCGCAAGGGCGAGGCGGCGATCCTGGTCGGCTGCGCCGCCGAGGAGGCGAAGGTCGACCCGACCGGCGTCGGCGACGCCTTCCGGGCCGGCTTCCTGACCGGCCTGTCCTGGCAGCTCGACCTGGAGCGCGCCGCCCAGCTCGGCTGCATGCTCGCCACCCTGGTGATCGAGACCGTCGGCACCCAGGAGTACGAGCTGCGCCCGACCGCCTTCCTGAAGCGCTTCGAGGACGCCTACGGCGCCGAGGCCGCCGCGGACGTCCGCGCGCACCTGGTCAAGTAGTCCGCCGGACGACGAGGTAGGCCGAGCCCCGGTCGCCGCCGTAGTCGGCGGCCGGGGCCTCGCCCGCGTACTCCTGACCGCGCATCCCGCACCAGGCCGGGATGTCCAGCCGGGCCGCCTCGTCGTCCGCGAGCACGGCGACCGTGCCGCCCTCCGGCACCTCGCCGATCCGCTTCGCCAGCTCGATCACCGGCAGCGGGCAGCGCTTGCCCAGCGCGTCGATCACCAGCAGGGGCCCGGCCGCCGGCTCCGGCTCCGGGGCCGGCAGGTCCAGCCCGAGCGGCGCCCGGACGCCAGCGACCAGCTCCGGCAGCACGGTGAGGAAGCGTTCGACGTCGGCCTCGGCCGTCCCGGGCGGCAGCGAGACCCGGACGTTCCCCTCGGTGAGCACCCCCATCGCGGCCAGCACATGGCTCGGCGTCAGGGTGGAGGAGGTGCAGGAGGAGCCGGAGGAGACCGCGAAGCCCGCCCGGTCCAGTTCGGTGAGCAGCACCTCGCCGTCCACGTACAGGCAGGAGAAGGTGACGATGTGCGGCAGCCGCCGCACCGGGTCGCCGACCACCTCCACCTCGGGCACCAGCTGCGGCACCCGGGCCCGGATGCGCTCCACCAGCGCGTGGAGCCGGGCGTTCTCCCGCGCGGCCTCGGCCCGGACGGCCCGCAGCGAGGCGGCCGCGGCGACGATCGCCGGGACGTTGACGTAGCCGGGCACCCGCCCGCCCTCGCGTTCGTCGGCCGGCAGCGGCGAGGCGTACCGGACGCCCTTGCGCACCGCCAGCACCCCGACGCCGGGCGGCCCGCCCCACTTGTGCGCGCTGGCGGTCAGCAGCGACCAGCCCGCCGGGACGTCCATCCGCCCGACGCTCTGCGCGGCGTCGACCAGCAGCGGGACACCGGCCTCGCGGCAGTGTCCGGCGACCTCGCCGACCGGCTGGACCGTCCCCACCTCGTGGTTGGCGCTCTGCAGGACGGCCAGCGCGGTGTCCGCGCGCAGCAGCGCGGCGAACACGTCCGGGTCGACCCGTCCGGCGCGGTCCACCGGCGCCACCGAGACGGTGCCCCCGCCCGCCTCCTGACGCTCGGCGACGTGCAGCACGCTGGAGTGCTCGACCGCCGAGTGCACCAGGTGGCCGCCGCGCCGCCGGTGGCCGGCCAGCGCGCCCAGCATGCCGAGTTGCACCGCCTGCGTCCCGCTAGCGGTGAAGGAGATCTCGTCCGCCCGGGCGCCCAGGGCCTCGGCCACCGTCTCGCGGGCGGCGTCCAGCAGCATCCGGGCCTGCCGGCCGGAGCGGTACAGCCGGGCCGGATCGGCCCAGCCCTCGTCCAGGGCGGCGGTCAGCGCCTGCCGTGCGACGGGGTGCAGAGGGGCCGTCGAGGCCGCGTCGAAGTACACGGTCACATTTAACGACACACCCGGAGCCGTTCCGGTCCGACGACATCGCTTACCGGCCGTCAGTCGATCACCCCGAATGTCCGCTTCGTCCGCGTCCGACGGACCGTCACCCGCGTAGTTCGAGGTCATCCCCCGATCGGGCGTAAGGACCTCGAATGCCTACGATGACCTGCGACGCAGCCCCTGCCGGGCCTGATCGGGCGACCGGGCGGCGCGTTACCGGGGGCTGCCCGTCAGGAGCGCATAAGGCTGGAGTAGGGTTTGGCCCGCATAAGCATTCAAACCGTGCCCGTGGACGGGTCGCCGGGGAGGCTCACAATCCTCCGCGGGGCGACGCGAAGGCGGGCGAGACTTCGGGAAGGCGCTACGTGAGTCCCAACGGCTCCGACCGCTCGCCGCGGCGCACGATGCGGCGGAAGCTGCCTCAGGCGCTGGCACTGGGCCTCGTCATCGCGACCGCCACCGGCTGCTCGGCCAACGACCTCCCCAGGCTTGGCCTCCCGAGCCCCGTCACCAAGGAAGGGCCGATGGTCCTCCAGATGTGGCAGGGCTCCTGGATCGCGGCGCTGGTGGTCGGCGTACTGATGTGGGGTCTGATCATCTGGAGCGTGATCTTCCACCGGCGCAGCCGCACCGGCGTGGAGGTCCCCCCGCAGACCCGGTACAACGTGCCCATCGAGGCGCTCTACACCGCGGTCCCCATCATCATCGTCTCGGTGCTCTTCTACTTCGTCGCCCGCGACGAGTCGAAGCTGATCGCCGTCTCCGAGAAGCCGCAGCACACGGTCAACGTGGTCGGCTTCCAGTGGAGCTGGGCGTTCAACTACGAGAACACCGAGAACCCCGACCCGGCCAACAAGGACGCCGCGTACGACGTCGGTACGCCCAGGGACGTTCCGACGCTCTGGCTGCCGGTCAACGAGTCGGTGCAGTTCCGGCTGACCTCGCGTGACGTCATCCACGACTTCTGGCCCGTCAACTTCATGATGAAGATGGACGTCGTGCCGGGCGTGGTGAACAGGTTCGAGGTCACCCCCACCGTCAAGGGCGAGTACATGGGCAAGTGCGCGGAGCTCTGTGGCGTCGACCACTCGCGCATGCTGTTCAACGTCAAGGTCGTCGACCGCGCCGACTACGACAAGCACCTGGCGGACCTCCGGGCCAAGGGCCAGACCGGCGCGTTGCCCTCCGGCATCACGACCATGGGAAGTGAAGAGAAGTGACCATCCTCAACGAGCCCGCCGCGGCCGGCGGGGGCGCCGGGGCCGTCACGGTCGGGGCGCAGCGGACCCGCAAGCCGGGTTCGACCATCATCAAGTGGCTGACCACCACCGACCACAAGACGATCGGCACCCTGTACCTGGGCACGTCGTTCGCCTTCTTCCTGATCGGTGGCATCCTCGCGCTGGTCATGCGCGCCGAGCTGGCTCGTCCCGGGACCCAGATCCTGTCGAACGAGCAGTTCAACCAGGCGTTCACGATGCACGGCACGATCATGCTGCTGATGTTCGCGACGCCGCTGTTCGCCGGCTTCGCGAACTGGATCATGCCGCTCCAGATCGGCGCCCCGGATGTGGCGTTCCCGCGTCTGAACATGTTCGCGTACTGGCTGTACCTCTTCGGCTCGACCATCGCGGTGGCGGGCTTCCTGACCCCGAACGGCGCGGCCAACTTCGGCTGGTTCGCCTACTCCCCGCTGTCGGACGCGGTCCGTTCGCCGGGCGTCGGCGCCGACATGTGGATCATGGGCCTGGCCTTCTCCGGCTTCGGCACGATCCTCGGTGCGGTCAACTTCATCACCACGATCATCTGCATGCGCGCCCCCGGCATGACGATGTTCCGGATGTCGATCTTCGTCTGGAACGTCCTGCTGACCGCCGTGCTGGTCCTGCTGGCCTTCCCGGTCCTGGCCGCCGCGCTGTTCGCCCTGGAGGCGGACCGTAAATTCGGGGCCCACGTATTCGATCCCGCCAACGGCGGGGCGATGCTGTGGCAACACCTGTTCTGGTTCTTCGGCCACCCCGAGGTGTACATCATCGCGCTGCCGTTCTTCGGCATCGTGTCGGAGATCATCCCGGTCTTCAGCCGCAAGCCGATGTTCGGCTACTCCGGCCTGATCGCGGCCACCATCGCGATCGCCGGTCTGTCGGTGACGGTGTGGGCGCACCACATGTACGTCACCGGGCAGGTGCTGCTGCCGTTCTTCTCCTTCATGACCTTCCTGATCGCGGTCCCGACCGGTGTGAAGTTCTTCAACTGGGTCGGCACCATGTGGAAGGGCTCGCTGAGCTTCGAGACGCCGATGCTCTGGACGGTCGGCTTCCTGGTCACCTTCCTCTTCGGCGGTCTGACCGGTGTGCTGCTGGCCTCCCCGCCGATCGACTTCCACGTCTCGGACTCGTACTTCGTCGTCGCCCACTTCCACTACGTGGTCTTCGGCACCGTCGTCTTCGCGATGTTCGCCGGCTTCCACTTCTGGTGGCCGAAGATGACCGGCAAGATGCTGGACGAGCGCCTCGGCAAGATCACCTTCTGGACGCTGTTCTTCGGCTTCCACACCACCTTCCTGGTGCAGCACTGGCTCGGCGCGGAGGGCATGCCCCGCCGCTACGCCGACTACCTGGCCTCGGACGGCTTCACCACGCTGAACACCGTCTCGACCATCGGCTCGTTCGTGCTCGGCGCCTCGATGCTGCCGTTCCTCTACAACGTGTGGAAGACGGCCAAGTACGGCGAGAAGGTCGAGGTCGACGACCCGTGGGGCTACGGCCGCTCGCTGGAGTGGGCGACCTCCTGCCCGCCGCCGCGGCACAACTTCCTCACCCTGCCCCGGATCCGCTCCGAATCCCCGGCCTTCGACCTCCACCACCCGGAGATCGCCGCGCTGGACTACCTGGAGAACCACGGTGAGCCGGCCAAGCACCTCGCCGGCGTGACCCCGGCGAAGTACGACGCCCCGAAGCTGGACAAGGGCAAGAAGGAGGGCGACGTCTGATGAAGGAACAGGGAAAGATCTTCCTCGGGCTGGCGGTCTTCGTCCTCGCGATGGCCGTCACCTACGGCCTGTGGACCAACCACTCGGAGCACGGGATCGAGGCGGCCGGCACCACGGCGCTGTTCCTCGCCTTCGCGCTCTGCGCCTTCATCGGGTACTACCTCGCCTTCACCGCCCGCCGGGTGGACAGCGGCGCGGGTGACAACCCCGAGGCCGAGGTGGCGGACGACGCCGGCGAGCTGGGCTTCTTCGCCCCGCACAGCTGGCAGCCGCTCTCCCTGGCGATCGGCGGCTCGCTGGCGTTCCTCGGAGTGATCTTCGGCTGGTGGCTGCTGTTCTGGTCGATCCCGATCATCCTGATCGGCCTCTTCGGCTGGGTCTTCGAGTTCTACCGGGGCGAGAACCAGAACCAGTAGGTTCCCGGGTTCCGCCGACGACGACAGGGCCGGTCCTCCCGCACGGGGAGGACCGGCCCCGTTGCGTCTCCAGGGTGACGAACTCACTCACCCGGGTGAACGCGGGGGCGCTCCGATGTCGCTTCGGCGGGCCTCGTTCCTACGATCTGAGCAATCGTGCGGACTCTCGGAGGCGTTTCATGGCCGACAGGCGCGGAATCGCAGGTATCGGCGGCATCTCGCTGACCCTCGCAGTACTGGCCCCGCTGGCCGCCTGCTCGTCCGGCGGCGGCGAGGCGGTCGGCCCCCACCGGATCGACGCGGCCGTGCTCGTCCATCTCTCGGCCGAGGGCGGGGGCAAGGTCGACCCCTCCAAACCGGTCACGGTGACGTCCGTGCCCGGCAGCCGGCTCACCGACGTCACCGTGACCGGCCCGGACGGCCGGGTGGTGGCCGGTCAGCTCGCCGAGGACCAGCGCAGCTGGCAGACCACCGGCCGGCTGAAGGCCGACACCGACTACTCGGTGCGGATCGCCGCCGACGACGGCAAGGGCGGCCGCGGCGACACCACGGCGGACTTCAGCACCCTCGCCGCCCAGCGCCTGCTCACCGCCAAGCTGGGCCCGGACTCCTCCGGCAGCGGCATCTACGGCGTCGGCCAGCCGCTCACCGTGCAGCTCTCCGAGGCGGTGCAGGACCCGCAGGCCCGCCAGGAGGTCGAGCGCGTCCTGACCGTCAGCTCCCAGCCCGCCGTCACCGGCGCCTGGTACTGGGTGGGCGACAAGGAACTGCACTTCCGCCCGCAGGAGTACTGGCCGGCCGGCACCACCGTCTCGCTGGCCTTCGACGGCACCGGCGTCCGGATCGCGGACGGCCTCTACGGCGGCGACCGCAGCACGCTGGGCCTGCGGATCGGCGCACGGGTCGAGACGGTGGTCGACGCGGCCGCCCACCTGCTCACCCTCAGCCGTGACGGCGAGCTGCTCCGGAGCATCCCGGTGACCACCGGCAAGCCCGGCTTCGACACCCGCAACGGCGTCAAGGTGGTGCTCGGCCAGGAGCGGTCCGTCCGGATGAACGGCGAGACGATCGGGATAAAGGCCGGGAGCTCGGAGTTCTACGACCTCAACGTGGAGTGGGCCACCCGGGTCACCTGGAGCGGCGAGTACGTTCACGCGGCGCCCTGGTCGGTCCGCTCGCAGGGCCTGGAGAACGTCAGCCACGGCTGTACCGGCATGAGCACCGAGAACGCCAAGTGGTACTTCCAGAACACCAGGGTGGGGGACCTGGTGACGGTGGTGAACAGCCGCGGCGCCACCATGGAGCCCTTCGGCAACGGCTTCGGGGACTGGAACATCTCCTGGACGGACTGGATCAAGCACAGCGCCCTCGGACAGCCCGTCAGCACCACCGTGCCGTCCTCCCAGGCCCACGCCTCGGGGATGATCCGCCCGGAGGCCTGAGGGCCCCTGGAGCGCCTTCTCAGGCCTCCTGGTAGGCCAGCCGCAGGGCGGCGTCCACGGCGGCCAGCGCGTCCGCCCGCGGGAGCCCGAGCCGGGTCGCCCGCTCGGCGTACTCGGCGGCGGCCGCGGCGGCCAGCCGGTGCGCGGTGTCGCCGGTGGCCGCGATCAGCGTGCCGCGCCGGCCGTGGGTCTCCACCACGCCGTCCGCCTCCAGTTCCCGGTACGCCCGGGCGACCGTCCCGGCGGCCAGCCCCAGCTCCTCGGCCAGGGCCCGGACGGTGGGCAGCCGCAGCCCGGTCGGCAGTTCGCCGGAACGGGCCCGCTCGGCGATCTGGGCCCGGATCTGCTCGTACGGGGGAGTGGCGGCGGCGGGGTCGACGGACAGCTGCACGGGAGCTCCTGGAGGGTGCGGACGGGGGACGGGAAAGCCCGAGGGCCGCCGACCAGAAGAACTCTGGTCAGCGGCCCTCGGGTGTGACGCTGCGGGGCGTACGGGATCAGTGGTGGCCGTGGCCGCTGGTGATCTCGTGGTGCTCCTCGGAGGTCGGCTTGGGGATCTGGGCGCCGCCGCCGTAGAAGCCGCGGGACAGCTTGGCCCGGGTGCGGCCGATCAGGCCGGCCTTGCCGGCCACGCCGTTCTCGTCCGTCTGGGCCGGCAGCTCGACCGGCTGGACCTGCTCGTGCGCGGTGAGCTTGTACAGGTCCTTCTGCGGCAGCTGGGCGTGCACCTCGACGAACTCGCCGTGCGGCAGGCGCTTGATGACGCCCGTCTCGCGGCCGTGCAGCACCTTCTCCTTGTCCCGGCGCTGGAGGCCGAGGCACCAGCGCTTGGTGATGATGAAGGTGATGACCGGCACCGCGAAGAAGCCGACGCGGACGAAGTAGGTGATCGAGTTGATCGACAGGTGCAGGTGGGTGGCGAACAGGTCGTTGCCGCCACCGACCAGCAGCACCAGGTACAGGCTGATCCAGGCGGCGCCGAGCGCGGTGCGGACGGGCGCGTTGCGCGGGCGGTCCAGGATGTGGTGCTCGCGCTTGTCGCCGGTGATCCAGCCCTCGATGAACGGGTAGACCGCGATCGAGACCAGGACCAGCGGGAAGATCATCAGCGGGATGAAGACACCCAGGTTCAGGGTGTGGCCCCACAGGCCGACCTCCCAGCCCGGCATGACGCGGATCAGGCCTTCGGAGAAGCCCATGTACCAGTCGGGCTGGGCGTCCGTGGACACCTGGTCCGGGCGGTACGGGCCGTACGCCCAGATCGGGTTGATCGTGGCGATCGCCGAGATGGCGGCGATCAGACCGAACACCAGGAAGAAGAAGCCACCGGCCTTGGCCATGTAGACCGGCATCAGCGGCATGCCGACGACGTTCTTCTCGGTCTTGCCCGGGCCCGCCCACTGGGTGTGCTTGTGGTAGAAGACCAGGATCAGGTGCGCCACCAGCAGGCCGAGCATGATGCCCGGGATCAGCAGCACGTGGATCGTGAAGAAGCGCGGCACGATGTCGTGGCCGGGGAACTCGCCCCCGAACAGGAACATCTGGATGTAGGTGCCGACCAGCGGGACGGCGAGGATCGCGCCTTCCATGAACCGGATACCGGTACCCGACAGCAGGTCGTCCGGCAGCGAGTAGCCGAAGAAGCCGTCGAACATGCCCAGGATCAGCAGCAGGAAGCCGAAGACCCAGTTGATCTCACGCGGCTTGCGGAACGCGCCGGTGAAGAACACGCGCATCATGTGCACGAGCATCGCGGCCACGAAGACCAGGGCGGCCCAGTGGTGGATCTGCCGGATCAGCAGACCGCCGCGGACCTCGAAGCTGATGTCCACCGTCGAGGCGTACGCCTCGGACATCCCGATGCCCTTGAGCGGCACGTACGAGCCGTTGTAGACGACCTCGGCCATCGACGGCTTGAAGAACAGCGTCAGGTAGACACCGGTCAGGATGATGATGACGAACGTGTAGAGGCAGATCTCGCCCAGCATGAAGGACCAGTGGTCCGGGAAGATCTTGCGCAGGTTGGCCTTGGCGAGGGAGTAGATCCCCACCCGGCCGTCCGTCCAGTCAGCAGCGGCCTCCCACTTGTTGGCGGGCTTGGCGCGCGTGCTGGCGGGCTTGGCGGCACCGGTGGTGCTGCTCGTACTCATCGAGCACGCTCCCAGTAGCTCGGGCCGACGGGCTCGTCGAAGTCGCCGGTGGCGACCAGGTAGCCCTTCTCGTCAGTGATGATCTTCAGCTGCGGCAGCGGGTGGCCGGCCGGGCCGAAGATCACGCGCGCGCCGTCCGCCAGGTCGAAGGTCGACTGGTGGCAGGGGCAGAGCGCGTGGTGGGTCTGCTGCTCGTACAGGCTGATCGGGCAGCCGACGTGGGTGCAGATCTTGGAGTAGGCGAGGATGCCCTCGAAGCCCTTCTCCCGCGACCGGTCGTCCTTGATGTCGTCCGGTGCGATGCGCACCAGCATCAGGGCGTCCTTGGCGATCGCCTGCTGGAAGTCCTCGTCGTGGACGTGCAGACCCTCGGGCATGGCGAAGGTCAGCGAGCCGATGACGATGTCCTCGGCCTTCATCGGCAGGTTGGTGTTCATGTTGATGAGCTGCAGGGGCTGGGCCGGGGTCGCCTCGTTCCAGCCCGTCTCCTTCAGCTTCTTCTCGGGCAGCGGCCCGAGGTCGCGGAGCAGGACCACGCCGGAGAGCGGGACCAGCGCCATGGAGCCGATGAGGGTGTTGCGGATCATCTTGCGGCGGCCGAAGCCGGACTCGGCGGCACCGGTCTTGAACTGCTCGATGACGTCCGCGCGGACCTCGTCGTCAGCCTCGATCGGGTGGCGCTCGGCCGGCAGCTCGACGTCCGACATCAGCGTGCGGGCCCAGTGGACCGCACCCGCGCCGATCATGAACAGCGCGACGCCCAGGGTCATGCCGAGCGCGAAGTTCAGCGCGCTGACGTGACCGAGCGGGAAGATGTAGACGATCTTGTCCGGGTCGATGGCCACGTACGAGGCGATGAAGCCGATGGTGGCGAGCATCGAGACCACGAACATCAGCGAGACCTGGCGCTCGGCCCGCTGGGCGGCCCGCTCGTCGATGTCGGTGCGGCGGGGCTCGTGGGCCGGAAGGCCCGGGTCGGCGAACGGGTCGCCGTGTGCGGCGACGTCACCGGCGGAGCCGTGTGACTCCGGCAGCTTCTCTTCTGACATGTCGTGGCTCATGACTTCTTGGCCTTGGTGGTGTGGGCGGCGACCCAGATCGCGACCGCGATGAGCGTGCCGAGACCGAAGATCCAGCCGAACAGACCCTCGGTCACCGGACCGAGGCTGCCGAGCGTGAGACCACCGGGGTTGGGCTCATCGGAGGTGGTGTGGCGGACGAAGGCCACGATCTGCTTCTTCTGCTCCTCGGGCATGGTGGTGTCCGGGAACGACGGCATGTTCTGCGGGCCGGTCTGCATGGCCTCGTAGATGTGCTTGGCGTCCACGCCCTCCAGCGACGGGGCGTACTTGCCCTTGGTCAGGGCACCGCCCTGGCCGGCGAAGTTGTGGCACTGGGCGCAGTTGGTGCGGAACAGCTCGCCACCCTTGGAGATGTCGTCCGGGTTGGTCGAGGTGTACTGCTCCGGGGTCGGCGTCACCGGGCCGGGGCCGAGCGAAGCGACGAAGGCGGCGAGCTGGTCGATCTCCGCCTGCGAGTAGATGTTCTTCTTGCGCGGCACCTGGGCGCCGGGCTGCTGGGCCGGCATGCGGCCGGTACCGACCTGGAAGTCGACAGAGGCGGAGCCGACGCCGACCAGGCTCGGACCGTCGCTGCTGCCCTGGCCGTTCAGGCCGTGGCACGAGGAGCAGCCCACGGCGAAGAGCTTCTTGCCCTCATCGATCGCGAGCGACTGCGCGGCGACGTCGGCCTGCGCCTTGTCGGCGGGCGCGAACGCGGCGTACAGCCCCCCGGTTGCCGCCAGGGCGAGAAGTAGGACGACCAGCGCCGCCAATGGGTGGCGCCGTCGTGCGGAGAGCTTTTTCACGGAATAACCCCGGTGTCAGGATCTGGTCGACTGGTGGGTGCACCCGGCGGCCGGTCTGGCCGGCACGAGGCTGCCTGTCTAGGGCTGCGCGCGCGGTCGGTCGGTGGGAGCGTCGCCCACCGGCAGAATCGGCCCGACGCCGGTGAGGGCGGGGACCGAAGCCGGTGGCCAGCGACCTGATCAGCTGGTTACTTGATCAGGTAGATGGTCGCGAACAGGCCGATCCACACGACGTCGACGAAGTGCCAGTAGTACGACACGACGATCGCGGCGGTGGCCTGCTCGTGCGTGAAGCGCTTGGCTGCGTACGTCCGTCCCAGGACCAGCAGGAAGGCGATCAGACCACCCGTCACGTGCAGACCGTGGAAGCCGGTGGTCAGGTAGAACACCGTGCCGTACGGGTCGGAGGACAGCGAGAGGCCGTCCTTCTTGACCAGCTCGGTGTACTCGAAGATCTGGCCGCCGATGAAGATCGCGCCCATCACGAAGGTGATGACGAACCACGAGCGGAGCTTCTTCACGTCCCCGCGCTCGGCAGCGAACACGCCGAGCTGGCAGGTCAGCGAGGAGAGCACCAGGATCGTGGTGTTGACCGAGGAGAAGGGCACGTTGAGGGCGTGCGCCTTCTCGGTCCAGAACTCGGCTCCCTTGACGGAGCGGAGCGTGAAGTACATCGCGAAGAGGGCCGCGAAGAACATCAACTCGGAACTGAGCCAGACGATCGTTCCGACGCTGACCATGTTCGGCCGGTTGACCGATCCGTGCGCGTGCCCGGTTTCTACTGCTGTTGCTGTCGCCACGACGGACATTATGTCGGTCCCTTATTCCGTCTTCACGCCGGGGGGTGTCCCTCGGAGTGTCCGGTGCGTGCGGTATGCCCCCCTGAGGGGCGGTGGGGGACCCCAATGGCGGCTGAGCAGCGGCGTGTCCCTTTTCTGACGGTTCCTCGAAGGGGCCCGCGACCCCGTTGCCCAGCGCGTCGTTGCACGCTTGGCGGAGCCTCCGGGGGTAATGCGCGGGCCCCTTATCGGCCGTACGGGTGGTCTGGACGGGTCCGGGTGACGGGCCGTCCTCCGGGCGGGTGAGTCGCGGGCGCGGCGGCTTGAGGAGGAAGGTCCGCGAGGGGGACTCGGCGACGGGTGATCGGGAGTAGCATCCGGATCAGGCGAACGTGGTCCGGATCACACTTGAGGGAGCAGGGCCCATGGCGTACACGACCGACGAGACGCTCACCGTCCTCGTCTACAGCGATGACCGCAACACCCGCGAGCAGGTGCTGACGGCACTCGGCCGCCGGCCCGTCGAGGACCTTCCGGAACTGTCCTACCTGGAGTGCGCGACCACCCCGGCGGTGCTGAAGGCACTGGAGAAGGGCGGCGTGGACCTCTGCATCCTGGACGGCGAGGCGGTGCCGGCCGGCGGGCTCGGGCTCGGCCGCCAGCTCAAGGACGAGATCTACGGCTGCCCGCCGGTGCTGGTGCTGATCGGCCGGCCGCAGGACTCCTGGCTGGCCGCCTGGAGCCGGGCCGACGCCGCGATCTCCCGCCCGGTGGACCCGGTGGCGCTGGCCGGCGCGGTCGCCACCCTGCTGCGGGCACGGCTGGCCAAGCGGGCGCCCGTCAGCCGCTGAGCGGTGCCGTCTCACGACTAGAGAAGACGCCGCCTCGGGAACCCGACTGGTCGATAGGCTGACTCCATCCGTACGGACGTCCCCCCGACGCGGGGAACCCGACAACAGCTGGAGTCAGCCATGGTGAACGTGAACCCTGCGAACGGTGGTACCGCACCCGCGCAGGTGGTCCGCACCTGGCCGGACGTCCTGGCGGCGCTGTTGAAGGGGGAGGACCTCGACCGCTCGGCCACCGCGTGGGCGATGGACCGGATCATGAGCGGCGAGGCGTCCCCCGTCCAGGTGGCCGGGTTCATGGTGGCGCTGCGGGCCAAGGGCGAGACGGTCGACGAGATCACCGGCCTGGTGGACGCGATGTACGCGCACGCCGAGCCGCTGGACATCCCCGGCCCGGCCGTGGACATCGTCGGCACCGGCGGGGACCGGGCCAAGACCGTCAACATCTCCACCATGTCGGCGATCGTCGCGGCCGCGGCCGGCGCCAAGGTGGTCAAGCACGGGAACCGGGCCTCCTCCTCGGCCAGCGGCTCCTCGGACGTGCTGGAGAAGCTCGGCGTCCGCCTCGACCTGTCGGCCCGGCGGGTCGCCGAGATCGCCGAGGAGGTCGGGCTGACCTTCTGCTTCGCGGCCAAGTTCCACCCGTCGATGCGGCACGCCGCCACCGCCCGGCGCGACCTCGGAGTGCCGACCGCGTTCAATATCCTCGGCCCGCTGACCAACCCGGCCAAGGTCACCTCGCACGCGATCGGCTGCTTCGACACCCGGCTCGCCGCACTGATCGCCGGTGTGCTCGCCCGGCGCGGCTCGACCGGCTTGGTCTTCCGGGGCGACGACGGCCTGGACGAGCTGACCATCACCACCACCTCGCAGGTGTGGATCGTGCGGGACGGGACCGTCACCGAGACCACCTTCGACCCGCGGGACGTCGGCGTCGAGCTGGTCGGCATCGAGGCGCTGCGCGGGGCGGACCCCTCGTACAACGCCGAGGTCGCGCGCCGGCTGCTGGCTGGCGAGCGCGGGGCCGTGCGGGACGCCGTCCTGATGAACACGGCGGCGGCGCTGGTCGCGCTCGACCTGGGCGAGGCGCCGCTCACCGAACAGCTCGCGGCCGGCATGGCGCGGGCGGAGCGGGCCATCGACTCGGGCGCGGCGCAGGAGCTGCTGCGGCGTTGGTCGGAGGCCACCAGCCGGGTGTGAGGCGGTACTTGGGAGCCCGTGCCGCAACGTCGGCGCGGGCTCCTCGGCTGTCCGGATGGTGGATGCCTGTTTGACCACTCGCTGGGCGCGACCTAGAGTCTTGGCCAGGTCATGAGTGACAGCGTCAAGCCCCAGCTTGCTGTCCGGCAACCCTCCGTCCGTGGCGGGGTGCCCTGGGTGAGGACCGGGTCGCTCGGCGAATCGTCCGTGCGGCAAGCGCGGACGCCCGACGACTAGTACTCCCGGGGTCCCACACCCCCAGAAGGAGTGCATCCTCATGTCCGTCGCCACCGAAATCTGCGCCCCCCTCGCCGTCCTCGGCCACGACGTCCAGGTCCCGCTCGCCAGCGGCGAGAAGGTCGGGTACGCGGCCCTCGACTACGCGGCCAGCTCCCCGGCGCTCCAGCGGGTCTGGGACGACGTCTCCGCCTACGCCCCCTACTACGGCAGCGTGCACCGCGGCGCCGGGTACCTCTCCCAGCTGTCCACCGACCTGTTCGAGCAGAGCCGCCGCACCGTCGCCGAGTTCCTCGACCTGCGCGAGGGCGACCAGGTGGTCTTCACCCGGGCCACCACCGACTCGCTGAACCTGCTCGCCTCGGCCGTCCCGGCCGGGACCCGGGTGTTCGCCTTCGAGACCGAGCACCACGCCTCGCTGCTGCCCTGGGCGCACGCCGGGCTCGACGTCCACTACCTGCGCGCGCCGCGTTCGCACGCCGAGGCGGTCGCCGCCCTGGACGCCGCGCTCGCCGAGGCGCCCGAGGGCCCCAAGCTGCTCTGCGTCACTGGAGCCTCCAACGTGACCGGCGAGCTGTGGCCGGTCGCCGAGCTGACCGGGACCGCGCACCGGCACGGCGCCCGGGTGGTGCTGGACGCCGCCCAGCTGGCCCCGCACCACCGGGTCTCGGTGCGCGAGCTGGACGTCGACTGGATCGCCTTCTCCGGCCACAAGATCTACGCGCCCTTCGGCGCCGGTGTGCTGGCCGGCCGGGCGGACTGGCTGGACGCGGCCGACCCGTACCTGGCCGGCGGCGGGGCGACCCGGACGGTGGCCCGGGAGACCGACGGCTCGGTGGCCGTCCAGTGGCACTCCGGCCCGGCCCGGCACGAGGCCGGCTCGCCGAACGTCATCGGCGCCTACGCGATCGCCTCGGCCTGCCGGGCGCTGAGCGAGGCGGGCTTCGACGCGCTGGAGGCCCGGGAGCGGCAGCTGATCGCCCGGCTGACCGCCGGGCTGGCGGAGATCCCGCAGGTCAAGGTGCTGAACCTGTTCGGTGCCGAGGCGGCCCGGGTGGGCGTGCTGTCCTTCGTCGTCCAGGGCTGGAACAGCTCGCACTTCTCGGCCGCGCTGTCCGCCGAGTACGGCATCGGGGTCCGCGACGGCCTGTTCTGCGCGCACCCGCTGCTGCGCACCCTGCTCGGGGACGAAGAGGTCTCCCCCTCCGAGTGCGGGGCGCCCGAGCCGTCGCTGCCCGGCGAGCGCAGCCTGAACGCGATCCGGGTGAGCTTCGGGGCCGGGACCCCGGACGAGCACGTCGACCGCTTCCTGACCGCCGTCCGCGAGCTGGTCACGGACGGTGCCGCGTGGAACTACCGCAACGAGGGCGGACGCTGCGTCGCCACCGTGGAGGTCGACCGGGGGCGTCGGCAGGGCTGAGGGGCCCGGTCGGCAGGGCTGAGGGGCCTACTCGTCCAGGCCGAGGGCGAAGGCGGCCTCGAGGTCGTGCTGGGAGTATGTGCGGAAGGCGATCTGGGTCTCGGTGTGGGCCACGCCCGGGACCTTGTTCAGCCGGCCCGGGATGACCGCGGCCAGATCGTCGTGCCGGCGCACCCGGACCATCGCCACCAGGTCGTAGCCACCGGTCACCGAGTACACCTCGCTGACGCCCTCGATGGCCGCGATGGCCTCGGCGATCTCCGGGATGCGGTCGACACTGGTCTTGATCAGGACGATGGCGGTGATCACTGTTCGGGCTCCTTTGTGGGGTGCCGCCAGCGTATCGGGCGTCAGCCGGGTCGTCTCGGGGGGTGGCTGACCGCCGTGCAGGCGTAGAGGAAGCCCGCCGCGAAGCCGATCACGTGGACCAGATAGGCCACCCCGGGCCCGGCCGAGTGGACCGACCACCACTGCAGGGCGAACCAGAGGCCGAGCACCAGCCAGGCCGGGAAGCGCAGCGGCAGGAACAGCAGCAGCGGGACGAGCGTCGTCACCCGGGCGCGCGGATGGAAGCGCAGGTAGGCGCCGAGGACGGCGGAGATCGCGCCGGAGGCGCCGATCAGCACCCGGGTGGAGCCCGGGGAGTGCGCCTCGGCGAGGGCGAAGCCGTACGTGGCCAGGCTGCCGGCGGCCAGGTAGAAGAGGGCGAACCGGGCCCGGCCCAGCCGCTGTTCGACGGTGGGGCCGAAGACGTGGAGGAAGAGCAGGTTGCCCAGCAGGTGCAGCCAGCCCGCGTGCACGAAGAGCCCGGTGAGGACGGACAGCGCCGGGTGCTTGGCCGGGGTGGGCGCGGCCGGGCAGCCCGGGGCCGGGTCGGGGGCCTGGGCCAGCTGCTCGGCGGTCAGCGGGCGGCCGGCCAGCACCTCGGCGGGGATGACGCCCCAGCGCTGCTCGTACCGCTGCTCCGCGCAGAGCCGGGACTGGCCGGTGCCGTACAGCGGATTGAGCCCGGCGGCCGGGCCCAACAGGAACACCAGGGTGTTGACCGCGATCAGGGCGTAGGTGACCGCCGGGGCGGGCACGGACGGGCGTTCGCCCCGCGCGTCGGTGTGCCCGGGGGCCGTCAGTGCCATGCGGCCAAGCATCCCTCCGTGTCGGGCGTGTGACACGGCCTTGTACGGCAGGTGGACTAGCCCGCTCGTTCTCCTGACTGGTGGCCGGGATGGTTGCCTCAGGCAATAGGCTTGGGGCGGGCAATCCCGCCTCCCGCCGCCGACGCCGGGGCCCCGGGGGGAGCGCCTAGCCCACCCAGGGACCACCCGAGAGGACCCCCGATGACCGTCCCCGCCCTGACCGCCGAGACGCGCTGGCGCTGCACCCTGTGCGGAAACCTCACCCGCTTCGACGTGACCCGCACCGCGCGGGTCACCGAGTTCCTGCACTTCGACCTGGCCGGCGAGTCCAAGGTCGAGGAGACCGAGGTGCTGAGCGAGACGATCGAGTCGGTGCGCTGCCGCTGGTGCAACGCCGTGGACCAGGTCGAGCTGGTGGCCCGTCCGGGCGCCGAGAGCGCGGAGGCCTCCGCCGAGCAGGGTTGACGCCCGACGGCGCGGGGGGCGGGTGCGCGGCGCGCCTGCCCGCCGCGCTGGGACAATACAGACAGGACGCACGGAGCGTGACGACAGGGCGGCGGCCGCGGGCCGTGACCCCGTAGGACCAGGATCGGAGCCGAGGACGTGGTGGACGCAGCGAGGGAGCCCGCCGAAGCGCAGGGGCTTCAGCCTGCTGCCGCCGCGCAGGCGCAGGCCGCCGACGCGGCCCCGTCCGGGCCCGCGGCCGTCGGCGAGGCGGCGGGTTCCGATGCGTCGGTGGGTTCCGGCGAGGCGGTGGCGGAGCGTGCTGCCGAGAAGCTGGACCGGCCGCTGCCCGAGGGCGTGCGCCGGCGCGTGGTCGGCCTGGCCTCGGACGCGCTCGGCGGGCTGCCGCCCGGCGAGCTCCCGCAGAGCCTGCGCCAGTACGTCAAGTTCACCCCGGCCCGGCGGGCCAAGTACGCGGCCACGGCGCTGGCCGCGGCGCTGGAGTCGGAGCCGGCGTTCCGGGTGCGGATAGCGGAGCGGCTGAGGCTGGGCCAGCCGGACCTGGTGAAGGCGTTGGAGTCGGGCAGCGTCCCGGGCGCCGCCGATCCGATGGACGTCGCGGCCGCCGCCTACCTGGTGCGGTCGGCCGGCTGGAGCCGGCTGGTGGCCGAGGCCGGGGAGGAGGCCGAGCGGGCCGGCGCCGAGGGCGCGGCCGCCGAGGCCACCCGGCTGGTGGAGAAGCTGCAGGCGGAGCTCGCCGAGCTGCGGTCCGCCGCCCGGGCGGACCTGGAGCGGCAGCGTGCGGAGTCCGAGGACGTCCGCCGGGAGGCCGAGTCGCTGCGGAAGAAGGTGCGCTCGCTGGAGAGCGACACCCGCCGGGCGCAGGCCGAGACCAGGCGGCTGACCGCCGAGCTGGAGGCCGCGAGGGCGCAGGCGGCCACCGAGCGCGGCGCCGCGGAGTCCGAGGCGCGGCGGCTGCGGCACCGGGTCGGCGAGCTGGAGACGGCGGCCGAGCAGGGCCGCCGGTCGGCCCGCGAGGGCCGCAGCGTCGAGGACATGCGGCTGCGGCTGCTGCTGGACACGGTGCTGCAGTCGGCGCAGGGGCTCCAGCGGGAGCTGGCGCTGCCGGTCTCCCAGATCCGGCCGGGGGACCTGGTGGAGGCGGTGGTGCCGGGGGCGGCCTCGCCGCACGACGTGGCCCGGCGCGGTCTGGCCGACGACGATCCGGCGCTGCTGGACCAGCTGCTGGCGATCCCGCAGGTGCACCTGGTGGTGGACGGCTACAACGTGACCAAGACGGGCTATCCGACGCTGCCGCTGGAGCAGCAGCGGATCCGGCTGCTGGGCGGGCTGGCGATGCTGGCCCAGCGCACGCAGGCGGAGGTCACCTGCGTGTTCGACGGGCAGGACCTGGACGTTCCGGTGATCATGGCGCCACCGCGGGGGGTGCGGGTGCGGTTCAGCCGGACCGGCGAGACCGCGGACGAGCTGATCCGCCGTCTGGTGCGGGCCGAGCCGCAGGGGCGTCCGGTGGTGGTGGTGTCCACCGACCGGGAGGTCGCGGAGGGCGTGCGGAAGGCGGGCGCGCGCCCCGTGGCCTCCGTTCTGCTGCTGAACCGGCTGGCGCGGCCCTGACGGCTGCCGCGACGGAATGACGCCTGGTCAGCGCCCGGTTTGCGGCGGTGTGCACATCCGGTGAAGCCTGCGGGGGAAGTGGAGTTCACGCCTTCGGGGGAGTGGCAAAACCCGTGGATCTTCCCTAGGGTGTGGCGTCAAACCTATTTTCCGGATTCTCACCTGATCGGGTGAGGCCGATGGAAGAAGGAGCAATTCCCTTGGCCTCCCACCGCCGTCCCAAGCAGCCGAGCCGCGCCCGGGTCTCCGTGCTCACCGCTGCCGCGGCGACCGCGGTCGCCCTCTCCGCGCAGGTCGCCGCGCACGCCGCGCCCCAGCCGAGCAAGAGCGACGTCAAGGCGCAGATCGACCAGCTCCAGCAGGACCAGGAGCAGGCGGCGGAGAAGTACAACGGCGCCAAGGAGCGGGCCGACCAGCTCCGCAAGCAGTCCGACCAGCTGCAGGACAAGGTGGCCCGCAGCCAGGACGAGATGACCCAGCTCCAGACCGGCCTGGCCGGCGTGGCGGGCGAGCAGTACCGCACCGGCGGCATCGACCCGTCCGTCCAGCTGATGCTCTCCTCGGACCCGTCCGGCTACCTGGAGAAGGCGTCCAGCGCTCAGCAGGCCAGCGCCAGCGAGTCCGAGGCGCTCAAGGGGCTGCTGGACCAGCAGCGCCGGCTGGACCAGGAGAAGTCCGAGGCCGCCGCCGTCCTGGCCTCGCTCGACTCCACCACCAAGGACCTGAACCAGGCCAAGACGGACGTCAACCAGAAGCTCAAGGCCGCGCAGGACCTGCTGAACTCGCTCAGCGCCTCCGACCGCGCCGCGCTGCGGGCCCAGCAGCAGCAGGACGACCGCGCCTCGCGCGGCAGCGACCGCGCCGACCTCGGCAGCCTCCCGCAGGCCGGCGGCTACGCGGGCGTGGCCGTCGCCAAGGCGATGAGCAAGCAGGGCTCGCCGTACGTGTGGGGCGCCACCGGCTCGACCACCTTCGACTGCTCGGGCCTGATGGTCTGGGCGTACGGCCAGGCCGGCGTCTCGCTGCCGCGTACTTCGCAGGAGCAGGGCAACGTCGGCACCAAGGTCACGTTGGACCAGGCCCAGCCGGGCGACCTGGTCATCTACGGCCCCGACCGGCACCACGTCGGGATGTACATCGGCAACGGCATGGTGGTGCACGCGCCGCACACCGGCGACGTGGTGAAGGTGATGAAGGTCGACGCGATGCCGATCAACACGATCCGCCGGGTCTGACGGCCCGACACGCCCGAAGGGCCCCGTCCGGGCCTGTGATCCACGCCACCCTCCGGCCGGGGGTGGCGTTCGGGTTTTGTCCGCCGCGCGAGTCCCCGGTGAAGACTGATCAGCTTTGCGTACGGCGGTGATCACTATGTGTCATATTCACAAAAGAACTTTGGTCTTCTTCCGTCTTTTTTCTGACAAGGATTTGAACGGATCACGGTTCAGTTACTAGGGTCGTGCCCCGAACCACCGCACTCCCGATCGCCCAGCCAGGGTGACGGCGGTGGTTTCCGTCGAGTTCGTGACGCAGCGGGGCGGGCCCAGTGCCTGCCCGACGGGGAGCCCAGCAGTCGGGGGTGCTGTCGAACGGAGCCGGGGAACCACGTTCCTCCGGGGTGAATCGGCGCCAGGTCGGCCGGTGGAACGGCCGTGAGGCGTCGTAGGGCACGCTTCCGGCCCGAACCCGTCAGCTCACCCGGTAGACGGCGTAGGAAGAAGGAGTCCGCCTTCGTGGCGTCCCATCGTCGTCCCAAGCCCGCTAGTCGCACCCGGGTCTCGATCATGACCGGCTTCGCCGCCGCGGCCGTCGCGCTGTCCGCGCAGTCCGGCGCCCACGCCGACCCGCAGCCGACCAAGGACCAGGTCAAGGAGCAGGTCGACCAGCTCAACGAGCAGGCCGAGGTCGCGACCGAGAAGCTCAACGCCGCCCAGGAGAAGCAGCAGCAGCTGCAGAAGCAGGTCACCGACCTCCAGGACCAGGTGGCGCGGCAGCAGGGGCAGGTGACCGACCTTCAGGGCGGCCTGGCCGAGATCGCCGGCGAGCAGTACCGCAACGGCGGCATATCGCAGACCGTCCAGCTGATGTTCTCCGCCAGCCCGGACACCTTCCTGAGCCAGGCCGACACGCTGAACCAGGCCGGCGGCACCCAGAAGGGCCAGCTCAAGCAGCTCCAGGACGAGCAGCGCAAGCTCGACCAGGTGCGCTCCGAGGCCCAGGGCAAGCTCGCCGAGATGGAGACCACCACCCAGCAGCTGAAGAGTGCCAAGGACGAGGTCCAGGGCAAGCTCAAGGCCGCGCAGGACCTCTTCAACACCCTGTCCGAGCAGGAGCGCCAGGCGATCCGCGCGGCCGAGGAGAAGGCCGCCGCCGAGGCCAAGGCGAAGGCCGACGCCGCCGCGAAGGCCGCCCAGCAGCAGGCGGCGGCCCAGCAGGCCGCCGACCGCTCCTCCCGCGACAACAGCCGCACCGACCTGAGCGCGTCGCAGGCCCCCGCCGCGCCGGTCACCAAGCCGAGCGCCGGCAGCTCGCGCGGCGCCGCGGCGCTGTCCATCGCCGCCTCCAAGATCGGCAGCCCGTACGTCTACGGCGCCTCCGGCCCCGGCTCCTTCGACTGCTCGGGCCTGATGGTCTGGGCGTTCAACCAGGTCGACGTGGCGCTGCCGCGCACCTCGCAGGAGCAGGCCCACGCCGGTACCCGGATCGGCACCGACCTCTCCCAGGCCCAGCCCGGCGACCTGCTGATCTTCTACGGGGACGCCCACCACGTCGGCATCTACGCCGGCAACGGCCAGGTGCTGCACGCGCCCAAGCCCGGCGCGTCGGTCCGCTACGAGGCGGTCGGCAACATGCCGCTGACCTCCATCGTGCGGGTCTGATCCCCGCGCAGGCCCTCCCAGGCCCGGCCTTCCACCACGGAAGGCCGGGCCTGCGGCTTTTCCGGCGCCTCGGACTGATGTCCGATTACGGGTCAAATATTCGGGTTGGCAGGGGTTTGGACTCGGTTGCCCGGACTCGCTAACGTCTGCCACCGGACTCCGCTTCCAGGGCCGCCCGCGTTGGTGCGGCGGCGGGGCCCCACCGCCGGATCGGAGCCGCTGCCGCCATGCCCGTGCACCGTCGTCCCCAACTGCTCGCCCGTGCGCTGGTGCTGACCGCGGCCGCCACCACCGCCCTGGGCGTGACGGCGGGCGGCAGCGCCCAGGCCGCCCCCGCCGTGCCGGACACGCCCACCCGCAAGGACGTCAAGGCGCAGGTGGAACAGCTCTACGGCGAGGCCGAGCAGGCGTCCGAGAAGTACAACGCCGCCCTGGAGACGCAGCAGCGCCTCCAGGGCGAGACGACCGTCCTCCAGGGCGAGATCGCCGTCGCCCAGGAGCAGCTCAACCAGTTGCGCGGCGACCTCGCCACCGTGGCCGGCGCCGAGTACCGCGGCGGCGGCATGGCCCAGACCGTCCAGCTGATGCTCTCCACCGACCCGGAGGGCTACCTGTCCCGGGCCCGCACCCTCGACCAGGCCGCCGAGCGGCAGCAGGAGACCCTGCACGAACTGGCCACCCGCCAGCGCCGGCTCGACCAGCGCCGCACCGAGACCGCCGGCAAGCTCGCCGAACTCGACCAGGCCCGCCGCTCGCTCGCCGACAGCAAGCAGCAGATCCAGCAGCGGCTCACCAAGGCCCAGCGGCTGCTGAACAGCCTGGGCGTCGCCGAGCGGGCCCGGATGGCCGCCCAGGACGCCCAGGAGGCCGAGCAGCGCGCCACCCGGGGCACCGACCGGCTGGACCTCGGCACGGCCCCGCCCGCCTCCGAGCGCGGGGCGGCCGCGCTGGCCGCCGCGGTGCGGATGATCGGCTCGCCCTACCTCTACGGATCCACCGGGCCCCGCGCCTTCGACTGCTCCGGTCTGATGTACTACAGCTGGCGGCAGGCCGGAGTGACCCTGCCGCGCACCTCGCAGGCCCAGGCGTACGCCGGGCAGCGGGTCAGCCTCTCCGAAGCGCGGCCGGGAGACCTGGTGATCTTCTACCGGGACATGCACCACGTCGGGATGTACGCCGGCGGCGGGGTGATCGTGCACGCCCCCTACCCGGGCGCCAGGGTCCGCTACGAGAGCGTCAACGCGATGCCGGTCGCGGGGGTGGTCCGGCTCTGAGCCCGGCACCGTCCGACCCCGACACCCCCCACCCGATAGACGGCGCCCGCCGGACGCTGTCCCGGCGCGGTGCGCTGCTGCTCGCGGCCGGCGGGCTGGCCCAGCTGTCGCTGCCGCCGGCGGCCCCCTCGGCGGCCGGGCGGGCGGCGGACCGGTGGGCGGCGGACCGGCGGGCCGAGGTGGCCGCACTGTTGGACGCGCGGGCCCGGGCGCTGCCCTCCTGGTCCGGACCGGCGGCGATCGAGGCCGGCTACCGCAACCTGGTGCTCGGCGCGGACGCCGGGCCGGAGCGGCTCACGGCCGCCGCCGACCTGGCGGTCCGGATCACCGGGTACGACGACTACCCGGTGGTGTACCCGCGCCGGATCGACCTGGTCCGGGCCGGCGGCAGCTGGCGGGTCGACCGGGAGGAGAGCGCGAGCGGGCCCCCGGCACTCTGGGACCTCGGCTCCGCCCGGTCCGCGGCGGGCGCGCACTGCCTGGTGCTGGGCCTGGCCGACGGACCCGACCCGGCCGGCCTGGTCGCGGTGGCGGACCGGGCCGTGCCCGCCGTGAGCGAGGCCTGGGGCACCGGCTGGGCGGGCCGCCTGCTGCTCGAAGTGCCCGCTACCGCAGAGCAGTTCGCCCGGCTGCTGGAGGTCGACCCGGCGGGCTGGACGGGCATGGCGGCGGTCACCTCGGCCGCCGCCGGCGCGCCCTGGCACACCCCCGCCGACCGGGTGCTGGTCAACCCCGGGACGTTCGGGCGGCTCAGCGACTTCGGCCGGCAGGTGGTCGTCACCCACGAGGCCACCCACGTCGCGACCAGGGCCGACACCCGGGCCTGGACACCGCTCTGGCTCTCCGAGGGCGTCGCCGACTGGACCGCCTACCGGGGCTCCGGCCGGCGCCCGCAGCAGATCGCCCCCGAGCTGGCCCGGGACGTCGCCGCCGGCCGGCTGCCCACCGCGCTGCCCGCCGACCGGGACTTCACCGCGGGCGCCGACGGCATCGCGCAGGCGTACGAGCAGGCCTGGTTCGTCTGCGAGCTGATCGCCCGGCGCTACGGGCCCGAGCGGCTCGTGGCGTTCTACCGGGCGGTCGGCGCGGCCGACGGGCAGGGGGAGGACCGGGACCGCCGGCTCGACCGGCTGCTCCGGGCCGGACCGGGCGTCGGCCTGGCCGAGTTCACCCGGCTCTGGCTGGCCGAGGTGGCCGCGCTGCGCGATTGAAGGCGCGCGTCGTTCAGCGCCGCTGCCTGGCCGGGGTGCCGGGCCGCTGCCTGGCCGGAGTGCCGGGCCGGTCGATGCCGTCCAGCAGGTCCTGCTCGTAGGCGATGCCGGGGCGCACCGGGTAGGCGCCGGCGGGCACCGCCTCGGGCTTGGCCAGCACCACCGTCGCCGGGAGCTGTGCCGGGCCGCGGGTGGCGCGCCAGAGCCGGATGCAGGAGAGCACGGTGGCGGCCAGCAGCAGCAGGTTGCGCAGGCTGAGCACGGTGACGCCCCAGGGCTCGCTGGCGAGGATCCGGCTGAACATCAGCGGGAACTCGGCCAGCGTCAGCGGGCAGGCGAGCAGGATCAGCAGGGCCACCGGCCGCTGGCTGCTGCCGCGCACGGTCAGGCAGACCGCGGCGACGCCGATCAGCCAGACCAGGTACTGCGGGCTGATCACCCGGCTGGTGACGGTGAAGATGAGCAGCGCGCTGAGCGCCGCGTCGTACATGGTGGCCGCGTTGCGGCGCTTGGCGGTGAAGCGCCAGAGCAGCAGCCAGGCGAAGCCCAGCACGGTGCCGGCCATCATCACCTTGCTGATCACGGGGACCCACGGCCCGAGCATCTCCGGGGAGCCGTAGTTCATGGTGACCTTGCCGTCCCAGGCGTCCGCGAGCCGGGCGAAGTGCAGCGGCAGCGCGCCGAGCGACTCCACCTCGATGCCGCGCTCCTTCTGGAAGGCGAGGAAGCCGAAGGCGCCGTTCATCCCGGCCGCGAGCAGGAAGCCCACCGAGACGGCGGTGGCCGCGGCCAGCGTCCAGGCGCGGCGGGTGCGGCGGCCGGAGGGGGTGCCGATCAGGGCGAGCAGCGGCCAGATCTTGATGATCCCGCCCAGGCCGAGCAGCATCCCGCCGATCGCCGGGCGGCGGATCAGCGCCAGCAGGCCGGCCAGGGCGATCGTGGTGACGATGATGTCCAGCCGGTTGTAGACCATCGGGCCGAGCAGCGGCACGGCCACCACCCACATCCAGGCGCCGGTCAGTGCCCGGCCCCGGCGCAGTCCGGTGCGGACCAGCAGGGCGGTGGCGGCGATGTCGGCGATCCCGCAGATCACCCAGAAGGAGACCAGGTACGACCAGGGCAGCAGGCCCGGCAGCAGGATCACCAGGGCCGCGCCGGGCGGGTACTGCCAGGTCACGTCGTCGAACGGGAAGGTGCCGGTCTGCAGGACGCCGTACCAGGCGTGGTAGATCATCCAGACGTCGGCGGTGATGTCCCCGCCGAGCCCCTTGACCACGCCGGTCATCAGCAGCACCAGCACCGTCCGGGTGGCCAGCCAGGTGGCGCCGAGTGCGGCGAGCGCCCCGAACGGGCGGCCGGGGGCACGGGCCGGCTCCTGCCGGGCGGCCGGCGTCGGGCCGGGGCCGGCGGCGCCGCTGGGTGTACCGGACTCGGTGGCCGGGGCCAACTCCACTGCGCTCCCTCGTTCGTCTCGGACGTCCCACCGGAGGCGCCGCGCGACGGACGCCCGGGCGGTCGGAGGGGCGGGCACGGCACGCTGGGCCGGGCCGCCACCGGCCGCCTAGGTTCTAGGACTGACCCGGGGGTGAAACGGTTGCCGTGCGCGGATCCGTTCCCGGCGGGTCATGGTGTTGACCTATCGTACGGATCACCCAGCGGTACACCGCGCACCCCCCGACAAGCGAGCCGTGGCCTGAATGCACCGAACCTTGATCGTCACCAACGACTTCCCGCCCCGCCCCGGCGGCATCCAGGCCTTCGTGCACAACATGGCTGTACGTCAGCCCGCCGGGAGCATCGTGGTGTACGCCTCGACCTGGCGGGACGGCACCGAGGTGGCCCGCTTCGACGCCGAGCAGCCGTTCCCGGTGATCCGGGACCGGACGAAGGTGATGGTTCCCACACCGCGGGTCACCCGGCGGGCCGCCGAGATCCTGCGGGCGGAGAAGTGCGACTCGGTCTGGTTCGGCGCCGCCGCCCCGCTCGGGCTGATGGCGCCCGCGCTGCGCCGGGCCGGTGCGGCGCGGCTGCTCGGCATGACCCACGGGCACGAGGCCGCCTGGGCCCAGCTGCCGGCCGCCCGGCAGCTGCTGCGGCGGATCGGCGCGGGCACCGACGTGCTGACGTACCTGGGGGAGTACACCCGGTCCCGGATCGCGGGCGCGGTCGGGCCGCAGGCCGCGGCCCGGATGGTGCAGCTGCCGCCGGGCGTGGACGAGACGACCTTCCACCCGGGCTCGGGGGGCGCCGAGGTGCGTCGCCGGCTCGGGCTGGCGGACCGGCCGGTGGTGGTCTGCGTCTCCCGGCTGGTGCCGCGCAAGGGGCAGGACACGCTGATCGAGGCGATGCCGCAGATCCTCGCCGACGTGCCGGACGCCGTGCTGCTGATCGTCGGCGGCGGCCCGTACCGGGCGGACCTGGAGAAGCTGGCCGACGCCAGGGGAGTCCGGGCCTCGGTGCGCTTCACCGGCTCGGTGCCGTGGGAGGAGCTGCCCGCCCACTACGGGGCCGGGGACGTCTTCGCGATGCCCTGCCGGACCAGGCGCGGGGGGCTGGACGTCGAGGGCCTGGGCATCGTCTACCTGGAGGCCTCGGCGACCGGTCTGCCGGTGGTCGCGGGCGACTCCGGCGGCGCGCCGGACGCGGTGCTGGAGGGCGAGACCGGGTACGTGGTGCCGGGCGGCTCGGCCGCCGCGGCCGCCGAGCGGATCGTCCGGCTGCTGGGCGACGAGGAGCTGCGGCGGCGGATGGGCGAGGCCGGGCGGCGCTGGGTGGAGCGCTCCTGGCGCTGGGACCTGCTGGCCGGGCGGCTGACCTCGCTGCTGGCGGCCTAGGTACGTGAGCGGGCCCCGCCTCCTTCCGCGGAGGCGGGGCCCTGCGGCTACTTCTGGTAGATCGCCTCGATGTCGGCGGCGAAGTCCTTCAGCACGAGGTTGCGCTTGAGCTTGAGGGAGGGCGTCAGGTGGCCGCTCTCCTCGGAGAACTCGGTGTCCAGCAGGCGGAACTTCTTGACCGCCTCGGCGTGCGAGACGGCCGCGTTGCCGTCGTCCACCGCGGCCTGGAGGGCGGCCAGCAGGTCAGGGTCCTGGCTCAGCTCGGCCACCGTGGCGGTGGCGGGCTTGCCGTTGAGCTCCTTCCACTTGGGGAAGAAGTCCGGGTCGACGGTGACCAGGCAGGCCACGAAGGGCTTGCGGTCGCCGACCACCATGACCTCGCCGACCAGCGCGTGCGCCCGGATGCGGTCCTCGATCACGGCCGGGGCGACGTTCTTGCCGCCTGCGGTGACGATGATCTCCTTCTTGCGGCCGGTGATGGTCAGGTAGCCCTCGGAGTCCAGCGAGCCGAGGTCGCCGGTGGCGATCCAGCCGTCCTTGAGGGTGTCGGCGGTGGCCTGCGGGTTGTTCCAGTAGCCGGTGAAGACGTGCGGGCCCTTGAAGAAGACCTCGCCGTCCTCGGCGATCCGCACCGAGGCGCCGGGGACCGGCTGGCCGACCGTGCCGATCTTCGGTTTGTCCCACGGGTTGAAGGCGGTGGCCGCGCAGGTCTCGGTCAGGCCGTAGCCCTCCAGGACGGTGAAGCCGATGCCCCGGTAGAAGTGGCCCAGCCGCTCGCCGAGCGGGGCGCCGCCGGAGATGGCGTGGGTGGCCCGGCCGCCGAGGGCGGCGCGCAGCTTGCTGTAGACCAGCTTGTCGAAGACCGCGTGCTTGATCCGCAGGACCAGGCCCGCGCCGCCGGCGTCCAGCGCCCGGCTGTAGGCGATCGCGGTGTCGGCGGCCTTGTCGAAGATCTTGCCCTTGCCGTCGGCCTGGGCCTTGGCGCGGGCGGTGTTGTAGACCTTCTCGAAGACTCTCGGCACGCCCAGGATCAGGCTCGGCTTGAAGGCGGCCAGCTCGGCGGTGACGTCCCTGATGTCGGAGACGTGGCCCAGCTTGATCGGCGCCATCGCGGTGGCGATCTCGGCGATCCGGCCGAGCACGTGGGCCAGCGGGAGGAACAGCAGGACGGAGCTGTCGCCGGTGCGGAACAGCGGGGCCAGGCGTTCCACCACGTTGCCGCACTCGGCGAGGAAGTTGGCGTGCGTCAGCTGACAGCCCTTCGGGCGGCCGGTGGTGCCCGAGGTGTAGACGATGGTGGCGATCGAGTCGGCGGTCGCGGTCGAGCGGCGCTCCTGCACCGTCTCGTCCGGGACGTCCTTCCCGGCCTCGGCCAGCGCGGCGATCGCGCCGCCCTCGATCTGCCAGGTGTGCTTCAGCCCGGTGAGCCGGCCGCGGACCTCGTCGACGACCTTGACGTGCTGGTCGGTCTCGGTGACGACGGCGACCGCGCCGGAGTCGCCGAGGATCCACTCGACCTGCTCGGCGGAGGAGGTCTCGTACACCGGGACGGTGATCGCGCCGGCCGTCCAGATCGCGAAGTCCAGCAGCGTCCACTCGTACCGGGTGCGGGACATGACGCCCACCCGGTCGCCCGGCTCGATGCCCGCGGCGATCAGGCCCTTGGCGGCGGCGTGCACCTCGGCCAGGAACTGCACCGCGGTCAACTCCTGCCAGCGGCCGTCCACCTTACGGCTGAGCACCGCGACATCCGGGTGCTCCGCTGCGTTCCGGTGCACAGGGTCGGAGAGATTACCGCCGCTGGGTACCTGGTAGAGAGCCGGAAGGCTGAAGTCGAGCAAGACTGCTCCTCGTTCGCGACGCTGCGGGACGGCAGGACGTTACTGCCCGGTAGGCAGCTTCGACCAGGGGGGTCGGCTCCGGTGTTCGAAGTGTCACACCCGGCCGGGTCCGACCAGGCCGTGACCGGGTCGTTCGAATGGCACCCTACGACAGCCCCGAGGTGACCGGCCGGTAGCATGCCCCGCCGACCGGCGCCGGGCCCCCGCCGAGCCGCGGCCCGCGCGGCCGAGCCGATCGCCGGTCGCGGTAGCCTGCTCCGGGCGGACAAGGCCGAGCACGCTCGACCGGACCGGCAGGCAGAGGGACGACGCGGAGGGCCATTCCATGGCGGAGCACACCAGGTCGAGCATCACCATCGACGCGACCCCGGCCACGGTCATGGCCGTGATCGCCGACTTCGCCGCCTACCCGGCCTGGACCGGCGAGGTCAAGGAGGTCGAGGTCCTGGAAGCCGGCGAGAACGGCCGCGCCGCCCAGGTCCGCCTGCTGCTCGACGCCGGCGCCATCCGTGACGAGCACGTCCTCGCCTACACCTGGGACGGCGACCGCGAGGTCGGCTGGACCCTCGTGCGCAGCCAGATGCTCCGCTCGCTGGACGGCTCCTACACCCTCGCCCCGCTCTCCGGCAGCCGCACCGAGGTGACGTACCAGCTCGCCGTGGACGTCAAGATCCCGATGCTCGGCATGATCAAGCGCAAGGCCGAGAAGGTCATCATCGACCGCGCCCTGGCCGGTCTGAAGAAGCGCGTCGAGGACGCCGACGGCAAGAAGCCCGTCCAGGGCTGACGCGGCGGAACGGGGGCCGACGGCATGACGGCGACACGCATCATCCTGGTCAGCGGCGACGCGGGCGCGCCCGTGGTGGCCGCCGCCACCGCCCTGCACGCGGCCCGGCGCGGCCACCGCACCTGGCTGCTGGCCGCCGACGACCCGCACCGCGCCCTGGACGGCGTCCTCGGCACCCGCCTGGAGCCCGAACCGGCCCGCTGCGCACCCGGCCTGACCGTCTCCCGGATCGACGAGCAGGCCGCCTTCCGGTACGCCGCCGGCGAGCTCACCAGCCGGCTCAAGCCCGCCCTCGACCTGCTCGGCGCCGAGCAGCTCGACCCCGAGGAGCTGACCGCCCTCCCCGGCATCGCCCGGATCGCCCTGCTGCGCGCCCTGCCCGCCGCCGACCAGGACGTCCTGGTCGTGCTCGCCCCGCCGCCCGCCGAGCTGATCGCCACCCTCGCCCTGCCCGAGCAGTTGGAGCGCTACCTGGACCGGCTCGTCCCCGAGCAGCGGCAGGCGGCCCGGGCGCTGCGCCCGCTGCTGGCCGGCCTGGCCGGCGTGCCGATGCCCGCCGAGTGGCTGTACGAGGGGCGGACCAAGGCCGCCGCGGTGCTCGCCGAGTCCCGCGCCGCGATCGCCGCGCCCGGCACCAGCGTGCGCCTGGTCGTGCCCGCCGACGGCCACCCGTACCAGGAACTGGGCCGGATCCGGGCCGGGTTGGCCCTGCACGGCCACCGGCCGGACGCCGTCGTGGTGCACGGCGTGCTGCCCGAGGGCGCGGCCGACTCGCCGGACCCGTGGCTGGCCGCGCTGGCCCGCCGCCGCCGGGAGGAGCTGGCCGAGCTCGCGGCCGAGACCGACGCCCCGGTGCTGGCCACCGGACTGGCCGAGGCCACCCTGGAGGCCGTCGCCGACCGGCTGTACGGGGACGGGCCCGGCCCGGAGCGGCTGGCCCCCGAGCCCTGGCCGGTCGAGGACCGCCTCGCCGAGGAGGGCCTGCTGGTCTGGCACCTCGCGCTGCCCGGCGCCGACCGGGCCGAGCTGGACCTCGTCCGGCGCGGCGACGAACTGGTCGTCGGCCTCGGCGCCCACCGCCGGGTGCTCACCCTGCCGTCCGCGCTGCGCCGCTGCACGGTGGCCGGCGCGAGCCTGCACGACGGGGCGCTCTCGGTGCGGTTCGCGCCCGACCCGGCGCTCTGGCCCCGGGGCTGAAGTGCTTTCGGGGCCCCTACGGGCTGTCCGGTAGCGTCGGGCCCGAGGGCCGCGGGGTGCGGCCCCGGCTGAGGAGGCGCCCGCGATGACCAGCACCGACGACCGGACCGAGCCCACCGCCGAGCCGGGCGGCCCGCAGGCCCACCCGTTCGGGCCGGAGCTGGGCCCGCTGGTGGACGAGGTGCGCAAGCTCGTCTCCGCCGTCGGCCAGAAGGCGCAGGAGGCGAGCGCCGACACCCTGATCACCCTCTCCGGGCTGGCCGACCGGCTGCGCACCCAGCAGCCCGAGGTCTACTCCCACCTCGCCGCCGCCGGCTCCGGACTGGCCGCCGCGGGCACCGAACTGCTGGCCGCCTACCGGGCCGCGGTGGCCGGCCACGAGCACCGCTGGACGGCCGGCGGGGGCGCCGCCACCGAGCGGATCGACCTCGACACGCCTGACGAGGCGTCCGCCAAGCAGTGAATCCGTAACCTTCGAACCGTGATCGCGTTGCTCTGGTGCGTGACGAAGCGGGCGATTAGATACGACTTTTGAAGCGTCACGGCCCGGTTGGTCCATGATTGTCTTCGGTTAATGTATGCGAGGCTGTGTACGGGGGGCAGGGTTGGGCGGTACCGTTCCGCCCAGCGGGAACGAGTGAATAGCTGAGGGACACATGGCTCTGACCATCGGCGTCGATGTCGGCGGGACCAAGATCGCGGCAGGCGTGGTCGACGAGGCGGGCGCGATCCTGGCCCGGACCAGGGTGCCCACCCCGGCCGATCCGCAGTGGGCGGTCGATGCCATCGCGCAGGCCGTGCGCGAGCTCAAGGAGCAGCACCCCGACGTCACCGCCGTCGGCGTCGGCGCCCCCGGCTTCGTGGACAGCAACCGTTCCACGGTGATCTTCGCGCCCAACATCGACTGGGAGAACGAGCCGCTGCGCGGCCGCATCGAGGAGCTCGCCGGCCTGGACACCGTCGTCGAGAACGACGCCAACTGCGCCGCCTGGGCCGAGTTCCGCTTCGGCGCCGCCGCCGACCACCAGGACATGGTGCTGATCACCGTCGGCACCGGCATCGGCGGCGGCATCGTCCTCGACGGCCGGCTGCACCGCGGCCGGTTCGGCGTGGCCGGCGAGATCGGCCACCTCAACATGGTCCCCGACGGCCTGACCTGCGGCTGCGGCGGCAAGGGCTGCTGGGAGCAGTACGGCTCCGGGCGGGCGCTGCGCCGCTACGGTCGGGAGAAGGCCGCCGCCGACCAGGTGCGCGGCCGGCGGATGCTGGAGCTCAACGACGGCGTCGCCGAGACCATCCGCGGCATCCACATCACCGAGGCGGCCGAGGAGGGCGACCCGCTCGCCCTGGAGTGCTACGCCGAACTGGCCGACTGGCTCGGCCGCGGCATGGCCGACCTCGCCGCGCTCTTCGACCCGGGCGTCTTCGTCCTCGGCGGCGGCGTCTCCGACTCCGGCCGCCTGCTGCTCGACCCGGTCGCCAAGGCCTTCGAGCACTACCTCACCGGCGGCATCCACCGCCCGCGCGCCGAGGTCGTGCTGGCCTCGATGGGCTCCGCCGCCGGCATCGTCGGCGCCGCCGACCTGGCCCGCACCGCGTAGCCACCCCCTGAACCCGCCGGCGGCGGTGCGACCGGACCCCGACCAACCCCGGACGCGCCGCCGCCGACGCACGCCCCCGGCCCTGCCGTACGGTCGTCCCACGCACCACGTACGGGGAGGACCAGGACCATGACCACGGCACCCGCCGAACCGCCGCCGCCCGGCCCGCGCCGGCTGCGCCTGCTCAGCTACAACATCCGCTCGCTGCGGGACGACCGGCGGGCGCTGGCCCGGGTGATCCGGGCCTGCGCACCCGACCTGGTCTGCATCCAGGAGTCACCGCGCTACTGGCGGCCCGAGGGCCAGGCCGCCCGGCTGGCCCGGAGCACCGGGACGGTCGTCCTGGCCGGCGGCGGCCGGACCGCCGCCGGGCCGCTGCTGCTCGGCCGGCCCGGCGCGGCGCAACTGCTGGGCGTGCACGACCGGCTGCTGCCCAAGACCCGCGGCCTGCACGCCCGCGGCTTCGCCACCGCGCTGCTGCGACTGCCCGGAACGGCGCCGTTCACCCTCACCAGCTGCCACCTCAGCCTGGACGCCGACGAGCGGTACGGCCAGTTCGAGCTGCTGCTCGACCAGCTCGGGATCGCCGAACACGGCATCGTGGCAGGGGACTTCAACGAGCACCCGGACGGCAGGGGCTGGCAGCTGCTGGCCGCGCGGCTCCAGGACGGGTACCCGACCGCGCCCTGGGGCGGCGAGTTCACGTCCGTCCCCGAGCGCCCCTACCAGCGGATCGACGCCGTGTTCGCCACGCCCGGGATCACCGTCCTCGGCTGCGGGGTGCCGCACGGGCTGCCCGGCGTCACCGAGGCCGACCTGCGCGCCGCGACCGACCACCTGCCGGTGCTCGCGGTGCTGGAGCTGCCGGAGGCTTAGGAGCTTGGCTCAGACGACCGCGCCGTTGTCCGGGTCCTCGGGCTCGTCCTCGTCGCGGTCCTTCATCCGGGTCACCAGGGTGACGAAGCCGCCGAGGAAGGCGGTGATCCCGACCCAGGCCGGCCAGCCGGCGATCTCCCGCCACACCACCGCGTCGAACAGCAGCAGGGCGGGGCCGCCGAGCACCGCGAGCCAGGCGAACTTCGCGGTGACGTCGGCGGTCGGCAGCGGCGGGGGCTCCGGCGGGACGTAGTGGTCCTCGTCGGTCTCCTCGGCCAGCTCGAAGTCGCGCGGGCCCGAGCCCGCCGCCGGCATCACCGGCCGACCGGAGCGGGGGCGGGGCTGCGGGGCGAGGTCGGCGAGGTCGTCCGGGTCGGTCCGGGAGCCGGGGGCGTCCTTGAAGCCGCCCTTCAGCTCGCTCTGGGCCCGGAGGTTCTCGACCTCCGGCCAGTTGGGGTTGGTGAGGTCCACGGGGTCGTCGAACTGGGCGACCAGGGCGGCGAAGATCTCGTCCTGCTCGGCCTGGCTGCGCTCGGGGGCGCGCCGGGTGCGGGGCTCCGCGGGCGCGGTGGCGTCCGGTTCGGCCGGGCGCCGGTCGGCGGCCGGTGCTTCGGCGGCCTCCGCGGCCGGGGCGGTGACGCCGTCCGCCCCCGGACGGTCCGCCGGGGCGCCGCTGTGCGCGGTGCCGTCCTTCGCCGTGCCGTCCTTCGCTGTGCTGTCCTTCGCCGTGCCGTCCTCGCGGGGTGCCTCGTCCCCGCCGCCCGCCGTGCTGCTCTCGTGCACTTCCGGCCCTTCAGCCATGGTGATCGTCGGATTCGACCCCGGTGACGCCCACCGCGTGCGCGGGGGCCAGCCGTCGGATGAAGTCCTGGCTGGCCGCGAATATTTCCGCCGCGTCGTGGTCCAGCGTCGCGACGTGGAAGCTGCGCTGGCACAGCCGCTCCGTCACGTCGGTCGAGGATATCCGGGCCAGCACCAGTTCCGAGTTGGCCGGCGAGACGACGTGGTCCTGCGGACTGCGGAAGAGCAGCACCGGCTGGGTCACCTGCGGCAGCCGCCGTTGGACGTCCCGCCACAGCCGGCCCAGCGACCAGGCGGCGTTCAGCGGCGTCCGGTCGTAGCCCAGCTCGACCGCGCCGGGCTTGGCGATGTCGTCGGCGATCCCGGGCACGCTCGGCACGAGGTGCCGCAGCACCGGCAGCAGCGCACTCGCGGGGTTGTCCGAGCGCACCGACGGGTTGACCAGCACCAGCCCGGACACCGCCGGACCGTGCAGCGCGGCCAGCCGCAGCGCCAGCGCGCCGCCCATCGACAGCGCGCAGACGAAGACCTGCTCGCACTCGGCGGAGAGCGTCAGCAGTTCGTGCTCGACCTCGGCGTACCAGTCCTCCCAGCGGGTGACCTGCATGTCCCGCCACCGGGTGCCGTGCCCGGGCAGCAGCGGCAGCGACACGCTGAACCCGGCCGCCGCCAGTTCCTCCGCCCAGGGCCGCAGCGACTGCGGCGATCCGGTGAAGCCGTGGCACAGCAGCACCCCCACCGGTCCGCCGTGGTGGCGGTACGGTTCGGCACCGGGCAGCAACGGCATGGCGGACTCCTTCGCGGGCGGGTGGCGCTGGGGGAGGGACGCTGGAGGGGGAGGCTGCGGGAATCCGCATCGTCCCACGGCCCCGCCCGGGACGTACACCCCTCATGGCGGCCTCCGCGCGGGCCGCACACCCCTCTCGGCGGCCCCCGTGCGAGTGCCTGCGGGAGTCCGATGGCGGCCCGCCGGGGCGGGGCGGGGCGCGGGCCGAGCCCACGGGGCATTAGGATCGACCGGTCCGCATAACAGGAGGCCCGGGTTGTTCTACCGACTGATGAAGATGATCGTCGCGCCACTGCTTCGGATCTTCTTCCGGCCGTGGATCGAGGGTGAGGAGAACATCCCCACCGAGGGCGCGGCCATCATCGCGAGCAACCACCTGTCCTTCTCGGACTCCTTCTTCTTCCCCGCGCTGATCAAACGCCGGGTGACCTTCATCGCGAAGGCCGAGTACTTCAACACCCCGGGCATCAAGGGCCGGCTGACCGCCGCGTTCTTCAAGGGCGTCGGCCAGCTGCCGGTGGACCGCTCGGGCGTGCGCGGCGCGGGCGAGGCCGCGATCCGCAGCGCCATCGCGGTGCTGGACGGCGGCGAGCTGTTCGGCGTCTACCCCGAGGGCACCCGCTCGCCCGACGGCAAGCTGTACCGCGGCAAGGTCGGCGGCCTGGCCCGCGTCGCGCTGGCCACCGGCGCGCCGGTCATCCCGGTCGCCATGATCGACACCGAGAAGGTCCAGCCGCCCGGTCAGGTGATCCCCAACTTCGGCACCCGCCCCGGCATCCGGATCGGCCGCCCGCTGGACTTCTCCCGCTACCACGGCATGGAGAACGACCGCTTCATCCTCCGTTCGGTGACGGACGAGGTGATGTACGAGATCATGCGGCTCTCCGGCCAGGAGTACGTGGACATCTACGCGACCGCCGCCAAGCGGCAGATCGCCGACGACAAGAAGAAGGCCGACGCCGAGCGCAAGGCCGCCGCCAAGGCGGAGAAGGCGGAGGCGGATGCCGAGAAGGCCGCCGCCGACAAGGCCGCCGCGACGGAGAAGGCCGAGCAGGCCGAGCAGTCCGGGCAGGAGCCGAAGGAGACCGGGTCGGCCTGACGACCGCGGGCACGGCCCAGGGGAGGGGCGCAAGGATGACGGACGGCGAGAGAACCGGGGCAGTCGGCGGCGCGGTCGCGGCCGGGGGCATGTCCGTCGAACTGCCGTTGTGGAAGGCCATCTCCTACTTCCGGGTGCTGGCCCTGTGCTACGCCCTGCTGCGCTACCTCAACTCCTACCTGGACTTCCTGCACCCCGTCGCCGGCTGGATCTTCCTCGGCACGCTCACCCTCTGGACACTCGCCAGCACCCGGGCCTTCGCCGGCCCGCAGCGCTGCACCTGGTACGTGCTCGGCACCGACCTCACCCTCGCCGTCACCGGCATCGTGATGAGCGGCCTGACCGACGACCCGGTACGGATCAGCCACGGCGCGCCCACCCTGCCGACCATCTGGGCCGCCGGTACGGTGCTCGGCTTCGCCGGCAAGGGCGGCTGGCGCTGGGCGGCCGCCGCGGGCACGGTGATCGGCGTCGCCAACATCCTCGGCCACGGCGGCCCGACCGGCGACAACATCCACAACATCATGCTGCTGATGGTGGCCGGCTGCGCCATCGGCTACGTCATCGAACTGGCCCGCGCCAGCGAGGCGACGCTCACCCGGGCACTCCAGGTCGAGGCGGCCACCCGGGAGCGCGAGCGGCTCTCCCGGGACATCCACGACGGCGTGCTCCAGGTGCTCGCCCTCGTCCAGCGCCACGGCGCCGAACTCACCGCGCGGCCGGCCGAGGGCGCCGCGGCTGCGGCCGGTGGACGCCCGGGCGGCGACGCCGACTTCGCCGAACTCGGCCGACTGGCCGGTGAGCAGGAACGCGCCCTGCGGGCGCTGATGACCGGCGGCCCGATCCCGGGGCAGCGCCCGCAGGAGTGCGGGGCCGGGGAGCCGCAGGACCTCACCGCGCTGCTGCGCCCGTACGCCGACGAGCGGATCACGCTGTCCGCCCCCGGCGGGCCGGTGCTGCTGCCCGCCGGGGCGGCCGGCGAACTGGCCGCGGCGGTCGGCGCCGCCGTCGACAACGTCCGCCGGCACGCCGGGGAGCGGGCCCGGGCCTGGATCCTGGTGGAGGACGAGCCGCAGGCCGTCACGGTCAGCATCCGCGACGACGGCCCCGGCTTCGCCCCCGGCCGCCTCGGCGAGGCGGAGCGGGCCGGGCGGCTGGGCGTCTCCCAGTCCATCCGCGGCCGGCTGCTGGACCTCGGCGGCACGGCCGAGCTGTACTCGGCGCCCGGAGAGGGCGTCGAGGTCGAACTCCGTGTCCCGAGGAAGGGTTCTGATGACCGATCAGCCGACGACTGACCGGCCGATACGGGTGATGGTCGTGGACGACCACCCGATGTGGCGCGACGCCGTCTCGCGGGACCTCGCCGAGGCGGGGCTCGACGTGGTGGCCACCGCGGGCGACGGCGAGGAGGCCGTCCGCCGGGCCCGCGCCTGCTCGCCGCAGGTCGTCGTACTGGACCTCAACCTGCCCGGTCTGCCCGGCGCCGAGGTGTGCCGCCAGGTGGTCGCGCAGGACCCGGCGGTGCGGGTGCTGGTGCTCTCGGCCAGCGGCGAGCACCAGGACGTGCTGGAGGCGGTGAAGTCCGGCGCGACCGGGTACCTGGTCAAGTCGGCCGGGCGGGAGGAACTGCTGGACGCGGTGCGGCGCACGGCCGTGGGCGACGCCGTGTTCACCCCGGGCCTGGCCGGCCTGGTGCTGGGCGAGTTCCGCCGGCTGGCCGCCGAACCGGCCCCGGCCTCCGCGCCGGCCGTCCCGCAGCTGACCGCGCGGGAGACCGAGGTCCTGCGCCTGGTGGCCAAGGGCCTGTCGTACCGGCAGATCGCCGACCGGCTGGTGCTGTCGCACCGGACGGTGCAGAACCACGTCCAGAACACGCTCGGCAAGCTGCAACTGCACAACCGGGTGGAACTGGTGCGGTACGCGATCGAGCAGGGGCTGGACGACGACATCTGACGGCTCCGGCGGGTCCGGCCGCGTCGGCGGTCCCGCGTGCGGTGGGGGGCCGGTCCCGGGACCGGCCCCCCACCGGCTGCTCAGCCGGTTCCTCAGCCGCGGACGGCCGCCGCCTCGCGCAGCAGGCCCGCCACGATGCCGACGCCGTCGCGGGTCAGCACCGACTCGGGGTGGAACTGGAGGCCGGCGAAGCCGGGCCCGCGCAGCGCGTGGACGTCCCCGGTGGCGGCGTCCCGGGCGACCTCGACGCCCTGTGCGGCGAGCCGGGCCGCGTCGGCGTCCGAGCAGCGCGCGGTGAACGTGTTGTAGAAGCCGACGGTGTGCTTGGTGCCGAACAGGTCGACGCTCTCCTGCGCCCCCTGGTACGGGACGTCCTTGCGGCCCAGCGCCAGCCCGAGCTCGCCGCAGAGCAGCTGGTGGCTGAGGCAGACCGCGAGCAGCGGCGCGGTGCGGGCCCCGGACCGGACCGCGGCCAGGGCGTCCGCGACGACCGGCCGCAGCAGGGCCATCTTGGGGTCGTCGGCGAGCGCCGGGTCGCCGGGCCCGGGGCCCAGCACCAGCGGCCCGCGGTGCGCCGCCAGCAGGGCGGGCAGCCCGGGCGCGTCGTAGCGGACGACGCTGACCTGGTGGCCGATCGAGGTGAGCAGGTGGGCGAGCATCGAGGTGAAGGTGTCCTCGCCGTCGACCACCAGGGTCGGCGCGGACTCGGTGACCACGGTCGGCGTCTGCATCCGCAGCCAGAACGGGGCGAGGTCGGCCCGCCGGGCGTCCAGGGCGGCCTGGACGCGGTGGTCGTCGGCCAGCCGGGGGCCGGTGGGGCCGGGCAGCCGGGCGGGCGCGGGCCGGGCGCCGATCGCGGTGAGCACCCCGGCGGCCTTGGCGTGGGTCTCGGCGACCTCGGACTCGGGGACGGAGTGGCGGACGAGCGTGGCGCCGACCCGGACGACCAGGCGGCCGGTGGCCGGGTCGATGTCGGCGGTGCGGATGCAGATCGGCGAGTCCAGCAGCTGCCCGCCGCTGGCGGAGCGGCCGATCAGGGCGAGCGCGCCGGAGTAGTAGCCGCGTCCGCCGGGCTCGTACCGCTTGATGACCCGGGTGGCGTTCTGTACCGGGCTGCCGGTGACGGTGGCGGCGAACATCGTCTCGCGGAGCACCTCGCGGACGTCCAGCGAGGTGCGTCCGCGCAGCTCGTACTCGGTGTGGGCGAGGTGGGACATCTCCTTGAGCCGGGGCCCGAGCACCTGGCCGCCGAGGTCGCCGACGGTGCACATCATCTTGAGCTCCTCGTCGACGACCATCGTCAGTTCCTCCAGCTCCTTGGGGTCGTGGAGGAACCGGAGCAGCGAGTCGATGTCCGAGCCGCCGGCCGGATAGCGGTAGGTGCCGGAGATCGGGTTCATCACGACGGTGCCGCCGCTCTGCCGGACGTGCACCTCGGGGGAGGCGCCGACCAGGACGCGTTCTCCGGTGTGCACCAGGAAGGTCCAGTAGGCGCCGCGCTCCTGCTCCAGCAGCCGCCGGAACAGGGTGAGCGCGAGTGCGGGCGAGAAGTTCTCCAGGGTGGCGCCGAAGTCGCGCCGGATCACGAAGTTGGCGCCCTCGCCGTTGCCGATCTCCTCCTCGATCACCCGGCGGACGATCGCGGCGTACGCCTCGTCGTCGATGTCGAACGAGCCGCCGGTGAGCGAGACCGGCGACTGCGGCAGGGCGGCGGTGAGTTCGGCCAGCGGCAGGGTGTGCTGTTCGGTCACCGAGAGGGCCTGCAGCGGGGTCCCGTCGTCGTGCGCCTCGAAGCCGCGCTCGCGGATCTGCCGGTACGGGACGAGCGCGAGCAGGTCGTGCACCGGGCCGTCGGCCGGGACGCCGGTGCGGACCGGCAGGTCGGCGAGGTTCCGGTAGCTGTCGACGGTGCCCACCAGCACCTCGACGGTGTCCGGGGCGAGCCGGGGGGTGCGGCGGTGCAGCAGGGCGAACGCGGGCGCGTCGGGAGCGGTGAGGCGGGCGAGCAGGTCGGCGGTGGCGGTCACGGAGCGGCTTCCTTCCGGGGGACTGGTGAGGTGCGGTGCTGGGATCCGCTCCCGGAGGGCCGTCTGCGCATACGCCGACGGCCGCCCCGAGGGGCGGCCGTCGTGTTCGTCTAGGAACGCGCGATCGGTGGGCCACCCTTGGGGGAGGCCCACCACCAGGAGTGGGTGTGGGGCGCGTGCATGTTTCGAGCGTAGCGGATCGTGCGGGGAGGGTGAGCCCGGTCACGTGTTTGTCCGAGTTATGTCTCACCCCTCGGGCAATGGTCACGAATCGCTCGGGTCACCCCGTAGCCTTGGTGGTGTGACCGTGACGACTGAGACATCGAGGACTGGCCACTCCTGGCAGTCCCTGCCCGCGGCGCAGCAGCCTGAATGGCCGGACCAAGAGGCTCTGCGCAAGACCCTTGCCGAGCTCGCCTCCTATCCGCCGCTCGTGTTCGCCGGCGAGTGCGACCAGCTGCGCGCCCGGCTCGGAGCCGTGGCGCGCGGGGAGGCCTTCCTGCTGCAGGGCGGTGACTGTGCCGAGGCCTTCGACGGCGTCTCGGCGGAGCACATCCGCAACAAGCTGAAGACCCTGCTGCAGATGGCCGCCGTGCTGACGTACGCGGCCTCGGTGCCGGTCGTGAAGGTGGGCCGGATCGCCGGCCAGTACTCCAAGCCGCGCTCCAAGTCGACCGAGACCCGCGACGGCGTGACGCTGCCGGTCTACCGCGGCGACTCGGTGAACGGCTTCGACTTCACCCCCGAGTCCCGCATCCCGGACCCGGAGCGCCTCAAGCGGATGTACAACGCGTCCGCCGCGACGCTGAACCTGGTGCGCGCGTTCACCACCGGTGGTTACGCGGACCTGCGCCAGGTGCACGCCTGGAACCAGGACTTCGTGCGCAACTCGCCGGCCGGCCAGCGCTACGAGCAGCTCGCCCGGGAGATCGACAACGCCCTGGCGTTCATGAACGCCTGCGGTGTGGCGCCGGAGGAGTTCAAGACCGTCGAGTTCTTCTCCTCGCACGAGGCGCTGATCCTCGACTACGAGACCGCGCTGACCCGCGTGGACTCGCGCACCGGCGAGCTGTACGACGTCTCCGGCCACATGGTGTGGATCGGTGAGCGCACCCGCCAGCTGGACCACGCGCACATCGAGTTCGCCTCGAAGGTCCGCAACCCGATCGGCGTCAAGCTCGGCCCGACCACCTCGGTCGACGAGGCACTGACCCTGATCGAGAAGCTGGACCCGGAGCGCGAGCCGGGCCGCCTCACCTTCATCACCCGGATGGGCGCGGGCAAGGTCCGCGACCACCTGCCCACCCTGGTGGAGAAGGTCACCGCGTCCGGCGCCCAGCCGGTGTGGATCTGCGACCCGATGCACGGCAACACCTTCGAGGCCTCCAGCGGCCACAAGACCCGCAGCTTCGACGACGTGCTCGACGAGGTCAAGGGCTTCTTCGAGGTGCACCGCGCGCTGGGCACCCACCCGGGCGGCATCCACGTGGAGCTGACCGGCGACGACGTGACCGAGTGCGTCGGCGGTGGCGACGAGGTGCTGGTCGACGACCTGCACCAGCGCTACGAGACGGCCTGCGACCCGCGGCTCAACCGCAGCCAGTCGCTGGACCTGGCGTTCCTGGTGGCGGAGATGTACCGCGGCCAGTGAGCTGCCACGGGTGAGCCGCCGCCGGCGGGTCACCGGTGAACGAATGTGACGAAAGCCCCTCCGGATTCGGGGTCCCCGAGCCCGGAGGGGCTTTTTCGTACCCGGATCGCCGGGTAAGGTGAGGCTTAGTGAAGTAAGGCAAGCCTTAGTCAAGATCGTTCCGCCGGTCGGCGCCGCACCACCCTGGAGAGTCCGCGATGTACGTGTGCATGTGCCATGCGGTCACCGAGGACCAGGTGAAGAAGGCGATCGACGCCGGTGCCGAGACCCCGCGCCAGATCGCCCGGGGCTGCAAGGCCGGCACCGACTGTGGGTCCTGCGTCCGCCGGATCCAGGCCCTGCTCGGCGAGCACGGCGCCCGGCCCTGCCCGACCGCCCGCCTCGCCGCGAAGCTCGGCCTGGCCGACCCGCAGGCCCAGGCCGCGCCCGCGCCGGTGGCCGCCGCGGCTCCCGCCGCCCCGGCCCTGGTCGCCCCGCTGCGCGCGGCCTGAGGACTCGGCCTGAGGGCTCGGCCTTGAGGGCTCAGGACTCCGGCTGCTCGATCACCTGGGCGAGGTAGAGTGCCTCGCCGAGCTTCTCCAGGAGCTCCAGCTGGGTGTCGAGGTAGTCGATGTGGTGCTCCTCGTCGGCCAGGATGTCCTCGAAGATGTTCGCCGAGGTGACGTCGTTCTTGGCGCGCATCACGACGATCCCGCGCTTCAGCCGGTCGATCGCCTCGACCTCGATCTGGCGGTCCGCCTCGAACATCTCCTTGACCGTCTGGCCGATCCGGACGTGGAACAGCCGCTGGTAGTTCGGCAGCCCGTCCAGGAAGAGGATCCGGTCGGTGAGGGTCTCGGCGTGCTTCATCTCGTCGAAGGACTCGTGCCGGGTGTACTTGGCGAGCTTCGTCCAGCCGAAGTTCTCCTGCATCTTGGCGTGCAGGAAGTACTGGTTGATCGCGGTGAGCTCCGCGGTGAGCTGCTCGTTGAGGAACTCGATGACCTCTGGGTCGCCCTGCATGGCTGGTGCCTCCCTGCGCTACGGCCTGTTGTGACTCCTGCGCTGCGCATCCTGGCATCGAAATGGGAGGAAATTCCAGTAAGTTCACACTCACTAGGACATGTTTCGGAATATCCGATTTGAGCTGATACGGGCTCGACCACCGGTTCTTGGGGATGGGGCGCGTGGCCGCGCCAAGGGGCGCGCACGGCGCGTCGACCGCCGTCTGTCACCATGGAGTCATGGGTCAGTCCGAACAAGAACCGCTTCCGCCGTCTGACCCGAGGCTCCCCCCGGGGCAGCGCGTGCAGCGCGGCTGGCCCGCCCTGCACTACGGGCCCGTACCCCGCTTCAAACCGCTGACCTGGGACCTCCAGGTGTTCGGCGCGACCGCCTCGGCGGAGAAGCACAGCTGGGACTTCGAGGCCTTCCACGCCCTGCCGCGCACCACCGTCGTCGCCGACCTGCACTGCGTCACCAAGTTCACGCTGCTCGGCAACGAGTGGTCGGGCGTGCCGGCCGCCGCCCTCCTCGACCTGGAGCCCCCCGCGCCCGGCGTCACCCACGTGATGGTCTGGGCCGAGTACGGCTACAGCGCCAACCTGCGGCTGGCCGACTTCGCCGACCCGCGGACGATCTTCGCCACCCACCGCAACGGCGAGCCGCTGACCGCCGAGCACGGCTTCCCCGTCCGGCTGATCGTCCCCGGGCTGTACGCCTGGAAGGGCCCCAAGTGGGTCCGCGCGGTGGAGTACATGCGGGCCGACCGCCGGGGCTTCTGGGAGGAGCGCGGCTACCACAACCTCGCCGACCCGTGGCGCGAGCAGCGCTACTCCCACCAGGAGGAGCCGGGCGACGGCCCGCTGCGCTGAGGGCGGGCCGGCGTTCGGAGGAATCCCCTCAGAAGCGAGGGATCCCCTTAGAAGAAGGGGAAGTTGACCGTCACCGCGGTGTGCTGCGGGCGCCGCTCGCCGGCCGCCGGGGACTGGCCGGACACCTTGCCCGTGCCGAACAGGTTGACCCCGCTGGTCTGCATCGTGAAGCCGGCCGCCTGGAGCGCCTTCGCCGCGTCGTCCTTGCTCATCCCGGTGACGTCCGGGACGGGCACCATGCCCTTGCTGACCACCAGCGAGACCGCGGTGTTCTCCTGGAGCAGCTGCCCGGCCGCCGGCGAACTGCTGATCACCACGCCCTCCGGCACGGTGTCGTCGTACGTCCCGGTCACGCCGCCCCTGGTCAGCTGGGCGGCGGTCAGCGCGTCGGCGGCCTGGTCGGCGGTCTTCCCGGTCAGGTCCGGCACCGCGATCCGCTTGGGGCCCCTGGAGACGGTCACCGTCACGGTGTCGCTCTTGCGGGTCCGCGCACCCACCCCGGGGTCGGTGGCGATCACCTGCCCGGCCGGGACGCTCTCGTTGAACACCTCGACGAAGCGGCCGTGCATGCCGTCCTTGTCCAGGATCCGCTGGGCCTCGGCCCGGTCCTTGCCGAGCACGCCGGGCACCGGCCCGTACAGCCCCTCGGACAGCCCGTACGTCGCGCCGCCGACCGCCAGCACCAGGGCGGTCAGCGCGGCCGCCCAGATCAGCGGCTTGCGGGGGAGGCGGCGCAGCAGGCCGGGCCGGCGCCCGCGCACCGGGGTCGGCTCGTCGTACGGGCGCGGCTCGACCAGCAGCTGGTCCAGCAGCTCCGCCGGCACGTCCAGCACGCTGGTGGGCTCCGGCGCCGCGGCGTCGACGGGCCCCGTCGGCTGCTGGATCACCGAGGTCGGCTCGCTGGTCGGGTAGCGCGGGCTGGGCCGGGTGGAGGCCGGCGGCTCGGCGTCCAGCTCGGCCGGGGTGAGCGTGCGGCGGAGCCGCTGGAGGGCGGCGAGCAGTTCGACCGCGTCGTACGGGCGGGCCTCGGCCGTCCGGGCGCAGGCGCCGGCCACTATGGCGTCCAGCCCGGGGCCGACGGCCGGGGCGATCAGCGAGGGGGCGGGGACGTCCTCGTGCAGGTGCTTGTACATGACCTGGACGGGGTTGTCGCCGGTGTGCGGGCGGCGGCCGGTGAGCATCTCGTAGAGCAGGATGCCGGCCGCGTAGACGTCGACCCGCTGGTCGGTGGGGGCGTCCGGGAGGATCTGCTCGGGGGCCAGGTAGGAGACGGTGCCGAGGACCGTGCCGCCGGTCGCGGTGCTGGTCGAGGTGGGCGCGCCGTCGGCGGTGCCGAGGACCCGGACCAGGCCGAAGTCGGCGACCTTGACCAGCCCGTCCTCGGTGATCAGCACGTTCTCGGGCTTGACGTCCCGGTGCACCAGCCCGGCCCGGTGGGCGGCGCCGAGGGCGGCCAGCACCGGCTCCAGCACGTCCAGCGCGGCCCGCACGGACAGCGCGCCGCGGTCGCGCAGCAGGTCCCGCAGGGTGCGGCCGGGCACGTACTCCATGGCGAGGAAGACGTTTGCGCCGTCCGCGCCCTGGTCGAAGACGTTCACCACGTTCGGGTGGGAGAGCCGGGCGACGGCCTTGGCCTCGCGGATGAACCGGGCGGTGAAGCCGTCGTCCCCGGCCAGCGCGGGGTGCATCACCTTGAGGGCGACGACCCGGTCCAGCCGGGTGTCGGTGCCCCTGTAGACGGTGGACATCCCGCCGGTCGCGATGCGCTGCTCGACCCGGTACCGGCCGTCGAGCAGGGTACCGATCAAGGGGTCGTGCAATGCCATGTCCACCCGGAGAGTCTAGGGCCGCAGGCGGCAGCGGGACCCGGAGGACATCGCCTCCGGGCCCGGCTGTGCCCGGTTTGTGACACGGCACACGCGGCGGGTGCCCGGGCGCCAGGGCGTCAGAACGCCGGGTGCTCGCGGGTGTCCAGCTCCGCCCGGCCGGCCATCGCCGAGGAGGCCTCGGCGTGGAACCGGCGCGGGATGCGGCCGGCCCGGTGGGCGAACCGGCCCGCCTCGGCGGCGTGCCGCATCGCCTCGGCCATCAGCACCGGGTCCTGCGCCCTGGTCACCGCGGAGGCGAGCATCACCGCCGCGCAGCCCAGCTCCATCGCCAGCGCGACGTCCGAGGCGGTGCCGGCGCCCGCGTCCAGGATCACCGGGACGCCCGCGCCCTCCACGATCAGCTGGAAGTTGTGCGGGTTGCGGATGCCCAGGCCGGAGCCGATCGGCGAGCCCAGCGGCATGATCGCCGCGCAGCCGACGTCCTCCAGCTTGCGCGCCAGCACCGGGTCGTCGTTGGTGTACGGCAGCACCGTGAAGCCGTCGTCGACCAGGGTCTCGGCGGCGTCCAGCAGCTCGATCGGGTCCGGCAGGAGGGTCCGCTCGTCGGCGATCACCTCCAGCTTCACCCAGTCGGTGCCGAGCGCCTCGCGGGCCAGCCGGGCGGTCAGCACGGCCTCCCCGGCGGTGAAGCAGCCCGCCGTGTTGGGCAGTACCCGGATGCCGTTGCGGGTCAGCACGTCCAGGACGGAGCCCTGGGTGCCGGCGTCGACCCGGCGCATCGCCACGGTGGTCAGCTCGGTGCCGGAGGCCAGTAGCGCCCGTTCCAGGATCTCCAGGCTGGGTGCGCCGCCGGTGCCCATGATCAGCCGGGAGCCGAAGGACGCCCCGGCGATGGTCAGCAGGTCGTCGGCCATGTCAGCCTCCCTGGACGGCGGTGAGGATCTCGATCCGGTCGCCCGTCGACAGTTCCGTGGCCGGCCACGAACTGCGCGGCACCACGGCCTCGTTGAGGGCGGCGGCGACGCCGCTGTGGGCGGTGCTGAGGGTGGCCACGACCTCCGCGAGGGTGGTCGTGGTGGACACCCGGCGGGGCTCGCCGTTGACGGTCAGCGCGATCTCGGCCGGTGCGGTCCGGGCTGGGGTGGTCTGGGCCGGTGTGGTCTCGGGTGGTGCGATCTCGGTCATGCGGAGGCCTTCGTGGTGGAGCGGTCGGGGGAGAACCGGGTGGGTGTGAACGGCTGTGCGAGCTCGGGGAGTTCGCCGGTCGCCAGGTACTCGGCGAGCAGGTCGGCGGTCACCGGGGTGAGCAGCACGCCGTTGCGGTAGTGGCCGGTGGCGGCGACCAGCCCGGGCAGCGCGGTCGGGCCCAGCAGCGGGGCGTTGTCCGGCGAGCCGGGCCGCAGCCCGGCCGAGGTCTCCAGCAGCGGGAGTTCGGTGATGCCCGGCACCAACTCGTGGGCGTCGCGCAGCAGTTCGTACACCCCGCCGGCGGTGACGGTGGTGTCGTAGCCCTGCTCCTCGGTGGTCGCGCCGATCACCAGCTCGCCGTTCTCCCGGGGCACCAGGTACAGGTGCTGCCCGCGCACCACCGCGCGGACGTTGCGGGACAGGAACGGCCGGTACGCCTCGGGGATCCGCAGCCGCAGGATCTGCCCCTTCACCGGGCGGACGGCCGGCAGCACGCCCTCCGGCAGTCCGGGCAGCCGGTGGCTGTGCGGGCCGGCCGCGAGCACCACCTGGTCGGCCCTCGGGGTCTCGCCGGTGCCGAGCCGGGCGCCGACCGCGCGGCCGCCCTCGACCAGCAGCCCGACGGCCTCGGCACGGTGGACCACGACCCCGGCGAGCTCGCAGGCGGCCACCAGGGCGGTCAGCAGCCGGCGGGGATCCACCTGGTGGTCGTCCGCGACGTGCAGGCCGCCGCGTACGCCGGGGGCGAGCATCGGCTCCAGCCTGCGGGCCTCCCGGCCGGTCAGCCAGGACGAGTCCAGGCCGAGCCGCTGGTGGAAGGCGTGCAGCTCGCGCAGTTCCTCGCGGTCGTCGGAGTCCAGCGCGACGGCGATCGTGCCGCACCGGCGGTACCCGGTGTCCAGGCCGCCGCTCGCCTCGGTGAGCTCGGCGGCGAAGTCCCCGTACCGCTGGTTGGAGGCCATGCCGAGGCGCAGCAGCGGCTCCTCCCCGTACTGCAGCTCGGTGACCGGGGCGAGCATCCCGGCCGCGACCCCGGCCGCCCCGCCGCCGGGGGAGGGGTCGACCACGACGATGTTCCGCAACCCGCGCTGCGCGGCGCGCCAGGCGACGGCGAGGCCGATGATGCCCCCGCCGATCACCAGCACGTCGGCGTGGGTTTCCTCGGGCAAGCGTGACAAGGCTGCTCTTCTCCCTTCGCCGGAATGACCCGGATCAGGTTCGGACGGTCGCGGGCCGTGCCAGCCCGCCTCTCAGCCCGGTACGCCGGGCTCCCGTGATGGTGCCCCCACCATAACGCCGGGGGCGGGCCCGGCCGAAGGCCCGTATGCGGGGTGGACGGGCCGGTGGCCCCGGCAGGGCGCTGAGTACAGTGACGGGCGTGGCAGAGCTGAACGCAACGGATCAGGTGGTCGTCGTCGGGGCCGGGCTGGCCGGGGCGCAGTGCGCCCTGAAGCTGCGGCAGGGCGGCTGGCGGGGGCGGATCACGCTGGTCGGGGAGGAGCCGCACGCGCCGTACGACCGGCCGCCGCTCTCCAAGGACGTGCTGCTCGGCAAGGCCGACGCCACCACCCTGGACATCGACTACCCGCACCTGGGCATCGAGCTGCTCACCGGCCGCCGCGCCACCGGCCTCACCCCCGGCGTGCTGCACACCGGCGCCGGCGACCTCCCGTACGACGCCCTGGTGATCGCCACCGGCGCCACCCCGCGCGCCCTGCCCGGCGCCGAGCGCGCGCACCTGCTGCACACCCTGGACGACGCGCTGGCGCTGCGCGCCCTGCTGCGGCCCGGCCTGCGGCTGGTGCTGGTCGGCGCGGGCTGGATCGGCGCCGAGGTGTCCACCGCCGCCCGAGCGGCCGGCTGCGAGGTGACGGTGGTCGAGGCGGGCCCGGCGCCCGTCCCCGGCGCGCTGCCGGCCGAGGTCGGTTCGGCGATGGCCGCCTGGTACGCCGAGGCCGGTGTCGACCTGCGCTGCGGGGTCGGCGTGGCCGCCGTCGAGGCGGGCGCGGTGCTGCTCGCGGACGGCTCGCACCTGCCCGCCGACGAGGTCGTGGTCGGCGTCGGCGCCCGGCCCGCGACGGGCTGGCTGGCCGGTTCCGGTGTCGAGCTGGACGGCACCGGCGCCGTCCTGGTGGACGGGCGGCTGCGCACCGGCCTGCCCGGCGTCTTCGCGGCCGGGGACTGCGTCAGCTACCCGTCCGCCCGCTCCGGCGCCCGGCTGGCCGTCCAGCACTGGGACCACGCGTTGCAGTCCGGCGAGGCCGCGGCGGCCGCCGTCCTCGGCGCGGACGCGCCGCCGTACGACCCGGTGCCGTACTTCTGGTCGGAGCAGTTCGGCCGGATGGTCCAGTACGCCGGGCGGCACGCCGAGGGCGACGAACTGCTGTGGCGGGGCGGCCCGCAGGACGCCTCCTGGACGGTGCTCTGGCTGCGCGACGGGGTGCCGAGCGCGCTGCTGGCCGTCGACCGGCCGCGCGATCTGACCCAGGGCCGCCGGCTGATCGAGCGCGGCACCGCGCTGGACCGGGCCCGCGCGGCGGACCCCTCGGTGCCGCTGAAGTCGGCGGTCGCGGGGTAGCGGCTGGTGCGCGGGGGGCTGTGGAGGTGGCAGTCTGGTGGCGTGAGTGAGATTGAAAGCAAGATTGAAGCCCTGGTTTCCGAGTGGATGTACCTGCCCGACATCTCGGAGCAGTGGGGGGTGCGCGTCACCGAGGTGCGCGACCTGGTCCGCACCGGCGGGCTGATCGCCGTCCGGCGGGGCCCCAACAAGTCGCTGCAGGTCCCTGCGGCGTTCATCGACGGCCAGGGGCTGGTCAAGCACCTGTCCGGCACCCTGACCGTGCTGCGCGACTGCGGTTACAACGACGTGGAGATCCTGGAGTGGCTCTTCACCGAGGACCCGTCGCTGCCCGGCAGCCCGATCCAGGCGCTGCAGGAGAACCGCGGCACCGAGGTCAAGCGGCGCGCCCAGGCGATGCTGATCTGATGGCGGCGGACACGCCGCGCCGGCGGCTGGCCGACGCCCGGCTGTACCTGTGCACCGACGCCCGCCGGGAGCAGGGCGACCTCGCCCAGTTCCTGGACGCGGCGCTGGCGGGCGGGGTGGACATCGTCCAGCTCCGGGACAAGGGCCTGGAGGCCAAGCAGGAACTGGAGGCCCTGGAGGTCTTCGCGGACGCCTGCCGCCGCCACGGCAAGCTGCTGGCCGTCAACGACCGCGCCGACGTCGCGCACGCGGCCCGGCCGGACGTGCTGCACCTCGGGCAGGACGACCTGCCGGTGCCGGCCGCCCGGGCGATCCTCGGCGACGAGGTGCTGATCGGCCGGTCCTGCCACGCCGAGTCCGAGGTGGACGCGGCGGTCGCCGAGCCCGGCGTGGACTACTTCTGCACCGGCCCGGTCTGGCCGACCCCGACCAAGCCGGGCCGCCCGGCGCCGGGCCTGGGCCTGGTCTCGTACGCGGCGAAGCAGAGCACCGACCGGCCGTGGTTCGCCATCGGCGGCATCGACCTCGGCAACCTCGACGAGGTGCTGGCCGCCGGCGCCCGCCGGATCGTCGTGGTCCGCGCCATCACGGCCGCCGACGACCCGCAGGCCGCCGCCGCCGAGCTCGCCCGGCGGGTGCGCTCGGCCTGACGGCCCCGGGGGCCGTCACCGTTCTCCGTACCTGCGGATCCTCTTGCGTGCGGATCTCAGTACTTGCGGACGGTGGCGGCCTCGGCCAGGGCCAGCAGCACCGTGCGGGCCTGCTCGTCGGCCAGCGGCGCCGCCTCCAGCGCGGCCAGGGACTGCCGCATCAGCTCGTCGATCCGGCGCTCCACCCGCTCGGGCGCGCCGCTGCGGGCCACCAGGTCGCGCAGCCCGGCGACCTCCTCGGGCACCAGGTCCGGCGCGCCGAGCCGCTCGTCCAGGTGTCGGGCGTCGGCGGCCGGCAGGCCCCGCATCGCGTGCGCCACCAGCAGGGTGCGCTTGCCCTCGCGCAGGTCGTCCCCGGCCGGCTTGCCGGTGACCGCCGGATCGCCGAAGACGCCGAGCAGGTCGTCCCGCAGCTGGAAGGCCTCGCCCAGCGGCAGCCCGAACGCCCCCAGCGCCGCCACCAGCTCCGGGCCGGCCCCGGCCAGCAGCGCGCCGACCTGGAGGGGGCGCTCGATCGTGTACTTCGCCGACTTGTAGTGCAGCACCGTCTGCGCCCGGTCGAGCGCGCCCTCGTCGGCGGAGTCGCCGGCCACCGGCTCCAGGACGTCCAGGTACTGGCCGACCATGACCTCGGTGCGCATCAGGTCGAACACCGGCTTGGCGGCCAGCACGGCGGCCGGCTCCAGGCCCGAGCGCAGGAACAGCTCGTCGCACCAGATCAGCAGCAGGTCGCCGAGCAGCACCGCCGCCGAGGCGCCGTACTGCTCGCGGTCGCCGCGCCAGCCGTTCGCCCGGTGCAGCGCCTCGAAGCGGCGGTGGATCGAGGGCAGGCCGCGGCGGGTGTCGCTGCGGTCCATCAGGTCGTCGTGCACCAGGGCGCTCGCCTGGAGCAGTTCCAGCGCGGCCGCCGCGTTCGCGATACCCTCGCCGCCGGCCGGGCCGCCGGCGCCGCGCCAGCCCCAGTAGCAGAAGGCCGGGCGCAGCCGCTTGCCGCCGTCCAGCAGGAAGTCGCGCAGGGCGTCTGCGGCGGGCACGAGCTGCGGGGAGATCTTGTCCAACAGGGCGGACTGGCCGTCCATGAACGCGGCGAGGGCGGCGTTGACGCGCGCGCGGACGTCCTCCACGTCTATGGGGTTGGCCGGCCGGTTGCTGGACGAGGTCACGATGAGGCTCCGCTGGTTCGCTGGGGTGCAGCAAGCGTAGCGGGGTAGCTGGGAACGGATGTGCGAGCCGGCGTGCGGGCCGGCGGGCGCGGGCTTCGAGCGCCGGTCGGAATTCGTCGGACCACGGACGGAGTATCGTCCACCGCTTGTCTCAATCCGTGGTACCGAGTTGTCCGGCCCCTTCGAACGCCCGATAACCTGCCAGCATGGCACTCGGCATCGCTTCCACCAGACCGGACCGCGCACTGACGGTCCGCGAACTCCTGGCAGCCGGAAAGCGGTCCTTCTCCTTCGAGTTCATGCCCCCGCGCACCGAGGTCGGCGAGCAGAGACTCTGGGACGCCATCCGCCGGCTCGAACCGCTGGACCCCAACTTCGTCTGCATGACGTACGGCGCGGGCGGCTCCTCGCGCGAGCGCACCGTCAACATCGTCGGCCGGATCGCCACCGAGACCACGCTGACCCCGGTCGCCCACCTGACCGCCGTCGACCACTCGATCGCCGAGCTGCGCAACATCATCGGCCAGTACGCCGACCAGGGCGTGCGCAACGTCCTCGCCGTCCGGGGGGACCCGCCCGGCGACCCGATGGGCGAATGGGTCAAGCACCCCGACGGCGTCACGTACGCGTACGAGCTGGTCGAGCTGATCAAGGGCATCGGCGACTTCTGCGTCGGCGTCGCCGCCTCGCCGAACATGCACCCGCGCTCCACCGACTGGGACGAGGACATCCGGCACTTCGTCGGCAAGGTCCGGGCGGGCGCCGACTACGCGATCACCCAGATGTTCTTCGAGGTCGACGACTACCTGCGGCTGCGCGACCGGGTCACCGCCGCCGGCTGCGAGACGCCGATCATCCCGGAGATCATGCCGGTCACCAACGCCAAGCAGCTGGAACGCTTCCCCCAGCTGAGCGGCTCCGCCTTCCCCGCCGACCTGGAGGCCCGGCTGCGGGCCGCCGTCGACGACCCGGCGGCGCTGCGCGCGATCGGCATGGAACACGCCACCGCGATGGCCGAACGCCTCCTCGCCGAGGGCGCGCCGGGCCTGCACTTCATCACGCTCAACCACTCCACGGCGACGCTGGAGATCTACCAGAACCTCGGCCTGCACCAGCGCCACGCGTAGGCCCCGTCCGGCGCCGTCGGGGGCCCTGCTCCGGGCAGACCGGGGTCCGCGAGCCCGGACGTTCACCGGCCCGTCACCGCCCCGACGGTGACGGGCTCGGTCGTGTGCGCCCCGGCCGCGACCGGCGGGAACGCGATGCGGTACCCCGGCCGTTGAACCGGTACAGTCGCCGCACACGCGCGGCGAGCGCGGGCACGCGACTGGAGGTAGCGGGCGGATGGGCATCGGATACCTGCTGCTGTACGTCGCGTTGGCGGTGGTGGCGCTCTGGCTGGTCGCCGAGGTCCTGCTGCAGAACCGGGCCCCGCTGCACTGGCGGGCCCTCGCCCTGGTCGGCTTCCTCGGGGTGGCCGCCGGCATGGTGCTCGGCTCCGTCCCGGTGATCGGCGCCGGCGCCGCCCTCTTCGCGGCCGGCCAGACCTTCGTCACCCTCTCCGTCAAGCGCGGCTACCGGGCCGGCTGGTCGCTGCGCAAGGCCGACGGCTCGCTGCCCGGCCCGCTCGCCAAGGTGCCCCTGCTCGGCGCCCTCACCGGCGGCGCGGCCGCCGTGGCCGCGGTCGAGGACACCGAGAAGCGGATCGGCGAGGTCAGCGCCGTCGAGGAGGCCCCGGTCGCCGCCCCCGTCCTTGCCCCGGTTGCCGAGGACATCCCCGAGGTCGAGCAGACCGCCGCCTTCGAGATGCAGGAACTCACCCAGGACGGCGTCTACGCGCCCGCCTACTACGAGCAGCAGCAGGCGCCGCACGACCCCTACGCCGAGGCCTACCAGTCCGGCTACGACAACGCCGCCCAGCCGCAGCCGGCCTACGAGCAGCAGCAGTGGCAGAGCCAGCAGCAGCCCGCCTTCGCCTACGACCAGGGCTACGGGGCCTACCCCCAGCAGCCCGATCCGTACAACGGCTACCCGCAGCAGGACCAGTACCAGTCCTACCCGCAGCAGCAGCCCGGCTGGGAGCAGCACCCCCAGCAGCAGTGGCAGACCCCGCAGCAGCACCCCGAGCAACACCTGGAGCAGCACCCCGGCCAGCAGCCGGGCCAGCACCCCCAGGGCATCCCGCAGCAGCAGTCCTACGACCACACGTACGGCTACCAGCAGCAGAACACCTGGCCCCAGGGCTGAGTTCCGGCGCCAGGGCCGCTACGCCGGGCCGATCAGGTTGGCGGCGATGCAGGCGGACATGCCGGTCCGGGCCAGTCCGCCGCCGGGGTGGGCCGCTCCGCCGATCAGGTAGAGGCCGGGGACGGGCGACTCGTTGGCGGGCTGGAGCCATCCGCCGCCGTCTCCGGCGAGCGCGGGGCGGGGGACCGACCCGCCGAGGGCGCCGGTCTCCCGGCGGGTGTCGTCCGGGGTGCGCACGACCCGCCACAGCACCCGTTCGCGCAGGCCCAGGCCGGCGGCGTCGGCGTGCGCCAACAGCTGGTCCGCGTAGCGCTCGGCGACCCCGGGCGCCGTCCAGTCGACGTCGCCCTGGGCGGGGACGGTCGCGGTCAGCACCACGCTCTCGTGCGCGTCGTCGGGGCGCAGCGAGGGATCGTCCGGGCGCAGCACCTGGAGGGTGGGGCGCTCGCAGGGCGGGGCCGAGAGGGTCAGGGCGTCCCGCTCGGCCGCCGGGTCGGCGGCGTGCACCACCGTCCGGTGCGGGGTGCCGGCCGGCCGGGCGCCGCTCAGCGCGAGCAGCACGCTGAACCGGCCGGGCACCTCGGACGGCTCCCCGTGGCCGGGTCCGAGCTCCGGCCACCGGGCGAGACCGTCACGGAACAGGGTCCTGGCGTCCATCGAGGAGACCACCAGATCCGCGTCGATCCGGCCGCCCGGGGTGTCGACGCCGCAGGCCCGGCCGTCCTCGACCAGCACCTCGGTGACCGGGGTGTCGAAGCGGAACTCCACCTTGCGCAGCTCGCAGCGCCGGTGCACCGCGTCCGCCAGGGCCCGCAGGCCGCCCCGGACGTACCAGACGCCGAAGGACTGCTCCATGTACGGCAGCACGGTGGCCCCGGCGGGGGCGGAGCCGGGGGGCAGGCCGAAGCGTAGGGCGTGCTCCGCCAGCAGGGCGGTGAGGCCGGGGTGGCCGCCGAGTTCGCGGGCGGCGACGTCGGCGAGGGTCCACGGGCGGGGCCGGCCGAGCCGCGCGAGCAGGCCGCGCCGGGGCGGGACGGGGTAGGGGTCGGTGTGCAGCGGCGACCGGTCGGCCGGGAGCGGCTCCTCCAGGAGCGGGCGGCGGGTGGCCTCCCAGACCGTCCGGCCGTGGTTCATGACCGCGCTCCAGCGGGCGCCCGAGCCGGCGCCGAAGGCGGCGTCCAGGGCCTGGCTGACGCCGCCGCGGGAGGCGTTGGGCAGGCTGACGGCGGTGCCGTCCGGGAACAGGTGCCGGCTCTCCGGGTCCACCGGGGCGAGGTCGACGAGCTGTTCCAGCGGCTCCTTGCCGGTCTTCAGCGCGAGGTCGCGGTAGACGGCCGGGAGGGTCAGCAGGCCGGGGCCGGTGTCGAAGGCGAAGCCGTCGCGCTCGTACCGGCCGACCATGCCCCCGTACGTGCCGCCGGCCTCGCAGACCGTCACCCGGTGTCCGAGGGTGGCCAGCCTGGAGGCCGCCGCGAGCCCGCTCATTCCTGCGCCGATGATGACGATCCGTGCCATGGCACCTGATCCTAGGGCGTGACCTGGGCCGGGCCGGGCCCGGCGGGCGCCGTCCTCAGCGCCGTGGGACGTACGGCCGGTCCGCCTCCTGTCCGCGGGCGGCGGACCGGGCGTCGCGGGCGGCGCGGCGTTCGCGGCGGCGGGCCCGGAAGGCGCGGATCCGGTTGACCGCGAACCAGACCAGCAGCAGGCCGACGGCGAGCAGGACGGCGGCGATCGAGGCGGCCAGCCAGGGGTGGAAGATCGCCAGGGAGACCAGCCCGGCCACCGACACGTCCTCCGCCATGCTGACCGCGATGTTGCTGGCCGGCTCGGGCGAGGTGTTGACCGCCATCCGCAGCGAGGCCTTGACCAGGTGGCTGACCAGCGCCGTGGTGCCGCCCATGGCGCCCGCCGCGACCTCGCCGAGCGAGCCCGGGTCGGTGCTCGCGATCAGCGCGCCGACGGTGGCGCCCGCGATCGGCCGGATCACGGTGTGCACGGAGTCCCAGAGGCTGTCGACGAACGGGATCTTGTCGGCCACCGCCTCCAGCAGGAACAGCACGGCGGCCGCGGCCAGCACGTCGGTGCGCTCCAGTGCGGGCGGCACCGAGTCCGCGCCGCCGAAGCGGCCCAGCAGTCCGAGCAGCAGCACCACCGCGTAGGCGTTGATGCCGCTGGCGAGTCCGCTGGTGAAGATCAGCGGCACGATCGTCATGGCTTCCCCCTCCTCATCGCTTTCCCCCTCCTTCTCGTGGCCGTGGCCGGGCCGCCCGGGCCACGGCCGTACCGTACCGGGACGTGCCGGGTCGGCCCGCCGGTTCCGGCCACGCCAGGGCCCGGGGCCGACGGATCTGAGTACGCGTACTCAGATCCGGGGTTGAGTACGTCAGCGGATGGCCCGCCGACCTGCCGGGACGGGAGAGTGGTGGCACCGGGACGGCGGCGCGTCGGGCGCCCCGCCCCGGACGGCGGATCCGTCCGCCCAGCCGGCAGATGAGGGGTCGGCGGGGCGGCGGCGGAGATCCGCCACTGGAGCCGGTCACGGGCCCTGCACCGCCGACACGGGGCGGCGGAGCGGGCCGGGGGGAGACCGGCCACCGGAAGGGGGAGCTGGCCACCGCCGCCTGTGGGGAACGGCGGAGCGGCGGCGTACGGCGGCGGCACAGGACCTGGGGGGACAGGCCGGTGCCCGCCGCCGCTCACCCGTTCCGGGCCGCGTTGTCAGTGGTCCCGTTCACGATGGAGGGGCACGGACCGCCCGGTCCGCGCGCTGCCTCGGAACGGGGGAGACCATGACCATCAGCCGTCCTGAGCCCGTCACCGCCCGCCTCCACTCCACCGCCCTGCCGTCCTCCCCGGGCGGGCGCCCGGGTGGCGGGGACGTCCACCCCGTGCTGCGCCGGGCCGCCGCGCCGCCGGCCGCCCTCGACCTGCTTGCCGACGCCCACCGCACGCTCGCCCGGGCCCGCCTCCTGGAGGACCCGCTGGAGCGGTACGCCACCGCGCACCTGGCCGCGCTGCGCACGGTGGCGGCCGTGCTCGCGGTGCGCGGGCGGCCGGAGAAGAGCCCGCGCCGGCGCAAGGCCATCCGCAGTGCCTGGGAGGTGCTGCCCGAGATGGCCCCCGAGCTGGCCGAGTGGGCGCTCTACTACGCCGCCGGCGCCCGCCGCCGGGCGGCCGCCGAGGCCGGGATCAGGGGCGCCGCCTCGGCCCGTGACGCCGACGACCTGGTCCGCAACTCCGCCCTGTTCCTGCGCCTGGTGGAGCGCCTGCTCGGCCTGCGCCCGGCCCCGCCGGCCCTGCGGCTTCCGCTGGACGGCGACGACCCGCCGGGGGTGACGGGCCCGGCCACCCGCCCGGTCTAAGGTGGAGGCATCCTGATCGATCTGCATGTGCCGAGGAGCCCCGCCTTGTACCCGACGCGTCCCCGCAGTGCCCTGCGTACCGCCGTGGTGTGGGAGGTGGTGCGGGCCGCCCTGGAGAAGCGGGCGGCCGAGCTGGACCAGCCGGTGCTCGACGTGGTCGACACCGGCGGCGGCACCGGCAACTTCGCCGTGCCGGTGGCCAAGCTCGGCCACCGGGTCACCGTGGTCGACCCCAGCCCGGACGCGCTGTTCGCGCTGGAGCGCCGGGCAGCCGAGGCCGGGGTGACGGAGCTGGTCCGGGCCGTCCAGGGCGACACCCAGACGCTGCCCGAGCTGGTCGCCCCCGGCTCCGTGGACGCGGTGCTCTGCCACGGTGTGCTGGAGGTCGTGGACGACCCGGCGGAGGCGCTCGGCAGCCTGGCCGGCACCCTGCGCCGGGGCGGCCTGGTCAGCCTGCTGGCCGCCAACCGCAACGGCGCCGTGCTGGCCCGGGCGCTGGCCGGCCACTTCACCGAGGCCCGGACGGTGCTGTCCGCGACCGACGGCCGCTGGGGCGAGCAGGACCCGATGCCGCGCCGCTTCACCGGCGAGGAGCTGGGCCGGCTGGCCGAGGGCGCGGGCCTGCGGGTGGAGTCGGTGCACGGCGTCCGGGTCTTCGCCGACCTGGTGCCCGGGGTGCTGGTGGACGCCGAGCCGGGCGCGATGGAGGCGCTGCTGAAGCTGGAGGAGGCCGCCGCCGAGCAGCCCGCGTTCCACGCCGTGGCGACCCAGCTGCACCTGCTGGCCACCCTGGCCTGAGCGGCCGCGGGACCGCCCACCGCCGTACGGTTCGCACGCCGTGCGGCGGCGGTTCGCCTTCCGGACGCCCCCCGGCCTCGTCCGGGTGGTCCCGAACCTGCCCAGGTCCGGACCGATTCCACCCGTTCGGGCACTTGTCCGCGTCTCGTGGCGTTGAGCCGGGTGCGGCCGTGCCCGGTCGAAGTGGCCCGTCCCACGCGGCGCAGACCACTCCGTAACGGGCTCACGGACCGTATGATCTGGGTAAAGCCGGAAAGCATGACAGCCGGATGCGTGGGGCATATGGACGACACGGGCCGGGTCCCCCCGCACAGGCGTCCGACCGTGTGCCCCGAAGGCTGATTGGACTTTGCCTCCCCGACCGGGGTGGCGGACCGGTCGCACCCGCGACCGACGAGTAGGAGGACTCCGTGCCGCTCTCGGAGCACGAGCAGCGACTGCTCGACCAGATGGAGCGAGCGCTGTATGCCGAAGATCCCAAATTCGCGACGGCGCTTGAGGGAACCGGGCTGCGCACCTACACCCGCCGGCGGGTGTACCTGGCCGTTGCCGGCTTCGTGGTGGGCATCGGCCTGCTGATGGGCGGCATGGTCGTCCCCGACCAGATCTGGGTCAGCGTCGTGGGCTTCCTGGTGATGCTCGGGTGCGCGGTGTTCGCCGTGACCGGCTGGCGCCGCGGCCCCGCCGGCCAGGGCTCCGGCCCCCGGCCGGCCGCCGCGCCCCGCCGCAAGGCCGGGATGATGGACCGGGTGGAACAGCGCTGGCAGCGTCGACGGGACGAGCAGACCGGCGGCTTCTGAGCCGCGCACCGCACGCCCGCCGGGGCGCGCACACGCTGGACGAACGCCGGGGCGGGCAGTCGATCGACTGCCCGCCCCGGCGTTCTCGTATCCGCGCGACGGCCCGTTCGCTCGGGCCCCGCTCAGGACTCCCCGGGGTCCTGCTCGGACTCCGGCTTGCGCTTGCGCCGGGAGACCACCCGCCGCACCGGGCCGGTGACCGCGGTGGACACCCGGCCGACCCTGGTGCCGACCGCCTCCCGGGCCGCTCGCAGGGCGTCGGAGATCCGCCACCACAGCTGGGCCGAGGACGGCGGCAGCAGCACCGCCCTGGTCCGTCCGGCCCGGCTGGCGGTGGCCCGCAGGCCCTGCCGGGCGGTCCGGACGTCGGCCGACAGCGGGGCGGTGGTGACCTGGCCGGCCGGAGCGTAGAGCACCCGTTCGGTGGCCAGCGCCAGCCGACCGGCGGCCGCCGCCGAGTCCGCGTCCAGCTCAGCCTTCTCGGTGATCCGCCGGGCGGCCGAGCGCGGGGTGTGTGACTCGTCCGGGGGAATTCCGACGTCCCAGGCGGAGTCGATCAGCTCGTCCCAGGCGGCCAGCACCTGGGCGTCGGTGAGCTCGGCCGGGCCACGGCCGGGCCCGCGCCGGCCGCCGGAGCCGAGCCGGCGCCGGCGCAGCGCCGACCGCCAGAGCATCGGCACCAGCAGCAGCGCGATCACCAGCACCACCACGGCGGCGCTGCCCAGGACCTGCCCGGACAGCAGCCAGGAGTCCTCGGCGGCACTGCTGACGGCCTTGCTCCTGTCGCCGCACTCACCCAGCTGGCGCTGCTTCGCGTCGCAGCCCTTGCTGTCGGTCGGCGCCGGGACCGGCGCCGAGCTCTGCGCGGAGGCGGTCGGCTGCTGGGACGGCGCGGTGGTCGCGGTGGTGGACTGCTCGGTGTAGCGCGGCTGGTTGCCGCGGCTCGGGGTGGGCTCGAAGCGCAGCCAGCCGTAGCCCGAGAAGTACAGCTCGGGCCAGGCGTGGTACATCCGGCCGGTCACCGAGTAGACGTTGCCGCCCTTGGCGTCGCCGGGGGTGAAGCCGACGGCCACCCGGGACGGGATCTTCAGGGTGCGGGCCATCGCCGCCATGGTGGAGGCGAAGTGGACGCAGAAGCCCTTGCGGTCGCGCAGGAAGACCGCGATCGCGTTGCTGCCGGTGCCGCCGTTGACCGCGGTGTCGTACTGGAACTGCGGGCCGGTGAACCAGTTCACCAGCGCCATCGCCCGGTCGTAGTCGTTCGTCGCCTTGGCGGTGACCTCGTGGGCCTGCTGCGCGACGACCGGCGGGAGGTCCTGGGGGAGGCTGGTGTAGTGGTCCCGGATGTCCTGCGGCGCGGTCGAGGCGGTGCGCAGCTCGTTCGCGGTGGGCCGCAGGTCCAGGGCGCTGACGTGGTAGCGCAGGCCGCGGATCGCCCGGTCGTTGGTCGGCAGGACGGTGCGGGTGAACGGGTCGAGCTTCCAGTCGGAGCGGTTGGGGACCTGGACGGAGGCGGCCGGATAGGGCATCGGCAGCCAGCTCTTCTCCAGCCGGTCGCTGATCTGGAAGTCGCCCTCGATCCGGGGGAGGTTGGCGTCCCGCAGGCCCTCGGGGGCGGGGAAGGAGGACGGGAGGTCGTTGACCGTGGTGCTGCCGAGCCGCCAGTTGGTGCCGTCGAACTGGTCCAGTGCCCCGGTGCGCAGGTAGACCTGGTCGGCGATTTCGCTGTCCAGGGTGTAGGTGAGCAGTTCGTTGTTGGTGGGCTTGGTGACCGCCGACTCCAGGCTGACCAGCGGGTCGAGGCTGGTGGCCGACCCGATGGAGCTCCTGCCCGAGGACCCGCCGGAGTCGGGGCTCAGCAGGCCGGAGTCCCAGTGCGGCAGGACGACCGGCAGCAGCAGCGCCGCGACCAGCGCGAGGACGCCGACCTGCTGGCCGCCCGGGCTGACCCGGCCGGAGCTCGTCCAGTCGCGCGAGCTGCCGTGGAAGACCCGGCCCCAGCGGGAGACCCGGTCCTGCCCCTCGGCGAACAGCAGCACCAGGTAGCCGGCCGACGCCAGGGCGAACCAGAGCCAGCTGCCGTGGTCCCCGGAGAGCCCGTTGCCGACCGAGTACAGCGCCAGCAGCGGTAGCCCGGCCAGCGCCGAGCGCCGGTACGTCACCGCGACGGTGTCCACCACGACGGCGACCAGGCCGACCGCGGCGACCAGGATCAGCCGCAGGCCCGGGTTGGGGGGCGCCGGGATGGCGTACACCTGGATGTCGTCCAGGCCGGAGCTGACGACGTGGTCGAGGGCGCGCAGCGAGGACGGCCCGGGCAGCACGCCTCCCAGCAGCGAGCCGGAGCCGGCGAAGCCGATCAGGATCAGCAGGAACAGCACCAGCAGCTGGCCGACCGGCACCGTCCAGCGGTACAGCGGGGCCCGCCGCAGGCCCGCGCCGACCGCCGCGATCACCGCGATCACCAGGAAGGCGTGGGTGACCCAGCTCCTGGTGGTGAGCAGCGGGGTCAGGCAGAGCGACGCGAGGGCGGTGGCCAGCGCCGAGTAGACGGTCAGTTTGGCCCGGGTGGTCACGCGCCGGTCTCTTCTCGGTAGGGGGAGGTCGTCTTGGCGCCGTCGGCGGCCTGCCAGAGGTCCGGGACGGAGTCCCCGGAGCTGGCCGGCAGGACGGTCCAGCCGGCCTCGCGCAGCTGCCGGACCCGGTTGCGGAACTCGTCGCCGCCGGTGTTGGGGGCGAGCATCCGCAGGCCCGCCCAGGTGCCGGTGTCGAGGAGGAACGCGACGGCCCCGCCGGTGCGGTTGCGCAGCCGGGCCAGCCGGACGGTCTGCGCCTCGTCGAGTTCGCCGAGCACGGCGACCAGCAGTCCCTCGCCGCCGGCGCGCAGCGGCTCCTCGGCGCGGGAGAGGCCGCCGCCGTCGGACAGGTCGGCCACCGCGAGCGCGTCCAGGATCAGCCCGGAGGCGTCGGCCGCGGTGTTGCCGCCGCCGGGGCCGGGCACCCACTGGCCGGTGTCGGTGAGCAGTTGGGTCTGGTAGCCGCGCTCCAGCAGGTGCGCGGCGACCGAGGCGGCGCAGCTCACGGCCCACTCGAAGGAGGAGGCGGGGCCGCTGCCCCGGTGGCCGATCTCCCGGGTGTCCAGCAGGACGGTCGCCCGGGCCCGCTGCGGCTGCTCCTCGCGGCGCACCATCAGCTCGCCGTACCGGGCGGTGGACTTCCAGTGCACCCGGCGCAGGTCGTCGCCGGGCCGGTACTCGCGCAGGATCACGTCGTCGTCGCCGGCCAGCGCCAGGGTGCGGGCACGGCTCTCGCCCTGGCCGCCCCACTCGCCGCTCAGCCGCACGTGCGGCAGGGCCTGGACCTGGGGGACGACGGTGAGGACGTCGGAGGCGGAGAAGGAACGGTTCACCTCGCACATCCCGAACGGGTCGGACAGCCGCAGCTGGAGCGGCCCGAGCGGGTAGCGGCCGCGCAGGTCGGAGCGGACCCGGTAGGAGACCTCGCGGTGGCCGCGCGGCTCGACCCGGTCCAGCACGAAGCGCGGGCGCGGCCCGAGCACGTACGGGACCTTGTCCTCCAGGAGCAGCAGCCCGGTGGGCACCCGGGAGACGTTGTCGACCCGCAGGTGGACCCGGGCCTCCTGGCCGGCCACCGCGCGACGCGGGCTCAGCCGGCGGCCGCTGGCCACCCGGTAGCGGGTGTTGGCGACCATCAGCGCGGCGGCCAGCGGCAGCGCGGCGAGCAGCACGCCGACGCGCAGCAGCGCGTCCTGGTCGAGCAGGTAGGCGCAGCCGACCGCGGTGACGCCGGCGGCGAGGAAGGAGCGCCCCCGGGTGGTGAGGCCGCGCAGCCCGGCCCGCAGTCCTGACGTCGGGTCGGACGGGGCCACCTCAGCCCCTCCGGACGGCCGGGCCGCCCTGCGGGCGCGGCAGCGGCAGCCGGGCGACCAGGTCGGTCACGATCTGCTCGGCGGTGCGGCGGCTGAGCTGGGTCTCGGCGGTCGGCATCAGACGGTGCGCGAGGACGGGCACGGCCAGGCGCTGGATGTCGTCCGGGGTGACGTAGTCGCGCCCGTCGAGCGCGGCGGCGGCGCGGGCGGCCCGGACCAGGTGCAGGGTGGCGCGCGGCGAGGCGCCCAGACGCAGTTCGTGGCTGGTGCGGGTGGCGCCGACCAGGTCGACGGCGTAGCGGCGGACCGGGTCGGCGATGTGCACGCTGCGCACCAGGTCGACCAGCTTGAGGATGTCGGAGGCGTGCGCCACCGGCTGGAGGTCCTCCAGCGGGCTGGCGCCGGAGTGCACGTCGAGCATCGCGAACTCGGCCTCGGGGCTGGGGTAGCCGATCGAGATCCGGGCCATGAAGCGGTCCCGCTGGGCCTCCGGCAGGGGGTAGGTGCCCTCCATCTCGACCGGGTTCTGGGTGGCCACGACCATGAACGGCGAGGGCAGCTCGTAGCTGGTGCCGTCGATGGTGACCTGGCGCTCCTCCATCGACTCCAGCAGTGCGGACTGGGTCTTGGGCGAGGCGCGGTTGATCTCGTCGCCGACCACGATCTGCGCGAAGATCGCGCCCGGGCGGAACTCGAAGTCGCGCTGGTGCTGGTCGTAGATGTTGGTGCCGGTGACGTCCGAGGGCAGCAGATCGGGCGTGAACTGGATGCGGCGGACGGTGCAGTCGACCGAGCGGGCGAGTGCCTTGGCCAGCATGGTCTTGCCGACGCCGGGCACGTCCTCCAGCAGCAGGTGGCCCTCGGCGAGCAGGACGGTCAGTGCGATCCGGACGGCCTCCGGCTTGCCCTCGATCACGCTCTCGATGTTGGCGCGGATCCGGTCCACGACCGCGGCGAGCTCGGGAAGTCCGGCCCGGTGGTACCCGTCCGTCCCCTGGTCGCCCCCCGCAGAACTGCCGAGACCGGCCTGATCGCTGTAGCTCGTCACCCGTATACGCTCCCTGGCACCCTGTGCCCGCCTCACCCCGAGGCCGGACCCCACCCCATGCTTGACGCGGCCTTCCCAGGGGCGGTTCCGTCGGGGATCCGGCGCCGGGGCAGCGGCCTGCGGCCTGGCCGCCCCAGGTGGTTCGGGGTCTGACCGGCAGGCGCATTCTCCCCTGACCGGTGACCAGAAGTCACCCTCGGGAGGGCCCCGGATGCCCGGACGCCGTTGGCCGGGCGGTGCACGGTGCGGGGGCGGTGGTGCGGTACGGGGTTCAGTGGATTTCGCGCAGGAGCCCGGTGTGGACGTCGAAGACGAAGCCGCGGACGTCGTCGGTGTGCAGCAGGAAGGGCGAGGTGCGGACCCGCTGCATGGACTGGCGGACGTCGCCGTCGAGGTCGACGAAGGCCTCCACCGCCCACTGCGGGCGCTGGCCGACCTCCAGTTCCAGCTCGCGGCGGAAGTCCTCGGTCAGCCCGAGCAGGCCGCAGCCGGTGTGGTGGATCAGCGCGACCGAGCGGGTGCCGAGGGCGCGCTGACTGATGGTGAGGGAGCGGATGGTGTCGTCGGTGACGACGCCGCCCGCGTTGCGGATGACGTGGGCGTCGCCCAGTTCGAGGCCGAGTGCCGCGAAGAGGTCGAGGCGGGCGTCCATGCACGCCACCACGGCGATCTTCTGGACCGGGCGGGCGTCCATCCCGCCGTCCCGGAAGGTCACGGCGTACTCGCGGTTGTCCGTGACGAAGCGGTCGATGATGGCGGGTCGCGGGGAGTCGGCAGCGTCGGTCGGCGTCGGCCGGTCGGGGGTCACTGTCATGGTGGCGACGTTAGTGCGATTCGGGCGCCCGCGGTGGGGAGGAGAGCTACAGATCGGGCCGCTGTGATCGAGCGCATAGCCACAACGGGCCGACCGTTCCACGCGTTCGGGAGGGTTTGTCCGGGCTGGTCCCGGAGCGCCCGCGGGGCGGGTGCGCGGGTGGGGCGCGCGGCCGCTCCCGCAGGCCCCCGGCCGGCACCTCCGCGGGGCCAGTCCCACGGCTGCGACCTGCGGTGATCCGTACCGCCGCCCGGGTGGTGCGCCGGAGCGGACCATTGACTGGCGGGGTCCGCGCGATAGAGTTTGCGGCGCAGTGGAGCACACCCGCCGGATCCCGTCAACCGGGCTTTTCCGGCCCGGGTGGCCCGGTCGATGCGGCCCGTGGCCTCCACCCGCTCCGTGCCCACCTGGCGCACCTTCCCCGGCGCCGGGCGGTCACGATCTTCCCCTTGGAGCGGGCGGGGACCACGGGCCGCGTCGTCGCGTCGTGCAGTGGTGGGCGAGAATGGTCGAAGCTCCCGGTCGTCGGGCTGCTCCGCACCTGAGGAAGGGCGCCACCGCGCATGACCACCAACGATCCGGGCCCCAAGCACGTTCCGGTCATGCTGCAGCGGTGCATGGACGCCCTGGCTCCGGCGATCTCGCGCCCCGGGGCGGTGGTGGTGGACGCCACCCTCGGCCTCGGCGGGCACAGCGAGGCGCTGCTCACCCAGTTCCCCGAGGTGCGGCTGGTCGCGGTGGACCGCGATCCGCAGGCGCTGAAGCTCTCCGGCGAGCGGCTGGCGCCCTTCGGCGACCGGGCCACCCTGGTGCACGCCGTCTACGACGAGATCCCCGAGGTGCTGGAGCGCCTGGACATCGACCGGGTGGACGGCGTCCTGTTCGACCTCGGCGTCTCCTCGATGCAGCTGGACGAGGCCGATCGCGGTTTCGCGTACGCGCAGGACGCGCCGCTGGACATGCGGATGGACCAGACCCGGGGGATCAGCGCGGCGGAGGTGCTGAACACCTACAGCCACGGTGCCCTGGCCCGGATCCTCAAGGTCTACGGCGAGGAGCGGTTCGCCGGGAAGATCGCCTCGGTGATCCTGCGGGAGCGGGAGAAGGAACCGTTCACCAACAGCGCGCGTCTGGTCGAGTTGGTGCGGAACGCCATTCCGGCGGCGACCCGCCGGACCGGCGGGAACCCGGCCAAGCGGACGTTCCAGGCGCTGCGGATCGAGGTCAACGGCGAGCTGGAGGTCCTGGACCGGGCGATCCCCGGAGCGCTGGAGGCCCTGGCGATCGGCGGTCGGATGGTCGTGATGTCCTACCAGTCGCTGGAAGACCGGCTGGTGAAGCAGTACTTCGCCGCCGGGTCGACCAACACCGCGCCGCCGGGGCTGCCGTTCATCCCGGAGGAGCACCAGCCCTGGCTCAAGCTGATCACCCGTGGTGCCGAGCAGGCCACGGAGGAGGAGATCGAGGAGAACCGGCGCGCCGCGCCCGTACGGCTGCGGGTGGCGGAGAGGATCAGGGACCGTAGCAAGCGGGGCTGAAACGTTGGCCCCGGCGGGGTCCGAAGGGCGGAGGAGAGCAGTGGGGCCGGTGGCCGGTGAGGTCCGGGCGGGGCGGGGATCGTTCCCCGGACAGGGCAGGGCGCGGATCACGGTCCGGCCGGGGCGGCGTCCGGTGCGGGGCCGCACGCCGTTCGCGGTGCTCGTGGTGGTGCTGCTCGCGGCGGGGCTGCTCGGGCTGCTGGCGCTGAACACGGCGCTCAACGAGGGCTCCTTCGAGCTGTCCCGGCTGCAGAAGCAGACCACCGTGGCGACCGACGAGAAGCAGGGCCTCCAGCACCAGATCGACCAGAGCTCGGCGCCGGACGCGCTGGCCCGGCGGGCCGCCGAGCTGGGCATGGTCCCGGCCGGCGGGATGGCCTTCCTGGACGTCCCGAACGGCGGCAAGGTGATCGGCACGCCCGGACCGGCGCAGGACAGCCCGCCGGTCAAGCGCTCGACGGTCGACCCGTGGCCGATGAAGCAGCCGGCGCCGAGCGCCCCGACGGGTGCGCCCCCAGGTGCACCGAGTCCGGGGGCGACTGCCGGTGACTCCGTGGTCCAGATCAACCCGGCCTCCCCGGCCGCGCCCGCACCGTCGACCGGAGGTGCGGGCCGATGAGCACGCCACGTCAGCCGTCCGGAGGCTCCGGCAACGGCCGCCGTCAGCCGCCCAAGGGCGCCGCGCCCCGCGCGGCCGCGCCGCGCGGCCAGTCCGCCGGCAAGGCCCAGCCCGCAAAGGGGCAGCCCGCGAAGGGGCAGCCCGTCAAGGGACAGCCCGCCAAGGCCGCCGCCGCCCGTACACCCCGGGCACCGCAGCAGCGCCGCCCCGAGGGCCGCCCGCCGGCCCGGAGCCAGGCCGCCGTCCGGCCGCGCCGCCCGCAGCGCCCCAAGGCGCTCCGGCTGGCCGAGCCCAAGCGCCGCCTGCGGGTGATCACCGTGGTGATGTCGCTGGTGTTCTCGGTGTTCGCCGGCCGCCTGGTGCAGCTCCAGCTGCTGGACTCCGACGCGCTGGCCGCCGACGCCAACACCAACCGCTACCTGAACATCCCGATCACCGCCGAGCGCGGCTCGATAACGTCCTCCGACGGGGTGGCGCTGGCCGCCACCGTCGACGCGTACGACATCACCGCCGACCCGGCGATGTTCACCCCGGCGGCGACCGGCATCCCGGACGCCCCGGAGCAGGCGGCCGCCCTGCTGTCGCCGATCCTCGGCGTGCCCAAGGACAAGATCGCCGCCGACCTGCACACCCCCAAGACCCGCTACAAGCGGCTCGCCGCCCAGCAGACCCCGGCCACCAAGAGCCAGATCAGCGACCTCAAGGCGGGCCTGGAGAAGCAGGCCGGCTCGCGGACCTGCCAGGCCCAGAAGCGGCTGCTGACCAAGGCCGCCGGCCAGGGCGGACGCACCCGGGTCGACAACGAGTGCGCCAACCCGCTGGCCGGGGTGTTCAACCGGGAGACCCAGAAGCGGATCTACCCCGCCGACGGCCTGGCCGCCAACCTGGTCGGCTTCGTCAACGGCGAGGGCGAGGGCGCCGGCGGCCTGGAGCTCCAGTACCAGAAGCAGCTCGCCGGCAAGGACGGGCACAGCAGCTACGCCCAGGCGGGCGGCCGGCTGGTGCCCACCGCCGGGGGCTCGATGGACCCGGCCGTGCCCGGCACCGACGTGAAGCTGACCATCAACCGGGACATCCAGTGGGCCGCCCAGCGGGCGCTCACCGACCAGGTCGCCAACTCCGGGGCGGAGAAGGGCTACGTCGTCGTCCAGGACGTGAAGACCGGTCAGGTCCTCGCGATGGCCACCGCGCCCGGCTTCAACCCGAACGACCTGAGCACCGCCAAGCAGTCCCAGATGGGCAACGCCGCGCTGGTCGACGCGTACGAGCCGGGCAGCACCGCCAAGCTGATGACCCTGGGAGCCGTCCTGGACACCGGCAAGGCCACCTGGGACACCAAGGTCACGGTGCCCTACCCGCTGGTCCGGGCCGGCCAGCAGTTCAAGGACGACATCGAGCACAAAACCTGGTACCTGACCCTGGCCGGGGTGCTGGCCAAGTCCTCCAACATCGGCACCATCGAGGCCATGGAGACGCTCGGCGACGGCGACCAGCTGAAGGCCAACCAGATCCTGGACAGCTACATGCGCAAGTTCGGCGTCGCCCAGCCGACCGGTCTGAACTTCCCCGGCGAGACGGCCGGGAAGCTCAAGAAGCCGGAGGACCTTGTCGCCTCGGAGAAGTACAACACCTCCTTCGGCCAGGGCCCGATGCAGATGAACGCGCTGCAGGCCACCTCGGTGTACTCGACCATCGCCAACGGCGGCGTCCGGGTCGCGCCCAGCATCGTCCAGGGCACCACCAGCCCGGACGGCAAGTACACCGCGACCCCGCCGGGCGAGCAGACCCGGGTGGTCGGCGAAGAGACCGCCAAGACCCTCACCTCGATGCTGGAGTCGGTCGTCGACGACGAGCAGGGCACCGGCGGCAAGGCCGCCATCCCCGGCTACCGGGTCGCCGGCAAGACCGGCACCGCCAACCGGGGGGCCGCCAACGGCGTCGGCTACGACGGCTACACCGCCTCCTTCATCGGCTTCGCCCCCGCCGACGCCCCCCGGTACACCGTCTCCTGCACCCTCCAGGGGCCGGTCAACGGCCACTTCGGCGGCCAGCTGTGCGGACCGGTGTTCAAGCAGGTGATGGAGTTCACCCTGAAGACCATGCAGGTCCCGCCCAGCGGCAGCGAGGCGCCCAACCTGCCCGTCGAGTGGAAGCCGTGAGCGAGCATGAGCAACGAGCGGGTCGGGCCGGACGGCGGCGCGGCGAAGGGCCGGTTTGGCCCTGGACACCCTTCGGCGGATAGCCTTCCCGCCGTGCCGAAACCCGATCAAATCACCGTGAGTCCGCCCCGCCCGGCCGGGACCGCCGCCCTGCCGCTCGCCGAACTGGCCCGCCAGCTGGGCCTCGACCCCGTCGAGGGGGGCCTCGTCAGCGGCGTCACCCACGACTCCCGGGCGGTGCGCCCCGGCGACGTGTACGTGGCCTTCCCCGGCGCCAACCACCACGGCGCGGCCTTCGCGGCCCAGGCCGCGGCGGCGGGCGCGGCGGCGCTGCTCACCGACCCGGCCGGCGCCGAGCTGGCGGCCGGCACCGGCCTGCCGCTGCTGGTCGTCGACCGGCCGCGGGCCCGGATGGGCGAGCTCGCGGCCGCCGTCTACGGCCGCCCCTCCGAGCGGCTGCTGATGATCGGGCTGACCGGCACCAACGGCAAGACCACCACCTCCTACCTGGTCGAGGGCGGCCTGCTCGGCGCCGGGCGCGCCCCCGGGGTGATCGGCACCGTCGAGATGCGGGTCGGCGACGAGCGGATCAAGAGCGAGCGCACCACCCCCGAGGCCACCGACCTGCACGCGATCCTCGGCGTGATGGCCGAGCGCGGCGCGGACGCGGTGACCATGGAGGTCTCCAGCCACGCGCTGGTCTACGGCCGCACCGACGGGGTGACGTACGACGTCTCCCTGTTCAACAACCTCACCCCCGAGCACCTCGACTTCCACCCGGACATGGAGGACTACTTCCAGGCGAAGGCCCGGCTCTTCCAGCCCGGTAAGTCCCGCCACGGCGTGGTCAACGTGGACGACGAGTACGGCCGCCGGCTGGCCGCCGAGGCCAAGATCCCGGTGACCACCTTCTCCGCCACCGGCGCCGTCGAGGCCGACTGGCGGGCGGTGGACGTCCAGCTCGGCCCGGTCGGCTCCACCTTCCGGGTGCTCGGCCCGGACGGCGCCGAGGCCGACGCGGCCGTGCCGCTGCCCGGCCCGTTCAACGTGGCCAACGCGCTCGCCGCGATCACCCTGCTGGTCGCCGCCGGCCTGCCGCTGGAGCGGGCCGTGGCCGGCGTCGCCGCGGTGCCCGGCGTGCCGGGCCGGCTGGAGCGGGTGGACGCCGGACAGGCGTTCGTCGCCGTGGTCGACTACGCGCACAAGCCGGACGCCCTCCAGGCCGTCCTCGGCTCGCTGCGCGAGGTCACCAAGGGCCGGCTGCACGTCGTCGTCGGCTGCGGCGGAGACCGCGACCCGCACAAGCGCGGCCCGATGGGCGCCATCGCCGCCCGGCTCGCCGACACCGCCCTGCTGACCAGCGACAACCCGCGCAGTGAGGACCCGCTGGCGATCCTCGCCAGCATGCTGACCGGCGCCGCAGCGGTGCCCGAGGCCGAGCGCGGGACCGTCCTGGTCGTCCCCGACCGGGCCGAGGCGATCCGGATCGCCGTCGCCCGCGCCCACGCCGGGGACACCGTGCTGGTGGCCGGCAAGGGCCACGAACTTGGCCAGTACGTACGAGACGAGATCCGCCCCTTCGACGACCGGGAGGTGCTGCGCGAATCCATCACGCAGACCACGGCCGCCCGGGGCGACCGAGGAGTAGAGCAGCAGTGATCGCACTGACCCTCGCCGAGGTGGCCGCCGCAGTCGGGGGCATCCTGGACGGCGCCGACCCCGGCGCCCTGGTGACCGGCCCGGTCGAGGTCGACTCGCGGAAGGTGCGCCCCGGCGGCCTGTTCGCGGCCTTCGTCGGCGAGCACGTGGACGGCCACGACTACGCCGCCGTCGCGGTCGGGGCCGGCGCCGTCGCGGTGCTGGCCGACCACCCGGTCGGCGTGCCCGCCGTCCTGGTCGACAGTGTGGTGGACGCGCTCGGCAAGCTGGCCCGGACCGTGGTCGCCCGCGCCGAGGGCACCGCCGTCGTCGCGCTGACCGGCTCGGCCGGCAAGACCAGCACCAAGGACCTGATCGCGCAGCTGTTGCAGCGCATCGGCGACACGGTCTACCCGCCCGGCTCGCTCAACAACGAGATCGGCCACCCGATGACCGCGCTGCGGGTCGAGCCCGGCACCCGGCACCTGGTCATGGAGATGGGCGCCCGGCACAAGGGCGACATCGAGTACCTCACCACGATCACGCCGCCCCGGATCGGCCTGGTGCTGAACGTCGGCACCGCGCACGTCGGCGAGTTCGGCTCGCAGGAGGCGATCGCCGAGGCGAAGGGCGAACTCGTCGAGGCGCTGCCCGCCGACGGCGCCGCGATCCTCAACGCGGACGACCGGCTGGTGCGCGCGATGGCCAGCCGTACCAGGGCGAAGGTGGTCCTGTTCGGGGAATCCCCGGACGCCCACGTCCGGGCGACGAACGTTCAGCTGGACGCCGCCGGACGGCCGTCCTTCACGCTCACCACCCCGGCCGGTTCCGCGCCCGTGCAGCTGCGCCTGTACGGTGAGCACCACGTCTCGAACGCCCTCGCCGCCGCTGCGGTGGCGGTGGAGCTCGGGATGTCCGTCGACGACACCGCGACCGCCCTGGGCGAAGCGGGTGCGCTGTCCCGCTGGCGCATGGAGGTCGTCGACCGGGCCGATGGTGTCACCGTCGTCAACGACGCCTACAACGCGAACCCCGACTCGATGCGGGCCGCGCTGCGGGCGCTGGTCTCGATGGGGGGACGCGGCCCGGAGCGCCGCCGCACCTGGGCGGTGCTCGGCGAGATGCGGGAGCTCGGCGAGGAGAGCCTGGCCGAGCACGACGCCATCGGGCGGCTCGCCGTCCGACTGGACGTCACCAAGCTGGTGGCGGTCGGTGGACGCGAGGCGGCCTGCATGGAACTCGGCGCGAGGAACGAAGGTTCGTGGGGTGAGGAGTCGGTGCTGGTGTCCGACGCGGACGCGGCGGTCGAGCTGCTGCGCAGTCAACTTCGGCCGGGGGATGTGGTCCTGGTGAAGGCGTCCCGTTCGGTGGGGCTGGAGAAGGTGGCCGAGGCCCTCCTCTCGGACGGTGTGGCCGCGTAATGAAGCAGATCCTCTTCTCCGGCATGATCGGCCTGATCCTGTCGCTGGCCGGCACCCCCGCCCTGATCAAGCTGCTCGCCCGGCAGGGCTACGGCCAGTACATCCGTGACGACGGGCCGAAGGCGCACCACAGCAAGAAGGGCACGCCCACCATGGGCGGCATCGCCTTCATCCTGGCGACCCTGATCGCCTACTTCGGGACCAAGGCGATAACGGGCGAGAGCCCGACCGCCTCCGGCCTGCTGGTGCTCTTCCTGACGGCGGGTCTGGGCCTGGTCGGCTTCCTGGACGACTACATCAAGGTGGTCAAGCGCCGCTCGCTCGGTCTGCGGGCCAAGGCGAAGCTGGCCGGCCAGTCCATCGTCGGCCTGGCCTTCGCCGTGCTGGCGCTGCAGTTCCACGACGACCGCGGGCTCACCCCGGCGTCCCAGCACCTGTCCTTCGTGCGGGACTACGGCTGGTCGATCGGCCCGGTGCTGTTCGTCATCTTCGCCTACTTCATGATCGCCGCGACCTCCAACGGCGTGAACCTGACGGACGGTCTGGACGGCCTCGCCACCGGTGCCTCGGTGATGGCCTTCGGCGCCTACACCTTCATCGGCGTCTGGGAGTACGGGCAGAGCTGCGCCTACTCCGTCACCGCGACCGTCAGCTGCTACGACGTCCGCGACCCGCTGGACCTCGCGGTGGTCGCCGCCGCCCTGATGGGCTCCTGCTTCGGCTTCCTCTGGTGGAACACCTCGCCCGCCAAGATCTTCATGGGCGACACCGGCTCGCTCGCCCTCGGCGGCGCCCTGGCCGGCCTGGCGATCTGCTCGCGCACCGAGCTGCTGCTGATCCTGCTCGGCGGCCTCTTCATGATCATCACCCTGTCGGTGATCATCCAGGTCGGCTCGTTCCGGATGACCGGCAAGCGCGTCTTCAAGATGGCGCCACTGCAGCACCACTTCGAACTCAAGGGCTGGAGCGAAGTCCTGGTCGTGGTCCGGTTCTGGATCATCCAGGGACTCTGCGTGGCCGTCGGCCTCGGCCTCTTCTACGCGGGATACCGGACCGGATGACGAACCCCCAGTTGATCAATTCGCAGTTCGTGAAGCTGCCCGTCGTCGTCGCCGGGCTCGGCGTCTCCGGCATCAGCGCCGCGCGCGTCCTGCACGGCCTCGGCGCCCACGTCACCGTGGTGGACGGCGGCAGCGGCGCGGGCCTGACCGCCCGGGCCGCCGAGCTGGAGGCGCTCGGCGTCACCGTCCGCCTCGGCGACGGCGACAGCCTGCCCGAGGGCACCCGGCTGGTCGTCACCTCGCCCGGCTGGGCGCCCGACCGCCCGCTGTTCGCCGCCGCCGCGGCGGCCGGCATCGAGGTCTGGGGCGACGTCGAACTCGCCTGGCGCCTGCGCCGGCCGCTGCCCGCCACCGGCGAGCCCGCCCCCTGGCTGGCCGTCACCGGCACCAACGGCAAGACCACCACCGTCCAGATGCTCGCCTCGATCCTCACCGCCGCCGGCAGGCGCACCGCCGCCGTCGGCAACGTCGGGGTGTCGGTGCTGGACGCGGTCCTCGCCGAGGAGCCCTACGACGTGCTCGCCGTCGAGCTCTCCAGCTACCAGCTGCACTGGGCGCCCTCGCTGCGCCCGCACTCGGCGGTCGTGCTCAACCTGGCCCCCGACCACCTCGACTGGCACGGCTCGATGGAGGCGTACGCCGCCGACAAGGGCCGGATCTACCAGGGCAACACCGTCGCCTGCGTGTACAACCTGGCCGACCCGGCCACCGAGGCGCTGGTCCGCGAGGCCGACGTCGAGGAGGGCTGCCGGGCGATCGGCTTCGGCCTCGGCGCGCCCGCCCTGTCGAACCTCGGCGTGGTCGACGGGCTGCTGGTGGACCGCGCGTTCGTGGCCGACCGGGCCAAGAACGCGGCCGAGCTGGGCGCCGTCGAGGACGTCAACCCACCGGCCCCGCACAACATCGCCAACGCGCTCGCCGCGGCGGCGCTGGCCCGGGCGTACGGCGTCGAGCCGAAGGCCGTCCGGGAGGGCCTGCGGGCCTTCCGCCCGGACGCCCACCGGATCGCCGAGGTCGGCGTGGTCGGCGAGGTCACCTACATCGACGACTCCAAGGCCACCAACACCCACGCCGCCGCCGCCTCGCTGGCCTCCTACCGGCCGGTCGTCTGGATCGCCGGCGGCCTGGCCAAGGGCGCGACCTTCGACGACCTGGTCCAGGGCGCTGCCGGGCGGCTGCGCGCGGCCGTGCTGATCGGCGAGGACCGCGCGCTGATCCGGGAGGCGCTGGAGCGACACGCTCCGGATGTCCCGGTGATCGAGGCGGCCGAGGGCCAGACTGGCGCGGTGGCGATGGCGGAGGTCGTCCGGACGGCCGCCTCGCTCGCCCGGTCGGGTGACACGGTGCTGCTGGCACCGGCCTGCGCCTCGATGGACATGTTCACCAACTACGGCGAGCGCGGCGACCTCTTCGCCGCCGCGGTCCGGCAGCTGGCGGACCGCGGGGAGTGAGCCGAAGGGCCGTGCCGGGCCAAAGCGGCCCGGCGGCGGGTGAGCCGTGAAGAGAGAGTGAGCGGGGAGTGGCTGGGCAGGGCAGGGCGGGTTCCGGAGCACCGGAGCGGGAGGCCGCCGAGCCGTGGCGCGTGATCTCGGCCACCACGACCAAGTACAAGTCGGCCGGACCGCTGGCCCGGGTCCGGGCCTTCCGGTACCGGGTGCGGTACTGGCTGGACCGGCCGCTCACGCCCTACCTGCTCGTCATCGGCACGACGCTGCTGCTGGTGGTGCTCGGCCTGATGATGGTCTTCTCGGCCTCGCAGATCCTCGCCCTGGGCCAGCACCACTCGGCGCAGTACTACTTCCTCAAGCAGCTGATCGCGGCCATCCTCGGCCTGGTCCTGCTGATCGGCTTCGCCTCCGTGCCGCTGGCGGTGCTGCGGGTGATCGTCTACCCGGTGATGTTCGGGGTGATCGGCGCGCTCGCGCTGGTCGCCGTGCCCGGCATCGGGGTGCGGATCAACGGCAACCAGAACTGGCTGGACTTCGGCTTCTTCCAGTTCCAGCCCTCGGAGTTCGCCAAGCTCGCGCTGGTGCTCTGGGGCGCCGACCTGCTCGCCCGCAAGCAGAAGGCCGGCACCCTCACCACCTGGAAGCACCTGCTCGTCCCGCTGGTGCCGGGCGCCCTGCTGCTGCTCGCGCTGATCATGCTCGGCGGCGACATGGGCACCTCGATGATCCTGGTGGCGATGCTGTTCGCGATGCTCTGGATGGTCGGCGCGCCGCTGCGGCTGTTCGTGGCCACCGTAGGGGTGGCCGTGGTCGTCTGCACCGCGCTGGTGATCAGCGTCCCGCACCGGGCGGAGCGCCTGGGCTGCATCGGCGTCACCAAGCCCGACCCCGACGGGGCCTGCTTCCAGGCGCTGCACGGCGTCTACTCGTTCGCGCTCGGCGGAGGCTTCGGCACCGGCCTCGGTGCCGGCGTGGAGAAATGGGGCCAGCTGCCCGAGGCGCACACCGACTTCATCTTCGCCGCGACCGGCGAGGAACTGGGCCTGGTGGGGACGCTGTCGGTGATCGGTCTCTTCGCGGCACTAGGCTACGCGGGTATCCGTGTGGCCATCGGTACGAAGGACCCCTTCGTCAGGTACGCCGCGGGAGCCGCCACCACCTGGATCATGGCGCAGGCCATGATCAACCTGGGGTCGGCGCTGGGACTGCTGCCCATCGCGGGCGTCCCGCTCCCGCTGTTCTCCTACGGGGGTTCCGCCATGCTGTCGGCCATGTCCGCGATCGGAGTGCTGCTGTGCCTGGCGCGCAGCACCTCGGGCGCGAAGGCGGCGCTGGCCGCCCGGAGCAAGAACTCCCGGATCAGGAGACGACTGGCCCGGGTGCTGCCACGACGACGAACCACAGCGCGCCCGGCCCCGGGGCCGGCACGCAGGGAGCGGTGAATTTCGGTGCATGTCGTACTCGCCGGCGGGGGGACCGCCGGTCACATCGAGCCGGCGCTGGCCCTCGCGGACGCCCTCCGCAGGCACGACCCGTCCATCGGGATCACCGCCCTGGGAACCGAGCGCGGACTGGAGACCCGGCTGGTGCCGGAACGCGGCTACCAGCTGGAGCTGATTCCGGCCGTCCCGCTGCCCCGCAAGCCCACCCCCGAGCTGATCACCGTCCCCGGCCGGCTGCGCGGCACCGTCCGGGCCGCCCAGGAGATCATCGAGCGGGTCAACGCGGACGCCGTGGTGGGCTTCGGCGGCTACGTCGCGATGCCCGCCTACCTGGCCGCCAAGCGGGCCGGCGTGCCGATCGTGGTGCACGAGGCGAACGCCCGTCCGGGCCTGGCCAACAAGATCGGCGCCCGCTACACGGACTTCGTCGCGGTCTCCACGCCGGACAGCAAGCTGCGCGACTCCCGGTACATCGGCATCCCGCTGCGCCGGACCATCGCCACCCTGGACCGGGGCGCCGCCAGGCCGGAGGCCCGGCACTACTTCGGCCTCGACCAGCGGCTGCCCACCCTGCTGGTCTCCGGCGGCTCCCAGGGCGCGCGCCGGCTCAACGAGGTGGTCACCGCGATCGCCCCGCGGCTCCAGCAGTACGGCGTGCAGATCCTGCACGCCGTCGGCCCGAAGAACGAGCTGCCGCAGGTCGAGGACATCCCCGGGATGCCGCCGTACCGCGCGGTGCCGTACGTCGACCGGATGGACCTCGCCTACGCGGCGGCGGACCTGATGCTCTGCCGGGCCGGTGCCATGACCGTCGCCGAGCTGGCCGCCGTCGGGCTGCCCGCCGCGTTCGTCCCGCTGCCGATCGGCAACGGCGAGCAGCGGCTGAACGCCCAGCCGATGGTCAAGGCCGGCGGCGGCCTGCTGGTGGACGACGCCGAGCTGACCCCGGAATGGGTGTTGCAGAACGTGCTGCCGGTGCTCACCGACCCGCAGCGGCTGTGGGACATGAGCCGGGCCGCCGCCGAGTTCGGCCGCCGGGACGCCGACGACCTGCTGGTCGGCATGGTCTACGAGGCCATCCAGGCCTCCCGCGGCGGTCGCCGCCGTGGCTGACGGCCGGCTCGCCGACCCGTTGGAGGAAGAGCTGGAGGCCGAGGAGTCCGCTCCTCGGCTCCGGCTCTCCCGGCGGGGCATCGTGGTGCTGAGCGTGCTCGGCGCCGCGGTGCTGGGCGTGCTGGCCTGGGTGGTGTTCTTCTCCTCGGTGCTGGACGTGCGCGAGGTCGCGGTCCAGGGGTCGAAGGACGAGAAGCTGACGGCGGACCAGGTCCGCGAGGCGATCGGCGGGATCGGTGACGGCCCGCTGGCCAGAGTGGACCTGGACGCCGTCCAGCACCGGGTGGAGGCGATCCCCCGGGTGGCGAAGGCCGAGGTGTGGCGGGGCTGGCCGCACACCCTGCGGGTGAAGGTCGTCCAGCGCACGGCGGTGGCGGCCGTCAAGGGGGAGGACGGTCAGTTCACCCAGGTGGACGCCGTCGGCGTGAGCTTCGCCACCGAGGCGGCCCCGCCGGAGGGGGTGCCGGTGGTGGAACTGCGGCTCAGTCAGCAGGCGAAGGACGCGGACGGGGTGATCTCCCGTGCGCAGCTGGTGCAGGGCGCGGTGTCGGTGGCCGCCGGACTGCCGCCCGAGGTGGCGAAGCGGGCCGGAGCGGTGCTGGTGCACTCGTACGACGATATTCAGCTGCAGCTCAGCGGGGGTGCAACGGTGCGCTGGGGGAGCCCGGAGCAGACCGATCGCAAGGCCCGGACACTGGTCGCGTTGATGGCTCAGAAGGGCTCGAACTTCGACGTGAGTGCGCCGGAGGCGCCGGCGGTGTCGGGATGATCCGGTAGGTTCTGTGCCTGAGGGAGGGGTTGACGCTGTGAAGTGTCGGCCCGACCCTTGGTGGTCACCCCGGTTTCATATGCCGGCCGATGATCACATAGGCTCAAAAGAAAAGGGGAAGCTCGGCGTGTTCGTTGAAACACGTGCCTGGAGCCACCTAGTGTCCTGTGTCACCAGACTGTGCCCCCTGGTGATGTGACGGAGGCACAGGACTAACCCTAAAGGTCAAGTTTAGGGTTGGGGTCGGCGGTCGGCATTTCGGACATTCAGTCAGAAACCAGGCTCCCTACCCATCGACATCCGTCGGTACGATCCCCCGTCGGGTCGGACCGACCCGGAAATTCGAGGCGAGAGGCCTTCGACGTGGCAGCACCGCAGAACTACCTCGCAGTCATCAAGGTCGTCGGAATCGGCGGCGGTGGTGTCAACGCCATCAACCGGATGATCGAGGTCGGTCTCAAGGGCGTCGAGTTCATCGCGATCAACACCGATGCGCAGGCCCTCCTGATGAGCGACGCCGACGTCAAGCTCGATGTGGGCCGTGAACTCACCCGGGGCCTCGGCGCCGGCGCCAACCCCGAGGTCGGCCGCAAGGCCGCCGAGGACCACCGCGAGGAGATCGAGGAGGTCCTCAAGGGGGCCGACATGGTCTTCGTCACCGCGGGTGAGGGTGGTGGCACGGGCACGGGCGGCGCGCCCGTGGTCGCCAACATCGCCCGTTCGCTCGGCGCCCTGACCATCGGCGTGGTCACCCGGCCCTTCACCTTCGAGGGCCGCCGCCGCGCCAACCAGGCCGAGGACGGCATCGCGAGCCTGCGCGAAGAGGTCGACACCCTCATCGTGATCCCCAACGACCGGCTGCTGTCCATTTCGGACCGCCAGGTCAGCGTGCTCGACGCGTTCCGCTCGGCCGACCAGGTCCTGCTCTCCGGTGTCCAGGGCATCACCGACCTGATCACCACCCCCGGCCTGATCAACCTCGACTTCGCCGACGTCAAGTCCGTCATGTCGGAGGCCGGTTCGGCGCTCATGGGCATCGGCTCGGCCCGCGGCGAGGACCGCGCCAAGGCGGCCGCCGTGATGGCGATCTCCTCGCCGCTGCTGGAGGCCTCGATCGACGGCGCCCGCGGCGTGCTGCTCTCCATCTCGGGCGGCTCCGACCTCGGCCTGTTCGAGATCAACGAGTCGGCCCAGCTGGTCAGCGAGGCCGCGCACCCCGAGGCCAACATCATCTTCGGCGCGGTCATCGACGACGCGCTCGGCGACGAGGTCCGGGTCACCGTCATCGCGGCCGGCTTCGACGGCGGGCAGCCGCCGGCGATCGTCCGCGACCCGGTGGTCAAGGCCACCCCCGCCGCGGCCACGCCGCCGGCCGCCCCGGAGCGCCCGGCCACCCGGCCGTCCTACGGGAGCATCGGCTCGGTGACCTCCCGTTCGGAGGGGGAGACCCACGCCTCGCCGCGGGCCACCGAGACCGTGACCGCCGCCCCGGTGCCGCCGCAGGTGCAGCCGGTCCGGCAGCCGTACGTCGAGAGCCCGGCGGAGGAGCTCGACGTCCCGGATTTCCTTAAGTGATCGATCACGCCGTACGCGCGGGTGCTCACTTCGCCTTCACCGACAGGTGGGGCGGGGTGAGCACTTCGCCGTACGGGGAGCTCAACCTCGGCGGGGCGGTGGGGGACGACCCGGAGACCGTCCGGGAGAACCGGGCGATCGCCGCCGGGGAGCTCGGGCTCGACCCGGCCGACGTGGTCTGGATGAACCAGGTGCACGGTGCGCAGGTCGCCGTGGTGACGCAGCGCCAGTCGCCGGGGGAAGCCCCCACGGTGGACGCGGTGGTCACCGACCGGCCGCTGGCGCTCGCCGTCCTGACCGCCGACTGCACCCCGGTGCTGCTGGCCGACCCGGTGGCGGGCGTGGTGGGCGCGGCCCACGCGGGCCGGCCCGGGCTGGCGGCCGGGGTGGTGCCCGCGGTCGTGCGGGCGATGGTCGAACTGGGGGCCGAACCCGGCCGGATCGCCGCGGCCACCGGCCCGGCGGTCTGCGGCCGGTGCTACGAGGTGCCGGCCGGCCTGCGGGCGGAGGTCGCCGCGGTGGTGCCCGCCGCGTTCGCCGAGACCTCCTGGGGAACACCGGCGCTGGACGTGGCCGAGGGGGTCGCGGCCCAGCTGGCCGCCGCCGGGGTCACCGAGTTGGTGCGGTCACCGGTCTGCACCCTCGAATCCGCGGACCACTACTCCTATCGCCGCGAGCAGCGCACCGGCCGGCTCGCGAGCTACGTCTGGTTGGGCTCTGATCATTGATGACGAACGACATCTACGGACCGTTCCCGGGGAGTCGCGGCGGCCTTCCCGACCAGAGCTGGCTGGAGACCCTGACGGAGGGGCAGCGGGCCCGGTACGAGGAGCTGGGGACCAACCTCGACGTGGTCGAGCGGCGGATCGCCGACGCCTGTGCGGCTGCCGGACGGCCGCGTGACGAGGTCACCCTGGTCGTCGTCACCAAGACCTACCCCGCCGAGGACACCGCGCTGTTGGCCGGACTGGGTGTGACGGATGTCGCGGAGAACCGCGACCAGGACGCCGCTCCCAAGGCAGAGCAGTGCAGAAACCTTCCTCTTGACTGGCACTTCGTCGGACAGCTGCAGACCAACAAGGTCCGCTCGGTCGTCCGGTACGCGAACCACGTGCACTCGGTGGACCGGCTGCGGCTGGTCGGGTCGCTCTCCGCGGCGGTGCTCAAGTCCGAGCGCCCGGAGCTGGGTTGCCTGGTGCAGGTGGCCCTGGACAAGGAGCACGGCGAGGGGGCCCACCGGGCCGGAGTCGCCCCGGAGGATGTCGCGGAACTCACGGACGCGATCGCCGACACGCCCGGCCTGCGGCTGGACGGTGTGATGACCGTCGCTCCGCTGGCCGGTCCGCTCGCCGGGGACCCGCTCCGCGCCTTCGAGCGGCTGACGGAAATCGCAACCGCAGTACGCACGACCCATCCTGCTGCCACCATGGTCTCCGCAGGGATGAGCGGTGACCTTGAGCAGGCGATTGCCGCCGGGGCGACACATGTGCGCGTCGGAACGGCGGTACTCGGAGTGAGGTCACCCCTCAGGTAACGTCACCGGGTAGTAGATCAGACTGCAGGACAAAATAGGACAGAATCTAGCAGCTCCTCGGAGCGCTAGCGAACCGTGGATCGCAGCTCCGCGGCCCCCACCCCAAGAACTCTGACCGGCCGTCGGCCTGACGGGCCGTCGTGGGTGGACCGCGGAATCCGCAGGCAGGGCCGCACGGCCTGGCCGCCGGGACGGAGCCGGTCCGCACGGAGCGAGCAGAGCGAGCGACCATCGGAAGGTGCGCGTTTCGCGAAGCCGCCACCGAGCGCCAGCGAGGTGGCTATGAGCGGAGGAGACAGGAGCATGGCCGGCGCAATGCGCAAGATGGCGGTCTACCTCGGCCTCGTGGAGGACGAGACGTACGACGGTCAGGGGTACGACCCTGACGACGACTACGACGCGGACCCCGAGCCGATTCGAACGGGACAGCGGACCGAGGACATCCCCCGGCCGGCCGCCGCGCCCGCCCCGGTCTCCTCGATCACCCCGCAGCCGGTTCCGGCCGCGGTGCCGATCCGGCAGGAGACCCCGAGGATGGCCCCCGTGTCGTCCATCACACCCGAACGCCGCCACAACCTGGAGAAGAGCGCCCCGGTGATCATGCCCAAGGTAGTGAACGAACGAGAGCCCTACCGCATCACCACGCTGCACCCGCGAACCTACAACGAGGCCCGTACCATCGGGGAACAGTTCCGTGGCGGGACCCCCGTGATCATGAATCTGACCGAGATGGACGACACCGACGCGAAGCGACTCGTAGACTTCGCCGCTGGACTCGTCTTCGGTCTGCACGGCAGTATCGAGCGCGTGACACAGAAGGTGTTCCTGCTGTCGCCTGCTAACGTCGATGTCACGGCGGAGGACAAGGCTCGGATCGCCGAGGGTGGGTTCTTCAACCAGAGCTGACCCGGCCACGACTTTACGTGTGGATCTGATCAACAGTGGATTAGCGACAGGTGACGAGCGGCGGGCCCGAGGGCCCGGAACCGGGGAGAGGGAAACGCGATGGACATCGTGTGGGCGGTGCTCTACTACGCCCTGACCGTCTTCCTGGTGTTCCTGCTTGTGCGACTGGTCATGGACTGGGTCTTCCAGTTCGCGCGTTCGTGGCGGCCCGGCAAGGCCATGGTCCTGGTCCTGGAGGCCACGTACACTGTCACGGATCCGCCGCTCAAGCTTCTTCGGCGGTTCATTCCGCCGTTGCGTTTCGGGGGCGTGGCGCTCGACCTGTCCTTCTTCGTACTGATGATCATTGTGTATGTCCTGATCTCGCTTGTGCGGCCCTAGTCGTAGGTGAGCGATGCGACAGGATGCCGGTGTGCCGACGATCACGTTGAGGTGAAGAGATGCCATTGACCCCCGAGGACGTTCGGAACAAGCAGTTCACGACCGTCCGCCTGCGCGAAGGCTATGACGAGGACGAGGTCGATGCCTTCCTCGACGAGGTCGAAGGAGAGCTGACCCGCCTGCTTCGCGAGAACGAGGACCTGCGCGCCAAGCTGGCCGCCGCGACTCGCGCCGCCGCGCAGAACCAGGCGAACATGCGGAAGGAGCCGCCGCAGGACGCCCGTTCCGGCGCCCCCGTCCCGGCCGCCATATCCGGCCCGCCGGTTCCCGGCCAGCAGGGCCCCGGTCCGCAGCAGCAGCAGATGGGCCCCGGTGGTCCGCAGCAGCAGCAGCAGATGGGCGGCCCGCAGCAGCAGCAGATGGGCAACCAGCCGCTCGGCCTGCCCTCCGGCGCCCCGCAGCTCCCCGCCGGCCCCCAGCAGATGGGCGGCCAGCAGCAGCAGATGAACCAGACCATGGGCGGCCAGCAGCAGCTGGTGCAGCCGATGGGCGGTCAGATGCTCCAGCCCATGGGCGGCCCCGGTGGTCCGCAGCAGATGGGCAACCCGATGGGCCAGGGCATGGGCCAGCAGCAGCAGATGCAGCCGATGGGTGGCCCCATGGGCGGCCCGCCGCAGCAGCAGATGGGCGGCCCGCTCGGCGCCCCCATGCAGCAGCAGGGCCCCGGTGGCGACAGTGCCGCCCGTGTTCTGGCGCTCGCTCAGCAGACCGCCGACCAGGCGATCTCGGAGGCCCGTTCCGAGGCCAACAAGATCGTCGGCGAGGCCCGCAGCCGCGCCGAGGGCCTGGAGCGCGACGCCCGTGCCAAGGCCGACGCCCTGGAGCGGGACGCGCAGGAGAAGCACCGCGTCGCGATGGGCTCGCTGGAGTCCGCGCGCGCCACGCTGGAGCGCAAGGTCGAGGACCTGCGGGCGTTCGAGCGCGAGTACCGGACGCGCCTGAAGTCGTACCTGGAGACCCAGCTGCGCCAGCTGGAGTCGCAGGCCGACGACTCGCTCGCCCCGCCGCGGATCCCCGCCACCGCGTCGCTGCCGCCGGCGGCCTCGTCGATGGCTCCGGCCGGTGCCGGTGCGATGAGCGGTGCCCCGGCCTTCGGTGGCAACCAGCCGGCCTTCGGCGGCAACGCGCCGTCGTTCGGTGGGCAGAGCTCCTTCGGCGGCAACCCGCCGGCGCCGAGCTTCGGCGGCCAGGCGTCCGGTGGCAACACCGGCGCGCCGCAGATGCAGCCGGCCGGGATGACGCAGCCGATGGCGGCCGTCCGCCCGCAGCCTCCGCAGCCGATGCAGCAGGCTCCGGCGCCGATGCGGGGCTTCCTGATCGACGAGGACGGCGACAACTGAGGTTGTAGCACGGCCTTTTGAGAGCGCCCCCTGTTCGACCCACGGGTCGAACAGGGGGCGCTCTGCTGTGGTGCGGACGGGGGCGGGGGATGGGCGCGCGCGGGGTGGTGACGCCACTTCAGGGGCGCGCGGGTACGGCGAAGCCGCCGTCGCCCCGGGCGGGGTGACGGCGGCTTCGGAGTCGGTCAGGCCTTGCGGAGCTGGAAGGCGAGGCCGAGGGCTTCGTCGGCGAAGGTCTCGGAGTCCCAGTCGGCCGTGCCGGCGGCGAAGTCGGTGGCCAGGACCTCCTCGGCGACGAGGGGGCCGTGCTCGGCGATGGCCTCGGCGGTCTCCTCGGTGGTGGCCCGCCAGCGCAGGACGATCCGGTCGGCGACGTCGAGGCCGGAGTTCTTGCGGGCCTCCTGGATCTGGCGGATGGCGTCGCGGGCGACGCCGAGCCGCTTGAGCTCCGGGGTGATGGCCAGGTCGAGGGCGACGGTGGCGCCGGACTCGTTGGCGACGGCCCAGCCCTCGCGCGGGGTCTCGGTGATGATCACCTCGTCCGGGGAGAGGGCGACCGGCTCGCCGTTCAGCTCGACCGAGGTCTCGCCGTCGGCGCGCAGTTCGGCGGCCAGGCGGGCGGCGTCGGTGGCGGCGACCGCCTTGGCGACGTCCTGCACGCCCTTGCCGAACCGCTTGCCCAGGGCGCGGAAGTTGGCCTTGGCACTGGTGTCGACGAGCGAGCCGCCGACCTCGGCGAGCGACTCCAGGGTGGAGACGTTGAGCTCCTCGGCGATCTGCGCGCGCAGGTCGGCGGGCAGCTCGTCCCAGCCCTGGGCGGCGATCAGCGCGCGGGACAGCGGCTGACGGGTCTTCACGCCGGACTCGGCGCGGGTGGCCCGGCCGAGCTCCACCAGGCGGCGGACCAGCGCCATGTGCCGGGAGAGGTCGGTGTCGATCAGCGACTCGTCCGCCTGCGGCCAGGTGGCCAGGTGGACCGAGGCCGGGGCGTCCGCGGCGATCGGGACGACCAGGTCCTGCCAGACCTGCTCGGTGATGAACGGGGTCATCGGGGCCATCAGGCGGGTGACCGTCTCCAGCGCCTCGTGCAGGGTGGCGAGCGCGGCCGCGTCGCCCTGCCAGAAGCGGCGGCGGCCGCGGCGGACGTACCAGTTGGACAGGTCGTCGACGAAGCCGGACAGCAGCTTGCCGGCGCGCTGGGTGTCGTACGCCTCGAAGGCGGCGTCGACCTCGCGGACCAGGGTGTTCAGCTCGGAGAGCACCCAGCGGTCCAGCTGCGGGCGGTCGGCCGGGGCCGGATCGGCCGCCGAGGGGGACCAGCCGGCGGTGCGGGCGTACAGGGCCTGGAAGGCGACGGTGTTCCAGTAGGTGAGGAGGGTCTTGCGGACCACCTCCTGGATGGTGCCGTGGCCGACCCGGCGGGCCGACCAGGGCGAACCGCCGGCGGCCATGAACCAGCGGACGGCGTCGGCGCCGTGCTGGTCCATCAGCGGGATCGGCTGCAGGATGTTGCCCAGGTGCTTGGACATCTTGCGGCCGTCCTCGGCCAGGATGTGGCCCAGGCAGACGACGTTCTCGTAGCTGTTCTTGTCGAACACCAGGGTGCCGACCGCCATCAGCGTGTAGAACCAGCCACGGGTCTGGTCGATCGCCTCGGAGATGAACTGCGCCGGGTAGCGCTTCTCGAACAGCTCCTTGTTCTGGTACGGGTAGCCGTACTGGGCGAAGGGCATCGAGCCCGAGTCGTACCAGGCGTCGATGACCTCGGGGACCCGGGTCGAGGCGCCGCCGCACTCGCGGCAGGCGAAGGTCACGTCGTCGATGTACGGGCGGTGCGGGTCGAGCTCGCTCTGGTCGGTGCCGGTGAGCTCGGAGAGCTCGGCCAGCGAGCCGACGCAGGTGAGGTGGCCCTCCTCGCAGCGCCAGATCGGCAGCGGGGTGCCCCAGTAGCGGTTACGGCTGAGCGCCCAGTCGATGTTGTTGTTCAGCCAGTCGCCGAAGCGGCCGTGCTTGACGGTCTCCGGGTACCAGTTGGTGGCCTCGTTCTCCCGGATCAGGGCGTCCTTGACCGCGGTGGTGCGGATGTACCAGGACGGCTGCGCGTAGTAGAGCAGCGCGGTGTGGCAGCGCCAGCAGTGCGGGTAGCTGTGTTCGTACGGGAGGTGGCGGAAGAGCAGGCCGCGCTCCTTGAGGTCCGCGACCAGGGCCTCGTCGGCCTTCTTGAAGAACTGGCCGCCGACCAGCGGGACCTCGGGGGCGAAGGTGCCGTCGGCGAGGACCGGGTTGACCACCGGCAGGCCGTACTTGCGGCAGGTCGCGAGGTCGTCCGCGCCGAAGGCGGGCGACTGGTGGACGATGCCGGTGCCGTCCTCGGTGGTGACGTAGTCCGCGTTGAGGACGTAGTGCGCGTTCTCGATCTCGACCAGGTCGAACGGGCGGCGGTAGGCCCAGCGCTCCATCTCGGCGCCGGTGAAGGACTCGCCGGTGGCCTCCCAGCCCTCGCCGAGGGCCTTGGCGAGCAGCGGCTCGGCGACGACCAGCTTCTCCTCGCCGTCGGTGGCCACCACGTAGGTGACCTCCGGGTGGACGGCGGCGGCGGTGTTGGAGACCAGGGTCCACGGGGTGGTGGTCCAGACCAGCAGCGCGGCCCGGCCGGCCAGCGGGCCGCTGGTCAGCGGGAAGCGGACGAAGACCGAGGGGTCGACGACGGTCTCGTAGCCCTGGGCCAGCTCGTGGTCGGACAGGCCGGTGCCGCAGCGCGGGCACCAGGGGGCGACCCGGTGGTCCTGGACCAGCAGGCCCTTGTCGAAGATCTGCTTGAGCGACCACCAGACGGACTGGACGTACGACGGGTCCATCGTCCGGTAGGCCTCGTCGAGGTCGACCCAGTACCCCATGCGGGTGGTCAGCTCGGTGAAGGCGTCGGTGTGGCGGGTCACCGACTCGCGGCACTTGGCGTTGAACTCGGCGATGCCGTACGCCTCGATGTCCTGCTTGCCGGAGAAGCCCAGCTCCTTCTCGACGGCGAGCTCGACCGGGAGGCCGTGGCAGTCCCAGCCGGCCTTGCGGGCGACGTGGTAGCCCTTCATCGTCCGGAAGCGCGGGAAGACGTCCTTGAAGACGCGGGCCTCGATGTGGTGGGCGCCGGGCATGCCGTTGGCGGTCGGCGGGCCCTCGTAGAAGACCCACTCGGGGCGGCCCTCGGACTGCTCCAGGCTGCGCTGGAAGATCTTGTTGTCCTGCCAGAACGACAGGATCTGGTGTTCGAGGGCGGGCAGGTCCACCTGTGCGGGGACGGAGTTGTAGGTGCTCATCGCGGGCGTCATACCTCCGGCGGATGTGAACGGGATCCGACGGAGGGACGAGACGGCGAGCCGCCCCGCGGTACCACCCTCCTTGGCCGCGGTGCTGCTGCGGCCCTCTTGTTTGGGCTTGCTGCCGGGTCTAGTGGGCCGGCCCGCGCGGTGGCGGGCGGCCGTTCTTCCGGCGGCTCCGGGGTGATCTTCCCGCCGTGCACACCCCCGGGCTCGCACCGTCCCCGGGTCGCTGGTGGCTGCGTACGTCGGTACTCGTCCCATCTGCGCCTTGCAGGGCCAGTGTATCGGCCGGGTGAGTCGGTTTGTCCAAATCGTTTTTCCCCGCGGTGGACGGCCGGGGCGCTCCGGGGCCGGCGGCGGTGGTGGTTAGGCGGGGGTGATCTGGGCACAAGTCTGGTCAGCGCGCGGGGCGTGGCGGCTGGGGCGACTGCCTGGGTGGGATCATCATGGGGCGTCGGAATGTCATGTTGTGACCGGTTTTGATCGGGATTATCGTTCCGGCACTGGAGGCCGCCGGGAACCGGCGGCTCGATTCGTTCGTAGATGGGGTCGAAGCCATGGCTGAGAAGGCAACCGGCGCGGGTACCGCCACCAAGCGGGCACGCAAGGCCGTGGCGGCCGATCCAGGGGAGGGGACCGTGACCACTACCGCACGGCAGAAGAGCAGCACCGACACCGTCACCGTGCCGCGCGGCGCCGAGTCGGTGGACCCGGCCACGTTGCCGGTCCGGCCCGGCGAGGACCCGTGGACCACCGACGAGGTCCACGAGCTGCACACCGAGCTCATCAGCGAGCTGGAGCGGCTGCAGAACGAGATCGACGCCGCCGAGGCGGCCATCTCCGGCCTGATGCGTGACTCCAACGACGGAGCCGGTGACGACCAGGTGGACGCCGGTACGAAGAACATCTCGCGGGAGAGTGAACTCGCGCTCGCCAACAACGCCCGGGACAGCCTCGCCCAGACCGAGCGGGCCCTGACCAGGCTGGAGGGCGTCGGCTTCGGCACCTGCGAGTCCTGCGGGCAGGCCATCGGAAAGGCCCGGATGCAGGCCTTCCCCCGGGCCACGCTCTGCGTGCAGTGCAAGGCCAAGCAGGAACGCCGCTGACGCGGCCGACCGGGGCGGCGCAGGGGGTCGGGCTTGCCGTACGCTCGACCCCGTAACGTCGCCTGAATCCTGGGACACGTCCGGTTCGGAGGTGTCCGGTACGGCGACCATGGGCCCACCCTCCCCCACCTCCAACCGGGGGAGCTCCACCGGCAGCGGAGCGGATCATCAGTACGCAAGGTTCCCCCCAGACGCGGGACGACGCCGTCCCGACCCCCGCCGAAGCCGTGGAGGTGGCCGTGGCCGAGCCCACCGAGCCCGCGGAGCCTGCCGAGCCCGCCGAGGCGACCGCCCCGGCCGCGGCGGAGGCGCCGAAGGGCCGTCGGCGGATCGGCGTGCTGATGGTCGTCGCGCTGCTCGCCTTCCTGATCGACTTCGGCAGCAAGCTGCTGGTCGTGGCCCGGCTGGAGAACCACGCGGCGATCAAGGTGATCGGGGACGTCGTCACCTTCCAGGTCATCCGCAACTCCGGCGCCGCCTTCGGCATGGGGCAGGCGCTGACCGTCGTCTTCACGATGATCGCCTCGGCCGTCATCGTGGTGATCTGGCGGATCGCCCGCCGGCTGTACAGCCTGCCCTGGGCGATCGCGCTCGGGCTGCTGCTCGGCGGGGCCCTGGGCAACCTCACCGACCGGCTGTTCCGCTCGCCGGGCGTCTTCCGCGGGCACGTCGTCGACTTCATCTCCGTCCAGCACTTCGCGGTCTTCAACCTCGCCGACTCGGCGATCGTCTGCGGCGGAATCCTCGTCGTGCTGCTCTCCTTCCGGGGCAGCAACCCGGACGGCACCGTCCACCAGCAGGGCGGCAAGACCGAGTAGCAGGGGCCCCGGGCGGTCGGGCGGGCGGCGGAGGGCCGCGGTTCCGGCATACTCGTACGGGTGAGTACCGCAGCGCAGATCCGCAGCCTCCCCGTACCCGACGGCCTGGAGGGCGAGCGCCTCGACGCCGCCCTCGCCCGGATGTTCGGTTTCTCCCGGACGAAGGCCGCCGAGTTGGCCGCCGACGGCAAGGTGACGCTCGACGGCGCCGTGGCCGGAAAGTCGGACCGGGTGACCGCCGGTTCCTGGCTGGAGGTCGAGATCCCCGCCCCCGCCGCCCCCGTGCGGATCATCGCCGAGCCGGTCGAGGGCATGCGGATCGTCCACGACGACGAGGACATCGTGCTCGTCGACAAGCCGGTCGGCGTCGCCGCGCACCCCAGCCCCGGCTGGACCGGCACCACCGTCATCGGCGGGCTCGCCGCGGCCGGCTACCGGATCTCCACCTCCGGCGCCGCCGAGCGCCAGGGCGTCGTGCACCGGCTCGACGTCGGCACCTCCGGGCTGATGGTCGTCGCCAAGTCCGAGCGCGCGTACACCGACCTCAAGCGGCAGTTCCACGACCGGATCACCGAGAAGCGCTACCACGCCCTCGTGCAGGGGCACCCGGACCCGCTGAGCGGCACCGTGGACGCGCCGATCGGACGGCACCCCAGCTCGGACTGGAAGTGGGCCGTGACCAAGGACGGCAAGCCGTCCGTCACCCACTACGACCTGGTCGAGGCCTACCGCTCGGCCTCGCTGCTCGACATCAAGCTGGAGACCGGGCGCACCCACCAGATCCGGGTCCACATGTCCGCGCTGCGCCACCCCTGCGTGGGCGACCTGACCTACGGCGCCGACCCGACGCTGGCCAAGCGGCTCGGGCTGACCCGGCAGTGGCTGCACGCCGTGTCGCTCGGCTTCGAGCACCCGGCGGACGGGCAGTGGGTCGAGTTCTCCAGCGAGTACTCGCCCGACCTGCGCAAGGCGCTCGACATCATCTCGTCGGAGAGCTGAGATGACGGCGGCCATCCGGACCGCGGCGGGCGCCGCGGACCTGACTCTGGTGCGGGACGTGCGGCGCGAGGTGTTCATCGTCGAGCAGCACGTGCCGGAGGAACTGGAGTACGACGAGTACGACGCGACCTCGGTGCACCTGCTGGCCGTGGCGGCGGACGGGACCGCGCTCGGGACCGCACGGCTGATCTTCGGGGAGCAGGCGCTGAAGCTCACCGGGGGTGTCGAGGGCCGGGTGCTGCTCGGACGCCTCGCGGTGGTGTCGGCGGCCCGGGGGACCGGGCTCGGGGCCCAGCTGGTGCGGGCGATCGAGGCGGCCGGGCTCGACCGCGGGGCCGTCGAGGTGGAACTGCACGCGCAGGTGGGGGCGCTGGGGTTCTACGAGCGGCTGGGGTACACGGCCGAGGGCCCGGTGTACGAGTCCGCGGGGATACCGCATCGGACGATGACGCGGGTGCTGTAGGGCTTCGGGCCCGGCCGTGCGGATCCCCGTGCCCCTGACGGGGTGCGGGGATCTCCGTTTTCCCGTGCGGTACCCGGACGCAACGGGGTGAACAGGGCGCAAGCGGCGGCTTCGGCGGTGGCCTTATCGGACGCCTACCCGGGGGGCGGATACGATCAGCCCCCATGGAGTTCGGTGGGGCGTGGCGCCGGTGGCGCAGCCGGGGTACGACGGTGCGGCGCAGGGTGGTGGCCGGTGCGGTGGCCCTGGTGGTGGTGGCCGGGGCGGGTACGGCGACGGTGGCGTCCGGCGGTGAGCCGGCGGTCCATCAGGAGGACCGTTTCCTCGCCATGCCGGAGACCCCCGGCAGTGACCAGCAGGTCCAGGTGGACACCTCCTTCTTCACCACCGGCAGCACCCCGCGCCCGGCGGTCCTGCTCGCGCACGGCTTCGGCGGCTCCAAGGACGGCGAGCGCGAACGCGCCCAGCAGCTGGCCCGACAGGGCTACGCGGTGCTGACCTGGTCGGCGCGCGGCTTCGGGCACTCGGGCGGGAAGATCGGCCTCAACGCGCCCGACCGCGAGGTCGAGGACGTCAAGCACCTGGTGGACTGGCTGGCCCAGCGGCCCGAGGTGCAGCTCGACGGGCCCGGCGACCCCCGGGTCGGCATCACCGGTGCCTCGTACGGCGGCGCCGTCTCGCTGCTGGCCTCCGCGTACGACCACCGGATCGACGCGGTGGCCACCCAGATCACCTGGTGGAACCTGGCCGACGCGCTGTTCCCGCAGGGCGTGCAGGGCTCGGGCGCCGTCGACGGCGTGTTCAAGAAGCTCTGGGCCGGGATCTTCTTCACCACCGGCGCGGCCGGCGACCTCGGCCCCTCCGGCGGCGCGCCGCGCGGCGGCGGGGCCGGGCCGGGGCAGGGCGCTCCCGGGCAGGGCGGTTCCGGGCAGGGCGGTGACGCCGCGGGCGGGCCGGTCGGCTGCGGGCGGTTCCTGGAGTCGCTCTGCCAGATGTACGACCGGGTCGCCACCGCCGGGCACGCCGACCCGGAGGCCGTCGCACTGCTGGACCGCTCCAGCCCGTCCTCGGTGGCCGCGCAGCTCAAGGCGCCCACCCTGGTCGTGCAGGGCCAGCAGGACTCGCTGTTCCCGCTCGACCAGGGCGACCGGATCGCCCGGGCCGTCGCGGCCAACGGCGCGCCCGTCTCGGTGGACTGGTTCGCCGGCGGGCACGACGGCGGCACCGACACCAGCGCCCGGGTCGACGACCGGGTGACCGCCTGGTTCGACCACTACCTGAAGGGGCAGGGCGACGACACCGGCCCCGCGTTCCGGGTCACCCGCACCGGGGGCGTCGACTCCACCGGCTTCCAGGCCGTGCTGCGCGGCGCCTCCGCCGACCGCTACCCGGGCCTGGACGGAACCGGCTCCCACGGCGTCGAACTGGCCGGCGGCGAGCAGACCATCGCCAACCCGCCCGGCGGCGCCCCGCCCGGGATCTCGACGCTGCCCGGGATCGGGGCGCTCAGCCAGGCCGCCTCGCTCGGCGCCGGGCTGTCGCTCGACTTCCCCGGCCAGCACGCCGCCTTCGACTCCGCGCCGCTGGGCCAGCCGCTGCACCTGACCGGGCAGCCCACCGTGCCCGTCCAGGTGCACGCCGACCGGCCGGACGCGGTGCTCTTCGCCAAGCTGTACGACGTGGGCCCGGACGGCAAGGCCGTGCTCCCGCAGCAGCTCGCCGCCCCGCTGCGGGTCACCGGCGCCGACGCGGGCCGCACCGTCACGGTCGCGCTGCCCGCCGTCGACCACACCTTCGCCACCGGGCACCGGCTGCGGCTCGTGCTGGCCGCCACCGACCTCGCGTACGCCTCGCCCGTCGAGCCCGCCACCTACCGGGTCGCGCCGGCCGGGGCGCTCACCGTGCCGACCGACGACGAACTCGTCACCGAGGCCACGCCGCTGCCCGCGCGCACCTGGCTGCTGCCGCTGGCGGCCGTCGTGGTGGCGCTGGGCCTGGTGCTGTCGCCCCGGCTGCTGCGCCGCCGTCGGCGGGGGGCGGGCGACGGGCCGGCGTACGACCCGGCGCTGGCCGGGGTGCCGTTGCAGATCACCGGCCTGAGCAAGCGCTACAAGGGCGCCCAGGACCGTTACGCCGTACGGGAGTTGGGCTTTCGGGTGGAGCAGGGGCAGGTGCTCGGCCTGCTCGGGCCCAACGGCGCCGGCAAGACCACCACGCTGCGGATGCTGATGGGCCTGATCCGGCCCGACGCGGGCGAGATCCGGATCTTCGGCCACCTGGTGCGCCCCGGTGCGCCGGTGCTCTCCCGGGTCGGCGCCTTCGTCGAGGGCGCGGGCTTCCTGCCGCACCTCACCGGCCGGGCCAACCTGCGGCTGTACTGGCAGGCCACCGGCCGGCCGGAGGAGGACGCCCGCTTCGACGAGGCGCTGGCCATCGCCGGTCTCGGCGAGGCGCTCGACCGCGCCGTGCGGACCTACTCGCAGGGCATGCGGCAGCGGCTCGCCATCGCCCAGGCCATGCTCGGGATGCCGGACCTGCTGATCCTCGACGAGCCGACCAACGGGCTCGACCCGCCGCAGATCCGCGAGATGCGCGAGGTGATGATCCGGTACGCCGCCGCCGGCCGTACCGTCATCGTCTCCAGCCACCTGCTCGCCGAGGTCGAGCAGAGCTGCACGGACCTGGTGGTGATGGACCGCGGGCGGCTGATCACCACCGGGGCCGTCGGCGAGATCGTCGGCGCGGGCGAGCTGCTGTTCCTCGGCGTGCCCGCCGGGTACGAGCCCGGGTCGGTCGTCGAGAAGGTCGGCGCGCTGGCCGGGGTCGGCTCGGCGGAGGCCGTCGAGGGCGGGCTGCTGGTGCGCCTGGACGGGCTGGCGGCGCACGAACTGCTGGCCGAACTGGTGCGCCTCGGCGTGCCGGTGGAGAGCGCCGGGCCGCAGCGGCGGCTGGAGGACGCGTTCCTGTCGTTGATCGGAGGTGCGGCGTGAGCAGGGGTGCGAACGGTGGCGTGAGCAGTGAGGTGAGCAGCGAGGTGGGTGATGGCGTGAGCGGTGACGTGAGCGGCGTCGTGTCGGCGGACCACGCCGAGGGGTACCGGGCGGGCCGGACACTGCCGCTGCGGGTGGAGGCGATGCGCCAACTGCGGCGGCGCCGCACCCTGGTGATCGGTGCGGTGCTGGCCGCCCTGCCGTTCGTGATGCTGGCCGCGTTCCAGATCGGCGGCACCCCGAGCCGCCCCGACCGGACCACCTTCATCGACCTGGCCACCGCGTCCGGGCCCAACTTCGCCGCCACCATGCTGTTCGTGGGCACCGGCTTCCTGCTGGTCATCCCGGTGGCGCTGTTCTGCGGCGACACGGTCGCCTCCGAGGCGAGCTGGTCCTCGCTGCGCTACCTGCTGGCCGCGCCGGTGCCCCGGGCCCGGCTGCTGGCCCGCAAGTTCGCGGTCGGGCTGGCGTTCTCGGCGGTGGCGGTGGCGATGCTGCCGCTGATCGGGCTGGTCGTCGGCACCGCCGCGTACGGCTGGGGGGACCTCAAACTGCCCACCGGGGCCAGCCTTTCGGCCGGGGAGGCGCTGCCCCGGCTGGCCGTCGCGGCGGCGTACGTGTTCCTCGCCGAGATCGTGATCGCCGCGCTGGCGTTCTGGCTCTCCACGGCGACGGACGCGCCGCTGGGCGCCGTCGGCGGGGCGGTGTTCGCGTCGATCATCACCGGGGTGCTGGACGCCGTCACGGCGCTGGGGGGCCTGCGGGAGTGGCTGCCCGCGCACTGGCAGTACGCCTGGGCGGACGCCCTGCAGCCGCAGTTGGAGTGGGGCGGCATGGTGCAGGGCGTCTCGCTGTCGCTGTCGTACGCGGCGGTGCTGCTCGCGCTGGCGTTCCGGGGGTTCGCGCGCAAGGACGTGGTGTCGTAGGGCCGTTGTGCTGCGGGCCCGCCGCGGGGGTGCGGCGGGCCCGGGGTGGGTGACCGGGGTGGGTGACCGGGGTGGGGCGCAGGGCGGGGGTCAGGGCTGGGGTCAGGCGATCGGGGCGTTCGCGCGCTCGATCCGCTGGGTGCCGGTGCGGGTGCGGTAGGAGCGGGTCCAGCTGCTGGTCGCGTCCTTGCGGGTGCGGTCGGAGAGGACGTAGTAGTCCATCTGGGTCTGCTCGGGCGTGATGTCCAGGACCCCGTAGCCGTGCGAGTCCAGGTCGACCCACTTGACGTGCGGGTTGGCCGCCTTGATCGCGGTGCCGGCCGCCAGCGAGACGGTCTGCGGGGCGACCTTCAGCAGGTCGTCGACGTTGTCGGAGGTCACCGAGGTGACCACGAACTCGGTGGCGACACTGCCGGACAGCGGGTAGGTGGCGGCCTCGTTCGGGACGTCGGCGGCCCAGGCGGAGTGGATGTCGCCGGTCAGGAAGACGGTGTTGGTGATCCCGTTCGCCTTGAGGTGGCCGAGCAGCTCGCGGCGGTCGTGGGTGTAGCCGTCCCACTGGTCGGGGTTGACCGCCACGCCCTCGCCGGGCAGGCCGAGCAGCTTGGCCAGCGGGCGCAGCAGGTAGTCGGGCAGCGAGAGGAAGGCGACCGGGGAGATCATCACCTCGTTGCCGATCAGTCGCCAGGTGGTGTCGGAGGCGGACAACCCGGCCTTGAGCCAGTCCAGTTGGGCGCGGCCGGTGAGGGTGCGGTCGGCCGAGTCGACGGCGCCGCTGCCCGTCTTCGCCTGCTGGGAGCGGAACGAGCGCTGGTCCATCAGGTGCAGGTCGGCGAGCTTGCCGTAGCGCAGGCGGCGGTAGGTGGTGCCGGCGATCGAGGGCCGGACCGGCATCCACTCGAAGTAGGCCTGCTTGGCGGCGGCCATCCGGTCGGCCCAGGCGCCCTCGGTGCCCGGGGTGTGGTTCTCGGCGCCGCCGGACCAGGCGTCGTTGGCGAACTCGTGGTCGTCCCAGATCGCGATGGTCGGGAGCTTGGCGTGCAGGGTCTGGAGGTCGTCGTCGGTCTTGTACTGGCCGTGCCTGGTGCGGTAGTCGGCGAGGGTGAGGATCTCGTGGGCGGGGGCGTGCGGGCGCACGACCGTGCCGCGGGCGCAGAACTCGCCGGTCTTGTACTCGTAGATGTAGTCGCCGAGGAAGAGGAAGGCGTCCAGGTCGCCGCGGGCGGCGAGGTGGCGGTAGGCGGAGAAGTAGCCGCCCTCCCAGTTGGCGCAGGAGGCGACGCCGAACCGCAGCCGGGAGAGGGCGGCGTCGGTGGCGGGGGTGGTGCGGGTGCGGCCGGTGGGGGAGACGGCGCTGCTGGTACCAGTGGTGGCGGTGGCGGCGGTGAAGCGGTACCAGTAGGGGGTGTCCGGGGTCAGGCCGCGGACGTCGGCCTTGACGGTGTGGTCGGCGGCGGCGGTGGCGGTCACCGTGCCGCTCGCGACGACGCGGGTGAAGGCCTGGTCGGCGGCCAGCTCCCAGCGGACCTCGGTGTCGGGGCCGAGGCCCGAGCCGGGGAGGGCCTCGGGGCGGGGCGTCACCCTGGTCCAGAGCAGGACGCCGTCGGGGAGGGGGTCGCCGGAGGCTATGCCGTGCAGGAAGCGGGGGGCGGCTTCGGGGGCCTGCGCGGGTTGGGCGGCTCCGGCGGCCTGGGCGGTCTGGGTGGCCTGGGCCGGCTCGGCGGCTTCGGCGGGGGTGGGGAGGGCGATCGGCAGGGCGGCGGTCGCGCCGGCGGCCAGCGCGCCGGCCTTCAGGACCTGGCGGCGGCGCGGGTGGGCAGGGGCCATGTCATGGACAAGATCGTTCACGTCCGGAAGGTTACCCGTTAGTAAAGCGTAGGTAAATCAGGTGACCTGACGATCCGTCGTGGAGCGGGCGGGTGTGGTTGCCCGGGGCGGGCGAGCGGGGGAGGCCGGGGTGGGCGGGCCGGGGAAGTCGGGTCGCCGGATCATGCGGGATCATGGGGGAGTACCCGCCCTCAGCTGCCGAAGGACCCCGACCGTGGCCCAGATCGTCCTCTTCCACTCCGCCCTCGGGCTGCGCTCCGCCGTCCACGCCGCCGCCGACCGGCTGCGCGCCGCCGGGCACACCGTGCACACCCCGGACCTGTACGACGGGCGGACCTTCGACGACATCGAGGCCGGACTGGCGTACCAGGAGGAGGTCGGCGGCAGCGAGGAACTGCTGCGCCGGGCCGTCACCGCCGCCGCTCCGCTGTCCGACGGCGGCCTGGTCTACGCGGGCTTCTCGCTCGGCGGCTCGCTCGCGCAGAACCTCGCCCTCGCCGACGACAAGGCCCGCGGCCTGCTGCTCCTGCACGGCACCTCCGACCTGCGCGAGGACGCGGCCACCGAGATCCCGGTGCAGCTGCACGTCGCCGAGCCGGACCCGTTCGAGACCGAGGACTGGCTGAACGCCTGGTACCTGGGGATGCGGCGGGCCGGGGCCGACGTCGAGGTGCACCGCTACCGGGGCGCCGGGCACCTGTTCACCGACACCGAGCTGGCCGACTACGACGCCGAGGCGGCGGAGCGGGCCTGGGCCATCGCGCTGGACTTCCTCGGCGAGCTGGATTCCTGACCGAGGGCGGGTGCCGGGGCGGGCCGGGTCAGCCGGCGAGCCCCGGCACCACCAGGCCGGACTCGTACGCGATCACCACGGCGTGGGTCCGGTTCTGCGCGCCGAGCTTGGTCAGCACGTTCCCGACGTGCGTCTTCACCGTCTCCAGGCTCACCCTGAGCGACTCCGCGATCTCCGGGTTGGACTGGCCCGTGGCCATCGACCGCAGCACCTCCTCCTCCCGCACCGTCAACGCCGCCCGGGGCAACGCCTCGGCGGAGTCCAGCGGGCGGGCGGAGACCATCCGGCGCAGCGCCGCCGGGAAGAGGATCGCCTCCCCGGCCGCCGCCACCCGCACCGCCTCCGCGATCTGCCGCACCGGAAGCCGCTTCAGCACGAACCCGCTCGCCCCCGCGCTGAGCGCGGCGGTGACGTAGCCGTCGTTCTCGAAGGTGGTGATCACCACGACCTTCGGCGGCGCGGCCGACTCGGCCAGCAACTGCCGGGTGGCCTCGATCCCGTTGCGGCGCGGCATCCGTACGTCCATCAGGACCACGTCCGGCCGCAGCCGCTGCGCCTGCTCGACCGCGTCGACGCCGTCGGCCGCCTCCCCGACCACCGTGATCCCCGGCTGCGCCGCGAGCAGGGTGCGCAGGCCGCTGCGGGTCACCTCGTCGTCGTCCGCGATCAGGAGGGTGACGGGGGTGCCGGTGGCGTCGCCCGGGGCGTCGGGCGCGGCGTCGGTGGGATCTGGGCCGGTCATGCCGACAACCGTACGGGCAGCCGGACGGCCAGCCGCCAGGCCTGGGGCCCGTCCGGCCCGGCCTCGATCTCGCCGTGCAGCAGCCGGACCCGCTCGGCCAGGCCCGGCAGGCCGTGGCCGGAGGTCGGGAAGGCGCCCTGGCGCGGGCCCGCCCCGGTCCGGTTGGCCACGCTGAGCTCCAGGGTGTCCGGCCCGGCCGCCACCCGGACCTCGATCGGGCCGCCCGCTCCGTGCCGCAGCGCGTTCGTCAGCCCCTCCTGGAGGATCCGGTACGCCGCCCGGGAGAGCGTCCCCTGCACCTGCGCCAGCTCGCCGGACAGCTCCGGCTCCACCACCGCGCCGGCGTGCCGCAGCCGGTCCAGCAGCTCGGGCAGGTCGGCCAAGGTCCGGGCCGGGGCCGCCCCCGACTCCTCCTCGCGCAGCGCGCCCAGCACGTAGTCCAGGTCCTCCAGGGCGGCCCGGGTCGACTCCTCGATGCTGCGCATGGCGGCCCGCGCCGCCACCGGGTCGGCGGAGAGCACCTCGCCCGCCACCGCCGCCTGGATCGTGGCCGCCGTCAGGGTGTGCCCGATCGAGTCGTGCAACTCGTGGGCCAGCCGGTTGCGTTCGGCCAGCCGGCGCTCCCGCTCCGCCGCCAGCGCCAGCCGCTCGGCCGCCGACGGACCCAGCAGCTTCGGGGCCAGCCCGCGCAGCGCGCCCGCCACCGCCGCGCACACCACCGGCGCCAGCAGCAGGCAGGCCGCCGCCACCACCCAGCTCCAGGCGCCCGTCAGCTGCACCGACCGGCCGGGCCAGCTCAGCCGGGCATCACCGGAGACCCAGCCGCCCGGCAGGGCCACGGCTGCGCCGAGCAGCACGAGGCTGGCCAGGCCTCCCACCCAGCCCAGCGCCACGTGCAGCACCAGCCACAGCGGGGTGCGCCAACGGTCGGTGCCGGGGGCGTCCGCCGCCCGGGCGCCGGACACCGGATCCGGCAGCGACACCCTCAGCAGCCGGCGGACGCCGCCGATCAGCACCCGCCGGGTGGTGCGGGCCAGCCCGACCACGGCGAGCAGCGCCGCCCAGAACAGCAGGGTGAGCACCGCCCGCGTGAGGTAGGGGCCGGACGGCCAGGCCATCATCGGCAGCATCGCGAACGGCAGTAGCGGCAGGCTCGCCAGCGCGCCGAGGAAGGCGAACAGCACACCCGAGTACGTGGAGCCGCGCAGCAGCGGCCGGATTCCCCTGATCATGATCACCAGTATTGCGGCGCAGCTCATGGGGGGCCTCCCCCGATCGGGGGAGCGTTCGTTCCGGTCTTTCTGTTCCGGCGGGACGGCTACGGCGAGGCGGCTCCGGCGGCATCGGCGCGGCCCCGAGTGAGCAGGCGGGTCGTGCTGCCGTCGTCCTCCGTGATGTCGCGGACGTGCCGGAAGCCGATCCTGCCCAGCAATGCCAGCGAAGCGAGGTTGGCGTCGGCGACCGTCGCGTGCACCTCGGCCAGCCCCAGGGCGGTGAAGCCGTAGTCGACGATCGCGGCCGCCAGTTCGGTGCCCAGGCCGCGGCCCCACGCCTCCGGGGCCAGCGCGTAGACGATCTCGAAGCCCTCGACCACGGTGGTGGGCTTGATCTCGGCGTGCCCGACGAGGCGGCCGCCCTGCCGGACGGCCCAGACGTCGAACCGGTTCGAGGCGTACACCTGGGTGAAGATGCGGCCGAACAGGGCCCGGTCCTCGGCCTCGGACTGCGGGCCGTCGCCCATCCACCGGGACACCTCCCGGTCCTGGAACAGCGTCACGAAGTCCTCTTCGTCCGCGAGGACGTACGGGTCGAGCAGCAGGCGCTCGGTGCGCAGGGTCGGGGTCACGCCGGGCGACGGTACGGGGGCCGTCGTCCGCCCGGCAAGCGGTTTTCGGGAGGCCGGAGCGCCGGTGGCGATCGGGGAGTGCGAGCGGGCCGGTACCGGGTGGTCCTCGTGTCGGCCAGGCCGGTTCGGGACATGCTGCCGGTGTTCGACATCGCCGTCGCGGCCGAGCCGGAGGCGGTGGCGGCCGAGATCGCGCTGCTGGCGCGGACGGCCGAGGACCGGTAGGGCGGCGGGGTGCTCGCCACCGCAGGTGCCTGATCCGGGCGTCGAGGTCGCCGCAGCGCAGGAAGTCGGGTAGGCCGACTTCCTGTGCTGCTTTCATGTGACGCAGGTCATGTCGAACGCAGAACCTGCGCGCGGTCGCCGGCGTCTGGCTGGTGTGAGATCACGCAGGAGAGCACTGGACGAGCTGGACGAGGAACGCCTCGTCCGGCTGATCGCCAGAAGTGACCGCGCGGCGTTCGACGAGCTGTACCGGCGCACGTCGCCATGGCTGGCGGTGCGGTTGCGCCGCCGCTGCGCGGACGAGCAGATCGTCGCCGAGGTCATGCAGGAGACCTATCTGGCGGTGTGGCGCGCGGCCGGTGCGTTCGCCGGGAGCGCCGTCGGCGGGACGGCCGTCGGATGGCTGTGGACGATCGCGGCGCGCCGCCTCGTCGACGCCTTCCGGCGCCGTGCCCACCACGCCGAACCGCCGGTCGCCGCCGCCGAGCGGGCCGTGGTGCCCGCGGCGGAGGAGGAGGCGCTCGCCGGGACCGTCGGCGGCGACGTGGGCGACGCCCTGCGGCGGCTGGCGCCGGAACTCCGAGACGTACTGCAGGCGACGGTGCTCGACGGGCTCTCCGTCCGGGAGACCGCCGTCCTGCTCAGACTGCCCGAAGGCACGGTCAAGACCCGTGCCCGCCGGGCCCGGATCGCGATGCGGGAGGCGCTGGCATGAACGCGGAACACGCGTCGAGGCGGCTGATCGACGACTACGCGCGTGGTGACACGGCGATGGCCGCGGACACGGTGTGGGCACTGGAGGCCCACCTGGAGACGTGCGCGCCGTGCCGGAGCCTGCTGGCGGCCTCCGTGGCCACCGAGGCGCCCGGCGTCGCCGCGCTCGTCGACACCGTCCGGGCCGGTCTGGACGCGCAGTTGGGCGCGGCCGTCGGGGCGCCTCGGAGGCGGCACCGCCCGACCTGGGTGTCGGCCTGGCTGACACCGGCCATGACCCCGTGGCTGGCGATGACCGCCGTCGTCACCCTGATGGCGCTGCTGCTGGACGTGGCCGCGCCGGCGAAGGTCTTCGGCGGCTCCTCGATGGTGGCGCTGATCGCGCCCGTGCTGCCGCTGTGCGGTGTCGCCGCATCGTGGTCGCGCGGCCTGGACCCGGCGCACGAACTGACCGCCTCGACCGCCCGGGCCGGCCTGGCCCTGCTGCTCAGGCGCACCACCGCGGTCCTCGTGGTGGTCGTGCCCGGGCTCCTGCTGGGGGGATGGCTGACCGGGAACACGACGGCCGCGCAGTGGCTGCTGCCCTCCCTGGCCTTCACCTCCACCGCCCTGGCGCTGGGCACCGTGATCGGCGTGACCCGCGCCGCCGTGGGGCTGGTGACCGTGTGGGGCGCTGCCGTCGTGGTGCCCACGTTCGTCACCGGCCGCATCCCCGCTGTCCTCGAACTCGCCCTGCACCGCGACCAGTTGCCCGTGTGGGGGCTGCTCCTCGCGCTCGGCGTCTGCGCCGTGATCGCCCGCAGGGACGCGTACTCAACGCTGTGAAACCCATGTCCACCCTGGAAAGGGACCATCGCATGACGTATACGGCGAGCGCGGCCGACACCGCGCCGAAGACCTACGCCTGGGAGATCCGGGCCAGCGGCCTGAGGGTACGCGTCGGACGGAGCAAGATGGCCGTCGACGGGCTCGACCTCTCCCTGGGCATCGGCGCCCACGGGCTCCTCGGGCCCAACGGAGCGGGCAAGACCACCCTGATCCGGACGCTGGCCACCGTGCTGCGCCCCACCGAGGGCGAACTGGAGATGCTCGGCACCTCCCTGGGGGGCCGGGTGGTCGACCACCGGGCCCTGCGCCGCCAGATCGGCTACCTGCCGCAGGACTTCGGCTACTACAAGCGCTTCACGGTGCGCGAGTTCGTCGAGTACATGGCCTGGCTGAAGGAGGTGCCGAAGGCGGACATCCCCGGGGCCGTCCAGCGGGCCGTGGAACGGGTGGGCCTGGCGGACCGCGCCGACCACCGGATGAAGACCCTGTCCGGCGGCATGGTGCGGCGGGCCGGCATCGCCCAGGCCATCGTCAACTCCCCCGCGGTGCTGCTGCTGGACGAGCCGACGGCCGGCCTGGACCCGGCACAGCGGCTGCGCTTCCGCGAACTGCTGCAGGACCTGGGCCGCGACACCTGCGTGGTCGTCTCCACCCACCTGGTCGAGGACGTCGCGGCCGCCTGCTCCGACGTGGTGCTGTTCGCCGACGGCCGCCTCGTCTTCCAGGGCACGCCGGACGAACTGGGCGCGGCGGGCAGTACCGACCACCCGGGCGACAGCCCCCTGGAGCGCGGCTACTCGGCGCTGCTCAGCAACTCCGGCCAGCAGGGGAGCGCCTGGTGAACGGACGTGTGCTGCGGACGGAGCTGAGGCGCTCCGCCGCCCCGTGGGCCGGCATCGTCGTGCTGGCCGGCAGCCTGGCGGTCTTCTTCCCGTTCGACGCGCTCTGGTGGCACGGCACCGCGGGGTGGACGGCCCAGTGGACCACCATGGCCATGTGGACCCGGTCCCTGCTGGCCTTCTGGTGGCCGTTCGTGATCGGCATCGGGGCGGTGTACGGGCTGCGCGAATCCCGCTCGCGGATGACCGAGCTGCTGACGACCACGCCGCTGCCGGCCTGGCGCCGTGCGGCGCTGCCGGCCGGTGCGATCGGGCTCGCGCTGGCGGTGGGCTTCGGTCTGCTGGTTCTGGTGGGCGGAGTCCAGGTGGCGGCCGGTCCGACCAGCTACGCATCCCTCGGCTGGCTGCCGATCTCGCTGGTGGCGGCACTGTCCCTGGTCGCGGGCGCCGTGTTCGGCATGGGCGTCGCGCGGGCGCTGCCCTCCACCCTCACGCCGCCGGCCCTGGTGGTGATCGTCTTCGTGGGGACGGGCCTGTTCCTGCGCATGAACAACGAAGCGGCGGTGCCGACGGGCAGGGTGTCGAACCGGTTCGCCCAGCTGTCCCCGGCGACCGTGGAGCCGCGGCAGATGCTGCTGACCCTGTCCGGCTCCGTCCACCTCGGCCAGACGCTCTGGCTGCTCGGCCTGCTCGCCACCGGCTTCGCGCTGCTGGCGGCCGTGACCCGCCGGGCCCGGCTGCTCGCGGTGACTCCCGTCCTGGCCGGCCTGGGCCTGGCCCTGCTGGTGCTCCCGGCCGCCGCGCGCGACACCTACGTCGTCGACAAGGCCGCCGCGGCGTTGGTGTGCGACGGGCCGGTGTGCGTGACGCAGGCGAGCCGTTCACGCCTGGCCGAGCTCGCGCAGCGCAGCAAGGACGCGATGCCCGTGCTGCACGACGCCTTGGGCGACAAGGCGCCGACCTCGGTGCGGGAGGACACCGCGCTGCACGAGCTCGCCGCGCCACGCGAACTCTCCGCAGACGTGCTGCTGGTCGACTTCAACGACCGGATGCTCGCCGACGCGAAGGGTGACAAGCTGACCCGCGCGCTGATCGCCAGGGGCCTGGCGCCGAGCTGCTACCCGGACAACGACAAGGAGGGCGGGGGGAGCCACGACATCCCCGCCCAGAGCATCGCCGTGAGCTGGGCCCTCCACGACTCCCAGCTCCAACCGCTGCAGGAGAAGGGCACCAGCCGGTACGCGCTCGAAACCTGGGCGGAGGCCGACCTCGCGTGGCAGAAGCTGATGGCGCTGCCGCCGGCCGAGCAGCGCTCGCGGATCGTCGAGCTGCACGCCGCCGCGCTCTCCTGCGAGGGGTACAAGCAGGTTCCGAAGCTGGCCGGGGGAGCGTCGCGATGAGGTGGCTGATGCTGTACGCGCGTTCACGGCAGGTGTCCACGTCGGCCGCCGCGGTCGCGCTCACCGCGCTGGTGGTGTGGGCCTTCAACCGGGGCGGCGGCACGGGGGCGATGGACGCGGACGCGATCAACCCGATCGTGTACTTCGTGCTCGCCGCGGGCGTGGCGGCCGGCTCCGTCGGGCTCGGCGGGCAGGACGCCGCACTGGACAGGACGGCCGCGATCCGGTGGGCGCCCCGCCGGGCGGCGCACGCGCTGCTGATCGGCGTGGTCGCGGGTGCGGCGCTGCTGGCGGTCCAGGCGGTGGGGCCGAGGTTCGCCCCCACCGAGGTCGTCGTCCGGGACACCGCGGGCCTGGCCGGCCTGGCCGCGTTCGGGGCGGTGGTGTGCGGGGCGCACCTCGCCTGGACCCTGCCGACCGCCTGGCTCGCGTTCGCCGTCCTCTCCCCGCCGCTGCCGCCCAACACCGTGGGGAAGGCGTTCGGTTGGATGTCCTACCCCCCTGGCACGGAGGCGTCCACCTGGACGGCGGTGGGCCTGCTGGTGACCGGCGCCGGGGTCTACGCCCTGGTGGGGCCGCGCAGGTAACTGGCCCGCCCCGCGCTCCGCTCCCCCTCTGCGAGTTGGGGGAGCGGGGCGTTCTGCTGGGGGCTGTCAGTCGCGGCTGCCCAGGGTGTCGCGCGAGACCTGCCAGAGCAGGGCGGCCGCCTCGGGGTCGAGGGCGTACTCGGCGACGCCGGTGCGGGCACTGAGTTCGCCGCGGACGGCTTCGTTGCAGTCCTCGAAGTAGCGGCCGCTGACGCCCGCCAGCAGCGGCGAGGCCGCGAGCAGGACGGACGTCGCCGCGCCCTGCTCGGTGGTCTTCCACAGCAGTTCCGCGCCGTTGGCGGCCTGGGCGCGCAGCCGGTCGAGCTCCTCCTCGGAGACGTGGCGCTGGAGGGCGGTGCGGATGCCGCCGGGCATCAGGGCGTTGACGGTGATACCGTCCGCCGCCCAGCGCTTGGCGGCCTCGACCGCGAACAGGACGTTGGCGGTCTTGGACTGGCCGTAGGCGGACCAGGGCTCGTAGGCGCGCTCGCGGAAGTGGATGTCCTCGAAGACGACGGGGGAGCGGTGGTGGGCGCTGGAGCTGACGGCCACGACGCGGGCGCCGCCGTCCCGGACCAGGGCCGCGTGCAGGCCGGTGGCCAGCGCGAAGTGCCCGAGGTGGTTGGTGGCGAACTGGAGCTCCCAGCCCTCCGGCGTGCGGACCTCGGGCGAGGCCATCACGCCGGCGTTGTTGACCAGGATGTGCAGGGGCCCGTCCCAGGCGGCGACGAACGCGGCGACGGAGGCCTGGTCGGCCAGGTCCAGCGGGGCGACCCGGAGGTCCTTGTTGCCGGTGGTCGCGGTGATGTCCTCGGCGGTGCGGGCGCCGGCGTCGAGGTTGCGGACCGCGAGGGTGACCTGCGCGCCGGCCGAGGCGAGGGCGCGTGCGGTCTCGACGCCGATGCCGGAGGCGCCGCCGGTGACGACGGCGCGGCGGCCGGTCAGGTCGACGCCGGAGATGACCTCGGCGGCGGTGGACTCGGCGCCGAAGGGGGAGGTGAGGCGCGGGGCGCTGGCGTTCATGATCATTTCCCGTCTGGTTGGGTGACCGGAGCTGGGGGTGCGCGGGAGGGTGCGGCCGGTAGAGTGGAAACCGGAGGGCCCTCCGCATGTCTCCAGGTTAAGCGGAGGATCCTCCGCTTGCAACCCGAGGAGGACCAGCCGTGACCACCGCCGACCCCCGGCCGCTGCGCGCCGACGCGCGCCGCAACCGCGACCGACTGATCGAAGTGGCCGCACGGGCCTTCGCCCAGGACGGACCGGACGCGACGCTCGGAGCGATCGCCAAGGAGGCCGGCGTGGGCATCGGCACCCTCTACCGGCACTTCGCCACCCGCGAGGAACTCGTCGACGCGGCCTACCGCAGCGAACTCGCCAAGCTGTGCGACTCCGCCGCGGAGCTCCTGGCCAGTAGGGGGCCCGACGCCGCGCTGCGCGCCTGGATGGACGGCTTCGTCCGCTACATGACGACCAAGCGCGGGATGTCCGACGCGCTGCGCGCGCTCATAGCCTCCGGCGGCGACCCCTTCTCGCACAGCCGCGCGATGCTGACCGCCGCGATCACCCGACTCCTGCGGGCCGGGGCCGAGTCGGGCGTGCTGCGCGCCGACGTCGAACCGGAGGACGTGCTGTTCAGCCTCAGCGGCCTGTCCATGGCCGCGACGACCCCCGAGCACCACGCCCGGATGGAACGCCTCCTCGACCTCCTGATGGACGGCCTGCGCTACCACTCCGCCTCCGGGCGGGACGTCGGCTGAGAAGAACGACCGAAGGGCGCCAACCGTACGCGGCTGGCGCCCTTCGTCCTTCGTCGTGACTGCGGCCTGGTGCGGCCGGGGTCAGAGGAGCTGGAAGGTCCACTCCTGCTTCCAGCCGCCCTCGCAGCTCCACACCCCGAGCTGCTTGAAGTCGGAGTCGTGGGTGAGGCAGTTGTCGTCGTCGATCTGGACCCGGTACTTGCCGTTGCCGAGGCCGACGAACTGCCACTTCTGGTTGGAGGTGCCGCCCCACGCCTGCTGCTCGGCGACGTAGGTGTCGGGGTTCTCGGTGAGGTTGTACCCGAGGTCGTTGACGATCCGGTAGCGGTCCCCGCCCAGCGGCTTGATCGTCCAGGTGGACCCCTTGTACCCCAGGATCCCGCCCACGATCGGCGCACCCCAGGTCGAGGTCTCGGTGGGGGCCGACGCGCCCAGGCCGTTGGAGAGCTTCAGGAACAGCGGCCGCTCGGTCGGGACGGTCGGCTTGGTGTCCGGCTTCGGCTTGGGGTCCGGCTTGGGCTTCGGGTCCGGCTTCGTCGGGGTGGTCGGGTCGGTCGGGGTGATCACGCCGCCGGAGGTGGACTCCAGCACCCACGCCTGCTGCCAGCCCGACTTGCACGTCCACACGCCGAGCTGCTTGAAGTCGGCGTCGTGCGCGAGGCAGTCGTCGTCGGAGATCCGGATCTGGTACTTGCCGTTGCCGACTCCGACGAGCTCCCACTTCTGCTGGGAGGAGTTGCTCCACGGCTGGAGTTCAGCCATGTAGTTGCCGTTCTCGGTGAGTTCCAGCCCGTACGAGCTGGTGATCCGGTAGCGACCGCCGCCGACCGAGGTGAGCTTCCACTTGGACTCGTTGCCACCCCGGAGGCCGGGGACGACCGACGCGCCGGCGGAGCCGCTGACCGGGACGGCGCCCAGACCGTTGTCGAGCTTCAGGTACACGTCGGCGCCGTTGTTGCCGCCGCCTCCGCCGGGCGTGGGCGGGTTGGTGGTCGGCGGGGTGCCGTCCCAGGCCCAGTTCTGGTTGGGCGCGTCACGCCGGTCCTCGGAGCCGCAGGCCCAGGCCGCCACGGTGCTGCCGTTGGAGGTCCGGCCGTTGAAGTCGTCGATGCAGACGTCCTTGGACCGGTCGTCCATGTCCGTCATGTGCCGGAAACCGCCGCTGGCCGACATGTTCCAGCGCTGACCGGGGATCTCCAGGCAGTCCCAGACCTGGAGCTTGGTCCCGTTCGCGGCCTTGTTGGCCTCCAGGTCGAGGCACTTGCCGTTGGCCGCCTGGAGCTTGTACCCGTTGTACGTCCACTTCTGGGCGTCGCTGCCGTTGCACTCCCACATCTGCACGGGGGTGCCGTTCGCGTTGCCGTTGCCGTTGACGTCCAGGCAGGCGTGGTAGCCGGGGCTGGAGTCGGGGGTCAGGCTGCCGGTCCTGGTGCCGTAGCCGGACCGCGCGGGGAAGTGGATGCTGCGCACGTCGCCGTCGCACTTGTACGGCCGCGCGGTGCCCGCCCGGCAGGTCCACGGCTCCTTCTTGACGGTGTCGCCGTCATTGCCGATGAACGCCCAGTTCATGTACCCGCCGTCGCCGCGGTTGCGGAGGGTCGAGTCCCCCTGGAAAACCCAGATCCGGAATATGTCGTAGCCGGAGGGCTCCTTCTTCTCCTTGTCCATGAAATGGTTGAGCTTGTAGGTGGTGTCGATCAACACCCCCTTCATGTCGGACTTGTACTCGTTCTTGAACCACTCGGTGTCGTACAGGTCGGTGCCCACGGTCTTGAACACCATGACGTTGAACCCGGGAAACTTCGCGCTCAACTTCGACGCGGTGCTCTGGGTGAACTCCGCGTTGTCCAGCTTGTTGAGGTTGGCGGCGTTGCGCATGAGCCTGATCGTGTCGAAGGCGGAGCTGATCAGCGCGGTCATGCAGTTGCCGCCGCCCGGCGAGGCCGGGGTTCCACAGGTCTTGTCCGCGTGGAGGGGCGGCTCCGGCGCGGCCTGGGCCTGTGCGGTCAGGCCGGAGACCATGGCGACTGCGGCGATCCCGCAGGCCAGGGCGCGTTTGAGGCGGGACAGGGGTTTCATATCGGATTCATCTTTCTGGTCGGCAAGGATGGATCGTAGGTTCCGGAATCCTCCGTCTCGCGACTCCATACGGAATCCATATGGCGAGCCGGGAGGTCTTGACGCCTTTTTATGTGCCGTCCCGGATGAGTGGACTCCGCGGACCGAATTCAATGCCGGTGGCCGGCCTTCGAAAGGTCAAGGGACAGCTCTGGGAAGGTCAAGTCAGCGGCCCCGTACGGCTCTTCGGGGAGTCGGTCGACCAGTGCCGGTTTGCCGAACGGCAGATGCCTGACGATCCGTCATGTGCTGGGGGGTGTACCGCTCCTCCGCCGTGCGTAGGCTCGGCCCGTGCAGACCGAACTGGTGCCTGACACGCGTCGCCGCCGCGCGGTGTGTGCGGCGGCGACGGCAGTGGTCGCGGCCCCGGCGGCGATCGCCCCACCGAGTGCGTGGACCGGGGCCGTCGTCGCCGCCGCGGCGATGGCGACCGCGATCCTGCGCCGGCCGCTGGGCCCGGTCGCCCCCGTCCTGGCGGCCGGCCTGGTCGCGGGGCTCTCGCTCGTCACGGACGCCGTCCATCCCGGACCGCAGGGATTGGTACTGTCGTGGCTCCCGGTCGAGTTCGTGGCCATGCTGGTGCTGGCCGGGAGGGTGATCCGGCGGGCGCCGGTCCGCCAAGCCGCCCTGGTCGGTTCGGCGTTGGCGCTCGCGCTGATGGCGCTCCCGCTGCGCTTCACGCGCCTGCTGCCGCAGGCGGTCCTCGAACCGTCGGTGGTCGCCGTCGCCATGGCGATGTTCCCGGTGGCCTGCGCCGTCGGCGTCGGGCTCTACCTGCGGGGCCAGGACAACCAGCGGGCCCGCGCCGTCCAGCGGGCCCGCCGGGAGCAGCGGCTCGACGTGGGCAGGGATCTCCACGACTTCGTCGCCCACGAGTTGACCGGGATCCTGCTGGAGGTCCAGGCCGCCCAGGTCAGCGCCTATGACGAAGAGGAGAACAGCGAGCTCCTGTCCCGCCTGGAGGCGGCCGGTCTGCGGGCGCTGGACTCGATGGACCACACCCTGCAGACCCTGCGCGACCCGGAGGCGCCCGCGCTCGCCGAACCGCCGCCGACCAAGGTCCACGGCCTCGCCGACCTCCCGGAGATGGTCGACCGCTTCCTGGCGTCCGGCACGACCGGCGGCTCCCTCGAACTGGAGCCGGGCCTGGCGGGGACCGCCCCGCACGCGATCCAGGACGCGGCCTACCGCGTCGTCCTGGAGGCGCTGACCAACGTCCGTCGGCACGCCCCGAGCGCGGGCCGGCTGGAGGTGGAGGTGGTTGGCGTCCCGGGCCCCGCCCTGCGGGTCACCGTCACCGACAGCGGGCGGCAGGGCGGCCTCGGTGGCCCAGGCGGTCTGCCGGCCCGCCGCCCCGGCGGTGGGGGCACCGGCCTGGCCGGCTTGTCCGAGCGGATCGGCGCCCTCGGCGGGGACCTGTCCGCCGGCCCGCACGCCCGCGGCTGGCGCGTCCGCGGGGTGCTGCCGCTGCGACTCGACCGGAGGGGGCGGGGCTGACGGGCGGGGGCTGACGGGTTCAGACGGCCTTGGGCTGACGGGTTTCGACGGCCCGGAGACTGCCCGCCGTCCGTCGGTGGGTGGGGTCTAGGGTGTGAGCTGCGGCCACGCCGGTGGGCACCGGTGGCCGCACCGGCGTTTCCATCGCCAGTGCCATGGCGATCAACGTGGACACAGAAGGTGGGAGGACACGCGAAGTGTCAACAACGCCAGAGTTCCGTGGCTTTGACCTGGTACGGCGTGGCTACGAGCGCCAGCAAGTCGACCGCTACCTCAGCGCCCTGTCCGAAGCCGGTTCACCGCCGCCCCCGCCGGCGTTCGAGATCGTGCGGCGCGGCTACGACCGCGAGCAGGTCGACGCGCGCATCGCGGACCTCCTGCGCGGCAGGGGCACCAAGGGCTAGATCAGTCGGGCTAGATCAGGCGGGCTGGGTTCTCGGCAGGTCGGTTGAGACCAGTTCGGCAGCGCGTATGGGGTCGCCGTCCGCGCGGGTGAGCAGCGCCTCGATGTCGTAGCCCGTTGCCTCCGAGGCGGCGTGGATGCCGAGGAAACGGCCCCAGCCGCAGCGTTCCATCGAGACGGCGGCGTCCAGGTCGGGGCGGAGCCGGTGGAGCGTGCAGACCAGTTCCCAGGCGAAGGCGTCCAGGCGGGCCCGCCGCACCGGGTTGCAGGCGTTCACGGCGTCGGTGGTCCAGTCGTCGCCGGGCTCGTACTCCGGGAGGGGCGGCAGGAGTTGGGGGGCGCCCGTGATCGGCTCCGCGCTGAAGGTGAGGGCGTGTGCGCCCTCGGGGTTGCCGACCAGTTCGGCGAGGAGCGGGACGACGCGGGGGTCGTGCCGACTGGCCAGTCCGTGGAGTGCTTCCATGCGGGTCTCGTCGTGCTCGTCGGCCGTCCGCTCCCAGAGCGCGGCCCGGATCGCGGGGCTGTCCGCCCCGGATTGGACGCCGAGGGTGAACGTCGCCCAGTCGCGGACGTGCGGGTTCTGGTCCTGGGTCAGCCCGATGAGGGTGTGGATGTCCGGCCCGTCCGGCAGGCCGGTGAGGACCTCGGCGAACGAGCGGGCCACCTGCTCGCGGACCTCGGCGTCAGGGTGCCCGGCGAGGGTGACGAGGACGGGGACGGCGCGCGGGTCGTGCGTCTGCTCGATCGCGCGTGCCAGGGAGCGCAGCACGTGCTCGTCGGTTTCCCGCTGGGCGAGGGCGACGAGTGCGGTGGCCGTTTCGGTGCGGACTGCCTCGTGGTGGTAGTTGGTGTCGCGCAGCAGGTCGCAGCCTGTCGCGCGCTCGATCGGATCGGCGGAGCCGATGAGCTCCAGGCCGAGCGGCAGCGCCGCCTCGTCGGCGGACGCGCGCCACAGCAGCGGTGCGTACTCGTCCCAGCCGTCGTGGTCGTCCGGGTCGTCCGAGGCGATGATGGCGCGCATTGCCGACAGTGCCCGCGTGACCAGCTCCGCCACGGTGTCCGTTTCCATGCGGGCATTGTGGTGCACGAAACCGCGAGTGTGCGCGGTAATTGTCGGCCCGACCGCGCTTCCGGTCCACGGACGCGTCGACGCCGGCGGGCGTGTGCGGGTGCCGTAGGAGTGACCCCGGAAAGGATCTTGACGTGGTCATGAGCAGGGGTGATCATAGCGGAGCACTGCGCAACGCTGATGCGCGAGAAGGTCGTTGAAGGCGTTCGGCCCGAGGCGTCAGTGGCGGTCCAGTAGCCCGTCGTGTTCGGGTGTGCCGGTCGGGGCGTTTGCTCGGGCGGCCGGAGTGCAGTCCGGGGATTTCCCGGACAGGACCCATCCCTTTCGAAGGGTCGGCGGTGCGGAAGCCGGCCGGGCGCGGATTCGGCCTTGATGAAAGGGAGTTGGTGGACGTTGCGAGGCTGTGGGTCCGCTGGTGTCGATCGGTTCTCCCGGTTGGGGCCTTCGCGGTGAGACGGTTCGGCAATGACCGGGCTGCGGCTGCCGACTCCCAGGTGGCGCCGATGCTGCTCGCCGCGGCCCGGAACAACTCGTCCTGGTGCGAGGCGATGTGTCGGGCGCACGGGTTCTCCGGAGAACTCTCCGACGTCGCGTGGGTGAATCTGAAGAAGAGCCTCACGTACTACCCGAATCTGGTGATTCTGAGCCCGTCGATGTCCGGCTCGGAGGTTCTCGACGTCCTGCGGGAGGCACCGCTGGGGCCGCTTTTCGTCAAGGACAGTTTCGCCAACGCCGATCTCCTCCCGGGGAACTATCGAATTCTCATCGAGGCGGAGTGGATCCATCGGCCGGCTGCGGTCGCGGCCTCGGTGCCGGTGGCGTCACGGGGCGGCGCCGACCAGCGGTGGCGGCGTATCACCGGTGCCGATGAGTTGCGCACGTGGGAGCGGGCATGGGCGGGCGGCGACACATCGGTGAACACGTTCCCAGAAACCCTTCTGCTCGATGACGACGTGATCTTCCTCGGGGGATTCTCGGGCGACAGCCTGGTGGCGGGAGCCGTGCTTCACCTGAGCCATGGTGTGGCGGGGGTGACGAACGTCTTCGGCCCCCCGGGGGAATCCGCCCGGACATGGGCCGGTCTCGTCTCCTGTGCTCACGAAGAGGCGCCGGGAGTCGACCTGGTCGGATATGAGCGGGACGCGGAGCTGGCGGCCGCCGAGGAAAACGGATTCGCGCCGCTGGGGCCGGTTCGGATATGGCAGCAGATGGCCGGAAGCCAATAAATACCTGCCCGTCCCGCGCGGAGGGGTGCAGAAGAATTCCGAAGAAGTCCAGGGGGAGATCAGGAATGAACTTAGCAACCGCAAGAGAACTTGGCGCCGCGCGCAGAACCCTGCGTTTCACCATCCGCTATCTCAGCTATCCGATCCTCATGGTGCTGACACTCGGGGCGTCCATCACCCTGGTCGACACCTCGTTCCCGCAGTGGGCCATCGTGCCGATGGTCACCCTCTTCGCCTCGGTGTACGTGGCCGTCCTGGAGCGGGTCCAGCCGTTCTACGAGGGCTGGAACCGCTCGCGCAAGGACGTCGTGTCGGACGCCACCTCCAGTCTGGTGGCCCTGCTGGTGGTCGCCCGGCTGATCGAGCCGCTGTTCCTCTCGGTCCTGTTCGCCGGATCCGTCCTGCTGTCCGAAGAGCTGGACAGCACGTTGTGGCCGACGAGTTGGCCTCCCGTCGCCCAGGCCGCACTGGCGCTCCTGGTGGGAGAGTTCTTCTACTACTGGATGCATCGCTGGATTCACGGTTCGCGGGTCTTCTGGCGCTTCCACGCGGTGCACCACAGCTCGGAGCGGCTCTACTGGCTCAACTCCGCCCGGTTCCACCCCATTGACTTCTTCCTCGACGACGTGGCGATCGTCTTCCCGCTGGCCCTGACCGGGTGGACGCTGCACAGCATCTCCGGCCTGATCATCCTTCTCACCTTCTACAACTGCCACGGCGTCACCATGCACTCCAACATGGACGTCCGGCTGGGCCCGCTGAACTACCTGGTGCCCGGACCGGAAGGGCACCGTTGGCACCACTCAAGGGACCTGCGCGAAGCCAACAAGAACTTCGGCGGCAAGGTCGTCCTGTGGGATCTGCTGTTCGGGACCTTCTACCTGCCCGGTGACCGGATGCCGCCCGAGGACATCGGCCTGGCCGACCAGGTCCGCCTGCCGGACTCCTACCTCGGCCTGCTGCTGGCTCCGTTCCGCTGGTCCAAGCTCCCGCTGCGCAAGCCCGAACCGGCATCCGGCGCCGTCCTGGTCGAGGAAAAGGCGGGCAGCGTCTGATCCTGCGCCGGGGCTGCGCAGGAAGTCGGGCCGGCCGACTTCCTGCGCAGTGGGGCGTTGGGCGGGCTGAGCCGGTCCCTGGTGGAGGCTGTTCGCGCTACTCGATCGACACCGGAGCTCGTTGTTGTCGCGTGTGGCGGGCGGACCTCAACTCCTGACGGCCTCTGCGATCTGCAGGGCGGCCTGGGCGGGCGTGAGGTGCGTGGTGTCGACGACCTCGGCCTCGGCGTGCAACCAGGTACGGGCCGCTTCGGCGTAGGGCTCAAGGTGGTTGAGGCGGAACCGGGAGTTGGGGCCGACCACAGTGTCCCCCGCGATGCGGCCGCGGAGGGTCTCCTGGTCGGCGTGGAGTACGAAGTGCCGTACCGGAATGGCGTGTTGGGCGAGGCCCGTGCTGATCTCACGCCAGTACTGCTCGACCAGGACGGTCATCGGCATCACCAGAGTCCCGCCGGTGTAGTCGAGCACGTGGCGGGCGGTCTCGACTACGAGTGGCCGCCACGGCGGCCAGTGCTGGAAGTTGTCCGTCCCGGGCAGGCCCGGCGTGATGTCCATGAGTGTCTCGCCGACCTTCTCGGCGTCGAACACCCGGGAGTCGGGGATCAGTTGCTGCACGAGTGCACTGGTCGTCGTCTTGCCTGCGCCGTGGGTGCCGTTGAGCCATACGATCATGGGCTCGACGTTAGCGGTGCGCGGGCCACAGGAACGGGCACATGTGACTGTCAGCGCTAGTCGGCGGATGCCCCGTCCCAAATGATCTGGTCTGCGGGAAGGACTTTGACCTGTGGCGACCAGATCGGTTGAGGCGCTGAGGTGCCGAAAATCTCAAGCGAGCTGGTCCCGGAAGCTGGGATGCAAGGTGTTGTCTCAGTTCATCTGGTCCGGCGACGGTCGAGGGCGATCTACGACCTGCGCGTTCGCCTCGCCGTGGTCGCGCTAGCTGTCACCAAGTGGTCGAGATTGTTGTCACCTGCCTCGCCTGGTCACGGCGGTTGTCACCGCCCGGGGCGGCGACCGGCTGGTCAAGGCCGGCGCTCCGACCTGGCGGGTGACGACCGCCGTGCGCATCACCAGAGCACTACGCCGGTCTGACGGCGTTGGTCCGAAAAAACCGGTTGCGGGGGAGCGCCGCCCCAGATCACGATGTGCGGCATGTACCTGTGCTGACGACTGCCACGTAGCAACTCACCCCTACGCGATCGACCTCTGCGCCGGGCCACCGGCCGCGCGTTGAGGCGATGACACGCGCGCTCACGCGATCGACCGCCCTCGGCGCTCGGCCATGTGGCCATGCGGCCATGTCCCGAGGCGATGAGACGCGCTGTCGCGAGTTGCCACGGAGAGGCACGACCTGTTGCGCGATCGACCTCGGGACGCCCGCCATGCGGCCACCCGCCCCGAGGCGATGACACGCGCCCTCGTGAGCACTCATCAGATCCCAGGAACCCCGGCCGATCCAGCCGATCCGGCCTGCGCGCGTTCCTGCTGAACCAGGAAACAGACCACCATGCATACCGAACGCAAGGCCCGTTGGGCCGTGCGCCAGTCCGCGCTGCCCACCGTCGTCCGCAGTTGCCCGGACTGCTCCAGCACGCGGCACCGGCCCTCGGGCAAGATCCGTGTAAACGCCAACGGCAAGCTCCTCGACGTCTGGCTGCTGCTCAGCTGCGCGGGCTGCGACCGGACCTCGAAGGTGCCCGTCCACGAGCGCGTCCACACGTCGTCGCTGGAACCCGCCCGCAGGGAGGCGTACGAGAACAACGACCTCGCCGTGGTGCGGGAACTGACGATGAGTGCGTCGCTCGCCGCCAAGAACGACTACAGCCTGGACTGGAGCGGCACCTGGGAGCTGGAGGCACGCACGCCGCTCCACGCGATCGACGATCCGACCCCGCTGACAGTGCTGGTGAGCTTCGAGCTGCCGGTCCCGGTCCGGGTCGAACGCCTGCTCATGTCCGGCCTCGGCCTCAGCCGCAGCCGGGTCCGCCGGATGGTCGCGGACGGCCGCATCCGCCTGCCGCTCGCCCCGGACGCCAAGGCCCGCCGCGACTTCGAGCTGACGGTCCACGCTCCGGCGGCGACCCTGGCTCAGCTCGCGGCTCCGGTCGCGGCGACGCGGCGGGAGGCGGTGCGCGAACTCGGCGCCGCCAGCGCCGTCGAGGCGCCGCCGCGCCTGTCGCGCGCGGTGTCCGGGGCGTAGGCCGACGGCTCGGTGCGGGGCGGTACCCGCGCGCGGCTCACGGACTCGCCGTTCGTGAGCCGCGCGGCGGGCTCCCGCGTGGTGGGTCCAGCCTCCTCCGACGACGCAGTCCGGGGTGCCGCAACGGTGGCGGCAGGCGGTGATCGGAGCGTGACCGGCACCCCGAGCGTCCCCAGGCCCGACGGCAGGATCGTCGCCATCGACGCAGGTCACCAGGCTGTGTGCTTCTACCGTCACTACCCGCAGCCGGTGGCCGCGGTGTGGCGGCACCTGTCGCGCCCGGCACTGCTGCGGCGCTGGCTGGCTGCCGCCGGCCGGTTGGATCCGGCGGAGGGCGGCGCGGTGGTGCTCCGCTGGCTGGCCACCGATCCCGACGGCCTCACCGTGATCGCCTCCGGCGCCGTCACGGCCTACGATCCGCCGACCCTGTTGGAGCTGGACCTCGATGCCGCCCGCGCGCTCGTCTCCGGTTCCGCCGACGCGGAGCTGTTCCTGTACTCCCGAGACCAGCACCTGTTCGCAGACAGCTCGTTCCTCGACGCGCGGTGAGGCGTCTCGCGATCCGCCGGCTGTTCGGGGCGCCCGCAACGGCCGGCGCGAGAGGCCATTTTGGCGGGGAAAACGCAACTTCGACAGGGGTCGCGGAGGCGGCTATCTTCACCTGGTCCTCGGCGATCGCCCACGGTCGTACGGGAGTTCCTTCGAGCTGAGCCGCCCGCGACCGGGCCCGCACCAGGCACCCCCAACCAGGGAGAGACGCATGCCTCATCTTGCGCTGTACACGTTCGGCGTCCTGAAGTCACCTCTCGCCGATCCCTCACCTCTCACGCGCGAACTCCACGACACCGGCGAGGCCGTCTACCGGAAGATCAGCGAGCACCCCGGGTACCTCGCCCATGCCGAAGCGGCAGACGGCGGCCGGGGCACGCACTTCGACTTGGACTGGGGCGCATGGGGGGAGTTCGCCGTACCGGCCTGGTACGGCAAGGGCTGCACGGCGGAAACCACTGCCCTGGCCGCGACCCTCTCCCTCTGGACCGACCTGCGCTCCGCCCTCGACGCCATCTACACCGGTCTGCACCGTGAGGCGCTGAACAGGCGTTACGACTGGTTCGAGAGGACAGGACGCCCGGCTTACGTGTTCTGGTGGGTCTCCGACGGCGTGATACCCGTCTGGCAGGACGGGGTTTCGAGGCTGGAACACCTCCACGACCACGGCTCCGCGCCGCACGCCTTCACCTTCCACCACGCGTTCGCCCCGGACGGAACTCCGGCCAGGGTCGAAGGCATCGGGCCGAAGAGCGACCAGGTCCGCTGACAAGGAAGCCTCAACGACCAGTTGGTGGAAGTGGAGGCGGTGGCCGTGCTGCCGTGAACCCGTACTCCTGCGGACATAGGGGGATAACCCCACCCAAGACCGGGTGGGTAGCAGCATCGTCGCAGGTGGTTTGTTCCGGAGAGGGTGGGGGTAACGGCGCGATCCGCCGTTTCCCTCGACGAACAACCGGAGTTGACACATGCGCAAGCAGGCGCGGCAGACCGTCCATCCGTCCCGGCACCGGAAGGTCCTGGTGGCCGCCATGGCCGTCGGTGCCCTGGCGACGGGGGTGCTGGCCCCGACCGCGGCGTTCGCGGCGCCGAAGCCGGACATCGTCCAGCAGGGCCTCGACGCGCTGGTGCGGGACGACGGCATTCCCGGCGCGCTGGCGAGCGTCGAGAAGGGGCACGGCCGCGCCCGCAACTACACCGCCGGGGTGGGTGACCTGGCCACCAAGGCGAAGGTCCCGGTCGACGGCCAGGTGCGGATGGGCAGCAACACCAAGACGTTCACGGCGACGGTCGTGCTGCAACTGGTCGGAGAGGGGAAGATCGACCTCGACGGGCCCGTCGAGACCTACCTGCCGGGCCTCCTCCGCGGGGACGGCATCGACGGGCGAAAGATCACCGTCCGTCAGCTCCTCCAGCACACCAGCGGGCTCCCGGACTACCTCAAGGGCGATGTCCCGCCCCGCTACTACGAGCCGCGCGACCTCCTCGACACCGCACTGAAGTTCAAGGCCGACTTCGCCCCGGGCGACCGGTCCAAGTACAGCAACACGAACTACATCGTGGCCGGACTGATCGTCCAACGGGTCACCGGCCGCCCGCTCGCGGCGGAGATCGACCGCCGCATCGTCAAGCGCATCGGCCTGCGCCACACCTACTTCCCCGCCCCCGGCGACGTGACCATCCGCGAGCCGCACCCCAAGGGCTACTACCGGGACACCCCGGACGCGCCGCTGGGCGACGTCACGGAGACGGACCCGTCCTTCGGCTGGGCAGCTGGTCAGATGATCTCCACCAACTCCGACCTCAACCGGTTCTTCTCCGAACTGCTCCACGGCGACCTGCTCCGGCCCGCCCAGCTCGCCGAGATGAAGAAGACCGTCCCCGCCGACTACCTCGGCCCCGGCGCCGCTTACGGGCTCGGCCTCGTGAGCAAGCCCCTGCCCTGCGGCGGCGGGCTCTACTGGGGCCACGGCGGCAGTTTCCCGGGCTACGAGACCCGGGGCGGCGTCACGGAGGACGGCAGCGCTGCGGCGAACATCGCCGTGACGAACCGGCCGGCCGACCCGGCGGCCATGAAGCACGTCGAGGGCCTGGTGGAAGCCGCCCTCTGCCGCTGAGGCCGCTGGGGCCGCTGAGGCCGCTGACGTCCCGGCGCCGAGGCCGCCCGGCGCACTTCGGTGCCGGGCGGCCCCGGTTTGTTGGCTATCTTCCGGCCTCGAATGGGCCAGGGGCGCGGTAGCTGGACTCTTGCCAGCTGGTGTCGGTCAGCTGGGGTCCCGTTGTTTGGCGCAGGAAGTCGGGCTGGCCGACTTCCTGCGCCGTGGTGTGTCCAGGGCGTGTTTCGAAAGTGCTGGCCGACGGAGCCCGGAGCCGAACGGACGGGACGTCAGCGCATGCCGCCGGAAGCGAGGATGACATCCCCGGTGATCCAGCGCGCGTCGTCGGAAGCCAGGAAAGCCACCAGCGGGCCGTAGTCGTCCGGGGTGCCCGTTCGGCCCAGCGGGGTGCCGGCGATCGCCTGTGCTTCCTGGGCCGAGCCGGGGAATCCCATGGCCCTGGTGCCCTCGGTGTCCGACGGCCCGGGCATGATCGCGTTGACCCGGATGCCGCGCGGGCCCAGCTCCTTGGCCGCAACGATGGTGAACGCGTTGACAGCGCTCTTGGACGCGACATAGAGCGAGGCGTACGGCGGGTGGGTGAGTGTGCCGGCCGTCGAGACGTTGATGATCGAAGCGGCGCCGATGTCGTCCTGCGCGGCCAGGGCCTGCGTAGTGAGGATCGTGCCCAGGACGTTCGTGGTCATCTCGCGCTGGAACTCCTCTTCGGTGATGCCCGACAGCGGCGCGAAGGCGGCGACGGCCGCGTTGTTCACGAGCACGTCGACCGGTCCGTACTCCTCGCGCGCCCGATCGAACAGATGGCGCACTTCGTCGCTGCGGGCCACGTCGGCCCGGACCGCGATCGCCCGGCCGCCCTCGGCGGTGATGCCCGCGACGACCCGCTCGGCGCCCTTCGCATCCTCCCGGTAGTTCACCACGACGGCTGCGCCGGTCCCGGCCAGCGCCTTGGCGATCCCCGCGCCCAGGCCCTTCGATGCGCCCGTGACGATCGCCGTACGCGCGTTGCTGCTGCTCACAGTGGCTCCTCGAACGTTGGTGCTTACGAGGTCACCGTAGGAAAGCCAGTTACTGCTGGGAAGTACCTACTTTTTTGTAAGCTCCTGCTGTGATGGAAACTCAGCAGGTCGCGACAGCCGCCCGGCTCCTGGCCCACGACACCTTCGACAACAAGTGCGTGCTCAGGCCGATCATGGACCAGACGACAAGTCGCTGGGCGATACTGATCATCTCGGCCCTCATCGCCGGCCCGCACCGCTTCGCGCAGCTGCACCAACGAGTCGGTGGCATCAGCCAGAAGATGCTGTCGCAGAACCTCAAGGCACTGGCCCGGGCCGGGCTCGTCGACCGCCAGGTCGCGCCCACCAACCCGCCCCAGGTCACCTACAGCCTGACGGAACTCGGTGTCAGCCTGGCCGGGCCGCTGACCGAACTGATCCAGTGGTTCGGCCGGCACGGAGGCGAGCTGCTCGCCGCCCAGGAGCACTACGACAGCCAGCAGGCGTCACCGCGCGAGTAACGGGCCAGTCCCATGGGCCGGTTCGGCGGAGTCTCGCGGCAGCACCAGCCGCCCCAGCCGGAGAGCACAGGTCCCGTCCCCGCTTCAACATCCACCACACGCCCGAACAGGCCGGCCGGCTCGACCAAGTCGAGCTGTTCTTCTCCACCCTGACCCGACGTTTACGACGCCGCGGCCAGTTCGCCTCCCGCGACGAACTGGCCGCGGCCATCGACACCTTCGTCCTGTCCTGCGACGAACACGACGCCAAGCCCTACTGCCGGACCTACGACGGCAGCCCACTCAAAGCCGCATGAACCCCCGAAGGATCAACGCGGCGCTGCACTAGGACTGGAAGAGCACTTCCGGATTGTTCGGCGAGGGGCCGTCCAGCAGCGGACTGTCGATCCCCTTCAGCGTCTGGTCGAAGAACGCTGCCACGTACTCGCGGGTGATCGCCACCCCGCGTTCCGGGGAGAGGGGCGGCGTCGGGAACCCGGCCTGCTCCAGGAGCAGGTCCAGGTCGGCGAAGCTGAAGTGGTCGGCTCCGGCGACCGTCAGCCACTTCTTGTAGCCGCCGAGGGCGGCCCAGGTCTGCCCCCACGAGGTGTCGTGGCCGCCGACCGGGTGGTTGTCGGCCGCACCCAGCATGAGGAGCGGCCGGTTGATCTGGCCGGGCATCGGGGCCGGGTGGAAGGCGCCGTCCATGTTCACTCCGGCCCGTACTCGCGGGTCGGCGATCATCGTGGCGGCGGCCGCCGCTCCGCCGAGGGAGTGCCCGGCCATGCCGATCTCGTGCTTGTCGATGAGGTGTGCCAGGCGCCACGCGGTATTGCCGTGCGTCAACCGGTCGATCACGAAGGACACGTCCAGCGCGCGGCTGGCGGCGACGGAGTCGAAGTCGAGCCGCGTCGGGTCATCGCAGATCGCGCACGGCGGCGTCTGGCCGTTCGCCAGCGTCTCGCCGCTGTCCTCGTAGGTGTGGCCGACGAGCGCGACGACGTAGCCGTGACTGGCCAGGTCGGTCGCGAGCGAGGTGAGCGTCATGCGCGGGTCCTCGTACGCGGGTGAGAGGACCACCAGCGGATGCTTGCCGCGCTGCGGCCGCGCGCCGTCGAAGGCGTGAGTGGTGACGCCGGAAAGGTTCTGTGCGGTGACGCCGTAGCTCGCCGGCAACTTCCGCTGCTGGATGACTCCGGCTGCCTCGGCGAGGGTCATGTAAGGGGCCGGAGTCCCGGTCCCGGGGACGGCCGGGTAGACCATCGTGACGGTCAGTTGGCGGGGGCCGGATGACGGCACCCACGGGTCGGGACGGCTCGCGTCGGTGAGGTGGATGACGTCCTCGCCGGCGGCGTAGGGGCCGGTCGGCGCGGGGAGCGTGCCTTGGAAGGACCGCGTGGGCGCGGTGGCCGTGGCCGGTGCGGTGTCTAACGCGTGCGTGGCCACCGGTGTGGCCGACGGTGTGGTCGTGGCGGCGAACCCGGCGCCGGTTCCGGTGACGAGGGCGGCGAGCGCCAACACCGCGACAGCGCTGATACGGCGATTGCGTTTCATGGGATCGACGCTAGGTTCCGCAGCTCCGTATCGAATCAGCCCATGGATGTAGACATTCTGGTGTCGTTCGTAGCCCCCGCGAGGTACCGGAGTAATCCGCCGGGATTATGTCGTGCGGCGCGGGGTTCCCTTCGCCGGCATCGTCGAGCGTCACCTTCGTCTTGGCCTACGACGAACACGACGCCAAGCCCTGCCGCTGGACCTACGACGGCAGCCCACTCAAAGCCGCATGAACCCCCGAAGGATCAACGCGGCGCTGCACTAGGCGTGATGGTCGAACTCGCCGGCCTTGGCGGCCTGGAGGAAGGCGGCGAAGTGGGCGGGGGTGGGGTGGAGGGTGAGGTGGCCTTGGTCGGACTCGCGGAGTTCGACGAGGCCGTCGGCGGTGCGGATCTCCACGCACTCGTTGGTCGCGCCGCTGTAGGTGGACTTCTGCCAGTTGGTGTTGGTCATTTGGGGCCCCGTTGGTTGTTTGGCGCAGGAAGTCGGGCTGGCAGACTTCCTGCGCCGTGGTGTGTCTAGTACTGCAACCGCATCTGTCGTTACCGCTGGCGTTCGGCGTCGTTGGTATGACTGTGTGCTGACGAGCTGACGGTTGAGCAGGTCGAGTCGTGGTCCGAGGTGATAGTGGGCTTCCATGCCCGCTTCGCGCACCGTTTCGGCAGGCCACCTCATCGTCACACCCCGCCACCACACCAACGAGCACCATCTGCGCTGGTCACGCTTCCGCCGACGCAGCCAGGCCCGAGCCCGCCGCTCCCACGGCAAACGCCGAGGCCACAACCCCCAGATGCGGTTGCAGTACTAGTCGCCGGGGATGCCGCCTACGGCGGGTACGGCGAGAATGTCGAGGGAAAGGGTGAGGTGACGGGCGGTCATGCCTTTGTCGACGGTGATACCGAATGCGTACCTGTCGATTCTGGTGGTGGCGCGGAACCGGATTCCATCGGCTGTGAATTCCGGCTGCTCGACGGTAAGTTCGATGGGCCGCGTGGTGGCTTTGACGGTCAGCTCTCCGCGCAGGACGTACCCGGTGTCCGTGGACTGGACGGCGTTCGAGGCGAAGGCTATGTGGGGGTGTGCGGCTGTGCCCAGGTACTTGGGTGAGCGCACGACCCTGTCGCGGGTACCGCTGTCGGTCGAGAAGCTGTCGGCATCGATGACAGCCGTGGCCGACGACTGCGTGGGCTCGGCGGCGACGTGCACCTGCCCCGAGGTAAGGCCGAACGTTCCGCGCACGGCGCCCAGGCCGAAGAAGTGGCGCGTGGTGAAGGCGATCGTGCTGCGTCCGGCGTCGATGGTGTAGGTGCCGACTGCAAGGGTGGTCGGTCGGTCGTCCGAGGTGTGCGGCACATGAATCCTTAGGCAGGGGCAGTCGGTTCCGTGGGGGCGAGGACGGCTGGGAGTGCTCCGTGTCAGAGGCCTCCGGGGCCTGTCCGCCCGGTCGTGGTTCCGTCGTTGCGCAGGCCCATGGGAAGGTCTCTTCGGCGTTTGACGTCGAGTTCCGGTACACGCGTGTCAGGCGCTGCTCCACCCTACTTGCGTTGATGCGCAGTTGCCTGGCGATTTGGAGATCGGTGCAGTCCATCACGGTCAGCTGCGGCGACCCGTCGCTCGGAGCCGGCGATGGCGGTGCCACTGTCGGCACCCCGAGGCCGTCTCGAAGCGGCCGCGAATAGGCCACCGACTCCAGCTCTGGGTAGGGAGATTCGATAGGACCCGCTCGGCGTCCCGCCGCACTGCGGGGCGCCGAGCCCCGAGTTGCAAATCGTCCTACCCGAGGGGCGACTCGACCTGCTCGACCATCAGCTCATCAGCACACAGAGATACCAACGAGCCCAACACCACATCCGTCACGCAGATGCGGTTGCAGTACTAGGCGTGGTGGTCGAACTCGCCGGCTTTGGCGGCCTGGAGGAAGGCGGCGAAGTTGGTGGGGGTGGTGGGGATGGTGAGGTGGCCCTGGTCGGACTCGCGGAGTTCGACCAGCCCGTCGACCGTTCGGACTTCGACGCACTCATTGCTTGAGGCGCTGAAGCTGGATTTTTGCCATGTCGACTCAGGCATAAGTTTGTTCCAGTTCCTTCTTGATGGATCGGATGAAGCTTCGAGACCCATCTTCGGGGAGAGCTGTGGAGGCCAGGCGGGCGAAGATCGCCCGGTAGCGGGCAAGGTCCGCAGGAGAGTCGAAGAACAGGGCTCCTTGGGAGACGTCCAGCTGAATGGTGTCGAGCTCGGGGACCGACCCTTCTGCGAATGTGAGGTTCTCACCGGCCCCGGGAAAGGTGTCGACCGCGAAGGGAACTACGCGAACGGAGATTCCGGGCTGCTGGGAGTCTTCGAGCAGAGCTTCAAGCTGGTCCACAAGAACCTTCGGCCCGCCGAACTGCATCCGCAGTGCAGCCTCGTGGATGAACGCTCGGAACGGCGTTCGGCCGGATCGGACGACCTGCTGCCTCTGGACGCGGAACGCTGTTCGGATGTCGACATCCTTGCGAGGCAGTGGTGGATAGATCCGCTTGAACACAGCGGAGGCGTAGGTGGCGGTCTGGAGTAGCCCCGGGATGTAGGTGGTCGTGCACATGGAGAGCTTCTCGGCGTACCCCTCGATCTCGGCTACCTCAAGGAAGTCCGACGTGAGGACCTCGCCGTACTCCTCCCACCAGCCCTTTCCCCTCTCCGCGATTATGGCGGCGAGCGCATCGACCAGGGGCCGGTTTGCGCAGTTACATGCGGCGGCGATGGTGTGAAGACGTTCGACGCTGATGCCGATCCGGCCTGACTCCATCTGCGTCACTTGGGCGGGGCTCATACCGACGACGCGGCCGAGTTGTGAGCCGCCAAACCCGGCTTGCTCGCGCATTCTCCGCAGCTCGCTTCCGAGTCGGCGTTGACGGAGCGTTGGGTTCGAGCGTGGCGGCATGGCTTCCTTCCTGGCGTGCAGTGTGGCCAAGTCTGCCGCGCTCGTCGAGCGCCGGTCCACCAGTTACCACCATAGGGGGAACTTCCCGAGAGCGTAGAAATTTGGATACTCATCTGCGCTATGTTCGGTGTCATGGCGATCCGACGGATCGTCAATAAAGCCCTCTCGTTGGGCTTTCGGCGGCATGCCCGCCGGTTCTTCCCTCACCATCACGCCTCGGGAGAACTCCCCATGCGCCACCTCAACACGCCCTCCCTCGCCATCGCCCGCCAGTCCCTCCGGGACGCGATGGGTCGTTGCGGGTACCTGCCCTCGGTCACCGACGATGCCGAACTCGCGCTCGTGGAACTGCTCGTGAACGCCTGGCGGCACGGCGGCACCCCCGCGCCGCTCGTCCTCATCCTCGCCGTCGGCCCCACCCTCCGGGTGTCCGTCAGTGACGAGAGCCCGGACCTCCCCAAGAAGCAAGCGCCGGCGCCCCTCGCGCAGTCCGGCCGGGGCCTCCAGCTCATCGAAGGCCTCACCCACCGCTGGGGCGTGGACCCCCAGGAACGCGGCAAAATGGTCTGGTTCGAGCTGGACGCCGCCTGATGTCCTTCCCGCTCCCGCGTCGTCGCCCCATGCTGCCGACCGACCCCCGGATCCGGCACTACACCGACGACCACATCCACACGCTCCTCGCCGAAGTCCAGGAGCGTGGCCGGAGGTTCGGCCTGATCTGGCCCTCCGCGACCACCGACAAGACCATCGACGGCCGCATCCTCGTCCGCTTCAACGCCGCCCCCGCCTCCACCCTCCTCAACCTCCTCTCCCTCCTCCTCGCCGCCGAGCGAGGCGACGACTCGTGCGTTTCCTGATCGCCACCGCTTTCGCGGTCCTCCTCGCTCTGGCGATCGCCACGGTCGTCCTCGGTGTCATCACGGCTCTCAAGGTGACCCCGCCCGACGAGGACACCTAACCCCCAGCCCCACCCCCAGCCCCCGCCGCCCAGCCGTCGGGGGCTAAGGGACGATTGGGCACGTGGCACAGCGGAGATACGAGTACGCCCCGGCAGGCACCCTGCCCGGGCTGTTGCAGCGCGGCCGGGGCCTGGGCGCGCAGATGGCGGCGGAGGACCCGGCGGCAGCCGCCGACCTGGTCTACGGGTGCATCCGCTGGGACTGGCGCTGGAACCGACAGGTGGACGACCGGCACCTCTACCTGGCGCGGCTCGTCCGGGACCTGGAACTGCCGGTCGGACCGATCGTCGACCTGCTGACCGGGGACGAGGACACCTGCCTGCGGGCCACCGGAGTCCTGGAGCTGCTCGCACTCGCCGACTCCGCCGAGGCCCGGGAAGCACTCCGTACCCACGTCCGAGAGGGCGAGCACCGGGTGGCTGGGCAGGACGTACGCCAGCGGCGTGGCCCCCGCGGCTCGATGGACCCCGTCCCCGAGCAGGACAGTGCGAGCCCGCGCGCCCTGCTGTCGGAGCACGGCGGCGAGAGCGATCCCGGTCTGAACATGCTGACGGGAGAGCTGGAGCGGCAGTGGGCGTCCCAGGAGTGGTGTGGCCCGATGCACACCGCCCGGGGCCTGGCCCGGTTCGGCCCCGAAGCCGCCGGGGCCGCGTCGCTGCTGCGCCGCTTCTGGCTGTGGACGCCGCACTCCTCCGAGCGCCCCGCCTACCTGGAGGCACTGGCCGCCGTCGCCCCCGTCGGGCTGGCCGAGGTGTACACCGAGTGCCTCTGGGACTGCGAGGCCGGCGCCCGCCTGCCGGCCGTCGCGCACGCCCCCGACCGCCCCCACGTCCGGGAACGCCTCGCCCACCTGCGGGACGATCCGATGGAGGAGGCGGAGGTCCGCGAGGCCGCCGGGGCGCGACTCGCCGGGCTGAGCTCGGGAGGCTCCGAGCCGGAGGGAGCCGGCTCCGAAGGGGAGCTAGAGTAGACGCGTGAACGTGTGAGTGATGGTCCGGACCCCACGAGGTGGTCCGGGCCACATCCGTTTCCAGGCACCTTCCGTGACCTGCGCGTACCTGCGCGTTCGCCGGCCCACCAGACCCGCACTCGCCTCCGGAGGCCCCGCCTTGAGCGATCAGCCGTTCGCGCATCTGCACGTCCACACCGAGTATTCGATGCTGGACGGTGCCGCCCGGCTGAAGCAGATGTTCAAGGAGGTCGAGCGGCTGGGCCAGACCCATGTCGCGATGACCGACCACGGGAACATGTACGGCGCCGCCGAGTTCCACAAGCAGGCGACCGCCGCCGGGATCACCCCGGTGATCGGCATCGAGGCGTACGTCGCGCCGGAGTCCCGCTCCAACACCAAGCGCATCCTGTGGGGCCAGCCGCACCAGAAGCGGGACGACGTCTCCGCCTCCGGCGCGTACACCCACAAGACCATCTGGGCCCGTAACAAGGAGGGCCTGCACAACCTCTTCAAGCTGACCTCGCGCTCGTACGCCGAGGGCTGGCTGGTGAAGTGGCCCCGGATGGACAAGGAGCTGATCTCCGACCTGTCCGGCGGCCTGATGGCCACCACCGGCTGCCCGTCCGGCGAGGTGCAGACCCGGCTGCGCCTGGGCCAGTTCGACGAGGCGGTGAAGTCGGCCGCCGACTACCAGGACATCTTCGGCAAGGAGAACTACTTCCTGGAGCTGATGGACCACGGCCTCGACATCGAGAAGCGGGTCCGCGACGGGCTGCTGGAGATCAGCAAGAAGCTGAACATCCCCCCGGTCGTCACCAACGACTCGCACTACACCACCGAGGCCGACGCCGGGGCGCACGACCTGCTGCTCTGCGTGCAGACCGGCAAGAACCTCTCGGACCCGGACCGCTTCCGCTTCGACGGCACCGGCTACTACATCAAGTCGGCCGCCGAGATGTACGCCCTGGACTCCTCGGACGCCTGGCAGGAGGGCTGCCGCAACAGCCAGCTGCTCGTCGCCTCCCGGGTCGACACCGAGGGCATGTTCAAGTTCCGCAACCTCATGCCGCGCTTCCCGATCCCGGAGGGCTTCGAGTCCGAGGCGGACTTCTTCAAGTCCCAGGTGTGGAAGGGCATGGACTGGCGCTTCCCGGGCGGGTACGACGAGGAGCACAAGAAGCTCGCCGAGTACGAGATGGACACCATCATCCAGATGGGGTTCCCGGCGTACTTCCTCGTGGTCGCCGACTTCATCATGTGGGCCAAGGAGCAGGGCATCGCGGTGGGCCCCGGCCGTGGTTCGGCGGCCGGCTCGCTGGTCGCGTACGCGATGGGCATCACCGACCTCGACCCCATTCCGCACGGCCTGATCTTCGAGCGCTTCCTCAACCCCGAGCGCATCTCCATGCCCGATGTCGACATCGACTTCGACGAGCGCCGGCGCGGTGACGTGATCCGGTACGTGACCGAGAAGTGGGGATCCGACAAGGTCGCCATGATCGTCACGTACGGCACCATCAAGGCGAAGGCCGCGATCAAGGACTCCTCGCGCGTCCTCGGCTACCCGTACGCGATGGGCGACCGGATCACCAAGGCGATGCCGCCGGACGTGATGGGCAAGGGCATCCCGCTGTCCGGCATCACGGACAACAGCCACCCGCGCTACAGCGAGGCCGGTGAGATCCGGGGGCTGTACGAGAGCGACCCGGACGTGAAGAAGGTCATCGACACCGCGCGCGGCATCGAGGGCCTGATCCGCCAGCCCGGCGTGCACGCGGCCGGCGTCATCATGTCCGCCGAGCCGCTGACCGACCACATCCCGGTCTGGACCCGGCACACCGACGGCGTCACCATCACGCAGTTCGACTACCCCACCTGCGAGGGCCTCGGCCTTCTCAAGATGGACTTCCTCGGCCTGCGCAACCTGACGATCATGGACGACGCCGTCAAGGCGATCGAGAAGAACAAGGGCATCAAGATCAACCTGCTTGATCTGCCCCTGGACGACAAGCCGACCTACGAACTGCTGGCACGCGGCGACACGCTCGGCGTCTTCCAGCTCGACGGCGGCCCCATGCGCTCGCTGCTGCGGCTGATGAAGCCCGACAACTTCGAAGACATCTCCGCCGTCCTCGCGCTGTACCGACCGGGCCCGATGGGCGTCAACTCGCACACCAACTACGCGCTGCGCAAGAACGGCCAGCAGGAGATCACCCCGATCCACCCGGAGCTGGAGAAGCCCCTGGAGGAGATCCTCAAGCCGACGTACGGCCTGATCGTCTACCAGGAGCAGGTGCAGAAGGCCGCCCAGATCCTCGCCGGCTACTCGCTCGGCCAGGCAGACCTGCTGCGCCGGGCCATGGGCAAGAAGAAGAAGGAGATCCTGGAGGCCGAGTTCGTGCCCTTCCAGAAGGGCTGCCGGGACCACGGCTACTCGGACGCGGCGATCCAGGCGGTGTGGGACGTCCTGGTCCCCTTCTCCGGCTACGCGTTCAACAAGGCGCACACCGCCGGGTACGGGCTGGTCTCGTACTGGACGGCCTATCTCAAGGCGAACTTCCCGGCCGAGTACATGTCCGGCCTGCTGACGTCCGTCAAGGACGACAAGGACAAGTCGGCGATCTACCTCAACGAGTGCCGCAAGATGGGCATCCAGGTGCTGCCGCCGGACGTCAACGAGTCGGACTCGGACTTCACCCCGCACGGTGACACGCTCGTCCGGTTCGGCCTCACCGCGATCCGCAACGTCGGCGGCCCCGTCGTCGACTCGATGATCCGCACCCGCAAGTCGAAGGGGAAGTTCAGCTCCTTCCCGGACTTCCTCGACAAGGTGGAGTCGGTGGTCTGCAACAAGCGGACCGTCGAATCGCTGATCAAGGCGGGCTCCTTCGACTCGCTCGGGCACACCCGCAAGGGCCTCAGCGCGCAGTTCGAGCCGATGATCGACAACGTCGTCGGGGTCAAGCGCAAGGAGGCCGAGGGCCAGTTCGACCTGTTCGGCGGGGACGCCGTCTCCGACGAGCCCAGCTTCGGCCTCGACGTCGTCTTCTCCGAGGAGGAGTGGGAGAAGTCCTTCCTGCTCACCCAGGAGCGCGAGATGCTCGGCCTGTACGTCTCCTCGCACCCGCTGCACGGCATCGAGCACGTGCTCGCCGACAAGGCCGACTGTGCGGTGGCCGACCTCGCCGAACGGCCCGACGGCACCATCGTCACCATCGGCGGCATCATCTCGGGCCTCCAACGCAAGATGACCAAGCAGGGCAACGCCTGGGCGATCGCGACCGTCGAGGACCTCGCGGGCTCGATCGACTGCATGTTCTTCCCCGCCAGCTACCAGCTGGTCTCGGCCCAACTCGTCGAGGACGCCGTGGTGTTCGTGCGCGGCAAGCTGGACAAGCGGGAGGACGTGCCGCGACTGATGGGGATGGAGCTGACCGTCCCGGACCTGTCGAACGCGCACGCCGAGGCGCCGATCATCATCAACATCCCGAGCGTGAAGATCACCCCGCCGCTGATCGCCCGGCTCGGCGAGGTGCTGGGCAGCCACCGGGGCACCACGGAGGTCCGGGTGCGGCTGGAGAGCCGGAACAAGACGACCGTGCTGCGGCTGGACCGGCACCGGGTGAAGTCGGACCCGGCGCTATTCGGGGACCTCAAGCAGCTGCTCGGGCCGAGCTGTCTGGCGGGCTGAGCCGGATTCGGCGCTGATCCCCCGGGGCGTGCTCCGGGGGATCAGCCGTGCCCGCCCAGGCCCGGGGGGACGGCCGTGTGCAGGGCGGAGACGAAGGCCGAGATGGCCGGGTGGGAACCGGCGCCCGCGCGGAAGGCGGCCCGGGTGCGGCGGTACATCGGCAGCCGGGTGAGGACCACGCCGGGCGGGGGCTGCGCGGCGCCCAGCTGCGGGACCAGGGCCACGCCCTGGCCGGCCGCGACCAGGGCCAGGACGGTCGCGAAGTCGTCGATCTGGTGCCGGATCCGGGGCGCGAACCCGGCGGCCTCGCAGGCCCGGACAGCCATGCTGTGGCAGAGCGTGCCGGGCGGGGCCATGATCCACGGCGCGCCGCGCTGCTCGGCGACCGTGCCCGGGGCGCGGGCCGCCAGGTACATCGGCTCGGTGAACACCGGACGGGTCACCGCCAGGCCCGGCTCCGGATCGGCCGGGACGAGGTCGTACTCGTGGACCAGCGCGACGTCCAGCTCGCCCGCGCGCAGCGCCGCCGCGACGCCCGCCGGATCCACCTCCGTCACCATCGGCTCCAGGCCCGGGTGCCAGGCGGCCAGCTCGCCCAGCACCGCCGGGATGATCGCGCGGGCCGCCGACGGATAGGTGCCGATCCGCAGCGGGCCGGCCAACCCCCGTCGGGCGTGGGCGAGTTCGGCGCCCGCCTGCTCCAGCAGGGCGAGCACCGCCTCGGCGTGCCGGACGAGGTTGCGCCCGGCCGGAGTGAGCGCGACCCGCCGCCCGGTCCGCTCCAGCAGCGGGACGCCCGCCTCCTTCTCCAGGACGGACAGCTGCTGGGACACCGCCGAAGGGCTGAAGGAGAGCGCCTCGGCGACGGCGGCGATGGTGCCGAGGTGGGCGAGTTCGCGCAGCAGGCGCAGGCGTCGGACGTCGAGCATCGGCTCAGCTTACGAGAAGCATCACGAATGTGAACTGGACCTGGGTGATCGGCGGGCCGCAGGATCGTGGCCATGGAACTCACCGGCATCCACGTCCCCCTGATCACGCCCTTCGCCGCGGACGGCACGGTCGCGCTGGACGCCCTCGCCGTGCTCGCCGCCGAGCTGCTGGAGGCCGGTGCGGCCGGGCTGGTCGCCCTCGGGACCACCGGCGAGCCCGCCGCGCTGAGCGAGGACGAGCGCTGGGCCGTGGTCGAGACCGCCGCGGCCGCCTGCGCCGCCCGCGGGGCCCTCCTGACCGTCGGCGCGCACGGCGGCGACACCCGCTCCACCGCCGAGTCGCTGGCCGCGCTCGGCAAGCGGGTGCCGCAGGCCGCGGCCGCGCTGGTCACCGTCCCGGCGTTCCTGCGGCCGGGCGAGGCCGGGACGGTCGCGCACTTCCGGGCGCTCGCCGGGAGCAGCCCGCTGCCGCTGGTCGTCTACCACATCCCGTACCGCACCGGGCAGCAGCTGTCCGCCGCCGCGCTGCTCGAACTCGCCGCGCTGGACGGCGTGGTGGGCGTCAAGTACGCGACCGGGGGAGTGGACCAGACGGCGGTGGAACTGCTCGCCGCCGCCCCCGCCGACTTCGCGGTGCTGACCGGGGAGGACGCCTTCCTGTCCCCGCTGCTGGCGCTCGGCGCGGCCGGCGGCATCCTCGCCTCCGCCCATCTGGCCACCGCCCGGTTCGTCGAGCTGACGCAGGCCTGGCAGGCCGGGGACGCCACCCGGGCCCGGGCGCTCGGGCACCGGCTCACCGGGCTGGCGCTGGCCGCCTTCGCCGCGCCGAACCCGACGGTGATCAAGGGCGTGCTGCACGCCCAGGGCCGGATCCCCACCCCGGACGTCCGGCTGCCGCTGCTGCCGGCCGGCGGGGCGGAGGTCGAGGCGGCGCTGAAGCTCGTGAGTGGTCTGGACCACTAGTCGCTCTCACACCGTGGAACACCAGGCCGCCGCACCCTCGTGACAAGGCATGATGGGCAGAGTGCGGCTGTAGACAGCACCATCCAGAGGAGTAGTCGGAATGAAGATCGGCATTGTCGGGGCCACCGGCCAGGTCGGCGCAGTGGTCCGCGAGATCCTGGCGGAGCGCGCTGGTCGTGAAGGCGGACTGGGCCCGGTCGAGCAGCTGCGGCTGTTCGCCTCGGCCCGCTCGGCCGGACGCACCCTGCCCTGGCAGGGCACCGAGGTCACCGTCGAGGACGCGGCCACGGCCGACTACACCGGCCTGGACATCGTGATCTTCTCGGCCGGCGGCTCCACCTCCAAGGCCCTCGCCCCCAAGGCCGCCGCGGCCGGCGCCGTCGTCATCGACAACTCCTCCGCCTGGCGCCGCGACCCCGACGTCCCGCTGGTCGTCTCCGAGGTCAACCCCGGCGCCATCGCCGACCGGCCCAAGGGCATCATCGCCAACCCGAACTGCACCACCATGGCCGCCATGCCCGTGCTGCGCCCGCTGCACGAGGAGGCCGGCCTCGCCGCGCTCGTCGTCTCCACCTACCAGGCCGTCTCCGGCAGCGGCGTGGCCGGCGTGGCCGAACTCCAGGACCAGGCCGCCAAGGTCGTCGACGGCGCCGCCGCGCTCGCCCACGACGGCTCCGCCGTCGAGTTCCCCGAGCCCAAGGTCTACCAGCGCCCGATCGCCTTCAACGTGGTGCCGCTGGCCGGCTCCATCGTTGAGGACGGCTCCAACGAGACCGACGAGGAGCAGAAGCTCCGCCACGAGAGCCGCAAGATCCTCGGCATCCCGGACCTCAAGGTCGCCGGCACCTGCGTGCGCGTCCCGGTCTTCTCCGGCCACTCGCTCCAGATCAACGCCCGCTTCGAGCGCCCGATCAGCCCCGAGCGCGCCGCCGAACTGCTCGCCGCCGCCCCCGGCGTCGAGCTGTCCGACATCCCCACCCCGCTCCAGGCCGCCGGCCGGGACCCGAGCTACGTCGGCCGCATCCGGGCCGACGAGACCGTCGAGCACGGCCTGTCGCTGTTCGTGTCCAACGACAACCTGCGCAAGGGCGCCGCGCTCAACGCCGTCCAGCTGGCCGAGCTGGTCGCCGCCGAGCTCAAGGGCTGACACCCGGCCCCGCCGGGCCGCGGGCGCTCGCACCCCGCACCTCGCGGCGAGCGCCTCGCACCTCGCGGGGGGCGCCCGCTCGCACTCCCCGGCGTGACCAAGGGCGGGCCCCGTCGTTGAACGGGGCCCGCCTTTGCGTTCCGTTGGGCTTGCCGTTGCGGTACCGCGACATCCGTCGAGGTTCGGCGCGCGAACCAGGGGGAAAAGGTGACCCAACGATCGGGCGGCCACGGGGGCCCCTCACCCCACCACGTCCGGACGACGGGCGGATCCGCGCCCACCCGGCCCGACCCCCACACGAGGGCGAGTGGAAAGAGGTGCGCGATGGACCGCTGTGTCGTCCTGGTGGATGCCGGATACCTGCTGGGCGCCGCCGCCAGCCTGCTCGCCGGTGACCCATCCCGTTCCAGAGTCACCGTCGACCACACCGCGCTGATCACCGCGCTGCGCGAACGTGCCGAAGCCGAGACCGGGCTTCCGCTGCTGCGCATCTACTGGTTCGATGCCGCCCCCGACCGGCGCCCGATGCCCGAACACCGCCGACTGCGCGTCCTGCCCCGCGTCACCGTGCGGCTCGGCGCCCTCACCCGCGCCGAAGGGCGCTGGGTGCAGAAGGGCGTCGACGCCGCCATGCACGCCGAACTCTCCGAACTCGCCCGCAACCGGGCCTGCGCCGACGTCGTCCTGATCACCGGCGACGGCGACCTGCTGCCCGGCATGATGACCGCCAAGGAACACGGCGTGGCCGTCCACCTGTGGGCGCTCCAGGCCGCCGACGGCGACTTCAACCAGTCCGAGGACTTGGTCGGCGAGGCCGACGAGCGAAGAGTGCTCGACCGCGAGTGGATCGAGGGCTCCTTCAGCCTCCGGGACAACGCCAACGTCTTTCCGGCGCCCGGCGCCCGCCAGGAGATCGCCAAGATCCTCGCCGCCCCGCCCGGCGCCCCGCCCGTGGTGGCACCCGCCGCGGCGCCGGTCGTGGCGCCCCCGGTCGTCCAGCCGGCCGCCGTCGCCCCGGCCGCCGTGCCCGCTGCCGCCGTGCCCGCTGCCCTCGGGGCCTCCGCCGTCGGGGCCGTCCCAGGCGCCGGGCGGCCCCAGCCGGCCGCCGCGCTCAAGGTCGTCCCCACCCCCAAGGACCTCGCCGGGCGAACCCCCGCCGTCGCCCCGGCCGTCAACGGGCACGGCGGCACCGGACTCGCGAACGGCCACGGCGGCAACGGGCTCGTCAACGGGCACGGCGGCAACGGGCACGGCGGCAACGGGTTCCTGAACGGGCAGGCGAACGGGCAGGCGAACGGGCACGGCACCAACGGGCAGGCCGTCGGCACGACGGGCGCCCCCGGACAGGCCGGCCCCGTCCTGCGCTGGTCCTCCGACCGCGGATGGGTCGACCGCCCCGCCCCCGAACCCGCCGTCACCGCCGGCGACAGCCTCCCCACCCTCGCCCACCTCACCACCGCCGAACAGCGCTGGGCCGACCGCGAGGAGGACATCACCTCCATCGGCGGCGACGCCCACGAAGTCGGCCAGGTCTTCGCCCGCCGCTGGAGCGAACGGCTGGGCGACGTCGAACGGCTCACCGTGCTCTGGCCCGACTACCCCCGCATCCCGCACCGGGTCGACGGCGAACTCCTCCGCTACGCCGCCCGCTTCGGACTGCTCGCGCACAAGGACGACCAGATCGACGAACACGACCGCTACGCCATCCGGGCCGGATTCTGGAAGGAACTGGCGGTGCGGGTGCCCGGCGGATCGATGGTCGTCGTGGACGACTGACGGGCGCACGGCCCGGGTTGGACCCGGCGAGCCGCGTGCCGGTTTTCGGTGATCAGGCCCCCTTGTCCGGTTCGCCCGGGCGAACGCGTAAAGTCTTCGGTCGTGACCGAGTCGGCAGGGCGAGTACCCCAGAACACCCCGCCGTGCGTCGCCGTGCGCGACCTCGTCAGGACCTACCGCACCGGGCGCGGAGCCGGCGCCGGCGAGATCCGGGCCAACGACGGAATCAGCCTCACCGTCCACCAGGGCGAGATCTTCGGGCTGCTCGGACCCAACGGGGCCGGCAAGTCCACCCTCGTCCGCCAGCTCACCGGCCTGCTGCGCCCGGACTCCGGATCCGTCGAACTCCTCGGCCACGACATCGTCCGCCACCCCGAACGGGCCGCCCGGCTGCTCGGCTACCTCGGCCAGGAATCCAGCGCCCTCGACGAACTGACCGTCGCGCTCGCCGCCGAGACCACCGGACGGCTGCGCGGCCTCACCCGGGCCCAGGCCCGTACCGAAGCCGCCGACGTCCTCACCGAACTCGGGCTCGAACCCCTCGCCCAGCGGCCGCTCGCCAAGCTCTCCGGCGGCCAGCGCCGACTCGCCTGCGTCGCCGCCGCCCTCGTCGGGGAACGGCCGCTGCTCGTCCTCGACGAACCCACCACCGGCATGGACCCCGTCGCCCGGCGGGCCGTCTGGACCGCCGTCGACCGGCGCCGCACCGAACGCGGCGCCACCGTCCTGCTGGTCACCCACAACGTCATCGAGGCCGAGACCGTGCTCGACCGGGTCGCCGTCATCGACGACGGGCGGGTCATCGCCTGCGACACCCCCGGCGGGCTCAAGGCCCTCGTCGACGGCGACGTCCGGCTCGACCTGGTCTGGCGGGACGAGGCGCCGCTCACCGTCCCCGCCGTCGCCGAACTCGCCGAACGGGCCGAACGCACCGGCCGCCGCTGGACCGTCCGCACCACCCCCGAACAGGCCCGCGAACTGGTCGCCGCCGTCACCACCGGCCCGGCCTTCGCCGCCCTCGACGACTTCACCCTCGCCACCCCAAGCCTTGAGGACGCCTACCTCAAGCTCGGGGGCCGCCACGGAGGACTGGCCAAGTGACGCTGCTCTCGGTGCCGCCGCAGGCCACCGCCCCCGCGACCGGCGGCACCCCCGCCCCGCTCGCCCCCGCGGCCCGGCTGCTGCCCGCCCTCGCCGCCGTCTACCGGGCCCAGCTCGCCCGGGCCCGGGTGGCGCGGATCCCGCTGCTGTTCGTCGCCACCTTCCAGTCCGTCGGCATCCTCGTGATGATGCGGGGCGTGGTGGACGCCGGGCAGACCTCGGCCGCGCGGTCCGTGGTCGCCGGGTCCAGCGTGCTGGTGGTGGCGTTCGTCGCCCTCAACCTGCTCGCCCAGTACTTCGGGAAGCTGCGGGCCACCGGCGGACTCGACCACTACGCGACGCTGCCCGTACCCGCCGCCTCCGTGGTGCTCGGCGCGGCCGCCGCCTACGCCTCGTTCACGCTGCCCGGGACGGTCCTCACCGCGGCCTTCGGCGCCGTGATGTTCGGGCTGCCGCTCGGGCAGCTGTGGGTGCTGCTGGCCGTCGTCCCGCTCGCCGGAGCCGCCCTGTCCGGGCTCGGGGCCGCCTGCGGGCTGCTCGCGCCCCGCCAGGAGATCGCCACCATGCTCGGGCAGCTCGGCATGTCGGCGGCGCTGCTGCTCGGCGTGCTGCCCGTCGACCACCTCCCGCAGCCCGTCCTGTGGCTGCGCGACCTGCTGCCCTCCACGTACGGCGTCGAGGCCTTCGCCCGGACGTTCGAACCCGACCCGGACTGGGCGCTGATCGCGGGCGACCTCGCCGTCTGCGCGGGCGTCGGCGTGGTGTCGCTGGCGATCGCCACCTGGGCCTACCGGCGGGCCGTCTCCCGGTAGGGGGCGTCCCGGGGGTCGCCCGGGGTCCGGCTCCGCGAGGTGCGGGGTTCGGGTTCCGGGAGGCACGGGCGGCGGCTCGTCCCGGCCGCGATCGTGAAACGATGGGGCCTGTGACCGTACCGAACACACCTCCGGACCCCACCCGCGCCGCCGCGGACGCGGTGCCGGACATCACCCCCGATCCGTACGCGCCGCCGCCCGCCCCCGACGCCGGGACCCCGCCGCCGGCCGGCCTCGCGGTCGCGCAGTCGCCGGGCCCCACGCTCAAGGAGCGGCTGCTGCCCGAGCTGCGGCTCGGCGCGGGCACGGTACTGGCCTGCATCGCGGTCGGACTGGTGATGGCAGGGCTGTGGGTCTGGCTCGCGCCCAAGGTGCCGCTGGTCGTGGACGGCGACCGCATCCTCTACGCCGACCCCGAAGGCGAACAGCGGGCGGGGGCCGACGCGGTCTTCGCCCTGATCGCGCTCGGCGCCGGCCTCCTGACCGCGCTCGGGGCCTTCCTGGCCACCCGGCAGCGCGGCGGCGGCATCGCGGTCGCGCTCGGACTGATGGTCGGCGGACTCCTCGGCTCGGTCGGCGCCTGGCGGCTCGGCCGGTGGCTCGGCCCCAGCAACGACCTGATCGCCGAAGCCCGGCGGGTCGGCAACGGCGGGCACTTCGACGCGAGCATCGACCTCGGCGCGCTGGGGGCGCTGCTGGTGTGGCCGATGGCGGCGATGGTGGTGCTGCTGGCGCTGTCGGCGGCGTTCGGCAAGCGCGAGGAGGACCCGCCGCCGTACTGGGCCGGGCCGTACGGGGCGGCTGCGCCGCAGGCCCCCGCGGACGACGCTGTGTGGGCGGACGGCGCGGCGCGGCCGCAGGACGCCGTGCGGGCGGACGACGGTGTTCGGCCGGAGGACGCTGCACGGCCGGGGGAGCGCGGGCAGGGCTGACCGCGTAGGCCCGGGCCCACCCGCGGGTGGGCCCGTCGGCCGGGGTCAGCGGGCGATCGGTGCGGTGCGGGCGCCGGTCAGGGTGACCAGGTCGGCCGGGGCGAGTTCGACCTCCAGGCCGCGGCGCCCGCCGGAGACGTAGACGGTGGGGTGGGTGAGCGCGCTGGCGTCGACCACGGTCCGCAGCGGGCGGCGCTGGCCGAGTGGGGAGATGCCGCCGAGGACGTAGCCGCTGCTGCGCTCGGCGGCGGCCGGATCGGCCATGGCGGCGCGCTTGCCGCCGACGGCGGCGGCGAGGGCCTTGAGGTCGAGCTGACCGGCGACCGGGACCACGCCGACGGTGAGCACGCCGTCCACGTCGGCGACCAGGGTCTTGAAGACCCGCTCGGCGGCGACGCCCAGGACCTCGGCGGCCTCGCCGCCGTAGGAGGCGGCGGCCGGATCGTGCTCGTAGGCGTGCACGGTGAACGGGACGGCGGCGGTCTCCAGGGCGACGGTGGCGGGGGTACCCTGCCCGCCCTTCTTCGGCTTCTTCGCCATGTGGGGCTCCTTCTTCGCCGTGCGGGTTTTCCGGGTCAGCGTGCGGGCTTCCCGGGTCAGCGTGCGGGTTTTCCGGGTCGGCGTGCGGGCTTCCCGGATCAGTTGGGGCTGAACGACTGGCGGGTGAGGTCGACGGCGGGCAGCGACGGCAGCCAGCTGAGCACGGAGCTCTCGCGGCGCAGCAGGTCGAGTTCGGTGCGCAGCCGCTGGGCGGTGTCGGGGCAGGCCAGCAGCTGCTGCTTGACCGGGGTCTCGAACACCGAGGCGGCGGCGACCAGGTAGGAGAGCACCTGCGGGTCGTCCGGGAGCTCCTGGCGCCCGACCGTGCTGGCCTCGCGGGCCCCGGCGAGGCGCTTCTGGTAGACCCGGAAGGCCCGCTCGACCTCGGCGGCGAGGGCGCCGGAGCCTTCGCCGGGCTGTTCCTCGACGAGTTCGGCCTCGCCGGTCAGGTACGGGCCGGAGACGTCCGCCGAGCGGAGCCGGAACCGGGTGGTGCCGGTGACCAGCAGCTCGTAGCGGCCGTCCGGCTGCTCCTGGACGGAGGCGACGTCGGCGACGCAGCCGATGTGGAACATCGCCTCCAGCGGGTCCCCGGTGGCGGTGCCGAGGCCGTCGAGCGGCCCGGCCGGGCCCTCCTCGGGGCGGACCGGGGAGACCTCGCGGCCGTCCTTGATGGCGAGCACGCCGAAGCGGCGCGGCGTGTCGGCCGGTAGTTGGAGCAGGTCGGCGACGAGACGGCGGTAACGCTCCTCGAAGACGTTCAGGGGCAGCACGAGGCCCGGGTAGAGCACGTTGTTCAGCGGGAAGAGCGGGAGCCGTTCTGTCACGGCGGACAGCGTAGTTCCCCGCGCGGTCGCGGCGCGTCGGGGTTGCGCCCGAGGGCGGCCCGCCGGGGCGGTCAGCCCCGTTGCAGCATGCGGGTGGCGCCGGCCACGACGGTGGTGGCGAGCAGCCAGCCGACGATCACCAGCCCGGCGGTGACGTACTGGCTGAGGCCCCCGGGGTTCCAGCCCTGCTGGCCGAGCTCGACGACCGGGACCAGCTGGCTGAGCGTGTACAGCACCGGGTTCCAGTGCGGGTGCTCGTCGGCCTTCAGCGGCTCCAGCGGATGGGTGGCGAACCAGACGCTGCCCAGCGCCCAGGCGAGCAGCAGCCACAGGCCGGCCCGGCCGGGGCGGTAGCCGTAGCCGACGGTGGCGTCCTGGACGCGGCCCCAGATCCGGGCGGGCAGCGGGAGGGTCCGATGGCGGCGGCGCTGCTTGGCGTACAGCACCTCGCGGGCGTCGTCGTCGGCGCCGTCGCGGCGCAGGGCGGCGGCGAGCTGCTCGTAGGACTCGGGCTGGAAGTCCACCGCGGAGCCCTCCAGCCAGGCGATCCGCTGCTGGACGCTGAAGGGCCCGACCGGGCGCAGCACCTCGTAGACGAAGCCGGTCAGGCCCAGGTGGCGCCCGCGCGGCCAGGCGTCCGGGGTGTCGACGAGGTTGCCGACCCGGGCGCGGGAGAGCGAGACGGTGCCGGTGGGGCGGACCCGGCAGGTGAACCGCAGCTCGGGGGTGTGGATGCGGCGCAGCGAGAGCTCGTCGTCACCCTCCAGGTGGAACTCGCCGGAGATCAGGCAGGCGCTCTCGAAGCGGGCGTCGGAGAGCCGGACCCGGCCGAAGGCGCGGAACGGGGTGCTGGGGGCGCCGGGCGGCGGGTTCTGGCCGTAGCCGGAGCCGTAGTAGCTGCGGGAGCCGAACCAGCCGCCGTCGGCGGAGCTGGTCAGGTAGAGGGTGTGGCCGACGGTGAGCCGGACGGCGTTGAGGCAGGTGCGGTTCTGCGGGACGGCGTGCAGCTGGGCGCCGCGCAGCGACAGCCGGCCGCCTATCCGGGCCGTGCGCAGGCTCAACTCGCCCTGCACATCGACGCGTTCGGCCTCGAAATCCTGGTGGACGGCCAGGCCGTCGGCGGACAGCGCGCGGCCGTAGCGGTCGCCGCCCAGGACGGTCTGGTTGAGCAGCAGGTCGGTGCCGACCTTGGCGTCGGTGAGCCGTACGCCCTCGGGTATCCGGCAGCGGGCCAGATGGAGGTCGCCGGTGGTGGTGAGCCGGGAGGCCTCCAGGCGGGGGATCAGGCAGGTGACGAAGCGCAGCGTCGAGGCCGAGGCCTCCGAGATGAGGATCTTGCGCTCGAAACGGCACTCGCGGAGCTCGACGTAGTGGCCGATGGCGCCGCCGGCCAGGTTGAGCGCGCCGGTGACCAGCACGCCGTTGAGCCGCAGCGAGGCGACCCGCCCGGTCGCGGCGGCCGGGCCGGCCAGCAGCAGATGGGCGAGCACCCTGGCCCGGACGGTGCGCCCGGGGCCCCAGGCGGCGTCCCCGAACGGGTCGTCGGTGGCGGCGTCGCCACTGCGCCGGTCGAAGACGTTGCCGCGACGGAAGGCCTCCCAGAGCTCACGCTCCGTATCGGTCCAGCCCTCCGGAGCGTGCTCCAGCATGGTTTTCCCCGTCCCCCCGGTCGTCTCGCCTTTCGTATCACGGACTGAAATGCGGGACCAGGGGTTCCGGCCACTCCTTACACTGGGTGGCGTGATCTCTCGAATCGACCTCCGCGGCTCGCTGGACGACCCGCGTGACCTGCTGCCCCGTGCCGAGTTCGACGTGGCGGCCGCCCTGGAGAAGGTGCGGCCGATCGCCGAGGACGTACGCCATCGCGGGGTCGCGGCCGTGATCGAGATCACCGAGCGCTTCGACGGCGTCCGGCTGGAGTCGACCCGTGTCCCGGCCGAGCAGCTGACCGAGGCCCTGGAGACGCTGGACCCGAAGGTGCGGGCCGCGCTGGAGGAGTCGATCCGCCGGGCCCGCGCCGTGCACGCCGACCAGCGCCGCACCGAGCACACCACCCGGGTGGTGCCGGGCGGCACCGTCACCCAGCGCTGGGTGCCCGTGGAGCGCGTCGGCCTGTACGTGCCGGGCGGGCTGGCCGTCTACCCGTCCTCCGTGGTGATGAACGTGGTGCCGGCCCAGGAGGCGGGCGTCCAGGGCATCGCCGTGACGTCCCCGCCGCAGAAGGAGTTCGACGGCCGCGTCCACCCGACCATCCTGGCGGCCTGCGCGCTGCTCGGCGTGGACGAGGTGTACTCCGTCGGCGGCGCCCAGGCCGTGGCGATGTTCGCGCTGGGCACCGAGGAGTGCGCGCCGGTCAACATGGTCACCGGCCCCGGCAACATCTACGTGGCCGCCGCCAAGCGCTTCTTCGCCGGCCGGATCGGCATCGACTCGGAGGCCGGCCCGACCGAGATCGCCGTCCTCGCCGACGACAGCGCGCTGCCCTCCGACGTGGCCGCCGACCTGATCAGCCAGGCCGAGCACGGCCCGACCTCCGGCTCGGTGCTCGTCACCGACTCGCCGGCGCTGGCCGACGCGGTCGAGGCGGAACTCGCCGTCCAGGTCGCCAGGACCAAGCACAGCGAGCGGGTCGCCGAGGCGCTGGGCGGCCGGCAGTCCGGGATCATCCTGGTCGACGACCTGGAACAGGGCCTCGCCGTGGTCAACGCCTACGCGGCCGAGCACCTGGAGATCCAGACCCGGGACCCGCACGCGGCGGCCGCCAAGGTCGTCAACGCGGGTGCCGTCTTCATCGGCCGCTGGACGCCGGTCTCGCTGGGTGACTACGCGGCCGGCTCCAACCACGTGCTGCCCACCGGCGGCTGCGCCTGCCACTCCTCGGGCCTGTCCGTGCAGACCTTCCTGCGCGGCGTCCAGGTCGTCGAGTACGACCGGGACGCGCTCGCCGACGTCGCCGCGCACGTGGTCAACCTCGCCAACGCGGAGGACCTGCCCGGGCACGGCGACGCGATCAAGGCGCGCTTCGACTGGACGGTGCCGGGATCGTGACTGCTGTTACTTCTTCTGTGACTCCTGTGACTTCTGAGGCTGGTGCGACTCCGGTGGCTGGTGCGACTCGGGTGACTCGGATCGACGACCTCCCCATCCGCGACGAGCTGCGCGGCCAGTCCCCGTACGGCGCGCCGCAGCTGGACGTGCCCGTCCAGCTGAACACCAACGAGAACCCGTACCCGCTCCCCGAGGAGCTGGTCGCCCGGATCGCCGAACGCGTCGCCGAGGCCGCCCGCAACCTCAACCGCTACCCCGACCGGGACGCCGTCGAACTGCGCGAAGGCCTCGCCGCGTACCTCGGCCGGACCACCGGCTTCGCCGTCACCCGGCAGCAGGTCTGGGCCGCCAACGGCTCCAACGAGGTGCTCCAGCAGCTGCTGCAGACCTTCGGCGGCCCCGGCCGCAGCGCGCTCGGCTTCGAGCCCTCCTACTCGATGCACGCGCTGATCTCCCGGGGCACCGGCACCGAGTGGATCTCCGGCCCGCGCAACGACGACTTCACCATCGACCTGGACGCCGCCCTCGGCGCGATCGCCGAGCACCGGCCGAACGTCGTCTTCATCTGCTCGCCGAACAACCCGACCGGCACCGCCGTCGCCGCCGACACCGTGCTGCGGCTGTACGAGGCCGCGCAGGCCGCCGGGCCCAGCCTGGTCGTCGTCGACGAGGCGTACGTCGAGTTCTCGCACCGGGCCTCGCTGCTGCCGCTCATCGAGGGCCGCCCCAACCTGGTGGTCTCCCGCACCATGTCCAAGGCCTTCGGCGCGGCCGGGCTGCGCCTGGGCTACCTGGCCGCCGACCCGGCCGTGGTGGACGCGGTGCAGCTGGTCCGCCTGCCGTACCACCTGTCGTCCGTCACCCAGGCCACCGCGCTGGCCTGCCTGGAGCACACCGACACCCTGCTCGGGTACGTCGGCCGGCTCAAGGCGGAGCGCGACCGGCTGGTCGACGCGCTGCGCGGGCTCGGCCTGGAGGTCACCGACTCGGACGCCAACTTCGTCCAGTTCGGCCGCTTCGCCGACACCCACGCCGTCTGGCAGGCCATCCTCGACCAGGGCGTCCTGGTCCGTGACAACGGCGTCCCCGGGTGGCTGCGCGTCACCGCCGGCACGCCCGCAGAGAACGACGCCTTCCTGGACGCCGTTCGAACAGTGATCAAGGAGCTGTAACCCGTATGTCCCGCATCGGACGCGTCGAACGCACCACCAAGGAGACCGCGGTCCTGGTCGAGATCGACCTCGACGGCACCGGGAAGACCGACATCTCCACGGGCGTCGGGTTCTACGACCACATGCTCGACCAGCTCGGCCGCCACGGTCTCTTCGACCTCACCGTCAAGACCGACGGCGACCTGCACATCGACACCCACCACACCATCGAGGACACCGCCCTCGCGCTCGGCGCCGCCTTCAAGCAGGCGCTCGGTGACAAGGTCGGCATCTACCGCTTCGGCAACTGCACGGTGCCGCTGGACGAGTCGCTCGCCCAGGTCACCGTGGACCTCTCCGGCCGGCCGTACCTGGTGCACACCGAGCCCGAGCACATGGCGCCGATGATCGGCTCGTACGACACCACGATGACCCGGCACATCCTGGAGTCCTTCGTGGCCCAGGCGCAGGTCGCCCTGCACGTCCACGTGCCGTACGGGCGAAACGCCCACCACATCGTGGAATGCCAGTTCAAGGCGCTCGCCCGAGCCCTGCGCTACGCCGCCGAGCGCGACCCGCGCGCGGCCGGAATCCTCCCCTCGACCAAGGGTGCACTGTGAGCAAGGCGACCCTCGCCCTCATCTTCGTCGGCCTCTTCCTGGCCGGCGGCGTGATCTCGTTCTGGAAGCAGAAGCTGCCCAAGGGCGTCATCCTGGTGCTCGCGTTCGGCTCGGTCATGTGCCTGGCCTCCGGCATCATGCGCCTCTAGCCGCATGGACGCTGGATACATGGGCTCTGGACACGTGAGCTCCGGACACGTAGAGAGACTGGACACCTGAACATGGGCAAGAACGTCGTCGTCCTCGACTACGGGTCGGGCAACCTCCGCTCCGCGCAGCGCGCGCTCGAACGGACCGGGGCGGACGTCACCGTCACCTCCGACTACGACACCGCGATGAACGCGGACGGCCTGCTCGTCCCCGGCGTCGGCGCCTTCGAGGCCTGCATGCGCGGCCTGAAGTCCGTCCGGGGCGACTGGATCATCGGCCGCCGGCTCGCCGGGGGCCGCCCCGTCATGGGCATCTGCGTCGGCATGCAGATCCTCTTCGAGAAGGGGGTCGAGCACGGCGTGGAGACGGCCGGCTGCGACGAGTGGCCCGGCGTCGTCGAGCCGCTGGACGCCCCCGTCATCCCGCACATGGGCTGGAACACCGTCGACGTGCCCGAGGGCAGCCGGATGTTCGCCGGCCTCGACCCGCAGAGCCGCTTCTACTTCGTGCACTCCTACGGCGTGCGGCACTGGGAGCTGGAGACCCACAGCGCACGGATCCACGCCCCGCTCGTCACCTGGGCCACCCACGGGCAGCCCTTCGTCGCCGCCATCGAGAACGGCCCGCTCTGGGCCACCCAGTTCCACCCCGAGAAGTCCGGCGACGCCGGCGCCGCCCTCCTGACCAACTGGGTCAACACCCTCTGAGCTTGGAAGAGTTGTGACTATGAGCCGCCTCGAACTGCTTCCCGCCGTCGACGTCCGGGACGGCCAGGCCGTCCGCCTGGTCAAGGGCGCGTCCGGCACCGAGACCTCCTTCGGCGAACCGCTCGCCGCCGCCCTCGCCTGGCAGAACGCCGGCGCCGAGTGGCTGCACCTGGTCGACCTCGACGCCGCCTTCGGCACCGGCACCAACTACGAGCTGCTGCGCGAGGTCACCGGCCGCCTCGACATCAAGGTCGAGCTGTCCGGCGGCATCCGCGACGACGAGTCGCTCGCCAACGCGCTCGCCACCGGCTGCACCCGGGTCAACCTCGGCACCGCCGCCCTGGAAGCCCCCGAGTGGGTCGCCAAGGCCATCGCCGAGCACGGCGACAAGATCGCCGTCGGCCTGGACGTCGTCGGCACCACCCTGCGCGGCCGCGGCTGGACCCGCGACGGCGGCCAGCTCTTCGAGGTGCTGGAGCGGCTCAACCAGGAGGGCTGCGCCCGCTACGTCGTCACCGACGTCAACCGGGACGGCACCCTGACCGGCCCCAACCTGCAGCTGCTGCGCGACGTCTGCGCCGCCACCGACCGCCCCGTCGTCGCCTCCGGCGGCGTCTCCTCGCTCGACGACCTGCACGCCATCGCCGGCCTGGTCGGTGCGGGTGTCGAGGGCGCCATCGTGGGCAAGGCACTCTACGAGCAGAAGTTCACCCTCGAAGAGGCCCTGGAGGCGGTTTCAGGATGACGGAACGTCGGATCGTACGTGGCAGGGTCGGCGGATTCTCCCCCTGGGAGGACCAGTTCGGCTACTCGCGGGCGGTCGCCGCGGGAGACCACGTGCACGTGGCCGGCTCCACCGCCTGGGTGGACGGCCGGATCGAGCACGAGGGAGACCCCTACCGGCAGACCCTCGCCGCGTTCGGCGTCGGGCTCAACGCCCTCGCCGCGTACGGTCTGACGGCGGACGACGTGGTCCGCACCCGGATGTACATCACCCACGTCCGCGACGCCGACGAGGTGGGCCGCGCCCACCACCAACTCTTCGACGCCGCCCGCCCGGTGGCCACCATGGTGGTGGTCGACGGGCTGATCGACTCCCGGATGATGGTCGAGATCGAGCTCGACGCCTATCGATCCGGGCTGGCAAAGACCCTGGAAGGCAAACAGCCGTGACCCTCGCCGTACGTGTCATCCCCTGCCTGGACGTCGACGCCGGGCGGGTGGTCAAGGGCGTCAACTTCCAGAACCTGCGCGACGCCGGCGACCCGGTCGAGATGGCCAAGCTCTACGACGCCGAGGGCGCCGACGAGTTGACCTTCCTCGACATCACCGCCTCCTCCGGCGACCGGGAAACCACCTACGACGTGGTCCGCCGCACCGCCGAACAGGTCTTCATCCCGCTCACCGTCGGCGGCGGCATCCGCGCCGTCGAGGACGTCGACAAGCTGCTGCGGGCCGGCGCCGACAAGGTCGGCGTCAACACCGCCGCCATCGCCCGGCCGGAACTGGTCCGCGAGATCGCCCAGCGCTTCGGGCGGCAGGTCCTGGTGCTGTCCGTGGACGCCCGGCGCTGCCCTCCCGGCACCGAGACCGCGTCCGGCTACGAGGTCACCACCCACGGCGGGCGCAAGGGCACCGGCCTCGACGCCGTCGAATGGGCCGGGCGCGCGGCCGAACTCGGCGCCGGCGAGATCCTGCTCAACTCGATGGACGCCGACGGCACCAAGGACGGGTACGACCTGGAGATGATCCGGGCCGTCCGCAAGACCGTCTCCGTGCCCGTCATCGCCTCCGGCGGCGCCGGCAAGCTCGCCGACTTCGCGCCGGCCGTCGAGGCGGGTGCGGACGCGGTGCTCGCCGCGAGCGTCTTCCACTTCGGGGACCTGCGGATCGGGCAGGTCAAGGACGCGCTGCGGGAGGCCGGGCACCCGGTGCGGTGACCGGACGTACGCCCTGAGGGCCCGCCGCGCTGGTGCGTGGCGGGCCCTTCCGCGTTCTCAGGCCTGCGGTGTTCTCAGGTCTCCTGCGTTCTCAGGCCTGCGGCGGCTCGCCCTTGATCAGCGCGAACGGCGTGCCGTGCGGGTCCGCCAGCCAGGCCAGCCGGCCGACGTTCGGCACGCTCTCGGCGGGCATCAGCACCGAGCCGCCGGCCGCCGTCGCCTTCGCGATCACCGCGTCAACGTCGTCGGCGGCGAAGTACGGCGTCCAGGCGGAGGGCTCCTGCGGGGACATGGTCGGGGCGATGCCACCGAAGGCCGTGGCCTGCTGGTCGCCCTCGGAGGTCGAGATCACCCGGTAGTCCATGCCCGGAGCCGGCTCGAACTTCTCCACCCGCCAGCCGAACAGCGCCTGGTAGAAGCCGACCCCGGCGCTCTGGTCCGAAGTGTGGAGCTCGGACCAGACCAGCGCGCCGTCCTCCGACACGGCCTCCAGACCGGCGGTCTTGCCCGGCTGCCAGACCGCGAACCTGGCCCCCTGCGGGTCGGCGAACTGGGCGAACCACCCCTCGCCCATGACGTCCATCGGCGGCACCAGCACCGAGCCGCCGCCCTGCTCGGCGGCCTTCGCCGTGGCATGCACGTCGGCGGCATGGAAGTACGTCGTCCAGATCGGCTGGTCACCCTCGTCGAGCGGGCCGACGGCGCCGACCGTCCTGCCGCCCAGCTGGAAGAAGCCGTAGCCGCCCGCCTCCGGGCCGCCGGACCGGAACGTCCAGCCGAAGACCTTGCCGTAGAACTCGGCGGTGGCGGGGATGTCCGGGCTGCCGAGGTCGATCCAGCAGGGCGCGCCGGCCGGAAAGTCGGTGGTGAGCATGAGGTGGTGCCCCTTCGACGGAAGACGTGACCAGGCCGGTTCCGTCAGGCGCGCGCACGCACCCTCCCCGACCCTCTGCGAGTCTGCACCCGCCCACTGACATCCGCAGCCGGGGGCGGGGCGATACCGGAATCGCCCTTGGCCAAATGGGGGAAGCCATCGCTGCCGAACCCCTCATCGCCGAAGCGCTGCGGACCGAGTCAACGACGAACCTCAGAGGGCGCGCGTTCCACACCTTCTGGCTCGCGCGGACCCAAGTCCAACGACGAGAGGTCGAGTTGGCTTGCGCCACTGCCACAAAGGCCCTCGACCTCACGGCGGTTGTTGAGTCTCCCCGGGTGGTTGCCCACCTCCAGGAGTTCCGTTGGCTCCTTGGGCCCTACCGCAGAAGTGCCCCGGTTGTGGATCTGGTCGACCGGATCACCGGCATGGCCAGGTGATTCAGAGACCGGCCTCGTCCAGGAGCAGGTAGAGCACGCCCACGAGCGTGCCGCTGCTGACGATCTCGCGGCGGTCGACCATCCCGCGCAGCGCGGACAGGGGAATCCACTCGATCCGGTCGGACTCGTTGCGCTCGGTGGGCGGTCCCGTGTACTCGACCGCATCGGCTCGGAAGACGAAGTGCTCGGAGTCCGTGATGCCGTTCGCCGGCTGGGCGTAGATCAGTGGTTTGACCTCACCGACCTTCCAACCGGTCTCCTCCAGCGCCTCCCGGGCTGCCGCCTCCGCAGGGGTCTCGTCGGGCTCGATCAGCCCCATCGGGAGTTCCCAGGCCCAGGTGTCGGTGATGAAGCGGTGCCGCCACATCATGAGGATCTGCTTCTCGCTGTTCACGACGGCGGCCACCGCGAGGTGCCGCAGCTTGACCACGTGGTGTTCCCACCGGTGCCCGTCGGGCTGCTCGACGTCGGCGAGCCACAGGTTCACCCAGGGGTTCTCGTAGATCGGACGTTCCCCGTGGATCTTCCACTGCATCGCTGCGGCCCCTCTCGACGGAACGACAGCATCTCAGAGGCCGGGTGGATGATGTGGGTCCTGGCTCGCCGGGCGCTCGGTCTCGATCAGCCCCACTGCTGTGCGGCGTTGATCGAGAATGAACGTGTCCGAAGCGTGCCCTCTGCTGGGTCGGCTGATGCTTTTGTTTGCGGCGCCACCTTGGTCTGCCAAGGGGGCGCCGCTGTTGACCGGATCTGGTGTTGCCCCTCGGCGCACCGAGGGGCAACACCAGATCCGGGCGCATCATTTTTCCCTTTTGTATCTAAATTTCTCTTTTGATATGCAAGGTCGGCCCTACCGCGCGGGCAGGGGGAGGACGTGGCGGAGGGCTTCGAGGGCGTCGGGGGAGCCGTCTGTGGTGAGGGTGGTGTGGGTGCCGCGGCCGTAGATGAAGAGGACCAGGTCGCCCGGTTCGCCGGTGAGTTGGACGGTGGGGGAGCCGGTGGGGCCGACGGTGAGGGACTGGCCGTCGGGGCGGCGCAGGGTCAGGCGGACGGGGGAGCGGCGGCCGGCTTCCAGGCGGGCCAGCAGCGGCAGGCGGCGCCACAGGGCTTCGGCGCGGCCGGCGGGCACCGGGGAGGGCGTCCAGTCGTCGGTGGCCCGCAGGACGTCCTCGGCGTGCACGTAGTACTCGACGGTGTTCGCGGCCTCGTCGGCGCCGGGCAGGGCGAACAGGGAGAACACCGGCGGGCCGGAGCGGAAGAGCTTCAGCAGTTCCTCGTACGGGCGTTCGGCGTACGCCGACTGCACCCGGTGGGTCCAGTCGGCGAGGGCGCCGACCCGGATGCCGGCTGCCGCGTCGGCGCGGCGCTCCCGGATCACCAGGTGGGCGGCGAGGTCGCGGGTGGTCCACCCGGCGCAGAGGGTGGGGGCGTCCGGCCCGGCGGCGGCCAGGAGTGCGGCGAGGCGGTGGCGTTCGGCGAGGGCGTGGTTCGACATGGCGCCACGATAGAGGCTGTCAGTGCAGGTTGCCGGTGAGCTTGGGGCCGCCCTGCTTGTTGGAGGCCGTCAGGGTGCAGGTGTAGTCCCGCCAGCCCTGCTGGTAGTTGGCCTGGGCGGGGCCGAACTGGCGGCCGTAGTACGTCTTCCCGTCGTTCTGGCGGGCCTTGGCGGCGGCCTCGGCCTCCTTGCAGCCCTCGCGCATGGCGAGCGAGATCGGGATCTCGCCGGTCAGGCCGTCGGCCAGTTTCAGGTCGGCGATCACCTGGCCGTCGTGCTCGCCGGTGCAGGGGCGCTCCTCGGCCTTGGTGATCACCGGGCTGAGCTGCGGGTGGTCGAAGCAGGCGCCGACCGGGAAGAAGGCGTACGGCGGGGCCTTGGTCGGGGTGGGTGTCGGCGTGGGGGTGGGTGTCGGGGTCAGGGTGGCTGTGGGGGTGGGCGGGGGTGGCGCGGCGGCGGGCTTGCGCTCCTCCGGCCAGAGCAGGACGGTGGCCACCACCGCGAGCAGCACGGCCAGGACGGCCACGACGGCGAGGACCAGGCCCCGGGACGGGCGGGGGTCGGCGGCTGCGGGCGGCTGCTGCTCGGAGGTCATGGCCATGAGGATGGCCCACGCGGGGCCCGCCCGGCAGGCGGTTGGCCGAAATCGCCCCTTTACGGCGAGGTTCGGGGTGGGACGGGATAGGCTCCCCGGCCGCACGGATCCGGCCCGGAGGTAGTGAGTGCACCGCGTAGGGCCCACGGGGTAGGGCCCACCGCACAAGGCGCACGGCGCAGGGCGCAGGCCGCACCGGGGCTGCGGGCCGGACTGCAACAATGGCCCCATGTCCACCACACCCGCCACCCCCGGCACCACCGCCCTGGCCCCCGAGATCGCCGCGCGCCTCAAGCGCACCGAGGACGGCCTGCTCCCGGCGATCGCGCAGCAGTACGACACCGGCGAGGTGCTGATGCTGGGCTGGATGGACGACGAGGCGCTGCACCGCACGCTCACCACCGGCCGCTGCACCTACTGGAGCCGCAGCCGCCGCGAGTACTGGGTGAAGGGCGACACCTCCGGCCACGCCCAGGCGGTCAAGTCGGTGGCGCTGGACTGCGACGGCGACACCCTGCTGGTGAAGGTCGACCAGACCGGTGCCGCCTGTCACACCGGCGACCGCACCTGCTTCGACGCCGACGTGCTCCCGCTCGCCTGACCTCTCCTCCTGCTCCTCCTACCGGATCTCCAGAAGGTGCCGCTCGCCATGGATCTCGAAGCCTTCCGCAAGCTCGCCGTCGACACCCGGGTCATCCCGGTCACCCGCAGGCTCCTCGCGGACGGTCTCACCCCGATCGGCCTGTACCGCAGCCTCGCCGAGGAGCGGCCCGGCACCTTCCTGCTGGAGTCTGCCGAGCAGGGCCGCAGCTGGTCGCGCTACTCCTTCGTCGGCGTCCGCAGCGCCGCCGTCCTCACCGTCGGGGAGGACGGCGAGGCCCGCTGGCTGGGCACCCCGCCGGTCGGCATCCCGACCGGCGGTGACCCCTTGCAGGTGCTGCGCGCCGCGCTGGAGGCGCTGCACACCCCGCGCCGGGACGACGACGGCCTGCCGCCGCTCACCGGCGGCCTGGTCGGCTACCTGGGCTACGACGTCGTCCGCCGCCTGGAGAAGCTGCCCGATCTCAACCCGGACGACCTGCGGCTGCCCGAGCTGACCATGATGCTCGCCACCGACCTCGCCGTGCTCGACCACGTCGACGGCACGGTGCTGCTGATCGCCAACGCCGTCAACCACAACGACCTGGCCAGCGGCGTGGACGAGGCCTACGCGGACGCGGTGGCCCGTCTGGACGCCATGGAGGCCGACCTGCTCAAGCCGGTCGACCCGGGCCTGGCCACCTTCACCCCGGCCGGGCCGGGCGAGGCCCGCTCCCCGTTCGGCGGCGCGCCGTACCGGGCGGCGGTGGAGGTGGTGAAGGAGCGGATCCGGGCCGGCGAGGCCTTCCAGGTCGTCCCCTCGCAGCGCTTCGAGGCGCCCTGCCCGGCCTCGGCGCTGGACGTCTACCGCGTGCTGCGCACCACCAACCCCAGCCCGTACATGTACCTGTTCCGCTTCCCGGGGCCGGACGGCACCGCCGAGGGCGGCTTCGACGTGGTCGGCTCCAGCCCGGAGGCGCTGGTCAAGGTGACCGGCGGCGAGGCGATGGTGCACCCGATCGCCGGGACGAGGCACCGCGGCGCCACCCCGCACGAGGACGCGGCGCTGGCCGCCGAACTGCTCGCCGACCCCAAGGAGCGGGCCGAGCACCTGATGCTGGTCGACCTGGGCCGCAACGACCTCGGCCGGGTCTGCGAGCCGGGCAGCGTGGAGGTGGTCGACTTCATGCACATCGAGCGTTACAGCCACGTGATGCACATCGTCTCCACCGTCACCGGCCGGGTGGCGCCCGGGCGGACCGCCTTCGACGTGCTGACCGCCTGCTTCCCGGCCGGCACCCTGTCCGGCGCGCCCAAGCCCCGTGCGATGCGGATCATCGAGGAGCTGGAGCCCACCCGCCGCGGCCTGTACGGCGGCTGCGTCGGCTACCTGGACTTCGCCGGGGACTCCGACACCGCGATCGCGATCCGCACCGCCGTGCTGCGCGACGGCACCGCCTTCGTGCAGGCCGGCGCGGGCGTGGTCGCGGACTCCGACCCGCACGGGGAGGACACCGAGTGCCGCAACAAGGCGGCTGCCGTGCTGCGGGCCGTCGCCACCGCCAATACGCTGCGGACGCCGGAACTGTCGTGAGTCGACAGTCGTGAGCTGTAAGCCGTGAGTCGTCGAGGGAGGCGGCCGGGATGTCCGAGGTGTCGCCCGACGAACTGCGGCGGGTGGTCGTGCTCGATGCGGCCGCCCAGATCGAGGACCAGCTGGGCGGGCACGGCCGGGTGCTGTCCGGCGCCGTGACCGACGTCCCCGGGGCCCCCGACCTGATCCCCGACCTGACGGTGACCGCCCCGGGGGCGGAGCCCGACGGCCGGGGCCGGTACGCCGGGCGCGACGTCGAGGCCGTCCTGGAGGTGGCCCGGCCGCACCTCGCCGAGGCGGCGCTGGCGTACGCGCGCAGCGGGATCCCGCTGTACGTGGTGGTCGACCCGGCGGCGGCGGCCTGCACCGTGCACACCGCGCCGTCCGCCGACGGCGGGTACCGGGAGGCGGAGCGGGTGCCGTTCGGCAACGACCTGTTCCTGCCGCTCGCCGGGCGGACGCTGGTGCTGCGGACGGACGAGTTCCCGGCCGGGCCGCCCACCCCGGGTGCGGGGCCGGACGCCGGGCGGGGGATAGTGGACGGGTGAGCGCACCTGACCAGACCCCCGTACCCGCCCCGCCGGCCCCCGCGGCGGGCCGCCGGACGCTCGGCGTGATGCTCCTGCTGACCGTGCTGAGCGCCGTGCTGGTGCTGACCGCCGTCGGCCGGGTCTGGGCCGAGGGCCGGGCCGGCACCCTGGCGGTGTCCGTCTCCGGCGGCGCGATCTCCGAACTCCCGGGCGGGCTGGCCCTGGTGGGGCTGGCGGCGGCCGTCGCGGTGTTCGCGGTGCGCGGCGCGGGCCGGCTCGCGGTCGGCGCGCTGACCCTCCTGGCGGGCCTCGGCGCGGCAGCCGCCTCGGCCGCGGGCGCCGGGGACACCGCCGCGCTGGACGCCGAGGCGGCCCGCAAGCTGGCGCTGTCCGGGTCGGCGGCCACCGAGGTCGGCCACACCGGCTGGCCCTGGGTGGCGCTGGCCGGCGGGCTGCTGCTGGCCGTCGCCGGGCTGCTCACCCTCCGCTACGGCCGGAGCTGGCCGGCCATGGGCAGCCGCTACGAGGCGCCCACCCGCAAGGCCCCGGCGAAGAGCGAGACCCCGGCCGACCTGTGGAAGGCGCTGGACCGGGGCGAGGACCCGACCACGGTCTGAGCGCCGGCTTCGAGTGCCGGGCCCGAGCGGGTCCGGGCTTCGGGCTCCAGCGGCCCTCAACGGGCCCCGGCGGCGGTGTGACGCGATAGACCCGCCACCCGCTTTGGGTCGCCGGTGTGTGGCCCGGCACAATGGAACCCGTCAACCCGCCGGCGGCCCCGCAGGCCCGGCCGGGCCCCGAGAGGCTAGGAGCACCACTCAGATGGCAGCAGCAGCACACGGTCACACCACCGCCGCCTGGACCGGCGTGACCATCACGTTCATCGGTTTCGGGATCGCGGGGGTCGCGATGATCCTCCCGTCGGTGATGCTGGTCTGGGCCGGCATTGCGGTCATCCTGGCCGGCGGCGTGGTCGGCAAGGCGATGTCGATGGCGGGCATGGGCCAGCAGCCGAGCGCCAACGTGTACGCCTCGCACGAGGAGCAGCGCGCGGCCCGGGCCGCCGTCGCCGCCTGACGACGGACTCCTCGCAGCAGTACGACTCGCAGGAGTACGACTCGTAGCAGTACCGACTTGTAGCAGTACCGAACGGCGGGCGCGCCACGCCCGCCGTTTCGTTCTGTCCGGGCCCGGCACGGGCAGAATCGGGGCGTGACCTCCGCCTCCACCACCTCCGCCCTGCCGCCCGTCCTGCGCCGGCTCGGCCCGCCGCTGGCCGCGCTGGCGGCGGTGGCCGTCCCCGCCGTCTACGTCGCCGCGGTGGACCCGAACACCCCCGGGCACTACCCCGACTGCCCCTTCCTGGCCGCCACCGGCTGGTGGTGCCCCGGCTGCGGGGGGCTGCGCTGCGTCCACGCGCTGGCCCACGGGGACTTCACCGGCGCGCTGCACGACAACGCCGCGGCCGTCCTGCTGTTCGGCGTCCTGGCGCTGCTGTGGCTGCGCTGGGCCTGGGCCGCGCTGACCGGCGCCGGGCCGCGGCCCAGGCCCCCGGTCGGGGCCCGGCGCTGGGTGCTGATCCTCCTGCTGCTGCTGGTGTTCACGGTGGTGCGCAACCTGCCCGTCGGGGCGGGGCTGGCGCCCCTGCTGGTTTGATCGCCCACGCCGGCGGGTAGCGAGCCGCGCAGGCTCGCGCACCGGTCCACACCGGGGCCCGTACATCGGTCCACTTGGTCCGCACCGCGCGTCCGGGCACCGCCGGGGAACCGGTGAAACCGCAGTTGGGGGCTGCTCAGGGGGGCGTCCGGCACGCGAGACGCACACCGGGCGGATGCGCCCCGCGCCCCCGGGTGCCGATACCATCGAAGTGCCGCCGGGCCACCGCCCGGACGGCTCGTCGCCGGCGAACGAACAGAAATGTTGGGGGCACTTCGCGTGAGCGAGCGAACCATTGACAGGTGCGTGTTGCGCGCAGCGCCTGCTGAGCGAAGCGAGGTGTGCGCATGAGTGTGCTCGACACGATCATCGAGGGGGTCCGCGAGGACCTCGCCGAACGGCAGGCCCGGGTCTCCCTGGACCAGCTGAAGGAACTCGCCGCCAAGGCCCCCGAGGCCAAGGACGGCGTCGCCGCGCTCAAGGGCGACGGGGTCCGGGTGATCTGCGAGGTGAAGCGCTCCAGCCCCTCCAAGGGTGCCCTGGCCGCGATCGCCGACCCGGCCGCCCTGGCGAGCGACTACGCGGCCGGCGGCGCCGCCGCGATCAGCGTGCTCACCGAGCAGCGCCGCTTCGGCGGCTCGCTGGCCGACCTGGACGCCGTCCGCGCGGCGGTGGACACCCCGCTGCTGCGCAAGGACTTCATCGTCACCGCCTACCAGCTGTGGGAGGCCCGCGCGCACGGCGCCGACCTCGCGCTGCTGATCGTCGCCGCCCTCGACCAGTCGGCCCTGGTGTCGCTGATCGAGCGGGCCGAGTCGATCGGCCTCACCCCGCTGGTCGAGGTGCACGACGAGGAGGAGATCAAGCGCGCGGTGGACGCCGGGGCGCGGATCATCGGCGTCAACGCCCGCAACCTCAAGACCCTTGAGGTGGACCGCAACACCTTCGGCAACGTCGTCCACGCCATCCCGGACAGCGTCGTCAAGATCGCCGAGTCCGGCGTGCGCGGCCCGCTGGACGTGATCTCCTACGCCAACCTGGGCGCCGACGCCGTCCTGGTCGGCGAGTCCCTGGTGACCGGCAAGGACCCGCGCGCCGCGGTCGCCGACCTGGTCGCGGCCGGCGCCCACCCCGCCGTCCGGCACAAGGACTGACCCGCCGACATGAAGATCGCCACCCGCCTCGCCCCCGGTTGCCGCCCGCGCGGCTGCCGCGCGCCCGCACGCCGGGTGCTGGGGCGGCGGGTGCGCTACGTGATCGGCTGCGAGCCCGGGCAGGTGCCGGGCCGCCGATGGCGACGGACATCCGGCTGAGCCCAGCCACGAGACGTCCCTGTCGTCATCTTCCAAAGGACTCCACCATGTCCGACAAGTCCGCGAAGGACTACCTGCCCGGCGCCCAGGTGCCGGACGCCCGAGGCTACTTCGGCGCGTACGGCGGCCGCTTCATCCCCGAGGCGCTGGTCGCCGCGGTCGAGCAGGTCGCCGAGGAGTACGAGAAGGCCAAGGCCGACCCGGCCTTCGCCGCCGAACTCGACGGCCTGCTCAAGGACTACACCGGCCGCCCGAGCCCGCTGACCGACGTGCACCGCTTCTCCGCCGAGGCGGGCGGCGCGCGCGTCCTGCTCAAGCGCGAGGACCTCAACCACACCGGCTCGCACAAGATCAACAACGTGCTGGGCCAGGCCCTGCTCACCCGGCGGATGGGCAAGACCCGGATCATCGCCGAGACCGGCGCCGGCCAGCACGGCGTGGCCACCGCCACCGCCTGCGCCCTGTTCGGCTTCGACTGCACCATCTACATGGGCGAGGTCGACACCCAGCGCCAGGCGCTGAACGTCGCCCGGATGCGGATGCTCGGCGCCGAGGTGGTGTCCGTCACCTCCGGCAGCCGCACCCTCAAGGACGCCATCAACGAGGCGTTCCGCGACTGGGTCGCCAACGTGGACTCCACCCACTACCTGTTCGGCACCGTGGCCGGCCCGCACCCCTTCCCGATGATGGTCCGCGACTTCCACCGGGTCATCGGCATCGAGGCCCGCCAGCAGGTGCTCGACCGCACCGGGCGGCTGCCCGACGCCGTCGTCGCCTGCGTCGGCGGCGGCTCCAACGCGATGGGCATCTTCCACGAGTTCATCCCCGACGCCGGCGTGCGCCTGATCGGCTGCGAGGCCGCCGGCGAGGGCGCCGACACCCCCAAGCACGCCGCCACCCTCACCAAGGGCGACCCCGGCGTGCTGCACGGCTCGCGCACCTACGTCCTCCAGGACGAGGACGGCCAGACCATCGAGTCGCACTCCATCTCCGCCGGCCTCGACTACCCGGGCGTCGGCCCGGAGCACGCCTGGCTGAAGGACACCGGACGGGCCGAGTACCGCCCCGTCACCGACGACGCCGCCATGCAGGCGCTGCGGCTGCTGTCCCGCACCGAGGGCATCATCCCGGCCATCGAGAGCGCCCACGCGCTGGCCGGCGCCCTGGAGCTGGGCCGCGAGCTCGGGCCCGAGGCCACCATCCTGGTCTCGCTCTCCGGGCGCGGCGACAAGGACATGCACACCGCGGCCGAGTACTTCGGCCTGTACGACGAGCCGGCCGGCGGCTCGGCCCACGACGCGGCCCACGGGGGTAAGTGACCATGGCATCGAAGCTCAGTGGCATCCTGGCGGCCGCCAAGGCCGAGGACCGCGCCGCGCTGATCGGCTACCTGCCGGGCGGCTTCCCGACCGTCGACGGCGGCATCCGGGCGATCAACGCGCTGATCGAGGGCGGCTGCGACATCGTCGAGGTCGGCCTGCCGCACTCCGACCCGGTGCTGGACGGCGCCGTCATCCAGACCGCCGACGACATCGCGCTGCGCGGCGGCGTGCGGATCAAGGACGTGCTGCGCACCGTCCAGGAGGTCGCCACCGCGCACCCCGAGGCGGCGGTGCTGGTGATGACGTACTGGAACCCGGTCGACCGCTACGGCACCGCGCGCTTCGCCGCCGACCTCGCCGCCGCGGGCGGCGCCGGCTGCATCCTGCCGGACCTGCCGGTGGAGGAGTCCGAGGAGTGGCGCAAGGCGGCGGACGAGCACGGGCTGGACACCGTGTTCGTGGTCGCCCCCAGCAGCAAGGACCCGCGCCTGGCCGAGGTCACCGCGGCCGGCAGCGGCTTCGTCTACGCGGCCGCCGTGATGGGCGTGACCGGGACCCGCGCCCAGGTCGGCTCGCTCGCCGAGGACCTGGTCGCCCGCACCCGGGCCACCACCGACCTGCCGGTCTGCGTCGGCCTCGGCGTCTCCACCCCCGCGCAGGCCGCGGAGGTGGCGGGCTTCGCCGACGGCGTGATCGTGGGCTCCGCGTTCGTGAAGCGGATCCTGGAGGCCGGTGACGACGAGGCGGCCGCGCTGGACGCGGTGCGCGCCCTGGCCGGCGAGCTGGCGGCGGGCGTCCGCCGGCGCTGACCCGTACGTCCTGATGGCCCGTCGCCCTTCGTGGGTGGCGGGCCGTCGCGTTTGCGTGCGCCCGGCTCGCCGGGCGGCGGCGCTCGCGCGGCCCCGAACGGGTGAACAGCGGCGGGCACACGCATCAGCCGGGGTTGACCGGCGTTGAGTGGAGGGACGAGTGCACGAACGAGGTGCACGGGGGTTGCCGAGCGAGCGAAGGAGTGAGCCGGTGCCGGGTCTCCATCGGGCCGTTCTGCTGCGGGCGGCCGCCGCCGCGCTGGCGCTCGGCGCCGCCGTCGGCGCGCACACCGAGGTGGGGCAGGCGCTGGCCAGGCGCGGTGCCGAGCGGGCCGTGCGGGACGCGTACGCCTGCGCCGAGGCGGCCCGCTGGGACGCTGCCGAACGGGCCGCCCACCCGCACCACGAGGGCCGCGCCGACCTGTTCGACCCCGGCCGTCCGCCCGGCTGCCGCTCCTGAGGGCCGCGCCGACCTGATCGACCACGGCCGTCCGCGCGGCCGCCCGCCCGGCCGTCCGCCCTTGAACGGACGTTCGCCGGATTCGGACACACCATCACCAGACGTCACCCATCCGGCTTAATTCCTGAATATGGAGGAACCGCCCTTCATCCCTTACGGTTCATCAGGAAGTGAACGAGTTTCCCGAGGGGGGTTCCCTGATGGCCGGCCCGGCAGCGCAGCCCGGTGACCCGGCGCCCGCGCCGCCCGCCCGGCGGCCGGTGCCGGCCTGGAGTCCGTGGCTGGGCACCGTCGTCCGGCTCGGCCTCGCGGTGGTCTGGGGCTGGGCCGGCCTGGCCAAGATCGCCGACCCGGCGGAGGCCGCCCAGGCCGTCCGCGCCTACGAGATCCTGCCCGAGGGCCTGGTCAAGCCGGTCGGCTACGCCCTGCCCTTCCTGGAGCTGGCGCTCGCCCTGCTGCTGGTGATCGGCCTCGGCGTCCGGATCGTCGCCGGCGTCTCCGCGCTGCTGCTGCTCACCTTCATCGCCGGGATCGCCGCCGCCTGGGCGCGCGGCATCTCGATCGACTGCGGCTGCTTCGGCGGCGGCGGGCACGTCGACGCCTCGCAGACCGAGTACCTCCAGGAGATCCTGCGCGACACCGGGTTCCTCCTGCTGGCCGGGTGGCTGCTGTGGCGGCCCCGCACCAGGCTCTCGGCGGACGGCTGGCTGGCGAGCTGACCGGCCGGCCCCCGCCGCACCCCCACCCCACCCCACGAAGGCCCTCCCCGATTGTGGATGTCAAGGCAATGAGCGAGAAGAACCGAGAAGGCAAGCGCACCGCCCGCGAGCGGATGCTGGAGCAGCGGGCGGCCGACGAGGCCACGTCCAAGCGCAGGAAGAAGCTGTTGGTGGGCGGCGCGGTGCTCGTGGTGATCGCCGCCGCCGTGGTCACCGGCGTCGTGGTGCAGAACCAGCGCTCCAAGCCGGAGACCCCGGTCGCCGCCCCCGCCGGGACGATCGGCGACAAGAACCTGGTCATCCCGGCCGGCTCGGCCAACGCCCCGGCCGTCCTCACCGTCTACGAGGACCCGCGCTGCCCGGCCTGCGGGATCTTCGAGCGCGAGTTCTCCTCGACCGTCGACCAGTTGGAAGACGCCGGCAAGATCTACACCAACTACCACATCGTGTCGTTCATCGACCGGGCCGTCCCGGGCAAGGGCTCCAAGGCCGGCGCCAACGCGCTGGCCTGCGCCCAGGACGCCGGGCACTTCCGGGACTTCCACGACGTGCTGTACCGCAACCAGCCGGACGAGACCAGCGACGCCTTCGGCGACAAGGCCGTCCTGATCAACCTCGCCAAGCAGGTCAACGGCCTCGACACGCCCGCTTTCGAGGCCTGCGTCAACGACAACAAGTACGGCGGATGGGTGTCATCCGTGCAGCAGGACTTCGACAAGTCCAGCTACAAGTCCACCCCGACCGTGCTGCTCAACGGCCAGCCGGTCTACCCCAAGAACGGCGCCGAGGAGATCACCCCGGCGAACCTGGTGAAGTGGGTCGACGCCGCCAACCAGGGCAAGCAGCTGGGCACCGCGGGCTCCAACGGGCAGACCCCGGCGCCCACCAGCACCGCCTCGGAGGCCAACAACCCGTCGCCGACCGCAGGTTGAGCCCCGCACACCGCCGGGTGACCGCCGCCGCCTCCTCCCCGTCCGGAGGGGGCGGCGGCGCCGTTCCCGGTGCCCGTTGTTCGGTATCTGTGACCCCGGGGGTGCCCAGCGGGGGCCGCAGACCCTGTAGCGTCGGAACCGCCATGGATATCGCCTACATTCCCAGCCCGTCGCGGGGCGTCCTGCACCTCGGACCGATCCCGCTGCGCGCCTACGCCTTCTGCATCATCCTCGGTGTCGTCGTAGCCGTCTGGCTCGGCAGCAAGCGCTGGGTCGCCCGGGGCGGTGCCAAGCACACGGTCGGCGACATCGCCGTCTGGGCCGTGCCCTTCGGCCTGGTCGGCGGCCGGCTGTACCACGTGATCACCGACCACCAGCTGTACTTCGGGGCCGGCAAGAACCCCTGGAACGCCTTCAAGATCTGGGAGGGCGGCCTCGGCATCTGGGGCGCCGTCGCGCTCGGCGCGGTCGGGGCCTGGATCGGCTGCCGCCGCCGGGGCGTGCCGCTGCCCGCGTACGCGGACGCCATCGCGCCGGGCATCGCGCTCGCGCAGGCGATGGGCCGCTGGGGCAACTACTTCAACCAGGAGCTGTACGGCCGGCCGACCACGCTGCCGTGGGGCCTGGAGATCGACAAGAAGCTGCCGGGCGGCGAGGTCGTCAAGGGCGTCTACCACCCGACCTTCCTGTACGAGTCGATCTGGTGCGTCGGGGTCGCGCTGCTGGTCATCTGGGCCGACCGCCGCTTCAAGCTGGGGCACGGCCGGGCCTTCGCGCTGTACGTGGCCGCGTACACGGTGGGCCGGTTCTGGACCGAGTGGCTGCGGATCGACGAGGCGCACGTCTACTTCGGCCTGCGGCTGAACGACTGGACGTCGATCGTGGTGTTCATCGGCGCCGTGGTCTACCTGGTGGTCGTCGGCAAGAAGCGGCCCGGCCGGGAGGACCCGGCGAGCATCGACCCGCTGGCCGACGAGGAGGGCGAGGCGCAGGGCCCGTCCGACAAGGCGGCAGTGTCCGAGAAGGCCGGCAAGGCTGCGGGGTCCGGCAAGGCTGAGAAGGCGGGCAAGGCCTCCTCAGCGGAGAAGGCCGCCGGGAAGCCCGCGCCGTCCGAGAAGGTCGCCGGGGCCGGTGAGACCGCCGAACTGTCCCAGTCCGCGGACGAAAAGGCGGACGCGGAGGCAGCCCCCGAAGCCGTCGAGAGCGCCGACAAGAATGCCAAGAACCTGACCTGACCTGGGAGTTCCCCCCGCTTCGGCCGCCCGCGCGATGCTCGCGCAGGGCGGCCGAAGCGCTGTTCGGACAGCCTTACTTTGCTGGAAATGCGCAGGTCAGACGGTCTACGGTCGGGGCAGACGAATCGAACGGAGGGGAACTGCCGTGAGCGCGACCACCCTGGAGCCCGAGGCCGGGCACCACCCCCGCATACCCGCTGCCGGGCACCACCGGGACGTGAACGGAGGCTGGCTGCGGCCCGCCGTGTTCGGGGCGATGGACGGCCTGGTCTCCAACTTCGCGCTGATGACCGGCGTGGTCGGCGGCGCGGCGTCCAGCGGCACGGTGGTGCTGACCGGGCTCGCCGGGCTGGTGGCCGGCGCCTGCTCGATGGCGGCGGGGGAGTACACCTCGGTGGCCTCGCAGGCCGAGCTGGTGCAGGCCGAGATCGAGGCCGAGCGGCTGGAGCTGAGCCGCAACCCGCACGGCGAGCTGGCCGAGCTGGCACAGCTGTACATGGCCCGCGGGGTGGAGCCGGACCTCGCCCACGAGGTGGCCCGGCAGCTGTCCGCCAACCCGGACCAGGCCCTGGAGATCCACGCCAGGGAGGAACTGGGCATCGACCCGAACGACCTGCCGTCACCGTGGGTGGCCGCCGGGTCGTCCTTCGTCTGCTTCGCGGTGGGCGCGCTGCTGCCGCTGCTGCCGTACCTGCTGGGGGCGACCTCGCTGCTGCCGGCGCTGCTGCTGTCGGTGGTGGGGCTGTTCCTGTGCGGCGCGGTGGTGGCCCGGGTGACGGCGCGCAGCTGGTGGTTCAGCGGGCTGCGGCAGCTGGTGCTGGGCGGGGCGGCGGCCGGGGTGACGTACCTGCTGGGGTGGCTGATCGGCGGGCACGTCGGCTAGGTGCACTCGTTCGGCCGGGGTGTGTGACGACCCGGAGGAGTGCATGACTATGCCAGGTAGTGCGTGACGTTCCGCACACGGCCGCCGGGCGGTGCCTGGCCTAGTCTCACCATCCGGGCCTCGGGGCCGAGGATTCGCATCCGTGGGTGAGCCCTCGGGATCGATTCACAGGCGTCCTTGATCGTCCTGTGTGGCGATCGGGTTTCGCCCCTGTTTCAGGCGGCCGACCGCCGGGCACAATCGAGGGGACGCGCATTGTGGCGCGTCCTCTCATTCCCCCCTTGACCTGCGGATCAGTCCGCCATGTGGACGAGATATTCCACTTCCCGGGATCTTGGGCATCATGTAACTTGCACGAAATCGCATCAGGGCCAACGTCGTCCCTCCTTGCACCACACAGCCGAAAGACGACGACGGGAGAGCCGATGCTGCCTGCATCCATGCACTCCGCCAACGAGCCCCAGGCCGGCGCAGCCCGCCAGCCGTACGCGCTCGTTCCGGATGCGCGACCTACCGCTCAGGGCCTGTACGACCCGCGAAACGAGCACGACGCCTGCGGCGTCGGTTTCGTCGCCACGCTGACCGGCATCGCCGACCACACCATCGTCGAACAGGCGCTGACCGTCCTGCGCAACCTGGAGCACCGCGGCGCCACCGGCGCCGAGCCGGACTCCGGTGACGGCGCCGGCATCCTCACCCAGATCCCGGACGCCTTCCTGCGCGGCAAGGTCGACTTCGAGCTCCCCGCCGCCGGCTCCTACGCGGTCGGCATCGCCTTCCTGCCCGACGAGGACGCCGCCGACGCGGACGCCGTCGCCCGGATCGAGGCCATCGCGGCCGAGGAGGACGTGACCGTCCTCGGCTGGCGCGACGTCCCCGTCACCCCGGACCTGCTCGGCGCCACCGCCCGCAGCGTCATGCCGCGCTTCCGGCAGCTCTTCCTCGCCAAGGACGGCCTGGCCGGGATCGAGCTCGACCGGACCGCCTTCGTCGTCCGCAAGCGCTCCGAGCGCGAGGTCGGGGTCTACTTCCCGTCGCTGTCCGCGCGCACCATCGTCTACAAGGGCATGCTGACCACCGGCCAGCTGGAGCCCTTCTTCCCCGACCTGTCGGACCGCTCCTACGCCTCCGCCGTCGGCCTGGTGCACTCGCGCTTCTCCACCAACACCTTCCCGAGCTGGCCGCTCGCCCACCCGTACCGGTTCGTCGCCCACAACGGCGAGATCAACACGGTCAAGGGCAACCGCAACTGGATGAGCGCCCGCGAGTCCCAGCTCGCCACCGACCTCATCCCCGCCAACCGCAACGGCCGCGGCCTGGAGCGGATCTTCCCGGTCTGCACCCCGGACCACTCCGACTCCGCCTCCTTCGACGAGGTCCTGGAGCTGCTCCACCTCGGCGGCCGCTCGCTGCCGCACTCGGTGCTGATGATGATCCCGGAGGCGTGGGAGAACCACGCCACCATGGACCCGGCCCGCCGCGCCTTCTACCAGTACCACTCCAACCTGATGGAGCCCTGGGACGGCCCGGCCTGCGTCACCTTCACCGACGGCACCCAGATCGGCGCCGTGCTCGACCGCAACGGCCTGCGCCCGGCCCGCTACTGGATCACCGAGGACGGCCTGGTCGTCCTCTCCTCCGAGGTCGGCGTGCTCGACATCGACCAGGAGAAGGTCGTCAAGAAGGGCCGGCTGCAGCCCGGCCGGATGTTCCTCGTCGACACCGCCGAGGGCCGCATCGTCGGGGACGAGGAGATCAAGTCCTCCCTCGCCGCCGAGCACCCCTACGCGGAGTGGGTCGGCGCCGGGCAGATCCAGCTCGCCAAGCTGCCCGAGCGCGAGCACATCTTCCACACCCACGCCTCGGTCACCCGCCGCCAGCAGACCTTCGGCTACACCGAGGAGGAGCTGCGGGTCATCCTCGCGCCGATGGCCAAGACCGGCGGCGAGGCGCTCGGCTCGATGGGCACCGACTCGCCGATCGCCGCGCTCAGCGAGAAGCCGCGCCTGCTGTTCGACTACTTCGTTCAGCTCTTCGCGCAGGTCACCAACCCGCCGCTGGACGCCATCCGCGAGGAGCTCGTCACCTCGCTGCTCAGCAACCTCGGCCCCGAGGGCAACCTGCTGGCCGCCGAGGCCGCCGCCTGCCGCTCGGTCGGCATCACCTTCCCGGTGATCGACAACGACGAGCTGGCCAAGCTCGTCCACATCAACCACGACGGCGACCAGCCCGGCCTCAAGGCCGTCACGCTCTCCGGCCTCTACAAGGTCGCCGCCGGCGGCCAGGGCCTGGCCGCCCGGCTGGCCGAGATCGCCGCCGAGGCCGACGCCGCGATCGCCGACGGCGCCCGGATCGTCGTGCTCTCCGACCGGCACTCCGACGCCGAGCACGCCCCGATCCCCTCGCTGCTGCTCACCTCCGCGATCCACCACCACCTCATCCGCACCAAGCAGCGCACCCAGGTGTCGCTGCTGGTCGAGGCCGGCGACGTCCGCGAGGTGCACCATGTCGCGCTGCTGATCGGCTACGGTGCCGGCGCCGTCAACCCGTACCTGGCCATGGAGTCCGTCGAGGACCTCGTCGCCCAGAAGGTCTTCATCCAGGGCGTCGAGGCCGAGAAGGCCATCAAGAACCTGATCAAGGCGCTCGGCAAGGGCGTGCTCAAGGTCATGTCAAAGATGGGCATCTCGACCGTCGCCTCCTACCGCGGCGCCCAGGTCTTCGAGGCCATCGGCCTCTCCCAGGAGCTGGTCGACGGCTACTTCGCCGGCACCACCACCAAGCTCGGCGGCATCGGCCTGGAGGAGATCGCCAAGGAGACCGCCGCCCGCCACGCCAAGGCCTACCCGGCCTCCGGCATCCCGGCCGCGCACCGCGCGCTGGAGATCGGCGGCGAGTACCAGTGGCGCCGCGAGGGCGAGCCGCACCTGTTCGACCCGGACACCGTCTTCCGGCTCCAGCACTCCACCCGCAACCGCCGGTACGACATCTTCAAGCAGTACACGGACCGGGTGAACGAGCAGTCCACCCGCCTGATGACGCTGCGCGGCCTGTTCCAGCTGGACGCCCTCGGCCGGACCCCGATCCCGGTCGAGGAGGTCGAGTCCGTCTCCGAGATCGTCAAGCGCTTCTCCACCGGCGCCATGTCGTACGGCTCCATCTCCCTGGAGGCGCACGAGACCCTCGCCATCGCGATGAACCGCCTCGGCGGCAAGTCCAACACCGGCGAGGGCGGCGAGGACCCGGACCGCCTGTACGACCCGCAGCGCCGCTCGGCCATCAAGCAGGTCGCCTCCGGCCGCTTCGGCGTCACCTCCGAGTACCTGGTCAACGCCGACGACATCCAGATCAAGATGGCCCAGGGCGCCAAGCCCGGCGAGGGCGGCCAGCTGCCCGGCCACAAGGTCTACCCGTGGGTCGCCAAGACCCGGCACTCCACCCCGGGTGTCGGCCTGATCTCGCCGCCGCCGCACCACGACATCTACTCGATCGAGGACCTGGCGCAGCTCATCCACGACCTCAAGAACGCCAACCCGGCCGCCCGCATCCACGTGAAGCTGGTCTCCGAGGTCGGCGTCGGCACGGTCGCCGCGGGCGTCTCCAAGGCGCACGCCGACGTGGTGCTGGTCTCCGGGCACGACGGCGGCACCGGCGCCTCCCCGCTGACCTCGCTGAAGCACGCGGGCGGCCCCTGGGAGCTCGGCCTCGCCGAGACCCAGCAGACCCTGCTGCTCAACGGCCTGCGCGACCGCATCGTCGTGCAGACCGACGGCCAGCTCAAGACCGGCCGCGACGTCGTCATCGCCGCGCTGCTCGGCGCCGAGGAGTTCGGCTTCGCCACCGCGCCGCTGGTCGTCTCCGGCTGCATCATGATGCGCGTCTGCCACCTGGACACCTGCCCGGTCGGCGTCGCCACCCAGAACCCGGTGCTGCGCGAGCGCTTCTCCGGCAAGCCCGAGTTCGTGGTCAACTTCTTCGAGTTCATCGCCGAGGAGGTCCGGGAGATCCTCGCCGAGCTGGGCTTCCGCACGATCGAGGAGGCCGTCGGCCACGCCGAGCACATCGACGCGGCCGCCGCCATCGACCACTGGAAGGCCGCCGGGCTCGACCTGGCCCCGCTCTTCCACGTCCCGCAGCTGCCCGAGGGCGCGGCCCGCCACCGCACCACCTCCCAGGACCACGCGCTCGACAAGGCCCTGGACAACCAGCTGATCACGCTCGCCGAGGACGCCCTGGAACGCGGCGAGACCGTCCGCATCCAGCTGCCGATCCGCAACGTCAACCGCACCGTCGGCACCATGCTCGGCCACGAGGTGACCAAGCGCTACCGCGGCGAGGGCCTGCCCGAGGGCACCATCGACGTCACCTTCACCGGCTCCGCCGGGCAGTCCTTCGGCGCCTTCGTGCCGCGCGGCGTGACCCTGCGGCTGGAGGGCGACGCCAACGACTACGTCGGCAAGGGCCTCTCCGGCGGCGTCGTGATCGTCCGCCCGGCCCGCGACGCCGCGGCCATCGGCAACGACGCGCAGAACCACGTCATCGCCGGCAACACCATCGGCTACGGCGCCACCTCCGGCCGGATCCACCTGCGCGGCAAGGCCGGCGAGCGCTTCGCCGTCCGCAACTCCGGCGCCACCCTGGTCGTCGAGGGCGTGGGCGACCACGGCCTGGAGTACATGACCGGCGGCCGGGTCGTCATCCTCGGCGAGACCGGGCGCAACCTGGCGGCCGGCATGTCCGGCGGCATCGCCTACGTCCTGGACCTGCGCCCCGCGAACGTCAACGACGGCCTGGTGGGCATCGAGGCCCCCGCCGCCGCCGACCGCGACTGGCTGCGCGAGACCGTGCAGCAGCACTACGAGGAGACCGGCTCCACCGTCGCCGCCGAACTCCTGGCCGACTGGGGCAGCGGGGTCTCCCGCTTCTCCACGATCATGCCGACCGACTACAAGGCAGTGCTCGCCGCCAAGGACGCCGCTGAGCGCGATGGCCTCTCCGAGGCCGAGACCACTCGCAAGATGATGGAGGCGGCTAATGGCTGACCCCAAGGGCTTCCTGACCACGCCCAAGCAGCTGGCCGAGCGGCGCCCCGTCGACGTGCGCCTGCGGGACTGGAACGAGGTCTACGTCGAGCGCAGCCTCCTGCCGATCATCACCGAGCAGGCCGGCCGCTGCATGGACTGCGGCATCCCGTTCTGCCACAACGGCTGCCCGCTCGGGAACCTCATCCCCGAGTGGAACGACCTCGCCTACCGGGACGACTTCGTCGGCGCGATCGAGCGGCTGCACGCGACCAACAACTTCCCGGAGTTCACCGGCCGCCTCTGCCCGGCGCCCTGCGAGTCGGCCTGCGTGCTCGGCATCAACCAGGACGCGGTGACCATCAAGAACGTCGAGGTCACCATCATCGACAAGGCCTGGGACCGCGGCGGCGTCACGCCGCAGGTCCCGGAGCGGCTGTCCGGCAAGACCGTCGCCGTCGTCGGCTCCGGCCCGGCCGGCCTGGCCGTCGCCCAGCAGCTCACCCGGGCCGGGCACACCGTCGTCGTGTACGAGCGCGCCGACCGCGTCGGCGGCCTGCTGCGCTACGGCATCCCCGAGTTCAAGATGGAGAAGCGCCACATCAACCGCCGCGTCGAGCAGATGCGCGCGGAGGGCACCCGCTTCCGCACCGGCGTGCACGTCGGCGAGGACATCACCGGCCAGCAGCTGCGCGAGCGCTTCGACGCCGTCGTCGTCGCCGCCGGCGCCACCACCGCGCGCGACCTGGCGGTGCCCGGGCGCGAGCTCAAGGGCGTCCACCAGGCCATGGAGTACCTGCCGCTGGCCAACAAGGTGCAGGAGGGCGACTTCGTCGAGTCGCCGATCAGCGCCAAGGGCAAGCACGTCGTCGTCATCGGCGGCGGCGACACCGGCGCCGACTGCGTCGGCACCGCCCACCGCCAGGGCGCGGCCTCCGTCACCCAGCTGGAGATCATGCCGCGGCCCTCCGAGGAGCGCCCCGGCCACCAGCCCTGGCCGACCATGCCGATGACCTACAAGGTCACCTCCGCGCACGAGGAGGGCGGCGAGCGGATCTACTCCGTGAACACCACCCGCTTCAGCGGCGACGAGGACGGCAACGTCCAGGAGCTGCACCTCGTCGAGGTCGAGTTCAAGGACGGCCGCTTCGAGCCCGTCCCCGGCACCGAGCGGGCCGTCCCGGCGCAGCTCGTCACCCTGGCCATGGGCTTCACCGGCACCGACGTCCGCAACGGCCTGGTCGAGCAGCTCGGCGTGGACCTGGACGCGCGCGGTAACATTGGCCGCGACGGCCGGTTCGCCACCAATGTCGATGGCGTCTACGTCTGCGGAGACGCCGGCCGCGGTCAGTCGCTGATCGTCTGGGCCATCGCGGAAGGCCGCTCGGCCGCAGCCGCGGTGGACAAGTACCTCGGCGGCAAGACCCCACTGCCGGCCCCGATCCGTCCCACCGACCGCCCGCTGGTCGTCTGACGGGCCGACCGGCCCCCCGAACCCCCGGTGCCGCATCGCCGGGAGCTCAACCCGCTGCCCCCGCCAGAGTCGCCGGGCCAACGCGGTCTCCTGGCGCCTGCCCTCTTCCCCGACCAGTTGGAGGGCGGGCGCCGTCGCGTTCCCCCGCCCTACCCTGAAGCTGGCGGGCCCGTCAAGGGTCGTGTCAACTCTCAGACATTTCCCAGGACTTGGGTCTACCGTAGGCCCGTTCCGGACGCCGCGCGGGAGGGCCTGACCGGACGGACTGTTGTTCGCCGGTGCCAGGTGGCAGACTGCCGCCGACGGCCGGGGGCTGCTGCGCGAGTGCGGAGGTTGACGCGATGAGCACGACTCAGACAAGCGGAGGCGCCACGGTACGGCGCCTGCTGCTCGGCACCCAGCTGCGCAAGCTCCGCGAGGCCAGGGGCGTCAGCCGCGAGGAGGCCGGCTACTCGATCCGCGCCTCCGAATCCAAGATCAGCCGGATGGAACTCGGCCGGGTCGGCTTCAAGGAACGCGACGTCGCCGACCTGCTCACCCTCTACGGCGTCGAGGCCGAGCAGGAGCGCGCCACCGTCCTCGGACTCGTCCGGGACGCCAACGCCACCTCCTGGTGGCACGAGTACGGCGACGTGCTGCCCGCCTGGTTCCAGAACTACGTCGGCCTGGAAGAGGCCGTCGCCGAGATCCGCAGCTACGAGGTCCAGTTCGTCCACGGGCTGCTCCAGACCGCCGACTACGCCCGCGCCGTCATCGCCGCCGGCGGCCACGTCACCGACCCCGGCGAGATCGAACGCCGCGTCGAGGTCCGGCTCAAACGCCAGGCCCTGCTCACCGCCGAGAGCGGCCCCCGCCTGCTCGCGATCCTCGACGAGGCCGCGCTGCGCCGCCCCTGGGGCGGCCCCGAGCTGATGCGCAACCAGATCGACCGGCTGCTCGAACTCGGCGAACTGCCCAACGTCCGGCTCCGGGTGCTGCCGCTGGGCTGCGCCGGACTGAGCGCCGAGAGCGGCGCCTTCACCGTGCTCGGCTTCGCCGAACCCGAACTCGCCGACGTCGTCTACGTCGAACAGTTCACCACCGCGCTCTACCTCGACAAACCGGCCGAGGTCGCCGAGTACTGCCACGCCATGGAAGGACTGCTCGCCGACAGCCTCGACCCCGAACAGACCCGGCAGCTCCTGTACTCCGTACGCCAAGAGCTGTAAGACGTCAGTACGATGATGCCCAATCAGACCGGGCCGTAGCGGCTCGCCCGCCGACGTTCCCCGAACCGGCACGAGAGGGATCAGATGTCGTACTTCTCCGAGTTGGCGCTGCAGTACATCGACGGCGAATGGTGCAGCGGCAGCGGCTCCTGGGACATCGTCGACGTCGACCCCTACACCGGCGACAAGCTCGCCACCATCACCGTCGCCACCATCGCCGAGGTCGACCGGGCCTACCGGGCCGCCGAACGGACCCAGAAGCAGTGGGCCGCCACCACCCCCTACGCCCGCCGGCTCGTCTTCGAACGCGTGCTGCGCCTGATCGAGGAGCGCGAGGAGGAGATCACCCGCGCCATCATGGCCGAGCTCGGCGGCACCGCGCTCAAGGCCGCCTTCGAACTCTCCCTGGTCAAGGACATGCTGCGGGACTGCCTGCGGGTGGCCCTGGGCCTGGAGGGCCGACTGCTGCCCTCGATCACGGAGGGCCAGGAGAACCGCCTCTACCGGCTGCCGGTCGGCGTCGTCGGCGTGATCAGCCCGTTCAACTTCCCGCTGTACCTCTCGATCAAGGCCGTCGCCCCCGCCCTCGCACTCGGCAACGGCGTGGTGCTCAAGCCGCACCAGGAGACCCCGATCGTCGGCGGCACCCTGATCGCCCGGCTCTTCGAGGAGGCCGGCCTGCCGGCCGGGCTGTTCAACGTCGTGGTCACCGACATCGCCGAGATCGGCGACGCCTTCATCGAGCACCCCGTGCCCAAGGTCATCGCCTTCACCGGCTCCGACCGGATCGGCCGGCACGTCGCCACCGTCGCCGCCGCCAACTTCAAGCGCACCGTGCTCGAACTCGGCGGCAACAGCGCGCTGATCGTGCTCGACGACGCCGACCTCGACTACGCCGTGGACGCCGCCGTGTTCAGCCGCTTCGCCCACCAGGGCCAGGTCTGCATGGCCGCCAACCGCGTCCTCGTCGACCGCTCCGTCGAAGCCGAGTTCACCGCCAAGTTCGTCGCGAAGATCTCCTCGCTCACCGTCGGCGACCCCAAGGACCCGGCCACCCAGATCGGCCCGCTGATCAACCCCGTCCAGGCCGACACCATCACCGCCCAGGTCGACCAGGCCATCGCCGCCGGCGCCACCGCACTGCTGCGCGGCACCACCGTCGGCAGCCTGATGGAGCCCGTCGTCCTCACCGGCCTGGCCGAGGACGCGCCGATCCTCCAGCGCGAACTCTTCGGCCCGGTCGTGCTCGTGGTGCCCTTCGACGGCGAGGACGAGGCCGTCCGGCTCGCCAACGACAGCCCCTTCGGGCTCAGCGGCGCGGTGCACACCGGCGACGTCGAGCGCGGCGTCCGGGTCGCGCACCGGATCGAGACCGGCATGATCCACGTCAACGGCGGGACCATCGCCGACGAACCGGCGGTGCCGTTCGGCGGGGAGAAGAACTCCGGCATCGGGCGGCTCAACGGGGAGTCCACGGTGGACGCGTTCACCACCGTGAAGTGGATCTCCGTCCAGCACGGGCGCACGGCCTTCCCGTTCTGAGCGTTCTTGTTCTGTTTTGGCGCTGCCGTTTTTGACGGTGCCGCCTTTGGCGGTGCTGCTTTGACAGCGCGAGGCCCCCGGCGGATGCCGCCGGGGGCCCGAGAGCGGTCCGGGGTCAGCTCACGCCGAGTTCACCGAGCTGAAGGTAGTAGTCGCCGAACTGGTCGGCGCTCAGCCGGGTGCCGGTGACCTTCACGTACCGGGCCGTGGTCGGAGCGAAGGTGAGGACCTGCGGCGCCGCGCCGGGGCGCGGCGTGCCCGTCCGGGTGGCGACGGTCGACCAGGTGGAGCCGTCCGCCGAGACCTGGACGGTGTAGTCCACCGGGAAGCCCAGGCCGGTGTTGGCGCCGTCATTGCGCGGGGTCAGGCTCACCCGGCTGATCAGGCTGGGGCCCTGGAGGTCCACGGTGACCCACTCGTTCGCACCGGGCCCGGCGGAACGGGCGCTGCTCCAGCCCATCGAGTAGTCGAGGGTGGAGTTCGCGACGCCGTCGTTGACCGCGGCCGGCCGCCAGCTGTAGGGGCCCGCCGAACTCGACGCCAGGACCGGCCGGTTGACCGCCAGCTCGCCGCCCGCCGCCTCGACCTCGGCGAACTGCATCCGGTACTGGCCGTTCGGGTCGGTGCCGAGCCTGGTCCCCATCACCCGGACGTAGCGCACGTCGGCGGGCTGGAACGGGAAGGTCTGGACGGAGGCGTCCGACGGCTTCGGGTAGTTCTTGCGGTCGGCGACGGTCGACCAGGTGGCGCCGTCCGCGGAGACCTGGATGGTGAAGTCCACCGGGAAGCCCTTGCCGGCGGCCGCACCGTCGGCGCGCGGGTGGAGGTCCACCCGGCTGATCCGCCTGGTCGAGCCGAGGTCCAGCTGCGCCCACTCGCTGTGGTCCGCGTTCACGCCGGCGTTGCTGCTCCAGCCGTTGGTGCCGGTGGCCAGGCCCCGGCGCCCGTCGGTCAGCGCGGCCGTGCTCCAGCCGTCGCCCTCGTACGTGCTGGAGGTGACGACGGCGGCGTTCTCCGCCGGGTCGGTGCCCGGGTTGAGCCGCACGTGCTCGAAGCGGGCGGACGCCCCGCCGGTGGCGAGGCCGAAGCCTCCGACCGGGTAGCCCTGGTCGGTCACGGTGAGCAGCTGGACGGCCCCGGCGTACACCTTGATCGTGCCACCCTGGGCGGACACCCGCAGGCTGACCGTCTGGCCCGGGGTGTAGCCCGGCACCTTGGCCGATGCCAGCGGGACGCCGCTGCGGTTGACGAACACCTCGCCGGTGTTGCGCAGCGCGACCAGGTACCCGGTCTGCGACTCGGTCGGGTTCTGGTTGCGGACCACCATGCCCGCCCAGTTGGTGTCGCCGCCGTCGGGCCTGACACCGGTGATCCGGACGTCGACGGAGGCCGAGACGTCCTGGTACGCGCGCCCGGTCAGCCCGGCGACCACGTCCCAGCCGGAGTTGGCGTCACCCTGCACGTACCCGCCGTCCCCGGCCGCCGACCAGGAGCCGCGGACGGTGCGCCAGGAGGCGTCCTTGTCCGCGCCGAAGTCGTCGGTGAACGGGAAGGCCGCGTCCGGGGCGGGGGAGGCGAGCGCGTCGAGGATCTGCCGGTGCCGCTGGTCGGTCGCCGCGCCGGAGGTGGAGAAGTTGGTGGTGCCGCTGATCAGCGAGCCGATGAGCGCGCGGGCCAGCACCGGCTTGGTGGCGGAGAGCTGGTGCAGCAGCTCGTAGTCCTGGATGCCGGCGAGCAGGGCCTCGCTGCGGACGCTGTCGTAGACGCCGTAGGTGGCCTTGTTCGGACGGACGAGGTAGAAGTCGCCGTCCATCCCGCCGTTGAAGGTGTCGAGGGGGGCGTAGTTGTTGTTCGGGTCGGTCCAGATGTTCCAGCCCCAGTGCAGGAAGCCGTTGCCGCCGGCGGACGCCACCATCCACGGCGTCAGCCGGGAGTCGGACAGCGGGTAGCTGATGTAGCGGTTGAGGTGCTTGTCGGTGGGGTTGTTGCAGTAGTAGAGCCAGAAGTCCTTCCCGGAGAGGCGGAGGTTCTGGTAGTACGCCATGTTCTCGTCGTACTGCGGCCCGCCGATGGAGGTCACCGTGCTGAGCGAGCCGTCGATGCCGGGGACCGGGCTCTGGCGGGACTCGTTGCTCAGCCCGGCCGGGAACGCGCGCTTGTAGTGGTCGTAGAGCCACACCGCGCTCCGGGTCTGCACGTCGTCGGCGGGGTTGGGCTCGTCGACGGCGCTCATGTAGAAGACGTCGCTCCAGCGCCGCCCCGGGGCACAGGTCGGCCCCGCGTCCAGGCACTTGGTGTCGAGGTGGTCCTTCAACGCCTTGAACACCGTGTCCAGGTACGTGCCGGCCGCGTCCGAACCGGCCTGCTGGAACACCTTCTGGACGCCGCCCCGGCCGTCCGGGACGAGGGTCTCCAGGTTGCTGCTGCCCTCCAGCAGGGTGGGGGTGTAGATGTACTGCAGGGCGCCGGCGTCCTGGAAGGTCTGCAGGAAGCGGTCGAAGTTCTTCCAGCTGAAGGTCAGCTTGCCGTTGGCGTCCGACGTGGTGTCCGGGATGGACAGGGCCTGGAAGTCGGCGTAGACCACGTTGTTGCGGTGCTTGGCGTGGTCGGCGGCGAAGTTGGTGATGACCTTCCACCAGTCCTCGTCGAAGGCCTTGACCGGCGCGCCCGAGCCGTCGCTCTTGGTGTACTGCGCGGGGATCGAGGCCTCGGTCCAGTTGTAGTCCCAGCCGACCGAGGTGAACCAGTTGTTCATCCGGAACGTCGACCGGTTGGCCGGCGGCACCGCCGCGTCGTACACCGTCACCGAGACCGGGACGTCCACCGCGCCGGCCGAACTCTGCACGGTGGCCCGCCCGGTGTAGACGCCGGGGGCCTGCCCGGTCGGCACCGCGACGCTGTAGTAGTACGGCTGGGTGGTGTTGGCGCCGAGGCTGTACGGGGTGTTCTCGACCAGCGCGTCGTAGTAGCTCGTCCCGCCGTCCGGGGGCTCCTGGTGGTCGTTGCCCGCCCAGCCGGTCTTCTTGTCGACGTTCGGGTGGTTGTACTCCCGGTTCACGGTGATCCGCGAGGCCGGGATGGTGGCCCCGCCCGGACCGGCCAGGTCGCCGGGGACCAGCTGGAGGCCGGTCAGTTGGGCGCCGGAGCGCACCGCGATCTGGGCCGCCTGGGTCTCGTTGCGGGCGGCGAACAGGTCGACCCGCTGGGTGGCGCGGCCGGGGACGACCGAGGACGAGAAGACGTGGTCGTAGCCGCTCTCCACCCACACGGACGGTGCCGTGGCCGCGGATGCCGACCCTGGTGACAGGGGAGCCAACAGGGCGCCGAGCAGGGAGGGTATGAGGACCCTCGCAGTTTTTTTGCCCACCGTGTCCCTTTCCGGATGTTATGCAATCGACATGCCGTGAAACTTCGTTGAAGGATAGTCAGGTTACGGAGCGACTGAGTAGACCCGGTGTGACGACGGAGTGACGGGCCCGGACGCGACGGAGTGGCGGGCCCGGACACGACGAAGGAGCCCCGGACATGACGAAGGAGCCCCGGACATGACGAAGGAGCCCCGGACATGACGAAGGAGCCCCGGCCGCGGCTGCGGCACGGGGCTCCTCGGTTCGGTCGGGTGTGGCTGAGGGGCCGGGCGGGCTAGAACACCGGCTGGCCGGCGCGCACCAGGCGCCAGGAGTCGGTGAAGAAGTCGGCCGGGTCGATGACGCCCTTGGCCTTCACCCAGGCGATCATCGTGTTGCGGATCTCGTCCGAGTTCGACCAGACCAGCTTGGCCTGCGCCACGTGCGGGAAGTTGCCGCCGCCGTTGGCACGGTAGTTGTTGACCGCCAGGACGAACTGCGCGGCCGGGTCGATCGGCTTGCCCTGGAACGACAGGTTGACGATCCGCCGGCCCTTCGGCTGCGCGATGTCGATGTCGTAGCTCAGCCCGTACAGCGAGTCGTAGTTGTAGTCCGGCGTGGTCTCCGCACCGGTCAGCGCGTCCTTGTCGACCGGCGCGCCCGGGGCCAGCTGGTTGTAGTACTTGGCCGAGAACTCCAGGTAGTCCTTCAGCTGCGCACCCGTCAGGACGCGCGCCTCCAGGGTGTTCTCGTAGATGTACAGACCCGCCGCGTCACGCAGCTTCACCTGGCCCGCCGGGATCAGCGCCGTCCGGTTGAACGGCGCCGCCTGCGCCAGCACCGGCAGGTTGGCGTACTGCCCGCCCGCCAGCGCCGCCTTCACCGCGTCCGCCTGCACCCGGCCGATCAGGTCGATGATCGGGGTCGCCCGGAACCGCGCCTCGGCGATCGACAGGTCCGTCTTGCAGGTGCCGATCTGCTGGTTGACGTACGCCACGACCTTCTTGTGCTGCTCGGTCAGCGCGTCCACGATCTCCGGGTTCTCCGGCACGGTGTTGGAGTTCAGCACCCGCGAGGACACCGAGAGGACCTTCCACGCGCCGTCGGCGAACTCGACGTCGAAGTCGAAGCAGCTCAGGCGCTGGCCCCAGCACAGCGGCTCGGAGAGCACCACGGTCTTACCGGTCTTCTTGTTGACGATCAGCCGCTGCGCCACCTCCTTGTGGGTGTGGCCCACCAGCACCGCGTCGATGCCCGGAACGGTCTCGGCCATCTCACCGGAGGCGTCCTCGGGCCAGGGCAGCTGGTCGCCGTAGGTGGTCGGCTCGTCGATGCCGGAGTGGGCGGAGACGACGATGACGTCCGCGCCCGCGGCCTTCATCCGGGGCACGTACTTGGCGGCCGTCTCGACGATGCCCGGGAAGACCATCTTGCCGGTGACGTTGGCCTTGTCCCAGATCGCGATGCCCGGGTTGGTGAGGCCGAGGATGCCGACCTTCAGCGGGGTGTCCTCGTCCAGCCACACCTCCTTGATCACGTACGGCTTGAAGGCCGGCTTCTCGTTCTTCGCGTGCAGCGCGTTGGCGCCCAGCAGCGGGAACTCCAGCTGGTCCTCGAAGGCCTTCAGGGTGGGGATGCCGTAGTTGAACTCGTGGTTGCCGAGCGCGGCGGCGTCGTAGCCCATGAGGTTCATGGCGACGGCCATCGGGTGGTCGGGCACGTTGTCGCCGTCGGTGGCGATCGGCTCGATCCGGGCGTAGTAGTAGGTCAGCTGGGTGCCCTGGATGATGTCGCCGGAGTCGATCAGTAGGCAGCGGTCCCAGCCCTTCTCCTCGCGGACCTGGTTGGCCAGGGTGGAGATCTTGGCGAGGCCGACGTCGTTGTGCGCCTTGTCGGCGTACACGGCGTCGGTGAAGTAGTCCCAGTTGAGCACCCGGCCGTGCAGGTCGGTGGTGCCCATGACGGTGAAGGCCTGCTTGCGGCCCTTGCGCTTGCCCTTGGCGGCCGCCGGAGCCGGCTCGGCGGCCACGGCGGCGGGGGCGGCGGCGGCGACTGCTCCGCCGGTCAGGGCGGCGCCGGCGGCGGTGGCGGCGGACCGGGTGACGAAGTCACGGCGGTTCAGGGGCATGGACGACTCTCCCGGGTGGGGACTGACGGGCCGATGGACCGTCAACTGGTGTTCGGGTGGCGTGCCGACGCGCATCGACGCGCGTAGAAGGACGCGCGTAGAAGTGTGCCGTGCGGGCCCGGCCGGTGAATAGCCCTCCGACGTTTCCAGCAGGTGAGATCTTGGCGACTCGTTCGTGACGGGGGTGCGCGGAGGGTGGGGTGGTAAGGGGTTCCGGCCTGGTCCTGCCTGGGCTTTTTCAGGCAGGACCCTCAGTTCAGCTCCGCGACCAGCCGGCGCACCTCGCGGCCGAGCTCCGCCTCCGGGTCCGGCGCGTCCGGCCCCGCCCACGGCCGCCAGGTCAGCGCCCGCAGGTAGCCGGCCACCGCCACCGGCAGCCGGTGCCGCACGATCTCCGCCGGCACCGGCCCCGGCCCCGCCGAGCGCAGCGCCGCCAGCAGGCCCGCCACCCCCGCCGAATCCGGCAGCGGCACCGTGGCCAGGTAGTCGGACAGCGCCGCGAGCTCGGGATCGGGCCGCGGTGCGGGTTCCGGTGCGGGCTCCGGTTCCGACCTGGGCGTCGGTTCCGGCCTGGGCGTCGACGGCAGCGGAGGCGCCAGCGGATCGACGGGCGGCTCCACGGGCAGGACGACGGGCGGCTCCGTCCGCGGGCCCGGCGTCAGCAGCGCGCCCGCCCCGTACAGCCCCGCCACCACCGCCGGCCACCACGCCCCGCCCAGCCCGGCGAAGTGCAGCCCCAGCCCCACCGCGCCGCCCCCGCAGCCGACCAGGTTCCGGGCCGACTCCAGGTACCGCAGCACCCGCCGGCCGGCCCCGTCACTGGTAGCCACGAATCTCCTCGAACACCCCGTCCAGCGAACCCGACCCGTCGAACAGCTTGCCGCCGCTCACGTCCGCGATCCCCTGCAACTGGCCCACCGCCGCCTCCCCGAACTTGATCGGGAACACCGGGATCGACTTCTGCCCGGACGGCAGCCCGTCGTGGAACCGCTTGAAGTCCCCGTCCGAAGCCCCCTCGTTGCTCTCCCCGTCGGTCATCAGCACGATCGACGTGAACCGGTCGTCCCCCGCTGCCGACTGCTGCCGGTCGATCACCCGGTACGCCTCCTCCAGCGAGTCGTACAGCGCCGTACCCCCCGACGCCGCCAGCGACTGCACGTCCGCGTTGATCGACGCCAGCTCCGCCTCCGGACCCGGCTTGCTCCCCGAGGCCGGCACCGCGTGCGTCCTCGCCCACTTCACCTTCGACGCGAAGGAGATCAGCGTCACCTCCTCGCGGTCCCGGAACCGGCGCACCGCCCGGGTGTCGTCCGCCCCCGTCAACCGGCCCAGCGCCGACTTCAGCGCCGAGATCCGCGAACCCTCCATCGACCCCGAGGTGTCCAGCACGTACACCGTCCGCGACGGCCGCCGCAGCTCGTTCTGGTACGAGGCCAGCAGCCCGTCCGCCACCGCCCGGCTCCCCGGGAACGGCAGCTCCCGCCGCCGGTCCGCCGGCAGCCCGGCCGCCGGCGACACCCCCGGCGCCACCGGGCGGCGCAGCGTCACCTCGGAGATCCGTTTCTGCACGTCCTCCTTCAACAGGTACGCCGTCAACCGCTGGAAGGAGTCCCGCTCCCGCTGCGCGGACGAGGACAGCAACGACAGCGGATAGTCCGCCGACACCACCCCGTCCACCGGGCGGATCACCGTCAACTGCTGGTCCGCCGCCAGCGACTTGTTCATCGACAGCAGCACCGACTCGTAGTTCACCAGCGCCCCGACCTTGCCCGGCTCCGCCCGGGTGTACGCCTGCGCCAGCCAGCCCGAGGAACCCGACGTCAGCTTCTGGCCGGTGAAGAACTGCTTCAACTGCGGCGCCGCCTTCTGCACGTCCCCCTCGGTCAGCGCCGCCCCCGCACCCGAGAACGCCGACGCCACCGCCACCAGCGTCGAGAAGCCCGAGTTCGACCGGGACGGGTCCGCCATCCCGTACGCCAGCTTCCCGGCCGACGCCGCATCCCCGATCTGCGCCCAGGAGACCTTCGAACCGTCCCCCCAGCCGAGCTCGTTGAGGACCGAGGAGCGAACCCCCACCGCGACCGGCGACACCATCACCGGCGTCTCCGACAGCACCTTCGACTTCCCCGCGTCATCCAGCCGCAGGTACTGGTTGGACGGGAACCACACCGCGTCGTACTTGCCGTCCGCCCGGCCCGAGGACACCGCGTCCGCGCCGTCCAGCGAGCCCGTCCAGGAGAACTGCACCGTCACCCCGGTCGCCTTCCTGGCGTCTTCCAGGATCGGCGCCAGGTCCTGCAGCTCGCTGCCGGCCAGCACCCGCAGCACCCCCGGCTGCGCCGTCGTGGCCGGCGGGTCGGACGGCTTCGGGCCCGGCGGGGTGGAGGTGCAGGCGGCGGCCGCCAGCAGGGTCGCCAGCGCGGCGACCGTCCAACTGTGCTTCTTCATCCGGGAGTTCACTGAGCCTTCCCCTTGGCGGCCTTGATCAGCCTGGTCAGGATGTCGGGCACGGGAATCTGCGGCTGGTTGACCTTCGCCGCCGCGAGATTGGGCGCCAGGACCGGGGTCTTGCCCTTCACCAGCGCGGCGAAGGCATCCGGGTCGTCCTGCGGACGGAAGCCGAACTTCGCCTCCAGCCGGCGCAGTTCGGCGTTGTCGTGCAGCTGGGCGGCCAGCCGCCGGCCGTTCGGCGTGCGGCCGACGATGGTGTGGTCGGTGTAGATGGTGGTGTCCGGGTACAGCACCACCATGTCGCCGGTCGACTCGCCCTTCAGCACCATCGCGGCGGCCTGCGACTCGTACGCGAGCACCAGCGGATTGCCGACCCCGGCCAGGAAGGCCTTGAACGGCTCGTCGCTGCTGCTCTTCTGGCCGCCCTGGATCGCCGTCGCCGTGCGCAGCACGTCCTTGGTGGCGTCGATCCCGGCCTGGTCGTAGACCACCTGGCGGTTGTTCAACAGGTACGACAGCAGGGCGATGTGCAGCGCCCCCGAGGAGGACGTCTCCGGGTCGGTGGTGGTGAGGAACACCGGGCCCTTCAACTCCGCGTGCTCGGTCGCGCCCGCGAGGTCCGGCCAGGTGCGGCCGGCCTTCAGCGCGGCCAGGTAGGCGTCCATCCGGAACGTCCACAGCCCGGTGGAATGGTCCAGGGTGGCCAGGCCGTTGCCCATCAGGACATCCGCCACCGGGCGGTGCGCGAGGATCACCAGCGGCGAGTAGAACGGCTGGACCGGGACCTCCTTGATGTTCCAGTCCACGCGCAGCTTGTCGGCCGGCGGCTGACTGGCCGGGAACGCGAAGTCCTTCGCGTCGCCGTCCATCAGCCAGGAGCCGATGCTCTCCGCGTTCACCTTCATGCCCTGCTTGGCCAACTCGGCGACGACCTGCGGATCCTGGAAGAAGTCGCGCTTCTCCGAACCGATCAGGCCGGAGACGGTGACGATGTCGCCGCCCGGGTCGTCCTGCGGGATCAGTGCGTACGTCACCCCGCCCAGCAGGGCCAACGCCGCCAACACCCCCAGAGTGCGTCTCATGCCGAACGCCTCCCCCTCGTCCGCTACGTCGTCCGGGTGGTCACCCGGGGGTGACGAGCGTCCCGCCGGGCGGGGAGCGGCGGCCGAACCGGCGGTGAACCAAGGGTGAACACCCCTTCACGGGTTCGCATCGGAAGGCCGGACGGCGACGGCACCCGGGCAGGTGCTCGCACACCGGTCCGAGGATGTGTCAGATTGTTCAACTCGCCTTACGGCAAAGGTCATCCCGCCGTCCGGACCCGCGTCGTGGTTACGCGCCGGTAATGCCTACCCTCAGCAGTATGCGCCGAGCAAAAATCGTCTGCACCCTCGGGCCGGCCACCGACTCGTACGACCAGATCAAATCCCTGGTCGACGCCGGAATGGACATCGCCCGCTTCAACCTCAGCCACGGATCCCACGACGAGCACGAGGAACGCTACCGCCGCGTCCGCAAGGCCGCCGACGAGAGCGGCCGCAGCGTCGGCATCCTCGTCGACCTTCAAGGCCCGAAGATCCGGCTCGACACCTTCGCCCACGGCCCCGTACTTCTCGAACGCGGCGACGAGTTCACCATCTCCACCGACAACGGCGTCGTCGGAGACAAGGACATCTGCGGCACCACCTACCCCGGCCTCGCCGCGGACGTCACCCGCGGCGAACGCATCCTCGTCGACGACGGCCGGGTCACCCTGGAGGTCGTCGAGGTCGACGGGCCGCGCGTGCGCTGCCTCGTCATCGAAGGCGGCCTCGTCTCCGACCACAAGGGCCTCAACCTCCCCGGCGTCGCCGTCTCCGTCCCCGCACTCAGCGACAAGGACGTCGCCGACCTGCGGTGGGGCCTGCGCACCGGCGCCGACCTGATCGCGCTCTCCTTCGTCCGCAGCGGCCGCGACATCGAGGACGTCCACCGGATCATGGCCGAGGAGGGGCGCCTCGTCCCCGTCATCGCCAAGATCGAGAAGCCGCAGGCGGTCGACAACCTGGAATCCATCGTCGACGCCTTCGACGGCATCATGGTGGCCCGCGGCGACCTGGGCGTGGAGATGCCCCTCGAACAGGTCCCGCTCGTCCAGAAGCGCGCCGTCAAGCTCGCCAAGCGCAACGCCAAGCCGGTCATCGTCGCCACCCAGATGCTCGACTCGATGATCAACGCCTCCCGGCCCACCCGGGCCGAGGCCTCCGACGTCGCCAACGCCGTCCTCGACGGGACCGACGCCGTGATGCTCTCCGGCGAGACCTCCGTCGGCAAGTACCCCGTCGAGACCGTCAAGACCATGAGCCGCATCATCGAGGCCGCCGAAACCGACATCCTCGCCGCCGGACTGCCGCCCCTGACCACCGGCAACAAGCCGCGCACCCAGGGCGGCGCCGTCGCCCGCGCGGCCGCCGAGATCGGCGACTTCCTGGACGCCAAATACCTCATCGCCTTCACCCAGTCCGGCGACACCGCGCGCCGGCTGACCCGCTACCGCTCACCCATCCCCGTCCTCGCCTTCACCTACGAACCCGCCGTCCGCAGCCAACTCGCCCTCACCTGGGGCGTCGAGACCTTCCTCGGCCCCTTCGCCCCCACCACCGACCAGATGGTCGAACAGGTCGACGCGGCCCTCCTGTCGCTCGGCCGCTGCCAGAAGGGCGACATCGTCGTCATCACCGCCGGCTCCCCGCCCGGCCTCGCCGGCTCCACCAACCTCGTCCGCGTCCACCACGTCGGGACCCTGGACAACTGACCGGCGCGGCGCGGCCCTTCCGGAGGGGCCGCGCCGCCACTGTCAGTACTTGGGGCCGATGTGGGCGTCCATGAGGGCGACGGAGTCCTTGCGGGCGACGGAGATATTGGTGGCACCGGTCGGCCGGGCCGCGGCCTTCCACTGGACGCCGACGGCGTCGAGGGTGGCGGTGAACAGGCCGATGATGTCGGTCGAGGTGTTGGTGAAGAAGTAACGCGGGTACTCGTAGCGCTTCTTGACGCCGCCGACCATTCGCGTCGTCCAGTTGGTGATGCGGCAGCCGTCGGAGTGGATCAGGCCGCGCAGGAACTCCCACGGATGGGCGTCGACGATCTCCTGCTGCCAGGGTTCCAGGGCTATGGTGCGTTCGTGCTTCTTGCCGGGACCGTGTTGGGGGAAGTGGCAGGTCAGGTGATTCGAGTAGAGCTTGACGTCGTGACAGCCGGTCCGTCGGACTCTGCAGGGCTTGTTCCTGGGAAAGACCAGGCGCATGGCGTTTTCGACGGAGTCGGTGATTCCCGGCCAGTGATCGTCACAGGTGATCTGAAGGCTCTGCGTCCTGCGGTACTCGTTGGGGAGCAGGATGTGGCCGTCGCCGAGGTAGAGGCCGAGTAGGTAGGAGTAGGCGCCGCGGTCCAGGTCGTCGCCGTAGCAGTGCATGCATGTGGAACGCTTGCGGCCGGGGAGCTGATGGCGTTTGGCGAGGTCTTGATGCTTCCACCAGGAGACCGTGCCAGGAGAGACCCGGAGTCGTCGGGCGACATCGGCATTGCGTACACCTCGACGGAGGAGGTGTACGGCTTGTTCGCGCACAGAGGGAGACGTCATGTGCGTCAGATTGGAACTCGACAGGCCGGACCGTGGACCCTTTGGATGTGATCCACTAGATGAGGTGAATTTCCCTAAGCCTGGGAATGCGAGAAAAATTATGGTGCCGAGTGTGGGATTCGAACCCACACGCCCTTTCGAGCAATCGCTTTTGAGGCGATCGTGTCTGCCCTTCCACCAACCCGGCAAGTTCGCGCCCGTGAAGGATACCCTGTGAGCGCTGTTGGGCGCAGCTAGGTACCCTCGTGCATGCAGTACCCCGCCGGAACTAGGAGCCCCGTGAGCACCGCCGACGAGCAGGCACAGCCGCTTGAGACCGATTCGCCCCAGATCACTCGGATTGTGATCGCCGAGGATGAGGCGCTGATCCGCCTTGACCTCAAGGAGATGCTCGAAGAGGAGGGGTACACCGTCGTCGGTGAGGCCGGGGACGGGGCTACGGCGGTGAAGCTGGTGGAGGAGCTTCGGCCGGACCTCGCGATCTTCGATGTGAAGATGCCGGTGCTGGACGGGCTCTCCGCCGCCGAGCAGATCCACGAGAAGCACCTGGCGCCGGTTCTGATGCTGACGGCGTTCTCGCAGCGGGAGCTGGTGGACCGGGCGCGGGACGCCGGGGCGATGGCGTACATCGTGAAGCCGTTCAGCAAGGCGGATCTGGTGCCGGCGATCGAGATGGCGGTGTCGCGGTACACCGAGATGCGCACGCTGGAGGAGGAGATCGCGGATCTCACCCAGCGGCTGGAGACCCGGAAGCTGGTGGACCGGGCGAAGGGCGTGCTGCAGACGAAGTTCGGGCTGAACGAGCCGGCGGCGTTCCGGTGGATCCAGAAGACGTCGATGGACCGTCGGATGACGATGGCCGCGGTGGCCGAGGCGGTCATCGAGGAGGGCGCGGCCCAGGACCGCAAGAAGGCGGACGAGGACGCGTCCGAGTAGACGGATGCGAGGAGGGCCCGGCAGATCTCATCTGCCGGGCCCTTCGTGCGTGGAGGCGTGGATGCGTGGATGCGTGGAGGCGTCAGTCCTCGCCGAGGTAGGCCTTGCGGACGGATTCGTCGTGCAGGAGGTCGGCGCCCGTCCCGGAGAGGACGATGCGGCCGGTTTCCATGACGTAGCCGCGGTCGGAGAGGGAGAGGGCGGCCTGGGCGTTCTGTTCGACGAGCAGGATGGTCGTGCCGGAGGCCTTGAGTTCGATGATGGTCGCCATGATCTTCTGCATCATCAGCGGTGACAGGCCCATGGACGGCTCGTCGAGCATGAGCAGTTTGGGCTGGGACATCAGGGCCCGTCCCATGGCGAGCATCTGCTGTTCGCCGCCGGAGAGGGTGCCGGCGGCCTGGCGGCGGCGTTCGCCGAGGATGGGGAAGAGGTCGTAGGCGCGGTCGACGTCGGCGGTGATGCCGGCGGTGTCGGTGCGCAGGAAGGCGCCGAGGAGGAGGTTCTCCTCGATGGTCATGCGGGGGAAGATGTGCCGGCCTTCGGGGGAGTGGGCGAGGCCGAGGGCGACGATCTTGTGGGCGGGGACGGTGCTGAGGTCCTGGCCGTCGAAGGCGATGCGTCCGGCGGTGGGTTTGAGGAGCCCGGAGAGGGTGCGCAGGGTGGTGGTCTTGCCGGCGCCGTTGGTGCCGATGAGGGTGGTGACCTCGCCCTGGTTGACGGTGAAGCTGATGCCCTTGACGGCTTCGATCTTGCCGTAGGCGACGCGGAGGTCCTCGACCTCGAGGAGTGCGGTCACTGGTCGGTCTCCGTAACGGTCTCCGCGACTGCGGGGGTGGTGCCTTCGAGCGGGGCGCCGAGGTAGGCGGTGATGACGCGTTCGTCGTTCTGGACGGTTTCGCGGTCGCCTTCGACGATCTTCTGGCCCTGGACGAGGACGGCGGTGCGGTCGCAGAGGTTGAAGATGAAGCGCATGTCGTGCTCGATGACGAGGATCGAGACGCCTTGGTCGCGGATGGCGAAGACGAGTTCCTCGGCGGCGCGGGTCTCCTGGGGGTTCATGCCGGCGGTGGGTTCGTCGAGCAGGAGGAGGCCGGGGTCGGAGGCGAGGGCGCGGGCGATCTCCAGCTTGCGCTGTTCGCCGTAGGGGAGGTTGCGGGCGAGGTGGTCGGCCTTGTCGGCGAGGCCGGTGAAGGCGAGGAGTTCCATGGCCTTCTCGCGGCTCTCGGCTTCGGCGCGGTGGTAGCCGGGGCCGCGGAGGATGGCGGAGAAGATGCCTTCCTTGGTGCGGGTGTGGCGGCCGACGAGGACGTTCTCCAGGACGGTCATGTTGGCGAAGAGCCGGATGTTCTGGAAGGTGCGGGCGACGCCGGCCTGGGTGACGAGGTGGGGCTTGGGCGGCAGGAGGGTGCCGCGGTAGCGGACGGCGCCCTCGGTGGGGACGTAGAGGCCGGTGAGGCAGTTGAAGAAGGTGGTCTTGCCGGCGCCGTTGGGGCCGATGAGACCGATGATCTCGCCTTCGCCGACGGTGAGGCTGACGTCGTTGACGGCGGTGAGGCCGCCGAAGCGCATGGTGACGCCGGTGACTTCGAGCAGGGGTGTGGCGGTGGTGGTCATCTGGGTGGTCACGCCCCTGCCTTGGTGAGTGCGGCGCCGTCGCCGGCGGGCTGGGCCGGGATGGCGGCCTCGTGGAACTCCAGTTGGCGGCGCCGGTTGGGGATGAGGCCTTCGGGGCGGACGCGCATCAGGATGATCAGGGCGGCGCCGAAGGCGAGCAGCTGGTAGTCGGAGAGGAATTCGAGCTTCTTGGGGATGAGGAAGAGGAGGGTGGCGCCGGCGAGGGGCCCGCTGATGGTGCCCATGCCGCCGAGGATGACGGCGGCGAGCAGGAACGCGGAGTTGGGCGGGAGGGCCTCGGCGAAGGTGTACTGGTCGGGGGTGACGGTGTAGCTGACGTGGGCCTGGACGGTGCCGGCGAGGCCGGCGAGGCAGGCGCCGAGGGCGAAGGCGAGGAGTTTGAGGCGGAAGCCGTTGATGCCCATGGCTTCGGCGGCGGTCTCGTCCTCGCGGATGGCGACCCAGGCGCGGCCGATGCGGGAGTTGCCGACCCGGGCGAAGACGAGCACGACCAGGGCGGTGACGAGGAGCATCAGCAGGTAGTAGTTGGAGAAGCGGCCGAGTTCGATGCCGGCGACGGTGTGCGGCTTGCCGAGGTCGAAGCCGAGGATCTCCAGGTCGGGGATCCGGGGGATGCCGTTGGAGCCGTTGGTGACCTTGGGGCCGGTGGTGCCGTTGAGGTTGAGCATGGTGATGCGGAAGATCTCGCCGAAGCCGAGGGTGACGATGGCGAGGTAGTCGCCGCGCAGGCGCAGCGTGGGGGCGCCGATGAGGACGCCGAAGACCATGGAGACGGCGGCGCCGGTGAGCATCGCGGCCCAGAACGGGAACTGGACGTGGATGGGGGAGGCGGGGGAGCCGGAGACCAGGGCGGCGGCGTAGGCGCCGACGCCGAGGAAGGCGACGTAGCCGAGGTCGAGCAGGCCGGCGAGGCCGACGACGATGTTGAGGCCGAGGGCGACGGTGGCGAAGATCAGGATGTTGGTGGCGACGGAGGTGTACTGGTCGCTGGTCTGGGTGAAGGGGAAGCTGGCGGCGGCGGCGAAGGCGGCGCCGGTGGTGACGGGGCGGTGCTTGACGGTCAGGGCGCGCAGCCGGGCGAGCAGGCCGGACCGGGTGAGGGCGGGGACGACGAGGGCGGCGAGCAGCAGGTAGCCGATGAAGAGTTCGCCGTACTCGGTGTCGATGCCGAAGGTGATCGTGAACAGTCCGAGGCCGAAGGCCAGGACGATGGTCAGGACTTCGGCCCAGGAGGGGAGTTGGCGCGGCGCGGGCAGCGGCCGGTCGACGGTGCCCAGGCGCAGCCAGGTGTGGGCGAGGTGGCCGAGCTGGAGGAGCAGGACGACGCCGGCGGCGATGGCGAGGGCGCCCGCGAGGGCGGTCATCACGGGGGCGACGGGCTGGTCGCCGGGGATGGCGTGGGCGGCGAACCAGCCGGCGGGGGCGACGGGGACGAGCAGGAAGAGGCGCCTGTCGAGGATGCGCAGCGGGACGCGGGTGCGGCGGTCGAGGGGCAGGCCGAGGGCGCCGATGACGGTGAGGAGGCCGCCGGCGGCGAGGATCCAGCCGCCGGCTTCGAGGTTGGCGAGGCCGCCGAGTTCGGTGGCGATGGCGGCGACGGAGAAGACGCTGACGGCGAGGGCACCGGTGGCGGCGTAGAGGACGGCGTTGTGGCTGCGGCTGGGGGCGGCCCAGCGCAGGCCGGGGGTGCCGTGGGTGGCGAGGAGCAGGAGGAGGGTGAGGAGTCCGGCGGCGAGGGCGAGCCATTGGAGGCCGGCGGGGGAGCCGGTGTAGGTGAGGTCGCCGGGGAAGTCGGAGGTCCAGGTCCAGGGGAGGGCGGCGGAGGCGGCGGTGGTGAGGGCGCCGAGGCCGGTGAGGGCGGTGGCGGCGCGGGCCGGCAGGGGGATGACCGGGGTGGTTTCGGTGGTGGTGGTCATGGTGGTCACGCCCTGTCCGCGACGCGCTCGCCGAGCAGGCCCTGGGGCCGGACGAGGAGCACGAGGATGAGGAGTACGAAGGCCCAGACGTCCTTCCAGGCGCCGCCTCCGAAGAGGTGCATGCCGGGCAGGTGCTGGATGTAGCCGGTGGCGAGGCTTTCGGCGAGGCCGAGGGCGATGCCGCCGAGCATGGCTCCGTAGATGTTGCCGATGCCGCCGAGGACGGCGGCGGTGAAGGCCTTGAGGCCGAGGATGAAGCCCATGCGGAAGTCGACCTGGCCGCTGCGCAGTCCGTAGGCGACGGCGGCGACGGCGGCGAACGCGGCGCCGATGGCGAAGGCCATGACGATGATGCGGTCGGTGTCGATGCCCATGAGCTTGGCGGTGTCGGGGTCCTGGCTGGTGGCCTGCATGGCGCGGCCGGAGCGGGTGCGGGTGACGAACCAGCCGAGGGCGAGCATGCACAGCGGGGCGGCGATGAGCAGGAAGAGGTCGCTGCGCTGGATGGTGACGGAGCCGAGGCTGAAGGGGTCGCCGGGGATCTTGGGGAAGACCCGGGCCTTCTTGGCGTCGGGGTAGAAGGAGAAGACGAGTTGCTGGAGGAAGATGGACAGCCCGATCGCGGTGATGAGGGGGGCGAGTCGGGGGGCGTTGCGCAGGGGCCGGTAGGCGAAGCGCTCGGCGGCGACGGCGGTGAGGGTGGAGACCAGGATGCCGGCGATCAGCATGAGCGGCAGGGCCAGCCACAGGGTGGTGCCGCCGGGGAGGGCGAGGTAGGCGGTCAGGGCGCCGAAGCCGCCGACCATGACGATCTCGCCGTGGGCGAAGTTGATGAGCTGGACGATGCCGTAGACCATCGTGTAGCCGATCGCGACGAGTCCGTAGAGGGCGCCGAGGATCAGGCCGTTGGCCAGCTGCTGCGGTAGGTCGTGCACCGCTGGGCCTCCGTAGTGCGTTCGGGGTGTCCGTGTGGGTGGTGGATGTGGGGGCGCGCGGGGGCACTCGTGGCGCCCCCGCGCGCTGTGCTGCTGGATGGTGGTGCGGGCCGGCTCAGCCGTTGAGGTTCAGACGCTGAAGGTTCAGTCGTCGAGGGCTCGGCCGCTGAGGTTCAGCCGTTGGAGGTTCAGCCGCTGAAGGTGCCGGTCTTCTCCACGGTCCACTTGCCGTCCTTGACGGTGTAGACGGTGAGTTGCTTGTTGGTGGTGTCGCCGAACTCGTCGAAGGAGACCTTGCCGGTGACGCCGTCGAAGGAGACCTTCTGGACGGCGTCGACGACGGCGGCGCGCGGGTTGGCGGGCAGCTTGCCGTTGTTGGCGGCGGCGACGGCCTTGACGGCCTGGATGATGGCCCAGCCGCTGTCGTAGGAGTAGCCGCCGTAGGTCTCGTAGGGGTCCTTGTAGCCGGCGGCCTTGTAGTCGGCGATGAACTTGGCGGCGGTGGGGAGTTGTTCGACGGCGCCGCCGACGGCGGTGGCGTAGTCGCCGGCGCTCTTGGGGTTGAGCTTGATGAAGTCGGCGCTCTGCATGCCGTCGCCGCCCATCAGCGGGATGTTGACGCCGGCGTCCTTGAGCTGGAGGGAGAGCGGGCCGGCGGCGGGGTACTCGCCGCCGTAGTAGACGGCTTCGGCGCCGGAGGTCTTGACCTTGGTGACGATGGCGGAGAAGTCGCGGTCGTCGGGGTTGACGTGCTCCTCGCCGACGATGTTGCCGCCCTGCTTGGTGAATTCGGCCTTGAAGGTGGCGGCGAGGCCGGCGCCGTAGGTCTTCTGGTCGTCGATGAGGAAGACCTTGGACTTCTTGGCGTCCTTGGCGAGGAACTGGGCGGCGAAGGGGCCCTGGACGGCGTCGGTGGTGGCGGTGCGGAAGTAGGTCTTGAAGGGGCGCTTCTTCTCGCCGGTGACCCACTTCTCGCCCTGGCTGAGGGCGACGCCGGTGTTGGCGGGGGAGATCTCGACGAGGTTGGCGTCGTTGAAGATCTGCTGCATCGACTGGGCGACGCTGGAGTTGAGCGGGCCGACGACGCCGAGGACGCTGTTGTCGGCGACGAGCTGGGTGGCGTTCTGCTGGCCGGGGCCGGGCTTGGCGGTGTCGTCCAGGGCCTTGACCTGGAACTTGACGCCGGGGACCTCGTTCTGTTCGTTGGCCTTCTTGACCGCGAGGTCGACGGAGTTGCGGATGCCGATGCCGATGGCGGAGAGGTCGCCGGTGAGCGGGGCGTCGATGCCGATGGTGACGGTGGTGGTGGAGCCGCTGTTGCCGCTGCCTCCGTCGGCGGACTTCTTGTCGTCGCGGGAGCCGCACGCGCTGAGGCTCAGGGCGCCGATCACGGCAATGCTCACGACAATTGCGGAACGGTGACGCACGAGGGTCCCCTTCGGTTCGGGAGGCGCCGCGCCTGAGTTGGCGGGAGCCGGGATGCGCGGAGGGCCGGGCCCAATCCGTTGGCGCGGTGACTGGCCGTGACTCTAGATGCCTCTGGGCGACTCGGGCAGTGGTGTGGCGAGGCTGTGATTCTCTTGTTATGAGCACACAGAGCAGTTGTCTCAGCATGTGGTCGTTTTGGCGCGACCGATCCGCCGATGTAGGGCGTTTAGGGGCTGTTGGGGCAATGTAAGGGCCAGAAATGGGGGTTGCAGCTGGCCTGGTCGATAGTCGGACGCTCATGTCCGATTCACTTGTTCCGGTCATGATCGTTCGTATTTCGGACAGCGAGGGCATGGCGAAGGAGCCCCGGGCTGCCTGCGGGCCTCGGAGCGGGCCATTGCTCGGATTTTCTGCCTGCTACGCAGAGTCACCTGCGCGGATTCCGGGCATGCTGCCGCGTCGGCCGCGCCCGGACATGCCGCCGCCCCCTTGTCCAGACCAACGCCTGCCCAGGGTGGCGGAAGGTCAAACAAGGGGGCGGCCAAGGGATTTGATGATCCGTCGGCACCGGGAAGAGTCCCGGCGCGGGGTCAGAGGTCGCGCAGCATGCAGGTCAGCCGGCAACTGGTGACCCGCTTGCCGGTGTCGTCGGTGATCGCGATCTCGTACGTGGCGGCGGTGCGGCCCTTGAACACCGCCGTCGCCACCCCGGTGACCAGCCCGGAGGTGGCCGAGCGGTGGTGGGTGGCGTTGAGGTCCACCCCGACCGCGTACCGGCCGGGGCCCGCGTGCAGCATCGCGCCGATCGAGCCCAGCGTCTCGGCCAGCGCCGCCGACGCGCCGCCGTGCAGCAGCCCGTACGGCTGCTGGTTGCCCTCCACCGGCATGGTGCCGACCACCCGGTCGCCGGAGGCCTCGACGATCCGGATGCCGAGCTTCTCGCCGAGGGCGCCGCCGGAGAAGGTCTGCGGATCGACGCCGAGCTTGGCGAAGTGGTCCAGCACGTCCTGCGGGACCTTCAGGACGGGGGCCGCGTCGGGGGCCGCGTCGGGGGCCGCGTCGGTCATGGGGAACTCCTGCCGCTCGGGGATCGTCATCGTGCTGCCTGTGATCGTACGACCGTCCTACTCGGCGGTAGCGGCCGTGTCCGGGGCCGGGGCGCGTCCGGGGTCGGGGCGCGTCAACGGACGCCCCGGGCGCGGCGGCCCCCGGCGTGCCCCGCCGCCCGCGCCCGGCACGGCGTCCGATCGGCACGGCGCCCCTTTTGTCGGTGCCGGGCCATAGGATCGGTGGCCGGTAGTGGAATCGGCAGGAACGGGACGTTGACGTGGCTACGCAGAGTACGGACAAGGGCGCGACGGGTGGCGGCGGGGCCGGCCCGCGGCCCCGGCTGATGCTGCTCGACGGGCACTCGATGGCCTACCGGGCCTTCTACGCCCTGCCCGTGGAGAACTTCAATACCTCCACCGGCCAGCCCACCAACGCGGTCTACGGCTTCGCCTCGATGCTCGCCAACACCGTCCGGGACGAGCAGCCCACCCACCTCGCCGTCGCCTTCGACCTCTCCCGGCAGACCTTCCGCTCCGTCGAGTTCCCCGACTACAAGGCCAACCGCGCCAAGACGCCGGACGAGTTCCGCAGCCAGGTCCCCCTGATCGGCGAACTGCTCGACGCGATGAACGTCCCCCGGCTGACGGCCGAGGGCTTCGAGGCCGACGACATCATCGCCACCCTGGCCACCGCCGCCGAGGCGGCCGGCTACGACGTCGACATCGTCACCGGCGACCGCGACTCCCTCCAGCTGGTCACCGACCACATCACCGTCCTCTACCCGACCAAGGGCGTCTCCGAGCTCACCCGCTACACCCCGGAGAAGGTCGCCGAGAAGTACGGCGTCACCCCGCGCCAGTACCCGGACCTCGCCGCCCTGCGCGGCGACCCGTCCGACAACCTGCCCGGCATCCCCGGCGTCGGCGAGAAGACCGCCGCCAAGTGGGTCAACCAGTTCGGCTCCTTCGACGAACTCGTCTCCCGCGCCGACGAGGTGAAGGGCAAGATCGGCGAGAAGCTGCGCGAACACCTCGACTCGGTCAAGCGCAACCGCGTCCTCACCGAGCTCGTCCGCGACGTCGAACTCCCGCTCGGCGTCGGCGACCTGGCCCGCGCGCCGTTCGACAAGGCCGCCGTCGGCACGCTGATGGAGTCGCTGGAGTTCCGCAACGCCAACTTCCGCGACCGCGTCCACGGCATCGACCCGGCCGCCGGCGAGGAGGAGGCCGCGGCCGAACTTGCCCCCGGCGTCGAGGTCGACGGCGAACTGCTCACCGACCCGGGCACGCTGGCCGGCTGGCTGCGCGAGCACGCTGCCGACACCAAGGCCCCCGTCGCCCTCGCCGCCGTCTACCAGTGGGCGCTCGGCACCGGCGAGGTCGCCGAAGTCGCCCTGGCCGCAGGGGAATCCGCCGCCTGGTTCGACCCGGCGCAGCTCGCCGAGGAGGACGAGCGGGCCTTCGCCGCCTGGCTCGCCGACCCGGCCGCCCCCAAGGCCCTGCACATCGCCAAGCAGGTCATGCGGGCCTTCGCCGAGCGCGGCTGGGCCATCGAGGGCGTCGTCGCCGACACCGCCCTCGCCGCCTACCTGGAGAAGCCCGGCCGCCGCACCTTCACCCTGGAGGTGCTCGCCGAGGAGTACCTGGCCCGCTCGCTCACCCCCGCCCCCGCCACCGAGGACGGCCAACTCGCCTTCGACGCCCCGGAGGAGGACCCTGCGGCCGGCGCCCAGGCGCTCATGCTCCAGGCCCGCGCCGTCCTCGACCTCGCCGCGCTCTTCGACACCCGCCTCGCCGAGGTCGGCGCCACCGGGCTGCTGCGCGACATGGAGCTGCCGATCGCCGCCCTGCTGGCCCGGATGGAGCGCACCGGCATCGCCGCCGACCGCCCCTGGCTCACCAGCCTGGAGGCGCAGTTCGCCACCGAGATCCAGCGCGTGGTCGAGGAGGCGCACGCCGCCGCCGGGCGCGAGTTCAACCTCGGCTCGCCCAAGCAGCTCCAGGAGATCCTCTTCGGCGAGCTCGCCCTCCCCAAGACCAAGAAGATCAAGACCGGCTACACCACCGACGCCGACGCGCTCACCTGGCTCGCCACCCAGACCGACAACGAACTGCCGGTCATCCTGCTGCGCCACCGCGACCAGGCCAAGCTGCGCACCACCGTCGAGGGCCTGCTCAAGACGGTCTCGCCCAAGGGCCGCATCCACACCACCTTCAACCAGATGGTCGCCGCCACCGGCCGGCTCTCCTCGCAGGACCCGAACCTGCAGAACATCCCCGTCCGCACCGAGGAGGGCCGCGCCATCCGCCGCGCCTTCGTCGTCGGCGAGGACTACGAGTCGCTGCTCACCGCCGACTACTCGCAGATCGAACTGCGCATCATGGCCCACCTCTCCGAGGACGAGGCCCTGTTGGAGGCCTTCGCCACCGGCGAGGACCTGCACACCACCGTCGCCTCCCAGGTCTTCGAGGTCCCGGGCACCGCGGTGGACGCCGAGATGCGCCGCAAGATCAAGGCGATGTCCTACGGCCTCGCCTACGGGCTGTCCGCGTACGGGCTCTCGCAGCAGCTCGGCATCAAGCCCGGCGAGGCCCAGGGCCTGATGGACACCTACTTCGAGCGCTTCGGCGGCGTCCGCGACTACCTGCGCCGGGTCGTCGACGAGGCCCGCGCCACCGGCTACACCGAGACGCTGCTCGGGCGCCGCCGCTACCTGCCGGACCTCAACAGCGACAACCGCCAGCGCCGCGAGATGGCGGAGCGGATGGCCCTCAACGCCCCGATCCAGGGCTCGGCCGCCGACATCGTCAAGATCGCCATGCTGCGGGTGGACGAGGCGCTGCGCGCCGCCGGCCTCACCTCCCGGATGCTGCTCCAGGTGCACGACGAAATCGTGCTGGAGCTGACCCCGGGCGAGCGCGAGCAGGTCGAGGCGATCGTCCGCGAGCAGATGGCCGGCGCCTACCCGCTGCGCGCCCCGCTGGACGTCTCGGTGGGCGTCGGCGCCAACTGGGAGGCCGCCGCGCACTGATACGGCGGCGCGGTGCGGTTCTCGGCGGGCCCGGACACGGCTGGTGTCCGGGCCCGCCGCTACGATCTGCCGGTCCGTTGCGCAGTGGGCACGACGATCGGCGGATGGCGGAGAGCCCCTTGGTGATCCAGAATGGTTCGATGGTCACGCTTGAGACTCCGCGTCTGATCCTGCGTCGCTGGCGCGAGGAGGACGTCGCGCCCATGGCCGCCGTCAATGCCGACCCCGAGGTCATGCGGTGGATCCGTGACGGCAGCGTCCGTGACGAACAGCAGACCCGCGGCGGGATCCAGGCCTGGGAGAGCGAGTGGGAGGCGCAGGGCTTCGGCCTGTTCGCCGTGGAGATCCGGTCCACGGGCGAGCTGGCCGGGTTCACCGGCCTCTCGGTCCCCGGCTTCCTGCCGGAGGTACTGCCGGCGGTCGAGGTCGGTTGGCGGCTGGGACGTTCCCACTGGGGGCGGGGCTTGGCCACCGAGGCCGCTGCGGCCGCTGTGCGGTTCGGGTTCGAGGAGCGAGGGCTGGAGCGGATCGTCAGCATCACCCAGGTGGGCAACGATGCCTCCGAACGGATCATGACCAAACTGGGGATGCGGCTGGCCCGTGAGACCGTCAGTCCCGCCGGCGGTCGGCGAGTGCGGGTGTTCGCGTTGTCGTCGGACCAGTACGCCGCAACCACTCGGCACTGAGCGCGGCCACCTGCCCGGCGGTCCCGCCGGTGCCCGGGAGTCGGCTGCTCACCGTCTCCCCTGCGTCGGCTACTCCACTGCGTCGGCTACTCCACTGCGTCGGCTACTCCGCTACTCCCCTGTGTCCGCTACTCACCTGCGTCCGCTACGCCCGCGCGGTGCAGGAACGCCTCGACGAGGCGGTCGGTGAAAGCCTCGTCCACGGGTTCCGCCGTCACCAGGACGCGGTGGTAGAGCGGTCCCACGAGTTGGTCGATCTCCGCCGCCATGTCGAGTCCGGTGGCGAGCTGGCCGCGTTCCACCGCGCGTTCCAGCGGGAGCCGGTCGCGTCGGCGCTGTTCGTCGAGGTACCCGGACCGCAGGGCGGCGGCGAACGCGGGATCGTGCTGGGCGTGCCCGATGAGGGCCTTGAAGACGGCGCCCGCGTCGGACCGGGTGAGGAACAGGGCCAGTTGGCGCAGGTGGGCGCGTAGGTCCGGGGCCAGGTCGCCGTGGTCCGGCGGGGTCAGGGCTTCGGCCGCGTCCTGGAGGAAGGCGTCCAGGAGGATGTCGGTCTTGGTCTTCCACCAGCGGTAGACGGTCTGCTTGGCGACGCCCGCCCGGGCGGCGATGCCCTCGATGGTGACGCCGGTGAAGCCCTTCTCGACCAGAAGGTCGTCGGCCGCCTCCAGTACTGCCTGCCGGGCCTGTTCGCTGCGGCCGTGCCGGTTGCCGTGATGGCGTGCCGCCGGTTGCGGCCCGGCCGCCGCGGCGGCCGTACTTCCTCGTTCCATGTCTGCCTCCTGGGGCCAGGGTAGGCCAGAACCGCTAGACGCAACGCAACGGTGCGTCTAGTCTAGGCCCATGGCACCCACCAACACCCTCGAAGACCCCCGCGTCGCCACCGCCCTCGACCGGATGTTCCGGCATGCCGAGCAGGACGAGGAGGCCAGCAAGCGGATCCGGGCGGCGTGGCCCCAGGGCTCCGCGCCCCTCGGCCCGCAGGAGCAGGCCGACGCCAACGCCGAGGTGTACATGCCGATTTCGGCCCAGGGCGGCCGCCTCCTCTACAACCTGATCCGGGCCACCCGCCCCGCCACCGTCGTCGAGTTCGGCACGTCCTTCGGCATCTCCACGCTCCATCTCGCCGCCGCGGTGCGCGACAACCGGACGGGCCGGGTGATCAGTACGGAACTGAGCGCCGCCAAGGCCGCGGCCGCCCGCCGGACGTTCGCCGAGACGGGACTGGACGACCTGATCACCGTCCTCGAAGGAGACGCCCGCGACACCCTCGCCGCAGTCGCCGGCTCCGCGGACTTCGTCCTCCTCGACGGCTGGAAGGACCTGTGCCTGCCCGTCCTGCGACTCCTCGAACCCCGCCTCGCGCCCGGCACCCTCGTCGTCGCCGACGACGTCGACCTGGAGGCCCTCGCGCCCTACCTCGACTACGTCCGCGACCCCCGCAACGGCTACCAGAGCGTCACGTTCCCCGTGGAGGACGGAATGGAGATCAGCTGCCGCCTCTAGACCCGTGTGGCGTCGCGATCAGGCGTGGGTATCGCCTTCTTCGTGGGGGCGGGACCCGGCAGGACACTGGTCGTGACGCGTGGGCAACTCACGAATGCCCAGCGCAAGTTCATCGGGCTGCCCCTGCCGATCGGCAGGTACGGCCCGTACCCCGAGTGCTCGCGGGAGCAGAGCAGCTCCGGCCGGGCCGGTGGCGGGGGGAGCGCAGGAAGTCGGCGGGGCCGACTTCTGGTGCAGGAGGCTGGGCGGCGGCGCGGTGATGCGGCCGGTGGCGGCCCAGGGCCGGACGGCCGGTCGGGCGGAGGAGCCGAAGGCTTCGGCGAGCAGGACGTGGAGCAGCAGTCCGGCGGCCGTGGCGAACAGGAGGGGGGAGGAGTCCCGGTCGTAGCCGGCCCGGTCGATCAAGCGGTACCCCCGGGCGGACGGGACTCCGTCAGGTCGCCGGGGGCGAGGAACCGGCGGACGTCCGAGGCGAGACCGGCCAGCTGTTCCCCGGCCTCCAGCCACGTGGTGACCGAGGCCTCCCAGGAGGCGTCCCGACCGATCCGCGGGCGGACGGTCCAGGTGAGGCCGACGTGGCCCCCCGGGCGGAAGACGGCCCGGAGGGCGAGGCGGTGGGTGTACCAGGTGCGCTCCGCCTCCCAGCCCCGGTAATCGGCGGCCAACTCGTCGAGGAAGTCGGCCGGATGGTCCGGGCCCCAGGCCCAGGCGATGACCGAGTCGAGCCGGGCCCGAAGGCCTTCGGCGTGCAGTTCCACGGCGAAGCCGGTGCCGTGCTCGTCCGGGAAGTGGCGGTCGGTGAGCCTGACCCGGGTGGCCGGGTCGTTGCGGCAGCGGACGTCGACGGCCGGCGCGTCGGTGGGGTCGGTGCGCTGGTCGCTCATCCGCCGGACGATAGGCGGCGCGGTGCCGGAAGTCATCGTGATTTCGGCCTGGCCTGGCCTGGCCCGGTGCGATCGTGCGGGCGGAGCCGGCGGCCCGGAGGGGCGGCCTCGGAAAAGGACGCGCGCCGCTGCGCCCGGCCAGGCGATCATGGCTGCCATGACGGATGCAACCGGAGCGGAGCCGTTGGGCGTGTGCCTCGTGGCCAATGTCGCTCAGGAGACCGGTCACGGCGAAGGCGGGTCGGAGATCCGCGAGGGGCTGCGGCACTTCGCGCCGGGGGCGAAGGTGTGGATCGCGCCGCCGGCCTGGGGCGACGGCGGTGACTGCGTCATCGTGGCCGGACGTCATCGGGGCAACAGCCGTCGTTACGTGCGGATCGTGATCAAGAGTCGGTTCCTGGTGAACTTCCGGGTCCATGCCGTCTACAGCCCGGCGCTGGTGCGTGCGTTGACGGAGGCGGGGCCCGGCGAGGAGAAGGATTTCGGCGCCCGCTTCCTGTGGGACCCGGAGCAGGCGGAGAGCTGGGCGCGATCCCGGAACACGCCGAGGACGGGCTGAGACCGGGCCGAGGGCGGCCTGAGGGCGGCGAAGCCGGCGTGCCGGTGGGGCGGCGCGCCGGGAACACCTCCGGGTCAGCCCGCGAGGTGCTCCAGGAGCAGCGGCACGATCCGCTCGGCGTCGGCCTCCGGCAGCCAGTGGGTGGCGCCCTCCAGCGCAACGAACCGGTACGGGGCGCTGACGTGCTTGGCCGTCAGGTCGGCGGCGTCGCGGCCCAGGGCGCGGTCTTCGGTGCCCCAGACGAAGAGCGTGCGGACGGTGATCTCGCCGGCCGGCACCCGGAGTTCCTCGTTGATCGCCCGGTACCAGTTGAGCCCGGCCGTCAGCACGCCCGGCTCGGTCAGCCGTCGGACGTTGGACTCGGCCTGGTCCGTCGGCAGCGCGCCCCGGTAGATCGCGCGCAGCCTGGCCGCGTCGTCGGTCAGCATGGCCTGCTCGGCCACGTGCTCCGGCAGGCGGAACTCCCTGATGTACTGGGAGCGTTCGCGCTGGTCGCTGTCGTTGTTGAGGGCCTCGTAGAGCGCCTCGGGGTGCGGGGTGGAGAGCACGGTCAGGCTGTGCAGCCGCTCCGGGTGGGTGGAGGCCAGCGCCCAGGCGACGAGGCCGCCCCAGTCGTGGGCGACCAGGTGGAAGCGGGGCGCGTCCAGGGCGTCGGCGAAGCCCAGCGCGTCCGCGACCAGCAGCTCGACGGAGTAGTCCGCGATGTCCGCGGGGCGGGCGTCGGGGGAGTAGCCGCGCTGGTCCACCGCCACCGCGCGGTAGCCGGCCGCGGCCAGCGCGGTCAGCTCGGCGCTCCAGCAGTCGGCGAACTCGGGGAACCCGTGCAGCAGCAGCACGAGCTCCCCGTCGGCGGGCCCGGCGGCCAGCCCGTCGAAGGTGTGCCGGCCGACGGTCAGACGGACGGCGCTGGGCAGGGGTGAGGACATGGTCAGCTCCTGTTGGTAGTACGTCAACAGAACGATCACATCACAGGGTTGGGAGGGCGAACGCGGCGGCCGGCCGCGGCGCGCGGTGCGGTGGCCGACGCCGGTGCTCGCCCTTGGCGCGAGGGCCCAGGCGCAGGAAGTCGGCGGGGCCGACTTCCTGCGTCCAGCTCGGCCCGGCGCTGCCGACGATCACGCGCGCTGGGCCACCGCCTTCGAGGTCCCGGTCAGGCAGGTTCCCCGGTGAACAGGAAGTCGTCGGCGGTGGCACCCATCAGAAGTTCGTCGTAGGGATGACTGGGCGGCCTGAAGCGGCGGATGATCGACGAGGATCGTTGCCATGACCTACGTGATCGAAGCTGCTCGTCCGGGCGACTCCGCGCAGCTGGGGCCGTTGCTGCTGAGGGCTTGGCTGCAGACATACCCCAACCCGGAGGTGGGGATCGACGAGGACTGGATCCGTGAGCATCGCGGCTCGTCAGCTACCACGGAAGGCATCAACCAGTGGCGGGAGTTCATCGAGACAGCGAACCAGGAGCCGGATCTGCTGTTCTGCCGTGTTCTCCGTTCTGAAACCGAGATCGTGGGCGTTCTCTGCGGGCGCCGCGGCGAGGTGGTCACTCTCGGACCGATGTATCTGCTGGAACACGTCCAGGGCCAGGGGCTCGGTGGCCGCATGATGACCGAGTTCCTCACCTGGGCCGGATCCGCACCCATATGCCTATGGGCCACCGACTACAACGACAGCGCGGTCCGCTTCTACCAGCGCCACGGATTCAAGGCCACGGGTGAGCGAGAGCTCTGGCAAGGAAGGCTGCCCAACCTCCGTATGACCCGCGAGGTCGCACCCGGCATCAACAGCTGAGCTACCCGCGTTGGCAGCAACTGCCTCGAAGGCCAGCTGCGGGAGAACCCACACCACGGGCTCGTGGGTGGGGCGAAAACAGACTCGACGGCCCGCCGCCCGAAGGGGCGGCGGGCCGTCCCGTGGACTGCTGCTGCTTCGTGAACATCCACGGTCCTCAAGATCGTCAACTGCTGCTCAAACCGGCAGACAAACGCTACTGCTAGAAGTGAACGAAGCCAGGGCGGTGTGCGGCAGATGGGTTCTGCGGGGCGCGCAGGAAGTCGGGTGGGTCGACTTCCTGTGTTCATGGGTGGGTTGTGTGGGTGGCTTGGGCTTGGTTTCGGCAGTGGGTGAGGGCGGGTTTGAGGCGGGGGTCGGGGGTGGTGGTGGTGAGGAGTTCGCTGGCGGTGGTGAGGGTGGTCCAGTAGTGGGTGGGGTTGCCGGTGGTGGGGTGGGGTTGGGTGGTGGTGAGGGAGAGGTAGGCGGTGGTGAGGTTGCCGGTGGTGAACCAGCGGGTGAGGCCGTGTTGGTGGCCGGCGCGGATGCTGCCGTGGGCGTCGATGGCGGTGGTGAGGAGTTCGATGATGGCGAGGTCGCGGTCGTCGGGGGTCTTGGGGATGTCGAAGACGCCGAGGGCTTCGAGGAGTTCGCCGGTGTCGTTCTCGGTGCCGGGGCGGGGGTTGGCGAGGAGGGCGTCGTAGCAGTCGTTGAGGCGGCGTTGGGTTTCGGCGGCGGGGATGCCGAGGGCGGTGCAGACGGCGCGGGCGGATCGGAGGGGGTGGCGGGTGTGGCGGGCGAGGGTGGCGTAGGTGTCGGCGGGGGTGGAGCCGGTGTCGAACAGGTGGCGGGCGGTGAGGGGGAGTCGCATGGTGGGTGCCTGTTCAGACGGTGAGGAGGGTGGCGGGTGCGGGTGCGGGGGCGATGAGGGCCCAGACGAACTTGCCGACGCCGCCGGCGCGGGGGCAGCAACCCCACTTCTCGGCCAGCTCGTTGACGAGGAGGACGCCGCGTCCGTGTTCGTCGTCGGGTGTGGGGGTGTGGAGGGAGGGTCGGCCGGTGCCGGCGTCGTGGACTTCGAGCCGGAGGCGGTCGTTGGCGAGGGCGAAGTGGACTTCGATGAGGCGGTCGGTGGGGGCGTCGGCGGTGTGTTGGACGGCGTTGGCGAAGAGTTCGCCGAGGAGGAGTTCGGCGGTGTCGCGGTAGCGGTCGCCGGTGGGGAGTGCGGCGAGGTAGGCGCGGAGCAACTGCCGTGCGATGGGGGTGGATTCGGTGCGGGAGTCCAGGCGGGCCGCGAACGGGCGGGGGCGGTGGGCGGTACGGATTTTGAGCATGGCGGGGCACCTCGGGGGGCGGATGGGGGAGCGCGAGGGTAGTGCGCAATCACGCTGTGCATGCGAATGATTGCGCTCTGGTGTCAATCATCGAGTGTCCAGAGGTACGGTGATGGTCGAAATCGGGTGCCAGGGGCACGTGGTGCGTGAGGGGGCCGGCTGTGGCACATCGGCGGTTCAAGCGGGAGTTGACGGTCAGTTCGGCCGAGCTGTTCGGCGAGGAGCTGCGGTTCTACCGGGAGCTGGCCAGCTACACCCAGGAAGAGCTGGGCAAGCTGCTGCACTGCAGCCGGACGAACATCACCCGGTACGAGACCGGTCAGCGCCGCATGCCGCCGGAACTGGTGGAGAAGGCCGATGAACTGCTCAACACGGGCGGTGCGTTGAGGCGGCTCTGGGGGAAGGTGGACTGGAACGCTCAGGTTGAACACCCGGATTGGTTTCAGACCCATGCAGACATGGAGTCCGAGGCGCTCGGTGCCCGTGTCTACCAGTGCGGATACATGCATGGCTTGCTGCAGTGTCGGGAGTATGCGTAGGCGCTGTTTGCGGCTGGTGGTTCGACAGCGCTGATTGAGGAGCGAACGACTGCACGATTGGCTCGGCAGCAGCGGTTCCTCGTGCAGGACGGCCCCTTACTTCTGGCTGTTCTTGACGAAAGTACGATTCGGACGGTCATCGGCGGGCCCGAGGTGATGTATCGGCAGATGGAACACCTGCTGGCCATCTCAGAGCTATCGAACGTGATCATTGAGATCGCGCCGTTCGCGGACCGTAGGACCGTCATCCCCACGTCGATGGTCCTACTGGAGATGCCCGACGGGCAGAACTACGTCTACTCGGAGAGCTTGGATCGAGGGCATCCGAGCAATGATCCGGAAGTCGTCGCTGCACACCGGCGCGTCTATGATCGGCTTCGCAGTGAGGTACTCCCAGGGAGTAACTCGCTTGCGCTGATCCGTGATGCGCTGGAAGGGTACAAGGATGACGCGAAACGAGCTCGCCAGAGCCGTCTGGCGGAAGAGCAGCTACAGCGCTCCCAACGGCGGAGACTGCATCGAGGTGGCCCCCGGATTCCCCGGCCTCGTCCCCGTGCGTGACTCCAAGGACCCGCAGGGCCCGGCTCTCGTTTTTCCGGCCGCCGCCTGGGAAGCCTTCGTGATGGCCGTCCGTGAGGGCGACTTCCTAGCGTAAGACCTCCGAGGAGCTGGCGATGGTGACCTGGCGCAAGAGCAGCTACAGCGCGGATCACGGGGGTGAGTGCGTCGAGGTGGCCCTCGGATCTCTTCCGGGCGGCGTCCCCGTGCGTGACTCCAAGGACCCGCAGGGTCCGGCTCTCGTTTTTCCGGCCGCGGCCTGGGAAGCCTTCGTGATGGCCGTCCGTGAGGGCGACTTCCCGACGTAAGTCTCCAAGGAGCTGGCGATGGTGACCTGGCGGAAGAGCAGCTACAGCGCGGGCGACGCGGGCGAGTGCATCGAGGTGGCCCTCGCGTGGCACAAGAGCAGCTACAGCGGCGACGATGGGGGCGAGTGCATCGAGGTGGCCCTCGGATCTCTTCCAGCCGGCATCCCGGTGCGCGACTCCAAGGACCCGGGCGGGCCGGTCCTCGTTTTCCCCGCCTCGGCCTGGACGTCCTTTCTCTCCTCCGTCCAGGCCGGTGACTTCCCGGAGCAGTGATCCGCTGACGGGGGCGCGTCGCCTTCCGTGTGCGCCTGCCGCCTCCTGAAACGCGCCTTCTGACCAGGCGAAACGTGGATCGGTCCCTACGCTGGGTGTCGGCCCGCCAGCCCCGTCGAAGGACCGCGTATGCGCCGCTCCCGTCTCCTGCTGTCCCTGGCCCTGTCCGCCGTGACTGCCTCCGCCCTCGTCGCCGCCGATGCCGCGCCGGACGGGCAGGACGGGCCGGTCCCGTCGGTCAGCCTGCCGGTGCTCCGCGACCCGCAGGCCCAGCAGAAGCTCCACCGCATGACGGACCCGGTGCAGGACTGGGTGGAGTCCGGCGACCGGGCGGCGGACGGCTACGCCGGGACCGTGATCGATGCGTCGAACCAGCACGCCGACATCTACTGGAAGGGCGAGGCCCCGGCCGAGGTCCGGGCGCTGCTCGACGCGAACGCCGGCCCCGGCTACACCGTCGACGTTCACCAAAGCCCCTACTCCCGTGCCGAGATGCGTGCCGCGATCGACCGGTTCACCGCCGCTGTGGCGCCCGAGACATGGACGTCGATCGGCCCGCAGGAGGACGGCACCGCCATCGCGATCACGTACGTGCCGACGAAGGCGACCCGGCCGACCGGCGGCGCCACGACCGAGCAGGCGTACTCCCGGATGGCCGCCGAGATCGCCGGGATGCCGGTGACGGCCACCGCCGAGGGCATCCCGGCGATCTCGGCTGCCCTGCTGGATCGACGGCACGCTCGACGACCTGCTACGCGCAGGTGCTCTACGTGCCGATGACGCCGGTGGTGAGCCAGATGGGCTTCTCGATCTCCTGACGGCAGCACGAGCGGGGAGCCCACCCTCGCCGAGGAGGGGTGTCAGTTCCGCGGGTTGAGGCGGCGGGTGGGTTCTGCCGTCGACGGGTCCTCGGGCCAGGGGTGGCGGGGGTAGCGGCCTCTCAGCTCTGCGCGGACGGCGCGGTAGCCGTTGTGCCAGAAGCTCTCCAGATCGCCGGTGACGGCGGCGGGGCGCCCGGCGGGCGACAGCAGGTGGATGGTGAGGGGGACGCGGCCGGCGGCCAGGGCGGGGGTCGCCGTCCAGCCGAAGAGTTCTTGCAACTTGACGGCGAGAAAAGGGCGTTCGGTGCTGTAGTCGACTCGTATCTTCGAGCCGGACGGCACGGTGATGCGCTCGGGGGCCAGCTCGTCCAGGCGGCCTGCCTCGCCGGTGGCCCAGGGGAGCAGGCGTTGCAGGGCGGCGGTCGTATCAATGCGGGCGAGGTCGGCGCGGCGACGGGCGCGGGACAGCTCGGGCTCCAGCCACTCCTCGGCGCGTTCCAGCAGCGCGGCGTCGGAGACGTCCGGCCAGGGTTCGCCGATGGCGGAGTAGAGGAAGGCGAGGCGTTCGCGCAGGCCTGGGGAGGGCCAGGTGAGGAGGGCGGAAACGCCCTCGCGGGCCAGGCCTTCGAGGATGGCCGTCCGGACGAGGGCCCGGTCGGGGCGGTTGAGCGGCTTCTCGGCGAGTTCGATCGCGCCCAGCGACTCGACCCGGCGGGAGACGACCTCGTCGCGACGGGTGTCCCAGTGGACTTCCTCGCGGGATTCGAGCAGCGAGGCGCCGGCGAGCCGAGCGGTGTCCTCGTCCAGTGCCGCAGCGTGCAGGATGCGGGCGGAGTGCGAGCCGGCCGGGCGGTCGGCGGCTGCGATGGCGAGCCACGGCAGTGCGCCGAGCGCAGTACCGGGGGCGAGTTCGGCGGCCGTCCCGGAGGCCATCAGGTACGGGCTGCGCTCGCCGGGGGCGGGGCGCTCTACCCGGGCGCGGGCGATGCGTTCGGGGAAGGCGAGGGCGACGACGAGGCCGGCGGCGGTGGTGTCGGGTAGTTGGGTGGCGGGTTCGGAGCCGGCGGCGCGCAGGAGGCGGCGGACTTCCTCGCGCCAGCGGCCGGCGTACGGGTCGCTGGAGGAGCGGACCGCCCGCCAGACCGCGCCGAGGTCGTCGCCGAGGGCGCGCGGCGGTTCTTCGGAGAGCAGGGCGACGACCTCGGCCGCTCGACGGGCGCCGACGGCAGGGGCCCCGTCGACGAGCGCGCGCCCCAGTCGGGGGTGCAGCCCGGTGCGGGCGAGGCGGACGCCGCGCTGGGTGGACCGGCCGTCGGTGTCGACGGCGCCGAGGGCCTGGAGGGTCTGCCGGGCGGCGGCCATCGCCCCGGCGGGCGGGGCGTCGGGCAGGGCGAGGCCGGTGGCGTCCGGGTCGCCCCAGCAGGCGGCCTGGAGAGCGAACGTGGTGAGGTCGGCGAGGGCGATCTCGGGGGTGGGGAAGCGGGCGGCGAGCGCGTCCTCGGCCTCGTTCCAGCAGCGGTAGACGGTGCCGGGGGCCTCGCGGCCCGCACGGCCGGCGCGCTGGCGGGCGGCGGCGAGCGAGGCGCGGACGGTGACCAGGCCGGCCAGGCCCCGGGCGTGGTCGGTGCGCGGTTCGCGGGCGAGTCCGGCGTCGACGACGACGCGCACGCCGGGCACGGTGAGCGAGGATTCGGCGACGGCGGTGGCGAGCACGACGCGGCGGCCGTCCGAGGGGGCGAGGGCGGCGTCCTGGACGGCCTGCGGGGCACGGCCGTGGAGTTGCAGGACGTCCGCCGCCACCGTGGACAGCTGTCCGGCGACACGGCTGATCTCGCCGACGCCGGGCAGGAAGCAGAGCACGTCGCCCTCCTGTTCGGCGAGGGCCCGCCGGACGGTGGCGGCGACGTGGTCGAGCAGCGCCGGGTCGACCCGGGTGCCGTGGGCGGGCCGGACGGCGCGCGGCGGCGGCGCCCACACCGTCTCGACCGGGTGGGAGACCCCGTGCGCCTCCACCACCGGCGCGCCGCCGAGGAGTTCGGCCCAGGCCGCGGTGTCAGAGGTGGCCGAGGCGCAGACCAGCCGCAGTTCGGGCCGCAGTGCCGCCCGGACGTCGAGGAGGAACGCGAGCGCGGTGTCGGCGTCCAGGTGCCGTTCGTGGCACTCGTCGAGGACGACCACGTCCACCCCGGGCAACTCCTGGTCGCGCTGGAGCCGTTGCAGCAGCACCCCGGTGGTGACCACCTCGACCACCGTCTCCGGGCCGACGCGACGGTCTCCGCGCACGGTGTAGCCGACCCGCCCGCCGACGGCCTCGCCGAGCAGCCAGGCCATCCGCCGGGCGGCGGCCCGGACGGCGAGCCGGCGCGGTTCGGCGACCAGCACGCGGAGCGTCGGACGCTCGGGATCGAGCAGCCCGGCGAGCGCGAGCGGCACCAGGGTCGTCTTGCCGGTGCCGGGCGGGGCGGCGAGGACGGCGGTGCCGGGCCCGTCCAGCGCGTCGTGCAGTGCGGGTAGGGCGCTGCGGACGGGCAGTTCGCGCCAGGCGGGGTTCAGCGAGCCGGGGTTCGGCAAGGCGTCAGCCCCATTCGGCGAGGCGGGGTTCGGCAAGGCGGGGTTCGGCAAGGCGTCAGCCCCGTTCGGCGACGAAGATCGCGGTGCCGGGGATCAGCCGCCCGCGCAGCGGGGACCAGCCGCCCCACTCCTGCTCCAGGCCGGCCGGCCACTCGGGCTCGACCAGGTCGGTCAACCGGAAGCCGGCGCCGACGAGTTCGCGGACCCGGTCGCCGATGGTGCGGTGGTGTTCGACGTAGCTGGCGCGCCCCTGCTCGTCCTCTTCGACGTAGGGGGTGCGGTCGAAGTAGGAGGAGGCGGCGGTGAGGCCCTCGATGCCGGGCTCGTCGGGGAAGGCCCAGCGGATCGGGTGGGTGACGGAGAACACCCAGCGGCCGCCGGGGCGCAGCACCCGGTGCACCTCGCGCATCAGGGCGGTGGTGTCGGCGCTGAACGGGACGGCTCCGTAGGCGGAGCAGGCGAGGTCGAAGGAGGCGTCGGCGAAGGGCAGGACGGCGGCGTCGGCCTGGACGACGGCGACGGGGGTGGCGCCGCGGCCGAGGTCGATCCGGCGGGAGTGCTGGAGTTGGCGGTGGGAGATGTCCAGGGCGACGGGGCGGGCGCCGCGGCCGGCCAGCCAGCGCGAGCACTGGGCGGCGCCGGCGCCGATCTCCAGCACGTCCTTGTCCGCGATCTCGCCGAGCAGGTGGGCGTCGGCCTCGTCGAGGCCTTCGGGGCACCAGGTGAAGCGGTCGTCGCCGAGGAACTCCCCGTGCTCGTCCTGGTACTCGTCGGCGTTGCGGTCCCACCAGTGCCGGCTGGCCCGGCTGCTCTCCCCGGTGCCGGCCGCGCGCCGTACCGCGTCGTCGCCGTCGCCGTCAAGATCATGCAGGTCGGACTGGGGGGTGGTGGCCACGGTGATAATGCCCATCGCGTAGGGTGTGGAGTGCGGAAGCGCCGCTGCCGAGACCGGGCCCGTCAAGGACCCGATCCTGGCGGTGGCATCCGGGGAAGGGCCCCCTTCGGGCGCCACCGCAAGGTGCGCAATCGGAGGATATGGCCTGATCCATACCGGGCTCCACCGTCTTGCCGCTCTTGGCGTTGACCGTGCCTGGCCGTCCCCGTATGCTACAAGTTGCGCTGCGGGCCTGCGCGCCTCAGACGGAGCAGGTCGCGCTCGCATCTGTCGAAGACCCCACGGTCGCAAGACGGACGCCGGATTTCTCGCTGTGCGGGAATGCCGGTGCGCCGTGTTCTTGGCTGTCCGGCTTTCGGTGGGAGCGATACGGGCCCTCCGCGTGGCATTACCTACGACTTTCATGTCCGTACCGGAGCCCTTTTCCTAATGACGAGCCCCACCGACTCCTCCCTCAGCACCACCCCGCAGGTCGCGGTCAACGACATCGGCGACGCCGAGGCGTTCCTCGCCGCCATCGACGAGACCATCAAGTACTTCAACGATGGCGACATCGTCGAGGGCGTCATCGTGAAGGTCGACCGTGACGAGGTCCTCCTCGACATCGGTTACAAGACCGAGGGCGTCATCCCGTCCCGCGAGCTCTCGATCAAGCACGACGTCGACCCGCACGAGGTCGTCGCCGTCGGTGACAACATCGAGGCCCTGGTTCTCCAGAAGGAGGACAAGGAGGGTCGTCTCATCCTGTCCAAGAAGCGCGCTCAGTACGAGCGTGCCTGGGGCACGATCGAGAAGATCAAGGAAGAGGACGGCATCGTCACCGGTACCGTCATCGAGGTTGTCAAGGGTGGTCTCATCCTCGACATCGGCCTCCGTGGCTTCCTGCCGGCCTCGCTCGTCGAGATGCGCCGCGTCCGCGACCTCCAGCCCTACGTGGGCAAGGAGCTCGAGGCCAAGATCATCGAGCTGGACAAGAACCGCAACAACGTGGTCCTGTCCCGCCGTGCCTGGCTGGAGCAGACCCAGAGCGAGGTCCGCCAGACCTTCCTCACCACCCTGCAGAAGGGCCAGGTGCGCTCCGGCGTCGTCTCCTCGATCGTCAACTTCGGTGCCTTCGTGGACCTGGGTGGCGTCGACGGCCTGGTGCACGTCTCCGAGCTCTCCTGGAAGCACATCGACCACCCGTCCGAGGTTGTCGAGGTCGGCCAGGAGGTCACCGTCGAGGTTCTCGACGTTGACATGGACCGCGAGCGCGTCTCCCTGTCGCTGAAGGCGACCCAGGAGGACCCGTGGCAGCAGTTCGCCCGTACCCACCAGATCGGCCAGGTCGTTCCGGGTAAGGTCACCAAGCTGGTTCCGTTCGGTGCGTTCGTCCGCGTGGACGAGGGCATCGAGGGTCTGGTCCACATCTCCGAGCTGGCCGAGCGCCACGTGGAGATCCCGGAGCAGGTCGTCCAGGTCGGCGACGAGATCTTCGTCAAGGTCATCGACATCGACCTCGAGCGTCGTCGCATCAGCCTGTCGCTCAAGCAGGCCAACGAGGCGCTGGGTGCCAACCCGGCCGAGGTCGAGTTCGACCCGACCCTGTACGGCATGGCTGCCTCGTACGACGACCAGGGCAACTACATCTACCCGGAGGGCTTCGACCCCGAGGCGAACGACTGGCTGGCCGGCTTCGAGAAGCAGCGTGAGGAGTGGGAGCGCCAGTACGCCGAGGCGCAGTCCCGCTTCGAGCAGCACCAGGCCCAGGTCATCAAGAGCCGTGAGGCCGACGCCGAGGCCGCTGCCGAGGGTGGCGACGCTGTCGCCGCCGCTGCCGGTGGCTCCTACTCGTCCAGCAGCGACGAGGGCTCCGGCGCTCTCGCCTCGGACGAGGCCCTGGCGGCCCTGCGCGAGAAGCTGGCGGGCGGCCAGAGCTGAAGCTCTGACCTGCTGCCAGTACCTGGCGCATAGCTGAACGGTGGGCCCCACCCGGAGAAATCCGGGTGGGGCCCATTTCGTTTTCCGCCTTTGGCCGGGGCCTTTTGTTTCACGTTCTTTCGTTTTTCGCCTTCACTTATTTGTGGTTTATGTGAAGGAATTATGTGAGATGTGGCTCATTGTCCGTCTATAGGTCGAACACCGGGTTGCACCTACATTGAGGGGAGCTGCCCGAAAGGCCTCCTTCATGCGCAACGCTCCCACCGCTGCCGGCGACCCCGCGGTCCCCGGGCGGCTCGCCGCCCTCGGCCGGTTCTGCTTCCGCCACCGCCGCTGGGTGCTCGGCCTCTGGGCCGTCGTCCTGGTCGTGGGCGTGCTGATCGGCGGCCGGGTCTTCGAAGGAACGGTGGCCGGCGCCTCCTCCGCCACCGCCGAAGCCGACCGGGGCAGCGCGGTGGTCGCCGCGACCGACCCGGCCCGCGGCACCGTCACCGCCGTCGTGGACGGGAAACCGGTCGACGACCCGGCCGTACGGGCCGCCGTCACCAAGGCCACCGCCGACCTCGCCGCCCTCCCCGGCGTCTCCTCCGCGCTCGACGCCTACGGCGCCGGCCCGGCGCCCGCCGCACTGCGCTCCGCCGACGGCACCGCGAGCCTGGTCACCGTACGGATGGCCGACACCAGCACCTCCGCCCAGACCGACGCCGTCACCCAGCGCCTCGCCGCCCTGAACGGCGAGGCCGGTGCCCACGTCACCGTCGGCGGGGACCTGGTGCTCCAGGACGAGGTCAAGAAGCAGACCGAACAGGACACCCGCTTCGGCGAGATGGTGACGCTGCCGCTCACCCTGGTCGTCATGGTGCTGGTCTTCGGCGGCCTCGCCGCGGCCAGCCTGCCGGTGATCGGCGCGGTCGCCTCGGTGGGCGGCGCGCTGCTGGCCATGTTCGGTTTCAGCCGGATCATGGACATCGACACCAGCGTGCTGCCGATCGCCACCGTGCTCGGGCTCGGACTCTCGATCGACTACGCGCTGCTCATGGTGAACCGCTTCCGGGAGGAACGCGGGCACGGCGCGGGCATCGCCGCCGCCGTCGAACGCACCGCCGCGACCGCCGGGCGCACCGTCGCCTTCTCCGGCCTCACCGTCGCCGTCGCGCTCTCCGGCCTGTTCGTCTTCACCAGCCCGGTGCTCGGCGCGGTCGCCGCCGCGGGGGTGAGCGTGGTCGTGATCGCGGTCGCCGCCGCGCTGACCCTGATCCCCGCGCTGCTCGGCTTCGCCGGCTCCCGGATCAAGGCGCCCGCCGCGCCCGTCCCCGACGAGGGCTTCTTCAGCCGGACCGTCCGCCGGGTCGGCAAGCGGGCGGTGCCGGTCGCGCTCGCCTGCGTCGCCCTGCTGATGGCCGCCGGCGCACCCTTCCTGCACGCCGACATGCGCAACTCCGGCGCCGCCGTGCTGCCCGCCTCCTCGGCCGGGCGGCAGGTCGCCGACGCCGTCGACCAGCGCTTCCCGCAGGCCGCGGCCGCGCCGATCACCGTCGTCGTCGAGGGCGGCGCGCCCGTCGCCCAGGCGTACGCGGACGACATCGTCGCCAAGCTGCCCGGGGTCGCCGGGGTGCGGGCGGTGAACCCGGTGAGCGACTCGGTGTCCACCGTCGACGTGCTCGTCCACGGCGACCCGCAGGGCCACCAGGCCAAGCAGGTCGTCCAGGAACTGCGGGACGACCGCGGCGGGCTGAAGACCTACGTCACCGGCGGTGCGGCCTCGGTCGTCGACTTCAAGGACGAGCTGATGTCGCGGGGCCCCTGGGCGCTCGGACTGGTCGCGGTCGGCACGCTGGTGCTGCTCTTCCTGATGACCGGCTCGGTGGTGATGCCGGTCAAGGCGCTGCTGATGAACCTGCTGTCGCTGGGCGCTTCGCTCGGCGCGCTCACCCTGGTGTTCCAGGACGGCTACTTCAGCGGGCTGCTCGGCTTCAGCCCCACTGGCGGGCTGGAGACCTTCATCCCGGTGCTGGTCTTCGCCTTCGCGTTCGGGCTGTCCATGGACTACGAGGTGTTCCTGCTCGCCCGGATCAAGGAACTGCGGGACAAGGGGCACAGCTGCACCCGGGCGGTGGAGCTCGGGGTCCAGCGAAGTGGCCGGATCATCACCTCGGCGGCGCTGCTGATGGTGATCGTGTTCGCCGGGTTCGCCCTCGGGGACATGCTCATGGTCAAGCAGATGGGCATCGCGCTGGCCGTCGCCGTCGCGGTGGACGCCACCCTGGTGCGCTGCCTGCTGGTGCCCGCCGCGATGAGCCTGTTCGGCGAGTTCAACTGGTGGGCGCCCGCCCCGCTGCGGCGCCTGCACCGGCGCTTCGGGCTGAGCGAGCACGTCGAACTGCCGACCGTCGGCGAGGCGGCCCTCGGCGAGGTGGCTGTCGGCGAGGCGGCCGTGGGCGAGGCGTCCGTCGGCGAGGCGGCCGTCCCGGCCCCGCGGCCGGAGGCCAGGGACCTGGTGGGTTCAGCGCAGTCGGCGCAGTAGGTCGACGCCCGCCCTCAGGGCCAGCCGCTCCTCGGGGGTGAGGCGGGCCTCGATGGCGGTGGCGATCCGCTCCTCCCGGCGGGCGCGCTGCTCCAGCAGGGCGGCGCGGCCCGCTCCGGTCGCGGTGACCAGCAGTTTCCGGCCGTCGGTGGGGTGGGGCTGCTGGGTGACGAGCCCGGCCTCGGTCAGCAGGGCGACGGTGCGGGCCATCGACTGGTGGCGGACGCGCTGGTGCTCGGCGAGTTCGGCGACGGTGCAGGCGCGTTCGTCGCGGACGAGGAGGCCGAGGACGCCGGCCTGGTTCTGCGGCAGCTCGTCGCCCGGGCGCAGGGAGCGGACCAGGTCGCCGATGGCGGCGCGCAGCTCGGCGGCGAGTTCGAGGGTTTCGGGAGCCGGACTGTTCATGGGAGAAGCGTACCGGGAATCTCCACAGCAAAACTGTGCAGTCCTGCTGTATGGTCGGCCGCATGAGGATCACCAAGTTCGGACACGCCTGCGTACGCCTGGAGCACGACGGGACGACCGTCGTCGTCGACCCCGGGGCGTTCACCGACCCCGCCGCGCTGACCGGGGCCGACGCCGTCCTGATCACCCACGAGCACATGGACCACTTCGAGGAGGCCCGGCTGCGCGCCGCCCTGGAGGCCGACCCGGCCCTGCGGGTGTGGACCAACAGTGCGGTGGCCGCCCAACTGGACGGCGTGGCGCAGCGCGTCACCGTGGTCGGCGAGGGCGACGCCTTCGAGGTCGGCGGGGTCGGGGTGAGTGTGCACGGCGAGTGGCACGCGGTCATCCACCGGGACATCCCGCAGGTGAAGAACATCGGCTTCCTCTTCGACGGCCGGCTGTTCCACCCCGGCGACGCCTTCACCGTGCCGCCGCACCCGGTGGACACCCTGCTGCTGCCGCTCGCGGCGCCGTGGAGCAAGGCCGGTGAGGTCGTCGACTACGTTCGGGAGGCGGGCCCGCGCGTGGCGGTGCCGGTGCACGAGGCGACGCTCAGCCCGATCGGGCACATGATCGCCACCCGGCTGCTCGGGCCGGACGGGCCGGGCACCGGCGCGGAGCTGACCGTGCTGGGGGAGGGCGAGAGCCTGGAGCTGGGCTGACGACGGGTGGCCGGTCCATGGCGTCGGCGGTCCGGGCGCCGGTAGCCTGACGCCATGCTGAAGATCGGACTGACGGGTGGCATCGGCGCCGGCAAGAGCGAGGTGTCCCGGCTCCTCGCCGCCCACGGCGCGGTGATCGTGGACTCCGACGTGATCGCCCGCGAGGTGGTCGCGCCCGGGACGGACGGTCTGGCCGCCGTGGCCGCCGAGTTCGGGCCGCAGGTGCTGCGCGAGGACGGTGCGCTCGACCGCCCGGCCCTCGGCGCGATCGTGTTCGCCGACCCGGCGCGGCTCCAGGCGCTGAACGCGATCGTCCACCCGCTGGTGCGCGCCCGGTCCGCCGAACTGGAGGCCGCGGCCGCGCCCGACGCGGTGGTGGTGCACGACGTGCCGCTGCTCGCGGAGAACGGCCTCGCCCCGCTGTACGACCTGGTCGTGGTGGTCGACGCGGCCGACGACGTGCGGGTGGAGCGGCTGGTGCGGCTGCGCGGGATGGCCGAGGAGGAGGCCCGGGCCCGGATGGCCGCCCAGGCCTCGCGGGCGGACCGGCTGGCGATCGCCGACGTGGTGATCGACAACGGCGGGCCGCTGGAGGCGCTCGCGCCCCGGGTCGACGAGGTGTGGGCGGAGCTGGTGAAGCGCGTCGCCGCTGCCTGAGGTTCAGGCGGCGGTCAGCGGTAGGCGGGCCCGGACGGCGAAGCCGCCCTCGGTGGTGGGGCCGGCGTGCAGGGTGCCGCCGAGGTCGTCGGCGCGGGTGCGCATGCCGTCCAGGCCGTGGCCGCCGGAGGGCAGTCGGGGTCCGTCGGGGTCGGCGGTCGTGGCGGGGGAGTTGACGATGTCGAGGCGCAGTCCGTCCGGGTGGACTTCGACGGTGACGGCGACCTCGGCGGCCGGGGCGTGCTTGTGGGCGTTGGTCAGGGCTTCCTGGACGATCCGGTAGGTGGCGTACTGCACGGCCGGTCCGGGGGCGGGCAGTCCTTCGGCGGGGCCGGTGAGGGTGAGGTCGACGGCGAGTCCGGCCTGGCGGGACTCCTCGACGAGGGCGGGCAGTCCGTGCAGTGAGGGGCCCTGGTCGGAGGCCGGGGTGAGGACGCCGAGCAGGCCGCGCAGTTCGGTGAGGGCCTGGAGGCCGAGGGTGCGGATCAGGCCGAGGGTCTCCCGGACGGTGGTCGGGTCGTCGGCGGCCGCGACCTGGCAGGCGCCGGCGTGCAGGGTGATGAGGGAGACGCGGTTGGAGACGACGTCGTGCATCTCCCGGGCGAGCCGGGCGCGTTCGGCGGCGGCGGCGCGTTCCTCGGCGTGCCGGCGGGCTGCTTCCAGCAGCCGGTTGCGTTCGGCGAGCGTGGCGACGGCGCGGGCGCGCTGGTGGGCGGTGAGGCCGAGGGCGAGCGGGACGGTGCCGAAGACCAGCGGGTCCTCGGCCAGGTTGGCGAGGGCGGAGAGACTGCTGACGTCCCCGAGGTCCATGGGGACGAGCAGGCGCACCCCGGCCAGCGCGGCCAGGACGGCCAGCACCCGGGTGGCGCCGCGCCGTGTGGCCAGCCCGTAGAGGGCGACGGCGAGCGGGAGTTGGCCGCCCAGCAGGGTGACGGCGGCGACGGCCGCCGGGTACCGACGGCGGACGGCGAGGGCGAGCGCGCCGGCCGCCACCAGGCCCGCGTTGACCGGCGCCGAGGTGGTCGGCCCGATGTCGGGGTCGCCCGCGGCGAGCGGGACGAGCACCAGCAGCACCAGGGCGGTCGGCCCGAGTGCGACGACCGGGCCGGGCAGGCGCAGCGGCGGGCCCGGCAGCGGCACCGCGGCGAGGGCGGAGTCCAACTGGTCGGCGGCGTCGGTGTGGTGGGCGGCGTGGGGCTGGTCGGTGGACGGGTGGTGCTGGTGACGGGTGGGGTCCAACCGGCCGGTGGGGCGCCGGAGTCGGGGCCGCTGCTGGGTGGGCTGGCGCATGGGGGCATGCTCGCACACCCCGTCCGGCCCGGGGTGGCGAGCGGGCCGCAGTGGCCGGGAACAGCCTGGAATTCGCCTTCCCCGGAAGGGATCATGGTCGGATGGATGATCGTTTCTCTCCCGAGCCGCCGACCGTCGTCCGGCTGCCGCAGTACACCCGCGCCGACCAGGACGAGATCCTCGGCCCCGGCGACGACCCGTACGGCGTCGCCTACACCGGACTGGCCTGGCTGCCCAAGGACATCCACTTCGGCGTCCGGGCCGCCGACGGCCGGCTCGTCGCGCACACCGGGCTGCTGCCGCTCCCGCTCACCGTCGGCGGCACCGACCTGACGGCGGTCGGCGTCGGCGGCGTCGCCGTCGCCCCCGACCGGCGCGGCGCCGGCCTCGCGCAGGCCTTGGTCCGGGCCGCCCTCGGCCACGCCCGCGCCCTCGGCCACCGGCACGCGCTGCTGTTCTGCCGCCCGCCGCTGGCCACGTTCTACCGGGGGCTCGGATTCCGCGAGGTCGCGGAGGAGGTGACGGTGGAGCAGCCCGAGGGGCGGCTGGCGGTGATGCCGCTGCGCACCATGTGGGCGCCGCTGGCGGAGGGCGCCGGGTGGCCGGAGGGGCCGGTGCGGTTGCGCTCGCTGCCGATGTGACGTGCCCTGTGGGGGTGGGAGTGGGGGCGGGGGTTGGGCGGGCGCGGGGCCGGGCGGGGTCACTCCGGCCAGGCGGAGTTCTCGATCACGGCGACGAAGTCGGTCCGCTCGAAGTCCGGGTCGAAGTGGGCGAGGACGTCCGCCTTGACGTTGCCGAAGGCGGTCTCCGGCTTGGGCGCGACGCCGTCGTGGAAGGCGCGCAGGATGCCGCGCTTGAAGTCCGGGCGCGGATGGGCGGCGACCACCGCGTCCCGGTCGGCGGCGGCGAGGTCTGCGTACCCGATGCCGAGCACGTCCAGCTCCACCCCGGCGGTGGTCAGCGCGATCTCCGGCTCCAGGAACTCCGGGATGCCGGGCGTGGTGTGCAGGGCGATCGCCTCCCACACCAGGCGCACCCGCCGCTCGTCCACCCCGTGCCCGCGCAGGAACGCGGCGGCGGCCTCGGCGCCGTCCACCTCGAAGCGCCGACCGGAGGCGTGGTGCTCGGGGCCCAGGCCGAGATCGTGGAACATCGCGGCCAGGTACAGCAGTTCGAGATCGAAGTCGAGCCCCCGGCGGCGGCCCTGGAGGGCGCCGAACAGGTAGACCCGGCGGGAGTGGTGGTACAGCAGCTCGGTGGTGGCGTCCCGGACCAGCTCGGTGGCCTCGGTGGCGAGGCGGCTGTCGGGGATCCGGACTCCGGCGATCTCGGTGGCGGTCATGCGGTGGCCTCCAGAGTGGTGGTGCCCGGGTCGGTGCCCGGGATGGTGGCGGTTCGGTCGGCAGGGGTCGGCGAGCCCGCCGCGTGGGCGACGGCGGCGCCGGCCAGCGCGCGGATCATGGCGTGCGCCCGGGTGCCGTCGCCGGACAGCTCCGGCTGGAACAGCGAGGCGAGGAAGAACGGGTGGTCCGGCAGTTCCAGGACGCGCACCTCGCCCGCGCCGTCCGCGCCGCTGAACCGCAGCCCGTGCGCGCGCAGCCGGTCCAGGTAGTCGGCGTTGAGGCCGTACGCGCAGTGGTAGCGCTCCAGGGTGCGGGTGGTGCCGAGGACGCGCTCGGCGAGCGTGCCGGGGGTGATCGCGACCGCTCCCTCGTGGCCGACCAGGGAGCAGGCCAGCGGCACGATCACCTGCTCGTCCCGCTCCGGGTGCTCCTCGCCGTGGACGGCCCCGCCGAGGCCGCAGACGTTGCGGGCGTACTCCAGCACCGCGTGCTGGAACCCGGCGCAGGTGCCGAGGAAGGGGATGCCGCGCTCGCGGGCGGTCCGGACGGCGGCCAGCGCGCCCGCCTCGCTGCGGTAGGGGCTGCCGGGGAGCAGCCAGACGGCGTCGAAGCCGTCCAGGGCGCCGGGCGCCCCGGCGTCCTCGGTGGGGATCCAGTAGGCGTCCAGGACGAGCTGCTCGCGCTCGGCGAGGGCGTCGAGCAGCCCGGGGATGCGGGCGTGCGAGCGGACGGCGGGGGAGCGGTCGCCGACCAGGGCGATCCGCGGGGTGAGGTAGGTCATGGGGCTATCCTGACCCCGCACCCGAGATCAGCGCCAACGATGATTTCTTACCCATCGATCAGAAGAGTTGATGACTGCCGTGGATCCGCAGCAGCTGCGCACCTTCGTCACCGTCACCCGCCTCGGCTCCTTCTCCGAGGCCGCGCGGGAACTCGGCTACACCCAGTCCGCGGTCTCCCAGCAGATCGCCGCCCTGGAGGCCGACCTCGGGACCGGCCTGCTCAGCCGCCGCCCGGTCGGCCCGACCGAGGCCGGCCTGCGGCTGCTGGAGCACGCGGCGCCCCTGCTGGTCCGACTGGAGGCGGCGCGCGCCGACGTCGCACGCCTGGCCGGCGCCCCGAGCGCCCGGCTGGTGCTCGGCGCCACCCCGCTGGCAGTCGGAGCGACCCTGGGGCGCGCACTCGGCGAGGTGCGCCGGGCCCACCCGGCGGCCGACCTCGTCGTCCGGGTCCTCGCCCAGGACGCGCTGCCCGCCCAGGTCGCCACCGGCGAGGTCGACCTCGCCCTGATCGACGGCCTCGCCGCCCCCAGCGACCCGCTGGCGCTGCCCGACGTCGGCCCGCTCACCACCGTCGCCGTCGACGAGCAGCCCGTCGCCGTCGCCCTCCCGGCCGGCCACCCCCTCGCGGGCCGCACCGGCGTCGCGCTCGCCGACCTCTCCGCCGCCCGCTGGCTCGACGCCCCCGACCTCACCCCGACCGCCGCCCGGCTGCGCGCCGCCGCCGGCGTCGACGGCTTCCGCCCCGCCACCCGCTACCGGGGCACCGACGTGCACGGGCTGCTCGCCCTGGTCGCCACCGGACACGGGCTCAGCCTCCTCCCGGCGTCCGTCCTCGCCGGGGCGCCCGGCGTCGCGTCCGCGCCGATCGCCGCCCCGCGGCTGGTGCACCGCACCGAACTGGTGCACGGCAGCCTGCCGGAGGGGCCGGCCGCGCTGCTGGCGCGGCTGCTGTCGGGCACGCCCTGAGCCCGCGCCCCGGATCGCGCCGGGCGCCCGCGGTGTTTGTGGAGACGCGATCACCGGTCGTTCACGTCCTGGGACTGACGGTGGCCGCTTCGGTGGTGCTGTCATGGGCACAGTCGTCCGGCGAGAGGCCGGGCAAGGCCTAGGAGATCTCCCCACATGATGCTCCGTCAGCGTCTCACCGTCGTCGCCGCGGCGGCCGCCCTCGCCGCCGCCGGGCTCGCGGCCGGCACCGCGCAGGCCGCCCCCGCGAAGGGCTCACCCGTCAAGATCCGTCCGCTCGCGGCGAGTTGTTCGCAGGCCTACCTGCCGCTGCCCGACCCGTCCTGCACGCCGGGCGCCTACAACCCGGACGTCACCCAGGCCACCATCGGCCAGACCATTTGCGTCTCCGGCTGGACCTCCACCGTCCGCCCGCCGACCAGCTACACCAACGCGCTGAAGGCGCAGCAGATCGCGCAGTACGGCTACGTGGACACCAACCTGTCCGACTACGAGGAGGACCACTTCGTCCCGCTGGAGCTCGGCGGCGCCCCGCGCGACCCGCGCAACCTCTGGCCCGAGCCCCGCTACGGCAGCCAGACCGCGACCGGCAAGGACGGCGTCGAGACCAAGCTGAAGAACGCGGTCTGCAAGGGCACGGTCGGCCTCGACGACGCCCGCAGCGCCATCGTGACCGACTGGACCACCGCGCTCAGCAGCCTCGGCCTCTGACCCTTTGGTTTTTGTGCTGGTGCGGCGGTCGGTCCGTCCGGTCCCCTGTGCCGGACGGGCCGACCTGCCGTCCGCCCCGTGCGCCGCCTCGGCGGTGCGCGGGGCCGTCTGTGGTGGTTCTGTGGTGGTGGTCGGGGCGTGGCGCCGGGTCAGCGGCCCGAGCGGGCCGAGTGGCCCGGGGCCGGGCCCGCGGTGGTCCCGGGCCGTGTGTGCGCGGCGCCGTCCGCCCGTTCCCGTTGCCCGGTCGCCTCGCGGATGCCGGCACTCGGCATGGCTGTTCCCTTCCCCCGTACGTTCTGCCGCCCGGCCGCCGGCCCGCTGCGCTCCTCTGTTCCGAGGGGCGGTCGGGGTCGGCTGCGTCGACGGCGGTCGAAACTTATGCCACCGGGCCGCCGGGAGCAAAGCGGGATACCGGCGGGTAGGCCGCCTTCCCCGGCCGCTGCGGGGGCGTTGGTGGTGAACGTGTGTGCGGGCGTGTCGGAAGGTATGGCGGGCCCTCGGCGCCCGACCGGTCGGCGAGACGGCGCGCGGTCGCGGATTCCCCCTGTCGGGCGGGGGTTTGCCGGTCGGCCGCAGCCCCGGCCGACCCGCCCGTGCGGGCCCGCGGCCGGTCGCGGCGGACGACTGATGCCAAGGCTTTCCCCCGACCGGATCCGCCGCCCTCCCGCCGGGCGGCCCGCCTGGCCCGGCCCGGCACGGTGCGCCCCCGGACCGGTGGCGGATCAGGCGTGGGTGCCGGGGACGCCGAGCTGCTGGGCGAGCCAGGGGAGGGCCTGGGCGAAGGTGGCGGCGCCGGTCTGCCAGGTGTGCTTGCCGGAGCCGACGGCGGTGGTGGTGCGGATGCCGTCCTTCCGGGCGGCGTCGTTGAGGGCCCTGGCGGACTCGATCTGGCCGTGCTCCTCGTCGCCCTGCCCGAAGTAGCCGGAGACGCCCTGGTACTTGGGGTGGTGGGCGAGGACGGTCAGCGGGTCGTGGGCGGCCCAGGCGGCCGCGTCGCCGCCGTACAGCTCCTGGACGGTGTGGTCCTTGTCGCCGGTGGAGGGGCCCTTGTCGCCGGAGAAGTCGCCGAAGTGGGTGAAGACGTTGGGGTGTTCGACGGTGAGGTCGACGGCGCAGGTGCCGCCCATGGACCAGCCGGCCACACCCCACTTGTGCGGGTCGGTGGCGGCGTTGAAGGTCTTCTGGACGAACGGCGGGACGTCCTTGAGCAGGTGGCTCTCGGAGTTGCCGTGCGGGCCGTCGACGCACTCGGTGTCGACCCGGAAGCCGCCGGTCGCGTCGACGAAGACGAGGATCGGCGCGAAACCGTTGTGCTTGGCGGCGAAGTCGTCCGCGGTCCTCACGGCGTTGCCGGAGCGGATCCAGTTGTCGGGCGCGGCGAACTCGCCGCCGATCAGCTCCAGCGCCGGCAGCTTCGGCCGGTTCTGGCTGCGGAACCACGCGGGCGGCAGGTAGACGAGCTCCTGGCGGTGGGTGAAGCCGCTGGCCGTGCTCGGGATGTCCACCTGGACGATGCGGCCGGTCTTCGTCTTCCCGTGCAGGGAGCCGAGTTCGGCGAGCGTGATCTGCTCCGGCAGCGGCTGCCCGCTCAGTTCACCGATCGCGTCGTCGAGGGTCGGGTAGTAGCCGGTGGCGATGTTCACGCTGTTGGCGGCGCAGAACAGGGCGAGCAGCGCGGCCGGCGGCGCGAGCGCCCGGCGCCACCAGCGGGCGCCGCGCCAGCCGAACCCGAGCGCGCTGACCGCCGCGACCGCGACCCCGCCCCACAGCCACACCCCGAACGGGATCGGATCGGTGATCCCGGCGAGCGTGAGCACGCCGACGGCGGCGAGGGCGGTGAGCAGCAGCGCCGTCCCGAGGGCGACCGGGCCCCACTTCAGCCGCCAGACCCGGTCCCGCCAGCCGAGTGCGGCCAGGAACAGGGTGAGGGCCACGGCCTGGACGGCCCAGGGGAACCAGCCGCCGAGCAGGGAGACGTTCATCTGGCGGAGGCTAGGGGTGCCGGATGAGAAGTCGATGAGAGGCTGGCAGGTCGCTGGAAGAAGGCTGGGAGCGCGAGTCGATGCACTTGGCGCGGTGTCGTGGACCGGGCGTGGACGTCAATCCGGGGGCGGCCCCGTGCTCGGCATGGGGCCGCCCAGGACAGTTGAGGCTAGCGAGCTGCCGGGAGCTCGCCCGTCTGGACGGCGGCGATGAAGGACTGCCAGGCCTCGGGGCTGAAGCTGAGGGCCGGGCCGTGCGGGTCCTTGCTGTCGCGGACCGGGACGATGCCGGTGATGCTGGCTGCTACTTCGACGCAGTTGTCGTTCGGGTTGCTGGCGCTTGCCTTCTTCCACTGCACAGGGAGTGCGGAGGCGACAGGGAAGTGGGTCACTTGAGCGTGTCTCTCTTCTGTGTGATGAGGTTGAGAGATTGGTCCAGAGACAAGGCGGCTGCCATGATTTCGTCGAACGCCGCTCGATAGACATCGACTTGGTCCGGGTCCTCAACCCAGTCGCTGCTGAGCATTCCGCTGAGCAGAACCAGGTCGAGATCGCGTTGCCGAAACTCCAGGAGTGCGAACGGCCCGGTCATGCCGGGGTGCGGCGGAGCCATGGCCGGCATGACCTGGATCCTGATGTTGGGGAGCCGGCTGAACTGCAGCAGCTTGTCCAGCTGGTCAGCCATCACGCCTGGGGCGGCACTCATGGTCAGGGCCGACTCGTGGATCACGGCCCATAGCTTCAGCGGGTTCTCGGATCGAGTCAGGACGGACTGCCTGTTGATCCGGACTTCGACTCGCTCTTCGACGCTGGGCTTCTTTATGACGCCGCTGGAGATGATGGCGTGAGCGTACTGGCGCGTCTGGAGCAGGCCAGGGATGTAGGCAGACTCGTACGACTTGTTGCCCACGGCAGTCTCTTCGAGGCGGATCAGATCCGTGTAGAGCGGGCTCAACTGCTCGTAGCCCGCGATCCAGCCGGGACGCCGCTTGTCTCGAAGGATCTCGACGAGGACCTCTTTGAGCTCCTCGTCGCACTCGTAGAAGTCGAGCAGCGCGCGGACGACGTCCGGCTTGAGCTGGACGCGGGCGTTCTCGTATCTGCTGAGCTTCACCAGGTTGACGCCGTCGACCTGGGCCGCCACCTCTTCGGCCGACAGGTTCTTGAGCTCGCGAAGTCGCCTGAGCTCGGCTGCGATGCGCCGGTATCGCACGGCTGGTACTGCGACCGCCATCTATGTGACCCCTTCAAAGCTTCCAAGAACCAGTGTGCATGGCGTATGTGATGCTTCGCCACCACCTTCGGGGAGTCTAAGGGCGACGCCTTGCCACTCAAGGTGAAAGTTTTCATATTTGCTCGACTTGCCTTGCGCTTCCGATGTGGCGTGCATCATGCTTTGAGTAACGGAGTGCTAGCTGACTGTGAACGCCTGTGTAGGTCGGTGGGCGCGCATTCCGGCGCCTCGTGCTGGGTGCTGCGCTGGTCGTGGAAGCCCGCCGAGTCGGCAGCTCTGCCTTGGATCTTCTCCACTCGCTCCCGAAGGTGGCTTCGCCATGTTCGAATCGCCTGACAATCCCCCCGAGTTCGTGTCCAGCTGCTGGCTGCTGCGCAGTCGGCGGTCGCCGGCGAAGGCCCGGCAGGCGCTCTTGCGGCTCCTCGACTCGACCCCCGCCGGTGAACTCTTCGCGGACTCCGGTCTGTTGGTGGTCTCCGAGCTCGTCACCAATGCCGTCGTGCATGGCACTCCGATCGGCAACCGGCTGTGGCTCTCCCTCTCCTTCATCCCCTCGCGACTGCGCATCGAGGTGCACGACGCGCGCCGTGACCGCGCGCCGCTCCTTCGCCCTGCGTCCGCCGATGACGAGTCCGGACGGGGCCTTCTCCTCGTCAAGCTCCTGTCCGAGCGCTGGGGTTGCTGCCCGCGCGTGCCCATCGGGAAGATCGTGTGGTCGGAGATCGGTTCCGCCGCCGCCTCCTCCGCCCCCGTGGAGCGTGTGGCGTGAACGAGGACCGCCTGGTCACCGCCGAGATCACCGGCGGTCTGATGCCGCCGACGATCTACGCCCTCCTCCCCAAGGCGCTCGACGCCCTCTGGCGTTCCCTCCAGTTCCAGCCCATGAGCCGTCCCCAGTGGCTGTGGTTCGAGCGCTACCTCACAGGCCCGTCCGCCGACCGCTTCGTCGCCGGCTACCTCGCCAGTGCGGGCCCGCTCGACCTCCCTGTCGTTCTCCCCGACTCCCTCCACCACCTGCGTCTCGGCTGGACGCCCCCCGGAGGCGAATGGTGAGCCGTCGCGCGACGGGCCGGCCCTGCCGCTTCTCCCGGCGTGGTGCGTGCTAGCTTTGAACGCGTTCAAATAAGTGGGCGCAAGGGGGAGCCGTGGCCGTGGTGCCGGGGAGTGCGAGGGTGCTGGCGGGGCTGGCGGCCGCGGTGTGCCTGCTCCCGCTGGCGCTCGTGCTGGTGGCGTTCGGCCTGGGCGGCTCGTTCTCGTTCCTGCACGTGATCGCGCTGGTCAGCGCTGCGGCCGCCGCCGTGCCGGTGTGCTACCGGGAGCGGGGCCCGTTCCGGACCGCCTGTGCGGCGGCGGGCGCGGTGGTGGCGATCGCCTCGGTGCCGCTGCTGTTTGTGGGCATCTGGTTCGTGATCGGGTTCGGCGCGTGGCTCATGCTGGCGGCCTTCCTGTTCCTGCCGGTCGCCGCGATCCCCGCGCTGGTGGCCGCGTTCCAGCGCGCCCGCGGCCCCGAGTACGGCCAGACGGCGGCCGTCCTCGGGTGGACCGTGGGGGTGCTGTCGCTGCTGGGCTGGTCGCTGGTCGCGCTCTACGCGGTGATGGGGCGCTGAACTCCCGGACGGCCCGCCGCCGTCAGCTGGCGAACCGCTCGCGCAGCGCCGCCAGGCCGGTCGTGAACACCCCGTGGAGGCGGTCGGCGGAGTCCTTGCGGTGCTCGGCCTCGACGTCGTACGTGGCGCCCCACTCCACGAAGCTGGCGTCGAGCGCGGTGACCGGGGTGACCCGCAGCGTCGCCCGGTAGCCGTACAGCTCGAACGCCCCTTCGGGGAAGCTGTAGGTGTAGCTGCGGGCCTCCTCGTCGTAGGCGAGCAGCGTCTCGTGCAGCGCCGCGCCGTCGATCTCGAACACCCGGACCGACCCGATCGCGTTGCCCGTCAGCTCGTTGCCGAGGCTGCTGGCCGGCAGGCCCGGGTGCCAGCCGCCGAGGTTGTGGAAGTCCCCCAGCAGCTCCCACACCTGCTCGGCCGGAGCCTCCACGACCGTACTGACCTTCGTGCCTGCCATCGTCGTCGCCTTTCGCCGGCCTTCGTACGGACGGACACCATCTTCGGGCCGCCGTGCGGACGGACACCATCCTCGGGCCGCCGTACGGGCGACGCCAGGGGGCCTGGCGATTCGCGCGGGATGTTCACCTTCCCGGCGCGGCCGCTTCGAGGTCGTCGACGGTGCCGGACATGACGGTGCGCAGGTGGCGGGTGAGGTGGTCGGTCGGCCAGTCCCACCAGGCGAGGGCGAGCAGGCGGGCGATGTCCGCCTCGGCGTAGCGGGTGCGGATGAGCTTGGCCGGGTTGCCGCCGACGATCCCGTAGTCGGGGACGTCGTCGACGACGACGGCGCCGGAGGCGATGATCGCGCCGTGGCCGATGCGCACGCCGGGCATCACCATGGCGCCGTAGCCGATCCAGACGTCGTTGCCGACCACCGTGTCCCCGCGGCCGGCGAGGCCGGTGACCAGGTCGAAGTGCTCGGCCCAGCTTCCGCCCATGATGGGGAACGGGAAGGTCGAGGGGCCGTCCATGCGGTGGTTCGCCCCGTTCATGATGAACCGGACCCCCGTACCCAGCGCGCAGAACTTCCCGATGACCAGCCGCTCCGGGCCGTAGTGGTAGAGCACGTTGCGCGTCTCGAACGCGGTCGCGTCGTCCGGGTCGTCGTAGTAGGAGTAGTCGCCGACGTCGATCAGCGGGGACGTCACCAACGGCTTGAGGAGCACCACGCGCGGCTGCCCGGCCACCGGGTGGAGAGTCGAAGGGTCCGGCGGGACGGAACTCATGGCGGTGCCACTCCTGATCGTCAGGTGTGAAGAGCGGAAAGGACATTGATCATCCCACGGGCTAGGATCGCGGCCCATGGATGCGAGCACCCGAACCGACCTGATCGCCGTCCCGCCCGGCCGCGTCACGCTGTCGGACCGCCGTACGCAGCGGAGCTGGACCGTCGAGCTCGCCCCCTACGAGCTGGCGGCCTGTCCGGTCACCCGCGAGCAGTACGGCGCCGGGGCCGGCGACCGGCTCCCCGCCGACAGCGTCTCCTGGTACGACGCCGTCCGCTACTGCAACGAACTGTCCCGGCGGGACGGGCTGGCGCCGGCCTACCGGCTCGACGGCGAGTCCGCCACCTGGGACCGCGCCGCCGACGGCTACCGGCTGCCCACCGAGGCCGAGTGGGAGTACGCCTGCCGCGCCGGAACGGACGGCCCCCGCTACGGGCCGCTCGACGAGATCGCGTGGCACCGCGGCAACTCGGACGAGCGCCCGCACCCGGTGGGCGGCCTGCGCCCCAACGGCTTCGGCCTGTACGACCTGCTCGGCAACGTGTGGGAGTGGTGCTGGGACGTGTACGACGCCGAGGTGTACGGCGGCTACCGCGTGCTGCGCGGCGGCGGCTGGTTCGACGAGCACTGGAGCTGCCGCGCCTCCGTCCGCCGCCGCAGCCACCCCACCCTGCGGATCGACGACGTCGGCTTCCGGCTCGCCCGGTCGATCACCGCCTGAAGGCGCGCGCCGCGGGGAACCCGGGCCCGGTCACGGACCGTTGGGCCCTGCATGAACGACGCACCGGTGTCCCTCAGACCGATCGGCGAAGCCGACCTCGCCCCGCTCGAAGCACTGCTGAACGACCCCAGGGCGTCGGGCCCGTTCCAGTGGTTCGGGTGGCGCGACCCCGGGCGGACCCGGCGCCTCTGGGCGGAGAACGGCCTGCTGGCGCCCGAGCAGTCGATGCTCGCGGTGCTCGTGGGGGGCGAGTTCGCCGGGTTCGTCGCCTGGCGGCAGGTCGGCCGGCCGGACCTGGCGCCGTACTGGAACCTCGGCATCATGATCCGCCCGGAGGCGCGCGGCCGGGGCATCGGCACGCGGGCCCAACAACTGCTGGTGGACTACCTGTTCGCCCACACCGTGGTGATGCGGCTGGAGGCGGATACCGAGGACACCAACCTCGCCGAGCAGCGCGCGCTGGAGAAGTGCGGCTTCGTCCGTGAGGGCGTCCAGCGCAGCATGGGCTTCCGGGACGGCCAGTGGCGTGACGTGGTCCGCTACAGCCTGCTGCGCACCGACCCCCGGCCGCTTTCTGACCGGACCTAGGCGATCCCGAACCACTCCTCCGCGAGGGCGTCCAGCGTCCGCGCGGAGGGCTTCAACTCCCGCCGAGGTGGGTCGGGATGAGGGAAGCGCCCCGCGCCGGAGCGGTTCAGTGGGGCCCGCAGGCGTCGGTGGCGGCGGGGGAGAGGGGTTCCGGGCCGCCGGCCGGGTCGCGGGTGAGCAGGTAGCGGGCGCCGGGGCCGGTGTCGGCGGCGCGGTCGGCGGCGTTGTAGAGGGAGCAGCGGGAGAGGGAGAGGCAGCCGCAGCCGATGCAGCCGGTCAGCTTGGCCTTGAGGCGCTGGAGCTCGGCGATCTGCTCGTCGATGCGGCTCTGCCAGGATTCGGCGACCCGGTCCCACTCGGCGCCGCTGGGGGCGGGGCGCTCGGGGAGCCGGTCGAGGGCGACGCGGGCCTCGTCGAGGGAGAGTCCGACGCGCTGGGCGGCGCGGACGAAGGCGATCCGGCGCAGCGTGCCGCGGGGGTAGCGGCGCTGGCCGCCGGCGGTGCGGGTGGCGTGGATGAGGCCGAGGCTCTCGTAGTAGCGCAGGGCGGAGGCGGCGAGGCCGCTGCGGCGGCCGAGTTGGCCGATGGTGAGCAGGTCGTCGCGGTGCGGGCCGGGTGCTCGGCCGTGGTCCGGGGTCGCGGTCATGGGCACCCACTCTAGCCGCTTGACCTCAAGTCGACTTTAAGTTGCACCATCGTGGTCATGACGACGAACGCAACCGCGGACCTCGCGGAAACCACCCGTTTCGAGGACCTGTCGGCGCTGATGGGCCTGATGACCGGCGACGAGAAGCACGGCCCGGCCGCCACCTCCACCCTGGACGCGCTCTGGGTGCTGTACGACCGGGTCCTGCGGGTGAGCCCGGAGCGGGCCGGGGCGCAGGACCGGGACCGCTTCCTGCTCTCCAAGGGCCACGGCCCGATGGCGTACTACGCGGTGCTCGCGGCCAAGGGCTTCATCGACCCCGGGGTGCTGCCGAGCTTCGGCGGTTACGACTCTCCGCTCGGCCACCACCCGGACCGGATGCTCGTCCCCGGGGTGGAGATCGCCTCCGGCTCGCTCGGGCACGGCCTGCCGCTGGGCGTCGGCACGGCGCTCGGGCTGCGGGCGCAGGGCCTGACCGACCCGGCGGTGTGGGTGCTGGTCGGCGACGCCGAGTTCGACGAGGGCTCCAACCACGAGGCGGTGGCCTTCGCCGGTGCGTACGGGCTGGAGCGGCTGCACGTGGTGGTGATCGACAACTCCTCGGCCACGCACGGCTGGCACGGCGGCATCGCGGCCCGGTTCGCGGCCGAGGACTGGTCCACCGCGACGGTGGACGGCCGCGACCACGAGGCGCTGTACCGCGCCTACACCGCCGAGCACCCGGGCCGCCCGCACGTGGTGGTCGCCCGGGTCGAGCCCAAGGACTCCTGAGCCCGAGACCTCCTGAGCCCGAGGCCTCCTGGGCCCGCGAGCCCTCACGCAAGCGCCAAGCCAGCACGCACGCGCCAACCAGCACGAACCGAAAGGCACTTCACCGATGGACACCATGCGCGACCGCTTCATCGACGTCACCAGCCGCCTGCTGGACGAGGATCCCCGGCTGGCCGTGGTGCTCGCCGACATCACCGCGGCCGCCTTCGCCCCGGCCCAGCAGCGCCACCCGGACCGGGTGGTCAACGTCGGCATCCGCGAGCAACTGTTGATCGGCGCGGCCGGCGGCCTGGCGCTGACCGGGATGCGTCCGATCGCCCACACCTTCGCCAGCTTCCTGATCGAACGGCCTTTTGAGCAGGTCAAGTTGGACCTCGTCCACCAGGGCGTCGGCGCTGTCCTGGTGAGCGCGGCCGGCTCCTACGACTGGCCGGCCGGCGGCCGCACCCACATGTCCCCGGGCGACGTCGCCTTGCTGGACACCCTGCCGGACTGGACGGTCCATGTGCCGGGCCACCCGGATGAGGCCGAGCAGCTGCTGCGCCACGCCGTCGCGGACGGCGACCGCAACGTCTACGTCCGCCTCTCGGCGCACCAGAACGCGCAGGCCCTGCCGGTCGAGGCGGGCCGGTTCACCACTGTGCGGCAGGGCTCGCGCGGCGTGGTCCTCGCGGTCGGGCCGATGCTGGACGCGGTGCTCGCGGCCACCGAGGGCCTGGACGCCACCGTGCTGTACGCGGCGACGGTGCGCCCCTTCGACGCGGCCGGGCTGCGGGCGGCGGTGGGGGAGCGGGCGGACGTGGTGCTGGTGGAGCCGTACCTGGCGGGCACCTCGGCGAACGAGGCGCACGCCGCCCTGGCCGACCGCCCGCACCGGGTGCTGGGCCTGGGCGTGCCGCGCGAGGAGCACCGGCACTACGGCTCGATCGCGGAGCACCTGAGCGCCTACGGCTTGGACGCGGCCTCGCTGCGGGAGCGGATCGGCACCTTCCTCTGGTGACGCGCGTGGCGGGTCAGGCCGCGCCGACCGCCACCGCGACGATGGCCACCGCGTCCGCCCCCAGCCGTACCGCCGTCCCGTCCAGTACCGCCGTCCCGTCCAGTGCCGCCGCCCCGAAGGCCGCGACCAGTTCGCGCCCGGTCCCGTCCAGTGGCAGGGCGGCTTCGGTGGGGCCGAGGTTGACGGCGATCCGGTACGGGCCCCGGTGCACCACCAGCCAGCGCGCCGCCTCGTCGTAGGCCACCCGTACCGCGCCGAGGCCGGGGTCGGACAGCTCCGGCCGGTCGCGGCGCAGCCGGATCAACGTCCGGTGCCAGGTGAGGAGTTCGGCGTGCGGGGCGCGCCGGGGTTCGGTCCAGTCGAGGACGGAGCGCAGGACGGTGGCGGGCTCCTGCGGGTCGGGGACGGACTCGGCGGCCCAGCCGTGGTCGGTGAACTCCCGGCGCCTGCCCTGCCGGACGGCCTCGGCGAGCTGCGGGTCGGTGTGGTCGGTGAAGTACTGCCAGGGGGTGGCGGCGCCCCACTCCTCGCCCATGAACAGCATCGGGGTGAACGGCGAGGTGAGCACCAGCGCGGCGCCGCAGGCGAGCCGGCCGGTGGTGAGGCAGGTGGAGATGCGGTCCCCGAGGGCCCGGTTGCCGATCTGGTCGTGGGTCTGGAGGTAGCCGAGCAGTCGGTGTCCGCCGTCCGGCGGGAAGGGGCGGCCGTGGCCGCGGCCGCGGAAGCCGGACCAGGTGCCGTCGTGGAAGAAGCCGCGGGTGAGCGTCTTGGCGAGGGCGGCGAGCGGGTGGCGCGCGAAGTCGCCGTAGTAGCCCTGGGATTCGCCGGTGAGCGCGCAGTGCAGGGCGTGGTGGAAGTCGTCGCTCCACTGCGCGGTGAGGCCCTGGCCGCCGGCCGCGCGCGGGGCGGTGGTGTGCGGGGTGTTGAGGTCGGATTCGGCGATCAGGAACAGCGGGCGGTTGGTCGCGACGGCCAACTTATCGACCTCGTGGGACAGTTCCTCCAGGAAGTGGACGGCCCGGTCGTCCGCGAGGGCGTGCACGGCGTCCAGCCGCAGGCCGTCGATCCGGTAGTCGCGAAGCCAGCCGAGCGCGCTGCCGATCAGGTAGCGGCGCACCTCGTCGGATCCGGGGGCGTCCAGGTTGACCGCCGCCCCCCACGGCGTGTGGTGCCGGTCGGTGAAGTACGGGCCGTACGCGGGAAGGTGGTTGCCGGAGGGGCCGAGGTGGTTGTGGACGACGTCCAGCACCACGCCGAGGCCCTTGCGGTGGGCGGCGTCGACGAAGCGCTTCAGCCCTTCGGGCCCGCCGTACGGCTCGTGCACGGCCCACGGCGAGACCCCGTCGTAGCCCCAGCCGTGCCGGCCGGGGAACGGGCAGACCGGCATCAGTTCGACGAAATCGACGCCCAACTCGACGAGGTGGTCGAGGTGTTCGGCAGCGGCGTCGAAGGTGCCGCGGGGGGTGAAGGTGCCGATGTGCAGCTCGTACAGCACGGCGCCGGGCAGCGCGCGGCCGCGCCAGCCGGTCTGCGACCAGCGGAACGCGGCGTGGTCGACCGGGCGGCTGGGTCCGTCGGGCCCGTGCGGCTGCCAGGGGGAGCGCGGGTCGGGCAGCGGCGGCCCGCCGTCGAGGCGGAAGGCGTAGTCGCCGGCCGGGGCGCCGCCGGTCCACCAGCCCGGGCGCTGCGGGCACCGGGCCAGCGGATGGGCGGAGCCGTCGACCTCGACCTCGACCCGGTCGGTGGCCAGGGGCGCCCACACCTCGTAGATCCGCACGCTCAGCTCCTCCTCGTCAGCAGCGCCACCGGCCGGTCCGCCAGCAGCCGCGCGACGGGCACCGGGCCCGCCGGGTGGGTCCGCAGCGTCAGCTGGTCCGTCCAGGGCCCGCCCTCGGGCAGCTCCAGGACGGTGCCGCGCCAGCCGCCGGCGCGCTCCAGCCCGTACGGGAGCCGGGTGACGGCGGTGACCACGTCGGCGCCGCGGGCGAAGGCCAGCAGGTGGTCGGCGGCGGGGCCGGCGGCGCTCAGCGGCCGGTAGGGCCCGAGCGGGCGGTCGCGCCGCAGGTGCAGCGCCGCCCTGGTGAGGTGCAGCTTCTCGCGGGCGAGGTCGCCGGGGCGCGGTGCGGCCGCGTCGGTGAGCCGGACGGCGAGCGCGCCGAGGTCCACCACGCCCCGGTTGTCCGGGTCGACGAGGGTGTACAGCGGCTCCTCGCTGCCCTGGTAGAGGTCGGGCACGCCCGGGACGGTGAGGTGCAGCAGCGCGGCGGCGAGGGTGTTGGCGCGGGCGTACGGGGCGAGGGCGTGCACCAGGCCCTCGATCCGGGGCAGCAGTCCGGGGTTGGTGTGGACGGCGCGGGCACGCGCGGTGAGCGCCTGCTCGAAGCGCGCGTCGGGGGTGGTCCAGGAGGTGTGCAGCTTGGCCTCGCGGGCGGCCTTGAGGAGGGCGGCGACGAGCCGGTCGGGGTCGATCGGCCAGGCGGCGACGAGGGTGTGCCAGAGCAGCCAGTCGCCGTCGCGGGCACCGGGGTCGGGGCCGCTTTCGCCGTCGTGGCGGCCTTCGCGGTCGTGATCGCCGCGGGGGCCGGGCCCGGCGGCGGTGGACCAGGCGGCGGCCTCGGCGGCCCAGGCCTCGGGCTGCTCGGCTAGGACGGCGAGCCGGGCGCGGGCGTCGGCGCTGCGCTTGGTGTCGTGGGTGGACAGCACGGTCATGCTGTGCGGCCAGGCGCGCTCCAGGTAGCGGCACCAGTCGTGGAACCGGGCCGGGGGCAGCCCCGGCCGGCCGGGCTCGCCGCCGACCTCGTTGAGGCCGGGCAGCGCGTTCCACCGGTAGAAGGCGGTGTCCTCGACGCCCTTGGCGGCGACGGCGGCGGCGGTCTGCGCGAAGCGCTCGCAGAACTCGTCCTTCTGCGGCCCGCTCCCCAGCTCCCCGAGGGCCAGGGCGGCGACCAGCCGGTCCGTCGGGTCGGCCGAGCCGCCCAGCGCCGCGCGCAGCTGCTCGGCGGAGGCCGGCGGCACCGGCTCCCCGGGCCGGGCGTACGGCCGGTACGCCGGGTAGCCGGTGAACAGCCGCCGCAGCGCCGCGCGCAGCTGCCAGGGCGCGTGGTCGGAGTGCGCGGGCTCGGCGGCGCCGATCCGCAGCGCGATCCGCACCAGCCGGTCGACCTCGGCGGCCAGCTCGCCGTGCGGCGAGGTCATGTCGGCCCGCCCGCGCCGGGCGGCGGCGACCGCCGGGTGGGGGTCGGCGCAGGGTTGGCCGTCCGGCGCGGAGCCGGTCAGGAACGCCGCGTACGCCCCGGCCAGCCGGCAGGCGCCCGCGTGGTCGGTGAGCACGCCGTCGATGCGGCGCAGCGCGTCGTAGCCGGTCGTCCCGGCGACCGGCCAGTCCGCGGGCAGCCGCTCGTCGCCGGTGAGGATCTTCTCGACGACGGTGTACGCCCCGCCGGTGGCGCCGGCGAGGCGGCGCAGGTAGCCGCGCGGGTCGGCGAGCCCGTCGGGGTGGTCGATCCGGAAGCCGTCGACGACGCCGTCGGCGTGCAGCCGCAGCAGGGTGGCGTGGGTGGCGGCGAACACCTCGGGCTCCTCGACCCGGACGGCGATCAGCTCGTTGACGGTGAAGAAGCGCCGGTAGTTCAGTTCGGTGCGGGCCAGCCGCCACCAGGCGAGCCGGTACCACTGGCGGGCGAGCAGCTCGTCGAGCGGCAGTCCCGAGGTGCCGGGCCGCAGCGGCAGCTCGTGGTCGTGGTAGCGCAGCACCTCGCCGTCCACCACCAGCTGGTCGAGCACGGCGCCGAGCCGGTCGCCGAGCAGCGGCAGCAGCACCCGGCCGCGCGCGGGGGCGTCGACGGGGCCCGGCTGGGCCGCCCAGTCGATGTCGAACCAGCGCGCGTACGGCGAGTCGGGGCCGTCGCGCAGCACCTGCCACAGCGGCTGGTTGAGCCGCTCGGGGACGGGCACCGCCATGTGGTTGGGCACCACGTCGACGAGCAGCCGCAGGCCGTGCCGGTGGGCGGCGGCGGCCAGCGCGCGCAGGGCGGCCTCGCCGCCGAGCTGCTCGCTGACCCGGCCGTGGTCGACGGTGTCGTAGCCGTGGGTGGAGCCGGGGGCGGCCTCCAGCAGCGGGGACAGGTGCAGGTGGGAGACGCCGAGGGCGGCGAGGTAGGGAACGGCGGCGGCGGCGTCGTGGAGGGTGAAGCCGGGTTGCAGCTGGAGGCGGTAGCTGGCCGTGGGGGCCGTGGCGGTAGCGGTAGCGGTGGCGGATGAGGGGGAGGGGGCGGCCGGGCGGGGCGGTGCGGGCTCGGCGGCGGAGGTCATAGGTCCATGAGTACCCGGGGGAGCCCGCCGCCAAGACCCGCTGCTGGTCCGAACAGGTGAGCGCGGGGTGTCAGGCCGGCCGCTGGAGCACCATCAGCGAGCGGTCGGTGAGCCACAGCGCGTCCCCGGCCTTGACCCGCGCGCCCGCGCCCGGGGCGGGCAGCCGGGCCTGCGCGGTGTCGACCACGACCTGCCATTCCTGCCCGTGGTCGGCGGGCAGGGTGAACTCCAGCGGCTCGAAGTGCGCGTTGAACATCAGCAGGAAGGAGTCGTCGACGATCCGCCCGCCGCGCCGGTCCGGCTCGGAGATGGCGTAGCCGTTGAGGAAGACGGTCAGCGACTTGGCGTAGCTGGCGCCCCAGTTGCGCTTGGTCATCTCCTCCCCGCCGGGGGTGAACCAGGCGATGTCGGTGAGGTCGTCGTAGCCGCCCGAGTCGTAGCCGCCCGAGAGGTGACCGCCCGAGAGGTGACGGCCGGAGGCGTGACCGCCGGAGGGGCGGCCGCCGGCGGCGAGCGTCCCCGGCCCGGGGCGCCCGGGGACCGGCCGCCCGTGGAAGAAGCGCCGCCGCCGGAACACCGGGTGGTCGCGGCGCAGCCAGATCATCCCCTGGGTGAACTCCAGCAGCCGCGCCTCGGGCCCGTCGCCGTCCGGCCAGTGCACCCAGGTGAGTTCGTTGTCCTGGCAGTAGGCGTTGTTGTTGCCCTGCTGGGTGCGGCCGAGTTCGTCGCCGTGGGAGAGCATCGGCACGCCCTGGGAGAGCATCAGGGTGGCGATGAGGTTGCGCTGCTGGCGGGCTCTGAGCTCCTCGACGGCCGGGTCGGTGCAGGGGCCCTCGACGCCGCAGTTCCAGGAGCGGTTGAAGGACTCGCCGTCGCGGTTGTCCTCGCCGTTGGCCTCGTTGTGCTTGTCGTTGTAGGAGACGAGGTCGCGCAGGGTGAAACCGTCGTGGCAGGTCACGAAGTTGATGGAGGCGATGGGGCGGCGGCCGTCGTCCTGGTAGAGGTCGGAGGAGCCGGTGAGCCGGGAGCCGAACTCGGCGAGGGCGGCGGTCTCGCCGCGCCACAGGTCGCGCACGGTGTCCCGGTACATGCCGTTCCACTCGGTCCACAGCGGCGGGAAGTTGCCGACCTGGTAGCCGCCCTCGCCGAGGTCCCAGGGTTCGGCGATCAGCTTGGCCTGGGAGACCACCGGGTCCTGCTGGACGAGGTCGAAGAAGGAGGAGAGCCGGTCGACCTCGTGGAACTGCCGGGCCAGGGTGGCGGCGAGGTCGAAGCGGAAGCCGTCGACGTGCATCTCGGTGACCCAGTAGCGCAGCGAGTCCATGATCAGCTGGAGCACGTGCGGGCTGCGCATCAGCAGGCTGTTGCCGGTGCCGGTGGTGTCCTCGTAGAAGCGCTGGTCCCGGGCGAGGCGGTAGTAGGAGACGTTGTCCAGCCCGCGCAGGGACAGCGTCGGCCCGAGGTGGTTGCCCTCGGCGGTGTGGTTGTAGACGACGTCCAGGATCACCTCGATCCCGGCCGCGTGCAGCGCCTTGACCATCGATTTGAACTCCTGCACCTGCTGGCCCCGGTCGCCGCTGGAGGCGTAGGAGGAGTGCGGGGCGAAGAAGCCGATGGTGTTGTAGCCCCAGTAGTTGGACAGGCCCAGGTCGCGCAGCCGGTGGTCGCGGACGAACTGGTGCACCGGCATCAGCTCGATCGCGGTGACGCCGAGCTTGGCCAGGTGCTCGATCACCGCCGGGTGGGCCAGGCCCGCGTAGGTGCCGCGGATCTCCTCGGGGATGCCCGGGTGCAGCCGGGTGAGGCCCTTGACGTGCGCCTCGTAGATGACGGTGCGGTGGTAGTCGGTGCGCGGCGGGTGGTCGGTGCCCCAGTCGAAGTACGGGTTGATCACGACCGAGTGCATGGTGTGCGGGGCGGAGTCGAGGTCGTTGCGGCGCTCGGGCGCGCCGAAGTGGTAGCCGTAGACGGCCTCGTCCCAGTCGATGTGCCCGCTCATCGCCTTGGCGTACGGGTCCAGCAGCAGTTTGGCGCTGTTGTGGCGCTGGCCGAGGCCGGGGTTGTACGGGCCGTGGACGCGGAAGCCGTAGCGTTGGCCGGGCTGGACGCCGGGGAGGTAGGCGTGCCGGACGAAGGCGTCCGTCTCGCGCAGTTCGACGGCCGTCTCCGAGCCGTCCTCGTCGATCAGGCACAGCTCGATCCGGTCGGCACTCTCGGAGAACACCGCGAAGTTGGTGCCGGCCCCGTCGTAGGTGGCGCCGAGGGGGTAGGGCTTACCGGGCCAGACCTGCATGAGTCCTCAACTTCCTTGCACTCAACGGAAACTGACGTGTAGTCCGATAACGTGCCCGGACCCGGACGCTCTCTTCCCGGCCGGGCGGCCGGGCATGTGCGGCGCTCGCGCGCCGTGACGCACGGCACAGTGCGCATACTCCCCGAGCCTTCCCCCGGCGGCCGGGACATGTGCGGCCGGTTCGCCCGAACGGGTGTCCAGCCGGCATTCCTGTGATAAGCGGGGCCGGGCTCGCGGCGGGCGGGGCTTGCGCCGAGCGGGGCCTATGGCGGGCGGGGCTTGCGATGGGCGCGGGTCTGTGAAGGGTGGGCCTGGTGGTGGTGCCGGGCCCCGGGGGCCATCCGGCTGCGCACCGCTCGCGGCGGGCAGTACCCTTGATCGTCCGGCCGCCCCCGGGCCGGTGGCGCTCCATCAGCCGCGCAGGGGCGGAGCGTAGAACAGCAGACCAGGTGAGGTGGCGCATGGTGTTCCCCGCCGGCGGCCGCGGCCCGGGGCCCGACGGCCCCGACCGGGGCGGCGCCCGCAGCGAGGCGCCCACGGTCGTCATGCGCCCCACCCTGTCCGGCCGCCCCCTGGTGCCCGCCCAGGGCGGCCCGGTCGAGATCCCCGCCCTCGCCTGGTCCGCCGCCGAATGGGAGGACGCCTACCAGCGGGTCCGGCTGTCCGGCCGCGCCTACGTCTGGCTCAACCTCGTCGAGCAGCGGCTGCGCTCCCTCGTCGACGAGGTGCTGCACCCCATCTACGCCCCCGCCCACGGCGAGGACTGGGTCACCGCCGCCGCCGGCCCCGCCGGCGAGGAGTGGGCGCACCGGGCCGGAGCCGTCCGCGAGGTCAGCCGCCGCAAGGGCTACCTGCTCGACCCGGCCGACGACGACCCGCTGGTCTTCCTCACCCTGCCCCAGCTGCGCGAGCTGATGGTCCAGCACTGGCCCTGCTTCGAGCCCTACCTGTCCGACCGGCGCGAGATCGAACTCGCCCTGGACGAACTGGAAGTGGCCCGGCACGTGGTCTCCCGCAACCGGGTGCTCACCCAGACCGTCCTCGCCCAGACCGAACGCGCCGCCGCCCGCCTGCTCGCCGTCCTGGACGGCGGCGCCGGCGGCGTGCCCGCCGACGTCGTCGAGTCGCTGGTGGCCGGCCGGTACGCGGACGTCGTCGCCGTGCACGCCGACCGCGTCCGTCTCCAGCGCGACCTGCCCGTCGAGGACCTGCTGGACGGCGCCCGGCGCCTGGACGCGCTCGGCATCGGCCTCGGCATGCTCTGCCAGAACTACACCGGCAAGCGGCTGGTGCGCCTGGCCGGCGACGGCTGCCGGGTCCGCCTGCTCTTCCTCAACCCGGCGAGCAGCGCCGTCCGCCGCCGCGAACGCGAACTCGGCCTCGGGCGCGGTGAGTTGTCGCGCTCCATCGAGATGAACATCATGCATGTGCGCCGGGTGCGGGCCCGGCTGCGCGACCAGGGCGGCTTCGAGATCCGGGTCTTCGACGAGACCCCGCGCTTCACCGCCTACCTCGTCGAGGGCCCCCGCCCGACCGGCCAGGTCGGCGGCCGCCGCCAGAGCCGCGACCTCGGCGTCATCCAGCCCTACCTGCGCCGCGCCCGGGGCATGGAGTCCCCGGCCCTGGTATTGCGCGGCGGCGCCGGCCAGCAGCCCGGCGGCAGCGAGCAGGGCCTGCTGGAGGTCTACCGCGAGGAGTTCGAGGGCGCCTGGGGCGACTCCCGGCCGGTGTCCTGAACCCGCACCCCCCGTTCCTGACGGATCGTCAATTGCCCCTCTCCACCCCCGGGTGGAGGCCCGGAAATCCATCCGTGCGGCGGCGACACCCCCGGGCCGGGCCGCGCAAGCTGGAGACGGGGTCGCGGCCGCACGAGCGGCGCGACGACGTCGATGGGAGTGCGCCGTGGTGTACGGAACGAAGCGCGGGACAGGACGGGGGGCAGCGCGCGGAAGGCTGGGCGAAGGGCCCGGGGCGGGGCTGCGCGGAAGACGGCCGGGGGAAAGCGGCGGAACCGCCCACTGGCGCTGGCCGCTCGCACTGGCCGGTGTGGCGGCGGCCCTGCTGGGCCTGCTGCCGGCCGTCCCCGCCGAGGCCCGGGAGACGGGCGGCTGCCGTACGGCGACCTCCGTCGGCCGCCTGCAAGGGGTGTCCCAGGACGGCCGGTGCGCCTACCTGGGCGTCCCGTACGCGGCGCCGCCCACCGGCGAGCGCCGGTTCCGCCCGCCGCAGCCGGCCGCACCCTGGCCCGCAACGCTGCGCGCCACCCGGGCCCGCCCCGGCTGCCCGCAGGACCTGAGCGCGGGCGGCGGCGGCACCGAGGACTGCCTGTACCTCAACGTGTGGTCGGCGCACCACGGCGGCGCCCGCAAACCCGTCATGGTCTTCCTGCACGGCGGCGCGGACGAACTCGGCGCCGCCGGCCAGCCCGTCTTCGACGGCGGCCTGCTGGCCGAGCGCGGCGACGCCGTCGTGGTGAACCTGGACTACCGGCTCGGCATCCTGGGCTGGACGGAACTCGGCGCGCTCGACCCGTCCTACGCCGGCTCGGGCAACAACGGGCTGCGCGACGAGAGCGCCGCGCTGGCCTGGGTGCGCCGGCACGCCGGCGCCTTCGGCGGCGACCCGGGCAACGTCACCGTCTTCGGCCAGTCGGCCGGCGCGATCTCGATCAGCGCCCTGCTGGCCGGCGACCACCCCGAGCAGCTCTTCCAGCGCGCCATCGTCGAGAGCGGGCCCGGCTACCTGGTGCACACCGCGGCCGCCGCGCAGGCCACCGCCGGAAAGGTCTTCGCCACCGGCGGCATCCACACCGTCGCGGACCTCGACCGGCTGAGCACCCAACAGGTCCTCGAACTCCAGGAACAGGTCCAGCACGGGCTCTCCGGACTGTCCTCCGCGGTCTTCTTCGGCCCCTCCATCGACGGGGCGCTGGTGCCCGGCCCGGTCGTCGAACGGATCGCCGCCGGCAGCGCCCGCGACGTCGACGTGATGACCGGCACCACCGAGAACGAGACCGACTACTGGGCGCTGTTCGACCCCACGCTGCCGGACCTCCCGCTGAGCGCCTACCGCAACCTGCCCCCGGTGCTCGCCGACCGCAAACAGCAGATGTACGACCGGTACGCCGCCGACCGCCCCGGGGCCACCGAGGGCCGGGTGGTGAACGCGATGCTCACCGACCAGACCGAGCGGATCCCCACCCTGCGCCTGGCCGAGGCCCAGTCCCGCTGGCGGCCCACCTACGTCTACCAGTTCGACTGGCACGTGCCCTACGTCCCCGGCCTGCCCGCCGCCCAGAACCTGGGCGCCATGCACACCCTGGAACTGCCCTTCGTCTTCGGCGGACTGGACCTCGGCGCGATCCCGCGCGGCGCGCAGACCGTCGCCGCCCAGCGGCCCGAACTCACCCGGCTGTCCGAGCGGATGGCCGACGCCTGGGCCTCCTTCGCCCGCCAGGGCGACCCGGGCTGGCCGTCCTACACCGCCGACGCGCGGGCCACCCGGATCTGGGACCTGAACCCCAGCGTCCAGTACGCCCCGCACGACGACGAACGCGCCCTCTGGGACGACTACACCTTCCCCGCCCTGGACCTCGGCACCCGCTGAGGCCTTCCCGCCTTCCCGCCTTCCCGCCGGCCCGTCGGAGCAGGGGGCCGGGCCACCGCCCGGCCCCCTCGGCACGCCCCGCCCCGGTGTCCGGCCCCCGAAACCCGCTGGCCAGGCCGGTGCGGCCGCTGCCACACTGCGGGCCGTGAACAGCCTCGCCGCCTGGACCCTGCGCCCCGCCACCGCCGCCGACGTCGAACCCGTCGCCGAACTCAAGGCCGTCGTGCTGCGCGCCGACCTCGAACGCCTCGGCCGCTACGACGACGACCGGGTCCGCCGGCGCCTGCGGGCGGGCTTCTCCAGCCGCCACAGCTCCGTCATCCTCGTCGACGGCGCCTTCGCCGGCTCTGTGACCGTCCGCCCCGCCGAGCAGGGCGGCCGCTGGATCGAGCACTTCTACCTCGCCCCCGCCCACCAGGGCCGCGGCCTCGGCAGCGCCGTCCTGCGCCACCTCCTCGCCCAGGCCGACGCCGCCGGCGAGCCCGTGCGCCTCGACGTCCTCCAGGGCAGCCCCGCCCGCCGCCTCTACGAGCGCCACGGCTTCGTCCTCGACCACGAGGACCCGATCGACGTCTACCTGGTCCGCGAGCCCGCCGCCTGAACCGGGCCCGCCCCAGCGGTCAGGGCTGGTCGGAGCAGGGGCGGCCGTGGTAGTCATAGCCCCCGTGATGATCATGGGGGATGACGGGGCCGTACTGCGCCTCGAACAACTGCACCGCACCTACGGGACCGGGCCGGAGGCCGTCCACGCGCTCAGGGGAGTGGACGTCGACTTCGCCCGCGGCACCTTCACCGCCGTCATGGGCCCCTCCGGCTCCGGCAAGAGCACCCTGCTCCAGTGCGCCGCCGGGCTCGACCGGCCCGACGGCGGCCGGGTCGTCCTCGACGGGGCCGACCTCGCCGCACTCACTGAGAGCAGGCTGACCGTCCTGCGGCGCGAGAAGCTCGGCTTCGTCTTCCAGGCCTTCAACCTGGTCGGCTCGCTGACCGCCGAACAGAACGTCGGCCTGCCGCTGCGCCTGGCCGGGCGCCGCCCCGACCGCGCCGACGTCCACCGCGCCCTCGCCCAGGTCGGCCTCGGCGAACGCACCGGACACCTGCCCTCCCAGCTCTCCGGCGGCCAGCAGCAGCGCGTCGCCATCGCCCGCGCCCTGATCACCCGCCCGCAGGTGCTCTTCGCCGACGAGCCCACCGGCGCCCTCGACAGCGCCAGCAGCCGCGACGTCCTCGCCCTGCTGCGCGAACTCGTCGACCGCGACGGCCAGAGCACCGTCATGGTCACCCACGACCCGGTCGCCGCCTCCTACGCCGACCGCGTGCTCTTCCTCGCCGACGGCCGCCTCGTCGCCGACCTCGACCACCCCACCGCCCCGCAGATCGCCGAGCGGATGACCGCCTTGGAGACGGCGGCATGAGATCCCTCGTTACTTTGCTGCCCGTCGCCGCCGCCGCACTGCGCCGCCGCAAGGCCGCCTTCGCCGGCTCCTACCTCGCCCTGACCCTCGGCGTCACCCTGGTCGCCACCACCGGCACGCTGCTCGACAACACCGCCGGCGACGACTCCCCGCTCGGCGCGCCCTCCCTCCACAAGGTGCTCCTGTTCAGCGCCGCGATGGCCGCCTTCGTCGCCGTCTTCGTCGTCGCCGGCACCTTCGCCTTCGCCGTCGCCCAGCGCCGTCAGGAGATCGCGATGCTGCGCGCCGTCGGCGCCACCCCCCGTCAGGTCGTCGGGCTGATCACCGGCGAGGCCGCCGTCGTCGCGCTCGCCGCCGCCGTCACCGGCTGCCTGCTCGCCCTGCCCGGCGCGCCCGCCCTCGCCGCCTGGCTGGTCGCCCGCGGCGCCGCCCCGGACGGCTTCGCGGCGCACCCGGCCCCCGCCCCGCTGCTCACCGCCGCCGCCGTCGGCCTGCTCGTCGCCCTGCTCGGCGCCGTCACCGCCGCCCTGCGCGCCGGCCGGGTCCGGGCCGTCGAGGCACTCGGCGACGCCGCCGTCGACCGTACGGTCATGACGCCCGTGCGCTGGGCCTGCGCCCTCGCCGGACTGCTCGCCCTGGCCGGCACCGTCGGCTACTACCTGGCCGCCCCGACCATGCCCGCCGCCCCCGGCGACCAGCCGGCCGACCCGCAGCTCGCCTCCCAGTGGGTCCTCGGCGCCGACCTGCTGACGATCACCGCCCTCGCCCTGTTCGCCCCGCTGATCGTCCCGCCCCTGGTCCGGGCGCTCAGCGCGCCACTGGCCCGCGCCGTCGGCGCCGCACCCCTGCTCGCCCGGCAGAACGCGCTCACCGCCGTCCGCCGCACCGTCTCCACCGCCACCCCCGCCTTCCTCACCATCGCCCTCACCGGCACCGTCATCGGCTCCACCGCCGCCTTCGCCGACGCCATGACCGCCCAGAACCGGGCCACCACCGCCGCCCGGTACGTGCTGCGCCCCGGCGCCACCACGCTGCCCGACGACGCCGCACACCGGCTCACCGCCGACCGGCCCGGCCTGCGCGCCACCGCCACCACCCCCACCGTGGTCACCGGCCTCGGCGCCGCCCCCGCCGACTTCGCCGACCCCGGCGAGGACTCACCCGCCTCCGCCCCCTCCGCCGCCACCGTCGTCGACGGCGACCTCGCCACCGCCTGGACCCTGCCCGTCGTCCAGGGCGCCGCCGCCGACCTGCACGGCGCCACCCTCGCCGCCTCCACCGACCAGGCCCGCGGCCACGGCTGGACCCTCGGCGACCAGGTCCACCTGCGCCTCGCCGACGGAACCGTCACCACCCTGCGCCTCGCCCTCGTCTACCGCACCCAGCTGGGCCTCGACGAGATCCTGCTCAGCGGCGACGCCACCAGCGCCCACCTGGCCGGCGCCCACCCCGGCGCCGTCCACCTCTCCGCCGAACCCCCGGCCGCCGACCGGCTCGGCGGCGAACTCACCGACGCCCGCGCCCCCGGCCCCGACCCCGGCGCCCACTACGCGTGGATCGCCACCACCACGATCCTCGGCCCCGCCCTGCTGTACGCGCTCATCGCGATCGCCAACACCATGGTGATGTCCGCCGCCGACCGCCGACGCGACTTCACCGTCCTGCGGCTGGCCGGCACCCTGCGCCGTCAGGTGCTGCACATGGTCGCCCTGGAAGCCGTCCTGGTCGTCGCCACCGCCGCCGTCCTGGCCCTCGCCGTCACCGCCCTCACCCAGTACGGCACCACCGCCCTGCTCAACCACCGCATCCTGGCCGGCCAGGCCGCCATCGACCCGCACCTGCCCTGGCTCCCGCTCGGCGCCGCCGCGGCCGTCTGCCTCGCCCTGGCCGTCGCCGCCAGCGTGCTGCCCAGCCGGATCGCCCTCGCCCGCGCCCGGTGACGTTCGGCCGGTGACCTTCGCCCGGTGACGGTCTCCTGGTGACGTTCGCTCAGCGGCGCTCACCCGGGTGCCCCTCGCCCGGGTGAGGGGAGTAGGCCGGACGGATGGTGACCGGCGGTCGGGCGCGGCGCTCACCCGAGCACCGGGCCCGACCGCTTGTTAGCGTCCCGTCCATGATCGACAGCCCGCACTCCACCGGCTCCGAACACCCCCGCGCCACCCGCCGCGGCCTCCTGCGCACCGCCCTCGGCGCCACCACCGCCGGAGCCCTCACCCTCACCGGCGCCCGCCCCGCCCAGGCCGCGCCCCGCCCCGCCACCCGGCGCATCGACTTCCACGGCCGCCACCAGGCCGGCATCACCAACCCGCCCCCCGGCTACGGCACCTTCCTCGCCCTCGACGTCAAGGCCCGTGACCGCAAGGCCCTCGAAACCCTCCTGCGCACCCTCACCGACCGCATCCGCTTCCTCACCACCGGCGGCACCCCGCCCGACCTCGGCCCCGCCACCGCCCCCTCCGACAGCGGCACCCTCGGCCCCGACCTGCCCACCGACGACCTCACCGTCACCGTCGCCGTCGGCGCCTCCCTCTTCGACACCCGCTACGGCCTCACCCGCCACCGCCCCCGCCGGCTCACCGCCATGCGCCCCTTCCCCGTCGACGCGCTGCGCCCCGCCGAATGCCACGGCGACCTCTCGCTCCAGATCTGCGCCGAGAACCGCGACACCGTCCAGCACACCATCCGCGACCTGCTGCGCAGCACCCACGGCCTGATCCGCCCGCGCTGGCAGCTCGACGGCTTCCAGAACCGCTCCCGCCCCACCGGCGCCGCCCGCAACCTGCTCGGCTTCAAGGACGGCATCGAGAACCCCGACACCGCGAACGCCCGCGAACTGGACGCCCTCGTCTGGGTCGGCGAGGGCGGCGACGAACCGCGCTGGGCCGCCGGCGGCAGCTACCAGGTCATCCGCGCCATCCGCACCCTCGTCGCCGGCTGGGACGAGGTGCCGCTCCAGCAGCAGGAACGCCTGATCGGCCGGCGCAAGAACGATGGCGCCCCGCTCGGCGCCGCCGGCGAGACCGACACCCCCGACTACCGCAACGACCCCGACGGCGCCGTCATCCCCCTCGACTCCCACATCCGCCTCGCCAACCCCCGCACCGACGGCACCCGCGACAGCCGCATCCTGCGCCGCGCCTTCAACTACGACCGCGGCCTCGACCCCGACGGCGAACCCGACCTCGGCCTCGCCTTCTGCTGCTACCAGCAGGACGTGGCCCGCCAGTTCGAAGCCGTCCAGACCCGCCTCAACGCCGAACCCCTCGCCCGCCACCTCCGCCCCACCGGCGGCGGCTACTTCTACGTCCTCCCCGGCGCCCACGACACCACCGACTGGCTCGGCCGCACCCTCCTCACCACCACCTGAACGCCCCGGTCCGCGCGCCCGTCGCCCCAACCGGGGCGCGGGCGCCCGCCGTTGGGGCGACCTGCCGAAACCGAGGAGGGCCGTCCGCCGTCGTCCGCCGCCGCACCGGCCCGCACCCCGACCGCCCCAGCGGCCGGGTTGTCGGTGGGGCGGGTGATGATGGGGGCTGTTTCGAGAGGCAGGACGGAAGGACACCCCCTTATGAGCTGGTGGCAGCAGCCACTGGTCGGCTTCGACCTGGAGACCACGGGCACCGACCCGGCCGTGGACCGCATCGTCACGGCCGCGCTCGTGGACACCGTCGGGGCCCGCCGGGTGGGGGCCGTGCACTGGCTGCTCGACCCCGGGGTCCCGATCCCGGCCGAGGCGGAGGCGATCCACGGCATCGGCGACGACCTGGCCCGCGGCAAGGGCCGGCCGGCCAAGGAGGCGGTGGAGGAGATAGCCGGCGCGCTCTGCGAGCGGCTCGCCGCAGGGCGCCCGGTGGTCGCGTTCAACGCGCCGTTCGACCTGTCGCTGCTCGACGCCGAGCTGCGCCGGTACGGGCTGGTGCCGCTCGCCGAGCGCCTCGGCGCCCCGGTCGGGCCGGTGCTGGACGCGCTGGTCGTTGACCGGGCGGTGGACAAGTACCGCAAGGGCTCGCGCACCCTGCAGCGGGTCTGCGAGGTGTACGGCGTCGAGCTGACGGACGCGCACGAGGCGGGCAGCGACGCGCTGGCGGCCGTCCGGGTCGCCGTCGCCCTCGCCGAGCGCTACCGGGCCGAGGTCGGCGACGTCGCGCCGGCCGAGCTGCACGGGCGCCAGATCGGCTGGTACCGGGAGTGGGCGGAGGGTTTGCAGGCGTGGCTGCGCCGCGGCAAGGACCCGCAGGCCGTGGTCGACCCGCGGTGGCCGATGAGGTAGCCGCCCCCGGTGTGGCCGGTGAGTCGGCTATTCGGCGGGCCAGTCAAAGGTGTAGCCCTGGGCGACCAGCCAGGGCAGCAGCTGCTTGAGCGCGGCCACGCTCTGGGTGCGGTCGCCGCCGCCGTCGTGCATCAGGATCACGCCGCCGGGCTTGAGCTGCTTCTGCACGGTGGAGACGATGGCGGGCACGCCCGGGCGGGACCAGTCGCGCGGGTCGACGGACCAGCCGAGCGAGGACATGCCGAGGCTCGCGGTGATCTGCTCGTTGTCGGCGTTGAAGCCGCCGCCGGGGGCGCGGAACCAGTCGACCCGGGTGCCGGGGCCGCCGGCCTTGACGATCATGTCCCTGGCGGCGGAGATCTCGTAGACGGCCTTGTCGTGGGGGAGCTTCGCGAACGGCTGCGGGTGGTGGACGCTGTGGTCGCAGAGCCGGTGGCCGGCCGCGAGGACGCGCTTGACCAGGGCCGGGTTGGCGGCGGCGTTCTGGCCGATCTCGCAGAACGTGGCCTTGGCGTGGTACTGGGCGAGCAGGTCGAGGATCTGGCCGGTGGCGGGGCCGGGGCCGTCGTCGAAGGTGAGCGCCACGGTGCGGCCGCCGGAGGCGGTGGAGCCGATGACGGTGCCCGGCTTGACCGGCGCGGGCGGCGGCGCGGGGGTGCCCGCGGGCGTGGTCGCGGGCGTGGTCGCGACGGTCGTGGTGGTGACCGGGGTGCTCGGCGTGCCGCCGTGGGGCGGGGCGCTCGTCCCGGCCGGCGCCTGGGGCGTGTGCGGCTTCGGGACGGCCGGCGGGGCGGTGGAGGCGGGTGCGCCGTCGGAGTCGGGGGTGGGCGCGACGGTGGCGACGGGCCCGTCGGTCGGCCGGCCGTCGGTCGGCGCGAGGGTGATCGGGGGCTGGGTGCTGACGCCGGCCGTCGGCTGGAGGGCTCCGCTGGCGGTGCCGCACGCGGCCAGTCCCAGGGCGGCGGCCGCCACGACGCAGCCTGCGACCAGCCGGCGGCGGGCCGTGAGCGCGGTACGGGTCGGGGGGGAGGGCCGGCGGGTGGCGGAGTGGGGCATGGCGGCGGCTCCTGTGGTGCAGAGGGGTGCAGAGGACGGGCGCCGATCCCTCGGTCAGGATGACTGTCCGATAGGACGCCGAGCGTACGTGCCCCGGTTGCGGAGCGGACCGCAGCGCCGTAGGAGTCTTCTCACACGCGCCCGGTTGGCGCCCCCGCGGCCCGCCGGGTATCCCGGGGGCCGTGCCGGGGGCGGCCCGGTACTTCAGGAGCCGTCACTTCGGAAGCTCGACGCCCCAGGAGCCCGACGCCTCAGAACGGGTACCAGCGCACCTCGGTGGCGCCCTCCCGCAGCGAGGCGACCCGGCGCCGGAACTCCGCCAGCGCGGCCGGGTTGCCGGGTACCTGCTGGGCGACCCAGGAGGCACTGGCGGTCTCCCGGGCCCCGCGCAGCACCGCGAAGCCGGGCCAGGCGCGCACGTCCCAGCCGTACGCCTCGACGAAGGCCCGGTACTCCTCGCCGGGCACGCCGTACCGGTCGTGGCTGAGCGCGAGGACCACCAGGTCGTGTTCGCGCAGGTCGTGCGAGACGTTCTCCAGGTCGAGCAGGACGGGCCCGTCCGGGCCGACGTGGACGTTGCGGGGCAGCGCGTCGCCGTGGATCACGCCGGGGTGCAGGTGCGGGGCGAGGTCGGGCAGGGCGGCGGCGAAGCCGTCGCGGCGGTGGCGCAGGAAGGCGACGTCGGCCGGGTCGACGTGGCCCTCGGCGGAGGCCAGCCAGCGTTCGACGGGGGCCAGCAGGTCGCGGTGGGCGAGCGGGAAGGGCGGCAGCGGCAGCCGGTGCAGGGTGCGCAGCAGCGGGGCGAGGTCGGCGGGGCGGGCGGGGCGGACGGCGGGGGCGAGCCGGTGCCAGAAGGTGACGGGGTGCCCGTGGGCGAGCTGGGGCTCGGCTTCCACCGCGTCGTACGGGCGGACCACCGGGACGTCCTGGGCGGCGAGCCAGTGGGCGACGGCGAGTTCGTGCCGCGCCCGTTCGTACAGTTCGGGGCCGCGGCCGACCTTGGCGACGACGGCAGGGTCGCCGAGGTCGAAGACGGCGTTCTCGCCGAGTGCGAGCAGCCGGGCGTCGCCGGGGCCGGGCAGTCCGGCGGACTCGCAGGCGTGGGCGAGCAGCAGCCGGGCGCGGCCTTCGTCGAAGGGGATCATGGCGGTGCTCCGTTGGGGCGGCGTTCATCCGGAGGCCTCCGGACGGTGATCATCATGACGGACCGGGGTGGGGTTTTCCCTACCTTCCTACCCTGACATCTCCTCCTAGGGGGTAGGGGGAGAGATCCACCCTGAGGGGGAGCTGTCTCCACCCGGAGCACGAGGTCAAGGGTGGTGCGCCCGGGGGAAACTGGGCCGGGGCCGCTGAGCGGCGGCCCCGACGGGGGTTGGACCACGGGGGCTCCTTGCCGGTCGGCAAGCAAGTGCTCGTAGGATGACGCCCAGACCTACTTACCTGCCGACCGGCTAGGGAGCGCCGCCGCGCGTCTCCCACCGGTCCAGCCGTCGCCCGGCGTCCCGTCCCCCAAGGGCTGCGGTGAACCATGCCCAGGAGGCATCGAGCATGTTCCACCGACTAGGACAATTCGTCGTACGCCGCGCGTGGTGGGTGATCATCGCGTGGGTGATCGGAATGATCGCCGTCATCATGACCGCGCCGAAGGTCAGCTCGCAGACCGACGAAGCCGCGTTCCTCCCCAAGCACTACGAGTCCATCCAGGCCGCACAGGTGCAGGAGCGGGCCTTCCCGGCCGCCTTCACCCCGGGCGCGCTCGCACTCTTCGAGCGCAACGACGGCGCCGCGTTCACCGACGCGGACAAGGCCGCGATGGGCAAGCTCGTCCAGGACCTGACGGCCAAGAAGATCGACGGCGTCGAGAAGATCATCCCGCCGTCCGACCAGCTGGGCATATCCCCGGACCACAAGTACGCGATGGCCATGATCGCCGTCGACAAGTCGAAGCAGCAGGACCAGAACAAGACCGCGGACATCGCCAAGGCCATCCGTGACGACGGCAAGGCGCTGGCCTCCGGCACCGACCTGAAGTTCCAGCTCGGCGGCCCCGCCGCCCAGGCGCTCGACCAGAAGGAAGCCTCCGGCTCGGCCGAGGGCATCATCACCATGGCCACGGTCCTGCTGGTCATCGTGATCGTCGGCATCATCTTCCGCGGCATCCTGGCCGGCCTGCTGCCGGTCCTGGTCTCGCTGATGATCGCGCTGCCCGCCTCCATCGGCCTGATCAACTACGCGACCGACATCTTCGACCTCAAGAGCACACCCATCCTGATGGCGATCCTGATCGTCGTCGTGCTCGGCGTCGGCACCGACTACTTCCTGTTCCTCGCCTTCCGCTACCGCGAGCGGCTGCGGGCCGGCGACGACCGCAACGCCGCCGTCGCCAACGCGGTCGGCCGGGTCGGCGAGGCGATCGCCTCCGCCGCCGGCGCCGTCACCATCGCCTTCGCCGCGCTGATCCTCTCCAGCCTCGGCATGTTCCAGGCGCTCGGCCCCGCGCTGGCGATCGCGGTCGTGGTCACCGCCCTGGCCTCGATCACCCTGGCCCCCGCACTGCTCGCGGTCATCCCCGCCCGCGCCGTCTTCTGGCCCGGCAAGAAGTGGACGAACGAGCCGAGCACCGCGCGCTTCACCGCGCTCGGCCGGATCGTCCAGAAGCGCCCGGCACTGGCCGCCGTCGCCTCCGGCGGCGTACTGGTCGCCCTGTCCGTGGGCGCGCTCGGCTACAACGGCAACTTCGACATGGCCGGCAGCTCCATGCCCAAGGACAAGGAGTCGATGGTCGTCCAGGACACGATGGCCAAGGGCTTCTCCGCCGGCGCCGCCGACCCGAGCCAGGTCTACCTGAGCAGCACCGACGGCAAGAAGCTCGACCCGGCCTCCTTCCCGGCCTACGCCGACAAGCTGCAGGGCGTCGTCGGGGTCTCCAAGGTCTACCTGCCGAGCGCCGACGCCAAGAGCATCAGCGCCGACGGCGCCACCGCCCAGTTCACCGTCATGCTCAAGGACGCCCCGGCCAGCAACGAGGCGATCGACGCGGTGACCGAGCTGCGCACCGTCGCCCACGCGCAGGCCCCGGCCGGCAGCGAGGCCAAGGTCGGCGGCCTCACCTCGGTGTTCAAGGACATCAACCTGGCGATGACCCACGACTACAAGCTGGTCTTCCCGATCGCCGGGCTGCTGATCCTGCTCATCCTGGCCCTCCAGCTGCGCAGCGTGGTCGCCCCCTGGTACCTGATGGCCTCGGTCGGCCTCGGCTTCAGCGCCACGCTGGGCGCCACCACGCTGATCTTCCAGAAGATCGGCAACGAGACCGGCCTGATGTTCATGATGCCGATCCTCATCTACCTCTTCGTGGTGGCGATCGGGACGGACTACAACATCCTGATCATCGCCCGTCTACGCGAGGAGGCCCGCGCGGGCCGCAGCCCGCGCGAGGCGGCCCGTGAGGCGCTGCGCCACGCAGGCCCGACCGTCGCCGCGGCCGGCTTCATCCTGGCGGCCTCGTTCGGGACGTTCATGCTCGCCGGCAACACCTTCATGATGGAGTTCGGCTTCGCCATGGCCTTCGGCATCGTGCTGGCGGCCTTCGTGATGGCGATGTTCTTCACCCCGGCGCTCACCGCGCTGATCGGCAACCGGGCCTGGTGGCCCGGCCACGGCGCCGACCCCGACCCCGAGCATGGCCACGGCGGGGGCCACGGTGCCGGCCCGGCGCCGGCGGCGGACGCGTACGGCGTGCCGGAGCCGGCCGGACGGCGCTGATCGCTTCGTTCGGACACGGGCGACGCCCGACCGACGCGCCAAACAGGCGGCGTCCCGCTTCGGCGGGGCGCCGCTTGCCCCCTTTTCCTGGCCGCCAAACGTGATCTGTCGAGCACAAAAGTCCCCGGTCAATCGGGGTGTCGCCGTGCTACAGTCGACCCAGTTGCAGTTTTGGTTCCCATGAACGTATGTGTGCGCCTGCTGGTTCCAACCAACAGGCGCATTTGTTTTGTCCGGTGTTTCAGTCTCCGGATGGGGATCGCGGCTACTCCGGGGTTCACGCGGTGTGAATCCCTGATGCCCCAGTTTTTGAGGAGACGGTTATGGCTACCGGCACCGTGAAGTGGTTCAACAGCGAAAAGGGCTTCGGCTTCATCGAGCAGGCCGAGGGCGGCCCGGACGTGTTCGCCCACTACTCGAACATCGTGGCGAACGGCTTCCGTGAGCTCGTCGAGGGCCAGCAGGTCGAGTTCGACGTCACCCAGGGCCAGAAGGGCCCGCAGGCCGAGAACATCCGCGTCATCTGACGTCAGCCTCCACGCTGACTCGCGATCTCGCGAAGCGGGGGCCCGTACCACACGGTGCGGGCCCCCGCGCATGCCGCCGTACGGCCGGGGCGGCGAATTTCCTACCGACGGCCGACCAGCCCCTACCCGGGGCTGCCGACCGACGTATGGAGACTTCGTGACCACCCCTGCCCGCCCGCCGCGTGACCGCGCCGCCCGCACCACCGACCAGGCCCGCCGCGGCGAGAACCCGCGCCGCAGCGCCGGCGCCGGCCGTGCCGAGAACACCGGCCGTGGCGAGAACGCCGGCCGCACCGGCGCCGGAGACCGCGCCCGCCGCGGCGAGAACCCGCGCGCCACCGGCGACGCCGAGCGCGCTCGCAAGCCGCGCGGCCGCACCGGCGCCCCCAAGAACACCCGCGCCGCCGCCGTGCCCGAGGCCGCCGAATTCACCGTCGTCGAGGGCACCCCGGCCCGGCCCCCGGCGGACACCTTCGCCGAGCTGGACCTGCCCAAGGGCATCCTCAGCACGCTCACCCGCGAAGGCGTCATCGCGCCGTTCCCGATCCAGGGCGCCACCCTGCCCGACTCGATCGCCGGCCGCGACGTGCTCGGCCGCGGCCGCACCGGCTCCGGCAAGACCCTCGCCTTCGGCCTGCCGCTGCTCGCCCGCACCGCCGGGCGCCGCGCCGTCGCCCGCTACCCGCTGGCGCTCGTCCTGGTGCCCACCCGCGAGCTCGCCCAGCAGGTCACCGACGCGCTCACCCCCTACGCGACCGCCGTCAACCTGCGGATCACCACCGTCGTCGGCGGCATGTCGATCAACCGCCAGGCCAACGCCGTCCGCCGTGGCACCGAGGTCCTGGTCGCCACCCCCGGCCGGCTCGACGACCTGATCGGCCGCGGTGACGTCAACCTGTCCGACGTCGCCATCACCGTCCTCGACGAGGCCGACCAGATGGCCGACATGGGCTTCCTCCCGCAGGTCAGCAAGCTGCTGGAGCAGGTCGCCGAGGGCGGGCAGCGGATGCTGTTCTCCGCGACCCTGGACCGCAACGTCGACCGCCTGGTCAAGCGCTTCCTCACCGACCCGGTCACCCACTCGGTCGACCCGTCGGCCGGCGCGGTCACCACCATGGACCACCACGTCCTCCAGCTGGACCAGGCCGACAAGGCGTCCACCACCGCGCACATCGCCTCCCGCGACGGGCGCGTGATCATGTTCGTGCACACCAAGCACGGTGCCGACCGCCTCGCCAAGCAGCTGCTCGCCACCGGCGTCCGGGCCGCGGCCCTGCACGGCGGCAAGTCCCAGCCGCAGCGCAACCGGGTCCTCGACCAGTTCCGCGACGGCCACGTCACCGCGCTGATCGCCACCAACGTCGCCGCCCGCGGCATCCACATCGAAGGCCTCGACCTGGTCGTCAACGTCGACCCGCCGGTCGACCACAAGGACTACCTGCACCGCGGCGGCCGCACCGCCCGGGCCGGCGAGTCCGGCACCGTCGTCACCCTCGTCCTGCCCGAGCAGCGCCGCGAGGTCAACCGGCTGATGACGGTCGCGGGCATCCGCCCCACCGTCACCAAGGTCCGCCCCGGTGACGCCGACCTCGCCAAGATCACCGGCGCCCGCACCCCCAGCGGCGTCGCGGTCGCCGTCGCCGTCCCCGCGCCCGCCGAGGCCCCCGCCGCCAAGGCCGACGCCAAGTCCGGCAACCCGCGCCGCCGCCCCGGCAAGCGCTCCGCGCTGCCCGCCGACGTCGACATGAACGGCAACCCGCGCCGCCCCCGCCCCAAGCAGCGCATGGGCGGCGCCGCCGCCCAGGGCGACCGCCCCCAGGCGGCCGGCTTCATCGGCCGCTCCTCCGGCCGCGCCAAGCCCGGCAGCGGCGCCAAGTCCGGCTCCAACTACGGCACCGGCCGCCAGCGCCGCGCCTTCGACTAACCCCCGGCGAACCACAAACGGCCCGGCCCCCTCGCACCGAGGGGGCCGGGCCGTTTCGTCGTCGGGCCACCGGCGTGGCGGCCAGGGGAGGTGCACACCCCGGACGCGGTTTCGTAGCGGTTCCCGGCGCCGATGGGTGCGCACGGTCCGGCCGTGCGCACCCATCGGCGCTTCCGCGCGCCGTCACCCGTAGGTGTGGTGGCGGCTGGCCTTGCCCGTGAGGTCGGTGACACGGTGCCCACGGGGAAGCCGCCGGGGTGCCGGTGTCGTGAGCGGAGGGGCGGATGGCCGACAAGGACGCGGGGCTCAAGGCGGTCGCCGAGCACTACGGGACACACGGGCTGACCGAGGACGAGATCATGAGCGCCGAGCCGGCCGAGCCGCTGGCGGCGGAGTCGGTGATGATCACCACCTCGCTGCGGCTGCCCGAGCCGGTGATGGACGAGGTGCGGCGCCGGGCACGGGAGCGGGGGCTGAAACCGACGGCCATCATGCGGGAGTGGATCGAGGCCGCCGTCGCCGACCTGGAGCAGCCGGTGCCGCCGAGTGTGGTCATCGCGGCGGCTGCGCGGTACCAGCTGCGGGAGCGTGCGGCCCGTAGTGCCCTGCACTTCGAGCGGGCGCGGCACTGGGAGGCGGTCGGACAGGCCGAGTGTCTTCACCAGGCGGAGAAGGCGGCTCGGTGACGGCCGCGCCGGGGCCCGCTCCGGCTCAGGCGGTGAGGGCCGGGGCGACGGCTGCTGCCAGGCGGGCCTCGTCGTAGCGTTCCAGGAGGAGGGCGGCCAGTTCGGGGGCGGGGCCCAGGACGTCGGCGACGGCGTCCGCTCCGGCGGCCGCGTCGGCGATGCGGTCGGGCAGGAGGCCAGGGGCCAGCAGGTAGGGGGAGACGGCGGTGCGGGCGGCGCCCGCGGCGCGCAGGGCGGCCAGGGCGTCGGGCACGCGCGGGCCGGTGGCGGAGGCGTAGGCCACCTCGACGGCGGCCCAGCCGCGGCTGCGGCGCCACGCGGCGGCCACCGCGCGGGTGGCGGCGTCGGCGGCCGGGTCGGAGGAGCCGGCCGCCGCGAGCACCACGCCGGTGCGGGCCCGGACGGCGGCCGAGCGCACGTCCACCCCGGCCTCGGCGAGGCGGCGCTCCAGGGCGGCGAGCAGCAGCGGCGACGGGCCCAGGACGGCGGCGACGGGCAGGGCCGCGCCCGCCGTGCGCAGGGCGGCCGGGATGTCGTGCTTGGCGTGGTAGGCCCGGTTGAGCAGCAGCGGGACGGCCACCGCGTCGTCGAGCCGCCCGACGACCTGCGGGATGCGCGGCGCGCAGTGGTCCAGGTAGGCGGTGGCGACGTCCAGCCCGGGGCGCAGCACCCGCACCTCCTGGACCAGTGCGGCCACGGTCGCGGCGTGCCGCGGGTCGCGGCTGCCGTGGGCGATCAGCAGGAGGGCGGGCATCGGCGTCGGCCTTACTTGGCGGCGGCCAGCAGGCCGCGGTTGCGCAGCACCCGGCGTTCGACCGGGGTGAAGACGAGCAGTTCGATGGCGATGCCGACGAACAGGATCAGGATGATGCCGAGCAGCACCCCGGACATGTCGGAGAACTCGCGCTGGTCCTCCAGGAACCGGCCCAGGCCCCGGCCGAGGTCGGGGGAGGAGGCGACGAGTTCTGCGGCCATCAGGGAGCGCCAGGAGAACGCCCAGCCCTGCTTGAGGCCGGCCAGGTAGCCGGGCAGCGCGGCGGGGATGAGGACGTGCCGGGCGCCGGTGAGGCCGGTGGCGCCGATGGTGCGTCCGGCGCGCAGGAACAGCGGCGGCACCTGGTCGATGCCGGCGATCAGGCCGTTGGCGATGGAGGGGACGGCGCCGAGCAGGATGACCGCGTACATCATCTGGTCGTTGATGCCGAGCCAGATGACCGCGGCCGGCACCCAGGCGACCGAGGGCAGCGACTGCAGGCCCTGGAGGACCGTGCCGATGGCGGTGCGCACCGGCCGGACGCGGGCGACGACCAGCCCGATCGGGGTGCCGATGACGACGGCGAGCAGGAAGCCGGACAGGCCGCGCCAGACGCTGGTCCAGATGATCGAGAACAGCGTGCCCTGGTACCAGAGGTCCTGGGCGGAGTGCCACACGTCGGTCGGGCTGGGCAGCTTGTAGGCGGAGGTGAGGTGCAGGCTGTACGCCCCCTGCCACAGGGCGAGCACCACGAGGACGCCGATCAGCGGCGGCAGGGCCTTGGTCCGCAGTGCCTGGCCGAGCGAGCCGCGCTGGGCCGAGACGGAGTCGAGGGCGTCCAGGCCGGCGCCGACACCGGCGGTGTCCGTGGCGGCGGCCTTGTCGGTCTTGTCGGCCTTCTCCAGGACCGGGGTGCTGTCAGTGCTGGCCATGGCGACGGATCTCCCCACGCAGTTCTTCGGTGATCTCGATGGACAGGTCGGCGACGCCGGCGGATTCGATGCGGCGCGGCTGCGGCAGGTCGATCCGCCACTCGCGGGCGACGCGGCCGGGGCGGGAGGAGAGCAGGACGACGCGCTGGGCCAGGCGCACGGCCTCGCGCACGTTGTGGGTGACGAACAGGACGGACAGCTGCCGTTCGGCCCAGATCCGGGTGATCTCGTCGTGCAGCACGTCGCGGGTGATGGCGTCGAGCGCGGCGAACGGCTCGTCCATCAGCAGCACCTGGCTGCCCTGGGCCAGCGCGCGGGCCATCGCGACGCGCTGGCGCATGCCGCCGGACAGCTCGTGCACGCGCTTGCCGTACGAGCCCTTGAGGCGGACGAGTTCGAGCAGGCGCTCGGCTTCGGCGCGGCGCTCGGCGCGGGGGACGCCGGCCAGCTTGAGGGCGAGTTCGATGTTGCGGCCGGCGGTGAGCCAGGGGAACAGCGCGTGCTCCTGGAACATCAGCGCGGGGCGGCCGCCCGGCACCTCGATGGCGCCGGCGGTGGGCTGGTCGAGGCCGGCGACCAGGTTGAGCAGGGTGGACTTGCCGCAGCCCGAGGCGCCGAGCAGGGTGACGAACTCGCCGGGCGCGACGTCGAGGGTGATGTCGTCCAGGACGTGGGTCTGCGCGCCCGGGCGGCCGAAGGACTTGTGCACGTGCGAGATCCGGACGGCGGGCGCGGCGCCGCCGGCGCCGGCGCCGGCGGTGTCCGCCGAGGTGGTCAGTGCCGGGGTCATCCGGACACCTCCTGCGTGAGTGGTCTGGCTGAGGGCTGGCGGAGCGGGGGCCGGGGCCCGGCCCCGCCCGTCCCGGTGGGCATCGATCGCGGATCGACCGGGTGGGCGGGGGTCCGGACCGCGGAGTCGGGGCGGACTCGGCGCCGCGCGGTGCTGTTCGGCGCCGGGTGGCGCTACTTGGCGCCGAGTCCGGCGTCCGCCACGGGGCCCTGGCCCTTGGCCGCGAGCACCTTGTTGAGCAGGGTGAGGTCGTAGATGCCGTTCAGGTTGGCCCCCGCGCCAGCGGAACTTGATTTGGGCAGCTTGAGGAGCCCGGCGGTGACGGCGTGGTCGGCCTCGGCCTGGAGGGTGTTCGCCAGCGGGTCGTCGAGGAAGTCGATGTCGGCCCAGGCGGGGTCGAGGATGGCCGGCTCCAGCGCGTTGCCGGCCTCCTTCTTGATCGCCTCGTTGGCGTCGGCCTTGGCCTTGTCCGGGTTGGCCTTGATGAAGGCGTTGGTGTTCACCGAGCCGCGCAGCACGGCCTCCACCACGTCCGGGTGCTCCTTGAGGAACTTCTGCGAGACGATGATGTTGGTGATCACGAACTTCTTGTCCGGCCAGACGTCCTTCTCGTTGAGCAGGACCTTCGCGCCGAGGGTGACCAGCTTGGAGGCGGTGGGCTCGGGCACCCAGGCGCCGTCGATGGAGCCCTGCCGGTAGGCGTCGGGGGTGACCTTGTTGTCGGTGCGCACCACCGAGACGTCGCCGGCGCCGGACGCCGCGTCGACCTTGAAGCCCTTGCCCGCCAGGTAGTTGAGCAGCGCCACGTCCTGGGTGTTGCCCAGCTGCGGGGTGGCGATCTTCTTGCCCTTGAGGTCGTCCAGCGAGGAGATCTTGTCCGGGTTGACCACCAGCTTGACCCCGCCGGAGGCCGAGCCGCCGATGATCTTCAGGGACTGGCCGTCGGACTTGGTGTAGCCGTTGATCGCGGGGGAGGGGCCGATCCAGCCGATGTCGATGGAGCCGGCGTTGAGCGCCTCGATCTCGGACGGGCCCGCGTTGAAGACCTGGGTCTTGATCTGGGTGGCGCCCAACTCCTTCTGGAACAGCCCCTCCTGGAGGCCGACCAGGGCGGTGCCGTGGGTCAGGTTCGCGAAGTAGCCGATCTTCACGGTGTCCGCGGACAGCTTCGCGCCGGAGGCGCCGGCCGAACTGGCGGCGGAGTCGGCGCCCGCCTTCTTGTCGTCCGCCTTGGAGCCGTAGCTGCACGCCGACAGCAGGGTCACGGCGGTCAGGCCGGCCACGGCGGCCACCGCGGAGCGTCTGATCCGGCCGGCGTTGGGGCGGGCATGGGTATGCGAGGGGGCCAGGTTCGGTGCCATGGTGAAGTCCTGTTCATCGACGGACCGTCGGGAGGCGGTCTCGGGGACGTGGCGGTCGCCCGTCGGGGCGGCCGGGGGTCGCAACTCAGCGCTGTCGGCCCGCACATCGGGTCAGGCCGCCCTGGCCGCTGCCGAGGACGCCGCTGCCGATGCGGCCGCCTTCCTTGTCCATGTCCGAGAACGCCTCGCTGGGCATCAGACCCAGTCCTCCTCAGCGGGTTCGGTGGCGCGTACGGTCGCGAAGGCCTCGCCCGCCATGCCGGCGGTGAGGGTGGTGCCGTCGGCCGGGTCGATCAGCAGGAACGAGCCGGTGCGGCGGTTGTCGCAGTAGGCGTCGAGCGCCAGCGGCTCGGCGGTGCGCAGCACCACGTGGCCGAGGTCGTTGACGTTCAACCCCTGGGCGCCGGAGCGCTGTTCGAGGGTGTCGCCCGCCTTGGTCGGCAGAGCGATGCGGTAGGTGATGTCCTTGACCAGCGCGCGCACGGTGCGGGTGGTGTGCTTGAGCAGGACCTTGTCCCCGGCGCGCAGCGGGCGCTCGTTGAGGTGGCTGACGGTGGCCTCGATGTCCCTGGTGGGCGCGGGGATCACGCCGGCCGCGATCAGGTCGCCGCGGGAGACGTCGAGGTCGTCGGCGAGCCGGACGGTGATCGACTGGGGCGCCCAGGCGAGGTCCGTCTCGCGGCCGAGCGCGTCGATCCCGGCGACGGTGGTGGTGTGGCCCGAGGGCAGCACCGTCACCGGGTCGCCGACCCGCAGCACGCCGGAGGCCAACTGCCCGGCGTAGCCGCGGTAGTCGGGGTGCTCCTCGCTCTGCGGGCGGATCACGTACTGGACGGGGAAGCGGGCCGGAGCGGCGTCCGGGTCGCTGCCGACCGGGACGGTCTCCAGGTGCTCCAGCAGGGTCGGGCCGCCGTACCAGTCCATGTGCGCGGACGGCTCGACGACGTTGTCCCCGGCGAGGGCCGAGATCGGCACGGCCACCACGTCGCCCACGCCGAGCGAGGCGGCGTAGGCGGTGAACTCCTCGGCGATGGCGGCGAAGACGGGCTCGGCGTAGTCGACCAGGTCCATCTTGTTGACGGCCAGCACCACGTGCGGCACCCGCAGCAGCGCGGCGACGGCGGCGTGCCGGCGGGTCTGCTCGACGACGCCGTTGCGGGCGTCGACCAGCACCACGGCCAGTTCGGCGGTGGAGGCGCCGGTCACCATGTTGCGGGTGTACTGCACGTGCCCGGGGGTGTCGGCGAGGATGAACCGCCGCCGGGGGGTGGCGAAGTAGCGGTAGGCCACGTCGATGGTGATGCCCTGCTCGCGCTCGGCGCGCAGGCCGTCGGTGAGCAGCGCGAGGTCGGGCGCGTCCTGGCCGCGGTTCAGGGAGGCGCGTTCGACGGCCTCCAGCTGGTCGGCGAGCACGGACTTGGAGTCGTGCAGCAGGCGGCCGACCAGGGTGGACTTGCCGTCGTCGACGGATCCGGCGGTGGCGAAGCGCAGCAGCGACGTGGCGGTGGCTTCCTGGGTGGTGCTGGTCATCGTTAGAAGTACCCCTCGCGCTTGCGGTCTTCCATCGCGGCCTCGGACAGCTTGTCGTCGGCCCGCGTCGCGCCGCGCTCGGTGAGGCGGCTGGCGGCGATCTCGGCGATCACGGCCTGGATGTCGGTGGCGTCCGAGTCGACGGCGCCGGTGCAGGACATGTCGCCGACGGTGCGGTAGCGGATCAGCCGCCGCTGGACGGGCTCGTTCTCCTTGGGGCCGCCCCACGCGCCGGCGGTCAGCCACATGCCGGCGCGGGCGAAGACGTCCCGCTCGTGGGCGTAGTAGATCTCCGGGAGGTCGATGCCCTCGCGCTCGATGTACTGCCAGACGTCCAGCTCGGTCCAGTTGGACAGCGGGAAGACGCGCACGTGCTCGCCGACGGCGTGCCGGCCGTTGTACAGCGACCACAGCTCGGGGCGCTGGCGGCGAGGGTCCCAGGCGCCGAACTCGTCGCGCAGGGAGAACACCCGCTCCTTGGCACGGGCCTTCTCCTCGTCGCGGCGCCCGCCGCCGAACACCGCGTCGAAGCGGTTCGTCTCGATGGCGTCGAGCAGCGGGACGGTCTGCAGCGGGTTGCGGGTGCCGTCCGGGCGCTCGCGCAGCCGGCCGTCGTCGATGAAGTCCTGGACGTGGGCGACGTGCAGGCGCAGGCCGTGCTCGGCCACGACGCGGTCGCGGTAGGCGATCACCTCGGGGAAGTTGTGCCCGGTGTCGACGTGCAGCAGCGAGAACGGCACGGCGGCCGGGTGGAAGGCCTTGAGCGCCAGGTGCAGCATGACGATGGAGTCCTTGCCGCCCGAGAACAGGATCACCGGGCGCTCGAACTCCCCCGCGACCTCGCGGAAGACGTGCACCGACTCGGCCTCCAGCGCGTCCAGGTGGGACAGCGCGAAGGGGGTGTCTTCGTGGGTGCGGACCGGGCCGTCGGTCGCGGTGGTCATGCGAGACCCCTCTCGGTCAGGAAGGCGTGCAGCTCGGCGGCGGACTCGGCGACCGCGCGGCCCTGCGTCTGGATCCGCAGCTCCGGCTTCTGCGGCGCCTCGTACGGGTCGTCCACGCCGGTGAGGCCGGCCAGCTCGCCGGCGGCCTGCTTGGCGTACAGGCCCTTGACGTCGCGTTCGGCGCACAGCTCGACCGGGGTGGCGACGTGGACCTCCAGGAACTCGGTGCCGGCCGCCGCGTGCCGCTCGCGCACCGCGGCGCGCGAGTCGGCGAACGGGGCGATCACCGGGGCGAGCACCTTGACGCCGTGGGCGGCGAGCTTCTCGGCGACGAAGCCGATCCGGGTCACGTTGGTGTGCCGGTCCTCGCGGGTGAAGCCGAGGCCCTTGGAGAGGAACTCGCGGATCTCGTCGCCGTCCAGGACCTCGACCCGGTGGCCCTCGGCGCGCAGCCGTCCGGCCAGCGCGAAGGCGAGCGTGGTCTTGCCCGCGCTCGGCAGCCCGGTCAGCCACACGGTGGCGCCGCGCTCGCAGGGGGCGGCCGCGGGGGCCGCCTCCGCGGCTCCGTCGGCGGCCCGGGTGTGAGCTGTCACAGTCTCAAGTCCTTCGTCGGTAGTGGGGGGTGGGTCAGAGGTGGATGCCGCACTCGGTCTTGCCGGAGCCGGACCAGCGCCCGGCCCGGGCGTCCTCGCCCTCGGCGGGCTTGCGCGTGCAGGACCGCGGCGAGCAGCCGATCGAGGTGTAGCCCTCCCACAGCAGCGGGTTGAGCAGCACCCCGTGGGCGGCGACGTAGGCGTCCACGTCCTCCTGCGTCCACCGGGCGATCGGGGCGATCTTGACCTTGCGGCGCCGGGCGTCCCAGGACACCACCGGGGTGTCCGCCCGGCTCGGGGACTCGTCGCGGCGCAGCCCCGTCGCCCAGGCGTCGTAGCCGCCGAGGCCGCGGTTCAGCGGCTCGACCTTGCGCAGCGAGCAGCACAGGTCCGGGTCGCGGTCGTGCAGGTGCGGCCCGTGCTCGGCGTCCTGCTCGGCCACGGTGCGCAGCGGCCTGAGGGTGATGACGTTGACCGGCATGGTCGCGGCCACCGCGTCCCGGGTGCCGATGGTCTCCGGGAAGTGGTAGCCGGTGTCCAGGAACACCACGTCCACGCCGGGGAACACCGAGGAGGCGAGGTGGGCGACGACCGCGTCCTCCATCGAGGAGGTGACGCAGAAGCGGCGGCCGAAGGTGTCGGCGGCCCAGGCCAGGATCTCCTGGGGCGTCGCCTCCTCCAGCTCGCGGCCGGCCCGGACGGCTATCTCCTCGTAGTCAGTCGCCGCGCTGGTCACTGGACGAACCCCCGTCGGTCGCAGTCGAGTTGGGCGCAGTCATGATGGCCGCGTTCGAGGAGGTCGCGGTCGGGGCCGAGGCGGTCGGGGACAGCAGGCCGAGGAACTTCAGCTGGAAGGCGCGGCGGCACCCGTGGCACTCCCAGGCGCCGTGCCCGACCTCGGAGGGGCGCAGGTCCTCGTCCCCGCAGTACGGGCAGAAGAACGGTGCGGCACGCTCGCTCACGACAGCTGCTCCTCGCCGGCCCGGGCCGCCCACTGGGCGAAGCGCTCGCCCTCGGTGCGGTCGGCCTGGTAGCGGGTCAGGACGCGCTCGACGTAGTCGGGCAGGTCGTCCTTGGTGACCTTGAGGCCGCGGACCTTGCGGCCGAACCCGGCCTCCAGGCCGAGCGCGCCGCCCAGGTGCACCTGGTAGCCCTCGACCTGCTCGCCGTTGCCGTCCGGGACGAGCTGGCCCTTGAGGCCGATGTCGGCGACCTGGATGCGGGCGCAGGCGTTCGGGCAGCCGTTGATGTTGATGGTCAGCGGCTCGGCGAAGTCCGGCAGGCGCTTCTCCAGCTCGTCGATGAGCGTGCGGCCGCGCTCCTTGGTCTCGACGATGGCGAGCTTGCAGTACTCGATGCCGGTGCAGGCCATGGTGCCGCGGCGGAACGGCGACGGGGTGACCCGCAGGTCCAGCGCTTCCAGGCCGGCCACCACCGAGTCGACCTGGTCCTCGGCGATGTCGAGGACCAGCATCTTCTGTTCGGCGGTGGTGCGCAGCCGGTCGCTGCCGTGCGCGGCGGCGAGGTCGGCGATCTGGCCGAGCAGCCGGCCGTCGACCCGGCCGACGCGCGGCGCGAAGCCGATGTAGTACTGGCCGTCCTTCTGCCGGTGGACGCCGACGTGGTCGCGCCAGCGGCCGCTGGGCTCCTGCGGGGCGGGGCCGTCGACCAGCCGGTACGTGAGGTACTCGTCCTCCAGCACCTGGCGGAACTTCTCCACGCCCCAGTCGGCGACCAGGAACTTCAGCCGGGCGCGGTTGCGCAGCCGGCGGTAGCCGTAGTCGCGGAAGATGCCGATGACGCCGCCGTAGACGTCGGCGACCTCGTCCAGCGGGACCCAGGCGCCCAGGCGCACGCCCAGCTTGGGGTTGGTGGACAGCCCGCCGCCGACCCACAGGTCGAAGCCGGGGCCGTGCTCGGGGTGGACCACGCCGACGAAGGCGACGTCGTTGATCTCGTGCGCGACGTCCAGCAGCGGGGAGCCGGAGACGGCGGACTTGAACTTGCGCGGCAGGTTGGAGAAGTCCTTGTTGCCGATGAAGCGCCGCTGGATCTCCTCGATGGCGGGGGTGCCGTCGATGATTTCGTCCTCGGCGATGCCGGCCACCGGGGAGCCGAGGATGACGCGCGGGGTGTCGCCGCAGGCCTCGGTGGTGGACAGGCCGACGGCCTCCAGCTTCTGCCAGATCGCCGGGACGTCCTCGATCCGGATCCAGTGGTACTGGACGTTCTGGCGGTCGGTCAGGTCGGCGGTGTTGCGGGCGTACTGCTCGGAGACCTCGGCGATCGCCTTCAGCTGGGCGACGGTCAGCCGGCCGCCGTCGACCCGCACGCGCAGCATGAAGTACTCGGCGTCGAGCTCGTGCGGCTCCAGGATCGCGGTCTTGCCGCCGTCGATGCCCTCCTTGCGCTGGGTGTACAGGCCCCACCAGCGCATCCGGCCGCGCAGGTCGGCGGGGTCGATCGAGTCGAAGCCCCGGTGCGCGTAGATCGTCTCAATACGTGTCCGTACGTTGAGACCGTCGTCGTCCTTCTTGAACTGCTCGTTGGCGTTCAGGGGGGTGAAGTGGCCCATGCCCCACTGGCCCTCGCCGCGGTGACGGGTCACCTTGCGAGGCGCGGCGGGGCGTCGCGCGGCGGCGCGGTCGGCCGTGGGCTCGGCGGTCTCGGGGGTGGTGGCCATGGTGAAGTCCTTCGGGGCAGATGGCTCTGACGCCGGGTGGGTCGCTGGGGGTGCGCGGCGGTGCGGTGCTGCTGTGACCTGCGGGTATTCCCAGGGCCGGGGAGAGCAGTGACCGTGGCCGGCCGGGCGCCCGCGCGTCCGCTCCAGCGGGGACTGCGAGGTGGGTGGCGCCCGGGTGCGGTGATGCGGCGGGGTGGGCTCAGATCGCCGGACAGATGGCGCTGGACACGCGAAGGAGATCGACGTGGAGTCGACCAACTAGGGTGGTTCCGGCGCTCGGCATGGCAAGAGATTGGCACGGCGCGGGACTTGCGGTCCACTAACATCCGGATGGTGGACGCTGATGTTTCGTTATGTGAGACAGCCGGGGATTCCCGCCGCTCCCCGCCCCGGCGCCCGTCCACGCGCCCGTACCCCGGGGGAGATCAACCGCGCGGCCCCGGCCCGATACCGTTAGACCCGTGCAAGCAGCAGGCGAGACGAGCAGACCGAACCCCGAACGGCCCTCCCGGCGCCGGGGCAAGGGCTCCCGACGCGCGGCCAAACAGGCCGCCTGGCGCCGTACGGCGTGGGAGCTGGTCAAGGACACCACCAACACCTGCGTCGAGTACCGGGTCACCGGACTCGCCGCGGAGGCGGCCTTCTTCACCCTGCTGTCGATCCCGCCGCTGCTCCTCGGCCTGGCCGGCACCCTCGGCTACCTCGACGAGTTCCTCGGGGCCGGCACCATCGACCGGCTCAAGCACGACATCGTCTCGGCCTCCGGGACGGTCCTGTCGGACTCGTCCGTCAAAGAGGTCGTGGTGCCGCTGCTGGACCAGGTCTTCGCCCACTCCCGGCCCGACCTCGTCTCGATCGGCTTCCTGCTGTCGCTGTGGTCCGGCTCCAGAGCGCTCTACATCTTCATCGACACCATCACCGTCATGTACGGGCTCGACGGCAAGCGGGGCATCGTCAAGACCCGGCTGATGTCCCTCGGCCTCTACTTCGGCGCCCTCGTCATCAGCTCCCTGGTGCTGCCGCTGCTGATGGCCGGACCCGGACTCATCGAGAACGCCGTGCCCGGCGTCGCCGGACTGGTCGGCGCCGCCTACTGGCCGGTCGCCATCGTGCTGCTGATCGTCTCCCTCACCACCCTCTACCACCTGGCCGTCCCCGTCTCCACCCCCTGGCGCGAGGACGTCCCCGGCGCCCTGGTCGCCCTGGTGGTGCTGGTCGTCTGCAGCGTCGCCCTGCGGATCTACCTGGTCAGCTCGGTCGAGGTCCCCTCGGTGTACGGCTCGCTGGCCGCGCCGGTGGCCGTACTGCTGTGGATCTTCGTGGTCGCCCTGGCCGTCCTCATCGGCGCCGCCATGAACGCCGCCATAGACCGCCGCTGGCCCACCCTGGAGACCGCCGACGCCCGCGCCGAGAACGAGCGCGCCCAGGAGGAGGCCGCCGCCGCCGTGGTCCGCGAGGTCGCCGCCAGGCGCGCCGCCGAACGGGCCCGGCGCGCCCGCGAACTCGGCCTCGCCGAAGGCGCCGAGGAGGAGTGGGGCGAGGAGGACGGCGACGACGTCGACGTCCCCTCCGAGTACCCGGAACGCTGGGCCGACGTCCTGGCCGCCGACAACGTCCGCGGCCGCCTCACCGCCCGCGGCGGGCCCCACCACCGGCCCGGGCCGCCCCCGCCGGACAGCGACCGGCCGGCCGGGCCGCCGCCGGAGCGGCGGGCGCCCGACTACCCGCCCCGGCCGCCGTGGGAGCAGCAGTAGCGCCCGGGGCTCCGGGCGCGACGGCGGACGCACAGGGCCTCCCCCGCATCCCGCGGGGGAGGCCCTGTGCGTCGGTTCGTCTCCCGACGCCGGCCGTCTCCTGACGTCCGTTCTTCTCCTGGCGCCGTTCTTCTCCTGGCGTCGGCTCGCCGTTGCCTGGAGGGCGGCCGGCGGACGGTCAGGCGGCGGACGGTCAGGCGGTGGACGGGTTCGGCGGGAAGGGGGACTGCGGGGCCGGGTGGTACCCGTACGGGGACTGCCCGGCCGGGAGGTGCGGGGCGGCCGGGTTGACCTCGGTCCGGTCCGGATCCGGGCCCGGGGCGGCCGGGCGTGGGAGCGTCAGCTCCGGGGCCGTCGGGTTCGGGCCGCTCGGCGCGGTCGGGTTCGGACCCGGGTTCGGGCCCGGATCCACCGCGGCCGCACCGCCCGGGGCCGCTGCCCGGCCCGCCGGCCCGGCCTGCGCCGGGAGCGGATCGGGGCTCGGCGGCGCCGGCTCCAGCGCCGTGCGCCCGGCCGAGTCGCTCAGCTTGATCAGCAGCGCCACGATCAGCCAGTTCGCCAGCAGCGACGAGCCGCCCGCCGCCAGGAACGGCAGCGCCTTGCCGGTCAGCGGCACCAGCCCGCTCACCCCGCCGACCACCACGAACACCTGCAGCGCCAGCGCCGTCGACAGCCCCGTCGCCAGCAGCTTGCCGAACGGGTCGGTCAGCCCGACCGCCGTCCGCAGCCCGCGCTGGACCAGCAGCAGGTACACCAGCAGCACCGCCGTCACCCCGGCCAGGCCCAGCTCCTCGCCGATCGTGGTGAAGACGAAGTCGCTGCGCCCGGCGAAGCCGATCAGCCACGGCCGCCCCGAGCCCAGGCCCGTCCCGGTCAGGTGCCCGGTGCCCAGGCTGAACAGCGCCTCGGCGGGCTGGTCGGAGATGATCGCCGGGTCGTGGTGCTCCTTGTAGATGTCGAGCGGGTGCAGCCAGGCCTCGACGCGCCCGTGCACGTGCGGCTCCACGGTGCCGACCACGGCCGCGCCGCCGACCGCCATCAGCAGGCCGAGCACCACCCAGCTGGTGCGCTCGGTCGCCGCGTACAGCATCACGACGAAGACGCCGAAGAAGATCAGCGAGGTGCCGAGGTCGCGCTCGAAGACCAGCACCAGCAGGCTGACCACCCAGATCGCCAGCACCGGGCCGACGTGCCGCCCGCGCGGCAGGGTCATCCCCCAGATCTTCCGGCCGGCCAGCGCGAGCGCGTCCCGGGAGGCCATCAGATAGCCGGCGAAGAAGATCGTGATCGCGACCTTCACGAACTCGTCCGGCTCGAAGGAGAGCCCGAACAGGCGGATCCAGCGCTTGGCGCCGAAGTCCTCCGGCCGGCCCGGGAAGAACGCGGGCGCCGCCAGCAGGATCAGCGCCCCCGTCATCAGCAGGTACACGTACCGCTGGAAGAACCTGTGGTGCTTGATCAGCGCGATCAGCGCGATCGCCACCGCGACCGAGACGAACACCCACATCAGCTGCGAGGGCGCGGCCGGGAGCTTCTGGTAGTCGCCCTTCTTGGCGTGCGCCGCCGCGTAGGAGATGTCCAGCCGGTCCAGCAGCATCAGCCCGAAGCCGGTCAGGAAGACGCCCAGCGGCAGGATCAGCGGATCCGCGTACGGGGCGAACCGCCGCACCGCCAGGTGCGCCGCCCCGGCCAGGCCGCCCAGCGCCAGGCCGTGGACCAGCAGCCCGGGCGGCATCTTGCCGGTCAGTGCCAGATCGGCGTCGATGTGCCCCGCCAGACAGACGGCCACCGCGAGCGCCAGCAGGCCCAGCTCGATGTTGCGGTGGCGCGCCGCCAGTCGGCGGCCCTCGCCGCGTGCAGTGCCTTGCACCCTTGTCTTCCCCTTGTCATCACCCGCGTGGCCGGTATCGCCGACGGTGCATCCTGCCAGACGAACACGGCCCTGCGCCGGTTGCGGTCCGGGGGCCGTCGAGGCCGGAACTTTGCCTGGGCAAAGCTTTTTCGGGGCTCGGTAAAGCTTTGTTCAGGCGCAGGTATAGAGGCGGGCCCCGGGCGCGGCGGGCCCCGGCCGGGAGGCCATCATGGCCGGGGCGCCGCGGTCCGGTCCGCGGCGCCCGACGGACCGCCGGACGGCGCCGGCGGCGGCAGGGCGCGAACGAGGTGGGCGGACGGATGGACGGCGCGGTGCGAGTGCTCGCCTACAGCGGACCACCGCCCTGGCAGTGGTCCGACCTGGCCACCGCGTGGACGGCCGAACCGCTGGTGCTCACCCTCTCCGTGCTGCTCGGCGGCTGGTACCTGGCCGCGGTGCGCACCGTCCACCGGGCCGGCGGCGAGCGCTGGCAGCCCTCCCGCACCGCCGCCTTCCTGGGCGGGCTGCTGCTGTGGATCTGGTGCACCTGCTCCGGCCTCGGCGTGTACGAGCGGATCCTGTTCACCGACCGGGCCGTCCAGGTCGTGCTGCTGCTGATGCTCGTCCCGCTGCTGCTCGCCCTCGGCGCGCCGGTCTCGCTGCTGGTCGCGGCCGCGCCGCCGGCCCGGCGCGAGCGCATCCTGCGGGCGCTGCGCAGCCGGCCGTCCAAGGTGCTGATGTTCCCGGCCGTCTCCACCGCGCTGCTGATGGCCCCGCCGTGGCTGCTCTACTTCACGCCCTGGTACGAGGAGTCGGTGTCCAGCGCGTTCGGGAACGTGCTGCTGCACCTGGCGCTGGTGCTGCTCGGGCTGGCGTACTTCTGGCCGCGGCTGCAGATCGACCCGGTCGGGCGCGAGTACCCGCACCTGGTCGGGCTGTTCATCACCTTCGCCGAGGTGATCTTCGACGCGGGGCTCGGGTTGGTGCTGATCTACGGCGGCCACCTGGTCGCCGAGCACTACTACGTGGCGCTCGGGCGGCCGTGGGGGCCGAGCCTGGCGCAGGACCAGACCTGGGGCGGCAACATGCTCTGGGTGCTGGGCGACCTGGTCGGGCTGCCGTTCCTGGCCGCGCTGGTGCGGCGGATGGTGGTGCAGGGGCGGGAGGAGATCAAGGCGGTGGACGCCGAACTGGACGCCCGTTTCGAGGAGGCCGCGGCGCAGGCGCAGGCGGCGGGGCTGCCGGCCGAGGAGGAGGCCGGGATGCGGCCCTGGTGGCTGGACGACCCGAACCTCAAGCACCGGTACGGCGGGTAGTCGGCTCCGGCGGGTTCCTGGGCGCGGGCCCGCACTTTTGTAGGTCCAATGTTGGTCCCTTGTGGATCCCTTCACCGCGTTTCCGCAGGTCAAAAACCACTTGGCCCCGCCACCCCCACCAGCTAGCGTTTGTCCCGTCCAGATCGGGGGCCTTCACGGCCGCCCGAGGAGTAGAGAGCAGGAGGTGAACCCCGTGGTCGTTGTCGCCCCGATAGCTGCCTTGGGCAGTACTCGCGTTCACCTCCTCTTCCCGGCCGCCGGCTGACCTTTTCCGCGCCAGCCGCAGCCCGCCGGGATCATCTCCTCCCGAAGGGCCCACTGCGTTGTTCAACGCTGCCTCCACTTCGTCGTTCCCCTCCACCTCCGCCTCTGGCTCCCCCTCTGGTTTCCCCTCTGACGAGCTGCCGCTGTCCGGCTACGGTTGGACGCCCGAGCTCGCCGAACTCTTCACCCCGCTCGCCGAGGCCGGGCTGATCCCGGCCCGGATCGTCCGGGTCGACCGCGGCCAGTGCGACGCCGTGCTCGCCGATCCGGAGACGGGCGAGCCGCGCACCGTCCGGCTCGACACCCGCCCGGTCGGCGACGCCGACATGATCAACTGCCCGTGCACCGGCGACTGGGCCGCCGTGGACCTCCACGCCCAGCCGATGGCCGCCGTCACCGCACTGCTGCCCCGCTCGACCGCGATCATCCGCAAGGTGGCCGGCAAGCGCTCCGACGGCCAGGTGCTCGCCGCCAACGTCGACACCGTCCTGATCGCCGCCTCACTCGCCGCCGATCCGGACCTCGGCCGGATAGAGCGCTTCCTCGCCCTGGCCTGGGAGTCCGGCGCCGACCCCCTGGTCGTCCTCACCAAGGCCGACCTGGTGGACGACGCCGAGTTCATCCGCGCCGACGTCGAGGCGGTCGCGCCCGGTGTCACCGTGCTCGTGGTCAGCGCCGGGACGGGCGAGGGCATGGACGTGCTGCGCGCCTGCGCGCCCGGCACCACGGCCGTGATCGGCCAGTCCGGCGTCGGCAAGTCCACGCTCACCAACGCGCTCGCCGGTGTCACGGCGATGGCCGTCCAGGAGGCCCGCTCGGTCGACCAGAAGGGCCGCCACACCACGACCACCCGTGAACTGATCCCGCTGCCCGGCGGGGGTGTGCTCATTGACACCCCCGGGCTGCGCGAGGTCGGCCTCTACGGTGGCGAGGGCGTGGACCTGGCCTTCGCCGACATCGCCGGACTGGCCGAGGAGTGCCGCTTCCACGACTGCGGCCACCACACCGAGCCCGGCTGCGCGGTGCAGGCGGCGCTCGCCGACGGCACCCTGCCACAGCGCCGGATGGACAGCTACCTCAAGCTCCAGCGCGAGAACGAGTGGATCGCCTCCCGCTCGGACGCTCGACTGGCCTCGGCCCGGGCGAAGAAGTGGAAGTCGCTCTCCAAGTCGATGCGCGCCGCGGGAGGCTCCGTGAAGCGCTGACCAGGAAAGCCGACCAGGAAATCAGGGGGCCGTGGCCGGCCTCCGCCCGGGCCACCCGGCTCGGCGGAGGCCGGGCGGGCCGGCAGCCGGAAGTGCTTCAGGGCCACTGTGGTGGCGTTGTCCACGGTGAAACCCGGGTCACCGAGGGCGGCGAGCCGCCCTGGCCGGCGGCCAGACCGCGAGCAACGCGCGCGTGCGCCGAGCGCTGCGGCGCGGTCTTCCCCTGGGGTGGCCCCGGTGCGGGCGTCCCAGCGCGGGTCTCCGGGTGTGGGTCTCTCGGTGTGGGGCCTCCGGCGTGGGCGCCGGTGTGAGCCCCTCGGTGCGGGCTCCCTGCGTGGTCCTCCGGCGTGGTCCTCCGGTTGGGCCCCCAGCATGGGCCCCAGTGCGGGCCTCCGGTGCGGGCCCTCCGGGCCGGTGCTCGGGATGGGTGGGTGGAGGTGGGCGGAGGGTGGGGTGGGGGAGGGGGGAGGGGGAGGGCCCCCAACGGCCATGTCCGATTCCCGCCAGTCACCCCCCGCCCCAGTGCCGCAGACTGGACAGCGTGATCGACGACGACATCCGGTACCGAGCCGTGGACAGCCGAGACGCCCGCTTCGACGGCGTCTTCTTCACGGCCGTCACCTCCACCGGCATCTACTGCCGACCGAGCTGCCCCGCCGTGACCCCCAAGCGCGTCAACTGCGTCTTCTATCCCAGCGCCGCGGCCGCCCAGGGGGCCGGCTTCCGTGCCTGCCGCCGCTGCCGCCCCGACTCCGTGCCGGGCTCCCCGGAGTGGAACCACCGCGCCGACCTGGTCGGTCGCGCGATGCGCCTGATCGGCGACGGCGTGGTGGACCGCGAGGGCGTCGCGGGCCTGGCCAGCCGCCTCGGCTACAGCTCCCGCCAGCTCCAGCGCCAGCTCATCGCCGAGCTGGGCGCCGGCCCGATCGCGCTGGCCCGCGCCCGCCGCGCCCAGACCGCCCGCCTGCTGCTGCAGACGACCGAACTCCCGGTCACCGACATCGCGTTCGCCGCCGGCTTCGCCTCGGTGCGGCAGTTCAACGACACCGTCCGCGAGGTCTACGACCGCACCCCCAGCGGTCTGCGCGCCGAGGTCGTGGCCGGCCGCCGCGTCGCGACGCCGGCCGGCGGCCTCACCCTGCGCCTGGCCTACCGCGGCGCGCTAGACAGCGACCACCTGATCGACTTCCTCGCTCTGCGTGCCGTCCCCGGCGTGGAGGAGGTCGTCCCCGGTCCGCGCTCCGGCGTCCGCACCTACCGGCGCACCCTGGCGCTCCCGTACGGGCACGGCATCGCCGAGGTCGACGGGCTGGCGCCGGGCGAACTGCGCACCCGCGGCTGGCTCGACTGCCGCCTGCTGCTCGCGGACCTGCGCGACCTCCCGACCGCCGTCCAGCGCCTGCGCGGCCTGTTCGACCTGGACGCCGACCCGGACGCGGTCGACGAGCAGCTCGGCGCCGACCCCGTGCTCGGCCCCCTGGTCCGGGAGCGCCCCGGCCTGCGCTCGCCCGGCCACGTGGACCCGCACGAGCTGGCCGTCCGCGCGGTGCTCGGCCAGCAGATCACGGTCGGCGCCGCCCGTACGCTGGCCGGCCGGCTGACCGAGAAGTACGGCGCCGCGCTGCCCGAGCCGAGCGGCGGCCTGCGGCTGCTGTTCCCGACGGCGGCGGTGCTGGCCACCGCCGACCCGGAGGACTTCGCGATGCCCGCCGCCCGCCGCCGCGCGCTCACCGGCCTGTGCGCGGCCCTGGCCGAGGGGGCGGTGCGACTCGACGGCGGGGTGGACCGGGAGGAGTCTGCGGCCCGGCTGCTGGCCCTGCCCGGCATCGGCCCCTGGACCGTCGGCTACCTGAGGATGCGGGCCCTCGCCGACCCCGACGTCTTCCTCCCGGGCGATGTGGGCGTCAAGCACGGCCTCGTCCGGCTCGGCGTCCCCGGCGACCCGAAGAGCGCCGCCCGCGCGGCCGAGGCGTGGGCCCCGTGGCGCTCCTACGCCGTGCACCGGCTGTGGGCCGGGCCCGCGAGCGCCAGCACTGGAACGGAGAAGGCAGAGGCATGAGTACCACCGTCTACACCACCATGGAGAGCCCGTTCGGCCGGCTGCTGCTGTCCGGTGTCCTGCCCGAGGGCGGCGGCGCGGCGGCGCTGGCCACCGTGACCGCGCCCGGGCAGAAGTACGCGCTGTCCGAGCCCGCCGACGACTGGGTCCTCGACCCGGAGGCGCTCGCCGAGCCGGTCGCCCAGCTGACAGCCTACTTCGCGGGCGAGCGCACCTCCTTCGACCTCCCGCTCGCCCCGGTGGGCACCGAGTTCCGCCGGCGGATCTGGGCCGTCTTGGACGAGATCCCGTACGGCGAGACCGTCACCTACGGCCAACTCGCCGATCTGGCGGGGGAGTCGCCGCGCGCGGTGCGGGCGGTCGGCGGCGCGGTGGGCGCCAATCCGCTGCTCATCGTCCGCCCCTGCCACCGCGTCATGGGCGCCAACGGTTCGCTGACCGGCTTCGCGGCGGGCGTGGACTGCAAGCGCCGGCTGCTGGAGCTGGAGAGCGGCACGCTGTTCTGACGCGTCCGCCCGGGCGGCGGCGCGGCTCAGCCCGCCGCCGCCCGCAGGTCCACCCGCCAGTTGTGGCTGCGCATGAACCGCCCGGGCGGGAACTCGAAGTCCGTCTCGCCGACGAGGTTGAACCCGGCCTTCGCGCAGACCGCGTTGGAGGCCGGGTTGTCCACCGAGGGGAAGGCGTGCAGGTGGCGGTGGGCGGCCTCGCGGCGGGCGGCCGCGACGGCGGCGCGGGTGGCGGCGACGGCGATGCCCCGCCCCTGGTGGCCGGGCAGGACGTTCCACCCCATCTCGTGGACGGTCTCGCCCTCCCAGGTGCGGGTGCCGTAGCCGACGGTTCCGACGGCCTCGCCCTCGGGGAGCAGCACGATCCGGTACATGCAGCCCAGGCCGGACGGGACGAAGTCGAGGTAGCGCCGGTGCCGGACGAGGAGTTGCTCCTCGGTCTCCGGGCCGCCGACGTGCTTCTTCATCTCCGGGGTGTTGACCCGGCGCAGCAGTGCGAGGTCGGCGTCCGTCCAGGGTTCGATCAGTACCTGTGCTGTGCTCATGCCGGGGACGGTAGCGGTCGGTACGGGTCGGTGACCAGCGGTTTTGCAGGCGTCCGGGGGCGCTGACCGGGGTTCGGCCCCGGGTTGGGCCCGGTCAGGGGCCAGGCCCGGCCGGGGTTCAGGCCTGGTCGGGGCCCTGGCCGGCCTCGGCGAGGGCGCGGGCGAGCTGTTCGAGGGCGGGCAGGGCGTGGACGACGGCGTCGCGGTCGGTGGGGTCGAGGGTGTCGAGGGCGGTGGCGATGCGGCGCTCGTGGGCGCGCTGCCAGTCGTCGAGCTGGCGCCGGCCGGCCGGGGTGAGGGCGATGCGGGCGGTGCGGCGGTCGCCGGGGTCGGCCTGGCGGTCGACGAATCCGGCGTCGAGGAGCTTGCCGATCAGTCCGCTGACGGTGTTGGGGGCGAGCCGCTGCCGGGCGGCGAGTTCGCCGACCCGCAGGGGTGCGGCGGCGAGGGTCTGGAGGAGTTCGACCTGCGCCATGGGCAGGGACTCCCACGGGTAGTCGGTGCGGATGCTGCTGCGCAGGGCGCGGCGCAGGCGGGTGACGGTGTCGGTGAGCCGCCGGGCGTGGTCGACCGCCGTTTCGGGGGTTTCGGTGGCGGGGTCGGGGACGTGTGGTGACGACGGCATGGCGGACAGCGTATCGCCTGGTACGGGCCGGTCCGGCGGGTTGTCCACCGTTGAGCGGGGGCCTCCCGGAGCTCTGCGGAGCTCGGTGGAACTCTGCGGATCCCCTGGGAGCTCCGTGGAACTCCCCGGGATCCCGTCGGAAGGCGAGCAACTCGTAGAAAGAACATATCTGCATCCGATATATTTGTGGCATGAACGCCACCGCTCTTGCCGCGCGGCTGCTCACCGAGCGGCCCCGGCCCCGCGGCATAGCCGGCTGGCGTCACGCCCACTGGCTGGCCGTCGGCACCGTCTGCCTCGGGGCCTTCCTCGGCCAGCTCACCGCCAGCGTTACCGCCCTCGTCTTCCCGGCCCTCGGCCGGCACTTCGACGCCGGCTTCGCGGCCGTCGAATGGGTCGCCCTCGCCTACCTCCTGGTACTGGTCGCCCTGCTCGCCCCGGTCGGCTGGCTCTCCGACCTCATCGGCCGCAAGACCATGTACCTCGGCGGCTTCGCCGTCTTCGCCCTGGCCTCACTCGGCGCCGGATGCGCCGGCAGCCTCGGCGTGCTGGTCGCCTGCCGGGCCGTCCAGGCCGTCGGCGGCGCGATGATGCAGGCCAACAGCGTCGCCCTGGTGGCGCGCGGCGTCCCGGAGCACGCGATGCGGCGCGCGCTCGGCATCCAGGCGGCGGCACAGGGGCTCGGTCTGGCGCTGGGCCCCAGCCTCGGCGGGCTGCTGGTGGAGCACGCCTCCTGGCGGTGGGTGTTCTGGATCAACGTGCCGATCGGGGTGCTGGGCATCCTGGCCGGCTGGTTCCTGCTGCCCCGCACCCGCACCGGGCCCCCGCCCGCCGTCGGTACCGGGCAGCAGCTCGCCGCCGGTACGGGGGGCCCGCCCGCAGGAGCCGCCGCGCGCCTGCCCGCTCCCCGCGCCGAGGACGGCCCGCTCGCGCCGGGCGTGGCGAGCCCTCCCGCCACCGCATCCGGCGGCCGCTTCGACCTGGCCGGCCTGCTGCTGCTCACCGGCTCCACCACCGCGCTGCTGCTCGCCCTGTCCACCGCCTCCGGACTGCCGCTGCCCGGCTGGGCCGCCGCCGCACTGCTGCTCGCCGCCGCCGTCCTCGCGCTCGCGCTGGTCCGTCAGGAACGGCGGGCCGCCCGGCCGATCCTGGCGCCCGGCCTGGTCAACACCCCCGGGGTGCGGTCCGGGCTGGTGGTTTCGCTGATCGGCTACCTGCTGCTGTTCTGCCCGCTCGTGCTCGGCCCGGTGCTGCTGACCGGCGCGGGCGTGCCGGTGGCCCGGGCCGGCCTGGTGGTCACCCTGCTGCCCGCCGCGTTCGCGCTCGCCGCGACCGTCGGCGGCGCGCTGCTGCCGCGCGGCTGGTCGGACGTCGCCCGCTGCCGCGCGGGCGCGGTGCTCGCGGGCGCGGGGCTGCTGCTGTTCGCGCTGCTGCCGGTCTCGGGGGCGGCCGTGGCGGTGCCGCTGCTGCTCGCCGGCTACGGGCTGGGCCTGCTGCTGCCCGCCAACAACGCGCTGGTGATGCGGGCGATCCCGGCGCAGTGCTCGGCGGTCGGCGGCGGCATGGTGAACATGGCCCGCAGCCTCGGGACGGCGCTCGGCACCGCGCTGCCCGTCCTCGGGGTCCATCTGGCGGGCCCGGCGGCCGGCGGCCGGACGGTGCTGCTCGCGCTCGCGGCGGTCGCGGTGGCAGCCGTGGCCCTGACCCGGCCGGTCCGCCAGGCCTGAGCCGGGACCTCTTCCCCTAAGCCTCCGAGCGGACGTTCAGTGCGTCCTGGGCCCGGTTGAGGCCGCGCCGCACCAGCGTGTCCAGCGCGTCCGCGCACCGGTCCAAAACCCCTGGCAGGGCGGCCTGTTCGTGGTCCGAGAACTTCTTCAGCACGAAGTCGCCGGCGCTCTGCCCCTTCGGTGGGCGCCCGATGCCGAAGCGCAGCCGTATGAAGTCGGGGGTGCCGAGCACCTCGCCCACCGAGCGCACGCCGTTGTGGCCGCCGGGGCCGCCGCCGCGCTTGAGCCGTCCGGTGCCGAACGCGAAGTCCAGGTCGTCCTGCACGACCACCAGGTGCTCGACCGGGACGCCGTAACGCCGCAGCAGGCCGGACACCGGTCGGCCGGACAGGTTGATGAACCACTGCGGCTTGGCCAGCACCACCCGGTGGCCGTCGACCTCGATCTCCGCCACCAGGGCGCCGATCCCGCGCCGCCGGAACCGCGCGCCGTACCGTTCGGCCAGCCGTTCCACGGTCAGGAAGCCGGCGTTGTGCCGGGTCAGCCGGAACCACGGGCCGGGGTTGCCCAGTCCGGCGATCAGCCAGGGTGCGGCGGGGGGCATCGGGAACTCCAGGGGCTTGTCGCGGACGCGGGACGGCCGGGGCACGGTACGCACGGTACGGGACCGTCGACCGCGCCCCGGCCGTCCGAGGACACGCGCAGTGGGGTGGGTCAGGACTCGGGCACGCCGGGGGCGGCGCCGCGCTCCGTGAGCATGTCGGTCATCAGCTGCACCTCCGAGGTCTGCGCGACCACCATCGACTGGGCGAGCCGCTTCTCGGCGTCGTTCTTCGCCAGGTCCACATAGCCCTGGGCCATTTCGACGCCGCCCTTGTGGTGCTGGATCATCAGCTGCAGGTAGTACACCTCGGCGTCCCGCCCGCTGAGCGAACGCAACTTCGCCAGCTGGGTGTTGGTGGCCATGCCGGGCATCAGCGAACCGTCGTGGGCCTGGTAGTCGTGGCCCATCCTCATCCACGCCATCGGCTTGGCCGCCGAGTGCTGCGGTAGCCCCCACTGGTCGATCCAGCCCATCATCATCCCGCGCTGGTTGGCCTGGGTGTTGATGATGTCGAAGGCGAGGGTGCGGGTCGGGTCGTCGCCGGTGCGGTCCCGGACGATGAACGACAGGTCCACCGCCTGCTGGTGGTGGGTCGCCATGTCGCGGGCGAACCCGGCCTCGGGCGAGTCGTCCGCGGGGACGGCCACCGAGGCCGACCCGGACGCCGACGTCCCGCTCGCCACCAGGGCGGGCACCCCGAGGGCCAGCGCGAGGGCGGCGGCCAGCGCGGCCGGCCACCACAGCCGCCGACGGGCCGGGCGCGGCGCCCCGGCCTCGTCCGCGAACTCCTCGGCGGCGTGCTCGGAGCCGTCCTCGGGCAGCGCCGCGTCGGCGGTCACATCTGCCCCATGGTGCAGGAGGCGCCCGGCTCCTGGGTCTGCTTGCCCTGGACGTACTTGGTGAAGAACTGGTTCACCCGGGGGTCGCTCGCGCTGTCCACGATCAGCTGGGTGCTCCAGGCGTTCAGGGTGATGGCGCCCTTCTCGTCCGGGTACGGGCTCATCAGCGAGTACGGGGTGGTCTTGACCTTGTCGGACAGGGTCTTGATGTCGTCCGGCGTCGCCTTGCCGTTGTACGTCACCCAGACCGCGCCGTGCTCCAGCGAGTGGACGGCGCGCTCGTTCTCGACCGGCTGGTCGTAGACGTGGCCCATGCAGTCCAGCCAGATCGCGTTGTGGTCGCCGCCGACCGGCGGGGTCATCGGGTAGCTGACCTTGTCCTTGACGTGGGTGCGGCTCAGCTCGCCGAAGGTCTGCACGCCCGGGATGTCCGCGTTGGCGGCGGCCTGCTCCTTCTTCTTGCTCTGGTTGGCGTCCATGACGATCCAGGTGCCGGTGGCGATCGCGCCGATCACCAGCACACCGGCCGCGACCGAGGCGATGACCTTGTTGCGGCGGTCGCGGCGCTGCTCGCCGGCGCGCAGCTCGGCTATCCGGGCGCGGCGGTCGGTCGGGCCGGGCTTGCCGGACTGCTTGCCGGACTGCTTCGAGGCGGAACCCATGGTGGTTGTCCTTGTCCCCGCCGCGCACTGCTGGTGGCGCGGCGGTCAGCTGAAAGAAGGGGAGGGGCGGATCCGCCGGCGGATGCCGGGCGGTGGGTTCCGCTCAGGACCGGTGTACTTGCAGCTCGTGTAGATCGGGTGCCGGATGCGGACCGTCCAGCAGCCCGGCGGGCACCACCCTGGGCAGCGCCTCGGCTGCCGGCGCGAGCGGTGACGCGGCCGGCTGCGGATGCGGCGGCGGGTTCGGCAGTTGGGCGTCCTGCGCGCAGTACGGGTGGCTGGAGCAGCCGTTGTCACGGCGGGGCTGCCCGCCGTCGGCGGTGCACCACGTCCAGTGCCGCTGCTCGCCGGCGCGCTGGCGCTGGTCGGAGGCCTTGGCTGCGGGGCCGGCGTGCGGGGCGTGACTGGAGACCGTCGTGACGGTGACGGTGACGGCGGTGACGGTGGTCGGCATCGGAGCGGCGTGCGCGCCGACCGCCTTCGACTGACCGGCGCACGGCAGCGTCGTGAGCAGCGCGACCAGCAGCAGAACCCACAGCACACCCACCGGGCGGCCCGCCGGTGCGGCCCTCCCCGGTCGGGGTGAGCTGGGGGCCGACGCGGTCATGCGCACATTTAATCAGCCGAACGAGTGAAGCGATGCCCCTCCTCGACCCCCATTTTCGGCCGCTCCCGGACCCGAACACCCCGGAAACGCCCTGCTCCGGGCACATCCGGCAAGCACGGACGGAACGGGACCGAACGCAGGGGTGAACCCGGGGGTGGACGCGGCGCCGGACTTCCCGGTGAAACCCGAGGTCGACGCGGTGGCCGGGAACGGCCCGGCGCTGACCGGTTGTCGCCGAAACCCGGACAGCGTCGTTGCACTTGGAGACAATGACGTCGAGTCCGGCCCCGCCGGGGGCGGCGCGACCACGGACCGACCAGGAGCCGCCAGATGAGCAAGCAGGGTGCCCCCGCACAGCCGCACCGGCCGGACGACGGTTGGTGGGAAACGGTCTACGACGGCCCGGCGGGCACCCTCCCCGACACCCCGCACGCGGACCCCGGCGACGGCAGCGTCGACGACTGGTTCGATACGGCGGTCGGCCTCATCGGCCAGCAGCGCACGGCCGAACCGGAGCCCGTCCTGGACGCGGAGCCGGTTCTGGAGTCGGAGCCGGAGCCGGAGCCGGAGTCGTCGGCGGCGGTGCCGGTAGCGGACGAGGTGCTGGAACGGGACAGCATCGACGACTGGTTCGACACCGCGATCGGCGTCATCGGACCCCAGCGGACGGACGAGGAGCCCCACGCCACCGTCCCCGCCCCGGCCATCGCTCCTGACGCCCCGGGACCCGAAGCCGAGACCGCGCCCGCACCAGTTGTCGCCCCGGTCTCCCTGGACAAGCCTACCCCCGAGCCCACCCCCGAGGCCGAGCCCGAGGCCGAGCCCGAGGCCGAGCCCGAGCCCGAGCCCGAACCCGAGGCCGCCGCCGAGGAACCCGAACCCGCCCCGGAACCCGACACCCTCGCCACCGCCACCGCCACCACCACCGTCCCCGACCCGCGCCCGGCCGTCCGCTCGCCGCTCGCCGACGGCGCCCCCACCGTGCCGCACATCGGCGAGCGCCCACCGACCTACGGGCCGGAGCCGACCGCCGTCCCGGAGGCGGATCCGGGCGTCCTCGGGGCGCTGGTGCCGGACACCGTCCTGGAGGGCGCCCAGTACGGGCCGTCCGTCCTGCGCGCCGTCTCCGTCCGCGGCGACTCCGCCCGCTTCCGGGGCGAGTCGCGGCGCGACGCGCTGCTGGTCACCAGGTTCGGGGACGGCCCGGACGGGCTGCTGCTCGCCGTGCTCGCCGGCATCGACCGGACCGGCACCGCCGCGGACGAGGCGCTTCCCCCGGAGGCCGTCGCCACCAGCACCCGTGAGGCCTGCCGCCATCTGGCCGCCGCGGTCGGCCGCAGTCGCGAGGGCCTGGCCGCCGACCTGCGCGACGGCGCCCGGGACCGGCTGCGCTACGGCCTCCAGCGGCTCGCCACCGGCGCCGTCGCCCCGCTGCGCGCGCTCGTGCCCGGAAACGAGGAGGACGGCACGCCGTCCCCGGCCTCGCTGCACTGCCTGCTGCTGTCGCTCGACCCGGCGGCCGGCCACCGGGCGGCCTTCGGGGTCGGCCCGGGCGGGCTCTACCTGCTGCGCTCCGGCCACTGGATCGACGCCTACGCGGCCCGCCTGCTGCACCACCCGGACGGCCAGCAGCCGCCGGAGGAGCCGAGGCCGTTCCGCTTCCGGCTGGTCCCCGCCACCCCGGGCGACGTGCTGCTGCTCTGCACCCCCGGTCTGGCCCGCCCGATCGCCGACGAGCCGGCCGTCGCCCACTTCCTGTCCACCCACTGGGCCCACCCGCATCCGCCCGGCACCGTCGACTTCCTCCGCCAGGTCCAGGTCCGCGCCAAGGGCTACGCCGACGACCGTACGGCCGCCGCCGTCTGGACCGACTGACGACCGGCTGACGACCGAATGGCCGACCGAACGCCGACCGGACGCCGACCGCGCACCAGGCGCCCGACGCCCGGTCAGCGCGCCTTGGGAAAGGCGGCGCGCAGCGCGGAGCCGCGGACGGTGACCGCGGCCCGGAGGACGGGCAGCATGCAGACGGTCTGCACCGCGGCGTACCAGGGCGGGCAGACGCCCGGGATCAGGTCGACGCCGATGATGGCGATCGGCATGATGACGGTGAGGGCGCCCAGTCGTTCGAAGGCCCGGCGGGACCCTCGGGAGGCGGCGACCGCCAGCCGGTGGAGCAGCACGGCGACCACCGGCAGCAGCACCGCCCGGACCCACATGAACGTGTTCACCGGGTGGCCGTTGCCCGCCACCGCGACGACCGCCAGGAACGCGACGGCGCCGAGCGCGCCGTAGACCTTGATACAGGCCGTCACCGTGCCGAAGGCCCGCCGGGTACGGGGGTCGTGGAGCAGCGCCGCCTCGGGCGTGCCGGGCATGTCGCTGCCGGGCATGTCCGTGCGGTGGGCGTTCGTGCGGTGCATCTTCGTGTGGTGCGTGTCCGTGCGGTGCGTGTTGGTGTCCATGTCCACCGACGCTACGAACCGCCCGGCCGGGGCGGTATCGGTCTGGGCCCACACGTGGGTGGGGCCAGCCCCACTCCCCGGCCGATCTGGGCGGTGGCGGGCTCGGCGCGGTGCACAGTGGGAGCACCGTACGGAAGGGGAGAGACGTGGGACGGCTGGGTTCGTGGGTGGCGCGCGCCGGGGTGGGGTTCGTGCGGGCGTGTGTCGTGGCGGCCGTCTGCCTGCTGCTGCCGGCCGTGTGGGCCGCGGCCGTGGCGCTGGGGGTCTGGTGGGGGGCGGGCAACCCGTGGTCGTGGACGGCGCCGTTCGTGCTGGTGGGCGTGGGCACGCTCGCCCTGCCCCGCCCCGTCTGCCGGATCGTCCGCTTCCTCGTCGCGCGGTGGACCGCCACGGTGATCCCCGCCGGATACCGGCAGGCCGGGCCGGTGACGCGGATGTCCACCGGGTTCTGGTGGAACGGCTTCTCCTACGAGCGCACCCGCCGGGACGCGCTGATGGACCAGCGCTGGCGGGTCCGCTGGCGGGACCCGGCGAACTGGCGCGACCTGCGGTTCGCGGGGATCGCGCCGTTCACCGCCGGTCTGCTCGCGTGCCTCCCGCCGGCCGGGGTGGTCGTGGCGGCCTGCGCGGTCCTCGGGTTCGGCGGGCCGGAATCCGCCGCGGGCCTGGCCGGGGCGCTCGGCGCGGTCGTGGCCGTGGCCTCCGCCCCGTACGCCTGGCGGCCCGTCGTGCCGGTGGCGGTCCGCTTCCTGCGCCCGTCGCCGGCGATGGCGCTGGCGGAGCGGGTCGAGGAACTGACCGCCCAGCGGGCGGACGTGACGGTCGCGCAGGCCGCCGAGATCCGCCGGATCGAACGGGATCTGCACGACGGGGCGCAGGCCCGCCTGGTCGCGCTCGGGCTCTCCCTGGCGACCGTCGGGAAGCTGATGGAGCGTGACCCCGACCAGGCCAGGGCGCTGATGCGGGACGCGCAGGCCGGTGCCACCGCCTCGCTGGCCGAACTCCGCGACCTGATCCGGGGGATCAGCCCGCCGGTGCTGAGCGAGCGGGGGCTCGTCGACGCCGTCCGCGCGCTCGCCCTGGACGTCCCGCTGGAGGTGGCCGTCAGCGCCGACGCCCTGTTGCGCCTGGACCCGCCGATCGAGTCCGCCGTCTACTTCGGCGTCGCCGAGCTGCTGACCAACGCCGTCCGGCACGCCGGGGCGTCCGGGGTGCGGATCTCCCTCACGCGGGACGGCACCGGTGTCGCCGCCGCGGTCGTCGCCGAGGTCGAGGACGACGGCCGGGGCGGGGCCGACGTCCGGGCCGGCGGCGGGCTGGCGGGCCTGCGCCGCCGGCTCGCGGCCTTCGACGGCACCCTGGAGGTCACCAGTCCGTCGGGCGGTCCGACCCGTGTCAGGATGACGGTGCCATGCGAATCGTTGTAGCCGAAGACCTCTACCTCCTGCGTGACGGGATGGTCCGCCTGATCGAGGCCTGCGGGCACCAGGTGGTGGCCACGGCCGCCACCGGGCCCGAGACGCTCGACGCGTTGCGCAGGTGGCGCCCGGACGTGTCCGTCATCGACGTCCGCATGCCGCCGACCCAGTCGGACGAGGGGCTGCGGGCGGCCCTCGCCGCCCGCGGCGAGATGCCCGGGCTGCCGGTCCTCATCCTCTCCCAGCACGTCGAGCAGCTGTACGCCCGGGAGCTCCTGGCGGACGGCTCCGGCGGCGTCGGCTACCTCCTCAAGGAGAGCGTGTTCGACGCCGACCAGTTCATCGGTGCCCTGGAGCGCGTCGCGGACGGAGGGACGGCCATGGACCCGGCCGTCATCGCGAGACTGCTGTCCAACACGCCACCGAACCGGGGGCTCGAACGGCTCACCGAACGCGAGTACGCCGTGCTGGGGCTGATGGCCGAGGGGCTCTCCAACCAGGCCATCGGCCGCCGGCTCTTCCTGAGCGAGAGCGCCATCGGCAAGTACACCACCGCGATGTTCGGCAAGCTCGGCATCACCGACGACGACGACACCAACCGCCGCGTCCGCGCCGTCCTCACGTACCTGAACAAGTCCTAGGGCGTGTCTTCAAACTCCCGCCTGCGCGCCGGCGTTGGGGCACGCACCTCGCCGCGTTGTCGTCAGTCGCCGATGGCCCCCAGCCTTCGGCCGGGAGGTGCCCCCACCGCATGGACTCCCTCCTCCGCCTTGCGATGCACGCACCCCAACGCCGCCACGCCCGCCCTCCGGGCGGACGACGGGAGTTTGAAGACACGCCCTAGGGCCTGTCCACCCCGCCGCAGCCCCCGGGGGTCAGGTGCGCAGGAGGATCGCGGTGACGGCGGCGGCCTGGGTGAGGGCGGCGGGGCGGTGGGCGGCGGGGAGGCCGATGGCGATGGGGACGGCCAGGCCGTCGAGGAGGGCACGGATCTGGGTGGCCCGGTCGGCGGCGGGCCCGGGGGTGAAGTGGCCGGTGGCGGTGCCCTCCTCGATGAGGGCGACCAGGTCGGCCTGCCAGGGCGCTTCGATCTCCTGCTGCCCCTGGCGGATCTCGGCGCTGGCGGGGGAGCGCCCCCACACCTCGACCCACAGGATCCAGCGCGGATCGCCCGCCCCGTCGGGCAGGTAGAGGCGCAGGTAGGCGTCGAGCCGCTGCCAGGGGTCGCGCGAGCGGTCGGCGAGGGCGTCACGGCGCCGGGCGCCGAGCTGGTCCTCGCTCCAGCGGAGGGTTTCCAGCAGCAACTGGTCCTTGCTGCCGAAGTAGTAGAGCAGGTGTCCGGCGCTCATCTGGAGCTGTTTGCCGAGCCCGGCCATGGTGAGTTTGGCGAGCCCGTGTTCGGCGATCGCGGCCCGGGCGGTGGCGAAGACCTCCTCGCGGGGGCGCGCCGGCCGGCGCGGGCGGGGGTCGGCCATGTGCGGTGCGCTCCCTCGGTGGTGCGGAGGTCGGAAGGCTGCCGGGGCGGGGGAGGTGCCCCCGCCCCGGCAGCCGGGTGGTGCCCAAGGTGGCCCAGGTGCCTCAAGTAGCCTGGGGTCAGGCGGACTTCGGCTGCTGCTGGGTGATGCAGTGGATGCCGCCGCCGTTGGCGAAGATTTCGCGGGCGTCGACGAGTTCGACGGTGCGGCCCGGGTAGGCGCGGCCGAGGACGGCGGCGGCCTCCTGGTCGCGCGGGTCGTCGAAGGCGCACAGGATCACGGCGCCGTTGGCCACGTAGTGGTTGATGTAGGAGTAGTCGACCGGCTCGCCGTCCTCGTCCAGCAGGACGGTGGGGGCGGCCAGTTCGATGACCTCCAGCGCCCGGCCTTGGGCGTCGGTGGCGGCGCGCAGGATGGCGACGAGCTCCTGGCAGACGGCGTGGTCCGGGTGGGCGGGGTCCGGCTGGACGTGGGCGACGACGACGCCGGGGCGCACGAAGGAGGCGACGATGTCGATGTGTCCGCGGGTGCCGAACTCGTCGTAGTCGCGGGTGAGTCCGCGCGGCAGCCAGATCGCCTTGGTGGTGCCGAGGAAGGCGTGCAGCTCGGCCTCGACCTCCTCCTTGGTCCAGTCCGCGTTGCGGCCCTCGCCGAGCTGGACGGTCTCGGTGACCAGGACGGTGCCCTCGCCGTCGACGTGGATGCCGCCGCCCTCGTTGATCAGCCGGGAGGCGAAGCGCTGGACGCCCGTCAGTTCGCTGATGTGCTCGGCGATGTGCTGGTCGTCGTCCCAGCGGGCCCAGGACTGGGCGCCCCAGCCGTTGAAGATCCAGTCGGTGGCGGCCAGCGAGCCCTTGTCGTCGATCAGGAAGGACGGGCCGATGTCGCGCATCCAGGCGTCGTCGAGCGGGCGCTCGACGATCTCGACCTGCTCGGAGACGTACCTGCGGGCGTCCGCGGTCTCGCCGGTGTTGACGACCAGGGTGACCGGCTCGTACCGGACGATGGTGTTGGCGACGGCGGCCCAGGCCTCGCGGCCCGCGTGCAGGTTCTCGGGGGTGTCGAAGGTGGGGTTGGCGGTGGGGAAGGCCATCCAGGTGCGGTCGTGCGGGTGCCACTCGGCGGGCATCCGGTAGCCGAGGGAAGCGGGCGTGGGGGTGGTCATCCGGGAGTCCTAGGGGGAGGCGTTCGGCGGAGGTGGCAGCGGAAGCGGAAGTGGCAGCGGAAGCGTCAGAGGAAGTAGAGGCGGCTGAGCGAGACGCTGTCCGCGGGTTCGGAGCGCAGCGGTTCGCCGTCCAGCGAGACCAGGCCGGTCTGGGTGACGTCGACGCGGCCGACCCGGGCGTTGCGGACCATGTCGCGGGGGCCGATGCCGCGGGTGTTGCGGACGCCGACGCGGCGGCGGCGGGTGGGCAGCCCGTCGGCGGGGCGGTCGAGGTAGGCGCCGTCGGCGGCGGCCTGGGCGACGAAGGCGACGGAGATGTCGGCGGCGGTGGCGCCGTGGGCGCCGAACTGCGGTCCGAGGACGAGGGGTTCGCAGGTGTCGGTGGAGGCGTTGGGGTCGCCGACCACGCCGTAGGCGGGGAAGCCGGCCTTCAGGACCAGTTGGGGCTTGGCACCGAAGTGGTCGGGGCGCCACAGGACGATGTCGGCGAGTTTGCCGACCTCGATGGAGCCGACCTCGTGGGAGAGGCCGTGGGCGATGGCGGGGTTGATGGTGAGCTTGGCGATGTAGCGCAGCACGCGCTCGTTGTCGTCGCCGCTCTCGGTGGTGCCGTAGCCACCGTCGAGGGGGCCGAGTTCGGCCTTCATCTTGCCGGCCATGGCGAAGGTGCGGCGGACGGTCTCGCCGGCGCGGCCCATGCCCTGGGCGTCGGAGGAGGTGATGCCGATGACGCCGAGGTCGTGCAGGACGTCCTCGGCGCCCATGGTGCCGGCGCGGATGCGGTCGCGGGCCATGGCGGCGTCGCCGGGCAGGTCGGTCTTGAGGTCGTGGGCGGAGACGATCATGCCGAAGTGTTCGCCGAGCGCGTCGCGGCCGAAGGGCAGGGTGGGGTTGGTGGAGGAGCCGATGACGTTGGGCACGCCCGCCATCTTCAGCACGTTGGGGACGTGTCCGCCGCCGCAGCCCTCGATGTGGAAGGCGTGGATCGTCCGCCCCTCCAGCACCTTCAGGGTGTCCTCCACCGACAGGCACTCGTTCAGGCCGTCGGTGTGCAGGGCGACCTGGACGTCGTACTCCTCGGCGACGCGCAGCGCGGTGTCCAGGGCGCGGGTGTGGGCGCCCATGTCCTCGTGGACCTTGAAGCCGGAGGCGCCGCCCTCGGCCAGGGCCTCGACGAGCGGGGCCGCGTCGGAGGACGAACCGCGGCCCAGGAAGCCGATGTTGACGGGCCAGGCGTCGAAGGCGTTGAAGGCGTGGCGCAGGGCCCAGGGGGAGTTGACGCCGACGCCCCAGACCGGGCCGAACTCCTGGCCGATGATCGTGGTGACGCCGGAGGCCAGCGAGGCCTCCATGATCCGCGGCGAGAGCAGGTGGACGTGGGTGTCGATGGAGCCGGCGGTGGCGATCATGCCCTCGCCGGAGACGATGGTGGTGCCGGTGCCGACGACGACGTCCACGCCGTCGAGGGTGTCGGGGTTGCCGGCGCGGCCGATCGAGGCGATCCGGCCGTCGATCAGGCCGATCGAGGTCTTGCGGATGCCCTGGATGGCGTCGATCACCAGGACGTTGCTGATCACCACGTCGCAGGTGTCGCGGACGGCGGCGGCCTTGAGGTGCAGTCCGTCGCGGGCGGTCTTGCCGAAGCCGGCCAGGAACTCCTCGCCGGGGGCCTGCGAGTCGGACTCGACGCGGACGATCAGGCCGGAGTCGCCGAGCCGGATCCGGTCGCCGGCCCGGGGGCCGTGCACCGAGATGTAGTCGTGGGGGGTGATGGACGTCATGACGGCACCTCCGTGTCGTCGAAGGTGGTCAGGTAGCCGGTCGCGCGGGCCTTGGCCAGGGCGGCCTCCTTCGCGCCGGGCGCGTCCAGCGGGCCGTCGACCAGGCCGGCGAAGCCGATCGCGACGCGCTGGCCGCCGATCGGCACTAGGCCGACCTCGACGGTGGCGCCCGGGTCGAAGCGCACCGAGGAGCCGGCCGGGACGGCCAGGTGGGTGCCGTAGGCGGCGGCGCGGTCGAAGGCGAGGCGCGGGTTGGCCTCGAAGAAGTGGAAGTGCGAGGTGACCGAGATCGGCACCTGGGAGGTGTTGTGGACGGGCAGCAGCACCGTCTCCTCGACCGGGTCGTAGCCGGTGCCGGCGCCGATCAGCGCGCCGCCGGGGGCTTCGTCGCCGAGCGAGCCGGCGCCCCGGAACGGGTCGTTGACGACGGCCAGGCGGGTGCCGTCGTCGAAGACGGCCTCGACCTGGATGACGGTGACGACGTCCGGCACGCCGGGCAGCACGTCGTCGGCGGTGAGCACGCTGCGGCCGGCCTCGATGGCCTCGGCCAGGCGCCGGCCGTCGCGGGCGGCCTCGCAGACGGTGTCCGCGATCAGGGCGGTGGCCTCGGGGATGTTGAGGCGTACGCCCCGGGCGCGGCGGGCGCGGGCCAGTTCGGCTGCTGTGAAGATCAGCAGCCGGTCCCGCTCGGTGGGGGTCAGTCGCACGGTTCCTCGCTCGCGGTCGCCGGGGGAGGGGGGGTCGGCTTTCGGGGGCGATGTTAGAACGTCGTTCAAACATCTCGGGCCATTGAACCCGGACCGGGCCGCTGTGTCCAGCGTTGCCGGTCCGCAGGGGTTCGGCTCGCCGGGCCCGCGGCGGGGGTGAAGGCCTGCGGGGAAGGCCCGCCGGGAAGGCGCGCGGGGAAGGCCCGCGGGGAAGCCCCGCCGGGAAGGCGCGCGGCCGGGGTGCGCCGGGCGCGCGGAGCGGGGCGGGGCTGGCCGGGGCCCGGCGCATGGCGGAGTGCGACGGGGAGCGGGAGGGCGGCGCGGGCCGGCGCCCGGGCGCCGGGTGTGCGCGGGATCGGGCGGGGGCGGGCTCGAAAACAGGCTCTGCGCTTCGCAAACCTGTCCGGCGCGGGCAGTTGGATCACGTGAACCTCCCCGTGCCCCTTTCACCCCACGTGATCGGACGCACACTGTTGCAAACGCCGTCAACTGGGCATGAGGATGAGTGGTCAGAACGTAGGGGCCACCCGGCCGGCGGGGGATCCGGAGGCGGGGGCCCGGATTCGAGGGCGGGGGCATGTGTTGATGGACGGTCAGTCGCGATTCCCGCGGCAGCGGACGAGTTCGGGTGACGCCTACCGGTCCGGGCCCGCCCCGGGCGCAGCCGGCGGCACCGGGACGACCCTGCCGGGCACCTCGGCCCCCGGCTGCGCCCTGCACCGCCGGCTGCACCTGACGCTCGACCCGGCCGACCTGGTCGCGGTCGGCTCGGTCCGCCGGCGGCTGCGGACGGCGCTCAGCCACTGGGGGGTGCCGGAGCTGTCGGACACCGCCGAACTGCTCTCCTCCGAGCTGGTGACCAACGCGCTGCTGCACACCGGCAAGGGCGCGGTGTTCGACGCGGTGCTCGGGTCGGACCACCGGCTGCGGATCGAGGTGCAGGACGGCACGACCCGGCTGCCCGGCCGGCGCCGCGATCCGGACGCCGAGTACGCGACTTCGGGGCGCGGCCTGCTGCTGGTGGAGTCGCTCGCGGACGCGTGGGGCGTGCAGCTGCGGGGTGACGGAAAGGTCACCTGGTTCGAGCTCGCCCTGCCCTGAGCCCGGCCGCTCCCGGGGCGCGGGGCACGGGCTCGGGGCGCGGGCACAGGGCGCACGGGGCGCTCGGGGGCGCGGGGCGGGCGGGGCGCGCGGCCCGTCGCACCGTTCGCCGTCGATTCATTCGCCTTCGAAGCATGCCCAGAACAGAAGGCGGAACGGAAGATTTCCGGCCCGTTGCCATTGCCGCTCGGCCCAACATTGGACAGGATGGTGGGAATGTGTGTCCACGTGCGGGAAGCAGCGGGGAGACCGAACCTCGACCGACCCCGCCCGTCGACACCGTCCGATCCAGCACCACCCATCACACCGCCACGCGGCCCGGCCGGACGGTCGGCGCGGTCCGCCACGGCAGCGGCAGGAGCAGCATGCCCACTGAGCCCGAGTCGCCGGGGCCGGCGCTTCCACCCGGTGCGCCCACCGTCGAACCGCAGCAGGCAGCCTCCGCCCGCACCACCGGTCCGAACCCCGCCGGTCCCGCTCCCGTGACGGTCGACCAGCCCCCCGCCGGCCCCGCCGCGACCGGGCCGGGCCGGGCGAAGCCGCCCGCGCAGGCGGTGCGCCGGCCCGTGCCGCGCCCGGCGCCCGCGCTCGCCGCCGGACGGCTGGCGACGGTGCTCCCCGGCAGCCTGCCGCCCGCCTCCGCGGACACCATGCCGGACTGGCTGGAGCCCGCGATGGCCGCCAACGGCATCGGCTCCTTCGACTGGGACATCCGCCGCGACGTCCTGGAGGGCGACCACCGGGCCTGCGCGATCATCGGCCTGGACGGCATGGATCAGGGCCGCTTCGACCGCACCGCCGGTTCCTTCCTGGCCCTGCTGCACCCCGAGGACGCGCCGGTGGTGCGCCGCCGGGTCGAGCGCGCGGTGGCCGAACTGGGCCAGTGCGGCGCCTACTACCGCACCGTCGGGCCCAACGGCACCATGCGCGCGGTGCGCTTCCGCGGCCGGGTGCTCGCGGACGCCTTCGGCCGGGCCTCGCGGATGGTGGGGTTCGTCTGGGACGCCACCGTCGAACTGCACAAGCGCGACCGCGCCGACCGGATGGCCCTGCTGCGCGAGGAGCGCTCCCGGTTCATCAAGGAGGCGGCCCGCGCCCTCTCCGAAGCCGTCACCGTCCGCGACGTGGCCCGGGTGTTCACCGGGCTGCCGCTGCCCGGCCTGCCGCCGGACGGCCTGGTGCTGGCCTCCTTCGAGGCCGGCCGGGCGCAGGTGCTCGGCGCCTCCGGCTACCGGACCGAGGCGCTGGCGGTCTGGGACCGCACGGTGCTGCCGGCCGGGCACCCGGCCGCCGAGGCGGTGCGCCACCGGGCGCCGGTGTTCATCCCGACCCGCGAGGAGTTCCGCGCGTCCTACCCCGACGTCTGGGAGCCGACCAGCCGTACCGGGCGCGGCTCCTGGGCGTTCCTGCCGCTGGTGGCCAGCGGGCGGGCGATCGGCGTCTGCGTGGTCAGCTTCGACGACGAGCGCGAGCTGGACGCCGACGAGCGCACCCTGCTGTCGACCCTGGGCGGGCTGGTCGCCCAGTCCCTGGCCCGGGCCCGGCTGCACGACGCCGAGCACGAGCTGGCGGCCGGCCTCCAGCGGGTGATGCTGCCGCGCACCGTGCCGTCGGTGCCGGGGGTGACGACCGCCGTGCGCTACCTGGCGGCCGGCTCCGGCCTGCAGATCGGCGGCGACTGGTACGACGTGGTGCCGCTGCCGGGCGGGCACGTCGGCCTGGTGATCGGGGACGTCCAGGGCCACGACGTGCACGCCGCCGGGATCATGGGCCAGCTGCGGATCGCGCTGCGCGCCTACGCGGCCGAGGGGCACCCGCCGGCCGCGGTGATGGCCCGCGCCTCCCGCTTCCTCGCCGACCTGGACACCGACCACTTCGCGACCTGCGCCTACGCCGAGGTCAACGTGGACTACGGCGTGGTCTACGCCGTCCGGGCCGGCCACCTCGACCCGGTGGTGCGCCGGGCGGACGGCACCGCCGCCGTGGTGCCGGTGGCCGGCGGGCTGCCGCTGGGCATCGACCCGGACCAGGAGTACCGGGTCACCCGGTTCAGCCTGGACCCGGGCGAGACGGTGCTGCTCTGTACCGACGGCCTGGTCGAGGCGCGCGGCATGGACCTGGACGAGGGCATCGCCCGGCTCACCCGGGCGCTCGCCCGCCCGCTGCCGCGCGCCGAGGAGGCGGCCCGCGACCCGCTGGAGGACCTGGCCGACCGGATCGCCTCCCAGGCCGCCGACTCCAGCGAGCGCGAGGACGACATAGCGCTGCTGCTCCTGCGCTGGGACGGTCCGGCCGGCGGCCTGGCCGCCCAGCAGCTGCGCCGCCGGATCGGCCAGGCCGACCTGGCGCGGATCTCCGAGGTCCGGGCGGAGCTGCGCGACGCGCTGCGCCGCTGGGGCGTCGCCGAGTTCATCGACACCGCCGAACTGCTCTCCTCCGAACTGGTCACCAACGCCATCCGGCACACCGACCGGGACGCCATGTTCACCGCCCGGCTCTACCGGGAGCCGGCCTCGGACGGCGGCCGGGCCCGGCTGCGGGTCGAGGTGGAGGACGAGTCGGACCTGTGGCCGACCCGCCGGACCCCGGGGGAGCAGGCCTCCTCCGGGCGCGGGCTGATGCTCGTCGAGGCGCTGGCGGACGCCTGGGGCGTGGAGCCGCGTGGCTCCGGCAAGCGGATGTGGTTCGAGCTCAGCGGCACGCCCGCGGCCTAGATCCGGCTACCCGAACTGCTGCTCCAGGTCCTTCAGTTTGCGCTCCAGCGAGTCCAGCCGCGGCAGCGTCACGGTGTCCTCGTCGATGGTCAGGTCGATGGTGCGCCGCTCCGGGCGGGCGGGCAGGCCCGGCTGGGCCACCGTGCCCTCGGCGGGCACCACCGCGCCCTCGGCGGCCTCGACCTCGCGCGGCCCGGCGGGCCGCTCCGCCGCGGGCCCGCCGGCTATGGCGGGTTCCGAGCCGGACTCCAACTGCCGTGCGGCGCCGCCGCGTCCGCGCCAGGCGCTGTTGCTGCGGCTGATCGCCCGGATCTCCGCCCGCTCGCGGCGGCCGGCGAGCCTGCGGCGCTCCCGCTCCACGGCCCTCTCCCGCTTGTCCTCGCGGACCTCGTCCACCGCCTCGTCGAGGCTGCGGACGCCTTCCAGGAGCATCAGCGACCAGGCCGCGTAGGTCTCGCGCGGGGCGCGCAGCCAGCGCACGATGCGGATCTGCGGCAGCGGGCGGGGGACGAGCCCCTGCTCGCGCAGCGCGGCCCGGCGGGTCTGCTTGAGCGCCCGGTCGAACAGGATGGCCGCCGAGAGGGACATGCCGGAGAAGAACTGCGGGGCGCCTGCGTGGCCGAAGCCGCGCGGGGCGTGCACCCAGTTGAACCAGGCCGAGGCGCCGGCGAACAGCCAGACCAGCAGCCGGGAGCCGAGCGCGGCGTCGCCGTGGCTGGCCTCGCGCACGGCGAGCACCGAGCAGAACATCGCGGCGCCGTCGAGGCCGAACGGCACGAGGTACTCCCAGCCGCCGGACAGTCCGAGGTTCTGCACCCCGAAGCCGACCAGCCCGTGGAAGGACAGCGCGGCGGCGACACCCGCGCAGCAGAACAGCAGCGTGTACGAGGCGCCGCCGTACAGGGATTCCTTGCGGCGGCGCCGTTCCTCGGAACGCTCCCAGGAATCCGGCCCTCCGGCGGCGGCGGATCCCCGGCTCCGGACCAGGGCCACCAGGAGCGCGCTGACCAGCAGCCCCGCACCTCCGGTGACGGCCCAGCCAAGCGGTATGTCGGACAATTTCATCGCCGGAACCAGCCTCGCTTTCCTGCGTCGCGTTCCTGCGTCGTGATGGCGGGGACCATCATGGCGGATGCTCGGCGGGGGAATGGCCGATTCGGTGCCAATGCGCTGAGTAGAGGGATTTCTGACCCCGCGACAATCGCATTTTCTTATGCATTTGAAGCGGGCTATTCCCGGAATTCCGGGCTTTCCGGATCCGGCTTCGCACGTATTTTCGTCAACCCCGCATGACGCGGGGGCAGCCGCCGCAGATGTCCTCCGGTTGGGCGGTATACACGAGGCAGCAGCTGGCCCGGGCCCGGTCGGTGCCCGAAGCATCCCCGCACCCGGGCGCCGGTGCGGCGAAACCGGCACCCGGGGTGAAGGGGGACGGGGCCGGAGTGGGGCCGCCGGTCACGCCGGGCGCGCACGCCGGTGCCGCCGTCGCGCCGCCCGCCTGCGGGGGCTCCAGCAGCGCGGACAGCTCGGCGCGCGCCCGCTCCTGCTCCCCGAGCAGCCCGCCGGCGTACCAGAGCCCCTCCACCGCCGCGTCCGTGGCCATCGCCCACAGCACCCGCGGCCCGCGCCGCACCTCGGGCCGGAAGGCGGCCAGCACCGGTTCCAGGAACCCGCCCAGCGCGCACCGCAGTTCGGCGGCCAACGCGTTCCCGTCCGGCACCGTACGGGCCTGCGGCACGCCGGCCGCCGGGTCGTCCGGCAGGCAGGCGAACGCCTCCGGGCGGACCGTCAGCTCCACCCGGTCGGTGCCGCGGCGCACCGAGACGTCCTCCGGGACGAGCAGCGGGACCCGGCGCTCCAGGAACCACGGCAGCGTGAACAGCAGCGAGAGCGGCCACACGACGCGGTGCAGGCCGAAGCCGGCCGCCACGTCCGGGCGCAGCGGCCGCCCGTAGTGGGCGAGGCCCTGCCGGGCGTCGTGGGCGATCAGCTCGCGGACCGCCTCGGGCCGGGTGGTCAGGTCGGCGGCGGGGATCCAGCCGTCGCCGCGGCGGGGCGGGGCGCAGCGCACCCGCAGGACGGGGGCGAGCGCGGTGAGCCGGTGGTACGAGGTCGCGCCGGGGGTGGTGGCGGCCGGCGCGGGGGTGAGGGCGTGCGCCTCGGTGGTGCGGGGGGCGCACGGCGTGGGGCCGGGCCGGGTGCTGCTCGCGGTCATGGGCGGGCCCCATCGGGTCGACCGGGGACCGCCCATGGACCGCCCGGCGGTGCCCGGTCGGGGTGGTGGCCCGCCCGGGCCCGGCCGGACCGGGGCATGGCGGTGCCCGGGGAACGGCAAGGCGAACCCGGCCGGGGTACTGCTCACCCCGGCCAGGTTAGGCTCACCTTAGCTGATTGTCCCCCAGGTCTCGCGGGTGATGCGCCCGTCCGGGGGAGGCCCCGGCGTGTGGGCCCCGTCCGGGGGGAGCCCCGGCGTGCGGGTGGTGCCCAACTGGCGCGCGAGCCAGACCGGTACGCCGCCCAGGGCGTGGACGAGCCGGGCCGCCTCGGCGCGCAACCGGGCGGCCTCGGCCGGTTCGGACACCTCGGCGAGCGCCGCGAGCGCCGGCGCCACCCCCACCGTGAAGCCGAGTTGCTCGCGCAGCCGCAGCGAGGCGTCGAAGCCCTCGCGGGCGTGGTCGCGTTCCCCGCGGGCCAGGGCCAGCGCCGCCAGGTGGCGCCAGGTGTACGAGCGCAGCAGTTCGTCCCCGCGTTCGCCCGCGCCGTCGTGCGCCCGGCGGTAGGCGATCCAGGCGGCGCCGCGGTCGCGCAGCAGGTTCTCGGCGACCAGTCCGCGCCGGAAGTCCAGCAGCGGGCGGCCCGGCGCGTCCGGCGGCAGCAGTGCCGAGGTGCGTCCGAGCGCGGCCTGCGCCTCGTCCAGTCGGTCCCGGGGGCCGAGCACGCTGGCCACGTACGCCAGGAAGCCGCGGGCGCAGGCTGCGGCCGCGCGCTGCTCGGTGCTGGCCACCACGGCCTCCGCGAGGCGCAGCGCCTGTTCCGCCTGGGTCCACTGTGCGGCGGTGAACAGGCACTGCTCGATGAGGAGTTCGGCCCGTGCCAGGGCCGCTGTCGGGTCCTGTTCGGCGGCCGGGCGCAGCAGTTCGGCCGCCTCCTGCCAGCACCCCCGGGACCTCAGTCGCCACACGGTGTCGCCCGGCTCCTCCGCTGCCGCCCGCCCCCGCCCGTTCGGGCCGTTCGGGCCCCATCCGTGCTCTGACAACGCCACCTCCTTGTGTGCGCCATCCAGCGGGGCGCGGCCCTGCCCGGCGTCGCCGCCGTCGACTGTCGGCGGCACGGCGACGGCAGCGCAAGGGCCCGCGCTGTGGCGGCAATTCAACACGGGGGTGAGCTTGTGCACCAGATCACGAGCGGAGGTTCTTGCATTCGCGGGGGAAATGATCTAGGCCCTGTCCGGCCTGATCCGCAGGGCGCGCCCTGGCGGATGCGCCCCGGTGGCCTCCTGTCGGTCAGGACGTCCAGCCGGTTTCCATCAGGGCCTCGGCGGCGCCGTTGGCAGGCTGCGGCACCCCCGCCAGGTCCAGGCTGAACAGGGCGACCAGCAGTTGTTCGCCGCGCACGGTGGCCTGGTGGGAGTAGCCGGCCAGGGTGAACATGGCGGCGGCCATCTCCTCGGCGTGCAGGGTCTGCAGCCACAGGCACTCGACCGACTTCACGTCGGCCGGCTCGGTCCAGGTGTCCACCTGGGCGACCATCCGGCTGCCCAGCAGGGTCACCCCGTCGCGCTCCTGGGCCTCGGTCAGCTCCAGGTCGTCGAAGCCGAGCCACTCCAGGTAGCGGGCGGCGGTGAAGACCGCGTCCTGCGAGGTGCGCACCGGGTGCGGGCGGAACGGCGCGCGGTGGCGGAACGGCTTGGGCTGGCCGCCGGAGCCGCCGGGCGGGGCGGGCACCGGGGTGCTCATCGGGTGGGCCGGGTACGGGCGGGAGGCCTGCGGGCCGGGGGTGGCGAGCGGGCCGGCCGTGCCGCCGCCGAGCCGGGTGGTGCGGTCCACCGGCAGCCGGACGGTGGCGCCGCAGTTGCAGGTGAACTCGGGCTGCGGCCACTGGTCGGAGCGGCCGCAGTGCGGGCAGCGCATGCTCAGCCAGGAGTCCTCCCAGGAGCGGAACCGCACCTGCACCGGCACCCCGCCGCGCAGCAGCGGCACCTTCAGCGAGGCGCCGCACGGACAGGGCAGCGACGGCGGCTCGTAGAGGTGCTCGCGGCGGCAGGCGGGGCAGCGGATCGCCCGGGCGCCACCGCCCGCCCCGTGCCCTGGCCTCGCGGGGTCGTGTCCGGTGAAGTCGTCGGGCAGTCCGGCCATCGCGGGCTCCGTCCGTTCGAGTCGGGTGGTGGAACGGTTTCCATGCTCCCCGAAACGGTGGGTCCTTGGCGCGGAATGGGGCAATCCTCAGGGTCGGATCAGGGGTGTGCGCCCGGCCGGTGCCCGCCACGGGTGCTTCGGGCACCCGGGCCGGCGGGGTGCGGTCAGCCGGCGGACCAGCGGGCCAGGTCGGCGGGGGTGTCCAGGTCGTCCGGGGCGGCGACGTCGGCGCACTCGACCAGCGTGACCGCGTCCGGGTGCGCGGCCAGCAGGGTGCGGGCCCCGGCGTCGCCGCAGGCGCCCGCGGCCGCCTGCGCGAAGTACCGGGCGCCGATCAGCACCGGGTGCCCGCGCCGCCCTGCGTAGGCCGCCGCGGCCAGTTCCGCGCCGGCCCGGTGCGCGGCCAGCAGCCGGGCCACCGCGGCCGCGGTGACGCCCGGGGTGTCCACCAGCATCACCAGCACCGCCGACACCTCCGGCGCCAGCGCGGCCAGCCCGACGCGCAGCGAGGAGCCCATGCCGCCCGCCCAGTCCGGGTTGGCCACCAGCCGGCAGCCCGGCAGGTGTGCCGTGGAGCGGACGCGTTCGCCGGCCGCGCCCAGCACCACCGTGACGTCCGCGCAGCCGCCCGCCCGCACCACCGCCACCGCGTGCTCGACCAGCGGGCGGCCCGCGTACCGGATCAGGGCCTTGGGCCGCCCGCCGAGGCGTCGCCCGCCCCCGGCGGCGAGCACCAGTGCGGCGACGGGCCCGGTTCGGTCTTCGGTGGTCTGCATGGGCCCAGCCTGCCCGCCGGGGCCGCCGCCGCGCAGCCGTACGAACCCACAGTTGTACGAATGCACAAGGGGAACCCGCAGGTGGTGGCCGCCCCCCGGCGGTTCGGCCGCTGGTCCTGCGGCCCGCCGGCCCCTGTACTGGGTCGATGAACACCGCACCGCGCCCGCTGCTGGACCGTTTCGGCCGGGTCCACACCGACCTGAGGGTCTCGCTGACCGACCGCTGCAACCTGCGCTGCACCTACTGCATGCCGGCCGAGGGCCTGGACTGGCTGCCGAGGGCGCAGGCGCTGGGCGACGACGAGGTGGTGCGGCTGGTGCGGATCGCGGTCGGGCGGCTGGGGATCGCCTCGGTGCGGCTGACCGGCGGGGAGCCGCTGTTGCGGCGGGGCCTGCCGGACCTGGTGGGGCGGATCGCCGCGCTGGGGCCGGAGGTGTCGTTGACGACGAACGGGATCGGGCTGGCCCGCACGGCGGTGGCGCTGCGGGCGGCGGGGCTGGAGCGGGTGAACGTCAGTCTGGACACGCTGCGCCCGGAGCGGTTCGCGCGGATCACGCGGCGGGACCGGATCGCGGACGTGTTCGCGGGCCTGGCGGCGGCGCGGGCGGCGGGGCTGGGGCCGGTGAAGGTGAACGCGGTGCCGGTGCGCGGGGTGAACGAGGACGAGATCCCGGAGCTGGCGGCCTTCGCGGTGGAGCACGGGTACCGGATGCGGTTCATCGAGTCGATGCCGTTGGACGCGCAGGGCGCCTGGGACCGTTCGGCGATGGTCACCGCCGCGGAGGTCCTGGAGCGGCTCGGGGAGCGCTTCGACCTGCTGCCCGTGGGCCGGCGGGGCAGCGCCCCGGCGGAGGAGTGGCGGGTCGCGGGCACGGACGCCGTCATCGGGGTGATCGCCTCCGTGACCCGCCCGTTCTGCGGGGGCTGCGACCGGGTGCGGCTCACCGCCGACGGCCAGTTGCGCAACTGCCTGTTCGCGACGGAGGAGTCCGATCTGCGCGCGCTGCTGCGCGGCGGCGCGGACGACGACCGGATCGAGGCGGCCTGGCGGGCCTCGGTGGCCGGGAAGGGGCCCGGACACGCCGTCAACTCCGCCGACTTCGTCCGGCCCGACCGCCCGATGTCCGCCATCGGCGGCTGACGCCCGGGGTGTGAGCTTCGACATGGTGGGCGGGGTTCGCGTGGCGCCGCCTTGACCTGCTCTCGGGGTGGCTGATCTGCTGGTTCGCCGTCAACCCGCCCCAGATCCCGGGAGTTATCCGTGCCCGCCCGCCGCACCGCCCTGTCCGCCGCCACCGTGTTCCTGATATGCGCGCTCGCGCTGGCCGGCTGGCTGCTGGGCGGCCGTGACCACAAGAGCGGCGACTCCGCCGCGCCCGCCGGGGGCCTGGGCACCAGCCCGCTGCAGAACCCGGACGGCACCAAGCCCGGCCTGGCCCCGCTGACCACGCCGGAGGAGCAGAAGGCGGGCCGCGACGTGATAGCCAAGGTCGCCACCGCCGCCGCCGGCCCCAAGGACGGCTACGACCGCAACGAGTTCGGCCCCGCCTGGACGGACAACGTCGACGGCGTCCCGCTCGGCCACAACAACTGCGACACCCGCAACGACCTGCTCGCCCGCGACGGCACCGCCGTCGAGCGCAAGGACGGCTCGAACTGCGTCGTCACCGCGATGACCATCTACGACCCGTACACCGGCAAGAACGTCCAGTGGACCAAGCAGCAGGCCACGAAGATCCAGATCGACCACGTGATGCCGCTGTCCTACGACTGGCAGCTGGGCGCCGCCAAGTGGGACAAGGCCAAGCGCGTCCAGATCGCCAACGACCCGCTCAACCTGATCCCCGCCGACGGCTCGCAGAACGCCTCCAAGGGCGACTCCGGCCCGGCCTCCTGGCTCCCCGCCAACACCGCCGTCCGCTGCTCGTACGCCGTCCGCTTCGCCCAGGTCTCCCTGAAGTACCAGCTCCCCGTCACCGTGGCCGACAAGCAGGCCATGCTGCAGCAGTGCGGAGGCTGAGGAATCGTTACGGCAGATGCTGGTGTGACGGGAGCGGGCGCCGGGTGGTATTCGTGGGCGGTGCACTCGTCGAACCCCCGCCGCCCGCTCCGCGCCCTGCTCACCGTCGCCCTCCTCGTGCTCGCCGCGGGCTGCACCGGGCCCTCGGACCCGGGCGCCCGCCGGCCCGGCACCGCGGCCGCGGCCCGGCCCCAGGACCTGGTGCCCGGCACGGCCGCCCCCGCGCTCGCGGCCCTGTACCTCCAGCCGCTGGACTGGAAGGACTGCCCGGACCGGCCTGAGCGCCCGGCCGGGGAGCCGGTCGCGCAGTGCACCGGACTCAAGGTCCCGCTGGACTACGCCGATCCGGGCGGCGAGACGATCGACGTCGCCGTCTCCCGGATCCGCGCCACCGAGGCCGACCGGCGGATCGGGTCACTGGTGCTCAACCCCGGCGGGCCGGGCAACTCCGGCGTGGACCGGGTGGTCTGGGGCTGGGAGGACTACCGCGGCACCCTCTCCGACCACTTCGACCTGGTCGGCTTCGACCCGCGCGGCGCCGGCCGCACCACCCCCGTGCACTGCCTCGACGACCGCACCCGGGACGAGTGGACCAGCACCGACGACCCCGGCTACGACCGCGGCCGGGTGCTCGCCGACGCCTGCCAGGCCCGGTACGCCACGCTGCTGCCCCACCTCTCCACCCGCGACACCGCCCGCGACCTCGACGTGCTGCGCGGCGCCCTGGGCGAACGGCGGCTCGACTTCCTCGGCAGCTCCTACGGCACCTACCTGGGCGCCCTCTACGCCGAGGAGTTCCCCGCCCGCACCGGCCGCCTCGCCCTGGACGGCGCCTTCGAACGCAGCCTCGACCCGGTCCGGCTGAACGTCGAGGCCGCCGCCGCCACCGAGACCGCGCTGCGGGACTTCGCCGCCGACTGCGCGGGCCGCGACGACTGCCCCCTCGGCCGCGACCGCGCCGCCGCCCCGCAGCGGCTCGCCGACTTCCTGGACGGCCTGCGCGCACACCCGCTGCCCGCCGCCGACGGCCGCCGCCTCACCGCCACCCTGGCCTGGAACGGCACCCTCGACACCCTCTACGACGGCCACCGCTCCTGGGAGCGGCTGCGCCAGGCCCTCGACCCGGCGATCACCCGCGGCGACGCCGCCGAACTGCTCGCCCTCGCCGACGGCGCCAACGGCCGCGGCGAGGACGGCGGCTACTCCACCGCGGCGGACGCCTTCGCCGCCATCAGCTGCGCGGACGCCCTGATGGCCCCCGGCGCCGGGGACCTGCGCACCGACCGCACCGAACTCGCCGCCCGCGCCCCGCTGATGAGCCGGCACGACACCTCGGCGGCGCTGTTCGCCCCGGACTGCCGCTCCTGGCCGTACCGCACCGCCGAACGGCCCGCCCGGATCCGGGCCGAGGGCAGCGCCCCGATCCTGGTGATCGGCTCCACCGCCGACCCGGTCACGCCGTACCCGTGGGCGCAGCGGATGGCCTCCAACCTCGCCGACGCCGTCCTGCTCACCCGGGACGGCGACGGGCACACCGGCTACGACAAGAGCGGGTGCGTGCGGGACGCGGTGGCCGCGTTCCTGGTGGACGGCACGCTGCCCGCCGCCGGGACGCACTGCCCGTCCGCCTGACGGGGACTGCCGGGGCCGACGGGGGCTTTCCCGGGGGCAACGCGAAGGGGCGCACCGCCGGCTGCGGTGCGCCCCCTGGGGTGGGACGGTCAGGAGGTCGGACGGTCAGGAGGTCGGGGCCGTCAGGTCGTAGAAGGTGGTGGAGCCGACCGTCTTCGCGGTGAAGTGGCTCGTCACCCAGCTCTCGATCTGGGAGGTCTCCGACTCCTTCTCCCCGGTGTCGCCCCGTCCGCTCTCGGCCCCGCCGAAGCCGCGGTGGGAGCCGCCGGCGATGAACCAGTGCACCTTGCCCTCCTGGACGTACTTCTGGAAGCCGGCCAGGCTGAGCGAGGGGTCGGTGCCGTTGAAGCCGCCGAGGGCCATCACCGGCTCTCCGGTGGCGAGTTGGTAGCTGGCGGCGTTCTGTGAGCCGCTGGTGGCGGCCGCCCAGGTGTACTGGCCGGCGCTCTCCTTGAGCAGGGCGGAGGCCTCCTCGCTCACCTTGGTGCCGCCGAGCAGGCCGCCCATGCCGCCCGTGGCGCCCATGCCGCCGGGGCCGAAGGCGCCGGGGTCCTCGCCGCTGCCGGGGTTGCCGGGGTTGCCCGGGTTGCCGGTGCCGGGGTTGGCGCCCGTGCCGCGCTCGCGGTGACCGTTGCCGCCGCCCGGGCCCTTGCCCGAACCGCCGCCCGACCAGCCGCCGTTGCCGCCGTTGAAGCCGCCCTGGCCGCCGCCGTTGCCGCCGTTGAACCCGTTGCCGCCGCCCTGGCCGCCCGGCCAGCCGCCGTGCTGCCCGCCGCCGCCGGGGAAGCCGGGTGCGCCGCCGTTCTGCCCGCCGCCGTTCTGGCCGGGCTGGAACGTCCGCCCGTTGCCCGCGAAGCCCTGCCCGCCGTGCCGGCCGCCGCCGCCCGGACCGGAGGCGCCCTGGACGGCCGGCCCGGCCGTCACGATGGAGCCGCTGTGTGCCGTGCCGACGGTGTCCACCGCGTACGCGGCGGGCCCGCCGAGCGCCGCCGCCAGGCCGACCAGGCCGGCGACCGAGGCGATCCGGGCCCCGAGCCGCCCGTCGGCCCGCCCGGCCAGCTGTCCGGCGACCAGCGCGGCCGCCGCCACCAGCCCGCCGACCAGCACCGCCCAGCGGAGCCAGGGCAGGAACTCCGAGCTCCGCCCGAGCAGGACGAACGCCCACACCGCCGTCACCGCGAGGGTGCCGGCCAGCACCAGCGCCCACGGAAGCCGGTGCCGGGCCCGCCACAGGCCGTCCACGCCCATGCCGACCAGCGCCGCGACGGCCGGGGCGAGCGCCACCGTGTAGTACTGGTGGAAGATCCCGGACATGAAGCTGAACACCAGCGCGGTGGACAGCATCGCGCCGCCCCAGACCAGGAACGCCGCGCGGGCGGTGTCGGTGCGGGCGTAGCGGCGGGTCGCCCACAGGGCGGCGACCAGCAGGATCAGCGCGGCCGGCAGCAGCCAGGCGATCTGCCCGCCGATGTCGCTCCCGAACAGCCGGGTGAGGCCGGTCTGGCCCCAGCCGCGGCCGCCGCGCATCGCCCCGGCCGGCAGGTCGAGCCCGGCCGGGAGCCGCCCGCCGCCGCCGACGCTGCCGGTCTCGTCGCCGTTGATCCGGCCGAGGCCGTTGTAGCCGAAGGTGAGGGAGAGGAAGCTGTCGTCCTGCGAGCCGCCGACGTACGGGCGGGCCGAGGCCGGCAGCAGTTCGACCACCGCGACCCACCAGCCGCCCGCGACCACCATGGCCGCGCCCGCGAGCAGCAGCTGCCGCACCCGCCGCCACAGGCCGGTGGGCGCGACGACCAGGTAGACCAGCGCGAAGGCGGGCAGCACGAGGAAGGCCTGCAGGGTCTTGGTGAGGAAGGCCAGGCCGAACATCGCCCCGGTGAACACCAGCCACCGGGTGCCCGCCGCCTCGATGGCCCGCACCAGCCCGTACGCGGCCAGGGTGAGCAGCAGGGCCAGCAGCGCGTCGGGGTTGTTGAAGCGGAACATCAGCGCCGCGACCGGGGTGAGCGCCAGGGCGGCCCCGGCGAGCAGGCCGCCGAGCGGGGAGAAGCGCCGGCGCACCGTCGCGTACACGACGCCGACGGTGGCGGCGCCCATCAGGGCCTGCGGGGCGAGCACGGACCAGGAGGACAGGCCGAAGACCCGCACCGAGAGGGCCATCGGCCACAGCGACATGGGGGGCTTGTCGACGGTGATGAAGTTCCCGGCGTCGGAGGAGCCGAAGAAGAAGGCCTTCCAGCTCTGGCTGCCGGCCTGGACGGCGGCCGAGTAGAAGGCGTTGGCCCAGCCGGAGGCGCTCAGGCCCCAGAGGTAGAGGACGACGGTCGCGGCCAGCAGTGCCAGCAGGGCCGGGCGCACCCAGCGCGGGTCGTCCGCGCGGCCGCGCCAGGCGCGGGCGGGGAGGGTGCGCAGCCGGCCGGACCAGGAGGCAGGGCCCTTGGGGCGGGCGGGCGGCAGGGGCTGCTCGGGGAAGAGCGGCGCCGGGTCCGGCCGGGCTGGGTCCGGCTGCGGCACCTCCGGCGGCGGGAAGTCCGCGGCCTCGGGCCACGGTTCGCCGGCCGGAGTGGAGTAGCTGGTCGTGGTCATGCGCCATACCGTGCGTGGTGCGGCTGAGAGGAGCGTGAGACGACGCTGTGAGACGGGTGTGATCTGCGGGGCCGATCGGGTGATCGGGTGATCGGGCGGGCCGCCGGGGGATCGGTCAGGCGGCCTTCGGCATGGTGAGGTGCTGGCCGAGCCACTCCAGGGCCGGGGGGATCTCCCGGGTCCAGGTGTGGAAGTTGTGGCCGCCGGTGTCCAGGGTGATGGTGGACACCTTGGTGGGGGCCTTGAAGGCGCCGACCATGGCCTGGGTGTCGGCGTAGTTGTTCTCGTCGTAGCTGGTGGTGAGCAGCAGGGAGACGGGGGCGGCCGGCTGGTTCTTCAGCCGCCACAGCAGGTCGTTCTGCTGCTTCAGCTGGTCGTTGCCGCCGAAGAGGTCGCCGGTGGTCTCGTCGTGCGCCGCGCTGTAGTAGCCGGAGAGCGCGACCGCGGCGCGGTAGGCGTCGGGCTTGCGCATCGCGAACTTGAGCGCGCAGTAGCCGCCGGTCGAGTTGCCGATGACGGCGCGGCTCGCCGGGTCGGTGCCGAGCCGGTAGGTGGTGGCGAGCGCCTTGGGCAGGTCGGTGGTGAAGAAGGTCTCCGCCTGGGGGCCGCCCGGCACGTCGACGCACTCGGTGTCCCGGTTGCCGACGACCGTGGGGCGCATCATCACCAGGACGGTCGGCGGCAGCTTCTTCTGCTCGATCGCGGTGAGGGTGGAGGCCGGGTACTGCATCAGCGAGATCAGCTTCTCCGGCGTGCCAGGGTAGCCGGTGAGCACCAGGGCCATCGGGAACCGCTGCTGCGCGTAGTCCGGCTGGAAGTACTGCGGGGGCAGGTAGACGAACGCCTCGGTGCTCAGGCCGGTCGAGGCTCCTTTGACGGCGACCTGCTGGATCAGCCCGGAGCGCTCCCGGTCCGAGCCCTGGGCCGAGTAGAACTTCTGCTCGCCGGTGACGGCCACGGAGGCGTTCGGCGTGTGGTCGACGACCGTGCCCGGCTTGCCGTCGGTGCCGAGCAGGTCGCTCCAGGAGCTGTAGAAGCCGAAGTAGCCGTTGGCGATCAGGCCCATGGCGACCAGCACGGCGATCTGGGTGGCGAGGAAGGCGCCGATCCGGCCCGTCCAGGACTTCCAGCCCTTCCCGCCGAAGCGCGGCCAGAGCCACATGGTGGCGCCGAAGACGAGGATCGCGACGACCGAGGCGACGATCTGGAGGGGGAGTCCGGTGAGGCTGAGCACGCCCCGATCGTAGTTGACCTCGATCAGCGCCCCCGGGCGCCCCCTGCACGCCCTCCGCACGCCCTCGGAATCCGGTTGACCGCGCCGGGCGGGGCCGCCAGCATGGCGGCGGACACGTGCACGCTGTGTGCGCGGGGCGTCACCGGGGCGGGATTCATGAAGTCCATCACCAAGGCCGGTCTGGCCGTCGGCACCGTACTGCTGCTCGCGGCCTGCTCCAGTGGCACCAGGGGGAGCGGGGGCGGCGGGGGGAGCGCCGCGGGCGGGCCGTCCACCGGCGCGGCCCCGGCCCTGCCCGCGCCGACGCGGACGCCGACCCCCACCCCGACGCCGCCGCCGTACGGCCCGGTGCTCGGCACGACCATCGACCCGGTGAACACCGCGCTCGGCCAGGTGGCCGGGGCCAAGACCCTGGGCGACCTCGACGGCGTCCTCGGCGGCATCGCCACCAGCGCGCGGACGGCCGGGCGGAGCCTGGGCCTGGCGGACGAGCCGGCCGCGGTCGCGACGGCGCAGACCGAGCTGGTGAGGGCGCTGACCTCGCTGGCCACCGACGCGACGAAGGTCCGCGGCGACATCAAGAGCAGGGGCGTCTGCGCGGTGGGCTCCGCGCAGGCCGAACTGGGCGCCTCCGAGGGCCTGGCGGCGGTGTCGGCGGCCCTGGCCAAGATGGCGGCGGCCGGCTACCCGACGACCTTCGCCGTCCCGCAGACCCCCAAGCAGCAGTCCCGTTCGCTGGACAACGGCACCCTGGTGCGCGAGGGGCGGCTGCGCGGCGAGGGCGTGTTCAAGGTCGACAACGGCGGCAGGGGGGACGCGGTCGTCTCGCTCGCGCTGAACGGCAAGTCGGTGCACTCGGTGTACGTGGCCAAGGGGCAGAAGGCCAGCATCGAGGGCGTCGAGGACGGCACGTACGAGGTGTACTTCGCGGGCGGGGTGGACTGGGACTCCGACACGAAGGCGTTCACGCAGAGCTGCCGGTTCACCAAGTTCCAGGACACGCTGGCGTTCGAGACCGGGCGCACCGCGACGTCCTGGTCGATCACCCTCCAGCCGACGGTCGGCGGCAACGCCAAGACCGACGAGGTGGACGAGAACTCCTTCCCGCAGCCGTAGCCCCCGCGAGCGGGCGAGCGGACGGGTGGGCGGGCGGATATGACGCCCCGACGGGCGGGCACGGCCGGTGCCGTGGGGTGCCACTGCGCCCGCCCTTAACGGGCATACCGGGGCGGATGGTTGCCGCCCCGGGCCGCAACGGACGATTGCCGTCGGCGAGTTCGGCCAATACGGTTGACCACTTGAAGTGACCATGGCACTTTCGTGCGGCGCGGGCCTCGGCGACCAGTCGTACACCCCGCGATCCCCCACAAGGAGAGCCATGTTCAAGAGACTTGCCGCGATGGCCGGCGTCGGCGCCGTCGTCGCGGGCGGACTGACCCTCGCCGCCGCCCCCGCGCACGCCGTCCAGGCCAGCGACCTGACCTCCACCATCGCGCTGAGCAACTGCTCGGCCTCGCTGGTGCGTTACCCCACCTCGGTGGCCGGAGACCGGGCCCTGATGCTCACCAACGGCCACTGCCTGCCGACCATGCCCACGGCCGGCCAGGTCATCCAGAACGCGAGCGCGAGCCGCAGCGGCACCCTGCTCGACGGCGCCGGCAACAGCCTCGGCACCGTCCAGGCCGACAAGGTCGTCTACGCGACCATGACCGGCACCGATGTCGCGCTCTACCAACTCACCGACACCTACGGCTCGATCAGCTCCAAGTACGGCGCGACCGCGCTGACCGTCAACGACACGCACCCGACCGACGGCGCCGCGATGTACATACCCTCCTCGTACTGGAAGCAGGTGTGGAACTGCTCCGTCAACGGGTTCGTGCCCACCCTGCGCGAGGACCAGTGGACCTGGCACGACTCGCTGCGCTACAGCTCCGGCTGCAACACCACGCACGGCACCTCCGGTTCGCCGATCATCGACTCCGCCAGCGGCCGGATCATCGGCATCAACAACACCGGCAACGACAACGGCGAGATGTGCACCCTGGACAACCCGTGCGAGGTCGCTGCCGACGGCACCACCACGGCCACCAAGGGCCAGAGCTACGGTGAGGAGACCTACTGGTTCACCACCTGCCTCGGCAACGGCCGGGTCATCGACCTCAACGTGGCCGGCTGCCTGCTCACCAAGCCGGCCGGCAGCGGCGCGGTCTCCGTCAGCAGCCCCGGTGACCAGTCCACGGCGGTCGGCGGTGCGGTGAACGTCCAGATCAACGCTTCCGGTGGTACCGCGCCGCTGTCGTACAGTGCGACGGGTCTGCCGGCGGGGCTGGCGATCAACGCCTCGACCGGTGCGATCACCGGTACCGCCACCGCGGCGGGTTCGTCGAGCGTGACGGTGACGGTGAAGGATTCGGCGGGCAAGTCCGGTACGGCGAGCTTCACGTGGACGGTGACCGGTGGCGGTGGCGGTACCTGCACGCCGGCGCAGCTGCTGGGCAACGCGGGCTTCGAGACGGGCTCGGCGGCGCCGTGGACGACGAGTTCCGGCGTGGTGGACAACAGCTCCTCGCAGGCGGCGCACGGTGGTTCGTGGAAGGCGTGGCTGAACGGCTACGGTTCCTCGCACACCGACACGCTGGCGCAGACGGTGACGATCCCGGCGGGCTGCAAGGCGACGCTGAGCTTCTGGCTGCACATCGACACCGCTGAGTCGGGCAGCACCGCGTACGACAAGCTGGCCGTGTCGGTGAACGGGACCACGTTGAAGACGTACTCCAACGTGGACGCGGCGGCGGGCTACCAGCAGCGGACCTTCGACCTCTCGTCCTACGCGGGCCAGAGCGTCACCCTGAAGTTCACCGGCACCGAGGACGCCTCGCTGCAGACGAGCTTCGTGATCGACGACACCTCCATCCAGACCAGCTGACGCATCCGTCCGGACCAGCTGACGCAGCACCAGCGCACCGTCCGGCCCCGGGGCTTCCATACCCCGGGGCCGGACCGTGCGGGGCCCCGGGGGTGACGGGGTGGCGCGCCCCCCACGCGCGCGCCGCCCCGCCACCCCCGGAGGCCGCCCGGTGTCACGCCCGGAGGCCGCCCGGTGTCACGCCCGGCGGGCGGCGGTGATCTGGGCGGGGACGGCGCCGAGCCACCAGGTGGGGTTGGCGGTGCCGTCGGTGGTGCGGCCGTCGTGGTGCACGTAGTGCCGCACGTCGCGCCCGGCCTCGGCGAACTCGCCGTTCAGGGCGCGCTCGATCCACTCCGCGCCGAAGCGGAAGATCTCGGCGGCGACCCCGCCCAGCGGGTGGAACTCGTTCTCGTAGACGCGCAGTTCCTTGGGCGCGCGGATGCGCTCGTAGTTGGCCAGGGCCTGCTCCAGCCGGGTCAGTTCGTCGAACTCGCCGATGCCGTACAGGACCGGGCAGTCGATCTCCTGGACGAGGTCGCCGAGCGGCATCCGGGCGACCAGTTCGCGGTCGAAGGCCTCCTCGTCGGTGTAGCCGGCCATGTACATGTAGTTGTTCTTGAAGGTCGGCTGGGCCTGCTCGAAGATCGTCTGGAAGTCGCCGGTGACCGCCTCGAAGGCGGCCAGCGCGGCGAGCCGGCGGTCGGCGGCGGCGGCGCGCGAGCCCCAGTAGCCGCTCATAGAGATGCCGAACATGCCGATCCGCTGCGGGTCGACCTCCGGGAGCGAGGCCAGGTGGTCGAGGTAACGGCTGATCGCCCGCTCGTAGTTGGTGAGGTCGACGGTGAGCCCGTTGGCCCGGGTCTCGCCCTGGCCGGGGCCCTCGATGGACAGGGCGACGATGCCGCGGGAGGTGTAGTACCGCTCGGCGGCGTAGATGTAGTCCTCCTTGATCATGTCCATCCCCGGGCCGAGGATCACCGCGGGGGCGTTGCGCACCTCGCCGGCCGGCAGGTGCAGCAGGCCGTAGATCCGGCCGCCCTCGAAGTCCAGCTCCACCCGGCGGACCCGGTCGTCGCGCAGCGCGCCGAGGCGCTCCACGCAGTGGTTGGCGTGCTCGCGGAAGGCGAGCTTGCGCGGGTCGGTGGCGTCGAAGACGGAGTACTGGGCGCGGCCCCACATCACCGCGGCGCGCACGTACAGGTCGGCGGCGGTCTGGGCGAAGCCGCCCCGCTCGTGGTGGGCGGCGCGCTCCTCGGCCTGCCCGGCCACGGTGGCCCAGGCCTTGGGGAGCATCGCCCCGCTCTGCACCAGCGCGAAGACCTTGTCGAAGTCGGTGTGGTCGTGGCCGAGCTGCTCCAGGGTGCCCTTGGCCTGGGGGTGCAGGGCGTCGAAGCCGCCCTGGGCGAGGGCGATGTCCAGGGCCCAGCTCTGTCCGGTCGAACGAACGGTCATGACGGGTGTCCTCCGTGTCGATAGGGGGCTCGGTGGCGGTGCCGCCGAGTCGCTAAGTACTTATCTATTAAGTACTTAGGATATTCTGTTGTCAACCCGCCCATCGATCGAGCCACGGAGGCCGCCCCCATGTCGCAGCCCCAGCCCACTCCCGCCCGCGAGCAGGCCCTCGACCAGCTCGCCCGCGCCGCCTACAGCCTCAGCGCCGCCGACTCCCGCCTGCGCGGACGCGCCACCCGCACCCCCGGCGCGCTCTCCCTCACCCACGCCCGGGCCCTGCGCGTCCTGGCCGAGGCGGGCCCGCTGTCGATCGGCCAGCTCGCCGCCGCCACCGAGACCACCAGCGCCGCCACCACCCAGCTGGTCAACAACCTCGCCACCGCCGGCTACGTCACCCGGGAACGCCCCCCGGGCGACAAGCGGTCCGTCCTGGTCGCCCTCACCGACGCGGGCCGCCGCCGCCACGACGAACGCCAGACCACCCTGGCGCAGGCACTCGACACCGCCCTCGCCCACCACGACGCCCCCGCCCTGGACGCCGCGACCGACGTGCTCCGGCAGCTGGCCGCCATCTACGACCGCCTCTGACCGGGGTCGTCGCGGGCCCGCCGCGGGGCCGTTACGGGGTCAGGGCGGCGGTGATGGCGGCTTCGGCGTGCAGGCGGGTGGTGGGGAAGGTGGGGACGGGGCTGTCCTCGGGGCGGACGAGCAGTTCGATCTCGGTGCAGCCGAGGACGATCCCCTGGGCGCCGGCGGCCACCAGTTCGTCGATCACCCGGCGGTACGCCGCGTGGGACTCCTCGCGGACCAGGCCGAGGCACAGCTCCTGGTAGATCACCTGGTGGACCAGGGCGCGGCTGTCGGGGCCGGGGACGAGGACGTCGAGGCCGTGGGCGGCCAACCGGCCGCGGTAGAAGTCCTGTTCCATCGTGAAGGCCGTTCCGAGCAGCCCGATCCGGTGCAGCCCGGCGGCCCGGACGGCGTCCGCGGTGGCGTCGGCGAGGTGCAGCAGCGGGACGGGGGTCGCGGCCGTGACCTGGTCGGCGACCTTGTGCATGGTGTTGGTGCAGATCAGCAGCAGTTCGGCGCCGGCGGCCTCCAGGGACCGCGCCGCGCCGGCCAGGACCTCGCCGGCCTCGGTCCAGCGGCCGTCGGCCTGGAGGCGTTCGATGGCGGCGAAGTCGACCGAGTACAGCACGAGCGGGGCGGAGTGCAGGCCGCCGAGACGGTCGCGGGTGAGTTCGTTGAGGAGGCGGTAGTACTCGGCGGTGGATTCCCAGCTCATGCCGCCGATCAGGCCGAGGGTCTTCATGCCGCCATTTATAAAGCAATGATGGAATTGAAAGCAAATGTATAAGGATTACTTGGAATCGCCCTGTGGAATCCAGCGCGGCACGCGGTGCTGCCATTCCCGGGCGAACACCACCGAGCCGGCCTCCAGCGCGCGCAGCTGCACGATGCTGAGGAAGTGCCCGGCGTCGCAGCGCAGTTGGGTGCGGGTCTGGACGGTGACGTCCCAGCCGATGTCGGGGCGTTCGAGGCGCACGGTGTGGTCGGTGCGGGCCTGGGCGCTGAGCGGGGCGCCGGTGAGCACCCGGTAGGCGGTGACGGTGTGCTCGTCGCGGACCAGGCCGTCGGGGTGGGTGCGGCTGCCGTCGGTGGCGGGGGAGAGTTCGGCACGCCATTCCCGGCGGCCGATGTCGTGCACGGTGACGTGCTCGGGCCGGGCGGTCAGCGGCTCCGTGCGGTGGATGTCGAGCGGCTCGGGCAGGGCGGGGGCCTCGAAGGCGACGGGGGCGGCGCCCATGTCGGCGGCGAGGTGGCGGGTGGGCAGGGTGAGGGCGGAGCGGGACGGGTCGAGCGCGTAGCCGGCGTCGTCCGGGGTGGGCCACACCCACGGCCAGTAGACCGAGGAGAGGGCGAGCCGCAGCCGGTGCCCGGCCGGGACGGTGCCGGCGCAGGCGGCGAGCTCGACGTCCGCGTCGGGGCCGGTGGCGACCAGGACGCCCCGGGTGAGCAGCGTGGAGGTGCCGTCCGGGCCGACGGCGCAGAGCCGGGCGGTGATCTGGGCGGGCGGGCCGCCCTCGCGCAGGCGCAGCCGTACGGTCGGGGTGCCGAGCAGTTCGACCGGGTCGGGCAGCGGCTGGGAGTCGAAGCAGACCGAGCGGCCGTCCTCCTCGCGCTGGTCGGGCGGCTGGTCGGCGGGGCGGCCGAGCGGGACGTAGGCGCCGGCGTTGAGGCCGGTGTGCTGCGGGGAGCGGACGCGGACGTGGCGGTCGTCGGAGGCGGTGCCGGCGGTGCGCAGCGGGCCGTCGAGGCCGTAGTGGATCTCCCGGACGTCGGGGGAGGGCCAGGTCTCCTCGCCGGTCCAGCGGGTGCCGATCCAGCTGCGCAGGGCGGGCTCCGCCAGGGCGCCGGTGTCGAGGTCGCGCAGCCAGTGGTCCCACCAGCGCAGGGTCTCGGGGAGGGTGTCCTCGGGCAGGCCGTGCGGCCAGGGGCCGAGCAGGGCGCGGGCGGTGGGGGAGGTGGCGAGCAGGCGCAGCACGAAGGAGCAGGAGGGGTCGCCCCAGCCGGCGACGGCGAAGGTGGGGGCGGGGACGGGGACGGTGGTCTCGCCGGCGGCGAGCCAGGCGTCGACGGGCGGGTCCAGGGATTCGAGGCGGGCCAGCCAGTCGGTGCGCCAGGCGTCGCCGACGTGCCGGGGGTCGGGCGGGAGGGCGGCGTCGGAGACCAGGGTGGTGAGCCGGGTGTGCAGGTCGGCGGCGAGCAGGGCGCCGCCGAGGCGGTGGCCGCCTTCGGGACAGACGGTGACCACGGCGCCGACGGTGTCGGGGGCGCGGGCCGCGAGCAGCAGGGCGGTGGTGCCGGCGGCGCCGACGCCGAGCAGGCCGACCCGGCCGCTGCACCAGGGGCGGCGGGCGAGCCAGTCGAGGACGGCGGCGCCGTCGTCGAGCTCCTGGTCGCCGCCGGGTTCGCCGGGCAGGCCGTCGGAGTTGCCGTGGCCGCGGGTGTCGACCCGGAGGGCGCCGTAGCCGTGGCCGGCGTACCAGGGGTGGCGGCGGGCGTCCTCGGCGGCGGTGCGGTCGGTGAGCCGGCCGGCGGAGTACTCCAGCAGGGCGGGGACGGGTTCGTCGCTGACCGGGCGCCACAGCCGGGCGGCCAGCCGGGTGCCGTCGGGCAGCGGGATGCGGACGTCCTCGCGGGTGGTGCGGAAGGGGTAGGACGGCATGGCCGCTCCCATCGGATCCCGGGCCGGTGAGCGCCGGTGGGCCCGCGGCGCGTACGGGGAGCGCGCTGCGGGCGTCGGCATCTCGACCCTAGGGGAGGAATCGTCCGATTTCCTGACGAAAGCTGCGCGGTGGTCGCGGCCCGCCGGTCGGGGCGGCCGGTCGGGGCGGCGGGGTGGAGGCCGGCGCGAGCGGGCGTGTGCCCGCCGCCGCGCGCCCCTCGTCCGCGCCCGTATGCCCCCGTTCGCCGTCGTCCGGCATTTGCACATGACTTGCAACTACTTCCCCGAGGGGGGAAAGATGGCCCAGCTTCGCCCGGACCACCCGAAAGGACCACAGGATGTCCAGCCCCGCCGCAGGTGCCTCGCCCGTCAGATGGCGTGACCGGCTCACCCGGGAGGAGTGGATGCGCCTGGCCGGGATGGGCGGTTTCATCCTCGTGCTGCACGTCGTCGGCTGGTTCACCCTGCTCGCGCTGGTCGCGCCCGAGCACTACAACGTCGGCGGGCAGGTGTTCGGCGCGGGCATGGGCCTGACCGCCTACACCCTCGGGATGCGGCACGCCTTCGACGCGGACCACATCGCGGCGATCGACAACACCACCCGCAAGCTGATGGGCCAGGGCAAGCGGCCCCTGTCGGTCGGCTTCTGGTTCTCGCTCGGGCACTCCTCGATCGTCTTCGGCCTCTGCGCGCTGCTCGCCTTCGGCATCCGCTCGCTCGCCGACCAGGTGGAGGCGGACGACTCGACCCTGCACACGATGACCGGCCTGATCGGCACCACCGTCTCCGGGACGTTCCTGCTGCTCCTCGGCCTGATCAACCTGGGCGCCTTCAACGGCATCCTCAAGGTGTTCCGCCGGATGCGCGTGGGCGAGTACGACGAGGCCGAGCTGGAGCGCCAGTTGGAGCGGCGCGGGCTGATGAACCGCATCCTCGGCCGGGTGACCAGGGCCGTCACCAAGCCCTGGCACATGTACCCGGTGGGCCTGCTGTTCGGCCTCGGCTTCGACACCGCCACCGAGGTGTCGCTGCTGGTGCTGGCCGGCGGCGCGGCCGCGTTCTCGCTGCCCTGGTACGCGCTGCTCACGCTGCCGATCCTGTTCGCGGCCGGGATGAGCCTGCTGGACACCATCGACGGCTCGTTCATGAACTTCGCCTACGAGTGGGCCTTCTCCAAGCCGGTCCGCAAGATCTACTACAACCTGACCGTCACCGGCCTGTCGGTGCTGGTCGCGCTGGTGATCGGCCTGGTCGAGCTGATCGGCCTGCTCGGCGAGAAGCTGGACATCACCAGCGGCCCGATCGCCTGGATCGGCGGGCTGGACCTCAACTTCGTCGGCTACGCGATCGTCGGCCTGTTCGTGCTGACCTGGGTCGCGGCGATCGCCTACTGGAAGTTCGGCAAGGTCGAGGAGAAGTGGTCGGCCGGCCTGGCCGCCGCGGCCGCCAAGTCGGAGTAGCACAAACCCCGAGGGGGGCGGTGACCGGACTCCGGTCACCGCCCCCCTCGGGGTTTGCGGGGCCTAGGGATTGTCAGACACGCCCTACCGCAGCGCGGCGAGCACCGCGTCCGCCATCACCTTCTCGCCGGTGGCGTTCGGGTGGAACGGCACGGCGGGCGAGCCGGGCAGCGCGCCCTCGATCCAGCGGTCGTCCGAGCACACGTCGTGCCCGGCGGTGGGCGTGGCGGTGTCGACGTACGTCGCGCCGCCGGCCGCCGCGGTGCTCTTGAGTGCGGCGTTCAGCTTGTCGAGCACGCCGTGCATGTACTCGACGTCGCCCGGGGTCACGGGCTGGCGCAGGATGCACGAGCGGCCGTCGGCGGGCAGCACGGACGGGTAGCCGACCAGCAGCACCCGGGCCCGCGGCGCCTTGGCGTGGATGCGCCGCAGCGTGTCGGCGACCTGCGGCGCGATGCTGCTGGTGATCCGCTCGGCCAGGTCGTCGTTGCCGTACTGCCAGGACCAGCTGCTCCAGTCCCAGTAGCCGTGGTGGTAGACGTCCTTGCAGGGCGTGCCGAGCGGGTTGACGACCGCGCCGGCGATGCAGGTGGCGACGAGTTCGCCGAGGCCGAGGTCGCTGGCCGCGAGGTCGTTGCCGCCGATGCCGAGGGTGACCAGGTCGGTGTCGGGGGTCACCGCGTCCAGCTGCGGGTCGTTGACCCGGATGAAGGCGTCGTACTGCGGCTGCGTCATGGCCTTGACCTTGGCGGCGGCGCAGGTGACGTCGGTGTAGGCGCCGGCCTTGAGGGCGGCGGCGACCAGGTGGCCGTAGTTGCGGTCGGAGCGCAGGCACAGGCCCGCCGACTGGCCGGGCACGCCCGCGCCGGCGGCGTAGGAGTCGCCGAGCGCCACGAGGTGCTTGGGCGCCGGGGTGGCGGCCTGGGCGCTGGTGGAGGTGAGCGCGAGGGCGGCGCCCAGGGCGACGGAGGCGAGCGCGGTGGAGCTGCGCAGGTATCGGGGTTTCCGGGCAGGGCGGAGCACGGTTCCTCCTGGGGGGAGAGAAACGACGGGTGGGGGTCGTGCCGGGCCGCGGCTACTCGCAGGTAAGTTACTTGTTGGTTTCGTGGACGTCCATGCCGTGCGCGGAAATTTCCGAAATTCCGTCAGATCGCATTTCGCATTTCGCTCCACCGTGTATCGAAGACATTTCCGAAACGGTGTGGAGCGGAATTGCCGCACTCGGTTGTTACCGGCCGGTTGACCGGACGTCACCGCAGGCCGCAGTATCGGGCGCACAGCGACGGCGCCCACCCCGCGCGCGCCGTCCCGCCCGCCGCGACGGAGGACTGCGCATGGCCCTGGACGCCGACGTCATCGTCATCGGAGCAGGACTCGCCGGACTCGCCGCCACCGCCGAACTCGCCGACGCCGGACGGAAGGTGATCCTGCTCGACCAGGAGCCCGCGGCCTCGCTCGGCGGCCAGGCGCACTGGTCCTTCGGCGGCCTCTTCCTGGTCGACTCGCCCGAGCAGCGCCGGATGCGGATCCGCGACTCGCACGCCCTCGCCCGCCAGGACTGGTTCGGCACCGCCGGCTTCGACCGGCCCGAGGACGCCTGGCCGCGCCGCTGGGCCGAGGCCTACGTCGACTTCGCGGCCGGCGAGAAGCGCTCCTGGCTGCACGGCCTGGGCGTGCGCTTCTTCCCCGTCGTCGGCTGGGCCGAGCGCGGCGGCCTCCTCGCCGACGGCCCGGGCAACTCGGTGCCCCGCTTCCACATCACCTGGGGCACCGGGCCCGGACTGCTGGAGCCCTTCGTCCGCCGGGTCCGCTCCGCCGCCGCCCGTGGGCTGGTCGACCTGCGCTTCCGGCACCGGGTCACCGGCCTGGCCGCCACCGCGGGCGTCACCGACACCGTCACCGGCGAGGTGCTGGTGCCCAGTTCGGCGGCCCGCGGCGAGGCCAGCTCGCGCGAGGCCGCCGGACGGTTCGAACTGCGCGCCCAGGCCGTGATCGTGACCTCCGGCGGCATCGGCGGCAACCACGACCTCGTCCGCAAGGCCTGGCCCGCCCGGCTCGGCACCCCGCCCGCCAAACTGCTCTCCGGTGTCCCCGCCCACGTCGACGGGCTGATGCTCGGCATCGCCGGCGACGCCGGTGCCAGCCTCATCAACGGCGACCGGATGTGGCACTACACCGAGGGCATCGAGAACTGGGACCCGATCTGGGCCCGGCACGGCATCCGCATCCTGCCCGGCCCGTCCTCGCTCTGGCTGGACGCGCGCGGCAACCGGCTGCCCGTCCCGCTCTTCCCCGGCTTCGACACCCTCGGCACGCTCGACCACATCATGTCCACCGGGTACGGGCACACCTGGTTCGTGCTCAACCAGCGCATCATCGAGAAGGAGTTCACCCTCTCCGGCTCCGAGCAGAACCCGGACCTGACCGGGAAGTCCGTGCGCGGCGTCCTCAGCCGCGCCCTGCCCGGCGCCCCCGGTCCGGTCCAAAGCCACCTGCGGCACGGGCCCGACTTCGTCGTCGCGGGCAACCTCGCCGACCTCGCCCGCGGCATGAACGCCAGGACCCGCGAGGCGCTGATCGACCCCGCCGAACTGCGCCGCGCCGTCGAGGCCCGCGACCGGCAGTTCGCCAACCCCTTCGCCAAGGACCTCCAGGTCACCGCCGTCCACGGCGCCCGCCGCTACCTCGGCGACAAGCTGATCCGGGTGGCCCCGCCGCACCGCATCCTCGACCCGGGCGCCGCCCCGCTGATCGCCGTCCGGCTCAACATCCTCACCCGCAAGTCGCTCGGCGGCCTGGAGACCGACCTCTCCGCGCGCGTCCTGCGCCCCGACGGCGAACCCCTCCCGGGCGTCTACGCCGCGGGCGAGGCCGCCGGCTTCGGCGGCGGCGGCGTCCACGGCTACCGCTCCCTGGAGGGCACCTTCCTCGGCGGCTGCCTCTTCTCCGGCCGCACCGCCGGCCGCGCGGCGGCTCAGGCCACCGCGTAGGAGACGGGGGCGGGTGTGGCCTCAGCGCTCGTCGGTGAGGCCCAGCCGCAGGTGCTCGACGTGGTACACGGCCTGGTCGAGGAGGGCGGCGACGTGGTCGTCGTGCAGGGAGTAGACCACCGAGCGGCCCCGGCGCTCGCCGACGACCAGGCCGAGGTTGCGCAGCAGCCGCAGCTGGTGGGAGCAGGCGGACTGCTCCATGCCCACGGCGTCGGCGAGTTCGGTGGCCGCGCGCGGGCCCTCGCGCAGTTCGGCGAGGATCAGCAGCCGGGAGGGGGTGGCCAGCGCCTGGAGGGTGGTCGCGACCTTGGCCGCGTTGGAGGCGTCCAGGCGCATCCGCGGTACGGCTTTCTCGGTGGTCGCGTGTCCCATGGGGGCATCCTACGGACCGCCGCCGAACCCCGGCACCCGGTACCCGGCAGTGCCTCTTGGCATGCCAGGTAGGCTGCGCGTGCAGCGTGCCCCGTGACCAGGAGGAGTTCCAGAGCCGATGAGCCGCCGAGACCGGGACCGCAAGCAGGCGGCCGCCTCCCCGGTGACCGTCACCGTCTGCCGGGGCTGCTGCTGCGGCACCGAGGCCAAGCACCCGGGGGTGGACCACGCCGGGCAGTACGAGCGGCTGCGGGCGGCGGTGGGTGCGGCGGGCCGGGTCCGCGCGGTCAAGTGCCTGGACGTGTGCACCCAGTCCAACGTGGTGGTGGTCGGCCCCTCCGGGGAGGGGCGGGCGGCGGGCGGGCGCCCGGTCTGGCTGGGCTTCGTGCTGGCGGACGACATGATCGACGAGATAGCCGCCTGGGTGCACGCGGGCGGCCCCGGGCTGGCCGACCCGCCCGGGCTGCTCGACCTCCAGCTGATCTCGGTGTCCCGCCGGGTCCGCGAGGGCCTGGCGGAGTAGCGGACGGTGGAGTCGATCCGTCCTCATCACGGTTGGGACGCAGCGGGGTTGGCCGATCCGGCGGCCGAGCAGGATCCGCTGGACGCCGCCCTCGGCGGTCCCACTACCATGACCGGTGGCTGCCAGCGGTTCCGCCCAGGGAGGACGACGATGACGACGGTCTGCCGGATCTGCGCGGGCACCGGCCGGACCGCCGGCCTCAGCTGCCGGACCTGTCAGGGCACCGGGACCACCGAGGTGGGCGGCGGGGGCGGCAACTGCTTCCTCTGCGACGGCACCGGGGTGTACGTCCGCTACCGGGTGGACGCGACCGGCGCCAAGCACGCCTACCGGGACGAGATCTGCCGCACCTGCGACGGCACCGGCAACCGGTCCCCCTCCACCTGGGACGAGCCCTCCGGCTGAGCGCCCCCGTCCGCGGCGGCGCCGACGGTGGCTCAGGCCGCGCCGCCGGGCGGGGCCATGATCCGGGGTCGGTCCGGGGCGGACGCGCTCCTTTACCTGATCATGGTCGAACATTGGCGTTCGAATGGGCGGCGCGCTGCGGCCCGTTCACCCCGCGTCCGTGTGCGGTCAACGCGCCGCTGGAAGAGTCCCGCGCATGGATATCCCTCACATGGGCGTACCGGCCAAGCTCGCGGACCGCATGAGCACGGCCGAGCAGCACGAGTACCTGCGGGCCCGCTTCTCCCGCCGCCGGATGCTGCGCGCCGGCGCCGTGACCGTCGGTGCCGTCGCCGTCGGCGGCGCGCTGGGCAGTGGAACGGCCTTCGCCGCGCCGGCGAGCCCGCAGCTGCTGACCGGTGCCACGACGGCCGGTGTCGACGGTTCTCTGGTCGCGCCGATCGGGCGCCACCTCCAGTTCGGGCCCGAGCCCGACACCCAGTTCCGCATCTCCTGGCAGGTCCCGGCGCCGGTCAAGAAGCCGTTCCTGCGCTTCGGCAAGACCCCGTGGGAGCTCAGCCACAAGCTCCAGGCCGAGGTCCGCACCCTGCACACCCCGGCGCTGAGCCCGAACAGCCAGCCGGTGGACCAGTACTACCTGCACGTGGCGCTGGAGGACCTGCACCCCGACACCACCTACTACTACGGTGTCGGCCACGAGGGCTTCGACCCGGCCTCGCAGCAGCAGATCTCCACCCTGCACACCTTCCGCACCGCGCCCTCCCGCGACCACCGCTGGGGCAAGGTCTACGAGCCGTTCACCTTCACCGCCTTCGGCGACCAGGGCGTCAGCTCGCACGCGGCCGGCAACGACCACGTCATCCTGGCCCAGAAGCCGTCCTTCCACCTGCACGCCGGCGACATCTGCTACGCCGACCCGGCGGGCTCCGGCACGGACCCCGACAAGTCCGTGTACAACGCCAGGACCTGGGACGACTTCCTGGTCCAGACCGAGACGGTCGCGGCGACCGTGCCGTGGATGGTCGCCTACGGCAACCACGACATCGAGGCCTGGTACTCGCCCAACGGGTACGGCGGCGAGAACACCCGCTTCTTCCTCCCGGACAACGGCCCGGACCCGCGCAAGGTCCCCGGCGTCTACACCTTCCGCTACAAGAACGTCGGCGTCATCTCGCTCGACGCCAACGACGTCTCCTACGAGATCCCGGCCAACCTGGGCATCTCGGCGAACAAGCAGACCAAGTGGCTGGAGCGCACCCTCAAGGACCTGCGCAACGACGAGACGATCGACTTCGTCGTGGTCTTCTTCCACCACTGCGCCTTCTCCACCACCGTCGCGCACGCCTCTGAGGGCGGTGTCCGCGAGGCCTGGGTGCCGCTGTTCGAGAAGTTCCGGGTGGACCTGGTCATCAACGGCCACAACCACATCTACGAGCGCACCGACGCGATCCTCGGCAACAAGGTCTCGAAGCAGGTGCCGAGCGGCGCCACCATCGAGCCGGCGAAGGACGGCGTCGTCTACGTGACCGCGGGCGCGGCCGGCCGCAGCCTGTACAAGTTCGACGTGCCGGACACCTACGAGGGGCACGAGAACCACCAGGACGAGGTGAAGACCTACTACTGGGGGAAGGGCAAGGTGAAGGTCCCCGAGACCATCCAGTGGTCGCGGGTGCGCTACACCGGTTACTCCTTCATCAAGGTCGACGTCACCCCGGCCCACCTGGGCCAGAAGTCGTCCATGAAGGTGACCGCGCTGGCCGAGGACGGCACGCAGATCGACAACTACACGATCCTGCGCAACGTCGGCGAGGGCTGGGACTCGGACCACGACGACGACGGTCAGGGCGGCGGCTGGGGCTGGTAGTCCCCGAACCGGCTTGCCGGGCCCCGGCGTCGAGGAGTCGGCACCTCGACGCCGGGGCCCCGTGCGTGGACGACCCCGTGCGTGGAGGGCCCAGTGCGTGGCGGGCCCAGTGCGCTCAGCGCCGGGGCCCGTACATGATCACCGCGACCCCGGCCAGACAGACCAGCGCGCCCACCACGTCGTAGCGGGTCGGCCGGAAGCCGTCCACGACCACGCCCCAGAGCAGCGACCCGGCGACGAACACCCCGCCGTACGCGGCCAGCACCCGGCCGAAGTGGCTGTCCGGCTGGAGCGCCGCGACGAAGCCGTACCCGCCGAGCACCACCACCCCCAGCCCGGCCAGCCACCACGGCCGCTGCTCGCGCACGCTCTGCCAGATCAGCCAGCAGCCGCCGATCTCGGCGAGGGCGGCGACGACGAACAGGGCGACGGAACGCAGGACGGTCATGGCCGACAAGCCTAGGCGTCAGGATTGCCGGTACGTCGCGAGGAAGCGGCCGATGCGGTTGATGGCCGTCTCCAGGTCGTCGGCGCGGGGCAGGGTGACGAAGCGGAAGTGGTCCGGGCGGGGCCAGTTGAAGCCGGTGCCCTGGACGACGTGGATCTTCTCGCGGAGCAGCAGGTCCAGCACGAACTGCTCGTCGTCGACGATCCGGTGCACCGCCGGGTCGAGCCGGGCGAAGGCGTACAGGGCGCCCTTGGGCTTGACGCAGCTGACGCCGGGGATCTCGTTGAGGGCCTTGTAGGCGACGTCGCGCTGTTCGGTGAGCCGGCCGCCGGGCAGCACCAGGTCGTTGATGGACTGGTGGCCGCCGAGCGCGGCCTGGACGGCGAACTGGGCGGGCACGTTGGGGCACAGCCGCATGCCGGAGAGCATGGTCAGGCCCTCCAGGTAGTCGGCGGCGTGCTGCTTGGGCCCGGAGACGACCAGCCAGCCGCTGCGGAAGCCGGCCACCCGGTAGGCCTTGGAGAGGCCGTTGAAGGTGAGGGTGAGGACGTCGTCGGCGAGGGCGGCGAGGCAGTGGTGCTCGGTGTCGTCGTAGAGGATCTTGTCGTAGATCTCGTCGGCCAGGACCATCAGCTGGTGGCGGCGGGCGAGGTCGAGGATGCCCTCCAGCAGTTCCTTCGGGTAGACCGCGCCGGTGGGGTTGTTGGGGTTGATGACGACGATGGCCTTGGTGCGGGCGGTGATCTTGGCGGCGATGTCGTCGAGGTCCGGGTACCAGTCGGCCTGCTCGTCGCACAGGTAGTGCACGGCCTTGCCGCCGGCCAGCCGGACCACGGCCGTCCACAGCGGGTAGTCCGGCATCGGGACGAGCACCTCGTCGCCGTCGTCGACGAGCGCGGTGACGGCCATCTGGATCAGCTCGGAGGCGCCGTTGCCGAGGTAGACGTCGTTGACGCCGACTCCGGTCACGCCGCGCTGCTGGTAGTACTGCACCACCGCGCGGCGGGCGGGCAGGATGCCGCGCGAGTCGCTGTAGCCGTGCGCCTTGGGCAGGTTGCGGATGATGTCCTGGATGATCTCCTCGGGCGCCTCGAAGCCGAACGGCGCCGGGTTGCCGGTGTTCAGCCGCAGCACGCTGTGCCCGGCCTCCTCCAGGGCGTTGGCCTGGTCGACCACCGGGCCGCGGATCTCGTAGCACACGTTGTTCAGCTTGCTGGACTGCCGAAACTCCACTGCGGCCTCCCGACCGTCACCACCGCATCGTTGCTGATGCTTTGTTCTACCAAGTTGGTACTTGGAAAGTCCAACCTTTTGGCTATGCTGATCCACATGTCACGCCGAAGCTACGACCAGTACTGCGCCGTCGCCCGCGCCCTGGACGCGGTGGGGGAGCGCTGGAGCCTCCTGATCGTCCGTGAACTCCTCGGCGGCCCGCGCCGCTACACCGACCTGCACGCCGACCTGCCCGGCGTCTCCACCGACATCCTCGCCGCCCGGCTCAAGCAGCTGGAGGGCGACGGCCTGGCCCTGCGCCGCCGGCTCGAACGGCCCGCCAACGCCACGGTCTACGAGCTCACCGAACGCGGCCGCGAACTGCGCCCGGTGATCGAGGCGCTGGGGGAGTGGGGCCTGCCCGCCCTCGGCGAGCAGCGGCCCACCGACGCCGTCCGCGAGCACTGGTTCACCCCCCGCACGGCGGACGACGGGGTGCCTGTCGCGGGTTAGGCACCCGTGCTCGTGCCGGTGCCGGGGTCCGATGCCGGTGCCCGGACCGGCCGCGTAGCATCGTCGGGCCACGGAGCCATCGGAGGAGAGCGGAGACCGCCCGTGCCCACCACCTACCGCAGTTACGTCGCCGTCGGGGACTCCTTCACCGAGGGCATGTGCGACGACCTGCTGCCCGACGGCCACTACCGGGGCTGGGCCGACCGGGTCGCCGACGCGCTCGCCGCCGAGGCCGGGGGTGACGGCGGTTTCCGCTACGCGAACCTCGCCGTCCGCGGCAAGCTCATCGGCCAGATCCACGACGAGCAGCTCCCCGCCGCCACCGCGATGGGCGCCGACCTGGTGACCCTCGTCGGCGGCCTCAACGACGCGCTGCGCCCCGGCTGCGACATCGCCCGGGTCGAGCGGCTGCTCGGCCGCTGCACCGAGGAACTGCGCGCCACCGGCGCCACCGTGGTGCTGTTCACCAGCACCGACCCGACCCGCAGGATGGCGGGCAGCGCCCGGCTGCTCCCGGCCATCCTGCGGATGAAGGCCTTCGTGCACGAGCTAGGCCAGGACGAGGGCGTCGCCGTCGTCGACCTGTTCGCCGCCCCCTGCTTCGACGACCGCCGGCTCTGGGGCGAGGACCGCCTGCACCTGTCGCCCGAGGGCCACCGCCGGGTCGCCGAAGGGGTGTTGGAGGCGCTCGGCCGTCCCGTCGCCTTCGACTGGCGCGCCCCGCTGCCGCCCGCCGCCCCGCCCGGCCGGGCCGAGCGGCTGCGCGCCGACGCCCGCTGGCTGGGCGGCCACCTGGGGCCGTGGATCGGCCGCCGGCTCACCGGGCGCTCCTCCGGCGACGGCCGGCCGCCGAAGCGGGCCGAGCTGCTGCCCTACTCGGCTCCGGGCTCGGCTGCGGGTTCTACGGCGGGTTCGGTTGCGGGTTCTGCGACGGGTTCGGCCGCAGGTTCGGCTGCGGGCTCGTAGAACAGGCTCGCCATCGGGGAGCGGGTGGTCCAGCCGAGCGCGGTGTAGAGCGCCCGGCCGTCCGGGGTGCCGACCAGGACGGCGGTGTCGGCGCCCGCCTGGTGCCCGGCGTTCTGGAGGGTGCGCATCACCAGGGCGCCCAGGCCTCGGCGCCGGTGCTCGGGCGCGGTCACGATCTGGTCCGGGACGGCCACGGGGCCGGCCAGGCCCGCCTGGCCGCGTGCGGCGAGGTGTCCGGCCTCGGTGCGGACCAGGGTCCGGACGACCCCGCCCCGGGTCCAGGTGGTCACCGTGTAGCCGGCCGGCACCTCGGGCCGTTCGGTGCCCAGCGGGGCGGTCATCAGGTACCCCGGCTGGTCGAGCCGCCACTGCGGGCCCAGCCAGGGCCGGGCGACGGCTTCCTCGGTGAACAGCTTCAGCCAGGTGCCCGGTGCGGTGGTGGCCTCGGCGATCTTGCGGACGTCGGGCTCGGCCGGCTCGGGCAGCACGTGCCGGGCGACGTGGCCGACCACACCGACGTCGATCGTCCAGCCCCAGGGCTCGTCCACCGCTTCGGCCGCGCCGCGCGAGACGCTCCAGCCGGCGATCCACATCCGGACGAGTTCGTTGATGCTCGGGTCCTGCACTCCTACCCCCGTATGCCATGGGCGCACTGCGTCATGGGTGCACCTCGTAATAGGTGCACTGTCGATTGACACCTTACCGGGGGTGGGGTGGGTGTGACCAGCGCCAAGTAGGCTTGGCGGTCCGAGGCACCGGACGGCCGGTGCCCACGCTGGAAGGACCACACGACGTGCGCGAGACCGAGCCGCCGCAGCACCCCACGGCGGCTCAGCCGACCGAGCTGCGCTCCGACTGCACCAGCTGCTTCGGCCTCTGCTGCGTCGCCCTGCCCTTCGGCGCCGGCACCGACTTCGCCGTCGACAAGGCCGCCGGCAGCGCGTGCCGCAACCTGCAGACCGACTTCACCTGCGGCATCCACGAACGCCTCCGCGACCGGGGCTTCCAGGGCTGCACCGTCTACGACTGCTTCGGCGCCGGGCAGCGCGTCTCCCAGGTCACCTTCGGCGGCCGCAGCTGGCGCGAGGCGCCGGCCGACGCCAAGCCCATGTACGACGTCTTCCCGGTGGTGCGCCAGCTCCACGAACTGCTCTGGTACCTCACCGAGGCGCTCGGCTACGCCCCCGCCCGCCCGGTCCACGCCGACCTGCGGCAGGCCCTGGAGGAGACCGACCGGCTCGCCGGCGGCACCCCCGAGGAGATCCTCGCCGTCGACGTCCCCGCCCACCGGCAGCGCGTCAGCGACCTGCTGCTGCGCGCCAGCGAACTCGTCCGCGCCGCCGTCCCCCGCCGCCGCGAACACCGCGGCGCCGACCTCTTCGGTGCCCGCCTGCGCGGCGCCGACCTGCGCGGGGCCAACCTGCGCGGCGCCCTGCTCGTCGCCGCCGACCTCAGCGGCGCCGACCTGCGCCTCGCCGACCTCGTCGGCGCCGACCTGCGCGACGCCGACCTCTCCGGCGCCGACCTCACCGAGGCCCTCTTCCTCACCCAGGCCCAGCTGAACGCGGCCCGCGGCGACGCGACCACCCGCCTGCCGGCCACCCTCACCCGGCCCACCCACTGGCCCGCCACGGCCCCCGCCCCGGCCGCCGCCGCCACCGGCGCGCGCGGCACCCGCAAGCCGCGCAGCGGCGGCCGCCCGGGCGGCCCGCGCCGCCGCTAGCGGCCGCCCGCGCCAACGGTCGAGCCCGCCCGGCAGGCGTCTGCCGGGCGGGCTCGGTGTTCCTGGTGCCCGGTGCTAACAGCTGTGCGCGGCGGAGGGGCGCTTCGCCGCGATGTACGGCTTGCCCATGTGCGCCACGACGTCGGCCGGGCAGGTCTTGATCCAGTTGGAGCCCGCCGTGTGGTTCTTGACCTTGGCGTCGCTGCAGTACTCGACGCGGTCGGCGGTCTTGAAGCACTGGTAGCCGGGGTACCCCGCCGCCGAGGCGGTGTTGACGCCGGCGAACAGGCCGGCCACGGCCAGCAGGGCGACGGGCAGAACGGAACGCATCCTCATGGTTTTCTCCCGTTGGTTCGTCTGGGCAGTGGCCCGATCCTGGCAGCGCGGCGAAGGCGGGGGCAATGCGACATGACATGTTTAGGTCAACCTGTGTTCGAGTGAACTCCCTTCATCTTCTTGGCCGTTGACGGCCCGTCGGGCAAGGTCAGGCCGTGAGCAGGCGCGAGCGGAGGGCGGCTATCCGGGCGGGGGAGAAGCCGAGGGTGACGGTGGCGTAGTCCTCGACCGAGCCGTGGCGGGCGGCGAGGTCGGCGAGGGCGAGGCGGATGACCGTCTCGGGGGCGCGTCCGTAGCCGGGCCAGCGCAGGGTGCGGCCGGGGTGGGCGGCGTGCCACTCGGCGATGAGGTGCGGGGTGGCCAGCTCGGTGAGGGCGAAGTCGGCGGCGATGTCGTCCTCGGAGACGCCGAGCAGGGTGAGGACGAGGGCGGCGATGAGCCCGGTGCGGTCCTTGCCGGAGGCACAGTGGAAGGCCACGGGCTCCTCGGCGGCGGCGATCACCTCCAGGGCCTCGTGGATCTCCTCCACCCCGTCCTCGGCGACCTCGGCGAAGCGGTCGGCGAGGTGCCGCCAGGGGTCGACGTCCGGGTCGATCTCGGCCTGGTCGTAGGGGCGGTGCTCGATCGAGAGGTTGTGGTAGACCAGCCCCTCGTAGTCGGGCACCCGGCCCTTGGCGGCGATCTCCCAGGGGTAGCGGAGGTCGATCACGGTGCGCACGCCGAGGGCCTGGAGCCGGTCGAGGTCGGCGGGCGAGGTGAGCTTGCCGAGTGAGTCGGAGCGGTAGAGCAGGCCCCGGCGGACGGACCGGCCGTCGGCGGCGGGGTGGCCGCCCAGGTCGCGGAAGTTGTGCAGCCGTTCGAAGGTGAGCTGACGCATTGTCATGCGCGGCACTCTAACCAGCGGTGCCCGTGGGGCCGGCGGGCCCCCGATGCCCGGTGGGGCCTCCGTGTTAGGCGGGGCCCCGGCGCCCGGTGGGCCCCGGGTGCCCGGCGGCGCCTTCGTAGCCGGCGGTGAGGAGTTCGAAGGCGCGGTCGGCGTTGGTGGCGGCCTCGAAGTGGAGTTCGTCGGCGGTCTGGCCGTCGTCCCGGATCCGGTGCCAGTTGTGTTCGGCGAGGACCCGCTGGGCGGCGGTGACCTGGGCGGCGAGGAGGGGTGCGGTGAGGCGCCGGGGCGGGGCCAGGTCGGGGGCCTCGTGCAGCGCCCGGGCGAGGGACTGTTCGGCGCGGGCGAGGTATTCGGCGCCCCGGGCCTTCAGGCTCGGCGTGGAGTGCACGAGATCGCTGAACGCCAGGACCCGGGGGTCGTCGTTGAGCCCGGTGATGGGGTCGCGCCGGGCGAGCCCGTCCAGGAAGTCCCGGTGCAGGGCGGCCAGCACCGGTTCGCCGGCCGCCCGGCCGTGGACCACGCCGGCGGCCTGGTCCTGGTGGTCGGCGAAGCGGTGGACGACCAGGTCCTCCTTGGTGGAGAAGTAGCTGAACAGCGTCGGCTTCGACACCTCGGCGGCGGCCGCGACGTCCGCCACCGAGACCGGGTCGAAGCCGCGCTCCAGGAAGAGCGCGATCGCGGCCTCGGAGATCGCCCGCCGCGTCCGCTCCTTCTTCCGTTCCCGCAGTCCGCTCATGGCGTCAGGCTAGCAGGATTCCTTGACTGAGGAAGGTCTCTGACCCGGTATGACTTTCGGGCTGGCCGCCCGCCGCCGCTCAGGAACTCAGCGAGTCCAGGATGCGGCGGATCGACTCCACCACCGGGGCGCCGGCGGCGGCGAGGGCGGCGACGCCGGAGATGTTGCGCAGGGCGCGGCGCAGGGTGGCGGGCGGGGTGGCCTGCCCGTTGCCGAGGTCCGCCAGCGACTCGTCCAGCACCTCGCGGTCCTCGGCCGGCACCTGCTCGCGCAACTGGCGTACGGCGGCGATGAGTTCGCGCATCGCAGTCTGCGGGTCGGCCGGGCCCTGGTGCTTGATGATGCCGATGTTGTGGTCGCCGTGCTGGGTGACCGAGTCCCCGAAGTGGATGCCGCCGCTCACAGGCTGACCTTCTTTCCGGTGTTGTGGTCGCCGTACTGGTTGATCTGGTCGCCGATGTGGACGTTCTCCACCTGGAGCGCGAACTCGGCCAGCGGGTTGTCGATCGCTTCCATGATCAGCTGGATCAGGTTGCCGACCTGCTGGGCGTCGTGGCTGACCACCGCCGTGTTCGAGGAGCTGGAGGTCTCGATGATCAGCTGGTAGACCGTGCGCATCTGCAGCCGCTTGACCAGCCGGTAGAGGCTGGCCGCGAAGAGCACGAGCGCCACCACGCCGATCACGTTCTTGGTCGTCTCCTGGTTCGCGCCGCTCCCGAGCAGCGAACCGAGGAGGGCGGTGGCCACCAGCAGGCCGATCACCTGCCGGACGAACCGGATGATCACCCGCGCGCGCTTGGGCGGCAGCAGCTGGAACTGCCGGGCCCGGGCGATGTTGTGGAGCGGATAGGCGTCGCCGCCCACCCACAGCACCCGCCGGCTCACTCTGACGTCGATCACACTGCTTCTGCGTGCCAAGTCGTCCCCCTACCCGTAGTGGCGGGGAGAACCATAGCAACGGTCGCCGACGGCGGCGGCGGGAGTGCCGCCCTGCTGGTCGGGCGGCAGTGCCCGGTCAGGTGCTGCGGTCGGCGAGTACCTCGCGGACGACGTGGCGGGCGTTGGCGGTGAGGCCCGGGTTGGTGTGACGGTAGTAGGGGATCGTCACCAGCGCGATGGAGAAGGCCCAGGCGCGGCCGCGGGCCCACATGGCGTCATCGGCGCGGAGGGCGGCGCGGAAGGCGGGGCGGGCCGAGGCGGGCAGCAGGTTCCAGGCGACGATCAGGTCGGAGGTGGGGTCGCCGACGCCCATCAGGCCGAAGTCGAGGACGGCGCCGAGCCGGCCGGACCGGTCGAGCAGGAGGTTCCCGGGGGTGAGGTCGCCGTGCATCCAGGAGGGCGGGCCGGCGTACTCGGAGAGGCGAAGCGCCTTGTCCCACAGGGCGGTTGCGGCGTGGGTGTCGACCGCTCCGGCGAGTTGGGCGATGGCCGCGCGGGTGGCGCCGTCGCGGGAGGCGAGCGGGACGCTGCGGTGGCCGGCCGGGCCGCCGGCCGGGTTGACGGCGCGCAGGGCGTTGACGAAGGCGGCGAGGTCGCGGGCGAGTGCGCCGGGGGCGGCGAGGGCGCCGACGACCGGGTTGGCGCCCTCGAACCAGCGGAGCACCGACCACTCCCAGGGGTAGCCGGCGGCGGGCCGGCCGACCGCGAGCGGGGCGGGTATCGGCCGTGGCAGTCGGGGGGCCAGCGCGGGCAGCCACTGCTTCTCGCGGCGGACGTCCCCGGCCGCCCATTCCACCCGGGGGAGCCGGACGGCGAGTTCGGGACCGAGGCGGAACATCGCGTTGTCCGTCCCGGTGGAGGTGACCGGCGTGACCGGCAGGCCGACCCAGTCCGGGAACTGGGCGGAGATCAACCGCCGTACCAGGGCCGCGTCGATGACCAGTCCGTCGGGGTGCATCCGGGTGGCAGCGCACATGCCCGGCAGCGTACAGCGCGGATCGGTGCCCTTCAGCGGATTCCCGGAATGCGTACGGCCGGCCTCAGTTCAGCGTGACCCGCACGCCGATCGTCCCGCCCTTGCCGAAGCGCAGCACGTTCGCGGTCAGCGCGATCGCGCACAGCAGCCCGTACTTGCGGCGCAGCAGCTTCCGGTAGGCGGGCGCGCGGCCGGGGTCGAGGACGGCGGTGGCCGGGACCTGCTCGCCGAGCAGGGTGCCGCGGATGTCGCTCGGCCCGACCAGCACGTCGGAGCGGTTGCGCAGCCGCTTGACCTTGCCGGTGCGGGTGACGGTGGTGAAGACCAGCGCGTCGCCGTCGCGCGCCACCCAGACCGGGGTGGGCACGGGGGTGCCGTTCTTGCGGTGGGTGGTGAACAGCAGGTACTTGGCGGCGGCGAGTTCGTCCAGCCGGGCGGCGTCCGGCGGGCGGGAGGCGTCCAGTGCGGGGGAGGTGTCCATGCGCGTCAGCGTAGGAAGGCGCAACGGGGCACTGCTTGAGTCTGGTTGGGGTCGCGGGCGGAGGGCGCCACGCCCGGCCGCCCCGGGTGCGGCCGGGAGCTGTCCCCGGCACCTGCCAGAATGCAGGGCGTACGGCGAAAGCACTGAAGGAGAAGGTGACCGGCTTCGTGACCACGCCAGTCGAACAGGTGGCCCGGCAGGCCCAGCAGGCGATCGAGCGCAAGATCGCCGAGGAACTGGGCGTTCGCGACGGGCAGGTGAAGTCCGCGGTCGAGCTGCTCGACGGCGGCGCGACCGTGCCCTTCGTGGCCCGCTACCGCAAGGAGGTCACCGGCTCCCTGGACGACGCCCAGCTGCGCACCCTGGAGGAGCGGCTGCGCTACCTGCGGGAGCTGGAGGAGCGCCGGGCGGCCGTCCTGGAGTCGATCGGGGCCCAGGGCAAGCTGGACGACGCGCTGCGCGCGCAGGTGCTGGCCGCCGATTCGAAGGCCCGGCTGGAGGACATCTACCTGCCGTTCAAGCCGAAGCGGCGCACCAAGGCGCAGATCGCCCGCGAGGCGGGCCTGGAGCCGCTGGCCGAGACGCTGCTCGCCGATCCCTCGCAGGATCCGGCGGCGCTGGCCGCCCGGTTCCTGAACGAGTCCGTCGCCGAGCCGGCCGCCGCGCTGGAGGGCGCCCGGGCGATCCTGGTGGAGCGCTTCGGGGAGGACGCCGACCTGGTCGGTTCGCTGCGCGAGCGGATGTGGACCCGGGGCCGGCTGGTGGCCACCGTGCGTGGCGGCAAGGAGCAGGACGGCGCCAAGTTCGCCGACTACTTCGACTTCGCCGAGCCGTACACCAAGCTCCCCTCGCACCGCATCCTGGCGATGCTGCGCGGCGAGAAGGAGGAGGTGCTGGACCTCGACCTCTCGCCGTACGACGGCGAGGAGGGCGATCTGCCCGGCGAGAACGACTACGAGCGGCGGATCGCCGCCCGCTTCGGCATCGCCGACCACGGCCGCCCGGCCGACAAGTGGCTGGGCGACACCGTCCGTTGGGCCTGGCGCACCCGCGTCCTGGTCCGGCTCGGCATCGACCTGCGGTCGCGGCTGCGGGCCGAGGCCGAGGAGGAGGCGGTGCGGGTGTTCGCCGCCAACCTGCGCGATCTGCTGCTGGCCGCGCCGGCCGGCACCCGCGCCACCATGGGCCTGGACCCGGGCTTCCGGACGGGGGTGAAGGTCGCGGTGGTGGACGCCACCGGCAAGGTCGTCGCGTACGACACGATCTACCCGCACCAGCCCGCCAACAAGTGGGACGCCGCGCTCGCGACCCTGGCCGCGCTGGCGAAGAAGCACGACGTCGACCTGGTGGCGATCGGCAACGGCACCGCCTCCCGGGAGACGGACAAGCTCGCCGAGGACCTGCTCAAGCGCCACCCCGAGCTGAACCTCACCAAGGCGATGGTCAGCGAGGCGGGCGCCTCGGTCTACTCGGCCTCCGCCTTCGCCTCGCAGGAGCTGCCGGAGCTGGACGTGTCGATCCGCGGCGCGGTCTCGATCGCCCGCCGTCTCCAGGACCCGCTGGCCGAACTGGTCAAGATCGACCCGAAGTCGATCGGGGTCGGCCAGTACCAGCACGACCTGAGCGAGGTGAAGCTCTCCCGTTCGCTGGACGCGGTGGTCGAGGACTGCGTCAACGCCGTGGGCGTGGACGTCAACACCGCCTCGGCGCCGCTGCTGACCAGGGTCTCCGGCATCACCGGCACGCTGGCCGACAACATCGTGGCTCACCGTGACGCCAACGGCCCGTTCCGTACCCGCCGACAGCTCAAGGACGTCTCCCGGCTGGGCCCGAAGGCCTTCGAGCAGTGCGCGGGCTTCCTGCGCATCCCCGACGGCGACGACCCGCTGGACGCCTCCAGCGTGCACCCCGAGGCGTACCCGGTGGTGCGCCGGATCCTGGCGTCCACCGGCGGGGAGCTGAGCGGGCTGATCGGCAACGGCGAACGGCTGCGGGCCCTGCGCCCGGGCGACTTCGCCGACGAGGTCTTCGGCATCCCGACCGTCACCGACATCCTCGGCGAGCTGGACAAGCCGGGCCGCGACCCGCGCCCGGCGTTCCGCACCGCGACCTTCAAGGAGGGCGTCGACAAGATCGGCGACCTGGAGGTCGGGATGGTGCTGGAGGGTGTGGTCACCAATGTGGCCGCGTTCGGCGCCTTCGTCGACGTGGGCGTCCACCAGGACGGGCTGGTGCACGTCTCGGCGCTGTCGAGGACCTTCGTCAAGGATCCGCGCGAGGTGGTCAAGCCGGGCGACATCGTGAAGGTCCGGGTCGTCTCGGTGGACGTGCCGCGCAAGCGCATCGGGCTGACCCTGCGGCTGGACGACGAGGTCGGTCGCGACCGGGGCGGCGACCGTGGTGACCGGGGCGAGCGCGGTGAGCGCGGCGGCGACCGGGGCCGGGGCGGTGAGCGCGGCGAGCGGCAGGCCCGCCCGCCGCGCCAGGAGCGCCGGGGCGGCGGCCAGGACCGGCGCGGCCAGGGCGGCGGCTCGGGCGGTTCCGGCGGCTCGGGCGGCTCGGGCGGTTCCGGCGGTGGCGCGTCGCTGGCGAACAGTGCGATGGCGGACGCGCTGCGCCGTGCGGGCCTGACCGGCGGCGACGCCTCGGGTGACCGCCGCTCCGGGCGGCGCTGAGCGGCTGGGGCGCTGAGGTGCTGAGCGGCTGACCGCCGCGGCCGGGGCCGGTGGACGTCTGCGCGTCCGCCGGCCCCGGCCGCCGTGCGGGTCGGGTCGGATCGGGTCAGGCCAGGAGCTTGTCCTTGGCCTTCTGGTACTCCTCCTCGGAGATGGCGCCCTTCTCCTTCAGGTCCGCCAGTCTCGCCAGGTCGTCGACGTGGCTGCCGCCGCCCCCGGGGGTGCCGGTTCCGGCCGCCTCCCGGATGTAGGCCTTGACGGCGGCCTCGCTCTGCCGGACCTGGGCGGCGTCCCGCTCGCTCATCGACTTCCCGCGGGCGATCACGTAGGCCAGCACACCGATCAGCGGCAGCACGATCACCAGGAGCAGCCAGCCGGCTTTGGCCCAGCCGCCCAGGTCGTGGCTGCGGAAGATGTCCGTGATGATCTTGAACAGCAGGAAGAACCAGAGGATCCAGAGGAACAGCTCCAGCATCGTCCAGAAGATGTTGAGCACCGGGTAGTCCACGGCCAGCATGTTGGTGTCCATGGCCGAGTCATATCACCGCAAAACGGACAATGCTCTCTGTTGTTCGGCCGTTCCAGTGGTCTTCCGGCCTGGCGGGAATATCTCGGAGCGGGGGGCTCGGAGGGGCGGGGGATCAGCCCCGCCCGGCCCGCCGCCGCAGCTCCACGGCCAGCCCGATCAGCTCGCCCCACCAGGCGTCGTGCCCGGCCAGCAGCAGCCGCTGCGCCTCGCCCGCCGGCACCGCCCGTACCTCGACCACCTGCTCGCCGTCCGCCGGGTTGGTCGGCGCCGAGTCCACCGCGACCTCCGCCCAGCCCCACAGCCACGCCTTCTCCGGGTGCGGCTGCCACGGCCGGTACGGCGTCGGGTCCTCGGTGCGGCAGCGGTGCGCGCCGAGCCAGTCCGGCTCGCCGAGCAGCCGGGCGCCGGCCTCCTCGCGCAGCTCGCGCACCAGGCAGGTGGCGATGCTCTCGTCCTGCTCCCGGGTGCCGCCGGGCAGGAACCAGTGGTCCCGGTCGTCCCGGCAGAGGACCACCTTGTCGTCCGCGAAGCCCACCAGGTGGATGTTGGTCACCAGCTCGTCCGGCGGCAGCACGGTGGAGAACAGCGCGTCGTACCGGCCCCAGGTCCAGTACTGCGGGGCGTGCAACGCGGGGAAGAGGGTGGCGAGTTCGGCGGATCTGTCGTCGGTGTCCGCCTGGTGCGTGGTGTCAGTCATTCGGTGATCGTAGTGCCGGCCGGGAAACGCCGGGGGGCGCTCGGATGGACGAGTGTGATGTCCGAGGTGGAGATGGCCCGCGGCCGTCGGCGGGCGGCCTCGACCGGCTCGCCGACCCAACTCCCCAGCGAGATCTCGGCGGTGATGCCGGGCCCGAAACCGGCGATCAGGCCGGTGGTGCCGTCGGCCACGCCGCCGTCGGCGAACAGCCGGGCGAGCGCGTCGAAGACGACGGCGCTGGCGATGTTGCCGCGCTCGGTCAGCGTCGCGCGGCTGTACCGGAAGGTGGCCGGCTCCAGGTTCAGGAAGTGGCAGAGGTCGTCGAGGATGCGCGGGCCGCCGGCGTGCACGATGTAGAAGCCCAACCCGGAGACGTCCCAGCCGTGTTCGACGGCCAGGCCGCGCAGCGCCGGGGCGAGCATCTCCATGGTGCCGGGCACCCGCTTGTCCAGCTGGAAGTGGAAGCCGGTGTCCTTGACCCCGTAGGAGATCCAGTTCTCGGTGTCCGGGACGAGGTGCGAGCCGTTGCGCTCGACGTGCACGCCGGTGCCGCCGTGTCCGCGCATCACCACGGCGGCGACGGCGTCCCCGAACAGGCCGTTGGAGAGCAGTGAGCCGACGCCGAGGTCGGTCGGCTGGTAGCAGAGCGAGCAGAACTCGCAGGACACGATCAGCACGTTGGCGCCCGGGTAGGCGCGGCAGAAGTCGTGCGCGCGGTTGACGGCGGCGCCGCCGGCCGCGCAGCCGAGCTGGGCGATCGGCAGCTGGCGGGTGTCGGAGCGGAAGCCCAGGGCGTTGATCAGCCAGGCGGTCAGCGACGGCATCATGAAGCCGGTGCAGGACACGTAGATGATCAGGTCGATGTCCCGGGCGCCCAACTCGGCGTGCCCCAGGGCCCGTTCGACCACCTCGGGGACGCGGAGCTTGGCCTCCCGCTCGTAGACCTCGTTGCGCGCGGTGAAGCCCGGGTGGGTGAGGGTCTGCTCGATCGGCTGGACCAGGTGCCTGGTCCGCACCCCGGTGTTCTCGATCAGCCGCAGGGCGAGGCCGAGTTGGGGGTGGCCGGCGTGCAGGCTGCGGGCGAGGTCGAGGGTCTGGTCGAGGGTGATGACGTTCTCGGGTACGGCGATGGCCGGGCGGCAGAGTGTTGCCATGGTGCGGGTCTCCCCTGGGTGGCCTGGCCGGGCGGGCTGGTGAGCGGCCCGGGCAGGCGGCCTACGGATGCGTCGGACGGGCGCCGCGCGGTGCTCCGTGGCGGAGCCGGTGGCGCGGGGAGGAGGTCACCAGGCGAGCGGCAGGGTGCGGGGGTAGCGCCAGATCGACCCGGTGTGCCAGTCGAGTTCGGACGGCGGGACGGCGAGCCGCAGGCCGGGGAAGCGCCGCAGCAGGGTGCCGATGGCGACCTGGAGCTCCATCCGGGCCAGGTGCGCGCCGGGGCAGTGGTGCTGGCCGTGGCCGAAGGCCATGTGGGTGGGGGCGCCGCGGTCGAGGTCGAGTTCGTCGGGGCGCTCGTACATCGCCGGGTCGCGGTTGGCGGTGAGGTAGGAGACGTGGACGGCCTCGCCGGCCCGGATCAGCACGCCGCCCAGCTCGACGTCCTCGGTGGCGACCCGGGCGATGCCGACGCCCTGGCGGAACGGGATGAAGCGCAGCAGCTCCTCCAGCCCGCGCGGCAGCAGGTCGGGCTGGGCGCGCAGCTTGGCGAGCTGTTCGGGGTGGGTGAGCAGGGTGTAGGTGATGTTGCTGAGCTGGTAGGTGCTGGTGTCGTGGCCGGTGACTAGCAGGACCATCGCCATGACGGCCAGCTCCTGGTCGTCCAGCAGTTCGTCGCCGTCGCGGGCGGTGGCGAGGGCGCTGAGCAGGTCCTCGCCGGGGTGGGCGCGGCGGGCGGCGGTCAGCTCGGTGAAGTAGCCGCGCAGCGCGGCCTTGGCGGCTTCCTGGCCGGCCCGGCTGCCGGGGCCCATCGTCATCATGGCGACGGCGTGGCCGCGCAGTTCGGCGCGGTCCTGCTCGGGGATGTCCAGCAGTTCGCAGATGGTGGTGAGCGGGAGCCGGCTGGAGAGGAAGTGCACCAGGTCGGCGGGGGAGCCGTGTTCGGCCATCTCGTCGAGGTAGCCGTCGACGATCCGCTGGGTGGCCGGGCGCATCCGCTCGACCTGGCGGTTGGTGAAGCCCTGGGCGACGAGGCGGCGCAGCCGGTTGTGGCCCGGCGGGTCCATCAGGTTGATCGCCTCGGCCTGGGCGATCGGGGCGGGCGTCATCCGGGGCAGGTCGCGCCCGATGCCGGCGGCGCGGCTGAACCGCCGGTCGGTGGTGACGATCCGGACGTCCTCGTAGCGGGTGGCGAGCCAGGCCTCGCCCTCGCCGTGCGGCAGCCGGATCCTGGCGATCGGGGCCTCGGTGAGCAGCCGCTTGAGGAGCGGGTCGAACTCCAGGCCGTCGGTGTGGTTGAAGGGGCAGTCCCACACGGGGGCGGAGGTAGTCACGGGCCTGTCCAAATGTCTTGAAAATGCCGCCCGAACGGTCATTTCTCGTTCGGGCGCGGACAGAGAGATGTTCCCCCATGAACTGGCAAAAATGTGAATCGGACCGGGAGTTACCTCTAACGAGTTAGCTAGATGATTGTCATGCGAATCAAGGGAGTTGACTGAACATCATTTGACACCGCCCCCTGGTAAGACCAGCCCGGTCTCGTACGCGAGGACGACCGCCTGGGCCCGGTCGCGCAGGTCGAGCTTGGCGAAGATCCGGGCGACGTGCGTCTTCACCGTCGACTCGCTGAGCGTCAGTTCGGTCGCCAACTCGCTGTTGGACAGCCCGCGTCCGAGCAGCGCCAGCACCTCCGCCTCGCGCGGGGTGAGCGGGGCGAGGTTGCGGTGCAGCGGCGGGCCGTCGGCGCCGGGGGCGGGGCGCGGGGCGCCGGCCGCGAAGCGTTCGACCAGCCGCCGGGTGATCGAGGGGGCGAGCAGGGCGTCCCCGGTGTCCACCAGGCGCACGGCGGCGGCGAGATGGGCGGAGGTGACGTCCTTGAGCAGGAAGCCGCTGGCCCCGGCGGCGAGGGCGGCGTAGACGTAGTGGTCGAGGTCGAAGGTGGTCAGCATGATCACCCGGCAGCCGGGCGCCCGGGCGAGGATCCGGCGGGCGGCTTCCAGGCCGTCCATGCCGGGCATCCGGATGTCCAGCAGCGCGACGTCCGGCCGGTGCGCGACGGCGGCCGCCACCGCCTCGGCGCCGTCGGCGGCCTCGGCGACCACGTCGATGCCGCGCGCGGTGAGGATCATCCGGAAGCCGGTGCGGACGAGTTCCTGGTCGTCGGCGATCACCACCCGGGGGCGGCGCTCCCGCTCCGGCTCCCGCTCCGGCTGCTGCTCCGGCCCCCGCTGCACCTCGGCCCCGGTCACGGCCGGTCCAGCGGGATGCGGGCGCGGATCCGGTAGCCGCCGCCGAGCCGGCGCCGGGCGTCGAGGTCGCCGCCGTACACGGCGACGCGCTCGCGCAGGCCGAGCAGCCCGCGCCCGGCGCCGTCGGCCGGCCGGGCGGGTTGCGCGGGCACGGCGTCGGCGGGTTGCGCGGGCGCGGCGTGGGCGCCCGCCAGCACGCTCGGCCCGCTGTTGAGCACTTCCACCCGCAGGTAGTGGTCCGCGTAGCGCACCGTCACCTCGGCCGTCACCCCGTCCCCGTGTTTGAGCGCGTTGGTCAGCGCCTCCTGGATGATCCGGTACGCCGTCACGTCGACGCCGCCGGGCAGCGGTCTCGGCTCGCCCGAGATCCGCACCTCCACCGGCAGCCCGGCGAAGGCGAACCGGTCGATCAGCGGCCCGAGCCGGCTCAGGCTGGGCTGCGGCGCGAAGCCGTCCGCCGCCTCCTCCTCGGTGCCGTCGGCGGCGGGGGCGAGCAGCCCGAGCAGGTGCCGCAGCTCGGTCATCGCGTCGCGCCCGGCGGCCTCGACGGCGCCCATCGCCGCCGCCGCCTCCGCGGGCATGGTGGCGATCACCTCGCGCGCGGCCCCGGCCTGGACCACCATCAGACTCACGTTGTGGCTGACGATGTCGTGCAACTCGGCCGCGATGCGTGCCCGTTCGGCGTCCACGGCGGTACGGGCGGCGCTCTCCCGCTCCCGTTCCAGCAGCCAGCCGCGCTCGCCGATGGCCGCCCGGTGCAGCCGCCGCGCCCGGGCGAGCGCGACGCCCAGCCAGCCGGCCGCCGCGACCGCCGTACCCGCCACCGCCGCACTCGCCACCGCTACGGCGGCCCAGTTCGTCCCCGTTCCCCACACACCGCCAGTTTCCCAGCCCAGGCCATGATCGACATCATCCGGGGGTGCCGCCCGCGTACATCCCGGGTACTACGGCCGCCCCGGCTACACCCCGGGTGGGACGCCTGGCCCGGGGGCCCGCGCCTACCGTCGTCCACCATGAGCAACGACCACGACGGGACCACCCCGCCGGACGACGCACAGGCCGTCGTCGAGCTGTCCGGGGTCCACAAGGAGTTCGGCGACGCCAAGGCGCTCGACGGCGTCGACCTGCGGATCCGGGCGGGCGAGGCGGTCGCCGTGATGGGCCCCTCCGGGTGCGGCAAGTCCACCCTGCTGAACATGGTCGCCGGGCTGGACCGGCCGACCTCCGGCACCGTCCGGGTGCACGGCCAGGACCTCGGGCAGCTGAACGAGACCGGGCTGGCCCTGTTCCGCCGCCGCCACATCGGCATGATCTTCCAGTTCTTCAACCTGATCGACGACCTGCCCGCCCTCGACAACGTCGCCCTGGCCGCCCAGCTGACCGGCACCACGGCCCGCCAGGCGCGCCGCCGCGCCCTGGAACTGCTGGACGAACTCGGCGTCGCGCACCGCAAGGACACCTACCCGGCCGCGCTCAGCGGCGGCGAGCGCCAGCGGGTCGCGGTGGCCCGGGCCCTGATGAACCGCCCGGCGCTGCTGCTCGCGGACGAGCCGACCGGCGCACTGGACAGCCGCTCCGGCGAGCAGGTGATGGACCTGCTGATCGACCTCAACCAGATCGGCCAGACCCTGCTGATCGTCACCCACGACCCCAACCTGGCCACCCGCTGCGCCAGCCGCCTGGTCGAGGTCGCGGACGGAAAGGTGGCGCGCGAGCGGGCCCTGGAGGCGTCCGCATGACCGGCGCCGTGTGGCGGGCCTCCCGGGCGGCCGTGAAGCGCCGCCGGGTGCAGACCTTCGTGATCGGCCTGGTCGTCTTCTGCTCCACCACGACCGTGCTGCTCGCCCTCGCCGTGATCAGCGCCGCCCGGGCGCCCTTCGACGACGCCTTCGCCGCCGAGCGCGGCGCCCACGTCGTCGCGGCCTTCGACCCGGCCAGGGCCTCGGCGGAGCAGCTGGCCGCCACCGCCCACCGGCCGGGCGTCGAGGCGGCCGCCGGGCCGTTCGACCAGGCCGTGGTGGAGATCCCCACCGACTGGGTCGGCCGCCCGCCGGGCCCGCTGACCCTGGTCGGCCGGGCCGACCCGGCCGGGCCGGTGGACCGGGTGCAGCTGCTGGGCGGCCGCTGGGCCACGGCGCCCGGCGAGGTGGTCATCCAGCAACCGGGCGGCGGCGCCGCGACGACGCTCCTCGGCACGTCGCTCACCACCGCCACCGGGCTGAAGCTCACCATCGTCGGCTTCGCCGGCAGCATGAGCCAGTCCGCCGGCGGCTGGGTCGTCCCCGAGCAGGCGGCCGCCCTGCACCCCACCAGCCGTCAGATGCTCTACCGCTTCGCCGACGCGGACACCGAGCAGCAGCTGACCGCCTCCCTCGGCACGGCCACCGAGGGCCTGCCCAAGGACGCGCTCGCCAGCGCGCAGTCGTACCTGGTGCTCAAGCAGGCCTTCTCCGCCGGTGCCGACGCCTACCTGCCGGTGATGACGGTCTTCGGCGTGCTCGGCCTGGTCGTCGCGGCACTGATCGTCGGCAACGTGGTGAGCGGCGCGGTGGTCTCCGGCTACCGGCACATCGGCGTGCTGAAGTCGATCGGCTTCACCCCGCGCCAGGTGGTCACGGTCTACCTGACCATGGTCTCGGTGCCCGCGGTCGTCGGCACGGTCCTCGGGACGGCGGCCGGCTGGGCGGGGGCGTACCCGATCCTGGAGACCGCCTTCAGCGGCATCTCGACCGGCACCGCCGTGATCGAGCCGGCCGGCTGGCTGCCCGCCGCCACCCTGGTCGGCGTCCCGCTGCTGGTCGTCGCCGCCGCGTTCGTCCCGGCCTCGCGCGCCCACCGGCTGTCCGCCGCCCAGGCGATCTCGGCCGGCAGCGCCCCGCGCACCGGGCGCGGGCTGAAGGTCCAGCGCCGGCTGAGCGGCACCCGGCTGCCGCGCGCCGTCAGCCTCGGCCTCGGCCAGCCCTTCGCCCGCCCGGGCCGGACGGCGCTGACCATGGCGGCGATCGTGCTCGGCGTGGTCACCGTGACGGTCACCACCGGCCTGAGCAGCACCCTGGCCAGGAGCATGGCCCCGGTCGACGACAAGATCCACGTCAACGTGCAGACCGGCCACTTCCAGGGCAACACGGTCGAGCCGCAGCTGACCCCGGCCCAGACCGAGGCGATGCTGCGCGCCACCCCCGGGGCCGCGCAGGTCGTCACCCGGGGGCTGGTCCGAGTGGGCGTGGTCGGCCACACCCAGCCCGTCTTCATGGACTTCTACGGCGGCGACGACATCGCCGGCACCAGGTGGCTGCGGGTGGTCAAGGGCCGCCCGGCGACCGGGCCGGACGAGGTCCAGGCCGGGCCGGCCTTCCTCGACCAGCGCGGGCTCAGGCTCGGCGACCGGATCACCCTGACCCTGGAGGGCCGACAGCGGGCCGTCACCATCGTCGGCGAGGAGATCCAGGGCAACGCGAACGCGATCACCTCCAACGACGCCACCCGGGCTGCGCTCACCCCCGACCCGCACACGGTCGAGTACGACGTGCGGCTCGCCGACGGCGCCGACGCCGCCGCGTACCAGAAGGCGGTCGGGGCCGCCGACCCGAGCCTGACGCCCTCGGTGGTCGTCGAGAGTTCGGCGGGGCCCGTCGTCGCTATCCAGACCTTCAGCACGACCTTCACCGTCCTGCTGTCGGTGGTCGCCTCGCTGGGCGTCTTCAACACCCTGCTGCTCACCATCCGCGAGCGCCGCCGGGACATCGGCATGCTGAAGTCCATCGGCATGACGCCCCGTCAGGTCGTCGTGATGACGGTCACCTCGGTGGCCTGGCAGGGCGCGCTCAGCGGCGTCATCGGCATCCCGGTCGGGATCGTGGTGCACCGGCTGATCGCCGAGAACGTCAGGATCCTGGCCTTCCCGGAGCACATGATCGACGTCTGGGGCGCCCCGCTGCTGGCCGGGCTCGCGTTGGCGGGCGTCGCGATCGCCGTCCTCGGCGCCCTCGTCCCGGCCCGCTCGGCGGCCCGGCTGCCGATCGCCGAGGTGCTGCACAACGAGTGAGCGGGGGGCGGCGCGCGGGCGGCACACGGATGGTCGGACGGTTCGCCGCCCGGCCGTCCGGGTGCCGTCCGGCGGGCCTTCCGCCGCATGGCTGACGCCAGGTCAGAGCCCGGCGTTCGAGCGCCTATCATCGCGCCATGGCCACCGCTGAGCTGATCCGCATCGTCTCCCGCTCCTCGCCCATGGCGCTCGCCCAGGTCGAGCGGGTCCGCGCCGAACTCGCCGCCCTGCACCCGGGCCTGCGCACCGAGGTGGTGCCGGTCACCACCTCCGGCGACCGCTGGATGGGCGACCTCGCCCGGCTCGGCGGGAAGGGCGCGTTCACCAAGGAGGTCGACGCCGCGCTGCTCGCCGGGGAGGCCGACGTCGCCGTGCACTGCCTCAAGGACGTGCCCGCCGACCGCCCGCTGCCCGCCGGCACCGTCTTCGCCGCCTACCTGCGCCGCGACGACATCCGCGACGCCCTCGTCCACCCCGGCGGCCTGACCCTCGCCGAACTGCCGCCCGGCACCCGGATCGGCACCTCCTCCGTCCGCCGGGTCGCCCAACTCGCCGCCTCCCACCCGCACCTGGTGTGCGTGCCGATCCGCGGCAACGCCAACAGCCGGCTGGCCAAGCTGGCCGCCGGGGAGGCCGACGCGCTGCTGCTCGCCGCCTCCGGGCTGGAGCGGATCGGCGAGCAGGCGCGGATCACCGAGATCCTGGACCTCGACGCGATGTGCCCGCCGATCGGCGCCGGCATCCTCGTCCTGCAGTGCCGCGAGGACGACGTCGTCACCGTCGACGCGGTCGCCGCGCTCGGCCACCGCGACACCTGGCGCGAGGCGGCGGCCGAGCGGATGTTCCTGCACGTCCTCCAGGGCCACTGCAACAGCCCGATCGCCGGCTACGCCAGGGCCGAACCGGACGGCCGGCTCTCGATGCGCGGCCGGGTCTTCAGCCCGGACGGCAAGCAGGTGCTGGACGCCCACGAGTGGGCCGGCGCGCTCAGCCCCGAGGACCTCGGCACCTCCACGGCGCTGGCGCTCAAGCGGCAGGGCGCACAGGAGCTGATCGCGGGCATCCCGCACTGATCCCCGGCATCCCGCACTGATCTCCAGCATCCCGCACTGATCTCCAGCATCCCGAACTGATCCCCGCCTCTGCGACCGACCGCTACCGGAACAGCAGTTCGGCGAAGCGGTCCACCTGGTCCACCTCGGGGGACCAGCAGTACAGCATCACCTCGTCCGCGCCGATGGCCGTGAAACCGGCCACGGCGGCCCGGATCGCCTCCGGCGTGGTGAGCAGGCCCTCCTCCATCCGGTCGGCGCGGCCGCTGGACTCGTAGTACGCGCGGATGTTGCGCCGGGCCTGCTCGACCGTCTCCGCCGGGCCGAGGACGGCGTTCGCCTGGGCGACCAGCCGGGGCCGGCCGTCCCGGCCGTGCCGCTGCCAGGACCTCTCGACGTCCTGGAACAGCCCGGCCATCGCCTCCGGCGGCACTCCCGCGCCGAGGAAGCCGTCCCCGAACCGGCCGACCCGGTCCAGCGCGGCCGGGGCGAAGCCGCCGAACAGCACCTCGGGGCCGCCCGGCGTCGCCGGCGCGGGCCCGACCGGGCCGACCCCCTCGCCGAACGGCTCACCGGCCCAGAGGCGGCGCAGCACCGCCATCCGCTCGTCCAGGAGCCGGCCCCGGCGGCGCGGGTCGATGCCGGCGGCCAGGAAGTCGTCCTCCCGGCCGCCGACGCCGAGGCCGAGCGTGAAACGCCCGCCGGAGAGCAGGTCCAGGGTGGCGGTCTGCTTGGCGAGCAGCGCGGGGACGTGGTGCGGCGCGAGCAGCACCTCGGTCTGCAGGCGGACGCGGGACGTGGCGCCGGCCAGGGCGGCCAGCGTCACCAGCGGTTCGGGGTTGTCGAACACCACCCGGTCCGCCAGGCCGAGCGTGCTGAACGGGCCGGCGTCGGCCCGTCGGGCCCACTCGAACAGCAGGACGGGGTCCTGGAGGGGCAGACCGAGGCCGATCTTGACGGCCTGCGGGGCGGGCTGAGGGGTGGGCTGAGGGTCGGGCTGCATGGGGATCATCCTCCGGAGGGCAGGCCGCATACGGGCGCCGCCCCTCCGTGGGCCCGCGCGCGGCCCTGCTCCCCATCCTGCGGCTCGTCGTTCCGGGGAGCGTGCTCGTCGGAGTGCGGCGACGGTGGCGCGAGGTGCTTCCCGGGTTCAACGCCGTTCCCCGCGCGTCCGTGCCTGGAATGATGCCCGGGAATCGCCGGGGAGTTGACGATCGGCCACGCCCGGCGTCCGAAATCGGCTCGCTCGGGGGTGCGCGAACCGGCAGAGTACGCCCATGACTACCGCGGGACTGGACGACGACGGCTTCATCGCACGGGAGGGCTCGTTGGGCCGGGTGCCCGAGGCGTTCGCACCCGTGGTCGCCGCCGCCCGGACGCTGATCGCCGAGGTCTTCGACCTCCCCCGGCTGCACAGCGCCTACCTCTACGGCAGCATCCCGCGCGGCACCGCGATCCCCGAGGTCTCCGATCTCGATCTCCTGCTCGCCCTGAGGCAGGAGCCCTCCGCCGCCGACCGGGCTGACGCCGATGCGCTCGAATCCCGGCTCGATGCTTCCTTCCCGCAGGTCAACGGTGTCGGAATCCTCCTGTTCAGCGCGGACACGCTGCTGAGCGAGCTCGAACGTCACGATCTGGGCTGGTTCGTGGCCTGCCTGTGCACGCCTTTGCTCGGTGACGACCTCGCCGCCGGACTGCCGCGCTACCGCCCCACCTCCACGCTCGCCCGCGAGACCAACGGCGATCTCGCCCTGGCCCTCCCGCGCTGGCGCGAGCGGGCGGGCTCGGCCGGTACGCCCGCCGAGCGCCGGGCGCTCAGTCGCGCGGTCGCCCGCCGGATCGTGCGGACGGGCTTCACCCTGGTGATGCCGCGGTGGGGTGGCTGGACCAGCGATCTCACCGAGTCCGCCGGGGCGTTCGCCCGCTACTACCCGGAGCGCGCCGAGCAGATGCGTCTGGCGGCGACCGTGGCCCGTACGCCGACGGCGGACCCGACCGTCCTCAAGGTGCTCACCGAGGACCTCGGGCCGTGGCTGGCGGCCGAGTACACCGCCGTCCACGGGGAGAAGACGCCCCGGACCTGACGTCGGACACGTCCTGTCCTACGCCCGGTGCTCGGGCAGCCAGTGCTGCGCGTAGGCGACGGCGTCGCGGAGGCGGAAGAGGCGGGTGGTGGCGGCGCCGACCGTGGCGTGGCGGACGGCCTTCGGGTGGTCGGCCTCGAAGGCGGTGCCGAGTTCGGCGAAGTCGTCGGCGCTGATGGCCCGGTCGCGGACGGTGAGCCATTGCCGGCCCTCGGGGGTGAGGGTGGCGAAGGAGACGTCCTCGCTCGGGCCCGGGACGCGGTACTCGGCGAGGTGGAAGCAGGTGCAGGAGCCGAAGTCGGCGCCCAGCAGCAGGACCTGGGCGTCGCGGTCCTCCAGCCGGGCGAGCGGGCTGGACTCGCCGAGCAGGCAGTCGAGGGCGTGTCCGTCGGTGGTCTCGGCGGCGCCCGGGCCGAGGGCGGCGAAGGAGGTCTGCGGGTGGGCGCTGCGCCGGGCGCCGGGCCAGATCCGGACGGTCTCGGGGATGGCGCCCATCCCCAGGGTGGGGCTCACGTGCGGGTCGTACGCGGGCCAGGACGCTCGGATGTCGGGCCACCAGGCCTCCGGGACCGGCGGGTTGGACCAGCCGGCGGGGTCGGAGTTGTCCCCGGTGTGGGTGGGGACGGCGAGGGTGCCGGTCGGCCCGAGGGCGTCGAGCAGGGCCTGGACGACGGTGACCGGCCCGCCGGAGACCCAGCCGAGGGAGCGCAGCGAGGAGTGCACGAGCAGCGTGCCGCCGGGTTCGACCCCGGCGGCACGCAGGTCGGCGGCGAGGGACTGGCGGGTGCAGAGGGGGCTGTTGACGCGCATCAGGCCAGCTTGCGGGTCGGCGGGCCGGGTGCGCCAGCGGGTTTATCTCCCCCGCCTGGACACCGCCCGCGTGCCGTCTCTGACGCGGCGCCAAATTGGTCTCGACCATTTGGTCTTGACCATTGCTTGGGTTCGGGAGCGGAGGAGGATCACCGCGAAGCGCCGGGCGGCGGACTCTGGCGCTCCTCCGTGCCCGCCAGTGCCCGCCAGTGCCCGCCAGTGCCCGTCAGTGCTCGTCCGGGAGGAGCGGGAAGAGGCGGGCCACGGCGGCGACCGGGCGGGCGCCGGCAGGACGGTCGGCCGGGTCGGCCTCGCGGTCGCGGTAGCGGGCCAGCACCTGGCGCACGGCCTCGCCGACGGCGGCCAGTTCGGCGGGGGTCAGGTAGAGGACGGCGCTGAACGCCTCGTCCTGCCGCCAGTCGGCCGGCGCCGTATCGCGGTGGGCGAGCCAGCGCCGGTAGCTCTCGTCCTCCAGGCCGCGCGCGAGTTCCCCGAACTCGTCGACTGCGGCGGTCTGGTGGGGCTGGTGCGGCTGCTGCGGGAGCCGCCAGGGGCGGGCGCGGCCGTCGGTGGCGGGGGCCTCCTCGATGAGGCCGTGGCGGGCCAGCTGCCGTAGGTGGAAGGAGCACAGGCCGGAGCTGTACCCGGTGGCGGCGGCGGCCTCGGTGGAGGTGAGGGCGGCCTTCTCGGCGAGGAGGCCGAGGATCGCGGTGCGTACGGGGTGCTGGGGGAGGGGGCCGGTGGCGGGCGCGGTGAGGCCTTTGGCTTCCTCGGCGGCTTTGGCATCTTCGGTCACTTTGCAAAGTCTGCTACTTTGCAAAGTCGATGACAAGCCGTCATCCTTGCCGTCGTGTCGACGGTGTCGACGAGGGAGCGCCGATGTCCGAACCGCGTGAACGCCCGACCGTCCTGCGGATCACCGAGGTGGGGGAGGACATCCTCCGCCGCACCTGCCGCCCGGCGACCGGGGAGGACTACGGCAGCGAGCGGCTGGCCCGTCTCATCGAGGACATGTTCGCCACCATGCAGGTCGCCGACGGCTGCGGGCTCGCGGCCAACCAGGTGGACGTGGACCTGAGCCTCTTCGTCTACGACTGCCGCGACGACCAGGGCGTCCGGCATGTCGGCCACGTGCTCAACCCGGTCGTCGAGCCCCGCGAGCCCGGCCGCCGGCTGATCGAGGACACCGAAGGCTGCCTCTCCGTCCCCGGCGCCAGCACCGAACTCGCCCGCCCGGCCGAGGTGGTGGTGCACGGCTTCGACCAGTACGGCGCCGCCGTCACCATCGAGGGGGCCGGCTACTTCGCCCGCTGCCTCCAGCACGAGACCGACCACCTGAACGGGCAGCTGTACATCGACCGGCTGTCCGGCCGGGACCGCAAGCGCGTCCTGCGCCAGACCGCCGACCGCCGGGAGGACGTCTTCGCCCAGCGGGCCCGGCGGGCCCAGCGCGCCGCCCGCGCCGCCCGGGCGTCGGCCCGCTGACCGTGCCTGACCAGGACGTCGGGTGCGGGCCGGTCCGAGGGGGGCGGCGCACCCGGACAGCTGGGGACTGTCGGCATTCGGCGTCGACGTGTCGGGTGAGATGGCCGCGTTCCTCTGCGGCCCCCATCCCGACCGGCCGCAGCCGCACCCGCGGGGCTGTCGGCGCGAACTGGTGTTCAGTAGCATGAACACGCGAACGCCCGTGGCTCCGAAGGGACGAGTGACTGTCGAGTGCCTACCGTGACCGCAAGCAGCCTGGCCTTCGGCTTCGACGTCGTCGACATCGACGTGGACGCCGATCTCGCGCTGGACGCCGACACCGCCGCGGACCGGCCCTTCCGCCAGGTCGGCCGGACGGACTTCGACCTGGCCAGCCCGATCCTGACGGAGCCCACGCCGCAGATCACCCAGATGGACTTCGAGGTGGACGCCCCGGGCCTGATGGACCCGCCGCCGCAGGTCGTCCAGCTGGACTTCGCCGTCGATGTCGCCTGACGCCGCCGACACCGACTGACGCCGTCCGATGGACCCGAACCGCCCGTACGGCCGCCCCTTCGACCGCTTCCCGACCCGCCGCGAGCACGAGGACCGCTGGGCGGAGCTGGCCCGGGCCATTGCCGCCGCCCCCGGGCCGCGTCGCCCCGAGCGGGACGGCGAGACGGCCGAACCGGCCATGCCCAAGGGTGAGTTGACCGTGCTCGGCTCCGGCATCGAGGCGGCCGGGTTCACCCGCGCCGACGAGCGGCTGCTCCGCGAGGCGGACCACGTCTTCCACTGCGTCGCCGACCCGGTGACGGTGGTGCGGATCAAGGCCTGGCGGCCCGACTCCTACGACCTCGGCGTCCTCTACGACGACGCCAAGGACCGCTATCTGACGTACGTGCAGATGTCCGAGGCGATCCTGCACTTCGTCCGGGCCGGGCGGCGGGTGGCGGCGGTCTTCTACGGCCACCCGGGCGTGTTCGTCCTCTCCAGCCACCGCGCCGTCCGGATCGCCCGCCGCGAGGGTCACGCGGCCGTGATGCGTCCGGGGATCAGCGCGCTGGACGTCCTGTGCGCCGACCTCGGCGTGGACCCGAGCAGCCCCGGCATGCAGACCTTCGAGGCCTCGGACCTGCTGATCCGCGGCCGGCGGATCGACCCGGGCCTGCACCTGGTGCTCTGGCAGGTCGGGCTGGTCGGCGAACTCGGCTACCAGCGCACCGGGTTCTTCAACCACCGGCTGCCCGTCCTGGTCGACCGGCTGGAGGAGGTCTACGGCCCGGACCACCCCGTGGTCAACTACATCGGCGCCCGCTACCGGGGCACCGCCCCCGTCACCGACCGGCACACCGTCGCCGGGCTCCGGGACCGGGCCGTGCAGCGGACCGTCACCAGCGCCTCCACCTGGTACCTCCCCCCGGCCGTCGCCGCCCCGGCCGATCCGCGGATGCTCGAACGGCTGGGCCTGATCCGACCCGGCCAGACCGTGCGGCCGCCCACCGGCCCGGTCCGGAACATCGACGAGTACGGGCCGCGCGAACTCGCCGCCCTCGACGGCTTCACGGACTTCCACGTCCCCGGCGGCTACCACTGGCAGGAGGACACGCCCGCCGCCCGCTTCGTCCTCGCCCTGGGGGAGGACGGCGCCCTGCGCGAACGCTTCGTCCGGGAGCCCGAGGCGGCGGTGGCGTCCTGGGCGCCGCCGGACCTCGCCGACGCCGAACGCGCCCTGCTGGCCCGCCGTGAGGACGCGGCCATGCAGGCCGCCGCCAAGGGCCGCTACCGGCGGCCGACCCCGGAGGCGGCGCGGCGGCTGCGCACCCTGCTCACCCGCAAGTCCGAGGCGCGCGCGCTGCTCCGATCGGTGCGCGACGGCGGGCCCGGGGGCGGCGGGCTCGCGGGCGGGGGGAGCAGCATCCGGCGCGACCTGGACACCGTCCTCGCCGAGGCCCTGTACCCGTGGACGGGCCTGTACGGCACGCCGGACGGCGACCTCGACGTCTACGTCCTGGGCCGCGCCACCGACCCGCCCCGGCACCGGATCCACGTCAACGGTCGGCGGATCACCGCCCCGCGCCACGACCACGGCGTGCTGCGCTGGCGGGTCGAGGACGGCAACGACTGCGGCGGCGAACTGCGCACCGAGGTCGGCCGGGACGGGCGGCGCCGGCTGGTCGGCGCGGTGTGGCCCGCCGGGCGGGTGGCGGCGGCGGAGTTCTCGGTGCAACTCGCCGAGTACGCCCTGCCGGACGTGCCGCCGCTCGCCGACCTGGTCGGCGACTACCGGGCGGCGGACGAGGCCGGGCGCGAACTGGTCGTCTCCGTCGGGCCGGGCGAGGACGGCCCGGCGCTGCGGGTCCGCGTCACGGTCGACGGCGTGCCCACGGCGGCCGCCGTCGTGGTCGGCCCGGCGGGCTTCGAGGTGGACGGCGTCGCCGTCCCCTACGTCCAGGCCGTGGCGGCATCGACCGTGCCGCCGTATCTGTACGGCTGCTACCGGGTGCAGCTGCCGGGCGGCCGCGGCGCGGAGCTGAGGGTGGCCGAGGACGGCATCACCCTCGACGAACAGCCTCTCCTCCATGCGGAGTTCACCGGCAAGCGCCTCACCTGGCGCGACGGCCCCGCGCCGCTGCCGTCCGCCGAACTGACCCTGCTGCTGGACCCGATCACCCTGCACCCGATGCTCACCGGCACCGGCACCGGCACCGGCACCATGCCGACCACCGGCACCGGCACCGCCCCCGGCCGCGCGCCCGGCGGCCCACGGCTGCCGGTGGTCGGCATGGTGCCGGTCGCCGCCGAACAGGCCGAACGCCTGGCCGCCCGCCCGCAGTTCGGCCTCCCGGCCGGGCCGTGGGCGCACCTGACGGCGCTCGCCGCAGAGGCGAGCCACGGCGGCGGCCTGTTCTGGTGGCACGGCTGGGAGCAGTCCGCCACCGCCCTGCACACGGTGCGGCGCGCGCTCTGGGAGTCGGGCCTCTAGCCTCGCCGGCGAAGCCCTGCCCACGGACGTCCGAGCAGCCGCCGCGATCACCCCGAGGGCAGCGGTGGTGCTGCCCTCGGGGCTCGATCGGGTATCAGCGGCGGGTTTCGACCTTCAGGTCGCCGTGGGTCACCGTGCGCATCCTGTCGCTGGCGAGCAGGTCGTGCGGGAAGCCGAGTTCGATCGCGCTGGCCTCGTCGAGGCGGGCCAGTTGGGAGGCCGTGAAGTCGACCTCCAGGGCACCCAGATTGTCCTCCAGCTGCGCGAGAGTGCGGGCGCCGATGAGCGATGCCGTCACATCCGGGTTCTGCAGGGTCCAGGCCAGCCCGACCTGGGCGGTTGTGCGGCCCAGCTCCGCGGCGACCTCCTTCACGACATCAGCGATGTCCAGGTTGTGTTCGGTGAGCCCGCCGTTGGCGATATTGAAATTTTTACGGGTGCCGTCGTCGACCGCGGTGTTCGTCGTGGTCAGGTCGTCGCGGCTGTACTTGCCGGTGAGCACCCCGCCGGCAAGTGGTGAGTACGGCACCACGCCCAACCCCATCTCGCGTGCCATCGGGATCAGGTCACGTTCCCCGGTACGCTCGATCAGGTTGTATTCGATCTGCAGGGCGACCAGCGGCGACCAGCCGCGCAGGTCGGCGATCGCCTGCATGCGCGACACCTGCCAGGCCGGGGCGTTGGAGATCGCCACGTACAAGACCTTGCCCTGCCGGACCAGATCGTCCATGCCACGCAGGATCTCCTCGACCGGTGTCGTGAAATCCCACACGTGCAGGTAGAGCAGATCGATGTAGTCCGTATTCAGCTGTCGCAGACTGGCTTCCACCGACGCGAACAGGCTCTTGCGGTGAGGGCCCCCGGAATTCGGGTCGCCGGGCCGGCGCAGCGTGGTGTATTTCGTTGCCAGCACCAGGCTTTCGCGGTTGTCGCGGGTGAATTCACCCAGCAGGCGCTCGGAGCTGCCATTGGTGTAGGTGTTGGCGGTGTCGACGAAGTTGCCGCCGCGCTCGACGTAGAGGTCGAACAGCTTACGCGCCTCGTCCTGCTCGGCACCCCAGCCCCACTCGGTGCCGAAGGTCGCCGCGCCCAGCGCCAGCGGTGAGACCCGCAGCCCGGAGCGGCCCAGCAGCCGGTAGGTGTCGAGGGTGAGCGACATCGTGTCCTCCTGTGCTTGTCATCCGTTGTCGAGAACAAGTCTGTGACCGCCGCGAGTCGGGGATAAGGGAAAGAAGTTCCTGGGAACACCAGTCCTACCCTGGCTGTTGGATCGAACATGATGACCCGCACCGTGGACACGGCAAAGGAGTTGGCCGCGTTCCTGCGGACCCGGCGCGAGCGCCTCGACCCGAAGGACTTCGGCCTGCCGTCGCGTCAGCAGGCCCGGCGGACCCCGGGGCTGCGTCGTGAAGAGGTCGCCGAACTGGCCGGGGTCAGCATCGACTACATCGCGCGGCTGGAACAGGCCCGGGGACTGCGGCCCTCGGCGAACGTGGTGGAGGCGTTGGCCCGGGCGCTGCGCCTGGCCCCCGACGAACGCGCCTACCTCTTCAACCTGGCCCAGCAGCGCCCCCGCAACGCCGACAAGCCCGCCACCACCGCAGCACCCCCGCTGGCCCGGCTGGTCGCCGACCTGTCGCCGCTGCCGGCCGTGCTGATGAACCACCGCTACGACATCCTGGCCTGGAACGGCGAAATGGCGAGGCTGCTGCTGGATTTCGACACCCTGCCGCCGTCGCAACGCAATGCCATGTGGCTGTGCCTGGTACACCCGGAAATACGCGAGTTCTATGTCGACCGCGAGCGCGTCGTGCGGGAGGGAATCGCCCACCTGCGCGCAGCGTGGGCCGCGCACCCGGAGGACCGGGCGTTGACCGACCTCATCACCGAATGCACCACCCGTAACGAGGAATTCGCGCGATTGTGGGCCGAGGGAGACGTGAAGGTCAACGGCCGCGGACACAAGGTGATGCGGCATCCGGACGCAGGTGTGATCGCCGTGAACTTCGAAGTACTCATGCCACTCCAAGATCCGGACCAGCGGTTGATGATCTGCCGCGCCGCGGACGATGAGAGCCAGTCGGCATTGAACCGGTTGTGCTCACGGTGACGTAGAACCCTCATTCCGGCGTGCCTCGGAGTCCATCGGTGAGATCCGGGCCGAAAGCATGCCGGGTGCCCGGACGGCGCGGTGTCCATGACTGCTACACGTTCGCGGCCAGAACTTTCGAAATAGGTCCTAGCCCCGCGCCTCTGGCCCCGGGCCGGGATCCAGTCGCCGGACGCGCAGCACGGCGGTCAGCATCGGGAGTGTGAACTCGCCTTGGGCGGTCTCCGGTCGGTCTGCGAGGAACGCGCGGATCCGGCCGAGTCTGGCCTCCCGCTCCTGCTCCGGCATGACGAGCATGCCCGCGCGGGTCGCGAGGGTCGCGACGAGGGCGTCGGCGGTGCGCAGTTGCCCGTGCGGGAACTGCTCCTGCTCCGGCGAGCCGAACCGGGCGGCCGCGCCGGTCTTCGGAAGGTGCATGCCGGTCGTCTCGGCGCGCCAGCCGGCGGGCGTGTCACGCGGGCCGATGGCCTCGCCCCCGCTGACCTGTGCGAGCCCGTCGACCCAGGCGACCTGGTCGTCCATCACGTTCCACAGGCCGGCCAGGACGCCGCCGGGGGCGAGGACCCGGGCGATCTCGGGCCCCGCGACGGCCATGTCGAACCAGTGCATGGCGTTGCCGGCGACCACGGCGTCGACGGAGGCGTCCGGCAGCGGAACCGTCTCCGCGCTCCCTGACAGGGCACGGACCTCCGGCAGCGAACGGCGCAGCTCGGCCAGCATCGCCGGGTCGGGTTCGACCGCGATGACCTCGGTACCCAGCGCGGCCAGCACGCCGGTCAGCTTGCCGGTTCCGGCGCCGAGGTCGAGCACGCGTGGGCCGGGAGCGGGTTCGAGCGCCCAACGCACCGCGTCCTGCGCGTAGTCCGGGCGGTGCTCGGCGTACGCGGCCGCCGCCGCGCCGAACGACGAGGCGTGGAGTGAGCGTTGATCTCGATCCATGCGGTCATGCTAGCCGCGCCGCGCCGTCCGGGCACTCCGCCGGCGGCGATGCGACCCTGGCCGCCATGGGCGCGGACCGACGCGTGCTGGCCGGTGTCGACCTCGACGGCGCCATCACGCCACCGGTTCCCGCGACCGGCATCGGCGGCCGCCCGGTCCTGCTGATCGCGGCCGCGGACCCGAGCGGCCCGGACATCGTGCCGTCCTGGACCAGCAGTTGGCCGAACCTGGACGGATGGAAGCGGTGGCTCACCGTCGCCGGCGCCGACCACTACACCTTCACCGACCTGGACTACCTGGTCAACGAGAGCGGCGTGCTGCCCATCCCGAACGCTCCCCGGTCGATCGCGATCACCACCAGCTATGTCGGCGCCTTCTTCGAACGCCAACTCAAGGGAACCTGCGAGCCGTTGCTCAACGGCCCCAGCCGGGACTTCCCCGAGGTGGCCTTCACCCGCCCCTGACCGGCACGGACGGCAGAAAGGGCCCCGGCGCCACGGAGGCGGCTCGCCCGCATCAAGGCGCGAGGAACGCCGACTCCCTGCGGAGCTTCGCCCAGCGGTTGAGCGCGCGGACGCAGCAGGCCCGGGGCCGTCATCTCGAAGGACGGCGCCGCCGGCTAGAGACCGTCTTCAGAGGTCAGGTCCCGCCCCCTGCCCCGCCCCCCAGAGGTCAGTGGCGACGGGCAGAATGTTCGTCATGTTCGACGGACTCCACGACATCGACTGGTCGCAGATGCATCACGCCTACGGCACCGCGGAGGAGGTGCCCGGGCTGCTGCACGCGCTCGCCTCCTCCGACGAGGAGGAGCGCAGGAACGCGCTCGACAGGTTCTACGGCGCCGTCCACCATCAGGGCGATGTCTACCAGTGCACGGCCGCAAGCGTGCCGTTCCTCTTCGAGCTGGCCGGCGACGCCGCCGCGCCCGTACGGGCGGCGGTGGTCGAACTGCTGGTCGGCATCGGCAGCGCGGCGCTCGCGTACGGCGCGACCGAGGAGAACAGCTGGGACTTCTCCGGCCACTACAAGGCCGCGGCGCTGATGCGGGAGCAGGCCGAGGCGTTCATCGGGTTCGCCGCGGATTCCGACCGGCTGGTGCGGCAGGCGGCGATACCCGCGCTCGGGCTGTTGGTCGACGATGCGGAACGCGCTGCCGCGGTGCTGCGGGAACGGCTTCCCGCAGCACCGGGGGTGGTCGAACGGCTGCTGCTGGTCGAGGCGATGGCCGAGCTGGCTCTGCCCCGGCCGGACATGCTGGCGTCCGCATCGGCCTGGCTCACCTCCCTCGCCGACGACACCGCGCTCGATCCGACCACCCGGCTGGCAGCCCTGATCCAGCACGCCCGGTGCACACCGGACTTCCACGCCCAGGAGGCGACCCGCACCGCGATCGCCCTGCTGCGTGAACAGACGGCCCCGACCGGCGACTGGTGGCTCACCCCCACCCCGGCGACACCGGCACCCACGATCGAGCCGGGCAGCGCACCGGTCGAGGTCATCGCCGCGTTCGAGGACCTCGACCGGCACGCAACGGTCCACTCACCGGTCACCGGGCTGCTGCGCACCTTCCACGAGGTTCTGGGCGCGCGGGTGCCCGAGCGCACGATGCTGCTGGCGGAACAGTTGCGCAGCGCCGATCCCGGTACCCGGCTGGACGCCCTGCGGATGGGCTCGGAGATCATCAAGTCCCGGAGCGGTGACCATAGCCCGCTCGTCGCGCTGATCGGCGCCCAACTCGCGGACCCGTACCCCGAGGTCGTCGCCGAGGCCGCCTCCGCCCTCGGCACCTGCCATCCGGTCCCCGAGCCGGCCCGCCCGGTACTGGTCGCCTTCGTCGCCGCCCAGCACGCGCAGTACGGACCACAGGCGTGGGCCTCCCCGCAGCGCCATCTGCGCCGGGCCCATCAGGAGGCCGTCCTCGCGTTGGCACGTCTTGGTGACGAGCGGGCGCTGCCGAGTCTGCTGGTGGCGCTGGACGGCGGGGTCGACGCCTGGCGGGCGGTCCAGGCTGCGAAGTGGCTTCCGGGTGCGGCAGGGCAGTTGGTGCCCAGTCTGGTCGAGCGGCTGCTCGGCTTCGACCTGGACCAGCAGTGGATCGAAACGGAGGTGAACTCGACGCTGCAGGCGCTGGGGCACCTCGGGGGCACGGCAGCGCTCGGGGCGGTCGAGGAGGTACTCGATCGGGCAGTGCGGGCGGAGAAGTGGGGGATCGTCTGCTCGGCACTGGCGGCGTTGCGGCAGTTCGGCCCGGCGGCGGCACCCGCACTGCCGGTGATCCGTGAGCTGGCCGCACTCGGCGCGGCCGTGAACTCCAATGTGGCGCCCGCTGCGGTCGCCGCACTCCGGGCAATTGAGGGCGATGCACAGGAGGGTGCTGCCACTGCTTCCGGGCCTACTGGATGACGCCGACTCGTTCCGGGCCTACGAGGCCGCGGACGTCCTCCCGCGCGGCCTCTCCTGTTCGTCGGCCCGGTCGGCGGCGGGTCCGCCGGGCCCGAGCGGTGCGCCCTGGCGGCTCTCAGGCGGCCGTCGGGGCGAAGTCGACGAAGGCCTGCCAGGCGGCGGGGGAGAAGGTGAGTTGGGGGCCGTCCTTGTCCTTGGAGTCACGGACGTGGACGGCGGCGGTCGTCTCGGCGACCTCGACGCAGGCGGCGCCCTCGTTGCTGCTGTAGCTGCTCTTGCGCCACGCGACCTCGACGCAGTTGGCGCCTTCGTTACCGCTACGGCTGCTCTTGAACCAGGCGAGTCCCATGCCTTCTGACGGTACGCCAACAGCCCACCGCTGCCTAGCGGTGGGCTGTTGGGGGACTGCTCAGACCTCGGCGGTCGCGGCGAAGCCGACGAACGCCTTCCACGAGGCCGGCTCGAACGCCAGCTGCGGACCGCTCTTGTCCTTCGAGTCACGCACGTGGACGACGCCAGGGGTCTCGGCGACCTCTACGCACTCGGCGCCCTCGTTGGTGCTGTAGCTGCTCTTGAACCACGCCAGCTCGGCCATGCTCACCGCTCTCCCAGGATCATCTCGATCAAGGCCAAGGACTCCCTCATGTCGAGCGCCTGCGCCCTGAGGGTGCCGTACCGTGCGGCCATCTTACGGACTTCCTCCGGGTCCGTGATCAGCCTATTGACGTGCTGGATCTCCACGTACGCGATCTGAGGGCGCCCGGGCGGGGTGAGCAGCGTGAACGGCCCTCCCATGCCCGCGTTCTGAACCCTGTCGAGGGGCATGACCTGGAGTTCGAGGCCGCGGATCTCGGCCACCTTGAGCAGGTGGCGCAGCTGCTCCTGGTGGGTGTCCCAGCCGCCGAGGGGGCGCCTCAGCAGGCTCTCGTCCAGCACCCAGCTCATGACCGGCAAGGGCCACTTGGTCAGGATCTCCTGGCGCGCCAACCTGGCGGCCACCCACTGGTCGATCTGCTCCACCGAGAGCCACGGTCGGCGCATCTCGTAGAGCGCCCTGGCGTGGGCCTCGGTCTGAAGGAGGCCAGGGATCGCGAACAGGCTGTAGCTGTTGATCTCGATGGCCCGCCCCTCCTCGTACGTGAAGGCTTTGGAGAACGCAGGGTGCCGCGTGCTGATCCGGATCTTCGCCTTCATCACGTCGTCGGCGACGATCCTCAACGCGCCACCTGCGTTGAGGATTTCCTCCGCCCTCGTCAGGATCTCGATTCTCGGCGTCCGCTTGCCGCGCTCGACCGCTCCCAGCTGGTCCTCGCTGTACCCGAGCTTTTCGGCCAGCTCGCGCTGGGTCAGCCCGGCCCGCTCCCGGAAGAGCCTGATCAACTTGCCCACCGCCGCATAGAACTCCGCGACCCCGTCGGAGTTCTCCGCCGTCTCGCCGTCATCGAAGACCGTGCGCTCGACGCCACCCACGACAATCACCCACCCTTTCGACCGATTGATCTGGGCCGGCCGACAGGCCAACCCTCCGCATCCGCACAGGCACTCTCAGTGCTCGCCGAATCCGTGGTCAGCGTACGTCCGGGGCGCCACGATTTTTTCCATGACGACCGACATCCCGCTCGACAGCCCCCGCCGTCACACCATCACCCTTGCCGCCACCCCCAAGGGCGCCGCCATCTGCCGGCGCATCGCCAGGCGTCAACTGACCACCTGGGGGCTGAACTTGTCCCACACCGAGCCGTACTACTCGGCTCTCCTGATCGTCGCGGAGCTCGCCGCTAACGCGACTACCCATGGCCGCGTTCCGGGGCGCGGCTTCGAGCTTCACCTCTGTCTCACCACCACCGTGCGCCGGGGCACTACCCTGCGCATCGAGATCTCGGACTGCCGGGGCGACCGCTTCCCCGCCCTGCCCGCCGTCCTCGCCCCCAACTCCCAGTCCGGGCGCGGCCTCACACTCATCGACGCCCTCGCCGACCGCTGGGGCGCCATCCCCCGCCACCCCAACGCCAAGACCGTCTGGGCCGAGCTCGACCTCCCCATCGCCCTCGATGCGTCCTGACGTGACCCCGGGCGCCGCGACCGCCTACACCCTCCTCCCGTTCGCCCTCCTCCTCGCACTCCTCGCCTGGATCTACCCCCTCACCGCCCAGCACCCGCCCGTCCATCACCCCCACCCGAGTCCGACCTCAACCCCAACCCCTGTTCGCTGACTGCGGCATGGGAAGTCGGCCCCACCGACTTCCCGCGCCGAACCCGTCCCGGACTCACCTCCCCGGCAGCCGCCCCTGGCGCGAATACACCGGCGGAGTGCCGTCCGTGAGGACGGGCTCCTCGTAGCACTCGACGCGCAGGTCGCCGCGCAGGTCTTCGAGTTCGTAGAGCGCCTCCTCCAGGAAGGCGTCGGCCCAGGCCTCGATCGACATCGTCGTCAGCGCGTGGTTCGAGACCTGGGAGAGCGGTCCGCGATCCATCGGCTCCCACTCCGGCGTGGTGTCCGAACGGAACATCAGCCGCCACCAGTACGGCTGCCAGTACGGCTTCTTCCGCTGCAACGAGACCAGCTCCCGGGGTCCTTGAGGCGAGGCGGTCGTGCCCCGACATCCGTGAAATGACGGCTTCCGGAGCCGAACGGTTGCTCTGGCATCCGCCCGCGCCAGATGCATGGGCCCATAGACGGTATATGCCTATGAACGGTATATGTATCCGCATGACATTACGCTCCATGCAGGAGCCCACATTGCTTCTGCTCACCGCACTGGCCGACGCGCCTCGGCACGGCTACGCCCTGATCCAAGAGGTTGCCGCGCTCTCGGACGGCCGGGTCAAAATGCGCACCAGCACGCTCTACAGCGCGTTGGACCGCCTGCTCCAGCAGGGGCTGATCGAGGTCGAGCGCGACGAGGTGATCGACGGCCGCGCCCGCCGGACGTACGCACTCGCCGACGCAGGGCGGGACACCCTCGCCGCCGAGGCCGACCGGCTGCGCGCGGTAGTGGCCGAGGCCGACCGGCGTCTGCGCACCACCCGTCCGACGGCCAGGGGGGCCCTCGCGTGAACACCGCCGCCACCGCCACCACCGCCACCACCGGCACCGCCTTGCGAGGACTGCGACTGGTCCTGCGGGCCTACCCCGCCGCCTACCGGGCCGAGCGCGGCGAGGAGATCACCGCGGTCCACGCCGACTCCACCGCAGGCGCCGGCCGACAGGCCGTCATCCGCGAGACCGTCGGCGTCGCCGCGTACGGCCTGCGGGTGCGCACCGGCATCACCGCGAGCAGCACCGCCGGACGCCTGCTCGCCACCACCGCCCCGCTGGCCGCCGCCATGGCGCTCGGTCAGCAGCTGACCGCCCTCGTGTTCCTCCCGGAGAAGTGGCGGCAGGCCACGGCCAACCACTCCTACGCGTTGCAGCACCCCGGAACCGCTTTCGTCGACTGGCACTCCCCGCTGATCGCCCAGACCGTCACCTGATTTCTCCCAGGAGGCTCCGGCCTTCAGGCCGGGGAGGAATGGGTCCTCGGCCCGGAGCCGTGAAGCGGCGGAGTTCTCTGCACATCTGTTCTGACCTGCGCTTTCTGCTGTTGTCGGTGGGGGCTGTTAGGTTGCGGCTCATGATGACGACAGCGACGGCCGGTGAGGCCGGGTACGCCCGGTACGCCTACCGGCTCCGTGTGTCGGCCACCGCCCTCGCACTGCTCGAAGCGGAGTGGGGGAAGTGCCGCTGGGTGTGGAACGAATCCGTGGCGATGTCCCGCAAGGTCCACAAGCACAACAAGGCGACCGCCGCGGAGAAGACCACGTGCGGCCCCGCACAGCTCGACAGGATGCTGACCGGGGCGCGGCAGTCGATGAGCTGGCTGCGCGAGGGCGCGTCCGTTCCGCAGCAGCAGACCATCCGCGACTTCGCCAGGTCCCGCGCCAAGGCGCTCAAGGACGTCAAGGCGAAGCTGCCGGTCAAGCAGCGCGCCGGGATGCCCCGGCACAAGAGACTCAAGGACTCCCGGCCGTCGCTGAACTACACGCAGCGCGGGTTCCGGCTCAAGGAGGGCCGGCTGCACCTCGCGGGCGGCATCGTGCTGACGGTGGTGTGGTCGCGTGACCTGCCGTGTGTCCCGTCGAGTGTGCGCGTGTACCAGGACGCGGTCGGGCACTGGTACGCCTCGTTCGTCGTGGCCGCCGAGGTCCGGCCGCTGCCGCAGACCGGTGCGGTCATCGGGATCGACTGGGGCGTGAGGGAGACCGCCACCACCACGTCCGACGCGCATGACCTCCCGCACGCGGAGCACGGCAGGACGGCCGCCCAGCGTCTGGCGAAGTACCAGCGGCAGATGGCGCGCCGCCGGGCCCCGAAGGGGAAGGCGCAGACGAAGGGCTACCGCGAGGCCCGGCGGCAGGCCGCGAAGGTCTCCAGGAAGGTGGCCCGGCAGCGGCAGGACACCGGCCGCAAGTGGGCCAAGCAGGTCGTCCGCGACCACGACGCGATAGCCGTCGAGGACTTCCGGCCGAAGTTCCTCGCCAGGACCACCATGGCCGGGAAGGCCGCCGACGCCGCGATCGGGGCGACCAAGCGCGCCCTGATCGAGATGGGCCGCAAGCACGGCAGGTCCGTGCACCTGGTCGACCCCGCGCACACCACCATGGACTGCGCGCACTGCGGTGCGAGAGCCAAGCACCGTCTTCCGCTTTCCGAGAGAACGTATACGTGCACCGCGTGCGGAGTCTCCTCTCCCAGGGACAAGAACTCCGCCCGGGTGATGCTCGTCCGGGCTGGTCTCGACCCGGCTAGTGCTGATCTTGTAAGCCCTGCCCGTCGCTGACGGCCAGGCGAAGTGAGCTAGGAATCCCCGTCCTTTAGGGCAGGGAGGATGTCAATCAGGTGCTCTGGTTGCTGGTCGTGGTAGCCCTGCTGTTCCGCCGGTGGACCACCGTCCGGACCCTGGCCGCCCTGGCCGGAGTGGCCGCCATCGCCCAGTGCTTCGTCCAGCAGCATGCGATGTGGACCGTGGTGCCGGGCTTTCCGCCGGACTACACCCTCCTGATTATGTCGTCCGGCGCGAACGTGTTGTGGTCCCTGCTGCTCTTCGCCGCCCCCGGCGACCTGCTGGAGAGCACGATCGCCCGCCGACCGCGCGCCGCCGTCCCGCCCGCCCTGGTGCTGGTCGCGAGCCTCCTGCTGTCCAACCTGGGCCGCCTCAGCGCACTTCTTCACGAGAGCGCCCTCCCCGTACTTCCCCAGCCCGTGCTGACGTTGATGGGGGCCTGCATCCCGCTGGCCCTGCTCTCGCTCGCATCCCTCCGCTGGGGCCGGCTGCTGCCGGCCGCGACCGCACTGGCCGTCCTCCCGCCGGTCCTCAGTCTCGGCCTCGCCGGCAACGCGTTCTTCACCTGGTACGACAACCAGCTCGGCAATCTCGGCCTGCTCTGCCAGTACCTCCTCACCGTCACCCTGATCGCCCTGACGACAGCAGCCGCCATCCGCTACCTGAAGCCCGCCCCGGGAGCCCCGAGCCGCCTCGGCGCGGCGTAACCCACCGCCGCACTCTCTCGACGCTCCCGACTCTCCCGGCGAACGCCGCGCACGACCTCCCCGGTCGGCGCGGCGTTCCGCTTCGCGGACGTTCCCGGCGGTGCCGCGTCGCGCAATGGGCCTCTTAGGCCATGTGGGTGACGGTGGATCAGGCCGTTCCGGTTACGGGTGGGACGTGTGTTCGGGTGGGCAATTCGGTCCAGGTGGGACGTAAGGCGGATCGGTTCGCGCCAGCGGCCGCGCGCCGTGGGTGGCGGTGGGGTCGGTGGTCCCGACGGGCCGTCGATCATGGCGGGCGGTCCTGCCGCGTCGTGCGGTGGGCCGCATCCGTGTCCCGCCTGTGAGGAGCGTCCCTGTGCCCGACGCCACGATCGACCTGCCGATCAGCTTCCAAGTCCCGGAGGCGTTCACCGACCTCGACTTCTCCGTGTCGGCGGAGGTGAACACCAACCGGCTGATCGAGCGGCTGAACATGGTCGACCCGAAGCCGTCGGAAGAGGAGATAGCGGCAGCCGTCCTGACCCAGCAGACGATGTACGAGCTGCTGTCCGCCGCCGGCGCCGTCTACGCGGGCACGCTGCTGTACGGGCCGACGAAGGAGAAGCCCGAGGAGAAGCTGGCCTCGGCGATCCTGACCGTCACCGCCCGCCCCAGCGAACTGTCCAACGAGCAGACCGTCCACCGCCTGGCCCGCACCATGGGCGCCATCTACCCGGACGCCGAGGTCGGCGTCGTCCGGCTCGAAGCCGGCCCCGCGGTGCTGCTCACCGAGGAGCGCAAGGTCGAGCGCCCGGTCAACCTGCTCGGCGACGGCGGCGGGCCGACCGTGGTCCGTCAGCTGCACGTGTTCGTGCCGATCCCCGGCCGCCTGGCGATGGCCGACTTCGCCATCGCCACGGAGAACCTCCCCGAGTGGGACTCCTGCGTGGAGATCCTCGCCGAGGTCTGCCGCACGATCACCTTCGACACCGCCGCCGCGGCCTGACCGGGAAAAGGGGACACCCATGAAGATCGAGTACGGGCTCAGCGTCGGCCTGCCGACCCTGGGCTTCGACGCGGGCAGGGACAAGATCGTCTTCAATGTTCAGAGCGAACTGAACATGTACACCACCAACAGCAAAGACGCGATGAAGATCTGGAAGTGGGACCCGGCGGCGCTGCGCCCCGAGGACCACTACCGGATCGACCAGATCCTGCGCATGTACGTCTTCCAGCGCGACCAGGTCATCGACGCGCTGCGCCGCCTGGACTGGGAGCTCAGGGCCTACGCATCCTCCGGCCAGGAGGTCGCACAGGAGCTGCACGACTTCAAGAAGCTCCTGTCCGAGAAGATGGCCGAACTCCCCTCGGGCTTTCCCGACCAGTCGTCCCTGACAAGCGAGGAGCGGAAACGGTTCATCGCCGACCCCATGGCGTTCATCCGCGAGCGGAACGCCTACAGGGCGGACACCGGCTTTCCCGGCTTCGCGGGCGTCATCGCCTTCCAGCACCCCACCGTCGCCCGCTACCTTGGCGAGATCGAGTCCCTGGCCATGGGCGGATACAGCGGCGAGGGCGTGTACTTCCGGCTCACCGACAACGGTTACCCCCGGGAGTGGATCAAGGACGGGCGCCTGTACGACCTGATCGACATGGCGCTGGCCCTCCAGGCCGAACTCCAGTTGCAGTGCCTGCTCACCGACCGGGAGTTCACCCGGGTCATCCAGACCCGGGGTCAGGAGTTCGAGTACCTGAAGGCGGAGGCCGCCCGCAAGGCGGCGGCGGAGCAGGGCAGCAGCTTCTGGTCCACCTTCGGGGACATCCTCGGCATCGTGTCCGCCGTCGCCGGCGTCCTGGCCCTCATCCCGGTCCTCACGCCGATCGCGGGCCCGGTCGCCGCCGTCACCGCCATCGCCGCGCTCGGCGCCCACACCGTGGACGCCGCGATCAAGGGCGACTGGGACGCGGCCACGATCGTCGGCCTGGGCGCGGACGCGCTCGCCGCCCTGCCCGGTGTCGGCGCGGTCGCCAAGAGCCTCAAGGCGGGCAAGGCCATCGTCAAGACGATCGGCACCGGCGCCAAGGCCAGCTACAAGGCCAGTGTCGGTGTCCGCAGGGCCGGGCTCACCTTCCTCGCCGAGACCGGCGGCTCCGGAGCCTCCGACGCGACCAAGGTGTTCAACTACATCGGCACCAAGGGCGCCAAGGTCGTCGGTGCCTCCGAGAAGGCCGGGAAGCTCGCCGGAAAGGTCCTCCAGGGCTCGGTCAACCTCGCCACCCAGGTCCCGCTGGTCGTCGAGATGTCCACCGGTTCGGACATGTCCCAGGCGAAGGAGGGCGCGAGCGGCGCCGCGCTGACCGCCAACTACGGGCAGAGCATCGGCAGCTGGGGCATCGTCGGTGATGCGGCCAAGAAGACGGGCACCGTCTCCCTCGCAACGTTCTCCAAGATCATCGGCCGCCGCTGACCTGTGGGCTGCCGTTCGAGCCCGCCGCCCGCACCTTTCGGGCGGCGGGCCGGGGAGCCGGGGCCGGGCGGTGCCGTCTGCTCAGCCGATGTGGCGCTGGTCGAGCCAGGTGAGGGAGTGGTCGGCGAGTTCGGTCCAGCCGTGGTCGACGGTGAGGGAGTGGCCGCGGTCGTCGAAGCGGTGGTAGTCGGTGACGGCGGAGGACTTGCGGTACTGCTTGTGGGTGGAGCGGGTCAGCACGTCGGGCACGGTGTGGTCGAGCTTGCCGGACAGGAGGAGGAGCGGCCCGCGCTCCTGGTTGCCGGTGTCGACCTTGGCGGGGGAGTGGGGGGCGAAGTTGCTCAGGGCGAGCTGGAACAGCGGGCGGGCCGGGCTGGGGATGGTCCACTCGTCGAAGAGCTCGTCGGATTCCTGCTGGGGGACGGCGTTGGCGAACGCGTAGCGGAACTGCTCGGGGTTGAGCGAGACGGCGCGCTTGGTGTTGCCGGGGTTGCGCAGGAACGCGAAGGCCGACTTGGCCTGGGCCGGCCCGACGGCCTTGACGCCCTTGATCTGGCCGGGGCAGATCGCGACGGCGGCCCGGGCGAGGTTCTGGCCGAGGAGGTGCTGGGCGATGAAGCCGCCGACGGAGTGGCCGACGAGGACGGGCGGAGTGTCGAGGCCCCGCGGCGGTGCGCGAGGCGCTGGCGGCCGCCGTGGACGCCGTCCTCGGCTAGAAAGCAGGCAGAGTGCGCCACCAGTGGTGGCGCACTCTGCCCTCCCGGCCGCTACGCCCGGCGTATGTGTTGCGTGCGTTGCGTGCGTCGCCGGGGCCGGCCCGGGTGGTGGAGGGTGGTCACTCTCCGGAGCGGTCCTGGCGCAGGCGGGCCGAGGCGAAGGCGGCGATGAGCCAGCCGAGGCCCAGCAGCGCGCCGCCGCCGAGGCCGGCCATGGCCACCGGGGATCCGGCGTTCGCGAGCATCAGGGCGGGTGCCTGCGCGGCGGTGTCGCGCGGGGGAACGGGCGCGGGGTGGGTGCCGGCGGGGTGTTCGGCGGCCGACGTGTCACCGGGGGCGGTGCCGCCGGGGTGGTTGTCCCACTGGCCGGGGCCGGGGTGGCGGTCGCCCCAGCCGCCGTGGCCGCCGGAGTTGCTGCCGTCGCAGCCGCCGTGGTCCTGGTCCTCGCAGGGGGTGCAGGCCACGATGGTCACGGTGTTGCTGGTCGCCGTCACCCGGGTGCCGTCGGGGGTGGTGCCGGTGACGGTCGCGGTGTCGGTGATCCTCCCGGCCTGCACGTCGGCGTCGGCGGTGGAGTAGGTCGCGGTGCAGGTCGTGGACGCGCCCGGGGCCAGGGTGGTCACCGGGCAGGAGACGGCCGGGGTGCCCGGACCGGAGTCCGTCACGGCGAGCGAACTAAGCGCCACATCACCGGTGTTGGTGACGGTGAAGGTGTAGTGCAGGGCCTGGCCGACGGCGGAGAACGAGGTCTCCTGGGCGGCCTTGACGATCTTCAGGCCGGCGAAGGGCACGGTCACCTTGTTGCTGGTCGAGGTGACGGTCCGGCCTCCGGGGGCGGTCCCGGTCACCTGGGCGGTGTCGACGACCTTGCCCGCGGCGACATCGGCGTCGGTGGTGACGTAGGTCGCGGTGCACTTCTCCGAGACGCCCGGCGCGAGCGGGCCGGGCGGGCAGGTGACGGTCGGAGTGCCGGGGCCGTTGTCCACCACGCCGATGTTGGTCAGCGGCTGGGCGCCGGTGTTGGTGACCGTGTAGGTGTAGTGGATGGTCTGCCCGGCGGCGGTGTACTGCGCCTCGGCGGCCTTCTTCACCACGGTGATCGCGACCAGCGGGGTGTTCACCTTGTTGCTGGTCGTGGTGACGCTCTGGCCGCCCGTGTCGGTGCCGGTGACCTGGCCCTGGTCGGGCACGTTCTGGGCGGCTACGTCCGCCGCCGTCGTGACGTAGGTGGCCTGGCAGGTGGTGGACTGGCCGGGCGCGAGCTGGTTGGTTCCGCAGCCCGAGACGGTGACGCCGGGCGTCAGGTCGGTCACCGTCACGCCGGTCAGTGCGATCTGGCCGGTGTTGGTGACGGTGTACGTGTAGTTGAGCGTCTCGCCCGGGGCCTGGAAGTTCGGCTGGACGGCCGACTTCGTGATGGTCAGCGCCCGCAGCGGCACGACGACCTGGTTGCTGGTCGAGGTCACCGTCTGGGTGCCGACGGTGGCCGTCAGGTTCGCCGAGTCGGTGATCGTGCCCGCCGCAGCGTCCGCGGCCGTCGCGGTGTAGGTGGCGGTGCACTTCTCCGTGGCGCCGGCCGCGAGCGGGCCCGCCGGGCACATGACCGTCGGGGCGCCGGGGCCGGTGTCGGTGACCGCGATGTTCGTCAGCGGCACCGAGGCGTTGTTGGTGACGGCGTAGGTGTAGTGGATCGTCTGCCCGGTGACGAACGAGGCCTCCGCCGCGGACTTGTCGATCTCGGGGGTGGGGACGTTGACCAGCACGGTGGTGGTGCAGCCCGTCGCGGTCGCACAGGTGCCGCCGGCGATCGTCGGCGCGACGTTGTTGGTCAGCGCGAAGTTGCCGGTGTCCGGGCTGTTGACCGTGACCTGGTACTTCACGGTCACGGTGGACCCGGCGGCGGGCGGCGCCGTCAGCGTGCCCGACCAGGTCAGGGTGTTCCCCGTGACGGCGGCCGTTCCGGAGCTGGCCGTGACGGAGCCGGCCACCAGCGTGCCGTCCGTCAGCACGGCCGAGAGGTCGTCACTGAAACCCGCGAAGGTGGCCGGGTTGGTACCGGTGTTGGTGACGGTCTCGGTGTAGGTCAGGGTGTCGCCCTGGTCCACCGGGCCGGTCGGCGACACCGACTTCGCGACGGTGTAGGAGGTGCCGGCCGGAAGGTTGCAGTTCCCGCTGTCCTGGGTTGAGGAGGCGCCGTAGAAGGGGTGGCCCGTGTTGGCGACGACGGTGGTGGGGATCACCGCGGTCGAGGGACCGGCCGGGATCGAGTTCAGGGTCTCGATGGTGCCGTTCGCGCGGAAGACGTACACCTGGCCGCCGGACTGGGCCAGACCGTACGTGGAGCCCGGCACGTTGCCGATCTCGGTGATCGTGTTGTTCGGGTGGATGCGGAAGTAGTAGGTCGGGTTCTGGAAGAACGAATCGAACGCCGCCCCGAGGACGTCACCGTCGGGCAGGGTGACGAAGTCGCCCGAGGAGACGAGCGTGGCGGGGTAGGCGACGGGGAGCAGCGCGCTCACCCCGGTGGTCGGGTTGAGCGTCCAGATCAGGTTCGAGAAGAACGACGCGACCAGCAGGCTGCCGTCGGGCCGGGAGCTCAGCGCGTTGAAGTCGAATCCGTCGACCGCGGCCGGACCGGTGATCACCACCGAACTCGTCTCCGCACCCGTGGCCGGGTTGATCGTGTACAGCGTCGCCGGGCTCTCGTGCCAGGACACCCCGTACAGCGTCGTGCCGTCCGCACTCCACGCGATGTCCCCGTAATCCCGCACCAGCGGCACGTCGGACAACTGCGTACCGGTCGGGCTGTACGAGTACAGCTGGTCACCGCCGCCGCCGGTGTTCGCCCATACCGGGACCGGCGGACAGGTCAGCGCGCGGGGGCCTGACTTTCCGTCCGCGCCGTTCGCGCCGTTCGCGCCGTTCGCACGGTCCGTGCGGTCCGTGCGGTCCGCGCCGTCCGCGGGTGAGGCGGCGGCAGGTCTGACGGATGTCGTCTCCCGTGCAGGGAAGGCGTGTGTCGGGAAGGCTTGTGCCGAACCTCCTCCCCAACCCGCCGTCATGCCGATGACCGCCAGTCCGATCGCCGCGGCGAGCCTGCCGCGCGACCGACCGCGTCTGATCCCTGCCATACCGTCTCCGTTCCAGTCGGGCGTGGTCACCGCAAGACGCCACGCCGCAGCATTGGGACAACACAAGGTGTTTTTGTGAACACTTTGAGTAACGTGGCATGGGTTGGCTCGGGCCGCCATCCGGACCCGAACCGCTTGCGACCGCTGGATATCGGCCACCTGGCCCCATCGCGGGAGCATCCTCTACTTCGGCACGCCCGTCGTCCTGCTCTCCACGGAGAACGCGGACGGCAGTGCCAACTCGCACCGCTGAAACCGCCGAAGCTGCTGAAACCGTTGAAACCACTGAAACCGTTCTGTCGCCTGCGCGAGAGAGTGTCAGTCCCAGCTGCCAGGGTGACGGGCATGGACCTCGACACCTTCTGGCAGATCATCGACGACACCCGCGCTGGCGCCGCCGACGAGAGTGAACATGCCGACGCGCTCACCGAGCACCTCGCCGGCCTGGCACCCGATCAGATCGCGGACTTCGACCGGCACTACGCGCAGCAGAAGGCCCGCTCCTGCACCTGGCTGCTCTGGGGCGCGGGCTACCTCGTCAACGGCGGCTGCAGCGACGACGGCTTCGACTACTTCCGCGACTGGCTGATAGGCGCCGGCCGCACTCTCTTCGAACAGGCCCTCGCCGACCCGGACAGCCTCGCCGAACTCCTCACCCCCGACCAGGAGGAACTGGAGGCCGAAGACCTCGCCTACGCGGCCACCCATGCCTACCGCCAACTCACCGGCGCCGACCTCCCCTCCAACGGCATCACCTCCGGCCCCCCGACCGGCGAGCCCTGGGAGGACGAAGACCTCCCCACCCTCCTCCCCCACCTGTCAGCCCGCTTCGCCGACTAGCCCCCCGCCCGCCGGACGTCACGCGCCGGACGTCACGCGCCGTCGTTTCCATCTCGGGGAATTATGTAGACCGACCGTCATATTCCTCGCCCCCCAGCCCGCCAGCCTGGGGGGCGGCGCAGGAAGTCGACCAGGCCGACTTCCTGCGCGTGGGGGAGGGTGCTCACGCCTGCCGTCGGCCAAATATGTAGACCGACCGTCATATTCTGCGCTGCGCGCGGTGGATTCCGCACAGGAAGTCGACCAGGCCGACTTCCTGTGCGCACCGGAGGCGAAGGCGGAGGCGCCGCTCGCCGCGCACGCAACTATGTAGACCGGTCGCCAGATTCTGCGCGCCCAGTCTGGCTGGGGGCGCTGCGCAGGAAGTCGGCCAGGTGGACTTCCTGCGCGCGGGGGTGCTCATGCTTGCCGCGAGCCCGACTATGTAGACCGGTCGTCATATTCGGTCCCGTGCTGGATGGGTGTCGCGCAGGAAGTCGGGCCGGCCGACTTCCTGCGCGAGGTGCGAGGTGCGAGGTGCGAGGTGGGTGGTGGGTGGTTGGTGCGCAAGGGTGTGAATCAGTAGACCGGTCGGCATATTTTTCCGAGGCGGTGCCGGGCGGTGCCTGGTCAGTGGGTGTGGTGGTAGGTGGCGAGGGTGGTGAAGGCGGCCTTGGGGTCCCAGGGGAGGTCGGGGTAGGTGGTGCCGGGGCGGTCCTCGTAGACCTTGACGATGCCGTAGCTGGCGAGGTCGAGGTCGTCGCGGGGGTCGGCGTCGGGGCGGTGTACGTGGTCGTACAGGGCGAAGGTGAAGACGAAGGTGGCGTCGATGCCGCCGGCGTCGAAGGCCTCCAGCAGTTCGCGCAGGTAGGCGGCCTGGCCGGCCTCGTCGCGCTCGTGCGCGGCCTTCAGTCGGACGGGGCCCTCGGCGTCGTACTCGACGATGTCCAGGCCGAGCGCGCCCCGGTCGCCCGCGCCGAGGTAGCCGGCGGAGCCGAACTCGGTGATGGCGACGGGCTTTCCCTGCGCGGCCAGCTCGTGGACGCCGTCGGCGAACCGGTCGACGGTCTCTGCGGAGCGGTAGAGGTCGAGGGAGATGAGGTCGAAGGGCGTCCAGTCGACGCGCTCCAGCGGTACGGCGGCGTAGGTGACGCGTCCGCCGAAGTGTTCGCGGACGGTGGCCACGGCCCGGTCGAGGAACGCGTTGACCCGGCCGCTGACCGGTCCGAGGTGTTCGCGGACGAGCTCGGGTCGGCTGAGCAGGGCGATGCGGTCGTCCGTGGTGTCGCCGGGCAGGAATCCCGGGTTCATCAGGCTGAGTTCGGCCCCGGTGACGAACACCACCTCGGCCCCGCGCCGCCGCAGCCGTTCCGCGCGCTCGGCGCAGTCGGCGAACAGGGCCAGCAGCTCGTCGGCGGTGAGTTCCAGCGGGTACGGGGAGTACCAGACCTCCAGTCCGAGGTCGGCGGCGAGTCCGGCGGCGAGTTCGATCCGGTCGGGGTCGCCGCCCATGATGCGGACCGCGTTGCAGTGCAGGTCGTCGCGGATGATGCGCAGTTCGCGTTCGACTTCCTTCGGCTCGAACCGGCTGCGGGAGTACGACCCGTTCCTGACGAATCCGGTGTCGTAGCTGATGCCTTTGGCGCGCACGGTGTCCTGCCTTCCTGGGGGTGGGCGGGGAGCGGAAAATAAGGTACGACCAGTACCCTAGTTGGCGCGGGCCGGAGAAGACAAGAAGGATGGGAGGGGCAGGAGGCGGTATCGACGGCGGTACCGGCGACGGGATCGGACGGGACGAGGGCCATGGCCGGGCAGACGCGGCGGCGCGGGGCGGCGCTGGAGGAGGCGATCCTCCAGGCGGCGGTGGCGGAGCTCACCGAGTCCGGATTCGCCGGGCTGACCATGGACAAGGTCGCCGCCCGCGCCAGCACCAACAAGAACGCCCTCTACCGCCGCTGGCCCAACCGCCTGGCCCTCGGCATCGCCGCCTACAAGCAGCTGGCCACCACCGCCGTGCCCCCCGACACCGGTGAACTACGCGGGGACGCCCTGGAGTTGCTCCGCCAGGCGAACCGGCACTGGAGTTCCCCGCTCGGCGCGATCCTGCGCGAACTCCTGGCCGCGGCCGGTGGTGCGGCGGAGTTCCTGGCGCAGCTCCAGGACCAGTCCGGCGAGGCCGCGGCCGCCCCCTGGCTCACCGTCCTGGGGCGCGCGGTCGCCCGTGGTGAAGCGGCCCCAGGGGCGCTCCACCCCAGGGTCGCCACGGTGGCGGTGGTGCTGCTGCGCAACGAGTTCGTGGTGCGGGGCGTGCCGACCGCGCCCGACGACGTCCTGGTCGAGATCGTGGACGAGGTCTACCTGCCGTTGATCCGACGCCGCGGGCCGGCGGACGTCTGAACGGGCACGGCCCCGGAGTGGCGCCCGGCGGGGCTCGGCGGTCGGGCTGAGGCCGGGCTGAGGGCGGCGCGGGCCTCCGGGGTCAGGAACCGCCGAGGTGGCGCGCCTCCAGGTACACCGTCCGCTCGGTCTGTCCGGGGTCGGCCAGCGCGCTGAAGCGGCTTCCGGTGGAGGTCGTGAAGTCGACGAAGAGGTCGTAGGTCACGTTCTTGTCGAAGGACCAGCCGAAGGTCCGGGTCTCGGTGTCGGAGTCGAAGCCCGTCCCGGCCCCCTGTCCGGGGCTCCAGTGGACGGGGCGGGCCAGGTCCACCGAGTGGTCGGCGAGGAAGCGGTCCACGCAGTCCTTCGGAGCCCGGAAGCTCAGGTTCAGGGCCTCTCCGGGGTACTTCGCCGATCCGTGGAACCCGACGCCCTGAAGGTCGCACGCGGGCAGGTCCAGCCCGAACGCCTTCGTCACTTTTTCGAGGGTCTGCCCCTTCGGGCTGCCCGGGTACGCCCTCGGGTCCGGATCCGGGTCCCCGGCCGCGCAGCCGGCCACCAGGGCGACGGCGGCGGTCGCGGCCGCAGCCAGTGCGGCCGCGCGTCGCGCCGGCCGGGATGTGAACGGCCTTGCTGCGTCTAGCCCTTGCATGAATCTCCCCTCCCCGGACGGGTGCCGTCCCGCAGGGAGGGCCCCACGGGACGGTATCGAAGGTGGATCGGATGATCAACCGGCGTGGGCGCCGGGCAGGATCCGCCGGACGGGTCCTAACCGTTCCCGGCGACCAGGGAGTTGGTGAGCCGGTCGGCGACGGTGGCGTCGAGGGGGGCGTGGCCGAGGAGGAAGCGGTACCAGAAGACGCCGTAGACCTGGTCGACGATCAGGTCGAGGTCGGTGTCGTCGGCGAGTTCGCCGCGTTCGCGGCCGCGGGCGAGGAGGTCGCGCAGGGCGGTGCGGCGGGTGGCGGTGAAGGTCTGCATGAGGTCGGCGAGGTGGGGGTCGCGGGCGGCTTCGCGGACGAGGGTGCGCAGGGCGGGGGCGGTGGTGTCGCGCTGGGAGCCGTCGAAGGTGGTGGCGATGAAGGCGCGGAGGTCGGTGCGCAGGGTGCCGGTGTCGGGGCCGGGGGCGTCCTGGTCGGCACGGTCGGTGAGGGCGTCGAGCAGGACGGCGCCCTTGGAGGGCCACCAGCGGTAGACGGTCTGCTTGCCGACGCCGGCGGTGCGGGCGATGGCGTCGATGGTGACGGGGGTGCCGTCGGATTCGGCGAGCAGGTGCAGGGCCGCATCGAGGATCGCCTGGTGGGCGGCTTCGTTGCGGCGGCGTCCGGTGTGCGGGCGGGCTTCGGTCATCGTGTTCCCTTTCCTCGTCCCCCGCTTGACAAGACTAGCAGTCTCGATAACATTATTGACGGAACTAACGGTATCGACAAGATGAAGGACACGCCACCATGGGCACCACGTCAAACCTCTTCACCGGACAGCGCGTCGTCGTGATGGGCGGCAGCTCGGGCATCGGCGAGGCCGCGGCCACCGCCTTCGCCGCGGACGGCGCCGAGGTCGTGATCACCGGTCGCGGCCGGGACCGGCTGGACGCCGCCGTCGCCCGGATCGGCGGCAAGACCACCGGCCACCAGCTGGACGCGGCCGACCCCGAGGCCGTCGCGGCCTTCTTCGCCCAGTCCGGCACCGTCGACCACCTGGTCGTCGCGGTCAGCGGCGCGGCCGGCAGCGGCCCGTTCGCCCAGCTCGACCTGGCCGACCTCGCCACCGGGTTCGACGCCAAGTTCTGGCCGCAGGTCCGCGTCCTCCAGGCGGCGCTGCCGCACCTGCGGTCGGACGGATCCGTCACGCTGATCACCGCCGCCTCCGCCCGCGCCGCGATCCCCGGCACCGCCGGACTCGCCGCCATCAACGGCGCGCTGGAGGCGATGGTCCCGCCGCTGGCCGTCGAACTCGCCCCGCTGCGGATCAACGCCGTCTCGCCCGGCGTCATCGACACCCCGTGGTGGGACCGCGTCCCGGCCGAGCAGCGGACAGCGCTGTTCGACGGCCTCGCCACCACCACCCCGGTCGGCCGCGTCGGCCGGGCCGAGGACGTCGCGCAGGCCATCCACCTGCTGGCCGCCAACACCTTCGTGACGGGCGTGGTGTTCGACTGCACGGGCGGGGCCAACCTGCCCACCGGGCGCTGAACGAAGCGTCGGCCGACCGGGCCCGTGGCCCGCAGTCGTATCCGGCCCGCAGTCGCGCCCGGTCCGGAGCCGTCTCCGGGCCGGGCGTTGTCACAGCTCAGCCGTACGGTTCGGTCATGAGCGTTCCCGACCTGATCCCCATCCGGTACGAGCCCGACTACCGCACCCGCACCATCGGCCGGTGCGAGGGCGGCCAGTTCCTCGCCTCCGTCACGGCGGCCTTCCCGGAGGTCGGGGCCGACGTCGAGAACTGGCAGGCGCAGAAGCGCTGGTTCGCGGTGCTCCACCGCTTCGACGACGCCGGCCGGCACCTCGACTCGCGCATCCGCTCGACCGGCACGACGGCGGACGGCGAGAAGGCGGCCGTCGAGGCCGCCCGCGCACTCCTCGCCGACTGGCTCGACGCCCTCCCCGGCCGCGCGTACGGGGACATCGCCATCGCGCCGTTCGCCGTCCGGGTCGAGGGGGCGCTGTTCGGGCTGGTCATCGAGACGGACGAGGAGGACGAGGAGGACGAGGAGGAGGAAGAAGAGGGCGAGGACGGCGAGGGCGGGGTCTGGGCCGAGCTCTACCCCGACGGCCTCGGCTTCCACGCCCCGTGGGACGGCTGCTACGACACCTGAGCCGCGGCCGCCGTCACCACTTCGCCTCCTGGCGGTCCTTGAGGAACACCCCCGACCGCCGGGCCGACCCCCGCCCGCCGAGGCGGGGGTCGGCCCGTGTGGCGCGGTCAGCCCGCGTACTGGGCGAAGATCTTCGCGAACTCGTACGGCTGCTGCGCGATGTTGGTGCACTTGGAGAGCGAGCCGCCGGTGCAGGCGTTGGCGTCGCGGGTGGCGTCCCAGAAGGCCAGCAGACCGAGGTGGTTCTGCCGGGCGAAGGTCACCAACTGCTGGGCGGCGGCCTGGTTGTAGATCTGGTGGTCGTCGTTCTCGCCGATCATCGGGGTGACGCCGACCATGGCCCACAGCTGGGCGTCGGTCTTCGCCGGGTAGAGCGCCTTGAGCTGGCCGAACAGGGCCTGGGCGGCCTGCACGGCGGCGTTGCCGTAGTCGGTGCCGGTCCGGTAGTAGTCCATCGCCATGATGTTCACCAGGTCGACGGCGACCCCGGCGTCGCGGGCGGACTTGACGATGGCGACGCCTTCGGAGGTCAGGCCCTCGGGCAGGACGGGCAGGGTGAAGGAGACCTTGAGGCCGGGGTGGGCCTGCTGGAGCTTGGCGAGCGCGGCGGAGCGGCGGTCGTTGGAGGCGGTGTCGGCGATGGCCGCGCCCTCGATGTCGAAGTCGACGTAGCGCAGGTTGTAGGCGTTGACGACGGCGTCGTACTCGGCGAACAGCGAGTCCACGGTGGTGCAGGCGGCGGCGAGTTCGGTGCCGCTGGCGCCGCCGAAGGAGAGCTTGACGTCGCCGCCGGCCGCGCGCAGCGCGTCGATCTGGTCCTTGGCCCAGCCGGTGCGCGGATCGTAGGCGTTGAACCAGCTGGCCTTGCAGCCGACGCCGGTCACGAAGCCCATGGTGTAGGCCTTGAGGTTGCCGGACTTGGCCATGTCGGGCATGGACGGGGTGGGCCAGGCGCCCATGTCGATGTAGGGCGCGACGGGGACGGCGACGTTCGGCGGCGGGGTGCTCGGGCCGCCGGTGGGCGTGCCGGTGGGGCCGCTGGTCGGGGTGCCGGTCGGGGTGCCCGAAGTGGGCGGCGGGGTGGTGGGGTTGCCGCCGCCGGGGCCGGTGAGCGTGATGTCGTCGGCGAGGTAGGCGCCCTGCCCGTACCAGCCGTGCAGGTAGACGGTGACGCTGGTGGTGGCCGGACCGGTGGTGAAACTGGTGGACAGCTGCTGCCAGTTGGCGCCGCCCGGCGTCCAGGTGGCCGGGTCGGTGACGCCGCTGCCGGTGGTGCCCAGGTAGACGTACTGGCCCTGCACCCAGGCGCTGAGGTTGTACGTGGTGTTGGGCTGGACGGTGACGGTCTGGCCGCACTGTGCGGTGTCGCTCGCGCCGACCGCCCCCTTCAGTGCGTAGCTTCCGCTGTGCGCACCGGAGTTGACGACGCTGCCGGTCCCGCCGGAACAGCTCCAGGGGCTGAGCGCGCCGCTCTCCAGACCGGGGTTGGCGAGCAGGTTGCCGTCGGCGGCGCCGGCGTTCCCGGCGAGCGTGGCGAGGCCGCCGGCGGCGAGCGCGGTGGCGGCGCCGAGGCTCAGCAGCTTGGTGCGTCCGGCGGGGCGGCGGTGCGTGGGGGCGGGTTGGGGCGCGCTGGGCATGGGGGTGCCTCTCGGGACGTGGGGCCGCCCGCGCCGCGAAGGGGGAAACGCGGGGCGGGCGGCAGCATGGGGGCTGGTCCGGTGCGGGGGAGGAGCGCGGTGCTGAGCATCAAACTGGACTAGACCAGCTGTGCACGTCAAGCACTTCCGGGGCATCGGAAGCCCGCTGTGGGAAGGTTTTAGGAACGGTTTAAGGCTCTGGAACCCCGTTCTCGGAACACCGCTTCGCACCCTCGGGTGGCACCCCTGTCGACCTTCGGCACCCTGGCAGGAGGATTTTCGGCTCCCGGCAGGCGGCGGCCGCGAAAGCGACGGCGGCGAAGACCGGGCCGGCAGCCCCTCCGGGGAGGAGGCTGCCGGCCCTCATGGCGTCAGAAGCAGGCATCAGAAGCAGCCGTCAGAAACAGCAGTCAGGAGCAGGCATCAGAAGCAGCCGTCAGGAGCAGGTGTAGTTCACGGGTCGGGAGTTCTCGTTCCCGATGAGGGTCTTCTCGTCGGTGCTGATCGCCCTGATCGTGAACGAGTCCGAGACCGCAGGCAGCGAGTCCGCCACCACGCCGTCACGCCACAGGACAGGCCGTCGAATCGACCCGACGAACGCCGTCCCGCCCACGATTCCGTTGCCGCCGATGGCACTTGCCGAGATGGCGCCCGCGCCGATGGTCCGGATCAGCGAACCCTGGGCGTCCCATTCGGCTTCGGCGTAGCTCGTGTTGTTCTGCGTGCCGCCGACGATGCGCCCGTCCCGGACCGCCGCAGGATCGCTGTAGGCGTTGGAGCCCTGCGCGGCGAGCGCGTGCCACTGGCCGTTGATGTCCGAGACGAAGCCGAACGCGTCGGTGGACCCGACGATCCTGCCTTGCTCGTCGATGCCGTTGAGGAGGAGGAAGCTGCTTGCCGGGAGGGGCAGTTCGCGGTACGTTCCCGGCGCGTTCGCCGGCCACACCACCAGGATGAAATTCGTTCCGACTTTGGCCATCCCGGCGATGTCACCGGCGTTGTTGACCACGCTGGCGGACGAGCTGTTCCAGTTCGGATTGAAGGGCAGCACAGTCGTCGTCCCGGTGTGGCTCACCGTCACGGCCCTGAGCTTGTTGTTGACGAGGTCGCCGCCGACGATCAGGCCGGCCGCGTTGACGCCGGACAGGTTGGGATTGCCCGCGGGGAGCCGCAGCACGACCTTCCCGTTGTCCCACAGCGTCCCGCGCCCGTTCGTGATGTCGGTGGGCCAGCTGGGGGACCGCGTTCCGGTGACGCCGACTGCGTACCGGCCGCCGTCGCTGGAGGACACCGTGCCGACCGTCGTGGTGGGCGGCAGCTCCCACGCCGTCTTCTGCCATTGACAGGCCGCCGCCTGGGCGGTGCCGACCGGCACCAGACCGAGTGCCGCCGTGAGCGTCGCCACGGCGAGCGCGGATGCTTTTCGTCGGTTGAATCGGTTCAATCGGTTCAATCGGTTGAACAAGGGATCCACCCTTCCTCACAGGGAGTGCACCTTCCGGTAACTGACCCTGTCAGGGCTCGCCGTGCGGGGTGAAGCACTTTAAGCGAGGGGGAAACAACGATCGGCAAGGAGGGGAGGGCCCGCCCGCTGGTCCCGGACCGGCGGGCGGGCGGTTCAGCGGGTCACCCGCAACACGGCTTGCACTCCTTGACCTGGACGTCGTCCACGACCGGGCCGGCCGCGCCCGCGTTGGTGCTGGCGAAGGTCAGCGTGGTGGAGGCGTTCCGCGCGACGAAGCTGAACTGGCGCCCCACGTAACCCATGTTGGTCGGCGTCTTGCCGGTGATGTCGAAGGAGAAGTCCTGGAAGTCCTGGCCGTCGACGAGCACCCGGCCGGTCTTCACGGTCGGCGCGGCCGCCGTGTTGCCGGCCAGCGCGTACGTCACGGAGTAGGTGGTGCCCGGGACGGTGGCGAAGGTCTGGGCGACGGCGCCGGTGGTGGCGCCGTTGAGGTCCACCGACTGGTCGCCCTCGGCGGCCTGCCAGAACCCGGCGCCGATCAGGTCGACGCTGCCGCTGGTGACCGTCCACGGGCCGATGGTCTGTCCGGCGTTGAACTCGGCGAAGCTGTTCGCCGGGGCCTTGGGCGACTCGAAGCTTCCGTCGTCGAAGCGGCTGAGGGCGCGGTGGCCGCCGGCGGCCTGCGCCGGGACGGTCACGGCGGTGGCGGCGGCCACGATCACCGCGACGGCGGCGAGGCGGGTGCGCGAGAACGTCATGGGTTCCTCCCCAACGGAATACCGACTGGACGAGCCGATGATCGGCTGTGCCCAGAGGGTCCGCCGTCGCCGTGAGCCCTGCCAAGGCCGGACGGATGGCGCCCGGTGGTGCGGAGGTCCCGCCGACGGGCTCCCGCACGCCGGTTTGACGGGTGATCACCCGGTGCCGGCCGGGCGGCCGGCCTGCGCCCGCCCGGCGGCCGGCCGTGGTGCGGACGCACGGTTCAGACGGTCGTGCCCGCGCGCATGGTGGTGAAGTCCGACGTACGCGCTCCACCTGCGCCTCGGGCGCATCCCACCTCCGGGTGAGCCGAGGGCCGCTCATACGATCAACGACCCCTCTGGCGGTCGGCGGATCGGAGGCGGATCGGAGGTGGATCCGAAGCGGGTCCGAAGCGGATCCCAAGCGCGTCCGAAGCGCGACCGGACGGGCTTGACCTTGAGTGCACTCCAAGGTGAAAGCTGGACGCGTTGATCCACCGCAGCACCCCGCGAGCGGGCAAACACACCACCACGATCGGAGCACCGTCATGCGCAACGCCACGTTCGGTACCAACGGCCCGGAGACCGGCGTCATCGGCCTCGGCTGCATGGGGATGACCTGGGCCTACGACGTGCAGAACCGGGACGACGAGAACTCCGTCCGGGTGATCCGGCAGGCGCTGGACCTCGGCGTCACCCTGATCGACACCGCCGACATGTACGGCCCCTACACCAACGAGGAGGTGGTCGGCGCCGCGCTGGCCGGCCCGTACCGGGAGCGCGCCTTCCTCGCCACCAAGGTCGGCATCGTCCCGGGCGGGTCCGGCCAGTCGGCCCGCGACGGCAGCCCCGAGCACGTGCGCCGCTCGATCGACGACAGCCTGCGCCGCCTCGGCACCGACCACGTCGACCTCTACCAGCTGCACCGGGTCGACCCGGCCGTCCCGATCGAGGAGACCTGGGGCGCCCTAGCCGAGACCGTCGCGGCCGGCAAGGCCCGCCGGATCGGGCTCTCCGAGGTGACCGTCGAGGAGATCAAGCGGGCCCAGTCGGTGCACCCGGTGGCGTCCGTGCAGTCCGAGCTCTCGCTCTGGACCCGGGACGTGCTGGCCGAGGTGCTGCCGTACACCGAGGAGCAGGGCATCGCCTTCCTGCCGTTCTCGCCGCTCGGCCGGGGCTTCCTGACCGGCAGCATCGCCTCCTTCGACGAGCTGCCCGCCGATGACTTCCGCCGCCGGCTGCCGCGCTTCCAGCAGGACGCGCTGAAGGCGAACCTGGCACTGGTCGGCAGGGTCAAGGAGGTCGCCGAGCGGATCGGCGCGACGCCCGCGCAGGTCGCGCTGGCCTGGGTGCTGGCACAGGGCCGGCACGTCTTCCCGATCCCGGGCACCAAGACGCCGCGCTACCTGGTGGACAACGCGGGCGCGGCCGAGGTCGTGCTCTCGGCGGCCGATCTGGCCGACCTGGACGCGCTGCCGACGCCGACGGGCGAGCGGTACTGAACGGCCAGCGGTGCTGAGCGGCGAGCGGTGCTGAGCGGCGAGCGGTACCGAACGGCGCAGGCCGCCCAGGTCGCCGGCCCGGGTCGCCGGCCCCGCCTCGGAGCGCCGTCAGGCCTCCCGGACCCAGATCAGCTGCCGCCCGGTCTCGGCGGGAGCCCGGGCGGCGGCCTCGGCGACCCGGTCGAGCCGGTAGCCGAGCTTGCGCGGGACGGCCGCGCTGGCGCCGTTCGCCTCGTCGCAGTGGATCTCCACCCGCGCGATGCCGGGCAGCGCCAGGGCGGCCTCGGTCAGCGCCCCGGCCGTGGTGGTGGCGATGCCGCGGCCGGCGTGCCGGGCGGCGACCCAGTAGCCGATCTCCAGCGCGCCGGGGCCGATCCGGCCGTGCAGGCCGAGGGCGCCGACCACGCGGCCGGGTTCGGCGTCCAGGCCGACCAGGTACATGAAGTCGGTGCCGGCCTCCCAGGCGAGGGAGCCGGCCCGGGCCAGCTCGGCGGTCTGCGCCCGGGTGGGGGGCTCGGCCGCCCACTCCATCCAGGGCCGCAGGTGGTCCAGGTTGGCGCGGACGGCCTTGTTGAGCGCCACCGCGTGCGTGCTGCGGCGGCGCAGCAGCGAGATCCCGCCGGGCAGCCGCAGTTCCTCGGGCGGCCGCCCGGTGGTGACGGCGGTGGGGCCGGGCACGTGGAGCGGGGCGGGCGGGTACTTGCAGGACCGTGACTGCGGGTGGCTCATGACCGCGATTATGTCCTTGGCCGGGACCTGTCACCAATGAATTCCGGACGGCCTCCCACCAGGCCTCTCGCCAGTCCCCGCCACACCCCGGCGCGCCCGGCCGCACTCCCGGCGCACCGGGGCGCGCACACGCCCGGCGGTCAGAGCCTGATCAGCACTTCGTCCAGCTCCTTGCGCCGCAGATCCGGAACCCGCGCCCCCTCGGCCGGGTAGCCGACCGGGATGACGTACGCGGCGCGCTCCTCCAGCGGGCGCTCGCAGACCTCGTTGAGGAACTTCATCGGGCTCGGCGTGTGGGTCAGCGTCGCCAGCCCGGCCTGGTGCAGCGAGGCCAGCAGCAGTCCGACCGCGATCCCCACCGACTCCTTGGTGTAGTAAGGACGCGGCGAATCGGGCCCCTTGTGCACCTCGAACACCACGATCACCGCCGGCGCGTCCTCCAGGAACGGCTTGCGCCAGTCGGTGCCGATCGGCGCCAGCGCGGCCAGCCACTCCTCCGACGCCCGGTGCGCGTAGAACTCGCGCTCCTCGACCTCGGCGGCCTCGCGCAGCCGCCGCTTGCGTTCCGGGTCGGTGATCACCACGAACCGCCAGGGCTGGACGTGCGCGCCGCTGGGCGCGGTGTTGGCGGTCCGGATCGCCCACTCGACGACCCCGTCCGGGATCGGGCGGGTCGCGTAGTCGCGGACGGTCCGGCGCTGCGCCATCACGTCGTGGAAGGACTTGCTGCGGGCCTCGGCCTCGTGGGCCGGCACCGTCATCGGGGTGAGGGGGACGGTCGGGTAGGGCGTCCCTGCCACTGCACTGTCAACCATGGCCGACAGCACAGCACATGACGGCCGCGCCGGGAAGAGGTCGAGACCAATCCGCAGATCAGGTCCATCCGGCAGGCCTGCCCGGCGGGTCCGTCCGGCAGGGCCGCCCGGCGGGTCCGTCCGGCAGGGCCGCCTGGTGGGGCCGCCCTGCCGGACGGGACTACAGCTCGTGCACCCGCCCGTCCCGGACCTCGATCCGCCGGTTCACCGTGACGGTGTCCAGCATCCGCCGGTCGTGGGTGACCAGCAGCAGGGTCCCGGTGTACGAGCCGAGCGCCGCCTCCAGCTGCTCGATTGCGGGCAGGTCCAGGTGGTTGGTGGGCTCGTCCAGCACCAGCAGGTTGACCCCGCGCGCCTGGAGCAGCGCCAGCGCGGCCCGGGTGCGCTCGCCGGGGGAGAGGGTGCCGGCCGGGCGCTTCACGTGCACCGCCTTGAGGCCGAACTTGGCCAGCAGGGTGCGTACCTCCTCCGGCGTGAACTCCGGGACGGCGGCGGCGAAGGCGTCCGCCAGCGGCTCGCCGCCGAGGAACAGCCCGCGCGCCTGGTCCACCTCGCCGACCACCACGCCGGAGCCCAACGAGGCGCTGCCGCCGTCGAGTTCGAGCCGGCCGAGCAGGGCGGCCAGCAGCGTCGACTTGCCCGCGCCGTTGGCGCCGGTGATGGCGACCCGGTCCGCCCAGTCGATCTGGAGGTCCACCGGGCCGAAGGCGAAGTCGCCGCGGCGGGCGACGGCCGCGCGCAGGGTGGCGACCACCGAGCCGGAGCGCGGCGCGGTGGCGATCTCCATCCGCAGTTCCCACTCCTTGCGCGGCTCCTCGACCACGTCCAGCCGCTCGATCATCCGCTGGGTCTGCCGGGCCTTGGAGGCCTGCTTCTCGGTGGACTCGGCGCGCTGCGCCTTTCCGATCTTGTCGTTGTCGGAGGACTTGCGGCGGGCGTTGCGCACGCCGTGCTCCATCCAGCCGCGCTGCATCCGGGCCCGGGCCTCCAGCCCGGCCTTGGTGTCGGCGTACTCGTCGTACTCCTCGCGGGCGTGCCGGCGGGCCACCGCGCGCTCCTCCAGGTACGCCTCGTAGCCGCCGCCGTACAGGTTGACCTGCTGCTGGTGCAGGTCCAGCTCCAGCACCTTGGTGACGGTGCGGGCCAGGAACTCGCGGTCGTGGCTGATCAGCACGGTGCCCGCGCGCAGGCCCTTGACGAAGGCCTCCAGCCGCTCCAGGCCGTCGAGGTCGAGGTCGTTGGTGGGCTCGTCGAGCAGGAAGACGTCGTAGCGGGAGAGCAGCAGCGAGGCGAGGCCGGCCCGGGCGGCCTGGCCGCCGGACAGCGCCGTCATCGGCAGGTCGAGCGAGACCTTCAGGCCGAGCGAGTCGGCGACCTCCTCGGCGCGCTCCTCCAGGTCGGCGCCGCCCAGCTCCAGCCAGCGGTCCAGGCTCGCCGCGTACGCGTCGTCGGCGCCCGGGCGGCCCTCGACCAGGCCCTCGGTGGCCTCGTCCAGCGCGGTCTGCGCGGCCGCCACGCCGGTGCGGCGGGCCAGGAAGTCGCGCACCGACTCGCCTTCGCGCCGCTCCGGCTCCTGTGGCAGGTGGCCGATGTTGGCGGTCGCCGGGCTGAGCCGCAGCGAACCGCCCTCGGGGGTGTCCAGCCCGGCCAGTAGCCGCAGCAGCGTCGACTTGCCGGCGCCGTTCACGCCGACCAGGCCGATCACGTCACCGGGGGCGACGACCAGGTCCAGGCCGGAGAAGAGGGTGCGTTCGCCGTGACCGGCGGCGAGGTCCTTGACTACGAGTGTGGCGCTCATGATGAGCCCGATTGTAGGAGGAGCGGGCCGGGTGGCGGAAAAGCCCGGGGCCGCGGCGCGGCTGCCGCGGCCCCGGGGACCGGCCACGCGGGCCGGTCAGGACCTACCGGACCCGGGAGGCCACCCGGGCCTCGGCGGTGCTCCGGGCCTCGGTGGTGCTCCGGGCCTCGGTGGTCACTTCGACTTCTTCGAGAAGTAGTCGAACATCCGGGCCGCCACGTCGTCCAGGTACGGGCCGGCCTCCCAGGTGCTGGCGCCGTTGCCGATCGAGGTGTCGCTGACCAGGGCCGGCTTGCCGTCCTTGGTCGCGACCCAGCCGCCGCCGCTGCTGCCGCCGGTCATGTTGCAGCCGATCATCAGCATCGCCGGGCGGCTCGGGTCGCTGGTCTTCTTCGCCGGCTTCCCGCTGTCGCAGTGGTCCAGCTCGACGCCGTCGAACGGCTTGCCGGCCGGGTAGCCGTAGGCGCTGACGCTGTTGAACTGCTCACGCGGGGCGTTGAACCAGATCGGCACGGAGCCGCCGACGGTCTCCTCCAGCGACTTGCCGTTGCCGCTCGGGTTGGCGACCTTGATGATCCCGAAGTCGTACTGGCTCCACGGGCCGCCGTGCTCCGGGTCGGCCTCGGCCGACCACTGCGGCGAGACCATGCCGGCGGTCGCGCCCCACTCGCCGTACGGCTCGGCGTCGGTCTCGTTGGCCTGCTTGCCGCCGCTCAGCAGGCCGTTGCTGTTGTAGGCCGGGGCGAAGGAGATGTTGGTGTAGTACTGGCCTCCCTTGCCGCCGTTCAGGCAGTGGCTGGCGGTCCAGACCAGGTTGCTCTTGCCGGGGTTGGCCGGGTCGGAGACGACGGTGCCGGAGCACACGTAGTCCTCGTTCCCGTCCTTGAAGAAGAGCTTGCCGTTGACGTGCAGGTTCTTCGCGAACGGGTGCTGGGTCGGCTTGGCCTCGATGACGGTGGGCAGCGCGTCGCCGGTGCTCGGGGGCTGGGCGGTGGTGGGCTGCGCCGGGGCCGGGGTGGCCGGCTTCGAGGTCGGCTGGGCCGGGGCCGCGCCGGTCGGCTGGGCCGGCGGCTGCGTCGGGTCGGGCTGCGGCTGCGGCTGCGGCATCGGCTTGGGCTTGGCGTTCAGGATCCGCTGCAGGGTCCAGTAGCCCTTGACCGCCGGAGTGATCACGTTCTGCTGGGCCCACTTGTCCCAGTCCTCGAACTTCCAGGTCTTCAGCTCTTCGGCGGTCGGCAGCTTGATCGGTGCTGCGCCCGGCTTGCCGGTGGCGCCGGCCGCGACCGTCGGAGCCGTGGTCCGGGCCACGACCGGGTCGCTGTTGTCCGGGCCGCACGCGGTCGCGGCCAGCATGGTCAGCGCGGCGACGGAGGCGCCCAGGACGGCACGGCTCGGCCGGTACATCGGTGACATGAGTTCAAATCCCCCTGTGAATAACCGCCATGCGACCCCTTCCTCGGGTACGGCTCCGGGGAGCCGCAGGCATGGCAGGGGAGGAGTCTGCCATGCGGATAAAGGCCTCCTTACGCACACCCCCGGACTGGGGAGGGGCCGTCACCGGATGGGCACCGGACCGGCACCCGCCCTCCTCCGGGCGCCCGGAATCCGGTCGGGCGGCCGCTTCCCGGTGCGTGTCCAGGGTGCTTCCCGGTGCGCCGAAATTCGGTTGCCCGCGTCGGGCGCCGTGCGTAGCGTGGACGGAGTCACCAGCCAGACAAGGAGAAGGCCGTTGCTCTACTGAGGTCCCGAGACACCGCCCCCGCCGCGCAGGCCCTTCGCCGCGCGGTGTGCGAGTGTGCGACCTCAGTCACGGCCCCGTGGCGAGCCCGATCCGGCTGATCCGGATCCATCCCGCCCTCCCCCCGGCCGTACCGGCCCGCACCCGCGGTGTCTCCCCGTGTTGCTCATCGTTCCCTTCGGCAACCACCCGGGAGGCCCTCCATGGCACAACCCACCACCGCCGTCCTCTGCACCGATCTCACCTTCGAGTGGCCCGACGGCAAGCCCGTCCTGGACGGCTTCCACCTCGCCGTCGGCCCCGGCCGCACCGGCCTGATCGGGCTCAACGGCGCCGGCAAGTCCACCCTGCTGCGGCTGATCGCCGGCGAGCTGACCCCGACCGGCGGCACCGTCCGGGTCGACGGCGAACTCGGCTACCTGCCCCAGGGGTTGACGCTGGACACCACCGTGCGGGTGGACGAGGCGCTCGGCATCCGGGCCGCCCGTGAGGCCCTGCACGCCATCGAGTCCGGGGACTCCGACCAGCGCCACTTCGACGCCGTCGGCGACGACTGGGACGTCGAGGAGCGCGCCCGCGCCACCCTCGACCGGCTCGGCCTGCACCGCCTCGGCCTCGACCGCACCACCGGGGAGCTCTCCGGCGGCGAGGCCGTCCTGCTGCGCCTCGCCGCCCTGCTGCTGCGCCGCCCCGACGTCCTGCTGCTCGACGAGCCCACCAACAACCTGGACCGGACGGCCCGGGAGCGGCTCTACGAGACGGTCGCCGGCTGGCACGGCGTCATGCTGATCGTCAGCCACGACCGCGAACTGCTCCAGCACGTCGACCAGATCGCCGACCTGCGGGACGGCGCGGTCACCTGGTACGGCGGCAACTTCGCCGAGTACGAGCGCACCCTCGCCGCCCAGCAGGAGACCGCCGAGCGGCTGCTGCGCAACGCCGAGGCCGACGTCGAGCGCCAGAAACGGGACTTGACCGAGGCCCGCACCCGGCTGGACCGCAGCGCCAGCTACGGCAAGAAGCGCGCGGTCACCCGCAACGACCCGCACATCTTCGCGGGCAAGCTCAAACGCCAGGGCCAGGAGACGGCCGGGCGGCTCCAGGGCATGCACACCGAGCGGCTGGAGGAGGCCCGGCAGCGGCTCACCGCCGCCGAGGAGGCGGTGCGCGACGACGCCGAGATCCGGATCGACCTGCCGCGCACGGCCGTCCCGGTCGGGCGCACCGTGCTCACCCTGCAGAAGGTCCGGCTGCCCTACGGCACCACCGCCGACCTCGACCTGCGCGGCCCTGAGCGGATCGCCCTGGTCGGCCGCAACGGCTCCGGCAAGACCACCCTGCTGCGCACCATCGCGGGCGAACTCGCCCCGCTGGAGGGCGAGGTCAGTACCCCGGTGCCGTTGCGCCACCTGCCGCAGCGGCTCGACCTGCTGGACGACAAGCTGACCGTGGCGGAGAACGTCAAGCTGTTCGCCCCCGCCGCCGGGGACAACGCGATCCGTGCCCGGCTGGCCCGCTTCCTGTTCCGCGGCGGCCGGGCCGACCAGCCCGCCGCGACCCTCTCCGGCGGCGAGCGGTTCCGGGCCACCCTGGCCGCGCTGCTGCTGGCCGACCCGCCGCCGCAGCTGCTGCTGCTCGACGAGCCGACCAACAATCTGGACCTCGCCAGCGTCCGCCAGCTCACCCAGGCGCTCGCCGCCTACCAGGGCGCGCTGATCGTGGCCAGCCACGACGTGCCGTTCCTGCGCGGCCTGGGCCTCACCCGGTGGCTGGAGCTGGACGGCGAACTGCGGGGGGTGGATCCGATGTAGCCGGCACGGCACGGCGCGGGCGGCCGCCGCCGGGGTGGCCGGTACGGCGCGGGCTGCCTCGCCCGCGATGCGGCCGCTACTGCTCGCCGAGGACGCGGCGGGCCGTGCTCAGGGCGGAGTCCTTGAGCCCGGCCGGCTCGTCATCGGTGAACACCGGCGTGCGGATGTCCGGCGGGATGCCGGGGCCGTCGAAGGTGCTGCCGTCGGGCGTGAGGTACTTCTCGTTCGGCAGCACCACCATGAAGTCCGGCGAGAGGGTCTTGATCAGTACGTCGGAGAAGACGCCCTGGGTGTTCTCGCCGATCCGGACGACGTGCGGGGAGCGGCCCATCAGGGTCTGGGTGAAGGTCTCGGCGGCGCTGATCGACAGCGAGGAGGTGAGCAGGGCGACGGGGCCGGTGAAGTGCTCGGTGTGCGCGGGCCGCACCACGACCGGCTGCGGCCGGGTGAACTTCGTGGGGTCGGCCGGGTCGTCGCGGGCCACCTTGCGGTAGGCGACGTACGGGCGGTCGGTGAGCCGGGCGGCGATCTGCTGCCCGAGCGCGTCCGAGCCGCCGCCGTTCAGCCGGACGTCGATCACCAGGCCGTTGAGCCGGTCGGGGTCGGCGAGCAGGGCGTCCAGCGCCCGGTCGAGCTCCTTGGCCTGGGCGGCGAACCCGCCGGTCGCGTAGCCGTCGAAGCCGCTCACCCGCAGGTAGCCGACGCCGCCCGGGAGCCGGCCCACGCCCAGCCGGCTCACCCCCTGCTCGTTGACGGCGAACTCCTGTTCAGGGCCGGTCAGTTGTGCGTCGACGGCCTTGCGGGCCGCGTCCCGCAGGGCGGGCGTCGACTTCAACGAGCCGTCGCGCCGGCCGGAGTAGACGCCGGTCGGGCCGGTACTGGTCACCCGGGCCAGACCGGTGTGCGCGTCCTTGAGCGGGGTCAGCAGGTCGATGAAGATCTGCTGGAGCTGGTCGGTGGTGGTCGCCGGAGTGATCTTCGCGCGCTGCTCGTCGCGGGCCGCGTGCCAGTCGATCCCCTTGGCGGCGAAGAAGGGGTAGTTCTCCTCGAAGGTCTCCCAGAACCGGTCGAAGACCGCGAGCGGGTCGTTGGGGGCGGGCCGGGTGCACAGCGCCGGCAGCGCGTCCAGGCGGCGCAGCGTCTTGCTGCCCGTCCCGCCCTCCTCGACGTCGATCGCCCGGCGCCCGCCCGGCTGCGGGGTGAGGGTGAGGGCGTTGTCGCCCAGGACGTACCGGACGGTGCCGTCCCGGCCGGGGGCGCCGTCCTGCGTCCCGGTGACCCACCCCGGCACGCAGCTGTGCGTCGTCACGTCGTAGGTGACCAGGCTGCTCCCGGAGACCACGGCCACCAGGCCGTACCCGTCCATCTGCCAGACCCCCTGGAGGGACCTGCCCCGCCTGTCCTGGCCGTCGGCCTGCGTCGCGGCCACCCCCGGCGCCGCCACCGCGACCGTCGTCGCGAGCGCCACCGCCGTGGCCGCCACCGTCCTGCCCACTGCCGCTCTGCCCATTGCCGCCCCGCTCGCCGCAGTCCTGCTCGCCGCGGCCCTGCCCACTGCGGTCCTGCCCACTGCGGTCCTGCCCACTGCCCTGCGCGTCATCTCCGGCCTCCGCCGAACCGCCCGGCCTCCCCCGCGGAACCGCTCCGCCGCCTTGCCCCCGACGCTACGGCGGCCCCCACCGCCCCGGCGTCATCCCGCGCGCCCGACCCCCGCCCGACTTGGGGGCTACCCGCGGCTGCGCCGAAACCACTCCGCGGGGGTATCGACAGCAAACCCTTTTGACGGCGGGTGAAAATCCTCCGTTGATGGTCCCAACTCCGGTGCGCTCCAGTACCATCGGCGCCATGCCTGCGCTCAACATCGAGTACACGGAGCACGAGCTCGCCGCGATCCGCGAGGCCGCCGCCGCGGACGGTAAGAGCATCAAGGCGTACATCCACGACCTGAGCGTGCGGGAGCAGCAGCGGCGGGTGTTCGTGGACCACGCGGTGGCGTTCTGGAAGTCGCACCGGGCGGAGTTCGACGCCGCGTTCCCGGAGGACGCGCCGGCGGCGTGAACGGCGCGGCGGGGGTGCGGGGATGATGCTGTTCCACGTCGACCTGCGCTGGCTGCTCGACGTGCAGGAACTGGCCTCGCCGGAGGACCTCAGCGTGCGGGACTACTCCGCGCTCCAGGCCGCCGTCGCCCGGCACCGGGTGAACACCGCGCAACTCGGCCACAACGCCGACGCCGCCTGGTGCGCGGCCACCCTGATGCACACCATCGTGCTGCTGCGCCCCTTGCCGGTGCGCAACAACCTGTACGCCTGCATGACGACGGCCGCGTACATGCACGCGGCCAAGGAGGGCGTCGACCCGCCGTACGGGGCGCTGGTCGAGCTGGCCCGCGACATCGCGGCGGGCGGGGCGGACGTGTTCGCGGCGGCCGACCGGATCCGCTCCTGGCGGATCTGAGGCCGGCCGCCGCGCGGACGGTCACCCGGGAAAGGGCGTTCCCGGAAAGCGCCCCGGCGAAAGGGCACCCCCGGGGAGGCCGTCATCCGGGCCCGGGCATTCAGGACTTGGCGGACCTCAGCTTGCCCGCGACCAGCGTTCCCAGCCGGTCCAGCCCGACCACGGCGGCGGCCAGCACCACGAACTCGACCGTCAGCAGGGCTATCTGGCCCCAGACGTAGCCGTAGCCCTTGGTGGTGGGGTCGAAGAAGAAGTAGGGGTAGGGCGTCGGGTAGTCGTCGAACAGCGCGTTCCGGGCGAGCACGATCGCCGCGTAGCCGAGCGGGAAGGCCAGCCAGAGCGGGATGTCCTTCCAGGCCGCCGCGTTGCGCGGCTTCAGCGCCAGCCAGTCGGCGATCACCATCACCGGCGTCACGTAGTGCAGGAAGAACGACGACCAGTGCGCGAGTTTGTCCGGCCCGCTGACCAGCCCGGGCAGCGGGTTGGCGCCGTGCTGGAGCAGGACGTGCGAGACCAGACCGGTGATCAGGATGTACAGGGTGGCGGCGCCGCGCAGCCGGGGTGCGGGCGCGTCCACGGTGTCGCGCTTGAGCATCCAGTACACGGCGCCGATGAAGTAGCCGAGCACGATGACGTTGCTCTGCACGGTGAAGAACACCAGCGGCGCGGTTCCGAGGGTCAGGCCGAGGCCCGCCGAGAGCACGATGCCCATGCGCCACCACAGCGCGGGGCGGGTCCGGACTGTCATGCGGCCACCAGTTCGTTTCAGGCGATACGGGAGGTATCGGACGGCTAAGGGGGGACGCCGCACTCTACTCGCAGGTAGCAGCGGGACGGAAGAAACGGTCCTGCTCAGGGCGGTGGCCAGGTCGGCCCCCCCGGCTCAGGCCATCCGGTGGATCAGCCGGTCCTCGTCGTCGGTGCGGCCGTCCGGGTCCGGCAGCAGCCCGAGCCGCTCGGCGAGCCGGCGGGACGGCACGTTGTCCGGGTGGATCAGGGCGACCACCGGCACGCCGGGGAAGCGCGGCAGCGCCTCCGCCATCGCCGCCCGGGCCGCCTCGGCGGCGTAGCCCAGGCCCCAGGCGGACGGCCGGAAGCGGTAGTAGAGGTTGAACACCCGCTCGCCGTCCAGCGTGTGCAGGTAGAGCCCGGAGAACCCGATGACCGCCTCCGGCTCCTCCCGGGTGGACACGGTGCAGTACCCCACCCCGTCCCGCGCCCAGTCGGCGACGAAGCCGTCCAGCATCTCCCGGCTCGCCGCCCGGTCGCGGTGGGGCCCGTTGGGGTTGTACCGGTTGGTCTCCGGATCCCCGTGGATCGCGAACACCGCCTCCACGTCCCCCTCCTGGGGCCGGCCGAGCACCAGCCGCTCGGAGGCGGTGACGATCGTGCGGGTGGCGTGTCCGGTGGCGTGTCCGGTGGTGGTCATGGCGCTTCCCCCGTGTCGTTCGTAATAGGTCTACCGCACCATAGGCCATTACCCCGACAGTCGCCCGGCCATTTCCGCCCACCCGCCCCGGCTACGGGATCGGCTCACACTCGATCGCTCTGCCCCCGGCGGTGAGGAACCGGCGCAGTCGCTCGGGCGGCAGGCGGCGGCGAAGTCCTCGGCGGCGGTGTTCATGGTGGGGGAGGAGGTCTTGTTACCGGCGGGTCGCTTCTCTATCATCGCGGGTGTTACAGCTTTACTGTCAAACCCAGAAGGGTTCTGCAGCCAATGCGTGACACGAGCAGTCCGCCGGGCGCCACGGCCACCGGCCCCGGCCCGTTGGCGGGGGTGCGGGTGGTCGAGCTCGCGGGGATCGGGCCGGGGCCGTTCGCGGCGATGCTGCTGGCCGACCTGGGCGCCGACGTGGTGCGGGTGGACCGGCCGGATCCGTCGCCGCTGGGCATCGATCCGGTGTACGACGTGACCAACCGGAACAAGCGGTCGGTGCTGGTCGACCTCAAGTCCCCGGCGGGGCCCGGCCTGGTGCTGGACCTGGTCGAGCGGGCGGACCTGCTGATCGAGGGTTACCGGCCCGGGGTCGCGGAGCGGCTCGGGGTCGGGCCGCAGGACTGTCTGGCCCGCAACCCGGCGCTGGTGTACGGGCGGATGACCGGGTGGGGGCAGCAGGGGCCGCGCGCCGCCAGTGCCGGGCACGACCTCGGGTACGCGGCGGTGGCCGGGGTGCTCGGCCTGGTCGCGGGGCCGGGCGGGCCCGAGGAGGCGCCCGGCATCCCGGCCAACCTGCTGGGCGACTACGCGGGCGGCTCGCTCTACCTGGTCGTCGGCCTGCTCGCCGGGCTGCACCACGCCAGGAGCACCGGCGCCGGCCAGGTCGTCGACGCCGCGATCGTGGACGGCGCGGCGCACCTGTCCAGCATGCTGTGGGGGCTGCTCGCGGCCGGCCACTGGCAGGACCGCCGGGGCGCCAACCTGCTGGACGGCGGCGCGCCGTTCTATGCGGTCTACCGGGCGGCCGACGGCGGACACCTGGCCGTGGGGGCGCTGGAGCCGCAGTTCTACGCCGAGTTCGCCCGGCTGCTGGAACTCGGCCCGCAGGCGCCCGGGCAGTACGACCTGGCCCGCTGGCCCGAACTGCGAGCCCTGATCGCCGACCGCTTCGCCACCCGGACCAGGGCCGAGTGGGAGGCCGTCTTCGCCGGCTCCGACGCCTGCGTGGAGCCCGTACTGACGATGCGTCAGGCAGCCCGGGAGGAGCACCTGTTGGCGCGCGGCACCTACGTCGAGGCGGGCGGTGTCACCCAGCCCGCCCCCGCCCCGCGCTTCTCCGCCACCCCCGGCGCGCTGCGCCGCCCGCCGGCCCGGCCGGGTGCGGACACCGCCGAGGTGGCCCGCGACTGGGCCGTCCCGTCTCTCAACTCCGACAACTCCGATGCAGGACAAGGAGCGTAGCGTTGCAGCGCGAGATCTTCACCGAGCAGCACGAGGACTTCCGGGCCGCCGTGCGGGCCTTCCTCGCCAAGGAGGTGCTGCCGCACTACGACCGCTGGGAGAAGGCCGGCATCGTCGACCGCTCCGCCTGGCTGGCGGCCGGCCGCCAGGGCCTGCTCGGGATGGCCGTCCCCGAGGAGTACGGCGGCGGGGGCGCCCCGGACTTCCGCTACGCCGCCGTGCTGGCCGAGGAGTTCGCCCGGGCCGGCGCCTCCGGGCTGGCGATCGGCCTGCACAACGACATCATCGGCCCCTACCTCACCTCGCTCGCCACCGAGGAGCAGAAGCGCCGCTGGCTGCCCGGCTTCTGCAGCGGCGAGCTGATCACCGCGATCGCGATGACCGAGCCCGGCACCGGCTCCGACCTCCAGGGCATCCGCACCCAGGCCGTCGACCGGGGCGACCACTACCTGCTCAACGGCGCCAAGACCTTCATCTCCAACGGCATCCTCGCCGACCTGGTGGTCGTGGTCGCCCGCACCACCCCCGAGGGCGGCGCGCACGGGCTGAGCCTGCTGGTCGTCGAGCGCGGCACGCCCGGCTTCGAGCGCGGCCGCAACCTGGACAAGATCGGCCAGAAGTCCCAGGACACCGCCGAGTTGTTCTTCGAGGACGTCCGGGTGCCGAAGGCGAACCTGCTCGGCGAGCTCAACGGCGGCTTCGTCCACCTGATGCAGAACCTCGCCCAGGAGCGGCTGACCATCGCGGCCGCGGCGATCGCCGGCGCCGAGTACCTGGTCGAGATCACCACCGACTACGTCAAGCAGCGCGAGGCCTTCGGCCGCCCGCTGGCCAAGCTCCAGCACGTGCGCTTCGAGATCGCCGAACTCGCCACCGAGTGCGCCGTCACCCGGGCCTTCGTCGACCGCTGCATCACCGAGCACAACCGCTACGCGCTCACCCCAGCGGACGCCTCGATGGCCAAGTGGTGGGCCACCGAACTGCAGAAGCGCACCGCCGACCGCTGCCTCCAACTGCACGGCGGCTACGGGTACATGAGCGAGTTCCCGGTCGCCCGGGCGTTCACCGACGGCCGGATCCAGACCATCTACGGCGGCACCACCGAGATCATGAAGGAGATCGTCGGCCGGTCCATCCTCGGCTGAGGCCTCCCGCGAACCCCCCTGCCCCGAAAGGCGTTTGACCGTGACCACCGAAGCGTACGTCTACGACGCGATCCGCACCCCGCGCGGCCGGGGCAAGGCCACCGGCTCGCTGCACGGCACCAAGCCGATCGACCTCGTCGTCGGCCTGATCCACGAACTGCGCAACCGGCACCCCGAGCTGGACCCGGCGGCGATCGACGACATCGTGCTCGGCGTGGTCAGCCCGGTCGGCGACCAGGGCTCCGACATCGCCCGGATCGCGGCCATCGCGGCCGGCCTGCCCGACACGGTGGCCGGCGTCCAGGAGAACCGCTTCTGCGCCTCCGGGCTGGAGGCCGTCAACCTGGCCGCCGCCAAGGTCCGTTCGGGCTGGGAGGACCTCATCCTGGCCGGCGGCGTCGAGTCGATGTCCCGGGTCAAGATGGCCTCCGACGGCGGCGCCTGGTTCGCGGACCCGATGACCGCGTACGAGACCAACTTCGTCCCGCAGGGCATCGGCGCCGACCTGATCGCCACCATCGAGGGCCTCTCCCGCACCGACGTGGACGCCTTCGCCGCCGAATCCCAGGCCCGCGCCGCCAAGGCGCAGGCGGACGGCCTGTTCGACCGCTCGGTGGTCCCGGTCCGCGACCGCAACGGCCTGGTCGTGCTGGAGCGCGACGAGTTCATCCGCCCCGGCACCACCGTCGAGACCCTGGCCGGCCTCAAGCCCTCCTTCGCCGGCATCGGCGAGGCCGGCGGCTTCGACGCCGTCGCCCTGCAGAAGTACCACTGGGTCGAGGCCATCGACCACGTCCACCACGCCGGCAACTCCTCCGGCATCGTCGACGGCGCCGCGCTCGTCGCCATCGGCAGCCGGGAGATCGGCGAGCGGTACGGGCTGCGCCCGCGCGCCCGGATCGTCTCCGCCGCCGTCTCCGGCTCCGAGCCCACCATCATGCTCACCGGCCCCGCCCCGGCCACCCGCAAGGCGCTCGCCAAGGCCGGGCTCACCGCCGCCGACATCGACCTGGTCGAGATCAACGAGGCCTTCGCGGCGGTCGCCCTGCGCTTCATCCGCGAACTGGGCTTCCGGCCCGAGCAGGTCAACGTCAACGGCGGCGCGATCGCCCTCGGCCACCCGCTCGGCGCCACCGGCGCGATGCTGCTCGGCACCGTGATCGACGAGTTGGAGCGGCGCGACCTGCGCTACGGCCTGATCACCCTGTGCGTGGGCGGCGGCATGGGCGTCGCCACCATCGTCGAGCGCATCTGACCCACTGTCCCTCGGATCCCCTCGGAGACCCTGAACTCATGAGCGACACCACCACCATCCGCTGGGAGCAGGACCAGGACGGCGTGGTCACCCTCGTCCTCGACGACCCGACCCAGTCCGTCAACACCATGAACGAGGCCTTCACCACCGACCTCGACGCCGTCGTCGACCGGCTGGCCAGCCTCGCCGCCGCCGACGGGCTGCGCGGCGTGATCGTCACCTCCGGGAAGAAGACCTTCTTCGCCGGGGGAGACCTCCGGCTGCTCTCCGCCGCCCGCCCCGAGGACGCCGCCGCCGTCTTCGAGAAGTCCCAGCGGATCAAGCGCGCGCTGCGCAGGCTGGAGACCCTCGGCAAGCCGGTCGTCGCCGCCGTCAACGGCAGCGCGCTCGGCGGCGGCCTGGAGATCGCCCTCGCCTGCCACCACCGGATCGCCCTGGACAACCCCGCCAGCCGGCTCGGCCTGCCCGAGGTCACCCTCGGCCTGCTGCCGGGCGGCGGCGGAGTGGTCCGCACCGTACGGCTGTTCGGCATCACCGACGCCCTGCTGAAGTTCCTCCTGGAGGGCCGCCAGTACCGCCCGGCGCAGGCCCTGGAACACGGACTCGTCCACGAACTCGTCGCCACCCCGGAGGAGTTGACCGCCCGGGCGCGGTCCTGGATCGAGGCCAACCCGACCGCCGTCCAGCCCTGGGACGTCAAGGGCCACAAGATCCCCGGCGGCACCCCCGCGACCCCGGCGTTCGCCGCCAACCTGCCCGCCTTCCCGGCCAACCTGCGTAAGCAGCTGAACGGCGCGCCCTACCCGGCCCCGCGCAACATCCTGGCCGCCGCCGTGGAGAGCGCCCAGGTCGACATCGACACCGCGATGGCGATCGAGGCCCGCTACTTCACCGAGCTCGCCTGCGGACAGACCAGCAAGAACATGATCCAGGCGCTGTTCTTCGACCTCCAGGCGGTCAACTCCGGCGCCGGCCGCCCCCAGGGCGTCGAGAAGCGACTCGTCCGCAAGGTCGCCGTGCTCGGCGCCGGGATGATGGGCGCGGGCATCGCCTACACCTGCGCCAAGGCCGGCATCGAGGTCGTGCTCAAGGACGTGAGCATGGCCGCCGCCGAACGCGGCAAGGCCTACTCCGCCGGGCTGCTGGACAAGGCGATCGCCCGCGGCCGCTCCACCGAGGCCAAGCGGGACGCGCTGCTCGCCCGGATCACCCCCACCGCCGAGGCCGCGGACCTGGCCGGCTGCGACGCGGTGATCGAGGCCGTCTTCGAGAACACCGAGCTCAAGCACAAGGTGTTCCAGGAGGTCGAGGGCGTCCTCGCCCCCGACGCGCTGCTCTGCTCCAACACCTCCACCCTGCCGATCGGGCTGCTCGCCGAAGGCGTCGAGCGCACCGAGGACTTCATCGGACTGCACTTCTTCTCCCCGGTCGACAAGATGCGCCTGGTCGAGATCATCCGCGGCCCGCAGACCGGCGACGAGGCCCTCGCCCGCGCCTTCGACCTGGTCCGGCAGATCGACCGGACCCCGATCGTGGTCAACGACTCGCGCGGCTTCTTCACCTCGCGGGTCATCGGCCAGTTCCTCAACGAGGGCGTCGCCATGGTCGGCGAGGGCGTCCCCCCGGCCAGCATCGAGCAGGCCGCCGCCCAGGCCGGCTACCCCGCCAAGGTGCTCTCGCTGATGGACGAGCTCACCCTCACCCTGCCGCGCAAGATCCGCGACGAGTACCGGCGCGCGGTCGAGGCCGCCGGCGGCAGCTGGACGCCCCACCCGGCCGACGCGGTGGTCGACCGGATGGTCGACGAGTTCGGCCGCCCCGGGCGCAGCGGCGGCGCCGGCTTCTACGAGTACGGCGAGGACGGCAAGCGCGGGCGGCTCTGGCCGGGGCTGCGCGAGCACTTCGGCGAGCCGGCCGCGGACGTCCCCTCCGAGGGCTTCCCCTTCGAGGACCTCAAGGAGCGGATGCTGTTCAGCGAGGCGCTGGACTCGGTGCGCTGCCTGGAGGAGGGCGTGCTGACCTCGGTCGCCGACGCCAACGTGGGCTCCATCCTCGGCATCGGCTTCCCGGCCTGGACGGGCGGCGTGTTCCAGTACATCAACGGGTACGAGGGCGGCCCGGCCGGCTTCGCGGCCCGGGCCCGCGAACTCGCCGCCGCCTACGGCGAACGGTTCGCGCCGCCGGCGCTGCTGGAGCGGATCGCGGCGGAGGGGCGCACCTTCACCGACTGACCGTCAGTCCTGAGCGGGTGGGGGCCGGGTGTCGGACGGCCCCCACCCGGCTCCTCCTGCGATTCCCGGCCAGGTCCCCGCCCAGGTCCTCGCCGAGTTCCTTGCTCAGCTCCCCGCCGAGCTCCCCGTTCAGCTCCCCGCCGAGTCCTCCCGCAGTTCCTCGCCGAGTTCCTCCCGCAGCGAGCGCTGGAACGCCGTGACCAGTGCCTGCGCCACCATCGGCTGGATGTGGTCCGTCAGCGCCCTCATCAGGGCCAGCTCGTCCGGCGCCGGCTCGCTCTCCCGGTAGGGCCGCCACACCGTCTCCCGGAACAGCCGCTGCAACTCCCGGGCCGTCGCCCGGCTGTGCTCCAACACCACCGCCCGCGCGGCCAGCAGCGTCTCCAACGGGATCGGCACGTCCAGGATCCGCACCCCCAGCGGCAGCAGGCCCGGATCCACCCGGAACAGCTCCGGATCGGCCGTCCGCTCCAACGCCCCCATCGCGACCAGGCGTTCCACCTGTTCCTCCGACAGCCCCCGCCCGGCCCGCCGCTCCAACTGCGCCCGGCCCAGTTCCTCCGCCGCCTCGGGCGTCCAGGACGCCACCAGCGCCCGGTGGATCGCCAGGTCCAGCGGCGTGCTGTCCTCCGGCAGCCGGGCCAGGTACCGCTCGATCGCGGCCAACGTCAGCCCCTGGCGCTGCAACTCCTCGATCAGCTCCAGCCGGTCCAGGTGCGCCGCCCCGTACAGCCCGACCCGGCGCGGCCCCAACTCCGGTGGTGGCAGCAGGCCCTTCGTTCCGTAGAACCGCACCGTCCGGACCGTCACCCCGGCCCGCGCCGCCAGTTCGTCGACCGTCAGCCGCACCCCGCCCCCGTCTCCCACGGCCCCGAGCTCCCCCATCTGCCGCCTCCTGCACTGGCACACTTCCACTGTGACAGCAGCAGTGTGACAGTGCCCGTCCCCCTGGTCTACCGGATGCTCCACCGGCTGCTCCACCGGCGACGGTGGCCCGCCGCACACGTGAGTCCGCCCCCGCCGCTGGGGAGCGGCGGGGGCGGACTCGGGGTGCTGGTGCCTCTGGCCGGAGCCTGTTCTGGCCGGTGCTGCTTCTGGCCCGCGCTGTTTCTGGCCGGGGCCGGCTCTGGCCGGTGCTGCTTCTGTGCTGCGGCGCGACCGGTCTCGGCCTCCGGGGTGTGGGGCTACCGGGAGGCGGCGTCGGCCAGGTCGGCGTGGTGGCGGCGGGTGACCTCGGGGTGGGCCCGGGTGTAGCCCTTCCACTCGTTGAGACCGAACTCGGCGAACAGCGGGTTGTCCGGATCCGCGGTGGCGCCGGGGGCGTGCCGGGCGAACGGGAAGTCCAGCGGCTCGATGTGGGCGTCGAGGCGGGGGTTGTAGAAGAACGGGACGGAGAAGCGCTCGCGGGCGCCGACCGGGCTGACCACGCGGTGGTTGGTGGCCTTGAGGTAGCCGTCGGTGGCCACCTCCAGCAGTTCGCCGAGGTTGACGACGAAGGCGCCCGGCATCGGCGGGACCTCCAGGAAGGTGCCGTCCGGGCGCTCGACCTGGAGGCCGCCGACGGTGTCCTGGAGCAGCAGTGTGATGAAGCCGTAGTCCTTGTGGGCGCCGACGCCCTGGCCGGCGCCGTCCGGAGCGGTGCCGGGGTAGCGGACCAGCTTGAGCCGCAGGTGGGGGTGGCCGGCGAAGGCCTCGTCGTAGAAGTCGGGGCGGGCGCCGATCGCGGTGAGGAGCTCGTGCAGCAGCCGGCGGGCGGTGTCGCTGAGGTGGTCGATCCAGCCGAGCGCGGCGGTGCGCAGCTCGGGGAGCGCCGCGGGCCACTGGTTGGGGCCCTCCAGCCACCAGTACGGGGGCTCGCCGGTGCCGGGCACGTGCGGGGGCAGCTCGGCGCCGATGTCCAGCTGGTCGCGCCAGTCCTGGCTGCCGCCGGTGCGCTCGTCGCCGGTGCGGGTGTAGCCGCGGTAGTGGGGGGAGTTGAGGTTGCTCACGGCGAGCCGGTCGGCCTCGGGGAGGTCGAAGAAGGCGCGCATCGCGTCGGTGAGCGCGGCCGTCTCCTCCGGGGTGATGCCGTGGCCGACGAGCTGGAAGAACCCGACGTCGGTGGCTGCGGCACGGAGTTCGTCGTGCAGTCGGCGGCGGTCGTCCGGGCCGCCGTCGGCGAGCGAGAGGTCGATCACCGGGAGGGAGTCGGATATGGGGGTGTACTGCTGCGACATGTGTGACATCCGCTGGTCTCGTCCCGGCCTGTCCCGGTGATCGACCGGGGGATGGCCGGAGTGGCCGCCTGGTGCGGCGGGTGCTCCGGGAGCCGGGAGGTGGAGGCGGCCGGGTGGAGGCTGCCCTTGAGGGTGGGTGGCGCGAGGTTCAGCTGGAGCGTCGACAGGACATGCTTGTCACGCGGAGCAGGTCCACGTGGCGACGGCGAACAAGGATGAGCACGTCACCAGCGTAGATGACCTTGACCGGAGCGGGCGAGCCCCCTGCAGCGGAGGGCGGTCTCTCACTTGGCGGTGGCCCTTCAAGGGGTGGGAGGGGTGGAAAGCCTTGGTGCGTCGCCCCTCTCAGCCGTTGTTGAGGTAGGCCAGCACGGCCAGGACGCGGCGGTTGTCGTCGTCGGAGGGCTGGAGGTCGAGTCGGACGAAGATCGACGCGGTGTGCTTGGCGACGGCCCGCTCGGTGATCACCAACTGCTGGGCGATCGCCGCGTTGGAGCGCCCCTCGGCCATCAGCGCCAGCACCTGCCGCTCGCGCGGGGAGAGGGTGGAGACCGGGCCGGCCGAGGAGTTGTGGGTGAGCAGCCGGCTGATCACCTCCGGGTCCATCACGGTGCCGCCCCGGGAGACCCGCTGCACCGCGTCGATGAACTGGGCGCCGTCCAGCACCCGGTCCTTCAGCAGGTAGCCGATCCCGCCGGTGCTGCCGGCCAGCAGCTCGCGCGCGTACAACTGCTCCACGAACTGCGACAGCACCAGGACGGGCAGCCCTGGGTGCGCCTGGCGGGCGGCCAGCGCCGCCCGCAGCCCCTCGTCGGTGAAGCCGGGAGGCAGTCGGACGTCGACCACGGCGATGTCCGGCCGGTCGGCGGCCACCGCGGCGAGCAGTTCGTCGCCGGTCTCGACCGCCGCGGTGACCTCCATGCCGCTGGCCTCCAGCAGCCGGGTCAGGCCATCCCGGAGGAGGAAGAGGTCTTCGGCGATGACAACGCGCACGGGATCTCCAGGTTCACAATGGTCGGGCCACCGGAGGGGCTGCTGATCGCGAGCACCCCGTCGAAGGCGGCCAGTCGGCGTTCGGTTCCGCTGAGGCCGGTCCCCCGGGACGGGTTGGCGCCACCGCGCCCGTCATCGGTGACCGATATCCGCAGCAGCCCGTCACTGTGCCCTATCTCGATCCACACGTGCGAGGCGCCGGCGTGTTTCACCACGTTGGCCAGCAGCTCGCTCACCGCGAAGTAGACGGCGGACTCCACCGGGGCGGGCGCCCGGCCGGGCAGCCCGCCGGTGAAGGTGACCGGCAGCGGGAGGTCCAGCGCGGTCGCCTCGACCGCGTCGGCCAGGCCGCGGTCGGCGAGCACCGGAGGATGGATGCCCCGGACCAGGTCGCGCAGCTCGCTCAGGGCCTTGACCGAGGACATCCGGGCCTCGACCAGCAGGGGTTGCAGGGCCTTCGGGTCGTCCTTCACCTGCTCGGCCACGGTCAGCAGCATGCCCAGGGCGACCAGCCGGGCCTGCGCCCCGTCGTGAAGGTCCCGCTCGATCCGGCGCAGCTCGGCCGCCCCGGCGTCGATGGTGTCCGCTCTGGTCCGGGCCAAATGACTGACCTGGCGGGCGAGTTCGCTCCGTCGGGACGGGCCGAGCAGGGCTCGGGCTGCCCGCTCGTGCACCCGCAGGAGCGGCGGCGCGGCCCACAGGGCGGCCAGCGGGGAGATGTAGAGCCCCATCATGTAGACGGGCCCCAGCGGGAGGAACGGCCCGTTCCGGCCGAGCACCTGGAGGGCGATCGGGGTCAGCACGACGATCACGGCGGTGATCGGGATGACGCAGCCGGAGACGAGCACCCAGAGGAGGTCCCGCCAGGTCGCCGGATCGGCCAACCAGCCGCCGGCGCGCATCCGCTGCCACGGCCCGGCGTCGACGCGGTGGTACGGCACCGGGATCGGCCGGCCGCTCCACCGGCCGACGATCCGCCGGTTCTCCGTCGCGATCCAGCGCGTGCCGAGCAGGCCGAGCACCAGCATCGCCGGTCCCAGGCAGAGCGATCCGGACCGACCGCCGGGCGGGGCGCCGCCGTAGAGATCGGTGGCCATCAGCGCGAGCGCGCCCGGCGCGAACAGGACGGCCCCGGCCGCCCGGCCGCCGCCCCCGGTGGCCCAGCAGAGCGCCCAGAGGGCGACCGGCGTCAGCGGCACCAGCAGGATCAGCGGCCCGCCCGGACCGTGGGCGAACGGCTCGGCGTCGTCGGGGCCGAGCAGGGCGGCGGCCAGCAGGACCGGCCCGGCCAGCAGCGCCATCAGCCCCGTGACGGCCAACGTGACCATGTAGAGCGCCCGCACGCCGGCCACGACGGCACCCTCCAGCTGCGCGACGGCCCTGGACACTGCGCTCGTCCTCATCCCGCGCCTCCCCTCCGGTCGGTGGCCCCGCGGCCCCGGTTGATCATCCGGCGTCAGTCTGCCGCGCCGTGACGTGCAGTGCTCTAGGTCTGCGCCCCCAATCCGGGGTGTACCTGGATACACCCCCGAGAGGCCGTCCAGACGGCTGTCCGTGCCCCGCCCCGAATTCGTAGCGTCATGTCCCGTCAGCCGGGCCGGACTTCCGGTGCCGGATCTCGAATCGTGGAGGGCCCGTGAACGCGCCGATCATCCGGATCCGCGGCGTCAGCAAGACGTACGACCGATCCGACGCCGCCCACCCCGCGCTGGCCGGGCTCGACCTGGAGGTCCGGGCCGGCGAGGCGCTGGCCGTGCTCGGCCGCTCGGGCAGCGGCAAGTCCACCCTGCTGAACCTGGTCGCCGGCCTCGACCGCCCGAGCGAGGGCACCGTCGAGGTGGACGGCGTGGCCGTCCACGAGCTCGGCGAGGCCGCCCTGGCCGAGTACCGGCGGAAGCGGATCGGCATGGTGTTCCAGTTCTTCAACCTGCTGGACGACCTGAACGTCGAGGACAACGTGCTGCTCCCGGCCCAGCTCGCCGGGATGCGGCGGGAGCAGGCCCGGGCCCGGGCCGGCGAGCTGCTGGAGCGGCTCGGGGTGGCCCGGCACGCCAAGGCCTTCCCCGGTCGGCTCTCCGGCGGCGAGCGCCAACGCGTCGCGGTGGCGAGGGCCTTGATGAACCGCCCGCCGCTGCTGCTCGCCGACGAGCCGACCGGGGCGCTGGACACCGCCTCGGCCGCCGACGTCCGCGACCTGCTCCGGGGGCTCAACGCGGAGGGCCAGACGATCCTGCTGGTCACCCACGACACCGCGCTCGCCGAGGCCTGCGCCGACCGGACCATCGAGCTGCTCGACGGCCGGCTGGTCCGGGACACCGCGGCCGTGCCGGCCCCTGGCGGTGTGCGATGAGCGAGCGCTGTGCGATGAGCGAGTGGTGGGGGTGCCCCCGGCCGGAGGCCGGGGGCGAGCGGATCACAGGAGGGCGCGTGCGGGCGAACGCCCCCGCCGGGCGAAGGGAGGCGGGCGCATGAGCGTACTGGGCAAGGTGGTTCGCGCCGGGGTCGGCCGCAAGCGGGTGCAGACCCTGGTCATGGTGCTCACCACGATGGCGGCCGTGACGGCGTGCATCCTCGCCACGGGCCTGCTGGTCGCCTCCCAGGGCCCGTACCAGCGCACCTTCGCCGACCAGCGCGGCGCGCACCTCAACGTGCTGTACGACCCGGCCAGGGCGAGCCCCGCCCAACTCGCCGCGACCGCGCACGCCCCCGGCGTGACGGCCTCGGCCGGCCCCTACCCGGCGCTCACCGTCCAGCCGCGCGCCGGCGACGAGCTCCGGATCCCGCCGGCCGGCAGCCTGCTCCCGCCGGTGACGCTGGTCGGCCGGGCGAAGGACGGCCCGCTGGACGGCCTGCGGATCACCATGGGCCGCTGGCTCGCCGGCCCCGGCGAGGTGGTGTTCCTGGACGGCCACTCGCCGCTGGGCGTCGGCGACAGCATGCAGTTCCCCGGTCTCCCCGGGCACCCGACCCTCAAGGTCGTCGGCCTGGCCGCCTCCCCCTCCTGGAGCGCGGACGGCTGGATCGCTCCCGAACAGGTCGCCGGGCTCACCGCGCCCGGTGCGGCGCCCGCCGCCCAGTACCTCTACCGCTTCGCCCACGCCGACACCGACGCCGAGGTGGAGGCCGACCGCGCGGCGCTCGCCGCCGCGGTGCCGGGCGGCGCCCTCGCCAGGGCCACCTCGTACCGGCCGGCCCAGACGGAGGCCAACCGGACGGCCGCGACCTTCGTCCCGTTCGTGACGGCCTTCGGGGTGCTCGGCCTGGCCATGTCGGTGCTGATCATCGGCGTCGTGGTCAGTGGCGCCGTCAGCGCCGCCACCCGGCGGATCGGCATCCTCAAATCGCTCGGCTTCACCCCGTCCCAGGTGGCGCGCGCCTACGTCGGCCAGGCACTGATCCCGGCCGGGGTCGGTACGGCGCTCGGCGTGCTCGGCGGGAACCTGCTGTCCGTACCCGTCCTCGGGGTGGCGCACAAGGCCCTGCGCGGCGGCCTGCTCGGCATCCCGCTCTGGGTGGACGTCGCCGTTTCGGCGGTGGCCCTGGCAGCCGTGGCGGGCACCGCTCTGGTGCCCGCGCTGCGGGCCGGCCGGCTGCGTACGGTGGAGGCGCTCGCGGTCGGCCGGACGGCGCCGGGCGCCCGGCGGGCAGCCTCCCGCAACGGCCCGGGCCGGGCGGGGGCTTCCGGTCAGGCGAGTGCGTCTGGTCGGGTCGACACGTCGGGCCCGGCCGGGGCGTCGAGTCCGGCCGGGGCGTCGGGCCCGGTCGCCAGGGTCCAGCAGTTCATCGGCCGCCTACCGGTGCCGCGCGCCCTGAGCCTCGGGCTGGCGACCCCGCTCACCCGGCCGGGCCGCTCGGCGACCACGGCCGCCGCGGTGGTGCTCGGCACGGCCGGAGTCACCCTGTGCGTCGGCCTGACGCTCTCGCTCGGCTCCTTCCAAGACGGCCTCCAGGCCGGGCGCTCCGGCAAGGTCGTGGTCCAGACCCCGATCGAGAGCTCGACGAAGGCCCCCGACCACGTGGACGAGGCCGCCGCGGCCAGGGCGATCGCCGACCGCCCCGGCACCCGGGCCTGGTACAGCACCGCTCCGACGCCGGTCGCCGTGGCCGGAAACACCGGACGCACCGCGGTGATCGCCTTCACCGGGGACGCCTCCTGGGGCGGCTACCAGCTGATCTCCGGCCGGTGGTTCCAGGGCCCCGGCGAGGTGGTCGTCGCCACCGCCTTCCTGCGCGCCAACCAGGTGCGCGTCGGCGACACCGTCACCCTCACCGACCACGGGCGCAGCACCCCGGTGCGGATCAGTGGTGAGGTCCTGACCACCAACGACCAGGTGTTCGTCGACCGGGCCGCACTGGCCCCGCTCGGCACCGCCGTCCAGGCCGACACGGTCGCCTTCCAGATCGACCTCACCCCGGGCACGGACGCGCAGGCGTACGCGGACGGGCTCGACGACGCCGTCCGGCCGCTGGGCCTGAGCGCCGAAGCGGGCCGGCAGCAGATCAGCATCGTGATGCTGGCCATGAACACCCTCGCCGGGACGCTCACCCTGCTGCTGGCCGTGGTGGCCGGCCTGGGCGTGCTCAACACGGTGCTGCTGGACACCCGGGAGCGGGTGCACGACCTCGGGGTGCTCAAGGCGCTGGGGATGTCGCCCCGGCAGACGGTCGGCATGGTGCTCACCTCGGTCTGCGGCAGCGGGCTGGTGGCCGGGCTGATCGGGGTCCCGATCGGGATCCTGCTACACCACCAGGTGATGCCGGCGATGGCCCGCGCCGCCGGGGTCGGGGTGCCGGAGGCGGACCTCACCGTGTTCCACCCCTCGGTGGTGGGGCCGCTGATACTCGGCGGCCTGGTGCTGGCGCTGCTCGGCGCCCTCCTCCCCGCCGCCTGGACCGCCCGCACCCGGACGGTCACGGCGCTGCGCACCGAGTGACGGCGGGGCGAGGCGGGGCGGGCCCTCCCTGCCACCCCGACTGGGGCGGCAGAGAGGCCGGGCCCTGCCGCCCCGCCCCGCCGGTGGCTCAGGCCAGCCGCGCCTCCGCGTACGCCTCCATGGCGGCCCGCTGGTACGCGGCCAGGCCCGGGGTGATGGCCTCGTACGCGGCGCTCCACTGGGCGTTCTCCGTGCAGGAGCGCGCGATCGCGCGGAACTCCTCGACGGAGACCGTCCGGAGGGCGGTGAGCGCCAGGTACTCGGCGTCGATGTGGCTCTGCACGGGCTCGGCGTCCGCCGGGTGGCCAGCCGCCAGCAGTTCCGCCAGGCGGATCATCCGTGCCGTCCGCTCGCGCTGTCCGGCCTCGACGTCGGCCTGGCTCATCGCGGCGGTAGCGCGCCGCGCCGCCTCGGCGTGCTCGGGGAAGTCCCGCAGGCTCTCCTCGACGTCGCCGGGCTCGATGCCCTCGAACAGGTTCTCCGGGCGGTTGATGCTGGTCATGGATGTGCCGTCCTTTCGGGAACGTTCCAGGTCGGCGATCGTGCGGGAGACGGTGGCGGCCAGGGTGTCGAGCCGGTCGCGCTCGGCGAGCAGCCGGTGCCGGTGGTCCCGCAGGGCCTCCAGCTCGTCCACCTGGTCGCCCAGGATCCGGGCGATCCCGGTCAGCCCGACCCCCAGCGCCCGCAGCACGAGGATCTGTTGCAGCTGGAGCAACTGCCGCTCCTCGTAGTAGCGGTGGCCGTTCGAGCCGATCCAGGCCGGGGGCAGCAGGCCGATCTCGTCGTAGTGCCGCAGGGTCCGGGCGGTCACGCCCGACATCCGGACGACTTCCGCGATCGGCCAAGCCGTTGCCATGCGCCGTCTCCCTCGTTCACGTTCGCTTGGACCAGGGCCGGTTCCTCCGGCCCTGGTCACGACGGTAGAAGCTGCCGCTGCGGCAGCTTCAAGCCCCGAGACCGTCCCGGGACCGGAACCAGTGGAGGGACTGCCCGTGCGGTCCGGTGAAGGCCACCGGCCGCTCGTCCAGGGCGAGCGCGAACAGCCCGGATCCGGCGGGCGCCGGGCGGGGGAGGCGCCGCTCGACGGCCGGCAGCACCGAGACGGCCTCGTTGGAGATCCAGTGCCCGGGCAGGCCGCGCATGGTCACCGCGAACTCCTCGCGCGCCTCCGGGGACAGGTAGGCGAGCACCGCGCTGTGGAACACCACCGGCGTGGCACCGGCAGGCACCTGCGCCACCAACTCCCGTACCGTCGCGTTGAGATCGCCGCGCACCAGGTGCGGCGGCTCGGTCCGGGCGACCTGGACGGCGCCGCGCAGCCGCTCCAGCCGGTGGGCCTGCTCGGGCCAGACCAGCGACTCCAGCCAGCGCACGTCCCCCTCGTCCCGGACGTCCAGCGGGTTGAGGTCGATCCCGGCGCGCCACACCACCTCGGGCAGCCGCTCCCGCAGCGACGCCGGCAGCGGTACCGGCCCGCGCACCGCGCACTCCAGCGTCACCGGGCTCTCCTGGGCACCGAACTCGACTGCCGGGTCGCCCGCTTCGCGCACTTCGCCCACGTCAACCGTGTACCGGTACCGGTACCGGTCGGGGTAGAGACAGAGCCCCGCCGAGGCCCCCACCTCGATCAGCGCGAGCGGCTGCGGCAGCGCCGACAGCAGCGGCAGCAGGGTGGCGCACCGGCCGGCCTCGTTGGTCTGCGTCCGCCGTCGCAGCATCGTCGCCGCGACCTCGTCCCAGTGCGCCGATACCCAGGTGCGGAAGGCCGGATAGCCGGCCGTCACCGGTCCGCCGAGGTGGCGGACCGAACCGAACAGCAGATTCGGCTGCCGCTTCGCGACCGGCAGCCCGTCCAGCAGGGCGCACAACTCCTCGTCCCCGGCGACGCGTTCGGCGAGGTCCTGGTAGCTCGCCGAGTTGCCGCGGGCCTCCCGCTCCGCGAAGGCCCGGTAGAGGTCCCCGGTAGCACTGTCCACGTTCCGTACTTCCTTTCTCTTCAGCTCTCTTCGACTCTCTTCAGCGAATTGGCGCAGCCTTGTCCGTGCCTTGTCCGTGTCCTGTCCGTGCCTTTGCCGTCCGCTGTACGGGCGCTAACCCGGCCCCCGCGAGAGTGAGATCGCACCGCCACCGCCCGGAGGCGGCCGGGCCGGTGGTACTACGGCTGCGCCGCCGCCCGCAGCGCGGAGACCAGCGCGCCGAGCACCGGCTGCCCCCAGGCGCCCTCGCGTACTGCGGCGTGCAGTGCACGGACCGGCTCCGGGCCGCGGAGCCGACGTACGGTGACGCCCGGGTGGCGCTGGGCGAGTCCCAGGGCGGGGACCAGGGCGACGCCTAGTCCGGCCGCGACGAAGCCCTGCGCCGTCGCGTAGTCGGCGCTGTCCACCGCGATGGACGGCCCGAACCCGGCCGCGTCGCAGGCCCCCCGGACGACCTCCCGGCACGGGCCGGGCGGCTCGGCCCCCACCCAGGGCTCGTCCGCGAGCTCGGCGAGGTCCAGGACGCGCTTCGCGGCGAGCCGGTGGCCCCTGGGCAGCACCGCCCGGTACGGGTCGTCGCGCAGGTGGACCAGCCGCAGGCCGGGGTGCGCGGCGCCGTCGGACCGGACCACCACCGCGAGGTCGGCCCGGCCGTCCAGCACCTCGGTGAGCGGGTCCTCCGGGTCGGTCATGCCGAGGTCGAGCCGTACGCCCGGGTGTGTTCGGCGGAACGCGGCCACCGCCGGGGCCACCAACGCGGCACCGGCCGTGGCGAAGTAGCGCACGGTCAGGCTGCCGCTGCGCCCGGCCCGCAGGTCGGCCAGCGCCGCGCCGGCCTCCGCGACCTGCCGCTCGATGACGGCAGCGTGCCCGGCGAGCAGCAGTCCGGCGGCGGTCGGCCGCACGCCGCGCCCGACGCGTTCCAGCAGGGCCGTCCCGGTCTCCCGCTCCAGCACCGCCACCTGCTGGCTGACGGCGGACGGGGTGTAGCCGAGCGCGCCGGCCGCCGCGCTCACCGAGCCGTGGTCGACCACGGCCCGCAGGACCTGCATCCGTCGGACGTCGAGTACCTCAGTCATGTAGCTCAGCTTAAAGGTGGTGAAGAACATTTCGCTTGTGCTACCGGGTCCCGTCGCGGGACCGTCGTCGAACACCCCGACACCCCCCTGGCACCCGACACCGCCCCCGGGCACCCGACCCCGACACACCCGACCCCGACACACCCGACACCGTCACCTCGACAGAAGGAGCACCGCCCGTGCTGCGGATGGCCGTTCTCGCCCTGTTCTGGGGCTCGGGCTTCCTCTGGATCCGGCTCGCGCTCCAGCACGGGCTCACCCCCGTGCAGATCACCGTGCTCCGCTCGGTCCTCGGCGCCGCCGTCCTGCTGCTGCTCGCCCGTTCCGCCCGGCAGCGCCTGCCGCGCGGCGCCGCCGTCTGGCGCCGGCTCACGCTGGCGGCGCTGCTCTGCAACGCGCTGCCGTTCCTGCTGACCGCGTACGGCGAGCGCGGCGTCGGTTCCGGCCTGGCCGGGGTGCTGCACGCGACCACCCCACTCTGGTCCCTGCTGGTCGGTCTCGCGCTCGGCACCGAACGGGCCCTCGGCACCGAACGCGCCCGCGGCCCGCTGCGGTTGGGCGGTCTGGTGCTCGGCTTCGCGGGCGTGCTGCTGATCTTCTCCCCGTGGCGGGACGGCGGCGGCCTCCCGGTCCTGCCGGCGCTCGCCCTGCTCGGCGCGGCGGCCAGTTACGCGATCGCCTTCGCCTACATGGCCCGTGCCCTCACCGGCACGGGAACGGGCCCGTTGGCGCTCTCCGCCGCCCAGCTCACGGCCGCGGCCGGGCTGAGCACGCTCGCGCTCCCGGTCAGCGGTTCGCTCGACCCGGTCGCGGGCGCCGATCCGCTGGGACTCGTCGCCGTCGCCGTCCTCGGCGTCGCCTGCACCGGGCTCACCTTCCACCTCAACTACCGTCTCATCGCCACGGAAGGCCCCACGAGTGCGGCGACCGTCGGCTATCTGCTACCGGTGGTCTCCACGGCGCTCGGCGCGCTCGTCCTCGGCGAGGAGCTGACGATCCGGACCGTCGCCGGAATGATCGTCGTACTCGCCGGTGTTTTTCTGACGAAACATCACCGGGCCCAGGCCCCCGCCCTCATGCCGACCCCCACCGCTTCACGCGACTGAACGGACCATGCACCCCCACTCCCTCTGGCGAACCGCCGACTTCCGCACCCTCTTCACCGCGACCGCCCTCGCCCAACTCGGCACCAACGTCGGCTACGTCGCCGTCCCGCTGATCGCCGTCGAGGCGCTCGACGCGAGCCCGGGGCAGGTCGGCGTCCTCGCCACCCTGAGCACCCTCGCCTTCCTGCTCATCGGCCTGCCCGCCGGCGCCTGGGTGGACCGGATGCGCCACCGCCGCGTGCTGATCGTCGCCGACCTGGTGAAGGCCGCGTTGTACGCCTCGATCCCGCTCACCTGGTGGCTGGGCGGGCTCACCCTCTGGCAGCTGTACGCGGTCGCGCTGCTCACCGGCTGCGCGACGGTCTTCTTCGACGTCGGCTCGCAGAGCGTGCTGCCCCGGTTGGTCGGCCGCGGGCACCTGGTGCAGGCGAACGCCGCCGTCGTCGGCCTGATGGCGGTCGGCAACGTCGCCGGGCGCGGCGCGGGCGGCCTGCTGGTCCAACTGCTCACCGCGCCGTTCGCGATCGTCGCGACCGCGCTCAGCCACCTCGGCTCGGCGCTTCGCCTGATCGGGCTGCGCCGCACCCCCGCCTCCACCCCCGAGCCGATCGCCGACGGGGGCGGGGGCGGGGGCGGCGGCGATCGGCCCGGGGGAGGCGGGCTCGGAGCACAGATCGCCGAGGGGCTGCGGCACGTCCTCGGCAACCGGGAACTGCGCGCGCTCGCTCTCACCGGGGCCCTCACCAACCTGGGCTTCCAACTCGTCAATACCCTGCTCCCGGTGCTGTTCGTGCGGGAACTGGGCCTTCCCGCCGGGGCGTTGGGCCTGTTCTGGGCGGTCGGCGGGGTCGGCACCCTGCTCGGCTCGCGCTGCGCCCGCCCGATCGCCGCCCGACTCGGCTACGGACGCACGCTCGGCCTGGCCGGCGTCTGCGTGGCGCCCGCCGGGCTGCTGGTGCCGCTGATCGGGCACGGCCCCTGGCTGTTCGCGGCGGGGGCGGGCTGGCTGCTGGTCTCGCTCAAGACCGGGATGGACAACGTCCTCGGGGTGAGCCTGCGCCAGCGGATGACCCCGGACGCGCTCCTCGGCCGGATGAACGCCACCTTCCGCTTCCTGCTCACCGGCGCGCTCGCGATCGGCTCCGCGCTGTCCGGGCTGCTCGGCGAACTCGTCGGCCTGCGGGCCACCCTCTGGTTCGGCGGAGCCGTCCTCGCGGTGGCCTTCCTGCCGGTCTTCCTCTCCCCGATCCGCACCCGCCGCCGGCTCCCCGACGCCGACGCCGAAGCCGAAGCCGAAGCCTCCGAAGGCCCCGTCCCCACCCAGCTCCCCGCGCAGCCCCGACAGGCCTGAAGGCCTACCAGCCCGGCCCGTGCCCCGGCTGCCAGTCCAGCCCCAGGTGCGGGCGCGGGCGGTGGATCCGCAGCAGCGCGGTCACCGACCAGACGACCAGGGTCAGCAGGGCGTAGAACAGCAGCAGCGCCCAGAACGGCGTGGTGGACATGCTCCCGTCCTCGAACCGGCACCACGCGTCCGGCGGCAGCCAGGACGCGCCCGTCTCCAGCAGCCGTCCGCCGCCGGGCACGAGGCCCTGCTCGCAGCGCTCGCCGAAGTCCAGTGACCGCACGTACAGCAGCCCGTACAGCGAGCCCGCCGCCGCGAGGGACAGGACGGCGCCGAAGGTGAGCAGCACCGCCCGCCGTCGCCCGGTCGCCGTACGGATGTTCGTCACCGGGGCAGCGTACCGGCGCACTGTCCGGGGCGCCGCCGGGATCACCCGAGCAGGCCGCCCATGTGCGCGTCCTCGGCGAGCAGCCGCCACGAGCACCCGGGCGAGGCGAACGCCTCCGGGTCGACGGCCTCCACGAGCCGGTCCACCACGGTGCTCAGCAGCGACTGCGGGTCGAACACCGCCCAGGTGTCCCGGCCCCGCCCGCAGTCCCAGCGTTCCCACTCGGCGCGCAGCCGCTCGTACGTCCACAGCGCGTACAGCAGGGCGGACAGGTCGCGGTTGAGGTAGGCCTCCGGCTGGCCGTCGTCGTACCAGTCCGGCAGTTCCAGGCGGCCGGTGACGCCGTCCAGGGCGATCGTCAGATCGGTCGGCCAGTCGCCGAGCGCCAGGAACTCCCGCTGGTACGGGCGTTCCTCCTCGCCGTCGAAGTACTCCGGGTACGCCTCCGCCATCGTGACCAGCGGCTCCTCGCAGACCCCGAACATCGCCCCGCCCAGCGGCAGCCCGATCTCGGTCAGCAGCCGCCGGGTCGGCTCGTGCACCAGCCCGGCGGGCAGTTCCTCCGCCCGGTAGCGGTGCACCAGGCCCGCGCCGCCCTCCTCGCCCGTCAGCGCGGCGAGCTCCGCCACCAGCTCCGGGCCGACCTCGTACGCCGGACCGCCCGGACCGCCGGGCAGCGCGCCCCAGCCCAGTGCTCGCACGAGCAGTGCCGTGCCCCAGTGCGCGGGCGGTGTCGCGGACCGTTCGAACAGTCCGGGGTCGATCTCCCGCATCCGCCGTTCGGCCCCGGCCGTCACCTCGGCGACCACCGCGGGGCCGCGCCGCCCGTTCAGCGCGTCCGCCCGCCGGGCCGCCTCGGCGACCGCCTCCACCTCCCGCACCAATCCGGCCAGCGCGGGCAGACCGGAGGCCAGCAGGTCCCGCCGCGGGCCCGGTTCGCCGAGGAACACCTCGCCGGTCGTTCCGTCGAGCAGCACCAGGCCGCCGGCCGCGGCGAACGGCGCGCAGTACTCCGTCTCGCCCAAGACGAACAGCCGCTCCGCCTCGGGCAGCGCCGCCAACGCCCCGTCGCCGAGCACCCCGAAGTCCAGGAACGCCCCCGAGAGCGGCAGCCCCTCCCGGATCAGGAACTCCCGGCTCCCCGGGTGCACCACCCCACTCGGCAACCCGTCCGCCGCCACCCGCGCACACCCCACGTCCCCCATGCCCCCCACGTCCCCCGCCTTCCACCGCCCCGACCCTTGACCCCCAGACCCTAGCCGCCCCATCCGACACCAGCGCGGACAAGCCACCGCAAGCCACCGCAAGCCACCGCAGGGCTCCAGCCTGTACCGGGCGGGTCAGACGAGCCCGCCGGCCTCCCGGGCGGCCCGCTCCACGCGGGCGTGGTGGGCCTGCCACCAGGCCGCGTCGCCGGGGGCGGTGTTGATCCCGTCGGGGCGCTGGCCGGTGGTGCCGTCGACGAGTTCGCGGAGGAGGTCGGCGTGGCCGGCGTGGCGGTGGGTCTCGGCGATCATGTGGACGAGGATCCGGTGCAGGGTCTGCTCGGCCCGCCGGCCGAACGGTATCCGGCCGATCGCGTCCAGCGGTAGCGCCTCGATGGTGGCGTCGGTGTGCGCCCAGACCCGGCGGTAGCGCCCGGTGATCTCTTCCGTCGTCTCGTCCGCCCGCGCCCACAGGTCGGCGTTCGGCTCGGCGTCGCCGGTGAACCACAGCGGCGTCGGTTCGGGGAACGGCCGCCCGAAGGTGTCGCCGAAGTACATCGCCTCGGCCCCGGTGACGTGCTTGACCAGCCCCAGCAGGTTGGTCCCGGTCGGGGTCAGCGGGCGCCGGAGGTCGTACTCGGAGAGGCCGTCGAGCTTCCACAGCAGGACGTCGCGGGCGTCCTGGAGGTAGATCCGGAGGTCGGTTTTGGGATCGGTCTTGGGGCTGGTTGCCGTCATGGCATCAGTCTGTTGATCGTGTCGGACCTGTCCATCGATTTCCGTGCACCCAGGGGCCGGCAAGGGGGAGCTGCGGAGTGTGACGGGCGGGGCGGGGAGGGTGTGGACTTGAATCTTTACGAACGAATGTTCGATCCTGGGGTTGTGTCCGTTTTCGAACCTGCTTTCGATTCCATCGCCGAGCGACCGACGCTCCGGCCGGTGGCGCCGGCCGCCGTGCCGGCGGACGGGCAGGACAAGCAGGACGGGCAGGACAAGCAGGCCGGGCGGGGCGTGCTGCCGGTGGTGCCGGCGCTGCGGGAGGTGCTGCCGGATGGCGGGCTGCGGCGGGGGACGGCGGTGTCGGTGGCGGGCGGGGACACCGGGCTGCTGCTGGCGCTGGCGGCCGGGGTGAAGGAGACCGAGGGCGGCTGGGCGGCGGCCGTCGGGCTGCCGGATCTGGGGCTGGCCGCGGCCGAGGGGTACGGGCTGGACCTGCGGCGGCTGCTGGTCGCGGACGACCCGGGGCCGCACTGGGCCGAGGTGGTGTCGGTGCTGGCCGGCGCGGTCGAACTGGTCATGCTGCGCCCGGACGGCCCGGTGCCGCCGAAGCTGGCCACCCGGCTGGCGGCGGTACTGCGGCGCAGCGGCTGCGTGCTGCTGGTGGCCGGGCCGTGGCCGGGGGCGGCCCTGCGGCTGGGGGTGCGGTCCGGGCGCTGGTTCGGGCTGGGGGACGGTTACGGGCAGCTCGCCGGGCGGCAGGTGGAGGTGGTGGCCGAGGGGCGCGGTTCGGCGGTGCGCGGGCGGACCGCCCGGCTCTGGCTGCCGGACGAGCACGGCGCGGTACGGCCGGTCCTGGACCGGCCGGCCCTGGCGCGCCCCGTCCTGGAGCGTCCCGTTCCGGGGCGGCCCGGGGTCGTCGAGCAGCCGCTCGAACGGGTAGCGGTGGTGTGAGCGATGGTGGACGACAGGACACCGCGGGTGCTGGTCATCTGGTGCCCGGACTGGCCGGTGGCGGCCGTCACCGGCGACGACCCGGTGGCGGTGACCGAGGGCGGGTGGATCCTCGCCTGCTCGGCGGGTGCCCGGGCGGCCGGGGTGCGGCAGGGGCAGCGGCTCAAGCTGGCCCAGCGGCTCTGCCCGGCGCTGGAGCTGCGCGACCGCGACCCGGAGGCGGAGACCGGCCGCTTCGAGCCGGTGGTCGCGGCGGTGGAGGCGTTCACGCCCCGGGTGGAGGTGGTCCGCCCGGGCCTGTGCGCGATCCCGGTGAAGGGGCCGGGCCGCTACTTCGGCGGCGAGGAGGCGCTGGCGGCCAAGGTCCGGACGGCGGTGGCGGACGCGTTGGCCCGGGAGCCGGTCCCGGACGCCGCCCCCGGCGCGGTCGCCGTGCCCGCCACGCCCACCACCCCCACCGCGACGGAGCACCCCCTGCCCCCGCCCGCCCAGGTCGGCGTCGCCGACGGCCTGTTCGCCGCCGTGCTCGCCGCCCGCGCCGGAGTGCTGGTTCCGGCCGGGCGGACGGCGGAGTTCCTCGCGCCGTACCCGGTGGGCGTGCTCGGCGACGAGGCGCTGGCGGAGGTGCTGGGGCGGCTCGGCCTGCCGACCGTCGGGGCGTTCGCCGCGCTGCCGCCCGAGGCGGTCGCGGACCGCTTCGGCCCGGCGGGGGCGGTGGCGCACCGGCTGGCCCGGGGCTTGCAGCCGCGCCCGCTGGTGCCGCGCGACCAGGAGCCGGACCTCGCCGTCGAGCAGCGCTTCGACCCGCCCGAGCCGCTGGCGGAGCCGTTGGTGTTCGTCGCCCGCACGCTGGCCGAGCAGCTGCACCAGCGGCTGGCCGGGGCCGGGCTGACCTGCCGCCGGGTGGCCGTCGAGGTGGCCTGCGCGGACGGGCGGACGGCCTCGCGGCTGTGGCGGCACGAGGGCGGGCTGTCGGCGACGGCGCTGGCCGAGCGGGTCCGCTGGCAACTCCAGGCCTGGCAGGGCGCGGGCACGTTCGCCGCGTCCGGGGAGGCGTCCGGGGAGGCGTCCGGGGAGGCGCCCGACGTCGGGTTCGCCCTGCTCCGGCTGGCCCCCGACGGCCTCTCCCCGGACCAGGGGCGCCAGTTGGCGCTGTGGGGCCAGGCGGTCGCGGACGACCGGGTGGAGCGCGCGGTGGCCCGGGTGCAGGCGGTGCTCGGGCATGCCGGGCTGCGCCGGATCGAGCCGGCCGGCGGGCGCGGTCCGGGCGAGCAGGCGGTCAAGGTGCCGTGGGGCGAACCGTACGAGGCGGCGGGGCCGGCCGGCGCGCCCTGGCCCGGGCGGCTGCCGGACGTGTGGCCGGCGGTGGTGCTGCGGGAGCCGGTGCCGGTGCGGGTGCTGGACGAGGCCGGGCTGCCGGTCACGGTGGACGGCCGGGCGGGGGTGTCGGCCCGCCCGGCCCTGGTGGTGTTCCGCGATGGCCCGTCGGGCAGGGAGGGGCAGGGGCGACAGGAGCGGGTGGACGGCTGGACCGGCCCCTGGCCGGCGGTCGAGTACTGGTGGGACCAGTCGCTCGCCCGCCGCCGGGCCCGGTTCCAGGTGGTGCTGGGCGGTGGCCGGGCGCTGCTGCTCACGGTGGAGGGGGGTGCGTGGTACCTGGAGGCCGGCTACGACTGACGGCCACCGGCCCGAGGGGGGAGATCCGAGGGGGCCGAGGGGGGAGAGGTGACGAACCGCGAGAACGAAGGCGACCCCCGATGGGCTTCACCAGCCACCCCACCCTCCCCTGGAGCGAGCTGCACCGCCGCCTGACCGGTGCCGTGCCGGACCGTACGGTCGTTCCCCTGCGCCGCCCCGCCCAGGAGGAGCCCGCCCCCGGAGCCCCCGGAGTCCCCGGAGCCCCCGGCGACGGCAGCGAGCCCTGGGCCGAACTGCACGTCCACTCCGCCTTCAGCTTCCTGGACGGCGCCAGCGACCCGGAGGACCTGGTCGCCGAGGCGGCCCGGCTGGGCGTGGAGACACTGGCGATCACCGACCACGACGGCCTGTACGGCGCGGTCCGGCTGGCCGAGGCGGCCCGGGGGACGGGCGTGGCCACCGCGTTCGGCGCCGAACTGACGATCCGTCACAACGGCACAGAGGTGGAACACTTGCTGGTCCTGGCCCGCGACCCGGCCGGCTACCGCAGGCTGTCCGCCGCGATCGCCGCCGCCCAGCTGGCCGGCGGCGCGAAGGGCCGCCCGGTGTACGACCTCGCGGCGCTGGCCGGGGCGCACGGCGGCCACTGGGCGGTGCTCACCGGCTGCCGCCTCGGCCGCGTCCCGGCAAAGCTGGATGACGGCACGGCCGGGCACCAACTCCACACCCTGACCGAGGCGTTCGGCCGCGACAACGTCCACGTGGAGCTGATCGACCAGTGGCTTCCCGGCGACGACCGGCGCAATGACGCCCTCGCCGCGCTCGCCGCCGAGCAGGGCCTCCCGGTGGTCGCCTCCACCAACGCCCACCACGCCGGCCCGGCCCAGGGCCGGCTGGCGCAGAGCCTGGCCGCGCTGCACGGGCGCCGCACCCTCCAGGACGCGGTCGGCTGGACGCGGGCCGCGGGCACCGCGCACCTGCGCTCCGGCCGGGAGATGGCCGCCCGGCTGGCCCGCTTCCCGGGGGTGCGGCGGGCGACCGCCGAACTCGGCCGTTCCTGCGCCTTCGACTTCACCAGGCTGGACCCGGAGCTCCCGGGCTTCCCCGTCCCGGAGGGCGAGAGCGAGATCAGCCACCTGCGCGCCCTGGTCGCCACCGGGGGCCCGGCCCGCTTCGGGCCCGGCAACGCGGCCGCCCGGCGCCAGCTCGCCCTGGAGCTGGACGTCATCGAGGACCTCGACCTGGCCGGTTACTTCCTGATCGTGCACGACATCGTCGACTTCTGCCGGAGCCGGGACATCTGGTGCCAGGGCCGTGGCTCGGCCGCCAACTCGGCGGTCTGCTACGCCCTGGGGATCACCGCCGTCGACCCGGTCCACTACAAGCTGCTGTTCGAACGCTTTCTGTCCACCGCCCGGGACGGGCCGCCCGACATCGACCTGGACATCGAGAACCGCCGCCGCGAGGAGGTCATCCAGTACGTCTACCGCCGCTACGGCCGCGAGCACGCCGCGCAGGTCGCCAACGTGATCACCTACCGGCCCCGGCTGGCGATCCGCGACGCGGCCAGGGTGCTCGGCTACCCGCAGGGCCAGGTGGACGCGTTCAGCCGGCAGACCGACTTCCGCTCCGCGCCCGGCGCGGACGCCGTGATCCCCGCCGACGTGCTCTCGCTCGCCGGCCAACTCCACGGCCTGCCGCGCCACCTGGGCATCCACTCGGGCGGCATGGTGCTCACCAGGGAGCCGATCGGCGAGATCTGCCCGACCGAGTGGGCCCGGATGCCCGGGCGCTCGGTGCTGCAGTGGGACAAGGAGTCCACGGCCGGTGCCGGGCTGGTGAAGATCGACCTGCTCGGCCTCGGCATGCTCGCCGCGCTGCACGACGCCTGCGACCTGGTCGCCGAGCACCACGGCCTGCGCTACGACCTGGCCACCATCCCGGACGGCGACGCGGGCGTGTACGCGATGCTGCGCCGGGCGGACACCGTCGGCGTGTTCCAGATCGAGTCGCGGGCCCAGATGGCGACGCTGCCCCGGCTCAAGCCGGACCACTTCTACGACCTGGTGGTCGAGGTCGCGCTGATCCGGCCCGGCCCGATCCAGGGCGGCTCCGTGCACCCGTACCTGCGCCGCCGGGCGGGCGCCGAACCGGCCGGCTGCCCGCACCCGCTGATGGAGAACGCGCTCGGCAAGACCCTCGGGGTGCCGCTGTTCCAGGAGCAGATGATGCAACTCGCCATCGACTGCGCCGGGTTCACGCCCGCCGAGGCGGACCGGCTGCGGCAGGCGATGGGCGCCAAGCGCTCGCACGAGCGGGTCGCCCGGCTGCGCGAGCGGCTGCTCGGCGGGATGGCCGAGCGTGGCATCCCCGAGGAGGTCGCCGAGGACGTCTACGGCAAGATCGAGGCGTTCTCCAACTACGGCTTCCCGGAGAGCCATGCGATCAGCTTCGCCTACCTGGTGTACGCCAGCGCCTGGCTCAAGTACCACTTCCCGGCTGCCTTCACCTGCGCCCTGCTGGCCAACCAGCCGATGGGCTTCTACTCGCCGCTGAGCCTGGTCGCGGACGCCCGGCGGCACGGCGTGCGGGTGCGCGGGGTGGACGTCAACGCCAGCGCGCCGCGCCCCACCCTGGAGCCGCACCGGGGGGCGACGCCGGAGCCGCCGCTGACCGCGGGCCGCCCGCAGCCGGCGATCCGGCTGGGCCTGGAGACGGTGCGCGGCATCGGCGCCCCGCAGGCCGCGGCGATCGCGGCCGGGCAACCGTACGCCGACCTGGAGGACTTCGCGCGCCGCACCGGTCTGCCCGCGCCGGCGCTGGAGGCGCTGGCGACGGCGGGCGCCTTCGACTGCTTCGGATTGACGAGGCGTCAGGCACTGTGGACGGCAGGGGCGTTCGCCGGGATCTCGGCCGCGCTGATCCCGGGGACCACGCCCGGGGCGGAGGCGCCGCCGCTGCCCGGCATGAGCCCGGTCGAGGAGACCATCGCCGACCTGTGGGCCACCGGAACCTCCGCCACCAGCCACCCGCTCCAGCACCTGCGCGCCCGCCTGGAGCGCGGCGGCGCCCTGTCCGCCGCCGAACTCCCCGACGCGGCGCCGGGATCGGAGGTGGTGGTCGGCGGCCTGGTCACCCACCGGCAGCGGCCGCCGACGGCCGGCGGGGTGCTCTTCCTCAGCCTGGAGGACGAGACCGGCCTGATCAACGTGGTCTGCAACCGCCCGGTCTGGGAGTCCCAGCGCCGCACCGCCCTCGACCGGGCCGGCCTGCTGGTCCACGGCCGCATCGAGCGCGACCGCGGCGCCACCAACCTGATCGCCACCCGGCTCACCCCGCTGCGGATCGGACTCTGAGCGGGGTGAGCCGAGGGCGGGATCCTGGACCGCCCTCCACACCAGGGAATGTGACGATCAGTCAACTCGGGCGGGCGTCCGCCCCTTGCCCGGGGCGCCGGCGAAGACCTGGGCGATGGGGAGCCAGGCGGTCGCGGTGGGGCCGGTGGCGGTGAGGGCGAGGTCGTCGCGGTGGCGGCGCTGCGTCACCAGGAGGCAGAAGTCCAGGGCCGGGCCGGTCACCCGGTCGGTGGCGCCGTCCGGTCCGAAGGTCCACAGGCCGCCGTCGGGCGCGGTCAGTTCGAGCCGGACGGGCGATTCGGGGGCGGGCAGCCCGTGCAGGGTGAACGCGAAGCCGAGGGTGCGCAGCCCCAGGTGGGCGATGTGCCGCAGCCGGGCGGTGGGCTCGCGGGCGGCGCCGAGCGCGTCGGCGACGTCCTGGCCGTGCGCCCAGGTCTCCATCAGTCGGGCGGTGGCCATCGAGGCGGGCTTCATCGGCGGGCCGAACCACGGCAGCCGGGTGCCGGCCGGGGTGGCGGCCAGTGCGGCCGACACCTCCTCCCGGCCGGCGCGCCAGCGGGCGAGCAGGTCCGCGGGTGCGGCGGCCGCGCCGCTCGCCGCGCCCTCGTCCACCGGGTCGACGCCGGCGGCCGGCAGCGTGCCGAAGCGCTCGTCGAGGGTGGCGGCGAAGCCGTCCGCGTCGCGCGCGGCCAGCGCCGTCCAGTCGTCGGTCCAGGCCAGGTGGGCGATCTGGTGCGCGATCGTCCAGCCCTCGGCGGGCGTCGGGCGCGCCCAGCCGGCCGGGTCCAGTCCGGCCACCAGGGCGTCCAGCGCCGCGCTCTCGGCCCGCAGGTCGTCCAGCAGCGCGGCCAGGACGTCCGCCGCGGGCGTCGTCGGGGTGTTCGGGTCCGTCATCGGTTTCCCTCCTTCCGGGTCCGGCGCACTACCCGCCGGTACGTCACGGCCGCACCCTACGCCCGGCCCGGCCGCCGTGCCCGCCACTGCGTCGAAGACGCGGGGAACACCCATGTCAGCACTCTCGCCAGCGGCCGTGCCGCGTGTGACAATCTCGCGATGACAAGGGCGAAGACGGGCCCCGGGGCCGCGGACACCCTCACCACCCCGGCGCACTCGGACGATCCCGGGCTCGCCGCCCGTGCCGCCGAGTTGGTGCGGGACGCCGTGCTCGGCGACCTCGCGCGGCGGGTGGTGGCCGAGTGCGGGGCCGACGTCGGACTGGTCGGCGTGCCGCAGCCGCCGGCCGGGCCCCGGGGGCGCGACACGGGTATGGTGCTGCGCCACTGGGCCGGCACCCGGGCCGACCTGCTGCACGACCGGGCCGTCCCGACCGGCACCGGCCTGGGCGGGCGGGCGCTGGCCGAGCGGGCGCCCAGCTGGGTGCCCGACTACCGTGCCGCCACCACGATCTCGCACGACCACGACGCCGCCGTCAGCGCCGAGGACCTGTACGCGATGCTCACCGTGCCGCTGCTGTACGGCGACACCGTGTACGGCGTGGTGTACGCGTCGCTGCGTGCCGTCGTCCCGTTCGGGGACGTGCGGATCGCCGCCGTCGGCGAACTGGCCGCGACGGCGACCCGGGCCCTGGCCGGGGCGGCCGCCTGGCGGTCCGCGCCACCCCGACGGGCCGCCCCCGTGCGGCCGTTGACCCCGCGCGAGCACGAGGTGCTGCGCTGGGCGGCGACCGGCCGGACCAATCCGGAGATCGCCGCCCGGCTGGGCCTCACCTGCAACACCGTGACGGGCTACCTGAAGTCCGCGATGCACAAGCTCGGCGTCCGTAACCGCACCGAACTCGCCCTGGCGGCACGCGAGTCCGGCCTGATCGACCGGTGAACATGCCTGGTCGACCGGTGAACGTGCCTGGTCGACCGGTGAACGTGCCTGGTCGGGGCCAGTGGGTGCGCCTCAGCCGACCTGCCGCTCCCGCCCCGCCCAGTACGGCTCGCGCAGCCGGAACTTCTGCAGCTTCCCGGTGGCGGTCCGCGGCAGGGCCGCCCGGAACTCCACCGAGGTGGGCGACTTGTAGCCGGCCAGCCGCTGCTTGCAGTGAGCGATCAACTCGGCCTCGGTGACGGGCCCCTGGCCCTCCCGGAGGACCACCAGCGCCTTGACGGTCTCGCCCCACTTCTCGTGCGGCACTCCGATCACCGCGGCTTCGGCGACCGCCGGGTGGCCGTACAGGCAGTCCTCCACCTCGATCGAGGAGACGTTCTCCCCGCCGCTGATGATGACGTCCTTCTTCCGGTCCGAGATGGTCAGTTGGCCGTCCTGGCCGAGGACGCCGCCGTCGCCGGTGTGGAACCAGCCGTCCCGCAGGGCGTCCGCGGTGGCCGAGGGCTGCTGCCAGTAGCCGTCCAGCACGGTGTTGGAGCGCACCAGGATCTCGCCGGAGGCGTCGACCCGCAGCCGGGTGCCGAGCGCGGGGGCGCCCGCCTGCACCAGCTTCTCGGCCCGTTCGGCGGCGGGCAGGGCGTCCCACTCGGCGCGCGAGCGGTTGACCGTGACCACCGGGGAGGTCTCGGTGAGGCCGTAGAGCTGCATGAACTCCCAGCCCAGCTCGGACTCGACCTGCTGCACCACCGAGGTCGGCGGCGGCGCGCCGGCCACCACGATCCGCACCCGGTCCCGGCCGGGCACCGGGCCGTCCCACTCGGCGGCCGCGTCCAGCACCATCTGGACCACGGCGGGCGCGCCGCTGAGAAAGGTCACCCCGTGCCGCTCGACCCGGCGCAGGATCTCCGCGCCGTCGACCTTGCGCAGCACGATGTGCCGGGCGCCGAGCCCGGTGAGGGCGAACGGCAGGCCCCAGCCGTTGGCGTGGAACATCGGCAGGGTGTGCAGGTAGACGTCCCGGTCGCCGGCGCCGTAGTGCAGGCCCATCAGTACCGCGTTCAGCCAGATGTTGCGGTGGGTGAGCTGAACGCCCTTGGGGCGGGCGGTGGTTCCGCTGGTGTAGTTGATCGTGGCGGTGTCGTTCTCGGCGATCTCGTACCGCCGGGGGGAGTTGTCGAAGTCGTGGAGCAGCGCGTCGCTGTCCGCGCCGAGCACGAACTTGTGCTTGGCCGTCACCCCGCCCAGCGCGTCGGCGAGTTCGGGGTCGACCAGCAGGACGGACGCGCCGCTCTGCTCGACGATGTACGCCACCTCCTCGGCCTTCAGCCGGAAGTTCACCGGGACCAGCACCCGCCCGTACCCGCTCACCCCGAACAGGGAGGTCAGTAGCCGGGCCGAGTTGTGCGACACGACGGCGACCCGCTCGCCCGGCCCGACGCCCAGCCGGTCCAGCCCGGCCGCCTGTGCCCGGGCCAGTTCGGCGACCCGGCGGTAGCTCAGCTCGCCCCAGGATTCGGCCGGCTGCACCGGCTCGTCGACGATGCCGACCCGGTCGCCGTAGACCAGCTCGGCCCGGTCGAGGAAGTCCATCACGGAGAGTGGAATCTGCATGCGCCCACTGTCCTCTCCCACCCGCCCGCCGGACACCCCCGATCGGGGGTGTCGCCGGTGGGAGCAGAGTGGAAGGAGCGGATTCCGTTTGCTGGGCCCGTCGCGAACAGACGGGCGACCGATGCGGCGGGCCCACCGGCCACCTGCTAGGAAGATCGCAGCGAACGGCCATGCACCCACGGGGAGAAGCACCATGAGCGACCGACGACCGGGCAGTACCCGCCACGAGGCCGGGGGACTGCGGTGACCGCCCCCGTCACCGCGCACCCGAGGGCCGCGGGCCTGCTGCTGCGCCCCTTCGAGGACGCGGACGCGCCGGCCCTGATCGAGGCGTACCGGGACGAGACGCTGCGCCGCTTCACCCGCACCCCGGTGGGGAACGCCGAGGAGGCCGCGCACTGGCTCGGGCTGCAGTACCGGGGCCGGGCGGAGGGCCGCCGGTACAGCTTCGCGGTGCTGGAGCCCGGCACGGGCGAACTGCTCGGCAACGTCGCGCTCAAGCGCGGCACCCCGGGCGGGGAGGCGGCCGAGGTGGGTTACTGGACGGCGGCCGCGGCCCGCGGCCGGGGGGTGGCCCCGCGCGCGGTGGTGGCGCTCACCGCCTGGGCCTTCGAGGTGCTCGCCGACGACGGCCTGGTCCGGATCGACCTGCTGCACCAGGTGGACAACCAGGCGTCCTGCCGGGTCGCGGAGAAGAGCGGCTACGCCTTCCAGGAGGTGCTGACGGCCTTGCCGCCGGAGTTCCCGTTGGACGGTCACCGGCACTCCAGGAAACGGCTGGACGGGGCCGAACGCGGCAGGTCAGAGTAGCCGGATGGGATCTCTGGTACGACACGTGACGATCGACTGCGCCGACCCGCACGGCCTCGCGCAGTTCTGGGCCCAGGCGCTGGACGGCACCCTGGGCGAGGACGACAACCCGGGTGACGAGGAGGCGGTGGTGGAGTCCGCAGGCGCCTCGCTGCTGTTCATCCGGGTGCCCGACGGCAAGTCGGTGAAGAACCGGGTCCACCTCGACCTCCAGCCGCAGGACCGCAGCCGGGACGAGGAGGTGGAGCGCCTGGTCGCGCTGGGCGCGACGGTGCTCGGCGACCACCGCACCCCGGACGGCAAGGGCTGGGTCACCCTGGGCGACCCCGAGGGCAACGAGCTGTGCGTCGAGCGCAGCCAGGCCGAGCGCATCGCCACCGGCAACGCCTGAGCCAACGTTTGGGCCACCGCCTGGGCCACCGCCTGAACGACCGGCCGCCGAGTCCACGAGGACTTGGCGGCCGGTCGGTTCGCCCCGCCTGGCGCACCCGTCACACGACAGGCCGACGTCTCGGGCCGTCGCAGTGGAACCGTCCGATAATCGAACCTGGCCGATGCCACGTCGCGGCGAGCTTCCCCGACCCCCACCACCCGAGAGACAGGCAGGTACCCCATGGCCAGAATCGCCGTGATCGGCGCCAACGGAACCATCGGCAGCGCCATCGTCGCGGAGGCGGCCGCGCGCGGGCACGAAGTCACCGCGGTGGTCCGCGACCCGGACCGCTACCAGGGCGGGGCGGCCTTCGTCGAACGCGCGGACGTCCTGGACCCGGTCCAGGTGGCCCGGGTGGCGGCCGGCCAGGACGTCCTGGTCAGCGCGGTCGGCGGCGGCGACGGCCCGGGCCACCTGGCGCTGATCGGGCCGGCCGCCCGTTCGCTGGTGGAGGGCCTGCGCTCGCTCGGCGACGCCGCGCCCCGGCTGATCGCGGTCGGCGGCGCGGGCAGCCTGGAGACCGCGCCGGGGGTGCGGGTCTGGGACGCGCCGGGGCTGCCGGAGCCGGTGCTGGAGATCATGCACGCGCACGGCGCGGCGCTGGACTTCTACCGGGCGGTCTCCGACGTCCGCTGGACGGTGCTCAGCCCGGCTGCCGAGATCGGCCCGGGGGAGCGGACCGGCCGCTACCGGACGGGCCTGGAGCAGCTGCTCACGGACGCTGCCGGGCGCAGCCGGATCTCGGTGCCGGACTACGCGGTCGCCCTGGTCGACGAGGCCGAGCAGCCCGAGCACATCGGCGAGCGCTTCACCTGCTGCGCGCTGTAACCCTCAGTTACGGTGCGCCCGGTCAGCCGAGCTGGATCGACCGCTTGGCGAGCCCCATCCAGAACCCGTCGATGACGCTGCGCTGGCTGCCGAGGTCGGCCTCGCCGGCGCCGAGGGTGACGAACAGCGGGGCGAAGTGCTCGGTGCGCGGGTGGGCGAGCCGCCCGGCGGGGGCCTTGCGCTCGAAGTCGAGCAGCGCGTCCAGGTCGTGGGCGTCCAGGGCGCGCCGGCCCCAGTCGTCGAACTCGGCCATCACCGAGCTGATCCGGCCGTCGTTGCTGAGCGCCCGCAGGTTGTGGGTGAAGAAGCCGCTGCCGACGATCAGCACGCCCTCGTCGCGCAGCGGGGCGAGCCGGCGGCCGATCTCCAGCAGCCGCTGCGGGTCGAGCGTGGGCATGGAGATCTGGAGGACGGGGATGTCGGCCTCCGGGAACATCTCCACCAGCGGGACGTACGCGCCGTGGTCGAGGCCGCGGTCGGGGATGTCCTGCACGGGCGTGCCGGGCGCGCGCAGCAGCTTGCGGACGCGGTCGGCGAGCGCCGGTGCGCCGGGGGCGGCGTACTGGACCCGGTAGTAGTGCTCGGGGAAGCCCCAGAAGTCGTACACCAGCGGCACGGTGGTGACGGCGCCGAGGGCGAGCGGTGCCTCCTCCCAGTGGGCGGAGACCATCAGGACGGCCTTGGGCCGGGGCAGGTCGGCGGACCAGGCGGCCAGTTCACCGGGCCAGACCGGGTCGTCGGCGAGCGGCGGCGCGCCGTGCGAGAGGTACAGGGCGGGCATACGCTCGGGGGCCGCGGTGCTCATGGCGTCCTCCTCCTGGGTCGAACGGGCTGGTGGCTCGGCAGAGTAGTTCAAATTTGAACCTCTACTCGCTGACCGTACACCTTCGTTCGAATTTGAACAACAGGAGTAGGCTTCACTGCATGTCCACACTGAACGAACCCCGCTGGCTGGACCAGGACGAGATGGCTGCCTGGCGGGGCTTCGTCGTCGCGAGCAACCTGCTCAACCGCCGACTGGAGCGCCAGCTCAAGGAGGACTCCGGCCTCTCGCACCAGCAGTACGAGATCCTGGTCCACCTGTCCGCCGCCCCGGCCCACGCGCTGCGGATGACCGAACTCGCCGACAAGCTGGTCACCTCCAAGAGCGGCCTCACCTACCAGGTCACCCAGCTGGAGCGGATGGGCCTGGTCGCCCGCCGCTCCTGCCCCAGCGACGTGCGCGGCGTCATCGCCGAACTCACCGACCAGGGGCGGGAGTCGCTGCGGCAGGCCGCACCCGGGCACGTCGCCCTGGTCCGCGAGCTGCTGATCGACGTGCTCACCCGCGAGCAGCTGGCCGTGCTCGCCGAAAGCCTCGGCGAGGTCAGTGCCCGGCTGCGCCTCGACGACACACCCTGAAGCCCGATTCCTGAGCCGCTCAGTCCCCCGCCGCCCGCCCCCGCAGCAGCTGCCGCTCCCGTTCGGCGGTCTACCGAGCCTGAGCCGGGGCCTGAGCCCGGACCGGCTGCGGGGCGCAGAGCAGGGCGGTCCGCAGGTCGAGCCGGTCCCGCAGTCGGGCCAGGCTGCGGCCGGTCAGCTCCTCGATCCGGCGGATCCGGTAGTGCACGGTGTTGACGTGGATGCACAGCGCCTCGGCCGTCCGCGCCCACGAGCCGTCGTGGTCCAGGAAGACCGCCAGGGTGCCCAGCAGCGAGACGCTGTTCTCCCGGTCGTGGGCGGCCAGCGGGGCCAGCAGCCGGGCGTGGAAGGCGGCCGTCACCTCCGGCGGGATGCCGCGCAGCAGTCCGTCCAGCGAGTCCAGTTCGGCGGCGCTGGCGACCGGGCCGGCCGAGCCCTCCAGTACGTAGCGGGCCTGCACCAGCGCCGCCCGCAGTGCGGCGGGGGCGGGCGGGGCGGCCGGGCCGACGCCCACTCGCAGAGTGCGCCGGCCGGTCAGCCGGCTCTGCAGCGCGGGCCGGGCCCGGCGCAGCCGTTCGGCGACCTGCTCGACCGGCGCGGCCACCAGCGCGGCGGACCGCCCGCCGCGGTCGGTCCCGGCGGCGTACGGCGCGCCGAGCGGGTGCAGCGCCTCGGCCAGCGCGTACGCCGCCCAGGCGACGGGCGGGCCGTCGCCCGGCGCGGCACCCGCCTCGCCCGCCCGGCCGCCGTCGATCCGCGCGGTGACCGCCACCAGCGACTCGGCCCCGCCCAGCCCGCAGGCCGCGAGCGGCTCGGCGAGCCCGGCCTCCCCGGCGAGCGCGTCCAGTAGCCGCCCGGCGGCCCGGCGCCGCGCGCCCGCGTCGGCGTGGGCGCGGGCGGCGAGCGGGGCGAGCAGTTCGGCCAGGGCCTGGAGTGCCGGTTCGGCCGCCGCCGAGCGCAGGTGCGGGCGCAGCCGCCAGCCGTCGAACGGCGAGCCGTCCTGGGGCCCGACGGGCAGCCCGGTGTTGCCGCGCCCGGCGGGCGGGACGGGTGGGGCGGTGGCAGGTACGGCGGTGACGGCAGTGGTGGCGGTGGCGGCGACGGCCCGGCCGCCGGCGGTGGTGATCGAGCAGTCCGGCACCCCGAGCCGGCTGACCGCGTGGGCCAGCACCTCGCCGGCCCCGGCGTCCGCGTGCAGCAGGTCGAGCAGTTCGTGCCGGACGGTCTCCGGGATCGCCGCGGTGTCCTGGGCGCCGGCCCGCAGGTCCCCCCAGAGTCGCAGGTAGACGCGGTCGGTGACGGCACGGAAGCTGACTCCGGCGGGCACCGCCAGCAGCGGGATGCCGTGGGTGCGGCAGGCGTCGGCGAGGCTGTCCGGGACGCTGCCGTGGGTGCCCTCGCCGGCCAGCAGCGCCGCCACGCCCGCGCTGCGCAGAGCGGTGGCGAAGCGCAGCGCGCCGGAGGCGTCGGCGGGCTGCCACCAGACCAGGCCGGTGAGGACGAGTTCGCCGGGCTGGAGGTAGCGGGCCGGGTCCTGGAGGTCGGTGGAGCTGAGCCCGGTGACCGGGCGGTCGAGCAGGTCCGGGGTGCCCCAGGCCAGGCGGATGTCCAGGTCGTCGAGGTGCAGCAGGTCGCCGACGATCATCTCTCGCTCATCTCGCTCTCGCTCTCGCCTTTGTGCGCCGCGCACGGCTGCTCCTCGCAAGTGCAAGGTTCAGATGTGCATGGGCATCGTAAATGCAAGTCATGCGGCGGTGATTCTTCTTGTCGGATCATCCAGTGCGGGCCCCCTCGGCGGGTGTGCGGAACCAGTCGTCCGCCCGATTGCGGTGCCGCTTCCATCGGCTTTCGCGGCTTCCGCCGGCTTTCGCGGCTTCCGCCGGCTTTCGCGGCTTCCGCCGGCTTCCGCCGGTGCGGGGCGCGCCGAGCCGAGCCGCCTCCTCGGGCATGCCCGCCCCTGTCTCGGCAGTTGCCAGCCGAAAGCGCTCCATGCCATCGCATCTGCCGCTGAAATCATCCTTTCAGCGCCGCAGCTGCGAATGCCCGGGCCCTCCCTCGGGTAACCCCCTCCCGGGTCGCAGCGGCGCGGCCCGGGAGGAGGGAGCACCATGACCCCGTCGAGCCCCACCGTCCGGCTGCACGGCCACTTCGACCGGCCCGCCGAGCTGTCGGTCGACCAGCTGCGCGCCCTCCCCGCGCACCGCGTCGAGGTCAGCTTCGACTGCCTGGCCGAGGGCGAGCAGCGGCACGACTACGAGGGGCCCGCGCTCTGGGACGTGCTGTGCGCGGCCCGGCCCCGGATCGACTTCTCCGGCCGCAAGCAGCGGCTGCGCTTCCTGCTCTCGGTCAGCGGCGCGGACGGCCACCGGGCCGTCGTCTCCTGGGCCGAGATCGACCCCGACTTCGGCGGCCAGCGGATCCTGCTGGCCACCAGCATGGACGGCGCCCCGCTGGACGCCGCCGGCCCGCAGCTCGTCGTCCCCGACGACCACTGCGGCGCCCGCTACGTCAGCGGGGTCACCGCCGTGTGGCTCGGCCCGCTGGGTGAACCGGCGGCCTGAGCCCCGGCCGCGCGTAGCCGGGCCTTGTGTCGCTGGGCCTTGTGCCGCCGGGTCGGGGCCGAGCCGCGGCCCCGGTCCGGGCCCCGGTCCGAGCCTTGTGCCGCCAACGGGACCGTGGGGAGGATGGGCGCATGACGATCGATCTCGCCTTCGCCGAGCGCTTCGCCGAGGTCTGGGCCGCCGACTGGAACTCCCGCGACCTGGAGCGCATCCTCGCCCACTACACCGAGGATGTGGTCTTCGCCTCGCCCCGGATCCGGGTGCTCACCGGTGAGCGGCTGGACGAGGTGCGCGGCAAGGAGGCCCTGCGCGCGTACTGGGCGCAGGGCCTCGACCGCCTGCCCGACCTGCACTTCACCGTCGAGGACGTCCGCGCCTCCGTGGACACCGTCGTCATCAACTACCGCAACGAGCGGGGCCAAGCCGTCGCCGAGGTGCTGACCTTCCGCGACGGCCTGGTCTGCCGGGGCCTCGGCGCCTACGGGCCGGAGGCCTGACGCGGGCCCCCGTCGGATCCTCGCCGGGGCCGTAGGCCCTGCTCGGAGGGGGTGTGGGCCCGATCGCAGCCGAGACCGAAAAGAGCTCGCCGGATGCCTGTTTCCGTGCCAACATGCCCCATATGGGGACGATTCTGCACGGCACCCTGGTGACCCTCCGTACCGCCGGCACCGACGACATCCCGGCGCTCGCGGCCATCCGCGGCACGCCCGAGGTGTTCGCCCGCTGGCGGGGCGGTGACGACCTCGCCGACGCCGTCGCCAGCGACCTGGAGGAGCCCGACACCGAGACCCTCGCCGTCGAGGTGGGCGGGAAGATCGTCGGCGCCATCCAGTGGTACGCCAACAACGACGACGAGTACCGGCACGCCGGCATCGACATCTACCTCGACCCGGAGGTCCACGGCGTCGGCCTCGGCGCGGACGCCGTCCGTACGCTGGCCCGCCATCTCGTCGACCACCACCACTACCACCGGCTGATCATCGACCCGGCGGCCGACAACACGGCCGCGATCCGCTGCTACGCGAAGGTCGGCTTCCGCTCCGTCGGCACCATGCGCCAGTACGAGCGCGGCCCGGACGGCACCTGGCACGACAACCTGCTGATGGACCTCCTCGCGGACGAGCTCCGCTGACCGGCGCGCCCGCGCGGCGGTAGGCGGCCCGGCAGCGGCCCGACCGGTCCGGAGCGCGCGTGGCGCGGAGTCAGATCGCGGCTGCGCCTGCGGTCGCCCGCTCCGGCGCCGGGCAGCCGCAGGTGCGCCGCAGCACCAGCCGGGCCGGGAAGGTCCGCGCGCCGGTGGAGCGCCGCTCGGCCCCGCCGAGGACCAGGTCGACCGCGGCGCGGGCCATCTCGTCCTGCGCGGTCGCGACGGTGGTCAGTGCCGGGCCGGCGATCACCGCCTCGGCGATGTCGTCGAAACCGGCCACCGCGAGCTGCTCCGGCACCCGGATGCCCAGGTCGTCGGCGGCCCGCAGCAGGCCGATCGCCTGGTCGTCGGTCGTGCAGAACACGGCGGACGGCCGGTCGGGCCGGGCCAGCAGGGCGAGCGCCTCGGCGTGCGCCCGGACACGGTCGAACGGCGCGGGCACCAGCCGCCCCTCGGTCGCCAGCCCGGCCTCGGCCAGCGCGGCGGCCCAGCCGGCCGTCCGCCCGGTGACCGGGTCGTGCGGGCTGAGCGCGAGGGTGCCGCCGAAGCAGTGCACCTCGGCGTGGCCGTGCCCGAGCAGGTGCCGGACCACCTCGCGGGCGCCGCCCTCGTCGTCCGCCACCACCGCGACGCCGTCGGCGGTCTCCGCCCGGTGGTGCAGCAGCACGACCGAGGTGCCGTCGCCCACGTCGAAGCCGGTGAGCCCGGGGGTGGCCGGGTCCTGGGTGACCAGGATCAGCCCGTCGACCTGCATGCCGAGGAACGCGCGGATGTAGTGCGCCTCGCGCTCGTCCACGTAGTCGGAGTTGCCGATCAGCAGGAGCCGGCCGTGGTCGGCGGCGGCCTGCTCGACGGCGTGCGCGAGCCCGGCGAAGAACGGCTGGCGGGCGTCCGGCACGACCATGCCGAGCAGGTTGGTCCGCCGCCGTGCCATCGCCTGGGCGACCCGGTTGGGGCGGTAGCCGAGCTCCTCGACCGCCGCGAGCACCCGCGCCCGGGTCGCGGGCGCCACCGGCCGCGGCCCGTCGTTGATCACATAACTCACGACCGCCGTGGACGTCCCCGCCACCCGCGCCACATCGTCCCGTGTCACCCTCGCCATGCCCGCGAGCCTACACAGCGCCTCCGACAGCTCCGGGCTGCCGTCGCCGCCGGGCGCCCGCCGTGGTCAGTACGTGTGGTCCGCGGTGATGTCCGCCGAGAGGCCGAGGGCCTGTTCGGCGGGTCGCCCGCGCAGCGCCAGCAGGGTCTGGGCGAGCGCGTCGACGGCGGCCAGGTGGGCGAGCCGGCTGGCCGTGGTCTCCAGGCCGAAGACCAGGTCCTGCCCGCCCGCGACCAGGGTGTGGGTGGCCGTCTCGGTGAGCGGCGAGCGGGCGTAGCTGGTGAGCGCGACCACGGCCGCCCCGGCCGCCCGGGCCCGGCGCGCGGCGTCGATCACCAGCGGGGTGGCGCCGCCGTGGCTGACCGCGAAGCAGACGCCGTCGGGCGGGAGCTGGGCGGCGGCCAGTTGGGCGGTGAGTGGGTCGGCGGGGGCGTCGACGCGCAGGCCGAGCGCGCGCAGCCGGTAGGCGAGGTCGAGCACCACCGCGCCGGACAGCCCGGAACCGACCAGCACCACCTGGCCGGCGCCGGCCAGCACGTCGGCGGCCGCCCGCAGGTCGTCGGCGGTGAGCGTGGCGGTGATCCCGTCCAGGGCCGCGCGGGCGGCCCGCAGGGTGTCGGCGAGGGCCCGGGCGGCCGGGTCGCGTGCGTCGTCGTCGGCGGGGGCCGGGGCCGTGGCGGGGGAGTGCCGGGCGGCGGCGATCTTCAGCTCCTGGTAGCCGCGGAAGCCGAGCCGCTGGCAGGCCCGGACCACGGAGGAGGGGGCGGTGCCGGCCAGTGCGGCGACGTCGCTGACGCTCAGGTGCACCAGGCCGGCGCCCCGGTCGAGCACCACCTCGGCCACCCGCGCCTCGGCGCCGCGCAGGTCGCCGAGCCGGGCCCGGATCCGCGCGGCGAGCTGGGACTCCAGGGGCGTCATGTCGGAATGTCCTTCCATAGCGCTAGGGTAGCGTGGAATTCGGTTCCAGGCCGTGCCGGGTCGCCGGAAGGCCGTCGGAGGGGAGCTTCGCCATGCCCGAGATCGTGCCGGCCGTGCCGGTGGCCGTGCTCGCCGCGGCCGTGCTGCACGCCGTCTGGAACGGCCTGGCGCACCGAATAGCGGACAAGCTGGTCGGCTTCGCGCTGATCAACCTGACCTACACCGCGTGCGCGCTGGTCCTGGTGCTGCTCAACCCGCTGCCGGCGGCCTCGGCCTGGCCGTACCTGCTGGCCTCGGTCGCCGTCCAGACGACGTCGACGGTCCTGCTGCTACGCGCCTACCAGCTGGGCGACTTCGGGCAGATGTACCCGATCGCGCGCGGCTCGGCGCCGCTGCTGGTGGCCCTGCTGTCGGCCACCGTGCTCGGCCAGCGCCCGGGCGCGGGCGAGCTGTTGGGCGTCGTGGTGATCTCCTGCGGCCTGATCGGGCTGGCCTTCGCCAAGGGCGTCCCGGGGCGGGCGCAACTGCCCGCGCTCGGGGCCGCCGCCGGGACGGGCGTGATGATCGCCGTCTACACGGTGCTGGACGGCAGCGGCGTCCGGCACGCCGGGACGGTCGGCGGCTACGTGGCCTGGCTGTTCCTGTTGCAGGGGCCGACGCTCGCGCTGATCGTCTGGGCCCGGCGCGGCCGTTCGCTGCTGACCGGGGTCGGCAAGGTGGTGCCGGTGGGGATCGCGGGAGGCGTGCTCTCGCTGACGGCCTACGGCCTGGTGGTGTGGGCGCAGTCCCGGGGGGACTTGGCGACGATCGCGGCGCTGCGCGAGACGAGCATCGTGATCGCCGCCCTGATCGCCACCGTGGTGTTCCGGGAGCGGCTCGGCCGGCTGCGGCTGAGCGCCAGCCTCATCGTGCTGGCCGGGATAGCCGTCCTGGAGCTGGTCCGGCCGTAGCGCTGTCTGGCCGATCGCGGGCTGATCCACCGAGACCGGCCGGACAGAGACTGGTGGCCGTCAGCTCTTCTCCGGCACGATCACGGTCAGCGAGGTGCTCAGCACCTCGAAGCCCAGGGACTCGTAGAGCCGACGGGCCGGGTTGCTGTCGGTGACGGCCAACTGCACCTCGACGAGCCCGCGTTCGGCGGCGTCGGCGACGGCGCGGCGCAGCAGGTCCGCGCCGAGGCCCCGGTAGCCGAGCTCCGGGTGCCGGAAGACGTCGGCGATCCACGGCAGGCCGCCGCGGTCGGTGAGGACGAGCCCGGCCACCACCCGGTCCTGCGCGTCCACGGCGAGCAGGCTGGACGGCAGCACCGGCCCGATGACCTCGCCGGCGAGCAGCGGGGCGATCCGCTGCGCCAGCGCCTGCCGGTCGTCGCCCGCGAAGTGGTCTGGGTGCCCCGGGGCGAACGCGGCCCGCCAGGCCTCGAACAGGTCCTCGGGCGCGCGGTCGCAGGGCGCGGCCCGCAGGCCGCCGCGCAGCGGGGCCCCGGCCCAGTCGGCGGGCGGCGGGTCGGCGACCAGGTCGCGCCGCATGGCGTGGGCGTGCCGGAGCACGGTGGCGCCGTGCTCCAGCAGGGCGAGGCCGAACTCGGGGGTCCCGGAGACCACCCACCCGGCCAGCTCGGTGCGGACGAATTCCACCGGGTCGGTGCCGTCGTTTCCGTCCACCACCTCCAGCAGGTCGGCCCAGGGCCGCCCCTCCCGCTCGCCGAGGAGGTAGCGCACCACCGGTACGCCCTCGCCGTTTCGCCCGATCACCCAGTCAGTCTCGGTCACACCCAGCCCCATTCGTACGGTCGTTCGTCCGCCGTCATGGTCGACGAGAGCGCGCTCGGGGGCAACCGAATTGTCAGGCCACCACCGCGGCGCGGACGCAGAGCACGTCCGGCAGGTGGGAGATCAGCGGTGACCAGCTCTCGCCCTCGTCGTGGCTGCCGTAGACGTCGCCGGTCCGGTTGCCGAAGTAGATCCCGGCCGGTTCGGCGTCGTCGGTGCGCAGCGCGTCGCGCAGCACGACGCCGTAGTGGTCCTCGCCGGGCAGGCCGTCGGCGAGCGGCTGCCAGCTGGTGCCGCCGTCGGTGGTGCGGAAGACCCGGCACCGGCGGCCGGGTGGGATGCGGTCGTCCCCGCCGCCGAGCGGGAACAGGTAGGCGGTGTCGCCCCGGCGCGGGTGGGCGGCGACGGCGAAGCCGAACGCGGCGGGCAGCCCGTCGGCGACGGAGCGCCAGCTCGCGCCCCAGTCGTCGCTGCGGTAGACGCCGCCGTGGTTCTGCAGGTACAGCCGGTCGGGGTCGACGGGGTCGGGGGCGATCTTGTGCACGCACTGGCCGAACTCGGGGTACTGGCCCTCCTCCGGGAGGAACTCGGCGCGCAGACCGGTGTTGGCGGGCTCCCAGCTGTCGCCGCCGTCCTTGCTGCGGTAGACGCCGCCGGTGGAGACGGCGACCAGCAGCCGCTGCGGGTCGCGCGGGTCGGTGACGACGGTGTGCAGGCCCTGGCCGCCGTAGCCGGCGCCCCAGTCGGTCCGGTGCGGGTGGTTCCAGAGCGACTCGACCAGACGGAAGGTCTCGCCGCCGTCCTCGGAGCGGAACAGCGCCGCGGGCTCGGTGCCGGCGTAGACGACGCCGGGGGCCTCCGGGCCGGCCGGCTGGAGCTGCCAGACCCGGGTGAGCGAGGCGCCGGTGGCTTCGGGGAAGCGGATCGCCGGCTGCGGCGGCTCGTACCAGGTGGCGCCGAGGTCGTCGGAGCGCCAGACGGACGGCCCCCAGTGGCTGCTGTCGGCGCCGACCAGCAGCCGGGTGCGGCCGTCGCGGCGGTCGATGGAGACGGAGTAGACCGCGTTCATCCGGAAGTGCGGCCCGCTGAACTCCCAGTCCAGCCGGTCGCGGCTGCGGCCGAGAAAGAGGCCCTTCTCGGTTCCGACGGCCAACAGCACTTCGGTCATGCCCACACCACCTGGTGACGAGTACGGCCCCCCGGGACGGCCCCCGACGCCCAGTGTCCCGTTGTCCACCGGCGGCCACATCTCGCCGCGCCCACTCACCCGGAAGGCTCTCTCGTCAGGAACGCTCACCCGCCCGGCTCACCCCCGGCAGCCCTCCAGCAGCCGCAGCCACACCTCGCTGATCGTCGGGTAGGAGGGCACGGCGTGCCAGAGCCGGTCGATCGGCACCTCGCCGACCACGGCGACGGTCGCCGAGTGCAGCAGTTCGGCGACCCCGGGGCCGACCAGGCAGGCGCCGACCAGCACCTCGCGGTCCAGGTCGAAGACCACCCTGGCCCGGCCGCGGTAGTGGTCGCCGTACAGCGAGGCCCCGGCGACGGCGCCGAAGTCGTGGTCGACGGCCTTGACCCGCAGCCCGGCCCCTTCGGCCGCCGCCAGGGTCAGTCCGACGGCGGCGACCTCCGGATGGGTGAACACGACCTGCGGCGCGCCCGCGCTGTCGGCCGACGCGGCGTGCGCGCCCCAGCGGGAGGTGTCCAGCGCGCGCCCCTGGGCGCGGGCCACGATCGCCGAGCCCGTGATCCGGGCCTGGTACTTGCCCTGGTGGGTGAGCAGCGCCCGGTGGTTGACGTCCCCGGCGGCGTACAGCCACTCGCCGTCGACGCCGAGCACGGTGCAGCTGTCGTCCACCTCCAGCCAGCCGCCCGGCTTCAGCCCGACCTGCTCCAGCCCGACGTCGGCGGTGCGCGGGGCCCGTCCGGTCGCGTACAGCACCTCGTCCACGGTCAGCCGCTCGCCGTCACCGAGCGTCAGGACCACCGGCCCGGCGCCGTCCGCCCGCTCCAGCGCGGTGGCCTCCGTCCCGAACCGGAGGTCCACCCCGGCCTCGCGCAGGCCCTCCGCGACCAGCTCGCCCGCGAACGGCTCCATCCGCGGCAGCAGGTGGTCGCCGCGCACCAGCAGCACCACCTCGGAGCCGAGCGCCCGCCAGGCGGTCGCGAGCTCCACCCCGACCACGCCGCCGCCGACCACCGCCAGCCGCCCGGGCACGGCCGGAGCGGCGGTCGCCTCCCGGTTGGTCCACGGGTGGGCCTCCGCCAGCCCCGGCACGCCCGTGGGCAGCACCGGGCGGCTGCCGGTGCACACGGCGACGGCGTGCCGGGCGGTGAGCACCCGCTCGGTGCCGTCCTCGGCCTCCACGGTGACGGTCCGCACGCCCGCCAGCCGGCCGTGGCCGCGCACCAGCTCGATGCCGGCGCTCCGCAGCCACTGCACCTGGCCGTCGTCGTTCCAGTGCGAGGTGAAGGAGTCCCGCCGGGCCAGCACCGCGGCCGGGTCCAGCCGCCGGTCGCCGACCGCCTCCCGGGAGCCGGCCACCGCGCGGGCGTCGGCCAGCGCGGCCACCGGGCGCAGCAGCGCCTTGCTCGGCATGCAGGCCCAGTACGAGCACTCGCCGCCGACCAGTTCGGCCTCCACGACCACCGTGCGCAGGCCGGCGGCGGCCGTCCGGTCGGCGACGTTCTCGCCGGTCGGGCCGCCCCCCAGGACGATGACGTCGTACTCCTCGGCGGTGCTGGTCATACCCGGTCCTCCGTGCTGTCGATGGCCACCCCGGCCCGCAGGGCGAGGGTGACGGGCGTGTGGTCGCGGACGTCGAGCAGCCGGGCGTGCCGGGCGTCGTCCAGCGCGTCGGTGAGGGCGCCGGTGAGGGCGGCCTTCCGGGAGGTCGGCCCGTGGCTGCCGTTCGTCTCGTACCCGAGCCTGACCCGAACGGCCTCCAGCGGCCACTTCTCGCGCTCCGCGTGCATCCGCAGGGGCTCGCTTTCCTGTGGGATCCGGCCCCCGGCCGGACGGGCGCCGGGCCGTGTGCCCGGCGCCGTGCCCATCCTGCGACGTCGACGGGGCTTCGCGCAGACGAACCCGCAGACGAACCCGCCGACGGGTTCGAGCCGGGGGCGGGTCAGAGCGCCGCGAGCTCGGCCAGTACCGCCGCCGTGTCGGCCGGGCGGGAGAACATCGGCCAGTGCCCGGTGGGCAGTTCGCGCAGCTCCCAGTTCGGCCCGTCGAGCCCGGCGAACCACGGGTGGCCGGCCGTGATCATCGCCTGCACCTGGGCGAGCGGGAAGGAACAGGTCACCAGTGCCTGCGGCAGCGCGGCCGAGGCGCCCGTCAGCCGCAGCCGGTCCCGGTACGCCCCGGCCGGGTGCGGGGTGGCCCGCTCGCGGATCCGGGCGAGCGCGGCCTCGTCCAGGCCCTCCACACTGGCGCCGTCGGCGGCGAGGTCGGCCCAGGAGGGCATCGGGAGGCGGCCGTCGACCACCGAGGCGTCGGCCGCCGCGCGGTGGTCGGGCTGCCAGAGGTCGTACAGCGAACCGCCGTCGATCATCGGGCCGCTGTCCAGGTAGACCACCCGGCGGATCCGCTCCGGCATCCGGTCCGCGATCCCGCCGGCCGGGGCGCAGGCGCCGCTGTGCGCGACCAGCACCACCTCCCACAGGTCCTCGCGGACCAGTAGGTCGGCCAGCGCGGCGATGTGCTCCGCCAGCCCGATCGGCTCGGCCTCGCCCGCGCGCTCCGCCAGCCCGGGCAGCGTCACGGGGTGGACGGCGTGCCCGTCGGCGCGCAGCGGCCCGGCGACCTCCTCCCAGGCCCAGGCGCCGAGCCAGAAACCGGGGACCAGTACGAACGTGCTCATGGTGGATCGCTCCTCGCGGTCGGGCGGGATCTCCGTCGCCGACGACCCTAGTACTGCAACGGTGCTTACCGTGACGAGGCTTCAGCTCTTGGGCTGTGGCCTCGTCTTTTGTAGTGGCTGGTCCGGGCCTGTTGTTGGCGTCTGCGACGCCATCGGGACCAGTGCAGGACGTGGTCGATGCTGCGGCGGACAGGCCGGGTGAGCTTCGTGATCAGTCGGCGGATCTCGGGGACCGTGAGGGGTATCAGGTCTGGCGTTCGAGCGGGTCCAGCCCCTTTTCGAGGTGCTGGGCCCGCATGACGGTGAGGTAGGCGTGGGCCGCCATGGCCAGGGTGATGTGCCGGTACCACCCCGGGTGGCGTCGGACCTGATAGTCGTCCAGGCCGCACTGGCCCTTGGCACTCTGGAAACACTCCTCGATCGCCCAGCGGGCACCCGCGACGGCGATCAGCTCGTTGAGTGTGGCACCGGCGGGCGCGTAGGCGATGTAGTAGGCGAGCTTTGTGGGATCGGTGATGCTGCGGCGTGCCAGGACCCAGTGCTTGCGGTCGGGGCGGTGCCACGGCCGGACCTCGACACGGGCCCAGTCGTAGACCCGCAGGCCATGGGCGCCCTCGCCGCAGGAACGACGCTTCCACTTCTGACGGGGAAGGTCGGCGATCAGGTCGTGCAGCCGATGGTCCAGTGCCCTCCGGGTGACGACGGTGTCGTGGCTGGTGGTGGCCACGACGTGGAAGACATCCGCCTGCTCCAACTCGTAGCGCCAGCCCTTGCTGTAGCCGTAGCCGGCATCCGCGGTCACCCACCGGAACGGGATCTGGTCGTCGATCGCGCGCCGGACCATCGCCCTGGCGAGCTGGACCTTGGTGACGAACTCGACCTCGTCGCCGATCCCTGCCGCCCGGCAGCGTGCGCGGTCGTCGGTCCAGGACTTCGGGAGGTAGAGCGCCCGGTCGATCAGGGTGCGGCCCGGCTTGCCGGAATAGGCGAGGAAGACCCCGACCTGGCAATTCTCGGTACGGCCGGCGGTGCCGGAGTACTGCCGCTGGACACCGGCCGAACGCACACCCTTCTTCAGGAACCCGGTGTCGTCCACGATCAGCACACCGGCCGGATCCGCCAGGTGCTCGACGACGTACTCGCGTACGTCGTCGAGCACCCCGTCCGCGTCCCACTCGATCCGGTTCAGCAGCCGCTGGATCCGGTCCGGACCGACATGACCGGCCTCCTCGGCCACCGTCCACCCGTTCTTGCGCTCCAAAGGCGCCAGCAGGCCCCACATGTAAGCCAGCGCAGACTCCCGCGACTCACTCCGCGCGAACCGGTGAGCAAACCGCTCATGTAACCCTGCCAGCCCATCCGACCAGCGACGAGCATCGACCTCGGATATGTCCCCATCCATGAACAGCTCAACGAGCTAACCCGACAACCGTCACGGTAAGCACCGTTGCAGTACTAGGGCGTGTCGTCAAACCCCCGCCTGCGCGCCGGCGCTGGGGCACGCACCTCGCCGCGTTGTCGTCGGTCGCCGATGCTCCGCATGGACTCCCTCCTCCGCCTTGCGATGCACGCACCCCAGCGCCGCCACGCCCGCCCTCCGGGCGGACGACGGGGGTTTGACGACACGCCCTAGGACCGACCCCGGCCGGACTTCGCCCGGATTTTCGCCCGGATTACTGAGCGACCGGGCCCGGGGAGTCGCACTCCCCGGGCCCTCGGACAAGCGGACGTCCGGACGCCCGGACGGGTCAGGCCTGGCCCTCGGCCGCCTGCTCCTGCGCCACCTTGCGCTTCACCTCGGCCATGTCCAGCTTCCTGGCCTGGCCGATCAGGTCCTCGAACACCGACTCCGGCAGCGCACCGGCCTGCGAGAAGACGAGCACGCCCTCACGGACGATCGCCAGCGTGGGGATCGACTGGATCCCGAACGCGGAGGCAAGCTCCACCTGCGCCTCGGTGTCCACCTTGGCGAAGACCAGGTCCGTGTGGCGCTCGGCCGCCTTCTCGTACACCGGGGCGAACTGGCGGCACGGCCCGCACCACCCGGCCCAGAAGTCGATGAAGACGAAGTCCTGGCCCTCCGGGCCCGGGACGATGTCGTCGAAGTTCTCCTTGGTCAGCTCGACCGTGCTGCTCATCTCGCGATTCCTTCCCTTCCGGAGGCGGTGCTACCGATCACGTGCTCGCGACAACCGTGCGCCCCGACGGGGTATTCCGGAGCCGCCCGGGCCGGAGCCTCTCCCGCCGTAGCCGCCCCCGCCGGTCCAGCGCCCGCCGGTTCAGCGCCCGGGCGCCGCTCACGGCGTGGAGCGGAAACCCCACGGGTGGGAGACCTGGTACGCCGCCAGCCGCTCGATCCGGGCCGGCCCCTGTACGCCGGGCCAGCGCGGGTTCGGCGTGCCGTCGCCGGTCAGGTGCTCCCGTCGCCAGATGCCGTTCCAGCCGACCCGCAGGGCGGGCTCGAAGCTGTGCCACCGCCCGCACGGGCACGGCTGCCGCACCCAGGCGCAGGTCCGGCAGAGTTCGGCCAGGCCGTGGCCGGTCGAGCGCGACAGCACCGGCCCCTCGTCCCCGCAGGCCGGGCAGCCGGGCAGTACGGCGCCGTCCAGCAGCGCGTTCTGCCGCCGGACGTAGTCGGGCAGCCGCAGCGGCGGGTGGAGGAAGGGGTCCGCCCGCCAGGCCGCGTCCGGTGCGCCCCACCAGGGGCGGTTCCACCACACCGGCTCGGTCGGTTGCCGCCGCCCGGCCCGCTTCTCCGCCCGGCGCCGCGCCTCGTACTCCCGCGCCCCGGCCAGCCACAGGACCCGCGCCTCGTGCAGCTCCTCCACGGCCCGCACCAGCGAGTCCGGGTCGGCCTCCATCAGCCGGGGCATCCGGGCGCTGAGCGTGAGGTGGTGGTAGGTGGCCCGGAAGCCGTACGGCGCGAAGCAGGTCAGGCAGGTCCGTAGGGCGTTGAGCCGCCGGCGCACCGGCAGCCGCTCGTCGTGCACCCGGGCCCGGTGGGTCAGGAAGCTGGTCACGGCTGCCCCGCGGCGACATCGAGGGCCGGCTGCATGCGTATCACCGGGCGATCATGCCGGACGGCCCGCCCGTCGGGCCAAGGCATTGCCCTGCGTCCGCCGCGATCCGGGCCAGGACCCGGCCGCAGCGCCGGGCGAAGGCCCGCTGCGCGAGCGGCAGCAGCGGCCCCGCCAGCCGGGCGTACCGGGCGACCGGACGGCTGAAGGCGGTCACGCTGAACCAGACCGCCCCGTCCGCCTCCAGTTCGACCAGGAACGTTTCTTCGCCGCACGCCAGATGGCCGGCCCGGGTGCCGTAGGTGAAGCCGTACCGGTCCGGGCCTTCGACGGTGGCCAGCACCCGGTTGGGGGCGCCGGCCCGGAGCGGGCCGACGCCGATCGCGCAGTGCACGGCGACGCCGGGGGCGGCCCGGTCCGCGTCGGCGTCGATCCGCACGCCGGCCAGCCGGTGCATCCGCCAGCCGAGCAGGGCGGCCCCGGCCACCTCCAGGGCGGGGCGGCCCCGGCCGACGAGCGCCCGGTGCCGCAGGTGGCGGTACCCGCCGGGCAGGTGGCCGGTGGCGCTGGCGCCCTGCTCCGGGTAGCTGAGGTCGGTCATCGGTGGTCCTCCGTGGTGGTGATCCGGCGCCAGGCGAGCAGCGAGCAGAGCGCGAAGCCGAGCGCGTTGCCGACGCCGTGGGTGGCGGCCATCCAGGCCAGGGTGGGGTGGGGGAGTCCGGACGCCTGGCCGAGGGCCCACCACAGGGCGAGCAGCATGGTGAGGGCGAGGACGGCCGAGGAGGCGGTGAGCAGCCGGGCGGTGACCGGGTCGGCGGCGCGCGGCCGCAGGTCGCGCCAGGTGACCAGGCCGACCAGCCACATCCCGGTGGTGAGCACGCAGGCCCCGGCGAACTGGACCCAGGTGCCGAGGAAGTACCCGGCTAGCACCAGCAGCGTCCCGGCCGGCACGCTGAGCGCGGCGCAGCGGGCGGCGCCGGAACCCGGCCGGGTGCTGCGGCAGACCAGCCCGGCGACGAGGGCGGCGGTGAAGCCGGCGTAGTGGAAGTGCGGGACGGTCAGCGCCAGGACGTGCGGTTCGAAGCCGAACAGCGGGTAGCCGGAGCGCTCGGCGACCAGGGCGGTGCCGGCCACCGCCGGGGCGGCGAGCGCGGTGAGGACGGCGATTTCGGCGGGCGCGAGCGAGCGGGTCCGGCGCAGCCGCAGCGGTGCGTGGAGGGCGACGGCCAGGGTGCCGAGCGCGTAGAGGGCGGCGCTGCCGGTGGCGAGGCCGCCGCGCGGGAGCCAGAGCGAGAGCGCGCCGGGGACGGCGGCGAGCGGCCAGAGCCGGCGGACGCGGGCGAGGCCGGGTTCGCCGATCAGGGCGAGGCCGAGCGGGACGACGGCGCCCATACCGAGCAGGACCAGCAGGTTCACCAGCTCCGTCGTGCCCTTGCCCATGCCGGAAGCACCTCCTTGAACGTGTTCAAACCTTGGTCGTGGACGACTCTACGCCGCAGAGTTGAACGCGTTCAACTTGCCTCCGGTCCGCCTGCCCTGGTGTTCACGGTGGGTGCGGCGCACTCTGGAGGAGTAACCGGAGGAGTAATCGATGGAGGTGATCCGCCATGCAGACTCTGGTCGGTTGGCACATCGAGATGGAGTTCCGCGAGGACGGCCCGCGCACGACCGCCGCGGCCATGCTGCGGCTGCGCGACGGCAGGGAACTACGGGCCCACGGCTACAGCAGCCGCCACCCCTCGGACCCGGAACAGCTGCGGGTCGGCGAGGAGATCGCGGGGGCCAGAGCCCTCAACGACCTGGCCTCGCAGCTGCTCACCAAGGCCCACGGCGAGATCCAGGAGGTCAGCCCGGTCCCGACCCACCCGCTGACGTGAGCGCCCCGCACCCGGACGGCGGCCACGCCGGCGGCCGGGAGCACCGTTCGCGCATCCCGCTGATCTGCCCGCGCTGCGGGCACGAACAGCGGGTCGTGCCCGGCGGCCCCGACCGGTCGGTCAGGGTCGTGCACGTGGCGACGGGCCGGGAGGCGTGCGAACCCGGGGACCTGGCGAAGGCGCCGGACGACGGGCCCTGAGAGCGGTCCCCGGCAGCGCGAACGCTTCACCACGCGAACGGCGCCGGGGGCCGGGCACGTCCGTGCCCGGCCCCCGCCCCTCGGCGCCACCAGGTCGCCCGACGGAGTCAGTTGACGCAGTACGTCGTCGGCAGCTGCCACTCGGGCCCGACCAGCCGCTGCTCCAGCTCGTTGAGCGTGATCCGGATGCCGACCGTCCCGGCCAGCCCGACCCGGAACCGGCTGCGGGCCAGCACGATCAGCGCCGTCAGGCCGTACTTGTTGATCAGCGAGGTGCGGTAGCGGGCGGTGTCGTCCGGGTCGCAGAGCCGTGCGCGGGCCGGCACCGGCCGTCCGGTCGGGCGCCCGTGGGCGTCGCACGGGCCGACCAGCACCCGGGGGTGGCGCCGGATCCGTTCGGCCTCCCCGGAGTGGGCCGGGGTCCAGACGCCGAGCGCGGTGCCGTCGGGCACCACCCAGATCTGCGAGTCCTGGCGGGTGCCGTCCTCGCCGAAGGTGGTGAGCAGGAGGTATCTGCTGTCGGCGAGCTGGTCGGATCGGTCGTGCATCTGTCCTCCCTCTGGCGTGGGGGCCGGGGCCGCGGGTCAGTGCCCGTGGCCCTCGGTGATCTCGCGGCACTCCTCGGCGGCGGGCTCGGCGATCCGGGCGTGTTCGCCGTGGAATCCGCGGGACAGCCGGGCGCGGGTGTGGCTGAGCACGCCCGCGCTCCGGGCGACTCCATTCTCGTCGACGGGGGCCGGCAGTTCGAGGGGGCGGGGCTGCTCGTGTGCGGTGAGCCGGTGCAGTTCGGCGGGCGCGAGCCCGGCGTGCACCTCGGTGAACTCGCCGTGCGGCAGGCGCCTGACGACGCCGGTCTCGCGTCCGTGCAGCACCTTGTCGCGGTCGCGGCGCTGGAGGCCGAGGCACCAGCGCTTGGTGATGACGAAGATGGCCACCGGGACGGCGAAGAAGCCGATCCGCACCGCGTAGGTGATGGCGTTGAGCGACAGGTGCAGATGGGTGGCGATGAGGTCGTTGCCGCCGCCGGCCAGCATCACCAGGTAGAGGCTGATCCAGGCGGCACCGAGCGCGGTGCGGACGGGCGCGTTGCGCGGCCGGTCCAGCAGGTGGTGTTCGCGCTTGTCGTCGGTCACCCAGCTCTCGATGAACGGGTGGACCGCGATCGCGCCGAGGATCACCGGGAACAGCGTGAACGGGATCAGCACGCCGAGGTTGAGGGTGTGCCCCCAGAGCCCGACCTCCCAGCCGGGCATCACCCGGATCAGGCCCTCGGCGAAGCCCATGTACCAGTCGGGCTGGGCGTCGGTGGAGACCTGGTCGGGGCGGTACGGGCCGTACGCCCAGATCGGGTTGATGGTGGCGACGGCGGACATCAGCGCGACGATGCCGAAGACCAGGAAGAAGAACCCGCCGGCCTTGGCCAGGTAGACCGGCATCAGCGGCATGCCGACGACGTTCTTCTCGGTCTTGCCCGGGCCCGCCCACTGGGTGTGCTTGTGGTGGAAGACCAGGATCAGGTGCGCCACCAGCAGGCCGAGCATGATGCCGGGCACGAGCAGCACGTGGACGGTGAAGAACCGCGGGATGATGTCGTGCCCGGGGAACTCGCCACCGAACAGGAACATCTGGACGTAGGTGCCGACCAGCGGGATGGCCAGTACCACGCCCTCGATGAACCGGATGCCGGTGCCGGAGAGCAGGTCGTCCGGGAGCGAGTAGCCGAAGAAGCCGTCCAGCATGCCGAGGAAGAGCAGCAGGAAGCCGAAGACCCAGTTGACCTCGCGCGGCTTGCGGAACGCACCGGTGAAGAAGACCCGCATCATGTGCACGAACATGGCCGCGACGAAGACGACGGCGGCCCAGTGGTGGATCTGCCGGATCAGCAGCCCGCCGCGGACCTCGAAGCTGATGTCCACCGTGGAGGCGTAGGCCTGCGACATGGGCACGCCCTTGAGCGGGACGTACGAGCCGCCGTAGATCACCTCGCCCATGGAGGGCTTGAAGAACAGGGTCAGCCAGACGCCGGTCAGGATGATGATCAGGAAGGTGTACAGGCAGATCTCGCCCAGCATGAAGGACCAGTGGTCCGGGAAGATCTTGCGCAGGTTGGCCCTGGCCAGGGTGTGGATCCCCAGCCGGCCATCCGCCCAGTCGACGGCCCGCCGCCCCCGTCCTGGGTTCTGATTCCGGGTCATGTGCACGCACCTCAGTCGGAAGGAAGTGGGGATCATTCCCCGCTTCTCGCTGAGGTCACCATAATCGGGGAGTGATCCCCACTTCTACCCGGGGCGGCTGTGATCCAGACCCGGAACCGCAGACCCGGAACCGCAGACCCCGAAGCGACGGCGCCGCCGACGGTCGGCCCCGGAACCGCCGGCCCCGGAAACGGCGAGCGGCCCGCCCGGCGCCCCAGGAAGGGGACACCGGACGGGCCGCGTACGCACCCGAGTAACCCGCAGGCGTCAGTGCACCATCACCGGCACCTCGTCGTTCTTCGCCGCACCGGCGCCCGAAGCCGACGCCGCGTCCGGGCGACCGGCGTTCACGAGGGTGAAGGCGATCGCGGAGGCCGCCACCAGGATCCCGAAGGACACCCAGATCGCGGTCGTGAAGCCGTGCACCATGCCCTGGAACTGCAGGGCCTGGGCGGCCGCCGGCGACGTGGCCGCCGCGGCGGTCGCGTGCGAGGCCAGCCAACTGGTGGTGGCGCTGGCCGCGATGGTGTTCAGCAGCGCGGTGCCGATGGCGCCGCCGACCTGCTGCGAGGTGTTGACCATCGCCGAGGCGACGCCCGCGTCGCGCGGCTGGACGCCGTGCGTGGCCAGGCTCATCGCCGGCATGAACGCGGTGCCCATGCCGAGGCCCATCAGGACCAGGCCGGGCAGGATCAGCATCGGGTAGGAGGTGTCCAGACCGATGTTGCTCAGCAGCAGCATGCCGATCGAGGCGACCAGGAAGCCGGGGGCCATCAGGAACCGCGCCGGGACGCGGGTCATCAGCCGGGCGCCGATCTGGGTCGAGCCGGTGATCATGCCCGCCACCATCGGCAGGAACGCGACGCCGGTCAGCACCGGGCTGTAGCCGCGCACGAGCTGCAGGTAGTAGGTCAGGAACAGGAACAGGCCGAACATGCCGATCACGGCCAGGCCGAGCGACAGGTACACCCCGCCGCGGTTGCGGTCCAGCACCACGCGCAGCGGCAGCAGCGGGGCCTTGACCCGGCGCTCCACCAGGACGAACGCGGTCAGCAGCACGACGGCCGCGACGAACAGCCCCAGCGTGCTGGCGGCCGTCCAGCCGCTGGACTCGGCGCGGGTGAAGCCGTACACCAGCGAGACCAGGCCGGTGGTCACCAGCAGCACGCCGGGGACGTCCAGCCGGTTGCGGTTGCGGCCCTCGGCGGGCTCGCGGATCACCAGGACGGCGCCCGCGGCGGCGACGATGGCGAACGGGACGTTGACGAAGAAGGTCCAGCGCCAGTTCATGTACTCGGTCAGCAGGCCGCCGAGGATCAGGCCGATCGCGCCACCGCCACCGGCGATCGCGCCGTAGATGCCGAAGGCCTTGGCGCGCTCCTTGGCCTCGGTGAAGGTCACCGCCAGCAGCGACAGCGCGGCCGGGGCGAGCAGCGCGCCGAACACGCCCTGGAGGGCGCGGGCGCCGAGCAGCATCGCGGTGTTGGCCGCGGCGCCGCCGAGTGCGGAGGCGAGTGCGAAGCCGGCCAGGCCGACCACGAAGGTCCGCTTGCGGCCCCAGAGGTCCGCGATCCGGCCGCCGAACAGCAGCAGGCCGCCGAAGGCCAGCGCGTAGGCGGTGATCACCCACTGGCGGTTGCCGTCGGAGATGCCCAGGTCCCGCTGGGCGGACGGCAGGGCGATGTTCACGATGGTGGCGTCCAGGACGACCATCAGCTGGGCGAGGCCGATGAATATCAGCGCCTTCCAGCGCCGGGGATCGGGCAGCGTCGCCGCTCGGGCGTCGGTTTCAGGCATGGGGGTACTCACTTCAGGGTGCGTGGCGTGCGACAGGGTTCGACCGCCGTACGGGGACGGCTGGTCGCCGTACGGGGGCGTGCGTCGGTGCGGGGCGTGCGGGGATCAGCTCCTGGCGGGCCGGTGGTCGGCGCGGTCCGGAGGGCGGGTCGGTCGGTCGGGGTACCGCTGGTGGGTCAGTGGTGGGGTTGGAAGTCCTCGAAGGTCGCGGCCCGGCCGGGCAGCACCGAACGGGCCGGCGTGCGCAGCCCGTCCAGGAACAGCTGCAGGTGCCGGTGGACGAAGTCGTCGAGCAGCTGGCAGGACGTCCCCGGCAGCGGCCGGGTCAGCTGGCTGATCGCGATGAACAGGTCTCCGTGGTCGACGTCCGCCCGCAGTTCACCCGCCGCCCGGGCGCGCTCCATCAGACCGCTCACGGCGGCCGTCAGGCGCTCGCGGGCCTCGGTGAGGTCCGGGTCGAACGGGTCGACGTGGCTGGTGAACATCGGGCAGAGCGCGCCGAGCTTCTCCGCGACGGTCGCGTGCGCGAACCGCTGCAGGGCGTCGAACGGGACGCCGTCAGGGGCGTCCGCCTCGACCGTCGCCGTCTCGGCAAGGGCCAGGATACGGCTCTTGACGAGCAGCGCCACCTCGCGGACCAGCGCCGAGCGGTCCGGGAAGTTCCGGTACAGCGTGGCGTTGCCGACCCCGGCCCGCTTCGCGATCTCGTCCAGCGGCACGTCCGCGCCGTGCTCGACGAAGGCGTCGCGAGCCGCCAGGACGATCCGCTCCCGGTTGCGGGTCGCGTCAGCGCGCAGCTTGGGCGCACGGACGGTCTCCACGGGTCGGACCGGCTCGGTGGCGGCGGTGGTCACGGCGACTGCTCCTTCAGGATACCGGGGAAGTTCTCCCCGCTTCTGCCTACGAAAGACCAAACGGGGATTCCCTCCCCGGAAATTTCGCCTTTCGCTGTGACCCGGGTCACATTTCCCGTGCCACTCTTCCGAGCCACCCGCAACGAGCCCCCGGTCCGGACCGGCGCTGTCTGATCGTGGCTCTACGGTCACAGGCATGAGCCCCGACCCAGGAATGAGCGTCGAGATCGACGGCCCCGACCGACCGCAGCTGCTGACCGAAGAATTCGAGGAACTCGCCCGGCTCGCAGCCCGCACGATCGAAGGAGTCCGGTTGGAGTTCCTCAACGGGAGGCTGGGAGTCAAACCCCCGCGGGACGGCAGCCACGGCCGGGTCCTCGAATGGCTGGTCCGCAGCTGCCTCCAGGCGCGGCCTGAGCTCTGGCTGCACAGCCATGGCCTGAGGGTCCAGGGCGCCCGAGGTGGCCGCGCGCACCCGGACGGCATGCTGGCCCCCTCCGAGGCCCTTGCCGGGCAGGGGGAGTGGGTGAGCGCGGACGAGGCACTGATGGTTGCCGAAGTCACCTCTTACGAATCCGTGGCCGACCATCGCGTCCGCGTCGAGAAGCCGCGCGCCTACGCCGAGACCGGCATCCCCGTCTACCTGTTGATCGACCGCGACTCCGCCGAGGTCACCGTCTACAGCCAGCCCGACGGCGTCCGTTACGAGACCGCGCAGATCCTCCCGTTCGGCAAGACCGTCCACCTCCCCGAGCCGGTGGGGATCTCGCTGGACACCGAGCCGCTCAAGAACTGGGTGCGCTGATCCCGGCCATGCCTCCCGGAACGCGCTACGCCCGTCGGATCAGGGCCTCCCTTTCGGATCACGCCGGGCGCGCGACGCCGGAGCACGCACCTCGCCGCGTTGTCGTCGGTCGCCGATGCTCCGCATGGACTCCCTCCTCCGCCTTGCGATGCACGCACTCCGACGCCGCGCGCTGATCCGACGTGATCCGAAAGGGAGGCCCTAGGCTGTGGGCGTCCCGGGCGGCCGGTGGGTCGTGGGAGTCGGGAGGGGCCCGGCGGCCGGGGGGCGAGGAGGTCCGCGATGGGCAGCGGTGAGACCGCCAAGGTGCGCTGCGTGGCGGCCGTTCCGTGCTGGGTGAGCCTGACGGCCCGGGACCTGGAGGGGGCGAAGGCGTTCTACGGGCCGCTGCTCGGCTGGGAGTTCGAGCCGGCGCCGGACCGCTTCGGCCCGTACCTGCACGCGGTGACCGGCGGGGAGGCGGTGGCCGGGCTGGGGGTCGCGGGCAGCGACTGGGCGATGCCGGTGGCGTGGACCAGCTACTTCGGTACGGAGAGCGCGGACGAGGCCGCCGACGCGGTGCGCGAGCGCGGCGCGACCCTGGCGGTGGGCCCGCTGGCCTTCGACGCCGGGCGGGTGGCCTTCGCGGCGGACCCGGCCGGGGCGGTGTTCGGCATCTGGGAGGGCCCGCTGGGCCGGGCCCGGCGGCTGGACCTGCCGGGCGCGCCGGTCTGGATCGAGCTGCGCACGCCGGACCCGTTCGCGGCGGCGCTGTTCTACGGGCAGGTGTTCCGCTGGGACGGCCGTGACCCGGAGCGGTTCGACGTCCGCTGGGAGCACGACCGGGTGGTGCTGCGGGCGGAGGGCCACAGCGTCGCCGCGCTGGCGAGGGAGCAGGCGGGCGGTGCGGCGGGGCTGTCGCCGCACTGGGAGGTGTCCTTCGCCGTCCCGGACGCCGACCGGGCGCTGGCCCGGGCCGTGGAGCTGGGCGGTTCGGCGGTGGGGGCCGCCTTCGACTCCCCGTACGGGCGGGTGGCCCGGTTGCAGGACCGGGAGGGCGGCCGCTTCGCGGTGATCAGCCCGAAGAACTGAGGCTCACGGCCCCGCTGCGCCCGCTTCGGCGGGCCCGGTGCCCTCGGGGCCCTCGGCGGTTTCCGCGCGTTCGGCCCGCAGCCGGTCGCCGAGGGCGGCTCGGGCGGTGGCGGGCAGGGCCTTGCGGGCGGCCGGGAAGAGCTGCTTCTCCTCGACGGCGAGGTGGCGCCGCAGGGTGTCGGTGAGGCCGCGCAGCAGGGTGTCGAAGGCTGGGTCGGCCGGGCCGAGGCCCTGGAGGTCGGAGAGGTACTGCCCGATCGCCAGGTGCTCGTGGATGCTGCCGAACACCAGCGCCCCGCCGTCCGGCACGTCGTGCTGCACGAGCGGGAAGAGGTGTTCCTCCTCGGCCGCGCAGTGGGTGAACAGCAGGTCGGTCAGCCGGGCCAGCAGGTTGGTGCGCTCGGCGGCGCCGGCGGGTGTCCGTTCGATCCGGTCGAGCAGCTCGGTGACCGCCCGGTGGTCGGCGGTGAACTCGCCGAGGATGTCCGGCCTGCGGCTCATGGCGTGCCCGCCTCTCGCACGGATCGCGGCCCCCGCTCCTTCCAGTATCCGGCGTCGGGCACCTACAGCAGTCGCCGCAGGTCAGGGCCGGTCGCGCCACGCCGGCCGCCGCAGGTCAGGCCGGTCGTGCCGCACCCCAGCCGTGTCAGGGCCGGTCGCGCCGCCCGGTGAGGGCGAGCAGGCGGGTCTGCGGGCCGGCGTCGTCGGGGACGGGCAGGGGCGGGTCGAACAGGCCGCTCCCGGAGAGGTCCCCGTAGCCGGCGAACTCGCCGAGGGCGAAGTCGACGAGTTCCGCCGGGAGCCGGGTGTGCCGTCCGATGGCTTCGGCGAGGTCCCAGCTGTGGATGACGAGGTCGGTGGTGAGCTGGTCCAGGTAGTACTGCCCGGAGACGTCCCCGAAGGAGAGGTGGACGGTGAGTTCGGTGGCGCCGGTGACGGCGAAGGCGTCCCGGGCGGCGTCGGCGGCTTCCGTCCAGGCGGTGACCGGGTCGTCGCCGAGGACGTCGCCGTCGAAGCGGCTGCCGACTTCGGAGATGGTGGCGCCCATCAGCAGTTCGGGGATCCACAGCTGTTCGCCGGTGAGGTGGTTGACGAGCTCGCGGACGGACCAGTCGGCGCACGGGGTGGGGGCGTCCCACTGGCGGGGGGTGGTCAGCCGGACGCGTTCGCCGAAGGCGGCGAGGGCTTCGGGGTAGGGCGTGCCGGGTGTCGCGGTCCGCCGGTGCTGCCTGCGTTGGGCCATGTCTCCACCCTGCCCCGGGCGGGGTCGGGCCCGCGAGTTGTCCACGACCCGTCAGTTGTTCAAATTCGAACTCCAAGGTACGGTCGAGGAGTGGCCGGTTCAAATTTGAACAACAGCCGCGGGATGACCCGCCCGGCCGCGCCACCACACCCCTACGACCGATCCCGATCGATGGAGACGCGCATGCCGAGCAGCAGCCCGAGCACGACCGCCCCCACCACCACCGTCCTCCCGGGCCGGGCGACCCCCGACTCCGCGACGACCTCCCCGCACGCCTACGACGCCGGACTCCTGCTCCTGCGCCTGGCCCTCGGCCTGACGATGGCCGCGCACGGCAGCCAGAAGCTGTTCGGCTGGTTCGGCGGCGGCGGGATCGACGGCACCGGTCAGTTCTTCACCATGAGCGGCTACCCGGCGGGCAACGCCATGGCTGTGGTCGCCGGCCTCACCGAGACGCTCGGCGGACTCGCCCTCGCCGTCGGCCTGCTGACCCCGCTGGCGGGTGCCGCGATCGTCGGCACGATGGTCAACGCGATCGCCGTCACCTGGGGCGGCGGCTTCTTCGCCCCGAAGGGCAGCGAGTACGAGCTGCTGCTCACGGCGGGTGCCGCCGCGCTCGCCCTGACCGGTCCGGGCCGCTACGCCGTGGACCGCTTCCTCCCGGTGCTGCGCGCACACCGGCTGGCGTACGGCGCGGCGGCGGTCCTGGTCGGCCTGGTGACGGCCGGTGTGATCCTGCTGCTGCGGAAGTAGTGGAGCGGGGCGTCAACGCCCAAGCGCAGGGGCCGTGCCGACGATTCGTCGGCACGGCCCCTGCGTCGTTCCCCCGCGAATCGCTCACATGAGCGGGGCTATCCAACGTCATGTGATGTGTGCCATGGTACATGTCACACTCCCCACCGTGTGTACGACGGAACCGCCCACGAGGCGCCGTCGCCAACGGTCCTCACCCCCCACCGGCCGCACCCCCAATGCGACCGACGACGGCCCGGAGGCCCCCACGTGAGTTCCGCGCGTCTGCTGCGACTCCCGCAGCTGGCAAGGCTGTTAGTACTCGCCCTGACCATGTTCCTGACGATCGGCCTGTTCGCCCCACAGAGCAAGGCCGCCCCTGCCGCCGCCCCCGGCGGCGCGTCCGCCCCCACCACCCCCGCCGGACCGGCGCCGCAGCCCGCCGTCGGCGCCCCCGAACGCGGCCACACCGACCGGCAGTTCGCCTCTGCCGACCAGCGGGCCCCGCTCCCGCTCGACACCCGGCCGGCCGAGGCCCGGCCGACCGCCAAGGCCTTCTCCCTCGGCGCGGCGGCCGCCCAGCCCTGCAACGTCGGCGACTTCACCGGCCGGACGGGCGGCGACCTGGTCCAGCACATCAAGGCCGCCGACATCCAGTGCATCAACGGGCTCTTCCAGCTCACCGGCGCGGACGCGAGGGGCGCGTTCCGTGAGGAGCAGATGACCACCGTGGCGTACGCGCTGCGCGACGCGTCCGGCAGCTACCCGGGCGACAACTCGACCTCCGTCGAGCAACTGGTGCTGTACCTGCGCGCCGGGTACTTCGCGCAGTGGTACCACAAGGACGACGTCGGCACCTACGGCACCGCCCTCCAGACGGCGATCCGTTCCGGGCTGGACGCCTTCTTCGGCGGCGCGCACGTGCGGGACGTCGCCGCGGGCAACGCGCCCATCCTGGGCGAGGCCGTCACCCTGATCGACAGCGCGCAGGAGAACATCCGCTACCTCCCGGTGGTCAAGCAGCTGCTGAACGACTACAGCAGCGCCACCTGGAACCCGGCCGGCATGGCCTGGGCGGTGAACCCGGTCTTCACGGTGCTGTTCCGCGGCCACCAGGTGACCGGCTTCGACGCGGCGGTCGAGGCCGACCCGAGCGTGCTGGACGCGCTGTCCGGCTTCGCGACCCGCAACAACGACCAGCTCGGTGGCGACTTCGGCGTGCTGGTCTACAACGCGGCCAAGGAGCTGACCCGCTTCCTGAAGGACACGGCGCTCCAGCCCAAGGTCCGTCCGCTCGCCAAGTCGCTGGTCGCGCAGTCCGCGCCGAACGGTCGCACCGTCTACCAGTGGGCCGCGGTCGCGGACGGGGTCGGCTACTACGACGCCGCCAACTGCGCCTACTACGGCACCTGCAACGCCTCCGACCAGCTCAAGGCGGGCGTGCTGACGGTCAACTACACCTGCAGCCCGAGCATCAAGCTGATCGCCCAGGCGCTGGACAACACCCAGCTGGGCACCGCCTGCACCAGCCTCACCGGCCAGGACGCGTACTTCCACTCGGTGGTGCGCGACAACGGCCCGGTCAAGGACGACAGCAACACCACGATCGAGGTGGTGGTCTTCCACTCCTCCCTGGACTACCAGGTGCTGGCCGCGGCCATCTACGGCATCGACACCAACAACGGCGGCATGTACCTGGAGGGCGACCCGGCCAAGGTCGGCAACCAGCCGCGCTTCCTCTGCTACGAGGCCGAGTGGGCCCGCCCGTCGTTCGAGATCTGGAACCTCAACCACGAGTACACCCACTACCTCGACGGCCGGTTCGACATGTACGGCGACTTCAACGCCGGCATGACCACCCCGACCGTCTGGTGGGTCGAGGGCTTCGCCGAGTACATCTCGTACTCGTACCGCAAGGTGACCAACGACGCCGCCATCGCGGCGGCCGCCCGGCACACCTACAAGCTGAGCGACCTCTTCGACACCGCCTACGGTGACCAGGACCGGGTCTACCGCTGGGGCTACCTCGCCGTCCGCTACATGCTGGAGCAGCACCGCGGCGACCTGGACTCCGTCCTCGCCAAGTACCGGGCGGGCGACTGGGCCGGCGCCCGCACCCTGCTCAAGACCACCATCGGCACCCGCTACGACGCCGGCTTCGACAGCTGGCTGACGGCGTGCGCCAACGGCGCCTGCGCCACCGGGGGCGGCACGCCCACCCAGCCGCAGCTGCCGGAGTGCGCCGGCACCGACATCCGCAAGCTGGACGCCAACTGCGCCCGCAGCAACATCGCGGCGACCACCGGCAACTACGCGCACTTCTACCTCCTGGTGCCGGCCGGCACCAAGCAGGTGAAGGTCACCACGAGCGGCGGCACCGGCAACGGCGACCTCTACTACAACCCGGCCTCCTGGGCGTACACCGACGCCAGCACGGCGCACTCGTCGGGTCCGGACAACTCCGAGACCCTGACGATCACCAACCCGCCGGCCGGCTACGTCTACTTCAGCCTCTACGCCCAGCAGGGCTTCAGCGGGGTGAGCGTCACGAGCGAACTCTGACCGGACGCTCGTCGAGCGACCGAAAACGGACAGGTGACCGCCCCGGCGGAGCGCTTCGGCGCCCCGCCGGGGCGGGTCCGTGCCCGCTGGCGGCTACTCGCCGATCCGGACCAGCGCCAGGGTGATGTTGTCCGGCCCGCCGGCCGCGATCGCCGCCTTCCAGAGCTCGAACGCGGCCCTCCCGTCGGCGCGGTCGGAGCCGTCGTGCGGCCGGGCGAGCAATTCGGCCAGCTCCTCCTCCGGCACCGGGTCGGTCAGGCCGTCGCTGCACACCAGGTAGCGGTCGCCGGCGGCCAGCGGTGCGGCGCGCACGTGCGGCTCGACGAAGGTCAGTCCGAGCGAGCCGCCCAGGGTCTGGGTGACCACCGAGGTGGTGCGCCGGCCGGGCGGCAGTGGCGGGCTGTCGTCCACGCTCACCCGGTGCAGCCCGTCCGGGGTGACCTGGTAGACCCGGCTGTCGCCCACGTTGAAGGCCACCGCCCGGCCGGGCAGCAGCACCAGGCCGGCCACCGTGGTGCCCATCGCGGCCAGCTCGGGTTCGCCGGCGGCGGCCGCGTACACCGCCCGGTTGCAGTCCTGGAGTTCCTCCCGGAGGGCCTCCTCGCCGTCCAGTCCGGCGCCGTCGGCGGCCAGTCGGCGGGCCACCAGGGCGCTGGCGACCTCGCCGCCGGGGTGGCCGCCCAGGCCGTCCGCCACGGCGACCACGCAGGGCGGGCCGAGCGGGAACAGCAGGGTCTGCGGGTTGCCGGTCACGGTGGCGCAGAGTGTCCACGGCCCGACCGTGAGGCTGTCCTCGTTGTGCTGCCGCACCAGGCCCTCGTGGCTCAGCGCGCTCACCGCGATGTACGTCGCCATCGGTTCGCCGCCCTTCCGGAGCTCCTCCCTCAAGTGTGGGCGGGAATAACGATCCGCACCCGGGTGCTAAGGTGGTTGAAAGTTTAACGATCCGCCCCGAGAACCCCGTGCGCCCCGAGCGCCCGGGCGAGGGGCCGACCTGGAGTGTGGTGAGCAGCATGCAGTTCGGAATCTTCACCGTCGGCGACGTCACCCCCGACCCGACCACCGGCCGCACCCCGAGCGAGCACGAGCGGATCAAGGCCATGGTGGCCATCGCGCGCAAGGCCGAGGAGGTCGGCCTCGACGTCTTCGCGACCGGCGAGCACCACAACCCGCCGTTCGTCCCGTCCTCGCCGACGACCATGCTCGGCTACATCGCCGCGCAGACCGACCGCATCATCCTCTCCACCTCGACCACGCTGATCACCACCAACGACCCGGTGAAGATCGCCGAGGACTTCGCGATGCTCCAGCACCTCGCCGACGGCCGGGTGGACCTCATGATGGGTCGCGGCAACACCGGCCCGGTCTACCCGTGGTTCGGCAAGGACATCCGCCAGGGCATCCCGCTCGCGATCGAGAACTACGCGCTGCTGCACCAGCTCTGGCGCGAGGAGGTGGTGGACTGGCAGGGCCGCTTCCGCACCCCGCTGCAGTCCTTCACCTCCACCCCGCGCCCGCTGGACGGCGTCGCGCCGTTCGTCTGGCACGGCTCGATCCGCAGCCCGGAGATCGCCGAACAGGCCGCCTACTACGGGGACGGCTTCTTCGCGAACAACATCTTCTGGCCCAAGGAGCACTTCCAGAAGCTGATCGAGCTCTACCGCGAGCGCTACGCCCACTACGGCCACGGCACGCCCGAGCAGGCGTACGTCGGCCTCGGCGGGCAGGTGTTCATGCGGCGCAACTCGCAGGACGCGGTGCGGGAGTTCCGCCCGTACTTCGACAACGCGCCGGTGTACGGGCACGGGCCCTCGCTGGAGGAGTTCACCGAGCAGACCCCGCTGACCGTGGGCAGCCCGCAGGAGGTCATCGAGAAGACGCTGGCCTTCCGCGAGTCCTTCGGCGACTACCAGCGCCAGCTGTTCCTGATGGACCACGCCGGCCTGCCGCTGAAGACCGTGCTGGAGCAGCTGGACCTGCTCGGCGAGGAGGTCGTGCCGGTGCTGCGCGAGGAGTTCGCCAGGAACCGCCCGGCCGCGGTGCCGGACGGGCCGACGCACGCCGCGCGGGTCGCGGCCCGCAACGAGGAGTCCGTCGACGGGGAGACCATGGAGGTGGCCAAGTGACCGCGTACCGGCTGGTGGTGGTGAGCGCCGGGCTGAGCAAGCCGTCCTCGACCCGGCTGCTGGCCGACCGTCTCTCCGATTCGACGGTCCGTCAACTGTCCGGTGGTGGGCGGCAGGTGGACGTCACGGTGGTCGAACTGCGTGACCTGGCCACGGAGATCGCCCACCACTTCGTCACCGGCTTCCCCGGCGCGGCGCTGCGCGGGGCGATCGACGCGGTGACCGGGGCGGACGCGGTGATCGCGGTGACGCCGATCTTCACCGCCTCCTACAGCGGCCTGTTCAAGTCGTTCTTCGACCTGGTCGACCACGACGCGCTCACCGGCAAGCCGGTGCTGATCGCCGCTACCGGCGGCACGCCCCGGCACTCGCTCGCCCTGGAGCACGCCGTCCGGCCACTGTTCAGCTACCTGCGTGCGGTGGTGGTGCCGACCGCCGTCTACGCGGCCACCGACGACTGGGGCGCGGCGGGGGACGGGCTCACCGACGGCCTCCCGGGCCGGATCGACCGCGCGGCGGGCGAACTGGCGGCCCTGCTGGCCGGCCGCGGCCCGGCGGCGCCGGCGCTGCCCGAACAGGTGGTGCCGTTCGCCGAGCAGCTGGCGGCCCTGCGTGGTTGACAGTCGGGGTGGAAGGGGCGGGCGCGTGACGGCGCGTCCGCCCCTTCCGCGTGCCCACCGGCCGATGGCGCCCCCGAACGGCCTCGGCGGACGGCGCGTCCGGGAGGGCCGTTCGGGGGAGTGCCGCCCGCGCCGAATGGTCCGCTATGGGGTGTAATCGTACGCATGATCAGATGTCCGCTGGTCCGTCACGCCGCTGGTCCGTCACGCCGTCGGCCCGCCCGGTCGGCGGCAGCCGTGGCACGCTGACCACCGGCCATGAGCGGGACGCCGCCCGGCCTCCCGCGCCACCGTGGAGGAACCCTCGCCATGCAGGCCGAACCGCAAGCCGTGCTCTCCCCGCTGACCAGCGCGGCGGTCTTCCTGGTCCTCACCGTCGAGCCCGGCGGCGAGGACGCCGTCCGCGACCTGCTGCCCGACCTCGCCGGGCTGCGCCGCGCGGTCGGCTTCCGGGCCCCCGAGGGCGGCCTCACCTGCGTCACCGGCATCGGCTCGGACGCCTGGGACCGCCTCTTCGACGGCCCCAGGCCGGCCGGCCTGCACCCCTTCCGGGAGGTGGCCGGCACCCGCCACCGGGCCCCGGCCACCCCCGGCGACCTGCTGCTGCACCTGCGGGCCGCCCGGATGGACCTCTGCTTCGAGCTGGCCGGCCAGCTCACCGGCCGGCTGGCCGGGGCGGCCACCGTGGTGGACTCCGTCCAGGGCTTCAAGTACTTCGACGACCGGGACCTGCTCGGCTTCGTCGACGGCACCGAGAACCCCGAGGGCCGGGCCGCCGAGACCGCCGCCGTGGTCGGCGCCGAGGACCAGGCCTTCACCGGCGGCAGCTACGTCATCGTCCAGAAGTACCTGCACGACCTGGACGCGTGGAACGCGCTGAGCGTCGAGGACCAGGAACGGGCGGTCGGCCGCACCAAGCTCACCGACATCGAGTTCGACGACGACGCCAAACCGGCCGACTCGCACGTCGCGCTCAGCACCGTGACCGGGCCTGGCGGCGAGCAGCGGCAGATCGTCCGCTACAACATGGCCTTCGGCTCGTTCGACCGCGGCGGCGAGTTCGGCACCTACTTCATCGGCTACGCGCGCGATCCCGAGGTGACCGAGGAGATGCTGCGCAACATGTTCGTGGGCCGCCCGCCCGGCACCACCGACCGGCTGCTCGACTTCTCCACCGCCGTCACCGGCTCGCTGTTCTTCGTCCCGACCGCCGACTTCCTCGACGCTCCGCCGCCCGCGCCGTCGGCGCCCCCGGTGCGGTCGGCGCCGCCCGCTCCGCCCGCGCCGAGTGCTCCCCCCGCGACCGGCTCGCTCGGCATCGGCAGCCTGCGCGGCACGCCCTGAACCGGACCTCCCGACAAGGACCCGCACCATGAACAACCTGCACCGCGACCTCGCCCCCGTCTCCGCCGCAGCCTGGGCGGAGATCGAGGAGGAGGCCCGCCAGACCTTCAAGCTCCACATCGCCGGCCGCCGTGTGGTCGACCTGAACGGCCCCGACGGCTCCACCCTCGCCGCCGTCGGCACCGGCCACCTGACCGGCATCGAACCGCCCGCCGACGGCGTCCAGGCCCACGCCCGCGCCGCCCAGCCGGTGGTCGAGCTGCGCGTCCCCTTCACCGTCCGCCGCGAGGCCGTCGACGACGTCGAGCGCGGCTCCCGCGACTCCGACTGGCAGCCGGTGAAGGACGCCGCCCGCACCATCGCCCTCGCCGAGGACCGCGCCGTCTTCGAGGGCTACCGCGCCGCCGCCATCGAGGGCATCCGGGCCGGCTCCACCAACCCGCTGGTCCGGCTCCCCGAGGACGTCCGCGAGTACCCCGAGGCCGTCAGCCGCGCCCTCACCGCGCTGCGCCTGGCCGGCGTCGGCGGCCCCTACTCGCTCCTGCTCGGCGCGGACACCTTCACCGCCGTCAACGAGACCAGCGACCACGGCTACCCCGTCCACAACCACCTCGCCCGCCTCCTCGACGGGGACATCATCTGGGCCCCCGCCATCGAGGGCGCCCTCCTCCTCTCCACCCGGGGCGGCGACTTCGAACTCTTCCTCGGCCAGGACGTCTCCGTCGGCTACCTCTCCCACGACGCCGACACCGTGCGGCTCTACCTCCAGGAGTCCCTCACCTTCCGCGTCTACACGGGGGAGGCCGCCGTGGTGCTGGCCGCCTGAGGGCGCTGAGGGCGGCCTGAGGCCCAGCGCACACCGGGAAGGGTACTGAGTTCCTTTACCAGGGGTACTGAGTGCCGTATCCTCTTCGTGGAGCCTCCGACACCAGTCGAAGAGCGCCGACACGGTATGCCGGTCCAGGTGGCGCTCACGGCGCGCAGGGCGCGGCCGGGCCGGGATTGGCACTCAGTACCCTCGGCATGACGTGAGGCCATCGACCAGTGCGACCGTGACAGGAGAACCACTCATGAGCTTGAGGATCGTCGTCTGTGTGAAGTACGTGCCGGACGCGACGGGTGACCGTCGGTTCGCGGACGACCACACCACCGACCGGGAGGGTGTGGACGGCCTTCTGTCGGAGCTCGACGAGTACGGCGTGGAGCAGGCGCTGCGGATCGCGGCGGCGAACGAGGGCGCCGAGGTGACGGTGCTGACGGTCGGGCCGGACGATGCGAAGGACGCGCTGCGCAAGGCGCTGTCGATGGGTGCGGACAAGGCCGTGCACGTGAACGACGAGGACATCCACGGGTCGGATGTGATCGGGACGTCGGCGGTGCTGGCGAAGGCGCTGGAGAAGACCGGGTTCGACCTGGTGATCGGTGGGATGGCGTCGACGGACGGTTCGATGGGTGTGCTGCCGGCGCTGCTGGCGGAGCGGCTGGGCGTGGCGCAGGTGACGCTGCTGTCCGAGGTGTCGGTCGAGGGCGGTGTGGTGCGGGGCCGTCGTGACGGTGACGCGGCGACCGAGCTGGTGGAGGCGGCGCTGCCGGCGGTGGTGTCGGTGACGGACCAGTCGGGTGAGGCCCGGTACCCGTCGTTCAAGGGGATCATGGCGGCGAAGAAGAAGCCGGTCCAGTCGCTGGACCTGGACGATCTGGGCATCGAGGCCGACGAGGTCGGTCTGGCGGGTGCGTGGACGGCGGTGGAGTCGGTGGCGGCGCGTCCGGCGCGGACCGCGGGCACGGTCGTCAAGGACGAGGGCGAGGGCGGCAAGCAGCTCGCCGGCTTCCTCGCCGACCAGAAGTTCATCTGAGCCGGCCCGGCCGAGCCACCCACCCCCTGCCACAGCGAAACACGGAGACATTGAGCAATGGCTGAGATTCTCGTCCTGGTGGACCACGCCGACGGTGCGGTCCGCAAGCCGGCCCTCGAACTGCTGACCCTGGCCCGCCGGATCGGCGAGCCGTCCGCGGTCGTGCTGGGCGCCGGCGCCGCCGCCGCCGACATCGCGGCCAAGGCCGCCGAGTACGGCGCGGCCAAGGTGTACGTCGCCGAGGGCGCCGAGTTCACCGACCAGCTGGTCGTCCCGAAGGTGGACGCCCTCACCCAGATCGCCAAGGCCGGCGACGCCGCCGCCGTCCTGGTCACCTCCTCCGGCGAGGGCAAGGAGATCGCCGCCCGCGTCGCACTGCGCCTGGGCTCCGGCATCATCACCGACGCCATCGACCTGCGTGCGGGCGACGGTGGTCCGGTCGCCACCCAGTCGGTGTTCGCCGCCTCGTACACCGTCGACTCGCGCGTCAGCAACGGCGTGCCGGTCATCACGGTCAAGCCGAACGCGGTGGCCCCCGAGGCCGTTGCGGGCGCGGGTGCGGTGGAGAACGTGGCGGTGGAGTTCACCGGCAACGCGGCCAAGGTCACCTCGCGCACCCCGCGGGTCTCGACCGGCCGTCCGGAGCTGACCGAGGCCGCGATCGTGGTCTCGGGCGGCCGCGGCGTCGGCGAGGCGGCCGGCTTCGGCGTCGTCGAGGAGCTCGCGGACGCGCTGGGCGCGGCCGTCGGTGCCTCGCGTGCCGCCGTCGACGCGGGCTGGTACCCGCACAGCAACCAGGTCGGCCAGACCGGCAAGCAGGTCTCGCCGCAGCTGTACGTGGCGAACGGCATCTCCGGCGCCATCCAGCACCGGGCGGGCATGCAGACCTCGAAGACCATCGTCGCGGTCAACAAGGACCCGGAGGCCCCGATCTTCGAGCTGGCGGACTACGGCGTGGTCGGCGACCTGTTCGCCGTGCTGCCGCAGCTGACCGCCGAGGTGAAGTCCCGCAAGGGCTGATCCCCGCACACCACATGGCGGAGGGCGTGGCACCGAGTACCCGGTGCCACGCCCTCCGGCGTGTGGCGGACGCTATCCGCCGTGTGGTGGACGCTATTCGGCGAAGGCCGCGAGGTGCTGGGTGAACCCGCCCTGGACGGGCGGCAGCGGTCGCGGCTCGACGTCCACCGGCGGCTGCGGCCCCTCCATCGGCAGCAGCCGCAGCTCGGGCTGCTCGGAGCCGGGGGCGGACAGCAGCCGCACCCGCGTCCCGACCGGGACGGTGCTGCGCAGCCCGTCGACGATGCACCAGACGTCGAAGCCCTCGGCCATCCGGATCAGGGACTTCTGGCGGACCAGCGGCGTCCGGGCCTGCTCGACCTCGCAGCGTCGGACGACGCCGGTGCCCTCGCTGGGCTCCAGCCGCAGCTCGGTGGAGCCGCAGGTGGGGCAGAGCAGCCGCTGGAAGGTCGGGTTGCAGCACCACGAGCAGCGCTGGAAGTACAGCGTGGTGCTCCGGGTGTCGGCATCGATGGCTGAGTGGACCACGCTGTCATCTCCCTGCGCTCGGACCGGCTTGTTCGGCAGAAGTTCGGCAGAAAAAAGGATAGGGAACTCAGTGCCGCCATGTGAAGGCACTGAGTTCCCTTTTTGCCGCGTGGGTGCATAATGAAGGGTACTGAGTACCGTCGTGAAACAGGAGTGGCGATCATGAGCCAGGAGTTCGATCTCTTCCGTATCTCCGAGGAGCACGAGATGCTCCGTGAGGCGGTGCGTTCGCTGGCCGAGGCGAAGATCGCTCCGTTCGCGGCGGAGGTGGATGAGCTGGGGCGGTTCCCGCAGGAGGCGTTGGACGCGTTGCGGGGCAGTGATCTGCATGCGGTGCACGTGCCGGAGGAGTTCGGTGGTGCGGGGGCGGATGCGCTGGCGACGGTGATCGTGATCGAGGAGGTGGCGCGGGTGTGTGCGTCGTCCTCGTTGATTCCGGCGGTGAACAAGCTGGGGTCGTTGCCGGTGCAGTTGTCGGGTTCGCCGGAGTTGAAGGCGAAGTACCTGGGGGCGTTGGCGCGGGGTGAGGGGATGTTCTCGTACTGCCTGTCGGAGCCGGAGGCGGGTTCGGACGCGGCGGGGATGCGGACCCGGGCGGTGCGGGACGGGGACTTCTGGGTGCTGAACGGGGTGAAGCGCTGGATCACGAACGCGGGTGTCTCGGAGTTCTACACGGTGATGGCGGTGACGGATCCGGAGCTGCGGTCGAAGGGGATCTCGGCGTTCGTGGTGGAGAAGGGCGACGAGGGGGTGTCGTTCGGTGCGCCGGAGAGGAAGTTGGGGATCAAGGGTTCGCCGACGCGTGAGGTGTACTTCGACAATGTGCGGATTCCTGCGGACCGGATGATCGGTGCGGAGGGGACGGGGTTCGCGACGGCGATGCGGACGTTGGACCACACGCGGGTGACGATCGCGGCGCAGGCGGTGGGGATCGCGCAGGGGGCGTTGGACTACGCGAAGGGGTATGTGAAGGAGCGGCGGCAGTTCGGGAAGGCGATCGCGGAGTTCCAGGGTGTGCAGTTCATGCTGGCGGACATGGCGATGAAGCTGGAGGCGGCGCGGCAGTTGACGTATGTGGCGGCGGCGAAGTCGCAGCGTGGGGACGGGGATCTGACGTTCTTCGGGGCGGCGGCGAAGTGCTACGCGTCGGATGCGGCGATGGAGATCACGACGGACGCGGTGCAGTTGCTGGGCGGGTACGGGTACACGCGGGACTACCCGGTGGAGCGGATGATGCGGGACGCGAAGATCACCCAGATCTACGAGGGGACCAACCAGGTCCAGCGCATCGTCATGGCCCGCAACCTGCCGTAACAGCCTCTCCGAGGTGCACCGACGGCCGGGCCGAGCACCCGGTCCGGCCGTTCGGGGCCGATGCTATGTTCCGGGAATGAGCGAGAAGGAAGAGCAGGACCTGCCCATGAACGACGGGCCCGCCAAGCCGGCGATGCGCGAGGCGCTCGTCGCCGCGGCCTTCGAGCTCTTCCTGGAACGCGGCTTCGAGCAGACCACCATCGACGACATCGTCTCGCTCGCCGGGGTCGGCCGGCGCTCCTTCTTCCGCTACTTCCCGGCCAAGGAGGACGTGGTCTTCCCGGACCACGAGCGCAGCCTCGCCGAGATGACGGAGTTCCTGGAGTCCGGCACCGGCGAGGAGGACCCGGTCAAGCACGCCTGCGACGCGGCCCGGCTCGTCCTGCGGATGTACGCCGAACAGCCCTCCTTCTCCGTCCAGCGCTACCGCCTCACCCGCAAGGTCCCCGGCCTGCGGGCGTACGAGCTCTCCGTGGTCTGGCGCTACGAGCACACGCTCGCGGCCTACCTGCGCGGCCGGTTCGCCGACCGCCCGGACGGCCCGCTGCGCGCCGACGTGACCGCCGCCGCCGTTGTCGCCGCGCACAACCACGCCCTGCGCACCTGGCTGCGCTCGGGCGGCGAGAGCGACTGGGTGGTCGAGGTCGACGCGGCGATGGCCTTCGTCACCGGCACCTGGAACGACCGCCCGGGCGGGGAGTCCGGGGGGTCCGGGGAGCCCGCGGAGTCCGGGGCGGACGATGTGGTGGTGCTGGTCGCCAGCCGCCGGGCGCCGCTGTGGCGGATGGTCCAGGGCATCGAGAGCGCGCTCGGCGACGCCCGCCGGCTCTGACCGCCCGCTGTTGGCCCCGGCCGCCGTCGACGCCCACCCGCTCCGGTCGCCAGCCGCCCCGGAGAGCGCTCTCACCTGAACGGCGCAACTCCGCTCGTCCGGCGCCCGGCTGACGGGCCGCACGCCGTGCGGGCCGCCCGGCCCCGGGCGAGACTCGGTCGCAGGACGGGGGCCGCGCGCCCCGGGAGCGCGAAGGAGCGGCGATGCCGGGGACGCCCCAGCAGCAGAACGGTGGCCCCACCCTGCGCCAGGTGCTGCTCGGCAAGGGCTACCTCGGCCTGCTGCTGGTCGCCACCCTGATCGGCGTCCCGGTCTCGCTGGTCGCCTTCGGCTTCGTCGGCCTGGAGCACCAACTCCAGCACTGGGTCTGGGAGAGCCTGCCGGTCGCCGCCGGCTTCGACCGCGCCCCCTGGTGGTGGCCGCTGCCCGCGCTGCTGCTGGCCGGCCTGCTGCTCGCCCCCGTGGTCACCCGGCTGCCCGGGCGCGGCGGCCACGTCCCGGTGGACGGGTTGGGCGGCCCGCCCACCCCGCCGGGCGCCGTCCCCGGCGTGGTGCTGGCCGCGCTCGCCTGCCTGCCGCTCGGCGCGGTGCTCGGCCCGGAGGCGCCGCTGATGGCGATCGGCGGCGGCCTCGCGCTGCTCGCCGTCCGGTCCGCCAGGCGGGCCCAACGCCCGGAACTGGTACCGGTGTTGGGAACAGCCGGGGCGGCGGCGGCGATCTCCACCATCTTCGGCAGCCCGCTGGTGGCGGGCGTGATGATGATCGAGGCGGCCGGGCTGGGCGGCCCGCGGCTGATCGCTCTGATCCTGCCCTGCCTGCTGGCCAGCGGGGTCGGTGCGCTGGTCTTCACCGGCTTCGGCCACTGGACCGGGCTGTCGATCGGCGCGCTCTCGCTGCCGCGGGTGCCCGAGAGCGGCGTCCCGGACTTGGGCGACTTCCTCTGGGGCGTCCCGCTGGCGGTGGTGATCGCCGTGGTCTGCGTGGCCGGGCAGGCCCTCGGCCGGCGGGTCAAGGCCTTCACCACGGGCGATCCGGCGGGCCCCCGGCCGGTGCCGACCGCTCGTCGGACCGCCGTCCGGACGGTGCTGTGCGCGATCGCCGTCGGGGCCTGCCTCGCGGCGTACCCGCTGCTCACCGGTCGCTCACCGGAGGAGGCCGCGCTCTCCGGGCAGGTCACCCTGGGCGCGCTGGCGGCCGACCCGGCGGCCTGGTCGATCGGCGCGCTGCTCGCCCTGGTGCTGTGCAAGACGGTCGGCTGGGGGATCGCCCTGGGCAGCCTGCGCGGCGGCCCGATCTTCCCGGCGATCCTGATCGGTGCCGCGCTCGGGGCGGCCTGCGCGCCGCTGCCCGGCTTCGGCACCGCGCCCGCGCTGGCCGTCGGACTGGCCGCCTCCGGCGCGGCCGTCACCCGGCTTCCGGTCACCAGCACGGTGCTGGCGACGGCGCTGCTGGGCGGCCAGGCCGCCGATGCGATGCCGCTGCTGATCGTCGCCGCGGTGACGGCCTTCGTCACCGGCGAGCTGCTCCGGGGGCGGTCGAGACGCGTCCACGTCCTGCCCGGCCGGGGCAGGCCGGCACCGGCCGACTGACCGGCCCGCCCTCGTCCGGCCCTCGCCCCGCCCTCGTCCAGTCCTCGTCCGGTCCTCATCCAGCCCTCGTCCAGTCCCCGGACGACGGCGCCCCGACGTCAACGTTCTGCGGCGCGAAAGCCCGTTCGGGGGACGGCAGATGAACAACTGCGGATTCCACAGCCCCCGGTCGGCGGTGTGCGCGATAACGGAGGAACCCCGGCCGACCGGCCGGCGAGGCACCAGGACCAGCAGCCAGGGAACCGAGGAACCACACCCATGCCGATCAGCGACTACGGCGTGCTCGCCGCCACCGCCGTCGACCGGCGCCGCGAGGGCGCCACCGACACCCCGCACTACCAGATCCACCTGCGCGACGCCGGGGGCACCGACTACCGCGCGGCGGTCAACGTCCTCTCCCAGCAGGCCCCCGCGGACCTGCGCTACCTCGCGGTCGAGGACTTCCGGCACCCCGTCACCGGTCTCCTCCCGCCGGCCGGCAGCGGCTGGAACCCGCTGCCGTCCCGGCCGGGCACGGCGAGCCTGGACTTCGTCCGCGGGCACCTGTTCGACCCCGCGGCGATGCGCGTCCTGCCGCCCGACCTCCCGGGCCCGGACAACGACCTCGCCGACATGCTCGACCAGCACGTCCAGGGGGCGATCGCCGACCCGGCGGCCGCGGTGTACGTCTTCGGGCAGCGCTTCGGGCCCGAACCCGGCGTCCCGGACAAGGTGTTCGGCTTCCTGCCCGGCAACGGCGTGCACGACGTGCACATGAACCAGGGCAACAGCGGGCGGTTCCGGACGGACGACGGCGTCTACCAGGACGGCGCGCTGCTCATCCACCTGCCGGCGGAGAGCCGGTGGGCGGCGGTGTTCCTGGCCTTCCAGTCGCAGTCCTGGCACACCGACGACCGCACCGGGCACGCCCTGCCCGCGTCCGTCCCGCACCCCACGCGCCCCCGGACCGGCTCCCGCCAGGCGACCGGCCCCCAGCAGTAGCGTCCGCCGGGCCCGTCGGCGTTCTCAGCCCGCGCTGCGGGACCGGCGGGACTGGGCGAGCAGCCAGGCGTAGACCTCGGGGTCGTCGTACGTCCGCGTCCAGGAGTCGTGGCCGACCCCCGGGTAGCGGGTGAACCGCACCGGACCGCCCGCCTCCCGCAGCGCCTCGACCACCCGCTCGGTGTGGGCGACCGGGACGACGTCGTCCTCCCCGCCGTGGAAGGCCCACACCGGGAGGGCGGCGAGGCGCGGCGCCGCCTCCCTCAGCCCGGACCCGCAGATCGGCACGGCGGCGGCGAACCGGCGCGGGTACCGGGCGGCGAGCGCCCACGTGCCGGTGCCGCCCATGCTCAGCCCGGTCACGTACCGCCGGTCCGGGTCGATCCGGTACGTCCGCGCCACGTCCTCGACCAGGGCCGCCAGCGCGCTCACCTCCGCGACCCACGAGCTGTGCGCCGGGCACTGCGGGGCCACCACCACGAACGGCAGCTTCGCCCCGGCGGCGATCTGCCGCACCGGCCCGTGCACGGCGAGCGCCGCCAGATCCTCGCCGCGCTCCATGGCGCCGTGCAGGAACAGCAGCAGCGGCCACGGCCCGGGGCCCTCGTCGTACCCGTCCGGCAGCGACAGGGCGTACCCCAGGTCGTTGCCGTCCTCGTCGACGGCGAACCGGTGGTGCTGAACAGGTGCGGACATCGGTCTCCTCCAAAGGCGCCAGGGGTTCCACGGGGCGGACCCGCCGCCACCACCCTTACCGAGCAGCCTCTCCGATCGATGACGCCGCCGTCACGGTTCACGTCGCAAAGACGCCGGACGGGGCCCGAGCGAGGGCGGCGCGGCGATGCCGAACTCCCGGCGGAGCGCGGAGACGGCGGCGAGGTAGCCGCTCATGCCGTGGACGCCCGGACCGGGTGGGGTGGAGGCGGAGCACAGGTAGACGCCGGGCAGCGGGGTCGCGTACGGGTTCCACCGGAGGGTCGGGCGCATGAGCAGCTGGCCGAGGGTCAGGGCCCCGGCGCCGATGTCCCCGCCGACGTAGTTGGGGTTGTACGCCTCGTACTGGACGCCGTTGGTGCTCCTGGCGGCGAGGACCGTCTCGCTGAACCCGGGCGCGTACTTCTCGATCTGTGCCGTGACGGAGCCGGTGGGGTCCGCCGCGTACCCGTTGGGCACGTGCGCGTAGGCCCAGACGGGCCTCTTCCCGGCGTGGACCCGGTCGGGATCGGCGACGCCGGGATCCACCAGCAGCACGAAGGGGTCGCCCGCGTCGACACCGCGGGCGACCCCGGACTCCCGGCGGTAGATCTGTGCCTGCGACCCTCCGAGGTGCACGGTGGCGGCCCTGGCCACGTCGGTGTTGCGCCACGGGATCGCCTCGGACACCAGGAAATCGACCTTGGCCGCCGCGGGCCCGTACCGGAACCTGCCGAGTCGTCGCCGGTAGGCGGCGGGCAGTCGGTCGCCCGCCACGGCCGAGAACTCCTTCGGCCCGGTGTCGAACATGACGACGCGCGAACCGCGCACCTGCGCCAGCTCGGTGATGCGCGCACCGGTGTGGATCAGCCCGCCGTGGCGCCGGATGTCCTCGGCCAGGCCGGCCGCGATCTCCGAGCTCCCGCCGCGCGGCACCGGCCACCCCGAACTGTGCGCCAGGTGGCCGAGGAAGACCGACACGGCCCCGCCGACGATGCTGGGGAGCCTGCCGACGGCGTGCGCGGCCACCCCGGCGAGGAGGGCGGCCGCCTCGTCGGTCGCGAACCGGCGCGTGGCGAGCGCCGTCCCGTGGACCAGGGACCGCCACGCGAGCATCGCCGGAGTCCGCAGGGACGCGGGGACGGAGCGGAAGTCGGAGAGGAAGAGCTCCCCGATCTCGGTGCTGCGGCCGATGAGCGGTGCCATCAGCCGCCGCCAGCCGGCGCCGTCACGGCCCAGTGCGTCGCAGGTCCGGTCGAGGTCGTGGTACGCCACGGCGGCTCGCCCGTCAGCCAGCGGATGGGCGTAGGACGCTTCCGCCTGGAGCAGGTCGATGCCGCGGGCCGACAGGTCGAACCGGCGGAAGAACGGCGAGACGGCGGCCATCGGATGGACGGCGGAGCAGATGTCGTGCCGTACGTCGCTGTCGAACAGCGCGTGCGTGCGCAGGCCGCCGCCGATCTCGTCCTGGCTCTCGTAGACGTCCACGTGCAGCCCGGCGCGGGCGAAGGTGACGGCCGCTGCCAGGCCGTTCGGCCCGCTGCCCACGACCGCGACGTCGCTGTTCCATTTCATGCTCGGCCCGCCTCGTTCGTGGTCGGTCCGCCGCGCGGGATTCCACGGGCGGGGCGGCCGCTCACCGGGAGCTGGTGCTACCGGCGGCCCTCCGCATCGAACATTCCTTCCAGCTCCTTCAGGACCGACGGCAGGTAGAAGCCGGTCTCGCCCTCCCATTTTCGCTTCCCGACGCTGTACGCCGCGACGGTTTGGCTGACCGAGACGTTCGGGCGCTGCAGCAGGAGCTCCATGTTGCGTTCGACGACGGCATTTCCGGCCGGAAAGGCGGTGGCGAGCACGATCGGCTTCTCGGTGATCTGCAACGCCATGGTGGCGGGGGTGTTGCAGTTTCCCGCGGCGAGCCGCATGGCGAAATCGAGCGTCGCGGGGAAGACGGCGAAGGCGTCGACGCGTTCGCCGATCTCCACGTGCGCGGATTCCGGGAGGGAGGGGTCGGCGTAGTCGTCGGTCCACACGTCGCCGCCCACCAGTCGGCGCAGGGCGTCCAGCGTCACGAAACGCTGTGCGGACCTGGTCACCAGGAGGTCGCTCGTGATCCGGGGAAACGACTGGCGCAGCCAGTGCAGCCAGTACGGCGTGAGCGCGGCGTTGATGGATCCGGTCACTATGAACAGGATCCGCTTCTCGCCCAGATCGGGGATCTCCTGATTGCCGGCGTTTCCGGTGTTTCCAGCGCTTCCGCCGGTTCCGCTGCTTTCGGTGCTTTCGGGCATCTCGGTATTCCCCCGGTTCACAGGGCGAGTTCCGGCGAGATCATGATGGGCTTGATCCCGTCGGCACCCTCGGTCGGGACGGACGCCACGATCATGAACTGGTAGTCGCCCGACTCGCTGCTCTTCCTGCACGCGTCCCGCACGGCCCCGGCCATCAGGTTGTACCCGTCGCTGTTCAGCATCCACTCGAACATGGCCCCGTTCGAGGCGAGCGTGCGTACCTGCGACGCCATGTCGAACAGCGCCTTGGGAACCCGGCTCCCCGGGTTCCACAGCACGGCGAGCGGCTTCGCCTCGTTCCGCATGGCCAGGTCGGCCCACGTGGTCCAGCCGTCCGCGGGCGTCGCACGCGTGCGGTAGAAGACGTACAGGTCCTCGATGCCGGGGTTCGGGGCGAAGAAGCGCCATTGCGGCAGGTCGGGGAAGAACGGCAGGCGCATCTTGATCGGCAGCTTGTCGTCGGGCAGGTTCTCGAAGACCGTCAGCACGACGTGCGTCACCAGGGCGGCCTTGACCAGGGACGCGACGGCCCTGCGCCACGCGCTCATGAGTTCTCCAGGATGATCGCCGCCGTCTGCTGCGCCAGGGCGGGCTTGGCGATGATGGACCGGTGGCTGCTCGCCGGCACGACGTGGAAGTCCGCGGCGACCCGCTCGCTGAGCTTGCGCTGCTGCTCGGTGTTGTTGGCGGCCGAGATGACGACGCGCCGCAGCGGCCCGGCGGCCACGAAGTCCTGCCCGGCGAGGGGCTCGTGCAGGTACTCCTGGCGAGCCGCCAGCAGCACCTGGGGGCTGGAGATCGAGGCCAGGTGCGCCCGTTGGATGTCCGGGCGGTATTCGAGTTCCCGCTCGGTGGGGCTCGTCAGCCAGCGGGTGGTGCCCAGGGCCGAGCCGAGCAGCCGTCGCGCGGTGTCCTGGTTGTAGCGCGCCACCCGCCTCTTCGACCCGCGGTCCTCACCGAGGAGGACGGCGTCCGTCCCGTCGACGATGTGCAGGACGGTGGCGCGCTCGCGCACGTACGCGGACTCCGCCGCGACGTTCATGGCGGTGAGGGCGCCGATCGAGTGGCCGCACAGGACGACGTCGCCCTGCGGCGCGAGCTGTTGCAGGAGGAACTCGACCAACTGGGCCGGCCGCAGCCTGCTCTTCGAGCGCCAGTACCCGCTGCGGTGGTAGCGCAGCACCCGGAAGCGCCGGCTGAGCAGCCCGGCCACCCAGTCCCAGGATTCCAGCGGCGCGCCCAGGCCGCTTTCGAGGACCGCGACGGGGGCGGTGGGGCCGAGCTCCCCGCCATCGAGCGCGTACTCGATCGCGAGGCCGTCCGGGCCCTGGATCAGGGAGGTCCCCTTGAGCCCGCCGCGCCGGGTGTACTCCTCCTCCAGGCGGATGTACGAGAGGTAGGCGCTGACCACGGCGGCGGCCCCGAAGGTGGCGACCACCTGGCGTTCGAACCTCATCCCCGGCCCCCGTTCCTGGGGAGGCGGTCCACGGCGTAGAGGACCGCCGCGTGGGCCGAGCTGAATCCCCAGAAGAACCGCGGCAGGCCCATCGTCACGGCGATGCCCAGGTGGAAGAGCTTGACGCCGGCCAGGGCCCTGCGGGCGTCCGCCGGTGCCAGCAGGTAGACGACCGGGAACCCCGTCTCCCAGACGATGGTGAACCACGTCATCGAACTGCACAGCAGCGGGCTCTTCTTCAGCCACTTGGCGACCGCGCTGTCCCCGTACTGCTGGGTCTGCAGGACCTGTTCCAGCGCCTCGCCCGACCGCCAGGTACTGGAGATCGCCTTCGCCGCGCCGGCGGTCACGTAGGCGATGAAGGTCTGGGCGTTGACCGCGCGCAGGAAGAGGTCGTCGGACTTCTCGGCCTCGGGGACCAAGGCGGTGAGCACGCGGTAGCCGCAGATCAGGGCGGCCATGTGGTCCGCCCCGTCCCTGCCGAACGAGGTGCGGTACTTGCTCAGGCCGCTGGAGGCCAGCATCAGGCCGGCTCCGGTGATCTGCTGCGCCCGGCTCCTGCGGCCGGTCAGGGTCAGCGCTCCGCCGACGACGCCCATGGCCTTGATGGCGACGGCGCCGCCGCGGCTGTCGATCGCCTTGCGGAGAGCCTGCGGGACGACGCTGCGATCGCGTTTCGAACTCAGGCCCTGCAAAAGGCCGTTGGGTCCGTAGGCGGCTGTCCGGGTCAAGGCTTCGAGGCCGCTGATGATCTCGCCCACCGCGGCCGGGGCCAGCGTCCAGTAATGCGCGTCCTCGCGCGATATGGGGTGGGAAGGCTCGTTGACGATCTTAGTGAATGGCATTCACGCGTCCTCGTGCTCCGGTCGAGCGGGGCCGGAAAGGGGAACCGCTCGTCCCCCTTTCCGGCCCGTCTGCTCACATGGGTGGTGTCACCGGTGGGTCAGTTGGTTCAGCAGCCGAGGCAGATCGTGCTGCCCGTCACGACGACCTCGCACACGGCGATGATGGTGGGGGTGGTCATCGCGGGAGCGTTGTGTGCGTTCACGAAACCCTCCTGCGCCTCCGCGAACGAAGCGTTGACGGCATCGGTCACGAACTCGACACGCGATTCGGTGGCGTTCACTCTTTCTCCTTTTGATGGTGGAGACAGCGGCCAACCCACAGAGGACCGACGTCCGCTGCCGGCCGCTGCCGTTCGACCATATGTCGTTTCGGTAACCACGGGAAGACCCTTGATGTGTTCATGGTGTGCACAATGCGAATCGGCGGCGGATAATTTCGAAGAAATTGACCAATTCCATTGTAGGTGGACATTCCTCGAATTCTGTGCAATGCCCCTTTTGTTGCGGAGTCCCCGGGTGTTCCTGTATTCGATCATTGATATCGCAGGTCAGGCCTTGATCGAGAATCCGGGCGGGTGGCGGATTCCGCCGAACAGTCCGTATGGCCTCGAATCACCCCATTTGACTTGACGGCCTCGGGTTCGGGTTCCGGTTCGGCCGGAGGGCGCATGTCGGGCCGCCCGGAGGGTGTATTTGGGTCGGCTTTGCAGGATTGGGACGCCTTGCTATGATCGGCCCAATGTTCAGAAAAGTGTGAAAATGAACGTTTCGATCATCCGAGAGAAGACGGCTCGTCGATTGAAAAACAAAACCGGCAAGGCGGCGGGCGCACCGCTGCTGCAACTCGTCGACGTCACACACGCGTACGGTGACAGCACCGTGCTCGACCGGGTCTCCCTCCGCATCCACCGTGGTGAGTGCGTTTCCCTGGTCGGGGAGAACGGATCCGGCAAGAGCACCCTGCTCCGCGTGGCGGCCGGACGGGAGAGACCGTCCGCAGGATCGGTCGTCTTCGACGGGGAAGAGATCCACGAGGATTCCCTGGACGTGCGCAAGCGGGTCGCGTCGGTGATGGATCCCGGTGCGTTCTACCCGGACCTCACCGTGCGGGAGCACCTGCGGCTCGTGGCGCTGTCGCACGGCATGGGCGCCGGAGCCGATGCCGCGGTCGACGGGGCGCTGGAGTCGCACCGCCTCACGGCGCAGTCCGAACAGTTCCCCTCGGCCCTGTCCTCCGGACAGACCCAGGCGCTGCTCCTCGCCGCCGCCTTCATCCGGCCGCACGACCTCCTCATCCTCGACGAGCCCGAACAACGGCTCGACTCCCACGCCCGGACCGCCCTCGCCCGCCTGATCGCGGAGCACCGCGACCGCGGAGCGGCCGTCCTCATGGCCACCCACCACCGGGCCCTGAACGAGGTCGCGGACCAGATCGTCGAAGTCGGCTCGCGTTCGGGGCACTCGGGCCCGTCCGGGGCGGTGCAGGGGGAAGGATGAACGGTTTGAGCGACAGCGTGGCACCCGCGACCGGGACGAGGGCGCGGGTGCCCGACAGGTCGGGGGACTGCACCGCGGACACCCTGCTGTTCCTGCGCGAAGCCCGGAGCGGCACGCGCCAGGAGAAGCGCAGGAGCGCGTGGTTCATCGCCTACACGGTCCTCCTGGTGGGCGGCTGCTGGGGCGTCCCCGCCCTGCTCCAGTGGACGAGTTCGACCCGGGCGGCCGACCGGCCGCCCGTGCAGATCGGGGAACAGGCGTCCGCGACGCTCCTGGCGCTGATCCCGGCGGTGCTGGTCCTCGCCCTGCTGCTCACCGCCCGGGGAGCGATGTGGCGCGGCCCGGTCCTGCTGGACCGGGCCACCACCGGCTTCCTGCTGCCCTCGGCCGTCGACCGGCGAGCCCTGCTCGCACCGGGGCTGCGGTCCTCGGTGGCGCTGGCCTCCGTGGTGAGCGGCGTCGCCGGCGCGGTCGCGGGCTTCCTGCTGCAGGGCCTGGCCCCGCAGTCGTGGATCCTGCTGACCCTCGCGGGCTCCTGGACGGGCGTCTCGGTGGCGCTCACCACGAGCGCGGTCGGCGTCCTGGTCGAGCGGCACGACCAGTGGATGTCCCGGTACGGCCGCAGGGTCTTCGCCGCGGGGTGGCTCCTCGCCGCGGTCGCCGCCGCCGGCGTGTGGACGGCATGGACGCAGGGGCGGACGGGCTGGCTGCAAGGCCTCCTGCTCTGGTCGGGCCCGTGGGGGTGGGCGTCCCAACCGCTCCTGTGGGCGCTCGGCCTCGTGGGTACGGCGGGCGCCGTCGGCACGGTGCTGTCCGTCGGCACCCCGGTGCTCGCCCTCGCCCTCGCCTGGCGGGAACTGCCCGCGATCCCGCAAGCCGCCCTCAGACTGCGCGCGACGGTCGCCGCCCAGATCAGCACGTCCGTCCTCATGCTCGACCTCCGCCAGGCCCGCTCCGGAGTACCGCGGCTCAAGGAGCGGAACAGCACCCCCCGGCTCCGCCTCCCCATGCCGCGGCACCGGCTGCTGCTGGTCCCGTGGCGCGACCTCACCTGCCTGCTGCGCAACCCCCGCCGCCTGGGGTGGGCCGTCGCCTGGAGCGGAATCGCCGTCGGACTGACCGCGGCGGCCCCCTCCTTCACCTCGACCGCACAGCAGATCGTCGTCGTGCTGTCCCTGGTCGCCGAATACCTGGCGGCCGCCCAACTCACCGAGCCGGCCCGGCTGGAGAGCGACGACCCGCGACGCTCCACCAACCTGCCCTGGACGTTCAAGTCGCTCGCCCTCCAGCACTCGGCGGTGCCCGGCGGCCTCCTCCTCGCGCTCACCGGAGCCGGCGCACTGGCGTGCGCGCTCGCCGGCCGGGACACCGCAGGACTCCTCCCGCTCCTCGCCTCCGTACCCGCACTCACCGCGGCCGCGCTGGTCAGCTCCTACCGGGGCGTCGTGCCCATGCACCTGACGATCGGCGTCAACACCCCCATGGGCAACACCGGCCCCGGCCAGGTGGCGCTCTGGTACCTGCGCGGCCCGCTGGCGGTCGGCACCCTCCTGTTCCCGCTCGCCCGCTCCGCAGCCCAAGGCCACCCGTACGCCGCGGCACAACTCGCCTGGACCCTGGCCGTCACCGCAGCCGCCCTCTGGTGGGTCCGGCGCACCGCCCACCGCCTCCACACCCGATAGCCCCGGCCCCATACCAGGGGTCGGCCGCCGCTGCGGACGCATCGTCGGGCGGTCCCTCCGGAGGCGGGCGCCCGTGACGCCTCATACCTGAGAGCCAGGCCGAGAACGGCTCCGCGGCGGGAGGCCGGCCGGCGGGTCCGCTGCGTAGCGTGGTGACCGAATGCACCCCGGCCGAGGAAGGCACCGTGAGCGTCCGAATTGCTGAGAGCCCCTAGGAGGTGGTCGGTGCGCGGAGCGCTGCACACCGTGAGGAAGGATCTGTTCACCCCGGCCCCGCAGCCCATGCCGCCCATGAGCGGGCCGGGACTGCTGAGGTGGCTGCCGCACGGCGCGGTCGTCGCGGTGGCGGTCTTCGCGGCCGTCTCCGCTACCGAGGACATCCCGTTGCGGCCGCTCGGGATGCTCCACGCCGCGCTCCTGGTACCGGCGCTGCGCCGGCCGCTGCCGGCCTGGTGGCTGTCGCTGGTGATGCTGCCGGTGTTCTCGTTGTACCCGCCCTTCGCGCCGTACACGGGATGGGCGTGGGCCGTGCAGGCTGGGCTGTCGTTCCTGGTCGCGCTGCGCAACCCGCCGCGGGTGACGGGCGAGACGGTGGCGCTGAGCACCGCGCTGCTGCTGGGACTGCAGCTGGCGGGCGGGCGGATCGGGCCCTGGTACTTCACGGTGATCGTGCTGGTGTTGTTCGCCCTCGTCGTGGCCGCCGCGACCGGGGTGCGCCGGACGAGGGAGGTCCGCGCCCGGCTCGCGGAGCAGGAGCGGGCCCTCGCGCAGGAGCGGGCGCACCGCACCGTCCTGGAGGAACGCGCCCGCATCGCGCGCGAGTTGCACGACGTGGTCGCCCACCACATGTCCGTCATCTCCATCCAGGCCGAGGCCGCCCCGTACCGGGTCGCGGACCCGCCCCGGGAACTGGTCGCGGCGCTGGCCGACATCCGCGCGGGTGCCCTGGAGGGACTGACCGAGCTGCGCCGCCTCCTCGGCGTGCTGCGCTCCGAGGACCGTCCCGGCGGGCGTGCTCCCGAGGCTCCGCAGCCCACCCTGGAAAGGCTCGACGACCTGCTCGCCGGGGTGCGCGCGGCCGGGCTCGACGTGCGGGCGGTGGTCTCCGGGACGCGCCGACCGCTGCCCGAGGGCGTGGAGCTGTCGGCCTACCGCATCGTGCAGGAGGCGCTCAGCAACACGCTGCGCCACGCCCCGGGCGCCGCGGCCCGCGTCGAGCTGACGTACACCGACGCCGCCCTGCGGCTGCGGATCCGCAACGGGCCCGGCACCGCGGTTGCCGAGCCCTCGCCGGGAGCCGGGCACGGCCTCCTGGGCATGCGCGAACGTGCCGTGATGCTCGGCGGGGAGTTCTCCGCCGGCACCACCCCCGACGGTGGCTACGAGGTCACCGCGCTGCTGCCGGTGCCCGCCGCCCCAGCCGTCCGGACAGACAGGGAACAGACCGCATGACGATCCGAGTGATGATCGCCGACGACCAGGCGATGGTTCGCGAGGCCTTCTCGGTGCTCCTCGGCGCCCAGCCCGGCATCGAGGTGATCGCGACCGCCGTGGACGGCCTGGACGCGGTGGCCAAGGCCGAGGAGCTCCGCCCCGACGTGATCGTGATGGACATCCGGATGCCCGGACTGAACGGCATCGAGGCCACCCGCCGGATCACCGGGCAGGCCGGCCTGTCGACCAGGATCCTCGTCCTGACCACCTTCGACCTCGACGAGTATGTGTACGAGGCGCTGCGGGCCGGCGCCGGCGGGTTCCTCCTCAAGGACGCCTCCGGGGTCCAACTGGCCGAGGCGGTACGCGTCGTGGCCGCCGGGGACGCGCTGCTGTCGCCCGGACTCACCAAGCGGCTCATCACGGAGTTCGCCCGGCTGGGCGGCTCGGCGAAACCGCCCGCCCAGGTGCGGATCGACGTCCTCACCAACCGCGAGACCGAGGTGCTCACGCTGGTCGCCCGGGGCCTGTCCAACGCGGAGATCGCCGCCGAACTCGTCGTCGCCGAGCAGACCGTCAAGACGCACATGGGCAGCATCCTGCAGAAGCTGCAGCTGCGGGACCGCACCCAGGCCGCAGTCCTCGCCTACGAGACGGGACTGGTCGTTCCCGGCCGCACCGGTCTGTGATCCCGCGGTAGTGCGGCGGCACTGGCCCGGACGTCTCCCTCCGACCCCCTACCTGAGAGCTGCTCCGGAGAATGGCTCCGCGGTGTGAGGCCCGTGCGGGTGCCGGATTCCTAGCGTTCTTGTACGAGCCGGTCCTCGCCGCCCCCGTGTGCGGTTCCGAGGACCTCGCGGCTCCCGACAAGTTCCGCGGGCGGCGGCGACCGCCCCGCGCACCATCGCAGGAGTACAGCCATGACCACACCCCGAAGCTCCGCCGCCTCGCCCGCCCGGCCCGGACGGGCCGCCCGGATCCTGCGGGCCGCCTCCGCCGTCCTGGCGTCGTTCCTCGCGTTCCTGACCGTCGCCATCGTGCTCGGCGCGTACGTCCCCTCGATACCCAAGGCGGGCGTGATCGGGCCGGTCCTGGGCGGGCAGTACCCGTTCCACACGGCCCTGCTGGCCCTCGTCGCCGCCGGCCTCGCCACGCTGGCCTGGCGGGCCGGCCTGGTGCGCTGGGGACGCGTGGTCACCGGCGTCTCGACGCTGTGCACCGTGGGCGCGCTGGTCATCGGCGGCATCCAGTTCCAGGCCGCCAGGGAGGCCGGCGTCGACATCTCGCTGGGCCAGGTGTTCACCGAACTCTCCTACCCCGCGGCGAAGCCGGACGCGACCGAGACGTTCGCGAGCCCCGAGGGCGAGCCCCTGCGGGTGGACGCGTACCTGCCCGCGAAGGCCCCGGGCAAGCGGACCCCGGCTGTCGTGCTCGCCCACGCCGGCGGCTTCCACACCTTCGACAAGAACGACCTGCGCGGCACCGGCCGCTGGCTCGCCGACCACGGCGTCGCCGTCTTCGCCGTCGACTACCGCCTGGCCGGTCCCGACCGTCCCACCTGGGACAAGGCCCCGCAAGACCTCGTCTCCGCCATGGGCTGGGTGCAGCGCAACGCCGACGTGTACGGCGTCGACGGCGCGCGGATCTCGCTCGGCGGCATGTCGGCGGGCGGCACCCTGGCGATGAACACCGCCTACCGCCTCCAGAACGGCACCATCAAGGCCGCCGAGGGCGCCACCCCTGCGCCCCCGGCCTCCGTGATCGGCTTCTACCCCGGCACCGACGTCGCGCAGATGTGGGAGGACGACGTGGCCGGGACCCGCGAGGCGGCGCAGATGTACACCGGCGGCACCCCGCAGCAGTACCCGGACCGCTACCGCGAGGTGTCCCCGACGTCCGACGTCCGCCCCGGCCTGCCCCGCACCCTGCTCGTCGTCGGGGACCGCGACCGCAGCGCCCGCCCCGAGACCGTCGCCGGCCTCGGCGACGCGCTGAGGAAGCAGGGCGTCGACGTGGAGGTGAAGGAACTGCCCTTCGCCGACCACGCGTTCGACGACGCGTACGGCAGCCTCACCTCCCAGACGAGCCGGCAGATCCTGCTCGACTTCCTCCTCGCGGACGCACGCTGACCCCGGGTCCCGGCCGGGACCTAGGGCGTGTCTGACAACGCGCGCCCGGCGGGAATTGTCAGACGCGCCCTAGCCGCTGCCGCGGCCACAGAGGGCCTGCTGGTGCTGGCCGTCGAGGCGGACAGGCAGCGCGCCACGGCTGCGGGAGACTCGCTAGTAGTGCGTGCTGTGGTTCCACCAGGCCTGGGTGCTGTCAGTGCCGCTTTCCCCCGCAGGGGCGGACTCCGCCACGGGGGTGGGCGTCGACACCGGGGTCGAATAGCGGGCCGGGGCCGGCCGTGCGGTGCTGTCCACGCCCGCGTTTGCGAGCGCTACGCCGGTGCCGAGGCTGAACAGCGCGGCTGTCGCCACGCCCATTACTACACGCTTGAGCACGATGGTCCTCCAAGGACTCGAAGAGGTCGGTGCTCACAGGGGACCAGCGGCCAGCAGACGTTTGATCAACGCCTGGCTTCATGTGGCCACCGTGATGGAGCGTCGCTCGTCAAGAACGCACGAGCCCACGTACGCGTCCATGATGGAACGCCGGTTCAGGCTGTCGTCGTCAAAGGTCGTCAACCAGCGCATGGAGTACCCCTGGTGTCCTGCCGCAGCGGAAAACTCGCTCCGCACCACGGGCGGGGAGCGGACGGCCATGGCGAATGCCGAACTGACGTAGGCGACGGCGGTCTTGTCGGCCAGGTAGGGCGAGTAGACGACCGTGAAGCCGTAGGCCTCCCCCGTCGCGGCGACCGGTGAAGGTGACCGACGACCTGGAGGCGGGGGAGAACCCGGCGGAGGTCTCGGCGAACGTCCGCCACCACTCCCCGGGCTGCACGATGGCCCGGTACGGGCACTCACGTAAGGACGGGGCGCGGCGGCTGGCCGCCTCCGGAGCAGGCCGGCTGGGCCTGTCCGCCCTGGCCCAGGGGCGAGTCCGCTGGCCGGTGGGTCACGTGACTGCTGCACCATGACCGGAAAAGCAAAAGACCCCTGAATCAACAGGGGTCTTGCTGGTGTCCGAGGGGGGACTTGAACCCCCACGCCCGATAAAGGGCACTAGCACCTCAAGCTAGCGCGTCTGCCATTCCGCCACCCGGACCGGGTGTTGTCTTTGCGGCTTTCGTTCTCTCGTCGGCCGCGCTGACAGATGTAACTGTAGCAAAGATCGGCTTGGGGTCCCAAAACGGTTCGGGGCGGGGGTGCGGGGGTGGTGGCGGGGGCAAGGGGGAGTGTGTGGCGGGGGCGTGACCAGGGGGTTTCGGGGGTGCGCAGGGGGTGGATCCGGGTCGGGGGCTGGGGGAGGATGGGCGTACGTGCTCGTACGCCCGGGTGCAGGTCCTGGGGGTGGCGCGCTGGTGCGTCGGTGCGGGCCAAAGACGAGGAGTGACCGTGAGCGAGCGGAGCGAGTCGGCGGGGCCGAGGGCGACGGCTGAGTCGGAGGTCGCCGGGATCTGTCGCGATCTGATCCGGATCGACACCAGCAACTACGGGGACGGCTCCGGCCCGGGGGAGCGCAAGGCGGCGGAGTACGTCGCCGAGCAGCTCGCCGAGTTCGGGGTGGAGCCGCAGATCTTCGAGTCGGCCAAGGGGCGGGCCTCGACGGTGGTGCGGATCGAGGGCGAGGACCGTTCCCGCCCGGGCCTGCTGATCCACGGCCACACCGACGTGGTGCCGGCCAACGCCGCGGACTGGACGTACGACCCGTTCGGGGGCGAGATCGCGGACGGCTGCGTGTGGGGTCGCGGCGCGGTCGACATGAAGGACATGGACGCGATGACCCTCGCGGTGGTCCGCGACCGGCTGCGCACCGGCCGCAAGCCCCCGCGCGACCTGGTGCTGGCGTTCGTCGCGGACGAGGAGGCCGGCGGCACGTACGGGGCGCGGTTCCTGGTGGACAAGCACCCGGAGCTGTTCGAGGGCGTGACCGAGGGCATCGGCGAGGTCGGCGGCTTCTCCTTCACGGTCAACGACCAGGTGCGGCTGTACCTGGTGGAGACGGCCGAGAAGGGCATGCACTGGATGCGCCTGACGGTCGAGGGCCGCGCCGGGCACGGCTCGATGGAGAACGACGACAACGCGATCACCGAGCTGTGCGAGGCGGTCGCCCGGCTCGGCCGGCACAAGTTCCCGCTGCGGATCACCAAGACCGTACGGGCGTTCCTGAACGAGCTGTCGGACGCGCTCGGGGTCGAGCTCGACCCGGAGAACATGGACGAGACCCTGCGGGTGCTCGGCGGCATCGCCAAGATGATCGGCACCACGCTGCGCAACACCGCCCAGCCGACCATGCTCGGCGCCGGCTACAAGGTGAACGTGATCCCCGGCCAGGCCACCGCACACGTGGACGGGCGCTTCCTGCCCGGCTACGAGGAGGAGTTCCTGGCGGAGCTGGACAGCGTGCTGGGCCCGCGTGTGAAGCGGGAGAGCCTGCACTCGGACAAGGCGATCGAGACCACCTTCGACGGCGCGCTGGTGGAGGCGATGCAGACGGCGCTGCGGGCGGAGGACCCGATCGCCCGCGCGGTGCCGTACTGCCTGTCGGGCGGGACGGACGCCAAGTCGTTCCAGGACCTCGGGATCCGCTGCTTCGGTTTCGCGCCGCTGCAGCTGCCGCCGGAGCTGGACTTCGCCGGGATGTTCCACGGCGTGGACGAGCGGGTGCCGGTGGACGGGCTGAAGTTCGGCGTCCGGGTGCTGGACCGGTTCCTCGACGCCTGCTGAGCGTTGCCTGCCGAGCGTTGTCTGTCGAGCGGCTTGGGCTGAGCTCCTTGGGCTGAGCACCTCGGGCGGACGGCCCGTTCCCGGAGTGCCGGGGGCGGGCCGTCCGCATTGTCCGAGCTAATGATTTGGGACAGGGCGAAGGAGATCAACAGAAACGATCCTGCATGGAAATGCGGATCGAGCGTGCGTGCGAGACGTCACCGTTGCGAGTGAATGGCAAATCTGTTCCGTACCCCGTTTGCCACACCCTCGTTCATCCCTGTGCAACCCGCCGAACGGGTTGCGTTGTCCATACAGGAGGAATGATGAAGGTCAAGAAGATCGCCGCTGTTGCCGCCGCCACCGGTGGCCTGGTGATCGCCGCCGCCGGTGTCGCGTCCGCTCACGGCGGTGCCGCCGCCGAGGGTGTGGCCGCCGGCTCCCCGGGTGTCGTCGCCGGCAACCAGGTGCAGATCCCGGTGCACGTCCCGGTCAACCTGTGCGGCAACACCGTCAGCGTGATCGGTGTGCTGAACCCGGCGTTCGGCAACCACTGCGCCAACTTCTGAGTCACGCTCCGAGCTGCTGAGGCTCGTTGAGCCGACTCATTCGACCCCCGGGTGGCGGACGCGCCGCCCGGGGGTCGCTTGCGTGCGGGGTGCGAGTGCGGGGTGCGGAGAGGTAAACAAGGGGGCAATCGCTCGATCGGGTGAAGCTGGTTCGTTCGGCTCAACCTGCCCGCCGTCCTCTCGTTAACTCCTGTGCAGTCGAAGACCTTGCCGGATATCCGGATATACGGAAATTCCGACTTTCGGAAGGCGTTTGCGTCAAGGTCGTCACGTCGTTCTCGATACGTCAGGGGAAAAAATGAGGAATGTAGCCAAGAAGGGGATCCTCACGGTCGTGGCCACCGGCAGTGTCCTGGCCTCGACCGCCGGCTACGCCTACGCGGGTGCCGAGGCCCAGGGAGGTGCCGCCGGCTCGGCGGGCGTCGCCTCCGGGAACTCGGTGCAGGTGCCGGTCGAGGTGCCGATCAACGCCTGCGGCAACACCGTCGACGTGATCGGCGTGCTGAACCCGTCCTACGGCAACCGTTGCGCCAACGCCAGCGGCCACCCCGAGGCCGCGAAGCCGGGCGGCTCCCACGTGGGCTCCGGCTCCCACACCGGCTCCGGTTCCCACGCAGGCTCCGGGGCCAACGGCGGCACCGGCCGGGGCTCCTCCGCCTCGGGCGCGTCCGCCTCCGGCGTCGCCGCCAACTCGCCCGGCGTGGTCTCCGGCAACAGCATCCAGGCCCCCGTGCACGTCCCGGTCAACGCCTGCGGCAACTCCGTCGACGTGGTCGGCGTCGGGAACCCCGCCTTCGGCAACGACTGCGCCAACGTCGCGCAGCCCGCCCCGGCGCCGAAGCCGGCCGACGACTGCCCCGAGAAGCACAGCCCGTCCATCCCGCCGCAGGCCGGCGGCGAGGTCCCGGGCAACCCGCGCAACGGCGGCCCGTCCGCCACCCCCGAGGCCGGCGCACACTCGGCCCCCGCCGTCGCGCCGGTCGCGAGCGGCCAGGTCGCCCCGGTCGCGGCCCGCGCCGTCGCCCCGGCCGTCGCCTCCTCGCCGAGCGGCGCCGTCGGCAGCCAGCTGGCCTCCACCGGCGCCGGTGACGTCGAACTGCTCGGCGCCGCCGGCCTCGCTCTGCTGCTCGGTGGCGGCGTGCTCTACCGCCGCGCCCGCGCCGGCGCCCGCTGAGCGGCCGGTAGGCCACACCCCGCGGCGCCGCACCCCAGCGGCGCTGCCGGAGCACGACGTCGGAGCGTGACGCGCCCGCGGCCGCCTGGAGGTACGGGCGGCTGCGGGCAAGCGGAGGCCCGGCGTGAAAGCCCGTACGAAGGCCTGACGGTGACGTGAAGCCCCGGTCCGAAAGCCCGGCGTGAAATCCCCACCGAGACGGGAGCGTTCCCGGGCCCGGAGCTCCCCGACCCGGCCGCCTCCCGCCCGGGCGCCCCGCCTGTCCACCCCCGCCGCGGCGGGTGGGCTCAGACGCGCTCGCCCGTCACCAGCTCCGGACCTGCCGGATGATCCGCCGCTTCAGCCGGACCGTCCGGCTCCCGTCGGGGAACAGCCGCAGCCGGTCGAGCTCCCAGTGCCCGTACTCGGCGTGCTCGGTGAGCAGTTGGCGTGCCGCGTTGCGCGTGGTGCCGCGCGGCATGCGCAGCGACTGGTACTCGTACTCCGGTTGCCGGACCGGCTTCGGTGGGGTCAAAACGCTCCTCCTGAGAATCACCTGCACGCAAGCCTACGACCTGCCTCGGACAGTCGGCCCGGGTATTTCCGGACGTCCTCCCGGACGTCCTCCCGTCCGTCCGTCCGACCCGGCAGGACGCCCCGGACCGGCCGGGGCACGCCAGCTCGCCTGACAGTGCATCAGTTCCGTTGTTCCTCCGGACGGGATACCCCGATCCCGGCGCGCGAAGCGGCACCCGATCGGCCCCGCGCGGCCCGGCTGCACGCCCTTCGCGCCGGGCACGCGCGGGGACAGAACCACGCGGATCGGACATCAGGGGGGAAGTTGCGGTGAAATCGCGGGTGTAGGTGACAACCGCTGTGCGTACCGACACCGCGGGGAGATAGCGTCTGCACCATGTCTGATGCCGCGCAGCCAACCATTGCCGAGGTACGCGCCGCCGCCGAGGCGGTCAAGGCCGCCATCGACCGTCATCTGGAAGCGGTGTCAAGCCCCAGCGCAGCGGATGATCCCGCTGTGTCCGCCGCCTACGAGCAGCTCGCGACGGCGGCCATCGCCTACGACCAGATCCTCTACGAGGTCTACGACGAGGTCACCCCCTTCGAGATCCCCGGGGACGAGGGTCCGGGCGGCTACCACGGCCCCGAACAGCCGGAGGCGATCAGCGTGCTGATCCGCCGCGACTACCACGTCGCCGACCCCAAGCGGCTGCGCGCCCAGGCCGAGCGGCTCGACGAGTCGCTGACCCCCGGCGGGGGCGGTACCAGCGGGGTGAACGCCGCGATCGGCGTGCTGTTCGGCGAGTACGAGCCGGACGAGATCGCCGCCCGCAGCGAGGAGTTCGGCCTGGAGGAGGCGGACTCGACGCTCTGGGTCGCGGCGGCGGAGCCGACCGAGCCGGGGGAGTGGCTGCCGGAACCCTTCGAGCACGCCGACCCGCAGATGCTGATCTGCCGGTTCGACGTGAGCGAGGTCTACGACGACGAGGACCCCGACGACTGAACCGTTCGTCGTGCAGACACCCGGAGGGCGGGCCCCACCTGTAGGGGGCCCGCCCTCCGCGCGTTCCGCCAACCGCCGGACAGGGCTAGTACGCCGAGGCGGCGTTCTCGGCGAGGATCGCCCGCAGCCGGGTGGTGCGCGGCTGCGCCGGGCGCTCGGTGACGGCCTGGGCGAGCGCCGGGCCCGCCGCGTGCACCACGGACAGGTGCCGCTCGCCGCGGCCGAAGGCGGTGTAGACCCACTGCCGGGTGAGCGCCGGGCCGGCGTCCTCCGGGAGCACCACGACCGCGCCCGGCCAGCGGCGGCCGAGTGCCTGGTGGACGGTCAGCGCCCAGCCGTGCCGCAGCCGTGCCGCCTGGGCGGGCGGGACGGTCCGGCGCGAGCCGTCCGCGTACGCCAGGTGCAGGCCGGTGGCGTCGCCGTCCAGCACCCGGGCCGGGCGGGTGACGCCGGGGGCCGGGGAGTCGACCACCCGGTCGCCCGGGTCGAAGCCGCCGAACCGGCCGGGCCCCGGGTTGAGCCGGGCCTTCGCGGCGGCGTTCAGCGCCCGGGTGCCCGCCGGGCCGCCGTGGCCGGGGGTGAGCAGCACCACCTGCTCGGCGGGGATGCCGAGGGCGCGGGGGATGGAGTCGGTGAGCAGCTGGAGGGCGCGGTGGACGGCTTCGCCGCCGTCCTTCGCGGTCAGGATGACCACCTCCTTGTCCGGCGCCTCGACGGGCTGGAGCTCGCCGATGCCGACGCCGGAGACCAGCTCGCCGATCGGGCCGAAGTCCGGGGTGCGGGAGGCGACCGCCGGGCAGACCCTGGCGGCCAGCAGGTCGGCGAAGAACCGGCCGGGGCCGGCCGACCAGAGCTGGCCGGGGTCGCCGCTGAGCACCAGCCGGGTGCTGTCGGCGAGCGACTCCAGGACGGTGGCGGCCAGTTCGACGTCCAGCAGCGGGGCGTCGAGGACGACCAGGACGTCCAGGGCGAGCGTGCCGTCAGCGGCGCGGCCCGGCCCGGCGGCGCCGGAGAGCAGGTCGGCCAGGGTGATCACGGCGGCCGGGGTGTCGGTGAGCGCGGCGAAGGACTCCCGGCCCTGGTCGGTCCAGGTGGCGGCCCAGACCCGCAGCCCGAGGCCGCCGGCAGCGGCCAGCAGCGCGGCGGGTTCGGCGCGGGCGGCCTCGCCGCCGGTGTGCAGCACCAGGGCGCTGTCGGCGACGGCCTGGATCAGGGCGGTCGCGGAGGAGGACGGCGCGGCCTCGCCGGCAGCCGCCCACGCGGTCGGGCCGGGCGCGGCGGGGGCCTGCGGAGTGTCCTCCACCGTGGCCTCCGCCGTGTCCTCCGCGGGGGCCGCGCCCGAGCCGGAGGCGGCCTCGGAGCCAGGGGCCGGCGAGGAGTCGGCCACGGAGTCGGCCGCGGACTCGGCGTCCTCCGCCGCCTCCTCCTCCGCCACCGCGTCTTCCTCGCACGGTTCCGGGTCCTCGCCCGGCACGAAGGTCGACATCAGCCGGACCAGCCCGTCCGCGAGGCTCTCCTCGGCCAGCGCGAGTCGCTCCAGGGCGAGCAGCGTCCGGGTCGGCGGCTCCTCGTCCTCGTCGCCGCCCGCCGCGTGCGCCTCGGGGCCGGTCAGCTCCTCCTGGAACGGCATCGCGCGCCCGTCCAGGACGGCGGCCTGGATCGCCGCGGCCGAGTCCGGCAGCCCGTGGCGGTCGAGCCCGGCCGCGATCTCGGCGACCTCGACGGCGGAGTGGCCGCGCAGCGCCGCCTGCTCCAGCAGCCACGGCACCAGCGCCTGAGCGCGGCGCGGGTCACCGGGGCCGGCGGCGGGGCCGAGCAGGCCGCGGGCGAAGCCGTCCGCGTGCTCGGGGCGGACGCCGGGCAGGGACAGTACGGCCCACGGGTCGGAGCGCAGCTGTTCGGCGGCGCCGTCGCCGAACTCGGCGACCGCGGCGGCCGCGAGATCGGCCGGGGCGCCCCCGGCGGTCAGCACCTCGGCGGTGTCCTTGAGCGCCTGCGCGCGCTGCTGGTCGGGCTGCGCGGAAGCCGGGGCCTTGGCGCCCTGGCCGTCCTTGACGTCCTTGGCGTGCTCGGGAGCCGCGGCGCGGCCCTCGCCCTCCGGCGGTGCGGCCTGCGGGCCGACGCTGCGGATCCGCTGCGCCAGCTCGGCGATCGCCGCCGCCTTCTCAGCCGGGCTCGCCGTCTCCGCGGGGCTCGCCTTCTCCGTCGGGCTCACCGAGACTGCCGAGGTCTCCTCCGGAGCGCCGTTCTCCGTGTCACTCATCGTCCGCTCCAAGGGTCACTCCACTGCGTGTTTCAGCTGAACGAGGGGGGCTACAGCTCGCTCCACCCCTGGTCCGGGTAGCGGTGCACCGGTGACGAGATGTCGTCCAGCGCACCACGGATCTCACCCGGTAGCGTAAGCGCCTCCACTGACAGCGCCGCCTGCAGCTGTGCCACCGTACGGGCCCCGACCAGCGCGCTCGCCACTCCGGGCCGGTCCCGGACCCAGGCGAGGGCGACCGCGAGCGGGCTGCTGGCGAGGCCGTCGGCGGCCGTGGCGACGGCGTCGACGATCCGCCGCGAGCGCTCCCCGAGGTACGGCTGGACGAACCCGGACAGGTACGGCGAGGCGCCGCGCGAGTCCTGCGGGACGCCGTGCCGGTACTTGCCGGTGAGCACCCCGCGCCCGAGCGGCGAGGAGGCGAGCAGTCCGACCCCGGCGTCCGCCGCGGCGGGCAGCGCCTCGCGCTCGATGCCGCGCTGGAGCAGCGAGTACTCCAGCTGGGCCCCGGCCAGCGGGGTCCGCCCGTGGTGGGCGCGCTGCCAGGTGGCGGCCTTGGCGAGCTGCCAGCCGCTGAAGTCGCAGACCCCGACGTACCGGGCGCGTCCGGAGGAGACGGCGATGTCGAGGGCGCTGAGCGTCTCCTCGACGGGCGTCATGGGGTCGAAGGAGTGCACCTGCCACAGGTCGACGTAGTCGGTGCCGAGTCGGCGCAGCGAGGCGTCGAGGGCGGCGAGGAGGTGGCCGCGGGAGCCGTCGAAGCGGCGGGAGGACTCCGGCACGCTGCCGGCCTTGGTGGCGATGACGAGTTCGGAGCGGGGGACGAGGTTGTCGGTGAGCCGGGAGATCAGGTACTCGGCGCCGCCGTCGGCGTACACGTCGGCGGTGTCGAGCAGGGTCCCGCCGGCGTCGACGAACTCCTTGAGCTGCTCGGCGGCCTCGTGTTCGTCGGTGTCGCGGCCCCAGGTCATGGTGCCGAGGCCGAGCCGCGAGACCTGGAGACCGGTACGGCCGAGGTGACGCTTTTCCATCGGGCGGGCCCTCCACTGGCCGGTGGCACCGGGCGCCCCGGTAGCCCTGAGAACGCGCAGGTGGGGAGAGCGCTCCCCACGTCGGCTGAGCGTAGCGGCCGGTGTCCGGGCAGGGGTGGCGACCCGCAGAACGATCACCGGGCCCGGGCGACGGCGGGTGTGACCCAGACCACCACTACCGGTCAGTAGCATGACCGGCGAGTGCGCGGCTACCCTCGCCACCAACCCTCACCGACTGGAAGGTTCGGCACATGCGACTCGGAATCAACCTCGGCTACTGGGGTCTCGGCATGGACGCCGACAACATCGCCGTGGCCCAGGAGGCGGACCGGCTCGGCTACTCGGTGTGCTGGGCGGCCGAGGCGTACGGCTCGGACGCCGCGACGGTGCTGAGCTTCGTCGCCGCGAAGACCGAGCGGATCGACGTCGGTTCGGCCATCTTCCAGATCCCCGCCCGCACCCCGGCGATGACCGCGATGACCGCGGCGACCCTGGACACCCTGTCCGGCGGCCGCTTCCGACTCGGCCTCGGCGTCTCCGGCCCGCAGGTCTCCGAGGGCTGGTACGGGGTGAAGTTCGACAAGCCGCTCGCCCGCACCCGCGAGTACGTGGAGATCATCCGCAAGGCGATGTCCCGCGAGCGGCTGGTCCACGAGGGCGCGCACTGGACGCTGCCGCTGCCCGGCGGCCCCGGCAAGCCGATCAAGCTCACCGTGCACCCGGTGCGCGAGCACATCCCGCTGTACATCGCCGCGATCGGCCCGAAGAACCTGGAGCAGACCGGCGAGATCGCCGACGGCTGGCTCGGCATCTTCTTCTCGCCCGAGCACGCCGCGCTCTCCCTCGACCCGCTGAAGGCCGGCCGCGCCAAGGCGGGGCAGAGTCTGGACGGCTTCGACCTGTGCCCGACCGTCACCATCGCGGTCGGCGAGGACATCAAGGCCGGCGTCGACTCCCAGCGCTCCTACGCCGCGCTGTACATCGGCGGCATGGGCAGCAAGGAGAAGAACTTCTACAACCAGCTCGCCCGGCGGATGGGTTACGAGCAGGCCGCCGACGAGATCCAGGAGAAGTACCTGGCCAAGGACTACGCGGGCGCCGCAGCCGCCGTCCCGCACGACCTGATCGACGCCACCTCGCTGATCGGCGACACCGCCCGGATCGCCGACCGGATGCAGGCCTACGCCGACGCGGGCGTCACCACGCTCACCCTGGCCCCGTCCGGCTTCACCCTGGACGAGCGGATCCAGGCGCTGCGCACCGGCGTCGAGGCCCTGGAACTGGCCGGCCTGGCGTAGCCGCCCGGGGCCGTCGAGCGGCACTACAGCCAGTCGTGCCGCTTGAACACCCGGTGCAGCACTATGCAGACCGCGACCATCAGCGACAGCACCGCCGGGTACCCCCAGGGCTGGCGCAGTTCGGGCATGTCCTCGAAGTTCATCCCGTAGACGCCCGCGATCATCGTCGGCACGGCGGCCAGCGCCGCCCAGGCCGAGATCTTCCGCATGTCGTTGTTCTGCTGCACGCTGACCTGCGCCAGGTTGGCGTTGAGGATGTCGGACAGCAGCCGGTCCATGCCCTCGACCTGGTCGGTCACCCGGGCCAGGTGGTCGGCGACGTCCCGCAGGTAGGGCAGGGTCTCCGGGCGGATGTACGGCTCGCCGCCGCGGGCCAGGCGCAGCGTCGGTTCCAGCAGCGGGCCGGTGGCGCGGCGGACGGTCATCACCTGGCGTTTGTAGCCGTAGATCCGGCCGGCGGTGTCGCGGCCGACCCGGCCGGGGGCGAAGACGTCCGCCTCCAGTTCGTCCAGGTCGGTCTGGAGTCCGGTGGCCACGTCCATGTAGCCGTCGACGATGGTGTCGCAGACCGAGTGCAGCACCGAGCTGGGCCCGTAGCGCAGCAGTTCGGGCTGCTTCTCCAGCCGGGCCCGCAGGCCTGAGAGCGGGGCGTCGGCGCCGTGCCGGACGGTCATCACGAAGTCCGCGCCGAGGAAGACCATCACCTCGCCGATGGTCACCGCGTGGGCGCCGGGGTGGTAGCCGAGCGTCTTGAGGGCGACGAACAGGGAGCCCTGGTACGGCTCGATCTTGGGGCGCTGGTGGGCGCTGACGGCGTCCTCGACGGCCAGCGGGTGCAGGGCGAACTCCCGTCCGACGTGGTTGAGTTCATCGGCGGTGGGCTCGAACAGGCCTATCCAGACGAAGCCGCCGGGCCCGGCGGCGCGGGCGGCGGCGAGCGCGCCGGCGAGGTCGTCGGGGGCCTCGATCCGGTGGCCGTCGTGGTAGCTGGCGCAGTGGACGATCATCGGGCCATTGTGGCCCGGGGCGGGGTGCCCGGGGCGGAGCCGGGCCAGGACGGCGTCGCGGGCCGGTGCCGGCGGCGGCCCAGGGGGGCCCGCAGCCCACCGCGCGTTGCGCGCCCGCACCCCACGCGGCCGCGCACCCCGCACCCCGCGCCCGCACCCCGCGCCCGCACCTCGCACCGACACTCCACGCCCGCGCCCGGAGGCCGTAGGCTGAGCCCCATGCCCACCCTGCTGCTCGTCCGCCACGGCCGCTCGACCGCGAACACCGCCGGAATCCTGGCCGGTTGGACGCCCGGCGTGGACCTCGACGACACCGGGCGCGGGCAGGCCGCCGCGCTGGCCGGCCGGCTCGCGGGGATCCCACTGGTGCAGGCCGTCAGCAGCCCGCTGGAGCGCTGTCGGCAGACCCTGGAGCCGCTGTTGACGGCTCGGCCCGAGCTGGGCCCGCCCGCCGAGGACGAGCGGCTGGGCGAGTGCCACTACGGCGAGTGGACCGGCCGGCCGCTGGCCGAGCTGGCCAAGGAGCCGCTCTGGCGCACCGTGCAGGACCACGCGGCCGCCGCGGCCTTCCCCGGCGGGGAGTCGTTGCGCGAGCTGAGCCATCGGACGGTCGGTGCGGTCCGGGAGTGGAACGAGAAGATCGCCGCCGAGCACGGCGCGGACGCGGTCTGGCTGGCCTGCTCGCACGGGGACGTGATCAAGGCGGTGGTGGCCGACGCCCTCGGCCTGCACCTGGACCACTTCCAGCGGATCAGCGTCGAGCCCTGCTCGGTCACCGCGATCCGCTACACCCCGCAGCGGCCCTTCGTCCTGAGGATGGGCGACACTGGCGACCTCGCCTCGCTCGCGCCCAGGCCCGGCGCGGCCCCGGCCGCCCCGGCGGGCGACGCGGTGGTCGGCGGCACCATCTGAGGCGGTCGTTCCACCTGGCCCGCCTGACCCGCCTGGTACGACCCTGGCCCGACCGGCGCCACCCGGCCTGACCGGAGCCGTCCGGCCCGGAGCCGCATGACGTGGGCGGGAGAGCCGTCGTACCCCGCCCCGCAGGGACCGGCGGCACCGCCTGAGCTGGCCGGTGCCACTGCGGCTCGGCTCCCCTGCGGGGGCCCGGAGGTCGTAGGGTGACTAACGAGCCCCGCCGCGTGGCGAGCCCGCGCGCGGGCCGCCGTACGGCAGCCCGAGCCATGACGTCCGAACGATCCCTGTGATCCCCACGACCGACACGATCCGGAGCGAGAGCGTGCCCCGTCAGGTCTTCTTCTACGACCAGCCCGAACGGTTCGTGGCCGGCACCGTCGGCCAGCCCGGCGCCCGGGCGTTCTACCTCCAGGCCAGTGCCCGGGGCCGGATCACCAGCGTCCTGTTGGAGAAGACCCAGGTGGCGGCGCTCGCCGAGCGGATCGAGGAGGTCCTGGACGAGGCGCTGCGGCGCAGCGGCGGCGACGTCTCCATCCCGGCCGCCGCCCCGCAGGACCTGCTCGACACCGCGCCGCTGGACCTGCCGCTGGAGCAGGAGTTCCGGGTCGGCACCATGGCCCTGGCCTGGGACAGCGTGGACGGCTGCCTGGTGGTCGAGGCGCAGGCGCTGATCGAGGCGGAGGAGGACGGCGAGGACGAGGACAGCGCCGCGGCGGTCTTCGAGGACGACGACAACGGTCCGGACATGCTGCGGGTGCGGCTGTCCGGCGCGATGGCCCGGGTGTTCGCCAAGCGGGCGCTGGACCTGGTCTCGGCCGGCCGCAAGCCCTGCCCGTTCTGCAACCTGCCGCTCGACCCGGAGGGCCACCTGTGCCCGCGCGCGAACGGCTACCGGCGCTGAACACCGAGACCCCACCCCAGGCGGACCCGGCGGCCGCCGCCGCCCTTGCCGCCGACGTGCCCACTGCGTTGGAGCTGCTGCGCGAGGGCGAGTTGACGGTGCACGGGCGCCTCACCGAGGCGTCCAACGCCGCGCTGTACTGCACCGCCACGCACGGTTCGCTGAGCGCGCAGGCCGTCTACAAGCCGGTCGCCGGGGAGCGCCCGCTGTGGGACTTCCCGGACGGCACGCTGGCCGGCCGCGAGGTCGCCGCGTACGAGGTGTCGGCCGCGACCGGCTGGGCGCTGGTGCCGCCGACCGTGCTGCGCGACGGGCCGCACGGGCCCGGGATGGTGCAGCTGTGGGTCGAGCCGGATCCGCAGGCCGAGCCGCTGCTGGCCCTCCAGGACCCGCGCGGCCCGGAGCACGGCTGGCTGCCGATCGTGCGGGCCGAGGTCGGCGGGGGACGCACCGCGCTGCTGGTGCACCACGACGACCAGCGGCTGCGCCGGCTCGCCGTGCTGGACGCGGTGCTCAACAACGCCGACCGCAAGGGCGGCCACCTGATCCCGGCCGCCGACGGCCGGGTCTACGGCATCGACCACGGCGTCACCTTCAACACCGAGGGCAAGCTGCGCACCCTGCTCTGGGGCTGGGCCGGCGAGCCGCTGCCCGCCGAGGCGCTGGAGGTGCTGACCCGGCTCGCCGAGCGGCTGGACGGCGAGCTGGCCGCGCGCCTCGCCCCGCACCTGACCGCCGCCGAACTGGAGGCGACCCGCGCCCGGGTGGCCGGGCTGCGCCGCACCGGTCGGCACCCGCTGCCCTCCGAGGACTGGCCCTCGATCCCCTGGCCCCCGGTCTAGGACGTATCCCGCGGACCGGTTCGGGCCGGCTGATGGTCTGGACCTGTCCGCGAACCGGCAGCACACTGCTCCGATGGACGCGTTACGGACCACCCCCACCCCCCGTACCACGCCGGACCTGCCGCTGCACCGGCTCCAGGTCCCGCTGCCGCACCTGCTCCCGTTCGCCATCGGGAGCTTCGACACGATCGGCCCGCTGTCCCGGGCGGGCTTCCCGCACCGGCACTCGTTCTACGAGATCGTCCACGTCACCGGCGGCCGCGGCGCCCACGTCCTGGACCTGGTCCACCGGCCGCTGGCGCCACCGCAGTTGTGCGTGATCACGCCCGGCCAGGTGCACTACTGGTCGGACGCGGACGAACTCACCGGCCAGGTCGTCCTGTTCAACGAGGACTTCCTGCTCCGGAACCCGCAGGACCTTGCCGCGCTGCGCACCCTGGCCACCCGCCCCGCGCTCGGACTCGGTGAACAGGCCGGGCCGGTCGGCGCGTTGCTCGCCGACATGGAACACGAGTACCGCTCCAGGCAGCCCGGCTACCAGGGCGTGCTGCGGGCCAGTCTGCACATCCTGATCGTCCGGGCGCTGCGCGCCGCCCGGCCGGGGGAGCGGCCGTCGCCGCCCGGCCGCCCGACCGAAGTGGCCTCCGCCTTCACCCGGTTGATCGCCGGTCCGGGCGGGGTGCGGCACTCGGTGGCGTCCAGCGCGCAGGAACTCGGCGTCTCGCCGGGCCACTTGCAGACCCTGGTCAAGCAGGCCACCGGTCGCACCCCGGGCGGGCTGATCCGCCGCCAGCAGACCCTGGAGGCCAAACGGTTGCTGGCGTGCACGGATTTGACGATTCGTCAGGTCGCGAAGGAGGCGGGCTTCGCCGACCCGGCCTACTTCTGCCGCTTCTTCCGGCGGGAGACCGGGATGACGCCGGGGGAGTTCCGGGCCCGGGTCGACGGAAATCACCACGATCCCCGGATCGCGTCCATCGCGGCTGCCCCGGACGGCCCGTAGCTTTGCTGGTGGCCACCGGTGGCCGGTCCGGCGCGCGCGGACGGGCGGCCGGTTCGGCCCTTGTCATGCCCCCACCATGGCAAGGGCCGCCCCCCCACATCCACCCCCCACCCGAAGGAGAGGGCGTATGCCCACGCCCGACGGCATGATCAGCCGCAAGACCGTCCTGAAGGCCGCTGCCGCGCTCGGCGCCGCCCCGCTGCTGGTCGGCGGCGGCGTCGCGCTGGCCCGTGAGCAGGCCGGCACCGGCCGGCCCCTCGGCCTCACCCCCGAGTGCCACGACGGCGACGACCCCACCATCGAGCAGACCGAGGGCCCCTACTTCAAGCCCAACTCCCCACTGCGCAGCTCCATGGTCAACGACGGCCCCGGCACCCGGCTGACCGTCAGCGGCTACGTCTTCGGCCGCGCCTGCCGACCGATCTCCGGCGTCCTGCTGGACTTCTGGCAGGCCGACGACAACGGCGCCTACGACAACGCCGGCTTCACCTTCCGCGGCCACCAGTTCACCGACGCGAACGGCGCCTTCAAGCTGGACACGATTGTCCCCGGCCTCTACCCGGGCCGCACCCGGCACCTCCACGTCAAGCTCCAGGCGCCCGGCCGCCCGGTGCTCACCACCCAGCTCTACTTCCCCGGCGAGCCGCGCAACAGCACGGACACCATCTACGACGCCCGGCTGCTGATGAACGTCCGCCAGAACGGCCCGGGCCGTGAGGGCAGTTACGACTTCGTCCTGGACGTGCCGCAGACCCCGGGCACGCCGAGCCCGACCCCCACCGCCACCCCGACCGGAACCCCCACCGGAACGCCCACGCCGCCGAGCGGCAGTTGGAAGCCGGGAGCCTCCTACAACGCGGGCGACCGCGTCACCTACTCCGGCGCCTCCTACCTCTGCCTCCAGGCGCACACCGCCATGGTGGGCTGGGAGCCGCCGAACGTGCCGGCCCTCTGGCAGCGGTCGTAGCGGCTCCGGCCGCGTTCCCCGGGGTGCCGGGCGCCCGGTCGGCGGCAGGGTCGACCGGGCGCTCAACCGTGTCCGAAAGCCTGCCCAACGCCTGCCCAACGCCTGCTCGACGCCTGCCCAATGCCCGCCCGAAGCCTGCCGCATTCCTGCCCGAAACAACGCCGGGCCCGTCAAGGTCCGCTCCTTATCAGTCGGGAAGCGGTCCGGCAACGACAGGAAGCGAATCCAGTCGATCTTGTGTACTGGTTAGGCTTTCAAATGTTCGCAAGGTTAAAGTCGGTTCCATGCATGCCTGGCCCGCCTCCGAGGTTCCCGCCCTGCCTGGTCAGGGGCTCCCCCTCCGTATCTTCGACACCGCAGCGGGCACGGTCCGCGAGGTCGTGCCGCAGGACGGCACTGCCCGGATCTACGTCTGCGGCATCACCCCCTACGACGCGACCCACATGGGCCACGCCGCCACCTACAACGCCTTCGACCTGGTGCAGCGCGTGTGGAAGGACGCCGGCCACGACGTCCTGTACGTCCAGAACGTCACCGACGTGGACGACCCGCTGCTGGCCCGGGCGGTCGAGACCGGTCAGGACTGGGTGGCCCTCGCCGAGCGCGAGACGGCCCTGTTCCGCGAGGACATGACCGCCCTGCGGCTGCTCCCGCCGGCCCACTACATCGGCGCCGTCGAGTCGATCCCGTGGATCGTCCCGCTGGTCCAGAAGCTGCTCGCCAGCGGCGCCGCCTACCAGGTGGACGGCGACATCTACTTCTCGGTCGAGTCCGACCCCCGCTTCGGCCAGGTCTCCGGCCTCGACCAGGAGGCCATGCGCCCGGTCTTCGCCGAGCGCGGCGGAGACCCGGACCGCCCGGGCAAGCGCCACCCACTGGACGCCCTGCTCTGGCTCGCCGCCCGCCCGGGCGAGCCCGCCTGGGAGACCGAACTCGGCCACGGCCGCCCCGGCTGGCACATCGAGTGCGTCGCCATCGCGCTGCAGTACCTCGGCATGTCCTTCGACATCCAGGGCGGCGGCAGCGACCTCTCCTTCCCGCACCACGAGATGGGCGCCTCGCACGCCCAGGTCGCCACCGGCGCCCACCCGTACGCCAAGGCGTACGTGCACGCCGGCATGGTCGGCCTGGACGGCCACAAGATGTCCAAGTCCCGCGGCAACCTGGTCTTCGTCTCGGCGCTGCGCCGCGAGGGCGTCGACCCGGCGGCGATCCGCCTGGCGCTGCTCGCGCACCACTACCGCGAGGACTGGGAGTGGACCAAGGCGACCCTGGACGAGGCCGTCGAGCGCCTCGCCCGCTGGCGGGCCGCAGTCTCCCGGCCGGACGGCCCGGCCGCCGAGCAGCTGCTCGGCGAGGTCCGTACGGCGCTCGCGGACGACCTGGACGCGCCCGCCGCGCTGGCCGCCGTCGACCGCTGGGCCGAGCGGCAGGAGGCCGGGGGCGGCGCCGACATGGGTGCGCCCGGCCTGGTCAGCCGCACCGTGGACGCCCTGCTGGGCGTCGCGCTCTAGAGTCCTCCCTCAACACGCCGAAGGGGCGTCCGGACCAGGTGTCCTGACGCCCCTTCGGCGTTGTCCGGGGCGGGCCCCGGGGCGGCGGCTACTCCTCGTCGCCGTCCTGGCTCTCCCGGGCCGCGCCCGGGGCCTCCGGCTCGGCCGGCCGCTCCGCCGTGGCGTGCCCGGCCACCGGCTTCTCGCCGGTCGGCCCGACGTTCTCCCGGCGGCGCAGGTAGCGCTCGAACTCGCGGGCGATCGCGTCGCCGGAGGCCTCCGGCAGCTCCGCGGTGTCCTGCGCCTCCTCCAACTGCTGGACGTACTCGGCCACCTCGCTGTCCTCGGCGGCCAGCTGGTCCACGCCCAGCTGCCAGGCCCGGGCGTCCTCGCCGAGCTCGCCCGGCGGGATGCGCAGGTCGAGCAGGTCCTCCAGCTTGTTGACCAGGGCCAGCGTCGCCTTGGGGTTCGGCGGCTGCGCGACGTAGTGCGGCACGGCCGCCCAGAGCGTCACGGCCGGGACTCCGGCGTGCGTGCAGGCCTCCTGGAGCACCCCGACGATGCCGGTCGGGCCCTCGTAGCGGCTCTCCTCCAGGTCCAGCCGGCGGGCCAGCTCCGGGTCGGAGGTGACCCCGCTGACCGGCACCGGGCGGCTGTGCGGGGTGTCGCCGAGCAGCGCGCCCAGGATCACCACCAGCTCGATGCCGAGCTCGTGCGCGAAGCCGAGCAGCTCGTTGCAGAACGAGCGCCAGCGCATGCTCGGCTCGATGCCGCGCACCAGGACGACGTCCCGGGTGGTCGGCTCGGTCACCCGGATCACCGAGAGCCTGGTGGTCGGCCAGGTGATCCGGCGGATGCCGCCGTCCAGCCAGACCGTGGGCCGGTTGACCTGGAAGTCGTAGTAGTCCTCCGCGTCCAGGGCGGCGATCACCTTGCCGCCCCAGGTGTCGTCCAGATGTGCCAGAGCCGCGGAGGCGGCGTCGCCCGCGTCGTTCCAGCCCTCGAAAGCGCAGACCATCACCGGGTCGATCAACTCGGGAACATCTTCCAGCTCGATCACCCAGCGTCTCCCTCCGGTCGGCGGTCGAACCTGCGCCGCCTCGGCTGGCCTGCCGGGGCGCCGACGGGTCGGCTGCCGACTGTCGAACCTCTCGTCACCCATGGAACGCCTCGCCCCATGGTCCCTACCTGCCCAGCCTACGGGCTTTGATGCGCACCGCGGCCGGGCACCGGGACAGTCTGGGGGAGCGTGCCGCCCCGATCCAGCGGATATCCGGACCGCCTCGGCTGACGGGGCGTCAGGTGGCTCGGAGCGGGCGCGGACGGTGTCCGGACGGCGACGCGGCGCGACGACGAGCCCTTCCCGCGCACACCCTTCCCGTACGCACCCTTTCCGCGCACGCCGGTCCCGCACTCGCCGCCGGAACCCCTCAGGCGTCCACCCACCCGCGCCGGTACGCCGCCCAGTGCTCCGGGGTGGCGGCGAAGTCCACGTACAGCGCGACGCCGAAGTTCCGCCGCCCCGGGTCCTGGCGGCCCAGGCCCAGCCGGACGCCCCGGACGGCGGCCGGCACGGTCTCGGCGTCACCCCGATGGCCGTGCCGGTCGTCCCAGAAGAACGGCAGGCCGATCAGCAGGTCCACCCCGGCCGGGGTGGCCTCCAGCGCCAGTTCGGTCTGCAGGGCGACGTAGCCGCCGAACAGCGGCTCGGTCGGCATGCTGGTGTCGTACGCCATCACGGCGACCTGGTCGACCCGGCGGGCGGTCTCGGTGAAGTACGCCTGGTCCCACCACTTGCCGTGGTCGGTGAGCAGGATCCCGGCGGTGTGCAGGCCGGGCACCGGGTCGAGCTGCGGGACCGCCACCGAGAGCGCCGCGCCGCGCCCGGCCGTGACCGGGCGGACCTGGTCGAGCAGGGCCAGCCAGCCGGCGCTGCCGGGCCGGATCGGCTCCATGTCGAAGTGCACGCCGTCGAAGCCGAGGTCCAGGACCTGCCGGGCGGAGGCGGTGACCCGGTCCCGGGTGGGGGCGTCCTCCAGGTCCAGGGCGTCCTTCTCCGGCTTGACCTCGTCGCCCAGCCAGCTCTGCACCCGGACGTCCGGCAGCGCCCGGTGCACCGCGTCGGTGAACCAGCGGCCCCGGGGGTGGACGGCGGGCGGCAGCGAGCCGTCGTGTTCCAGTGGGCCGGTGTGCACGTACAGGTCGCGGACGCCGGTGCCGGCCAGCTGCCGCACCAGCGCGGCGACGTCGGCCTCACCCTTGCGGCCGTCCACCCAGGCGTGGCCGAGCCAGAGCGCGTCCCGGCCGCGGGTGCGGGCCTCGGCGGACGGGTCGCCGGTGTAGTGCAAGCGGATCGCGACGAAGGCGGAGCCGAGCGCGGCCGCCGGTACGGCCGCCGCGAGGCCCAGTGCCAGCAGCGCCCGGCGCCACCAGGACCAGCTCCGCCAGCGCTTGCGCAACGCCCGGAACGGGGCCGCCAGGGCCCCCGTGACGCGTCGCGCGACGGTCGGGAATCGGCCCACGCGGTTGCTCCCCCCTTGCGGTCGAACGCTCAGGATACGGAATGCGACCGCAGGCCGGGGCGCGGGCCGGATACCCTGGCCACGTGCGGGCCCGAGTAAGCGGGCCCGCAAAGCCGACAGCCGTCGCACCAGGGAGAAGCCCCATGGCCACTGCAGCCAATCCGTCCATCACTCAGCAGAGCCGCGCGAACGCGTTGCGTGAAGCGCTCGCCACCCGGGTGGTGGTCGCCGACGGTGCGATGGGCACCATGCTCCAGGCACAGGATCCGACGCTGGAGGACTTCCAGAACCTGGAGGGCTGCAACGAGGTCCTCAACGCCACCCGGCCCGACATCGTGCGCTCCGTCCACGAGGCCTACTTCGGGGTCGGCGTGGACTGCGTCGAGACCAACACCTTCGGCGCCAACTTCTCCGCACTCGGCGAGTACGAGATCGCGGAGCGCATCTTCGAGCTGTCCGAGTCCGGCGCCCGGATCGCCCGCGAGGTGGCCGACGCCCACGCCGCGGACGGCCGCACCCGCTGGGTGCTCGGCTCGATCGGTCCCGGCACCAAGCTGCCCACCCTCGGCCACGCCCCGTACGAGACGCTGCGCGACGGCTTCCAGCAGAACGCGGCGGGCCTGATCGCCGGCGGCGCCGACGCACTGCTGGTCGAGACCAGCCAGGACCTGCTGCAGACCAAGGCCGCCATCCTGGGCTCCAAGCGCGCCCTCGCCGAGGCCGGGCTGGACCTGCCGGTGCTGGTGCAGGTGACCGTGGAGACCACCGGCACCATGCTGCTCGGCTCCGAGATCGGCGCCGCGCTGACGGCCCTGGAGCCGCTCGGCGTCGACTACATCGGCCTCAACTGCGCCACCGGCCCGGCCGAGATGAGCGAGCACCTGCGCTACCTGGCCAAGAACGCGCGGATCGGTCTGTCCTGCATGCCGAACGCGGGCCTGCCGGTGCTCGGCAAGGACGGCGCCCACTACCCGCTCTCCCCGGCCGAACTGGCCGACGCGCACGACGTGTTCACCCGCGAGTACGGCCTCTCGCTGGTCGGCGGCTGCTGCGGCACCACGCCCGAGCACCTGCGCCAGGTGGTCGAGCGGGTGCAGGGCCGGCCGGTCACCCCGCGCACCCCGCAGCCGGAGTCCTCGGCGTCCTCGCTGTACCAGGCGGTGCCGTTCCGCCAGGACACCTCGTACCTGGCGATCGGCGAGCGCACCAACGCCAACGGCTCGAAGAAGTTCCGCGAGTCGATGCTGGCCGGCGACTGGCAGGCCTGCGTGGAGATCGCCCGCGACCAGATCCGGGACGGCTCGCACCTGCTGGACCTGTGCGTGGACTACGTCGGCCGCGACGGCGTCGCCGACATGAAGGAGATCGCCGGCCGGCTGGCCACCGCCTCCACCCTGCCGATCGTGCTGGACTCCACCGAGCCGCAGGTGCTGCGGGCCGGCCTGGAGGCGCTCGGCGGCCGCGCGGTGCTCAACTCGGTCAACTACGAGGACGGCAACGCCCCGGACTCGCGCTTCGGCCGGATCGCCTCGCTGGCCCGCGAGCACGGCGCCGGCCTGATCGCGCTGACCATCGACGAGGAGGGCCAGGCCCGCACCGCCGACAAGAAGGTCGAGATCGCCGAGCGGCTGATCACCGAGCTGACCGCCGACTACGGCGTCGACGAGGGCTCGATCCTGGTGGACTGCCTCACCTTCACCCTGGCCACCGGCCAGGAGGAGTCCCGCCGGGACGGCATCGAGACCATCGAGGCGATCCGCGAGCTCAAGCGCCGCCGCCCGGCCGTGCAGACCACGCTGGGCCTGTCCAACATCTCCTTCGGCCTCAACCCGGCCGCCCGGGTGGTGCTGAACTCGGTCTTCCTGCACGAGTGCGTGGAGGCCGGCCTGGACTCGGCGATCGTGCACGCCTCCAAGATCCTGCCGATCTCCCGGATCCCCGAGGACCAGCGCGAGGCCGCCCTCGACCTGGTCTACGACCGCCGCCGGGACGGCTACGACCCGCTGCAGCACCTGCTGGAGCTGTTCGACGGCGTCTCCTCGGCCTCGGTCAAGGCGTCCAAGGCGGAGGAGCTGGCCGCGCTGCCGCTGGACGAGCGCCTGCAGCGCCGGATCATCGACGGCGAGCGCAAGGGCCTGGAGGCCGACCTTGACGAGGCGCTGGCCGGGCGGCCCGCGCTGGAGATCATCAACGACACCCTGCTGTCCGGCATGAAGGTGGTCGGCGAGCTGTTCGGCTCCGGCCAGATGCAGCTGCCCTTCGTGCTCCAGTCCGCCGAGGTGATGAAGACCGCGGTGGCCCACCTGGAGCCGTTCATGGAGAAGTCCGACAGCGAGGGCAAGGGCACCATCGTGCTGGCCACCGTCAAGGGCGACGTCCACGACATCGGCAAGAACCTGGTGGACATCATCCTGTCCAACAACGGCTACAACGTGGTCAACCTGGGCATCAAGCAGCCGGTCTCGGCGATCCTGGACGCCGCGCAGGAGCACAAGGCGGACGTCATCGGGATGTCCGGCCTGCTGGTGAAGTCCACCGTGATCATGAAGGAGAACCTGGAGGAGCTCAACCAGCGCAAGCTGGCCGCGAGTTACCCGGTGATCCTGGGCGGCGCCGCGCTCACCCGGGCCTACGTCGAGCAGGACCTGCACGAGATCTACGAGGGCGAGGTCCGCTACGCCCGGGACGCCTTCGAGGGCCTGCGGCTGATGGACGCGCTGATCGCGGTCAAGCGCGGCGTGCCCGGCGCGAGCCTGCCGGAGCTCAAGCAGCGCCGGCACGCCCGGGTCGAGGTGGTGGAGGAGCCGGAGGTCAACCTCGGCCAGATCCGCTCGGACGTCACCGTCGACAACACCGTGCCGACCCCGCCGTTCTGGGGCGACCGGATCGTCAAGGGCATCCCGTTCGCCGACTACGCCTCCTGGCTGGACGAGGACGCGCTGTTCAAGGGCCAGTGGGGCCTGAAGGCGGCCCGCAGCGGCGAGGGGCCCTCGTACGAGGAGCTGCTGGAGACCGAGGGCCGGCCGCGGCTGCGGATGTGGCTGGACCGGCTGCAGACCGAGGGCTGGCTGGAGGCGGCCGTGGTCTACGGCTACTACCCGGCCAACTCCAAGGGCGACGACCTGATCGTCTTCCACGAGGACGGCACCGAGCGCACCCGCTTCACCTTCCCCCGCCAGCGGCGCGGGCGCCGGCTCTGCCTGGCCGACTTCTTCCGCCCGGAGGAGACCGGCGTGCGGGACGTGGTCGGCCTCCAGGTGGTCACCATGGGCAACCGGATCTCGGAGGCGGCGAACGAGCTGTTCGCCGACAACTCCTACCGCGACTACCTGGAGCTGCACGGCCTGTCGGTGCAACTGGCCGAGGCGCTGGCCGAGTTCTGGCACGCCCGGGTCCGCTACGAGCTGGGCTTCTCCGGCGAGGACCCGCAGGACGTCAAGGACATGTTCGCGCTCAAGTACCGGGGCGCCCGCTTCTCGCTCGGCTACGGGGCCTGCCCGGAGCTGGAGGACCGCGCCAAGATCGCCGAGCTGCTGAAGCCCGAGCGGATCGGCGTGGTGCTCTCCGAGGAGTTCCAGCTGCACCCGGAGCAGTCCACCGACGCGATCGTCATCCACCACCCGGAGGCGAAGTACTTCAACGCCCGGTAACCCGGGCGCCTCGTTCCGTTCGCTCTTTTCGGGCGAACCGGGCGTATCCTGGATGATCCTGAACGGGCCGGTCCGCTCACCAGCGGGCCGGCCCGCGCCATCCCCGGGGGGTGCTCGAACGCGCCCGGGGGGTACCGACGGAAGGACTCCCGCCATGACCACCTCCACCGCCGCCCGGATCCTCGACCGCGGGGACGGCCGCGGCCTGCAGGCGGTGCTGCTGGACATGGACGGGACGCTGGTGGACACCGAGGACTTCTGGTGGCAGGCCGAGGTCACCCTGTTCGCCGAGCTGGGCCACGCGCTGACCGACGAGGACCGGGCCCAGGTGGTCGGCGGTCCGATGACGCGGGTGATCGACTACCTGGTCGGCACCACCGGGGTGGACCTCGCCCCGGCGGACCTGACGGTGCTGATCAACCAGCGCTTCGTCGACCTGCTGGCGGGCGGCGTGCCGCTCATGCCGGGCGCCGAACGCCTCCTCAACACCCTGGCCGCACACGGGATTCCGGCCGTCCTGGTGACCGCCTCGCACCGGCACGTGGTGGACATCGTGCTGCGCTCGCTGGGCTCCCACCACTTCGCCTTCACGGTCGCGGGGGACGAGGTGCCGCGCACCAAGCCGCACCCGGACCCGTACCTGGAGGCGGCCCGGCGGCTGGGCGCGGACCCGGCCCGCTGCGTGGTGGTCGAGGACGCGCCGACCGGGGTGCGGGCGGCCGAGGCGGCGGGCTGCCCGGTCATCGCGGTGCCCTCGGTGGCGCCGATCGAGCCGGCCCCGGGGCGGCTGGTGCGCTCCTCGCTGGAGCAGGTCGATCTTGAACTGCTGCGCTCGCTGGTCACTTCGCGGGTGTGATTGTCATCTCATTGCGAGGGTGGCCTACTCGCCGGTAAGCGGCCGGATCCGGCCGCCGCCGACGCCCGCCCGGGGAGAAAAAGGGCATTGCCTGACAACTCGTCGGGTGTTTCGCGATGCCCTCAACCACCGTGTCCCAAACGTCATCTGCACGGGTATCGGTCGTGCGTGTTCGATATGGCACGCTACTCCAGTTCGTTCCCCTCCCTCGCGCCCTGCCACCGCCGACGACGGGCAACCCCGTCCCGCCCGCGGTCGTACGGGCGTCAGGCCCGCGCACGCCTTCCGCACCCGGAGCGCCCTCGACGCGGGCCGCCGGCCCCGGTCGGACCGCACCCAGAAGGACGCGCCCCGTGAAGACTTCAGCTGAACGCCTGGCAGTACTCGGCTGCGCCGGTCTTGTCGCCGTGACGGCGGCCGGCTGCGGATCGGTCACCGACGCCGTCAAGGGGGACGGCGGCAAGGCGATCGTCATGGGCACCACCCAGCTCACCGGCGTGCTGGACCCGGCCGCCGCCTACGACTCCGGCTCCTGGCTGCTGCTGCGCAACACCTTCCAGTCGCTGCTCACCTTCCCGGCCGCCTCCAGCGCCCCCTCCCCGGACGCCGCGCAGTCCTGCGAGTTCACCGCGGGCGACGCCACCCAGTACCACTGCACCATGCGGACCGGCCTGAAGTTCTCCAACGGCCACCCGCTGACCGCCGCCGACGTGGTGTTCTCGATCGAGCGCACCAAGAAGATCAACGACCAGAACGGCGCGGCCCCCCTGCTCTCCTCGATCAGGAGCGTCGAGGCCAAGGGTGACACCGAGGTGGTCTTCCACCTCTCCACGCCCGACGCCACCCTGCCGGCCAAGCTGGCCGGCCCGGCCGGCGCCATCCTCGACCACCAGGCCTACCCGGTCGACAAGGTCGTCCCCAACGACAAGCTGATCGGCTCCGGCCCGTACCGCTTCGAGACGGTCGAGGTCATGGGCGGCAACGGCGACACCGCCAAGCAGCTGGGCAAGGTCGTCCTGGTGCCCAACGACAAGTACAACGGCGAGGCCAAGCTCCGGAACAGCAAGTTCACCGTCCGGTACTTCGACAAGCCCGCCGACCTGAAGGCCGCGCTGGACAAGGGCGACGTCGACCTCACCGACAACAGCCTGGACCCGAACACCGCCGCCCAGATGCACTCCGACCAGCAGGGCGGCAAGACCGACCTCCAGGTCGTCGAGGGCGACAGCAACGACACCCGCTCGCTGGTCTTCAACACCAAGGACCCGGTCGCCGGCAACGTCGCCGTCCGCCAGGCCGCCGCCCAGCTGCTCGACCGCAAGTCGCTCGCCCGCGACGTCTTCGCCCGGACCGTCCAGCCGCTGTACGCGATGGTCCCGGCCGGCGTCACCGGCCACACCACGGCCTTCTTCGACCGCTACGGCGACCAGGACAGCGGCAAGGCCAAGAAGATCCTCACCGACGCCAAGGTCCAGCTCCCGGTCAAGCTCACCCTCACCTGGTCGCGCTCGCGGGCCGGCAGCGCCGAGCCCGAGACCCTGAAGAAGCAGCTGGAGGCCGGCGGCCTGTTCCAGGTGACCGTCCAGACGGAGCCGGACTGGGACAAGTACCGGTCCGGCTGGTCCGAGGGCCGCTACCAGGCGTACCTCATCGGCTGGTTCGCCGACTACCCGGACCCGGACAACTACATCGCCCCGCTGCTCATCGACGGCGGCGCCTACCACCACGGCTGGGACGACCCGCGGATCAGCCAGAAGCTGGTGCCGGACGGCCTCAAGCAGGCCGACCGCAGCGCCGCGGTGGCCGGCTACGCCCAGATCCAGCAGATCGTCGCCGAGAACGCGCCGCTCATCCCGCTGTACCAGAACAAGGGCTTCTTCGCGTCGCGTTCGTACATCACCGGCGTCGAGTCGACCATCGACACCACCGGCGTGTTCCGCTTCTGGGAGATCAGCCGCAGCGCCGGCAAGTAGGCGACCGGACGACACCCCTCAACACGGCGGCCCGCCCGCCTTCCCCCTGGGTGCACGGGGAAGGCGGGCGGGCCGCCGGCACGTTCGGCCGGACAGGGCCTACAGGGCGCCCGGGCGCACCAGCCCGCTCTCGTACGCGTACACCGCCGCCTGCACCCGGTCGCGCAGCTGGAGCTTGGTCAGCACATGGCCGACGTGCGTCTTCACGGTGGTCTCGCTGACGAACAGTTCGGCCGCGATCTCCGCGTTCGAGAGCCCGCGCGCCACCAGCTTCAGCACCTCCAGCTCACGCTCGGTCAGCGCGCTCAGCGCCTGCGGCGGCGCCTCCTCGCCCGAGGGCAGCTTGGTGGCGTACATGTCCAGCAGCCGGCGGGTGATGCTCGGCGCCAGCATCGCCGCGCCGTCCGCCACCACCCGGATCGCCTGCACCAGTTCCTCCGCCGGGACGTCCTTCAGCAGGAAGCCGCTGGCGCCCGCGCGCAGCGCCTCCACCACGTACTCGTCCAGGTCGAAGGTGGTCAGCACCAGCACCTTGGCCGGGCCGTCCCGCCCGGGGCCGGCGATCCTGCGGGTCGCCTCGACGCCGTCCATCCTGGGCATCCGGATGTCCATCAGCACCACGTCGGGCTGCAGCGCCCGCACCTGGTCCAGCGCCTGCTGACCGTCGCCGGCCTCACCGACCACCACCAGGTCGGACTCGGCCTCCAGGATCATCCGGAAACCGGTGCGCAGCAGCGGCTGGTCGTCGACCAGCAGCACTCGGATCGTCACTAGGACTCCTTGCTCATCTGATCCCCCGTGGGATCGTCTTCGTCAGACGTACGCGACAGCGGCAGCGGGTACGGCGGGGGAGTGCCGCCGAACTCCGGGCAACTGGCCTGGTGGTCGCACCAGTCGCAGAGGCGGTTGCGGGTCGCCGGGAACTCCCCGGTGGCCACCGCGTGGGTGATCCGCTCCCAGAGCGCCCGCAGCTTGCGCTCCACCGCGAGCAGGTCGGCCTCGTCCGGGTCGTAGCTGACCACGTCCCCGCCCCCGCCGAGGTAGACCAGCTGGAGCCGCTTGGGGACGACGCCCTTCCAGCGCCACACCACGAGCGCGTAGAACTTCATCTGGAACATCGCCTTGCCCTCGAAGTCCCGCGAGGGCGCCCGGCCGGTCTTGTAGTCCACCAGCCGGACCTCGCCGCTCGGGGCGACGTCCACCCGGTCGATGTAGCCGCGCAGCAGCAGCCCCGACTCCAGGGCCGTCTCCACGTACAGCTCGCGCTCCACCGGGTGCAGCCGGGTCGGGTCCTCCAGCCGGAACCACTGGCCGACCAGCTTCTCGGCGTCCGCCAGCCAGCGGGCGAGCGCCGCGCCGTCCGGATCGTCCGGGAACAGCGAGCCCAGCTCCGGGCGCTCGCCCAGCAGCCGCTCCCACTGCGGGCGCAGCAGGCCCAGCGCCCGCTCCGGCGTCCGCTCGGTCGCGGGGCTGTCGAAGAGCCGCTCCAGCACCGCGTGCACCAGCGTGCCCCTGGTCGCCGCCGCGCTCGGCGGCTCGGGCAGCCGGTCGATCACCCGCAGCCGGTACAGCAGGGGACAGGTCAGGAAGTCCCCCGCCCGGGACGGGGACAGGCCGGTCGGGGGCGCCGCCGGGCGCGCCGGGGCCCCGGCGGCGCTGGTGGTGTCGGTCTGCTGCATGCCTCCGACCCTATTGCCCTTCGCTGTCATCCTGCTGCCACGGTGCTGCCACACCGCGCGGCACAGTGGGTATGAAGCCTGACAGAGGGCCGCACGCCACCGGAGGGCCGCGATCACGTAGCGTGGGCGCACCGGGGCACGACGGGGCAGACGACCGAAGGGATCACGGTGAGCGACAGCAGGGGGCAGCAGACCTCCGACCAGCCACCGCAGGACGACGGCGGCCGCCCGGCAGGGCGACCGCCCAGGCCGCCCGAGCGCGGCAGCGGCCTCCTGGTGGGCCGCCCCTTCGGCGTGCCCATCTACGTGACCCCCTCCTGGTTCGTCATCGCCGCGCTGATCACCTGGGTGTTCGGCGGCCAGCTCGGCGACGTCCTGCCGGACCTCGGCGCCGCCCGCTACCTGCTCGCATTCTTCTTCGCGGTCGCCTTCTACGCCTCCGTCCTGGTGCACGAGCTCGCTCACACCCTGGTCGCGCTGCGCTACAGGCTCGGTGTACGGCGGATCCAGCTCCAGTTCTTCGGCGGCGTCTCCGAGATCGAGAACGAGGCCGAGAGCCCGTGGCGCGAGTTCTGGCTGGCCTTCGTCGGCCCGCTGCTCTCGCTGGTGCTCGGCGGCGTGTTCTACCTCGCGATGCAGGCCGTGGAGCTCTCCACGGTGCCCGGGGTGCTGCTCACCGGGCTGATGGTCTCCAACCTGGTCGTCGCCGCGTTCAACCTGCTGCCCGGCCTGCCGCTGGACGGCGGCCGGATGCTGCGCGCGGTCGTCTGGGCGATCAGCGGCAAGGCGATGACCGGCACGGTCGCCGCCGCCTGGGTCGGCCGGGCACTGGCCGTCGTGGTGCTGATCGGCCTGCCGCTGTTCAGCGCCGCCCGCGGGATCGAGCGCACCACGACCGACACCCTGGTGGACGCGGTGCTGGCCGCCGTCCTCGCCGCGATCATCTGGAACGGCGCCACCGGGAGCCTGCGCAACGCCCGGCTCAAGGAGGTGCTGCCCGGCCTGCGGCTGCGCGAGCTCGCCCGCCGGACCGTCGAGGTCACCGCCGACACCCCGCTCGGCGAGGCGCTGCGCCGGGCCCGCGAGGCCCAGGCCGGCGCGGTCGTGGTGGTGGACGGCCGGGGCGACCCGATCGGCATCGTCCGCGAGTCCGCCGTCCGCGCGGTGCCCGAGCACCGCCGCCCGTGGGTCGCCGTCGGCCCGCTCGCCCGCGACCTCGAACCCGGCCTGCGGCTGGACGCCGACCTCGGCGGCGAGGACCTGCTGCGCGCCGTCCAGGCCACCCCGGCCGGGGAGTACCTGGTGGTCGAGGCGGACGGCCGGGTGTTCGGCGTCGCCGCGCTCACCGACATCGAGCAGCGCCTCACCGCCGCCGTCGCCGGCCGGTGATCACTCTGGTCGGGCGGACCGTCCGCTTCCCTTAGGATTGACCGCATGTCCGAACCGACCGGTGCCACCCGCCGACGCGGGCCCTTCCAGGTCGGGGACCAGGTCCAGCTGACCGACCCCAAGGGCCGCCACTACACGTTCACGCTCCAGGCCGGGAACCAGTTCCACACCCACAAGGGTGCGTTCCCGCACGACGAGCTGATCGGCGCCCCCGAGGGCACGGTCGTGCGCACCACGGGGAACGTCCCGTACCTCGCGCTGCGCCCCCTGCTCCCCGACTACGTCCTGTCCATGCCGCGCGGCGCCGCCGTGATCTACCCCAAGGACGCGGGGCAGATCCTGGCCATGGCCGACATCTTCGCCGGCGCCCGCGTCGTCGAGGCCGGTGTCGGCTCGGGCGCGCTCTCCACCTACCTGCTGCGCGCCGTCGGCGACACCGGCATGCTGGCCTCGTACGAGCGCCGGCAGGACTTCGCCGACATCGCCAAGGGCAACGTCGAGCGCTACTTCGGCGGGCCGCACCCGGCGTGGAAGCTCACCGTCGGCGACCTCCAGGACAACCTGGTCGAGGCCGACGTCGACCGCGTCATCCTCGACATGCTCGCCCCCTGGGAGTGCCTGGACGTCGCCTCCAAGGCGCTCGTCCCCGGCGGCCTGATCTGCTGCTACGTGGCCACCACCACGCAGATGTCCAAGACCGTCGAGGCACTGCGCGACCACGGCACCTTCACCGAGCCGCAGGCTTGGGAGACCATGGTCCGCACCTGGCACCTGGAGGGCCTGGCCGTCCGCCCGGACCACCGGATGATCGGCCACACCGGCTTCCTGCTCACCGCCCGCCGCCTCGCCGACGGCGTCGAGCCGCCGCTGCGCCGCCGCCGCCCGGCCAAGGGCGCGTACGGCGAGGACTACGACAACGGGGGCTCGGAGTCGACTCTGCGGGAGCGCGCCGCGGCCCGTGCCGCCGCCCGCGCCGTCGAGACCGAGCAGCCCGACCTGGGCTGACCGGGATCGCTTCCCAGGGGTGGTACGAGCCTGCTCGTGCCACCCCTCGGCATTTCGGCCGTCGGCGTGTGGGACGATGCTCGCGCACGCAGACCAGCTCCTGGGAGCACTGGAGGGGACGCCTGGTGGAGACCGCGGTCGGGACGACGGCTGGACAGCAGACACCGCGGGGCCGCACCGGGCCCGGGCACGCGCGCACCGCCCCCTGGCACTGGGCCCTGGCCCTGGCCGGCTGCGGCGCGGTGGTGGCCTCGGCCCTCGCCGCCGGCCCCGCGACCGGCACCCCGGTGCCCCTGCACGGCACTCCCAAGGCCCTCGGGGCGAGCGCCGCCCCCGACCCGGCCAAGGCCCAACTTCCGCTCGACTGCGGCCCGTTCCCGGTCGCGACGGCCATCAGCATGCCGGCCGACCTGGGCGACGGGCGGCCCGGCACGGTCGTCGCCGCGCACTGCGCGGCCGAGAACGGCACGCCGCCGGACGCCGTCTACCTGCTCGGCTTCGGCCCGGGCGAGCGCCCGGTGGTGCTGGCCACGCTCCTCTCCGAGCGCGAGAACCTCACCCTCGGCCGGCTCGCGCTGCGCTCCGACGGCGCCATCACCGGTCACGCGCAGGGGTATTCGAGCGACGAGGTGCCGCGCTTCCGCCCTGACATCTCACTCGACCTCACCTGGATGCGCAAGGGCGGCGGCTGGGAACGCTCCCAGACCGCCGCCCCGGTCAGCCAGACCTGAGGGGGAGGACGCGTCAGTCCGCGTCCGGCCCGTACACCTCGACCCGGTCGGTGACCCGGCGCACGTGGATGCAGTCGCCGGGGCACTCCTTCGCCGAGTCCACCACGTCCTGAAGGATCGTCAGCGGCACCGGGGCGGTCTGCCCGGGCTGCTGGCGCAGCTCGTCGTCCGGCCCCTTCACGTAGGCGAGGCCGTCGATGTCCAGCTCGAAGACCTCGGGTGCGTACTGCACGCAGATGCCGTCGCCGGTGCACAGATCCTGGTCGATCCACACCTCCAGCTGTTCGGCCGCCGTGGCCGTCTGCTCGGTTACCGACATGGTCCCCTGCCGTTTCTGTCCCGGGTCGCCCCTTTTCCGGGGGCAATCCCGCCATTCGTACAACGATCGGACCCAGGTGCCCGGTCGCGATCGGATATCACTTCGCTCGACGATACATCTGGCCCGCTTTGGGTGGTGAGCGGTGGGTATCCCCTTAGCAGAGGGGAAGCACGCTGGGGCGAAGATCGGACACGCCCGTTCCATCTTTCTTGATCTAGGGGTTTACGGACCCCTGGTCCCAGGTAGGGTCTGGAAGCGTCCAGCTCCCCGGAGGAGGTGAGGACCGTGGCAGCCCACGATGACGACTACAACCGCAGCACCGGCAGGCCCGCTCGTGGTTCCGACGAGGCCGCTCAGGTCTCGTTCCTTGAGCAGGAAATCGCTGTGCTGCGCCGCAAGCTCGCCGACTCGCCGCGCAATTCGAGGATCCTCGAAGAGCGGATCGTCGAGCTCCAGACCAACCTGGCCGGAGTGTCCGCCCAGAACGAACGGCTCGCCTCCACCCTGCGAGAGGCCCGCGACCAGATCGTGGCCCTCAAGGAGGAAGTGGACCGGCTGGCACAGCCCCCGGCCGGGTTCGGCACCTTCCTCGAGGCCAACGAGGACGGCACCGCCGACATCTTCACCGGGGGGCGCAAGCTCCGCGTGAACGTCAGCCCCAACGTCGCCCTCGACGAACTGCGGCGCGGCCAGGAGGTGATGCTCAACGAGGCCCTCAACATCGTGGACGCGATGGCCTTCGAGCGCATCGGTGAGATCGTCACCCTCAAGGAGATCCTCGAGGACGGCGAACGCGCCCTGGTCGTCGGCCACACCGATGAGGAGCGGGTGGTGCGCCTCGCCGAACCGCTGCGCGAGCTCACCATCCGGGCGGGGGACGCCCTGCTGCTGGAGCCCCGCTCCGGCTACGTGTACGAGGTCGTGCCGAAGTCCGAGGTCGAGGAGCTGGTCCTCGAAGAGGTCCCGGACATCGACTACCGCCAGATCGGCGGACTGAGCAACCAGATCGAGCTGATCCGGGACGCGGTCGAGCTGCCCTACCTGCACGCCGACCTCTTCAAGGAGTACGAGCTGCGCCCGCCCAAGGGCGTGCTGCTCTACGGCCCGCCCGGCTGCGGCAAGACGCTGATCGCCAAGGCGGTCGCCAACTCGCTGGCCAAGAAGGTCGCCGAGGTCACCGGACGCCCCCAGGGGAAGAGCTACTTCCTCAACATCAAGGGCCCCGAACTGCTCAACAAGTACGTGGGCGAGACCGAGCGGCAGATCCGCCTGGTCTTCCAGCGGGCCCGGGAGAAGGCGAGCGAGGGCACGCCCGTCATCGTCTTCTTCGACGAGATGGAGTCGCTGTTCCGCACCCGCGGTTCCGGCGTCAGCTCGGACGTGGAGAACACCATCGTCCCGCAGCTGCTCGCCGAGATCGACGGTGTGGAGGGCCTGGAGAACGTCATCGTCATCGGCGCCTCGAACCGCGAGGACATGATCGACCCGGCGATCCTGCGGCCCGGCCGCCTGGACGTCAAGATCAAGATCGAGCGCCCGGACGCCGAGGCCGCGAGGGACATCTTCTCCAAGTACCTCAAGGAGTCGCTGCCGTTCCACCCGGACGACCTCAAGGAGCACGACGGCTCCCTGGGCACCACGGTGGCCGCGATGATCCAGTCGGTCGTGGAGCGGATGTACTCCGAGACCGAGGAGAACCGCTTCCTGGAGGTCACCTACGCCAACGGTGACAAGGAGGTCCTGTACTTCAAGGACTTCAACTCCGGCGCGATGATCCAGAACATCGTCGACCGCGCGAAGAAGATGGCCATCAAGGACTTCCTCGACCACGGTCAGCGCGGTCTGCGCGTCTCCCACCTGCTCGCCGCCTGCGTGGACGAGTTCAAGGAGAACGAGGACCTCCCGAACACCACCAACCCGGACGACTGGGCCCGCATCTCCGGCAAGAAGGGCGAGCGGATCGTCTTCATCCGCACGCTGGTCACCGGCAAGCAGGGCGCCGAGTCCGGCCGCTCGATCGACACTGTCGCCAACACGGGGCAGTACCTGTAAGCACACGGTGAGACCGGGCCGCCCGGCGGTCCCCGGAACAGCACGCACCCCGTCCGGCTGTGGCGCCTCGCGGCCCCGCAGCCGGACGGCGCGTCTCGGGGTCCGCCCGTCGGTGCCGGGTTCTAGGCTCGACCCACCGATCGCGGGCAGAACGCCGGCGCCGGTGTTGTTCAGCGGTACGTCGGCGTGCTCCGCCCGTGGGGGGCGGCGCACCGGGCAAGGAGGGCCGCATGACCGTACGGCGCGTGATGGGCATCGAGACCGAGTACGGGATCTCCGTGCCCGGGCACCCCAACGCCAACGCCATGCTCACCTCGTCCCAGATCGTCAACGCGTACGCGGCGGCGATGCACCGGGCGCGGCGGGCCCGCTGGGACTTCGAGGAGGAGAACCCGCTGCGTGACGCCCGGGGCTTCGACCTGGCACGCGAGGTGGCGGACGCCAGCCAGCTGACCGACGAGGACATCGGCCTGGCCAACGTCATCCTCACCAACGGGGCCCGGTTCTACGTGGACCACGCGCACCCCGAGTACAGCTCGCCAGAGGTCACCAACCCGCGCGACGCCGTGCTCTGGGACAAGGCCGGCGAGCGGATCATGGCGGCCGCCGCGCAACGCGCGCTGGAACTGCCCAACGGGCAGAACATCCACCTGTACAAGAACAACACCGACAACAAGGGCGCCTCCTACGGTACCCACGAGAACTACCTGATGAAGCGGGCGACGCCGTTCGCCGACATCGTCCGCCACCTCACCCCGTTCTTCGTCTCCCGCCAGGTGGTCACCGGCGCCGGCCGGGTCGGCATCGGCCAGGACGGTTCGACGCACGGCTTCCAGATCAGCCAGCGGGCCGACTACTTCGAGGTCGAGGTCGGCCTGGAGACCACGCTCAAGCGCCCGATCATCAACACCCGGGACGAACCGCACGCCGACGCGGAGAAGTACCGCCGGCTGCACGTGATCATCGGGGACGCCAACCTCTCCGAGATCTCCACCTACCTCAAACTGGGCACCACCTCACTGGTCCTGTCGATGATCGAGGACTCCTTCATCGCCTCCGACCTCGCCGTCGACCAGCCGGTGCGCACCCTGCACCGGGTCTCCCACGACCCCACGCTCAAGCACCTGATCACCCTGCGCAACGGGCGCAAACTCACCGCCGTCCAGCTCCAGCTGGAGTACTTCGAGCTGGCCCGCAAGTACGTCGAGGACCGCTTCGGCACCGACGCGGACGAGCAGACACTGGACGTGCTGGCCCGCTGGGAGGACGTCCTCGGCCGGCTGGAGCGCGATCCGATGTCGCTCTCCCGGCAACTGGACTGGATCGCCAAGCGGGAGATCCTGGAGGGCTACCGCAGCCGGGACGCCCTGGGGTGGGAGAACCCGCGGCTGCACCTGGTCGACCTCCAGTACAGCGACGTACGGCCCGACAAGGGCCTCTACAACCGGCTGGTGGCCCGCGGCCGCTTCGAGCGGCTGGTGACCGAGGCGGAGGTCGAGCGGGCCGTCTCCAAGCCCCCGGAGGACACCCGGGCGTACTTCCGCGGGCGCTGCCTCGAGCAGTACGCCGACCACGTCGCCGCGGCCTCCTGGGACTCGGTGATCTTCGACCTGCCGGGCCGGGACTCGTTGCAGCGGGTGCCCACGCTGGAGCCGCTGCGGGGCACCCGCAACCACGTCAAGGAACTGCTGGACCGCTGTCGCACCGCGGAGGACCTGCTGCGGGTCCTCTCCGGCGGGTAACTTTTCGATCACCATGGGTGAACGTCCGCCGAATGGGAATCATCCGGGGTGGCAGCGGGTGTTGGACAGGAAGCGCCACCGGCAAACCGGGAGCGGCAGTCGCACCTTGTGTATAGGGTCGGTGCAGCAAGCAACGACCAAACCGTGCCAGAAGAATCGAGCGGGGTGAGGGAAATGGCGAGCAAGGACACCGGCGGCGGCCAGCAGCGGGCGAACCGCTCCTCCGAGGAGGTCGAGGAGCAGGCCGCGGAAACCCAGAATTCCGACGACCTCAAGGAGCGCCAGGAAAAGCTGAGCGACGACGTCGACGCGGTGCTGGACGAAATCGACGAGGTCCTCGAGTCGAATGCGGAGGATTTCGTCCGCGGATTCGTGCAGAAGGGCGGGCAATAGCCCGTCCCCGGTATTCGGGAATTCACGGTCGAGACCGTCGAGGGCGGTCGGGCGGCAAGGGCCGCCCGGCCGTCCGGCACCGGCCCCCTGCGCGCGTGGACAGTGATCTCCGGGCGGGTAGGGTGCGGGCAACGCGAGCTTCAAGCTACCTGGAAGGAATCGTGTGGAAGCCAACACTCGTGGCACCGGGCGTCTACCGGCTGCCTTCCTGACCCCGGGGTCCTCCTCCTTCGTGGACTTCCTCGCCGAGCACCGGCCGGAGCTGATCCCCGGCCACCGCGGGCTCCCCGCGGGGGCCGTGATCGAGGCCCCGCACGGGACCACCATCGTGGCCGCGGTGTTCGACGGCGGCGTGGTGATCGCCGGTGACCGCCGGGCGACGATGGGCAACGTGATCGCCCAGCGCGACATGGAGAAGGTGTTCCCGGCCGACGAGTACAGCGCGGTCGGCATCGCCGGCACCGCCGGCCTCGCCATCGAGATGGTCCGGCTGTTCCAACTGGAGCTGGAGCACTACGAGAAGATCGAGGGCGCGGTGCTCTCGCTGGAGGGCAAGGCCAACCGGCTCACCGCCATGATCCGGGGCAACCTGGGCATGGCGATGCAGGGCCTGGCAGTCGTCCCGCTGTTCGCCGGCTACGACCTGGACCTCGGCCGCGGCCGGATCTTCAACTACGACGTCACCGGCGGGCGTTCCGAGGAGCGCGGCTTCGCCGCCACCGGCTCGGGCTCGGTCTTCGCCCGCGGCTCGATGAAGAAGCTCTACCGCGACGGCCTGACGGCCGACCAGGCCGCCACACTGGTCGTCCAGGCGCTGTACGACGCGGCCGACGACGACTCCGCCACCGGCGGCCCCGACCTCGCCCGCAAGATCTTCCCGATCGTCTCGCTGATCACCGAGGAAGGCTTCCGCCGGCTCGCCGACGCGGAGGTCACCGAGATCGCGGTCGCGATCACCGACGAGCGCCGCTCGCACCCCAACGGCCCGCAGGCCCCGCTGCTCTAGCCATCACCTCTCAGGAAAGGGACGACCGCCGGTGTCGACACCGTTCTACGTCTCGCCCCAGCAGGCCATGGCGGACCGCGCGGAGTACGCCCGCAAGGGCATCGCGCGCGGCCGCAGCGTGGTCGTGCTCACCTACGCCGACGGCATCGTCTTCGTCGCGGAGAACACCTCCAGAGCGCTTCACAAGGTCTCCGAGATCTACGACAAGATCGCCTTCGCGGCGGTCGGCCGCTACAACGAGTTCGAGAACCTGCGCATCGGCGGCGTCCGCTACGCCGACCTGCGCGGCTACTCCTACGACCGGGCCGACGTCACCGCCCGGGGCCTGGCCAACGTCTACGCCCAGACGCTCGGCACCATCTTCTCCTCGGTCGGCGAGAAGCCCTACGAGGTCGAGCTGATCGTGGCCGAGGTCGGCCGCACCGCGGACGAGGACCAGATCTACCGCCTCACCCCGGACGGCTCGATCGTCGACGAGAAGAACTACGTCGTGGTCGGCGGCAACGCCGACTCGATCGGCAACTACCTGGGCCAGCGCCACCAGGCCGGGATGGGCCTCACCGAGGTGGTCCGGGCCGCCGTGGACTCGCTCGCCCGCGACCCCAACGGCGGCAGCCCGCGCGCCCTCACCCCGGAGCAGCTGGAGGTGGCCGTCCTCGACCGCCAGCGGTTCCAGCAGCGCAAGTTCAAGCGCATCCTGGGCAACCAGCTCGCCCGGCTGCTCGACGGCGACCAGTCCGCCGAGTCGGACGACGAGGACAACCCGGCGGACACCGCGCCGGAGTAGCAGTGCCTGCGGAGTCCCGTACGGCGGCCGGAAGGAGGCCGTACGGGACTCCGGTGCCCCTGCGGCGGCCCAGTCGTCGTGGAGGCGGTTTCGGACAGCTCCGACACAGAATGGAGTGCTCATGGACCGCCGGATTTTCGGGCTGGAGAACGAGTACGGCGTGACCTGCACGTTCCGTGGGCAGCGCAGGCTGTCGCCGGACGAGGTGGCGCGGTACTTGTTCCGCCGGGTCGTCTCCTGGGGCCGCAGCAGCAACGTCTTCCTGCGCAACGGTGCCCGGCTGTACCTCGACGTCGGCTCCCACCCCGAGTACGCCACCCCCGAGTGTGACGACGTGACCGAGCTGGTGACGCACGACAAGGCGGGCGAGCGGATCCTCGAAGGGCTCCTGGTCGACGCCGAGCGGCGGCTGCACGAGGAGGGCATCGCGGGGGACGTCTACCTGTTCAAGAACAACACCGACTCGGCCGGCAACTCCTACGGCTGCCACGAGAACTACCTGGTGGCCCGGCACGGCGAGTTCTCCCGGCTGGCCGACGTGCTGATCCCCTTCCTGGTGACCCGCCAGCTGATCTGCGGCGCCGGCAAGGTGCTGCAGACCCCGCGCGGCGCGGTCTACTGCGTCAGCCAGCGCGCCGAGCACATCTGGGAGGGCGTCAGCTCCGCCACCACCCGCTCCCGCCCGATCATCAACACCCGCGACGAGCCGCACGCGGACGCCGAGCGCTACCGCCGACTGCACGTGATCGTCGGCGACTCCAACATGTCGGAGACCACGACGCTGCTCAAGGTCGGCGCCACCGACCTGGTGCTGCGGCTGATCGAGGCCGGCGTGGTGATGCGCGACCTCACCCTGGAGAACCCGATCCGGGCGATCCGCGAGGTCAGCCACGACCTCACCGGCACCCACCAGGTGCGGCTCGCCAACGGGCGCGAGGCCAGCGCGCTGGACATCCAGGAGGAGTACTACACCAAGGCGCTGGAGTTCGCCGACCGCAAGGGCATCAACACCGGCACCATCGGCCAGGTGCTCGAACTGTGGGGCCGGACCCTGGAGGCCGTCCGCACCGAGAACCTGGACCAGGTGGCCACCGAGATCGACTGGATCATGAAGTACAAGCTCATCGAGCGCTACCGCGAGAAGCACCAGATGAGCATGTCCAACCCTCGGGTGGCCCAGATCGACCTGGCGTACCACGACATCCACCGCCGGCGCGGCCTGTTCTACCTGCTCCAGGGCAAGGGCCAGGCGAAGCGGGTGACCACCGACCTCAAGACCTTCGAGGCCAAGTCCATCCCGCCGCAGACCACCCGGGCCCGGCTGCGCGGGGACTTCATCCGCCGGGCGCAGGAGCAGCGCCGGGACTTCACGGTGGACTGGGTGCACCTGAAGCTGAACGACCAGGCGCAGCGCACGGTGCTCTGCAAGGACCCGTTCCGCTCGGTGGACGAGCGGGTGGAAAAGCTGATCGCCGGGATGTGACCCCCGCAGGGGCCCCAGGTTTGTGATCAAGGCGGTGTCCGGCCCCGGTGGTGTCTACCGGGGCCGGACACCGTCCGGGCATACGCTGTCCGTCGAAGTCAGGAGAGCCGACCTCGATCGACAGTTAGGACCACCGTGCGCCGCACCGCCGGTTTGCTACTCACCCTGCCCCTGCTGCTGGCGGTCGCCTGCAGCAGTTCGCCCAAGGCGGCCGGCCCGGCGACTCCGTCCGCGGCGAGCGCGCCTCCGACGGTGCCCGCGCCGGTCGGCGAGGCGTCGCCGATGCCCACGCTCTCGGAGGGCGGTTTCGGCAGCAAGGCCACCATCACCCTCCCGGAGGGCCAGCCCGGCGGCCAGTTCGTGGTGAACACCGTCACCGAGGGCGAGCGGTCGACGGTCAACAAGGGCGACTGGGTGACGGTCAACTACACCGCGAAGGACTGGACCACCGGCAAGGACCTGCCCAGCTCGTACGACCCGAACGGGAAGCCTCAGCTCTACCAGGCCGGCAGCGGACAGCTCGTGCCGGCGCTGGACCAGAGCGTGATCGGCAAGAAGGTCGGCAGCCGGCTGCTGGTGGTCGCCCCACCGGCGGCGGCCTTCGGCGAGCAGGGCAGCACCCAGCTCGGCGTCAGCAAGGGCGACACCGTGGTGTTCGTCCTGGACATCATGGAGAGCCTGCCGCAGGACTCCACGCTGACCGGGGCCATGACCCCGCCGCCGGCGACGATGCCGCAGGTCAAGGACAACGGCAAGGCCCCGGTGACGATCACCGTGCCGGCCGGGCAGGCCGCGCCCACCGACCTGGAGCAGGCGGTGCTGATCAAGGGCGAGGGCAAGCAGGTCAAGAGCGGGCAGACCCTGGTGGTGCAGTACACCGGGGTGCTCTGGAACAACGGCCAGCAGTTCGACTCCTCCTGGACGCACGGGGGCGCGCAGGCGGTGCAGATCGGCACCGGCAGCGTGATCGAGGGCTGGGACAAGGCGCTGGTCGGCCAGACCGTCGGCAGCCGGATCCTGCTCGTGGTGCCGCCCGCGCTCGGCTACAAGGACCAGGCGCAGGGCTCGGTGCCGCCCAACTCGACGCTGGTCTTCGTGATCGACATCCTGGAAGCTGTTTAGGGAAGCCAGGGAAGCGGTTTAGGGCGGACACGCTCTAGGAAGTCCCCCCGGGGATTCCGTACGCTTGGGCGGACGCTCGTACAACGAAGCGTCCGCCCTCATCCTGAGCTGTCATACTGCCCTCGCACTGTGGCAGGCGCCGCCCGGCGTCGAGGTCCGGGGCGGACGGTGCGACGGCAGACCGGCAGTCAGCACGCCGGTCGCAGACCTGGAAGACCTCGTGGCGAGATGGATGGGGAGTCATGACTGAGAAGACGCCGAGCCCGGGCGGGGCCGACACCGCGGCGAACGACAGCTCCGCGGGTGACCCGGCCGCCTCGCGTCCCGGCGGCCCGCTCCCGGGGGACGGCGAGTCGATCGTCGTCCCGCCGTCGATCCTGAAGCAGCAGGCCGGCTGGGCGCAGCCCGGCGAGCAGCCGCGGGCCTCGGGCGGGACCAAGACGGACGACACCCCGCAGATCTTCGCCTCCACCGTGCGTCGGGGCGACACCTCGGAGGCCGGGTACGACGAGAACCCGCCCGGGGTGGGCCGGCTGGGCGTGATCCTCGGCACGGTGCTGACCTTGCTGCTGGCCGGCAGCGCCGTGACGCTGTACCTGGTGAACAAGGACGGCAAGTCGGACACCGCCGCCAAGCCGGACGCCGCCAAGAGCGCGCCGCCCACGCCGACCGCCGACCCGGTGCCGCCGATCAAGGACAGCGCCAAGGTGCTGCCCACCGTCACCGGTGACTTCGGCAAGAAGGCCGAGATCCAGGTGCCGGGCGAGGCCTCCGACGGCTCCTTCGTGGTGAAGGTGCTGACCGAGGGCACCGGCCCCAAGGTGGACAAGAACTCCTGGACCTCGGTGGACTACACCGCCAAGGACTGGACCACCGGCAAGGACATCCCGAGCTCGTACGACAACAACGGCAAGCCGCAGATCTTCCAGGCCGGCACCGACGCGCTGATCCCGGCGCTGGACCAGGCCGTGGTCGGGAAGAAGGCCGGCAGCCGGGTCCTCGTGGTGGCCCCGCCGGCCGCCGCGTTCGGCTCCCAGGGCAAGGCCGACATGTCGATCGGGGCGAAGGACGACCTGGTCTTCGTGATCGACATCCGCAACGCCAACGCGCCCGACTCCGTGGTGAGCGGCACCGTCACGCCGCCGCCCGCGGACTTCCCGCAGGTCAAGGACAACGGCAAGAAGCCGGCCGAGATCACCCCGGTGGCCGGTGCGAAGGACCCGACCGAGCTGAAGTCGCACGTCCTGATCAAGGGCACCGGGCCGGCGGTGGAGAAGGGCGAGAAGGTCGTCGTCCAGTACACCGGCGCGCTGTTCAAGGACGGCAAGATGTTCGACTCCTCGCTCAGCAAGGGCCAGGCGTTCTCCTTCCCGGTCGGCGGTGGCCAGGTCATCCAGGGCTGGGACCAGGGGCTGGTGGGCCAGACCGTCGGCAGCCGGGTGGAACTGGTGATCCCGGCCGCGCTGGCGTACGGCGACAAGGGCCAGGGCGACATCCCGCCGGGCGCACCGCTGGTCTTCGTGGTGGACATCCTGGACGCCGGTCAGGGCTGATCCACTTTCGGGTGACAATGGTGTGCGTGTGACCTTCAGGTCCGGCCGCGTGGCCGGACCACCCCGGGCGGTGGGCGCCCGTACCGTGGTCCGGGAACGGACCGGGGGTGCGGGCGCCCGCCGCTTGGTCGTGACTGCAATGCGAAACGTGAGAAGAGGGACTGTGAGCGTCAACCTCAACGAGAAGCCCGAGATCGACTTCCCGATCGGCGACGCCCCGGCGGACCTGCAGATCCGCGACATCGTCGTCGGTGACGGCGATGAGGCCAAGTCGGGCCAGGTCGTCAAGGTCCGCTACGTCGGCGTGACCTTCGAGACCGGTGAGGAGTTCGACTCCAGCTGGAACCGGGGCACCGCCCCGTTCTCGTTCCCGCTGGGCGCCGGCCGCGTCATCAAGGGCTGGGACCGCGGTGTCGCCGGCATGAAGGTCGGCGGCCGCCGCGAGCTGACCATCCCGTCGCACCTGGCCTACGGCAACCAGTCGCCGACCCCGCTCATCCCGGCGGGCTCGACCCTGATCTTCGTCGTCGACCTGATCGGCGTCTGAGTCGTTCCACACCGTGGGCCGAACCCCGATCGGGGTTCGGCCCACGGTCGTCTCCGGAGGCGGCTTTTGCACTGCGTACCGCTACCGGTACGGTCGGTCCCGCCGGGTGACGACCTCCCGGCGGGCGCACCCCGCGCACCCCGCGCACGCGCGGCACACCGGAAGGGTCAGCGATGGCGATCGCCAAGGCAGAGCGGCTGATGAATCTCGCCCTGTGCCTGATGAACACCAGACGTCCGCTCTCCAAGAAGGAGCTGCGGGAATCCATCGAGGCGTACCGCGAGGCCTGGCAGAACAGCAGCGAGGACGCCTTCAACCGGATGTTCGAGCGGGACAAGGACGACCTGCGCGAACTCGGCCTGGTGATCGACGTCGACGAGAGCGCCCTGGACGGCGAACTCGGCTACCTGGCCCGCGCCGACCGCAACCGGCTGCCCGAGATCGCGCTGGACGCCGAGGAGGCGGCCGCGCTGACCCTGGCCGCCCGGGTCTGGCAGCAGGCCAAGATGTCCGGCGCGGCCAGCGGCGCGCTGCAGAAGCTGCGCGCCGCCGGGGTGCCGTTCGCCGAGCCCGAGGGCCGGACCGCCCTGGAGCCGCGCATCCCCGCCCGGGAGGCCGCGTTCGAGCCGCTGCTCACCGCCGCCCGGGACCGCCGCCCGGTCGGCTTCGAGTACCGCAAGGCCGGCGCCGCCGCCGGCGAGCTGCGCACCGTCGAGCCGTGGGCGCTGGAGTGCTGGCGCGGGCACTGGTACCTGGCCGGGTGGGACCGCGACCGCGGCGACGCCCGGGTGTTCCGGCTCAGCCGGATCACCGGCAAGGTCCGGGCCAAGGCCGGCGCCTTCCTCGGCACCGTGCCCGAGCACGTCGACGTCCGCGCCACCGTCGCCAAGTTCGCGGGCGAGGGCGCCACCGCCACCGCCACCGTCCGGGTCCGCCGGGGAGCGGGCTTCCCGCTGCGCACCAAGGCGCTGAGCAGCGCGCGGGTGGACGACGGCTGGGACGAGCTGGAGATCCCGTACGGCAACGGGCTGGGCGCCGACCTCGCCGAGTTCGGGCCGGACGTGCTGGTGCTCGGGCCCGAGGAGCTGCGGGCCGACGTGATCGACCGGCTGCGGGCCGTGGCCGGTCTGGACGTGGTGAATGGAAGCGGAGGGGTTCAGGCGTGAGCAACGCGATCGACCAGACGCGGCGGATGCTGTCGCTGGTCACCTACCTGCGCGAGCGCCCCGGCGCCGAGGTGGCCGAGGTGGCCCGCGCGTTCGGGATCTCCGAGCGCGAGCTGATCGGGGACCTCAACGTGCTGCCGATGTGCGGCACCAGCTTCCGCGGCGGCGACCTGCTCGACATCGACACCGACGGCGAGCGGATCTGGTGGCACAACGTCGACGACGTGGCGCAGCCGCTGCGCCTCGCCGCCGACGAGGCCACCGCGCTGCTGGTCGCCGCCCGTGCGGTGGCCGGGCTGCCCGGCCTGCGGGCCGGCGACCGGGAGGCGCTCACCCGGGCCGTCGTCAAGATCGAGAACGCGGCGGGCGAGAGCGCCGCCGGCAGCGCCCGGGTCGGCGTGACCTTCGAGGCGGAGGGCCACGTGTTCGCCGACATCGACCGCGCGCTCAGCGAGGGGCGCCGCCTGTGGCTGCGCTACTACTCGCACGGGCGCGGCGGGATGACCGAGCGCGAGGTCGACCCGATCCGGCTGCTCACCGAGGGTCACACCTACCTCGAGGCCTGGTGCCGCACCTCCGAGGACCACCGGATGTTCCGGCTGGACCGGGTCGCCGAGATCCGGGTGCTGGACGTCCCCGCCGACCCGCCCCGGCGCGAGCCGCGCGATCTGAGCGGCGGGCTGGTCAACCCGTCCGCGGACGACCCCGAGGTGGTCGTCGAGGTCTCCTCCGGCGGGCGCTGGGTGGCCGAGTACTACACCCACGACCGGGCCGAGGAACTGCCCGACGGCGGGCTGCGGATCACCCTGCGCAGCGCCGACCCCTCCCAGCTGCGCCCGCTGGCGCTGCGGCTGGGCCGGGACGGCCGGATCGTCTCGCCGCCCGAGCTGGCCGGGCAGGCCCGCGCGGCCGCCCTGGAGGCGCTGGCCGCGTACGGGGAGCAGACCGTTGCCGACGGGGAGGGGCGGGTCTGATCGGTGGAGCCCGGGACCAGATTCAAGGTGTACTGCTCCGAGTGCCGGGAGAAGGTCGAGCTCCCGGCGGAGGAGTTCCGGCTGACCCTCGGTCGCACCCCGGCCCAGGCGCACTACAGCTTCGGCTGCCCGCTCTGCGGGGCGGCGGTGCGCAAGCCGGCCGGGGAGAAGATCGTCGCGGCGCTCGTCGGGGCCGGGGTCCGCACCATGCGGCTCGTCCCGGCCGAGGGGTAGCGGGCGCTCTCCCGCGGACCCGGCCGGGGGGCCGGGCCCGATAGGGTGGGGCGCATGTCCTGGATGCTCGTCGCCGCCGTCCTGCTCGCCACCGCGGGCCTGCTGGTCCTCGGGGTGCTCGCGATCCGGCTCTGGCTGGACGTGCGGGCGCTGGCCAAGGGCGTGGACGCGGCCTCGCGGGCGCTGGCCGAGGCGGCGGGGGAGCTGGCGGAGGCCGTACCGGGGCGGTAGGGCCGTCCGGTGGTGCCCGTCCGGTGGTGTCCGCCGGGTGAGGCCGTCCGGTGGTGGCCGTCCGGTTGTTCCCGTTTGGTAGCGCCCGTTCGGTGGTGCCTGTTCGGTAGCACAGGAGGGCCGTCGGTGGTACGGGGGCTGCTGCGGGGAGGCGGGGGCGGGTTACGCTCTCAGATGGCTCCTGCAGATGGCTCCTGAACTGCGAACCGGGGCCGCTGTCCTGTTCGGGCGGCCGTCGTCGTGGCGTCATCCGCAGCGGTTACCATCCGCGGCGGGGGGCCCGACGGGTCGCCATGAGTGAAGGTTGGTCGCGCAATGCGCATCTCGATGACCGCGATCGTGGTGGTCGTGATTTTCGCCGTCCTGCTGTTCGGCGCCAAGCGGCTGCCCGACCTGGCTCGCTCGCTCGGGCAGTCGATGCGGATCCTGAAGAGCGAGACCAAGGCCATGCGCTCGGACGGCGCCGAGGAGGACGCCGCCGCGACGCCGCCTCCGGCGCCCCGGGTCGACGGCGGTTCGGCGACGACCGCGGCCAGGACCATCCAGGCCGCTCCGGGCGCCTCGGGCACCGCCCGCCCGGTGGCCGAGCCCGCCGCCGGGCCGTCCGCGGCCGACGGCGACCGCCCGCGCTGAGCGCGGCGCACGTGACGAACGCGACCACGGAGGCCCGTCGACCGGCGGGCCTCGACGCACGAGTTGAGGACCGGGGTTGAGCAAGCTCTCCAAGGCGTCGAAGGCGTCCAAGGATCCTGAGGGGCGGATGGCCCTCACCGACCACCTGCGGGAACTGCGCAACCGCGTGGTCAAGTCGGTCCTGGCGATCGTGGTGATCACCATCGTGGCGGCGTTCTACCACAGGCAGATCGAGAACTTCCTGCTGGAGCCGCTGCCGCGCTGCACCGCGGAGACCGCCAACCAGTTCAAGGGCAAGTGCGCCCAGGTCTCCAACATCGGTCTGACCGCCGGTTTCACCTGGATGCTCAAGGTGTCGCTGACGGCCGGTGTGGTCGCGACCGTGCCGATCTGGCTCTACCAGGTCTGGGCCTTCGTGGCACCCGGTCTGCACCGGCACGAGAAGAAGTACGCCGTCATCTTCATGCTGTGCGGGGCGCCGCTCTTCCTGGCCGGTGTGGGCTGCGCCATCCTGGTGCTGCCGACCACCGTCGACGTGCTGATCTCGTTCACCCCGGACAAGACCACGCCGATCCTGCCGCCCGAGGACTACCTCGACATCGCCACCCGGATGGTGCTGGTCTTCGGCTTGGCCTTCGAGTTCCCGCTGCTGCTGGTGATGATGAACATGGTCGGCATGGTCACCGGCAAGCGGCTGCTCGGCTGGTGGCGCGGCATGGTCATGGGCATCACGGTCTTCGCCGCCTTCGCCACCCCGAGCGCCGATCCGGTGAGCATGCTCACGCTGGCCGCGCCGATCTGGGCGTTCTACTTCCTCGCGGTGGGCATCGCGATCTTCAACGACAGGCGCAAGGAGCGCCGCAACCCCGACGCCGGGCTGAGCGACGAGGAGGCCTCGGAGCTGGACCTCTCGGTGCAGCCGGTGGCCGGTACGGAGATGGTCCAGGCCTCGGCCGCGCCGACGGCGGGCGCCCCGGTGCCGGCCGCCCGTCACGAGCAGATCGACGACATCACCTGAGCCGGTAGCGCACCCTGAGGCCCCGGCCCGCCGCCCGACGCGGTGGGCCGGGGCCTTTTGGCTGCTCCGGCCCGGTGAGCCCGGCCTTTTGGCTGCTCCGGCCCGGTTCGGGATTCGGCGGGTGGTCTTGGCACGATGGATGGCATGTGACATATTACTGACGTGCTCAAGACGCAGAGACCTCCCCTGGATGTCGTCGTGGTCGGCGCCGGCGTGGTCGGCGCCGCCTGCGCCTACTACGCGGCCCGCGCCGGGCTCACCGTCGCCGTCGTCGACCGCGGACCGGTGGCCGGCGGCACCACCGGCGCCGGCGAGGGCAACCTGCTGGTCTCCGACAAGGAGCCCGGGCCCGAACTCGACCTCGCCCTGCTCAGCACCCGGCTCTGGCACGACCTCGCCGAACACCTCGGCGCGGCCGTCGAGTACGAGCCCAAGGGCGGCGTGGTGATCGCCTCCACCCCGGCCGGTCAGGACGCCCTGCGGGCCTTCGCCGTCGGCCAGGCCGCCGCCGGCGTCACCGCCGAGGAAGTCCCCGCCGAGCGGCTGCACGAGCTGGAGCCGCACCTCGCCCCCGGCCTCGCCGGCGGCTTCCACTACCCGCAGGACGCGCAGGTCCAGCCCGCCCTCGCCGCCGCCCACCTGCTGCGCGAGGCCCGCCGGATGGGCGCCGAGCTGATCACCGGCGAGACCGTGACCGCCGTGCACCGGGGGCCGGACGGCGCCGTGCGCGGAGTGCGCACCGACCGCCGCCGCCTCGACGCCCCCGCCGTCGTCAACGCGACCGGCACCTGGGGCGGCGAACTGGCCCGGCTGGCCGGGGTGCACCTGCCGGTGATGCCCCGCCGCGGCTTCGTCCTGGTCACCGAGCCGCTGCCGCGGATCGTCCGGCACAAGGTCTACGCCGCTGACTACGTCGCCGACGTCGCCAGCGGCTCGGCCGGGCTGCAGACCTCCGCCGTGGTCGAGGGCACCCCCGGCGGGCCCGTGCTGATCGGCGCCAGCCGCGAACGGGTCGGCTTCGACCGCACCCTCTCCCAGGAGGTGCTGCGGCGGCTCGCCGCCCAGGCCGCGGCGCTCTTCCCGGTGCTCGCGGACGTCACCGTGATGCGCACCTACCGGGGCTTCCGCCCGTACCTGCCGGACCACCTGCCAGCCATCGGCGAGGACCCCAGGGCGCCCGGGCTCTACCACGCCTGCGGGCACGAGGGCGCCGGCATCGGGCTGGCCCCGGCGACCGGCCTGCTGATCAGCGAGCAGCTGACCGGCAAGCAGCCGGAACTGGACCTCGCGCCGTTCCGCCCGGACCGCTTCCCGGCGGACGCCGGGGCCTGAGCCCGGGACTGCTGTCTGCCTGCCGACTGCCTCGCTCTGTCGATCGCCCTCGTTCGTCGACCAACCCCGGAACGGAGAAGCCGCCGATGCGCCGCACCCCCGCCGACCTGGTCCGGGCCGAACCCGGCCCCGCCCACCACATCGAGTTCGACGGCCGACCCGTCCCGGCCCTGCCCGGACAGTCGATCGCCGCCGCGCTCTGGGCCGACGGTGTGCTCGCCTGGCGCACCACCCGGGTCGGCGGCCGGCCGCGCGGGGTGTTCTGCGGCATCGGCGCCTGCTTCGACTGCCTGGCCACCGTCGACGGCCGCCCCAACCAGCGCACCTGCCTGCTCCCCGCCGAACCCGGCACCACCGTCACCACCCAGGAGGGCAACGGCCGTGCCGACCTCGCCGTCTGACCGGACCGCCGCCGAAGCGGCCCGACGCCCCGACCTCGCGGTGATCGGCGCCGGCCCGGCCGGGCTCGCGGCCGCCGTGACCGCCGCCGACCTCGGGCTGCGCTGCGTCCTGCTGGACGCCGGCCGCAGCACCGGCGGGCAGTACTACCGGCACCCCGCGCCCGGCCTCGGCGCCGCCCGCCCGGACCGGCTCCACCACGGCTGGTCCGTCTACACCGGACTGGCCGACCGGCTCGCCGCGCACGAGCGGGCCGGGCGGGTCCGCTTCCTCGGCGGCCACCAGGTGTGGGCGCTGGAGCGGACCGGCGACGGCTTCGCCGTGCACGTCACGCGCGGACCGGAGGCCACCGACCGGGCCACCGTCCCGGCCGCGTCCGTGCTGCTCGCCACCGGTGCGTACGAGCGCCAGCTGCCCTTCCCCGGCTGGACCCTGCCCGGGGTGGTCACCGCGGGCGGCGCACAGGCGATGCTCAAGGCCGGGCTGGTGCTGCCCGGACGGCGGATCGTGGTGGCCGGCAGCGGGCCGCTGCTGCTCGCGGCGGCGTCCTCGCTGGTCACCGCCGGGGCCGAGGTGCCCGCGGTCGTCGAGGCCACCGACTACCTCGGCTACGCCCGGCGCCCCGGCGCCTTGGCGGCCGTCCCCGCCAAGCTCGTCGAGGGCGCCGGCCACGGGAGCACGCTGCTGCGGCACGGCGTGCGGCTGCGCCCGCGCAGTGCCGTCGTCGAGGCGCACGGGACCGAGCGGGTCACCGCCGTCACGGTGGCCCGGCTGGACGCCGACTGGCGGCCGGTGCCCGGCACCGAACGCCGGATCGCCTGCGACGCCGTCGCCGTGGGCCACGGGCTGCTGCCGCAGATCGACCTGGCCACCGAACTGGGCGCGGCCACCAGGACCGCCCCGGACGGCGCGGCCGGGCTCCAGGTCGACGCCCGGCTGCGCACCACCGTGCCCGGCCTCTGGTCGGCGGGGGAGACCAACGGCGTCGGCGGCGCGGACCTCGCGATCGTGGAGGGCGAACTGGCCGCGCACGCCGTGGCCGACCGGCTGCCGAAGCCCGCACTGCTGCGCCGCCGGGCCCGGCTGCGGAACTTCGCCGACCTGATGGCCGCGGCCCACCGGCCCGGCCCCGGCTGGACCGGCTGGCTGCGCCCGGACACCGACGTCTGCCGGTGCGAGGAGGTGCCGGTCTCGGCGATCCGGGAGGCCGTGGACGAGCTGGGCGCGGGCGATCCGCGCACCGTCAAGCTGCTCACCCGGGCCGGGATGGGCTGGTGCCAGGGCCGGATGTGCGGTCCGGCCGTGGCCTGCCTGGCCGGCTCGGGTGAGCCGGGGCCGGACCGGCGGCCGCTGGCCTGCCCGGTGCCGCTGTCGCAGCTGGCGGCCGGGCCAGCCGGGTCGTCCGGGTCGTCCGGGTCGTCCGGGTCGTTCGGCGAGGCCGGCGACACGCCTTAGGGCATGTTGCGGGCCGGGGACTCTTGTCTCCGGCCCGTCTCCTCTAATAAAATGTCACACCTCACCAAGGAGCTCATCGTGTCCAACACCCCACACGACACCGCCCGGCCCTGGCGCGGCATCATGGTCGCCACCACGATCCCGCTGCGCCCGGACCTCTCCGTCGACTACGACGCGTACGCCGAGCACGTCCGCTGGCTGATCGAGTCCGGCTGCGACGGCGTCGTCCCCAACGGCTCGCTGGGCGAGTACCAGACGCTCACCGCCGAGGAGCGCGCCCGCGTCGTCGAGGTGGCCGTCGAGGCGGCCGGCGACGGCTCCCGGGTGATGCCCGGCGTGGCCGCCTACGGCAGCGCCGAGTCCCGCCGCTGGGCCGAGCAGGCCGCCGAGGCCGGCGCCGGCTCCGTGCTCCTGCTGCCGCCGAACGCCTTCCGGGCCGACCACGCGTCCGTCCGGGCGCACTACGCCGACGTGGCCAAGGCCGGACTGCCCGTCGTCGCGTACAACAACCCGATCGACACCAAGGTCGACCTCGTCCCCGCGCTGCTCGCCCAACTGCACGGCGAGGGCTCGATCGTCGCGGTCAAGGAGTTCAGCGGCGACGTCCGCCGGGCCTACGAGATCGCCGAACTGGCCCCCGGGCTGGACCTGCTGATCGGCGCCGACGACGTGCTGCTGGAGCTGGCGCTGGCCGGCGCGGTCGGCTGGATCGCCGGCTACCCGAACGCCCTGCCGGAGGCCAGTGTCGCGCTGTACCGGGCCGCCGTGGCGCACGAGCTGGACACCGCGCTGCCGCTGTACAAGTCGCTGCACTCGCTGCTGCGCTGGGACTCCAAGACCGAGTTCGTCCAGGCCATCAAGCTGTCCATGGACATCGCCGGGCGCCCCGGCGGCCCCGTCCGCCCGCCGCGCCAGCCGCTGACCCCGGACATCGAGGCGGCCGTCCGCGCGGCCACCGAGAAGGCGCTGGCCGAGGGCCTGGCCTAACCGGGAGACCTCGTCACCAGGGCCGGCTGAGGGGGCAGCCGGCCCGGCCCCACCCACCCGATCCGGCGTACGGTCACCACCTCCGTACGCCCACTCCGACGGGAGTCGTCAGAGCCATGCGCAGCCGTCACGTGTTCCACGCCGTCGACTCGCACACCGAGGGCATGCCGACCCGGGTCATCACCGGCGGCTTCGGCGTCATCCCCGGCGCCACCATGGCCGAGCGCCGGGTGCACTTCCAGCAGCACCTGGACCACTTCCGCACCCTGCTGATGTACGAGCCGCGCGGCCACGCCGCGATGAGCGGCGCCATCCTCCAGCCGCCGACCCGGCCCGACGCCGACTTCGGCGTGCTCTACATCGAGGTCTCCGGCCTGCTGCCGATGTGCGGCCACGGCACCATCGGCGTCGCCACCGTGCTGGTCGAGACCGGCATGGTGCCGGTGGTCGAGCCGGTCACCACGGTGCGGCTGGACACGCCCGCCGGACTGGTGATCGCCGAGGTGCGGGTCGAGGACGGCGCCGCCACCGCGGTGACCATCCGCAACGTGCCGTCCTACTCGGCCGCGCTGGACGCCAAGATCGAGGTGCCCGGGTACGGCACGATCGGCTACGACCTGGCGTACGGCGGCAACTTCTACGCCATCCTGCCGCTCGCCGAGTTCGGGCTGCCCTTCGAGCGCGAGCGCAAGCAGGACATCCTGGAGGCCGGACTGGCCCTGATGGCCGCCATCAACGCGAGCCCCGACCGCCCGGTGCACCCGGAGGACCCGTCCATCCACGGCTGCCACCACGTCCAGCTGCTCGCCCCCGGCTCCACCGCCGAACACTCCCGGCACGCGATGGCCATCCACCCCGGCTGGTTCGACCGCTCGCCCTGCGGCACTGGCACCTCGGCCCGGATGGCACAGCTGCACGCGCGCGGCGAACTGCCGCTGGGGCGCGACTTCCGCAACGACTCCTTCATCGGGACGACCTTCATCGGGCGCCTGGTCGAGGAGACCGAGGTGGCCGGGCGGCCCGCCGTGGTGCCCACCGTCACCGGGCGGGCCTGGGTCACCGGCACCGCCCAGTACTTCCTCGACCCGCGTGACCCGTTCCCGGCCGGGTTCCTGCTGTAGAGCTGTCTGAAGCGGTTTGAAGCTGTCTGAAGCCGTTTGAAAGAGGAGCCGGCCTCGGGGGAGGGGCCCGCTCAGACGTCCGCTGAACCACCTTCGAAGGGCTGCTGGTCGTGACCATCACCTCGTACAACCCCGCCGACCCCGCGGACCTCGTCGTCGCCGTCGAGGAACCCGGCGCCGAAGCCGTCCGGGCCGCCGTCGCCCGGGCCCGGGCCGCCCAGCCCGGCTGGCTCGCGGCCGGCGCGGGCGCCCGGTCGGCGGCGCTCGGCCGGATCGCCGAAGCGGTCGAGGCGCACGCGGACGAACTGGCCGGGCTGATCGTGCGCGAGGTCGGCAAGCCGCTCGCCGAGGCACGCGGCGAAGTCGCCCGCACCGCGGCGATCTGGCGCTACTACGCGCAGGCGCCGTTCGCGCCGTCCGGGGCGGTGCACGAGACCGCCGCCGGGCCCGGGCTGCTGCTCACCCGGCGCCGCCCGTACGGCGTCGCCGGGCTGATCGCGCCGTGGAACTTCCCGCTGGCGATCCCCACCTGGAAGGCCGCGCCGGCGCTGGCGGTCGGCAACACCGCGGTGCTCAAGCCGGCGCCCGAGGCGACCGCCTGCGCGCTGCGGCTGGCCGAACTGGCCGCCGGGGCCGGGCTGCCGGAGGACGTGTTCACCGTGCTGCCGGGCGGCGCCGAGGAGGGCGCGGCGCTGGTCGACACGGCCGACGTGGTCTCCTTCACCGGCTCGACCGGCGTCGGCCGGGCCGTGGTGCGGGCCGCCACCGAGCGCGGCGTCCCGGTGCAGGCCGAACTCGGCGGGCTGAACGCCGCGCTGGTGCTGCCGGACGCCGACCTCGCGCAGGCCGCCGCCCACCTCGCCGCTGCCATCGCCGGGTACGCGGGGCAGAAGTGCACCGCCACCAGCCGGGTGATCGCGGTCGGCGCCGCGTACGAGCCGCTGCGCGACGCCCTGGTCAAGGCGCTGGAACTGGTCGACGACACGGCCTGCGGGCCGGTCATCAACGCCGCCGCCCGGGACCGGCTGACGGCCGCCGTCGACTCGGCCGTCGCCGCCGGGGCCACCCTGCTCACCGGCGGCCGGGCACCCGAGCGGGACGGCTGGTACCTCGAACCGGCCCTGCTCACCGACGTGCCGGCCGAACACCCCCTGGCCCGCGAGGAGTTCTTCGGACCGATCGCGCTGCTGCACGCCGCCGCCGACCTCGACGAGGCGATCGCGCTCGCCAACGACACCCCGCACAGCCTCTCCACCTCCGTGCACACCCGCAGCCTGGACGTGGCGCTCGCCGCCGCCGACCGGCTGGACGCGGGCATGATCCGGGTCAACGCGCCGTCCAGCGGCGTCGACTTCCACCTGCCGTTCGGCGGCGCCAAGGGCGCCGCCCACGGCGAGCGCGAACAGGGCCAGGCGGCGCTGGACTTCTACACCGTCAGCCGCACGGTCAGCCTGCTGCCGGGCGGGGGCGCCTGATGCTCGTCCGCACCATCGACTACCACGCGGCCGGTGAGCCGTTCCGGATCGTGCTGGACGGCGTGCCCGCGATCCCCGGCGACAGCGTCGCCGAACGGCGGGCCATCGCACTCGGCGCCGGCGGCAGCGCGACCGCACCCCGGCCGAGCGCGCTGGACGACGCGCGGCAGCTGCTCAGCCGCGAACCGCGCGGCCACGCCGGGATGTACGGCGGGTTCCTGGTGCCGCCGGACGACGACGAGGCGCACTTCGGGGTGCTGTTCTGGCACAAGGACGGTTACTCGACGGCCTGCGGGCACGGCACCATCGCGCTCGGCGCCTGGGCGGTGGACTCCGGGCGGGTCGCGGCCCCCGCCGACGGCGTGGCCCGGGTGCGGATCGACGTGCCGTCCGGCCGGGTCACCGCGCTGGTGCACCGGGCCGGCGGGCGGACCACCGGCGTCACCTTCCGCAACGTGCCCACCCGGGTCGCCGCCCTGAAGTTGCCGCTGGCCACTTCGCGGGGCACCGTGGAGGTCGCGGTGGCGCACGCGGGCGCCTGCTACGCCTCGGTGCCGGCGGCCGCCCTCGGCCTCGCGGTCGAGCCCGCGCAGCTGCCCGAACTCACCGCCGCCGGGCGGGAGATCAGGGAGCTGCTGGCCGGCGCGGCGGCGGTGGCGCACCCGAGCGACCCGCTGCTGTCGGGCGTGTACGGGGTCATCCTGTTCGACGAATTCGTCTCGGAGGACGGCGTGTTGAACCAACGGAACGTCACCGTCTTCGCGGACGGGCAGATCGACCGCTCGCCCTGCGGCTCCGGGACCTCCGCCCGGCTCGCCGTCCTCGCCGCCGAGGGCCGGCTCGCGCCGGGGGAGGAACTGCGGCACGAGTCCGTCATCGGGACGGTCTTCACCGGCCGCGTCCTGCCCGGCGGCGACCCGCTGGACGGCGGCGTCGTCACCGAGGTGACCGGCAGCGCCCACCGCACCGGCGAGCACGCGTTCGTCCTGGAACCGGACGACGACCTGGGGGCGGGGTTCCTGCTGTGACCGCTCCTGCGAATCCGCCTGCGGACCCTGCTGCGCCGCCTCATGCGTCGTCTCATGTGCCGCCTCTTGTGCCGCCCGGTACGGCGGCTGAGCCGCTCCAGTACGCCGTGCCGGGCGTTGGTGGGGTCGGGCCCGCGGCCGCGGTGGCGGCGATCGAGCGGGTGCTGCTCGACGGGTTCGACCCGGAGCCGGCACCGGCCCGCTCGGCCGTCCCCGTCCCGGCCGGCGAACTGCTGATGATGCCGGCCGCCGCCGGCCCGTACGCCGGGGTGAAGATCGCCGGGGTCGCGCCCGCCAACCCCGGCCGGGGGCTGCCCCGGATCACCGGCAGCTACCTGCTGCTCGACGGGCCCACCCTGCAACCGCTCGCCCTGCTCGACGGCGCCGCGCTCACCACGCTGCGCACACCCGCCGTCACCGCCGTCGCGCTGCGCCGGCTGGCCGCGCCGGACGCCGAACACCTGGTGCTGTTCGGCTCCGGGCCGCAGGCGTACGGGCACCTGGACGCGCTGCTGGCCGTCCGGCCGCTGACCAGGCTCACCGTGGTGGCGCGGGACGCCGGACGGGCCGGGGCCCTCGCCGCGTACGGGCGCGGGCTCGGGCTGGCGGCCGGGGTCGGCGGGCCGGAGGCCGTCGCCGAAGCGGACCTGGTGGTCTGCTGCACCACCGCGCGCACGCCGCTGTTCGACGGCGCCCTGGTGCCCGAGCACGCCGCCGTCGCGGCCGTCGGCTCGCACGAGCCCGACGCGCGGGAGGTGGACGAGGTGCTGGTCGAGCGGGCCGAGCTGTACGTGGAGGCGCGGACGGTGGCGGCGCGCGAGGCCGGCGACCTGATCATGGCGGGGGTGGCCGGCCGGCAGCTGTGGAACCTGGCCGAGCTGGTGCGCGGCGACGCGCTGGTGCCGGCGGGACGGCCGCGGTTCTTCAAGAGCGTCGGCATGGCGTGGGAGGACCTGGCGGTCGCGGCGGAGGTGTACCGGCAGGGGTAGGTGCCGGGCGCTCCCGGCTGCCAGGGTCGGCGCGGCCGGAGGGCAGGTGTCCGAATCACGAAATGTTGCGCACTCAACGTAACGTGACATTGTACGCTGGTGTTCTGCACCCACCCGGAGGAACACCATGGCCGACCTCAAACCCCGCACCCTGATCTCCGTACAGGAGCGGCTTCGCGACCAGGTCGCCCACGCGCTCCGGGCGGCCCTGATCTCCGGCGAACTGCGCCCCGGCGTCGTCTACTCCGCACCCGCGCTCGCCGCCGACTTCGGCGTCTCCGCCACCCCTGTCCGCGAGGCCATGCTCGACCTCGCCCGCGAAGGCCTCGTCGAGGCCGTCCGCAACAAGGGCTTCCGGGTCACCGAGCTCACCGAGCGTGACCTCGACGACTACACCGAGATCCGTGCCCTGATCGAGGTCCCCACCGTCGGCCGGGTGACGCGCACGGCGACCAAGGAGCAGCTGGAGCGGCTGCGCCCGCAGGCCGAGGAGATCGTCGCGGCCGCGCGCAAGCACGACCTCATCGGGTACCTGGAGGCCGACCGGCAGTTCCACCTGGACCTGCTGGGGCTGGCCGGCAACGCCCGGCTGGTCGACGTCGTCAGCGACCTGCGGAAGCGCTCGCGGCTGTACGGCCTCAACCGGCTCGACGAGCGCGGCGAGCTGACCTCCTCGGCGGAGGAGCACCTGGAACTGCTCGACCTCATGCTGGCCGGCGACGCCGAGGCGGCCGAGGCCTGCATGACCCGCCACCTCAGCCACGTCCGCTCGCTGTGGGCGGGGCAGGACGAGGCGGCGGAGGAGGCCCGCCCGGCGCTGAAGCTGCGGGCGCGGTAGGGCCAACCGGGGCTAACCGGGGCTAAACCGCCCGTTCGGGTGAAGACTGGGGATCGGGCGGCGGAATGCGTTCGCGCCCTACGATGATGTTCTCGACATCGGCAGCCAGGAGGAAATCCATGTCCGCCGCAGCAGTGGAAGAGCCCATCGAGCAGCCGACGCTGCTCGAAGTCGCCGAGCTGATCTCCAACCAGTTCGCCGGGCACCGGGTCGAGATCGTCGGGAGCCAGATCACCGTGACGCCGCCGCCGAATGCTTCACACGGCAAGTCGCTGAGTCGCCTCATGCGTGTGCTGTTCGCCGCCGGCCTCGACGGGGATGAGGTCGACGTCATTCAGGGCGTTGGCATCTGGCTGCCGGATGGGCCGTCGGACTACGCCGTTCCCGACCTGGCGATCGTCGACGCCGACATCGATGACCACTTGATCGAGTACAACTGTTACGACCCGGCGGTCTTCCGGCTGGTGTTGGAGGTCACGTCGTCCAACATCAGCGACGACCTGAAACGGAAGCCCTTCGTCTATGCCGCCGCTGGAGTAGCCGTCTACGTGATCGTGGACCGGACGAACCAGCGGGTCATGGTGCTCACTGACCCACAGGAGGGCGAGTACCGCGTGCACGCCGTCCACCACCCGGGGCAGTCGTTCACCCTGCCGGAGTCGATCGGGGCGTCGGTGACGCTGTCGGTGGACGACGTGCTCGGACCGCTGAAGTAGTTCAGGCCGCTGCCGGCACTGTCAGGCGGCCGTCGTGGACTTCGGCGATCTGGTCGACGGCCGTCAGGTGGGTGCGGTCGTGGGTGACCAGGACGGTGGCGGTGGCGCGGCGGTGGGTGAGGTCGGTGATGAGGTCGAGGACGGCGGCGCCGCGTTCGTGGTCGAGGGCGCTGGTGGGTTCGTCGATCAGCAGGACGGTGGGGTCGTTCATCAGCGCGCGGGCGATGTTGACGCGCTGGCGCTGACCGCCGGAGAGCTGGTGCGGGCGGCGGGCGGCCTGGTCGCGCAGGCCGACGGCGCCCAGCAGGTCCAGGGCCCGGGGGAGGGCGGTGCGCGGGGAGCGGCCGTCCAGGTGGGCCATCACCTGGAGCTGTTCGACGGCGGTGAGTGAGGGCAGCAGGTTGGCCTGCTGGAAGACGATGCCGATCCGGGTGCGGCGCAGCGCGGTCAGTTCGGCGCGGCCGAGGCCGGTGGTGTCGGTGCCGTCCACCACGACCTGGCCGGAGTCCGGGGTGATCAGGGTGGCGGCGACCGCCAGCAGGCTGGACTTGCCGGAGCCGGACGGGCCGACGACGGCCGTGATCGAGCCCTTGGGGACGGTCAGCGACACGTCGTCCAGCGCCGTGAGCCGGCCGTCGCCGTCCGGGTAGGTGAGGGTGATGCGGTCGAGGGTCAGGCTCATCGGGCACTCCCCAGGGCGGTCAGCGGGTCGACGGAGGTGATCCGGCGGATGGACAGGGCGGCGCCGACCGCGCCGAGCGCGATCATGACGGCGGCGGGCAGCAGCAGGGTCGGGGCGTCGAGGACGAAGGGGACGGCGGAGCCGATCAGCGCGCCGGCGCCCAGGGCGAGCGCGGTGCCGGCGGCGGTGCCGAGCACCAGCAGCAGGACGGCCTGGCCGAGGGCGTCGCGCAGCAGGTAGCGGGTGGAGGCGCCGAGGGCCTTGAGCACCGCGACGTCGCCGCTGCGCTGGATCGTCCAGACGGTGAAGAAGGCGCCGATCACCAGGGCCGAGATGGCGAACAGGAAGCCGCGCATCAGCTGGAGCGAGCCGTTCTCGGAGGTGTAGGAGCCGATCGCGGCGAGGGCGTCGTCGCGGGTGAGGGTCTCGGTGCCGTGGCGGGCGTCGGCGCCGTGCAGGTCGGCGCCCTTGGCGGTGGTGAGCGCGATGACGGTCGCGTGGCCGGCGCCGCCGGGGACGGCCTGCTGCCAGTCGGTGAGGCTGGTCCAGATCACCGGGGTGTGGCTGTACGCGGCGTCGCCGTCGACGGCCGCGACCCGGAGGCGGTGGCCGGCCAGGGTGAGGTCGGCGCCGGGGGCGAGGTCGCCCAGGTTCTTGGCGGCGGTCTTCGACAGGACGGCCTGGCCGGGGGCGATCCGGGCGCCCTGCGGGGCCAGCGCGGAGCCGTCCGGGACGCCGAAGGCGGACAGCGCCGTGGTGCGGGTGCCGGCGGCGGCCTTGGTGGTGGTGATGCCCAGCGGCTGGGCGGAGGTGACGCCCGGCTCGGCCGCCCAGGCCTGCCACTGCTCGGGGGTGACCTGGGAATCGGTGAAGGACAGCTTCTGCCCGTCGGCGGGCTCACCGAACACCAGGTGGTCGGCGGGCAGGCCGGTGATCGCGGAGATGTTCTGCCGGCCGAGTCCGGCGGTCAGTCCGGACAGCAGACCGACCAGTACGGTGATCAGCACGATGACGGTCCCCATCAGGGCGAACCGCCCCTTGGCGAACCCCAGATCCCTCCAGGCGACGAACACGGTGGGCCTTCCTGCTGAACGAGTGTTTCCGACGCTTCCACCGTCCCGGAGAAGGGGCCCCGCGGGCATCGCACCGCGGATTGCATCCTCGGCATCAAAGGGCAGAAGCGGAGTTCAACCTTTTGATTGATGCCGGGGCCCGATCCGGAACCTAGGCTGGACGGATGGCGACCGAACGATCCCGCACCACCCCCGTCGCCCGCGTCCTCCAGGTCTGCCTGCACCTGCTCGTGGCGGGCCTGCTCGCCCTGGCCGTCGCCCGCGCCGCCGTCGGCCGGGACGGCGACCCGCTGCCCGTCGCCGCCGCGGCCACCGCGATGGCCGCCGTGTACGCCGTGGGCCCCCGGCTGGCCGCCGTCCGCCGCTCGCGCCGGGCCGCCGCGCTGTGGCTGGCACTGCTCGGCGTCACCTGGGTGGGCGTGCTGATCGCCACCCAGGACGGGGTGTGGCTGGCGTTCCCGCTGTACTTCCTGGAACTGCACCTGCTCGGGCGGCGCGGCGGCCTCACCGCCGTCGGGCTGACCGCCGCCACCGCCATCGCCGCCTGGTCCTGGCACCAGCACACCTTCAGCCTGCCCGCCGCGATCGGACCCGCGCTCGGCGCGGCCGTCGCCACCGCCACCGTGCTCGGCTACCAGGCGCTGTACCGGGAGAGCGAGGAGCGCCGCCGGCTGATCGACGAACTCACCGCCGCCCGCGCCGACGCCGCGGCCGCCCACCACACCGCCGGGGTGCTCGCCGAACGCGAGCGCCTCGCCCGGGAGATCCACGACACCCTCGCGCAGAGCCTCAGCTCCATCCAGCTGCTGCTGCGGGCCGCCCAGCGGGCCCTGCCGGAACGCACCGAGGCCGCCTCCGGGTACGTCGAGCAGGCCCGGCAGGCCGCCCAGGACAACCTGGACGAGGCCCGGCGGTTCGTCCGCGCGCTCACCCCGCCCGCGCTCGACGGCGACCCGCTGCCGGTCGCGCTGGAACGGCTGTGCGCCACCACGGCGGCGCACAGCGGCCTGCCGGTGAAACTGCACGTCTCCGGGGACCCGGTACGGCTGCCGGTGCCGCAGGAGGTCGCGCTGCTGCGGATCGCGCAGTCCGCGCTCGGCAACACCGTCCGGCACGCGCACGCCTCGCACGCCGAGGTGACGCTCAGCTACATGGAGGGCGAGGTGGCGCTGGACGTGTTCGACGACGGGGCCGGATTCGACCCGGTGGCGGTCGCCGGGCGCAGCGGAGGGGACGGCGGGTTCGGGCTGCCGTCGATGCGGGCCCGGGCGCGGGCGCTCGGCGGCACCTTCACGGTGGAGTCGGCGCCCGGCGGGGGCACGGCGCTCGCGGTGCAGCTGCCGGTGACGGAGGGCGGGGCGTGAACGGGCGGAACGAGGGAGAGCGGACCGTGAACGAGCGCAGTGACGGCGGGCGCGGGCGCGGCACGGTGATCCGGCTGCTGCTGGCGGACGACCACCCGGTGGTGCGGGCCGGGTTGCGGGCCGTCCTGGAGGGCGAGCCGGACTTCACCATCGTCGCCGAGGCCGCGACCGCCGAACGGGCCGTCGAACTGGCCGCGGCGGGCGGGGTCGACGTGGTGCTGATGGACCTCCAGTTCGGGCCCGGCTCGGCCATGAACGGCGCCCAGGCGACCGCCGCGATCACCGCCCGGCCGGGCGCGCCCCGGGTCCTCGTCGTCACCACCTACGAAACCGACGCCGACACCCTGCCCGCGCTGGAGGCCGGCGCCACCGGCTACCTGCTCAAGGACGCCCCGCCGGAGGAACTGGCCCAAGCCGTCCGGGCGGCCGCCGCGGGCCGCTCGGCGCTGGCGCCGAGCGTCGCCGACCGGCTGCTGGAACGGATGCGGACGCCGTCGGCGGCGCTCAGCGCGCGGGAGACCGAGGTGCTGGGGCTGGTCGCGGACGGGCTGACCAACCAGCAGATCAGCCAGCGACTGCACCTGAGCCAGGCCACGGTGAAGTCCCATCTGGTGCACGTCTACACCAAGTTGGCGGTGGACTCGCGGACGGCGGCGGTGCGGGCGGCGCGCGGGCGGGGGCTGATCCGCTGAGCGTAGGGTGGGCCGGGTTCGAACCGTATCCCGGAGTGGAGGACCCCGATGGCCGTCCGTCTCGATGAACTTTCCGTGCCGGTGATCGGCGCGCCGATGGCGGGCGGGGCGTCCACCCCGGAGCTGGTGGCGGCGGTGAACCGGGCCGGCGGGCTGGGGTTCCTCGCCGCCGGGTACCGGAGCGCCGCCGCGATGGCCGAACAGGTCGCGCTGGTCAGGGAGTTGACCGGTGGGCCGTTCGGCGTGAACCTGTTCGTCCCGGCCCCGCCCGGCGATCCGGCGGCCGTCGCCGCCTACCGGGAGCGGCTGCGGCCCGAGGCCGAGCGGTGGGGCGTGGCGCTGCCCGAGGAGATCGGGCCGGACCGGGACGACTGGGAGGCCAAGCTCGCCGTGCTGCTGGCGGACCCGGTCCCGGTGGTCTCGTACACCTTCGGCCTGCCGACGCCGCAGGAGGCGGCGGCGGTCCGCGCGGCCGGGTCGTTCCAGGTCGGCACCGTCACCACGCCCGCGGAGGCGCGGGCGGCGGAGGCGGTCGGGATGGACGCGCTGTGCGTGCAGGGCCCGGAGGCCGGCGGGCACCGCGCCACCCACCGGATCGGGGACGAGCCCGGCGACGTCCCGCTGCTGGAGCTGCTGCCCGCCGTCCGGGCGGTGACGGCGCTGCCGCTGATCGCGGCCGGCGGGCTGGGCGACGGACCGGCGGTGGCGGCGGCGCTGCGGGCCGGGGCGGCGGCGGTGCAGCTGGGGACGGCCCTGCTGCGCGCCGACGAGTCCGGTACCTCGGCCGCGCACCGGGCGGCGCTCACCGAACTCCCGGAGACGGCCGTCACCAGGGCCTTCACCGGCCGCCCGGCCCGCGGTCTGCGCAACGCCTTCATCGACCGCCACGGCCCGTACGCCCCGCCCGCCTACCCCGAGGTGCACCACCTCACCCAGCCGCTGCGCGCCGCCGCGACCCGCCGCGCCGACCTCCAGTCCATGCACCTCTGGGCCGGCACCGCCCACCGGAAGACCCGCACCGGCCCGGCGGCGGCCCTGATCGCGGAGCTGTGGCGGTCCGCGCGGGCGGTGTGAGCGGCCGCTCCCCGGGCTCAGCCGAGCAGGTCGGCCATCCAGGATTCGATGGCGGGGGCGGTGCGGGGGAGGGCGTGGGACATGAGGTGGGCGCCGTCGGGGGTGATGACGAGGTCGTCCTCGATGCGGATGCCGAGGCCGCGGAGTTCGAGGGGGAGGGTTTCGTCGTCGGGCTGGAGGTAGAGGCCGGGTTCGACGGTGAGGACCATGCCGGCTTCCAGGGTGCCGTCGAGGTAGCGGTCGGCGCGGGCCCTGGCGCAGTCGTGGTAGTCGAGGCCGAGCATGTGGCCGCTGCCGCAGAGGGTGTAGCGGCGGTGGAGGCCGTTGTCCTCGGCGAGGGACTGTTCGGCGGGGATGCGCAGGACGCCCCAGTCGGCGAGGCCTTCGGCGATGACCCGCATGGCGGCGTTGTGGAAGTCGCGGAAGCGGGCGCCGGGCCGTAGCGCGGCGATGCCGGCGCTCTGGGCGGCGAGGACGAGGTCGTAGGCCTGCCGTTGGACGGGGGTGAAGGTGCCGCTGAGCGGGAGGGTGCGGGTGATGTCGGCGGCGTAGAGGGTGTCGGTTTCGACGCCGGCGTCCAGCAGGAGCAGGGAGTTCGGGTCGAGGGCGCCGTCGTTGCGGATCCAGTGCAGGACGCAGGCGTGGGCGCCGGAGGCGGCGATGGTGGTGTAGCTGGTGCCGTTGCCTTCGGCGCGGGCGCGCAGGTCGAAGACGCCCTCGATCCAGCGTTCGCCGCGGGGGTGGCGCAGGGCGGTGGGCAGGGCGCGGACGACGTCCTGGAAGCCGGTGACGGTGTGGTCGACGGCGAGTTGTAGCTGGTCGATCTCCCAGGTGTCCTTGACCAGGCGCAACTCGGCGAGGACGGCGTCGAGTTCGCCGTCCCGTGCGGTGTGGGCACCGGGGCGTCCGGTGCTCTCGTCGACGAGGGGGTCGGTGCCGGCGAGGACGCGGGTGGGCGGCTGGGGGCCGGTGAGGAGTTTGTCGAGGTCGTCGAGGTGTTCGGTGCGCAGTCCGGTGAGTGTGGCGGCTTCGGCGAGGTCGGGGCGGCGGCCGACCCAGAACTCGCCGTAGCGGCGGTCGCGGTAGAACTCGGCGCCGTTGGCGTGCCCCCCGCGGGGGGAACGGGGGCGCAGGTACAGGACCGGCTCGTGGCCGTGGGGGCCGGTCGGTTCGAGGATGAGGACGTGGTCGGCCTGGTCCTCGCCGGTGAGGCCGGTGAGCCAGGCGTAGGCGCTGTGCGGGCGGAAGCGGTGGTCGAGGTCGTTGCAGCGGACCTTGAGCCGGCCGGCGGGGACGATCAGCCGTTCGCCGGGGAAGGTGGTGGAGAGGCGGGCGTGGCGGCCGGGGAGGCGGTCGTGGCCGGGGGCGCGCTGGTCGGCGGGGAGGGGGGTGGCGGCCCAGCGGGTGCCCATGAAGGCGTCGAGGGCGGGGGAGACGGGGAGGTCGTGGCTCCCGGTGTTGAGGCCGGTCTGGCGGTGGGTCACCGGTGAACTCCTAGGAGGGGCGGGGGTGGTGTGGCCCGGACACAGCTCGGTAACGGGAGGCGTCACCTCTTGTGCAGTGCAATTTCACATTACTATGTTACGGGTCACACCGCGGAGCGGCCAGACCTCGAAGGTCGCCTCCCGGTCGGGTCCCGGATCACCTCCCGGGGCGGACCACGGGCTTCACGGCAGGCCCCCCACAGCGGAGTTGCACATGACCAGGCGCACCCACGCCGCCCTCGCGGCGGCCCTCGCGGCGACCCTCACCCTCGGCCTCGGGGCCTGCAAGAACGACAAGAGCGACAGCGGCGCCGACGCGGCGGCGGGCAGCACCAAGGGCCCGGGGGCGGAGTCCGGTTCGATCGTCGGCGGCACCCCGGTCAAGGGCGGCACCCTCACCGTCCTGTCCAACCAGGACTTCGCCCACCTCGACCCGGTCCGCAACTGGACCATGCCGAACATGGACTTCGGCATCCGGCTGCTCTACCGCACCCTGGTCACCTTCAAGGCCGAGCCGGGCGCCGCCGGCAGCGAGCTCGTCCCCGACCTCGCCACCGACCTCGGCCGCTCCTCCGACGGCGGGAAGACCTGGACCTTCACCCTCAAGGACGGCGTCAAGTACGAGGACGGGACGCCGATCAAGTCCGCCGACGTCAAGTACAACGTCGAGCGCTCCTTCGCCCCGGACCTCACCGGCGGCCCCGACTACGCCCAGCAGTACCTGGCCGGCGGCGAGAACTACAAGGGCCCGCTGAACGGCGAGCACCTGGCCAGCATCGAGACCCCGGACGAGAAGACCGTCGTCTTCCACCTGAAGCGCCCGGTCGCCGAGTTCTCCTCCACCGCGACGCTGCCGACCTTCGCCCCGGTGCCGCAAGCCCAGGACAAGGGCACCCAGTACGACCTGCGCCCGTTCTCCTCCGGCCCGTACAAGATCGAGACCTACGACCGCGGCAAGCAGCTGACGCTGGTCCGCAACACCAACTGGGACCAGTCCACCGACCCCGTCCGCAAGGCCTACCCGGACAAGATCGTCGTCGTCGAGGGGCTCAAGGCCGGTCAGATCGACGACCGGATCATCGCGAGCGAGGGCGAGGACGCCTCCACGATCGAGTGGGCGACGCTGCGCCCGGAGTCCATCTCCAAGGTGCTGCCGAAGCCGGACGTGAAAAGCCGGCTGATCGCCGAGCAGCAGGGCTGCACCGACATGCTCTACCCCAACACCTCCAAGGCGCCGTTCGACGACCCCAAGGTGCGCGAGGCCCTGATGTACGCGGTGGACCGGGACGCCCAGGTCACGGCGTTCGGCGGCCCGGCGACGGCCGACGTGGCCACCTCCTACCTGCCGCCCGCGCTGACCGGCGGCACCAAGCAGGACACCCTGAAGATCGCCCCGACCGGCGACCCGGAGAAGGCCAAGCAACTGCTCAAGGACGCCGGCAAGACCGACCTCAAGGTCTCGCTGACCGTCTCCTCCGGTGACAAGACCCGGGCCGAGGCGCTCCAGCAGTCGCTGGCCAAGGTCGGCATCCAGGTCACCATCACCACCGCCGACCCGTCGGTCTACTACGACACCATCGGCGACACCAAGAACGCGCCCGACCTCGCCATCCTCGGCTGGTGCCCGGACTACCCGTCGGGTGCCACCTTCCTGCCCCAGGTCTTCGACGGCCGCACCATCAAGGAGAAGGGCAACCAGGGCAACGTCGAGCAGTTCCGCGACCAGGCCACCTCGGACCGGATCGACCAGATCAACGCGATGAGCGACGTCGCCGAGGCCAACAAGGCCTGGATGCAGCTCAGCGACGACCTGCTGAAGAAGGCGCCCACCGTGCCGCTGCTCTGGCTGCGCCGCCCGCTGCTGGCCGGCACCAACGTGGCCGGCGCCTTCGGCCACCCGGTCTGGACCGGCCAGTGGGACTTCGCCACCATCGGCCTCAAGGACCCCTCGAAGAGCAAGGGCTGAGGGGCCGTCCGCGATGAGCACACGCACTGAGCCCGCCGCCGCGCCGGTCGCGGCGGCGGGCCCCGCGAAGGCCGCCGGCCGCGGGCCGTGGCGGCTGGTCTGGGACCAGCTGTGGGCCAGGGGCTCGGCCCGCTTCGGCCTGGTCACGGTCGCCCTCCTGGTCCTGCTGACCGCCCTGGCCGGACCGCTGAGCGCGCTCGGCGGCTGGACCCCCGACGAGTTCGACAAACGCGCGATCGACCCCTACCTCGGCGGCCTGCCGATCGGCGACTTCGGCGGGATCGGCACCCGGCACTGGCTGGGCGTCGAACCCGCGACCGGGCGCGACCTGTTCGCCCGGGTCCTGCACGGCGGCCAGACCTCGCTGCTGATCGCGTTCACCGCCACCGTGCTGGTCGTGGTCGCCGGCACCCTGACCGGCATCGCCGCCGGCTACTTCGGCGGCCGCACCGACGCCGTGCTCTCCCGGCTGATGGACCTCACCATGTCCTTCCCGTCCCTGATCTTCATGATCTCGATGATGTCGGTGGCCAAGGACGTCAACCGGATCCTGCTGATGACCCTGGTGATCGGCCTGTTCGGCTGGCCCGGCATCGCCCGCGTGGTCCGCGGCCAGACCCTCTCGCTCAAGCACCGCGAGTACGTCGACGCGGCCAAGGTCGGCGGCGCCCGCTCCTGGCGGATCCTCACCCGGGAGATCCTGCCGAACGTCTCCGGGCCGATCATCGCCTACACCACGCTGCTCGTCCCCGGCATGATCGCCACCGAGGCCGCGCTCAGCTACCTCGGCGTGGGCGTGCGCCCGCCGACCCCGTCCTGGGGTCAGATGATCGCCGAGAGCATCGTCCACTACGAGACCGACCCGACGTACTTCCTGATCCCGACGGTCTTCCTGTTCCTCGCCGTGCTCGCCTTCACCCTGCTCGGCGACGCGCTGCGCGACATCCTCGACCCCCGAGGAGGCCGGTCGTGATCCTCTCCCCCGACCCCCGAGGAGGCCGGTCGTGATCCTCTACCTCGGGCGCCGACTGCTCGCCGCGGCCGGCATCCTGCTGGCCGTCTGCGCGATCACCTTCACCATCTTCTACCTGCTGCCCTCCGACCCGGCGGTGGCCGCCTGCGGCAAGACCTGCAGCCCCGACCGGGTCGCCGAGGTCAAGGCGGCGATGGGCCTGGACAAGCCGGTCTGGGAGCAGTTCGCCACCTACCTCACCGGCATCTTCGCCGGGCGCGACTACGGCAGCGGCGCCAGCGCCACCCACTGCGGCTTCCCCTGCCTCGGCTACTCCTACGAGTACTCGCTGCCGGTCTGGGACCTGCTCACCGACCGCCTGCCGGTCTCCGTCTCGCTCGCCATCGGCGCGGCCGTGCTCTGGCTGGTCCTCGGCCTGGGCGCCGGCGTCACCTCGGCGCTGCGCAAGGGCGGGCTCACCGACCGGACGCTGATGGTGGCGTCGGTCGGCGCCGCGTCGCTGCCGGTCTACTTCACCTCGATCATGCTGATCTGGGGCGTCGTCCGGACGGCCGGCCTGCTGCCGTACCCCGCGTACCACGCGTTCACCGACGACCCGGTCGCCTGGGCCTCCAACCTGCTGCTGCCGTGGATCGCCCTGGCCCTGCTGTACGCGGCCATGTACGCCCGGCAGAGCCGCAACTCGATGATCGAGGCGATGGCCGAGCCGTACATCCGCACCGCCCGGGCCAAGGGCCTGCCGCCCGGCACCGTCGCCGTCAAGCACGGGCTGCGCTCCGGGATGACGCCGATCCTCACCATCTTCGGCATGGACCTCGGCGGCCTGCTGGCCGGCGCCGTCATCACCGAGTCCATCTTCGGCCTGCCCGGCGTCGGGCGGCTGTTCTACGACGCGCTGGTCCGCTCCGACCAGCCCGTCATCCTCGGCGTCACCCTGCTCGCGGCCTCCTTCATCGTCGCCGCGAACCTGCTGGTCGACCTGCTCTACGCGTACGTCGACCCGAGAGTGAGGTACTGATGACTCTGTTGGAGGTCGACGACCTCAGGGTCTCCTTCGACACGCCCCGGGGCGTCGTCCGGGCGGTGGACGGCATCTCCTTCGCCGTCGAGGCCGGGCGGACCCTCGGCCTGGTCGGCGAGTCCGGCAGCGGCAAGTCCGTCACCTCGCTCGCCGTCATGGGCCTGCACCGAGGCGCCGCCGTCACCGGCTCGATCCGGCTCGACGGGATGGAGCTCAACGGGCTCGGTGAACGGGCGTTGGGCGCCGTCCGGGGCCGCCGGATCGCGATGATCTTCCAGGACCCGCTGTCCAGCCTGCACCCCTTCTACACCGTCGGCGAGCAGATCGCCGAGCACTACCGGGTGCACTTCAAGGCCAACCGCAGGGCGGGCCGCGCGCGGGCGCTCGAAATGCTGGCCGAGGTCGGCATCCCGGAGCCGGCCCGGCGGGTCGACGAGTACCCGCACCAGTTCTCCGGCGGCATGCGCCAGCGCGTCATGATCGCCATGGCCCTCGCCTGCGAGCCCGAACTGCTGATCGCCGACGAGCCCACCACGGCCCTCGACGTCACCGTCCAGGCGCAGATCCTCGACCTGATCGCCCGCATCCAGCAGGAGCGCGGCCTCGGCGTCGTCATGATCACCCACGACCTCGGCGTGGTCGCCCGGGTCGCCCACGAGGTGCTGGTCATGTACGGCGGCCGGGCCGCCGAACAGGCGTCGGTGGACCGGCTGTTCGCCACCCCCGGGCACCCGTACACCCGCGGCCTGCTGGACTCGCTGCCGCGCCTGGACGACACCGACGACGCCCCGCTGCGGGCCATCCCCGGCAGCCCGCCGTCGCTGATCGCCCCCGCCCCCGGCTGCTCCTTCGCCCCGCGCTGCGCCCGCACCGACGCCGCCACCGCCGAGGAACACGCCCGCTGCCTGGCCGAACGACCCGAGCTCGGCCCGCTCGCCCCCGGCCACCAGGCCGCCTGCCACCTGCCGCTGGTGTCGGAAGGAGCCCGGCCATGACCGAAACCCTGTTGTCCGTAAGGGACTTGGTGAAGACCTTCCCCGGTCGACGCGGGCGCACCGGCCGCCCCGGCGCCCCGGTCCGCGCCGTCGACGGCGTCAGCTTCGACGTCGGCAAGGGCGAGACGCTCGGCCTGGTCGGCGAATCCGGCTGCGGCAAGTCCACCACCGGGCGGATGATCGTCCGCCTGCTCGACCCGACCTCCGGCACCGTCACCTTCGACGGCACCGAGATCGGCGGGCTCTCCCAGGCCCGGCTGCGACCGCACCGGCGGCACCTGCAGATGGTCTTCCAGGACCCGTACTCCTCGCTCAACCCCCGGCAGACGGTGGCCCGGATCATCTCCGAGCCGCTGCTGCTCCAGGGGTTCGGCGCGGCCGACGCGCGCCGGCGGGCCGGCGAGCTGATGGAACTGGTCGGGCTGATCCCCGAGCAGATCGACCGCTACCCGCACGAGTTCTCCGGCGGCCAGGCGCAGCGCATCGGCATCGCCCGCTCGCTCGCCACCTCGCCGAAGCTGGTCATCGCCGACGAGCCGGTCTCCGCGCTCGACGTCTCCATCCAGGCCCAGGTGGTCAACCTGATGGAGCGGCTCCAGCAGGAACTCGGCCTGGCGTACGTGTTCATCGCGCACGACCTCTCGGTGGTCAAGCGGGTCTGCGACCGGGTGGCGGTGATGTACCTCGGGCGGATCGTCGAGATCGGCGACAAGGCCGAGGTGTACGGCAGCCCGGCGCACCCGTACACCAGGGCGCTGCTGTCCGCCGTCCCGCTGCCCGACCCGGCGGCGGAGCGCGCGCGGGAGCGGATCGTGCTGCTCGGTGACCCGCCGAGCCCGGCGAACCCGCCGTCCGGCTGTTCCTTCCACCCGCGCTGCCCCAAGGCGCAGGAGATCTGCCGCACGGACCGCCCGCTGCTGCGGATCGCCGGGCCGGGCGGCCGGGAGGCGGCCTGCCACTTCCCGGAGGTCTGATTCCCGGAGGCCTTCGCGGGCCTTCGCGGGCCTTCGCTGGCCTTCGCGGGCCTTCATGAGCCGGCTGAGGCCGGCTGACCAGAGCCGCCGTACCGCCCAGTTGCCCCCACGCCGGGCGGTACGGCACCCAACGGGCGAGGGACGCGATCCCTCGCCGCAGACGCCCGGTCGGGCGCGGCGGGGAACCTCACGAGGGCCGCGTCCGACCGGGTTCCACCGTGTTCACGGTCAGGCCGTTCTCATGGCCCGGCCGTGTTCACGGTTCGGTCGTTCTCAGGGCCCGGCCGTTTTCACGGTCCGGACGGCCCGCCCGCCTCGCCCGCCGTGCCCGGCAGCAGCCGGCGCGGGCCGGGCCCCTCGGCGGCCAGTTCGTCCCCGGGGTTGAGCACCCGGCAGCGGCGCAGCGACACGCAGCCGCAGCCGATGCAGCCGGTCAGCTCCTCCTCCAGCCGCTCCAACTCGGCCCGCCGGGCGCGCAGTTGTTCGGCCCAGCGCCGCGAGATGCGGTCCCAGTCGTGCTTGCCCGGCATCCGGTCCTCGGGGAGCCCGGTGAACACCTCGGCCACCTCGGAGAGCGGGATGCCGAGCCGTTTGGCGACCAGGATGAGCGAGATCCGGCGCAGCACGTGCCGCCGGTAGCGGCGCTGGTTGCCCGGCGACCGTTCGGAGGAGATCAGCCCCTGGTCCTCGTAGAAGCGCACCGCCGAGGTGGCGATCCCGGCCCGCCGGGCCACCTCGCCGACGCTCAGCAGGTCGACCGGTCCGGTGTCCATGCCTGCTCCTCGACTCCTTGACTCCTTGACTTCAAGTCCTGTTGAAGATCAAGCGTACCGGACGTGGTCGGATCATTCGCTGCGCGGAGCGGTACCACCCCTGCCGAGCAGGACAGTTACCCCCTGGAGTCGGCGCCGAACGGCCTCGTCGGAGGTCGGCGTGAACCGCCCTCCGGGCGCGGTGAGGCCCATGAGCCGGCCCCGGGCCCCTTTTCGTCGGGGGCCCGGGGCCTTCGCTGGGGGTTCCTACGAGGCCGGGCCGACCCGGACGGTGGTGATCCGCCCGCCCTGGGACTCCCGGACGACCTCGATCCTGGTGTTGGTGTCCGGCACCTTCACCGCGAGCTGCGGGAGGGCCGGGTCGGTGTACGTGCCGGTGTGGTCGTTGAAGACCGGGACGGCCGGCTCGGACGGGATCCGCACCGCGACGCCGCCCTTGTGCAGCGTGAACGCCGTGGTCGGCTTGAGCGAGAACGGCGCGTCGTAGGTCTGCGCCCGCCCGTTGACCAGGGTGCCGTCGGAGAAGCGGACCGCCGCCGGGTGGGCGTCGATCGGCAGGATCAGCCCGCCGCCGGGGTGGTCCTTGGTGTTGTTGTCGCCGTACGCGGTGTCCCACAGCCAGAGCAGGACGCCCTCCTGGTACGGGTAGGTGTCGACGATGTCGGCCTTGCCCGCGACGCCGCTGTACCCGAAGTTGTACGGGCCGGTCTTCAGGAACGCGCCGTAGCCGGTGTAGCGGCGGTTCTCGGCGAGGTAGGCGCGCGGGTGCTGCTTGACGGCGGTGCGGCCGGTGATGACGGTGAAGCCGGTGGCGGTCCAGCCGTTGGCGCCGTTCTCGGCGCCGTCGGCGAAGAGCTCGGTGCCGCCGGCGGTGATCTTCACGGCGTCGACGAGCACGCCCCGGCCGTGGGTGTTGCCGTCCGAGGTGGCGTGGAAGCGCAGCCGGACCTGCTGGCCGAGGTAGCCGTCCAGCGGGAGGTGCAGCTTCCGGTAGGTGCCCGAACTGCCGCTGAGACCGGGGGTGTTTGCGCTGGTGTTGCCGATCGGCGCGCCGTCGACGGTGCCGCCCAGGGCCGTCCAGTGCTTGCCCTGGTCGGTGGAGGCCTCGACGGTGAGGAAGTCGTAGTCCTGCTCGGTGTCGTACCAGGCGGCGGCGTCCAGGGCGGCCGGGCCGGTGGCGGTGCGCAGGTCGACGTCCCGGCTGAGCGAGTTGTCGAGGTTGTCGCCGGTGTCGCTCCACCACTGCCTGGCGCCCTCGTACGGGTCGGCGAGGTCGGTGCTGGTGGTGCTGTCCGGCAGGTGGACGAGCAGCGCCTGGGCCTGGTCGGTGTTGTAGCCGCTCACCCCGAGGGCGTGGCTGGACCGGGTGGCGGCCTGCGCCTCGTCGTAGTCGAGCCAGCCGAACTGGAGCTTGCTCCAGGCGTCGAGGTCGCCCGGGTAGCCGCCGGTGGTGTTCGGCCCCTTGCCCAGGTAGGAGCCGGAGGACATCAGCGACCAGAAGTTGACGCTGTTGTCGCCGCCGCTGGTGCTGTACAGGTCGGGCAGGCCGAGGTTGTGGCCGTACTCGTGGGCGAACAGGCCGACGCCGCTGTTCTCGCCGGCCTGGACGTAGTCGTAGACGTAGAGGCCGGTGTCGCCGACCGGCGCGCCGCCGATCTTGTTGCCCTCCGGGCCGGTCCGGCCGGTCGCGTCGGGGAAGGTCCAACTGCGGTGCGCCCACAGCGCGTCGGCCCCCTGGGCGCCGCCGCCCCAGGTCTCGTCGACGCCGGCGTGCACCACGATGACGTTGTCGAGGTAGCCGTCGGGCTGGTTGAACTCGCCGGTCTTGGTGTGGTCGTAGCGGTCGTAGACGTCGTACTGGGCGAGCTGCGCCTTGATGTCGGCCACGCTGCGGCCCTTGGCGATCTCGCCGTCGTACCAGGCCTTGACGGCGTCCCGGATGAACTCCTGCCCCTGGGTCCAGGCGCCGGAGCCCTGCGGGCCCTTGTTGCTGCCGTAGCGGGCCTCGTTGTACGGGACGGTGACCCAGTCGCTGACGGTGCCCTGGACGTCGTAGCGGCCGGAGGACTGGGTGCGGTAGTAGTTGCGCATGGACACGGTGCCGGGCGTGTCGTCGAAGAACATCTTCTGGTAGTAGTCGCGGCTGAAGTCCGGCTCCCACAGCGTGTGGTTGTCGCCCTTGCCCGGCTTGGGGATCTGGTCGTGGCGCGGGCCGGGGGTGCCGCCGTAGCGGGGCTGGCCGTTGTACTGGGTGGTGTTGTCGACCTCGTCGCCGAACTGGGCGAGGATCACGAAGACCTTGTCGGTGCGCTGGTGCGCCAGTTGGACGTAGTCGTTGCCGACCTTCACCTTGGCGGGGGCCCGCTTGCCGGCGGTCTTGGCGACGGAGCCCTGGTTGAGCTGTTCCAGGGCCTTGGTGCGGAGCGCCTGGCGCTCGCGCTCCTGGGGGGCGAGCGGTGCGGGCGGGGCTTCGGCGCCGCCTGCCTCGGTGCCGCGTTCGGCCGCGGCGATCGTGGCGGGGGCAGGGGGAGCGGCGTGGGCGGGGGTGCCCAGCAGGGTGGCGGCTATCGCGCTCGTGGTGAGCGCGGCCGCAAGAGCGGCGGACAGTCTGCGCAACTGACCGGTCCTTTCCGGGGGATGGGGTTTGGGGGTGGAGTAATCGTTCGGTGAAGCGCAGGTAATATTTCACATGTCACGGGTCACGTGGAAGAGGTGCGGGCAAGGCGAAGGGCGCCGCACCACCGGTGCGACGCCCCTGCCCGTGAATCCGGCGGCTCAGCCCAAGGACGCCCGCAGGAAGGCGAGTTCGGCCTGGGTGACCTGCTCGTTCACCCCGCCCGGGGTCATGTGGGTGACGCCCGGCAGCGGCAGCACGCTGTGCGGCCGGCCGGCCTTGGTGAGCGCCTCGGAGAGCAGCAGGGTGTGCGAGGGGTGGACGTTGTCGTCGGCCAGCCCGTGGATCAGCAGCAGCGGCCGGGTCAGCCCGGGCGCGTCGGTGACCAGGCAGTCGTCGGCGTAGCCCTCCGGGTTGTCCTGCGGCAGCGCGAGGTAGCGCTCGGTGTACGCGGTGTCGTAGTGCCGGAAGTCGGTGGGCGGGGCGCCCGCGCAGGCGGCGTGGAAGACGTCCGGGCGGCGCAGCACGGCGAGCGCCGCGAAGTACCCGCCGTACGACCAGCCGCGCACGCCGACCCGGCCGAGGTCGAGGTCGTGGTGCTGCCCTGCGAGCGCCTGCAGGGCGTTCACCTGGTCGTCCAGTGCCACCTGGGAGAAGCGGCGGAAGATCGCCCGGGTGAACTCCGGCGAGACGAACGGGGTGCCGCGGTTGTCGGTGGTGACGACGGCGAAGCCCTGGTCGGCCCACCACTGGCGGAGCTGCCAGCGGCGCGGCTCGGCCGCCACGGCCTGGAAGCCGGGCCCGCCGTAGACGTCCAGCAGCACCGGCAGCCGGCGGCCGGGGACGTGGTTGCGCGGGTACACCACGGCGGTGGGCAGGCCGAGTTCGGTGACCCGGGCGAGCCGTGGCCGCACCCGGTAGGGGAGGGTGGCGCTCAGGTCGGTGAGTGGCAGCGCGGGGCCGTCGGGTGAGGCGTCGAGCGAGCCGTCGCGCAGCAGTCGGCGCCGGATGCCGTCGGCGTCGGCGGTGGTGAGCAGCAGGGTGCGGCCGGCGGCGAGTGCGGAGTGCACGCCGGGGCCGGTGGTGACGGGTTCGGGTGCGCCGCCGTCCGGGTCGACCAGGTGGACGTACTGGTCGGCCGGGTCGCCCTGGCCGGTCTCGCAGAGCAGCCGGCCGTCCAGGTGCCCGACCACCCGGCGGATCTGGAGTCCGGTGGTGTCCAGCGGCTTGCCGTCCAGGGCGAGGCCGCGGGCCTGCGGGGTGTCGTGGGCGGTGAGCAGCCGGCCGTCGGCCAGCCGGGCGGGGGTGCCGGGCAGGTCGTCGACCCAGAACTCGTCGGTGGTGCGGGAGAGTTCGCGGGTCTCGCCGGTGGCCGGGTCGGCGGTCAGCAGCAGGACGTGCTGCTGGAGCCGGTCGGCGACGGTGAGCAGCAGTTCCTGGTCGGAGGCCCAGGTGGCGGCGCAGAGGTACGGGAACGCGGCGGCGTCCCAGCGGAGCCGTACCCGGCTGCGGTCGAGGCCGAGGACCCAGAGCTGGACGTCCGCGTTGGGGCCGCCGGCCTGCGGGTAGGCGAAGTCCTCGGCGGGCTCGCCGGGGTGGGCGGGGTCGGCGAAGTAGCGCCGGGGGAGGGCGGATTCGTCCACCCGGGCGGCCAGCAGCGCGCCGCCGTCGGGGCGCCACCAGTGGCCGCGGGAGCGGCCGAGCTCCTCGGCGGCGGCGAACTCGGCGACGCCCCAGCGGGCGCCGTCGGCGGGGGAGAGCGGTTCGAGGTCGGGGGTGACGTACAGGGCGTCGTCGGCGACGTAGGCGACGCGTTCGCCGCCGGCGTCCGGCCGGGGGTCGAACGCGGGCCCGGCGACGGGCAGTTCGGTGCCGGCGCCGGTGGCGGTGTCGATCCGGAACAGCCGGCCGTCGAGGACGAGGACGGCGGTCGCGAGGTCGGCGGTGGCCGCGTACGTGCCGATGCCGGCGGCGACCAGGCGGGTGCGTTCGCGCAGCCGTCGTTCGACGGCGGGCAGGTCGTCGCGGCGGCCGGTGCGTCCGGGGGCGAGGACCGCCGGGTCGGCGACCAGTCGTTCCTCGCCGGTGGCGGCGTCGAGCAGGTACAGGCGGTCGACCGGATCCTCGGAACCGGTCGAGCGGAGCAGCAGCAGCCGGGTACCGTCCTCGGCGAGGGTGAACGCGCGCGGCGCACCGAAGGTGAACCGGCCGGTGCGGGCGCTGAGCGACAGGAAGGGGTCGGTGATGGTCACGGCCCGATCGTCGTATCGGAGCGCGCCACCCGACCAGTACCCTGTCATGTGAAATGTCACACACCACAATGGGGAGGATGCCGTGATCGAGGACCTGTGGACCGTCGAACCCCCGGCCCCGCTGCCCGCGGCCGACGGGCTGTTCGGCATCTCGCCGGACGCGGCGCACCTGAACCACGGTTCGTACGGCGCGGTGCCCGTCCCCGTGCAGCGGGCGCAGCAGCGGCTGCGCGCCGAACACGAGCTGGACCCGGACGGCTTCTTCGCCGACCTGCCGGCCCGGGTCGGCGCGGCGCGCACCAGGATCGCCGCCGACCTGGCCGTCGACCCGGACCGGCTCGCCCTGGTCTCCAACGTCACCGAGGCGGTCGCGATCGCCCTGGACACCATCCCGTTCGCGCCCGGCGACCGGATCCTGGTCACCGACCACGGTTACGGCGTGGTCACCCGGGCCGCCGAGCGCCGGGCCGCCGAGACCGGCGCCGAGGTGGTCGAGGTCGAACTGCCGCTGGACACCCCCGACGAGCAGGCCGTCCGGGAGGCGGTGCTCGCCGCCGTCGACGAGCGCGTCACCGTCGCGGTGCTGGACCAGATCACCTCGCCCACCGCCCGCCTGATCGCCGGCCCGGGTCTGCTCGCCGACCTGCGCGAGCGCGGCGTGACCACCGTCGTGGACGGCGCCCACGCCCCCGGCATGCTGCCCGCCCCGGTCGACCCGAACGCCGACTTCTGGTTCGGCAACCTGCACAAGTGGGCCTTCGCCCCGCGCGGCACCGGCGTGCTCGCCGTCCGCCCGGAGTGGGTGGACCGGGTACGCCCGCTCACCTTCTCCTGGGAGCACGACCGGGGCTTCCCGTGGAACGTCGAATGGCGCGGCACCTGCGACTACACGGGCTGGCTCGCCGCCCCGGCCGGCTTCGAGCTGCTGCGCGAGCTCGGCCCCGAGGCCGTGGCCGCGCACAACGCCGCACTCGCCGGGTACGGCCAGCGGGTGCTCGCCGAGCGGGCCGGCCTGGCGCCGCTGCCCGCGACGCCCGGGGTCTGGATGCGCTCCGTCCGGCTGCCGGCCGGGTGCGTCGAGGCGGAGCAGGACGTGAAACCGCTGCGGGACGAGGTCTGGCAGCGGCTCGGCACCCGGATCGCGATCCGCCCGTGGGCCGGCGGCGGGGTGCTGCGGGTCAGCGCGCAGCTGTACAACCGGCCGCGGGAGTACGAGCGGCTGGCGGACGGGCTGGCCGACCTGCTGAAGGGCTGACCGGCGCGCGGGGGCCGGCCTGCGCGCGCGGTTATTCCGGGCCGGCTCCGGGCGGTTCCCGGTCCGCACGCGGCTACTCCGGGCCGGCCCGCTCGGAGCTGCCTCGGTCGGATCCGGCTCGCTCGGAGCCGGCCCGTTCGGAGCTGGCCCGCAGCTCGGCGAGCAGCAGGTTCTGGTCGGCGAGCAGCCCGGTGAGGATCCGCCGGGCCGCTCGCAGCAGGTCGGCGACGTCGCCGCCGGCCAGCGCGTACACCACCGTGCTGCCCTCCCGGGTGGCGGTGACGATGCCGGACCGGCGCAGCACCGCGAGCTGCTGGGAGAGGCTGGAGGGTTCGACCTCCAGCTCGGCGAGCAGCCCGCGGACGGGCGTCGGTCCGGCCTGCAGCAGTTCCAGCACCCGGATCCGGACGGGATGGCCGAGCATCCGGAAGAACTCGGCCTTGGCCTGGTAGAGCGCTACCGCCACGAGTCCCCCCTTCCCTGGGGTCGGTCCGCTCAGATCTCCAGCGAGAGTTCGATCCGCTTGAGCTGGTGGCGGGCCATCGCGAGGTTGGAGCGGCCGCGGTTGAGCGCCAGGAAGAGGAAGAGGCCGCGCCCGGTGGGCGTGGTGATCGGTCGGACCAGGTGGTACTGGTTGGTGAGGCTGATCAGGATGTCCTCGATCTCGTTGTCGTGCAGGTTGAGCATCTCCATCGCCCGCATCTTGGCGCGGACCACGTCGGTGTTCCCGGCGGCGGCGACGTTGAGGTCCAGTTCGCCGCCGTCGCCGAGGCTGCCGAGCGCCATGCCGCTGCCGTAGTCGACCAGGGCGACGCCGATCGCGCCGTCGATCCCCATGGCCTCTTTGAGGGACGTCTCCAGGTTCGCCATCGTCGGTGTCCTCCCGTGAGTTGGTGGCGGTGGCTCCGCCGTGGCAACGACGGTAGGGAGACCGGCGGCCGTCCACCGGGGATGACCGGAGACGTCCGAAGCTGGTCGGACTCTGATCACTTGAAGATGTTTGCAACTATGGATGTGAGAGGGAAGCGATCCCGGAATGATCCCGCGGCCGATCCCGTCCCATGGAAGCCGTGCGGAAGCCGTACGGAAAGTCGCACGGAAAAACGGTGCTATCGATGTCAGTGCCGCCGGGTAACCTCTCGCTGAGATGCGAGATCACACCAACCACACCCGGACGGCGATGAACACCCCTGAGCCCCAGCCCCACGACGACCAGGAGCTCAGCCCCGCCGAGGCGTACGCGGCCAGCCGCCGCCGGGCCAAGGAGCAGGCGACCGCGCTCCACGGCTTCCAGCAGCTGTACGACTTCCCGCTGGACGACTTCCAGCTGGAGGCCTGCGAGGCGCTGGAGGCCGGCTCGGGCGTCCTGGTCGCCGCGCCCACCGGCTCGGGCAAGACCATCGTCGGCGAGTTCGCCGTGCACCTGGCCCTCCTGGGCGGCCGCAAGTGCTTCTACACCACGCCCATCAAGGCGCTGTCCAACCAGAAGTACGGCGACCTGGTCAAGCGCTACGGCGCCGCCAAGGTCGGCCTGCTCACCGGCGACAACACCGTCAACGGCGACGCCCCCGTGGTGGTCATGACCACCGAGGTGCTGCGCAACATGCTCTACGCGGGCTCCAGCACCCTCGACGGCCTCGGCTACGTCGTCATGGACGAGGTGCACTACCTCGCCGACCGCTTCCGCGGCGCCGTCTGGGAGGAGGTCATCATCCACCTCCCCGAGTCGGTCACCCTCGTCTCGCTCTCCGCGACCGTCTCCAACGCCGAGGAGTTCGGCGACTGGCTGGACACCGTGCGCGGCGGCACCCGGGTGATCGTCTCCGAGACCAGGCCCGTGCCGCTGTGGCAGCACGTGATGGCCGGCAACCGGATGTACGACCTGTTCGCCAACCCCGACCGGGACGGCCGCCCCAAGGACGGCCCGCGCAACCCGGGCAAGGCCGTCAACCCCGAGCTGGTCCGGCTCGCCCGCTCCGAGCTGGACCGCAACCCGCGCGACCGGTTCGGCCGCGGCCGGGGCCGCAGCATGCCCAACGGGCGCCCCGGCCGGGTCTGGACGCCGGGTCGGGTGGACGTCATCGACCGGCTCGACGCCGAGGGCCTGCTGCCCGCGATCACCTTCATCTTCAGCCGGGCCGGCTGCGAGGCCGCCGTCCAGCAGTGCCTCAGCTCCGGCCTGCGGCTCAACAAGGACGCCGACCGCGCCGTCGTCCGGGCCTTCGTCGAGGAGCGCTGCGCCGACATCCCCGACGAGGACCTGCACGTCCTCGGCTACTTCGAGTGGCTGGACGGGCTGGAGCGCGGCATCGCCGCCCACCACGCCGGGATGCTGCCGCGGTTCAAGGAGGTGGTCGAGGAGCTGTTCGTGAAGGGCCTGGTCAAGGCCGTCTTCGCGACCGAGACCCTGGCGCTCGGCATCAACATGCCCGCCCGCTCGGTGGTCATGGAGAAGCTGGTCAAGTGGAACGGCGAGACCCACGCCGACATCACCCCCGGCGAGTACACCCAGCTCACCGGCCGGGCCGGGCGCCGAGGCATCGACGTCGAGGGCCACGCCGTGGTGCTCTGGCAGCGCGGCCTCGACCCGGAGGCGCTGGCCGGCCTGGCCGGCACCCGCACCTACCCGCTCAAGTCCTCGTTCCGGCCGTCCTACAACATGGCCGTCAACCTGGTCTCCCAGTTCGGCCGGCACCGCTCGCGCGAACTGCTGGAAACCTCCTTCGCCCAGTTCCAGGCCGACCGCTCGGTGGTCGGCATCGCCCGCCAGGTCCAGCGCAACGAAGAGGGGCTGGAGGGCTACCGCGAGTCGATGACCTGCCACCTCGGCGACTTCGACGCGTACATGGACCTGCGCCGCCGGCTCAAGGACCGGGAGAACGAACTCGCCCGCGAGGGCAGCGGCCAGCGCCGTGCGGCCGCCGTCGAGTCGATCGAGCAGCTCAAGCCGGGCGACGTCATCCACGTCCCCACCGGCAAGTTCGCCGGTCTCGCCCTGGTCCTCGACCCGGGCCTGCCGCCGGTCAGCCGCAACGGCCGGGTCGGCCGCCACCCCGACTTCCAGGACGGGCCCCGCCCGGTGGTGCTCACCGCCGAGCGGCAGGTCAAGCGGCTCGCCATGATCGACTTCCCGTACCCGGTCGCCGCCGTCGAGCGGGTGCGCATCCCCAAGTCCTTCAACCCGCGCAGCCCGCAGTCCCGCCGGGACCTCGCCTCCGCACTGCGCACCAAGGCCGGCCACCTCGAACCCGAGCGGTTCCGCCGGGGCCGCGCGGCCGCCGCCGACGACCAGGAGATCACCCGGCTGCGCACCGAACTGCGCCAGCACCCCTGCCACGGCTGCGACGAGCGCGAGGACCACGCCCGCTGGGCCGAGCGCTACCACCGCCTGCACCGCGACACCGAGGCGCTGGAACGCCGGATGCGCTCCCGCACCCACACCATCGCCCGCACCTTCGACCGCGTCTGCGGGCTGCTCACCGACCTCGGCTACCTGAGCGGCGACACCGTCACCGACGACGGCAAGCGCCTCGGCCGGCTCTACGGCGAACTCGACCTGCTCGCCTCCGAGTGCATCCGCGAAGGCGTCTGGAGCGGCCTGGACGCCGCCGAACTCGCCGCCTGCGCCTCGGCGCTGGTCTACGAGGCGCGCCAGTCCGACGACGCCACCGCCCCCCGGGTGCCGGAGGGCGGGGCCAAGGAGGCGCTCGGCCAGATGGTCCGGATCTGGGGCCACCTGGACGCCCTGGAGGAGCAGCACCGGATCAACACCGCCGAGGGCGTCGGCCAGCGCGAGCCCGACCTCGGCTTCGCCTGGGCCGCCCACCGCTGGGCCCTCGGCCACAGCCTGGACCAGGTGCTGCGCGACGCCGACATGCCGGCCGGCGACTTCGTCCGCTGGACCAAGCAACTGATCGACGTCCTCGGCCAGATCCAGGACGCGGCCGGCGAGGACGCCGAACTGCGCCGGACGGCCCGCAAGGCCGTCGACGGCCTGCGCCGCGGCATCATCGCCTACTCCTCGGTGGGCTGACCGCCGAACGCCAGGGGCCCGCCCGTTCACCCCGAACGTGCGGGCCCCTTCGCATGGTTGCTCACCGGTCCAACGGTGGCCCCTTATCGATGACTCGGGTGGGAAGCCGCCAGGCCTGCGGGCCTGGCGGCTTCCCACCCCCCACCCCCCACCCCCCACCCCCCACCCCCCACCCCCCACCCCCCACCCCCCACCCCCCACCCCCCACCCCCACCCCCCACCCCCCACCCCCCACCCCCCACCCCCCACCCCCCACCCCCCACCCCCCACCCCCCACCCCCCACCCCCCACCCCCCACCCCCCACCTCTTTGCCTCCGCCGCCGCTTCGGCAGTTGCCGAAGCGGCGACCGCGCTTCGAATTAAGCCGTCCCAACCCACCTCCTTCGTGGAAGGAGAAGGGTTCGAAGTGCTTCTGCCCCTGCCATCGGCAGGGGCAGAAGCGACAACGGAATAATGCGGGGTTGTGAAAGTCGACTCGGTCGACTTCCTGCTCCGAAGGAGGGGTGGGGAGTAGCCTCTGGCCCGGTCTTGAGAGCTCGATGACCGGCATCAGAACCCGGTGTTACGGCTTTTGCTGTTTGCCTTGCGCGATCCAGACGGCGATCTCGACACCATGCTTGACCTTAGGGCTGTCCCCTATAAGAACTCCTAACGAAATGATCTTCGATGGGTCGGTTCCAGTCACTGGGGTGCTATCGGGCAGCATGGGGCGATGAACTCGGATGAGCCGGTGCCTCGGGAGTTGAAGGTCCTCGATACGACCTCGCTGGTCAGGCTGGAGGAGCGGGCATGCCAGCTCGGCCTCAACCAGCGGTTGGACCCGGTATGGGTGCAGGCGAATGCGGCGTCCAATGGAACCCACTATCTGTGGCCAGCCCTGTGGAACAGCCTGCCGCACCGCCCCGGCATCCCGCGTCAGATTCGGTGCGAACTGCTCATCACGCTTCATGCGGGAGACCGCGTGATGAGCCTGCTGGATATCCTGCCTGGTGACTTCACACCTCTGTCGAGAGTGACCTCACGGGCCGAGGGTATGCAGGTCAGCCAGCTCCTGGACAGCTCCCCGAGCGTCAGGGAATGGCTACTGAGCAGGGGAGTCCCGGACCGGCCGTGAGAGACGGCGCCAACAGATGAGTGCGCATCCCAGGCTCAGGAAGGCTTCGTGGATGTCATCGCGGATCTCCCAGCGGATGCGCAGGCGGCGGAACCAGTGCAGGTGGGCGAAGGCGCGTTCCACGACCCAGCGTTGAGTGCCGAGTCCGGAGCCGTGCTCGGTGCCTCGGCGGGCGATGAGCGGCTTCACGCCGAGGTTCCGGACCAGACGGCGGTGCTTGTCGTGGTCGTAGCCGCAGTCACCGAGCACGACGTCGGGGCGGCGCCGGGGCCGGCCGCGCTTGCCGCGAACGGACGGCACCGCCTGAAGCAGTGGAATGAGCTGGGTGACGTCATTGCGGTTGCCGCCGGTCAGGGTGACGGCGAGCGGGATACCGGTGGCGTCGGTGATCAGGTGGTGCTTGCTGCCCGTTCTGCCCCGGTCGACAGGACTTCGTCCCGTCTTGGATCCCCCTTTAACGCCCGGATGTGAGAGCCGTCCACAGCCGCCCAGGAGAAGTCCAGGGCGTTCGCGCTGCGGAGCTTGGCCAAGAGGACCTCGTGGAGCCGGGGCCAGACGCCAGCCTCCGTCCACTCGGCCAGGCGGCGCCAGCAGGTCATGCCCGACCCGAAGCCGAGTTCCTGCGGGAGATGTTCCCAGCTGATCCCGGTGTGCAGGACGAACAGGATGCCCTGGAACACCAGTCGGTCCGGATGCCGCTTCCGTCCTGGATGCCGCACCCGACGCTCAACCTTGGGCAGCAGCGGCTCGATCACCGCCCACAACTCGTCGTCAACATGCCACGGCTTCGGCCGAGCCACCCCACACCCCCGAATCGTCACTCCAGGAGCGATCCAACCATCTCGAAGATCATTTCGTTAGGAGTTCTAAGCGGGTGAGCCGGGGCGAGGACGACGGTACGGTGCCTGGATGGAGCCCTCGAACCCCGTATGTCCAGCTCACGGACCTGGCATCGATCCCGCGTCACTGATCGGTCGTCGGCTGGTGCGGCTTGTGGCGTCCTGGCACGTATATGAGGGACGAGAATCTGACACCCCTGTCGATCTGTGGCTCATCGATGACCAGGGGGTGTCCACCCACATCATGAGCGGAACGGACTGGTGCCTTGTGGTTGAGGCGTCCGAGCCGTACGAGGGCTACGACATGGGCGGCTGGGGCCGGATCGACGTGCGACCCGTTGACGAGGAGACTCCGCTGGCGAGCCGCATTGGGGAAGTCGTGCTCGGAGTCCGAGAGGACTGGGAGCCGCTGACGGGGCGGATGGGCCTTGAGATGGACTTCGCATCAGGAAGCGTCCGTTGTGAGAGCTGGTCCGGTGACCTCCGCACTCGAGCCATATGCTCGATGCCGTGATCTCACTATGGCTGGTGTGATCACGGCGTCGAAGCTGTCCTGGATAGCCCCGTTCACCGGGCTGAGCCCGCAGGACCTCCGCAAGCTGATGACGGTGCTACGCCGCGAGGGCGCCGAAGCGGTGCGTCCGGGTCGGCCATGGAGTCTTCCCTTGGAGGACCGGGTCCTGCTGGTCGCGGCCTACTGGCGTACGAACCTGACGCCGCGACAGCTGGCGCCACTGTTCGGCGTTTCCAGGTCCGCGGCCGACCGCATCATCGGCCACGTCGGCCCCCTGCTCGCATTCAAGCCCCGGCAACGGTTCCGCAAGGGCACGGTCCCGATCGTTGACGGCACCCTGGTGCCCACCCGTGACCATGCCGTCGCGGAGAAGTCCAAGAACTACCGGTACTCCACCAACCACCAGGTCGTCGCGGTCGGCAAGCCCCTCCCGGGCAACCGCAACGACTGGAAGGCCTAGGCGGAATCCGGTGCCAAAGCCGCCGTCGGCAAGACAACCACCATCGCCGACGGCGGCTACTCCGGAACCGGGCTGGTCATCCCACACCGTCGGCTCAAGGGCGGCGAACTCGCCGAGTGGCAGACCGAACACAACCGCGACCACAAGAAAGCATGAGCGCGAGACGGGCACGTCTTCGCCCGCATGAAAACCTGGAAGATCCTCCGCGACTGCCGTCTCAGGGGCGATGGCGTTCACCACGCCATGCTCGGCATCGCCCGCCTCCACAACCTCCTTCAGGCAGCGTGAGAGGGCTCGACCACCCATCCGCAGAGGCCGATCCATGACATCCAAAGGTCAATTACGGGACAGCCCTTTGGCGGTCTCGCTCAACCTGAGCGAGGCCGCCAACCACAACTCTCCGTGCGGCGACGATGGGTGGTGGGCAAGGACGGGGAAACGCAACTAAGGGAGGTGCGAGCCCCGCCACCTCAAGGCCGTTGACGCGGCGAGCCCCCTTCTGGGACCGGGCCCCCCGTCGCGGGCAGAACCATCGCGTCGTAGACGGGGCTGTCGTCGGCGTGCTTGATCCGCCCGATGATCTCGTAGCCCCACCGCCGGTAGGCGCCGTGTGCAGGCTCGTTGTCCGGGATGCAGGTGAGTGCCGTCCAGCGCTGTCGCCGTTCGGCGATCCACTCGTCGTGCAGGCGCCGACCGATTCCCTGGTTTCCATAGCCAGGTCGGACCATCAGTTCGCGCAGCCAGGCCACGCCTTCGGCTTTGGCGGCGGTGACCATCGCCTCCGGGCGCTGGTCACCGAGGGACGTCCACCACGTGCGTTCGGCCGGCAGGGTGACGCCGTGGACCAAGCCGACGACGGTCTCGCCGCTGTGCACGGTCAGGCACTCGAAGCCGTTCAGCTCGGTGGCGCCGAGCAGTCGGTCACGGAAGGCATCGACGGAGAAGAAAGGGTCTCCGATGTACGGCGGGACGTTGTAGACGTGGGTGTAGAGGTCGACCAGGTCGTCCAGCGCCCGTACGGTGGCGTCGGGGGTGTGGCGGTTGAGGCGGAGCTCGGCGATGGGCATGGGAGGAGCTTCCTTGCTGGTCAGGCGGCAGACTGGGTAATGCGTTCGATCGTGTGCCGGGCATGGGGGTTGTCGTTGAACCGGTGCAGCCCGTTGGCGATGCCGAGCAGCACCTGCTTGTTCCGGCGGGAGGTCATGCCACTGCCGATCATCCGGACGGACCGTTCGGCAGCGTCGATCGATTGGTCCAGGTTGCCGGCTGACAAAGCCGCTCCGGACAGGCGGACCAGGCACATTCCGCGGTTGCGGTCGTGCGCGGCGTCCTGCAACTCCGCCGACCGGCTGAGGAGGTGGATGGCCTTCTCGTGTTCGCCGAGGTCGCTGCGGCACATCCCTTCCAGACAGACCAACTCTGCTTCGTTCAGGAACCGAGCCCAGTCCGGATCGTCCTCGCTGGCGCCCCGCTCAAACCCGCGCCACGCACGGAGGATCGCTTCGTTGGTACTGGCCGCGTCGCCCAGAGCGGCGTGCCCCTGAGCCTCACGAATGGCCAGGAGCGAGTGGACGCGGGGCGGTACCCAGGGGCCGAGTCGGGTCGCAGCGATCTGTGCGTAGCGGACGGCGTCACGGCCCTTGCCGAGGTCGACGGCCTGCCTCGCCATGACGGACAGCGTGCGGATGGCCAGCGGCGAGTTGTTGAACAGCAATGCGGTGTTGAGGGCCTGGGACCAGTAGACAGATGCGTCTTGGGTTCGTCCGGCGTCGTAGCAGTACCAGCCGATGGAGGTGGTCAGTGAGCCCTGCATCGCCTGGAGTTCGTCGCCGACCCCCGTGGAGAACGTCCCCCGGTCCAGGAGCCCGTGGATGTAGTGCAGGGTGTGTCTGGCGGAGCGCCAAAGGCTGTCGCCGCCGAAGCGCTGATCCCATGCGTCGAGGTGTTGAAGGACCGCGCGTAGGTCCTCGACCTCGTCCTCACCGATCCGGAGAGGCTCGGTCGGCCGAACGCCGACGACCGGTGAGAGCCAGGGCAATCCGCCAAGGGCGGCAGCCACTCCGGCTGCCAGTGCGTCACGTCGGTTCACAGGCGGGATGATGACTCCTTCCAAGACGCCTGCGCCACCCGGCGAAAGATCTACCGGCGACACGAAGCCCAGTTTGTCGTACGAGACCTGGAACACTTCGCATAGCGACCGGAGGACCTCCGGTGCGCGGGGGACGTCCGGGCCGGGTGTTGTCTCCCAGCGTCGCCACTGCCGTTCGCTCACCCCCACCGCTTCAGCGGCGGCAGCCTGAGTGAGGTTCAGTCGCTTTCGGGCCTCGTACAGCAGCTGGTTCCGGCTTTTGGGGGTCCGCCTGCTCACGGCAGCGCCTTATGCAGCATCACGTACCAAACATAGAGAGGGATTCAGTCCTTCGGTCGGATTCCGTCCGGATTCACCGTTGTGGACGCGGAATGTCCGGTGAATGTCCGGTCGATGTCTGGCTCCATGTCCTTCCCGGCCTTCACTGGCGCTGGTGGAATGAGCGTCCACTACGGAGCGGATTCGACTCGTCACGGAGTGGCGTATCCGCCTCGCAGTAGTCCTGTCCCGCCCCTGCACTGGAGCCACCCCCGGAGGGAATGTCATGCCCACCTCTGAGTTTGAGCTGTCGGCCGAATCCGTCAGCGCCAGCACGGCCCGACGCACCACACGGAGGATCCTTCGCGGGTTTGGCCTGGTTCTCGGCCAGGACCTGGAGGACACTGTCCTGCTTCTCGTCTCCGAGCTGGCGACCAACGCCATCAGGCATGCGACGGGTACGACGTTCATGGTCTCGTTGCAGATCGACAAGGAGCTGCTGCGAGTAGCCGTGATCGACCGGGCAAGCCGATCTCCGCAGCTTCGGACAGCTGTGGAGACCGACCAGCACGGACGAGGCCTGGAACTCGTGAAGGCGCTCTCCACTCGCTTCGGCTGGAATCGCCTGGGTGACGGCAACGAGGTCTGGTTCGAGCTGGAATTCAACGAGCCCACCCAACCCGCCGCCCCAGCGCCGGCCCTCGCGGGCGAGCGGGGCGGCTTGCAGATCGCGATGCTGGGCTCGGGCGCCGTCGTAGTCGGAGGGGCGCACACGCTCGCGGCGTCCAGTTCGCCCCTCGGCGTCTCCGGGACGGAAGGCCAGGACGCTCGTGGGGCCCTTGTGAAGGCTGGCAGGGCAGGGGCACTTCGCGGAATCGCTGCCCCGGATCGATGCTTCTTCTCGCCGTTCTCGCCCATCTCGTCCCTCCACCCACTCCCGTACCCGAGGACTGCGCCGTGAGCGTCGGACCGCGCACCAGAACGCTACTCAAGACCACAACCCCGGCCCGCAGACTGGACATTGCGGCGTCCTTCGAGGCACTGACGCAGGCGGGCGTGGCCACCGGTGGCGACGTCGCGAAGGCCGAGCTGGTCAGCGACAGCCCGAACCATCTGTGGTCGCTGCCGACTTCACGCGCGCTCGCCATCGTCCACCCCGACCTGGACGAGGCCGGGGCGCTCATCAAGGGCGCGCAGTTCCTGCGACAGCATCAAGTCCCCGTCACCTCCCCCCGGTGCACCGACGTCCGCGCGTCTGCCGAGGGCCGGGCCGTGACCTTCTGGGAGGACCCCGGGAAGCCGAGCGCCGACACGTCCCTGTCCGCATGGGTGACCGCCCTCACGCACCGGACCGACCCCAGGGCGGCCCCGTGGCTCAGGGAGCACGATCCGTTCGCCGGGCTGTTGGACGGCCTGGGCGACGCTCCGCTGAACGAGGCCTCCCACAGCTTCCTGCGCGACCACGCTGCCCAACTGCGCGAGGAGTGGGACTACCTCGACTGGCCGACACCGGACACCGTCATCCTCGGCGCCCTCGGGATGGCCCCCTGCCACGACGACGGAGTCCACGTCGGGCTCCTGCTGCGCTGCCCGCTGACGCGCGGCCATCGCGAGTGGGACCTGGTCGCCGCCCGCTGGCGCTCCGAACTGCTCATCGGCCCGCGCGAAGACCACCGGACCTACGCCGACACCTACCTCTCGTACGACCGGGAGGGCCAGCCCCTGGACCACCCCTACATCGGCGCCTGGTCCGGCTACCAGGTCGTACGCGACATCGTCGTCCTCACCACGGTGATGGACACGGTGCGCCGCGCCCACCTCGACGCCAACCTCCGCCAGGAGGCGGCCCACCGGATCACCTGCCTGCGCGGTGCCCACCCGGCCCCGTGGAACTGGGGGCTGCGATGACAAGTCCGAACAGGGATATGGAGTTCACATGGACGTGACCCGAGGGTTCTTCATCACCGTCGACGGTCTCAGCGCGAGTGGGAAGACCACCGTCGCCCCGCTGGTCGCCGCCTTGGTCAATGGCGTTCACCTCACCGACGGGACACTGCCGACGTTCCCCCGCATGCGTGTGGAAGTCGACGCCGCCGACATCCTGCCGGCGCGGTTCCACTGGTGGATGATGGCCAACCACATCAAGTCCGAGACCGCCAGGGTGCTCATCAAGGGCGGTCGGACGGTGGTGGTCGAGTCCTACTTCCCGCGCACCATCGCCACACACAGGGCGATGGGTCACGACTGTGTGCCGGAGTACCCGGATGGGGCTCTCGTCCCGCACGTGCCGATTTTGTTGGAGGTGGACGAACGCGTCCGCCAGGAGCGGCTTCGTCGGCGGGCCGAGCTGGGAACGCTGAGCTCCTGGCACCGGCGGGAGGAATCGAACGTGGCCGAAAGCTCCCGTGTGTACCGGGCGTTCGGACTGCTGCGGGTCGACGGCACCGACCGCACGCCTGGTGAGGTGGCTCGCAGTATCGCCGACACCGTGCGCTCATCTGCCCGTATCGCGCTGAGGAAGGCAATTCCCCATGACCGCAACTGAGTTCGAAGCGAAGATCCTCAACGTCGATCCGGAGAAGATCCGCGTGCTCCTGACCGAGGCCGGGGCTGAGCACGTGGTCGACCGCTTCCAGCGCCGCTACGTCTACGACATCCCCGGTCGGCCGGGCGCGTGGGTCCGGCTGCGTGACACCGGCACCGACGTCACGTTGTGCGTCAAGGAGATCCACTCCGATGCGATCGACGGCGTGACCGAAACGGAGACGACCGTCGGCGGCTTCGACGCCACGAACACGCTCCTCGGCAAGCTCGGCTACCAACCGAAGGCGTACCAGGAGAACCGCCGGTCCTCCTGGACGCTCGGCGGCGCGGCCGTCGAGATCGACCACTGGCCGCTGATCCCCCCGTACCTGGAGATCGAGGGCGACAGCGCCGAACACGTCCATGCGACCGCCCTCGCTCTCAAGCTTCCTCTGGAGAAGCTCACGAGCGAGAACACGACCAAGGTCTACCGCCGGTACGGGATCGACATCGACGCGATTCCCCGGCTCACGTTCGAATGACAGGAGACGAGCCTTGTCAGTTACCCAACGCCCGGCAGTCCGGGTCGTCCGGGACCGGACCATCCGCATCAAGGTGATCGACGACTGCGGGTTGGCCTGCACGTTCTGCCACAACGAGGGAACGCCGGTCACCGTCGACAATCAGGGCCGCGCCGAACTGCCCTTCGGCGCGGGCCCGGGCAGGACCGGGCGCGTGTCGATCTACAGCGAGACGAACGGTGTCGGTTTCCTCGCCGCCAGGATGGCCCCGGACATGTCCTTCCGGCGGGCGGTGCGAACTGTGGCGAGGGCGTTCGACGCCGACGAGGTTCACCTCACGGGAGGGGAGCCCACCCTCCACACGGAGGTGCCCGCGCTGGTCGCGGCGCTGTCCGGCATGGGGTTGAGCGTCGGGATGACCAGCAATGGGGAACGCGGCCGGCAGGTCATGCCGGAGTGTTCGGCGGCCGGCCTCAACCGGGTCAACGTCTCGGTCTTCGGTACCACCGCCGAAGAGCTCCAGGCCGTTCAGTCCGAGCGTTTCAGGTCTGCGGGCCTGGCCGAGGCGAAGATCCGGGCAGCGGAACAGACCGTCCGGTCCGCCGTCTCCAACGGTGTGAAGGTCTCGGTGAACATCGTCGTTCCCGGAATGGCCCACGTGGACCGGGTCGTCAACCTGGTCGAGTCGTACGGCCAGTTCGCGGATGTGCGGATGCTCACCAGCATCCAGGACGGGGCGGATTCGACCGCGGCGATCTCCGAAGCGCTGGCCCGGGTCGGCGCGGAACCGGTGCTTCGGACGTTCACCGCCGGCACCTCCGACGAGCGCACCCTGTACCGGGCGCTCGGCGGCCGGGCGGTCTACGTGAAGCGGCTGCTGCCCGTAAGGCTCCCGGACACCTGCGCGTCGTGCCGGTTCAACAACGACACGGACTGCGAGGAGGGCTACTACGGCATCCGCCTGTACCTCACCGAACAGGGGGAGTACATGCTCGGCGTCTGCATCCAGCGCATGGACCTCTGCGTCCCCGTGGCCGATCTGTCGAAGAGCGGGATCGTGGAAGAGGTGCAGGCCTTCAAGGACGCCGAAGTCCGGCGGCTGACGAGCGAGTACGGTGCCGCCGCCTGAGTCTCTGGCTGTCGGTCGGGTATCCAGGGCCCGCACGTTCGACTCGAACGTGCGGGCCCTCTCGCGTGCGGCCTCAGCGGGTGGCGAGGGATTCCAGGAGGCGGTCGAGGGAGGTGCCGAGGCCCCAGCGGGTGGCGAGGTCTTCGAGGGTCATCGGGTCGAGCGGCTCGTGGGGGAGTGCCGGGTCGAAGGTGGGGAGGGGGGCGTCGGGGGCGACGCGGACGACGGTGGGGGCGACGTCGAGGTAGGCGGCGCCTTCGACGAGGTTGCGGCGGCGGGCCGGGGTGAGCTTGGAGGAGAGGTCGAGGGCGGCGGCGCGGATGGTGGTGAGGTCGCCGTACTCGTTGATGAGCTGGGCGGCGGTCTTCTCGCCGATGCCCTTGACGCCGGGCAGGCCGTCGCTCGGGTCCCCGCGCAGGGCGGCCATGTCGGCGTACTGGGCGCCGCGCACGCCGTACTTCTCCAGGAGCAGCGCGTCGTCGGTGATCTGGAGGTTGCCCATGCCCTTGACCGGGTAGAGCACGGTGATCTCGCGGGCGTCGTCGACCAGTTGGAACAGGTCGCGGTCGCCGGTGACGATCTGTACGGGCCCTTCGGCGCGGGCGGTGAGGGTGCCGATCACGTCGTCGGCCTCGTAGCCGGGGGAGCCGACGCGGGCGATGCCGAGCGCGTCCAGGACCTGTTCGATCACCGGGACCTGCGGGGCGAGCGTGTCCGGCACCTCCTCCTCGCCGTCCTGGGCCGCCTCGGCGACCCGGTGGGTCTTGTACGAGGGGAGGAGGTCGACCCGCCACTGCGGGCGCCAGTCGGCGTCCATGCAGGCGACGAGCTGGTCGGGGCGGTGGTCGTGGACCAGCCGGGCGATGAAGTCCAGCAGGCCGCGGACGGCGTTGACCGGTTCGCCCTGGGGGGAGCGCAGGGTGTCCGGCACGCCGTAGTAGGCCCGGAAGTACAGGCTGGCGGAGTCGAGGAGCATCAGTCGCGGTGCGGTCACGTGTCAGATCATGCCGCACCGCGACGACAGGAGGGCGGCTTCAGTGCTCGTGCGGGCCGGCGCGGTGGACCGGGCCGTGCGCGTCGGCGCAGTGTTCGGCGGGCTGTTCGCCGGGGGCGGCGATCTGGAGCAGGGCGCCGGCCGCGTCCTCGCCGACGTGGTCGACCTGGAGCGTGCTGTGGGTGATGCCGTACTCGTCGGCCAGTCCGCGCTGGAGCTCGCGCCGGACGGCGTGGCAGTCGCCGCCGGGGGTGACGAGGATGTGTGCGGACAGGGCGGGCTGGTTGGAGGTGATCTCCCAGATGTGCAGGTCGTGGATCTCCTCGACCAGCGGCTGGGCGACCATCCGGTCGGCCACCGCGTCCGGGTCGATGCCGGCCGGGGCGGCCTCCAGGAAGATCCGCCCGGAGTCGCGGACCAGGCCGATGCCGGCCTTGAGCATCAGCGCGACGACGACCAGCGAGGCGATCGCGTCGGCCCGGACGAAGCCGGTGGTCAGCATGACGGCGCCGGCGACGGCGGTGGCGATGAACGCGTACAGGTCGGTGAGCACGTGCTGGAAGGCGCCCTCGACGTTGAGCGAGCTGCGGTTGGCCTTCGACATGCACCAGGCGGCGGCCAGGTTGACGACGATCCCGATCAGTGCGGTGACCAGCACCAGTGAGCCGGCGACCTCCGGCGGTTCGAACAGCCGGGTGACGGCCTCGTAGCCCAGCCAGGCGGACAGCACCAGCAGGGTGACGCCGTTGGCCTGGGCGGACAGGATCTCGGCGCGCTTGAGGCCGTACGTGTAGCCGCCGCGGGCCGGGCGGGCGGCGAGGCGCATCGCGACCAGCGCGAGGACGATCGAGGCGGCGTCGGTGAGCATGTGCGCCGCGTCGGAGATCAGGGCCAGGGACTTCGCGGCGAAGCCGACGACGACCTCTCCGGCCATGAAGACGACGATGAGTGTGAGGGCGCTGAGCAGCCAGCGGCGGTCGGCGTCGGCGGCGACACCGTGCGAGTGGCCTCCGTGGCCGCCGAGTCCGCCGTGCCGGTGTCCGCCGTGGTCGTGCGCGTGCTTGTGGTCATGCGCATGATCAGTGTGGGAATGCTCGTGCCCGGCCATCGAAGTCCTCTCTGGACGCACGGGTGGGGAGGGGAGGGGCGCGATCGCCCTGCACCCGAAGTGAACCGCAGAACGGACAAAGATCCAAAGGCTGTACTGGTGACCGTTGTCGTTGCCGTTGAGCGGTCCGTTCCGCCCGGGCGGGCGGGCCCCGGCTACCCGATCAGCGCGGTGTCCAACTGCGCCGCGGTGGCCGCCCGGACCAGGGCCCGCATCACCCGCAGGTCCTCCCCCTGCTCCGGGTGCCACTGCACGCCGAGGGTGAACCCCGGGCCCTCGACCGCCTCGACCGTCCCGTCCGGCGCGTGGGCCGAGACCCGCAGGCCGGCCCCGACCCGGTCGACGGCCTGGTGGTGGAAGGTCGGCACCTCCACCTCGCTCTCCGGGAGCAGCCCGCCGAGCAGCGTCCCCGGCACCGGCCGCACCAGGTGCGTCCCGTAGCCGCCGTCCGCGCCGCCGTGGACGTCGACCGGCACGACGTCCGGCAGGTGCTGGACGAGCGTCCCGCCGCAGACGACGTTGAGCACCTGCATGCCCCGGCAGATCCCCAGCAGCGGCATCCCGGCCGCCAGGGCCGCCCGCAGCAGGGCCGACTCCCACCGGTCCCGTTCGGGGGAGTCGACCTCGGTGCGGGGGTGGGCGGGCTGGCCGTAGTAGGCGGGGTCGATGTCGGGCCCGCCCGCGATGACGAGGGCGTCGAGCCGGGCGAGCACCTCGGGTGCGCGGTCGGGGGAGTCGGGCGGGAGCAGCACCGCGATCCCGCCGGACTCCTGGACGTACGCGGTGTACCGCTCGGGCACCAGGGCCACCCGGCGGCCCTGCCAGTTGCTCCAACTCGCGTCGACCAGGTAGGTGCTGACGCCGATGAAAGGCCTGCGATCCATGGCGGGCATTCTCCCCCCGCACCGCCTGATCCCCCGTCAACCACGCATGTCGGCGCGCCACACCTGTCCGCCCTCTTCCGCGCCGTCCGCCGCAGGCCGTACGGTTCGCTGTGACCGCTTGAACTCGAAGAGTGATCGTGGAGGGTTCCGTCATGCCCGAGAACGCCGCCGCGGGCGTGCCGCCCCGGGCGCCGCTGACCCTGGACAAACTGCGCACGCTGGTGGACACCGGCGAGGTCCACACCGTGGCGCTGGCGTTCACGGACATGCAGGGGCGCCTGCAGGGCAAGCGCTTCGCTGCCCGCTTCTTCCTGGACGAGGTGGTCGAGCACGGCGCCGAGGCCTGCGACTACCTGCTCGCCGTGGACGTCGACCTGAACACCGTCGACGGCTACGCCTTCTCCTCCTGGGCCACCGGCTACGGCGACTTCGCGATGCGCCCCGACCTCGGCACCCTGCGGCTGACCCCCTGGCAGCCGGGCACCGCGCAGGTGACCGCGGACCTGGCCCGGCACGGCGGCCACCCGGTGGACGCGGCCCCCCGCCAGCTGTTGCGCCGCCAGATCGCGCGCCTGGCGGAGTACGGGCTGGCGGCCGACATCGGGACCGAGCTGGAGTTCCTGGTGTTCCGGGACACCTACGAGCAGGCCTGGCTGGGCGGTTACCGCGGCCTGACGCCGGCGAACCTGTACAACGTGGACTACTCGATGCTGGGCACCGCCCGGGTGGAGCCGCTGCTGTCCCGGATCCGCAACGAGATGGCGGGCGCCGGGCTGGTGGTGGAGTCGGCCAAGGGCGAGTGCAACCTCGGCCAGCACGAGATCGCCTTCCGCTACGCGGACGCGCTGACCACCTGCGACCAGCACAGCGTCTACAAGACGGGCGCGAAGGAGATCGCCGCGCAGCAGGGGTGCGCGCTGACCTTCATGGCCAAGTACAACGAGCGCGAGGGCAACAGCTGCCACATCCACCTGTCGCTGCGCGACGCGGTGGGCGCGCCGGCCTTCGCCGACCGGGACGGCCGGATGACCGACACCATGCGGCACTTCCTGGCCGGCCAGCTGACGGCGCTGCGCGAGTTCAGCCTGCTGTACGCGCCGAACATCAACTCCTACAAGCGCTACCGCCAGGGCTCGTTCGCCCCGACGGCGGTGGCCTGGGGCCGGGACAACCGGACCTGCGCCTACCGGGTGGTCGGCCACGGCCAGGGCCTGCGGATGGAGAACCGGGTGCCGGGCGGGGACGTCAACCCGTACCTGGCGGTGGCCGGGATGATCGCGGCCGGCCTGCACGGGCTGCAGCGGAAACTGGAGCTGCCGGCGCCGTGCCTGGGCAACGCCTACGCCGTCGAGGAGTACGCCCGGGTGCCCGGTTCGCTGCGCGAGGCCGCGGAGTTGTGGGGCGACAGCGAGCTGGCCCGGGTGGCCTTCGGCGACGACGTGGTCGAGCACTACCTGAACATGGCCCGGGTGGAGCAGTGCGCCTTCGACGGCACCGTCACCGACTGGGAGCGCTACCGATCCTTCGAACGGATGTGAGGCCGATGACCGACCCCACCGACCCCACCGTCAGCACCGTCCGCAATCCCGCCACCGGCGAGGTGCTCGCCACCGTCCCGGACACCACCGCGGGGCAGGTGGACGCGGCGGTCCAGCGCGCGTCGAAGGCCCAGCCGGCCTGGGCGGCGCTGGCACCGGGCGAACGGGCCCGGCTGCTGCGCCGGTTCGCCGACCAGGTCGAGGTGCACGTGCCGGAACTGGCCGCACTGGAGGTGCGCGAGGCCGGACACACCGTGGCCAACGCCCGCTGGGAGGCCGGCAACGTCCGGGACCTGCTGGAGTACGCGGCCGGGGGAGTGGAACGCCTGACCGGCCGCCAGATCCCGGTGGCCGGCGGCCTGGACGTGACCTTCCACGAGCCGGTCGGCGTGGTCGGGGTGATCGCGCCGTGGAACTTCCCGATGCCGATCGCCGCCTGGGGCTTCGCACCGGCCCTGGCGGCGGGCAACGCGGTCCTGCTCAAGCCCGCCGAGGCGACCCCGCTCACCGCGCTGCGGCTGGCCGAACTCGCCCTGGCGGCAGGGCTGCCGGAGGGCCTGTTCCAGGTGCTGCCGGGCCCGGGCGGGACGACCGGCCGGGCCCTGGTGGACCACCCGGCGGTCCGCAAGATCGTCTTCACCGGCTCGACCGTGGTCGGCAAGGAGGTGGCCGCCCGCTGCGCGGCCCGGGCCAAGCGGGTCACCCTGGAGCTGGGCGGCAAGAGCCCCAGCATCGTCTTCGCCGACGCCGACCTGGCCCGCGCCGCGGACCCGATGTCCTTCGCCGACAACAGCGGCCAGGACTGCTGCGCCCGCAGCCGGATCCTGGTCCAACGCGAGGCGTACGACGACTTCCTGGCGCTGCTGCTGCCCGCCGTCGAGGCGCTGCGCACCGGCGACCCGGCGGACCCGGAGACCCGGCTGGGCCCGCTGATCTCGGCCGCCCAGGTGCGCCGGGTCGCCTCCTACGTCACCCCGGACCTGCCGGTGCTGGCCCGCGGCGCGGTGCCGGACGGGCCCGGCTACTGGTACCCGCCGACGGTGATCGCGCCGGCCGACCCGGAGGTGCCGGCCGTCACCGAGGAGATCTTCGGCCCGGTCGCCGCCGTCCTGCCGTTCACCGACGAGGCGGACGCGCTGCGGCTGGCCAACGCCACCCGCTACGGCCTGTCCGGCTCGATCTGGACCAGGGACCTCGGCCGGGCGCTGCGGCTGGCCCGCGGCGTCGCGGCGGGCAACCTGTCGGTCAACTCGCACTCCTCGGTGCGGTACTGGACGCCGTTCGGCGGCTACGGCGAGTCCGGGGTCGGCCGGGAGCTGGGGCCGGACGCGCTGCGCCACTTCACCGAGACCAAGAACGTCTTCATCCACAGCGAGGAGTAGCAGCCGATGACGGAGAACGACGCCCCGGTGTGCCGCCGCCTGGTCGGCCGCACCGCCGTGATCACCGGCGCCGGCAGCGGGATCGGCCTGGCGGCCGCCCGCCGGCTCGCCTCGGAGGGCGCGAAGGTGGTCTGCGCGGACCTGGACGAGCAGTCCGGGCGGGCGGCCGCCAAGGAGGTCGGCGGCCTGTTCGTGCACACCGACGTCACCGACCCGTACATGGTCGAGGCGCTGTTCGACGAGGCGTACGAGACGTACGGGAGCGTGGATGTCGCGTTCAACAACGCGGGCATCTCGCCGCCGGAGGACGACTCGATCCTGACCACCGGCCTGGACGCCTGGCGCAAGGTCCAGGAGGTCAACCTGACCTCGGTGTACCTGTGCTGCAAGGCCGCGCTGCCGTACATGCGGCGGCACGGGCGGGGCTCGATCATCAACACGGCCAGCTTCGTGGCCCGGATGGGTGCGGCCACCTCGCAGATCTCGTACACCGCCTCCAAGGGCGGGGTGCTGGCGATGTCCCGGGAACTGGGCGTGCAGTTCGCCCGGGAGGGGATCCGGGTGAACGCGCTGTCACCGGGGCCGGTGGACACCCCGCTGCTGCGGGAGCTGTTCGCCACGGACCCGGAGCGGGCGGCCCGCCGGCTGGTGCACATCCCGTTGGGCCGGTTCGCCCGGGCCGAGGAGATCGCCGCCGCGGTGGCCTTCCTGGCGAGCGACGACTCGTCCTTCATCACGGCGAGTGAGTTCCTGGTGGACGGCGGCATCTCGGGCGCCTACGTGACCCCGCTGTAGCCCCGGGCGGGCCCGACGGTCCTGAGCGTGCCCGTCGCGCCCCTTCTCACCGTAATCTCATCGAAAACCACCGGAATTCGAGGCCGCGCTGATTTCGCGCTTATCCGCGTGCCTTTAGATTCTCTGTTGTGAGCGAGCAGATTCCCGCCGGGTGGTACCCGGACCCGAAGGACACCGGCGGCGACCCGAGGCCGCAGCGCTGGTGGGACGGCAGGGGTTGGACGGCCAGCACCCGGCCCGCACCCTCGGACGCCCCGGAGCCGGTGCCCCCGGCGGCCGGGGCTCCGGGGCCGGGGCCGGCCGGCGAGCCCACGGTGCTGCAGGGCGAGGTGCTGGACAGCGGGCCGACCGTCCGCTACCCGGAGCCGCCGCCCTTCGGCACCGCCTACGGCTCCGAGGCACCGCCGCCGCGCAAGCCCCGGCGCCGGCCGTCCCCGATGATGATCGCCGCCACCGTCGCGGCGCTGCTCGGCCTGGGCACCGGCTCCGGGATCACCTTCCTGGCGATGGACGGCCAGAGCGACAACCGCCCGCAGCGCAGTGCCCGGCAGGCCGTGCCGAACGGCGAGAACGGCCCCTGGAACGGCTTCCCGGGCCTCGGCGGCAACGGGAACGGCGGCAGCGGGAACGGCAACAACGGCAACGGTGGCAACAACAACGGCGGTAGCGGCGACGGCAGCAACGGGACCGGTGGAAACGGCGGGAACGGCGGGAACGGCGGGAACGGGAACGGCGGCAGCGGCAAGGCCAGGCCCGGCGCCGGCAACGCGATCGACCTGGTGAACGGGCTCACCCTGCCCGTCCCCTCCGGCTGGCAGGGCGGCTACACCAACGACGGCTACGCCTCGGTCGTCGTCGGCTCGTACCAGTGTCCGGACGGCAACGGCTTGTGCAGCCTCGGCGGGGTGACCACCGGCCGGATCGACGGCGGCGGTACCGACGCCCAGGCGGCCGCCAAGGCCGACATCGACAAGGCGGCCAAGGACTCGTACGGCGCCATCACCGGGCACCAGGAGCTGAAGTCCGAGGCGGTCAAGGTCAACGGCCAGGACGGCTACCTGGTCCGCTGGAAGGTCGACGCGCCCAAGGGCAACAACGGCTACGTGCAGACGGTGGTCTTCCCGTCCACCGACGGCAAGTCGCTGATCTCCGTGCACTTCGGCTTCGACATCGCCGACAAGGCGCCGGACGTCGGCCTGATGGACACCATCGTCAACGGCATCGCCGACTTCAAGGGCAAGCTGCCGTCCATCCCGGGCGGCGGGCTCCCCGGCGGCGCCACCGGTGGCACCGGCGGCACCAGCACCTGAGCGGCACCAGCACCTGAGCCACCCGCTCCTCACACGGCGGCGGCCCACCCGGAGAGCACTCTCCGGGTGGGCCGCCGCCGTTCGTTCCGGACGGGGTGGAGCCGCGGAACCGGGCCGGACGGGGGTTTGGCCGCCCCGGCCCCGCGTCCGGCGTCAGGAGTCGCGTCGAACAGCCTCGACGCGACGGCGCCGGAGCACCATGCCGGCCCAGCCCACGCTGATCGCGGCGGCGCCGGCCAGCAGCAGCGGGCCGGTGGCCGACGTGCCGACGGCCGCGGCGGCGGTCGGGATCACGGCGCCGGCCGGGGAGTTGGGGTCGCCGCCGTGGCCGTGGTGGGCGACCGTGGACTTGGGAGCGTCGGCCGCGATCTGCGCGTCGCTGGGCGCGGCCGGGGCCTGCGCGGTGAGCGCCGAGACGGCCGGGGCGCCGGCCGCGGTGGCCGCGCCGAAGTCGACGTCGGAGCAGCTGTAGAACGCCTCCGGGCTGTCGCTGCGCTGCCAGACCGTGTACAGCAGCTGGCGGCCGGTGCGCTGCGGCAGGGTGCCGGCGTAGGTGTAGAAGCCGTTGGTGGCGGTGCGGTCGACCTGCACCTGGGCGACCGGCGTCGGGTCGAGGTCCGACCACTTCAGCGGCTTGGTGGGGTCGTAGCCCGGCTTGGTGATGTAGACGGTCTGGGTGCCCACGTGGGGCGCGGTGGTGCGGAACTGGAAGGTGAAGGCGCCCGCCTTGACGGCGGTGGCCGGCCAGTCGGTGCGCGGCCAGTCCAGGGCCTGGTACTTGTCGCGGTTGGCCGAGCAGAGCTTGCCGTCCGGGATCAGCGCCTGGTGGTTGCCGGCCGCGTTGGCGATGTTGACCTCGTTCCAGTCGTACAGCGGCTGGGTGCCGCTCGCGGCGACGAGGTCCTTGCAGATCTGGGACACCGGGTGCTCGGGGCCCTCGGCGTAGCAGGCGGCGACCCGGCTGACCGGGTTGGTCATGGTGCCGTGGGCGCTGGCGGTGCCTGCGGTGGAAACGGCCACCGCGAGGGCCGCGGCGCCGACCGCGCCGACGGACAGGGCACTTCGCTTGATGGACATGGGGTGGGGACTCCTTGACCGTCGTTCCGGGCGGGTGTGGGGGGAGCGGACACGCCTGCCCGTTCGGGGGCCGCCGGCCCGGACCGCGGACCCCTGGCCAGAGCGTATGATTGGTCTGGACCAGCTGGCAATAGTCGTGCGCGCCACGCTTCCTGACGGACTGTAGGCCCCCGAACAGGGCAAAGGCCCGACGGAACGGCCGGGTTAGGCGTTCCATCGGGCCCGCTTAAGGCTCCGGAAAGGTCGTCGGACGGCCGTTCGGGCGGTCAGGCCGCCGCCGGCCGCAGGCCGGTCACAGGAACGCCTTCCCCTCGCCCCGGTACGTCGGGACGGTCCGGGCGATCCGGTCGCCCTCGATCAGGTGCAGTTCGGTGAAGCGCTCGCACAGTTCGCCCGCCTTGGCATGCCGGAACCAGACCCGGTCGCCGATCAGCAGGTCGTCCGCGGCCGCGCCGAGCAGCGGGGTCTGCACCTCCCCGGCGCCCTCCATCGGGTCGTAGCGCAGCCCCTGCGGCAGGTACGGCACCGGCGAGCGGTCCGGGCCGGCCGCGCCGGAGGCGGGGTAGCCGCCGCCGAGCACCGTCACCACGCCGACGCCGGGGCGGCGCACCACCGGCTGGCCGAACAGCGCGGCCGGACGGCCTTGGAACGAGCGGTAGTTGTCGAACAGCCGGGGCAGGTAGAGCCCGGAGCCGGCCGCGACCTCGGTGACCGCGCGCTCGGCCACGGTGGACTCCACGCTGCCGGTACCGCCGCCGTTGACGAACTCCAGCTCGGCCACCCGCCGCAGCCGCCGGACCACGGCCGCCCGCCGCTCGGCCAGTTCGGTCCTGGCCCTGGCCTGCATCAGCCGGATCAGCTGCGAGCGCAGCGGCCGGCCGGGCACCTGGTCGCCCACCCCGGCGACGTGCCCCTCGTAGGCCATCAGGCCGACCACCCGGAAGCCCCGGCGGTGCTGGACGAGTTCGGCGAAGGCGCCGAGGTCCTCGGGGGTGCGCAGCGGGGAGCGCCGGGCGCCCACCCGGACCCGCCCGCCGAGCAGGTGCAGCGCGGTGTCCAGCTCCAGGCAGACCCGCACCTCGGCGTCGCCGCCGCGGGCCTTGTCGATCAGGTCCAGCTGGGCGGGGTCGTCGAGGACGACGGTGACCTCGTTGGCGAGCGCCGGATCGGCGGTCAGCTCGGTGTAGCCGGACCGGTCGGCGGAGGGGTAGGCGAGCAGGACGTCGCGCACGCCGGTACGGGCCAGCCAGAGCGACTCGTCGAGGGTGTAGCTCATCACCCCGGCGAAGCCGTCCACGGCCAGCGCGCGGTCCAGCAGCGCCCGGCAGCGTACCGACTTGCTGGCCACCCGGACCGGCTTGCCGGCGGCCCGGCGCACCAGGTCGGCGGCGTTGGCGTCGAAGGCGGCGAGGTCGACGACGGCCACCGGCCCGTCCAGGTGCGCGGTGGCCCGGTCGTACCGGAGGCGGTCGGAGACCGGGGTGGGGGCGGTCGCGGGTGCGTCGAGGATCACCATGGGCGCAGGGTGCCACACCGCACTACCGGTGGGTAGGCCCCGCGTGCAGGGAAATGGGGCGGCTCGCGCGCGGTGGCATAGGGTCGGGCGGGTGGACCGCAAAGACTTCTCCAACCCGGCGTTCGTCGGCAAGGGCATCCCGAACCCCGGCTTCTCCGACGACGACGGCACCGCCGACCCGGCGCTCGCCGAGGCCCTCGCCCGCTGGTCGCAGGACCGCGCGGCCGAGCCGGAGGTGCTGGCGGCGCTGACCCCCACCCGGCTGATGGTCCCGATCGTCGCGATCCTCGGCGAGGTCGAGGTGGACGCGCACGGGCACAAGCACGAGAAGACCAGCGACATGGCCGTCCCGGTGCTGGAGGCCCCGGACGGGCGCCGCGCGCTGCCGGCCTTCACCTCGCTCGACTCGCTCGCCCGCTGGCGTGCCGACGCCCGCCCGGCGCCGACGGCGGCCCCGCAGGCCGCGATGGTCGCCTTCTCCGAGCGCGCCGACACCCTGCTGGTCGACCCGGCCGGGCCGGTGCCGTTCCAGCTGAGCGGTGCCCGGCTGCGGGCGCTCGCGGAGAACCGCCCGTTCCTGCCGCCGGCCCGGGACCCGGAGGTGCGCGAGGCGGTCCGCGGGCTGCTGGCGGCCGAGCCGCAGGTGCTCACCGGGCTGCTGGCAGCCTCGGAGGGCGCGGACGGGGTGCTCGCGGTGGTGTTCGACCCGGCGCTGGACCAGGACGGGCTGCAGGCGGCCGTGCAGCGGGTCGGGCGGGCGGTGGCCGCCGACCCGGTGCTGCGGGTGCGGCTGGACCGGGGGCTGGACCTCGCGGTGCTGCCGGCGAGCGCGGAGCTGCCGGGGGAGCCGCTCTACCGGCGGTAGGGAGCGGTAGGGAGCCGTAGGAAGTGCGTCGGGGGCGGTGCGTCGCGTGACGCACCGCCCCCGAGTCGCGTCCGGGTCAGGAGTAGACCGGCCCGGTGAACTTCTCGCCCGGGCCCGTGCCCGGCGCGTCCGGGACGATGGAGGCCTCGCGGAAGGCCAGCTGCAGCGAGCGCAGGCCGTCCCGCAGCGGCGCCGCGTGGAAGTTGCTGATCTCCGGGGCGCCGGCGGTGACGAGCCCGGCCAGCGCGGTGATCAGCTTGCGGGCCTCGTCGAGGTCCTTGTCCTTCTCCCCGCCCTCGGCCAGGCCGCACTTGACCGCGGCGGCGCTCATCAGGTGCACCGCGACGGTGGTGATCACCTCGACGGCCGGGACCTCGGCGATGTCCCGGGTGAGGTCGTCGAAGCCGATCGCGTCGTCGTCCGCGCCGGGGGTCTTGGTGGGCTCGCTGCTCAAGGGGGGCTCGTTCCGTCGTGCCGGTGTCAGTACCCCTGGAGCGTACAAGGGCCCTTCCGGAGGCGGACAAAGGTGGTGAGGTGGGGCGGAATAGCGTTCGACTCCGCAGCGCTGTATGCTTCGAGACTGACCGGCCGGGATCCCGTATGGGCACCTGGCCAGCAAGAGGAGGCTCCACCCAGGAGGCCCGAGAGGGCAACCGCGAAAGTCTCCCACCTGGTCGACCTCAGGGTCGACGGGTCCCGGTCCGCGACGGGCGCCACGGCGCCGAGTCGCAGCAGCGCTCCTCACCAGGGTGTTGCCCCCGGATTGTGTGGAGCCCCGCTTGTACCGAGCGGGGCTTTTTTCGTGTCGCGGTGCACACGGTGCCGAACAGGTGCCGGGCAGCGCAGCACGAATGAAGCCCCGCCCAGTGGTCGAGTCCACTACGTGCGTCCGCCGTCCGACGGCCGCATCGCAGAAGGTGCAACCGAGGAGGCCCCATCAGCACCGAGCCCCGCATCAACGACCGGATTCGCGTCCCGGAGGTGCGACTCGTCGGTCCCAGCGGCGAGCAGGTCGGCATCGTGCCGCTTGCCAAGGCGCTGGAGCTCGCGCAGGAGTACGACCTTGACCTGGTCGAGGTCGCGGCGACCGCCCGGCCGCCGGTGTGCAAGCTCATGGACTACGGCAAGTTCAAGTACGAGTCGGCCATGAAGGCCCGTGAGGCGCGCAAGAACCAGGCGCACACGGTCATCAAGGAGATGAAGCTCCGGCCGAAGATCGACCCGCACGACTATGACACCAAGAAGGGTCACGTCGTCCGGTTCCTCAAGCAGGGCGACAAGGTCAAGATCACGATCATGTTCCGTGGTCGTGAGCAGTCCCGCCCCGAGCTGGGCTTCCGCCTGCTGCAGCGGCTCGCCGACGACGTCCAGGACCTGGGCTTCATCGAGTCGTCGCCGAAGCAGGACGGCCGAAACATGATCATGGTTCTTGGCCCGCACAAGAAGAAGACCGAGGCGATGGCCGAGGCCCGCGCCCTCGCCGACGCCCGCAAGGCCGAGCGTCAGGGCCGTACCCCCGGCTCCGACGCCGCTGCGGACGACGACCTGCTGGACGACGACCTGCTGGTCGACGACGAGGTCGCCGATGACGAGGTCGCCGACGACGAGGTGACCGAGGCGGCCGAGGCACAGGACGCCCCGGCCGAGGCGCCGGCCGTCGAGGCCGACGCTCCGGTCGAGCAGCCGGCCGCCTCCCAGGGCGCCTGAGCCTTCACCGGCCAGGGCGGCCCGGGAGACCGGCCCCAAGGTGACGGGGCGCCCCGCCCGGTCACACAGATCCATCCAGTTCACGCCCGCGTGGCGCAGGCCGCGCGGGCGCGGACGGGACCGACGAGGAGATACGGCGAAATGCCGAAGCAGAAGACGCACAGTGGCGCCAGCAAGCGCTTCAAGATCAGTGGCTCTGGCAAGGTGCTCCGCGAGCGCGCCGGCCGTCGCCACCTCCTGGAGCACAAGCCCTCGACGCTGACCCGCAAGCTGGCCGGGACCGTCGAGCTGGCCCCCGCTGACGCCAAGAAGATCAAGAAGCTTCTCGGCAAGTGATCGCCCTCCCGCCCGGCGCGAGCCGTGAGCGGGGCAGCTGATCCTTCCCGACCCATTCGAATGACGGACCACGTGAAGTAGTCCGTGGTCCAACCCAAGGAGTAATCAAGTGGCACGCGTCAAGCGGGCAGTCAACGCCCACAAGAAGCGCCGGGTCATCCTGGAGCGCGCCAGCGGCTACCGTGGCCAGCGCTCGCGCCTGTACCGCAAGGCCAAGGAGCAGGTCACCCACTCGCTGGTCTACAACTTCAACGACCGCAAGAAGCGCAAGGGCGACTTCCGTCAGCTGTGGATCCAGCGCATCAACGCTGCGGCCCGTGCCAACGGCATCACCTACAACCGCTTCGTGCAGGGCCTGAAGGCCGCCAGCGTCGAGATCGACCGCAAGATGCTGGCCGACCTGGCCGTCAACGACCCGGGCGCGTTCGCGTCGCTGGTCGAGGTCGCCCAGAAGGCGCTGCCGGCCGACGTGAACGCCCCCAAGGCTGCCGCCGACGCCGCCTGATCTTCCGAGATCAGTTGAGCTCTGACCGGACCCGCAGGCTCCCTGCGGGTCCGGTTCTGCGTTTCCCCGGATCTTCAGCGCCGCCCGCCACAGAGAACGAGACCATGCCGAGCACCGACACCCCCCTGCTCACCTCCCTGCGCTCGCCGCGCGTCGTCGCCGCCCGCCGGCTCGCCAAGCGGAACCAGCGCACCAAGGAACGCCGCTTCCTGGTCGAGGGCCCGCAGGCCGTCCGGGAGGCCGTCGCCTTCGGCCAGCTGCCGGAATCGGCCGAGCACGCCGTGGTCGAGGTGTACGTGACCCCGGAGGCCGCCGAGCGGCACGCCGCCCTCGTCGAGGCGACGCTGGCCGAGGGGCTGCCGGTGCTGACCGCCACCGACGAGGTGATCGCCGACATCTGCGACACGGTGACCCCGCAGGGCATCGTGGCGCTCTGCCGCTTCATCGACACCCCGTTCGCCGAGGTGCTCAAGGCCCGCCCCAAGCTCGTCGCGGTCCTCGCCCACGTCCGCGACCCCGGCAACGCCGGCACCGTGCTGCGCACCGCCGACGCGGCCGGCGCGGACGCCGTGGTGCTCACCGACGCCTCGGTGGACCTGTACAACCCGAAGGCCGTCCGGGCCTCCGTCGGCAGCCTGTTCCACCTGCCGGTGGCGGTCGGCGTGCCGGTCGAGGAGGCCGTCGCGCAGCTGCGCGCGGCCGGGGTCCGGGTGCTCGCCGCGGACGGCGCGGGGGAGCGCGACCTGGACCAGGAGCTCGACGAGGGCACCCTGGGCGCGCCCGGCGCGTGGGTGTTCGGCAACGAGGCCTGGGGGCTCCCGGAGGAGACCCGCGCGCTGGCCGACGAGGTCGTGCGCGTCCCGATCCACGGGCACGCCGAGAGCCTCAACCTGGCCACCGCCGCGGCCGTCTGCCTGTACGCCTCGGCCCGGGCGCAGCGCTCGCCCGGCGGCTGCCGCTCGAACGCCTGACCCGCACGCTCCAGTCGCCACCGGCCGAGGGCCTACTACAGGGGGCTGCGAGGCGCTAGGGTCTGCCTCTGTGGGGGGAACGGCACGGTGGGTAATCGGGGAGGACACCCATGGTCGGCAGCGGGCCAGAGCTCGACCCGGACGACCTACCGGACGGCCTGGTGGTCGCCGATGCGCTGGGCCGGGTGGTCTGCTTCAACCGGGCCGCGGCCCGGCTCACCGGCCTGCCCCCGGAGGCCGCGCTCGGTAGCGGGCTGGAGGACGTCCTCCCGCTGGAGGACCTGGACGGCCGCCGCTGGTGGCAGCTGACCGACCCGTACGGCGGCCTGGCCACCCGCACCGGCCAGCCGGAGCGCAACCTGCTGCTGCCCGGTGGCCGCGAGGTGCTGGTCTCCGCCCGGTACGTCCGGGACGTGCCGCTGGGGCCGCCGCAGCGGGTGGTGGTCGCGCTGCGCGGCACCGAGGCCCGGCGCCGCACCGAGCGCAGCCACGCCGAGCTGATCGCCACCGTCGCCCACGAGCTGCGCTCGCCGCTCACCAGCGTCAAGGGCTTCACGGCGACGTTGCTGGCCAAGTGGGAGCGGTTCACCGACGGGCAGAAGCGGCTGATGCTGGAGACGGTGGACGCCGACGCCGACCGGGTCACCCGGCTGATCGCCGAGCTGCTGGACATCTCCCGGATCGACGCCGGCCGGCTGGAGCTGCGCAAGCAGGTGGTCGACCTGGCCGCCGCGGTGCGCCGGCACGTCGAGCGCAAGGTCGCCACCGGCATCCCCGAGGAGCGCTTCGACGTCCGGATCAGCGAGTCGCTGACCGTCCTGTGGGCCGACCCGGACAAGGTCGACCAGGTGCTGGCCAACCTGCTGGAAAACGCGGTGCGCCACGGCGAGGGAACTGTCACGATCGAGGTGGCACCGGCCAAGGAGGTCGTCGAGGCACCCCTCTGGGAGCGCTCGGGCACCCCTCCCCGCATCGTGGAAGGAACCGCGGTCACCGTGAGCGACGAAGGAAGCGGCATCCCCGAGGAGTCGATGCCGCGCGTCTTCACCCGCTTCTGGCGCGGTTCCAAGCGCGGCGGCACCGGCCTGGGCCTGTACATCGTCAAGGGCATCGTGGAGGCCCACGGCGGCTCGATCCGGGTCGACCGGGCCCCCTGCGGCGGCGCCCGGTTCCGATTTATCCTGCCCGCCAGCGTTCCGGACTTCATGCTCTGAAAGAGCATGAACGACAAGCAGAGCATGCTCTGAAAGAGATGAACGACGAGCAGAGCATGCTCTGAAGGAGCATGAACGCATGCTCCGGGGTCCCGCTGGACGGGCTTCCAGGCAGCCGCGCTACGCGCTGCGACTACACTCGACCTTTGGCGTTGTGGTACGCCCTGCGCGGCTGAGCCGCGGACACCCCTCTTCCCCGTCGTACGGAGAACGGCTGCCCGTGCCCCGGCCACACCGGGCGTACCGCAGAGGCAGCCACCCTTACCTGAGCACGGACGAGCAGGAGCACGGGAAGATAGAGATGTCGGCACCCAACAAGTCGTACGACCCGGTCGAGGTCGAGGCCCTCAAGCCCGAGGTGGTGGAGCAGGCGCGGGACGAGGCCGTCGCCGCCTTCGCCGCCGCCAGCACGCTCGACGAGCTGAAGGAGGCCAAGGTCGCCCACACCGGCGACCGTTCCGCGCTCTCCCTCGCCAACCGCGAGATCGGCGCCCTGCCCCCGCACGCCAAGGCCGCCGCCGGCAAGCTGATCGGCCAGGCCCGCGGCGCCGTCAACAAGGCCCTCGCCAAGCGGCAGGCCGAGCTGGAGGCGGAGCGCGACGCCCGCGTGCTGGTCGAGGAGGCGGTGGACGTCACGCTGCCGTACGACCGCGCCCCGCGCGGCGCCCGGCACCCGCTGACCACCCTGGCCGAGCGCATCGAGGACACCTTCGTCGCGATGGGCTACCAGGTCGCCGAGGGCCCCGAGGCCGAGGCCGAGTGGCTGAACTTCGACGCCCTCAACCTGGGCCCGGACCACCCGGCCCGCTCGATGCAGGACACCTTCTTCGTGCAGGCCCCGGACGGCTCCGCCGACTCCGGCGTGGTGCTGCGCACCCAGACCTCCCCGGTCCAGGCCCGCACCCTGCTCGACCGCGAGCCCCCGGTCTACGTGGTCTGCCCCGGCCGCGTCTACCGCACCGACGAGCTGGACGCCACGCACACCCCGGTGTTCCGCCAGGTCGAGGGCCTCGCGGTGGACGAGGGCATCACCTTCGCTGACCTCAAGGGCACCATCGAGGTGCTGGTCGAGAAGCTGATCGGCGGCGGCCTGGAGCTGCGCTGGCGCCCCTCGTACTTCCCGTTCACCGAGCCGAGCGCCGAGATCGACCTGCAGTGCTTCGTGTGCCGCGGCGAGAGCGTCGGCAACCCGGGCCGCCCCTGCCGGACCTGCTCCTCCGAGGGCTGGATCGAGCTCGGCGGCTGTGGCGTGGTCAACCCGCGCGTGCTGGTCGCCTGCGGCGTCGACCCCAACCGCTACAGCGGGTTCGCCTTCGGCCTGGGCCTGGAGCGGATCCTGATGAATCGTCACAACGTCGCCGACATGCGCGACATGGTCGAGGGTGACGTGCGCTTCACCCTCCCGTTCGGGATGGAGATCTGATGCGCGTCCCGCTTTCCTGGCTGCGTGAGTACGTCGACCTGCCGGCCGGCGAGACCGGCCGTGACGTGGCGGAGTGCCTGGTCCGGGCCGGCCTGGAGGTCGAGACCGTCGAGCAGCTCGGCGGCGACCTCAAGGGCCCGCTGGTGGTCGGCGAGGTGCTCTCCATCGAGCAGCTGACCGGCTTCAAGAAGCCGATCCGGCACTGCCTCGTCAACGTCGGCGACGCCAACGGCACCGGCGAGCCGCAGGAGATCGTCTGCGGCGCCACCAACTTCGCCGTCGGCGACAAGGTCGTCGTGGTGCTCCCGGGCGCCGTGCTGCCCGGTCCCTTCCCGATCGCGGCCCGCCAGACCTACGGCCGCACCTCGGCCGGCATGATCTGCTCGGCCCGCGAGCTCGGCATGGGCGACGACCACGACGGCATCATCGTGCTCCCGCCGGAGTTCGAGCCCGGCACCGACGCGATCGAGCTGCTCCAGCTGGTCGACGAGGTGCTGGACATCGCCGTCACCCCGGACCGCGGCTACTGCCTGTCGCTGCGCGGCGTCGCCCGCGAGGCCGCCGCCGCGTACGGGCTGCCGCTGGCCGACCCGGCGCTGCTCGACGTGCCGCCGGCCAACTCCTTCGGCTACCTGGTCAAGGTCAACGACCCGGCCGGCTGCGACCGCTTCGTGGCCCGCACGGTCGTCGGCATCGACCCGACCGCCAAGTCCCCGATCTGGCTGCAGCGCCGCCTCCAGAAGGCCGGCATCCGCCCGATCTCGCTGACCGTCGACATCACCAACTACGTGATGCTGGAGGTCGGCCAGCCGCTGCACGCCTACGACAAGCAGCGCGTGAGCGGCCCGATCACGGTCCGCCGGGCGGAGCAGGGCGAGAGCCTGACCACCCTCGACGGCGTGCAGCGCAAGCTCTCCGCCGAGGACCTGCTGATCTGCGACAACAGCGGCCCGATCGGCCTGGCCGGTGTCATGGGCGGCGCCTCCACCGAGATCCTCGACCCGGCCGCCGGCCCGGGCACCACCGAGGTGATCATCGAGGCGGCGCACTTCGAGCCGGTCGCCATCGCCCGCGCCGCCAAGCGGCACAAGCTGCCCTCCGAGGCGTCCAAGCGCTTCGAGCGCGGCGTCGACCCGGAGGCCGCCCGCGCCGCCGCCCAGCGCGCCGTCGACCTGCTGGTCCTGATCGCCGGCGGCACCGCCGAGGCCGGGGTCACCGACATCGCCGCCCCGCACCCGGTGCGCACCATCACCATCTCCGCCGACCTGCCCGACCGGGTCGCCGGCACCGCGTACGGCCGCGAGACCGTGACCCGGCGCCTGCAGGAGATCGGCTGCTCGGTCGCCGGCGCCGACGTCCTGGAGGTCACCCCGCCGACCTGGCGCCCCGACCTCACCGACCCGTACGACCTCGCGGAGGAGGTCATCCGGCTGGAGGGCTACGACAACGTCCCCGCCCGGATGCCCAACGTGCCCCCGGGCAAGGGCCTGACCGAGGCCCAGCGCGTCCACCGCCGGATCGGCGTCGCGCTGGCCGGGGCCGGCTACGTCGAGGTCAACAACTACCCGTTCCTCGGCGAGAGCGCCTTCGAGGCGCTCGGCCTGGAGCCGGACGACCGGCGCCGGCGCACCGTCAAGCTGGTCAACCCGCTCAACGACGAGGAGCCGGCGCTGCGCACCACGCTGCTGCCGGGCCTGCTCGGCTCACTGCGCCGCAACGTCGGCCGCGGCAACACCGACCTGGCGATCTACGAGACCGGCACCGTCTTCCTGCCCAAGGACGAGCTGTCCGTGGCCCCGCGTCCGGCCGTCGACCGCCGGCCCAGCGCCGAGGAGCTGGCCGCGCTGGACGCCGCGCTGCCGGACCAGCCGCGCCGGGTCGCCGTCGCCCTCGCGGGCGAGCGGCTGCCGTCCGGCTGGTGGGGCCAGGGCGCCGGGGCGTCCTGGGCGGACGCCGTCCAGGCGGCCCGTACGGTGGCCCGCGCGGCCGGCGTCGAGCTGACCGTGCGGCAGGGGCAGCGGGCGCCGTGGCACCCGGGCCGCTGCGCCGAGCTGGTCGTCACCGGCACCGACCGGGTGGTCGGCCACGCCGGTGAGCTGCACCCGCGCGTCGTCAAGGCGCTCGGCCTGCCGGCCCGCACCAGCGCGATGGAGATCGACGTCGACCTGCTCACCGCGGACGGCGCCGAGAAGGTCAACGGCCCTGCGGTCTCCGGCTTCCCGGTGGCCACCCAGGACGTCGCGCTGATCGTCGACGCCGCCGTTCCGGCCGCCGACGTGGAGGCCGCGCTGCGCTCCGGCGCGGGCGAACTGCTGGAGGCCATCCGGCTGTTCGACGTCTTCACCGGCGAGCAGGTCGGCGAGGGCCGCAAGTCGCTGGCGTACGCGCTGCGCTTCCGCGCCGCGGACCGCACGCTGACCGCCGACGAGGCGACCGCCGCCCGCGAGGCGGCCGTCGCCGAGGCCGTCGCCCGCACCGGCGCGGTGCTGCGCGGCGCCTGATCCCGTCAGGCCCCAGGGCCCCGTTCGGACCTCGGTCCGGGCGGGGCCCTTTGCCTTTCCTCGACTTTTCCTGCCTTCCCTAGCCATCCCTCGCCTTTCCTCGCCTTTCCTTGGCTTGACGGAACGTCACCATGTCCACTTAACTCATTAACTATGGAACTAGATAAAGACGTCGACCCGCCCCCTCCGATCGAGTTCCGCCTGGACCCGGCCTCCGGTGTCCCGACCTATCTGCAACTCGTGCAGCAGGTCGAACAGGCGCTGCGGATGGGCTGGTTGACGGAGGGGGACCGGCTTCCCCGGGTGCGCGAGGTGGTGGCGGGGCTGGCGATCAACCCGAACACCGTGCTCAAGGCGTACCGCGAGCTGGAGCACCGCGGCCTGGCCGTCGGCCGGCGCGGCCAGGGCACGTTCGTGCGCGGACTGCCCGCCGGGGTGGTGCCGTTGCGCGAACGGGCCGCGCTGCGGCGGGGATTGCTGGACTGGATGTGCGCGGCGCGGGCCACCGGGCTGGACGAGGACGGGATGACCGCGGTGTTCGAGGACACGCTGCGCGACCTGCGGAACGGAGAGGTGGCGTCATGACGGCGGACACCGTGATCGACTGCGGCGGGATCGGCAAGCGCTACCGCCGCTCCTGGGCGCTGCGGGACTGCCATCTGGCCGTCCCCGCCGGGCGCGTGGTGGCACTGGTCGGGCCGAACGGCGCCGGCAAGACCACGCTGCTGGGCCTGGCCGCCGGGCTGACCCGGCCGAGCGAGGGCGCCATGACCGTTCTCGGCGACCAACTGCCGGGCTCACCGGCGGCGTTGGACCGGATCGGGTTCGTCGCCCAGAACGCCGCGCTCTACCCCGGAGTGCCCGTGCGCGACCTGCTCCGGATGGGCCGGTACCTGAACCGCCGCTGGGACGACGCCCGGGCGCACGCCCACCTGGAGGGCCTCGGCATCCCGCTGGACCGCAGGTACGGCCGCCTCTCCGGCGGCCAGCAGGCCCAGGTCTCGCTCGCCCTGGCGCTCGCCAAGCGCCCCGAACTGCTGCTGCTGGACGAGCCGTTGGCCGCTCTGGACCCGCTGGCCCGGCACGACTTCATGGCGGTGCTGCTGACCGCCGTGGCCGAGGACGGCCTGTCCGTGGTGTTCTCCTCGCACGCCGTCAACGAGCTGGAGCAGAGCTGCGACCACCTGGTGGTGCTCGGCGGCGGCCGGGTCCAGGTGGCGGGCGAGGCGGACGACCTGGTGGCCGGCCACCGGATGCTGACCGGCCCGACCGCCGGGGCGGACGAGGTCGCCGCCCGGCTGCCGGTGGTCCGCGACCGCAGGGCCGGGGCGCAGTCGCACCTGCTGGTGCGGACCGGCGGCGTGGACGCCCCGGTCTCCGCCGGCTGGCGCCAACAGCGCGTCGGCCTGGAGGAGTTGGTGCTCGCCTACCTGCGCGAGCCGACCGCCTCCGCCCTGCCCGGCCCGCGCGGGGCCGTCCGCGCGTCCGTCCGTACGTCCGAGAAAGCGATGCTGTCATGAGTGCCGTCACCGCCGTTCCCGCCGCGCTGCCCCGGGCCGGGGTGGTGCGGGCGGCGTGGCTGCGGCACCGGCCCGCGCTGCGGGTGCTGCTGGGCGTCCTGGCCGGGCTCGTCCTGCTGCTGGCCGTCACCGGGTACTTCCTGCACGCCGGGTTCGACCGGTCCGGCGCGGGTGACTGCGACATGGCGACGCGGGCCTGCAACGAGCACTGGAAGGGGTTCCTGCGCGAGTACGGCACCGAGCTGATGGTCGGCGCGAACATCGTCTACTTCCTCGGCGGCGCCCTCGGCGCCTTCGCCGGCGGCCCTTTGCTGGCACGGGAGTTCGAGCACGGCACGGTCCGCTTCGCCTGGACCCAGGGGGCCGGACGGACCAGGTGGACGGTGGGCGTGCTGGCCGTCGCGGGCGGCGTGCTGGCCGTCGCGACGGCGCTGGCGGGCGTGGTGACCAACTGGTGGCTGGAGCCGATGGCGAGGCAGTCGGGCCGCTTCACGCCGCTGCTGTTCACGGCCGCCGCGCCCGCCCTGGTCGGCCGGGTCCTGTTGGTCTTCGCGCTGTCCGCGCTCGCGGGCGCGGTGCTGCGGCGGACGGTGGTGGCGGTGGGGATCGGGGTGGCGGCCTCGGTCGTGTCCACGCTGGTCGCCCAGTCCCTGCGGTTCGACTACCGTGCCCCGCTCCAGGACACCTTGCACACGCTGGCGCAGGCCTCGGTCGACCACCGCTGGGAGGGGAGCACGTGGATCACCGACCCGGCCGGGAACCGGATGAGCATCGGGCGGCTCTACGACGCGGGGAACGACTACTACGGCGCCCAGAAGCTGGTGAGCGAGGGCGGCTACTCGGCGCACGAGATCTACCAACCGGGCAGTCGCTACTGGTCGTTCCAGTTCATCGAGCTCGGCTGGATGGCGGCCCTGGCGGTGCTGCTGTGCGCGGCGGCGGTCTGGTGGGTGCGCAGGCGGGCGGTCTGACCTGCGTCTTTGAAGAGCCTTGAAGAGACTTTGTCAAAACCCTTGCGGGGACGGGGAAGGAGGGCCCTTAATTCTCGTTAGGAAAGTTTCCTAACCCCCCGAGGAAACGGAGCATCGTATGCGTCCCCAGCACCACCGTGCCCTCCGCATCGCCCTCGCCGCCGCCCTGGTGGCCGCGCCCCTCACGGTCGCGGCCGCCGGCGCCGCCACCGCCGCGCCGACGTCCGCGACGTCCGTCCAGCTCAAGGGAGTCGGGCTGGACGACCCGCACAAGAAGGACATCGCGATGCAGCTGGTGTCCAGCGCGGAGAACTCCTCGCTGGACTGGAAGGCCCAGTACAAGTACATCGAGGACATCGGCGACGGGCGCGGCTACACCGCCGGCATCATCGGCTTCTGCTCCGGCACCGGCGACATGCTGGACCTCGTCCAGCACTACACCGACCTCAAGCCGGGCAACGTCCTCGCCAAGTACCTGCCGGCCCTGAAGAAGGTCAACGGCAGCGCCTCGCACGCCGGCCTCGGCACCCCCTTCGTCAACGACTGGGCCGCCGCCGCCAAGGACACGGTCTTCCAGCAGGCCCAGAACGACGAGCGCGACCGGGTGTACTTCAACCCCGCCGTCAACCAGGCCAAGTCCGACGGCCTGCGCGCGCTCGGCCAGTTCGCCTACTACGACGCCATCGTCATGCACGGCCCCGGCAACAGCTCGGACAGCTTCGGCGGCATCCGCGCCGCCGCCCTGAAGAAGGCCAAGACCCCCGCCCAGGGCGGCGACGAGGCCACCTACCTCAAGGCCTTCCTGGACGCCCGCAAGGTGGTCATGAAGAAGGAGCAGGCCCACTCCGACACCAGCCGGGTCGACACCGAGCAGTCGGTCTTCCTCAACGCGAAGAACTTCGACCTCAACCCGCCGCTCAAGTGGAAGGTCTACGGCGACAGTTACGCCATCAACAGCTGACGCAACGCCGAGCGGGGCCCGGGAGCAGCACCTCGCTCCCGGGCCCCGCCGCCATCCACCGGCCGGTGCTCAGGCGCTCGCGGTGTAGTCGTAGAAGCCGCGGCCGGACTTACGGCCCAGCAGGCCCGCGTCGACCATCCGGGACAGCAGCGGGGGAGCCGCGTACAGCGGCTCCTTGTACTCGTCGTACATCGACTCGGCGATCGAGACGATGGTGTCCAGACCGATCAGGTCGCACAGCCGCAGCGGGCCCATCGGGTGGGCGCAGCCGGCCTCCATGCCCTTGTCGATGTCGGAGGCCGTGGCCACGCCCGACTCGAACATCCGCACCGCGGACAGCAGGTAGGGCACCAGCAGCGCGTTGACCACGAAGCCGGCCCGGTCGCGGGCGCGGATCGGCTCCTTGCCGAGCTCCTGGGAGGCGAAGGCCTCGACCCGCTCGGTGGTCACCGCCGAGGTGGTCAGCGTCGGGATGACCTCGACCAGCTTCTGCACCGGCGCCGGGTTGAAGAAGTGCAGGCCGATCACCTGCTCGGGGCGGGAGGTGGCGGCGGCCAGCTTCACGATCGGGATCGACGAGGTGTTGGAGGCCAGGATCGCGTCCCGGCGCTCGACCACCTGGTCCAGGGTCTGGAAGATCTTGACCTTGATGTCCTCGCGCTCGGCGACCGCCTCGACCACCAGGTCGCGGTCGGCGAAGTCGGCCAGGTCCACGGTGAAGGCCAGTCGGGCCAGCGCCGCGTCCCGCTCCTCCGGGCTCAGCTTGCCGCGCTTGACCGCCGTGTCCAGGGAGTTGGTCAGCCGGGTACGGCCGAACTCCAGCGCCTCGCCGCTGGCCTCCGCCACCAGGACGTCCAGCCCGGCCCGGGCGAAGACCTCCGCGATGCCCGACCCCATCAGGCCGCAGCCGATCACTCCGACGCGCGCGATGTCACTCACTCAGTTGCCCTTCGGTGGTGCTGGGGATCGCCCAGCGACTGGTGACCCAGCGAGCTGCTGGTCAACGGGCCGGTGTGCCGGAATGGGTGCACCGGTCACCGTCCCGACGACGTTACTACTCCGTACCGGCCAGTAGGTCACCCCCTCCCCGGCCGGGTGCCAGGGCGAGCAGTCGTCCGAACGGGTGAGGCCGGGCCCGCCGCCCGTGCGCCCGGGGCCGGGCCCGTGCGGCGGCCGGAAGAATGCCGCAGATGGGGGCCGGGGACGGGAAGGGAGCACACGGTGCCGACGGGATCGCTCACAGGACAGGTCGCCCTGATCACCGGCGCGGGCCGGGGAATCGGCCGGGAGATCGCCATCGGCCTGGCCGCCGAGGGCATGGCCGTCGGCCTGGTCGGCCGCACCCACGGGACGCTGACCGACACCCTCAAGGAGTGCGCCCGGCGCGGCTCCCGCGGCGTCGCCGTCACCGCCGACGTCACCCGCGCCGGCGCCGTCCGCGAGGCCGTCCGGGTCGTCGAACGCGACCTCGGCCCGATCGACCTGCTGATCAACAACGCCGGCCTGGTCGACCGCGCCGAGGTGCCGCTCTGGGAGACCGACGCCAACCAGTGGTGGCAGGTGATCGAGACCAACCTGCGCGGCCCCTACAACCTGCTGCGCTGCGTCCTGCCCGGCATGGTGTCCCGGCGGCGCGGCCGGGTGGTCAACCTCAACTCCGGCTTCGCCCTGCGCCCGGACGGCCACTACACCGCGTACGCGACCTCCAAGGGCGCGCTGCTCCAGCTCTCCGACAACATGGCGGACTCGCTGGCCCGCCACGGCATCGTCATCCTCGACATCAGCCCCGGCGCGGTCGAAACCGACATGACCGCCGCCATGCCGATGTTCAAGGACACGCAGACCTGGGGCTCCATCCCGTACATGGTCGCGGTCACCGTGGACGCCGCCCGCGGCCGCTTCGACGGCCTGCACGGCCGGTTCATCCACGCCGGGCGGGACGACCTGGAGGAACTGGTCAACCGGGCCGCGGAGATCCGCGCGGCGGACGCCCGGACGCTGCGGATGCGTCCGTACAAGGCGGACGACCCGATGGGCTGAACGGGCCCCTCGGCCGACGCGGTCTTTCCTGGTCCGAAGAGCGGTCAGGCGCACAGCTGACTGGCGGTCACCGGCTTCAGACCCGCCTTGGCGAGGCCGTCCAGGATGCCCGGCAGCGCGTCCACCGTGCACTGGTGGCCCATGTGCAGGGCGACCACCGACCCGCCGCGCACCGACTTCAGCACCCGGCGCTGCAACTCGGCGGCCGACGGGTCGTTGTAGTCGCGCGGGTCGACGTCGAAGGACAGCACGTGCTCGTAGCCGACCGCCTTCGCCTGCTCGCGCACCGTCCGGGTGGCGTACTGCGCGGCGGACGGGCGGAACCAGCGGCCGATCGAGCCGGTGAGCCGCTGCAGCCGTTCGGCGCACTGGGCGATCTCGTCGTGCACCTGGGCGGCCGTCATCGTCGACAGGTCGAGGTGGTTCTGGGTGTGGTTGCCCAGCTCGTGGCCGGCGTCCAGGATCCGGCGGGCCATCTGCGGCTGCTGGTCGAGCCAGCTGCCGACGACCATCACGGTCAGCTTGATGCCGCGCTGCTCGGCGGCCTCCAGCAGCGCGGTGGCCTGCTTCGGATCGCCGCTGCCGTGGCAGGTCAGCGCCACGAACTTGCTGGTGCGCGGCCCGTTCACCACCTCGACCGGGGTGCCGGCGGCGAGCGGCGGCAGCACCGGCGGCGTCGGAGGCGTGGGCGGGGGTGTGGGCGGCGTCGCGGCCCCGGCGGCCGGCTCCGCGCCGGTGGCCGGGTCGGTACCGGCGGTCGGGTCGGCCCCGGTGGGCTGCGGCTCCGGTGGGGCGGACGGTACGGGGGAGGCCGGGCCCTCGCCGCCGTTCCAGGCCGGGTCGGTGGTGTGCTGCGGGTCGAGGGTGCCCGGGTGCACGGCGAGCCCCCCGGCGTCGGCCCGGCGCGGGGTGCCGGAGGCACACGCGCTGAGGAACCCGCTGGCGGCGGTCAGGGCGGCCAGCTGGACGGCGGTGCGCAGTACGGTGCGGCGGTCGGCAGTCATCGGCAGTCAGCATAGGGACGGCGGCCACCCACGGCGATCCGAGGAGCGTCCCGGTACCGCCATTGACGTGCACACACTCCACTGCCCGGGTGTTGCGTAAACCTGAACTCCCGCTGTTTCACCGGCGTGTCGTCGGATACGATCACGGCGCACCGCACGCCACGGGAGGGTGGCCGGGCCGGACGCGGGTCACCCCCGTCGTACCGGGCGGGCCCGCCGACCGCCGCGGCGGTGCCATTTCCGGCAGTGAGCACGGCAGAGGGGGGCGGAACAGGATGCACGAGGACAGCGCAGCCGTCGGCGAGGCCACCGGCACCGACTGGGACTGGGCCAGAGCGGACGACTGGCAGCCGCCGAGCGAGCTCGACACCGGCATCCCGCACACCGCCCGGATGTACGACTACTACCTGGGCGGCAAGGACAACTTCGAGGCCGACCGCAAGGCCGCCCAGGCCGCCATAGCCGCCTACCCCGCGCTGCCGCTGCTGGCCCGCACCAACCGGCAGTTCCTCGGCGACGCGGTGGAGTTCGCCGCCGGCCGGGGCATCCGCCAGTTCGTCGACATCGGCACCGGCATCCCGGCCGTCGGTTCCACCAGCGAGGTCGCCCAGCGGGTCGCCCCGGACGCCCGGGTGGTGTACGTCGACAACGACCCGATCGTCGCCACCCACGCCCGCGCCCTGCTGGCCGGCCACCCCGCCGGACACACCTCGGTCATCGAGGCCGACCTGCGCGACCCGGCCGCCATCCTCGACCACCCGGGCCTGCTCGCCGCCGTCGACCTGTCCCGGCCGGTCGCGCTGATGCTCGTCGCCGTGCTGCACTTCATCCGCGACGAGGACGGCGCCCAGCAGATCGTCCGCACCCTGCGCGACGCGCTCGCCCCCGGCAGCGCGCTGATCCTCTCCCACGGCAGCCCCGACTTCGCCTCCCGGGAGAGCGCCGCCGAAGGCACCCGCATCTACCGCAGCGCCAGCGCCCCCCTGGTGCTGCGCCCGCGCGCCGGCGTCGAACCCTTCTTCGGCGACTTCGAGTTCGCCGGCCCCGGCCTGGTCCAACTCCCGCTCTGGCGCCCCACCCCCGGCCACGTCCCCACCACCGAACTCCCCGAAGGCTGGCAGGACGTCTCCGCCTACGCGGGCGTCGCGTTCAAGCCGTAGCCCCGGTTCACGAGGCGGCCCCGGCGCCTCCCTCCTACGCCGGGACCGGCCTCGCAAACACCTTAGGCTCGGCCACTGACAGCCCGTCACCCTCCCCGGTGCGTACCGGGAGAAATTGGCACGACAGCGCGGGCGGGCCGGTGTTAGCTTCCGCGGCATGGAACCCCTGAACGAGAACGAGATCCGCGCGTCCTTCGTCAACTGCTCCAAGGGCGAGGCCAGTCGGCTCAACCTTCCCCGGGGCCTGGCGGAACTGCCCTGGGAGAACCTGGACTTCCTCGGCTGGCGGGACCAGGGCGCGCCCGACCGGGCCTACCTGGTGGCGTCGTACGGCGGCGAGCCGGTCGGCGTGACGCTGCGGGTGCCGACGATCCGCCGCAGCCTCACCAAGACCAACGTCTGCTCGCTGTGCATCACCGCGCACGCCGGCTCCGGCGTCGCGCTGCTCGCCGCCCGCCGGGCCGGGGCGGCCGGGCGGGAGGGCAACACCGTCGGCACGTACATCTGCGCCGACCTCGCCTGCTCGCTGTACGTGCGCGGGCTGAAGAAGTCCGCCCTGGTGACCAGGCCCGACGAGTCGCTGCCGCTGGAGCGGCAGATCGACCGGACGGTGGGCAACCTGGACGCGTTCCTCGCCAAGGTGCTCGCCGACACCGCGCGATGACGGGACGCGCCGACACCGCACGCTGAGGGGATTCAGTGCCCGCGCAGCTGGTCGAGGTCGCGCCGCTCCCGCTTGGTCGGGCGACCGGCGCCCCGGTCCCGCTCGCCGGCCGTCGCGACGAGTTCGCGCGGCGGCCGCGGCGGGCTGTTGTCGATCAGGCAGTCCGCCGCCACCGTCGCGCCGACCCGCTTGCGGATGAGCTTCTGCACCACGACGACCCGCTCGTAGCCCTCCTCGCGGACCCGGACCTCGTCCCCGGGGCGCAGCGCCTGGGCCGGCTTGACCCGCTCGCCGTTCACCCGCACGTGTCCGGCCCGGCAGGCGGCGGCGGCCAGCGCCCGCGTCTTGGTGAGCCGGACCGACCAGATCCAGCTGTCCACCCGCACGCTTCCCTCGTGTTCAGCCATCCCTGGAGCCTACCCAAGCCGCCTGGCCCGAGCCCGAGCCCGGCCCGAGCCCGGCCCGAGCCCGCGCCCGAGCCCGCGGCGCCTGCTACGCCGCCTCCGGCACCATCCGGGCCGCCTGCGGAGCCTCCTGGACCGCCCAGCCGTTGCCGTCCGGGTCGTTGAAGAACACGAAGGAGTTCCACGCCTCGCCGTGCCCGTCCACCCGGCTGCCCGCCTCGAAGTGCTGGACCGGGCTGACCTCGACGCCCCGGGCCGCGAGTTCGGCGTGCGCCTTGTCGATGTTCGGTACCACCAGCTGTAGTCCCTTCACGGATCCGGGCGGCGCCCCGATGACCCCGGTGCCCACCACGATGGAGCACGTGGAGCCCGGGGGAGTCAGCTGGACGACCCGGACCCCGTCGCGCAACCGGGTGTCGTGGTCGACCGTGAAGCCGACCAGCTCCTCGTAGAACAGCTTTGCGCGGTCCACGTCCGACACCGGGACCACCACGACTTCGAGCTTCCAGTCCATCGCCCTCACCCCTCTCGGCCGGGCTCTTCCAGTATCCGTCGAAACGGTTCCCCGTCGGGCCGTCGGATAGCCTGAGAACACGATGAATCCCGAGATCACGCCCGCCGCGGCGACCCTGTTCAGCACGCCGTGGGGCGCCTTCGACCTCACCCGCTTCCCCGAGGACCCGCGTGAGCGGCTGCGGGCCTGGGGCGCGGCCGACGAGTACCTGCTGCGCCACCTCGCGGGCGAGGCGGACAGCGCCGCCGGCACCGCGACCGACCTGGTCGGCCGCCGGATCGTCGTCCTGGGCGACCGCTGGGGCGCGTTGACCACCGCGCTGGCCGCCCACGAGCCGGTGCAGATCGTCGACTCCCACCTCGGCCGGCAGGCCACCCTGGCCAACCTGGTGCGGGCCGGCGCCACCGTCGACCCGGCCCGGCTAATGACCACCCGGGACGCCCCGCCGGAGCGGATCGACGTCCTGCTGGTGCGCGTGCCCAAGAGCCTGGCCCTGCTGGAGGACCAGCTGCACCGGCTGGCCCCCGCCGTCCACCCGGGCACGGTGGTGGTCGGCGCCGGCATGGTCGCCGAGATCCACACCTCCACGCTCGAGCTCTTCGAGCGGATCCTCGGCCCGACCCGCACCTCGCTCGCCGCCCGCAAGGCCCGGCTGATCTTCTGCACCCCGGATCCGGCGCTGGATCCCGGCCCCAGCCCGTGGCCGCACCGCTACGCGCTGCCGCCGGACGTCGGAGCGGTGTCCGGGCGCACGGTGGTCAACCACGCCGGCACGTTCTGCGCCGAGCGCCTCGACATCGGCACCCGCTTCTTCCTCGGCCACCTGCCGACCCCGGCGCCCGGGGCCCGGGTGGTCGACCTGGGCTGCGGCAACGGCGTGGTCGGCACGGCCGCCGCGCTGGCCGGGCCGGGTGCGGAGCTGGTGTTCGTCGACGAGTCCCATCAGGCGGTGGCGTCGGCGGAGGAGACCTTCCGCGCCAATCTGGGCCCGGACGCCCGGGCGGAGTTCCTGACGGCCGACGCGCTGGCGCCGGAGGTGGCGCCCGCGGGCTCGGTGGACCTCGTCCTGAACAATCCGCCGTTCCACTCGCACCAGGCCACCACGGACGCCACCGCCTGGCGGATGTTCACCGGTGCCCGGCGGGCGCTGCGGCCGGGCGGGGAGCTGTGGGTGGTCGGCAACCGCCATCTCGGTTACCACGTCAAGCTGCGGCGTCTCTTCGGGAACTGCCAGCTGGTGGCGGGCAACCCCAAGTTCGTGGTGCTGCGCGCGGTCAAGCGGTAGTCCGGCGTCCGCCCGGTCGGGGGAGGGTCGGTCGCGGGCCGGTGGCGGCCCGGCCGGGCGGACGCACGGCGGTTTTCGGGCGTTCTCCGGGGTCCTGACCGCAGCTCCTTGCATGAATGTTCCGTGCTGCGTATATTCATGCCACAACAAAGGAGGAACGCCATGGCGTTGCGAGTCGCCGTCGCCGGCGCGAGCGGATACGCGGGCGGCGAGGTGCTGCGTCTGCTGCTCGGCCACCCGGAGGTGGAGATCGGGGCGCTGACCGGCGGCTCGAACGCGGGCACCCGGCTGGGCGCGCTCCAGCCGCACCTGATCCCGCTCGCCGACCGCGTCCTCGAACCCACCACCCCCGAGGTGCTGGCCGGCCACGACGTGGTCTTCCTGGCGCTGCCGCACGGCCAGTCCGCCGCCGTCGCCGAGGCGCTCGGCGACAACGTCCTGGTGGTCGACTGCGGCGCCGACTTCCGGCTCCGCGCCGCCACCGACTGGGAGCAGTTCTACGGCTCCGCGCACGCCGGCACCTGGCCCTACGGCCTGCCCGAACTCCCCGGCCACCGGGCCGCGTTGAAGGGCAGCAACCGGATCGCCGTGCCCGGCTGCTACCCGACGGCCGTGTCCCTGGCGCTGTTCCCGGCATACGCGGCCGGGCTCGCCGAGCCGGAGGCCGTCGTGGTCGCCGCCTCCGGCACCTCCGGTGCGGGCAAGGCCGCCAAGACCCACCTGCTGGGCAGCGAGGTCATGGGCAACGTCAGCCCGTACGGCGTCGGCGGCGTGCACCGGCACACCCCGGAGATGGTGCAGAACCTCACCCCGGTCGCGGGCGAGCCCGTCACCGTCTCCTTCACGCCGACCCTCGTCCCGATGCCGCGCGGCATCCTCGCCACCTGCTCCGCCAAGGCGCGGCCCGGCGTGACCGCCGAGAGCCTGCGCGCCGCCTACACCGAGGCGTTCGCGGACGAGCCGTTCGTCCACCTGCTGCCCGAGGGGCAGTGGCCGCAGACCAGCAGCGTCTACGGCGCCAACACCGCCCTCGTCCAGGTCGCGCTGGACGCCACCGCCGGGCGGATCATCGCGATCAGCGCGATCGACAACCTCGTGAAGGGCACCGCGGGCGGCGCGGTGCAGAGCATGAACATCGCCCTGGGCCTGCCCGAGGAGCTGGGCCTTCCCGTGAACGGAGTCGCACCGTGAGCAACAGTACGAACGTGGGCGTGACGGCCGCCAAGGGCTTCCGGGCCGCCGGCGTGACCGCCGGCATCAAGGCCTCCGGCACCCCGGACCTCGCCCTGGTGGTCAACGACGGCCCCGCGCTCGCCGCCGCCGGCGTCTTCACCGCCAACCGGGTCAAGGCCGCGCCGGTCGTCTGGTCCGAGCAGGTCCTCAAGGGCGGCCAGGTGTCCGCCGTGGTCCTCAACTCCGGCGGCGCCAACGCCTGCACCGGCCCGCTCGGCTTCCAGGACACCCACACCACCGCGGAGAAGGTCGCCGAGGAGCTGGAGCTCAACGCCGGCGAGGTCGCCGTCGCCTCCACCGGCCTGATCGGCGAGCGCCTCCCGATGGACGTCCTGCTGCCCGGCGTCGCGCTGGCCGCCCGGGAGCTGAGCGCGACCGGCGGCGAGGCCGCCGCGATCGCCATCAAGACGACCGACACCGTGCACAAGACCGCCCAGGTCACCAGCCCGGCGGGCTGGACGGTCGGCGGCATGGCCAAGGGCGCGGGCATGCTCGCCCCGAGCCTGGCCACCATGCTGGTCGTGATCACCACCGACGCCGACCTGGACGCCGCCGCCCTGGACACCGCGCTGCGCGGCGCCACCCGCACCACCTTCGACCGGATCGACTCCGACGGCTGCATGTCCACCAACGACACCGTGCTGCTGCTGGCCTCGGCCGCCTCCGGCGTCGTCCCGGACGAGGCCGAGTTCGCCGAGGCGGTCCGCACCGTCAGCGCCGACCTGGCCCGCCAGCTGATCGCCGACGCCGAGGGCGCCAGCAAGGACATCCGGATCGACGTCACCGGCGCCGCCACCGAGCAGGAGGCCGTCGACGTCGCCCGGACGATCAGCCGCAACAACCTGCTCAAGTGCGCGATCCACGGCGAGGACCCCAACTGGGGCCGGGTGCTGGCCGCGATCGGCACCACCGACGCCGCCTTCGAGCCGGACCGGCTGGACGTGGCCATCAACGGCGTCTGGGTCTGCAAGGACGGCAGCGTCGGCGAGGACCGCACCCTGGTGGACATGGCCGGCCGCGAGGTCGTCATCACCGCGAACCTCAACGCCGGTACGGCGAGCGCCTCGTTGTGGACCAACGACCTCACCGCCGACTACGTCCACGAGAACAGCGCCTACTCGACCTGATGCCCGACAGGTGACGCGCGCCACCGATGCGCGACACCTGATCCGCGACACCCGATGCGCGACACCCGTTCGGACGAGGGACACCCGTGAAGATCGCACCCAAGGGCGAACAGGCCCGCAACAACACCGCGTTGCCCAAGGCGATGACGCTGATCGAGGCGCTGCCGTGGCTGGAGCGCTTCCACGGCAAGACCGTCGTGATCAAGTTCGGCGGCAACGCCATGGTGGACGAGAGCCTCAAGTCGGCCTTCGCCCAGGACGTCGTCTTCCTGCGCTACGCCGGCCTGCACCCCGTCGTGGTGCACGGCGGCGGCCCGCAGATCAGCGCCCAGCTGGAGCGGCTCGGCCTGGAGTCCAGCTTCACCAACGGCCTGCGGGTCACCACCCCCGAGACCATGGACGTGGTCCGGATGGTGCTGGCCGGCCAGGTGCAGCGCGAACTGGTCGGCCTGCTCAACGAGCACGGCCCGTTCGCCGTCGGCATGACCGGCGAGGACGCGCACACCATGACGGCGGTCAAGCGGTACGCGGTGGTGGACGGCGAGCAGGTCGACATCGGCCTGGTCGGCGACATCGTCAACATCGAGGCCGGCGCCGTGAAGGCGCTGATCGCCGACGGCCGGATCCCGGTCATCTCCTCGATCGCGCGCGGCGCCGACGGCCACGTCTACAACATCAACGCCGACACCGCCGCGGCCGCCCTGGCGGTCTCGCTGGGCGCCGAGATGCTGGTGGTCCTGACCGACGTCGAGGGCCTCTACGCGGACTGGCCGAACTCCGACGACGTGATCAGCCAGCTCGCCGCGAGCGAGCTGGAGGAGCTGCTGCCGAGCCTGGCCAGCGGCATGCTCCCCAAGATGGAGGGCTGCCTGCGCGCCGTCCGCTCCGGGGTGGGCACCGCCCGCGTCCTGGACGGCCGGGTGCAGCACAGCCTGCTGCTGGAGATCTTCACCGACGAGGGCATCGGCACGATGGTCGTGCCGGACGACGAACAGACCGTGACCGGGGGACTGGCATGACCGCGAACGAGCAACTGACCGGCCGGTGGCAGCACGCCTTCACCGACAACTACGGCACCCCGCGGATCGCGCTGGTGCGCGGTGCGGGCGCCAAGCTCTGGGACGCCGACGGCAAGGAGTACACCGACCTGCTCGGCGGCATCGCCGTCAACGCCCTCGGCACCGCCCACCCGGCGGTCGTCGAGGCGGTCAGCCGGCAGATCGCCACCCTGGGCCACGTCTCCAACCTCTTCATGGCCGAGCCGACCATCGCCCTCGCCGAGCGGCTGCTGCGGCTGGACGGCCGGGAGGGCGGCCGGGTGTTCTTCTGCAACTCCGGCGCCGAGGCCAACGAGGCCGCGTTCAAGATCAGCCGCCGGACCGGCCGCACCCACCTGGTCGCCCTCCAGGGCGCCTTCCACGGCCGGACGATGGGCGCCCTCGCGCTCACCGGCCAGCCGGCCAAGCAGGAGCCGTTCCGCCCGCTGCCCGGCGACGTCACGCACGTCCCGTTCGGCGACGTCGAGGCGCTGCGCGCGGCCGTCACCACCGAGACCGCGGCGGTCTTCCTGGAGCCGGTCCAGGGCGAGAACGGCGCGATCCCGCTGCCCGAGGGCTACCTGAGGGCGGCCCGCGAGATCACCCGGGCGACGGGCACCCTGCTGATCCTGGACGAGATCCAGACCGGCGTCGGCCGCACCGGGTACTGGTACGCCCACCAGGCCGTCGAGGGCGTCGAGCCGGACGTCGTCACCCTCGCCAAGGCGCTCGGCGGCGGGCTGCCGATGGGCGCGGTGCTGGCCTTCGGCGAGGCCGCCGAACTGCTCACCCCGGGCCAGCACGGCACCACCTTCGGCGGCAACCCGGTGGCCGCGGCGGCCGGGCTCGCGGTGCTGGACACCATCGAGTCCGAGGGCCTGCTGGAGCACGTCCGCAAGCTCGGCGAGCGGCTGCGCCAGGGCGTCGAGGCGATCGGCGACCCGCTGGTCTCGCACGTGCGCGGCGCCGGACTGCTGCTCGGCATCGTGCTCACCGAGCCGGTGTCGGTACAGGTGCAGGCCGCCGCGCAGGAGGCGGGCTTCCTGGTCAACGCGGCCGTCCCGGACGCCGTCCGGCTGGCCCCGCCGCTGGTGCTGACCGAGCAGGAGGCGGACGCCTTCCTCGCCGCTCTGCCGGGCGTCCTGCGGGCGGTGCGCGAGGGCGCCCCGGCCGATGCGAGCTGACCGTTGTCCGGGAGAATAACCACATGACCGTTTCCCACTCCGGCCCGTCCGCCGCAGGCCCGTCGCCGCAGGTGCCGCAGACCCGCACCGCGCGGCACCGGCGGATCGTGGACCTGCTCACCCGCCAGCCCGTGCGCTCGCAGAGCCAGCTCGCCAAGCTGCTCGCCGACGACGGACTCGTGGTCACCCAGGCGACCCTCTCCCGGGACCTGGACGAGCTGGGCGCGGTCAAGATCCGCAACCGGGACGGCGCGCTGATCTACGCCGTCCCGGCGGAGGGCGGCGACCGCACGCCGCGCGCGCCAATGGGCGAGTCGGCCAGCGAGGGCCGGATGGCCCGGCTGGCCGGCGAGCTGATGGTCTCCGCGACGGCATCCGGCAACCTGGTGGTGCTGCGCACCCCTCCGGGGGCCGCGCAGTTCCTCGCCTCGGCGATCGACCAGGCGGAGGTGTTCGAGATCATCGGCACCATCGCCGGTGACGACACCGTCCTGCTGATCAGCCGGGACCCGGCGGGCGGCCAGGCGCTCGCCGACCACCTCATGCAACTCGCCCAGGCGAAGGCGCAGTAGCGCGCCCCGACGCGAGACCCCGACGCGTCACGACGCACAACGACGCGACACGACACGAAACCCCGACCGGTGGAGAACTTCCCCGGCCGGGGTTTTGTGTTTCATACGGACTAGTGCATACTTATGCCTGTCGCCGTAAATCTGTACGGAAACCCTGTACGTAGAGCTGTAAGGAGAAAGCCGTGGCCGAGCGCGTCGTACTCGCCTACTCGGGCGGACTGGACACCTCCGTCTGCATCGGCTGGATCGCCGAGGAGACGGGCGCCGAGGTCATCGCCGTCGCCGTCGACGTCGGCCAGGGCGGCGAGGACCTGGAGGCGATCCGCCAGCGCGCGCTGGACTGCGGCGCCGTCGAGGCCGAGGTCGCGGACGCCCGCGACGAGTTCGCCGACGAGTACTGCCTCCCGGCGATCAAGGCCAACGCGCTCTACCAGGGCCAGTACCCGCTGGTCTCCGCGCTGTCCCGGCCGGTCATCGTCAAGCACCTGGCCGCCGCCGCCCGCAAGCACGGCGCCACCACCGTCGCGCACGGCTGCACCGGCAAGGGCAACGACCAGGTCCGGTTCGAGGTCGGCATCAACTCCCTGGCCCCCGGCCTGAAGTGCATCGCCCCGGTGCGCGACTACGCGATGACCCGGGACAAGGCGATCGCCTTCGCCGAGGCCAAGGGCCTGCCGATCGCCACCACCAAGAAGTCCCCGTACTCGATCGACCAGAACGTCTTCGGCCGGGCCGTCGAGACCGGCTTCCTGGAGGACATCTGGAACGCCCCGATCGAGGACGTCTACGACTACACCCAGGACCCGGCCGCCCCGCGCGAGGCCGACGAGGTGGTCATCACCTTCGACGCCGGCGTCCCGGTGGCGATCGACGGCCGCAAGGTCACCGTCCTCCAGGCCATCGAGGAGCTGAACAAGCGGGCCGGCGCCCAGGGCATCGGCCGGCTGGACATGGTCGAGGACCGGCTGGTCGGTATCAAGTCCCGGGAGATCTACGAGGCCCCCGGCGCGATCGCCCTGATCACCGCCCACCAGGCCCTGGAGAACGTCACCGTCGAGCGCGAACTCGCCCGCTACAAGCGGCAGGTGGAGCAGCGCTGGGCCGAACTCGTCTACGACGGCCTCTGGTTCTCCCCGCTCAAGCGCGCGCTGGACGGCTTCGTGAACGAGGCCAACCAGCACGTCACCGGCGAGATCCGGATGGTCCTGCACGGCGGCCGGGCCGTGGTCAACGGCCGCAAGTCCGACCAGTCGCTGTACGACTTCAACCTCGCCACCTACGACACCGGCGACACCTTCGACCAGTCGATGTCCAAGGGCTTCATCGAGATCTTCGGGATGTCCTCGAAGCTCGCCGCCCGCCGCGACCTCGCCTGATCCCCTCCCGTCCCCACCCCCCTTCCCCGTCAGGAGCCCACGCGATGTCCGCCGACCAGCACGCCGACCAGACCGCCGACGTCCGCCTCTGGGGCGCGCGCTTCGCCGACGGCCCGTCCGAGGCGCTGGCCAGGCTCTCCGCCTCGGTCCACTTCGACTGGCGCCTCGCGCCGTACGACATCGCCGGCTCCAAGGCCCACGCCCGGGTCCTGCACAAGGCCGGCCTGCTCTCCGACGACGAGCTCGCCGCGATGCTGGCCGGCCTCGACCAGCTGCTCGCCGACGTCCAGGCGGGCACCTTCACCGGGACCGTCGCCGACGAGGACGTGCACACCGCCCTGGAGCGCGGCCTGCTGGAGCGCCTCGGCGCCGACCTCGGCGGCAAGCTGCGGGCCGGGCGCTCGCGCAACGACCAGATCGCCACCCTGTTCCGGATGTACCTGCGGGACCACGCCAAGACCATCGGCGCCCTGGTGCTCGACCTCCAGCACGCCCTGGTCGGCCTCGCCGAGGCGCACCCGGACACCGCGATGCCGGGCCGCACGCACCTCCAGCACGCCCAGCCCGTCCTCTTCGCCCACCACGTCCTCGCGCACGTGCAGGCCCTCGGCCGGGACGCCGAGCGGCTGCGCCAGTGGGACGTCCGCACCGCCGTCTCCCCGTACGGCTCCGGGGCGCTGGCCGGCTCCTCGCTCGGCCTCGACCCGCAGGCCGTCGCCGCCGACCTCGGCTTCGAGGGCGGCTCGGTCGGCAACTCCATCGACGGCACGGCCTCGCGCGACTTCGTCGCCGAGTTCGCGTTCGTGACCGCGATGATCGGCATCAACCTCTCCCGGATCGCGGAGGAGGTGATCATCTGGAACACCAAGGAGTTCGGCTTCATCACGCTGCACGACGCCTTCTCCACCGGTTCCTCGATCATGCCGCAGAAGAAGAACCCGGACATCGCCGAGCTCGCCCGGGGCAAGTCCGGTCGGCTGATCGGCAACCTGACCGGCCTGCTGGCCACCCTCAAGGCACTGCCGCTCGCCTACAACCGGGACCTCCAGGAGGACAAGGAGCCGGTGTTCGACTCCTGCGACACGCTGGAGGTGCTGCTGCCCGCGTTCACCGGGATGATGGCCACCCTCACCGTGCACCGGGAGCGGCTGGAGGAGTTGGCCCCGGCCGGCTTCTCGCTCGCCACCGACATCGCCGAGTGGCTGGTCAGGCAGGGCGTGCCGTTCCGGGTCGCGCACGAGGTGGCCGGCGCCTGCGTCAAGGTCTGCGAGGCCGAGGGCATCGAGCTGTCCGACCTGACGGACGAGCAGTTCGCGGCGATCTCGGTGCACCTGACGCCCGAGGTCCGGTCGGTGCTCAGCGTGCACGGCGCCATCGCCTCGCGCAGCGGGCGCGGCGGCACCGCGCCGTCGGCGGTGGCGGTCCAGCTCGCCGAGGTGAAGGCGGACCTGGCGCGGCAGCAGGAGTGGATCCAGGGCTGACCGCCGGTCTGCGGGGGAGGGGCGTGACGGTCCGACCGTCGCGCCCCTCCGGCGTCCGCACCCCCGGTCGGGCGTAACCCGGCCCGCCCCGGCCCGTCATGCACGGTGTGTGCACTACCCTTCCGCCCGTCCCCTCCGCCGAGGACGTCTTCCTCGCCGAACGCCGCCGCCGCGTGGTCCGCGAGACCGTGGCCGGCCTGCCGGGCCGCTGCCCCGAGCTGGTCGCCGCCCTCGCCGAGGATCCGCCGCCGACCTACCGGGAGCTCTCCGAACGCCTCGGCATGCCGCGCGGCTCGATCGGGCCGACCCGCTCCCGCTGCCTCGCCTGCCTGCGGATCCTCCTCCATGCCGAGCGGTACCCGTGAGCGGTATCCGCGAGCGGCCGGTGACGCTCCGCACGCGGATCACCCCGGAGGCGGCTCCGCCCGGGTGACGCTCCGCACGCCCGGCCGCCCCCGTCGGCCACCGCCACCGACCTCCGCCACCCCGGGTGACCCTCGCCACGTCGAGCCGTCGCCGCCCCCGGCCACGCCCCGCGCGCGGCGCCCACCAGCCGCCCCACCACCCGCCCCGCCCCCGCGTGACCCTCGCCACGTCGAACGCCCGGAAGGTTGAGAGCAGCTGACACGCGGGTAGAGCGCTGGCGAACGTAGCTCTTGACGGTGCCGCGATCGCTCGGATACTGAGCGTGAGCGCGTCGCCGTCGACCCGGGCACTTCCGGGCCGCGCGGCTGGTACGTTCGTGCGCCACCCCCGGTCAGGGCAGATCCCCGGCCGGGACATCTCCGGCAGGACATCCGGTGCGGCACCCTCACGTTTGCGCGCCGGGCACGACGATGGGGAGGCCCCAGCACATGGGCATGAGCGTGATCATCTCGGCGGCGGACGCTGAGGACGCGGAGCAGATCCTCAAGCTCCAGTACCTCGGCTACCAGCCCGAGGCGGAGCTGTACGGCGACTGGGCGATCGAGCCCCTGACGCAGAGCCTGGAGAGCCTGCGCGCCGAACTGTCCGGGCAGTACGTCCTGGTCGCCCGGCTGGGCGACGAGGTGGTCGGCACCGTCCGTGGTCACGTCGACGCCGAGGGCGTCGGCCGGATAGGGCGCCTGGTCGTCCACCCGAGGATGCAGCGGCACGGCCTGGGCGGCCGGCTGCTGGACGCGCTGGAGCGCCGCCTCGCCGAGGACGGCCGTCCGGTGACCTCCTACCGCCTGTTCACCGGCCACCGCAGCCTCGGCAACCTGCGGCTGTACACCCGCCTGGGCTACCGCCAGTCCGCGGTCGAGCCGGTCACCGACCGGCTCAGCCTGGTGCACCTGGAGAAGCCCGCCGTGGTGTCGCTCGCCGCGACCGCCTGAGCCCTCCGCCCGTTCCGGCCCGCACGGCGCCGCCACCATCCGGACACTCCGGTGGCGGCGCCGAGCCGTATCGTCGCTGGTGGCGGCGCCGGGTGTCCGCATTGCGGACATCACATCCAAGTAATTGGGTCCAAATCGACCCATCTGATTTACTGGCTCACATGACTGCGACGACGAAATGGACCCCCACCGGCACCCTGCCGGCAGGTGAGCGCGCCATGTGCCGTCGAATGTGTCACCGCTGAGGGCCACCGCCCCCGGCACCCGGTTGAGGGTGCCCCCACCTCGCGCCCCGAAGCGAGACCCGGCGTCGTTCCCGTCCGTGCGAGCGCGCCCAGCCTGCCACACCCCTTCTCCCCGCCTGCCCACCCATGGGCGGGTGGTCGTCCACGACGACTCGTGCCCGTGACTCGCGCCCGATGACTCGTAAGGGCCACGCCGTCGCGCGGCCCGGCCGCGCAGCGGCCACGATCAAGAGGTGGCAGGTCCGGATCCCCCTGGCGAAGCGCCGTGCACGTCGCCGACCGCACCCCGGTCGGGTGGCCGCCCGCCGCCCGCCCCCGACCCACGGAAGCAGCTGTGATCACCACCACGGACCTCACGAAGGTCTACCGCTCCCGAGGCCGCGAGGTGAGCGCCCTCGCCGGCGTCGACCTGCACGTCCGCCCTGGCGAGGTCTACGGAGTCGTCGGCACCAGCGGTGCCGGCAAGTCCACCCTCATCCGCTGCGTGAACATGCTGGAGCGTCCGACCTCCGGCACCGTCACGGTGGACGGGGTCGAGCTGACCGCGCTGTCCGGCGGCGAGAACCGGGCCGGCCGGGAACTGCGGGAGGCGCGGCGCCGGATCGGCATGGTCTTCCAGCACTTCAACCTGCTCTCCTCGCGGACCGTCCAGCAGAACGTCGAGCTCCCGCTGGAGATCATCGGACTGGACCGCACCCAGCGCCGCCGCAAGGCCGCCGAACTGCTCGACCTGGTCGGGCTCGGCGACAAGGCCCGCAGCTACCCCAACCAGCTCTCCGGCGGCCAGAAGCAGCGCGTCGGCATCGCCCGGGCCCTGGCCGGCGACCCCAAGGTGCTGCTCTCCGACGAGGCCACCTCGGCGCTCGACCCGGAGACCACCCGTTCGATCCTCAAACTGCTGCGCGACCTCAACCAGCAGCTCGGCCTCACCGTCCTGCTGATCACCCACGAGATGGACGTCATCAAGTCCGTCTGCGACTCCGCGGCCCTGATGCGCGGCGGCCGGGTGGTCGAGTCCGGCAGGCTGACCGACCTGCTGGCCGAACCCGGCTCCGAGCTGGCCCGCGAGCTGTTCCCGCTCAGCGAGTTCGGCACCGGCCACCCCGGCTCGACCGTGCTGGAGATCACCTTCCAGGGCGACTCCTCGGCCCAGCCCTTCGTCTCCCAGCTGGCCCGCACCTACCAGATCGACATCAACATCCTCGGCGCCGCGGTGGAGACCATCGCCGGCCGGATGGTCGGCCGGATGCGGGTCGAGCTCTCCGGCGGCCACCAGGACAACGTGGTGCCGATCGGCTACCTGCGCGAGCAGGGCCTGCAGGTGGACGTACTGGGCGCGGCGGACGGAGCGGTGGCATGACCTGGGACCAGATGTGGGCCCTGATGGGGCCCGCCACGCAGGAGACCTTCCAGATGGTCGGCGTCTCCACGGCCGTCACCGTGCTGCTCGGCCTGCCGCTGGGCATCCTGCTGGTGCTGACCGACAAGGGCGGGCTGCTGGCCAACCGGGCCGTCAACAAGTCGATCGCCTTCGTGGTGAACATCGCCCGCTCGGTGCCGTTCATCATCCTGATGATCGCGCTGATCTCCTTCACCCGCTGGCTGGTCGGCACCTCCATCGGCTGGCAGGCGGCGACCGTGCCGCTCACCATCGGCGCCATCCCGTTCTTCGCCCGCCTGGTCGAGACCTCCATCCGCGAGGTCGACCGCGGCCTGGTCGAGGCCGTCCAGGCGATGGGCGGCAGCACCTGGACGATCGTCCGCAAGACGCTGCTCCCGGAGGCGCTGCCCGGCATCGCCGCCTCGGTGACCACCACGATCATCACGCTGATCAGCTACTCCGCGATGGCCGGCACGGTCGGCGGCGGCGGCCTCGGCACGCTCGCCGTCAACTACGGCTACCAGCGCTTCGAGACCGCCTTCATGTGGGTCATCGTGGCCGAGCTGGTGATCCTCGTCACCGCCGTCCAGCTGATCGGCGACTTCGCCGTCCGGCGCCTCGCCAACCGCGGCGGCACCGGCGGCCGGACCCGCCTGCTGGGCCGCGCGCCGGCCGCCCCCGACGAGGACCTCGTCGCCCCCTAGACCTCCCGGGTCCGACACCGGACCACGGCTCCCCGTATCACGCAGAAAGGCACTTTTCGTGCGCAACGCCCTGAAGTTCACCAGCATCCTCGCCACCGCCGGCATCGCCCTCTCGCTGGCCGCGTGCGGCAGCTCCGGGTCCTCCTCCTCGGACCCGAACGCGCCGCTCAAGGTCATCGCCAGCCCCACCCCGCACGGGCAGATCCTCAAGTACGTCAAGGACAACCTCGCGGCCAAGGCGGGCCTCAAGCTCGACATCAAGGAGGTCACCGACTACGTGACCCCCAACACGGCGGTGCAGGACGGTTCGGCCGACGCGAACTACTTCCAGCACGTCCCGTACCTGGAGGACTTCAACAAGAAGCACGGCACCGACATCGTCTCGGTCGAGCCCGTGCACCTGGAGCCGCTCGGCGTCTACTCCAAGAAGGTCAAGTCGATCGCCGACCTGCCGGACGGCGCCACCGTCGGCCTGCCCAACGACGCCACCAACGAGGGCCGCGCGCTCAAGCTGCTCGCTGACAACAAGCTCATCACGCTGAAGGACGGCGTCACCACCGCCGCCACCCCGGCCGACGTGACGGGCAACCCGAAGAACCTCAAGTGGAAGGAGCTGGAGGCCGCCCAGCTGCCCCGCTCCATCGCCGACCTCGACGCCGCCGTCATCAACGGCAACTACGCGCTCGACTCCGGCCTGAAGCCCGCCACCGACGCGCTGGTGCTGGAGAAGGCCGAGGGCAACCCGTACGCCAACATCCTCGCCGTGAAGAAGGGCAAGGAGAACGACCCGCGCGTGAAGAAGCTGGCCGAGCTGCTGCACTCCGACGAGGTCAAGAAGTACATCGACGACACCTTCCAGGGCTCGGTCATCCCGGCCTTCTGAGCCGCGGTCCGATCCACGCCCTGATCCCGACCGGGCCCCCGCCGCACCCTTGGGTTCTAGGAGTCGTTGCAACACCCCAGTTCAAGGGGTGCGATGGACTTCGAGATCCGCAGGGTCCGGGCGAACCACACCACGAGGCCTCTGGTCCGTGAGCGGGAGGAATACTTCCGGCTCATGGACCAGGGCCTGAGTAGCGCCGAAGCGTGTCGGCGTGTGGGGATCAACCACCGGACGGGCAAGCGGTGGCGCAACGGCCGCAACCCGTCGGGCAGGAACAAGGCGGCACCACCGGCCAACGCGGTGGTGCCGCCTTCCGCTCCGTCCCGCTACCTGAGCGAGGCCGACCGGCTCCACATCGCCGACCGGCTGCGGGAGAAGGCCACCGTCCGCGCGATCGCCGCCGAGCTGGGCCGCAGCCCGTCCACGGTCAGCCGGGAGATCCGCCGCAACCGGCACCCGGACAGCGGGGCCTATAGCCCGCACGCCGCACAGGCCCGCGCCGATGCCCGAAAGCCCCGTCCCAAGCCTGGCAGGATCGGCCGCAACCCCGAGCTGCGGGACTTCATCCAGGACCGTCTGGACAGGAAGTGGAGTCCGGAGCAGATCTGCCAGGCTCTGCGGGACACCTTTCCCGAGCGGCCGGAGATGCACGTGGTCCACGAGACTGTCTACCAGGCCCTCTACGTCCAAGGCCGCGGGGAGCTCCGCCGCGAGCTGGCCGGCGCCCTGCGCACCGGCCACGCGCGCCGCGTCCCCCACCGCCAGGCCGCCGCACGCAGGCCCAGGTTCGCCACCCCGATGGTCATGATCAGCGAACGCCCGGCCGAGGCCGAAGACCGGGCAGTGCCCGGCCACTGGGAGGGCGACCTGATCATCGGAAAGGACGGCGCCTCCGCCATCGGGACCCTGGTCGAGCGCGCCACTCGCTACGTGATGCTCCTGCACCTGCCCCACGGCCGCGCCGCCGAGCACGTTCGCGACGCCCTGGTGGACACCGTGCAGTCCCTGCCCGGCCACCTGGTCCGGTCGCTGACCTGGGACCAGGGCGCGGAGATGGCCTCCCACGGCTCGTTCACCGTCGCCACCGGCGTCCCGGTCTACTTCTGCGACCCCGCCAGCCCCTGGCAGCGCGGCTCCAACGAGAACACCAACGGGCTCCTGCGGCAGTACTTCCCCAAGGGCACCGACCTGACCACCCACGGCCCGCAACACCTCGCAGAGGTCGCCGCCGAACTCAACGGCCGCCCACGCAAAACGCTCGGCTGGGAAACCCCAGCCGAGCGCCTGCATAAACTACTCGCGGCCTGATCAAACCAACCACGTGTTGCGACGATCCCTAGAAACCGCCGATTCGTCCGGGGCCCGGTCGGGCAGGATGCACCCGGGGCGCCCTGGTCGGCGGCGTTCTGACGTACCGTCGTGCGGGCGGCGCACCGCGTGACACCCGGGGCACGGCGGGGGCGTACGGTGTTGTGTTCACGACCCGGCGAGGAGAGACGGCATGGCAGCGAGCTTCCCCGAGACCGCCATCAGCACCGAACGGCTTCTGCTGCGGCCCCTTGCGGAGGACGACGCGCCCGGCCTGGCCACGATGATGGCGGACGAACTCGTCCTGGCCTGGACCGATCTGCCGCACCCCTTCACCGAGGCGTACGCGACCGAACTCGCCCGCACCCTCGCCCCCGCCCACCGGGCCGCCGGCCGCGGCATCGTCTTCGCCGTCACCGAGTACCTCACCCAGCGCCTGGTCGGCCTGGTCGAACTGCGCAACACCGACTGGCGCCTGCGCAGCACCGAGATCTCCTACGTCACCGCCTCCTGGGCCCGCGGCGAGGGCTACGCGCCCGAGGCCGTCCTCGGCGTCAGCCAGTGGCTGTTCGAGGACCGCGACTTCCTGCGTCTGGAGCTGCGCACCGCCGCCGGGAACACCGCCGCCCAGCAGGTCGCCCAGAAGATCGGCGGCATCAGCGAGGGCGTGCTGCGCAGCGCCTGGATAGTCCGGGGCGAGTCCGGCGGGTCCGGCGAGGCCGCGGTGGAGAGCCGCAGCGACCTCATCCTGTGGAGCCTGCTCCCGGAGGACCTGGACGCGCCCGAGCCCGAGCCGCAGCGGGGCGGCTGGCACGGCGACCAGCGCTACGTGCTGCGCGACTGAGCCGCCCCGATCGCGCGAGCCGCCTGTACCGCCCGAGCCGTTTGAGCCGCCTGAGCAGCCGATCCGCCGGCGGCTCGTCACGGACATGTGTACGAGATGTCGGCGCCGAGGGGATCACACCCGGTAGCCTCTGCACCGGCGCCGCACACCGGCGCGGTTTGTCGGCGCACCGAGTCGCACACCGGGTGACACCACAGGGACACCCCGGGTCGCAGGCCGGTCCGCGCACCGAGTCGAGGGAGAACGGCCGCAGATGGCTGACCGGATCACGGTCATCGGGTGGGACGGCACGCCGCTGACCGAGGCCGCCGGCGCGGCCCTCGCCGCAGCGACCCTGGTGGCCGGCGCCCCCTACCAACTGAACGCCCTCCCGGTGCCGGACGCCGCCGAGCGGATCACCCTCGGCAACGTCCGGCAGGCTGCCCGGCGGATCGCCGAGCACCGCGGCGCCGCCGTCGTGGTCGCCGAGGGCGACCCGGGCTTCTTCGGCGTCGTGCGCGCGCTGCGCCGCCCCGAGTACGGCCTCGAACTGGAGGTCCTGCCCGCCGTCTCCTCGGTCGCCGCCGCCTTCGCCCGGGCCGGCATGCCCTGGGAGGACGCCCAGGTGGTCAGCGCCCACGGCGGACGGCTGCGCCGCGCGGCCAACATCTGCCGGGCCCACCCCAAGGTCGCAGTGCTGACCGCGCCCGGCGCGGGGCCGAGCGAACTGGCCCTCATGCTGCGCGGGGTGCACCGGACCTTCGTGGTCTGCGAGGCCCTGGGCACCCCGGACGAGGACGTCACCGTCCTCACCTCCGACCGGATCGCCGACCACGTGTGGCGCGACCCCAACGTGGTGCTGGTGATCGGAGGCCACGGCGGTCCGCAGGCCGGCGGGGTCGACACGGAGGCCGGCTGGCTGGCAGGGCGCCCGGTCGGCTTCCCCGGCGCGGACCGCGGCTGGGCGCTCCCCGGTGACGCCTACGCGGGCGCCGGGCGCGCGGGGGACGAGCCCGGCGCATCGGAGGCGCTCCCCGCGCACGTGCGCGCCCTGGTGCTGGCCCGTCTGGGTGCTCGTCCGGGGGATCTGGTCTGGTCGGTCGGCGCGGGCAGCGGCGCCCTCGCGGTGGAGGCGGCCCGCTTCGGCGCCGCCGTGGTCGCGGTCGAGGCGTCCCGCTCGGCCTGCGCCGGGTTGGCGGTGAACGCGCGCCGGTACGGCGTCGAGGTGGAGACCGTGCACGGGCAGGGCCCCGAGGTGCTGGGCGGCCTGCCCGAGCCGGACGTGGCGGTGGTGGAGTCCGGCGGCCTCGACGTGGTGCGCGCGGTGCTGGCCCGCCGTCCTGAGCGGTTCGTCGCGGTGCCCCGGACCCTCGCGGAGGGGGAGCAGATCCACCGGGCGATCGCCGAGGCCGGCTACCGGGCGGACGGTGTGCTGCTGCAGTCCACTCCGCTGTCGGCCGCCGGTGGCGCCGGTGGCGGGCTGGTTCTGGGGGCGGGTGGAACCGGCGTGCTGCTGCTCTGGGGTGAGCAGATCGCGTGAAGGACCGGGGTGCGTCCTGTGGATTCGACCTGATCCGCCGGGCGCATTCTGGTCCCGCGCTGTGCTGCTGAGGGGTCGTGGTGGGGCCGGGCGGTGATCCAGGTCGCATCCGGACACCGATTCGAGAGGTGACCGTGCTGGGCCGGTAGTGTGGCGTCCTGGGCGGCTGCGGCGGTCGGCGACCCACCCGATTCAGTCGGTTTGTCGCCTTTTTGACGTGGTGCAATCCGGTTTTGCTCGGAGTGTGGGCAATTCGACGGGCCGCGTGCCGGACCTGGAGAATGCCGTAGGGTCCGGTGCGGTCGTGCCGGTTGCTCCGGGTTGTCGTTGTTTCAGATGGTGCGCCGCCCGGTGTGGGCGGTGCGCAGGCCGGGGTGCCGCAGTGCGCCGGAAAGACTTGGGCCGCAGCGCCTCGGCGCGGCGGCCGCGTGTGGTTGAGGGACGGGCCGGTGCAGGCCCGGCCCGTGCGGATGGGCGCTGCGGTCGGTGATCGTGTCGCCAAGGGCGCGGCAGCGGCCTGGAAGGAGCGTTTGACAATGACCGATGGCGGCCACGTCCCGGGCGAGGGATTGCCGGAGCACCTGAACGCCGGGCCGGACACGCTCGGCGGACCGGAGGGCGTCGCGGGCGTTGCACCCCTCCAGGGCGTCGCGACGGACGGCGGCGTGATCCCGAACCCGACGGCGCCGGGCCACGGCCCGGCCGGTGGTGCGATGCCCCCCGGCGCGGGTGTCATCCCGCCGCAGGGCCAGCCGCTGGGCGCGTCCGGCTTCGCCGTACCGGCCCCCGGCCTGTCGGCTCCCGGCGCACCGGCTCCCGGTGTGCCCGGTGAGGGCTGGGGAATCGACCCGGGCGCCCCGCGTCCGGCCTTCCACTTCCTCGACCAGGACGACGAGGACGACGTCCTGCTGATGCCCGGTCCGCAGGGCTCCTGGGGCGAGCCGCTGGCGCCCCTCCCGACCGAGCAGACGCCGCTCGCCCCGCAGCAGGACGGCACGCCGGTCGAGCCTTCGTGGCCGCCGCTGGAGCCGCCGGCGCTCGGCGCCGAGCAGACGCAGCAGCCGTTCCACGCCGCCCCGGCGCACCAGCAGGCCACGGAGGCGATGACGGCCGCTCAGCCGCCGCGCCGCCCGCTGCACGCAGGCCCGCCGATCCCGGACCCGTCGCTGATGACCGGCCAGGTCCCGGTGCGCTCGCTCGCCGACCGCGGCCCGTCGCAGGGCGGCACGCCCGCGCACGGCATCCCGGTGGTCGGCCGGCCGCCGATGACCGAGGCCGTCGCCCCGGCGCCGGCCGCCGCGCCGCAGGCCGTTCCGGCAGCGCCCGCGCCTTCGGTGGCGCCGGCGGTTCCCGCGACGGAGGCCCAGGAGTTCCAGCAGGTGCCGCTGGCCTCGCACCCGGTCGAGGCCCAGCTGGCCGTCGAGACGGTCGGGGCGATCGAGGTGATCGAGGTCGTCGAACTGCCGGAGGCCGTCGTCGTCGCCGAGGCCGTGGTGGACGCGGCGCAGGCCGCAGTGGCCGAGCCGGTCCCGGCGGAGTCCGGCCAGCCGGTCGTCGACCCGAGCGGCACGCCCCTCGCCACGCCTCTCGCCGGGGCCGTGGTGCCGGCGCCCGCCGAGGCGCCGGTCGAGATCGCCGTCGAGCCCGTCGCCGAGGTTGGCGTCGAGGCCGCTGCGCAGGCCGCGCCCGCGGAGCAGACCGAGGCCCCCGCCCCGGCCGGCCCGCCGCGGCGCATCTCCGCATTCCTCGCCGCGCCCACCGGTCTGCCTCCGGTCGCGGCGGCCGCGCAGGCCCCGGTGGCCGAGGAGGCCGCCCCGCAGCAGCCCGCTCCCATAGCGGCCGAGGAGCCGGCCGAGGAGCCGGTCCAGGCCGCCCCGCCCGTCGAGGCCGCTGGAGCGGTCGAGACCGGCGAGCCCGCCGAGGCCGTGGCGCCCGCGCCGGAGGCGGTCGTCGAGCCCGTCGTCGAAATGGTCGTCGAGGCGGTCGCCGAGACCGCCGCCGGCACGGGCGAGATGCCCTCCGGCCAGGCCGTCGTCGAGCCCGTCGAGGCTGCCGTCGAGGTCGCTGCCGAGCCCGTTGTCGAGCCCGCCGAGGGCGAGCAGCCGCAGGAGGCCGCGCCGGTCGTGGACCAGGCCGTCGAGGCCTCGGTCGAGCCGGTCGTCGAGCCCGTCGTCGAGCCTGAGACCGAGGCCGCCGCAGCGGAGACCGCGCCGCAGCCGGTCGCGGACGCCGCCCCGGTCACCGAGGCTGCCGAGGCCACCGAGCCCGTTGCCGCAACCGCGGAGACCATCGAGACCGCTGAGCCGGTCGCCGAGGCTGCCCCGGCCACCCCGGAGGACCAGGCCCAGCCCGTCACCGAGCCGGCCGCAGAGTCCGCCGAGCAGGCCCCCGCCGCCGAGGCCCCCACCGTCGAGCCCGTGGCCGCCGAGTCCGTCGCCGAGGAGGCCGCCGCACCGGAGGCCCCCGCCGCCGACCAGGCCGCTGACGCGTCCGTGGCAGCCGAGGCCCCCGCCGCCGAGCAGCAGCCGGCCGAGCCTGCCGAGCAGGCCGCCGAGCCGCAGACGGAGGCGTCGACGGAGGAGCCGGCGGAGGCGTCGACGGAGGACCAGGCGGAGCAGCCGGCCGAGGAAGCGCCGGCCGAGGAGCAGGCCGAGGAGCCGGCCGAGCCCCGCGGCCCGGCCGCGCCCGGCTTCGGCGAGGCCGAACGCGAGGCCGTCCACCAGGTGATCCGCGAGCGCCGCGACATCCGCAACGGTTTCCGCCCGGACCCGATCCCGCACGAGGTGCTGATCCGCGTCCTGGAGGCCGCCCACACCGCGCCCAGCGTCGGCTACTCCCAGCCCTGGGACTTCGTGGTGATCCGCTCGGCCAAGACCCGCCGGCGGATGCACGCCCTGGCCGAGCGCCAGCGCGAGGTGTACGCGGACTCGCTGCCCAAGGGCCGGGCCAAGCAGTTCAAGGAAATCAAGATCGAGGCCATCCTCGAGACGCCGGTCAACATCGTGGTGACCGCCGACCGCACCCGCGGCGGCCGGCACACGCTGGGCCGGCACACCCAGCCCCAGATGGCCCCGTACTCGGCCGCGCTGGCGGTCGAGAACCTCTGGCTGGCCGCCCGCGCCGAGGGCCTGGGCGTCGGCTGGGTGAGCTTCTTCGACGACGAGGAGCTGGTCCGCGAGCTCGGCCTGCCCGAGCACCTGGAGGTCGTCGCCTACCTGTGCGTCGGCTTCGTCGACTCCTTCCCGGACGAGCCCGAGCTGGAGCAGCAGGGCTGGGCCAAGAAGCGCCCGCTGTCCTGGGTGGTCCACGAGGAGCAGTACGGCAACCGCGCGCTGCCCGGCGAGGAGCCGCAGAGCCTGCTCGCCGAGACCCTGCGCGGCATCCGCCCGCTGGACGCCAAGGCGCTCGGCGAGGCCTGGGACCGGCAGAAGCGGATGACGAAGCCGGCCGGCTCGCTCGGCATGCTGGAGATCATCTCCGCCCAGCTGTGCGGCCTGTCCCGCAAGTGCCCGCCGCCGATCCCGGAGCCCGCCTGCGTGGCGATCTTCGCGGGTGACCACGGCGTGCACGCGCAGGGCGTCAGCCCGTGGCCGCAGGAGGTGACCGCCCAGATGGTCGGCAACTTCCTGGCCGGGGGCGCGGTGATCAACTCCTTCGCCAAGCAGATCGGCACCGAGGTCTGCGTGGTCGACGTCGGCGTCGCCGCCGAACTGCCGGAGGCCATCCAGCAGGGCCGCACCACCGGCCTGCTGCCGCGCAAGGTCAAGCCCGGTACCGCCGACATGACCCAGGGTCCGGCGATGACCCGCGAGGAGGCCCTCAAGGCCATCGAGGTCGGTATCGAGACCGCCCGCGACCTCGTCGCGGCGGGCAACAAGGCGCTGGTCACCGGCGACATGGGGATCGCCAACACCACCGCCTCGGCCGCCCTGATCTCGGTGTTCACCGGCCTCGACCCGGCCGAGGTCACCGGCCGCGGCACCGGCATCGACGACGAGACGCACGCCCGCAAGATCGAGGTCATCCGGGCCGCGCTGGCCCTGCACCGGCCCGACCCGGCCGACCCGATCGGCGTCCTCGCCGCCGTCGGCGGCCTGGAGCACGCGGCCCTGGCCGGCTTCCTGCTGGGTGCGGCCTCGCTGCGCACCCCGGTGGTCCTGGACGGCGTCATCGCGGGTTCGGCCGCGCTGGCGGCCAAGGCGATCGCCCCCGAGGTGCTGGCGGCCTGCATCGCCGGCCACCGCTCCGCCGAGCCCGGCCACCAGGCCGCGCTGGCGAAGCTGGGCCTGCGTCCGCTGATCGACCTGGACCTGCGGCTCGGCGAGGGCACCGGTGCCCTGCTGGCCCTGCCGCTGGTGCAGAGCGCGGCCCGGGCGATGCACGATGTAGCCACCTTCGACTCCGCCGGGGTCACCGAGAAGGGCTGACGTCCTCCGTCACCACTCCGCGGACCGGCCCGAGGGCGCGCCGGTCCGCGGAGCGGCGTCACGCCGCACCCGCACCCCCGACCCTCACCCCCGATCAGGAGCACCGCCGATGACCGCGCCCACCCCGCACCCCAGCACCGAAGGCCGTACCCCGTACCCGGTCGGCCTGCTGCTCGCCGGCCGCCGCGTGGTCGTGGTCGGCGGCGGCCAGGTCGCGCAGCGCCGGCTCCCCGCGCTGATCGCCACCGGTGCGGAGCTGCACCTGATATCGCCGGCCACCACCCCGGCCGTGCAGGCGATGGCCGACGCGGGCGAGCTCACCTGGCACGCCCGCCCGTACCGGGACGGCGACCTGGCCGGCGCCTGGTACGCCCTGGTCGCCACCGACGACCCGGCGGTCAACGGTGCCGTCAGTGCCGAGGCCGAGCGCGAGCGGGTGTTCTGCGCCCGCAGCGACGACGCCTCCGCCGCCACCGCCTGGACCCCGGCCAGCGGCCGCGACGCGGGTGCCACCGTCGCGGTCCTCACCGGTGACCCGCGCCACTCCGCCGCTCTGCGCGATGCCATCGTGGACGGCCTGCGGGACGGCTCGCTGGCCGTCCGCCAGTTCCGCGCGCACGGCGTCGGCGGCGCCTCGGGCCAGCCGGGCCAGGGGAGCGTCGCCCTGGTCGGCGGCGGCCCGGGCGACCCGGATCTGATCACCGTGCGCGGCCGCCGCCTGCTGGCCGACGCCGACGTGGTGGTCGCCGACCGCCTCGCCCCGCGCGAGCTGCTCGCCGAACTGCCCGAGCACGTCGAGGTGATCGACGCGTCCAAGATCCCTTACGGCCGGTTCATGGCCCAGGAGGCGATCAACCGGACGCTGATCGAGCACGCCAGCGCCGGCAAGTTCGTGGTCCGACTCAAGGGCGGCGACCCGTACGTCTTCGGGCGCGGCGGCGAGGAGCTGCTCGCCTGCGCCGAGGCCGGACTGCCGGTCACCGTCGTCCCGGGCATCTCCAGCTCGATCAGCGTCCCGGCGGCGGCCGGCGTCCCGGTCACCCACCGGGGCATGACGCACGAGTTCACCGTGATCTCCGGTCACGTCGGCCCGGACGACGAGCGCTCGCTCACCAACTGGGAGGCCGCCGCGAAGATGCGCGGCACCCTGGTGCTGCTGATGGCCGTGGACAAGATCGGCGCGATCGCCGCGAAGCTCGTCGAGCACGGCCGCCCGGGCGACACCCCGGTCGCGATCGTCCAGGAGGGCACCACCGCCGCCCAGCGCCGGGTGGACGCCACCCTGGCCACCGTCGCCGCGACCGTCGAGGCCGAGCGGATCAAGCCGCCGGCCGTGATCGTCGTCGGCGACGTGGTCAACGTCCTGGCGGCCGCCTTCCAGCGCTGAGCGCCCGGAGTGGGAAGTCGGGCCCGTCGACTTCCCACTCCGACTTCCCCCTCTGGCCGGCCACTCGGCCACTCCGGGCGGCTACTCCAGCGGCTGCTCCGTCCAGATCACCTTTCCCGTCGCCGTGTAGCGCGTCCCCCAGCGGTCCGCGAACTGCGCGACCAGGAACAGCCCGCGCCCGCCTTCGTCCGTGGTCGCCGCGTACCGCAGGTGCGGCGAGGTGCTGCTGCCGTCCGACACCTCGCAGATCAGCGCCCGGTCCCGCAGCAGCCGCACCCGGATCGGCCCGGTGCCGTACCGGATGGCGTTGGTCACCAGTTCGCTCAGGATCAGCTCGGTGACGAACGCCGCCTCGTCCAGCCCCCAGGCCGCCAGCCGCTCCGCGACCTCGGCCCGGACGGCGCCCACCGCCGCCGGTTCGGGCGGCACCTCCCACTCCGCGACCTGGTCCGGCGCCAGCACCCTGGTCCGCGCCACCAGCAGCGCGATGTCGTCCAGCGGACGCTCCGGCAGCATCGCCCCCAGCACGTCCGCGCAGGTTTGTTCCGGCGTGCGCGGCGGCCCGGTCAGCGCCGCCCGCAGCAGTTCGAGCCCCTCACCGATGTCGCGCTCGCGGTCCTCCACCAGCCCGTCGGTGTACAGCACCAGACGGCTGCCCTCCGCGAGGTCCAGCTCGACGTTCTCGAACGGCAGCACCGCCAGCCCCAGCGGCGGCCCGGTCGCCAGCTCCGGGAACACCACCCGCCCGTCCGGGCCCACCACGGCGGGCGGCGGATGGCCGGCGCTGGCCAGCGTGCACCGCCGTGCCACCGGGTCGTAGATCGCGTACAAGCAGGTCGCCCCGGTCAGGGCCGCGCCCTCGCCGCTCCCGGCCTCGTCCTGGTCGATCCGGTTCACCAGGTCGTCCAGGTGCCCCAGCAGCTCATCCGGCGGCAGGTCCAGTGTCGAGAAGTTGTGGATCGCCGTCCGCAGCCGGCCCATCGTCGCCGCCGCGTGCAGGCCGTGCCCCACCACGTCCCCGACGACCAGGGCCACCCGCGCGCCCGGCAGTGGGATCACGTCGAACCAGTCGCCGCCCACCCCGGCCTGGGCCGGCAGGTAGCGGTGCGCGACGTCCAGCGCGCTCTGCGGCGGCAGGTTGCGCGGCAGCAGGCTGTGCTGGAGCGTCACCGCCATCGCGTGCTCCCGGGTGTAGCGGCGCGCGTTGTCGATGCACACCGCCGCGTGCGCCACCAGCTCCTCGGCCAGCACCAGGTCGTCCGCCTCGAACGCCTCCGAGCGGTCCGCCCGCCAGAACCGGGCCACCCCCAGCAGCACCCCGCGCGCCCGCAGCGGCACCCGCACCATCGAGTGCACCCCGTACGCCAGCACCCGGGCCGACCGCTCCGGATCCTGCTCCCGCCACCTAGGGGCCTGGGCCAGCCAGGGCTCCAGCCCCGACTCCCCGCTGTGCAGCGCCCCGGCCAGCGGGGTGGCCGGCACCACGTCCAGCACCGTGTCCACCGGGTAGAACGGGGCGTCGTCCCGGATCCCGGCGAGCGCCACGCGGCGCATCCGCCCCAGCGAGGTGCCCGGCGGCGGCTCCTCGCCCGTCAGCACCTGGTCCGCCAGGTCCACCGTGACGAAGTCCGCGAACCGGGGCACCGCGACCTGCGCCAGCTCCTCCGCCGTCCGCGTCACGTCCAGCGAGCTGCCCACCGTCACCCCGGCGTCGTACAGCAGCCGCAGCCGCCGCTGCGCGCCCTCGGCCCGGCCGGACAGCGCCAGCAGCTCGGTGGAGTCACGCAGCGTGGCGACGCAGCCCGGCGGGCCGCCCACCTGGTCGGTGAGCCGGACGTTCACCGCCAGCAGCCGCTCCCCGGCCAGCACCACCTCGTCCGTCACCGGGCGCTGGGCGGTCAGCAGCTCCTCGGGCGCGGGTTCCAGGCCCAGCTCGGTCACCGGCCGGCCCTCGGCGTCCGGCGGCAGGTCCAGCAGCCGCCGCGCCTCGTCGTTGCAGAGCAGCAGCCGACCGTCCGCGCCGACGATCATGACGCCCTCGCGCACCGCGTGCAGCACGGCCGCGTGGTGCTCGTACATCCGGGTCATCTCCGCCGGGCCCAGCCCGTGGGTCTGGCGCCGCAGCCGCCGGTTGATCAGCGCCGTGCCGAGGGTGGCCAGCCCGACCGCGCCCGCGGCGGCGCCCAGCACCACCGGCAGCTGCCGCTCGCTCGCGCTGCTGACGCTGCGCACCGTGACGCCAGCCGAGACCAGCCCGGCCACCGAGCCGTCCGGCGCGTACACCGGGACCACCGCCTGGACCAGCGGGCCGAGCGAGTCGGTGACGCGCTCGGTCACCACCTGCCCGTGCACCGCGGGCAGGTAGGTGCCGACGAACTTGTGGCCGATCAGGGCCGGGTCGGGGTGGGTGTAGCGGATGCCGTCGTCGTTCAGCACGACGATGAAGCCGACGCCCGACGACATCCGCGCGGCCTCCGCCTTGGGCTGCAGGACCGCGGTCGGGTCGGGGGAGCGCAGCGCGTCGACGATGCCCGGCGAGTTGGCGAAGGTCTGCGCGACCGACACCGACCGGTTGCGGGCCTCGTGGTCGGCGTCGGTGCGCGACTGCACCACCAGCGCCACCGCGGCCGCCGCCACCAGCAGCAGGACGACGAGGACCTGCAGCGCGAACACCTGCCCGGCCACCGACCGGTGCCGTACGGGCCACGGCCGCTTCGCGCGTGGCAGCTGTAGCCGACCGTTTGGGCGCCCACCGGAGGAGCCGGCGGAACCAGTAGCACCAGAGGCCGACGGAGCCCAGGATCGGCCCGGAAAACGGGCCATACGGCCATGTTTGCACCATGGCTGGCACAGGGCCAAGGCCAGCCCGCCCCGCGGCTTGGGCCGTTTGGCCTTCCCCGCCCCGCCTTGGCAAGATCGCAGGGTGTCCGAACCCAGCACCATCACCGACCCCGCCGACCCCCGCCTCGGCGACTACACCGGCCTCACCGACGTCGAACTGCGCCGTCGGCGCGAACCCGCCGAAGGCCTGTTCATCGCGGAGGGGGAGAAGGTCATCCGCCGCGCCCTCGCCGCCGGCTACCGGATGCGGTCGATGCTGCTGACCTCCAAGTGGCTGGAGGTGATGGCCGACGTCATCGCCGAGGCGGACGCCCCCGTCCACGTCGTCGAGCCGGGGCTCGCCGAAGCCGTCACCGGCTACCACGTCCACCGCGGCGCGCTCGCCTCGATGGAACGCAAGCCGCTGCCGCAGGCCGCGGACCTGCTCGCCGGCGCCCGCCGGGTCGCCGTCCTGGAAGGCCTGGTCGACCACACCAACCTCGGCGCGATCTTCCGCAGCGCCGCCGCCCTCGGCATGGACGCCGTCCTGCTCTCGCCCGACTGCGCCGACCCGCTGTACCGGCGCGCCGTGAAGGTCTCCATGGGCGCCGTCTTCGTGGTGCCCTACGCCCGGCTCGACCCCTGGCCGGCCGCCCTGGAGACCGTCCGCACCGCAGGGTTCACCCTGCTGGCCCTGACCCCCGCCGACGGCGCCGTCGACCTCGCCGGCCTCGCCCCGCACCGCCTCCCCAAGGCGGCCCTGATGCTCGGGGCCGAAGGCGACGGCCTGACCGGACCCGCTCTCGCCGCCGCCGACCACGCCGTCCGCATCCCGATGGCCCACGGCATCGACTCCCTCAACGTCGGCGCCGCCGCCGCTGTTTCCTTCTACGCCGTCACCGCCCCCACCGCCTGACGGGGACGTCTGCCTCCCCTCTCACGCCGGAGGAGCCCCCACATAGAAAGCGGGAAGCAGGAAGTCGGCCAGGCCGACTTCCTGTGCCGCGCCCTCCCGTGCTCAGCCCGCCGCAGCGGTGGGCGGAGCCGGGGCGGCGGCCGGGGGCTGGGTGGCGGGGCCGGAGGCGCCGGGCCAGGACTCGTCCAGGGTGCCGTCGGTACGGACGGTGTAGCGGGTGGAGGTGGTCGCGCCGGTCGCGGCGACCCGCTCCTCGCGGACGACCGTCCCGCCGTCGAGCCGCCAGGTGGCCGTCGCCTGCGGGTCGGCCGCCGAGGTGCGGGAGGTGGCGGCGACCGGGGTGTCCCCGATGAAGGAGAAGAGCTGGACGAGGTCGACCGGCACCGAGCCCTCGGCCCGCCGCAGGACGACGACCGCAGCCGGGGCGCCCTTGTACCGGGCGGGCAGCACGGAGCTGAGCACGACCTGCGGGCCGGCCCCGACCGACCGGCCGTCCCGGAGCGCGATGCCGGGCCCGCCGGTCCCGTCGGGGTAGCTGCGGTTGGGCCAGTCCACCACCGGCCCCGATCCGTACGGGGGCGCCAACGGGCTGTCGCCCGTGCCGCCGTGTGCGGCCGCAGCGGCGGCGGGCGGGGTGGCCGGAGGCTGGGCGGCGGGGGGTTGGGTGCCGGGGGCTGCGGCGGCGGCCCCGTCCACCGAGGTCCCCGGCACGGCCTGCGCGCCGCCCGCGGCGGGCGCACTGGCGCTGGACCCGCCGGACGGCCGCAGGCCCTGCTTGCTGCGGTTCTCGCACCCCTGGGCGGCCGCGATGGCCAGCGCGACGCCGAGCGTCACGGTGACGAAGACCACGAGCCGCTGCCGCAGCAGCCGCTGCCGCGCGTTGCCGGGCCGCCCGCCGGGGGCGGGGGTGTGCTGGCGGTCCCGGGGGTGCCCGCGGTCGCGGGTGCCGGGCCGGCCGGGGGGCGGGGTGTGCGGCCGCTCCCGCAGCGGGCGGGTCACCGGTGTGGCCTCGGGCCGGGGGAGCGGGGCGGTGGCCGCCTGCGAGCGCCGGGCCGCGGCTGCGGCGGCGGCCCGGGACCGTGCCGGGGCGGCGGGCTCGGGGGAGCGTCCGGGCGCGGGCACGCCGTGCCGGGCGCCGTCGGGGGCGGGCTGGGCCGCCGGACCCGCCGGGGCGGGTGCCGCGACCCGCCCGTGGCCGGGCCGCGCGGTCCGGGTGGCGGTTCCGGCTGCCGCCCCGCGCGCCGCGAGTTCGCTGAGGCGCTCGTGCAGTGCGGCCGCGCCGGGCCGCTCGGCGGGTTCCTTGGCGAGGCAGGCGCGGATGAGCGGTGCCAGCGGCGTCGGTACGGCGGACAGGTCGGGTTCCTCGTGGACGACCCGGTAGAGCATGACTTCGGAGGACGCCCCGGATCCGAACGGGGTGTCCCCGGTGAGCGCGTAGGCGAGGGTGGCCCCGAACGCGAACACGTCGGTGGCGGGGGTGACGGCGGCGCCGCGGACCTGTTCGGGCGCGAGGAAGCCGGGGGAGCCGACGGCGGTGCCGACGTGGGTGAGGGTGCTGGCGCCGCGCGACCAGGCGATGCCGAAGTCGATGATGCGCGGGCCCCGCGGCGAGAGCAGGATGTTGGAGGGCTTGAGGTCGCGGTGGACGACCCCGGCCTCGTGCACCTTGACCAGCCCGTCGGCGAGTGCGGCGCCGATCCGGGCGGCCTCGGGCCAGCTCAGCGGCCCTTCGTCGCCGACCTGCTTGTAGAGGGAGGGCCCGGGCACGTACGCGGTGGCGAGCCAGGGGCGGTCGGCCTCGATGTCGGAGCCGACGACGCGGGCGGTGCAGCCGCCCCGGATGCGGGAGGCGGCGGCGATCTCGCGGGCGAAGCGGGTGCGGAACTCCTGGTCCTCGGCGAGTTCGGCGCGGATCAGCTTGAGGGCGACGCGCTGTCCGCGGCGGTCGGAGCCGAGGTAGACCACGCCCATGCCGCCGGCGCCCAGTCGCCGGTGCAGGCGGTACGGCCCGACGATGCGGGGGTCCTCACGCCTCAGCCGCATCATCGCCATGTTCCGTTCCCCGTCAGCCTGTGGGTGAGGCCCCGTCGGTTGGGGCATCGTCAGTTCCTGTCTGGCACAGCTTACGGACTGCCCCCTGCGGTGTGCTGATACGCAACACCTCAAGCAGCCGTGTGATTGTCGGATCGTGCGCTGACCCGCAGGTCATAGGGGTGCCGAAGCGTTTCTCGGGGTTGCCCCTCAGGGTTCCCCCGGGGTCGCGGCCAAGGCTCCCTCCCCCTGCGGTAGTACGCCTGAAGTCTGAGCGTCATCCTCCGGGATGCCCGAGGAACAGTACGACGGCATGACGCCCGGACGGCCCCCTGAGCAATAGCGTTGTGTTCAGCGGTGGACGGGGAGCTCGTCCCCCGAGGTAAGCCGTTCACCGCGCCAACTCGACCGGACCACAGGAGTAAGGGCATGGCACCGCAGCTCACGGGAAACCCCCGCCGTCGGTCGGCCGTCGTCCAGTCCCGGTCGGCCGAGCAGCCCACCAGGCACCCGGCCGTGGCGCTGGCCATGGCCCTGCCGTGCGCGGTGCTGCTGGTGCTGCTGTTCGGCGGTTGGGATCAGATGGCGAACCAGGCCCAGGCCGTCGCCGATCTGATCGGCCGCTGAGAACATGCCGGCCCCGACGGGGTCGGCCACAGAACGGGCACTGGTCCCCTGGGGACGGGGAACAGTGCCGCCGGGGAGGCCGCGGCCGCGATGACACGCGGACGGGCGTGTGTGGTGCGCAGAGCGCCCCGGCAGGCGGAGACGCCGCGTACGGACGTCGGTGAGGGCGACCGTACGCGGCTCTTCTCTTTTCCCGAAGCCGTCGTCTGTCTCGAAGGCGTCGGCTGCCCCGAAGTCGTCGTCAACGCCAAACAGCCGGGGCCGCGATCCTGACGGATCGCGGCCCCGGCCGTTACTGTGCGCGATACTGGGATTGAACCAGTGACCCCTACCGTGTCAAGGTAGTGCTCTCCCGCTGAGCTAATCGCGCCTGGTGTGGCGGTCCTGCAGCAGACCCCGAAGGGCCCGACGTGCGCGATACTGGGATTGAACCAGTGACCCCTACCGTGTCAAGGTAGTGCTCTCCCGCTGAGCTAATCGCGCCTGGTGTGGCGGTCCTGCAGCAGACCCCGAAGGATCCGACGTGCGCGATACTGGGATTGAACCAGTGACCCCTACCGTGTCAAGGTAGTGCTCTCCCGCTGAGCTAATCGCGCGGGGAGGTCTTCCGGCCGGAACCGGTCGAACCTCTCGGAGGTGGAGACGGGATTTGAACCCGTGTACACGGCTTTGCAGGCCGTTGCCTCGCCTCTCGGCCACTCCACCAGGCAACACACGAAGAACGATCTTACACTGTTCTCCATCGAGCGGACGACGAGATTCGAACTCGCGACCCTCACCTTGGCAAGGTGATGCTCTACCAACTGAGCCACGTCCGCCTGTCTCCCGGGACCTTCACCGCTTTTCTTCGGCTGCGCTCCCTGGCGACGTGTTGAACTCTAGCGGATTCCTGGGCCAGCTAAAAATCCGTTCCCGCAGCGTGCCGATGGGATGCCCGCCGAGCGCCTCCCCGCCGACCCCTCGACCCGGCCACCGGCCGCCACCTGCGGCGCTTCCGGACGATCATCCGCAGGCCACCCGGCGCACACCCGCGCGACGCCGGGCGCTGCTCACGCCCCCGCGCCACACCCCCGCGCCGGGCCCGCACCCCCGACCTACACTTCAGGCACCGCCGCCCAGGACCACCGCGCAGGAGAACCGTGTCCGGCCCCACCGAACCCAGCACCCCGCTCGCCCGCTTCGGCGGCCGCCTGGCCACCGGCCTGCGCGACGTCACCTCGGACCCGGCGGCCCTGGACTCCACCGGCTACTGGGCCGTCGCCTACGACTTCGAGGGTCGGCTGACCTGCGCCCGCTTCGACGACGTCCGCCCCGCCCCCGCGCCGCCCTCGGGCGCCGGCTGGCGCGGACCGGAGGCCGGCGACTGGCACAGCTCCCTGGACCGCTCCGCCTACACCGCGGGCGTACGCCGCATCCGCGAGCACATAGCCGCCGGCGAGGTCTACCAGGCGAACCTCTGCCGCGTGCTGTCCGCACCGCTGCCCGACCCGGCCCGCAGCGACGTCGACGCCCTCACCGGCCTCCTCGCCCACGGCAACCCCGCCCCCTACGCCGGCACCATCCGCCTGCCCGGGCACGGCGTCGAGATCGCCACCGCCTCACCCGAGCTGTACCTGCGCCGCACCGGCCGCACCGTCTCCTCCGGCCCGATCAAGGGCACCGGCCGCACCGAGGACGACCTCCTCGACAAGGACCACGCCGAGAACGTGATGATCGTCGACCTGGTCCGCAACGACCTCGGGCAGGTCTGCGCGACCGGCAGCGTCACCGTCCCCGACCTGTGCGCCGTCGAGAAGCACCCCGGCCTGGTCCACCTGGTGTCCACCGTCGAGGGCACCCTGCGCGAGGGCGCCGGCTGGCCCGAGCTGCTCGCCGCCACCTTCCCGCCCGGCTCCGTCACCGGCGCCCCCAAGTCCAGCGCCCTGCGGATCATCGACGCCCTGGAGACCGCCCCGCGCGGCCCGTACTGCGGCGCCGTCGGCTGGGTCGACGCCGACCGCGGCGAGGGCGAACTCGCCGTCGGCATCCGCACCTTCTGGCTCGACCGGACCGACCCCGAGGCGCCCGTGCTGCGCTTCGGCACCGGCGCCGGCATCACCTGGGGCTCCGACCCCGACCGCGAGTGGGCGGAAACCGAACTGAAGGCCGCCCGCCTGGTCGCGATAGCGTCGGGCAGCGACACCGACCCGACGGGGGCATGAACCGCCCCGCCCCCACCCCGCCCAAGGAGCAGCCCTCGATGCAGAACCCGACCACGAGCTGGGTCAACGGGGCGCTCGTCGACTCCGCCGACGCCGCCGTCTCGGTCCTCGACCACGGACTCACCACCGGCGACGGGGTGTTCGAGACCCTGAAGGCCACCGACGGCCGGGCCTTCGCCGTCACCCGGCACCTCGACCGGCTCACCCGCTCCGCCCGCGGCCTCGGCCTGCCCGACCCGGACCACGACCTGGTCCGCGAGGCCTGCGCCCAGGTCCTCGCCGCCAACCCGGCCCCGCTCGGCCGCCTGCGCGTCACCTACACGGGCGGCACCTCCCCGCTCGGCTCCGAGCGCGGCACCGCCGGCCCCACCCTCGTCGTCGCCCTCGGCGCGATCAACCGCCGCCCCGACGAGACCGCCGCCGCCGTCGTCCCGTGGCGCCGCAACGAGCACAGCGCCGTCGCCGGCCTCAAGACCACCTCGTACGCCGAGAACGTCGTCGCCCTGGCCGCCGCCCACCGCGCCGGCGCCTCGGAGGCCCTGTTCGCCAACACCGTCGGCCTGCTCTGCGAGGGCACCGGCTCCAACGTCTTCGTCGTCCTCGGCGGCCGCCTGCTCACCCCCACCCTCGCCTCCGGCTGCCTGGCCGGCATCACCCGGCAGCTGGTCGTCGACTGGTGCGGCGCCGAGGAGGCCGACCTGCCGCTCAGCGCCCTCCAGGACGCCGACGAGGTCTTCCTGACCTCCACCACCCGTGACGTCCAGGCCGTGACCCGGGTGGACGACCGCGAGCTGCCCGGCATCGGCCCCGTCACCGCCAAGGCCATGGCCGTCTTCGCCGAACGCAGCGGCGACGACCTCGACCCGTGATCCCCGCAACGGCAACCCGGGCATAGGGGCCCGGGCGCGGGGAAGGGACCACCACATGACCACGACGCTGCGCCCCGAGGGCCCGGAGACACCCACCGACGCCGGCGGCCGCACCAGGCGCTGGCAGATCTGCGCCAACGGCCGCCAGGTCGGCGCGCTGCGCACCACCGCCATCCCGCACGGCAGCCAACTCTGGGGCGAGATATCGGAGTTGGAGGTCAGAGAAGGCCGGGGTCGGGGCCGCGGCACGTTCGGCGCGCTGGCCGCGGAGGAGGTGCTGCGCAACTGGGACTGCACCCGGGTGGACGCCAACATCCCCGAGACGGCGCGGATCGCCCGGGGGCTCGCCGCCACCCTCGGCTACACCGAGCGGATGCGGAACCTGGCCAAGCGGCTGACCGCCGCCCCCGCCCTGCCCGCCGGCATCACCGCCGACCGGATCGAGCCCCCGGAGTTCCAGGCCTGGCTCGACCGGGCCGCGCGGGGCTACCTCCGCTCGCTCGTGGAGTCCGGGCTCAGCGAGGAGCAGGCCCGCGCCCGATCCCAGCTGGACCACCAGCGCCAGCTCCCGCAGGGCGCCGACAGCCCCGGCGTCGCCCTGCGCCGCCTGCGCGCGGACGGCGAAGCCGAGCCGCTCGGCTCGCTCTGGGTGGACTTCCACCGGCGCGACCTGCCGAACGGCGGGCCGCTCGCCTGGGTGATGACCGTCGAGGTGTCCCCGGCCCACCGGGGCCGGGGACACGGCCGCACGCTGATGCTGCTCGCCGAACGCGAGTGCCTGGCCGCCGGCGTGCGCGACCTCGGCCTCAACGTGTTCGCCGGGAACGAGGTCGCGATCCGCCTCTACGCCTCGCTCGGCTACCGGGTCACCAACCGCATCTACGGAAAGCCGCTGTGACCCGACGTGACGTCAGGAACCCGCCGCCGCCTCGATGGCGGCCACGATGCGGTCCCGCAGGCCGTCCTGGCTCTGCCCGCCGTCCAGCCGCTGCCCGCCGATCACGTACGTCGGCGTGCCGGTGACCCCGATCGCCCGGCCCTCGGCCTGGTCGGCGTCCACGGTGAGCATGTGCCGGCCGTCGATCAGCGCGGTGTCGACCTCCTCGGCGTCCACCCCGACCGCCCGGGCCACCTCCAGCAGCACCTGCTGCCCGCGGGCGTCCAATTCCTCGGTCCGGGCCAGCAGCGCCTCCACGAACGGCCAGCCCAGCCCCTGCGCGAACGCCTCCTCGGCGGCCTCCGCGGCCGCGTAGGCGTGCTTGTGCTTCTCCAGCGGGAAGTGGCGGACCTCGACGGGCAGCGCGTCGCCGTACCGCGCGCGCAGCGCCCGTACGTCGTCCAGCGCGGTGCGGCAGTCCGGACACTGGAGGTCGCACCAGAACTCGAGCCGGGGGAGGGAACCATCGATCATTCCCCCAGTGTTTCACTAGTGGGCGCCCGCTCCGGCCGACGGTGCGCCCCTGCGAAGGCCGACAGGGAGGCAGTGATGACCAGGACGACCGGAAGCGAAGGAGTACTGCCGTGCTGACGGCGGCGATCAGCTTCGCGCTCACGGCGGGCGGGGTGGCCGTGGCCGGCCTGCGGGCCTACCGGCGGCGGTTCCTGTCCGCGACCCGCTGGTTCGCGGTGGCCCTGGTGCCCGCCGGGCTCTACCTGACCGGCCTGTTCCCGGTGGCCCGGACGATCGGCAGCGAGTTCGCCGACTGGGCGACGAGGCTGGTGTTCGACCCCCGGGTCTGGACCGGCATCGTGCTGCTCGGCCTCTCCGCGCTCCTGCTGGTGACGACGCGCTGGCTGGGCCGCCGGGGCGCCGTGGACGCCGCGCCGGACCGCCCGGCGGCCGCCGGTGCCGCGCCCGAGCGCCCGGCGGTGGCCGCCACGCCGCCGAAGAAGCCAGCGACGGGCAAGCCTGCGGGGGGCAAGCGGGACGACGGCCTCGGCGACTTCTCCGACATCGAGGAGATCCTCCGCAAGCGCGGCATCTGAGCGGCATCCGAACGCGGCACTCGAACGCGGCATCCGAACCCCTGCGGGGGTCGGCGTCAGGCGGAGGGCACGGCCTCCGCCGAGCGCTGCCGTGCCCGGTAGGCGGCGACGTGCAGCCGGTTGCCGCAGGTGCGGCTGTCGCAGTAGCGCCGGGAGCGGTTGCGGGAGAGGTCCACGAAGACCCGGGCACAGTCCGGCGCCTCGCAGCGGCGCAACCGCTCCCGCTCGCCCGCCATCAGGATGAAGGCCAGCGCCATGCCCAGCTCGGCGGCGAGGTGGTCGCCGAGCGCGGCGTGCGGCGCGAAGTAGTGGATGTGCCAGTCGTGGTGGTCGTGGTTGGTCAGCCGCGGCGTCGTACCGGCGGCCGCGACGATCCGGTTGACCAGTTCGGCGGCCTCGGCGGTGGACTCCGTCCCGAACACCTCGCGCAGCCGGGTGCGCAGCTCGTGCACCTTGCGCAGGTCGTTCTCGGTCAGCGAGTCGATCTCGCTGATCTCCTGGCCGACCACGAAGGCGTCCAGTGCGGCCACGTCCGGCAGCCGCTCGGTGCCGCACACCTCGGGCGCGGTGTTGAGCAGCTCGACGAGGATGCTCAGTGCGCACTCGGTGTCATGGGTGATCAGCACGTTGGGGACTCCTCGCGCAGGGGACTCCGGAACCCCGCGTCCACGGTTACCCCAGACCATACCGGGCCTTGCGGCGGAAGGGCGGTGGGTTCTTTCGAAGGTGCGTACGGATTCCGTCAGAGTGCCGTGGAGCGGACGGCGTCCGGGCGGCCGGGTCCGCGAAGGACCCCCCGAAATGCCGACGGCGCCCGGCAGCGAGGCCGGCCACCCGTATGGATGGCCGGCCTCGTTGCCGGGCGCCTGCGGTGTCGCGGACCCGCTCCGGTGGGATCGGGCCGCCCACCGGCCCCGAGGCCGCGTCGCGCGCGGCTGAGTGCTGCCGTGCCCCCGAGTAGGACGGCAGCGGTGACGGCAGGAGGTACCACCCCGCCGATGGCGGGGCGTGACCGCCTCCGGGCGGGATCAGCTTTCGGCGAGGATGTGGGACAGCTCCCGGTCGAGGTCGAAGTGGCGGTGTTCGGTGCCGGGTGGCACCGCGGCGTCCGTCCGCTTGAGAAATGACTCAAGCGCCCGGGCCGGGGCTTCCAGCAGGGCTTCTCCTTCCGGAGAGCTCAGCGCGATGCAGACCACCCCTTGCCCGTGGCTGCGGGACGGCCAGACCCGGACGTCGCCGGTACCGGTCGGTCGGTGCAGCCCCTCCGCGAGGAGATCTCGGGCGAACACCCACTCCACGGTCTCGTCGGCGCCCGTGTGGAACGTGGCGTGCACGGCGTAGGGGTCGGCGGTGTCGTAGCGCAGGCCCGCGGGGACGGGCAGTGAGGACTCGCTGGACACGATGAGGCGCAGGTGCAGCTCGCAGCTGACCGTGGTGTTCATAAGCGCCATGGCCTTTCGCTCAGTGTGCGCTCGGGGAATCGCACGTCGGCGAACGGACCATCCCACCCCCAAGCCCGATGTAAACCCCTCTGTCCCGATTCGGGCGCGAGTCGTACCCCTTACGGCGCATTGCGGAATCATCCCGGAGTGGCCCGGTCGGGCATTACCGGGCCGCTTCTTGGTTAGTTTCCTGGCATGACTGTGCGAAACGACAAGACGGCCAAGAACACGGGATCGGGTGAACCGGTCACGTCGGATGACGCGGCCGGCTCCCGCGCCCCGGCGTTCGTCCGCCGCTCGCGGCCGCTGCACCTCACCTGGCAGGTGGCGATCTTCCTGGCCGGCCTCGCCGTGGTCGTCCTCGGCGTGATCATGCTGCCGCTGCCCGGCCCCGGCTGGGTGGTGATCTTCCTGGGCATGGGGGTCTGGGCCACCGAGTTCGACTGGGCCCGGCTGGTGCTGCGGTGGAGCCGCCGCAAGGTCGCCGAGGCCGCCCGGCGGGCCATGGACCCGCGGGTGCGCCGCCGCAACCTCACCGTCACCGCCATCGGCCTCGCCGCGGTCGTCGGGATCGGCGGCTGGTACTTCGCCCGGTACGGCCTGGCCGTCCCCTGGACGGCGGGCGAGAGCTGAGCGGCCCGGGGCCGGGGGCCGCCGTGACCAGGGTGTTCGGACCACCCTCCGGGATGCGGTAATGTTTTCCCTGCACCCGGGCGATTAGCTCAGCGGGAGAGCACTTCGTTCACACCGAAGGGGTCACTGGTTCGATCCCAGTATCGCCCACCGGAATGCATTGTGATACGTGAGGCCCAGCCGATTATCGGCTGGGCCTCACGTGTATTTCCGGAATCCATCCGAAGAACCATCCGGAATGCGGCTGAGGCTCAGTCATCTTCCGCGTGGAGCGCGAGTTCTGCGGATGCGCCAGCAGTACCCGGAAGGGGCGAGTTGTACGACGACCGCCAAATGGTGCTACTGTTCTTCTCGTTGCCCGGGCGATTAGCTCAGCGGGAGAGCACTTCGTTCACACCGAAGGGGTCACTGGTTCGATCCCAGTATCGCCCACCGGACAGCACGCAGGCCCTGACCAGGAAACCGGTCAGGGCCTGCGGTGCGTTCGGGGCCGGCGCTCGCGGGCATCCGTCGGCCGCCGCTACGCCGCCGCCTCGCAGCCGTGTTCGGGCTCCAGCCGGCGGCCGCAGCCGCACCGGGCCGGTCGCAGCGGCCAGGACAGGTCCACCCGCTCCGGCGTCCCCGACCGGTCGAACCAGTTCTGCAGCCCCCGCGCCTGCGCCGCGTGCCAGATCGCCTGCCGCAGGTGCAGCTCCGCCGCCGTCAGCCCGCCCAGCGCCGCCGGGTAGCGGGCGCCTATCCGCCGGGTCAGCGCCAGCGCCGCCGTCGCGTCCGCCGCCGCGTCGTGCGCCCCGGCCAGCTCCACGCCGTAGTGCGCGCACAGGTCGGTCAGCGTCCGACGGCCCTTGCGGTAGCGGTCCACGTGCTTGTCCAGCACCCGCGGATCCAGCACCACCAGCCCGGCCGTGCCCACCCCGTCGGTCAGCGTCAGCCCGTGATGGCGGCGCAGCTCCCGGTCCAGCAGCGTCAGGTCGTACGGTGCGTTCATCACCACCACCGGGCGCCCGGCCCTCGCCTGGTCCGCCAGCGCGCGGGTGACCTCCGCCACCACCGCGCCGACCGGGCGCCCGTGCGTCCGGGCGTGCTCGTCGGTGATGCCGTGCACCGCCCGGGCACCGTCCGGGATCGGGACGCCCGGATCGGCGAGCCAGGTGGTGGTCTGCACCGGCCGACCCGGGGCGAGTTGGACGACCAGGGCGGCCGAGACGATCCGATCGGTCTCGACGTCCACTCCGGTGGTCTCGGTGTCGAAGGAGGCGAGTGGGCCGGTGTACCAGTGCTGCTGCATGACTGCCCCTCAGGCGAGCGTTCCGCGCGCCCGGTTGATACCCGGTTCTGACACCCGTTCAACCGTTTGGCGCAAGCCCGACCGGGGATCCTGCCCGTGGGCCCGTCGTTCCGATCCGGACGGGCCCGGAGCAGGGGGAGGCCACGGGGCGATGGCACTCACGCAGCCGCAGCCCGAGGGAGCGGCGGCCGTTCTACGGGGGAACCTGGCGGTCACCGCCTGCATGGAGACGCTGCAGGTCGGCTACCTGCACGCGGTCGCCGCCGCGGCCGGCTGCTCGCTCTCCCAGCCGTTCCCGGACAACGGGATCGACTGGCAGGTCAGCCACGGCTCCCGGGCGCACGAGGTGGACGACGAGGTCACCATCAAGATCCAGCTGAAGGCCACCCAGCAGATCGCGGCCGATCCGACCGGGCCGTTCTTCAGCTTCACCCTCGACAACGACCACCTGCGCAAGCTCGCCCGGGCGAGGGTCGCCGTGCCGCGCATCCTGGTCGTGATGCTGCTGCCGCGGCGGGTCGACCGCTGGCTGCACGCCCGCCCGGACGCGCTGGAACTGCGGCACTGCTGTTACTGGGTCAACCTGGCCGGCCACCCGGTCACCGGACAGCGGCGCACCAACGTGCGGGTCCCCACCGGCAAGGTCTTCGACGACCGCGCGCTCTGCGACATCATGGCCCGGGTCGGCGCGGGTGGCAGCCCGTGACCGCCCGCCCCGGTCCCGGCCCCGGCAGCGAGGAGCAGCACCCATGACACCGCCGCACGCACCCGGCGAGCCGGTCCAGGCCCTGCCCGACCCCGCCGCAGTCGACCCGGCGGTGCTCGCCACCCTGCTCGCCCGGCACGGCTGGGTCCGGCGCGGCGGCCCCGCCGCCCGCTACGGCCGCTGGACGCCGCCCGACGACGAGTCCGGCACCAGCGTCCTCGTCCCCGCCGGGGACGGCTTCGACGACGCCGTCGACCTCCTCGCCGACGCCGTCACCGCGCTGTCCCGCTCCTCCACCCCGTCCGCCCGCGCCATCCTGCTCGCACTCGCCGTCCCCGGCGACGAACTGCGCTGGCACCGGGAGCCGGCCGGCCCCGCCGAGGCCGCCACCTGGGACGACGCCGAGCGGCTCCAACGGGCGGCCCGCGCGATGCTCGCCGCCGGGGCCAAGGCCGGCCGGGCCCCGGCCGCCTACTTCGGCGCCCGGCTGGACGCCCACGCCGGGGACTTCCTGGACCGCGTCCTGGTCGTCGAGCAGGGCGCGGCCCTCACCGCCTACACCCCCGCGCCCGAGGGCCGGGCCGCCGTCACCACCCTGGTCCGCGCCCTGGAGGCACTGCGCGACGCCGTCGACTACCGCCGGGTCAGCGGGGGGCCCGAGGCCTTCGAGAACGCCGTCCAGGCCGGAGTCAGCCGGGAACTCGTCCAGTCCGTCGAGGACCTGGTCCGCGGCGCGACGGCGACCAGGCTGACCGTCGCCTGGTCCGCCGCTGCAGGGACCCCGGGCGGCTTCGGGGACCGCCGGGTCGTCCTCGACTTCTCGCCCGGCGACCTGCCCGCCCTGACCGAGGCCGCCGAACTGCTCGAACGGATCGAGCCCGCCGTCGCCGTCACCGTCGTCGGCGTGGTCGTCCGGCTCAAGCGCGCCGACCCGGCCGGACCGGGCGCGGTACGGCTGCGCGTCCTCGGCGGCGCCGAAGTCCGCGAGCTCAAGCTCCGCCTGCCCGACCCCGACTACCGGCTCGCCGCCGAGGCCCACCTCGCGGGCCTGCCGGTCCGGGTCGCCGGCCGGCTGGAGAGCCGCGGCGGCTTCCGCCGGCTCACCCGGCCGCAGGGCCTGGAACTGTGCGGCTGGGAGGACGCCGACCGCGAGCGGCTGCTGAAGTCCCTCGGGGAGGGACTCGGCGAAGAACTCGGCGAAGAGCTCGACGGAGGCCTCGGGGAAGGGGGAGAGGGGGCGTAGGTGCGCGGCCGGGTCGACGCGCTCGGTACCATCGTCACGCGCAGCGCAGTGTTGCGTCCTCTGAATCCAGCACGTCAGGAGAGACCGGTGACGGACGTCCGGGTAATCATCAACCGCGAACCCGATCGGGAAGAGCGCGTGGTGACCACGGGCACTACGGCCGCCGAGCTCTTTGCCGACGACCGCTCGATCATCGCCGCCCGCGTCGGCGGCCAGCTCAAGGACCTCGCGTACGCCGTCCAGGACGGCGACGAGGTCGAGCCGGTCGCGATCGGCAGCAAGGACGGCCTGGACATCCTGCGCCACTCCACCGCGCACGTCATGGCGCAGGCCGTGCAGCAGCTCTACCCCGAGGCCAAGCTCGGCATCGGCCCGCCGGTCAAGGACGGCTTCTACTACGACTTCGACGTCGAGAAGCCCTTCCACCCCGATGACCTCAAGGTCATCGAGAAGCGGATGCAGGAGATCATCAAGCGCGGGCAGAAGTTCTCCCGCCGCGTGGTCACCGACGAGTCCGCCCGCGAGGAGCTGGCCGCCGAGCCGTACAAGCTGGAGCTGATCGGCCTCAAGGGCTCCGCCGCCACCGCCGGCGAGGGCGCCGACGTCGAGGTCGGCTCCGGCGAGCTCACCATCTACGACAACCTGGACGCCAAGACCGGCGAGCAGTGCTGGGGCGACCTCTGCCGCGGCCCGCACCTGCCCAGCACCCGGTACATCCCGGCGTTCAAGCTGATGCGCAACGCGGCCGCCTACTGGCGCGGCAGCGAGAAGAACCCGATGCTGCAGCGCATCTACGGGACCGCCTGGCCGACCAAGGACGAGCTCAAGGCCCACCTCGACTTCCTGATCGAGGCCGAGAAGCGCGACCACCGCAAGCTCGGCAACGAGCTGGACCTCTTCTCCATCCCCGAGGAGATCGGCTCCGGCCTCGCCGTCTTCCACCCCAAGGGCGGCATCATCCGCCGGGCGATGGAGGACTACTCGCGCAAGCGGCACGAGGAAGAGGGCTACGAGTTCGTCTACACCCCGCACGCCACCAAGGGGAAGCTCTTCGAGAAGAGCGGCCACCTCGACTGGTACGCGGACGGTATGTACCCGCCCATGCAGCTCGACGAGGGTGTGGACTACTACCTCAAGCCGATGAACTGCCCGATGCACAACCTGATCTTCGACGCGCGCGGCCGCTCGTACCGTGAACTGCCGCTGCGCCTCTTCGAGTTCGGGACGGTGTACCGCTACGAGAAGTCCGGCGTCGTGCACGGCCTGACCCGCGCCCGCGGCTTCACGCAGGACGACGCGCACATCTACTGCACCCGCGAGCAGATGGCGGAGGAGCTCGACTCGACGCTGACCTTCGTGCTCAACCTGCTCCGCGACTACGGTCTGACCGACTTCTACCTGGAGCTGTCGACCAAGGACCCGGTCAAGTACGTCGGCTCGGACGAGACCTGGGAGGAGGCCACCGCCGTCCTCGCCAGCGTGGCCGAGAAGCAGGGGCTGCCGCTGGTGCCGGACCCGGGCGGCGCGGCCTTCTACGGCCCGAAGATCTCGGTCCAGGCGCGCGACGCGATCGGCCGGACCTGGCAGATGTCGACGATCCAGCTCGACTTCAACCTCCCCGAGCGTTTCGATCTTGAGTACACGGCGGCGGACGGCTCGCGCCAGCGGCCGGTCATGATCCACCGCGCGCTGTTCGGCAGCATCGAGCGGTTCTTCGCGGTGCTGCTGGAGCACTACGCCGGCGCCATGCCGCCGTGGCTGGCCCCGGTCACCGTGACGGGCATCCCGATCACCGACGAGCACGTGCCGTACCTGCTGGAGGTCGCGGCCGAGCTGAAGAAGCAGGGGATCCGGGTCGAGGTGGACACCTCGGACGACCGCATGCAGAAGAAGATCCGCAACGCCCAGAGGTCCAAGACGCCGTTCATGCTCATCGCGGGCAACGACGACGTCGAGGCGGGCGCGGTGTCCTTCCGCTACCGCAACGGCGAGCAGAAGAACGGCGTGCCGGTGGCGGACGCCGTCGCCGAGATCGTGGAAGCGGTGAAGAACCGCATCCAGGTGTGACGCCTTCGGACCACCACGCGCGGGGCGGGCTCTTCATGAGTCCGCCCCGCGCGGCTTTGCAAGCAGCGCTGGGCGAATATGCTGATCAGCATGACGACTGAGCCGGAACTGCAGCGGGGCGTCGGGGAGCCGGACGGCTTCCGCCGCCTGTGGACCCCCCATCGGATGGCGTACATCCAGGGTGAGAACAAGCCCACCGGTCCGGCTCCGGACGACGGTTGTCCGTTCTGCTCGATCCCCTCGCTGAGCGACGAGGACGGGCTGGTCATCGCCCGGGGCGCCGCCGTGTTCGCGGTGCTGAACCTGTACCCGTACAACGGCGGCCACTTGATGGTGGTCCCGTACCGGCACGTCGCGGACTACACCGACCTGGACGAGGCGGAGACGGCCGAGCTGGCCGACTTCACCAAGCGGGCGATGACCGCGCTGCGGGCGGCCTCGGGGGCGCACGGGTTCAACATCGGGATGAACCAGGGCACGGCGGCCGGTGCCGGGATCGCGGCGCACCTGCACCAGCACGTGGTGCCGCGCTGGGGCGGGGACACCAACTTCATGCCGGTGGTCGGCCACACCAAGGTGCTGCCGCAACTGCTGGCGGACACCCGGAAGATGCTGGCCGAGGCCTGGCCGCAGGACTGATCGGGAACGCCGGAGGGGCCCGTCACCGCTGAGTCGGTGGCGGGCCCCTCCGGTGTGCGCGGGCCGGGGTTACTCGAACTGGTCGACCTTGTACGGGCGGGTGCCCTGGGCCTCGGACTTGATGATCGACGCGCGGTTCTTGAAGCGGTCGGTGTCCAGGTCGTGCTCCTCCAGGAACTCCAGGGTGGCGGCGTGCACGGCGCCGAGGACCGGGACGGAGGCGTTGAGCGCGTTGTCGGTCATGAACCGGCTGCCCCACGGCGGGCTCGCCCAGGCGTGCCGGAAGCCGAACGGCTCGGGCAGGCCCAGGCCGCCGCCGAGCCAGGAGAGCAGCCCGGGGGCGCGGGTGAGCGGCGCGCGCAGGGCCTGGCGGACCACCTCGTCGTTGTCGATCAGGGGGAGCTTGACGGTGCGCTCCTCCCAGAACTTGCCGGTCTTCTGGACGGTCTTCTCCTTGGCCGAGGGCTTGTCGGAGAAGACGCCGTTGACCGGGCCGAGCGCGTAGCCGGCGACGGTGACGGTGAGGGTGTTGGCGAGCAGGGTGACGGTGACGGTGAAGGTGATGATCAGCTTGCCGTCGAAGGTGATGAACTGGGTGGCGAGGTAGTGCCGGGGGCCGCCGCCGGCGAAGGTCTGCTTGTCGGCGATGGTCTGGAGGGCGAAGTCGCGCATCCGGTCGCCGTCCATGTCGGCGTTGCCGGGGCGGGAGATCTCGTCGGCGTTCTCGCCGATTTCGAGGACCGCCCACTGCTTGACCGTGATGTTGGTCATCCCGCTGTTGGCGACCTCGCTGACGGCGAGCCCCTTGAGGTGCGAGGAGATCTTCCGGACGAGGTCCCAGGGGTGGAAGGCGCGGAAGTCGGAGTGGCCCGCGGCGGGGCGCATCACGTCGACCAGGCGCCATTCGCCCCAGCGCTTGCCGACGCCGAGGATGCCCTTGGGGCCGGCGTAGTGCTGGACGTTGGTCTCCTGCTCGGCCTCCATGCGGGCGAGCTTGTCGCGCAGGTCGACGGCCTTCTTGTCGAGGTCGTCGCGGGGGACGGCCTTGGAGACGGTGGCGGCGACGGAGCTGCCCTCGGCGAGGGCGAGCCAGCGTTCGCGGAGCTCCTTGGTGGAGCGCAGCACGATGCGCCGGGCGAGGATCCCGCCGATGATCGGCGGGATCATGGCGACGCGCAGGTAGATGCCGAGCGGGCCGTTGACGGGGGGCTTGACGAGGAACAGGACGGAGACCACGGCGGCGGCCAGGAGCGCGAGGGCGCCGTAGAGCTCGTCCTGGAGGGCCTTGCCCTTCATGAGGTAGATGCGCAGGTAGAACGCACCGATCCAGATCAGGGTGCCGGGCAGGGCGAGCAGGCCGAAGAGCACGGTGACCACGGTGAGCTTGCGGTCCCGAGCGGCCCGCAACTCCTGTGCGGCCAGGCAGTGTTCGACGATCTGGCGGGTGTCGGTGCCGAACGAGGGCACGATCGGCTTGCGCCCGGCACCGACGGTGCGGGAGATGACGGCGGCGCTGAACGCTTCGCCGAGGTTCGCCTCGAAGAGCTTGAACCGGGGCTTCTTGTGGGTCGCGGCGGTGACCTTGCCGACGAAGTCCTCGATCTTGCCGTCGCGGTACGCGACCGAGGAGAGCGCCGGGGTGACTCCGGTTTGCGGCCCGGCGTCGGTGCGGGGTATCTGCGCACCCGGAGTCATGTCGAGTGTGGTCACGGTGGCGTCCCCTCCTCCCCTTGTCAGCGGCAGGTTATCGTGCCGTGGTGTCGCCGCGCGCATGATCGTCTGAAGTGCCGTCACGATCGGGCCGCGCCCGGGCTTGAGAGGCATGATGCCCAGCTTCGGGCTGGTCGATACCCGGTCGGCGGCGGGTCGTCGGGGTGGGGCAGGATGGCCGTGACGGCGAGGAAGGGAGCCCAGGCGATGGATCCGGTGCTGGTGTTCGACGGGGACTGTTCGTTCTGCTCGTCCTGCGTGCGGTGGGCGGAGCGCTATCTGCGGCAGACGCTGGCCTCGGGGGGCTGGGACGCGGTGCCGTTCCAGTTCGAGGACCTGGCGGCGCTGGACGCGCGTGCGGGCGGGCGGGGCGAGGTGACCGCGGAGCGGGCGGAGCGCGAGGTGCTGTGGGTGACGCCGGCGGGCCGGGTGTACGGGGGCGCGCAGGCGGTGGCGCGGCTGCTGATGCGTTCGGGCGGCGCGTGGGCGTACCTGGGGGCGGTGCTGGCGTCGGCGCCGGTGCGGCCGGTGGCGGGCCTGGCGTACCGCTGGGTGGCGCGCAACCGGCACCGGATGCCGGGGGGTACGGCGGCGTGCGCGCTGCCTCGGCGCCAGGGCGCTCAGTCGGTGTAGCGGGTGGCCAGGGCGGTCGGCATGGGTTCGTGGCGCAGGTAGGCGCGGGAGAACTCGGCGGTGCCGTGGGTGAGTGAGCGCAGGTCGACCGGGTAGCGGACGAGTTCGAGTTCGGGGACCTCGGCGCGCAGCAGGGTCAGGCCGGGGCCGCCGGTCTCGGTGCCGAGGACGCGGCCGCGGCGGGCGGAGAGGTCGCCGAGGACGGCGCCGAGGTAGTCGTCGGGCAGCAGGACGGTGACGGCGGCGACGGGTTCGAGCAGCCGGATGACGGCGTGTTCGGCGGCGTCGCGCAGGGCGAGGGCGGCGGCGGCCTGGAAGGCCGCGTCGGAGGAGTCCACGGAGTGGGCCTTGCCGTCGGTGAGGGTGACCCGGACGTCGACGAGCGGGTGGCCGGTGGCGACGCCCTTGGCGAGCTGGGCGCGCAGGCCCTTCTCGACGGAGGGGATGAAGTGCTTGGGGACGGCGCCGCCGACGACGTGCTCCTGGAACTCGAAGCCGGAGCCGGCCGGGAGGGGTTCGACCTCCAGGTCGCAGATGGCGTACTGGCCGTGGCCGCCGGACTGCTTGACGAGCCGGCCGTGGCCGGCGGCGGCGGTGCCGAAGGTCTCGCGGAGGGCGACCTGGGGTTCGACGGTGTCGACGTGGACGCCGTGCCGGGTGCGCAGGCGGTCGAGGACGACCTCGGCGTGGGCCTCGCCGGTGCACCAGAGGACGAGCTGGTGGGTGGCGGGGTTCTGTTCGAGGCGTAGGGCCGGGTCCTCGGCGGTGAGGCGGGTGAGGGCCTGGGAGAGCTTGTCGTCGTCGGCCTTGCTGTGGGCTTCGACGGCGATCGGGAGCAGGGGCTCGGGGAGGTTCCAGCCGTCGAGGTCGACGGGGTGGCCGGGGTCGTGGACGGTGTCGCCGGCGCGGGCGGTGGTGAGCTTGGCGATGCAGACGAGGTCGCCGGCGACGGCGTGCGGGACGGGCCGCTGGAGCTTGCCGAAGGGGCTGCTGAGGGCGGTGACGCGTTCGTCGCCGTTCTGGTCGGCGCTGTGGGCGGGGCCGGCGAGGTGGATGCGGGTGTCGGGGCGCAGGGTGCCGGCGTACAGGCGCAGCAGGCTGATCCGGCCGACGTAGGTGTCGCCGGTGACGCGGACGACCTGGGCGGCGAGCGGGGCGTCGGGGTCGCAGTCGGGGGCTGGGCGGGTGCGTTCGCTGGGGTCGGGGAAGGTGTGGACGATCAGGTCGAGGAGTTCGGTGGCGCCGAGGCCGTTCTCGCTGGTGGGGACGGCGGGGTGGAGGGCGCAGCCGAGGACTTCGCGGCGCAGGCCGGCTTCGAGGGCGTCGGTGTCGAGGGTGTCGCCGGAGAGGTAGCGCTCCATGAGGGTGTCGTCCTGGCCGGAGATGGCCTCGACGAGGCTGTCGTGGGCGGGCCCGGTGTCGGGCAGCGGGGTGGCCCGGCCGTAGGTGTCGCCGGTGAGCAGGTCGACGCTGCCGTCGGGGCGGCCGTCGTGGAGGACGGGCAGGAAGAGCGGGCGGAGGGTGTCGGGGCCCAGGTCGAAGGCGTCGTGGCAGGCGGTGAGGATGTCGTCGAAGCCGGTGCGGGCGAGGTCGAGTTTGGCGACGGCGATGGCGCGCGGGATGCCTTCGGCGGCGCACTCGCGCCAGAGTGCGCGGGTGGGGGCGGTGACGGGGTCGGTGGCGGAGACGACGAAGACGGCGGCGTCGGCGGCGTGCAGGGCGGCGCGCAGGTCGGCGGTGAAGTCGGGGTGGCCGGGCGGGTCGATCAGGTTGATCTTGACGCCCTTCCATTCGAGCGGGAGCAGCGAGAGCTGGACGGAGCGCTGCTGGTGGTGCTCGATGTCCTCGTGGTCGGAGACGGTGGTGCCGTCGGTGACGCGACCGGCCCGGCCGGTGGCGCCGGAGGCGAGGGCGAGGGATTCGGCGAGGGTGGTCTTGCCCACACCGCTGGAGCCGATGAGGACGACGTTGCGCAGGTCCCGGGGGGCGGTGACGGCGGGCGCCTGGGCGGCTCGTGCCGTGCTGCGGTCGGGCATCGGGGTCTCCTCCCGTCGCGCCGGGGCTGTCCTTCGAAAGTGTAGGTGCGGGTGCTGCGGCGGCGCGTGTCGTACGGGTGGGCGGTGACCGTCCGTGTGTGGGACGTGGCCGGGGTGTCGTCGGGCGGTGCGTGCGACGGAGCGTGCCTCCGGCCTGGCTACGATGGGTGGGCCGGACGGGCTGATCCGTCCGGCCGTCTGCCGCGCGTGTTGCGCCAGGCGGGTACCAGGGAGATCGGAGCGGTCGGGAAGGCCATGCTCAACAAATACGCGCGTGCCTTCTTCACACGTGTTCTGACCCCGTTCGCCGCGTTCCTGATCCGGCTGGGCGTGAGCCCGGACGCCGTGACGCTGATCGGTACGGCCGGTTCGGTGGCCGGTGCGCTGGTGTTCTTCCCGCGCGGGGAGTTCTTCTGGGGCACCATCACGATCACGCTGTTCATCTTCTCGGACCTGGTGGACGGGAACATGGCCCGCCAGCTGGGCCGGAGCACCAGGTGGGGGGCGTTCCTGGACTCCACGCTGGACCGGGTCGCGGATGCGGCGATCTTCGGTGGTCTGGCGATGTGGTACGCGGGCAAGGGTGACGACAACCTGCTGTGCGCGGTGGCGATCTGCTGCCTGGCGAGCGGGCTGGTGGTGTCGTACACCAAGGCGCGGGCGCAGAGCCAGGGGCTGCCGTGCGACGTGTCGGGGCTGGTGGAGCGGGCCGAGCGGCTGGTGGCCAGCCTGGTGGCGGCCGGGGTCGCGGGTCTGCACAAGTTCGGGGTGCCGTACGTGGAGTGGCTGCTGCCGGTGGCGCTGTGGCTGGTCGCGGTGGGCAGTCTGGTGACGGTGGTCCAGCGCATGCTGACCGTGCGCCGGGAGGCGTTCGAGGCCGACCGAGCGGCGGCCGGGAGCTGATGGGGGGCGTCCTGCGGTGACGGACCGACTGGTGTACTGGGCGTACGCGCTGGGCTGGGCGGTGCTGAAGCACCTGCCGGAGCGGGTGGCGCGGGGCCTGTTCGACCGGCTGGCGGACTACGCCTGGCGCCGGCGGGGCAAGCGGGTGCTCCAGTTGGAGGCGAACCTGCGCCGGGTCCGTCCAGGGCTGGACGAGGCGGGCCTGCGGGCGCTGTCCCGGGCCGGGATGCGCTCGTACCTGCGGTACTGGATGGAGTCGTTCCGGCTGCCGGTCTGGAGCAGGGAGCGGGTGGCCCGGGACGTCCAGTCGGAGGGCCTGGAGAACCTGCGAGAGCACATCGAGGCCGGTCGGGGCGCGGTGATCGCGCTGCCGCACATGGGCAACTGGGACCTGGCGGGCACCTGGGTGGCGCAGCTGGGCTTCCCGTTCACCACGGTCGCGGAGCGGTTGAAGCCGGAGCGGCTGTTCGACCGGTTCGTGGAGTTCCGGGAGGGCCAGGGCATGGAGGTCCTGGCGTTGACCGGGGGCGGGGTGAACGTGATCGGCACGCTGGCGCGACGGCTGCGCGAGGGCCGGCTGGTCTGCCTGGTGGGGGACCGGGACCTCTCGGAGGCGGGCGTGGAGGTGTCGTTCTTCGGGGAGGCGACCCGGATGCCGGCCGGTCCGGCGGCGCTGTGCCAGCGCACCGGGGCGGCGCTGCTGCCGGTGACGCTCTGGTACGACGGCCCGGTGATGCGGGCGCGGATCCACCCCGAGGTGCCGGTGCCGCAGGAGGGCGACCGCAAGGAGCGGACGCAGGTGATGACGCAGGCGCTGGCGCAGGTGTGGGAGCAGGCGATCCGCGAGCACCCCGAGGACTGGCACATGCTGCAGCGGTTCTGGCTGGCCGACCTCCCGGTCCGTGAGACGGTGGAGGAGGCGGCCGCGCCGCACTCCGAGGCGGCCCGGGCGGCCGCGCCGGAGCCGGCCGGCGAGCCGGCGGCCGAGGCCTCCGGGTCCTGATCCCGGCCAGCAGGAGTACCCGAAGGAGCATGAGGAACCCGTGAAGATCGGCATCGTCTGCCCGTACGACTGGGACGTCCCCGGTGGGGTGCAGTTCCACATCCGGGACTTGGCCGAGCACCTGATCGGTCTGGGCCACGAGGTCTCGGTGCTGTCGCCGGCCGAGGACGAGGAGGCGCTGCCGCCGTACGTGGTCGGTGCCGGGCGGGCGGTGGCGGTGCCGTACAACGGGTCGGTGGCGCGGCTGAGCTTCGGCGTCCTGTCGGCGGCGCGGACGCGGCGGTGGCTGCACGAGGGCCGGTTCGACATCCTGCACGTGCACGAGCCGGCCGCGCCGAGCGTGTCGATGCTGGCCGCCTGGTCGGCGTCCGGGCCGATGGTGGGGACGTTCCACACCTCCAACCCGCGCTCGCGGGCGATGATCGCGGCCTCGCCGATCCTGCAGCCCGGCCTGGAGAAGATGCGGGCCCGGATCGCGGTGTCGGAGTACGCCCGGCGGACGCTGGTGGAGCACCTGGGCGGCGACGCGGTGGTGATCCCGAACGGCGTGGACGTCGGCTTCTTCGCGGACGCCGAGCCGGACGAGCGCTGGCGCGGCGGCGCGGCGGCGGGGGAGCCGGGCACGATCGGCTTCGTCGGCCGCATCAACGAGCCGCGCAAGGGCCTGCCGACGCTGCTGGCGGCGCTGCCGAAGATCCTGGCCGAGCGGCCGGGCGTGCGGCTGCTGGTGGCGGGCAAGGGGGACGAGGAGGAGGCCGTCGCCGGCCTGGCGCCGGAGGTCCGCCGGCAGGTGGAGTTCCTCGGCATGGTGAGCGACCGCGACAAGGCCCGGCTGCTGCGCAGCGTGGACCTGTACGTGGCGCCGAACACCGGTGGCGAGAGTTTCGGGATCATCCTGGTCGAGGCGATGTCGGCGGGCGCCCCGGTGCTGGCCAGCGACCTGGACGCGTTCAAGCAGGTGCTGGACGGCGGGGACGCGGGCGAGCTGTTCCCGGTGGAGGACGCGGACGCGCTGGCCGCTGCGGCGCTGCGGCTGCTGGGCGATCCGGGGCGGCTGGGGGAGCTGAGCAAGGCCGCTTCGCGGTACGTGCGGCGGTTCGACTGGTCGACGGTCGGCGCGGACATCCTGGCGGTGTACGAGACGGTGGCGGCGGGGGCCGCGGCGGTGGTCGAGGAGGACGTGCGCAGCGGCCGGCGCGGCCGGTTCGGGCTGGCCCGGGACTGAGCCCGGGACCGAGCCCGGCCGGCCCGGGACTTTTCCGGGGTGCCGGCGGCGTTAGGGTCGGTCGACCGTATTCGGGCACGACGCATGGGGGCACCGATGCCGCAGATCTCCGTCGACTACTCGCCGAGCCTGGCCGGCTCCTTCGACCGCCGGGCGCTGGGCGTGGCGATCAACCGGCTCGCGGTGGGGACGATCGACGCGAAGCCGGAGGCGTGCAAGACGCTGTTCCGGCAGAACGACGACTTCGTGGTGGGGGAGGGCGAGGAGGCCGCCGCGCAGGTGTACGTCGAGTTCCAGATCTTCCCGGGCCGTACGCCGGAGGCGAAGGCGGCGCTCAGCGAGGGCGTGCTGGCGCTGCTGGCCGAGCACGTCGCGCCGGCGCCGGGCACCCGGTTGTACACCGCGGTGAACGTCTCCGACATCGACCGCGGGTCCTACCGGAGCGCGAGCGCGGAGGGCTGAGCCGGTGACACCCGGTAGCGTTGCGCCCCGTGACTACCTGGATCTGGGCCGGCGTGGCCGTGGTGCTGTTCGGCATGTACCTGAGTTGGACGGCCGGTCGGTTGGACCGGCTGCACGCCAGGATCGACGCCGCGCGGGCGGCGCTGGACGCGCAGCTGGTCCGTCGGGCCTCGGTGGCGATGGAGCTGGCCACGTCCTCGCTGCTGGACCCGGCGGCCTCGCTGCTGCTGCTGGACGCGGCGCACGCGGCCCGGCAGGCCGAGGACGACCAGCGTGAGGTGGCGGAGAGCCAGCTGAGCCTGGCGCTGCGGGCGGTGTTCGCCGAGCCGGAGCAGGTGGCGGCGCTGGTGGCGGAGCCGGGCGGCGAGGACGCGGTGCGCGACCTGACGGCGGCGGTGCGCCGGGCGCCGATGGCGCGCCGGTTCCACAACGACGCGGTGCGGGCGGCCCGGGCGGTGCGCGAGCACCGTCTGGTGCGGTACTTCCGGCTGGCGGGGAAGGCTCCGTTCCCGCTGGCGTTCGAGATGGACGATGCTCCGCCGCCCGCGCTCACGCCCGAAGGGGCACCCGCCTAGGCTGTGCTCGGATACGGCCCGTTTGTCGCATCCCGTCGTCCGGGCTGGACTTGGTGGCGCATGGTTGCGTCACCCGTTCCGCCTACCATAGGGCGATAGCACTGGTTCATCTTCGAGTGAGGTCTCACGTGTCCACCACCCCCACCACCGCAGACCAGCCGCAGATCGGTACCGCCCGGGTGAAGCGCGGCATGGCCGAGCAGCTCAAGGGCGGTGTGATCATGGACGTGGTCAACGCCGAGCAGGCCAAGATCGCTGAAGACGCCGGCGCGGTGGCCGTCATGGCGCTGGAGCGGGTTCCGGCCGACATCCGCAAGGACGGCGGCGTGGCCCGGATGTCCGACCCGAACATGATCGAGGAGATCATCGAGGCGGTCTCCATCCCGGTGATGGCCAAGTCGCGGATCGGCCACTTCGTCGAGGCCCAGGTCCTCCAGTCGCTCGGCGTCGACTACATCGACGAGTCCGAGGTGCTGACCCCGGCCGACGAGGTCAACCACTCCGACAAGTGGGCCTTCACCACCCCCTTCGTCTGTGGCGCCACCAACCTGGGCGAGGCCCTGCGCCGCATCGCCGAGGGCGCGGCCATGATCCGCTCGAAGGGCGAGGCCGGCACCGGCAACGTCGTCGAGGCGGTCCGCCACCTGCGCCAGATCAAGAACGAGATCGCCAAGCTGCGCGGCTTCGACAACAACGAGCTGTACGCCGCCGCCAAGGAGCTGCGCGCCCCGTACGAGCTCGTCAAGGAGGTCGCCGAGCTCGGCAAGCTGCCGGTCGTGCTGTTCTCCGCCGGTGGCGTGGCCACCCCGGCCGACGCCGCGCTGATGCGCCAGCTCGGTGCCGAGGGCGTCTTCGTCGGCTCGGGCATCTTCAAGTCGGGCGACCCGGCCAAGCGCGCCGCCGCCATCGTGAAGGCCACCACCTTCTTCGACGACCCGAAGATCATCGCGGACGCCTCCCGCAACCTCGGCGAGGCCATGGTCGGCATCAACTGCGACACCCTGCCGGAGACCGAGCGCTACGCCAACCGCGGCTGGTAGTCGCCCCCTGTGCCGGCCCGTCGCAGCGCCTTGGCGCGCGGCGGGCCGCGTCACGTACATCCGTAGAACGATCGAACGAGGTTGAAGACCGTGAGCACTCCAGTCATCGGCGTCCTCGCCCTCCAGGGTGACGTCCGCGAGCACCTGGTCGCGCTGGCCGAGGCCGACGCGCTCGCCCGCCCGGTGCGCCGTGCCGAGGAGCTGGCCGAGGTCGACGCGCTGGTGATCCCCGGCGGGGAGTCCACCACCATGTCCAAGCTGGCGCTGCTGTTCGGCGTGATGGACCCGCTGCGCGAGCGGGTCGCCGCCGGGATGCCGGTGTACGGCACCTGCGCGGGCATGATCATGCTGGCCGACAAGATCCTGGACGGCCGGGACGACCAGGAGACCGTCGGCGGCATCGACATGACCGTGCGCCGCAACGCCTTCGGCCGCCAGAACGAGTCCTTCGAGTCCGGTGTCGCCTTCGAGGGCCTGGGCGACGCGCCGGTGCACGGCGTCTTCATCCGGGCCCCCTGGGTCGAGGGCGTCGGCGCGGGTGTCGAGGTGCTGGCCGAGCTGCCCGCCGCGGACGGTCCGGAGAGCCGGATCGTGGCCGTGCGCCAGGGCAACCTGCTGGCGACCTCCTTCCACCCGGAGCTCACCGGCGACCACCGGGTGCACGCCTACTTCGTCGCGATGGTCGAGGAGCACCTGGGACGGCGCTGACCGTGTGCGCCTTTCCGGTGACGACACCGGTAAGATCTCATCTGTTTCATTTCCCTTTGGCGACGTAAAGGAGCTGGCGAATGTCCGGCCACTCTAAGTGGGCTACCACCAAGCACAAGAAGGCCGTGATCGACGCCAAGCGCGGCAAGCTCTTCGCCAAGATGATCAAGAACATCGAGGTGGCGGCGCGCACCGGCGGTTCCGACCCGGCCGGCAACCCGACCCTCTACGACGCCATCCAGAAGGCGAAGAAGAGCTCGGTCCCGATCGACAACATCAACCGCGCCGTCAAGCGCGGTGGCGGTCTGGAGGCCGGCGGCGCCGACTACCAGACGATCATGTACGAGGGCTACGGCCCGAACGGCGTCGCCGTCCTGATCGAGTGCCTCACCGACAACCGCAACCGCGCCGCCTCCGACGTGCGCGTCGCGATGACCCGCAACGGCGGCTCGATGGCCGACCCGGGCTCGGTGTCGTACCTGTTCACCCGCAAGGGCGTCGTGATCGTCCCCAAGGCTGACGGCGTGGACGAGGACAAGCTCTTCGAGGTCGTCCTCGACCAGGAGCCCGAGGAGATCAACGACCTCGGCGACGCGTTCGAGATCGTCTCCGAGGCCACCAAGATGGTCGCCGTGCGCACCGCGCTGGTGGACGCCGGTGTCGACTACGACTCGGCCGAGGCCAACTTCCTCCCGAGCATGCAGGTCGAGCTGGACGTCGACGGCGCCCGCAAGATCCTCAAGCTGATCGACGTGCTGGAGGACAGCGACGACGTGCAGAACGTCTTCGCCAACTTCGACATCTCCGACGAGGTCGGTGCGCAGCTCGACGCCGAGTGATCGTTCTCACTCCCCGGCCCGGCGGTCTCCCGACCGCCGGGCCGGTGTCTTTGCGGGCGCTGTCGGACCCGGACGGTAGCCTTCGCAGGTCGCCCGCCGTGGGCCGGAGGGCCTGCCCGGGCCGGAGCGCCCGGAGGCGAGCGGCGATCAACGAGAGGCGGGGCTGTGGTACGGGTACTGGGCGTCGACCCGGGGCTGACCAGGTGCGGGATCGGCGTGGTCGAGGGTGCGCCGGGGCGGCCGCTGCGGATGGTCGGGGTCGGCGTGGTGCGCACCCCCGCCGAGGAGGAGATCGGGCGGCGGCTGCTGCTGGTGGAGCAGGGCATAGAGGCCTGGCTCGACGAGCACGAGCCGGAACTGGTCGCCGTCGAGCGGGTGTTCGCCCAGCACAACGTCCGGACGGTGATGGGCACCGCCCAGGCCAGCGCGGTCGCGATGCTCTGCGCCACCCGGCGCGGCATCCCGGTCACCCTGCACACCCCGAGCGAGGTCAAGGCCGCCGTCACCGGCTCCGGCCGGGCCGACAAGGCGCAGGTCACGGCCATGGTGCAGCGCCTGCTGCGACTGGACGCCCCGCCCAAGCCCGCCGACGCCGCCGACGCGCTGGCGCTGGCCATCTGCCACATCTGGCGCGGCGGGGCGGTCAACCGCCTGGAGGCCGCGGTACGGGAGGCCCGCGCCACCCCCCTGAAAGGAAGCAGCCGGTGATCGCCTTCGTGCAAGGGCCCGTGGCGGCCATCTCCTCCGGACTCGCCGTGGTCGAGGTCGGCGGGGTCGGCATGGCCGTGCAGTGCACGCCGAACACGCTGGCCGGGCTCCGGCTGGGTGAGCCCGCCCGGCTCGCGACCTCGCTGGTGGTCCGGGAGGACTCGCTGACCCTGTTCGGCTTCGCGGACGACGACGAGCGCGCCGTCTTCGAGATCCTCCAGGCCGCGCCGGGCGTCGGCCCGAAGCTGGCGCAGGCGATCCTCGGGGTGCACAGCCCCGACGCGCTGCGGGCCGCGGTGGCCGGCGGCGACGAGAAGGCGCTGGTGGCCGTGCCCGGCATCGGGAAGGCGAAGGCCGCCAAGCTGCTGCTGGAGTACAAGGACAAGCTGGGCGCCCCGCACGGCGCGGTGCCGGCGCAGAAGCCGATCGCGAGCGGCCCGGCCCCCTGGAGCGAGCAGCTGCACTCGGCGCTGACCGGTCTCGGCTACGCTCCGCGCGAGGCGGACGAGGCGGTCGTGGCCGTCACCCCCGAGGCGGAGGCCCAGCAGACGCCGGACGTCGGCGCACTGCTCCGGCTCGCCCTGCGCGGCCTCAACCGATCCCGCTAAAGCCATCTGGCGATCTGTCCTCTTGTCGACTTTGGAGCATGTGCTGATGAGTCCGTACGACTCGGACCCGGGCGACCGGCTGGTGACGGCCGCCGCCGACGGGGAGGACCAGGCGGTCGAGGCGGCGCTGCGCCCCAAGCTGCTGGACGAGTTCATCGGTCAGGAGCGGGTGCGCGAGCAGCTGTCCCTGGTGCTCCAGGCGGCCCGCAAGCGCGGCAGCGCGCCCGACCACGTGCTGCTCAGCGGGCCGCCCGGGCTGGGCAAGACCACCCTGTCCATGATCATCGCCGCCGAGCTGGGCGCCCCGATCCGGATCACCTCCGGCCCGGCGATCCAGCACGCGGGGGACCTCGCGGCGATCCTCTCCTCGCTCGCCGAGGGCGAGGTGCTCTTCCTCGACGAGATCCACCGGATGTCCCGTCCGGCCGAGGAGATGCTCTACATGGCGATGGAGGACTTCCGGGTCGACGTGATCGTCGGCAAGGGCCCGGGCGCCACCGCCATCCCGCTGGAACTGCCGCCCTTCACCCTGGTCGGCGCCACCACCCGGGCCGGCCTGCTGCCGCCCCCGCTGCGCGACCGCTTCGGCTTCACCGGGCACATGGAGTTCTACGCCCCGGCCGAGCTCGAACGGGTGGTGCGCCGCTCGGCCACCCTGCTGGACGTGGAGATCGACCCGGCCGGCGCCGCCGAGATCGCCGGCCGCTCGCGGGGGACGCCGCGCATCGCCAACCGGCTGCTGCGCCGGGTCCGCGACTTCGCGCAGGTGCGGCACGACGGCCAGGTCACCGTCGAGATCGCCGCCCGGGCGCTGGACGTCTACGAGGTGGACGCCCGCGGTCTGGACCGGCTGGACCGCGCGGTGCTGACCGCGCTGCTGCGGCTGTTCGGCGGCGGACCGGTCGGTTTGTCGACTCTTGCGGTCGCGGTGGGGGAGGAGTCCGAGACGGTCGAGGAGGTGGCGGAGCCCTTCCTGGTCCGCGAGGGCCTGCTCGCCCGGACCCCGCGCGGCCGGATCGCCACCGCGGCGGCCTGGCAGCACCTCGGGCTGACCCCGCCGATCCAGACCACCCGGGGCGCCGTGCCCGCGCAATCCGAACTCTTCCGGGCCGACGAGGGCTGAACGGGTGATCGCCGCCCGACGGTTCCCGGGAGGCGTCCGATGCACCGCCCCGGTGAGTGGCCCGGGTGCGAGCCGGGGGCGAAGTCCGGGGAAACTGTGCAGGCGGAGGGTCGCCACTTTCGGCGGCAGGATGCGATGCTTGGCGTTGTCCGATCAGTTCGGGGTCGCCTAGACTCCGCCGGACCGCCCCGCTCACCTGACGGGCCGACCAATACCACACAGGCCGCCGGTCGGCGGCCCGTAAAGGACCCTGGCTGCAGTGAACTTCATCATCCTTCTCCTCCCGATCATCGCGATCGTGCTCATGTTCCGGTCGCAGAAGAAGCGCCAGTCGCAGATGCAGCAGATGCAGACCTCGCTGGAGCCAGGGGCGGGGGTGCGCACCATCGGTGGCCTGTACGCCACGGTGAAGGCGATCAACGAGGAGACCATCGAGCTGGAGATCGCGCCCGGCGTGGTCACCCACTTCACCAAGAGCGCGATCGCCGCTGTCCTGGAGCCCCAGGAGTACGACGCGATCATCAACGGTCGCCCCGCCGATGACGAGCTGGCCGAGCCGGAGGCCGAGGACACCGACGCCGAGCCGGTCGAGGACAAGCCGCTGACGCTCACCAAGGACGGCGGCGCCAAGGGCGACGTCGAGGGCGGGGCTCCCGCGAGCAAGTAGTACGGTCGGGCACCAGCCCGGCCGCGCGGCCCAGTGCCGCGAGCCCACAGGACCTCAGGGCCGCAGAACCGCCATGCCCCCGTCCCGCCACAAGCCGGACGGGGGTCCGGTTGGGGGAGTGGCATGGACAGGGAGAAACGAGCAAGGTGGCAACACCCAAGTCGCGCCCGCGCGACGGCTACCCAGGGCGGGCGCTGGCCCTCATCCTGGTCGTCACCGTCGGACTGGTCGCCCTCATGTTCGGGACGGGCCACACCAAGCCCCGGCTCGGAATCGACCTCGCCGGTGGCACCAGTATCACGCTGACCGCGAAGTCGACCGACCCCAAGGCGATCACCAAGTCCAACATGGACATCGCCACCGGGATCATCGAGCGCCGCGTCAACGGCATGGGTGTCTCCGAGGCGGAGGTGCAGACCCAGGGCGACAACACGATCATCGTGAACATCCCCAAGGGCGGCAACCAGCAGAACGCGGCGGACCAGGTGGGTACCACCGCCAAGCTGTTCTTCCGCCCGGTCCTCGCGGTGGCGCCCAGCGGCTTCACGCCGCCGGCGCCCACCGGCTCCCCCTCGGCCACCGGCACCCCGAGCGCGGCCCCGTCCGCCGGCTCCACCGCCTCGGCCGGCGCGAGCGCCACCGGAACGCCCAGCGCGAGCGGCACCAAGCAGGGCCGCCCGGCCGGTGAGGCGCTGGCCGCCGACGCCAGCCCGAGCGCCGCCGCCACGGGCGCGAGCACCGCCCCGAGCGCCGCCGCCACGCCGTCCGCGCCCGCCACCCCGCCCAGCGCCGCGGACGTCAGCGCCGCGATGACCCAGGGCACCGTGCCGCCGGAGCTGGCCGCGGCCTTCACCGCCCTCGACTGCACCAAGCCGGAGGTCCGCGCGGCCCAGACCGGCCCCGAGGACAAGGCCGTCGTCGCCTGTTCGCAGAAGCCCGAGAACGGCTACTACGAGAAGCTCGCCCTCGGCCCCGTCGCCGTGAAGGGCTCGGACGTCTCCAAGGCCCAGCCGAGCCTCGACACCCAGACGGGTGCCGGCTGGCAGGTCCAGCTGCAGTTCAACGGCGCCGGCACCGACGCCTTCACCAAGGTCACCGGCCAGCTCGCCACCCAGACCCCGCCGAACAACCAGTTCGCGATCGTGCTGGACAACCAGGTCGTCTCGCACCCCGAGGTCAAGAACGTGATCCCCGGCGGCAGCGCCGTGATCACCGGCCGCTTCAGCCAGGCCGAGGCGCAGGACCTGTCCAACGTGCTGGGCTACGGCGCCCTGCCGCTGGAATTCAGCAAGAGCGACATCACCACCGTCTCCCCGGCGCTCGGCAGCGACCAGCTCAAGGCCGGTCTGGTCGCCGGCGCGATCGGCATGCTGCTGGTGGTGCTCTACTCGCTGGTCTACTACCGCGGCCTCGGCCTGGTCTCGATCGCCGGTCTGCTCGTCTCGGCGGCCCTGACCTACTCGATCATGAGCCTGCTCGGCGCCGGGATCGGCTTCGCGCTGAACCTGCCCGCGGTCTGCGGTGCGATCGTCGCGATCGGCATCACCGCCGACTCCTTCATCGTCTACTTCGAGCGCATCCGCGACGAGGTCCGCGAGGGCGCCCCGCTGCGCCCGGCGGTCCAGCGGGCCTGGCCGCGCGCCCGGCGCACCATCCTGGTGTCGGACTTCGTGTCCTTCCTCTGTGCCGCCGTGCTCTACGTGGTCTCGGTCGGCAAGGTCCAGGGCTTCGCGTTCACCCTGGGGCTGACCACCGCGCTGGACGTCGTGGTGATCTTCCTCTTCACCAAGCCGGTGATCACGCTGCTGGCCCGGCGCAAGTTCTTCGCCAACGGTCACCCGTGGTCCGGCCTGGACCCGAAGCGGCTGGGCGCCCGCCCGCCGCTGCGCAGCAGCCGTCGTCGTAGCCCCTCCTCTGCCGCCGTGAAGGAGGCCTGACACCGTGTCACGCTTCTCCAATCTGGGACACCGGCTCTACCAGGGCGAGGTCAGCTTCGACTTCGTCGGGCGCCGTAAGCTCTGGTACTCCATCTCCGGCGTGATCGTGCTGATCGCGGCGATCGGTCTGTCGATGGGCCTGCACCTGGGCATCGAGTTCAAGGGCGGCTCGGTCTACACCGTGGCCAAGCCGGGGCTGACCGTCTCGCAGGCGCAGGAGACGTCCAACCAGATCGTCTCCTCGCACCCGCTGGTGCAGTCGACCGACAACGGCAAGATCCGCATCCAGGTCAGCACCGAGGAGTCGAAGAGCTCGGACGAGATCCGCGCTCAGCTCTCCGAGAAGCTGGCCGTGCCGCTGGACACCGTCGAGGCCCAGGTGATCGGCCCCAGCTGGGGCAAGCAGATCTCCTCGAAGGCGCTCACCGGCCTGATCATCTTCATGGTCCTGGTGACGGTCTACCTGGCGATCGCCTTCGAGTGGCGGATGGCGGTGGCGGCCCTGGTCGCCCTCATCCACGACCTCCTGATCACCATCGGCGTGTACGCCCTGGTGGGCTTCGAGGTCACCCCCGGTACGGTGATCGGCTTCCTGACCATCCTCGGGTACTCGCTCTACGACACGGTCGTCGTCTTCGACACCGTGAAGGAGAACACCAAGGACCTCACCAAGCAGAACAAGCTCACCTACAGCGAGGCGGCCAACGCGGGCCTCAACCAGACCCTGGTGCGTTCGCTCAACACCACCGTGGTCGCCCTGCTCCCGGTCGCCGCGCTGCTGTTCATCGGTGGCGGCCTCCTGGGCGCCGGCACGCTGAACGACATCTCGCTGGCGCTGTTCATCGGCCTCGCGGCCGGTGCCTACTCGTCGATCTGCGTCGCCACCCCGCTGCTGGCGCAGCTCAAGGAGGAGCAGCCGGAGATGAAGGCGCTGCGCAAGCGGGTCCTGCAGCACCGGGCCGCGGCCGCTGCCAAGGCCGCGGGCGAGGTGCCGGCGGGCGAGGAGATCGCGGACGAGGACCTGCCTGCGGGTATGGTCGGTCAGCGCGGCCGGGCGGCCGGCACCACGCGTGCCAAGGGCCGTCCGTCCACCAAGCGCTGAACCGACCCGACCGTAAGGACACGCCGTGACCACCGCCGACACCGCACTGGCCGAGCTGTTGAACAGCCGGATCCGGGACGTCCCGGACTACCCGAAGCCGGGTGTGCTGTTCAAGGACATCGCGCCGCTGCTGGCCGACGCCGAGGCCTTCGGCGCCCTCACCAGGGCGCTGGCGGACCGGGCGCGGGAGCTCGGGGCGACCAAGGTGGTGGGCCTGGAGGCGCGCGGCTTCGTGCTGGCGGCTCCGGCGGCCTTCGCGGCCGGGCTCGGCTTCGTGCCGATCCGCAAGCAGGGCAAGCTGCCCGGCGAGGTGTTCCGGCGCTCGTACGAGCTGGAGTACGGCTCGGCGACGCTGGAGGTGCAGTGCGATGCCTTCGCGCCCGGTGAGCGGGTGCTGGTGGTGGACGACGTGCTGGCCACCGGTGGCACCATCGGCGCCTCGCTGGACCTGGTGAAGGAGGCCGGCGCCGAGCTGGTGGGCGTCGTGGTGCTGATGGAGCTGGGCTTCCTGGACGGCCGGGAACGGCTGGCCGGGCACCTGAACGGCGCTCCGCTGGAGACGCTGGTCACGGTCTGAAGGACCTGAGTGAAGGGCGGCGGTCGGATCATCCGACCGCCGCCCTTCCGTTTCCGGCCCGGGTGGATGAACGCCGCGGCGCCCGGCTCGGTACCATGAAGATTCACCCCCTCCCGGTTGCGTCCGACCGTACGGGCCGCGGCAGGGGTCGGCCCCGGTGCCCCGAGGAGAGTCCTTGCCCGACGAGGTTGTGCCCACGGCCGAAGCGGCCGCCCCCGACAACCGTCCCACGCCCTCGGGGGCCACCCCGGCACGCCCGGCGCCGACCTCCTCGCGACCGGCCGCCCCCACCGGGCGCGGCTCCTCCTCGGGTGGCATGCGTGCCCGCCTGGCCCGCCTCGGCGGCCAGCGCTCCAGCGTGCTCAACCCCGTGCTGGAGCCGCTGTTCCGGTCGATCCGGGCGAACGACCCGAAGGCCGACCCGGCGCTGCTGCGGGACATCGAGCGGGCCTACGCCGTCGCCGAGAAGTGGCACCGCGGGCAGAAGCGCAAGAGCGGTGACCCGTACATCACCCACCCGCTGGCGGTGGCCACCATCCTGGCCGAGCTGGGGATGGACGCCGCGACCCTGATGGCCGGGCTGCTGCACGACACCGTCGAGGACACCGACTACGGCCTGGAGACCCTGCGCAAGGACTTCGGCGACTCGGTGGCGCTGCTGGTGGACGGCGTCACCAAGCTGGACCGGGTCAAGTTCGGCGAGGCCGCGCAGGCCGAGACCGTCCGCAAGATGGTCGTCGCGATGGCCAAGGACCCGCGGGTCCTGGTGATCAAGCTTGCCGACCGCCTGCACAACATGCGCACGATGCGCTACCTCAAGCGGGAGAAGCAGGAGAAGAAGGCCCGCGAGACGCTGGAGATCTACGCCCCGCTGGCGCACCGGCTGGGCATGAACACCATCAAGTGGGAGCTGGAGGACCTCGCCTTCGCGATCCTCTACCCCAAGATGTACGACGAGATCGTCCGGCTGGTCGCCGAGCGCGCCCCCAAGCGGGACGAGTACCTGGCGACCGTCATCGACCAGGTCCAGGGGGACCTGCGCGGCGCCCGGATCACCGCCTCCGTCACCGGCCGGCCGAAGCACTACTACTCGGTCTACCAGAAGATGATCGTCCGGGGCCGGGACTTCGCCGAGATCTACGACCTGGTGGGCATCCGGGTCCTGGTCGACACCGTCCGCGACTGCTACGCGGCGCTGGGCACCATCCACGCGCGGTGGAACCCGGTGCCGGGGCGGTTCAAGGACTACATCGCGATGCCCAAGTTCAACATGTACCAGTCGCTGCACACGACGGTGATCGGCCCCGGCGGCAAGCCCGTCGAACTCCAGATCCGCACCTTCGACATGCACCGCCGGGCCGAGTACGGCATCGCCGCGCACTGGAAGTACAAGCAGCGCGCGGTGGCCGGCGCGTCCAAGGTCCGCACCGACACCCCGACCCAGGTCCGCAAGGACGACAAGGCCGGCGCCGTCAACGAGATGGCCTGGCTGCGGCAGCTGCTGGACTGGCAGAAGGAGACCGCCGACCCGAGCGAGTTCCTGGAGTCGCTGCGCTTCGACCTGGCCAGCAACGAGGTCTTCGTCTTCACGCCCAAGGGCGACGTGATAGCCCTGCCGGCCGGTGCGACCCCGGTCGACTTCGCCTTCGCGGTGCACACCGAGGTGGGCTACCGGACGATAGGGGCCCGGGTCAACGGGCGGCTGGTGCCGCTGGAGTCGACGCTGGAGAACGGCGACGCCGTCGAGGTGTTCACCTCCAAGGCGGAGAACGCCGGCCCGTCCCGGGACTGGCTGGGCTTCGTCAAGTCGCCGCGCGCCCGCAACAAGATCCGCGCCTGGTTCTCCAAGGAGCGCCGCGAGGAGGCGATCGAGCACGGCAAGGAGGCGATCGTCCGGGCGATGCGCAAGCAGGGCCTGCCGATCCAGCGGATCCTGACCGGCGACTCGCTGGTCACCCTGGCCCACGAGATGCGCTACCCCGACATCTCCTCGCTCTACGCCGCGATCGGCGAGGGCCACGTCACCGCGCAGAACATCGTGCAGAAGCTGGTCCAGGCGCTCGGCGGCGAGGAGGGCGCCACCGAGGACCTCGCCGAGACCGCGACCCCGACGCACGACCGCCGGGCGGTGCGCCGCCGGGCCAAGGGCGACCCGGGCGTGATCGTCAAGGGCGTCGAGGACGTCTGGGTCAAGCTGTCCCGCTGCTGCACCCCGGTGCCGGGCGACCCGATCGTCGGCTTCGTGACCCGCGGCAACGGCGTCTCGGTGCACCGCGCCGACTGCGTCAACGTCGAGTCGCTGAGCCAGCAGCCCGAGCGGATGATCGACGTCGAGTGGGCCGCCACCCAGTCCTCGGTGTTCCTGGTGGCCATCCAGGTCGAGGCGCTGGACCGCTCCCGGCTGCTCTCGGACGTCACCCGGGTGCTCTCCGACCAGCACGTCAACATCCTGTCGGCGGCGGTGCAGACCTCCCGCGACCGGGTCGCGATGAGCCGCTTCACCTTCGAGATGGGCGACCCGAAGCACCTCGGCCATGTGCTCAAGGCCGTGCGCGGCGTCGAGGGCGTCTACGACGTCTACCGCGTCACCTCGGCCCGCAAGTAGCGCCCCGAGCACGAGAGAGGGCCCCGGGAGATCCCGGGGCCCTCTCTCGTGCGTTCGGCGGATCAGCCGCTGAACTCCTCCTGGCTCCGGTGCGCCTGCTCCAGCAGGGTCTGCACGCCGGCCAGCTCGTTCTCCAGCTTGGCGATCCGGCCGGCGTTGCCGGCGGCGCGGGCCTTGTCCAGATCGGCCCGGATCTTGTCGGCCTTCGCCTCGAACAGGCCGACCATGCCGGCGGCGCGCGCCTTGGCCTCCGGGTTGGAGCGCTTCCACTCGGAGTCCTCGGCCTCGCGGATGGCCCGCTCGACCGTGTTCAGCCGGCCGTCCAGCTTCGGACGGGCGTCGCGCGGCACGTGCCCGATCGCCTCCCAGCGCTCGTTGACCTCGCGCAGCGCCGCCTTGGCGGCCTTCAGGTCGGTGATCGGCAGGATCGCCTCGGCCTCGACGGCCAGCGCCTCCTTGAGCTTCTGGTTGGCCACCTGCTCGGCGTCCCGCTCGCTGAACACCGCGGAACGGGCCTGGAAGAAGACGTCCTGCGCGCCGCGGAAGCGCGCCCACAGCTCGTCCTCGATGTCCCGCTGGGCCCGGCCGGCGGACTTCCAGCGCGCCATCAGGTCGCGGTAGGCGGCCGCGGTGTCGCCCCACTCGGTGGACGAGGACAGCGCCTCGGCCTCGGCGACCAGCGCCTCCTTGGTCTGCCGGGCCTGCTCGCGCTCGGCGTCCAGGGTCGCGAAGTGCGCCTTGCGGTGCTTGGAGAAGACCGAGCGGGCGTGCGAGAAGCGGTGCCACAGCTCGTCGTCGCTCTTGCGGTCCAGCCGGGGCAGGCCCTTCCAGGTGTCCACCAGGGCGCGCAGCCGGTCCCCGGCCTCCCGCCACTGGGTGGACTCGGCGAGCTGCTCGGCCTCGGAGACCAGCGCCTCCTTGGCGGTGCGGGTCTCGTCCTGGGCCTTGGCGCGAGCGGCCTTGCGCTCCTCGCGCCGGCTCTCGATCTCGCCGGCGAGCGTGTCCAGCCGCTTGGCCAGGGCGGCCAGGTCGCCGACCGCGTGCCCCTCGGTCACCTGGGCGCGCAGGTGGTCCAGCGCGGCCTGGGCGTCCTTGGCGGCCAGGTCGGTGGTGCGCACCCGCTTCTCCAGCAGGCCGATCTCCACCTCGATGCCCTGGTACTTGCGCTCGAAGTAGGCGAGGGCCTCCTCGGGCGAGCCGGCCTGCCAGGAACCCACGACGCGTTCGCCGTCGGCCGTCCTGACGTAGACCGTGCCCTGCTCGTCGACACGGCCCCACGGGTCGCTGCTCATAGCGCGTCCTCCACATGACGTCGCGCCCGCGCCGGGGCGGCGCGCGTCCGTCGTCCACAGTTGATGTGCGGCGGACCGATGAGTCCGCCGTCCCCGTCCGCCGTGACTTGCTGCCGAGGGTGACGGCCAGGCGGGTACGGGCACCCTGATACAACGCCAACATAGGCGACCGGCCCCGGTGCTGTCCGCATCCGGGCCGGGCGATTTCGGGCCGGGGCCGCGCCGAGGCGCTTCGGGCGCCCCTTGTGGGCGGCCCCGGGAGATCTCAACTCTTTGCCGTGGTCACCGAGTTGAAGGTGACGTCGGCCATCGGGTGGCCGTCCGGGGCGCCCTCCAGGGTGCCCGCGGCGGCGATCTTCTGCACCGCGTCCAGGCCCCCGGTGATCTTGCCGAAGGGGGTGTAGTTCGGGGGCAGCTGGGTGTCCTTGTAGACCAGGAAGAACTGGCTCCCGTTCGTGCCCGGGCCGGAGTTGGCCATCGCCACGGTGCCCGCCGGGTAGGTCGCGCCGGTCAGGTTCTCGTCCGCGAACTTGTACCCGGGGCCGCCGGTGCCGCCCGGGACGGTCGCGCTGGCGGTCGGGTCGCCGCACTGGAGCACGAAGATGCCGTCGGTGGTGAGGCGGTGGCACTTGGTGTGGTCGAAGTACTTCTCCCCGGCCAGGAAGACGAAGGAGTTCACCGTGTGCGGGGCCTTGGCCGCGTCGAGCGCGAGCGTCACCTTGCCGCAGTTGGTGTCCAGCGTCGCGGTGTACGAGCCACCCGCGTCGACCGCCATGGCCGGCTCGGCCTGCCACTGCTTGCCGTTCGGCGCGCCCGGCGCCGGATCGGCGCAGCCCTCGACCGGCTTGCGGGTCGGGGTGGTCGGCTCGGCGCTCTGGCTCGGCGCGGCCTTGGCGGAGGAGGCGGCCGAAGCCGACTTGTCCTTGTCCGAGCTGAACGCCCCGGTGCCGACCAGCGCACCGCCGCCGGCCAGCACCACGACGGCGAGCGCGGAGCCCAGGATCGTGTTGCGGCGCCTGCGCGCGGACCGCGCGGCGACCCGCCGCTCCATCTGGCGCTCGTACTTCTCTCGGGCGAGCTGCCGCCGCCGCTGTTCGCTGCTGACCACCGGCCGTGTCTCCTACGGATGTGCTGGGAAAGTGGATGGGTACCGAAGCGGATCATCGCATCCATCGGCGGCCAAGTGTAGGGACCGGGCCTGTAAGAACGCGGTGAACCTGTCAGTGCGAACCGCGCGCGCCACCCCTATCTGGTTCGCAACCGCACCCGCACCGCCGGTAGGCTGCCTTTACCTCACTGGTTTGCTGCATGACTGGTGGCTGCATCCGACCCGGCAGCCGCGACCGTAGCCGCCACTGCCGACCGCATCACGAAGGACGCGCGTGTTCATCGCCGGATTCCCCGCTGGAGCCTGGGGCACCAACTGCTACCTGGTCGCCCCGGCGGCTGGCGAGGAGTGCGTCATCGTCGATCCCGGCCACCAGGCGGCGCGCGGTGTCGAGGAGATGGTCCGCGAGCACGGGCTCAAGCCCGTCGCCGTGGTGCTCACGCACGGCCACATCGACCACGTGGCCTCGGTGGTCCCGGTCTGCGGCGCCCGCGGCGTCCCGGCCTGGATCCACCCCGAGGACCGGTACATGATGTCCGACCCGGAGAAGGCCCTCGGCCGCGCCCTGGGCACCCAGCTGATGGGCGAGCTCACCGTCGGCGAGCCCGACGACGTGCGCGAGCTCACCGACGGCGCCGTGCTGGAGCTCGCCGGCCTGCAGCTCACCGTGGACCACGCCCCGGGCCATACCGGGGGGTCGGTGACCTTCCGGACGCCCGGTGCCGAGGACCTCCCCCCGGTGCTGTTCTCGGGCGACCTGCTGTTCGCCGGCTCCATCGGGCGTACCGACCTCCCGGGCGGGGACAGCGAGGCGATCATGCGGTCGCTGGCCCGGGTGTGCCTGCCCCTCGACGACACCACCGTGGTCCTCTCCGGCCACGGCGGACAGACCACCATCGGCCACGAGCGCGCCACCAACCCCTACCTCCGACAGGCAGCAGGGGCGGCCGGCGCCCAGGCTTTCCCGCGACGAGGAATGTGACGGAAGAGAAGTTGAGCACCTTCACCGCCCCCAAGGGCACCTACGACCTGCTGCCCCCCAGCTCCGCGACCTTCCTGGCGATCCGCGAGCGCATCGCCGCGCCCGCCCGCCGGGCCGGCTACGGCTACGTCGAGACTCCGGTCTTCGAGGACGTGAAGCTCTTCTCCCGCGGCGTCGGCGAGTCCACCGACATCGTCAGCAAGGAGATGTACAACCTCACCACCCGCGGCGGCGACGAGCTCGCGCTGCGCCCGGAGGGCACCGCCTCGGTGCTGCGCGCCGCCCTCCAGGCCAACCTGCACAAGCAGGGCAACCTGCCGGTCAAGCTCTGGTACTCCGGCTCGTACTACCGCTACGAGCGCGCCCAGAAGGGCCGCTACCGCCAGTTCTCCCAGGTCGGCGCCGAGGCGATCGGGGCCGAGGACCCGGCCCTGGACGCCGAGCTGATCATCCTCGCCGACGACGCCTTCCGCTCGCTGGGCGTGCGCGACTACTCGCTGCTGCTCAACAGCCTCGGCGACAAGCAGTGCCGCCCGGTCTACCGCGCCGCCCTGGTCGAGTTCCTCGCCGGCCTGGACTTGGACGAGGACACCCGCCGCCGCGCCGACATCAACCCGCTGCGCGTCCTGGACGACAAGCGCGAGTCGGTGCAGGCCCAGCTGGTCGACGCGCCCAAGCTGCGCGACTACCTGTGCGAGGAGTGCAAGGCGTACGACGAGAAGGTCCGCGAGCTGCTCACCGCGAACGGCGTGGCCTTCGTCGACGACCCGAAGCTGGTCCGCGGCCTGGACTACTACACCCGCACCACCTTCGAGTTCGTGCACAACGGCCTCGGCGCCCAGTCCGCGATCGGCGGCGGCGGCCGCTACGACGGCCTGTCCGAGATGATCGGCGGCCCGGCGCTGCCGTCCGTCGGCTGGGCCCTCGGCGTGGACCGCACCTTCCTGGCGATGGAGGCCGAGGGCATCGTCCTCGACCTGCCCGCCGCGACCTCCGTGTACGCCGTCGCGCTCGGCGAGGAGGCCAAGAACGTCCTGTTCGCCAAGGTGGTCGAGCTGCGCCGGGCCGGCGTCGCCACCGACCTCGCCTTCGGCGTCAAGAGCATCAAGAACGCCATGAAGTCCGCCGACCGGTCCGGCGCCCGCTTCGCCCTCGTGGCCGGGGACCGGGACCTCGCCGACGGCGTCGTCCAGCTCAAGGACCTGACCACCGGCGAGCAGAACCCCGTCGCCCTCGACGCACTCGTCACCACCCTGAAGGAGAAGCAGCTGTGATCCGCACGCACGACGCGGGCACGCTCCGCCCGGAGCACGCAGGCACCACCGTCACCCTGGCCGGCTGGGTCGCCCGCCGCCGCGACCACGGCGGTGTCGCCTTCATCGATCTGCGCGACGCCTCCGGCACCGTGCAGATCGTGGTCCGCGACCTCGACTCGGTGCACGGCCTTCGCGCCGAGTACTGCGTCAAGGTCGTCGGCGACGTCCGGGTGCGCCCCGACGGCAACGAGAACCCGGACATCCCGACCGGCGCGGTCGAGGTCGTCGTCAGCGAGATCGAGGTCCTCTCCGAGGCCGCCCCGCTGCCCTTCCCGGTCGCCGAGTACGAGCCGGGCACGGTCAACGAGGAGGTCCGGCTGCGCTACCGCTACCTGGACCTGCGCCGCGAGGGCCCGGCCAAGGGCCTGCGGCTGCGCTCCAAGGTGAGCAACATCATCCGCCGGGTGATGGAGGAGAACGACTACCTCGACATCGAGACGCCGTACCTCACCCGCTCCACCCCCGAGGGTGCCCGCGACTTCCTCGTCCCGGTCCGCCTGCAGCCCGGCCACTGGTACGCGCTGCCGCAGTCGCCCCAGCTGTTCAAGCAGCTGCTGATGGTGGCCGGCATGGAGCGCTACTACCAGATCGCCCGCTGCTTCCGCGACGAGGACTTCCGCGCCGACCGGCAGCCGGAGTTCACCCAGCTCGACATCGAGGCCTCGTTCGTCGACCAGGAGGACATCCTGGCCCTCGGCGAGAAGATCGTCGGCTCGATCTGGCGCGAGGTGCACGGCTACGAGCTCCCCAACCCGTTGCCCCGGATGACCTACGCGGACGCCATGGCCCGCTACGGCTCCGACAAGCCGGACGTCCGCTTCGGACAGGAACTCACCGACCTCACCGAGTACTTCAAGGGCACCGCGTTCCGCGTCTTCCAGGCCCCGTACGTCGGCGCCGTGGTGATGCCCGGCGGCGCCTCGCAGCCCCGCAAGGCGCTCGACGCCTGGCAGGACTGGGCCAAGGCGCGCGGCGCCCGCGGCCTGGCCTACGTCGTCATCGACGCCGAGACCGGCGAGCTGCGCGGCCCGGTCGCCAAGAACCTGTCCGAGGAGCACCTGGCCGGTCTGGCCGCCGCCGCGGGCGCCAAGAACGGCGACGCGATCTTCTTCGCGGCCGGCAAGCAGCGCCCCTCGCAGGAGCTGCTGGGCGCCGCCCGCCTGGAGATCGGCCGCCGCTGCGAGCTGATCGACGCGTCGCAGTGGGCCTTCCTCTGGGTCGTCGACTTCCCGATGTTCGAGCCGATCGAGGACGACAAGGGCGAGTTCCAGGGCTGGCACGCGGTGCACCACCCGTTCACCGCCCCGACCGCCGAGTCGCTCGCCACCTTCGACACCGACCCGGGCTCGGCGCTGTCCAACGCCTACGACCTGGTCCTCAACGGCTCGGAGCTGGGCGGCGGTTCGATCCGTATCCACCAGCGCGACGTGCAGAAGCGGGCGTTCGACGCGATCGGCCTCTCCGAGGAGGAGGCGGCCTCGCAGTTCGGCTTCCTGCTGGACGCCTTCAACTACGGCCCGCCGCCGCACGGTGGCGTCGCCTTCGGCCTCGACCGCATCGTCACCCTGCTCGGCGGGTACGACACCATCCGCGACGTCATCGCCTTCCCGAAGACGTCCACCGGCGGTGACCCGCTGACCGGCGCCCCGACCCCGATCACCCCGGCCCAGCGCCGGGAGGCCGGCGTGGACGCCAAGCCGAAGCTGCGCGAGGACGCCGCGAAGTCCGACGCCTGACACCGGATCCGCTAACCTTCAACGGCCCCGGACGGTCCACCCACCGTCCGGGGCCGGTCCACAATGACGTGTGACACAAGGAGGGTTGACTCATGCAGGTGATCACAAGAGTCGAGTGTCCGGATGACGTCCCGGCGACCAGACGCGTCCACATGGCCGCGTTCCCCGGCCCGGACGAGGCGGACCTGGTCGACGCGCTGCGCCGCGATCCGGCCTGGCTGCCCGAGCTGTCGCTGGTCGCGGTCGACGAGGCCGGGCTGGTGATCGGGCACGCGCTGCTGACCCGGCTGCGGGTCGGCGAGGACGGCGCGGGCCTCGCGCTCGCGCCGGTCGCCGTCGCGCCGGAGTGGCAGCGCAAGGGCGTCGGCGAACTCGTCGTCCGGGCCGCGCTGTCGGCGGCCGAGAAGGCGGGGGAGAAGCTCGTGGTCGTCCTCGGCGACCCGGAGTACTACGGGCGGTTCGGCTTCAGCGCGGCCGGACGGCACGAGATCAGCGGGCCGTTCGAGGTGCCGGACGCCTACTTCCAGGCGCTGCCGCTGCCCGCGTACGACGGCGCTCCGCGCGGGCTCTGCCGCTACCCCGAGGCCTTCGTGGCGGTGTAGACCGTCAGGTCGGTTCCACCGACCGCGTGCCCACCCGGGGCTCCGTTTTCACCAGGGGCTCCGTCCCACCCGACCTTCCCAGCCGGCCGAAGGGGACCGTGACCCGGCAGCTGCGCACGAACGCGGCCATCGCCGGCGTGAGTTCGCGGTCCTTCGGCCAGTACAGCCCGACCCGGCTCGGGCTGAGCCCCCGCACCGGCCGGTACGCGACGTCATCCCGTACGGCCAGCCGGCTCATCGTCTCCGGTGCGAAGCCGACGCCCTGACCGCACACCACCGCGGCCAGCCACTCGTCGGTGTTGTGCGCCACCGCGCCGATCCGCACCGGACGCCCGCCCCGCTCCCGGCCCGCCAGCCAGTACTCGCGCCAGTGCCCGGCCTCGTGCGGTATCGCCACGAACGGCTCGTCCAGCAGATCCTCGACGGACAGCTCGGCCCGGTCCGCCAGCCGGTGCCCGGCCGGCAGCGCCACGACCCGCGCCTCCTCGCCGAGCACGGCGACGTTGTAGTGCTCGACCAGCCACGCCGGGCCGTGCCAGAGCGTCAGGTCGATCTCGCCGGTGGCCAGGCCCGAGGTCGGGTCGAACCAGTTGTTCTGCCGCAGCTCCACCTGCCAGCCGGGCATCCGCCGGGCGAAGTCGGCGACGGTGCTGCGGGTCATCAGGTTGATGATGCCGCCCTCGAACCCCACCCGCAGCACCGAGCCCTGCTCGGCGGCGGCCGCCCGGGTGGCCCGCAGCGCGTCCTCCCAGCCGGCCAGCATCGCCCCGGCGTAGTCCGCCAGCGCCCGCCCGGCCGGGGTGGGCGCCATGCCGCGCCGCGACCGCTCGAACAGCTCGACCCCGAGCAGCGACTCCAGCTGGCGGATCTGCTTGGTGAGCGTCGGCTGGGAGACGAACAGCCGGGCCGCGGCAGCGGTCAGCTGCCCCTCCTCGCAGACCGCGGCGAAGCTGCGCAGCAGGCGGGTGTCGACATCCATGCCCCAAGGTTATGGAACCGGATATTGGACCCGTCCGGCAGGTGTGGGCCAAGGTTGATCGTTCGGCGTTCGCGCCGACCGGACGGGGGAGCGCGGCAGCGGCGGTTCAGGGGGCCGCCGCTGCCGCCCATCCGTCCGCCGACCTGCGGAGGCGGCCTCCAGCGCCTACGGTGAGTGCTCATCAGCAGCAGCCGGACGGAGGACCCCAGGTGGCCGAGGAGCAGCGGACCGCGAAGCCGGAACGACTCGCGAGGAAGCCGTACGAGCGGGAACTGCTGCGGCTCCAGCAGGAACTGGTGAAGCTGCAGGAGTGGGTGCGGGTCGAGGGCGCCCGGCTGGTGGTGGTCTTCGAGGGGCGCGACGCCGCCGGCAAGGGCGGCGCGATCAAGCGGGTGACGGAGTACCTGAACCCGCGCATCGCCCGGGTCGCGGCGCTGCCGACCCCGACCGAGCGGCAGAAGACCCAGTGGTACTTCCAGCGGTACGTCGAGCAGCTGCCGGCCGCCGGGGAGATCGTGCTGTTCGACCGCAGCTGGTACAACCGGGCCGGTGTCGAGCGGGTCATGGGCTTCTGCACGGACGAGCAGTACTGGCAGTTCCTGCACCAGTGCCCGACCTTCGAGCGGATGCTGATCGAGTCGGGCATCCTGCTGCGCAAGTACTGGTTCTCGGTGAGCGACACCGAGCAGGAACGGCGCTTCCGGGACCGGCTGGAGGATCCGATGAAGCGCTGGAAGCTCTCCCCGATGGACGTCGAGTCGATCACCCGGTGGGAGGACTACTCGCGGGCCAAGGACGAGATGTTCGTCTACACCGACACCCCGGACTCGCCCTGGCACGTGGTGGAGAGCGACGACAAGCGGCGGGCCCGGATCAACATGATCGCCCACCTGCTCTCCACCGTGCCGTACCGCGAGATCACCGCCCCGCAGATCGACCTGCCGCCCCGCCCGGCCCCGCGCGGCTACCAGCGGCCCCCGCGCGACCTGCAGAAGTACGTCCCGGACCACGCGGCCCGCCTCGATCGGCGGGACAGGGCGTAGGCGCGATGGGGCCGGCTGCTCCGGCGGGTGTGTCGGCGGCCTCGCATAGGCTTCCGGTGTGGACGAACCGGACCTCTTCACCGCCGCCGCCGAGGAACGCCAGAGCAGGGAGCCCGGCCGGGCGCCGCTGGCCGTACGGATGCGCCCGCGCACCCTGGACGAGGTGGCCGGGCAGCGGCAGCTGCTGAAGCCCGGGTCGCCGCTGCGGCGGCTGGTCTCGGGCTCGCGCGGGCCGGCGGCGACCAGCTCGGTGATCCTCTGGGGCCCGCCCGGCACCGGCAAGACCACCCTGGCGCACGTGATCAGCCAGGCCGTGGAAGGCCGCTTCGTCGAGCTGTCCGCGATCACCGCCGGGGTCAAGGAGGTCCGGGCGGTGATCGACGGCGCCCGGCGGGCGGTCGGCATGTCCGGCCGGGAGACGGTGCTGTTCCTGGACGAGATCCACCGCTTCTCCAAGGCCCAGCAGGACTCGCTGCTGCCGGCCGTGGAGAACCGCTGGGTCACCCTGATCGCGGCGACCACCGAGAACCCGTACTTCTCGGTGATCTCCCCGCTGCTGTCCCGCTCGCTGCTGCTCACCCTGGAGTCGCTGACCGACGAGGACGTCCGCGCCCTGCTGCGCCGCGCGGTGGCCGACGAGCGCGGCCTGGGGGGCGCGCTGGAGCTGACGGCGGAGTCCGAGGACCACCTGGTGCGCCTCGCCGGCGGTGACGCCCGGCGGGCGCTCACCACGCTGGAGGCGGCGGCCGGGGCGGCGCTGGAGAAGGCCGAGGCGAGCATCACGCTGGCCACCACGGAGACGGCCGTCAACCAGGCGGCGGTGCGCTACGACAAGGACGGCGACCAGCACTACGACGTGGCGAGCGCGCTGATCAAGTCGATCCGGGGCAGCGACGTGGACGCCACCCTGCACTACCTGGCCCGGATGATCGAGGCGGGGGAGGACCCGCGGTTCATCGCCCGCCGGCTGATGATCTCGGCCAGCGAGGACGTCGGCCTGGCCGACCCGACGGCGCTCCAGACGGCGGTCGCGGCGGCCCAGGCGGTGGCCCTGATCGGCTTCCCGGAGGCGCGGATCATCCTCTCCCAGGCGGCGATCGCGCTGGCCCTGGCGCCCAAGTCCAACGCGGCCTACCTGGCGATCGACGCGGCGCTGGCGGACGTCCGGCAGGGGCTCGCGGGCGCGGTGCCGCCGCACCTGCGGGACGCGCACTACGGCGGCGCGGGCAAGCTCGGCCACGGCCAGGGCTACCAGTACCCGCACGACCTGCCGGAGGGCATCGCGGCCCAGCAGTACGCGCCGGACGCGGTGCACGGCAAGGACTACTACCAGCCGACCCGGCGCGGCGGCGAGGCCCGGTACGCGGACGTCGTGGAGTGGACGCGGGGCCGGCTCAGGGGTGAGTGAGAAGGGGCGCTCGACCACCCGGTACAATCGGTCGAAGTGCCATGCCCCGGGACGGCGGCGGAGGAGACTCCACCGACCGGCCGCACCAGCGGGGCATCGGCCGTAGGTCTCCTCCGGGAGGCCCGCACCAGGAGCGTCGCGCACCGTTTCGGTGTCGCGGACGGCCCGGATTTCCGGGCTGTTCCGTGTGACCAGCACTTTTGTGCCCGGCTCCGGAGAGCGGCTGACCGCATCGCCTCGGCGATGGGTTGTCTCCGGGTCGCGAGATGCGACCTCCGTCAACACCTGGTGAAGCCGTATTCGTAAGCAAGGAAGGTTTGGTTCATGGCGAACCAGAAGCGTCCCAAGGTCAAGATCGCGCGTGCGCTCGGCGTGCCGCTGACCCCGAAGTCCGTCAAGTACTTCGAGGCCCGCCCGTACCCGCCCGGCCAGCACGGCCGTGGTCGCAAGCAGAACTCGGACTACAAGGTCCGTCTGCTCGAGAAGCAGCGTCTGCGCGCCCAGTACGACCTGAGCGAGAAGCAGATGGCGCGCGCGTTCGACCGCGCGAAGAAGGCCGAGGGCAAGACCGGTGAGGCGCTCGTCGCCGAGCTGGAGACCCGTCTGGACTCGCTGGTGCTGCGTTCGGGCATTGCCCGCACCATCTACCAGGCCCGCCAGATGGTCGTCCACGGCCACATCGAGGTCAACGGTGGCAAGGTCAACAAGCCGTCGTACCAGATGAAGCCGGGCTTCGTGGTGACCGTCCGCGAGCGCAGCAAGGAGAAGGTCCCGTTCCAGGTCGCCCGTGAGGGTGGCTACGCGGGTGAGGGCCAGACCCCGAAGTACCTCGAGGTCAACCTGAAGGCCCTGGCCTTCCGCCTGGACCGTGCGCCGCAGCGCAAGGAGGTCCCGGTGATCTGTGACGAGCAGCTGGTGGTCGAGTACTACTCGCGCTGACCCGCGGCGGTTCCGCATCTGCGGTACCTCAGCGAGCCCCCGTCGCCTTTCGAGGCGGCGGGGGCTCGCCCCTTTTCCGGTGGTGCCTGCCGGCGTCGCGCGCCCGAGTGATCCGAAAGAGAGCCCCTAGCGGTTCTCGCCGGTCATCGCCGCGGCCAGCCGCAGGTGCGGGCGGGCCTCCTCGGCGCGGCCCTGGCGCTCCAGGGTGCGGCCGAGCATCAGTCGGGCGTAGTCCTCGGCCGGGTCGGTGTCCAGGATCCGGAGCAACTCGGCCTCGGCGCGCCCGAGTTGGGCGGAGTGGTAGTAGCTGCGGGCCAGCAGCAGCCGGACCGAGAGGTTGGCCGGCTCCTCGGCGAGCACGCCCTCCAGCATGCGGGCGGCGTCGGCGTAGGCCTTGGACTCGAAGTGGAACGTCGCGAGGCGGTACTCGTCGGCGGCGGTGGTCACGGCCACGGGGGGCTCCTTCCGGGTGGTTCCTTGCCTCCTCAAGCAATCGGCAAGTTTCAGCTATTCCTGGCCGGTGCGGGCGCCGGTGCGGACGGCACCGAGCAGGGCCCGGACCCGGGCTCCGGGCCGCCCGTCGACCCGCTGGCGCCCAGCGCCCGGGAGACCGCTGCGTCCAGGTCGAGCCGGGCCCCGGCCTGGTAGCACCGCTCGTACTCCTGCGCGGTCAGCCCCGCCCGGGCCCGCTCCGCGCACTCCTGGTGCGGGCCGAAGAAGGACCGCGAGCCCAGGAAGGGCAGGCCGACCGTGTGCCAGATCCGGTGCGCGGCGCCCTGCAGCACCCGGGCCTCGCCCAGGTCGCCCGGCGCGCCCGGGCCGCCCGGCTCGGTCTCCAGCAGCGCCAGCAGGTCGATCGCCAGCGCGATGCCGAGCAGGTCGTGGAACAGGTGGTTCAGCCGCAGGCCCTCCCGGGCCAGGGCGCGGGCCGCCCGGACGGCGCCGTCCAGCCAGTGCGCGTACGCCATCGCGTACAGCACGTACGCGTACGCCCACTGCTCGCCGTGCTCCTCGCACAGCTCGCGGGCCTGGCCGAACCAGAGCTCGCCGCTCTCCGGATCCCCCTGGAACAGGTACGCGAGGCCCAGCTCGACCATGGCCAGCACGACGTTGCTGTTGAGCTCGCCGATGGTCCGGTAGTGCCAGAGCGCCTCCTCGAACAGCTCGGCGGCGCGCTCCGGCTCGTCGCCGACCAGGGCCGCGCTGGCCTGCCGGTGGACGGCGTAGGCGAGCGCCCGGTCGTCGCCGGTGTCCAGGGCCTGGCGGCGGCACTCCTCCAGGGCCGGGCGGGCCGCTTCCAGGTCGCCTTGCAGGGTGGCCAGGTGGCCGGTCGCCCAGAGGGCCTTGGCGCGGGCCTCGGTCGGCTCGCGGTCCAGGGCGAGCGCGCGGTCCAGCCAGTGCCGCCCCTCGCCGAGGTGGCCGCAGCCGACCCAGTAGAACCACAGGGTGCCCGCCAGCAGCAGGGCGATCTGCTCCTCTCCGGGCTCGGCGAGGCAGAACTCCAGCGCCGCGCGGAGGTTGGGGTGGGCGAGTTCGGTGCGTTCGGCGGTCTCGGCCTGCCGGGGGCCGAACCACTCGACCTCGCCCCAGGTGGCCACGCCCAGGTACCAGTCGCGGTGGCGGCGCAGCAGCCGCGGCTCCTCGCCGGCGGCCCGCAGCCACTGGCCGCCGTAGTCGCGCAGGGTGTCCAGCAGCCGGAAGCGGACGCCGAAGGCGCTGTCCTCGCGCAGCACCACGGACTTGCCGACCAGTTCGTCGAGCAGGTCGAGCACGTCCTCGGCCTCCAGGCCGTCACCGGCGCAGACGTACTCGGCGGCCTCCAGGTCGAAACTGCCGGCGAAGACCGAGAGGCGGGCCCAGAGTAAACGTTCCTGCACGGTGCAGAGCTCATGGCTCCAACCGATCGTGGTGCGCAGCGCCCGGTGCCGCGGCAGGGCCGTCCGGGAGCCGCCGGTGAGCAGCCGGAACCGGTCGTCCAGCCGGGCGGTGATCTGCTCCACCGACAGCGCGCGCAGCCGCCCGGCCGCCAGCTCCACCGCCAGCGGGATGCCGTCCAGACGGCGGCAGAGCAGGCCCACCGCCTCGGCGTTGGCCTCGGTCAGCGCGAAGGAGGGCAGCACCGCCCGGGCCCGCTCGGCGAACAGCCGCACCGCGTCCGGCAGCCCGCCCGGACCGCTCGGACCGCTCGGCCGCGGGTCGACCGGCAGCGGGGCCAGGGTGAGCAGGTGCTCGCCCGAGGCCCGCAGCGCGGCGCGGCTGGTGGTCAGCACCCGGAGGCCGGGCAGCGCCCGCAGCAGCGCGTCCGCCAGGTCGGCGCAGGCCTGCACCAGGTGCTCGCAGCCGTCCAGCACCAGCAGCGTGCGCCGGCCGGACAGCCGCTCGGTGAGCACGTCCAGCGGCGGGCGGGCGGTGTCGTCGGTCAGCCGCAGCGCCTCCAGCGCCGCGCGGCCGAGCCGCAGTGGGTCCTGCACCGGGGCCACCTCGACCAGCCAGGTGCCGTCCGGGAAGGCGCCGGCCGCCCGGGCGGCGGCGCGCAGGGCCAGCCGGCTCTTGCCCACCCCGCCCGGCCCGGTCACCGTCACCAGCCGGGCGCCGGCCAGCAGGCCCGCCAGCTCGGCCAGCTCCCGCTGCCGCCCGACGAAGCCCGTCACCTCGGCCGGCAGCCGGCCGGGCTGCGGCTCGCGCGGCCACGCCGCGGTTTCCCCGGGCTGTGCTCTCCAGTCGCCGGCCAAGCGTTGCTCCCCGTGTTCCTGGCCCGGACCGTCGGGGCCCGGACGTTCGTCGGGCCGTACGGGCGACGGCCCGCCTGGCAGAACGAGGTGACCGGCCGGTAGGTTACGCGCGCGGTTCGCACATCCGACCGGTTCGGCCGGGGGCCGACGCGGCGGTGGACCCCGGGGCCCGGCGATAACCCGGTCCGGAAACCGGGCGTGGGCGCGATAGGGTTCCGTTTGGAGAACAGCAAGGCGAGGGAGCGCGCAAAGGTGTCCGTGGGAGAGCTGGCCGGGTTGCTCGTCGCCGTGTTCTGGGCGGTCCTGGTCACCCTGCTCGCCGTGGTGCTGGTCCGCCTCTCGCGCGTGCTGAAGGAGGCCACCGTCCTCGTCTCCGCCGTCACCGAGCAGGCCGTCCCGCTGCTGAGCGACGCGGGCGCCGCCGTGCGCAGTGCCAACCAGCAGCTGGAGCGGGTGGACGAGATCACCGCCAACGTGCAGGACGCCGCCGCCAACGCCAACGCGCTCTCCTCCACCGTCGCCGCCACCCTGGGCGGGCCGCTGGTGAAGGTCGCGGCCTTCAGCTACGGCGTCCGCAAGGCCGTCGCCAAGCAGCAGGGCGGCCAGCCGTCCGTGCCGTCGCAGAGCGGCGAGCGCGAGGAGCTGGCCCGGCTGATCCGGGCCGAGGTGCGCGCCGCGACCGCGCCCAGGAACGGCCTGCTCTCCCGGGTCCGGCGCGCGGTGAGGGGCTGACGGCATGGTGCGACGCGTCTTCTGGATGGCGGTCGGCGCCGGTGCGACCGTGTGGGCCATGAACAAGGCCAACGAGGCCGTGCACCGGCTCACCCCGGACAGCCTCTCCGGCACCGCCACGCGCGGTGCGCTGCACCTGGGCGACCTGGCCAAGCAGTTCGCCCAGGACGTGCGGGCCGGCATGGCCGAGCGCGAGGAGCAGCTGAAGGACGACCTCGGACTGCACGGCACCGCCGTCGTCGAACCCCGGAGCACCGGACGGGTCCTGCGCGGCGAGCCGCAGTACCGAGCTATCTCGGCGGCGCCCGGCAGCCCGGCCGCCGCCCTGCCCCCGTCAGGCCCCCGCCCCGTGTCCCGTGGGGCCCGCACCACCACCCGAGCCATTGAAGAAACGCCCCGCCGCGCCCTGCCGCAGCGGGGCGGCACCCCGAACCGGAAGGACCAATAATGGAGTCGGCTGAGATCCGCCGCCGCTGGCTGCGCTTCTTCGAGGAGCGCGGCCACACCGTCGTTCCGTCGGCGTCCCTGGTCGCCGACGACCCCACCCTGCTGCTGGTCAACGCCGGCATGGTGCCGTTCAAGCCCTACTTCCTGGGCGAGGTCAAGCCGCAGTTCTCGCGCGCCACCAGCGTCCAGAAGTGCGTGCGCACCCTGGACATCGAGGAGGTCGGGAAGACCACCCGGCACGGCTCCTTCTTCCAGATGTGCGGCAACTTCTCCTTCGGCGACTACTTCAAGGAAGGCGCCATCAAGTTCGCGTGGGAGCTGCTCACCAGCTCCGTCGCGGACGGTGGCTACGGCCTGGAGAAGGAGAAGCTCTGGATCACCGTCTACCAGGACGACGACGAGGCCGAGCTGATCTGGCGTGACGTCATCGGCGTCCCGTCCGAGCGCATCCAGCGCCTCGGCATGAAGGACAACTTCTGGTCGATGGGCGTCCCCGGCCCCTGCGGCCCGTGTTCGGAGATCAACTACGACCGCGGCCCCGCGTACGGCGAGGAGGGCGGCCCGGCCGTCAACGGCGAGCGCTACCTGGAGATCTGGAACCTGGTCTTCATGCAGTACGAGCGCGGCCACGGCGACGGCAAGGACGGCTTCGAGATCCTCGGCGACCTGCCGAGCAAGAACATCGACACCGGCCTCGGCCTGGAGCGCCTCGCCGCCATCCTCCAGGGCGTCGACAACCTCTTCGAGATCGACACCAGCCGGATGATCCTCGACCGCGCCGCCGAGCTCACCGGCCACACCTACGGCGCCGACCACAAGTCGGACGTCTCGCTGCGCGTGGTCACCGACCACATCCGCACCGCGCTGATGCTGATCGGCGACGGCGTCACCCCCGGCAACGAGGGCCGCGGCTACGTGCTGCGCCGCATCCTGCGCCGCGCCATCCGCAACATGCGCCTGCTGGGCGCCACCGGCGTGGTGGCCAAGGACCTCACCGACATCGCCATCAAGGCGATGGCTCCGCAGTACCCGGAGCTGGAGAGCGACCGCAAGCGCATCGAGACGGTCGTCGTCGGCGAGGAGGCGGCCTTCCTGCAGACCCTCAAGGCCGGCACCAGCCTGCTGGACGCCGCGGTCACCGAGACCAAGCAGGCCGGCGGCGCGGTCCTCTCCGGGGACCAGGCCTTCAAGCTGCACGACACCTACGGCTTCCCGATCGACCTCACCCTGGAGATGGCCGAGGAGCAGGGCCTCCAGGTGGACGAGGCCGGCTTCCGCCGCCTGATGCAGGAGCAGCGCAACCGCGCCAAGGCGGACGCCAAGGCCAAGAAGATGGGCCACGCCGACGTCGCCGCGTACCGCGAGGTCGCCGACAAGTCCGGCGCGAGCGTCTTCACCGGCTACAACCTCACCGAGGGCGAGGCCAGCGTCGTCGGCCTGCTGGTGGACGGCGTTCCGTCGCCGGCCGCCTCCGAGGGCGACGAGGTCGAGATCATCCTCGACCGCACCCCGTTCTACGCCGAGGGCGGCGGCCAGCTCGCCGACCACGGCAGGATCCGGCTGGAGTCCGGCGCGGTGGTGGAGATCCGCGACGTGCAGCAGCCCGTCCCGGGTGTCATCGTGCACTCCGGTGGGGTGCTGTTCGGCGAGGTCGTGCTCGGCGCCTCGGCGTACGCCACGATCGACACCGAGCGCCGCCGGGCGATCGCCCGCGCCCACTCGGCCACCCACCTGACCCACCAGGCGCTGCGCGACGCGCTCGGCCCGACGGCCGCCCAGGCCGGCTCCGAGAACGCCCCCGGCCGCTTCCGCTTCGACTTCGGCTCGCCCGCCGCCGTCCCGGGCACCGTGCTGGTCGACGTCGAGCAGAAGATCAACGACGTGCTGGGTCGCGAACTCGACGTCACCGCCGAGGTCATGACGATGGATCAGGCCCGCAAGGCCGGTGCCATCGCGATGTTCGGCGAGAAGTACGGCGACGAGGTCCGGGTCGTCACCATCGGTGACTTCTCCAAGGAGCTGTGCGGTGGCACGCACATCGGCAACACCGCCCAGCTGGGCCTGGTGAAGCTGCTCGGCGAGTCCTCGATCGGCTCCGGCGTGCGCCGCGTCGAGGCGCTGGTCGGCGTCGACGCGTACAAGTTCCTGGCCCGCGAGCACACCGTGGTGTCCCAGCTGACCGAGCTGGTCAAGGGGCGCCCGGAGGAGCTGCCGGAGAAGATCTCGGGCATGCTCGCCAAGCTCAAGGACGCCGAGAAGGAGATCGAGCGCTTCCGCGCCGAGAAGGTGCTGGCCGCCGCGGCGGGTCTGGCCGACTCGGCCGAGGACGTGCAGGGCATCTCGGTGGTCGCCGCGCAGGTCGCCGACGGCGTGGGCGCGGACGAGCTGCGCAAGCTGGTGCTGGACGTGCGCGGCCGCCTCGGCTCGCGCCCGGCCGTGGTCGCCGCCTTCACCGTGGCGGGCGGCCGTCCGCTGACCGTGATCGCCACCAACGAGGACGCCCGCGGCCGCGGCATCAAGGCCGGCGAGCTGGTCCGGGTCGCCGCCAAGACCCTCGGCGGCGGCGGTGGCGGCAAGGACGACGTCGCCCAGGGCGGCGGCTCCAACCCGGCCGCGGTCGGCGAGGCCGTCGCCGCGGTGCGCGGCCTGGTCGCGGAGCGCGCCAGCTGATGGTCGAGGAGCCTCAGGTGGAGCGGCCCTTCCGGCGGGGGCGGCGGATCGCCGTCGACGTCGGTGACGCCCGGATCGGGGTCGCGTCCTGCGACCCCGACGGGGTGCTCGCCACGCCCGTGGAGACCGTTCCGGCCGGGGTGAAGTCGCAGGCCAGGATCGCCGCCATCGTCGAGGAGTACGACGCGGTGGAGGTGATCGTCGGGCTGCCCCGCTCGCTGAGCGGCAAGGAGGGCCCGGCGGCGGAGAAGGTCCGCGCGTACGCGACGCGGCTGGCCAACCGGCTGTACCCGGTGCCGGTCCGGCTGGTCGACGAGCGGATGTCGACCGTCACCGCCACCCATGGGCTGCGCGCCTCGGGTGTCAAGGCGAAGAAGGGCCGCTCGGTGGTCGACCAGGCCGCCGCGGTGGTGATCCTGCAGACCGCCCTTGAGTCCGAACGGGTGAGCGGGAACCCGCCCGGTGAGAGCGTCGAGGCGGTCGGCTGACCGGCCTGATCTAACGTCCCGTCGAGGGGTCCGTGCGGACGCGTCCGCACGGACCCCTTTCGAACGTTTCGGCACTGCCGAGGGGACGCGAGCCATGACCGACCAGGACTTCCACCCGGGGCTCACGCCCGGGCACCTGGGTGCGCCGGTGCTGGAACCGGAGGGCCGGCCCCCGGGCGCGCCCCGCATGCGCTCCGATGCGCCCGATCCGCACCGACGGCGTAACGGACTGGCCTGCGCGCTCACCGCGCTCGCCCTGGTCGCGGTGTTCGGCGGGGCGGGCCTTGCCGGGTACACCTGGCTCCAGGGACAGCGCAAACCCCCGGCCGCCGCCGACTACGACGGGCAGGGCACCGGCAGCGTCCAGGTCTCGGTGCCGGAGGGCGCGGGCCTGTCCCAGATCGCGTCCGCCCTGGTCCGCAACGGGGTGGTGGCCAGCTCGCTCGCCTTCACCCGGGCGGCCAAGGGCAGCGCCGCGGCCGCCGGGCGGATCCAGCCCGGCACCTACACCCTGAAGCAGCGGATGTCGGCCGTGGCCGCGCTGACCGTGCTGATCGACCCGGCCAACGCCAACGGCCTGACCATCCCCGAGGGCTGGCGCGGCTACCAGATCTACGTGGCCATCGACCGCAAGCTGCGTCTGCCGGAGGGCACCACCCAGCGCACCGCCCAGGAACAGGGCGCCGAACTGGGCCTGCCGGACTTCGCCAAGGGCAGCCCCGAGGGCTACCTCTTCCCCGCGACGTACAGCGTCACCGACGGGACCACCGCGATCGACCTGCTGAAACAGATGGTGGAGCGGGCCGGCAAGGAGTTCAGCCGGGACGACGCGAACGTCGTCGCGCAGAACCTCGGCCAGAGCCTGTACGGGCTGGTCACCGTGGCCAGCATGGTCCAGGGCGAGGCCGACAACAACGAGGACATGGGCAAGGTGGCGCGGGTCATCTACAACCGGCTGGCCAAGGGCATGCCGCTGCAGCTCGACTCCACGATCAACTACGCGCTCGGCCGGTCGACCCTGAACACCACCGTCACCGACACCCGGCTCGACTCCCCGTACAACACCTACCTGCACCCGGGGCTGCCGCCCACGCCGATCTCCAACCCGGGGCGGCAGGCGATCACGGCGGCGCTGGACCCGGCGCAGGGGGACTGGCTCTACTTCGTCACCGTGAAACCGGGGGACACCCGCTTCACCGACAGCTTCGACGTGCAGCAGCGCAACGTCGCCGAGTTCAACGCGAACCGGGCGTCGGCGAAGCCCGGCGCCTCGGCCTCGTCGTCGGCTTCGGCCGGTGGGTCGGCCCCCGACTCCGGGCCGGCGGCGCCGGAGCCCGAGCCGAGCGCGGGCTGGTGAGGTCGGACACTGACGGCACGTCCGCCCTGCCGGGGGCACGTGTGCGGTACGGTAACGTCTCCTCCCAGGCGCTGCGCTAGCACGCCGGTTCGAGAATCAGCCGGGACCGCGTCCCGGACGGCCGGTCCGATCCTCCGGCCGTCTTCGTCGGTTAAGGGGATCAATGACCGATCTGGGTCGGGGCTACGGCCCCCAGGGCTCTGAGCCGTGGCACCCCGGTGACCCCGGGTACGGCGGCCAGCAGCCGGTCCCCGGCCAGCAGGACGGCCAGTGGCAGCAGTATCCCCAGCAGGGCGAGCCGGTCCAGCAGTATCCCCAGCAGCAGGGCGAGCCGGTCCAGCAGCCGTACGGAGACGTGCAGCAGCAGGGGTATCCGCAGCAGCAGATGCAGCAGATGCCGCAGCAGGGGTACCCGCAGGGGTATCAGCAGCAGGGGTTCCCGGGCGGGCAGCAGCAGTACCCGCAGCAGCAGGTGCCCCAGCAGCAGATGCAGCAGCAGGGCTACCCGCAGCAGCAGATGCCGCAGCAGGGGTACCCGCAGCAGCAACAGCAACAGCAGCAGCAGATGGCGCCGCAGGGGTACCAGCAGCAGCTGCCCCAGCAGGGGTACCAGCAGCAGGGGTTCCCGGACGGTCAGCAGCAACCGGGCATGGCGCAGCAGCAGGGGATGTCCCCGCAGCAGGCCCAGCAGCCCCACCAACCCCAGCAGCCTCAGCAGCCCGGTGCGCAGCAGCAGCCGGGCATCCCGCAGCAGGGCGCGCAGCCCGGGCGGCGGCGTCGCGCGGCGCCGGAACCCGAGCCGGCCGCGCCCGTCAGTGGCCCCGGCCCGGACGGCATCGACTGGGAGGCCGAGGCCGCCGCGCTGGAGGCCGGCGCCGATCCGGTCGGCGGGCACGCGCCCGAGACCGACGAGTGGGACGGCCACCCGGACGGCTTCCAGGAGGACGGCCGTCACGAGGACGGCCACCACGAAGACGCCGAGTACCGCGACGAGGACGGCCACGCCGAACAGGAGGGCTTCCTCGGCGAGGAGGACTCCTCCCGCGACGCGCAGAAGAAGCGCAAGGAGAAGGGCAAGAAGTCCGGCCGCCGCAACGGCGGGGCCTGCCTGCTGGTCGCGCTGGTGCTGGTCGGCGCCCTGGGCGGGGCCGGCTGGTGGGGCTACGGCTTCTACCAGGACCACTTCGGCCCGCCGCCGGACTTCACGGGCGAGGGCGGCAGCCCCGTCCAGGTCGAGGTCAAGTCGGGTGCGGTCGGCGGTCAGATCGGCCTGGCGCTGAAGAGTGCCGGCGTGGTCAAGAGCGTCGACGCCTTCAGCAAGGCCTGCGACGCCGAGCCGAAGTGCAAGAGCATCCAGCCGGGCTTCTACTCGCTGAAGAAGGAGCTGCCGGCCGCCACCGCGCTGAGCGAACTGCTCAACGGGGCCGGCGGTGCGGCGCTGGTCATCCCCGAGGGCAAGACCGCCGCCGACATCTACACCCTGATCGACGGGAAGCTGAAGCTGCCGCAGGGCACCACGGCGGGTGTCGCCAAGGCCCAGGTCGGCAGTCTCGGCCTGCCGGCGTACGCGAACGGCAACGTCGAGGGCTTCCTCTGGCCGACCCGGTACAACATCGCCGACGGCATGAAGCCCGAGGACCTGCTCAAGCAGATGGTGAAGAACGCCACCGACAAGTACGCGACCCTGGACGCCGACGCGTCCAAGGTCGGCCTCAAGAACGCGTACGAGGTGGTCATCGAGGCGAGCATCCTGCAGCGCGAGGGCAACAAGGTCGACGACTTCGCCAAGATGGCCAGGACCATCCAGAACCGGCTGGCGAGCGATGCCGTGCGCCACACGCTCGGCATGGACACCACGCTGCAGTACTCGCTGGGCCGCAAGGACCTGGACAAGAAGGACATCAACGACGGGTCCAACAAGTACAACACCTACATCAACCCGGGCCTGCCGCCGACGCCGATCTCCAACCCCGGCGACGACGCGCTCAAGGCGGTGCTCAACCCGGCGGACGGCAAGTGGCTGTACTTCATCGCGATGTCCCCGTCCAACACCCTCTTCGCCGACACGGACAAGGAGCACGCCGCCAACGTCGAGGCGTACTGCCGGGCGGCGGGCCAGGGCTTCGACAAGGTCGGTCTCCACTGCACCACCAAGTAGCCGCCACCGCACCGCCGTTCACGGAGGAGCAGCGTTGACCAGCAAGCACCGGGCCGCCGTCCTCGGCTCGCCGATCGCCCACTCGCTCTCGCCGGACCTGCACCGGGCCGCCTTCGCGGCGCTCGGGCTGGACGGCTGGCGCTACGACCGCTTCGAGGTCGACGAGGACGGCCTGCCCGGCTTCCTCGCCGGGCTGGACGAGGCCGAGTGGGCCGGGCTGTCGCTGACCATGCCGCTGAAGCGGGCGATCATCCCGCTGCTGGACGAGGTCAGCGCGACGGCGCGCGCGGTGGACGCGGTGAACACCGTGGTGTTCACCGCCGACGGGCGGCGTACCGGGGACAACACCGACGTCCCCGGGCTGGTGAACGCGCTGCGCGAGCGCGGCATCACCGAGGTGCCGGCCGCGGCCGTGCTGGGTGCCGGGGCCACCGCCTCCTCGGCGCTGGCGGCGCTGGCCCAGGTCTGCACCGGCGAGGTGACCGTCTACGTGCGCAGCGCGGAGCGGGCCCGGGAGATGGCCGAGCTGGGCGAGCGGCTGGGCGTCGCCGTGCGCACCGCCGACTGGGAGCTCGGCGCGCAGGCGCTGGCTCGGCCGCTGACCGTCTCGACCACGCCGGTCGGTGCGACCGACGCCTTCGCCGGGGCGCTGCCCGCCGCGCCGGGGGCGCTGTTCGACGTGCTGTACCACCCGTGGCCGACGGCGCTGGCCGCCGCCTGCGCCGCGCGCGGGGCGACCGTCCTGGGCGGGCTGGACCTGCTGGTGCACCAGGCGGTGCTGCAGAGCGAGGCCTTCACCGGGCGGGCGCCGGGGCCGCTGGCGGCGATGCGCGAGGCGGGCGAGAAGGCCCTCGCCGGGGGCTGAGCCCGCGCCGGTGGCCGGATCGCGCCGGCCACCGCCCGGCCGGCTGGCCGGAATCGTGCCGACCACCGTCCCGCCGACTGACCGACCACCGTCCGTCACGCGGACTGGGCCTCCGGGTGCCGCCGGGACGTGAAAGGATTCAGGGGAAAAGGCACGCCCGGGCGGGCCCCGGCAGGTGCCGTGGCCGGTCCGCTGATGAAGGAGCTCCGTTGGGTACGTTGCGCTGGCTGACGGCGGGGGAGTCGCACGGCCCCGCACTCGTCGCGACGCTGGAGGGCCTGCCCGCCGGTGTACCGGTCACCACCGCGGTGGTGGCCGACGCGCTGGCGCGCCGCCGGCTCGGTTACGGTCGCGGCGCACGGATGAAGTTCGAGCAGGACGAGGTGACGTTCCTCGGCGGCGTCCGGCACGGCGAGACCATGGGCAGCCCGGTGGCGGTCATGGTCGGCAACACCGAGTGGCCGAAGTGGGAGCAGGTCATGTCGGCCGACCCGGTCGACCCCGAGGTGCTGGCCGGTCTGGCCCGCAACGAGGCGCTCACCCGCCCCCGCCCCGGCCACGCCGACCTGGCCGGCATGCAGAAGTACTCGATCGACGAGGCCCGTCCGATCCTGGAGCGCGCCAGCGCCCGTGAGACGGCCGCCCGGGTCGCGCTCGGTGCCGTCGCCCGCGCGTACCTGAAGGCGACCTGCGGGATCGAGATCGTCAGCCACGTGGTCGAGCTGGCCGCCGCCAAGGCCCCGGCCGGTGTGCTGCCGCTGCCCTCGGACGAGGCGCGGCTGGACGCCGACCCGGTCCGCTGCCTGGACGCCGACGCGTCGAAGGCGATGGTCGCCGAGATCGACCAGGCCCACAAGGACGGCGACACCCTCGGCGGCGTGGTCGAGGTGCTCGCGTACGGCGTGCCGGTGGGTCTGGGCTCGCACGTGCACTGGGACCGCCGGCTGGACGCCCGGCTGGCCGCCGCGCTGATGGGCATCCAGGCGATCAAGGGCGTCGAGGTCGGCGACGGCTTCGAGCTGGCCCGGGTGCCCGGCTCGCAGGCGCACGACGAGATCGTCCCGACCCCCGAGGGCGTCAAGCGCACCTCCGGCCGCTCCGGCGGCACCGAGGGCGGCCTGACCACCGGCGAGGTGCTGCGGGTGCGTGCCGCCATGAAGCCGATCGCCACCGTGCCGCGGGCGCTGCAGACCCTGGACGTGCGCACCGGCGAGCCGGCCAAGGCGCACCACCAGCGCTCGGACGTCTGTGCCGTGCCGGCCGCCGGGATCGTCGCCGAGGCGATGGTCGCGTTGGTGCTGGCCGACGCGGTGAGCGAGAAGTTCGGCGGTGACCACGTCTCCGAGACCCGCCGCAACGTGCAGGGCTACCTCGACAACCTGATCATCCGATGACCGTTCCGGTCGTTGTGCTGGTCGGCCCGCCCGGCAGTGGCAAGTCCACCGTCGGGCGGGCCCTGGCCGAGCGCCTGGGCGTCGGCTTCCGGGACACCGACGCCGACATCGAGGCGTTGGCCGGCAAGCCCATCCCGGAGATCTTCATCGACGAGGGCGAGCCGCACTTCCGCGAGCTGGAGGTCCGGGCCGTGCGCACGGGCGCCACGGAGCACGACGGCGTCCTGGCGCTCGGCGGCGGCGCGGTGATGGCCGAGGCCACCCGCGCCCTGCTGCGCGAGCTGCCGGTCGTCTTCCTGGAGGTCCCGCTGGCGGACGCGGTCAAGCGGGTCGGCCTGGACGCCCCGCGCCCGCTGCTGGCCATCAACCCGCGGGCCCGCTGGCGCGAGCTGATGGAGGCCCGCCGGCCCCTCTACCTGGAGGTGGCCACCGCCGTCGTCGACACCGCCGGCCGCACCCCCGAGCAGGTCGCGGACGCCGTACTGGAAGCACTGGAGCTGAAGACCCCCCATGACTGACCCCATCGTCAGGATTCACGTCGGCGGCAGCGCCGGCCACGACCCGTACGACGTGCTGATCGGGCACCAGCTGCTCGGCGAGCTGGCGCCGCTGATCGGCACCCGCGCCAAGCGGGTCGCGATCATCCACCCCGAGGCGCTGGCCGCCACCGCCGACGCCATCCGCGAGGACCTGCTCGGCGAGGGCTACGAGGCGATCGCGCTCCAGGTGCCCAACGCCGAGGACGCCAAGAGCGCCGAGGTCGCCGCGTACTGCTGGTCGGTGCTCGGGCAGACCGGCTTCACCCGCAGCGACGTCGTCGTCGGCCTCGGCGGCGGCGCCACCACCGACCTGGCCGGCTTCGTCGCCGCCACCTGGCTGCGTGGCGTCCGCTGGATCTCCATGCCCACCACGCTGCTCGGCATGGTCGACGCGGCCGTCGGCGGCAAGACCGGCATCAACATCGCCGAGGGCAAGAACATGGTCGGCGCCTTCCACCCGCCGGTGGGCGTGCTGGCCGACCTCGACACCCTGGCGACCGTGCCCAAGCACGACTACGTCTCCGGCCTCGCCGAGGTCATCAAGTGCGGCTTCATCGCCGACCCGGCCATCCTCGACCTGATCGAGGCCGACCCGGAGGGCGCCAAGACCCCGGACGGCCGGCACACCGTCGAGCTGATCCGCCGCGCCATCCAGGTCAAGGCCGACGTGGTCTCCGGGGACCTCAAGGAGTCCGGCCGGCGCGAGATCCTCAACTACGGCCACACCCTCGGCCACGCCATCGAGCGCAACGAGCGCTACAAGTGGCGGCACGGCGCCGCGATCTCCATCGGCATGGTCTTCGCCGCCGAACTCGGCCGCCTGGCAGGCCGGTTGGACGACGAGACGGCCGACCGGCACCGCACCGTGCTGGCCTCCGTCGGGCTGCCGCTGCGCTACCAGGCGGACGCCTGGCCGAAGCTGCTGGACGCCATGAAGATCGACAAGAAGTCGCGCGGCGACCTGATCCGCTTCATCGTCCTGGACGGCCTCGGCAAGACCTCCGTCCTGGAGGGCCCCGACCCGTCCCTGCTGGTCGCCGCCTACGCGGAGGTCTCGGCGTGACCAGGGTCATGGTGCTCAACGGCCCCAACCTCGGACGGCTCGGCAGCCGCGAGCCGGACGTCTACGGCGCCACCTCCTACGCCGGGCTGGTCGAGCGCTGCACCGCGCTCGGCAAGGAGTTCGGCTTCGAGGTCGAGGTGCACGAGACCAACTCCGAGCAGCAGATGGTGGAGTGGCTGCACGAGGCAGCCGACGGCAAGGTGCCCGTGGTGATCAACCCGGGCGCGTTCACGCACTACTCGTACGCGATGCGGGACGCCGCCTCGCAGCGCACCGCGCCGCTGATCGAGGTGCACATCTCCAACCCGTACGCCCGGGAGACCTTCCGGCACACCTCGGTGATCGCCGCGGTGGCCTCCGGCACCATCGCGGGATTCGGGCTCGGCTCCTACGAGCTGGCCCTGCGCGCCCTGGCCGAGCAACTCACCACGCGCTGACGCCTGGTCAGCGGCCCGGCGGCGGACTGTGCCCGCCGCCGGGCCGCCGTGTAGTCTCCCCGCTGAGAGGTGTCGGGAGGTGACCGTGACGCAGTACGCCGGGGGTGGGCACGTCCCGCCGCGTCCCGCCGCTCCGCCGGGGCCGCAGCCGTCGGGGGCCGCCGCGCCGCCGCCGGTGCCGCCCGTTCCGGCCCCTGTTCCCGCCGCTGCGCCGCCGGCTCCGGCCGCTCCGGTGCCGCTCGTTCCGGTGCCGCCTGCTCCCGTGCCGCCCGCTCCGGCTCCTGTCTCCGCGCCCGCTCCGGCCGCACCCGCGCCCGCGCCCAGTGCGCCGGTCCCCGTCGGGGCCACCGGGCACTTCGTGCTGCCTTCCGGCGCGCCCGTGCAACTCCCCGCCCACCCGCCGCAGCGGCACGCGCCCGCCAGTCCGATCGCCGTCCTGCTGATCGGCCCGGCCGGGGCGGGCAAGACCACCGTCGCCCGGTACTGGGCCGAGCGCCGGCCCAGCCCGACCGCGCACATCAGCCTGGACGACGTCCGCGAGTGGGTGCAGTCCGGCTTCGCCAACCCGCAGTCCGGCTGGAACAACGCCTCCGAGGCGCAGTACCGGCTGGCCCGCCGCACCTGCGGCTTCGCCTGCCGCAACTACCTCGCCAACGGCATCTCCTGCATCATCGACGACGCCGTCTTCCCGGACCGCCCGGCCATCGGCCTCGGCGGCTGGAAGCGGCACATCGGCCCCGGCATGATCCCGGTCGTGCTGCTGCCCAGCCTGGACTCCGTGCTGCACCGCAACGCCCGGCGCGGCGGCACCCGGCGGCTCGGTGACGAGGAGGTGGCGCGGATCCACGGCCGGATGGCCGGCTGGTACAACTCCGGGCTGCCGATCATCGACAACTCGTACCTGGACGTGGCCGGCACCGCCGCCGAGCTGGACCGCGTCATCCTGGCCCGGCTGATGGGCATGCCGGTCCGCTGACCTGCGACGATCCGGCGCTGTCGGTGCCGACTGCGATGATGTGCGGGTCCTGTCGAACCACCCCGGGGGAGCTGACGCCCGTGCCGGAAGGCCACATCATCCACCGCCTCGCCGCCGAGAACCGGAAGGCCTTCGGCGGCCGCCCGGTCGAGGTGTCCAGCCCGCAGGGCCGGTTCGCCGACGAGGCCAAGGCCATCGACGGGCAGCTGCTCACCGCGGCCGAAGCCGTCGGCAAGCACCTGTTCCTCGGCTTCGAGGAGGGCGGCTGGGTGCACGTCCACCTCGGCCTCTACGGCGGCTTCGCCTTCGGCACCGGGCCCGCGCCCGAGCCGGTCGGCCTGGTCCGGCTGCGGCTGGCCAACGACGACGGCTACGCCGACCTGCGCGGCCCCAACACCTGCGCGCTGGTCACCGGCGCGGAGAAGGCCGCCGTCGCCGCCCGGCTGGGCCCCGACCCGCTGCGCGCCGACGCCGATCCGCAGGCCGCCTGGCGCCGGATATCGGCGAGCCGGACGACCGTCGCCGCGCTGCTGATGGACCAGAAGGTGCTGGCCGGGGTGGGCAACGTCTACCGGGCCGAGGTGCTGTTCCGCCACGGGATCAACCCGCACCGCGCCGGCCGCGACCTCACCCGGGGCGAGTGGGACGCGATCTGGGCCGACCTGGTCGCCCTGATGCACGAGGGCGTCGGCGCGGGCCGGATCGACACCGTCCGGCCCGAGCACACCCCCGAGGCGATGGGCCGCCCGCCGCGCGTCGACGACCACGGCGGCGAGGTGTACGTCTACCGGCGGGCCGCGATGCCCTGCCTGGTCTGCGGCACCGACGTCCGGGCGGAGCAGCACGCCGCGCGCAACCTCTTCTGGTGCCCCACCTGCCAGGCGGCCTGACCGGGTCCGCGGTTGCTCCGGCCGGCCCCCCGGCGTGTCCTCCGGGGGGCCGGTCAGCCGACGGCCGCGGTGGGCTCGTGGTGTTCGGCGGCGGCGCACGCGTCGAGGAGGGGGCGCATGGCCTCGTCCACGAGCCGGTAGCGCACGACCCGCCCGTCCTTGTCCCCGGTGACCACGCCCGCGGTGCGGAGCAGTCGCAGGGCCTGGGACACGGCGGGGTCGCGCATGCCGGTGGCGACGGCGAGGTCGGAGACGGCGAGCGGGCCGGCCCGGTGGAGGGCGAGCAGGAGGGCGAGCCGCCCGGGGTCGGCGAGCAGGGAGAACCGCTCGGCCCAGGTGCGGACGTGCGCGGGGTCGCCGATCGCGGCGATGGCCTCGCAGACCCGGTGTCCGTCGATGGTGCGGTGGCCCGCGCGGTCGGCCGGTACGAGATGCATGCGCACATTGTTGCAGGAGGGGGCCTGTGATCCTGGACACCTGCGCAGGTGCGCAGCCTTGCAAGGGTGGGTCCTGGCCCCTACGGTGTTCCCCGCCGTGGTGCTCGGGAAGACCGGTGACGGATCCTCAGGGGTCCCAGTCCGGAGCGGCCCTCGCCACTGTGATCGGGCCATCGTGATCGTCGACGATGGAGAGACGTCCGTACCCACGACGCCACTGGGAGCCTCGCGCACCTGGGAAGGCGGGTACGGGACCCCCGTAAGCCAGGAGACCGGCCACGGCATCTCACGAAGTGTTTCCACGAGGTGCTGGAGCGTGACCCGAATGACCCTGCCCGAAACCGCCGCCGCCGAGGCGCCGGCGACACCGTCCGTGCTGCCCACGTTCCGCTGGAAGCGCGAGGACACCGTTCGCACGGCCGGGCTGATGGGGGTGATCCTGGCCATGCACGTGGTGGCGTTCGGGACGCTCATCTTCCTGGTCGCGCCCCACAACTACGCGGTCGGCACCCAGGTCTTCGGGGTGGGCCTGGGGATCACCGCGTACACCCTCGGCATGCGGCACGCCTTCGACGCCGACCACATCGCGGTGATCGACAACACCACCCGCAAGCTGATGGCGGACGGCAAGCGGCCGGTCTCGGTCGGCTTCTGGTTCGCCCTCGGGCACTCCTCGATGGTGGTGCTGATGGCCGCCCTGGTGGCGGGCGGCGCGCAGCTGGCCAGCACGCTGATGGACGACGACTCGACCACCCACAAGTGGCTCGGGATGGTCGGCACGACGGCCTCCGGCGCGTTCCTCTACCTGATCGGCGCGCTCAACCTGGCCGCGCTGCTCGGCATCCTCAAGGTGTTCCGGGCGATGCGGGCCGGGTCGTACGACGAGGCGCAGCTGGAGGAGCACCTCAACTCGCGCGGCTTCATGGCCCGGGTGCTGAACCGGGCGACCCGCTCGATCACCCGGCCCGGGCAGATGTTCCCGGTGGGCATGGTGCTGGGGCTGGGCTTCGACACCGCGACCGAGGTCACCCTGATGGTGATGGCCGGGTCGGGCGCGGCGGCCGGGCTGCCCTGGTACGCGATCGTCTGCCTGCCGCTGCTGTTCGCGGCCGGGATGAGCCTGTTCGACACCCTGGACGGGACGTTCATGAACTTCGCGTACCAGTGGGCCTTCGCCAACCCGGTCCGGAAGGTCTACTACAACCTGACGATCACCGGGCTGTCGATCGCGGTGGCCTTCGTCATCGGCACCATCGAGCTGGTCGGCGTGCTGCACGAGAAGCTCGATCTGACCGACCCGGTCACCGGCTGGATCGCGGGCATCTCGCTGGACAACGTCGGCTACGCGATCGCCGGGCTGTTCGTGGTGGTCTGGGCCGCGGCGATCGCCTACTGGAAGCTGGCCCGGGTGGAGAAGCGCTGGGTGGCCGCCGAGTAGTGACGGTTGCGAGCGGCGACGGCTGCGAGCAGCGACGGCGCCTCCCCCGGGATCCCTCGGGGGAGGCGCCGTTTCGTCGCTGCGGGGCGGTACGGGTCGCTGCGGGTCGGCGTTCCGTCGGTGCGGGGTTCAGTTCGGGCGGGCGGGGTTCAGCGCTCTTCGCGGAAGTCGACGTGCCGGCGCGTGACCGGGTCGTACTTGCGCAGGACCATCCGGTCCGGGTCGTTGCGGCGGTTCTTGCGGGTCACGTACGTGTAGCCGGTGCCGGCGGTGGAGCGGAGCTTGATGACGGGGCGCAGTTCACTACGGGCCATGGGTGTCCTCCCGGGTTGGCGGGTTGGCGGGTTGGCGGGGTGTTCGGGGCCGGAGCGAAACCGTACATCGAAATGGAAGTCATTTTCATCTGGTGTAACGTGAGCTCCGTCCTGCCCATTCCCGGACGTCAGGGAGCACCCATGTCCGCCCACTGCCAACTCACCGGCCGCAAGCCCGGATTCGGCAACGCGATCTCGCACTCGCACCGCCGCACCCGCCGCCGCTTCGACCCCAACATCCAGCACAAGCGCTACTGGCTGCCCGGCGAGGGCCGGTACGTTCGGCTCACCCTCAGCGCCAAGGGCATCCGCACCATCGACACGATCGGAATCGAGGCCGCCGTCGCCCGCATCCGCGCCCGAGGGGGGAAGGTCTGATGGCCAAGCAGAGCAAGATCGCCAAGAACGAGCAGCGCCGCGCCGTCGTGGCCCGGTACGCCGAGCGCCGCGCCGAGCTCAAGCGGATCATCGCCCACCCCGGCACCGCCCCCGCCGAACGCGCCGCCGCCCAGGCCGAACTCGCCCGCCAGCCCCGCGACGCCAGCGCCACCCGGATCCGCAACCGCGACGCCGTCGACGGCCGCCCCCGCGGCTACCTGCGGGCCTTCGGCCTCTCCCGGGTCAACCTCCGCGTCCACGCCCACGCCGGCCACCTGCCCGGCGTCCGCAAGGCCAGCTGGTGAGCGGCGTGGACGGGATCAAGCTGCCCGTGGTGGTCGTCGCAGGACTGCATGCCGCCGAACGCCGCGCCGCCGTCCGGGAGTTGGCCGCGGCCGCGGTGGACGCGGTGGTCCTCCACCATGACCTGCGGGAGGCCTCGCAGGGCGTCGTCCACCGCGAACTGCGCGACGCGGGAGGCGGGTTCGACGCCGCCGACGTCCCGCTGGTGAACGACTGCCCCTGCTGCGCCCTGCGCGAGGACCTGCTGCCGCGACTGCTGCGGATCGCCGACGAAGGCCGGTACGGACTCGCGATCGTCGAACTGTGGGGCGGCAGCGACCCGCACCCGGCCGTCGAGGTGATCGCCGGGGGAGAGGCGGACGGCCGCCATCTGGAGGACGCCGTCGAACTCGCGGGCGTGGTCACGGCCGTCGACCCGGACCGGCTGATCGGCGAACTCTCCGTCTCCGACGACCTGGTGGACCACGGCGAGCACACCGCCCGCCAGGACCAGCGGACCCGCGCGGAGGCGCTCGCCCACCAGGTCGAGTACGCCACCACCCTCGCCGTCCCGCGCGCGACGGCGCACACGCCCGGGCTCGCGCTGCTCCGCCAGCTCCACCCCACCGCCCGGGTCGTCCGGCTCGGCACCGGCGCGCTCACCCGGGCCGCCCTCGGCGGCTTCGACGTCGCCGCCGCCCGCGACCGGGTCAACCCGGCGATCGCGCTGCTCCCGCAGGAGAGCGACGAGGCCGGCGTCACCACGCTGGTCTGGGAGCGCCGCCGCCCGCTGCACCCCGAGCGGCTGCACCGGGCGCTGGAGCTGCTTGTCCCCGCCGCCCAGCGCAGCCGCGGCCGCTTCTGGCTGGCCAACCGGCCCGACCTGATGCTCGCCTGGGACGCCGCCGGGGCCAACCTCGCGGTCGAGGAGTGCGGGCCCTGGCTCACCTCCCTGCCCGACGCCGCCTGGGAGCTGTACCCGCCAGCCCGCCGGGCCGCCGCCGCCCTCGACTGGCACCCGCTGCACGGCGACCGGGTGCAGCAGCTCAGCTTCACCGCCGAGGGCCTGGACGTCGACGGTGTCACCGGGCTGCTCGACTCCTGTCTGCTCACCGACGCCGAACTCGCCGCCGGCGAACCCGGCTGGAAGGCCCTGCCGGACGCCTTCCGGGACCTGCTCGACCCCGTTCACTGAGGAGCCGTCACTGTGCGTAAGCGACCGAACCCGCCCAAGGACCGGCCGAACCCGCTGTTCGCGGCCGGCATCGAGTACATCGACTACAAGGACACCGACCTGCTGCGGCGCTTCGTCTCCGACCGCGGCAAGATCCGGAGCCGCCGCGTCACCCGGCTCACCGTCCAGCAGCAGCGCGCCGTGGCCAGGGCCGTCAAGAACGCCCGCGAGATGGCCCTCCTCCCGTACGCCGCCGGCACCACCCGGTAGCCGTCGCTGCCGTCACCACCGTCACTATCACCCGACAAGGAGCCCCCGATGGCCGTCCCCAAGCGCAAGACGTCCCGCAGCAACACCCGGCACCGCCGGGCCCAGTGGAAGGGCAAGGCCCCGAAGCTCGTCCCGATCACCCTCAACGGCCGCGAACTGCTCGTCCCCCAGAACCTGGTCCCCGCCTACCGCCGCGGCCTGATCGATCCGGAGGGGGCGTAGCGACCACGAAGGGGGCGTGCGGGGGCGGGAGCGCGCCCTGTCGGGGGTGCTCGGCGGGCGGATCGGGGTGGGGGTTCGTAGGCTCGACGCATGTCTGATGCGTACGCGGGTCGGCGGGAGCGGGTGAGGGAGCACTGCAGTGCGGCCGGGGCCGATGCGGCGCTGATCACCCGGGCGGCGAACGTGCGGTATCTGACGGGCTGCGCGCCCTGCGGGGCGACGCTGCTGCTGACCCGGGAGCGGGTGCTGCTGGCAGTGCCGGACGATCTGCCGCCGGACGACACCGGGGAGCACCTGATCGCGCCGGACGTCACCCAGGTGCCGGTGGCGGCCGCGGCGGACACCGCCCTGGCGGCGGCCGCCGCCGCCGCGCGACTGGGCGTGGCGGACCTCGCGGTGGAGGAGCACGACCTGACCGTCAGCCGCCACCGCGCGGTGGCGAGCCTGGCGGAGGGGGCCCGGCTGGCCGACCTGGCGCAGGTGGTCGAGCGGCTGCGGGTGGTCAAGGACGAGCACGAGATCGCCGACCTGCGGATCGCCGCCGAGATCGCCGACCAGGCGCTCGGCGAACTGCTGGAGTCGATCCTGGTCGGCCGCACCGAACGGCACCTGGCGATGGAGCTGGAACGCCGGATGATCGACCACGGCGCGGACCGGGCGGCCTACCCGGTGTCCGTCGGCACCGGCAGCCACTCCGGCCGGCCCGCCCACCAGCCGACCGACCGCCGGGTGGAGGAGGGCGACTTCCTCACCGTGGTGATGGGCGCCCAGTACCGGGGCTACGGCGTCTCCACCGCCCGGACCTTCGTGATCGGCGCCGCCCCCGCGCCCTGGCAGGTGGAGCTGCACCGGCTGGTGTTCCGGGCCCAGCGGGCCGGCCGGGAGGCGCTCGGACCGGGCGTGGAGCAGTACGTGCCCGACCGGGCCGCGCGGCAGATCCTGGAGGCGGCCGGCCACACCGAGACCTCCCCGCACCCGGTGGGGCACGGCATCGGGCTGGAGATCCGGGAGGCGCCGCGCCTCGGTCCGTCGGACATGGGTAAACTGGACAGCCGCGTGCCGGTCACCGTCGGCCCAGGGGTCCACCTCCCGGGCAAGGGCGGTGTCCGGATCGAGGACACGCTCGTGGTGCGCCCCCCAGAGGAGGGCGGGCCCGAGCTGCTCACCATCACCACCAAGGAGCTCCTCGCCCTGTGACCGCGGCCGCCCGTCGGCCGTCGGCGGCAGGACGCAAGCCTTGGTTCCTTGACAGCTATATCCAGGAGTAAGTGCGCCCGTGGCTTCCACGAACGATCTCAAGAACGGCATGGTCCTCAAGCTGGAGGGCGGCAAGCTCTGGTCCGTCGTCGAGTTCCAGCACGTCAAGCCCGGCAAGGGCCCGGCCTTCGTGCGCACGAAGCTCAAGGAGGTCCTGACCGGCAAGGTCGTCGACAAGACCTTCAACGCCGGCACCAAGGTCGAGACCGCCAACGTCGACAAGCGCGGCATGCAGTTCTCGTACAAGGACGGCGAGAACTTCGTGTTCATGGACACGGACACCTACGACCAGATCGTGGTCGAGCCGGCCGTCGTCGGCGACGCCTCCAAGTACCTGCTGGAGGGCTTCGAGGCCCTGGTCGCCATGTACGAGGGTGCCCCCCTGTACATCGAGCTCCCGGCCTCCGTCGAGCTGCTGATCTCCCACACCGAGCCGGGCGTCCAGGGCGACCGCTCCACCGGCGGCTCCAAGCCGGCCACGCTGGAGACCGGCGCCGAGATCGCCGTGCCGCTCTTCATCGTCACCGGCGAGAAGATCAAGGTCGACACCCGCGACGGCGGCTACCTCGGCCGGGTGAAGTAAGTCCGTGTCGGCCGCACGTAGCAAGGCCCGTACCCGGGCCTTCCAGATCCTCTTCGAGGCCGACCACCGCGGGGTCGACCCGCAGCGGGTCCTCGCGGACTGGGTGGCCCGCGCCCGCGAGCCGAAGCCCGACGAGGGCACCCCGCAGGTCGGCGAGTACACCATGGAGTTGATCGAGGGGTACGTCCAGCACGCTCGCCGGATCGACGACCTGATCTCGCAGTACGCGGTGGGCTGGACCCTCGACCGGATGCCGATCGTGGACCGCAACGTCCTGCGGCTCGGCGCCTACGAGCTGATCTGGGAGGACGGCGTCCCGGACGCGGTCGTCCTGGACGAGGCCGTGGAGATCGCCAAGGAGTTCTCCACGGACGACTCCCCGGCCTTCGTCAACGGTCTGCTCGCCCGCTTCCTGGAGCTGAAGCCGAGCATCCGCCGGTAGGTCGTGCGCCCTAGGCCCCGACCACCGGTGGCGGTGAAACCCGCAGAACGGCCGCTGGACCCGGATTCCGGGTCCGGCGGCCGTCGCGCGTTTCACCCGGGCGGCGTAAGGTGGTGCCCTACTCGCCAGTAACTTGGCGTTCGGAAACCGCAGTGAAGGGCAGGCCACCCCCCATGACCACCGCGACCCGCAGCGAGTTCGACCAGGGCATCGCCCTGACCCGGCACCCTGACGAGCCCGGCCGCTACGAGGCCGAACTCGGTGCCGGCTGGCAGATCGGCGGCGGGGTCAACGGCGGGCTGCTGCTCGCCGTCGCCGGACACGCGCTGTCGCTGGAGCACGGCGACCACCCCGATCCGGTGTCGATCAGTGGTTACTACCTGTCCGCCTCCACACCCGGCCCGGCCACCGTCCGCACGGAGGTGCTGCGCACCGGCCGCGGGCTCTCCACCGGCACCGCCTCGCTCAGTCAGGACGGCGTGGAGCGGCTGCGGGTGGTCGCCAGCCACGGCGACCTCTCCACCGCCGACGGCGAGGTGCGTACCAGCGCCCAGCCGCCGCAGCTGCCGCCGCCGGACCAGTGCATCGGCGTCGAGCACGCGCCCCGGGAGCTAATCGCCCAGGCCGAACTGCTGGAGCGCTTCGACCTGCGGCTGGACCCGGCCACCATCGGCTGGGCGCTCGGGCAGCCGTCTGGCAACGGGCGGATCCAGGGCTGGTTCCGGCTCGCCGACGGCCGCGACCCCGACCCGCTGCTGCTCCTGCTGGTCGCCGACGCGCTGCCGCCGGTGACCTTCGACCTGGGCATGCCCGGCTGGGCCCCGACCGTCGAACTGACCGTCCACCTGCGGGCCAGGCCGGTCCCGGGCTGGCTGCGGGTCACCCACGCCACCCGCAACGTGGCCGGCGGGTACTTCGAGGAGGACGCCGAGGTCTGGGACGAGTCCGGCCGCCTGGTCGCGCAGTCCCGCCAGCTGGCCCGGGTGCCGCGGAAGGCGTGAATCACATCGTCTTACCGTCGGTTACATTCCTGTGACACGCCGTACGTGTGCGGCGCGCGCGGATGGGGAGATAGACGGTCAGCGGCGAGCCGGCCGCTGACCGTCACCCGCCGACGCCAGGAGCCATCGATGAGCCACAGTGGCCGCGCCCGCCGCAACTCCGACTGCACCGCCGGCGGCCCGCGACCCACGGTGCGGGCGCCGCACCAGCGGCGGCGGGTCGAGGGGGCCGAGCAGGCGTTCGTCATCGGGGTCCTGACCAGCGCGGCCGACTTCGCCCGGGCCCGCGCCTGGGGGCTGTCGAACGCCGCCGACCACGAGCACTACCTGGCCGAGACCGCCGAGCTGCTGGCCGACGCCCTGGAGCGCTTCGACACCGTGCGGGCCCGGATGTTCCACCCGCAGGACTTCGCGGAGTTCTGCGTGCTGCACGGGCTGGACCCGGCCGAGCCGCTCGCCCGCGACCGCTACCTGGTCAATCCGCCGTTGCAGACCCAGCTGCTGGCCTATCAGGGCGAGGAACTGGCCGGGGACTTCGTGCCGCGCCTGGTCCGGGCCCGGGAGAACGGGCTGACGCTCTGCCACGCCGACCTGCTGCTGGACGGCGGCCTGTCCGGGGCCGCGGGCGAGGTCGACGAGGAGCACGCCCGCTGGGTGCGCGCCGCCCGTCAGCGCGGCGCCGAGGTGTTCCGCCGGATGCTGGTCGGCGCGGGCGCCGGGGTGTACGAGCTGCGGTTGCGGGTGGACGCGCCGGGCGGGCGGCTGACCGCGGCGGCCCGGGTGCTGCAGTGGGAGGACGGCGTGGTCCGGATCAACGACGAGGACCTGGAGCTGGTCTGCGCGGTGCTGTGCGCCGGATTGGCGCTGGAGCTGCCGGGGGTGGCGGTGCTGCACGGCTCGCAGGGCTCGGTGGCGGCGGGCGGCGCCCGTGGCGCAGCCGCTGACGAGCACTTCCTGCCGGCCTCCTGGGCCTGGTCGAGCGGCGGGCAGGACTGGGCGCCGGCTGCCGGGCCGGTGCGGCTGGACGGCGTGGCGGCGCAGCCCGGCTACAGCCTGGGGACGGTCTGCTGAGCCGGCCGTGGACGCGCGACGGCGCGGCCCCCGGGATGCGGGGTGCCGCGCCGTGACGTTTCTGCAAGGCCCGGGGCGTGGCCCGGACCGCGGACCGAGCCGACGGGAGCCGGTGCGGCGAGCGTCAGCTCGCCTCCTCCTCGCGCACCGCACGGCGCGCGTCGGGGTTCAGCACGCCCCAGGAGATCAACTGCTCGGTGAGGATCGACGGCGACTGGTCGTAGATGACCGCCAGGGTGCGCAGGTCGTCCTGGCGGATCGACAGCACCTTGCCGTTGTAGTCGCCGCGCTGGCTCTGGATCGTCGCCGCGTAGCGCTGCAGCGGGCCGGCCTTCTCGGACGGGACCTGGGTCAGTCTCTCCAGGTCGAGCACCAGGCGCGGCGGCGGCTCGGCCGCGCCGCCGGGGGTGCCGCCGGGCAGCAGCTCCTGCACCGGGACGCCGTAGAACTCCGCCAGCTCGGCCAGCCGCTGCACGGTGACCGCACGGTCGCCGCGCTCGTACGAGCCGACGACGACTGCCTTCCAGCGCCCCTGGGACTTCTCCTCGACACCGTGCAGGGAGAGACCCTGCTGAGTGCGGATCGCTCGGAGCTTGCCCCCGAGTTGCTTCGCGTAGTCGCTGGACATTGATCTCCCCGGACGAGATTGCTTCGCGTTCAGTGGTGGGTCACGGACGATGGTCGACGCCGTTACCGGTGGGTTCGACGTCCGTCTCGTAACTCACTGTGAGGTTACGTAGAGTAAGGTAGCTGCGTCAAGCCGAATGGGGCAGTCGTGCGAATGGCCCGCATCCGCGGCGCGTCCGGGGCGTGAACCCGGCGAAGCGGAATGGTGCGTGTCCGGTTGCCTCCCGGCCCGCTGCTAGGATGGCTCGAAGCCCGCGCCAGGTCGGCGGGGGCAGTCCCAGACATCCTTTAAGGCCCGTCCAGTGAGGCGGGGAAGGAGGTCCGCTTCGGCATGACCACACACCAAGATTCGACGCCGCGACCGCCGCACCAGGTGCTGGACGGCACGGACATCGCCCGGGTCGTCACCCGGATAGCGCACGAGATCGTCGAGCGCGCCAAGGGCGCCGAGGACGTCGTGCTGCTCGGCATCCACACCAGGGGCGTCCACCTCGCCCGCCGCCTGCACGGCCGGCTGGCCCAGATCACCGGGCGCGAGATCCCGCTGGGTGCCCTGGACATCACCATGTACCGGGACGACCTGCGGCTCAAGCCCGCCCGCGCCCTGGAGCACACCGAGATCCCGTCCGGCGGCATCGACGGCAAGCTCGTCATCCTCGTCGACGACGTGCTCTTCTCCGGCCGCACCATCCGGGCCGCGCTCGACGCGCTGAACGACATCGGCCGCCCGCGCGCCGTCCAGCTCGCCGTCCTGGTCGACCGCGGCCACCGCGAGCTGCCGATCCGGGCCGACTACGTGGGCAAGAACCTCCCCACCTCGCTGCGCGAGGCCGTGCAGGTGCGCCTGTCCGACAGCGACGGCGTGGACGCCGTGCTGGTCGGCGACCGCGCCTACACCGATGCGTCGCGCTCCGCGCGCGATGAACAGGGTTCGCAGGCCCTGGCCTCCCAGCCGTCCGAACCGCACCTCCCGGAGTAGCCCGCGTGAAGCGCCACCTCGTCTCCGCCGCCGACCTCACCCGCGACGACGCGCTGCTGATCCTGGACACCGCCGAGGAGCTGGCCCAGCTCTCCGGACGGGCCGTCAAGAAGCTGCCCACGCTGCGCGGCCGGACCGTCGTCAACCTCTTCTTCGAGGACTCGACCCGCACCAAGACCTCCTTCGAGGTCGCCGAGAAGCGGCTCTCCGCCGACGTCATCAACTTCTCCGCCAAGGGCTCCTCGGTCTCCAAGGGCGAGAGCCTCAAGGACACCGCGCTCACCCTCCAGGCGATGGGCGCCGACGCGGTCGTCGTCCGGCACCACGCCTCGGGCGCGCCGGCCCGCCTCGCCCAGTCCGACTGGCTGCACGGCAGCGTGATCAACGCCGGTGACGGCACCCACGAGCACCCCACCCAGGCGCTGCTCGACGCCTTCACCATGCGCCGCCACCTCAACGCCGGGCTGGGCAACGACCTCGCCGGGCGCCGGGTGACCATCGTCGGCGACATCCTGCACAGCCGGGTCGCCCGGTCCAACGTGCACCTGCTGACCACCCTCGGTGCCCAGGTCACCTTCGTCGCCCCGCCGACGCTGCTGCCGATCGGCATTCAGAACTGGCCCTGCGAGGTCAGCTACGACCTGGACCGCGTGCTCCCCAAGACGGACGCGGTGATGATGCTGCGGGTGCAGCGCGAGCGGATGAACGCCGCGTTCTTCCCGACCGAGCGCGAGTACAGCCGCCGCTACGGCCTGAACGGCACCCGGATGTCCCAGCTGCCCGAGCACGCCATCGTGATGCACCCCGGCCCGATGGTGCGCGGCATGGAGATCACCGCCGAGGTCGCCGACTCGCCGCGCTGCACCGTGGTCGAGCAGGTCGCCAACGGCGTGTCGGTCCGGATGGCCGTCCTGTACCTGCTGCTCGGGGGAGCCACCCTCAACGACGCCCGCACCGACTCCGTGGAGACCGCTCAGTGACCACCTACCTGATCCGCAACGCCCAGATCCTCGGCGGTGCCCCGCAGGACCTCCACCTCGCCGACGGTGTGATCAAGGAGATCGGCACCGACCTGGCGGTCGAGGCGGACATCGAGATCGACGCCGGCGGCCTGATCGTGCTGCCCGGTCTCGTCGACCTGCACACCCACCTGCGCGAGCCCGGCCGCGAGGACGCCGAGACCGTGCTCACCGGCACCCGGGCCGCCGCGATGGGCGGCTTCACCGCCGTGCACGCGATGGCCAACACCACCCCGGTGGCCGACACCGCCGGCGTGGTCGAGCAGGTCTGGCGACTCGGCCAGGAGGCCGGCTACTGCGACGTGCAGCCGGTCGGCGCCGTCACCGTCGGCCTGGAGGGCAACAAGCTCGCCGAGCTGGGCGCGATGCACGAGTCCGCCGCGAACGTGCGGGTCTTCTCCGACGACGGCAAGTGCGTGGACGACGCGGTGCTGATGCGCCGCGCCCTGGAGTACGTCAAGGCCTTCGACGGCGTCGTCGCCCAGCACGCCCAGGAGCCGCGGCTCACCGAGGGCGCCCAGATGAACGAGGGCCAGGTCTCCGGCGAGCTCGGGCTCGGCGGCTGGCCGGCCGTCGCCGAGGAGTCGATCATCGCGCGGGACGTGCTGCTCGCCGCGCACGTCGGCTCCCGGCTGCACGTCTGCCACGTCTCCACCGCCGGCTCGGTCGAGATCATCCGCTGGGCCAAGGCCAAGGGCTGGGACGTCACCGCCGAGGTCACCCCGCACCACCTGCTGCTCACCGACGAGCTGGTCCGCTCCTACGACCCGGTCTACAAGGTCAACCCGCCGCTGCGCACCGCCGAGGACGTCCAGGCACTGCGCAAGGCGCTCGCGGACGGCACCATCGACGCCGTCGCCACCGACCACGCGCCGCACCCGGACGAGGACAAGGACTGCGAGTGGGCCGTCGCCGCGATGGGCATGGTCGGCCTGGAGACCGCGCTGTCGGTCGTGCAGCAGACCATGGTGGACACCGGCCTGCTGAACTGGGAGGGCGTCGCCGACCGGATGTCGCACCGCCCGGCCCGGATCGGCCGTCTCGCCGGACAGGGCCGTCCCGTCTCGGTCGGTGAGCCGGCCAACCTGGTGCTGTTCGATCCCGCGTACCGTGGTGCCGTGAACCCGGACAGCTTCGCCACCCGCAGCCGCAACACCCCCTACAAGGGCCTTGACCTGCCCGGACGGGTGCACGCCACCTTCCTGCGCGGGCGCGCCACCGTGCTGGCCGGCGAGCTGGCCGAGCAGGGCGGGGCGGCGTGACCGGCCCGGCCGCGCTCGCCCAGGAGCAGGCCAAGGTCACCAACTGGCCCGGGTACATCGGCTGGGCCGTCGGCCTGCTGATCGTCATCGGGCTCGTCTACTGGCTGATGCGGCAGGGCTGGAACTGGCGGCGCACCCTCCAGTCCGGCATCCCGCCGCTGCCCGCCGTGCCGGCCGGCGCCGGGCGGACCATCCTGGAGACCAGCGGGCGGTACCACGGCTCCACCACCGCCGGGAACTGGCTCGACCGGGTCGTCGCGCACGGCCTGGGCACCCGCAGCCGCGCCGACCTCACCCTCGGCGAGAACGGCCTGCTGGTGCGGCGCCCCGGTGACGTCGACCTCTGGATCCCGGCCGGGCACCTGACCGGTGCCCGCACGGACTCCGGGATCGCCGGCAAGGTCGTCCCGGCCGGGCTGCTCGTCGTCAGCTGGACGCACGAGGGCACCGAGCTGGACTCGGGCTTCCGGGCCGACCACCCCGACGAGCACGCCGCCTGGGTCGAGGCGATCGCCCAACTCGCAACACGTACGAAGACGAAGACGGAAGAGGCCGCTCAATGACCGCACCTGCCCCCACCACGCAGCGCCGACGGCGGGAGCGCACCCCCGCCGTGCTCGTCCTGGAGGACGGCCGGACCTTCCGCGGCGAGGCCTACGGCGCGACCGGCGAGACCTTCGGCGAGGCAGTCTTCAACACCGGCATGTCCGGCTACCAGGAGACCCTCACCGACCCGTCGTACCACCGCCAGGTGGTCGTGATGACCGCCCCGCAGATCGGCAACACCGGCTGGAACGACGAGGACGACGAGTCCAAGCGGATCTGGGTCGCCGGATACGTCGTGCGCGACCCCGCCCGGGTGGCGTCCAACTGGCGCTCCACCCGCTCGCTGGACGAGGAGCTCGTCCGCCAGGGCGTCGTCGGCATCAGCGGCATCGACACCCGGGCGCTCACCCGCCACCTGCGCGAGCGCGGCGCGATGCGCTGCGGCATCTTCTCCGGCGAGGCGCTGACCGACCAGGCCGAACTGCTCGCCCGGGTGCAGCAGTCGCCCGAGATGAAGGGCGCCGACCTGTGCGCCGAGGTGGCCACCACCGAGGCGTACGTCGTGCCCGCGATCGGTGAGAAGAAGTTCACCGTCGCCGCGCTGGACCTCGGCATCAAGGGGATGACCCCGCAGCGGATGGCCGAGCGCGGCATCGAGGTGCACGTGCTGCCGGCCAACTCCACCCTGGAGGACCTCTACGCGGTCCAGCCGGACGGCGTGTTCTTCTCCAACGGCCCGGGCGACCCGGCCACCGCCGACCACCAGGTCGCCGTCGCGCAGGGCGTGCTGGAGCGCGGGACCCCGTTCTTCGGGATCTGCTTCGGCAACCAGATCCTCGGCCGCGCACTGGGCTTCGGCACCTACAAGCTCAAGTACGGCCACCGCGGCATCAACCAGCCGGTGCAGGACCGCACCACCGGCAAGGTCGAGGTGACCGCGCACAACCACGGCTTCGCCGTGAACGCACCGCTGGACCGGGTGAGCGACACCCCCTTCGGGCGGGTCGAGGTCTCCCACGTCTGCCTCAACGACGACGTGGTCGAGGGCCTCCAGGCGCTCGACGTCCCCGCCTTCAGCGTGCAGTACCACCCCGAAGCGGCGGCCGGCCCGCACGACGCGGCCTACCTCTTCGACCGGTTCGTCGAGCTCATGCGCGGCGACGACAAGCACAGCGCGAAGCTCATGGAGGGCCAGCGTGCCTAAGCGCACTGACATCAAGTCCGTCCTGGTGATCGGGTCCGGCCCGATCGTGATCGGCCAGGCCGCCGAGTTCGACTACTCGGGCACGCAGGCCTGCCGCGTCCTCAAGGCCGAGGGCCTGCGGGTCGTGCTGGTCAACTCCAACCCGGCCACGATCATGACCGACCCGGAGATCGCCGACGCCACCTACGTCGAGCCGATCACCCCGGAGTTCGTCGAGCGGATCATCGCCAAGGAGCGCCCCGACGCGCTGCTGCCGACCCTCGGCGGGCAGACCGCGCTCAACACCGCGATCTCCCTGCACTCGGCCGGCACGCTGGAGAAGTACGGCGTCGAGCTGATCGGCGCCGACGTGGTGGCGATCAACAAGGGCGAGGACCGCCAGCTGTTCAAGGGCGTCGTCGAGGCGGTCAACGCCAAGATCGGCCACGGCGAGTCGGCCCGCTCGGTCATCTGCCACTCGATGGACGACGTGCTGGCCGGCGTCGACACGCTCGGCGGCTACCCCGTCGTCGTGCGCCCCTCCTTCACCATGGGCGGCGCCGGCTCCGGCTTCGCCCACGACGAGGAGGACCTGCGCCGCATCGCCGGCCAGGGCCTGGCCCTCTCGCCGACCACCGAGGTGCTCCTGGAGGAGTCCATCCTCGGCTGGAAGGAGTACGAGCTGGAGCTGATGCGCGACAAGAACGACAACGTCGTGGTCGTCTGCTCCATCGAGAACTTCGACCCGATGGGCGTGCACACCGGTGACTCGATCACCGTCGCCCCGGCGATGACCCTCACCGACCGTGAGTACCAGATCCTGCGCGACATCGGCATCGCCGTGATCCGCGAGGTCGGCGTCGACACCGGCGGCTGCAACATCCAGTTCGCCGTCAACCCCGACAGCGGCCGGGTCATCGTCATCGAGATGAACCCGCGGGTGTCGCGCTCCTCCGCGCTGGCCTCGAAGGCGACCGGCTTCCCGATCGCCAAGATCGCCGCCAAGCTGGCCGTCGGCTACACGCTCGACGAGATCCCCAACGACATCACCGAGCAGACCCCGGCCTCCTTCGAGCCGGCCCTCGACTACGTCGTGGTGAAGGTCCCCCGGTTCGCGTTCGAGAAGTTCCCGAGCGCCGACGCCACGCTGACCACCACCATGAAGTCGGTCGGCGAGGCCATGGCCATGGGCCGCAACTTCCCCGAGGCGCTGCAGAAGGCGCTGCGCTCGCTGGAGAAGAAGGGCTCCCAGTTCTCCTGGACCGGCCCGGTCGGCGACAAGGCCGAGCTGCTGGCCAAGGCGGTCGTGCCGACCGACGGCCGGATCAACACCGTGATGCAGGCCATCCGGGCCGGTGCCACCCCGGAGGAGGTGTTCGAGGCCACCAAGATCGACCCGTGGTTCGTCGACCAGCTCTTCCTGCTCGACGAGATCGCCGCCGAGCTGACCGAGGCCGCGAAGCTCACCCCCGAGCTGCTGCGCCACGCCAAGCGGCACGGCTTCTCCGACCAGCAGATCGGCGAGATCCGCGGCCTGAAGCCGGACGTCGTCCGCGAGGTCCGGCACGCGCTCGGCATCCGCCCGGTGTTCAAGACCGTCGACACCTGCGCCGCCGAGTTCGCCGCCAAGACCCCGTACTTCTACTCGTCCTACGACGAGGAGAACGAGGTCGCCCCGCGCACCAAGCCGGCCGTGATCATCCTCGGCTCCGGCCCGAACCGCATCGGCCAGGGCATCGAGTTCGACTACTCCTGCGTGCACGCCTCCTTCGCGCTGGCCGACGCCGGGTACGAGACCGTGATGGTCAACTGCAACCCGGAGACCGTCTCCACCGACTACGACACCTCCGACCGGCTCTACTTCGAGCCGCTCACCCTGGAGGACGTGCTGGAGATCGTCCACGCCGAGCAGCAGGCCGGCCCGCTGGCCGGCGTGATCGTCCAGCTCGGCGGCCAGACCCCGCTCGGCCTGGCCCAGGCGCTCAAGGACAACGGCGTGCCGATCGTCGGCACCCAGCCCGAGGCGATCGACCTCGCCGAGGAGCGCGGCGCCTTCGGCCGCGTGCTGCGCGACGCCGGCCTGCCCGCCCCCAAGCACGGCACCGCCTTCTCCTTCGCCGAGGCCAAGGCCATCGCCGACGAGATCGGCTACCCGGTGCTCGCCCGCCCGTCGTACGTGCTCGGCGGCCGCGGCATGGAGATCGTCTACGACGAGGCCTCGCTCGCCTCCTACCTGGAGCGCCACGCCGGCCTGATCTCCGAGCACCCGGTGCTCATCGACCGCTTCCTCGACGACGCGGTGGAGATCGACGTCGACGCGCTGTACGACGGCACCGAGCTCTACCTCGGCGGCGTCATGGAGCACATCGAGGAGGCCGGCATCCACTCCGGCGACTCCGCCTGCGCGCTGCCCCCGATCACCCTCGGCGGCTACGACATCAAGCGCCTGCGCACCTCCACCGAGGCCATCGCGCGCGGCGTCGGCGTCCGCGGCCTGATCAACATCCAGTTCGCGCTGGCCGGGGACATCCTGTACGTGCTGGAGGCCAACCCGCGCGCCTCCCGCACCGTGCCGTTCACCTCCAAGGCGACCGCCGTGCCGCTGGCCAAGGCCGCCGCCCGGATCTCGCTCGGCGCCACCATCGCCGAACTGCGCGCCGAGGGCCTGCTCCCGGCCGAGGGCGACGGCGGCACGCTGCCGGCCGACGCGCCGATCGCGGTCAAGGAGGCCGTGATGCCGTGGAGCCGCTTCCGCGACATCCACGGCCGCGGCGTGGACACCGTGCTCGGCCCGGAGATGCGCTCGACCGGCGAGGTCATGGGCATCGACAAGGTCTTCGGCACGGCCTACGCCAAGGCCCAGGCCGGCGCCTACGGCGCGCTGCCGACCAAGGGCAAGGTCTTCGTCTCGGTCGCCAACCGCGACAAGCGCAACCTGGTCTTCCCGGCCCGCGCGCTGGTCGGCCTCGGCTTCGAGGTGCTCGCCACCGCCGGCACCGCCGAGGTGCTGCACCGCGGCGGCATCCCGTCCACGCTGGTGCGCAAGCACAGCGAGGGCGAGGGCCCCAACGGCGAGCGGACCATCGTCCAGCTGATCCACGACGGTGAGGTCGACCTCATCATCAACACGCCGTACGGCACCGGCGGGCGCCTCGACGGCTACGAGATCCGCACCGCCGCCGTGTCCCGCGGCGTGCCCTGCCTGACCACGGTCCAGGCGATGGGCGCGGCCGTCCAGGGCATGGACGCGCTGCTGCGCGACGAGGTCGGGGTGATGTCGCTCCAGGAGCACGCCGCGCTGATCAACGCCGGCCGCAAGTAGCACCACCGCAGTGGGGGGCACCGAGGCCAGCCGGGTGCCCCCCACTTCCATGCCCTGATCCGGGTGCTCACGCTCAGATCCGGGCCCTGATCCGGGAGTTGGGTTTTTGTACAAGCTGCTGTTCGACCTCGTCTTCAAGAAGATGGACCCCGAGAAGGCCCACCACCTCGCCTTCTTCTGGATCCGGCTCGCCTCCTCGGTGCCCGGCCTGCGCACGCTGGCGCGGCTGGTGCTCGCCCCGCGCGACCGGGCGCTGCACACCACCGCCCTCGGCCTCGACCTGCCGGGCCCGTTCGGCCTGGCGGCCGGCTTCGACAAGAACGGCGTCGGCATCGACGGCCTGGCGATGCTCGGCTTCGACTACGTCGAGATCGGCACCATCACCGGCGAGCCCCAGCCGGGCAACCCGACGCCCCGGCTGTTCCGCCTGGTCGAGGACCGCGCGCTGATCAACCGGATGGGCTTCAACAACCAGGGCTCGGCCCGGGTCGCCGCGCGCCTCGCCGCCCGCCCGCACACCAGCTCCACCCCGGTGATCGGCGTCAACATCGGCAAGACCAAGGTGGTCGAGGAGGCCGACGCCGTCGCCGACTACGTCAAGTCCACCGAGCGGCTGGCCAAGTACGCCGACTACCTGGTCGTCAACGTCAGTTCGCCGAACACCCCCGGGCTGCGCAACCTCCAGGCCGTGGACCACCTGCGCCCGCTGCTCGCCGCCGTCCGCGAGGCCGCCGACCGCACCACCGCGCACCACGTCCCGCTGCTGGTCAAGATCGCCCCCGACCTGGCCGACGAGGACGTCGACGCGGTCGCCGACCTCGCCCTGGAACTGGGCCTGGACGGCATCATCGCCACCAACACCACGATCGGCCGCGAAGGCCTGCGCACCGACGCCGCCCGGGTCGAGCAGATCGGCATGGGCGGCCTGTCCGGCGCCCCGCTCAAGGCCCGCGCCCTGGAGGTGCTCCAGCGCCTGCGCGCCCGGACCGGGGGCCGGCTGACGCTGGTCTCGGTCGGCGGCGTCGAGACCGCCGAGGACGTCTGGCAGCGGATCGTCCACGGCGCGGACCTCGTCCAGGGCTACAGCGCCTTCATCTACGAGGGCCCGTTCTGGTGCCGCCGGATCCACCGGGGCCTCTCCGCCCGGATCCGGGCCGCGGGCTTCCGCGACCTGGCCGCCGCCGTCGGCAGCGCCGTCGACGGCGCCAAGGCCGCCTCCTGAACCTCCGTACGCCACGGCTCCGTACGACGCCCCGTGCGAGCCGTGTAGGACCCGCGCACGGCCTCCGTGCGGCCTCCCCACGACCTTCCGGAAGGACGACATGACCCTCGCCCCGTTCGGCGCCCGGCTGCGCCAGGCCCTCGACACCCGCGGCCAGCTCTGCGTCGGCATCGACCCGCACGCCTCCCTGCTCGCCGCCTGGGGGCTCGGCGACGACCTCGCCGGCCTGGAGACCTTCAGCCGCACCGTCGTCGAGGCGCTGGCCGACCGGGTGGCCGTGCTCAAGCCGCAGGCCGCCTTCTTCGAGCGCTTCGGCAGCAAGGGCGTCGCGGTGCTGGAGAAGTCCGTCGAGGAAGCCAGGGCGGCCGGCGCGCTGGTCCTGATGGACGCCAAGCGCGGCGACATCGGCTCCACCATGGCCGCCTACGCGGAGGCCTTCCTGTCGCCCGGCAGCCCGCTGTTCTCGGACGCCGTCACGGTCAGCCCGTACCTGGGCTTCGGCTCGCTGCGCCCGGCCCTCGACCTGGCCCGCGCGCAGGGCTGCGGCGTGTTCGCGCTGGCGCTCACCTCCAACCCGGAGGGCCACGAGGTGCAGCGGGCGGTCGGCGCGGACGGCGAGTCGGTCGCGGCCTCGGTGCTGCGGCAGCTGGCGGCGGAGAACGCCGACGCCGCCCCGCTGGGCTCCTTCGGCGCGGTCGTCGGCGCGACGCTCGCCGACGCGGGCGTGGAACTGGCCATCAACGGCCCGCTGCTGGCCCCCGGGATCGGGGCCCAGGGCGCGACGATGGCCGACCTGCCGCGGGTGTTCGGCGCCGCGGTGATCAACGTGGTGCCGAGCGTCAGCCGGGACGTGCTCAAGCACGGTCCGTCGGTGGCGGCCCTGCGCTCGGCGGCCGAGCGGTTCGTCGGCGAGTACGCGGACGCGGTGAAGTAGCGGACGCGGTGAAGTAGCGGCGATCGCGGGCGCGAGCGGCGTAGCGGGGCGATGACCCTGCGCAGTGTGCGCAGCCCGGCGAGGGTCCCCGGACCCCACCGAAGTTGACGTGAGCGCCGTCACATTGGCGGTGTCAAAGTTTCGCAATCGCGGTCATTTTGCCCTGGAAAGTCCTGGTCGGCCTTGGCTGACCAGGACTTTTCGTGTTCTTTTCCTGACGTGGCGCCGCAATCCGGGTAGTGTCCGGCGATAGGTCATCGGCGAGCCGCGAAACCCGTAGCTCCCGCAGGTCAAGGGCCCTGTGGTTCCCCTTGCGGACGGTGTCCTGGGATCCAAACCAGTCATAGCTCAATCCCTTCCTTCCACACCCTGAGGTGAACGGCGTGGCTCTTCCGCCCCTTACCCCTGAACAGCGCACCGCCGCGCTCGCCAAGGCCGCCGAGGCTCGCCGGGAGCGCGCCGAGGTCAAGAACCGGCTCAAGCACTCCGGCGCCTCCCTGCACGAGGTGATCAAGGCCGGAAAGGCCGAGAACGACGTCATCGGCAAGATGAAGGTCTCCGCACTGCTGGAGTCCCTTCCCGGCGTCGGCAAGGTCCGTGCCAAGCAGATCATGGAACGCCTCGGCATCAGCGAGAGCCGGCGCGTCCGCGGCCTCGGTACGAACCAGATCGCCTCCCTGGAGCGGGAGTTCGGCGGCGGTGCCGCCTGACCGTGCCCCGTGGTCCCGGGACCGTCCGCGATCCGGGATAATCGGTGCATGAGTGAGCGTCCGCGGCTGACCGTGCTCTCCGGCCCTTCGGGGGTCGGCAAGAGCACGGTCGTCGCTCATATGAGGAAGCAGCACCCCGAGGTCTGGCTCTCGGTGTCGGCGACGACCCGGCACCCGAGGCCGGGCGAGCAGAACGGGGTCCAGTACCACTTCGTCGACAACGACGAGTTCGACAAGCTGATCGCCAACGGCGAGCTGCTGGAGTGGGCCGTCTTCGCCGGCAACCGCTACGGCACCCCGCGCTCGGCGGTGCTGGAGAAGCTGGAGCGCGGCGAGCCCGTCCTGCTGGAGATCGACCTCCAGGGCGCCCGCCAGGTGCGCGAGTCGATGCCCGAGGCGCAGCTGGTCTTCCTGGCCCCGCCGAGCTGGGACGAGCTGGTCCGTCGGCTGACCGGTCGGGGCACGGAGTCGCAGGACGTGATCGCGAAGCGGCTGGAGGCGGCCAAGGTCGAGCTCGCGGCCGAGACCGAGTTCGACACGACCCTTGTCAACACCTCCGTCGAGCAGGTAGCGGGCGAACTGCTAGCCTTGCTCGGTGTAGCCTGACCTGTCTGTCTTTTCCACCCTTTCGGAAGGTTTTCGCGTGTCCTCTTCCATGACCGCGCCCGAGGGCATCATCAACCCGCCGATCGACGAGCTGCTTGAGGCCACCGACTCCAAGTACAGCCTCGTGATCTACGCCGCCAAGCGCGCGCGTCAGATCAACGCGTACTACTCCCAGCTCGGTGAGGGCCTGCTCGAGTACGTCGGCCCGCTGGTCGACACCCACGTGCACGAGAAGCCGCTGTCGATCGCGCTGCGCGAGATCAACGCGGGCATGCTGACCGCCGAGGCGATCGAAGCCGCCTGAGGCGGTGCTCCGAAGTTTCTTGTGGAAGGGCCCGGCGGAATCGTTTCCGCCGGGCCCTTCGGCATTCCCGGGGGCTGTGGGATCGACCACGGTGCGCGCGGCGGCTGAGGGGCCGTAGGGTGTGCACGTCCCAGGAGTGGAGGAGAGCGGGAGTATGAGCGCGACTTCGGACCGGAGCGGGTCGGCGGACGCGCCGCGCGTCGCCCTCGGCGTCAGCGGCGGCATCGCCGCCTACAAGGCGTGCGAGCTGCTCCGCCGGTTCACCGAGTCCGGCCACCAGGTCACCGTGGTGCCCACCGAGGCCGCGCTGCACTTCGTCGGCGAGGCCACCTGGGCCGCGCTCTCCGGCCGCCCGGCCGCCACCGAGACCTGGGAGCGCGTGCACGAGGTGCCGCACGTGCGGATCGGCCAGCAGGCCGACCTGGTCGTGGTCGCCCCCGCCACCGCCGACCTGATCGCCAAGGCCGCCCACGGCCTCGCCGACGACCTGCTCACCAACACCCTGCTCACCGCCCGCTGTCCGGTCGTCCTGGCGCCCGCCATGCACACCGAGATGTGGGAGCACCCCGCCACCCGGGACAACGTCGCCACGCTGCGCCGCCGCGGCGTGATCGTGCTGGAGCCGGCCGTCGGGCGGCTCACCGGCAAGGACACCGGCAAGGGGCGGCTGCCCGAGCCGTCCGCGATCTTCGACGCCTGCCGGGCCGTGCTGCGCCGGGGCGGGGCCGCCCCGACCGACCTGGCGGGCCGGCACGTGGTGGTCTCGGCCGGCGGCACCCGCGAGCCGCTGGACCCGGTGCGGTTCCTGGGCAACCGCTCCTCCGGCAAGCAGGGCTACGCGCTGGCCGTGACGGCCGCGGCCCGTGGGGCGCGCGTGACGTTGGTCTCGGCCAACGCGGAGCTCGCCGACCCGGCCGGGGTCGACGTGGTGCACGTCTCTACCGCGCTGGAGCTGCGCGAGGCGGCCCTGAAGGCGGCCGCGTCGGCCGACGCCGTGGTCATGGCCGCGGCCGTGGCGGACTTCCGGCCCGCCGAGTACGCCAGCGGCAAGATCAAGAAGGTCGAGGGCGTCGAGCCGGCGCCGGTCGCCCTCGTCCGCAACCCCGACGTCCTGGCCGAGCTGGCGGCGCACCGCGCCCGTTCGGGCCAACTCGTGGTGGGTTTCGCGGCGGAGACCGACGACGTGCTCGCCAACGGCCGCGCCAAGCTCGCCCGCAAGGGCTGCGACCTGCTGGTCGTCAACGAGGTGGGCAACGGCAAGGCCTTCGGGACGGACGTCAACGAGGCCGTGGTGCTGGGCTCGGACGGCAGTGAGACGGCCGTTCCGGTGGGTCCGAAGGAGGCGTTGGCGGACGTGGTCTGGGACCTGGTCGTCAAGCGGCTGGAAACGGTCGGCGACTGATCAAGCCCTGCTGGAGATCGGTCGAGATTTCCGGAAGCGGGTGACGTTCGGCGGAGGCATCCCGTTAGACTCCAGGAATCAAGTCTTTCCGGATGTCCTCGGTTCGCCGGGGGCCTTCAGTCAGCAGCCGCTGCAACCCCAGGGAGCGCTGTGTCTCGCCGCCTGTTCACCTCGGAGTCCGTCACCGAGGGACACCCCGACAAGATCGCTGACCAGATCAGCGACACCATCCTTGACGCTCTCCTGCGAGAGGACCCGACCTCCCGGGTCGCCGTGGAGACGCTCATCACCACCGGCCAGGTGCACGTGGCCGGCGAGGTGACCACCAAGGCGTACGCGCCGATCGCCCAGCTCGTCCGGGACAAGATCCTGGAGATCGGCTACGACAGCTCCAAGAAGGGCTTCGACGGCGCCTCCTGCGGCGTGTCGGTGTCCATCGGCGCGCAGTCGCCCGACATCGCTCAGGGCGTCGACACCGCGTACGAGGCTCGGGTCGAGGGCGACGAGGACGACCTGGACAAGCAGGGCGCCGGCGACCAGGGCCTGATGTTCGGCTACGCGTCCGACGAGACGCCCGAGCTGATGCCGCTGCCGATCACCATCGCGCACCGCCTCTCGCGCCGCCTGACCGAGGTCCGCAAGAACGGGACCATCCCGTACCTGCGCCCCGACGGCAAGACCCAGGTCACCATCGAGTACGACGGCGACAAGGCCGTCCGCCTCGACACCGTGGTGGTCTCCACCCAGCACGCCAGTGACATCGACCTGGAGTCGCTGCTCACCCCCGACATCCGCGAGTTCGTGGTCGAGCCCGAGCTGAAGGCGCTCGCCGACCAGGGCATCAAGCTGGTCACCGAGGGCTACCGCCTGCTGGTGAACCCGACCGGCCGCTTCGAGATCGGCGGCCCGATGGGCGACGCCGGCCTCACCGGCCGCAAGATCATCATCGACACCTACGGCGGCATGGCCCGCCACGGTGGCGGCGCCTTCTCCGGCAAGGACCCGTCCAAGGTCGACCGCTCGGCCGCGTACGCGATGCGCTGGGTGGCGAAGAACATCGTCGCCGCCGGCCTCGCCCGCCGCGCCGAGGTGCAGGTCGCGTACGCGATCGGCAAGGCCGAGCCCGTGGGCCTGTTCGTCGAGACCTTCGGCACCGAGACCGTGCCGGTGCTGTCCATCCAGAAGGCCGTCACCGACGTCTTCGACCTGCGCCCGGCCGCGATCATCCGCGACCTGGACCTGCTGCGCCCGATCTACTCCCAGACCGCGGCGTACGGCCACTTCGGCCGTGAGCTGCCCGACTTCACCTGGGAGCGCACCGACCGCGTGGAGCAGCTGAAGGCGGCCGTGAAGGACTGAACGGCCTGATCGTCCGGAAGCGGCGCCTACCCCCGGGCGGGGTGGGCGCCGCTTCTGTGCGTTCTGTCGGTGTGACCTGGTAGTACTGGGAGCGATGAGCAGCACAGGGGAGACGGAGAACACGGAGAACGGGGCCGAGCCGGAGCAGCTGGCGTTCATCCGGGAGACGGTCAAGCGGGCCAAGCCCCGGACGTGGCGCGGCGCCAAGCGGGCCGAGCACCTGCCGGTGGCCCGGGTCGTGGTGGACAAGGGCGTGCTCACCATCGACAAGTTCTTCGACTACGAGGTGCCGGCCGCGATGGCCGAGGAGGCCCGCCCGGGCGCCCGGGTGCGGGTGCGCTTCGGCGCGCGCGTGGTGAAGGGCCAGCGCGAGGGCGGGGAACTGCACGACGGATTCATCGTCGCCAGGCTGGAGAAGAGCGACTTCCCCGGCCCGCTCGCCCCGCTCGCCCAGGTGCTCTCACCCGAGCCCGTGCTCACCCCCCAACTGCTCCGGCTCTGCCGGACCGTCGCCGACCGCTACGCCGGCACCCTCGCCGACGTCCTCCAACTGGCCGTCCCGCCCCGGCACGCCAAGGCCGAGGCCGAGCCCTCGCCGCCGGCGCTCCCGCGCCCCCCGGCCCCCGCCCCCGGGGGCTGGCAGCGCTACCCGGCCGGGCCCGACTTCCTCGCCGCGCTGGCCGACGGCGGCGCGCCGCGCGCCGTCTGGGCGGCGCTGCCCGGCCCCGGCTGGCCGTACGAGATCGCGCGCGCCGTCGCCGCCACGCTGGCGGGCGGGCGCGGCGCGCTCGTCGTGCTGCCCGAGGGGCGGTCGGTCGCCCGGGTCGACCAGGCGCTCACCGAATTGCTCGGCGCGGGCCGGCACGTGGCCCTGGAGGCCGACCTCGGCCCGCGCGAGCGCTACCGGCGCTGGCTGGCGGTGAGCCGCGGCTCGGTGCACGCCGTGATCGGCACCCGCGCCACCATGTTCGCGCCGGTGCGCGACCTCGGGCTGGTCGTCGTCTGGTCCGACGGCGACAACAGCCACAGCGACCCGCGCGCCCCGCACCCGCACGTGCGCGAGGTCGCGCTGCTGCGCGCCGCCGAAGAGGGCGCGGCCGTGCTGCTCGGCGGCCACGCCGTCACGGTGGAGGGCGCGCAGCTGGTCAGCACCGGGTGGGCCCGACCGCTGACCGCCGACCGGGAGACCGTGCGCCGGATCGCGCCGCGGGTGCGGACCGTCACCGACCAGGACCAGCACCGCGACAGCGCCGCCCAGTCCGCCCGGCTGCCCTCGGTGGCCTGGGAGGCCGCCCGGGAGTCGCTGGCCGCCGGGCACCCGGTGCTCATCCAGGTGCCCCGGCGCGGCTACGTGCCCCGGCTGTCCTGCGCGCGCTGCCGCACCCCCGCCCGGTGCCGGCGGTGCGAGGGCCCGCTGGAGGCGCCCGCGGCCGACGCCGCGCTGAACTGCGGCTGGTGCGGGGAGGCGGAGACGGACTGGCACTGCCCCGAGTGCGGCTCGTTCCGGCTGCGCGCCCAGGTGGTCGGCGCCCGGCGCACGGCGGAGGAACTGGGCAAGGCGTTCCCGCGGATCCCGGTGCGCACCTCCGGACGGGACGCGGTGCTGGCCACCGTCCCGGACGAGCCGTCGCTGGTGATCTCCACGCCCGGTGCGGAGCCGGTGGTGGACGGCGGCACCGGGTACGGGGCCGCGCTGCTGCTGGACGGCTGGGCGCTGCTCGGCCGGCCCGACCTGCGGGCCGGGGAGGAGACGCTGCGGCTCTGGCTGGCGGCCGCCGCGCTGGTCCGGTCCGCCGAGGAGGGCGGCTCGGTGGTCGTGGTCGCCGAGCCGTCGGCGCGGCCGGTGCAGGCCCTGGTCCGCTGGGACCCGCTGGGCCACGCCGGGCTGGAACGCGACGAGCGGGCGCAGCTGCACTTCCCGCCGGTGTCGCGGATGGCGTCGGTCAGCGGCAGCCCGGCGGCCGTGGCCGACCTGCTGGGGCTGATCCGGCTGCCCTCGGAGGCGGACGTGCTCGGGCCGGTACCGGCCCCGGCCCTGCGCGGGGAGGAACAGGAGCGCGCGCTGCTGCGGGTGCCGCCCGGGCAGGGGGCGGCGCTGGCGGCGGCCCTCAAGGCGGCGCAGATCGCGCGGATCGCGCTGCGGACGCCGGAGGCGGTACGGGTGCGGGTGGATCCGACCGACATCGGGTGAGGCCGGCGGGGGCGGGGTGAGTGGCCACCCCGCCCCGGATGGCGCTGGTCGGACGGCGGCGTCAGCCGCGCAGCGGGATGCCGGTGCGGTCGATCGGGGTGCGGTCGATCGGGGTGCGCTCGGGGGTGGTGCGGTCGACCGGGGGGCGGTCGAGGTTGCCGCGCTCCGGTGCGGTGCGGTCGAGGTTGCTGCGGTCGAGGGTGTTGCGCTCCAGGGCGTTGCGGTCGAGGCTGCTGCGGTCCAGGCCGCCCTGGCGGGCCGCCGGGACGGTCGCCGCCAGGCCGCCGGACGGCACGGCGGGCAGCTCCTCCGAGCGGTCCGGGCGGCCCTGGCCCGGGACGGCACCGCTGGCGGCGAGGAGTTCGCTGGTCGGGCGGCGCATCCCGTACCGGCGGTGCACGGCCTGCTTGGTGACCCCGAGGGCCGAGCCCACCGAGTCCCAGGAGAAGCCCAGCGCCCGGTCGAACTCGACCGCCGCCGCGACCAGGGTCTCCACGCTCTCCCTCAGCTCCTGCGCCAGGCGCACGGTCGGCGCGGGCGCCCGTCCGTACACCACGAAGCCGGCCGACGTGCTGGGCCGGCGCGGACGGTAGACGTTGCCCAACTGGGCGGTGAGCGTCCGCAGCGCGTCGACCTGCCGCCTCACCCGCTCGATGTCCCGCACCAGCAGGTGCAGGCTTGCCCGCGCCCGGGCGTCGTGGTTGATCTGCTCGGCCATGGCCTACGTGCCACCTTCCGTACGGTTCAGCTCGGCCGGGGCGCGGTGTCCCGTGCGCCCGGCCCCGGTCAATCTCACTTGACCAACGCCGAAGCGGGGGCCGGGGTAACGCCGCCGGGCAGACTCGGGATATGCCAGAAGCCGGTGCCGGGGTGGGGGAGGGGCGTTCGGGGCCGCGCGAAGGGTGGTGCGAGGGGCGGTGTGAGGGGCGGTGTGAGGGCATGGGCGGCGGGCCGGGTGCGTTGCATAGACTTGCCGGGAACCCGTAGTTGCCCGCAACCCCGCACCCTCGACGGACAGGAGCCCGTACCCCATGGCGATCCAGCCGATCCGGCTCTTCGGAGACCCCGTCCTGCGGGCCACCGCCCAGCCGGTGACCACGTTCGACAAGGAACTGCGCACCCTGGTCGGCGACCTCACCGAAACCATGCTCAACGCCCCTGGTGCAGGCCTCGCCGCGCCCCAACTCGGCGTCTCCCTACGGGTGTTCACCTATCACGTGGACGGTGTCACCGGGCACCTGATCAACCCGGACCTGTCGCTGACCGAGGAGGAGCAGGACGGCCCCGAGGGCTGCCTCTCGCTGCCCGGCCTGCGCTACGACACCAAGCGCGCCTACGGCGTGGTCGCCAAGGGCTTCACCATGTACGGCGATCCGGTCACCCTGGAGGGCACCCAGCTGCTCGCCCGTTGCATCCAGCACGAGACCGACCACCTCGACGGCATCATCTTCATCGACCGGCTCGACCGCGAGCAGCGCAAGGCCGCGCTGAAGGCGATCCGCGACACCGACTGGGGCGGCGCGCCCGCGCCGGTCGTCAAGGTCTCCCCGCACAGCACGTTCGGCGCCGCGCGCTGAACCCTCTGGCGCCGAACCCTCTGGCGCTGAACCCTCTGATCTCCAACGTCTTCTTGCAGAAAGGCACTTGATGCGTCTCGTCTTCGCCGGCACCCCCGAGGTCGCCGTTCCCGCCCTGGACGCCCTGCTCGCCTCCGACCGGCACGAGGTCGTCGCGGTGGTCACCCGCCCCGACGCCCCCGCCGGGCGAGGGCGCAAGCTGGTCGCCAGCCCCGTCGCCCAGCGCGCCGAGGAGGCCGGGATCGAGGTCCTCAAGCCGGCGAAGCCCAGCGACCCGGAGTTCGTCGCCCGGCTCACCGAACTCGCCCCCGACTGCTGCCCGGTGGTCGCCTACGGCGCGCTGCTGCGCCCCGGCACGCTGGAGATCCCCAAGCACGGCTGGGTCAACCTGCACTTCTCGCTGCTGCCCGCCTGGCGCGGCGCGGCCCCCGTCCAGCACGCGGTGCTGGCCGGCGACGAGGTCACCGGCGCGGCCACCTTCCTGATCGAGCAGGGCCTGGACTCCGGTCCGGTCTACGGCGTGATCACCGAGGAGATCCGCCCGACCGACACCAGCGGCGAACTGCTCACCCGCCTCTCGGTGTCCGGCGCGCGACTGCTCACCGCCACCATGGACGGCATCGAGGACGGCTCCCTGCACGCCCTCCCGCAGCCGGCCGAGGGCGTCACGCTCGCCCCGAAGATCACCGTCGAGGACGCGCGCATCGAGTGGAGCCACCCCGCCCTGCGGATCGACCGTGTGGTGCGCGGCTGCGCCCCGGCGCCCGGCGCCTGGACGGAGTTCCGCGGCGAGCGGCTGAAGATCACCGGGCCGGTGAAGCTGCTGACCGACTCGTCCGCCCTGGCGCCCGGGGAGCTGGCCGTGGTCGGCAAGAACAGCGTGCGGGTCGGGACGGGCAGCCACGAGGTCGAACTCGGCGAGGTCCGCCCGCAGGGGAAGAAGGAGATGCGGGCGGCGGACTGGGCGCGCGGGGCGCGGCTGGAGTCCGGGGAGCGCTTCGGCTCCGAGGGCTGAGGCTCAGGTTTAGCGTTACTGTTCGTCTGATAACCACTGATAATCGTCTGATAGCCACCGATAACCACCGCAGCACCTTGAGGCACCCTGTGACCACCCCCAGCGCCCAGCGCGCCCCCCGCCCGCACCGCCGCCCGAAGAAGGACCCGGCCCGGATCGTCGCGTTCCGCGCGCTGCGCGCCGTCGACGAGCGCGACGCGTACGCCAACCTGATCCTGCCGTCGCTGCTCCGCGAAGCCGAGCAGAAGGGCATGGACCGGCGCGACGCCGCCCTCGCCACCGAACTCGTCTACGGCACCCTGCGCCTGCAGGGCACCTACGACGCGATCATCGCCGCCTGCATCGACCGGCCGCTCAGCAAGGTCGACCCGCCGGTCCTGGACGTGCTCTCGCTCGGCGCCCACCAGCTGCTCACCACCCGCATCCCCAGCCACGCGGCGGTCTCGGCCACCGTCGAGCTGGCCCGGGTGGTGCTCGGCGACGGCAAGGCCAAGTTCGTCAACGCCGTCCTGCGCCGGATCAGCGCCCACGACCTGGACGCCTGGATCGAGAAGGTCGCCCCGCCGTACGAGAAGGACGCCGAGGACCACCTCGCCGTCGTCCACTCGCACCCGCGCTGGGTCGTCTCCGCGCTCTGGGACTCGCTCGGCCGCTGGCAGCCCGACGCCTCCGGGCGCAGCGCCCTGGAGGACCTGCTGCGCGCCGACAACGCCCGGCCCGAGGTGACCCTCGTCGCCCGCCCCGGCCGGGTCGACATCGGCGAACTCGCCGACGTGCTGCCCGAGGCCGAGCCCGGCCGCTGGTCCCCGTTCGCGCTGCGGCTCGCCGAAGGCGGCGACCCGGGCTCGCTGGAGGCCGTCCGGGACAACCGGGCGGGCGTCCAGGACGAAGGCAGCCAGCTGGTCGCCCTCGCCCTGGCCAACGCCCCGCTGGACGGCCCGGACCGGCTCTGGCTGGACGGCTGCGCCGGCCCCGGCGGCAAGGCCGCGCTGCTCGCGGCGCTGGCCGCCGAACGCGGCGCCGGGCTGGTCGCGAGCGAGAAGCAGCCGCACCGCGCGCGGCTGGTCGCCCGGGCGCTGGAGGGCAACCCCGGCCCGTACACGGTGATCACCGCGGACGGCACCCGCCCGGCCTGGCGCTCCGGCGGCTTCGACCGGGTGCTGGTCGACGTGCCGTGCTCCGGCCTGGGCGCCCTGCGCCGCCGCCCCGAGGCGCGCTGGCGCCGCCGCCCCGCCGACGTCGCGGCCTTCGGCCCGCTCCAGCGGGACCTGCTGCGCTCGGCGATCGACGCCACCCGGGTCGGCGGGGTCGTCGGGTACGCGACCTGCTCGCCGCACCTCGCGGAGACCCGGGCCGTCGTGGACGACGTGCTGCGGGCCGAGGGCGGCCGGGTCGAGTGGATCGACGCGCGCCCGCTGCTGCCCGGCGTCCCCGCGCTCGGGGACGGGCCGGACGTGCAGCTCTGGCCGCACCTGCACGGGACGGACGCGATGTACCTGGCGCTGCTGCGGCGGACGGCGTGATCCGCTGATCCCGTGATCCCGTGATCCCGTGACCCGGTGGGGGGACTGGGGAGGGCGGTGCGCTCAGCCGGGTGAGGGGGGCTGCGGCCGGGCGGGCGGGGGGCCGGGGAGGTCGGTGAGGAGGGCGTGGGCCTGGGCGCGGAGGCGGTCGACCGGGGGGTCCTCGCAGATCACCTCCAGGCCGAGCCCGCTCGCCTGCCCCCGGTGGTAGTACGACTGGTAGGCGAGGTAGGGGCGGTGGCCGTCGGTGGGGTCCAGCCCGACGGCGAGCGTCGCGAAGTGGGTGCGCTCGTTCTCGGTGCGCTCGAACTCCGTCCGGGAGAGCTGCCATTCGAACTCGTACGGCTCCGGATCGGACGGCAGGTCCAGCAGCGCCTGGGCGAGCCGGCGGACGTCCTCCGGCCCGGCGAACGGGAGCGACTCGGACCAGCGGGGCGCGGCGGCGAGCAGCTCCCAGCCGCCGCCGTTGCGGCTGACGGACAGTGCCCACTCGCCGTCCTGGTCGTGCCAGTGGCAGCTGAGGATCGGATCCATGGTGGTCAACCTCCTTGTGAGGCTTGGCCGTTCGGCTCTCCCCATCGTGGCACACCGGACCGCCGAAGGGAGCCGGGCGGGGCGGCCGGCGGGGGCGCGTGGGGATTTCAGGCCGGGGTGGTCAGTCGGTGGCCGGGTCCGGCGCGGGGTGCCAGGGGCGGTCGGCGCGGGTCGGGCGGGCTGCGGCGGTGAGGCGCAGGGCGTACACCTCGCGGTCGGTGGCCGGGTGCGGGACGGGGCCGAGGTAGTCGTGGCCGGTCAGGTGGCACCAGGCGGGCAGGTCGAGGGGGGCGGCGGGGTCGGTGGTGTGGATGTGCACCACCGCGCCGGCCGGCAGGTCGGCGATCCGGGCGCGCAGGCGCAGCAGCAGCTGGACGCAGAGCAGGCCGGTGCCGTCGACGGTCAGGTCGGGGGCGGGCTCCTGGCCGGGCTGCTGCCCGGGGGTGTGGGTCATGGGGTTGCTGCCCTTCGCGGTGGTGCGGCGGTGCCGGGGTGTGGGGGTGTCGGGGTGCAGGGGTGCCGGGTTCAGCCTAGGAGGTGGGCCCGGGCGGGGCGTTGGGAGGGTTCGGAAATCCGGGTGACGGCCGTGAGGGGGCGGTGTTACGGTGGGGGAGTTCGTGTTCGACCAGGATCAAGGGAAACGAGGAGGTGGGGTTGATGACCGCGCCCAAGGCCGTCGCCGTGTGCAGCGCCCGGACCACCCTCACGTCCCGGGCGTCGGCCTGACCTTCCCCCCAATCCCCTGTCCCCGCTGGGAGCGTGAGCTCGCGGGGCCGAGGACGCATTGACGCCCTCGGACGAACACACCACTCCGGAACGGATCCTCGTTCATCATGACCACGTTCAACGTGACCTCGCACACCCCCTCGCACTCCCCGTGGACCACCCGCGTCGAGACCGCCGCGGACGTCGCAGCCGTCCGGGAGATCGTGCTGGCCGCCTTCGACACCCCGGGGGAGGCCGACCTCGTCGACGCCCTGCGCGCGGACGAGGCCTGGATCGACGAACTGTCGCAGCTCGCCCTCGCCGAGGACGGCCGCCCGGTCGGCCATGCCCTGCTGACGCGCTGCCACATCGGTGGCACCCCGGCACTCTGCCTGGCACCCGTCGCCGTCCTGCCCGAGTACCAGCGGACCGGTGCCGGCTCCGCCGCCACCCGCGCCGCCCTGGAGGCGGCGCGGCGGCTGGGCGAGCGCTTCGTCGTCGTCCTCGGACACCCGGACTACTACCCGCGGTTCGGCTTCGGCCGGGCCTCCGGGTACGGGATCGGGCTGACCATCGAGGTGCCGGACGAGGCGTTGATGGCTCTCGCCCTGGACCCGGAGCGGCACCCGTTGCCGTCCGGGACGGTGCGGTACGCGGCGCCGTTCGGGATCTAGCAGTTTCGTAGTCGGACGGTTCGACAGTCCGACGGTTCAACAGTCCGCTAGTCGCGGGCTGTGGCCGCCCCCGGCTGCTGGTCGGGGGCGGTACCGCCGAGGCGGGTGAGCAGGACGGCGAGGCGGTCGAGGTCGTCGGGGCTCCACTGGTCGGCGGCGAAGAGCTCGGCCGCGACCTTCCGGGCCGTGTACAGCATCTCGGCGAGTCGTTCGCGGCCGGTCGGCGTCAGGGCCGCGTAGGCGACCCGGGCGTCGCGGGCCGCCGCCTCCCGGCTCACCAGACCGATCCGCTCCAGTGGCGCCAGTCCGCGGGTGACGCCCGAGGCGGTGACGCCGAGGGCCTCGGCGAGGTCGACCCGGCGCATCCGGCCGCCGGGGGCGTGGCCGAGGTGGAGCAGCAGGGTGAAGTCGGACAGGCTCACGCCGTGCAGGCGGCTGAGGCCCGCGTCGAAGCGCTTGGCCACGGCGGCCTGGGCGCGGACCAGCCGCAGGGCGGTGTCCAGCGGGTCGGGCCGGGTGCCCGGGTGCGGGTCGGTCTGAGGGTTGGCCTGCGGGTCGGCCGGTGGGTTCGTGTGCGGGTTGGCGTGCGAGTCTGTCATTGCTACCTCCTTGACTACTCAAGCATACCGGTGCGGCGAGCCGTCAAGGAGGTAGCGGGAGGGGGAGGGGGCTAGCCGGCGTTGGCGGCGCGGCGCTGCCGCTTGCCGAGCGGTGCCTGCGAGAGGTCCTCGGCCTGGGAGCGCAGGTTCTTGTAGCCGTAGCCGCGCTCGGCCAGCCAGGCCCGCGCCGCCTGCTCGGCCCGCTCGGCCGCCGCCAGGATGTCCTCCTCCGCCTCGCCCGAGTCGAGGAAGCGGAAGGTGAAGGCGGCCCGCGCGCCGAGGTCGTAGCTGAGGTGTCCCTCGCGGGTGAAGGCCGCGCGCAGCACGTCGTGTTCGGGCGCGCGGGCGAGGAGTTCGGCGTGCTGCTCGGCGCTCAGGCCGTCGAAGACGCCGCGCACCATGATGCGGAAGGTTCGAGTGGTCATCCCCCGACCATAGGCAAGGCGGGCGGTCGACCGCCAACCCGATTTCGTGCCGCTGGTCGGATCCCGGTGGCCGGGTCCCGCTGGTCGACCGCGGGTTCCGGGGTTTCGCCTAGGCGCGCCGGGTGGGCAGGCGGGTGCAGACGGTGCCGGAGGCGAGCGGGGCCGGTTCGGCCTTGAGGGTGTCGAGGGTGAAGTCCGTGGTGAGGGCGCTGATGTCGGCGGTCTGCCGGATGAGGTAGTGGTTGGCGCCGGGGGCTTCGTAGCGGGCGAGGTCGGGGACGACCGGGCGGGCCCGCAGGGCGTATTCGAGGGACTGGTTGGCGTTGGCGGCGCTGTGGTCGCCGGTGCCGTGGACGATCAGGACGCGCCGGCCGGCGAGGTGGTCGACGGGGTCGCCGCTGGGCAGCCAGGGCGCGATGCCGGCGACGCCGACGACGTTCGCGTGCCCGGCGCACCAGAAGGCGGCGCGCCCGCCGAGGGAGTTGCCGATGAGGACGACGGGTACGTCGCCGTAGCGGCGGGCGAGTTCGTCGAGGGCCCAGCGGGTGTCGACGGCGGTGTCGGCGTCGGTGCCGTTCCAGCCGCTGTAGCGGTAGCGCAGCAGGTGGACGGCGAGGCCGTGCGGGCGGCCGCGGTCGGCGAGTTCGGCGGTGAGGCGGCGCAGGCCCAGTTCGGCGACCTTCAGCGGTCCGCGCCGGCTGCGCAGGAACCCGCCGGGCAGCAGCAGGGCGACGGCTTCGACCCGCCCCGTCCCGTCGTCGCCGAGTCGTGGGGTCAGTTGTGCGGTGCGCGGCCGCTGCGCCTGGAACACGCGAAATCCTTCCCTGGTGTCTACCTGCGGATTCTACGGTTCCGTGGGCGGGTCGCGGTGCGTGAGCAGGGGCCGCAGGGCCCAGCCGGTGGCGCGGGGGCGGGGCCCGCGTGGACTGGGCCTGGCGGGCCGACTCGCCTCCGGGTACGAGGCGTTGGGGCGGGGCGTTGGGGCGGGGCGTCGGGGCGAGGTCAGGAGGGGCGGCCCGGCTGGTCTCCGCCGCCGGTGGAGCGGCTCCGGCCGGAGAGCAGGTCCTGCATGCTCGGGAGCTTCCGGCGCTGCGAGCCGGTTTGCGCGCCGCTCTGGGAGCCGGTTTGCGTGCCGGCCGGTGGGGCGATCGAGCGGCGGGGTTCGGTGGCCGGGCCGAGGCCGGCCTTGGCGGCCGCGTCGGCGAGGAAGTCGGAGGCCTGGCGGCGGGCGTTGTCGACCGTGCGGCGCAGGCTCTCGGCGTCGTTGCGCAGCTTGTCGGTCTGCCGGCGCAGCAGGTCGGTGCGCTGTTCGGCCTCGGTGAGCTGCTTGAGGCTGGCGGCCGCCCGGGCGGCGGCCTCCCGTTCGAGCTCCTCGCCGCGTTGCTGGGCGTCGGTGACGATCTGTTGCGCCCGGGCCTCGGCGTGGGCCCGCTGGTCGGCGAGGTCCTGGTCGAGCTGGCGGCGCCGCTGGGCGATGCTGGTCTCGAACTGCAGCGCGACCTGGGCGGCCTGGTCGCGGGTGTGCTGGAACAGCGCGTCCGCCTCCCGTCGGCGGGCGAGGACGTACGGGTCCTCCTCGGCGGCGGGGACGTCCCGGACGGTGGCGTGGTAGCCGGCCGGGGGCTGTTCGGCCTGCTCGGCGAGGTGGAGCAGGCGTTGGGCGACCTGGTCGGCGTGTGGCGGCCGCCGGTCGGGGTCCTTGGCGAGCAGTTCGAGGACGAGGGTGTCGACGTCGGCGGGCAGGCCGGGTCGCAGGGTGCCGGGGGCGGCGGGGTGGACCTCGCCGTGCTGGCGGATGAGTTCGTAGAGGGTGCCGCGGAACGGCGTGCGGCCGGTGAGGAGTTCGTACAGGAGGCAGCCGAAGGCGTAGAGGTCGGAGCGGGCGTCGAGGCCGCGGCTGTCGAAGCGTTCGGGGGCCATGTAGGCGGGGGTGCCGACGATGACGTTGGTGCTGGTGATGCCGTCGTCGGCGGTGCCGACCCGGGCGATGCCGAAGTCGACGACCTTGACCTCGCCGGAGGACTGGATCATCACGTTGGCGGGTTTGACGTCCCGGTGGACGACGCCGGCCCGGTGGGCGGTGGCGAGGGCCTGGGAGATCTGGACGGCCCAGGTGAGGGCCTGGCGCAGGGGCAGCGGCCCGTCGCCGAGGTGGCGGCTGAGCGGGGCGCCGTCGAGCAGTTCCATGACCAGGAAGTAGAACGGCCGGCCGGCCTCGTCGTGTTGGCCGAAGTCGTGCACGGTGACGATGGACGGGTGGTTGAGCGCGCCGGCGGTGGCCACCTCGCGGACGAACCGGGCCGCGTCCTTGGGGGTGTTGTTGCTGCCCGGGAGCATCACCTTGACGGCGACGAGCCGTTGGATCCGCGCGTCGCGGGCCTTCCAGACCGCGCCGAAGGCGCCCTCGCCGATCTGCTCGACCAGCTCGTACCGCCCGTCGAGTACGTCGCCCGGCTGCATCCCCGCCCCTTTCGTGCCCCGGTGCCGCGCCCCGGCCCCCGGGCCAACCTACCGTCCGTCGGTGGGGCCGGGAGTTTTCCGTTGTCTTTGTTCAGGATCCAGCGAGGCTCTGCGATCATCCGATGATCGTCGCTCATGCGGTGGGCGGCGCTTGACGGGGGAGTGACCGACATGGCCGAGGGGCCCGTGGACAGTGCCGCCGGGGCCGGGTGGGCCCGCAGGTCCGTCCGCCTCGCCAGGGGCGGGTTCGCGATGGACAAGGAGGCCTGGATGGTGGTCTCCGGCGGGGTGCTGGGGGCCATGTTCGCGAGCATGGGCCTGGCCGTGCTGATCGGGCCGTCCCAGGGGTACGGCGGCGAGAGCCTCGACTTCATGGGCATCGTCAGCATCCTCGGCCTGATGCCCTGCGGGGCCGGCCTGCTGTGGGCGCTGCTCCACCCCCGGCGCGGCTTCCCCGCGGTCGCCGTCGGGATCCTGTTCGGGCTCGCCGTGTTCGTCTCCTTCGCCGGGACCGGCCTCAACGACGCCTGGGAGGCGCCGCTGGACCGGCCGTCGTCGATCCGCGCCGTCGGCAGCTGGACCAGCGGGGACGTGGTGGTGCGGGTCCGGCCCGACCAGGTGGTGGCCTACCGCGGCGCCACCGGGCAGGTCGCGTGGCGGTGGACGCCGCCGGGCGAGGACTCCGTCTGCGCCATGAGCCGCGGGACGGGCCACGGCCTCGGACTGCTCGGCCACTCCCCGCACGACCGGCCGTGCGCGGCGGTGACTGCGCTCAACCTCGCCAACGGCACGGCCGCCTGGACCGCCGCGGCGGACGCGCCCGGCCGCGTCGGGGACACGGCGGCGCCCGATCTGCTCGCCGTCGCCGGGGACGAGGCCGTCCTCCAGGAGCGGACCGGCTGGCGCGCGGTGCACCTGGCCGACGGGCGCGCTTCCTGGCGCGGCGACGCGGACGCCGGCTGCGCGCCGTTGCAGGTGGCGGGCGGGGCGGCGGAGGTGGTGACGGTCGCGCAGTGCGGCGACGCCGCGCCGGTGCTGCGGTCGCTGGCCCCGGCGGACGGGCAGGAGCGGACCCGGGTCGCCCTGCCGGTCACGGGCGGGCTGAAGGACGTCGCGGTGGTCTCCACCGAGCCCCTCGCGGTCTGGGTCGACGCGCAGGGCGAGCGCGGGACGCACGCCGTCCTCAGCTTCGACGGGGCGGGGCGGCAGCGGGCGTCGATCCCGGTCGCGGGGGACGAGTACGACCTCGACGTCATGCTGGGCGGAGCCCACGCGTACGACGCGTTCGCCGCCCGTCCGCTGTTCGGCGGGGTGGTCGTCGGCGACCAGCTGATCGTCCCCGGCGAGAAGCCGGACGACGTCCGGATCAGCGGGGGGAAGAACCCCAGCCGCATCGCCACCGGGCGCCTGGTCGCCTACTCGCTCGCCGACGGCGGGAAGCGCTGGACGTCCGGGCTGGACGACCAGGTGACGGGGCTGCTGGTGGACGGCGCGTCGGTGTGGGCGCTGACCCGGGACAAGCTGACCCGGGTCGACGCCGCGACCGGGCGACAGAGCAGCCAACTGGACGTCAACGACTCGAAGTCCGTCCACCCGGTGGACCTGTCGGTCTCCGGGCCCGGCCGGTTCACGGTGGTGGCGGAGGACGGCACACGGGACGAGCCGCCGGCCCGGGGCATGGGCTGAGCCGGTTCGGGGTCTGAGCTGAGTCCGCCGGGGGCCTGAGCCGAGCCCGTTCGGGGCCCTTGGCCGCCCGCTGTTCGTCACGCTCGGTGACGGACTCGGCCCGGGGGTGCCGCCCCGAGCGGCTGTGTCAGGCTGGTGGGGGAGCACCGCCGAGATCGGGAGGCTCATGATGGCCGAGATCAGGGTGAACGGGGTGTCGCTGCACTACGAGGCCCGTGGCGAGGGGCCCGGCGTCGTCCTGGTGCACGGCTCGTGGAGCGACGCCGACAGCTGGGCCCGCGTGATGCCGGGCCTGGCCGAGTCGACCACCGTCGTCGCCTACGACCGGCGGGGCCACAGCCGCAGTGAGGACCCGCTCACCCAGGGTTCGGTCTACGAGGACGCGGCCGACCTGGCCGGACTGATCGACGGGCTCGGACTCGCGCCGGCGTTCGTCTGCGGGAACTCGTACGGTTCGCTGATCACGCTGCGGCTCGCCGCCGCCCGGCCCGACCTGCTGCGGGGGATCGCCGTGCACGAGCCGCCCGGCGCCGGCATCCTGCTCGCCGACCCCGAGCTGCGGCCGGTCGCCACCGCGCTCGCCGACCGGATCACCGCCGTCCGGGAGCTGCTGGAGCAGGCCGAGTCGGCCGCGGCGGCGGAGCTGTTCGTGGAGACGGTCACCTTCGGGCCGGGGGCCTGGGCGCAGCTGCCCGCGCCGGTGCGGCACACGTACGTGCGCAACGCGCCGACCTACCTGGACGAGCTGCGGGACCCGGACGCACTGGACCTCGACCTGACCGCGCTGGCCCGCTTCACGGAACCGGCCCTGCTCACGCAGAGTGACAACAGCCCGCCGATGTACGGCGAGGTGCTGGACATCATCGACCTCACCCTGGCGAAGGTGGAACGGCACCTGTACCCCGGTGCCGGCCACGCACCGCACCTGTCGCAGCCGGAGGAGTGGGTGCGGGTGGTGCTGCCGCGCGCCCTGGCGTGAGCCGTCACTCCGGGCGCGCGCCCGGCCCGTTGCGCGCGGGGGCGCAACGAGCTGAGCGCAGCGGGTCGAGCGCAACGGGCCGGGCGTGCACGTCAGTTGGGCGAGGCGCCCCAGCCGTCGTCCGGGAGGGTGCGGTCCGGCTCGGGGCAGTCGGTGTGGTCGTAGCCCCACAGCAGGGCCTTGTTCAGCAGCCAGTCCTCGGGCGGCGGCGCGTCACCGCCCTCGCGGTCCGCGTGGCCGTCGCGGGCCTGGTGACCGTCGCGATCGGTGAGGACGAACGCCACCCGGACCTCCTCGGCCACCGCCACCTCCAGGGTGCGCTGGTCGGGGACGTTCTCGTACGTCACGGTCTCCCAGCGGCAGCCGGCGGCGGTCAGCGCGGCGATCAGGGCCGACTCGGTGACGTGCGTGTCGAGCGTCATCAACCCGCCGCCGGCCAGCGGGAGTTCGAGTTCGCCGTGCCACACGGGCAGGGACAGCGACTGGAGCCGGCGGCAGCGGCAGAACACCGTCTGCACGTCGCCCCAGCTGAAGCCGTGCGGCCAGCGGGACTCGCGGTGGATCCGCCCGCCGTCCCAGGGGTCGCCGTAGTGGGCGGCGAGTTCGGGCAGCGAGGCGTTGTAGCGCAGCCCGTCCGGGCCGTCCAGGCCGCCGGTGGCCGCCAGCGCGGTGAGTCGCGCGAGGAAGTCCGTCACCCCAGGCACCCGCGCACCGCCTCGATCAGCCGGTTGGCGCGGGCGTCGCCGTGGCCGATCATCCGGTTGGCGACGTAGCCGAAGCCGACGCCGAACTCGTCGTCCCCGAAGGCGAACTGGCCGCCCGCGCCGTCGTTGCCGAAGCTGCGCTCGCCCAGCAGCGGGCGGAAGGCGGGGGAGTCGAGCAGCAGGCCGGAACCCCAGCGGGCGCCCATGTCGAAGCCCAGGAAGCCCACGCCGGAGGAGACTTCGCGCACCGCGTCGGTGACGGTCTCGTGCGAGAGCAGGCGCGGGCCGCCGTCCAGGTCGGTCGCGGCCGCCGCGTACAGCCCCGCCAGCCCGGTGGCGGAGGCGACCGCGCCCGCGCCGGGCAGCTCGATCGCGTGCAGGGCAGGGTCGTTCCAGCCGTGCGGCACGTCCAGACCGGGGAAGACCAGGGCGCCGTTCATCGTCACGATCCGGGTCAGCAAGTGCTCCGGGCCGGGCATCGGGCGGCGGCCCTCCGCCTCCACCAGCCGGGCCAGGCGCGGGAGTTCGCTCTCCGGCAGGCCGATCCAGACCGGCAGGCCGAGCGGCTCGGCGATCTCCTTGCGGAGGAACGCGCCAGGGGTTAGCCCGGTGATCCGGCGGATCACCTCGCCGACCGCGAAGCCCAGGACGTGGCCGTGGTACTCGTAGGCGGTGCCGGGCTCCCAGAGCGGCTCCTGCTCCTCGATCGCGCGGACGACGGGAGCCCAGGCGGCGATCTCCTCGAAGGAGAGCACCGCGTCCAGGGCCGGGATGCCCGCGCGGTGGCCGAGGATCATGCGGGTGGTGATGTCCTGCTTGCCGTGGCGGGCGAACTCGGGCCAGTAGCGGGCGATCGGCGCGTCGAGGTCGAGGCGGCCCTGCTGGGCGAGCAGGTGGGTGCTGATGCTCACCGCGCCCTTGGCACAGGAGAAGACCGGGACGACGGTGTCCTGCGTCCAGGCCCGGCCGGTGCGGTCGTCGGCCGTCCCGCCCCACAGCTCGACGACCTTGCGGCCGCCGGCGAACACCGTGACGGCGGCGCCGAGTTCGGGGAATTCCGCGAAGTTGCGGGCGAACACGTCCGCCACGGCGCCGAACCGTTCGTCGGCCCAGCCCTGGTACTGCTGCATGGTGTTCCGCCCCGTCCTCTGGTCCTCGTGGGGCCGCTGCCCCAAGATCGTCGACCGAACCACGGTACGGGGTCGGGCCGCTCGGCACGACCGGTTTCCCGACCAGCGGTCGGGGCGGCCCTCGTCGGGCGGGGAGCCGTCGTCGGGCATGATGGTAGACGACTGGGGAGGGCTCGGAGTGGATCGCGAAGCACTGGACGCGCTGACCGCGCTGTGGTCCCAGCGGTGGCCCGGCGGCCCCCCGGTCGGCCATGAGATCGGCGGCGAGCATCGGGACGTGTGGGTGCGCTTCCACGGTCTGCCGGAGTCCAAGCGCTATCCCGAGGACGAGGGCGAGTACGCCGTCGTGCTGGAGCGCCACAACACCGTCCTGGACGGGCTGTTCGCCGGTTCGGACGTCCACGTGATCACGCCGGTGTGGACGGACGGGCCGGACGTCCCCATCGAGCGCCCGGCCGGCGCGCACTGGCAGACCTGGCTGCAGACGGACGACCCGGACCCGGAGTTCCGCACCTACTGCCACGTCTTCGTCGACCGCCGGACGTGGCGGCCCGGCTGCCTCGACGACCTGCTGCGCTGCGTCGCCGACGAGGAGGTGGCCGGCGTCATCGTCGCCGACACCGCCTTGCGGCGCCTGTACCACCCGTACGACGGCGGCGCCGACGTCTTCCTCGCTTCCTCCGAGGAGCGGGACCGGCTGAGGGCGCGTCACGCCGACTGGCTGTCCCGGCACCCGCAGGGGTGGTGAGCTCCGGCCGGGGGATCGCCCGGCTAGGAGCTGTCCGTCCCCGGTCGTCACGCCGGGGCAGCGGGCGGACTGCAAGCAGTTCGAGCCGGTACTGGAGAAGATCCGTGTCCCGCGGACAGGGCCGGGCAGGCCCCGGAAGACGCCCGACAGCGTGGCCGCCGACAAGGCCTACAGCAACGGCCCGTGCCGCGCCTACCTGCGCAGGCGCGGCATCCGGCACGCGATTCCGGAGAAGGCGGACGGTCAGGCCGCCCGCCTGCGCAAAGGCTCACGCGGCGGGTGCCCACCGGCCTTCGATGAGAAGCGGTACAAGAAGCGCAACACCGTCGAACGGGCCATCGACAAGCTCAAGCACGCCCGAGCGGTCGCAACCCGATACGACAAGCGCGGATACGTCTACCTCGGCACCGTCACCGCAGCCGCTCTCGTCATCCGGCTCCGCACATGATCGCCCGGACAGCTCCGCCTGGTACTCCGGTGAGAGTTCTCCATCGGGCCCCGCTCACCAGGTCACGGGCAGTGACCGCATCCCGTAGATGAACGACTCGGTACGGAACTCGCGCTCGCCGGCCAGCCGCAGCCCCGGCAGCCGGCGGAACAGCGTCTCCAGGGCGATCTGGAGTTCGGCGCGGGCCAGCGGCTGGCCCAGGCACTGGTGCACGCCGAAGCCGAACGCCAGCTGCCGCCGGGCGTCCCGGTACAGGTCCAGCTCGTCCGTCGCCCGATGGCCGGCGCCGCCGAACACCGCCTCGTCCCGGTTGGCGGTGGAGAGCATCGCCATCACGCCCTCCCCGGCCCGGACGGTGACGCCGCCCAGCTCCACGTCCTCCAGTGCCACCCGGGGCAGGCCGGTGTGCACGATGGTCAGCAGCCGCAACAGCTCCTCCACCGCGCCCGGCAGGGTGGCCGGGTCGGCCAGGCCGGGGATCTGCTCGGGGTGCTCCAGCAGCAGCGCGGTCGACAGCGCGATCATGTTCGCGGTCGTCTCGTGCCCGGCGACCAGCAGCAGCACGCTCATGGCGGCCGCGTCGTCCGAGGTCAGGTCGTCCCGCGCCGCGAGTCGGCTGAGGACGTCGTCCTGCGGCTGTGCGCGCTTGCGGGCCGTCAGGTCGCGCAGGTAGTGCAGGATTTCCTCCTGGGCCTCCCGGAGCTGCTCCACGGTGCTCTCCTGGCTGAGCATCGTGCGGCTCAGGTTCTGGAAGCGGTCGTGGTCCTCGTACGGCACGCCGAGCAGCAGGCAGATCACCAGCGAGGGCACCGGCAGCGCGAAGTCGGTGACCAGGTCGGCCGTGGTCCGGCCCGCGGTCATCCGGTCCAGTGCCTCGTCCACGATCCGCTGGATCTCCGGGCGCAGCGCCTCCACCCGCTTGACCAGGAATTCCCCGGTGAGCATGCGGCGCTGGCGGGCGTGCTCGGGGTCGTCGAGCCGCAGGAAGTCCGGATTGTCGGTGATCAGCTCGCGAGCGCCGGCGACCAGCAGCGGGAAGGACGGGTGGCGTATGTCGGCACTGAACCGGCGGTCGGACAGCACGGTGCGGACCTCGGCGAAGCCGGTGACCAGCCAGCAGAGGTCGCCGTCGGGCAGCTCGGCCCTGGTCACCGGCCCGGTGGCGGCGGCCTCGGGGTACGCGGGCGGCGGGCCGAAGGGGCAGCCGCCGGAGTGCCGGGCCGGCAGTGGGAGGACGGGGGTGGTGGGTGCGGTGGTCAAGGCGGGGGTCTCCTCACGTCGCGGGTGTTCTCGTGGGGTTCGGGGCCCGGGAAGGTTCCCGGCGGCCTGCGGGGCCGACGGCGGGGGTCCGTCAGGCCCCGGTCCGCGCGGGCTCGTCCCCGGTGACGGTGATCGCCCGGCCCGGGCAGAGCTCGGAGGCGAGTCTGACGTCGTCGAACTGCTCGGGCGGCACGACGGTCTGACGGAGCCTCACGAGACTGTCCCGGTCGTCCTGGTCGAAGACCGCGGGGGCGTTCATCACGCACATGCCGGAGCTGCAGCAACGGTCCCGGTCGACGCTCACCTGCATGTCGGGCACCTTTCGCCAGGGCGGCGCCGACTGCCAGGCGGCCGCCTCTCGTTGTCACGGTCAACCTAGCCATCGCTGGTCCGTTCACGGAGGGGTACGGTGGCCGGATCGAGAATGGCTGATTCGGCCCCTGTGTGTGAACCCCCATTGCGGCGCTATGCGTTTCAGCCCGCGGTACTTCGCCGGACGGGTCGGCGGACCCGGCCGCGCGGACGGCCTCACAGGCCCTTCGGCGGTGGCCAACTCCCGTACAGAGGCCACCGTGTCGGCCTCGGCGGCGCTCTTGTCCGACCGGTAGCGCACCACCCGGGCGAACCGCAGGGCCAGCCCGGCGGGGTAGCGGGGGCTGCGCCGGAGGCGACCTCGACGACCAGTTCCGGCCGGACCGGCACCGTCCGGGCGTCCCGCCCGGTCTCCCGGGCGAGCAACTCGGCGGTCTGCCAAACGAGCGTCCGGTCGGTCAGTCCCTTGAAGGTCGTGCCGAGCATCGCCCACGGGCCGAGCCCCGGCTCGCCGGCCGCCCGGCCGCCCGGGCGGCCGGCGAGGCCCTCGGACGGTCCCGAGGCGGTCGCACCACGCCGTCGCGACCAGGTATGACAAGCGCGTGTACATCTTCCTCGGCACGGTCACTGTCGCCGCACTGGTCATCTGGCTCCGCTCGTGATCGCGCGGACAGAATCTAGGGGGCCGACGACGGGCATCACGGGACCTCCCGTGATGCCCGCGGTGCGGACGGCGCCGCCCGCCGTCAGCTGCGGCCGGTGACGTAGAGGGGCTTCATGTCGACGACCGTCGCGGTGACGGTGTGCCCCAGGCCCTCGCGGGCGGCGTTGGTGAGCACACCGGGGTCGGCCTCGGCGTGCTCGGCGAACAGGCCGCCGAGGCCCCGGGCGCGGGCGTACTCGGCCTTGGCACGGACGGAGCGCGGGGTGTCGAGGGAGAGGAAGACGCCGGTGCTGGGGTTGTGGAGGTAGTCGGCGTCGGCGACGACGTCCGTGTACAGCTCGAAGCCGTTGCGGCCCTTGCCCTGCTCCAGGTCGAGGTAGTTGCGCAGCACGTCGGCGCAGGTGCTCGTGCCGGGCGCGAAGGAGCCGACCGTCTCGCCCGAGCCGTTGTCGTACCTGCCGCGCAGGGGCGAAATGCCGGTGATGTGTGCGTGCTTGGCGTTGCGGGTGGTGGTGGCGTAGCCGAGGTGGATGCGGTGAGGAGCCACGCCGGCCTGCTCGATGAGGTGGGTGACGGCGTTGTCGACGCAGTCCGTCTGGCTGCTGTTCTGATCGCGGCGCAGCGAGGTGTGGTGCCCGAGCTTCTCGGACCAGGGGCTGCCGAAGAAGTCGAAGGACATCAGGTCCAGCCGGTCGGCGCCGGCCTCGATGAGGAGCGGGACGTTCATCGCGTCCAGTTGGGCGGCGGAGGCCGGCACCGCGACGGCGATCGTCGCCCTCAGGTCGGCGGCGGCGGACAGCGCGGCCCTGGTCTCGCGGATGAGCTCGGCGTAGTTCCCGGCGTCCTCCGGGCCGTACCCGGCCTCCGGGGCGCCGGCCGAGCCGGGCCAGCGCCAGTCCAGGTGGAGGGTGGAGAACATCGGGAAGACGCGGAAGATCCGTACGACGGACTGGGCGAACCGCCGCCGCGAGGCGGGCTCCTGGGCGATGGAGTGGAAGGCCTCGCTCAGGTCCCAGCCGCCGATGTGCAGGCCGACCGAGAGGTCCGGGTTGCGCTGCGTGAGGCGCCGGGCGGCGCCCAGCAGGCCCTGGGCCTTCGGCTGGGTGAACAGGTCCTGGTAGTCGTTGGAGACCCAGCCGTCGAACCCGTAGCCGAGGTAGGCGGCCGCCGCGCTCCAGGCGTCGATGAAGGTCACGGCGCCGCGCTCGGAGGAGGCGATGCCGAAGTCCTGGGCGGCCTGGGAGGTGGCGGCCGCCAGGCTGCCCTGGCCGCCGACGAGGCCGACCAGGCCGAGGACGATCTCGTCGAAGGCGCCGTTCGCGGCCTCCAGCCGGGTCAGGTCGGCGCCCGGCCCGCCGGTGGGGCCGCCGCTGTCGTCGGTCAGACGGCTGTCGTAGGCCCAGGTGGTGTCCAGGAAGCCGGACACGGTCTGCTCGCCGCTGCGGCGGTAGGTGTTGAAGGCGGGCTTGGCGACCCGGCAGGGGGTGTAGGAGAGCTTCGAGTCCTCCCGTGCCGGGTCGAAGCCGTTCATCTTGTACGTGCGTTCGGCCGCGTCCACGGCGTGGCCGTTGAGGCCGGGGTCGGACGGGTACACCAGCTCGCTCATGGCATGCGCTCCCTGTGGTGGTGATGACGGAATGCGCCCGGATCGACGCCGGGCGTGATCACGCTTGGGAGCGTAATGGCGGGAGCTGTGCGCGTGGGGCAGTTCGGATGAACTGGTTGACGGTCGATCAGATGAGCGGTAATGCAGACGCCGCTCGCCGCGGGGCATGCGGTGAGCGGCGCCGGGTGCGGCCTCGGGGATCAGTGGAACCAGCCTGCTGGTGACCGGCTGTGATCGCCGGCGCCGTATCGGCTCCAGGTCCCGGCCCTCGGTCAGTGGTTCGCATCGAGGGCGCCGTTGGCGAGCAGTGCGCGGAGTTTGAGGACGGCTTCGGCTGGAGTCCGCCGGCCCACCGCCCTCGATCAGGGCGTCAGGGTGCGGCGCGGCCAGGGCTACACCCTGCGCGTCACCGCCGTCCCTGCGGTCCACCGCCAGCTGCTCGACGGCACTCGGAAGCTGTTGTCGTACCGATCAAGCGGCTTGCCGATCGAACGAGGGTCTCGATCGAGTGATCGAGGACTCAGGGAACGTCCAAGTCCACACCGGCAAGCTCCGGCATCGCCCGGAGGAAGTCCGGAACACTTGCGAGTTCGTCCAGGCGCAGTTCATATGCCGAGATCCTGCGCGCATAGTCGGCAGCCAGGCCATCGACCCGGTGCCGCAGATCGGCGCGCGACGCCACCATGACCGAGTCGTAGTAGTCGAAATCCGAGCCGATCGTCAGGTCCAGGAACACCCCTTCTCCCTCAAGGACTTCGGCCAAAGTAGGGGGAGTCGGGCCGCTCAACGCGCTCACCAGACGCTGGCGACGCTCCGGCCCGGGGGCGACTGCGAACACCGTGGTCTCCGACGAGGCGTCGAAGATCACCGCATGCAGCGCGGATACCAGGTCGCGAGGCGTCGACAACCGGAACAAGCCCGCACGACCGGCATGGTCCAGCTCCGCGGCGGTCGGCTCCACCCGAAGGGGCTTCGCCGTACGACCAGGTACGAAGCCCTTGTCCCGTGTGGTGGCGGTCGGCGCTTTGGCGTCGACCTCGTACTCCCAGCTCACCGGCATCGGCGTTTGCTTCAGGAAACGCTCGGCGTCGTCGCAGTAGTACGTCGGGATCACATAGCGGTCCAGGCCGGCCGTCAGACGCCACACCAGGCCCACATAGACGGCGACTTCCTCCATGTTGTTGTTGTTCACCGCCCACTCGGTGTACGGCGTCCCCTCCTCAGGCCATTCCTGCCACAGGCCAGGCCAGTGCCGAGTCACCGCCAGGTCATTGCCGGGGAGGTAGTGGAAGCGATGGACGCCGTCTGTCGTGGCGGCCTCGAAACGGATCGGATGCACCGCGCCAACCTAGCCTCGGGCAGCTCGGCGACGCTCCACAATTTCGTGCCCGAGAGGCCATACGGCCGGGATCAGCGATCCCGTAACCACGTCACGCCCCACCTTTCTCGATCGGGTGAGCGGTTCTTCGCCCACCTGATGCGAAGCCGTCGCCTCGTGCGGGACTTCGAACGCTCCACCACCAGCGCGGAGGCGAGGGTCTACTGGTCGGCGACGATGCTCATGACCCGGCGCCTTGCCCAGCCACGGCCTTCGCGAGCGTGAACCGGCCCGGTGCCGGCAACAGCCACTCAGGGCTTCCCGGCGGTCCCGGCCCGGGCGGTGGGCGGTTAGGCGGTGAAGCGGGGGTTGCGGGCTTCGATGGCTTGGACGAAGGCGGTCCATTCGGCCTGGTCGAAGGCGAGGTGGGGGCGGCCGGGGTTCTTGTCGTCGCCGAGCCAGACGTCGCCGTTGTCGAAACGAGCGATGATCACGCAGTCGCCGTTGCCTTCTGCGGAGAAGGGGGACTTGGCCCAGTCGGCGTCGGCGGGGTTGTGGTCGTAGGGGTCGTGCCTGTTGCTCACGTCAACTCTTCCAACTTGCGTTCAAGGGCAGCGATGGTGTCTTCCGGAGACAGCGAGCACCGCTTGACTCGGGCAAACGCCCTTTCGGCTCGGCGCACTTCGCGTCCCGCTCTACGCGGGAGCATACCGCCGACGGCTTCAACGAAGACGAAGCCGTTGTCGGGATCGTCCGGGAATCGCATCACCGTGACGCCTGACGCCAGGATTCCGGGTCGTCCTGCGCTCAACGGCACCATGCGCAGTGAGACGTTCGGGTATTTGGCTACCTTGATGGCGTGCTTGATCTGGCCGATCAGCACTTCTGGGTCTCCAGCAACGAGCAGTGCGACTTCGCCGAAGTAGGCGTCGTAGTCGAGAGTCGGCTCGTCTGTCAGGCGCTGTTGGCGGAGCACACGGACCTCGGCTCCGGCCTCGATCAACTCCTCGTTCGGAGCGTCAACTCCAGCGGCGATCATCTCCTTGGCATAGTCCATTGTCTGGACCAAACCGGGGAACGCTGAGGGGAAGTAGTTCAGCATGCGTGAAGCGTCGGCTTCGAGGGCGATGTACTCGGCGAACGCCGGCGTGATCGTCTCGGAGTAGTCAAGGTCGCGCCACCACTGCTTCGGAGGTCCGGAACCGAGGAGCGCTTCGAGATCCTCCCGCTCCTGACCAGTAGCCCCGGCGTGGTCAAGCAGCGTGGCCAGGTCGGCCGCACTGATCGGCTGTAGGGCTCGTTCGATTCTGCTGAGCCGACCGGCACTCCACCCCTTCAGGCCGGCCGTCATGTCGGTGAGCGTTCTGTTGTTCTCCAGCCGCCAGGCGCGCAGTTCGTCGCCAAGGCGGATCTGCCTGATGGCCGATAGGTCCTTGCTCAAGTGGCGCCCCTCCCTGCGATGTGTGGGGTCCAGTCTCGCCAGTTCGTAGGCCTGGGCTCAAGTCCAAACCATGATCAATTAATTTATCTGGCATTGAGGTTGCGTTTTCGAATTCCGAGGCTCCACACTCACTGTGACCGCACGAACACGCCACTGAAGGTGTGGGGTGACTCATGTCCACCTTGCGTAACCCGGTCCTCCGATCCTGGGAGACCACCCTCACCGAGCACGAAACCTCGGTCCGTACCGCCCGCCGCCTGGTCCGTGACCAGCTCACTTCCTGGGGCTGGGACGGTGACCCGGTCGACGACCTCGTCCTCATCGCCTCCGAGTTCGTGACCAACGCCGTCGTCCACGCCTGTCACGGCGACGGCGAAGTCCGGCTCTACCTCCAGGAGTTCGACGGCGGCTGCCGCCTCGAAGTCTGGGACCCCCGCAGTGACCTCCCGCTCCTGGAGCGGCGTCCGGGCCGTTTGAACGAGTGCGGCCGTGGGATCGAACTCGCCCGTCGGCTCGCCGTCGACTTCGGGGTGATCGCGCGGTGCGGCGCGGGCAAGCGCGTCTGGGCGCGCGTCCTCCGTACCGCGGACAGCAACGTTCCCTCGCCCGAAAGTTGAGCACCATCAAGCTCGCCACCACGGCTGCGATCACCGCCGCCAGCCTCGCCCTCGCCTGCTTCGCCTCGAACCTCGTCCCGCCGCGCGAGCCGGCCACCGCCGACGTCGTCTGGTGGACCACCCTGGCCGCCGCCCTGATGACCGGCATCAACCGTCACAGCGACAACTCCGACGACGACAACGACTGAACCGAGGAGCCCCCCTCATGACGACCATGCACCCCGCCGCCATCGCCTTCCGCGACCCGGCGGCCCTCCGCGCCCGCTGCGACATCGGCAACGTCCGCAGAGTCCATGGCGAGCCCGACTACGAGAACGGAGCCGTCGTCCCCGCCGGCGACTGGGCCCCGCTCCCCGAGGAGCACCCCGAGCGCTACGCGCCGGGCCTCTTCACCAAGGACAGCGGCCTGGTCGAGTTCTTCCGCCTCCCCGGGACCGTCACCGACGTCCACACCGTCGCCGCGCTCGTCGGCCTCCTCGGTGATCCGCTGCACGTCGCCCTCGAACCGGCCGAGGACCCGCCCGGTGAGCTGGTCACTCACCGGTTGCCCGAGAGCGGCCTGTGCCTCGGCCTGCACGTCGACAACCACCAGAACCTGCCGTACCCGGACCGTGACACCGCCCGCCGCCGCCTCTGCGTCAACCTCGGCCCCGGCAGCCGTCACCTCCTGCTCGCGGACACCGACATCAAGTCCATCTGCCGTACCGTCCACGACCGTTACGAGACCCACTGCCCGCACACCGACGACCTGCGGATGTTCGTCGCCCTGCGCAGACCGCTCAAGGTGCTGCGGGTCCGCATCGACCCGGGGGAGGGCTGGCTCGCCCCGACCGCCGTGCTGCCGTACGACGAGTCCACGGAAGGTGCGGAAGGTGCGGAAGGTCAGGCCCGGTGGTCCGCCACCGCGTCCTGGCTCGGCCACTGGGGGCGCGACCTCTTCGACCCGCTGATCTGATCGCGCGCCGATCACTCTCCGCACACACCCGATCGGCGGGGCGGGCGCGGGCCGCACCGTTGCGCACTTTGGAGCGCGGCAAATCTGAGGGGCGCGCAAAAGGCGCCACGCGCCTTTGTCCGCGCCCCCTTACGGTCGAGAACCCTCGCCGACTCGGCCTCGACGATCCGGGGCTGCCTTGCTGCGACCGGGATGGCCCACCGTGATCGGAAGGCGGCTCGCGGGACGAGCGCACGAGCAACGGCTGGTATTACTGGGGCATGCAGGAAGAGACGGCACGCTCCGCGATCGACACCTTCATCTCCGCGTTCAACGCCTCGGACGACAGCTATGTGACTGCCCTGCTCTCCCAGGCCCTGACCTCAGACGTGGTCTTCTGGGGGCCGTTGGGTCGCAGCGAAGGAATCGCGGCGGTCGAGCAGTTCGTGCTGGACATCCGGCACCACCCGGCGGGGACCGGCACGATGGCGCGCTGCTCAGCGGTGGACATGCCTGACGAGTGGGCCCGGTACCAGTGGGTCTTCACCACGCCGGATGGAGGCCCCCGCCTGGCGGGAACGGACGTCGTCCATCTGCGGCGGAGCCTCATCGACCAGGTCATCGTCTTTGCGGGGGAGATCGAGCCGTTCGCCTCCTGAGTCGTCCTTCTGTCGCTGTCCTTCTCGTGAACTTGTCCCTTTCGGCACTCCGGGGCTGCGGTTCGCGGTCAGTCACGTGGTCACAGCACCAGCGACTATCTGACCGCGCGTTCGGGCAGGCTCGGGCGGACAGCCAGTGAAAGGGGCCGTGATGGCCGCAGTGCACGAATCCGTACTCGACGCGATCGGCGGGACGCCCCTGTTCCGCCTCGCCCGGCTCGGCGCCGGGCTGCCCGCGCCGATCTACGCCAAGGCCGAGTTCCTCAACATCGGCGGCAGCGTCAAGGACCGCGCCGCGCTGTCCATGGTGCTGGCCGCCGAGCGGGACGGCCTGCTGCGGCCGGGCGGGACGATCGTCGAGGCGACCTCCGGCAACACCGGCATCGGGCTGACCATCGTCGGGCGGCAGCGCGGCTACCGGGTGATCGCCGGGGTGTCCGACAAGTCGGCGCCCGAGAAGTCCGACATCCTGCGGGCGTACGGCGCCGAGGTGGTGCTCGCCCCGACGGCCGTGCCCGCCGAGGACCCGGCGCACCTGTTCAACGTCGTGCAGCGGCTGGTGGAGGAGATCCCCGGCGCCTGGCTCGCCAACCAGTACGACAACCTGGCCAATCCGGACGCCCATGTGCGCACCACTGGCCCCGAGATCTGGGAGCAGACCGGCGGCCGGGTCACCCACTTCGTCGCGGGCGTCGGCACCGGCGGGACCGTCACCGGCACCGGCGGGTACCTCCAGCAGGTGTCCGGCGGTTCCGTGACCGTGGTCGGCGCGGACCCGGAGTCCTCGATGTACGGGGGCGGGGACGGCAGCCCGTGGTTCGTCGAGAGCATCGGGCACTTCCTCCACCCCGGCACCGTCGAGGACCGCTGGCCGCAGGCCTACCGCTCGGAGGTGGTGGACGCCTTCGAGCGCATCCCCGACCGCGAGTCGCTGCTGACGGCCCGTCGGCTCGCCCGGGAGGAGGGCATCCTGGCCGGTCCTTCCTCGGGCACGGCGGTGGCGGCGGCGCTGCGGGTCGCGCGGCGGCTCGGGCCGGACGACCTGGTCGTGGTGCTGCTGCCGGACTCCGGGCGCTCGTACCTGTCCAAGGTGCACAGCGACGACTGGATGCGGCAGTGGGGCTTCCTGGAGGAGGAGTCGGAGTCGGCGGGCGGCCTTCGGCCGCTGCTCGCCGGGGCCGGCCCGCTGGTCGCGGTCGACGCCGGTGCGACGGTCGGCGAGGCGCTGGAGGCGCTGCGCGCCGTGCCCGGCGGGGTGGCGCCGGTGGTGCTGGCGCGGGCGGCGAGGCCGTACGGGGTGAGCGCGACGGAGGTGGTCGGCTCGGTGTCGCGGGCGGTGCTGGCGGCGGCGATCGCGGACGGCGGCGCCAAGCCGGACGACCCGGTGGGTGGTTCGCCGGGTGATTCGCCGGGTGGTCCGCTGGGCGCGCTGCTCGGGCCGGCGCTGCCGGCGGTGGGCGTCGGGCAGTCGCCGGCCGAGGCGCGGGCGGCGCTGGGGGGCGCGCACGAGGCCGTGTTGGTGCTGGTCGACGGGCGGGCGGTGGCGGTGCTGTCGCGGCCCCGGCTTGAGGGCGGGGTCTGAGGGCGGGGCTTGAGGGCGGGGCCGGTCGGCGGGCTCAGCGGGGCGTCGGCGGGGCCAGGATGGCCGTGATCACCCGGTCCAGCGAGCGGTCGAAGGCGGCGTCCGGATCGGAGGGCGGTCCGGTCGTCGCGAACGCCTGGGCCAGGTGCGGGTATTCGCCGCTCATGGCGGCCCGGCTGAGGTAACCGACCAGCTCCGCCTGCCACTTGGCGCCCGCAGCCGCCGTCTGCTCGTACTGGGCGTACTGGCAGACGAAGCCGTTGAACAGGGCCATGGCCTCCATCCGGGCGCCGCCGCCCAGGCCGGTGGAGGCGGTGACGGCGAGGAAGTGGTCGGTGTAGCGCAGGGCGTTGGGGCCGATGCCCGGGCGGGCGAGCACCAGGGTCGGCAGCCAGGGGTGGCGGCGGAAGATGGCGAGTTGCTGGCGGGCGAGCGCCGCGAGGTCGGTGCGGACGTCGCCGCTCGGCGCGGCCGGCAGCTCGTACTCGGCGGTGACGGCGTCGAGCATGAGGTCGAGCAGGTGCTCCTTCTTCGGCACGTAGTTGTAGAGCGACATGGTGCCCGCCCCGAGGGCGGCCGCGACCCGGCGCATGGAGGCGGCGTCCAGGCCCTCCGCGTCGGCGATCTCGACGGCTGCGGCGGCGATGGACGTCCGGCTGTGGGCGGGTTTCGGCCCGCGGCCGGTGCGTTCGGGGCGTAGCCAGATCAGTTCGGGCGCCTCGGGGGTGGCTGGGCGCTCGCTGTTGCTGGGGGGTTCGTTGGACGGCACTGGGTGATCACCTCGCCCCCCATCTTAGATACGTACGACGTACGTAGTAGCATTTGGCTCACGCTTCTACGTACGCTGTACCTAGAGAAGGGGCAGAGCCATGTCCGACACCGCCCGACCCGCCATCGAGATGGCAGGCGTGGAGAAACGATTCGGGACCACCGAGGCCCTCCGCGGCCTCGACCTCACCGTTCCCGCCGGCACCGTCTGCGGATTGCTCGGCCCCAACGGCGCCGGCAAGACCACCGCCGTCCGCGTCCTCGCCACCCTCGTCGCCCCCGACCGGGGCACCGCCCGCGTCGCCGGCCACGACGTCGCCCGCGCCGCCGAGGACGTCCGCCGGGCCATCGGCCTCGCCGGGCAGTACGCCGCCGTCGACGAGGGCATCACCGGGCGCGACAACCTCCACCTGTTCGGCCGGCTGCACCGCCTCGGCGCCCGCCGCGCCCGCGCCCGCGCCGACGAACTGCTCGAACGCTTCGACCTCACCGAGGCCGGCGACCGGCTCGTCCGCACCTACTCCGGCGGCATGCGCCGACGCCTCGACCTCATCGCCAGCCTGGTCACCAGCCCCCCGGTGCTCTTCCTCGACGAGCCCACCACCGGGCTCGACCCGCGCAGCCGCCAGGAAATCTGGAACACCGTCAAGGAGTTGGCCGCCGGCGGCACCACCGTGCTGCTCACCACCCAGTACCTGGAGGAGGCCGACCGGCTCGCCGACGACATCGTCGTCGTCGATCACGGCGCCGCCATCGCCACCGGCCCACCAGCCAGGCTCAAGGCCGCGATCGGCAGCCAGCTGTCCGTCACCCTCGCCGACCCGGCCCAACTCGCCGCCGCCGCCGTGGTGCTGTCCACCCTCTCGGGCGGCGACGCGCAGGTCGACGCGGCCGAACGGACCGTGACGGTACTGACCCAGCCCGGCGTGTCCGTCCTGCTGCCCTCGCTGGTACGGGAGTTGGACACCGTCGGGATCACCGCCGAGGACGCCGCCGTACGGGCCCCCTCGCTGGACGACGTGTTCCTCGCGCTCACCCGCGAATCCGCCGAAACCCTGAGGAGGGCCGCCTGATGGCCGCCGTGCACGCCCCCGCGCCGATGCCGTCCCGCCCCGCGCCGACACCGTCCCGCCCCGCCCGGCTGGCCGTCGACACCTGGACGTCGATGCTCCGCATCCTCCTCAACTACCGCCACTCGCCCGGCCTGTTGGCCGCCTCGCTGGGCGTCCCCGTGATCATGGTGGTGGTCTTCGGGTACGTCTTCGGCAGCGCCATGCGGATCCCGGGCGGCGGCGACTACCGCGAGTTCCTGATGCCCGGCCTGTTCGCCATGGTCGCCACCAACGGCATCATGGTGACCATGGTCGGCGCCGCCCGCGACGTCGGCCGCGGCATCACCGACCGGCTGCGCTCCATGCCCGTCTCCCGCACCGGACTGCTGCTCGGACAGACCCTCGCCGACCTGCTCGTCAGTTTCGTCGTCCTGACCCTCCTCGCGCTCGTCGGCCTCGCCGCCGGCTGGCGCGTCCGCGAGGGCGCCGGGGACGCGGCGGGCGCGTTCGCCCTGCTGCTGCTCTTCCGCTTCGTGATGACCTGGGTCGGCACCTGCCTCGGCCTGACCATCGGCAAGGAGGAGGCCGCCGGCCAACTCTCCGTAGCGGTCTTCCCGATCGCGATGGTCACCAACGCGTACGTCCCCACCGGCGGCATGCCCGGGTGGCTGCGGGTCGTCGCCGACTGGAACCCGGTCAGCGCCGTCGTCCAGGCCTGCCGCGAACTCTTCGGCAACCCCTCCGCGGCCGGCGGCGCCTGGCCCATGCAGCACGCCGTCCTCGCCTCGCTGCTCTGGAGCGGGCTGCTGCTCGCGCTCTGCGTGCCGCTCGCCGTACGGAAGTTCGCCACGCACGGGCGCTGAGGGGGGCGGTCGGCTGGTCGTCAGCCTGCTCGTCCGTCCGCTCGTCTGTTCCGTCTGTTTCGTCTGACGGAATGTGCTGGACACCGCTGCCGGTACGGCCGAAGGTGGGCGCCATGGAGTACACCCACCTCGGCCGCACCGGCCTGACCGTCTCCCGACTCTGCCTGGGCACCATGAACTTCGGCCCCCACACCGAGGAGTCCGAGGCCCACCGCATCATGGACACCGCCCACGAGCGGGGCATCAACTTCTTCGACACCGCCAACGCCTACGGCCGCGACAGCGAGGGCAACCTCAGGGGCCGGACCGAGGAGATCATCGGCCGCTGGTTCGCCCAGGGCGGCGGCCGCCGCGAACGCACCGTCCTCGCCACCAAGGTGTACGGGCCGATGGGCGACTGGCCCAACGAGGGCAAGCTCTCCGCCCTCGGCATCCGCCGCGCCGTCGAGGCCAGCCTGCGGCGCCTGAACACCGACCACATCGACCTCTACCAGATGCACCACATCGACCGGGACACGCCCTGGGAGGAGATCTGGCAGGCGATGGAGGTCCTGGTCACCCAGGGCAAGATCATCTACGTCGGCTCCAGCAACTTCGCCGGCTGGCACCTCGCCCAGGCCCAGGAGGCCGCTCGCTCCCGCCACTTCCTCGGCCTGGTGAGCGAACAGTCCCTCTACAACCTCCTCGACCGCACCATCGAACTGGAGGTCATCCCCGCCCTCCAGCACTACGGCCTCGGCCTGCTGCCCTGGTCCCCGCTGCGCAGCGGCCTCCTCGGCGGCATCCTCCGCAAGGAACGCGAAGGCACCCGCGTCCGCGGCGCCCTGCCCCAGGCCGACGGACTCCTCGCCACCCACCGCGACCGCCTCCAGGCCTACGAGGACCTCGCCGCCGACCTCGGCACCGAACCCGCCGACCTCGGCCTCGCCTGGCTCCTCACCCGCCCCGCCGTCACCGCCCCCATCATCGGCCCCCGCACCCCCGCCCACCTCGACGCCGCCGTCGCCGCCCTCGACCTGAAGCTCGACCAGAAGACCCTCGACCGCCTCGACGAACTCTTCCCCGGCCACCAGCCCGCCCCGGAGGACTACGCCTGGTAGCCGCGCACGGGCGCCGGGAGGCCCACTGCCCCCCGGCGCCCGCCCTGCGGCCGTCCCCGCGCCCGCCCCTGCGGTCAGACCAGGGCGCGGGCCCGCTGGTCCCACGTCTCGACCCGCGCCATGGCGGCGGTGACGAGGTCGAGTGCGGCCATGATGTCCTTGGCCGGGGCCCGCAGATCGCGGCTCACGTTGGTGAGCCACTCCATCATCGTCCGGAAGAGCCGGAGCGTCTCCAGGCCCTCGCGCGAGGCCTGGGACATGTCGATGAGCTGGTGCAGGAAGCTGTGGGTCTCCTGGGCCTCCCCGGTCTGCGGCAGCTGCTGGAACATGTCCAGCGAGGCGTGCACGGTCGCGTCGATGTTCGACATTCGGGCGGTGAATTCCTCGGCGCACACCTTGAGTTCGGCCGCCGGCCCGCCGAGGGCGGTGCCGAAGCGCCTGGTCGCCGCGAGTGTGGCGGACGGCGGCGCACCCTTCGCGGCGGCGCGTTTCATGTCAGGCCCGAACTCCTCGGCCAGGGCGGCGATGGCGTTCACCAGCCCGGTCATGGTCTCGATGCCCTCGGTCAGCAGGTCCATCTCGGACTCCACCGTGGCGAAGAGGTCGATCAGGCCGGGCGCGTCCTCCCCGTCCGCCCGCTGCTGCGCGGGCGGACCGGCCTCGGCCTCGTCCCGGGAGCGGAGGCCGAGCAGGATCCTGGCCGGGGTCAGCGGGGCGAACCCCTCCCGGATCCCCCGGTTCAGTGCCTCCTGCAACTCGTTGCGCGCGCTCACCAGTCCACTGCGCGACCGCTTGAACAGGATCGTCCGGATCGGCGAGATGTCGAACGGCAGCAGCCCGTGTTCGCCGATGTGGATGGTGAGGCGGCCGGTCGTGTGCCGAAGGCCGAGTTCGTACATCACATTGGCGTTCCCGCCCGTCACATCGGCGATGACGATGTCCGACTGCAGCACGTGGCGGCAGATCTGCTCGGTGATCTCCCCGGCCTGCTGGATCTGGTCCGCGCGCAGCGGCTGGATCCGGAAGGCGGCGCAGGCCGGGCCGATGACCTCCTCGAAGGTCTCCAGGGACGTCTCGTACGCCTGGCGGGCCGGACTGCCGACCTCGGCGTGCCGGTCCCCGATCGGGCCGATCACGAAGCAGGTCGGCAGCTGCGCCGGCGCCTCCGGGAGGGTTGCCTCCGGTCCGGACGGCTCCGGGCGGAGCGGCTCAGGGTGGGCGGTCGTGGTCATCGCGATCACGCGAGGTCCTTCCATTCGAGACCGGGCAGCGGCGGGGCGCTGACCCAGGGGGCCAGATCGGACGCGTAGACGGGGAGTTCCTCGATGCCCAGGGCGCTGAGCAGGCCGACGGTGGGCACCCGGTAGCGGTACCCGGTGCGGATGACGGGGCAGGGAAAGGCGTCGCGGTGGACGAGGTTGTAGGCGGTGGCCAGACAGATACCGAACGCCCGGGCCGCCGTGCGCAGGTCGACGGACAGCGGGAGGTCGAACAACTCGGGGAAGGTCAGCGGGCCTTCGGCGGGGGCGATCACCGGCCGACCGCCGTCGAGCGGAGCGAGACCGACCCGAGCCGCGGGCCACGGTGCGGCCGGTGGGTCCGGTGGACCACCTCGCGCAGGCCGAGGTGGTCCGCGAGTTCACCGAGCCGCGCGCCCTCGACCGCCGAGCGCGAGGTGAGGCGCAGCGGCGCGGCCAGGCCGTCGGGCCGGTCCGGTCGAGAGATCGCCAGTTCCCAGAGGTCCTCGGTGGACGCGGCGGTGCGGGCGTCGGCCACGGCGACGATGTCCTCCACCGGCCGCCCGCCGGAGGCCGACCGGCGGGCGAACTCCCACCCCCGGCGGCCCGCCGCCCGGAGCAGGTCCGGCCCGACGTCGGGATCGTCCACCGAGACCTCGGCCAGCCGCTCGACGACCGCGAGCACGACCTCCGACTCGACGTCCCTCCGGTCCGCCCCCAGGCGGCCCGCCGCCTGGCGGGCCACCCGCCTGAGGTGCGGCAGCGCCAGCCAGACGACGGCCTCGACCCAGCCGGTGACCTCCGTCGAGCCGATGGCCGACGCCAGCGCGTCGTGCTGGCCCAGCGCGACGGCCCGACGCCACACCTCGCGGCGCAGCACCTCGTCCACCGGCCGCTCGTACAGTGCCGCCCGGGCCTGCGGCAGGTCGAGGTGGACGGTCTCCCCGCCGACCTCGACCGGCAGGACCTCCGGTCGCAGGTGGGCGGCGCTGGTCACCCGGGCGTGGATGACGTCGAGCAGGCTGCTGTACGTGATCAGAGCCATGGGTCGGTTCCTCCCGACGGACGGTGCGGATCGAGAATGGGCCAGATTTTCGAACTCAGACGGCGCAACGCGCTGAAGAGCCGCCGGAGCGAGCGGGGCGGATGGAACGAGGAGCTCTCCGGCAGGGCGAGGAGGTTCCCGGACGGGGTGGGGACGTACAGCCACGCCCGCCGGGCGAACGCCTTGCCGGGAACGGTCGCCAGGATGCTCTGGAACCGGTCCGGGTGCAGGCCGGAGTGCCGGGAGACGACCGCGTCCTCGTACACCCGGTCGGAGACGATCGCCACCAGGTGCGTCGTCTCCGGGCTGGCCCTGGCCAGAACGGCCTTGACCTCTCGGGAGTCGAGCAGCCGGTGCAGTTCGTTCCTCGCCGGCCCGTTCCCCTCGCCGGGCACGCCCTCGGGCGCGACGTGACCGGAGTGGACACTCACCCGCATCCGGAGCCGGACGCGGCCCGGATCGGCGTTGTGCTTGGCGAGTTGCTCGTCGAGGCGGTCGAGGAACGGGTGGACGACGTACCCCAGCAGCACGGGGTCGAAGCCGAACGCGAGCCCGTCGCCGGAGTTGGCGGGGAACCTCTTCGCGGTCCGGAGGCCGTCGAGGCCGGCCGCGGTGAGGGCGGCGTCGATGACGGGCTCAAGGTGGGCGCTGACCGGAGCGTGGACCGCGCCGGGCAGCTCGGTGAAGCCTTTCACGTCCACACAGAGCAGGCCGGAGAGCGGCGGCAGGGGCTGGCTGGAGTCGCCGGGAAGTGACGGGGGTTCGGGCATGGCGGCCTCCTGGAACGTACGGTCCGGGCGCGTCGACCGGGCGGTCGAGCTGATGACCAGGAGTCTGCGGCCCGGCGGCGAAAATTAGGGGGCCTGAGGCCTCTTAACGATGTGGGGTGCGCCACAGGTTCATTCGTAGACGATCCAAAGGTGCGGCAGGGTAGCACCCGATATGGGGAAGGTGTCCGGGTGTGCGGCAACTTGCCTGACGTGCAGCCTGATTGGGGTGCGGTGCCTCTAATCTCTCGCCATGACCTTGTGGGGAAATTCGACGGCGGAGCAGGCGTTCGGGCTGAATCGAACATTTCGAGATCACCTGTCCGACACCGATTGGGAGGGAATCCTCGGTTCCGCCAAAGTGAGGTGGATTCGGAAAGGCGAACAGTTGATGCGGCAGGGCGCCGAGGGTCACTCGGTGTCCTTCCTGAAGAAGGGCGCCGTCCGGATCGACCAGGACGGGAAGCTGATCGTCCTCCGGCACCCTGGCGACCTCCTCGGGGACATGGCCGTGTACGGCCGCCGGCCGCGGACGGCCACCGTGACGGCGTACACGGACTGCGAAGTGGTCACCCTCGGAGCGGAGCTGTTCAGGAGCCGCGCGTTCCAGGACGCGTACGGGGCGGCGATCTGGTCGTACGTCATCGGCCGGCAGCTGGAGACCCAGGTCCTGTCGCGGTCCGGCGACAACGTGGCGCGGCTCGCGTGGCTCCTGGCGCCGCTGCTCGACAACGAGGAACTCGCGGTGAGCGGGCCCGACGGCGTTCACCTGCGGGTCGCTCAGAAGGACCTCGCGGACTGCTTGGCCATCGGCCCCAAACTGCTGCGGCAGCTCACGGCGCTGCCGCCGTTCGGCGGGATGCCGGAGGGGCGTCGCAAGCTGACCCTCGTGACGGACCCCGAGGGCCTGCTCGCGGCCGCGGCGCGGCTCGGGGGGCTGCCGTGAGCGGTGGACGGATGCTGTCACGTCGCGGCGATCAGGGCGGCGCCGGTCTCGAACACGTGGTGCCAGGCCTGGTCCAGGAGGTAGGCGCCGTTCATGCCGTGCTCGGCGAGGCGGACGAAGCCTCCCCGCCGGGTGAAGTCGGCTGCCCGGCGGAGGGGTTCGCGGCGGTCGGCGAGGTAGTGGGTGGTGGCGGACAGGGCGAGGGCGACGAGGAGGCGGCGGGGTTTGGGGCGGAGGCCGAGGGCGCGGGTGCCGAGGAGGAGGGCGGCGGCCTGGGTGGCGGTGTAGGCGGCGACGTGTGCGGCGCAGGCGCGGCGGCCGGCCGGGGTGGGCCGGCCCTTGGTGCCGGCCTGGTGGTCGGTCTGGATCCAGTGGTCGGCGAGGGTGGCGGAGGCGCGGAGGAGGGCGTAGGCGGCGGCGAAGGCGGCGGCGCGGGAGGCGGGTTGGGGGGCGGTCGGCGTGGGCGTGGGCGTGGGCGTGGGCATGGGTGTGGGCATGTGCGTGGGCATGGGCATGGGGCTCCGATCGGTGGGGTGATGGTTTCCTGGTGGGGCGGCCTGCTGTGGTAGCAAGGCAGGCATGACGGAACGGCCTGGCGGGCGCAGCTCGTACCACCACGGATCGCTGCCGGAGGCGCTGGTCGCCGCGGCGTTCGAGCTGCTGGACGAGTACGGGCAGGAGAAGGTGAGCATGCGGGAGGTGGCGCGGCGGGCCGGGGTGTCGGCGGGGGCGCCGTTTCGCCACTTCGCGGACCGGCAGGCGTTGTTGACGGCGCTGGCGGACCGGGTGCTGGCGGACTTCGTACGGTGCCAGGAGGCCGAGGTGGCGGCGGTGGCGGCGGTGGATCCGGCCGGGGGGTCGGCCGGGGGGTCGGTGATGCGGGCGGTCGGGCTCGGGTTCGTCCGGTACGCGCTGCACCATCCGCACCGGTTCGACCTGGTGCGTTCGCGGGTGTTCGTGGCCTCGCGGGACCCGGAGCTGCGGGATCAACTGGACGGCATGGAGCGGGCGTTCACCGGTCTGATCGTGGCGGACCAGGAGGCGGGCCGGTTGCGTCCGGGGGATCCGGGGCTGATGGGGCTGGCCGGGCAGGCGCTGGTGTTCGGGCTGGCGCAGATGATCGTGGACGGCTACCTGCCGGGGGAGGAGGCGGAGGAGCTGGCCGGGAAGGTGCTCGACACCTTCGGTCAGGGAATCGCCAACCATCCTTCGCAGTAACCGATTTGTGCGTGCAGTGAGCCTTGACCGGGTTTCCCGGCCCTGATGTAATCACCGATTACATGGGGTGCGGGAGGCCGAGATGTCCATGGGAACGACGTTCGTCCGATCGATGTTCGCCAAGCCGACGCCGGGCTACACCACCGCGGGCGCCACCGGCGACACCGTGGTGCTGCTGATCGGCATGCGGATCAACCGCTTCTGGGCCGTCCACCACTGGGGCCCGGTGATGTTCGCGATGTTCCGGATGCTGTACGAACTGGGGCGCAGCCCCGAACGCGGCCTGCGCGGGCGGATCCTGCTCACCGCCTCGCCGCGCACGTACTACGTCGTCCAGTACTGGGAGTCGAAGGAGAAGCTGTACGGCTACGCGAGCGCGCCGGACGGCTTCCACCACAGCGTCTGGGGCATCGTCAACCGCAAACTGCGGGAGGGGAAGGCCCGTCGGCACGTCGGGCTGTGGCACGAGACGTACGTGGTGCCGGAGGGCGGGTACGAGTCGATCTACTTCGACATGCCGCCGTTCGGTCTCGCGGGCGCTACCGGCTCCCTGCCGCTCGAGGCGCGTGGGCGCCGCGCGTCGCAGCGACTGGCCTACCGGTCGGAGGGTTCGACGGAAGGCCTGAAGGAGGGCTCGAAGGAAGCCTCGGGGGAGCGCGTGCCCGAGTAGGGGTGCTCACCGGGCGCTCAGGGAGTGTCGCGGGTCGGCCCGGGTGCCGCGGCGTGAGAGCGTCGGGGGATGGCGGAGGAGCAGGGCGGGATGCCGACGGGCGCGCCGAGAGGTGTACGGGCGGGCGCGCCGACCGGCGCATCGGCCGGAGCACACGCGGGCGCAGCGACGGGCGCACCGGCGGGCGGGCCGGTGGTGCACGAGGTGCCGTACCACGCGCAGTGGGAATCGGCCGAGTTGGTGCGGGTGATCATCGACGGACAGGTCGACGCGGCCGAGGACCCCCGGTGGGGGCAGTCCGGTGCGGCCACCCCGGAGGAGTACGCGTGGTGGTCGTGGCGGCTGTGCGGGGTGGCCTGCCTGCGGATGGCGCTCGACCACTGGTGGGGCCTGGCGCCCCCGGCGCTCACGCTGGCCGGGGAGTGCGTGGCGGCGGGGGCGTACGTCCGGGACGGCGAGAGCCTGCGCGGACTGATCCACACGCCGTTCGCCGACTACGTCCGGCGGCGGTGGGGACTGGCCGCGCAGGCGCGGGAGTTGGCGCCCGCGGAGCTGGCGGCCGAGGTGGCCGGCGGGCGGCTGGTGATGGTGTCGGTGCATCCCGCGATCCGGGAGCCGGCCGGTCCGGCGCCGGTGCGGCGGGGCGGACACCTGGTGCTGGTGGTGGGCGCCACGGACACAGCGGTGGTGATCCACAACCCGTCCGGATTCCCGGGAGAGTCGCAGTCCTTCGCGCACGTGCCGTGGCGGTCGTTCGAGCGCTTCTACGCCGGGCGGGGGATCGTCCTCGGCCCGCCGGGCACGGGTGGCGCCCGATCGGTTCCCGACCAGCAACCGGTCGGGAGCTGACCGGCTGCTGATCGGGACCTCACGAGGGGCTGATCAGGGGCTGATCAGGGGCTGATCAGGGGTTGATCAGGGGTTGTCCGGCAGCCCGGCCGGGTTGACCGGGAGTTGGCTGCGACAGAGCGCCGATATCGGCTTCAACGCGGCGGCCAGTCGGTCGAGTTCGGCGCGCGGGTAGTCCTCCCAGACCCGCGCGGCGGCCAGGTCGGTGGCGGCCTCCAGGGACTGGTGCCGGATCCGGCCGAGTTCGGTCACCGAGCCCGCCGTGGTCAGCCAGCCCCGATCGACCAGGCGCGCCGCGGCCGCGTCCCACTCCTCGTCCGTCCAGCCGCGCATCGGCTGGAGCATCTCGCGCCGGACGTCCATCGCGCACCGGACCACCAGCGCCTCGCACCCGTCCAGTCCGGCCGCCACCAGCGCCGCCACGTGGCCGTCCCCGCGGTGCTCGCGCATCACCGTGGCGGCCTGCCACAGCCGTTCGTACAGGCCGGAGGGGCGGGGCAGCGCGGCATTGGCGGCGGCCAGCACCCGGCCGACGCAGTCGAGCCGGCCCGCGGCCCGCTCCAGGGCCTCCACCGCCAGTTCGACCTGCGCCGGGTCCACGTGCTCCAGCAGCCGGGCCAGCGCCGCCGCCGAGCCCTTCAACCGGGCGGCCAGCGCCTCCTCCGGGCTGGCGTGCGTCCACACCTCCGGCAGCGCGCGCTCGACCATCGCCGGGGAGAAGCTGAAGAACGCGGCGATCACCGGCGGCGCGTCCACCGCGCCCAGCGGCGCCGACCGGCTGGCGAAGTAGCCGCGCCAGCCGCCGTGCAGCCCGGCCGCCTCGTAGGCCTCGCGGCTCTCGGGCAGGAAGTAGGTGACGGCGTGCACCGGTTCGAAGAGCCACCACAGTGCACGGGCGGGGTGGACGAGATCGGCCATCGAAGGACCTTCCTCGGAGAGGGGCGGGGCGAACCCGGCCGGACGGGGCGGCTCGGCGGGCGCCGACGGACCGGGCGCGCGCGGGCCGCTTCAGTGCTGATGACCACGGCGGCGGCCACGGTAATCCCGGACCGGGTGTGATGACGGTCACGGGGAGGTCCCGGTGTGCACCCGGCCGGGCGTCGGCGCGAGATGATGGGACGAGGTGCCCGCTCCCGGGACGCCGCAGCCCTCGTGTGAACCCTCGTGTGAAGGTAGTCGGTAATGGCGCAGATCAACCCCAGCATCCTGTCCGCGGACTTCGCCCGGCTCGCCGACGAGGCCGAGGCCGTCAGGGGCTCGGACTGGCTGCACGTCGACGTGATGGACAACCACTTCGTCCCCAACCTCACCCTGGGCGTCCCGATCGTCGAGTCGCTCGCCCGCGCCACCGACACCCCGCTCGACTGCCACCTGATGATCGAGGACCCGGACCGCTGGGCCCCCCAGTTCGTCGAGGCCGGCGCCGGCTCCGTCACCTTCCACGTCGAGGCCGCCGCCGCGCCCGTCCGCCTCGCCCGTGAGATCCGCGCCAAGGGCGCCCGCGCCTCCATGGCCCTCAAGCCGGGCACGCCCATCGAGCCGTACGAGGACCTGCTGCCCGAACTCGACATGCTGCTGATCATGACCGTCGAGCCCGGCTTCGGCGGCCAGGCGTTCCTCGACATCATGCTGCCGAAGATCCGCCGCACCCGGGAGCTGATCGCCAAGCACGACCTGGAACTGTGGCTCCAGGTCGACGGCGGCGTCTCCGCCGGCACCATCGAGCGCTGCGCCGAGGCCGGCGCCGACGTGTTCGTGGCCGGCTCGGCGGTGTACGGGGCCGAGGACCCGGCCGAGGCCGTGCGCAAGCTGCGGGAGCTCGCGACCAAGGCCTCGGCGGACGCCTGGTGGGCCTGCGGGCACTGAGCCCTGAGTCCGGGCGGAGCGGTGTTCAGGGGCCCGGGCCAGCCGTCGTCCAGGGGCGGCGTTCCGGGGCCCGGCCCGGGGAGGGGTGGAGGATCCACCGGCCGTCAGGGATGATCGTTGGCGAACGCCCCTCGCCCGGCCCCTCTCCGCACGGTGGTGGAACCGCACATGAGCAACCTCGACCGCAAGCCCTCCCCGACCACCTGTGGCCGCGAGGCCGACACCGGACCGGTCAAGGACCTGCTGACCGGACGTCAGGTCCAGCTCGGCGAGAGCACGATGGTCCGCCGCCTGCTCCCCAGCCTGGGCCGCCGGATGGTCGGCGCCTGGTGCTTCGTCGACCACTACGGACCCGATGACATCGCCGACGAACCCGGCATGCAGGTCCCGCCCCACCCCCACATGGGCCTCCAGACGGTCAGCTGGCTCCACCAGGGCGAAGTGCTGCACCGCGACAGCCTCGGCAGCCTCCAGACCGTCCGCCCGTACGAACTGGGCCTGATGACCTCCGGCCGGGCGATCTCCCACTCCGAGGAATCCCCGCGCCCGCACGCCCGCTACCTGCACGGCGCCCAGCTCTGGGTCGCCCTCCCGGACGCCCACCGGCACACCGCCCCCACCTTCGAGCACCACGCCGACCTGCCCGTCGTCACCGCCCCCGGCCTGCACGGCACCGTCATCCTCGGCACCCTCGACACCGCCACCTCGCCCGGCACCGCCTACACCCCCCTCGTCGGCGCCGACCTCGCCCTCACCGAGGGCGCCGACCTCAAGCTCCCGCTCGTCCCCGACTTCGAGTACGCCGTCCTCTCCATGTCCGGCAGCGTCGACGTCGACGGCGTCCGCGTCGAACCCGGCTCCATGCTCTACCTCGGCTGCGGCCGCCCCGAACTCCCCCTCCACGCCCGCACCGACGCCGCCGTCCTCCTCCTCGGCGGCGAACCCTTCGACGAGCAGATCCTCATGTGGTGGAACTTCATCGGCCGATCCGGTGAGGAGATCGTACAGGCACGAAACGACTGGGAGAAGAGCTCGCGATTCGGTGAAGTTCATGGCTACGACGGCGCCCGGCTGCGGGCCCCAGAGCTCCCGTCGATCCCGCTGAAGGCGCGCGGACGAATGCGCTGACCTGTGGAAACGTCGCTTGCGGGATTGTGTCTGGTGCTTGCTGGCCGGTGCACTCCGGGCGCGCCTCAGGCCCTGGCGTGAGGCGCGCCCCAGCGTCGTGCCGGCGGCTCGGGGGGTTCGAAATGAGGGCTCGCCGATTCTCGTGTTTGGCCACGTTTGGCAGGGTCTAATCGGATCGATGCTGACCTGTTGCTGACTTATCTGACGTCGAGTCAGTCAACTGGTCTTGACCAATATCCCCAGCGCTGCGTCCACCGCCAGCTGTCTTCCCGAGTCTCAACGCCTGCTGGGACCTACGCCGGCAGATGGCTGCCACCGGAATGCGGGAGCCTGGGGCGCCCGGTGCGCGGCGCTGGGCTGCGTCCACCGCCCGGGAGACTTGGTCGCGTAGCGGCACGTACGTGATCAAGGCGATGGCGCCGGCCTACGGCCGTGGAAGCCGTATGCGGACGGCGGCCAGGCCGCCGTCCGCACGTGGTTGATGGCTTCACCGCTGAGCGCTGCTGAAAGTCAGCTGCCAAGGACCGGTACGTCCTGGGTGAATTCCAGCAGTGGGTTGGTGACGGCCTCGCGCCACCGTCCGCGGTGACTGTCGGTGCGCAGCCGGAAGTACACGGTCTCGCGGCGTTCGTCATCGGCGGTGCCGAAGTGGCCGCCGATGTTGTGGGCGAGCAGGTAGTGGACGAGGACCAGGCTCCCGGCCGCGCCGGTCACCTGGAGCGGGGCCGGCAGGTCCACGGGCGGGTAGGGAGCGGCGTCGCGCAGTGCGTCCGCGCCGTGGCGGCGTAGCCACGCTGCAGTGGTCAGGTGCGTACCCGGCCACACCCAGAGGTTGCCGCGGTCGTGCTGGCGCTGGTCAGTGAGTAGGAGGCCGGCCAGGACAGTGAAGGTGCCGGGGCGGCCGTCGTCCTCGGTGGGGGTGAGGCCGTCGATGTGCGGGGCGCCGGGGCGGTGCAGGTGCGGTGGCAGGGTGAGCGCCAGCTGCGCGACCTCCGGGGTCGGCAAGGCGAGGTCGGGCCGCAGAAACGCGCGGACGGTGTCGCCGATACCGCTCTCCTCGTAGAGGACGCGCAGGTCGGCGTGGTCGGCGAGGGCTTGCCACAGGAAGTACGGGCCGGTGCGGCCGGGCTCGGGCGGCTGGGCCGTAATGTGCCGCGCGAGTGCCGAACGCCAGTGGTTCACCTGCTCGGCGGTGAGGACATCGGGCAGAACGCAGTAGCCGTCACGGCAAAAGGCGCTGACGGCCAAGGGAGTTGTCGTCTCCATTGGGTCATGGAAGCGGTAGCAGGCCCGAGCGGGCAACGGGATTTCCGCCGCCCGCCCGAGGGCCCAATGAGATGGGCCACCCGCTACGGCGGGCGGAGGCCCTGCCGCCGGCGTCCGGCCAACCCGGAGCCGCCGCCTACTACTTGCCCTTCCGCTGGCGCTTCGGCTGGCGCTTGGGCTGGGCTCGCTTGCCGACCGTGCGTACCGAGGGCTTTGTCGCCTTGGTGAGCGTGGCCGTGGCAGCCTGCAGCACAGTGAGGAGCTTGGCCTTGAGTTCTTCGGCCTGCTCCGGGGTAGTGGCGTCGGCGGGCGTCTCCAACAGGTGCGTCTTGAGTACGGCCAGCATGTCCCACTCCCAGGGGCCCCGATCACGGGGGCCGGGGATCAGCCGGATGTACTCCTCGTCGTACAGGTCCGCGAGCAGGGCAAACGCGTCGGCGTCGCTGATCTCGTTGACCTGCTCGCGCTCCGGGGCGCCGGAGGCCGTGCTCTCGGCGTAGCGCACCTGCTTGAGCAGGGTCAGCCGCACAGACTGCTGCATCGCCATGCGCCCGCTGGCGCCACCAATCAGCCACGCGGCTGCCGTCGCGGCGATGACGTAGTCGATGGCCCCGGCTTCCTCGCCGCCGGAGAGGTTCATCGGCTCACTGCCTGGCGGCAAGGCCGCCAGCTTCTCCAGAGCGGCGTCGCGGTACTCCGCAGGGGCGAACCGTTCGATCAACGGGCGGGCGCCATCCACCACGGCCTCGTTGGGCAGCGGGCCGACCTCCTCGATGGCGGTGAAGGCGTCGTTGACGATCCGCAGCACCTCCGTGACAGCGAACTGGTAACGGGGCCGCGGGTACGCCGTGCGCCCCGGATCGTCGTCCCAGGTGCCGATCCGCTCCACCAGAGCGGCGAAGGTGTCGGGCTGCTCGTCGACCAGGGCGATGATGCCGCGCAGCGCCATGCCGCTCATCCGGCCCATCCGCTCAACCAGCGGACGGGGCAGCTTGCCCATCAGATCGTTCACCGAGTTTCCCTCCCGTACCCCTTCGGTGGCGCCGTGATGTCCGGCCGAGCTGCTGGGAGCCGGCGACCTTGGAGAGCGGCGTCCGGCGGGCCAGGTTGGGGCCAACGCCGAAGCCTGACCCTATCGCGTCGTCGGGTCGGCATCCGGGGCGTTCGGGGTTGCAGGTGGGGAGCCGGGTCGGCCGTGTCCGGTGAGCTGGCCGGCGTCGATCTCCACCGCGCCGTCGAGGCCGTCGAGGTCGATGACGTATGCGGCGGGGGGCACCACGATCTGAAAGGTCTCGCGGTCCAGCCTCCAGGCGGGGCGCCGTACGAAGCCGGCCCGGCCTTCGTACGGGCCGGCCGTGACGCGGATGCGCTGATGTTCGGTGAAACCGCCCTCCAGGACGGCGTGGACGGCGGCGGCGGCGCGAGGGACGCAGGCCTTGATGATCGGGCCGGGCCGGTTGCCGTGGCGGCTGCCCTGCACGTCGGGTCCGGAATCGGGCCTGTGAGTGGGGCCGTCGTGTGGTCCGGCCGCAGGCGGGTCCTGCGGGTGGCTCGTGTTCCGTGTGCGGTTCAGCCGCTCCCACCGCCGGGCGATGGGGTCGGCTCTTCTCTGGTCGGGCGACCTGAAGCTGAGTCGTGGGATCACGTCGTGGCCGGTGTCCTGGAGCGTTTGCTCCACCAAGTCGATAACGTGCTGGTCGTCCTGGAGGTGGAACAGCGCGGTCCACCACGACACATCGGCAACCGGCTGTCGTTCGCGCAGGTGGAGGGCATAGAGGATCAGCGTGATGACGTCCCGGACGCCGGAAGAGTCCGCGGCATCGTCCGATCCCTCGTGGTGGAGAGCGAGGGTGGCGGTCCGGCGAACGGCCTCGCGCCACTGCAGCATCCTCTGACGTGCAGCCCACGGGTCAAGGGACGCGGCCGGCGGGTTGGGCTGCACAGCGGTGGTGATGGCGCCCAGGGTCGCCCAGTCGCAGACCGGGTTCGCCATGAGGTCAGCCACCCGGTGCACCTCGGGCGCGCCGGGTGGGCTCAGCTCCAGTCGGTCCTGGAGGTCGTCGAACTCCCCGTCGGTCAACGCGACGGGGACGACGCTGCGGTGGGCCGAGGTGAGCTGGCTGTCGTTGCGCAACGCGCTCCTGTGTAGGCGATCGGAGTCGAAGAACAGGTTGAGCCCTTCCACGAGGAACGACCAGGCGCGGTCGGTGTTGCCTCCGCCGGCGCGCAGGTTGTTGATGACGGTGGGAAGGCGCAGGAACTCGCGCGTTTTCCCCCGTGCGGCGGCGGGGCTGGGGAGGAGGACGACCTCGGTGTCCGTCCACGGCTCCCGCGGGTGATAGACGACCACGCTCAGCAGGCCCGGGTGCGCGAGCACGGTCTCCTCGCTGCGAGAGAGGTCCTGGTGCCGGAGGAGGGCGCGCAGGATCCACCAGGAAATCGGCTCACGGGCATCCTCCTCGCGGGACACCCACTCCACCCGGGCGTCCTCCAGCACCGTGCCGGCCGTCAGCTGTTCCACGGACCAGCCGATGAACGCCGCGGAGCGGGCGACGAGAAGCGGCACCTGGCGATGCCCGGCGGCCCGTTGGTGTCCTCGGCCGATCCGGCTCAGCGCGGCCTCGACCGCCCCGGCGATCGTGGGCGCAACGGCGACGCGGTGGGTCCGGGCCCAGGAGGGTGCATCCTCGTGAGCCGGCGCGCGTCCGGGGGCGGCGGCGAGGGTCAAGCACGCAGGGTGGTGGAGGGCGTCGGCTGGCTGGTCGGGCGTGAGCCGAGGCAGGGAGGAACGGTCGTCGGGTTCGAGGGCGATGATCTCGTCGGCCCAGCCAGCGACCGACTCAACCCACCGCTCTTCCTCGGCGCTCAGCGCTTGGCCGTGGCGAGGCCGGGCGAGGAGGGCGACCATGCGTCCGTCGCCCTGCCACTGTCGAAGGCGTTCCGTCGCTTCGTCGTGCCAGTCTGTGGACGGACCGGCGGCGGCCAGAAGCACGGCGGCAGCCCACTCGGTGGGCAGCGGCTCGCCCGCGTGGACGACGACGAACCGGCGGTCCCACTCGGGCAGCTTCTCCACGTCTCCGGGGGCGATGTTGGCACTCTCGTGGCGGTCGTCGAAGTCGACCCGGAGGAGGGCGGGGGTGTCGGTGCAGGTGCGCTGCTCGTCGTTAGTGCCCCAGGTGACCGCGCGCAGGCGGCCGGTCCGTCCGGCGTGGAGGCCGCCGGTGACCTTGACGTGGGCCCGCAGGTTCAACGCTCCGCTGGCCGGCAGGAGAAGCTGGTCGACTTGGCCGGTCAGCTCGCGTACGGCGTGCTCGAAGACCGACATCCCGCTCGACCGGTACCTGCCGGACGCGTCCTCGGTAACCATGTCGGACGGCAGAGTGTCCTCCAGCGGCACGCCGTGCTGGGCGTTCAGCGCGTGCCAGAGCCTCCAGATCGTCCCCTCCACGGGGGGCGGGCCGGTGAACGGGCCGTAGTCCTGGCCGTGCTCGGCCAGCCGTGCCTGCGTCAGGTCGACCAAGCCGGTCTCGACAGACCTGGTCCCGTCCTCCTCACGTGCTGGGCCGGGCAGCAGTTCGGCGAGGTCTCGGTGCAGGTGCTGCGGATCGGCCAGGCGGTAGCGGACGGACCGCAGGGAGATCTGGTCCACGGCGCCGCCGTCTTGAGCCGCGATCAGGTAGTAGATCAGCGCGAGAACATCCCGGACATTGTGATCAAAGCGCTGGAACTCGCGGGCCTTGGCCCGGGCGTCCTTCCAACCTCGCCCACCGTTGCTGACCATGCGTCGATCCTAGACGGCGTGGCTCTGTTCGCGAGTTTCAGCGCTGGTCCATAACTCGGGGAGGTACCCGGCCAACACGGTGTTCGATGTGCACGTGCTTCGGCAGGACGCCTGCCGGTCCGGCTTCATGCCGCAGTGCGAATCATGTCCCCGCCGGGCGGCCCAGCTTGAGGCATCTGCATCGGATCACGCGCTGAGTCCGGATCACTGCTCGTGGGCGGCGGATCGGCGCTGGCTACCCAGACGAATCCGGACCAGTCGCCTCTCCGGCGAGTGTGTCCCACCAGCGCAGCAGCATGCCGCGCACCAAGTGCGCGAAGACCGCCAGAGTCATCGGCAGCTCCGTTGCCGGCCACGTGGTGTCCCCCGACCCGTAGGTGTCCTGGGTGAACACCTCAGAGGGCAGACCATCGCCCGCGGTGGGTGGCGGGATCAGCAACGGCCAGGGGAAGGCCGTCCCGGCATGCAGGCGGACGGAGCGCAGCTCGTACACCTGGCGCAGGACCGCCTCCATCTTCGTCTTGGACCACGGCAGCTGGCCAGCCGGGTCGGTCGTGCGCTCGTCCGGCGGGTCGGGGAGGAACTTCTTGGCGAAGGCGAGGAAGCGGCCAGTGGCCCGAAGGAGCCTGTAGAACTCGTTGGCGGCGGCCTCGGCGAGCAGGCTCTCCCCTCCCGTGGCGATCAGGGCCTCGGCGGAGCGGGGGAAGGATTTCTTCACCAGCAGCGCGTAGTCCTCGGTGGCGGCCTGGTGAGCGGTCGCGGCGACCTCGACGGCGCTCACTAGCATCAGCCAGGCCAGCTCCGGCTCGCCCTCAGCCATCCACAGGGCATCGGCGTACTGCCTGGCGGCCCGCACCAGCTGGACGGTGTGGTGCGGGGCGAGGCGGGGCAGCGACTCCAGGTAGGGCCGCAGCGACCCGAAGTCGGCCATCCTGCCCGCCAGACCCGGCAGGATCGGCGAGGACCAAGGCGAGGACGGCGCGCTCGGTATGACCTGCGCGGCCACCTCGTGGATGGTGACTGAGCCGTCCTGCTGCCGGTAGCGGGGGCGCGGGTCATCGCCGCGCAGCCTGACCCCCAGGACCAGCGACGCCAGCGCGGCGACCTCCTGGTGGATCGACAACCCCGTCCAGCCTGCGCTGCCCGAGGCGGCGGGCTGCTGATTTGGCTGACGGAACCAACTAGCCAGCTCCAGCACTGGACGCAGCCGCCCCGAGCGCTGGCCAGCAGCTTCGTCGACCAGGGTGAATCGGTAGGGGCCGATGGTCTGCGTCCCGTCGATGCCGGCGATCTGAGCGTCGGAGTAGAGCAGATTTACCCAGCCGCGGTGCGAGTCGTCGAGGTAGCGCCACAGTCTGACCGACCAGGCCGGCTGGTCGATGCTGCTCGGATCTCCCATGACGTCCCCCTTCATGCGCGGCGAAGGCCGCCTCGCAGAGTGAGGGTACTGGTCCCCGGTGGCGGCAACCTTCAGGTCCTAACAACCCACGGCGCTGCCGAGTCTCATGAGCGGTTCGATCTTCAGCGCGGCTGCCTCTGACTACCGGACCGATGAACAAACTCGTGAACAGGGCCAGCGGAGGGTCGCCGAGGACCGACCAAACACCTCGTGGGGCAAGGGGTGATGCGGGAGGTCGTGGTCGGCGTCAGTGATCGACCTCGCCGGTGGCGCCCGCGGTCAGTACGACGTGGACGCTGCCGAGCGCTCCGCGGGCGTCATCGAGCACGGGCGGCATGCGGGACAACGTCTTCCCGGGCTCCAGGTCGTCCATGGTCAGTAGGGCGGCCGGTCGCAGCGCAGCGGCGCAGTCCGACAGGAACTGACCGAGACGGCCGCGGGTCGTCCTGCCGCGATCCTCCAGCGCGTGGAGGTTTTCATGGACCCACCTGAGGTGGTCCTCGTCGGTCCGCTTCTGCTTCACCAGGGCCTCAAGTGCCTCGGGGCTCCAGTACACCCGGCAGCCGGCCCGCGTTAGCAGGTCGGAGGCCACGGAGCACTCGCGGTCGCTGAACTGCCACTCCCGGCGGTTGAGTGCGCGAGAGGCGTCGGCGACGTACAGGTGGACGGCCTGCTGGAGCGGCGTGGGAGGCTCGGCGTCGTGGTCCGCCCGCATCCGGCACAACGGCATCCCGGGACCTGGATCCGATGTGAGGGCCAGGCGCACGAGCTTCCGCAGAAGATCCTCAGGTGAGAGGCCGGGCAGCCGGGGAGTCCAGGAGTGAGCGCACATGCAGGTCAGCCGGGCGGGGCCGCCCCAGACCCCGAAGACGGTCAGGCCGCGGTCCGCCATGCAAACAGGGCAGCAGACGTCCAGCTCGGGTGTCCCGTCCGGCAGCGGCGGGGTGCCGAGCCAGAACACCCCGCCAAACCGGTTGCCGTAGTCCGCGCGACGGTGGCAGACCTCCAGCGTCAGGTTGCCAGCGCCGTCGTGGCCGATGTGGCTCGTGGTGAAACTCCAGGTCACGCTGCCCTACCTTAGGTTCGATCGGGTAATGCCGCCGGGGCCGAACCGGCCGTCTACAGCTGGTCGTGCTCCTCCCAGAGCTCCTCCAGTCGCGCCATCCGCGGGTCGATCTCCTCCGTCTCCTGCTCGTCCTCCGCCTCCGGCAGTGTCTCCCGCAGCGCCTGGTCCTTCGCGTCGGCCCGGATCTGATTCAGCTGACCGATCCTCGCCTCGTAGTCCTCCTGCGCTGGATACGCCTGCTCCAGGCTCTCCTCCAGCTCCACGATTCGCTGCTCGATCTGCTGCCCAAGGTTCGTGAAGAACCGCGGCGGGTCGCTCATCTGCGACAGCTCCCGCGGCCGGAACTTCTCCCAGTGCGACCACGCCAGTGTCCCGTACTGGTTCATCACCCTCTCCTTCCGCCTCGATCGACTCGCCGTCCTCAGCCAGGCTCCCACGAAGGCGGCGAGCTGGGCCTCGATCTTGCTCCTGTCGATGACCTGGCGGTCGTCGTCGCCGCTGGCGGCGCGCACCGCTCGGGGTCACCGCAGGTGGCCCTGACGGCGGCCAGGACCGCGTCGAATCGGAATGCCTCGACCAGCTGGGGCAGTTGGGTCTGCCACCTGGGCGGCCCACCCGGCCGCTGGTCCTGTCGACGGCGCGGTCGGTGATGTCCATGCGGCGCAGGGCGACGAGTACAAGGCGCAGCCCGTGGCGCGTCCCGATTTACGGTAGCTGGTCCGAGAGCAGCCGGGGTCGGGCACGCAGGATCGCCGCGAGGCTGCCCGCTTCCCGGATTCCTCCGGTACGGGCGAGACGGACGGCCTCCGTGGCGGGCACCCAGCGCATCGTGATCCCCGCCTCGGTGGGCTCCCGGTTGATCTGGCCTGGAGTCAGGCCGGTGGCGAGCAGAAGGTGGGAGGTGGTGCGGGCAGCCCCCGGCAGCGGATCGATGCGGCCGATCGCCTCCAGCTGTCTGGTCAGCCAGCCGGTCTTATGCTCGGCACGTTACCGGTGCCCCGCGCGGTTCGCGGGGCACCGGTGGTGCTCACGCGGCACCGCGGAGCGGGAGTTCGGCCACCGGATCCCAGCGGTAGAAGCCGGCGTCCGGGTCCTGGACCTGCAGCACCAGATGCGCCACATCGACGGTGAGGATGACCCGTTTCGGCCGCAGCTGCCGCAAGGCCTGGTTCAGGAGGTAGTCATCCGCCTGGCCGGAGTCGGCGCGTAATGGTGCAGTCGGGTATCGGAAGTTCCCGAATAGCTTGGACCGCATCGAGCCGCTCTTGTCCGTTATCTACGAGGCGAGTTGGGTGGCTGGGCATCCTACGGGATGAGCGTGTTTCCGGACACGGCCCGACGCCACCGCGTGCTGCCTGCCCAACGTCGTTGGACGATTGTCGGACGCCGAGTGCGACCGCCGATACCCTACGGGTGGACGGTGCGGTGAGTGTGGGGAGCACGAGTGAAGATCACGACGTTGAGGCTGAGCAACTTCCAGTCCTTCGGCGCGAATCCGACGGCAATCGATCTCGACGATCTGACATATGTCCTCGGTCCGAACGGCTCGGGCAAGACCACGGTCCTCGAGGCACTGTCGCGGCTGTTCAGTCCGCTGGAGGGCCAGCGCAAGATCCGCGTCGAGGACTTCCACGTGCGCGTCGACCAACCCGCCGGCGAGCCGCTGGCCGGAGAGCCGACGCTGTGGCTGGAGGTGGACGTCGAGTTCCCGGAAGCGAGCGCGGACGGGCAGCATGCGTCGGTCCCGCCGGGTTTCGCCCACATGGCGATCGACACCGCGGACGGGGTTCCGCGGATCCGTGTCCGGCTGACGGCGTCGCTGGCCCCGGACGGCGTCGTCGACGAGAAGATCGAGTACGTCCTGGAGGCGGATGCGGCGGGGGAACCCACACGCCGTGCCGACATGTCACGGTACGACCGCGGCTACATCGAGGTGCACTACCTGCCGGCCCGTCGGGACCCGGCCGACCATCTCTCGTTCACGACGGCATCGCTCATCGGTCGTACTTTTCGAGCCGCCGACTGGACGACGGAACGCGAGACCCTGAGCGACCTGACCGGCCAAATCACCGCCTCGCTCGTCGCGAACCCCACCGTGGCGAGCCTCGGTGTCCGGCTGACCACGGAGTGGCACAGCCTTCACCGCGGCGCTTACTTCAAAGACCCCTCGATCGCCTTCGGCCGGGGCGAACTGGAGGGCGTGCTGCGACTGCTCACCGTGACGTTCTCACCCACGCACGACGGTGCGCCTCTTCCCTACGAACGACTGAGTGACGGACAGAAGTCCCTGCTCTACATCTCGCTCGTGCTCGCCTGGCAGTCCCTGGCACGGCGCGTCCTCGCCGGCGAAGAGACCTCCCTCGACGCCGACCGCCTGCGCCCGCCCGTGCACACCGTCATCGCGCTCGAGGAGCCCGAGAACAGCCTGGCGCCGCAGTACCTCGGCCGGATCATTCGCCAGCTGCGTGAGGCATGCGAACACGGCGATGCGCAATCCCTCATCGCCACGCACGCGCCCGCTCTCCTGCGCCGGGTCGACCCCCACACGATCCGCTTCCTGAGACTGAACGCTGCTCGGGAGACAACCGTCCACCGCATAGTCCTGCCCAAGGACGAAGAACTGGCCGCCAAGTACGTGCGGGAGGCGGTGCAGGCCTACCCCGAGCTGTACTTCTCGCGGTTCGTCGTGCTCGGCGAGGGCGACAGCGAGCAGGTCGTCCTGCCCCGTGTCCTGGCGGCGGCCGGAATCACGGCGGACGACGCATCCGTGTCGGTAGTTCCCCTGGGCGGCCGACACGTCAACCACTTCTGGCGCCTGCTCAACGAGCTGCAGATCCCGCACGCGACACTGCTCGACCTCGACGCCGGCCGCTACCAAGCAGGCTGGGGGCGGGTGCGCAACGCGCTGAACCAGATCAACGCGGTTCGCTCAGGCCCCTACACGAAGGCGCAGATCGGCGCACTCCCCAAGTGGGACGACGACCGTGACTTCCCCACACTGGTCGACCCCGCCTTCACACCTGGGCACGGCCCCGTCGAGGCCCTCGAACGGGAAGGAGTCTTCTTCTCCCACCCGGTCGACCTCGACCTGATGCTGCTGGAGGCCTACCCCGACGCGTACGGCGTCAGCCTTGTTGGCCTGGGCACGGCGGCCGAGCCGGACGACGCCACCGTAGTGGCCGTGCTCGGCAAGAGCCACGTCCACGAACAACGCCTCCCCGCGCATGTCCGCGCGCTCTTCGACGCCTACCACGACATATTCGATCTCGGCAGCAAACCTGCCGCGCACCTGGCCGCCCTCGCCGCTCTGGACGACCAGCAGCTGCTGGAGGGCCTCCCCGACGTCCTTACCCGCCTGGTTGAGTACGTTCGCGCGCACCTGGCGGAGCTGCCGGAATGATCGACCCCGATCAGTGGCACCCGGTCGGCGGCCTCATCCTCGAGAGGAACGCGAGGGCCGCAGCCACCATGACGAACGAGAACATGGTCGTCGCCGCCGGCCCCGGTGCCGGGAAGACCGAACTGCTCGCCCAACGGGCGGACTTCCTGCTGCGCACCGGACAGTGCCCCTACCCGCGCAGGATCCTGGCCGTCTCCTTCAAGGTCGACGCGGCCCGCAATCTACGGGAGCGAGTCCGCAGGCGCTCCGGTTCGCGGCTCGCGTCCCGGTTCGACAGCTTTACCTTCCACGCATTCGCCAAGCGCCTGATCGACAACTACCGGCCCGCACTGACCGGATACAACGCCCTGGGACCGGACTACCGGATCGATCCCCGCAACCGGGTCCAGGGTGAACAGATCACATTCGATGACCTCGTGCCCCTGGCGCTCGAGATCATCGAGAACAACGCCTACGCCCAAGGAGGCATCCGCCAGACATACAGCCATATCTTCCTCGATGAGGTCCAGGACTGCACCCGGCAGCAATACCGACTGATCAAGGCGACATTCGGCGGTACGACGGCTGTCCTGACCGCGGTTGGCGACACCAAGCAGCGCATCATGGCCTGGGCTGGCGCTCTCGATGGGGTCATGCGCGCTTTCGCCGTCGACTTCTCGGCCCGCGCCCTGCCCCTGTACCAGAACTTCCGCTCCGCGCCCCGGCTGCGGCGGATGCAGAACCGGATGATCGCCCGGATGGACCCTGCGGCAGTCAGCCCCGACGCGGACCTGACCGGTGACGACGGTGTCATCGAGGTGCTCGACTTCGACACCGAGCATGATGAGGCGCAGGCCCTGGCGGAGCTCATCGACGGCTGGCTCCGCGACGGCACGCCACCGAGCGAGATCGCCGTCCTCATACGCCAGCAGCCGCACCTCGTCGCAGCGGCGCTCGGCAGCGCACTCACGGACCGCGGCATCGCCTTTCGCAACGAACAGGAAAGCCAGGACCTGACCGCAGAGCCGGCAGCGGCGCTCGTACTCAGCTTCATCCGTGTGATCGCCGATGACAGACAACCCGAGGCCTACACCGAACTCATGAGGACCGCCGCTCGACCCAGTGCGCCCGAGGACGAGGCAACACGCCATGGCGGCAGGTTGAAACGGATGGTCGGCAACGCCCGAGCGACCGTGCGCGGCCCACAGTTCAGGTCGGAAGACCCCGCCGCATGGAGGACCCTCGTCCACGAGTTCCTGAACCTCGTGTCACGGCCCGTACTGACCGCCATGTCGACCGGATACCAGCAGGGCACCCGGCTCGACGACGTGATCGATAACGCACTGGACGCTTTCAGCAGGGAACTCACCTTGGACGGAGACCCCGTCCAAGCGCTCCGGCGGCTGTCCGAGGCAGACGCTGTCCGATTCCTGACCATCCACAAGTGCAAGGGCCTGGAGTTCGACAAGGTCGTGGTCCTCGGAGTCGAGGAAGAGCTCTTCTGGGGCGCCCCCACAGCAGCGATCTCCGAATTCTTCGTCGCGGTATCCCGCGCGAAGCACCACCTCGTGCTGACCCACGCCAAGCACCGCGATCAACCCGAAGGAGTCAAGAGGTGGGACGAGCGGCGTACACCCCACAAACGATTCTTGGGATTCGCCCACGAATGCTAGGTCCCGTCAGATGAAATCCTCACGTAGGCTGCTCCTCAGTGGAAGATAGGACACTAGCCCATGGGAAAATCGGCACGAGTGCTGGGCTGGGAATTTGGCCTAACGGCTCGTGAAATGAACGAGCTTCTCAAGAAACACGGCTACTTGTACGGAACTCCCGGCGCTTATGGGCTCACCGAGAAGGGGCAGCTATACGCAGAGGAGAGGTACCACTCTCGCGGCACGGGAGGTTCCGCACAATACAATCCAAGCTGGGAAACTCGCACCTGGAGCGGTGAGACGGAGGCGGCGCTTAAGGCTGACATGGAAGCCAACCCCGGAGGCTTCGACATAGGAGATTCGCCCACCACAGAAGAGGGTGCTCTCTATTACGATCCTCTCGCGGACCCTGGCAGTAGTGGCGATAGCAGCGACCCTCGGCTCAGCTGGAAAGAGCTGGCAATCGGCGGAGCCGTAGTAGGTGCTGCTCTTCTTATCTATCCTCATGTCAAGCCCTTCTGGGACAACAAGGTGAAGCCTGCCGCGAAGAGGCTGCGGGGCAGATTGGCGAAACAGGAGTCGGTCGAATCTATCGACTCCTGACGCTGCCGAGGGTTGGCGTAGGCGAGCGAGGTGTGCGGCCAGAACCGCTTCTCTTCCGCACGCAGTTCGATGCCCTCCACCCGGCCGGCCGCCGCCCGCACCTTGCGGTTGAGCACGGCCATCGGCTCCTCCGGGTACGGGGCGACGGTGATGGCGGTGACGCCCGGCCACGTCGGGCCGAGCTGGACCTCGAACGGAACGACGTCGGCGAGTTCCGTGCGGGCCTCCGCAGCCAGTTGCTCCAGCTGCTGCGCGCCGGCCGGGTGGTGGACGCGCTGCACGGTGATGTGCAGCCACTGGGCCGGTACCGCCTCCAGGTGGCCGAAGTGGCCGAGGAGTTCGGCGTGCTGCCGCGCGTACTCGACGTACTGTGGGTACCGGTCGAGCAGAATCAGGAAGTGCGGGTAGGAGCCGTTCGGCCAGATCCGCTGCGGGTCGAAGAAGTTCTTCACGGTGCTCTCCGGTCAGGGCAGGATCTTGGACGGGGCGGGGTCGACCACGACCACCAGGTGGTCGGCTGCGGCGAGGGCGGCCGGGCTTCGGTGGACGCGGTAGCCGACCAGTGCGGGGGCCACGGGCCTGGTCGCCAGGGCGAGGTCGATTCTGCGCGGCCCCCACGGGTCCGGGTCGCCTTTGCCGTCCTCCCAGTGCCCCACCGTTGGCTCCCACGGCGCGCCGAGGTGGGCAGCGGCGTCGACCATGAAGCCGCGGCGTAGCAGCATGGCGGTGGGTCGGCGGTCGGCGAGGTTGGTGTCGCCGACCGTCTCGGGGGCGCACTGGTATTCGAGGTCGTCGTGGTCCTGGCCTGTGTAGGGCTCGGAGTCGTAGGGCTGCTGCGTGCCGTCGACGGTGACGGTGGCCGCGGAGATCGAGTTGAAGTCGCCGAGGACCAAGCCCGGCTTGGCGCCTCCGGTGCGGCGGAAGGCGCCCTTGAGTCGGCGGGCCTCGTCCGCGCGGAAGTCGGGGCGGAAAGGGTCGCCGTGGTAGCTCGCAATCAAGAGCGGGGCCTGTCCGCCGACGTCGAGCTGGATCGTGGTGAAGCCGTGCCAGTAGTCGGGCGACCCGTACGGCCGGAACCCGCCGGGCACCGGGGTGACCGTGGCGGGGTTCCACAGCACCGCGGTGAACCAGGGGCGGTCGCCGTTGCGGGCCATCGCGACCGGCCCGGGGCTGCCATCGGGGCGCACGGTGGTGGCGGTGAGTCCGCACTCGCGGGCCAGTCGCTCGATGACGGCCGCGGCCTGCGTGTCCCAGCGGTGGTGCCGCTTCGCCTCGTCGATGATCCCGTTCTCGTCGGCGTCCTCGGGCGCGTCCTCGTCGACCAGGACCTCCTGCAGACACAGGACGTCCGGGCCGACCTCGCGGATCGCGGTGACCCGGGCCCTGAACCCCTCGGTGCCGACATCGCGGGGATGCAGCTTGTAGGCGTTGAGGTTCGCGACGGTGACGAGATCGTCGGCGTCCGGCGTGCCAGCGGTCTGCTGCTCGCTCACTTGCTCACCCGCTCGCTGCCGGGCGTCTCGCTGCTGGTGAGGGGCCACCAGACCAGGGCCTTGTCGTCGCTGACCTTGTAGCGGGGCCACCGCTGTCCGGCGGGGTCTTGGTGCTCGGCTCGGGCAATGGCGTCGGCGACCGCGTGCGGCCCGTCTTCCCGGCATGCCCGGGCGAGTTCCTGCCACGAGTACAGCCCGTACTCCTCGACGCCGGCCGCGATGCCGTCGGTGGCGATCACGACCTCGGCCAGGTCGCTGGCCGGCCATGAGGCGGTGACCGCGTTGAGACCTGCCTCGGGCACGGCCTCGGCGATCCAGTACCCGTCCGGGCGGTTGACCACGCTGCCCTGGAAGTCGCGCAGTTCCTGGAGGATCTGGCGGTGTCGGTCGCCGAAGCCGTGCCCGGCGTGCAGGAGATCGCGGTACTCCTGCGCCGGCGACTGGGCGTCGACCAGCCGGGCGAGCCGGTCGTCGCGCACCGCGTGCATCGTGCCGTCGCGGCCGATGGCGACGACGGGGCTGTCGCCCAGGACGGCCGCCTCGATCCGATCCGCTCGCCGTCGCACGACCGCCACGGTGGAGGCTGGCGATGAACCGGGGACGAGCTCGTGGCCGCTGGCCACTGACCGGATCGCCGCGGCGAGCACCTGGCGCAGGTCCATGCCTGGCTCCCGGCACAGGAGTTCGGCGATGGCCTGGCCCAGGGTGTCGGCGTACCAGCCGCCGCGGGGCTGGTTGTCGGTGACGGTCGAGACGCCGTCCAGGACGATCACGGCGTCGGCGGTGGTGACCACACGGTCCTCGCTGGGGCGTCCGTGGCCGGCGAGTTCGCCGATCCGGACAGTGGCGCCACCCAGCATGGCCGCACGAGGAGTGGTACCGGGACTGGTCTGCATGAAGAACTCCGGTCTGATCTGGTCAGGTTGGGCGAGTATCAGTGCTGCGGCGCGGTTGGGCCAGCGGGCTGGCAGCCCAAGGTCCTTGACGGGCGAGGCCAGGTGGGGATTACCAGCCGTGCAGAGCCTCGGTGATCACGGCGCGGGCGTCCTGCCCGTAGACGGCGGATTCCTGGAGCAGCCGGAAGGCCCGGTGGAAGAGGCCGACGCGCTTGGGGTCGGTGATGGTCTCGCATCCGCGGTAGCCCTCCACCTCCACGCGGGTGCCGTCGTGGATGCCGAAGCCGTCGCCGGGGTAGACGTGCAGGCGGGCTCGGGCCGGGATGATCCCCAGGCGTAGGCCCGGCGTGTCGAGGGCGGCCAGCAGGTGCTGCAGTTGGGCGCGCGCATCACCTCGGGGCCGCCGATGCCGGTCAGCAGGGCCTGGTCGCCGAGCAGTACGTGGTAGGTCCGGCCGTCCTGCCCGAGGTAGCGGGCGCGGGCGGTGCGTTCGGCCGCGCCGGCGTGCGAGTCGTCGGGGAGCTGGTGCAGACGGGCGACCATGCGTAGGACCTCCTGAGCGTACGCGGGAGTCTGCAGGTTTCCCCAGATGAGGTCAGGGCTGTGCCCGGCGTAGTCGCTGGTGGCGGCGGTGAGTTCGTGGAAGGCGCGCTGGATGTGCTCGGTGCCTGGGCCAGCAGGTCGTCCCACGAGGTGGCGTCGGACGGCTGCGGCGTTTGCTCGGTGCGCTCACTGGCTTCTCCCTGCTGGTCGGATCGGCTCGGATCGGGGACTACCGAGTGAGCGTGTCAGGCACTGGCGGCGGTCTGGTGGGGCAGGCGGTCGCCGAGGTCGTACTGGGCGGCTTGGAGGAGATAGCTCTCGCGGTAGCGCGTGGCCGGTTCCTGGGCCATGAGCTCGGAGTGGCTTCCCTGTTCTACGAGGCGGCCGTGGTCGAGGACGAAGATGTGGTCGGCCTTGGCGGTGGCGCCGAGGCGGTGGGTGATGAGGACGACGGTGACGCCGAGGGCCGTGAGCTGCCGGATCTGCTCGAACGCCTCGACCTCGGTTTCCGGGTCCATCGCCGACGTCGGCTCGTCGACCACCACGAGGGCGGGAAGCCGGCCGTGGGCATCCGGCGTGGTCAGACGCAGGCGAGTTCGGGCGAGGGCGACCTTCTGCCACTGGCCGCCCGAGAGGCCGACACCGCCCTCGAAGCCCTTGGCGACGAGGGTGTCCCAGCCGCGCGGCAGCTCCTCAACCACCGGGTGAAGGTCGGCGTAGTCGGCGGCGGCCTCCAGCTGCCGCTGCTCGCAGGCAACTTCGGGGCGGCCGAGGAGCAGGTTGGCGCGGAGGGTGAAGGACCAGCGCTGGAAACTCTGGGCGAGCAGGGCGACGCTGCTGAAGAGCTGGTCGCGGTCGGCGGTCGCGGTGTCGATGCCGTCCCACCGGACGCGGCCGTGGTGTGGCTGGTAGACCCCGCAGAGGATGTTGGCCAGGGTGGACTTGCCCGAACCGTTGGCTCCCACCAGGGCGATGACCTTGCCCCGGGGAATTGTGAGGGTGACCTTGTCCAGCGCGGGGGTGTCGCGGCCGTCGTAGGTGAAGGACACGTCCTCGACGGTGATCGTCTCGGGGCGCTCGGGCAGCGGTGTACCGCCGCTGGGGATGGCCCGGCGGTGGCCTTCGCGGCGCAGCTGGTCGAGGTCGCGGACGAACAGCGACTCCTCGTACAGCTGGTTGATCTGGGAGACGAGGCCGCCGATGCTGGCCGAGCCGGTGCGGATGGCCATCACGGCGGTCCCGGCGGCGGCCAGCGGGATCGCTCCGTTCATGACGAGCGAGCCCAGCAAGGCGAAGGCGCAGACGGTGGCGGCGCCGGCAAGCGCCGCGGAAAGCAGGTCGGTACGGGCCCGTGCTCCGGCGAGGCGGCCCTGCTCCTGCTCGGCCGCGCGGGCCATCTGCTCGTAGTGGTGGAGGATGAACGGCCCGCAGGCGTGCACCCGAAGCTCGGCCGCGGAGTACGGGCGGATCAGCATGTCCGCCAGAGCGCTGCTGGCCCGGGAGTGCTGGAGCCAGGCCCGCCTGGAAGCGTAGTGGCGGCGGGCGGTGCGGACAGCTCCCCAGCCGCGCGGGGCGGTGATCAGCAGCAGCATGGGCAGCAGGGCGGGGTGGAGGACGGACAGGACACCGGCGGCGGAGACGAGGCCGAAGGTGGCGGTGAGGACGGAGGTGGCCTGGCCGATGATGCGCTGCAGCGACATCGCACCCCAGCGGGCGCTGTCCACCTCGGCGAGGAACTCGGAGTCTTCGATCGCCTCCAGCTCGGAGCGGCCGACGATGCCCAGGAACTCCATCGTGGCCTGGCGGAAGACCGCTGGTTCCAGCCTGCCTCCGGCCCAGCCGGAGGCGGCGGACAGCACCGAGGACAGGCCCGCTACCAATCCGACCATCACGATCGCCGGCGAGGCGGCTCGCAGCACGTCGGCGACATGGCCGGGGGCGAGCAGTGCGGCCAGGGCGTGGTTGGTGGCGATCAGCGCGAAAGCGGCGGCCAGGCCGCGCATCATCTCGGCGCCGACCAGGGTCAGCAGCGCCGCGCGGTCGGCCTGCCACGCCATACCTCCAGCTAGGCGCAGGAAGCGCGGCATCTGCCGGGCGACCGCCCAGAACGTCACCTCGCCGCTGGCCATCTCGTGCTTGGCCCAGCCGTAGTCGTAGCGCATCGGCCCGCCGAACAGCAGCTGCTCGCTGTCCGGCACGGAGTCCATCGAGGTCTTGGGCGTGCTGGTCACATACTCCCTTTCGCAGAGGGGAACGCAGTGGTCGGGCGCCAGTGCCGTCAGGGTCCGGCGTAGCCGTGGGGCGACCGGTACGGACCGGGCAGGGTTGGACCGGTCTGCACCGTGCCGGGCGGGCGCACTCGCCCGGCACGGTGCAGACGGGCGCCGGTCACGTCTCGACGAGCTCCCGCTGTCCGGAGGCGGGGTCGAATCCGTGGGTGGAGAATGCGGGCCCGCCGGCCAGGTACGCCTCCACCGCGGCCTTGGAGGTCGGGAACATCGGGCTGGGCAGGACGTCGGCGGCGGGGTGCCAGCGCACCTCCAGGTGCTTGTCCGGCTCGACGTTGACCAGCTCGCCCGTGAACTCGCTGGTGGCGAAGACGAACAGCATGAACCCGCCGCGCCCGTCCCAGCCCTCCTTGGCCTGGATGGTGTGGACCAGGCGCAGGTCGGACGGCTTGGCGATGAGCCCGGCTTCCTCACGCAGTTCCCGGGCGGCGGCGTCGGGGATCTCCTCCCCGGGGTCGACCTTTCCACCCGGGATCGTCCACGCGGGGCCGGGGGTCCAACTGCGTTGGGCGTAGTGGACGGTGGCGATCCGGTCGGCGCTCAGGTCGTGGGCGATGACGCCGACCGACAGCCTGCTCGTCTCGTGCATCAGGGGCTCCTGGTTGAAGGTTGAGGGGGCGATGGAGGGGAGGCGACGGTCGAGTAACTGCGCTTCTACGTGTCGCGCGGGGTCAACTCCGAGAGCGCGGTCTCGCGCATGATGCGGTCGACCGTGTCGTGGAGGGTGCTGTCGCTGGCGATGACGGTCTCGATCCCGCCGGGAAGGACGTCGTGTTCGCGGTACCAGTCGCGCAGTTCCCGCTCGGTGACAGCAGCCAGGTACTCGTGATCGGCCTTCGAGGCGTGCCGGAGCAGCGTCTCGTCGATCGGGATGTCGAGGTAGTAGCAGCGGGTGACGCCGCGGTGGTCGTCGACCAGGCGTGTGAGCATCTCGCCGTAGTGATCGGCGTACAGGATGCCTTCGATGACGACGTGATAGCCGGCGCCCAGTGCGTACCGTGCCACGGTGTCGATCAGGCCGATGTTCGCGCCGCCGGGCCGGTCCCGCTCGCGCAGCACGATGCGGCGGAGGTTGTCCTGCGCGACCACGGCCAGGCCCCGACCGAACTGGTCCCGAATCCCCGCCGCCACCGACGACTTGCCCGACGCCGAGTTTCCCCGAACGACCACGAGCCGGGTCTCCGCGCTCCCCGCAGGCGTCCCGGCCGCCGGGAGCACCGGGCGGCTCGTGGTGCTCATGCCGGCCATCCGACGACGGACAGCGGGCGGCCGGCGGTGATCTGGGCGAGCGCGTCGGCGGTGTAGCCGACGGTCGGATCCGGAAGGCCGTCCAGCGGCCAGAAGCGGAGGGCGGCGCACTTGTCCGGTTCGCGGTTGGTGACCTTGCCGGTGTACGCGCGCGGGGTGAAGAACAGTTGGAGGCGTCCGGCGCCGTCGTCGGCGTCGAGGTGGTGGAGGGTGTGCACCAGGTCGAGGTCCTCCTCCCGGATGGTGATGCCGAGTTCCTCGTCGGCCTCGTGGGCCATGCCGGCCAGGACGGACTCGCCTGCTTCGAGGTGGCCGGCCGGGGCGTGCCAGTGCTGGGAGGCGAAGGTGGTGTTGGCGCGCTGTCCGAGCAGCACCCGGCCGTTCTCGATCAGGACCAGGTGCACTCCGACACCCAGGTTGTGCGGCACGGGACGTCTCCTTCCCAGGGGGTAAGGGAACCAGCGCGGGGAGCGCGGCCGGTTCAGAGCATGGCGAAGCTGCGATCAAACTGGTGATCGTTCGTCGTACGTGAGTGCGCAGGTAGGTGTCCCACCGTAGGCGTCTCGGCGGGGCCGCGTCGGCGTGTCGCGGCAGAAGCCACACGATCCGGTGAACAGCCCCAACTCGTCATACTGGGACGGCGGTTGCGGGTCGAACAGGGCAGTGTGCCACGGGGCGCTGACAATTGCGCCATGCTCGGCCGGAGGCGGGCGTTCACGCCCCCGCCAGGAAGGTGATCCGGCTTTGGGGACGCCCAGTGTCGCGGGCGCCTCCGAGGTTCTCGTACTGTCGCAGGCTCGCGCTGTACCAGCCGCGGGCGGCGTCCAGGAGACCTGAGCGTCCGGCCTCGTGAAGCAACCGCCCGCCCCCGGCACGGGAGTGGCTCGTCTCCTGCCGGCAGTGACATCGAACAGGAAGGAAGCGAGCACCCCGTGGGCCGCGTACGACTTGTCCAAGCCGCATCCGCCCTTGCGGTTCTTGGCGAAGCCGTCGTGGTCGAGGTTGAGACTTCCGACGGTGATCGTGCCCACGAGCGCAACTCCTCGCGGTGATGGACTGGGTGGTCCGCGGTCGCCACAGCCACGGTGTTGGTCGAGGTCTCAGGCAGCCTGGTGGCGCTTCAACCAGCTCTCCGGGGCCTGGATCTCCCGGTTGGTCGGGAGGAGGTCCTCGTCCTTGAGGAGGCGCTCGATCAGCGGGAATCCGCCATAGGTGTAGACCGCAGCGACGAACTGCTCGCCCAGGTCGTAGGCACCGGACATGGGGAACTCGGAAGCGAGGCTGGTGAACAGCTCGCTCGGCTCGGGTTCATCGTCCAGACGCTTGCGGGTGGCGACGCCGCACAGCCGCTCGGACGCCCTGGACTGGACCCACGAGGCGTGGCCCTCGGTGACTGCGTGAGGCGCACGGCGCTCGTCATGGGACCGGCGGACCTTCTGGTCCTGGAGGCCGCAGCGCGCCGGGGCATAGGCGAGGGCCGGATTCAGCTCGAACTGGGCGAGGTGGGTGATCTCGTGGGCAAGGCAGCAGGTCAGGAATCGGTCGGTGCCGCCGGACTCGGCGTGGGAGGCGGGCATGACCACCAGGTTCGGGCCCTCGGGGCGCCAGATGATGGCGCCCTGCACCATGGGAGCGAACTTGGTCGCCATTGCCCGGCCCTTGACGTTGCCCGCCTTAGCCGTCGTCTTGAGCAGCCGGCTCTGGACGGCGCCCAGTTCAAGGGAATCGACTGCCATGCCGACGAGTAGCTGATTGTGCTCGATCTGCCAGGCGACGAACTGCTCCGCGGTCGCGAGGCGCACGGTGATGCGGCCGGGCAGCGGCAGTTGGGAGAGCTCAGCTGCCAGCGGGATGGCAGCCTCCAGCAGCCGTTCGTATCGGCACTGGTCATCGGCGTTGGCGTTGGCGTCGTTGTGGATGGTGAACATCGTGGTGTCTTTCTGTGGGTTGGAGGGGGGGTTCCTGCGCGGTCACTGGGCGGGGCGATCCCGGGCTAGCCGGACCGTGCCCTTGCCGACCGGGGCGTGAGGTGGCGTTGGCGGGGACGATGCCAAGTGGGAAGACGAACGTGACCACGTGGACGGCGGTTCGGGCGCCGAGGCGGTGAGCGCCCCAGCCGTCCCACCTATTGCACGCCCGCTACAGTGCGTGTCCCCAACTCCCGCTCGGGGGGCGCTCCGGCGGGCATGGTGCGTTGGCTCGGCAGGTAGGCGGCGTCGCAGGCGGTCAGCCGCAGGGCGGTGCTGGCCAGGGCGAGATGGCTGAAGGCCTGCGGGAAGTTGCCGACCTGGCGCTTGAGCCGTGGGTCCCACTCCTCGGCGAGCAGCCCGAGGTCGTTGCGAAGCGACAGCAGCTTGTCGAACAGCTCGCGGGCCTCCTGCATCCGGCCGATCATGGCGAGGGCGTCGGCCAGCCAGAACGAGCAGGCGAGGAAGGCGCCTTCGTGGCCGGACAGGCCGTCGACGTTGTTGCCGCTCTCGTCGTGGGTGGGGTAGCGCAGTACGAAGCCGTCCTCGGTGGACAGTTCGCGCTGGATCGCCTCGATGGTGCCGATCACCCGCTTGTCGTCCGGCGGGAGGAAGCCGACCTGGGGGATGAGCAGCAGCGAGGCGTCGAGCTCCTGGCCGCCGTAGTACTGGGTGAAGGTGTTGCGCTCCGGGTCGTAGCCCTTGTCACAGACGTCTGCATGAATCTGGTCGCGCAGCCGCTCCCAGTGCACGAGTTCGTCGGCGGTGGCGGATGGCCGGCGGCGCAGGAGGGCGATGGTGCGGTCGACGGCGACCCAGGCCATCACCTTGGAGTGGACGAAGTGGCGGCGCGGACCGCGGACCTCCCAGATGCCCTCGTCGGGCTCGGGCCAGTGGTCTTCGGTCCAGCGGGCGAGGGCACGCAGCATCGCGTCGGCGTCGCGGGAGGTGTGCAGTCCGGCGTTCTCCGCGGCGAGCAGGGCGTCGGCGACCTCGCCGGGGACGTCGAGCTGAAGCTGGCTGGCAGCGCCGTTGCCGATGCGGACCGGGCGGGAGCCCTCGTAGCCGGGAAGGTGACCCAACTCGCCCTCGGCCAGGTCACGTTCGCCGCCGAGACCGTACATGATCTGCAGTCGCCGGTCGGCGTCGCGTCCGAGAGTGCCGAGCAGCCAGTCGCGCCACGCCTCGGCCTCCTCGGTGTAGCCGAGGCGGGCGAGGGTGGTGACGGTCAGGGCTGCGTCGCGCAGCCAGGTGTAGCGGTAGTCCCAGTTTCGCTCGCCGCCGATGTCCTCCGGCAGGGAGGTGGTGGGGGCGGCGACGATCCCGCCGCCCGGATGGCAGAGGCTCTTGAGGGCGAGCGCCGACCGCAGGACCTCCTCGCGGTAGCGGCCCTGATACGTGCAGCGGGACGCCCACTCACGCCAGTGTGCCGCGGTGCGGTTGAGTGCCGCGCGGGAGCTGCGCATGGCGGGTGCCGGGTTGGACGAGGTGCACCAGGTAAGGGAGAAGGTGACGGACTCGCCCGCGGTGAGCGTGAAGTCGGCGCTGGCGCCGTCCTCGGTGACGGTGTGGTGGAGGCCGTCGAGCCAGTAGGAGTCGGGGTGGACGGTCGCGCACAGGCGTGCGGTGCCCTTGCGCTCGGTGCGGGTGATCAGCGGCGTGGTGGCGCCGTAGCCGGGGCGGGCACAGAACAGCGAGGTCATCTCGACCGTGCCGGTGAGACCTTCGACGATCCGCACGATCCGGGCCGCCGTGGTGCCCAGCGGCATGAAGTCGATGACCCGGACGCTGCCGCCGGGGGTGTCCCACTCGTGTTCCAAGACCATGGTGTGGTCGCGGTAGCGGCGCCGGTCGGCCGTCAGGGGGAACCCGTCGGCGGCGGGACCGATGCGCCAGAAGCCGTGGTCCTCGGTGCCGAGCAGGGCGGCGAAGACCGCCGGGGAGTCGAACCGGGGCAGGCACAGCCAGTTGACGGTGCCGTCGGAGTGGACGAGGGCGCCGGTGGCGGTGCTGCCGATGAGGCCGTGGTCCTCGATGAGCGGCCGGGAGCGGTGTGGGGCTGAGAGCGTGGGCATGGAGATTCCTGACGGCGGTGGTGGCGTTCAGCGGCGGGCGGTGGCCGGGGCACTGAGGTGGTCGAGAGTGGCGCGCACGGCGGCGGCGAGATCGGTGGCGACGGCCAACCGGGGCATCGAGCCGAACAGTTCGGCGCGGACGAACCGCTGGAGGCGGTCCTCGCCGTCGCAGCCGACGACCAGCTCGGTGCGCGAGCGGTGGAGGAACCGCTGCCGGACATCGAGGACCTGCTGCGCGCCGTGCGGGCACCAGAGAAGGACGACGCCGATGCGCCGCAGGTTGTGCTCCTGCCAGCCGGCCGGTGTTCCCGTCCCGGAACCGGGGCGGGAACAGGGCTGGGGGTTGAGGACGGTGCCGGTGAAGCCGGCCGCGGCCAGGAGGGCGACGGCGTCAGCCTGCCAGCCGGGACGGCCGGCGCCAGAACCGGCCAGATACAGGGATGGGACGCCGTCAGGGGTGTAGTACTGCGGGTACTCGACCAGCCTCACCGCGCACCGCCGGAGACGGAGGCGGTGGCCAGGCGGGGCCGGCCGAGCAGGAGGACCATGACGACCGCGTGGGTGCGACTGCGGGCTCCGATGACGGTGGCGGCCCGGGTGATGACGCCGCCGATGGTGTCCTGGTTGATGCCGGTCATCCGAGCGACGGCGCGCACCTCGTGGGTGGCGAGCAGGGTGAGCACCTGGTGGTCGCGCGGTGCGAGGTCCGGGAGTTCGCCGGGCAGGGCCGCGCGCAGCTCGGCGGTGTCGAGCTGCTCGGAGGTGATGAGGTCGGCGATGGCGCGGGTACGGTCGGTGAGGCCCCGGCGGTGCATCACCCTTGACATCGTGTTGGCAGCTGAGCTGGCGGAGCAGCCGAGCTGCTCTGCGGCGCCTTCGTAGGAGTGCCCGAGGGCGAGGTGCAGAGCAACGCCGTACTCGCGCTCGCTCAGTCCGGTGACGCCCTTGGCGGCCACGCTGAGGGCTCCGGCGTGGCTGAGGAGTACACGGCGTGCTCCACCGGCTTGGGCCTCGTGTGCCGCCGCTTCGGTGGTGATGACCAGGCAGTTCCCGACCGGAAGGCTTAGCGCACGGGCCGCAGCGCGGTAGGGGTTGAGGCCATGCTCACGGGACTCACCCGCAGACACGGACGCGGACCACACGTTGGGGACGCGCTGCGTGGCGAGCATGCCGGTCACGTCGAGGCCCAGGCGGCTGGTGACCAGGGCACACGGGATCGCCATGGACCCGGCGCGCATCAGCAGCCGCACCAACGGTGCGGGGACGGTGGCCGGCACAGGGGCGCCTGCGGCCAGGAGCACGGGCGCGGCCCCGGACAGACGGGTGACGGGCAGCTCGGCGAGCGCTTCGGCGTCGACGAGGACACCCGCGCGGTTGATCAGGTGGCGGTCCAGGTCGCGGGCCGCCAGCCCGTCGACAGGTGGTCGTAAGGTGCTCATCTTCCGTCTGGGGTTGAAGGGGTGCGGCCTAGGCCCGAACGGCCGCCATGGGTCGTGCGGGTGCTCAGTTCCGGTGGGAGCGGTTTCTGCGAGGAGGAGCCAGAACGGCGCTTGGGCGCTGAGCGTGAGGCGATCAGCCGGTCGGCGACGGCCAGGGTGCCGAAGGCGACGAGGGCGAAGATCGCCAGATAGAGCGGCTGGGCGAGCTTGGTGCGGTGCTGGAGGAGGTAGACGACGGCAGCCCCGACCTGGACTCCCAGCAGGAAGCAGACCAGCCCGATGGCGGCCCGGCCGCTGGTTCGCCGGGTGTTCACGCAGCTCGGCCGCGGGGTGTGATGGCACGAGCGAGTGGCTCGGCGGGCCACGTGGGGTCGATGTCGCTGAGCAGGACCAGGCCGCCCAGGACGGCGGCGATGCTCGCCTGCACCTGGTTGCGGACCCCCAGCCAGGAGCGCAGGTCCCGGCCGTAGCCGCGCATCGTGCCGGTCGAGACGCCGAAGTCGGCCGCCAACTCCGGGGCGGTGCGCCCGCCGACCCAGCCCGTGAGGACCCGCTGGAGGCGCCGAGGGAGCTGAACTGCGGTGGTGAGCGCGGTACAGGGCTCGGTGGTGCCGGTGACGATGCCGTACGCGGCACCCCAGGCGACGAGCTGCAGCACGGTGCGCGTGCCGGTGGCCGTGAACAGCGCGCGGACGGCGGCGTCGACATCGGAAGGGGCCAGCGTGAGGGCGGGGTCGGCCGCGATCGTGCGGGTCTGGGACTCGGTGGCAATGTGGACGAGGAGCCGGATGTCGCGTTCGGGCAGGTTGTGGGCGGGAAGGGTGGTGGCCATGGCGGCACCTCCGGTGGTCGGCGGGCGGTTCACGGACGGTCAGTGGTGGGGGAACCAGGCGCGAGGCGCTCCAGCAGGCGTGGGCCGAGGCGGGCGGCTTCGCCGGTACCGATGACGAGCACCAGATCGCCGGGCTCGGCGAGTTGGGTGACGAGCTGCTCGACGCCGGGCTCGCACGGGCCCGAGCGGGCCCGGTGAACCCGGTCGGCGCTCAGGGCCGCGGTGGCGGCGGTGACGACGGCGTCGAGTGGGTCGGAGACGTTCAGCGTGGTCAGCGGGGTGGCGGCCGGCAGCAGTACGGCGTGGTCGGCCTTGGCGAGGGCAGCGCCGAGCTCGGCGGCGTGGGCGCTGGTGCGGGCGATGCCGTCCGGCTCCAGCACCGCGATGACCGAGCCCTCGGTCAGGAGCCGGGCGGCCGCGACGTCCGCCCTGACCTCTTGGGGGTGTCGGGCACGGGAGTCGCGGACGGTGATCTGCGCCCGGGTGGACTCGAGTTCGGTCAGGGAGCGCTCCACCCCTTCGAAATGGGCGAGGCGTTCGGCGACGGCCTTCGCGTTTTCGCCCGCGACAAGGGCGGTGGCGATGGCGGCGCAGGCCGCCAGGGCGTGGTGGTCGCCGGTGATCGGCACGACGAGCTGGTGCTGCTCGCCCTGATGGCGCAGGGTGAGGAGGTAACCGGTGCCGAGCCAGCGGGGCTTGAGAACCCAGACGTCGGCGCTCTCGTCGAGGCCGACGGTCACCAGGTTGGGGCCGGGACGGTCGGTGAGCCTCTCGTGCACGATCCTGGCGCCGGTGTCCCAGGTCGGCAGGACCACGGTGCCGGCGGAGCGGGCGAGGCTGGTGGCGGCGTCCAGGGCGTCGATGTTGTCCGCGAAGTACGGGGCGTTGGCTGCGACGGCGGCGATCAGCGCCACGGACGGGGACGGCCGTCGGTAGAGGTTCGGGCCGTGCGGGCGGTAGTTCCAGGAACCGGGGGGCGCGGCCTCGTGCGTGCCGGCGTCCGGGCACAGGTCCACGACGAGGCGACGGCCGCCGCCCTGGCCGGAGGTGCTGCCGAGGCCGGGGGCGTTGAGGATCCAGCCGGTTCGGCCATCGGCCAGGGCTGCGGCCAGAACGGCTGCCGCGGTCGTGGTGCCGTGGCTACCACCGACGGCGATAAGCGGATGGCCGAAGTCCTCACAGAGTACGGCGAGCGCGTGCGCGCGGGCGAGCACCGGAAGTCCCAGGGCCTGGGCCCGGTCGAGTTCGGGGTGCGGGGCGACGACCACCCCGGACCAGACCACGGCGGTTCGGTCGTTGCGGACGTGCCCGGCGTCCGAGCCGACCGTGAGTTCCACGCCGGCCGCGCGCAGCCGGTCGGCGGCGGGGCTGTCCTGGTGTGCGGGGTCGATGCTGCCGGTGACGTCCAGGCCGCGGGAGGCCAGCCACAGGGCCAGGCCCTCCATACCGGACTCGGTGGCGCCGACCAGGTGGGTCTTGGCCAGCAGGCCGGGCCCGGTGGGGGCGGGCTTCGCGCTCTTCTTCTGGGGGCGGACGGTGGTGTCCATGAGGGTCTCCGGCGTGGTCAGGAATAGGGGGGTGGAACCGGGACGGCCGCGGGCTCGGGGGTATGGCTCCGCGGCCGTCCCGGGGCTCAGGCCTGGGCGAAGCCGCGCGCGAGCTCGGCGTCGGTGACGCGGCCGGCGTGGTGGTCGACGTCCAGGCGGGCGAGGGAGGCGAGGTGGGCGACGACGTGCTCGCCCAGCAGCGCGCAGGCGAGGGGGCTGGTCTCGAACGCCTTGATGGCGTCCCAGGCGTGGCGAGGCATCTCGGGCAGGTCGTCGTCCCAGCCGGCGTCGCCGGTGACGGGCTCACCGGGGGTGAGGTCTGCGGTGACGCCGTGGCGGACGGCGGCGACGGCTGCGGCGAGTGCGAGGTAGGGGTTGGCGTCCGCGCCTGGCAGGCGCACCTCCAGGTGCAGGCCCGGTCCGTGGCCGACCACCCGCACCGCACAGGAGCGGTTGTCCCGTCCCCACGCGATCCTGGACGGTGCGAACGGGCCCCCGAGGCGCTTGTAGCTGTTCACGTACGGCGCCCACATCGGTGCGCTGGCGGGCAGCACCTCCAGCAGCCCGGCGACGGCCCGCTCACCCAGCTCCGACAGGGCGTGCGGGGCGTCGGCGCGGGCGAGGAGCGGCTCGCCTCTGGCCCACAGGGACAGGTGCAGGTGCATCCCGGAGCCCACCCCGTGCGCCGGGGCGGCCATGAACGTCGCCGCCATGTTCTGCCGGTCCGCCAGCGCCCGTGCGGCGTGCTTGAACAGCACGTGCTGCTCGCAGGCCTCCCGCGCCGGGCCGTAGGGGAAGGTGACCTCGATCTGGCCGGCGGCGCTCTCCAGCTTGACCGCCTCGACGGGAAGCCCCGCCCCGGCCATGGCCTGCCGTAGCGACCGCGAGAACCCGGCCGCCGCTGTCGGCCGGTCGAGGGCGTAGTCGCGGTTGTCCCACGTCACCGGACGCAGCCCCCGCCAGTCGGCCGCAGCTGCGTCGGCGGCCGTGCAGTCGTAGACGACGAACTCGGTCTCGATCCCGACCCGCACCTCGTAGCCCAGGCCGCGGAGTTGGTCGAGCTGCTCGTCCAGGATGGTCGCCGGGGCCAGTGGATGCGGCCGGTCACCGTCGACAGGGTGGGCGAACACCACGGCGGTGCCCGGCTCCCACGGGAGCAGGCGGGCCCGGCTGAGATCCGGCACCAGCGCGATGTCGCCGAAGCCGGACTCCCAGGAGAACGTGCCGGTGACCTGAGGCGTCATACCCAGGTCCGTGCCGATCACGTACCCGCACACCTCCGGGCGGATCCGCCCCGACGCCAGCCGCGCCAGCAGCACCTCGGCCTCGAACTCCTTGCCCTTGAGGCGCCCCTGCGGATCGACGGTGGCCAGCATCACGGTGTCCAGGCCGAAGACCTCCACCAGCTCCGGCAGCCGGCCGACCGGCTCGGTGGTGTCGGCGGACGGGGCCGCGGGCGGGTGGGCGGTGCGCATCGCGGGCCTCATACGATCTGCTCCTCGACCGCGGCCAGCTGCGGATCCTGGACGACCGGCACGGAGAACCGCTTGCCGGCCAGCCGCCACCACAGCGCCGCCAGCGCCAGGACCACCAGCAGGGTGACGGGGGCGTAGTTGAACGTCTCCACGGTCACCGGGTAGCGCTGCGGCAGGCACACCAGCACCGTGAGCACGACCACCCACGCCACCGCGGCGATCCCGACTGGCCGGCTCCACCGGCCCAGGTTCCACGGCCCCGGGACGAAATGGTCCCGCTGTCGCAGCCGCAGGTAGACGGGCACGATGTACGACGGCGTCATCCCGATGACGTTGACGGCGGTGACCGCCCCGTACGCCGCCGCGTTCCACATTGACGGCACCGCCAGGACGAACGCCACCGCTACCGACAGCCACACCGCCGGCACCGGAACCCTGCGTGGCGACACCCTGCGCCAAGTCGCCGAGCCCGGCAGCGCGTTGTCCCGGGAGAACGCGTAGACCATCCGCGAGCACGCGGTGACCTCGGCGGATCCGCAGAACAACTGGGCACCGATCACGATCAGCAGCAGGGCCTTCGCCCCGGTGGTCCCGAGCGCGTCCAGGAAGACCTGCGCGGGCGGCACGTCCGCCGCAGCGGTGCCCGCGTAGTCCTGCACCGCGAACAGGAGGCCGGCCAGCAGCACGAACCCGGCGATCAGGGAGACCCAGATCGAGCGGACGATGCCCTGTGGTGCGGCGACCCGCGCGTTCGTCGTCTCCTCGCTCAAGTGGGCGCTCGCGTCGTAGCCGCAGAAGGTGTAGCCGGCCAGCAGCAGGCCGACCGCCGACACATAGATCGGGTTCGACCAGCCGGTGCCGTTGGCGAAGTGCCCGAACACCCAGGAAGGGGACTGGTGGTGGGAAGGGACGGCCGCGAGCACACCGACGATCACCAGTACGCCGCCGATGTGCCACCAGACCGAGATGCTGTTGAACAGGCTGACCGCCCGGACGGCGAAGACGTTCAGCAGGGCGTGCAGGACCAGGACACCGGCGAAGATCGCGAGGATCAGGCCAGGGGTCGCCTCCACCCCCCACTGCAGGTCGGCGAACGCTGCGATGAAGCTCGCGGCGCCGTAATCGATCCCGGCGATCCCGCCCAGCAGGCCCAGCAGGTTCAGCCAGCCCGTCGCCCATCCCCAGCGTGGGCCGCCCAACTGCCGGGCCATGTAGTAGAGCCCGCCGCTGGTCGGGTAGGCGGAGGTGACCTCGGCCAACGCCATGCCGACCAGCAGTACGGCCAGACCCACACCCACCCAGCCCCACATCATCACGACGGGGCCGCCACTGATCAGACCGAATCCGAACAACGTCATGCAGCCGCTGAGGACCGAGATGACCGAGAAGCTGACGGCGAAGTTGCCGAACAGGCTCATCCGACGCACCAGTTCGGGCTCTATCCCGAGTAGCTGCAGATGGTCGTCATCCCCGTGGGGAAGGGGAACGCGCTCAGAAAGCGGCATGAGGAAGCCTCCGAGGAAGGTCGGTGGTGTCGGATCCCGGTTCGCTGACCGGGGAAGGAGGAGAGGTCAGCGGCCGGCGGCGCACGACTGGGCAAGGGCCTGCCGGAAGAGGTCGTCCGGCCGATCGCCGACGCTCACCCACGGCTGGGACGAGACGAATGGCGACATCACCGCGAACACCTCGGCAGCATCGACGGGACGACGGGCCGCCCAGAGCGCGTGCGCCAGGTGGCTCTCGTCCACCACCGGCCACCGACCCTGCTCTCCGGGTGCCACCCGCCAGTTCTCGTACGCCCGCAGCACTGCGGCACGGACACGTTCGTCCTTCGTCCACAGCAGCTCGGCCGCGTTCCTGAGCGGCGCCCGGCGATACCGATCGACGAACACGTACAGCGGAAGGGCGTGCAAGGGCGAACCCGCCGGCGCGCCGGGCAGGAACGCCGCCAGGAACTCGCTCGCCGTGCCGGAGCTACCGCGGGCGAGCCAGACGCGGAGCATCCGGTGGAACGCCTCCCGGTTCCAGGGGTCCGCCCGTTGGGCCTGGGCGAGAAGCCCCCACGGTCCGGGCGGGAGCATCTGGTCGGGTGCCGGCACCCGATGTTCGGGACGGGCCTGGCTGAGGTCCAACTGCGCCAGGGCGAGCAGGCAGATCCACGGCACCGGGTCGTCGGCGAGCGTGGCCGCCGCATCCCAGCACAGCTCCCGGGCCGAGTGCTCCAGCCGGGCAACAGTCCGGGGATCCGTCGGCTGAGCACTTGCCATGAGAGCCCGGTCCACCGCCGCCCGCGCCAGGAGAGTCACCAGGCCGACGCTGCCCGCGGCCTCGGCTCGCCAGTGGTTGAGGACGTCCGTACGCGACGCGACAGCGGCGAGGACCTGGGTACGAGCCGTCCACACCGGCCAGTCGCCCCACGACTGCGCCAGCACCGCGCGGGCAGCCATCCAGCGCCCCTGCTGCAACTCCTCCACAGCCCCACGAAGCTCGCCGTCGTGGCCGCCAGGGTGCTGGACGAACCGACCTGGATCAAGGGTGAAGGCTGTGTCCACGGCCGGGTCCTTTCTGGAGGCGATGCCGATCGCGCCCGAAACATGGGCGGGAGAGTAGGCAACCGTCGAGTCGCCGGAGCCTGTGCGATGCTCGGGTCCGACCGGTGCTGCCGAATCTGGGCGGGTCATACGGAACCACCAGCCAAAGCCCCTGTGACAGTGCAGACTTGTTGCACCGTGCGGCGTTGATGTTGAAAATCTGCCCATGACCTGCGAAGTCAACGGCCAAAATTCTCTGAGGGAGCGCAATGACGCGATGGGGACGGCTCGCCGTGTTGCGCAGGGCCGCCGGCTACACCCAGGAACAGCTGGCGACGGCGATGGATGTGGACCGGACGACAATCCACCGGTGGGAGAACGGCAAGGCAACACCGCGCCCATGGCAGATGCCGAGGCTCGCCAGACTCCTGAAGGCCTCCCAGGACGAGTTGCGCTCCGCGGTCTTCGGGAACCCGGATGCTGATTGCGCTCCCCAATCGGGAGCAGAGGTAGAGCGCGGCGAGTCCGCGGCGGCCGCGCTTTCGCTGCCAGGACCAGGAACCACCTGGAAAGGAGCCGCCTCCGAGCTTGGCAACGTGGGACCGCGGCTCGCCACGGTAGACGCCCTGATCGGCGACTGGGCATCCGTCAACGCGAAAGCTCCAGCTCCCGCTCTGTCGCTGTGGGTCACGGAAGAGGACGTCGTTGTCGCGGAGGGGATGCTCGGCATGTTCCGCCAGCTCGACCACACGCACGGGGCCCGTCAGCACTGGCAGCAGGTCAGCTCCTACATCGACACCGAACTCGAAGGCCTTCTGCGCCGGCCTGCCGTCGACGAACAGGTCGCGCGTCAACGTGCCCAGCTCACCGTCGGGTTCTGCGAGCTTGCCGGGTACCAGGCCGTCGACATCGGTAACCCCGACAGGGCCCTGGAGTACTACCAGCGCGCCTTGGCCCTGACGACGGCAACCGGCGATCAGGCGTACGGTGCCTACCTCGTGGCCGTGAACCTCGGGCACCTCGCCCTGCACCGCGGGAATCCGGAGACCGCCCTGCGGTGGGCCTCCTCCGCCCGCGCCGCAGCCGGTACCGCCGCGAGCCCGGCCACGCGCGCGGCCATCACGGCTGTCGTCGCCCGAGCGAACGCCAGAATGCTCAGGGAGAGCGAGGCGACCCGGCTGATCCTCGAAGCCGAGAAGCTCCTCGAAGCAGCCAGCGTGGAAGACGAACCCGCCTGGATCCGTTACTTCACCCACGCCTACCTCGCGGACGAGGCCGCCCACTGCCTCCACGACCTCGGCCGTGCGCCGGACGCCAGGATCCAGCTTGCCGACGCCCTCGGGGGCGTCGGCAAGGACAAAGTCCGTCGGCGCGCGATCGATGCTGCTCTGCTCGCCGCGACCTGGCTGCGCAGCGGGGACGTCGACCAGGCGTGCGCGGTCGGCCGCGATGCCGTCGTCTACGCTGCCCGGACAGGATCGGGACGATGCGTCGAGCGGGTGGCCAGCATCCTGGCCGACCTGCAGACACACGCCGACTACGTTGCGGTCCGGGAACTGCGTGAGTTCGCCAGGGCCGTGTTGCCGGACGCCGACAAGCTGGCGGTCACGCTGGCAGGCGGCTCATGATGCGCCGGTAGAAGTCGAGTTCGGCGCGGAGCGCCTGCTCCCGTGCCAAGGGCGCCGACAGGTAGTGGTCACCGCCCTCCAATAGCAGGCTGCCATGCTCACCGCCTCGGCCGGCCAGCTCCTTGGCGAAGTGCATGGCCTCCTCCGCAGACGTGATCGTGTCGGCGGAGCCATGGATCACCAGCACAGGGCAGCGGACCCGCTCGGGCTTCACCGCGCCGGCCGGCCCTCGCAGCGCAGCTGCGTGCGGCCGCTGAAATGCCGGAACGGACAGCTCCCATAGAGCGGGGTCGATGATCGCCGAGATGGCTGTGGCGGCAGCGAACGGTCCCGGACGGCATGCTGCTTGGAGCGCCGTGTACCCGCCCGCGCTCGCCCCACTGATGAACACCGCTCCAGGAGTCGCCTGGCCGAGCGTCAGGAGGTGTTCTGCGACGGCCGCGCAGTCGTCGACGTCGTAGGTGCCCCAGTGGGCATGCAGCGACTGCCGGAAGGCGCGTCCCTGACCCGTACTGCCTCGGTAGAGAACTTCGGCGACGGTGAAGCCGTGGCTGACGAAGTACTGAGTGACCCAGTCCAGCCGGAGGGGGACGTCGTCCGTCGGACCGGGATGGGCCCGCACAAGGAGAAGCCCCGGTCGCGTGTCTTCGGGCGGCAGGTGCAGCAGGAAGCGCACCGGCCCCCCCGGACCCGCGATGGTCTCGACCGAGGGCGGAATCGGCGTCCAGGGCACAGGGAACTCGGAAGCCTTGCCCACCGGGAAGGTCTGGGCGTCCGTCCGCGCTGCCAGGTCGACTGACCAGATGGCCGGCGGGCTGCTCGCAGTGGAGCCGACCACGGCCAGGAGACCACCATCGACGGTGACGTACGGCTTCACGGACGTGAGATTCGAGCCGACTTGTCGCCGACCGCCGTCGGTGTCGACGGCGAGCAGCTCGGTGGTGAATCCGTTCATCACCGTCAGCACGATGGTGCCGTCGGCGGCGAATCCGTAAGACTGGTAGCCGCCTTCCCAGGGCGCCGGCGCGCAGTCCGCTTCGATCGGCGCGACCGGCTCCACCACGCCGTCGCGCAGCCGGTACAGGTTCCACCACCCTGTCCGGTCCGACATGAAGTACAGCAGGCCGTCCGGTCCCCAGGAGGGCTGCACCGCCGACTCTCCGAGGCCGCCTGCCACAACGCGGCTCGGCCCGACGATGTCCGATCGGATGTCGGCCAGCACGAGGCGAGTGCTGTCCCACGGCATCTGGTCGCGCTGCCACTCCACGTACGCCAGGGTGCCTGCCGCCAGCCGAGGAGAGCCGAGGAACCCGCGGGAGCGAACCAGGACCCGGGTGTGCCCGGCCCGGGACACAGAGATGATCTCGTCCACGGTGCCGTCCCCGTGAACCGCGAGCAGACCACCGTCCGGTGCCGGAGCGAGGTCTCCGTACTGCACGGACCCAACGACAGAGTCGATCCGCTCGGGCGCGCGGCCAGCCGCTTGCCGAAGGAGGGAACCGTCGTCACCGACGAACCACACTCCCCCCGACGTCACCGCGAAGGCGCCGCCACCGTAGGCATGGAGCTGGCCTCCGACTGAGAAGTCGGGGGACGTCACCGCGACGGCCGTGCCCGACCGGTCGGCGCGCATGACTCGTCGGCATCCGCCGTGATCAGGATCCGACTGCAACCACCACAGTGAGCCCGACGCCGACCGGAGCTCGTCGTACGCCACAACTTTCCGGGCCACCCACTCGGGCGGGAGCCCGATGCCGTCGGTCATACAGTCGAGGTCCTCTCAGCTGCGCTGCAGGCTGCTCGTAGGCTATCCGCCCGCCTGGAGAGCCACCGTACCCGGCAGTGGCCGAGGAAGCCTTCGAGGCCAAACAACGGTGGCTCTCCCGTACGGGAGCTCAACGACGGGCGTGACGCCCCCGACGATCAGTTGGACGCAGGCTTGGGGGCGTACCGCAGCAGCACGACGTCGCCGATCGTCCGAGCTTCCAGAAGTCCCATCCGTCGGCTGCTTCCACCGGGGTAGTCCGCCGGGTGGAGGAAGCGCGGTGCGGCGGCGTCGCCGACGAGCAGCGGGGCGATGGCGAGGTGGATCTCGTCGGCCAGCCCCTGGGAGAGGAACTGGGTGTGGATCTGCCCGCCGCCCTCGACCATGAGGCGGCCGACCCCGCGGGTGGCGAGGTCGTCGAGCAGCGCACCGAAGTCGACGGTGGGGCCGGTGCTGACGACGTCGGCGAGGCCGTCGAGCGTTTCCCGAAGCTTCGGTGCGGCAGCGTCGGTGGTGTAGACGACCTTCTTGTCGCCGAAGTGCCAGAACTTGAGGTCCCGGCTGAGGTCGCCGCTGGCGGAGATGGTGACCTTGAGGGGGTACTCGGGCTTGCCGGCCGCGATCCGGTCGGCGCGGCGCTTCTCGCTGTTGACCAGCAGGCGGGGGTTGTCGCTGCGAAGGGTGTTTCCGCCGATGAGGATGGCGTCGGATTCGGCTCGGACATGGTCGACGCGGTCGAAGTCCTCGGCGTTCGACAGCAGCAGACGCTCGGGGGAGGCGTCGTCGATGTGACCGTCGACGGACGTTGCGACGCTCAGCAGGACGAAGGGGCGGGAGGCCATCGGCGGTCCGTTCTCTCGGGACAACAGGGCTCTGGTCATCACACTTCATGGAGCAGGACGCTGTCGAGCGCCTGCCGGAAGTGGGCGACTTCCGGTACGCCGTCACACCCTTGCAGCAGGGTGTCGAGGTGCGCCAGCTCGGAGAGGATCCGCGCCGACCCGGTCGTTGCCGCAATCGACAGCGCCGCGGCGGCCGTTGTCGCGGCGTGCTCGGGGCCGTCGGTGTGGAATTGGGCGATGGCCGAACGGGCGAGGTAAACACCGCGGTCTCGCTGGTAGCTCGCGGGCAGGGCCCGGATCGCCTTCTCGAAGCCGGATGCCGCCTCACGGTGGCGCCCCAGCGACGACAACGACCGGGCGCGCTGGGCCTCCACGTAGGGCTCGTTGAGCCACCGGCCTCGGCCGGCCGGTGCCTCTGGCGGCTTGGCGAGCAGCGCGAGAGCTTGGTCGAAGGCGCGCTGCGCTGTCCTCTCGTCGCCGAGCAGTGCGTGTCCGTGGGCCGCGTACACCGCCCCCATGGCGTTCAACCGAGTTCCCGCGCCGGCCAAGCGCTGGGCCGCGGCGGCGAGGTCGATCGCCTCGATGGAGTCCTGCATGTCGCCAGCGAGCTGGGACTTCCGCGCCATGATGTAGGCGGTCAGGTCCTGCTCGCCGGAGGCGCTCGCCCAGTCGACGGCGCGGTCCGCCCAGTACTGGGCGGCACGGTGATCGCCGCTGTCCTGGTAGAGCCAGCTGCAGAACTCGGCGTATTCGGCCTGCACTTGCAGAAGGTCGTGCCGGTCCCGGCCGGAGGCCTCGCGGCGAAGATGTTGGATGAGGCGCACGTGCTCCTGGGCCGTGGCGACGACCTCGCGAGGCCCCAGGACGTTGTCGCACTCGACCAGCGACCTGCGGAGCAACCGCATGTTCTCGACCGGGTGGATCTCAGTGGAAAGCGCCGGTGGGACGGCCCGGGGGCCGGGTGCTGCGGATCTCTCGGAGGGTGTGACGCCCAGGACAGCGGTGCCGGCCCGCAACAGGGGCCGACGCGGCAGGCTCACGAAGACGATCCTCCCGTCGGCCGTTCGGCAACCGACCCGGACGCCGCCGTCCATGACGGCCATGGACGCCACGCCGGCCCTGGTCTCCTCGGCGCCGGCCGCTTCCATTTCCGGTGTCGCAGTTTGCCGGCCAGCTCCGTCCGGCAGAGAAGTACCCTGCACCGGCCCCATGTTGCCGGTTGGACCGGTCCGCCCAGGAGCGTCCAGCAGGGCTTCGGAGAGTTCCTTCTGGTCAACTCTCAACAGGTCGGCGAGCTTCGGCATCTGCCACGGACGGGGCACAGCCTGACCGCGATCCCACCGGCCGACCGTCGTCCGGTCGACCCCCATCGCGATCGCGAGGGACTCCTGCGTGTACCCCGCGCTCATGCGCAACGCGATGAACCGCTCGCGCCGTGCCCCCATCGCCCGTCCCCAAGAATGCCGGAACCCGCTTGCGCCAGAAGGTGCCAGGCCAGCGGACGCTTTGCCACACAGATGCAGCGTCAATGCAGCAATTCTGCTCTGTTCAAAGACGGTTCGCAGCGATTTCGTAGAGCTCGCCGGACACCACGGCGATACCACTGGAAGGAAGGACAAGGCATGGAGAGCACCACGCCCGCCGTTCACGACGACGAGGGCGGCCTGCTGGTCGCCGTCCGCAACATCCGAGCCGCCCGCTCCCGGGCCGACGTGCCGTCCGACAACACCGGCGGCCGATCCGACCAGAACGACACCTGAGCAGGACGCCCACGATGCCTGAGACCGCCTCGTGGGCGGTGTGCCTGGGTGGGGACCAGTTCCTCACCCAGGCGCTCCACCGCTCCTACGCCGTGTTCCCCGCAGATGGAGCCGACACCGCTCCCCTCCTGTCCTGGGACGATCTGAACACCATCCTCGCCACCCACCGCATCGAGCCGCCCCGGCTGCGGCTCTCGCAGGACGGCCAGACCGTCCCCGTCAGCCGGTACTCGACGCCGACCACCAACCGACGCGGGGTGACCTGGAACCGGCTGCACCCCGCCCAGCTGCACGCCAGGCTCGCCGAAGGTGCCTCCCTCGTCGTGGACGCGATCGACGAGATCCACCCGCCGATCCGAAGCGCAGCCGAGGACCTGGAACGCTTCGTCGCCACAACCGTGCAGACCAACGCCTACGCCTCCTGGACCGAGCAGGAGGGCTTCGGCCGGCACTGGGACGACCATGATGTCGTCGTGGTCCAGCAGTACGGGGCGAAGCGCTGGCGGTTGTGGGAGCCGACCCGGCAAGCACCCACCTTCCGCGACGTGGACTCACCGGAGGAGCCCGAAGGCGAGCCCATCGCGGACTTCGTCCTCCACCCGGGCGACGTCCTCTACCTGCCTCGCGGTTGGTGGCACAGCGTCACTGCCGACCAGGGCACGGAGTCGCTCCACCTCACGTTCGGGCTCGTCGCCCAGACCGGCGCCTCCCTCGTGGGGTGGTTGGTGGACGAGCTGCACGAGAGCACCGTCCTGCGGATGGACGTCCCGCGCCACGTCGAGGCGGACACGAAGGCCGCCTACCAGAACGACCTGCGGACCGCGGTGCTCACCGCGCTGTCCGAGCCCAACCTGATCGACCGCTGGGCACGGTCCACCGACACCACCCACTTCGGCCGACCGGCACCGTCCCTGCCATACGTGGACGCTGTTCCTGCGGGCAGGGAGATCGCAGTGCGACTCACCGCCCCGCGCGCCGAACTCACCAGCAACCCGGAGGCCGGAACCGTCACCCTGTCCACTGCCGGCACCGCGTGGGACTTCGCCGAGCGCGCCGGCCCCGCCTTGCAGATCCTGTTGACCGGGGACACCGCCAGCATCGCCGAACTCGCTGACGCTGCGGGCCTGGAGGTCAAGGACGTGGCCGGCGTCCTGACCGCCCTGGTCCAGGGCCAGGTCCTCGCCGTCGTCAAGGCCGACCGGTGAGCCCCGTTCTCGGCCTGGGGACCTACCGGGTGCGCGCTGCCGGCGACGCGGCGCGCACTGCCCTCATGGCCGGAGCCCGATGGATCGACACCGCCCCCAACTACGCCCACGGCCAGGCGCACCGTGACCTCGCCCCCGTCCTCGCCGAGCACCCGCACGCCAAGGTGACGACGAAGACCGGCTTCCACCCGGGCGGCCGCCACAGCCTCGCCCCCGTGGACGTCCGCGCCCAGACCGAGGAATCGCTCGCCGTGCTCGGCCGTGCCGACATCGTCTTCGTCCACAACCCCGAACGGTCGAGCCGCGATCGGCAGCAACTGCACCTCAACGTCCGGGCTGCGTTCGGCGTGCTGGAGGAGTTCGCGGACGCCGGCCGTATCGGGGGTTATGGCGTTGCCACTTGGTCCGGCTTCACCGAGCGGGCGTTCACCATCGCCGAGTTGGTCGGACTGGCCCAGGACGCTGCCGGATCGGCGGACCACCGCCTCACCGGCGTGCAGATGCCGATCAGCCTCGTCATGGCCGAACCCCTCGCCAAGGCCCTCGACGGGGCCGGCCCGCTCGTTCACGCACGCGACGCCGGGATCACCACGTTCGCGTCCGCGCCCCTGCACGGCGGTGAACTGCCGGGTCTGATGACACCCGAACTGGTGAACCTTCTCCAGCCGGGATCGACCCCGCACGCCACCGCGTTCCAGGTCATCGGAGCGTGCCCGGCGCTGGACGTCGTCCTCACCTCGACCAGTACCCGCCGGCACTGGGACGATGCGAGAGCGGCGCTCGCCGAACCGGTCCCCGACAAGCGACTCAGGACGGTGCTCGATGTCCTTTCAGCCGGATGATGACACCGGGCGCAACCTGATGGCAGCACACGAAAAGGCAGCGGCCTTCCTCGGCCTCGTGTGCACCGGACCGGCGGTCTTCGGCACCTCCGGAACCACCATCGGCCGGCGAGCCGAGAGCATCTGGCTCCGGGTCTCCAGAAACAGCCGTCACCGGGCGCCCCGACCGACCGGTCAGGGAGCCCTCGGCGCGGAACAGCTCATCCCCGCCTCCGTCCCGCGACCCCGGCTCCACAACACCGCGGACTGGACCGAGACCGGCTGGTTCTACCAGGCTGACGTCTTTGACCTGGTAGGTCCCGCGGTCTCCTCCACGCCGGATCTTCGCGACGACCCTGGGCTGGACGACGGCTAGTGGAGCGCACTGAAGGACGCTCTGGCCGGCATCGCGGAAGCACCCAGCGCGAAGATCACTCTGCGCCAGACGTGGGTCGAACAGGTCTTCCCGAAGTACCTCGGCATCCCGGCCCCGGCCGAAGTCGAGCGGACCACCGGGCACGGTGACCTCCAGTGGGCCAACCTGACCACCGGGCCGCTCAAGATCCTCGACTGGGAACGCTGGGGCCTCGTGCCGATCGGCTATGACCCCGCAGTCCTGTGGGTCAGCAGCCTCCTCGTGCCCGAGGTCGCGGACCGCGTCCGCGCGGAGTTCGCCGACATCCTCGACACTCCTGCCGGACGTGTCGGTCAGCTGATCGCTCTCGCAGAGATGCTCCAGGCTGTTGATCGGGGGTACTACCCAGAACTTGCCCCTCTCCTCGCTGACCGAGCATGTGAGCTTACTGGGGTTACCCCGCCGCAGGTCACGGACCCCGGCTTCGTCAGGTAGACCATGGACCAGCAACAAAGTTAGCGAACAGGGAAGGAGTGCGCATGGACTCCATCGCGCGCCCTCCGGGCGGCCACGACGCCGAGGACATCGCGAGCGCGAAGGAGCGAGGCTGGCGCGATCTGGCGCCAATCGACGACGCCTACCAGGCGGGCGAGATCACGGTCGCCGAGTGGCACGCGGCTGTCCTGGACGTTCTCGAACCGGCCTACCTCAACGGCGACAATCCGCGGGCCCAGTCCGGCCACAGCGGCGACGAGAAACGCTGGCGAGAAGCCCGCGGCCTGCTCGTGGACCTTCTCCCGCTCCACGGCGGGACGTTCCTCGACGTCGGGTGCGCCAACGGACACCTGATGGAGAGCCTGACCAACTGGGCGGCTGAGGTAGGGATCACCATCGAGCCCTACGGAGTGGAGATCTCCACTGCCCTCGCCGACCTCGCCCGATCCCGCTGCCCGCAGTGGGCGCATCGGATCTGGACCGCCAACGCGATGGGCTGGAAGCCTCCGCATCGCTTCGACGCCGTCCGCACCGGCGTGGACTACGTGCCGGCAGACCTGCGTGGAGCGTACGTAGCCCATCTGCTGGACCATGTCGTCGCCCCGGGCGGCCGATTGATCATCGGCGTCTACAACGAGGAACGGCACCAAGTCACAACGGCAGACCTGCTGCGGTCCTGTGGCTACACCCCGGCCGGTACCACCACAAGAGACCACCGGCACCCCAAGATCCAGTACAAGGGTCTGTGGCTGGCCAACGCTTGAGCAAGCGCTTCGTTGCCGGCGCTGGGGCACGCGCCCTCCAGCGCCCTGATTGGCAGCGTGCTCTTCTCGGCAGGCCGGTACGTCGGCAAACAGCCAGCCACCGCGTGTAACGCTGGCACGGAGGCCAGAGCCTTGCCCAGGTCGGTGTCGAGCTCGCCGTCTTCGTGAATACGGCAGTTGGGCCTTCGGGCCTAACGTCAACGCGCCCTGGCGGCTCGTAGCAATGAGCGGGACGAGCAGCATGCACCTCCCTCGGTAGACCCCCGATCCGGTCCCGCCGTCACTCGCAGTGCGGCGCGATCCGGCTCCGCGCTGCCACCCGCGCGGGACACGCCAGGCAGCTCCCACCGGATACGTTTCGGGACGTCCTCAGAGCGTCCCGAAACGTGGTTGGAAGGCACCCAGTAGACCCGCCAGAATCGGGAGAATTCTCCGTTCTGATGGTGCAAGAGACTCTGAGCCTGGAAAACAGCGCCCACTTCTGGGATCGGTTCAATTCGCGTAGCTCTCTTCCTGGACGTTATTCCCCTGAAAGGCAGGTGCCCATGAAGCACGAAGCCAAGCAGACATCCCTGAAGGTGATGGACAACCGGTACTCGCCCGGTATGCGCAAATGGAACCTCCGGTTCGGCATTACATCCCGCTGCAATATCCGCTGCCAGTACTGCCTGCCGGAGGGGAAGCAGGGAGTCATCGTCCAGCCGTCGTTGAAGGAGGCGATCGAGGTCCTCCAGGCCGGCTACGACATCGGCTTCCGGCGGGTCCACTACACCGGTGGAGAGCCGACCGTGAGGCGCGACTTCGTGGATCTGCTGCGCGCCGGCAAGGCGATCGGCTACGACCAGCAGATCGTCACGACCAACGGCTACCGCCTGCACCACTTCATCGAGGAGGCGGTCGACGCCGGCCTGACCCGGGCGATTGTCAGCATCGACACCCTGGACGAGCAGCGCAATCTGCTGATCACCCGCCGGGGCTTTCACAGTGACACCCTGCGCAGCATCGAGCGTTCGGTCGAGCTGCTGCCGACCCTGACGAAGATCTCGTGCGTGACGATGCGCGACACCCTTCACGAGCTGCCCGCCTTCATCGAATACGCCCGTGAACTGAACAACAGCGGAGGGGCGGGCCAGCTGGCGATCAAGCTGAACCAGTTCTTCCCCTCCAACCCCGCCCAGCTCGGTGCCGAGGGCGAGGCATTCTGGAAGAACCAGTTCGTGGAGGAGCCGGCAATCCTCGAAGCGCTCGCAAAGGCAGGTGAACTGCGGCCGGTACGGCGGGAGTCGATCGAGGGCGACAACCCGAGCTACAACTACTACGAGATCGGCGACACCGGGGTGAAGGTCGCGGTGCTCGCGATGTTCTCCTGGGACTACCCGTGCGGCGGCTGCTGGAAGCTGCGGATCAGCCCGAACGGGATGACGACGGTCTGCATCAGCCAGAAGAACCCTCCTGTGCTGTGGGGGATGTCGCTGGACGAGAAGCGTGAGACGTTCAAGCGGCTGACCGGCTACCGCGACAGCGAGCAGTTCGACATCGACAACCCGAACCGCAAGCACTACCGCGACCAGCTGGGCGAGCTGCGGTTCGACAAGGTCGTCGGCGAGCAGAAGTCGATCGCGCACTTCCGCACTATCTTGACCCGTGAGGCGCTGGAAGCACGGGGTGAGATGTGACGGACCTGGCACGCCTGTGCTTCGGTACCTCGACGTTCGTGGCCGGCCGCCTGCTGCCCGGCAAGGACTCCCGGCCCGGACTGGAAGCGCTGCGTACCGCGCTGAAGGCCGGGGTCCGCACGATCCACTCCAACCCGCACCTCGGCACGCAGTGGGCGGTGCGGGAAGTGCTGGATGAGGTCGGCCCGGTTGCCGGGCTCCGCCACCTGGTCAAGGCGGAGTGCCCGCTGCGGGGGGATCTCGAAGCGCGCATCAACACGGCCATCGAGATGTCCACTGGCCAGCTGGGCATCGGCCGGATCGGCGCCGTGGTGCTGCAAGTCGATCTCAAACGCACAGAGCGGACCGGACTGCTCAATGATCAGGCGGCGTTGAGGGAGTTCTACCGGTACGGCGCCCAGGTGGCGTTCGCCTCCGGCCGGATCGACGCGGTCTACGCCTACTGCCATGGCCCCGCGGCCGTCAGCGCAGCCCTGCGGGAGGAGCCGATCACGGCCGTCGCCGCCCAATACCACCTCGCTTCACCCTGGCCGGTCTCCCATCTGGCCCAGATCTCGCAGGCCGGCCGCGGCTTCGTCGGGATGTCGCCGCTCAACCGCGGTGCCCTGATCGACCCGCTCGCCCGCACCGCCAGCGGCAGACTCCGCCCTCTCGCCTGGGCGCTACGTGATCCCCGTGTGGAGACCATCGCCATCACCATGTCCTCACCGGAGCACGTCAACGAAGTGATCGACACCGTCCGGAACTCGCAACGCTCAAGGCACTCCGGTCCCCGCACCGGCAGCACCGGGCTCAAGGAGGCGGTCCTGTGATTGACCTCGCCCTGCCACGAACGGCCCCCGAGAGCCACGTCCAGGCCGGCAGCGTGATCTACGCCCCCAGAACCCTGCGCCCGTGTACGGGAGGCCGTGAGCGGATCGGCAGGCGCTGTTGACTCTGACCCTGGGGCTGAACTTCGGTACCCACGACGCGGCGGCGGCCATCGTTCACAACGGGACGGTGGTCGCCGCCGTCGAAGAGGAGCGCCTGAATCGGATCAAGAACACGAAGGCGTTCCCCGAGCAGGCGATCCGGGCCTGCCTGGACCTGGCCGGCGCCCACCCGCAGGACCTCGACCAGGCAGCGCTGTTCGTGGACCCGAAGCTCCACCTTCTCCTGGCACCGTCGAACCTGCGCTACGGCACACCAGCGTCGATCGGCTCGCTGCTGTCCGACCTGGACAAGTACCGCACGCGCCGCCGGCTGCCCCACGTAGTCCGTCGCAGCGGCCTCCTACCGGGCTACCTGCCGCTCATACCCGTGCCGCACCACCGGGCGCACGCCGCCAGCGCCTACCTGACCTCCCCCTTCGATGACGCCCTGGTCGTCACCCTCGACGGCCGCGGCGAGTACGAGACCGCCGCGATCCATGACGGCACCGACGGCCGGATGACGAGGCGCCATCACATCGTCTACCCGCACTCGTTCGGATACCTGTACAGCGCCCTGACCCGATATCTCGGCTTCCGGCCGCAGAGCGACGAGTACAAGGTGATGGGCCTGGCAGCCTACGGAGGCACCCGGTACCTCGACCAGATTCAGCGCCTCGCCTGGCTCGACCCGCGCACCGGCCGACTGCACCTGAACCTTCGCTACTTCGACCACCACCGCCGGCCCAGCGCCCAGCGCAACCTGTTCAGCCCTGCTCTGGTCGAACTCCTCGGGCCGCCCCGGCGTCCCGAGGACGCGATCACGGATCGGCACCGCGACATCGCCCGGGCTCTCCAGCACCTCCTGGAACAGCTGGTCGGCTCCTACCTCGCCTTTGCCCAGGCCCTCGTACCGCGGCGATCGCTCTGCCTGGCCGGCGGCGTCGCACTCAACTGCGTCGCCAACGCCACGGTGATCGCCTCGGGCAGGTTCGACCGGATCTTCATCCAGCCCGCCGCAGGCGACGCCGGCACCTCCATCGGCGCGGCGCTGGCCACCGCGGCCAGCCCGTTCCGGCGCCCGCTGCGACACGCCTTCCTCGGGCCCTCTTACGACGAGGAGACCATCCGCTCGGCCCTAGGCGGCATCCCTGCCGGACGGTACCGGGTGTGGCGCACGGCCGAGCCGCACGGGGAAGCCGCCCGGCTGCTGAGGGCGGAGAAGGTGATCGGCTGGTTCCAGGGCCGCATGGAGTTCGGCCCGCGGGCGCTGGGAGCCCGCAGCATCCTCGCCTCTCCCCGGCACGCCGCGACCGCTTCCCGGATCAACGCCATGATCAAACAGCGGGAGGCGTTCCGACCGTTCGCACCGGCCGTACTGGCAGAGCACGCCGACGACTTCTTCGCCCTGCCGTCGGCCGGCGCACTCGTCTACCCGTACATGCTGGCGACCGGCACGGTGCGCCAGCAACACCGGAATCGCCTTCCAGCCGTGGTCCACGTGGACGGCTCCGCCCGCGTCCAGACAGTGCATCGGGACACAAACCCGCTGCTGTGGAACGTCATTGATGCCTATCACCAGCTTTCGGGTCTACCCGTCGTGCTGAACACCTCGTTCAACGGCGCGGACGAGCCGATCGTCTGCACCCCGGGCGATGCGGTCGCGACCTTCCTGCGGTGCGGCCTGGACGCACTCGTGGCCGGCCCGTACGTCATCGAGGAGACCACCCGGTGAACCACCCCGGCGGCATCATCCCCGCCCCGTTACGCATAGCGGTGGAACGAGAGTTCGGCCCCGTCCTCCACATCGAGGAGCGCCCAGGCGGCCACACCCCCGGCGTCTGCGCCGCCCTCACCCTGACCCATCGACGCGTCTTCCTCAAGGCGATAGCCGTCTGCCACCCATTCTCGAAGGACCACCAGCTGGAGGCCGGGATCAACTCCGTCCTGCCACCTGGCCTCGGACCCCGGTTGCTGTGGTCCGACACCGTGGACGGCTGGCTCGCACTCGTCTTCGAGCACGTCGACGGGCGCCGCCCGGATCTGAGCCCGCGCTCACCGGACATCCCGATGGTCCTGGACAAGATCAGCATGCTGATCGACGTCCTGACCCCGAGCCCGTTCGCCGGTGCCGCTCCTATCGGCGCCCACCGTGCCTACCGGGCGGTGCCGGCGGAAATCCTTGCCGGTGACACGCTGCTCCACTGCTCCCCGCGACCGGACAACCTGATCATCAACAGCGAGGTTCACGTGATCGACTGGGGCTCCAGCCGCTTGGGGGTGGGCTGGCTGGTGGCCGCGTTCATGGTGCCGCACTTCATCGTGGCCGGGCACAGCCCCCGCGGCGCCGAAGCACTCGTCCAGACCGTCCCGGCCTTCAAGGAGGCGCCGGGCGAGGCTGTCACGATCGTCGCCCGGGTCCTGGCGACCTACTGGAGTGGCCGCATCGACCACTACCCGCCCGGCGCCCTGTATGACTACCGCGTCCGGGCCGCCCACGCTGCCGGCAGTTGGGCGGATCACTGCGACACGCCGTAGACAGACGGTTGGCCTGCGGCGGTCCCCGCCCCAGGCCAACACGGCACGAGAATGAGCCTCAAGCTCATAACGGCCCAGCTCAACCTGAGCGGTCCGGACCTGAGGAGCAGCCCATGTGCCGCAACGTCCCGCCGTCCGTCCTGGCCCCCGTGGAGGATGCCGCTCGTGACGGCATCGAGCGCTTCGGCGCCGGGTGCCTGATCCGCGACCGTGGCCGGATCCTGCTCCTTCGACGGAAGCAGGGCGACTGCATGGCGGGCCTGTATGAGCTTCCGTCCGGAGGCGTGGAACCCGGTGAGAGCGTGGAGGAGGCCGCTCTGCGGGAGACCCTGGAGGAGTGCGGCCTGGCGGTGACGATCACCGGCTACCTCGGCTCCGTCGATTACACCAACCGCAAGGGGCAGCGAGGCCGGCAGTACGCCTTCACCGCCACCGCGCCAACCACCGAGCCCATCATCCTGAGCGAGCACGACGACTTCGTCTGGGCCTGGCCGAACACCCTGCCGAACGTCTCGGACGCGGTGCGCGGGCTGATCGCGCTGGCCGAGCGGCGCTGATCCGCTTCGGTAGCCGGCCCTCACGAGAACTGGTGGCAGGGGGCTGCTGAGCTGGCACGACAGCGATCCGCACCCATTACCGTGACGTCGCTCAGGGTGATCGGCCGAATCTGGACGGCGATTCTGCGTTGCTCGCGGCGCCCCGGGCGTTCTATCCTCTGGGCAACGCGCTGACGGAGACAAGTAGCCGCAGGGCACGCGAGCCGAGAGAGCTGCCGGCAGCTGGGAAGGCAGCCTCGCGTCCAGTGGTGAATCCCCTCCCGAGTGCGGGGAGGAACGGCTGGCTGCGGCCCAATGCCCCGCCGGTTCGCTCCCGTCATCGAGCTGTCGAGGTTGTCACCTCCGGGTGACGGCGAAGGCGTGGTGGCACCGCGAGCTCCCTTCTCGCCCACGCCCCCAAGGGATCACGTCGGACTCCGACTGATCGATGGGACCTGAAATGCTGGACATCACCGTGATCCGCGAGCACCCCCAGCGCGTCGAACGCGCGTTGGCGAAGCGAGCCGTTCACATCGACCTCACTGCCTTCCTCGCTCTGGACGAGAAGTACCGGCACGGCACGACCGAGGTCGAGACGCTACGCGCCGAGCGCAAGCAGATCTCTCGCGAGATCGCGCGGCTCGACCCGGCGGACCCGGCCGCCGTCGCCAAACGCACCGAGGCAACCGAACTCGGCACCCGCCTTGCCGCCTTGGAGGAGCAGCTCACCGCCCTGGCCGGCGAGCGCCAGGCGTTCCTCGACCAGCTGCCCAACCTACCCGACGAGGACGTGCCGACCGGCGGCAAGGAGCAGAACCAGGTCGTCCGCGAGCACGGTGCCCGGCCGGACTTCGACTTCGAGCCGCAGAACCACGTCGATCTGGCCCGCCGGCTCGGGCTGATCGACTACGAGCGCGGCGTCAAGCTCGGTGGCACCGGAAACTGGGTCTACCGCGGCAACGGCGCGCTCCTCGAATGGGCGCTGCTCAACTTCTTCATCGAGACCCACGTTCAGGACGGCTACGAGCTGATCCTGCCGCCCCACCTGCTGACCTATCAGGCTGGCTACACCGCAGGCCAGTTCCCCAAGTTCGCCGAGGACGTCTTCGCCCTCGAACAGGGTCCGGCCGGGCCGCAGCGGTTCCTGCTGCCGACTTCGGAGACCGCCTTGGTCAACCTCCACCGCGACGAGGTCCTGACGGAGGCCGAACTTCCGCGCAAGTACGTTGCCTACTCGCCCTGCTACCGGCGCGAGGCCGGCAGCTACCGCGCCGCCGACCGGGGAACCCTTCGCGGCCACCAGTTCAACAAGGTCGAGATGTTCCAGTTCGCGCACCCCGACCACTCCGACGACGCCCACCAGGAACTCCTGACCAAGGCGGCCGACTTGGTCGAGGCCCTCGGCCTTCACCACCGAATCACCCGGCTGGCCGCCGAGGACACCAGCGCCTCGATGGCCAAGACCTTCGACGTCGAGGTCTGGTTGCCCAGCATCGACGGCTACGTCGAGGTGAGCTCGGTATCGAACGCCCGGGACTACCAGGCCCGGCGCGGCAACATCCGCTACCGCCCCGCGGCCGGAAAGGCCGCCTACGTGCACACCCTCAACGGCTCAGGGCTGGCCACCAGCCGCCTGGTGCCGGCCCTGCTGGAACAGCACCAGCAGCCGGACGGCACCGTCGCGGTGCCGGCGGTGCTGCAGCGCTGGCTCGGCTGCAAGTCCTTGACCCCAGCAGCACCCAGGTAGTCGCACCGGCGGCAGGCCTGGAGCAGCACGTCCGGGCCTGCCGCGCAGGAGAGGCCACTGCCTGGGCCGCCGCTATTGGCCGTGGCCCAGGCAGTGCGTGCCCTCTTGTAGCCGTGCATGGACCAGGCGCCAGGCGGGGAGGCTGGCAGCGTGACGGAGTCCTTGCCACAGTGGGCGCGGCGGATCGCTGAGCAGGAGCTGGCGGACACCCTGCCGAGGCGGTGGTCGCACTCCCAGGGGGTTGCTCACCAAGCCGAGCAACTGGCCGCGATCGCCGGGCCGGATGCTGGCCTGCTGGTCGCCGCCGCGGTGCTACACGATGTCGGCTACGCACCTCGCCTGGCCCTGACCGGCTTCCATCCCCTCGACGGGGCACGGTTCCTGCGGGACCAGCACGGGGCAGACGCGCGGCTCGTGCGGCTGGTGGCCAACCACTCGCTCGCCCTGCTGGAAGCTGAGGAACGCGGGCTCCGCCAGGCCCTGGAGCACGAGTTCCCGATGCTCGCTGACCAGGTGCTGGTCGACGCCCTGATCTTCTGCGACATGACCACCACCCCCGATGGAACGCCGACCGGCGCCCGGGACCGGGTAACGGAGATCCTCGTCCGGTATGGAGCCTGCACGCTGGTGGGACGGTTCATCCAGCTCGCACAGCCCGAGATCGAGGCGGCGGTAGCCCGCACCGAACACCGGCTCGCTGGCGCGAGTCAGCCGAGGTAGGGGTACCGACCGCTGAGGTAGTGGCCGATCTGCTGGCGCATGCTCGGGTGGATGTCGTACTCGTCCAGGTCGCCCGGCCGCACCCAGCGCACGCCGTCGGCCTCATCGTTGATCGTCGGGGTACCACCGACCGGGCGGCCGATGTACGCCACCTCGAACTGCTGGCGAGCCTCACCGTTGCTGCTGTAGACGACGACGTGCTCCGGATTGGAGTAGACCCCGAGCAGACCCGTGATCTCCGCCTTGATCCCGGTCTCCTCCTCGCACTCGCGCACCGCGCAGTCGGCGGCGGACTCGCCGATGTCCTGCTTCCCGCCGGGCAGCGCCCACTGTCCGGTGTCGCGTCGGCGCTGCAGCAGGATCTCGCCGGCCTCGTTCTGCACGAGCAGGTTGCTTGCGGGGACCAGCGAGTTCGCGGCCGGTGCGTCCGGATCGCCGTAGTACTCAGTCCTGCCGGCCATGAGACTGGCTCCCCTGTGCGTCGTCGGTCCACGGCCGGGCGGAGCCCCAGACCGCGTCGAAGCTCGAAGCATAGCTGTCGAACCAACCCAGCCCGCCGCCCTTCTGAAGGTGCAGCAGCGGGTTCGCGGACGCCGGTTGGCCCCAGACGTGCGGGTTGACCAGCAGGTCGTCGTCGTAGCGGAACAGTGAGTTGTACAACGTGGTGTCGTGCAGGCGGATCTCGCAGCCGTGCGTGCCCAGCAGCGGCCGGTAGTAGGTCAGCGAGGCGCCGATCTTCGCTGCGAGGGCGTCACCGATGCCCTCCTCACGTCCGCGGATCGCCACTGCGCGGCCCTGCGGGTCACCGAAGCACAGCCGGACCGTCACCCCGGCCGCCGCGCGCTGCGCCAGCATCGTGGCGATGCGCGGGTTCGACTGGGCGAAGAACGTCCCCGAGAACACCAGCACGTCGATGACCTGATCTGCCTCGAGGAGCAGGGAGAGCCACATCTCCCGCGGGACGCTCGCACGATCGGGGTAGGTGGCCACGAGGCCGGCACCGGGACCGGTGACCTGTGCGGCCCGAGGATGGGGATCCGGCCAGAGGAAGGTCTCGTCCACCCGGAGGTGATGCGCAACAGTCCACCGGTGACGGGCATGGGGTACGCGACCGCCTAACCAGCGGGTCACGGTCTTGGGGTCCACCTCGCAGACCGTTGCGAGTGCCGCAGGGGGCACACCGCGCTGGGCGAGTGCGGAGCGCAATCGCTCGTTCACAGCGGATATCCAACCGGACTGCGGCGGGACTCACAAGGACGTCTTGGGACCCATCACGGGGTTCACCATTCCCACGCCGCGATACACACTCGACCTACGTCCCAAGTGAGTTGTCACATCGCAGGTAGATGGCGAGCGCCGCCGGCACCGACGCGCGGCCCCGGTGCTCGGCGAGCGCCTGACCACCGGGACCAGGCACCGCCGGCCGGGGGCCGGAAGAGTTCAGGTCAACCGGCCCACGGTCACCACTACCGTCTCGGAGAAGAAGAACCGCCCATCGCGGGCCGCGGCTTGCACGGCCGCGTGCCAGTCCGTCACATCGGCTGCGGTGACCGTCGTCGTGCCGCGTGCAGCTGAGCCCAGCAGGGCTCTGCACATGTCGGCCAGTCGACGTTCGGCGTGGCCCGTGAGTACCGTCGAGGCCGTCGTGAGCGTCTCGGTGCGCTGCAGGGTCAGCCCGGCGGCCGCGACCAGGCCAGGCAGTGCGCGACCGATGCGGCCGTTCGCGTGGTCCATCCACGGTTGGCGATCGTCGGTGAAGGCGTGGCACACCCGCCGGTCCCGGTCAGCCGGTGGACCGGCCACCATGATCGAGTCGAAGTCGACGTGCGCGAGCACCAGGGTGCCTTCGACCTTGAGGAGTCGAACGGCCTTGCGAACGAGCTCCGCAGGGTCGGTGAGGCACTCGAGTACGTTGTAGGACACGACCGCGTCGGCGCAACCACCGGCCAGAGGGAGGGGCCGCCGCAGGTCTGCCTGGACGAGCTGTACGCCTCGACCATGTTCGGTCAGGCGGGTTCGTGCGGTCGAGAGTGCCGCCGCTGAGCGGTCCAGACCGACGAGTCGCGCCCGCGGGTGGCGGCGGGACATCGCGGTGAGCGTCGGTCCAGCGCCGCAGCCGAGATCGACCAGTGTCCCGTCTGCGGGCAGCTGCGACAGGTCTGCGAGGAGAGCGTGAATCGGCTCATCAGCCTCGGACATCGGACACCTCCAGCCCGGGCCGCAATGCGTGGGCACGGGCGTGCAGTTGGTCAGCAGCCGTCGGCGGAAGCGGATCCGGGTGGCATTGTGCTGACGCGGCGATGGTTGTCACTACATCCGGTCCGGCGCCTGGAGGCCGAGCAGATCGAGGCCCCGGGCCAGCGTCTCCGCGGTCAGCCGGCACAGTGCCAACCGGTTCGCCCGGCGGGCCGGCGTCTCCGCCTTCAGAACCGGGCAGGACCCGTAGAAGTCGGTGAGGGCCTTCGCCAGCGCGAACAGGTACCCGCACAGCCGGTGCGGCTCCAGCTCCTGGGCGACCTCTTGGATCGTGGCGTCGTATCCGTCCAGCAGCAGGATCAGCGCTCGCTCCGCAGGGTGCGGCGGCAGCGTGGTGTCGATCGGCTGTTCCAGGGTTTCCTTGGGGGCCTTGCTGAGGATGGTGCGGACCCGGGCGTGGGCGTACTGCATGTAGACGCCGGTGTTGCCCTGAAGTGAGACCATCTGGGCGGTGTCGAAGACGTAGTTCTTCGCCCGGGAGGTGGACAGGTCGGCGTACTTGACCGCGCCGATTCCGGCCGCCTGGATCACTTGCTCGAGGGCGTCGCCCGTCAGGTCGTGTGGCTTGTCGGCCATCGCCTCGCGGGCGCCCTCGACGGCGGCGTCCAGCAGTTCGGAGAGCCGCACGGTGCCGCCGGAGCGGGTCTTGAACGGGGTGCCGCCGGGGCCCATCACGGTCCCGAACGGCACGTGGAGGGCCTCGACGGCGTCGGTGAGCCACCCGGCCCGCCGAGCGGTGGCGAAGACCATCTGGAAGTGCAGCGCCTGCCGAGCGTCGACGACGTACAGGATCCGGTCGGCTTCGAGCTTCTGGATGCGGTACCGGATGGTGGCCAGGTCGGTGGCGGCGTACCCGTAGCCGCCGTCCTTCTTACGGATGATCAGCGGCACCGGCTCGCCCTCCGGACCGATGAGGTCGTCGAAGAACACGCACAGCGCGCCGTCGCTGGCCACCGCGATGCCGGCCTCGACCAGTTCCGCGACGACCTCGTCGAGCAACGGGTTGTACGTCGACTCCCCGGCGGAGTCCTGCTCGGAGAGCAGGACTCCGAGCCGGTCGTAGAGCTGCTGGAAGGCTTTCGTGGACACCTCGACCAGCTCGCGCCACATGGTCAGAGTTGCCTCGTCGCCGGACTGGAGCGCCACCACCCGCTGCCGCGCCCGCTCGACGAACGCGGGGTCGGCGTCGAACGTCTGCCGTGCCGCCCGGTAGAGGCTGTCGAGAACCGAGACCTGCTCGCCCGCGCCGGAGCCCGTCCCGCCGCCTCGCCACTGCACCTCGGGATGCTCGTCGATGTACTGGATCAGCATGCCGAACTGCGTGCCCCAGTCACCGAGGTGGTTCTGCCGGACGACATCGCCGCCCAGGAACGTCAGTACCCGGACCAGCGAGTCACCGATCACGGTCGTGCGCAGGTGACCGACGTGCATCTCCTTGGCGATGTTCGGCGCCGAGTAGTCGACGACGGTCCGCGTGCCGGCCAGCGGCAAGCCGAGGCCGAGCCGGTGATCCGCGAGTCGGGCCTCGACCTGCCCCCAGAGCTGCGCGTCGGCCACCGTCAGGTTCAGGAACCCCGGCCCGGACACGGTCGACGACACCGCACTGTTGCCCAGTTCCCGCTGGAGCGCATGCGCCAGCTCCCGGGGCTGCATCCCGGCGTCCTTGGCCAGCGACAGGGCGACGTTCGACTGGAAGTCCGCGTGCTCGGAGGGGCGGACGAGAGGGTCTCGCTTCGACAGCTCACGCGGCAGAGCCCGGGCCATGGCGGCCGAGACTGCACGCTCGACAAGGCTGAACGCTGCGAGTACCTCGGTCACGGGTGTCCCTCTCCGGTGCGCACGGGCAGTCCGTCGTCAACTTTCCGGAATCGTAGAGGCACCGACCGTGATCCGGTCCACAGCTTTTTCGCGCCTGGATCATCACATGCCGGCCGCGACGGTGTACAAAGCCAGCTCGGGCAGAGCCGGAGCCAGGAGCGGGTGGCGCCTGAGGAGATCGCGTCGGGTACCTGACGAATCCGCTGGAAGCCCGCGGCCGGCAAGCTCGTCTGGCGGGGACACCTCCGAGTGAACACCCTGTAGTTGATCTCAACTGCGCTCCTACGCTTGATCGACAGGGCAACGGAGGGAACCGAACACCGCCTCGTCGATCTGCGCTGAGCAGTCGGAAGACGAGCAAGGCCCTCACACCCACCACCAGGGCGTGCCGGCCCCGGCTCACGCCAGCTCAGCCAGAGCCTTGTCCAGGCAGTGGCATCGCGCCGAAGCCGCTATACGCCGTGGAAGGCGACGATGAATCGAAGCTGGCGATTGCGCAGTGGCGCCAGAGCCATGATCCTGACGGGGACCGCGCCGGCGCCGCCGTGCGGAATCCGCATGTGCCTGATGTCGCCGTCAGGGTGCTCGTAGAAATCATGCCGGTCCCACAGTTCCTGGGCTTCGGGGCAGCCCTCCAGGATGTCCGCGACCAGCTTCTTCAACTGCTCGTTGTCGGGGTACTGGGCAGCGGCGGTGCGGATCTGGGCCAGGAAGGGGACGGCCCAGCTCTCCTTCCAGTTGACCAACTGCTCGCGGGCGCCGGGGTAGAGGAAGGCCCATCGCATGATGTTGCGCTCGTAGACCCAGGGGTACATCTCCCGGGACGGGTTGTTGTGCGCGACCACGTTCCAGGCGACGTCCGAGATGTACGCGGGGTGCGGGAGCATCTTGTCCAGAAGGCGCTGCATGTCTGCATCCATGGCCGCCATTGCGTCGGGCTCCGTGTCTCGTGGAGCGGGCGCGCGCCCAGTGGCGTGGTGGTACAGAGCGAGGCGTTCCGCATCATTGAGTCGGAATGTGAATGCCAGGCGCTCGAGAATTGCATCAGAGAATTGGGCGGATTCTCCGGCTTCCAGCTTCGAGTACCACTTGACGCTGATGCCAGCCAGTCGGGCTACCTCAGTTTTGGAGAGTTCCCGTGTTCGGCGGGTGGGGCTCGTGACCAGACCGGGGATGGAGTTGGGATCTGTCCGCTGGCGCCAGCACTGGACCATGCTGGCGAGCGTCAGATCGCGAGCCGCAAGGCGCTCGAAGTCGGTGCTCATGGCATCCGATTCTAGGCATCGCCGACTGGCGGGTCGGCGCCGATAGGCGTGTGGGGAAAGCCACATCAGCGCAATCGGGACGTTGTCGTTGGATCTTCAACAAATCTCCGCTCTGGAATGATGAATCATCATTTGACCAAGCGTTCGAGGTCGCTCTATGACGAGCTGTCAATAGCTATCTCCCGCTTCCGCGGTGGCGATACTCGGGTCGTTGCGGAAAATATCCACCAAATCACCCTGGGTGATCTACGCGCGTAGCCTGGAACTCTGAGTTCGCGAACTCGGAGTTCCGGAACTGGCACTTCTGGAAGTGAGAGTTCCAGTGGGGGCCTGGCATCGTGGAAGTCGCCGGGCCGCAGACGGGCCGCTCGGTGACCCGCACCGCGAAGGAGAGTCCCCATGTCCCGCTCGGCCCTGGTTATCGGAGGTAGCCGAGGCATCGGCCTCGCAGTGGCGCAGCGGCTTGCCGCGGACGGTGCCACCGTGGCGGTCGCCTCCCGCAGCGGGCTCGCGCCGGAGGGGCTCCTCGGCGTCGAGTGCGACGTGACCTCCACCGAGTCCGTCGACGCTGCGTTCACCGCGGTCGAGGCCGCCCAGGGGCCGGTCGAGATCCTCGTCGTCAACGCCGGCATCACCCGGGACACGCTGCTGCTCCGCATGTCGGAGGACGACTTCGGGGCGACCCTGGACACCAACCTGATCGGCGCCTACCGGGCGACCAAGCGCGCCGCCCGGGGGATGCTGAGGGCGAAGCGCGGAGGCCGGCTGATCTTCATCTCCTCCGCCGTCGCCATGACTGGCGAAAGCGGACAGGCCAACTACGCCGCCTCCAAGGCCGGCCTGGTGGGCTTCGCCCGCTCACTGGCCCGTGAACTTGGCTCGCGCGGCATCACCAGCAACGTGGTCGCCCCCGGTCTGACCGAGACCGACATGACGGCGGCACTCACCGAGGCGCAACGGGAGGCGCTGCTCCAGCGCGTACCGCTTGGCCGTATGGCCCAGCCGCAGGAAGTCGCCAGCGTCGTGTCCTTCCTCGCAAGCGACGCCGCCAGCTACGTGACCGGAGCGATCCTGCCCGTTGACGGCGGGGCCGGGATGGGCCACTGACGTGTTCATCGGACCTGGGCGCGCGAGGGGACGCCCAGGCCCGGTGAACCATCCCCCCACTGCTCACAAGCCCGGCGCGCCTGCGGCTCCAGCTGCGACTACCTCGTACTGGACCGCTGCGGGACCACGCTGCCCAGGCGGGGCCATCGGTCTTACCCGCCCACGCCGACCGGTCGTGTAACCAGCGATCGGACACGGCCGGCCGGTCCCCGCCGCTGCACACCTGCGAGACTTCCTTGCCCTCTCCCACAACACCAGCACCGCCGACGCCCCACCGGCCGATGGCCCCGGCCGCCAGCACACACGCTCGCGTCCTGACCGTTCTCCGGGCGGTCACCCAGAACAGCGGCGTCCAAGGCGTGCTCGACCTCACGAGGTCCACCGGCATCCCCGACTCCACGGTCCACCGCATCCTCCAGGCCGGCGTGGAGACCCGCACCGTCGATCAGGTCGGCCGAGGCCGCTACCGGCCGGGGCCAGCCATGATCGAGATGGCCCTGCAAGCTATGGCCTCCGCTCCCGCAGCGAACAACGTCCAGCAGATGCTCGACGACCTCCAACGGAATTCTGGCGGCGCCGTCCTGCTGTTCACGGTCACCGGCTTCGGCGGCTTGCGCCGCCTGTGCACCGACTACACATTCGGCGACCGCGACCCCGAGACTCTCAGGGCCCTGACCTACCAGTTCGGCTCCATGCCGCGCTCGCTGCGCGCCGGTGCGTCCGGGCGGGTGATCCTCGCCCACCTGCCGCCCCACATGCAGGAAGCGGTGCTCGCTGAGGACTCGCCGCAGACCCCAGCGCCGGGCGCGATCCGCGACGAGACCGCCCTGCTCGCCTCCCTTGCGGACATTCGCCGACGCGGCTACGCCATCGGCCGCCAGGAAGCCCTGGTTGGATGGGACGGCATCGCGGCACCCATCATGTGGGGATCGACGGTGATGGGGTCGCTTCTTCTGGCGAGGCCGGCCGAGGAGATGACAGGCGACCTGCGAGAAGCGATCAGGCAGACATGCGATGCCGCGCGCGCCATGAGCTTGATTGCTGCCGGACAAATGGCGGCATAACTCGACATACTGATGCCACTATTCTCACACATTGGCGGTCGACAGGAAATCTTGTCGACCGCCAATTCTTTTCCTGGCAGAGCTTCATCGGGCTGGCTAGCTCCGCTGGACGGAATGGGTCAGTCGCGGTGCGTCGGGATTCGTTAGCGGGAGTGTAAGCATCTTTTGATGCGATCCGGCGGTTTCGGGATGTGCGGTAGTGCGTTCAAAAATTCTGATCGCAGATTTCCGTGGCCGTATCCCAGTCACCCGCCTCTGGCTCCATCTGACTCCACTGGGCGCGGCTCCTTCGATTGCTCCGAAGTGTCAGGTGGGGTCGTTTGCTATTACCAGTCAAGATCGTCTCCCGCTGGGCGGGAAATGGGGCTCCTACTCGCGTAGAGTATTCGAATTTCTTGACTAGAATCCAGTGGCGATCATAAAGTCTCTTCGATGTTGCGGAGTGCATGCAGTCCAGGATTCTCGGGCCGTGCGACCTGCGGCCTTGGACCGCCGTCGACGACCGTGGCCGGCGCCTGAGCGAGCCGGGATCGCGCGGCCCGATCTGGAGAGCGCCGGGCACTCCTGCGCGGCGTAGGCCACGGGGACAGTGCATACACAACGGTCCTCCCTGGTCAGGGAGTTAAACGGACTGGATGTATGCCGGCTGGTCGCCCTATGGTTCTGCTCCCGCCGCGAAGACCGGTGGGCAGAGAGGGGGAGTTGATGCGGTAGGACACGGCCGGAAATGAGACCGGCGCCCTGGAGTTACCAGCTCCTGGGCGCCGGGCCGGGCACCCCGAAGGGTGCCGATTCACTACCTTGCGAGCGGCGGGACTTCTTTTGCACGAGAGGCCGCCGCGCGCGCTCCTACGAACCACGGAGTATCGCATGCCCAGCCTTTCGGGGGAAGCCGGTTACGCGGCGACCAGCCCGAGCCAGCAGCGGCTCGGGGTCCAACTCGCGGACATCATCCCCGGCGCGGTCACCATCTGCGTCAGCCTCGCCGACCCGAGCCGCCAGTGGCCCCACCCCTACACGGTGGCCGTGGACGAGTACGGCGAGCAGCTCGCGCTGAGCCGCAACACCACCAAGACCGCTGCCCGTTGGGTGCTGCGGACCTGGCCGGAGGCGGACTGGACGCGCCCGCACACCCTCGACCTCGCCACCGGGCGGCTCGCCGTTACTGCGGTCCGGGGCCGCTGACATGGCGCGCATTCGATCGGTCAAGCCGGAGACCTGGGTTTCCGAGACGCTGGCCGAGGTGTCCATCCCGGCGATGGTGACCTTCCTGGGCATGACCAACCACGCCGACGACCACGGACGCCACCGTGACAACGCCGCGATCGTCTACGGCCTGATCTGGCCGATGCGTGAGGAGATCGGTCGGGCCGACGTCGAGGAGCACCTTCAGCAGCTCGCCGCAGTCGGCGCGATCTGCCGCTACACCGGCTGCGACGGCCGCCGGTACTTCCACTACCCGACCTGGCGTAACCACCAGAAGATCGACAAGCCGAGCCTGTCCCGGCTGCCCGCGTGCCCGCACTGCGAGCCGGAGCGATGCGGCGTCTGCAAGGGCCCCTGCATCCAGCGGGCCGCCCTCGCCGACACCCCGGGGACCGAAGCCGCAGACGCCACGAGCGCTCCCCGAGTGTTCGCCGAATCCTCGGCGAACACTCCTATAGCGATCCCGCAGCCGAACGAGCCCTTCCCGGTGCCCGCCACGCAGACGGCTCCCCCCGCCGCCGAAGCGGCGGACCGGGCGGTCGACGCCAACCGCAAGCCGGTTCCGGCTCCCCAGAAAACCGCAGGTCAGACGGCATTCGGCGAAACCTCCCCGAAGGTTCGCCGAAGCCTCCCGGAGCCCTCGGCGCCTGGATCTAGGATCTTGGATCCTGGATCTTCTTTCCCTACGGGGCGCCAGGCGCCCGACGCGGACACCGCCTCGGCCGGCCAGCTGATCGGCGAGTACGTCGCCGCCTGCGCCGAGCGCCCGCCGGGCAGCGTGATCGGCCACCTCGGCAAGGTCGTCAAGACCCTGCTGGACGAGGGCATCGCCGCCGAGCACGTCCGCACCGGGCTGCGGCGCTTCGCCGAGATCCAGGGCCACCCCTCCCGGCTGCCGAGCCTGGTCAACGACGCCATGAACGCACGAGGCGCCGGTTTGGCCCGGCCGGGAATCCGGCCTAACGTGCCCGCTCACCAGGCGTGGACCAACCCGGTCGACGCCGTCGCCGCCTACGCCGAGGAGCTGTGATGCGCACCCACCGCGACCCGCAGACCCTCGCCGACGCCCCCTCGGTGCTCGACCGGATAGCCCGCATCCTCGCCGCCCGGGGCATCGACCAGCACGCGGTCGACGCCCTCCTGGACGAGCCGCAGCCGTACTCGGCGGAGGAGGCACTATCGGCCGGGCTGCCGCCGCGCTACCGCGACGCGGTCGCCACGAACCCGCAGGTCCTGGCCTGGGTCCGGCAGGTCACCACCCAGGCCGCCGCCCCGAGCCTCGGCGCACGCCGCCAGGTCACCACCGGCCCCAGCCTGCTGATGGCCGGAGTCGTCGGCGCGGGCAAGACCCACGAGGCGTACGGCGCCGTCCGCGCCCTTGTCCAGGCCGGCATCGGCGTGCGCTGGCGCGCCACCACCGCCGCCGATCTCTACGCCGAACTCCGCCCCGGCCCGGACACCGACGCCGAGCGGGTCCTCGCCGCCTACAGCCGGGTGCCGCTGCTGATCCTCGACGACCTCGGCGCCGCCAAGAGCTCCGAGTTCGTCGAAGAGCAGACCTACCGGCTGATCAACCGCCGCTACAACCACATGCTCCCGACCCTGATCACCAGCAACCTGCCGATCAAGGACCTCCGCACCTGCCTCGGTGACCGCGTCACCTCCCGGCTCGCCCAGATGACCACCCGGGTCAGCTTCGAGCCGGTCGACCACAGACGCCTCCAGCGCGCCGCCTGAGCCGCCGCCGCGCCCGGCCGCCCCACGGCGAGCCGCCCGACCTTCACCGACCCAGCGCCCTCTCCGCCGACGCCGACCTCGCGCGCGGAGAGCGATCGGAGCAACCCCGCATGACCACCACGACCCGTCCCGCCCGCCACCGCGCCCTCGGCGACCAGACCTGGCAGGACCAGGCCGTCTGCACCCCGACCGAGTACACCCCCGTCGACCCGGAGACCTTCTTCCCCGGGCCGGAGGACGCCGACAGGATCACCACCGCCAAGGCCCTGTGCGCCCAGTGCCCTGTCGCCCGCGCCTGCCTGGACGCCGCCCTCGAAACCGGCGACACCCACGGCATCCGGGGCGGCCTCACCGAGGAGGAACGCGAACCCCTGCACGCCAAGATCAACGACCGCCTCGACTACAGCCGCGTCAACGCGACCCTCACCGGACGCGACATCCACCTCAGCAAGGCCGAGCGCCGCGCCGTCGTCCTCGCCGGATACCGCCAGGACGTCCCCGTCGAACGCCTCGCCTGGCTCCTCAAGATCACCCCCGAGCACGCCCTCAAGCTCTACCGCGAGACCCGCCGCGCGATCCGCCACCGGCAGATCGCTGAAAAGGCCGCCCGCACCGCCTCGACCGCCCACGGCGCCGGCGGCACCGAGCAGCTGGTCCGAGACGCCTTCGGGACGGCCGCATGAGCACCACCACCGCGACCGCCCCGCACTCCGCGCACGTCACCGGCTGGGACCGGGCCGTCGTCATCGCCCTCGGCGGCGCGGGCTGCGCGCTCTCGTACGACGCGCTGCAGCAGATGGCCGTGGCCATCCACGTGAGGGGCCCGCTCACCTTCGCATTCCCCTTCGTGATCGACGGTTTCATCGCCTACGGGGTGCGCGCCCTGCTGGTCCTGCGCACCGCACCGCTGAGGGCCCGCGCTTACGTGTGGATGCTCTTCGGCGCGGCCACCGGGGCGAGCCTGTGGGCCAACGCGCTGCACGCCGTCCGGCTCAACGATCTCTACTCCGCAGCCGGTGGGCTGCGGCTGGGCGACACGGTGGTCGCGGTGCTGTCCACCATCGCCCCGCTCGCCCTGGCCGGAGCCGTCCACCTCTACATCCTCATCGCCCGCGGACCGGTCAATCCCGCTGACCGGGACGGTCACGTTGACCGACCGGCCCCGGCCGACCGGGGTCAGGTCACCCCTGACCCCGCGCCGGTCACCGCCGAGGAGGTTGCGCTGACCGAGCGGTTGGCGGCGCTGACCGCCAGCCAGGACAGCGCCGGTCGCCCCGCTCCCGGTCAGTCGGTCAGCCGCCCGGTCACCGCCCCGACACCGAAGCCGCGGCTGACCCCGGCCGATGCGGTCAGCCTGACCAAGCCCTCTGACCTGCGCGGTCACCCGAACCCGGTCCGGCCGGTCACTGACCGACCGGCTGACCGGCCGCCGGTCACCGCCCCGCCGGTCAGCCGCACCGAGGCCACCGGTCAGCCGGTCACGACCCCGGTCACCGCAGCGCCGGTCACTGACCGGGACAGTGACCCCCGCCCTGACCTGGACACCGAGGACCTGCTGAAGATCGCACGGCAGGCGGTCAGCAAGGAGGACAAGCTGACCCGCAAGGTGGTCGCCGAGGCGATCCGCGGTCAGAGGATCCCCCTGTCCAGCGCCACGCTGACCGAGCTGATGGCCCAGCTCCGGCCCCAGCCCGAGGCGGTCACCGCCGACCGGAACTGACCGACACCCGAGCGCCGGGGTGACCGACCGGGTCACCCCGGCGCTCACCCGCCCGAACCACCGCCGAACGGGAGCAGCCCACCATGCGCACCACCCCCGCCACCTGGGCCGAGGCGGACTCCTGGCTCGCCGTCCTCACCCAGCGCGGCCACCTCCACCACGTCGAAACCGGCCCGGACGGCACCCGAAGCGTCCAACGCGGCCGACACTCCCGCCCCTGGACCCTCCACCACCCCGTCCTCGCCCTCGACTTCATCGAGGACCTCCTCCTCGACATCCACCAGCGCGACAGCGAGGCCAGCCGATGACCAACTCCGCCCAGGACGGCACCACGCAGGGACCGAAGCGTGACCCCAACGAGGCTCCTGGCGGAGCAAGTTGTGGGGTAAGGAGTCCTTACCCCGCCCCCGCCCCGAAGGGGGCGCAGGCACCCCGGTCGTCGGCAGACCCAGGGGGGCCTGCCGACGACCGGGGAGTCGGCCCAGGGGTGCCGACCAAGGAGGAGGACGAGCAGCAGCCGACCGCCGTCCGCACCGCCCCGCGCCGACGCCTTCGCCAGAGCGTGCCGCGCACCAACCGCATCTGCCCCCGATTCAGCGACCCCGAGTGGGCCCTCCTTCAGCGCGCCGCCGCCCGAGCCGAACTCGCCCCTGGCGGCTACGCCGCTGCCGCCGCCGTGGCCGCCGCCGCCAGCACCGACCCCAGCGCCGCCGTCGCTGACTACCGTCGCGGCATCCAGGAACTCATGGAGTCCAACCGCCAGCTCGGCGCCGTGGGCAACAACCTCAACCAGCTCGCCCACTACGTGAACGCCGGCAGCCAGCCAGGCACCGAGTTGCACCAGCTCCTGGCCCGCGTCCAAGCCTCCATCGACGCGGTCGACGACGCCGTCGACTGGCTCATCCGCCGGTGATCCCCAAGATCCGCACCGGCACCGACCGCGCCTTCCCCCTCATCGACTACCTCTTCGGCCCCGGCAAGCACGAAGAGCACACCGACCAGCACCTCGTCGCCTCATGGAACAACTTCGCACCCGACCCGGGCCCCAACCCGCAGCGCCACCAGGTCGCCAAGCTCGCCAACCAGCTCGACCAGCCCGTCAAAGCCCTCGGCAAGCAGGCACCGGCCAACAAGATCTGGCACTGCTCACTGCGTACCGCCCCCGGTGACCGGCACCTCGACGACGCCGAGTGGGCCACCATCGCCCGGCGCATCGTCCACGCCACCGGCATCGCCCCCGAAGGCGACACCACCGCCTGCCGCTGGGTCGCCGTCCGCCACGCCCCCGACCACATCCACATCGCCGCCACCCTCGTCCGCCAGGACGGCCGCCTGGCCGCCCTCAGCTACGACAAGCGCAAAGCCCAGGCCGAAGCACGCCTCATCGAGAAGGAGTACGGCCTGCGCCAGCTCAACCCCGGCGACGGCACCGCCGCCCAAAACCCCACCAGCCAGGAGCACTTCAAGGCCGAACGCACCGGCCGCACCGAGCCCCCGCGCGAAACCCTGCGCGAAGCCGTCCGCCAAGCCCTCGCCGGAGCCGACAACGAGGAGGAGTTCTTCACCCGGCTGCGCGAGGCCGGCCTGCGGGTGAAGCTCCGCCATCTGCCGTCCGGCGACCTCATCGGCTACAACGTCGCCCTACCCGGCGACCGAAACCGCGCCGGCGAGCCCATCTGGTTCCCCGGGTCCAAGCTCGCCCCCGACCTCTCCCTGCCCCGAATCCGCCTCCGCCTCGACGCCGCACCCGCCACCCCGAAGCTGGACAACCACCCGGCCCGCACTGCCCGCTCCGCTCCCGCGCGCCGCCGCCGGGACGCCGCCGGCCCCGCCGAGCGCGCCGCCGCCGTTCTCCACCAGGACGACGACGAAGCCGCCGCCCAGCTCGTCGGCGCCGGTGAGATCCTCGACGCCCTCGCCCAGACCTCCCCGGCCGCCACCCGCGCCGAACTGCGAGACGCCGCCCGAGCCTTCGAACGCGCCACCCGCAGCCACGTCCGCGCCGAGAACGCCGATATCCGTGCCCTGCGCTCGGCCGCCCGCGGAATCGTCCAGGCCGGCAGCGCCCTCGGACGTGGAGAGGACGGCGGTGCCACTGCTATGGTCCTGTCCACCCTCGTCCTGGTCACCCTGGCTGCCGCCCGCTGGCACTCCGCCCGGGGCCACGCCCAGCAGGCCGCCGCCTCCCGCCAGGCCACCGACCACCTGCGCGCCGCCTACCGGCAGGCCGCAGCCACCCCCATGCGAACGATGCGCGAGATCGGCCGCGCCCTCCCGGAGGGCGAGCGCCTGCGCCACGACGCCACCATCCGCACCGTCCTCGGCTCTGCCGAGAACCCGAGGGGCCCAGCCCGCGAGCACGACGCTCTGGCCGCCGTCCTCGCGGAAGCCGAGACGGCCGGCCACGACCCCAAGGCCCTCCTTGAGAAGGCTGTCGACCGGCGGGAGCTGGAAACCGCCCGCGACACCGCCGACGTTCTCGTCTGGCGCATCCGCCGCCTCGCCGACCTGCCCGCCAACCCCGAGCGCCCCCGCACGGCCGCCGGTACCCAGGCCCGGACCGGGCCGGAACACACTCGCACCGCGCAGCCAACACCGCCCCAGCCGACGGCGGCAGACCAGCGCCGCCCGACACCACGCCGCTGAACCAGCAACCCGCCGAGCGGCCCTCCCGAAACCCCTCGACACCCGGTTCCACCAGGTGTTACGCAAGTACCCGAGCACCACGAATGGAGAGCCCGTGACCAGAACCACCGAGCACACCACCACCGCCCCGGCCCCGATCACCACCCCAGTCCCGGTCGCCTCCGACCCGCTCCTGCAGCTGGAGTACGAGACCCAGACCCCCAGCGGCCCGGAGGCCGTCCGCGGTCTTGTGCACCCGGCCGAACTCGCGCTGCGCGGCATTCCGGTGACGTGCTCCGCCTGCCGCGCCCGCCGGGACTGGCTGCTGCTCAACCACCGCCGCAACGTGTGGGTCCGTTGCCGCTGCGGAAACGAGTGGCTGGAGCCGGAGATCACCCGCAAGGACTTCGACGCGATGATCGCCAACCCGACCTGGACCCGCCACGCCACCACCGATGCCGCGCGGGTGGCCCTCGGCTTCGACGGCACTTTCGCCGGCATCTACCTGGATTAACGAGCGGTGTTGCATCCGGTGCAACATCTCGCGTGCGCTGCACACGGCCCTGAGCCGTGGCTCTCCGGGGAATTAGTCGAGACTGGTTCCCCGTTCGGTGCCCCGACCTGGGCGGCCGTCCCCGACGCAACGATGTTGCATCGGATACAACGCGGATATGCCGTACCGGTCCTGGGCGTCCCGGGCCCTGAAGCTCGGTGCTGGATTGGTTCATGATGGATCAGGCAGGCGCAGCGTAGCGCGGGGTTCGGCAAACGAGCTTGGTGGTACCTGCGGGGCTGGTGTAGGTGCTGACCCTGCCGCCGTACTCGCCGAGTCTGGTGGCTTCGTCCGTCTTGTAGGCGAGCGCGTCGCTGACGCCAAGGTCTCGCAGTGCAACCAGCACTCGACGGATGTCCTCTTCGTCGTTGCAGTCTTCGGTGAAGACGATCACAGGTCGGCGGGTGGGGTCTCCGTCGAAGGGATTTCCGAGCGTTGCGACCTTGGCGATTGGCCCCAACTTGTCTTCATGTACAGCATTTTCGACCAGTCGCCAGCCGGCGTCGAGCGCGCGAACTGGCAGGAACCAGAGCCACTTTCCGTATGGTGTCGTGGATGGCTTGTCGCCCGGAAGGGCTTCGCCGCCGGCGGTGGCCCAGAGCCACGGGTCACCAGTGATGGCCGAAGGGCGGACTTGGGGGCGCCGATGGGCTGCGCGAGTGATGTGTGTGTACACGAATGCAGCCTATGCCGCAGAGCTTCTTGTTCGTAGGCCATCTTTGCGTGTGTGGCGCTGACGGAACGTGATGATGTGCGGATTCGCCGGGAGCAGGCATTGACCGCCTGCTGCCTGGCAGTAGCGGCTGAGACGGACGCCGGGCTGGAGACAGTACGGCGGGCAGACATACTGATGGATTGCCTCGCCGCACTGCGCGCTGCCCACACGCCTGGTCGGGCAGTGCAGTTGGGGATGAACGAGTTCCGCCTGGGCCTACGCGGCCCGCTCGCCCCGCTCCTACCGCCTCCTGGTGACGTTGATGACCGCTTCGGTGAGTTGAGGCTGTTGGACGGTGCCGGATTGGTCCGTGATGCGCTGGAGGACCTGTGCCGGGAGCACCTTGTTCCGCAGGTGGCGCTGGACCGTCATTGGCCCTGGGCGCGGGTGAGGGCGGAGCAGGAGGAGCGGCGTCTGTTCGAGGTGATGCGCCGGCTGGAACCGGAGGAGTACCGGCAGGCGCGGGCCCTTCTGGCGGAGTGCCCGGCCGGGCCGCTGCGGGTGTTGCGCAAGCGGTGGGATCGGTTGTGGATGCGTTTCGACTTCTTCGAGTCGGTCAGCGACTGGCCGTGGTGTCAGTTGGAGGGCTGGTGGTATCCGTGCCCGAAGTGCCGTTGGCCGATGCGGGTGGTGGAGACCGGCCAGGAGGTCGAGGTTCGCTGTGAGGCGCATCGAGCTAGGGGGGTGCACTACCGCCTGTCCCTGGAACGGGGCGGGCGCGGGGTGGCGCCGGTCCTGGTGGGAACGGGCAGGGCGTCGGAGCCGGTAGTTGGTTTTCCCGCCAGCGTGGATCATCTGGCGCTCAGCCGTCCGGTGTGGCGCTACGGGGTGCTGCCCACTCTGCTGGAGATCGAACTGCGTGACCGGCTGAAAGACCAGGCCCACGTACGGGTGGAGATGTGGCCGGGCGAACTGCGTCCCGACGAGTACGACTTGAGGATCACGGTCGCGGTGCCGGGACGGCCGGTCCGTACATGGCGGGTGGACGCCAAGGACTGGGCGTCGGCCGCCGCTCTCGCCAAGGCGCTGCTGGAACGCGAGCCGAAGCCCTACACGCTCTTCATCGTCGTTCCGGACCACCAGGCTCACGAGGTGGCGTATCTCAAGGCTCGGCTGACCGGGCGGAGAACAAAGGTGCTCACGCTCACCCGCCTCGTCGAGCAGATCAAGCGGGCTGCCAGGGGTGTGCAGTGAGGGACCAGGCCGAGGACGAGTGGGCGTTGCGGAAGCTTGCGCTGGCCATTCCGCTGGCGCTGGCGGACGAGTACTTCGGGTTCGTCGACCCCAAGGGGCGGCGGATTGTCCCGCTGGACCAAGCACACGTCTTCGCCGCCGCGCGCACCGACCTGTGGGATCGCTGGCCTCAACTTCCTCGCTGGGTGCGGGAGATCGCCGGCGACTACTGGCACGTGCGGCCCCCGGAGCTGGCCGACCGGAAGGAATTCCATCAGCTCGCGTGCTGGTGGGCTTGCCAGCCGGACAGCCTGTACCGGATGCCGGAGGGCACTGAGCCGAGCAAGGCGAAGTACCTGCTCGTCGCCCACGCGCAGCAACCGCTGAAGCTCGCGAGGGGCCTGCTGCGCGAGGCGGAGGAGATCTACTACCGCAGCCGCGGTCCGCAGCCCGTGGCCACCACCGGAATGTGGGCCTTCGGCAAGGACTCCGTCGTCACGATCCCGGATGGGGAGGGCGAGGACGGAGTCACTCCACTGCGGGTACGCACTGCCCCGTACCGAGGCGAGGTCGTCCTCTCGCGCCGCCGGATGCTCCGGGCGGTGGGCCGGCAGGCGGCCGCGGACGCGCGCCACAGCTGGAAGCCCGGATTGATGGGCCGCTTCTTCGGACGGCTGCTGGACCTGGATGACCGCAAGGTCACCCGGCTGAGGATGCCCGCAGGCAAGGTCACGGTCGTCAACGCGCCGACCGGAGTGGGGAAGACCGTCCTGCTCAGGGCTGCGGCGCCCCTGCTGGCCCAGAACCGGGCCGGGCCGGTCGTGGTCGTCGTCGGCCAGATCCACGAGAGCCTGAGCAACACCGAGCACATGCGCGAGGCCGAGGGCGAACTCACTCGGCATGCCCTCGACGAACAGATCGGGCAAGACGACGACCTCGTGCGCAAGACCGCCGCCGAGTTCGCCCTCGCCCACCCCACGCTGAAGGTCGTGCCGCTGGTCTCCGGCTACCGGCTGGCCGAGCAGGCCGGGCGGGCCTTGGTCCAGGGCCGTGAGCAGCGGTTCGAGGAACTGGCCTACGGCTGTGACCTGTCGACGTGGCTCACGGACGGGGAACCGGTGCGGCGCGGCGCTGAGCCGTGCCTGTCGCTGAGGCCGGCCGATGCCGCGGACGACCGTGAGGGACCGGGCCCTGCGCACGCCTGCCCGCGATTGGGCGTGTGCGGCAAGTACGCGTTGATCCGCGAGGCCGTGGACGCGGACGTGATCGTCACCAACCATCACAACCTGCTGGGCGGGTCGGTGCCGGTGCCGGTGAAGACGGACAAGGGCGTGCTGGACCGCATCAGTCTCCTGGAGTTTGTGATGCGCCGGTGCCAGGTGCTGCTGGTTGACGAAGCCGACCGGATGCAGCAGAGCTGGTGCGAGATGGGCGCGGACGAGTTCACCCTGGCCAGCCGGGGAGCCCACAGATCGTCGCTGCTGGTGGAGGTCGACCGGCAGCGCGAGGTCCTGGACGCGGCCAGCGACCGGCGCCTGGTCCCCGTCCTGTTCAAGGCCCGCAGCCTGGGCGAGCAGTTCCTCAACTACGTTCTGGAAGGCGACTTGTGGCTGGATCCCGCCGAGCACGGTGACGACGACCGGCTGAACTCCGGCTGGCACGTGCCCGGAGCGTGGGACCGGTGGCTGCTCGACAAGTTGCTGCACGTGGACATCACCCAGCCGATCGACCCCGATGTCTACCGCGACTTCCGCAAGATCTTTCCCGACCGGAAGAAAAAGAAGAGGAACCCTCCTCCGCCCCGCTACGCTGACCTGGCCGCGCTGCTGGAGAAGGCCGTCAGCCGCGACGAAAGCCACGACGCCCTGCCCCTGGTGAAGACTCAAATCGACAAGGCACTGGGCAAACTTGGCGTCCCCGAGCACGAACGCCGCGAGATCACCAACGCCCTGCTGGTGCGTGCCTGGCTTGGCAGCCTTCGTCAATCCCTGCGCCACCTCAAGGCCGTCCTGGCCGGCATGGGACGCCGCGAGCAGATGACAGCAGGCCGGGACCTCGCCAAGGCCCTGGGGACCTTCAACCGCAATCCTGCACTGCCTTTCGGGCCGCTGGGCTACCAGCTGATCGGTTTCAAGGTCGAGAAAGACCAGTACGGCGGAGGCCGCCTGTCCGTGCAGGCCCTCAGCGGCGACCCTCACACGAGCACCGTCCAACTCGGTGGAACCATCGCCCTGGCCGCCGCCGGCGTGGAGCGCAGCGTCTTGGCCTTGTCCGCGACCGCGTACTTCCCCGGCGCTGCCAAGGAGCACCTGCACACGCTGCCCGCTTACGTGATGACCGACGCGACACCCGGGTCGGTCACCGCCCGGCCCGGCAACGTCTCCGACACCCCCAACGGTTGGAACCCCATCGCCATCGGCGGCCAGGACCAGGCCAGCAAGCCCGCCCGGCTGCGCGACCTCGGCGCCCGTCTGTGGACGGACCGCCTCTCCGAACACCTGAGGTATCTGGAGAACCACGAACGCGACCGGGCCCGCGCGATGGTGGTCTCCAACGCCTACAGCCAGGCCATGGTCCTCGCTGCCGGCATCGCCTCCGTGATCCCCGATCCCTCCTGGATCGCCGTGGTGGTCAAAAAGAAGAACACATCTCCCGGCGGGGTCGCCCCGCCCCAGGGAGTGGTCATGATCACCGTCGACCAGCTCGAAGACCTCCCCTTCACCCACCCCAACGTCAAGGTGATCTGCGCACCGATGCGCCTGGTCGCCCGCGCCCTGAACATCCTCGTCCCCGGCACCGACCGCTCCGCCCTCGCCTCGGTCTGGGTCGCCACCCGGCCCCCCGCCGACCTCCACTCCCCGACAGCGATGTACGCCAGCATCGGCGCCACCGGCATCGCCGCCGGCCACGCAGGCCCCGACCCAGCCCACATGCTCACCCTGCAGAGCCGAGCCGCCCACAAACGCCTGTACCAACTCCTCAGCGCCAGCCCGATGCTCTCCCGCCTCCCCAAGTTCCTGAAGATCGAAGTCCTCGCCGGGATTCTCGTCGACATGATCCAGCTCGCCGGGCGCGCCCGCCGCGGAGGCACCCCCGTACAGCTCTACCTCGTCGACAACGCCTTCTTCGCCACCCACTTCGGCACCGACTACCCCTCCCTGCTACGCGCCTACTACGACCAACTCACCAAGCACCAGCAGTACCAACTGCGCCGCACCTACGGCTCCACCCTCACCGCCTGGCTCGACCTCGCCCACTCCACCGACCAACCCCACCTGGTCCACGTCCCCCTGCCCCGCGCCACCACGGCCGAATACGAAAGACCCCGATGAGTACCCAAACCCGGCTGTCCCTGCTTGCCCCCCACACCGACGAGAACCTCCTCGGAACCACCTACCTCCACCCGCTGCCCGACAAGATCGACAAAGCATGGCCGGCCCTTCGACAGATGTACCGCGGAATCACCGGCTCCAAGGGAAACCTGCCCTACGCGGGCCTGCTCACCGTCCTTCGTGCCACCGGCTACACCTGCGCGGCCCTGTACCCCCAGAGCAAGGAACACCCGCCGAAGTACCTGGCCACCAGCCGCCCCATCGACCGCGACGACCTCCACGACGCGATCGTCCTGTGGGAACAGGCACTCCTGCAGACCGAACGCGACCGCTTCTCCTTCGCCTACCAGAGCGAGATCGCCGACCTGATCGCCGGCACCGCCCCCGAAGAGACCTCGCTGTGGGGGCACTTCACCCCCACCAACGGCTGCATCGACGCCCCAGGCTGGGCGTGGAGGGCGGCCAGCTGGGCCGTCGCCAGCAAGCTCGCCGCCGAGCCCTGGCAGATCGACGGCAAGACCGTCCGCTTCCGCGTCGACCTGGACGGCAACCTCCTGGTCTGGGACACCGACCTGCTGTGGACGAACACCTGGGGCGCCGCATACGGCGACAAGGACACCGACAGCCCTGGCGAGGAAGCCCCAGAGTGGAAGACCCGCACCCACTGCGCGACCCTTCGATTGAAGGTGGCCGCCAAGTCCTACCCCGGGCTGAACGTTCCGGTTGCCGCCATCGAGCCGGTCGTCTCGCGCCTGAGCAACACCCTCCGCAGCGCCCGCACCGGCTGGTTCGCCCCCCGCGCCGCAGACGGCCCCCTGCTCAAGCTCGCCTTCGGCGGCCGCCGCGACCACACCCACGTCGATCACACCACACGCCTCGCCCTGGACGCCTGGACCCGCCTGCACGGCGAAGACGTCTTCCCGCGCGCCGCCGGCGAAACCGACTTCCTCGCCCCCAGCGCCTGCGACCTCACCGGCCCACCCGGCGACCTGCGCGCCCTCATCCCCTTCTCCGGCACGTACTCCATCGGCAAGGGCGACGGCATGCACTCCAGACGCGAACTCGCCCGCTACGCCAGCGCCGCCCTGGGTCAACCACTGCTGCAAGCCGAACAGGTTGCCGGGCGCGCCTTCGGCAGCCGCCGCAGCACCGACCAAGGCCGCGACAGCGTCCTGCTCGACGACCCCCGCCTGGGCGAGATCCTCCTCACCGCCGGCCGCGAGCGACTGCGGATCCTCGTCCTCTACCGCCACCAGGACGAGCGCACCCGCATGCAGCGCCTGCTCGCCTACCACTACAACCGCCCCGACCTCGCCGCCACCGGCATGCCCGAGGGAACGCCGGTACCGCTGAACGACCACGTCGAGGCGTTCCTGCAACCCGCAGACGACCTCCTCCGACACGGTGACCACCACAAGCAGCGCCCCACCCTGGCCCGACAACTCCAAGGACTCGATGCCCCCGAAGGCACCAGGCTGCTCGCCCTGTGCGAGACCGAGTACGACGCCAAGGCATGGGGCCGCCAGCGCCGCGAATCCCGCAAGACCGACTCCACGGTCCTCGACCCCTACGAGCTCGACGCCAAGCCCCACGCCGTCCGCGAACTAGCCAGCCTCGGAGTCCTCACCCAGTTCCTCACCCCCCACAAGCCCGGACGGCGCAACCCCCGCAAGAAGGAACGCGAGATCACCACCGATCTCGACCGGCTCGGGCGCGAACTCGAAGGCGACCACTGCGGCCACATGGCCATCGCTGACCTCCACCGCTCCGCCGGCCTGATCCACCCCCGCCTGACCGACGCCCTGACCTTCGGCCCCAACGGGATCAAGGAACCTCTCGTGCACGTCGGCCTGCACCTGCGCCAACAGCTCGGCGACCGCCGTGGCCCCGCTACCGAGCAGCCGCGCCTCATCTGGACCCTCGTCGCACTCGTGCCTGGTCCCGACGGACTGTGGCAGTCCCTCGCCTACCTGCCGAACGCGGACTCCCCAGGCGGCCTCTGGCTCGACTACGCCACCGCCAACACCCGCCACCGCGCGCGCCGCCTACCCGAGGGCCGCCGCAGGGACGCGCAACTTCCCCGCTCCATCGACAGGGCACTGTGGGAACTCGGCCTCTTCGCCCACGCCGCCACCGGCTACAACGTCTACATTTCCGGCGACCAGGCCCGCAGCATCTGGCCACTACTGGCCAACCGCCACCACGGCCGCACACCCGAACTCGACGGCACTCTCGACAAGCGCCCTGCCCTGCCGGGCTTCACCCTCCCCATCGACCAGCGCCCCCGCGCCGTTCTCCGCGTCACCACAGGTAACGACCACATCGCGACACCCGCCATCATCGAACGGCTGGTGATTACAGACGAGGGGGACACCGAATTCCAAGAGCGCAAGCTCTCCACCGGCATCTTCCGAATGAACGGCACCACCCACAACTTCATCCTGTGCAACGTGCCCGAGCAGTACAAGGGAGGCTCCCGCCACGCCCGCGCCGGGGAGAAGTACACCCGCTGGGTCAGCACCTCGGCGGAGGAACAGGCCGAGACCTGGTACAGCCACACCGCCACGGAGATCAGCGTCCTCCACCTCCCCGACGGCCACAACCCCGTCACCTACGCCGTGGCAGCCGCCCGCTTGTGCGACCACGCCCTGCACTGGAACTACCGGACCCGCTACCCAGCACCCATCCACCTCGGCATCCAGATGGACGAGGACCACTGGGAGTACAGACGGACCGTCGACGCAGAGTCAGATACCGAGGACTGAGGCACCGACCAACGAGAGCGCGGAAGGAATACAACATTCCGGAATAGGTACTCTCGGCCGATGTCTTAGGTCGGGAAGCGAGAAGGACCGCCACCGGTGGCGGTCCTTCTCGCTTCTGGTCAGCGTCCCGGGCCGGGAGGAGCTGCTGAGCCGGGGAGTTGGCTGGCAGCGGCCAGCCGGTGGAGGCTGAGCCGGACGGCGGCCGGGCGCAGGCCGAGGTCGGCGGCGAGTCCCGCGGAGGTGAGGCCGGGGTCGCGCCGCAGGCGTTCGAGGACAGCGCGGTCGGTCTGGTCTTCGCTGGCGCGGACGGTGCGATAGGCGGCCAGCGCTCCGCCGCCGAGGGCGAACAGACCTACGGCGCACACCGCGTAGGTGCTGGTCGCAGCGGCGCCGGTCGCGGTGGCGGCGCCGATCGCGGCGGTGGAGCACCAGGCGATCAGCGCGACAGGACGGCGTACTGGATGGTTGGGCATCGGCAGGTGGTCCTCTCTGCGCCCGTACTGGGACGGGCTCCAGCCGGTCATTCGGTCTGGTTGCCGTGCAGGTCGCTGCGGTGGCCCTGGCCGAGGGGCTTCCAGCTCTGGAAGGTGGCGGGCTTCCAGCGGGGGCGGTCCGCGATGCTGGTGTCGTCGGGAGCGGGCAGGGTGCCGCGGTTTCGGCGGTTGCGGGCGGCGCCGACGCTGATGCCCAGGTGCGCGGCGACCTCGGCGTAGCCCCATAGCTGCTGGTCGTCGGCCATGTGCATGTCCTTCCTCGGTGCTTCGGTGATGAGCGTACGCGCCGTCGCGGGGGTGGGCGTACGGCGAGGCCGCCCCGGCCTTTTCGGCGCGGGGCGGCCTTGTGCGGTGGTCTTCAGGAGCCGGCGAGGCGGTTGGCGAGTTCGAGGGCGGCGGTGGCGATGGTGAGGGCTGAGCACAGGCCGGTGACCTCGTACAGGGTGGGGCGCACCAGGCGGGGCCAGTCGTCGGGGGCGGCGGGCCAGGTGGCGAGGTGGACGTCGGTGGCGGCGAGGCCGAGGCGGGCGGTGACGTCCCAGCCGGCCTCTGGGGCCTTCTCCCACCGCAGCAGGATGCGGCCGAAGGGGAGTCTGGGCGCGGTGGCCGGGATCCAGAGGACCTCGATCGGCTGGCCGGGGTCGGTGGGGACGCGGTGGACGAGCGCTCCGCTGGCCCACGGCGGCATGGGGTGCAGTGCGAAGCGGTCGAGCGGCTGTGGGTGGGCGGGGCGGTGGGTGGTGGGGATGCGGGCCTCCTCGGGGCGGGCGGTGGTTCAGTCAGGCCCAGGCGAGTTCGTCGCGGACGGCGGCGGGCAGGTAGCTGTCCTGGCCGTCCTCGGCGAGGTAGGCGATGCCGTCGTGGACGACGACGTCCGTGCCGACGTAGTGGGCGAAGGCCCAGTCCGGGTTGACGGCGATGCGGATGCGCAGGTTCGGGTCGACGGCCTGGAGCTGGGTGATCAGGTGGGCGACGGTCAGGTACTGGGGCACGGTTGTCTCCTCGGCGTGGTGGCCGTTCGGGGGCGGGGCGGAGGGGTTTTGTGGGTCGAGCCGGAAACCTCATGCAGGTGAGCGTGGTGTCCGGCGCAGGGGGAGAACGAGGACGGGCTCGTCGGCGGGCCACGGGTCGCAGCTCTCCCACGGGTAGTCCCGGGCGAGGACGACGGTGCCGTGCGGGCCCTCGACCTCGGGCAGGCCGCAGACGCCGCATCCGCAGGTCGGGTCGTACAGTCCGGGGTCGGCCGGGTACGGGCCGGAGGTGAAGTAGTCGGCGCGGAGGCAACGCCCCGGGCCGGCGGGTTGGAAGGCGGAGACGATCAGGTCCCCGGTGCGGACCTCGTCGGCGCGGACGATCCGAAGGGCCGGGCTGGCGAGGACGCGGCGGGAGGCGCGGTGTCCGGTGGCGGCGGTGACGACGACCGGGTGGAAGGTGACGCGGTGGGTGTTCGTGGCGCTGTCCCCCGTGGTGGTGGGCTTGTGTCGGGTCCGGGGGGTTTCAGTCGGCGAGGCGGTAGGTGCGCAGGGGCAGCGGCTGGTTCCCGGCGTCGGGGATGACCAGGCCGTCGTCGGTCAGGCGGCCGAGGGACCGGGCGACGGTGCGGTCGCGCAGGCCGAGGGCGCAGCCGATCCGGCGGACCCGGGCGCCGCCGGGGGTTCTGGCGAGCACGGCGAGGACGCGGGTGTCCCGGCGCAGGTCGCTCTCGTGGACGTCGTCGAGGACGAGCAGCAGGCCGCTCACGCTGAGGGCGAGGCTGAGGACGAACGTGGTGGAGGCAGGCGGGACGAAGCAGGCGTTGGTGAGGCCGAGCGCGGCGATGACGGGGCCGGGGGCGCGGGTGAGGAAAGCGGTGGTCGTCAAGTCTGTTCCTTGAAGCCGGTGACGGCGGTGCCCGGTCAGGTGCGCTGGCGCGGCAGGAAGGGGGCTTCGCCGCCATGGGCCTCGATCAGGTCCCGCACCAGGGCGACGGGGACGTGCAGGTGCACGGACTCGGTGGGGTCGTCCTCCTCCGTGCCGGGTTCGAGGTGTTCGCGCCAGCGGGCCCACGGTTCTGGACGGAGGGTAGGGAAGTCGACCTCCAGGGTCAGGGCGGGCAGCAGGAAGGCGTCGGCGGGGTCGGGGGCCAGCACCGAGAGACAGAAGCCGTCACCACAGACGAAGTGGCTGTCCTGCACGGCGAGGCCGAGCGGGGTGCGTGGTGTGCCGTGAGCGATGACGTGGTCGAGTCGGGATGTGGACAACAAGTGCTCCGATCAGGGGAGTTGGTTCGGTCAGCAGGTGGGGTCGGCGATGAGGACGGCGAGGAATCCGGCGACGGCCTCGGCGGGGGTGTGGACGCCGAACTCCTGGGTCCACGCGGCGGCGCCGGTGGGCTGGACCTGGATGCGCCAGACGATGCCGCGCTTCCAGGCGCCGGGGTCTTCGGGCAGCCAGCCGATGTAGACGCGCCCGTCCGGACTGGTGCAGTGCACGTTGCCCTCGGGGGTGTCGACCATCGGCCAGCCGAGATCGCCGAGCAGGGCGAGGACCGGCTCCGCGCTGTGGTCGGACGAGAGCCAGGAGCGGTCTTCGGCGATGGGGCAGACGGGGGCGGGCAGGAGGCTGCTGGGGGTGTTCACGGGGCCGGGTCCCTTCGTTGACCTGCGGTTTCGGCGACATGAGTACTTGAACATGCAGCGTCCCGAAGTTCGTAGTCATTTCCCCGGGTGCAACGGTCTGCCGTGGGCGAACTGGAAGGGAATGGATCAGGACCCCGGGGTGCTGAAGCAGGGTTACGGCGGCGGGCCGTACGGGTCGAAGGGGGATGAAGGCGATGGCGGCGAGCAGAGGCCGGGACATGGCGGCGCTGGAGCGCAAGGTCCGCAGCGCGGGTCGGGCGTGGACGATGGGCGACGTCGTGGTGATCGACGAGGGCCAGTGGGCCGTGCACACCGTGAGCCGGACCGAGCGGGAGCAGGACAAGGCGGTGGAGACGCGGCTGGCGGACGGGCGGCGGATGGAGCTGACCGTGGAGGAGCTGGCCCGGGTGGTGGGCGCCACCGACCCCGGCGCCCACCACGACTCCGAGGTGAACTGACGGGCGGCTAGCGCCGGTTCACCACGTTGTGGGCCGAAGTGGCGGCGGCCGGCGGGGCTGGCTGGTCGCTCGAAAGCCCGAGGGGGCGGGCTGCCTGCGAGGTCCGGGTGGTGGCGGCCCGCACGCGCTCGGCGTTGGGGCCGCCTTCGGCCGTGAGCGCGAGTTCGCGGGCGTCGACGACGTGGCGGATCATCTGGAGGGCGGTGTTGCTCTCCGCGTAGGCCGTGCGCAGGGCGCTCGCCGAGGCGGTGATCCGGTCGAGGTCGTAGAAGGCGGGGACGTGGCCGGATCGGGTGAGCGCGTGCAGCCGATCCTGGTGCACGGCAGTGGAGTTGGAGACGACGACGAGGTGCGCCTGATGGTGCATGGCCGAGCGCAGCATCGGGTCCTCGACGGGCAGACGGGGCGCGGCCTCCTCCAGCTCGGCGATCGGTCGTCCCCAGGCTTTCTCGATCATCGCGTCCGCGTGGTCGAGGGCGGTGGCGTCGGACACGGCGTTCTCCAAGGTCTTGTGGGTGTCAGCGGGCGGGGCCGGCGAGGGCGACCCGCGGGGGCGCCGGAGGCGGGGTCGAGGTGGTGTAGGCGAGCGCGGCGGGGGCGCGGGGCGCGGCGGCGGAGCGGGCGGTCGCGGCGCGGACGCGCGCGACCTCCAGCGGGCTCGGCGCGGTGGGCGTCGCGACGGCGCTCGCGGGCAGACGCGCAAGCTCGTCGCGCCGCAGATGCCGGTGCACCGGGGACGGGTCGAAGGCGGCGGCGGTGAGCGTCTCCAGCAACGGCGCGGGCACGTGCGAGGAGGCGCTGGCGTACCAGCGGCGCTGCGGCGGTCCCGATTCGAAGAGCCACCGTTCCGCGGTTTCGTCCATCTCCTCGGCGTGTGACAGGAGGCCGGGGCGCGTCGAGCGGGTGACGAGCTGATCGGGGCTCTGGAGGACGATGGGGTCCACCCACCGTCCGGCCGCCCGGCGTGGCGCGGGCTGGCCGGCGCCGAGGTAGGCGTCGGGGCCTCGCGTGTAGGCGTCGGCGAGGGCGGTGGTGAAGTCCTGGACGACCTCGGTGGGCACGCGGTCGTCGAAGGTGACCAGCCACCTGGGCATCGCGGTCGCCTCCGGACCGGCGCTGATCTTCCAGAGCGTCGAGTCCCGGCCCTCGGGCAGGAACGCCAGGCGGGCCGTCAGGTCCGGCGCGGTGACGTAGGCGTTGCCCAGGTCGTCGTTGGTGGCGGCCCACCCGGCCTCGATCAACGGGGTGATGGCCTCGGTGACGTCGGCCTTCGTCCCCGCGAGGTAGCGCGGCCAGACGCGGTACTCCCGGGCCTTTTCGGGGGTGTACGGCATGGGGATCCTCCTCGGGGGTCAGCGCCGGCGGGCCCCACCGGTCGTCGGCATCGCGGCGGCCGGGACGGCGGGGCCCGGCGGTGGGCAGGCGTGTGGCCGGCGAACCGGGGCCGGGGGAAGGCGGGCGGGACTGGCGGGCAGGCGTTCCACGGGCTCGGGGGAGCTGAAGGCGAGGGCGGCTCGCACGAGCGGGTAGAACGGCACGCCGATGGTGAAGTTCGCACGCCAGAAAGGGTGTTGAGGGGTTCCCGCGAGCATGCTCCAGGCCGGCGGGGACAGGCCGGCGACCTCGGCGTCGGCCGGCTGGTGGCCGACGCGGTGCCGGTAGACGGCGCTACCGTCCGGCGCGACCTGGTCGTGGAAGCCCTTCGGGCCTTGGGCGGGTTGCCAGCCGCGGTCGGCGAGGACGGACGCAGGCGTGCAGGGCAGGTGGTGCGGCCCGCCGTGCAGGTAGTCGCGGTGTCCGCTGCGCAGGCCGTCGACGAGGACGGTGGTGAAGGCGGCGGTGATCTCGGCGGGCGTGCCGGAGCTGAACACCGCACGCCACAGCGGCTCCGCGCCGGCGGAGGTGTAGCCGTGGATGCTCCAGGTCACCGGGCTGCCGGGCGGGCCGGAGCCGGTGATGACGGCGGTTCGGCAGGAACTGGTGAAGCGCACGCCGCCGTCCGGCGTACGGGCGCGGCTCCAGCCGGGCGATTCGGCCAGCAGGCCGGTGATGAGCCGCTGGTCACCGGGGCCGGCGAGACGCAGCGGCTGAACGAGCCGAGGGGCGGCGGAGGACACGGGGCTCCTGAACGTGGCGGGGAGCGGGCCCGCACACCGCCACGGGCGGCGAGGCGGTGCGCGGCCCCGGAATGCTGAGGGCAGGGAGCCGTTCTGCGCCGGGTGTTCACGGTGGTCACCGCCCGATGAAGGGGCGGGAGGCCGCTGTGGCGGCGGCGGGCACCCGCGGCTGCGGCACCGGGGCGTGGCTGAACAGGGCGGACGGGGCGGCGCTTCGGCGCAGCGCAGCAGCGGTGCGCGCGGACGGCACGCGGGCGCCCAGAGCCTGGTCGGCGGCCCGCAGGGCCGGGGGCGCGGCGGTGGTGTGCCGGTGGTCCCACTGCTGGAGGGCGGCGTAGACGGGGCCCAAGGCCCGTCCGGCGTCGGTGAGGATGTAGGGGGCGCCGTGCTGGTTGCCGGTGCGGGCGACGAGGCCGTCCGCCTGCATGCGATTGAGCCGGGTTGCGGCGAACTGCGCGGGGGCGTCGAGGCGTTCGGCCAGGTGGGTCAGGCGCAGGCTCCCGTGCTCCGAGAGCAGGCGGATCGTCTCGGTGGTGTCTGCCAGCTGCAGGCGGTGCAGGGCGTCCTCGATCCGGTCGTACCTCCCCTGTGGGGTGCGGTCGATGTGGTCGCCGGACCACTGGGCGAGCGTGCGGTAGAGGGGGCCGAGCGTGCGGGCGGAGGCGGAGAGCCGGTAGGGCGCCGTCCGGTCGAACTCGCCGTCGCGCATCACCAGGCCGGCGGTGGACATCGCGGCAAGACGCTTGCCGACGTACTGCTGGGACAGCGCCGGGAGCTGCTGGGCGACATCGGCAACCCGCATCTCCGGGCCGTACTTGGCAATCGCGTGGACGACGTGGGTGGTCCACTTCGGGGCGAGCCGGCGCAGCCCGCTCTCGGCGCGCTGCGCGTCGGCGGCGCTCATCGGGGTGGTCAGCTGGGAGGACACGGCGGGCAGTTCCTTGTTCAACGGGTGCGGGACGAGAGGGAGGGCCGGGCCGCTGCTGCCGAGGGCGCTGCCGGGGCGGGGCCCTCCGTGGTGGGGGTGATGCCGCGGTAGAGGGCGGCGACCCGGCGAAGCCGCTCGGTGCGGGCGGCGGCGTTGGCCGCTGCGCCCTCCGGGGTGAGGGAGAGCATGTGGCCCATCCGGGAGGCGGAGGTGCTGGTGTCGGCGGACACGAGGCCGGCGTCGATCAGCCGCTCGACGGTCTCGGCCTCGACGGGGGCGTCGAGCCCGGAACCCCAGATCACGTACTTGTCGCTGTGCACGTTCTCGCGCAGCCACAGGTCCCCGTGCTCCATAGCCTGCAACGCCGTGCGGGCGAAGCCCTGTTCGTCGTCCCAGGCGGCCGTGGACTGAGGGGTCTGCCCGTAGCTTGGGGCCGCTGTGACGCTGGTGTGCGCGGAGTCGTGCCGGCGGCGTGGCGCGGTGGTGGGCCGGTCGGTTCCGGTGCAGCGCTCGTAGGCGCTGAGGACGTTGGTGAGCTGCGCGTAGGCCGCTCCCCTGCGGGCGGTGAGCAGTTCAACCTGGGGTCCTGCGGACTGGATGATGCCGTTGATGCCGCGCATGTTCGCGTGGTCGCCGCGGGCGATTGGCTCCAGTCGCTCGATCACCGTCTGAGCGTGGGCGGTGAGAGCCTGGTGGAGCTGGTCGACCTCGCGGGCGGAGGAAGCGACCATGACGGCAAGGTGCCTGAGGGGGTCGGAGTCGGGGTAGCCCGCGCTCAGTTCCCAGGCGTTCGTAGCACTGGCGCCGAGGTGCTCGTAGACGAGGTGGGCGCCTGGGTGGGTGAGCCGGTTGTGCGGGTTCACCGGGCCTTTTCCATCCGGGCGAGGAGGGAGCGGACCAGGGTGGGCAGGCTGTCGGGGCCCTCGCCGCCGAGGCGTACGAAGCTGACCGACTCGTCCAGGAGACGGTGGGCGTCCTCGGTCAGGGCACCGATGATCTCCGTGCACGCCTCCGTGAACTCCGTGGAGGCGAGCATGGCCTGGCCCAGGATCTGCAGGTAGAGGCCGGGTGGGAGGGCAGCCTCGGCGGCGAGGGAGGCGAGGGCTTGCCGGTTCTGGGGGGCGTAGGCCGACAGGTCCAAGTCGGTAGCCTCGCCGGGGGCGATGGCCGTGGCGGCTGGCAGGCCGGCCTCGACGATCAGGAGGTCGACGGCCTGGGTGAGGTCGGCGAGCGACTCGGTCAGCCAGCCCAGGGCGGAGGCGTAGGAGGCCAGGGTGAATAGGGCGGCGGGGGTGGTCGGCAGCCGCGCGTCCAGCAGGTCCTCCAGCCGGGCGGCGAGCCTGGTGATCACCTTGGGCCCGGTGGTGAGCGGCCCCAGGACGGGGTGGAGGTGGGAGTGCGACGGCGGGGTGGCGTGCCGGGCGGTGACGATGCCGGAGACGGCCTCGGCGGCCTCGGCGAGCCACACGGCGAGATCAGCGTGGGTGGGGGTGGGGGCGGTCATCATCGGGCCTTTCGGGCGGCCGTGCCGGTGGTGAAGCCGGGGGACGCGGTGGTGTAGGCGGGCCCGGCGGCTACCGGTGCCGGGCGCATGGATCGGGCGCGGGCGGCTCGCACGCGGGCTTCCTCGGCCGGGCTGAGGCCTTGTGGGAGGTTGAGGCCGGTGCGGCCCAGGCGGTTCTGGGCGGTGCGGTAGACCGCGTAGTCGGCACGGGGGCCCGCAGCGACGAGGTGAACCTCGCGCCGGTGCTCAGAGCCGGTGGGGGCGTCACGGAACTGCACGACCAGGCGGTGGCTTGCCCATTCGTTGCCGACGCCGAGGTAGATCTTGTGGCAGCCCTCCAGCCGCCCCTCCAGTCGCGTGGCGACGCGCTCGCCGCGGACGAGGTCCTGCAGGTGCAGCAGGGCCTGGTCGCGGACGGCGTCAGGGAGTTGACGAAGGTCGGCGATGGCATCGGGATGGGCGGAGAAGGCGAACTTGGCGCGGCTCACAGCGACCGCCCCCGATCGGGCCGGGCGACGGCTGCGGCTGCGGGGGCGGCGGCCAGAACGTCGGCGGCGGTGACGGCGGCCGGGGAGGTGGTGCTGCGGGCGAGGGCGGCGCGGGTACGCAGGGCCGCCGCATCGAGGCGGTACTCCGGCGCGTCGGGCAGCGGAGTGGAGCGCTGCTCCAGCCAGCTCTCGGCGGCGGCGAGGTCGGCGAACGCCCCCTCGCGCACCGTGTAGGTGTACTGGTCGGGCTGGAGCGTTTCCAGGAACAGCCGGACGGGCAGCTCCTTGTCCTGGCGGTCGACGGCGATGCTCCAGCCCTCGACGTCGGACCCGTCGATGACCTGGTAGTCGACGACCGCAAGGCCCTCGCCCGAGCGCCGGATGCGGTCCTCGACCTGGACGGTCAGCTCGTCGGCGGGCTTCGGGACGTCGATGGTCGGCGTGAGCGCGTCCGGAGGGCAGCCGCGGTTGACGAGCCAGTTCTGCGCGAACGCGAAGGTGGCGTGCTTGGACCTGTGCATGCTGAAGGTCGCCTGGCTGCTGTCGCGCACGAGATCGAAGGAGGCGATGTTGGGCATGTTGGGGTAGCCCCAGGTGGCCGAGGCATCGAAGGCGACGATGAAACTGCGGTCGCCCACATCGTGCTGGGAGATCGTCTTGAAGTCGCTGACCCAAGTGGAGTCGTACAGTTCGGCGGTGTGCTCGTCGGCGGGTTCGAGGTCGTCGAGCCGGAAGTCGGTGTCCTTCATGCGGCGAGTCCCAGCTGGTCGGGGGTCGACAGGACGCGGTGGGCCGGCCGGGAGGGGCTCGTGGTGCACGCGGCGAACGGGCCGTCCGGGGAGCGGAGTTGAGCGATGGCGTGGTCGAGGTGGTCGCGATGCCACGTCGAAGGGCCGCCCTGGCCGGCCTCGGCGGCGGTGAGCTGCTGCCAGGCCAGCCACAGCGCGTGGAGGCGGGCGACGGCTTCGGGGTGCTCGGGCCACCTCGCGCACCACGGGCGGGTGGAGCCGATCTCCCGGCCGTAGACGGGCAGCAGGATGTGGGTGACCCAGAACGAGAGCTCGGCCAGCTCGGCGGCGTACTGGGCGCCGCCCATCGCGAGGATGAACAGCGGCGGAGCGGCCTCGGGCGCGTCCTTGCTGCCGGGGTCCGGCTCGATGGAGCCGGACCCCGGCTCGTCGTCGGGTTCGGAGCCGAGACGGTCAAGGATCACGCCGTGCTGGCGGACCTCGGCCATGGTGCGGTTCAGGGCGCTGACGAGGTCGTCGAGGTCCTCGTCGGGGATGCGGATCGGCTCGGGCTCGGAGGCGCCCGGCAGCGGATCGGACTCGGACATGGCACATCCAGGAGGTTCGGACGGACGGGGAGGTCGGGGTCGGAAGGTCTTCTTCGGGTCACGGCAGGGCTCCGGTGATGCGGTCGTTGAGGGAGATGGTCCGCAGGAACGGCGGCTTGGTCCGGCCGCCGATCGGTGCTAGGCGCAGGCCAGTTGCATGCCACGGCCCTGTACGAGGCGCAGGCCGAGGACGGCGGCGTCGGCAAGGGTGTCGGTGAGCGGGTGGCCGGTGGCGGCGAGCTTGGCGGGGTGGTGCAGCCCGCCGGTGTGCAGCACCGCGTGGGCGCCGTTGGCGTGGGCAGCGTCGGCATCGTCGACGGCGTCACCGACCAGCAGCACCCGGTGCGCCTGCTCGGCGAGGCCGAGGGCTTCGAGGTGGGCGGTGAGCGGGGCGGCCTTGGTGCCGCCGGAGGGCCCGGTGCGGCCGTCGGTCCGGATGAAGAAGTGGCCGATGTCGGCCTGTTCGACCTCGCGCACGAGGGTGTCGTGCGGGCACAGCGACAGGAGCGACTGGGTGTGGCCGGCCTCACTCAGGGCAGCCATCAGCTCGGCGGCACCCTCGCGCACGCGCACCGGCTGGGCGCGCAGGTGCTCCAGGAAGGCGCTGTCGCTGGAGACCCACTCCTGCTCGGTGATCTCGCGGCCGAGCAGGCGGGCGTAGAAGCGGGGGATCGGCACGGTGTGCTTGGCCCGGTAGGTCTCCCGGTCGACCGGGGCGCCGCCGAGGGCGGGCAGGGTCTCGTTCAACGCGAAGACGTGGTCATCGAGGTCGTCCTTGACCGTTCCGTTCCAGTCCCAGACCACGTGCATGCGGGTGGCGGGAGTTGCGACAGCGAAGAGGGTGGTGTTCACGGCAGTGTCCTTCGGGGTGAGCGCGGAGGTCAGGAGGAGAAGCGGTCGTTGAAGCGGCGCAGCAGCCACAGCGCGAAGGCGGCCCCGGCGAGCGGGACGGCGGCGACGAGCAGCGGGCCGGCCGTGTCCGCGAGGGAGGCCAGGGCGGTGCCGGCGGCCTGGCCGACGCCGATGCAGGCGATCAGCCAGGCGAACGCCTCGGTCGCTTCCCCCTCGGGGGCGAGCCGGTCGACGGTGAGGAACGCGGCGGTCAGCAGCGGCGCGAGGAAGGTGCCGGGCAGCACGGCGCCCAAGACGGCGACGGCGGGCGCGGGGTCGGGCAGCAGCGGCAGCCAGCCAGCCGCGAAGCCGATCGAGGCTGCGACCAGGTGCTTGGCGGGGGCGCCGGGCCAGGCGTGGCGGCCGTAGGCGAGGCCGCCGAGCATGCTGCCGATGGACAGCGCGGCTGGCATCACCCCGGCCAGCCACCCGGCGTGGTGGCGCTCGGCGGCGGACAGCGCCAGGACGTTGACCGCGCCGAGCGCGACACCGGTGCCGATCAGCGCGGCGAACAGCACCCGAAGACCCGGCACCCGCAGCGGCCCCGTCCAGTGCACCGCCTCGGTGAACTCCGCCGGCGTCCAGGCGCGGGAGGGGCGGGCGGTGACGACCAGGCCGGTGCCGAGCAGGCCGAGCGCCGCGGTCGCCACCAGCGCGGTGGTCGCTCCGGCACCGGCCGCGAAGCCGGTGGCCAGCAGCGGACCCGCGACGAACACCAGGCCCTGGGTGCTGCTGTCCAGCGAGAGCGCGGTGCGCTGGCGTTCGGCGTCGGGCAGCAGCACCGGCCACAGCGCCCGAAGACCTGCCTCCAGCGGCGGCGTCGCCAGCCCCGCCACCAGCACGGTGAGCGCGGCGAGCACCGGGTGGCGCACCGGGCCGGTGCACGGCAGCAGCAGGAACGCCGTGCTCGCCGTGGCCGTGGCGGCGACGAGGACCTGGGTCTGGCCGTGGCGGTCGACCAGGCGCCCGAGCAGCGGCTGCCCGAGAGCGGAGGCGAGACCGTAGAGGGCGCCGAGGGCTCCGGCCAGGGCGAGCGGGCCGTGCTCGGCGCGCACCAGCAGCAGGATCGCGATCGGTGCCATGCCGGTGGGCAGGCGGCCGATCAGGGTGCCGCCCAGCAGGCGGGCGACGTGCGGGGAGCCCAGGACAGCGCGGTATCCGCTGTCCTGGGCAGGGCCGCAGGCGGTGGTGGTGCTCAAGGAGAAGGTCCTTCGGTCGTACGGCCGGCGGCGCGCGGGCGCGCCGGACCGGGGCATGCGCAGGCATGACAGCCCCCTCGGGTCGGTGCGGCTGCGGGGAGAAGAGTCTGCGGATTCCGGGATTTGGTACGGCCGGGAAAAGGAGATAGAAGCCCCTCACCCGTTACGGCAGCGCGGGCAGCGGGGGAAGGGCGGTGCCAGCAACTCCATTGCCTTGGCGGCCTGTTGGGGAATGACGCCATTGCCGAGTGCGGTGAGCTGGGCTGGACGGCCGAGTCCCGGGGTGGCGGTCACCCAGCCCGGATCGAGCCCTTGCATCCACTCGACGAACTCCGCGCGGAGCTTGCCGCCCTCGTCGGTGGCCGCCGGCGCCGGGCGGGTGAGCGTCTCCCACCGGGCGACGGCGCCGGCGTACGGCCCCCATCGCTCGGGGTCGAGTCGTCCGCTGCCTCCTCCGCCCACAAGGTCAGGGCGACCGCCGCCGAGGCCGGTGAGGCCGGGCGCCAAGGTGCGCGCGAGGCCGGGGGCCGGGGTGAGGAGGGCCGAAGCCGGGCCGCCGCCGATGGCAAGGTCAGGTCCCCGCCGCCGTGCCGCTGGTTCGGTGAACCCTTGATCCCGTCCGACGCTTTCGGGGTCGGCAGCAGCCACTCCACCTCGTCCGCCAAATTCGGACCATGGCCCCCGCGCTTCCTCTTCTCGGGGTGCTGCGAGCCGCCGTTCGTCGCGATGTTGGACGTGGGGGTCTTGAGCAGCGCCGTAGTCGGCGGGCCAGGCGGTGAGGAAGACCCTGGCCCGGTGGTGGGGTGCGCCGACGTCGGAGGCGCGAAGCACGAGCCATCGCGCGTCGTACCGGAGCTGGGCCAGGGTGCCGAGTACGGCGCCAAGTGCCCGCAGATCAGACTGATCTGGGTCGTCTCCCAGACACCACGGGCAGCGTTCCACGTCGCCAGCGGAGGCTGCGACGGCAGGGGAGGTGAGCAGTCCTCGTACATTCTCGACCACCAGGAGGTGCGGACGCAGGGCCTCGACCGCACGCGCCACGTGCAGCCAGAGACCGGATCGGGTTTCGGCGTTGAGTCCGGCGCGACGGCCGGCGACCGAGACGTCTTTGACAGGGGAAGCCCGCCGTGAGGACGCACACCCGCGGAACGTCAGCCCAGTTGACCGTGGTGACGTCGCCCAGGTTCGGCACGTCCGGCCAGTGCCGGGCCAGGATCTTCGAGGCGCCCGGGTCAACCTCGGCGTGCCAGGCGACCCGTCCGCCGAAAGCGGCCAGGACCCCCAGGTCGAGGCCGCCGTACCCGCTGCACAGGCTTCCGACCAGCGGCCCGGGGCCGGCGGCCGGGAGCACGGGCGTCAACGCTGGCTCCGTACGGAGTGAGCGGCAGGCACCGCCGGTGCCGGTGCAGGGCCGGTCGGGTGTACTGGAGAAGTCGGAACTGCGGCGGTGGAGCGGCTCAGCGCGGCACGGCGGCGAAGGTCGTCGGGTGGCGGCGAGAGGTGCCGGGCGGCCTGGTCCAGGGCCTGGGCGCCGTGACGGAGTTCGTCGCGGGCGGTCTCGACGGCGTACTCGATGACCCGGACCGCGTCCTTGCGGGCCTCCCGAGCCCATGGAAGGTGGCGGATCTCGGCGGTTTCGCCGAGGAAGCCGAGCTGCTGGGCCACCTCTCCGAGAGCACCGGAGGCTTCACCGAGATTGCTGATGGCCTCGGCGTACGCCATGGCGGCGCGGATCGCGTGGCCGGGCGCGGGCTGCTCGGCGGCCCGAGCGGAGAACTCGTCTCCCATCTCCCTTATGAGGGTACCGAGTTGGGCAATCTGTCGGCCGACCTGCACGGCGTCGGGAATCCTGGCCGGCCCGGTGGCGGGAAGTCGTGCTTCCTGCTGCCGCAGGGAGTTCGCCCGGGCGTGCAGGGCGAGCGACTCGTCGAGGATGGCGTTCACAGGTGGTTCCCGGAGGAGGGGCGGGCGGGGGTGAGAGGCGGCGGCGCAGGGGGTGTCGCCGGGTTCGGTGTGGGCCCTGTCGCCACGGCGGTGGCCGAGCGGCTGCGGGCGGCCTGCACCCGGTTGTCGTCCGGCGCGATGACCGAGGCCGCCTGCCGCAGAGTCCCAGCGGCCTGCTGGAGCTCGCCGCGGGCGCCCTCCGAGGCGAAGCCGATGACCTGCCTGGCGTTGTGGCGAAGCTCCCGGGCCTTCGGATCGTGGCGCTTGTCGTCCGTGCGCCGCAGGTAGGTGAGCTGCTCGGCGGCCTCCCCGAGGTCGCAGGCGGCCTGACCGAGATGCCCGATCGCTTCGGCAAACGCCCCGGCGGCACGGAGCGCATGGTCGGGCGCGGACTGATCGGTGATGCGGGTGGTGAACTCGGTGCCCAAGGCAGTGATGACGGAGCCGAGTTGGGTGATCTGTCGGCTCAGGGCGACAGGGTCCGACACTTGGACGGGGAAGCCGCCGGCGGGCAGCAGGTCCCTCTGCTGCTCCAGGGTGGTCGCATGCTCGTGGAGGGAGAGGGCCTCGACGTCGGGATTGTTCACAAGAGGCTCCGGGAGGGCTGGTGCGGGGTGACGCGGTCACGGCCCCGGCTCGGTGCTGGGCCGAAGGGGCGGACACGGTCCGGTGCCGGGGTGTTGCGGGCGGGAGGCGGTGCGGGGCTGCGGGCGAGCGCCGCCTGGACGCGTTCTGCTTCGCCGACATCGGGTCGTTGCCGCGGATCGGACGGGGACGTCGCCGTGCGCCAGCGGGCCCGCACTTCGTCGAGCGGACCGAGGGCGTGGAGCGCGTGGCCGATCAGCTGTCCGGGGGCGAGGCGCCGGTCGTCGGCGTGGGCGGTGATCTGCAGCGCGGCGCCGGCGGCAGCGCGGGTGAGGGAGGAACGCAGGAGCTGATCGCCCAGCCACTCGGCCGAACCCGTTGCCCCGTCGCGCAGCACCGGCCGCAGCTGCTCCTCAGTGATCGTGCCTTCGGCGAGCAGACCGCGTCGCTGGACCTCCCACAGCGTGGTGACCGGGTCGATCGGCTCGCCCCGGTGGTGGAGCGCACCGAGGCAGCGATAGAGCTGGCCGTGGCCAGGATGGGCGAAGTCCTGGGGGCGCAGCCAGTCGAAGACCTCGCCGATCGCGCCGTTCTGGTGGACGAGCAGGGACAGCATGAACTGCTCGTCGCCCGCCTGGGCCGCTGCGGGAGGTTCGGCAGCGGCAGGGAGAGAGGGTGTCCTCGGGGCGGTGGCTCGGGGTTGGGTTCCCCAGCGCGTCGCGAGTTCGTCCAGGACGCCCGCGAGCACGTCGGCCTGGGTGAGGGTGCCGTCGACCTCGCGCTCCGCAGCGTCTGCCTGGGCGACGGAGAGCAAGCGGATGGCGTGCTCGGTGACGGTGCGGTGGATGGAGCCTTCGAGCACCATCCGGCCGTAGACCGGGGCGTTGGCGGGGCGCGGGCATGCGGCGACCAGGGTATGCGGATAGGAGGCGGTGAGCCCGCGGACATGCTTGCCCGCCTCGGCGAGGGTGTCGTTCAGCCAGGCCAATGGCACCGGGCCCTCTGTGGTGAGCGCCGGGTGGCCGTCCGTGCGGAGTTTGCGCAGCGCGGCGAACAGGGCCTGGTGCGCGGGCCGGTAGAAGTCGCGCGGCTCCAGCCAGTCGAGGTTGCCGAGCTGGCGGGGGTCGAGCAGGACCGCTCCGAGTACAGCCTGCTCGCCCTGGAGTAGCGGGTCCATCACCGGCTCCGGCGGCGACGGGCGCCGCGGTCGGCGCGGAGCTGGGCGACCGCGCGGTCGGCGGCGGACTTCGCGGCGGCGAAGCGGTCCAGCTCACCGGTGAACGTCGGATCGGTGGCGAGCAGGGAGCCAGCTGAGGTGACCAGCCACCACTGGCCACCCCGGCGAACGACTGGCGCCCCGGCCAGTGGAGTCGAACGATCGCGGGCAGTAGGAGAGTTGGAGTCGGACATGAAGACCTTCTGGGTACGTGAGCGGTGGTTCAGCGGCTGCGGCGGGCACGGGAAGAGAGCCAGCCGGGGGCGACGGCGCCGGCCGAAGAAGAGGCGGGTTCCCGGTCGGCGCCGCCGGGGTGGGGGTGGGTCAGGCCGAGAGAGTGAGGTCGTCGCGGCCGGCGCTGCCCTTGGCGAGGGCGCGTTCGGTGATGGCCTTGGTGGCGCGGGAGGAGGCCGGGCCGATCTCCTTGGCGGATCGCTCCTTGTACCAGGGCTTGAGGTCGAGCATCGCCACCTTCATGCCGGTCGCGAAGAGCAGGATCTTGCCCTTGGGGAGCGCGCGGATCTCGTCCGGGGGCAGGATGCGCTCGGTGCGCATCGACACCGAAGTCGACTTGCCGCTGCCGGAGTCGGACACGGAGACGGTCTGTACGTCGTGCTCGCCGATCTGGCGGGAGAGCTTGTCCGCGAAGTCGGCGTCGTCGATTCCGCTGCCGATGACCTTGACGGTGGCCGCGCTCCAGAGGGCGTCCATGCCGGCCTCGCCCCAGCAGCGCTGGCCCTGGCGGTAGCTCTGCAGGATGGTGATCGGGATGACGCCCCGGCTGCCGAGGTGGGAGTAGAGGTCCGGCAAGTCGCTGATCTTGCAGACGTTGGCGGCCTCGTCGAGGACGCACAGCGCGGGCGGGTCGAGCCGGCCGCCGCTGCGTTCGGCGACAATGACGGCCGCGCGCATCACCGCGTCGGCCGCCGCCGCGATGATCGCGCTGGCGGAGCCGCCGCCGTCCTTGCTGAGCAGGAACAAGGTGTCCCGGCTGGAGGCGAAGTCGAACGGCTTGAACTCCGCCAGGCCCTTGGTGGGGGTGACCCACGCGGCGATCTCCGGGTCCAGCAGGCAGCTCGCGTACTGCCTCGCCGTTTCATAGATCCCGTCCCTGGTCTCGGTGGCACCGGTGACGGTGCCCTGGAGCTGGGCGGCGACGGCGTGGTGGCCGGCATCTGTGAGCAGGTCGACGGGGGTGCGGTCGGAGGGGGAGGCGAGCCAGGCCAGCACGTCGGTGATCGGGCGGCGGTGGCTCGCGGCGGCCAGGAACAGCGAGCCCAACGTGTTGCTCGCCGCGGTCGACCAGAAGTCGGAGCCGCTGGCCTCGTCGACGGAGGCGGTGACGAAGTGTCCGGCCAGGCGTTTGGCGCCGGCGAGGTCGCGGGCGTCCGCGAGGATGTCCCACCACATCTCGCGTGGGTGGTGCGCGATCTGCTGCGGGTCGAGCGTCCAGACCGTGCCGACCTTCGCGCGGGCGTCGGCACAGGCGGTGAAGGCGTCGTTCGCCGCCTTGTTGCTGGTCAGCAGCACCGGTCCGGGGGCGGCGAGGATCGCGGGGATCGCGATGCCGGAGGTCTTGCCGGAGCGGGGCGCCATGATGGCGACCATCACGTCCTCCCACGAGGCCCGGACCTCGGACCTGCCGGGGGAGAGCGTGCCGATCAGGATGCCCCGGTCGTTCGGCTCGACCTCTTTTACACTCCCGGTCGTTCAGGCTCGGGCGAAGGCTGCGGGCCTTCTTGGTGATCTCCGCGTCCAGGAGCGGCGCTATGTCCGCCTTGCGGGCCAGGCCGCTCCTGGCACCCGAGCGGTGGCGCAGCCACAGCACCAGGACGGTGACGGTGGCGGCGAGGGTCAGGACACCGGGGACGATGCGGGCGCCGACCAGGACGGCGGCCGGGTCGAGGTGGGGCCACAGCCGCTCGGGATGAAGGAGGGCTTCGGTGGCATGGAACGGCGCCCAATCACCGGACCCAAAGAGGTAGTTGGTGAGGTTGCCGCTCAGCCAGGCGAGGGAGCCGAAGGCGAGGGCGGCGCCGACGACGGCGAACAGGAGATAGAGGAGCGCGTCCGAGCCGGAGGCGGTCGACGGCGCGCCGGTGCGCGGGGTAAGCAAGTGGGCGTCCAGGAGGGTGCGAGCGGGCGGCGGGCGGGGCGCGCTCGGCTCTCGTACGGATCACGGTGCTCTCCTCCGGAAGCGGGACTGGCGGAACGTTTCAGCGGGTGCGGGCGCCAGGCCGAACCGGTACCACCGCGGGTGTGCCGGCCTGGGCGGGGGCGGCCTTGGCAGCGGCGGAGGTGCGGCGGGTGGCGGCGAGCCGCTGCTCCTCGGGCTGGACGATGCAGTTCTGGCCGACGTACCCGACGACCGGGTGAGGGTCGATTCCGACCCGGTACCCGGCGTCGTCCAGCAGGGTGGCTGCCGTGGAGGCCGCAGCGGGCTGGTCGGCGCCGGGAGTGTCCGCGGGCAGGTGGTAGCAGCAGGAACCGTGCGGGTCGGAGGCAGTGAAGCCGCACTGGCGCAGGACGTCGTGGATCTCCTCCGGGGCGCCGGTGCGGCAGTAGGCCCGGACCACCGCGTCGGAGCGGCGGACGATCTCGACGTCGGTGCCGAACGCGTCGGCGAGCGTGCGCATATTCGTGGTCTTCCTTCGGTTCGCTCAGCGGGTGGGCCGGGGGCGGGCGGTGGAGACCGTGGCCGTCGCGGTGGCTGGAGGGTGCGCGGGGGCGGCCCGGCGGGCGATGGTGTGGGGGGAGGTGGCGAGGGCTGCGGCCTGGCGGGTGCCTGGTGCGCCCGGGCCGGGCTCGGGTGCGGCGCCCATGACGTCGTGCAGGAGTTCGCGGGTCCGCAGGACGGGCATCAGGTCCGGGTGACGCGAGGGGCTGGGTTCGGCGGGGCAGGCGGCGATGCCCTCGGTGGCGGCCTCCAGGTCCTCCCGGACGGTGAGGAGCGCCTGGTGCGCGGTGGCCAGGCGTGTCCACATGTCGTACGACAGGTTGTAGCCGGGAAGGTCGAAGTCCACCCTGGCGCGGGCCCAGTCGGCCCCGGCCGCGACCAGCTCGGTCAGCTGCGTCAGCGGGCCGACCAGGGCGCTGGTCGTCTCTTCGAGGATCGCCGCCACGTCCCCGGGGTTCGCGTCCTCCTCCAGTCGCACGACCATGCCCGGAAGCGAGTAGGGGTCGGCGGCGGGCGGCGGGATGTAACGGACCTGGAGCGGCTGGTCGGCTGCGGGCAGCCGGTCGCCGTGGGCCAGGCGGATGTTGTGCTGCATGGCGGCGCCGACCGCTTCTCCGATCGACGAGTAGTACTCGGGCACCACGACTCCAGGGGGAGGCTAACCGGAAGGAACGTTTCAGCGGGCGCGGCCGGCGGGGCCCGCCGCAGCGGCCGGTACGGGCGGCAGCCGAGTGGAGACGGCGGGCACGCCCGGGGCGCTGGCGGCGGAGGCCGTGGTGCTACGGGCGAGGGCGGCGCGGGTTCGCAGGTCATCGGCGGCTCGGACCTCGGCGGTGCCGGCCCCGCCGGACACGGCGAGCTGCACCTCGTCGACGGCCTCGCCCAGTTCGGCCTGGACAGCGACGAGTTGGTCGGATGCGAAGCCGAACTTGTCGGAGAGTTCGAACCGGTCGGGGTCGAGATCGGTGATCTGCTCGGAAGCGATCTCCAGGGCCTCCTGGAGGCGGACGAGCATCCCGTCATCCGGGTCGAGCAGCTCGTCGAGTACCCCGGCGAGTTCGGCGAAGTCGGTGCTGCCGCGCAGCTCATCGGTGAGATGGAGGATCTGCTGGCCTGCGGTGTTGAGCGGCTCGGTGTCGAGCCGGGGGTCGAGGTCGACCTTGTAGCGGGCGGCGCGCAGCATCGCGGCGGCGTGGCTGGCGCTGGCGGCCGCGTCGGGGCGGGGCGTGGTGGTGGGCAGGCGGTGTCGGCGGCCGTGCCAGTCGTCGATCTGCTTGAAGCCTGCGTGACGGAGCAGGGTGGCCGACAGGTCGTCGCTGGTGCCGGTGGCGACGACGCTGCCGCTGGGCTCGGCGCTGATGGTGATGGCGGGCATCCGGTGGTCCTTGGCGGTGGTGACGGTGCGGGTGAGGTGGCCGAGTTCGGCGGCGATGCGGGTGCACTCGGCCTGCACGTGGAAGGGGTCCCGGTAGGTGCTGTGGAGGTATCCGTCCTCGCGTACGACGGTGGCGACGACGTGCACCGACCGGTCGTCGTTGCGGATCGCGGCCCACCGGCAGCCGTTCGGGTCTCCGGTGGGGGCGAGCCCGGTCGCGGTGACCAGGCGCCGGGCGACGTCGGCCCACTGGGCGTCGCTCAGGTCCGGGTGGCGGGGGTCGGAGCGCACCGAGCACATCCACACCGGGTGCTCGGGCGCCCGGGAGCCGATCCGCAGGGCGGGGGCGTCAAGCACACCTCCGCCGAGGACCTCCTGCGGGTCGCCGAACAGGGGCAGCTGCTTGTCGGCGCCGCGGTAGTCGGCGCCGATCAGCCTTGGACGCAGCCGGCCGTGGGGCTCGTCCAGGCCGTAGAGGGCGGGGATCAGCGCGGCCGTGGTGGTGGCGCGCTGCAGGTGGGCGATCACGGCGTCCCCTCTCGGGCGGCGGGCGGGCTGACGGGGACAGAATTCGGTGATTCGGCGGTTTGGCCCGGCCGGACGGCAGTGGTAGACGGCCATCCGGCCAGGCGTTCCCGCGCGCGTCAGCGCTGGGAGGTGAGCCCGTGTTCACGGGCGAAGTCCTCGCAGGCCCACCGGGCGAACCGCTGGTCGTTGTGCAGCCGCGCCCAGCGGCCGTCCCGGCGGATCACGGTGGCGACGAGGTCGAGCCGGTCCTCGGCGTTGCGCAGGGCCACCCACTGGCACGCGTCGGGGTCGCTGTCCGGCTCGATGCCGGTGGCGTCGAGCACCTTCCACGTCAGCTCGAACCACCGGTCGTCGCTGAGCGCGCCGCTGCTGCGTATCGAGCAGTGCCAGGTCAGGCGCGGGGAGGGGGTGTGGCCGGTGCGGGGCTTGCGCAGCGCCACCGGCTCGTCCAGCAGCGCCGCCAGATCCGACAGGACGATGTCCTCCTCGGCGGGTGGACCGGGCGACCAGGACGCCAGCAGGTAGGACTCGAAACCGGGATCGTCGTCGTACAGCGTGGCGAGCAGGTCGGGGGTGCTTTCGGTGCGCCGGACGGTGCACTGCAGGGGGGAGGTGGGCATGGGAGAGCCTCGTGAATCGCTGTTCAGGGGAAGGAAGTTGGGGGCTGGTGCCCTGCGCCTGGGGCAGGGCTTCGGCGGGTCAGACGAAGGGGTTCTCGGTCGGTCGGTCGGTGTCCAAGGCCGCTTCCAGCAGCTCGGCAAGGTCTCCGGGTTCGCTGGCGCGCTGGTCGATCCACCAGCCGGCGCGGGTGATCGTGCGTGCCTGGTCTTCGATCCGCTCCCACTCGGACTCGGGCGTGCCGGAGTCGAGGACCAGGGCGGTGTAGGCGGCGGCGAGGATCTGGTGGCGGCAGCGCACGCCCCAGGCGATGCCCTTCTCGGTGCCCTCCAGCGGCGGCATCCGGAACTGCTCGGACCAGGCTTCCGATTCGGCGTTCTCGGCGGTGCGCTTGGCCTCCAGCCAAGCCGCCTTCTCGGCCTCGTCACCGGCCTTCGCCGCGCGCCAGCAGTCGGTGCACTCCTGCTTGGCCAGCCACTGGGCGAAGCCGGCCCGGCGGTCGGCCGGACGGTCGCCGAGGTCGCGTTCGGTCTCGTGTCCGCACGAGTGGGTGATCTGCCAGACCTTCTTCACAGCCATGTCGTTCTGTTCCTTGGTGATTGGGGGAGTGGCCATCAGAGCCGCGTACGGGCCGGTGGCGGCCCGGTTTGCGTCAGTTGAAGTCAGTGGCGCCGGCCCTGGAGGCCGGAGTTCGGCGGCACGGGTGGTGTCGGCGTCTGTGCCTGCTGCCCGGTACGGGTGTGCGCGGCAGTCGGAGAGGTGGCGAGGGCGGCGCTGACGCGCGCGGCGGAAGCGGCAGTTTGGTCGACCAGGTCGACCGGGCAGTCGTACGCGAAGCCCTCGGCCTGCAGGTAGCCGATCGCCCGGGTCACTGCCGCCCGGCGCTCTGTCGACTCGGTCATTGCGAAGGGAAGCCGATGGTGGGTCTGCTGATAGCCGGTGGTGACAGCGACGAACCCGGCTCCGTGAAGCAGCGACTCGGCTCGATTCCGCCGGTCCTGTACGTCCTGCTCGGTTGGAACCTCGCAGCGGTCGAGGTGCGCTTTGAGAGCGGTGTGCATCGGCGCGACATCGGTTCCGTGCTGCCGGTCGAGTTCCCCGAACTGGCTGTTGTACAAGGGCTCGACCTCGACCTTGCCTGCGCGAGGGTCGAGCCGGCCCACGAACCAGCCGTTCTGCGGCGCCGTCTCGAATTCCTGGTCGGCGTCGTCGAAGGTGGGGCCGGCGACGAGGAAGCTGCCGTCCGGGAGCCGTGTCTCGATGTGTTGGCCTGTTTCGAAGTCGATGGTGAAGTCGACCCCTCGCTTCGCCAGGGGAACGGTGATGGCCGCGAACGTGCCGGCCGGAAGCGGCGGGCAGGTGCGGGCGACGACGCCCAGCTCGGGGTGGACGGCGAAGGACACGTCCAGCCGCTGGGGGAGGCGCGGGAGCGCGAGGAAGGGGTCGGGACGGCGGAGGAACGGGGTGTCGTCGGACGGGGTGGCGGCAGCGGACACTGAGGCTTCCTAGAGGTGGTACAGGTGGAGCGGGGTCGGTCAGCGCGCGCGGGCGAACGCGATGCGCGGGTCGACGGCCACGGGCGGCCTGCTGGCGCCGAGTGCGGCGGCAGGAGCGGGCTGGGGGGTGGGACCCTTGAGCGCGGCCTCGTCGACGCGGAACTTACGCGTGGTGAATGCCTGCCGGACTTCTGCGCGGTGAGCGGCGACGTCCTCGGCGAGCCGGGGCTCCAGGGCGACCTGGAAGTTGCCGCGCCGCAGTCCCTTGACGGTGTGTGCCACGACGTCGAGCGACTCTGCTCGGGTTCCGGCCGGGGGGAAGTAGACGTCCAGGTCGCGGTGGCGGCGCCAGCCGTCGGTCTCCAGGTAGATGCCCGGGTTGAAGGGGAGGTCGTCGTTGACGGCGGCGACGATGCCCAGGGTCGGGTGCTCGGCGAATGCGACGTCCGGGCCGGTGTCCGGCTGGTGGCTGGGCGTCGGCTCGGCTGCGGCCGTTCGCGCCTGTGTCCGTTCCTGCGTGCCGGTGTTCACCGGGGCCAGGGCCATGTCGGTGTCGACGTGGTAGCCGGCGCCGGTGAGGAGCTTGGCGGCCCAGGCGGCGCGCTCGGGGGCTTCGCGGTGCTGGTCGGTGAGCGTGAAGAGCTTCGGGTTGCCGGGCAGGCGCTGGAAGTCGAGGCGCTCCAGCATCCACTCGGCGGCGGGCGACTGGGTGGGCAGGGAGGCGACGATGCCATGGCTCGGGTGGTGCCCGATGGCGACGTCGGGCAGCTGGGTGGGTTCGGCGGCAGGCACGGTGGGGCTCCGCTTCGCTGGTTCGGACGGTGGACCGGTAGGCGGGGCGCGGTCTGTTTCGGCGGGGCACAGCGGCCCCCCTTCCCGGGCGGGGTTCAGCGGCGGGGTCCGGCGGCACGGACGGCGGCCGGGGCGGCGAGGACGGCCTCGGCCGGGTGACCGGTGAGGGTGCGCGTGGAGGTGGGAGAGGTGGCGAGCGCGGCGAGAACCCGGGTGTCGAGGCCATCGGCCGCGGCCGGGGCAGCGGGCCGAGTGCGGTCGGGGTGAGTGGTGTGCCGGTCGGCGAGGTCGCCGCGCATCGCCCGGATCTCCCGCACGTAGCCGTCCGCCATATCCGCGATGTAGCGCAGGCGGGCCGCGTAGTGGGGATCGGAAGCACCGCCCAGCCCCTCCCACCAGGAGGCGCTTTCACGCAGGACCGCGACGGTCTGGTCGAGGACGCCGTCGCCGGGAGCAGTCAGTTCGCTCAGTGCGTCGACCACCTCCCGGGTGTGCACGGCCGCCGAGACGGCCTCACTGACCTGGGCCAGCAAGCGGGACGGGGGCAGCGCCGGCGGGAGGCGGTGGTCGATCAGGTCCACGGGGCAGGTGAAGCGGTAGCCCTCGGCGCGCAGGTAGTCGACGGCCCGGGTGACGGCGACGCGGCGCTCGCCGGGATCGACCATGGCGGCGGGAAGCCGGTGATGGGTCTCGTGAATCCGCACGACGGGGATGAAACCGGCCCGGTGGAGAGCGGACTCGGCCCCTGCCCGAGCGGCCTGGACCTGCTCGCGGGACGGCACGCCGAGGCCGTCGAGGTGCTTGTCGACGGAGGCGAGCAACTCGGGCACGTTGCCTCCGTTGGGGGCGTCGGGCCCGTCCGGCCTGCTGTCGTAGAGGACTTCGAACAGCTGGGGGTTGTCCGGGTGGTCCCGGGTCACGAGCCATGCGTCCGGGAAGCCGGGGACCTCGGGGCGAGCGCTTTCCGGTGGCGGGGAGATCGACAGGAAGGTTTCGTCGGGCAGCCGCGCGACGGCGACGTAGTCGTCCGCCCCGAAGCCGACTCCGGTCTCAAGGCCCCGCTGCGCGAGGGGACGGGTGACGTGGGCGTAGCGCCGGTCCGGACCGGTGGTGCCGCGGTCGGGCGTGGTGTCCGGGCCGTAGACGTGGGCGGTGACGCCGAAGCCGTTGTCGCTGAACAGGACGCTCAGATAGTCGGGTCGCACGGCGTGCTCCTGCGGGGTGCGCGCCCCAGGGGGCTGTGGGTGGGACGCTGATGATGCCGGGGACCGGGGGCTTGGTCCGGCCGCGAAGCGGTGATATGCGGTCACCGCGCCCGGTGGGGAGCCGATTGCGTCGGCCGGCCGGGCGGTGCAGGCTCCGCCGGACCGTGGCTTCGGAGATGGCCGGTGCGGGCGAGCGCGGCCTTGACCTGCTGCTCGCGGCCCGGCACGGGCAGGGCGACCCTCGGTGCGACGTGCGCGGCGAGCGCGGGGAGTGGGCCGGCCGTGAGCGGCACGGCGCAGTCCCACGCCTCCTGGTTGCGCAGGTCCTCGGCGCGGGCCCGGAGCCGCTCGGCCTCGGGGCTCGTGCCGACGATGGCGGCCATGGCGCCTTGCCAGGCGTCCCGGCCCTCTTGGAGCCGGGCGAGTGCGTACTCGGCGGCGCCGAGCCGCCCCAGGTCGGGAGCGACGCCGGGGTCCAGTCGGTCCTCAAGGTGGATGGCTGCCCGGATGCCGGCCACCAGGTGCGGGCCCTGCTCGGCGAGGGTGGTGATGTAGTGCCAGGTGGCGCGGTTGCGGTCGGCCTCGGACTCGAAGGCGCCGATCTCCCCGAGGTGGCCCCAGGGCGAGCCGGGTTCGGGGATGTACGCGGTGCTCAGGCGCTGCAGGGCCTCGGCGGCGAAGGTGAAGGAGTTCGTCCGCGCGCGCCAGACGGCTTCCCGATAGCCGGGCGCGAAGCGGTCCCTGACCTCGGCCGTCACCATGGCGGGCGCCGCATCAGCCGGGAACACGAGCCGGACCGGGGGCTTCACGTCGTCGGGGTGGTAGCCGGGAGCGTCGTCGGGCCGGGCCGCACGGACCACGAGCTCGTGACCGGGACGCGGCCGTACGGCGAGGAGGCGCTCCCCGCCGGGACCCGCGAGGGCGAGGGCGGTGTGCGGGGCGAAGACGCTGTTCCATGGCGGTGGGCCGCCACCCCAGAGCGGGTCCTGGAGTTCGACGAGGTCCCGTCCCGGGTTGAGGGGACAGGGCTGGACGGACCAGCCGGGCAGGTGCTCCGCCAGCTCGGCGGCGAACGGCGGGAGGGCCCCGGGGAGGTGCGGTTGGTCGGGCAGGGCCCGGCCGTCCTCGTCGAAGTACACCCGCACGTACGTCTCGTTCCCGGATTCCGTGGTGGCGAGGGCATCGCAGGACCGGAACAGGGCGTAGGTGGACTGCCACTGGGTGCCGATGCTGGTGGAGGTGAGCACGAGGTGCCAGTCGGCCGGCGGGTAGGGGAGGCGGTCGCGGCGCGCTGCGAGCAGCTGCTCGAACACCGTGAAGTCGGCCGTCGTGAGACGGGCGTGGTCGAGGTGCGATTCAACATCGTTGGTAGGCAAGAAAGTTCAGGATTCTCGAAGGGGCGGCCGATCAGGCGGTCATGCGGAAGTCGGTGTCGTACAGAGCTCGTTCGCGGCTGTGGAGGAGGTGCTGAACGATGAAGGAGAGCGAGGCGACCTTCCATAGGCCCCGGCCGCGGGTGAGGGCGGCGATGGCCTGCGCCTCGACGCCGGTCAGGCCGAGCAGGGCCATGGCGGCGGGGATCTGGTCCGGTTCCTGGCGGTAGATGATCCGGGTCGAGCAGTCGGCCAGGAGGCCCTCGGCGAGGACGCGCCCGCGCGAGCCGGCGTCGCCCGCGGACAGCAGGTCGGAAAGCCGGTGGAGGATCAGCAAGTTGGCGATTCCCAGCCCGCGGCTGAGCTTCCACTGCTGCTGCATGCGCTCCAGCAGGCCGACGTGGCGCAGGATCCGCCATGCCTCGTCGTAGATCACCCACCTGCGGCCACCAGCGGGGTCGGCGAGGGCGGCCTCCATCCACGCGCTCGCGCAGGTCATCGCGAGGACGAGGGCGGTGTCATCGCCGCTGCTGCCGAGGCGGGACAGGTCGATGGAGAGCATCGGCGCGTCCGGGTCGAACGTGACGGTGGACGGCGCGTCGAACATCCCGCTGAGGTCGCCGTGGACCAGGCGGCGCAGGGCGTGGGCGAGGTCGTCGGTGGCGTGGCCGAGGCTTCCGGCCTGGCCGCCGAGGGCGGCGTCGAGGCGGTCGGGGCGGCCGAGGACGTGGGCGATGTCGCCGAGCAGCGGAGCCGTGCCGTTCGCGTCGGCGTCGGCGACGACCAGGTCCAGGGCGACGTCGAGGCCGGTGTGCTCCATCGGCAGCAGGTCGCGCTTGAGCACGGTGGCCGCGAGGCTGGCCAGCAGCAGGAGGCGGCGCTTGCGGACCTCGGTGCGCCAGTCCTCCTTGCTCACCTCGGCGGGTCGCTGCGGTGCGTCCAGCGGGTTGAGGCGCCCAGGGAGGCCGGGTCCGAGGGCGATGGTCTGCCCGCCGAGGGCCTGGGCCAGCCCGGTCCACTCACCCTTCGGATCGGAGGGGACGTAGATCTTGTAGCCGTGGGCGATGGCGCGGGTGGCGATGGACTTGGCGAGGGCGCTCTTGCCCATGCCGATGACCCCGCACAGGATCGCGTTCGGGTTCGTGAACCCCTCTATTCGGCCGCTGTTGTAGAGCGCGAAGGGGTCGTAGCAGAAACTGCCCTCGGCGTGGAGGTCGCGGCCGATGAAGATCCCCTCGGCGCCGAGGCCGGCCTCCGCGAGGAACGGGTAGGCACCCGAGGCGGTGGCGGTGGTCAGCCGGTGCTTGGGCAGTCGGAGCCTGCCGCCGCGGGCGGAGGCGGGACCAGGCCGGCCTGACACCGGGTAGACGGGCTGGAGATCCGCATCGGTGCCGCTGTTCCGGGGACGCTCGGCGGCGGGCTGCACGAGGCGGGCCTTGGTGCGGGCCTGGGCGAACTCGGCACGGGCGGCGCGCTGTTGGGCGCGTGTGATCTTGCTCGGGACGAACAGGGGGCTGGCGGTGGCGCGGTTCCTGGGCATGATCACGAATCCGGGGTGAAGGGTCAGCGACGGACGAGGCCGGTGAACGGGGCGTGCAGGTCGGCGGGGGTGGCGCGGCGGCGCACCAGCTGCGCGGTCTCCTGGTGGCGGCGGCAGACGCTCAGCTCAGGCGCGCCCTCGGGCAGGCGGGCGCGGCAGGCGTCGGGGCCGGGGACCTCGCCGCTGCCAGGCCGGGGCGAGGCATGGTAAGCGGCGTGGAGGTGATCGGCGGCCTGCCACAGGCGGGTGCGCGCGGCCTTGAGGTGGTCGCCCTCGGCCGGCAGCAGCGGCGCGGTGCGCTGGGCATGGGCGTCGAGGAGGCCGTGCAGGGCGACCAGGTGCTCGTGGAGCGAGTCGAGTTCGACGCGGGAGGCGACCAGCGGGCCGGTGGGGATGTTGAGCGCGCGGTGGAAGTCGATCGCCGCGGTCGCGTAGGGGACAAAGTCCTGCGTGGTGGCGGGGGTGGCCGGCATCGGGGGGTGCTCTTTCGGAAGGCGGGAGGGCCGGCATCAGGCGGCGAGGGCGAACGGCAGCGCGGAGGCGGTGAACGCCTCGGCCTGCTGCCAGGTGAGCGGGCGCAGGTCGAGCTGGGCGCCCACGGCGGCGGTCTCCACCACGGCGCAGGCGGAGCGCAGTTCGTCCTCGGTGTCGGCGGAGACGGTCAGCAGTCCGGTGAGGGCGACGTCGGCGTGGCCGGCGATCAGCTGGCGCTCGCGGTTCTGGATGTCCTGGTACTCCACGGAGTCGGCCTCGCTGGAGACCTGGCCCTTGCGGGCGCGCTCGGCGGAGTCGGCGATCACGCTGGCCTTCTTGCGGCGCACGTCGCGCAGTGCCGAGTCGAGGTCCTGGGGTTCGTAGGCCAGGGAGACGGTGCGGCGCACGCCGGAGGCGAACAGCACCTGGTGGAGGAAGCCGGGGTTGACCTGCGTGCGCGGCCAGTTCTCCACCCAGTAGGTGGTGTGGTGGGCGGAGTCGGTGGAGATGTGGTCGGCCTTCTCCACCACGACCACCGGGCCGGCGGCGGCCGGGTCGGCGGACGGGCGTCCGTCCTCGGACCAGCGGTCCAGCGCGGCACGGGACTTGGGGTCGTAGGCGGTGCGGGCGACGGCGGCGATCTTACCGGCGGACAGCCAACCGGCCGGGGTGAGGCCGGCGGTGCGGGCGGACTGCTCGAACGCGGAGGTGAGCTGGGCCAGGACCGCGAAACCACCGGTCAGGCCGCCTCCGGCCTGGGAGATCAGCCGCCGTGCGCCCTTGAAGTCCAGGGCGATGGCGACGTACGCCTCGTGCGGGGCGGCGGCCGGACCGGCGCCGCGGATCAGCTCCCCGTACAGCTCACCGGCCAGCGGCGCGTCGGGGCGCCCGTGTTCCTCCCAGTAACGGCGCAACGCGTCACCGGTGTCCGGGACGGTCCGCTCGATCACCTGGATGCGGGCGACCTGGCCGGTGCGGGCGAGCGCGGCCAGGGAGCGCCCCCACCCGTTGACGTTGGCGTTCTGGGTGCCGGGGTCGAGCAGCGCGTAGGCGCGGGAGGAGACCTTGACGATCGCGGTGAGGGTGCCGGCGTGCGGGTCGTGGACGGCGCCGTAGCGGCCATCGGGCGCGGTGACCACGCGCAGGCTGGCCGCGCTGCCGGGCAGGTGGAGCAGGCCCTCGCGCACCGGGCGGGAGGAGGGGCGGGTGAGCCAGAGCAGCTGGCCGCGCAGGCGCCGCAGGCCGTAGCGGGCGGCGACGGGCGCCCAGTCGGCGAGGGTGCGGCCCCGGTAGCGGATGAACACCAGGGCGGCGACACCGGCCCACAGGGGTATGAGCTGCAGGGCGCCGGTGACGCCCCGGGTGACGAGCACGGCGAGCAGCAGCAGGCCGGTGGCCGAGGTGGTGATGAGCTGCGGGGCGCTCAGGCCGAGCAGCACGCCTCGGCGGCTGCGGTGGGGGAACTTGACGGACGCAGGGGTGGCGTCGGGCGTCGAGGAGGACATCGGTGTTCCAGAGGGATGAGCGGGCGGGCGGCGGGCGGGGGCGCGGCGCTCTTCTGGACGTCATCGCGGATGCTCCTTCGCTGGTGGTCGGGGCCCGGGGCGGGTGGCGGGCTGCCGCCCGCCCCAGGGCATGGGGGCGCCGGTCAGGAACCGGGCGGGGTGGGATTGTTCGGGAAGACGAACCGGGCCGGTTCCGAAGCTGGTGCTCCGGCCGGGGCCGGTCCTGTGGCCGCCGGTGCGGGCGGTGTCGGGACACCGGGGCCCGCCGGGGCCGGGCCGGGCGCCGAGGGCGCGGGCGCGGCCGGGGCCGTCGACACGCCTGGCACAGGCGGCGCGGAGGGCTGGGCCGCGACGCCGTCCTGGCCGCTGCCGGACGCCGACTGCTGCCTGCCGCCGCTGCCGGGGGAGGCCCGGGTGATCAGGGACGGGATGCCGGGCCGGGTGACCAGGGCGCGTCCGCGGTCGCCTCCCGCGCTCGGGTCCTCGCCGAAGCGGAACTTCGTCGGCTGCTGCGCGGTGCCGGCGTCGATCCCCTCCTTGCTGATCCGGCCGGTCGGGTCGATGCCGGAGGCGGCACCGCCACCTCCCGCACCCGGGACCTGGGCCGGGCCCTGCGGCGCCGGGACGCCGGTGCCCATCTGCATGGCCAGGGAACCGGCGGTCTTCGCCGCCCCGGCCGCGACCGTCATGCCGGCCATGCCGGTGCGGTGCGTGTCGTCGTGGCCGCTGCCGTCCGTCGCCCAGTGGACGAACTTGTAGACCGCGTACGGGCATAGCAGCACCATGACCATGATCACGACACCGGCCATGGCGTCGGACAGGGCGGCCACGCCGTCCTTGGCGTCGGTCTTGCCGAGGGCGGAGACGCCGACGAGGAAGACCACGGTCATCAGCAGCTTGGAGACGATCAGGGTGGCGGTGGCCTCGATCCAGCCGCGCCGCCACCGCTGGGCGACCTCCCAGCCGCCGCCGGCACCGGCGAAGGCGGCGAGCACCACCAGGATCAGCACGCCGACCTTGCGGGCGACCATCACGCACCAGTAGAGGAACGCCCCGATCGCGCTGCCGACCGCGACCAGGGCGGGGATCGCCCAGCCGAGGGCGAACATGGGGCCGAACTGGCTGACCTTGATCATGCGCCTGACGGCGTCGGCGACGCTGGTGTGCGCGGCTTGGAACAGCCCGGCCGACAAGGCGTCGACCACGGTGACCGCGACCGCCGTGAAGCTGATCGCGCCGAAGGCGAACAGCACGCCGGTCATCGTGCCCCAGGCGGCCTTGGCCAGTGCCCGTTCGTCCCGCCGCCAGGCGGCCAGGATCAGCTGGGCGCAGAAGGTGCCCACGGTCAGGATCAGCCCGATCGGCAGGATCAGCTGGTAGTTGTCCCTGAACCACGGCGCGGACAGGTCGATGGCCGTGGTCTCGTCGACCGCCTTCGCGCACAGGTCGACGGCGCTGGCCGCAAGCTCGCCCATGCTCTTGGCGATCCACGCGCCGATGCCGTCCGTGATGCTCTTGCCCGGGTCGCTGACGAAGTTGATGCCGTCGACGACGTTGCAGACCTGGGCGACCATCGGGAGGTTGCAGATATCCACGAGGAACTCCCCAGGTCAGGGCGACACGGCCGGCAGCACACCGGCCAGGGCACACGGGCGGTCAGGACGGCACTGCACGGCGAGGGTGGCCGAACGGTCCTCGGCCCCGCCCTGCGGGGCGCCGTTCCAGGAGATCGACTGCTTCCCGGAGACGGTCACGGCGTAGACGTACGCCTGCGTGATCGCCCCCGGATCGGCCTGCAGCGCCTTGGTGAACCGGTCCGGGAAGTGCGCCTCGTCCGCGGTCGCGGTGGCGAACTGCCCGGAGTCGGCCATCCGCCCCCACAGCACCGGCGAGGGCACCAGACGGTCGACCGAGTCGGCGTCGAGGTACTGCCCCTCGCCGGTCAGCCACCGGTGGAGGGAGGCCACCAGCTCCGGCTGGGAGGAGGAGCGGGTGTCGTACGACCACAGCGCCACCGCCGCCGCCTTCGCGAACGCGATCGGATCGTGCGTCGAGGGCGGACCCGGCAGCGACTTCGCATGCCCGCCCGGCGACGGTGAAGCCACCGGCGCGGAGGGCGCGGTCGAACCTGTAGCCGCAGCAGCCGGGTTGGTGGCCTCGCGCCCGTCCCGGGTGACGTAGGCCAGCACGCCGGCAGCGGCGACGAGCACCACCAGGACGAGCGAGCCCAGCAGCGCCCGGCGGCGCACCAGCGCGCCGCCGGAGCCGCCTGGGCGAGGGCCCGAGAAGAGGGAACGTTTCTGCATCACTTGACCTGGCTTCCGAGCGTCGAGAAGAACGAGACGACGCCGTTCGCGGCGCCCAGCAGCAGGGCGGCACCCGCGCTGACGAGCACGCCCTTCTTGCCGTTGGCCTCGGCCTGGTGGCCGCCGGAGTGGTGGCCCCAGGCCCACACCCCGGCGCTGACGGCCAGGGCGCCGACGACCGCGATGATCCCGAACAAGTTCAGGCTGCCCATCACCTGCTTGAGGACCGAAAGGCCGGGCAGGCCGCCCTCGTTGGGGGTGATGCCGGGGTCGTAGGCGAGCTGTACGACTGCGTCCGCGAGATACAAGGGAAGCTCCAGAGCGGTTCAGGGCGCGCGAAGGCAGCCCAGAGAAAGGGGAGAAGAGGAGAGGAGGGGAGGGCGCCGGTCAGGCGACCCGGCGGGCGGCGAGGATCTCCGGCCGCCACGAGGCCAAGGTCGAGATCTTGACCACGTCACCGGTCTTCGGCGCGTGCACGATCAGCCCCGAACCGATGAACATGCCGACGTGCTCCGGCACGGCGGCGCTGCCCCGGGTGAACAGCAGGTCGCCCGGCTTGAGCGAGTCCGCCGAGACGGCGGTGCCCTGCTTGACCTGGTCGTACGTGGTCCGCTCCAGCGAGACGCCGGCCGCGCGGTAGGCCATCTGCATCAGCGACGAGCAGTCACACCTGCCCATCGGGTCCGCCCCGTGCGAGGACGCGCACGTGCCACCCCACTGGTAGGCGGTGCCCAACTGGCCCAGCGCCCAACGGATCGCGGTCTGCACCGACTGCGGCGCATCCGCCGGGATCGTGTAGCCGTTGGGCAGCGAGCCCGCGGGGATCGTGCCGAAGTCGCTGCCGTCACCGCCCGCCGTGGGCGTCCCGCAGCCACCCCCCGCTGTCGGACTGGCGCTCGCGCCGGCCGTTGGCGTCGGTGCCGGCGTCGGGTTCGCCGTGGGCGACGCGCCGGGAGCGGGGGCGAGGAGCGGTGCGAGGGCCTTCTGGAGCGCCTCCGCCAGAGGCTGCCACTTGGCATACGCGTCCGGGAAGCCGGAGCGCTGCACCGCCTGGGCGGCCTGGGTGACGGTCATCGACTCCCAGCCGCTGACCTTCTGCAGCGCCTCGTAGAACTTCGTCGAGGCGTACACCGGCTGCATGATCTGCTCCGGGGTGCCCCAGCCCTGCGAGGGCCGCTGCTGGAAGAGGCCGAGCGAGTCCCGGTCGCCGCTGTTGACGTTGCGGAGTTCGCTCTCCTGTAGGGCCGTTGCCAGGGCGACGACCTGCCCGCGCACGGGTATGTGCATCGCGACACCGGTGGCCTGGATCGTCCGGGCGTTGGGGATTTGCTCGGACGGCTTGCTCAGCCCTGCCACGGCCGGAGCCGACAGCGGACTGGAGCCCTTGAGGATCGCCTCGACCTGCGCCGCCACCGCCGAGGAATCCACACCCTGCGGATTTCCACCGGGAGGGCAGGAACTGGACGCGGCGGCCGAGGCGCTGCCTGCGCCGACGATCGCGACGGGCAAGGCCAGCACCAGCGGACCGCAGGCGACGACGCCGACGAGTGCGCCGACCGTCTTCTTCACGACGGCCCCCGGTCACCGGACAGCGGCCGACCGGGCGGCGTAAGAGAATGAGGGCATGGGTGTGCCAGGGCATGCTGCATCGCAGCGGCTCCTCGGGGATTCGTAGGAGAACGCGGTGCCGGCCTCTCGTGCAAAGAAGTCGCCGGCACCGCGCCGGTGGTGAAATTGCCCTTGCTCAGAGCGGGCCCGGGTCACGGGAGTTGGTAGCTCCAGGACGCCGGTCTCGGGTCACGCGCGGCAGCCAGCCGCGCTCGTAATCTCAGCCGGAACACGACGGCGCTCCTCGGGACTCAGGGGGAAGGGGACGCTGCCCGCACGTGGTCGCGCCTGCACTGGGCGGTACGGATCAACGCGCGCCGGGCCGGGGCCGTTTGGCCTGCTGCCCGGTTGGCATGGCGAGACAGTAGACGCGAAAGTCGGCCGCACCAAACGACCCCCGGCCGAGCCCGGCACCCCGTCGCGCTCATTAGGTACGGCCGCCGATCGCGGCTACCTTCCTCGGCATCCCCGCTCCCGGCGGCTGCCGCCGGGCGCCGCCCGGAGCGGGCCCAAGCACCATGCCCCGAAGGAAGACCCATGAGCTACCAGCTGCACCGAGGCGACGCCCTCACCGTGCTGAAGACCCTCCCTGACGAGTCCGTCAACGCCGTCATCACCGACCCGCCGTACAACTCGGGCGGCCGGACCAGCTCCGAGCGCACCAGCCGCGACGCCCGCGCCAAGTACGTGCAGACCGGCTCCGCCCACGACCTCAAGACCTTCCCCGGCGAGAACCGCGACCAGCGCTCCTACCGCTCCTGGCTCACCGAGCTGCTGACCGAGGCGTACCGGGCGAGCACCGAGCACTCGGTCGCCATGGTCTTCTCTGACTGGCGGCAGGAGCCGACCACGTCCGACGCGCTGCAGATGGCTGGCTGGACCTGGCAGGGCACCATCCCCTGGATCAAGCCCGCCAGCCGACCCCGCAAGGGCGGCTTCAAGCAGTCCGCGGAGTTCATCACCTGGGGCGTCAAGGGCACCCTCGACAACAGCCGCGACCTCTACCTGCCCGGTCACTTCACCGCTTCCCAGCCCCGCAAGGACCGGGTTCACATCACCCAGAAGCCGCTGGAGATCATGCAGCAGCTCGTCCAGATCTGCCCCGAGAACGGCGCCGTCCTCGACCCGTTCACCGGCAGCGGCTCGACCGGCGTCGCCGCCCTGCGTGAAGGTCGGCGCTTCGTCGGCATCGAACTCAGCCCGCACTACGCCGACGTTGCCGAACAGCGGCTGCGTGCTGAGCTGACCAAGGACGACCTCGTCCTTGCCGGACCGGAGGCGTGAGCGTGAGAACCGTCACCCGGCAGAGGGGCCGAAGACGCGAAAGGGCGGCCGGAGCACCAGACTCCAGCCGCCCTTCCCGCCTCCTCAGGACTCCTCGACCGCCTGCCGGATCAACGGCACCGCCTTCTCCACGTCCGCCGACGAGGCGATCCGCACCTCCAGGTCCCCCGTCCCCAGGTGCCCGATGCCGCGCACGTCGCGGGTGAAGCCCTGCTCCAGCTCCACCGTGTCCGGGTCCAGCCGCAGATACACCAGCAGCGCCCGATGCGACGGCGACGGGCGGAAGACCACCGACGCCACGTTCAGCAGCCGCTTGTAGGCGATGTAGTGCTTGAGCACCACCACCTCCAGCTCACCCGCTGCGGTCAGCGCCTCGTCCAGCTCGCCGTACAGCTCCCGCAGGCATTCCGGCACCTCCACCTGCGAGGACCCCGCCGGCACCGCTACCACCTCCGGCTCGTCGCTTGCCTCGTCGGCCGGAGCAGCCGGCATCGACGAGGCACCGGAAGCAGAGAAGCCCGGAACGGTCTCGACCAGCTGCAGTGTCAGCAGGTCCGGCCCGAAGACGCGGTAGCGCACCAGGTCCACGCGGTGATCCCGCTGGTAGAGCGAAGCAGCAGCCCGGTCATGGCGCGAGAACTCGCCCGCGACGCAGATCACCCGAGGCCGCCGCCAGTCAACAGCCTCCGCAGCCCCGGCTCCCAGCCGTCTGCGCACCAGCGCCTCGAACTCGTGCCGGTGCGCCAGCAGCCAGACCAGGTAGGACCCGGCCTGGGCGATCACCCCGGCATCGCGCCCGCGCTTGAACTCGATGACCGCCGGCACGCCGTCCTCGTCCAGCCCCAATGTGTCGATCCGCCCCTGATGCCACGGCCCCGTCGCGTACTCCGAAGCCAGGAACCGCACCCCCAGCATCGCCTCCAGCGCCCCCTCGACCCGCCGCTGCAGCTCCCGCTCCCGTGCCACCGTCGAACCCCGCAGCTCGACATCCCGGCCATCGGCACCCCGCCGGAACACCTTCAGATCGGCCACCTACGCCCCCTTCGCAGGACCCTACGAAGAGACCAATCGAAAAGAGGAATCGGGTATTCCCTTTAAGGCGGGCGCGCTTCGCCAGTTCAAGGCCAGACGCGGGGTGTCTGGCCGGTGCCGACCACGCCGCTTGCTTGTCCTAGGAGAGGGATATCGTTGGCGAGTCGCCCGCGTAGGGACTACGACGCCCCGCTTGGGTCCACCCGGCAGGGCACGCTCGGCTGTACACGCCGAGCATGCTCGAAATTGGGTGACCAGCAGGAACACCACGACCTCCGGGTCGCCGCCCTTTGACGAGCAAGGACACCCCTGACTGATGGTAGTCACCCAGCAGGAGATCGAGAGTCGGTTGTGGGATGCCGCCGACGAGTTGCGCGTGGCGATGCCCGAAGCGCAGTACTCCTCGGTCGTCTTCCCGCTGATGTTCTGGAAGTACCTGTCGGACACCTGGGAGCACCGTCACCAGGAGTTCCTGGCTGAAAACGAGGGCCTGGCCGGTCTCTCCGTCGAGGAAGCCCGTGAGATCGAGTACCGCGACTACCAGTCGTTCGATATCCCGTTCATCCACCCCGGCACCGTCCAGGAACGGCGAGCCTCCTGGACGTCGATCCTCGGCACCATCACCCAGCCCGGCCTCGGCCAGCGGGTCCGTGCCTCCCTCCAAGCCATCGAGACGGCCAACCCTGACAAGTTCTCCCGCATCTTCGGGTCCATGACCTGGGCCTCCGAAGAGGTACTGTCAGGCGAGGTGTTGGCGGCGGTCATGCAGGCAATGGACCGCACCCCGAAGATGCACGAGGGCAACATGTCCTACGACGTGCTCGGTGGGGCGTACGAGTACTTGTTGAAGCGGTTCTCGGACGGGTCCGGCACCCGCGCCGGCCAGTTCTTCACCCCACGCGAGGTCGTCGAGCTGATCGTCGAGGTCCTGGACCCCAAGGGCTTCGAGTCGGTGTACGACCCGACGTGTGGGTCGGGCGGCATGCTCATCGCCTCCGCGAACCTCCTGAAGGCCCACAACAAGCGTGGCTACACGCTCAAGCTGTACGGGCAGGAGGCCGTACCGGACACTGCGGGTGTGGCACGCATGAACCTCTTCATGCACAACCTCACCCAGTTTCAGGTCGAGGTCGGCGACACCTTGAAGGACCCGCGCCTCAAGAACCCGGATGGATCCGTCGCACAGTTCGATGTGATCCTCGCGAACCCGCCGTACAGCCTGAAGTGGAAGCCCTGGACCGACGACCCGCGCGCCCTCGGCGGGGTTGCCCCGCAGGCGTCTGCGGACTGGGCGTTCGTGCAGCACATGATCGCCAGCATGGACCCGAAGAAGGGTCGAGTCGGCGTCGTCCTACCGCACGGCGTCCTCTTCCGCGGCGGCCAGGAAGCAGCCATTCGTCAGCGCGTCCTGGGCGACGACCTGCTCGAAGCGGTCATCGGCCTGCCTGCCAACCTCTTCTACAACACCAGCATTCCCACGGCGATCCTGGTGTTCCGTGCACGCGGCACCAAGGACCTGGAGCGGCAGGATGGTGTGCTGTTCATTGATGCCTCCAAGCGGTTCACCAAGGCCAAGAATCGCAACATCCTCACCGACGTTGACATCGCCGACGTCGTGACCGCCTACAACGCGAAATTCGACGCCGACGGCAACCCTATTGACCCTGGCGGAGAAGGTGGACTCGCGGCGCGATTCGTCCCCGCCACGGAGATCGTGGCGAACGAGTACGACCTCAACATCGGCAGGTACATCAAGGAGGCCGCTGCCGAGCAGGAAGACCTCGGCACCCTCATCGACACCTACAACATCGCCCGCGCCGAACGACAGAAGACCGAGGCCCGAATGCTCGCGGTGCTCGCCGCCGCCGGGATCGAGGGTTTCGATGAGTGACTCGACGAGCAGTGATCACGCTGCCCAGGTGCAGGAGGGTTGGGTTCGGGCGCCACTGGCACGGTTCCTCACACTGAATGTAGAAACCGTGGACGTGGATCCGGAACAGACGTACCCAACCGTGGGGGTGCTGAACAGGGGGCGAGGGCTGCTCTATCGCGATCCGGTCGCGGGGAGTTCGACCTCCTACAAGAAGCTCAACCGGATCGGCCCGAGAGCGCTCGTCTACAGTCGGCTCAAGGCGTTTGAGGGCGCGATCACCGTCACGCCCGACGATCTGCCGGAATCGTTCGCTTCACAGGAGTTCCCGACTTTCGCCTTCTCGTTCGATGCGGACCCTGACTTCTTTCGCATTCTCACCACGACGCAGCGTATGTGGAATGCCCTTCAGGGGGCTTCCAAGGGAATGGGGGGAAGGCGTGAGCGGGTGAAGCCCGCTGACTTTCTCAACATCAGCATGGACATTCCGCCACTGCCGGTACAGGAGCGGATTGTTGAGGTCATTGGCGCTGTCGACGCTCAGATCACCGCACTCGATGCCGAGGCGAACGTGCTCGATGAGCTTTGGTGGGCGCTGGGACGGGAACTGGCGGCAGCGGTTGCCGGCGAGGCGACGATCCCACTGGCGTCGTTCTGCGACATCTCGGGAGGTCTCACGAAGAACAAGAAGGACCTTGAGCAGCCGGACCTTGTGGAGGTGCCGTACCTGCGCGTGGCAAATGTCCATCGACACCACCTGAACTTGTCTGAGGTGGCGACGATCCAGACTACCCAGGCCAAGGCAGAAAAGCTTCGACTGCAGCCGGGCGACGTTCTGATGAACGAGGGTGGGGACAAGGACAAGCTTGGTCGGGGAGATGTATGGGAGGACCAGATTCCCGACTGTATCCACCAGAACCACGTTTTCAGGGTCCGGGTCACCGATCAACGTTTCGACCCATATTTCGTGTCGGCTTGGGGTAACACCTTCGGCCAGAAGTGGTTCGAGACATTCGGCACCCAGACGACAGGGATCGCCTCCATCAACCGCGCGACCCTCAGCAGGTTCCCGATCCCGGACGTCCCGTTGTCCGTCCAGCAGGACTGGGCGGGGCGTCTTGGCGTTGTCGTGGAGACGTTGGACTCCCTCCGAGGCCAGGCAGACAGTCTCCGAGCAACCCGCGCAAGCCTGGTGTCGGGGCTGTTGGACCGCACCATCAACATCGAGTCCGCCGAGTTGGAGGTCTGACCAGTGGCGAAGGGTATTCGCGAGCGTGAGTTCCAGAACCTGATGATCCAGTGGTCCATTCCGATAGGCTGGGACTTCACAGCGGGCAGGTCACTGCCGCGTGCGACGACACAGACGGTGATCGTCGGCCAGCTGCGGGATGCCATCGTCCGGTTCAACCCTGGGGTGATCGACGGGTTCGACGTGGACGGGGTGGTCGAGGAGATCGTCGCCACGGTCAACGCCGTCGAAGGCGGGCTGGTGCGGGCCAACGAGCAGGTATTACGCCTGCTGCGCGGGCGCAAGGAGTTCCGGGACGGCGACGGGGTGTGGCACCCCCTGAAGGTCATCGACCTCGAGCACCCGACCGCCAACACGCTGGTTGTGTCCGACGAGGTGACCATAACCGTCCCCGGCAAGACCTCCCGCCGGTTCGACCTCGTGTACTGGGTCAACGGCCTGCCCCTGGTAGTGGTTGAGGTGAAGTCCCCGACCGCGGAGTCTGGGTGGATCGACGCCGCCCACGAGATCAACAACGTGTATGCAACTGAGTACCCGTGGTTCTTCACCCCCAACGTCTTCGCCGTCGCCTCTGACGGGCGGAAGATTCGGTTCGGTGCCGCCGGCGCACCCACGAACCTGTGGCAGCCGTTCCGGTCCACCGCTGACGACGAGAACCTGTCTGGGCAGGACGACGTGAAGCGCTCCGTCGAACTGCTGCTCAACCCGGCCACCGTCCTGGACGTGCTGGCGAACTTCGCCCTGTTCGACACCTCCGGGGGCGGGGTCGACAAGAAGTTCCTGCCCCGCTACCCGCAGATGGAAGCCGCCCACCTGATCCATGAGCGAGTCCTAACTGGCGGCCAGAAGGGTCTGATCTGGCACCACCAAGGCAGCGGGAAGACGCTGTTGATGGTGTTCGCCGCCTCGCTGCTGCTGGCCGACACCCGCACCGAGTCACCCACGATCATCCTGCTCTCGGACCGGACCCAGCTCGTCCGACAGACCTCCGGGGTGTTCACCTCCGCGATGGGGGACGCCTACTTCCACAAGCCCGCCAGCAGCCATGAGTTGCGTTCCCTGCTGGCCGACGACGTGCGCGGCGTCATCTCCACGACCGTCCACAAGTTCGCCGATGCTGGCAAGAACCTGTCGACCCGGAGCAACATCATCGTGCTGGTCGACGAGGCACACCGCACCCAGTCCGCCAAGGAGAAGTCCCTGGCCGGGCAGATGCGCGCAGCGTTGCCACACGCCAAGTTCTTCGGCATGACCGGCACCCCCGTCAGGAACCTCACCACCGACACCTTCGCCCTCTTTGGCGAGGAGAGCGACCCGGGCCGGGTGCTGCACCGGTACTCGGTGTCCAGGTCTCTGCTGGACGAGGCGACCGTCCCGGTCATGCTGGACCCGCGCCCGGTCCTCTTCGAGATAGACGACCAAGAGTTGCAGGCCGAGTTCGACCAGTTTGCCGACGACTTCGACCTCGACGACCCCGACCGTGAGGCCCTGTCCCGCAAGTTCGGGCGTCTCACATCAGTCTTCGCCAACCCTGACCGCATCCACGCGGTCTGCCAGGACATCGTGGACCATTACCTGGCCGGCGCCTACCGTAACGGCCTTAAGGCCCAGGTCGTCGCTTACAACCGTGAGCTGGCCGTGGCGTACACGGATAAGATCAACGAGCTGCTGGCCGGCTTCGAGGCGTCACAGGTGCTCGCCGAGGTCGGGAAGCACGAGCGGATCACCGCCGAGGTGAACATCTCTGTCTCGGACGCCAAGAACGAAGACCCCGCCATGCGGCCGTTCCAGCTCTCGGAGTCCGAGGAGGAGGAGCAGAAGCGGCGGTTCCTCAGCCCGGACGGCCAGCTGTGCTTCCTGGTGGTGACCTCGAAGCTGATGACTGGTTTCGACGCCCCCAACGAGGGCGTCCTCTACCTGGACAAGCCGCTGAAGGCCCACACCTTGTTCCAGACGATCACCCGCCCAAACCGCACCTGGGTGTCCCCGAGCGGGTTCGTGAAGACCTCCGGCGTGGTCGTGGACTACATCGGGCTGGCCGAAGAGGTCCAGCGGGCCGTCGCCGACCCCACCTCGGAGGGAGCCGGCAAGGGTGGCGGGTTCGTCACCGACCCCTCCGAGCTGGTCGCCGAGTTCCGCACCACCTTCGCCCGCATCGAAGACCTTCTCGTGGACGTGGACGGCCTGGACCTCACGGTCCACGGATACGAGTCTGTGCGAGCCATTAACGTCTTTCTGGACGCCAACCCTGGCGCCGCCGAGGTGTTCGCCAAGGACTACCGGCTCCTGGCCCGCCTGTACCCGCTCATCAGCACCGACAAGCGGGTTACCAAGTACCGGGACGGCTTCGGGCTGTTCGGGTCCGTGTACACGACCCTGTTCAAGAAGTCCTCCGACGAGGAAAGGAAAGAACGGCTGGCAGAGCTGGGGCCGATGGTCCTGGAGATCATCAACGCCCACGTCCATTCTTTCAACGTGGTCGCCTCACAGGAGGAAGCCCTCGTTCTGGACGCCCAGGGCATCGCCATACTCAAGGAGCTGCTGGCCCTCGTCCGCCCCAAGTCCGACAAGGACGACGAGGGCAAGACGCCGTCCGCCGCGGAGATCCTGGACCGCATCAAGGCCGCCCTCGACAAGGGCGTCGAACCAGGATCTGCGAAATACACCGCCCTCGCAGAGCGGATCAAGCAGCTGCGGGACCGGATCATCCAGAACTCCCAAGACGCTCTGGAGTTCCTGTCCGAAGCACTCCGGATCGCCCGCGCTATCGTCAACGCCGAGAAGCACCCGGACAATGCCGTAGTCGTGCTGGACGACGACCATGTGGGCGTCCTGTCGCGGATCATCCACGACCACGCACCGACCGGCCTCACAGTCACGGAGAGGAACCTGGCCGAGGAGATCGACCAGGTAGTCACCCGCACCCTCGCCCGATCATGGGACAACGCCGACGCTCGCAACCGAGGCGCCCGCCGCGCCACCGCCGCGGTCTTTCGCCGATACATGCTGAAGCCGGTGGGGGAACCATATGACTCCACCGTCGCCTACATCGAAGCCCACTACCTCGTTGACTGACGAATGCACGGAGGCCCGGCAAAATGTGGCGATTGCCGGGCCTCGTCGCGCTGCTCACTCGGTTCACCCCCACGCTCTGAATTACCTGGGTAGGCTGAGCGGTTTGGGCGAGACCGGGAGTGGGATCAGATGGGGAAAAGCCGCTGCGCCGTCGTGATGGTCCGACACATCGAGGCCGGAGCGCTGTCGACGACGGCGTAATTCCCCAGGGGCTGTGTGTTCACGTAATTCCCCAGCCCCTGGGGCTGACGGAGGCTACTTGGTCGGGGGGTTCGGTGGGGTTCTTCGGCCGCTTGTTGGGGCGGTAGCTGGGGCCGTTCATGATGACCTGGCGGCTGGCGTTGATCAGTCGGTCGAGGAGGGACTCGGCGACGACCGGGTTGGGGAAGAGGGGATACCAGTCGCTGGGTGCCCGGTTGCTGGTGATGATCACGGACCGGCCTTGCCGCTCGGAGATGAGTTCGTAGAGGTCATCGGCCTGGTCCGCGGTGAGCTGGCGCATGGCGAAGTCGTCGAGGATCAGCAGGTCGGGGCGGACGAGTTCGCACATGCGCCGGTCCCAGGTGCGGTCCGCGTGGCCGCCGGCGAGCTCGGCCAGAACGCGGCTGGTCTTGGTGAAGCGGACGTTGGCGCCTTGGCGGAGGGCGAGGTGTCCGAGGGCCTGGGCGACGGCGGATCTGGGCCGCGGGCAGCTTCGGGGAGGCGTTGAAGTCGAAGCCTTCCAGCGTGACCTGCTGCTCGAACTTCGCCTTGCGCAGACGGCGTTCGAAGGCGACGGTCTCGCGGCGGGCGATCCCGTCCTGGCAGAGGACCTGGAGGAAGTCGAGGTGGCCGAGTTCGCCGCCGTGGGCCTGGGCGAGGCGGGCATCCAGGGTCTCCAGCATCTCCGACAGCCGCAGCGTCTTGAGCGACTCGCGCAGGGCGGTGTCCAGCACGCTCATCGGACGGCCTCCTCAGCGCCGGCGTGTCCCTGGTCATCGCGGCGTTCGTCCGGCATCTGGGTGGGGATCGTGGCGGCGAACAGGCCCTCCGGTCCGTGCAAGAAAGGCCGCCGCTCCGCCGTCGCCGGTGTCGGGTTCGGGGTCGGTCTCGGTGCCGGCGACCAGAATGCCCTTGATCGTGAGGTAGGACGGATCGCCGACCGAGACCACCTTCGCGCAGGCGGCCTCCAGGCGCTGGTCGCCGTACTTCTTCCGCAGCCCGAGCCCTCCTGGGCGGCCCGGAGCCGGTAGAGCGCATTGGCCTTCAGTAGCAGGTCGATCACCTCCCGGCAGGCGTCGCCGACCTCGGACGCCTGGCTGCGGCACCAGATCGGGCCGAATGGGACAAGAATCGTCCGAGGTCAGCAGCAATGAGGCAGTCTCGGAGCCTCCAGGGCGACCGCCCGTCAGTTGCGCTAGGAAAGCAGGGAGTCGCGCAGGTCGGCGAGCGTCCGGGTCGTGCCGTCCACCGTCAACGACCAAAAGGTCCACCCGTCTACCTGGTCGTCGCCGGTCGCCATCCGTGCCGCGGACGTGGGCGTGTTCAAGGGCCGCTGGAAGCAGATGATCCTGCCGTCCTCCAGCAGCGTCGCCCTGGCCGGGCCCCGCTTCCCCCGGCCCGTCAAAGCGATCCCGCCCGCCGAGAACGCTTCGGGGGGCAAGGTGGCCACCAAGGTCCTCAGGTCGAGGTGGTGCTCCGCAGTCGGGGCCGCTTGGGTGTCGGTTCCGCTGCGCGCGCCTGCAGCGATATCGCTTCTCGCCCTTCCCCCAGGGGGTGCGTTCATTGTCGAGCGATCGTGGGCGAGAAAGGCCAAGCGTTCGGCCGCTGCCGCTGCAGCGCTCCACTCGGCGGTTGTCTGGGTCAGGCCGTCGATTTCGGTGCGGGCAAAAAGCGCTACTTCAGGGCTGTCTCCGCTGGCGAGGTACAGCTGGACGAGTCCGTCCACTCTTTTGATCAAGTCGGACCTGCTGTCGACGAGTAGGTCGGAATTTAGGGCGAGTATGCGGACAGTCTCGTCCACCCGGCAGAGGCCCCTGGAAAATTCGTCATCGGAGTATGCCTGCTCCGGTCTCCTCCTGGCGTGGCCCTTCATATCGAATCCCACGAGCTCGGCGTCCTCGGCCACCACGGGATCGAGGAGCACTGGTAGTTCGCCGTCCAGAACTTCGCCTTCCGACGCGCGTTGCCCGAGTAGGGGGAAGCGGGCTCCCTTGCCTGCTCCGGCGCTCTGATTGCCGTAGCGGGCACCACCGCTGTTGCAGTGGTGGCAGGCGAGGCGATAGTTGGCGGGGTCGTATGCGAGCCACCAGTACCCGCGGTGCTGGGCCTCGCCGACGACGGCGGACTTCGGCCGGTAGTGGTCCACGTGGTACGGCGAGCGGACGAACTTGGTCTCGCAGTACCAGCACTTCGGACCGATGAGGGCGATCAGCCGGTCGCGGATCGCGTCCTCGCGCCACAACTCGCTAAAGGCGAGCTCCTTGTCCGCGTCCTCTGCTTCCTCGTGGAGCTTCTCGAGTTCTTTGGCAGCTCGGTCCGCCCAGTGCTGCGGCGCGGTGAGTCCGGTGTTGTCCACATAGCGCACCGGGATCAGACCCCCCGGGAGAAGCGCTCGTCGAAGAGCACGCGTGCGGTCGCTTCGAGCTCCAAACCTGTCACGGTGCCGCCGTTTCGAGCCCGTTCGATGAGTTCAGTGCGTCGCCGGTGCAGTTCCGCAAGGAAGGAGGAGACCACCGGATCGCGGCGCCCCGTGGCGAAGCCTAGATCGTCGAGCTGGTTGGTCACCTCTTGGAGTTCCCGACGGGCCTCGGGGTCATCCTCGGCCACCGGTATGAGCCGGTACTGGGTGTCGATAAGGCCCTGAGTGTGTTCGTCGAGTTGGCTCCGGAGGCGGAACAGGTCCGAGGTGAGCAGCCCGCCAGCTCCCTGGCCGCGCGGGGCGGTGTCCGGGACAAGGGCTGTGGTCCGTCCGTCGGCCTCCGTGTCGAGCACCCGGATCTGCCGCCGCAGCATGTTCGAGACGAGGAGAGGCTCGTGGGTGGCGGCGATGAACTGCGAGTGCTGTCCGTCGCCGAGCATCGTCTGGACCGAGGAGTACCAGCGCCGGCTCCACTCGGGGTGGAAGTGTGCGTCGGGTTCGTCGAGCAGGAAGAGCGACTCCTGGCCCCGCTGCAGCCGCAGTAAACCGAGGACGGTGAGGATCTGCTGTTCTCCGGAGCTCAGTTGGTCCGCTCGGACGACGGTGCCGTCCGCCTTGCGCACGCGCACGTCGACGGTCAGGTAGCCGGCGATCTGGAGGGTAGACAGGAGTCCGAACATCGACAGGTCGCTGTCGAAGAGGTTGCGGAGCGCGAGCACGTCCTCGGGGTTGCTCATGGTGAGGGCGAACCCGTCGTCGGGGGTGCCCGCGCTGTACAGCGGGTCTGAGTCCGGCACCGGTCCGAACCGGCCGGACGCCGCCGCCTCGGCGAACAGGGCACGCGGCGGCCCGCCCAGCCCCCAGTACGGTAGGGCTGACAGCTCGTCCCCCACCGACGCGGGGGCCCGGAGGTGCAGCACGGCGGACACCACCCCGTCCACCCGAGCCTGTTTCCGCAGGTAGTCGCCGAAGACGTCCGCCCACTGGGCAGCCAGGGAGAGCAGGACCAGCGGGAGCCAGTCGGGCGTGCACAGGAATCCCGGGGTATACAGCGGGCACGTGATCGGCAGGTCCAGCTGCTCCGACCACACCCCGTCCTCGTTTTCTGGTCGGTCCTGCCAGGCGAACCAGGACTCCGTCCACTGATCGCGCCACGTGGCCAGCTCCGCCTCGGCGAAGTGCACATGGCGCCCGAACTCGGAGCCCCAGGGGACCCGGCCGTGCACCTGGTACCCGAAGACGTGGTCGGGAAGGTGGTGGAGCCAGTCGTGACGCGGTGTCTCGTCGCGCGATCCGGTGGCGTCCGTCACCCACATGACCGGTTCCGCCTCGGCGGACGGCTGCACGATGTCGATGGTCGTGTCGCGGAGCCGGTAGCGCACCTCGTAGCCGAAGTCCGTACGGCCCGAATGGCCGAGGGCGCAGCGGTAGAGGGCCCCGAAGAGCTCCGCGAGCGCGTGCAGGACCCGGGACTTCCCGCCTCCGTTGGGGCCGATCAGTACGGCGATGGCCTGCCCCTTGTCGACGGCGCCCTCCAGGTCGAGGGTAAAGTCCCGCAGGCCGCGGTACTCGGGCAGCCTCAGCTGGAGCAGCTGCATCGGATCCCCCCTTCAGCCGGACCGGAAAGTACGGGTATCGCGCGGCGGCGTGAGCTCCTCCGCGATCCTGGTGAACCGTCGCCACGCGTCCTCCAGCCGCGCGGAGATCTGCTGGGCAATCAGATGCGGTTCGTGGGCACCCGCCGGCTCCTCCTCGCGGAGGTCGGCGCCGAGGTCGAGGTTGACACCGGGCGCGGCAAGGAGCGCCTCTACGGGGTAGGGCTTGAACACCGGTGACGCGGCCCGCGTATCGGGCGGGTGCCCGGGCCGGTACGCGGTGACGAATGCGTCGAGACCAGAGCTCGGAGAATCCTGGGCATCGGCGGCGGTCGCGTGTTCGGTTCGCAGGTCGTAGACCCAGAGGCGGCGGGTGGCCGGCGATCCGTCGGGGCGGGCCGGGGCCTTCTCGAAGAACAGGACGTTGAGCTTGACCGCCGAGGAGACTCCGGAGAAACCGAAGGGGAGACGAAGCAAGGTGTGCACGTCGCACTGCTTCAGCAGCTGCCTTCGTACCTGTTCCCCGGCACCCCCAGTGAAGAGGACACCGTCCGGTACGACGACGGCGGCCCGGCCGCCGATCTCCAACAGGGTGTAGACGTGCTGGAGGAAGTTGAGCTGCTGGTGGCTGGTGGCCGCCCAGAAGTCCGGCCGGACGAAGGCGATGTCGGCCGCGTCGTGGAGGCCGGGCGTGCTGGCGGATGGGACCACCGAGCGCCGCTGTCCCAGGGGCGGATCGGCGAGGACGAGGGTGGCCCGGTGGCCGGGGCTCTCGGCGAGGGAGTCCCGCACCTCGATGGCCGCCCGGTCGCCGTCGAGGCGCCCGACGCCGTGCAGGAACAGGTTCATGCTGGCGAGGCGCGCCGCCGTGTCCACCAGTTCCGTTCCCCGGATTGCGCCGTGAGACAGCCGCTCCCGCTGGGCGGGCGGGACGCCCGGCGGGAGGTGTCGGGCGATGTGCTCGAAGGATCGCACCAGGAATCCCCCGGTGCCCGCCGCCGGGTCCACGATCGTGTCCTCTACGGTCGGACGCGTGCACGCGACGACGGCGTCGATCAGATCCCGGCGGGTGAAGTACTGACCGGCGGCGGTGCGGCGGTCTCCACTGCATCGGGCGAGGAACGCGTCGAAGACCGGGGCGCGCCACTCCGGCCGTTCGTCCCACCACGAGAGCTCCGCCCTGACCTGCTGGATCAGGTTCTGGAGGTGCACCGGGCGGCGCAGGGGGTTGTGGGCCTTGTGGAAGATCCGACCGATCACGCCGCCGTGCTTGCCCAGCTCCGCCAGGAGGGCGCCGTAGTGCCCGGTCAGTTCCGTGCCCTCGTGCAGCACGAGCTCGTCCCAGGCGTCGCGCCCCAGGAGGTCGACGCGGTTGAGGGGCCGGTGCCGCAACTCCTGCGCCGCCTTGAGGAAGAGCAGATACGTCACCTGCTCGGCGTACTCCAGGGTCGTGAGGCCGTCGTCGCTCAGCGGCGGGTAGGCGGCCCAGAGTTGCTCGGCCTGGCGCTCCACCTCGAAAGGTTGGTCGACCGGCTGTCGGGCGGGCGTCGGCGGCGGCACGGTCACTGCTCCCTCGGGTCGTATGTCGTTCTCACTGCTCGGCGCGGCGCCGCGAGGCGGTCTGCCCGCAAGGGCTTGCTCCCGGCAGCCGTCGCGTAGTTGGTCCGCCATCGCCATGGCTTCTTCGGCCGAGGTCGTGACGGAAGAGAGTCCGCCGTCCCACGCCTCCAAGGAGGCAAGGAGAGCGCCCTGTTCGGCGAGTGGAGGCACGGGGACAAGGGTCCGCCGCAGTTGGTCAAGCCCGAGGGAAGCCAGGTGGGCCGTGCCCCGTGCGGCGTCCCGCAGCCGGCGTCGGCCGGGCCCGTTCGCGTAGAGGGCGAGTAGTCGAGCGTGCAGGGCATCTCCGGCTATGCGGACCCGTGCCACGTGGTGGCTCGGTACGTACATGCGGTGTGGGGAGTCCTGCTCCCACACCCGGGCGAGGCCGATGCTGTCGTGCTCGCCACTCAGCACGAACAGGATGTCCCCGGGGCTCAGCCGGTTCGCCTCCGCCGTGTCGGCGTCCAGTCGTACCGTCGGCATCCGCTCGTGGGCCCATCGCTCACCCCGGAACTCGGCCGGGCGCAGGGAGCCCACCTCGACCCCGTGTCGTTCGGCGGCGCGCCGGCTGTCCACAGTGGGCCCGCGCATTACCTCGGCCAGCTCGCCGAGGGGAATCCATCGCCATCCCTCAGGGACGGCGGGCAGGGGGGAGGGGTGCGCGGTGGCGATGGTCGGCTCCGGGTCCGCCTGCGGCCCGGGCGTGGTGCGGCCGACGACGCCGCGGTCGATCACGAGAGTGCGGAGGTCCTCGATCTGCCTCAGCGTCGTGCGGACGATGGCTTCCTCCTCATCGACCCGGGCGAGCCAGAGGGCAAGGGAGGTCTTGATCTGTTCCTGTTCGGCGCGTGGGGGCAGCGGCAGCCGTACGCGTTCCAGGTTCCGTGCCGCGATGTGGCGCAGGCCGGATCCCTGGCGGATGGACGACTCGATCTGGCGGCGTACGGCGCGGGACTCCCAGGCCAGCACTAGGTACTCGGGGTCGATCAGCCGCTCGTCGACCCGCACCCGCACCATGGTGGCGGGGTACGTCATGGGCCCGGTGATCTCCCGGACCAGGGCTGCCCGCCCGATCCGCGACCCGGGCCCGCCGTCGCGGCTCATCAGGATGTCACCAGGCCGGATCAGACGGTCGGCCGCTTCCGACGTCGAAGCCCACGGGCCTTCCCGGGACTCCGACAGGTCGACCGTTGCCGACCGCAGCGCGGGTAGGCGAAGGACAGGCACCCCTCCGGGGACGGCCGCACCGGACCGGCCCGCTGCCAACGGCTCGCGCAGCAACTCGCCCAACGGTACGTCGGTCCAGCCGGACGGCAGTCGTGCGCTCACGCGAGCGCCCCGTTCAGCTCGTCCAGCAGGCGGACGCCGCTCTGCTCGCCGAAGGCGCGCAGGAAGCCCGACGTGCCGCCCCGGAGAGTGAAAGGAACAGTGTCTAGCAACGTGGTGGCGAAGTATCCGCTGGCCGCCGCGCCGTCCGCGATGTGCTTCAACCACCAGAGCTGATCGGGATCGAAGGGCCGCCCCCGGCGCTCCTGGCGATCAGTCCACACGTCGAGCCGGTCGAAGACCTGGTCGCGGTAGGGGCGCGGGCGCGGCTCCAGGCTCGCTTCGTACCGGACGAGGGTGAGGAGGTCCATGGGACCCTTCGGAGTTTGTGGCCGGCGGGATTCCGACACGGCGACACCGGTGCGTTCGTAGGCGCTCCAGATCCGCTCCGCCGTCAGGCCGTGCGGCTGCTGCGCCAGGGACTCTACCCATGAGCGGAGCCTCCGGATGTCCCCCTCAGTCAGAATCCGAGTGCCGGAGATGAGATCCCGCGCCGGGCCGTTGCCCGCCTGGAGAAAGGACCGCCAGCGACGCATGACCTCAGCGTCGTCATCGACCGTTGCCGATGCCGGGTCCTCGTAGGCGTCCTCCTCCCGCCCACGCTTCCGCATCGTGGACAACAGACCGGCATGATGCCGGGTGACGTCGAACGGATCCACGAGCACGCACTTGGTCTTGGCCGAAGCGCCAGGGGTGACTGCCCGCAGTTCTGCTGGCGCGATGGGGCGCGTCCCGACCGCGATCATCTGGAAATAGAGGTCCACGGACTTGACGTCCCTCAGGAACAGCACGCATTCGACGGGGGCGGTATCCGACCCCGCGAGCACCAGGCCCACCACGACAACAACCCGCAGTTCGACTGTGTTACGGAAGTCCGCAAGCCGCAGGTACGGTGATCTGCTCTTAAGAGTGACCTTCCGACAGAAGTCGGATCCCTGCCCGAATACCGTGCGCATTGCCGCGACCACCTCGTCCGCGTGACGGTCGTTGGCCGCGTAGATGACGGTCTTGGGCAGCGCCACGTCCCCGGAACCGAGATCCGCCCGCTCGGGGAACATCGACGGCAGCCCCTCTTTGAACGCCGTCAGCACGGAGTGGAGCGCCTTGCCGCTCACCATGGAGCGATGCTGCGGCCTGGGGGTCTCCTCGGCGTCGGGGTCGTACCCCTCCTCCAGTGTGTCCGTCCACTCCGGTCGTGCAGGGAGGCCTCCGACGGGGTAGACGGTGATGCCCACGGCTTGGTCGTCAGCGACGGCGTCCTCGAACGTGTAGGAGCTGACGACATTGCTATGGAAGACCTCCAGCGCCCGATCCGTCGGAGTGGCCGTCAGGCCGAGTACTGGGGCGTCGAAGTAGTCGAACAGCGCACGCCATTGGGCGGAGACGGATCGGTGGCATTCGTCAGCGATGATGAGGTCGAAGGACTCGGGAGGCAGATCGGGCCGGTAGCGAACTCCGGACGTCGGATCGCCCTCGGACAGGGCGCTGAATAGCCGCTGCACGGTGCTCACGATGACCCTGTGGGACGGAACGATGTGCGAGCCCAGCCGCTCTACCCGGTATAGCTCGGTGAACTTCCGGCCGTCGTCGCCGGGGCCGGAGTACGCCGCGAAGGTCGCCAGTCCCTGCATTTCGAGCGCCACCCGGTCGACCAGGAAAAGGATCCGGTGGGCCCGGGCGTGCCGCAGCAAGCGGTGGGCCGCAGTGACGGCCATGACCGTCCGGCCGCCCCCGACGGCGATCTGGACCATGGCCCGGCGTTCGCCCCGACGCAGGGAACTCTCGAACGCCCGTACCGCGTCGTACTGCACCGACCGGAGGGAGTCCTGGAGATAGCCGTCATCGACAAGGTCCGGGAGACGGTGACGCACGCGGCTCTCGAACGTCGGCGTCTGGGGGTCAGCCGCCGCCTCACGTAGCCAGCGCGCCACCGTTTCCGGCTGGTGGAAGGTGAAGACCTCCCGGGGGCGTGGCTCGGGGTCGTCCCCGTTCCTGAACAGCACCCGGACGCCGTCGGTGGCGTAGGCGTAGGGCATCCGCCGCTCTGCAGACGCCGTCGCTGGAGTACCGGTCCCACGGGTCCGGGCCATCGCCGCCCGCATATCCCCGCCGTGGGGCCGCACCTCGACGGCGCCCACCGGCCGGCCGTCGACGCAGAGCACGAAGTTCGGTCCCGCCGCCTCGTCCGATTGCGCCGTACCCCGTACCGCGATCCCTCGTGCCAGCAGCTGGTGAGACGCGCTTGAATCGTCCCGCACGGTCCATCCCGCCTCGGTCAGCAGGTCCGCGACGCGCCACTCCGCCTTCAGGAGGGCCGCCCGTGCCTTCAGGGTGACGCGGGTGGCCGCCTCGGCAGGCGTTTGTCGGTCGAAGGTCCGCCGCAGCGCGGGGACGTACTCATCGAGCAGGGCGACCCAGGTGGCCAGGTCAGTCACCGGCTCCCGCACGGTGACCTGGCAGTGTGGTGAGTCCGCCGGAGTGCCGTCCCATTCGGCTGGCGGGACGAAGGAGAGTGCGTCACGGACTCCGGTCCGCAGCCGGAAGTACCAGACGCCCAGGTCGAAACAGTGCCGTACGAGACGCCGGGCACGGGACAGGTCGTCCGGTCCAGCCTCGCCGCTGGGCGCGGGGTTGCCGGAGTGTCGCAGTTCCGTGAGTGCGCGGTGCACCGGACCGTCGGCCACGCCGTCTGCGGACTCTGGGCCGAGCAGCCGGGCGGACTCCGTGGTCAGCACCTCCGCGAACTGCCGGGCGTGGGCGAGGGACCGGTCCGGGCGATCACGTGCGTCGGCCTCGGCACCCGCGCCGTGAAGCAGCAGGAGTGGCTCCAGCGGCAGCAGGAAGCCGAAGTTCGCGGAAGCGGCGGCCAGCTCCGCGAGGGCGTCCCCGTCGGCGGCCTGGTGCACTCGGACCATGTTCCCTTCACTCCTTGTCAGCGTCACCGGCGACCGTGGCACGGCGTCGAGCAAGCACCCAAATCTATCGCCTCGGGTCCCGGTCTCGAGCCCGTCCGGCGGGGGCTGCTCAGAGCTCGTAACACGATCTCGTTGATGCCTGCAGGTTGAGCGTGGCCGATGTGACGATTCGTCTGTTCGCGACGGTGTGAGCAACAGGCCGTGGGTGGTGGACGACGAGCTTTGGGATCGGATAGAGCCGTTGCTGCGACCATGGTCGGCACGGAGTCCGGAGCCGATGGCGTGGCGGTGGCGGACTGGCTTTGCGGACGGACTGTCACCCCCTCTCGGGCTCTGGGCCCAGTGGCGTTAGTCCGGTGATTTGCAGCCAGGCAGCGCTTGTCGGGAGGCGTTCTCTAGTAGCACGAGATTTCGGCTTGGCCAAGTATTTGTTCGCATGTGAACCTCTGTGCCGCCTTGGTGGCTGTCGCAGAGGAGGTTCCGTGGCTCAGCAGTTCATGAGCGTTAAAGAGACGGCGGAGTACTTGAACATGTCGGTTCCGTGGGTGTACCGCGAAGCGCCGCGTGCGGGTCTCGTCCCGTACAGGTTCGGGTGCGGGAGGAACGCGAAGCTTCAGTTCAAGGTGTCCGAGGTCCAGGCGTGGGTGAAGCAGCAGCGGACGGCTGGCGGCTGATACCGCCACCGGACGCGCGGGGGAGGCCCTGTCCCAACAGGACAGGGCCTCTCGTGGTTCAGGAGGCGAGGCCGAGGTCGAGGACCTGGGCGGCGCGGCCTATGGAGCCGGGCATGAGGTGGCGGTAGATCTTGAAGGTGACGTCGATGCTCTTGTGGCCCATCCACTCGGCGACGTCGGTGATGGGGAGGTTGTGGCTGAGACAGTTCGAGGCGAAGAAGTGGCGGAGGCCGTAGATCACCATGCCTCCGGGGATGTCGACGTCGGACTTCTTGACGACGCGCTGCCACTGGTTCTGCAGCAGGTGGTATGGGTAGGGCTTGCTGAGGTCTCGGGGGTGGCGGAGGAGGTACCCGTCGACGGTGCCGTACGTGTCCGCGTACGAGAGGATGCTCAGCCGGGTGCGGGTAGGTAGCGGGACGTCGCGGTATTCGCCTTCCTTGCGGTGTTTGAGCGGCGCGTAGTCCTTGGTGGTCTGGTTGACCTGTTCGGTGACGCGGTAGACGTCGTCCGCGACGAGGTTCTTGAGGTTGACGGCTGCCGCTTCGCCGTTGCGGAGGCCGCAACCGCTCATGAGGTCGGCGATGAGGCGGAAGGTGTCGTCGCCGGCCGTCCGTATGCCCTGGAGCTGGGTGGGAGAAGGGATGACGGCGCGCTTGGGGTCGTACTGGGGCGGTGCGACACCGTCGAGCGGATTCTCGTCGTAGAGGCCGAGGCGGTGGGCGTCGAGGAGGATTGACTTCAGCTTGTCGAAGGCGTTGGACTGGGTGGCGAGGCCGACGCCGCTTCGCTCCATGGTCTGGATGAAGGCGTCGACGACCTTGTGGTCGAAGGTGCCCATCCGGCGGCTATGGAAGGCGGGGTAGAGGTGGTGTTCGAGGAGCGAGTCGAGGTGGCGGAGCGAGGCCGGGCCGAGGTCACGCTGGCCGGCCTTCCACTCCTTGACGTACTCGTGGAACTGCATCGGGCCGTACTTCTGGATCCGCTCCGCCTTGCGCTGGCTCTGCGGGGAGTTCTTCCGGGCCTGGTACACCTCGGCGAGTCGGGCCTTCGCCTTGTCCTGGGTCGCGAAACCGGACTCTTCCGTCTGCCTCCCGGCCGCGTTGCGGTAGCGGATCTTGTACTCGTGAGGGCACCTCGGCCATCGGCTCTCGGGGTGCTCGCACTCCTTGAAGAAGCTGCCCATGCCGCGGACGAGGTTGATGGTGGCCATGGTTGTCGACTCCCGGGCGTCTTGCTGACCTTTTGCTGACCCCGGATGGTCGATCAAGCCCCTGAGCTGGGAAGAAACGGCAGAACCGTGGTATGTGGTGGAACTTCATCGGCCGCACCGGCGAGGAGATCACCCGGGCCCGCGAGGACTGGATGTCCACCGCCCGCTTCGGCGACGTCCACGGCTACGCCGGCGACCGCCTGCGCGCGCCGGAACTCCCCGCCCTCCCGCTGAAGGCGCGGGGGCGCGTGCGCTGACCTGGTGAAACGCGTTCGTGAGGCGCGCGCTGGTTGGGTGGGGGGCCTGTGGGATGTCACGTCGACTCGCGCGTTCGGGGCGGCGCGGCAGCCTTCAATCGGACCGATGCTGACCTTTTGCCGACCTCTTGCCGCCCTTGCTGACGAGCTGTCAGCGGACCCGCCGGGTCCTCCTGAGGCCACGGCAAATGGAGCCGGGCGATCTGTCCGTACCGTGCGCTCGCGCGATGATCGACGCCCGCGACCGCCACATCATGTGACTTGCATCACGGCTTTTGTGGAATCTCATCATCCGATTGCTTGCATCTGCAATTCGATGAATACCGAAAACCGGCCCGTCCATCTACGGCCCTGTAGTCGCCACGCGGTGCACCGGCCCGGAAATCGGCTATTACCGATCGGTAGAGCCCGGATAGCGTCAACACATGCCCGATTCTGTCCGATCGTCACGCCATGGTGAGAGCGGAACCGGTGTCGCTGCGAGGTCCGCAGGCACTGCTGGAACTCACCGGCAATGCCATTCCCATCGGCACGTGCAGTACCGGGTTGAGACATCTGCGGTGCAAACCGCTTTCACGGAGGAGTACCTTTTTCAGCGTCAAGAAAGCGCAGCCCCGGCCATGGTCTGTCCACCGTCGGCCGGGGCCCGGAGCGGAGGAGTGTCATGCACTGCTACGCCCTCACGGGGCGGTTGATGCGTCCCGTGATCACCACCGAACGTACCAGTGTCCCGCTGCCGGCCCGAAGGCCGTCCGGCTTTGATTACTGGCGAGTTTCGGTCTCCCTCGGCTCGGTCGCCCCGGCCACGACTGTGCCACTGGCATGTGCCGACAGACGGGCGGGGTGGCGGTTCGCCGGAATCGGCGCTCTGGTCACCGCCGCCGGTCAGGCGCGATGCCGGTTCCGGCGGCTGCGGCTGCACCCGTAGCAGGGCGGCCGGGGGGCGTCCGCCGTGGCGGACGCCCCCCGGTCCGTCGGCCCCGGGGGCGCCGCGCGCCGCGGCCCGCCCCCGGGGGTGGAAATACCGCCGAGGGAGAGAGAAAAGAGCGGGTGAGGATGGCGGGATGGGTGACGGTGGTGTGTGCGCTGCCGTCGTGCGGAGAGGTGTTCAGGCGGCCGGTCAGGGCCGGACGGCCCCGGCTGTACCACCGGGTGGCGTGCCAGAAACAGGCGCAGAGGCTGCGGGACGCGGCCAAGGGGGCGGCGCGCCGCCCCGCCCGGGCGGCCGGGGGCTGGGGGCAACTGGTGGCGGAGGACGTGCACGCGGGTGCCGGCCGACTGCTGGAGGCGCAGGCGCGCCGGGCGCCGTTGACGGTGAGGCTGGCGTGCGCGCGGGCGCTGCGGGGTGACGCCGACCACTATGTGGCGGCCGTCGTCCGCGACGCACGGGCCGACGGGATGGAGTGGGGGGAGATCGGGTCGGCGCTGGGCGTCCAGCCGGACTCGGCCCGGCGCCGGTGGACCCTGCGGCGGGTGGAACAGCAGCTGAGCCGGCGTTCGAACCGGCAGGCCCCGCCCGCGCCGGGGACCGCTTCGGGCGCGGCACCGGCCGCGCCGGCACCGGCCTCGGCGGGGGAGCCGGAGCCGGATTCGGGGCCCCGTGCGGGGCTGCTCGCCGCGGCGCTGACGGCGCTGCAGGAGCGCAGCAGGGTGAGCCCGCAGGCCGCCGCGGAGCTGGCCGGGTGCTCGCCGTCGTACGTCTCGCGCATCCTCGCCGGGGACCGGGTGCCGACGTGGCCGGTCCTGCAGACGCTGGCGCGGGCCTTCGGCGGGGTGCCGGAGGAGCTGCGGCTGCTGTGGGAGGTGGCCCAGGGCGCCGAGCGCCCTGGGCGGGTGTCGGTGGCGGGTGCCGCCGACCAGATGCTGCGGGCGATCCGGGGCCTGCACCTGGCGGCCGGGCAGCCCGACGCCGAAGCCGTGTGCGCCCTCGCCCGGGGGGTGTCGGCGGAGCTGGTGCGATCGGTGCTGGCGGGCGAGACCGTGCCGGACTGGCCGGTGGTCAGCCAGCTGGCCGCGGCGCTGGGCGGGCACCCGGGCGACCTGCGCCCGTACTGGGAACGCATGCACTACGCGGCGCTCGCGGCCGTCTACTCCGACGAGTTCGGACCGTCCGGGTGCTTCGCGCGCTCGGCGGCGCCGGAAGGGGGCGAGGACCGTGACGGGGGCTGAGGCGGTGGGCCTGGACGCGTTCGTCCAACGCCGCCGCGGCCTGTACCGGGGGTACGCCGTGGCCCGGCTGGGCCGCACGCCCGCGGCCGGCGAGGTCGTCGACCATGTCGTGGAGGCACTGGTGGCGTGCTGGCCTCGGCTGGTGTGCGAGCGCAGCCCTGCGGCCGGAGCGTGGGTGTTGGTGCGCGAGGCGGTGTCCCTGCACTGCCGGATGCCGTACGGCCAGGACGGCGAGGACGTGCTGCACCGCCTGCTGCCCGTCGCGGCGGCCGACGCCGCCGTCCTGCACTACCGGCTGGGGATGCGGCTGACCGAGGCCGCGGACCTGATGGGCGTCGAACCGGCGGCTGCGGCCGGGCTGGTGCTCGCCGCCGAGCGGGGGCTGCCGCGCGCCCTGGTCGGCGAACTCGCCTTCGGCCCCGGAAGGGCGTGACCGAAGGGGGCGGCTCCGGCGGGCGTGGAGTGAAAGGGGTGGCGCGGGATTTCGTACCTGCGCCACCCCTTCGCTCAGGTGCGCCATAACATCCGCCCGGAGTTCAGCCTTACGGGTTCCGAGACCCTTTAACAACCTGGCGCAGTGTCATGTAGCGCTCTAGCATGGGCACTTCGATCAAGGGGCCGAGCCAGGGGTGGTCGCGTTGGAACCGGATGCGGAAATCGTTTCTCCCGTCACCTACGATCCGGCCGTTCCGAGCGTGGCCCGCATGTACGACCTCCTGCTGGGCGGGCACGCGCACTTCCAGTCCGACCGTGACGGGGTGCGCGATCTGCTGAAGGTCGCACCGAGCAGCGTCGAGGTCGCGGCGATCAACCGGGCGTTCCTGGTGCGCACGGTGCAGACGCTGGTGCGTGACTACGGGGTGCGGCAGTTCATCGACCACGGCTCGGGCCTGCCGACCCAGCGCAACGTGCACCAGATAGCTCAGGAGATCGACGACAGCTGCCGGGTCGTGTACATCGACAACGACCCGATGGTGGTGCACACCGGCCGAACCCTGTTGGCCGGGAACCCGAACACGGCCGTCGTCCACGCCGACATGCGCGACACCGACAAGATCTTCTCCAGCAAGGCCGTGCAGGACCTGATCCTGCCCCGCGTGCCGACGGCGGCGCTGTTCGTCTCCGTCCTGCACTGCATCCCGGAGAAGGGATCCGTCCCGCCCGCGCGGCTCGTGCGCCAGGTCCGTGAGCGGCTGCCCGCCGACGCCCCCGCCTACATGGCCATCTCCCAGCTCGTCAGCCCCCATCTCGACGTCCGCCGGCGGATCACGGACCTGATGGCCGACCTCACCCAGCACCATTGGGGGGAGGTCCGTACGGAAGAGGACGTGGTCGGCTACTTCGAAGGCATGGAGATCCTCGACCCCGGTGTGGTGGAGGTGTCGCAGTGGCGTCCCGACCCGGCCGCTGCCCGGACGGCGCAGACGAGCGACGAGTGGACGGAGTTCGGCGGCGTCGCCAGGGCTCACTGACCGGGGCGGCGCATCCTGCCCCGGTGGATCCCGATCGCCTCGTCGATGAGCGCCAGGCCGACCTCGTAGTCGGCGACGTGGAACAAAAGGGTGTTCAGCAGGTCCGCGTAACGCTCGACGTCCGGGTCCTTGCTCAGGTAGATGGCCCCGATGCCGGGGCCCTCGACGTAGACGACGTCGCTCGGGCCGCCGTACTCGAAGGCGAGGTGGGTGAAGGCCCCCGACGGCGGGGTCAGGTCCGCGGTGAACGGCAGGATCGCCACATGCACGTTCGGCCGCCGGCTGAGCTCCTTGAGGTGCTCCAGCTGCCCGATCATGACCTCGGGGCCTCCGGTGTTGCGGTACAGCACGCTCTCGTCCAGCAGGGCCACGACCGTGCGGTCGGCGTCGTCCAGCAGCCGGGTGCGGTCCATGCGCTGGCTCACCCGGCGCTCGATCTCCTCGGCGGGGGCCCGGGGCAGGCCGGCCTTGATCATCCGCCGCGCGTAGGCGCACGTCTGCAGCGGCCCGGGCACCACTCCGCCCTCCCAGTACTGGATGCGGGCGGACTCGACCTCCAGCCCGATCATGCGCCTGAACCAGCCGGGTGTGATGTCGGCGTACTCGGCGGCGAACGGCCCCGCCACGACCCGCTCCAGAAGCACGTCGACGTGCGCGCGGACCTCGGGGCCGACGCCGTAGATCGTGATCAGGTCGTTGACGTCCCTCTTGGAGGGGGTGCTCTCCCCGCGCTCCATCCGGCTCAGCTTCGACGCCGACGCCCGGATCCGGGGAGCGACGTCCGACAGACGCAGCCGCCGCTCCTCCCGCAGCGACCGCAGCACCGTGCCCAGGACCTTCGCCGCGCCCACCGGTCCGCTCCAGTGGAGCTTGCGTACCTCGTCGCCGTCCGGGTCGCTCGGCGTGGGACGGTCCGGGTGGGCGGGCATGCGGGACTCCTGGGGGCGCGGTTTCGGGAAAGCACTATCCCACGGCGCCCATCCCACATACCCGCCGTTCTATAGATCCCACGGAATCGGGCCGATCAGCGGTGGAACACGTGATCGAAAGCCCTGTTCTCCATGGCCCAGGCGAAGGCCTCGGCCTCGCCGCGGTTGAAGACCAGGGCGGGCCCTTCCTTGTCGCGGGAGTTGCGGAAGGCGACGGCGCCGTCCGGCAGCGGTCCGACTTCGATGCAGTTCCCCACCTCGCGACTGCTCGGGCTCTTCACCCATTCCACGTCCAGCGAATCGGCGCGGACCCCGTTCTCCGGCATTTCGACAGTCATTCGATTCTTCCCCTTCCCATCGCACGGACATGCGGACGGCCGAGGCCGTTTGCAATCCCATTTGCAATTGCAAATGCCCGGCTCGGGAATGCTAGCGGCAGCCGATTCGAACGCGGTGTCCTCCAAACGGGTGTCGTTTTTCGGGCCTCGCCGTACCACCCCCGGGGCGGTTGCGGCCCGTGACGGGCGGGAAACGTTGCGCAGACACCCGCCGCACCCCAGCACCGGAGGACACCCGTGATCGGGCCCCAGGACCACGCCCACCCGCGCTTCGACCGCGACCTGGCCCTGGGACTGGGGGTGCCCAGGGCGGCGGCCCGACGCCTGCCCGGCACCCCGGACGCCGCCACGGCGGCCCGCGACTTCGCCCGGGCGACCGTCGCCCACTGGCGCACGCCCGTCACCGCGCAGGCGCTCGACGAAGCCGTCGAGGACCTGCTGCACGGCTTCGACCTGCACGGCTTCGAGCTGCGCGGCTTCGAGCGCGAAGAGGGATGGCTCAGCCTCGTCGAAGCCCCCGACGCCCTCCTGCTCGTCCTCACCCCGGCCCACTCGCCACCCGCCGAAGGAGCTGCCGACGCATTACGGGCCATGCCGGACGCCACCTCCACCGGCACGGCGGCCGAACACTGGACCAGGATCCCCTTCCCCGGCAGCCCCCGCACCCGCAGTGCCCCGCCGTCATGCTGCGGAGGTCGCAGCGGTAGCCGAACATCTTTCGACTCAGGAGGTAGTGGGCCGGGTGAACCCTGTGCGAGAACCAGTGGCGGAGGCCCTTGAGGAGGGCTGCATCAAGACCGGTACCGAGGCCTGGTGATGTCGTCCGCGATCGGCACCTCGACCGGATCGGCCAGGTGCTCGACGAGGTACCCGGGTGCCTCGTCGAGCACCCCGTCGGCGTCCTGCGTCGATCCGGTTCAACGGCCGCCGGGTCCGGTCTGGGCGCCGTGGCCGGCACTGCTCGTGCCGTGCCGGCCGGGGGCCTTTTCCCGTCGGCCCCTGGGGGAGGCGGGGGTTCGTGCGGTCGCTAGCGTTCGTCGGTGAGGTCGCGGACGAGGGTGCTGCTCACCTGGGGGAGTTCGCCGTACTCGGGGTCGTCGCCGGCGACGGGGAGTTGGTGGATGACGGCCGCGAGGCGGGGGGGCAGTTTCACGTCGAGGCCGTAGTGGCACCGGGCGAGGATGTCGGTGAGCACCTGGGTCGGCAGCAGGGCGTGAGGAGTGCTCAGGACGCGCTGTGGCGGGCGGGGTTTGGTGGCCAGTGCTTCGGCCTGTTGGCGCCAGACTTCCGCGTCCAGGAACTCCCCGAGGCTGCGGTGCAGCAGGCTCAGGAACGATGCGGAGGTGTAGGAACCGCCGCCGGCCGCGAACTGCCACCAGAACTGGGCGCCGTCGCGATGGCCCGCGACGTACAGCAGCGCGCCGAGGACGAGGGCGCCCTCGGGGTGGATCTGCGCGCCGTTGACGAGGAGGCCCAGGGAGGCCGCGGCGGACGGCATCGAGAGGACCAGGGACGCGGCGAGGTCGAGTTCGTGGGCCGCCTGCCTGTGCTCGGAGGACAGCGGACTCGGGGCGGTCAGCAGCCGCTCCCAGGAGACGCCCGTACCCCCCGGCTGCGGCCGCGGGGCCCGGGTGGGCACGTGGATGCCGGCCATGTTCGGGTGCAGGGCCCGGTCGTGTTCGGTGCTCACCGGCTCTCCCCGCGTCGGCCGCCGAGCGCCGCGGCCAGGCGGTCGAGGGCCTGGCTCGCGGTCGAACGGACGTTGGCCTCGGTCGTCCCCAGGCAGTCGGCGATCTGCTCGTCCGGCAGGTCGAGGAGGTACCGCAGCACGATCACGTCGTGCCGCCGTTCGGACAACCTCCGGATCGCGACGTACAGTTGCTCGTGGCTGCCCTCGGTCTCCATCAGGTGCTGCGCCCGCTCGGCGGCGATCCGCACCGCGTAGACCCACCCGGGGACGCTCGCCTGGGTGGGCAGCGGCTCGCCGTTCATCATCAGTTCCGCCAAGGCGGCGCCGATCTCCTCCTTGAGGATCGTCCAGGCGTGGAACGGCGGGATCTGCTCGCGCAGGATGCGCGGCCACTCCTTCCACACGCGGACCTTCGCGATCTCCACCGCTCTGTGTGCGGCGTCGTCGTCGCGAAGGCGCGCGCGGGCGAACCCGCTCCACGCCCCCTCGTGCGTGTCGCAGAACGCGTCGAACGTCAGGCGGTCCCGGCCTCCGACCACCCAGTCGCTCTCGGTCACGTCCCATTCCTCCCCTGCGGCACGCCTGTCGGCTGCCGTCCGGTGCGGGCCGCCGACCGTGGTGGAACCCCATGGCCGTACGGCGGTCACAGCGGGAACTCGCTTCCCTGGTAGGAACATTAAGGCGGATTGGATGCCGAGATGTTAAGCCGCAGCAAGGTGTTTCGAGATCAGACACAAGGCGCGGCGGATGATGGAGATACCGTGCTCGAACATGGTCAGAGTGGGTCACTACATGCTCTGATTCGGTCGTCCTGCTGCACGGTCGCGTCGTCACCGGCAACGGCCCTTGATTGGCCGTTCGGGCGTGTGGGCATAGTGGAAGGGGCCGCGCCAGGGTTCGCCACCGCTCGCCACGGTGGCGCGGGCGCGGATCGGTCCTGTCCTGCACAGGGCGAGTCGATGATGCATCAGGGGGAACGCATGACTCAGGGGGAACGCATGACGGACGGCACCGCCGGGACCGACGACGTAGAGGTCAACCTCGACATACACCTGGCGCACTCCGCGCGGATGTACGACTACTACCTCGGCGGCACGACGAACTTCCCCGCCGACCGTGAGGCCGCCGGCCGGGCCCTGGCGGTCTTCCCCTACGCCCGCTCCGCCGCGCGCGCCAACCGCGCCTTCATGCGCCGGTCGACGCACCTGCTCGCCGAGGCCGGCATCCGGCAGTTCCTCGACATCGGCACCGGGATCCCCACCTCGCCGAACCTGCACGAGGTCGCGCAGTCGGTCGCACCGGACGCCAAGGTCGTCTACGCCGACAACGACCCGATCGTGCTCCTCCACGCCAAGGCGCTTCTGCACGGCACCGAACAGGGCGTCACCGCCTACGTGCAGGCCGATGTGCGTGAGCCCGCAGACCTGTTGGACTCGGCCCGGGCGATCCTGGACTTCACCCAGCCGATAGCGCTCAGCATGAACGCCCTGCTGCACTTCGTGCCGTTCGAGGCCCAGCGGATCACCGAAGGCCTCAAGGCACAACTGCCCAACGGTTCCGCGCTGGTGATCAGCCACTTCACGCAGGACTTCGCCGCCGAGGAGACCGCTCGGCTCATCCAGGTCTACACCGCCGCAGGAACCCCCGTCGCCGCCTGCACCCGCGACGAGTTCGCGCAGTTCTTCACCGGGTGGAACCTCATGGAGCCGGGCGTCGCCGCCACTCCGCGCTGGCACCCGGCGCCTGCGGACGACACCGAGCACATCACCGACGCGGCGGCCTCCTGTTATGGGGCCGTCGCCATCCGCCCCTGAGCCGTGCTCCCAGTCCGGCAGCTCCCAGTCCGGCAGCTTCCAGTCTGGCAGCTTCGAAGCCCGGATGTTCAAGCCCCGTACATCGGCATTCCGGCCGCCGGGCGAACCACTCACCGCCGGCCCAACTCCGCAGGCCGCAGGAGCCGTTGTCAGTCCTGCCCCGCGGGCGGCATCAGCCGCTCGCAGGGCGGCTCACTCGCGCCCGCCGATCGCGTCGACCGGCGCCGGCCGCAGGGCGGCCCGGGTGGCCATCGCGATCGAACCCCAGGAGAGCGCGACGGTGGCCGCCACGATCGCGACGAGGCCGACGGGGGAGACGCTGGGAACGGGTGACCTCGTCAGCCCGAGGCTGATGCCGACCAGCGGCGGGATCGTCGCCAACAGACCGAACAGCAGCGCCGAGAAGACCACGATCCTGGCTTCGCCGTTCATCATCGCGCGGACCTGGGCCCGGTTGGCGCCGATGAGTCGCAGCATCGCGAACTCGCGCACCCGCGCCGCCGTCGCCATCACCAGGGTGTTCACCACGGCGATGGCGATGTAGCCCAACAGCACGGTCTGGAACAGGAGGTTGAGCGCCCAGCCACCCGAACCGTCGCCCCCGGGCGCGCCCTTGAACGCCTCCTGGCCGCCCACCTGGACCGTCGGGTAGCGCCCGACGGCGTCGCGCAGCGCGTCGGCGAGCGCCTTCGGGTCGGTCCCGTCCGCGGACCTGATCAGCACGGCGGTGTCGACCCGCGCGGTGCTGTGCGCGACGACGAGGTCGTTGGGCAGGGTGACGTCCCCGAAGCCCAGGCCCCGCTCGTAGACCGCCACCACCCGCGGCCTGATCGCCGTGCCGTCACCGAGCCGCAGGTCGACCGTCCCACCGCGCCGCGCATGGACGGTGTCCGCGACGACCCGGCTCAACGCCACCGTCTCGCCGCGCAGTTCCGCGGTGTCGCCGTCGACCACCCGGAGGTCCATGGTCTCGGAGAGCCGTTCGGGCGCGACGCCCTGGGCGGCGAAGACCTTGGTCGCGGTGCTGTCCTCGGACGGGAACGTCAGCAGCACCCGCATCCGTGCCACCGGCGTCGCCACGGCGGCGCCGGGCACGCCGCGCACGGCGTCCACGACCTCCGGGGACACCCCGGCGCCGGACGACGAGGTCAGCACGTGATCGGCCCGCAGGCCGGCGTCGAGTTGGTCCCGCGACGCCGCGACCGTCGTGGAGGCGCCGAACACCTGCACGGCGGCCAAGGTCACGCCCATGGCCAGCGGGGTGACGGCCGAACCGAGCCGCCGCGCATGGGCCCGCGCGTTGGCCTGGGCGAGGAAGCCGGGGGCCGTGGACTGCCGGTTCAGGCGCGAGCCGAACAGCACGACGGCGCCTCTGACCAGCAGCGGGCCGACACAGCCCAGCGCCACGACGAACAGCAGGACCGCGCTCGCCGCGGTGTCGGCGGCAGAGTCGCCCGACACCGCCACCCGGCCCGAGGTCAGCAACAGCCCGAGCGGGATCAGCAGGAAACCGACGGCCAACCGGACCCGGCCGATCCTCCCGGGCTCGACGGCGGCGTCCCCGAGCGCCTCGACCGGGCTGGTCCCGGACACCCGGCGCGCGACCAGCCAGCCGCCGAGCCGGGCGCTGGTCATGCACAGCGCCAGCGAGGCGACGAAGGGCAGCCACCCCACGTCCATTCGGAAGTCCGCGGGCATCGTGCCCGCGAGGACGAACGCGCCGCGCATCACGAACGCGACGACGACGCCGGGGATCGCGCCGACCAGGGCGCCCGCCAACGACACCAGGGTCATCTCGGCGCCGATCATCCGGTGGATCTGCCGGGGCGTCGCGCCGATGGCGCGCAGCAGGGCCAGTTCGCGCCTGCGCTGCTGCACCGACAGTGCGAGGGTGCTCGCCACCACGAACACCACGATCAGCACCATGGTGCCGCCGAACGACGCCGACGTCTCGACCACCAGGCTGCGGGCGTCGCCCACGTCCAAGAACTCCACATCGCCGCGCTCCGCGCCGGTGTGGGCCACCACGCCCGGCACGGCGGCCGTGATCCTGCCGGCCAGTTGCTCCGGGGTGACGTCGGGCCCGGCCCGCACACCGATCGCGTCCACCCGGTCCGGACGGCCGGACAGCTCGGCCGCCCGGCCGTCGGTGAAGAACACCGCGGACTGGCGGCCCAACCCGCCCCCCTCCGGCGCGGCGACGCCCACTACGCGGTACGACGACGCGACCGAGCCGACCACGAGCCGCACCGTCGCGCCGGGCGACACGTGGGCGCGCGCGGCGAGGCCGGCGTCGAGTACGACCTCGTCGGGCCCGGCGGGCGCGCTGCCCGCACGCACCGCGAACGGCCCGAGCACCGCGGCGGACCAGCCGTGCCCGACCACGGGGAAGCCGTCCGGGCCGCCCACCGCGCGGCCGTCCGGGGCCAGCACGCCGACCTCGACGTCGACATCGCCGACGGCGGACCGGACACCGGGCACGGCGGCGACGGCGGCGACCTTGTCGGCGGGCAGCGTCACGCGCTCGCTGTAGCGGACCTCGGAGCTCTCGTCCAGCCAGTACGACTGCTCCGCGCCGAGGACCACCGCCGCGCCCGAGTAGCGCTCGGGGGCCACCCCGGTGCTGAGCCCCGACATCAGCAGGATCCCGCAGGCGGTGATCACCGCCGAGCCCGCGGCGATCGCGACGAAGGAGCCGACGAAGCCGCCCCTGCGCCCCTTGATCGTGCTCCACGCCAGCGACAGGTCCCTGCGGTCCGGCACCACGAGGCGGACCAGCCTCCGGATGCGGCGGATCACCACGCGCCCAGGTGCGTCATGCGCGCCGCGACCTGCCCCGAGGCGGGCCGGCGCAGCCCGCCCGCGAGCCGCAGCGGCGGCGTGACGGTCTCCTCCACGGTCAGCGTGGTCAGCGTGGTCATCGGGCTGCACACCCGGGGAAGGCACTCCTGCCAGAATCGGACGGTCCCATTCCGAGGGTGCGGGCGCCACGATGCAGTCCGATGCGTACGGCATCCGGCGCCGGTATCAGGCTCCTTGACGTGCCGTAACTCTTCGACGCCGTACCCCGGCGGATCGACCAGTCGGCGGATGCGGCACGCCACGCAGGTTGAGACATGCTCGGGGAGCCTACCCGAGGCCCCGCCGCGCCCCATCGTCGTGGCCGAGGAGCGCACGGGGTCGGCCGCCTGAAAACCCCATGGGCGAGATTGTGGCGCCGCATCAATCACTGACAAGATTTCAGCACGGCATCCTGCTGCGGGAGATGCCGCCGAACCGACCGGGGCTCGACGCACGCCAGGAGGCCGCATGGCACGGGTGAACCTGAGGGCTGCATTCATGAGCGGCCTTTCGTCCACCGTCACGGCTCAGCAGGTCTTCACCAACCGGGTCGACGAAGTGGCCGCGTTCGCCCGGTCGGTCGACGAGCTCCACCGGATGCTGGACGAGGCCGAGGTCTCGCCGGTCGTGGACCGCGGGCAGGGCCGCCGCAATGTGCTGACCTTCTACGGCGTGGGTGGCATAGGCAAGACGACGCTCTCCCACGAGTTGGAGCGCCGCCTCCTCGCCGAAGCGCGGGAGAAGGAGCGCGACGACGTGGTGACCGTGCGGATCGATCTCTCGGAGGAGGGCGCCGGCGACATCGAGAGCCTGTTGCTGCGTCTGAGGGCCGCCCTGGGGCAGTTGGGGAGCCGTTGGCCGGCCTTCGATCTGGCACTGGCCTCCTACTGGGCTCGCGCTCACCCCGGCGAGGCCTTGCAGGAGTTCCTGGACGCCTCGCCGGCGCTGCGGCGCGCCTCGCGGAGCATCGCGCTGGGTGACCAGATCGCGGAGGCCGTGAAGCAGGTCGACCCGGGTGGTCTGGGAGGTCTGACCGGACTGGCCCACCGGGCCGCGCTCGTCACGTACCGCGCCGTCCGGGACCGGGTGCGGGAGGGCCGGTTGCTGGCCGACTGCGACCTGTTCGCCGAACTGGTCGAGGCGGACGCCGACTACGAGACGCTCTCGTACTTCCCGTACCTGCTGGCCTGGGACTTGGAACGGCAACCCTGGGGCGGTCGGGCGGGCCGGCGGCCCCGGGTGTGCGTCTTCCTCGACACCTTCGAGGTGGTCAACGGCCAGGCCGACCGCGCAGTGGAACGGTTCGTCCAGCGCTGCGCCTATCTGATGCCGAACGTGCTGTTCGTCATCACCGGCCGGAACCGGATCGACTGGGCCGACTCGGGCGCGGGCGGCGAGCTGGATTTCACCGGCCCGGAGTGCTGGCCCCAGCTGCACTTCAGCAACGACACGGCCGAACCACGGCAGCACCTCGTGGGGTACCTGTCGGACTCCGACGCGGACAGCTATCTCCGTGAGGCCCTCGTCCGGGGCGGTGAGCCCGCGATGTCGGCGGAGATCCGGGAACGCGTCATCTCCGGCGGCCAGGGGCTTCCCTTGTACCTGGACCTGTCGGTCTCCCACTGCGCCGCCTTGCTGGCACGCGGCGGGCAACCCTCCGTGGCGGACTTCGGCGGCTCGTTCACAGCCGTCGCGACCCGGTCGATCAGGGACCTCCCCCGGGAGGAACGCGACCTGGTCCGAACAGCGGCGCTCACCGACCGGGTGGGCGCAGAGCTGCTGCGCGCCGGTCAACCCGGAGTCTCCGACGGGAGCGTGGCACGGTTCCTTCGCCGACCGTTCCTGACACACGACGACGCCTATGCGTTCCCGTACGCGTTGCACGTGGCGTTGCGGCAGGCCATCGGCGAGGCGGACCGGACGCTTCCGGACGGCTGGTCGGATCGCGACCGCAGTGAGGTCGCCGCCCGGCTGCTGAGCTGGCTGGGCGAACGCCTGGGCCCCTCCGGCGGGCGGGTGGCGACGGCGCAAGCCCTCGAAACCGGGCTCAAACTCTCTGCCGAGCACGGTGTCTTCGACGACTGGATGACGCTGGCCACCCAGCGACTCGTCGAGGCCGGCCAGTGGTCGGAGCTCGGCGCCGGTCTTACCGGCGGCCCGGTGGGCCTCCCCGAGTACCGGGCGATCCGGGCCGCCATCCGAGGAGTCCAGCTCCGCCGGACCGGCCGCGTCGAGGAGGCGATCGAGGTGCTCGGCGGCGCGGCCGGAGGCGTGCGGCACGGTGGCCGGACGGTACAGCTGGTCCGCATCCACCTCGCCCACGCCCTGCGCAACCACGGCGACTACACGCAGGCCGCGGAGATCTACCGGGGCTTGGTGGGGGGCGAGTTCGACGCGGCCGCCCGCTACTGGCTCAGCGACTTCGACTACCTCAACGGGCGGTTCGCGGCCGCTCTCGCCTCCCTGTACGAACAACCGGTCCGTGGCCCGGAGGACGAAGGCGAACGGCTCCGGCTGACCGGGCACATCTGGCGGGTCAACGCCCGCTTCGAGGAAGCGACTTCCGTCTACCACGAGGCGATCGACCTGGCGAGGCGCGAGGGACTGGCCGCCGCAGAGGCGAAGGCACTCGCCAACCTGGCGCAGACCGCCTGTTGGTCCGGGGACACGGCAGCCGTCGCCGACGCGGCGGGCCGGGCCCGGGAACTGCTCGACCTGGTGCCCAACCCCGTCGAACTGGTCAAGCTCCGGTCCGCCGAGGCGGTGGCCCACGCCATGGCCGGCGACGTCGACGCTGCCCGGTCCGCGGTGGGAGACACCCGGCACCTTGCGGACGGGATCGCCTACCGGGGCGGCCACAACCTGGCGGACGTGGCCGATATCCTCCTCGGCGTGCTCGCCGGTGACCACGAGGGTGCTCGTCGCACGCGATCCGAGCTCGATGCGCGCACCCGTACGTCCGGCGGCAACACCTACTGGGTTCCCATCGCGACCTCCTGGATCGACGGCTCCCTCGCCGCCTCGGAGCACCTGCCCGCCGTCGGCTGGGTGGACGGCCCCGTCGCGTCGTTGGGCCGCTGGGCAGCGGTGGTGACACGCCGATGACGCTCCCCGGCCCCCGCACCTGGGCCGAGTCGTCCGGAGAAAGCAGAGTCTGATGACTGACCTCGTAAGCGTCGGCCTTGTCGGCGTCGGCACCATCGCGCAGACCCATCTCGCGGTTCTGGCCGAACGGGACGATGTGCTGGTCGAGTTCACGGTCGATCCGAACCGGCCGGAACCGCCCTCGTTCCGTGGAACCACCCCGCGTCACTACGCCGGCCTGGACGACGCGCTCGCGGAGCACCGACCCGATCTGCTCGTGCTCGCCACTCCCACGCACACGCACGCGGAGCTGGCGGCCCAGGCTCTCCGGCTCTCCACGGCCAAGGTGCTGGTCGAGAAACCCCTCGTCCACGACCTCGCCTCGCTCGGGCGGCTTCGCGCGCTGGACGAAGCGGTCGACGTGCGGGGCCGGTTGTTCACCGCGCACCACTTCGCCTTCTCGCCGGAGGTCGGCTGGGCGGCGGAACTGCTCGCCGAGCACCCCGAGTGGGGGCCCGTCACGGCCGTCACCTCCGCGTTCTACGATCCCTACGTCCTCAAGGGCGCCGGTGCCTACGAGTCCTACGGCTCCAGCTGGATGGACTCCGGGGTGAACCAGCTCAGCCTGCTCACCCGCCTGGTCGACCTCACGGCGCTCACCTCCGCCCGGCAGCTGGACGGCGGCGCCAGCGCGTGGTGCACCGCCGAGTACCGGTCCCGGGGCGAGTCGGGTACCGCACGTCTGCGCAGCAGCTGGCTCACGGGCTCCAGCAGCAAGGAGAGCAGCCTGGTCCTCGGCCGGGCGGGTGTGGAGGTGTGGATCGACCACACCTCCATGACCGGCTTCGCAGCCCGGGACGGCGACCTGCTCGCCGCCTTCGGGACGGACGGTCGGACGGCCCGGAAGGTGGCCCATTACCGGCCGCTGTACGAGAGCCTGCTCTCCGACCGCCCCGACCCGGTCCTCGGGTTCGACGCGGCCGCGAGGATCACCGAGATCCATCACGCGGCGCCCGGCGCGGAGTAGTCCCCGGGGCGGGCGGGGCGCTGCGACGTTCGGGTCGGTGGGGCGGGCGGGAATCGAGCGACTCGCCGAGACGTGCGGGGGTGGCTCGGGCAGGGCAGGATGGGGCCGGTTCGGGTGGCCTGGCCGCCTGGGTCCCCGTCTCGGTGCGTGGTTGTTCCGGCGGGTGTCGCCACCGTCTGACGGGCGTTCGTCGCTCGGGAGCCGCCCCATGACCGCTTCTGCCCCTGCCGGTCCGATCGTCCGGTTCCACCGTTCGGTCGCCGAGTCGCTCGGCGGGCTCCCGGGTGCCTTCTGGTGGCTCTGGGCCGCGACCCTGGTCAACCGGCTCGGCGGTGTGGTCACGTTCCTGGCGCTCTACCTCACCGCGGACCGTGGCTATTCGGCCTCGTACGCGGGGGTGGTCGCCTCGCTCATCGGCCTCGGCTCGGCGATCGCCGCGCTGGTCGGCGGTGTGCTGGCGGACCGGATCGGCCGGCGGCCCACCCTGCTGGCCGCCCAGCTGCTCACCGCGCTCACCACGGCGGCCCTGGGTTTCGCCGACGGGCAGTTGGCGATCGCCTCGACGGCGTTCCTGGTCGGTCTGAGCAGTTACGCCTCCCGTCCGGCGACGTCCGCGATCATCGCGGACCTGGTGCCGGCCGCCGACCGGGCCCGTGCCTTCGCGCTGAACTACTGGGCGATCAACATCGGGTTCGGCGTATCGGCCGCGCTGGCCGGGCTGGTCGCCGCCCACGACTACCGGGTGCTGTTCCTCGTGGACGCCCTGTCCACGCTGCTCTGCGCCGTGGTGGTCTTCGTCAGGGTCCCGGAGACCCGGCCCGTCGAGCCGCAGCGGGACGCCGCCGGGCTGGGGGAAGGGCCGGGGGAAGGAGCGGGGGAAGGAGCGGGGGAAGGAGCGGGGAGTGGGCCGAGCGCCGGGCTGGGCACGGTCTTCCGGGACCGGCGCTTCATGGCGCTGGTCGGGCTGACCTTCGCCTTCGGGCTGATGCTCCAGCAGGGCAACACGACGCTCGCCGTGGACATGGGCAAGGCCGGGTTGACCAGCACGCAGTACGGAGTGGTGATCGGGATCAACGGCCTGCTGATCGTCCTGTTGCAGATCCCGGTGACCCGCCTGACGAAGGGACAGCACCGGGGGATGCTGCTGCTGGTCAGCGCGCTGCTCACCGGGTCGGGCTTCGGCCTCACCGCGTTCGCGGGCTCCTCCGCCCTCTACTACGCCGCCACCGTGGGGGTCTGGACGCTCGGCGAGATGATTCAGGCACCCACGAGCATGAGCCTGGTGAGCGAGCTCTCGGCGACGAGCACCCGCGGGCGCTACCAGGGGGTCAACTCGCTGGCCTGGTCGGCGGCCTCCTTCCTCGGGCCGGTCGCCGGCGGGCTGCTGCTGGACCACGCCGGCCGGGGCGCCCTCTGGGGGTGCTGCGCGGTCCTCGGCACGGTGGCCGCGGCGGGGTACCTGGCGTTGGGGCGGCGGGTGGACACCGGGCGCTACTCGATGCCGTGACCAGGCGCTGAAAGGGGACGGGACGGATCACGGCTCCTGGCGAAGGTCGGTCCAGGGGGCCAGGTCGGGTGCGGCGCTCTCGCTGCGGAAGAGGAACTCGAACAGCAGCCGGGCGGCGAGCTGCGCGGTGCTGCCGGAGGGGTCGTAGCGGGGGGCCACCTCCGCGATGTCCACGGCCTCCACGGGCAGGGCGCGCAACTCCTCGTAGACGTCCAGGAGGTGTCCGGTGTCGATGCCGCCCATGGTCACGTGGCCGGTGCCGGTCGCCACGGCGCTGTCGAGGACGTCGATGTCGAGCGACACGTACACGGTGTCGCAGCGCTCGCCGAGCTGCTCGACGAGCGGGCGCAGGGCCGCGGCCGCGCCCTGGCGCAGGATCTGCGATCCGGGCACCACGTGGAAGCCCCGGTCGAGCAGGCCGCGGAACTGGTCGTACCTGGTCACGTCGCCGACGCCCACGAAGGCGATGTCCTCGGGGTGCATCCCCGGGAGCTCGCTGATCCGGCGGGAGTTCGACCCGTGGTAGAGCGGCCCGTGCAGGGTGCTCCAGTTCCCGAAGTCGAAGTGGTGGTCGATGTTGATGAATCCCACCCGCCGCGCGCCCCGGTCCAGCCGGCCGGCGCGGAAGCCCGCGAAGGTGGGGAAGGTGGTCGAGTGGTCCCCGTTGAGGAAGACCAGGCGCGGCGCCGATCCGCTCAGCCGCCGGCTCCCGGCGGCGACCGCCTGGAAGGTGCGGATGGTGTCGGTCGGGTAGATGTGCAGGTCCCCCGCGTCGGCCACGCGCGGGGCGCGGTAGCGGAACGTCCGGCCGCTGCGGGTGTCCAGCATCTTCCACTGGCCCAGGCTGGTGAGGTAGCTGGAGAACACCAGGCTCGCCTGCCGGATCGCGCGCGGCCCTTCGGCCGCGCCCGGACGGGAGCTGGCGGTCGCGTCGTACGGGACACCGGCCGCCACCCAGCCGTCCTCCCCGACGTCGACCTGCGCCCGGTCCGCGGCGGGGGCACCGAACAGGGTGGCGAGGCCGGCCCACCCGGGCAGCGGGTCGGTCTCGAACTCCTCGGGTTTGACGCTGCGGTGGAGCGCCTCGAAGTCGGGGAGTTGGGAGGGGAGTCGGCTGAGGGGTTGGTGGGGCAGCTGGTACGGGGGCTGGTTCATGCGGTCTCCCTTGCGGAGCGGTCGGGGTGGCCGGAGCGGTCGGAATGGCCGGGGAGGGCCGGCGCGGGGGCGCGGACGATGCGGTGGGCGGCGGCGATCTTCTCCTGGAAGAGCTCCCAGCTGCGCTCCGGAGTCAGGTGGCTGGGCCGGTAGACCACCGGGGCGTCCTCCCGCCACTGCGCGAAGTCCCAGGTGAAGATGCGCTCGCGCAGGCGCTGGAAGTCGGGGGTGAGCGGGTAGGGGACGAAGTTGTAGAGGTTGAAGAGCCACAGGGCCCGGCGGTTCGCCTCCAGCCACCGGACGGTCTGCGCGTGGGACTCCTCGGTCTCCTCGTCCAGTCCGCCCATCATGTTGAGGACCACCTTCAGGCCGGCGTCGCTCAGCGCGTGGATCCGTTCGGTGTAGTCGTCGAGTCCGCGGGACAGCTTGCCGAGCCGTTTGAGCATCTGGGAGTCGGCCGACTCGAAGCCCAGCTCGACCGCCACGACGCCGAGTTCGAGCATCGCCTCGATGACCCACTCCTTCACCTGGAGGACGTGGGTCTGCACGATGAACTTGTAGCCGGGGCGGTCGCGGAACACCTCCAGTAGGTTGCGGACCGCCTCCCGCGACTGCCCGAAGGTCTTGTCGCCGACGTAGACGAGCCGGGTGTCCGGGAAGCGGTCGGCGAGCTGGTCCACTTCGGCGCGGAGGGCGCTGCTCCCCACCAGGGTGAGCTGCTTGCTCCAGGCGTCCCCGCAGAAGGCGCACTTGTACAGGCAGCCGTGGCTGGCGTTGAGCCGCAGCATCGGCACCTTGCCGCTGTAGCCGTCCAGATGGCGGTAGTCCGGTGCCCAGGTGATGGGCTCGGCCACCAACCCGAGGGCGGCCCGCTTCTCCGTGCGGCCGCCCCGCCCCGAGGCCAACTCGACCAGGACGGCCGCGAAACCGGTGTCGAGCTGCCCGCGGTGCACGGCGTGCACGGAGCCCTCGGGCGCCAGCGGGGCCATGTTCCCGCCCAGGACGACGCGCCGCCCGGCGCGTTCCAGTTCGCCCGCGAGGTCCAGGGCGAGCCGGAAGTTCTGGGCCAGCGGCGAGAACAGGACGAGATCGCCGGGTGCCGTCGCCGCCAGGATCGGGGCGCCGCAGGCCTCGCTGTCGGCAGGGGTGCGGGACAGGTCGACGAAGCAGGAGTCGATCGCGGTGCTGTCCAGCAGGGCGGTCAGGTGCGCGACCCAGAGCGGAATCTCCCAGAGCCCGTCGGACGGGATGAAGTACTCCGGGAGGAAGGCGCGGAAGCGGCGGTCGTAGTCCTGGTAGTAGGCGGACAGCCGGTCATCGGGGTCGCGGGTGGACGGGAAGGGCAGTTGGACGATGCAGCACCTGGTCACGATTCCTCCGCACGTGGGGACGTGCTCGCGCCGACCGGCTCACGGGAGGGCGCCGATCGGTCGCGCCCGGAGGAGCTCCTGCCCGGGCGGTGGCCGCCGCCATCGGCGTGAACGACGCTCACTGGTGCGCGTACCGGCCCCGTGGAGCGCGGAGGACCTTCGTGCCCCCGGGGCGTGCGCCGGGTGACGCTGCTCGGCGACGCGATCCACCCCATGCCGCCGTACCGTGGTTGCGCTGATGCGCGCCGGGTCCGCCACCTGCGGGGGTGGGCCCGGCGCGCATCGGGACGGTCTGGTGTCAGCTGAAGGAGAGGTCGGCGGTCAGGGTCGAGTCGGCGATGGGCCGGCCGGTTCCGAGTAGGACGTCGACGCAGTTGTCCACGAGCGGCTGGTCGCTGGTGACGTCCACGAGCGCGGACAGCTTCTCCCCGGCCAGGCGGGTGGAGGAGGCGGTGACGGTGCCGGTGAGGCTCCCGGAGCCGTCGACCTCGACGATGGCGATGTCGGTGACGGTGCTGCTCGCCTGCGTGCCGTCCTGCAGGTTCCAGGTGAAGGTCGCCGAGGAGCCCGGTGCCAGTGCCGGCGGCGTCGCCGGGCTGCAGCTGATCGCGCCGAACCTGAGCGTTGCGGTGACGGTGCCGCCCGTCACGGCCGTCGGGCCGTCCAGCGAGTCCTTGCACCTGCTCGCCGTCCCGCCGATCGCCACGGTGGTGGCCTCTGGGCCGGCCGAGAGCGGCGGGCTGAAGTTGACGGCGGCGTTCACGGTGCAGTTCAGGATTTCCGCGGCGGCCGTCGGGGCGGCGTCGGCGGCCGGGGTCACGCCGGTGGACAGCGCGGCGAGGACGGCGGACACGGTCACAACGCTTCGGCGTACGGACACGTGGGTTCCCTTTCTTTCGTCGGACCGGAGGGGGCGGCCCGCACGCGGGGCGAGGCGGGCCGAAGGGCGTCGAAGGGCGACGTCGAAGGGCGACGGTGACACGGCGCGACGGTTCCCGGCCGTCGCCATCCTGGGAACCCCGCCGATGCGCCTCGAATGGTCCAGAACCGGGGCCCGGCCTCGCGGACCTGAGGGCGGCCGGGACGGAAGACCGCCCGGTCGGTCGTCCGGGCTTGCGGGACGGGGCATCGGCGGACACCGTGAGTACGCGATCAGTCGCGCGTGCCCCTGCTGAACGGCCCGGTCCTTCTCCCGCCAGGAGGCTTGTGATGTCCCCTCTCGTCCTTGTGCGCGGCCGCGTGGCGGCCATGGTGTGCGCGTCGGCCGTCGCCCTCGGCGCCCTGGCGGCGGTCTGCGCCCCGGCGTGGGCGGACACCGGGCGGGCGGACACGGGGCGGGCGGACACGGGGCAGGCGGTGGCCGGGCGGGCGGTGGAGGACCGGGCAGTGGAGGGCCGGCGCGCCTTGATCAACTTCGGCACGGTGAAGTGGTTCAACGCCGAGAAGGGGTTCGGGTTCATCGTGCCGGACGTCCCCGGTCCGGACCTCTTCGTCCACTTCTCGTCCATCGTCGGGCTCGGGTACCGGACCCTGGAGGAGGGGCAGCGGGTCGAGTTCCAGATCGCGCAGGGCCGTAAGGGCCCGCAGGCCGTCGACGTCGTCGGCCTCTGAGGGCGCGCGGAGCCCGTCAGGCCGCGTGGTCGAGGGCCGGTGCGGCCGCCGGCTGCGCCGTGGCCCCGGCGCTCTCGGCCTGCGCGCCCCAGCGGCGGGCCAGGACGGCGCAGACCATCAGTTGCAGCTGGTGGAAGAGCATCAGCGGCAGCACCATCAGCCCGGCCGCCGGGCCCGGGAAGAGGACGGTGGCCATCGGGACGCCGCTGGCCAGGCTCTTCTTGGAGCCGCAGAAGACGATCGCGACCAGGTCGCCCCGGCCGAACCCGAGCCGGCGGCCGACCAGCAGCGTCGTGGTCAGGACCAGCGCCAGCAGCGCCGCCTCCGCCCCCAGCAGGGCCGCCAGCCGGGGCAGGGAGAGGGCGCCCCACACCCCGCCCACCACGGCGGCGCTGAAGGCGCTGTAGACGACCAGCAGGATCGAGCCGCGGTCGACCAGGCCGAGGACGGCGCGGTGGCGGGCCATCCAGGCGGCGATCCAGCGGCGCAGCACCTGGCCGGCGGCGAAGGGGAGGAGGAGTTGCTCGGCGATCTCCAGCACGGTGCCCGGCGAGACACCGCCCTTGGTGTGCAGGAGTACGGCGGCGAGCAGCGGGGTCAGGATGATGCCGAAGAGGCTGGAGAAGGTCGCGCTGCAGACGGCCGCGGCCGTGTTGCCGCGGGCGATGGAGGTGAAGGCGATCGAGGACTGCACGGTGGAGGGCAGCAGGGTCAGGAACAGCAGGCCCTGGTAGAGCTGCGGCGACAGCACCGCCGGCACCAGCAGGTGGGCGGCCACCCCGAGGAGGGGAAAGAGGCCGAAGGTGACCGCGAGCACGGTGCCGTGCAGCCGCCACTGCTTGAGCCCCTCCCAGGCCTCGCGGGCGGAGAGCCGGGCGCCGTAGAGGAAGAACAGGACGGCGACCGCGCCGGTGGCGGCGTCGGAGAAGGCCGGTGCGGCGGCGCCGCGGGCGGGGAGCAGGGCGGCCACTGCCACGGTGCCCAGCAGGGCGGCGATGAACGGGTCGACCCGGAGGCGGGCGGGGCGCCGGGGCAGGTGGGAGCGGAGCGGACGGTTCGGGCGAGGCATGGTTCTCCGCGGTGGCGGTTCGGGTGGGATGGCCTCAGCCTGCCGTCCGCCGGGGTGATTGTGAATCCCGCTGGCGGCACTCACTGTCATCATGATCCGTGATATCAGCGGATAGAATGGCCAGGTGTTCGATCCGGTGCAGTTGAGGTCCTTCCTCGCGGTGGCCCAGACCGGCGGCTTCACCCGGGCCGCCCAGCGGCTGGGGCTGCGGCAGTCGACGGTCAGCCAGCACGTACGGCGGCTGGAGACGGCCGCCGACCGGCAGCTCTTCCTGCGCGACACCCACTCCGTGCAGCTCACCAGCGAGGGCGAGGCCATGCTCGGCTTCGCCCGGACGATCCTGGAGGCGCACGAGCAGGCGCTCGGCTACTTCGCGCAGACGCAGGTGCGCGGGCGGGTGCGGTTCGGCGCCTCGGAGGACTTCGTCCACACCGAGCTGCCGCAGATCCTGCGGAGCTTCCGGCGGAGCAACCCCCAGGTCGACCTCGAACTCACCGTCGGCCTCAGCGCCGTGCTCTACGAGCAACTGGCCGACGGACGGCTCGACCTGGTGCTCGGCAAACGCCCGCCCGGCGGTGGCTCGCAGGGCCAACTGGTGTGGCAGGACAAGCTGGTGTGGATCGCGGCGGAGGACTTCCGGACGGACCCGGCCGAGCCGCTGCCGCTGATCGTCTACCCGCCGCCCAGCTTCACCCGGGTCCGCGCCCTGGAGGTCTGCGAGCGTGACGGGCGGCCCTGGCGGATCGCCTGCACCAGCACCAGCCTCTCCGGGGTCCGGGCCGCCGCGCTGGCCGGCCTCGGGGTGGTGCCGCACGCCCGCAGCCTGATCCCGTCGGGCCTGCGGGTGCTGCCCGACCAGCCGGGCCTGCCCAACCTCGGTACCACCGAGTTCGCCCTCACCACGGGGCGCACCACGGCGCGCGGCCCGGCCCGGGTGCTGGCCCAGGCGGTCCTCGCGGACGCGTTCCGCCTGCAACGCGCACCGGAGCGGGCGGAGCCGTGACGGGGGGGGCGACGGTCGGGGGCTGCCCGGACGCGGGCGAGGCGGCGGACCGACGGGTTCCCACGATCGATGGTGACAGGAAGTCAAGGGCGGTGGCCGAAGCCGGACTTCACACCGCTCGGCCGTTGAACCCGACGGTTCTCCGGTCGCGTTACGAAGGCTAGGGCGTGTTTCATCATTCCCGCCGGGCGCGCGACGCCGGGCATCCCGCCTGACCGCACCGGCGAAACGTCCAAGTACGGCCCAGTACGAGGACGCTTCGCCGGCACGCCCAGCCGGGCGCCCACCGCCGCGCGCTGATCCGACGGGAATGATGAAACACGCCCTAGAGCAGCCGGCTGACGCGGACAGGGAAAGGTCGGGAAAGATGCGATTTGGCGACATGCTGCACGGACACCGGAAGCACCGGGGCCTGACCCAGCAGCAACTGGCCGACCTCGCCACGCTGAGTGTTCGCGCGGTGCGCAATCTGGAGCGGGGCGGGGCGCTGCGGCCCCGACGGGAGACGGTGCGGCTGCTCGTGGACGTGCTGCGGCTGGACGCCGACCAGCGGGCGCAGTTCGAGTCGGCGGCGTTCCCCGAGGCGCCGGGCGGGGCGCCCCGTGATCGCGGCCCCGGCTTGCGGGTGCCCGGGGCGCGCGTTTGAGTGGGAAGGTACCGGCGGAATCGGGGGTGAGGAGGCGCCATGTCGCACCACAAGTCCAACAAGGACGTCGAAGGCGACCCGGACACCGGGCACGGGCGCGGTCTGCCCCGGCGGCCCGACGAGGAGGAGCTCGACGAGCGCACCGAGGAGGACCGCGAGGAGGTGGGCCTGCCCCCGGAGCCGGATCCGGAGGACACGCCCTGAGGCGTGTCTGAACACGCCCCTAGGGTCGGAGCTCCTGCCGAGCCCGGTCGAACGCCGCGCTACGGGCCGGTGGGGTCGCCGGCCTCCCCGGTCCTGGTCGGCCGGGTGTGGACCTTGGCGACGCAGGCCGGGAGGGCGGCGGCGTGGCCGTGGTCCCGGGCCCGGTACGCGCTGGGGGTCTCGCCGACCAGCTGGGTGAACCGCGAGCTGAACGAGCCCAGCGAGGTGCAGCCGACCGCCATGCAGACCTCCGTCACGCTCAGGTCGCCGCGTCGCAGCAGCGCCTTGGCCCGCTCGATCCGGCGGGTCATGAGGTAGCCGTACGGGGTCTCGCCGAAGGCGGCGCGGAAGCTGCGGGAGAAGTGGCCCGGCGACATCAGCGCGGTGTGTGCCAGCGCCGACACGTCCAGTGGCTGGGCGTAGTCGCGGTCCATCCGGTCGCGGGCCCGCCGCAGTCGGACGAGGTCGGGTAGGGGGACTCGGGACACCTGGGGCACGTCTGCCACGCTACCCGCCCGGTCTGACAGGGTCGCGCGCCGGCGTGCTCCGGCCGCTGCCCCGGCCCGCCTCGCCCCGCCCCGCCCGCTCCCGCACCCCCGTCCCTGCGTCCTGGGCTGTCCCCGCGCCCCACCGTCTTGTTCGGACGAAATCGGGCTGAAGGTGCTGTTTTCGAGCATGGCGGCCGGTATCGGACGAACGGGTCCAGATTCGAACTGGTGGTGGAGTGGGTGTGGCGCTCTTGTCACGCGTGCACATGAAGTTTCGTCAATTCCCTTGCGGAGAGCTAAGATTGCCGATCTGCTGATGACTCCTGATCAGCCCGGGTGTGATAACCCGTCGATGATGAGAGCGGGACATTGGGAAGAACGAGGCAGCGAACGAGGTGCGTCGCGCAGGTCGCGGCGCTGACGATGGGATTGTCCGCTGCGGCGCTGGTGACGGCGCCGGCGGCCTTTCCACAGCCCGGCGACGGGACGGTGACCGTCCGGGTGATCCGGGCGGTGGACACCAGCGGAGTGTGGACACCGGCCCTGGAACCAGGGCTCGCGGGCGTGAAAGTGACGCTCACGGATGACGCCGGGCTGGCGATCGAGGGGGTGACGGCGGCCGACGGGACGGTCACCCTGGCCCCGGCGGCGGCCAAGCCGTCCGGGGGCAAGTACCGGGTGCAGGTGGTGAATCCGAAGCCGGGCGTGCTGTTCCCGGCGTTCGCCTCCCGGCAGGGGCTGGACGGCGCGCCGACCCAGCTGAGCAGCAACGAGGAGTTCGTCGACCTCTCGGGCGGCAAGAACGTGGCGTACACCACCGGGCTCTGGAACCCCGGTGACTACTGCCAGAAGAACGCCCCGCTGGTCACGGCCTGCCAGCCGATGGACCGCGAGGGCGGGGTCCAGCGCACGCTGGTCTCCTTCCCGTACAGCGCGCGCGGCCAGGACGGCGAGGGCGTGACCGCCACGAACCTCGCCACCAACGCCGATACCGGCACGCTGTACGGCATCGCCTGGAACAAGGCCGACCGGCGGCTGTTCTCCTCGGCGGTGGCCAAGCGCACCACCGACTACGGTCCGGGCGGTGCCGGGGCGATCTACGTCACCGACATCGCGCAGAAGAAGACGACGCTGTTCACCACCGTCCCGAACGCGGGCTCGACGGCCCACGGCGGCGGCACCGACGACGCCTTCCTCGACACACCGGGCAAGGAGAGCCTCGGCGGCATCAAGATCACCGACGACGGCAAGGACCTGTTCGTCGTCAACCTCAACGACCGCAAGCTCTACCGCTACAACGCCACCGTGGCGGCCGCCGGGAGCCCGACGGCCTCCTACCCGATCCCCGACCCGGGCTGCCCGGCGGCGGGGGACTGGCGTCCGTTCGGCCTCGGCCTCCAGGACGGCACCGGCTACCTCGGCGGAGTGTGCTCCGGCGAGTCCACCGGCAAGCTCACCGACCTGCGCGCGGTGGTCCTGCCCTTCGACCTCGCCACCGGCGTGTTCGCCAAGCCGGTGCTGGACCAGCCGCTGGACTACCCGCGCCAGTCCACCGTCGGCTCGGGCCCGTGCGACGGTGCGAGCTGGTTCCCGTGGACGAGCACCTACCCGACCACGCAGAACGGTCGGCCGTGCGGCAACTACACCATCGCCCAACCCGAACCCGAGTTGGGCGAGATCACGTTCGAGACCGACGGCTCGATGCTGCTGGCCTTCCGCGACCGCTTCGGCGACCGCGCGCCGGGCTCCCCGGCGCCGGGCTCCGTCGCCGTCGTCATGTCCGGCGGTGACCTGAACAAGGCCTGCCGGGCGAACGGCACGTACGTGATGGACACCAACAACGGCTGCGGGCTCGCTCCCCGGGGCACCCGGTTCTTCGACACGACCTGGGGCGGCCACCGCAACACGGCGTTCGCCGGCATGGCGCTCTCCAAGGTCGAGAGCACCGTCGCCGTCTCCGCCTTCGACCCCAACCACACCGCCCTCGGGTACGGCACGTCGTTCCTCCAGCGGGCGAACGGCCAGCAGGACCCGCAGTTCGGCTTCCGGCTCAACCCGGCCGGGGTGATCGCGCCGTTCGGCAAGGGCGCCTCGATGGGCGACCTGGAGGTGCTCTGCGACCAGGCTCCGTTGCAGATCGGCAACCGGGTCTGGTACGACCCCGAGCGCAAGGGCATCCAGAACCCGGGCCAGCGCCCCGTCGAGGGCGCGACCGTCCACCTCTACGACGAGTCGGGCAAGCTGGTCGGCACGACGAAGACGACGAAGCGCGGCGAGTACTACTTCGACGACTCCGACGTCACCGGCGGCCTCAAGCCGAGGACCAAGTACACGATCCGGCTCGACAACCCGGCGGACTACGCCAAGGGCGGGCCGCTCTACCAGTGGGTGCCCACCGACGCGGACGTCGGCGACAACCACTTCATCGATTCCAAGGGCCTGGTGCCGCCCGGCGCGAAGTTCCCCGAACGGGCGCTGACCACCGGCGGGCCGGGCGAGAACGACCACACCTTCGACTTCGGGTTCCGGCAGCAGGAGGGCGCGCTGCGCCTGGTCAAGCACGACCAGGACGGCAAGCCGCTGGCGGGGGCGAAGTTCCAGCTGTGGCACGACACCAACGGCACCGACGGGTTGCAGACCGGCGGTGACAAGCCCGACACGGCGGTGGGCGGGCCCTGCACGACCGGCGCCGACGGCCTCTGCCAGGGCGCCGGGGTGCCGGGGACGTACTACTGGCAGGAGCTCAGCCCGCCCGACGGCTACGCGGCTCCGGACACCACCGTGTTCGGTCCGCTGGCGCTGACCTCCGACAACCTCGCGGACGGTGTCTCGGTGACGGCGGTCAACAAGCTGCTGCCCACCCCGACGCCGACCCCGACGCCGACCAACTCGTCGAGCCCGCCGAGCCCGTCGAGTTCGCCGAGCGCGCCGGAGCCGACCACGCCGCCGGGGCCGACGGAGTCGCCGAGCCCGTCGACGGTGAACCCGCTGCCCCCGCCCGGGGGACAGCTGCCCAACACCGGGGCCAACGCCCTGGTGCCGCTGGGGATCGTCGGCGGCGCGGTGCTGGTGGCGTCCGGCGGTGCGCTGGTCTTCGTCGCCCGTAAGCGCAGGGCGCGGCACCAGTAGGAAGCGGTGAGGAGGGGCGGGCCCGTGGCGCGAGTCATGCCACGGGCCCGCCCGCCGCTCGTTCGCACGACAGTGACGACAAGTACGACGGTCACGACCAGTACGACGGTGCTGACCAGGAGGAGGGCTGCCAGATGGCCCGTAGGAAGATCGGGAAGAGGGCGCGGCTGGGCCTGCTCGTCGGGGTGGTCGGCGCGGTGGTGGTCGCCGGGGCCACGGCCCTCGGGGTGACGGCCTGGGGCGAACCGGAGGAACGGGCGGTGACCATGGACGAGGCGTCCCGGCTGGCGCTGTCCCGGCTGACGCTGTACCAGGCCAGCCCGGCGGCGGTGGCGCTCACCGCGGCGGAGGGCGGCGGTGTGCAGATCCGGGTGGAGGGGGTGGTGGACTACCGCACCCGCCGGGGGGTGGGCCGCTACCAGGTCTCCGGGGCCTCGGGCCAGCTCGACCACGGCCTGATCATCTGGGACGGCGACGGCCTCGGGCTGGCCCCGGAGCCGGCCGGCTCCGGCCCCGCCTGGGAGCAGGCCGAGCACGTCCCCCGCTCCGGCTGGTCGCCGCGCTCCTACACGGCGGACCCGCTGGACGCCGGGCTCGGCCTGCTGGTCCGCCTCGGCGCCGACCGGCCGGACAACCCGCTGCTGCTCGCCCAGTCCGGGGCGCGCCTGCTCGGCCGGGACCGCATCGACGGCCGCGACTACGACCGCTTCTCCGGCCCGCGCGCCCAGGGCGCGGCCCCGGACGGCGGGCCGTCGCCGCTCACCTACTGGGTCGACGGCGACGGCTCGCTGCGCCGGGTCACCATGCGGATGCCCGGCCTGGGCACCCCGACGACCGTCGACCTCACCGGGCGGCAGGACGGCGTGCGGATGCCGGAGGCGCCGTGGGCCGCCGGGTGAGGCCTCGGGGCCGCTAGGGCCGCCGGGGCCGCGGCTCACCGGGGCCCGGGCTCACCGGGGTTGCGGCACGGCGGCGGCGTCCGTGGGCAGGGCGTAGCGGTCCGGGTCAACGGGCCCCGGCAGGTCCGTCGCCGGCCGGCCCGGCGCCGACGGGTCGGGCAGGGAGGGCTGCGCGGCCGGGGCCTGCACCTGGTGGAACGGCACGCCGGGCGGCGCCATGACGGTGGCGGGCCGCCCGCCGGGGAGCGGGCCGCGGCCCTGCGCCCCGCACGCCGCCTGGCCCTCCAACCGGTCCGGGCTCTGGGTGTCGGGCGTGTTGCCGGTGAAGCAGTTGCCGGGGTCGGTGGAGGCCAGCACGAGGTCGACGCCGTTGCCCGTGGCGCGGTTGCCCTCGACGCGGTTGCCGCTCGCCGGGTGTCCGGGCGGGTCGGTGACGATGATCCCGGCGGCGCGGTTCCCCTGGACGAGGTTGCGCAGCACCTGGTTCGCGGTGCCGCCGCCGATCCCGAGGCCGATGCCGAAGCCGCCGTCCGCCTGCTCCGGGGTGTCGGCGGCGTTGTTGTCGGTGATCACGTTTCCGGCGATCACCGCGCCGTGCTGCGGGGCGAGGGACTCCAGGTCGTTGGAGTTCACCGTCACGCCGACCCGGTTGCCGACCACCCGGTTGCCGAGGATGCTGAGCCCGTCGGAGGCGTTGGTCAGCTCGATGCCGACCGCGTTGCGCTCCACGGTGTTGCCGTGCACGAGGGTGTCGCAGGGCTTGCACTGGCCGACGTAGATCCCGGAGTCGGCCTGCCCGGAGGCGTAGGAGTCCTCGATCACGCCGCCGCGCGCGTCGAAGGCGTAGATGCCGTACAGGCCGTTGTCGTACGCCGTCACCCGGGAGGCCCGGAAGCCCTGGACGGGCGGGAAGCGGTTGGTGTCCAGCGGGTCGTACGCGGAGCCGCCGGCGCCGTGCCGTTGCAGGTGCTCGTCGGTGACGCCGGTGAACAGGACGCCGTTGGCGAGGTAGCCGTGCACGGTGAGGTTCTCCACCACCGAGCCGGCGCCGGTGACGGTGATGCCGTTGACGAGCCGCACCCCGCCGTTGAGGACGACGGTGTTGCGGTCCGTCCCGCGCAGGACGATGCGCGGCTTGGTGATCCGGACGCTCTCCGGGTACACGCCCGGGTGGACCAGCACGGTTTCGCCCTCGCGCGCGACGTCCACGGCCTGCTGCACGGTGGGGAAGTCCTCCGGGACCTGGATGACCGTACCGGCCGGATGGCGGGCCTCGTCGGAGGAGGAGCCCGATGCCGCGCAGCCGGCCAGCGCCAGGGTGGTGGCGAGCAGCGCCGCGGACAGCCGTCGCAGGGATCTCGGGGCACGTGCAGGTGAGGGCCGCCGAGTGGGGTGACGCATCATCAGGATTTGCATGAGAGGTGTTCTATCGTCTCCAATGTCGCCCATGCATGCCGAAACCGGAAAAGTGCGGAAACAGACGGAAGCCGCCGGACCCGGTGTCGAGCGGAGGGCGCTGCTCGCGGCCGGAGCGGTGCTCGCCGCCGGACTCGGCGCCGGCGTCCAGGCGTTGGCGCACGGCGGCCACGACGGCTCCGCGCAGCAGCACCCGGCGGCCCCGCCGCCCGACCCGGCGCCCCTCTTCCACGGCCCCCGCCAGGCCGGCGTGACCACACCCCCGCAACCCGCCACCCAGCTGCTGGCCTTCGACCTCGCACCCGCCACCACCGCCGGCGGCCGGGACGCCCTGCGCGGCCTGCTCGCGGACCTCACCCGGCTGCTGGCCGCCGCGACCGCCGGGACGTCGCCGGACCTGCGGCTCCAGGGCGCCGAACCGGCCCGGCTCACCAGCCTGGTGGGCGTCGGCCCCGACCTCGCCGCCCGGCTCGGCCTGAACGTCCCGACCGCGCTCGCCGACCTGCCGGCCTTCGCCGGCGACCGCCTCGACCCGGCGCGCGGCGGCGGCGACGTCCTCCTCCAACTCTGCGGCGCCGACCGCTGGACGCTGACCGTCGTCGCCGAACTCGCCACCACCGCCGCCCGCGCCGCCGGGGCCACGCCCCGCTGGACCCAGTCCGGCTTCCTGCCCGCCACCGCCCCGGGCAGCACCGCCCGCAACCTGTTCGGCTTCAAGGACGGCACCGCCAACCCCGACGAGCCGACCGCCCGGCAGTGGGTCTGGGGCCCGGCGGGCGCGCACGAGAACGGCACCGTCCTGGTCTACCGGCGGATCCGGATGGACGTCGCCGCCTTCGCGGCCCTCCCCGCGGACCGGCGCGACCTGGCCATCGGCCGCCGCGCGGGCGACGGCGCCCCGCTCACCGGCAGCGCCGAACACGACGAACCGGACGTCTACGCCAAGAACCCGGACGGCTCCTACGTCATCCCCGCCACCGCCCACGTCCGGCTCAGCAGCCCCCGCCTCGACGGCGGCGCGCGCATGCTCCGCCGCGGCTACAGCTACGACGACGGCCCGGACGACCGCGGCCTGCTCTTCTGCGCCTTCATGCGCGACCCCGCCCAGTTCACCCGCGTCCAGACCCGCCTCGCCACCCGCGACGCCCTCAACCCGTTCGTCCAGCACCAGGCCTCCGCCGTCGCCTACGTCCTGCCCGGCGCCCCCGAGGGCGCCACGCTGGGCGAGCAGCTCTGGGGTTGAGGACGGTTCGCCCGCGACGGCCCGGGGGTCGACGCGGGCTGCTCGCTGCGGGCGGCCCCGCGCCCCCGGCTACCAGGTGACCGGCAGCTGGGCGGGGCTGCGGGTGGTGGTGCCGAGTTGCCAGGTGAGCCGGTCGACGGGGGTGGTGAGGCGCAGGCCCGGGAGGGCGGTGGCGAGGCGGCGGAGGGATTCGCGCATTTCCAGGCGCATCCGCCAGGCGCCGAGGCAGTAGTGGGGGCCGGCGCTGAAGGCGAGGGTCGGGGCGGGCAGGGGGTGGTCGAGGCCGGCGTCGAGGCCGTCGGGGAAGACGGCGGCGTCGCGGTTGGCACTGCCGAGGCTGACGGCGAGGACGGCGCCGGCGGGGATGTGGACGCCGCCGAGGTCGACCGGTTCGGTGGCGCGCCGGGTGGTGGCCTCGTCGTCGCCGAGCGGGATGAAGTGCAGGAGGCGTTCGGTGACGCGTTCGGTGGTGTCGGGATCGGCGAGGCGGGGCCAGTCCTCGGGGCGTTCGCCGAGCAGGTAGACGAGGGCGTTGCCGAGGGCGCCGGTGACGCTCTCGTTGCCGCTGGCGGTGAGCCCGCAGACCAGGTAGACGAGTGACTCCTCGGGGACGTCGCCGTCCTGGTCGGCGGCCTGGACGAGGCGGCTGACCAGGTCCTCGCCGGGGTGGTGGCGCCGGCGGGCGATCAACTCGCCGGTGTAGGCGGCGTATTCGGCGAGCGCCTCGGCCGGGTCCAGGGCGCCGTCGGTCGCGTCGCCGCCGTCGGCCGGGGTGCCGTCGGCGAGGATCGCCCTGGTCCAGCGGCGGAGCCGTTGCTCGTCGAGGCGGTCCGGGCCGTCGCCGTCGAGCCCCATCAGGCGGCTGGTGACGGCGAAGGGCACCGGCCGGGTGAAGGCGGTGACCAGGTCGGCGGGGGTGCCGCCGGCCGCGAGGGCGTCGACGGCCTGCTGGACGCCCTCCGCGACCCAGGGCTGCCAGCCGGCGATGGCGCGTGCGGTGAAGGCCCGTTGGACGGTGCTGCGCAGTCGGCGGTGTTCCGGCCCGTCCTGGTTGAACATCGACGCCGGGTTGCTGGAGACGTCGGCGCCGCCGCCGGGGGTGCCGACGGTGGCCAGGTCGCCGCGGGTGAAGCGGGGGTCGGTGAGGGTCTGGCGGACGTCGTGGTAGCGGGTGACCAGCCAGGCGGGGGTGCCGTCGGGGAGGGTGGTGGGGTGGGGCGGCTGGGCGGGGGTGACGGGGAGTCGGTGCAACGGGGGGAGGGCGGGTGCGGCGGTGGACATGGGTCCCTTCGGGGTCGGCGGTCCGGCGCGGGATGAGAATCCAACTGTCGTATTTACGTGGATCGTTGGATTCCGCTGCTGCTTGTCCCGTTGGTCCCGATGGTAGCGATTTCACCTCCTCCGGTCAGGGTTTCACCGGGGCCTGTCCGGCGCGCATCCCGCCGGGCGCATCCCGCCGGGCATACCCCCACCCCGTAAGTCGAACCCCCCCCGGCGGCCCTGCCGTCGGGGGCGTTCGGGCGACAGGACCTAGCCGTCGAGGCGGCCGACCAGGTCGTAGCCGGCCTCGTCGATGGCGGCGGCGACGGCCTCGTCGATGGCGGCGGCGACGGCCTCGTCGGCGAGCGGCAGGGTGCTGTCGACGGTGACCTTGCCGGTGGCGAGGTCCACGGCGACGTCGGTGATGCCGTCGATCTTCCGCAGTTCGGCGGTCACCGAGGTGACGCAGTGGCCGCAGGTCATGCCCTTGACCTGGAAGACGGCCCGCCCGGCGGTTCCGGCGGCGGGGGCCTCGGTGGCGCCGGTGCCGCAGGAGCCGCAGCAGGAGGCGGCGGTCTCGGTGGCGGGGGACTCGACGGTGACGGTGGTCTCGGACATGGGGGTGCTCCTGTCATCAGTGCCCGGCGCCGGCCGCGGGTGCGGTCGGCCGCTTCGCCTGGAGAACGTACCATACCCCCCAGGGGTAACTGAGGGCGTCGTTCGCGATGGCCGTGAAGCGGACTCGACCGATCGTCAACTGATCCTTGTGGCAATCTCGTTGCGCCCTTCCGGCAGGGTGGAAGCGGCCGCCCGCATCCCGGCGGCCGGCCCCGGCAGGCGGCCGACCCCCATCACCCGAGGTGACACCCCATGGACCACACCACCCGACCCGGAGCGCGCGGCCCGCGCGGACTGCGCGAGATCCTGGCGGCCGGCGAGCGGACGTACTCCTTCGAGTTCTTCCCCGCCAAGGACGACGCCGGTGAGCGCTCCCTGTGGGCCGCGATCCGGCGGGTGGAGGCGGTCGCGCCGACCTTCGTCTCCGTCACCTACGGCGCCGGCGGCTCCTCGCGCGACCGCACCATCGAGACCACCGAGCGGATCGCCGCCCAGACCACGCTGCGGCCGGTGGCCCACCTGACCGCCGTCGGCCACTCCACCGCCGAGCTCCAGGCCGTCCTGCGGCGCTACGCGGACGTCGGGATCCGCGACGTCCTCGCCCTGCGCGGCGACCCGCCCGGCAACCCGAACGGCGTCTGGGAGCCGCACCCCCGGGGCCTGCGGCACGCCGCCGAACTGGTCGAACTGGTCAAGGGCTGCGGCGCGTTCACGGTCGGGGTGGCGGCCTTCCCGGAGCGCCACCCGCGCTCGGCGAACTGGGCGGACGACATCCGGCACTTCGTCGCCAAGTGCCGGGCGGGCGCCGACTACGCCGTCACCCAGATGTTCTTCGACGTCGAGCACTACCTGCGGCTGCGCGACCGGCTCGCCGAGGCCGGCTGTGACACCCCGGTCATCCCGGAGATCATGCCGGCCACCGACGTCCGCCAGATCGCCCGCTTCGCCGAACTCAGCGGCGCCTCCTTCCCGGCGGGCCTGGCCGCACGGCTGGAGGCGGCCCGCGGCGACCGGCCGACCGCTCACCGCATCGGCGTCGACCACGCCACCCGGATGGCCGAGCGCCTGCTCCGCGAGGGTGCGCCCGGCCTGCACTTCATCACGCTGAACCGCTCCACCGCCGCCCTGGAGATCCACCGCAACCTCGGGCTGGACCGGGCGGCGCAGCCGTCGGCCCCGCTGGCGGCGGCCTGACGGAGGTCTGACAGGGGTCTGGCGGGGGTCTGGCGGGGGAGCGGCCGGGCCCCCGGCGAGCTGCGAGGGATGATACCCGGTACGGGTATATGGTGCTCGGCGCTGGCGAACCCGGGGCACCAGGGAAGGCGGACCCACCATGCACGCGATCCTGCACGCGCTGTCCATCGCCGGATCGATGACCTGGGAGATCGCCTGGGCGCTGATCCTCGGCTTCCTGCTCTCCGCCGTCGTCCAGGCCGTCGTCCGCAAGTCCACCGTCGTCCGGCTGCTCGGCGACGACCGCCCTCGCACCCTCGGCGTCGCCGCCCTCCTCGGCGCGGCCTCCTCCTCCTGCTCGTACGCGGCCGTGGCCCTCGCCCGCTCGCTGTTCCGCAAGGGCGCGGACTTCACCGCCGCGATGGCCTTCGAGATCGCCTCGACCAACCTGGTCGTCGAACTCGGCGTCATCCTGGCCCTGTTGCTCGGCTGGCAGTTCACGGCGGCCGAGTTCGTCGGCGGGCCGGTGATGATCCTCGTCCTCGCCCTGCTCTTCCGGCTGCTGCTGCGCGACCGGCTGCTGCGTGAGGCCCGCGCCCAGGCCGAACGCGGCCTGGCCGGCTCGATGGAGGGCCACGCGGCGATGGACATGTCCGTCGCGGGGGAGGGCTCCTTCGCCCGGCGGCTGCTGTCCCGGCAGGGCGTCACGGCCGTGTCGCACGTGTTCGTGATGGAGTGGGCGGCGATCCTCAAGGACCTCGTCCTCGGGCTGCTCATCGCCGGTGCCATCGCCGCCTGGGTGCCGGACTCCTTCTGGCAGGCGTTCTTCTTCGCCGACCACCCGCTCGCCGGCCGGCTGTGGGGCCCGCTGGTCGGCCCGCTGGTGGCGATGGCGTCCTTCGTCTGCTCGATCGGCAACGTGCCGCTCGCGGTGGTGCTGTGGAAGGGCGGGATCAGCTTCGGCGGGGTCGTCGCGTTCATCTTCGCGGACCTGCTGATCCTGCCGATCCTCAACATCTACCGGAAGTACTACGGGCGTCGGACGGCCCTGTTCCTGCTCGGCACCTTCTACGCGGCCATGGTGGCGGCCGGCTACACCGTCGAGTTCCTCTTCGGCGCGCTCGGCCTGGTCCCCGACCAGCGCGAGGCCGAGATCCCGATGGCGGGCATCGAGTGGAACTACACGACCTGGCTGAACATCGCCTTCCTGCTCCTCGCCGCCGCCCTGCTCGTCCGCTTCCTGCGTACCGGCGGCCGCGCCATGCTCCGGATGATGGGCGGCGAGCCCGCAGCCGGGGACGGGCACCGGCACGACCGGCACTGACGCCCGGCGGTGGGTACCTCCCGGGGGTTTCGGGCGGGGCGGATCGCCGACCCGGAAGATACCTGCTGGGGGTATCCGCTTGTTCTGGGTACCCCTGGGGGGTATAAAGGAACTCGACGCCGACCGATACCCCCCGAGGGTATGAAGGTCGGACCGGAGACGCTCAGTACGTCCCCGGAACGACGACTGTCACGAGGAGCAACGATGACCACCCAGGCACCCGCCTCCACGGAGGTGGAACTCTCGATCGGCGGCATGACCTGCGCCTCGTGCGCGGCCCGCATCGAGAAGAAGCTCAACCGGATGGACGGCGTCTCGGCGAGCGTCAACTACGCCACCGAGAAGGCGAAGGTCGCCTTCCCCGCGGGCGTCGACGTCGCCGACCTGATCGCCACCGTCGAGGCCACCGGCTACAGCGCCGCGCTGCCGAAGCCGCCGGCCGCCGAAGGCCCGACCGGGCAAGCCGGGCAGGCCGAGCCGGTCGACGAACTCGCCCCGCTGCGCCAGCGGCTGGTCACGGCCGTGGCGCTCGCGGTGCCGGTGATCGCGATGGCGATGGTGCCGGCCCTGCAGTTCGACAACTGGCAGTGGCTGTCGCTGGTGCTGGCCTCGCCGGTGGTCACCTACGCCGCTTGGCCGTTCCACCGCGCCGCCTGGACCAACCTCAAGCACGGCGCCGCGACCATGGACACCCTGGTCTCGCTCGGCACCGGCGCCGCGTTCCTCTGGTCCCTGTGGGCGCTGTTCCTCGGCGACGCCGGAATGCCGGGCATGCGGCACGGCTTCGAGCTGACCATCGCCCGCAGCGACGGCCCGTCGAACATCTACCTGGAGGCGGCGGCCGGCGTCACCGCCTTCATCCTGGCCGGCCGCTACTTCGAGGCCCGCTCCAAGCGCACCGCGGGCGCCGCGCTCAGGGCGCTGCTGGAACTGGGCGCCAAGGACGTCACCGTGCTGCGCGGCGGGGCCGAGGTCCGGATCCCGGTCGGCGGCCTGGCCGTGGGCGACCGGTTCGTGGTGCGGCCGGGCGAGAAGATCGCCACCGACGGCGTGGTGGTCGAGGGGGCCTCGGCGGTGGACGCCTCGATGCTCACCGGCGAGTCCGTGCCGGTCGAGGTCGGCGTCGGCGACCAGGTCACCGGCGCCACCGTCAACGCGGGCGGCCGGCTGGTGGTCGAGGCCACCCGGGTCGGCGCGGACACCCAGCTGTCCCGGATGGCCCGGCTGGTCGAGGACGCGCAGAACGGCAAGGCCGCCGCCCAGCGCCTCGCCGACCGGATCTCCGCCGTCTTCGTCCCGATCGTGATCGTCCTGGCGGTGGCCACCCTCGGCTACTGGCTGGGCACCGGCGAGGGCTGGACCGCCGCCTTCACGGCAGCGGTCGCGGTGCTGATCATCGCCTGCCCGTGCGCCCTGGGCCTGGCCACCCCGACCGCGCTGCTGGTCGGCACCGGCCGCGGCGCCCAACTGGGCGTCCTGATCAAGGGCCCGGAGGTGCTGGAGTCCACCCGCAAGGTCGACACCATCGTCCTGGACAAGACCGGCACCGTCACCACCGGCCGGATGACCCTGCTCGCCGTGCACACCGCCGAGGGCGTCACCGAGGCCGAGGCACTGCGCCTGGCCGGCGCCCTGGAGCACGCCTCCGAGCACCCGATCGCCCGGGCGATCGCCACCGCCGCCGCCGAGGCCGGTGAGCTGCCCGCGGTCGAGGGCTTCGAGAACGTGCCGGGCCTGGGTGTCCAGGGCGTGGTGGACGGCCACGCGGTGGTCGCCGGCCGGGAGGCGCTGCTGAACGACTGGTCGCAGTACCTGCCGGAGGGCCTGGCCGCGGCCAAGCGCGCCGCCGAGGCGGCCGGGCGGACCGCGATCGCGGTGGGCTGGGACGGCGAGGCCCGGGCCGTCCTGGAGGTCGCGGACGCGGTCAAGCCGACCAGCGCCGAGGCGATCGCCCGGCTGCGCGGCCTGGGCCTGACCCCCTTGCTGCTGACCGGCGACAACCGGGCGGTCGCCGAGGCCGTCGCCGCCGAGGTCGGCATCGCCCCGGAACACGTCATCGCCGAGGTCATGCCGCAGGACAAGGTCGCCACCGTCAAGCGGCTCCAGGCCGAGGGCAAGGTCGTGGCGATGGTCGGCGACGGCGTCAACGACGCGGCCGCCCTCGCCCAGGCCGACCTGGGCCTGGCCATGGGCACCGGCACCGACGCCGCGATCGAGGCCGGCGACCTCACCCTGGTCCGCGGCGACCTGCTGGCGGCGGCCGACGCCATCCGGCTCTCCCGCAAGACCCTGGCCACCATCAAGAGCAACCTGTTCTGGGCCTTCGGCTACAACGTCGCCGCCCTGCCGCTGGCCGCGGCCGGGATGCTCAACCCGATGATCGCGGGGGCCGCGATGGCCTTCTCCTCGGTCTTCGTGGTCGGCAACAGCCTGCGACTGCGCCGCTTCCGCTGAGCCCGCCCGAACGCTGAACCGCCCACCCCGCTGAGCCCGCCTACTCCGCTGAGCCCGCCCACCCTGCTCGACCCGCCCGAGTCGCCGTGGCCCCGGAACCGCACCTGGTTCCGGGGCCACGGCGCGTTCCGTTCAGCCCCGCGAAGCCCCGCTTCAGCCCTGCTCGGGCAGCGCCACCGCCTGCCACCGGTACGCCGCGTCCTCCTGCCAGCACTGCAACTCGCCCTCCACGACCGCGGCCAGGCACAGCCGCCAGTCCTCGCCCATCGCGAGCGCGATCCGGGTGGCCGGGCGCAGCGTCGGGCGCCACCAGCGCGGCCGCCGGGAGGCGCCGCCGGCCGGCAGCCGCAGCCGGACGCCGCCCGCGCCGGCCAGCGCCACCGTCGGGCCGCCCCGGTGGCCGGCCATCGCGACGCCGAGGGAGGGCTCGCCGTCGCCGATCTCGGGGGCCGGGCCGGCCGTGTCGAGGGTGTGCAGCTGGACGGAGCCGTCCGGGCGCAGCGTGGCGGCCTGCGGTCCGGCGGAGGTGCGGGCCAGCGCCCCGGCGCGCAGGGCGCCGGGCGGCCCCAGCGGGGCGGGGCGCTCGGCCGAGCCCGGTCGCCAGCTCAGCACCCGCTCCCGGTGCTCGACCAGGACCAGCCAGGACCCGGCCCGTTCCTCCAGGGCGGCGAGCACCCGGTCGGCCGGGCAGCCGGGCAGCTCCTGGCCGGTGAGGGTGAGGCCGGGCGCCCAGCGGTAGGAGCGCAGGGCGCCGCCGGCCGCCGTCCAGACCGTCATCTCCCCGGCGGAGTTGACCGCCCCGGCGAGCCCGCTGACGCCGCGCGCGGCCTCCCACCAGCCGGCCGAGGTGCCGACCCAGAGCGTCCCGCCGCGGTCCTCGGCGCAGACCACCAGTTCGCCCTGGTGTCCGGCCCAGCCGGCCAGCAACTCCCTGACCGGGCCGGGCCCCTGGCCGGCCGGCAGGCGCTGCCCGTGGTGTCCGGGGCCGGCCAGTGCGGTGCCGTCGGCGCCGCCGGTGACCAGCAGCGGCCGGCCGGCCCGGTCGGGCAGGACGGCCAGGCCCGCGGTGCGCGCCACCGGCCGGCGGGAGCGCAGGAGTTCGCGGCCGCGGCCCACCCAGGGGCCGAGCGGGGAGGGGCGGCGGTCCGGTTCGCGGGCGAGCGGTTCGCAGGCCCAGCGCGCCAGGTCCTCGCCGTAGCCGGCGGCGAGGAGTTCGGCGCGGGCCTGTTCGGCGGCGAGCCGGTGGTCGAGCCGGCCGTGGTCGGGCAGCAGCAGGGTGCGGGCGAGGGTGCCGACCGCGAACAGGTCCTTGGCGGTGGTGGGGAAGCCGCCGACCTGCTCGGCCTCCGGCGGGACGTGCCCGGGGGTGAACACCGCGACGGTGAGGGTGTGGTCGAGCGGGGCCAGGAAGGTCAGGTCGATCAGCTTGACCTGGTTCTGGGCGTCCACCAGGACGTTGGCGGGGGAGATGTCGCGGTGCACCCAGCGTTTGCGGTGCAGTTCGTCGACGATCCGGCAGAGCCGGGCCAGCACCTCGGCCACCGCCGCCGGGCCGCCGCGCTGGGTGCGGGCCCAGGTGTGCAGCGGCACGCCCTCGACCCAGGGGGAGATCTGGTAGCCGAGCAGCCCGGCGGAGGGCGCGGCGCCGGGCCGGTGCGGGGAGGGGCCGAGCAGGAAGCTGGGCACCACCAGGTCGTTCACGCCCAGGCGGTGGGCGTTGTGCGAGACGTCGTCCCAGCGGCCGAGCCAGCGCCGCACCTCGGAGGGGTCGCGCTCCAGCATGATCTTCGCGGCGACGAGTTCCTTGAGCCCGCTGTGGCCGGTCCGCACCGCCCGCCACACCTCGGCCTCGCCGCCCCGGTGGTGGAATTCCAGGAGCTCGTACTGCTCGGGGTCGAACTCCGGCCCGAACCGGAGCCCGGGCACCCAACGCGACTCGGACACGCATCCCCCGACTGGACCCTGTTGGCCTGTTCGCCCCGACCCGGCCTCGGGCCGGTTCCCGCGCGGTGGTTCTCACACCGCTTCCGCTGCGTCGCCCAGGATAGTGCTCAATTCTGTTCGTCTGTCCGGTGGAGGGCCTATTCTGATGGGCGCCCGATCAACATCGAAACGGCGTCAACTCATGATCACACACCTTGTGTTGATCATCGATCGGCGTATTTCCAAGCGCAGGGGGACGGGGCATGGTGCAGCTCGCGGTGCTGCTGATCGTGGTGGCACTGGCCGGTGCGGCAGCCGTCGTACTGGCCCGCCGCCGACGGAGCCTGGACGCCCAGGCCGTGGCCAAGGCCCTGGCCGCGGCCGCCGAACGGCTCGCCGCCGGCAAGGCCCCGCAGGCCCGGCGCCGCTACGCGCGCCTCGCCCAACGGCTCGCCGCCGGCCCCGAGGAACTACGCCCGCAACGCGGCCTCGCCCTGCTCGGCCAGGCCGAGGCCACCGTCCCCACCGGCGACCAGCAGGCCACCCTCGCCCTGCACCGCGAGGCCTTCCCGCTGCTCGCCGACCCGGCCCGGCAACTGCCCCGGTGGAGCCTGCACCGCCTCGCCGAGGAGCGGATATCCGCCCCCGACGGCGACCTCGGGCCGCTGCTCGCCTTCCTCCAGGCCACCGCCGACGGCGCCGAACCCGGCGAGGAGGCCGCGGCCGCCGCCCGCGCCACGGACTGGCTCCAGCGGCTCTGCCGCGAGGGCTCCCCCGGGCAGCGCGAGAGCGCCACCACCCGGTCGCTGGCCGCACTGCCCGGCCGGGACTGGCCGGTCCTGGCCCGGGCCGCCCTGCTGCGCGACACCGACCGCGCCGCCGAGGCCGAGACCCTGCTCGCCGCGTCCGCCCCCGGCGGCAGCGGCGAACTCTGGTTCCGCTGGGGCGCCCAGCTGTTCACCCTGCACCGGGACGAACCCGCCGTCGCCGCCTTCGACGAGGCGCTGCGCCGCGGCCCCGGCGAGCCCTCCCCGTGGGGGCGCGGCCCGGCGCTGCGCACCGAGAGCCTGCTCTTCCGGGGCCTGGCCCGGCAGCGGCTCGGCGCCACCGACGCCGCCTGGTCCGACCTCGCGGCCGCCGCCACCGAGACCCCCGGCGACCCCCGCCCCCGCTACGCCCTCGGCCGGCTCGCCCTGCTGCTCGGCGCCGACGAGCAGGCCCGGGACCAGTTCACCGCCGCCCTGACCGTCCAACCCTCCTTCGCCCCGGCCCGGTTCGGCCTCGCCCTGGTGCACGAGCGGGCCGCGCGCCCCGCCGAGGCGGCCGCCGACTACCGCACCGGCCTCGGCCTCGCCCCCGACTGGCGCCCCGCCCGGGTCCGGCTCGGCGCGGCCCTGCTCGCCGCCGGGCAGGCCGCCGAGGCCGCGCCCGTCCTCGGCGCCGAGGCCGACGTCGAACCGGACTCCCGCTGGGCCCGGATCGCCGCCTTCCACCACGGTCTGGCCCTCGCCCGCACCGACGACCCGGCCGGCGCTCTGGCCCGCTGGGAGCCGCTGCACGACGAGGACCTGCGCGAACGCCAGGCCCTGGCCCGCGACCGGCTCGCCCGCACCCGGCTGGCCGACGACCCGGTGGCCGCCCGGGAGCTCTGGCAGCAGGCCGCCGCCGACCACCCGGCCGCCCCCGGCTACCGGGCCGCGCTGCGCGAGGCCGCCCTGCGCGAGGCCGCGCACCTCCTGATCACCGGCCGCGACCGGCCCGAACCGCGCGAGCGGGCCGCCGCCGCACTCGCCCTCGCCGACACCCTGCCCGGCTCCGTCACCCACCGGCAGGCCCGGCTGCGCGCCGCCCTCGCCCTGGCCGCAGGCTCCACCGAACCGCTGAGCACCCTGCTCGACGCCGCCACCGGGCCGTGCGACCGCTACCACCTGGCCGCCGCCGCCCTGCTGACCGGCCGTCCGGTCCAGACCATCGCCCTGCTCGCCCCGCTCGCCCCCGACCCGGCCGGCGACCCGGCCCTCGCCCGGCTGCGGGCGCTGCTCGCCGAACGGGCCGGCAACTGGGCCGCCGCACTGGACTGGTACCGCCACTTCCTGACCGCCGGCCAGGCCCCCGAACCGCCGCAGCCCCCGCCCGCGACGGCCGACTGCGCCGTCTGCCCCGCCCCCGCCCCCGCCACCGGCACCTGCGCCGGCTGCGGCCGGGAGGTCTGCGCCGCCCACCTGCACCGCCCCGCCGACGCCGCCTCGCCACGCTGCGTACGCTGCACCGGCCCCGCGCTGCGCGCCGTCCTGGACTGCGCCCGCCGGGCCGGGGTGCCCGAGCAGGCCGAACCCGTCCTCGCCGCCTGGGCGCAGGCCCTCGGCGACAGCCCCGCCGCCGCGCCCGTACGGCTGGACCTCGCCCTGCTGCGGGCTGAACTCGGCCGACTGGACGAGGCGTTGGCCGACCTGCCGGCGGACGCCGACGCCGCGCGCGGCGCCGTCCTGATCCGCCGGGCCGGCGCCGCCCTCGACGCCGGCGAGCCCGGACGCGCGGCCGGCGACCTGCGCCAGGCCCTCACCCTCGCCCCGGGCCGGCCGCAGGCCGCCGCCGCGCTCGTCCTGCTCGCCGAGCACGAGGCCCACCAGCACGCCGTCGAGGGCCGCCACCGCGAGGCCTGGGACGGCTACCACGCCCTGCTGCTCAAGGATCCGGCCCACCCCCGGCTGCTGCACGCGCTCGGCCTGGCCGGCTACCGGCTCGCGGTCTCCCTCCAGGCGGGCCCGGAAGCCTCGGAAGGCCCGGACGAGCGGATCTGGACCTGGACGCTCGGCTGCCTGGTCGCCGCCCTGCACCAGTCCGACCTGTGGGCGGAGTCCGCCCGGATCACCGGCCGCCCGGCCGAACCGCAGCGGATGTCCACCGCCCGCAGCGCGCTCACCGACCGCCTCCGCGAGGACCTGCGCGCCCTGGACCGGGCCGCCGGCCGCACCGGCGACGAGGTCACCGCCTGGACCCTGCGCCTCGGCATGGAGGCGCACAGCGCCGACGCCTTCGCCCAGGAGGACGTCCGGATCACCCTGCCCGGCCGCCCCGCCCGGCGCCTCGCCCTCGGCCCCGCGCTCGACGGGCTGCTCCGCCAGGAGCCCGAACTCGCCGCCTGGGCGGCCGGGTTCGACGAGGCCGTACGGGCCTGGCGGCGACCGGAGACCCCCGACGGGCACCCGCTGACCAGGGCCCTCGGCCTGTTCGGCGACCTCGGCCCGCAGCGCTACCTGCTCCTCCAGGGCCGCCAGGCCGCCGCCGTCGGCGCCCTGGACGCGGTGCCCGAGGCCGAACGCGGAACGGGCTGGCGGGACCTGCTCGGCGAGAGCCTGGTCAGCGAGGCCCGCGAGCACCACCGCAACCAGGACTGGCGCGAGGCCCTGGACTGCCTCACCCGCGCCCGGGCCGTGCCCGGCGCCGTCCTGCCCGCCGACGCGCCCGCGATCGCCGCCGAGTGCGGCGTCCGGGCCGCCCGCGCCCTGCTCAAGAGCAGCGACGACGACCAGGCGGGTGCCACCGAACTCCTGGAGAAGGCCCTCGCGCTGGCCCCCGACCACCCCGAGGTGCGCGGCGACCTCGGGGCCACCTACGCCCAGTGGGCCCGCAAGATCAACAACGAGGCCAAGGACTACCCCCGCGCCCTGGTCCTGCTGCGCAAGAGCATGGAACTCGCCCCCGGCGACCCGACCGCCGTCCACTTCCTGGAGGCTGCCCTCGGCAACCGGGCCGGCCAGCTCAGCCGCCCCGACGCCCCCGAAGCGGAACTGGAGGAGGCCGCCGACGCGTGGCGGGAGCTGATCACGCTCAACCCCGACCCGGACCACCGGCTCGGCCTCGCCTTCGTCCTGCGCCACCTCTCCCGCATCGCCGCCTTCGCGGACCACCGCGCCCTCGCCGTCGCCCGGATGTCGGAAGCCCTGCGCGCCGACCCGGAATGGGACGGCGACACCGAGGAGGAGGCCCCGCGCCGGGTCGCCGTGATGCTGGCCAACCACATGCTGGACAACCTCCAGGACAGCCCGTTCACCACCCAGGCCGCCATGCTCCAGAAGGCCAGGTCCTACGACGACTCGGCCGAGATCCGCCGCCTGATGGTCAGCGTCTGGCGCGGCGAGGCCATCGGCCACTACGAGGCCCACCGCTACCGCGACGCGATCCGGCTGCTGGAGGAGGCGCTCGCTCTCTCCCGCACCCCGGAGGACGTCGCCAAGCTGTACGTCGAACTCAGCGTCGTCTACAGCTCCTACGCCGTCGGCCAGGCCAACCTGCGCCAGTTCCGGGAGGCCCGCTCGCTGATCGGCAAGGCCGTCGAGTACAACCCGGACGACCGCGACCTGCGCGCCCTGCAACGGAGGATCGGCGCACTGCGCTGACGGCAACCGCGGAGCCGCCGCCGTCGTCGTAGCCCATGCGCCCATCCCTGATCCGCAGCCGCAGCCGCAGCCGCAGCCAATCCCGAGCCGCAGCCAATCCACGAGCCACAGCCAATCCCTGAGTAATCGTCAGCCGTGAGGAGCGAAGCCGCCCGCCATGCCACTGCACGAACCGTCGCCGTACGAGGTCCTGGGCGTTGCGCTCACGGCCGGCGTGCGCGAGATCAACCTCGCCGTCGGCCCGGCGATGAAGGCCGGCCGCTACACCCGTCAGCAGATCCAGGACGCCGCCGCCCTGCTGCGCAACCCCGACCGGCGGCTGGAGCTGGACCTCCAGCGCCCCCTGCCGCCGGAGCCGGTCGACCAGGCCGCCGACCTGCTGGCGCCCGCCCTCGCCGAACCGCTGCTGGTCGTCGAACGCCCGCCGCTGCCGCCCGCCGCCGCCCTCCTGGTGCTGCACCGGGCCGAGGCGGCGGCCGACTTCGCCGAACCCGCCCCCGGCGGCGCCGACCCCGAACCGCCCGTCCCCGCCCGCTACGCGGCCGACCTGTCCGTGCTGCCGCAGATCGAGGTACCCGAATGACCGACACGCCGACCGCTCCCGCGCCCGACGGCCACCGGCCGCTGGACGTCCCGCAGCGCGCCCTGGAGGTCGACCTCGACCAGGCGTTCAGCCAACTGCTGTACCGGGCCTCCCTCCTGCAGCGCCTGCGGGCCGAGGAGGCGCAGACCGCCCGGGCCACCCAGCGGGACCTGCTGGGCATCCTGGTCGAGGTGGACGACGCCCTCGCCGCGCTCGGCCTGGACCGGGAGCTGGTGCTGCTCGGACGCGGTACCGGGATCGAGGCCACCCGCCGGCGGCTGCTCGGCCGCCTCGCCAAGGCCGGGGTGCGCCCGATGCGGCTGGAGGGGCTGGCGGCGGACCCGGCGCTGACCGAGATCGTCGGCACCGAGCCGCGTCCCGCAGTGGCGCCGGAGACGGTCGTCCGGACGGTGGTCACCGGGTTCTTCTGGGAGGAGGAGGTGCTGCGCCGCGCCCAGGTCGTCGTCGCCGCGGTGCCCGAGCCCGCCCCGGTGGGGGAGCCGGTCCTCGCGGAGGACGTCGAGTGGGCCCTGGAGCCCGTACCGGAGGGGGCCGCGGCGCCGGACCTTGAGCCTACGGAAGCCGGGGGCGACGACACCGGGCCCACGGAGGCCGAGGACGCGGACGGCGGCCCCGAACCCGCCGCCGCGCCGGTGAACCCCGCCGCCCGGGCCACGGCGGCCCCGCCCCGGGCCCGCCGGAAGGGAACGGCCGCGGGCGGCCGGCGCAAGCGGAAGAAGTAGCCAGGACCACGAGGGGCAAGAGGGGAACGACATGTACCGCACACTCGGCATCGACCTGGGCACCACCAACTCGGTGGTGGCCCACCTGCGCCGGGGCGAGCCGGAGATCATCTTCAACCGGCAGAACCAGGAGGCCACGCCCTCCGTGGTCGGCAGCGGCCGCAAGGGCGAACTGCTGGTCGGCTCCACGGCGCGCAGCCGGGTCGCCATCGACGGCGTCAACGTGATCCGCTCGGTCAAGCGCTTCATGGGCCGCAAGTTCAAGGACCCGCAGGTCCAGGCGGCCCTCAAGGAGGTCGACTACAAGGTCACGGCCGGCACCGACGGCGACGTCAACGTCTGGTTCAACGGCCGCTCCTACACCCCGATCGAGATCTCCGCGATCATCCTGCACCGCCTCAAGGAGGACGCCGAGCAGCGCTTCGGCGAGCCCTTCCACCGGGCCGTCATCACCGTCCCCGCGTACTTCGGCGAACGGCAGGTCGCCGCCACCCAGGAGGCGGGCCGGATGGCCGGCCTGCACGTGCTGCGGATCATCAACGAGCCGACCGCCGCCGCGCTCGCCTACGGGATCACCTCCGAGGCCGGCGACGAGGGCCGGACCGTCCTGGTCTACGACCTCGGCGGCGGCACCTTCGACATCTCCATCCTGCTGCTGGTGCCCGGCTCGGTCTCGGTGCTCGGCATCGAGGGCGACAACCTGCTCGGCGGCGACGACTTCGACCGGGCCATCACCACCGCACTGCTGGAGGACATCCGCGAGGAGTACGGCGCGGACTACCAGCCCGACCTGCGGGACCGCCCCAAGATCGCCTCCACGGCCGAGACCATCAAGATCGAGCTCTCCCACCAGGAGGCCTCCGAGGTGATCCTGCCCGGCCTCGGCGCCGGCCAGCTGGTGCTGGAGACGGAGTTCGAACGGGCCCGCTTCGAGGAGCTGATCGAGGCCCAGATCGAGCGCACCATCGAGCTGACCCACAAGGCCATCATGCAGGCCAACCTCACCGTCGGGGACATCGACGAGGTGGTGCTGGTCGGCGGCTCCACCGCGATCCCGCTGGTGGCCCGGCGGCTCGGCGAGGTCTTCGGGCCGCGCAGGATCCGGCGCGGCGTCAACCCGATGCAGTGCGTGGCGCTCGGCGCGGCCGTGCAGTCCGCGCTGGTCGGCGAAGTGGAGTGCCCCGAGTGCCGGGCCCCCGGCGACCTCTCCGCCTCCAACTGCGCCAACTGCGCCACCACACTGCTCGGCGGGCCCCGGGTCTCCTGCGCCGGCTGCCACCTCCCGGTCGACGCCGAGGCCGCCGCCTGCCCCAAGTGCGGCCAGGAGCTGGGTGGTTCGGCCGCCGGCGCGGCCATCCCGGCGCAGTCCCAGGCGGCCACCGCCGTGCGCAGCGACAACTGTCCGCGCTGCGGCACCCCCGCCGCCCCCGGCGTCACCGCCTGCGAACTGTGCGGCGAGGCGCTCAACTCCGCCGCACCCGGCCAGACCAGGGTCGCCTCGACCGCCGCCGAGGACGTCGGCCTGCGCTGCGTGGCCTGCGGCGTGGTCAACCCGCCGGGCAGCGAGGCCTGCCAGGGCTGCGGCGAGCTGATGCAGGTCACCAACCCGTTCGACATCACCCCGAAGAACCTCGGCATCGAGCTCAACGACGGCCGGCTGGCCGTCATCATCCCCAAGAACACCAGCTACCCGACCAGTTCGCCGGTCAGCCGCGAGTTCGTGGTCTCCGGCAGCGGCCGCCAGCGGCTGGAGATCGCGGTCTACGAGGGCGAGCACGAGATCGCCCAGCAGAACGAGCTGATCGGCCACCTGACCCTGCGGCTGCCCGCCGGGCTCGGCGGCCGCACCCCGGTGGAGGTGTCCTTCGGCCTCGACCGGGACCGCACCATCACCCTGTCGGTGCGGATCCAGGGCGGCGGCGAGAAGACCGTCAAGCTGGAGCGCGTCACCCTCGACCCCGAGCTCAAGGTCCAGGTCGAGGAGCAGCAGCGGCAGATCGAGACCTTCACCGACCGCTGGGGCGGCGAGCTCACCGAGGCCGAGATGCGCGAGGCGCAACGCCTCATGGACAGCCTGGACGACCTGGCCGCCGGCCAGACCCGCGGCCAGTCGGTGGACGAGGCGCTGGAGCGGGCCCAGCGCCAGCTGAAGGCCCAGCGCTGGGTGCGCGGCTCGGAGGCGTACCTCAGCCTGTTCATCCACTACTGCGAGAAGCACCTCGACCCGAGCGACCTCGACCGGCTGCGCTCGGTGGCCGCCGACCTGCGGCTGCGCCGCGAGGCGGCCGACTGGGAGGGCGCCATGCGCGCCGCCCAGCGGGCCGACGAACTGTGCGACTCGCTCGGGCACACCTTCCGGATGCTCACCATGTGCAATGTCTACGTCAACCAGAACATGGTCTCGCCGGCGCTGGCCCAGCGGATCATGGCCGAGCTGCGCGGGCTGGACGAGGCGGTGGAGTCGGCCAACATGGAGGCCGCCAACCAGCACAGCTCGGCGCTGCTGGCGCTGTACGCGCAGGCGCAGCGGGAGCTGGGCAGCGAGCCGCTCGCGGAGTCGCTCGGTCCGGTCCGTCCGGAGGAGGCCGGTCCGCGATGAACTCCGACGTGACTCCGCCCGACGTGACTCCGTCCGAGGTACCACCGTTCGAGGTGTACCCGTCCGACGTGCACCCGATCGGCGGGCAGGTCGCCGAGGTTCCGCCGATCGAGGTGCGCTGCCCGCAGTGCACCGTCCCGGCGGACCCGCAGGGCCTGCGCTGTCCGTCCTGCCGGGAGGATCTCGGCGTGCTGTTCCGGCTGCGTTACGCCGCTCGGATCGACTACAACCGGGCGCTGGACGCACTGGCGGCAGGTGACAGGGCGTTCGCGCTCGGACTGCTGCACCGCGCGGTGGCGGCCGAACCGGGGCTCGAACCGGCCCGGGACCTGCTGGAATGGGTGAGCGCGTCCGGGTCCGTGCGGCCGGTGCCGGGGGAGTGGGAGGGCGACACGCCCTCTGAGTGACCAATTCGGCCGTTCCCGGCCTGCCATCGAGTTCGATCGGTGCGAGTGTGTTCGTCACATGGATGTTCGCTGCCCTCACAAGGAGTGACGCAATGCGTATTCGTACCACCCTCGCCGCCACCGCACTCGCCGCTGTGGCCGTTCTGGCCGGTGCCGGCACCGCTGCCGCGGGCGACGCGACCGCGAACGGTGTCGCGTTCGGTTCCCCCGGTGTGCTCTCCGGCAACCAGATCCAGATCCCGATCAACCTCGAGGCCAACGTCTGCGGCAACTCGATCGGCATCATCAGCATCCTCAACCCGGCCTTCGGTAACACCTGCATCAACGGCTGACCCGACTGCTGGGGCCGTCCGTCGAACCCGACGGACGGCCCCAGCATCGTGTCCGCACCCCCGTTCGGGGGTGGTGGCGCGGGCGCGAGGCGGAGACCATGGGGGCCGACCCGCACGCGCCCACCCAGGAGTCAGAACGTGCCGACCACGCCGACCCCGCGCAGCTACGCCTCCGGCACCTCGGACGTGCCGCTGCTCGGCGACACCATCGGGGAGAACCTCGACCGCGCGGTGCGCGCCTTCCCCGCACGGGAGGCCCTGGTCGACCGGGCCACCGCCCGCCGCTGGACGTACGCCGAACTCGCCGCCGACGTCGACGCGTTGGCCCTCGGCCTGCTCGACCTCGGCATCGCCAAGGGCGACCGGGTCGGCATCTGGGCGCCCAACTGCGCCGAGTGGACGCTCACCCAGTACGCCACCGCCAAGCTCGGCGCGATCCTGGTCACCATCAACCCGGCGTACCGCTCACACGAGTTGGCGTACGTGCTGAACCAGGCCGGGATCCGCCTGCTGGTCGCGGCCGAGCGCTTCAAGACCTCCGACTACGCCGGAATGATCGAGGAAGTACGGCCCGGGTGCCCCGAGTTGGAGCGGAGGGTGCTGATCGGCAGCCCCGACTGGGACGCCCTGCTCGCCGCCGGGCGCCGCGCCGACCCCAACCTTCTCGCGCAGCGGCAGCGGGAGTTGACGCCGGACGACCCGATCAACATCCAGTACACCTCCGGGACCACCGGCTTCCCCAAGGGTGCGACCCTGTCCCACCACAACATCCTCAACAACGGCTACTTCGTCGGAGAACTGCTCAACTACACCGAGCAGGACCGGATCTGCGTCCCGGTGCCGTTCTACCACTGCTTCGGCATGGTGATGGCGAACCTCGCGGCCATCTCCCACGGCGCCTGCACGGTGATCCCCGCGCCCTCCTTCGACCCGGGCGCCACCCTGGCCGCCGTCGCCGCCGAGCGCTGCACCTCGCTGTACGGGGTGCCCACCATGTTCATCGCCGAACTCGCCGACCCCGACTTCGCGCGCCACGACCTCACCAGCCTGCGCACCGGCATCATGGCGGGCTCCCCCTGCCCGGCCGAGGTGATGAAGGACGTCATCGGCCGGATGGGCATGGCCGAGGTCGCCATCTGCTACGGCATGACCGAGACCTCGCCCGTCTCCACCCAGACCCGCGCCGACGACACGGTCGACCGCCGGGTCTCCACCGTCGGCCGGGTCGGCCCGCACCTGGAGGTCAAGGTCATCGACCCGGCCACCGGCCGGACCGTCCCGCGCGGCGAGCCCGGTGAACTCTGCACCCGCGGCTACTCCGTCATGCTCGGCTACTGGGGCGAGCCCGAGCGCACCGCCGAGGCCGTCGACGCCGCCCGCTGGATGCACACCGGCGACCTCGCCGTCATGGACCGGGACGGCTACCTCGCCATCACCGGCCGGATCAAGGACATGGTCATCCGCGGCGGCGAGAACCTCTACCCGCGCGAGATCGAGGAGTTCCTGTACACCCACCCCGACGTCCTCGACGTCCAGGTCGTCGGCGTGCCCGACGCCCGGTACGGCGAGGAGCTGATGGCGTGGATCCGCATGCGCGCGGGCGCCGAGCCGCTCACCGCCGACACCGTCCGCACCTACTGCGCCGGCCGGCTCGCCCACGTCAAGATCCCGCGGTACGTGCACGTGGTCGAGGAGTTCCCGATGACCGTCACCGGCAAGGTCCGCAAGGTCGAGATGCGCGCCGAGGCCGTGCGCCTGCTCGGCCTCTGACCTGACCCACCGCCGCCCGGTCCGAGCCCGCCCGTCCGCACACACCGAACGGCCCCGGGCCGGCGGTTCTTCCGCCGGCCCGGGGCCGTTTATCCTGCGGCTGCTTCTCAAACGGCTACCGGGCGCCCCAGGCCTGGTCGGTGGGGACGACCTCGCGGCCGAGCGGCATGAGGGAGATCGGGATCATCTTGAGGTTCGCCCAGCCGAACGGGATGCCGATGATCGACAGGAACAGCGGGATGCTGGTCACCAGGTGCGCGATCGCCAGCCACCAGCCCGCGAAGATCAGCCAGATGACGTTCCCGACGCAGGACGCCGCCCCGGCACCCGGCTTCTCCACGGTCGTCCGCCCGAACGGCCACAGTATGAAGCCGGCAATTCGGAAGGACGCGACGCCGAACGGGATGGTCACGATCAGCACGCAGCAGATAATTCCGGCGACGGTATAGGCAATAGCCATCCAGATACCGCAGAAGATCAGCCAAATGACATTGAGGACGAACTCGATCACCTTCATGGCCGACACCTTCTCACGGCTGCTGCTCGGGGTTCCACGATTCAGCCATGCCCGCGCCCGGGCGCGTCTACGCCCTTAGGGGGCGATCCTCGGGGTTTGTTCCGGGGTCGGCGCGGGCGGACGTGCAGGGGCCGCACCCTGCGGAGGGTGCGGCCCCGGTGCGGCGGCTCGGATCAGGCCGGTGGCGTGCCGTCGGGCCAGACGCAGGGGGAGCTGACCCGGAGGGTGAGGTCGTGGCTGGCGTCGGAGACCCCGTCCAGGGTGGCGAGGAAGTCGTCCTTGGGGTTCTTCAGCCTGATCCAGTCGTTGTGGAAATTGGGGGGATCCTGAACCGGTTGGAAGCCCTGGCCGGTCAGGAACGTTCGGAAGGCGTTCGCCGCCTCGGCCTTGGGCGCGGACGGGACGTCGCCGAAGTCGTATCCCCGATGGGTCTGCGTCCTGCCGTGCGGGCCGATGTCGTTGGCGTCGCATTCCATGTCGAAGAAATCGCCCGAGCTCGCGGTCGGTTTGACCGGCAGCTTGGCCAGGGTGTCGGCGAGGTAGGTGTCGATCTGCTTCTTGGCCTGGTCGAGCGTGATCGTGGACTTCGACCGCTCGTTCAAGGTCTGCACGCCGCAGGCGTTCAGGGCTAGTACGGCGACCGCCAGCACGGCGGTGGTGGTGACCCGTCTGATCAGCGGGGTGTGCTCGGTGGTGCTCATGAGACCCGCTTTCCGGCGATGATCTGGCCCATGGAGGTCAGGGTGGGCGAATCGTCGTTCCAGTAGTCCGAATGCCCCGCGTTGGGATTGGTGGGCAGGACCTGCGCGCCGAACTGGGGGACGGTGGTCTGTCGGCCGTGGATCAGGTGGTGGTCACCGTCGCCGAGGCCCCACGAGCTGGCGACGTTGTCGACGATGTTGTCCGCCATCCCGCCGGGGTCGGTGGCGGCGGCCCAGCCGATCGCGTCGGCCGGGCTCTGTGCCACGTACACGCGGGACGGGTCGATGTTCAGGTCCTTGGCGTTTTCGACGCCGCAGCCGGGGCTGGCGATGAGGACGACGTTGTCGACGGGAAGGCCCTTGTCACGCATGGCGTAGCCCACGGTCGTGGTGCCGTAGCTGTGGGCGAGGACGGTGTTGTTCGACAGCTTCCCCTCGTGCGTGGCGTGCAGCCCGGTCTCGAAGGCGTGCAGCTTGTCCTCCGCGTTCTTCGCGTACTTGTCGTCCGCGGCCTCGGGGATGATCGTCTGCGGAGCGTTGTAGCCGACCCAGGTGATCGACGAGGTGGTGCTCGGGTCTTGCGCCTTCCGGTTGGCGTCGTTGGCCGACTTGACCATCAGGTCGGAGCGGTTGATGTCGCTGCCGATGCTGCCGAGCCGGGCGCCGGTGCCGGGTACGTAGGTCGACACGTTGTCGGCGGTGTCGGGGTTGTTGGCCGCGATGATCGCGTGGCCCTTGCCGTTGGTGTCGAAGCCCAGCAGGAAGGTGGGCGGGTGTTCGGCGTTGACCGGGGTGTTCAGCCGGTTCTCGATGGCCGTCACGCCCTTCAGCTTGTCTTCGAGGTCGTCGCGCTTCTGTTTCCACGCCGTGTAGTCGGGGTTCTGGACGGGCCCGCCGTTGGTCTCGGCGACGGACAGGTAGTGCTTCGGCTCCGGGCCGAGGCCGTCGAGCTGGTGTTGGAGGTCCTGCTTGCCGCGCTGGAGGTTGATCCGGTTGGCCTGGTCCCGTGCGAGCGCGGGGACGCCGTCGAGGGCGCCGACCTGGTCGGGGTGGTTGAGGATCATCCGGTGCTGCTGCTCGTCGGTCAGCCCGTTCCACCAGCCCTTGACGCTGTTCGGGTCGGTGCCGGCGGCGGGGACCTGTTCGAGCGCGTTCGCGGCGGCCAGGTCGGTCTTCGCCGTGGCGGCGTCGAGTCCGGTGCCGTCGCTCGCGTTGCCGGCCAGGTGGGCGAGCCGGGCGCTGATCGTCTGGTCCGCGTGGTCGGCCTCGGCGAGTGCGGCCGTGATCCGGCTGCTGATCTGCCGGGCCTGCGACTCGGCGTCGGTGCCGGCGAAGGTGGCGGAGCCGGGGTCGTTGTCCCAGGTGATCCCGCCGTCGGCGGCGACGGTCAGCTTGTGGGTCCTGGCGTCGTCGAGGGCGTTGATCAGGTGCGCCTGGGCGGCGGCGAAGCCCTCGGCCGCGTCGTACAGGGCCCTGCTGACGAGGCCGACCTCCTGTTGGGCGGCTTGGAGTTCGTTCTCCAGGAGCTGGATCCGGGCTTGGGCGTGACCGGCGGCGTTCCCGGTCCACTGGGAGTGGTTCAGCCGGTCGACGACCTCGTGCTGCCAGTTCTCGACGTGCTGGCCGAAGGCGGTGGCCAGGGTGTCGAAGGCGGTCTTCGCGGTGGTGAGGTTGATGAGGTCGGCGTCGTGGAGGGTCTTGATGTCCATCGCTTACGCGGCCGCCTTCGCGTCGGCGGGCTTCACGGGGCCCGGGACGAAGGTCGTGTTGAAGGGGTCCGGTTCGTCGGGGACCGGTGCGGCCGGGTTCCGCATGCTCCCGTGGATGTCCTTCTCGACCTGGCGGTAGTAGGCGGCGGACGTGGTGAGTTTGGTGCCGACGTCGCCCATGTCGCCGCCGAGCTTGTCCAGCAGCGTCTTCCAGTTCGTGCCGCAGTTCTGGATGGCGGCGGCGGTGAGCCAGCCCTTCAGGCCTCCGGCGGCCTGGTTGCACGGGTCGGTGATCTTCGCGGTCTCTCCCGGTATGAGTCCGCCGATGTGCTGAGCGCTCTGTCCGCAGCCGTCCAGTTCGGCTGGGTTGACCTTGAACTCCAAGGCCAGATCAGGATCTGCCATGTCTTTCCCCCCGTTGATGAGCCCCGGACCGGCGTGCCGCCCGGGTCCGTGTCGACAAACTGCTGACGGATGCTAACGGATCGATCTTCGGCGGCGGGGAGGGCACGGGCCGGGCGACCTGCCCCGGCGCGGCCGGGGGCTGTGACTCGGGATACCCTGCGGGGGTAACTGGTGGCGGGATCGGTCGGGAGGTGGACGATGGCGGAGCCGCGTCCGGCCGTCCCCCGGGCCCTGCGCCTGCTGCTCCTCGCGGCGCTCCTGCTCGGCATCGTGACGATGCACACGCTCGGCCATCCGACCGCCGGCGGGCACGGGGTGGAGCACGGGGCAGACCACGGGCCGGCGCGGCACGCCGTGAGCGCCGGTCACCCGGCGGGCGCCGAGGAGACGGTGCACACCGCAGCGGCCGACAGCATGGATCCGATGACGGTGTGTCTGGCCGTCCTCGCCGGCTGGACGTTGCTGCTCCTCATCGCCGGCCCCCTGCTGCGGTACAGCGGTGACGCCGCCGCCGAGGTGAGGGCCCGGCTGCTGCGGGCCGTTCGCGCGCTGCCGCCGCCCGGAGGCGGGCGGATCCTCCTCGCCCGGTTGTCGGTGCTGCGTCAGTAGGCGTGCGCCGGCCGCCCCGTGTCCGCGCTCCGGCGCGGGCGGGACGGCCGTCGCGACGTCCTGCTCACCCACACCCACCGCACGAGGTGCACTCCGTCATGCGCACACCCACCCGTCGTACCGTGCTCGGCGCGGCGCTCGCCGCCGCCGGCACCGGTCTGCTCGCCGCCTGTTCCGCCGATCCGATGAAGGGCATGGACCATGGGGGCGCCGCCCCCACCACCCCGGGCGGCTTCGTCGCCCCCGGCGGCCCCGAGGTCGCCGCCGCCGAGGCGCGGCGCGGGCCCGGGCCGGAGCGCAAGGTCGCGCTCACCGCCACCGAGACGACGCTCGACCTGGGCGGCCGCACCGTCCGCAGCTGGGCGTACGGCGACCGCCTGCCCGGCCAGGAGGTGCGCGCCACGGTCGGCGAGACGCTCGCCGTCAGTCTCGCCAACCACCTGCCGCAGCCCACCTCGTTGCACTGGCACGGCCTCGCGCTGCGCAACGACATGGACGGGGTGCCAGGGCTCACCCAGGACGCGGTGCGGGCGGGCGCCGGCTTCGAGTACCGCTTCGCGCTCGCCCACCCGGGGACGTACTGGTTCCACCCGCACTCCGGTGTCCAGCAGGACCGCGGCCTGTACGCGCCGCTGATCGTCGAGGACCCGAGGGAGCCGCTGCGCTACGACAAGGAGTGGGTCGTCGTCCTGGACGACTGGGTGGACGGGGTCGACGGCAGCACCCCGGACGCCGTGCTCGCCGAACTCGCCCGGGGCATGGGCGCGATGGACCACGCGGGGATGGACCACTCGGCGATGGGCGGCCACGACATGGCGGCCATGGGCGGCACTCCAACCGGCACCCCGAGCGCCGCCCCGCCCACCGCCGCCGGCCCGTCCCGGATGCTGATGGGCGCCCGCAGCGCGCTGCTCGGCGGCGACGCGGGCGACGTCGGCTACCCGTTCCACCTGGTCAACGGCCGGCTCGCCACCGCGCCCGAGACCTTCACCGCCAAGCCCGGCGACCGGGTCCGGATCCGGCTGATCAACGCGGGCGGCGACACCGCCTACCGGGTCGCGCTGGGCGGCCACGAGCTGACCGTCACCCACACCGACGGCTTCCCGGTCGAGCCGGCCACCACCCAGGCGCTGCTGCTCGGCATGGGCGAGCGCTACGACGTGCTGGTGACCGTCCAGGACGGCGTGTTCCCGCTGACCGCGCTCGCCGAGGGCAAGAACGCCGCCGCGCTCGCCCTGCTGCGCACCGGCGGCGGCGCCGCGCCGGACGCCTCGGTGCGCCCGGCGGAGCTGGACGGCAGGCTGCTCGGCGCGGCACAGCTCAAGGCCGACCCGAGCGTGCGGCTGCCCGCCAGGGCGCCGGACCGGACGGTGCGGCTGGAGCTCACCGGCGGCATGGCGAAGGCCGACTGGGCGTTCAACGGCCGCCGGTACGACCCGGCGCAGCGCTACCCGGTGGCGGCGGGGGAGCGGGTCCGGCTGGAGTTCCGCAACACCACGAGCATGTGGCACCCCGTCCACCTGCACGGCCACACCTTCGCGCTGCCCGGTGACGGGCCCCGCAAGGACACCGCGATCGTGCTGCCGGGCGCGACGCTCGCCGTCGACTTCGACGCCGACAATCCGGGCCTGTGGATGGTGCACTGCCACAACGTCTACCACGCGGAGACGGGCATGATGACCGTCCTCGGCTACCGGGCCTGACCTTCGCGGCACGCGGCGTCGGGGCGGGGGAGCGGCCCTGTCCCGGCGCCGCGCGGCCGGCCCGTCGGCGCCCGGCCGCGGGCGTGCTGCCACCGGGCGCACCACCCGCCGCGACCTGCGGAGCAATGACGTTTTCTTAACGCGGGGCGATGACGCGTCCTTAACGCCGGTCGCATAGCCTGTCGCACTGCCGTCGCCCGACGGCGCTTTTACGGGGTCTTTAACAAGAGGTGCAAGGTGGTTTCGTCGGGTTCGACGGAGGCGGCGACGGCGGAACCGTCGTCGGCGCGAATACGGTTGCGCGGCTGGCTGCTGGAGGACGTGTCGGCGGACAAGCCGGCCACCGGGGAGGCCGGCCAGGACGGTTCGCAGGGCGGCGCGCAGGCGGGGGACTCCGGTGCGCACAAGGGCCAGCGCTGGTGGCGGGTGATGTGCCTGACCGGCCTGGACTACTTCTCCACGCTCGGCTACCAGCCGGGCATCGCCGCGCTGGCCGCGGGCGTGCTGTCGCCGATCGCGACGATCGTGCTGGTGATCGTCACCCTGCTCGGCGCCCTGCCCGTCTACCGGCGGGTCGCGCAGGAGAGCCCGCGCGGTGAGGGCTCGATCGCGATGCTGGAGCGGCTGTTGTCGTTCTGGAAGGGCAAGCTGTTCGTCCTGGCGCTGCTCGGCTTCGCGGCGACGGACTTCCTCATCACGATCACCCTGTCGGCCGCCGACGCGAGCGCGCACCTGGTGGAGAACCCGCACCTGACCAGCGTCCTCGGCGGCAAGCAGGTGCTGATCACGCTGATCCTGGTCGCGCTGCTCGGCGCGGTGTTCCTGAAGGGCTTCAGCGAGGCGATCGGCCTGGCGGTGGCCCTGGTCGCGGTCTACCTGGTGCTGAACGTGGTCGTGGTGGCCGTCGGCATCTGGAAGATCATCGAGGCGCCGCACGTGGTCACGGACTGGACCAGTGCGCTGACCGCCCAGCACGGCAACCCGGTGATCATGGTGGGCGTGGCGCTGGTGGTCTTCCCGAAGCTGGCGCTCGGCCTGTCCGGCTTCGAGACCGGTGTCGCCGTGATGCCGCACATCGAGGGGGACCCGGACGACACCGAGGAGAAGCCCACCGGCCGGATCCGCGGCACCCGCAAGCTGCTCACCACGGCCGCCGTGATCATGAGCTGCTTCCTGATCACCACCAGCTTCATCACCACCCTGCTGATCCCGGCCGACCAGTTCAAGCCCGGCGGCGACGCGAACGGCCGCGCCCTCGCCTACCTGGCCCACGAGTACCTGGGCGGCACCTTCGGCAGCGTCTACGACCTGTCCACCATCGCCATCCTCTGGTTCGCCGGCGCCTCCGCCATGGCGGGCATGCTCAACCTGCTGCCGCGCTACCTGCCCCGCTACGGCATGGCCCCGCACTGGGCCCGCGCGGTGCGGCCGATGGTGATCGTGCTGACCCTGATCGGCTTCCTGGTCACCTGGCTGTTCGACGCCAATGTGGACGCCCAGGGCGGCGCGTACGCGACCGGTGTGCTGGTGCTGATCAGTTCGGCGGCCATCGCCGTCACCATCGCCGCGTACAAGGCGAAGCAGCGGGGCTGGACCACCGCCTTCGCGATCATCGCGGCGATCTTCCTGTACACCACCGTGCTGAACTGCCTGGAGCGGCCGGACGGTCTGAAGATCGGTGCCTGCTTCATCGCCGGCATCATCCTGGTCTCGCTGCTCTCCCGGCTGCGCCGCGCCTTCGAGCTGCGCGTCACCGACGTGGTGCTGGACGACGTGGCGGAACGTTTCGTCAGGGACTACGCGCACCGCCCGCTGCGGCTGATCGCCAACGAGCCGACCCACCGCGACGTCGCCGAGTACCGCGACAAGATCCGCCAGATCCGCGCCGACAACGACATCCCCGGTGAGGACGACCTGGTCTTCGTCGAGGTGACCGTCCGGGACGCCTCCGACTTCGAGACCGAGCTGACCGTGCGCGGCGAGGTGCTGCACGGCCGCTACCGGGTGCTGACGCTGGAGAGCTCCAGCATCCCGAACGCGATCGCCGCGCTGGCCCTCACCATCCGGGACCGCACCGGGCAGCAGCCGCACCTCTACTTCGAGTGGACCGAGGGCAACCCCTTCGCCCAGTTCCTGCGGTTCTTCCTGTTCGGCCAGGGCGAGGTGGCCCCGGTCACCCGCGAGGTGCTGCGCGAGGCCGAACCCGACCGCAGCCGCCGCCCGCGCGTCCACGTCGGCTGACGCTCCGCCGCACAACGTCGTCGGCCCGCCCGGTCCTGTGCGACCGGGCGGGCCGACTGCTGTGCGGGAGCCGGGTTCAGGACGGCAGGCGCAGCGCGGTGCCCGGCTGGATGAGGTCCGGGTCGTCGCCGATGGCGGCGCGGTTGAGCGCGTAGAGGGCGGGCCAGCCGCCGGGCACGCGCAGGGTCTCGGCGAGGTCGCCCAGGGTGTCGCCCTCGCGGACCGTCCACCCGCCGTCGCCGGCCTCGGCGCCGTCAGCGGCGGGTGCGGGTGCGGGTGCGGGTGTGGGCGCGGGCGCGGGCGGCGGGGGCAGGGCGGCGTCGCGCTCGCGGTCGTGGCCGCGGGTGGCGCGGGCGCCGCAGGCGGGCCAGGGGGCGAGGCCGCGCCGCCCGGCGAGGTGCTGGGCCACCGCGATCTGTTCCTCGCGGCTGGCGAGGTCGGCGCGCGGGGCGTAGGCGAGGCCGCCGTTGTCGCGCCAGGTGGGGGTGTCGAACTGGAGGCCGCCGAAGTAGCCGTTGCCGGTGTTGACGTGCCAGTCGCCGCTGCTCTCGCAGGCCGCCACGCTCTCCCAGTCGTACCTCCCTCCGTCGTACCCCCGGCCGGGGTCGGTGCCCGGGCCGCGGCCCGGGGGAGCGGCCTGGGCCGCGGGAGCGGTGAGGGCCACGGCGAGCGCGCACAGGGCGGCGGGGACGAGGCGGCGAAGACGAACGGTGGGAGGCATCGGCGGCTCTCAACTTCGGGAACAGGGCGCGCACCGCCCGGAGGCGGCGCACACCCACCGACGCACGCCGGGTGGGGTGCGCCGCCGCCGACACGTCCGGCAAGTCACTCGCTCGGCCGCCCCGGACCACCCTGTCGGCCCGCGGCCATCCGGCCCCGCCCGCCGTCCCGGAACCGTAAGGACCGGCGGCGCCGCGCGGACCCTAGAGTGGCCGGGACGCCTCCCCGAGGAAGGGTACGAACGATGACGATCGATCAGGGAACCGGTGCTCCGAGCGCCGAACTGGGCGTGATCGGCGGCTCAGGGCTCTACGCGCTGCTCGACGACGTGACCGAACTGCGCGTCGACACGCCGTACGGGCCGCCCAGCGACGCGCTGTTCCTGGGCGAGGTGGCCGGCCGCCGGGTCGCCTTCCTCCCCCGGCACGGGCGAGGCCACGGCCTGCCGCCGCACCGGATCAACTACCGGGCCAACCTGTGGGCGCTGCACTCCCTGGGCGTGCGCCAGGTGCTCGGACCGTGCGCCGTCGGCGGGCTGTGCCCGGAGTACGGGCCCGGCACGCTGCTGGTGCCCGACCAGTTCGTCGACCGCACCTCCGGCCGGGTGCAGACCTACTACGACGGCCTGCCGCTGCCCGGCGGGGCGGTGCCCGAGGTGGTGCACGTCTCGATGGCCGACCCGTACTGCCCGGACGGGCGGCGCGCCGCCCTGGACGCCGCCCGGGGCGCGGCCTGGGAGCCGGTGGACGGCGGCACCCTGGTGGTGATCGAGGGCCCGCGCTTCTCCACCCGCGCCGAGTCCCGCTGGTTCACCGCGAACGGCTGGTCCGTGGTCGGCATGACCGGCCACCCGGAGGCCGTCCTCGCCCGCGAACTCGGCCTCTGCTACACCTCGTTGGCGCTGGTCACCGACCTCGACGCGGGCGTGGAGAGCGGCGAGGGCGTCACCCACGCCGAGGTGCTGGAGGTCTTCGCCGGAAACGTCGACCGGCTGCGCACGGTGCTGTTCAAGGCGCTGGAGAGCCTGCCCGCCGCCCGGGACTGCGTCTGCTCGCACGCCCTGGACGGGCTCACGACGGGTCTGCCGGGCGTCTGACCCGCGGGCGCCGCCGCCACCACCGGACGAGTGCGAACAGCAGCACCGGCCCGGCGGTGGCGGCCAGCACCAGCAGCCAGTTGCGCAGGTACGGCAGTGGCAACAGGGAGGAGTTGCCGTGGTTCTCGCCGTCCCGCAGCACCGCCGGCAGCCCGATCGCGCTCACCGCCGCCGCGACGATCAGCCAGCCGCGCAGCGCCCAGTCGCGCGCCAGTCGCGCGCCGACCAGGCAGAGCAGCGGCACCCACAGCCCGTCGTGCAGCAGCACCCCGCCCACCGCCCAGACCGCTACGTCGAGCGGGGCGGTGATGTAGGAGTCGGTGAGCAGGCCCGACAGGCCGAAGCCGATCAGGGCAAGCCCGCCGAGCAGCAGCACCGCGCGCAGCCACCGGGGCATCAGATCACCTCCAGGCGCGCGACCCACTTGGTCTGCAGCACCCCCGGCCGGTTGGGCGCGATGATCCGCGCCGGGAAGCCGTGGTCCGCCGTCAGCACCTCGCCGTTGATCCGCAGCGCGAGCAGGGTGAGCGGGTCGACGGCGTACTCGGCGGGCATCCGCATCTCCCGGTACGGGCCGTCCGCCTCCAGCGAGGTGATCAGCAGGCCCGAGCCGGCCGGGGCGCCCGCCCGGACCAGCAGATCGGCCACCCGCACCCCGGTCCAGCGCGCCGAGAAGCTCCACCCCTCCACGCAGGCGATCGGCAACTCGACCTCGTACTGCGGGAGTTGGTGCAGCTCGGCGAGGGAGAGCCGGTACGGCTGCGGGCCGTCCACCCGGAGCCGCCAGTCGGCCGGCACGGTGACCGTCCCGGCCTGCGCGGCGGTCCGGTTGACCGGCAGCCCCTGCGGGCCCGGGTCGGGGCGGCGCGGGGCCAGCAGGACCAGCCCGCGCAGGAAGGGGACGGTCTGCCCGGCCGTGGTGAGCGTGACCGCGCCCACCGCGGCCGTCACGGCGGCGAGGAACGCCCGCCGCTGCGGCAGCCCGGTTGTCGGGCGGCGCCAGTGCCGCGCGATCAGCGGGCCCTTGGCCGCGAGGTGGACGAACAGGCCGCCGGCGGCCAGCCAGGCCAGCCAGAAGTGCGTCTGGCGGAACGGGAACGGCCACGGATACCACTGCAGGGTGTCGAACAGCCCGGTGAACAGCTCCAGCAGCATCGCCGCGACCAGCACGAAGATCCCCAGCCGCTCCAGCGCGTGCGCCACGCCGCGCACCGGCGGCCACGCGAACAGCTGCGGGTAGACCGTCCACAGCTTCGCCCCCAGCAACGGAACGGCCGCCAGGCCGCTGATCACGTGCAGCCCCTGGGTCACCCGGTAGCCGTTCACCGGGCGGCTCAACAGATACGGCGTCAGCCAGCCGGGCGGGTCCTGGAGGGCGTGGCTGACCAGCCCGGTCAGAAAGCACACCAGCAGCGCGGCGCCCAGCCAGCGGCCGAGCACCACGGCGGTGCGCGGCTCGTGCAGCGCCGAGCGGAATCGCGGAAGGAGGTTCGGAGTCACCCGTCCATGGAACCGCCGGGCCCCGGTTTCGCGGCGGCACGACGTGCTTACGGAATCCGAACGGCGCCACGCCGCTGCGGCCGCGCGCCGCCGCCCGGTGGCAGGGTGGGCGCGTGCCCACCCGCCCCCTGCGCATCCGCCTCAGGCCCGCCCGCGTGCCGCCCACCCGCCCCCGGCCCGCCCGCGTGCTGCCCTGTCTGCTCGCGCTGGCCGCCCTGACCGCCGCGCTCGCCCTCACCGTCACCGGCGGCGGCACGCTCGGCCACCGCGCGCCGCTGTACGCCTGGTACGCCGTCGACGCCGCCCTGTACGCGCTCGCCCTGCTGGCGCTACGCCGGGTGGGCGGCCGTCAGGTCGTGCCCCTGGTCCTGGCCGGGAGCGTCGCCGTCGCCGCCGTCGGCCTGCTCGCCCCGCCGCGCACCAGCGACGACGCCTACCGCTACGTCTGGGACGGCCGTGTCCAGGCCGCCGGCACCTCCCCGTACGCGCACACGCCGGACGACCCGGCGCTCGCCCGGCTGCGCACCCCCGACCTGTGGCCGGTCGGCGGCGCCTGCGACGGCTGGGACGAGCGGCGCACCGCCGCCGGCGACTGCACCCGCATCAACCGGCCCGCCGTGCACACCATCTACCCGCCGGTCGCGGAGGCCTGGTTCCTCGCCCTGCACCCCTTCGGGGGAGGGGTGCGCGGGATGCAGGCCGCCGGCGCCCTGCTCGCGGTGGCGACCACGGGGGCGCTGCTCGTGATCGGGCGGGGCAGCTGGCGGGCCGCGCTGTGGGGGTGGTGCCCCGGCGTGACGGTGTGGTCGGTCAACGACGCGCACGTGGACACCCTCGGGGCGCTGCTGCTGGTCGTGGGCCTCGGGTACGCAGCCCGGCGGAAGACGACGTGGGCCGGCGCGCTGCTCGGCGCGGCCGTGGCGGTCAAGCTGATCCCCGCACTGGCCCTGCCGGGCGCGCTGGCCCGCCGACGCCCGCGCGAGAACGCCCTGCTGCTGGGCGCCTCGCTCGGCGCGTTCGCCCTGGCCTACCTGCCCTACCTCGCTGCCTCCGGCACCGGCGTGCTCGGCTACCTGCCCGGCTACCTGAAGGAGGAGGGGTACGAGCAGGGGCACCTCGACCGCTTCGGCCTGCTCGCCCTCCTCCTGCCGGACGCCCTGCTGCCGTGGGCCGCCGGGGCGGTCCTGGCCGCCGTCGCCCTGTGGGTGCTCCGGCGCGGCGACCCCGCCCGCCCCTGGGACGGCGCCCTGTTCGTCACCGGTACGGCCCTGCTCCTCGCCGCGCCCGCCTACCCCTGGTACGGCCTGCTGGTGGTGGCCCTGGTGGGCCTCACCGGCCGCGGGGAGTGGCTCGCCGTCCCCGCCGCCGGGCAGTACCTCTATCTGACGGGCGGGGTCGAGGCCCAACAGGCCGCCTACGGCGCCGCGTTGGCGTGCGTCGCGGTCGGCGTCCTGGTGCGCGGGAGAGCGGCCGCCGTCCTCAGCGGGGCTCCAGCCCCTGCAGCATCTCCGGCAGGTCCCGGCTGTGCAGCACCCCGAGGGACTTCGTCGCGCGGGTGAGGGCGACGTAGAGGTCGTTCACGCCGTGGGCGTGCGCCGCGAGGATCTCGGTGGGCTCCACGACCAGGACGGCGTCGAACTCAAGTCCCTTGGACTGGGCGGCCGTCAGCAGGACGGCCGGCGAATCCAGCGACGCCGGGCCTTCGTTGACGCAGACGCCTGCCAACTCGGCGATCCCGTCGAGCAGTTCGGTCGGGGCGTCAGGCGCGTGGATGACCGCCAGCCGGCCGCCGTCCAGCGCTGCGAGCTCCCGTTCGACGGCGCCGCGCAGCGCCGCCGCCCGGCCGTCCGCGGGGATCCGCAGACTCCACGGGCGGGTTCCGCCGCTGCGCACCGCGGTGGGGGCGGCGAGCGAGGGGTCGAGCGCCCGCAGGACGCCCTCGGTGACCTGCATGATCTCGGCCGGGGTGCGGTAGTTGATGGTGAGTTCCACCGTGCGCCAGCGCCCCGCCGTGTATGTGTCGAGGGCCTGGCCCCAGGAGCTCAGCCCGGCGGGCGCGCCGGTCTGCGCCAGGTCGCCGACGATCGTCATGGAACGGCCGGGGCAGCGGCGGGCCAGCATCCGCCAGGCCATCGGGGACAGCTCCTGGGCCTCGTCCACGATCACGTGCCCGTAGCCCCAGGTCCGGTCCTCGGCCGCGCGCTCGGCCAGCGGCCGGAGCGACTCCTCGCCGCGGTACTGGCGGGCCAGCATCTTCGCGTCCATCTCGACCAGACCCACGCCGAAGTCGTCGAGGACGATCTTCGCGAACTCCAACTCCGCCGCCTCGGCGGCGGCCTCGGCCCGGCGGGCGACGGCGGCGCCCGGAAGCGGGCCGAGCAGTTCGGCGGCCTCGTCGAGCAGCGGCACGTCGTCGGCGGTCCAGGTGGTCCGGGTGGTCGCGGCGGTCACGGCCTCCTCGACCTCCTCGGCGGTCACGGCGGCCTCGGCGGCGGACTCCCGCTCCGGGACCGGCAGTTCGCGCAGCAGTGCGGCGCGTTCGGCCTCGGTGAAGTCCGGCATCGCGCTCGCCAGCAGCTCCGGGGAGCCGAACAGGCTCGTGAGCACCTGCTCCGGGTTCAGCAGCGGCCACAGCTTCTGGGCCACGGCCTGGAACTCGGGCTCGTCGACGAGCGCGTCGGCGAGGTCCGCCACGGCGTCCAGGTCCATCTTCCCGCCCTGGTCCCGGGCGATCCGCAGGGCCAGCTCCGAGGAGAGCCGCTCCACCAGGTCGGCCCGGGCCGCGTTGTGCGGCCTGCCGCTCCGGTGCGCGGCGGCATGGGCCCGCTCGCAGAGCGCCCGGCTGATCCGGAGCTCCTGGTGGTAGGGCGAGGTCTTGCCCACGGTGATGGTCCACGACTCCTCCGGCAGCTGCCGCAGGCCCTCCAGCGCGGCGGCGAGGACCTGGGCCATCCGGGCGTCGCCCTTGACGGCGGCCGCCTCGGGCGTCTCGGCGCCGGTCCCCGTCACCCCCGGGTAGAGCGTGCCGATGCTGCTCAGCACGACCTCGCTCTCGCCGAGCGCGGGAAGCACCTGGTCGATGTAGCGCAGGAACGTCGTGTTCGGCCCGATGACCAGCACGCCGTGCTTGGCCAGCCGGTCGCGGTGGGTGTAGAGCAGGTACGCGGCGCGGTGCAGGGCGACGACGGTCTTGCCGGTGCCCGGGCCGCCCTGCACGACCAGGACGCCGCCGAGCGCGTCGCGGATGACGCGGTCCTGCTCGGCCTGGATGGTGGAGACGATGTCGCCCATCCGCCCCGTCCGGGCCGCCGTCAGCGAGGCGAGCAGGGCGCCCTCCCCGCTGAGCTCGGCGTCGCTGCGGCCCGCGTGGGCGCCCACGCCGAAGGCGTCGTCGTCGAAGTCGACGACGGTCCGGCCCTTGGTCCGCAGGTGCCGTCGCGCCACCACGCCGCCCGGTGCGGCGGGCGTCGCCCGGTAGAACGGCTCCGCGGCCGCCGCCCGCCAGTCGGTGAGCAGCGGCTCGTGGTCGTCGTCCGACAGGGCGATCCGGCCGATGTACTGCCGCTCGCCGTCGGCGTCGTCGATCCGGCCGAAGCACAGCCCGTACTCGGCGGCGTGCAGCGCCGCCAGCCGGCGGGTGTGGTGGATCTCCATGGTGTCGCGCTCCAGGAGGGCCTGGATCGTCCCGCCCTTCTCCTGGAGGTGGACCTGGCGCAGCCGGGCGGCTGCGAGTGCGCGCTGCGCTTCGAGGCGCTCGTACAGCCTGCCGACGTACGCGTTCTCCGCCCGCAGTTCGCCGGACCGCCAGTCGTCGGCGGGCGAATTCGGTTCGGACGAGGAGGACGAGGAGAACGAAGAGGACTCGGATGAGGAGGATGGGGAGGACGAGATGGGGGACAAACCTGGCTCCAGGTGCTTTGAGCTTTTCGATTCCTCGGGCGGTCGGCCGGGAAATCGGGGGTGGCGGCGGGTGGAATTATCCGGCACGCCTCAGCGGCCGGCCGCGTCGAGCAGCAGTTGTGCGGCCAGCGCCGCGCCGTCGGTGCGGATCATGGTGGCCACGGCGGTCGCCCACACCCGGGTCTCGGGGGCGAGGGCCGTCCTGAGCGCGGCCGACAGGGATTCGGTGGTCGGGGTCGGCCCGTCGAGTGCCACGCCGATGCCCAGCTCGGCCACCCGGCTGGCCCAGTACGGCTGGTCCGCGGTCTGCGGGACCACGACCTGGGGCGCGCCGGCCCGGGTGGCCGTCGTCGTGGTGCCCGCCCCGCCGTGGTGCACGACGGCGGCCACCCGGCCGAACAGCGCCTGCTGGTTGACCTCGCCGACGACGAAGCAGTCGCCCCGGTCATCGATCGGGGCCAGGCCGTGTCCAGGGCCGGCCCAGCCGCGGGCCACGACCACGCGGCGGCCCTGCGCGCGGACCGCCTCGACGGCCACCTGGGCGGCGTCCTGGGAGGCGAGCATCGGCATGCTGCCGAAGCCCACGTACACCGGCGGTGCGCCGGCGGCCAGGAAGGCCTCCAACCCGGCCGGCAGCGGGCGTCGGTCCGGCAGGATCCACGCGCCGGTCTGCACGACGTCCAGGTCCGCCGGTTCCTGCCACGGGTCCAGGACCGGGTCGGTCGCCAGCCACGGCCGGTCGCCGATGACGTAGTCGCGGACGTCGTCCACCGGCGGCAGGCCGATCGACGCCCGGTTGGTGTTGAGCGCCGCGCCGAACAGCGCGTTGATGCTCTCGGCGTCCAGGCCCCACAGCACCCGGTTGTCGGTCACCTCCGGCGGGAACGGCCGGCCCGGGTACGCCAGCGGCGGGCGGCCCGGCGAGGGCAGGGTCAGCTGCTGGAAGGTCACCGACACGGAGCGGATGCCCAGCTTCTCGGCCACCGACAGCGCGCCCGCCGCAGCCGGCAGCATGCCGGTGGCCACCAGCACGTCGCAGCCCTCGGCCGCCGCCGTGACCGCCTCCAACTGCCCGGCGATCACCGCGGCCGCACGCTCCGGCAGGGACGACGGCGACGCCGGCGCCGCCGTCAGCGCCCGCGCCGACGGGCCGACCGGCACCAGCGGCACGTCGATGTGGGCCAACCGCTGCGCGAAGTCCTCGTCCGGCGGCGCACACACCCGCACCTGCGAGCCGGACTCCCGCAGCCGCGCCGCGAGCCCCACCAGCGGTTCGACATCCCCGCGGGACCCGTACGTCGACAACAGCACACGCATTTTCGCGACCCCAAATTTCCGCGGATTCCGGTTCAGGTCGACGATTGTGCGGCACGACCGGGGCCTTGCCGCAAGGCCCCCCGTACGCTATAAGTTAGAAGTGGCCGGGAGTGGTTTTTCCTCCTGTGCCTTTTTTCTCGTCCGCTGCGGGCGGACTTCTTTTCTGCTGGTGAAACGGTGTGTGCGGCGCGTGTTGCCTGTGCTGCGTGTGCGGAGTGTTCGGCCCGGAATGGCGACGTGACGACCTGACGACGCGGTGACCTGACGACGCGGACGGGGCCCGACCGGAGTTCCGGTCGGGCCCCGCCGGGTGTGGGTCAGGCCTTGATGGTGAGCCAGGCGCCGAGGCCGTTGCAGCCGCGGGCGTCGTAGCTGGTGCTGCGGTAGCCGGCCGGGATCGGCGAGTAGGGGCAGGTCCAGATGCCGTTGCGGACCAGTTCGTGGAACCAGGCGCCGACGCCGCTGCACCCCTGGGGGTTGTAGTTGGTCAGGACGTAGCCGGAGACGATCGGCGAGCCGGAGCAGGTCCACAGGCGGTTCTGGGCGGGCGCCTGGAACCAGGCGCCGTGGTTGTTGCAGCCGCTGGAGTTGAACATGGTGATGACGTAGCCGTCCGGGACGGGCGTTCCGGGGCAGGTCCAGCCGCCCACCGAGGCGGTTGCCGCGGGGGCGGCCGGGGTGGCGGCGGTGGCGGTTCCGGCCGCCGTGCCGGTGAGGGCGGCGGCGAGGAGCGCGACGACGGCCGCCGCTCTTCCCGCGTGGGTCCACAGCTGACGGAGGATTCTGGTCACGGCGCACCGGTCCGATCGGTAGCCCCGGCGGTTGCGGCCGGCCGGGGAGAGGGGAACAACGGGGATGCGTGGCACCGTAGTGGCGCGGTCGGACCTGGGGGAATACGGGATTCGAAAGATCGTCGAACTTGACTGGAAAACGATCTCCCGCCGCTCGGCTGCCCCGCCGCTCGGCCGTGGGGCCCTGCTGGCGGAGATGACGAAAGGCTGACGGACCGGTGCCGGGCCTCGCGCCGGCCGGGCTCGGGCTGGTGCAATCGGGGGCGTGGACAGAACAGGCGAAGAAGGCAGGGGCACCCCGGTGGGGCGGCGGGTGGTGCTCGGGCTGCTCGGGCTCGGGGCCGTCGGGGTGGCGGCGGGGCCGTACCTGCAACGGGCCGAGTCGGGGTTGGCCGAACGGGACCCGAGCGGACTGAGCGGGCTGCTGCCGGGCAACAACGGATTCCGGTACTACTCGGTGGTGTCGTCCGTCCCGGAGCGGAGCGTGGCGGACTACACGCTCAGCGTCGACGGGATGGTGGAGCGGCCCGCGACGTTCCGCCTGCCGGACCTGCGGGCGATGCCGCAGCGGCGGCTCGTGCGGGACGTGCAGTGCGTGACCGGGTGGCGGGTGCCGGACACCCCGTTCGAGGGGGTGCCGCTCGCGCACCTGCTGGACGCCGCGGGCGTGCGGCCGGGGGCCGGGGCCGTCCGGTTCAGCTGCTTCGACGGCGCGTACACCGAGAGCCTGACGCTGGCGCAGGCCCGACGGGACGACGTGCTGGTCGCGCTGCGGATGCAGGACAACCCCATCTCCCACACCCACGGCGGCCCGGTGCGGCTGTACGTCGCGCCGATGTACTTCTACAAGTCCGCCAAGTGGCTCTCCGGGATCACCGTGACCGGCTCGGTGGAGCCGGGCTACTGGGAGCGCAACGGGTACGACGTCGACGCCTGGGTCGGCCGGTCGAACGGACGTGACGATGCGCCCACCGGCTGAACTCCTGCTGCGCTTCACCCGGGCCGAGCGCTGGGTGCACCGGACGACCGCCGCGCTGACCGGCGTCTGCCTGGCCACGGCGGCCTGCCTCTACCTCGCCCCGCTCGCCGAACTGGTCGGCAACCGGCGGCTGGTGGTGACGGTGCACGTGTGGTGCGGCCTCGCGCTGCCCGTGCCGCTGCTGCTCGGGCTCGCCTCGCGGGCGCTGCGCGCGGACGCCGCCCGGCTGAGCCGCTTCACCCCGGCGGACTGGGACTGGCTGCGCGCCGTCCGGCGCCGCACCCCGCACCGGCCGGCGGGCAAGTTCAACGCCGGGCAGAAGCTCTACGCGCAGTGGACGCTCGGCTCGATGCTGGTGATCGTCGGCACCGGGCTGTTGATGTGGCTGCCCCGCCTAGCCCCGCCCTCCTGGCGGACCGGGGCGACCTTCGTCCACGACTGGCTGGCCGCCGCCATCGCCGTCGTGGTGGTCGGACACGTCCGGATGGCCTGGCGGGATCCGCAGGCGCGGCTCGGGATGCGGACCGGGCTGGTGGAGCGCCGGTGGGCCGAGCGCGAGCACCCGCAGTGGCGGCCGGTGGGCCGGGAGTAGGCGGCCGGTCGGACGTCTTGTCGCGGCCCGGGGCATGTGGCAGGCTCGGCCGGGACGCCTCGAAGGGTGCCGCCGGGGCACCCCTGACCGTGGGGCCAAGAGGCGGTTGGGCGACAGCCGCACGCGTGGTGCACGACCGGCATCCTGCAAGGCTCCTTGGACCCCGGCGCCAATCTTCCTCCTCGCCGCCCTGTCGATCTCGATCGCGGGCGGCCTTCCGGCCTCCCTGCCGTCCGAGCGGCGCTGCAGCCGCACCGCCGTCCCGGGGATCGCGCCGGGGGCGGTGCGGCCGTGGCCGTCCGGAGCAGCGGTCGTGTGCGCCTCACCGCTTGTGCAGGGCGAGGAAGCGGCGGCCGTGTGAGGTCCAGCGTTCCGCTTCGACCAGCCCGGCGGCGGCGTGGGCCCGCCTGAGGGCGGCGGCCGTGCCGAGCCGGGCCCAGGGGAAGGCCGGCCCGAGTCGGCCGTCCGGGCCCTCGACCTGGACGGTGACCTGCTCGTCCACCTCCACGGGCTCCACCTCGACCAGCAACAGCCCGTCCGGCGCGATGAGTTCGGCGCCCCGCTGGAGCAGGGCGTCCGGGTCGCCGCCGATGCCGAGGTTGCCGTCGGCGAGGAGCGCGGCGCCCCAGCGGCCCTCGGCGGGCAGCCGGTCGAAGACCGAGCGGCAGAGCGCCGGGCCGCCCAGTCCGACCGTGCGGGCGACGGCCGCCCTGGTCACATCGACGCCTAGGGCCGGGACGCCGAGGGCGAGCAGCGCGGCGACCAGCCGCCCGGGCCCGCAGCCGAGGTCGAGGACGGGCGCGGAACGGCGGGCGCAGCGCCGGAGCAGGCTGTGGTCGGCGCCGGCCGCCGGGGCGCACCAGCGTTCGATTTCCAGCCGGAGGCGGTGGCCGTCCTCGCGGCGCAGCCAGAGCGGGCCGCGCCCGGTGCGGACGGCGTCGGCGAACGGGTCGTCCACCCAGGCGGTGGTGGTCGTCAACTCGCCACCTCCGGCTTCAGGCCGACCGTCACCAGCTGGGCGGCGAAACGGCTGTCCGGGGCCTCGGCGGCGACGCGGCGGGCATCCTCGACGGTGTCCACATCGGTGAGTGATGGAAGCTGATGGATCGTCAAGTCGGCTGCGGCGAGGCGTTCCAGGAGTGTCGCGCCGGTCCTCGCGGTGGACATCGGCACGCCGTGCAGCAGGCGCGCGGCCAGTTCGGCGGTCGGCCGGGCCAGGCCCAGCGCCCAGAAGCCGCCGTCCGCCGCCGGGCCGTACCAGGCGTCCGTGCCCGCCCGCCGTGCGGCCGACAGCGGCTCGGCCAGCGCGGCGGCGCTCAGCTGCGGTGTGTCCATCCCGACCAGCAGCGCCGGGGCGCGCGGGGCCACCCGGGCCGCGTGCGCGAAGGCGGCGGCCAGCCGTTCGTCCAGCCCGCCGCCGGTCTGCGCGACGACCTCCCAGCCGGGGGGCAGCCAGCCGCCCGGTTCGCCGTCCAGGACGAGCACGCGCCGCCCGGCCGGCATCGTGCCCAGGGTGTGCAGGGTGTCGGCGAGGGCGGCCTCGGCCAGGGCGGCGGCCTGTTCGGGGGTGCACGGCGGGGTGAGCCGGGTCTTCACCCGGCCGGGGACGGGCGACTTGGCGATCACCAGCAGGGTCGGCGGGGGCGCGGCCAGCACGGCCCGCATGTCGCGGACGGCCTGGCGGGTGCCGCGCAGGGTGCCGGTGACCTTGGAGCGGCCCGCGCGCGGCAGGTAGTCGACGGGGGTCTCGGTGATCCGCAGCCCGGCGGCCGAGGCGGCGAGCACCATCTCCAGCGGGTAGCCGGACCGCCGGTCGCCGAGCCCCAGGGCCAGCAGCTGTTCCCGGCGGGCGGCCCGCATCGGGCCGAGGTCGTGCAGCGGCGCGCCGGTGCGGGCGCGCAGCCGTCGGGCCAGGACGGTGTTGGCCAGGCGGGCGTGCAGCGGCCACGCCCCGGCGGTGGCCGGGCGGCGGCGGCCCAGCACCAGGTCGGCGGAGCCGGCCAGCACCGGGCCGGTGACCAGCGGGAGCTGGGCGGGATCGAGGGAGCCGTCGCAGTCCAGGAAGCAGACCAGGTCGGCGGTGGCGGCGCGCAGCCCGGCGTGGCAGGCGGCGCCGAACCCGCGCCGGGGCTCCTCGACCACCGTCGCGCCGAGCGAGCGGGCGAGGTCGGCGGAGCCGTCCCGGGAGCCGTTGTCGACGACGACGGCCCGCCAGCCGTCCGGGATCCGCCCCAGCACCCAGGGCAGCGCGGCGGCCTCGTCGAGGCAGGGCAGCACGACGTCGACGGGGGAGACGGGGGAGGTGGGTGAGGTCACCCGGCCACGCTAAGTGCGGGACGGCGGGGTGCGGCGGCGGCGCAGCCTTACGGAAGTCGGACGCCTCGGCGGCTGACCCGTCCGGCGGATCGGGTCGGGCAGGCCGGGTGGACCGGGTGGGCCGGGGCGGGCCGGGGCGGGCGACGGGTGGGCGGCGGGTGGGCGGCGGATCTTACGGAACGCGAACGCGGGCCCGCTTCCGTCCGCGTCCGCCGCCGAGGCCTCCTATCCTCGGCGAGGTGAACGACACCTCGCACATCCTGGTGATCGACGACGACCCGACCGTGGCCGAGGTCGTCGCCGGTTACCTCACCCGCGCCGGGCACCACGTGGACCGGGCCGCCGACGGTGCGCTCGGCCTGGACCTCGCCGAGCGCACCCGCCCAGACCTGCTGGTGCTGGACCTCATGCTGCCCGGCCTTGACGGGCTGGAGGTGCTGCGCCGGCTGCGGGCCTCCGCCGGGGGCGCCGCGCTGCCGGTGGTGCTGCTCACCGCCAAGGGCGACGAGGCGGACCGCATCCTCGGCTTGGAGCTGGGCGCGGACGACTACGTCACCAAGCCGTTCAGCCCGCGCGAACTGGTGCTGCGGGTGCAGTCGGTGCTGCGCCGCGCCCGGGCGGGGAGCGGGGCCGCCGACGGGCCGGGTGACGGGACGGCCGACGGGCCGGTCGGCGGGGTGCTGCGCTCGGGGGACGTCACGCTCGACCCGAAGGCCCGCCGTGCCCACCGGGGCGCGCGCGAACTCGCCCTCACCCTGCGGGAGTTCGACCTGCTGGCGTTCCTGCTCCGGCACCCCGGCACGGTGTTCTCCCGGCAGAGCCTGATGCGGCGGGTCTGGGGCTGGGACTTCGGCGACCTCTCCACCGTCACCGTCCACGTCCGGCGGCTGCGCGAGAAGATCGAGGACGACCCGGCCGTGCCCGCCCTGATCAGCACCGTCTGGGGCGTCGGCTACCGCTACGATCCGGCGCCTCACGATTCGGCCCGCTCCATGCCGAACCACCCGCAGGGCGGTGCGGAGTGAAGGACCTGCTGCTGATCGCCCTGTTCGCCGCCCTCGGCGCGGGCGGGGCCGGTCTGCTCGGCTGGGCGGCGATCCGGCTGCTGCGCCGCCGCTCCGTCGCCCTGTCCCTGTTCTGCGTGGCGGTCGTGACCGTCCTCGCGGTGACGTCCGGGACGTTCGCCGTGGCGCAGGCGATGTTCCTGTCCACCCACGACCTCGGCGTGGTCATCACGGTGCTCGGCATGGCCGCCGTCGTCTCGCTGCTCACCGCCGCGCTGCTCGGCCGCCAGGTGGTGGCCGGCAGCCGGGCGCTGACCGAGGCCGTCCGGACGGTCGGCAGCGACGCCGGGTTCACCGCGCCCGACCATCCGCTCGGCGCGGAACTCGCCGCGCTGAGCGAGGAGTTGGCCGCCACCAGTGCCCGGCTGGCGGAGTCCAGGGCGCGCGAGCAGGCCCTGGAGCACTCCCGCCGGGAGCTGGTCGCGTGGATCTCGCACGACCTGCGCACCCCGCTGGCCGGCCTGCGGGCGATGGCCGAGGCGCTGGAGGACGGCGTCGCCGAGGACCCCGACCGCTACCTGGTGCGGATCGGCACCGAGGTCGAACGGCTCACCGGCATGGTGGACGACCTGTTCGAGCTCTCCCGGATCCAGGCGGGCGCGCTCGCCCTCTCGCTCACCAGGGTCTCGGTGTACGACCTGGTGGACGACGCGCTCGCCGGGGCGTACCCGCTGGCCCGGCGGCGCGGCGTCCGGTTGGAGGGGCGGCAGGTGGCCGACGAGCCGGCGGCGGCCGAGCCGGTCGAGGTGGACAGCGGGGAGATCACCCGGGTGCTCGGCAACCTGCTGGTCAACGCGATCCGCTCGACCCCCGCGGACGGCGTGGTGGCCGTCGCCGCCCGGCGGGAGGCCGACGAGGTGGTGCTGTCGGTGACCGACGGCTGCGGCGGCATCCCGGAACAGGACCTGCCCCGGGTGTTCGAGACGGGCTGGCGCGGCGGCTCCGCCCGCACGCCGCGCCGCGACGACGGCCGGGCCGCCGGCGAGCCCGGCGAGAGCGGTGCCGGGCTCGGGCTCGCCATCGTGCGCGGCATCGTCGAGGCGCACGCCGGGCGGGCGGAGGTGCGCAACGTCGCCGGGGGCTGCTGCTTCGAGATCGCCCTGCCCGCGCCGCGCGCCGAGGCTCGCTAGGGTCTGTCCGGCGTCGCGGGCCCGGCACCGCGCGCCCGGAGGGAATGACGAGGCAGGTCCCGGGGTCCGCGTTTCGAGCGCGCGGCCTACTCGGCCTACTCGGCCACGGCCTCGCGCAGCCGCTTCTTGTCCGGCTTGCCGACCGACGTCAGCGGGATCTCGTCCACGAGGTGCAGGGCCTCCGGCGCGTAGATCCGCCCCTTGCGGGCCGTGACGAACGCCTGGACGTCCGCCAACTCGGGCTGCTGCCCCGGAGCGGGAACGACGGCGACGTGGACGTGCTCCGCCTCCTGCGCGTCGCGCACGCCGAAGACCGCGCAGCGGGCGATCGCCGGGTGGGTGAGGAGGAGGTCCTCGACCTCGGACGGGTAGACGTGCCCGCCGACCACGATGATCAGGTCCTTGACCCGGTCGGCCAGGTAGAGGTAGCCGTCCGCGTCGAAGTAGCCGACGTCGCCGGAGTTCAGCCAGCCGTCGCGCAGCACCTCGGCGGTCAGGTCGGGCCGCTTCCAGTACCCGGCCATGAGGCCGGCCGATCGGATGTGGACCTCGCCCTGCTCTCCGGTCGGCAGCCCGGTGCCGTCCTCGGCGCGGATCTCCACGTCGACGCCCGGGAGGGGCCGGCCGACCGAGACCTGGCCGCCCTGCGCGATCCGGTCGTGCCCCTCCGGGGTGAGGAAGGAGATCAGCTGCGCCTCGGACATCCCGTAGATGCCCACCAGGACCGGCCCGAACACCTTGAGCGCCTCGCGGATCCGGGTCGGCGAGGCGGCGCAGCCCCCGTACATGATCTGCCGGAGGCTGGACAGGTCGGTGCGGCCGATCGCCGGGTGGTCGAGCAGCTGGTAGAGCAGCGGCGGCAGCGCCCAGAGGCTGGTGATGCGCTCGCGCTCGACGGCGGCCAGGACCTCGCCGGGGTCGAAGGTGCGCTGGAGGACCACCGTGCCGCCGTGGTGGAGCGTCAGGTCGGAGAAGATCCCGGCGAGGTGGGCGAGCGAGGTGGCGGCGAGGAAGCGGGGCGCCTCGTCGGCCGTGCCGGCGGAGCCGAACGAGGTGTCGAAGACGCCGCGGTAGGGGCCGTGCAGGCTGACGATGCCCTTCGGGATCCCGGTGGTACCGCCGGTGTGGCGGATGCCGAGGTCGTCGTCCGGGCCGATCCGGACGGCGGGCGGCTCGGCGGGGCGGTTCGCGGCGGCGGCGATCACGTCCTCGCCGACGGCCGCCGGTCCGGCGCCGAGGCGCAGGACCGTCGGCACGTCGATCAGGGGCAGCAACTCGGCGGCCTCCGCGTACCGTTCGGCGTCCACGAGGAGGACGGTGGCGTCGACGCTTGCCGCGACCTCGGCCAGGACCGGGGTGCTCATGCCGTCGTACAGGGTGACCACCCGCGCACCTGCGAGGCCCGCGGCGTAGCGGGCGCCGAGTGCCTCGGCGGTGTTGCCGGTGAGGAGGGTGACGGTGTCCCCGCGGGTGACGCCCCGGGCGATGAGCTCGTGGGCGAGGCGGTAGGTGGCGGCGGCGAAGTCGCCGGCGGTGATCTCGACGCCGTCGGCGGTGACGATGGCCCGCCGGCCGGGGTCGGCGGAGAGGGACCGGAGGATCAGGGCGGGTGCGCTGACGAATTCCTGGTCGTTCACGGCCACATCTCCCTTGTAGTTTGCAACCATGCCGCCAGGCTAGCCCCATCCTCCGCTCTTCACCGGCGAGTTCCGGCCGACATCGGACGGGCAGTCAGGTGCGGCGCCGGACCGCGGCGCCGCCGCGAACTCGGCCATCCCGGCGGAGAACGGCACCTGCGGGCGCCAGCCGAGTTCGGCGCGCAGCCGGGAGGAGTCGGCGGTGATGTGCCGGACGTCGCCCAGGCGGTACTCGCCGGTCACCAGCGGTGCCGGGCCGCCGTACGCCGCCGCCAGCGCCCCGGCCAGCTCGCCGATCGTGCGGACCTCGCCGCTGCCCACGTTGTAGGCGCGGGAGCTGCCCGGCGCGCGGGCGGCAAGGGCCTCCAGTGTGGCGAGGTTGGCCGCGGCGACGTCCTCGACGTGGACGAAGTCCCGGCGCTGGCCGCCGTCCTCGAACACCCGGGGGGCCTCGCCCCGGGCGAGCGCCGAGCGGAACAGCGAGGCGACCCCCGCGTACGGGGTGTCGCGCGGCATATCCGGCCCGTACACGTTGTGGTAGCGGAGCGTCAGGACGGCGCCCTGGCTGGCCCGGGCCCACACGGAGGCCAAGTGCTCCTGGGCGAGTTTGGTGGCCGCGTACACGCTGCGCGGGTCGGCCGGGGCGTCCTCGGCGACCAGGCCGGGGCTCAGGGCGCGGCCGCAGGCCGGGCAGGGCGGCTCGAAGCGCCCGGCCTCCAGATCGGCCGGGCGGCGCGGGCCCGGGGCGACGTCGCCGTGCGCGGGGCAGCGGTAGCGGCCCTCCCCGTACACCACCATCGAGCCGGCCAGGACGAGGCGGCGGACACCGGCGCGGGCCATCGCGGCGAGCAGGACGGCCGTGCCGAGGTCGTTGCAGCCCGCGTAGGCGGGGGCGTCGTCGAGGTCCAGCCCGAGGCCGACCATCGCCGCCTGGTGGCAGACCGCGTCCACCCCGGCCAGCGCCCGCCGCACGGCGGCGGCGTCCCGGACGTCCCCCTGCTCGAAGGCCACGCCCCCGGGCAGTTCGGGGGCCCGCCCCGGGGGGTGGACGGCGGGCAGCAGTGCGTCCAGCACCCGCACCCCGTGCCCGGCCGCGACCAGCGCGCGGACCACGGCCGACCCGATGAACCCGGCTCCGCCGGTGACCAGAATCTCCATGCCGCCGACGCTAGCCGCGCGGGGCGGCGGATCGGGCGTGGACGGACCGGCCGTCAGGGATCGGTAATCCTCCCGGCGTAACCGGCGTAACCGGCGTAACCGGCGTAACCGGTGTGACCGGCCTGGCCGGTGTCACGGTTGATCGCCGCCCGATCCGATCCGGCGTTCAACTGGCGTTCGCCGGAAGAACCTTCGCCGGTGGCCCGGGCGCCTGGTTCGGCTGGGACTCTCCTGGGCGTTTCCCGGAGCCTTGGAGGCGACAGTGTCACATCCCTCGCGCAGAACGGTCCTTCGGACGGGTACCGCGGCCGGTGCGCTGGCCGCGCTGCCCGCGTCCACCCTCCTCTGGACGCAGCCGGCCCTGGCGGGCACCCCCGGACCGGAGCAGATCCACCTCCAGTGGGGCAACGAGCCGTCCCGCGAGATGACCGTCTCCTGGGCGACGGCCGCCACCGTGCGCCGCCCCCGGGTGCGGATCGGCACCCCGCGCGGCGGCGCCGGCCACACCGTGGACGCCGAGACCCGCACCTACGTCGACGGGCTCAACAAGGTCGAGACGTACACCCACCACGTCCGCCTGGACGGCCTGCGGCCCGACACCACGTACGTCTACGAGGTGCTGCACGACGGCTCCGGCCCGGTGCGCGGCACCTTCCGCACCGCGCCCGCGCGCGGCCGGGCCGCGTTCCGTTTCACCAGCTTCGGCGATCTCGGCACCGGCGACAACGTGTTCAGCAAGTCCTCGATCCACGGCGCCGCCGCCGTCCGCCAGGTCGAGCAGTTCGCGCCGCTGTTCCACCTGCTCAACGGCGACCTCGCGTACGCCAACAACAACCCGCAGCGCCAGCCGCAGTGCTGGAACGCGTTCATGAACAACCTCGCCAAGTCGGCCGCCGGCCGGCCCTGGATGCCCGCGCCCGGCAACCACGAGGTCGAGGCCGGCGGCGGGGACCTCGGCTACGCCTCCTATCTGACGCGCTTCGAACTGCCCGACAACGGCACCCGCGACTACTGCGGCAACTGGTACAGCTTCCAGGTCGGTTCGGTGCTGTTCGTGAGCCTCGACGGCAACGAGATCGCCGTCGAGGACGACGCCAGCCTCGACCCGGCCACCGGCCAGTCCATCTACATCAGCGACTACAGCGAGGGCGCCCAACTCCGCTGGCTGGAACGCACCTTGGCGCGCGCCCGGCGCGGCCGCGCGGTGGACTGGGTCGTCGTCAACCTGCACCAGTTCGCGATGTCCTCCTCGGCCGCCAGCCACGGCGGCGACATGGGCATCCGCGAGAAGCTGCTGCCGCTGCTCGACCGTTACTCCGTCGACCTCGTCCTGGCCGGGCACGACCACGACTACGAGCGCACCCACCCCGTCCGCGGCACCGAGCCGGGCGGCCTGCTCACCCCGGCCGTCGCCGACGACGACCTGCGTCGGATCGACACCTCGCAGGGCACCGTCCACCTGATCCTCGGCGGCGGCGGCACCGCCGGCCACGACGACGTCTACCTGCCCGCCGACGCGGACGGCGTCCGCCAGGCCTCCGTGCGCACCCAGCGGCTCACCTTCAAGGCCGACCCGGACGCGAAGGAGCAGGCCCACTGGTCCGCGGTCACCGACCCGGACACCGCCTTCCCATACGGCGTCGCGGTCTTCGACGTCGACCCCGGGCCGGTGCCGGGCGGCCGCACCACCATCACCGTCAGCTACTACCACTCCCCGTCCGCCACCGCGGCCAACCCGTTCCCGACGCCGGTGCTCTTCGACCGCTTCACCCTGTACCGCGACCGCAGCGACGGCTGGGGCGACCGGGACCGGAACGACGACCGGCGCGACGACCGGAACGAGGACCAGGGCGAGGACCAGGGCGAGGGCGAGCGCACCGGCTCCGAGGTCGGCGCCGGGCGCCGGTGACGCCTCGCGTCCTTGAGGGGCCCGCCGCGTGGAGGGCGCGGCGGGCCCGGGGGTGCCTTGTACCGCACCCGGGTGCGGCGGACAATCCGCAGTTCGTCGTAGGACAGGCCGTGGAGCAGTAGGCAAGACTGGCGTATGGCATGTCCATGTCTATTGCAGGCAGTTCGGATCAGCCGCTCGGATCAACAGCACGTGCCACTCGCACTCCCAAACCATCAGAAGGTTGGAAGCGATGCACCTCCGTGCCACGACCCGCAAACTCCTCCTCACCGGCCTGGCGCTCGCCTTCGGAGCCGCCCCGCTGCTGGCGGTCCCGGCCCAGGCCACCACCGCGTCCGCCGTCGCACTCGCACCGGTGAGCGCGGCCGCGTCCGTCGCGCGGCCGAGTGCCCCGATCGCGGTCTCGACCGCCCTCTTCGCGCTCGCCCCCGATCGCGGCGCCGTCTTCAACTGGAACGGCGCCACCTGGACCCAGGTCGGCGGCCCGGCCGCCACCATCGTCTCCGGCGGTGGCGGTCTGGTCGCCACCAGCCCGGCCACCGGCGACCTCTACGCGTACAACTGGAGCCCCGACAACTGGACGAGGATCGGCGGTCCGGGTGCCCAGTTCGCCGTGGACGGCGGCGGACACGTCTTCGGGCTCAGCCCGGACCGCAGCGGCGTGTACCAGTGGCAGGGCGGTGCCACCTGGACCCAGATCGGGGGTCCGGCCGGCAGCATCGTCGCCGGCGGCAACACCCTGATCGCCACCAACCCCACCAGCGGTGACGTCTTCCGCTACGGCGGGGCGCCCAACAGCTGGTCGCGGATCGGCGGCCCCGGCGCCCAGTTCGCCGTCGACGACGCGGGCGGTGTGTACGGGCTCACCCCGGACCGCGGTGGCGTGTTCCAGTGGCAGGGCGGCGCCACCTGGGCCCAGGCCGGTGGCCCGGCCGGCAGCATCGTGGCCGGCGGCGGCCGCACCCTGCTGGCCACCGACCCGACCAGTGGCGACGTCTTCCGCTACGGCGGGGCGCCCAACAGCTGGTCGCGGATCGGCGGCCCCGGCGCGGAGTTCAGCATCGACGGCGCCGGCACCGTGTACGGGCTCAGCCCGGACCGCAGCGGCGTCTTCAAGTGGCTGGGCGGCACCAACTGGGCCCAGGTCGGCGGCCCGGCCGCCTGGCTCGCCGCGTCCTGAGCGTGTCCTGAGCTCGCGGTGCCGTGAGCTCGCCGTGCCGTGAGCTCGCGGTGCCGTGAGCTCGCCGTGGCCTGAACCCCGAACACTGTGCCGCCCCGGGCCCGTCGCGCGTACCGCGCGGCGGGCCCTTCGTCCGTTCAGGCGGCCCTGGGGAGGGCGGCCGAGCGGGCGCTGGTCCATGTGGGCCGCGCGGTGACGGAGGGTCGTCGCGGCGGGCCGGTCCGGTGTGACGGTCGGTCGGGCGGCGGGTTGGGCCGTTGGCGATGCCGGGTCACCGCCGCCGCTGGGCCGTCGGGCGGCGGGTCGCCGTCGTGGCTGGGCTGTCCGTGCGACGGGTGCCCGCCCCGGCGCGCGGGCCACTGGCGGGGCGGTTAGCGTCGGCCGCAACACGGTTTCAGTTATGGGAGGTTGGCAGTGCAGCGGTGGATCATTGTGACGGCCCTCACCACGGCCCTCGGCGGGCTCACGGTACCGGCCCTGGCCGCCGACCCGGCGCCGGCCGCGGCTTCGGCGGCCGCTCCGGCCCGGGTGCGGGACGGGGACGCGGCCCCCACGGGCGTCACTCTCGGTGAGGCCCGGATCGACTCGAAGGTCCCCGGCCGGGTCCGGGTCGACGTCGAGTACGTCTGCGGGGTCGCGGAGGAGGCCCGGTCGCTCACCGTCTCGGTCGAGCAGCGGGACCCGGAGGACACCTCCTCGACGGCCTTCGGCTCCAGCCGGACGGCCGAGGCGGACGTGATCTGCGACGGGACGGCGCGGCAGCGGCAGCTCGTCGTCCAGTCCAAGACGGTCAACTGGATCCCGGGCGCGGACGCCGTCCTGATCGCCACGGTCTCCGACCTCGGCGCCACCCCGCCCGCGTCCTCGGATGCCCGGCGGGTCCCGCTCTTCAGTTCCTGATGCGGTCGCGGGCCCGGGCCGTGGCCGCCGTGCTCCTCGGCGCCGCCCTCGCCGCCTGCTCCGTCAGCGTGGGCGGCCCGGACGCAGGCCCGGATTCGGGTCCGGACTCGGGCTCGACCTCAGGCCCGGGGTCGAGCGGGTCCGCTCCGGCGACTCCGGCTGCCCCGGCCGCCTCGCCGTCCTCGGCCACCGCTCCCGCCCCGGGGGCGGTGGTCATCAGGGACTTCGTGTTCGAGCCGGCGAACTTCACCGTCCGCCCGGGCGCCGTCGTCAGGGTCCGCAACGCCGACACCGTCGACCACACCCTCACCGCCCAGGACCGCAGTTTCGACACCGGCACCATCGCCCCGGGCGCGTCCGCGACCTTCACCGCGCCGGCCCGGCCGGGCGCCTCCTCGTACCTGTGCACCCTCCACCACTTCATGCGGGGGATCCTGACGGTGTCCTGAGCCGACCGGTCCGTCGGCCGCGCGGGTGCCGGGTGCGGCTGCTCCTGAATCGCAAGCCCACAGGTGAACGGGGCTGCTGCTATCCGCTGCCATGTTCTACAGTTCTGTAGAACATGGAGAACAGCGAACGGGGGCACGGCATGGACAGGCCGCTTCGACTGCCGCAGCAGGATCGGGCCGATTTCGAGACGGAGCTGGGGAGGGCGCTGGCCGGGTCGCAGGTGCGGGCGGCCCTGCGGGCCGTGGGGGACGAGGGGCCGGGGGTGGAGCGGTTGCGGCGGTGCGCCCGGGAGAACGCGGAGTTCGTGCTGGCGGCGGCGGCGCCCGAGTACGAGCGGTACGCGGCGCTGCGGGCGGACCAGGACGCGGTGGCGCGGCTGCCGGTGGACGAGCCGGGGCGGCAGCGGGTGTCCGGGTGGTGGGGGGTGCTGGGGGTGATCGTGCCGATCATCGCCGGGGTGGCGGCCACGATCCTCCTGCTGCTCGGGTACGCGCTGGGGCTGGCGGACGACGCCGAGGTGCTGGGGCACGCGCTGGTGGGCGCCGGGTGGGTGGCGGCCGGGGTGGCCGCGGTGAGCCTGCTGGTGGGCGGGCTGGGGCTGTTGGGCGCGGCCTCGCGGTCGAGGTCGGCGGAGTCCGGCGGGGAGGCCGGCGTCCTGGGGGAGCTGGGGCTGGCGCGGGACGCCTGGCGGTCGGCGCTGGCGGAGCGCGGCCTGGTGCCGTTCCTGCTGGCGCAGGCGGGTGCGGGGGCGCCCGGCCGGCGCCGCTGACGCCGCCGGCTCAGTCGTGGCGGGTGCGGGCGGCGTCGACGAGGAGGTGGGCGGCGTCGAGCGGGATGCCGAGTCGGCGGGCGATCCACGGGGCCGGGCGGCCGGCCCGGGCGAGCATCCAGGCGGAGTACAACTGGCCCAGCTGCGGGGCCTGGTGGGCGAGCAGGAGCGGGCGCACGGCGTCCATCGGGAAGTCTTCGAGGGCGCGGGCGCTGTACTCGCGGCCGTTGGGGCCGGGCGGGGGTAGCGGGAGCGGGCGGCGGGTGTCGAGCCAGCGCCCGAGCAGCACCGCGCCGACAGCCAGGAGGCCGGAGCCTGAGGCGCCGATCAGGATGGCGTTGATGACCGGGCGGTCCTCCTCCTCGGCCAGGCCGAGGGCGAGTTCCTCGGCGACGAGGAGGGCGAGGACGGTGAGCAGCACCGCGGCTTCGGCGGGGCGCGGGTAGGGCCGGGACGTCGTCATGGGATACCTCTCCTCGGCAGGTGAGACCGGGGCGGGTGAAGGGGCCGTGGACGGCGGTGGCGGCAGGGCCGACTTGGGTGACGTGGCGTCAGGAAAACTTGACGGGACGTCAGAAAGCCTGTGCGACGGGTGTGTTCACCGTCTCGACCGCGCTCACCGTCTGCCGGAGGCGGACCGGGGCATGCGGGGGTGGGGGCGGGTGGTGCGGCCCGCACTGCTGCTGTCCATGCGTCTCGCCTCCTTCCGGTCGGGCGCGCCATGCTGGTGCGTTCGTCGACGGGGCAAGGGGGGCCATCCTCGGACTTCGGGACAGCATAGCCCGGCCCTCACGCCAACTTCGACACCCTTGTCGAAGTTGGCGCCGGTGCGAGGGCCCGCCGTTGGACGATCGACCAGGTGGGGCCGGGTGCGGCTGGTGTGCGGGCCCACTCGTGCCCGACCGGTCGCCGCCGCTTCAATCGCCGTACCGAAGGAACGGGACCGGCCGGGGGCGATGGAGCGACATGGATCTGAACACGGTGGCCGAGCTGTGCGACGCCCGCCGGGGAGGCACCTGGCGGCCCGGGGACGCCTGGCTCGGCGGCGGGACGTACCTGTTCTCCGAGCCGCAGCCGCACATCCGCCGGCTGATCGACCTCGGTCGGATGGGCTGGGAGCCGCTCACCCCGACCCCGGACGGCGGCCTGGAGATCGCCGCGACCTGCACGGTCGCCCAGCTCTCCCGCCACCTCAAGCCCGCCGCCTGGACGGCGGCGCCGCTGTTCGAGCAGTGCTGCCGGGCGTTCCTGGCCTCCTGGAAGATCTGGAACATGGCCACCGTCGGCGGCAACCTGTGCAACGGCCTGCCCGCCGGTCCGATGATCTCGCTGACCGCCGCCCTGGACGGGCTCTGCCTGCTGCGGGCCCCGTCGGGGGAGCAACGCCGCGTCCCGGTGGCGGAGTTCGTCACCGGCGCCGGCGTCAAGGACCTGCGGCCGGGTGAGCTGCTGCGCTCGATCACCCTGTCGGGCCGGGCGCTGGCCGCCCGGACGGCGTTCCGCCAGGCCTCGCTGTACGGGCTGGGCCGCTCCGGCGTGCTGCTGATCGGCACCCTCGACCCGGTGGACGGATCGCTGACCATCACCGTCACCGCCGCCACCGTCCGTCCGATCCGGCTCTGGTTCCCGCCGGGGCCGAACGCGGCCGCCGTCGAGGAGGCGGTCCGAGACGGCATCCGGCCCGAGGAGTACGTCGACGACATCCACGGGCTGCCCGCCTGGCGGCGGCACCTGACCTTCCGGTTCGCCGAGCAGATCCGCCGCGAACTGGACCCCGCCCGGCCGGCCCCGCCGAGTACGGCCGGACCGGGCCTGGCCGGCCCGGACCTGGTTGGACCGGGCCTGGCCGAGGAGGCCGCCGCATGAGCTTCTCGATCCGCGTCAACGAACGGGACTTCGACGCCGAGCCCCGCCCGGGCCAGTGCCTGCGCACCTACCTGCGCGAGCGCGGCTGGTTCGGGGTGAAGAAGGGCTGCGACGCCGGCGACTGCGGCGCCTGCACCGTGCAGGTGGACGGCACCCCGGTGCACAGCTGCCTCTACCCGGCGGCGCGCGCCGAGGGGCGGTGCGTCACCACGGTGGAGGGCCTGGCCAAGGACGGCGAACTGCACCCGATGCAGCAGCGGTTCCTGGACGCCCAGGGCTTCCAGTGCGGCTTCTGCACGGCCGGCTTCCTGATGACCGCCAGTGCCCTCGACGAGGAGCAACTCGCCGACCTCCCCAGGTCGTTGAAGGGCAATCTGTGCCGCTGCACCGGCTACCGGGCGATCGAGGACGCGATCCGCGGCGTCCGGCACACCGAGGAGCCCGAGGCCGGCCGCGCCGTCGGCCGCAGCCTCGGCGCGCCCGCCGGGCCGCAGGTCGTCACCGGCACCGCCCGCTACACCTTCGACGTGGAGGTGCCGGGGCTGCTGCACCTGAAGCTGCTGCGCTCCCCGCACCCGCACGCCCGGATCGTCGCCATCGACACCGCGGCCGCGCTGCGCGTGCCCGGCGTGCACGCGGTGTTCACCCACCACGACGCGCCCGAGCGGCTGTACTCCTCGGCCCGGCACGAGCACCCGACCGAGGACCCGGACGACACCCGGCTGCTGGACGACGTGGTCCGCTTCGTCGGCCAGCGGGTCGCCGCGGTGGTCGCCGACAGCGAGGCGGCCGCCGAGGAGGGCTGCCGCCGGATCGCCGTCGAGTACGAGCAACTCCCGTACGTTCTGGACCCGGAGGAGGCGATGGCACCCGGCGCGCCGGTGCTGCACGCCAAGGGGCCGCAGGCCCGGATCGCCCGGCCGGAGAACAACGTGTGCGGCGAGGTGCACGGCGAGATCGGCAGCGTGGAGCAGGGCTTCGCCGAGGCCGACGCGGTCTACCAGGAGACCTTCCGCACCCAGCGGGTGCAGCACGCCAGCCTGGAGACGCACGGCTGCGTCGTCTCCTTCGAGGAGCGGGAGGACGGCGCCGGCGAGCGGCTGGTGGTGCGCTCCAGCACCCAGGTGCCGTTCCTCACCCGGCGCGCGCTCTGCGCCCTGTTCGACCTGCCGGAGGAGGAGGCCCGGGTGGTGGCGGGCCGGGTCGGCGGCGGCTTCGGAGGAAAGCAGGAGATGCTGACCGAGGACATCGCGGTGCTGGCGGCGCTGCGGCTGCGCCGGCCGGTGAAGCTGGAGTTCACCCGGGCCGAGCAGTTCTACGGCGCCACCACCCGGCACCCGTTCACGATCACCGTCAAGGCGGGCGCGAAGGCGGACGGCACGCTCACGGCGCTCAGCTTCCGGGTGGTGTCCAACACCGGCGCGTACGGCAACCACGGCCCGGCGGTGATGTTCCACAGCGTCGGCGAGTCGATGGGCGTCTACCGGGTGCCGCACAAGAAGGTCGAGGCGTACTCGGTGTACACCAACTGCGTGCCGGCCGGCGCCTTCCGGGGCTACGGGCTCGGGCAGGTGACCTTCGCGGTGGAGTCGGCGATGGACGAACTGGCCCGCCGGCTGGGCATCGACCCGCTGGAGTTCCGCGAGCGCAACGTCATCGGCCCCGGCGAACACCTGCTCAGCCCCGGCGGCGAGGAGGAGGACCTGCACATCGCCAGCTACGGCCTCGACCAGTGCCTGCAAGTCGTCCGCGACGCGCTCGCGAACGACCGCAGCGCGGCGGACGCCCCCGAGGGCTGGCTGGTCGGGCAGGGCTTCGCCATGGCGATGATCGCCACCGGCCCGCCCGGCGGGCACTTCGCCGACGCCGCCGTCGCCCTGCTGGAGGACGGCAGCTACGACGTCGCCGTCGGGACGGCCGAGTTCGGCAACGGCACGACCACCGTGCACCAGCAGATCACCGCGGGCGCGCTCGGCACCACCGTCGACCGGATCGCGATCCGGCAGTCCGACACCGACGTCGTCCGGCACGACACCGGCGCCTTCGGCTCGGCGGGGACGGTGGTCGCGGGCAAGGCGGTGATGCGGGCCGCGAACGCGCTCGCCGAACGGCTGACCGACTTCGCCGCCGAGTACGCACGGACCCCGCGCAGCCTGGTCCGGCTCGGCGCCGAGGCCGTCGACTGCGACGGGCGCGGCATCCCGCTGAAGGAACTGCACGCGGCGGCGCGCGAACGCGGCGTCGACCTCGTCGGCACCGGGCACTGGGGCGGCTCGCCGCGCTCGGTGGCGTTCAACTCGCAGTGGTTCCGCCTCGCCGTCGACCCGGACACCGGGGAGATCCGGATCCTGCGCAGCGTGCACGGCGCCGACGCCGGGCGGGTGATGAACCCGATGCAGTGCCGCGGGCAGGTCGAGGGCGGGGTCGCCCAGGCGCTCGGCGCGACGCTGTTCGAACGGGTGCTGCTGGGCGACCGGGGCGAGGTCACCACGGCCGCCTTCCGCCGCTACCGCCTGCCCGCGTACGCCGACGTGCCGCGCACCGAGGTGCACTTCTCGACCACCTCGGACGCGATCGGCCCGCTCGGCGCCAAGTCGATGAGCGAGAGCTCGTTCAACCCGGTCGCCCCCGCCTTCGCCAACGCCCTGCGCGACGCCACCGGTATCCGCTTCACCGACCCGCCGTTCCTGCGCGACCAGGTCTGGCAGGCGCTCGCCGACCGGCGGGAGTGACGTTCGGTCCCGACCTGGCTACCCTGGGTCGCGCTGTCGGACGCGCCCAGGGAGGCCGGATGGGACTCACCAGCCACAAGCTGCTGGCGCTGGTGGCACTGCTCGCGGTGTTCACGGTGCTCGGCACGCTCTGGGTCTGGCCCCGGCTGGCCGTCCGCAGCTGGCCCGCGGTGTTCCTGCGGCTCGGCACGATCGCCGTCACCCAGTTCACCCTGCTGGCCACCCTCGGGCTCGCCGTCAACGACGACTTCGTGTTCTACAGCAGCTGGTCCGACCTGTTCGGACGCGACCGCGGGACGGGCGTCATCCAGGCGGGCGGCTCGTCCGGAAGCCCGACCGGAAGCCCGTCCGTCGTTCCGACCGGCACCCCCAGCGGCACCCCGGCCGAAGTGCCCGCCGGGGTGCAGGTGCTCGGCACCGCCGAGATCACCGGCGCGGACGGGGCCGACCGCAGCCCGGCCACCATCGGGCGGCTCGACCGGGTCCGGCTGCCCGGCACCACCACCGGGCTCAGCACCGACGGGTACGTCTACCTGCCGCCGCAGTACTTCCGGCCCGGCGCCGAGGCCCGGCACTTCCCGGCCGCCCTGGTGATGACCGGCTTCCCGGGGGACGCCGCCAACCTGGTCACCAAGCTGCGCTACCCGGCGTACGAACTCGACCTGCTGCGCCGGGGGACGATGAAGCCGACCGTCCTGGTGCTGGTGCGCCCCTCTCCGTCGATGCCGCGCGACAGCGAGTGCGAGGACGTCCCGAACGGCCCGCAGGCCCAGCGCTACTTCACCACCGACGTGCCGGCCGACCTGCGCGCCTCCTACCGGGTGCTCGACGGCACCGGCAGCCTCGGCGTGATCGGCGACTCCACCGGGGGCTACTGCGCCGTCAAACTCGGCATGGTCCACCCGGAGACCTTCCCGGTGGCGGTCTCGCTGTCCGGCTACTTCAAGGCCGCCGAGGACGCGACCACCGGCGACCTCTTCGGCGGCAGCCAGCAGCGGCGCGACGAGGCCGACCTGAACTGGCGCCTCGCCCACCTGCCGATGCCCGCCCTCGCCGTCCTCCTCGCCGACAGCAAGGAGGACGGCCACGGCTACGCCGACTCCGTGGCCTTCGCCGCGGCCGCCCGCCCGCCGCTGGTGGTCGCCCAGGCCGTCGTGGAGACCGGCGGGCACAACTTCACCACCTGGACCAGGCTGCTCCCGCCGTCGCTGACCTGGTTGAGCGACCACCTGCACGACCCGCAGTGACGCCGGCCGCGCGCCGGCCGCCCCCTGGTGCTGACGGCCGGACGGCGGCCGAGAACGTCGGCGGGGTGGTCACTCCTGAGCCATTGTGTGGCAGGAGGGTTGTCTGGGGGCTCAACTTCAGGGTAGGCAAACCTAAGTGATTTCGGTTCGGGGGAGGACACGCGGAATGACTGTGACCGAGAACCCGACCGCCCGGGTCGACCGGCTCGCCATCGCCCTCGCGGACGGCACCCCGCTGCTCGCCCCGGTCAGCCTCGACCTGCGCCCCGGGCGCGTGCACGCCGTCACCGGCCCCTCCGGCGCGGGCAAGACCACCCTGCTGCACGCCCTCGCCGGCGCCCTGCCCCCGGGCGCCCGGGCCACCGGGCTGGTCACCGTCCTCGGCCAGGACGTCCTCGCCCTCGCCCCCGAACCACTGCGCCGGTTGCGCCGCCACCGGCTCGCCTTCCCCGGCGCCCTGTCCGGCGGCCGGCAGCGTCGCGTCGCCCTCGCCCGGGCCCTCGCCCGCCGCCCCGACCTGCTGCTCCTCGACGAACCCGGCGCCGGCCTCGACCCCGCGCTGCGGGACGAGATCGCCGACCTGCTGCGCGAACTCGCCCGCCGGCACGGCATCGCCGTCGCGCTCGCCAGCCACGACGCCGCCTTCGTCGCCCGCTGCGCCGACGAGGTGCTCGTCCTCACCCCGGCCCGGCCCGGGGCGGGCGGCGGCGCCATCCGGGCCGGCGCCGTCCGGGCCGGGGCGAGCCGCACGTCCGGACCGGTCGCGGCGCGCACCGCCGTCGGGCTGGCCGCGCTCGGCGTCGAAGCCCACGTCGGGTACGGGCGCGGGCGGCGCCGGATCCTCACCGGGGTCGACCTGCACCTCGCACCCGGCAGCTGCACCGGCATCGTCGGCCCCTCCGGCGCGGGCAAGACCACCCTCGCCCGGGTCCTCGCCGGGCTCCACCCGCCCACCGGCGGCACCCTCACCCTGGACGGCGCCCCGCTGGCCGGCTCGCACCACGCCCGTACCCGCGAGCAGCGCCGCCGCGTCCAACTCGTCCCGCAGAACCCGCTCGGCGCGCTCAACCCGGCCCGGACCGTCGGCGCCACCCTCACCCGGCCGCTGCGGCTGCACCACACCACCCCGCACGAGCAGTGCCCCGGCCGGGTCGCCGAACTGCTGGCCGCCGTCGGCCTCCCCGCCGACCTGGCCGCCCGGCACCCGCACGAGCTGTCCGGCGGCCAGCGTCAACGCGTCGCCATCGCCCGGGCGTTGGCGGCCGAACCGGACGTCCTGCTGTGCGACGAGGTGACCTCCGGGCTGGACGCCGACACGGCCGTGGGCATCATGACCCTGCTGGGCCGGCTGCGCGCCGAGCGCGGGGTGGCGCTGGCACTCATCGGCCACGACCCGCTGCTGGTGCGTGAACACGCGGACGCGGTGGTGCAGTTGGGGGCGTCGCCGGGTCGGGCCTTGACCAGGGGCCCTGGTCCGGCGCGCCCGGGCACGATGGCGCCCGCCGGCTCGGCGTGGGTGAGGTGACGCGTCGAGCCGGCGGGCGGGTTCGGGGGAGTTGCTGTCAGGGCCTGTCCGGCGAGATCCGCGGGACGGGACTAGGCACGCCCGAGCAGCGGGAGCGGTGCCCCGGTGCGGGCGGGGAGTTCGAGTCGGGTCAGCAGCGCGGAGGGCGACACCTCGACCACCCGGCAGCCCGCGCGGTGGCGGCAGTGCCGGGCCACCGAGCCGTGCCGCAGCCGGTCGAACCGGCGGCGGGTGGCGGCACCGAGGACCAGCAGGTCCTCCGGCCCGGTGACGGCGCCGACCAGGGCCGGCCCGGGCTCGGCCTTGACCACCAGCGGGTGGATGACCAGGCCGGCCGGGTAGCCGCCGTAGGCCTGCTCGAAGGCGATGTCCAGCCGCCGCCGGGCGGCGTGCTCCAGTTCGGACAGCGGGCGCAGGCCGTCGCGTTCGCCCGCGTTCCACGCGGCCACCGGCACCAGCACGGCCTCGCTGCGGGCCGCCTCGCCGACGGCGTGGTAGAGGGCGGCCAGACTGCTCAGTGATCCGCTCAGGCCGACGATCACTCGGGTGGTCCCGGTCATGGCCGTTCGCCTCCGTTTCTCCGGTCGGGTGTTCCCGGTTCCGTACTCCTTGGTTCGGATGATTCCAGTGAACCCCGGAACCGGGCCGTCCGTACCGCCGCTGATGGCTCCATGACGCCGGTCGCACACTTCTTGACGTCCTTCTGACAGCTCCGGCGTGCGGCGCGCGGTGCGCCGTGCGCCTCAGCCGAGGCCCGGCACGAACTGGATCAGCAGGTCGATCGCCTTGATGCCGAGGAACGGCAGGATCAGCCCGCCCAGCCCGTACACCCGCAGGTTGCGGCGGAGCAGGTCGGTGGCGGAGGCGGGCTGGTAGCGGACGCCGCGCAGGGCCAGCGGGATCAGCGCGACGATGATCAGCGCGTTGAAGATGATCGCGGAGGCGATCGCCGAGGTCGGGCTGTGCAGTTCCATGATGTTGAGGTGGTGCAGCCCGGGGTAGGCGTTCGCGAACATCGCGGGGATGATCGCGAAGAACTTGGCCACGTCGTTGGTGATCGAGAAGGTGGTCAACGCGCCACGGGTGATGAGGAGTTGCTTGCCGACCCGGATGATGTCGATCAGCTTCGCCGGGTTGGAGTCGAGGTCGACCATGTTGCCGGCCTCCTTGGCGGCCGGGGTGCCGGAGTTCATCGCGACCCCGACGTCGGCCTGGGCGAGCGCGGGGGCGTCGTTGGTGCCGTCGCCGGTCATCGCGACCATGTTCCCGGCGGCCTGCTCGCGGCGCAGGTGGGCGAGTTTGTCCTCGGGGGTGGCCTCGGCGAGGAAGTCGTCCACCCCGGCCTCGGCGGCGATGGCACGGGCGGTGAGCGGGTTGTCGCCGGTGACCATGACGGTGCGGATGCCCATCCTGCGCAGTTCGGCGAAGCGCTCGGCGATGCCCTCCTTCACCACGTCTTTGAGTTCGACCACGCCCAGCGCGCGGGCGCCGTGCCGGTCGTGGACGGCGACCAGCAGCGGGGTGCCGCCGGCCTCGGCGATCCGGTCCACCAGCGGCTTGGCCTCCATCGGCATCCGCCCGCCGGACTCCACCACCCAGCGGGCGACGGCGCCGGCGGCGCCCTTGCGGATCAGGCAGTTCGTCCCGTCGGGCCAGGTCAGGTCGACGCCGCTCATCCGGCTGTGCGCGGTGAACGGGACGGGCTGCTGCTCGCCGAGTTCGCCGGGGGCGCGGGGCGGCACCCAGTACTGACGGTTCGTCAGTTCGACGAGTGAGCGCCCCTCCGGGGTCTCGTCCGCGACGGAGGCCAACTGGGCGGCCTCGGCGAGCTGTTCGGTGCTCGCGCCGGGCAGCGGGTGCAGTGCGACGGCCCGGCGGTTGCCGTGGGTGATGGTGCCGGTCTTGTCGAGCAGCAGCACGTCGACGTCCCCGGCGGCCTCGACGGCCCGGCCGGACAGGGCGACGACGTTGCGCTGGACCAGCCGGTCCATCCCGGCGATGCCGATCGCGGACAGCAGCGCGCCGATGGTGGTCGGGATGAGCGCGACCATCAGGGCGACCAGCACCACGGTGGTCTGCGGCGCGTGCGCGTAGATCGCCATGGGCTGGAGCGAGACCACCGAGAGCAGGAAGACGATGGTGAGCGAGGCGAGCAGGATGTTGAGCGCGATCTCGTTCGGGGTCTTCTGCCGGTTGGCGCCCTCCACCAGGGCGATCATGCGGTCGACGAAGCTCTGCCCGGGCCGGGAGGTGACCCGGACGACCAGGTGGTCGGAGAGCACCCTGGTGCCGCCGGTGACGCCGGTGCGGTCGCCGCCGGACTCGCGGATCACCGGCGCGGACTCCCCGGTGATCGCCGACTCGTCGACGGAGGCCACCCCCTCGACCACCTCGCCGTCCTGCGGCACGACCTCGCCGGCCGGCACCAGCACCACGTCGTGCAGCATCAACTGCTCGGCGGGGATCACCTCGTGGCGGTGGTCGCGGGTGCCGACCCGCCAGTGCAGCAGCCGCCGGGCGGTCGTCCCGGCCTGGGTGCGGCGCAGCGACTCGGCCTGCGCCTTGCCCCGGCTCTCGGCGACGGCCTCGGCGAGGTTGGCGAACAGCACCGTCAGCCAGAGCCAGAAGCCGATCACCCAGGCGAACACGCTCGGGTGGATCACCGCGCTGAGCGTGGTGAGCGCGGAGCCGGTCTCCACCACGAGCATCACCGGGTTGCGCATCATGGTGCGCGGGTGGAGCTTGCGGACGGCGGCGGGCAGGGCCTCGGTGAGCTGGCGGCGGGTGATGAGCCGGCGGCGGCCGCCGTCCGGGCCGGTCGGCCGGTGGCTCGGGTGGTGCTGCGGTTGGTGCGGTCGGTCGTCCGGCCGGTCGTTCGGCCGGTCGTCCGGTCGGTCGTGCGGGGGTTGCTCGCGGACGCCCTCCGGGCGGCGGAACCAGTCGGTTCGGGGCGTGGTGGTGTCCGGGGGAGTGAGGGCCGAACGGCGCATCGTCTCGGAAGACCTTCCGGGCCGCCCCGGGCTGCGGGGCAACGGGGCGGCGGGCTCGGTGGCGGCGGGGACGGCGGCCAGCCCACCATCGGATCCGCGCCCGCCACACGCCTCTTGACGCGGGTTTGGCGTGTGGGCGGCCGTCCTTGACGGCTCCCTGACATCCGGACCGGGTGGGCGTTCGGTGGCTCGCATGGACGTTCGGGGGCGCGTGCGGCCGTACGGGTGACGGTCGTGGCGGCGGATGTCAGGAAGGCGTCAAGGACGCCCGGCGGAGCGTAGGCCACGCGTCAAGGCCCGGTGCGATCGGCGTCCGGTGGGCATCCACTGGAACCGAGGGCCGCACACAGCGGCCCGCCCGCCCGAGCCCGAGGAGCCTCCCGTGAGCAGCACGATCGCCACCGCCGTCGACCAGTCGCCGCGCCGCCTGGTCCGCCTGGTGCCCGCCGGTGTCCGGCAGGACCGACAGGAACGGCATGAGCTTCAGGACAGCCCCGAGCCGCCCGAACCGGCGCCCGCGCCCACGGTCGGCCACGACCGCGGCCGCCCGGCGCACTGCCGGATCGCGATGCAGTTCGAGGACTGACCCCGCCCACCGCGTGCCGCAACCCCGCCCCGCCCCGTAGGAGTACCGCCATGACGCAGCTGACCGCCCCGTCCGTCCCCTCCACCGTCCCCGCCCCCTCCACCGGCACCTCCACCGCCCGCCCCGACGCCCCGGCCGTCGACGCGCTCGGCGGCCCCTGGCCGGCCTCGGCGCGGCCCGGCCCCGGCGGCGACGTGCTGGTCGGCGGGGTGGGGCTGGCGGAGGCGGCCGAGCGCTTCGGCACCCCGCTGTACGTCCTGGACGAGGCCGAGGTGCGCAACCGCGCCCGGGCCTACCGGCGGGCGCTGCCGCACGCCGAGGTGCTGTACGCCGCCAAGGCGTTCCTGTGCAGCGCGATGGCCGACTGGGTGGCCGAGGAGGGCCTGGGTCTGGACGTCTGCTCCTCCGGCGAGCTGTGGCTGGCCGCCTCGGCCGGCTTCCCGGCGCAGCGGATCCTGCTGCACGGCAACGCCAAGTCCCCGGAGGAACTGCGGCTGGCCCGGCGGCTGCGGGTCGGGCGGATCGTGATCGACGGCCCGGCGGAGATCGCCCGGCTCGCCGCCCTAGTGGCCGCCGACACCCCGCAGCGGGTACTCGTCCGGGTCGTCCCGGGGATCGCCGCCGGGCACCACACGGCGGTTCAAACGGGGGTGGGCGGGCAGAAGTTCGGCTTTCCGATCGAGGGCGGCGACGCGGCCGACGCGATCGCCCGGGTGCTCGACCAGCCCGGGCTCGAATTGGCCGGCCTGCACTGCCACCTGGGCTCGCAGATCACCGAGGTCGAGCCCTACCTCCAGGCGGTGGACGCGCTGGTGCGGCTGCTCGCGGAGATCCGGAAGCAGCACGGCGTGGAACTGCCCGAACTGGACCTCGGCGGCGGCCACGGCATCCGCTACCTGCCGGGGGACGCCGAGTTCGACGTCGCCGACTTCGCCGTCCGGGTGACCGACCGGCTGGCGGTGCGCTGCGCCGAGGCGGGCCTGGAGGTGCCGCGGCTGATCGTCGAGCCCGGCCGCGCGCTGGCCGGCCCGGCCGCCGTCGCCGTGTACCGGGTGCTGTCGGTGAAGCACACCGCGGACGGCCACTGCTTCGCCGCCGTGGACGGCGGGATGAGCGACAACCCGCGCCCGGCGCTGTACGGATCGCCGTACAGCGTCCGCCTGGTGGGCCGCCGCTCGGAGGCGGGCGCGGCCCGGGTGGACGTGGTCGGCCGGCACTGCGAGGCCGGCGACGTGCTGGTACGCGACGCCGTACTCCCCGCCGACCTGCGCGCGGGGGACCTGCTGGCCGTCCCGGCGGCCGGGGCGTACCAGCTGTCGATGGCCTCCGGCTACAACCTGGTCGGCCGCCCGGCGGTGGCCGCCGTCAAGGACGGCCGGGCCCGGCTGCTGATCCGCCGGGAGACGGTCGAGGACTTCCGCCTCCGCGAGGTCGGCCGGTAGCCGAACGCCGTCGCGCGAGAAGTCGGGCCGGCCGACTTCTCGCGCAACTCTGGCGGTTAGAACGCCGTGTGGGTCAGCCAGTGGTCCAGCAAGGCGCGGTCGCCCGTCACCGTCACCCGGTCGTCCTGCGGCGGGAGGCGGCGGGAGACCACCAGCATGAGGTCCGCCACCGCGCCCGACACCACCACGTCGGCCTCGACCGGCCCGCGCTCCCACCGCAGCGCCTCGGGCGCCCTGGTGACCACCCAGCCCTCCCCGGACCTCGGCCGGAACCCGACCCGCTCGCCCCGGCCGCGCAGCCCGGCCGCCGCCGGCCTGACCGACTCGAAGGCCGGCGTGCACAGCAGGTCGAGGTTCTCGCTGATCACGTCGGCCGCGAGGTCGTCGGCGATCTCGAACGCGGTGCCCGTCGCCGACGCGGCGTCGTAGTGATGGACGCAGGTGTCGCTCAGCTGCCTGCGGAGCCAGAACGCCGCCGGCCGTGGCCCGAAGAACGTGGGCAACTCGGTGTCCGCGCCGGTCTCCTGGACCGCGCGGACCAGGTCCTCCGCGCCCTCGCGCAGCCACCGGGCCCACCCGTCCGGGGCGCCGGGGTCGGCCTGCCACGGGTCGGGGACGGGCAACTGCCCGCGCGTACGGACGAGTTCGGCCGCCCACCGGTGCTCCTGGCCGAGGTGCCCGACGAGGGTGCGCAGCGGCCACTGCGGGCAGGAGGGCACTGGGGTGTCCGGGTCCCTTCCGGCGACCGTGCGGGCGAACTGCCGGGTCTGCTCCCGCAGTCCCTCCATGAGCCGTGCGGTGTCCAGCGTCGACGTCATCGCCATCGCGATGCTCCTCTCTCGGGGTTACCTGGGTACGGTAGGAACTCCAGTCCGGTGGAGGTTCAAGTGCCTTTGCTCGATGAGACGTTGGGGATCGGCGAGCTGGCCCGGCTGACCGGCGTGCCGGTGCGCACCATCCGCTTCTACTGCGACGAGGGCATCGTCGACTCGGTGCGCAGCACGGGCGGGCACCGCAGGTTCGACCAGGTGGCCGTGGAGCGGCTCGGCCTGGTCCGACGGCTGCGCAGGCTCGGGCTCGGGCTGCCCTCGATCAGGCAGGTGCTCGCCGGCGAACGCTCCGTGGCCGAGGTCGTCGCCGCCGAGCGGGCCGCGCTCGACGTGCGGCTCGCGGACCTGGCCTGGCGGCGGGCCTCGCTGCGCGCGGTCGAGGAGGCCGGACCGGCCGACCGGGCCGCCAGGCTGGAGCTGCTGGCCGCCATGGAAGGCGGGGGAGCCGCCCGGGACGCGCTGATCGACTTCTGGAGACGCGCGATGGTCGCCCCGGTGTCGGAGGCGATGCTCACCGCGTTCGTGGCCATCGCCGTACCCGAGCCGCCCGCCGACCCGACCCCGCCGCAGGTGGTCGCGTTCGCCGAGCTGTTCGCCCTGGCCGGGGACCGGGAACTGAGCCGAGGCCTGCTGGCCAGGGCGCGGGCCGGCGCCGCACTGATCGCCGACGAGGACGAGCTGGTGAGCGGGATCGGCGAGGCGTGCGCGCTGGCCCAGCCCCTGGTACGGGCGGGTGAGCCGCCCCGGGTGGGCCCCGCACTCGACCGGTTCGTCGCGGCCCACGCCTCCGTCCGCGGCGACCGTGACACCCCGAAGTTCCGAGGCCGCCTGCTGGCTTACGTGGCTGTGGACCGGGACCCGCGGATGCGCCGCTACTGGCGGCTCGTGGCCGAGGCAGGTGGGGATCCGGTCACGGTCGGCCTGTCCTACCTGTGGCTGACCGACTCCCTCGAACGCTCCGCTGCGGGCCTTGGTGGTGCTGCCGGGGTGTGCTGATCGCCGCGCCAGGCCCGTCCGGGTGAACGCCAGCCCGGGTTGCTTCGTCCACGCACCTCGAAGGCGTCAAGCTGGCCGCGAAATCCGTACCCCCGAGGAAAGGCCGGTCGATGGCTCGCGCGCTGATCGTGGTGGATGTGCAGAAGGACTTCTGTGAGGGAGGGAGCGTCCCGGTCGGCGGGGGCGCCGACCGGGCCCGGGCGATCGCCGAGTTGGTCCAGGGCCCGGAGCGGGAGGGCTGGGCGCGGGTGGTCGCGACCCGGGACCACCACATCGACCCGGGCCCGCACTTCTCGGCGCAACCGGACTTCCGGGAGTCCTTCCCGGTGCACTGCGTGGTCGGCAGCGAGGGCGGCGAGTTCCACCCGTCCTTCGCGCCCGCCGTCGACGCGGGCGCGGTGGACGAGGTGTTCTTCAAGGGCGCGCACTCGGCGTCCAAGAGCGGGTTCGAGGGCTTCGCGGCGGACGGCACCCGGCTCGCCGACTGGCTGCGCGGCCAGGGCGTGGACGCGGTGGACGTGGTCGGGATCGCCACCGACCACTGCGTGAAGGCGACGGCGCTGGACGCCGTGAAGGCCGGGTTCGCGACCAGGGTGCTGCTGGACTACACGGCGGGCGTGGCCACCGAGACCACGGTCACCGCCCTCGGCGAACTCCGCCAGGCAGGCGTGGACCTGACGGGCACGCCGGTCGTGCTGGCGGGATGAGGTTTGCGCGAGAAGTCGGCCGGGCCGACTTCTCGCGCAAGTGTGATGTCGGTGCGGTGGGGGCGGTGGCGTTCGTCGGGCTGGATGCCCACCCGATCTACGTGCGGCGGGCGGCGCTTGAGTGACTGGTTGAGACCGTTTGTGTCGGTCCGTCAGCTGTGGTGTGTGAGATATGTGGTGCAAACGCGACCATTTGTGGCGGGTCGCTGTTAGGGTGCCCATCTGAACGCCAACTCTCCATGATGTGAGCAGTCTTGGAAGAGATGGCGTCGACTCCACGTCCGTAGCCGACACCCGAGGAAGCGCGTGAGACCCGAAGACGTCCCCCGGCTGTTCCAGGAGCTGGCCCGCGAGTTCGCGGACGTGACCGGCATGTCAGTGGCGGCGACCGGTTCGTTGGCCCGTGGCGACCACCGCACCGGGCCCACCGGTGACATCGTCTCCAACCTCGACCTGATCCACGTCGTGGCCGACGGGGCCGACGTGCCGGAGGTCCGGGCCGTGGTGGGGCGGACGATTCGGCGGATCTCCGACACCTTCCGGATCGAGACGACGTCCGTCATAGCCATGCTCCCGGCGTTCCGGCTGGCCGGGCACGCCCACTACCGGATCAGCATGCGGCCCGAGTGGTTCTGCGACGGCCTCGGGCTCGGGTCGGAGGCCTTCGACCGTTCCGGCCGCGACGAGGACGACCCGGGCGCGGCGCTGGCCTGGATGATGCAGCCCGTCCCCTACTACCTGGCCAAGGCGACCGTCCTGGACCCGACGACCAACCTCGCCAAGGCCCGCAGGGCGGCGATGCGGCTGGCCGACCGGTTCGACCTGGAGGACATGCGCGAGGGCCTCGACGACCTGCCGGGTTCGCTGCGCACCTTGATCGCCGAGCACGACATCACCCCGCTCGACTCGACCGCCCGCTACCTCGCGACCCCCACCCACCCCGCCATCGCGCAGCTCGTCCGCGACGCCGTCTTCGTCGAGGGCATGGGCCTGTCGTCCGCCGACTCGATGGTCATCATGCTGCCGTCCGCCCCGAACTGACCCGTACCGGAGAACACCGAATGCCCACCCGGCAGCACGTGGAGATCCTGCCCCCGCACCCGTTGCGGGCCGGCTACGACCGGGCCCTGGAACGAGGCTCGATAGCCGACGCGTTCCAACGGCGCCTGGAGCCCGCCAACTTCACCCCCGGCTACCTCGGCGCCCTGACCGAGCGGGTCGAACAGGCGCTGGGCCAGGACCGGGGGGACGAGACCATGCGGTGGCGCCTGGCCTTCCTCCTGCTCCAGAACAACGCCACCGCGGCCGCCGTCGAACGCGCCGAGGAACTGCTCGCCGGCGCCACCCTCCCGCAGGCCGTCCGCCTGGCCCGGCTGGTGGCCGGGATCCGCGGCCGGGCCGACCGGCCGCGTACCGGCCGCCGCGTCCGGCGGGTCAACTGGTCGATCAACAACCGCTGTCCGATGTCCTGCCAGGGCTGCTACAACCCGTTCGCGGCGGAGCAGATCGACCTCGACCAGGCCAGGCGGATCGTCGGGAAGCTGGCCGCGCACGGGACCACCGACCTGGTCCTGGCCGGCGGCGACCCGCTGCTGTGGCCGCCGGTCTTCGACGTGGTCGACGACGCCATCGCCAGCGGTCTCAAGGTCGGCCTCGACACCACCGGCTACACGCTCACCGCCGAGAAGCTCTCCCGGCTCCACGGCCTGTCCTCGCTGCGGCTGCCGCTGGACGCCGTCACGCCGGAGGTGCAACGCGCCTTCCGCCGGAGCCCGGACGACAGACTCCTCGACGCGCTGCTGGAGTCCCTCGCCCTGTGCGACGCCGAGGGCTTCGACCGGGTGCGGGTGCACACGGTGGCGAGTGCCGAGAACCTCCACCAACTGCCGGAGCTCGCCGCGGAGGTGCTGTCCCACCCGTCGGTCGCCCAGTGGGTGATCTTCCAGTGGTGGGGCCGGCGGGCCTCGCCGGCCACGGTGCGCAGGCTCGGCGTGGCGGTGGAGGACGTCCGCGCGGTCGTCGACGGGATCCGGCGTGACCACCCCGGCCGGGAGATCCACCTCGCGGAGAGCGGCGAGCGGGAGCTGCTGAACTGGATGATCCAGTCGAGCGGGCAGGTGGTCACCTTCGGGTCGGGCGCGGAGGAGGAGTTCATCCTGGGCAACCTCCTGACCGACGAGGTCGAGGAGATCCTGACCCATCCGATCCTGGACTTCGAGGCCATGGCGCGGGGGATCCCCGTCACCCCGGGAACCGTGTTCGGCGCTCCGGACGCCGCGCGGGGATAACAGAACGGTTTCGGAGCCCACCCTCCCCACGCCCAGGTCTTGACGGCGTGGGGAGGGTGGGCGTTTGCTGTGACCCGCCCGTTCGAACCTGTTTGGTTCTGGTCTGTTTTGTGTATTTGAACGTTCAAAACCCCCTCCTTCTTACCTCGCCACACCCTTCCTGCCTCAACCCTTCCTCGCCACCCCTCAGAGAGGAATGCAATGTCACACCTTTCCCGTCGTGATCTGCTCCGAGCCTCAGGAGCGGGCCTACTGGCCCTGACCGCCGGCGGCACGCTCGCAGCCTGCGGCGACTCCGGCTCCGGGGGCGCCTCGGGCGGGGACGCCGACAGCGGCAACATCACCGTCTGGTCCTGGGCCACGGCCGCCGAAGCCCTGCGCGGGATCGTCCCGGCCTTCGAGAAGGACAACCCGGGGATCAAGGTCGACGTCCAGGACATCGGCGAACCGGCCATCTGGGACAAGATCACCGTCGGCCTGGCGGCCGGCGGCCAAGGCCTCGGCGACGTGCTGCACATCGGCTGCGACTACCTGCCCGGGTACCTGGAGAAGTTCCCCGGCGGCCTGGCCGACCTCTCCGCGCTCGGCGCCGACGCGCACAAGGACAAGTTCGCCAAGGGCCTGTGGCCCGTCGTCAGCGGCAAGGACGGCCACGCCTACGCGCTGCCCTGGGAGGTCAACCCGCTCGGCTTCTTCTACCGCAAGGACTACTTCGACAAGGCGGGCATCGACCCCGAGTCCCTCGCCACCTGGGACGACCTGCTCGCCGTGGCCGACCGCTTCAAGGCCGCCAACCCCGGCGTCGCCCTGATCGGCATCAACAGGGCCGCCAACCCCACCCCCGACCTGGACTTCGTCCAGGGCCTGATGCAGCTCCAGGGCGCCTTCTACTTCGACCTCCAGGGCAAGATCACCGTCGGCTCGGAGCCGGCCGTGCGCGCCCTGACCATCGTCAAGCGGCTGGACGAGGCCGGGCTGATCGGCGACACCCCCGGCGTCCAGAGCTGGCCGCCCGTGATGAAGGCCGGCAAGCTCGGGGTGGCCGCGATGCCCGCCTGGGTCGCGCACTACCTGGAGAAGAAGATCCCCGACCAGAGCGGCAACTGGCGTCTCGCCAAGCCCCCGGCGGTCACCCCCGGCGGCAAGCGCACCGCCCTGGTCAACTCCACCCACCTGGCCGTCGCCGCCTCCAGCCCACGCCGCCGCGCCGCCTGGAAGTTCGTCGAGTACACGGTCACCCGCCCGGCCTCGGTGAACGCCATGTTCAACGCGGGCGGCGTCTTCCCGGCCCTCACCGAGGCCTACACCGACCCGCTGTACGCCGCGCCGAGCGCCTACTACGGCGGGCAGCCGGTGCTGAGGACCTTCGCCGACCTCGCCATCGAGGGCGGCTACCCCACCAACTACTCCGGTGACTACGCCCGCGCCCTCAAGCTCGTCAGCGACGCCCAGGTCAAGGTCCTCCTCAAGGGCGCCGACCCGGCCGCCGTCCTCCAGGACGCCGCCAAGCAGCTCGCCCAGCAGACCGGGCGCGGTATCGCATGAGTGCCGCCAGCCCGCCCGCCGCCCTCGCCAGGAGATCCGCAGCGCCGCGCCGGTCCCGCCGGCGTCGCGCCGCCGTACCGTACCTGCTGCTCGCCCCCGCCCTGCTGACCTTCGGCGTGTTCAAGGCCTACCCGGTCGTCGAGTCGCTGCTGCTGTCCTTCACCACCGGCTCCGGCGCCGCCACCCGCAACGCCGGCCTCGCCAACTACCGGCGCCTGCTGGACGACCCGCTGTTCTGGACGGCCCTGTCCAACACCGGCGAGATCCTCGTCATGCAGGTCCCGCTGATGCTCGGACTGGCCCTGCTGATGGCCGTCGGCATCAACTCCGCGCTGGTGCGCTGGCGCACGGTGTGGCGGCTCGGCGTCTTCATGCCCTCGGTCACCGGCCTGGTCGCCACCGGCGTGATCTTCGCCTACCTGCTCAAGACCGACGACGGCGCGGTCAATTGGGTGCTGAACGCCGTCGGCCTGCCCTCCGTCGACTGGATGGGCCAGCCCGTCTGGGCCCGGACGGCCGTCGTCGTGGTACTCACCTGGCACTACACCGGCTACAACGCCGTCATCTACCTCGCCGGACTCCAGTCCATTCCACGGGAGTTGTACGAGGCCGCGATGGTCGACGGCGCCGGACCGATCCGCCGCTTCACCTCCGTCACCGTCCCCGCGCTGCGCCCGGTGCTGCTGTTCACGGTCGTGCTCTCGACCATCGGCACGCTCCAGCTCTTCGACGAGCCGTACGTGCTGACCGGTGGCGGGCCGGACAACGCCACCCTGACCGTCTCCATGTACCTGTACCAGAACGGCTTCCGGTACTACGACTTCGGCTACGCCTCCGCCATCGCCTACGCGCTCACCCTGCTCGTGACGGTGCTCGGCGCCGTCCAGATGCGCCTGATGGGAGACCGCGACAAGTGACCTCCAAGAGTGAGACCTCCAAGCGCGAGACTCCGGAGCGCGAGACCTCCAAGAGTCAGGCCTCCGAGCGCGTGAACCCCCTCAAGAGGCTGCGCGGCTGGCCGCTGACCTTCCTCCTCGCCGGCATCACCGGGCTGTCGATCGCCCCCTTCTACTGGCTGGTGGTCGCCTCCACCCGCAAGGACACCGAGGTCTTCGACTGGCCGCCCAAGCTGCTGCCCGGCGGGAGCCTCGGCGAGAACCTGAGCCACCTGGAGCAGAAGATCGGCCTGCTCAGGGTGGTCGGGAACTCCCTGCTGGTGGCGGGGGTCCAGACGCTGGGCGCCCTCGTCGTGGCGCTGCTCGCGGGCTACGCCTTCGCCAAGTTCCGCTTCCGCGGCCGGACCCTGCTGTTCGCCCTGCTGTTCTCCACCCTCGTGGTGCCCGAACAGGTCACGCTGGTACCGCTGTTCAAGATGATGACGAACTTCGGCCTGCTGGACACCTACCAGGCGCTGATCCTGCCCGGCCTGTGCGTGCCCTTCGCGATCTTCCTGATGCGGCAGTCGCTGAGCAGCCTGCCGGACGAACTCCTGGACGCCGCCCGGGTCGACGGCGCGGGCGAGTTCCGGGTGCTGTTCAGCGTGGTGGTGCCGGTCATGAGGCCCGTGCTGGCCGCCCTCTCGATCTTCCTCTTCCTCGGCTCCTGGAACCAGTTCGTCTGGCCGCTGATCGCTCTGCGCAGCCCCGCGATGCACACCCTGCCCGTCGCCCTCGCGACCCTGCACGGCAACAAGAGCAACACCGACTACGGCGCGATCCTCTCCGGCACCGCGCTGTCCACCCTGCCGATGATGGTCCTCTTCCTGGTCCTCCAGCGGCAGTTCATCTCCGGCCTGCTGGCCGGCGCCACGAAGGGCTGAACATGACCGAGATCTGGGAACCGCACGCCCCCGCCGTCGCCGGCGGCCTGCGTCCGCTCTACGCCGACGGCCTGGACCTGCGGGTCAGCGGGAACGCGAGCGCCCGCGGGGTGGGCGACGGAATCGTCGAGGTGACCGCCGAGGGGGAGGGCGACGTCCGGATCGAGTGGCGGGTGCCGTGCGTGGACGCCACCGCGTTCTGGACGCCCGAGCCGCGCGGCACCGGCCGGCTGCCCGCCGCGTGGAGCGCCCCGCGCCGCACCGGACTGGCCAACGGCGCCCCGATCGCCGCCCTGATCGGCACCGGAGACCTCGCGATCTGCGCCTTCGCCGCCGAGCGCGCCGACGTCCTGGCCGGTGCCGGAGTGCTGGAGGAGACCGGCGAGTTCCGCTTCTGGGCCCAGGCCGCCGGCCGGCTGACCGTCCGCATCGACACCTCCCGCCGGCACTTCGCGCGCTGCCTGGCCGACCTCGCCGCCTGGTGGTGGGCCGGCCGTGCGGCCGACATCCCCGCCATCCCCGAGGCCGCCCGCCGCCCCGCCTACTCCACCTGGTACTCGATGCACCAGGACGTCTCGCCGAAGGCCGTCGAGACGCAGGCCGCGCTCGGCAAGGAGCTCGGCATGGACGTCATCATCGTCGACGACGGCTGGATGACCGCCGACCGCACCCGCGGCTACGCGCACTGCGGCGACTGGGAACCGGTCTCGCTGCCCGACACCGCCGCCCACGTCCAGCGCGTCCACGACCTCGGCGTGCAGTACATGCTCTGGTACGCGCTGCCGTTCATCGGCAAGGACAGCGCCGCCTTCGAGGCGATCGGCCGCTACGCGCTCGCCGACGCCGCCCACATGGGCGCGATCGTCGCCGACCCGCGCTACCCCGAGGTCCGCGCGTTCCTCGCCGGCCGGCTCGCCCGCGCCGTCGAGGAGTGGGGCATGGACGGGCTGAAGGTCGACTTCGTCGACTGGTTCGCCCGCGCCGACGCGCCGGAGGCCGGGCCCGAGGCCGACTGCGCCACCGTGGACGAGGGCGTCGAGCGGCTGCTCGCCACGATCCGCAGCCGGATCACCGCGGTCAAGCCGGGGGCGATGATCGAGCACCGCCAGCCGTACGTCAGCCCCGGCCTGTGGCCGTACGTCACCATGGTCCGCGCCACCGACTGCCCGCTCAGCCCGCAGGAGAACCGGCAGCGCACCATCGACGTGCGGCTCGCCGCCGGGCCCGTCCCGGTCCACGCCGACATGCTGATGTGGCACCCGGCCGAGCCGCCCGAGCAGATCGCCTGCCACCTGATCAACGTGCTGTTCTCGGTGCCGCAGGTCTCCGTCGACCTCGCCGCGCAGAGCCCCGGGCAGCGCGAGGCGATCGCCTTCTGGCTCGGCGTCTTCCGCGAGCACGTCGCCACCCTGCAGCTCGGCGAGCTGCGCCCGGCCCGGCCTGACCTCGGCTACCCGATGGTCACCGCCGTCGGCGGCGGCACCGTCGTGGTGGCCCGCTACGCCGCGCTGCCGGTGGACGTCTCCGGTGCGCACTGGCGCACCCTGCTGGTCGCCAACGCGGACGCCGACCCGGATGTCCGGCTCACCGGCGGCGGCGGGACGGCCGAGGCCACCGTGCAGGACGCCCGAGGGCGTATCGTCCGGCAGGGCGATGTCGAGCTCGACCGGGCGGGCGGCATCACCGTGCCGCGCGGTGGGCTGCTGACCCTGCGCCGCCCGTAGAGCCGAGCAGTAGAACCGAGCACCCGTCAGACCCGAGCAGCCGTCCTGGAGCCTCCGATGCCCGAGGGAACACCCCGACCGCGCCGCGGCGCCACCACCATCGAGGAGGTGGCCCGCGCGGCCGGGGTGTCCCGGCAGACCGTCTCCAACGCGCTCAACGCCCCCCAGCGGGTCCGCCCGGACACGCTGGCCCGGGTGACCGCGGCGATCCGCGAACTCGGCTACCAGCCCGACCAGTCGGCGCGCTCGCTGCGCAGCGGCGCCCGGCGCACTCTCGGCTACCTCGCCCCGGTGGACGACCCGTTCGACCCCAACCCGCTGATGGCCGGCTTCCTGGAGGCGCTGGTCGACGCGGCGGGGGCGCAGGGGCAGCGGGTGCTGCTCTTCCGTCCGGGGCACGGTCGGGCTGGGGGCGCGGTTCAGGGCTTGGCGCAGGACGCGGCCCAGGACGCGGTTCAGGGCGGGGCTCAGGACGCGGCCGGCCCGCTGGCGGCCATCGACGAACTGGTGGCCGCCCGGCAGGTCGACGGGCTGGTGCTGGCGGACGTGCTGGGCGACGACCCCCGGATCGGGCACGTCGTCCGGGCCGGCCTCCCGTTCGTCACCTTCGGACGGACCGGCCCGGGGCAGCCCCAGCACTGGGTCGACATCGCCAACGACACGGCGATGGCCGTGGTGGTGCGGCACCTGGCGGCGCTCGGCCACCGCCGGATCGGGTACGTCGGCCGCGCCGAGGACCTGCCGTGGATGGCCGCCCGGCGGGCGGGCTTCCTCGCCGAGGCGGCCCGGCTGGGCCTGTCCGCGGTGACAGCGGCGCGGCCGGACGTCGCGGCCGTGCGGGAACTGCTGCGCGGGCCCGAGCGGCCGACCGCCTTCGCGGCGGGCAGCGACCTGCTGGCGCTGGACGTCTACGAGGCGGTCCGGGCGGAGGGATTGGCGGTCGGGCCGGCGGGGGTGGCGGTCACCGGCTTCCACGACACGCCGCTCTGCCGCCACCTGCACCCGGCGCTGACCTCGGTGCGGCTCCCGCTGCGGACGATCGCCGCCGCCCTGGTGGAGCGGCTGCTCGGCCAGGTGCGCGGGGAGGCGCCGCCAGCGGGCGGGCTGGAGCTGGCCGCCGAGCTGGTGGTGCGGGCGAGTTCCCAGACGGGTCCTTAGGGGGCCCGTCAGGCCTGGTGCCCTTGCTCCCCGGTCGGCGCGACGATCAGCTCGCCGACCAACTGGGCTGCCGCCGCCCGGTGTTCGGCCGCCAGTGCGTCGTCGGTGACCAGCACGTCCAGTTGCTCCAGTGCGGCGAAGGAGGCCAGGCCGACCGCGTTCCACTTGGTGTGGTCGGCCACCACGACGACCCGGCGGGCGGACTGCAGGAAGGTCCGGTTGGTCTCCGCCTCGGCCAGGTTCGGGGTGGTCAGCCCGGTCTCGGCCGAGAGGCCGTGGCAGCCCATGACCAGCACGTTGACGTGCAGCGAGCGGATCGCCTGGTCGGCCACCGGCCCGACCAGCGCGTCGGAGGGCGTACGGACGCCGCCGGTGCGGATCACCGTCGCGGTGGCGGGGGTGCCGTCCTCGTCGGGTTCCTCCAGCAGCTCCGCGATCCGCAGCGAGTTGGTGACCACGGTGAGGCCCTCGACGGCGCGCAGCTGCCGGGCGACCGCGAAGGTGGTCGTCCCGGCGGCCAGTCCGACCGCCGAGCCGGGCGGCACCAGGGCGGCGGCGGCCCGGGCGATGGCCTCCTTGGCGGGCAGCTGCCAGTTGGCCTTGGTCTCGAACCCGGGCTCGCCGCTGGCCGCCGCCTCCGTCCGCACCGCCCCGCCGTGCACCTTGTGCACCAGCCCGCGGCGGGCCAGCGCGTCCAGGTCGCGGCGGATGGTCATGTCGGACACCCCGAGGTCCCGGACCAGTTCGGTCACCCGGACGCCGCCGCGCGCGCGGACCCGCTCCAGGATCAGCACGCGGCGCTGTCCGGCGAGCGGTTGGGCGCTGTCAGCCATCGGGGGTGCTCCTCGGGTCGGTGTGGTCCGCTTGACCGTTCGGCCATTCGTGCAGCCGGCCGTTCGACTGGCCGTCCGGCGGGCCACGGTCACCGCCATCATGGCAGGCGCGGACCCCTTCCGGACAGCCAGACCTGATGGATAATGTTGGATATTGTTGTTTCGTGTCGGATAGAGGGAAGAAGGCCATGGCCGGGACCCTGACCCAGCCCACCGCCAAGACCGTGACCACACTCGCGGACGGGCGACAGCTGATCTACTACGACAGCGGCGAGGCCGTCCCCCGGGACGCCGTCGACCTGCGTCCGCTCGACCCGCCCGCCCACGGCTCCGAGGTCAGGCTCGACCCGGCCACCGGAGCCTGGGTCACCGTCGCCGCGCACCGCCAGGCCCGCACCTACCAGCCCCCCGCCGAGGAGTGCCCGCTCTGCCCCTCCCGGGACGGCCGGCACAGCGAGATCCCCGCCGACGACTACCAGGTGGCCGTCTTCGAGAACCGCTTCCCCTCGCTGGCCGGCCCCCCGGCGGCGCTGGAAGGCGCCGACGGACTACGGGTCAGCGGCCCCGGCGCCGGGCGCTGCGAGGTGGTCTGCTTCACCGCCGACCACGACGCCTCCTTCGCCGACCTCGACGAACGGCGGGCCCGCCTCGTCCTCGACGCCTGGACCGACCGCACCGCCGAACTCGCCGCCCTCCCCGGCATCCGGCAGGTCTACTGCTTCGAGAACCGGGGCGCCGAGATCGGCGTCACCCTCGCCCACCCGCACGGCCAGATCTACGCCTTCCCCTTCACCACCCCGCGCACCGCCCGGATGACCGAGCGCGCGGCCGAACACCGCGCCGCCACCGGCCGCAGCCTCTTCGACGACCTGCTCGCCGCCGAACGCGCCGACGGCGCCCGGGTGGTGCTCGCCGGAGAGCACTGGACGGCCTTCGTCCCCTTCGCCGCCCGCTGGCCGTACGAGGTGCACCTCTACCCGCACCGCCGGGTCGCCGACCTGACCGGCCTGGACGAGCCGCAGCGCGCCGAATTCCCGCGCCTCTACCTGGAGTTGCTGCGCCGCTTCGACCGCCTCTTCGGCGCCGGCCGCACCCCGTACATCTCCGCCTGGCACCAGGCGCCCGCCGGCCAGGAGGACGAACTCGCCCTCCACCTGGAGCTGTTCACCATCCGGCGCGCCGCCGACAAGCTCAAGTTCCTGGCCGGGGTGGAATCCGGCATGGACGCCTTCGTCAACGACATCACCCCCGAGGACGCGGCCCGCCGGCTGCGGGAGGTCGCCCCGTGAACACGCCCGTGAACGCCACTGCGAACATCTCCGCGGACACCTTCGAAGAGCTCCACGGCCACGCCCCCGAGGGGGAGTGGGCCGCCCCCGGCCGGGTCAACCTGATCGGCGAACACACCGACTACAACCTCGGGTTCGTGCTGCCGATCGCCCTCCCGCAGGCCGTCCGCGCCCAGGCCCGGCGCCGCGACGACGGCCGGCTGCGGCTCTGGTCCGCCCAGGGCGACGGGGTGGTCGCCGACCTGGCCGTCGCGGACCTGGCCCCGGGCTCGGTGCCCGGCTGGGCGGCCTTCCCGGCCGCCGTGGTGTGGGCGCTGCGCGAGGCCGGGCACGCCGTCGGCGGCGCCGAGTTCCGGCTGGAGAGCGACGTGCCCGGTGGTGCCGGGCTGTCCTCCTCGGCCGCCCTGGAATGCGTCGTCGCGATCGCGTACAACGACCTGTACGGGCTGGGGCTGTCCGCGCCCGAACTCGCCCTGATCGCCCAGCGGGCCGAGAACGACTTCGTCGGCGTCCCCTGCGGGATCATGGACCAGATGGCCTCGATGTGCTGCCACCCGGGCGCCGCCCTGCACCTCGACAGCCGGGACCTGGCGATGCGACAGGTCCCGCTGGACCTCGCCGGCGCCGGCCTCGCCCTGCTGGTCCTCGACACCCGGGTCAAGCACGACCTCGGCGACGGCGCCTACGCCGCCCTGCGGGCCGGCTGCGAGCGGGCGGCCGCGCTGCTCGGACTGCCCGCGCTGCGCGAGCTGACGCCCGCCGGCCTGCCGGCCGCCCTGCCCCGACTCCCTGAGGAGCTGCGGCCGTTGGTGCGCCACGTGGTCACCGAGAACGAGCGCGTCACGGCCGCCGTCGCCCACCTGGACGCCGGTCGGCCCGCCGCGCTCGGCCCGATCCTCACCGCCGGCCACGCCTCGCTGCGCGACGACTACCGGGTCTCCTGCCCCGAGACGGACCTCGCCGTCGAGGCCGCCCTCGCCGCCGGCGCCCACGGCGCGCGGATGACCGGCGGCGGCTTCGGCGGCTCGGTGATCGCCCTCGTCGACGCACCGGCCGCCGACACCGTTGCCGCCGCCGTCACCACTGCGTTCCGCGCGGCCGGCTACGCGGCCCCGCGCACCCTCACCGCCGTCCCGGCCGAGGGGGCCCGCCGCACGGGCTGACCGGGCCCGTCGGGGTCGGCGCGGGTCACGGCTTCCCGGGAGCACGCCTTCCCGGGGTCACGCCTTGTGGTCCGCCGGGCGCTCCGGAGAAGCCTCCGCGAGCGCCTGGGTGACGGCCTCCACCCCGGCGCGCAGCCCGTACACCGGCGTGCCCGGCTGCTGCCGCCAGGACTCGTCGATCCCGCCCGCGTCCACCGTGTCGAAGCCCAGCTCGTCGATCAGCGCCCGCACCACGCGCTTGGCCGCCTCGTCGTCCGCCGCCACCGGCACGGCGATCCGCTCGGGATCGCCCTCCGGCCGCGGCCGCTCCAGCAGGTCCTGCGCGTAGGTGCCGTTGAACGCCTTCACCACGGGGTGGCCGAGGTGCCGCTCCGTCCACCGGCTCTCGGTCAGGCCGTCGTCCTCGATCTCGTCGATCCGGCCGTCGCGCTGCTGCGGGTAGTAGTTGCCGGTGTCGATCACCGCCGCGCCCGCGGCCGCGCCGTCCAGCAGCCCGGCCGGCAGGTCCGGCACGTTCTTCAGCGGCACCGTCACCACCACGACCTGTGCCCCGCGCGCCGCCTCGGTGGCCGGCACGGCCGTCGCGCCCGTCTCCTCGGCCAGGGCGGCCAGCGACTGCGGACCGCGCGAGTTGGCCACCGAGACGTCGTGCCCGAGCGCCGTCAGCCGTCGGGTCAGGTTGCCGCCGATGTTGCCCGCACCGATGATGCCGATCTTCATGTCAGACCCCTGTTCGCGAGTGTCACACGCTTGTCGTCCTGCCCCAACCACCCGGTGGCGCCGTCGATTCCCGGTGCAGGGTGGTTCTTCCGGACCCAGGGTCGGGCCGGGCCTGGTCCTGGCTCCACGGCCGTCGGGAGAGTGGGTGCCACGACCGACAACGCCATGACCCGGGATCCCGTCGACCCCCGGGACTCCGTCGACCCCCGGGACTCCGTCGACCCCCGGGAATCGCCGACCGCACCGTCCTGATCACCGGCGGCACCAGCGGCATGGGCCTCGCCACCGCCCGCCGCCTCCTCGCCGCCGGTGACCGGCTGCCCGCCGTCCAGGCCGTCGCGGGCTGACGTCCCCCTTGATCCCCGGCTGGTCCCCGGCCGCGTGCGGTGCCGGCGGTGCCTGGTCCTGGCAGGGCCAGGCACCGCCGCCCGCCTCTGGGTGAGAATCATCCCTATGAACGCGACCAGTGCCCTGAGCGAGTTCCTCCGCACCCGCCGCGCCCAGCTGCGGCCCGAGGACGTCGACCTGCCCGACTACGGCGGCCGCCGCCGGGTCGCCGGGCTCCGCCGCGAGGAGCTCGCCCACCTCGCCGGGGTCAGCGTCGACTACTACACCCGCCTCGAACAGGGCCGCGTCGGCAACCCCTCCGAAGCCGTCCTCGACGCCGTCGCCCGCGCCCTGCAACTCGCCCCCGACGAGTCCGGCCACCTCCACCGCCTCGCCCGCCCCACCCGCCGTGCGCCCCGCCGCCGCACCGCCCCGCAGCAGCCCCGCCCCTCCCTGCTGCGGCTGCTCGACCAGCTCGACCACGTCCCGGCCCTGGTGATGGGCCACCGGATGGACGTCCTGGCCTGGAACCGCGCGGCCGTCGCGCTGTTCGGCGACTACGGCGCCCTGCCGGTCGAGGACCGCAACATCGCCCGCTGCACCTTCCTCGACCCCGCCTCGCGCGAGCTCTACGGCGACTGGACGGCCTGCGCCCGCGAGAACGTCGCCTTCCTCCACCTGGAGGCGGGCCGCCGCCCCCACGACCCCCTCCTCGCCGAGCTCGTCGGCCAACTCTGCGTCCACAGCGAGGAGTTCCGTCACCTCTGGGCCGAACACCCGGTCGCCGACAAGACCTCCGGCCGCAAGCTCTTCCACCACCCCATCGCCGGCCCCCTCGACCTCGCCTACGACACCCTCCGCCCCGCCGACGACCCCGACCAGGCCCTCGTCACCTACACCGCCGACCCGCACACCCCGTCGGACGACGCCCTGCGCCTCCTGCTCTCCTGGGCGGCGAGCCGCTGAGCGGCCTGCTCCGATGGCCGTCTGCCTGAAGGGCGCGAGAAATAAGACCGGTCGTAGGCCCTCGCGGGGGTCGAGGGCCTACGACCGGGGTTCAGGGGTGACAGGACCTAGTCGAGGTCGTCGCCGAAGTCGGGGCGGACGCCCTTGGCGAACTGGATCTCGTCGTTGCTGGTGCCGGCCGCGACCATCGGCCAGACCATGGCGTCCTGGTGGACGATGAAGTCGATGACGACCGGGCGGTCGTTGATCTCCATGGCCTGCTTGATGACGGCGTCCAGGTCCTCGGGGCGCTCGCAGCGCAGGCCGACGCAGCCCATCGCCTCGGACAGCAGGACGAAGTCGGGGATCCGGGTGCCCTGGGCCGGCGGCGCGATGCCGTCGTGGTCGGGGCCGGCGTGCAGCACGGTGTTGGAGTAGCGCTGGTTGTAGAACAGCGTCTGCCACTGGCGGACCATGCCGAGCGAGCCGTTGTTGATGACCGCGACCTTGATCGGGATGTCGTTCAGGGCGCAGGTGGCCAGTTCCTGGTTGGTCATCTGGAAGCAGCCGTCGCCGTCGATCGCCCAGACCGCGGTGTCGGGCCGGCCGGCCTTGGCGCCCATCGCGGCGGGGACGGCGTAGCCCATGGTGCCCGCGCCGCCCGAGTTGAGCCAGGTGCCCGGCTTCTCGAAGCGGATGAACTGCGAGCTCCACATCTGGTGCTGGCCGACGCCTGCGGCGTAGATCGCTTCGGGGCCGACCAGCCGGCCGATCCGCTCGATGACCTGCTGCGGGGAGAGCCGGCCGCCCGGGGCGGGCTCGTAGCCCAGCGGGTAGGTCTTCTTCCACTCGTCGAGCTTCTCCCACCACTGCGAGTAGTCGCCCTTGTGGCCGGCGTCGAACTCGGCCTGGACGGCGACGATCAGATCGGCCAGCACCTCGCGGGCGTCGCCGACGATCGGCACGTCGGCGGGGCGGTTCTTGCCGATCTCGGCCGGGTCGATGTCCGCGTGGACGACCTTGGCGTGCGGGGCGAAGCCGTCCAGCTTGCCGGTGACGCGGTCGTCGAAGCGGGCGCCGAGGGTGAACAGCAGGTCGGCCTTCTGCAGCGCGGTGACGGCCGGGACGGAGCCGTGCATGCCGGGCATGCCCAGGTGCTGCGGGTGGCTGTCGGGGAAGGCGCCGAGGGCCATCAGGGTGGTGACCACGGGGGCGCCGGTCAGCTCGGCGAGGATCCGCAGCTCGGCGGTGGCCTGCGCCTTGATCACGCCGCCGCCGACGTACAGCACCGGGCGCTTGGCGCCCACCAGCATCTTCGCGGCCTCGCGGATCTGCTTGGCGTGCGGCTTGGTGACCGGGCGGTAGCCGGGCAGCGTGGGCTCGATCTGCCGATGCCTTGTCAGGCCTTGGAGGGCGTCCTTGGTGATGTCGACGAGGACGGGGCCGGGGCGGCCGGTGGCGGCGATGTGGAAGGCCTCGGCGATCACCCGGGGGATTTCGTCGGGGTCGGTGACCAGGTAGTTGTGCTTGGTGATCGGCATGGTGATGCCGCAGATGTCCGCCTCCTGGAAGGCGTCCCTTCCGATCAGGGTCGAGGGGACCTGGCCGGTGATCGCGACGATCGGCACGGAGTCCATGTAGGCGTCGGCGATCGGGGTCACCAGGTTGGTCGCGCCCGGGCCGGAGGTGGCCATGCAGACCCCGACCCGGCCGGTGGCCTGGGCGTATCCGGTGGCGGCGTGGCCGGCGCCCTGCTCGTGGCGGACCAGGATGTGGCGCACCTTGGCCGAGTCCATCAGCGGGTCGTACGCGGGAAGGATGGCCCCGCCCGGGATGCCGAAGACGGTGTCCACTCCGACCTCTTCGAGTGCACGGATCAATGCCTGGGCGCCGGTCGTCCCGGACTCCGCGGGCGTGGTCCGTGCGTCGGGGGTGACCGGCGCGGGGGTCGATTCGGTGGTCTCGGCGCTGTGGGTGGTCACGGGGGACTCGCTCAACTGGGTCATCTGGCAATCTCTCGGTTTCGTCGACGTGGTGGTCCCGCGGGGAGTGCGGGGTGGTGTCCGTGGCCGGGGCCGCTGCGGTGCGCGGCGCCGTTGGGCGGTCAGGGACGTGTCGGGGAAACCGGGGCAGCAGGGTCTGTCTCCGCGCCGGTCGTCGGTCGTCGCGTGCTGAGGGGTGTTTCAGCGCTCGGTGCGACGCCGCACCGTCAGGAAGCGGTGGCCGGAAGTGAGTTGACCGGCCCGCAGGAGGTGTCTCGCGCCTCAGCCTTTGTTCGTGGGCGAGTGGCGGGTGAAGAGCAGGAAGATCAGGGCGATGGCGGCGATGGCCGCGCCCAGGCCGTACACGGTCGCGGCGCCGGCGCCGAGGGTGGAGCCGCCGATGATGGTGCCGAGGCCGATGCCGAGGTAGATGGAGGAGGAGTTGAGGGAGACCACCAGCGGGGCCTCCTGGGGGGCGACCTCGATCAGGCGGTGCTGCTGCGGGGGTGTCTGGCACCAACTGCTGGCGCCCCAGAGGAGGACCAGCAGGCCGACGACGGGCTTGAGGTCGGAGTCGGAGGCGGCGAGCCAGGCGAGGGCCCCGAGGGCGACGACCATGGCGGTGTAGCCGATGATCAGGACCTTGGTGGAGCCCCAGCGGTCGGTGGTGTAGCCCGCGGCGAGGTTGCCGATGACGGCGCCGAGGCCGTACAGGAAGAGCATCCACAGGATGGAACTCTCGGGCACCTTGACGGCTTCCAGCATGGGCACGCTGTAGGCGTACGCGGTGTAGCTGGCGCCCATGCCGAGGATGGTGAGCGGCAGGACGGCGAGGACGGCCGGCCGGCGCAGGACGGCGAGGCGGGTGCGTAGCGGCACCCGGACGTTGCCGGGGAGCCACGGCATGATCAGGCGCAGTATCACGGCGACGAGCAGGCAGAGTCCGGCGACGAGACCGAGGGCGGTGCGCCAGCCCAGCCAGTGGCTGGCGGCGTTGCCGAGCGGCACGCCGAGTGCGGTGGCGATGGTGAGGCCGCCGATGACCACGGCGAGGGCGCGGGCCCGCAGTTCGGGGCGGACGAGGGAGGCGCTGACGGCTCCGGCGTTGGGGGTGTAGGCGGCGGCGCCGGCGGCGGCGATGATGCGGCTGATGATCAGCACGGCCATGTTGGGGGCCAGTGCCGAGCCGAGGTTGGCGATGCCGAGTGTGAACAGTGCGGTGATCAGCAGGGTTCGGCGGGGAAGCCGGGCGAGGAGGGTGGCCAGGATGGGGGAGAGGACGGCGTAGGCGGCGGCGAAGACGGTGATCGACTGGCCGGCCGTGGCCGAGGAGACGTGCAGGTCCTTGGCCATGGAGGGGAGGAAGCCGGCCACGACGAAGGCGTCCGTGCCGACGGCGAATGTGCCTAAGGCGAGGACGAGGGTGGAGGACAGGCCGCCCTGGGGTGGTGAGCCGGGTTCGGCCGGAGCTTTCCGGTCGGCCGGAATCGAGACACTGGACATCCAGATTCTCCTTGCGGGTCGGTGCGCGTGCTGTGGTGTCGCCGCGCGGTGAGGCGGCCGGACCGTCGGGCGTGCGGTCAGCCGGTCATGCGGGCGTAGTGGCGTCGGGTGCGGTCGGCGGCCCCGCCCGGCGCGGCGGCCATGAGGTCGGCCACCGTCTGCCCGGCGAGTTCGCGGCGCCAGGCCAGTTCGGCCTTGCGCATCGCGGTGGCGATCCCGCACGGCTGTCGGAACTCCCGTGCGATGGCGCCACCACCGTCCGCACGCTGGCGGATCTCGGTGCAACGGAACACGTCGTCGGGGCCCTCGATGGCGGTGACCACGTCCATCAGAGTGATCTTCTCCGGCCGTCGGCCCAGCCGGAAGCCGCCCTTGGAGCCCGGCGTCGAGCTCAGGATGCCGGCCCGGACCAGCGCCTGTAGGCGCTTGGTCAGGTAGGCCGGCGGCAGGTCGAACCAGGCCGCCAGCCGTGCTGTCGGAACCGGTTGGTCACTGTCGAGCCATGCCAGGGTGAGGCAGCAGTGCAGGCCCCACTCGACTCCTTCACCCATTCGCATAACCAGGACAATACACGTCCAGGTTCTGTGTCGCAGGCCGGACGTGCCGGAGGCCCGGAATATGTCAAGTCGCGGCCCGACGAGGGCGTTGCGGCCCTGCCGGACCTCCGGTACAACGGTTGGCAGGCGTCCGGTCAGGCCTGCGAATCGGGCCTGAGGACCACCCTTCTGCCGTGCAGCTCGCCGCGTTCCATTCGGCCGTGGACCTCGGCGGCGGCGCTCAGCGGAAGGGCCTCGACCGCCAGGGGGCGCAGCCGTCCGGCCGCGAGCAGGCGGTTGATGGCGACGGCGGCCTCGGCCAGTTCGGTGCTGGTCGCATGCGAGATCACGAAGCCGGCGATCGAGCAGTCCTTCATGTAGAGCGGCCCGACCGGGAGGATCGGCCGCGAGCGGGCGCCGGCCAGCAGGACGATCCGTCCGCGCGGGGCGAGCAGGTCGACGGCGGTGGCCAGGTCGTTCTCCCCGGACGTGTCGAGGTGGAGGTCGACGCCGCCGGGGCAGGCCTGGGCGAGCCGTTCGGCGAGGTCCGGATCGCGGTAGTCCAGGGCCTCGGCCGCGCCCAGGGCGAGGCACTGTTCCAGGTCGCGGGCGGAGGCGGTGGCGACGACCCGGGCCCCGGCGTCGACGGCGAGGGTGACCAGCGCGGAGCCGACGTTCCCGGCCGCGCCGGCCACCAGGACGGTCTCACCGGCCCGCAGGCGGCCGTGCGTGAACAGGCCGAGGTAGGCGGTCGCGGCCGGATGGACGACGGCGACGGCCTCCTCGGGGAGGACGCCCTCAGGGAGGTGGTAGAGGCGGTCGGCGGGGACGACGACCTGCTCGGAGGCGGCGCCCTGGCGCCCGCCGTGGCCGAGGCTGTTGGTCCACACCCGGTCGCCGACGGCGAAGCCGGGGGCGGCCGGCCCGGCCGCGGCCACGGTGCCGACCAGGTCGCGGCCGATCACGAACGGGAACTCGACCGGGGTGCGGAAGAGGCCGGAGCGGACGAAGGTGTCCACCGGGTTGACGGTGGTGGCCGTGACGTCGACCAGGATGTCGGTCGGCCCGGGACGGAGGGAGGGAAGTTCGCCGTAGCGGATGTTCTCGGGCGGCCCGAGGGCCTCGATGAAGGCTGCTCGCATGCTCGGAGAGTCTTCCACCGGTCGGCGCCGGGGTGCCGCACGGAAGTCGTTTGTTCGTCAACTCGCGCGCGGTCGGCCCGCCCCTGATGGCCCCGGCACACCCCGCCGGGCGGCTCCGGGGGCGATCGCGCCTGCCCGCGTGCGCTGTCCGGTGGTCCGGCCATAGGCCGCGCGTGCAGCCGTGTGTCCGGTGCACCTGGGCCCGGCCCGAGCCCTCTGCATACCGTCGACCCATCTGAAGATGCGTCTGCCATGTAGAGGTTGGGGATCTCGATGAGCGACTTCGCCCTGCACATCAGGGACACGCGAACGCCCGGGCGCAAGCCGGGCGTCGGCAGTTCCCACGACATCGTCCTCTCGGAGCTGTGCCCGGCGCTGTTCGCGTCGCTGCCCCGGGCGGACCAGCGCCGCAAGGGCGTGGAGTACCTGCGCGGACTGCTGGGCGCGGAGGGCCGCAAGTCGGTGCGCAACATCGCGCGGCTGATCGGCGGGCAGGCCACGGAGCAGAACCTGCACCACTTCATCAGCAGCTCCACCTGGGAGTGGGACCCGGTGCGCGCCGCGCTGGCGCACTACGTGACGTCCGTCGCGCCGCCGCAGGCCTGGGTGGTGCAGCAGACGGTCATCCCGAAGGCCGGGGAGCACTCGGTGGGCGTGGATCGCAGGTTCATCTCCTCGCTCGGCCAGGTGCTCAACGCGCAGCAGGCGGTGGGTGTCTGGGCGGCGTCCGAGGAGGTGAGCATGCCGGTGAACTGGCGGCTGCACCTGTCCCGGGCGTGGCTGGACGACGTGCCGCGGCGCAGCCAGGCGTCCATCCCGGCGAGTGTGGACACCCGGACGCTGGGCGACTGCTCGGTCGAGGCGGTGCTGGAGCTGACCTCGGACTGGCGGCTGCCCACGCTGCCGGTGGTGATGGACGTCCGGGAGCTGGACGGGATGAAGGCGCTGCGGCGGCTGCGCGCGGCGGGGGTGCCGTTCCTCGTGCGGATCAACAGCACGCTGCCGCTCCGCCCGGCCGAGGGGGCCGGGCACGGCGCGGAGGCGATGCCGGCCCACCGGATCATCGGGGCGTGCCGGGACCGCAGGCGGATGGTGACCTGGACCGACCACGGCCAGGACGCCGGGCTGTGCACCGCGCTGGTCGGTGCCGTCCGGGTGCGGACGGTGCCCGGGGCGGCCCGCCCCCTGGGAGTGAACCGCAGGCCGGACGGCCCGGACCGCGACCTGCTGCTGCTCGGCGCGGGCAGCTCCGGCCGGCGCTGGCCGCAGGAGCTGTGGCTGGCCGACATCCCGGACGCCACGCCGGCCCAGCTGTTCCGGCTGAGCCTGCGGATCGGCCGGGTCGAGCGGGACTTCGACGAGATCGCGGACCGCACCGGTATCCGCGACTACACCGGCCGCTCCTTCAACGGCTGGCACCGCCATGTCACCCTCGCCTCGGCCGCACACGCGGTCGTGGCCCTCTCCCACACCGGCGGCCGCTCGCTCCGCCGGGTGAGCTAGGGGCTCTCCTTCGGATCACGCCCGCGCCCCGACACGGCCCTAGGTTCCTTGGCCGACTCCCGCCGACGGGCCGTCCTTGATGAGGAGGTCGCGGACGCGCGAGAGCCGTAGGGCGAGCTGGACTTCGAGGGCTTGGCCGGGGTCCTGCCAGTCGGGGCCGAGCAGTTCCGCGATGCGTTCCAGGCGGCGGGCGACGGTGTTCGGGTGGACGTGCAGCTTCTGGGCGGCCCGGGTGGGGCTGGCTCCGGTCTCGAAGTAGGCGTCCAGGGTGCGGCCGAGGTCGGTGAACCGCTGCCGGTCGTACTCGAGCACCGGACCGATGACCGAGTCGACGAAGGAGCGGACGTCCCGGTTGTCGGCGAGCAGGACACCGAGGAAGCCCAGCTCGCGGGGGGAGGCCGAGCGGCCGGTGGCATCGAGGGCGATCATCGCCTCCAGGCAGCGCAGCGCCTCCTGGTGGCAGTGGAAGACCGAGGCGGCGTCCGCGACCGGCCCGGCCGCCGCCACCGTGACCGGTTCGCTGAGCAGCGGGGCGAGTTCGTTCAGGACGGCCCGGGCCGTCGCGCCGGCGTCGGTGCCGGGCAGCAGCAGCACGGCGTTGCCGCCGTGCCCGACCCGCAGCCCGTTCAGTCGCTGGGCCAGGCCCGTGGCCAGGGCGCAGGCCCGGCCGACCGCTCGGGCCTCGGGGCGGACGACCACCACCACGTGCGGCGTGGCCAGGTTGATGCCGAGCCGGCGGGCGCGCTCCTCCAACTGCTGCGGCGGGCGCTGGGCGCTGGTGAGCAGGTCCTCCAACAGCTCGCCGTGGGCGCGGCCCTGTACGACGGTGGTGTCGCCGGTGCGCAGCAGCTGCACCGCCACCGCCTGGGCGGCCAGGTGCAGCAGTTCGTCGATGCCGGCCGCGGGGAGGTCCTCGGGGCGGAACACCAGGGTGCCGAGTATCTCGCCTCCGGCGGTGACCGGGGCCGCCCAGAGGCCGTCCGCGGTGTGGACCGGGCGTTTGGCGGCGTGCACCTCCGCGGCGGCGGGGCCGGTCTCGGGCATCCGGCCGGCGGTGGTCAGGACGGTGCCGTCCGCGGCGTGGATCCGCAGCGCGCCACCCAGGTTCCGGCTCACGGCTTCGGCGAGGCCGTGCAGTTCGCAGTCGGTCAGCGCCCGTTCGATCAGCTCGTGATGGATGCGCCGGTGCTCGCTGAGCTCCCGCAGCGACTCGGTGGTGCGTCCGTGCTCCTCGCGCAGGGTCTGCACGGTGGCCTTGGCGTCGTCGAGGACGAGGGTGCGCTGGACGGCCAGGCCGGCGAGCTCGCCGAGCAGGTTCGCGGTGGAGATCTCCTCCGGGGTGTAGTGCCGCACATTGCGGTCGGCGACGTAGAGCGCGCCGAAGGGGTGCGGGCCGTAGCTCAGCGGGACGGCCATGATCGCGCGCAGCCCTTCGGTCCGGACCACCTCGTCGATGTCGGTGCTGTGCTGGATCCGGTTGTCGTCGAGGTAGTCCGGGGTCCAGACCGGCGCGAGGTTGGCGACGGCGGCGTGGCCGAGTCCGGAGCCGCCGGTCAGCTGGAGGCCGACGTTGAGGGTGGAGGTGTGGCCGTCCGACGCCCGGATGTAGGACAGGCCGTCCTCCGGTCCGGGGAAGCTGACGTACGCCATGTCCGCGCCGAGGAGCAGGCGCGAGCGCCGGGTGACGGCCTTGAGCACCCCGTCGAGGGTGTCGGGGACGAGGAGGTCCCGGGCGGTGTCGAGCAGCGCGGACAGGCCCGCTTCGCGTTGCTGGCGCCCGCGGCGCTGGGCGCAGATGTCCAGTCCGAGCCGGACGGCCCGCTCGAGTGCGGCCGTCTCGGCCTCGGGGGCGCCGCCACAGGCGGCCTCGGCGAGCAGTGACTCGATGCGCGCCGGTGGTGCCTCCGCCACCAGCAAGGTCAGTACGGTCAGCGCGTCAGGCCGCTTCCGGACCCCCTGTTGGGCCATCTCTTATCCCCCACCCGTACATACCAGCCGTTTTGCCTGGCACATGCCAGGTGCTACAACGTGTTTATCATGTCACTTTGGGTGGAGCTCGGATGATTCCACGGTGTGGACGGTGGAGAGGGCACCGCCGAGTGGTCCCCGATGTGTTGCCGGGTCACCTTCCCGCCGCCCGTGCCGGTTGAGGAGGATGAGGTGGTGGCCACCAGGGAGGTGGTCCGGGCGACAACGCCCAGCTGGCGCGGTGGGGGCACAGGCGGACGGCATGAACGCGCTACGGGACTACCGCCGTTCGCTGGAACGAAGCAGGGCCGCGCTGGAGCACGCGCACCGGCCCGCGACCTTCCGGCTCTGCGGCCGTGAATGGGACCTGCTGCCAGGGATTTTCGCCCCGGTCTACTCGCCCACCACCGAGATCTCCATGCGCCTGCTCGGCCTGGACGACCCGCGGGCCGCCGGGCGCTCCGGCTCGCTGCTGGAGATCGGCTGCGGCAGCGGCGTCATCGCGGTGGCCGCAGCACTGGCCGGGCATGCCCGGGTGGTGGCCGGCGACATCAACGAGGCCGCCGTCCGCAACACCGAGATGAACGCCCACCGGCACGGCGTCGCCGACCGCGTCCACAGCGTGCACAGCGACCTGTTCGCCGCGCTCGCGCCCGAGGAGCGCTTCGACACCGTCTTCTGGCACTCCAACTACGTGCTCGCGCCGGAGGACTACCGCTACCGGACGATGCACGAGCGCGGCTACGTCGACCCGGGCTACGCCGCCCACCGCCGCTTCCTCGTCGAGGCTCCGGGCCGGCTGGCTCCGGGCGGCTCGGTGCTGCTGCACTTCAGCGAGCGCGGCGACCTGACGGCGCTGCGCCGGATCGCCGAGGAATGCGGGCGCACCCTGCGGGTGGTGCGCGGCGGCGTCTTCCCGGAGGGCGAGCAGGAGGTCGAGCACATGTTGATCGAGGTGACCGTGGCGCGCGGCCGGGCCGGCCACGAGACGGCACCCGGTACCGGCTTCTGACGTCCGGGTCCGGCGACCCGACCTGCCGCGCCGGCTTCGGCATGTGCCGCGAGGTGCCGGCGAACGGTGGTCCGCCCACCCCCGGGGTAGGCCTGGGCCACCAGGATCCGGCCGTGCCGTACGGCGTCCGGGCGGGTCGCGCGCCCGAGCCGTTCCATGGCCGGATCTCGCCGGTCCGCCACCTCGGGCGGACCTCTTCGAGGGTCTGCCGTCACCGTTCTTCGTCGCCCCCGGGCGAGATCTGACGGAGTGTGCCGCCACCTGATGGAGTATCCGCCACCTGACGAAGTGCGGGGGCGGGCGTTGGCGACACCTGGCGGCACGCCACAAGATCTGGAAGAGCCTCAGCCGTTCGGCGGCCGGCGGACCGCTGCCGGACCGGGACCCGGGCCGCGGGCCCGCCGGTCCTCCCCGACCCGTGCCATCCACAGCCTCGCCACGACGCCCTTCCGTGCGCGCCGCCGAGCCGGCGCACCTTCGCCCTGGGAGACACCCATGGTCACCGCCCTGTCCGCGCTCCTGTCCCGGCCCGCACTCCATCAGCCCGACTGGGCCGACCACGAGCACCTTCCCGACATCAAGGACCGGCTGGCCGGTCTGCCGCCGCTGGTCGGCCCGGCCGACGTCCGGCGGCTGCGCTCCGTGCTCGCCGAGGTCGCGGCCGGGCGGGCCCAGGTCGTACAGATCGGCGACTGCGCCGAGGACCCGGCGGAGTGCACCGCGGGCGACGTCGCCCGCAAGACCGGGCTGCTGGACGTCCTGGCCGGCATCGTCACGATGGCCACCCACCGGCCGGTGGTCCGGGTCGGCCGGATGGCCGGCCAGTTCGCCAAGCCCCGCTCCAAGCCGACCGAGTTCGTCGGCGGCCTGGAGATCCCGGTCTTCCGCGGCCACCTGGTCAACAGCCCCGAACCCGACCCGGAGCTGCGCCGCCCCGACCCGCGGCGGCTGCTCGACTGCTACTGGGCGGCGGCCGAGGCGATGACCCACCTCGGCTGGCCGGATCCGGACCGCCGCTCGCCGCTCAGCCCGCCGGTGTGGACCAGCCACGAGGCGCTGCTGCTCGACTACGAAGTTCCGATGATCCGTCAGATCAGTTACACCGAAAGCCTCTTGACGTCCACGCACTGGCCGTGGATCGGCGAGCGGACCCGCGACGTGGCCGGCGCCCACGTCGCGATGCTCGCGTCCGTGGCCAACCCGGTCGCGTGCAAGGTGGGCCCCGGCATGGCGCCCGAGGAACTGCTGGAGCTGTGCGCGCGGCTCGACCCGCGCCGCGAGCCCGGACGGCTGACCCTGATCGCCCGGATGGGCGCCGAGGTCGTCGCCGACCGGCTGCCCGCGCTGGTCAGGGCCGTCCGGGAGGCCGGCCACCCGGTCATCTGGCTCACCGACCCGATGCACGGCAACACCGTCACCGCGCCCGGTGGGCTGAAGACCCGCTTCGTGGAGACCGTCGTCCGGGAGATCCAGCACTTCCAGTACGCCGTCCGCTCCGAGGGCGGCGTGGCCGGCGGCCTGCACCTGGAGACCACGCCCGACGACGTCACCGAGTGCGCCCACGACGCCTCCGGGATGGCGCACGTCGGCGACAAGTACACCAGCTTCTGCGATCCCCGGCTCAACCCCGGCCAGGCCATCACCGTGGTCTCCGCCTGGGAGGGCTGACCCGCCGCGCCCGGAACGGCGCCACGCACCGCCACACCGAGAGAGCAACCGAGAGAGCAATCGAGAAAGCGACGGGCCGGCCACGCGTCGGCCCCGAGGGAGGTCCGGCAGTGACGAACACGATCGCCCTGGTCACCGGGGCAGCAGGCGGCATCGGCGCGGCCGTGGTCCGCGCCCTGGCCGAACAGGGCACCGCGGTGGCCGCGGCGGACCGCGACGAGGAGGGCCTGCGCAAGACCGTGGCCGCCCTCGCCGAGGAGGGCCTGCGGGTCGAGGCCTACCCGGTGGACGTCAGCGACCACCGCGCCGTCGACCTGCTCGTCGACCAGGTGGAGCGCGAACTCGGGCCGGTGGACCAACTGGTCAACGCCGCCGGGGTGCTGCGCCTCGGCGAGGTCCGGGACTTCTCCGTCGAGGACTGGACGGCCACCTTCGCGGTCAACGTCAACGGCGTCTTCCACGTTTCCCGCGCGGTGGTCGACCGGATGATCCCGCGCGGGCGCGGCGCCATCGTCACCGTCGCCTCCAACGCCGCCCGCACCCCGCGCACCGAGATGGCCGCCTACGCCGCCTCCAAGGCCGCCGCGACGATGTTCACCAAGAGCCTCGGCCTGGAGGTCGCCAGGTACGGCATCCGCTGCAACCTCGTCGCCCCCGGATCCACCGACACCCCGATGCTCACCTCGATGTGGCACGACGAATCCGGCCCGCAGGGCACCCTGCACGGTCGCGCGGACGCCTTCCGGGTCGGCATCCCGCTCAACAAGCTGGCCAGCCCCGCCGACATCGCCGCCGCCGTGCTCTTCCTGCTCTCCGACGCGGCCGGCCACATCACCCTGCACGACCTCACCGTCGACGGCGGCGCCGGCCTCGGCGCCTGACCGGCTCGCCCAACTCACCACTCCCCCAGGAGAGTCCACCGCATGGCAGGCATTCCGACCATCGAGCCCTATCCGATGCCGACCGCGGGCGAGCTGCCCGACAACACCGTGTCGTGGACCGTCCGCCCGGACCGCGCGGTGCTGCTCGTGCACGACATGCAGCGCTACTTCCTGCGCCCCTTCCCGGCGGACGAGGCACCCGGCCGGGAGCTGCTGCACAACGCCGCCCTGCTGCGCCGCCAGGCCGCCGAGCTCGGCGTGCCGGTCGCCTACACCGCCCAGCCGGGCGGCATGACCACCGAACAGCGCGGGCTGCTGCTGGACTTCTGGGGCCCCGGGATGCGGATGGACCCGGTCGACCGCGAGGTCGTCGAGTCGCTCGCCCCGGCCCCCGGCGACTGGCTGCTCACCAAGTGGCGCTACAGCGCCTTCTTCCGCTCCGACCTGCTCCAGCGGATGCGCGAGGAGGGCCGCGACCAGCTGATCCTGTGCGGCGTGTACGCCCACGTGGGCGTACTGATGACGGCCGTCGACGCCTTCACCAACGACATCCGGCCGTTCCTGGTCGCCGACGCCGTCGCGGACTTCTCCGCCGCCCACCACCGGCTCGCCCTGGAGTACGCCGCCGCGCGCTGCGCGATGCTGATCACCGCCAAGGAGACCTTCGCATGACCGACCGGACGACGGACCGGGCAAGCGAGCCGACGACGGACCGGACGAGCGAGCGGACGACGGACCGGACGACCGAGGAACTGCTGCGCCGGGTGCTCGCGGAGCGGCCGCCCGCCTTCGCCCTCCTGCACCGGCCCGAGACCACCGGCCCGGGCACGCTGGACGTCCTGTTCGGCGAGGTCGCCACCGCGCACACGCTGGACGGTGTCCCGCTGGGCCCCGAGCCCGGCCGCCCGGGCCCGGAGGTCCTGGTCCTGGTCCCGTACCGGCAGATCGCCGAGCGCGGCTTCGAGGCCCAGGACGACGGTGCCCCGCTGCTCGCCATGACGGTGACCGAGCACGCCACCGTCGACCTCGACGAAGCGCTGGCGCTGATCCCGGACCGGCCCACCGAGCTGACCGGCGCCCGCTTCGACCTCGGCGACGAGGAGTACGCCGACATCGTCCGCCGGGTGGTCGCCGAGGAGATCGGGCAGGGCGTCGGCGCCAACTTCGTCGTCCGCCGTACCTTCCTGGCCGAGATCAGCGACTACACCCTGCACGCCGCGCTGGCCTTCTTCCGCCGGCTGACCGAGCGCGAGGCGGGCGCCTACTGGATCTTCGTCGTGCACACCGGGGAGCGGACCTTCGTCGGCGCCAGCCCCGAGCGGCACATCAGCCTGGCCGACGGCGTCGCCGTGATGAACCCGATCAGCGGCACCTACCGCTACCCGGCCTCCGGCCCCACCCTGGCCGGCGTGATGGACTTCCTCGCCGACCGCAAGGAGGCCGACGAGCTCTACATGGTGGTCGACGAGGAGCTCAAGATGATGGCCCGGATCTGCGAGGGCGGCGGCCGGGTGGTCGGCCCGTACCTCAAGGAGATGGCCCGGCTCGCGCACACCGAGTACCTCATCGAGGGCCGGACCGACCGCGACCCGCGCGAGATCCTCCGCGAGACGATGTTCGCCCCGACCGTCACCGGCAGCCCGCTGGAGAGCGCCGCCCGGGTCATCCGCCGTTACGAGCCCGCCGGGCGCGGCTACTACAGCGGCGTGGCCGCGCTGATCGGCCGGGACGAGCACGGCGGGCGCACGATGGACTCCGCGATCCTGATCCGCACCGCCGACATCGACACCGCCGGCCGGATCCAGATCGGAGTCGGCGCCACCCTGGTGCGCCACTCCGACCCGGCCTCCGAGGTCGCCGAGACCAGGGCCAAGGCGGCCGGGCTGCTGGCCGCGCTGGAAGCCGGAGGCCCGCGCACCTTCGCCGGCCACCCGCGGGTACTGGCCGCGCTGGAGCGGCGCAACACCGGCATCTCGGACTTCTGGCTGGCCGAGGACGCGGACCGCGGCCGGCGGCTCGCCGAATTCGCCGGGCGCCGGGTGCTCGTGATCGACGCCGAGGACACCTTCACCGCCATGATCGGCCACCAACTCACGTCACTGGGGCTTGAGGTGACGATCCGTCGATTCGACGAGCAGTACGCCTTCGACGGCTTCGACCTGGTCGTGATGGGCCCGGGGCCGGGAGACCCGCGGCAGGCCGACCATCCCAAGATCGCCGGTCTGCGCTCCGCGGTGGCCGAGTTGCTCGCCCGGCGGCGCCCGTTCGTCGCGGTCTGTCTCAGTCACCAGGTGCTGTCCACCCTGCTCGGCCTGCCGCTGCGCCGCCGGGACGTCCCCAACCAGGGCGTCCAACGCGAGATCGACCTGTTCGGCGCTCGCGAGCGGGTGGGCTTCTACAACACCTTCGCCGCCATCAGCCCGCACGACACGGTCGACGTGGACGGCGTCGGCACCGTCGAGGCCGCCCGCGACCGGGAGACCGGCGAGGTGCACGCCCTGCGCGGCCCGCACTTCGCGTCCATGCAGTTCCATGCCGAGTCGGTGCTCACCCAGGACGGCCCCCGGATCGTCGGTGGCCTGATCGCCGAGGTCCTCCGTGCCGGGGCGATCCTTGCCGGGTAGTCTCCGGGAGACCGCACGGGAGAGGGGCCGACAGGATGGGCGATGACCGCGCCACCGGCGAATGGGGAGCGGAACTGCTCGACGTCGGGGCCTACCTGGCCCGCACCGGCGTCCCCGGTCCGCTGCCCCCCGAACCCGGGACGCTGCGCCGGCTGCACCGCGCCCACCTGCTGGCCCTCCCGTTCGAGAACCTCGACATCCCGCTCGGCCGCGGCGTCCCGCTCGACCTGGACCGCGTCCAGGCCAAGCTGGTCGCCGGCGGCCGCGGCGGCTACTGCTTCGAACAGAACCTGCTCTTCGCCGCAGTGCTGGAACGCCTGGGCTTCCAGGTCACCAGGCTCGCCGCCCGAGCCCTGCTGAACGCCGGCCGACCGCTGCCACGCACCCACCTGGTGCTGCTGGTGACGGTCGGCCAGGCGCGTTTCCTCGCCGACGTCGGCTTCGGCGACAAGGGGCCGCTGGAGCCGCTGCCGCTGACCGACGGCGCCCTGGCCGAGCCCGACGGCTGGACTCACCGGCTCCGCCGGGTCGGCTCGGAACCGGACTGCTGGGTGCTCGAACTCCTCTGCCCCGACGGGTGGTTGCCGCTCTACCGGTTCGAGACGGGCCTGCCGCTGCACCAGGTCGACTGCGTGGTGATGAACCACTACACCTCCACCCACGAGCGCTCCCCGTTCACCGGCCGGGCCTACCTGTCCAGGATCACGCCGCAGCGCCGGCTCTCCCTCGACGGCCGGCGGCTGGTCGTCGGCCGCGCCGACGGCACGACGGAGGCCGCGGACCTCACCGACGAGCGGTACGCCGCCGTGCTCGCGGAGGACTTCGGCGTCCGGCTCGGGCCCGGGGACCTGCGGTCCGTCCTGCGGAGCCTGCCGGCCATCGACTCCTCCTGACACGCGTCGGCCCCTCCTGACACACGTCGGCCCCGGCGGGTCTCACGACACCGCCGGGGCCGACGCCTTCGTCGGCTCAGGCCTCCTCGGCCGTGGCCAGCTCCCTGGCCAGCTCCAGCCGCTTCACCTTGGTCGTGGCGGTGTGCGGCAGCTCGTCCAGCCGGCGCTGCACCGGCGGGGCCAAGGTGGGCAGGCCGGCCACCGCGCGGTTCCAGCGGGCGAGGTCGAGCGGCTGGTCGTCCCGGGTGCAGACCACGGGCACCGGGGCCTTGTCCCCGCCGGGCACGATGATCACCTCCAGCAGCTCGGGCAGCCGGGTGAACAGCTTGTCCTCCAGGTCCAGGGTGCTGTTGATCCCCGGGATCTCGTCGACCTCGCGGTCCAGCAGGTGCAGGCAGCCCCACCGGGTGCGGTAGCCGAGGTCGCCCATCCGCCACCAGCCGTCCCGCGAGAACTGGCCCTCGAAGCGCTCCCGCTCGCCGAAGTAGGTGACGATCTGCCCGCCGCTGCGCACCTCGATGTGGCCGGGGGAGTTCTTGGTCACCGGCCGGCTGTCCCGGCTGACCACCCGGACCTCGGTCATCCCGGGGAAGGTCCGCCCGACGCAGCGGCCGTCGGCGCCGCTGCGGCGGTGCCGGGTGTAGGTGCGGGCGGCGATGGCGCCGGTCTCGCTCTGCCCGTACGTCTGGGCGAAGAACGGCAGGCTGCGCTCGGACGCGCCCAGCAGGGTGTCGACCGTGCGGGGGTGGATGGCGTCGAAGGTGTTGCTGAAGCAGCGGACCTTGGCCAGCGGCTTCGCCGGGTGGTCCGCCAGGACCTCCCAGCTCAGCAGGGTGTTGGGGTGGGACTCGATCACCCCCGGGGGGATCCGGGCGAACAGCTTCGCGACGTGCTCCGGCTCGTCGTCCCGCAGGATGATCATGGGGTGGCCGCGCAGCGCGAACAGCGCGGCCCCGCTGATCATCCGCGAGTGGGCGAAGGAGACGTGTACGGCGATCGGCTCGTGCCGCCCGACCGGGGCGAGCAGCACCGACTGCGGGCGGCAGCGGGCCTGGATCGTGATGCCGGTCTGGACGGCGAGCTTGGGCAGGCCGGTGGTGCCCGAGGTGTGGGTGATCAGGGCCGGCTGGTCCTGCGGCATGATCACGGGCGCCACCCGCTCGACCCCGGCCAGCCCGGCCAGCGCGGTCGCGCCCGGGAACTCCCCGGTGGCCACCAGTACCCGCTCGGTCAGGTCGAACACCTCGGACGGGAGTTCCTGCTCCAGCTTCGCCGCGTCGGTGAGCAGCGTCGGCCGGGACAGCCGCCCCAGCAGACGGGCGACGGTGGTGCCGTCCAGCTTCGGGGACAGCAGCACCGGGACCCCGCCGACCCGGGCGACGCTGTAGGCGAGCAGCGAGATGTCGAAGCTGTCCGACTTGTGGATCACCACGTGCGAGCCGGGGCGGACCTGGGAAGCCCACAGTCGGGCGGCGAAGTCGTCGACCAGATCGGCGAGTTCGGTCAGGGTGACCCGCCGGCCCAGCTCCGGGGCGATGTCGAGGTCGTGGTCGAGGTAGACCGGGCTCGCCGGGTGACGGGCGGCCGCGCGGTCGAAGACCGTGCCCAGTCGGATGCCTCGGTTGCCGACGCGTTGCAGGAACATGCTCCTCTTCCCCTTCGGTTGGTCGCAGATCGCTCGGGAGTCCGGCGCCGGGGCGCCGGCGCCGGGCCGGCCTCACGGCTCGCGCAGGGCCCGGTCGACGAGGGGGCCGGCCGCCCCGGTGTACGAGGTCGGATCGCACAGCCGAGAGAGCTCGGCCCTGCCGAACATGCCGTCGAGAGCAGGCAGTTCGGCGAGCACCTGCTCCAGTGGCCGCCCATCGCGGTCGGCCTCGCCGGAGGCCTCGGTGAGCAGCTGCTTGGCCGTCGCCTTGCCGAGCCGGGGCGCCAGGACGGCGACGATCCGTTCCGAGACGATCTGACTACCAGTCAATTCCAGGTTGGTGCGCATCCGTTCGGGCCGGACCTCCAGCCCCTCGGCGAGCTCCACCGCAGTGTGCGCGGCGCCCCCGGTCAGCCGCAGCGCCTCGCGCAGCAGCTGCCACTCGGCGTGCCAGGCGCCCCCCGAGCGCTCGTCCTCGGCCAGCAGGCACTGGGTGAGCCCGGTGGCGATCACCGGCACCTGCAGCGCGGCGCTGCGGATCAGGGTGGCCAGTACCGGGTTGCGCTTGTGCGGCATCGCGGAGGAGCTGCCGCGCCCGGCCGCGGTGGGCTCGGCCACCTCGCCGACCTCCGTCCTGGTCAGCGACTGCACGTCGATCGCGATCTTGCCGAGGGCGCCGGCGGTGAAGGCCAGCGCTCCGGCGAGGTCGGCGATCGGGGTGCGCAGCGCGTGCCAGGGCAGCACCGGGCGGGCCAGCCCGGTTTCGGCGGCGAAGGCAGTGAGCAGCCGGTCCAGGTAGTCGCCCGGGTCCGGCGCCGCCCCGTTCGCGGCCGCGCCGTCGATCCGGGCGTACTCCAGGTACCCGGCGAGGGTGCCGGCGGCGCCGCCGAGCGAGACCGGCAGACCGTGCTCGGCGACGTGCCCGAGCCGCTGCTCGGCGTCCAGGACGAGCCGGCGCCAGCCGGCCGCCTTGAGGCCGAAGGTGGTCGGTACGGCCTGCAGGGCGAGCGTGCGGCCGGGGAGGACGGTGTCCCGGTGCCGTTCGGCGAGGACGGCCAGGGCCCGCGCGGTGCGGGCGAGGTCGGCGCGGATGATCCGCAGGGCCTGGGCGGCCACCAGCATCGCGCCGGTGTCCAGGACGTCCTGGCTGGTGGAGCCGCGGTGGACGTACTCGGCGGCGGCCCGGTCCTCGGCCGCCACCACCGCGGTCAGCGCCCGGACCAGCCCGACCACCGGGTTGGCGGTCTCCCGGGACTCGACCGCGAGGGACCGCAGGTCCAGCAGCTCGGCGCGGGCCAGGCGGGTGATGGTGTCGGCGGCGGTCTTCGGCAGGGTGCCCAGCCCGGCCTGGGCCCGGGCCAGCGCCGCTTCGGCGTCCAGCATGGCCTGCAGCCAGGCCCGGTCGCAGACGGCGGCCTCGACCGGCGTCCCGGCGCGGACCGGCGAGAGCAGCCCGGAGTCGGTCAGGATGTCGGCCGCGTCGTGCGCGTCGTGCGGGCCTTGCGCGTCGAGCGCGTCGTGCGGGTCGCCGGGTCCGTGCGGGGCGACCGGCTCGTCAGGGTCGGTCATATCAGCACTCCGGTCAGGTCGGTGACGGCCGCGTCCGGCCGGACCCCGAAGGGCAGCTGGGTGGTGGGCGGCAGGGCGAGCAGCGAGCGGGCGATCGCGTCCGAGTCGCCGAGCGTCACCGAGTCCACGCCGGGCCGGATTCCGGCCGCCGTCACCCAGTGCACCGACTCGGTCGGCACCCCGTAGGCGTAGCGCCGCGGGTGCGCGCGGCCCCGGGTGTCCAGCAGCCGGTACGGCCGTTTGGTGACGGCCAGGCCGCCGGTCTCGTAATCGGTGCCGCCCGTGCCCGGGATCCGGTACGCGGTGGCCTGCTCGGTGCTCAGCAGGTGCTGCAGCAGCGGGTCGGTGGTGCGGCGCAGGTCGGGTTCGGGCAGCCGGGCCTCGATCAGGACGGTGGCGCGCACCGGCGGCTGGGGCACCGCCCGGGAGGTGAGCACGTAGGCGGCCGCCTCGGTGTCGATCCGGATCTCGGTGCCCGGGCCGGTGAGTTCGACCACCCCGGCCTCGATCAGGGCGATCAGCTCCTCGATCCGGGAGACCGGCGGGCCGATCGACAGGAAAGCGTTGAGCGGGGTGTACCAGCCCTCCAGGTCGTCCCGGTGCGAGTTCCCCTCCAGCCCGCCGTGGTCCACCGCGAGGCGGATCTCGTTGCGCAGGTCGCGCAGGATGTCCAGGGCGGTCTTGAGCGGGCCGCTGAGGTTGCCGGCGCGGGCCGCCTCGACGTCCTCGGCCAGGTACCCGAGCAGCCAGTCGCGGAAGTCCTCCGGCCCGGTGAACTCCCGGTCCCCGTAAGGGCGGAAGAGCCGCTCCCAGTCCCAACGCTCCGACTCGGGGATGCCGTGCTCGTCGAGCAGGGCCGCGAAGCCGCCGCCGTGGGCGACCGTCAGGTACCGCTGGACGAAGGGCTCCCGCTCGGCGCCGCGGCCCTTCGCTTCGAGCAGCGTGCCGTAGTAGACGCTCTCCACCTCGCGCGCGATCAGCGGCCACAGGTCGGTGCGGAACTGCACCGGCTCACCGGCCGCGGACTGCTCGCGCAGCCCGGCGATGTACTCGGCGGTCAGCAACCGGGGGAAGTAACGGCCGTACGCGCCCTTCTCGTTCTCGCCGCGGGCGTGGTACGGGATGCCGCGGCGCGAAGTGGCGAACAGTTTCGGCTCCCGGCCCGACGGCCGGTACACCAGCCGTCCGTCCGCGCGGACGAAGGCGCCGCCCCGGCCGACCGTGAACAGGGCCATGTGGTCGAAGAAGTTCAGCCCGAGTCCGCGCAACAGGACGTGTTGGCCCGGCAGGATGCCGCTCAGGTCGAGGTCCGCCGGGTTGGCCGGGGTGATGTAGGTGAGGTGGTGGATCCGGGACAGGCTCGCCGTCCGCTCCTCGTGCGGGGTCGGCCGGGCCGCGACGTGGCCCTGGGCGAGCACGATGGCGTCCAGGTGGTTGAGCCGGCTGCCGTTCTCCAGGCGGATGCCCTGCGGGCCGCCGGGGACACCGTGGGTGTCCGCCATCGCCACCGCCCGCGAGCGGTGCACCTGGACGGTGACGTGCGCGGGCGCGCCGTCCACCACCCGGCGGAAGCTCGCGTTCAGGTAGCGCCCGTAGAACGCCCGGGTGGGGTAGCTGTCGGCTTGCAGGGCGCGGGCCTCGGCCACGCACTCCTCGTCCTGCCCGGAGGCCGCGCCGGCCTCGGCGACCTCCACCGCCCACTCCCACAGGCTCGGACCGGGCTCGATCGGGCCGTCGATCCGGGAGCTGTCGTCGGTGTACACGGTGATCTGCGAGGCCACGGTGTTCATCAGCAGGTGCCGTGACTGGTCCTGGCGCCAGACGGCGCCGGCGCCGGGCGCGGCCGGGTCGACCATGTGCACCGTGATGGAGCCGTGCGAGGGCGCTGCGCGCTCGTTGGCGCAGAGCCGTTCCAGAACGGACAGGCCGCGCGGGCCGGCCCCGATGACGCAGACCTCCAGTGCCGCCTTGCTGCCTACTGTGCTCATGCGCCCGCCTCGCTTCGCTCGGCAGGGGCATGCGCCCACGCGCACCTCTCGATGACGAGCTCGGTTCGCTCACTCACGGCTTCACGTCCTCCACGTCTTCCACGTCCACCCGGGTGCCCTGCGGGGCTTCGGCGAGCAGCAGGCGGGCGAGCTCCAGGCGCTTGATCTTGGTGGTGGCGGTCCTCGGCAGCTCCTCCAGCCGCCGGTGGACCGGCTCGGCCATCGGCGGCAGCGACGCCGCGGCGCGCCGCCAGGCCGCCAGGTCCAGTGGTTCGTCGTCCTTGGTGCACACCACCGGCACGGCCCTGCCGTCCGGGCCGGGGATGATGATGACCTCGGCGAGGCCGGGCAACTGGCCGAACAGGGTGTCCTCGGCCGCGAGGGTGCTGCCGAAGCCCTCGATCAGGTCGACCTCGCGGTCCAGCAGGTGCACGCAGCCCCACTTGGTGCGGTAGCCGACGTCGCCCATCCGCCACCAGCCGTCCGCCGACACCTGGGCGTCGTAGCGGTCCTGCTCGCCGAGATAGGTGACGATGCGTCCGTCGCTGCGCACCTCGATGAAGCCCGGGTTCCGCTCGGACGGCGGGTTGCCGTTCCGGCTGACCACCCGGACGTCGGTCATCCCGGGGAACGGCATGCCGACGCAGCGGCCGTCGTCGTCCAGGGTGCGGCGCCGGGTGAAGCCGCGGACGATGGCCGGGCCGATCTCGCTCTGCCCGTACAACTGGCCGAAGAGCGGCGAGCGGCGCCGGGTGGCGCGCAGCAACCGGTGCACGGTCCGCGGGTGGATCGCGTCGAAGGTGCTGCTGAACAGCTTGACGTTGGACAGCGGGCCGCGCGGGTCCTGCGCCAACTCCTCCCACTCCATGAAGGAGTTGGGGTGCGCCTCCAGGATGCCCGGCTTCAGCCGCGCGAACAGGTCGCCGACGTGCTTCGGGTCCGACTCGCGCAGCACGACCAGCGGGAAGCCGCGGTAGAGCGAGATCGCCAGCGCGGTGATCAGCCGGGAGTGGACGAAGGAGACGTGGATGGCGATGGTCTCCCGGCCCGGGATCAGCGGGGCGATGACGGAGGCCTGCGGGCGGTAGCGGGACTGCAGGCTGAACCCGGTGTGCACGGCCAGCTTGGGCGTCCCGGTGGTGCCCGAGGTGTGGGTGATCAGGGTCGGGTGGTCGGCCGGCATGATGACGGGTTTGACCCTCTCCACCCCGGCCAGCGCCCGCAGTTCGACGGCGTCCTGGTACGAGCCGGAGGTCAGCACCACCCGGTCGGCGAGGTCGAAGACCGTCTCGGGCAGCACGTTCTCCAGCTTCTCCTGGTCGGTCACCAGGAACGGCCGGTCGGTGCGGCGGACCAGCTCGGCGACCGTCGCGCCGTCCAGAGCCGGCGACAGCAGGACCGGGACGGCCCCGATCCGCGCCGCCGCGCACGCGAGCAGCGTGATGTCGAAGCCGTCGGCCTTGTACACCACCACCCGCCGGCTCGGCCGCACGCCCGCCGCCCAGAGCCGGGAGGCCAGGTCGTCCACCAGGTCCGACACCTCGGCGACAGTCGCCCTGCGGCCCAACTCCGGTGCCGCGTCGAGGTCGTGGTCGAGGATGAGGACGTTCGCGCCGTGTCTGGCCGCGGCGCGTTCGAAGAGCATCCCGAGCTGAATTCCCCGGTTTCCGATACGTTGAAGAAGCACCTGTACGCCTCCCGGGCCGTGGCTGTGCGCCGTCGGCGCCTGACGTGAATGGAATGGACACCACCCGCGGTGAAAGGGACACCGTCCGAGGTGAATTGGCGTGCCCGGGCGTCCGAATGGCCGCGTGCCCGGGCACGAGCCCGGGAATTCCGGGCGAATCGCGGAAAGGCCGGATACCGCCCGGCGTCACGCCTCTTCGATGACGGCCTTGATGCGCTGCAGGGAGGCGGCCAGATCGCCGGAGATCTTGTCGCCCCACTCCGCGAAGAAGCGCTGCTTCTCGGCCGCGTCCATCTCCGCGGTGATGCCCTTGATGCCCTGGGTGGCCGAGTCCATACGGAAGTGGTGGGTCAGCAGGCTGCCGCCGCCCTCGGCTGCTTCGATGTCGAAGCCCCAGATGCTCTCCTGCTTCTGGCCGTCCGAGTTGTGTATCGCCCACCGGAAGGTCCGGCCCGGCTCCGCGGTGACCACCTCGGACTGGGTCGTCCACCGGCCGCGGACCACCGGCGCCCAGGCGACGATGTCGTCGCCGCGGAGGTTGTCGCCGCGGAACACGGACCCGACGGCGGCCGGCTCGCCGACCGTCCATTCACCGCCCAGGCATTCCGGGCTCCATTCGCCGCTGCGCGGCAGGTCGCTGATCACCGCGTAGACCTCGATCGGTGTCGCGGAAATGCGAATGTCGGCGTCGGCGGAGAATATCGGCTGCTTCTCGTTGATGGTTTCGCCCATGCCGGGGATCGTCCCAGCCAGGCCCCGGAGGGGGTCAAGGGCAGGCCGGCGGGTCCGTCAACTCCGTGATTCCGTGTCAACTCCGGCCCGGGGCCGCGGCGAACGGCCGCGAACCGGCCGGCACCGCGGGCCGTGAACCGGCCGTCCCCTCGAACCGCTACGAACCGGCCCGGATCTCGCGGGCGAAGTGCAGGGCGACGATCGACATCCGGGCCGTGTGATAAAACCGGTGCGCGCCGTGGTTGGTCACCCCCGAGTCGAGCTCGATCCGGGCGCACCCCGTCCGCCGGGCCCGCTCCTCCAGCTCCGCCATCAGCCGCCCGCCGACCCCCGCCGACCGCACCGCGCGGTCGGTCACCAGGTCGTCGACGAACAGCAGCCGGCCGCGACTGGTCGCCAGCACCCGGTGGGTCGCCACCCCGACGCACCGCCCGCGACCGTCGTACGCGGCGGTGAAGACCAGCCCCTGCGCGTGCGCCTCGGCGGCGAAGGCGGCGAACCCCTCGGCGGTCAGGGCCGGCCTCAACTGCCGTATCAGCGGCCCGACATCGGTCGCCATGGCGGCGTTCCCCGGTATGACGTCAACCATCGTCAGTTCCATCCCCCGATCTTCGCAGGGAATGCCGGTCCTCGGTCCGGGCGGGACCGGGAGTCCTGGCCCGTGGTCAGGCCGTGGTCAGGCCGTGGTCAGCCCGCGCAGGTCGGGCAGAGGCCGCGGTAGGTGACGGCGGCGTCGGTGACGGTGAAGCCGAAGCGCTGGTCGGCGGGGAGGGCGGCGAGGGGGTCGTCGGTGGGGTGGACGTCGCGGATGGTGCCGCAGTGGGTGCAGACGAGGTGCTGGTGCGGGTGGTGGGCGTTGGGGTCGTAGCGCTTGGCCCGGCCGTCGGTGGAGACCTCGGTGACCTCGCCGAGGGTGACCAGTTCGCCGAGGGTGTTGTAGACGGTGGCCCGGGAGATCTCGGGCAGGCGTTCGGCGGCTCGGGCGTGGACCTCGTCGGCGGTGAGGTGAACGTGCTCGCCGTCCAGGACCTCCGCCACGACACGCCGCTGGGAGGTGAGGCGCCAGCCGCGTCCGCGCAGTCGCTCCAGCAGGTCACTCATATCGGTTCACCTATTCAGGTCAATGGGAGGTCAGGATTTTACCAAGTGATTTCGACTTCGCTCCGGTTCCCGATCGGATATGCCTTTGGTGTCGTTCTTGACGTGGATCGTGTCCATCGTAGGATCGGCTCCGGCGATAGCCTGGGTAGCAGGAAGTAGCAGTCAAGACACCGTGATCCGCCTTGTAGGGAAGGATTTCCATGTCTGAGAACCACGATCCCATCGTTACCGAACCCGAGCCGCAGGCGGAGGGCACGGGTGGCTGCCCGGTGGCCCACGGGCGCGCGCCGCACCCCACCCAGGGCGGCGGAAACCGCCAGTGGTGGCCGGAGCGGCTCAATCTGAAGATCCTCGCGAAGAATCCGGCCGTGGCGAATCCGCTCGGCGCGGACTTCGACTACGCCGCGGCGTTCGGATCCCTCGACCTTCCGACCGTGAAGCGGGACATCGAGACGGCCCTCACCACCTCGCACGCGTGGTGGCCGGCCGACTACGGGCACTACGGCCCCTTCATCATCCGGATGGCGTGGCACAGCGCGGGCACCTACCGGATCAGCGACGGCCGCGGCGGCGCCGGCGCCGGGCAGCAGCGCTTCGCCCCGCTGAACAGCTGGCCCGACAACGCCAGCCTGGACAAGGCCCGCCGCCTGCTGTGGCCGGTGAAGAAGAAGTACGGCCGCAACCTCTCCTGGGCCGACCTGATGATCCTGGCCGGGAACGTCGCCCTGGAGTCGATGGGCTTCGAGACCTTCGGCTTCGGCGGCGGCCGCGTGGACGAGTGGGAGCCGGACGAGGACGTCTACTGGGGCCCGGAGACCACCTGGCTCGGCGACGAGCGCTACACCGGCGACCGCCAGCTGGAGCGCCCGCTCGCCGCCGTCCAGATGGGCCTGATCTACGTCAACCCCGAGGGCCCCAACGGCACCCCGGACCCGCTCGCCGCCGCCCGCGACATCCGCGAGACCTTCTACCGGATGGCGATGAACGACGAGGAGACCGTCGCGCTGATCGCCGGCGGCCACACCTTCGGCAAGACCCACGGCGCGGGCCCGGCGGACAACGTCGGCCCCGACCCCGAGGACGCCCCGATCGAGCAGCAGGGCCTCGGCTGGAAGAGCACCTTCCGTACGGGCAAGGGCGGGGACGCGATCACCAGCGGCCTGGAGGGCGCCTGGACGGCCACCCCGGTGACCTGGGACAACAGCTTCTTCGAGACGCTGTTCGGCTACGAGTGGGAGCTGGCCAAGAGCCCGGCCGGCGCCTTCCAGTGGAAGCCGAAGGGCGGCGCCGGAGCGGACACCGTCCCGGACGCCCACGACCCCTCCAAGCGGCACGCCCCGACGATGCTGACCACCGACCTGTCGCTGCGCCTGGACCCGGTCTACGAGCCGATCTCCCGGCGCTTCCTGGAGCACCCCGAGGAGCTCGCGGACGCCTTCGCCCGCGCCTGGTTCAAGCTGACCCACCGCGACATGGGCCCGGTCGCCCGCTACGTCGGCGCGGAGGTCCCGGCCGAGCAACTGGTGTGGCAGGACCCGCTGCCCGCGGTCGACTACCAGCAGATCGACGCCGCGGACGTCGCCGCCCTGCGGGAGCGGATCGCCGCCTCCGGGCTGTCGGTGTCCGAGCTGGTGTCCACCGCGTGGGCGGCGGCCTCTTCCTTCCGCGGCAGCGACAAGCGCGGCGGCGCCAACGGCGGCCGGATCCGGCTCCAGCCGCAGATCGGCTGGGAGGTCAACGAGCCGGACCGGCTGGCCTCGGTGCTGCGCACCCTGGAGGGCGTGCAGCAGGAGTTCAACGCCCGGTCCGGCGCCAAGCAGGTCTCGCTGGCGGACGTGGTGGTGCTGGCCGGCGGCGTCGGCGTGGAGAAGGCCGCCCGGGCGGCCGGCCGCGACGTGGTGGTGCCGTTCACTCCCGGCCGGGCGGACGCGACGCAGGAGCTCACCGACGTCGACTCCTTCGCGGCGATGGAGCCGACCTCGGACGGCTTCCGCAACTACGTGGGCAAAGGCAGCCGGCTGGCCGCCGAGTACCTGCTGCTCGACAAGGCGAACCTGCTGACCCTGAGCGCGCCCGAACTGACCGTGCTGGTCGGCGGCCTGCGCGTGCTGGGCGCCAACTACCAGCAGTCCCCGCACGGCGTCCTCACCGGGACCCCCGAGGCCCTGACGAACGACTTCTTCGTCAACCTGCTCGACCTGGGCACGGAGTGGAAGGCCACCTCGGAGGACGGGCACACCTTCGAGGGCCGGGACGCGGCCACCGGCGCGCTCAAGTGGACCGGCACCCGGGCCGACCTGGTCTTCGGCTCCAACTCCGAATTGCGCGCCGTCGCCGAGGTCTACGCGAGCGACGACGCGAAGGAGAAGTTCGTGGCGGACTTCGTCGCGGCCTGGGTCAAGGTGATGAACCTGGACCGGTTCGACGTCGCCTGACCCCGCGTCCGCCTGGTCCCGCGATCGTCCGATCCCGGGTTCCCGGGCGGCCGACGGGGGTTGGCGTCAGCCCGCCATCGGCCCGGAGGTGCACGCCTCCGGGCCGATGGCGGACCGCTACCGGGGTTCCGCCGCCGTGCCGACGCTGACCAGCCCGGTCTCGTAGGCGGCGACCACCGCCTGGGCCCGGTCCCGCAGGTTCAGCTTGCCGAGGATCCGGGCCACGTGCGTCTTGACGGTCGCCTCGGAGAGCTGGAGCCGGGCGGCGAGTTCGGCGTTGCTGAGGCCGCGGGCGAGCAGGCCCATCACCTCCCGCTCGCGCGGGGTGAGCGCGGCCAGTTCGCGGTGCGGGGCGGCGGCGGGGGCGTCCGGGCGGGCGAAGCGTTCGACCAGGCGGCGGGTGATCGCCGGGGCCAGCAGCGCGTCGCCGGTGCGGACCAGCCGGACGGCGGCGGCCAGGTGCTCCGGGGTGACGTCCTTGAGCAGGAAGCCGCTCGCCCCGGCCGCCATCGCGGCGTAGACGTACTGGTCGAGGTCGAAGGTGGTCAGCATGATCACCCGCGGCGGGTGGTCCGCCGGGCCGGCGTCGGCGAGGATCCGGCGGGTGGCCTCCAGCCCGTCCAGGCCGGGCATCCGGATGTCCATCAGGACGACGTCCGGGCGGGTGCGGCGGACGGCGGCGACGGCCTGCTCGCCGCCCTCGGCCTCGGCGACCACCTCGATCCCCTCCGATTCGAGGATCAGCCGGAACCCGGTGCGGACCAGGGCCTGGTCGTCGGCCACCACCACGCGCAGCGCCTGCTCGCTCATGAACTCTCCAGGGGGATCAGGGCCTTGACGCGGTAGCCGCCGCGCGGTCGGGGGCCGGTGTGCAGGGTGCCGCCGTAGACGGCGAGGCGTTCGCGCAGGCCGATCAGGCCGCGTCCGTTGCCGGTGGCGGCGGCGCCGGTGGTCCGGCCGCCGGTGTCGGTGACCTCCACCCGCAGGTGGCCGGGGGCGTACTCGACGGTCACCGCGGCATCCGCGCCGCCCGCGTGCTTGACGGTGTTGGTGAGCGCCTCCTGGACCACGCGGTAGGCGGCGAGTTCGACCCCGGGCGGGACGGCCCGGCGCTCCCCGGTGACGGTCAGCTCGACCGGCAGCCCGGCCCGCCGGACGCCGTCGACCAGCGCGTCCAGTCGGCCCAGGCCCGGCTGCGGGCTGAGGTCGGCGGTCGCGGCCGGGTCGTCGCCGGTCTCCGAGTCGATCGTCAACAGGCCCATGACCTGGCGCAGTTCGGTCATCGCGGCGCGACCGCCGGCCTCCACCGCGGCCATCGCCTCGCGGGCCTTGTCCGGGGCGGTGTCCAGGATCTTGCGGGCTGCCCCGGCCTGGATCGTCATCATGCTCACGTTGTGCGTCACCACGTCGTGCAACTCCCGGGCGATCCGCGCCCGTTCGAGCTCCACGGCGTGCTCCGCCGCGTGCTCCAGCGCGGCCAGCCGCCCGCTCTCCAGGGCGGACAGCCGTTCGCGCTCCTCGTCCACCCGGCGGCGCCACATCCGCAGTTCGTAGGCGACCGCGAACACCGGCACCAGGACCAGCAGCGCGATCACCGCGTTGGGGAAGTGCGGCAGCTTGGCGTCGTCGAAGAGCACCACCAGCGTCGCGGCGGCCGCCGGCAGGCTCGGCAGCAGCGCCGCCGGGCGGCGCCCGTACGCGGCGGCGCTGTAGGCGGCGACGATGACGGCCACGCCGGCCGCGTACGCGATGTCCTCCGACTGGTGACGCACCAGCAGCGCGGCCGGCAGCACCGCCCACAGCACCGCCAGCGGGAGGCGGCGGCGCAGCACGAGCGGCAGCGGCACGAGCGGCACCAGCAGCATCGGCCCGTACCAGTCGGTGCCGTGACTCTCGCTCGCGGTGGTGGCGTAGCGGGCGCAGGAGAAGGCGAGGAACAGGGCCAGGGCCAGGTCGAAGGCCTGGCCGCGCCGGGTCGGCCGGGGCGGTGGCGCGGCGCCCGGGGGTTCGGCCAGGCGGGCCGCCGCGCGCAGCCGCGCCGCTGTCGGGAGGTTGATCACCGGGACATTGTGGGGGCCGGGAGCCGTCGGGGACAGCCCCTCGGGCGGCGGCGGCCGCTACACCCGGCGACTACCTCGCAAGGATGACGCCGCGCCGGGTCGCCCGGACGGGGTAGCGAAGTTGCCCCGGGCGACGGACGCGGGTGCGCGCCGCCCGTCCGTACCTTCGTGTCGTCCACCAAGCGGGAACGTACGAGGAGCGGGGAATGAGCAGCGATCCGGTGATCGAACTGAGCGGTGTGAGCCGCCACTACGAGGGCGCGCGGGCGGCGCTGGACGAGGTCACGCTGAGCGTGCGGGCGGGGGAGTCGGTGGCGGTGCTCGGCCCGTCCGGCAGCGGGAAGTCCACCCTGCTCAACCTGGTGGCCGGGCTGGACCGGCCGAGCGCCGGGACGGTCACCGTGGCCGGGGTCCGGGTCGACCGGCTGGGCGAGGCGGGCTCGGCCCGCTACCGGCGCGGCACGATCGGCATGGTGTTCCAGTTCTTCAACCTGCTGGACGACCTCACCGTGGCCGACAACGTGGTGCTCGCCGGCGAACTCGCGGGCGTCCCGCGCGCCGAGGCCCGGCGCCGGGCCGCAGAGCTGCTGGAGTCGCTCGGCATCGACCGGCACGCCCGCGCCCACCCGGCCCGGCTCTCTGGTGGTGAGCGCCAACGTGTCGCGGTGGCACGGGCGTTGATGAACAGGCCGACGCTGCTGCTGGCCGACGAGCCGACCGGCGCGCTGGACTCGGCCTCCGGCGAGGACGTCAAGGAGCTGTTCCGGGAGCTGCACGAGGACGGCCAGACCATCCTGATCGTCACCCACGACCTGACCCTCGCCGAGGACTGCGCCACCCGCACGGTCCGGATGCGGGACGGCCGGATCGTCTCGGACTCGGCGGTGGCGGCATGACCGCGCTGGGCAGGGTGGTGCGCGCGGGTGTCCGCCGGCGCCGCACGCAGTCCGTCGCGATCGGGCTGGCCGCCCTGGTGGCCACCACCTGCTCCGTCCTCGGCGGCTCGCTGCTGGTCGCCTCGCAGCAGCCCTTCGACCAGGCCTTCGGCGGCCAGCACGGCGCCCACCTCACCGCGCGCTTCGACGGCGCCCGGGCCACCGCCGCCCAACTCGCCGACACCGCGCACGCCCCCGGGGTGACGGCCGCCGCCGGGCCGTTCCGCACCGTCACCGTCGATCCCGAACCGGGCCCAGGCGCGACCGGCGCGGGCGGTGCGACCGGCGCGGACGGGGCGGGGATGGAGCCGATGACCGTCGCGGGCCGCGCCGACGCCGCCGGCGGTGTGGACAACATCGAGCTACTGCACGGAAGTTGGCCCAAGAAACCGGGGGAGGTGGTGCTCGACGCGAGCTACGGCAGCCCCGTCCGGGAGGTCGGCGGCACACTGCGCCTGCCCGGCCTGCCGGGCGCGCCGACCCTCACCGTCGTCGGCTTCGGCCGGTCCGTCAGCCGCACCGCCGACGCCTGGGTGACGCCGGACGGCCTCGCCGCGCTCACCGCGCCCGGCAGCACCCCCGGCTACGAGATGCTCTACCGCTTCACACAGGCGGCCACCGCCGAGGCGCTCGCCGCCGACCGGGCCGCCGTCGCCGCCGCCGCACCCGCCGGTGCGCTGACCGGCGCCCAGTCCTGGCTCACCGCCAAGCAGGGATCCGACCGCAACACCGCGATGTTCCTGCCGTTCATGGTCGCCTTCGGCCTGCTCGGCATGGCGATGTCGGTCCTGGTGGCGGGGAACGTGGTGGCCGGAGCCGTCGGCACCGCCACCCGGCGGATCGGCGTGCTCAAGGCGCTCGGCTGCACGCCCGCCCAGGTGGTCCGCGCGTACGTCGCCCAGGCACTGATCCCGGCCACCGTCGGCACGCTGCTCGGGGTGGTCGCGGGCAACCTGCTGACCCTCCCGGTGCTCGCCACCACCGGGCGGATCTACGGCACCAGCACCTCCGGCATCGCCCCCTGGGTGGACGTCGCGGTGGCCGGCGGCACCCTGGCGGCCGTCGCCCTGGTCGCCTGGGCCGCCGCCGCCCGCGCCGGACGGCTGCGCACGGTGGACGCGCTCGCCGTCGGCCGTACGGCGGGCGGCACCCGGCGGGACCGGGCGGCGGCCCGCGCCGCCGAGCTGGCCGCCCGGCTGCCGCTGCCCCGGCCGCTGAGCCTCGGCCTCGCCCAGCCCTTCGCCCGCCCGGCCCGGGCCGCCGGGATGCTCGCGGCCGTGCTGTTCGGCACGGCGGCCGCGGTCTTCGCGGTGGGCATGGGCGGGACGATGACCTGGGTGCAGGCGGCGAAGGACCACGACACCGCGGACGTCGTCGTGCACCCGCAGCGGCCCGTCGGCCCGCCCGGGGCGACGCCTCCCGCCAGGCCGGTCGCCGCCGACCCGGCCACCGTCACCGCCGCCCTGGACGCCCAGCCGGGCACGGCCGGCTACTTCGGCGACGGCACCGAGGACGTGACGGTCCCCGGCGTCGCGGGGAGCACCAGGGTGACCGCGTTCGACGGCGACGCGACCGGGGCCGGCTACCGGATGGTCTCCGGGCGCTGGTTCCGGGCCCCGGGCGAGGCCGTCGCCCCGGCCACCTTCCTCACCGAGGCCTCGGTGGCGCTCGGCGACCAGGTCACCTTCACCTCCCACGGCAGGGCGGTCACCGTCCGGATCGTCGGTGAGGTCTTCGACCCGCACATGCAGACCAACGAACTGTTCACCGACGCCGCCGGCTACCCGCCCGGTGCCGCCCCGCACCCGGACTCCTGGTCCGTCGCGCTGAAGCCCGGCACCGACCGCGCCGCCTACGCCACCGCCCTCGGCGCCGCCCTCGCCCCGGTGCGGATGACGGCCGAGGCCGGCGGGTCGCACGGCTCCAGCGGCTCCATCGCCGCCCTGAACTCCCTCACCGCCACGCTCACCGCGCTGCTCGTCGTGGTCGCCGGGCTCGGGGTGTTCAACACCGTCGTCCTGGAGATCCGGGAGCGGAAGCGGGACACGGGCGTCGCCAAGGCGCTCGGCATGACCCCGGCGCAGACCGTGGGCGGGGCGCTCGCCCCGGTCGTCCTGGTCGGTGCGCTCGGCGGGGCGATCGGCCTCCCGGTCGGGCTGCTGCTGCACCGGCTGACGGTGCCCGCCATGGGGCACAGCGCCGGGCTCCGCTTCCCTGCCTCGGCCCTCGACGTGTTCGGCACGCCGGTGCTGGCGCTGCTCGGGCTCGGCGGCGTGCTGATCGCGGTGCTCGGGGCGCTGCTGCCCGCCGTCCGGGCGGCCCGGGCGCGGACGGTCGAGGCGCTGCGGGCCGAGTGAGGGGCCGGGCAGCGGTTCAGGCGCCCTTGTCGGGCCGGTGACCCTCCGCCTTGGGCTCCTCCGCCGTGTGCCGCTCGGCCGGATCCTGCTCCGCCGTGTCCTGCTCCGCCGCGTTCTGCTCCGCCGTGTCCTGCTCCGCCTTGTGCTCGGCGGCCCGGACCTGCTCGGCGAAGGCCTGCGCGTCGATCCGCTCGACCGTGGCCCCGTGCCGGGAGGCCAGGTCGTCGGCCCGGTCGGGAGAGGACTCCCGGAGCTCCAGGACGAGCAGCGCGCCGCCGTCCGGGACGCGGGGCGAGAGCATGATCAGCCCGGCGCCGCCCTCCGTCGCCCGGCCCTCCTCGGCGGCGTTGCCGAGCGCCGCACCCGCCGCGAAGCCGAGCAGGACGCCGATCGGCCCGCCGACCAGGCCCACCAGGCCGCCGAGGACGCCGGAGCTGACGGTGGTCACGCCCGCGCCCCGGGTGAAGGTGTCCTGGATCTCCAACAGGCCGTCGGCGCTGCGCTCCAGGGCCGCCAGCTGCCGCAGGCCCGGCAGGTGCTGCGCCTCGTCGAAGGCCGCCCGCCACGCGGTGGCGTCCGGGAAGGTCAGCAGGACGACGTTGTGCTGCTCGCTCATCGCGCTCCGATCGGGCCGGGGGCGGGGGTCGCCGGATTCCATCGTGACCTTCAGTGCCCGGCCCGGCCACAGGAGCGACGGGCGGCGCGGACTGCCCGGCGCCCGGCCGTTCAAACGTGGGGCCCGGTTCAGGCCCCCGGCACGGTCTGGATTCCGGACAGGTGTAGGGCGATGCGAGGTCCGACGGGCGAGCCGGGGCACGGGCGCGGCCTGCGGGAGCGGGATGGGCGGGGGAGGCCTCGTCCCTATTCCGACCCTGGCCGAATTTGTGCCTGGTGCGCGGCACACCTCTGGTGCGGCGGGTGGGGCGGTGCCAGGATCCCGACCCGGCACGACCGTGCCAGACCCGAATGTCTGAAGGAGGCACCATGCAGCCCACGGCAGAGCAGGTCCGCGCGCTCAAGGACGAGGACTTCCGGCTCACCCTCGGCCAGGGCCACCAGGTCCACCCGGCCGGCGACCTGTCGGACGAGGTCTACGTGACCGCCGCGGTGCAGGCCAGCACCTGTGGTGGCTGGAGCAGCTGCGCCCACGTCTGCAGCTTCTGAGTCCGCCGTCCGCGACGCGGACCCCGGTCGCACCGCCGGAGCCCGTGTCGCGGACGCACGACCCGGCCGGGGCGCGTACGTCCGGTGCCGCAACCGTCGGGCACCAAGCACCGCAACCGTCGGGCACCAAGCACCGCAACCGTCGCGCACGAACCGAGCATGGAGAGACCGCCCGTGGTTGACGCGTCCGAAATCCGGCGGGCCGCCGCCCGAGCCGTCCCGCTCGCCGCCCGCGGTCCGCTGCCCGACCCGGACGCCCAGCGCGCCGAACAGGCTGAACGGGCCGACCGTGCCGGACGGATCCTCGACCGCTGGCGCGCCCAGCCGCCCTTCGACCGGGACGACTGGTTCGAGCGCCGCCTCGCCGCCGACCGCCTCGACCCGGACGGGCTGCGCGCCCTGCTCGCCGAACACCCGGCCGACCTCGCGGACCGCCTCGGCACCCCCGCCTGGGCCGAACGCCTCGCCGCCGCCTTCGAGGCCGGGCACACCCTCGACCTCCCCGAGGAGCACGCCTTCGCCCGGCTCGTCGCCCCACTGCTCGCCGACGCCCGCGACCGCCTGCGCACCGGCCTCGCCGAACTCGGCCCCGCCACCGCGGACGCCGCCACCCCCGGCCCCGCCACCCTCGGTACCCCCGACCAGCTCACCGCCCTCGTCCTGCCCGCACTCACCGCGACCGCGCACACCACAGCCGTCCGCACCGTCATCACCGAACTCCACATCGCCCGTCTCTCCGGCGAGTTGACCGGAGACACCCCCGAGCAGCGGTACCGGAACTTCCTCGACCGGCTCACCGAACCCGGCCGCGCCGTCCGACTCCTCGCCGAACACCCGGTGCTGGCGCACCGGCTGGCCACCGCCGCCGAACAGTGGACCGCCACCTGCCTCACCCTGTACCGCCGCCTCGCCGCCGACCTCCCCGCCCTCGCCCGCACCTTCGCCGACGGCCGACCGCTCGGCCGCCTCACCGAACTCGCCACCGGCCTCGGCGACCCGCACCGGGGCGGCGCCACCGTCAGCGCCCTGCGCTTCGAGCACGGCACCCGGATCGTCTACAAGCCGCGCCCGCTCGGCGCCGAGACGCACTTCCAGCACCTCCTGCGCTGGCTCAACCCCCGACTCCGGCTGCCGCTGCACGACCTCGCCCACCTGGCCCGCGACGGCTACGGCTGGGTCGCCCACGTCACCGCCGAACCAGCCCGCGACGAAGCCGAGTTGAGCGACTTCTACCACCGCGCCGGCACCCTCGCCGCGCTGCTCCACACCCTCGACGCGGTCGACTGCCACGCCCAGAACCTGATCGCCGTCCGCGACCAGCCGGTCCTGATCGACCTGGAAGCGCTGTTCCACCCCGACCTGCCCGAACCCGCCAAGGACCTCTCCGAGTCCGAACGGCTCGCCCGCCACGAGGCCCGACACTCGGTGCTGCGCTCCGGCCTGCTGCCCGAGCGCATGTGGGACGAGGGCAACGGCGGCACCGACCTCTCCGCCCTCGGCTGGGATCCGGCCAGCCTCCCGCCGCGCCCCGCCCCCGTCCTGGTCGACCAGGGCACCGACCGGCTCCGCCTGGAGTACCGCCGGATGCCCGTCGAGGCGCCCGGCAGCCGGCCCGTCCCGCCCGGTCGGCCGCTGCGCCTGGCCGACCACGTCGGCGAACTCGAAGCCGGCTTCACCGAGGCCTACCGGCTGCTCGCCACCCACAAGGGCGAACTCCGGGATCTCATCCGGGCGTTCGCCGCCGACGAGACCCGGATGCTCCGCCGCGACACCTTCGAGTACCGCAGCCTGCTCGCCACCGCCTGCCACCCCGACCTGCTCCGCGACGGCCTCGACCAGGACCGCCACTTCGACCGGCTCTGGGCGCTCCCCGCCTGGGAGGAGCACGCGCTCGCCTACGTCGACCACGAGCGCGCCGACCTCTGGCGCGGGGACGTCCCGGTCTTCACCATCCGCCCCGACGGCGTCGACGCCCGCTCCTCCACCGGCGCCCTGATCCCCGGCGTCACCGACCGGCCCGCACTCGACCTCGCCCTCGCCAAGGCGGACGCCCTCGGCGAACCGGACCTGGCCCGCCAACTCCAGCTGCTGCGCCTGTCGGTGACCACCGCGGACGGCGCCCGCGAGCCGCGCCGCCGCCCGGTCGCGTCCCCTCCCGCGCAACCCGGGAAGCCCACCGAAGGCCTGGACCTGGCCTCCCGCGCCCTCGCCAAGGCCGTCGACGCCGGCGAACAGCTCCTCCGCGAGGCCTACCGGGGGAGCGCGGACCTCGCCTGGGCCGGCCCCAACTGGGCCCCGCCCGGCCGCTGGGCACCCGCCGAACTCGGCCCCGACCTCTACAGCGGGACGGCCGGCGTCGTCCTCTTCCTCCACCAGCTCGCCACCGTCACCGGCGATCGTGAACACCGAAACACCGCCCGGGCCGCCGAGCTGACGCTACGTCACCAAATTCGGCGACGCGCCGACCGCCTAGGCGGCGGCCTCTCCGGCGTCGGCGGCGTCCTCTACGCCCTCGCCCACCTCGCCGCCCACCACCCCGACGCCGAACTCCACGCCCTGGCCGCCCAGATGGTGCGCCGCAGCGCCGCCCTCGCCGCCGACGACGCCCAGCACGACCTCCTCGCCGGCAACGCGGGCACCATCGGCGGACTGCTCGCCTGGGCGGCCGTCCGCCCCGGCCCCGCCGTCACCGACGCCCTCGCCGCCTGCGCCGAACGCCTCGTCCGGGCCGCCGCGCCGCACCCCGAAGGCGGCGCCGGCTGGCTGCCCGCCTCCCTCGCCGGCGCCGTCAAGCGCCCGCTGGCCGGCTTCGCGCACGGCGGCTCCGGCATCGCCTGGGCGCTCGCCCGCGCCGGCCGGCACCTCGGTGACCCCCGGCTGCCCCAACTCGCCCTCGCCGCCGTCGCGTACGAACGCACCCTGTTCGACCCGGCCGCCGCCAACTGGCGCGACGTCCGCGAGGACGACGGCCCCGACGCGCCCCACTACCCGTCCCTCTGGTGCCACGGCGCCTCGGGCATCGCGCTCGCCCGCACCGAACTCGCCGAACTCCTCCCCGAAGCCCGCGAGTTGCTCCTCACCGAACGCGACACCGCCCTGACCACCGTCCTCCGCGAGGGCTTCGGCCACAACTTCTCGCTCTGCCACGGCGACTTCGGCAACCTCGAACCCCTCCTCCTCGCCGGCGACCGCTGGCGCACCGCCGCCCTGCGGCAGGCCCACGCCACCCTCGACGACCTCGACACCCGCGGCTGGATCTGCGGCCTCCCGCACGGCGTCCACAGCCCCTCCCTGATGGTCGGCCTCGCCGGCACCGGCCACGGCCTGCTCCGCCTCGCCGCCCCCACCACCCCCTCCCTCCTCGCGCTCCACCCGCCGACCCGCTGAGACGGTCGGCGAGGTCGGGCCGCGCGGGCTCGGCCGGGACGTTCGTGTGATCGTCGGACCGCATGCCTGGAGGGTGCCGCGACCGGCCCCCGAATCGAACATCGCGGACCCTCCCGGTGATCGATTGCCACCAACTCGCCGCCGCCGACACGGAATCGCCCGGATCGAGTGAGACCGGCCGGGACACGCCGGACGGCCCGGCGGACCGCTGCCAGGATCGGGGTCCGCACCGCAGCCAGCCCCTCGCAGAGTGCCCTCCGGCACCGCTGCCGACCCCACACGCCCACACAGCGGTGAGGGCTGCCCGCGCGCGGATCCGCTGCGGCCACCGGCCGCCGTACCAGGGAGCAGAGAGCACTGTGTCCGAACAGATCGTGAAGCCCGAGAAGCCCCACACCCCGCCCGACCGCACCCCGCCTGACCAGGACCAGGATCAGGGCCAGCATGACCAGGATCAGGATCGGCACGACGAGGAGCTGCGCCTGCGCTTCCCCGGCGACCGCCGCGCCGAGGCCGGCGCGTCGATGTCGGCGAACGCGATGCTGCGCCGCCTCCCGCACCTGGTGCGCCGCGCGCTGGCGCTGGCGTGGGCGGCGGACCGGACGTCCACCGTGCTGCTGCTGGTGTGCCAGGTGCTGGCGGGCGTGTTTGGGGCGTTGGCGCTGTACGCGACGACCGGCACCCTGGGCGCGCTGCTGGTGGCGGGCCCGGTGGGGGAGCACCTGCGGACCGCCGCGCCGTCGCTGCTCCTGTTGACCGTCTCGGCCGCGCTGCGCGCGGTGCTGGGGATCGCGGTGGTGGGGCTGTCCGGCCGGGTGTCGCCGAGGGTCACCCGGGAGGCGGAGCTGGCGCTGATCGCCGCCGGGTGCGCGGCCGAGCTGCGGGCGTACGACGAGCCCGCGTACAACGAGCAGTGGGAGGCGGCCGACCGGGGTGCCTCGACCACGCCGGACCTGCTCTCCAACGCCCAGGACGTGATCGCCTCGACGGTCTCGCTGGCGGCTGCGGCGGGCGTCCTGGCGACGCTCCACCCGTGGCTGGTGCCGCTGCTGCTGCTGGGTTCGGTGCCGACCGGGGTGGCGGCCGTCCGGACGGCCCGGATCCACTACCTGGCGGCGGTGGCCACCAACGAGGACCGTGGCGCGCTGCGCGTCTACCGCTGGTTCCTGATCGACAAGACCCGCGCGGACCAGGTCCGTTCGGACCAGGTCACGCCGTTCCTGATGGCCAAGTACCGCCGCGCCGAGGAGAAGATCGTCGAGGCGACGGACCGGGCGACCAGGGAGGCGGCGAAGGTCTCCCTGCTGGCCTCGCTGGGCACGGGGGCGGGCAGCGCGCTGGTCTGGGGCACGCTGCTGTACCTGGTGGCGAGCGGCCGGATCGACCTGGCGGCGGCGGGTACGGCGACGTTCGCGCTGCGGACGGCCTCGTCCGGGTTGCAGGGCCTGGTCGGCAACGGCGCCCGGCTGTACCGGATGGGCCTGTACCTGGACGACTACTTCACCTTCCTGGACGAGGCCGGCGGCCACCGGATCCGGCGCGGCGGGATCGTGCCGGACGCGCCGCAACTGGTGGAGGTCGCGGACCTCGGGCACGCCTACCCCGGCGAGCAGCAGGAGCCGGCGCTGTGCGGGGTCAGCATGACGCTGCGGGCCGGGGAGGTGGTGGCGGTGATCGGGCAGAACGGCAGCGGCAAGTCGACGCTGCTGAAGCTGCTGTCCGGCCTCTACCTGCCGCAGTCCGGCCGGATCTGCTGGGACGGCGTGCCGGTGCAGGAACTGGACGCGGACGGCATGTGGTCGCGGGTGGCCCGGGTGCCGCAGGAGTTCGCGCGCTGGCCGCTGGGGGCGGCCGAGAACGTCCACCTGGGGCACCTCACCGAGCAGGTGATGGCGGACGTGGAGCGGGCGGCCGCGCGGACGGGCTTCGACGAGATCGTGGCCCGGCTGCGGTCGGGCTGGCGCACGCTGCTGGCCCAGGGCTGGTGGGGCGGCGCCGAGTTGTCGGGCGGCGGCTGGCAGCGGGCGGCGGTGGCCCGGGCGCTGTACCGGACGGTGCGCAGCCCGGGGCTGCTGATCCTGGACGAGCCGACCTCGGACCTGGACCCGCGCGCCGAGCACCGCATCCTGCACGCGCTGCGCGCCCTCGCCCCGGGGCGGATCACGCTGCTGGTGACGCACAACATCGCCAACGCGGCGGTGGCGGACCGGGTGATCGTGATGGACCGGGGCCGGATCGTGCAGACCGGCACCTGGGCGGAGCTGGCGGCGCGCCCGGACGGGCTGTTCCGTGAGCTGCTGGACCTCCAGCGGGACCGGACGGTCCCGGCGCAGCGGGTCTAGGCCCCCGGCCGTCGAAGGCCGGTGCTGACCGTCCTCCGTACCGTCGTCGTCACGGCGGTACGGAGGACGGGCGGTGCCGGCCTGACGCGCGGGGTCTCGTTGACGGCCCTGCGCCAGCGCGCCAGTGCGTCAGTGCGTGGTGCGTGCCGCGTCGCGCAGCCTGCGCCAGGTGCGGCTGACGGACGCCAGCCCGGCCCGCCCGGCGCCGGTCCCGCCGCCTTCCCAGGTCCGGGCCGCCTCGGCGAACGTCTCCGCGCGCTCCGCGTTCTCCGCCGCCGCCTCCGCTTGGGCCGCCCGTGCCTGCGCGGCCCGGGCGGCGAGCCGCAGGTCCTCCGGTTCGATCGTGTCGAGCCTCGTCCGGACGTGGTCGAGGAGCGCGGCGCAGGAGTCGTCGATCGCGGCCTCGCCCAGCGGGCGCGCCGGGAGGTCCAGCCCGTCCGTCAACCGCTGTTCCAGGGCGGCCCGCAGGTCCGGTACGGAGATGTCGCGGATCGTGAGGGACAGGTGGGCGGAGAGGCCGGCGGCGCCGACCGCGCGGTGCGCGAAGCCGCGCGGGACGTAGAGCACGCTGCCGGGTTCGAGGACGCTGTGCAGGAGCCGCGGGGAGTGCTCGTCGTCGGGGAGTTCTCCCGGCGTCCAATCCGCCGCGGTCGGCGCGTCGTGGACGTACCAGGTCTTGCGTCCGGCGGCCTGGAGGACGAACACGTCGGCGTCGTCACGGTGCACCGCGAGGCCCTGGCCGCCGGCGGGCGTGACGAAGAAGAACGCCTCCACGCGCCGGTCGAGTTCTTCGGACAGCCGCGCCACGAGCTCGCCCGTCGGGTGGTGCCACTGGTCGACGCAGCGCAGCAGCAGCGTCGCCCCGACGCCCAGGAGCGCGAGGACCTTCGCGCGGTCGGCGAAGCCGTGGTACGTGATGCCGTTGACCGTGCGTGACGTGGTGTAGGCCTCGGGCGGGACGGTCACCTTGGTGGAGCGGACCATCTCCAGGTAGGGGGTGCGCAGCAGCCCGGTGTCGAAGGCGGCGTCCAACGCGTCCAGGTCGAACGGCGAGGCGAGTTTCTCCGGCGTGAAGACGGCGGGCTTGCGCTGCCACTGGTGGCCGGTGAAGCTGCGGACGTCGCCGACCCAGTCGGCCAGCGTGGGCGATTCCATGGTGTGTCCCGTGGTGTCAGGGTGTCCGGGGCTCGCGGGTCAGACCCTGGCCGCGGCGTCGAACCGTACGGAGAGCAGGGAGCGCAGGGGGACGTGCGTCTCCTGCTGCGGGCCGCGAATGGTGAGCCGGTGGTCGAAGGCGACGTTCAGCAGGCGTTCGGCCAGGGGTACGACCAGGTGCTTGGCCCAGCAGCGGGCTCCGTCGAAGCCGAACGGCATGAACCCGGGCGTCTTCTCCGGGTCCGCCACCCCGGCCCACCGTTCGGGCCGGAACTCCAGCGGGTCGGACCAGTGCTCCGGGTGGCGGTGCATCAGGAGCGGGAAGAGCGCGATGCGGTCCTCGGGGCGGATCTCGGGGTGCAGGCCGGTGTAGGCGTGGCCGTCGTTGCGGAACAGCATCCACGCGGGCGGGAGCAGTCGCAGGGTCTCCCACAGGACCTCGGTGAGGTCGGCGCGGGCGCCCTCCCGCTCCCGGTCCGGCCCCATCAGCCACAGGGCGTTGCCGGCCAGTGCGGCCACCCCGTCGCAGAGGGTGGCCGTCGACCGCCGGTACAGCGCGATGGCCTGCCTCCGCTCCCGGGTGTCGGAGGCGTCGCGGATCTGCCCGGCCAGTGCGGTGCTCCTGCCCTCGGCGGCGGATCCCGGCCAGACGGTGACGGCGCGGTCGACGATCCGGGAGAGCCGGTCGGAGCGGGTGACGCCGCGTTTCGACAGGAGGGAGACCGGCAGCGGGTCGGACGCGAAGAGCCATCGGCGCAGGTAGGAGGTGGCCGCGTAGGGCCAGGCGCCGGACAGCCCGCGTGCCGGGGGCGGCGGGGCCTTGATGCCCGCCATGACGTCCTGACCCAGCGCGCGGATCGTCCTGGTCGCGCTGTCGTGGTGGATGTCCGCTCCCGCGGCGGGCTTGTAGACCGAGCGCTCCGCCGACCGCACGGGGCGCGCCGCGACGATTTCGGCCATCAGCTCGCTGTCGGAGACGCCGACCGTGCGGGCGTCGATCCGGAATACCTTTTCTTCCCTGGTCAGCAGGTCCTGGATCTTCGGGGCGTAAACAATGGAATGGCTGCGCCCGGCTGTCGGCGCCATTTCTTCCATGAGAATCCCGCCTCCAATGAAATGGCGATGGAATGGATTCCCCCGGCGGGCGGAGAACTCCGGGCAGGCGGGAGGACTCCGGGCAGGTGAAAGGTGGGGCGCTCTGCAGCGCCGGCGGGGGCCGCGGCCCGGCCGTGGCTCGGCCACGGCCCCCGTTGGTGACAATGCGTCAGATGACGTGCGCGATCCACGAGTGGTCGGCGAGGTCCTCGTCACGCTTGAACTTCTTCACGATAGCCTTGATCATCTTCATGGGTACTCTCCATTCCCGGGATGGCAGGCACGGTGGAGCAAGGATGCCCGCGGCTTGGCGGAAATTCGGTATTCCGATCGGAACCCCGAACCGACTTTCATCTAACTCCGGACCTTAACCGAAAGCTAGGGCTCCTGACACTCTTTTGACAAAGGATGACCTCCTCGCCGGTCCGGATTGTGCGGTGCATTAGATGGCCGATCGTTATAACTTCCCGAGGCGTGCGGTGGGGGACCATATCGGTATGGAGCTGAGGATTGAGGCCACCGACCTGCCGGGGCGTGAGTGTGCCGCCGCGCCGGGCTTCCCGGGCTACCGGGACCTGTACGTCGCCGTCCAACGCCGGGGCCGCCCGGCCGAGTTGCTCGACCTGTTCCCGGGGGACGCGCCGCGCGCCCGCTGGTCGCTGGAGTGCGAGGCGCAGCCGGCGCCGGGCGGCGCGGACCTCCCCGGCACAGTGGACCTCGCCGGAGGTGCGGACCTCACCGGCCGGTACGTGCAGGGCGGCCCCGGCGCCCGGTTCGTCTACCTGAACTGGGTGACCAGGAACGGTGACGGCTGGGCGCTGTTCCGCCGGGCCAAGCTGCTGCTGGCGGCGGTCGACCGGGAGGTCGTCGAGGCGGCGGTGGAGCGCGGCGTCCTGGTGGCCCGGCTGCGCCTGACGGATGCCAAGGGCCGTCCGCTGTGCGCCGCCGTCCGCCCGCCCGTGGTGACCTGGTCGGCGGAGGGCTGAGTGCGAGGGGGTCCGAACGCGCGAGGAGGGCCCCGCCGCACGCGGGGCCCTCCTCGATGTCCGGTATGCGCAGGTCAGTTGTACGTCGTGGTGACGGTTACGCCGCCGAAGCCCTGCTGGGCGTAGAGGCTGAAGTACACCCAGCCGGACGGCGGGTTGGTGATGGTGAGGGTCTCGCCGTTGCCGGCGTTGGTGGACTTGGCCAGGTTCGACCCGGTGGTGGCCCACGCACCCCCGTTGTAGTAGAGGTCGGCGTTGCCGGTGCCGCCGCTGGTGGTGATGGTCAGCTGCTTCACGCCGGCGGGCAGGTTGAGGAAGTTGTAGCTGTAGTTGCCGGTGGTGGCGGCGACGCCGTCGCGGCGGCAGTTCTTGTCGTACTGCCGGGTGTCGCCGGCGGTGCACAGCGGGGCCTGGCTGGTGGGCAGGCTGCCGCAGTTGTCGGCGCCGCAGGCCTTGAGCCAGGTGGCGAAGTCGGCGTCGTAGCGGGTGCCGATGGTGGTCTTGAGCAGGGTGCGGGCGCCGTTCCAGTCGCCGACGCGGTACTTGGCGAGGAGCGCGTCCACGTCCTGCGGGTGCGACTGGAGCATGTAGCGCACGGCCAGGTAGCCCCAGTTGTAGACCTTGGTGGAGTCGGAGTTGTCGTAGGTGTTGTCGAAGAGGGTGCTCAGCGCGTAGGTGCCCTTGCCGGCCTGGGCGACGGCGGCGTCGTAGTGGACGCCCCGGTAGCTGTACGAGATGTACTCGGCGAGGCCCTCGACCCACCAGACGGTCGGGGTGGTCATGCCGGCGTTGAAGTCGCCGTAGAAGTCGTAGCGGCCGTCGAGGTAGTGGGTGTACTCGTGGTTGAGGTTCCAGATCTGGAAGGCGGGGCGCAGCCAGTCGGCCTCGTGCGCGATGAAGCGGGCCTGGTTGCCGGCCTTGGCCGGGTCGCCCTCCTCGTACATGCCGCCGTTGTCGACGGCGATGTCGTACATCTTCCAGGCGTAGAGGCTGTAGTCGTAGTAGTCGTCGAAGACGACGACCTCAAGGCTGGTGTTGTTGTCGTTGGCGACCGGGCCGTTGTCCTTGACCACCTGGTGGAAGAACTGGTCCTCGTTGATCAGGCTGGTGCAGGTGTCGGCGAGCTGCTGCGCGGTCATGTCCTGGGCGCGGATGCGCAGGTTGGCGTTGCAGGTGTGGTCGACGGTGAGCACGAGCGGGACGAGCCGGGCGGCCAGGTCGCAGGTGCCGTAGTAGGCGCAGTTGCCGGTGTCCTTCTTCTCCGCGAACCAGACCAGGTTCATGGTGAGCGGGGCGGTGGCGCCGACCAGCGGGTAGCGGTTGACCAGGTCCTTGACGATCGGCCGGCCCTGGGCCCTGGTGGCGTCGTTGGCGACCAGGTTGCCGATCTGGATGCCGATCGAGGTGACCACGTCGGAGCCGTTCAGCTGGGAGCTGTTGCGGGTGACGAAGGACGCCATGGTGGTGGCGAAGGAGGGGTCGGCCTGGAGGGCCGCGGTGAAGGCGGGGAGGTCGAAGCCGCGCTCGATGACGGTCTTGGTGTTGGCGACGGCGGTGGCCATCGAGCCGGTCCAGGCGTCGGTGTAGTCGGCGAGCAGGCGCTTGACGACGCCGGTGTAGCGGGCGTTCTCCTGGGCGCTGTCGATCAGGGTGACGGCCTCGGCGAGGGTCGCGCCGTTGGCCTCGGTGACGTCCTTGCTGTGCGGGGCGGCGAAGAGGCCGTCGAGGGCGCCGCGGATGGCGGTCTGCAGGGTGGCGCCGTACGGGCCGACCACGTCCGGGTTGTACCACTGCACGTAGTAGCCGGCGCGCAGGAACAGGACCAGCTGGCCGGCGGAGGTGGAGTCGTCGCCGGGGTAGGTGGCGGAGACGTCCCGCAGGGCGTTGGCGACGGTGGCCATCTGGGCCTCGTTGAACGCGGCCTTGGCGTCGTTGCCGGTCAGGGTGAACAGCGTGTTGACGCAGTCGAGGCCGGCGGCCTTGACCCGCTGGACGAGCGCGGCCCCGGTGTTGCCGGTGAAGGCGGAGACGTCGCAGGCGGGGGCGGCCGCGAGCTGCTTGGCGGCCTTGTCGGCCTTGGCGTCGACCCCGGCCCCGGTGGTGCTGGCCGCCGTCGGGGCACTCGTCTTGGCCTGCTCGTCGGCGGCCAGCGGGCGGGCGTCCTTCGGGGTGTCGGGGGACTTGGGCACGGGCACGGAGTGCGGTGCGGCCGCCTTGCCGGTGGGGGTGGTCGAGGCGTGGGCCGCAGGGGCGTCGGCGGCGTGGGCCTGGGGTGCGAAGAGACCGAGTGCGAGGAAGAAGGCGACGCCGAGCGCAGGGAGTCTGCGCGCGCCGGCCTTCGCTATCCGGGAGGGACGCATCTGTGGGGGCCTCCGGGGCCGTTGAGGGTTGCCGTGTGGTTGGGGGCACACGGTTCCTGATGTGTGACATGTAAAATGTCACACCTGTTGCGGCCGGGGGAAGGCTTGGGAACGGATTCGCGTCGGGCGAGATCGAACCGTTGTCAGGTCGGCGCGCCGCGTCAGGCCGGCGCACCCCGTCAGGTCGGCCCGACGGCGGATCAACCCGCCGTCAGGCCACGGCAGTCCGCGCCAACGGCGTCAACGCCGCGAACTCCAGCGGCGCCGACGGATCCACCGACAGCTCCGCCGGAGCCGGCTCGGCGCCGGAGCGGACCAGCAGATCGCCGATCGCCGCCACCATCGCCCCGTTGTCCGTACAGAGCCTCAGCGGCGGCACCCGCAGCGCGATCCCGGCCGCCGCGCAGCGCTCCTCGGCCAGCGACCGCACCCGGGAGTTCGCCGCGACCCCGCCGACCACCACCAGGGTGTTGATCCCGTGATCGGTGCAGGCCCGCACCGCCTTGCGGGTCAGCACGTCGGCGATCGCCTCCTGCAACCCTGCCGCCGCGTCCGGGACGTACGGGTCCGAGCCGCCCGAGCGCTGCGCCTCCACCCAGCGGGCGGCGGCCGTCTTGAGCCCGGAGAACGAGAACGCGTACGGGTCGTCCCGCGGTCCGGTCAGCGGCCGCGGCAGGCGGACGGCCGTCGGGTCGCCGTCCCGGGCCGCCCGGTCGATCGCCGGCCCGCCGGGGTAGGGGAGGCCGAGGATCCGGGCGACCTTGTCGAAGCACTCGCCGGCCGCGTCGTCCAGGGTGTCGCCGAGGTGGACGATCGGATCGCGGGCGAGGTCGCGCACCAGCAGCAGCGAGGTGTGCCCGCCCGAGACGATCAGCACCACGCAGGGGTTCGGCAGCGGCCCGCCGTCCAGCGTCGCGGCGGCGACGTGCCCGGCCAGGTGGTGCACCCCGTACAGCGGGACGCCGAGCGAGAACGCGTAGCCCTTGGCCGCGGCCACCCCGACCTGGAGCGCCCCGGCCAGCCCCGGACCGGTCGTCACCGCGACGGCGCCGATGTCGGCGAGCGTCAGCCCGGCCCGCGCCAGCGCCTCGCCGACCACCGGCGCCATCGCGTGGACGTGCGCCCGGGCGGCGATCTCCGGCACCACCCCGCCGAAGCGGGCGTGCTCGTCCATCGACGACGCCACCGCCTGCCCGAGCAGTACGCCGTCCCGGACCAGACCCGCGCCGGTCTCGTCGCAGGAGGACTCGATCCCCAGCACCACCGGTGACCCTGTCACAGTCACTCACCCTCATCACTCATTACATGCACTCGCGACCATTGTGCCCGACGAGACGTGAGGAATAAGCAGGAGCCCATGCTTCGTTCCTGCAACTCATACGCAATAGTGTTGTCCCGGCACGATCATCACTGTTCATCGAAAGGGGCTGTGTCCCAGCATGGGCACCTACTCGCTTCCCGACCTGCCGTACGACTACTCCGCGCTTGAGCGGGCGATGTCCCCCGAGATCCTCGAACTGCACCACTCCAAGCACCACGCCGCCTACGTCAAGGGTGCGAACGACACCCTGGACCAGCTGGCCGAGGCGCGCGACAAGGAGCAGTTCGGCGGCCTGGTCGGCCTGCAGAAGACCTTCGCCTTCCACCTGTCCGGCCACGTGCTGCACTCGCTGTTCTGGGAGAACCTCTCCCCGGAGGGCGGCGACCGCCCCGAGGGCGAGCTGGCCGACGCCATCACCGAGCACTTCGGCAGCTTCGAGGCCTTCCGCAAGCAGCTCACCACCGCCACCACCGGCGTGCAGGGCTCCGGCTGGGGCATCCTCTCCTGGGAGCCCCTCGGCAAGCGCCTGATCGTCGAGCAGGTCTACGACCACCACGGCAACGTCGGCCAGGGCACCACCCCGCTGCTCGCCTTCGACGCCTGGGAGCACGCGTACTACCTGCAGTACCGCAACGTGCGCCCCGACTACGTCGAGAAGCTCTGGGACGTCGTCAACTGGCAGGACGTCTCGTCCCGCTTCGCGGCCGCCAAGACCGTCTGACGCGCACGAGGTGAACGGCCCCGGACCGGTCGGGCGGTCCGGGGCCTTCCTTGTGTCAGGAGAGCTGCAACAACGCCTTCCGGTGCCGCCAGGCGAGCCGCATGGACGAGTTGGGAGGTCGCCGCGAACAGCTCCCGGCCGACGGCTTCACTCCACGTCCCGTCCAGCCAGGGCGCGACGTCGTCGTGCAGGTAGCGGACGGCGAGATGGCGGGCATGGCCGCCACCGAGCTCGGCGGCCGCGTCGCCCAGCGACTTCGTCATCCGGCGGATCGCTGCGACCTCGCCCCGGCCGACCTTCACTGTGCTGTCAGTCTTTCCCTGCACCCGCCGCAGGATGGCATCAGGGTCGGGCAGGCCCAACGCCGCAAGCGCGTACGCACTGGAGGCGGCCACGAATCCCCGGCGATCCACCACGCCCCTCCGGCTCAGCTCGACACCCGATCCAAGGTAACGCCAATTCCGCTCTCCACGTGACCAGTTGTCGGGCTGTTGACCACCTGGAACATCCGATCGGATTCAGGCAAGCAGCCCCGGACCGGCGATCCGGGGCCGTGCCGAATGCGACGGGCGATCCATTCCCCTACGGCAGGGGCCACGCATTCGTCGGGTCGTCCAGCCAGGCCTGATGGCCGCCGGGGCCGATGGTGAGGCCGAGGCGGCTCGGACCGGGGCGGTCATTGTCCAGCCACCAGCGGTGGGCGGCCTCGACTTCGTCCCACAGGCGGCGCGGGCCGTGCTGCCAGACCGTGTACCGCTCGGTGTTCTCGGTGCCGTCCCAGTCGACGGCGGCCCAGGAGCCGCCGTCGGTCGTGGCCACCCAGAGGCGCGTCTCGACGTCGTCGAGATCGGGGTCGTGGTGCCAGGCGTACCAGAGGTCGCCGAGGCGGTGCCCGAGGGCGAACTGGGTCTCGAACTCCGAGTCTGCGACGGCCCAGGGGTCGAGCGTGGTCGTGGACTCGTCCGGTACGTGCTCGTCCATGACGACGTCCCGAAAGAGGCGGAGGTCGCGGCGCTGGGTACGCATCAGCATGAAGGCGCTGTCGGCGGTGTACCGCCCGGTGGCGGTACCGTCGCCGGTGACGGTCAGGCGGAGGAGCCCGCCGCAGCTCCACTCGTCGTACCAAGGGGTGAGGATCTGCCCGCCCGGCCTGGTCTGGCTGATCCACTCGCCCGGAACGCGCTTCACGGAGCAGGTGGCCATGATCCGGTCGAACGGCGACGCGGCATTCCAGCCGAGACTTCCGTCGCCGCAGACGACGGTGGGTGCGTAGCCGGTGGCGTCGAGGTTGGTCCGGGCGCGGTGGGCCACGGCGGCGTCGATCTCGATCGTCGTCACGTTCGCCCCACCGAGGCGGTGGGAGAGCAGGGCTGCGTTGTACCCGGTGCCCGCGCCGATCTCAAGAACCTGCATCCCCGGTGCGATGTCCAGGAGTTCGAGCATCTGGAAGACGATCGACGGCTCGGAGGCGGAGGACGACGGCCACGCATCGGCTACGTCCATCGGCTCCGCTCCGTCGTTGACCTGTGTCACCACGGGAACGTCCGAACCGGCGGCGGCGAGCCAGCGGTCGGGTTCACGTTCACGGTCGCAGAGCCGGTAGCCGTCACCGTCGGCAAGCCAGATCCGGTCCGGGAGGAAACGATGGCGCGGGGTCGCCTCTGCGGCCCTTCGCCACTCATCGGACACATCGTGGCCGAGGGAGCGGGATACCGCGCGGAGCAGGCCTTTCGTGGCGGCCTGCTCCAGGTCGTTCTGCGGGCTCGTCACTTCCCGTCGCCGTCCTTGCGGTGCTTGGCGGCCGACGACCCGGACGAGGTGTCCGGGGTCGTCTTGTCCTTCCCGAAGTCCTTCCGGTCCTTGTTCGCGTGCTTGCCCTGCCCGCCGTCGTTGCCCCCGCTGCCGCCACCGGAGCTTCCGTCCTTGCCGGTTCCCCATCCCATGGGTGCCTCCTATCTGTCCTGTTCGCGATGATTGTCGTGTGGAGCGCTTGCCCAGGTGTACGGACGTGACAGCGACCAACTGGCGTGCCGCCGGGCCGATAGGCTCCTTGATGAGAGCGGGGCCGCCGTCGCAGGGAGCGAGACCTGCCGACGGGTCTCCGACCGCTCTCGGTCGGGGACGCCTACGACGGTAGGGTCCCGGAGTCGGAACCTGAAGTGACCACGAGTACAGGTACGTTGGCACGAACTCCCGAAGTGGGGGGCTCTCATGCAGCCAAGCCCGCATCAGTCCCTGACTGATAGTCAGGGGAGGCCTCGGCGCCCACGCGTGGGCACTATCTCCGGGTACGTCTTTCGGGTGATACGAGAACAGTGTGGGGCCACCCAGGACGAGTTCGCCGAGCGGTTGGCCGTGTCGACCGACACGATCGCCGGATGTGAGAGTGGTCGGCGCCCGCTCACGGCCGTACCTGTCGGGCAGATGTTCACCTACCGCCATCGGCTGATGCAGGTGGGCGCAGCGCCCGCACTCCTCCAAACACTGGAGCGATCCTTCGAGGCGGACATCCTGCTCGCCGGCATCGTTGAGGAGAAGTCGCCGGCTGCCGGGAGCCCCCTCGGGGCGATGGTGATACGGCGCGACCTCGTGGAGATTCTCATGTGGCCGCTCAGCGGTGCAGCGCCGCAGACTGTTCGCGACCTCCCGGCCCCGCCGCGTCCACGCAAGGGCCCAGCGCCGGCCGGACCGGAACTTCTCGCCCCCGACCGCACCCGGTTCTACACGCACCTGCGGCGCGCGGCCGAGGAAGCGCGTGGAGCGGACCAGTTCCTCGCCCGCCGCCAAGCGCTGTACCTGGCCGGATACGACGAACAGGGTGACACGCGGGAGTGGCTCGCCCACCAGCAGCGTTCCGAGCGGCCGAACGACTGGCTGAGTCACTGGCTCAACTCCCGTTCCGTCGCCATGGTCTCCGCCCGCCACGGTGACCGGGATCGGATGAGCCACTTCATCGAAACGGCCCTCGCCGATGAGGCGGGCGCGATGGCGAACCTCAACTACTGGGCGTACTGGGTCGGCGAGGCCCCGTACCTCGAACTCTCCGACGACTTCATCGCTGCCCGGTCGCCGGGCCCGTGGCCCGGCGACAAGCTCCTCGCGCACCTCGTTCAGGGCCTCGGCCCGCAGTGCGGGTACGCCGAGTTGAACATCCACAGTGTGTGGTCACTGCTCCAGGTCCGGCCGGATCTGCTGCGCTCCGGAACTGCGGCCCGCGCCCTGCGCGAACGGCTCCCGGTGCTGTTGGATGGTCGGGAGCTGTCGCGGCGCGGGCGACGCGAACTCGACAGCATCCGCTACGCGATCCGCCTTGTCGAGGCGTGAGAGGAGCCAGACAGTGACAGACGACCTGACGCCGGTGGCCAGGTTCCTGTTCGAAGCCGGGACGCTCAAGCAGACCAAGCGTACGGGCTGGTGGATGGCCGGCGTCCGCGATCCCGAATCGGTCGCCGAACACTCCTGGCGAACCGCGTTGATCGCTTCGATCATTGCCAAGCTCGAAGGCGCGGACCCGGCGCAGGCCGCCTTCCTCGCGGTCTGGCACGACTCCCAGGAGACGCGCACCGGGGACGTCAACCATCTGGGGAAGAAGTACGCGCCCGGCGCCGACCCGGCGGCGGTGACGGCCGACCAGGTCGGCGGAATGCCGGAGATCCTCGCCTCGACCATCCGGGATCTCGTCGCGGAGTACGAAGCGAAGGACTCTCCGGAGGCGGTCTGCGCGCGGGATGCCGACAAGCTGGAGTGCCTGATCCAGGGCGTCGAGTACAAGGCTCAGGGCTATGCGAACGCTCAGCGCTGGATCGACAACAGCCGTGGCCGTCTCATCACGAAGACCGCCAACGCACTTGCCGACGCCGTCCTGGCAACCGACTCCCTCGACTGGCTCCGTGCTGCCCTCGGCGAGAAGTCGAGCTGACACGGGTCGCGGATCGTGCCTTGAAGGCGGCACCTTGCGGTATCGGTCTTGCGGCGGCAGTTCGATGTGATGGTGGACGGCGCCGAGCGCGTGATCTGACGGAGGGGCGAGGATGGCGATCGAAGCGGAGCTCAAGGCGGTCGTGCGCGACCCGGAAGGCGTGCGCAGGCAACTGGAGGCCCGGCACGGTGCCGGCCGCGCCGAGGTCTACCGCGACACGTACTACGACGCCCCGGACGGCAGCCTGATGGGCGCCGATCGCGAGTTGCGGATCCGTACCGTGCACAGCCCGGACGGCAGGCGCACGGTGCTCACGTACAAGGGGGCCCGGGTGGACGAGGCGTCCGGGTCGAAGCCGGAGTCCGAGACGAAGGTCGAGGACGCCGACGCCGCGCACGAGATCATCCGGGGCCTGGGCTTCACCCCTCGCATCGCGTTCGAGAAGCGGTGCCGCAACTACGGCTTCCAGCGCGACGGGAGGCACCTGCTCGCCACGCTCGTTCGCGTTCCCGAGTTGGACGACGCCACGTTCATCGAGGTCGAGACGACGGCCGCCACGGAGGCCGACCTCGCGCCGGCCCTCGCCCTGGTGCGTGCGGTGCTGTCCGAACTCGGCATCAGCGACGCCGACTTGACCACCGATCTGTACGCCGACGCGGTCGCGGCGGTGCGACCGGCCTGACTGATAGACCTCATTCCGCATTCACCGGCGTGCCCCCTGGGGCCACAGCACCTCAACCGGCACGCCGCGCTGGCGGGCGTAGGCGACCACGTCCGCCGTCCCGCCGTGGCCGCGGGCCGGCAGGCCGTCCCAGACGGCGAGGAGCTTGTCGACCTGGGCTACCAGGACCTCGCTCCCCGCCATGTGGGCGGCTTCGTCGGACTCCACCCGGTCAGTTCGGTGAACGGCGTCGGCACTGCTCAACAGCCGGTCGTAGACGGGGTGATGCCAGCCCGGCAGCCCATCCCGGTACTGATCCGCCGGAATGACGACCTCCAGCCGCGCCCCCCGTTCGAGCGCGATCTCCGCGATCCACGCGTCCGGCCCGTCCGCGATGCAGGACACGACCGTGAGCCCAGTCAGGTCCTCGCCCGCGAGAGCGTCTTCGAGCAGCCGTCGAACCTGCTCCTCCACCCCGGCCGCCAGCCCCCGGTGCCCCGTGATTCCGATTCGCACTGCGATCCCTTCCTAGAGATAGACACCGTGCAGGCGCTCGTCGAACTCCCTCACGACCTTGGACGGCGAGGAAGTGCTGAACGACCGTCGAAGTGCGCGGCCTCTCTCGACGATTCGACCTGAACGGTACTGGAGTCCGATCTCCAGAGCTTGCGTGGCGAGGGCGAATGCCGTCTCGATCCGTCCTGCGGCCAGATGGCCTGCTGCAATGTCCAGCAACAGCAGCGCGCGTTGCTTCGCATGACTGGTCGCCGGGACCGGGATCGCCGTTTCTGATGCCCACCTGGAGAGTCCGAGTTTCGCGCCGCAGGCCACTCTGGCAGCGGCCACTTTGGACTCGTCGAAGGTGAACACCCAGGGCCATGGGGGTGGTTCTTCCCGGATGTCTGCCTGAAGCACGGCTCGGCTACGTGTCAAGGCGCGGTCGGCGCTGCGCTGGTCGCCTGCGGCTGCATGTCCGAGGGCCTCAACCGATGAAAGCCACGCGTCGGCGACTGCGGGAAGCGCAGGCTCCAGGAAGCTGCGGGCTCGCTGGGTGAGACTGAGCGCCTGGACCGCGTTGCCGGTGTGAGCTTCGAACTGCGCGAGGCTTCCGGACTGGTACGCGGCAAGCAGTGGGTGTGCTCCTGACCGCGCGGCTTTGATCGCAGCTCCGTAGAACGACCGCGCGGACCCGTGGTCTCCCATGTCCCACGCCAGCCAAGCGGCCAGGCTCGCCGCCTCGCTCGCGATGGCGGCGAGCCTGATCCGATGAGCATCGGTCCGTGCCGCGCCAATCAGCCCCTGGATCAACCGCAGATGGGAGTGGACGACATCGGCAAGCTCCCGTGAGGGCGTCGACCCGTCAAGTCGACGGTAGGAGGTGGTGGCAACTCGGAGTGCGACAGCTTGCTGCTCGGCCTCGTCCGTGGATCCCGCGGCGGCAGTGAATACGGGGGATGCCGCGATTGCTGCGGCTGCTCCCAGGAATTGACGTCTTTCCACGTTCTCAGTTCCGATTCGCGTCTGAACCGTATTTTCGGCGAGGCCGAGCAGAGCTGCTGGAATTCCCAGGTGCTGTGACAGTCGCAGTAGCACGTCCATGGCGTAGGGGGCGATGCCTCGCTTCTCCAGTCGTGAGATCGCTGATTGTGAGAGTCCACATGCCTCGCCCAACTGCACCTGCGTCATGCGCTGGTACGTTCGAGCCAGCTCGATGATCTTGCCGTAGTTCCTCGTCCGGGAGGCATCCCGGATCGCTGCCGAGTTCCAGTTCAACAGCCCATCCCAACGCTACGAGGCCTGCCAGGTCACATGGTGCAATCCGATGCGTTCCTCGCATATCCGTATGCGGGCACCGCATGATCAATGGTCTCACGACTGTGACGGATTGTTGACTGACAGTAAGGAATCGGCTTGTGCGTTGGTGTCTCGGCTGCTGCCGAGACACCAACGTCGGGCCCTGTGCTGGCAGTTGTGCCCGGCTGGTTTGGAGGGTGTCCGTGGTGGTCAGTCCACTGAGTAATGCGCGGTTTCCGGTTCCGCTGGAGTGGGGTGAGCCGCCCGGGGCCGACGCCGTGCCGGTGGCGCGACGGTTGGTGGGGGCGATCGTGCGGGAGTGGGGTGTGCCGCTGTCGGCGGACGGGTTTCAGGAGGTGGAGCTGTGCGCCAGCGAGGTGATCGCCAATGCGCTCGTGCACACCAGGGAGCGCTGTGCCGTGACCGTCCGGTGGTGTGTCGGGCGGGTACGGGTGGAGGTCGCCGATCGGTGCCCGGAACTCCCGAAGCGCGAGCGTGACGCCGGATCGACCAGCGGGCGTGGCCTCCTGCTCGTCGAAGCGCTGGCGCACGCATGGGGCTGGCGCCCGGCGGGGGTGGGCAAGGTGGTCTGGTTCGAGTGCCTGGAAGTCGCCGAAGTGCCGTGCCCCACGCATGGATGGGGCACGGCGCTGGACCTTCACGCTCTGCGCGAGGTGGCGTAGTGGCGACCGTCGGGCGCCTCGCGACTGTGACGGATTGTTGACTGACAGTAAGGAATCGGCTTGTGCGTCGGTGTCTCGGCTGCTGCCGAGACTGAGCCAGGACACGTTGGCTGGGACTTGGTCACGGTTGTTGGAAGCGGAGTGCCCCAGCGCCGGAATCGCTCTTGGGGCTACTACTCCAGCTGTAGTTCGTGAGGCGTGTGTGACTGAAGGCGTGAAATGGGTTGATCATTCCCAGCCGTGCTCGGCGTAGGTCCGGTTGTCCCACTCCGGGTGTTCTGTGGTGTAGGTGCCCCAGCCCATGCGCTGGTAGTACAACGTCATCGCGTCGAAGTAGCTCGCGGCCTCAACGGTCCACACGAGCCGGGCACCTTCGGACAAGAGCGCACGAGCCCCGTCTCCGCGCGGTCCGGCCAGGCAGAACATCTTTCCCTCCTCGCCTTCGTCCCACAGCTCGTGAAGCATTGGTTCAGGATAGGTCCCAAGCGGCGCGGTGTGACTACAACGGCTGAACCGCTGTCGTCCCCGCCGCTCCAGTTGTCCTGCGTACGCGCTCGCTCGGTTCCAAGCCCTCAGAGGAGCGGCCACGGACGCCGCGAGCCCGGGTAGTTCGGAACTGGTTCCAACATGAATGGCAATCCACCGCAGGTGGCAAGAAGAATGGCCAGATGGTTCCAACAAACGTGTCCCACCGGGTCGAAACGGCCAGGTCACCACACCGCGTCAGTTCCACCTATCGTGCCCCGGCTCAGAGACATCGACGTCAGGCCCTGTGCTGGCGGTTGTGCCCGATTGGCTCAGAGGGTGTCGGTGGTGGTCAGTCCACTGAGTAATGCGTCGGGGTGGGGTGAGCCGCCCGAGCATCCTCGGCAAGTGATTTTGATCGGTTGTCAGGTGATGCCGGTGGATCGAGTGACGGCCCTGGGGTCGTGCCCACGTGGGTGCGTCAAATGTGGTGGCGGCCCGGTGCTGGGGGTGGTCATCCTGGGCGGATGGGTGATCGTGCGAATTTTGTCGTTGTCCGCGAGAGCGGTGAGTTCGAGCTGTACCTGTCGCGGTTCGGGGCGGTAGGAATCGACCTCGACCTCCTGGCCGGGCCGGCGGAGGCGCTCTCGATGGTCCGGCGCCTGAGAGCGGTCGACTGGTGGCTGGACGATGTGCACTGCCAGGGTGCGGCGCTGATCGACCTCGGCCGGAAGGTGCTGATGCTGTTCGCCTGGGAAGGGCCGAGCGCCGAGATGCGCCACAGGGCGGCCACTCTGGAGCTGTTGCGGGAGGCATGGGTGGGGTGGGACGTCCGGTGGATGTACGACGGCCCTGCCGAGCTGCGGACGTACCTGGGGCTGGACCCCGAACACGTCCGTGCTCGTGGGCGCGGGCATGCGGTGGGGCCGCTGCTCGAACCGGGCGACGAGGAGCTGGCTGACCCCGAGCCGATGGTTGCGGTGGTGACGGTCAGGGCGGTCGGGACGGAGCACTGCTACGTGCTGGCGAACGTCAACGACCATCCGGTCCGGGAGGGGGCTGCGCTGCTCGACCGACTGGCGGGCGGCCCCGAGCACGGGGTCTGCGAGGCGTCGGCCGATGCCGGCATCCACGTCGATCCGCTGCGTCGGCGGGTGGGCTGGTGGGTGCTCGGGGCGTCGGCAGAGGCGTACGAGATGCCGCAGCGATGGCCCGGTTGGACGGTGGAGTTCTGGCAGGACCGCTGGGAGGAGCACGTCCTGGCGGCGCCCGGACGCTTCTCGCCCCCGCCGGTCGACCGGGCGAGGGCGCTGGCGGACGTACGGGCAGCGGCCGAACGCCGTCGAGAGGCATGAACCCGCCCGGCGCCTGCCGGGTCGGCCTGGCCGACCCCACCCCGCGAACCGTGCCGGCAGGCACTGACGTGCATACTTGCCGGACGATCAGTAGGACGTAGAGGTGATGACGCGGTGAAACTGGCTGAAGCGCTCGCGCAGCGCGCGGCTGCGGTGCGGCGGGTGGAGCAGTTGCGGGCGCGCGTCGTCGGCAGTGCCCGCTACCAGGAGGGCGAGGAGCCGGCCGAGCCCGCGGCGGAGGTCCTGGCCCAGGCCGGAGAGGTGCTGGACGAGCTGGAGCGGCTGATCCGTCAGATCAACCGGACCAACTCCACCGCGCTCATCGAGGGCGGCGGCACGCTGACCGACGCCCTCGCCCGCCGGGACGTCCTGCGGCTGCGCCACTCGGTGATCACCGCAGCCGCCGACGCCGCCTCCGGGCGCGACCAGCGCGGCGCCGTACGGCAGTTGCGGTCCGAACTGAGGATGCTCTCCGCCCTGCCGGTCGCCGAGCTCCGCGCCCAGGCGGACGCCCTGGCGAAGGAGATCCGCGAGGTGGACACCCTGATCCAGCGCACCAACTGGGAGATCGACCTGATCGAGGACTGACCCCACCAGCTGGGTGTGGGAAGCAGGTAGTCGCCACGGAGGCGTGCACACACCGCGGGCCGGCGGTTTATCCGGTCCTTGGCGCGTGAAGAGCAACGCAGGGGGTTCGATTCCTCATCAAACAATGCAGCTCAGCATCGCGTACAGGTGACAGAGCACACCGAACAGCTCACCACCACGTGCAGATCCGGGCGACGAGGGCGGGAACGGGGCGCCCCACACCCGGTGCGAGGGCCGTGCACACCAGCACGGCCCTCGCACCTTTTCCTCCCCAGGGCCACCCGAGAAGCGTCTCCCGTCAGGGCGCGCCGAAGAAGCCGAAGAAGGCGTCCAGGATCTGCTGCGCGGCCAGCCCCGCCGGTATGGTGCCGGCGCGCACCTGGGCCTCCAACTCGACCGCGAGCCGCCGCACTTCGGGGTGTTCGTGCAGCCGCGCGTAGAGCTGGTCGTGGACCATCGTCCAGGTCCATTCGACCTGCTGTTCCCGCCGTTTCGCGGCCAGTGCGCCGGTGGCGTCGAGGACCTTGCGGTGTTGCTGGAGCCGTTCCCACAGCACGTCGAGTCCGGCGCCGTCGCGGCCGCTGCAGGTCAGCACCGGGGGCGTCCACGCCGCGTCGGGGGCCTGCAACAGCCGTAGGGCGCCGGCGAGTTCGCGGGCGGCGGCGCGGGCGTCGGGTTCGTGCGGGCCGTCGGCCTTGTTGACGGCGATGACGTCGGCCAGCTCCAGGACGCCCTTCTTGATGCCCTGCAACTGGTCGCCGGTGCGGGCGAGGCTGAGCAGTAGGAAGGTGTCGACCATCCCGGCGACGGCGGTCTCGGACTGGCCGACTCCCACCGTCTCGATCAGGACCACGTCGTAGCCGGCGGCCTCCATCACCACCATGGACTCCCGGGTGGCCTTGGCGACGCCGCCCAGCGTCCCGGAGGTGGGCGAGGGGCGGACGAAGGCGTGCGGGTCGACGGCGAGGCGTTCCATCCGGGTCTTGTCGCCGAGGATGGAGCCGCCGGTTCGGCTGGACGTGGGGTCGACGGCGAGCACGGCGACCCGGTGGCCGAGCCCCGTGAGCATGGTGCCGAAGGAGTCGATGAAGGTCGACTTGCCGACACCGGGGACGCCGGTGATGCCCACCCGGACGGCGCCGCCCGCGTGCGGCAGCAGCCGTTGGAGCAACTGCTGCGCGAGCGCGCGGTGGTCGGGCCGGGTGGACTCGACGAGGGTGACGGCGCGCGCGATCCAGGCGCGCGAGCCGTCGAGGACACCCGTCACATAGCTGTCGAGGTCGATCGTCCGCGGAGGCATACGATCAAAATCTCACAGCTCGTGGCCGAGGTCGGCCGCCAGCGAGGTGAGGAGGTCGTAGGCGGCGTCCGGGATGACGGTGCCCGGCGGGAAGACCGCCGCCGCTCCCGCCTCGTACAGCGCGTCGAAGTCCTGCGGGGGGATCACCCCGCCGACCACGATGGTGATGTCCTCCCGGCCGGCCTCGGCGAGTGCGGTGCGCAGCGCGGGGACCAGGGTGAGGTGCCCGGCGGCGAGCGAGGAGACGCCGACGATGTGCACGTCCGCCTCGACGGCCTGGCGGGCGACCTCGTCGGGGGTCTGGAAGAGCGGGCCGACGTCCACGGTGAAGCCGAGGTCGGCGAAGGCGGTGGCGATCACCTTCTGGCCGCGGTCGTGGCCGTCCTGGCCCATCTTGGCGACCAGGATGCGCGGGCGCCGGCCTTCGGCCCGCTCGAACCGCTCGACCAGGTCGCGGGTGCGCTGGAGGGAGGCCGAGGGGCCCGCTTCGTCTCGGTACACACCGGAGATGGTACGGATCTGGCCGCTGTGCCGGCCGTACACCTTCTCCAGGGCGTCCGAGATCTCGCCGACGGTGGCCTTCGCCCGGGCCGCGTTGACGGCCAGGTGCAGCAGGTTGCCGTCGAGCGAGCCGCCGCGCTGCGGGCCGGCCTCGGCGGCCCGGGTGAGCGCGTTCAGCGCGTCCTGGCAGGCCGCCTCGTCGCGCTCCTCCCGGAGCCGGCGCAGCTTTTCGAGCTGGCGGGCGCGTACCGAGGAGTTGTCGACCTTGAGCACGTCGATCTGCTCGTCGCTGTCCACCCGGTACTTGTTGACGCCGATGACGGGCTGGCGGCCGGAGTCGATCCGGGCCTGGGTGCGGGCGGCGGCCTCCTCGACGCGCATCTTCGGGATGCCCGCGTCGATGGCCTTGGCCATGCCGCCGGCCGCCTCGACCTCCTGGATGTGCTGCCAGGCGCGGCGTGCCAGGTCGTGGGTGAGCTTCTCGACGTAGGCGGAGCCGCCCCACGGGTCGATGACCCGGCAGGTGCCGGACTCCTGCTGGAGCAGCAGCTGGGTGTTGCGGGCGATCCGGGCGGAGAAGTCGGTGGGCAGGGCCAGCGCCTCGTCGAGCGCGTTGGTGTGCAGCGACTGGGTGTGGCCCTGGGTGGCGGCCATCGCCTCCACACAGGTGCGGGTCACGTTGTTGAACACGTCCTGGGCGGTGAGCGACCAGCCGGAGGTCTGCGAATGGGTGCGCAGCGACAGCGACTTGGCGTTCTTCGGGTCGAACTGCTTGACCAGCTTGGCCCACAGCAGCCGGGCCGCGCGCAGCTTGGCGACCTCCATGAAGAAGTTCATGCCGATCGCCCAGAAGAACGACAGCCGCGGCGCGAAGGCGTCCACGTCCAGGCCCACGTCCAGGCCCGCGCGCAGGTACTCCACCCCGTCGGCCAGGGTGTAGGCCAGCTCCAGGTCGGCGGTGGCCCCGGCCTCCTGGATGTGGTAGCCGGAGATGGAGATGGAGTTGTACCGGGGCATCTTCTGCGAGGTGTACGCGAAGATGTCCGAGATGATCCGCATCGACGGCTGCGGCGGGTAGATGTAGGTGTTGCGGACCATGAACTCCTTGAGGATGTCGTTCTGGATGGTCCCCGCCAGCTTCTCGGGTGCCACCCCCTGCTCCTCGGCGGCCACGATGTACAGGGCCAGGACGGGCAGGACGGCGCCGTTCATGGTCATCGACACCGACATCTTGTCCAGCGGGATGCCGTCGAAGAGTTGGCGCATGTCGTAGATCGAGTCGATCGCCACGCCCGCCATGCCGACGTCGCCGGTGACGCGCGGGTGGTCGCTGTCGTAGCCGCGGTGGGTCGGCAGGTCGAAGGCGACCGAGAGGCCCTTCTGGCCGGCCGCCAGGTTGCGGCGGTAGAAGGCGTTGGACTCCTCGGCGGTGGAGAAGCCCGCGTACTGGCGGACGGTCCACGGCTGGTTGACGTACATGGTCGGGTACGGCCCGCGCAGGTACGGGGCGATGCCCGGGTAGGTCTCCAGGAAGTCCAGGCCGGCCAGGTCCGCCGTGGTGTACAGCGGTTTGACGCCGATGCCCTCGGGGGTGTCCCAGACCAGTTCGTCGACGTCCTTGCCGGTGGACTGCCGCCAGGCGGCCCGCCACTGGCCGTCGGTGACGTCCCCGGAGGGATCCCCGTTCAGCCCGATTCCGGTGAAGTCGGGGATCATCGTGCCACTCCGATCTGGTCGAGCAGGGAGGTGAGGACGGCGATGGCGTCCCCGCCCGCGTGGATGAACTCGTCTACTCCTGCCGGGACTTCGCCGAGTCGACCGGCCAGCAGCACCCGCCCCGCTCCGGCCGCCTTCAGCGCGCCGGCGACGGCCTCGGCGTGCTCGCCGTACTGCGCGTCGCTGGAGCACAGGCAGGCGGCGGTGGCGCCGGAGGCGGTGAAGGCCTCGGCGAAGGCGGCCGGGTCGACGGACTCCAGCGAGGTCGTCGCGATGCCGCCGGCCTGGAACAGGTTGGCGGCGAAGGTGGTGCGCGCGGTGTGCGCGGAGGCGGTGCCGATCGAGGCCAGGAACAGCTTCGGCCGCTCGCCGGTGGCCGCGAGCTGCGCGTCCGAGCGGTCGCGCAGCGCCTCGTACGCCTCGGAGCGGCGCACCTGCGGCAGCCCGCCGACCGGTGCGGCCGGGGCCGGTTCGCGGACCAGCGGCCGCTCCTCCAGGTGCGGGAACTCGCTGACGCCGGTGACGGGTTCGCGCCGCTTGGCGAGCTTGACGGAGCGCTCCGCCCAGGTCGCGGCGATCCGCTCGCGGACCGTCCCGTCGGTGAGCGCCGTCTGCTGGCCGCCGGCCCGCTCGATCTCCTGGAACCAGGCCCAGGCGGCCGCCGCCAGCTCCTCGCCCAGCTGCTCGACGTACCAGGAGCCGCCGGCCGGGTCGATCACCCGGGCGAGGTGGGACTCCTCCAGCAGGATCGACTGGGTGTTGCGGGCGATCCGGCGGGCGAAGGCGTCCGGCAGGCCGAGGGCGTTGTCGAAGGGCAGCACGGTGACGGCGTCGGCGCCGCCCACGCCGGCGGCGAGGCAGGCGACGGTGGTGCGCAGCATGTTCACCCACGGGTCGCGGGCGGTCATCATCACCCGGGAGGTGACGGCGTGCTGGCGCTGCGCCGAGGCGGCCGCGGAGGCCCCCGACACCTCGGCGACGCGGGACCAGAGGCGGCGCGCGGCACGGAACTTGGCGATGGTGAGGAACTGGTCGGCGTCGGCCGCGTAGCGGAATTCCAGCTGGCCGAGCGCGGCGTCCACGGACAGCCCGGCGGCGGTGAGCGCCCGCAGGTAGGCGACGCCGGTGGCGAGCGAGCAGCCCAGCTCCTGGGCGGGCGAGGCGCCGGCCTCGTGGTAGGGCAGGGCGTCCACGGTCAGCGCCCGGACGCCGGGGTACTCGGCGGCGCAGCGGGCGGCCAGCGCGGTGGCCTCGGCGAGCAGCGCGGCGGTGCGTCCGGTCTCGCCGGTGCGGGCCTGGAGGCCCAGCGGGTCGGCGCCGAGGTTGCCGGCGGCGGCGCCGGGGGAGACCTCGCGCTCCTCGTACAGGGCGAACAACTGCTCGGCGGCGGCGGTGAATTCGGGCCCGGCGTCGAGTGCCACGGCGGCCAGGTCGAGGTACACGCCGGTCAGCGTCTCGGGCAGGGCCGTGACGGGCAGGCCCGCGCCGCCGAGCTCCAGCCAGAGCGAGCCGACGCCGTTCTCCAGGTCGGCCAGGACCGCCTCGTTGGTGCGCCGGCGGTCCGGGTCGGCGTGCCGCTGGCGGACGTCCCAGCCGGCGACGGCCGCGCCCTGCGGCCGGCCGCCGCGGACGAACGGGGGGAAGCCGGGGTAGCCGGCTTCGGCCGGGGCGTCCTCGGCGGTGTACAGCGGGCGGGCGCGCAGCCCGTCCGGGAGTTCGGTGGTGAGCGCCCGCTCGGCGGCGGCGCCGTCCGCGGGCTGCGCGCCGGACTTGCGCAGCACGCCCTCGACGAGCTGCTGCCACTGCTCGCGGTGTGCGGCCGGGAATTCGGCGGCGAGGGGGAGCCCTTCGGGCAGGACGTTCATGACCGCAGGTTAGCGCTCGTTCGCAGGCCCGCAGGAGGGGCGGCCCGTGTGACCTTTCCCTCGATTTGGCACGTTCTCAGCACTCCGGGCGGCGAGGAGTGCCGCGGACGGTGGCACCCGAGGTCAACGCCGGTGCCGGGGGCCACGATCGATCGCCCGGAACGGCCCGGAACAGGGGGATTGCGGAACCCCTCCACTCATCTATTAAGTTACTTCGAAGAAGGTGGGCGGGGACCGAACCCCCGTAGGTCCTCGCCCGCCTTCGCCGTCCCCTGCCGTCCCCCGAAGGAGAGCCCCCCGCCATGGGAAAGCGTCGCAAGCCCAGCCCCCCGAGCCGGGCCCGCATGGCGGTCCTCACCACGGCCATGGCCGGCGGCGCCGTCCTCGCCTCCGGCACCGCCCACGCCGAGCCCGCCCCCAACCTGGCCTCCGTCAAGGAGCAGGTGGACAAGCTCAACGAGGAGGCCGAGCAGGCCGTCGAGCAGTTCAACGGCTTCCAGGAGAAGCAGCAGAAGCTCCAGGGCGACGCCAGCAAGATCCAGGAGAAGGTCGCCCGCGGGCAGGAGGCGATGAACGAGCTGCGCTCCCAGCTCGGCGCGGTGGCCGCCGACCAGTACCGCACCAACGGCATCGACCCGTCCTTCCAGCTGATGCTCGACTCCGACCCGGCCGCCTACCTGGAGCGCGCCTCGGTCCAGAACCACCTCGCCGACTCCCAGATATCCCTGCTCAAGCAGGCCCAGAACGAGCAGCGCAAGCTCGACCAGGACCGCGCCGAGGCCACCGCCACCCTGGCCCAGCTCGACTCCGTCGGCACCGAGCTGGGGGAGAAGAAGAAGCAGATCCAGGTCAAGCTCGCCCAGGCGCAGGGCATGCTCAACAAGCTGAGCGCCGAGGACCGCGCCAAGATCAACGCCCAGCAGAACGCCGAGAAGGCCAAGGCCGAGGCCCAGGCGGCGGCCGCCGCCGACCGGGCCTCCCGCTCCTCGGAGCGCCCGAACATGAACACCCCGGCGCCGCCCGCCAGCGGTCGCGCCGCCGCCGTCCTCCAGTTCGCCTACGCCCAGCTCGGCAAGCCCTACGGCTGGGGCGCGACCGGCCCCAACAGCTTCGACTGCTCCGGTCTCACCGGCGGCGCCTACCGCGCGGGCAACGTCAAGCTGCCCCGGATGTCCCAGGACCAGTGGAACACCGGCTCCCGCGTCCAGCGCGCCGACCTCCAGCCCGGCGACCTGGTCTTCTTCTACCCCGACATCCACCACGTGGGCATCTACATCGGCGACGGCAAGATGATCCACGCCCCGCGCACCGGCAAGAACGTCGAGGTCCTCCCGATCAGCGCCATGCCGTACGTGGGCGCCGTCCGGCCGTAGCCGTAGCCGTAGCCGTAGTCCGTGGCTGCAGCTGTGTGCTGTGTGCTGTGTGCTGTGGCCGGCAGCCCGGCAGCCCGGCAGCCCGGCAGCCCGCTCCCGCCTCGGCGGGGGCGGGCCTTCGCGTTCTCCGGGGCCGCCATCTGGACATACTTGCCTCCGCAGTCTCCCCACACCCCCAGGGTCGTCACGGAGAGAGAGCACCATGGTTGACACGCCCGCGCCCACCACCCGCGAGGAGAACCCGTGAGCCTGCCCGAGACCGTCCAGCTGGCCCCCGCCCCGGCCGACTACGCCTACACCTTCGGCGGGCGCGCACCGCTCGTCACCGTGCAGCCCGGCACCATCGTCGAACTGACCACCGAGGACTGCTTCGGCGGCAAGGTGCGCGGCACCGGCGACCTGCCCAGCCAGGTGTGCGTCTTCCCCTACCTCAACCCGGTCACCGGGCCGATCGCGGTGGCGGGCGCGGAGCCCGGCGACGTCCTCGCGGTGCACTTCGTGGAGATCACCCCGGCCCGCGACTACGGCGTCTCCAGCACCTTCCCGCACTTCGGCGCGCTGACCGCGACCCACAGCACGGCGATGCTGCACCCGCCGCTGGAGGAGCGGGTCTGGGTCTACGACCTGGACCTCAAGGCGGGCGTCTGCCGATTCCGGGCCCGCAACAGCGACTTCACGGTGGACCTCCCGCTCGACCCGATGCACGGCACCGTCGGGGTCGCCCCGGCGGCCGGCGAGGTGCTGGCCTCGATCACGCCGGGCGCGCACGGCGGCAACCTGGACACCCCCGAGATGAGGGCCGGCACCACCGCCTACTTCGGGGTCAACGTCCCGGGCGGGCTGCTCGCCATCGGCGACGGCCACGCGCGCCAGGGGGAGGGGGAGGTGTGCGGGACGGCGGTGGAGGCGGCCATGCGCACCACCGTGATCGTCGACCTGGTCAAGGGCGGCGGACCGGCCTGGCCCCGGCTGGAGGACGACCGCTTCCTGATCAGCACCGGCTCCGCCCGCCCCCTGGAGGACGCGTTCCGGATCAGCCAGCACGACCTGGTCGGCTGGACCGGGCACCTGCTCGGCCTGGACCAGCTCGACGCCTACCAACTGGTCAGCCAGGCCGGGCTGGCGCCGGCCGCCAACGTCTGCGACACCAACTACACGATGGTCGCCAAGCTGCCGAAGAGCCTGCTCGGGCGGGTCCGCGCCTACGACGGCCTGCACGACCGCCTGCGCGAGACCGCCGAGGCGTACCTGCGGCACCGGTAGGGTCCGCCCGGCATCGTGACCGGGGGGCGGCGGACGCCCTACGGGTGCGGCGCGCAGGCCAGCAGGTACGGCAGCAGCGGGAGCGCCGACACCGCCATCCAGAAGGCCAGTTGGCGCCCGCGCCGACCGTGCCCCGGGCGGGCCAGTCGGCGGACCCGGGCCAGCACCCCGGTGGCGGCCACCGCCAGCGCCCCGCCCGATGCGGGGCCCAGTGGCCCGCCCGGCGCGGCGCCCGTCGGGGCCCCGGACGTCGCCAGGGCGCAGAGCGCGGAGGCCAGTTCGCTGCGCGACACCCGCGCCAGCGCGGCGTCGTCGGCCGCCATCTCCAGCAGCAGCCCCACCTCCGCCCGCCCGTGTCGGGCCAGCGGCAGCGGGCCGAACAGCAGGGCGAAGGTGTCCGCCGGCAGCCGGAACAGGTGGTGGCGGCCGCGGATGTGCCCGTGCTCGTGCGCCACCGCCGCGGCCAACTGCCGTTCGTCCAGCAGCCGCAGCGCCCCGCGCGACAGGACCACCCGGGAGCTGCGGCCGGGCAGGCAGTAGACGGTCGGGTGGGCGTGCTCCAGGATCAGGGCGCCCCAGCGCCCGTCCCGGACGGCGACCAGGTCCAGCATCGCCCGGTGCCGCCGGCGCGCCCGCCCGGCCCGGACGCCGACGGCCGTCACCACCGTGGCGATCGCGGCCCCGGCGGCGGCCAGCAGCCACCAGTCGTGGGTGTGCGGGGCGACGGGCCCGACCGGCTCCGGGTGCGGGAACAGCCCGACCAGCCCGGCCGGCTCGTGGGCGAACGGCTCCACCGCGTGGTGCGCCGCCAGCAGCAGAGCGACCAGGAAGGAGGCCATCAGGGCCAGCCAGAGCGCGGCGCCCGCCGCCGGGCGCGCCTGCAACCGGGCCGAGCCGGCCAGCCGGCGCGGCAGCAGGACCCCGGTCACGGCCAGGTGGAGGCCGAGCAGCGCGAGGGTCACTCGGCGTCCCGGGCCTTCACCTGTTCCAGCGCCGCCAGCAGCGCGGACGCCTCGTCGCTGCTCATCCCGTCGACGAAGTGCAGCAGCGCACCCGCCCGGTCCGGCGTGGTCTCCAGCGCCTGGCGCATCAGCTGCGCGGTGTACGCCTCCCGGGTGCAGGTCGGCTCGTACGCCCAGGCCCGGCCCACCTTGTCCCGGCGCAGCCAGCCCTTGGTGTGCAGGATGTCGGCCACCGTGGTGACGGTGGTGTACGCGACCGGCCGCTGACGCTGGAGGTCGTCCACCACCTCGCGTACGGTGGCGGGCCGACCCCAGGACCACAGCCGGTCCATGATCTCGGCCTCCAGGTCGCCGAACCCGCGCAGCACCGCCGTTCTCTCCCTCGCCGACCCGCCGGCGCCCTTCGCCCGCTAGAACCCGCCCATGGTACGGCCCTCTCGCGTGTGGGTCGCCCGCGCACGCCGAAGCCCGCCCTCCATTTCGGAGGGCGGGCTTCGGCGTGCGCCGGGGGTCAGGACAGCCGCCGCCCCATCGGGATGCGGGAGCGGGTCAGCAGGGCGGCGAGCAGCCCCGCCAGCACCGGGAGCACCAGGACGACCAGCAGCAGCTGGCCCCAGGGGGCGGTGATCAGGGCCGGGTGGCCGCCGAACCCGCTCGCCCGGGACTTCAGCAGGCCCACCGCGGGGACGAAGCCGTTGACCGCCCCGAGCAGCGCCCCGAGCAGGGCGATCATCGCGCACTGCAGCCCCGCCATGGTGCGGCGGATCCGCGGTGGTGCGCCGACGGCGGCCAGGGTGGCCTGGTCCTGGCGGGAGTCGGCGGCGGCCAGGCCGGTGGCGATGCCGGCGGCGCCGAGGACGACCAGTCCGGCGAAGCCGCTGAGCGCCAGGGTGAGGGCGTCGCCGCGGGGCTGGAAGCCGCGCTCGACCTCCAGCTGGGCGGCCCGGTCGAGCCGGACCACGGCGGCCTCGGCGCGCTGCTGGGCCTTGCGGTCGGGCGGGGTGGCGGGCACCCAGATCGCGCCGGTGGGCCTCGCGGCGAGCCCGGGCAGGAGCTTGGGCAGCGCCGAGGGCAGGATCAGGCCCTGGGCGAAGCGGGCGGCGTTCGGGTTCTCGACCAGGACGGCGTCGGCCGGGATTTCCTGGAGGTCGGGCTTGGGGATCTCGCCGGGCTGGAGCGGCGTGCCGGAGCTGCCGCGCAGTTGGAGCACCGCCCGGCCGTCGCCGGCGAGGAAGGCGCGGTCGAAGACCAGGATCTTCCCGGCGGCCAGGGCCTGTTCGGCGGCCGGGTCGTGGATGCCGAACTGGGTGCGGAGCATGGCGGCGTCCCCGGAGGCCAGGTGCGGCGGGCCGGACGCGGTGCGCCAGTTCACGGTGCCCTTGAGCTGGACGGTGCTGGAGCAGTTGGCGCAGAACTGGTACACCGCTTCGCCGAGGTCGGCGCGCGGCCCCAGATCGGTCAGCTGCTTGCCCACCTCGGCGCGCAGGCCGTCGAGTTGCGGTCCGTCGGCGGTGGAGAGGAGTTGCACGGCGCCGTACGGGGCCTGCGGCCGGTAGTCGCGGCGGTTCTCGGCGTCGGTGCTGGTGCTGTAGACGCCGATGGCGACGGCCCCGGCCACGGCGGCCATCACGGCGGCGACGGCCGGCGCGGTGCGCGAGCGGTGCCGGGCGGAGTCGCGCAGGGCGAGTCGGGGGCCGAGCGGCAGCCGCTTGGCGAGCCGGCCGAGCAGGGCGACGAGTGCGGGGGTGCAGGCGAGCAGGCCGAGTTCGGCGATGACGGAGCCGCCGAGCACGGTCAGCGTGCGGGTGTCGTAGGTGCTGACGACGGGCACGCCGCCGTGTTGCACCGCGCTCGCGCCGTACAGGGCCAGGGCGGCGCCGGCGGCGAGCAGCAGCACACCGAGCACGGTGACCCAGCGGTTCGGGGCCTGGACGGTGTCCCGGCCGGTGAGTCCGGCGGTGACGCTGCTGCGGGCGGCCTGCCGGGCGGGCAGCGCGGCCGCGAGGAGCGCCGTGAGCAGGCCGATCCCGCCGATCGCGAGCAGGTCCAGTGGCGGCAGGGCGAAGTGCCCGAAGCGGGCGCCGCCGGCCCGTTCGATCCACGGGCGCAGCCCGGCGACGAGGCCGCCGCCGAGGACCACGCCGACCACGGCCCCGGCCGTGCCGAGGACGAGGGCGCCGCCGAGCACCACCGCGCCGACGTGCGTCCGCCGGCCGCCGGCGGCGCCGAGCAGCGCGAGCTGGCGGCGGGAGCGGCGGGCGCCGACCGCGAAGGCGGGGCCGGCGAGCAGGGCGACCTCCAGCAGGCCCATGCCGGTGACGGTGGCCACCACGACCTTGGTGTTGTCGTCGGCGGAGGGACCGAAGGAGCGGTAGGCGTCCCGGTAGTAGGGGACGGCGGCGCGCGGCGGCGGGGCGAGCGCGACCGAGCGGGCGGTGAGGGTGTAGCCGTGGGCGTTGAACTCCTGGACCTTGGCCCAGTCCAGGGCGGCCCCGGCGGGGAGCCGGACCAGCCAGGCGCCGCGTTCGGGCTCCGGCGCTGCCGCGGCCGGGTTGCCGGGAGGCGTGGCGGCGGCGAGCTGGCTCAGCAACGTGCCCGGCTGGGCGACGAGTTCGACCCGGCGGAGGTCGTCCGGGTGCTCGACGACGCCGGTGATGGTGAAGGTGGTCCGCTCCAGGCCGGGAAAGGTGGTGGTGCCGCCGACGGCCAGTCCGGAGTTGTCGAGGAAGGCCCGGGTGGCGGCCAGTTCGCGCGGGCTGCCCGGGGCGTGGCCGTCGACCAGGTCGAGCCGGCCGTGCCAGAGCGGGTCGGCGAGGTCGGCCTCGGTGGTGAGGGCGCGGACCAGGCCTTCGGGGGAGGTCGCGCCGGTCTCCGGGCCCTGCCGGGCGGAGGTGAGCACGCTGCCCGGTGGCAGCAGCCCGGTGACCAGGGCGACGGGGTCGGTGCCGGCGCCCTTCTGCTGCTCGGCCGTGGGCGGCTGCCCGGGGCGGGGCTGGACCGCGAAGGCGCCGTCCTCGGCGACCGGGGCCTGCTCGACGGTCCGGCCGGGGGCGAGCGACGTGACCAGGGCGTCCGCCCCGCCCAGCACCCGTTCGACCCGTTCGGCCGGGGTGAGCTGCCCGCTGCGGTGGACGACGTCGGCGCCGGTGACGCCGAGGACGGGCAGCGCGATCATGGCGACGATCAGGGCGCTGCGGCCCTTGGCGCGCAGCGCGTCGCGGCGGGCGATGCGCAGGGCGACCTTCCAGGCGCCGAGTCTCATCGGGTCACCTCGCCGAAGCCGCCGGCCGCGTGGCCGAAGTCGCCGGACGTGTGGCCGGTGCCGGTGGTCGAGTGCCCGGCCCCGTCGGCCGCGTGGCCGTAGCCGTCGGCCGGGGCGCTGAGCGGCTCGCCGGTCAGTCGGCGCTTGCCGGTGCGCCGCCCGTGGCTCTCGGAGTCGACCGCGCCGTCCTTCAGGTGGACCACCCGGTCCGCCCAACTGGCGTGCGCGGCCTCGTGGGTGACCATCATCGCGGCGGCCCCGGCGTCGCAGCGGGCGCGCAGCACGGCGAGCACGGCCTCGCCGGTGGCGGAGTCGAGGGCGCCGGTCGGTTCGTCGGCGAGGACGAGCCGGCGCTCGCCGATCAGCGCGCGGGCGATGGCGACGCGCTGCTGCTGGCCGCCGGACATGTCGTCGGGGAAGCGGTCGGCGAGTTCCCCGATGCCGAGTTCCTCCAGGGCGGCGAGCGCCTCGCGGCGGGCGGTGCGTCCGGAGACTCCGTCGAGTTCGCGGGGGAGCGAGATGTTCTCGGCGGCGGTGAGGGCGGGGATCAGGTTGTAGTCCTGGAAGACGTACCCGATGGAGCGCCGCCGAAGGTCGGCGAGCCGGCCGCGGCTGAGGCCGCCGAGGGCCACGCCCTCGACCAGGATCTCGCCCTCGCTGGGCGCGTCGAGTCCGCCGGCCAGGGTCAGCAGGGTGGACTTCCCGGAGCCGGACGGGCCCATGACGGCGACGAACTCGCCGGGGTGGACGGCCAGTTCGACGCCGCGCAGGGCGTGTACCTCGGCGGCGCCCCGCCCGTGCACCCGGGTGACGTTGGCCAGGTGCAGGACGGGTGCGGATCGGGTCGGATCGCTGTGGGACACACTTCCCCCTCGTGAGCTGTTGAGCTGCATATGTCGGTGAACTATATATGCCGGATGGGGGTGCACGTCGAGGGGTGGGTTTGGTCAAGCTTCTACAAAGCTGTCGAAGTTCGGTCGAGACGCCGCTATCCGGGTGAAAGGGAGGGTCTATGCTTGACGAGGTTTGAAGAAGGCACCTCGTTCGGTGAGGCTTCTTCACGGACACAGGCCACTGATCCGACGACGTCGAGAGACGCCCAGGGTTAGGACAGATCTTCCCGACCTAAGGGTTGATCCGAAGTGGCTTCCGGCCCGACCGGGCTGGACACGCCGTGGAGTGCCAAAGCTCTGACGAGTTGGGGTGTGCCGGTCCCGTAGGGCTGGTCCGCTCCTTGCCGTGTCGCGATGCGGTGCACAGACGGTGCACCCCCGACCGGGAGGAGGCGAGAGACATGGACTGCGATAGTCCGGGCCATAGTCGCCCCTACCCCCGCATGCTCTCGATCACCTCTGGCACGCGGTAACAACCTTCCCTGCGCGTTCACCTGACGCTGCGTCATGCGCTCAACCGCGCCCCGACGCACAACGTCTGACGCTCCGTCATGCCCTCACGGCCGCCGCCGCTCAGCGCCGCCGTGCGGTCCGACGCCGTGCGCTCGCAGGGAGGATCGCTGCTGCGTGCCCCCTGTCGCCCCCTCAAGGAAGGGGGCAGGGAGGCCCTGCCATGACCAACGTGATGCTGGACCCGAAGGTCCCCACCACCACCACCCGCACCGCCGTGCTCGACGACGCCCACGTCGGCGACATCAGGGGTGCGCTCGGCACCATCCGGCTCGACGACACCACGCCGCGCCACGGCCTGTCCGCGCGGCTCAAGACCCTGCTGGCGATCGTGGGCCCCGGCCTGATCGTGATGGTCGGCGACAACGACGCGGGCGCGTTCTCGACGTACGGGCAGGCGGGGCAGAACTACGGCACGCAGTTGCTGTGGACGCTGCTGATGCTGGTCCCGGTGCTGTACGTGAACCAGGAGATGGTGCTGCGACTGGGCGCCGTCACCGGTGTCGGCCACGCCCGGCTGATCCTGGAGCGCTTCGGGAAGTTCTGGGGCGCGTTCAGCGTCATCGACCTGTTCCTGCTCAACGCGCTGACGCTGGTCACGGAGTTCATCGGCGTCACCCTGGCGGCCGGATACCTCGGGCTGCCGAAGGTGGCCGCGGTGGTGCTGGCGGCGGTGGTGATCATCGCCTCGGCGTTCACCGGCTCGTTCCGGCGTTTCGAGCGCGTCGCCGTCACGCTGTGCGTGGGTTCGCTGCTGCTGGTGCCGATCTACTTCATGGTCCACCCGAAGACCTCGCAGATGGCGCACGACTTCACGGTGCCGAGCATGCCGGGCGGCTCCGGCCAGCTGGCGGCCGTGATGCTGGTGATCGTCTCCATCGTGGGCACCACCGTCGCCCCGTGGCAGCTGTTCTTCCAGCAGTCGTACGTCATCGACAAGCGGATCACGCCGCGGTTCATGAAGTACGAGAAGGTCGACCTGTGGATCGGGATCGCCATCGTCATCATCGGCGCCGCCGCGATGATGGGCTTCACCGCCGCGGCCTTCGCCGGCACCGACGGCTTCGGCCAGTTCTCGGATGCGGCCGCCGTCGCCAAGGGCCTTGAGGACAAGGCCGGGCACGTGGTGGGTGTGCTGTTCGCCATCGCGCTGCTGGACGCCTCGATCATCGGCGCCTTCGCCGTGTCGCTGTCCACCGCCTACGCGATCGGCGACGTGTTCGGCATCAGGCACTCGCTGCACCGGGGTGTCAAGGGCGCCAAGGGCTTCTACGCGATCTACGCGGGCCTGGTGGTCGCGGCGGCCGCGATCACGCTGCTGTCCACCGGCTACACCCAGGGCCTGATGACGCAGTTCGTCCAGGTGCTGGCCGGTGTGCTGCTGCCCTCGGCGACGGTGTTCCTGCTGCTGCTGTGCAACGACAAGGCCGTCCTGGGGCCCTGGGTCAACGGGCCCAAGACCAACGCCTTCACCTCCGCCGTGGTCGGCGTCCTGGTGATGCTGTCGCTGATCCTGACCGCCGCCGTGGTCTGGCCCGACATCAGCTCGCAGGCGATCCTGTGGATCATGGCCGGCTGCGGCGTGGCGGGCGTCCTGGTCGCCGGATACTTCTTCACCTTCGGCCGTCGGGGGACCAAGGAGGACCCGATCGACCGCACCGGCCGCGAGGAATGGCGGATGCCCCCGCTGGAGACTCTCGGCAAGCCGGTCATGTCCACCGCCCGCAAGGTCGGCATGGGCGCCCTGCGCGCCTACCTGCTGGTCGCGATGGTGATGGTCATCATCAAGATCGTCCAGACCGCGCTCAACCACTGAGCCGCAGACCGCAGCCCGAACGGACGGGTGGTGGGCAGCGGCCCGCCACCCGTCCGTCCGTCTCCCCGCTCTCCCCGCTCTACCAGCTCTCCCAGTGAAGGAGGTGCCGTCGTGCACACCCTGACCACCGCCGACTTCCTCGTCCGGCTCGCCACCGGGGTCGCCTGCGGCGCGCTCATCGGCGTCGAACGCCAGTGGCGGGCCAGGATGGCCGGCCTGCGCACCAACGCCCTGGTCGCCGCCGGCGCCACCCTGTTCGTGCTGTACAGCGAGGCCGTCGGCGACGCCGCCAGCCCCACCCGGGTCGCCTCCTACGTCGTCTCCGGCATCGGCTTCCTCGGCGGTGGCGTCATCCTGCGCGACGGCGCCGGCGTCCGCGGCCTCAACACCGCCGCCACGCTGTGGTGTTCGGCTGCCGTCGGGGTGCTCGCCGCCGCCGGGAAGCTCGAATTCGCCGTCCTCGGCACGCTCGGCGTCCTCGCCGTCCACCTGATCCTGCGCCCGGCCGGCCGGATGCTCGACCGGGCCCCGCAGTCCGGCAGCGACCCCGACTCCACCGTCCGCGCCACCGTCCACCTGGAATGCGAGCGCAAGGCCGAGACCCACATCCGGGCCCTGCTGCTCCAGGCCCTGTCCGCCTCCGGCCTCGCCCCCACCGGCCTGCGCGCCCGCCGCACCGACAGCGGCGACGCCACCAGCCTGCGCGCCACGGTGGCCATCACCGGGCAGGTCGCCCCGGCCCTCGAACAGGTCGTCAGCAGGCTCTCCCTCGAACCCGGCGTCCGCGACCTGCACTGGCACCTCGACGACGAACCCGACGACCCGAGCCGCCCGGCGCTCGCCTAGGGCGCGGCCCGGGGGAGGTAGAACGGAGGCACCGTCACGAGGCCGACCAGGAGGTCCCGATGTTCACCCCCGACCCCAGGCACGGGCCGCTGGTGCCGATGCTGCTGGTGCTCACCGTCGTCACCGGACTGGTGGACGCCGTCAGCTACCTCCGGCTCGGCCACGTCTTCGTCGCCAACATGACCGGCAACGTGGTCTTCCTCGGCTTCGCCCTGGCCGGTGCCGCCGGACTCTCCGCCACCGCCTCGCTGAGCGCCCTCGCCGCCTTCGTACTCGGCGCCCTGGTCGGCGGCCACCTCGCCCGACGGCTGCCCGACCACCGCGGGCGGCTGCTGACCACAGCGGTGGTCGCCCAGACGGTGTTCGTCGCCGCGAGCATCGCCCTGGCCACCGTGGCCGGCTACACCTCCGACCCGGCCCGCTACGGCCTCATCGGACTGCTGGCCTTCGCCATGGGCGGCCAGAACGCGGTGGTCCGCTCCCTCAAGGTCCCCGACCTGACCACCACGGTGCTCACCATGACCATCACGGCCCTCGCCGCCGACCGCACCGGCCCCCGCCGTCTGGCCTCCGCCGTCTGGATGTTCGTCGGCGCCCTCGTCGGCGCCCTCCTCATCCGCCAGGCCGACGTCCCCATCGCCCTGACCCTCGCCCTGGCTCTCCTCGTCGCCGTCGCGGCCCTCACCCACCGGGCCGCCGGAGCCCACCCCGCCCCGGACTGGACCCACCCGCTCTGACCCGGCGCCGCGTCCCGCTGCTCGCCGGTTCCCGCTCGTCCACAGGGGTCAGTCGTCCTGGCGGTGGCCGGCGCGGCCGCTCCAGAGGGGTTCGAGGCGGGCCCAGCCCTGGGTCCAGGCCTCGTCGGCGCGGCGGTCGAGGACGTGCAGGCGAAGGCGCAGGGCGAGGGTGAGCAGGGCCAGGAGGGCGAGGAGGGCGCCGGCGCCGGTGCAGACGGCGGAGACGGCGACGGCGGCGCGGTTGGTCGGGGGCGAGGAGAGGGCTCCGGCGGGGTCGACCCAGACGGGGACGACGGTGCCGGTGACAGCCGTACGGGGGGCCTGGACGGTACCGGTGTGCGGCTGGCCGTCGGGGTAGGTCCAGGAGGCCTCGGCGTCGACGCGGGTGCTGTAGCCGGCGCCGAAGCGTCCTCCGGCGCCGGTGCCCGTGCCGGAGCCGTGGTCGGGGAGGGTGAGCACCACGGCGTCGACCTTGTGGAGGCGCAGGCGGTCGCTGTCGGCCTGGGGTGCGGTGGCGTGGTAGGCGAGCAGGGAGCTGCCGGTGGCGAAGGCGAGGGCGAGCAGGGCCCCGAAGGCGCTCAGCAGCCAGGCGCGGGCGCGGGCCCGGTCGACGGGCCGGACCAGCGGTTCGTGCCGGGCACCGAAGGCCCGCCGCAGCCGGCGGCCGGTTCGCGGCGGGCGCGACGAAGGCCGGGCGGGGCGGGGTGTGCTGGACACGTCGACGGCTCCTCAGGGGGGTTGGGGCGGCGCGGTGGTGAGGTCGTGAGGCTTCGTCACCCAATTTCCACCCGGTGGCCGCCCGCGCACAAGAGTCGTGCGGGCTCGTACCACCGGGACCTGCGGACGGCGCCGCCGCGCGCCGGTCGCGTTCCGGGTCGCGCCCGGGTGCGCGGCCGCCCGGCGCCCCTTCGCGCACCCGGGACGTTCGGCCCTCGGCAGCGGCCGGGCGGGCGGGCAGGCTGGGGTCCGGCCGCATCCTTCGTGCCAGGGGACGGCTTGGCCCGGTTGACCGTGGGGGTGCCGGGCCGTGGTGCGGTGCAGGGGGTGAGCGTGGGGCTGCCTCCTGCCCGCCCGCACCCGGGTGACGGTGTTTCCGCCCGGGCCCTGACCGTGTTCTGACCGCGCTCTGACCGCGTTCCGACCGGCTTCCGCCCGGGTCTCGCCCGGGTTCTGACGGGGTTTCCGCAGGCAGGGGCCGTATTCTCGCCAGCTATACACTCAGAGTATACGCGTGGGGTATGGTCTCCCCCATGAGTGTTCCTTTGACCCTGCTGGGGCTGCTGGAGCGGGAGCCGAGCCATGGCTACGACCTCAAGCGCGACTACGACTCCCTCTTCGGCCGCGGCAAACCCCTCCCGTACGGACAGGTGTACGCGACCCTCGGCCGGCTGGCCCGGGACGGCAAGGTGGTCGCGGGCGAGGCGGAGCCCGGCGACGGACCCGAACGCAAGCGCTACGTGATCACCGACGCGGGGGTGACGGAGTTCGAGACCTGGCTCCGGGATCCGGTCGCGCCCGAACCCAACCTGCAGAGCGTGCTGTTCACCAAGGTGGTGCTGGCCCTGATGCTGGGCCGCGACGCCGAGGAGTACCTGGACACCCAGCGCGCCGCCCACCTGCGCCGGATGCGCGAACTCACCGAACTGCGCCGCACCGGCGCCCTGGTGGACGCCCTGCTCGCCGACCACGGCCTGTTCCACCTGGACGCCGACCTGCGCTGGATCGACCTCACCGCCGCCCGCCTGGACGCGCTGGCCGAGGCGGTGCGCTCATGACCGCCGTGATCGAGGCCCGCGACGTCGCCCTGTCCTTCGGTGAAACCCCCGCCCTGCGCGGGGCGAGCCTGTCCGTCGAGGCCGGCGAGGTGCTCGCTATCATGGGCCCGAGCGGCTCGGGAAAGTCGACGTTACTGCACTGCCTGGCCGGCATCCTGGTGCCCGACGCGGGCGAGGTGCTGTTCAACGGGCAGCGCCTGGACACCCTGAACGAGGCGGGGCGCAGCGCCCTGCGCCGCGACAAGTTCGGCTTCGTGTTCCAGTTCGGCCAGCTCGTCCCGGAGTTGACGGCGGAGGAGAACGTGGCGCTGCCGCTGCTGCTGAACGGCGTGCGCCGTGCGGACGCTCTCGCGCAGGCCCGGCCGTGGTTCGCCCGGCTCGGCCTGGACGGCATGGAGCGGCGCCGCTCCGGCGAACTGTCCGGTGGTCAGGCGCAGCGCGTGGCGCTGGCCCGGGGCCTGGTGGCCCGGCCGCAGGTGCTGTTCGCCGACGAGCCGACCGGCGCGCTGGACTCGCTGACCGGCGAGCAGGTGATGGAACTGATGGTCGGCTCGGCCCGGGAGCAGGGCACCACCGTCATCCTGGTCACCCACGAGCCGCGGGTCGCCGCCTACGCCGACCGCGAGGCGATCGTCCGCGACGGCCAGGCCCGCACGCTCTCCGCCGGGGCCGGGGCCGGGGCCGGGGCCGGAGCCGGGTCGGTGGCCTCGTGATCCGGTTCTCGCTCCGGCTGGCGGTCAGCGGCGGCCGGGAGGCGCTCGCCCGGCTGCTGATGATCGCGGCGGCGGTGGCGATCGGGGTCGGGCTGCTGCTGTCCACGCTCGCCAGCATGAACGCGATCGACCGCGCCAACCAGCGCCAGGTCTGGCTCGACTCCGGGGCCCGGAGCCGGACCGAGAGCGCGCAGGTCGACCCGCTGTGGTGGCAGCCCCACAACGACTACTACGACGGCTCGGAGATCCGCGAGATCGACGTCGCCGCGACCGGGCCGACCTCGCCCGTCCCGCCGGGGCTCGACCGGGTGCCGGCCCCCGGCGAGTACTACGCCTCCCCGGCGCTGGCCGCGTTGCTGCGCACCGTCCCGGCCGTCGAGCTGGGCGACCGCTTCCCGGGCCGGATGGCCGGCACCCTGAACGACTCGGCGATGCCCTCTCCGGACACGCTGGCCGTGGTCGTCGGCCGGACGGTCGGCGAGGTCGAGGCCGCGCCCCGCGCCGTCGCCGTCACCACCATCGCCACCACCCGGCCCGAGTGCGGGAACGGCGACTGCCTGAGCCGGGGCATCCGGGGTGACGCGATGACGCTCATCCTGTCGGTGGTGGGCGGTGCGATGATCTTCCCGGTGCTGATCTTCATCGGCACCGCGACCCGCCTGTCCGCCGCCACCCGGGAGCAGCGGTTCGCCGCGATGCGGCTGGTCGGTGCCACCCCGCGGCAGATCTCGGTGATCGCCGCGGTCGAGTCCACCGTCGCCGCGGTGGCCGGTACGGCCGCCGGATTCGGCCTCTACCTGGCGCTGCGCCCGCTGGTGGCCGACGTGCCCTTCACCGGCGGCCGCTTCCACCTCGACGACCTGAGCCTGACCGGCCTCCAGGTGCTGGGCACCGTCCTGGCCGTGCCGCTCGCCTCGGCGGTGGCGGCCCGGTTCGCGCTGCGCCGGGTCACCGTCTCCCCGTTGGGCGTCAGCCGCCGGGTCACCCCGCGGCCGCCCCGGGCCTGGCGGCTGGTCCCGCTGCTGGCCGGGCTCGCGGAGCTGCTGTACTTCCTCGGCCGCCGCCCGGCCACCGGGAACGGACAGGCGGCGGCCTACCTGCCCGGGTTCCTGCTGGTGATGCTCGGCCTGGTGATCGCCGGGCCGTGGCTGACCATGGTCGCCGCCCGTGCGGTCGCCCGCCGCACCAGCCGTCCGGCCACGCTGATCGCGGTGCGCCGGCTCGCGGACGACCCGAAGGCCGGATTCCGCGCGGTCAGCGGCCTGATCCTGGCGCTGTTCGTCACCACGTCGACGGTCTGCGTCATCGGCACGATCAACGCCAACCGCGGCTCGCTGGACGGCGACCAGTCGTCCCGCGCGTCCGTGGTGCAGGGCGACTACCGGGACGGCAGGCAACTGACGGACGCGGTGCCGGAGCAGGTCCTGGCACAGGCGCGGGCCGTGCCGGGCCTGCGGGGTCTCGCGGTGCTCCACACCAACCCGGCCGGCCTCGGGAAGATCCCGGTCAGTCCCCGCCCGGATGCTCCGCTCCTCACCCCCGGCCTGGTGTCCTGCGCGGACCTCGCCGAGGTCCCGGTGGTCGGCCACTGCGCGGCCGGGGCGAGCGTGGCGGCCGTCCCGTCGCGCGAGTTCCTCAACCTCACCTCGCACCCGGACGCCGAGTGGCCCGCCGTCCCGGTCTCCGCGGAGGAGGTCGCGAAGCTCCCGGTCCAACTGCTCTACGCCACGACCGACGGATCGACGGCGGCGAAGGAGCAGGTCCGGACGGTGTTCACCGCGGCGTGGCCCGACCACGACGCGCACACGGTCGGTGACTGGGCCACCGAAGGCCAGCAACGGCTCGCCGGATGGCGGCAGTTGGCGAACGTGGTGCTGCTGACCACGCTCCCGATCGCCGGGTGCAGCCTCGCGGTCAGCGTGGTGGCCGGACTCTCCGACCGCAGGCGGCCGTTCGCGATGCTGCGGCTCACCGGTTCGCCGCTGCGCCTGCTCCAGCGGGTGATCGCGCTGGAGAGCGTGCTGCCGCTGCTGTCGGTGGCGGTGATCTCGATCGGCGCGGCCCTCGCCGCCTCGGCCCTGTTCCTCAGCTCCCAGATGGACTACCACCTGGTGTCGCCGGGCGCGGTGTACTTCGGCTTCGTCGCTCTCGGTGTGGTGGCCTCGGTCGGGATCATCGCCTCGACGCTGCCGCTGCTGAAGCGGATCACCGGCCCCGAGGCCGCCCGCAACGGCTGACGGCCCGCCGCCGCCCGGGTGGGCTGGACCGTCGCCGCCCGGGCGTACCCCGTCGCCCTCAGCGGGTGACGGGGTACCCGGTCGTTCCGGCCCGGACCGCCGACGGCCGTTCCGGCAGCCAGCTGCCGAGGACCAGCGAGGACGGGTAGAACATCGGCTCCGGCAGCGCGTCCAGCGCGACGCGCTCCCAGCCGCCGCAGGCGTGCGGCTCGGTGACGACCGCCTCGGCCAGGCTCGGCGGCGCCAGCACGGCGGCGGTCAGCCGGGGCCGGCCGAGCTCGTGGTCGAGCAGGAGGGCGAGCACCCGCATCTGCTCGGCGGGCAGCACGATGCCGGTCTCCTCGGCGAGTTCGCGGGCCGCGGTCTGCTCGAAGGACTCGCCGGGATCGACCTTTCCGCCGGGCAGGCTCCAGGTGGGCGGCTCGCCGGCGGTGGTGCGCCGACCGATCAGCACCCGGCCGTCCCCGGTGGGCACGATGATTCCTGCGCCGAGCAGCGGTGCGGTGGTCAATTCGCCATCTCCTTCGCGGGGATCCTCGCGGGGGACCGGTTACCAGTTGGAGCGCTCGTAGTCCTTCAGGAAGCAGCCGTACAGGTCCTCGCCGAGCTCGCCGCGGACGATCGGGTCGTACACCCGGGCCGCGCCGTCGACCAGGTCGAGCGGGGCGTGGAAGCCCTCGTCGGCCAGCCGCATCTTGTCCGGGTGCGGCCGCTCGTCGGTGATCCAGCCGGTGTCGACGGCGGTCATCAGGATGCCGTCGGTCTCGAACATCTCGTGCGCGCTGGTGCGGGTGAGCATGTTGAGCGCGGCCTTGGCCATGTTGGTGTGCGGGTGGCCGGCGCCCTTGTAGCCGCGCTGGAACACGCCCTCCATCGCGGAGACGTTGACCACGTACTTGCGGCGGGAGGCGGAGGCGGCCATCGCCGGGCGCAGCTGGCTGATCAGGATGAACGGCGCGGTGGAGTTGCAGAGTTGGACCTCCAGCAGCTCGACCGGGCCGACCTCCTGGACGGTCTGCACCCAGCTGTTGGTGGGCGCGAGGTCGGGCACCAGCCCGCCGGCGTCGATCGCGGTGCCGGCCTCGATCCGGGCGGGCGTGGCGGAGCCGGTGACGAGCGCGAGCGAGGTGACGTCCTCGGCGGCCATCCGCTGCGCGTCGCCGCTCGCCTGGTGGGGGAGGGCGGGAAGGTCGACGCTGCCGCTGCCGAAGCGGCCGATGGTGGTGGCCTGCGGCAGCTTGCCGGCCGGCAGCGGCGCGGACTCGGCGGCGAGCAGCTCGCGGTAGGACTCCGGCGGGCGGCGCACGGTCTGCGCGGCGTTGTTGATCAGGATGTCCAGCGGGCCGTCGGCGGCGACCTCGTCGGCGAGCGCCATGACCTGGGCCGGGTCGCGCAGGTCGATGCCGATGACCTTGAGGCGGTGGATCCACTCGGCGCTGTCCGGCATCGCGGTGAAGCGGCGGATGGCGTCGTTGGGGAAGCGCGTGGTGATGGTGGTGTGGGCGCCGTCACGCAGCAGCATCAGCGCGATGTACATGCCGATCTTGGCCCGGCCGCCGGTGAGCAGCGCGCGCTTGCCGGTGAGGTCGGCGCGGGCGTCCCGGTGGGACCGGTTCTTGACGGCGCAGTCCTGGCAGAGGTTGTGGTAGAACGCGTCGACCTCGACGTACCGCTGCTTGCACGTGTAGCAGGAGCGGGGCCGCTCCAGGATGCCGGCGATCTCGGTGCTGGTGACGGTGGTCAGGCCGAAGGCGCCGGCGGTCTCGTCGTCGATCCGGGTGGGGGCGCCGGTGGCGGTGCGCGCGGTGACCTCGCGGTCGTTGGCGGTCTTGCGGGCCCGGGTCTCCTGGCGGCGGCGCTGCTTGAGGGTCCGGAATATGCCGCCGACGGCCTGGCGCACGGTGATCGCGTCCGGGTGGTCGACGTGCAGCTGGTCGAGCTCGGCGAGCACGTCCAGGCAGAGCCGCAGCCGCTCGGGGTCGAGGCCGGGACCGTAGTCGATCTCCTCCCCGGTGTCCGTGTCGCTCTGGTCCTGCTTGATGTCCACGCCCGCCGTCATTGCCTGTCGCCGCTTCCCGCTCGCCTCGCCGTTACCGCGTGAATGCTACGGGAGCGGCCCAGGCCGGGGCGAAAACCGCCGGCCTTGGATGATCGTCCAAGTCTACGCGCGGAGCATTGATCATGGTTTGTACACAGTGCCAGCAATGGGCCTCGAACTGGCTTTTGATCCCACCGTCCCGGAGAATCGAATGCTGGGTGCCGGGCGCCCGAGTGCGCCCGGCGGCAGTGCCGCAACCGCACCCGAGGTGTAATTTCTCCCAGCCAGAGAGCCCCCTTCATGCGCTTCCTGAACGACCTCAAGCCCTCGTACGACCTCACGTACGACGACGTCTTCATGGTCCCCAGCCGTTCCGCCGTGGGCTCCCGGCAGGCGGTCGACCTCTCCTCGAACGACGGCACCGGCACCACCATCCCGCTGGTCGTCGCCAACATGACCGCCATCGCGGGCCGCCGGATGGCCGAGACCGTCGCCCGCCGCGGCGGCCTGGTCGCCATCCCGCAGGACATCCCCACCGAGGTCATCGCCGAGGTCGTCTCCTGGGTCAAGCAGCGCCACCTGGTGCACGACACCCCGATCACCCTCGCCCCGGGCGCCACCGTCGCCGAGGCGCTGTCGCTGCTGCCCAAGCGCGCGCACGGCGCCCTCGTGGTCGTCGAGGACGGCAAGCCGGTCGGCGTCGTCACCGACTCCGACTGCCAGGGCGTGGACCGCTTCACCAGCCTCGCCGACGTGATGTCCCGCGACCTGCTGCTCCTGGACGAGGACATCGACCCGCGCACCGCCTTCGACAAGCTCACCGAGGCGCACCGCAAGCTCGCCCCGGTCGTCGACGCCGAGGGCCGGCTCGTCGGCATCCTCACCCGCAAGGGCGCGCTGCGCGCCACCCTGTACACCCCGGCCGTGGACGCCGCCGGCAAGCTGCGGATCGCCGCCACCGTCGGCATCAACGGCGACGTGGCCGGCAAGGCCAAGGCCCTGATCGACGCCGGCGCCGACGTGCTGGTCGTGGACACCGCGCACGGCCACCAGGAATCGATGATCAGCGCGCTGCGCGCGGTGCGCGGCCTCGACCCGCGGATCCCGATCGTGGCCGGCAACGTGGTCTCCGCCGCCGGTGTCCGCGACCTGGTCGAGGCGGGCGCCGACATCCTCAAGGTCGGCGTCGGCCCCGGCGCCATGTGCACCACCCGGATGATGACCGGCGTCGGCCGCCCGCAGTTCTCCGCCGTGCTGGAGTGCGCCGCCGAGGCGCGCCGGCTCGGCAAGCACGTGTGGGCCGACGGCGGCGTCCGCCACCCGCGCGACGTCGCGATGGCACTGGCCGCCGGCGCCTCCAACGTGATGATCGGCTCCTGGTTCGCCGGCACCTACGAGTCCCCGGGCGACCTGCAGACCGCCGCCGACGGCCGCCAGTACAAGGAGAGCTTCGGCATGGCCTCGGCCCGTGCGGTCAGCAACCGCACCTCCCAGGACTCCTCGTACGACCGGGCCCGCAAGGCGCTGTTCGAGGAGGGCATCTCGCACTCCCGGATGTTCGTCGACCCGGCCCGCCCGGGCGTCGAGGACCTGATCGACTCGATCGTGGCCGGTGTGCGCAGCTCCTGCACCTACGCGGGCGCCAACACCCTGGAGGAGTTCCAGGAGAAGGCGATCGTCGGCATCCAGAGCGCGGCCGGCTACGCCGAGGGCAAGCCGCTGCACTCCAGCTGGGCCTGATCGGGCCGGGCCCGAGCGCCCTCTCCTTCACCGGCCGGCCGGTTCCTCGCCTCGGGGAGCCGGCCGGCCGCCGTGCGGGGCGCGTCCGGTGCCTTGCGGGGTACGTCCGGCGCCTTGCCTGGTGCGTCGGGCGCCGTGCCCGGTGCGTGCAGTGCCTTGCCTGGTACGGCCGGTGCGGCCGGTGCGTCCGCCGTGCGTGGTGCGCCGCAGGCTGCGTCCCGTGCGGGGTGCGGGCCGAGCGGGAGCAGCAGGGCGTGGCCGAGCAGGCCGGCCGAGCAGTCCAGGGCGGCGGCGAAGGCCCGCGCGGCGGTCGGCACCGCGCGCAGCTCCCAGAGTGCCTGGACAGCGGACCACGCCCCCTCGCGGGCGGCCTCCACCGACCAGACGCCGAGCAGGTGGGTGAGCGGCTCGGCGCGCTCCAGCACGTCCGGGCCGGGCATCAGCTCCTCCCGGACGGCCGTCTCCACCTCCGCCAGCAGGCCGTTGATCCGGTGGTAGTCCGCCGCGAGCCCGGCCGGCTCGCAGCCCCGCCGCAGGCAGGTGTCCACGACGGCGAGCGGCAGGTCGTGCTGGATGTGGGCGTTCATCCCGGCCAGCGCGAACTGCAGCGGGTGCACCCCCGGGTGGGCGCGCAGCGCGAACAGCGGCCGCCAGCAGGCGGGCGGCTCCTGCCCGGCCGTGTCGGCGGCCACGGCCAGCAGGTAGCGCCCGGCGAACACCGTGTCCAGTTCGGCCATCGCCGCCGGATCGGCGAAGTACGAGCCGCCGAGCCGGTCGCGGACGGCCTCCGTGACGGTGAGGTAGAGCCGGTTGAAGACCGCCACCCCGTCCGCCGGGGGCAGACCCGCCCCGATCTCCCGCAGCCGACCGACCACCTCCTCGACCGTGACCGGCGCCGTGACTGGCGCCGTGACAGGAGTCGCGACAGGCACCGCGACCGTATTCGCGGCCAGCACCGCGACCGGCGTGCCGTCCGCCGCCATCGTCGTACCGGGCATGCGCCACCCTCCGATGTCGATCGTGCACTGATCGCATCATCGTGGCAGCGCGGACGGCAGCCCGGTGCGTGCGGCACGCGGCGCGCGGGGGAGACCAGGTGATCAGCCCAGGTCGTACTCCAGGACGTAGGTGTGGGTGCCGGCCTCGTCGACGGTCAGGAGGAACTCGCCGGTGAGCCCGGCCAGCTCGCCCGACCCGGTGCCCGGCACCACGCGTATGGTCGTCCCGCCGGTGTCCCATGCCGCGTGCTGGAGCACGAACGAACCCTTCCGCCCGTCCAGTTCGCCCGTCACGTGCTCCACCGCGACGTACGACGCCGGGCCGCCCGAGGGGCCCGCGACGGAGAGCATCCGCACCTCGCTGGTGCCGCTCAGCCCGCCCGTGAAGTTCTTGGAGATCCGGACCCGCCCGAAGGCCGCACCCTCGCGCTCCTCCGTCTCCACCGGTTCGAAGCTGGTCAGCTCGAACGACCCGCTGGCCTTGGACCCCATGGTGCTCTCCTCCCGACGATCGTCACCCGGCCGGCCCCTCACCGACCGTGTGCGAAGCCTTGCACACGGCTCTGACAATCGGCCGGGCCGTCACCGCTCCCGCCGACCCGCCGGCCTGCTCGTCCGCCCGTCAGTGCTCCCAGCGGAGCGCCAGCAGCGCCGCGTCGTCCGTCAGCCCGGCGTCGCCGACCCAGCCGTCGACGTCCGCGAGCAGGTCCTCCAGCAGGTCCGCCGGGCTCCCCGTGGGCAGCCCCGGCAGCCGCTCCTCCAGCGGGTAGAACCGCCCCTCGGCGTTGCGGGCCTCGGTGATGCCGTCGGTGTACAGGAGCAGCAGGTCCCCCGGCAGCGGCTCGAAGCGGCCCGTCGGATACCCGTCACCGGTCAGCCCCCGCAGCCCGAGCGGCGGCGCGGCGTACGGCGGCGTCAGCGCGTGCACCCGGCCCGCGCGGCGCAGCAGCGGGGGCGGGTGCCCGCAGTTGACCACGCCGACCGGCCCCCGCTCCGCGGGCACGGTCAGCAGCAGCGCGGTGGCGAAGCGCCCCTCGCCCGGTCGGGCGGCGAGCGCCGCGTCCAGCCGCTCGGCCAGCCGCCCGAGATCGGGCTCCGTCCGGGCCGCCTCGCGGAACACCCCCAGCACGTCCGCCGCCGTCTCCACCGCCGGAAGCCCGTGCCCCTGCACGTCCCCGAGCAGGATCCGGGTGCCGTAACGGGTGTCGACCACCGCGTACAGGTCCCCGCCGATGCGTGCCTCGGCCGCCGCCGCGACGTAGCGCACCGCGGTGCGCAGCCGCCCGATCCGCTCCGGCGGCGGGCGCAGCAGGGCCCGCTGCGCCGCCTCGGCGACCGTCCGGACGTGGAACAGCTCCCGCTCCCGGGCCGAGACCAGGACGACGTTGGCGGCGCTGGCCAGGGTCGCCGCGAGCACCGTGATCAGCGCGGTGATGTGCACCTCGGCCGGCAGTTCGGTGTTGGTGGTCTCCAGCAGCCCGACCGCCACGACGGCGATGCCCCCGGCGGCCAGCGGCACCCGGGCGCTGCGGGTGGTCGCCCCGGCCAGGACCGGCGCGACGGCCAGTACGGGGGAGAGGGTCGTCCCCGGCCCGGTCACCAGGTCGGCCACCACGGCGGCGACCAGCAGCCCGAAGGCGCCGACCAGCAGCATCCGGGTGCGCCGCGGCAGGTGCAGCGGCGGCACACCGCCCGGGCCGTCTGCGCTCACACGTCCTCCCGGCTGCTCCCGGCGGATTGGCGACCTACCGTCCACTGTGCTCCGCACTCCCCGTGAGCGGCACCTCGGGGGCCTCGGCCGAGGCCGCCCCAGCGGGCGGACTACGCTGGCCGGGAGATGAGACGCAAGAGCCGCCGCCCGGCCTCCCCCCTCCCGCAGCGCCACGGTGTGGACCCGGTGCACCTGCGGCTGCCGCCCGAGGGCCCCTGGCCGACCGTCCGCGCCTACCTGGTCGAGCGGCTGCCGACCGTGGGCGCCGCGCGGATCGACGCGGCGTTGAGCGGCCGCGAGATCGTCGGCGAGCACGGCCCGGTCGCCCCGGACGAGCCGTTCGGGCCCGGCGCGCACCTGTGGTTCTACCGGGACCTCCCCGAGGAGGTCCACGTCCCGTTCGGACTGGAGGTGCTGCACCGCGACGAACACCTGGTCGTCGTCGACAAGCCGCACTTCCTGGCCACCACGCCGCGCGGCCGGCACGTCGTCGAGACGGCGCTGTCCCGGCTGCGGCACAGTCTCGACCTGCCCGCCCTGAGCCCCGCGCACCGGCTCGACCGGCTCACCGCGGGCCTGGCCATGTTCGTGGTGCGGCCCGAGGAGCGCGGCGCCTATCAGACGCTGTTCAGCGACCGGCTGGTGCGCAAGGAGTACCAGGCGATCGCCCCGTACGACCCGGCGCTGGACCTGCCGCGCACCGTGCGCAGCCACATCCTCAAGGAGCGCGGGGTGATCGCGGCCCGGGAGCTCGACGCGCCGCCGAACAGCGAGAGCCGGATCGACCTGCTGGAACGCCGCGACGGCCTGGCCCGCTACCGGCTGCGGCCGCTGAGCGGGCGCACCCACCAGCTGCGGCTGCACATGTGCGGCCTCGGCGTGCCGATCCTCGGTGACCCGGTGTATCCGGTGGTGCTGCCCGAACCGGCCCCGGACGACTTCCGCCGCCCGCTCCAACTCCTCGCCTCGGTGGTCGAGTTCACCGACCCGCTGACCGGCCGGGAGCGCCGCTTCGACACCCGCCGCACCCTCGCCGCCTGGACGGACCCGCAAGCCTGGGCCGCCGGCCCGGGTCCGGCGACCCAGAGGCCGTAGGCCCAACGGACGACCGGGTCCCGGTTCCGGTGGCCGATCCGCCGCCGCCTCCTGCGGGGCGAGGGTGGGGGCATGAACGCAGCACAGCACACCGCCCCCGCCCCCGTCGCCGTGGTCACCGGTGCCTCCCGGGGGCTCGGCCTGGCGCTCGCCCGGGCCCTCGCCGCCGACGGCTGGCAGCTGGTGATCAGCGCCCGCGGCGCGGCCGGACTCGCCGCCGCCGAGGCGGCCCTGGCCGCCGTCACCAAGGTCGTCGCCCTCCCCGGTTCCATCGTCGACGACGACCACCGCGCCCACCTGACCGCGGCCGCCGACGGGCTCGGCGGCGCGAGCCTGCTGGTCAACAACGCCGGTACGCTCAACGGCGCCACCGCGCCCGGCGCCGAACCGCTGCCCCGGCTGGCCGACTTCCCGCTGCCGGACCTGCTGGAGACCTTCGAGGTCAACGCGCTCGCCCCGATCGCCCTCACCCAGCTCGTCCTGCCGCAGCTGCGCGCCCACGCCGGGGCCGTGCTCAACATCAGTTCGGACGCCGCCGTCGTGCCCTATCTCGGCTGGGGCGGCTACGGCGCCAGCAAGGCGGCGCTCGACCTCGCCACCGCCGTACTCGCCCGCGAGGAGCCGGAGTTGCGGGTGTGGGCGGTGGACCCGGGAAGCATGCGCACCGGGATGTTGCAGGAGGCCAGCCTCGGTGAGGACATCTCCGGCGAGCCGCTGCCCGAGGAGGTGGTGCCGGTCCTGCTCGGACTGCTGCACGACCGCGCCCCCTCCGGCCGCTACCGCGTCGAGGACCTGAGGGCCGCGGCCCGGGGTGGGCGATGACCGGACTGGCGGACCTCGGCCTCGACGTCGCCGTGCCGCCCGAACTCTCCGCCCGGGCGCCGGCGGAGGCGCGCGGCGGGGCGCGGGACGGCGTGCGGATGCTGGTCGGCCGGCGCGACCGGGGGAGCGTCGAGCACCACCGCTTCACCGGGCTGCCCGGGGTGCTGCGCGCGGGTGACCTGCTGGTGGTCAACAACTCGGCCACCCTGCCGGCCGCGCTGCCCGGCCGGCTGCCCGACGGTACGGCGGTCGCGCTGCACCTGTCCTCCGTCCAGCCCGACCAACGTGGCTCCTACCTGGTGGAGTTGCGGCGGGTGGTGTCGGGTGCGGCGGCCGCCTACTACCCGCCGGCCGACTCCCCGGCCCGGCCCGGTCTGCGGGTGGCGCTGCCCGCCGGCGGCGCGGCCGAGCTGGTCGCACCGTTCACCGCCCGGCTCTGGTACGCCCAACTCGCTTTGCCAGCAGGGCTGTTGCCGTACCTGGAGGCGTACGGCAAGGCGATCCGGTACGGCTACGTGGACCGCGACTGGCCGATCGAGGCCTACCAGACGGTCTTCGCGACCGTCCCCGGAAGCAGCGAGATGCCCAGCGCCGCAAGGCCGTTCAGCGCGGAGGTGGTGGCCCGGCTGGCGGGTCGCGGGGTGCTGGTCGCGCCGGTCACGCTGCACACCGGGGTGGCCTCGCCGGAGGCGCACGAGGCGTCGTACGCCGAGCGGTTCCACGTCCCGGCGGCCACCGCTCGCCTGGTCGGCCATGTGCGGGCCGGCGGCGGGCGGGTGATCGCCGTCGGCACCACGGTGGTGCGCGCCCTGGAGTCGGCCGCTGCGCCGGACGGCACCGTCCAGGAGGCGGACGGCTGGACGGAGTTGGTGATCACACCGGAGCGCGGGGTGTGCGCGGTCGACGGCCTGCTCACCGGCTGGCACGAGCCCCGCGCCTCGCACCTGCTGATGCTGGCCGCCGTCGCCGGGCGGCCCCTGCTCGCCGAGTGCTACCGGGCTGCCGTCCAGCATCGTTACCTCTGGCACGAGTTCGGCGACGTGAACCTGCTCCTGCCGGACTGAGCCCGCGGGCCGAGCCTCCCGGTCGCGGGCCGAACCGCCCGGTCGCAGGCCGCGCCACCCGGTCGCGGGCCCGGATCGCCCGGTCGCGGGCCGGATCACTCGGACGGGCTGCCCGGGGGCAGTTCCAGCTCGAACCAGACCACCTTGCCGTCCCCGGTGCGGCGGCTGCCCCAGCGGTGCGCGAGCTCGTTGACCAGGTGGATGCCGCGCCCGCCCTCGTCCTCGGCGCGGGCGCGCCGGATCCGGGGCGTCTCGCTCTCCTGGTCGGCGACCTCGACGGTGAGCGCCCGGTTGCAGAACAGCCGCAGCTGGGTGGGGGATCCGGCGTGCACCAGGGCGTTGGTGATCAGCTCGCTGGTGAGCAGTTCGGCCCAGTCGGCGAGCGCTTCGAGGCCCCAGGTGGCCAGCGTCTCGCGGGTGAAGCGGCGCGAGTGGGCGACCATCGCGCGGTCGCCGGTGAGCGGCAGGCTGGCGATCCGGTCCGCGCCGACCGGCCGGACCTGCGCCATGATGACGGCGATGTCGTCCTCGCTGGTGGGGCCGGTGAGTTCGGCCAGGACGGCGTCGCAGGTCTGCTCCAGCGAGCGGCGCCGGTCGGCGACCGTCCGGCAGAGCAGCTGCAGTCCCTCGTCGATGTCGTGGCCCCGGCGCTCGACCAGCCCGTCGGTGTAGAGCACCAGGATGGCCTCCTCGGGGAGGGTGAACTCCACGCTCTCGAACGGGACTCCGCCGACGCCGAGCGGTGCGCCGGGCGGCAGTTCGACGAGGTGCGCCCGCCCCTGCGGATCGGCGACGACGGGCGGCAGGTGGCCGGCGCAGGCGGCGGTGCAGTGGCGGTCCACCGGGTCGTACACCACGCAGACGCAGGTGGCGAACTGGCCCTCGCCGAGGGCGCTGGAGGCCTCGTCCAGCCGGTGCAGGACGCGCTCCGGACTCAGGTCCAGGGTGATCAACGTCCGGGCTACGGTGCGCAGTTGGCCCATGGTGGCGGCTGCCCGGATGCCGTGGCCCATCACGTCGCCGACGATCAGCGCGACCCGCCCCGAGGAGAGCGGCACGACGTCGAACCAGTCGCCGCCGACCTCGCTGACCACGCTGCTGGGCAGGTAGCGGTAGGCGAGGTCCAGGCCGAGCGTGCGGTGGATCTCCTGCGGCAGCAGGCTGCGCTGGAGGGTGAGCGCGGTGTCCCGTTCGCGCCGGTAGAGCCGGCCGTTGTCGATCGCGAGGGCGGTGCGCGCGGCGAGCTCCTCGGCCAGTGAGCGGTCCTCCGGGCCGAACGGCTCCGGGTTGCGGGTGCGGACGAACTCCGCGCCGCCCAGTACGAGTCCGCGCGCCACCAGCGGCACCATCAGGTACGAGTGCACCCCGGCGGCCAGCCCCGGCTGGACCCGGTCGGGCGAGGCGGCGATCCGGCGCATCTCCTCCTCGGTCACCTCGGAGACCAGGATCGAGCGCCGGGTGCGCAGGCTCTGCGCGTACAGCTGGGCGGACTGCGAGGTCTCGCCGACCTGGTCGGAGGCCGCCGTCATGGTGCCGTCCTGAGCCGTTTCGCCGACCGCCACCGCCCGCATCAGTATCGACTCGTTCTCCGGGACGGGGCCGGGCTCCTCGCCGCCGAGCACCGCGTCGCGCAGGTCCACGGTGACGAAGTCGGCGAAGCGCGGGATCACCACCTCCACCAACTCCTGGGCGGTGCGGTGCAGATCGAGGGTGGTGCCGATCCGGGTGCTGGCCTCGTTGAGCAGTGACAGCCGCTGCTGCGCGGCCCGGGCCGCGTCCAGCGCCCGCTGCCGGGCGGCGGCCGCGTCGCGCTCGCGGGTGAACAGCAGCGCGTTGTCGATCGACACGGCGGCCCGCACCGCCAACTCGCCGGCCAGCGCCATGTCGTCCTCCTCGTACGGGCGCTCCACCAGGGTGCGGTAGAAGCCCGCGACGCCGACCGCGGTGCCGCGCGCGATCAGCGGGACGACCATGAAGGAGTGGACGTTCTGCTCCCGCACCGCCGCGGCGCGCACCGGGTCGTCGGCGAACCAGGCCAGCCCCTCCGCGTCCATCCGCGGCACCAGGACCGGCTTGCGGTGTGCCAGGCTCCACGCGTACGGCGTGCCGGGTGCGAAGCGGTGCACCCCGCCGAGCCGGGCGACCGGCCGCAACGTCGAGCCGGGCACCGAGTGGAAGGCCATCCGCCGCAGCAGCGCCGAACCGTCCTCCGGGGCGCGGGCCTCGCGCTCGCCGCGGACCAGGTCCTCCAGCACCTCCACCACCACGGAGTCGGCCAGCCTGGGCGTCGCCACCTCGGCCAACTCCTGCGCGGTCTGGGCGAGATCGAGGGTGGTGCCGATCCGGGCGGAGGCCACGTTGACCAGCGCCAGCCGCTCCTGGGCGGCCTTCGCCTCGCGCAGCGCCTGCTGCCGGGCCAGGACGGTCTGGTGCTGGCGCAGGTACAGCCGGGCGTTGTCGATCGCGACGGCGGCCCGCGAGGCCAGCTCGTCGCCGAGGGTGATGTCGGCCTCGGCGAACGACTCCCGGTCGCCGCGCCGCGAGTACACCACCATGCCGAGCGTGGTGCCGCGCGCCACCAGCGGGGTGATCCGCACCGAGCGCGGCCGGTCGCCGAGGTAGGCCCGGCGGTGGCTCTCGGTGATGGCCTCGCTCAGCAGCGGCAGCTCCCAGGACGGCACCACCACCGTCCGCCCGGTGGCCAGCGCCCGGGCGTACGGCGAGTCCGGGGTCAGCTCGTACAGCGATTCCACCGGCAGTGACTCGGCCGGGTACAGCGGGTCGGTGGTGGCCAGGGCCAGCCGGCGGACCAGCTGCGGCGCGTCCGGGTCGGGCGGTTCGACGTTCCGCCCGGCCACCAGCACCTCCAGCGCGAACACCCCGCTGATGTCGGCGACCCTGGGCACCATCGTGTCGGCCAGCTCCCGGGCGGTCTGCCGCAGGTCGAGCGTGGTGCCGATGGAGGCGGTCGCGTCGACCAGCAGGGCCAGCCGCTCCTGGGCGCGCGCCGCCCGGGCCTCGGCGCGGAACCGCTCGGTGACGTCGATGACGGTGGAACTCACGCCGAGCACCCGGCCGCCGGGTTCCTCCAACCGGAAGTACGAGGCGGACCACGCGTGGTCGCGCTGCGGGTCGCCCGGGGTGCGGCCGTGCGAGCGGGTGTCCACCACCGGTTCGCCGCTCTCCAGCACCCGCCGCATCACCGCCTCGGCCTCGGCGCCGTTGATCCCGGGCAGCACCTCGGTGAGCCGGTGGCCGAGCTGCTCCTCGACGGGCAGGCCGTTGGCCCGGGCCAGCGCCTCGTTCAGCCGGACGAACCGCAGCTCGGGGTCGAAGACGCCCATGCCCACGGGGGACTGGGTGAAGAAGCCGTCGAGCACCGCCAGGTCCGCCTGGATCCGGCGCAGCGTGGTCACGTCGGAGGCGACGGCCAGCACCAGCGTGCGGCCGTCCGGCCCGGTGATCGGATGGGTGCGGAACTCCAGGTTCACCAGGTGCCCGTCCCGGTGCCGGACCGGGAACACGCCGGACCAGGGCCGGCCGTTCAGGATCTGCTGGAACAGCTCCAGCACCTCGGGCCGCTGCTCCTCGGAGGTCAGCAACTTGGCGGCCCTGGCCCCGACCGCCTGCCCCGGGGAGTAGCCGAGCAGTGCCTCCGCGTCGCCGCTCCAGTGCAGGATCCGGCCGTCGGCCTCGATCAGCGCCGTCGCGATCGGCACCATCAGCAGGGCGTCCTGTTGCGGCTCGCCCTGGTGGTGTTCGTTGTCGTTCACCATGGCCAGAGAACCGTCCGGAGATCGTCCCCACCAGCCCTGCCATCTTCGCACGCGGCCCCGGCGGGCCGCTCACCGTAGCGGGCTCACCGGTGCGGCAGCGGGCGCTCCGGGAAGGACTCGCCGAGCTCCCGGCGGCACCGGCTGCGCCGGCGGCGGTCGAGCGCGCGAAGTCGGCCGGGCCGACTTCCCGCGCTCCTCACCGGGTCGCGACCCGCTCGCCGGCCGGGGCGGCCTCCGGGGCGCAGCCGCCCCGGGCTTCGGCGCCCCGGGCTTCGGCGCCCCGGGCTTCGGCGCCCCGGGCTTCGGCGCCCTGGGCTTCGGCGGTGCGGGCGGCCAGGGCGAGCAGCGCGCCGACGAGGCACAGGGCGGCGGCGACCAGGACGGCCCGGTCGGTGCCCGCCGCCAGGGCGCGGGCGGCGGCCTCCCGGCCGGGGCCGCCCGGTCGGGCCGAGCCCGCGACGGCCACGGTGACCGCGACGCCGAGCGCCGAGCCCAGGTACCGGGAGGTGTTGTTGGCACCCGAGCCCATGGCCGCCCGGTGCGCCGGGACGCTGCTGACGGCCAGCCGGGCCAGCGCCGCGTTGAGCACCCCGCTGCCGACGCCCGCCACCGCCAGACCCGGCGCCAGCCGCAGCCAGCCGGAGCCGGGCGCCAGCCCGTACAGGCCCGCCTCGCCGAGGCCGCAGACCGCGAGTCCGACGGCGACCTGCGCGGTGGCCGACAGGTGCGCCGCCAGCCGCCGCGCCTGGAGCGCGGACAGCACCGACAGGCCCGACCAGAGCGCCAGCACCCCGCCCGCGGCCAGGCCGGACAGGCCCAGGACGCCCTGGAGCAGGGTCGGCAGGTAGCTCATGAAGCCGACCAGCGAGAGCCCGGTGAACAGCGCCCCGACGGTGGCGGCGACGAAGCCGGGGCTGCGGAACAGCGCGAGGTCCAGCATCGGCTCCCGGGTCTTCGCCTCGACCAGCCCGAACAGCGCCAGCAGCAGCACGCCGAGGGCCAGCAGCGCGACGACCACCGGCCGCCCCCAGCCGCCGCGCCCCTCGGCCAGCCCGGCGATCAGGCAGGACGTCCCGGCGGCCAGCGTGAGCACCCCGTACGGATCGAGGGCGCGTGGCCGTTCGGCCCGGGACTCGGTGAGGACGGTGGCCGCGTACGCCGCCACGGCGGCCGAGACGATCGCGATCCCGCCGCTGACCGCGCGCCAGCCGGCCCACTGCCCGACCAGCGCGCCGTACACCGGGCCGACGGCGATGCCGAGGCCGACGGCGGCGCCCCAGACCCCGAGGGCCCGGATCCGGCCCGGTCCGGGCGGGTGGGCGTGGCTGATCAGGCCGAGCGCGGGTGCCAGGACGGCGGCCGAGGCGACGCCGAGCAGCACCCGGGCGGCCAGGTAGACGGCGCCGCCGGGGGCCAGTGCGGCCAGCGCCTCGGCGGCCGCGAACAGCAGCACGCCGAAGGTGAAGACCCGCTTGCGGCCGTGGTCGTCGGCGGCGCTTCCGGCGGTGAGCAGCAGGGCGGAGATGCCGACCAGGGTGCCGGTGAGGATCCAGGTCCGGCCGGTGGCCCCGAGGTGCGCGGCCAGGGTGGCGCGGGGCCGGGCGGGCGTGGTGACGGGCGCGGTGACGGGGGAGGAGCCGGGTGGTGCGGGGGACATGGGGTGTTCCCTCCGGAGCGCGGACCCTTAGGTCTGGTGAATGAACCTTCGTCTCGGTCGGCACGCTACCACCATTGGTCTGTTCATTGAACCCGCTGCCCGGGTGGACTAGGCTGACCCGCATGGCGCTGGGAACCGACTACGAACAGCAGGACTGCGCACTGGCCCGCGCCCTGGAGGTGGTCGGCGAACGCTGGAGCCTGCTGATCCTCCGCGACGCCTTCTACGGAGTGCAGCGCTTCAACGACTTCCTCGCCCACCTCGGCATCCCCCGCGCCGTCCTCACCGCCCGCCTCAACGCCCTGGTCGCGGCCGGGGTGCTGCGCAAGGAGCCGTACCAGCAGGCGCCGCTGCGCCACGGCTACCTGCTCACCGGGACCGGCCTCGAACTGTGGGGTCCGCTCTACCAGTTGAGTCGCTGGGGCGGCCGACATGCGACCGCGGGCGGCCCGCACCACCTGTTCGCGCACGCCGTCTGCGGCACCGACCTGGACGTCGTCGGCGTCTGCCCGCGGTGCGGCGGCGCACCCGTCCCGCCGGCCGAGATCGCGATGCGCCCCAACCCCGCCCGCGGCGGCACGCACCGGGACGACCCGGTCTCCCGCTCCCTGGTCCGCCCGCACCGGCTGCTCGAACCGATCGCCTCGGCGGCGCCGGCCGCCTAGCGGTCGGCGGTCGGCAAAAGGCAAAAGGCGAACGGCTGGCGACAGACGGCGGCGCGGCCGCCGGCGGGCTGCCGACGGCCGCGCCCACCACGTCCCGGTTACGGCTGGAACGTCACCTCCGGATTGGCGGCGGTCGGCCCGTCGAGGAGCGGCTGCTGCACGCCCTTCAGCTGGAGGTCGAAGAAGGCCGCCACGTACGAGCGGGTGAGCTCCACGCCCCGCTCGCCCGACATCGTGGTGCCGGGAGGCTGGGGCAGGTTGAGCTTCTCGAAGAACAGCGGGAAGTCGGTGAAGGTGCCGTGGTTGGAGCCGGCGAAGGTCAACCAGCGCTTCCAGCCGTCCAGGTGCGGCCAGCTCTCCGTCCAACTGCTGTCCTCGGCGCCGTCGGGCAGCGGGTGGCCGATCATCAGGAAGGGCTTGCCGCCGATCCCGGAGGCGGGGACGGTGACGTCCATGGTGCCGTCCAGGTCCACCCCGGCCCGGATCCGGTCGTCGGTGAGCAGGGACGGGACGGTCGAGGCGCCGCCGGCCGAGTGCCCGGCCATCCCGATCCGGTCGCGGTCGATCATGCGGGCGTAGCGCCAGGCCGGGTGGGGGCGGGCGGTCAGCTGGTCGATGACGAAGGAGACGTCCTTCGCCCGGCTGTTGTCCACGGCCGCCCAGGACTCCGGGGTCGTCAGCTTGTTGCACAGCAGGCACGGGAGGGTCTGCCCGTCGGGGAACGTCGTCCCGGTGTTCTCGTAGGTGTGGTCGATCAGCGCGACGACGTACCCGCGGCTGGTCAGGTCCTCGGCGAGGCTGCTCAGCGAGGCCCGCGGCATGGTGAAGCCCGGCGACAGCACCACCATCGGGAAGTGGCCGCCCTGCGGGCGCGCGTCGGACTTCGCCCAGGTCCGGGTGCCGGTGACCGTCTCGGTCGGGATGGTGTTGCCCGGGAGCTTCCCGTCCAGCAGCATCCGGGCGGCCGCAGGGGTCATGTACGGGGCCGCGCTGCCCGTCCCGGCCTTCGCGGGGTAGTACATCGACACCATCAGCTGGCGCGGACCGGCGGAGGGGACCCACGGATCCGGGCGGTCCTGGTCCACCAGGTGCAGGATCTCCTGCCCGACCGCGTACGGGCCGGTCGGGCGCGGCAGGTCGACGTGGACGGCGGTCGGGGCGGGAGCGGAGGCGGAGGCGTTCGCCGGGGCGGCGGGCGCGGCCAGGGCCGGAGCGGCGGCGGCGACGGACAGCGGCAGGGCGAGCAGCAGGGCTGCCGCGGCGGCGGTGGTGCGAAGTCGGTCCATGTGAGGGACGGTAGGCCGGGGGAGCGGAAGTTGACGTCCCCTCAGCGGCGTAGAGATCCCTTCCGGGATGTGCAGGCAGGGACCCTTAGGGGTCGGCCGAATGGACGCCGGTCGGACCAGGTCGGACCAGGCCGGGGTCGGTTGAGGAGCCGAGCTCACTGCAGAGCAGTGGGTTCGGGAATCCACCCCTTCAATCGTCCGCCGGTCAGAGGCTCCGGGCCCGGACCTCCTCGACGAAGGCCGCCGCCGCACCGGCGTTCGGCACCGGGAGGGTGAGTGGCAGGCCGGCCGAGTGCGTCCGGATCTCCAGCTCCCCGAGATCCGAGGCCCGCGCGGACTGCACCTCCGCCCACCGGAACGCCTCCGTCGCGGCGAGCGGGTGCGGCGGCCGGTGCACCAGCCCGCCGGCCGTCAGCGTCAGCCGCCCCCGGGCGAACCGGACGCCGCCCTCCGTGCGCAACGCCTCGTGCAGCGCGGCCCGGAGGGTCGGGCGGAGCCGCTCGTCGAGCTCCCGGAACAGCTCGTCCAGCCGCCGCAGCTGCGCCAGTGCCAGCGGTTCGTCCGCGCCGACCAGCCAGATCCGGCCCTGCTCGCCCACCCCGTGCCGCCCGCCGGGGGAGTACTCGGTGGCCTCCACCGCACTCCACGGCAGGGGCCGCTCCGCGCCGTCCGCCCCGACCAGCACCAGCCCGCGCTCGTGCACCCGGACGGCCCGCAGGCCCGGCGCCGGCCGCAGCCGCCCGTACCCGCTCGCGGCCGTGATCGCCGCCGCGGCCACCACGGGCGCGGGCCACCACTCCCCGCTCGCCAGCCAGGCCGCCCCGGCGACGGCGGCCGCCGCCGCGTCCAGCCAGGCCCGCGTCCGCCACGGCAGCGGCCGGAACCGCCGGTACACCCGCACTGCCCGGCCGAGCAGCCCGTCGCCGCCCGCGACCGACCGAGCCCGCGACAAGGGCCACACCACCGCCACCTCGGCCACCTCCCGCTGAGCGAACACCACAACCGGAACCACGACTGTCAGATCCTCAGCATCGACCGACCGCCGCGCCCTCGAACAGGGCCAATTCGTACCTCTTGGCCCTGAAACGACCTCACCCCATCCTCCACCTCGCTCCGCCGACGGCCGCACCCGGTCCGCCGCCGGGCCCGCTCACCGCCTCGCCCCGGCCTCAGCTCGCTGTCGCGTACTCGTTCTGCAGGGTGCGCAGCAGGGCCGTCCCGGCCGGATCGGCGGAGCGGCGGGTGTTGACCAGCACCGCCACCCCCACCTGCTTCTCCGGATCGAAGGCCACGAAGGAGCGGAACCCGCCCGTGCCGCCGTTGTGCCAGATCTGCAGGTGGCCGCCCTGCTGGGTGTGCAGGCGGTGGCCGAGCCACCCCAGGTGCATCCAGGCGAACGGGTTGACCCGGTGCCGGGCCGCCCGGGTGAGGGTGATCGCGGGCGCCAGCGGCGCGTCCGGCTCGCGGTCGGCGGCCAGCTGGGCCCGCAGGAGTATCGCCAGGTCGGAGGCGGTCGACCGGAGCCCGCCCATACCGGGGACGTCCGCGAAGTCCCAGTACGGCACGGGCCGCCCGCCGGAGGTGTGCCCGTGCGCCAGCCGCCCGGACTGCTCCCGGCCCGAGCGCACGTGGGTGTCCACCAGTCCCAGCGGCTCGCATATCTCACGCGCCACCAGCTCCTCGTAGCCGGTGCCGGCCCGGTGGGCGAGGGCCAGGCCGAGCAGCCCGGCGCCGAGGTTGGAGTAGCGGAAGCCACGCCCGGGTCTGGCCCGCAGTCTCGTCCGGGCCAGCCCGGCGAGGACGTACTCGGTGCTGCAACGGGCGTACGGATCGGGCTTGTTGGGATTGAGCAGTGCCGTCGCCAGCAGGCCCCGGGGCAGCCGGGGAAGCCCGGAGGTGTGGGTGGCGAGGTGCCGCAGGGTGATCGGCTGCCCGCCCCTGGCCGGGACGGCGACACCGCCGGGCCGTACGTCGGCGAGCACGTCGGCGAGCGGTTCGTCGAGCCCGGTGGCGGCCCCGCCGGATTCGGCGAGCACCAGCCGCGCGAGGACGAGCGAGGTGAACACCTTGGTGACGGAACCGACTTCGAACAGGGTGTGCGGCCCGGGCACGGCGCCGCCCGGACCGGTCCGCCCGGCGCCGCGGATCTCCACGGCGCCGCCGGCCAGCCCGGCGACCACCGCACCGACGTGCTGGCCTGCGAGCCGGTCGGCGGTCTGTTGCACGAGGCTGGCGAGTTCGTTCATGCCTTGAGCGTAGGGCGTGTCTTCGAACCCCCGTCGTCCGCCCGGAGGGCGGGCGTGGCGGCGTTGGGGTGCGTGCATCGCAAGGCGGAGGAGGGAGCCACTGCGGAGCATTGGCGACTGACGACAACGCGGCGAGGTGCGTGCTCCGGCGTCGGCGCGCAGGCGGGGGTTCGAAGACACGCCCTGGGGGTCCGCGACCTGCGAAGTCGTCCGCCGGAACGACGATTTCAGCCGGCCTCCGCTGCTCCCGCAGGAGTGCGCCCCCACATGAGTACGCCCCGCTACGCTCGGCAGCGTACGGGCACCACGGTGTGATGACCGGTCCGGGCGTAGCGGGGCGCGTGGTGGGGCGGGGGCGAGCCGTCAGCAGCTCAGGTTGCCCCCGGGGACGGTGCCGAGGATCTGGACGAAGCTCTGGTACAGGCTGATCCGGTGCTGCATCTGGGCGGTGTTGTTGCCGTTGCACTCCAGTGAGCCGTTGATGCTGCGGATCGTCTCACCGAAGCCGTACCCGTTGACCATGGCGTTGTGCGCGGTCATGGTGCCCGGCCCGTTCTGGGTGTTCCAGTACCAGAGGCCGGTCTTCCAGGCCACCGCCGGGTCGGTCTGCACCAGGTTCGGATTGTTCAGCAGGTCGATGCCGAGCGCGTCGCCGGCGGCCTTGTAGTTGAAGTTCCAGCTCAGCTGGATCGGCCCGCGCCCGTAGTAGGCGGCCTGCCCGGCCGGGCACCCGTACGGCTGCGAGGTGTCGCAGTAGTGCGGGTAGTTGGCGGTGTTCTGCTCGACCACGTACACCAGTCCGCCGGTCTCGTGGCTGACGTTGGCGAGGAACGCGGCGGCCTCCTGCCGGCGCACGGTGTCGCTGCCGGTGGCCGCGAAGCCGGGGTAGGCGCCGAGCGCGTCGAGCAGGCCCTGGTAGGTGTAGAAGGAGTTCCGGCCCGGGAACATCTGGTCGAACTGGGCCTGGCTGACCGGGAATCCGCCCGGGTTGGGCGGCTGGGTCGAGCCGCAGCCGTACGGCTCCCAGTACCAGGTGCTGATGACCGGGTCGTAGCCCGGGTTGTCGTGGGTGGCGCGGTAGTAGCCGCCGTTGGTGTACCGGACGATGTCGCCGGCGACGTAGGCGCGGCCGGCGACCCAGGCGGGGTAGTTGCAGGTGCCGGACGTCGGGGTCGGCGTCGGGTCGGTGGACCCGCCGCAGGAGCCCTGGTCGGCCCAGACCCCGGTGCCGCCGGTGCTCGGGGGCTCGTTCTGGGTCCACCACTTGGCGTTCCAGTTGTGCCCGTTGTACGAGACGGCCGCGCCGCCGGTGTAGGCGGTGGCCGCGCTCCACGGTGTGCCGCAGGCGGCGGCGCTGGCGGAGGCGGGGAGGAGCACCGCGACCGCCAGCGCCGTGACCACGGCGGAGAGCAGCGCGAGCAGGCGTTTCATTGACACGTCATCACCCCTTGTGCGGTGGGGGCCGCACGTCGTCGTGACAGGGACTTGAGCGGGGCAGGGGAGCCGGGCCTCGTGCGGGGGTGCGCCAGGGGAGGCGGCCGACCGGGGTGTGGGCCGGTGCGGGGCCGTGAAGGCGACTCAAGCGGAGTGTTCTATACCTGTCAAGAGAGTGGGTGAAACCGGCTCACAAATGCGGCGCGCACGCCCCCCGGCGCCCCCGCGAGCCCCCCTCAGCCGCCGAGCGCCCCCCCTCGGCCCCCAAGCGCCCCCTCTGTCCCCTCTGTCCCCTCTGTCCCCTCTGTCCCCGAGCCGCCCCTTCAGCCGCCGAGCGCCGCCCGCAGCCGGGCCGCGACCTCCGCCGCCTCCGCCTCGTCCGGGTACTTCCCCCGCGGCCAGAAGAAGCCGCGCAGCCCGTCCTTCGGATTGCGCGGCACCACGTGGACGTGCAGGTGCGGCACCGACTGGCTGATCCGGTTGTTCGCCGCCACGAAGCTGCCCGCCGCGCCCAATCCGCGCTCCACCGCGGCGGCCACCCGCTGCACCTGGAGGAAGAACGGCCCCACCTCGGCGGCCGGCAGGTCCGCCAGGGTGCGGCGGTGGGCGCGCGGGACGACCAGCACGTGGCCGGGGAACAGCGGCCGCCGGTCCAGGAAGGCCACCGCCGCCTCGTCGTCCAGCACCCGGTGCGCGGGTTCCTCGCCCGCCACCACCGCACAGAACACGCAGTCCATCCGTCCATTCAAACCACCGGCGGCCGCCCCGGCACCTCCGCGATCGCGCGGTTCCGGGGCGTCACCCGTCCGGCGGCCGAGCAGGTGCGGCCGCCCGGTCGGGGGGCGCACGGTGCTGGAGGGGGTCGACCAGAGGCGCGCCGCGCGCCGTACGAGGAGGTGGCCCGATGGCGGGCAAGTTCGAGGTCTACGAGGACGCCGGCGGCAAGTACCGGTTCCGGCTCAAGGCGGGCAACGGCGAGATCGTCGCCACCGGCCAGGGCTACTCCAGCAAGGAGGCCGCCCACAAGGGCGTCGAGGCCGTCCAGCGGGCGGCCAGCGACGCGCCGGTGGTGGACGTGCCCAAGGCCGCCTGAGCACGCCGAGCACCGGGCGCCGAGCACCGGGCGCGCCGCGCCCGCCTGCACCGTTCGTCACTCGTAGCGGTAGAGCAGCGCCTCCCGCTCGGTCTGCTCGATCATCTCGACGGTCAGCGACTCGTCCCGCAGGTGCGAGAGGGTGATCTCGGCCGAGGTCGGCTGCGCGTCCTTGGCCGGCCAGTTCTCCGGCTTCCATGCCGAGCCGCGCAGGAAGGCCTTCGGGCAGTGCGCGTACACCTCCTCGACGGCCACCACGATCGCGCTGCGCGGGGGCTTGCCGACGGCGGTCAGCTGTCGCAGCAGCTCCGGGTCGGTGGAGACGCAGGCCCGCCCGTTGACCCGCAGCGTGGTGTCCCGGCCCGGGACGACGAAGAGCAGCCCGACCCGGCCGTTCTCCAGGATGTTGTGCAGGGTGTCCAACCGCTTGTTGCCGGTGGCGTCCGGGATGGCCAGGGTGTGCTCGTCGAGGACGGAGACCACCCCGGCCGGCCCGCCGCGCGGGGAGACGTCGCAGCGCCCGGCGGCGTCCGAGCTCGCCACGAACACCAGCGAGGAGCAGGCGATCAGCCGCCGCGCGACCTCGTGCAGGTGGTCGACCTGCTTGCGGCGCGCGTGCTCGCCGGGCTGCTCGTAGATCTCGCGCAGCTGCGCCGGGTCGGTCAGCGCCCCTGCGCTGAGGGCGGCGAACAGGCTGCCCGGCATGTCCGGAGCGGTGGTTGACGCAATGACAGATTCCGGTGTGCTGGTCATACCGGAAATCTAGCCGAGCCCCTTCCCGGAGCGCCTGGCCGCCGGGCGGTGCACCGCTCGGTAAAGCTTCCCCGCCACCCCTCCCCACCAGCGGTTTTGCGCTGATAATGGGGCCAGGCGCTCCGCTCGGAGGTGGTGGTCGTGATCGTGAGGATCTGGGCCGGGCAGGTCCTGGCCGGTCGCATCGAGGAATTCTGTGTGCTGCTGACAACCCAGGTGATCCCGCAGCTCGGGCGGACCGACGGTTGCCTGGGCGGCGAACTGCTGCGCTCGGTGACTGAGGACGGACACCGGGTGCTCGTGGTGAGCCGCTGGCGCGACGAGGCGGCTCTGCGCGGGTACGCGGGGCCGATGTGGAGGATCCGGCCGGTCTGGTCGGAGGGCGAGCTGTGCTACCTCGCGCACCCGCCGGTGGTCACCCACTTCACGTCGATCGCCGCACCCGCCACGCTCTGACCGCACCCGCCGCGCTCCGGCCGCACCCACTACCCTCCGTACGTGCCTGCCACCCTCCGTAGGCGACCGCCACGTTGCGGGCGTCACCTACCACCCGGCCGCACATTCCCCGCATCCGCGTGAAACAGGCCACAGCGGAAGGCTCTCCCTGGCCTTGCGCGCGTCGTGGCAGAATGACCCCAACAGCAGTGACGTTCAGCGCACTCCGGGGTCGGTGAAAATCCGAACCGGCGGTTACAGTCCGCGACCCGTCCGCAGCCAGCGGCCGGTTGACCAGGTGAAATTCCTGGACCGACGGTTAAAGTCCGGATGGGAGGCGTGCGCGGGCGGACGAAGAGCAGTATCCGTGGTCCCCCGGTGGACCACGGCCAGGTGAACGGCGGGAGAGGTGTCTCCCGGGCCGGGCGAGCGATCTCCCGGCGGCCTCGGCATCCCGGCGACGGGTCGTGCCGTCGGCTCGCGCGCCGTTGCCCGTCCGTGTCATCTCCCATGTCGCCCCGGAGTCCGCGCCCCCAAGCGCGAGGAGAACCCGGGTGTTCACCGGCATCATCGAAGAGCTCGGCGAGGTCGTGTCGATCGAGGAGATCGGCGACTCCTCGCGAATCCGCCTGCGCGGCCCGGTGGTCTGTACGGGTGCGCGGCACGGCGACTCCATCGCGGTCAACGGCGTCTGCCTGACCGTCGTCGACAGCCCGGACCAACTGGCGGCCGATACGGGCGAGTTCAGCGCCGACGTGATGGCCGAGACGCTGCACCGCTCCAGCCTCGGCGAGTTGAAGCCCGGCTCCCGGGTCAACCTGGAGCGCGCCATGGCGCTCGGCGACCGGCTCGGCGGCCACCTCGTCCAGGGCCATGTCGACGCCACCGGCACGCTGTTGGGCCGCGAGCCCGGCGAGCGCGACGCGGCCGGCGACCTGCGCTGGGAGGTGCTGCGCTTCTCGCTGCCCGGCACCATCTCCCGCTACCTGGTGGAGAAGGGCTCGATCACGGTCGACGGCGTCAGCCTCACCGTGGTGGAGGCCGCCCGGGACAGCTTCACCGTCAGCCTCATCCCCACGACCCTCGCGCTGACCTCGCTCGGCGCCAAGGCCGTCGGCGAGAGCGTCAACCTCGAAGTGGACGTGCTCGCCAAGTACGTCGAGCGACTGCTCGACTCCCGCACCCTTCCCCCGACGATCGCCGGAGAGTCCAAGTGAACTGGCTCAGCGGAGAAGCGTTCACCGTCTTCGGCGAGCACGTGAAGTGGGCCGACATGTTCGGCAACCTGCTCGGCCTGGCCGGGCTGGCCTTCGGCTGGCGCCGCTCGGTGTGGAGCTGGCCGCTCCAACTCCTGTCCGGCGCCGTGCTGATCGCCGCCTACCTCGGGGGCCACGTCCCCGGCCTGATCGGCAAGCAGCTGATCGTGCTCGTCGCCGCCGCCTGGGGCTGGGCCCAGTGGCGGCGGGGCCGCCGGGACACCGGCACGATCGCCGTCCGCTTCGCCACCTGGCCCGAGCGGGCCGCCCTGGTGGTCGGCACCGCGGCCGGCACCGTCGCGCTGGCCTGGCTGTTCACGGCCCACCCCAGCCTGTCCTGGAGCCCCTGGTCGGACGCCTACATCTTCGTCGGCACGCTGGCCGCGATGGTCGCCCAGGCCCGTGGCTGGCTGGAGTTCTGGTTCGCCTGGATCGCCGTCGACGTGGTCGGCGTCCCGCTCGCCTTCAACAACGGCTACCCCTTCTCCGGCCTCACCTACTCGATCTACTTCGTCCTGGTGCTGCTCGGCCTGCGCTCGTGGTGGCTGAGCAGCCGTGAGCCGCGCGTCAACTCCGCCAACGTCCCGCAGGGAGCCACGGTATGACCGAGAACCACACCGCCGACCGCGACCGCGAGGTGGCACCCGAACTCGTCCTCGACCCGGTCGAGCGCGCGATCGCCGACATCGCCCTCGGCCGCGCCGTGATCGTGGTCGACGACGAGGACCGCGAGAACGAGGGCGACATCGTCTTCGCCGCCTCCGCCGCCACCCCGGAGCTGATGGCCTTCACCATCCGCTACAGCTCCGGCGTGATCTGCGCCCCGCTGACCGGCGAGGAGCTGGACCGGCTCAAGCTGCCGCCGATGACCCAGGTCAACGAGGACCGCAAGGGCACCGCGTACACCGTCTCGGTGGACGCCCGGGAGGGGGTCGACACCGGCATCTCCGCCGCCGACCGCGCCCGCACCGTCCGGCTGCTGTCCTCGCCCGGCACCGAGCCGGGCGACCTCACCCGCCCCGGGCACGTGTTCCCGCTGCGCGCGGTCGAGGGCGGCGTGCTGGTGCGCCCCGGCCACACCGAGGCCGCCGTCGACCTGGCCCGGCTCGCCGGGCTGCCGCCGGCCGGTGCGATCGCCGAGGTGGTCAACGACGACGGCACCATGGCCCGGCTGCCCGAGCTGGTCGCCTTCGCCCGCGAGCACGGCCTCGCGATCATCTCCATCGAGGACCTGATCGCCTACCGCCGCCGCACCGAGCTGCACGTCGACCGGGCCGCCGTGACCGCCCTGCCCACCGCACACGGCGAGTTCACCGCCGTCGGCTACAAGGGCACCATCGACGGCGTCGAGCACATCGCGCTGGTGGCCGGCGGCCTCGGCGCCGACGGCCGGCTGCCCGAGGGCGAGGACGTCGTGGTCCGGGTCCACTCCGAGTGCCTGACCGGCGACGTCTTCGGCTCGCTGCGCTGCGACTGCGGCCCCCAGCTGGAGGCCTCGCTGCACAAGGTCGCCGAGTCCGGCCGCGGCGTGGTGCTCTACCTGCGCGGCCACGAGGGCCGGGGGATCGGCCTGGCCCACAAGCTGCGCGCCTACGAACTCCAGGAGCAGGGGCGCGACACCGTCGACGCCAACCTCGACCTCGGCCTGCCGGCCGACGCCCGCGACTACAGCATCGCGGCGCAGATGCTGGTGGACCTCGGGGTCCGCTCGCTCATCCTGCTCACCAACAACCCGGAGAAGCTCACCGCGCTCACCGAGCACGGCCTCAAGGTCAAGGGGCGCGAAGCGGTCGAGATCGCGCCGGGTGAGCACAACCTGCGCTACCTGCGCACCAAGCGCGACCGGATGGGCCACGACCTGCCCGGCCTCGACTCCTGAACCCGCCCCGTGCCCCACGCACCGCGCCCACGCACCACGCACCACGCACCACGCACCCCATGACGACGGACAGGAAGAACGAACATGAGCGGCCACGGAGCCCCCGAGCTGACCATCGACGGCGCCGCCGACCTCAAGGTCGCCGTCGTCGCCGCCCAGTGGCACGACGTTGTGATGAACGGCCTGCTGGACGGCGCCCACCGGGCGCTCAAGGAGCTGGGCGTCACCGAGCCGACCGTGCTGCGCGTCCCCGGTACCTTCGAGCTGCCGGTCGCCGCCAAGCGCCTCGCCGACCACGGCTACGACGCGGTCGTCGCCCTCGGCGTGGTGATCCGCGGCGGCACCCCGCACTTCGACTACGTCTGCCAGGCGGCCACCGCCGGCCTCACCCAGGTGAGCGTCGACACCGGCGTCCCGGTCGGCTTCGGCGTGCTGACCTGCGACAACGAGGAGCAGGCGCTCGACCGCGCGGGCCTGCCCGGCTCCGCGGAGGACAAGGGCCACGAGGCCGTCACCGCCGCCGTCGCGACCGCCGCGGTGCTGCGCGCCGCGCTCTGAGCGCACCGCCCCGACCCGGACCGTGGACGTCCAACGGACTGTCCACGGTCCGGGACCGTTTACCGCCGGTCAGCCCGCACGCCGTAAGGTGAGTCCCATCATGGCTTCGAAGACATTCGAGGAGCTCTTCGCCGAGCTCCAGCAGAAGGCCGCCACCGGCGACCCCTCGTCCTCCCGTACCGCGCAGCTCGCCCAGCAGGGCGTCCATGCGATCGGCAAGAAGGTCGTCGAGGAGGCCGCCGAAGTCTGGATGGCCGCCGAGTTCCAGACGGACGAGCAGACCGCCGAGGAGATCTCACAGCTCCTGTACCACGTTCAGGTGATGATGATCGCCCGCGGGCTGACGCTCGACGACGTCTACAAGTACCTCTAAACCCGAACCGCACGCCCCTCCCCACAGGTAAGGAACCAACCTCCCATGCTGCGCATCGCCGTCCCCAACAAGGGTTCGCTCTCGGGTCCCGCGGCGGAGATGCTCCATGAGGCCGGCTACCGCCAGCGGAAGGACCCCAAGGAGCTCGTCCTCGTCGACCCGAACAACGAGGTCGAGTTCTTCTTCCTGCGCCCGCGCGACATCGCCGTCTACGTCGGCTCCGGCCGCCTGGACATCGGCATCACCGGCCGTGACCTGCTGCTGGACTCGCACTCCAACGCCGAGGAGGTGCTCGCGCTCGGCTTCGCCGCGTCGACCTTCCGCTTCGCCCGCCCCGAAGGCGTCGCCGTCGAGGACGTCAAGGGCCTGGAGGGCCTGCGGATCGCGACCTCCTACACCGGCCTGGTCGAGCAGCACCTCGCCGACCACGGCGTGAAGGCGACCGTCACCAAGCTGGACGGCGCGGTGGAGACCGCGGTGCAGCTGGGCGTCGCCGACGTGATCGCCGACGTGGTGGAGACCGGCACCAGCCTGCGCAACGCCGGCCTGGAGGTGTTCGGCGAGCCGATCCTGATCTCGGACGCCGTGGTGATCCGCCCCAAGGGCGCGGGCGAGGACACCCGGGTGGACCAGTTCCTGCGCCGCCTCCAGGGCGTGCTGGTGGCCCGCCGCTACGTGCTGATGGACTACGACATCCGCGCCGAGAAGGTCGGCGCCGCCGTGGCGCTCACCCCCGGCCTGGAGTCGCCGACCGTCTCCCCGCTGCACACCGAGGGCTGGGTGGCGGTGCGCTCGATGGTGCTCCGCAAGGAGGCCCAGCAGATCATGGACGACCTGTGGGCCATCGGCGCCCGGGCCATCCTGGTCACCAACATCCACGCCTGCCGCCTCTGACCGGCGCGGCGGCGACCTCGCCCGCCGTGGTGCGGGTAAGGAACGGTTGAATGGGGCGGGGACGCTGACCGGCGTCCCCGCCCTTCGTCTGGATCCGTCCGTTGCCCGGAACCGTCGTTCCCGGGAACGACCGTTCCCCCGAACCACCCCACCGGAGACCCCACGTGTCCACGCCGCCCGTCGAGTTCCCCGTCACCTGGGCGCCGCGCCGCACCCGCGCCGTGCTGCTGCCGGTCTGCGCGCTGCTGGTGGTGCTGTTCGCCGTGATGGCCGTGGTGCTCCCGGAGAACTGGCAGCTCAACGACCGGATCATGATGGCGGGCAGCGGCGTGCTGTTCGCGTGCGTGGGCCTGATGCTGGCCCGCCCCCGGGTGAGCGCCGACGCGCAGGGCGTGACGGTGGTCAACTTCGTCCGCAGCCGCCGGCTCACCTGGGCCGAGATCGTCCGGGTCAACTTCCGCCAGGGCGACCCGTGGGCCACCCTCGACCTGGCCGACGGCACCTCGCTCGCCGCGGTCGGCATCCAGTCCGGTGTCGGCAAGGACCAGGCGATCGCGCAGGCCCGTGCCCTGCGCGACCTGGTCGAGCACCACGCCAGGGCCTGAGCCCCGCACCGCCGCCGCCGGTCGGCGCCCGCCCGTTCGCACCGGCACCGCCCGCCCGCCGACACCCCGCCGACACCGCTCCGGGACCCGCCGGGCCTGCGAATCCTCGGCCCGGCGGGTCCGAACACTCTTCCTACCATCGTCCGGCTATGGTCTACGCTGGTAAAAGCAGGGCAAAACTTCCGTCCTGCCCGAAAGACGACTTGAGGAGTGACTTCCCCCCTCGATGGACGATCCGTCCGGTAGTACCTGCGCCGCCCACCTTCCTGTCAGCGGAAGGCAGGCGGCACTGTGATCACCGCCTGGCTGCTGTTGCTCGCAGCCCTCCTGCTGATCCTCGCCAACGGCCTGTTCGTGGCCGCCGAGTTCGCCTTCGTGACCGTCGAGCGCGGGGCGGTCGAACGCTCCGCCGGGGCCGGCGACGCCAAGTCCGTCCGCGTCTCCCGGGCCCTGCGGCACCTCTCGTTCGAACTCTCCGGCGCCCAGCTCGGCATCACCGTCACCTCGCTGGTGGTCGGCATGCTCGCCGAGCCTGCGCTGTCCACCCTGCTCAGCCCCGTCATGACCGGGATCGGCGTGCCCGAGTCGGCCGCCCGCGGCGTCGCCGTGGTCGTCGGCATGGTGCTCGCCACCGTGGTGCAGATGGTGATCGGCGAGCTGGTCCCGAAGAACTGGGCGATCTCCCGCCCGCTCCAGGTGGCCCGCGCGGTCGCCGCCCCGCACATGGCCTTCTCCTTCGCCTGCCGCCCGCTGATCAGCTTCCTCAACGGGGCGGCCGACCGGACGGTCCGCGCCTTCGGCGTCGAGCCGCAGGAGGAGCTGGACCACGCCCGGACCCCGGCCGAACTGGTCTCACTGGCCCGCCACTCGGCCAAGGCCGGCGCGATAGACGAGGAGTCGGCGACCCTGTTCGTCCGCACCCTGGGCCTGGGCGAGCTGACCGCCGAGTCCGTGATGACCCCGCGGATCGACGTCGCCTCCCTCCAGAGCGACGCCACCGCCTCCGACGTGGTCAACCTGACCCGGGCCACCGGCCTGTCCCGCTTCCCGGTCTACACCCACAGCCTGGACGAGGTCACCGGCATCGTGACCCTCAAGGACGCCCTCGCCGTCCCGGCCGCCCGGCGCGGCCTGGTCCGGGTGGGCGAGCTCACCTCGCCGCCGCTGCTGGTGCCCGAGACCCTGCCCGCCGAGCGGCTGCTCGACCAGCTGCGCCGCCTCCAGCCGATGGCCATCGTGGTCGACGAGTACGGCGGCACCGCCGGCGTCGTCACCGTCGAGGACATCGTCGAGGAGATCGTCGGCGAGGTGCAGGACGAGCACGACCCCGCCGACCGCCCCGAGCTGCTCCCGCTGCCCCCGGTGAACGGCCTGCCGGCTTGGGAGGCCGAGGGCCGCGCCCGGATCGACCAGCTGGAGGCGATCGGCCTGATCGCCCCGGACGGCCCGTACGAGACGCTGGCCGGCCTGGTCGCCGACCTGCTCGGCAAGCTGCCCGAGGTCGGCGAGCAGGCGGAGCTGCCGGGCTGGCGCTTCACCGTGACGGGTGTCGACCGGCACCGCACCAGCCAGGTCCGGGTCGAGCGCACCAGCGCGCCGGCCTCCTTCGGAGACGACCAGGAGAATGCCCGATGACCGCGCTCCAACTGGCCGTCGCCGTCCTGCTCCTGCTCGGGAACGCCTTCTTCGTCGGCGCCGAGTTCGCCGTCGTCTCGGTGCGCCGCAGCCAGATCGAGCCGCTCGCCGAGGCCGGCCACAAGCGTGCCCGCACCGTGCTGCACGCGCTGTCCAACGTGTCCGCGATGCTGGCCGCCGCCCAGCTCGGCATCACCGTCTGTTCGCTGGGCCTCGGCGCCCTGGCCGAGCCGACCATCGCCAGTCTGCTGGAGGGCCCGTTCCACGCGATCGGCGTCCCGTCCGGTCTGATGCACCCGCTCTCGTACGGCATCTCGCTGGCCGTCGTGGTCTTCCTGCACATGGTGATCGGCGAGATGGTGCCCAAGAACATGGCCATGGCGGGTCCGGAGAAGGCCGCGCTCTGGCTCGGCCCGCCGCTGGACCGGCTGGCCCGCTGGCTGGCCCCGGTGATCAGCCTGCTGAACGCCATCGCCAACGGTGTGCTGCGGCTGTTCCGGGTCGAGTCCAAGGACGAGGTCGAGTCGGTGTTCACCACCGAGCAGCTGATGTACCTGCTGGTCGACTCCCGGGACGCCGGCCTGCTCGACGAGGGCCGCCAGGAGCGTCTGGAGGACGCCCTGGAGCTGGGCCACCGCCCGGTCACCGAGGTGCTGCTCAAGCCCGAGCAGCTCGTCACCGTGGACACCAAGGTGACCGCCGCGGAGGTCGAGGAGCTCGCCCTGCGCACCGGCTTCTCGCGCTTCCCGGTCACCGACGGCGACCCGGCCGGCCACGGCTACCTGGGCTACCTGCACCTCAAGGACATCCTCGACGTGGAGGACCCGTCCGCGCCCGTCCCGGCCCGGCTGTGGCGTCCGATCACGGTGCTGCGCGGCAGCCTCCCGCTGGACGACGCGCTCGGCGCGATGCGCCGGGCGACCTGCCACCTGGCCGCGGTGCTGGACCAGGACGGCCGCACGCTCGGTGTGGTCATGCTGGAGGACGTGCTGGAGGAACTGGTCGGCGAGATGCACGACCCGGACCACCGCTCCGCCGCCTGAGGTTCCCCCTTTCGCTGACGGCGTGTCCGCTGCGGGCGATTCTGCTCTCAGCGTGCAGCCGTTCCCATGCCGACCACCCTGGGCGCAGGGTGGTCGGCATGAGGCTTCTCCTGCTGGGTGGAACGAATTTCGTCGGACGGGTCGTCGCCGAGGAGGCGCTGGCCAGGGGATGGGAGGTGACGGCCCTCAACCGCGGTACGCAGCCCGCGCCCGCGGGCGTGACCGCACTGCTGGGCGACCGCACCGCCGAGGGCGGGCTGGCGGCGCTGGCCGCGGGGGAGTGGGACGCGGTGGTGGACACCTGGTCCGGAGCCCCGACGGCGGTGCGCGACAGCGCCCGGCTGCTGGCCGGCCGGGTCGGCCACTACGGGTACGTCTCCAGCCGGTCGGTGTACGACTACCCGCTGGCGCGCGGGGCGGACGAGTCGGCGAAGGTGGTCGGGTCGTCCCCGGACGCCGAGGGCGAGGTGCCCTACGCCGAGGCCAAGCGCGGGGCCGAACTGGCCCTGGAGGCGGAGTTCGGCGGGCGGGCCCTGCTCGCCCGGGCCGGGCTGATCCTCGGCCCGCACGAGAACATCGGCCGGCTGCCCTGGTGGCTGAACCGGATCGCCCGGGGCGGCCCGGTGCTCGCCCCCGGTCCGTACGACCTGCCGCTGCAGTACATCGACGTCCGCGACCTCGCGGGCTGGCTGCTGGACGCGGCGGCGGCCCGGTTCGGCGGCGCGTGCAACGTGGTCAGCCCGGCGGGCCACACCACGATGGGCGAGCTGCTGGAGGCCTGCGTGCGGGTCACCGGCTCGGACGCGGACCTGCGCTGGACCGACCCCGAGCGCATCCTGGCGGCCGGCGTCGAGCCCTGGACGGAGCTGCCGATCTGGCTGGCGCCCGGCGAGCTGAACGACTTCCTGCACGGCGCGTCCGTGGACCGGGCGGTCGCCGCCGGGCTGCGCTGCCGGCCGGTGGGCGAGACGGTCGAGGACACCTGGGCCTGGCTGCGGTCGGTCGGCGGCGTCGCCCCGCAGCGCGCCGACCGGCCGAAGGTCGGCCTCGACCCCGAGCGCGAGGCCGAGCTGCTCCGGGGCTGAGCCCGGCGCGATCCCGGGGAGCTGGTCTCAGCCGCGGCCGTCGATCAGCTCCCCGTAGGCCTGGACGAGGTCGGGCAGGCGCAGCGTCGCCAGGTCCTCGCGGCCCGGCGGCTCGCGCAGCAGCGAGAGCCGCAGGTCCCGGTAGGCGCAGGACTTCTCGTACAGGGTGCGGATGAACCGGCCGTTCCCGAGTTCGTCGATCCAGCCCTCGCGGACCACGTGGGTGCAGATGCTGGCCAGTTCCTCGGCCGCGTCCTCGTCCCAGCCGTCGCCGTCCCGGCCGGCCAGCGCGGCGCCGATCGCGGTCAGCTCGTTCGGGCGGTAGCTGGGGAAGTCGACCCGGGTGGTGAAGCGGGAGTTGAGGCCGGGGTTGGTGGCGAGCAGCCGGTTCATGCCCTCGGGGTAGCCGGCCAGGATCACCACCAGGCGGTCGCGGTTGTCCTCGGCGCGTTTCAGCAGCACCTGGAGGGCCTCGTCGCCGTAGGCGTCGCCCTTGGTGTAGCCGGAGTTGGAGAGGCTGTACGCCTCGTCGATGAACAGCACGCCGTCCAGTGCCGAGTCGATCAGCTCGTTCGCCTTGACCGCGGTCTGGCCGAGGAACTCGCCGACCAGGTCGGCCCGTTGGGCCTCCACGAGGTGGTCGCCGGAGAGCAGTCCGAGGGCGTGGAAGACCCGGCCGAGGATCCGGGCCACGGTGGTCTTGCCGGTGCCGGAGGGGCCGGAGAAGACGAAGTGGCGCTTGGGCGGCTGGACCGGCAGGCCCTGCGCGGCCCGGAGTCTGGACATCCGCAGCTGCGCCGACAGCGCCCGCACCTGGCGCTTGACCGGCTCCAGGCCCACCATCAGCGAGAGTTCCGCCAGCGCCGCATCCAACTCGCGCTCGTCGTCGACCGGTTGGGCGGCGGGCAGCGGCGCGGTGCGGGGTTGGGCCTCGGCGCGGACCGGCGCCGGCAGCGGGGCGGCGGAGCCGCCCGGCGAACCCGACCGCTCGCCGGCCGCCTGCGGGGCCGGGCCGGCGGTGGAGCCGTCGCCCGGGCCGGGCCCCGTGAGGAACCCGACCCCCTCGACGAATCCGACCCCGCCGGTGTACCCGGCGCCCTCGGTGAACCCGGCGCTCTCGGTGAACCCGGGGGCCGCGTCGCCGAAGCCCCCCGCCGTGGCGTACCCGGCCCCGTCCTGGAAGTCCGCCTCGTCCGTCCCGTCCATCTCGTCCGGCTCGGTGCCCTCGTACCCGGCCGCCCGCCCGCCCGCCGGCAGGCCGCCGTCCAGCAGGGCGTCCGGCAGGTCGTCCGCCAACCCGTCCTCCGCCGCGATCGCGGCCAGCCGCGCGGCGGTGTCCATGAACACCGGATCGGCCCGGTGTACCGCCCGGTAGAGCGGCAGCGCGGCCGCACTGCGCCCGGCCCCCTCGTACGCCCGGGCCAGCCAGTACCGCAGTTCCTTGCGCTGGGGCTGCTCGGAGCGGCAGCGGGCCAGCGAGGCGGCCAGCGGCGCCTGCGCCTGGGCGCACATGTCCAGTCGGACCCGCGCCATGCCGGCGAACAGCCCGGCCTCGATGCCGAGCAGCGGGTCGTCCAGCAGCCGGTCGGTGTCCCGGATCAGCTGCTCCCAGTCCTTGAGCAGATAGGACCGGCAGGCGTACAGGAACTGGGCGGACGGGTCCTCGCTGGGCGCCGGGCACTGTTCCAGCGCCCGGTCCAGCTCGGCCAGGTGGCGGCCGTCCAGCCAGTGCGAGGCGTGCGCCAGCGCCAGGTCGCGGGCGTCCTCCAGGACGGGCTGCACCCACCAGCCCAGCCAGTACCAGGAACTGAGCGGGCGGCGGTGGCGCCGCCGCTGCTCGCCGAACCGCTTCTGGTTGCGGTACATGGCCAGCAGCGCCGCCGAGGTGTCGCTGCGCAGCGCGTGCAGGCCGAGCCAGGCGTCGGCCATGCCCGGGTCCAGCCGGACGGCCGCGCGGAACTCCTCCTCGGCACGGGCGTACGCGCCCGCCGTGTACGCGTCCATGGCACGCAGCCACGCGCGTTCGGCGAGCCGGTCCGGGCCGCCCGCGTTGCTGTCCGAACTGTCCACCGTCGTCACTCACGCCCCCCGCGGCTTGGCCCGGGGCTCGGTGGCAGGTCGCCTGCGTGCAGCCGGGCCGGTGGTCGAAAGCCCCCGGGCGCATCTGCGCCTGCGAGGAATCGTACCGGCGTGGCGCTGATCCGGAAGGGCGCCCACGGAGTCAAATGCGATCGTGTGAGCGGTCGTTGAGCGGGTGGGGGCCTGGACCGGCGGCGGGGGAGCGCGATTCGGAAAGGACCGGACGGCGCCCCCGGCTCACGGGGGAACAAGTCGGGGACGCCGGGTCCGAGGCGGCCGGAACATCCCGTTCCGGCGGCTGAGGAGAACCTAAATCCTGGTGACAGTGCAGGTCAAGGGCTTGTTGAAGGTTCACCCACGGTGCCCGGCGTGATTCGTCCGGTCACCCCGTCGACCCGCGTCCCGGCGAACGGACGGCTCGGATCCGCGGCGAAATGCGCCGATTCGGCCCGCGCCCAGCCGGCCCAGAACTCGGCCAGATCCGGCCCGTCCCGCTGCTCGCCGCGCCGCCGGGCCGAGGCGGCGTCCAACTCCAGCCAGATCACCCGGGCCAGCCACGGCCGCACCGCCCGCCGCCCGGCGCCGACACCCTCCACCAGCACCACCGGGGCGACCGGCACTGCGGCCGTGCCCGCGAAGCGGCGCAGCGTCCAGTCGTACACCCGGTACGCACCGTCCCGGCCGGCCGCCAGCGGCTCCAGCACCTGTTCGCGCAGCCGCCCGGTCCAGCCGAAGGGCTCGGCGTGGGTGGCCAGGTCGTCGAGGTGGACCACCGGCGCCCCGCCGAGCGCCGCCGCCAGCCGCCCGGCGAAGGTCGTCTTGCCCGAGCCCGCGTGCCCGTCCACCGCGACCAGCCGCACCGGCCCGCAGGAGGGCGGCAGTGTGCGCAGCTCCGCCGCGAGCGAGGCCACCGCGTCGCCGGGAACGGGCGAAAGGGCGGGGGCGAGGGGTCGGGAAGCAGCCACAACGGCAACCCTACGGTGCCGTAGCCCACCAGTCCGTCCAGTTACTCCTGGGTGATCGTGACGGCGGCGCGGGTTTCCGGCATACTCGCATCGCCATGCCTGTGAACGGCCGTTCACCGTAATCCGGTGCCGGTCGGGCCGACCTGCCACACCCGCGCCGGACCAGCCACACCACGCTCCGGTGCCCGATCGAGGAGGCGACCGCCGCCATGACCCCGTCCCCAGTGAAAGCCGTGGAGCGCCAGCTGCCCAGCGAGGAGGCCCACGAGCTGCTGAGCCTCACCCGGGACCTGGTCCAGCGCGAGCTGCAGCCCCGCGCGGCCGAGGACGAGGCCGCCGGCCGCTTCCCGCGAGAGGTCTTCCGCACCCTCGGCGAGGCCGGCCTGCTCTCCCTCCCCTACGACGAGAAGTACGGCGGCGGCGGGCAGCCCTACGAGGTGTACCTGCAGGTGCTGGAGGAGCTGGCGGCCGGCTGGCTGGCCGTCGGCCTCGGGGTGAGCGTGCACACCCTCTCCTGCCACGCGCTGGCCGGCTTCGGCACCGAGGAGCAGCGCGGCCGGTGGCTGCCCGGAATGCTCTCCGGCGAGCAGCTCGGCGCCTACTGCCTCTCCGAACCGCAGTCCGGCTCGGACGCGGCCGCGCTGCGCACCCGCGCCGACCTCGACGGCGACGCGTACGTGGTCAACGGCACCAAGGCGTGGATCACCCACGGCGGCCGGGCGGACTTCTACAGCGCCCTGGTGCGCACCGGCGAGGAGGGCTCCAAGGGCATCAGCTGCCTGCTCGTCCCGGGCGACGTACAGGGCCTGTCGGCCGCCCCGCCGGAGCACAAGATGGGCATGCGCTCCTCGCCGACCGCGCAGCTGCACTTCGACGGCGCCCGGGTCGCCCGCGACCGGCTGATCGGCGAGGAGGGCCAGGGCTTCCAGGTCGCGCTCGCCGCACTGGACTCCGGCCGCCTCGGCATCGCGGCCTGCGCGGTCGGCGTCGCCCAGGCCGCGCTCGACCTCGCGGTCGACTACGCGCGCACCCGCCGCCAGTTCGGCCGCCCGATCGCCGAGTTCCAGGGCCTGTCCTTCATGCTCGCCGACATGGCCACCCAGATCGAGGCCGGGCGGGCGCTCTACCTGTCCGCCGCCCGGCTGCGGGACGCGGGCCTGCCGTTCTCCAAGGAGGCGGCGATGGCCAAGCTGTTCTGCACCGACGCCGTGATGCGGGTGACCACCGACGCGGTCCAGGTGCTCGGCGGCTACGGCTACACGCAGGACTTCCCGGCCGAGCGCTACATGCGCGAGGCGAAGGTGCTGCAGATCGTCGAGGGCACCAACCAGATCCAGCGCCTGGTGATCGGCCGCCACCTCACCAAGGGCTGATCCCCCCACAAACGGCCTCCGGCCGTCACTCCAGGGTGCGGAGTGACGGCCGGAGGCGTCTTCGTCTCTGCGTCAACCCGCCTGCGCGGGCTGGCGGGTCAGCGCCGGACCAGGCGGCGGCGCTGCTCGGGGATGGCCGAGATGACGGGGACGGCCGGGGCGACGACGGCGGTCCGCGTCGGCCGGTGCGCCACCGCGTGCGAGAACGGCTGGGTGCGCCAGTCGAGTTCGGTGGGGAGCCTGAACAGCGCGTCGAGCCCGGCCGGCTGGTCGTCCTCCGGGGTCTCCACCTCGGCGAGGTCGTCGGTCGGCGTGCCCGAACCCGGGCACAGCGCGGGGGCGAAGGGGTTCCAGGCGGTCGGCAGCAGCGCGTGCTGCGGCAGCCGCTCCTCGTCGGCCACCAGGGCGATCGGGCGGCGGCACTCGGGGCAGTGCACCCGGAAGATGTCCCAGGTCTCGGCCTCGCCCGGGTCGATGCCCGGGACGTGGCCGTGATCGACCGCGAGGTCGTCGCGGCCGGTCGTATCGTCGGTCTCGTCGGCGCCCAGGGCACGCTGGTCAGTCGGCATGAGGATCCCCCTCGGATCGGGCCCGGCGTGGTCGCCCGGGGCCACAACCAGCACTTCCCTCCGATTCGGGCTCATAACCCTGCGGTCCGGTGCACCGTGATGCACCGGGTGTGTCCTTGGCCACATCCACTGCCACATTCGCCTGGCATTTGCCCGCGTGACACCTGCGGGCACCCGATGTGACACCGCGTGCGCCCCCCGTGCCCCCGACCGGGTAGGTTTGCGCACTGTGGAGGATCTCGACCAACGCATCGTCCAGCTGCTCCTAGAGGACGGCCGGATGAGCTACACGGACCTGGGCAAGGCCACCGGCCTGTCCACCTCGGCGGTGCACCAGCGGGTGCGCCGCCTCGAACAGCGCGGGGTGATCCGCGGCTACACCGCGATCATCGACCCCGACGCCGTCGACCTGGCGCTGACCGCGTTCATCTCGGTCAAGCCCTTCGACCCCAGCGCCCCGGACGACACCCCCGAACGGCTGGCCGGCCTGCCCGAGATCGAGGCCTGCCACAGCGTCGCCGGCGACGAGAACTACATCCTCAAGGTGCGCGTCGGCGCCCCCGGCGACCTGGAGGACCTGCTCGCCCGCATCCGCAGCGCCGCCGGCGTCTCCACCCGCACCACCGTCGTCCTCTCCACCCCCTACGAAGCGCGACCCCCGAAGCTCTGAGGACGAACCCCACAGGTGCAGACTTAGCGGCATGACCGAACGCACTTCCCGGACCGTCCTGCTGCGCGGCGGCGCCGTCTACAGCCCCGCCGACCCCTTCGCCACCGCGATGCTCGTCGAGGGCGAGCACATCGCCTGGGTCGGCAGCGACGGCGCCGCCGAGGCGTACGCCGCCGCAGCCGACGAGATCGTCGAGCTGGACGGCGCCCTGGTCACCCCCGCCTTCGTCGACGCCCACGTGCACGCCACCGCCACCGGCCTGGCGCTCACCGGCCTCGACCTCACCGGCAGCCCCTCGCTGGCCGCCGCCCTCGCCGCCGTCACCGCCTTCGTCGACGCCCGCCCCGAGCCCGGCGGGGTGCTCATCGGCCACGGCTGGGACGAGACCGGCTGGCCCGAGGGCCGCCCGCCCACGCTCGCCGAACTCGACGCCGCCGCCCGCGGCGCCGCGCTCTACCTCTCCCGCACCGACGTGCACTCCGCGCTCGCCACCACCGCGCTGCGCAGCCTCGCCCCCGGCCTGGCCGAGCGCCCCGGCCACACCGCCGACGGCCCGCTCACCAAGGACGCCCACCACGCCGTCCGGCGGACCGCGCTCGCCCACCTCACCCCCGAGCAGCGCGGCCGCGCCCAGCGCGCCACCCTCGCCCGCGCCGCCGAACTCGGCATCGGCGCGCTGCACGAGTGCGCCGGCCCGGAGATCTCCTCCGAGGCCGACCTGGCCGCCCTGCTGGCCCTCGCCGCCGAGGGCGAAGGCCCCGAAGTCTTCGGCTACTGGGGCGAGTTGGGCGGCGCCGAGACGGCCCGCCGACTCGGCGCGGTGGGCGCCGGCGGCGACCTCTTCGCGGACGGCGCGCTGGGCTCGCACACCGCCTGCCTGCACACCCCCTACGCCGACGCCGAGCACACCGGCACCGCCTACCTGACCGCCGAGCAGGTCGCCGACCACGTCGCCGCCTGCACCGAGGCCGGGCTCCAGGCCGGCTTCCACGCCATCGGAGACGCGGCCGTGGCCGCCGTCCTGGACGGCGTCCGGGCCGCCGGGGAGCGGGTCGGCGCCGGGCGGGTCCGGGCGCTGCGCCACCGCGTCGAGCACGCCGAGGCGCTGGACGACAAGTCCGTCGCCGCCTTCGCCGAGCTCGGCCTCACCGCCTCCGTCCAGCCCGCCTTCGACGCCGCCTGGGGCGGCCCGGACGGCATGTACGTCCAGCGCCTCGGCGCCGAGCGGGCCGCCAGGCTCAACCCCTTCGCCGCCCTGCTGCGGGCCGGCGTGCCGCTGGCCTTCGGCTCGGACGCCCCGGTCACCCCGCTCGACCCCTGGGGCACCGTCCGCGCGGCCGCCTTCCACCAGACCCTGGACCACCGGATCTCCGTCCGCGCGGCCTTCACCGCACACACCCGCGGCGGCTGGCGCGCGATCGGCCGCGACCAGGACGGCGTACTCGTGCCCGGCGCCGTCGCCAGCTACGCGATCTGGGCCGCCGACGAACTGGTCGTCCAGGCCCCCGACTCCCGGGTGGCGGGCTGGTCCACCGACCCGCGCTCCGGCACCCCGGGCCTGCCCGACCTCACCCCCGGCCACCCGCTGCCGGCCTGCCTGCGCACCGTCGTCCGCGGCCGCACCGTCCACCTGGCCGCCGAGTAGAGCCGAGCAGGCCCGCATCAACCCAGCTGAAGCGGCGGCCCGGCGGCCGTGGGTCGACCCCAGGACGACCGCCCCGCCGGCTTCACCGACCCCCGCGAGCTGCTCGCCCCGGACTTCCGCCCGGAACCCCTGGGCGAGCAGCACGACGCCTCCGACGGGGGCGTGTGTGGCAAGGCCCGCCGGGCCGTGAGCCGCTGACCCTGCTACCACCCTGACCTCACGCTTCCCTGACCGTCCGGGGTACCTTCTTCGGACAGCGTCCGAACAGCAAGATCCAGGAAGATGGTGCGCCGGTGGCCATGCCCGTCACCCAGGAGCGGCCCGGGGCCGCACCCGAACCGGCGGAGTCGGCGCCCAGGCCCGGCCGGGCCGCCCGCGCCGTCGCCAAGGTCCGGGCGGGCCTTCCCCGCACCGGCCTCGCGGCCCTGGCGGGCCTGCTGCTCGCACTCGCCTTCCCGCCCTTCGACCTGTGGCCGCTGTCGCTGCTCGGCGTCGCCGCGCTGTCCCTGCTCACCCGGGGCCGCACCGTCCGCCAGGCGGCCTGGACGGGCTTCGCCTTCGGCCTGCCGTTCTTCCTGATGCTGCTCAGCTGGCTGCGGGTGGTCGGCTGGGACGCGACGGTCGGCCTGTCGGTCGTGGAGGCGCTGTTCCTGGCCGTCCTCGGCGGCGGTCTGGCCCTCACCTCCCGGCTGCCGGCCTGGCCGCTCTGGGCGGCCTGCCTGTGGATCACCCAGGAGTGGGCGCGCGACCGGCTGCCGTTCGGCGGCTTCCCGTGGGGGCGGCTGGCCTTCGCCAACACCGCGACCCCGTTCACGCCGCTGGCCGCGCTCGGCGGCGCACCGCTGGTGACCTTCGCGGTCGCCCTCTCGGGCGCCCTGCTCGCCGGCGCCGTGCTGCGCCTGCGCGGGCCGCGCAGGACGCCCCGGGCCGCCGCGCTGGCGGGGCTGGGCGCGGTGGCCGCGCTGCTGGCCGGGTACCTGGTGCCGGTGCCGACCGCGCCGGCCGACACCGTCAAGGTCGCCATCGTCCAGGGCAACGTGCCCAACCCGGGCATGGACTTCCTGGGCCGCCCGATGATGGTCCTCAACAACCACGCGGTGGCGACCGAGCGGCTGGCCGCGGACATCGCCGCCGGCAAGGTCGAGCGCCCCGACATCGTGATCTGGCCGGAGAACTCCTCCGACCTGGACCCGTTCAGCGACCCGCTCGCCTACCAGCGCATCGACCAGGCCGTGAAGACGGTCGGCGTGCCCACCCTGGTCGGCACCCTGGTGGACGGCCCGGACGCGCAGCACGTCCAGAACGAGGGCATCGTCTGGGACCCGAAGACCGGCCCCGGCGCCTCCTACACCAAGCAGCACCCCGTCCCGTTCGGCGAGTACGTGCCGTTCCGCGCGCAGCTGATGAAGGTGATCACCCGCCTCCAGCGGGTCGCCCGGGACTTCTACCCCGGCGACCACAACGGCGTCATGCAGCTCGGCCCGGCCCGGATCGGCGACGTGATCTGCTTCGAGGTCGCCTACGACGAGATCGTCCGCGACACCGTGGACAGCGGCGCCCGCGTCCTGGTGGTCCAGACCAATAACGCGACCTATGCCAAGACCGGCCAGCCCGAGCAGCAGCTCGCGATGAGCCGGCTGCGCGCGGTCGAGCACGGCCGGGCCGTGCTGATCGCGGCCACCAGCGGCATCAGTGCGGTGATCGCCCCGGACGGCACGGTCCAGCAGCGCACCGAGGAGCTGACCGCGGCCGAGCTGTCGGCGGTCGTCCCGCTGCGCGACGGCACCACGGTCGCCGACCGGGTCGGCGCCGCGCCGGAGTGGACGCTGGCCCTCGCAGGCCTGCTGGCCTGCGGCGCGGGCGTGCTGGTCGGCCGCCGACGGAAGTCCGGCGCCGGAACACCGGCCGCCGGGGAATCGTTGGACCAGGTGGTGCCGTAGCCGGCCCGGACCTCCCGTGCGGCGCGCAGAGCACTGCTTGGAGTGGATTCGTACCGTGACCCAGCAAGCTACCCCCGCCCGTCCGGCCCCGCGCGGCAAGCTCCGCCGGGTGCTGCCGCTGCTGATCACCGCCTGGCTGGTGCTGGAGATCTGGCTGCTGGTCCAAGTGGGCTCGTGGCTGGGTGGATTCGTCGTCGTGCTGCTGCTCATCGCGGGCGCGCTGATCGGCGGTTCGCTGATCAAGCGGGCCGGGCTGAAGGCGCTGTCCGCGGCGATCGAGCAGAGCAAGGACCCGAAGTCCGAGCAGCCCCAGACCGGCACCAGCCTGACGGTGCTGGCGGGCCTGCTGCTGATCGTCCCGGGCTTCCTGTCGGACCTGGTGGCGCTCACCCTGCTGTTCCCGCCCACCCGGGCGCTCTGGCGGGCCGGTGGCCGCCGGGTGGCCGACAAGGCGCTGCGCAGCACCGTCGCCGCCGGGGCGGACCCGTTCGCGGACGCGATGCGGCTGCAGGAGCAGCTGCGCATCCACCGCCCGGACGGCAAGGTGATCCAGGGCGAGGTGGTGGAGCCCGGCGACGGCCCGCGCGGTCCGCAGGGCCCGGACACCACGTACCGCCCGCCGATCTCGGGCTGACCGCCCCTCCCGTCCCGCGTTCCCGTCCCGGGGAACGCGAGGCGGGAACGCGAAAGGGACCCTGGTGACCAGGGTCCCTTTTCGCGTCCTCCCGCCGTGGCGGGAGCGAGGTCAGGCGCTCTTGCGGGTGTCCCGCGGGTGCACCGCGAGGTTCATTCCGCCGGAGCGGAGCACGGCCAGTCGCTCGGCCAGTACCTCCTCCAGTTCCTCACGGGTCCGGCGCTCCATCAGCATGTCCCAATGGGTACGCGTCGGCTTGACCTTCTTCTCTTCCGGCTCGTCGCCGTCGAGAAGTACCGCCTCCTGGCCACAGAAGCGGCATTCCCAGGCCTGGGGGATCTCCGCCTCGACCGAGAAAGGAACCTCGAATCGGTGTCCGTTCTGACATGCATACTCGACGGTCTGGCGGGGAGCCAGATCGATACCGCGGTCGGTCTCGTAGCTAGTGGCCCCGAGTCGCGTGCCGCGGAGAGCTCGCTCGCTCATGAATCGTGCCTCCCGGGCTTATAGCCCACAGGACTAGTGGTCGCTGTTCTTCGTCGTTCGGTCAACGCTCGGCTTCCGACGAAGATTCCCGTCCCGGGACATGCGTCGTCTGTCGTGCCGCCCCTGTTTGTACCCATCGGCGCCCGATTTGTCACATCTGGCCGTGGATATCACCCTAGGTGTCACCTATTTCACATCTGGTGATCGGTCGGCCTTTCCTGGACGAGCCTACCGGGACGGGATTCGACGAGCGCCGCCGCCCCCGTCCGCCGCGGTCAGGAGATCGGGCGGGAACGGATCATCGGCTCGCCCTTGGCGAGGTCGACCGGGTGGGCCCGGGGGGCCGGATCGGCCGGCAGGGCCACCGGCGGGCGCTCCGGCCGGGGCGGCAGGTCGGCGGCGGCCTCGGTGCGGGTGTCGCGGTGCGGCAGCAGGGCGATCACCGCGTCCCGCAGCTGGGCCGGGGCCTCCTCGTCCAGCGGGTCGACGGTGGCGGGCACCTGGAGCCGGACGGGGGTGCTGTTGCCGATCCGGGCGTAGCCGCGGCCGGCGGGGGCGTGCGCGGCGGGCACGATGTCCAGCGGCGCGCCGAGCACGGCGTGGCCCTCCTCGGGGCCGGCGGGGCCGAGCAGCACCCGGGCCCGGGTGGTGGAGCGCACGGTCGAGGTGATCCGGCACCTGGCCTCGATGTCGTCGGCGATCACCACGGTGACGCGGGCGGCGCGGCCGTGCCGCAGCGGCAGCTCCAGCAGGTCCTGCGGGTCCGGGCGGCCCTCGGCGTGGGCGAGCTCGCTCAGCTCGGTCGGGTGGTCCAGGAGCAGCCAGAGCGGACGGGTGGCGTCCTCGGGCGGCGCGGTGCCGGCGTGCCGGGCGGCGTTCAGCGCGGCGAGCCGGCGCTCGGTCTCCTGGGAGGCCCACTCCAGCGCGGCCAGCGCGCCGTGCAGGCTGGTCTCCACGGTGTGCACGCCGGGCCGGTTGACCAGGCAGGCGTGCTCCCCGGTGCCCGCGCCGTCGACCACCACCAGGTCCCCGTACGGGAGCGCCTGGAGCGCGATCGAGCGGATCAGGCTGGAGGTGCCGTAGCCGGTGACGCCGAGCGCCAGCAGGTGCGGCTCGGCCGAGCGCGGGCCGGTGCGCCAGACGACCGGCGGCTGCTGGGCGATCGCGCCGCCCTGGAAGACCGGGATGGTCCGGGCGGTGCCGTCCTCGTCGGTGAAGCCGAGCACGATCTCGCCGGGGGCGGCCACGAAGCGCTGGGCGACGATGTCGGCGGGCAGCGGGGTGAGCGCGGCGATCCGCAGCCGGTTGGACTCCTCGTCCCAGTCGAAGCGGTACTCCCGGGCCCGGCCGGCCTTGCCCTGGACGACCTGCTCGATCCGGGCCCGCGCGCCCGGCTCGGTGTCGGTGAAGTACGCCGGGTAGCCGAGTTCCAGCCGGGAGAGCCGGCCCTCGTCGTCGAACTCCCAGGAGCCGAAGGCGCGCTTGTAGTGGCCCTCGTAGTGGTACAGCGGGTTGGCGTCCTCGGGGCCGCACAGGTACGGCGTGAGCGCCGCGTAGAGCGCGCCGAGCTTGATGTCGGCGACGTCCGGGGCGGGCGGGGCGGGCGCCGACTTGGGGGCCCGGCCGGTCCAGGCGGAGCTGGCCATCAGGGCGATCAGGGCGAACAGCAGGCCGTGCGGCAGCAGGTAGACGCCGACCAGCATCGCGGCGGAGAGGAACAGCGTCGGGCCGCGGCGCTCCTTCGGGGTGGCGTTCCAGCGGTCCTTGGCCCAGCCCGCGTGGTGGCGCAGTCCGCGGCCGATCACGGAGAGCGGGGCGAACATGTCGGAGGCGTGGTCCCCGGCGGTTCGGGCGATCTCGCGGCCCTTGCTGAGGTGGCGTTGGAGCGGCATTCCTTGACTCCCCGGGCGAGTGGGACGGGTCGGGTGGCGGGGGCGGAGCCGGTACGACGGGACCCGGGGCGGTGGGATCCGCGCCCGGGCCCGTGCGGGGGAGTGGCAGCGCCTGGAACGTGGGGCCTGGGCCCTGTCCGGCCGGACAGGGCCCAGGGCGTGTCTGACAATTCGCGTCGGATCAGCGCGCGGCGGTGGGCGCCCGGCTGGGCGTGCCGGCGAAGCGTCCTCGTACTGGGCCGTACTTGGACGTTTCGCCGGTGCGTCCAGGCGGGATGCCTGGGGGGCACCTCCCGGCCGCCAGGCTGGGGGAGCGTCGCGCGCCCGGCGGGAATTGTCAGACACGCCCTAGAACTTGAGGCCGCCGAGCAGGCTCGCCAGGCTGGCACCGCCGGCGGTGATGCTCGGGGCGATCGAGGAGCCGGCGACGTAGAAGCCGAAGAGGGCGCAGACGACGGCGTGGGAGACCTTTAGCCCGTCCCTGCGGAAGAACAGAAAGGCGATGGTGCCGAACAGGACGATGCCGGAAATCGAGAGGATCACGTTCTGCTCCTCGGGGAGGGGGGACGGGGACGGTGTTACGGAAAGTGCGCTAATCGTGACAAAAAGTAATAGATGATGGAACGGTGCAAATGGGTGGTTTCCCGTTCAACGTCGCCCTGGAGTCCGGGCGAAGGCGGGCGGACCGGCCGGGGTGGGGCCGTGTCCCGCGCAGTTCCAGCGCGGCGAGGCATTCCCGCCGGGTGGGCGGGAGGTTTCCGGGGGGTCGGGGAAGTTCGCCCGGATGGCCGCCGTTCGAGGGCCGCCATCCGCCATCCGGATGCGCGCTGGCCCGGCCCGGCGCCCGGCCGCTACGGTGCGGTACGCGCAGCTCCTCCAGCCGCACTCCGCCACCGCGGCTCCGCCACCCGCAGAGCCCGCAGAACCCGCAGAGCCCGCAGAACCCACAGACCGGAAAGGCCGCCCGCCATGACCGACGCCGCCAACCAGCAGCCCGCCGACGCTCCCGGCGCCCCCGACGCCGAGGTGATCGCCCTGGCCGGAAAGCTCTTCGACGCCGCCCGCGCCGGCGAGACCGACACCCTGGCCGCCTACGTGGACGCCGGTGCGCCCGCCAACCTCACCAACGACCGCGGCGACACCCTGCTCATGCTCGCCGCCTACCACGGCCACGCCGCCACCGTCGAAGCCCTGCTGGCGCGCGGCGCCGACCCGAACCGCGCCAACGACCGCGGCCAGACCCCGCTCGCCGGCGCCGTCTTCAAGGGCGCCGAGGACGTGCTGACCGTCCTGCTGGACGGCGGCGCCGACCCCACCGCCGGCACCCCGAACGCCGTCGACACCGCACGGATGTTCGGCAAGAACGAGCTGGTCGCCCGTTTCGAGACCCGCTGATCCAGGTCGTAGGCTCTTCCCTCATGAAGAGCACCACCATGGAGGCCGGAACCGTCGAGTTCCGCGTCACCGGCTACGCCCACCCCGACGCCCAGGCCCTGTCGGCGGAGGTGCAGCAGGAGTACGTCCGCCGCTACGGCGACCCCGACGAGACCGTGCTGCACCTCGACGACTTCGACTCGCCGGCCGGCCTGTTCCTGATCGCCTACCTCGACGGCCGGCCGGTCGCCTGCGGGGGCTGGCGGGCCAAGCAGGCCGGGCCGGACGGGCTGCGCGACGGCGATGTCGAGCTGAAGCGGATGTTCGTGATCCCCGCCGCCCGCGGCCGTGGCCTGGCCCGGGCGGTGCTGCGCCGCCTGGAGCAGACCGCCGCCGAGGCCGGCCGCACCCGCGTCATCCTGGAGACCGGCACCGAGCAGCCCGAGGCCGTGGCGCTGTACGGGTCCGAGGGGTACGCGGCGATCCGGAAGTTCGGCATCTACCGCGATCACCCGCAGAGCATCTGCCTCGGCAAGGAACTGCCCGCGGCGGCCTGACCGGCCCGTCCGGCGGGTAGGCTCACGGCACCTCTGAGGGGGGACGATGAGCCAGCAACCGCCAGGATTCGACCGGCTCCCCGCCCTGGCCGCGTCCGGCGGGGAGCTGGACCAGCTGGTCCGGGGCGGCGTGCGCACCGTCGGGGCCGGCGCCGTCTGGGCCGTCGGCGATGCCGGAGGGGCGCTCGGCGGCGGCGCGCACGGCGTGCTCGGGCAGGGCCCGTACGCTCGGCTCGCCCCCGGGCCGGACACCCGGTACGACCTCGCCAGCCTCACCAAGATCGTCGCCCTCTGGCCCTGCGCCGGAGTGCTCCGGCAGGCCGGGCGGCTCCCGCTCGACGAACCGCTCGGCCGCTGGTGGCCGCCCGCCTCCGGGCACCCCGTCAGCGTGGTGACTGTCCGTCAACTCCTCGCGCACACCGCCGGAATGCTCCCGCGCACCGGATTCGAGCAGCTCTACGGGCGCGACCTCGCGGCGATCCGGGCCGGGGTGATCGCCGCCCCGCTGCACCGCGCGCCCGGCACGGCCGTCGAGTACACCGACCGCGCCGCCGTCCTGCTCGGCTACCTCGTCGAGGACCTCGGCGGCGCGCCGCTGGACGAGCTCGCCAGCCGCTGGATCTGGCGGCCGCTCGCCATGGCCGACACCCGGTACGGGCCGCTCGGCCCCGCCGACACCGCCCGCACCGCACCCACCGAGTACGACCCGCAGGCCGGGAGCCACCTGTGCGGCGTCGTCCACGACCCCTCGGCCCGGCTGCTCGGCGGCGTCTCCGGCAACGCCGGGGCCTTCTCCACCGCCCGCGACCTCGCCCGCTTCCTCGCCGCGCTGCTCGCCCCGCCGCCCCAACTGCCCTGGGGCGAGGCCTGGATCGCCGAGTCGCTGCGCGAACAGACCGGCGGTCTCGCCCCCGCCCGCGGCCTGTCCTGGCTGCACGCCCCCGGCACCGACCCCGCAGAGGGCACCTTCGTCCACTACGGCTTCACCGGCACCGGCATCTGGATCTCCCGGCGGCTCGGCCGCTGGGCGCTGCTGCTCACCAACAAGGTCCACTACGACCGCGGCATCCAGCCGCTCACCGACCTGCGCAACGCCTACCGGCGGGCGGTCTTCGGGTAGGAGCTCTCGTGCGTCGAGTACCCGATCGGGTGGATTAGGTACGAACCGCCGGATCCGGCACGGGGGTTGCGGCAGAGTGGCCACCGCGACGGGGCACCGGCGGAGGAGGCGCGATGACGGACACCTGGCTTTCGGAACAGGACTGGCTGGCCGGGCTGCTGCGCGCCTACGTCGGCTGCAGCGTGCTGCTCACCGGTGAAGGCGGTGACGTCCTGCTGCTGAAGGCCAGTTACCGCGCCCAGTGGCAGTTCCCCGGCGGCGGGATGGACCCGGGCGAGGGCCCCGCCGAATGCGCCGCCCGTGAACTGCGCGAGGAGACCGGGCTGGTGGCCGGCGAGCTGCGGCTGCTCGTCGTCGAGTGGCGCGATCCGATCCCGGGCCAGGGCGAACACGCCCACCCCGCCGTGCAGTTCATGTTCGACGGCGGAACGGTCGCGGCCGGTGCGACCATCCGGGTGCAGGCCGAGGAGATCGCCGAATACGGGTACTTCACCCCCGCCCGGGCGGCCGCACTGCTGCACCCCTGCGCGGCGCGCCGGCTCACCCGGGCCCTGGCGGCCCGGCGCACCGGCGCCACCGCGCTGCTGCACTCCACGGGGTACGTTGGCTGACGATCCGTCAACTATGCCAGTCGGTCAGGTCCGTCAGACCAGCGTGCTCCAGTAGTACCAGAACCGGTTGAGGATCAGCAGCGCGATCACCGCCGCCCACAGCACCGGCACCGCCCAGTGGTAGCGCGCCGCCTCCCGCACGACCGGCCGCAGCCGCGGACCCACCGGGATCACCCCCGTCCGGAGGTTGTGCAGCGTCGTGTACCAGAACAGCACCACCACCGTCGCCCACACCACCATGCAGTACGGGCACAGCGCGCCGATCCGGTACAGCGCCTCGTCGATCAGCCAGTGCACGAACACCACACCCAGCAGGGTGCCCGCGTGCAGGCCCAGCCAGAACCAGCGCCGGTACGCGGCACCGGCCAGCAGCCCCGCCCCGACCGCCGCCAGCGCGCCGAAGGCGGCCAGCCCGAGCAGCGGGTTCGGGAACCCGAAGACCTCCGCCTGCTCGGTGCGCATCACCGAACCGCAGCTGATCACCGGATTGAGGTTGCAACTGGGGACGTAGGACGGGTTCTCCAGGATGCGGAGCTTGTCGAAGGTCAGGACGGCCGAGGCGGCCAGCCCGATCAGCCCGCCGAGGAACAGCAGCAGGGAGAACGCCCGGCCCGCGCCGACCGGCGCACGGCCGGCGTCGCCGGGGGCGGGAGGGGAGAGGTGCACAGAGGTAGCGGCGGTCATGGCAGCACACTCCGGTGGCTGGGAGGAGCCGGCCCGGCCGGGGTTCGGCCGGGCCGGTGGTGCCCTGCTTACTTCAGGCCGGCGGCCTGCTTGACCTGGGCGGTGAACTGCTCCGGCGTCACCGTGGACTGGCCGCTGAACAGCGTGATCGGCTTGCCGTCCACCTTGACCGTCGGGGTGCCCGTCACCCCGCTGCCGTTGAACGCCTCCGCGACCTTCGCCGCCCACGGCGCGTACGTCTTGTCGGTGACGGCCTTCACGAAGGCGTCCGTCTTCAGCCCGGGCACCTGGCCGGCCAGGTCGAGGATGTGGTTGACGTTGCCGAAGTCGTCCTTCCGCTCGTCGGGCTGGTTGGCGTACAGCACGTCGTGGAACTGCTTGAACTTGTCCACGCCCTCGTTCAGCGCGGCGCCCGCGGCGGCCAGCGCGGTACGCGAGCCCTTGCCGCCGAGGGCGTTGTCCAGGAACGCCGCCAGGTGGAACTCCACCTTGACCGAGCCGTCCTCGGTCAGCTTCTTGACCGCCTCGCCGTTCGCCGCCTCGAAGTGCTTGCAGACCGGGCAGCGGAAGTCCTCGTACACCTCCATGGTGTGCGGGGCGTCGGCCTTGCCGTAGGTGATCACCGTGCCGTCCGGGCCGGAGGCGTTCGCCGGGACGACCAGCTCCGTCGGCGCGGCCGCATCGGCGGCCGCCGTCGAGTCCTTCTTGCCGGACGCCGAGTTGATCGCGACCGCCGCTCCGCCCGCGAGGGCGAGCACCGCGACGGCGGACACCGCCACGACGATCCGCTGGCGGCGCTTCGACGCCGCCTGCTCGATGCGCTGCGCCTCCTGGATCCGCTCACGGGCACTGATGCGCTTGGCCTGCTGCTTGCTGGGGGTCTGAGCCATGGAAGGCAACTCCTGTACGCGGCGCGCGGATGCGCGCGGGAAACCGCACCGGGTGCGGCGGGATCGAGTGAACGCGGGAGTTGTGCGCGCTGCCTGCGGACGAACGTGCGCGGCGGCCCTACGGCCTCGGGCGGGTCAGCAGGCAGGCGCGAGAACCGGCGGACCACGCCGGGGAGCCGGGCTCAGCACCACGTCCTCGCGGCGCGGCCGCTCGCGGTCCGACACCGGCAGCGGCACCCGCAGCACCGGCCGAACCGGAGCCGGGAGCAGCAGCAGGACCAGGGCGCGCAACGGGCGGGCCAGCGACTGGCGCAGCGCGCGCAGCGACCGGGCCAGGCCCGACAGGGCGGCGTCGCCCAGCCGCAGCCAGGCCGCGGCGGCCAGCGCGATCACCAGGTGCACCAGCAGGAGCAGCACCTGGGTCGCCGCCGGGGCCAGCGGCCCCACATGGCCCAGCGGACCGGCCAGCAGCGACCCGTCCACCGAACCGCCGCCACACACCAGCAGGTTCACACCGCGCGCGGGCACGTGCTCGGACAGGATCGGCCCACAGCCGGCCTGCCCCAGGTTGAACGTCGTGTTGAGCAGCAGCTCGACCGGCACCAGCACGCTGGAGATGTGCAGCAGCCGCCGCTCCCCGCCGGCCAGCGCGGCCGCGACCAGGAAGACGACGGCGGTCGCGGCCGCCACCAGCGAGAGCGGCAGCGGGCGACCCGTGATGACCACCTGGCCCAGCGCGGACAGCGGCACGGCGAGCGCGGTGAACACCGCGGCCCGCAGGGCCCTGATCGCATGGGTGGAGGTCGTCACGTCCCGGAGTATGCCACGACGCTTACATCCGGCACGAGGGCGCGTACCCGGGGAGTGGAAGCGTTGCCCGCCGGAGGCCGTTCGTTCACCCGCCTGACGCCCGCTCAGCCGGGACCGCTTCGCTGTTCGTGCGGGTCGGCGTCGTGTGCGCCGAGCGGTCGTCCCGGGCCTGGCTCGTCCCCGTCCCGGGTCTGCTCGTTCCCGTCGCGGTCCTGGTCGTCGTCGTGCGCCCGGACCCGTAGCCTGGAAGGCGTTCCCGGCGACCCCGATGAGGGGGTGAGCGCTCATGGCGCGACCCGCCACCACGGTGGGGCAGGTGCTGCTGGACCGCCTCGGCGGGCAAGCGGCGGTACTGGCCGGCCTCGACGACGCCGTCCGGGCGGACGAACCGGACGCGGTGCACCGGATGCGGGTCGCCTGCCGGCGGCTGCGCAGTGCCCTGCGGACCTTCCGGCGGCTGTTCGCCCCAGGGGCCACCGACCACCTGGTCGCCGAACTGCGCTGGCTCGCGGCCGCCCTCGGCCGCGCCCGGGACGGCGAGGTGCTCGCCGAGCGGCTGGCCGCCCAGGCCCGGGCACTGCCCGCCGCCTGCCGGCCGGAGCGGGTCGCGGCGGAGCTGGAGCGGTGGGGGCGGGTCGAGTACCGGCAGGCCTGGCCCGAGGTGCTCGCGGCCCTCGACAGCCCGCGCCGCCGCGCCCTCGCCGACGCCCTCGCCACCCTCCTCGCCGACCCCCCGCTGCGCCGCCGGGCCGGCCGTGACGCCGTCCCCGAGCTGGCCCGGATCGCCGAGCGCGAGCAGCACCGCACCGGCGAGCGCGTCCGGGCGGCCCTCGACACCGGGGCCGGGCCCGCCGAGCAGCGCGACCGCGCCCTGCACGAGGCCCGCAAGGCCGCCAAACGCGCCCGCTACGCCGGCGAGACCGCCGCCCCGGCGGTCGGCGCGGCCGCCGAGCGGTACACGGACCGGATGAAGGCCGTCCAGGAACTGCTCGGCGAGCACCAGGACGCGGTGGTCGCCTCCGGCACCCTCGCCGGGCAGGCCGCCGACAGCGGCGAGCCCTTCGGCCTCGGGGTGCTCTACGCCCGCCAGCTCACCGCCGCCGAGACGGCCCGGTCCCGGCTGCCCCAGGTGTGGGCCCGGGCGGCGGGGCGCAAGCTGCCGCGGTTCGGCTAGGTCCTGTCCGGTCGATCTTGGCGGATCAGCCTGCGGCTCCCCCAGCCTTCGGCCGGGAGGTACCCCCATTACGCGCCCGGCTGGGCGTGCGCCCGGACCGCCCTCGTACTGGACGTACTTGGGCGATTCGGGCGTGCGTCCAGGCGGGATGCCTGGGGGTACCTCCCGGCCGCCAGGCTGGGGGCGCGTCGCGGGCCCGCCAAGATTGGCCGGACAGGACCTAGGCCAAACCTAGGCCCAACCTAGAACGGCGCCGCGTGGGCCGGGGCCGCGTCGTGGGCGGCGGCGAAGGCGTGGCGGGCGCGGCTGCCGGGTGGGGCGAGGCAGATGAAGACGTACCGGCCCTCCTCGGGCAGGGCGAGCACGGTGTAGTCCAGGACGTCGGTGTCCAGGGCCGGGTGGCGGATGTGGAGCCGGCCGGGGCCGGGCGGCCCGGCCCGGTGGCGGTCCCACAGTGCGGCGAAGGCCGGGCTGTCCGAGGACATCCGGCGGACCAGACGGGTGAGCCCGCGGTCGCCGGGGCGGTCCGCGTGGTGGGCGCGCAGCGAGGCGACGAGGTCCGCGCCGATCGAGCCGGTGGCCGCGAGGTTGCCCTGCGAGCGGTCCCCGTACGGGCAGCAGAACACCTGCCAGAGCAGGTTGCGCTCGTGGGGCGGGCGCCGTTCCGGCCAGGCCATCAGCAGGCCGGCCGGGCGGTTCCAGGCGAGGAGTTCGAAGGTCGGGCCGGTGACGAAGGCGGGCGCGGCGTCCAGGGTGTCCAGCAGCGCCAGGGTGGTGGCGGAGACGGCCGGCGGCTCGGGCGGCGCCCCGGCCGGTGTGCGGTGCCGGGCGGCCAGCCGGTGCAGGTAGGCGCGCTCCGCCCCGGCCAGTTGCAGGGCCTCGGCGATGCCGTCGAGGACCGGGCCGGTGGGCACCCGCTGGCGGCCCTGCTCCAGCCGGGCGTAGTAGTCGGCGGAGATGCCCGCGCGGGCCGCCACCTCCTCGCGGCGCAGCCCGGGCGTCCGGCGGCGCCCGGCCGGGGGCAGGCCCGCCTCGGCGGGCGCGAGGCGGGCGCGGCGGGCGCGCAGGAACGCGCCCAGCGGGGTCTCGGGCATGCGGTCACGCTGTCACAGCCGGGTGGGGTTAGCCAGGACCTGGCCGTCCCTGGCTGGCCCGTCCTCGGTCGGCTGGTCCCTGGCCGGCTGGTCCCTGGTCGGCCCGTCCCCGGGAAGGGCTGGCCGCTGGTGGCCCGGGCGGGGCGCCGGGAGGCTCGCCGCATGGGACTTCTCGACGACAAGGTCACGATCGTCACCGGCGCCGGGCGCGGCATCGGTGCAGCCGCCGCCCGGCTGTTCGCCCGGGAGGGCGCGCTGCTGGTGCTGGCCGCCCGCTCCGGCGCCGAGGTGGAGGCGCTGGCCGCCGCCCTACGGGCAGGCGGGGCCCGGGCGGTGGCCGTCGCCGCCGACCTGACCACCGCGGAGGGCGCCGAGCGGACGGTCGAGGCGGCGCTCACGACGTACGGCCGGCTGGACGCGGCCTTCGACAACGCGGGTTCCGGCCTGTCGCCGGCCCCGCTCGCCGAGCGTTCCGAGGCCGAGTGGGACGACACCCACGCGCTCAACCTGCGCGGCAGCTGGCTCTGCCTGCGGGCCCAGCTGCGGGCGATGGCGGCGGGCGGTCGGGGCGGCGCGGTGGTGCTCAACTCCGGGGTGGGCGCGCTGGTGGGCGGCTTCGGGGACGGCGTCCAGCAGGCCGCCAAGCACGGCCTGACCGGCCTGGTGAAGGCGGCCACCGCCGACTACGCCCGGCACGGCATCCGGGTCAACGCCGTCGCGCCCGGTGTGGTGCGGACGCCCTCGACGGAGCGGTTCTTCGCGTCCGGCCCGGAGTTCGACGCCCTGGTGGTCCGCTCCACCCCGCTGGGCCGGGCGGGAGCGGACACCGAGATCGCGGAGGCGGCGGCCTGGCTGCTGAGCGACCGGGCGTCGTACGTGGCCGGGGTGACCCTGCCGGTGGACGGCGGCATCACCGCGACCCGGCGGTTCGACTGAGTGCGGGCCCGATCAGTTGGGTGCCCGGCCGACCGGGGGCGTGGCTGGTCGGGGCAGGCCCGACGGCACCGTACGGGGGTCGGTGCCGTCGGGCCTACTCCGGCGCCGGTTCCAGCCCGGCCGACCGGGCGGCGGTGCGGAGCAGGGCGCGGAGCATGGGGGTGGTGAGGCGGCCGGTGTTGGTGTTGCGCGGGCTCACGTGGTAGCAGCCGTACAGCTGGAGGGCGGGGCCGCCGTCGGTGGCGGGGAGGACGGCCAGGGCGCCGTGGCCGAAGGCGGGGCGGGGCCGGGGGACCTGCCAGCCGGCCTGCGCGAGGGCGGGCAGGAGGGCCTGCCAGGCGAAGCCGCCGAGGGCGACGACGGTCCGTACGGTGGGGCGCAGCAACTGGAGTTCGCGGGTGATCCAGGGGCGGCAGGTGTCGCGTTCGGCGGTGCTGGGCTTGTTGTCGGGCGGGGCGCAGCGGACCGGGTCGGTGATGCGGACGCCGCGCAGGTGCAGGCCGTCGCCGTACCGGACGGACTCGGGGCGGTTGGCGAGCCCGAGGTCGTAGAGCGCCGCGTAGAGCAGGTCGCCGGACGGGTCGCCGGTGAAGATCCGGCCGGTGCGGTTGGCGCCGTGGGCGGCGGGGGCGAGGCCGACCAGGACGAGCGGGGCGTCGGGCGGGCCGAAGCCGGGGATCGGGCGGGCCCAGTAGTCCCAGTCCAGGTAGGCGCGGCGCTTGGTGCGGGCGGTCTCCTCGCGCCACTCGACCAGGCGCGGGCAGGCCCGGCAGTCGGTGACGACGCGGTCCAGCGCGGTGAGCGAGATGGCGCGGGCGGCGGCCTCGGCGGGGTGGCGGGGGTGGCCGGGGTCGTCGGCGGCGTCGGCGGCGGACTGCGACATGGCCACGATCCTAGGTCCTGTCCGGCCGCACCCGCTGGGCGGTCTGGACGGCGGCCTGGTTGAACCGCCGGGTGACGGTGGCCCGTCGACCGGGTTGGGCCCGGTGATCGGGGCGGTGGCGAGAAGGTCCGGTGGGACCGGGAGGCAGCAATGGTGGAGAACGGGTACGCGGGTCCGTCTCGACGGCAGGTCCTGACGGCCGGCGCGCTGGCCGGCGCGACGGTGCTGAGTTCCGGCATGTGGGCGACCGAGGCGTCGGCGGCGGCACCGCCGGCGATCTTCTACTCGCCGCACCAGGACGACGAGGCGTTGGGCCTGGCCGGGGCGATCCTGGAGCACAAGGCGGCCGGCCGGCCGGTGTACCTCGTGCTGGTGACACGGGGAGAGAACGACGGGCTGGCGAAGCTGATGAACACCGATCCCTGCCCGCTGACCACAGGCTCGGACCGGCACCCCTGCGCGGCCGGCGGCCACCACGGGGTGAACTGGCCGACCGACGGCAGCAGCAAGATCGTCCCTTGCCGGACGGCCGAGTTCATGGCCTCGGCCGCCACCCTCGGGGTCGACAAGGTGATCAACCTGAAGATCGTCGACTCCCCCTACGGGGGGCCCGATGCCTTCGCCCGGTTCGTCGCCACGGTCAAGTCGAAGATCGCGTCCATCGCGCGGCAGTACCCGGGCGCCTCGCACAAGTTCACCGCGGGCTGGCTGGAGATCACCGACACCCACAAGGCGATCGCCGACGCGGCCGTGCAACTGGCCCGCGAGGGCAAACTCACCGACGTGCGCTTCAATTTCGTCTACGCCTACGACCAGCCGCTCGGCTCCCGTGCGAACGGTGCCGCCTACGTGCTGGACATCCCTGCCGCGCACATGGCGACCAAGCGCAACGCCATCTACTGCTACAACACCTGGGCCCCGTCCCGGAACCTCTACGCGCTCGGCTACCACAGCGTCCCGAACAAGCTGGAGTCCGCGCACAACGACCCGCACGAGTACGTCTTCACCCTCCCCAACAACTCGTACCAGTTCGGGAGCATCACGGCCCCGCACCCGGAGTGGTCGTAACAGAACAGGGCCGGGGTCGGGCTGTCGGCGGACGGCCCGACCCGGACTCCCGCTCAACCCCGTGGGACGAACCGGTCACCACCGCCCCACCGATCCCCGAGCGGGTGATCGTCTCGCAGCGACGTTCGAGGCCGGACAACCCCCGACCCCCACTACAGGACCTGACAAAGCCCTCCTAGGGCTCGCACCGGGCCCGCATCGGCCGTGCACCGAGCTCGTACCGGCCCCGCATCGGCCCTGCGCCGGCCTGCCCGGGCAGGCGTAGCGTGGAATCAGCTGCTCCGGCGGCCCCCGGCTGGGCCGGGTCGGCGACGGCCGGGGCTGGCTGGTGCGCGAGGAGGCCTCGCCGAGGCCGCAAGGAGGCCGCGATGATCGTCGATGCGGTGCTGGGTGCCATCGGGGGGCTGGTCGGGCTGGGGGCGATCTGGGCGGGCCTGAGCGTCCGGGTCGTCCAGCAGTTCCAGAAGGGAGTGGTGTTCCGCTTCGGCCGGGTGCGCAGGGATGTGCGCGAGCCCGGGCTGGTGGGGCTGCTGCCGATCGCGGACAAGCTGCGCAAGGTGAACGTGCAGATCGTGACGATGCCGATCCCGGCGCAGGAGGGCATCACCCGGGACAACGTGACCGTCCGGGTGGACGCGGTGGTGTACTTCCGGGTCGAGGACCCGGTGAAGGCGATCGTCAACGTGCAGGACTACCACTTCGCGATCTCCCAGGTGGCGCAGACCTCGCTGCGCTCGATCATCGGCAAGAGCGAGCTGGACGACCTGCTGGCCAACCGCGAACCGATCAACCAGGGGTTGGAGTTGATGATCGACAGCCCGGCGCTGGGCTGGGGCATCGAGATCGACCGGGTGGAGATCAAGGACGTCGCGCTGCCGGAGTCGATGAAGCGCTCGATCGCGCGGCAGGCGGAGGCCGAGCGGGAGCGGCGGGCGCGGATCATCACGGCGGACGGTGAGTACCAGGCCTCGGCCCGGTTGTCGGAGGCGGCGGCGGTGATGAGCGCGACCCCGGCGGCGCTCCAACTGCGGCTGCTGCAGACGGTGGTGGAGGTGGCGGCGGAGAAGAACTCGACGCTGGTGCTGCCCTTCCCGGTGGAGCTGCTGCGCTTCCTGGACAGCGCGACGGACAACCAGCAGCGGGCCGCGGTGAATGCCGCGGCGGCAGCGGCGAAGGCCGCCGAACGGGCCGCCGTGGAGCGGGAGGAGGCGGTGAAGGCGGAGGTCGAGCAGGACAGCTCGAAGCACGAACTCCCGCCGCTGGAGGAATTGTTGGACCAGTCGCCGCTGCCGGGCGCGGACGCGCCGGGCGGACGCGCGGAGCCGGACCAGGCGGCCTGACCGGCGCCCGGTGGCGGCCGCCGCGGGCCCGGACCAGGATGGACAGGGGGCGGAAGCCAGGCCAGGAGGCGGGACCATGACCAGAGCCAGCGACATCATGCACCCGGGCGCGGAGTGTATCCGCGAGCACGAGACGCTCGCCGCCGCCGCCCGGATCATGCGGGAACGACACGTCGGCGCGCTGCCCATCTGCGGGGAGGACGACAAGCTGCTGGGCATCGTGACCGACCGCGACATCGTGCTGCGCTGCGTCGCCGAGGGCCGGGACCCGGCCGGGGTGACGGCGGGCGAGCTGGCCCTGGGCCGGCCGATGACGGTGGAGGCGGACGAGGACGCGGAGCAGGTGCTACGGGTGATGGAGCAGTACCGGGTGCGCCGGCTGCCGGTGATCAACCACCCGGAGCACAAGCTGGTCGGGATGATCAGCGAGGCGGACATCGCGCGCGGGCTGCCGCAGGCCCGGGTCGCGGAGTTCGTGTCGGCGGTCTGCGCGGAGGAGGCGCCCGCGGAGGAGGCGGCCAAGGCCGGGGCCTGACGGCGTCGGCTGATCCGGGCCGGGGGGTCAGTGCCAGCTGTGGCGGATCAGGGACGCGGCGAATCAATCAGGGCATCGTCCGGCCAGCGTGTCGAGGTGGCGGTGCAGCACGGCGCGCAGTTCGTCCGGGCCGACCAGGTCCGGGTGCTGGACGGCCTGGAGGGTGAGGCCGTCGAGCAGGGCGGAGAGGCGGCGGGTCTCGACGGCGAGGTCGAGGTCGGGCGCCAGGGCGCCGGATCGTTCGGCCTCCGTCAGGACGCGGTGGATCAGCTCGTCCAGTCCGGCCTGCAACTCGGCGGCGCGGGAGCGGAGTTCGGGGCGGGTGCGGGCGGCGGTGACGAAGGACAGCCAGAGCGCGGACTCCTCCCGGCGCTCGGCGTCCAGGGGGAGGGTCTCGGTGAGGAGTTCCTCGACCTGTGCACGGCGGTCGGTGTCGCCCTCCGGGTCGAGCAGGGTGCGGGCGTGGGTGCGGATGCGGCTGTCGATGCGGCGGGCCAGCTCCTGCATCGCGAAGATCATCAGTTCGGAGCTGCCGGCGAAGTAGTGCCGTACCGAGCCGATGGCGAGCCCGGCCTCGTCCGCGACGTTGCGCAGCGAGGCGCGTTCCAGCCCCTCTCGGGCGGCGACGCGGAGCACGGCGTCGGCGACGGCCTGGCGGCGTTCCGCGGGGTCCACGATCTTGGGCATGTTGCCGTTATAGCACGGTCGAGCTAAATTGCTGATTTAGCATGGTCGAGCTAAAAAACTCCCGGGGAGGGGTGTGCCGATGAACGTCTGGCTGCAAGCGGGGTTGATCGCCGTCGTGGTCGTGGTGGTGGTGATCCGGCGGCTGCGTGGGGAGCCGCTCAACGCTCGGGACCTGTTCGCGCCGCCGGTGGTGCTGACCGCGATCGGGTTCTGGTCGCTGGTGCGGCACCCGGGTCTGGGTGCGGGTGACTATGCCTGGGTGGCCGCCGGTGCCGCGCTCGGCGTCGGACTCGGGGTGCTGCGCGGCATCACCGTCACGCTGTTCGAGCGCGACGGTGTGGCGTGGCAGCGGTACACCGGCCGGACTTTCCTGGTGGCCGCCGGCTCCCTCGCGGTGATGGCGGGCTTCGGCCTCCTCGCCGGCCGCTTCGGTCTCGCTCCGGATGCCCGGCCGGTGCAGTTGTCGATCGGCGTGGGCTTCCTCGGTGAGGCCCTGGCGGTCGGCTGCCGGGTGCTCGTCGCGGGTCTTCCCTTCGCGCCCGAGCGGCGGGGCTCGAATCGGACGGTAACTTTGGTTGTCGTATGCCGGTTCGGTAACTATGGTTGTCGCATGACATCGATCGAGATCACCCCCGAGGAGCGGTCCGAGCTGGCCAGGGCGCTCGGTGACGCCCTGAACCCCCTTGCCAGGGCTGTTCGTTCGCGCGAGACCGGGCTGCCCGAGGACCGGATGTGGAACGCGGACCCGGCCGAGGTCGCGCTCTCCGTCCTCGCCACCTGGAAGGTGGTGGACGCGGAGGTCAAGCGGCTGACCGCGATCGCGGCGGCGACGGCGGGTTCCTACGGTGCGAGCTACGAGCAGCTGGGCGCGGCCTGGGGCATCACCCGGCAGGGTGCCCGGAAGAAGTGGCCGGAGGCCCGCCCGGCGGCGCCGCACGGCACGCTCGAACTGTTCGGCGGAACAGCCGAGTTGGAGCAGGAGGCGGAATCCGGCGACTGGCGCTGGGCGGGCGTCGGCGCCGACGGCGCGCGCGGCGCGGCCGACCGCGGCTATCCGACGAAGGAGGAGGCCGCGGCCCGCGCCGGGGCCTTCCTCGGCGAGCACGCCGCGCCCTAGGAATGCTCCCGAAGCGCCCGGGCGATCAGTTCCGCCAGGTGCAGGGCCTGGCGGCCCTGGGCGAGTTGGGAGATCTGGGTACGGCAGCTGAAGCCGTCGGCCAGGATCACCGTGTCGGGGGCGGCGGCCCGGACCTCGGGGAGCAGGACGCGCTCGGCGATCGCCTCGGACACCTCGAAGTGGCCCCGCTCGAAGCCGAAGTTGCCGGCCAGGCCGCAGCAGCCGGAGTCCAGCACCCGGTTGTGCAGGCCGAGTCGGGCCTCGACCCGGCGGTCGGCGGCGCTGCCGAGGACGGCGTGCTGGTGGCAGTGGGTCTGGGTGACGGCGTCCAGCGGGACCTGCGGGAGCGGGGCGTCGGAGGCGTACTGGTCGAGGAACTCGGCGAAGGTGCGGGTGCGTTCGGCGAGCGGGCGGCCGTCCGGGCCGAGCAGCCGGGGCAGGTCCTCGCGCAGGGCGGCGGTGCAGCTCGGGTCCATCCCGACCACCGGGGTGTCGGCGGGCAGTCCGGTGTCGGCCAGCGTCCGCAGGCTTCGCCGCAACACCCGGCGGGCGGTGCCGAGTTGGCCGGTGGAGTACCAGGTCAGGCCGCAGCAGACCGGGCCGGCGGGCAGCCGCACGTCGAAGCCCAGGTGCTCCAGCACCTCGACGGCGGAGCGCAGCACGTTCGGCTGGAGGTGGTCGGAGAAGGTGTCCGGCCACAGCAGCACCGGCCGTGCCCCCGCCGGGGCCGGGTGCGCGGCGCGGTGGCGGCGGTACCAGCGGGTGAAGGACTCCGGCGGGAGGACCGGCAGCACCCGGCGCCGGTCGATCCCGCCGAGCAGTTTGAGCAGCCCGGCGGCCGGGGAGCGGGCGAGGGTGTTGGCGGCGCCGGGGGCGAGGGCGGCGGCCCGCAGCCAGAGCGGCAGCCAGCCCATCGAGTAGTGGGCGAGCGGGCGCGGGCGGTGCCGGTAGTGCTGGTGGAGGAACTCGGCCTTGTAGGTCGCCATGTCGACATGGACCGGGCAGTCGCTCGCGCAGCCCTTGCAGCTCAGGCAGAGGTCCAGGGCCTCCCGGACCTCCGTCGAGCGCCAGCCGTCGGCGATCGCCGCGCCGCCCTGGCGGCCGGGAGGTGCCGCCATGCCGCGCAGCATCTCGGCCAGCAGCCGGGCCCGGCCCCGGGTGGAGTGCCGTTCCTCGCCGGTGGCCATGTAGCTGGGGCACATCACCCCGGTGTTCGGGTCCACGCACTTGGCGACGCCGACGCAGCGGTGCACGGCCTTGGCCAGGCTGCCGCCGTCCTGATCGTACGGGAGGGCGAGCGGCAGCGGGCGGCGCGGGGCGGTGACGAAGCGCAGGTCGGCGTCGAGCGGGCGCGGGTCGACCAGCGCCCCCGGGTTGAGCAGGTGCTCGGGATCCCAGATCCGTTTGAACTCGCCGAACAGGGCGATCACTTCGGGTGGGTACATCCGGGGCAGCAGCTCGCCGCGGGCCTGCCCGTCGCCGTGCTCGCCGGAGAGCGAACCACCGTAGGAGACCACCAGGTCGGCGGCCTGCTCCAGGAACTCCCGGAAGACCAGCACCCCGGCGGGCTCGTCCAGCGGGAAGTCGATCCGCAGGTGCACGCAGCCGTCGCCGAAGTGCCCGTACGGCACGCCGTGCAGGCTGTGCCGGCGCAGCAGGGCGCGCAGGTCCCGCAGGTAGTCGCCGAGGCGCTCGGGCGGGACGGCGGAGTCCTCCCAGCCGGGCCAGGCCTCGCCGCCGCCGGGCAGCCGGGTGACGATGCCGGCGCCCGCCTCCCGGACGGCCCAGAGCTGGCGCTGCTCGGCCGGGTCGGTGACGAGGGCGACGGAGGCGGAGCGTTCGCGGCGCACCGCGTCGGCGAGCCGGCGGGCGGCCTGGTAGGCCTCGACCGGGGTGGCGCCGCCGGTCTCCAGGAAGAGCCAGCACTCGCCCGCGGGCAGCCGGTCCAGCGCGGGCGGTCGGGGGCCGGCGGCGAGCAGTGCGGCGATCAGGTCGGCGGACATGCCCTCGGCGGTGAGCGGCCCCAGCGGCAGCAGCGCGGGGACGGCGTCGGCGGCGGCGCCCTCGTCGGGGTAGCCGGCCACCACCAGGGCGCGCGCGGGCGGTTCCTCGACCAGCCGGACGGTCGCGCCGAGCAGCACCGCGCAGCTGCCCTCGGTGCCGGTGAGCGCGCGGGCCAGGTCGTGGCCGTGCTCGGGCAGCAGGGCGTCCAGCGGGTAGCCGGAGGTGCGGCGGGGCAGCGCGGGCAGGCCCTGGCGGATGGTGGCGAGGTTGCGGTCGGTGAACTCCTGGAGCTGCCGGTGGAGTTCGCCGGGCCGCCCGGGCAGGGCGCGGAGCGCGGCGCGCTCCTGCGGGGTGAGCCGGCCGCCCACGGTCAGCTCGGTGCCGTCCGCGAGCAGCAGCTCCAGCCGCTCGACGTTGTCCGAGGTGCGCCCCCAGGCGAGCGAGTGCGAGCCGCAGGAGTCGTTGCCGATCATGCCGCCGAGGGTGCAGCGGCTGTGCGTGGACGGGTCGGGGCCGAAGCGCAGCCCGTACGGCCGGGCGGCGCGCTGGAGGTCGTCCAGCACGGTGCCCGGCTGGACCCGGGCGGTGCGGGCCTGCGGGTCGACGTCCAGGACGGCGCCGAGGTGGCGGCGGAAGTCCAGCACCACCGCGCCCGGGCCGATCGCCTGCCCGCCGATGCTGGTGCCCGCCCCGCGCGGCACCACCGGCACGCCGTACTGACGGCAGAGCGCGACGGCGGTGCGGACGTCGTCGAGGTCGGCGGGTTTGACCACGCCGAGCGGCAGCTGCCGGTAGTTGGACGCGTCGTGGCTGTAGACGGTCCGCTCGGCGGTGCCGAAGCGGACCTCCCCGCGCAGTACGGCGGCCAGTTCGCGGGCCAGCTCGGCCCCGGGGGCTGCGGACGGACGGCTCACCAGGGACCTCCGGGCGGGTGCGGCGACGGCTCCGGCCGATCATGGCAGCCGCGCGCCCGCAGGGGTACCGGCCACGACCGGGGTACCGCCGATGGGGTGTCGGTCGGCGGCCGCCCGGACAGGACCTCGGCCCCGCCGCCTGCGGAGGCGGGGTCGCGCACGTGCGGAGTCCAGTCACCGCCGCCCGGTGAGCGTGCCGCGGGCGATGTGGGAGAGCTTGGCCATCTCGAACGCCGGGTAGGCGCCGCCGGCCAGCAGCGAGAACTTGATCCCCTCGCGGCCGCCGGGCCGCCGGTGGCCGGGTGGCTGGAAGCGCCGGTGGTGCTCGGCGGCCCGGTGGAAGAACTGCGGCCGCTCGGCGCGGGTGACGCACCCGGCCAGGTCGAAGACGAACAGGTAGTGCCGGATCATCCGGACGAACAGCGCGTCCCGCACCGCGTACAGGTGCGGCTGGTCCTCCAGCAGCGCGAAGCTGCGCTCGTACTGGTCGAAGAGGTCGAACACGCCGCTGCCCGGGGAACCGGTGGGGTGGACGGTCTCCCGGCGGCGCAGCTGCACGCACTCGCGCGCCAGCGCGGCGACGCGGCGGGCGCCGAGCAGTGCCGCGTGCACCACCGGGATCTCCTCGTACCGGCCGTCGGGGAAGGCCAGCCGCAGCTCCTCCCAGTGGCCGCGGCGGATCAGCCGGTCCCAGACCAGCGGCGGCGCGCCGAACAGGGCGGGCTGGTCGAAGGGCTCGAACACCTCGGGGCCGGCCTCGGCGAGCAGTGCCTCCGCCCCGCCCGGCCAGTCCCGGCCGTTGTGCCGGCGGGAGTGGCCGAACAGCAGCAGATCCACCGGGCCGGTCTGCCCGAGCCGGTCGGCGAGGGCCTGCAGCGCGTCCTGGGGCAGCTGGTGGTCGGCGTCCAGGAACAGCAGGTACTCGCCGGCGGCCCGCGCCGCCCCCGCGTTCCGGCTCACCCCGACCCCGACCGCCGCGTTGAGGTGCAGGACCGACAGCCGCGGGTGCCGGGCCGCGTACGCGTCGGCGAGCTCGCCCGCGGCGTCGGGGGAGCGGTCGGCGACCACGATCACCTCGACGTCCTGGAGGGACTGCGCGAACAGCGAGTCCAGGCAGTCCGCGAGCTGTTTGTGCTGGTCGTAGGCGGGGAGCACGACGCTGATGAGGGGTGAGGGCATGACGCCGGAGCGTAAGAGGACGCGCTGACCGTGGCAAAGCCCTGACGGTGCGTAATACCGAGCAATTCCCGCCAAATCGTACGACCGTACGCCATATCTTCACGCGGCCTGCCGGACGCGTCCACGACAGCCGGAACGCGCGGGGCCCGCGACGCGTGGTGCGTCGCGGGCCCGGGGTGCGTCGAGGCTCGGCAGCCTCGGTTTAGTACCAGTGGTGGTTCTGCCAGAACGACCAGGCGGCGCAGGGGCTGCCGTAGCGGGAGTTCATGTAGTCCAGGCCCCACTTGATCTGGGTGGCCGGGTTGGTGCGCCAGTCGGAGCCGGCCGAGGCCATCTTGCTGCCGGGCAGCGCCTGGACCAGGCCGTACGCGCCGGAGGAGGCGTTGACGGCGAGGTGGTTCCAGCTGCTCTCGCGGGACACGATGTTGCTGAAGCACTGGAGCTGGCCGGCCGGGACGAGCTGCGCGGCGATCTGCTGCGGGCTGCCGGTGAGGGCCGGGGCGCTGGTGAGGTCCTGGCGCGCCTGGGAGCGGGAGGCGGCGGCGTCCGCGTCGGCCTTGGCCTTGGCGTCCGCCTGGGCCTTCGCGTCGGCCTCGGCCTGCGCCTGGGCGGCGGACTCCGCCTCGGCCTGGGCCTGCGCCTGGGCCTGGGCGTCCTGAGCGGCCTGGTCGGCGGCGGCAGCAGCAGCGGTGTCAGCCTGGGCCTGGTCGGCGGCCGCCTTGTCGTCCACCGTGACGGCGGCCGCGGGGGCGGCGGCCTCGGTGGTGCTCCCGGCCTGCGGGAGGGCGAGGGCGGCGGTGGCGGCGCTCGCGACGACGAGGGTGGCGATGCCGGTGATCAGGGAGTTGCGGCGGGCATGGCTGAGCTGCATGAAGCGGACAATCCTTTTCCGTCGGGGGCCGTGCCGGTGGCACCGGGTGCGGGGCATCGCACGGGCGCCCGGGTGAGCGGGGCCCGCGCGGCCGTCCGGGACGGCCGTGGTGCCCCGGCGGAAGTGGCGGGGCGGGTCGGCTGCGCGGCGGGCGGGGCCGGCTGCGCTGCCTGGCGACGGGCCATTCTTCGCAGGGCCGGGGACGGGTGGCAAAGGCAGGTGCCACTACGGCGGGTAGTAGCCGCAGGGTGGCTGCGGCGAGACGCGGTGATGGGTTTGGGGGAATTTGTCCGACTTGCGTACTTGTGGGTCGAAGGTCGGTGGCGCGAGCGGAATGCGTGGGTGTGAGGTGCGGTGGCCTGCGTTCTTCGAGGCATTCCGGGCAGCCCGACGCGGGACGGGAGCCCGTGCCGGGGGGTCGGCCGGCGCCCGGGCCGTAGCCGTCCACTATCGGGGGCAGTAGACGGCGAACCCCGTGTGGGCGGCCTCACACCTCCGGCCGGCCGGGATCGGCGCAGGGTGACCGGCCGGTCACCGCTTCAGGAGGTCGCGTACGGGTTCCCGGTGGCGGGCCGGGAGGCCGGCTCCGCCGCCGATTCCTGCTCCTGCTCCTGCTCGTCCGCCGTGGCCGCGTCGTGGACCGGGTCGAGGGCGAGGTCGCGGGCGAGGTCCCGGGCCAGCAGGGTGGCGCCCGCGACGGCCCCCGGCATGGCGAGCACCGTCACCAGCGGAACCAGGAACGCCAGGATCAGCGGCGTGCCGAAGCCCAGCGCCAGCCCGAGCCGGGCGCGCAGCAGCCGGATCCGCTCACGCTGCGGCACCCCGCGCCGCTGGAGGGCGACGGCGACGAGCTCGACGGTCAGGAAGAAGCCGGACACCAGGAAGCCCAGCGCCGGCACCACCGTCTGCCCGATCACCGGGATGAAGCCGCAGGCGAACAGCACCACGCCGAACGCGGCCACCCGCGCCAGGACGGAGGCGCTGTCCCGTACCGCGATCACCAGTTCGCGCCACAGCGGCGAATCCGGCGGGGTGGGCGCACCGCCCTCGGTCTCGTCGACCTTCGCGGACAGCGCCTCGTAGAAGGGCTGACCGACCAGCAGCGTGACGGCGGTGAAGGTGAGCAGCGAGAGCAGCAGGCCGCCGCCGAAGGCGATCGCGGCGAGCGCGTCGCGCAGCAGGCCCTGCCAGGGCGAGCTCCAGTGGTCGGCGAACGGGGTGGCCCAGTCGGCGAGGTCCTTCGACCAGCCGCCGAGGAAGACGAGCGCGACGGCGTACCCGGCCAGGGTGAGCAGTGCGGGCAGCATGCCGAAGCCCCACCAGCGGCCGTGCCGACCCACCCACTTCTGGCCCCCGACCAGGTACTTCATCCCCGCCACAAGATCTCGCATGGGCGATCACCTTAGGGCTTTCCCGTCCGGAACCCCGCATTGCCGTGTTCCTGCCAGTTTCGACCGGCAGGGTCGGGCCCCTCCTGTCGCGACGCCTTCGGGGCCACCCTCGGTGCTCCCCGACCTGTCAGTGGAGGAGTCTGATGAAGCGTCAATTCGGCAGATTCATCGTGTTGTTGGCCGCACTGGTGCTCGGCACCGGCGCGCTGGTGCTGCCCGCCGCCGCCTCGCCCGCACCCTCGGCGCCGTCGCCGGGCGTGGTCGGCGGCACGCGGGCGGCGCAGGGCGAGTTCCCGTTCGTGGTGCGGCTCTCGATGGGCTGCGGCGGCGCGCTCTACACCCCGCAGATCGTGCTCACCGCCGCCCACTGCGTCAACGGCACCGGCGCCGACACCAGCATCACCGCGACCGCCGGCGCGGTCGACCTGCGCAGCGGCAGCGCGGTCAAGGTCCGCTCGACGTACGTGTACCAGGCGCCCGGCTTCTCCGGTGCGGAAAGCGGCGACGACTGGGCGCTGATCAAGCTGGCCTCGCCGGTCGGCGGCAGCCAGGTGAGCACGCTGCCGACCACCGACTCCACCGCCTACGACAGCGGCACCTTCACCATCATGGGCTGGGGCGCCGCGACCGAGGGCGGCGCGCAGCAGCGCTACCTGCTCAAGGCCACCGTGCCGTTCGTCGACGACGCCGCCTGCGCCAACGCCTACCCGGGCCTGAACAGCGCGGCCTCGCTCTGCGCGGGCTACGTCGACCAGGGCGGCGTCGACACCTGCCAGGGCGACTCCGGCGGGCCGATGGTCCACCGGGACGCGGCCGGCCGCTGGGTCCAGGTCGGCATCGTCAGCTGGGGCAACGGCTGCGCCCGGCCCGGCTACCCGGGCGTCTACACCAAGGTCAGCACCTACGCGGCCGACATCGCCTCGGCGGCGGCCGGGCTCTGACGCCGACCGCCGAAGAGCCGAAGAACCGAAGAGCCGGAGCGCCCGGAGAATCCCCACCGGGCGCTCCGGCGCGTCCGCGGTCAGCGGTCAGCGGTCAGCGGTCAGCGGTCAGCCGTCCGCCGGGGGCCGGTGCGCCGTCGAGCCGCCCAGCCAGGCCCGGGCCCGGCGCCGCTCGTAGGCGATCCGGCCGGTGGCGTCCGGCGGCAGCCGGGAGAGGACGGCGGCCGCGGCCTCGTGGCGCCCGGCCCGGGCGTACGCCCCGGCGAGGCGGCCGGCGACCAGGGCGTGGTCGTGCGGGTGGGCGGCCTGGTCCAGGCGCCCCAGGGCGGCGCCCAGGTGGGCCACCGCCGCGTGCGCGTGGGCGGTGCGGCCGGTGCGGACGGCGAGGTCCCGGTGGCAGGTGCCGTGGGCGACGCCCAGCACCAGGGCCGCTCGGGCGGCCCCGGGCACCGGCTCGCCGGCCCGCAGGGCGGCCTCGGTCAGCCGTTCGGCGTCCGCCATCGCCCGCCACGTCTCGGGCGCCGCGCCGGCCAGCGCGTGGGCGTGCGCCTGGGCGAGGGCGGCCCAGGCCCGCAGGCCGGGCAGGGTGCGGGCGGTGGCGTGGGCGGCCTCGGCCAGGGCGAGCGCGGTGGCCGGGTCGCCGCTCCACCAGTGCAGGGTGCTCTGCCGGGCGAGCAGGGCGGCCGCGGTCGGCTGGTCGTCGGCGGCGCGGGCCCATTCCAGTCCGGCCGCGTACCAGCCGAGCGCGCGGGTGCGGCGGTCCCCCTCGAAGTGGGCCCAGCCCGCGAGTTCGGCGTAGCGGGCGGCGAGCGAGCGGACGGCGGGGGCGGTTTCGCGCGGGGCGGCGTGCTGCCAGGCGGCCAGGGTGCGGGCGTGGTGTTCGAGGACGGTGGCCAGCTGTTCGCCGCCGGTGTGGGCGGCGGCCGCGCGGTAGACGTCGAGCAGGTGGCCGAGCACGGCGAAGGTGGCGGCGTCCGGTCGGCCCGGCGGGGGCCCTGTGCCGCTCTCGCCGAGGGGCGGCAGGGTGGGGGCGGCGAGTTCGCCGAGGTGTTCCCGCTCCTGCCGGACGGGCTGCCACAGGGCGGCCAACTCGCCTCCGGTGAGCAGGAGTTCGTCGGCCCGGGCGGGGAGCCCCGGCGGTGGCCAGCGGCGGGCGTTCTCCACTCGGCTGATCAGTGAGTTGTGGTAGCCGAGCAGGCGGCCGAGTTCGGCCTGGCTGAGTCCGCGGGCCTCGCGCCAGTGGCGCAGCCGGTGGCCGAAGCGCAGGCGCGCGGACGCGGGGGCGGGGAGGGGTGGCAAGGGGTCTCCCGGGGGGTGGGGGAGCGCTCGTGGGGGAGCGCCATGCCCAGGTATCCCCCTTGACGTGCCATTGTCAAACTGTGGTTCGTGTCCGGCGAACGGCACCGGGCCCGGGAGCCTCCGCAACGGCTCCCGGGCCCGGCACTGTCGCGCGGCGCGGACGGGTCAGGACCCCGCCGCCACCGCGGCCCGCCGCCGTCGGCCCACCACGGCCGAGGCCGCGAGCACGATCGCCGCGGCGACCAGCGACAGGTACATCTGCTTGCGCCCGTCGGCGTCGGTGAACATGTACGCCACCACGAACCCGATCATGCCGATGGCCGTCCAGGTCAGGTAGGGGTACAGCCACATGCGGACGGTCAGCCGCTCGGGAGCCTCCCGCTCGATGATCCGGCGCATCCGCAGCTGGGAGAAGCAGATCACCAGCCAGACGAACAGCGCAACCGCGCCGGAGGAGTTGAGCAGGAACGCGAACACCGTGTCCGGCGAGGTGTAGTTGAAGAACACCGCGACGAAGCCGAAGACCACCGAGGACAGGATGGCCACCCGCGGCACGCCCCGCTTGGTCACGGTCGCGAAGGCCTTGGGCGCGTCCCCGCGCTGGCCGAGCGAGAAGGCCATCCGGGAGGCCGTGTACATCCCGGAGTTGAGGCAGGACAGCACGGCCGTCAGCACGATCACGTTCATCACCTGGCCGGCGCCCGGGATGCCCACGTGCTCCAGCACCGCCACGTACGGGCTGCCCTTGACGGCGTCCGAGTCCCACGGCAGCAGGGTGACCACGAGCAGGATCGAGCCCAGGTAGAAGATCCCGATGCGCCAGATCACGCTGTTGGTGGCCTTGCTGACCGCGCGCTCCGGGTCCTCCGACTCGCCCGCGGCCAGGGTGACGATCTCGCTGCCCATGAAGGCGAAGACCACCGTGAGCATGCCGGTGAACACCGCGCCCACGCCGTGCGGCAGGAAGCCGCCGTGGCCGGTCAGATTGCTGGTGCCGACCGCGTGGGTGCCGGGCAGCACGCCGAAGACGGCGAGCGTGGCGATCACCAGGAACGCGGCGATCGCCACCACCTTGATCCCGGCGAACCAGAACTCGAACTCGCCGTAGGAGGCGACCGAGAACAGGTTGGTGGCGGTCAGCACCGCCATCACGAGCAGCGCGAACGCCCACTGCGGCACGCCGGGCATCCAGGCGTTGAGGATCTTCGCGCCGGCGGTGGCCTCCACCGCGAGCACCACGACCCAGAAGAACCAGTAGAGCCAGCCGATGGTGAACCCGGCCCAGCGGCCGAGCGCGCGGTCCGCGTACGCCGAGAACGAGCCGCTCTGCGGGTCGGCCGCCGCCATCTCGCCGAGCATCCGCATCACCAGCACGACCAGCACACCGGCCAGCGTGTAGGAGAGCAGGATGCCCGGCCCGGTGGAGGCGATGCCCGCGCCGGAGCCGACGAACAGGCCGGCGCCGATCACCCCGCCGATGGCGATCATCGACAGGTGGCGGTTCTTGAGTCCCGCCTTCAGATGGCCCTCGCCGCCGTGCCCGGGCGGCCCGGCCTGCTGGGGGACCTGGGCGGCTGCCGCAGGCCTGGTGGTGTCCGCACTCATCAGATGAGCCCTGTGCCTTTCCAGCGCGCGGCGCGACCCTCGGCTCGTTGCGCCGGAGGGTGGGGGACGGACCCGCGCATTGCGGTGCAACCTAACTTCTACGGCCGAGTATCGGAACAGAGCATCCGTAAATGTTCGGTAACCGGACATAAAAAGCCAGGTCAGAGCGGGTGGAAAAGGGGTGCGAAAAGCTCAAATCTGACGCACCGCCAATGCGTCGGCGGCGCTCGGGGCCCGGTCGGAGCCCTGTCGCGGCTCACGGCCCGCGCAGGTCCAGCACGGTGATCCGCGCCGCGTCCGCGGGCCGGCCGGTCAGCCGCGCCGCCAGGATCCGGGGGATGTCGCCCTCCTGCGAGTACCCGGGAACCACCTCGACCTCCGCCCGCCGCACGCCGGCCTCGCCCCGCACCGCGTACACCACCCGGTACACGGTCCGCTCCGGCGGCGGCGGCGCTGCGCCCTGCCCACGGCTCCGGACGGTCATCGGCATCGACCTCCTCGGCTCATTGTCGGCCCGGTGTGGCCGATCGGGGCAAACCCAGGCACAGTGGGATTCTCGGCACGCTCCGGGAAGGAGCGACCCCATGCAGACCACCTGGAAGGGGACGATCAGTTTCGGGCTGGTCAGCATCCCCGTCCACCTCTACTCGGCCACCCAGGAGCACGACGTCCCGTTGCACCAGGTGCACGCCAAGGACGGCGGACGGGTGCGGATGAAGCGGTACTGCGAGCGGGAGGAGAAGGAGGTCCCGTACGCGGAGATCGCCAAGGGCTACGAGTCCCCCGACGGCCGGACCGTCACGCTCACCGACGAGGACCTCGCCGACCTGCCGCTGCCCAGCAAGAAGATCATCGACGTGCTGGCCTTCGTGGACGCCGGCGAGATCGACCCGCTGATGTTCTCCAAGGCCTACTACGTGGGCGTCGCCGACCAGGCCGCCGCCAAGCCGTACGCCCTGCTGCGCGACGCGCTCACCGCGTCCGGGCAGATCGCCGTCACCAAGATCGCGCTGCGCACCCGGGAATCCCCGGCGGTGCTGCGGGTGCACGACGGCACGCTGGTGCTCCAGACCTGCATCTGGCCCGACGAGGTCCGCCCCGCGGCCGGCATCGCGCCCGAGGGGGACGTCACCGTCCGGCCGCAGGAGCTGAAGATGGCGCGGTCGCTGATGGACACCCTCTCCGAGGACTTCGACCTCGCCCAGTTGCACGACGACTACCAGCAGGCGCTCCAGCAGGTGATCACGGCCCGGTTGGAGGGCGTCGAGCTCCCGCACGAGGAGGAGCCGGGCGAGGCGCCCGACAACGTGATCGACCTGATGGAGGCGCTGCGCAGCAGCCTCAAGCGGGCCAAGGGCGGGCGGGGGCACGCCGCCGGGCCCGACGCGGGGCCCGACACGGACGAACCGGAGGACGAGCAGCCCGCGACCCGCAAGCGCGCCCCGGCGAAGAAGCCCGCCGGGTCGGCGGCCGCCGCCGGGAAGGCCGCCCCGGCGAAGAGGACTGCCCCGGCGAAGAAGACCGCGACCGCGAAGACCGCGACCGGAGAGGCCACGACCGCAAAGTCCGCGACCGGAAAGGCCGTGGCGGGAAGGACCGCGACCGGAAAGTCCACGGCTCCGCGCAAGGCCTCCTGAGCCCCGCGGATCCGGCAGCCCCCCGAGAACCGGAGGCGATCCCGATGGACCTGCTGACCTACAAGGAACTCGACACCGACACCGACGCCGACCCCGAGGCCCCGCCGCAGCGCCGGAGCCCGGCGCAGCGGGCCTGGCACTGGCTGCTGAGCCTCAACCCGACCGCCGTGGTGGTCATGGTCGCGCTCTCGCTCGGCCTGGGCATGGTCGCCGCCCAGGTGAGCTGGCTGCCGATGCTGGTGCTGATGGCCATCGTCTGGGGAGCGACCGTCCTCGCCCTGGTCGGCGTGGTCGCCCGCTGGATGACGCCCGGCCGGGGCAGGCACCGGGTGGCGTCCTGACCCGGCCGGGTCCGAGCCGGGCTCGGTTCGTGCCTGCGGATCCGGGGGTGCTCAGCCGATCCACACCGTGGTGATGTTGCAGAACTCCCGGATCCCGTGCCCGGACAGCTCCCGGCCGAACCCGGAGCGCTTGACGCCGCCGAACGGCAGCGCCGGGTGGGAGGCGGTCATCCCGTTGAAGAACACCCCGCCGGCCTGGATGTCGCGGACGAAGCGCTCCTGCTCGCCCTCGTCCCGGGTCCAGACGTTGGAACTGAGCCCGAACGGCGTGTTGTTGGCGAGCGCCACCGCCTCGTCCAGGTCGGCGACCCGGTAGACCGTGGCGACCGGGCCGAAGGTCTCCTCCTGGTGGATCCGCATGGCCGGGGTGATGCCGGTCAGCACCGTCGGCTCGTAGAAGTAGCCGGTGTCCCAGCCCTCCGGGCGTCCGCCGCCGCACTCGACCCGGGCGCCGTGGGTGCGGGCGTCCTCGACCAGCTCCTCCAGGTCGTCCCGGCCCTGGCGGCTGGCCAGCGGGCCGACGTCGGTCGCCTCCTCCATCGGGTCGCCGACGCGCAGCGCCCGCATCGCCTCGGTGAAGGCGGTGGTGAAGCGGTCGTACACGTCGGTGTGCACGATGAAGCGCTTGGCGGCGATGCAGGACTGCCCGTTGTTCTGCGCCCGGGCCCGGACGGCGGTGCGCACCGCCGCGTCCAGGTCGGCGCTGGGCAGCACCACGAAGGGGTCGCTGCCGCCCAGTTCCAGGACGGCCTTCTTCACCTCGTCGGCGGCGGTGGCGGCGACCGCCCGCCCGGCGGGCTCGCTGCCGGTGAGCGTGACCGCGGCCACCCGGCGGTCCCGGATCACGCCCTCGACCGCGCCCGAACCGATCAGCAGGGTCTGGAAGCAGCCCTCCGGGAAGCCGGCCCGGCGGAACAGCTCCTCCAGCGCCAGCGCCGTCCGGGGCACGTTGGAGGCGTGCTTGAGCAGGCCGACGTTGCCCGCCATCAGGGCCGGCGCGGCGAACCGGACCACCTGCCAGAACGGGAAGTTCCACGGCATCACGGCCAGCACCGCCCCGAGCGGGCGGTAGCGGACGTAGGCACGGGCGGCGCCGGAGTCGGCGACGTCGGCCGGGGCCGGGTGCTCGTCGGCGAGCAGTTCCTCGGCGCGGTCGGCGTACCAGCGCATCGCCGTGGCGCACTTGGCGGCCTCGGCCCGGGAGGCGGTGAGCGGCTTGCCCATCTCCTCGGTCATCGTGCGGGCGATCGCCTCCCGGTCCTGGTCCAGCAGGTCGGCGGCGCGGCGCAGCAGGTCGGCGCGGGCGGCGAAGGGGGTGGTGCGGTAGCTGTGGAACGCGGCCTCGGCGCGGGCCAGCCGCTGCTCGATGCCGGCCGCGTCGAGCGGTTCGAAGGTCTCCAGGATCTCGCCGGTCGCGGGGTTGACGCTGGCGATGGGCATGCGGGGCTCCCAGGGGGGTCGGGGTCCGGTGCGTCTGCGCCTCTCACCCTCCCCGACGGCCCGCCCGGGGCACGCCACCACCGCCCGGCGTGTCCCGCCGGGCGGTGGTGGCGCGGGCACGTCTACTCGGGCAGCGACTCCACCCGGGCCGCCGCCTCGCGGGCCCGGGCACCGGCCCTGGTCCGCCCGGCCGTCACCAGCCGGCCGGGAAAGCGGTGCAGGTACTCGGCCTCCAGTTGCCCGGTGCGCAGGGTGTGCCGCTTGAGGGCTTCCTCCGAGCCGTACAGGAAGGTCTCGTGGCGCGTGCGGTGCAGCTGTTCCAGCTCGTGCAGGAGCGTGTCGTTGCCCAGGGCGTGCGGGGAGACGCCCGCAGGCCGGATGTGCGGATCCTCGACGTGCCGCATCTGGTACCTCCTCGGCGGAAGCCCCCTCCTCCAGGGTGCCCGCTGCCCCCGGCCGGTGCACCAGTTCGGGTGGCCGGGAGCGCGCCCGTCAGGCCAGTCGTGATCGAACGGATCGTAGGATGAATGCTTCTGGACTCATCGCTCCCGCCCCCTACAGCTCGGACAGATCCCCCATGCCGCTCCCCAAGGCCGAACTCCACCTCCACATCGAAGGCACCCTGGAGCCCGAACTCGCCTTCGCCCTCGCCGCCCGCAACGCGGTCACGCTGCCCTACGCCGACACCGAGGCGCTGCGGACGGCGTACTCCTTCAGCGACCTGCAGTCCTTCCTGGACCTGTACTACGCGCTGATGGCCGTGCTGCGCACCGAGGAGGACTTCGCCGACCTCGCCGACGCCTACCTCACCCGGGCGGCAGAGGCGGGGGTGCGGCACGCGGAGATCTTCTTCGACCCGCAGGCGCACACCGCGCGCGGCGTGCCGCTCGGCGTGGTGGTCGACGGCCTGACCCGGGCGCTGGCGCGCAGCGAGGAGCGGCACGGGATCAGCACCCAGCTGATCATGTGCTTCCTGCGGGACGAGTCCGCCGAATCCGCGCTGGAGACCTTCGAGGCCGCCCGCCCGTACTTCGACCGGATCGCGGGCATCGGCCTCGACTCGGCCGAGGTCGGCCACCCGCCGGCCAAGTTCCGCGAGGTCTACCGGCGGGCCGCCGAGGCCGGGCTGCGCCGTGTCGCGCACGCGGGCGAGGAGGGCCCGGCGTCCTACATCACCGAGGCGCTGGACGTGCTCGGCGTCGAGCGGATCGACCACGGCCTGCGCTGCCTGGAGGACGGCGAGCTGGTCGCTCGGCTGGTCCGCGAGCAGGTCCCGCTGACGCTCTGCCCGCTCTCCAACGTCCGCCTGCGGTGCATCGACACCCTCGCCGACCACCCGCTGCGCGAGATGCTGGAGGCCGGCCTGCTGGTCACCGTCAACTCGGACGACCCGGCGTACTTCGGCGGCTACGTCGACGACAACTTCCGGGCCGTGCAGCAGGCCCTCGCGCTCGACGAGGAGACCCTGCGCCGGCTCGCCGCCAACTCCTTCCGGGCCTCCTTCATCGACGACGAGCGCCGGGCCGAACTGCTGGCCGAGGTCGAGGAGTTCCGCTTCTAGGCGCTGTCCTGGGCGGCATCTGACGGCCGGCCGCCCGGCCCCGGAGCGTAGGGCCCGGGGCCGGGCGGACGGGTCTGCCGAACGGTCGGCCGAACGAGGTCAGAGCAGGGTGCTCCAGTAGTACCAGAACCGGTTGAGGACCAGCAGGGCGATCACCGCGTACCAGAGCGCCGGGACGACCCAGTGGTAGCGCGCCGCCTCGCGGACGACCGGGCGCAGGGCGCGGCCGGTGGGGATGATCCCGGAACGCAGGTTGTGCAGGGTGGTGTACCAGAACAGCGGGATCATCGCGGCCCAGACCACCATGCAGTACGGGCAGAGCGCGCCGATCCGGTAGAGCGCCTGGTACATCAGCCAGGTCACGAAGCCGATGCCGAAGACCGTCCCGGCCTGGAGGCCGAGCCAGAACCAGCGCCGGTACGCCGCCCCGGCGAGCAGCCCGGCGCCGATCGCGATGACGACCCCGAAGCTGACCAGGCCGAGCAGCGAGTTGGGGAAGCCGAAGGCCTCGGCCTGGTCGCTGCGCATGATCGAGCCGCAGCTGATGATCGGGTTGATGTTGCAGGAGGGGACGTACGACGGGTCCTTCAGCAGCCGGATCTTGTCCAGGGTGAGGACCGAGGAGGCGAACAGGCCGACCGCGCCGCCGATCAGCAGCAGCCAGGCGAACGGGCGGCTCGCGCCGTACGTGCGCGCGGCGGGGGCGGCGGCCGTCATCCGGTCACCTGCTTGACCATCGCGGTGAACTGCTCGGGCGTGGCGGCCTTGCCGCCGGTGAGGACGTCCAGCTTCTTGCCGTCCAGCTTGACGGTCGGGGTGCCGGTGACGTCGCTCTTGTTGAACTCCTCGTTGACCTTGGCCGCCCACGGCGCGTAGGTGCCGTCCTGGACGGCCTTGACGAAGCCGTCGGTCTTCAGCCCGGGCACCTGCCCGGCCAGGTCGAGGAGGTGGTTGACGTCGCCGAAGCCGTCGGTGCGCTCGTCGGGCTGGTTGGCGTAGAGCACGTCGTGGAACTGCTTGAACTTGTCCACGCCCTCGTTGAGCGCGGCGCCGGCGGCGGCCAGCGCGGTGCGCGAGCCCTTGCCGCCGAGGTTCTTGTCCAGGAACGTCGCCAGGTGGTACTCGATCTTGTACGTGCCGTCGTCGGCGAGCTGCTGGATGGCCTTGCCGGTGGTGGTCTCCAACTGCTCGCAGAACGGGCAGCGGAAGTCCTCGTAGATCTCCAGGGTGTGCGGGGCGTCGGCCTTGCCGTAGGTGATCACGGTGCCGTCCTGGCCGCCCGTGTTGGCGGGGACGACCAGCGGGCCGCTCGCGGCCGCGTCGGCGGAACCGGAGCCGGAGGAGCCGCCGACGGCGAAGGCCACACCCGCCACGAGGGCGAGCACGGCGGCGGAGGCGCCGCCGACCACGACCCGGCGGCGGATCCGGTCGGAGCGCTCGGCCTGGGCGCGGGCGGCGCGCATACGGTCGGTGGCGTTGGTCTTGGCGGCGGCCTTGCGGGTGTTGCTCATGAGGTGTCGTCCTGTGCTCTCGGGCGTGCGGGGGTGCGGGCGCGCGGGGCGCGCGGCGAGAGGACCGGCCGGGAGCGGCGCCGAGCGGCGCGCGCCTGTCAGCAGGCCAGGGCGAGCGCCGGCGGACCGCGCCGGACGGTCGGGCGGACGACGACGTCCTCGGCCGGGACCAGGGCCCGGCTGGCCCGGGGGAACGGCACCCGCGCCACCGGACGGGCCGGGACGGGCGCGGCGAGCAGCCGCAGCCAGCGGGCGGCGGCCGGCAGGTGCCGGTGCAGGAAGTCGCCCAGCATCCGGACGGTGCGGGCGAGGCCGGCCAGCGCGGCGTCCGCGCGGCGCAGCCAGAACGCGCCGGCCAGCGCGATCGCGGCGTGCAGCAGCAGGAGCAGCAGGACGCCGATCTGCTGGGAGACGCCATGGCCGAGCAGGAACCCGCCCAGCGAACCGCCGCCGCACAGCAGCGGCTGGAAGCCGCGCGCGGAGCCGGGCGGCAGGGACGGGCAGGCGGTCTGCGCGAAGTCGAACAGCGCGCTGACGCCCAGCTCCAGCGGCAGGAACACCGCCGCGACCGCCGGGTAGCCGCGCTCGCGGCCGGCCAGCGCGTACGCCACCGCGAACACGGCGACGCAGGCCAGGGCCATCGGGCCGGCCGGCAGCGCGCGGCCGGTGACCAGCACCTGGCCGAGCCCGGCGAGCAGCACGACCAGCGCGGCGAAGACCGCCGCGCGGAGCGTCCTGGTGACCGGGCCGATGTCCATGGCATCCGAGTCTGCCACAGGTTGAAAGTGAAACGGTCGGGCCGGAGGTCCGCTGTGAAGAGCCTCACCACCGGCGCTGAGCTGGGCTTATGCGGCCCTTACGCGGGCCTGCCCGCTGTGTTCACCCGGGCCTGCCGGCCGTGCTCACCCGCGTCTGACCGCCGCGCCGACCCGATCCTCGACCAGTTCCCGGAAGTGCTCCAGGTCGTCCCGTACGGTCCGCTCGATCGCCCCGGCCAGGGCGAAGCCGCGCGGCCCGCCGAACGCCTCGTGCATCGCCTCCGGGTCGTACTCCACCCGGATCTGCAGCCGGGTGTGCCGGGCGTCCAGCGGCAGCAGCGCGAACGCGCCGTGCAGGCGCGGTTCGTCGAGCGTCCGCCAGGACATCACTCGGCCCCGGCCGCGGTCGGTGATCTCGGTGTCCACCGCCCGCTCGGCGCCGTCGACCTCCACCCCGAGGTGTGCCAGGTTCCGCCCGTGCGGGTGGGCGCTGCGGACGCCGTCGACGAACTGCGGGTACTCGTGCACCCGGTGCAGCTGCTCCCAGGCGACGAGGACGGGGACGGCGAGGTCGATCTGTTCCTCAAGGATGCTCATCACGGTGCTCCGTGGCGGGGGCGCAGGGGGGCGCTGGGTACGGCGCGCAGTTCCAGCCTGCGCCCCGCGCGGGAGCCGGGCAAAGGCGCGCCCCCGGGCGGGCGGCCGCCGCGGGGCTGCGGGAGACTGGGCGCATGCCGGAGCTGCCCGAGGTCGAGGCGCTGAGTGACTTCCTGTCCGAGCGGCTGACCGGGCGCGTCATCGCCCGGGTGCAGCCGGTCGCGATCAGCGCGCTGAAGACGTACGACCCGCCGGTCACCGCGCTGGAGGGGCGGACCGTCGGCCCGGTGACCCGGCGCGGCAAGTTCCTCGACATCGAGGCCAGCGGCCTGCACCTGGTGATCCACCTGGCCCGGGCCGGCTGGCTGCGCTGGAAGGACGGCCTGCCCGCCGAACCGCCGCGCCCGAGCCCGAGGAACCCGCTGGCGCTGCGGCTGCGCCTGGCCGGGGAGGCCGGCGACGGCTTCGACCTGACCGAGGCGGGGACGAAGAAGGGCCTCGCGGTCTACGTGGTGAAGGACCCGGCCGAGGTGCCCGGGGTGGCCCGGCTCGGCCCCGACCCGCTGGACCCGGCGTTCACCCTGGCGGACTTCGCCGCCCTGCTGAGCGGCGACCGGCGCCGGCTCAAGGGCGTGCTGCGGGACCAGGGCGTGCTGGCCGGGGTGGGCAACGCCTACTCGGACGAGGTGCTGCACGCGGCCCGGATGTCCCCGTACAAGCCGGCGTCCAGCCTGACCGAGGAGGAGGCGGCGCGGCTCTACGAGGCGCTCGGCGCCACGCTGCGCGGCGCGGTGGAGCGCTCGCGGGGGCTGGCGGCGGGGGAGCTCAAGGCGGAGAAGAAGCTGGGGCTGCGGGTGCACGGCCGGACCGGCCTGCCCTGCCCGGTCTGCGGGGACACCGTGCGCGAGGTGTCCTTCGCGGACTCCTCGCTGCAGTACTGCCCGACCTGCCAGACCGGGGGGAAGCCGCTGGCGGACCGGCGGCTGTCGCGGCTGCTGAAGTGAGGGCGCGGGCGGGGTGGGGGCTGCTGGGGTGAGGGCGCGGGTGGGGCGGGCCTGGTGCGGCCCGCCCCGCCCGGCCGGGTTCAGCGCTTGACGGCGACGCCGCCCCAGTAGTACGCGGCCTTCGGGTCGGCCGGCGGCTCGCCGTCCGGGCGCCAGGCGAGGACGGGGGAGAGGCCCGGCTCGACCAGGTCCCAGCCGTCGAAGAAGCGCAGGACGTCGTCGTGGGTGCGCGGGACGAGGGTCATGCCGCCGGCCCGGGCGGCCTCGGTGACCTTGCCGACCGCCTCCGGGTCGAAGTCCTGGGTGGGGGTGGTGAGGGCGATGCAGCTGCCGGCGGGCAGGGCGTCGCGCAGGGCGGCGACCCGGCCCCACGGGTCGTCCTCGTCGGCGATGAGCATCAGCACGGCGATCATCAGCAGGCCGACCGGCTGGGTGAGGTCCAGCGTGGCGGTGAGCGCCGGGTCGGTGAACAGTTCCTCGGGCTTGCGCAGGTCGGCGTGGATGTAGGTGGTCCGGCTGGCCGGACTGGACACCATCAGGGCGCGGGCGTGGGCGAGCACGATCGGGTCGTTGTCGACGTAGACCACCCGGGTGCCGGGGCTGACCGCCTCGGCGATCTCGTGGGTGTTGGGCGACGTGGGGATGCCGGTGCCGAGGTCGAGGAACTGGCGGATGCCGTGTTCCCGGGCGAGGTGGCGGACGGCCCGGCCCTGGAAGGCGCGGTTCGCCTTGGCCATCTGCTTGACGCTCGGCACGGCCTCCTCGATGGCCTGCCCCATGGCGCGGTCCGGCGGGAAGTTGGTCTTGCCGCCCAGCCAGTAGTCGTACACGCGCGCCGAGTGGGGGGCGGTGGTGTCGACGCCGAACCGTTCCCACTGGCTCAGCTCGGCGGGGTCGTCGTCGGGCCGGCCCTGGTCCGGGATGTCCTGACTTGTCGTCATGGCCACGTCCTCTGATGGCAGATCATCACACTGGGGAAGGCACAGCGTAGCGGTCGGGAGGGGAGGGCGGGCGTCCGGTCGGGGAAGTCGCGGGGAAGCCGGGGGTGGGCGGGGTGTGCTTGCGCCGTCGGAGTGGTGATCGGGTCCGTCTGAGGCGCCATCGGGGAGCGGCGGCGACACACGGGGGAAGCATTCAGAATGCTGTCAGATCATCAGATTTACTCACAAATGCCCAAACGAACGCCCTCGCGGCGACTGCTGCTGGTCGCGGCCGGGATGTCCCTGCTCGGGGCGGCCGGCTGCGGGAGCCCCTGGAGCGGCGCGGACGACGCCGGGGCGGGCGCTACGGCGCGGCCGCCGGGGGCCGCCCCGGAGGCCCCCGGGGCGGAGGCGGCCCAGGCCGCCGCCTCCGGTGCGCCCTCCGCCGCGCCCCCGCAGGCCGCCCCGGCCCCGCCGACACCCGCCGCCGCCCCGCCGCCGATGCCCGCCCGCCGGCGGCTCACGGAGGAGGAGGCCAAGCCGGTCAACCAACTCGACCCGGGCCAACGGGTGGTGGGGCTCACCATCGACGACGGGCCGGATCCCCGGTACACGCCGACCGTCCTGGCGCTGCTCCAGCAGTACGGGATCCGGGCGACCTTCTTCCTGGTCGGCGAGTGCGCCGCCGAGAACACCGGGCTGGTGCGGGAGATCGCGGACCGCGGCCACCACATCGGCAACCACACCTGGACCCACCCCGACCTGCGGCACATGTCCGACGAGGCGGTGCGGGACGAGCTGGAGCGCACCTCCGACCTGCTGTACCGGACCACCGGGCGCCAGCCGTCCTGGTTCCGCGCGCCCGGCGGGGACTGGTCGCCGGTCGCGATCAGGGTGACCACCGAACTCGGGATGCGGCCGATGGGCTGGACGGTGGACCCGGAGGACTGGGCCACGCCAGGGACCTCGGTGATCACCGAGCGGATCCTCAAGAACGTCCGGCCCGGGTCGATCGTGCTCAACCACGACGGCGGCGGCGACCGGTCACAGACGGTGGCGGCGCTGAAGGCGTACCTGCCGGTGCTGATCGACCAGGGGTACTCCTTCTCGGCCCCGGCGAACTGAGTGCGGGCGCGGGGCGGCGGGTGCGGGTGACGGTTCTCGGCAGAAGTCGCGGCTTTGCCGCTTAAACCACCTGAAAGAGTGGATTGGGAGAACCGTTTCTGCTGATTTTTGGCCTCTAGGGTGATCTCGCATCAATGCATCAGGTACCGCCAGGTACCTCCTGAAAGGCCATCAATCATGCGTCTCCGCAACACCGCACTCGCCGTCGCCAGCGCCGTCGCCCTCATCCTCGCGGTCCCGACCTCCGCCAACGCCGCCACCGGCGACTTCCTCTACAAGGTCGGCCGCCTCCCCGGCGTGCCGGCCGGGCTCGCGGACCCGGAGAGCCGCGAGTGCATCAACCTGTTCGGGGCCACCGAGGCGGACCCGGCCTTCGCGCCGGAGAACCTCACCCGCTCGACGGCGACGGTGTTCCTGGACTTCGACTGCGAGGGCGACGTCTACTACGTCATGAACCCCGGCAAGAAGCTCGGCGACCGGCTGAAGCTGCGCTCCGTGATCTTCTCCTGAGCGGGGTGGCCCGGGCCGGGCGGTCGGCGTAGCGTCGAACTGTCCGGCCCGGTCGCCGGCGCCCCGCCGTGCCCGTGCGCGGCTCGCTGTGCCCCTGGTCGGGCGCCGAAAGCCTGGGCAGAGCGAAGGAGGGCCTGGGATGACCGGCAACGGCTACGCACACCCCGAGGCGCTGGTCGGTACCGAGTGGCTGGCCCACCACCTGGACGACGGGACGATCCGGGTCGTCGAGGTGGACGAGGACACCACCGCCTACGACCGGGACCACATCCCCGGCGCGATCGGCTGGAACTGGACCACCGACCTGCACAGCCAGGTCGGCCGCGACTACGCCGACCGGGAGGGCGTCCAGCACCTGCTGCGGGCGGCCGGCGTGGAGGACGACACCACCGTGGTGCTCTACGGCGGCAACAACAACTGGTTCGCCGCGTACGCCTACTGGCTGCTGCGGCTGCGCGGCTTCGGCCCCGTGCGACTGCTGGACGGCGGGCGCAAGAAGTGGGAGCTGGAGGGGCGCGGGCTCACCGAAGAGGTGATGGACTACCAGCACACCGCCTACCGGCTGACCGGGCCCGAGCGCCCGGAGCTGCGGGCGCTGCGGGACGAAGTGCTCGGCAAGGCCGAGCTGTTCGCCAAGCCCGGCTCGGACGCGGTGCTGGTCGACGTCCGCTCGCCCGCCGAGTACCGGGGCGAGCTGATCGCGCCGCCGCACCTGCCGCAGGAGCAGGCGCAGGTGCCCGGGCACATCCCCGGCGCGGTGAACGTCCCCTGGTCGCAGGCGGCCAACGACGACGGGTCGTTCCGCTCGGCGGAGGAACTGCGGGCGCTGTACGGGGGGAAGGGTGTGGAACCGGAGCGCGAGGTGATCGCGTACTGCCGGATCGGCGAACGGTCGGCGCACACCTGGTTCGCGCTCACCGAGCTGCTGGGGTACCCGCACGTGAAGAACTACGACGGCTCGTGGACGGAGTACGGCTCGCTGGTGCGGGCGCCGGTGACGCTCGGCGGGTGAGGGGGGCGGGGGCCGGGGCGTGAGGGGCGGGTGGGGCGCAGGGGGTCCCCGGGGTGTGTGGCGGTGTCGCGGCGGCGCCATGTCGGCCTGTTTCTTTTCATGAACATCTCACAATTGGGGAGTGGACCGGGAGCCACCGGGACATGGATCGATCCGACCCATCGTCCCAGTGACCCTGGAGGACCACGTGCGCAAGAGGCTGATCGTCTCTGCTGCCAGCGCCCTGAGCCTGTTCCTGGCCGTCCCCGCCTCGGCGGCCGACTTCCAACCCGGCGCGGCCGGCATCGGAGACCCGTACTACCCGACCTACGGGAACGGCGGGTACCGCGTCTCGCACTACGACATCCGGCTGAAATACCAGCCCGCCACCGACGAACTGGAGGGCACCACCACCATCCTCGCCACGGCGACCGAGAACCTCTCCCGCTTCAACCTGGACTTCGCGCTGAACGTCCAGGAGGTCCGGGTCAACGGACGTCCGGCGACCTTCGCCACCAGCGGGGAGCAGGAGCTGGAGGTCACGCCCGCCCGGCCGCTCGCCAAGGGCAGCCAGGCCACCGTGGTGGTCCGCTACAAGGGCGTCCCGTCCACCGTGAAGAAGTACGGCTTCACCGCCTGGCTGCGCACGCCGGACGGCGCGGTGGCCGCCGGTGAGCCCGAGTCGGCGTGGTGGTGGTTCCCGAGCAACGACCACCCGAGCGACAAGGCCACCTTCGACGTCTCGGTCCAGGTGCCGGACGGCAACCAGGTGATCAGCAACGGCATCCTGGCCGGCGCCGTCTCGCAGGCCGGCTGGACCCGCTACAGCTGGCGCGAGAACAAGCCGCAGGCGACCTACCTGGCCACCCTCGCGGTCGGCAAGTTCGACGTCACGACCGACAGCACACCGAGCGGGCTGCCCGTCTACAACGCGTACAGCAAGGACCTCGGCGAGAACACCGACGCGGCCAAGGCCAGCGTCGAGCGCACCGGCGAGATCGTCGACTGGCTGAGCGGCTACTTCGGCGACTACCCGTTCAGCTCGGTCGGTGGCTACGTGCCCAACGTCAAGACCGGCTTCGCGCTGGAGACCCAGACCCGGGTCTTCTACAGCCCCCGGCAGTTCGCGCGCGGCTCCAACACCTCCGTCGTCGTGCACGAGCTGGCCCACCAGTGGTACGGCGACAGCGTCTCGGTCTCGCACTGGAGCGACATCTGGCTGAACGAGGGCTTCGCCCGGTACTCGCAGTTCCTCTGGTCCGAGCACGAGGACGAGGGCACGGCGCAGGAACTCGCCGACTACGTCTACGCCTCGCACCCGGCCGACGACCCCTTCTGGACCGTCAAGCCGGGCGACCCGGGAGCCGCCAACCAGTTCGCGAACGCCGTCTACGACCGGGGCGCGGTGGCCATCCAGGCGCTGCGCAACGCCGTCGGGGACGACAAGTTCTTCCAGATCCTGAAGGGCTGGCCCACCGAGCGCCGCTACGGCAACGCCTCCGTCCCGGAGTTCCAGGCGTACGCGGAGAAGGTCTCCGGGAAGAAGCTCGGGGACCTCTTCGCCACCTGGCTGTTCACGGCCTCGAAGCCGGCCGTCGGGCCGGCGCCGGCCGCAGCGGCGGCCTCGCTCGCGCCGGGTGCGGGCGCGGGACAGGCCGACGGGCAGCTGCCGGCGGAACCGAAGTCCTGGAAGAAGATCCAGGAGACCAACTCGCTGCACGACGAGGAGCGTTGATCTCTGGGTGGGTTGAGCCCCCGGATGTGACCCGGTGATCCGATGACCTGGTGACGGGCGTGGTCCGGTCGGCCGCTTGAGGAAGCGGGCGGTCGATCGGGCTACGCCGCTCCGGGGCCGTCCGCCGCCAGCAGTTCGGTGAGGCGGCGGACGGCGAAGGGTATGAGCTCCCGGACCGGGATCAGCCGGCAGGGCGCGTTGCCGACCAGCACCTCGTGGATGCCCGCCCGCTCCTCGAACTCCTTTCCCACGACCGGGAAGTGGGTGTCGTTGTCGTCGCCCACGTCGGGCGCCTCGATCCAGACCCGCTCGCCCTGGATCGCCATCGGGAAGCGCCGGAGCTTGAGGCGGCGGTTGGGCGCGAAGGTCTCGGCGTAGTGCAGGAAGGTGTTGCGGTTGTGCCCGACACCGATCAGCAGCACGTACCCGCCGAGGTCGTGCAGCGCGCCGAAGGGCGACTCGCGGCCGACCGCGAAGCCCAGCGAGCGGCGGGCGGTGACCTCACGGGCGTGCGCCCCGACCGCGGCGACCGAGGCCTGCGGATGCGTGCTGCGCAGGCTCTCCGGCAGCGCGCGCAGCGCCTCCGGCACGGCGCCCATCGGGGAGGGGAGCCCGGGGTGGAACAGCGGGACGGCGGCGCGCCGTTCGGCGACCTCGGGGCTCGGCAGGCCGGTGTGCTCCGGTGCCGGGTCCCGGACGACGGCGGTGGTGAAGGTGGGCACCGCGACCGTGCCGCCGGGCCCGACCGCCTCGCGCAGGCTGGCCACCACGGCCGCGGCGCCGCCGTCGACCCGGCCGAGGCTGGAGAGCGAGGAGTGCACGATCATCGCCATGCCCTCGCGGACGCCCACCCGCCGCCAGCCGTCGACGAGATCGGCGGTGCTGAGCGGTGCGTCGAGCGGTGCGTCGAGCGGGGTGGTGCGCGGGCCGGCGCTGTGCGCGGTGGTGCGGTGCGCGGTCATGGTGCCCCCTGGCGGTGCTGTGCAGGTGCTGGTGGGATCGTTCGGGGCCGACCATAGCGCGTGACACTGACAACCGGTCAGGACGGGGTGCCCGTCCGGCAGTCCGTCCTGACCGGTCGTGCTGTGTGGGGTCGGCGGTCGTTCAGGGCCTCGGCCCCGTCGCTTCGGCCAGCACCCGGGCCTCCTGCTCGGGCGTGAAGCCGTGGCCGAGGGGCGGTTCGCCGCGCTCGCGGTCCCAGGCGAGCACGTCGGCGGCGGTGACCGCGAGCGGGGTCGCCGGCAGCCCGGCCGCTCTGGCCCGGGCGGCGCTGCGCTGCTGTCCGGTCCAGAGCGGCGCGGCCCTGACCAGCGGGAAGAACGGCGGCGGCGCGCTCTCCGGCGGCACCGGGACGACCTCCACCTCGGCGCCCGCGACCTCGGCGCAGGTGGCGATCAGCCCGCCCAGCGTGGTCGGTTCGGCCGGGCCGACGGCGTGGAAGGCGCCCGCCCGGCCGTCCTGGAGCAGCCGGACCACCAGCCGGGCCAGGTCGCGCACGTCGACCACCTGGACGGGCTGCTCCGGCCTCCCCGGCAGCGCGATCCGCCCGCCTCGGGCGGCCCGGCGCGCCCAGTAGGTGAGCCCGCGCTGCTCGTCGTGGGGGCCGGCCACCTTTCCGGGGCGCACGATCGTCGCCCGGTCTCCGTAGCGGGCGGTGACGTCGTCCTCGCAGGCGACCTTGAGCCGGCCGTACGTCTCCTCGGTGAGCTGCTCGGCGTCGAGCAGGGGTGCGCGGCGCGGGGCGGACTCGTCCGAGCCGGGGGCGAGGCCGGCGCGCTCGTACACCGCGTGGCTGGAGATGAACAGGTAGCGGCCGACCCGGTCGCCGAGCGCGTCCATGGCCTGGCCGACCTGGCGGGGGCGGTAGCCGCTGACGTCCACCACCGCGTCCCAGCGGCCGCCGCGCAGGGCGGCGTAGTCGCCGGTGTCGCGGTCGCCGATCAGGTGGGCGGCGGCGGGGAAGAGGCCGGGGTTGGTCCGGCCGCGGGTGAACAGGGCGACCTCGGCGCCGCCGCGCAGGGCGTCGTCGGCGATCGCGCGGCCGACGAAGGAGGTGCCGCCGAGGAGGAGGATCCGCATGGGCCCAGCGTAGCGGCGGGGCCAACGGGCCCGGGGGGAGCGGCGGGTGGCGGGGAGGCGCCGGAGGGCGCCGCGTGGTGCACGGTGCCCTCCGGTCTCGGGGCACGGCTAGGTTGCTTCGAGGGTGCGGGCCTCGGTGAGGATCAACTCCTCGATCCCGTACAGGAAGCGCTCCATCGCCGGACGCGGGAGCACCGCGGGGTCGGCCGTCATGGTCAGGCTCAGTGCGCCCGGGGACTGCAGTGCGTCCAGGGCGTAGGTCAGGCCGGGGCGGGGCTCGAACTCCACCGGCCAGGTCAGGGTGGTCTCCTCGCCCGTCCCGGTGTCGGGGGAGGCGGTGACCATCTCGCGGGTGTCGTTGAAGATGCAGGACCGGTCCGCGAGCGGGACGCCCTCGGCGGCGAGCCGCCCGATCTCGGCCTGCAGTCGCAGCTTGTCGTAGTAGGCGTGGCGGTAGGCGCCGATCGCGGCGGCGTTCGTGCGCCGGACGACGTCCCTGAACTCGGCGGTGGCGTCCGGGAGGTGGAACAGCCCGTCGCCCGCGACCACGCTCACCGCGTTGGTCAGTTCGGGCAGGAAGCGGTTGTTCACCACGACGTTCAGCACCGCCTCCGTCGAGCCCGACAGCCGGGCCGTCATCGCCGCCGTCGCCGCCAGCAGCACCGAGGAGGACGTCACCCGGTGGGCGGCCGCCACCTGGTCCACCGCGCGGGGCAGCGCGGGCGAGCGCAGGACGGCGTTCGGGAACCTGGCGCCCGGCGTGGCCGGCTCGCCGGGCGGGGGGAACAGCCGGGCCGGGGCCAGCCGGAGCTTGCGCAGGAACTGTTTGCGGGCGCCCTCGTCCCGCCGCCGACCGCGCTCGGAGGCCTGGAACTCCGCCTCCTCCAGCGGCTGTTGGGCGGGCTCGCGGATCTTGGCCAGTTCGTCCGGCGAGGTGCCCTGGCAGAGCGCGGTCAGGTCGGCCACCAGGCGGTTCATCCCCGTGCCGTCCACCGCGGTGTGCGAGAGCACCAGGCTCACGTACCGGGCCGACCCGCCCGCCTCCACCACGCCGACCCGGATCGGCCACTGGGTGGCGGTGTCGAACGGCAGTGCCGCCAGCTCCTCGTGCAGCCGCGCGCCCGCCTCGGCCGGATCGGCCGGCTCCGCGCAGTGCCGTACCTCCACCTCCAACCGGCCCTCGGCGTCGACCACTTGGTGTAACCGGCCGGCCTCGCCCGGCACCAGGCGGGTGTGCAGCGAGTCGTGCAGGTGGAGCAGCCCCTCCAGGCCGGCGAGCAGGGCGGGCAGCGGCAGCCCGGGGTCGAGCGGCGCCGCCGCGGCGATGTTGTAGCGCGGCGCGTCGGCCGGGGTGAGCCGGCTCAGGACGTCCCAGATGGCCTGTTGGCCCCAGGTGGCAGGGCCGGACCCGGCCCGGCCGGACGAGAAGGCGATCTCCAGCAGTTGACGAGTGGTCACCGTGTGGCTCTCCGATGTGGCGGTGGATCGTGACGTCGTGCCGGTGCGTTGGGAGCGCGGATGCTGCTGGGGAGAGTGTGGCGCACCGCCCGCCCGCCGTCGAGGTCCGAGGTTCGGGGCCCGGCGGGTGTGCGGCCGGGGCTTCCGCATCTATCTCGACGTGAAGTATCTTGATGTCGAGATTGATGTCGATCATGCAACGGGGGCCTGCCATGCGGGGGAACGGACTGATGGCGCAGCTGCGGAAGCCGCCGGGCGGGCGCGACGCGCGGATCATGCTGCTGGCGCAGTGCGTCGACCGGACCGGGAGCGGGGTGTGGGCGGCGGCCTCGGTGCTGTACTTCACCTACGTGTGCGGGATGGACGCCCGGCAGCTCGGCGTGCTGCTGGGCGTGGGCGCGGCGGCGGGGATCGCCGGGTCCCCGCTCGCCGGGCGGGCGGCCGAACGGCTGCCGGTGCGGTGGCTGCTGATCGGGTGCCACCTGCTGCGGATCGGGACGATGGGCCTGCTGCTGGTCGTCGACGACTTCGCCACGCTGCTCCCCGCCGTCGCCCTGACCTGCCTGGCCGAACGGGCGGCCAAGACCCTGGAGATGCTGTTCGCCACCCGGATCGCGGGCGAGCGGCGCGGCACGTACCAGGCGCTGTTCCGCAGCGTGGCCAACGCCGGGTACGCGCTCGGCGCGGGCATCGCGGCGATCGGCCTGGCGATGGGCACCACGAACGCCTACCGCGCGCTGATCGTGGCCAACGCACTCTCCTTCGCCTTCGCCGCCGTCCTGGTCTGGCGCACCCGGGAGCCGGCCGGGCGCGGCCTGGTCGCGGCGGCCTCCGGGGAGGAGCCGGCCGCCGCCCCGGCGGCAGCTCCGAGCCCCTGGCGCGACCGGGGCTACCTGCTGTTCGTCGCGCTGGACATGCCGCTGAACCTGGACGACTCGATCCTCAACGTCGGCCTGCCGCTCTGGCTCGTCCACCACACCGGCGCGCCGCACGCCGTCGTCCCGGTCTTCCTGATCCTCAACACGGTGCTCGTGGTGCTCCTGCAACTGCGCGTCTCGGCGCGGGCGCAGGGCCCGCACGGGGCGGCCGCGGCGGTGGGCTGGTACGGCCTGACGTTGCTCGGCTGCTGCCTGCTGACCGCGCTCGCCACCGGCGGCGGGCCGTGGACGGCCTCGCTCGCGCTGCTGGCCGCGGCGATGCTCGTCACGCTGGCGGAGCTGATGCGCTCGGTGAGCTCCTGGGAGCTGGCGGTCGTCCTGGCGCCCCCAGGGGCCCAAGCCTCCTACCTGGGGGTGGCCGGGATGGCCCAGTCGGTGCAGAAGTCGGTGGGCCCGCTGCTGCTCACCGGCGTGGTGATGACGGCCGGTCCGGCCGGCTGGCTGGCCCTCGGCGCGGCGACCGTAGGCCTCGGCGCGCTCCAGCGCCGGGCCAGCCTGCGCCGGCTGGCGGCCCTGGCCGGCCCGGCGGCCGAGCCGTCGCCGCGGGTGGGGGCGGCGGTCGGCTGATCCGGCGCGTCGCGGCCGCCGGGCGCCCGCCGGGCCTGGCGCGGACGGCGGAGGGGGCGTCAGGGCCCCGCGACGTACCGGGGGCAGGACGGCTCGTCAGATCGGCTGGCGGGCCGTTTCCGCCGGCCCGGGCCGGGTGGCGGTGACGACGTGGTAGTCGAGGAGGCCGCTGCGCCAGGCGGGGAGGAAGTTGCGGCTCCAGTGACCGGGAGGGACGGCGTCGGTGAGGTAGCGGTCGAGGCCGGGCCAGACGGCGTCGCCGATGGACTCGGTGGTGATGGTGGTGAAGCCGGCCGCGGTGAGGTCGCTGGTGAAGGCGGCGAGGGGGTGGGGGACGTCGAGGCCGTCGGCGAAGCTGGCGAGGAGGATGCTCAGGCGCTCGGTGATGTCCGGTCCGGCGGCGGCGAAGAAGGTGGTCACGACGAGCCGGCCGCCCGGGCGTAGGACGCGGGCGGTCTCGCGGGCGAAGCCGGTGAGTTCGCGGAAGTGCTGGGCGGCCTCGACCGAGTAGGCGCCGTCCAGGGAGCCGTCGGCGAAGGGGAGTTGGTTGGCCGATCCGAAGGTGTAGGCCAGCCGATCGGGGTAGGTGGCCAGGGCTTTGGCGTTGACGGCGCGGGCGCGCTCGATCTGGTCGGGGTGGATGTCGACGCCGGTCACGCCCCCGAACCGGAACTCGCGCAGGGCGAGCGCCGCGCCGAGCCCGCGCCCGCAGCCGACCTCGGCCAGCCGCAGCCGCTCACGTGGCTCCGCGAACTCCCGCAGGACCCGGCGGTAGAGCTGTTCCTGGCTGTGGACCCGGTCCTCGGTCGTCGGGGCGGTGAGGTCCATGTCCTGCCAGTAGCCGAAGTTGATGAATCCACCGGCGAAGCTCGCGGCCTGGGACAGATCGCCGGCACCGTAGGTCCGGCGTACGGGGGCGGGGATGTGGTCGTGGCTCATGATGGTCGGTCTCCCGGTGTGTGATGTACCCGGTCTCGGCGGTGGAGTGACGACCCCGGACCGGGGACGCTGAACGTGCTGCGTGACGATGTGGCGGCGCTGTGACCGGCACCGCGGTGCTCGGCGCCCGTCGGGCGCGCCGAGGTACGTACCCAAACCGGTGGTGATCCGAACACGGTACGTGATGGACCCCGGTCCGGGGCGGGAAAGGGGCGCGGAGGTGGCCCGGGGGGCTCAGAACACCGCCGCACTACCGGGGGCGGCTACCGGGCGCGGACGGCCGGTTCGCTACAGTCCGCGAGGATTCCCGAGGGTTTGAGGAGAGCGACACCGTGAACATCCCTGACCAGCGCCCCGCACCGCCGCTCAGCGGCGGCGAGCGCGAGATGCTGCGCGGCTTCCTGGACTTCCACCGGGCGACCCTCGCCCTGAAGTGCGAGGGCCTCACCGACGAGCAGCTGCGCCGGCGCTCCAGCCCGCCGTCCACCCTGACCCTGCTCGGGCTGGTCCGGCACATGGCGGAGGTGGAGCGCACCTGGTTCCGCAGGGTGATCGACGGCGAGGACGTCCCGCTGGTCTGGTCGCCGGACGGCGACTTCCAGGCCGCGTACGACGCCACCGGCGCCACCCGGGCCGAGGCCTTCGCCGTCTGGCAGGCCGAGGTCGAACACGCGCGCCGCATCGAGCGCGCCGCCGAGACCCTCGACGTCACCGGCTACCAGGCCCGGTGGGACGCCGACGTGTCGCTGCGGCTGGTGATGCTGCACCTGATCCACGAGTACGCCCGGCACAACGGGCACGCCGACTTCCTGCGGGAGGCGATCGACGGGGTGGTGGGGGCGTAGCCGTGCGCGCCGGGTGCCCGGGGCCGGGGCCTCGGGCACCCCGCGGGGTCACCAGCCGAGCAGGTGGGTGCGGCGGGTGAGGGCGGCGAGGATGGACTCGGCGGCGCCGACGGGGGTGAGGGAGCTGGTGTCCAGGGTGTGCGGGCCGGGGACGGCGCCCGGAGTGGGCTGGAGGACGACGAGGTGGAGGGCGGCGCCGGTGGTGCGGCTCTCGCGGCGGAAGGTGTCCAGGGTGGGCGGGGCGGCCGGGCACTCGACGATGACCTGGTAGCCGCCGGTCGCGTAGGCGAAGGCGGCCTGCGCGGCGGCGGCGAGGGCGGTGGTGTTCTGCCGCTCGGCCTCGGGGAGGTGCGGCGGGAGCTGGCCGCGCCGGATGACCCGCAGGAAGTCGTGCGCACGCAGGTGGACGCTCGGGTGCAGCTCCTCCGCGAGCCGGCTCGCGACCGGGCTCTGGCCGGCCCCGGCCGGGTCGACGAGGACGAGGACGCCGCCGGCGCCCCGGCCGCCCCCGAGCTCCGGCCCACCTACGGTCGTACGGTTCACAGCTGCTGATCCCTTCGCGGGCCGGGGACGGACGGGTAGCCGGGGCGAGGCGGTCGGAGTGCGGAAGGGCCGGCCGGCCCGGATACGGACAGCCGACCGCCTCGTCCCTACGACTGGTGCTTTCGGGGATCAACCTAGTCCACGCCGGTGCCCCGAGTCGTCCCCACTCCTGCTCCGGACGCCTCAGCGGTCCTCGACGCGCAGCACGATCGGGTTGGTGAGGGCCGCCATCGGACCCCAGGGGAGGTCCGGGCCCATCGCGTTGCCCTTGCCGGGCGACCCGTCCGGCTTCGGGTGGCGGACCTCGGCCCGGACGTAGGCGGCGAGCGAGGCGGTGGTGCGCCAGACCACCGTGCCGGAGCCGTCGGCGGGCAGTGACTCCTGGTGCAGCTGGCCCTCGTCGGTGAGGAGGCGGACCGTCCCGCCGGGGACGCCGGAGACGGTGAGCCGGACGTCCAGCGGGGCGTCCGCCGGGACGGCCAGCTCCTCGCCGATGCCGACCCGGCGGCCGTGCCCGGTGACGGTGAACTCCAGCTGGACGGCGGCGGATTCGGTGAGCCAGCTGCGCCCGTCGCGCAGCCCGTCGAGGATCGCGTCCCGGGTGAGGTCCTCGGCCAGGACGACGTTGTGCGGGGAGCCGATGACCTGCGGGGCGCTGTGCGCGTCGCTGTTGCCCAGGGCGGGCAGCCAGGAACGGCCCTCGCGCAGGGCGACGGCGAGCCGGCCGTCCCAGGTGTCGACCGCGGACTCGTCGTCGTACGTCCAGGGCCCGTTCCACACCTCGACGCCGTCGGCCTGCTCGTAGCCGAACTTCCACTGGCAGGCGACGTACGGGCAGTACGGGTGCGCGGGCACCACCAGGCCGCCGGCGCGATGGACCTGACGGACGAAGCGCGGGTACTCCTCGTCGCGGGAGCGGTAGCGCCAGTCGACGAACTGGCCCGCTTCGAGGCCGAGGGCCAGCCAGTGGCCGTTGCGGGTGGTGATCTCCTCGCCCGGGATGATCAGCAGGTCGGGGCCGGCCAGCGGGCCCCAGACCGCGTGCGAGGAGCTGGTGTTGTGGTCGGTGGAGACGATGAAGTCCAGGCCGGCCGCGCGGGCGCCGGCGGCCACCTCCTCCGGGAGGCGCCGGCCGTCGGAGTGCACGGTGTGCAGGTGGCAGTCGCCCCGGTACCAGGCGCGGCCGCGGCCGCGGGCCCGCTCGGACGGGTAGTGCGGGGCGAACGCCGGCCCGGGGGCGCCGAACCGGAGGGTGACCTGCACGTGGTAGTCCAGCCCCTGCGGCGCGATCTGGTAGGGGCCGAGGGCGAGGTGCCAGGTGCCCGGGTTGATCGGGCCGGGGAGGTAGCCGGGGGTCGCGGCGTCGCGGGCGAGGCTGAACTCGGTGCGGAAACCGCCGGACCAGCCGCGGAAGCCGGGGCCGCCGAGGTCGGTGCCGCGTTCGTCGAAGATGCCGATGTCGCAGGAGTTGCCGGGGGTGCCGGCCGGGACCGGGGGCTTGTCGTAGCCGTAGCTGACGGCGATCTCGCGGACGCCGGCGGGGACTTCGACGGGGAGGTAGACGAAGTCGGGGGCGCCGGTGGGGAGGTGGCCGGTGAGGGTGAGGGTCCGTTCGGTGCCGGGGGCGCTGGGGGCGCTGGGGGTGCCCGGGGTGCCCGGGGTGGCGGGGGCGCCGGGTGCGGAGGCGGCGGCGGGGGTGGTCGCGGTGAGGCCGAGGGCGGCGGCGGCTCCGGTGGTGAGGCCGGTGCGGAGGAGGTCGCGGCGGGCGGGGCGTGGGGTGTCGTGGTCGGCGGGCATCGGGTCCTCCGGGTCGGGGCGGGCGGGTCCGTTCGGCTCCTTACCCGTGGTGGTGAATCAGGGGTGAGCCGGGGCCCACGGGCGGGGGGCGGGTCGGTGAAGGGGGTCGGCGTCGGCCGGGTCGGCGAGTTGCGGGCGATGACGATTAGTCCGTTCATATTCATAACGAGCGGATCGGGTCATCGCGGAGGAGACGGGTGTGGCACTGAGTCGGCGGGCGCTGCTGGCGGCGGTGGCCGGGAGCACGCTGGCGGGGTGCGGGTCCTCGGCGGGCGGCGGGGCGGCGGCCCCGGAAGCCCCGGAGGCCTCCGCTTCGGCCGCAGAGGTCTCCGGGGCCTCCGGGGCCTCGGCGATATCGGAGGCGACGCCGTCGGAGCCCCCGACGACGGCCCCGCCCGCCCCGCCCGCCCCGACCGCTGCGACCGCGAGCCGGGAGCCGACCCGGGCCGAGCTGATCGCCCGGTACGTCGGCACCGCGCCGAAGGAGTGGGGGATGGAGGTCACCGGGGTGACCACCAAGCTGCCCGCCGGCGAGAGCGCGACGGCGCTCACCTTCGACGCCTGCGGCGGCCCCGGCGGGAACGGGTACGACGCCGACCTGATCGACTTCCTGCGGAAACGTTCCGTCCCCGCCACGCTCTTCCTGAACGCCCGCTGGATCGACGCCAACCCGGACGTGTTCAAGCAGCTTGCCGCCGATCCGCTCTTCGAGATCGGCAACCACGGCACCGTCCACCGCCCGCTCTCGGTCACCGGCCGCTCCGCCTACGGCATCGCCGGCACCGGTGGCGTCGGCGAGGTGTACGACGAGGTCGCGGGCAACGCGCACAAGCTCGCCGGGCTGCTCGGCCACCCGGTGCGGTTCTTCCGCTCCGGCACCGCGCACTACGACGACGTCGCCGCCCGGGTGGTCGCCGACCTGGGGGAACGCGCCGCGGGCTTCACGGTGAACGGCGACGGCGGGGCGACGCTCAGCGCCGCCGAGGTGCGGCAGGAGCTCGCGGCGGCCCCGCCGGGGGCGATCGTGATCTGCCACATGAACCACCCGGGCGGCGGCACCGCCCCCGGGGTGGTGGCGGCGGTGCCGGGGCTGCTGGCGGCGGGGCGGCGCTTCGTCCGGCTGTCGGACGTGCTGCGGTGAGGTGCGGGGGCGGCGCGTTGCGGCGTTAGGCCAGTCGGAGGCCTCCCGGGTGCTCCTCCTCGATGATCCGGACCAGCCAGTCGAACACCGTCGGCCCCTTGCCGGCCCGGGCGGCGGCGAGGTCGGCGCGGACGTGCTCGCGGTTGGCGGGGTGGCAGTGGGCCAGCCGCAGTTCCAGCTGGCGGACCGTCTCCGGGTAGCCGAGGTTGCGGCGGGAGACCGCGTGGTCGCGCCACTCGATCAGGTAGTCGCCGTCCTCGGGGGTGCCGTAGCCGCCGCGCAGGCAGTCGGCGAAGGCGTCGAGGTTCCGGCCGAAGTAGCCGTCGCTGCCGATGGTCTCACCGACCACGTCCCAGAAGTCGTCCAGCGTGTGGATCCGGGTGCCAGCTATCACATAGGTCACGGTCACGGGGTCGAGGATATGCCGAGTGCGGTCGTCGGTGCGCCGGACTACCGGGCGACCGCGATGGCGGTGGCGAGCAGCCCGTCACCGACGGCCCAGCGGCCCTCGAAGCCCTCGATGCGGCGGCCGTTGACGTTCGGGCCGGGGACCAGCAGGCGGGCGGTGAAGGAGCCGTCGGGGGAGAGGACCAGGTCGGCCTCGCTGAAGTCCAGGAACTGCTCGGTGAGCGGGAACCACGCCTTGTACACGGACTCCTTGGCGCTGAACAGGATGCGGTCCCACGGGGTGCCGGGGTGCTCGGCGAGCAGGTCGACGATCCGCTTCCCCTCCTCGGGCAGCGCGATGACGTCCAGGACGTCGTCCGGGAGCGGCAGGGCGGGCTCGGCGTCGATGCCGACCGAGGCGAGGTCGCCGGAGCGGGCGACGGCCGCCGCTCGGAAGCCCTCGCAGTGGGTGAGGCTGCCGACGACGCCGTCGGGCCAGCTCGGGGCACCGCGCAGGCCGGGGACCAGCGGGCGGTAGGGGATGCCGAGGCGGTTGAGGGCGGTGCGGGCGCAGTGGCGGACGGTGGTGAACTCCCGGCGGCGCTTGGCCACCGCCTGGACGACGGCGGCCTCCTCGGCCGGTTCCAGCCGGGCCTCCGGCGGGTCGTCGTAGGACACCTCGGTCACGACGGCGTCCGGCAGCAGGTCCCCGATCACACGCTCCCCCTCGGTCGGTGCGCGGACGGCCGCCGCGCGGATCGAGCCTAACCCGGGTGGGGGCGGTCCCGGCGGGCCTTCCGGGGAAGATCCACCAGGGCCACCAACACGCCGGGGCCACCAACACGCCAGGGCCACCGGGCAGGTAGGTGACGGAGTGCAGGCCGCCGGTGCAGCGGAGGGAGCGGTGGCGCTCGTACACCGGCCAGGACACCGGGGACTTGCGGTCGACGTCGACGCCGATGCCCTGGAAGGGGGGCCGTGCCGATCAGTTGGTGGACGGATCCGCAGCCGAGCGCCGCGATGCTACGGTCGTCCCCACTGGGGCGGTTCGGCAGTGCGGCCGAGGTCGCGCGGGTGGTCGGCTTCCTGGCGGGTGAGGAATCCTCGTTCATCAGTGGTGCCTGCCTTGCCGTGGACGGCGGAATGACCGCGATGCTGCCCGAAGCCCTGCTGCGCTGACACCTTGTTCGAGGAGGGCCCCGCTGTGCGTGCCGAACCGGTCGCCGACACACCGTACCTGGAGCTGGGCGAGGGCCCGCTGTGGGACCAGTCCGCGCAACTGCTGCGCTGGATCGGCATCCCCGACCGGCGGGTGCTCACCCTGGACCCGGCCTCGGGCGCGATCAGCTCGGTCGAACTCGACGTCACCCCCGGCACCTTGATGCCGTACGGCGACGGCGGACTGATGCTCGCCACCGAGCGCGGCTTCGAACGGCTCGACCCGGCCACCGGCCGCACCACGCTGGTCGCCGCCGTCGAAGCCGACCGCCAGGACCGCCGGATGAACGACGGCAAGACCGACCCGTACGGCCGGCCGGTCGCCGGCTCGATGGGGCGGGGGGAGCCGCGCGAGCCAGGATCGCTGTACCGGCTGGAGCGCGACGGCGGCGTCCGGGCGATCCTCGACGGGCTCGACATCCCCAACGGCCTCGCCTGGCCGGAGCCCGACCGGCTCTGGCACATCGACACCACCACGCGCCGCATCGCCCTCTACCCCTATCCCGAGCACGGCCCCCTCGGCGAGCGGATCCGCACGCTCGACGTCTCCCACCTGCCGGGTTACCCGGACGGCATGACGCTCGACGCCGACGGCAACCTGTGGGTGGCGTTCTGGGACGGCTGGGCGGTCCGGTGCCTCTCGCCGGAGGGTGAGGTGCTGGCGTCGGTCGAGCTGCCGGTGCCGCGCGTCACCAGTTGCGCCTTCGGCGGGCCGGACGGGCGGACGCTCTACATCACGTCCGCCCGGTCCGACCAACAGCCGCTCTCCGGCGGCCTGTTCAGCGTCCGGGTGTGAGGGGGCCGGTTTTGAAGGGTCCGCGTCCCTACTGCCCGAGCAGGCGGGCGAAGTCCAGCCCGAGGCTGCCGAGCACCGGCAGCGCGCCGAGGTCGGTGACGGCGCCGACGGGGATGCTGTAGCCCTGGTTCACGGCGCGGGGTACGGGCACGGGTGCGGCGTTGGCGGGTGCGGCGGCGGCCGGGATCAGGGCGGCGCCGAGGAGCAGTGCGGCGAGTGCGGTGCGCATGGGGCGGGGCCTCCGGGGGTGGGCGTGGTGGCCTGTCAACACCCTGCGGCGCGGTGCGGTCACGTATCTTCGCCCCTTCGGCCGTATTGGTAAAGATTCCTGACTTGTGTTCATGTCAACATGGCGGCGGTCTGGACCACACCGCCGTCGGGCGCATACGTTCTCTTCACTCGGACGGGCATCGGGCGGTCTCGCTGAATCCCCCTGCGGCTTCGGCGACTTCTGCCTGTCATGTCCATGGCTAAAGAACCGGAGGGAACCATGCGCGCCATCAGCAAGAACCTCAGGATCCTCGCGGGCGCCCCGCTCGCGGCCGCCGCCCTCATCGCCCTCACCGCCGGCACCGCCAGCGCGGCGATACCGATCAACACGCCCATGGCCGGCAAGGCCACCTACTACAACGACGCCGGCTACGGCGCCTGCGGCACCCAGATCAACGCCTCCAACCAGATGCTCGTCGCGGTCTCCCACACCTGGTGGACCAGCGCCAACCCCAACAACGACCCCCTGTGTCAGGGCATTTCGGTCAAGGTCAGCTACCAGGGCAAGACCGTCACCGTCCCCGTCCGGGACAAGTGCCCCTCCTGCGACGCCAGCCACCTCGACCTCAGCCAGCCCGCCTTCGCCCAGCTGGCCCCGCTCGGCCAGGGCGTCATCAACGGCCTCACCTGGCAGTTCGTCAAGGCCGGCCTGAACGGCAAGACCGTCGAACTCTCCGAGCCCATCACCGGATCCACCATCGGCTGAGACCGCGGATGAGCGACCGTGCCCGCCCCGTGACGCGGGGGCGGGCACGGTCGTCGCCCGGGGTCCGCTCTCGCGTGTGAGTGCCTGACCGCCTCAGCGGCAGAGCGCGGCGTCGACGGCGTCGGCGACGCGCTGCTTGACATCGGCAGAGGGCAGGGTGGTGACGGCGATGTCGGCGGCGCGACCGTCCTCGGTGACACCACCGCGGGTCGCGTAGCCCGGGAGCGTGCCGCCGTGGCCCCAGTACACGCCGCCGCAGGACAGCGGGCGGCTGGCGAGCCCCAGCCCGTACCGGCCGCCGGGGCCCATGTACTCGGCGGGGACGGTGATCTGCATCTGGGCGAGCTGGGCCGGGGCCAGCAACTCGCCGCCGAGCAGGGCACGGAAGAAGCGGTTGAGGTCGCTGTTCGTGGAGACCAGGGCGCCGGCCGTCCAGGCCCAGGACATGTCCTGCTCGGTGACGTCCAGCGGCTGGTCACCGGGCTTCTCGGTGACGTAGCCGTGCGGGTGGCGCTCGTGCACCGTCATGTCGCCCTGGGCGGGGAAGTACGTGTGGCGCAGGCCGATGCGGTCGATGACCCGCCGGGTGATCTCCTCGCCGGCGGGCCGCCCGGTGACCTTCTGGATGATCAGACCGGCGATCAGGTAGCCCGTGTTGCAGTACTTCCAGCCCGTGCCGGGCTCGAAGTCGGGCTTCTGGGCGAGCGCGAGGTCGAGCAGATCGCGGGGCTCGTGGTACTGGGAGAGGCTCTGGTCGGGCAGGAAGTGGGTGTAGTCGGGCAGGCCGCTGGTGTGCTGGAGGATCTGGCGGACGGTGATCTTCCGCCCGTCGATCTCGCCGCCTGCGCCGGTGCCGCGCACGAGACCCGGCAGGTAGGTGTCGAGGGAGGCCTCCAGATCGACCTTGCCCTCGGCGACGAGCTGCAGGACGACGACGGCCGTGAAGGACTTGGTGTTGCTGCCCGCCCGGACCTGCCCGTCCACGGGCACCGCCGCGCCGGTGGCCAGATCGCCCACCCCGGCCGTGTAGGTGCGGGTGTGCCCGTTCCGGTCCCGCACGGTGGCCAGCGCGCCGGGCACACCATCCTGCCGGACCAGCGCGTCGAGCCGCTGCTGGACGACGTCGGCTCGGGGGCCCGCCGCCTGGGCCGCCGGCGCGGCGGCCACGCCGAACAGCAGGACGCCTGCGGCGACGGCCGCTGCGCTGAGCCGGAACGGTCGAATCCTGTACGGCGTGGACGGGTTCACGGAGCGTCTCCTCTCGCCGGGCCGACGCGCCCGGGACCACCAGGGCACCACGCGGCACCGGCGACGGTCGTCCGCGCGCAGGAGGAGCGCGGGCCGAAGCCGTGGTCCTGACGGCCTACGACCTGCGGGGTATGAACTGCGATCCGGCCATTGGTGTGTGACGGTGGGTCAGAGTTGCCATGGCTCCGCCCCGTCCCGCAGGTAGCGGGTGCGACCGTCAGAGAGTGCGCGGAGGGCTGCTTGGAGGCGGGTGCGTTGGCGCGCCCGCAGCCGGGCGGCCACCTCGGGTGCTGGGAGGAAGAGTGCTTCGGAGAGTTCGTCGTCATGGGGGCGGACGTTGGCGGCAAGGGCGGGGGCGAGGGTTCCGGCGTCGAAGATGAACGCGATCTGGTCGTCCCAGGGCCCGTGCGGCGCCACCCAGTCCACGACGAGGAGGGCACGGACGGCGATGTCGAGGCCCAACTCCTCCCGCAGCTCCCGCACGGCTGCCTGGTCAGGGGGTTCGTTGGCCTCGGCCATGCCGCCCGGCAGGTCCCAGCCGTCCTTGTAGGTCGGGTTGACGGTCAGGAGACAGCCGCTCACGTCTCGCAGGATGACGTCGGCCGAGACGCGCTTGCGGGCCTGCCTGGCGTTGCCTTCGGAGAGGTAGGCGTTCCAGGCTTCGGTGTCGGTGGGTGCGGGCCTCACGATGAACCTCCCCGAGGTGACGGGATGATGTCGGCGAGTAGCAGGAGCCGGATTCTGCTCGCTTCGTCGAATCGTGCCAGGTACTCACGCACCGGGCCGTACTCCCGGTGCGTGCCCAGAAGATCGCCCAGGCCATCCAGTTGTCGGGCGACGCGAGCTTGGCGAGGCTACGGAGGGTGGGGGCGCGGGTCGCGGAGTTCATGCCGGGGGCGTGCAGCTGGATGTGGGTGCTGGAGCTGTTGGTGGTCTGACAGGGTGGCTGGCCGGGCGGGGGGATCTTGGCAGTGTGGGGGTGTTCCGGCGTGACCGGTGCGGCGTAGCGTCCGGGCAGGTCGGCGACGGGTGTGGGAGGTTCTGGTGGCGGTCAACGGCGAGGTGTCGTTCTGGTACGCGGCGAGTGGGTTGCCGGAGCCGGGGCCGGCGTTGCCCGGGAGCGCGGATGTGGACGTGTGCATCGTCGGCGGCGGGTACACCGGGCTGTGGACGGCGTACTACCTGAAGAAGGCGGAGCCGTCGCTGCGGATCGCGGTGCTGGAACGCCGGTTCTGCGGCTACGGCGCCTCGGGGCGCAACGGCGGGTGGCTGTACAACGGCTTCGCGGGCCGGGGCGCGTTCGCGAAGCGGTACGGCCCGGGTGCGGCGGCGGCGATGCAGCGGGCGATGGACGAGGCGGTCGGGGAGGTCGTGGACGTTGCCGCCGCCGAGCGGATCGACGCGCACATCGTGCGCGGCGGGGTGCTCGAAGTCGCCAGGAACAGAGCCCAGTTGGAGCGGCTCAAGGCCTTCGCCGCCGCCGAGCGGGCGTACGGCGAGGGTCGCGTCGAGCTGCTGGGCGCGAAGGAGGCCGCCGACCGGATCGCCGTCGCGGGCGCCCTCGGCGGTACCTGGACGCCGTACGGTGCGCGGATCCAACCGGCCGCGCTGGTACGCGGGTTGGCGCGGGTGGTGCGGGACCTCGGGGTGGCGGTGCACGAGGGGACGGCGGTGACGGCGATCCTGCCGGGCACCGCGTACGCCCGGCCGCGCGCGGTGACGCCGCAGGGCACGGTGACCGCCGAGTACGTGCTGCGCGCGACCGAGGGCTTCACGGCCGGCCTGCGCGGCGAGCGGCGGACCTGGCTGCCGATGAACTCGGCGATGATCGCCACCGAGCCGCTGCCGCCCGCCTTCTGGGCGGACGCGGGCTGGCAGGGCCGCGAGGTGCTGGGCGACTTCGCGCACGCCTACATGTACGCGCAGCGCACCGCGGACGACCGGATCGCACTGGGCGGCCGGGGTGTGCCGTACCGGTTCGGCTCGCGGACGGACGCCGACGGCGGCACCCAGGTGGAGACCGTGCGCCAGCTCCGGCAGATCCTGAACCGCTTCTTCCCGGCGGCCGCGAGCGCCCGGATCGACCACGCCTGGGCGGGCGTGCTCGGCGTGCCCCGGGACTGGTGCGCCACGGTGGAGCTGGACCGTGCGAGTGGTCTCGGCTGGGCGGGCGGGTACGTCGGCAGCGGGGTGACCACGACGAACCTGGCGGGCCGGACCCTGCGCGACCTGGTCCTCGGGCGGGACACCGGGCTGACCGGGCTGCCCTGGGTGGGCCACACCGTGCGCCGCTGGGAGCCCGAGCCGCTGCGCTGGATCGGGGTGCACGCGATGTACGCGGCCTACCACGCGGCGGACCGCCAGGAGGCGGGCGGACGGGCCGCCACCTCGCCGATCGCCCGCGTCGCGGACGTCGTCTCCGGGAGGTAGCGGCGCGGGCGGTGGCGAGCGCGGTCGGACGGCGGCGAGCACGCCGGACGGTGGCGATCACGGTGGCGGATCCGCCACCCCGGATCCGCCACCGTGATCGCCACGGCCGTTCGGACGCTCCACCGTGCAAAGCGGCCCGGGAGCAAGCACGGTGGGGGCGTGCTGAGGAGAAGGCTGGCGGCCCTGTGCGCCCTGTGCGTCCTGCTGTTCTGCGTGCCGGCGACCGGCGCGCAGGCCAGGTCGCCCGGGTGGGCGGTCGTGGTGGTGGACCAGGAGTCCCGTAGCGTCCTGGTGCTGCAGAGCGCCGAGGAGCTGATGGCCTACCGGGGCCCGGGGCGGCTGCCGGTCGTGTGGGGCTGGAGCGCCGACCGGGCGGCCGGGCTCGCGGACCTGACGCCCGCGCGGAGCTGGACGAATCCGGACGAGGCGAAGAGCCGGGTCCGGCAGGGCCGGCGCTACCTGCTGACCACCGCCTCCGGCGGCCTGGCCGCCGTCGTGGACACCACCACCGGCGCGACGCGCTGGGCGGCGGACCTGGGCGGGGCGGCCAATCCGCACAGCATCGAGCTGCTGCCGGACGGCAACGTCGCGGTCGCGGCGAGCGGTGGCGGGTGGGTGCGGCTGTACGCGGCCTCGCAGGGGCCGCGTGCCACCGCCCACGCCGGCTACCCGCTCCCGGGCGCGCACGGCGTGCACTGGGACGGCCGGACGGGCCTGCTCTGGGTGCTCGGCGACGACGTGCTGACCGCGCTGCGGGTGGGCGGCACCCCGGCGGCGCCCACCCTGACCGCCGTCCGGTCGACGCCGCTGCCCGACCACGGCGGGCACGACCTTGCGCCGGTGCTGGCCGAGCCGGGGCGGTTCTGGGTGAGCACGCTGACCGGCCTGTGGCGGTACGACCCGGCGGCCGACCGCTTCACCGCCGTGCGGCTGGACGGCCCCGCAGCCGTCCGGGACGTGAAGAGCGTCGGGGACGAGCCCGGTACCGGACGGCTGCTGACCGTGGCCCCCGACTACAGCGGGCCGTGCTCCTGGTGTACCTCGGTGATCACCCTGCACCGGCCGGACGGTACGCGGACCCTGCGCGGGACGCATCTCTACAAGGCGAGGTGGTGGGGAGGCTGGTAGCAGATTTGCGACGCGCAGGTGCCGGTTTCGGGGTTCGGGTCGGCGATGCCACCCGTTCTGCCGACGGCATTCGGATGATGGGGCATATTGTGTACCCCGGCAAACTACTCCAATAGAAGTGAGTTTCCCGTCGCCGTCCGTAAACCATCCGTCCACCGTGTCGGCTGGGATAGCGTCGAAGGCGTCGGGGGGCCGACACCGATTCGGTGTATTCGAACACTAGCTACCGGGCCGTAATGGCCGGATTGAGTCATGGAGAAAAACGTGTCGAATTTGATGCCGGAAAACATGCCGGAGAAAATGCCGGACACCGTCGACGACCTGCAACTCGCGGCGGAATCGCTGGCCGCTTTCCCGGCCCGGGGCGCGGCCGGAGGCGCGGATGTCACCGAGCGTCTCGCGGCGGTCGCCGAACTCTGCCGGTCGGTTGACGCGGTGCTCGACAGCCTGGTCGTCCAGGTCGCCGCGGAAGCGGCCGAGGAGGGTTGGACGGCGGCCCGGATGGCGGCGGAACAGTCCGGTTACTACGCCAGGTTGCGCCGGGCACTGCTCCCCGCCGCGACCGGCGCCGGGCTGACGCAGCAGTGAGCGCGCTGCACCTGGGCGTGCACGTGCTGTCCTGCCCCACCCGGTGGAGCGACGTCGACGAGAACGGGCACATCAACAACGCCCGGCTGGTCGGCTACGTCCAGGAGGGGATTTACGACATGTTCTGCCACCACGAGACCGCCGTCCGGGACGCCCTGTTCCCGTCCGGATTCATTATCGCGCGACACGAGATCGATTTTCTGGAGCAGTTGTACCACCGGCCCGAGCCATTGTCGGTGCAGTTGACGGTTGAACGGATCGGGCGGAGTTCCACGCATATCGTGGTGGATGTCTGCCGTGACCCGCACACCTTTATGCGGGCCAGGACCGTGGTGGTCGCGCGGGACCGTGAATCCGGCCGCTCGCGCAAACTCAGTTCGAACGAGCGGCGTTTTCTCGAGGCGTTTATGCCGGACGAGGTGCGGGCCCCCGCCGTGCCGGCTGTGCCCGCTGTGCCCACCGCACCGGCCGTGCCGGTCACGGCGCCGCCGCCGCAGCGGGTGGCGGCCCGCACGGGCGCCGCTCTGCCGCACCGCACCCGCAGACGGTGTCGGGCCTCGGCGGCCTGACACCCGGGCCCCTGGTGGCCCCGCGCCGGGCAGGGCGCGGGCCGGCGACGTGATCGACAACGGCGTCGATCCGTCCGGCCGGTCTCCCTGCCGCCGTGCCGCAGTACGCTGAGCAGCACGGGCACCGGCGAACCCCAGGCGGTCACGGACCGTGACGGCGCAGCCGACCGGACCTCGCCGCCACCAGCCGTCCGCCACGGGCCGTCCGCCACCAGCCGTCCGCCGCCATCGGGCCACCGGGCCACCGGGCCATCGGGCCATCGGATCGTCCGCGCGAGGGCCGGCGGCTCTCGGCCTCCGGCTTCCGGGCGGAGCGCAGCCGGTCCCCGCCGACCGGAAGGAGGACGCGATGACCATCTCCCCGGAGGACTTCCGCGCCCGCGTCGTCGACTGCGGGGAGTACCCGAGCGAGGCGGAGGCGGAGCACGCCATCCGGGTCGTGCTCGCGCTGCTCGGTGAGCACCTGGTCGGGGCCGAACGGGCCGAGCTCGCCGACGCGCTGCCCGAGGCGTACGCCCCGCTGCTGCGCGATGCCGGGCCCGCCGCCGAACCGCTGACCGCCGAGCGCTTCGTGCGCGGTGTGGTCGGCTGGATCGACGGCGCGACCGAGGCGACTGGGCCGTGGGACATCGGGGCCGTGCTCGGCACCCTCGCCGACCTGGCCCCGGGGGAACTGGTCGACCGTGTGGTCGAGCAGCTCCCGGACGGTTACGACCTGCTGTTCGGCCACCCGGTGCCGGCCTGGGCCGGCGCGCCGGTGGTGGCCCGGAACAGCTCCGCACCCCGGCCGGTCAGCTCGACCGGTCCGGCGCCCGGCCGCAGGTAGACGGACGCGCCCCGGGGGAGGTCGAGGTCCGCGAAGCCGGGGGCGTGCAGTCGGGCGCGGCCCTCGGCGCACAGCAGGATCTGCGGGGTGGGCAGCTCGGCGCGGACGGCGGCCGGGCCCGGGCGCAGCCGGGAGAGTCGGAACTCCTCGGCGGGGGAGGGGAATTCGTCCTCGAATCGGTCTCCTGGGAGCGCCGTGAGGACCTGCGGTTCACCGGTGTGGAAGGACGTGACCGCCAGCAGGCCGTCGACGTCGACGTGCTTGGGGGTGAGCCCGCAGCGCAGCACGTTGTCCGAGTTGGCCATCAATTCCACACCCACGCCCCGGAGGTAGGCGTGCGGCACGCCGGCGTCCAGGTAGAGGGCCTGGCCCGCGGCGAGCCGGACGTGGTTGAGCAGCAGCGCGGCGATCAGGCCCGGGTCGCCGGGGTACTGCGCGGCGGCGCGGGCGTAGCCGGCGCAGGCCTCGGCGAACGGGCCGCCATCGGCCGCGAGCCGGTGCAAAGACCGGGTGATGTCGCGGAGTTGGGGGCCGGTGGGCCGGTCCTCGGCCAGGACCCGGCGCAGCAGTGCGGGCAGGACCTCGGCGGCGGGGTGCGCGCGCAGGTCGTCCGCCCAGGGGGCGAGCAGCGGGACGGCGAGCGCGTCCAGCAGCCGGGCCGTGTCGGCGGCCGGGCGGAATCCGCACAGTGCTTCGAAGTCCCCGAGGGCGCAGATGAGTTCGGGCTTGTGCCCGGGGTCCTTGAAGACCCGCTCGGGTGCGTCGAGCGGGACCCCGCGGGCCTCCTCGGCCGCGTACCCGGCCGCCGCCTGGGTCCGGGTCGGGTGGACCTGGAGGGAGAGCGCCCGGTCGGCGGCCAGCACTTTGAACAGGAACGGCAGCGCCGGGCCGAACCGCCCCACGGTGTCCGGCCCGAGCATGGCGTTCGGGTACCGCTGGATGAGTTCGTCCAGCGGCTGCGGCCCGCCGGCACCGTCCGGAGCCAGCAGCTCGGAGGGCGCCGACGGGTGTGCGCCCATCCACAGTTCGGCCTGCGGGGCGCCGGTCGGCGCGGTGCCGGTCAGTGCGGGGATGGCGGTGGGCGAGCCCCACGCGTACGGGCGGACCGGGTTGTGGAGCAGGGCGAAGGGCGGGAGCGACATGGCGCGGCCTCCGAGGGGTTCGGGTCAGCGGCAGAGCGCGGCCGCGCCGATCAGCCCGGCATCGGTGCCGAGTTCGGCGCGGCGGACGTCGAGGCCGCGGATGTAGGACAGCGTGGCGTAGCGGTCGAGGTGGCGGGCGAGCGGTGCGAACAGGACGTCGCCGGCGGTGGCGACGCCGCCGCCGACCACCACCCGGTCGAGATCGACCAGGGCCGCGGTGGCGGCGATCCCGGCGGCGAGGGCCTGGGCAGCGCGGTCGAAGGAGGCGAGCGCGACCGGGTCGCCCGCCTCGGCGTCGGTGGCGACGGCCCGGGCCGAGCGGTCCTCCCCGGCCGGGCGCCAGCCCTCGGCGAGGGCCCGGCGGGCGATCGCGGTGCCGCTGGCGAGGCCCTCCAGGCAGCCGCGCGAGCCGCACGGGCAGGGCTCGCCGTCCAGGTCGACGCTGATGTGGCCGAGGTGGCCGGCGTTGCCGCTGGGGCCGGGCCGGACGGCGCCGTCGAGTACCAGCCCGGCGCCGACCCCGGTCGACACCACCAGGCACAGCGCGTTGGCCGCGCCCCGGGCGGCGCCCTGCCAGTGCTCGGCGGCGGCCATCGCGACGCCGTCCCCGGCCAGGTGGACGGGCAGCCGCCGGGCGGCCACCGCCGGGTGCGAGGCGACCTCGGCGACTAGCGGGAAGTCGCGCCAGCCGGGGATGTTGACGGGGCTGACGGTGCCGGCGGCGAGGTCGACCGGGCCGGCGCTGCCGATCCCGACGGCCGTCACGGCGGCCCAGTCGGCGGTGCCGGCGAGCCGGTCCAGCACCTCGTGCACGACGGCGAGCACGGCCGCGCCCGGCTCCCGGGCCGGGGTGGGCAGTTGGAGCCGGTGCCGCAGCCGCCCGTGGCCGTCGACCAGCGCCCCGGCGATCTTGGTGCCGCCGATGTCCACGGCGGCGAACAGCGGGGTGGCGGCGGGCGGCGGGGTGAGGGTCATCGCGGCGGGCTCCAGGCGGGTTCGGGCGGGGGTGGCGCCCCGGCGGGCGGGCCGGGGCGCCGATCAGCGTAGTGCGGCATGCGGGGCGCGGCGGGCGGGGGTGCGGGGCCCCCAACGGCGGGGCCCCCAACGGCAGGGCCCCAACGGCAGGGCCCCCAACGGCGGGGCCCCAGCGGCAGGGCCCCGCCGTCAGACGGCCGTGCTCAGCCCGCCGTGCTCAGCCCGCCGCGCTCAGGCGCAGCGTGACCAGCTCGAACGGCCGCAGCGCCAGCCGCACCGCGCCGTCCTCCACGGCCACCTCGCCGCGGGTGCCGTCCCAGGGCCGCTCCAGCAGGTCGCAGGGGACGGCGCCGGCCAGCGGGTAGGAGGTGGTGAGCAGGCCACGGGCACGGCCGCCGCCGGCCTCGTAGACCCGGACGATCAGGTCGCCGCTGCGGTCGTCGGCGAGCTTGACCGCGCTGACCACCAGCGCGTCGTTGTCGAGCTGCACCAGCGGCGCGACCTGCTCGGCGCTGCCGGTGACGCGCCGCTCGGGCAGGCCGATCCGGTAGCCCTCGCGGACGGCGTCGCCGATCGCCGCGCCCGGGACGAGGGCGTGCCGGAAGCGGTGCAGGCCCTGGTCGGTCTTCGGGTCGGGGAAGCGGGGCGCGCGCAGCAGCGAGAAGCGGACCGTGGTGGTGGTGCCGCCGTCGGTGTCGCGCACGGCGCGGGTGACGTCGTGGCCGTAGGTGGAGGCGGTGACGAGGGCGACGCCCCAGCCGGGCTCGTCGAGGTGGACGAAGCGGTGGTTGCAGGCCTCGAACTTGGCGGCGTCCCAGCTGGTGTTGGTGTGGGTGGGCCGGTAGAGGTGGCCGAACTGGGTCTCGGCGGCGTACCGCTCGGTGTGCACGTCCAGCGGGAACGCGGCCTTGAGGAACTTCTCGGTCTCGTGCCAGTCGACCTCGGTGTCGATGTCGAGCCGCTGCTCGCCCGCCCGCAGGGTGAGCGTCTGGACGACGGTGGACGAGCCGAAGGAGCGCGCGACCCGGACGGTGGCCTGGTCGGGGGCGGAGAGCGCCGTCAGCGCGTCCACGGCGGTCAGGTCGGTGACGGTGTTGCGGTAGAACTGGTCGACGTCCCAGGCGTCCCACATGTTGGGGAAGTCCGGGTGCAGTTGGAGCAGGTTGGCCCGGGTGCCGGGGGCGACGGTCTCGCGGCCGCTCGCCACCTCGACCACCGACGCCACCAGGCCGTCGGCGTCCACGACCACGTCCAGCAGCCCGTTGCGCAGCAGGAAGCCGCCCTCGGGCCGCTCGACGACCTCGCAGGCGCCCGCGCCGAACACGGCCGGGGCGGCCCCGCCGGCCGGGACGGCCGAGCGCGGGTGCGGCGCCGAGTTGAACACCAGCTCGCGCCCGCCGGCGGTGTCCCCGGCGAGGGCCTGCTGGGCGCCGTCGATCAGCGAGTCCAGCTCCGCGGCCAGCGCCGCGTACGTCGCCTCGGCCTCGCGGTGCACCCAGGCGATGGAGGAGCCGGGCAGGATGTCGTGGAACTGGTGCAGCAGGACGGTCTTCCAGATCCGGTCCAGCTGCTCGTACGGGTAGGCCGCGCCGGTGCGCAACGAGGCCGTGGCGCACCAGAGTTCGGCCTCGCGTAGTAGGTTCTCGCTGCGCCGGTTGCCCTGCTTGGTCTTCGCCTGGCTGGTCAGGGTGGCCCGGTGCAGCTCCAGGTAGAGCTCGCCGACCCAGACCGGCGGGTTCGGGTACTCGGCCTCGGCCTTGGTGAAGAACTCGGCGGGCTTCTCCCAGCGGACGGTGGCCGAGCCCTCCAGGTCCTTCATCCGGCCCGCCTTGGCGACCATCTCGCGGGTGGTGCCGCCGCCGCCGTCGCCCCAGCCGGTCGGGGCGAGCGAGTGCCGGGCCACTCCCTTGTCCTTGAAGTTCCTTGCCGCGTGGGCGATCTCGCTGCCCTTCATGGAGCAGTTGTAGGTGTCCACGGGCGGGAAGTGGGTGAAGATCCTCGTCCCGTCGATGCCCTCCCAGAGGAAGGTGTGGTGCGGGAACTTGTTGATCTGGCTCCACGAGATCTTCTGCGTCAGCAGCCACTTGGAGCCCGCGTTGCGGATGATCTGCGGCAGGCCGCCGGTGAAGCCGAAGGTGTCGGGCAGCCACGCCTCGTGGTTCTCCACCCCGAACTCGTCCAGGAAGAACCGCTTGCCGTGCACGAACTGCCGGGCCATCGCCTCCGAGCTGGGCATGTTGGTGTCGGACTCGACCCACATGCCGCCGGCCGGGACGAACCGGCCCTGCGCCACGGCCTTCTGCACCCGGGCGTACACCTCGGGGCGGTGCTCCTTGATCCAGGCGAACTGCTGCGCCTGGGACATGGTGTAGAGGAAGTCCGGCTCGTCCTCCAGCAGCGCGGTCATGTTGGCGGTGGTGCGCGCCACCTTGCGGACGGTCTCGCGCAGCGGCCAGAGCCAGGCCGAGTCGATGTGGGCGTGGCCGATCGCACTGATCCGGTGCGCGGACGGCACGGCGGGCGCGGCCAGCACCCCGGCGAGCTCCGAACGGGCGGCGGCCGCCGTGCCGTTGACGTCCTGGAGGTCGATCGCGTCGAGCGCCCGCTCGACCGCGCGCAGGACGTCCCAGCGGCGGGCGCCGTCCACCGGCAGCTCGGCCATCAGCTCGCCGAGCACCTCCAGGTCGATCACCAGCTGCCAGACCGTCTCGTCGAAGACGGCGAGGTCCATCCGGGTCAGCTTGTACTGCGGCTGGTCGCCGGCGGTGTCCTTGTCGCCCAACTCGGTGGGCAGGAAGGGGTGGTAGTCCAGGATGACCGGGTTGGAGGCCGCCTCGACGTGCAGCAGGACCTGCTCGCCGCCGGCCGCGGGGGCGGCGATGCGCACCCACTGGTTCTGCGGGTTGAGGCCCTTCACCGGGGTGCCGTCCGGGCGGTAGACCAGGCCCTCGCACTGGAAGCCGGGCATGTTGGCGTCGAAGCCGAGGTCGATCAGCGCCTCGACCGTCCGCCCGGCCCAGGCCTGCGGCACGGTGCCGGTCACGGTGATCCAGCTGGTGCCCCACGGCGCGCCCCAGGCGTCGCTGACCGCGATCGGGGTGCGCGGCGCGGCCAGGCCCTCGGCGACCGGGACGGGCTCGCCGGGTGCCGTCCAGATGCCGACCTCCAGCGGGACGGACTCGGGGTAGACGGCCGGGCGGATGCGCTCGTCCAGGACGCGCTTGAGGCGGGACTCGACCAGCGTGCGGTCATCGTGCATGTCAGCGGGCTCCGTTGCGTGACTGAGGGGCGTGTCTGAGGGGCGTGAGTGAGGATCGTGACTGAGGGGTAACGGCTGAGGCGAAGGGTTACAGGGACCGTACGTCGTCCGGGTGGACCACCTCGGTGATCCCGCGCGCGGCCAGGTGGGCCTGGTCCTCGGCGTGCTCGGCGAGGACGGTGGTCGGGCGGGCGCCCGCCTCGGCGAGGCGCATGAACGCCTCGTAGACGGCGCCGCCGGGCCCGCAGACCGAGCGCTTGGGCGCGGTCACCTCGTCCCCGGTGGCCACCACCACGGCGGTGGTGCGCGGCTCGGGCGGCTGCCAGGAGCGGCGCGCCTCGGCGGCGGCCTCGGCCAGCCGGGCGCCGGCCGGCTTGACCGCGCGGTCGGTGGTGAGCAGGCCGAGGCTGTACTCCAGCTCGGGGAAGTCGGCCAGCGAGCGGTCCACGTCGTGCGAGCACCACCAGGTGACGCCCCACACGTCCGGGCAGTCGAGCACGGCCTCGACCGTGGCGCCGGTGAACCGGGCGGCGTCCTCGGCGGTGATGTGCGGGGCGGGGGCGCCGACCTCCTGGAGCCAGACCGGGCGGGCCGGGTCGTCCGCCCAGGCCTTGGAGAGCTCGACCAGGTAGGCGGCGTGCTGCGCGGTGGCGGTGGAGTGGGCGCCGTAGCGCTGGGCGGTGCCGTTGAACACCCAGGAGTGCACGGCGGTGGCGGCGCCGATCCGGGCCGAGTGCCAGGGGGTGAACGGGTGTTTGTCCAGGTACCAGGCGGCGTCGTAGGAGGCGTGCAGGTGCATCCGGCCGGGCGCGCCCTGCTCGCAGGCGTCGAGCATCCGGCGCAGCCAGGCGTCGGCCTGTCCGGGGGTGATCCGGTCGGGGTCGGGGTGCGGTTCGCCGGAGAACTGGTTGATCTCGTTGCCGAGCGTCATGCCGAGGAAGTTGGGCCGCTCGTGCAGCGCCTCGGCGAGGGTGCGTAGGTAGGCGGCCTGGCCGTCGAGGACCTCGGGGTCGGTGAAGATGTTGCGCCGGTGCCAGGTCTGGGTCCAGGAGGGCAGGAAGTCGAAGCTCGACAGGTGGCCCTGGAGGCCGTCCACCGCGACGTCCAGGCCGCGTTCGCCGGCCGCGTCCACCAGGGCCGCCAACTGCTCGACGGCGCGCGGCCGGATCAGGGTGCGGTTGGGCTGGAACAGCGGCCAGAGCGGGAAGACCCGGACGTGGTCCAGGCCGAGTGCGGCGATGGAGTCGAAGTCGGCGCGGACGGCGTCGAGGTCGAAGTCGAGCCAGTGGTGGAACCAGCCGGCGCTGGGCGTGTAGTTGACGCCGAACCGGGGGCGCTGCGGTGCGGGGGTGCTCATGGGCGGGTGATTCCTCAACGGGTGTGGGGCGAACGGGCGGTGGGGTCAGGAATCGTCGGACACGTCCTCGGTCGGACCGGGCCTAACCCTTGACGGCTCCCTCCTCGACGCCCTTGAAGAAGAAGCGCTGGCAGACGCCGAACACCACGACGATCGGCAGGAAGGCGATCATGGTGCCGGCCGCGATCAGCCGCGGGTTCGCGGAGAAGGTGCCGTTGAGGTACTGGAGTCCGACGGTGAGGGTGTACTTCTGCGGGTCGTTGAGCACGATCAGTGGCCAGAGGAAGTCGTCCCAGGCGCCGATGAAGGTGAAGATGACGATCACGCTGAGCATGCCGCGCACGTTGGGCAGGCTGATGTGCCAGAGGCGCTGCCACACGGTGGCGCCGTCGACCAGGGCGGCCTGGTCGAGTTCGAGCGGGACGGCGGCGAAGGCGGTGCGCATCAGCAGCACGTTGAGCATGGCGATCGCGCCGGGCAGGGCGACGCCGGTCAGGCTGTCGGCCAGACCGAGGCCGCGCACCAGCACGTACTGGGAGACGATGGTGACCTCGCCGGGGAGCACCAGGGTGGCGAGGAAGAGGCCGAGGACGAGCTTGGCGCCGCGGAAGCGCAGCCGGGCGAGCGCGTAGCCGGCCAGGGTGCAGCCGACCACGTTGCCGGTGATGCAGATGGCGGCGACGATCAGCGAGTTGAGGGCGTAGGTCCAGACCGGGATGGTCTCGGCGACCTTGCCGTAGTTGCCGAAGGTCAGCTGTTCGGGGATGAAGCTGGGGGTGCTGGTGTAGACGTCCTCGTTGGGACCCTTGAGGGAGGTGGAGAGCTGCCACAGGAACGGCCCGACCACCAGGAGCAGGACGAGCACCAGGAGCAGGTAGCGGCCGGCGGTCTGGGCGGGGGAGGGGGTGTTGAAACCCCGGGAGCCCTGGGAGCCCCGGGAGCCCCGGGGTCCCTGCGAGCCCTGCGAGTCTTGAGCGCGGCGGGCGGCCTTCGAACGGGGGGAGGTCACGGGGTTCAGGCCGCCTTCCGGTTCAGGCGCATCAGCAGCAGCATCGGGCCGAGGGTGATGACGAACAGCATCAGGCTGAGCGCGGAGGCGTAGCCGAGGTGTCCGTTGAAGCCGCGGCTGTACATCTGGATCAGCATCACCACCGACATGTCCCGCCCGCCCGGGCCGCCCTGGCCGTGGGAGAGCACGTACAGCTCGGAGAAGACGCGCAGCGCGCTGACCGAGATGAGGACGGAGACCAGCATCATGGTCGGCCGCACCCCGGGCAGGGTGACGTGCCAGAACCGGCGGATCGGGCTGGCGCCGTCGACGGCCGCCGCCTCGTGCAGTTCGCGCGGGACGTTGGCGAGGGCGGACAGGTAGATGACCATGTAGTAGCCGAAGCCCTTCCAGACGGTCAGGGCGATCGCGCTGAACAGCAGCAGCCAGCGGTCGGTGAGGAAGGCGACCGGGGAGTCGGCCATCCCGGACTGCTGGAGCAGGCCGTTGACCAGGCCGCGGTCGTCCAGCACCCAGCCCCAGATCAGCGCCACCACGACGGCGGAGGCGATGACCGGGGTGTAGAAGGCGGTGCGGAAGAAGGTTATGCCGGGGACCTTGCGCTGGACGAGCAGGGCGAGCAGCAGCGGCAGGATGGTCAGCAGGGGCAGGCAGACCAGCATGAAGACGATGCTGTTGAGCAGGGCGTCGGCGAGCTGTTCGTCGTCGAGCAGGCGCCCGTAGTTCTCCAGGCCGGTGAACTGCCCGCCGCCCAGGGGCTTGGCGTTGGTGAAGGACAGGATCACCGTGTTGACGGCCGGCCAGAGGTTGAAGACGGCCAGCCAGAGTATCGCGGGCCCGGCGAGCAGCCAGGGGGTGAACCAACGCCGGTGGGTCATGCCGTTGCCTTCCTGGGGGTGGTGCGGGTCATTCCCGGGTGCGGCGGGCGGGGGTGGCCCGCCGCTCGACCGGTACGGTCGGGGTGGCGGTCGGCCGTCAGCCCTTGAGCAGCTTGTTGCACTGCTCGACGGCGGAGTCCAGCGCCTGCTTGGAGCTCGCGTCGCCGCTGATGGCCAGCGCGATCTGCTGGTTGATGATGGTGCTCATGGCGTCGTCGACCTGGACGGGCTGGATCAGTTTGGCCTTGGCGAGCGAGTCGAAGGCGACCACCTTGGCGTCGCCGGCGTTGGTGCCGTCGCTCTTGCTGAAGAACGGGTCGTTCGCGGAGGCCTTGGTGGACGGGAAGACGCTGGTCAGGTGGGAGAACGCGGCCTGGTTCTCGGGGCTGGTGACCCAGCGGGCGAGGGCGACGGCTGCGGCCGGGTTCTTGGTGTTCTTCGGGATGGTCAGGCCCTGCACGTACAGCGGCGGGACGCCCATGGTGGGGGAGGAGAGCATCTTCGGGGCCATCGTCGGGTTGTCGGTGGCGAGGCTGGTGATGAAGTTGCCGCCGCCGGTGGTCCAGGCCGCCGTGCCCGCGTTGAAGAGCTTGGAGTTGCCGACGTAGGTGTTGGTCAGCACGTCCTTGGGCAGCAGGCCCTCCTTGAAGGCGTCGCGGTACTTGTCGAGCAGCGCGGCGGCCTCGGGGGTGTTGAAGGTGAAGGACTTGCCGTCGTCGGACATCAGCTTCACGCCGGCGTTGTAGAGGTCGCCGAGGCCCGGCTTGCGGCTCATCAGGTAGGTCTGGCCGCCGGACTTCTCCTTCATCGCCCGGGACTGGGCGATCAGGTCGTCCAGGCTGGCGGGGAGCTTCTTCGGGTCCAGCCCGTTCTTCGTCAGGAGTTCCGAATTCCAGTAGTTCACATCGGTGTTGAGGTACCACGGGTAGCCGAAGGTGCCGTTCAGGCCGGTGTAGCGGTAGGCCTCGACGCCGCCTGCGACGTACTCGTCGGCGAGCTTGGGGTCGGCCTTGAGGACGTCCAGCAGGAGGTCCTTCTTGGCCAGCGGGAAGGCGAAGTCCGGCGGGAGGTTGACCACGTCGGGCAGGCCGCCGGACGCGGCCTGGCTGAGGACCTTGTCGGAGTAGCCCTCGCCGGGCTGGTCGAGCCACTCGACCTCGACGCCGGGGTACTTCTTCTTGAAGCCGTCGAGGACGCCTTGGACGTAGTCGGTGAACTTCGGCTTGAGCGCCCAGGTCTGGATCGAGACCTTGCCCTTGACCTCGCCGGTGGCGGCCGCACTCGCCACGCTGTCGCTGTTCTTGCTTTCGCTGGAGCCGAGTCCGCAGCCGGTGAGTGCGGCCGCGGTGAACGCCGTCGTGGTCAGTGCCGCCCAGATTCTTCGCATGAGGGTCTCCCGGTCCTGGGGGTGGGTGGGGGATCGTGCCGAGCTCGGGGGGTGGTTTTGGGTCACGGGGGTGGTGCCGAGTTCCAGAACCTGTATTACTAAACCGGTCTAGCTATGCCAGGGACTATGCTCCCGCCTAAACTTGGATGTCAAGAGAGGAGTCGGGTTCTGTGGCCAGACCGACGATCGCCGACATCGCGCGCCAGGCCGGTGTCTCCAAGGGCGCGGTGTCCTTCGCGCTCAACGGCCGCCCCGGCGTGAGCGAGGCGACCAGGGCCCGGATCCTGCGGGTCGCCGAGGAGATGAACTGGCGCCCGCACAGCGCCGCGCGGGCCCTCGGCGGAGCCAGGGCCGACGCCGTCGGGCTGGTGATCGCCCGCCCGGCCCGCACCATCGGCGTCGAGCCGTTCTTCAGCCAACTGCTGTCCGGCCTCCAGGCGGTGCTCTCGGCCAGCTCCGTCGCGCTGCACCTGATGGTGGTCGAGGACACCGCCGCCGAGATCGAGGTCTACCGGCGCTGGGCCTCCGAGCACCGGGTCGACGGCTTCATCGTCGTCGACCTCCAGGTCCGCGACCCGCGGCTGCCGGTGCTGGACGAACTCGGCCTGCCCGCCGTCATCCTGGGCGGGCCCGGCAAGGGCGGCGGCCCGCTGCGGATCTGGGCCGACGACCGGGAGGCGATGCTCTCCATCGTCGACTACCTGGCCGCCATCGGGCACCGCCGGATCGCCCACCTCGCCGGGCTGCCGCACTTCCAGCACACCCAGCGCCGGATCCGCGCGCTGCGCGACGCCTCCCGCCGGCTCGGGCTGGAGGAGGCCGTGTCGGTGCCCACCGACTTCAGCGACGCCGAGGGCGCCGCCGCCACCCGCACCCTGCTCTCCCGGCCCCGGCGGCCCACCGCGATCGTCTACGACAGCGACGTGATGGCCGTCGCCGGGCTCGGCGTGGCCGGGGAGATGGGCGTCGCGGTGCCCGCCGAACTGTCCATCGTCTCCTTCGACGACTCGGTGCTGGCCCGGATCGTCCACCCGCCGCTGACCGCGCTCAGCCGGGACACCTTCGCGCTCGGCGAGCAGGTCGCCCGCAGCCTGCTGGCGGCCCTCGACGAGACCGGCTCCGGGCGCGACCTGCAGATGCCCACGCCGCGGCTGACCGTGCGCGAGTCCACCTCGCCGCCGGGGGCCGAGCCACCCGACGGGGTGGTTGCTGTGCGAGTCGTTGACAGCGCTCCTGAACCGGTTTAGGTTCGCTGCGCCGAGCGGCCTCCGCCCGGCGCGCACCCAGGCCCTGTCCGGCCCGCACCCTCCGCAGGCCCGCTCCCCCCGCGGGCCCGCCGCGTCGCCGCTGCGCAGGCCGCAGCGGCGACGCGGTCGCCCCGCCTCCGCGCGCACCGCCACGCCCACATGCACCCGGCCCGTCCACGCCGACGGCCCGCCCCCACCCACCTCCGCTCGATCGGAGCCACGCATGTCACGACGGATACCCCTGCTGCTCAGCGCCGCCCTCGCGGCCGCCGTGCTGGGCGCCGCCCCCGCCGCCCACGCCGGGCCGCAGGCGCCCACCACCCCGACCGCCAGTACGCCCGGCACCCCCGGCACCCAGCCCTACGCCTCGTACTGGTACCCCTCCACCATCCTCAACTGGGACCCGGCCACCGACCCGGACGCCCGCTTCAACCGCTCCAGCGTCCCGCTCCAGCCGCGCACCAGCGACCCCGCCCTCAAGGCCAACCCCAACGCCCGCACCGGTGAAGGGAAGGTCGCCTCCCTGGTCTCCTTCGGGCCCACCTCCAACAACCCCTCCCAGGGCTCCGCCGACCCCAACTACTACGCCTTCGGCTACTGGCAGTACGTCGACAAGCTGGTCTTCTGGGGCGGCTCGGCCGGCGAGGGCCTGATCCTCGCCCCCAACCCGACCGTCATCGACGCCGCCCACCGCAACGGCGTCAAGGTCTACGGCACCGTCTTCTTCCCGCCCGCCGCCTACGGCGGCCAGCTCCAGTGGCTCCGCGACTTCGTCCAGAAGTCCGGCAACAGCTACCCCGTCGCCGACAAGCTCGCCCAGGCCGCCCAGTACTACGGCTTCGACGGCTGGTTCATCAACCAGGAGACCGGCGGCGGGGATTCGGCCCTCGCCACCGAAGTGCGCAACCTCATGCAGTACAGCAAGGCCAAGAGCGGCACCGAGTTCATGTGGTACGACGCCATGACCACCTCCGGATCGGTCAACTGGCAGAACGCCCTCACCTCCGCCAACTCCCCGTTCCTCCAGGACGGTTCGAAGCGCACCTCGGACTCGATGTTCCTGAACTTCAACTGGAGCTCCGGCGGCCTGAACTCCTCCCGCGCACTGGCCCGGCAACTCGGCCGCAGCGAGTACGACCTCTACTCCGGCATCGACACCGAGGCCAACGGCTACAACACCGGCGTCGACTGGAACTCCCTCTTCCCGGCCGGCCGGCCGCACACCACCTCGCTCGGCCTCTACCGGCCCGAATGGACCTGGAAGTCCGCCACCGACCGGGCCGACTTCTACGCCAAGGACGCCCGCTACTGGGTCGGCGCCAACAACGACCCGTCGAAGGCCAACCCCGCCGACAACTGGCCCGGCCTGGCCGGCTACGTCGCCGAGTCCTCGCCGATCACCGCCAAGCCCTTCGTCACCAACTTCAACACCGGGCAGGGGGACTTCTACAACTCCGCCGGCACCCGGGTCGCCACCGGCGGCTGGAACAACCTGTCCCTCCAGGACGTCCCGCCGACCTACCGGTGGATGGTCGACTCCAGCGGCAGCCGGCTCACCCCGTCCGTCGACTTCACCGACGCCTACCAGGGCGGCTCCTCGCTGCGCCTCACCGGCACCCTGGACGCCGCCAACACCGTGCGGCTGTACGAGACCAAACTGCCCGTCGCCGCGAACACCAAGCTGGACCTGGTGGTCAAGACCCCGGCCGCCGGGCCCACCAAGCTCAAGGCCGCGGTCTCCTTCACAGACGCGCCGAACAGCTTCACCACGATCGACGTCGGCGCCAACTCCGGTACCGGGTGGGAGCGGCACACCCTCGACCTCGCCCCGTACGCGGGCCGTACCATCGCCCAGGTCGCCCTCCGGGCCGACGGCACCGACCCCGCCTACGACGTGCGGATCGGCCAGATCTCCATCCACGACGGCGAGGTGGGCGCCCCGGCGGCGCCCAACGGCCTCACCGTCCTCGGCGCGAGCGACGTGACGGCGGGCTCCAGCCAGTCGCTGCGGCTCTCCTGGACGGCCGCGCCCGGCGGTGACGTCCACCACTACGAGGTGTACCGGCGCAACGCCGATGGCAGCCGGACCTTCCTCGGCGCGACCCCCAACGACGCGTACTACGTCGGGCGGCTCGACCGGGCCGGCACCGAGGACGCCACCACCCTCGACGTCGAGGCCGTCTCCACCACCTACGGCCGCTCCACCGCCGCCTCCACCACCGTCGGCTGGACGGGCACGCCGCCCGCGACCGGCGGCAACCTGGCGCTGAACCGCCCGGCCACCGCCTCCGGCCAGTGCAACGCCAACGAAGGCCCGGCCAAGGCCGTCAACGGCAGCGTCAACGGCGGCACCGGCGACAAGTGGTGCAGCCTGAACAGCTCCAAGTGGCTTGAGGTGGACCTCGGTTCGGCCAAGCAGCTGTCCAAGTTCGTGGTCAAGCACGCGGGCGCGGGCGGCGAGAGCGCGGCCTTCAACACCCGCGACTTCTCGATCCAGGTCCGCTCGAACACCACCGACCCCTGGACGACGGTCGCCGACGTCACCGGCAACACCGCGGGCACCACCACCCACCCGGTGACCACCACCGCCCGCTACGTCCGGCTGGTCGTCACCAAGCCCACCCAGAACACCGACCCGGCCGCCCGCATCTACGAGTTCGAGGCCTGGGGCCAGTAGCCGGGCACGCCGGCAACTCCCGCCGGGCGCGCGGCAACCGACCCCGCGCCCGGCCCCCGTACCTGCACCGAAAGGACCCTCCCCGTGCCGGTCACCATCACCGCCGTCGAGAACACCGACCTCTTCACCGGTCCCGAGGAAGCCCCGCGCCAACTGCTGCGGGTCACCCTCGACGGCCCGGCCGCCCGGATCACCGTCAGCGGTCCGGGCGTGCGCGGCGAGGCGACCGGCACGGGGCTGGTCGAAGTCCCGTTGGAGCTCACCGGCGCCCCCGAGCCGGGCACTGAACTCCCCGTCACCGTCGAGGCGGAGGGCGCCTGCGTGGACGCCCTGGTGGAGGTCGCCGAACCCGGCTGGACGATGTTCCTGGTCTCGCACTTCCACTACGACCCGGTCTGGTGGAACACCCAGGCCGCCTACACCTCCCCCTGGGAACTGCTCTCCGCCGACGCCACCACCCGGCCCCTCTGGGAGCGCAACGGCTTCGCGCTCGTCGACGCGCACATGGACCTCGCGCTGCGGGACCCGGTGTACAAGTTCGTCCTCGCCGAAGTCGACTACCTCAAGCCGTACTTCGACCAGCACCCCGAGCGCCGCGAGACCCTGCGCACGCTGCTGGAGCGCGGCCAGGTCGAACTCGTCGGCGGCACCTACAACGAGCCCAACACCAACCTCACCGGCGCCGAGACCACCATCCGCAACCTCGTCTACGGCATCGGCTACCAGCGCGACATCCTCGGCGGCGACCCGCAGACCGCCTGGCAACTCGACGTGTTCGGGCACGACCCGCAGTTCCCCGGCCACCTCGCCGCGGCCGGCCTCACCGGCAGCGCCTGGGCCCGCGGCCCCTTCCACCAGTGGGGCCCGATCCAGAAGAACTTCCGCGAGGCCAAGGACGACGCCCGGGTGATGCAGTTCCCGAGCGAGTTCGAGTGGATCGCCCCCTCCGGCGAGGGCGTGCTCACCCACTACATGCCGCACCACTACTCGGCCGGCTGGTGGATGGACTCCTCCCCGGACCTCGCCACCGCCGAACAGGCCGTCTACGAGCTGTACCGCAAGCTCAAGCCCGTCGGCGCGACCAGGAACCTGCTGCTGCCCGTCGGCACCGACTACACCCCGCCCAACAAGTGGGTCACCGAGATCCACCGCTCCTGGGCCGCCAAGTACCTCTGGCCGCGCTTCGTCTGCGCCACCCCGCGCGACTTCCTCGACGCCGTCCGGGCCGAACTCGCCGCCACCGGCCGCCGGCCCAGCCCGCAGACCCGCGACATGAACCCGGTCTACACCGGCAAGGACGTCTCGTACATCGACACCAAGCAGGCCCAGCGGGCCGGCGAGGTCGCCGCCGCCGACGCCGAGAAGCTCGCCACCCTCGCCGCCGTCCACGGCCTCGGGCAGTACCCGACCGCCGCCCTCGACAAGGTCTGGCGCCAACTCGCCTACGGCGCCCACCACGACGCCATCACCGGCTCCGAGTCCGACCAGGTCTACCTCGACCTGCTCGGCGGCTGGCGCGAGGCGCACGACCTCGCGGCCGCCGTCCGGGACGAGGCGCTGGACGCGCTGACCGCGCGGATCTCCACCGCCGGCGTCGGCTCGGCCGCCGGCGCAGGGTCGGAGGGGGTCGGCGGGTCGGCGGTGGCCGCCGGCTCGGCCGTGGTCGTCACCAACACGCTCTCCTTCGACCGGACCGACCTGGTCGTCGTCCAACTGCCCCCGCGGACCGGGGCGGTACGGGTGCTCGACGACCGGGGCGAGCCCGTGCCGAGCACCGTCGACCGGGGGGCCCTGCGCTTCCTCGCCGCCGACGTCCCCGCGCTCGGCTGGCGCACCTGGCGGCTGGTGGAGGGCCCGGCGGCGGAGCCCTGGACGGCGGCCGAGGGCGTGGTGATCAGCAACGACCGCTACCGGGTGAGCGCCGACCCCGTCCGTGGCGGCGGCCTGTCCTCCGTCCACGACCTGCTGCACGACCGGGAGTTGATCCAGGGCGGCCGGATCGGCAACGAACTGCGGGTCTACGAGGAGTACCCGCAGCACCCCGACTTCGGCGAGGGCCCCTGGCACCTGGTGCCCAGCGGACCGGTGCGCGGCTCCGGCACGGCCCCGGCCGACGTGCGCCGCGAGACCGGCCCGCTCGGCGAGCGGCTGGTGATCGGCGGCACCGTCGACGGGATCCGCTACGAGCAGACCGTCACCCTGTGGCGCGGCCTCGACCGGGTCGACTGCCGCACCCGGGTCGTCGACTACTCCGGCGCCGACCGGCTGCTGCGGCTGCGCTTCCCCGTCGACCTGCCCGGCGCGCTGCCGGTCAGCGAGGTCGCCGGCGCCGTCGTCGGGCGCGGCTTCGCCCTGCCCGACGTCGACTCCGCCGAGGCGCCGTGGACCTTGGACAACCCGGCCAACACCTGGTTCGGGCTCGGCGCCACCGCGCGCGCCGTCCTGTCCGACCCGGCCGGATCGCCGCTGGGGGAGCGGGCGTTGGGCGTCGCCGAGGTGGTCGTCCCGAGCCTGGACGACGCCGCCGACGCCCGCCCGCTGGTGGTCGCCCTCGCCCGGGTCGGCGTCACCGCCACCACCTCCGGCGCCGACTGGGCCCGGTACGGCTGGCTGGACGTCGACTCCAACCTGCCCGACTTCCGGATCGTCCTCGGCGGGCCGGAAGAGAACGACGCCGCCCGGGAGTTGATCGAACGGGCCGGCGAGGAGTACGCGAGCGTCCTCAAGACGCACGGCGCGGTCTGGGTGCCCGCGCTCACCCCGCTCGCCGAGGTCTGGCAGCCCGGCGCCGACCTGCGGGACCTGCGGGCACTGCCCGCGCTGGTCGTCGCGGACGCCGCCGCGCTGGTCGCGGACCTCGCCGACGCCCGGATCAGCGCCGTCTGCCCGTCCGAGGTCGTGGACCAACTCGCCGACCACACCGTCGCGTTGCTCAGCTTCGGCCTGCCCGGCTTCGCGGTCGACACCACCGGAGCCCTGCACCTCTCGCTGATGCGCTCCTGCACCGGCTGGCCCTCCGGCGTCTGGATCGACCCGCCCCGGCGCACCCTGCCCGACGGCGCCTCCTTCCAACTCCAGCACTGGACACACGAGTTCAGCTACGCCCTGGTCGGCGGCCCGGGCGACTGGCGGAGCCAGACCCTGCCCGCCCAGGGCCAGGAGTTCAACCACCCGCTCTACGCCCGGATCGCGCCGCCGCAGGAAGGCCCACTGCCGGCCACCCTCTCCTGGCTGCGGATCGAACCGCAGCGCGAAGTCCTGCTCGGCGCGCTCAAGCCCGCCGGCAACCCGATCGCGCACGGCTCGGCGGCGGCCGTCGGGCGTGAACTCGCCGTCCGGCTGGTCGAGTCGACCGGCCTCGGGCGCACGGCGGAACTCGGCGGCGCACTCGGGCTGAGCCACCTGCGGCCCGCCGACCTGCTGGAACGCCCCCTCGGCGAGGCCGCCGAACGCGTCGACCTCGCCGGCTCGCAGATCGCCACCCTGCTCGCCGCCCCCGGCGTCGGCGCCGAACCCGGCGGCCCGGTCCTCGGCCCGGTCGCCGAACCCGCGCAGCCCGTCCACGCCCGCTACTGGCTGCACAACCGGGGCCCGGCGCCGCTCGGCTACCTGCCGGTCTCCGTCGGCGCCTCGCCCGGCCTGCTGCGGACGGACGGCGAGGCGGTCGAACTCTCCGTCGCCCTGTCGTCGCAATTGCGCGACGCGGCGGTCGAGGGCACGGCCGTCGTCCTGCCGCCCGAGGGCTGGCGGACCAGCCTCGGCAGCCGCCCCTACCGGCTGGAGCCCGGCGGCCACCTGCGCTTCCCGGTCACCCTCACCCCGCCCGCCGAAGCGCCGCCCGGCCTGCACTTCGCCGCCGTCCGGATCGTGCACGACGGCCAGGAGATCGAGGACGTCGTGACCATCGCCGTCGGCGACCTCCCCGGCCTGCTGCCCGTCCCCGGCGACACCCCCGAGGACTGGACGATCGCCCAGGGCACCAAGGCCACCACCGGCCGCGACACCGGCCTGGACGTCGCCGTCTCCGAGGAGACCCTGCGCGTCACCCCGGGCGGCCGCACCACGCTCGGCCTCACCCTCACCAACCGCACCCGCGGCGAGATCCGCGGCGAACTCCAACTCGTCTCCCCCTGGGGCACCTGGGAGGCCATCGCCGACCCGGTCCGCGGCTTCACCGTGGCGGCCGGATCGTCCTCGACCGTGGACTTCGAGATCGCCGCCCCCGAATCCACCGACCCCGGCGCGTACTGGGCGCTGGCCAAGGTGATGTGGTTCGGCCGCTGCCAGTACGCCCCGACCGTCGCCCTGGAGGTGGAGGTATGACCCTCGGTCTGCTCGACGGCCGGCCGCTCCCGCGCACCGCCCTCGACCACCGCCTGGCCGCCCTCCGCACCGGCCCGCGTTCCACTGCCCTGCCCCAACCCGGCAGTTCGGAGGACCGCCAGCTCACCCGCTGGGTCGCCCAGGTGCTGCTGACCGAGGCGCTGTGCGAGGCGGTCGCCGCCGAGCGCGACCTGCCCGTACGGTCCACCGGCCCGGCCCGCCTGGACCAGCAGGCCGCCGTCGAACTCGGCTCCATCACCGCCGCCGCCTACGAGGGCAGCGCAGCCGTCCGGGCCGTCTACGCGGTGGTCACCGCCGACGTCGAACCCTCCGCCGCCGACGTCGCCCACTACCGCACCCTGACCACCCGCCCGCCGTCGGCCGTCTGGCACCTCGCACTCCCCGACGGCGAGTTGGAGGCCGACCCCGACACCCTGCCCGCCGCCCTCGCCGAAGCCCTCCGCGAGGCCGCACCCGGCACCTGGGCCACCGCCGGCCCCTGGACGGCCGCCCTCCTCGCCGTCCGCACCACCCCGGAGGAGCGCGACCCCACCGCCGACCTGACCGAAGCCGCCCGCCGCGCCGCCTTCGTCCGCTGGCTCGACCACGAGCGCGCCCAACGCCTCACCCTCGTCGAGGGATTGGAGCACCCCGGCGACCCGGCCCAACCCGACAACCACCACCGCCACTGAGGCGCCGCCCCCTCCGCCGATCTCGACGGTGGCCCCGTCGAGGTCGGCGAAGGGGCCGGTGGCCAGGCTCAGCCGCCGCCCACGCCGCCGGTCGAACCGCCGTGCCCGTACCGGAAGTGGTTCCACGAGCGCCGGTCCGAGACCGAGGGCGGGGGCGGCGGTGCGGGGCGCTGGTGGTGGCTGACGTGCAGGTCCACCGCGACGGCGGGGGAGAGGGCCTCGCGCAGCTCGCGGTGGAGTGCGGTGGTGTCGGTGTCCTGGAGCAGGGGCCGCTGGGGGAGTTCGCCGCGCTCCAGCAGGACGGTCAGCGTGATGGTGACGGACCCCGGGCGCGGGTCGCCGTCGTACGGCTCCTCGGTGGAGTGGTCGATCCGGATCCGTCGTACCTCGGTGACCGGCATCGGCCGGTCCGCCCGGGCCCCCCGGACGAGGACAACAGTGGCCGGCTCGGCGGAGGGCGCGAAGCGCAGCCGGTGCACGGTACGGAAGACCAGGCGGACCATCAGCGCCCACCCGATGACCGCGCACGCCCCACCGGCGATCCCGGCCGCCGCCCACACCGGGCCCCATCCGGTGCCGGCGAACAGCATGCCGATGTCGAGGGGGAGGGAGAAGAGAGCACCGTACAGGAACAGCACCGGTGCCGCGATCACGCTCTGGAGCGCGGCCGTGAGGGCGTACCGGAGCGAGCCGCCCCGCTCCACGAGGACCAGGTCGAGCACGCCCGGGTTCGAACGATCCATCAGAACACGCCGCATGACGCAACGGTAGAAGTGCGCGGCGCGCTGCGGAAGTACAAGGCGCCGACCGGCCGGCCGCGAGCCGCTACCGGCCGTCCCGACTCGGCAGCCCCGTCAGGCGATCTTGCACGGCACGTAGGCGTGCCCCAGCTGAACGGCCGCGCCCAGGCGGTGATTTCCGTCCTGGATGCTGATGCCGCCCCCGTCGACCCGGATCTTGATCGGTTCGAGTGCGGCGCTGTTCTTCATGCCGGTGACGGCGGCGCCGAGCCGCTTCTCGACGAGCCCGCCCGCCACGGTCTGCGCACGGCCGCTGGCCTGCTGCAGCAACGCGACGCTCACCTCGACCAGTTGGCCCGAACGCACACCCTGCGCCTCGAAGTCCTGCAACTGGTCGATCTGCGCACCCTGGAAGGCCCCGGCGCCCGCCCGGACGTGGAAGCTGCTGTCCCGCTGCCGGGAGAAGTGGCCGCTCAGGTCCGCCTGCGCCTGCTCCGGACCGACCTCCATGTTGACGAGCTTGTAGTAGGTCTCCAGGTCGTCGTCGACCTTGATGTACCCGTAGCTGCCGTCCTCGTCGAAGATCACGCGCTCCTCGGAGCCCGCGAGTTGGTAGATCTTCTCGTAGTACTCCTTGGTCAGCTTCTCGTCCAGGACGAGCCGCAGCCCCGGATAGTCCGGGTCGACGTGGGTGTGGTCGCCCTCCTCCCCGGCGGGCTTCGCCGTGGGACGCCGCTGCACCGAGGGCTCGACGGCCTGCGTGCCGTGCGCGTGGGCCGCGTGCTCCGCTTCGGACTCCCGGGCGAGCGGCCGGGACAGTACCCGGGAGGCATTGGCCTCGGCCTCGCGCTCGAAGCGGTCGGAGGGGTCGCTGACCCGCAGTCCCGTCCCGTTGTCGGTGCCCGCGACAGGGCCGCTGCGCTGCTGGATGACGTGGGTCAACTCGTGCGCGAGCGTGTGCTTGTCGCCCCCTCCGGCGCCGAGCACGATGTGGCTGCCCGAGGTGTACGCGCGGGCGCCGATCCCCGCCGCCGACTCCCGGGCGGTCGCACCCGTGTGCAGCCGGACATCGGAGAAGTCCGCACCCAGCCGCGTCTCCATCTCGCTCCGGATCCCGTCGGCCAAGGGCGTGCCGGCGCTCCTCAGCACCTCGTGGACGGCAGAACGCTGCACGTCGGCCGCGGCGTGCTCGTGCTGCTCCTGTTCCTGCTCCAGCATCCGGCTCACCGCGGCATTGCCCACGGCCCGCTGCATGGCGGTGAGCGCCGCCGGAGTCACGGCCCGGGCACCGGACGGGAGCCGGGCGGGAGCCGCGGGCCGACTGCTACGGCCCGGTCGTCGGTCGGCGGCAAACGCACTACCGGAGTCATGGGCACGCACAGGAAAGGCCCCTTCGAGGGATCGGCGACAGTCCCCCCAGTCTGTTCGACCCCGCACCTCCGGCGGAAGGTACGCCAGGGCAACGTCCGATGTCCCCCGGGGCCACACCCGTCGTCAGCCGGCCGAGCTTGGACTGATGGCTTGGCTAGGCTGTCGGCATGATTCGCGCAGTGGTGTTCGACGTCGGCGAGTGCCTGGTGGACGAGACCCGGGAGTACGGCACCTGGGCGGATTGGCTGGGCGTGCCTCGGCACACCTTCGTGGCACAGTTCGGGGCGGTGATCGCCGAGGGGCGCGACTACCGCGAGGCCTTCCAGGTCTTCCGCCCCGGTTTCGACCTGTACGAGGAACGGGAGAAGCGGGCGGCGGCCGGTCAGCCCGAGACGTTCGGCGAGGAGGATCTCTACGCTGACGTCCGCCCGGCCCTGGCCCGGCTCCGGGCGGACGGCCTCTGGCTGGCCATCGCCGGAAACCAGACCGTGCGGGCCGGGGCGATCCTTCGCCGGCTGTTCTCCGCCGACGTCGACCTGATCGGCACGTCCGACGACTGGGGCGCGAGCAAGCCGGACCCCGCTTTCTTCGAACGAGTCGCCGCAGTGGTTCCGGCTGATCCGGGCGAGATCCTCTACGTCGGCGACCGCCTGGACAACGACGTCCTGCCCGCCGCCCGCGCGGGGATGCAGACCGCGCTGATCCGCCGGGGACCGTGGGGCTGGATTCAGCAGCACGACCCCGCAGTCGACCGCGCGACCCTCCGGATCGACTCGCTCGCCCAGCTGCCGGAGCTGATCGCGAAGGCTAACGCCGGAGCGAACTGAGCGTCGCGGACCACGAGTAGAGGCGGTCGTCGACCCGCCGCGCTCGCCCCGAGCGCGGCGGGCTGAACTGCTTCGGATACCGCGGTTTGTGTCGCCGTCGGACTTACGGGTGGTGCCGCGGCCGGGCCTGCACGGCGGTGGCCTGGTGTCGGCCCGTTGCTGCTGCGCGGCGGTGCGGACTGACCGGGCTACCGAAGGACGCGGACCATGACGGCGTAGAGCGGGGCGTCTTCGAACGGACGGTGCTCGCCGACCTTTTTGTATGCCCAGCGTTCGTACAGTGCCAGGACACGAGGGTGGGTGACGTCGACGTAGAGCACGGCCAGCGCCTCGGCCCGCTCGGACAGCAGTGCATTGTGTGTCTGCTCGGCGATGCCGAGCTTCCGCCAGTCGGGGCGCACCATGACCTCGGACACGGCGAACGTCGACGTGTCGGCGGGCGGCGGCATGTGGGGGCGCCACCACTCGCGGCCGTCTTCCAGCGGGGCGCCGTAGGAGTAGCCGACCGGCTCGTCGGCGTCGTAGGCCATGACACAGCTGTAGCCCGGCCGGGACGTCCAGTGCTTGGCGAACCAGGGGAAGCGCTGGACGAAGGGGTCGTCGGCTTGCTCCCGATAGGCGTCCGCGTGGACGTCGATGAGCAACTGCGTGTGGTCGGCGGGAATGCTGCCGGCCTCGTAGCGGCGGAGGGCTATCGTCACTGGGTGTCTCCCTGGGCGTGGACTCGGTCGGTCCACTCTCGCGTAGCCGCCGAGGTCGGTGCCAGGGTGATCAGGCCGCGGTGGAAGTCGCCGAGGAGAGTGCGCAGCCTCGGCGGAAGCGGGTCGGCGCCCATCAGGGCGTACACGCCGGTGGCGGTGACGATGGCCTGTTCGACTTCTCCTTGTCCGAGCTGGGCAAGCGCGAGGCGGGCGGTGGCGGACGCACGGTTGCGGCGGAACTGTGGGGGGATCCCGGCCAGGGCACGGTGTGATGCGCTCTCGGACTCTGCGCTGTCGTCGAGGTGCTGATGGACGACAGCACTCAGCGCGAACAGTTCGGCCGGCCCGTAGAAGTCGGTCCACGGCGGACGCTCGCGGCTGTCCGCGCGGCCCAGCGCATCACGGGCGTGTCCGAGGCAGCGCAGGGCGGCCTGCCGGTCGCCTGCGGTGGAGTGGGCGATCGCGGCGCGGGCGTGCGCGAGGGAGGCGAGGAACGGGTCGCGGCGGGTTGCCCCGGCGTCCTGGGCGGCTCGGGCGGCTGACAGGGCGGCCGACGGCCTGTTGCGTTGATAGCCCACCATGGAGAGGCAGTTGAAGACTCGCATTGCGGTCACGTGGTCGTTTCCGAGACCGGCGAGGCGCAGAGCCGTCTCGAAATACCGCTCGGCGTCGTCCAAACGGCGGTCGTCGATGCAGGAGAACCCGGCCGTGGCGGTGTAGTCGGCGGCGAGGCTGTAGAGACGTCGCTGGACGCCGTCGCTGATCGTTTTGTCCACCTTGCTGAGTGCCTGATTGGCGCCGGTCCGCGCGGCCGCCTCAAGTGATTCGTGTCCGCCGCGGTGGTCATCGAGCGTGGTGAGGGTTTTGAGACTCTCCTTGAGCCGGTCAACGTCGGTGTGACCGACGGTGTGGCCTCGGGAGGCGATGGCGGCTGGGAGAGCGGCGGCTGCCGATGCGGCGAGGAAGTTGCGGCGGAGCACGGGTTCCTCCGATGGGGCTTGGGGCGTGGCGGAGCGGGGCGGAATGAAGCCGAGCTGCTCGGGCGTGCGCTTCAGCGCGCGTTCGAGTGCGATTCGGATTCTGCCCTGAGGCCACCGGGACTGTCCGGAGAGCCAGGTACCCACTGTCCTCACCGTGAGGGTCCCCGGGCATCCGAGGGTGACGAGTTCGTGGTTGACCAGGCGTGCCAGGTCTGCCCGTGTGAGCCCCAGATCCGCCATGACGGCGCGCAGTTCGGGATTGTCCCCCATGTGCCCACCGTATCTCGATGGTTACGAAGCGCACATGCCCATATGTAAAGGGGTGGCCAAGTTTTCCCTCGGCCGGTCGCCGCAGCGGCCCGGTTTTTCACTCCCCGTGCGCGATGAGCGGGAGTTGAGTAGGAGTCAGCGCCGTTCGGCGGCGGGGTGGCCGGCACTTCGGGCGGTCGCAGCGCATCGACTTCGACTGACTGCTCATGCCTGGTGATGGAGGAGCAATGAGGTGGAACATGATCGTCAGCCCACTCAAGACGGCTCGCTTTCCAGTGCCCCTGGAGTGGGGTGTCCCGGCGGACGGGGCGGCGGTTCCGTCGGCGCGGAGGTTGGTGGTGGAGATCGTCCGTGCCTGGGAAGTGCCGCTCTCCAGCGAGGCGTTGCACGAGCTGGAGCTCTGCGCGAGCGAGGTGATCGCGAATGCGATGGAGCACGCGAAAGCGCGTTGCAGGGTCACCGTTCGTCGAACGGGCGAGCGGCTGCGGGTCGAGGTCGCGGATCCCAGCCCGTCGTGTGAACGCCGTGAAGTGGACCAGGGATCGACCAGTGGGCGTGGACTGATGCTCGTCGAGGCGCTGGCTCACGCGTGGGGCTGGCACGCGGTGGGGACGGGCAAGGTCGTGTGGTTCGAGTTCGTGGCGTCGGGTGAGACGTCGCCGTGCCCCACACATGGGTGGGGCACGGCACATGACCTCTGCTCGCTGCGGGCGGTGGCGTAAATGCCGTCGCCGTTCACCCCTGGTGCCTCGATGGGAGGTGCCGCCGTTGCCGCCCGGCTCGTGTGGTGGGTGGTCATCGCTGCTGCCTTGGTGGCGGGATTCGCCGCAGGGCGTGACCGTTGATGGCCACCGGTTGGCGTGGCCGACCGGCCCGCCGAGCTGGTTGCTCGGCGGGCCGGGAGCACCGTCGAGGCGGCAGAGGGATTGGCGTTCAGACGATCTTGCAGGGGGCGTAGGCGTGGCCCAACTTGGTGGCCGCGCCCAGGCGGTGGTTTCCGTCCTGGATGCTGATGACGCCCCCGTCTCGACCGGGAGGGTTCGCCGGGCTGCCTGGGCCTCGGGCGTTGCGCGCCGTGCACCGGACGGTTCCGGTCGTCAGCCGGTGAGCGTGGCGTTGACGAGTGCCTTGATGTAGGGGAGGTCGTTGCCGGTGCCCGTCGGGTTGAGGGAGTACACCACGCGGTGTCGGAGGTCGTGGGTGGCGAAGACGCCGTTGTCCCAGCCGGGGCGGGAGCCGGTCTTGCCCCAGGCGTACTCGCCGTTCGGGAGTTGGTAGCGCATGAGCCCGCCGATGCTGTAGCAGGCCGTTTGGCCGACGCAGTTCGTGTTGTCGGCGGCGTTCGGCACGTTCGGCACCTCGAACACCAGCTTCTGCTGGGCGGGCGGGAGCAGGCGGCCCCGGAACAGCGCGGTGATGAAGTGGTCCAGGTCGGCGGCGGTGGAGATGATGCCTCCCTCGGCCCACGGGTACGGGCTCTGCTCGGTCACGTCCTGTCCGTCGAGGTACACCTCCGCGTGGGGCGAGGGGATGGTCGGGTCGTCGGCGGCGGGCAGGCTGGTGTGGCTCAGGTGCAGCGGCCGGATGATCCTGTGCTCCAGCTCGGTGGTGAGGGAGTGGCCGGTGACCTTCTCGACGATCAGGCCGAGGACCAGGGAGTTGAGCCCGTTGTACTGCTGCTCGGCAGGGGGTGCGGGCGGCACGTCGGTGGCTGTGGCGAACGAGGCACGCAGGAGGTCTTCGGGCGTCACGGACTTGAACTGCCATCCGGGTCCGTCGTCCGGGCCGGGAGTCCGGGCGGGCTTGGGCAGGCCGCTCGTGTGGTCGAGGAGCTGGCGCACGGTGACGCGGTCGTACGCCTCGGGCAGCACCTCGGGGACGTACTGCCGTGCCGGTGTGTCCAGGCCGATCCGGTGCTCGGCGACGAGTTGGAGAGCCACGGTGTTGGTGAACACCTTGGTGACGCTGCCGATCCGGAGGTAGGCGCCGGCGGTGACCGGGCCGGCGGTGGCGTCCACGCCGTCCTGCCTGATGAGCGCGCCCGCAACGACGGCGTCGGGCAGGTGGTCGAGGATGCCCTGGACGGTCGGGTTCACCAGCGTCGGGGCGTTGGAAGCAGGTGTGGCGGCGGCCGCCGGCAGAGCCGCGCCGGTGGTGAGGGCGGTGGCCAGGGCGAGGGTGGTGACGGCGAGACGGATGCTCATCGGGGTTTCTCCGGGGCGGCGTTGACGGACTTGTTGACCTCGTCAACTCTGCTGCGTCCAGCTGCCGTTGCCCATCGGTGATCACCCTGATAACAACCCTGGACTGCCCCTGGGGGCGGTCAGACGATCTTTGTTCCTGCCGGGTTGCTCTCACCGGCCCGACGGAGAACGGCGATGGAGCGTGGCAGCGCAGCTCAGGGCAGCAGCGAGACCTGGTAATGGGCGATGGACCAGCTGTCGGCCGACCGGCGTAGCAGGACGCCGAGGTTGACGGTGAGGGTGGGGCGGTCGGGGAAGGCGAAGTCGACGCCCAGGTACCCGAGCAGGAGGTCGTCGGTGAGGCGGCGGGTCTCCAGGACGTTGTAGGCGGCGGTCATGCCGGGCGGCTGGGAGGCGTAGTACTCGGCGATGCCGGTGCGCCCGACGGTGTACGGGTGGAGGCCCTGGAAGATCGCGTCCTCGGTGAAGCAGTCGGCGACCTGCTCGGGCTGGTGGGCGTCGACAGCGGCCTTCCAGCGGTCGAGGACGTCGCGCAGGACGGTTTCGTCGTTCATCGGGTGCCTTCCGGGCGGCCGGGGTCGTTGGGGTGGGGGGAGAGCGGGGTGACGGTGTCCTGGCGCCATACCCGCAGGGGCATGGTGGCGAGCGCCTGTTCCAGCCGCGCCTCGTCGGGGGCGCTGAACAGGCCCCAGGTGCGCCATTCGCCGGGGGCGAGCGGCGGGCGCCAGAGCCGCAACAGGGTGCCCTGGGCGGCGAGTTCGCCCGACCGCCGTGCCTCGCGGGCCCGGATGTCGGCGATCGCCTCCTCGGTGGTTCCGTCCGGGACGGTGGTCACCATATCGACCAGGAATTCCATCGGCGTCCTCTCGTACGGGTCTACCGGAGTATCGAGGGATGCAGGTGCCGGGGGTGCGGAGGCACGCCGGTCACGGCCGGGCGTCGTGGCCGGCGCGCAGGCTGAGGACGGAGCCGGCTAGGAGCAGGCCGACCAGGGTCAGCAGCGGGGCCGTCCAGGAGCCGGTGGCGGTGTGGAGGGCGGCGGTGAGGGCGGGGCCGGTGGCGGCGAGGAGGTAGCCGCAGGTCTGGGCCATGGTGGAGAGCGCGGCGACGTGGTCGTGGTCGGTGCCCCGGCGGGCGAAGAGCACGGCGGCCAGGGCCTGGCCGCCGCCCATGCCGATGCCGAGGATGCCGGCCCAGAGCGGAGCGCCGGTGGCGGGGGCGAGTACGACGCCGAGCAGGCCGAGGACGCAGACGGCCACCACGGCGAGCAGGTGCGGCCGCTGGTCGGCGCGGGCGGCGGCGAGGACGGGCGCGAGGAAGCCGCCGACGGCGAGGCCGAGGATGAGGACGGCCTGGTCGGTACCGGCGGCGGTGCGGCTGAGGCCGGCGTCGACCAGGATCGAGGGCAGCCAGGCGAGGGTGGCGTAGAAGACCAGGGTCTGGATGCCGAAGAAGGCGGTGAGGCTCCAGGCGAGCGCGGTGCGGCCGACTGGCCGGCGGTGCACCGGCGCGGCGGCGGCCGGTATCCGTCGTTCCACCCGCAGTTGCGGCGCCATGCCCGCCGCCGCGAGGACGGCCGGGAGGACGGCGAGGCCGATCGCGGCCCGCCAGGACCACGCGTCGGCGACCGGCGCGACCAGGGCGGCGACCACGGCCGACCCGGTGCCCATCGCGAGGGCGTAGACGCCCATCATGGTGCCGATCCGCCGGGGCGCGAAGCGGGCCCGGACGAACACCGGGATCAGCACGTTGACCACCGCCACCGCGATGCCCACCAGCACCGTCCCCGCGTAGAGCCCGGGCAGGCCCGCCGTGCGCAGCAGCGCTCCGGCGACGAGCAGGACGCTCGCCCAGAACAGCCCGCGCTCCTCGCCGATCCGCCGCCGGGCGAGGGCGCCGAGCGGTGCGAACAGGCCCATGCACAGCGGGGGCAGCAGCCCGAGCACGGTGACGGTGCCCTGGCCCCAGCCGGCGACTGGCGCGAGCGGTCCGACCTGCCCGAACGCGACCCGGGTGTTGAGGCTGAGCAGGACGAAGCCGACGACGAGCAGCGCGCCGGAGGCGGGTGCGGCGCGGCCGGGTGAGGTCCGGCTGGGGGCGGAGGCGGTGCTGAGCGGCATGAGCGGCGAACCCTTCGCTGCGGCAGGAAGTTAGGCTTGCCTAAGCTTTCACGCTCAAGTGCGCTTGAGTGCAACCCGCCGGCCGTGAACCGTGAAGGAGACGACGCGTGGAGCAGCTCTACTCGATCACCGAGGTCGCGAAGGCCTTCGGCCTCTCCGTCCCCGCCCTGCGCTACTACGAGGACTGCGGCCTGATCGCCCCCGCCGCCCGCCGCGGCCGGGTGCGCCAGTACGACCGGGCGGCCCTGGAACGCCTCGCCCTGGTCCAGCTCTGGCACGTGGACGGCATGATCCCGCTCGCCGGGACGGCCGCCGTGATGGCGAGCGAGCAGGCGGCGGAGCGGAAGGCGCTGCTGGCGGCGCAGCGGGACGAGATGACGGCCCGCGCCCGCCGTCTGGAGCGCGCCGCGGCCGTCCTGACCCACATGCTCGACTGTCACCGCGACCGCCCGCTGGACTGTCCGGTCACCCACGCACACATCGACGCCCGCGTCGACGCCGCCCTCGCCGGCGAGGAGCTGGCCGACGACTTCCTCCCGCCCGCGACCGGGACCGGGACCGGTTAGATCAGTACCGCCGGCGTCGGCCCGTCGGGTCGCACGGTGATGCTGTAGGCGGAGCCGGTCGGGACGGAGCGGAACCGCACGGTGTGGGCGGGCAGCAGGAGTTCGAGCAGCGCGGTGGTCTCGCGGACGGCGAACTGGGTGCCGAGGCAGGCGCGGGCGCCGAGGCCGAAGGGGAGGTACGCGCCGAGCTGGGTGGGGCGGGCGCCGGTGGCGGTGAAGCGGGCGGGGTCGAAGCGTTCGGGGTCGGGCCACAGGGCCGGGTCGCGGTGGGTGAGGTAGGGGCAGACCAGGACGTCGGTGCCGGCGGCGATGCGGTGGCCGTCGATCACGTCGTCCTCGACGGCGTGCCGGGGGAGCAGCCAGGCCGGGGGGTAGAGCCGCAGGGCCTCGCTGACCAGGGCCTGCGGGTCCGCGCCGCGCGCTTCGGGGTGGCGGTCGAGGAGGAGGAAGAGCCAGGTGAGGGTGGTGGCGGTGGTCTCGTGCCCGGCGACGAGCAGGGTGACGAGTTCGTCGCGGATCAACCGGTCGGTGTACTCGGGGTGTTGGGCCGCGGCGTCGAGCAGGACCCGCAGCACGCCGGGCTCCTCGACGTCGGTCGCCGAGCGGGCCGCGTCGATGGCGGCCAGCGCGACGGCGTCGATCCGGGCGAGGTCGGCGGCGACGGCGTCCCGGGCGTCCCCGGCGTCCGTGGGCAGGGTCGGCATGGCCGCCACCACCCGTTCCACGGAGCGGAGTTCATGGTCGGTGCGGTCGTCCAGCGGCAGCCCGGTGAGGGCCCGCCAGACGGTGTCGAGGGCGAATCCGCGCATCTCCTCGCCGAGGTCGAAGGTCTCGCCGGTGCGCGCGTACCCCTCCCAGCGGTCGGCTGTCCGGCGGGCGGCGGCGGCGATCCGCTGCTCGTAGCGGCGCATCCCGGTGCCGGTGAACTGGGACTGCAGCAGCCGTCGTTGGCGCTTCCAGGCGTCTCCGGTGGCGGAGAGCACGCCGTCGCCGACCAGCATCCGCGCGCGGTGCGAGCGCTTGACGTAGCGGTCGGGGTGGCGGCCGAGCACGTGCTGTACGGCGGCCGGGTCGGTGACCAGCACGGTGGGCGTGGGGCCGAGTCGGAAGGCGGCGATGCCGCCGATGCCGCGCTGCGCCCGGGCGAGCAGGTCGATGAGGTCGGCCTCCTCGGTGCGCCACTGCTCGACGGCCTCGGCGGCCAGCTCCGGTACGGGGCGGGTGTCGGTGGTCACGGGTGTTCTCCTCGGGGCGGCTGACGGTCCGTCGGCTCCGACTCTACGGACTCCGGGCCAGGGCTGCGCCGAACGGGTTTCCCGGCCGGCCGCCGCCCGCGCGGCAGCCGGCACACCGTGTGCGAACCGGTACGGTGCGGCGGGGCCGGTCGGCCCCGGCTCGCTGCGCGGATGGGAGAACGCATGTCCGGGACCAGGCACCTCGAAGGCGGCGCGACGGGACGAGCGGCCCGATGGCTGGCAGGCGCCCTGCTCGTCCCGGCCCTCGCGGCCTGCTCCGGTGGAGGCGGTGGGGGAGGCGGCACCGCCACCGTCCCGACCGGCCAGGGTGGAGGCGGCTCGTCAGGTCAGAACGGCGGCTCGTCGGGCCAGAACGGCGGCTCGTCGGGTCAGAACGGCGGCTCGTCGGGCCAGAACGGCGGCTCGTCGGGCCAGAACGGCGGCCCGGGCGGGACGGAGGACGCGCGGACCAAAGGGGGCGGGGGTGGCGGGGGGTTCGCGGACGCGGGTGAGGTGTCGGCGTCCGCCACGGGTGTCGGGGTCTACGCCTCCGTGACGCTGCGGAGCACGTCCACCAAGACCTTCACGGCCGTCCTCAGCCAGGTCACCGACTGCTCGGAGGGTGCCGCGCCCGCGACGCCGCCGAGCAAGGAGGTCACCGTGACCGGGGGCCGCAGCGCGCCGCAGCAGTTCGTCCTGGCGACCGGCAGTGCGACCGGGCGGCCGCTCTGTCTGACCGTGACCGTCGACGGCGAGAGCAGGTACATCAGGGCCGAGGGCCTGATCAAGGGCTCGGAGGGAGGCGGCGGCACCGGGACCCCGAACAGCGGCGGCACCGGGCTCCCGACCGGCGGAGGCGGCACCGGAACTCCCACCGGGAGCACACCCTGAGCGGGTGGACGGCGGGGGAGCCGGCCGACGGCGAACCGAAGCCGCCGGAGGCTCCCCGGTTCAACTGGGTCGGCTTCCTGGCCTCGGTCCTCGGCCCGACCACCTTCGTGACCGCGTTGGTCTTCTTCCTCGGTTTCGCCTACACCGACTCCTTCTACCACTACTTCGGGCTGGACGCCGCCACGCTCGGCTTCGGGACGCCGGACCTCCTGCTCCGCGGCTCCCCAGCGCTTTACCTCCCGGTCGGGGGCCTGCTCTTCGGGGTGCTGCTGGTCGCGCTCGCCTACCACCTCGCGACCAGGCGGGGCGCCTCGCGCTGGGTCCGCCCGGCCTGCGTGCTGATCGCGGCGGCCGTGGCCCCGTTGCTGGTCCTGGGCTTCCTCGCCGGCTTCGGGGCGATCGACCTCGGCCAGTACGCCGTCCCGCTGCTGATCGGCGGTGCCCTGCTGCTCGCCGTGCTGGCCCGGTTGTTGTTCGCGCGCGTCACCGGGAGCCCGTACCCGCTCCCGGGCGAGCGCGCGGCCGTCGCCGTGACCGTGGCGATCGTCGTGCTGTGCTCGTTCTGGGCGGCCACCGGGTACGCCCACGCGAAGGGGACGGAGGACGCCCGCCGGTTGAGTGCGCGGCTCTACCAGCGCCCGGCGATGATCGTGGACACCACGGAACGCCTCTACCTGGGCTGGCCCGCGGTGCAGGAGTACGCGTTGGCCGACGCCGGGCAGGGGCAGCGCTTCCGCTACCGCTACCACGGGTTCCGGCTGCTGGCGCAGTCCGGCGCCCGGATGGTCCTCATCCCGCGCGACTGGACCTGGGACACCGGCAACGTCCTGGTCCTGCCGCTCGACACCAACGTCCGGGTGACCTTCCACCCTGGGTGAGGCCCGGCTGAGGCCCGGGGGTGTGCCCGGTGCACAGCTGCGCCGCGATCCGTCCCCCTCGACGGACCGCGGCGCAGCGGCTTACGGGGTGTCAGGCGGGTGCCCTACGGGTCACACGGCCTGCCACAGGGCGGGGACGATGGGCGGCTCCCAGCCGACCTGGGCGGTGTGACCCTGGATGCAGCGGTAGCTGACCCCGTTGTAGGTCACGACGTCGCCCGCCTGGTAGGTGGTGCCGGGCGTCCAGGTGCCGCCGGGGTTGGTCGGGCCGTTGCCCACGACCAGCGAGAAGCTGGTGCTGTGGGTGGCGGTGCCGGTACCGGTGAGCGTGATGCTGTAGGTGCCGGCCGCCGTGTTCGCGGCGGTCGCGATGGTCAGCGAGGCCGAGGCGCCGGACTGCACCGAGGACGGGCTGAAGGAGACCGTCACGCCCGCCGGGGCGCCGGAGGCGGTCAGGTTGACCGTCTGGGCGGAGCCGGAGGTGGTGGCGGTGGAGACCGTCGCGGTGGCCGAGTCGCCGGGGTTGACGGTGGCGGTGGCCGGGTTCACCGCGAGGGAGAAGTCGTTGGCGGGGGTGGTGCCGCCGACGGAGGTCTTCCAGATGGTGTAGGCCACGCCGTCGGCGCTGCGGTTCAGCGCGGTCGGGTCGATGTTGCTGGTGGTGTCGCAGGACTGGTGGTAGCAGGAGTCGTACGAACGGCCCGCGCTGCCGCCCCACTTGGTCGCCTGGCCGGAGGTCTTGACGGCGTCGGCGCCGGCCGCGTAGCCGGAGGTGGGGATGCCGGCCTGCTGGAAGGAGTAGTCGTCCGAGCGGCCCTGGCCCTCGACGTTCTCCTCCGGCTGGAGGTTGAGGGAGTCCCAGTAGGCCTTCATCGGCGCGGAGGCGGCGGAGGTGATGTTGTTGATGAAGTAGCCGGCGTTGGGCGAGCCGACCATGTCGAAGTTGTAGTAGGACTTGATCGCGGAGCGCTGGGTGGAGCTCAGCTGGCCGACGTAGGACTGCGAGCCCTGGAGGCCCTGCTCCTCACCGGTCCACCAGGCGAACCGGACGTGCCGGGTCAGGGTGGGGTTCTGCTGGGCGAGGACGAGGGCGTTCTCCAGCAGGGTGGCCGAGCCGGAGCCGTTGTCGTTGATGCCGGGGCCGGCCGAGACGCTGTCCAGGTGGGCGCCGAACATGGTGACCTGGTCGGCGGGGCCGCCGGGCCAGTCGGCGATCAGGTTGTTGGACTGGTAGGTGCAGGAGGTGCAGGTCTGCTCGGTCACGGTGTAGCCGGCGGCCTGCAGCTTGCCCTTGATGTACGCCACGGACTGGCTGTGCCCGGCGCTGCCGGCCCGGCGGTTGCCGCCGTTCTGGTTGGCGATGGTGTTCAGCTGGGTCAGGTGGGCCTGGACCTTGGCGACGTCGATGTCGGGCGCGGGCCCGCCGGGGGTGCCCCCGCCGCCGACGGTCAGGGTGTACTGGGCGGTGTGGGTGGCCGCGCCGGCGGTGCCGGTGACGGTGATCACGTACGTCCCGGCCGGGGCGCCCGAGGAGGCCGACAGGGTCAGCGTCGCGGACGAACCCGTCTGCACGGAGGAGGGGTTGAGCGTCGCGGTGACCCCGGTCGGGGCGCCCGAGGCGGTCAGGTTGACGGTCTGCGCGGTGCCCGAGGTGACGGCGGTGGAGACCGTCGCCGTGGTCGAGGCGCCGGGCTGGACGGAACCGGAGGCCGGGCCGAGCGCGAGCGAGAAGTCGTTGTTGCCGGACGGGGTGCAGGTCGGGTCGCCGCTCTGCGCGGGCACGCTGATCGCGTCCCAGGCGGCCTTGGTCCGGGTGAAGTAGTTGCAGGTCGGGTCGAGGTTCTTGGCGGCGGTCAGGGTGGTGGTGCGGTACCGCTTGTAGGTCATGCCGCTGGTCTTGAGCAGCATGCCGCCGTAGAAGACCTGGCCGGCCTGCTTGACGCCGATGCCGGTGACCGAGGAGTTGTTGCAGGTGGGGCTGGACGGCTTGCCGCCGCCCGGGTTGGAGCCCATCGACAGGAGGTAGAACCAGTGGTTCAGCGGGCCGGCGGCCGCGTGCACCTCGGTGCTGGGGATGGAGGAGGAGTAGCAGTTCGGGTCGTTGTTGACCAGTGAGGGCTGGTAGAGGTTGCGGATCGGCCCCTGGCCGACCAGGTTGACCTGCCGGCCGACCTGGTAGTCGGGGTAGTCGTAGGGCGCGGGCTGGTTGGCGTACTCCTTGGTGAGCGCGCCGAAGATGTCGCCGGTGCCCTCGCCCAGGCCGTTCTCGTTGTTGGCGCCGCCGGGGGTGTACTGGTCGATGCCGTGGCCGAACTCGTGGCCGACGACGTCCTGGGCGGCGATCCACTCGTTGTTCTGGTTGTGGCCGATGGAGATGGAGCTGCCGTCCCAGTAGGCGTTGACGTCGTTGAGGCCGACCTTGACCGGCCAGCTGCCGCCGTTGCCGTTGTGGCCGTTGCGACCGAGCCAGTCGCGGAGCATGTCCCATTCCTTCTGGGCCGCCCACATGGCGTCGGCGCAGCCGGTCTCCTTGCTGGAGGGGTTGCCGGTGCCCCAGGAGTCGGAGGACTTGCTGAACACCTGGCCGCTGCTGTAGTCGGAGCAGGTCAGGCCGGGCCGGTTCGGGTCGCGCAGCGAGTACGAGCCGCCGGAGTTGGTGGTGCTGATGGTCAGCGGGCCGGGGCCGTTCCACTTGCTGTTGATGGTGCCGGCCCGGACATCGTCGTAGCTGTCGATCACCTCGCCGCTGGCGGCGTCCACGAAGACGTGCAACGTGCTCGGTGCGCTCTCGGTACGGCCCTTGAGGACGGTCTCCCAGGCGAGCCGGCTCGCGCCGTCCTTGACCCGGACGACCAGGCGGCGCTCGGCCACCGAGTCCACCGCGGCCAGCTTGGTGCGCGCGGTCTTCTCCGCGTTCGCGGCGCTGACCTGCGGGGTTATCGAGCCGCCGACCGGCCCGGTGGCGGCCGACTGGAGGCCGCGGACCTTGCCCTGGCCGTCGGCGAGCACCACGGCGTCGCCGCCGACCACCGGCAGGCCGCGGTAGCTGCGGTCGTACGCGACGGAGTAGAGGCCGCCGAGCCAGGGGGTGACGGCCCGGCGCTCGTAGGTCTCGCCGGGGCCCTTGGCCAGTGCGTCCAGGCCGGCGGCCGCGGCCGCGTCGGCGGCGTTGACGGCTGCCGCGAGGGCGCTGGGTGGTGCGGGAGAGGGGGTGGGCGCGGCGGTGGCCGGCCCGGCCGTGGCGGCGATCATGCCGGCCAGCACGGTCAGGGTGGTCGCCGTGGTCAGCAACCGTCCTGTGGAAACTCTGCGTTGCATCGAGGCTCCTAGCATGTGGGGGTCCTCGACCGCGGACGGCATGGCTGGTGGCGCACCGCAGGGCCGTGTCTGGGGGACGGCCGTGCGGGCCGTCCGCGTTCGGGTGCCGGAACCCTCACACGGCGTCATGCTCTGGTCAATGGCTGGTGCACGCGATGCATAGGGTTGGCAAATTCCGTCAAGCTGGGCTTTTGCCCGAGTGGTTGAGACCACCTCATGTACGGACCGGGTGTCATCGAGTACCGTCCTGATGGTCGGAAGGTTGGCGAGGGCCCGGGGGAAGCGACCGGAGGAGGCAGCCGTGCACCGGAACCGCGTGGCCGTGGCACCGGCGTCCGCACCTCCGTTCCCACCTCCGTCCCCACCCGTCGCCCCGCCCGCCCAGGAGCTCGGCGCCTGGCGGGACTTCGGCGCCCGGCTGCGCCACTGGCGGCGCCGGGCCGGCCTCACCCAGGCCCAACTCGGCGCCGGCATCGGCTACGACCACACCGCGGTGAGCAAGATCGAGCACGGCGCCCGCCGGGTCACTCCCCGGATCGCCGACCGGATCGACGAACTCCTCGGTGCGGGCGGTGAGTTGCGGGCCGCCTGCCAGCGGGCCGAGACCGCCGAACTGCCCTCCCTGGCGCCCCTCGCGCCCGCCCTGCTGCGGCCCCCGCTGCCCACGGCGGCCGTGAACGGGCCCGGCGGCCCGGCCCGTTGGAGCGCCCCCGCCCAGCCGCCGCCCCGGCTGCCCGACTACGGCCTGCTCTGCCCGCTGCACGGCGCCGACGGCTGCGACGTCCCCGACCCGGTCGAACTCGCCGCGCTGCACGCCGAGTTCTGCGCCGCGAACCCGGCCGCCGCGCCGCCCCTGGACGCCGCCACCGCACACGCCCTCACCGGGCTGCTCGCCGCCCACCTGCGTTCCGGCGAGGCCGGCGGCCTGCCGGGCCTGGCCGCCGCCGTCGAACGCACCTTGCAGGCCGTGCTCGCCCGGCTCGCCGCCGCCCCCGCCGCGCAGCGCCGCCCGCTCGCCCGGTTGGCCGCCGAGCACGCGCACGCCGCGGGCGCGCTGCGGATGCAGGACGGCCGCAACGCCACCGCGATGGCCTGCTTCGACCGCGCGCTCGCCTGGGCGGAGCTTGCCGGGGACCAGGCCACCCAGGTCGCCGCGTTGAGCGACATGAGCACCCTCGCCCGGATGGACGGCGACCCGGCCGCCGCCCTCGGCTACGCCCGGGAGACCGGCCGCGCCGCCCCCGGCCGGCACTGGGCCGGCGCGATGGGCCAGATCGGCCAGGCCCGTGCGCACGCCCTGACCGGCGACGTCCGGGCCACCATCCGGCACCTCGGCCGCGCCCGGTTGCACCTGGACCACATCGGCGCCCGGGACGAGGACGACGCGCCCTGGCTCTCCATCGCCTCGATGCGGCTGCGGGTGGAGTCCGGCGCGGCCGCCGCGCTGCGCGACCTCGCCGCGGTCGTCGACGACCCCCGGCTGGCCCGCCGTGCGCTGACCGCCGCCGAGACCGCGCTCGGCCTGCTCGGCCCGGCCCAGCTCCCCTCCAGCCGTCTCCTCTTCACCGTCCGGGTGGCGGACTGCCATGCCTGCGCGCACGACCCGCAGACGGCCGTCCAACTGCTCGGGCCCGCCCTGGAGACCGCCCCGGCGGCGGCCCTGCCGGCCCTGGTCGGGTACGAGCTGCGCGGCCTGCGCGACCGCCTCGCGGCGTACCGGCCGGACGCGGCGTGGCGGCTGGCGGAGCTGGCGGGATCCTGACGGGCGCCGCCGCCCGCGCTGCCCACCCCGCCCACGCCCGCGCTGCCCACCCCGCCCACGCCCGCGCTGCCCACCCCGCCCACGCCCGCGCGCCCGGTTCGCGCTCGCCCCGTGCCACCCGCGCCGCCCTCGTGGGACCGGTGGCCGGATCCGGGTCCGGACCGCACCCCGCCACAGGGGGGCGTGCGACCTCGCCCGGCGCGAAACCGGCCTCGCTGCGCTCCGGTTTCTCCAGTGCCTACGAACAAACGCGCCCCTTTCGCGCCGCTCTAGCGTCAACTTCGTGCGCGGATCTTCCTCCGATCGGGTTATTTATGGCGTTAACACGTCGAATGACTGCCGCAGCTGACCGCTCCCGCTAGAGTCTCTGACGTTTCCAGTCATTAGTTCGCGAATAACCAAGGGGGCGCGTGCTGTCCGCCATTGCACGCCGGCTCGCTCATCCGCTTCTGCTCCTGGGGGTGCTGTGCACGGCCGTCGCCACACTGCACTTCCACTGGGAGCCCGACCGGGTCTCCCCTCTCGTGCTGGTCGGCGTCCTCGGGTACCTGGCGGTACTGGAGCGGGTGATCCCGTACCGGACCGACTGGCATCCGAGCGGGCGTGAACTGCGCTGGTACACCGTGTACTTCGTGCTGAGCATGGTCGGCGGTGCGGTCGCGGTGGGGCTGGTGACGGCGCTGGTGCAGGTGCTCGGGGCGGCCCGTCCGGCGCTCCCGTTCGCCGTGGAGATCCCGCTCGCGCTGCTGGTCGGCTCGCTCGGCGACTACCTCGTCCACCGCTGGTCCCACCACAACCGGTGGCTCTGGCGCCTGCACGGCGTCCACCACGTGCCGGACAAGGTGAATGTCGCGAACAACGGCGTGAACCATATTCTCGACGTGTTCGTCGCGCAGTCCGTGGTGCAACTCTTGTTGTCGCTGATCGGCTTCTCGGCGGAATCCGTGTTCGTGGTCGGAATATTCATTCTTGCGCAGGGGTATTTCGTTCACGCGAACATCGACGTCCGCCTCGGGCTCCTCGGCCACCTGCTGGCCGGCCCCGAGCTCCACCGACTGCACCACAGCACCGACCTCGCTGAGGCCGGGCACTACGCCTCCGACCTCTCGCTGTGGGACCACGTGTTCGGCAGCTTCACCTGGCGCCCCGGCCGGGTGCCCACCGCCGTCGGCCTCGCCGATCCGGCCGCCTTCCCGGCCACCGGCGAAGTGGGCGCCACCCTGCTGCACCCCTGGCGCCAGGTGAAGGCCACCGAGCCGTCCGTCTGACCCTGCCCGCGAGGCCGCTCTTCCTCCGCCCGTGTCCGCGCCGCCACGCCATCACCCTCGGATTGGATCATGACCACCTCGCCCTTCGCCGTGCCCTGCGACCGGATCGCGATCACCGGCATCGGCTGCCGCCTGCCGGGACACGCCAACGACCACCGGACCTACTGGCGCAACCTCGTCGAGGGCCGGGACTGCCTCACCGCGACACCCGCCGACCGCTACGACACCGGCACGCTCGGCAGTCGCGACCGCTCCAAACCGGGCCGCCTGATCGGCGGCCGGGGCGGCTACATCGACGGGTTCGACACCTTCGACCCGGACTTCTTCGGCATCAGCCCGCGCGAGGCCGAGCACATGGACCCGCAGCAGCGCAAGCTCCTGGAGGTCAGCTGGGAGGCCCTGGAGGACGGTGGCCTGCGCCCCGGCGAGCTGGCCGGCCGCGACGTCGGCGTCTACATGGGGGCCTTCACCCTCGACTACAAGATCCTCCAGTTCGCCGACCTCGACTTCCGCACGCTCGCCGCGCACACCGCCACCGGCACCATGATGACGATGGTCTCCAACCGGATCTCGCACTGCTTCGACTTCCGCGGCCCCAGCGTCTCGATCGACACCGCCTGCAGCTCCTCCCTGGTCGCGGTGCACCTCGCCTGTCAGAGCCTGCTCCGCGGCGAGACCGAACTCGCCCTGGCGGGCGGCGCGTTGCTGCACATGGCGCCGCAGTACACGATCGCCGAGACCAAGGGCGGCTTCCTGTCCGCCGACGGCCGCTCACGCGCCTTCGACGCCTCCGCCGACGGCTACGTCCGGGCCGAGGGAGTCGGCGTGGTCGTCCTCAAGCGGCTGTCGGACGCGCTGCGCGACGGCGACCCGGTGCACGCCGTCATCCTCGGCAGCGGCGTCAACCAGGACGGGCGCACCAACGGCATCACCGTCCCCAGCGCGGACGCCCAGGTCACCCTGATCGAACGGGTCTGCGCCGAGGCCGGGGTGGTGCCCGGCAGCCTCCAGTACGTCGAGGCGCACGGCACCTCCACCCCGGTCGGCGACCCGATCGAGGCGGCCGCGCTCGGCCGGGTGCTGGGCGTCGGCCGCCGCCCGGGCGACCGCTGCTACGTCGGCTCGGTGAAGACCAACATCGGGCACACCGAGGCCGCCGCCGGCGTCGCCGGGCTGATCAAGACCGCCCTCGCCCTCAAGCACCGGCGGATCCCGCCGCACCTCAACCTGGAACGGCCCAACCCCGGCATCGACCTGGCCGCGCTGCCCTTCGACATCCCGACCGCCCCGGTCGACTGGCCCGAGCACGACGGGCCGGCCCGGGCCGGCGTCAACTCCTTCGGCTTCGGCGGCACCAACGCGCACGTCCTGCTGGAGGAGCCGCCGAGCACCGGGCCCGCCGCCCCGGCCCCGCAGCCGGCCTGCACCGTGCTGCCGCTGAGCGCCAAGGACGCCGCCGGACTGCCCGAACTCGCCGCCGGAATCCGCCGGGAGCTCGCCGCCGGGGTGCCGCTCGCCGACCTCGGCCACACCCTGGCGCACCGGCGCCAGCACCTGCCCGAGCGGCTCGCGGTGGTCTACTCCACGCAGGACGACCTGGACGAGGCGCTGGCCGCCCACGAGCGCGGCGAGGCGCACCCCCGGGTGCTCCAGGGCCGCGCCCGGGAGCGCCAACAGCGCCGCCTGGCCTGGGTGTTCACCGGCATGGGCCCGCAGTGGTGGGGCATGGGCCGAGGCCTGTACGAGAACGAACCGGTCTACCGGGCGGCCGTCCAGGCCTGCGACCGGGAGATCCGCGAGCAGGCCGGCTGGTCCCTGCTCGACGAACTGCACCGCGACGAGGCCGACTCCCGGATGGCCGAGACCTGGCTCGCCCAGCCCGCCAACTTCGCCGTCCAGCTGGGCCTGTCCGCGCTCTGGCGCAGCCACGGCCTGCGCCCCGACGCGGTGGTCGGGCACAGCACCGGCGAGGTCGCCGCCTTCCACGAGGCCGGGGTGTACGACCTGGCCGACGCCGTCCGGGTGGTGCTCGCCCGCAGCCGCCTCCAGCAGCGGCTGTCCGGCACCGGCACCATGCTCGCCGTCGGCCTCCCGGAGGCCGAGGCGGAGCGCCGGATCCGCCCGTACCGCGCCCGGGTCTCGCTGGCGGCCGTCAACAGCCCCTCCACCGTGACCCTGGCCGGCGACACCGACGCGCTGCGCGAACTCGCCGAGGAACTGCGCGGCCAGGAGGTGTTCACCCGCTTCCTGGAGGTCGAAGTCCCGTACCACAGCGTGCGGATGGACCCGATCCGGGACGAGCTGACCGCCGCGCTCGCCGCGCTCAAGCCCAACGAGGCCCGGCTGCCGCTCTACCTCACCGCCCGCGAGGGCCTCGCCCGCGGCCCCGAACTCGACGCCGGGTACTGGTGGCACAACGTCCGCAACCCGGTGCGCTTCCGCGCCGCCGTCGAACGGATGGCCCAGGACGGGCACGGCCTGTTCCTGGAAATCGGCCCGCACCCGGTGCTCGGCCACGCGATCCGCGAGTGCGTCGACGGCGCGCACGCCCTGGCGTCCATCCGCCGGCACGCCGACGAGCCCGCCTGCTTCACCCGGTCGCTCGCCGAACTGCACACCCTGGGCGTCGAACCGGACTGGCGCGCACTGCACCCGGCCGGCCGCCCGGTGCCGCTGCCCGGCTACCCGTGGCGGCGCGACCGGTACTGGGTCGAGCCGAGCGCCGTCCGGCAGGTCCGGCTCGGCGAGGTCGACCACCCGCTGCTCGGCCGCCGCACCGCGAGCGCCCAACCCGCCTGGACCACCGCACTCGACCCCGAGCGGCTGCCCTACCTGGCCGACCACCGGATCGAGGGCCAGGTGGTCTTCCCGGCGGCCGGGTACCTGGAGATGGCCGCCCAGGCCGTCCGCGCCCTCACCGGCGGCACCGAGGTCGTGCTCGCCGAGATCGAGCTGAACCGGGCCCTGTTCCTCTCCGACACCGAGCCCACCCCCGTCCAGCTCGGCTACGCCCCGGAGGACGCCCGCTTCACCATCGCCTCCACCCCGGCCGGCGGCGAACCGGTGGTGCACGCCGGCGGCCGGGTCCGCACCGGCCAGCGCCGCGCCCACGGGCCGGCGCTGGACGCCGAGGCGATCCGCTCGCGCGGACAGCGCTTCGACGGCCCCGACTGCTACCGGCTCCTGGCCGCCCGCGGCTACGACTACGGGCCCGCCTTCCAGGCCGTCCAGGAGGTGTGGACGAGCCCCGGCGAGGCACTGGCCCGGATCAGCCCGACCGACCGGCTCGGCCCCGAGGCGGCCGACCACCAACTGCACCCGGTGCTGCTCGACGCCTGCTTCCAGACCCTGCTGGCCACCCGGCTGCTCACGCCCGAGGACGGCGGCGTCCGGCTGCCGGTGTCCATCGAGGAGGTCCGGCTCGACCAGGTCGGCGACCGGCCGATCTGGGCGCACGCCACCGTCACCCGCGAGGGCGGCGGCGAACTCGTCGGCGACCTCGCCCTGTACACCGAGGACGGCACCCCGGTCGGCCGGATCACCGGCTTCCGGGTCGCCGACGTCGCGCAGGCCCCCGCCTCGGTCGGCCTCGCCACCATCGACGGCTGGCTCACCGAACTCGCCTGGACGGACGCCCCGGCCGCGCCCGCCGACCAGGACCTCGGCGACCTGCTGCTGTTCGCCGACGCCGGCGGCCTCGCCGAACGCCTCGCCGTGCTGGCCGCCGAACGCGGCGCCCGCTGCCACCTGGTCCGGCCCGGCACCGGCTACCGGCCCGGCGACGGGCACTCGACCGTCCGCCCGGACTCCGCCGAGGACCTCACCCGGCTCCTCACCGACCTCGGCCCCGGCTACCGCACCGTCGTCCAGCTGTGGAACCTCGACCAGCCCGCCCTCGACACCACCACGGCCGACCGGCTCGACCAGCTCGCCACCCTCGGCGGCTACGCGCTGATCGCCCTCGCCCAGGCCCTGCCCGCCGCCCTCCCGGACGCCCGGCTGCACATCGTCACCCGGGGCACCCAGGCCGCCGACCCCGCCGACCGGGTCGAGCCGCTCGGCGCACCCGCCTGGGGCATCGGACGGGTGCTCTGGCAGCAGGAACTCGTCGCCCAGCGCGGCACCCTGATCGACCTCGACCCCGCCGCCGACCCGCTCGACCAGGCCGAGGCGCTGCTCGCCGAACTCGCCTCCCGGGACGAGCAGGAGATCGCCCTGCGGGCCGGCCACCGCCGCACCAGCCGGCTCCGCCAGGCCGAGGGCCTCACCCGCCCGCTGCCGCCGGTCCTGCGCCCCGACGGCAGCTACCTGGTCACCGGCGCGTTCGGCGCGCTCGGCCGGCTGCTCTGCCGCACCCTGGTGCGGCGCGGCGCCCGGCGGCTGATCCTGGTCGGCCGCACCGCGCTGCCCGAGCGCGACCAGTGGTACCGGACCGACCCCGCCAGCCCGGCCGGGGAGCGGATCGCCTTCCTGCGCGAACTCCAGGCGCTCGGCGCCGAACCGCTGCTCGCCCCGGTCGACGTCACCGACGAGACCGCCCTCGCCGCCTGGCTCGCCGACTACCGGCAGCGCCAACGCCCGCCCATCCGCGGGGTGTTCCACCTCGCCGGGCAGGTCAAGGACGTGCTGGTGCCGCAGATGGACCGGGCCGCCTTCGATGCCGGATACGCCCCGAAGGTGGTCGGCGGCCACCTGCTGCACCGGCTGCTGCGCGACGAACCGCTCGACCACTTCGTGCTGTTCGCCTCCGTCGCCTCGCTGCTCACCACCGCCGGGCAGACCAACTACGCGGCCGGCAACGCCTTCCTGGACGCCCTCGCCCACCACCGCCGGGCCGCCGGCCTGCCCGCGCTCAGCCTCGACTGGGGCCCCTGGGCCACCGGCATGATCGAGGAACTGGGCCTGGTCGCCCACTACCGCGACGCCCGCGGCATGAGCTCGCTCCCGCCGGACGCCGGCACGGCCGTGCTGGAGCGCGTCCTCGGCCAGGACCGCGCCCAGCTGCTGGTCGCCACCGTGGTCGACTGGCCGACCTTCCTCGCCTGGTACCCCGCGCCGCCGCCGCTGGTCGCCGACCTGGCCGCCAGCGCCGCCGAGCAGGCCCCGGCCGAGACCGGCGGCTTCCTGGACGCCTACCGCACGGCGGATCCGCCGACCCGGCACCGGCTCGTCACCGAGCGGTTCACCGCCGCCGCCGCGGCCGTGCTGCGGATCGGCGCCGAGCGGATCGCCCCGGACACCAGACTCGGCGCGCACGGCCTGGACTCGCTGCTCGCGATGGAGCTGCGCGCCCGGGTGCACGGCGAACTGGGCGTCGCCCTGCCGGTGGTGGCGCTGCTCAGCAACGGCACCGTCGGCGACCTGGTCGACCTGCTCGTCGCCGGCCTGGCCGAGCGGCTCGACGCCGAGGGCGGCCCCGAGCAGGCCGAGGTCGAGCTGCACACCGACGAGGCCCGCTACCCGCTCACCCACAACCAGCAGGCGCTGTGGTTCCTGCGCCAGCTGCACCCGGACGGCTTCGCCTACAACATCGGCGGCGCGGTGGAGGTGCGCGCCGAGCTCGACCCCGAGCTGGTCTTCGCCGCCTTCCGCGCGCTGGTCGCCCGGCACCCCGGGCTGCGGGCCGCCTTCACCGCGGAGGAGGGCCGGCCGGTCCAGCGGATCCGCCCGGAGGCGGTGGCCGACACCGGACTGTTCGACGTCGAGGGCCGCCCCTGGGAGGAGATCCACGCGCTGATCGTCGCCGAGTACCGGCGGCCGTACGACCTCGCGAACGACCCGCTGGTCAGGCTGCGGCTGTTCCGGCGCGGACCGGACCGCTGGGTCCTGATGAAGGCCGTCCACCACATCGTCTCGGACGCGATCTCCACCTTCACCTTCATCGAGGAGCTGTTCGAGGTCTACGAGGCGCTGCGCCAGGGCCGCACCCCCGAACTCCCCGCCGTGGCCGCCCGCTACCTCGACTTCCTCAACCACCAGAACCGCTTCCTGGCCGGCCCCGACGCCCGGCGGATGCTCGACTACTGGCGCGGCCACCTGCCGGCCGAGATGCCCGTCCTCGCCCTGCCCACCGACCGGCCCCGGCCGGCCGTGCAGACCCACAACGGCGCCTCGGCGTTCTTCCGGCTCGACGCCGACCTGACCGCCCGCGTCCACGAGCTGGCCCGCGCGCACCACGCCACCCCGTTCATGGTGCTGCTGAGCGCCTACTACCTGCTGCTGCACCGCTGGTCGGGCCAGCCGGACATCGTGGTCGGCAGCCCCGTCACCGGCCGTACCCAGGAGGAGTTCGCCTCCGTCTACGGCTACTTCGTCAACCCGCTGCCGCTGCACGTCAGCCTGGCCGGGGAGCCGACCGTGGCCGAGCTGCTGGCCCGGGTGCGGGAGAGCGTGCTCGGCGGCCTGGACAACCAGGAGTACCCGTTCCCGCTGCTGGTCGAGCAGTTGGGGCTCCAGCACGACCCCAGCCGCTCGGCGGTGTTCCAGGCGATGTTCATCCTGCTCACCCACAAGGTCGCCGTGGAGCGCTTCGGCTACCGCCTGGAGTACATCGAACTCCCCGAGGAGGAAGGGCAGTTCGACCTGACGCTGTCCGCCTACGAGGACCGCGCGGACGGCTGCTTCCACTGCGTGTTCAAGTACAACTCCGACCTCTTCGACGCCGCCACCGTCGAGCGGCTGGCCGCGCACTACCGCAACCTGCTGGACGCCATGACCAGCGCCGGCACCGACCGCCCGGTCGGCCGGCTGCGGATGCTCGACGAGGCCGAACGCCGCCGCATCCTCACCGGCTTCAGCGGCGCCGACCGGCGGGCCGACCACGACACCCCGGTGCCCGAACTCGTCGCCAAGGCCGCCGCCGAACACCCCGAGGCCGTCGCCGTCACCTCCCCCCGCCCGGACGGCGTCCGCCGCCTCACCTACGGCGAGCTCGACCGGCGGGCCCAGCGGACGGCCCTGCGGCTGCGCGAACTGGGCGTCGGCGAAGGCTCGGTGGTCGCGGTCTGCCTGGACAAGTCACCCGAGCTGATCGTCGTCCTGCTGGCGATCTGGCGGGCCGGCGCCGCCTACCTGCCGCTCGACCCCGGCCACCCGGCCGACCGGCTCGCCTACCAGGTGACCGACGCCGGAGCCGCCCTCGTCGTGGTCGCCGAACGGAACCCGTTCGGCACCGAAGCGCCCGTCCGCCCCGTCACCCTGGACGAACTCGACCGGCCGGCCGCCGAGAGCGGCCCGCTGCCCGCCGCCGACCCGGACCGCCCCGCCTACGTCATCCACACCTCCGGCTCCACCGGCCGCCCGAAGGCCGTACGGGTCGACCACCGCAACCTCGCCGCCGTCACCGCGGGCTGGCGCGCCGAGTACCGCCTCGACACCGAGGCCCGGGTGCACCTCCAGATGGCCGGGACCGCCTTCGACGTGTTCTCCGGCGACCTCGCCCGGGCGCTGAGCACCGGCGGCACCCTCGTCCTGGTCGACCGCGACCTGCTGTTCGACACCGCCCGGCTGTACCGCACCATGCGCGAGGAGGCCGTCGACTGCGGCGAGTTCGTGCCCGCCGTCGCCCGCGGCCTGCTGGCCCACTGCGAACGCGAGGGCCTGCGGCTGGACTTCCTGCGGCTGCTGGTCGTCGGCTCCGACTCCTGGAAGGCCGCCGAGCACCGGCGGCTGCGCGCCCTGTGCGGGCCGGACACCCGGCTGGTCAACTCCTACGGCCTGACCGAGGCCACCATCGACACCAGCTACTACGAGGGCGGCGCGGACGCCCTGGAGCCCGGCCGGATGGTGCCGATCGGCCGGCCCTTCCCCAACAGCGCGCTGTACATCCTCGACCACTACGGCGAGCCGGTACCGCCCGGAGTGCCCGGCGAGCTGTGGATCGGCGGCGCCGGTGTCGCCGCCGGCTACCCGAACGACCCGGAGCAGACCACCCGGCGCTTCACCACCCTGGAGCTCGACGGCCCGCCCGTCCGGCTCTACCGCACCGGCGACCTCGGCCACTGGGACGCCCACGGCACCGCCCACCTGCTCGGGCGGATCGACAACCAGGTCAAGGTGCGCGGCCACCGGATCGAGATCGGCGAGATCGAGGCCCACCTCACCGCCCGCCCCGAACTCGCCCAGGCCTGCGTGACGGTCCGTCAGGACGCCACCGGCGAAGCCGTGCTGGCCGCCTACCTGGTCCCCGCCGAGAGGACCACCCTGGACCGCCGGGAACTGCGCCGCCACCTGGCCGAGCACCTGCCCACCGTGATGATCCCCTCCCACCTCACCGAACTGCCCGCCCTGCCGCTCACCCCCAACGGCAAGGTCGACCTGGCCGCCCTGCCCGAGCCCCGGATCGACACCGGCGACGCGCAGCACGAACCGCCCGTCACCCTCTACGAGATCCGCACCGCCGAGCACTGGAGCAACCTGCTCGGCGTGGCGGAGGTCGGCCTCCAGCACGACTTCTTCGAACTCGGCGGCAGCTCCATCCGGCTGATCGAGCTGATCCACCACCTGCAGACCGAGTTCAACATCAGCATCCCGGTCGGCCTGCTCTTCAAGGTCACCACCCTGCACGGGATGGCCCGCACGCTGGAGCAGATCATCACCGGCGAAGTCGCCGGCGGCCAGCCGTACCTCTGGTTCAACCCCGGGGCGCCCGAAGGGCGGACGGTGTTCTGCTTCCCGCCGGCCGGCGGCCACGGCCTGGTCTACCGCCAGCTCGCCGCCCACCTGCCCGACCACCGGCTCGCCGCCTTCAACTACCTCGCCGGCGACGACAAGACCGCCCGCTACGCCGACCTGGTCGAGGAGCTGGAGGAGTCGGGGCCGTACGTCCTGCTCGGCTACTCGCTCGGCGGCAACCTCGCCTTCGAGGTGGCCCGGGAGCTCGAACGCCGAGGCCGTACGGTCAGTTCCGTCCTGGTGGTGGACTCCTACCGGATCCCCGAGCCCTTCGAGCTCGGCGAGGAGCACCTGGCCGTCTTCGAGCGCGAACTCCACGAGCACCTGCACCGGCACACCGGCTCCCGGATCGTCGCCCAGGAGACCCTCGAACAGGCCCGGGACTACCTGGCGTTCTGCAGCCGGACCCCCAACCTGGGCGTCCTGAAGGCCCCGCTCAACGTCGTCTGCGAACGGGACCGGCTGGCGCTGCACGCGGGCGGCGAGCACGGCTCCTGGCACGGCGCCTCCAGCGCTGGCACCGCCGTCCACTCCGGCCACGGCAGCCACGCCGAGATGCTCGATGCCGAGTTCGCCGCCCGCAACGCCGAACTGGCGGGCGCCATCCTGGCCGGAGGCACCGCCGATGGCCGGGCCTGAGCGCGGACCGGACTGGTCGAGCCGGGAGCGGGCCCCCGGCGGCCCGCCCCGGGTCATCGTGATCGGCGCGGGCATCGGCGGGCTCTCCACCGGCTGCTACGCGCAGATGAGCGGGCTGGAGACCCGGATCTTCGAGAAGCACGTGCTGCCCGGCGGCTGCTGCACCGCGTGGTCCCGGCACGGCTACCTGTTCGACTACTGCATCGACTGGCTGATCGGCACCGCCGAGGGCACCGGCGCGAACCAGGTGTGGCGCGAACTCGGCGCCCTCGACGGCAAGTCGATCACCCGCTTCGACGTCTTCAACCGCGTCGTCGACGAACACGGCCGCGCCGTCACCTTCTACGGGGACCCGGACCGGCTGGAACGGCACCTGCTGGCCACCGCCCCCGGCGACGCCAAGCCGATCCGGGCCTTCTGCCGGGACCTGCGCCGCTTCGCCGCCATCGACCTGCCCTGGGACCTCACCCCGCCGCCGCTGCGCGGCCCGGCCGAGCGGCTGCGCACCCTGCGCACCGTGCTGCCCGCGTTCCGGCTCTTCTGGCGGACCGCGACGACCCCGATGAGCGGCTTCGCCGAGCGCTTCCAGGACCCTCTGCTGCGGCGGGCGCTGCCCAACATGTTCCTCCAGGAGCCGGCCGGCTTCCCGCTGCTGCCGTACCTGTACACCCTGGCCGCCGCGCACAACGGCAACGCGGGCTTCCCGCAGGGCGGTTCGCTCGGGCTGGCCCGCTCGGTGGAGGAGCGCTACACCTCGCTCGGCGGGGTGATCGGCTACCGCTGCCGGGTGGAGCGGATCCTGGTCGAGGGGGACCGCGCCGTCGGCGTCCAACTCCGGGACGGCTCCCGGCACTTCGCCGACCACGTGGTGGCCGCCTGCGACGGGCCGACGGTGCTCGACCGGCTCCTCGAAGGCCGCTGGTCCAGCCCCGCCACCGACCGGCTGTACGGCGAGCTGCTGGACAAGCCCGGCAACCTGTACCCGGCCGTGGTCTCGGCCTTCGTCGGCGTGGACGGCCCGCTGCCCGAGGGCGAACCGCACAGCACCACCTACCTGCTGCCCCCCGAGCAGGGCGCCCGGCTGCCCGGCTCGCTCCAGCACAGCCTGGTCGTCCAGATGCGGTCGGACTACGCGGAGGGCTTCGCGCCGCCCGGCAAGTCGGTGCTGCACTGCACCTACTTCAGCGACTACCGCTCCTGGAAGGACCTGCGGGTCAGCGACCGCCGCGCCTACCGGGCGCGCAAGCAGGAAGTCGCCGCGTTCGTCCGGGAGTTCCTGGAGCGGACGTACCCGGGGCTCGGCCGCCGGATCGAACTCGTGGACGTCGCCTCCCCGGTGACCACCGAGCGGTTCACCGGCAACACCTACGGCAGCATCCTCGCCTGGCAGGCCTTCTCCGAGGCCGAGGACGCCGCCAACCGGCTGGTCAACCGGGACCGGATGCGGCTGCCCGGGCTGCGCGGCTTCTCGATGGCCGGCCAGTGGGCCGGCCTCGGCGGTCTGATCCGCGCCGCCACCAGCGGCCGGTACGCCGCGCAGTACCTCTGCCGGGAGCTCGGCCGGCCGTTCCGGGCCTGGCCCAGTGACAACCAGGAACCTTGGCACGCGGGCAAGTTGGGCAAACTGCCGCAACTCGACCGGGCCACCGTGGGAGTGCCGGAATGACCGGAACGAGTACCAGCAGGCAGACCATGGTGATCGTCGGGGGCGGGCTGGGCGGCCTGTCGACCGGCTGCTACGCGCAGATGAACGGCTACCGCACCACCGTCCTGGAGATGCACGAACTCCCCGGCGGCTGCTGCACGGCCTGGGACCGCGGCGAGTTCACCTTCGACTGCTGCGTGAGCTGGCTGCTCGGCAGCGGCCCCGGCAACGAGATGCACCAGATCTGGCTCGAACTCGGCGCGCTGCAGGGCAAGGTGATGCGCAACTTCGACGTCTTCAACGTGGTGCGCACCAGGGACGGCCGCGCCGTCTACTTCTACTCCGACCCCGACCGCCTCGAAGCGCACCTGCTCGACCTCGCCCCGGAGGACGCCCGGCGGATCCGGCAGTTCTGCGAAGGGCTGCGCAAGTTCCGCCGCGCCCTCGTCCGTTACCCCTTCCTCAAGCCGGTCGGGCTGATGGGCCGGGCCGAGCGCTGGCGGATGCTCGCCTCCTTCCTGCCGTACTTCAACGTCATCCGGCGCTCGATCACGGTGCTGATGAGCGACTACTCGGCGCGCTTCCGGAGCCCGCTGCTGCGCGAGGCGTTCAACTTCATCCTCTACGAGCAGCACCCCAACTTCCCGGTGCTGCCCACCTACTTCCAACTCGCCTCGCACGCCGGGCAGTCGGCCGGGGTGCCGGAGGGCGGCTCGCTCGGGCTGGCCCGCTCGATCGAGCAGCGCTACCGGCGGCTCGGCGGCGAGATCAGCTACAACACCAAGGTGGCCGAGATCCTGGTCGAGCAGGACCGGGCCGTCGGGGTGCGGCTGAGTGACGGACGGGAGATCCGGGCGGACATCGTGGTCGCCGCCTGCGACGGACGCACCACCATGCTGGACCTGCTCAAGGGCCGCTACCTGAACGACACCTACCGCCGGCTGTACACCCGGACCATCACCGAGCCCGGCATGGTCTTCCCCGGCTACCTCACCGTCTTCCTGGGCCTGCGCCGCCCCTTCCCGGCCGGGGACCCGTGCACCACCTACCTGCTGGAGGACGAGGTCGCCGACCGGCTCACCGGCATCCGCCACCCCAGCATCAACGTCCAGTTCCGCAGCCGCCACTACCCCGAGCTGTCGCCCGCCGCGACGACCGTCGTCTACGCCAGCTACTTCTGTGACATCGCCCCCTGGCGGGAGTTGAGCACCGGCCCGGAGCAGGCGCCGCGGCTTCGGCGGGGCGAGGAACTGCACACCCTGCCGGTGGGGCGCGGCCGCGAGTACCAGCGCGAGAAGCGGCGGGTGCGGGACGCCATCGTGGAGTTCCTGGACGGGCACCACCCCGGCCTGAGGGACGCCGTCGCGGTCAAGGACGTGTCCACCCCGCTCACCCAGGTCCGCTACACCGGCAACTACGACGGCACGGTGCTCGGCTGGCAGCCGTTCGTGGAGAGCGGCGAGACCCTGGAGGAGGAGATCAAGCGCAACGGGCCCGGGCTGCCCGGCCTGGCGAACTTCTACCTCTCCGGCGTGTGGGCGACCACCGGGGGACTGATCCGGGCGGCCGCCGCCGGCCGGCACGTCGTCCAGTTCATCTGCCGCGACGACGGCCGGCCGTTCACCGCCGCCGTGGACGACAGCGCGCCGCCGCCCACCCTGGTCATCGAACCGGTCGGGCCCGCCGACCGGCGGTTTGGAGTCACCTCATGAGGGTCGAGAAGTGGGTCGTCCGCGAGCACGTGGACGGCGTGCCGGACGTCGAGCGGATGTACCGGAAGGTGGTCGAGGAGGTGGACGTCCGCCTCGCCGCGGACGAGATGCTGCTGCGGACCAGGTACGTCTCGGTCGACCCGTACCTCCAGGGGATCGCCCTGGACACCCCGATCGGCGACCACATGGGCGCGGACTCCATCATGGAGGTGGTGGAGGCCGGGCCGGACGCCGCCTTCGCCGTCGGTGACCTCGTGCAGGGCTTCGGCGGCTGGCGCAGCCACGTGATCAGCAACGGCGCCCCGGCGCTCTGGCAGACCGGCACCTTCCCGATGGTCTTCCCCGCCTACCGGCGGCTGGACCGGGGCGACTACGACGACGCCCTGCCGCTCTCCACCGCCCTCGGCGTCCTCGGCGGTCCGGGGATGACCGCCTGGGGCACGGTCGAGAAGTTCCTCAAGGTCCGGCCGGGGGACACCGTGCTGGTCAGCGGGGCGTCCGGGGCGGTCGGCTCGGTGGTCGGACAGCTGGCCCGGCACCGGGGGGCCCGGGTCATCGGCACCACGGCCACCCCGGCCAAGGCCGCCCGGCTGCGTGAGCTGGGCTTCGACGCGGTCCTGCTCTACCGCGACGGCGACGACCCCGAGCGGCTGCGGGAGGAAATCGCCAAGCTCGCCCCGGCCGGCATCGACCGCTACTTCGACAGCCTCGGCGGGGCGCTCACCGACGCGGTCTTCTCCCAGCTCGCCGTGGACAGCCGGGTCGCGGTCTGCTGGCAGTGGGGCAGCCAGGTCGGCGGCGACTGGGCGGGCCCGCGACTGCTGCCGATGATCATGTTCCCGCGCACCACCATCCGCGGCATCTTCTCGCTGGAGTGGTTCACCGAGGAGAACTGGTCGGCGCTGCGGCAGGAACTGGGCACGCTGGTGCGCAGCGGGGACCTCGGCTACCAGCAGACCGTCCACCGGGGCTTCGACAACATCCCGGCCGCCTACCGCAGCCTGTACGTGGACCGCTCCGCGAGCCGGGGCAAGGTGCTCGTCGAACTCTGAGCCGGGCGGTCCGCGGGGCCGGCCGGGGCGGGCGGTTCGTGGGCCCGCCCCGGCCGGGCGCAGGTCAGTTCAGGGTGAACCAGGTGGAGCGGGACTTCTTCCACTCCGGCTGGGCGAGGTCCTTGGCGGCGGTGCCGTCGCCGTACAGGTCGGCGGAGCCGTCGTCGGTGATCAGCTGGGCCCGGGCGCCGGGGGCGTCCAGGTTCGGCACGTCCGGGACGGCCTCCCAGGCGCCGGCGTCGGTGGTCGGCAGGTCGACCAGCTTGACCGGCTGGGAGCCCGGCTGCCCGTTCCAGCGGTAGAGGGCGTACGGGGCGGAGTTGTCCTCGGCGGACCAGGAGCCGGCCACGATCAGGTACTGGCCGAGGTCGTTGCGGCGCAGGTCGCGGATGGAGAGCCCGCCGAGGTCCAGCTCGACCGGCTCGCCGAAGGTCGCGTGCGAGGCCGAACCGGACAGCAGCGACGGGAGGTTGGTGACGGGGACGAGCAGCGCGCGGCCGCCGGTGACCGCCGGGGTCAGCGGCGCGCGGAAGCCGATGTACGCGGTGGTGGTGCTGCCCGGGGCGAACTCCAGCCCCTCGACGTTGAATCCGTCGATCTGCTTGGGCGCCTGGCCGTCCGCCGCGCCCGCCGCGAAGCCGTAGCGGTCGCCGTGGGCGCCGTCCCAGGCGATCAGGTCGTCGCGCAGGCCGTGGTACGAACCGGTTAGCGACAGCTGGGTGTTGGCGCCCGAGCCGGTGACCTTCGTGGTGAACACGGTGTGCCGGTCCGGCTTGACCTTGCCGTCCTTGTTGTTGCCGAGCGAGCCCGTCCAGTAGATCGTGTCGCCGACCCGGGCCGCGGCCTCGATGTCGATCTCCTTGGAGACGCCGAGCGCGGAGCTGAAGTCCCAGGTGCGGACCGGCGCGCCGGAGGCGTTGCGGTCGTACAGCCGCAGCACGTTGGACTCGTCGTCGCCGACCAGGATGTAGCCGCCGCCCGCGTCCACCGCGGCGGAGGCGTCGCTGGAACCGGTCAGGTAGCGGCTGGCGGCCGGGAACTGGACGGCGGGGGAGGCCGCGTAGTGCAGGGTGCGGGTCGCGGTCTTGCCGCCCAGGCCGGTCACCTTGATGGTGAGGTCGGTGTAGCCGACGCCCTGCGCGGCGACCGCCAGGGTGCGGGTGCCGCCGGTGCCCGTCACCGCCACGTCGCCGGTCCGCGCGACGGCGCTGCGGGTGCTCGCCGAGGCGGCGACGGTCAGCGCCGAGGCCGCGGCCCCGCTCTGCGCCACCGCCACGGACACCGTCGGGTCGCCGGTGGCGCCGACCGCGCCGGACAGGTAGCCGGCCGAGAAGGTGATCGTCGGAGTGCCGTACGAGGCCGCGGAGGCCGGGACGACCGGCAGGGCGAGTACGGGCACCGCCGCGACGGCGACGGCCAGCGGCAGCAGACGGCGGGGGGAACGGAACACGGTGACAGCCCTTCGACGCACGGGGAGGAGCGGGGGCGGTGCGGATCCGGACCAGCCTGGGCGGCCGCGGCGAACGCCAACCCTACGCCGGAGAACCGGACGGCGAACAGCAGGCCTCCAACGGCGGGGGGGAGTTGGCGCGGAAGCCCGCTAGCCTCGGATTCCGGCCGTGTGCAGCCGGCGGCGGACCTCGTCCCACTCCGGGGCGACCGGCGCGGTCGACCGCGCGCCGACGCCCCGGTCCTTGAAACCGCTGGACGTCGACACGCACACCACCGGCCCCTCGGCCTCCCCGAGGCCCTCGACGCCGCCGAGGCTGCGCAGCCCCGCGAGCCCGGCCGCCGCGGACAGCTCCGTCCAGAGCCCGGAGCGGGCCAGTTCGGCCTGGGCGGCCGCGAGTTGGCCGTCGTCCAGGGTCAGCACCCGGCCGCCGCTCTCGCGGACCGCGACCACGCCCCGGTAACCGCCGACCGGGGAGGCGATCGAGTACGCCTCGCTCGGCCCCACCGTCACCCGGGCCGCCGGCAGGCCCTGGCGGACGGCCAGGGCGAGCGGCGCGCCGGACGCGGACTCGCAGGCGACGATGCGCGGCACCCGGTCGGCCAGGCCGAGCCGGTGCAGTTCGCTGAAGCCCTTCCAGACGCCGAAGAGCAGCTCCCCGTAGCCGGTGGGCACGAACACCGCGGCGGGCACGCCGATGTCCCGGAAGATCTCGTACGCCACCGTCTTGTAGCCCTCGGGGCCGTAGGCGTGGCCGGTGTGGGTGGTGGTGAGGTTGCTGACCGGGTGCAGGCCCAGCCGGTCCACGACCTGCCGCAGCAGCGGCCAGCGGGCCTCCCACGGCACCGGCAGCACGACGGCGCCGTAGGCGTTGAGGAACGCGTCGACGGCCGGCGGCAAGTCGGGCCCGGTGAACACCACGCAGCGCAGCCCGGCCCGGGCGGCGTAGGCGGCGGCGGACGCGCCGTGGTTGCCGGAGGAGGCCACCGCGATCCCGGGCGCGCCGACGCCCACGGCGGCGCTGGTGGTGCAGCGGTTCAGCCGGTCCTTGTGGCTCCAGGTCGGGTTGCGGGCCTCGTCCTTGACGTACACCCCGGGTTCGAGCTCGACCAGCGGCGTGCCGCCCTCGCCCAGGCCCGGCGCGAGCAGCGGCGGCAACAGGGGGGCCCACCGCTCCAGCCCGCCGCGCGGCGCCCCGGCGTCCGCCCCCGGGGCGAACAGGGCGGCCGCGTCGGCCTTGAGGTAGGCGTAGTCGACCTCGACGGGGTAGGACACGTCCTCGGTGCCGGTGCGGGGACAGCCCGCGGTGAGCGGGGGCCACAACGGGTAGTCGAGGGTGGGATCGCCGAGGGAGCGCTGGCCGGTTGCGAGGGAGCCGTCTGTCGCCATGTCAGGAGCCTAACCGGACCTGCGGCGCCCGGTCCGGCGGATTTCGGGGCCCGGTGGGCGGGGGATGGCGGGCGGGGGATGGCGGGCCTCAGGGGTTCCTGCGGCCGCTACTGGCCCTGCCGGACGGCCGAGACGTCGAACTCCAGGACGACCTTGTCGCCGACCAGGACGCCGCCGCTCTCCAGGGCCGCGTTCCAGGTCACCCCGAAGTCCTTGCGGCTGATCGTCACCGAACCCTCCAGGCCCACCCGCAGGTTGCCCTGGGGGTCGACGGCGTTGCCGGTGTACTCGACGTCGATGGTGACCGGGCGGGTGACGTCCTTGACGGTGAGGTCGCCCGTCACCCGGAACTCGCCGTCCCCGCGCGGCTCGATTGCCGTCGTGGCGAAGGCGATGGTCGGGAACTTCGGCACGTCCAGGAAGTCGTTGGTGCGCAGGTGCTGGTCGCGCTGCTCGACGCCGGTGTCGATGCTGTCGGTCCGGATCGTCACCCGGGCGGTGGAACGGCCCGGGTCGGCGCCGTCCAGGTGGGCGCTGCCCTCGAAGGCGGTGAAGGAGCCGCGGACCTTGGTCACCATGGCGTGGCGCGCCACGAAGCCGATCCGGGTGTGGGCGGGGTCGAGGACGTAGTCCCCGGTGAGATCGGACAGGGAGACGGTCATGGTCGGCTTACCTCCTGGGCCTGTGTGGGGCCTCTGCGGGGATCGGGGGTCGCCGACCTCGGCGGCGGTGCCGCCCCGGTCGCCCCGGACCACGCTAGGTGCTGCGCCCCGTCCCCGCCCGTCGGGCCCGGGCCGCTGTCTTCCACGCGGGTGCCCCGCCCGGGTGGAAGACAGCGGCATGGGTTCAGCGGTGGCTCGGGAACTGCACCACCTGCTGGTAGGTCGGACGGTTCTGCCAGGTGGTCTTGTCGTCCGTGACACCGCCGAGCGGGCGCTGGATGATCGTGTCGGCGCACCACTGGTCGCCGGCGGAGCAGTCCGCGTCGCCCGGGTAGACCTGGGCCGGGGTCTGGGCGGCCGCCCGCTTCAGGGTGTCCAGCAGCACGCCCCGGCAGGCCGCCAGATCGCCCCCGCCGCAGTACGGGCGGGCCAGCGGGCCGGCCACCTGGTCGCCCAGGACGGACCGCAGGTCCTTGTCCAGGTAGCTCCACCAGCCGTACTGGAAGGCCGAACCCTTGTGCGGGATCGCCTCGTTGGCACTCACGGGGCCGCCGCTGCCGGGACCGGTCTGGCCGCCGGAGGGCGACTCGTTGATCTGCAGGGCGCCGGTCAGGGCCGCGAACAGCTGGTCCCCGAGGCCGGGCCGCATGACGCCCTCCGCGACCAGCGGCCACCAGGCGTCCAGGACGCGGATCGCGGCGGCGTCCGCGTAGCCGTGGCTGCCCGGAGATGTCTCCTTCCGCTGGGCGCCGCCGGCCAGCCAGGCCTCCAGCTGCTGGAGCGCGGTGGCGGCGGCCGGATCGGTGACGGGGGCGCTGCGCAGCACCCGGATCAGGTCCGGCAGGACGTCCTCGGCGCGCAGGTCGGCCAGGGCGGCGCCGGCCATGGCCTGGGTGAGCGAGACCCGGCTCGCCTTGCCACCGTTGCGCAGCAGCGTCTTGACCCGGTCGTCGAGCAGGTTGCCGCGGTGCACCGAGCCGTTGCCGAACCCGGCCGAGGTGAAGCCGTCGGCCTGCTTGTTGTTCCAGGAGATGTAGTAGTCCTGGTTGACGGACTGCGGGTGCTCGGCCGCCGGGGTGTACCGGGCGGTGTTGGTCGCGGGGTCGAAGTCGGCCCACTCGTAGGCCGGTTCGGCGCGCAGCGGCAGGCCGGCGTCGACCCCGGGGGCGCGTACGGGGTTGCTGCCGGAGTTGTAGTACGCGATGTCGCGGGAGTCGGCGTAGAACCAGTTGAAGGTGTAGTTGATGTCCTGCGCGGCCTGCTGGAAGCCCGCCGCGTCGTGCACCGCGCCGGGGTCGTTGAGCTCCTGGAAGCCGATGATGGAGTCCGCCTCGTGCCGGTAGGTGGAGCGCAGCGAGGTGAAGGCCACGGGGGCGCCGCCGACCGTGCCGCGGGCGGTCACCAGGCCGTACCTGCTGCGGTACATCACCAGGGTGTAGGAGCCGGCGGCGGTGGAGTCGGCGGTGGTCGGGTTCCAGGTGTTCTTGCGTTCCAGCCGGTCGAAGGGGACGCACTGGCCGTGCCAGAGGTAGGAGTTGGCGGCGGTGGTGGCCGGGGAGCCGTCGGTGGTGCAGAGCGGGACGGCGTAGGTGTCGGTGATGTCCTGCCCGGCGGAGGTGGCGCTCCAGGCGTAGTCCTGGCCGCGGCCGAGCTGCACGTAGAAGCTCAGGCCGGCGAAGGCCGCGCCGCGTGCGCTGATGCCGGGGCCCTGGATCTCCTCCAGCATCAGCAGCTGCGGGGCGAAGTAGCCGGTCTGCGGGCCGAACACGGCGACCGGGTGGCCGTCGTCGGTGTGGGCGCCGGAGACCAGCAGCGCGTTGGACATGCCGTGCTTGGCGGTGAGCAGGTTGCCGGGCAGCACGCCCGGGGCGGCGGTCCTCGCGGCGCCGGCGCCCGTGCCGGTGGCGTCGTAGATCATCCGCTCGGGCACCACCGAGCCGGGGTCGGGCAGCGCCTCGCCCTGCGGGGCGTCGGGGACCGGGGCGTAGGGGAAGCGCTGGCCGTCGTGCAGGGTCTGGACGGCCTCCGGGTCGTCGGCCTCGCGCAGCGACTTCCAGACCGCGTCCCCGGCGTCCTTGCCGTAGCGGGCCTCGGCGGCCGACTTGACCTGGGCGGAGGCGAGTTCACCGCCGCCGCCGGAGCCGAACAGGGCGCCGACCACGGAGGCCAGGGCGACCAGGTCGGTCAGCTTGAACGGCTCGATCGACCCGGCGTTGGTGATCGGGTCGATGTGCCCGGTCAGGTCGTACTCGCCGGGGAAGGTGCGGGCGTTGTAGGACTCCTTGGCGTACTGGTTGATGCCGTCGAGGTAGGCGTTCGCGTCGGTGAGGGCCTGGGCGGCCCGGCCGCCGCGGGCCGACAGGGCGTCGATCTGCTGCTGCAGTTCCGCCTCGGTGTACGGCGCGGCCTGCCAGAAGTTCTGCTCCAGCTGGCGGTTGGCGGCGGCGCCGCCGGCGAAGCCGGACAGCTGGCCGCGGCCCACGTGCCGGAACAGGTCCATCACCCACAGCCGGTCCTGGGCGGCGGCGTAGCCCGCGCCGTACTCGGTGCCGTAGCGGGTGGTGCCGGTGATGTGCGGGACGCCGGTGGCCTTGTCGCGGACGATGGTGACGTCGGCGCGCGGGCTGATGGTGCTGGCCACCTGGTCGGCGGGGACGCCGAAGGAGGCGTCGTTGAAGAAGTCGCGCAGCTTGGCCTCGGTCAGGCCCGGGTAGCCGGAGGCGAGGGCGGCGTACGGGCCGAGCTGGTCGTCGGTGTGGGCGGGGCGGCTGCCGAACATCCGGTTGAGCAGGATCTCGGCGAGCGTGGCGTTGCCGTTCTCGCCGGGCGGCAGGATGTCCCGGCAGTGGCCGCCGCAGTAGTCGGCCGCGGTGGCGGTCGGGGCGGCGGGGGCGGCGGCGGTGGGGGTGGTGGTCAGGGCGGCGGTGACGAGCAGGGCCGACGCTGCGGCGGCGGCCGGGAAGCGCAGGGGGTGGGGGCGTAGGCGCAAGGGGAGCTCCTCCGTCGAAGCCACGGGAGCTCGACGGTAGGGGCGTTACTGACCGGTTGGCTAGTGGCGTGCATGCCATTTCCGGTGGGGTGCAGTGGAGTTGGTGATCCGTCGGGACCGTCTACCGCTTACGGCCTACCGCCTACCGCCCGGCGGCGAGGCGGGTGGCGAGGTGGGCGGCGGCGGTGGCGGCGTCGGTGCGGGGGAGGCGGGGGTGGAGGTCGGCGAGGAGGTGGTGGAGGCGCTCGCGGATCGGACCGGGGGCGGTGGCCACCGAGCCGGTGAGGACCAGCGGTTCGGCGGGGGCGGCGGTGGCGCGGACGAGGCCGGCCAGGTGGTCGGCGGCGGTGTCGGCGATGGCGCGGGCGGCCGGGTCTCCCTGCGCGGCGAGCCGGGAGACCAGCGGGGCGAGGGTGGCGAGCCGGCGGGGCGGGCCGGCGTAGGCCCAGTGGAGCAGGGCTTCGGGGGAGTCGGCGGCGCAGCGGGCGCGGACGGCGGTGCCGAGCGGGCCGGCCGGGTCGGCGTGGGCGTGGCGCAGGGCCTCGCGGCCGAGCCAGAAGCCGCCGCCCTCGTCGCCGAGCAGCCAGCCGAGCCCGCCGCCGCGCGCGAGCGTGCGGGCACCGGCGAGCCGGACGCAGATCGCGCCGGTGCCCGCGATCAGGACGGTGCCGTGGCCGTCGGTGACGCCGCCGGAGGCCAGGGCCGGGACGGTGTCGGGGACGAGCCGCACCGGGTGGCGGAGGCCGAGGGCGGCCCGGCAGCGCTCGGCGAACGCGTCCGGGTCCGGTAGGGAGCGGTACCCGGCGAGGCCGATCAGGCAGGCGGCGATCCGGCCCGGGCCGCGCCCGTCGAGGGCGGCCGTGACCGCCGCCGCCAGCCGGTCGAGCGCCGGCTCCGGGCCCTCTCCGGCGGGGTTGGCGCCGGGGCTCTCGCCGCGGCCCCGGACGGCGCCCGCGGCGTCCAGGAGGACGGCGCGGGTGTGGCTGCCGCCGGCGTCGACGCCGAGGTGGAGGGTGGTCATCGGGCGCCTCCGGTGCGGGTTCGGCGGGTGGCCGGTGTGGTGGTGAGCGGTATCAGGTCGGCGGGGCGGGCGCCGCGGACCTGCGCGAGCGGCTGCCGCCGGCCCTCGGGGCTCCGGAGGGGGCGCCCGTGGGCCGACCGGTCCTCAGCGTAGAGGGACCGCGGCGGAAGGGTGGGCGGTCGTCGCCGTGACGGCCGTGTGGGCGGCCTTGACCAGTGCGGGGAGGTGCTGTTCCTCGGTGAGCCAGGCCAGGTGCCCGTCGGGCCGGACCAGGGCGGCGGTGACACCGCGCCAGGCGGGCCGTGACGTGCCGAGCGGCGCGCTGTGCACGGTGACGCCCGGGCTGGTGGCGTGGGCGAGGGCGGCGAACTCGGCGCCGGCCCGGCCGGTGAGGTCGAGCAGGACGTGGCGGCCTCCTCGCATCAGCGTGAACAGGCCGTTGCCGTCCGCGGGCCCGGCGAGCCTCAGGTCCGGCGCCCGGGAGCCGGTCAGCGGGTGCGCCCCGCTGCCGGGGTCGGCCGGGTAGGCGGTCGCGAGGCCGGCCGCGCGACCGGCCAGTTCGTCCGAGAACTCGTCGACGCCGGTGATGAGTTCGGCGAGCAGACCGCGCAGGGCCAGCGTCGTCGGCGAGTGGTCGGTCATCAGCCCGGACTGGGCGTGGGTGGAGCGCAGCAGCTCCACGCCGACCGGGTGGCGCTCGGCGTGGTAGCTGTCGAGCAGGCCGTAGGGGGCGGCGCCGGTGATGGTGCGGGCGAGCTTCCAGCCGAGGTTGGCGGCGTCCTGCATGCCGACGTTGAGTCCGGGCCCGCCGGCCGGGAAGTGCGAGTGCGCGGCGTCGCCCGCCACCAGGACCCGCCCGTGCCGGTACCGGTCGGCCTGGCGGGAGGCGTTGCCGAAGGTGGAGATCCAGCCGGCCTCGCGCATCCCGAAGTCCGTCCCGGTGATCCCGCGGACCTTGGCGCGCAGCTGCTCGAAGGTCAGCGGGCCGGGCTTGGTGTGGACGGTCGCCGTGTCGTTGCCGACCACCCGGTGCACCCCGCTGGGCAGCGGGAAGACCATCACGGTGCCCTGCTCGTTGGAGACGGAGCGCCAGCGCGGCGGTGCGTCGAGCACGGCGTCCGCCATCCAGGCCCAGGCGGTGGCCGGGGTGCCGGGGAAGCCGATGCCCGCCGCCTCGCGCACGGTGCTGCGGGTGCCGTCGCAGCCGACCAGGTAGGCGGTGCGCAGCCGGTAGGGGCCGTCCGGGCCGTGGACGTGGATGGTGACCGCGTCGTCGCCCTGGTCCAGCCCGGTGACGCGGTGTCCGCGCAGCAGCCGGGCGCCGGTCGAGCGGAGGTGTTCGGCCAGCAGCTCCTCGGTGCGCACCTGGGGGAGCGCGAGCGTGAACGGGTACGGCGTGTCCAGCCGGCTGAAGTCCAGCCGGGGCGGCAGGGCGGCGAAGTGCCCGCCGGGGATGCGGACGCCCTCGGCGAGGAAGGGCTCCACCAGGCCGCGGGAGGCCAGCAGTTCCAGGGTGCGCGGGTGCACGGTGGTGGCCCGCGAGTGCGGGTCGGGTTCGGCGCGGCTCTCCAGCACGGTGACCTCGATGCCCTGCAGCCGGAGTTCGGCGGCGAGCCAGAGCCCGACCGGGCCCCCGCCGGCGATGACGACCTGTTCCATGACTCATCCCTCTCTTGGTCAGTGACCAATGACTTGGCTCCAGTAGACTAGGTCAGTGACCAAGAAGCAAGCCCCGGATGCCCCCCGGACCCGACTCGACGCCGACACGGTGGTCCGCGCCGCCCTCGACCTGCTGGACGACAAGGGCGCCGCCGCCGTCTCCGTGCGCGGCGTCGCCGAACGGCTCGGCGTCCGGATGAACACCGTGCTCTGGCACGCCAAGACCAAGGGCCGCCTGCTGGAACTCATGGCGGACGCGATCGTCGGCGAGATCCCGCTCGACGACCTGCCCGCGCCCTGGCACGAGCGGGCCCGCGAACTCGCCCACCGCTACCGCCGGTGCCTGCTGGCCCACCGCGACGGCGCGGTCATCGTCGCCGGCACCTATGCCGCCGAGCCCGGCACCCTGCGCTTCGCCGACGCGATGATCGCCGCGCTCCTCGACGGCGGCCTGGACGAGCGCCGCGCGTCCTGGGTGTTCTGGACCATCCAGTACCTGACCCTCGGCCTGACCCAGGAGGAGCAGGCCCTGGCCGCCCAGGGCGGCGTGCACACCCTCGGCCCGGCCCTCGCCGCCGGCGACTACCCGGCGCTCGCCCGGGTCGTCCCGCACATGGAGGACGCCGCCTTCACCGAGCGCTTCGATTTCGGCCTCTCCCGGATCCTCTCCCCGTCCGGCCCCACCGCCCCCTGAATTCCCAACAGCCGCCCCCTCGTTGCCCCGGCCGCTCCACACGCCCCCCCTCGGGACCGCCTTTACCGGTGCTCGGCGAGCGGCGGGTGGGGCGGCCGATCGGCTCTGTGACAGCAGGTATTCCGCCGACCGGCGGCGATTTTCGGCCCTCCTCCCACATCGGGCGATCCCGGCCGCGCCGCCCCGCCGGATCGGCCCCCGCCGTTCCCCGGCCCGGGAACCCGCTGGGCAGGCGCGAGATCACCGTTTGTGAGGCTTGCCTAACCTGCGCCCCGCTGCGACCGGAGGGCGCTGTCCGCTTCGAGGTGTTGGCCGGATCGGGCGGCACGCGGACTTCTTGACAGGCGGGAGCCCATACGCCGAAGCTCATCGCAGTTGGCGAATTTCTCACCGAACTCCCGCTCCGCTTCGGCCTCTTCGCGAGGCGTTTTTCTCAGCAGTGGCTTCGTCATGAGGGAAAGTGAGATCCGCTTGACGTTCGTGACCGCGGAAACCCGCGCGGAACCGGCCCGCCCGGTGAAAGCGAGAAACCGGGACAGTGGGGTTCCGGACCACGGGCGGATGTACGGGCGGATGTACGGGCGGGCCGATGTCGAATTCCGCACTGCAGTGCGGGAATTCGGGTTGCCCGACCGCGCCGCCCCGGCGCGCCCCGTCCCGGCGTGCCCCGCGCACGTGACCGCACCTCCTCCGGCGACGGCCTGATCCGGAGGGCCCGCCCGGTGCGGACGACCGCGCCGGGCCGTCCGGGATCTACCCGTCCGGCCCCGATCCGTCCGGCCCCGACCCGTCGCCGCCGCACCACCGCCTCCGTACCACCGTGTCCGTACCACCGCACGGAAGGAACAGCCATGTCGCAGAACACCTGGGACAAGGAACCGCGCCCCGCCAGGCTGGAGGAACGCCTGGACGACGGCGTGGTCCGATGTCATCTCAGCCCCCGGAACTGCCGGATCCGCCCCGGCCAGCACGGATTCTGCATGGTCCGGGCCAACCGGGACGGCCGCCTGGTGACCCTGAACTACGGGCGCTCGGTCCACGCCACCGAGGAGACCATCGAGACCGAGGCGGTGTTCCACTACGCGCCCGGCGCCCGGATCCTCTCGATGGGGAACGTCGGCTGCATGCTCAACTGCGACTACTGCCACAACTGGAAGACGTCGCAGGCGCGCCACGTGGAGGACAAGGACGTCTACCACTACACGCCCGAGGAGGTCGTGGACATCGCCGTCCGGCACGGCGTGAAGGTGATCTCCTGGACCTACAACGACCCGGTGGTGTGGCACGAGTTCGTCGTGGAGACGGCCGCCCTCGCCAAGGCGGCGGGAATCGTCAACCTCTACAAGTCCGCGTTCTTCATCAGCGGCGAGGCGATCGAGGAACTGATCCCGGTGATCGACATCTTCTCGGTGTCGATCAAGTCCCTGGACCCGAAGTACTACCGGAAGATCACCAAGGGCTGGCTGGAACCGGTCCTGGAGGGCACCGAGCAGGTGTTCCGGGCCGGGAAGCACGTCGAGGTCTCCACGCTGATGGTCACCGACCTCAGCGACGACGAGGCGACCGCCCGGGACATGGCGAGGTTCGTCGGCGAGCGGCTCAGTCCCGACGTGCCCACGCACTTCGTGCGCTTCCACCCGGACTACAAGATGACCAACACCATCCGCACCCCCGTCGACCGGCTGGAACGGGCCCGCAAGGTCGCCATGGACATGGGGCTCAACCACGTCTACCTGGGGAACGTGTACGACACGGAGTCGACCAACACCTGGTGCCACCGGTGCGGGCAGCTCCAGATCACCCGCTACGGCCTGAACGCCGACCTGGTCGGCCTGGACGCGGCCGGCGCCTGCATCGGCTGCGGCGCCCGCTCGCCGATCGTCCTGCTGCCCGACGCCCGCCCGCGCGCCCGGGTGCCGGAACTCCCCGCCGCCGAGGGCCTGGACCTGGCCCGCTTCGACTGGCACGGCGACGTCCGCGCCCTGCACGTCCAGGTGCGCAACACCTCCGCCGCGCCGGTGCGGGCCTACCACCGCCGCTACGGGGACCCGGCCGCCGACCAGGGCTGGCAGGTCATCGACCTGGCCCCGCAGGAGAGCTTCCGGTACATCGCGGCCAAGAGCACGGCGGGCGAGGTCGGCGTCCAGGTGGCCGTACCGCCGCAGTGCACCTCCAGCCTCCACCAGGTCTTCGACCGCGCGCACTTCCCGACCGTGGAGGCCTCCGCCGGAACGCTGAACGAGGACGTCTCGCCGCTGCCGCTCTTCCAGCCCCGCGCCAGGTCATGACCGGGCCCGCGAGCACGACGGAGCAGGCGGGTCCGATGCGGCACGGGACCGACTACCGCGTCCTGCCGTTCAGCGACGACCTGTCGGCCGTCCTCATCACCGGGAGCCACCGGCTGCTGCTCGCCCCGGCGGACACCGCCGAGCGGCTGGCCTCCGGCGTCGACCACCTGCGGCTGGACGAGCGGCGGGCGTGGGAGCGGCTGCAGGCCGGCGCCGCCACCGGCCGGGAGGCCAACCGCATCCGGCTCCGGGAGAGCGCGCTCTCCGACGGCGCCGACTTCGCGGTCAACGTCAACCTGACGAACGTGTGCAACCTCGCCTGCACGTATTGCTTCGCCGAGGGCGGGGACTACGGCCGGATCACCGAGGCGATGGGCGAGCACTCGATCGCCTGGATCTTCGACTTCATCCACCGCTACGCCGCGCCCGGGCAGCGGGTCCGCTTCGAGTTCTTCGGCGGGGAGCCGCTGGCGAACTTCACGGTGATCCGCAAGATCTGCGAACGCGCCCGCGACCTCACCGGGCGCTCGGGCACCGAGTTCGTCCACCGGATCTCGACCAACCTCACCCTGATGCCCCAGGGTGTCGAGGAGTTGTTCCGCGACCACCGGTTCATCGTCTCGGTCTCGATCGACGGCGGCCGCGAGGTCCAGGACGCCAACCGCCCGTCCAAGAACGGGAAGGGCTCCTACGACCGGATCATCCGCAACCTGTTCCGGCTGCGCGAGGCGTGCGGCGACGACGTCACCCTGGTGGCCCGGATGACCATCGCGACGGCGCAGCCCAGCCTCACCGAGAGCGTGCTCGACCTGTGGGGGCTCGACCTCTTCGACTACTTCCAGATCTATCCGGGCGTCTACCCGGTGGAGCAGGGCACGACGGTGCCGATCGCCCTCACGCTGGGGGACCGGAAGCTGTCCGAGCCGAAGGGCATCCAGTACATCAACCACTTCCTCCAGCCCGGCATCGTGGAGCAGTTCAAGGACTTCCTGGTCCACTACCCGCGGCTGTTCGCCCCCGACAACCGGTTCAAGGGCGTGCTGGAGTACGAGCGGGCCGTGCAGATGGTCACCGAGGGCGCGGCGGCGCTGGCGTTCTGCTCGGGCGGCCGGACGTACTACACGCACTCCCCGGACGGCAGCGTCAGCCCCTGCCACCGCCTGGTCGGTGACCAGGGCTTCGACGTGGGCACCGGGGCCGAGGGCCTCACCCGGGAGCACCCCGAGTGGCGGCGCACCGTCGACGAGCACCGGGTGTGCGGGTCCTGCTGGGCCCGCTACCTGTGCGGCGGGGGCTGCCGGCAGGAGAACCACGTGGCCTCGGGCGACGTGAACGTCCTCAACACCGAGTCCTGCCAGTACCAGTTGATGCTCGCGGAGGAGGTCGTCAAGATGCTGGCCCGCTCCGCCGCCGACTACCGCGAGCGGTCGCGGGAGCGCTACGACGACCTCTTCGTCTCGTGCGGGCGCCCGGTGGTCCCCAACGACCGGCCGGCCCTCGACGCGGCCGCCGACGTCCGCCCGTTCCAGGTCCTCTGCTGACGGCCTCCGCCCCCGGACCCGTCCACCACCACGCCAGGCCGGCCCCGACGAAGGAGCGACCGCAGATGGCCGAGAAGATCATCCGACGGAACATCCACACGTACCCGTTCAAATACCGGCACCACGAGTACGACGAGTACTTCCGCCCCGAGAACGCGGTGCTCTACCTGCACGTCCCGTTCTGCATCACCAAGTGCGGATTCTGCGACTACACCGTCTACATCAACCGGAACGAGCAGCACTTCGCCCAGTACGTCGACGCGCTCGAACGCGAGATCCGCGCCTTCGCCGCCAATCGGGCCTTCCCCGCGTTCCGGGTCGACGCGGTGTATTTCGGCGGCGGTACGCCGGGCATCCTCACCGGCGACCAGACGGCCCGGCTGCTGGACGCCTGCCGGGAATCGTTCGAATTCAACGAGGGCGCGGAGATCGGCCTGGAATTCGACCCCTCGACGGTCGACGAGGCCAAGATCGCGCGGATGCGGGAGGCCGGGTTCACCCGGCTCAGTGTCGGCGTCCAGGCCTTCGACGACCGGCTGCTGGAGATCTGCAACCGCTCGCACGACCTGGCCACCGCCGAACGCGCCTTCCGCACCGTCGTCGACGGCGGGTTCACGCACACCAACATCGACCTGATCTTTCCGCTGCCCGACCAGTCCGTGGACGACTGGAAGCGCAGCGTCGACCGGGCCATCGAACTCGAACCGGCCTGCATCACGGCCTACGGCCTGGAGATCTGGCCCAAGACGGCGTTCCACTCGCTCATCACGTCCGGGAAGATGGCGCTCCCCTCGGCGCAGGACGAGCGCCGGATGTACGAGTACGCCATCGACGCGCTGGAGGCGGCGGGCTTCGCCCGGCGCAGCTCGACGGGGTACTACCACCCCGACCGCTGCGCCGACTACTCGCGCTTCCTGGAGTACTACTGGCGGACCTGGCCGATGATCGGATTCGGCGTCTCGTCGAAGAGCGTGATCCACGACCGGCTGTTCGTCAACGTCAAGCCGCTCAAGAAGTACTACGAGATGGTCGGAAGTGGTCAAATTCCGCTGGATTTCGCCACGTACCTCACCAAGGAACAGGAAATGCGCCGCGTCATGATCCGCGGCCTCAAGATGTGCGAGGTCAACCGGCCGGACTTCCACGACCGGTTCGGCGTCACCATGGAGGCCGTCTTCGGGGCGGAGATCGAGCAGCTCATCGACAAGGGCTGGCTGGAGGAACGGGGCACGGACGTGTATGCGCTGACCAGGCTCGGTCAGTTGTTGTCGACCAATGTGTACGAGCTGTTCTACGCGCCGGAAGATCTCAGTCCCGCCGAAGGGGATGAGGTACGGTTCGGCATATCGGAGCTCGTCGAGTGACCTGATCGGCGGGTGTTGTGACGAGGGGCAGAGCGAATTGTCGCGCACGTGCTCGCACCAGGCCTTCCGCCGGGCCTTGAGCCGGGACCTGAGCCGGGACTTTCACCGGGACTTTCATCGGACCGGAATGATCGCGGTGACCTGCGGGGGACTGCGGTGAACATCCTCCCCGCGTGGTTCGCCGGGCTCAGCCTCGGCTTCCTGGTCGCCCTGCCCCTCGGCCCCATCGGCCTGCTGTGCGTGCGCAGCGTCCTGCGCGACGGCTTCCCGACCGGCTGGGCGATCGGCCTGGGCGCGGCCCTGGTGGACATCGCCTACGCCGGCCTGGGCCTCGCCGGGGTCGGCAGGCTGCTGGACGTCCCCGCGCTGCGGACGGCCCTGGGGCTGGCCGGGGCCGCCGTGCTGGTGTACATCGGCGCGCGCTCGCTGCGCTCCGCCTTCCGGGTCCAGGCGGCCACCGACGACGAGCGGAACCCCGAAGTGGTCCGCCCGCTGGCGGCGTTCCGCACGGCGCTGGCGGCCACCGCCTCCAACCCGGCGACGATCGGCTACTGGGCCGCCGCCTTCGCCGCGGCCACGGCGGCGAACGTCACCGGGACGCTGCCCGCCTCGGTGTCCATGCTGGTCGGCGTCGGCTGCGGCACGCTCCTGTGGTTCACCCTGCTGAGTACGGGCGTCGTGGTGTTCCGCCGGCGCTTCAGCGCCCGGCTGCTGAAGGGCGTCGACCTGGTCGCCGGGATCGGGGTCATCCTCTTCGGCGGCTTCCTGGCCTACCAGTCGCTCGCCTGAACCGGCCGCGGTGACGGCGTCGGGCGGCGGCTGACCGAGGCCCTGCGTCGAACTCCCAGCTGTGTGACGGGAGTTCGGTGGCGGGGCCCCGGCTTCCGAACAGCCCGGTGTCCGCGCCGCTGCCCGCCTCCGCGCCTCTGGGGGCGGCAACGGGCCGGACGCCCGTCCCCCTGGAGGAACCCATGGCGTCGCACCGTCCCCCTGGCGTCGATCCGAACGGAAAACCTTGGCGGCTGGGCGAGTTACTGCCCAGGGCGCTGGTGTACCTGGCCGGCTGCGTGGTCTTCTCGACCGGTGCCCACTTCTTCATCCAGTCCGATCTGGGCACCGACCCGCTCGACGTCTTCTCGCTGGGCGTGCTCAAGCACCTGCCGCTCACCATCGGCCTGTGCCAGGCGGCCGTCGCGGTGGTGTGCATCGGGGCGTGGGCGGCGTGGAACCGCAAACGCCCGGTGGTCTCGCCCTTCGTGACCTTCTTCCTGTGCGGCAGCCTGATCGACCTCTTCCAATGGCTGCGGCCGGCGGCCTGGTTGGGGCTGAGCAGCTACCCGCTGATGCTGCTCGGCGCGCTGCTGTGCGCCTACGCCTCGGCGCTGATCATCATGAGCGGCTTCGGCATCCGGGCCATCGACCTGCTGGCGATCACCATCCGGCACCGCTGGACCTGGCCGTTCTGGTGCGCGAAGGGGCTGATCGAAGGAGTGCTGCTGCTCTGCGGCTGGCTGCTGGGGGGCCCGGTGGGCATCGGTACGGTGGCCTTCCTGGTCTTCGTGGACCTGCTCATCGAGCCCTTCGTCCGGTTCAACCGGCGCTTCCTCGACATCCCGGACCACGGCTTCGCGGTCGCCCTGGCCGTGCCCTGACCGGTGCCGGTCCGGCCGGCCCTGGTGGTCGCCGGCGACGGCCGGTGGCGGGGCGGTTGCCGGAGTACCGTGGAAGGGGTCGAGACACCGCCGCCGTCGGCGGTTGCCGCAGGTGTCCTCGACCCGGTGGTGCGACGTGGGGACCGGAGGCGCCGGTGGCGCGAGAGAGCACGCCCGCGGTCGACGACTCCCGGCAGAGCCCGGTCGGAGCCGTCGGCAAGGTGACGGTGCCCATTCCGGCGGGCGGCCCGGGCGAGGTCCTGGTCGCCCTCCGGGGTGGTTCGGAGGTGTTCGCGGCCTGGTGCTCGGAGCCGGTCGGCCGGGACGTCCGGGTGGTCGTGGTGGACGCGATCTCGGCCCGCTCGGTGATCGTCGAGCTGTTGCCGCCCTAAGTAGAGCTGTTGCCGCCCTCATCGCGGTTTCGGATCCCAGCTGGTCAGGTGGTCGGTCATGTTCTTCTGGCACGTTCCCGCACCCAACGAGGCGATGCTCATCTCCGGGTCCAAGCACCAGGCGCAGGACACCCAGTTCCGCATCGTCACCGGGCACGGCAGCCTCGTCCTGCCGGTCAAGCAGAAGGTCCGCATGCTCTCCCTGGCCCTGCGGGAGGCGGAGATCGCCGAGGACTGCGTGACCCAGCAGGGGATCCGGCTCACCGTGCGCGCGGTCTGCGTGTTCAAGGTCGGCGACGACGCCGTGTCGATCGCCAACGCGGCCCGCCGCTTCCTCTCGGAACAGGACCAGATGGAGGAGCTCGTCGGCCGGATCTTCGCCGGCCACCTGCGCTCGATCATCGGCGGGCTGACCGTCGAGCAGATCATCCGGGAGCGCAGCCGGGTCGCCCAGGAGGTGATGGCGGGCAGCCACGGCGAGATGGAGAAGCTCGGCATCGTGGTCGACGCGCTGCAGATCCAGGAGATCGAGGACTCGACCGGGTACATCGACAACCTGGCCGCGCCGCACGTGGCGGCGGTCGCCAGTCAGGCCCGGATCGCCCAGGCCAAGGCGGACCAGGAGGCCGCCGAGCGGGAGCAGCAGGCGGCCGCGCTGAAGGCCGAGTACGAGCGCGACACCGCGATCAAACGGGCCGGGTTCCTCGCCGAGACCGAGCAGTCCAGGGCCCGGGCCGCCCAGGCCGGGCCGCTCGCCGAGGCCCGGGCCTCCCAGGACGTCATCGAGGAGCAGACCGCGCTCGCCCAGCGCCGGGCCGCGCTGGCCGCCCAGCAACTGGAGGCCGACGTGCGGCGCCCGGCGGACGCCGAGGCCTACCGGCAGCGGACGCTGGCCGAGGCCGCCCGCGACCGGGTGAAGTTCGAGGCGGACGGCAGCGCCTACAGCGAGCGGGCGCTCGCCCAGGCGCAGGCGGACGCCAACACCGCCCGGGCCGACTCCCTGCGCGGCGGCAACCAGGAGCTCATCGCGGCCAACCGGATCGTGGAGAACCTGCCGGCCCTCGCCGACGCGGCGGCCCGGGGCATGTCCGGAGCCGAGCTCACCGTCCTCAACGGCAGCGACGGGGTCAACCAGATGGCGGCGGGCATCGTCAGCCAGGGCCTCGCCATCCTGCACTCGCTCCAGCACTCGACCGGCCCGTTCGGCGACGGCAAGTCCAAGCCCCGCTTCCCGGAACGGACTTGAGGCACCCGGGGGCCCGCGGGCCGAGGCGTCAACGGGCGGCGACGAGGCCGTCCACCAGGGCCCGCAGGCCGTCCAGGTAGGTGTCGTCGGTGGTCAGCGCGGCCCAGCGGTCCGCGACCTGGGCGAGGCGGGGGAGTTCGTCCGGGTCGAGGCCGGCGAACACCTGCTCCCGGTACGTGGCGCGCTCGTCGTCCGCGCGCCGCCGGGCCGCCGCCGCCCGGACCACCAGCTCGCCGGCGGTGTAGTACCAGATCGTCCGGTACCCCTGCACGGCCCGCTCCGGCGTGAGGCCGCACGCGGTGAGGCCGTCGACGATCTGCTCGACGAACCACAGCGCGGACGCGGACATCAGGTCGTCGGCGGTGAGCACCTCGACGATCCAGGGGCAGTCGGCCAGGGCCTCGTGGATCGCGGCGGCGGACCTGACGACGCGGTCGCGCGGGTCGGCGGGTAGTTCGGGCCGGCGCAGTGTCCGTGCCGCGTGGTCGTCCAGCAGCAGGACGAGCAGTTCCTCCTTGTCGCGTACGTGGTGGTAGAGCGCCATCGGCGTGCTGCCGACCTCGGAGGCGAGGCGGCGCATGGTCAGCCGGTCCGCGCCCTCCTCGGTCACGATCCGGCGGGCCGCCTCGACGACCTGCTCACGGGAGATGCGGGGCGGTCGGCCCGAGGTCCTGCGCGGTGCGGTCGGCATGGGTCCATTCTTCCCCAGGGGTCGACAGCGGCGATGGTGTGGGGTTAGTTTTCTTACGCGTATAGAAATTGCTGACCGGAAGGAACACCGCCATGACGCCCACCGCCGTCGACCTGTTCGCCTCGGCCCTGCACTTCCACCCCGACGGCGAAGTCCGCGCCGCCGAGCGGCAGATGGCCGGCGGCGCGCCGGACATCTGGCACCTCGGCGCCTTCCACGTGGAGACCGACGCCGACGTCCACGCCGACCACTGGGAGATGCACCCGGAGGCCGACGAGGCGGTGTGCTGCCTCGCCGGCGGCGCGCGGCTCTACCTCCGACCCGCGGGCGGGGACGGCGACGGCGCGGGGGGCGGTGCCGACGAGCTGGTGCCGCTGCCCGCCGGCAGCGCGGTGGTCGTCCCCCGCGGCCGCTGGCACCGCCTCGAACTCGACGGCCCCAGCGACCTGATGTCGCTCACCCTGCGCCACGGCACCCGGCTCGAAAAGCGCACCGACACCCCCTGACCGCAGGCGCCCCCGGGCGGCTTTCTCAGCGGCGGCCGGTCAGGACTCCCCGCTCCACGACCGCCAGAGCGCCGCGTACGCCCCGCCGGCGGCGACCAGTTCGTCGTGGGTGCCCAGCTCGACGATGCGGCCCGCCGCCATGACGGCGACCCGGTCCGCGTCGTGCGCGGTCTGGAGCCGGTGGGCGATGGAGATGACCGTGCGGTCGGAGCGCACGGCCGCCATCGCCCGCTCCGCCTGCCGGGCCGTGGTCGGGTCGAGCAGGGACGTCGCCTCGTCCAGGATCAGGGTGTGCGGATCGGCAAGCTGCACCCGGGCCAGGGTGAGCTGCTGGGTCTGCGCGGCGCCGAGTTCGGTCCCGCCGGTGCCCAGGAGCGAGTCCAGCCCGTCCGGGAGGTCGCGCACCCAGTCCGCCTCCACCAGGGCGAGCGCGGCCAGCACCGCCGCGTCCTCGGCGTCCGGGGCGGCCAGCGTCATGTTCTCCCGGAGCGTCCCCATGAACACGTGGTGCTGCTGGGTGATGAGCACGACGCGGTTGCCCAGCTCGCCCGCCGCGGCGAGGTCCGCGACCGGCACGCCGCCGACCAGGATCCGCCCCGCGTCCGGGGCGTCGACGCCGGCGAGCAGCTTGCCGAGGGTCGACTTGCCGGCGCCGGACGGGCCGACCACGGCCAGCCGCTCGCCCGGCCGGACCACCAGGTCGACGTCCGTCAGCACGTCGTGCGAGCCGGTGTAGGCGTACCGCACGCCGACGGCCTCGATCCGGTCGTCGGCGGGGCGCAGTCCGGTGGCCGGCGGCTCCTGCGACACCAGGCCGACGCCCTTGATGCGGGCGAACGACGCACCGCTGCGCTGCAGTTGCTCGACCCAGTTGAGCGCCCGGTCCAGCGGGTCGACGAGCTGCCACATGTAGAGGCCGCCCGCCACCACCGCGCCCAGCGTCACCGAGCCGTGGAGGTGGCCGAGGCCGCCCACCAGCAGGACGAGCGCCATCGGCAGCGCGTGCGCGAACTCGGTGACCGGGAACAGCACGGTCCGCAGGAAGAGAGTGCGCACCCCGGCCCGGTAGGCGGTGTCGACGGCCCGGTCGACCACGCCGTCCTGGCGCGCCCCGACCCCGTACGCCTCGATGGTCCGGGCGCCGTGGGCCGTGGAGTTGAGGACCTCGGTGACCCCGCCCGCCGCGGCCCCCTCGGCGAGGTAGGCCTCCCGGGCCCGGGACAGGTACCAGCGGCTCACCGCCCAGACGATCGGCAGGCCCACCAGGGCGCAGAGCCCGATCAGCGGGTCGAGCAGGAAGGTCGCGGTGAGGATGACCAGCACCTGGACGACGGCGATGAAGACGTCCGGGGCCGCGTTGCGCAGGGTGGCGGCCACGGTGCCCACGTCCAGCGAGGAGCGGGTCACCAGGTCGCCGGCGCCGACCCGTTCCGCGTACCGCCCGGGCAGTGCGAGCGTCCGGTCGACGACCTCCTCGCGGAGCCGGGCCAGGGCGCGTTCGCCGAACCGGTGGGAGAGGTAGCGGGCGTAGCGGGTGAGCACCAGCTGGGCGAGGGCGAACCCCAGGACCGCCGCGGCGAAGCCGTCCACCTGGCCGACCGTCAGCTCGCCGTTCTCGACCCGGGTGACGATGCGGCCCAGCAGCCACGGCCCGGCGACGCCCGCGAGGGCGGCGAGGCAGGTGAGGGCGACGATCGCGCCCATCGCCCGGCCGTCGTCCGCCAGCAGGCGCCAACTGGCCCGGCGCACCGTCGCGGTGTCGGCGACCGGGAGGCGGCGGGGGGCGTCGGGGGTGTCAGGGTTGCTCATCGGACCATGCCTTCCTCGGCGTCCGCAGGGGCGCTCGCCGGGTGGTCGTCGCTGCCGCCGCGGAACACCAGCGCCGCGTAGCCGGGGTCGCGGGCGAGCAGCTCGCCGTGGGTGCCGGTGGCCCGGACCTTGCCGTCCACCAGGTGGACCACCTCGTCGGCGCGGCCGAGCACCAGGGGGGAGGTGCTGACGACCAGGGTGGTCCGGCCGCCGCGCACGGCGCCGATCCGGGCCGCCACGGCCGCCTCGGTGAGCGCGTCCAGCGCCGAGGTGGGCTCGACCAGCAGCAGCACCTCGGGATCGGCCAGCAGCGCGCGGGCCAGTCGCAGCCGCTGGCGCTGCCCGCCCGAGACGTTGCCGGCGCGGTCGTCGAGCGGCGCGTCCAGGCCGCCCGGCAGGGCGTCGACGATGTCCTCGGCCGCGGCGGCGTGCAGGGCGCGCCGCAGCTCCTCCTCGGTGCGGTCGCCGCGGATCGACACCGCGGAGCGGAGCGTGCCGCCGAACACGTACGCGTCGTCGTCCGACACCAGGATGTGGCGCCGTAGTTCGGCGGGCACCCAGTCGGAGAGCCTGGTGTCGCCCCAGGTGGCGTCCGAGTCGGTGTAGCCGCCCAGCCGCTCGACGACGGTCCGGGCCTCCTCGGGCCGGGCGGCGGCCAGCGCGGTGAGCCGCCCGGGCCGCAGCAGCAGGCCGGAGTCGGGATCGCTCAGCCCCGCCGGGGCCTCCGGCGGGGTCGTCAGTGTCCGGCTGCGCGTCGAATCCGGCCGCAGCGCCAGGATGTCGATGACCCGGCGGGCGGAGACCAGCCCGCGCGGCAGGTCGTCCGCGCCCTCGACGAAGGCGGAGACCGGCACCAGCAGGGCCGCCACGTAGCCGTAGACGGAGACCAGTTCACCGACCGTGATCGAACCGGCGGCCGCCATCCGGGCGCTGAGCCAGGTCACCACGGCCAGGAAGACCACCGGCAGGCAGGCGCCGAGCGCCTGCACCCAACTGGTGAACGAGGCCACCCGGTAGCCGAGCGGGACGAGGGCCTGCGAGCGCTCCCGGTAGCGCCGGGCGAACATCGGCTTGCCGCCGATGCCGTTCAGCACACCCAGCCCGGCGACCAGGTCGCCGGCCAGGGCCGTCAGCGCCCCCTGCTGCTCGCGGTAGCCTCCCTCGGCGCCGTGCAGCTTCCCCAGCAACGGGCCGACGGTGAGGGCCAGCAGCGGCACCCCGAGGAGGATCACCGCGGCGAGCACGACGGAGATCCGGACCAGCAGGACGGCGGTGGCGAGGTAGGCGATGACCGCGCCGACCCCGGGCCCGGTGATGGTCAGCGTCTGCGCGATCCGGCCGATGTCGCCGGCCTGGAGATGGGTCAGCTCACCGGCCGACACCTGGCGCGGCAGCGTCGTCCCCAGCCGGTTGACGTGCCGGGTGATGACCTGGACGGTGCGGTACGCGGCGTCCGCCCGGACGAAGGTCATGGTGCGGTGCCGCAGGATCCCGAGGACGGCGATGAGCGCGCCGACCACGAGGACGGCCGACACCCAGAAGACCAGCGCGCCGCTGTCGCGGGCCCGGAGGCCCTCGTCGATCGTCCTGGACATCAGGTAGGGCGGCAGCATCAGGGCGCACATCCACAGGCTGCCCCAGGTCGAGCCGAGCAGGACGCGGCCGCGTTGCCTGCGCACCAGCCACCAGAGGAAGCGCAGCGGACTCCGGTGGTCCGGCAGCCCGGGATCACGGTAGGGGACCCGGCGCGCACCCCCGGGCAGGTCCGGTCCGTCGCCGGTCATCCCGCCTGCCCCCGGGCAGGCCCCCGAGCTATGAACTGGTCCAGGATCCGTTGACGTCTCATTCCCGGAGTCTGGCAGACCGCCCCGCCACGGAACTGACGCACCCCCAGGTCGGGCCGGCGGGGGCCGCGGAGCCCGGCTGACCCGGGGGTGACGCGGTGGGGGCGGTCGGTTCCGGCGGCCGCCCCCACCGGGTCACCTCTGCGGTGTGCCGGCCGCGCCCACCACCAGCCAGTGGGACGGGAGGTCGATCCGGCTGCCGTCGGGCGCGAACTCGGTGAGGAACAAAGGCAGTTCGCCGGAGGCGAGGACGGTGAGCCCGGCGGTGCGAAACAGTTCGCCGAAGGCCGAGTCGACGACCTCGGCGGGGGCGAGGCCGTGCTCGAAGACGGGGCGCAGCTTCGGGGGAGGGCCCTGCGGGCTCTGGGCGAGGCCGGCCAGGACGGCCTTCGCCGACGCGGACAGCTCGACGACGAACGCCCGGCCGCGATCCCCGACCAGGGCGGCGATGGCGTCGGCGACCGGCTGGCGGTCGGCCGGTTCGCACTGGTGGATCAGGGCGCGTACGTACACGTTGGCATCGCCGAGCCGGGCGTGCAGCTCCCGGACGCCCTGCCGGTCGGTGGCGTCGAGCCGGGCGAACTCGGCCCGCCCGTCCGGATGCTGGGTGCGGGCGAGCTCCACGGCGGCGGTGGACAGGTCGACCCCGAGGGCGCGGCCGAAGCGTTCGGCGAGGAAGCGGGTCTGGGTGCCGTTGCCGCAGCCGACGTCGACGACGGGCAGCGCCGGGTCGACGAGGTAGGGGTCGAACAGCGCGAGGTGCACGCTCGCGGTGAGCGCAGGCTCCGCGTCCCAGATCACCGCGCCGGCCTCCGCCGGTGCGTCGCGCCAGAAGCCCTCCCAGGCGTTCAGGTACCGACTCGACACGGGCATGGCGGAGAACCTCCCAGCTGGTGAAGCACGGTGTCGGGATCGTCCCCGGACAGCGGACAGCGGACAGCGGACAGCGGACAGCGGACAGCGGACAGCGGGCGGCGCGTGGAGGCGCGTGGGGAATCCGGCGAAGGCCTCCGCCCCCGGCTTCCCCCGACCCCCGAGCTGCGCGCAGCTCCGCCCGACCGGACGGCCGATGACGGTCAGTCACGCTAACGGCCCCGGCGGGCGAGGCCGGCCGCGCGTCACCCGAACGCGGTAATTCCGAGGGAAGTTCGCCCGAACGGCCGCCCGTCGTGCGAGCGCTTCGCGGTGACCCCGCAGGGCCGGTTCGGGTCGGTGCGGGGCTCAGCCGGCCACGCTCGCGGGGGTGGCGGCGAGGTCGCGGACGGCGTCGGCGATGGCGTGGAAGTCCTTGCGCAGGATCTTGGAGTGGTTGCTCGCGACCTTCGTGCTGACCCGGATGTTCGGGTTGCGGGCGAGCACCGGGTCGAGGTTGGTGCGGATCTGTTCCATCAGCTTCGCTTCGCCGCCCAGGTTGCCGCCCGTGGCGACCACGTACCGGACCGGTACGGTCACCTGGTCGAAGACCGGGTCGAGGGCGGCGGGCGCGCAGAGCTCGTTGATCTCAAGATTGATCTCGGCGTGCTGCTCGGCGCTCATCCGCGCGGCCATGCCGAGTCGGCGGGCGATCGGGAACAGCGGGCTGAGCCGGCGGAACAGCTTGCGGACCTGCTCCCGGGTGGCGTCGTCGAGCCACTCGTGCGGGAACGCGCCGTCCACGGACACCGCCCCGAGGACGCGGTCCGGGTGCCGGGCGGCCCAGTGCACCGCGAGCATCGCGCCGTAGGACCAGCCCACCAGGATCGGCCGGTCCACGCCCCTCGCGGTGAGGACGGCGTCGACGTCGCGCAGGCACGCTTCGAACGAGTAGTCCGCCGAGCGCTTCGACTTGCCGCGGGCGCGCTCGTCGAAGGTGATGTGCCGGTAGCCGTCGCCGAGGTCGGCGATGACGCGCCGCCAGTGCGACTGGTCGGCGTAGGAGCCGTTGAGGTAGACCACGGGACGGCCGGGCCCGCCGGTGTCGGTCACGGCCAGGGCGGTGTCGTCGACGGAGACCATGCCGGTCCAGACGGGCTGCTTGATGGTCATGGGGTGCCTTCTTCCGGGTGCGGGGGTGGCGGGCTGCTGCGGCTCGTTGTTTCTGATGATGGAAACGCTACGTTGCCTTCACGGCTAGTGGCAACAAGTTCGTTGCTTGAAATCGGTATCGATGCAGGTGAAAGCGCAATTATCGTTGCAGTGGCTTTGAATTTAACGCAACGTCAGCCGCCGTCTTCGTTGCACTGGAATGAGGGTGAACGCTATGGTGAGGGCATTCAGGGAAGCGTGAAGGGAGAATCGCGGTGCCGGGAGGCAGGCTCACTCAGCAGGAACGCCAGCAGATCGCGCTGGGGATGGCCGACGGCCTCGCCTACGCGGAGATCGCCAGGCGGCTCGACCGCCCCACCTCGACGGTCACGCGCGAGGTGATGCGCAACGGCGGCCCCGCCGCCTACCGCGCCGACCTGGCCCATCGCGCCACCGAACGCCGCCGCGCCCAACGGCGCAGGCCGGCCGCGCCCCGGGGGTCGGAGGCGCCCCCGCAGGCCCACGGGCGCGACGCCGAGGCCGTGCGCGAGTACCAGGAGACCTACACCACCGTCCTGATGGCCTCCGGCATGCCCAAGATGACGGCCCGGGTGCTGGCCTGCCTCACCCTCACCGACAGCGGCAGCCTCACCGCGTCCGAGCTGGCCCGGCACCTCCAGGTCAGCCCGCCGTCCATCTCCAAGGCGATCGCGTTCCTCGACGGCCAGGGCCTCGTCCGCCGGGAGCGCGACGAGCGCCGCCGCGAGCGCTACGTCGTCGACGACGACGTCTGGTACCAGTCGATGATGGCCAGCGCCCGCGCCACCGCCCACCTCGTCGAGGTCGCGCGGCAGGGCGTCGGCGTCCTCGGCCCGCAGACCCCGGCCGCCACCCGCCTGGAGAACATCGCCCGCTTCGTCGACTTCGTCTCCGAGAGCATCGTCCGCGCGGCGGAGCAGGCCCGCGAGATCCTCCACACGAAGCCGGAGGCGGCCCCGGCCGGCCCGGCCGCTCCGGGTTCGGGCCGCGGATAGCCGACGATCAGCGGGAGGCGGCGCGGTAGGCGCGGCGCCAGGGGTCCGGGTCCGCGCCGAGGGCCTGGACGATGTCGGAGAGCAGTTCGACGTCCAGGCGTTGGCGTCCGCTGCGGAAGCAGTCGTAGACGGTGATCCGCCCGGGTGTGCGTTCCCCGGCCGGGACGCCGCGGGCTGCCCGGACGGAGCTGATCCGCCGGACGATGGTCGAGTAGGAGGGGCTGCCGGCCTCCTGCCGGAGCAGGGCGAGGGACTCGGCGAGTGCGTCCAGGGAGTGCGAACTGGCTGGCGTCACAGCGGAGTTGGCCTCGGCTGCCCGGCAGGTGCACCGGGCCGCTGTGGTGCGCATAGGTGACCAGGTCAAAGCTCTGTCCTCCCCCTGCCGAGCCTGCGTGAACAGCCTCTTCGCGCCGGGGGTTCCTGTCAACTGAGGTGAATCAAATGGCGAAATCCATACACTCCCGTTTGTTCGGGATCGTTCGGAAAGCTGCCCAGGCCCTCAACTCCGCTGCCAGGATGGCCGCATTCCGCAGTGACACACCGTCAGAGAGGGAGGTGTCGGACCTCATGAAGTCCGCCCGAAAGATCGTCTCAGTCCTGGCACTCGCGATCGGTCTGAGCGTCTCGTTGCCCGTCGCCGCCGCGCAGGCCGACCCCGTCAATCCGCAGCCCTACGCCTACGGTTCCCTCGTGGCGCTCGCCCGCCCGGCCAGCGGCGGCCCCAACGGCACCTACTACTGCATGGACGAGTACCGGCAGACCAACGGCGACGGGCGGCCGGTCGTCCTGCGCCCGTGCGACGGCTCCTGGAACCAGTTCTGGTTCGTCTCGCCGGACGGCCTCATCCACAGCACCAACGACGGCCGCTGTCTGTCGGGCCACGTCCCGAGCGGCCCGTCCGACAGCCCGGGCGCCACGGCGGTGGGGTGCAACGGGGGTGACCCGAAGCAGCGTTGGACGTTCGACACCGACCGCGGCGTGTGCAACGCCGTCGGTGCCTGCCTGACCTACGTCGGCAACCAGGGCCCGCGGTCCTCCTACGGACTCTGGACGCTGGGGCGGAACGCGAGCATGGGGCAGACCCAGGAGTTCGGCTGGGCCCACTCCGACAGCGACCGCCCGGTCAACCCCAACATCTAGTCAGGGGCCCGGCGTGGCCGAGGCCGAGGCGGTGATCGCCTCGGCCCCGGCCGAACGGGGGCGCCGGTCACCAGACGCGGCGGTCGGCGGGGGTGCCGAGGCCGGTGCGGAGGTGGCGGACGAGGCTGCGGCGCAGCTCACGGTCCTGGTCCGTCTCGACGGGGAGGTCGAGCTGGACGATGTCCACGCCGGCCGAGCGCAGCAGGCCGATGCGGGCGGCGACGGTGGCGGGGGAGCCGGCGTAGGCGGCGGTGAGGGAGCGGCGGATGTAGGCGGCCACCTGCTCGTCGCCCCGGGAGGGGTCGGAGCGGCCGCGCTCGCGGTCGCGGTCGAGCTGGACGGCTTCCGTCCAGGGCCCGCCGCTACCGGAGGTGAGGCGCAGGGCGTCGCGGCGCAGCCGGCGGACGCGGTCGCGGGCCGCCTCGTCGGTGTCGGCGAGGACGACGGTGACGTGCCGCCAGATCCGCAGGGTCCGGCCGTGCGCGGCGGCGGCGGTGCGGACCTGGGCGATCCGCCGCCGGGTGTCCGGCAGCGGCAGCGGGCTGACGGCGTACACCTCCGCGTAGCGGGCCGCCAGGTCGAGGCCCTGCGGTGACGAGCCGCCGAAGGAGAGCAGCTCGCCGCCGGGTCTGGGGTGCAGGCCGGGCCGGGCGGCGGACACGGTGTAGAACTCGCCCTTGTGGTCGATGTCCTGGTCGGCGGCGAGGTAGCGGGTGAACAGGTCGAGGTACTCGTCGGCCCGGCGGTAGCGCTCCTGCTTGTCCAGGAGGTCGCCGTCGCGGGCCGTGTCGTGGTCGCTGGAGCCGATGATGACGTGGGCCGCCGCCCGCCCGCCGGAGAGGCGGTCCAGGGTCGCGAGGGAGCGGGCGGCGACGGTCGGCGCGGTGGTGCCGACCCGGTGGGCGACCGCGATGCGCAGCCGGGTGGTGGCGGCCAGGGCCCACGAGGCCACCAGCCACGGGTCGGGCCACGAACTGGACTGCACCACCAGGGCGCTGTCCAGCCCGTCCTCCTCGTTCTCCCGCGCGGTGCGGGTGACGTACGCGGGGTCGGCGGTGCGGTCGCGGCCGTCGGGGGCCCAGCGCAGGGCCTGGCGTTCCTGCGCGGTGTGGCCGGGGACGGGTGCGGCGCGGACCCCGCCGCGGATTTCGAGTGGCACGGCTCGCCTCCGGTCGTGAGCGTCGTGAGGGTGACAGGGGATGGGGACGGGTGGGGCGCGACGGTCAGAGGGCGGCCGGCCCGAGCCGGGCCAAGGTGTCGAGCAGCTTGGCGCGGCTGACGAACACCTCGGGCGGCAGCGACACGTACAGCTGGATGGTGGTGACACCGGGGCGGTGGTAGGCGAGGATGCGTTCCCGGCACTCCTCCGGCGAGCCGCTGATGAACAGCCCGTCGACGACCTCGTCGGGCAGCGCCTTCTGGGCGCTCTCCGGGTCGCCGGCCGCCCAGAGCCGGTGGGTCTCGGCGAGGAGTTCGCCGTGGCCCAGCCACTCGTGGAACTTGCGGTACGGCTCGCGGTTGAGGATCCAGGCGAGGAACGGCCGGCTGGCGCGGTGGGCGTAGTCGGTGTCGTCGGTGGGGCAGACGAAGACCTTGACGACCAGTTCCTTCCCGGGCGGCTGCGGGCCGACGGCGTCCAGGATCTTCGGCACGTCGTGCGGGAACAGCAGGTTGGTGATGGCGCCGTCGCCCTCGGTGAAGCCGAGCCGGAGCATGTTGGGCCGCAGTGCGCCCAGGATGACCTTGACCGGCTCGGTCGGGGGGTGCGGCAGCCGGTAGCCGGTGATGTCGAAGGTGTCGAACCCGCCGGTGACGTACTCGCCGCGCAGCGCCCGGGTGACGAAGCGCAGGACGTCCCTGGTCCGCTTGAACGGCTCGTCGAACGGGATGCCGTTGATGTCGGTGACGTGCGCGGGCACCGAGGCTCCGATGCCCAGCAGCAGTCGGCCCGGGGCGAGTTGGGCGAGTGTCGCGGCGGTCTGGGCGAGCACGGCCGGGCCGCGGGTGTGCACCGGGACGATGCCGGTGCCGATCCGCAGCGAGGGGGACCAGGCCGCCGTGGCGGCCAGCGGGGTGAAGGCGTCGGTGCCGCCGCCCTCGGCGCTCCACACGTCGGTGTAGCCGAGGTCGGGCAGCCGCTCGACCAGGAACCGGTGCCGGTCGATGGTCAGGCCGGGCAGCGGGAGGGTGATGCCCCACTTGGGCGGCGCGGCGGGCACGGGGGTGTGTGCGGAGCCGTGCGCGGAGCCGGGCGGGACGGTCCCGCTGTGGTGGTGCGGTCGGTGCGGGTCGGTCATCGGGATGGCCGTCCTTCCTGTGGTGCGCGGTGCTCTTCGGCGGTGGCGGGCGAGGGCGGGGGAGAGGCGGTGTCCGCGGGTCAGCGGACCCATACGGTGGTCAGGTCGAGGAACCAGGACTGCGGCTGCACGAGCCCCTGGACCCTCGGCGAAAGGGCCCGCGGATTGCGGTCGTTGACCACGAACAGCCAGGGCGCGTCCTGGGTGACCAGGGCGAGCGCCTTGCGGTACCCGGCCTGCCGGGTGGCCTGGTCGGCATCGGCGGCCGAGGAGGCGAGCAGCTCGTCGACCTGCGGGTTGGCGTAGTGGCCGGTCCAGAAGGGGCTCTTGGAGCCGATGAACAGCGGGAGCAGCGCCTCGGACTGGAACAGCGTGGTGGACTGGGCGACGGCGTCCGAGCCGAGCGCCACCTGGCCCTTGGCCTCGGCGCCGATCAGCGTGGTCCAGTCGGTGGTGCGCAGCTCGACCTTGATGCCGACGGCGGCGAGATCCCGCTGGAGGGCCTCGGCGATCGGCACCGGCAGCAGGTTGCCGCTGCCGCCGGTGGGCACGGTGACGGAGGTGCTGAAGCCGTTCGGGACGCCGGCCTCGGCGAGCAACTGCCGGGCCTTGGCGGGGTCGTAGGAGTAGACGTCGCCGGCGGGGTCGTAGGCGGCGGTGGCGCGCGGCGCGGTCTGGTAGGCGGGGTCGGCGGTGCCGTGCAGCAGCTTCTCGGCGATGGCCTTGCGGTCGATCGCGTAGTTGGCGGCCCTGCGGACCAGCGGGTTGTCCCAGGGCGCCTTCGAGGTGTCCAGGATCCAGTACCAGAGGTGGTCGTAGCTGTTCGTGGCGATCTGGACGCCGTCGGCCTTGAGGCTGTCGATGTCGTCCGGGTTCGGGTACTCGATCCAGTTCACGCCGCCGGAGCGCAGGGCGGCGGTGCGGGCCGCGGCGTCCGGCAGCGCCTTGATCACGAGCCGGTCGAGCCTGGGGGCGCCGCGCCAGTAGCCCTTGTTGGCGGCCAGCTCGATCTGCTGGCCCTCGGTCTGCGAGACGAACGAGAAGGGGCCGGTGCCGACCGGGTGCCGGGCGAAGTCCGCCGAGCCGGACTTGCGGACGGCGGTGGGGCTCGCGATCAGGACGTGCGCGAGGTCCTCGGGGAAGTGGCCGTTGGGGTCCTTGGTGACCAGCTCGACGTGGTCGGCGTCGGTCTTGCGGTACGAGGCGATGTCGCCCGCGTACTCGGCGGCGGCGGCGCCGAGGGCGTCGGTGTACTCGGGGCTCTTCTTGTCGAGGTAGCGGGCCAGGTTGAAGACCACGGCGTCGGCGTCGAACGGGGTGCCGTCCTGGAACGTGACGCCCTTGCGGAGGGTGAAGGTCCACGTCCTGGCGTCGGCGGCGACCTGCCAGTCGGTGGCCAGGGCGCCGGTGACGACCGGCGGCTTGTCGGTGTCCTTGAGCAGTTCGTACCGGGTGAGGCCCTCGTAGAGCTGGAAGGAGACCAGCCGCTTGCCCTCGAAGCCGGCGCCGCCGATCACCGTGTCGGGGTTGGGGAGTTTGCCGGTGGCGCCGATGACCAGGGTGCCGCCGCGGCCGTCACCGCCGCCCGCCCCCGCGGAGCCGCCGCCGTCGGAGCCGGCGCAGCCTGCCGCCGCCGCGAGCAGAACGGCGGCGGCCGGCAGGGCGACGGCTCTGGAGCGGATACGGCTGGTGCGCGTCATGGCGATTCCTCGTCGGTTCGGTGGTGCGGAGGTTCAGCGGTGCGGGGGTTCAGCGGTGCGGGGGTTCGGTGGTTCGGCGGTGTGTCGGTATGGAGCTTCGGCGGCGGGTCACGCGACGCCGGTGGCGGCCTCCAGCAGCGCCCGGGTGTACGGGTGCGCGGGGGAGTCCCAGAGCAGGCCGGCCGGGCCCTCCTCGACCACCTGGCCGTGCCGCAGCACCAGCACCCGGTGGGCGAGGTGCCGGACGACGGCGAGGTCGTGGGAGATGAACAGGTAGGCCAGGCCGGTGCGTTCCTGGAGATCGGTCAGCAGGTCGAGCAGGCGGGCCTGCACGCTGCGGTCGAGGGCGGAGGTCGGTTCGTCGCAGACGACCAGGTCCGGTCCGGTGGCCAGGGCCCGGGCGACGGCCACCCGCTGGAGCTGCCCGCCGGACAGCTCCCGGGGGTAGCGGTCGGCGAGCGCGGGCTCCAGGCCGACCTGGGTGAAGAGCCGGGCGACGGCCGCGGCGCGTTCGGCGCGCGGTGTGCCGTGCAGGCGCAGCGCGAAGGCGACCGCCTCCCCGGCGCGCAGGCTGGGGTTGAGCGATCCGCGCGGGTCCTGCGGGACGAACTGGAGGCGGCCCCGCAGCGCCCGGTCGGCGCGGCCGCGCAGCCGGTACGGATCGCGGCCGGCGAAGCGGACGCTGCCGGCGTCGGGGGCGAGCACCCCGAGGGCGAGCCGGGCCAGGGTGGACTTCCCCGAGCCGGACTCGCCGACCAGGCCGACGGTCTCGCCCGGCGCGACGGTGAGGCTGACGGCGTCCAGGGCGGTCCGGTCGCCGTAGCGCTTGGTGACGGCGTCGACGACCAGGACCGGGCCTGGGCGGGTGTGGTCTACGGCGTCCGGCCGGGTGTGGGCTACGGCGTTCATCGGCGGGCTCCTGGTTCGGCGGCCACCAGGGCGGCGGTGAAGGCGTGTTCCGGGTCGCCCAGCACCCGTTCGGCGGGCCCGAGTTCGACGATCCGGCCGGCCCGCATGACCGCCACGGTGCCGCCGATCCGGCGGGCCGCCGCGAGGTCGTGGGTGACCAGCAGCAGGGCGATGCCGCAGTCGGCGCGCAGGGTGGTGAACAGGTCGAGGATCCGCCCGCGGATCAGCGCGTCGAGCGCGGTGGTCGGCTCGTCGGCGATCAGCAGTTCCGGGCCGCAGCAGATCGCGACGGCGATGGCGGCGCGCTGGCGCAGGCCGCCGGAGAGCTCGTGCGGGTAGGCCCGGGCGACGCGTTCCGGGTCCGGGATGCCGGCGGTGGCGAGCAGCTTCGGGACGGCCGCGCGGGCGGCCCGGCGGTCGGCGGCGATCCCGTGCCGCCGCAGCACCTCGGCGAGCTGCGGGCCGATCCGGCGCAGCGGGTCGAGCGAGGCGGTCGGGTCCTGCGGAACGTAGCCGATCCGCCGGCCGCGGACGTCGGCCAGTGCGCGTTCGCCGAGCGCCCGCAGGTCCGTCCCGGCGAGCCGGATGCCTCCGGTGACGGCGGCGCCGTGCCCCGGCAGCCCGAGCACTGTGCGGGCGACGGTGGTCTTGCCGCTGCCGGATTCGCCGAGCAGCACCAGGGAGCGGCCGGCGGGCAGGGTGAGGGAGACGTCGTCGACGGCCCGGACCCCGCCGGGGTACTCGACGGTCAGGCCGTTGATCTCCAGCAGCGTGCTCATGCGCCCACCCGCTTCGCGGCTCCCGGCCGGGCCGAGCCGTCGGCCGAGCGGTCGGCTGAGCGGTCGGTGGACTGGTCGGTGGACCGGCTCGCGGCGGCGGGGGCGGCGTGCGCCAGCAGGGCGCCGGTGTCGCCGACGCGGGTGCGCAGCGTCTCGCCGAGGGTGTTGAAGACGACCGAGACGGCGATGATGACCAGGGCCGGCAGCACCGCCACCCAGGGGTGGGTGAGCAGCGAGGGCCGCAGCTCCTCCAGCATCGCGCCCCACTCGGCGGTGGGCGGGGCGACCCCGAGCCCGAGGAAGGACAGCCCGGCGGCGTACATGATGGCCAGCCCGACCAGCGAGGACGCGTACACCAGGACCACCGGCGCCACCACCGGGGCGACCTGGCGCAGGACCAGCGACCCCCAGCCGGCGCCGCTGACCCGGGCGGCCACCAGGTATTCGGCGGCCCGGACGCGCCGGGTCTCGGTGAACGCGACCCGTGCCACCGCGGGGGTGAGCACCACCGACAGCGCGAGCACGGTCGCGCCCAGGCCGGGCGTGAGCAGCGAGGCGATGGCGATCGCCAGCAGCACCCCGGGGAAGGCGTAGAGCACGTCCAGCAGGCGCAGCAGGGCCTGTTCGGTGATCCGGCCGCCGAGCCCGGCCACGACGCCGAGCAGGGTGCCGACGACGGCGGCCACCGCGACCGGGACGAGCCCGCCGGTGAGCGAGGCGCGCCCGGCCCAGATCAGCCGGCTGAGCAGATCGCGGCCCTGGCCGTCGGTGCCGAGCAGGTGGCCGGGGCTGCCCGGGTCGAGCAGCCGGTCCGCCAGCCGCCCGGCGGCCGGGTCATACGGGGCGACCAGTGGCGCGGCGAGCGCGAGCAGGACCAGCAGCGCCGCGAGGGCGGCGGGGACGGTCAGGCCGAGGTTGCCCCGGCTGAGGACACGTGACGTCACATCAGTTCCTTACTCGCGGGTCGATCGCCGCGTGCGCCGCGTCCACGAGGATGTTGACGCCGACGAACGCGACCGCCACCACCAGCACCCCGCCCTGCACCAGGGGCAGGTCGCGGGAGGTGAGCGCGTCGTACAGCAGCCGGCCGACGCCGGGCCAGGCGAACAGGGTCTCCACGAAGATCACCCCTTCCAGGAGGTAGGCGAGTTGCAGGCCGCCGATGGTCAGCAGCGCCGGCGAGGCGTTGTGCACGCAGTGCCGCAGCACGGTGGCCGGGCGCAGGCCGCGGGCGCGCAGCGAGTCGGCCAGCTCGCCGGCCAGCACGCCCCCCAGCGCGGCCCGGAACACCCGGGCGGTGAGCCCGAGCGGGACGAGCGCGGCGGCCACGGCCGGCAGGATCAGGTGGCGGGCCAGGTCGGGCAGGCCGCCGGAGCCGAACACGTCGTGCGTGCCCCCGGCCGGCAGCCAGCGCAGGCCCACGGCGAAGACGGCGATCAGCAGCAGGGCCACCGAGTACTGCGGGGCGGAGACCGCGAGGGCGGACAGCGTGCCGGAGATCCGCCCGCCGGGGCCGCGCGGGCGCAGCGCGCCGACGGCGCCCAGCGCCACCCCGCCGACCAGCACCAGCAGGAAGGCGGCCGCGGTCAGGGTCAGCGTCTGGCCGAGCGCCGGGAGCAGCAGGTCGGCGACCGGGCGCTGGCCGGAGACGGAGGTGCCGAGGTCGCCGGTGAGCGCGTGCCAGAGCCAGGAGGCGTAGCGGACGGGCAACGGCTGGTCCAGGCCGAGCCGTTCGGAGAGCTCGCGGCGGGCCTCGGGCGGTGCGCCCGGCCCGAGGAAGAGGGCCACCGGATCGCCGGGGACGAGCGTGACGGTCGCGAAGACGACGGCGGTGACGCCGAGCAGGGTCGGTACGGCCAGCAGGAGGCGGCGCAGCAGGAAGCGGGTCACCCGGCCCTCCGTGGCGTGGCGCCGGACTGGCCGGCGGCGGGCCGGTTGGGCGGGGCGGGCATGGGGCTGGTGGTCCTTCCGGGAGGGGCGGTTCGGGAGCGGGTCGGGGAGCGGTTCGGGACGGTCGCCGGTGGTGACCAGCAGTCACCGGCGGCGTCCGGGGTGCTGGACCGCCGGACCGGGGCCGTGGGACGGGCCGTTCGCCGGGGGGCGGATGCCGCGTCCGGGCGGGATCGGGTGCCGGAGCACGGGTCGGGCGGTCCGTGGGACGGGGGACGTCGGTGCCGCTCCGGCAGCTGCGGCCGCTTGAAGGAGCGTTGCGGACCGGTGGCCCGGACAGCCAGTCAGCACTTGATGCTGTTACTCCTGGTCACAGCATCCGGAGTGTCAGGACCGCCACTGCCCAGGACGCCGAGCCCCGGTTCCGTCCTTGACCTGCACAAGGAACCGGACCTAGGGTTCCCCGCATGGCTATTCGGCGGACCGACATCACCCTGGTCGGGATCGGCGGCTCGTGGCACCGACGGTGTTTCGACGAGCTCTGTCGCCCGCGCGCTGCGCGCTGACCGCCCCGTTCCCAGCCGCTGCGGTCGGCGCCCCTCCCCAGTCCCGGATTCCGCAGCCGACGCCCGTGCGCGTCCTCGACGGATCCTCGCCGCAGCACCCGTGCCCACCGGGCCGGCCCGCCACCAGCAAGGGGACCGTATCGCCATGCCGTACCTCAGACGCCCTGCCTCCGCCCCCGGGGGTGCGCGATGGCAGCAGTGAGCAAGCTCGCCGTCCCGGCCGGCCCGCGCGGCCGCCGGATTCCCGCCCGACGCGGTGCCTGCGGCGGCGCCACCCTGGTGGACGCCCCCGCCGCGGGCGCGCCGCCGGTGCACGCCGCGCCCCCGGCGCAGGCCGAGATCGACAACCCGCTCGACCTGATCGCCGGTCACCAGCTGCTGGCGGAGACGGTGACGCCGCCACCGTCGGTCGGGCCGACCGCCACCGGTTGCGGGTGCGGCCATCCGATGTGCGTGGAGGAGGACCGCGACCGCACCGCCGACGCCCGGGTGTTCCTGGTCGAGCGGCACTCGGTGGCCAGCGCCGGGCTGCGCAGCGTGCTGACGACCGTGCCCGGACTGGCCGTGGTCGGGTCCACCGGCGACCCGCTGCGCGCGGTGGCCGCCGTGCGCCGGGTCGCCCCCGACGTCATCCTGCTCGGCCGCGGCGCGAGCCTGGAGGCCGACCTCGCCGTCGTGGTGGCGCTGCGCGGCCCGGACGCGGCGCCCGACGCCCGGGTGCTGCTGCTGCGCCGGGCCGAGTCGACCGCCGAGGCGAGCCGGATGCTGCTGGCCGGGGCCAGCGGCTGCTTCCCGCTCGACCTGGCCGAGGACCGGATCATCAGCGCCGTCCAACTCGCCGCGGCGGGCGGGTCGGTGTTCCTGCCGGCGCCGCCGCCGGCCCGGACCCACGCGGCGGCGCCCCCGCAGCACGTCGGCGAACTGCCGCCGCAGCACGCCGGACTGACGGATCGTGAGCACGAGGTGCTGGTCCAGCTCGGGCTCGGGCTGAGCAACGCCGAGATCGGGCGGGAACTCGCCCTGGCCGAGGCGACCGTGAAGAAGCACCTCACCCAGGCCATGCGCAAGATCGGGCAGCCCGACCGGCTGCGCGCCGCGCTCTACGCCCACCGGCACGGCCTCGCCGGGTAGGGCGGGTCTGACAATTCCCGCCGGGCGCGCGACGCCGGGCATCCCGGCTGGACGCACCGGCGAAACGTCCAAGTACGGCCCAGTACGAGGACGCTTCGCCGGCACGCCCAGCCGGGCGCCCAACGCCGCGCGCTGATCCGACGCGAATTGTCAGACCCGCCCTGTTCGTCCCAGCACATCTTCGTCACCACCCTCCGGAGGGCGGGCCCCGCAGCACGCGGGGCCCGCCCTCCGTCGTGTTCCGGCCGCCTCCCGCAGGTGACCTTCGGAGCATGCGCGAGGCGACGATCGGCGCCCTGAGCGGCGCCGTTCGGGGCTACCGGGGCGCCTGGCCCGCTCCGTAGCGTGGCGGGAAACGACCACCACACGACGGTCCGAAGGATCGTCCAGCCGAAGGGAGATGGCCCGATGGGGGGTGTGTCCGACAGGACCGGCGGTCCGACCGGTTCCACCGGTGCGGCGGGTGCCGACGCCGGCCCGCGCACGGCGGTGCTGGCCGCCGCGAGCCACCGGAGCCCCGGCGCGGAGCAGCCGAGGTCCCCGTACCGCGCGATGTCGGACGCCGAGCGATCCGCGCTCTGGCGCCAGCGGCTGCACGAGGCAGAGGCGGGCCTGACGCGGTACCTGGTGTCGCGCGGGAACGGGCTGCACCTGACCGACTGGTTCGTGCTGCAGTCCGAGCTCTTCGCCGACCTCCCCGCGCCGGACGCCCCGGCCCCGGAGTGGCAGCGGGTGTTCTTCCGCGACCAGGCGCTGATGGAACGTTTCCTCGTGCGCCGCTACGGCGAGGAGGGGCTGGGGGACTGGGCGCGGTCCAATGCCGAGGTGCACCGCGAGGTCGAACCCGACCACGGCCGGGGCGCCGCCGACCCGATCCACCGGATCGCCCGGCAGGCCGAACTGTACGGCTCGGAGTACGAGTTCGACGACGAGGAGCCGCCCGGCGCCGAGCACGCGGCGCTCACCATCACGCACTGTGCGATCTGGGACTACCGGGAGAAGGCCCGCCGCTCGGGCGTCCAGCTGACCCTCGCCTCGCCCTGCACCTACTGCACCGAGGCGCTGTCCGCCAACATCCGCGCCAAGGGCTACCGGCCCGCGCACCGCCTGACCAACGGCCCGACCGGCCACGGCTGCCGCTGGGAGTCGAGCGCCGCAGCCGGGCCCGCCGCCAACGACGAACCGGGGGAGTCCTGAGATGTGCGGTGTCACCGGCTGGATCGACTGGGACACCGACCTGCGCCACCAGGCGCGGACGGTCCGGGAGATGACCGCCACCCTGGCCTGCCGCGGCCCGGACGCGGACGGCGTCTGGCTCTCCCGGCACGCCGCGTTCGGCCACCGCCGGCTGTCCGTGATCGACCTGGACGGCGGGGCCCAGCCGCTCGCCGACCGCCCGGGGCCCGACGCCGGCGCCGTCCTCTGCTACAACGGGGAGCTCTACAACCACCGCGAGCTGCGCGCGCAACTGGAGGCCCTCGGGCACGTCTTCCGGACCCGCTCCGACACCGAGGTGGTCCTGCGGGCCCACCTCCAGTGGGGCAAGGACGCGCCGACCAGGTTCAACGGCATCTTCGCCTACGCCCTGTGGGACGCCGCGCGCGAGGAACTGCTGCTGGTCCGCGACCACCTCGGCATCAAGCCGCTGTACTGGCACGCCCACGCCACCGGGGTGCTGTTCGGCTCCGAGCCCAAGGCGGTGCTCGCGAACCCGCTGTTCCGCGCCGAACTGGACACCGAGGGCATCGCCGAGCTGTTCGCGCTGCCCGCCGCGCCGAGCGCCGGCCACGGCCTGTTCCGCGGGCTGCACGAAGTCCGGCCCGGCCACCTGGTGGTCGTCGGCCGCGGCGCCACCCGCGAACTCCGCTACTGGCGGCTGGAGTCGGCCGAGCACCGGGACGACGCCGCGACCACCCGCGGCACCGTCCGGGACCTGCTCGCCGACGCCGTCGAGCGGCAGCTGATCAGCGACGTGCCGCTGTGCACCCTGCTCTCCGGCGGCGTCGACTCCAGCGCCGTCACCGCGCTGGCCGCGGCCGCCCGCGAGCGGGCCGGCCACGGGAAGATCGCCAGCTTCTCGGTGGACTTCCCCGGCAGCACCGACCGCACCCCGGACGCCTGGCGGACCACCCTCGACGCCCCGTACGTGCAGGCCGCCGCCGAGCACATCGGCACCCTGCACACCACCGTCCTGGTGCCCGACGACGACCTGCTGGACGCCCGCGACGCCGTCCTGCGCGCCCGGGACCGGCCCGGCTGGGGCGAGATGGACGCCTCGCTGCACCTGCTCTTCCGCGAGGTGCGGCGGCGCTCCACGGTCGCGCTCTCCGGCGAGGCCGCGGACGAGATCTTCGGCGGCTACCCGTACTTCCACGACGCGCAGGCCGTCGCCGCGCCGACCTTCCCGTGGCTGCACGGCAAGGCCACGCCGGCGGACCTGCTGCGCCCGGACGTCCGGGCCGAGGTGCGCCCCGAGGAGTACACCACCGCCGCCTACCACCGCTCGCTCGGCGAGGTGTCGCGCCTGCCCGGCGAGTCGGCCGCCGACGCGCGGATCCGCGAGGTCTTCCACCTCGCGCTCACCCGCTGGCTCCCCCCGCTGCTGGACCGGGTGGACCGGGTGTCGATGTCGGTCGGCCTGGAGGTGCGGGTGCCGTTCTGCGACCACCGCCTGGTGGAGTACCTGTGGAACGTCCCGTGGGCGCTCAAGGCGCCGGACGGGCGGGCCAAGGGCCTGTTCCGGGACGCCGTCCGGGACCTCCTCCCGCCGCAGGTCGCCGACCGGCCCAAGAGCGGCTACCCCTCCACCCCGGCCGTCCGCTACACCGAGGTGCTCACCGCCCGGGCGCACGAGCTGCTGGCCGACCCGAACGCGCCGGTCTTCGAGCTGGTGGACCGCGAGCTGGTCCGCCGGCTGCTCGCCGAGGGCCGCCCGCTGCCCAGCCCGCGCACCGCGCCGAACCCGGTGGGCGGCCTCGACCACCTGGTCCAGGTCGACGAGTGGCTGCGCGCCTACCGGGTGGGGCTGCGATGAGCGGCCCCGCGGCGGCCGTGACCACGGCGAAGGCCACCGAGGAGGCCTTCCGGGCCGCCTCCCGCGGCTGGACCACCGGGGTCGCGGTGGTCACCACCCGCGCGGACGAGGAGGTCTTCGCCAAGACGGTCTCCTCCTTCAGCACCCTCTCCCTCGACCCGCTGCTGGTCACCGTCGCGGTCAGCCGCCACAGCCCGCTCGTGGCCGCGGCCCGCGCCGCCGGACGGTTCGGCCTCTCGGTCCTGACGGACGGCCAGTCGGCGGTGGCCCGGCGCTTCGCCACCCCCGGGGCCGGGCGCGCGCTCGGCGGCTTCACCGCGGTGCCGATGCGCACGGCCGTCACCGGTGCCCCGCTCGTCGACGACGCCCTGGCCTGGTTCGACTGCCGGCTGCACGGCACCCTGCCCGGCGGCGACCACACCATCCTGGTCGGCCGGGTCGCCGCCGCGGACCGCGGCGACGGCGACCCGCTGCTCTACCACGACGGCCGGTACCGCGTGATCGACCCGAAACCCTTGAACCCTTGAACCCTTGACATCAAACGGAGTTGGCGCATGACACTGCTGGGCACCATCACCGGCCGCGGCGCACCCGCCACCGCCCGCGGCCTGCTGACCGGCGACCGGTACCGGGCCGAACTGGACGACGGCCGCGAGCTCTACCTCGACGGCAAGCGCATCGCGAACCCCGCCGAGCACCCCGCGTTCCGCCCGGCCGTGGACGAACTGGCCCGCCTGATCGACCTCCAGCACGACCCGGCCCACCGCGACCTGCTCACCTGGGAGGACCCGGACAGCGGCCTGCGGCTGGCCCGCGCCTACCAGCCCCCGCGCACCCTGGAGGACCTGCGGCTCCAGCGCCGCAGCGCCGAGCTGTGGCACGCCGAGGCACTCGGACAGCAGGGCCGCTCACCCGCCTTCATGGCCTCGATCGCGGTCGGCGTCTACGACTTCCGGCACCGGCTGGCCGGCGCCGACCCGCGCTTCGGCGCCAACGCCGAGGCGTGGTACCGGCATTGCGCGAGCAACGACCTGGTCCTCTCGCACGCCCTCGGCGACCCGCAGATCGATCGCTCCGCCAACCCGCTGGACGACCCGGACCTCGCCCTGCGCGTCGTGGAGGAGAACGACCGGGGCATCGTGGTGCGCGGCGCCAAGCAGCTCACCACGCTCGCCCCGATCGCCCACGAGGTGCTGGTCTACCTCTCGGCGTCGTTCACCGAGGGCCGGGGCGAGCAGTTCGTGACCTGGTTCGCCCTGCCGCTCAACACCCCCGGCCTGATCACCCTCGCCCGCGAACCGCTCGGCAGCGCCTCCTGGGGGCACGCCCACCCGCTCGGCGCGCGGTTCGACGAGCAGGACGCGATGCTCTTCTTCGACGACGTCCTGGTGCCCTGGGACCGCGTCTTCCTGCTGCGCGACGCGAACCTGGCGCGCACCGGCCTCGGCCGGATCAACGCCTGGAGCGCCTACGTCGGCCACATCCGCTACCGCGAGCGGCTGCGGACCCTGCTGGCCAGCGCAACCCTGGTCGCCGAGTCGATCGGCGTGGACGGCTTCCGCAACATCCAGGAGGACCTGGGCCGTCTCGCCGGGTACGCCGAACTGACCGAGTACTTCCTCGACGCCGCCGAGGCGCGCGGCGGCCTCACCGACGGCGGCCTGTTCGCCCCCGGCGACACGGCGGCCTCCCGGGTCTGGTCGGCCGAGGTGGCCGGCAGCGCGGTCGAGATCGTCCGCAAGATCGGCGCCTCCGGGCTGCTCATCCAGCCCACCGCCGGCGACCTCGCCAACCCCCGGCTGCGCCCGCACCTGGACCGCTACATGCGCGGCCGGGACATCGACGCCGAACGCAAGGCCCGGCTCTTCCGGATCGCCTGGGAGCTGACCGGCGACGGCTTCGGCCAGCGCCAGGACCTCTACGAGTACGTGCACCGGGGCGACCTGGCCCGCAACCGGATCAACCTCTTCAAGCGCTACGACCAGAGCGCCGCCCGCGAGCGGCTGCTGAAGCTGGTCGACCAGGGTGTCGCGGAGCAGCCCGCCGTCGTGGAGCCGTCCGCCGCGGAGCAGCCAGCTACCGACCAGCCGTCCACCGCACAGCCGTCCACCGAGCAGCCGTCCACCGTGGAGGAGAACCAGCCGTGAGCACGTCCGCCGTCGAGATCCAGGCCCGCACCCTCGCGGGGTACGCCGACGCCAGCCGGCTGCGCCAGGTCCAGGACCGTGACTGGGTGCTCGACCAGGTCACCGGAGCCCCCGAATCCCTGATCGACCTCGGCAGCGGGATCGGCCAGCTGCTCCAGGAGGCCCTGGAGCGCTTCCCCTCCCTGCGGCGCGCCGTCGGCCTGGAACGCTCCGAGCACCGCATCGCCGAGGCCGCCGCCCGGCTCCAGCCCTACGGCGAGCGGGTCGCCCTGCACCGGGCCGACCTCACCGTGCCCGAGCCGCTGCCGTTCCGGGCCGACCTGATCACCCAGACCTCGGTGCTGCACTGGCTGTACCCGGACGAGGAGCGGATCTTCGCCTGGGCCGGCGCCCACCTCACCCCCGGCGGCCGCTTCCTGCTCACCACCTACCACCCGGCCCGGGACGAGCGCGGCCTCGGCGGTGAGGACGAGCTGGTCCGCGACGCCCTGGTCGCCCTCGGCACCCCGTACGACGAGGTGCCCGGCGTCCTGGAACGCGCCGGGGTGCTGCCGATCGCGACCCGGACCAGGACCGTCGACGAACTCGCGGCGGTGGTGGGCCCGCACCTCGCGGTGGCCGGCCACCTGGAGCGCGACGCCGTGGTCACCGTCGACGGCGCCGCCCAGTACGAGCACTTCCACGCCGCCACCTTCGGGGACTACTACAGCCGCGCGGTGCCGGCGCAGCAGCGGCCCGCCTTCTTCCGCGCGGTCGGCGAGAGCGCCTGGCGCCGGCAGCAGGAGCGCGGCCACGTCAGCCACATGCCCGTCCGGCTGTGGCAGCTGACGTCTCGTTAACAACATGTGTAGCCCGCCGCTCACCCCTGGGGTGGGCGGCGGGCTGCGTCTACGCTGGTGGCAGCCCACACCCCCGCATTCGACGGCACCGACCAGGGCCGAGGAGCCAACCGTGTCAACTCCCCCCGCAGGCAGGGAACTCGGCGCCTTCCTGCGCGCCCATCGCGAGCTCCTCAAGCCCTCCGACGTCGGCCTCACCGCCACCACCCGGCGCCGCACCCCCGGTCTGCGCCGCGAGGAGGTCGCCTCCCTCTCCGGCGTCGGCCTGGCCTGGTACACCTGGGTCGAGCAGGGGCGGGTCACCGCCTCCCGGCAGGTGCTGGAGGCGATCGCCCGGGTGCTGCGGCTGGACGCGGCCGGGCTGCGGCACGCCATGCGCCTGGCCGGCTACCACGAGCCGACGGCGGCCGCCGCCTCGGAGGACGGTGCCGACCGGCTCGCCGAGGCCATCCGGCCGGTCCTGGACTCCTGGCCCACCAGCCCGGCCGTCCTGCTCGACCGCCACTTCGACCTGCTCGGCTGGAACGCCGCCTGGGTCGCGCTCTGGGGCTCGCCCGAGTTCGTCCCCGCGGACCGGCGCAACCTGATGTGGGTGATGGCCGCCGACCACCGGGTGCGGGCCGTGTTCCGCGACTGGGAGCCGCTCGCGATGAACGTCTTCCAGCAGTTCCGGGCGCAGGCCGGCCCCGCCCTGGCCGACCCCCGCACCGGCGAGGTCTACCGGCACCTGGACGAGGACGCGCCCGAGTTCCGGCACTGGTGGGGCTGCCACTCGGTGGCGGAGCTGACCGTCCGCACCGTCACCGTCGAGCCGGCCGGGCTCGGACCGGTCCGGCTGACGCTGTCGTCCTTCCACCCGGTGGACGACCCGACCGCGACGGTGCTGCTGTTCACCCCGCACGGCGCCGCCGACCGGGCGCGGATGACCGAACTCGTCGATCATCCGTTGCGCGCGGTCGGCGGCGTGGAGGGGGAGCGCCGGGTCGGCTGAGCCGCCGGCCCTGCCGGGCATCCCGGTCGTTCCGGCGGGGCCTCAGGTGCCCGATGCGGCGGGGCCTCAGGCGCCCGATGCGGCGGACCGGCGCAGGCCGAGGCTGACCGCCAGCGCGCCCAGGGCGGCCACCAGCGCGAGCCCGGTGCCGATCAGCAGGGTGCCGTCCGTGACGTTGCCGAAGGTGCCGATCGCCCAGGCGCCGAGGCCGGTGCCCGCGTACATGGTCGAGGTCAGCCACGCGCTGGAGGTCGCGCGCAGCTCCGGGGCGATGGTGCCGGCCAGCGTCTGCTGGTCCGTCACGAAGCCTCCGGAGGCGAGGAACCACACCACCACGCCGGCCAGGGCGAGGACCAGGCCGGGCCCCTTGGCCGCCAGCGCGACGCCCGCCGCCAGCAGCACGCCCCACAGCGGCAGCATCGGCAGGTCGGAGCGTCCGGCGGTCCTGGCCCGGTCCCCGAGCCGGCCGCCCAGCAGCGAGCCGACCAGGCTGCCCGCACCGACCAGCACGCCCACCAGACCCAGGGCCTGCACCGACAGGTCGAAGCGCTGCACCAGCACCGCGCCGAGGAAGGTGTAGGCGCCCAGGTTGGCCGTGTTGAACACCGTGTTGACCAGCAGGGCGCGCCGCAGCGTCGGGTCGGCCCAGCCCGCCAGGATCGCCCGGACCGCCCCCACCTGCGGCGCGGCCGCCTGCGCCGAGCGGCGCTGGACCTGGCTCAGCAGCAGCGGCACGGCCGCCGCGGTGCCGATGGTCAGCGCCCAGAACGCCGACCGCCAGCCGGCCAGTCCGGCGAGGAAGCCGCCGAGCGGCACGCCGATCACCTGGCCGCAGGAGAACAGCGCCATGCCCAGGCCGAGGGCCCGCCCGCGCACCGCCTCCGGCGCGGTCTCGGCGATGTGCGCCCAGATCGCCGGCCCGGCCGCGGCCGCCGCCAGCCCGGCCACCGCGCGGGAGACGACCAGCAGCGTCAGCCCGGTGGAGAGGGCGGCCGCCGCGTTGGACACGACGAACAGCAGGGTGCCCGCCACCAGGGTGCGGCGGCGGCCGAACCGGTCGCTCAGCAGCCCGAGGAAGGGCGCCGCGACGGCGTACACCAGCACGTAGGCGGTGACGCTGGAGGCGGCGGCCGCCTCGGTGGTGTGCACCGAGTCCGCGATGGTCGGCAGCAGCGGCGACACCAGGAAGGTCTCCGTGCCGAACAGGAACAGCAGGAGGAACACTCCCGCGTAGCGCCACCGGTCGAAGGCCTGGGCCGGCGCCAGGGGCGGGACGTCCTCGGCCTGTTCGGGTCGGGGCGGGTCGGAGATGCTGCTCACAGCGATCACCACCTTGTCGTGCGAGGGAGCGGCCGGGCCTTCGGACGGCAGGCGGAAGCGGCCGCGACGGGAGGGCAGGAGTCCGATGCGGCCATCCTGCGGACGGCCCTCGCGGCCAGCCAGACAGGCGGTCATCCTGTGACCCCAGGTCACAGGCTGCCGCCCTGGTCCGGCCGGTGGCACGGCGGCCGACCACTGACCGACCCCGCCGCCGCCCGCCGCCTCGCAGGTCGGCCGAGGGTGGTCGCGATCACCGGGGAAGTGAGGTTAGGCTAACCAAACTTGATGGCTGGTCGAGGGTGAGGGCGGTGCCGGGGATGCACAGTCAGGGTGAGCCGGGGCGGGCGCGGACACGGGACGGCCGGGAGCTGTTCTACATGCGGCGGCCGGGGCCCGGCGGCGAGGGCGTGCCGACGGTCGTGCTGGAAGGCGGGCTCGCCTCCAGCCGCTCGTACTGGGCGCCGGTGCAGCTCCGGCTGGACGGGGTCGCGGCGACGGTGGCGTACGACCGCAGCGGGCTCGGCCGCAGCGCGCCGGACCCGGCGCCGCGCCCGCTGCGCCGCCTCGCCGAGGACCTCAACGACCTGCTCGACCACCTCGGCGGCCTCGGCCCCGGGCCGTTCGTCCTGGTCGGGCACAGCTGGGGCGGGCCGATCGTCCGGATCGCCGCCGCGGCCCGCCCCGAGCGGATCGCGGGCCTGGTGCTGGCCGACCCGACGGACGAGTCCTGCGACCTGGTGTTCGCGCCCTCGGTGCGCCGCCAGGAGCGGATCGGGCAGGCGGTCAGCATGCTGCTGGCCCGCACCGGACTGCTGGCCCGGGCCTTCCGGCCGATGCTCGAAGCCCTGCCGGCGGACGCCGCGGCCGAGATGCGCGAGGAGGGGTTCACCGTCTCCACCATCCGCACCCGGGGGGCCGAACTCGGCTCGGTGGTGGCGGACTTGACCGCCATGAAGGAGAACCCGCCGGCCCTGGGCGGCATCCCGCTCACGGTGGTCTCGGCCGTCCGGACCTCGACCGGCATGGGCTCGAAGGTCCGGGAGGCCGTGAACGCCTCCCATGCTTACCGCGTCGGCCGGGCCGATGCCGGCCGCCACGTACTGGCGGCCGACGCCGACCATCTGGTGCCGACCAGCGACCCCGACACCCTGGCGCGCGAGATCCGGCGGATCGTCGAGGGCCGGGCACCCGCCTAAAAATTGACTGGCCGTCAGTTTCCGATGATCTCCAGGCTGGCGACGATGCCCGGAACGCCGCCGGGGTAGGTGTTGCCGCCGAGGTAGAAGGTGTGGCCGTCCGGGGCGAGTGCCAGGCCGGTGGCGAGTTCCACCTTCTGCGGGTTCACCGTCTCGGCGGGGACGAGCGCGTGGGCCTCGGTGTCGTAGGAGAGGATCACGCTGTCGTAGTGGTAGCCGGGAGGGGTGGGTCCGCCCGGGGCGACGAAGACGGTCGACTTGGAGATGAAGTACAGGCGGCTCCCGTCCGGGCTGACGACCGGGTAGCGGAGGTCGGTGTTGCCCGGTGCGAAGTGGAAGTTCTCGGTGACGGTATCGGTCTCGGTGTCGACGAGGTAGTCGCTCTCGTAGCCGCCGAGGCCGTACAGCGTGCTGCCGTCGGGGCTGAGCACCGCGCCGCCGGAGGTGCCGTGTCCGGCGGTGAGGGTGCGGACGGTGGTGAGCGAGGTGGGCGTGGCGGCCAGGTGGACCAGGCCGGCTCCGGTGGTGACGTACAGGTCCTGGCCGTTGGGGCGCAGGACGATCGAACCGACGCTGAAGTCGGTGACGCCGACGGAGGCGGTGAAGGTACCGGTGGCGGTCGAGTATGCGAGGACCCGGGCGGGCTGGAAGCCCCAGCGCTGCCGTGGCCCGTTCTGGGCCAGGTAGACGCCGGCGCCGTCCGGGCTGACCACGAGGGAGCTCGGTGAGCCGTCCACGTAGCCGTCGGGGTGCGGCTGGACCGGGAGCAGGACGTCGGCGGCCACCGTATCGCTGTCGGTGTCGATGGTGACCAGGTGCTGCGCCCCCACGGTCGCGTACAGCCGCGTGCCGTCGGGGCTCATCGCCAGCGCGCCGACGAAGGAGTTCGCGGCGGTGGAAAGGGTGAGTCGGGCGGTGATCCCGCCGGTCCGGGTGTCGACGACCTTGACCGCGGGCGTGCCGCGGGGGTCGTCGGTCACCCCGACGTAGGCCTTCGTGCCGTCCGGGGTGACGGCGGTCGTCGGGTACGCGTACCCCACCGGGACGACCTGGGGGGCCGTGGTGGTGGCGGGCTGTGCGGTGGCGACCCCGGTTCCGGTGGTCAGCAGCAGGCCGACCGATGCCGCGGTGCCCAGCCAACGGGCCCTTGCCATGAGCGACTTCACGAAATCCTCCCCTGTGACACACGATGCGTCCGCATCGGCGGGAGCCAGAGTATGGGGCGGGGAAGGCGAGTTGGGCGCCGATGACGCAGTCGACGATTCGGCGTAGACGCCATGGCGCCCATGCCTACGGCACATGACGGGGCGCGTGACGGGGCACCCGGCGGGCGCGACGCTGCCCGGATCACCGCCGCTCAGCGCATGACGCGGCCCCGCTCAGCGCGTGAGCCCCGCTCAGCGCACGAGGCGGCCCCGGTGCCGGGGAATCCGTGCACCGGGGCCGCCTCGTCGTGCCGTCGTGCCGTCGTGCTGTCGTCCGGCGGCCCGCGGTGGCGACGTGTGGCCGTCCGTGCGTACGGAACGCGTCAAGATGTCCGGCGGCGGCAACCGGGTGGGCCGGAACGACCGTCCATGCCATCAGAAGCACTGATCGATCGTCAGGGGAGCCCGGCCGTCGGGCCGGACTGCCCCTGGCGCGGCATCGTCGTAGGGCGACGTCCGGCAGGCGCCGTCCGAGTCCGCGTCCGACCGACCACCACATGGGGGAACGCTCATGACACAGCTGCTCATCGAAGAGAACTTCCAGCACCTCGACGGCCAGGACGTGGAGTCGCTGATCGAGGCCCTCGCTGAGTTCGGTCTGAACGCGGAGCCCACCCAGCCCCGCACGGGGACCCGAAACGGCGAGTGGGCACTCGTCCTGCACTGGCTCGGGGACGACATCGGGCCGATCACCGAGGACGCCGTGACGACGGCGCTCGTCATGGCGGTGACAGAGGTGCTGGGCCGGGCGCACTCGGCCGGGCCCGGCGGGACCAGCGTGCGGCGCCGCACGCTGCCGGTCCGCATCGACATCCGCGGACGTACGGGAGAGCTGATCACGTCCGTTGCGGTGCCGGGTGCGAAGGCGGCGCCGTCGGCTGCGTCGTGATGGCACGGCGGGGCCGCGGTGGCCGGGCGGCGTGCCGCAGCCGGCCCCGTCGCCTCCCGCGGCTGAAGCGCGGTGGCGGTCGGCTGGAGGTGGCCGACCCGCTCGAACGCTGCTGTACGGGCGCTCCGAGGCGGCCCGCCATCCTCGGCGGATGCGCTGCTCACTGCTCGGTTCCTGCCTGCGCTCGCTGCTGCGAGGCCTGATCGCCCTCGGGCAGCTGTCGGGGTACGCCCCGCCGGTCGCGCCGCCGCCTCCCGCTGGTCCCGGGCCGGGCCACCCGGAGCGGCTCCGCCCCGACCTGCCGCTCAGCGACGTCGAGAGGGAGCTGCGCAGGCAGCTGCGCGACATCTCCGGTGGACCGGTGCCGCGCGACTTCTGACCCCTTCGGGGCCGGACGGTCAGGAGTTGCTGGACACCGCCTCGGGGGCGGCCGAGCGGGCGCGGAGCGATGGTGATGGCGTGCCCCGCGGGGCGACGCGTCGCAGCAGCGGCCCGGTCATCAGGGTCGTGACGAGGGCCATGACCACCATCGCGCTGAACATCCGGGTGTCGATGACGCCGAGCCGGTGGCCCACGTTCAGGATGACGAGCTCGGTGAGGCCTCGGGCGTTGAGCAGGATACCGAGGGCGGCCGCCTCCCGCCTGGTCGAGCCGGTGAGCCGGGCAGCGGCGGCGGCACCGGCGAACTTGCCGACGCAGGCCGTCACCAGCACCGCGGCCACGATGACCAGGCCGTGCCACCCGATGCCGGTCAGGTCGACGGCCAGTCCCGTGACCGTGAAGAAGGCCGGCAGCAGGAGGAGGCCGGCCTGCTCGATGCGCTCCGGGACCTCGGGCGCGAGGGCGTCGATCCGGTCGCGGGGCACCGCCGCGCCGAACATGAAGGCGCCGAAGACGGCGTCCAGGCCGATCTCGCCGGTGACCCAGGCGGAGAGCAGTGTCCCGGTGACGAGGACGGCGTGGATCCACGGTCCGCCGACGGCGCGGCGCCGCTCCGGCGCCAGCAGCCAGCCGAGGGCGGGGCGGACGACGCAACCGAGGACGAGCACGACGACGACCGTGTTCAGCGCCAACCGTCCGAGCGCCCAAGGGCTCTGGGCGTTCACCACGGCCACTACCACGGCCAGCGCACACCACGCGAGGAAGTCCTGCAGGGCGGCGCAGGCGAGCGACAGGGTGCCGAGCGGATCCTGGTGCATCCCGCGTTCGGCGATGATCCGGGCGAGGACGGGGAAGGCCGTGATGGACATCGCCGTCCCCAGGAACAGGGCCGGGCCCAGCCAGCCGGTGGTTCTCAACTGGGAGGCGTCGAACCAGGGTTGGAGCAGCACCGCGAGGCCCAGGCCGAGCGCGAAGGGCAGTGCGACGGAGCTGAGCGACACCGCCGTCACCCGGCGCCCGGCGCCCCGCAGATGGGCGGTGTCGAACCGGTACCCCACGATGAACATGAAGAAGACCAGGCCGAGTTGGGAGAGCACCCGCAGATGGGGCTGGACCTCGGGGGGGAACAGGACGGCGTCCAACCGTCCCGGGAGCAGACCGATCAGGCTGGGCCCGAGGGCGACCCCGCCGACGATCTCACCCATGACGGCGGGCTGGCGCAGCCGGACGGCCAGTCTCCCGCAGACGAACGCGGTGCCGAGGATGACGGCCAGGGCGACGAGCACACCGCCCGCCGTCGCCGCCTCGGTCGGCCCGGCGGCCGACAGTTGATGCGGATCGATCAGTGGAGTCATCACGCTCTACCTCTTCGCTCGGTGCCCCGGTGAGGGCGGCTGCCAGGCCGGTACGGGAAATGGGGTGACGTACCGGGAGGGTGGGGGGAGGGCGCCGGTCACCGTCCGGTGGAGCCGAGCAGATCGGTCCGCAGCCGGACGGGCGAGGTGCCGAAGGCGATCCGGCGCAGCATCGCGCCGTAGAGCGGGGTCCTGGACACCAGAGCCGCCGTCCGCGGGCGGATCGCCGAGGAGAGGCGCCCGGTGGAGAGCATCATCCGGCTCTGGATCCGCTGGATCCGGGTGATCCGGTCCACCTCGGGCCTGCGCAGCGCTGTGTACCGGTCGAGCCGGGCCGCGCCGGCGTCGGCGCTGCGCACCGCCTCGACCAGGACGGGGTGAGCCGCGACGGCGTCCCGAATGGCGAGGTTGATGCCCTGCGCGCCGATCGGGCTGTGGGTGTGGGCGCTGTCGCCGATCAGCACCAGCCCGTCGCGCACCCACTCCTCGGCGCTGCCGGAGAAGACGTCGAGCAGGGACAGGTCCCCGAAGCCGGTGATCTCCTCACGGATGCGCTCGGCGTACTCCGGTGCGGCGTGGCACAGTTGCTCGATGATGTGGTCGGCTCCCCGGTCGGCCAGCCGACGGAAGCCGCCGTGCGGGAGCGTCCAGCCGAGCTGGAGCGAGTCGGGCACCGAGGAGTAGCTCAGGACCGGATTGCCGCCGGCCCGGAAGACCCGGACGTCCCGCGTGTGCCCGGTGCTCCGCTGCGGCGCTCCGCTCAGCCGGAACCAGAGGACGTCCTGGCTGAACAGCTCCTGGCGCCGGTAGCCGATGCCGGCGAGGGTGCGGATCTTCGAGAAGCGGCCGTCCGCCGCGACCACGCACCGCGCCCGGATCACCTGCTCGCCCGCGCCGCCGGGCCCGGCGGCGACCGCCCCGCGGACGACGCCGCCCTCCTCCACCAGCCCGCTCGCCCTGGTGCCCGCCAGGTAGCGGAAGCCGTCGTGCCGTGCGCAGGCGGCCAGCAGCTCGGCCAGCAGGTGGCGTTGTGGCAGGCTCAGCAGGCAGTTGTACGGTCCGGGCAGCCGTCGGTAGTCACCGTTGATGAGGATCCGGCCGCGCTCCTCCAGCAGGAAGCGTTGGTGCTCGACGGCGCCGTGCGCCCGCGCCGGGCGGAGGACGCCCAGCTCGTCCAGCAGTGCCTGGCCGCCGGGCTGGAGGATCTCGCCGCGGTACGTCCGGTCCAGCGAGCGGCTGCGTTCCAGCAGGGTGACCCGCACGCCGGAGCGGACCAGGAGCAGGGCGAGCGTCAGCCCGGCGGGGCCGCCGCCGACCACGCAGATGTCGGTGTCGATGTCCATGCGACCAGAGGCTAGGCAGCACTCCTCAACGCCGGTTCGCGCGGCGGGCCGCGCGGCAGGTGGACGGCGGCTCGAATCCGCCGCGAGGGCGGGAGCCGACGATCGGTGCCGGCGGATTTCTTCTCACGGACAGGAGGCGATCGGGTATGTCGGATGCGGAGCGGGGGAGCAGCGGTGTCAGGTGAGGACGGGCGGCGCCGCGTGGTGGTGACCGGGATGGGGGTGGTGGCCCCCGGCGAGGTCGGCACCAAGGCGTTCTGGGAGTTGCTGACCGCGGGCCGGACGGCGACCCGGACGATCTCGACGTTCGACCCGTCGCCGTTCAGGTCCCGGGTGGCCGCCGAGTGTGATTTCGATCCGGTGGCCAGTGGTCTGACCCAGCGTCAGATTCGGCAATGGGACCGCACCGCGCAGTTCGCCATGGTGGCGGCGCGCGAGGCACTGGCCGACTCCGGGGTGTCGGGGTCGAACGATCCGCTCCGCACCGGGGTGATGGCCGGGACGGCGTGCGGGATGACGATCAGCCTCGACCGCGAGTTCGCCGTGGTCAGCGACGAGGGCCGGCGGCAGCTGGTCGACGACGCCCACGGTGTGCCCTATCTGTACGACTACTTCGTGCCGTCCTCGATGGCGACCGAACTGGCCTGGCTGGTGGAGGCCGAGGGGCCGGTGGGTGTGGTCTCGACCGGGTGCACCTCCGGTATCGACGTGATCGCCCACGCCTGCGACCTGATCCGTGACGGCGAGGCGGACGTGATGCTGGCCGGTGCGTCGGACGCGGCGATCTCTCCGATCACGGTGGCCTGCTTCGACGCGATCAAGGCGACCTCGCCGCGCAACGACGAGCCGGAGAGCGCCTCGCGGCCGTTCGACCTGACCCGCAACGGCTTCGCCCTCGGCGAGGGCGCGGCGATGTTCGTCCTGGAGGAGCGCGAGCACGCGCGCCGACGCGGCGCGCACGTCTACGCCGAGGTCACGGGGTACGCCGGGCGCTGCAACTCCTACAGCATGACGGGGCTGCGGCTGGACGGGAACGAGATGGCGGAGGCGATTCGGGTCGCGCTCGACCGGAGCCGGATGAATCCCGAGGACATCGCGTACGTCAACGCGCACGGCTCGGCCACCAAGCAGAACGACCGGCACGAGACGGCCGCGTTCAAACGGAGCCTCGGCGAGCACGCCTACCGGGTGCCGGTCAGCTCGATCAAGTCGATGATCGGGCACTCGCTGGGCGCGGTCTGTGCCCTGGAGTTCGCCGCCAGCGCGCTGGCGATCGAGCACTCGGTGGTTCCGCCGACGGCCAATCTGCACGTGCCCGATCCCGAGTGCGATCTGGACTACGTGCCGCTGGTGGCCAGGGAGCAGCGGGTGTCCACGGTGCTCAGCGTGGCCAGTGGTTTCGGTGGCTTCCAGAGCGCGATCGTGCTGGCCGAGCCGGAATGGAGCGGGGCATGACGAAGGTCGTGGTGACCGGTATCGGCGTGGTGGCGCCGAACGGCTGGGGTGTGGAGGAGTACTGGGAGGCCACGCTGGCCGGCCGTTCGGGCCTCGGCCCGGTGACCCGCTTCGACTCGGCCGGCTACCGGGCGCACGTGGCCGGTGAGGTGAACTTCCGGCCGGAGGACCATCTGCCGAGCAGGCTGCTGCCCCAGACCGACCACATGACCAGGCTGGCGCTGGTGGCGGCGGAGGAGGCCCTGGCCGACGCGGGGGCGGACCCGGCGACGATGCCGGACTTCGCCGCCGGGGTGGTCACGGCCGCCTCCGCCGGCGGGTTCGAGTTCGGGCAGCGGGAGCTGACGGCGCTGTGGAGCAAGGGCCCGGCATACGTCAGCGCGTACCAGTCCTTCGCCTGGTTCTACCCGGTCAACACCGGGCAGATCTCGATCCGGCACGGCATGCGGGGCCCCGGCTCGGCGCTGGTGGCCGAGCAGGCGGGCGGGTTGGACGCACTGGCCAAGGCGCGGCGGCACGTCCGGGAGGGCACCGCGTTGATGCTGGCGGGCGGGGTGGACGGCTCGCTCTGCCCGTGGTCGTGGCTCTGCCTCACCCGCAGCGGCACGGTGAGCCCGGAACGGGACCCACGGCGGGCCTTCCTGCCGTTCGACGCCGACGCGTCGGGCGGGGTGCCGGGGGAGGGCGGTGCGCTGCTCGTCCTGGAGGATCCCGAGCGGGCGGCCGGGCGCGGGCAGCGCCGCCACTACGGGGAGGTGGCCGGCTACTCGGCCACCTTCGACCCGCGCCCCGGTTCCGGGCGTCCGCCCGGGCTGCGGCGGGCGATCGAGGCGGCGCTGGCCGACGCCGGGGCCGGCCCGTCCGACATCGACGTGGTCTTCGCCGACGCCAGCGGGGTGGCCGAGCGGGACCGGGCGGAGGCCGAGGTGCTGAGCGCGGTGTTCGGACCGCGCGGGGTGCCGGTGACGGCGCCCAAGACGATGACCGGCCGGCTGCTCGCCGGGGGTGCCCCGCTGGACGTGGCCGCGGCGCTGCTGGCCATGCGGGACTCGGTGATCCCGCCCTCCGTCCACCTCGGACGGCCCGCCTTCGGTGAGCTGGACCTGGTGGGGGACCGGCCGAGGCCGTCCCGACTGGGGAGCGCGCTGGTACTCGCCCGTGGGCACGGCGGGTTCAACAGCGCGCTGGTGCTGACGGGTTGCTGACCGACCGCTGACCGACTTCCGACCGACTGCAGGCGAGCCGCGGAAGCGGCCGCCGAAGAACCGACCGACGATCGACCGACGATCGACCGAACTGAGGAAACGCCATGGCAGAGTTCACCCTTGACGATCTGATCACCACGCTGCGCGAGGCCGCGGGCGTCGACGAGGGCGTCGACCTCGACGACGTCCTGGACGTGCCCTTCGAGGCCCTGGGCTACGACTCGCTGGCGCTGTTCAACACCGTCAACATGATCGAGCGGGACCGGAGCATCGCGCTGCCGGACGACGTCGTGGTCGAGGCCAGGACCCCGCGGCAGCTGCTGGCCGCGGTCAACCTGAGCCTGACCCAGGTGGGTTGAGCGTGTGCGGCATCGTTGGGGCGGTCGACTTCGACGCCTCCCCCGAGCAGCGCCGTGATCTGCTGCAGGCGATGACGGACACCATGGCCTGCCGAGGGCCGGACGCCGAGGGGCTCTGGTTCGGCCCGTGGGTCGGCTTCGGCCACCGCCGGCTGGCGGTGATCGACCCGGCGCACGGGCAGCAGCCGATGACCGCCCGGCACCGGGGCCGCGGCGCGGCGATCACGTTCGCCGGCGAGGTCTACAACTTCCGTGAGTTGCGCGCCGAGTTGATCGCGCTCGGCCACCGGTTCCGGACGGCGTGCGACACCGAGGTGGTGCTCCGCGGCTACCTCCAGTGGGGTGCCGCGCTGGTGGACCGGCTCAACGGCATGTACGCCTTCGGCATCTGGGACGAGCAGGCCGAGGAACTGCTGCTGGTCCGCGACCGGATGGGCGTCAAACCGCTGTACTACTACCCGACAGACACGGGCGTGCTGTTCGGCTCGGAGCCGAAGGCCGTCCTCGCCGACCGCGCGGTGCCGCGCAGGGTCGGCGCGGAGGGGCTGTGCGAGGCGCTGGACATGGTCAAGACGCCCGAGGCGGCCGTCTTCTCCGGGATGCGCGAGGTCCGGCCCGGCCAACTCGTCCGGGTCGGGCGCACCGGGGTGCGCCGGCACACCTACTGGCGGCTGGAGGCCCGTGAGCACACCGACGACCTGTCCGCGACCATCGGGACGGTGCGGGAGCTGCTGTCCGACACGGTCGCGCGCCAGCTGGTCTCGGACGTGCCGCTGGGCTGCCTGCTCTCCGGAGGCCTCGACTCCTCGGCGGTGACGGCGCTGGCGGCCCGGTCGGGGCCGGTGCGCTCGTTCTCGGTGGACTTCCGGGGCGCGGCGGACGGCTTCGCCCCGGACGCGGTGCGCCAGGCGCCGGACGCGCCGTTCGTCCGCGACCTGGCCCGGCACGTGGGTGCGGAACACCGCGAAGTCCTGCTGGACAGCGGCGATCTGACGGATCCGGCGGTGCGCGCCGCGGTGCTGCGGGCCACCGACCTGCCGCCCGCGTACTGGGGTGACATGTGGCCCTCGCTGTACCTGTTCTTCCGGGCGGTAAAGCGGGAGTGCACGGTGGCGCTGTCCGGCGAGGCCGCGGACGAACTGTTCGGCGGCTACCGTTGGTTCCACAACCCGCTGGCCCTGCGCGCCACCACCTTCCCCTGGCTCACCTCGGGTTCGGCACGCTACTTCGGCGGCCGCTCGCTGTTCCAGCAGGGACTGCTGGACAAGCTCGACCTCGACGGCTACCGGGCCGCGCGGTACTCGGAGGCGCTCGCCGAAGTGCCGGTGCTGCCGGGGGAGTCCGCCGATGACCGTCGGATGCGCGAGATCACCTATCTCAACCTGACCCGGTTCGTGCAGACCCTGCTCGACCGCAAGGACCGGATGAGCATGGCGGTGGGCCTGGAGGTTCGGGTGCCGTTCTGCGACCACCGGTTGGTGGAGTACGTCTTCAACGTGCCGTGGGCGATGAAGTCCTTCGACGGCCGGGAGAAGAGCCTGCTGCGCGCGGCCGTCGCCGACCTGTTGCCGCGGTCGGTGGTCGAGCGGGTCAAGACCCCGTACCCGGCCACCCAGGACCCGGGCTACGAGGCCGTGCTGCGCGCCGAACTCGCCCGGCTGCTGCGCGACGCGGACGCCCCGGTCCTGCCGCTGCTGGACCTCGGGCGGGCGCGGGCGGTCGTCGACCGGCCGCTGGGCGCGGTGAGCCGCCCGTACGACCGGGGGAGCCTGGAGCTGGTGCTCTGGCTCAACTCCTGGCTCACGGAGTACGAGGTCACGTTGGACCTGTGAGATCCGCGGTGCCACTGTCTCCCGCGACCGACGGGGGCAGTTCGTCGGCCAGCGCCGCCCGAAGGCCACGCAGCACTCGCAGCGTGGCCTTCAGGTCGTCCGGGTCCAGTGGCGAGGCCAGGTGTTCCAGCCAGCGCCGCTCGGCCGGCTCCAGCAGGGCGAGTGCGTCGGCGCCCTTCGCGGTCAGCGAGACCAGCGGTGCGCGCCGGTCCGCCGGGTTGGGGCTGGTGGTGGCGAGGCCGTCCTCGACCAGTTTGACCACGGTCTGCTGGACGGCCTGGCGGCGCAGCCCGCGCTCCCGCGCGAGGTGCGCGGCGCTGTGCGGACCGTCTGCCAGCAGGCCGAGGACCTGCCATCGCGCGGAGGTCAGCCCGAACCGGCCGGACAGCCCGTCGCCCGCGCGCAGCAGGGCGCCGTTGACGGCGAACAACTCGGTGGTGATCTCGCTCAAGGTATCTGCCACGGGGGAGAGGTCGGTCATGACGGAAGCCTAATCGCAGCACGCTCGCGCGATTTCGACAAGAGCTTGTCATTTACTCGAGGTGGGCACTACCCTCAAATTGACAAGAGCTTGTCGATTTTGTGTGTCGGGCCCGGGTTGTGCGGTCGTCCGGCACCGCACGGCGGGCCGACCGAAACCGCATGGAGAAACAGGACATGGCAAACCTCGCCTCGCAGACCGACGAGGACGTCGCGGACGACGCCGGCCCGGCCGGCTTCACCCACCGCCAGATCATCACGGCCCTCACCGGACTGCTGCTGGCAGTCCTGCTCGCCGCACTCGACCAGACCATCGTCTCGACCGCGCTGCGCACGATCGGCGACCAGCTGCACGGGCAGACCGTCCAGGCCTGGGTCATCACCGGCTACCTGGTCAGCTCCACGATCGCGATGCCGTTCTACGGCAAGCTCTCCGACATCTACGGCCGCAAGCCGCTCTACCTGGCGGCGATCGTGGTCTTCATCGTCGGGTCGGCGGCCTGCTCGCTGGCGAACTCGATGGAGACGCTCGCCGTCGCCCGCGTGGTCCAGGGACTCGGCGGCGCCGGGCTGATGTCGCTGCCCACGGCCGTCATCGCCGACCTCGCCCCGGTGCGGGAGCGCGGCCGGTACTTCTCCTACCTGATGATGGCGTGGGTCGCGGCCAGCGTGCTCGGCCCGCTGGTCGGCGGGCTGTTCGCGGGCGCCGGCGAGATCCTGGGGGTGACCGGCTGGCGCTGGGCCTTCCTGATCAACGTGCCGCTCGGGCTGGTTGCGCTGCTGAGCGTGCGCAAGGCACTCAACCTGCCGCACCAGCGGGTGAACCACCCGATCGACTACCGGGGCGCCGTCACCCTCGCGCTCTGGCTGGTGCCGCTGCTGGTCGTCGCCGAGGAGGGCCTCGACTGGGGCTGGGGTTCGGGCCGTTCGCTGGTGCTGTACGCCGTCGCCGCGCTCGGCCTGGTGCTGTTCGTCCTGGCGGAGCGGGCCCGGGGCCTGGAGGCGATGGTCCCGCTGCGGCTGTTCAAGCGGGGCGGGATCACCCTGGCCACCGCAGTCAACTTCACCATCGGTGTCGGCATCTTCGGTACGGTCTCCACCCTGCCGCTCTACCTCCAGCTGGTGCAGGGCCGCACCGCCACCGTGGCCGGGCTGGTGATCATCCCGCTGATGACGGGCGCGATCATCTCCCAGATGGTCTGCGCGAAGATCATCAAGAAGACGAACCGGTTCAAGAAGCCCGCCATCGTCGGGCTCGGTTCGATGGCCGGCTCGCTGCTGGGGCTCTCCACGGCCGGCGCCGACACCCCGCTGTGGGTGGTGGTGGTGCTCACGGCGTGGCTCGGCCTGGGCATCGGGCTCTCCCAGACGGTCATCACCCTGGCCATCCAGAGCGCGGCGCCCCAGTCCGAGCTGGGCGTGGCCAACGCCGCCTCCGGCCTGTTCCGTCAGCTCGGCGGCACGGCGGGCGCCGCGGTCTTCATGTCGGTGCTGTTCGGCGTCGCGGCCGGCCGGATCGGCGGTGACCTGAACGGTGACGAGGCGGTGCGCCAGGCGCTCTCGGACCCCGCCACGAGCGGTGGCCTCGCGGCCCGCACGATCGACGCCTTCGCCGCCGGCTTCCAGACGATGTTCCTGGTCGGCGGCCTGATCCTGGCGGTCGGCTTCGTGCTCACCTTCCTGCTGCGGGAGCTGCGCGACGAGGAGTGACCGCGCGTCCGAGGCAACCCGCGTACCCCTGGTCCCGCTCCCGGGCCAGGGGTACGCGGCGTACCCGACGGCGACTCGAACGCGCCCGACGAGCATGGGGACACCGCACCGGACTGCCGAGAGTGGAGACCCCATGCCCACCATGCCCCTACCCCTGCCCGAGGACCTCGCCGGCGACTGCGTCGACGGCCCGACCTTCCTGTCCATCATGGGCGCGCTGCCCACCGGAGTGACCGTGGTGACCACCCTGGGCGCCGACGGCGAGCCGTACGGGTTGACCTGCTCCGCGGCGTGCAGCGTCTCCAAGACGCCGCCGCTGCTGCTGGTCTGCATCCATCGGGAGAGCCGGGTGCTGCGGGCCGTGCTGGACCGCGGCGAGTTCGTGGTGAACGTGCTGCGCGGTGGTGGTGAGGACACCTCCGCGCTGTTCGCCTCGGCCAGTGGCGACCGCTTCAGCGGCGTCCGCTGGGAGCCCAGCCGGCTCGGTGGCCTGCCCACCGTGCCGCTGGACGCCGTCGCGCACGCCGAGTGCCGGGTCGCCGCGGCCCTCGACGCCGGCGACCACACGATCGTGATCGGTGCCGTCGTGGACGGTGCCGCCCGGCCGGAGGTGCCCAGCCCGCTGATGTACTGGCGCCGCTCCTACGCCTGCTGGCCGGTCGAGGAGGACCCGAGGACCGTCGCGCTGACCCTGGCGGCCGAGGGCTGAGCGGCGCGCCGACGACGGAAGGGGCCGCGCCCGGGGATCAGCTCCCCGGGCGCGGCCCTCGGCGGTCCCGCCGGCCGTCCTCGGCCGGACAGGACCCTAGCTCCTGCGCATGGCGGCCTTGACCTCCTCGGCGCTGGCGGCCAGCAGCTCCCGGATCTCCGGGCGGGGGTGGTCGGTGGCCCACTGTGCGAGCTGGATCATCTTCTCGGCCGTCGGGTTGATGTGATGGGTGTCGGGGTCGTTGAAGCCCAGCGCGGGCAGCATCCAGTCCGACTCCCGCACCCGCTGCTCCAGGGTGGCGGCGGCCTCCTCGGCCGTCATCCGCTTGGCGTCCACGGCCTCGCACAGCTCGGTGAGCTCGTCGAAGGCCTCCTTGTAGAAGTCCAGCGGGCACCACAGCCCCGGGTACGGGTTGTCGTCCAGGGCCTGGCAGTGCGTGTCGTCACCGGTCTCCTTGGTCGCGGTCAGCGCGTTGAGGATGCGCTTGCCGCCGATCACGCTGGCCGAGGCCCAGATCCGGAACACCGAGTTCCACAACGGGTAGTGGGAGAAGGAGATGAACGAGTTGTTCACCAGCCGGTCGTTGTAGTCCAGCAGGCCCTGCTCCAGCCGCTCCACGTAGGCGAACCGCTCCAGCGAGAAGTCGTCCTCGCGCAGCGCCGCCATCAGCCGCCAGGACAGCGCGTTGATGATCTCGCAGGTGTTGGACAGCCCCCGGGAGAACAGCGGGTCGATGAACCCGGCCGCGTGCGACATCAGGCACCAGCGCTCGCCGACCGTCCGGGTCGAGGAGTACTGCATCCGGTCCGTCCGGACCCACTCGCGCACGCTCCGGGCGCCCTCCAACTGCCGCCGCACCGCGGGGAAGCGGTCCACGTGGGACCAGAACTCCTCCTCGGCGGTGAGGTCCTGGCGCGCCGGGTACGTCCTCGGGTCGAGCTGGATGCCCACGCTGCACAGGGGATTGGTGGCCCCGGGGTGGTTGTCGAACGGGATGATCCACATCCAGCCGCGCTCGAAGATGTGGTGCATCGTCCCGTCGTTCCACGGCACCGGCGGACGCAGCCCGTCGGGCGTGTCCAGGTGGTCGTCGATCGCCTCCACCCCGACCATGTGCGTGAAGATCGAGCGCGCGTGGTGCTTGAGCCGGCTGGGCTCCTCCCGCAGCCCCAGCTGCTTGGCCAGCGGCGAGCGGAACCCGCTGGCGTCGACCAGGTAGCGGGCGCGGTAGCTGCTGCCGTCCGCGCCGACCACCGTGACCCCGTCGTCGTCGAGGTCGACGCGCTCCACCCGGTAGTCCTGCCGCGCGTCGCAGCCGTAGCGGACGGCGGTGTGGAACATGTACGCGTCGGTGTCCTGCCGGAAGAAGTGCGCGGCGTTGCCGACGATCCCGGGGATGCGGAACTGGCTGGTGAGGTTCGGGTCCGGCTCCTCGCCGTCCTCGTGGAACATGAACCCGAAGTTGCTCTTCTGCCCGTGCGCGCTGCTCACGTTGGCCAGCACGTCCTCGAAGCTCGCCAGGTGGGCGATCTCCGGGATCCCGTACCGGTCGGCGATCAGCCGCAGCACCACCAGCGTCTGCCCGATGGTCGACTCGCCGACGGCGAACCGGGGGTGGTGGGTGCCGTCGAGCAGCAGGACGCGGAAGTCCTGCTTGGCCAGGATCGAGCCGAGCATGGTGCCCGACAGGCCGGTGCCGACGATGACCACGTCGTACGGCTGTTCCGCCTGCGGTGTGGCGTGCTCCGTCACGTCGTTCTCCCTTCCGTTCAGGCGGGCTTGACGCCGATGGCGAAGTGGTCCCGGGTGATGGTGTCGGTGGCGGTCACCCGGTCGACCGTGAAGCCGGCCTCCTCCAGGTAGTCGCGGGCCTGCTGGAGCGAGTACGCGGAGCTGTCGTCCCGGATCATGGTGTGGTTGATCCGTTGCAGCAGGACCTCCGGGTCCCGCTCGTCCGGGTCGATCATGGCGTCGTAGAGCACCACCGCGCCGCCGGGCCGCACCGCCTTGTGGGCGCGCCGCAGCAGCTCCCGGCGGTCGTCGACCGGCCAGTCGGGCAGCACGTGGCCGAGGATCACCACATCGGCCTCCGGCATCGGGGAGGCGAAGAAGTCGCCGCCGTGGAAGGTGACCCGGTCGGCCGTCCCGGCCGTGCTCACCAGCTCGTCGAAGAGCGGGCGCAGCGCCGGCAGGTCGAAGACGGCGCCCCGCAGGTGCGGGTGGGCCGAGGCGATCCGGGAGGCCACGTTGCCGCGCGCGCCGCCGACGTCCACGAAGGACGTGTAGCGGCTCCAGTCGAGCTGGCGGGCCAGCTCGTCCGCGGTGAACCCGTTGTGGGCGTCCATGTGCGCCATGACCTGGCGGGCGCGGTCGAGGTCCTCGTAGTGCTTGGGGTAGGCCAGCGGACCCTGCGCGGCGACGGCGGACTTGGCCTTGCCGTCGCGCAGCGCGTCGGTCAGCTGCGCCCAGGCGTGGAAGTGCAGCCGGGCGTGCTGCTGGGCGGTGCCGCCCAGGTAGGTCGGAGCGTCCGGGAGCAGGAACTCCTCGGCGAGCGGGGCGGCGCGGTAGCGGCCGTCCTCGGCCGTCAGCAGGTCGAGGCCGACCAGGGCGTCCAGGAAGTCCTTGAACAGCCGGTGGTTGACGCCCAGTTCGGACCGGATCTCGTCGACGCCGGCGGAGCGGTCCGCCAGTAGCTCGAAGAGGCCGAGCTCCACCGCGCTCTGGAGCGCCTTCGCTTGGAAGTAGGCGGTGTTGAGTGCGACGATCCGGCGCGCGCGGGCGGCGGGGCTGCCGGTGACTGAAGTCATCTTCTCCCTCTCTCGGTGTGCTGCGGGTGTCGTGCGGGTCGTGCGGGTCGTGCGGTTCTCAGGCGGCGCCGAACCAGGTGGTCGCGGCGTGGCGGAGCTCCTCGCGCCGCGCCGGGGGCCCGGCCCAGGCGACGTAGCCGTCAGGGCGGATCAGGAAGGCGAGGTCGGGCTCCGCGCCCGCGACCTTGGCGGTCACGGTGGTGACGCGGTCGGCCCAGGCGGCCAGTGGCGAGGCGGCCGGTGGCGAGGCGGCCGGTGGCGAGGCGGCCGGTGGCGAGGCGGCCGGTCCGGGGTCGGGCAGCAGCAGCAGCCCGCGCGCCTCGGTGAAGCAGCCGCTGATCCGTCGGCCGCCCCCGGCGGTGAGCAGGTCGGCGTCCGGCATCCGGCGCCCGACCGACGGGTGGTCACCCGTCCCGTAGGCGACGTCGAAGCCGGACAGCATCCCGGCGATGTGGCGGTTGGTGTCCGGCAGTGCCATCAGCTCGCGGAAGGTTTGGCGCAGCGCGTCGTACCTCGGGTCCGGGTCGATCAGCACGGCCTGGGTCCGGGTGTTGCGCACCACGCCGTCGGCGACCGGGCGCCGCTCGCCCTGATAGCTGTCCAGCAACTCCTCGCCGCCCTGGCCGCGTACCACGGACGCGAGCTTCCAGCCGAGGTTCACCGCGTCCTGGATGCCGAGGTTGAGCCCCTGCCCGCCGGCCGGCAGGTGGATGTGCGCCGCGTCGCCGGCCAGCAGCACCCGGCCGCTGCGGTACGCCCCGGCCAGCCGGGAGACGTCGGTGAGCCGGGACAGCCAGGTGACGTCGTGCATCCCGTGGTCGCCGCCGGTGTGCTCGACCAGGGCCGTGCGCATCTCCTCCTCGGTGACCGGCGCGTTGCGGTCGGGGAAGGGCTCGCCGAACCAGGCGACGGTGGCCCGGTAGACGTCCGGCTTGTGCTGGAAGGCGCCGAACCAGGACCTCTTCTCCGGGTTGACCAGACCCACCGGGCGCATCGGCCCCAGTCCCTCACCGCGCGGCAGCTCACCTCGGAACCGCATGTCCCCGATCAGCGCGTACATGTGCGGGTCCTGGCCGGTGAAGGCGATCCCCGCCTGCCGGCGTACGGTACTGCCGCCGCCGTCGCAGCCGACCAGGTAGCTCGCCCGGACGGTGCCGGTCCCGGTCTCGACGGTCACGCCGTCCTCGTCCTGGGTGAAGCCGGTGACGGGAGCGCCCCGGACGATCCGCACGCCGAGTTCCCGCGCCCGCTCGGCCAGCAGCTCCTCCGTGCGCAGCTGCGGCACCAGCAGCACGTACGGGTGCCGGGTGTCGAACTCCTCGAACCGCATCGGCACGCCCAGGCTGGCGAAGTTGCCGCCCTTGAGCAGGCCCGCGCCCTCCAGGAACCGGTCGAGCAGCCCGCGCAGTTCCAGCAGTTCCACGGTGCGGCCCTGCATGCCCATGGCCTTCGAGTGTTTCTCCGGCTCCTCCCTACGCTCCACCACCAGCGTCCGGGCACCGCCCAACGCCAGCTCGCAGGCGAGCATCAGGCCCGTCGGCCCCGCACCCGCCACCACCACATCGCAGTCCATCGCGCCCTCCGCTGCCGGCTCCTGTACGACGGGCCCACCGTGCCAGCGCCGCTTCGAGCCGGTGTCCAGCGCTCTTGGCAGCCCTGGCGCGGGCGGGGCACGAAAGCGGCTCGAAGGGCGACGCCTAGCGTCGGCGGAATCCCTGATCCGACCGATGTGAGGACCCGTCATGCCCTTCACCGCGAACGAGGCCGCCTATCTGGCCTCGCAGTCGCTCGCCCGCCTGGCCACCGTGGACGGTCGCGGGCAGCCGCACGTCGTCCCGCTCGGCTTCCACTACAACGCCGGCCTCGGCACCATCGATGTGACCGGTCGCGGCATGGCCCGCAGCCTCAAGTACCGCCACGTGCAGGAGAATCCGAAGGTCTCGCTGGTCGTGGACGACGTGCTGGACCCGGCGGACTGGGTGGTCCGGGGCCTGGAGATCCGCGGCACCGCGCAGGCGCTCCCCACCGGCGGCAAGGAGGTCCTGCCGCACGTCGACGACGAGCTGATCCGGATCACCCCGGAGCGGATCGTCTCCTGGGGCATCGACTCCGACTGCCAGGCGCCGCCGCTGGCCCGCACCGTCGCGAAGGGGGCCCGGGCATGATCGAGCGGCTGCCGAAGTTCCCCTGGGACGTCCTGTTCCCCTACCGCAAGCTCGCCGCCGCCCACCCCGACGGGCTGGTCAACCTGGCGCTCGGCGACCCGGTGGACCGGACGCCGGCCGTCGTCCGCGCGGCCCTGGCCGCCGCCGCGGACGCCCCCGGCTACCCGTCCACGGAGGGTACGCCGCAGCTCCGCGAGGCCGTCGCGGCATGGCTGCTGCGGCGCGAGGGCGTGAGCGTGGACCCGTCCGCGGTGATCCCCGCGGTCGGCACCAAGGAGCTGATCGCCTGGCTGCCCACCATGCTCGGCCTGGGCCCCTCCGACGTCGTCCTGGTGCCCGAACTCGCCTTCCCCACGTACGAGGTGAGCGCCCGGCTGGCGGGTGCCCGGCTGGTCCGGACGGCCTCGCCGCTGGACTACGACGGCCCCGTCCCCAGGGTGGTCTGGCTGAACTCCCCGTCCAACCCGGAGGGCCGCGTCCTCGGCACCGCCGAGCTGCGCGCGATCGTCGGCTGGGCGCGGGAACGCGGCGCCCTCGTGGTGAACGACGAGTGCTACCTCGACCACGTCTGGGAGGGCGAGACCCGCTCGGTGCTGCACCCCGAGATCAGCGGTGGCAGCCACGAGGGGGTCCTGGCCGTGCACTCGCTCTCCAAGCGCTCCAACCTGGCCGGCTACCGGGCCGGGTTCGCTGCCGGGGACCCGGCGGTGATCGCCACGCTGCTGGAGGTGCGCAAGCACGCCGGACACATGGTGCCCGCCCCGGTGCAGGCCGCCATGGTGGCGGCGCTCGGCGACGACTCGCACCTGGCGGGGCAGCGCGGGAGCTACGCCCGGCGGCGGGCCGTGCTGCGCGCGGCGCTGCTGGAGTGCGGCTTCCGGATCGACCACTCGGTGGGCGCGCTCTTCCTCTGGGCGACCAGGGACGAGCCCTGCTGGGTGACGGTGGGCGCGCTGGCTGAGCTCGGCATCCTGGTGGCGCCCGGGGAGTTCTACGGCGAGGCGGGCGCGCGGCACGTCCGGGTGGCGGTCACCGAGACCGACGAGCGGGTCGAGCAGGCGGTGAAGCGGCTCGCCGCGGCCTTCTGACGGACGGAGTGGACGACGGCGTCGGTCCCCGAGACCCCACCGGGTCTCGGGGACCGACGCCGCGCGTACCCCGGTCCGTCAGGCCCGGTCCGGGACCGTGCTCTCGACCAGGTGCAGGTAGGAGTTGACCGGGCGGACCCCGGTCGGCTCCAGACCCGCCTCCCGGACGAGGGCGACCAGCCCGGCCTGGGTGTGCTTGCGGCCGCCGACGTTGAGCAGCAGCAGCAGGTCCATCGCGGTGGTGAACCTGATCTCGGGACTTCCGTCCACCAGGTTCTCGACCACGATGACGCGGCCGCCCGGCTCCGCCGCCGCCGCCACGTTGCGCAGGGTCAGGACGGTGCTCTCGTCGTCCCACTCCAGGATGTTCTTCAGCAGGTACACGTCGGCCTTGACCGGGACCTCCCGGCGGCAGTCGCCGGCCAGCAGCGTCGCCCGGTCGGCGAGCGCGCCGCCCGGCCGCAGCCGCGGGTCGGCCCCCGCCACCACCTCGGGCAGGTCCAGCAGGGTCCCGCGCAGCCCCGGATTGCGCTCCAGCAGCGTGGCGAGGACGTGCCCCTGGCCGCCGGCGATGTCCACCACCGTGCCGACCCCGCTCAGGTCCAGCCGGTCGGCCAGCGCGAGCGCGGAGAGCCGGCTCGACTGGGTCATCGCCTGGTCGAAGACCGCGGCCGACTCGGGCGCGTGGGCGTGCAGGTGGTCGAAGAAGTCCATGCCGTGCAGCTCGGGGAAGACGGCCTTGCCGGTGCGGACCGCCTCGTCGAGGTGCCCCCACAGCTCCCAGGTCCACGGCTCGGTGCCCCAGAGCACCATGTGCTTGAGGGTGCGCGGGGTGTCCTCCCGTAGCAGCCGCGAGGCGTCGGTGTGCGCGTACCGGCCGTCGGGTCGCTCGCTGAACACGTCGTAGGTCGTCAGCGAGCGCAGCAGCCGTTGCAGCGCGTCCGGTTGGGCGCCCACGGCCCGGGCCAGCTCGGCCACGGTGGCGGGCTCCTCGCCGAGCGCGTCGGCCAGGCCCAGCCGGGCCGCCGCGCGGACGGAGGCGGCGCAGGCCGCGCTGAGCGCGAGCTCGCGCAGCCGGATCACCGCCTGCGGAATGGTTTCGCCGGTCGTCGTCATCTGCCGTCCTCCTCAGGCGCCGTGCTGCGTGATCAGGTCGAACGGGGCCGGTTCGGCCTGGGCGAGCGCCATCACCCGGCCGACCCGCGAGCGGAACTCCGGGGAGCCGGTCGCCTGCTTGTGCGAGACGGCGTCGTCCCACTCGGCGGTCTCCACGTAGACCTGCGCGTCGGCGGCCGAGCGGTACAGCCGGTGGGAGCGGAAGCCGGGTTGGGCGCTCATGTAGGCGGTGATCTCCCCGACGACGGCCTCGAACTCGGTCTTGTCACCGGTGACGGTGAAGCGGTTGATGAAGGTGAACATGCTGGTCCTCCTGGGTCGGTCGCGGGTCAGGGCTTGCCGAGCAGCCGGTCGCGCAGATCGCGCCGCTGCACCTTGCCGGTGGCGGAGCGCGGGATGCTCTCCGCCAGCCACAGGTGCCGCAGGTGCTCGTAGTAGGGCAGTCGGGCGTTGACGAAGCCGGCCAGGGCGGCCGGGTCGACGTCATCGCCCATCGGGACGACGAGTCCGACGGCGACGGCGCCGCTCAGCTCGTCGGGGTAGTCGAAGACCACGCAGTCGGCGACCGACGGATGCCGCATCAGCACCCGCTCGATCTCGGTCGGCGACACGAGCCAGTTGTCGCACTTGAAGACGTCCTTGATCCGGTCGACGACGGACAGCCGGCCTTCCTCGTCGACCCGTCCGACGTCACCGGTGCTGAACCAGCCGTCCGGGCGCACGGCCTCGCCGTGCCCGGCGCCGAGGTAGCCCAGCATCAGCTGGGGCCCCTTGACCTGGATCTCGCCCTTCTCGCCCGTCGGCAGTACCGCGCCGGTCCGCACGTCGACGATCCGGCAGCCCGTTCCCGCCACCGGCGGGCCGCAGGATCCGGTGGTCGGCCGGTCCAGCAGGTCGAAGTGGGTGGAGGGTGAGGTCTCGGCGAGACCGTAGCCCTGGACCACCGGGACGGCGAAGTGCTCCGACAGGGCCGTCGTCGTGCGCGGCGGCAGCGTGGAGCCGCCGGACAGTACCGCCCGCAGCGAGGGGATCCGGAAGGCCGGCAGGCGCAGGTCCCCGGCCAGCCGGGACAGCCGCACCGGGAGGCTGTACAGGTGGCTGGCCCGCCAGGCGCGGGCCAGCTCCACCATCGCCTCCTGGTCCTCCGCCGGGCAGAGCAGAAGGGTCGCGCCGACCGCCAACGCGGTGTTCAGGTGCATGAGGTGGAACGAGGGCAGGTTGTCGAGCGAGACCGAGTCCGCGCCCAGCTGGTGGGCGTGCGCCGACTGCGCGGCGTTCACCAGGAGGTTGTCGTGGCTCAGCCGCACCGTCTTGGGAGCGCCGGTGGTACCGCTGGTGAACTGGAGGCAGGCGGTCCGCGCGGCCTCGCCGTCCGGGACGGCCGCCCGGGGCAGTTCGTCCAGCACCGGTGTGCCGTCGCCCGCGTCCGAGGTCACCACGATCTGCCGCAGCGCCGGGACCCGGTGCCGCACCGCCTCGATCCGGCGGTGCATCCGGGGCGACAGCACCGCCGCCCGCGCACCGCACGCGTTCAGGACGTGCACCAGGGCGTCGTCCGAGATCAACGGGTTGAACATGGCGCTGGTGTTGCCGGAGCGGGAGATCGCCAGGAAGGTGACGGCGAAGTCCACGGTGAGCTCGGCGGCGATCGCGATCACCGTCTCCGGGCCGCCGAACGCGCCGCGCAGCGCCTCGGCGCAGCGGGTCACCCGTCCGTCGAGTCCGGCGTGGTCGAGGACCTCGCCGTCGGCGACCAGCGCCGGGTGCCGGGGCGAGCGCCGGGCCGAGCGTCGGAGCAGGTCGTCGATCCGGGGGCCGCCGATCAGCTCCGACACGGTGTCCAGCGGCGCGCCGAAGGTCGTACTGTCCGCAGAGGTAGCCATGTCGGGGTCTCCTCTCAGGCGGCCGGCAGGTCGTCCCGGCACACCTGGCGGTGGCGGACCTTCAGCTCCCCGGCCACCCGCACCAGCCGGTCCTCGCAGCTGGTGCTCAGGTGCACGGCGGCCGCACCGCCCTTGGGCGTGGCGATGATGAGCGCGTAGGTCCTGGCGAGCACGGTGCCGTCCGGCTGCTCGGCGACCTCCAGCATGCCGAGCCAGTGCCGGTGCTGGACCCCGGCGGCGGCCAGGCGCGCCGCCGCCTCGTGGGCGCCGCGCTCGATGCTCCCCCGGCCCTCCTGCGGGTGCGGGCGGGCGTTGGCGGCGAACACGCCGTCCTCGGTGAAGGTCGCGGCCCACTGGGTGACCTCGCCCTCGTCCAGGTGGCGCATCTGCCGCCCGTAGAAGTGCTGGACCTCCTCGTAGAGCGATTCGGTCATGCTCGGGCCCTCCTCGGGCGGTTGGGGATCGGTACGGCGACGACGTTCGCACCCCCGTTTCGAATCCGGTTCGAGCGCGGGCCGCGCGGGCGCGCTCCAACGGGAGTCGAAGCCGGCGGTGCAGGGTCAGGCCGAGGGGCCTGAACGAGCCCGGGAACTCTGAATCGGAGACTGATGCGATGAGCACCGAGACAACCACCGGGGTCGCCCTGGTGACCGGGGCGACCAGCGGGATCGGACTGGCCAGCACCGTCCGCCTGGCCCAGCGAGGCCTGCGCGTCTTCATCTGCGCCCGCACCGCGAAGGACGTCTCGGAGACGGTCGCGCGGCTGCGCGGCGAGGGGTACGAGGTCGACGGCGTACCCGCCGACGTCCGCTCCCAGGAGGACGTCGCCACGGCGGTCCGGACCGCGGTGGACCGGTTCGGCCCGATCGGCGTGCTGATCAACAACGCCGGGCGCAACGGCGGTGGCGTCACCTCGGCCATCAGCGACGAGCTGTGGAACGACGTGATCGAGACCAACCTCACCAGCGTCTTCCGGGTCACCCGGGAGGTGCTGACCACCGGCGGCATGGAGCGGGCCGGCCACGGGCGGATCATCACCGTCGCCTCCACCGGAGGCAAGCAGGGCGTCCCGCTCGGGGCTCCGTACTCGGCGTCCAAGGCCGGCGTCATCGGCTTCACCAAGGCGCTCGCCAAGGAGCTCGCCGCCACCGGCACCACCGTGAACGCGGTCTGCCCCGGTTATGTCGAGACCCCGATGGCGGTGCGGGTCCGCCAGGCGTACGCCGCCACCTGGGAGACCAGCGAGGAGGACGTGCTCGCCCGGTTCGAGCAGAAGATCCCGCTCGGCCGCTACTCCTCCGCGGAGGAGGTGGCGGGCATGGTCGACTACCTGACCACCCCCGCCGCCGCCTCCATCACCGCGCAGGCGATCAACGTCTGCGGCGGCCTCGGCATCTACTGAACCCACCGACGGAAGGCTGGTCGACGGATGACCCGCACACAGCACACCACCCACGACATCGACGTGGCCGCCCCCGCCGACGTCGTCTACGCCGTCATCGCCGACGCCCTGGCGTGGCCACGGCGGTTCGGACCCACCCTGCACGTGGAGCACGAGGCCCTGACGGCCGACACCGAGCGGCTGCGGATCTGGGCCGGCGCCAACGGCGAGGTGAAGCACTGGACTTCACGCCGCGAGCTGGACGGCGGCCGCCGGCGGATCCGGTTCCGGCAGGAGGTCTCCTCGCCGCCGGTCGCCTCGATGGCGGGGGAGTGGCAGGTCCACGAGCGGCCCGGCGGCGCCACCCTGACGCTCACCCACGAGTTCACCGCGGTCGACGACGACCCACAGGGCGTCGAGTGGATCACCCGGGCCACCGACCGCAACAGTCGAACCGAACTCGGCAACATCAAGGCCCTCGCCGAGAGCTGGTCGGCGCTCGCCGACCTGGAATTCGAGTTCGAGGACTCGGTGCTGGTCGACGCGCCGCTGGAGACCGTCTACGGCTTCCTCCACGAAGCCGCCGAGTGGCCGGACCGGCTGCCCCACGTGGCCCGCCTCGACCTGCGCGAGGACGTCCCCGGCATCCAGCACATGGCGATGGACACCCGCACCGCGGACGGCTCCGAGCACACCACCGAGTCGATCCGGATCTGCTTCCCCGGCACCGCCATCGCCTACAAGCAGCTGCGCACACCGTCGATGATGTCCGCCCACACCGGCCGGTGGACCTTCGAGCAGACCGGGCACGGCGTCCGGGTGACGTCCTGGCACGCCGTCGTGCTCAACCCCGAGGCGATTCCCGCCGTCCTGGGCCCCGAGGCGACCACTGCTTCCGCCCGGACGTTCATCCGCTCCGCCGCGGGCGGCAACAGCCGCGCCACCCTGGCGCTGGCCAAGCGGTTCGCCGAGGAACGCCATGGCTGACCCCGCACCGTCCGTCCTGATCGCCGGCGCCGGCCCGGTCGGGCTCACCGCGGCCCACGAGCTCGCCCGACGCGGCGTACGGGTACGGCTGATCGACGCCGCCGACGGCCCGGCCACCAGCAGCCGGGCGCTCGCGGTGCACGCCCGGACCATGGAGGTGCTCGACCAGATGGGAGCGCTCGACCGGCTGCTCCCGCTGGGCCGACGTGTCACCCACTTCACCATGCACCGCCGGGGCCGCACCCTGGTTCGATTCGACACCAACTACGAGACGATGCCCACCGGTTACCCATTCAGCCTGATGGTGGACCAGGTGGTGACGGAACGCGTGCTGCGCGAGTGCGCCGCGCGGTACGGCGTCACCGTCGAATGGGGCGTCGAACTGGTCGGCGTCCGCTCCGAGACGGACGCCGCGCTGGTCACCCTGCGCCACCCCGACGGGCGGGTCGAGGAGACGCCGGTGCCCTGGCTGATCGGTGCCGACGGCGGGCGCAGCACCGTCCGGCGCCAGCTCGGCATGCGGCTGATCGGGGACACCACCCAGGAGTGGCTCAACGCCGACGTCACGATCGACGCCGACCTGCCGCCGGACAGCAACCACCTGCTGCACACCGACCCGGGAACGCTGCTGCTGGTGCCCTTCCCCGAACCGGGCAAGTGGCGCGTGGTGGACACCAGGGACACCGGCGGAGCCGACGACCCCGAGGTCGTCCGGCGCAGGCTGACCGCCAAAATCGGCCGGGCGCTGGGCCGGCCGGTCGCGGTCGGCGCGCCCAGCTGGCTCTCGGTGTTCACCGTGCAGCAGCGCCAGATCACCCGGATGCGCTCGGGACGCTGCTTCCTCGCCGGTGACGCCGCGCACGTGCACAGCCCCGCCTCCGGGCAGGGCATGAACAGCGGCATCCAGGACGCCTACAACCTCGCCTGGAAGCTGGCGGACGTGACGCGCGGTCACGCCGGGCCCCACCTGCTCGACAGCTACGACGCCGAGCGGGTGCCGACCGGGGCCGTCCTGTTGCGCTCCACCAGGACGGCCACCGCGCTGGTCTCGCTGCGCACCGTGCTGGGGCCGGCCCTGCTCACCGTCGGCACCGCCGTGCTGCGCGCGGTGCCGCCGCTGAAGCGCCGGGTCGAGGGCAAGATGATCCGCGGCTTCTGCGGGCTGGGCCTGGCCTACCCGGACAGCCCGCTCACCCTGGCGACCGACGCCACCGGTGGGATCAGGCCCGGGGACCGGGTGGGCTGCGCCGCCGGCACGGCAGGCGGGCACCCCGGCGGGGCCGCTCTCCGTGCCGAACTCGCCGATCCCCGATGGACGTTGCTGGCCGCCGAGCCGGCAACCGGGCGCGCCGCCCACCGGGAGGCGGTGGAGCAGGTGGACCGGCTGTTCGGCGCGGCCGTCTCGGTACGGGTGCTGTCCGACGCGAACGCCGACGGTAGCTCCGACGCGGACGGTCACTCCGACGCCGACGGTCACTCCGACGCGGACACCGACGGCGCGCTGCGTCGTGCCCTGGGTCTGGCGCCCGGGGAGTTCCTGCTGATCAGGCCGGACGGCTACGTCGCCGCCCGGGACCGCGGCCCGGGCCGGTTCCGCCAGGTCCTCCAGGCCTGCGCCCTGCTACCGGAAGGGACCACCAGTGCGCATCATTGACCTGTCCTCGGCGATCGACGGCGGCGCCTGGGAGGTGGACGGGATCCGTCACGAGGTGCTGACGCCGGCCGACGGCGCGCGGCACATGGCCGAGGGGATGCTCCGCAACCACGGCATCGAGTTCGACATCGCCGACCTGCCCGACGGAGAACTGCTCTCCCTCGACACCCTGACCCTGACCACCCACACCGGCACCCACGTCGACGCGCCGTCGCACTACGGCACCAAGACGGCGTACGGAATTCCGCGCGACATCGACCAGTTGCCGTTGGACTGGTTCATCGGCCCGGGAGTCGTCCTCGACCTGACCGACACCGGGGTCGGTACGATCGGCGCGGACCGACTGCGGCGGGCATTCGACGACATCGGCCATTGCCCGCGCGCCGGGGACATCGTGCTCCTGCACACCGGCGCCGACCAGCTCGCCGGAACACCGGAGTACTTCACCGAGTTCGCCGGCCTGGACGGTGAGGCGACCAACTTACTGCTCGACCTCGGGGTGCGGCTCATCGGGACGGACGCCTTCGGCCTGGACGCCCCTTTCACGCATATGCTCTCGGAGTTCCGGCGTTCCGGCGACCATTCCGTGCTCTGGCCCGCGCATTTCGCGGGGCGGCAGCGGGAATACTGTCAGATCGAGCGGCTGTGCAATCTGGGTGCGCTGCCCGCGCCGACCGGATTCACCGTACACGCGCTTCCGGTCAAAATCGTCGGCGCGGGCGCGGGTTGGACTCGGGCGGTGGCACTGCTCGATTGACGGCCGCGGCCGCCGAATTCAGCGCGGCCGGTATGCGACAGGTCCCGACCACCGTGGGGTGATCGGGACCTGTCGGGCGTGCGGCCCTGTGGTCAGATCCGGCCGAACATCCGCAGCATGTACTCCTTGCGGTCCAGCGGGTTGGTGTCGGTCCGACGGCGGCTCGGGGCCGCGCCGACGGCCGGCTGGAAGCTGTCGAACCGGGTGACCAACACTCCCTCACCCTGGCTCAGCCCCGGCAGCCGCTGCTCGAACTCCTGCGCCGTGCGGGCCGGGATGGTGCCCTCCACCAGGCAGGTGCTGCCCTGCGCCTTCGTCGTCTCCGGCGTGCCACCGCACTCCACCAGGTTCAACAGGACGGTGCTGACGTTCTCGGCCGGCACCTCCAGTTCGAACCTGTTCACCGGCTCGAACACCTGCGTCCCGGCCTGCTTGAGCGCGTTCATCAGCACCAGCGGGGTGAGCTTGCGGAAGTCGCCCGCCGCGCTGACCGGGCTGGCGAACCCGGTGTGGGTCAGCGTCACCAGGATGTCGAGCACCTCCCACCCGCACAGTCCCTGCTGGAGCGTCGAACGCGCCGCCTCCTCCACCGCCTTGTGGAAGGCGTACGGCAGCGAACCCAACTCGACCGACCGCCGGAAGACGACCCCCGAGCCGGGCTCTCCGGGCTCCACCCGCAGCCCGACCGTGGCCCAGAAGTAGGTCTTGCTCCGGTAGTCGATCTCCTCCGCCGACTCACCGACCCCGATCGGCCGCTCGACGCAGATGATCCGGGTGCCCTCGAACACCACGTCCAGCTTGTAGTCCTCGGCGAGCGTCGCCTTGATGACCTCCTTCTGCACCTCCCCGTAGAGGGAGACCGAGACCTCCTGCTCCTCGTCGTTCTTGCGGACGTTGATGAACGGGTCCTGGTCGGCCAACTGCAGCAGGGCCTCGTAGAGTTCGGGCATCGCGCCGGACCTCGTCGCCCTGACCACGGTCTCCAGGCTCGGCGGCGCGAACAGGTGCTGCCCGCGCAGCCCCTCGGCGGTGCCGAGCTGGTCCCCGATCCGGATGCCCTTGAGCCCCCAGACCTTGGCGATGTCACCGGCCGACGCCGGCGCCTCGACCACCGCGGAGCCCCGGTCGAACACCTCGACCACGGTCGTCCGGCCGGGCAGCTCGACGACGGCGCCGTGCTGGTCCTGCCGGTGGATGGAGACCTTGGTGCGGCCCTTGAGCGCCCCCGTGTGCAGCCGGACATAGGCGACCTTCTCGCCGGCCCAGCCGCGTTCGATCTTGAACACCGTTCCGCGCAGCGCATCGCCGGAGCCACCGTGATTGACCGGAAACAGGCTGGTGATCCCGCCCATCAGGTCGGTGATGCCGACGCCGGCCACGGCCGAGCCGAAGAACACCGGGTACAACTGCGCCGAGCCGGTCTGCCGGGCCAGCTCGGTCGTGTAATCCTGCTCGGTCAGCGCCGCCTCGTCGTCGAGGTAGCGCGCCAGGAACGCGTCGCCGTGCTCGGCCAGGACGTCGGCCAGTTCGGTGGCGAAGTCGTCCCCCGCCTCCTCCTCCGTGCCCCCCACCGCGATCCGGCGGGCCGCGGCGCTCGCCTGCGGCGTACCGATCCTCTCCACCCTGCTCATCGGGACGATGGCGGGCGTGAGTTCGGAGCGGATCGACTCCAGCAGGTCGTCGTGGCGGGCGCCCATGCGGTCGATCTTGTTGACGAAGAGGATCACCGGCATGCGCATCTTGACCAGCGTGCGCATCAGCAGGCGGGTCTGGGCCTGGACGCCCTCCACCGCGGAGATGACGAGCACCACGCCGTCGAGCACGCCGAGGGCCCGCTCCACCTCGGAGATGAAGTCCGGGTGGCCGGGGGTGTCGATGAGGTTGACCTTCACATCGCCGACGGTGAAGGACACCACCGCCGACCGGATGGTGATGCCGCGCTGCCGCTCCATGTCGTGGGAGTCGGTCTGAGTGTCGCCGCGATCGACGCTGCCGATCCGGTCGATGACGCCGGCGGTGTAGAGCAGCCGCTCGGTCAGGCTGGTCTTACCGGCGTCGACATGGGCCAGGATTCCGATGTTCACGCTTGACATGACGTGCTTCCCCTAGTTCTTCGGTCTTCGCTTGCACAACCGGAGCAACACGGATCTTTCGGGGCACGTCATTCTCCTCGTGTCGTGACAGTAGTCCAACCTGTCGCAGTCTAACAGCACTTGACGACCCGACCGCCGATCGACCCCCGTCGATCGGCGGGGGAGTATTCCTTTTGGAACAACCGTGCCGAGCGCCTGGGAATAGCAGTAGTGCCACCTTGCGCGCAGTCCCCTTGAGTCGTTGATCGAAGCGTGGATATACAGGAGTCGAGTGATTATCTCGGCGAAATCGGAGGCGTCATGAGGTTCAATGTTCTCGGCCCGATGGAAGTCCTCGATGCGGGAACCCCGTGCACACCCAGCGCGCTGAAGGTCCGGTGGACGCTGGCCATCCTGGTGATGCACGCCAATCGGATCGTCGACCTCGGCGTCATGATCGAGGAAATATGGGGCGACAATCCTCCGCGCACGGTGGTGACCACCGCGCAGACCTACATCTACCAACTCCGCAAACTCGGTCGGGTGGAGGGCCGCGACTTCATCCTCACCAAGGCGCCGGGCTACCTGTTGCTCCTGGGCGAGGAGGAGCTCGACTCCCAGGACTTCGAGCGGCTCTACAACGAGGGCGCCCGCCTGCTGGCCGACGGCCACCCCGAGGCGGCGTCGGACCGGTTGGGCCAGGCGCTGAGCCTGTGGCGTGGCGGCGCGCTGGCGGACATCCCCGTCGGCAGGGCGCTCGCCGGCCACGTGGCCGTCCTGGAGGAGATGCGCCTGCGCGCGCTGGAGAACCGCATCCTGGCCGATCAGCAGATCGGCCGGCACCGGGAACTCATACCGGAGCTACGGGCGTTGACGCTCCACCACCCGCTCAACGAGTGGTTTCACGAGCAGCTCATGCTCGCGCTCGACTGTGCCGGCAGACGCAGTGAGGCCCTGCACGTCTACCGGTCGCTCTACCGCAAGCTCGACGAGGACCTGGGCATCTACCCGTCGCAGCCGTTGCGGGAGCTGCACGACGATCTGCTCAGTGGAATCTCGCGGCTGTGGGAGCCGCGTCGGCCGAGTGCCGGGCAGGTGATGGAACTCGGCCAGCAGCCGGCCGGCTCAGCCTAGTGGCACCAGCAGGGAGGCGGCCCTGGCCTTGTTGACGGCATCGATCCGGGAGACCGCGTTGAGTTTCACGAAGACGTTCCTGAGGTGGCGTTTGACGGTGCCGGGGGCGATGCTGAGGTGGCCGGCGATGGCGGAGTTGCTCAGGCCGTTCGCCACAAGTCCCATGATCTCCCGTTCCCGTGAGGAGAGTTGGGATCCGCGTGGCCCGGTCATCCAGTCGATGCCGGAGCGGGAGGCCATGATGTACACCCGCTCCCGGTTGACGGCCAGCCCCCGGACCACGGACACCAGGCAGTCGCTGGTGACGTCCTCGCGCAGGTAGGCACTCACTCCGAAGCCGAGGTACATCTCCACCTCGCCCGGCCGCTCGCGCTTGCTCAGCACGACCACCCGGCAGCGGGCGCCGCGGGGGAGCAGCCGGCCCAGGGCCTGTTCGGTGGCCGCGTGCGAGTCGCCCACCCCGAACAGCACCACGTCGACGTGGTGTTCGGACAGCACCTCCAGCGCCTCGTCCACGGTGCCCACCGTCGCGCGTACGACCAGGTCGGGCTCGGCGGAGAGGAAGGCGTGCAGTCCTTGGCGCAGCAGCGAATTTCCTTCGAGGACGAGGACCGACGTGCGATTCTTTATCATTGTCACGATAGACCTCGTTGGTAGAAGGCGCGAATTCCCGGCCGTGGCAGCCGTTTTCGGCCCGCCGCGGAGAGCGGCGCGCCCGACGGGATTCGACGGCAACGGGCGTGTGGGGGGAGTGATATCGGGGGCTGCGCGGTGTCGAGCCCGCTGGTGCCATTCGGCCGTCCCGGCCCGGTGGTCCGCGAGGCCTCGACCGTCGGTGTGAGGTCCGGCCTCGATGCCGACGGAGGCTTGCGCGCACCGGCGTCACCTGCACCTTCGGGCGACCGCCGCCCTCGTGGGCGGCGGCGCCGACCGTCACGGCAGCGGCCACAGTGCAGGTCCGGGGTCAGCCATCAACTGGGAACGCCAACCATTCATCTTCTTCCGATCGTCGATCAGCGGCTGGTTTTCGCGGGCTTTATGGTCCAGATCACAACCCCGCTTGCCGCAGAGGCAACGGGGTGCTGGAGTCCGAAGCCGCGGCGGCACCGGGACTGTTGCCGTGACCTGATGTAAGGAGAACCTAACCGACCCTCGCGGGCAGCCCAAGGGCGCTTTTTCGCCGCGTCGGAAACGGTGAGATCACGGGATGATCTCGCTCTCCGTGAACGAAGCGCGATGCCGGCCCGGCCGTGCGCATCTCGTGTGATTGGTGGGTGTGAAGAGGGGGAAGGGACTGTGAATGATCACAATCTCCGTTGCGGCTCGCGGCAACCTGGCGGCCCGTCCGCGCGGGACCGCCGCTCCCCGGCTCATCGTCGACTGAACTAGCGAGGTGAGCCGGGATGTTGGCGTGGGCAACCGCCCGCTCCGGCAGGCCGCCCCGTGCTTCTCGGGCCTGCCGTCCGCCTCCTCGGCCGCTCTCGGTTCGGCGGCCCCGGTGCGATCGGCCCTGCTGTTCTGGTCGCGCACCGGTGATGGTCGCGGGCGGCCTGATGCCGTCGGGTGACGTGACGACAGTCGAGGGAGTGATGCCGATCAGCAGATCAGCAGATCAGCCGATCAGCGGGAAGGCGTCCCACTCCTCGGTGGCGGCGCCGGTGCCCGGCTCGGACGCGGCTCAGGGGTACGGGCGTGGGTGTGGGCGTGCAGGGGGCGAGGGCCGGGCCTGCCGTCCCCTCCAGTCCAGGAGGCCGGGAGGGTCGCCGACGCCTCGATCGCCTTGCCCGGTCCGCACAGCCAGCTGCCGTCGCCGCCGGGGGCGGCCCAGCGCGGGATGTCCGGCGCGCTCCGCGCCCTCATCGCCTCCGGCCACGATGGGGTTCGAGCAGGCAGGCGGCAGCTGTTATGCGCCGATCTCCGAGCGCGGCCTGATCGGCGAGCTTCGTACGGCCGCGCTGGTCGGTACGAACGTGCTGATCACGCGGTTCTTCGCCGCGGACGGCGCGCCGCCTTCAACCTCGACCGCGCACTGGGCCGACACGGCAGCGCCCGGCCGGGCGCGGGCCGGCCGCCGGTCGGCCGGGGCCCTCAGGCCTGCCGTCGTACGGCGATGACCGCCGCGCCCAGGACGCACGCGCCGGCGGCGGTGAGGTAGGCGAGGTGGTAGCCGGCGAGCTGGTCCGTGCTGGTCGCGGCGACCAGGACCATCACCGCGACGCCCGCACTCGCGCCGATCTGCTGCGCCACGACGTTCACCGCCCCGGCGACGGCGTGCTGCTGCGCCGGGACTCCGGTGAGCCCGGCGGACGTCATCGAGGGGAAGTTCAGCCCCTGGCCGATGCCGCTGAGCACCAGGCCGGGCAGCACGTACTGCACGTAGCCGCCGTCGTGCGGTGTGCCCAGCCACAGCGCGGCACCCCCGCCGATCAGCACGAGGCCGACCGCCATCAGCGTGCGCGGGGTGAACCGGGCCAGCAGGCGTCCGGTGGCGAAGTTGGCGGTGAGGAACACGGCCAGGGACATCGGCACCAGCGCGAGACCGGACTCGAACGGGGAGTAGTCCAGCATTCCCTGGAGGTACAGCGGCGCGAAGAACAGCAGCCCGACCGATCCCATGTACTGGAGGAACGCCGCCAGGCTCGCGGCCCGGACCGACCTGATCCGGAAGAGGCCGAGCGGTAGCACCGGGTCGGCGGTGCGGTGCTCACGCACGACGAACAGCACCAGGGAGGCCACCGCGGCGCCGAGGACGATCCACGCCGTCGCGCCGTCACTGCTCACGCCGACGATGAGCAGGGTGAGGCCGAGCGTGCCCGTGATCGCGCCGGGCAGGTCCAGTCGGCCGCTGTGCCCGGCGCCGCCGGGCAGTCCGGCGCGGGTCGCGGCCAGTACGGCGAGCCCGAGCAGCACCGAGAACCACAGCACCGAACGCCAGCCGAGGAACTGGGTCAGTACGCCGCCCAGCATCACCCCGCCGCTGAAGCTCGCGGCGCCGACCGCCGCGTACACGCTGAAGGCCCGGTTGCGGGCCGGACCGGCCGGAAACGTCTCGGTGAGCAGGGCCAGCGCGGCCGGGCCCGACAGGGCGGCGCCGATGCCCTGGACGGCGCGCGCACCCAGCAGCACCGCGGTGTCCGGGGCCAGCGCCCCGACCAGCGCGGACACGGTGAACAGGGCGACCCCGACCTCGAACACCCGTCGCCGGCCGAGGACGTCGGCCAGTCGGCCGCCCACCAGCAGGAAGCCGGCGAACGTGACGGCGTAGGCGGTCATGACCCACTGGAGCGTGGTCTCGTCCAGGTCGAAGCGCGCTCCGACCGATGGCAGGGCGGCGTTGAGGACTCCGAGGCCGCTCACGTCCAGGGCGAGCGCCCCGGCCAGTACGCCGAGTGCCAGCCCCGGCCGGAGCGCCGACTTGACCGCGGTGCCGGTGGTGCCGGCGGTGTCGGTGGCGTCCGTCATGCGGGCCTGCCGTCGACGTCGCGGCCGGTGAGCCCGGCTAAGGAACGGTCGGCACGGGCTGACGCCGCATCAAGGTTCTCAACTGCCATGGGGGTCAGCTTGCATGGGTCGCTCAGCCGCTGTCTACCCCCGTCGCGTGCCGGTGGGGCGCGCCTTTCGCGGGGTCGTGCGCCTATCCCGGCCGGGGCGCGGTGATGCGGGGGCGCCGCCGAGTCGAGGTGCCATTTCGGACCGCCGACGGCTCCCACTCGAACCGGACACTTGGAGATCAAATCTCGCCACTGCCTCAACCAGCCCTCGAATGGCGCTTGTCTCACCATTAACAAACTGGCACTCTGCTGTCCGCCGGTCGGATTAGCACTGACGATCCATTTTGCCTCAACCAGCATACTCGTTGCGCTTGACCAAATGGACCTTGGAGCCCATCGACAGTAGCCGTGCAGGTGAAGATTCCGCGTACGCGATCCTGTCGTCGATGCACTCGCGGACCGATGTGACCCAGAGACGCCCGTGATTTCTCCCGCGGTGAGAACGAGCTGCGCCGCCAGCTGAAACAGCGGTACACGAACGGGAGTTCTCGCCCGCCGTGAACGTGGGGATCGGAAACGCCGATCTCATCCGCACGCCAACCGTCGGCCCCACCCAGGAACTTGATGCGGCGAAGGGGACCCTCCGCGTCATGAGCCGCCCCCCGTATCCGGCTGCCCGGGTGCGGACCGCCCCCCCTGGCCGGTCGGCCGTGAAGCTCCACCCGTCCATTCCATCCGCCCTGTTGAGGGAGTCGCCGTGCCCCGAGAGCGCGCAGCGCGAGACATTTCCGCCGTAACGGATTTCCTGCTTTCCCGTGTTGTCGAGCTGCTGGACGTGTCCGCGAGCACGGTGGACCGCTCGGCGCCGCTGCACCGGTACGGACTGGACTCGCTGAGATCGGTGACCCTCGCGGCCTCGCTGTCCGAGTTCCTCGGCTGGCAGGTCCCGGCCACCTGGATGTGGCAGTACCCGACCGTCGACGCGCTGGCGCGTGCGCTCGTCGACGGTCCGCGTGCCGCGGAGCCCGCCCCGGCCACCGAGCGCCGCCGCCTGCCCTCGCACGAGCCCGTCGCGATCGTGGGCATCGGCTGCCGGTTCCCCGGCGGGCCGGACCCGTCGTCGTTCTGGCAGCTGCTCGTCGAGGGCGGCGACGCCGTCGGGCCGGTACCGGCCGCGCGACGCGAGCTGCTGAACGACAGGGTGCGCTGGGGCGGCTTCATCGACGGCATCGACCGGTTCGATCCGCTGTTCTTCGGCATCTCGCCCCGCGAAGCCGTCCAGATGGACCCGCAGCAGCGCCTGATCCTGGAGCTGTCCTGGGAGGCGCTGGAGGACGCGGGCATCGCCCCGCACAGCCTGGTCGACAGCGACACCGGCGTGTTCATGGCCTCCTGTTGGGGCGACTACGCCGCCCTGGCGCACTACCGCGGCCCCGACAGCCAGATCACCCCGCACACCGCGACGGGCATGCACGACGGCATCATCGCCAACCGGGTCTCCTACGTCCTCGGCCTCCAGGGCCCGAGCATGGCCATCGACGCCGCCTGCGCCGGATCGCTGGTCTCGGTGCACGTGGGGTGCCAGTCGATCTGGCTGGGCGAGAGCGACCTGGTGCTGGCCGGCGGCGTGAACCTGAGCTTCGTCTCCGACTACTACACCGCCATGGACGCGATGGGCGCGCTCGCCCCGGACGGCCGCTGCAAGTCCTTCGACGCCCGCGCCAATGGCTACGTCCGCGGCGAGGGCGCCGGCGTCGTCGTACTCGCCCCGCTGAGCGTGGCGCTGGAGCGCGACCTGCCGGTGTACTGCCTGATCAAGGGCAGCTCCTCCAACAACGACGGCCTGAGCAACGGCATGACGGCGCCGAACCCCCAGGCGCAGGAGAAGATGCTCCGCACCGCGTACCAGCGGGCGGGCATCGCACCGCACCTCGTGGACTACATCGAGTGCCACGGCTCCGCGACACCCCTCGGCGACCCGATCGAGGCCAACGCCATCGGCGCGGTCCTCGGCGGCGGCCGTACGGAGCCGCTGCGGCTCGGGTCCGTCAAGTCCAACGTCGGGCACCTGGAGGCGGCCGCCGGCATCGTCGGCCTGGTCAAGCTCGCGATGTCGATGCGCAACGGCGTGCTGCCGCCGAGCCTGCACTACAGCGCGCCGAACCCGCAGATCATGTTCGACGAGTACAACCTCACCGTCCAGGACCGGCTGACGCCGTGGCCGCGACGCTCCGACGCCCGCCGGGGCGGCGTCAGCTCGTTCGGGTTCGGCGGCGCGATCTGTCACGTCGCCGTCGAGGAACTGCCGCGCCCCGAGAGCTCGCTGCTCCTGCTGGCCGCGGACTCCCGGGAGGCGCTGGCCGAGCGGGCCCGGGCGCTGCGCGACGAGAGCGACCTGCGCGAGCTCTGCCGCCGGACGCCCGGCGACGGCCCGTTCCGGCTCGCGGCCACCGCCCGCGACATGCCCGAACTCCGCTCCCAGCTGGACGCCTTCGGCAGCGGGGCGAAGGCCGCCGGGCTGAGCGTCGGGGAGCGGACCGGACGTAGGCCGCGGGTGGCCTTCCTGTTCTCGGGCAACGGCTCGCAGTGGGTGGGCATGGGCCGGCAACTGCTCGCCGGAATGCCCGTGTTCCGCCGGTCCATGATGAAGTCCGACCGGCGGATGCGGGAGCTGCTGGGCTTCTCGCTCGTCGAGCAGCTGATGTCCCCGGACGGCCGCATCGACGACATGGACGTCTTCCAGCCGCTGCTGTTCTCCCTCCAGGTCGCGCTGGCCGAGGCCTGGCGCTCGCTGGGGGTGGAGCCGGACGTCGTCGTGGGGCAGAGCGTCGGCGAGTTCGCCGCCTCCCACATCGCCGGCGCGCTCGACTTCGACGACGCCTCCCGCTTGGCCGCCCACCACGGCCGGCTCCTCCAGCAGCTCGCGGTGGGGCGCGGCGAGGGCATCGTGGTGATGACCGCTGCCGACGAGGTCGAGCCGTACCTGACCGGCCGGCTCACCGTCTCCGGCCACAACGGCCTGAGCTCCACCCTGGTCACCGGCACACCGCAGGAGATCGACGACCTCGTCCAGCGGCTGACCGCGGCGGGCGTCACCAACCACCGGGTCCGGATGGGCCACGCCCCGCACTCCCCGCTGGTCGACCACGTCCTCGCCCCGCTGAAGGTCGAACTCGACGGCATCAGGCCCCGGACCACCCGCATCCCGATGATCTCGACGGTCACCGGCGAACGCGTCGACGGCGCCGAGCTCGGGCCGGACTACTGGGCGGACAACCTGCGCCGGGAGATCCGGGTGGTCGACGCCCTGACGAACCTGCGCGACCACGACGTCGACGCGGTGATCGAGATCAGCCCGCACCCCGTCCTGCTCAAGTCGGTGTCGGAGATCCTGACGGCGACCACCCTGCCCTCGCTGCGCCGCGGCGCCGACGAGGCCTCGACCCTGCTCGGCTCGCTCGGCGCCCTGTACACCGCAGGCCTCCCCGTCACGGCCCACCCGTTCCTCGCGGGCGACCGCGGGCGGCACGTCACGCCCGGCCGCAGCGACGCCGCCGCCGACGAGCAGGTGCACCTCGTCCCCGTCACCGCCCGGACGGCCGGCGCGCTGACCGACACCTGCCGCGAGCTGTCCAACCACGTCGAACGCGACGCGGGCCTGCGGGTCTCCGACCTCGCCTACACGCTCGCCGCCAGGCGCACCCACCACAACCACCGGATCGCCCTGTTCGCCCGCAACCGGCAGGACGTCCTGGACGGCCTCGCCCGGGTCGCCGCCGGCCAGCCGCACCCCGACGTCGTCACGGGCACGGTCTCCGGCAACGTCGACCGGCGGGTCGCGCTGGTGTTCTCCGGCGGCGGCACCCAGTGGGTCGGCATGGGCCGCGAACTCCTGCGCTCGCACGCCGGCTTCCGCACCTGGATGACCGCCTGCGACGCCGCCGTGCGCGCGGCCGGCGGCTGCTCGGTGCTCGACCAGCTCGCCGCCCCGGCCGACGAGGCCAGGTACGAGGAGATGGACTTCCAGCAGCCCGTGCTGTTCGCCCTCCAGGTCTCGCTGGCGAAGGTCTGGCTCGGACTCGGCATCCAGCCGACCGCCGTCGTCGGGCACAGCCTGGGCGAGGTCGCGGCCGCCTGCGTGGCCGGCGCGCTGTCGCTGGAGGACGCCGCCCGCGTGGTGGTCGCCCGGTCGCACCTGCTGGAGCGCAAGGCCGCCGCGGGCGCCATGATCTCCGTCGACCTGCCGGAGGCGGAGCTGCTGCCGCGGCTCGCCCCCTACGCCGCGCACGCGGCCGTCGCCGTGGTCAACAGCCCCACCAGCGCGGCGGTCTCGGGCTCGCCCGAAGCCGTCGACGCCCTGGAGGCCGACCTCAAGCGGGACGGCATCTCGACCCGGCGGATCCGGGTCGAACGGCCGGTGCACAGCCCCGGCATGGACCCGCTGCTCCAGCCGCTGCGCGCGGGCATCGACGGCATCACCCCGCTGACACCCGGCATCGACTTCCACTCCACGGCACTGGCCGACACGGTGAACCCGGTCGCCGACGTCGACTACTGGGTGCACAACCTGCGCAACCAGGTCCGGTTCGCCGAGACGATCGGCGCGCTGGTCGACCAGGGCGTCGGCACCTTCATCGAGATCGGCCCGCACGAGACGCTGCGCGGCGCGGTCGAGGAGATCGCGCTGACCCGTGGCGCCCAGGTGCACGCGATCAACTCCCTGCGGCGCGACGAGAGCGACGTCCGCTGCCTGCTGGGCGCCGCCGCGTCGTTGTACGTCAGGGGCCTGCCGCTGACCTTCGACCCGCTGTTCGGCGACGACGTCGAGGTCGTGGAGACGCCGCTCGTCCAGTGGCAGAAGGACCGCTACTGGATCGACACCGAGCCCCGCCCCGCCCAGTCGTCGGCCCCGGCCCCGGCCGTCGAAACCGTGGCCGCGCCCGTGGCCCGTGTGGTGGAGGAGGAGCAGCCGGCGGCGATCCGGCCGGTGGCGGAGGTCGTCCTCGCCGAGCTCGCCGACGCGCTGGGCGTGCCGGTGAGCAGGTTCGACGTGAACGCCAGCATGCTCGACTTCGGCCTCGACTCGATGCTGGCGATCCGCCTCGTCAACAGGCTGCAGTCGCTGTTCGGGCACCGGGTGTCGCCGGTGGTGTTCCTGGACGGCCGGCCCATCTCCGAGGTCGTCGGCCACTTCGTCGGGCTCACCGCCGGACCGGCCGCGCCCGCGACGGCACCGCCCGTACCGGCAGCCGCCCCCGCCCCCGCCCAGGCCCCCGAGGCCGAGCCGGACCGGACGTACCTCGACGAGCTGTCCGAACTGGACGCCGAGGAGCTGGTCGACGAACTGGACGCGCGCGGACTGCTGGAGGCCACCGACGCCCCGGCCCTGGACCAGCTGCGCGCCGACGGCCTCGGCCTCGCCCTGGCGCCGGCCTCGCACGGCCAGGCCTCGCTGTGGTTCATGCAGATGGTCGCGCCGGACGCCGTGCCCTACAACTTCATGGTGACCGCCCGGATCCGGACCGCCGTCGACGAGAAGGCCCTGGAGCGCGCCGTCCAGGCCGTGATGGAGCGCCACCCCGCCCTGCGCACCCTCTTCGTGGAGGCGGGCGGCAGCCCGTACCAGGTCATCCTGGACGAACCGGTGTACGAGTTCGTCGTGGCGGACGGCACCGACCTGGACGACGAACAGGCCCGCGAGGAACTGGCCCGCTACGGGCACGAGCCGCTCGACCTGGACAACGGGCCGCTGGTGCGGGTCGTCCTCATGACGCGCGGACCGGCGGACCACTACCTGCTGGTGCTCGTCCACCACATCGCGTCGGACGCGGCGTCGGCCGACGTCATGATCCGCGAACTCCAGGAGTACTACGAGGGCGCCGACCCCGCCGACAGCGCGCCGGTCGCCCCGTACACGGAGTTCGTCGAATGGGAGCGGCAGTGGCTGGCCGGCCCGGCGGCCGGCGCGGCCCTGGACTGGTGGTCGCAGAAGCTGGCCGACCCGCCCGCCCACCTCGACCTGTCCACCAAGGAGCGGCCGCCGGGCGTCACCTACGAGGGCCGCGACCTCGCCTTCCGCTGGAACGCCGAACAGACCCGCCTGCTACGGGAGTTCGCGGTGCGCGAAGGCGTGTCGATCAGCACCGTCGTACTGGCCGGGTTCTTCGCCACGCTCAACCGCGCGGTCGGCACCGAGGACGCCGTGCTGGCCACCGCCATCGCCCAACGCGCCGAACCCGGCTGGGAATCCGCCATCGGCTACTACCTCAACACCGTGCTGGTGCGGGCGAACCCCGCCGGTGACCGCAGCTTCCGCGAACTGCTGCGCGAGGTCCACGCCTTCTCGCTCGGCCTCCTGGAGCACATGAACTACCCCCTCGACCTGCTGGCCTCCCAACTGCGGCCGCCGAGGGCCGAGGGCCGCTCCCCGTGGTTCGACGTGGTCGTCAACTGGCTGTCCTCGGACGCGTTCCCCCGGTCCGTCAAGCTCTTCCACGGCATCGGCGACACCATCACGCCCGACGGCGCGCTGCCGCTCGAACCGCTTCAGGTGCGCAGGCACCTCGCCAAGTTCGACCTCGAAATCTCGATGGCCGACATCGACGGCGAGGTGGCCGGCCACGTCCAGTTCAAACCGAGCTACCTGGAAAGGCAGACCGTGACGGCACTGCTCGCGCTGTACCGCACCGTGCTCTTCGACGCGATCGCCCAACCCGACCGGGCCCTCGGCGACTTGGCGCCGACCGGCCTCCCCGAGGAGACGGACCAGTGACCGAGACCCTGTATTCCGCGTTCGTCGAGCAGGCGCTCAAGAGCCCCGACGCGACCGCCGTCTACTCCGACGCCGGCGTCCTGACCTACGGCGAACTGAACGAACGCTCCCGGGAGTTGGCCGAACGGCTGGTCGCCGACGGCGCGGGCCCCGGCGTCCCGGTCGGCATCTGCGTCGAGCGCACCCCCGACCTGCTCGTCGGCATCCTGGCGGCCCTGCGCGCCGGATCCTGCTACCTGCCGCTGGACCCGAACTACCCCGCCGACCGGCTGACCTTCATGGTCCAGGACAGCGGGACCCGCCTGCTGCTCACCACGCCCGCGTCCCGGGCCAGTTGCCCGCCCGGACCGACCGTGGTCGTGCTCGGGGAGAGCGTGACGACCGAGCCCGGCGCGAAGCCCGCCGCGGTCGTGCCCGGCGACACCGCGTACGTCATCTACACCTCGGGCTCCACCGGCAGGCCCAAGGGCGTGGCCGTCCGGCACAGCGGCTGCGTGGCGATGCTCGCCGAGATGGACCGGGTGCTCGACGGCTGTGACCTGAGCGGAGTCTCGGCGGCGAGCTCGGTCTGCTTCGACCTGTCCGTGATGGAGATCTTCAACGCGCTGTGCCGCGGCGGCGCCGTCGTGCTCGTCGAGAGCGCCGTGCACCTGCCGGAGAGCCGGTACGCCGACAGGATCACCCACCTGAACGTCGTCCCCTCGGTCATGAACAGCCTGCTCGACGCCGGAGCCCTGCCCCCGAACGTGCGCACCGTCGTGTTCGGCGGCGAGGCCCTGCGCCGCAAGCTGGTGGACCGCACCTACCGGGAGACCGGCGCCGACCGGGTGTTCAACGCCTACGGCCCCACCGAAGGGACGGTCTTCTGCTCGTTCGGGCCGGTGCCCGAGGACGGGACCGACGAACCGACGATCGGCCCGCCGACGACCAGCGACCGGGTCTACGTGCTCGACGAGCAGCTGAATCCGCTCCCGGCCGGCGAGCCCGGCGAGCTCTACCTCGGCGGCGCCGGCCTCGCGCACGGCTACGTCAACCGGCCGCGCACCACGGCCGAACGCTTCGTGCCGGACCCGTTCCGCAACGGCGAACGCATGTACCGCACCGGGGACGTCGTCAAGTTCACCGACGACGGCGAACTCCGCTTCCTCGGCCGCACCGACCACCAGGTCAAGCTGCGCGGCTACCGCATCGAGCTGGAGGAGGTCGAGGCCCGGCTGACCGGCTGCCCCGAAGTCCGGGAGGCCGCCGTCGTCGTCCGGGGCAACCGGCTCGTCGGCTACGTCGTGCCCGCCGGCGACGACGCGCCGCAGGGCGGCCCCCGGCTGGACGCCGCGCTCCAGAGCGCCGTCACCGGCAGGCTCGCTGCCGAACTGCCCGACTACATGGTGCCCGCGACGCTCGTGTTCCTCGCCGCCCTGCCGCTGGGGCCGGGCGGCAAGCTCGACCGCAACGCGCTGCCCGAGCCGCCGGCCGCCGACACCGGCGGGCCCCTGACGGCCGCCGGCACACCGACCGAGGTCGCCCTGTCGGAGATCTGGGGCCAGCTGCTCGACCTCGAACCGTCGAGCATCGACGTGCAGTCCGCCTTCTACGACCTCGGCGGGGACTCCCTGCTGCTCATCCGCCTCGCCCGGCTGATGACCCGGCGCTTCGACCGCCGCGTCCGGGTGCCCGACCTCTTCAGCTTCCGCGACATCTCCTCCCTCGCCCGCTGGCTCGACGACGAGAGCGGCGCCACCCCCGAGGCGGTCCAGTCCGCCCGTGCGCGCGCCAACACCCGCCGGGCCGCGCTGCGCGGCCGCGGCGGCGCCACCGGCCGCTGAACCACGAGCCGCTGAGTCTGCTGAGCCACCCTCACTCGAAACGAAGCAGGAGCCTCCCCATGACCGACAACCCCGAGCAGGACTACGACCCGGGCGACGTGGCCGTCATCGGCATGTCCCTGCGGGCGCCCGGAGCCCGCACCAAGGAGCAGTTCTGGGACAACCTCGTCCACGGCCGGGAGTCCGTGTCGTTCCTGGCCAAGGACGACATCCACGTCGACGAGACCCTGATCCACAGCCCGTTCTACGTACGGGCCTGCGGCGTGCTCGACACGTACGACAAGTTCGACCCGTCGGTGTTCGGCATCAGCGACCGGATGGCGGCCGCGATGACCCCGGAGAACCGGCTGTTCCTGGAGAGCGCCTGGGAGACGCTGGAGGACGGCGGCTACGACCCGGACCGGCTCCGGGCCGAGATCGGCATGTACGGTGCCAACAACCCGCAGACCGCCGCGCTCTACAGCTCCCCGCCGGACCGGGTGTCGGTCGGCCCCGAGGCGATCGAGGCCAGCCTGGCGTGGTCGCCGGACACCATGACCTCCAACGCCCTGTACTACATGGGGCTCATCGGCGAGGCCGTCACCGTCGCCGCCGTCTGCGCGGGCTTCCATTACGCGGTCCACCTGGCCTGTCAGTCGCTGCTGCTCGGCCAGACCGACCTGGCGATCGCCGGCGGCGCCATGGTCCGCCTGCCGCACCCGCGCGGCCACCTGTGGGAGGAGAACCGCATCCTGTCGAAGGACGGCCACTGCCGCCCGTTCGACGCCAACGGCACCGGCACCGCGCTGTCCAGCGGCGTCGTCACCGTGCTGCTGAAGCCGCTGGGCCACGCCGTCGCCGACCGCGACCACATCTACGCCGTCGTCAAGGGCTCGGCCGTCAACAACAACGGCGTCAGCGCGATGGCGTACGGCCTGGCCCAGCCCGAGCGGCTGAGCGCCTGCATCGCCAACGCCATGGAGGTCGGCGGCGTCACCCCGGACACCGTGTCCATGTACGAGGCCAACGGTCTCGGCCTGCCGATGACCGACGAGCTCGAAGTGCACGCGGCGACCATGGCGTTCGGGAAGCAGACCGCGACCACCTCGATCGGCGGGGTCAAGGGCAACGTCGGCCACGGCGGCGTGGTCTCGGGCGGCTTCGGCGCGATCAAGGCCGCGCTGGCCCTGCACCACAAGACGCTCCCGGCGACGATCAACCTCACCGAGGTCAACCAGGACCTCGACTTCCCCAGCACCCCCTTCGTGCCGCAGATCGAAGGGGCGCCCTGGGAGCCGCAGGCCGGCATCCGCCGCGCGGGCATCACCTCGATCGGTGGCGGCGGCTACAACGCGCACCTGCTGCTGGAGGAGGCGCCGACGGCCGCCGGGCGCGCCCCCGAGGACGAGGGCCGGCCGCGGCTGGCCACCCTGTCCGCCCTGGACGACGACGCGCTGGCCCGGCAGCGTACGCGGCTCAAGGAGCGGCTGGAGGCCGACTCCGACCTGCGCCTGGACGACGTCTGCTTCAGCCTCAACCTCGGCCGCAAGGTGATGGCCCGCCGGTGGGCGGCCGTGGTCCGCAGCCGCGCGGAGTTGATCGCGGCGCTGTCCGACGACGCCGCCCGCGGCCCCGCCACCACGACCGCCGCCGCCCCGCAGACCGACCCGGGCTCCTTCTCCCGCACCGACAACGGGATCGTGCCCTCCGGCCAGGACGAGCGGGCGCTGGCCGAACTGGCCGCCGCCTGGGTGACCGGCCAGCAGGTGGACTTCGACGCCCTGCACCGGGGGCAGGCCAGCCACCGGGTGCCGCTGCCCACCTACCCGTTCCAGCCGCGCCGGTTCTGGCGCACGGACTGGTGACCATGAGCACGCCGCCACCGGACACCGTGGACCTGGGCGACCCGGCCACCTTCGCGGACCACGACCTCGACGGGTTCTGGCGCACCCTGCGGGACACCGCCCCGATGCACTGGAACCCGCCCGTCGACGGCCGCCGGGGATTCTGGGTGCTCTCCCGCCACGACGACATCATGGCCACCTACCGGGACAACGCGAACTTCACCTCCGAGCGCGGCAACGTCCTCGTCACGCTCCTGGAGGGCGGCGACGCCGGGGCCGGCCGGATGCTGGCCGTCACCGACGGGCCCCGGCACCACGAACTGCGCAAGATCCTCCAGCGGGTGCTCTCGCCGAGGGTGCTCGACGAGGTCGCGCAGACCGTCCGCGTCAACACCCGGCAGTGGATCCGCGAGGCCGTCGAATCCGGCGGCTGCGAGTTCGCCGAGGAGATCGCCAGCCGGATCCCGATGACCACGATCTCGAACCTGCTCGGCGTGCCCGAGCAGGACCGGGACTACCTGCTCAGCCTGACCAAGACCGCGCTGTCGGCCGAGGACGAGGACGTCGACGAAGTCGACTCCGAGATGGCCCGCAACGAGATCCTGATGTACTTCATGGACGTCGTCGAGGAACGGCGCGAGTCCCCGGGCGACGACGTGATCAGCATGCTGATCGGCAGCTCCATCGACGGCGTGCCGCTGTCCGACGAGGACGTCGTGCTCAACTGCTACAGCCTGATCATCGGCGGCGACGAGACCAGCCGGCTGACGATGATCGACTGCGTCCACACCCTCGCCGCCCAACCCGAACAGTGGCGGCGGTTCAAACACGGCGAGGTCGCGGTCGAGACCGCCGTGGACGAGGTGCTGCGCTGGGCCTCGCCCACGATGCACTTCGGGCGCAGCGCTGTACGGGAGACCGAACTGCACGGCGTCCGGCTGCGGCCGGGCGACATCGTCACGCTCTGGCACGCCTCCGGCAACCGCGACGAACGGGTCTTCGCCCGGCCCGGGGCGTTCGACCTCGGCCGCACCCCCAACAAGCACCTGGCCTTCGGCTACGGCCCGCACTTCTGCGTCGGCTCGTACCTGGCCAAGGTGGAGATCGCCGAACTGCTCACGGCCCTGCGGGACTTCACCACCGGATTCGAGCAGACCGAGGAGGCGCTGCGGATCCGGTCCAACTTCCTGACCGGGTTCTCCACGATGCCGGTGCGGTTCGAACCCGACCACCGCGGACTGAAAGAGGTCGACTGACCCGGATGAACATCTACATGTCAGGACAAGGGGGATTCGCGGTCGCAGTCGCGGAAGCCCTGCTGGACGACGGGCACAAGATCGTCGGCGCGGCCGCCCCCCGGCTGCGCAAGGGGAAGTCCGACGAGGGCGACGCGATGTGCTGGGACCGCCTGCGCTCCTGGGCGTACCACAAGGACGTCCCGTGGACGGACTCGGCCGAACTGCGCGCGCGACACATCCCGGACGGGGTCGACATCATCGTCGCCGCCCACTCGCACGCCTTCCTCGGCCGCCAGACCCGCGCCCGGGCCGCCGTCGCCACCATCGGTTACCACCCCAGCCTGCTGCCGCTGCACCGCGGCCGGGACGCCATCCGGTGGACGATCCGCGACGGCGACAAGGTGACCGGCGGAAGCGTCTACCACCTCACCGAACGCACCGACGCGGGCCCGCTCGCCGCCCAGGAGCACCTGTTCGTGCCCCCGGGCTCGACCGCGCAGAGCCTGTGGCGCGACCACCTGGCACCGCTCGGCGTGCGACTGCTCCTCAAGGTGGTCGCCGACCTCACCGCGGACCGGCGGATCGAAGTCCCCCAGGACGAGAAGCTGGCCACCTGGGAGCCTGCGATGGGCGCGCCACCGCTGTTCAAACCCGAACTCATCGCGCTGCCCGGAACGGTGCAGGTCGACAGCAGCAAGTGGGCCCTGCACGACGGGTGACGGCCGGGCGGCCTGCCGACGACGGTGCCCCGCACACCACGCGTGTGCGGGGCACCGGACTGGTCGCCGAGCCCGTCGTCGGAACTCGACAGCGTGAACGTGTACACCAGGGACGGCAATTCCGAGCGCCCCCCGTGTACCTCTGCACCTTCACCGCGAAGGAGTCCCGACCATGCGGAAGTTCATCATCGATCTGGCCGAACGCACCGTCGCCACCTACGCCGTGGCATTCCTCGGCCTGCTGCTGGCCGACGGATTCGACCTGACGTCGATCGGCGCGTTCAAGGCGGCGGCCGTGGCGGCACTGCCGGCCGCGCTGGCCGTGGTCAAGGGAGTGGCCGCGACCTTCGTCGGCGACCCGAACTCGGCAGCCCTACTGGCCCGCCCCCACGAGTAACAGGCCCGGCCGGGCGCGCTAAACCGGGAACTCCCCGTTCTGGACGGCCGCGACGAAGGCGCCCCATGCCGGGTCCGGGAAGGAAAGGACCGGGCCGTCGGGGTCCTTTGAGTCACGCACGGGCACGCGGTCGGGGTGGCCGTGGGCGACCTCGACGCAGTCGCCACCGTCCGGACCGCTGTAACTGCTCTTGCGCCAGACCAACTTCATGCCGGGAACTCCCCGTTCTGGACGGCCGCGACGAAGGCGCCCCATGCCGGGTCCGGGAAGGAAAGGACCGGACCGCCGGGGTCCTTGGAGTCACGCACTGAGACGAGGTCGGGGTGGCCGTGGGCGACCTCGACGCAGTTGCCGCCGTTGCCCCCGCTGTAGCTGCTCTTGTGCCAGAGCAGCTTCATGCGGGGAACTCGCCCTTGTGAACGGCCGCGACAAAGGCTTGCCATGCGGCTGCGGGGAAGGCGAGGGTCGGGCCGTCGGGGTCCTTGGAGTCACGCACGGGCACGAGGCCGGGGAACCCGGGGGCCACCTCGATGCAGTCGCCGCCGTTCGTGCCGCTGTAGCTGCTCTTGCGCCAGCTGGCCGCGTCGAGCTCGTTCTGCATCATCTCCGAACCCTTCCAGCGCCTCGGTGATTTGCCGCACCCGATCGCGGAGCTCGCGGTCGGTCCCCACTTGATCTTCCGTCGTGCCATCACTGCCCCCTGCTGTGCACCACGTGCTCAACACGTGTATCTGGGCGTCACCGTACCTCCGCGTTCCGATCGTCAGTATCGGAACGCGATCTTTCGCTTGCACAGCGTTACGCCGCGCGCCCTTTGTGCGCCCCTGTCCGCCGGTCCGTCTGGTAGGGGCGTGAAGGTCCGGGTCGGGGCGCGGGGGGAGGAGCCACGCGACCGCGACACGCGGGGAACGCTACGTCGACGAACGGGTCCTTCCCGATAATGCAGGGGCCGCGTCACCGGGCCGCGCACGCCCCCGTTCCCAGGAAGGCGCACGACCATGGAAGGCTCCTCCTCGACCGCGCTGGCCGACATCGCGACCATCCTGCTGATCGGACTCGTCCTGTCGCCGCTGCGCACCCGCCTGCGCCAACCGGTGGTGGTCGGCGAGATCGCGGTCGGGGTGATCCTGGGGCCGAGTGTCCTCGGGCTGCTGCCGGGCGACCTCCCGCACGTCCTCTTCCCGCCCCAGGTCCGCGAGCACCTGTCGGTGATCGCCCAACTGGGCATCGCGCTCTTCATGTTCGCCGCCGGCTGGGAACTCGACCTGAAGCAGCTGAACGGGCGGGTCCGCACCGTGGTGGCGGTCACCGCGGCCTCCGTCGCCGTGCCCTTCGCCCTCGCGGTCGCCCTGGCGGCGGTCCTCACGGCCAGGTGGCCGCACCTCATCGGTGCGGAGACGTCCCCCGTGCTGCTGGCCGTGTTCCTGGGCATCGCGCTGTCCGCCAGCGCGCTGTCGGTGCTCGCGCGCATCGTGGGGGAGAACCAGCTGCAGACGACCCGCACCGGGGCCATGGCCACGGCCTGCGGGGCGCTCACCGAGATCACCGCGTGGTGCGGCGTCGCCTGCGTCGCCTCCGCGGCCCGGAGCGGCGGCTCGGACCGCGTCCTCCTCGCGTTCGCCGAACTCGCCTGCTACGCGGCGACGATGGCCTTCGTGGTCCGCCCGCTGCTGCGGCGCCTGCTGCGCCGCCCGGCTCGCGTCGACGGGCATCCCCTGCTCGTTCTGCTGACTCTCGGCAGCGGGATCCTGCTGTCCGCGTGGACCACCTCGTGGCTCGGCATGCACGCCGTGATCGGCGCCTTCGCCTTCGGGCTGGCCATGCCGCGCGACGCCGCCGAGGAACTGCGGCACGCCGTCGAGGTGCCGCTGCGCCATGCGGGGGCGCTGCTGGTGCCGGTCTTCTTCGCGCTCACCGGGCTGTCCGTGGACATCGGCGGGCTGGGCTTCGGGAGCCTGGTCGCGGTGGTGGTGTTCCTGGCCGTCACCTGGGGCGGCAAGTTCGCCGGCGCCAGGCTGGGTGCCCGGCTGATCGGCGTGCCGCGCGGCGAGGCCACGACGGTGGCGGTCCTGCTCAACACCAAGGGCCTCAGTGAGGTCCTCATCCTGACCCTGGGCCGTGACCTGGGCATCATCGGCGACCGGCTGTTCACTGTTCTCCTCGTCACCGCCTTCGCCGCGACCCTGCCCGTGAACCCGCTCGTTCGGCGCCTCATCCGGGCTCCTGCCGCCGCTGCCCCGGTCGGCGTCGCGGCTCTGCCCCGTCAACAGCAGGACACCCCCGCGAGATCGGACATCGAGGAGGCCAGGGGAACGTGAGCACTGGCGGGGTGGAGACTTCCTGCGCCTGTCCCACCGGCACCACCGCCGAGATGGCCGCCACTGTCTCAATGAAGTCTCATTATTAGCCGCTGCCCGGCGGCCGCCCTCGTGTCTCCGGCTACGTCGGCAGGTGGCGGTAGACCGTCGCCCGGGAGACTCCGAGCTCTGCCGCGATCTGCTCGGCGGTGCGGCCGGCCGCGTGCAGGCGCCGGGCGGTGTCGACCATCGCCGGGCTCATCGCGCTCGGCCGGCCGCGCCGTTCAGCGCCGCCGCGCCCGGGGCCGGCCGCGGCGGGGGGTTCGGGGCCGTCCAGCAGCCGGTGAACTCCGGCCAGGATGCAGGCGCGCAGGTCCTCGGGCGGGGCGTCGGCGAGCAGGATCACCGGGTCGGAGAGCATGGCGATCGTCTGGGCGGCGCGCACCCGGGCGACGAAGTCCGGGTGGGGCCCCGCCACCAGGACGTTCGCGCACAGCATTCCGTCGCGGAACCGCGTGAAGCCCGGACCCGAGAGGCCCGGCGCCGCGTCGTACAGGCTCATCCGCAGCAGGTCGCGGTGGCGCAGCCAGACGTCGAGCAGCCCCTCGATCGCCGCCCAGCGGGCTGCGGTCGGATCCGGCGGCCCGGTGGGCGCCAGCGCGGCGTCCAGGTCGTCCAGCATCGGTTCGATCAGCGCGCCGAGGATGTCCGCCTTGCTGGGGAAGTGGTACAGCACCGCGGCCTTGGTCACGTCCACCCGCTCGGCGATCCCGCGTACCGAGGTGGCGTGGTAGCCGTGCGCGGCGAACTCCTTCAGGGCCACCGCGAGGATCCGTGCCCGGGTGTCGGGGTTCTCGGCAGCAGTCATGTGGGGAGCCTAGTCGCTGCCCCTTGCCTGACCGGCGGTCAGGGCGTAGCGTCGAATTACTGACCGATGGTCAGTCCGGGGGTGCCGACGTGACCGCTGACCGGCGACGGCTGCCGCGAGTCGGCCTGGCCGCGATCAGGCGACGACGATCGGGCGATGACAGAAGGAGCGTCCATGAACGCCTCGACCAGGACAGCCGATCGCACCGTGCTGATCTCCGGGGCCGGCATCGCCGGACCGACGCTCGCCTACTGGCTGGCCCGCCACGGCTTCCAGCCGACCGTGGTCGAGCGGGCCGCGGCCGCGCGCTCCAGCGGCAGCCCGGTCGATGTCGCCGGTCGCGCGATGGAGGTCGCCGAGCGGATGGGGATCAGGGACCGCCTCCGGGCGGCCGCCACCCAGGTCACCGGTGTGGGCTTCTACAACGCCGCGGGCCGCCGGGTGGGCAGGATCGACCTGCGCGGCCTGTCGGGCGCGGACCGGGCCGACACGGTCGAGCTGCCGCGCGGCGATCTCGCCGCGATCGTCCACGAAGCCGGCCGGGACGACGCCGAGTTCGTGTTCGGCGACTCGATCGCGAGCCTGAGCCAGGACGAGGCGGGTGTCGACGTCACCTTCGAGTCCGGCCGCCCCCGCCGCTTCGCCCTGGTGGTCGGCGCCGACGGCCTGCACTCCGCCGTCCGCCGGCTGGCCTTCGGCCCGGAGTCCGGGTTCGTCCGCCACCTGGGGATGTACGTGGCCACCATGCCGTTGGCCGGGATGGCGGGCGACCTACGGGAAGTGGCGATCCACAACACGCCGGGCCGCGCCCTCTGCGTGCATCCCGGATGCGGCAGGCCGCTGGCCGCGTTCATGGTCCGGTCCGCCGCCGTGCCGGACTTCGACCACCGCGACACCGATCAGCACCGGCGACTGCTGACCGCCGCGTTCGCCCAGATGGGCTGGCGCGCGCCCGAGGTGCTGGCGCAGGTGCGCGAGAGCGAGGAGCTGTACTTCGACGCGGTGAGCCAGGTCCGGCTGCCGCAGTGGTCGCGGGGCCGGGTCACGCTGCTCGGCGACGCCGCGTCCTGCGTGTCGCTCTTCGGCGGCGGCTCCAGCCTGGCCCTGGCGGGCGCCTACGCCCTGGCCGACGCCCTGGCCGCCGATCCCGCCGACCACCGCGCGGCCCTGGCCCGTTACGAGGCCGCGCACCGGGGGTTGGTGGACCAGGCCCGGCAGTCCGTACGAGCGGCCTTCGCGCTGCTCGTCCCGGCCGGCCGCGGCGGCATCCTGGCCCGGAACCTGGCCACCCGGCTGTCGCCGGTCGCGCTGGCGGCAGCCCGGGTTGGGAGTGTCCTCAAGTCCCGTGCCGCGCGCGGGGATTAATCATGACCAGGCCCGAGCTTCCCTTCCTCGGCCGACTGCACGCAGGAGGCATCGTACGAGCGGACCTCGCCGGCCGCCTGGCCGTCGTCGACCGCATCAAGGGCGCCATCACTACCGTGTCGGCAGCCGGTGTGAACCGTTCGTGGGCAGCCGGACGTATCCACCGGTGAGGTGGCGAGCGGACGGTGTCGCCCCGTCAGCTCCGGCCTTGTGCGGCGGTGGTGGCGGCGGGTGGCGGTGTCGCGGTACGGGACGGTGCGGTATTGCACGCACGTCCCTTGTCGGGAGTCTCGCCACCGGCCCTCGCTGCCCGTCGATTCCGGAGAAACTCCTTTGCGCAACAGCAGGTTCACCTCGGTCCTCCTGGCCGGCGTCACGACGCTGACGGCCTTCGCCGTCGGTGTCGGCCCGGCGGTCGCCGCCCCGTCCGACCCGGCCGCCATCGTCGACTCCCCGGACGCCTTCCCGGACGCCTTCCCGGGCGACCAGGACGTCGAGGTCTTCGCCGAGGACGGCGCCATCAGCCGGACCAAGGTCCCTGCGGCGTCCCCCTTCGTCGCCGAGCAGTCCATGAGCGTGGCCGCTGCCGGCGCTGCCGCCGGGGACGGCGCCGTCACGAAGGTCGTCAACAACGGGAGCACGGACAGCAAGCTGGACGTGGTCATGATCGGCGACGGCTACACGGCCTCGGAGCAGGACAAGTTCCGCAAGGACGCCGCGGCGAAGTGGAAGGACATCAGCGCCGTCGAGCCCTACGCCACCTACCGCAAGCTGTTCAACGTGTGGGCCGTGGGCGCCGTCTCCGAACAGTCGGGCGTCTCCGGGGACCCGAAGCAGAACACCGTCCGCAAGACCGCCCTCGGTTCGCACTTCTGGTGCAACTCCATCGAGCGGCTGCTGTGCGTGGACGTCAAGGCCGTCGACGCCTACGCCGCCAAGGCCCCGCAGGCCGACCTCGTGATCGTCGTCGCCAACACCGCCAAGTACGGCGGCGCCGGCTACGGCAGCACCCAGTCGCCGCTCGGCTACGAGGGCATCGCCACCGTGGCGGGCGGAAACGCCGCGTCCGGCCAGATAGCGGTGCACGAGACCGGGCACTCACTGGGCAAGCTCGCGGACGAGTACTGGGCCGATGGGGCGGGGCCCTACAAGGGCGCGGAGCCGACTCAGCCCAACATCACCACCCTGAGCGCCGACCGGATGCGCCAGGACAAGACCAAGTGGTACCGCTGGCTGGGCAAGACCTCGCCCGACGGCGGCACCGTCGGCGCCTACCAGGGCGGCAGCAACTACCCGTCCGGCCTGAACCGGCCGACCGACAACTCGGTGATGCGCTCCCTCGGCCGCGAGTTCAACCTGCCCGGCCGCGAGGCGATGATCGCCGGCTTCTACCGGCACGCCTCCACCCTCTCCAGCGCCACGCCCGTCACCACCCGGCTGACCGCGACCGACCGCCTCACCGTCGACCTCCCGGTCTCCGGCACCAAGCTGCGGTGGTACCTCGACGGCAAGGAGGTGACGGCCCTGCGCGACCGCAAGACGATCGCCGTCTCCGACCTCGGCCCCACCGGCCCCAAGCCCGCCGCCCACGAGCTCAAGGCCGTCGCGAACGACCCCACCTCGTCCGTCATCGACCCGGCCCTGACCCCGGCGCTCACCCGCAGCCTGGTCTGGAGCGTCACCCGCTGACCACGGGGCGTGGCCCCTCGCGTCCGGCTGGGACGGGAGGGGCCACGCCCACGGCGGAAGCCGCACCGGCCGGGGCCCGCTCCGGCTGGGGACCTCGCCGGCCGGGGCCCGCTCCGGTTGGGGCCCGCGAGGCCCGGCCGGTGCTCGGTCCGGCCCCTACGTCGACGGCGATCTACCATGGCTGGGAAGGCTTCGTCTCCAAGCCCGCGCCACAGCGGCGGGGAGGTCGGCATGGCGTTCGACACGACGGGGTTCGAGCAGGCGGACAGCGGCCGGTACCTGCCGATCTCCGAGCACGGCCTGATCGGCGACCTCCGGACGACCGCCCTGGTCGGCACGAACGGCACCATCGACTGGTACTGCTGTCCGCGCTTCGATGCGCCCAGCGTGTTCGGGGCCATCCTCGACGCGGAGCGGGGCGGATCGTTCGAGCTGGCCGCGGACGTCCCGACCCGCACCCGGCAGTTCTACTTCCCCGACACGAACGTGCTGATCACACGCTTCTTCGCCGCGGACGGCGTGGCGGAGATCCAGGACTTCATGCCCGTGGCCGAGGGGTCGCCCGAGGTCGCCCGGCACCGGCTGATCCGGCGGCTCATCTGCGTCCGGGGAATCCTCCCGTTCCGGGCGCGGATCGCCCCGCGTTTCGGCTACGGCGCCGAGGCGCACACCGTGTCCCTCGAAGGCCACGTCGCGGTGTTCCGCTCCCCGTCGCTGACGCTCGCGCTGACCGCCACCGCGCCGCTGGAGACCGACGGCCTGGACGTGTGGTCGCACTTCAAGCTCCTGGAGGGTGACTCCGTCGTGTTCGCCCTCGACCAGATCGGCGACGACGTCCCGGCCCGGTCGTGTCCGCGCGCCGAGGCGGAGGAACAGTTCGAGGCGACCGTCCGGTTCTGGCGCCACTGGCTGGCCGGGTCGCGCTACCAGGGGCGGTGGCGGGAGATGGTGCACCGCTCCGCCCTGCTGCTCAAGCTGCTCACCTACGCGCCGACCGGCGCGATCGTCGCCGCACCCACCACCAGCCTGCCCGAGCAGGTCGGGGGCGAGCGCAACTGGGACTACCGGTACATGTGGGTCCGCGACGCCGCCTTCTGCGTCTACGCCATGCTGCGCCTCGGGTTCACATCGGAGGCCGAGGCGTTCATGGGCTTCCTCTTCGAGCGCATGCGCGACACCGCCGCGAACGGCCCGTTGCAGATCATGTACGGCATCGACGGTCGCACCGAGCTGCCCGAGTACGCGCTGCCGCACCTGGAGGGCCACCTGGGCTCCGCACCCGTCCGGGTCGGCAACGCCGCCACCGGCCAGCTCCAGCTGGACATCTACGGAGCCATGATCGACTCCATCTACCTGTACGACAAGTGGGGGCAGCCGATCAGCAGCGCCGGCTGGGAGGACGTCGGCATGGTGGCGGACTGGCTCTGCGAGAACTGGGACCAGCCCGACGAGGGCATCTGGGAGACCCGCGGCGGCCGCAGGAACTACGTGTACTCGCGGCTGATGTGCTGGGTGGCGCTGGAACGCGCGATCCGGATGGCGAACCGCCGCGGCCTGCCGGCCGACCTGCCCCGCTGGCGGCAGACCCGGGACGCGATCTACCACCAGATCATGCGGCGCGGCTGGTCGAGCGAGCTGGGCGCGTTCGTCCAGTCCCTGGACGACGGCGAACTGGACGCCTCGCTGCTGATGATGCCGATGGCCAAGTTCATCTCGCCCACCGACCCCAAGTGGCTCTCCACCCTGGACGCACTCACCAAGGGCCTGGTCTCCGACTCCCTGGTCTACCGCTACAACCCGGCCACCAGCCCGGACGGCCTGAGCGGCTCCGAGGGCACCTTCTCGATCTGCTCCTTCTGGTACGTCGAGGCACTGGCCCGCGCCGGCCGCCTGGAGGAGGCCCGGCTCGCCTTCGAGAAGATGCTCACCTACGCCAACCATCTCGGGCTGTTCGCCGAGGAGATCGGCCCGACCGGCGAGCAACTCGGCAACTTCCCGCAGGCCTTCACCCACCTCTCGCTGATCAGCGCGGCCTTCAACCTCGACCGCGCACTGGGCTGAGATTGCGTCAATTCGGCTGAATCCAGCCCCTGTTCGGATCCCATCCGACTCCTTTCAGACTCCCGTCCGGCGGGAACGAGCAGGTCGCGGATGAGCTGAGGTGAATGGCGACATCTTGTCGGCTCACATCCGTTGACGGCCCCAGGCGGCACTGCAATGCTCATGACCAAACCTGCGCAACATCTGAGCAGTGCCATCACCCTGTCATCACGGAAAGGGCCCAACCCTCATGCGCCGTACCGCTGTTGTCATGATGACCACGCTGCTGGCCTCCGCCGCGGCACTCACCGTCCCCGCCGCCGCCCAGGCCGCATCCACCGCCGCGCGCCAGGCCGCGCCCGCCACCGCCCAGGCAGAGCAGGCGAGTTCGAGCGCGGCGCTGGCCGGCGGGTGTAACGCCATCGCCGCCGGCGGCGGCCAGGTCATCGGAACCTGTTCGGGCATCAGCCCCCTGCAGATCTGGCGCGTGCAGGCGCAGTGCCAGTACTACGTCAACAACACCGGCCCGTACATGCGCATGGCGATCGGCGGAGCCGTCGTCGGGAGCGGGATGAGCACCGCCATGTGCAACTTCGGCGACACCATCATGTTCCCGCAGGTCGTCTTCCTCGGGACGGTGCCGCCGCCGGTCGCCGGGCCGCAGGGCCAGATCAGCGGCTACGCGAGCAAGTGCGTCGACGTCCGGGGCGGCGAGAACAAGAACGGCACCGCGGTCCAGATCTATGACTGCAACGGCACGAACGCCCAGAAGTGGACCGTCGGAGTGGACGGGACGATGCGCGCCCTCGGCAAGTGCATGGACGTGGAGGGTGGCAACACCGCCAACCACACCATGGTCCAGCTCTACGACTGCAACGGCAGCGGAGCCCAGCAGTGGAAGGCCCAGCCCGACGGCTCGCTGCTCAACCCGCAGTCCGGCCGCTGCCTGGACGACCTGGGCTTCGCCACCAACAACGGCAACCAGCTCGGCATCTGGGACTGCAACGGCGCCGACAACCAGAAGTGGAACCTCCCGCACTGATCCCCCCGCCCCCTCGGCCCGGCCGTGATCTCCCCTCACGGCCGGCCCGACGGCCCCCTCGAATCCCACCTCCGGAGCCACGGGGTCCGGAGGTGGGATTCCCGCCGGCAGCCCGGCTGCTGTCGGCCGGTGGTCCCAAATGGTTTCGCCTGCAAGGCAGTTGACTACGCCGGCGACGAGGGTGTCGTACCCCGACCTGGAGGTCGACACCTTTCCGAAGGAGAAAGAAGCACGCGTTCGATTGAGCCCGTGTGGGCACCATGACGGTTTCCGAAGACCCGGATGTCTCCCCAGAAATCACGCCATGAGCCCGGATCCGGTCCCGTGACTGACCGGGCACCAGAACCAGCGGGATAGACGGCATGCCCCAAGGTCAACCGGGCGTTCCCGTCTACCAAGGACCACGCGAACGTGGCACACGGGACGAAGGAGCAGCACCACAAAGTCCTGGCCTCCACCGACGACGGCATCCCCCTCGACTACTGGGAGGACTGGGAGCCGTCGCCCAGGCAGCAAGCCGACCAAGATCCCCCTGATGCCGGCAACCCCCGCCCGGAGGCACGAGGCCGAAAGGCCTGATTCTCCTCCTGGGCCGTCGCCCCGGAACAATCCCCACGACCGCGGGCCGATATCAGCGTCATCCGGTCAAAAGGCAAGGACCGGGAGCAATCCCCGCGAGCGCGGGGCCGACAACGTGGACCCCGACCACGTCCCCTACTGGGCGGAGCAATCCCCGCGAGCGCGGGGCCGACCAAGAAGACCAGGTCGTACACGTGGCGGGCGCGGGAGCAATCCCCGCGAGTGCGGGGCCGATACTTCCTGACCTGTGGTGATTCGTGTCAGGTGCCGTCAGTTGATTCAGTTCGATTAGGCAGGCGGTTTGTGAAGGAGTTCATGCTTCTTCTTGCGGGTGGGGGAGTTGTCAGCTGTGTCGTGCGCTCCCGAAGCGTACTCGTGCGGGAAGGTTCGGGGCGGTGCTTGGGGACGGTTGGCGTTGGTATCAGCCCGAGGTCAGGAGGTGGCTGGATGGGCGGGGGTGACGTGTTGCTGCCGCAAATGCTGTGTGCCGTGGTGGTGGCTGAGGTTGTTTGGGATCGGTTCCTGCCGCTGGTGACGTCGGGGCGTCTGGATGCTCTCGCTCGGGCCCGAGGCACGGTGCCGAGCGGCAGGACCGCCAGCAGCCTCCTGCTCGCCAGCTTGCCGCTCGTCGTCCCGGTGCCGGGTTCAGGGGTGTTGTCCGCTGTCCTGGAGGCCGTTCCGGTGGGTGGTGCAGGTGTCGATTGCGGGGCGTTGGCAGACGGTGCCGGCGAACTCGAAGGCGTCGCGGCGGGCGTCGGGCAGCACCGTGGTGTGTTGCCAGTGGCGCGGGTTCGCGTGCCGGTCGAAGGCGGTTGGACACGTCTTCGACCAGCCCTGGCGGGCTCGTGTCCGCCTTGCTCGCACCCTCGACGAGACCAGCTCCCAGTGGTCCACCGGTGCGACGGGCTGGTCTCCTGAACCATCCCCGCGAGCGCGGGGCCGAAGGCCAGTTGGACACGCTTGCCTCTTGGGATGAGGAGCGATCCCCGCGAGCGCGGGGCCGATACCTGGTTGCCGATCAGCACCGGCTCGGTGCAGGAGCGATCCCCGCGAGCGCGGGGCCGATGGGCATGGGCTCGGTGCCCAAGGCCACCGGCAGGAGCGATCCCCGCGAGCGCGGGGCCGATACTTTCTGACCTGCGGTGATTAGCGGCTGAGGGGCTTGATTGATTCAGTTCGATCGGTAGAAGTCCCGTCGAACAGTCGATGCGTTGTTGCCATCTCTCCTTGCCCCAGGGCTGGTTGTCAGTGTCGTGGCCTGACTCTCCGAAGCGTACCCGCACGTGGAGGTTGAGACGATGATTGAGGACCGCTGGCAGCGGTACCTGCCCGAGGTCAGGGGCTGGCTGGGTGCGCTGTGGGGTAAGTCCGTCGGGCGGGCTGGGGATCTGCCACGGGACAGTCCCCGCAAGTGTTGGGCCAACAGCGTGAGTTCGGCGATGGCAATGTGTCCCGCGGAGCAATCCCCGCGAGCGCGGGGCCGACCTGGCGCGCATCGCCCAGGCGAAGTACCGCTTGGAGCAATCCCCGCGAGCGCGGGGCCGACACTTCCTGACCTGCGGCGATTCGTGTCAGGGACCGTCAGTAGATTCAGTTCGATTGGGCAGGCGGCGTGTGAAGGAGTTCATGGGCCCGGATCCTCTCGCTCAGGCGACAGGCGGACCTCACGCAGGAGCGGCTTGGGCAGCGCGCCGGACTTGGCCGGCGCACGATCGGGTGGATCGAGAACGGCCTCGCACCTGCGACGCTCGACCAACTCGGCGCCATCGCGCGGGCAATCGGCGTGCCACTCTGGCGTCTGGTCCGCGACGAGTAGCCCTGGCCGGCCATCGGGCCGGCCAGGGCCTTGACCTGCTGCTACTCGCCTCGAAGCGGCTCCATGACGAACCCGAGCCGCGGGGGCACAGGCTCGCCGTCGGGACGTTCGAGCAATGGCCCGAAAGCTTCGAAGTCCTGCTGCCGGTAGCACGCGACCAGGTCTGCGTACCGCGGATCGATCCACTCCATCGGATGCCTCCTACTCGTGTGCCGGCAGCGTACGCGTTCCGAGTCCGCTATTCAGCGGGCTTGGTGCAGGGCTTCTCCGGTTTCTTCATCGGCCTGATTGAACAGCTGGGCGAGTGCTGACAGCTCGCCGCTACGGTCACCAGGCTGTCGTCCGTCGGCGGCCGCCACAGTTCCTGGTCGACCTCGAAGCCCGCCTCCCGGATGGCAGCCTGGGTCTGCTCCATGATGTCCTGGTCGAAGTTGCCCGGGTCGAATCCCGGGCTGTGGTGCACGAACCGGCCCTCGCGCTCGCACAACTCGGCGTACGCCTCGGTGTGGACGAGGAACGCGTGCCAGCCCTCGTCCACGATCCTGGACGGCGCCATGGCCAGGTGGGGGCGGCGGGCGCCCACGACCACGAACGCGATGGCTTCCCGGGTGATCCGGGTGGCCATCGCGACGTTCATGCCCTCGTTGTTGGAGAGCACGGTGGAGATGACGGAGTCGAACGTTGCCGCGCTCACGAACTGGTCCGGAGCGGTCGGGGGCGGCGCCTGTGCCGGGGTGGGTTCGGGAGTGATCATGGTAGTGCTCCTCTCGGTGTGTCGAGTGGTGCAACCTCCTGGGCCGACGTCGTCGTCAGGCCCGCGAGGAGGCGGAGGGTTGATCAGGGCGTTTCGACCTGATCGCGAGGGGGATGGTTCGGGCCACCGGTGGGAGATCCGCTCGGCAGGTTGCGAACGCAGGGGCACCCCGACTGGCCGCAGAGGCATACCAGCACCCGAGCACCGCACTCGTCCCACAGGCCGCCGGGACACCCGTGGTGGGCGTTGAGTTGGCACTCGGCGCTGACGTAGCGCCCGGCCTGGGCTGTGTCCAGAGTGATGACGATGCCGGACGGGACGTCCGGTCTGGAGATCATTGCGGCTCCTCCAGTTCGGCCCAAACGACCACCGCGCCAGTTGCGTCCGTGGATCCCCATGAGGTGCAGGACTGCACGATGGCCAGGACATCAGCCCAGCGTTCGACTGATTCGTCGACAGGCGCGGGGACGCTCAGGCGCACTACTCCAGCGGTGGGGCGCGTAACGCGTACGTGGGCGCCTGTGGCCTGACCGAGCGCAGCCTTCACGGCTCCTGCGCACATGCCGATCTGCACCGATCCCCCAGTACATGTAAGGATTAGCTCTACACATACAGTAGGGCCTGGCCGCATACTCTGTCATCCACCGAGCACGGAACGTAGGAGGACATGCATGGCAGGCGACGCCGAATCCCCCTACCTCCGCATCGCAGACCACATCCGCGAACGGATCCTCACCGGCCAGCTCGCAGCCGGAGCCCAGTTGCCATCTCTCGCTGCACTGCGTGAGGAATTCGGCTACTCCCACGGCGTCGGCCAGAACGCCTACCGGCTACTCGAATCCGAGGGCCTGGTCGTCGCCCGCCATGGCCGCGGCTACTACGTCCGCAGCCAGGAACCGCCCACCGTCCTGGTACGCCGTCAACGCGTACCCCGCGGCGACGGCAGCCCGACGGAGGCCACCCTCGCCAGACAGGGTGTCGCCGGTACTTGGCGGCACGAATCTCAGCCTCGTGCCGCCGAGGCCCGCATCGCGGCCCGGCTGGAAATCCAGCCCGGCGATCCGGTGATGCACACGACCTACGTGTACCTGGCCGACGGAGACCCGGTGCAGCTCGCAGAGAGCTGGGAACCGATGGCCACCACTGGCGGCAGCTTGATCGTCCTGCCCGAGGCCGGTCCACACGCTGGTATCGGCGTCGCCGACCGCATGGCGATCATCGGCATCGACGTGGGCGTGCCCGTTGAGCGCGTGAGTGCCAGGGCTGCCACGCGACCTGAGGCTCAGACCCTCGGTGTTGCACCCGCTGTCCCGGTGATGGCAATTGAACGGACCTACTACGACCAGGCCACCGGGCGCCCAGTTGAGACCGCAGACATCGTGCTCACCTCGCGCTGGGTTGCTGAGTACGGGCGCGCCCCACGTTCCTGACCTGCATGGTCCGATGCCGGTCGCACGATGGCGGCATGGCCGGTACGCCGACGGACGGTCCTGGTACGAGCCGGACGCGGACAGCGTGTGGCGGTGGACGCACGACACCCCGTAACGACGAAGCGCCCCCGCCCGGCCGAAGCCGAGCGGGGGCGGAGCGATCCCCGCGGGCGCGGGGCCGATAAGGAGCGCAAAGCCCGATACCGGCCGGCGGAGGAGCAATCCCCGCGAGCGCGGTGCCGATAGGAGACCGGGATCGACGTCGAGGTGGCCACGGGAGCGATCCCCACGAGCGCGAGACCGATCAAGCGTCGACGGAGCTGCACCGGGCTGCCCGGGAGCGATCCCTGTGGGTGCGGGGCCGATGGCAGCGAGCGCGGCCGGAACGCGGAAGCCTGAGAGCGATCCCCGCGAGCGCGGGGCCGACTGCTCCAGCGCGCCGAGGCGGGTACCGATCGTGGAGCAATCCCCGCGAGCGCGGGGCCGATGACGGCGGGGGCCACCTCGATCCGCTCGCCGCGGAGCAATCCCCGCGAGCGCGGGGCCGATACTTCCTGACCTGCGGTGATTCGTGTCAGGTGCCGTCAGTTGATTCAGTTCGATTAGGCAGGCGGTCTGTGAAGGAGTTCATGCTTCTTCGTGCACGTGGGGAGAGTTGTCAGCTGTGTCGTGCGCTCCCGAAGCGTACTCGTGCGGGAAGGTCCGGGGCGGTGCTTGGGGACGGTTGGCGTTGGTATCTGCCCGAGGTCAGGAGGTGGCTGGGTGGGCGGGGGTGACGTGCTGTTGTCGCAAATGCTGTGTGCCGTGGTGGTGGCGGAGGTCGTTTGGGATCGCTTCCTGCCGCCGGTGATGCCGGGGGGTCTGGATGCTCTCGCTCGGGTCGAGGTGCGGTGCCGAGCGGCAGGTCCGTCGGCAGCCTCCCGCCCGCCAGCTTGCCGCTCGTCGTCCCGGTGCCGCGTTCTGGGGTGTTGTCCGCTGTCCTGGAGGCCGTTCCGGTCGGTGGTGCAGGTGACGATTGCGGGGCGTTGGTAGACGGTTCGGCGAACTCGACGGTGTCGCGGCGGGCGTCGGGCAGCACCGTGGTGTGTTGCCAGTGGCGCGGGCCCGTGTGCCGGTCGAAGGCGGTTGGACACCGTCTTCGACCGGCTCTGGCAGGCTCGTGTCCGCCTTGCTCGTACCCTCGACGAGACCAACTCCCGGTGGTCAATGGTGCGACGGGCTGGTCCCCTGAACCATCCCCGCGAGCGCGGAGCCGACATGAAGCGGTTGTGGATCCGGTGGCAGCCCTTGGAGTAATCCCCGCGAGCGCGGGGCCGACAATGCGTACGGCTGGCACCGCTGCGGAACGCTGGAGCGATCCCCGCGAGCGCAGGGCCGACCCGGGGTTGCAACTGATCAAGCCGACGTAGTTGGAGCAATCCCCGCGTGTGCGGGGTCAACGCCCGAAGACCGGCGAGCCAGGTCCCGATCGCGGAGCAATCCCCGCGAGCGCGGCCCGACAGGGCGCCCCGACTCCGCAGCGCCGCAAGCTCGGAACAATCCCTGCGAGCGCGGGGCCGACACCACCGTGAACCCCCGCGCATGATGGTCCGGGGAGCAATCCCCACGGGTGCGGGGCCGATGCTTTTTGGCCTGGGGTGATTACCGGTCGAGGGGCCTGATTGGTTCAGTTCGATTGGTAGGGGGCCCGTCGAACGGCCGATGTGTTGTTGCCATCTCTCCTTGCCCCAGGGCTGGTTGTCGATGTCGTGGCCTGAGTTCTCGAAGCGTACCCGCATGTGGAGGTTGAGGGCCGTTGGCAGTGGTAGCCGTCTGAGGTTCGGGGCAGCCTGTTGCTGTCGTACATGCTGGACGCTGGGGCAGTGGCTGAGATTGTCCGGGGCCGCTGCCTGACGCTGGTGACGTGGCGGCGTCTGAATGGTCTTGCGGGGCCAGGTCTGTTCGGCTGGTTGTGCGGGATACGCGGCGGAGGAGGCTGTCCGCCGGGTGGTGTTCATGTGGGACAGGTGCGTGGTGGGCGCTGCTGGGCGAAGCGAAGTGGGGCGGGGGCTGGTCGCCGGTTGCCGCGGAGTGTTGCCGGCCTTGCGGGTAGTTGGCCCCGGGCATGGGGAAGGTCGTAGAGCTTCAGCGCCGCCGCAGTGAGTCCTGGAAGCGGCGCGTGGGAGCACGGCTGTCCGGGGGAGTTGCCACTTACCGCGGTGGAGACCGTTCTGGTGTGTGGAGTTGGTCCTCGACGGGGTGCGTCGGATGGGCGGTCGCGACCCGGGCCATGCGGGTGATGTGCTCGGCCCCCACCGGCTTTGGGTGGGTGGGGGCCTGGCGGCGTCAGTGCAGCAGCACTCGCAGGTTGAGCAGCCCGCGGTGCCTCGGGTTCTCCTGCCACTGTGCGGGCTCGGCCGGGTCGGCTAGGCGTAGGGCGGGGAAGCGGCGCAGCAGTTCGGTGAACGCGACCTCGGCCTGGAGGCGGCCCAGTTGTGCGCCGAGGCAGTGGTGGATGCCGTGGCCGAATGCGAGGTGTCGGGTGGCGTCCGGGCGGGTGATGTCGAAGCGGTCGGGGTCGGTGAAGACGGCCGGGTCGCGGTTGGCGGCGAGCAGGGCGATCTGGACGAACTCGCCGGCCGGGATCGTGGTGCCCGCGATGGTCACCGGCTCGGTCGTGCGGCGCAGCGAGGCGATGCTGAACGGGCTCTCGTAGCGCAGGACTTCCTCGATCGTGCCGGGAAGCAGCGCCGGATCCGCGCGCAGCGCCGCGAGTTGCTCGGGGTGGCGGAGCAGCGCGTGGATGCCGTTGGTGATCAGGTTGACGGTGCTCTGGTGGCCGGCGATCGCGAGCAGGAACGCCATCGAGGTGATCTCGGCCTCGGTCAGCCGGTCGCCGTCCGCCTGGGCGGCGAGGAGTTCGGAGATCAGGTCGTCGCCCGGGTGGGTGCGCTTGTGGTCGACCAGGGCGCGCAGGTAGTTCGCCATGCCTTCGGCGGTCTCCACCGAGACTTCGCCGTCCGCTGCGCCGTCCGCTGCGCCGTCCGCTCCGCCGTCCGCCTCGCCGTCGTCCTCCGGGTCGGCATCGACCGCGTTGCCCCGGACTTGGAGGTTCTCCCGTTCGGCCTGCGGCGCGCCGAACAGTTCGAAGACGACCGCGAGTGGCAGCGGCAGTGCGAACTCACTGATCAGCTCGACCGGGTCGGGCCCGTCGAGTTGGTCCAGCAGCGCGCCGACGTGGCGCTCGACCATCGGGCGTAGAGTCGCCACCTGCCGCCCGGTGTAGGCCTGTTGGACCAGCTTGCGCAGTCGGGTGTGCTCCGGGGGGTCGGAGTTGAGCATGTGCGTCATCAGGTCGCGGCCCGGGCCGCCCTCGGAGTTCCCGACGTGTCGGGCGAACGCCTCGGTGACGGCCTTCTTGCTCAGCCGGGGGTCGGCGAGGGCGGCCCGGCACTCGGCGTGGCCGGTGACGACCCAGCCTTCGAGTCCGGCCGCGCCGCCGAACCGGACCTTGCGGGCGCCGCCCTCGGTGCGCCAGCGGCGGTACGCGGCGTGCGGGTCGGCGTAGAACTGGCCGTCGGCGAACTCCGGTTCGTCGGCGCTGTGTTCGGTAGCCCCGGGCTCGGTATCCCCGCGCTCGGAATCCCCGTGCTCGGTTTGTATGTGATCATCGTGCATGTGATCAGTGTGCACCGCGTGGCTTCAGGACGCGGATCTCGCTGACGCCGAGCAGGCCGAGCAGTGGCACCTTGGCGGTCCGCTGTTCGGGGTCGACGACCAGGCCGGCCGTACGGATCTGGTCCAGCAGCAGTTCGGCGAGCGGCATCACCATGTGCCGGCCCCAGCAGCGTTCGGAGGTGTGCCCGAACGGCAGGTAGCCGGGAGTGTTGTCCGGGTCGAGGTGGTCCCAGCGCTCCGGGCGGAACTCGTGCGGGTCCTCCCACAGGGCCGGGTCGCGGTGCGAGAGCAGCGGCAGGACGAGGACGTCGTCGCCGGCGCCGATCCGCGGGTCGATCGCGGGGTACTCGGGCGAGGCGCGGCGCAGGATGTTCCAGGACGGCGGCAGCAGGCGCAGCGACTCGAAGATGATGTTCCGGTTCGGCGTGCTGTCGTCGAACGGCGCGCCGAGCCAGAGCGCGTTCGCGACCAGGGTGGAGATGGTGAAGCAGACCGGTGCGGCGGCTCGGCGGTACATGCCGAGCGCGTACCGTCGGTCCTGGTAGTTGGCCGCCTTCGCGGTGAGCTTGCCGAGTTCGGTGAGGTCGTCGCCGGGCTTGGGCCTGCCGGGCAGTGCGGCGCCGGCCGAGATCACCAACCAGGTGAGCAGGGGCGTCAGTTCGAGGTTGCGGCTCATCAGGATCCGCAGTCGGCGCGGGTCCCGGCCGAGGATGAGGTCGCGCAGGAAGAGGTGTCCGGTGAGCGGCCACGGACCGGACAGGTCGATGTTCGGCGGCAGCGGGGCCTTCAGTGCCTCGCGCACGTCGCTGCCGATCGTCCGCGTCACCGAGGATGCCTCGGTGCGGGTGATCGAACGTCCGTGCAGCGGTTTGAAGGTGGGCCGTTCGATCTCGGTGGCGCGCCGGGCGGCGAGGATCCGGTCGGTGAGCTCGGGCCCGGCGACCCCGATCGTGTCGGGTTCGAGCCGGACGGCGTCCTTGCCCAGATGGTCCCTGAGCAGGGCCTCAAGTCGGGGGGAGAGCACGGTGGTTCGCGAACGGGCGGAGGCGGGGGAGAGGGCCATGTGATGTCTCCGAGACTTTGCCGGGAGCGGTCTCCGCCCCCGCCCCGGGCCCGATCTCCCGGCGGAGGCCGCGAGGGGGGGCAGGGGCGGGGGCGGATCAGCTGTTCAGGTACCGGAGGTACCGATCAGCCGGCTTAGTACCAGATGTACCAAGCGCTGGCCTTCAGGCTCTTCTTGGCGAAGGACGCGTCACGGATGGCGAACAGGATCTTCATCTTTGGGTCTCCCTTTCGTTACCAGGTGGCTGAGCGAATGTAAGGCCACTCTGCAGTCGCCCTACAGACGTAGACACGCGGCCGGGTCTCCATCGGGTTCACCTTTGGGGGGAGTTCTTGTCGAGGGAGTTGGGGAGGTGGGGGGTTTGCCGGCGGATTTCCTGATTCGCCCCCCGGCGGCGGGCGATGGACGGTGTCAGTCGCGGGAGCAGTCCGCGCACCGTCGCGGGCGCAGCCCGTCGAGGATGATGCCGAGGTAGCGGCGCCAGTCGGTGACCCCGGCCTGCACGACGTGGCAGAGGCCGATGTAGAGCGGTGACACGTCAGCGACGGTCAGGTCCTCTCGCACCGAACCCTCGGCCTGGGCGCGCTTGAGCACCTTGTCGGTGAGTTCGTTGAGTTCGGCGATCGCCGCCGCGTCGAACGTGCTGCCGCCGACCATCGCGGTGACCGTCTCCGCGTAGCCCCGGTCCTGTTCCTGCATGATTCCGCAGAACTCCAGGGAGCGGGCGAGGCCGTGCCAGGGGTCGGGGTCGGGGAGCACCTCGTTCCTGAGGAAGTCCAGGGTCTGCTGGAACCGGTGTTCCACGATCGCTTCCGCCAGCGATTCCTTGGTGGGGAAGTGGCGGTACACCGTCCCGACGCCCACCCCGGCCCTGCGGGCGATGTCGCCCATCTGGGCGTCCCGGCCGGACTCGGAGAAGGCGGCTCGGGCGGCGTCGAGCACCTTGAGCCGGTTGCGGGCGGCGTCGGAGCGCAGCTTGCCGCCGGTGGGTGTGCTGGAGCGGGAAGGGGGAGGGGAAGGGGTGTTTGACAAGGGGAACCGCGCCTCCGTATCGTCGCCATCCGGAACCGTGAGTCCGATTCCGGTTACCACTTTAACCCACAGGAGCGTATCCCTCCCATGGCCATGCCTCCCACTTCCTCCTTATCGACCTCGACCTCGACCCCCTCCCCGGATCCACTCCGCTGGAAGGCGCTCGTCGTCCTGGCCGTCGCCCAGTTGACGGTGGTGCTCGACGCCTCGATCGTGAACGTCGCGCTGCCCTCGATCCAGCGGGACCTGCACTTCGCCGACTCCGACGTCCAGTGGATCGTCAACGCCTACGCACTCGCCTTCGGCGGCTTCCTGCTGCTCGGCGGCCGGACCGCCGATCTGCTCGGACGGCGGCGGGTGTTCATGACCGGGCTCGGCCTGTTCGCCGCCACGTCACTGCTCGGCGGTCTCGCACCGACCGCGGGACTGCTGATCGCCGCACGGGTCGGGCAGGGCCTCGGCGCCGCGATCATCGCGCCGGCCGCCCTGTCCATCGTCACCACGACCTTCACCGAAGGCGCCGAACGCAACAAGGCCCTCGGCATCTGGGGCGCGCTCGCCGGAGCGGGCGGGGCCATCGGCGTGCTGCTCGGCGGTGTGCTCACCCAGTGGGCGGGCTGGGAGTGGGTGATGTTCGTCAACGTGCCGATCTGCGTCGTCGCCGCCGTCCTCACACCGAGGTTCGTCCGGGAGAGCCGCGGCCACGAACGCACGGGCATCGACTTCGCCGGCGCCGCACTGGTCACCGGCGGTCTCAGCGTGCTGGTCTACGCGCTCGTGGACGCCGAGCGGGCGGGCTGGGGCTCGGCCAGGACCATCGGGCTACTGGGCCTCGCGGCGGTCCTGCTGCTGGTCTTCGCCCTGGTCGAACTGCGTCTCGTCAAGCACCCGGTGATGCCGTTGCGGATCTTCCGCAACCGCAACCTCTCCAGCGCCAACGCGGTGTCCCTGCTGGTGGGCGCCGCGCTGCTGTCGATGTTCTTCTTCATCTCCCTCTACCTCCAGCAGGTGCTCGGCTTCTCCGCACTGGAGGCCGGACTGTCCTACCTGCCCTTCTCGGTGGCGAGCATCGTCGCCGCCGGCGCCGCCTCCCAGCTGGTGACCAAGGTCGGGCCCAGGCCCGTCCTCGCCTGCGGGCTGGCGCTCACCGCGGTGGGACTCCTGCTGTTCACCCGCATCCCCGCCAACGGCACGTTCGCCGGGGACGTGCTCCTGCCCTCGGTGGTCGCGGCACTCGGACTCGGCTTCTCGTTCGTGCCCGTGACCATCGTCGCCGTCTCCGGTGTGACTCCGCAGGAGTCGGGCCTCGCCTCCGGACTCATCAACACCACCCAGCAGATCGGCGGCGCGCTCGGGCTCGCCGTGCTCTCCTCGGTGGCCAACGCCCGGATCAGGGAGCTCCTTGAGGGCAAGCAGGCCGGCGGCCCGGCCATGGCCGACGCGATGACGGAGGGCTTCCGGCTCGCGTTCGCCGTCGGGGCGGGCTTCGCCGTGCTCGGCGTGCTGATCACCCTGCTGGCCGTACCCAGGGGCGAACGGCCCGCACACGACGACCTTCCGGTTACGCCGGTCTGACGAACGGCGACGTCCGGACGCGCGAAGGCGCTCACCCTGCCTCCACGGCCATGGGGTGAGCGCCCTGCGGACTTCCCGTAGCCGGGGGACAACTCCTCAGCCGTGAAGAAGGTCATCGAAAGGCTGTAGGCCTAAGGCCTGTTCGTCGATCCTTCACCCCGATGGGCAGCAATCCGGCCTGCGACCTCGGTCAACCGGGACACTCGGACGATGTAGCTGACGGTAAGCCTGCTGATCAGATTCCAGCCCTCGGTGGAGGATCGCACTGCCTCATTTCGCGGGCCAAGAGCTGTTCGGCAATGTGCGCTCGGCCAGCCCAGCCACCTTGATCGACCGGCGTGTGGCGGAGGTGGCAAGTAGCTGAGGCCAGCGGGAGATCAGGGGCCGGTGACCCACTGGCCGACGCGCGTCGGCTCGGGCTGGAGGATGATTCCGGTTGCAGCTGCGACCTGGGCGGTGAGGTCAGCGAGCGCCCGGACGAACGCTGCCGCTGTGGCCTCTCCTTGAGCGGTGACCGTGAGGGTCCGGCGTTCCGAGCAGCGCACGCCGTCGGCGACGGCTTGGCCGGGCCGGCAGCCGACATGCTCCAGGAGCCACCCGGCGCTGGCTCGGAGGCCGCCATCGCTGTCCTGGTGGACCGGGCAGCCGCGGTCGGACCAGCGCGTGGCCTGGGCGGTGGTGATTCGAGGGTTGAGGAAGACGGATCCGACCTGCCGGGAGTCCTGGTCGCTCGGGTCGAGGAGGAGGCCGCGCCGACGGCGGTTGGCGAGTACGGCCGCGGTGACCTCCGGAACGGTCGGGCGCGCGCCGACGGGCACGCCGAGCTCGTCCGCGAGCGGCTGGTAGGTGATCGGGGCCGCCGGCGTGTGGGTCAGGTGGAGCGAGGCGGCGAGGATGGTCCAGCGGCCGGGGGTTCGCTTGAAGCGGCTGCTGCGGTAGCGCAGGCGGCAGGACTGGGCCGGGAAGGTCCGCAGGCAGCCCATGCCCCAGTCCCAGACCGTGACGCTGTGGAGGGAGTCTGCGATCTGCTGGCCGTATGCGCCGGCGTTCTGGACCGGCGCGGCGCCGACGGTGCCTGGGATCCCGGCCAGGCACTCGATGCCGGCAAGCCGTTCGGCAGCGGCCCAATGGACGAGGTCGGTGAGCGGGTGGCCGGCCTGGACGGTGACGGCCACCGTGGTGTCGTCGAGCTTCTTGGCGGTGATGCCGCGGGTGTTCATGACCACGACGGTGCCGGGGTGGCCGGCATCCGCCGCGATCACGTTGCTGCCGTGCCCCAGGACGACGGGACCGTTCTGCTCCTGGGCGCTGATCGCACGGGCGGCGTCGAGCCAGTCCGCGGGGTCGGACAGGTTGAGCACGGCGCCGGCGGGCCCGCCGAGCCGGAGGGTGGTCAGCGACGCGAGCGTGGCCTGGGGCACGGCAGGGTCCTCTCAGTCGGCGGCGACGGCCTTGAGCGCGAGGTTGCGGAGCGGGGCGAGCCGGGTGCGGTTGTTCTGGTGGTGGTAGACGGCGTTGGTGCAGATGGCCAGGTAGCGGCCGGTGTCCGGGGCGAGGTAGAGGCTGGTGCCGGTGAAGCCGTGGTGGTAGGCGACCCGGCCGCCGTCGGCGAGGATCCAGGCCAGGCCGCGGTGGAGCCCGGGCTCGATCTCGGCCTTCGGTTCCATGCTGGTGCGGAGCCAGGCACCCAGTCCGTGGCTGGAGGTGTACGCGGTGAGGAGCCGGTCGGCGAAGGTGGCCAGGTCGGCCGGGGTGGTGAAGACGCCGGCGTGGCCGGCGACGCCGCCGAGCAGAGTGGCGTTGTCGTCGTGCGGGATGCCCCACAGCCGCGGGCCGCCGGGGAGGCGCTGCTCGGTCGGGGCGACGTCGGCGGAGCGGCTGACGGGTCCGTAGGTGGTGTGGGTCATGCCGAGGGACTGCCAGAGGTCGGCGGCGAGCTCGTCCAGGCGGCGGCCGTGGAGGTGGGCGAGCGCGAGGCCGAGGAGGATGAACCCGCGGTTGATGTACCGGTGGCCGGCGCCGGGTTCGGCGATCAGCGGTTCGCCGCAGATCAGCTCCGCGAGGGGTTCGGTGCGGCCCCGGTACTGGTCGAGACGGGTCTCGGGCCGCAGGCCGGAGGTATGCGCGAGGATCTGCCCGATCGTGACGTTCGCGCCGGGCACCTGGTCCGGCAGGTCGGGCAGCAGGTCCCGCACCGTGGTGTCGGTGGTGATGCCATCGGTGAGCCCGATCAGCGGCCAGGTGGCCAGTACCTTGGTCAGCGACGCGGCGTCGTAGAGCGTGCCCGGGCCGGGCCCGGCGTTCCCGCACTCGGGCGCGATGACGCCGGAGGAGACGAACGCGGGCCGGCCGTTCCGGGCGCCGTGGGCGAGGACGCCGCCGGGCAGGGCGCCGTCGTCGACCAGCAGGTCGAGGCACTGCTGCAGCTCGGCGACGGTGTCGGGGCTCAACGGCTTGGTGCTGGTCACGGCATCTCCCGGTCGATCGTCAGGCTGGCACCGAGCGCGGCGAGTTTGGGCAGCAGGTCGCCGTAGCCGCGCCGGAGGTGGTACATGCCCCGGATCGTAGAGGTGCCCTCGGCCGCCAGCGCGGCGAGCACGAGCGCGGTCGCGGCCCGGATGTCCTCGCCCGCCACGTCAGCGGCGGCGAGCCCGGAGGGCCCCTCGACGGTGATCAGCTGGCCCTCCGCGTTGACGACCGCGCCGAACTTGCGCAGCGCGGCGAGGTGGGTGTCGCGTCGGCTGTAGATCCGCTCCTCGATCCGGGACGTTCCGGCGGCCTGGGTGAGGACCGCGGTCAGCTGGGGCTGGACGTCGGTCGGGTAACCCGGGTGGGGGCCGGTGGCCATCTCCGTCGCATGCAGTCCGGCCGGTACGGTGACCGTCGTTCCGCCGCGCTCGGGGGTCAGGAGGATCCCGGTGTCGGCGAAGACCGAGACCAGGCCTGGCGGGAAGCCGCAGGGCGGGAAGGCGTCGAGGTGGACGGTGCCGCCAGTGATCGCGGCGGCGAGCGCCAGTGTGGCGGCCTCCAGCCGGTCGGACGGGACCGGGAAGACGCCGCCGGCGATGTGGTCGGTGCCGGTGACGTGCAGGGCGTCCGTGCCTTGCCAGGTGATGCCGACGCCGGAGCGAGCCAGGAGTTCGGCGGATACGGTGACCTCGGGTTCGATGCTCGGCCCGAGGATGGACGACGTGCCGGGGGTGCGGGCGGCCAGCAGCATCGCGGTGACCGTCGCGCCCAGGCTCGGGCCCCACTTCTTGGTGCTGACGGTGGTGATGAACGGAAGGCGCTTCGTTCCGGTGAAGCGGGCGCGCACGCGGCCCCGGTTGACCTCGACGTCGGCGCCGGCGGCTTCCATGGCGGCCAGGTGCAGGTCGATGTACCGGGCGCAGAAGGCGTCGCCGCCGGGCAGTGGGAAGGTGACCTTGCCGGAGCGGGCCAGCAGCGCGGACGCGATGACCGCGGTGGTCCGGATGCACCGTCCGAGGTCGTCGGGGATGACCGGGAAGTAGGAGTCGGCGGGCCGGGTCTCGAACTCGCCCTCGGCGATGGTGGCTCGGGTGCCGGTGCGGTGAAGGATCTCCGCGCACACGCCGGTGTCGAGGATCGCGGGGGCGCCGGTAAGGGTGAGCGGCTGGTCGGCGAGGATCGCGGCAGCGTACAGGTGCAGGGCGATGTTCTTGCTGCCCTGGACGGTCGTCGTACCGTGCAGCGGGTGGCCGCCGGTGATCCGGAGGGTGAGCTGGTCGGGGGTCGTGGTGGCGGTCATGGTCACCTTCCCTGGCTTCCGGCGGGGAAGAATCCGCCGATCTGGGTGCGGGGGTAGAGCGTGGAGTGGGCGCCGATGAGGGTGGCGGGCTGGAGCACGGTGCCGGCGGGGACGATCACTCCGTCGCCGATGACCGCGCCGAACTTGGTCTGGCCGGTGGCGACGCGGTGGCCGTCGAGACGGGCGCAGACCTCCTCGGTGGCCGGCTCGACGACCGGGCCGCTGGTGACGCGCAGGCCGGTGGTGGACACGAACGCGCCGATGTTGACCCCCAGGCCGAGGACGGAGTCGCCGACGAAGCTGGTGTGCTTCATGAAGACCCCGCCGGTGAGCAGCGAGCGGGTGACCTCGGCGCCCCAGCCGATCCGGCAGCCGGGACCGATGACGGTGTGGTCCCGGACCCGGGCTCCGGAGTCGATCACCGAGCCGGGGCAGACCAGTACCGGGCCGGTGACGACCGCGCCCTCGGCGATGACGGCGCCGGCCGCCACGGTCACCTCGCCGCGGACGACGGCACCGGGCTCGATGACCCCGGCTCCCTCCGGTAGCTCGATGTCCAACCGTCCGGCCAGCAGGTCGACGATGGCCTTCTTGAGCCCGAAGACGGTCGGACAGCAGCTCAGCAGCCGCGCGACGACGGGGTCGGCGACCTGCTCGGTGTCGATGTAGTACTCGGGGGTGGTGCGGTAGTCGATGCGCGCCAACGCGGCACTCATCGTGGGAGCTTCGGGTAGCCGGTGCATGGCCGGGGCTCCTCTCGGGCGAGCGAGTGGAAGGAGGGGCGGTGATGAGCCAGATGCCTACTGAATGGGCAGGTCCGGGGCAGCGGCGACCGCGGCCTCGGGCCGGGCGTCGACCTGCTGCTGGACGGCGAACCCCAGCAGGACGAGCACGGGCAGGTGCAGGGCAGCCCAGGAGGCGGCCAGGAAGGTGCCGAGCCGGTCACGGTCCTGCGGGGCGGCGAGCCGGGGACCGGCGGAGAACGGCGAGGTGCTGGACGTCGGCATGTGAGAGCCTCCGCAGCGAAGGGACGGGTTGGCTGTCCCAGTGAACTGCCGGCTCGTTGCCGTGATCCGTAGTCGGACTACGGGCCGTAGTCCGACTACGGGTCAGATGCCCTGTACGCCTGCGCGGGCGGCGAAGTCGCGAACGCCCGGAAGCCGGCGGTCGTACCGCAGAAGGCCTACGGCGAGGTCGCGGACGGCGCCCCGACGGATCTCCTGCGGGGCCGCCTCCTCGGCGGCGAGCAGTGCCCGGTAGCAGTTCTCGTGCTTGCCCCACTGGTCGAACGCGCGGGCCACGTCCGTGAAGAATCTGGCCTGCCGCTCGGCCGTCGGCAGCGCGCTCGGGTCGATCGTCCTGGCCAGCTCGATCGCCCGGCCGGCGTCTCCGAGCTCGTAGTGGACCGATAGCTCGTGCAGGGCGACACCCTGGATGCCGTCCACCAGGCCGGAGGCCCGGCCTGCGGCCGCGGCGCTGTCTGCGGCCTCCCGGATGAGGGCGTGCGCGTAGGACCGGTCTCCGGACTTGGCCGCGGTGTACGCGGCGGTGGCGTACAGGTCTCCGCGCGTGGCCAGACGGGCGGCCTCGGCCACCGAGGTGTCGGCGAGCAGGTCTTCGGCGGCTACCACCACGATGTCGGTCGCCCGAGCCAGGCTGCCCTGGCGGCGCCACGAGCTGGAGACCATCCGCTGGGCTTCCGCGGTGATCAGCGGATCGCCGCCCAGACGGGCGGCCGTCAGGGCGCGGTCCGAGGTCACGGCCACCAGGTTGTTGTCACCGATCTTGATGGTCAACCTGGTGGCGATGTTGTAGAACTGGGCGACGTTTCGGGCACGTTCCTCCGCCGTACCGACCATGTCGGCAGCCGCGAGCCGTCCGGGCAGTGCCTGCGCGAGCGTGTCGTACCGGGCCGCCTTGAACTCCTGGCGCGAGGACACGAGAGAAGTGGCGACGGACTTCAGGGTCGGCTCGCGACGGGGAGCCGGGGCCCTGCCCGGCCCGTACAGCAGCAGGTCCTCCAGGCCGGACAACGGCGACACCGCCTCTGCGTGCGCGACCTGCTGACCCGTGGCCGGGGTGACGAAGGCGGCAACCGCCAGGGACAGGAACGGGCGGCGTCGCACATCGTCCTCCTCGGCACCGGAAGTCGTCGCCAGCGTAGCCGAGCTGACATGACGTCGCGGTGATCTCGGCTTCGTGGCCGCGGGCTGCGGCAAGGCCATCAGCCTGTCGATCTCAACGCCCAGGGTCGAGGCCATCCGCCGTAGGAGCTGCACGTCCTGGACCTGCTGGACGTCCCGCTCGACCTGCGACATCCAGTCCTCGCTGCGGTTGAGCTCCGTCGCCAGGCGCAGCTGCGTCCAGCCCATCTCTGCGCGATGCAGCGAGACGAACCTACCGAACGTGATGCTGCCGTCGGTCACCGTTCCCGCCGGTACTCGTAGTCGGGACCCGCGGGTTGTTCCCGCGGCAGAGGAACCGGGGGCTCCTGGCGGAGCCCATGTGCTGGTGCCGAGCGAGGGAGGCATGCGAAGGCTCCTGTCATGTCGGTGAATCCGTCATGAACAAGGTCGAGCCGTCGCAAGTCCAGAACTCACACAACTCTGTGTCAGTTCGTCGTCACATCCCGATCCAGGAGGCGAAGTTGGACATCGACTCCGGGAGCCGCCGCTGCGCTCGGAGTAGGCCGGCCATCGTCTCGCGCACGGTGGGGCTGTGGCGGGACTGCTGTGGGGCGAGGCGGCGTGCGTCGAGGAGGCGGCGGAAGGCGGCGTCGCCCTTGCCGGTCCACAGGAGGGCTCGGGCGATTTCGGCGTGGTGGTGCGCGGCGCGGCTGGCCGGCCAGGACGCGGGGATCTCGATGCTCCGCGCGACCTGCAAGGCCTCGTGGTAGAGCGCTTGATCGATCAGGCAGCTTGCCCGATGGGCCGCGACGTTGGTCGGACCGAACGACAACCAGAAGACCCCCGGCACCTCACCTGTTCGCCCCGCGATCCTCTCGGCCGTGGCGAGGTTCCCGTCGACCGCCTCCGTGTCGCTACTCCGGGCGGCAAGGACCGCGATTCCGAGGTGCACCTGGCCGGTCACGGCATCCCGCTCGACGCCGGGATCGGCCTGCTCGGCCGCCTGGCGGGCAAGCTCAGCAATGCGGATGCCCGTCCGGTACTGGCCGGCGCGCAGGTAGGCCAGCGCCCGGCTGTACTGCCTGATCGCCGCGGTCACGGCGTCGGACGCCCGCTCCGCCGCCCATCCCATGCGGTCGAGGGAGATCGACCCGAGGTCCTGGAACCCGAGCTTGCTCGCGAGGTCGTAGCCGGAGCGGTACTGCATGGCGAGGGCCTGCCAGAGACGTCGATCACCGCTACTGTGCGCCGCGGTCGTGGTCTCGGTGATCAGGCCGGGCAGTTCTGTCGCCGCGCTCCGCAGATCCGACGCCCGGATCAGGCGGCAGACCAGGTCGGTGTGGTCGACGAGTTCCTCGGTCGGACGCGGTGCCACGTCCGGGTCGGCTCCGAGGTCGAAGATGTCGAGGGATTCCCGGATCGGCTGGATCAGCCCGTCGAGCTGGTCGCGCCGCAACTCCTCGATGTACGGGCGTCCTTCGAGATCGGCGACGGGTACGGACAACGCCCTGGCGATGGAGGCGAGGACAGCCGGGCCGGCCTGCCGCTTGCCCTGCTCGATCTGAGCCATGTGGGACGCCGAGATCCGCGCCTTCAGGGCGAGTCCGGTCTGGGTCATGTGCCGGAGCTTGCGGGTCTGCTTGATCCGCTTGCCTACGGTGTCAGGCGTGAAGTCGGTCATGGCGCGTTCCTTGAGGAGTTCGGCCCGGTGGTCCGACGGTAGCGCCAAGTAGTCAGGCGCATCATCGAATTCGGCAGGGTTTGCCGCCGGCCATCCCCACGGGGTTCGATGACTGCCATGTCCACCACGCGCCCGGTCCTGTACCTCTTCGGCTCCGCCGCCCCGCCGGTCCTGAACATGGCGCAGGTCGTCCGCCACGCCCAGTTCAGGGGGTGGGAGGTCGCGCTCGGGCTCACCCCGACCGCGGCGAGCTGGCTCCAGGACGAGCTTCCCAAGCTGAACCGTCTGACCGGCCACCCGGTGAAGTTCGCGTACCGTCGGCCGGGCGAGCCGGACGTGCTTCCGCCCGCCGACGCGGTTCTGTTCGCTCCCGCGACGATGAACAGCATCAACAGCCTGGCGCTCGGCCTCACGACCTCCTGGGTCATAGGGTTCGCGGCCGAGGCGATCGGCAAGGGAATCCCGCTGTCGGTGATGCCGTGTACGAACACGGCGCTCACCGGGCACCCTCAGTTCCCCCGGAGCGTCGCCACCCTGCGTGACTCCGGCGTCCGAGTGCTGCTCGGCGAAGGAGGCTTCGTCCCGAACGATCCGGGCCAGGGGAGACCGGAGGCTTACCCGTGGGAGGCCGCACTCGGGGCTGCCGAGGAGTCCATCGGGCGGTGACACCCGGCTGCGGAGCCCGGCCGCCGTGACCGCTGGGGCCGTTGGCCAGAGATTTCTCCCGGCCAACGGCCTTCCGACTCGCGTCGGGACGACAGGGCTTGGACCAACGTGCCCCTCGCCTGCGGCGGTGCCTCAGTAGGACAGCCCCGGGCAGTACACCCCCTGCTGCGGCGCCGTGTACGAGCCGCGTGCCACCAGGGTCTCCAGTCGCTCCAGGGTGATGCCCCGGGTGTGGAACGCCCAGCTCAGGGTCTCGGGCAGCAGTCGGCCCGGGACGCGCAGCCGGGGCGGCGGGCCGTCGGGGACGGCCCGGCGCATCAGCTCGCCGGCGCCCGTGTACAGCGCCCGTGCCGCAGCCTCCGAGACCGCCGTCAGATGGCCCAGGTCGGACAGGCCCGTGGTGTAGCCGGCGAGTGCACCGCTCGACCGGTCCAGGACCACGTACGGCTGCGACCAGCCGAAGGCCCGCTTGGCCGCCATGTGGATCTCGCCGTCCCGTGCATGGCCGTTGACCGAGCGGTACAGCTCCTGGCACGCGGGCACGTCGTCCTCGGTCATCGCGCGCACCGTGAAGCCCGCCATGTTCGCCGGGGTGGGCGGTGCGTACCCGGCGACCAGGGACAGCTGCTCGTGCGGGACGAAGCCGAGCGAGGAGTAGAGCCGGTACGCGCCCAGGTTGTTGGTCACCTGGACGGCCCGGACCGAGCCGCGGTCGTGCCGGGCGGCCGCGCCGATCACCTCGTCCATCAGCAGCCGGCCCACACCGCCGCCCTGCGCGCCGGGCGCGACACTGAGCGGGCCGAAGGCGGCGACGGACTCGCCCAGGACCAGGAAGTTGGAGCCCGTCACGGAGTCCGCGCCGTCGACTGCCACGTAGGCGAGGCAGCCCGGGGCCGCGAGCCGGTCCCGGAACATCTCCGTCACCTCGTCCACCGACGACCACTCCGGGGCGAGGCCGAGCGAGGCGTTGAGGGTGTTGAAGGCCTCGAAGCAGATGCCCGCCATCGCCGGAAGGTCCTCCCACGCCGCCTCCCGGACCCGGAAGGCCTGCGCACCGCTGTCCACGGCGTCGCCGCCGGGAAAGCGGCCGGCGCCCGGTTCGGGGAAGTAGCCGACGCGGACGAAGAACCCGACGTACTTCTCGAAGAGTTCACGCGTCATCGGCGGGCAGTCGACGCCGGTACCGGCCAGCAGCTCGCGGGTCTGCGAGGTGTCGACGGACAGGTAGTGGTTGCGTCCGCTGTAGATGGTCGATTCGAACGCGTCGATCATCGGGACCATCGCGTTGTCGCGGTCGGCGCGGATGCGCCGCACCCAGGCGTCCCAGCGGAGTTCGTCCAGCCGGTAGCCGAGGGAGCGGAGGGATTCCGTCATCGCGGAGAACGGGAGGTGCGTCCCGTTGGCGAGGTGGTGGTTGCGGCCCGCCGCCCGGTCGTCGCGGGACAGCCGCAGGATCGCCGCGCTGACGTGGTCGACCGGCACCAGGTGGAAGATGCCGGCGGGATCCTGCGGGACGGCACCGGCCTGCACGATGCCCTTCATGCTCAGCCAGACGAAGTCGTGGGTCTGGCAGAAGCCGCGCTCCGAGTCGCCGGAGATCTCGTCCACCCGGTAGACCGAGACCGGCAGGCCCCGCCCCCTGGCGAGTTCGATGATCTGCTCCGCCACCAGCTTCGTCTGCCGGTAGCCGGACGACAGCGCCTCGGCGGGGCCCGGCGGGTCGGTCACCTGGAGCGCCTGCCCGGGGACCGCCTCCGCGGCGAACACGCCGGTGGACGAGACGTGGTGGACGGGCACGGTGCGGTGCCGTGCGGCCAGGCGCAGGATCTCCGCGGTGCCCGTGACGTTCGCGTCCTTCAACGCCGAGTACGGGTAGAGGCCGTTGACGGTCGCGGCGGCGTGGTAGACGCTGTCCACGCTGCGGGCGAGGGCGTCGAAGCGTTCGGGGGCCAGCCCCAGCAGCGGCCGGGCGAGATCGCCGACGACCACGGACAACCGGTCCGGGTCGATGGCGTCCCAGAACTCGTACCACTCAAGGTTCTTGCGCAGCCGCGCCCACGCGTCCGCCTCGTCGGCCCCGCGGACCAGGCAGTGCACGGTCGCACGGGTCGTCCGCAGCAGGTCGCGCAGCAGGTACGCGCCCAGGAACCCGGTCGCACCGGTGAGGAGCACCTCCTGCGGGTCGTCCGCGACCCGGATCACCTCGTCGGCGGGGGAGATGTCCGCCGCCAGGACGACCTCGGAGGCGAAGTCCACCGCGTCCTCGTCGACGCCCGGCGTGGCGGACACCGCGGCCAGCACCTTCGCGAGCAGGTGGTCGGCGAGCACCGCCGGGGTCGGGTGCTCGAAGACGAGCGTCGGGCGCAGGCTCACCCCGCAGAAGTCGCTGAACTGGTTGCGCATCTCGACGGCCATGAGGGAGTCGACGCCGAGTTCGAGGAACGGCACGTCGGGGTCGATGGCGTCCGCGCTGTCGTGGCCGAGCACCGCCGCGACCCGCGTGGCGATCCGGTCGATCATGTGGAGGAGCTGCTTCTCCTCGTCCAGGCCGGCGAGCACGCCGGCCAGGCGGGCGGCGACCTCCGGGCGCTCACCCGGCTTGAGCACCCGCCCGGACGGGGCCGCCTCCTCGGCTGCGGCCTCCGCCTCCGCCTCCGCGATCGCGGCCGGTACCGGTGCCGGAGTGGGGGCGGCGAGTGCGGGCAGCCAGTAACGCTTGCGCTGGAAGGCGTAGGTCGGCAGCGTGACGTGGCGGGCGCCGGTGCCGTCGAAGAACGCCGCCCAGTCGACCGGGACACCGGCGGTGTGCAGCGCGGCAGCGACTGCGACGGCGGTCGCCGCGCCGGGCCGGTCACGCCGGGAGACCGGCAGCGTACGGTGGCCGCCCGTCCGGTCACCCCCGTCGGCGTCGTCACCCCCATCACCCCCGTGGGCGTCACCCCCGTCGGCGATCTGGCGCACCAGGGCCGTCAGGGACGCGTCCGGGCCGAGTTCGACGAAGGTGTCGGTGCCCCGCTCCCGCAGGGTCCGCACCGCGGCGGCGAACCGGACGGCCGAGCGCAGCTGCCCGGTCCAGTACGCGGGTGTCAGCAGTTCCGCACCGGCGAGGGCGCCGGTGACCGTGGAGACGATCGGCAGGTCCGGCGCACGGTAGGTGACGGTCCGGGCCACGGCCTCGAACTCCTCCAGCACCGCGTCCATCCGGGGCGAGTGGAAAGCATGACTGACCGTCAAGCGCTTGGTCCTGCGGCCCAGTTCGGCCACTAGCTGGGCGACCTCCGCCGCGGCGTCCTCGTCGCCCGAGACCACGACGGACCGGGGCGCGTTCACGGCGGCGATCCCCAGCCGGGACTCCCGGCCGGCGAGCAGCGGCAGGACCTCGTCCTCCGTGGCCTCCAGCGCGATCATGGCGCCGCCTTCGGGCAGCGCCTGCATCAGCTCGCCCCGGGCGGTGACCAGCCGGGCCGCGTCCGCCAGCGAGAACACCCCGGCGACGTGCGCGGCGGCCAGCTCGCCGAGGGAGTGGCCGGCGAGCGCGTCGGGACGCACCCCCCAGGACCGCAGCAGCGCGAACTGCGCGACCTCCAGTGCGAACAGGGCGGGTTGGGCGATACCGGTGCGATGGATGCGCCCGTCGTCCGCCGCGTCGCCGGCGGCGGCGAGGAGCAACTGCCGTACCTGCGGCGCCAGATGGTCGCACACCGCGTCCAGCGCTTCGGCGAACACCGGGAACGCCTCGTACAGTTCACGGGCCATGCCCGCCCACTGGGAGCCCTGGCCGGTGAAGAGGAACGCCGTGGTCCGGGCGGCACCGGCGTGATCGGTGGTCAGTCCGGCCGCGGGCTCGCCCTCCGCGAGCGCGCCGAGTGCGCGCAGCAGACCCTCCACCCCGTCCGCGCCGTTCGCCCCGCGACCGAGGTCCGCGACGACGGCGGCCCGGTGTTCGAGCCCGGCCCGGGACAGTGCCAGGGTGCGCCCCACGTCCACGGCATTCCGGTCGGGCTCCGCACGCAGGAACGACTCCAGCCGGCGGGCCTGGTCGCGCAGCGCGGCCGGGGACTTCGCGGACAGCAGCCACGGTACGGCGCTGAGCGCCCGGACCGGGGCCGGGGCCCCCTCGGGCGAGACCGGGGCCGGGGCCTCCTCCGGCGCGGGGGAGTGCGGCGCCTCCTCCAGGACGACATGGGCGTTGGTGCCGCTGATGGCGAAGGAGGACACCCCGGCGCGCCGGGGCCGTCCGTCGGCGGCCGTCCACGGCCGCGCCTCGTCGAGCAGCCGTACGTTCCCCGACGACCAGTCGACGTGCGGCGACGGCTGGTCCACGTGCAGGGTCGCCGGGAGGACGGCGTGCCGCATCGCCTCCACCAGCTTGATGACACCGGCCATGCCTGCGGCGGCCTGGGTGTGGGCGATGTTGGACTTCACCGAGCCGAGCCACAGCGGCCGTTGAGGATCCCGGCCGCGCCCGTACGCGGCGAGGATCGCCTCGGCCTCGATCGGGTCGCCGAGCATGGTCCCCGTGCCGTGGGCCTCGACCAGGTCGACCTCGTGCGCGGCCACCCGGGCGTTGGCGAGCGCCCGGCGGATCACCCGCTGCTGCGCCCGGCCGTTGGGCGCGGTGAGCCCGTTGGACGCGCCGTCCTGGTTCACGGCGCTGCCCCGGATCACGGCGAGCACCCGGTGGCCCGCCCGCTGCGCGTCCGAGAGCCGTTCGAGCAGCAGCACCCCCGCGCCCTCGCCGAAGGCGGTGCCGTCCGCCGCGCCGGCGAAGGCCTTCACCCGGCCGTCCGGGGCGAGGCCCCGGTGCCTGCTGAAGGTGATCATGTCGTCCGGGGTGGACATCACCGTGACCCCGCCCGCGAGCGCGAGCCGCGACTCACCGGAGCGCAGGGAGCCGCAGGCCAGGTGGAGGGCGACCAGGGACGCGGAGCAGGCCGTGTCGACGGTGACGGCGGGGCCGTGCAGACCGAGGGCGTAGGCCACCCGGCCGGACATCACGCTGCCCGAGGTGGCGAAGCCGAGATGGCCCTCGTACTCGGACCCGGGCGCGGCGAGCGTGCTGTACGTCTGTCCCTTGGTGCCGACGAAGACGCCGGTCTCCGAGCCGGCCAGGCCGGTCGGGTCGAGGCCCGCCCGTTCGAAGACCTCCCAGGCGACCTCCAGCATCAGCCGCTGCTGCGGGTCCATCGCGGTCGCCTCGCGCGGGGCTATGCCGAAGAATCCGGCGTCGAACGCGGACGGGTCGGTGAGGAAGCCGCCGCGCGAGACGTAGCTGGTGCCGGGGTGGTCGGGGTCGGGGTCGAACAGGGTGTCCAGTGCCCAGCCCCGGTCGGCGGGGAAGTCCGAGGTGGCGTCCCGGCCTGCGGCGACGAGGTCCCACAGCTGCTCGGGTGACTCCACCCCGCCGGGGAAGCGGCAGGCCATGCCGATGATGGCGATCGGCTCGGCGCCGTCCGGGCCGGGAGCTGCGGGGATCGTGTGCTCGGCCGGGAACGCTTCGGCGGCCGTGGAGCTGTCCGACGGCCCCGTCAGCTCGGCGACCAGCCGGTCCGCGAACGCGGCGGGCGTCGGGTGGTCGAACACCGCCGTCGCCGGGAGCCGCAGCCCGACCAGCGCGCACAGCCGCCGCCCGACCGCCACGACGGCGAGGGAGCCGAGGCCGAGATCCACGAACGGCCGTGTGGGAGCGACCCGTTCGGCTTCGACGCCGAGCGCGAGCGCCACCTCGGCGCGGACCAGGTCCAGTACCGTCCGGGCCCGTTCGGCCGCCGTGAGCGCCGCGAGCCGGCCCGCCCACTCGCCCCGGTCGGGCTCGGCCCCGAGGCTCCCGTGCTCCCCGGGCCCGCCGGTGGACGCCGTACCGAGCAACCGGGGGTCCGCGTCCGCCAGCAGATGCCGGGTGACCTTCCCGGACGCGGTGCGCGGAACGTGCTCGACGGCGTACACCTTCTCCGGCACCTTGAAGAAGGACAGCCGCGTCCGGCAGTGCTCGAACAGCGCCTGGACGTCGACGCCTTCGGGACCGGGCACCACGTACGCGACGGGCACCTCGCCGAGCACCTCGTGGGGCTCCCCGCCCACCGCCGCGTCGGCCACGCCCGGCGCCGTGCGCACCACGTCCTCGATCTCCACGGGGTGGATGTTCTCGCCGCCCCGGATGATCAGCTCCTTGAGACGGCCGGTCAGGGTCACCTGCCCGAGGGCGTCCCGGCGGGCCAGGTCGCCCGTGCGGTACCAGCCGTCCCGCAGCACCTGCGCCGTGGCGTCGGGCTGCCCGTGGTAGCCCAGCATCAGGTTGGGGCCGCTGACCCAGACCTCGCCCTGCTCGCCGTCGGGCACCTCGGCACCGGAACCGTCGTCCACCAGTCGGATGGCCACCCCCGGGACGGGCGGCCCGGCCGCCCCGGCGACCCGGTCGCCCGTCGGCCGGTTCGAGGTGATCGCGCCGGTCTCGGTCGATCCGTACTGGTCCACCAGCGGGACCCCGAACGCCTCCTCGAAACGGCTGCCGAGGGAGGCGCCGCTGGCCGAACCGGCGACGAACCCGAGCCGCAGCGACGGCAGCCGGGTGTGCTCCTGGCGGGCACGGTCCAGCAGGTAGTGGTACGTCGTCGGCACCCCGGCGAGGAAGGTCACCCCGTCCTCGCGCAGGGCGTCCAGCACCTCGGAAGGGGCGAAGCCGCTCATCAGCAGGGCGCCGGCGCCCACGGCCACGACCGCCATGACGCACAGGTTCTGGCCCAGGCCGTGGAACAGCGGCATCGGCCACAGCAGTCGGTCGTCCTGCGTCATCCCGAGCACACCCACGTGGCAGGCCTCCACCAGCCACAGCGAGCTGCGCAGGGAGTAGAGCACCCCCTTGGGGCGGCCGGTGGTGCCCGAGGTGTAGAGCATCCAGGCCGGAGCGTCGAGCGGGCTCTCCTCGGGCGCCGGCCCGTCGTAGGGGGTGGCCGCGAGCGTCTCGTACGCGGTGATGTCCGTGGTTGCGCCGGAGGCGTCCGCCGGTGCCATGGGGGAGTCGCCGGTGAGCACGATCGAGGGCCGGGACGGGCCGGACGCGGCCACCGCGCGCAGCAGCACGTCGAGCCGCGCCGGGTCGCACAGCACCACCGATGCCCCGGAGTCCCGCAGGAAGTGGACCAGTTCGGCCTCGGACGCCTGCGGATTCAGCGGCACGGTGATGCCGCCCGCCCGGATGACGGCGAGGCAGCTCTCCACCATCTCCACGCTGTTGCCCATGAGGACGGCGGCCCGGCCGCCGTTCTCCAGTCCCAGCGCGGCGAGCCGGCCGGCGAGCCGAGAGGTCCGCAGATCCAGTTCCCGGTAGCCGACGCCCCGCCGGGCGTCGGCGAAGGCCACCTTGTCCCCGATCCGGGCGGCGTGTCCGCCGAGCAGTTCGGACAGCGGACGGATCAGCGAAGGGGTCGTGTCAGGAGCCATGTCATCGCACCTCTCGGCTCTGTGTTCAGCGCTTGGTAGACGGTTGCGGTCGTGCCGTCAGCGGACGGCCAGCACGGTCCTGGTCGGGCAGGAGAACTCCAGGGAGCCGTCCGGCCCCGCGAGCACCCGCAGCGCCTCGCGCGCCTCGTCGGTCGCTTCGGCCACCCGCTCCGCGGGCACCAGGTCCCACTGCACGCGGGTGGTCACGGTCCTGGTCCACGCCAGGTAGTCGTCGATGGTCTCGAAGCGGGAGTCCGCCGGGACGTGGCGGATCCGTACATCGCTGAAGCCGGCGGTGAGGAAGGCGGCGGCCGTGGACTCCTCACCGGCCAGCGGGCCGCCGAGGCCCAGGACCACCTGCCACGGGTCGTCCACACCCTCGGGGAGGTACTTGGCGAGCACCCCGGAGAGGATCTCGGCGGACTCCCAGCCGGCGGCCAGCCTGCCGTTCTCGGTGGGGAAGGTGGTCGCGGCGAACCTGCCGCCGGGGCGCAGCGCCGCGGCGGCGCAGGACAGGGCCTTCTCCGCCTCGGGCAGCAGGAACAGGACCATCCCGGCGCTCGCCGCGTCGAACGGCTCGGCGAAGGCGAAGTCCTGGGCGTTGCCCAGCTCCGCGCGGGCGCGGCCGGCGACCCCGCGGGCCGTGATGTCGGCCGTGCAGGCGTCGACCATGCCCTGGGCCTGGTCGATGCCGAGCACGAAGCCCTCCGGGCCCACCGCGTGGGCGATCGGGAACAGGCAGGCGCCGCGCCCGCAGCCGATGTCGAGCACCCGCTCGCCCGGCGAGAGCTCCAGGGTGTCGGCGATCATCTTCCCCAGCGGGTGGAAGATCATCTGACCTGCGGACTCGTACTGCTCGGCGGCCTTGTCGTAAGCGTCCCTCACCAGTGAGGTGATGCGGAGGTCCTCGGTCATGACGCGCTCTCTTCCTGTTGTTCCGGGGTCGGCGGATTGTCGGATGTCACCGGCCGCACGATGCAGCCGAGACGGAATTCGGCACAATGCGTTTCGTCCGCGACGCGCCACCACAGCTGGTCCGGGGTGGGCAGCATTTCGGACACGACGACTTCCCCTTCGGGAAGTCGCGCGATATCGATCACCGACAGCGGGTCGGCGAAATCGACGTACAGCGGCTTCGGTTCGGCCGGATGCTTCACATAGACGTGGCGTGGAATTCCCTGGGCGGCCCGCAGCCGCTGTACGGACAACCACTGGGTGGCGGTGTCCGCGGCCTTCTCCGGAGCCCTTTCCGGAATGCTCAGCCGCCAGCGGGCACGCTGGACCACGACACCGTCCACCACGATCCTGGGGGTGTACGCGCCGAGGTCGACCGGCACCGGGACCAGTGCGGGCCTGGACACCGCGCGGTGCAGCGTCGACGACAGGTCGCCGGGGTAGAGCAGCCGCCGCCGGCCGCCCACCACCACCGCGTCGGCCGAAGCGGGCACGACGGCGTCCGCGATCGGCACCACGTCGGCCCGGTCCTTGCCCGAGAGGCCGCTCAGTTCGATGGCGGCACCGGGGAGTTCGGGGGTCACATGGGCGCTGCGCCGGCGCGAGACGATGGTCGCGGCGGTCCCGGGCGGCACGGCTCGCGCCACCCGCTCGGTGAAGCCGCCCCACAGCCCGTCCGGGTCGCTGTGCAGCGGACGCTCCAGCCCCCCGAAGATCGAGCTGCAGTCGTCGTGCAGCTCCGAGAGCACCCAGTCGGCGGTGGCCGGGTCGGGGCCCGCCACCATCAGGTCGGGGCTGGGCAGGCAGGCGTCGTCGGGGCCGTACGTCACGGTGTCCCACAGCGGCGCCAGCGCTTCGGCCAGTTCGTTGCCGCTCAGCTCCACGACCGGGGGGCGGCCGTCGGTCGCTCCCGCGGCTTCCACGGCCTGCCCGACCAGTCGGCGCAGCACCGCGTCCAGCCGGTCGCGGCGCGGTGAACGGGCGGGTATCTCCCGTGCGGCCAGTGCGGCGAGCGGAGCCGGGGCGCCCCCCAGCTCGGCGCGCAGGGCGTCGCGGGCGTCCTCCCTGGCCAGTAGCGCCGCGAGGAACACCAGCGGGAACACCGCCTCGGTGACCTCCCGGATGCGCTCCACGACCGGCGCCCCGAAGCCGACCCGCTCGCTCACCGGACTCGACCTGTCCTCGTGGAACAGCTCGCGGTCGGCGTAGTGCCGTCCGCTGTCCTGCGAGACCCGCCCGCCGTCCGCCGCGCGGGCCGCCCGCACGGCGAGGAGGTGCGCCGCCCGCTCGGGCCAGGGCGCCCGTGCGTACGTGTCGCGGACCTCCGCCAGGTTCACCACCGTGTCCGTGGGGTGCTCGGCCGCGAGCCTGGTCAGCGCGTGCAGCTCGGTCGCCGGCAGCCGCCAGGGGGAGACGACCAGCGCCGGCCCGAGTGCCTTCACCAGCCCGGCGGCGTACGCGTCGTCCGCCCCCGCCCGGTACGGCGGCGGCACGGGGCCGGCGGCGCTGACGAGCGAGTCGAGCCGGCTCCCCGGCGCCGCGGCGGCGGCACTCCACAGCGCCAGCGCGGGCCCCGCGACCTTGAACCTGCGCCCGTCCACGGCCCGTTCCAGCACCGGGGACGAGCCGGACCGGCGGAACAGCGGACTGGGCCACACGCGCTGCCGCGTCAGCGGCACCTCGCGGGCGGCCTGCTCCCGCAGCTCCTCCACCAGCCAGGCGCTCGCCTCCACCACGACCCTCTCCCGGCCGGGCGCGCCGACCAGCAGGGTCTCCTCCTGCTCCGGCGCCAGGCGGCCGAACAGCACCGGGCCGAAGAACGAGACGGTCTCGCACTTGGTGGCGAACCGGCGCAGATAGCGGTGCAGGGTGTCGACCCGGCGACGCAGGGTCTGCGGCAGGGCGCCGCCCTCGTCCCGGGCCTGCGCCCAGCCCGGGTGCGTCAGCGGCGGCGTCTCCAGGGCCGTGTGGTGGAACGAGGGGTTCGACACGAACACGGCGTGCCCGAAGTCGTCGCGGCCGGCGGCCCGCGCGGTGTGCAGCCGGGCCCGCAGCAGGGCCGCCTCCAGCTCGGCTCCGGCCGCGGCCAGCCGCTCGTCGAGCGCGGCGACCAGGGCGTTCCAGCGGGGCGCCCAGTCCGGCGCGCCGGTCGCCGCGAGGACCGCTGCGCACCGCTCGTCCAGGGGCGCGCCGTCGTCCACCAGCCGGCGGCAGCTCTGGAGGGCCCGCAGCGACCGCTGGCGCGGTTCGACCGTCCGTACGGCCTTCCGCAGCCCCGGCCACAGCGCGTCCAGGAAGTGCGTACGTTCGGCGGCGACCGCCTGCTCCGCCGCGAACACCCCGGCGGCGGTGCCGAGCAGTTCCTCGGACGCGAGCCCGTCCAGGAGCCCGGCGGGGAAGCCGGTCGCGCGCAGCAGCGACCAGGGCATCATCTCGACCGAGAGTTCCCCGTCACCCGCCCGCACGTTCCAGGTCAGTGACGCTGTCAGTGGATCTTTCAGCGAATCTGTCAGTGAATCTGTCGGTGACGCCATGTCAATTCTCCAGACTGGTCTCGCTTTTCGTCGGAGACTCCGGTAGGAAGGAAAAGGCCAGGGAATTGTCCGGCCATCCGGCCGGCGGAGATCCCGGTCATGCGGAGGGGAAAGAGAAGATGCGAATCTCGTCTCGGATCATGCGCGGTTGTCGCGAAAGCGTCGAACGCGCCGAACACGAACTGATCGCGCTGTCCAGGAGTATTCACGCCGAGCCGGAGACCGCGTTCAAGGAGCACCGCAGCGCCGCCAAGGTGAGCGGCCTGCTGCGGGACGAGGGATTCGAGGTGGTGCCCGGCGCCGGCGGCCTGGACACCGCGTTCACCGCCCGCTACGGCAGCGGCCCGCTCACGGTCGGGCTGTGCGCGGAGTACGACGCGCTGCCGGGCCTCGGCCACGCGTGCGGCCACAACATCATCGCCGCCTCGTCGGTGGGCGCGGCCCTGGCGCTGAGGGACGTGGCCGACGACCTCGGCATCACCGTCATGGTGCTGGGCACCCCGGCCGAGGAGGAGGGCGGCGGCAAGATCGCCATGCTGGAGGCCGGCGTCTTCGACGAGGTGTCGATGGCGATGCTCGTCCACCCGGCCCCCGAGGACAACTGCGCTCCCCGCCCCCTCGCCCTGGTCGAGCTCGAAGTCCGCTACACCGGACGGGAGTCGCACTCCGCACTCGCCCCGCACCTGGGCGTCAACGCCGCCGACGCCCTGACCGTGGCGGAGGTCGCCGTCGGCGTGGGCCGCCAGCACTTCGAGCCGCGGCAGCAGGTGCACGGCATCGTGACCCGGGGCGGCGAGGTGCCCAACGTCGTCCCCGCGCACACCAGCGCCCTGTACAACCTGCGGGCCGGCGACATGGAGTCCCTGGGCCGCCTCGAAGCACGCGTCAGGGCCTGCTTCGAGGGCGGCGCCGTCGCCACCGGCTGCACCCACGAGGTCCGCTCGACACCCGCGTACGCCGAACTGGCCCACGACCCGTTCCTGGTCGCGGCCTACCGGGCGGCGGCGACCGAACTGGGCCGCCCCCTGGTGTCCCCCGAGGAGGAGCGCGCGATGCCCACCGGCAGCACCGACATGGGCAACGTCAGCCGGGTCCTGCCCAGCGTGCACCCCAGCATCGGCATCGACAGCGGCGGCGCGGTCAACCACCAGCCGGAGTTCGCCCGGGCCTGCGTGACCCCGGCCGCCGACCGGGCGCTGCTCCAGGCGTCCGTCGCACTGGCCTGGACGGCGGTGCAGGCCGCCGAGGACGACCAGGCCCGGGAGCGGCTGCTCACGGCCCACGCGGCTCGTCGCGACGCGGGCCGCACTGCTCGTCGGGACGCGGGCCGCACGGCCGGCTGACCGCCGCCGTCCGGACCTGCCCGGCCGGGCGGGTCCGGACGCCCCGGCCGCGGCGGTGCTGCGGCCGGGGCCGCCCGGTGCCCCCGCGGGTGCGGGGCGTGCGGGGGTCACGGAAGCCGCACCACCGTCTCGCCCTCGGCGGTGTCGATGTGCACCGCCGAGATGCGGGGGCCGGCCGCGGGGTCGACCAGGACGTCGAGCGCGGCGAGTCCGGGCCACCGGTCCGCCCAAGCCCGCTCCGGCTCCCGCGCCGGGCCCGTCTCAAGGCGCCGCAGCGCCTTCGGGCACACCCGGTGCCCGGCCGCCTTGAGATCGCCCGGTACCCGTGCCGCGCGCGCCTGCGGGTCGCTGTAGCTCAGGAAGAACGGCAGCACCCGGCTGCGCCACGACAGGTCGAACGCCGCCTCCGCCCACGGTACGCTCCCTCCGTCGGCCCGGACGGACTCGCCGCGGAAGAGGTCCGGATCCGCTCCGGTGACCGTCTCCACCGCGCGTGCGGTGGACTCGATGTCGTCGGTCAGCGCCGCCCAGTTGAGGAAGTCCGGCCCGTCCGCCGTCCGTTCCAGGAACAGCCGGCCGAAGTCCTCGCCCGCCAGCCGCCGTTCGTCGTGGGTGACGAGCAGCTCCAGGTACTGCACGTCGGGCGTGTCGAAGGGCACCACCCAGCTCGCCGTGCCGTCCGGGTTGGGGCTGCCGTCGGTGATGCCGAACCCGTACTCGTCCCACAGCAGTTCGCGCAGCGGCTCGATGGTGCGCGCGCCGAGGATCACATGGTCGATGCGCATCAGGAGGCACCGCCCAGGGCGTGCGAGGGGCACATGCTGTACGGCAGGGCCTCCCAGTCGTCGCCGACCAGGCCGGCCGCCATGCCCTTGCCGGTGGCGCGCGCCGAGAGCAGCCCGTGCCCGGCGTGGCCGGCCGACAGGAAGATCCGCTCGTGGCCGGGCAGCGCGCCCGCCAGCGGCCGTCCGGTGCCGGACACCGGGCGCAGTCCGGCGCGGAGCTCCACGGGCACCGAGTCCGCGAGCCCCGGCATGACGGTCGTGGCGAACCGCAGCAGGTTGGCGATGCCCTGGGTGGTCACGTGCTCGGCGAAGCCCGTGTCCTCCTCCGTCGCACCGACGATCACGTCGTCACCGACCCCGGGCGCGAGGTAGTAGGCGGAGGACAGGATGCAGTTCAGCTCCTCGTCGGTCCGCAGCACCGCCATCTGCCCGCGCTGCGGCCGGACTCCGGTCGCCTCGGCCAGGCCCTTGCCCGAGCTCCAGGCGCCGGCGGTGATCACCACCCGGTCCGCGCGGAGCGTCCCGTCGGAGGTCACCACCGAGACGGCCGCGCCCTCCTCGCGCACCTCCCGGACCGTGACGCCCTGTTGCCAGTCGACGCCCCGGGCCAGGCACCGGCGCCGTACGGCGTCCAGGTAGCGGCGGCCGTCGATCATCAGCCCGTCCGGGTCGAGGAGGTAGCGCCTGCTGGTCGGCAGCTTGAGCCCGGGCGCGGCCTGCGCGAGGGCGTCGCCCTCCACCCAGTCGCCGACGCCGAGCCCGCTCAGCACGTCGCCGTGGGCCTCGACGTCCGTCTCGCGCAGGGCGCGCAGGATGGGCCTGGCCACGCTGAACGCGCCGTACTCCGGCTCCAGCCGGGCGACGTCGGCGTCCAGGTCCCGCTTGGCGGTGCGCAGCCAGTCGTAGAACTCCCGGTCGGTGAGGTAGCGCAGCGAGGGGACTGCCACCCCCGCCGCGCGGTTGGTCGAGTGCCCGGGTTCGGCACCGGAGTCGAGCACCCGGACGGACGCCCCGCTGTCGCTCAACTCCTCGGCGAGGCAGGCGCCGACGATCCCTCCGCCGATGAGCGTGAAGTCAGGGGGTGATGACGGTGACGACGGCATGTCCTGCACCTTCCATTTCGGCCGCGCCGGCGAGTACCAGCGAGCGGGTGGTCACGTCGCTGTCGCTGTGGACAGCCATGGGTGGGTCGGCCAGGCCGCGGGCCTGGCGCAGCAGATGGACGGGTTTGCCCCGCAGGGCGAGGCGGAACCAGCCGCCGGGCCGGTCCGCGACCCTGGCCAGGCACTGGAGCCGGACGGTGCCGTCGCCGTGGTAGCGCTGGAGGCCCTCCACGCACCAGACGAGTTCCACCGCGTCCGGGGGCACCTCGGCCCGGGGCCCGTCGAGTTCGAGCCGGGCCAGCGGCGGCGGGCCGAACCCGCCGGTGTCGTGGTCCCACACGGCCCGGCCGAGCGCGATGCCCTCGGCGAGCGGGGGCGGCGGGCAGATCCGGCCGCCGTCGACCAGGACGGTGGGCAGCGCCGGGTCGCCCCGGTCGTCCAGCCCCGAAGCGCCCAGCGCCGCCCCGTCCAGCGCCGAAGCGTCCAGCCCCGACCCGTTCAGCCCCGACCCGGGCGGCGCCGACGGCAGGTCGGTCAGGGTCAGCTGCGGCAGGATCCGCCGCCCCGCCAGCCGGGCGGCGGTCGCGCGCCCCCCGCGCGAGGTCAGCGAGAAGGCCGCACCGGCCACCAGCACCGACGCCGCGGAGGGCCGCAGCAGCAGCGGCCGCTCGCGCCAGTCGTCCGGCGGGTCGGCCGGTACGAACGGCTCCGAGAGTGCCCCGAGTTCGTCCCAGGGCAGGGCGTCCACGAGCCCGGCCGGATCCCCCGGGCCGCTGGTGCCGAGCAGTACGGGACCGCCGGGGGTCTCGACGCGGGCCAGCAACTCGGCCCGCCGGGACACCGGCAGGCCGTCGCCGTCACGCCACTCGTGGATCTGCGCCACCGCGCTCTGGAGCCCGGCGACGGCCGACGCCGTCCGTTCGGCCGCCTCGGTGAGCAGCAGCCCGGTCTCCTTGCCCGCGTCCTGGTCCGCCGATCCGGCGACCCGCCGGGAGCCGGTGACCCGGCCCGTCGCGTCCCGTTCGAGGCGCAGGGTGTCGAGCGAGACGGTCAGCCGCGGCGCGCCGCGGGTGGGCGTGACGATTCCGGAGGCACGGATCCTGGTCTCAGCCACGGGCCACCGCCCGCAGCCCGACGAGCCCGGCCGGCAGCCGGAACCCGGCGTTCGCGAACGACACCGGCACCGGGTACTGCCCCAGCTTCCCGCAGCCCCCGGTGGCCCGCAGATAGGCGGCGACCCGGTGCTCGTAGGGCCGCAGACCCGCGAGCACCCGCGCTCCGTCACCGGTCACCGTCAGCGGGCCCAGCCGGGCGGTGCTGCCGTCGACGCGGTGCAGTAGGGAGAACGGGGCGTGGAAGACGAAGGCGCCCGAGGCGATGTTCATCATGTCCAGCCGCAGCCCGTACGGGGCGATCCAGCCGCCCGAGGGCGGTTCCGGCTCGGCCGCGGGCTCGATCAGGGCCACGGTGTGGGTCATCCGGGGGATCGCCGGATGCCGGTAGCTCTGTTTGCGCCCATGGCCCGTGCCGGGGCCGCCGCCGAGCAGGGCGGCGAGCGCCCGGTCGGTCATCGGCGGCCCCACCGTGCCCCGGTCGATCAGCCGCAGGGTGCGGCACGGGGTGCCCTCGTCGTCGAACGGACTGCGGTAGCCCGGCCCGTCGTGCGCACCGCCGTCGAGCACCGACAGCCACGCGGGTGCGACCCGCCGCCCGGCGCGCGCCCCGAGGTAGCTCGTTCCGGACGCGACCACGTCGGCCTCCATCGGGTGTCCGACGATCTCGTGGAAGAACGCCCCGGCGAGGCCGGGCAGCAGCACGAGGTCGGCGCCGTCCGGGAGTTCGGCGGCGAGCGGCAGTGCGAGGCGTTCGCGCACCGCCTCGGCCGTCCGCACGGCCGCGTCCCGCAGCCCGCCCGGGTCGGAGCCCGCAGGAGCGCACAGCAGCGACCGGGAGTGGACGGTGCCGTCGTCACCGGTCAGCCTGGTCTCCAGGGTCGTGACGATCCGCTCGGTGGTGGCGACGCGGTCCGCGCCGCCGGCGGCGACGTGCTGCTGGGCCACCCCCAGGGTCAGCTCCGCGCCGGTCTCGGCGGCGATCCCGGCGAGCTCGGCGCGCAGCTCGGGGGTCAGCTCGAACAGCGGCCGTTCCTGCACCTCGCGCAGCGCGTCGGCGGCCTGCGGGGCCGCCCCGGCGGCGCCCGAGGCCAGCAGGTCGTCGCCGTCGGCGAAGCGGTGCTCGGTGAAGCCCCGGTCGAGGTGCCGTTCGACGCTCATTCCGCGCACCGAGGTCCGCTCGGTGGAGACGGTGCCGTCCGGGAGCACGTCGGCCCGCATCCGCAGCGAGTGCTCGGCGAAGAGCGTGGTGTGCGTCATCGCGTGCTGCTCCCGTCGCTGTTGGTGCTGCCGTCGCTGTTCCTGCTGCCGCTGCTGCTGTCGTCGCTGCCGATGATCTGCATCCGCAGCTCGCTGGTGTAGCGCCGGCCTTCGCCGTCGCGCAGCCACAGCTCGTCCGGCCCCGGCGCCATCCGCTCCACGCCCAACTGCTCGGCGCCGCGCGCCACATGGCTGATCAGGTCCGCCGCGAGCGGTGAGGCCAGGTCGATCAGGTACGGCTTGCGCTCATGGGCGCTGCGGCAGAAGACGAACCGCGTTCCGGTGTCCCGGGCCAGCCTGCGCAGCGCGAGGAACCGCGCCTCGGGCTCCGGTGCCGCGAGCGCCGCGGTGGGCACCTGCCACCGGGACCGCTGCAGGACGACCGATCCCAGGGCCACTTCGGGCTGTGCGTCCTCGGTGGTGAAGGTGGGGTGGAGCACCTGCGGATGCGAAAGGGCGGCGATCGGGGCGTACTTGACGAAGTCGCTCAGCGGGACGTACGCGCTGACCGCCTTGCCGTCCGGATCGTGCAGGGTGACGTCGTGCGGCCCGATGCGGACGGTGAGGTCCTCCGGCTTCAGCAGCTCCGGCTGGTCGTGGTCGGTCCAGGTCAGCGGGCGCATCGCGACCTCGCGGCCGGGGAAGCGGTAGTAGCCCTTGTTGCGGCGCCCGAAGTCGAGGCCGACGACCGTGCCGTCCTGCGCGGCCGTCCAGGCGGCGGCGTCCGCGCCGAGCCGGTCCGGATCCGGGTGCATCGTGCCCAGCCAGCTGCGCACCAGCAGGTGGTGGTGGGCGCGGGAGAGGACGAGCGGGGCGTCCGCGCCGAGCCCGGCGGCGTCCGGCGCCGCGGGGCACAGGTCGATGACCGCGTACCGGTCGCCGTCCAGCGCCCCGGCCTCCTCGGTCAGCCGCTCGACCTCGGCCCGCCAGTCGGCGCCGGGGTAGACGGGTGCGTGGGTCGCCTGGAAGGTGCTGGTCGAGTCGGACCGGCTCGCGGCCGCTCGGGTCGCGTACGTGAGGAGGTCCAACTCCGTGGCCGGTGCCCCGGCTGGGCCCGTTTCTCCTGCGGTCCCGTCCGTGAAGGCGTCGCGCACTGCGGCCGCCGCGGCGCGCTGGGCGGCCTGCCCGTGCGCGGTGCACACCTCCAGCACGGGGGCGAGCTGCCGCTCCCAGTCGCCGACCAGCCCGGCTCCGAGGGTCAGCGCGAAGGGCGACGCGCACTCCTCGAAGAACACGGCGCGGTCGGCGTACGCCGCACCGGCGCCCCTCCTGGCCGGCCTGCCGGTGAACTCGGTGAACCGCTCCTCCAGGGCGGCGACGGCGGCCGCCTTGCGGTCCAGCGGCGCCTGCGCCAACTCGCCGATGAGGGATGCGAGTTCGCCTGTCCGGTCGAGCCACAGCTCGCGGGCCGGTGAGGCGGGCAGCGCGGAGAGCTGGTCCCGCAGCGTCGCGAGGGGCTCCAGGTCGTAGTCGCCGCCGCCGAGGCCGATGGTGACGGCCTCCTCGGCCACCAGCCGCATCAGCGTCCTGGCCACGTCGCGGGCCGGCTGCCCGGCGGCGCGCACCACGTCGCGGAACACCGTTCCGTCCGGGGCCACGAGCGGCAGCAGCGGCTCCCGCGCCGCGTCACCCCGTCCGGTGGAGTGGAACGCGAGGTGCGGAAGGATCCTGGGGTCCCGGGCGATCGCCGTGGCCAGCGCACGCGCCGCCCAGTGCGAGAAGAACACCCGGCGGACGCGGGGCACGTCGTCGCGCAGCACGGCACCCTCGCCCTCGCCCACCGTGCCGTACGCCATGGGCCCGAAGAAGCTCACCGTCTCGTTCTTCGCGCAGAACCGCTGCACGTACGTGAACATCTGCCGGCGCACCCGGCGCCAGCGCGAGGTCAGCGGGCCTTCGTACGCCAGCAGCGGGAGCAGCATGTTGCGGTACGCGTCCGGGTTGGACAGGAACACGGCCTCGGAGACCCCCGGATCCGCCAGTAGATCCCGCAGTCGCTTTCCGGCCTCGTCGTCGGCCTGCCGGCAGGCGAGCGCGTAGCGTTCCCAGGCGTCGGCCCAGGCGCTCACCGCCCGGCTCCACTGCTCCCCGCCGGACGACGCCGGCAGCTGCCGCGCCCGTCCGCGCAGCACGTCGGAGCGCAGCGACTCGGCGCGGGGCCCGCTGAACTGCGTCTCCACCAACTCCAGGACGGTCCGCTCGCGGTCGAGCAGCTCGTCCGCGAGTTCCAGCAGGGAGTGGGGCGCGCCCAGCTCCTCCAGCCAGTCGAACGGCATTCCCGCATGGCGCAGGATGAACTCCCGCCCGATGCGCCACTGTCGGCTCACTGGCTCCTCCGCATCACACCGGCCTGGACCAGCCGGTCGGTCAGTTTCCTTCGGGCACCGTCGCTGATCCGGTCCAGGACGGCGGTGTCGCCGGACGAGAGCCGCTCCACGACCGGCGTCAGCTTCGGATGCAGCCGGAACGCGCTGCCCGTCCGCAGGTTCACCACGAATGAACCCGGGCCCTGGCCGTCCGGGCCGGGCCCCTCCCCGGCGACGACGGCGGCCGACGGCTCCCACACCGTCGTCCCGTCCGGTGCGGCGAGCACGCAGCAGGCGAACCGGCCGGGGAACAGGTCGGCCACGGCGCCGAGTTCGGCGTTGAGTGCGCCGATCGCCGCGGTGCGCGCCGTTTCGTCGAGTGTCCCGGGCCCGCTGAACCGGTCCCAGCGGGGCAGGTCGTTGCCCGGGGTCGTGTGCCGGATCAGCGGCACGCCGCCCCAGGCCTGCGGTGCCGCGCCGCCCCGGGCCGTCGGCAGCCGGAACGGGCTGAGCCCCGCGAGCCGGGGGCCCGGCCCGGACAGCAGGCTCCGCGCCGTGCCGGCCGTCTCCTCGGCACTCACCCCGGGCGCCCCGACGAGCAGTTCGACCCGGAGCAGGGCCCCGTCCACCGCGTCCAGGACGGTCCGCAGATCGGTACGGCGGCCGTCCGCCCCCGTCACCTCGGCCCAGGACTCCAGCCGTGCCACGGTCAGCGCCGCGCCCCGGCACTCGCGCCACGCCTCGGCGGGCAGCGCCGCCGCCTCGTCCGGGGCCAGCCAGCCCGCCCAGGGGGCGCCGGCCGGCCAGTCGGCCGCGCGGCGGACCCAGCGGACCGGCGTGCCGTCCCCCGACCACTCCTTGCCCAGCCGCCAGGCCGGCGCCCAGTCGTCGAAGCCCGCCGCCGCCGAGAACGGGGCGAGCGCGCGCAGCGCCTCCCGGTGCGCGGTGGCGAAACGCCCGCACAGCACGACCCGTGCGGGGCCGAGCGCCTCCAGGAGCACTGCGGCCGCCGGGAGTTGCTGGTCGGTCTCGATCACCAGGTGCACCCGCCCGTCCGGGGCCGCCGCACGAGTCCACCGCGCCTCGGGCCCCAGCAGCTCGGTCCGCTGCGCGGCCAGCACCACATCGGCCCCACGCTCGGTGGTGCCGCCGACGAGTTCCACGTCGTCCGCGGCCAGCCGCAGGGCCGGATCGGCCTCGCCCGCCAGCCGTAGCGCCATGCCCATGGCCCGCAGCCGGCCCGCGGCCTGGCCGCCCCGCGCGGTGACCCGTGCGGTGACCCTCGCGGCGGCCCGAGCGAACAGCGCCCTGGTCCGGTTCTCTGCAGGGTCGCTCCCGCCGCGCCTGCCGAGGTCGTAGTCGTCGGCCAGCGCGGCGAGTGCCCCGGTGTCCGCGAGGCGTGCGACGAAGTGCGCGTTCACGTCGATCAGTTGGTCATCCGGCCCGAGCTCCGGTTCCAGACTCGGATCGAACAGGGGAGGGAGCACCACCCGGCGCGTCACCGCTCACCACCGCCCCGCAGATACACGCAGCGCAGCTCGGAGGCGAAGCGCAGCTCGCCGTCCCGCAGCCAGGCGTCCTCGGGTGCGGGCAGCGTCTCGGACAGCAGGAGCTGTTCCGCCGTGCCCGCCAGCCGGGCCATGCCCTTGAGGAGTTCGGGGCTCGCGGTGTCCACGTACACCGGTTTGCGTTCGGCCGGTGACTTCGCGAAGAAGCGGTCGGGCAGGCCCCGTTCCCGGAGCAGCCGGGCCGTGGCGAGCAGCCGCTCGGCGTCGCGCTGGCTGCCGTGCGCCTCCAGCAGCGCCGCGCTCGGCAGCGCCCAGCGGCGCCGCGAGAACACCACGTTGCCCCAGCGCAGCCGCGGCACGTGCGGCAGGTCCGGCAGCACCGGGCGGCGGATCCGGGGCAGTGCCAGCGCGGTGTGCACGGCGGTGTCGAGCTCGCCGTTGTGGAACAGCAGGCTCCGGCCGGGGTGGGTGTCGCCGCGCAGGACGACCCGTTCGCCGTCGCTCTCCAGCCACAGCTGGTCCAGGCCGATCCGCTCCCGGTCCGGGCCGGCGATGCCGCCCAGTTCGAGCACCACCCCGGGGAACTCCAGCGGCGGCAGCCCGGTCGTACGACGGGAGATCACATTGACGGCCACCTGGTCGCCCAGGGCCCTGCGCACCCCGGCGTCCCGCTCGGCGAGCAGCGCCGCGGCGTCCGGATGGAACTGCAGCGCCCACGGGGTGAGCAGCGCCGCGTCGTGGATGTCGCCGAGCACGAGCGGGGTCACCCCCGGCTGGTATCCGGCCAGGTCGGGAGCCGCGATCAGGACGTCGATGGAGCACAGCACCGGGGCGGCGGGCGGTGGCGGCGCGGCGAGCAGCCCCGCCACGTCGATTTCGGCCCGGTCCGCGCCTTCGGCCCCGATCACCCGGCTCAGCTCGGCGCCGAGCTCTCCGCCCGGCTCGATGGCGAGGTCCGCGCACTCCCGCAGCGCCCGCAGCAGCGGGATGCGTCCCGCTCCCAGCCGGGCCGCGACCGCCCGGTTGGTGCGTACGCGGGTCGCCTCGGCCTCGTGGGCCAGCAGGTCGAGCACCGGCGCGACGGTGTCGCACATGTCGCGGGCCAGCGGTCCGCGGACCTCCAGCCGGGCTGTGCCGACGGCGGCCTCGTGGATTACGACCCGGTCGTTGTAGAAGCGGCCGCGCTCCGCCGAGCGGTCGGCGACGGGCAGCAGCGACTCCAGTTCGGCCTGGACGGTCAGCTTCCGCTCGGGCGGCGCCGACGGGTAGCCGTCGAGCAGTGCGAGCACCTTCACCAGCAGGGCCCGCACCCCGGCCGCGCGGGCGGCCGTCTCGGTGTCCGAGGCGTCGATGCGTTCCAGGGTCCAGCGCAGCGGGTCGACCACGGTCGCCGGCGGGCACAGGGTGTGCGTCAGCGTCCCCTTCGCCACGGCGGCCGCGAACGCCTCCACCGCCTCCGGGGCGCCGGCACCGCACCCGGACGCGATCCGGGCCACCGTCCGTACGCCGTCGGCCTCCCGCAGCAGCGCCGCGCCGACGCCCGTGCCGCGGGGCGGCCCCGTCATCGTCTTGCGCACCGGCGCCAGCCGCTCGGCCAGCGCCGGATCGCCCAGCAGCAGGCCTTGCACGGCGTCGTTGACCCGGGCCGCGGTGTGCGCCTGGCGGACCGGGATCGCGGTGTGGCCCTCCCAGTCCAGCGCCGTGGCGGCGTCGGAGCCGGGGCTGAGCCTGCCGTAGTTGATGGGCCCGAAGAAGCTCATCGTCTCGCTCTTGGACGCCAGCCGCTGTGCGTAGGAGGCGAGTTGGCGCCGGATCCGGCCGCCGGCCGCACCCCGCGCGAGATCGCGGTGGACGGCGGGCGACGAGCAGACGATGGCGTCGTTGACCCGCGGATCGGTGCGGACGGCGGCGAGCGCCTCGTCGACCGCCGCCGTGTCGGCCTCGACGGTGGCGGCGAACCGCTCCCGCACCGCGCTCACCCGCTCCGCCGCGGCGTTCCACTCGGCCAGCCAGTCGGCGGGCAGGTTGTCCGACGCGGGCAGCGGCCGCAGACCGCGCAACTTGGCCTGCTGGCCCCGGGACAGCCGCCCGGCCGGGTGCAGCCGTGATGCCACGTCGGCCGACCGGGCCTCCAGGGCGAACAGCTCCTCGATGAGCAGACGGGTCCGTTCACAGGCCAGTCGCTCGACCATCTGCCAGGGGAACCCGGCGCTGCGCAGGACGACCGTGGGCAGCAGCTCCCAGCCGTGCCGCCGCGCCGTCGATTCCTGTGGCGACAGGTCGGATCGGTCGGCTTGGTCGGATCGGTCGGATCGGTGGGTCATGACGACGCTCGCTTCATGGCGATCCGGAACTCCGAGGTCACGGGGGCCCCGCCGTGGCGCAGCCACAGCGCGTCCGGCGCCGGCCTCATCTCGGCCAGCGACACCGTCGCGCTGTCACCGGCCAGCACCATCGCCACCAGTGCGTCGACGGCCAGCGGACTGTCCAGGTCGATCCCGACCGGTTTCGGCTCGTGCGCGAGGGAGGCGAAGCAGAACCGGGGCACTCCGTGCCGGGCCCGCAGCGACTGGACGGCGAGGAAGGCGGCGGCGGGGTCGCGTGCCGCGTCGACCCCGAGGTCGGCACGGTCGAACCACCAGCGGGCCCGCTGCACGAGCAGGTCGCCGACCACGATCCTCGGCGCGAAGTCCCCGATCCGCACCAGCGGCAGCCCCACCCCGGGTGCGGCGAAGGCCCGCAGGTGCACATGGTCGTCCTCGCCTGCGTACAGGGTCAGTTCACCGTCCGGGGTGCGCAGCCGGGGCGTGCCGTCCACCAGGGCGACGGTCAGATCGGTCAGCGGCACGGTCCGCTCCCGGTCGTCGGTGGCCACCGAGGTGATCTCGATGAAGCGGCCCGGGAACCAGTCGGCCACCAGGCCCTTGTGGCGCCTGCGGCGGATCACCGTGGCCAGCCGCTCGGGGCCGCCCCACGGTTCGAGACCCGCCTCGAAGTCGCCCAGCATCCGGTCCTGTTCGTCGCTGAACAGCCCCTGTGAACCCCAGGCGAAGACGTACGGGTGCAGCTCGCCCAGTACCAGCAGCTCGCCGCCGTCCTCCCGGCTCTCCAGCATCAGATCCGGGCTGACGAAACGGGGCCGGCCGGGTTCGGGCGCGAACCCCGCGAGCTCGGCGGGGGAGAGCCGGGCCTCCTGGCCCTGCACGGCGGACTCCACCAGCGCCGCGTAGTCCCGCTTGAACCCGATCAGCGGCCCGGCGAGCCGGTCCAGACCGCCCGCCTCGACGGAGGCGCGCATCCGGCGGATCAGCTCGTCGTACGGCATGGCGCCGCCGCCCGCCTCGCGCAGGATCCCCGCGCACAGCTCGGCCGCCGCGTGCTGCTGGAGCTCGCCGTAGCGGGCGGCCACGTCCAGCACCGGGCTGAGCTCGGACTCCCAGCGCCCGGCCACGTCGCCACCGACCACCACCGGGCTCTGGTCGCCCTTGGCGTCCAGGGACACCACCAGCCGGTCCGCGTACATCCGGCCGCCGGCGCGACGTGCGTCGACCTCGGTGAGCCGGGTGAAGCACTCCTCGACGCGCTCGAGCGCGACCGCCCGGGCACGGTGGCCGTCGGCCGCCGCGTAGGCGTCGCCCAGGTCGCGCAGCTCCCGAAGCCGTGCCGGCCAGGCGGTGTCCTCCGCGTAGCGGTCGGCCCAGGAGACCAGCCAGTCCAGCGGCCGTGCCGCGGTGGACGGCGGCTCGGGCCAGAGCCGGACGGCCCCCGCCTGCCGCAGCCGGTCCAGGACCCGGCGCGTCTGCGCGAGGTCGAGTCCTGCCAGCGCCGCCAGTTCGACGGGGGAACGCCGCCCGTCGACGGCCTCGGCGAGCTGCCACCGCACCCCGGACAGGGTGATCCGGCGGCCGTCGGCGGACTGGATCGTCCCCGACCCCGGCGCCCCGCCTGGTGTCCCGCCCGGCACCTCGCCCGGTGTCCGGCGGCAGGACGGTATCCAGGCCACCGGCGGGCGGTCCCGCACCTGCGGGTCCGTGCCGATGAGCTTGGCCAGCTCGCACACCGCCCAGAACGCGGTCTGCGCCTCCAGGAGGTGGTAGCCGCAGGCCGTCTCGGGGCCGAGGACGGTGCCCTCGGCCCCACGGTCGACCCGGCCGTGCACCAGCGGACCGAAGAAGCTGGTCGTCTCGTTCTTCGCGCCGAGCCGCTGGCCGTACAGGTAGACGCGGCGGTAGAAGGACCGGTCCTTGGCGCGGTTGCGGCCCGTCGCGCTGTCCTGCTGCTGCCAGCCGTCGACCCAGCGCACCGCCTCGGTGTGGAAGGACGGCGACAGCTGGAGCAGGGCGTCGCACACCCGCTCGTCGCGGAGCACGTCGCGGACCCGCTCCGGCCGCCGCAGCACCTCCTCACCCAGGGCAGCGGTCAGCCGCTCGCCCGCCTGCTGCTGAGCGGAGTGCGCCGCGCGGTAGCCGTCGACCGCCGATGCCACCGCCGATGCCACGTCGCCGCCGCGCGGGTCGTGCTCCACCGGCAGCCGGCGGCCCACCCGGCCGCGCAGCTTCGACAGTTCGCGCAGTCCGGCCCGGTCCCGCTCGCGGTCGGCGCCGGTGACGGCCTTGGCGATCGCCTCCTGGAGCCGGGCGCGGCTCTGCTCGAACCGCGCCACCGCCTCCCGGTACTCCGCGGCCGCGGCACCCGCCGGCCCGTCACCGAGAGCGGTCAGCAGGCCGATGCCGAAGCCCGCCCTGCGCAGCAGCAGCCGATCGTAGAGCTGCCACCTGGCCCGCTGTCCCGTCTCCCCCTGGGTCGCATGGTCCGTCATGGCCTCAGTCCTGAAAGTTGATCAGGTCGAACGGGCGGTTGAGCTTGGTCCGCGGCTTGGGCAGCAGCCCTTGCAGGTCACCGCCGTCGGCGACGGCCTTGGCGAGGGCGTCCGCCGCACCGGGACGGGTGAGGCTCAGCGGCGCCATGGCCGCCACCGACCCGGCCGCGGTCACGGAGCCGGTCGTCATCACCCGACCCGCCTGGGCCAGCGCGATGCGGTACGGGTCGCCCAGCAGCCGCGCCGCGGCCTCGGCGCGCTCGTACTGCTCGGCGCCCGTCCTCGCGTCACCGCCGGAGGCGTGCAGCATGCCCAGTTCGAGGCGCACCTCGGTCTCGTGGAAGCGGTCACCCAGCTCGGCCGCGTTCACCAGCGTGGTGTCCAGGTCCGCCAGGGCGGCGTCCCGCTCGCCGACGAGCAGCCGCAGCCCGGCGCTGCGGTACGCGTGGTGCTTGCGGAAGCCCGCGTTCGACGAGCCGGCGGCCTGCTTGAACTTCTCCCAGGTCGCCAGGGCCGAGGCGTGCTTGCCCGCCTTCTCCTGGAGCACGCTGATGTTCGAGTACAGGTTGATCCGCAGATGCGCGGCACTGGCGTCGGTCAGACCCGCCATGCAGGCCAGCGCCTGCTTCTCGTGCTCGAAGGCCGCCCCCAGACGCCGCTCCGCGAACAGGGTCAGCCCGCGCAGGTTGTGCAGCCAGCCGCGCTCGCGGCGTACGCTCTCGGCCTCGCCCGGACGTTCCCCGACGACCTCGAAGCCCTGCTCGACCTCGGCGACCGCCTCCGCCAGCCGGTTCTTGCGCTTGGACAGGGTGAGCGCGGAGTACAGGTGCGACTGGGCACGCAGCTCCGGGGACAGGCCGGCGGCGTCCTCCCGGATGGCCCGGAAGCAGGCGAGGGCCGTGTCCTGGTCCCCGCGGAAGCCCGCCTGGATGCCGAGCACCTTGAGCAGGAAACCGCGTACGTCGGCGGTGCCGCGCAGGATCGCCGTCTCGAACTCGATGGCGTGGACGAGCTCCTCCTCGCGCTCCGCCTCGGCGAGCAGCCCGGGTACGCCCGACTCGGGGATGCCGGCGAGCAGCCCGATCGCCTCCTCGGCGACGACCGCCATGCCCTCCCAGTTCGTGGAGAAGAACGCCCGGCGGCAGTAGGCCAGTGCGGCGGCCACCCGGTCCACGGCGGAGCCCTCGGAGTCCCTCGCCCGCAGGAACAGTTCGCCCTCCTCGGACACCGGCTCGAAGCCGGCGTCGGGAGCCGTACCCAGGTCCACGGCCAGGTCGCCCTCGGTGACCGGCAGCCCCATGCGGCGCAGACAGCGCACCCGCTCCCCGCGGTAGTCGGCGTACCGGCCGACCGGCTCGCGCACGGACGTCGGCGCGTCCAGCAGCAGTTCGGCGCCCTCGACGAGCTGCGCGTGCTCGAACGCCCGCATGAAACCGCGCAGCGAGGACAGGTCGGTGCCGCCCATCCCACTGAGCAGCAGGGGCCTGCCCAACTGAGCGGTGCCCGTGCACAGGGCGGTCGCGGCCACCGTCAGCACGCGGTAGACCTGCTCGCTCTCCCGGTGCAGCCGCCGCTCGGACGGCGCGAGCGCGATCTCCTCCAGCGGCGCGGTGCCGGGCGCGGTCTCGGCGGGGAAGAGCTCCGCCCATTCGGACGGGTGCCCGGCCGCGAGCCCGGTGAAGTCGGCGCCCTCGGCGCGCAGGGCGTCGATGCCCGCCCGCAGCCCGCTGTACGAGGCGGCCGGGCCGGTGTTCACGTCGACCAGGACGGAGGCGGTGGATGCGCGGCTCACCTCGGCCGCCCGCGTCACCATCGCGAGGGCTCGGTGGTGGCGAGGGCGAGCGGCGCGATCTTGTTCTCGACCTCGTCGAGGTCGAAGTCGACGTCGTCCAGCTCGTCCAGCGCGTCCAGTTCGGTGTCCTCGGCGGTTTCGGCCCCGGCGGTTTCCGCTTGGGGGGCTTCCGTCCCCTCGGCGGTCTCCTCGGGCTCTGTGGACTTCGCGGTGGACTTCGCGGTGTCTTCCATGGCGCGCTCCATTCGGAATCACGGTCGGACGTGGGAATGCGGATGCGAAGGATCCGGCGTCAGGGCAGCCGGAACCAAAGGCGTGGGCGGGAATCGTGACGGCGGACGTACGGGGGACGTACGGTGGGCGGCCGCGGCGGGCGGCAGGCCCCGGGCGCTCAGCCGACCGGCGTGCGCATCCGGGCGAACTCGACCACTTGCCGTCCGACGGTGGCCAGTTGCGCGGTGAGATGCGGGTCGCCGGTGCTGTCGCCGGCGCTGTCGTCGGACGCCAGGGTGACGCTCTCCGTGTTGATGGCCACTCCCAGGGGAGTGGGCCAGCCCCTCAGGGCGTGCACGACGGAGCGCAGCCCCGCCAGCGTCGAAGCGGCCTGCGCCCCGCGTGCGGTGACGACACAGCCGACGGCGCGGCCGTGCAGATACGGGCGCGCGTCCTCGCGCAGGTCCTCCAGGTAGTCGAGGGCGTTCTTCACCAGACCGGAAACGCCCCCGTGGTACGCGGGCGTGCCGATCACCAGGCCGTCGGCGAGGGCGACGGCCTCGACCAGCCGCCGGGCCGCCGGGGTGCGCAGTGACTCCCCCGGTGCGTAGAGCGGCAGTTGAAGTGCATCGGCACCCAGCAGCAGGGTCCGGGCCCCCGCCGAAGCGGAGGCCGCGAGTACCGCCCGGACCGCCCGTTCCGTCGAGGAACCGGAGCGGACGGTGCCCCCGATGCCGACGATCAGGGGCCCGGCATCGGCTGGGGCACCAACACCGGGATTCTCCACCGAAAGAACGGAACCCTGGTTCGTCTCCAGCACGGTTACCCCAATCTCCTTGACCGGTCGCGGTTTTCGGAGTCTAGACAGGGCGGTTATGCGCTGGTTATGAGCTGGTTATGCGTGGGTTATGCATTGGTTACGCGTGGGCCGGAAGTCTGGTCCACCGTCCGGGCGGACGCGTCCTGGGTGCGCAGAACCCGCTCCAGAAGTCGCTGGGTGTCAGGGCTGACATCGATGTCCAGACCATCCGACATCCGGGCCCGGCACAGCTTGTACCAGGACCTGGCCTGCCCTAACTGGCCCAGGTCGCCGTGAACTTGGATCAGGGTCCGGTAGACGTCCTCCTGGTACGGATCGATGTCCAGCGTGCGGCGGCACATGTCGATGACCTTCGGCAACTCGCCCCGGTCCAGTGCCTCCTGGAGGAGGAAGTCCGCCGCTCCCAGCGCGAGGGACCGCACCCAGTCCCGCTGCTCCCTGGCCCAGTCGGCGGTCTCACCGGGCAGGAAGTCCCCGGTGTGAAGATCGAGCGCCCTGCGGTAGTACTCCGCGGCCGCGCGCGGATCACTTCGGGCCGCCGCCCGGTGCCCTTCGTTGCACAGCCGCTCCAACTCCTCGAAGTCCAGCCAGGCGTCGTGGAGTTTGAGGGAGTACCCGTACTCGCTGCAGACGATCTCCGCGGCCGGCTGCTCCTCCGCGGCCTGCTGCCCGCTGAGTATCTGGTGCACCGCGTGCTTGGCGACCTTGAGCGAGCTGGAGCCCGCCGCCCGGGTGCGGTCGGGCCACAGCGCGGCGTGCAGTTCGTCGCGGTCGACCGTGCGGCCCCGGTTGATGAGGAGGTAAAGGAACAGTGTGCGCGCCTTGCCGGCCCGCCAGCGTCTGACCGGGAGTCCCCCCAAGTCCAGTGAAAAGCCGCCGAGGCAGCGTACGACGGCAAGCGTGGAAATCTCGGTCATGTGGAAACCCTCCTTCTTCGTGGGGGTGACAGGATGCGAACGCGCTGGCGCGGTCGGTCGGTTCAGGCCTGTGGGGGAGGCAACCCGGTCGACCGGTGGTACGACCGGGGTGAGGGCCGGTCGTCTTATCTGTGTTGACGTACGGGAACGGCGTGGCCGTTCGGAGAATGCCGGTCAGACGGACGGCGGGAAGCGGAGTCTCCGGTTCTGTCCGGCTCGCGTCCGTGTCCCGGCCTCGGCTGTGACGCGACGGCTCGGCGATCGCCTCCGCCCGGGTCGGTGGTCGACCCCGGAAGCCCTCGTCTCACCAGAAGATGCTGATGGTGCACTCGCTCATGGCGAGCCGTCGCGGCATCCTGGAGGGGCCCTCATGCAACTCGGCCTGTTTTCCCCGAACTTCGGCGCACTTTCCGGCCTCGTCGATCGGCGACTTCACGAAGTCGATTCCGAGAAGGCGCCGCCCATCACCACACCCGGGTCGGTGTACGCACGATCGGTGTGCTGATTCCGCTGACACGTCCCACCCCATGACGGCGGCGGCGGAGGCCCGGGCCGGTGTGACGAGCGTGAGCCCGACGGTCGCCCCAGCGGCGGCGACCAGGGTCCCAAGTGGCTTGCGCGGCATGATGTACGTTCTCCAGAGTTGCCTGCCAGGCACCGTCCGGCCGCCCGAGTCAGGAAGATCAGTAATGACTCTGGCTTCTCCGAATAAACAAGCAATGAACAGCAGATACGGCCCCGGCACCCGCCCGTTTCGGCTCTCCGGGTAGACGAACTACGACGCCTGAAAGTTGAATCAAATCCACCTACCGTTCGTCCCCGCAGGATCACTCAGCGCCAGGCACCGCCCGTCACACTTCCGCGCCGCACCCAGAGGATGAAACCTCGCCAGAGTCCACCCCGGCACCCGCATGCCGAAGCGGCCCACACCCGCCCGACATGCCTCCGGCACCGCCCACCCCACCGCCGGTGGCACGTCCCCAACCGGACGGCGCTGGTGGGGCGGGCGTACGCGTTCGGCGTCCTCGTGGCGGACGTGTGGCCGCCGGCGCCTGCCCGCCGCACGCGACGGCCGTCAACCGGCCCGGCGCAGGTGTCGGGGCCCGGCCGGGCGCGGTTTCGGACAGCGTCGGCGGCGCCGACAGCACGGACCGCTCTCGCCGATCGCGGTCAACGGCAGGACCATCACGACCACCGCGGACGGCTGTTCGTCCACCTCCCCGGCGGCCGGCGTCTCGCGACGGCTCCCGTCCGGCTGGTCGAGCCCGCTGCCGGGAACGGCTCGCGCGGCACGGAGAAACCATTCCAATCGCGAGGTCCCCAGGCCGAGCGCCTCCGCGAGCTGCTGGACGGAGCGGCGCTGTGGTCGGCGCACCCGGCCCCGCTCGATGTCGCTGATCGTCCTCACACTGACCTGGGAACGCCGGGCGAGTTCCTCATGCGTGAATCCCACTTCACGACGAAGCGTCCTCAGCATGCCCCCGAATGCCGAATCCCCTTGTTGTGCCTTCGACACGTCACCCCCAGAATCTTGGCGCGTGGGAGCGCTCCCACACCCATCGGGAGCGTAGCAGCACCTCATGCCCAGGTCAGCCGCGACACGCGGCAGTGGCTCATACCGGAACAACGGAACGTGACGGCCATTCAGTTCGAAGCCGTCCGAGGCCGTCAGGCCGAGGCGCGGACCGTCAGTTCGGTCGGAAGGATCACCTGGCGACGCGGCCGCCCGGGTTCGGCGATCTCCTCGAGCAGCAGCTGAACCATCAACCGCCCCATCGCCTCGGTCGGTTGGCGAACACTGGTGAGGGGCGGCTCGGTGCTACGGGCGATGACGGAGTCGTCGAAGCCGACGACGGCCACGTCTCCCGGCACGCGCCGCCCGGCCTCGCGCAGTGCCCGGAACGCGCCCACGGCCATCAGGTCGGAGGCGCAGAACACGGCATCGAGGGTGGGCATTTCGGCCAGGAGCTCGCACATCGCCGCGTAGCCGCCCGCCTCGGTGAAGTCGCCGTGGGCGACGAGCGCGTCCTCCGGGGCGAGGCCGGCCTCCGTGAGCGCCTCCCGGTACCCCGCCAGGCGTGCCCCGGCCGCCTCCATGGCGAGCGGCCCCGTGATGGTGGCCACTCTGGTGCGGCCGCGCCCGACCAGGTGCCGGACGGCCGCCCGGGCCCCGCCGGCGTTGTCGGCGTGGACGTAGCTCAGCGATTCGCGCTCGGACCGGCGACCGCCCAGTACGGCCGGCATCCCGAGCTGTTCGAGCAGGTCGGGCAACAGGTCGTCCTGGCGCACCGAGACCAGGAGCACCCCGTCGACCCGGCGCGCGGTGAGGTAGCGCGTCAGACGCTCGCGCTCGTCCTCGTTGCGGACCAGGGTCAGCAGCAACTGAAGGTCGGTCGACGCGAGTTCGTCGGAGATCCCGGTGATGACGTCCGCGAAGTACGGCTCCGACCTCAGTCGCGCCAGGCTCTCCGGGACGACCAGGGCGACGACGTCGGTGCGCGAGGTCACGAGGGACCGTGCCGCCTGGTTGGGTACGTAGCCGAGCTCGGCGACGGCGTGCTCCACGGCCTCCCTCGCCCTGGCGCTCACCTTGGGCGAACCGTTGATGACCCGGGACACCGTTCCCCGGCTGACTCCCGCGCGGGCGGCCACGTCCTCCACCGTCGGTCGCGCGGCAGACCGGGCGCTTCCGGGGCCCGGCCTGTCAGTTCGGGTCATGATCACACTCCGGTGTGGCTCACTCTGGGGAGTGGCCATCCTACACGGCGTGAGAGCGCTCCCACCGGCGCTTCCACCGGCGCTTCCACGGGCGCTCCCACGGGCCCGGCCCGTCGGCCGGTCGGGAGTGTGTCCGACCGGCCGACGGAACCGGCGGTCACAGGGGCATGCCCTGCCAGCCGCCGAGGTTGGTGGGCGTCGTGCCCGTGCGGTAGTAGACGCGGCCGTCCGTGCCGATGGCGAACACGTGGAGGACACCGCCGCCGTCGACGAGCGCGGTCGGGTAGTCGAGGACGGTGCCGCCGAGGTCCTGCCAGGCGCCGTAGCCGGCGTTCGGGGCGGTCTGGGCGGTGGTGCTCACGCCGCCGCCGCCGTTGCGCTCGAACAGGACGACCCGCCCGCCGAGGTTGGCCATCGCCGGCTCGCCCACTCCTGCGTGGCCGCCGAGGTTGCCCGGGGACTGGCTCCACGGTCCGCCGGGCTGGGTCTGGTAGCTGACGAGCATCGCGCCGGTGCCAGCCTCGCGGTAGGCGAGTTCGATGCGGCCGTCCTGGTCGAGCGCGGCCTTGGGCGGGCTGGCCGGCCGGGAGTTCGGGATCGGGCCCGGGCCGTTGATGGCGTCGTTCGGAGCGGTCTGCCACCAGTTGACGACCCCGTCGCGGGTGCTGGCGAAGACCTCGATCCTCCCGACGCCGTTGCGGATCGCGGTGACCGGGTCCTGGATGTCGGTGCCGTGCAGGTCATCCCAGGTGGTCGTCCAGGCGCCGTTCGGGCTGGTCTGCCGGATGCTGCTGAGGCCGCCGCCGCCGTTCTTGACGAAGAGCTCCAGCCGGCCGTCCTGGGAGGCGACCACCGCGGGCACGCCGACCTGGCCCGCGTTGTCGAGCCCGGCGTTGGGGTTGCCGAGGTCGGCCCAGCTGTCCCGCCACACGCCGTTGGGCGTGGTCTGCGGGACGGAGACGATGTGGTGGTCGGTGAGGCGGCGGGCGAAGACCTCCATCCGGCCGTCCGCGTTGGTGCCGACGGCGATGCCCGGCGCCAGCCGCCCGCCAGGGTCGGCGAACCGTGCCGGGCCGCCCCAACTGCCGTCCCCCTGACGCCAGTACGTGTAGAGGGAGCCCGCCCGGACGACGAAGACCTGCGGCCGGCCGTCCTGGTTGAGTCCGGCCCAGGAGGTGCCCCGCGACCAGCGGTAGTACATCCGGGAGAACCAGGCGGTTTCGTAGTTCCCCGAGTGGTCGTGGCTGGCGTACTCGGAGACGAACACGCCCTTGGCGCCGACCGTCGCCGGGTCGAGGTTCACCGGGCAGTCGCTGATGTTGTAGTCCCGGTAGTTCACCTGGATCAGCGAGCCGCCGTACTGGCTCGCCGCCACGCCCGTGAACTTCGCGGCGGAGATGTGGTCCGAGTGGTCGTCCTTGTAGCGGGTGTCCGGGAGTTCGTCCTGGGCCCGGAGCACGGTCGGCTGGTACGTCACCATGATCTGCCGCAGCACCTCGACGACGTCCGCCGCCGTGTAGGTCGACGGCCCGGACAGCGGGCTGTCCTTCGGGACGACCGTGGTGTCGGTGCCGCCGTTCAGCACGTTGGCGAGCCCGGCGTCGTGCAGGTTGAGGAAGATCAGGTGCACCGGCCGGTCCTTGAGCATGTAACGCTCGACCTGCTTGCCCGCGACCGTCCACGCCTCGACCGTCCAGTGCCCGATCTCGTCGGTCGCCGGGTCGTTGTCGCCGACCCCGGTCATCCGGGAGTAGGCGTTGACGGCGCCCATCTGGCGGTTCCAGGTGCGCAGTGGGTCGCCGGCGGGGTCCCAGCAGCCGCCCACGCACGGGTCACCGGTGATGTTCCCGGCGGTGACGAACACCGTGACGGACGGGGTGCCGTTGCCGAGGGCGTTGGACAGGTCCGGGTTCATGAACAGGATGTCGTCGTCCTCATGGGCGACGATCTGCATGAACAGCGGCCCGGAGCCGGCGGCCATACGTGCGGCCGTACCCGTACCCGTACCCGTGGCCGCGGAGGCGCGGGTCGCGGTCCCCTTGGCCAGGACGGGTGCGGCGAGGGCGGTCAGCGCGAGGGAGGTGAGGAGTTGCCGTCGTCCGATTGCCATGTGATTTCCCCTCATTCGAGATTCGAGGTCGGCAGGTGATCACGCCAGGAGGAGATTGGCGGATTGTAGGGCGGGAAGTGCCCGAGACGGTATATCGCAAATCTCGTCAGGCGCGACAGTCAACTGACGTGCAATCAAGCCAATCCGTCTTTTTCTCGCCGATCTCGCCTGTACAGCGCGGTTTCTGCTGGAACTTCCCCATGGTTTCCGCCTGATGTTCCTCCTGGCGAAATCCGGACCGGCGGTGATTGCATGGTGGATGGCGAGCGGGCTCCGAGATTTCTCGGCCATTCTCGGACCTCCTCCTTCGGGAAACGGATCGCCACCATTTCTTCGTCACCCGAGCCATGCGGGAATGGTTTTCCGTACCCGGCGAAAGGACTCCTGTGCACGTCACCCACCGCCCACTGCGGGGCCGCCCGTCCGCCATGACGGCAGCCGCCGTCGTCCTCGGCGCGTTCGCCGCCCTGCCGCCCGCGGCCCCGGCGAACGCGGCCGTCGGCTGCGGGCCGGTCCCCGCCGCGCTCCCGTCAGCCCCGGGCGTGCCGCGCCCCGAGTCCTCGGCCTGGACGGGAAGTTGGGGTACCGCCATGAGCCTGGCAGGACCGTCGGCATCCTCGGGCGTGACGGGGCGGCAGACCCTGCGCATGGTCGTCCACACCAGCATCGGCGGCAGCTCCGCCCGGATCCACCTGGTGAACACCTTCAGCCCGGACCCGGTGACCATCGGGCACGTCACCGTCGCGGCCCAGGACAGGACTTCCGCCCGGAACGGGAATCCGGCCACGGCGGCGGCCACGCCGGCCACCCTGACGTTCGGCGGTTCGGGCCGGACCGTCATCCCACCCGGCGGCGAGGTCTACAGCGACCCCGTCGCCTTCCCGGTCACCGCAGACGAGAACCTGCTGGTCAGCCTCTGGCTGCCCGACGGGGTCACCACCGCGCCCTACCACCCGTACACGCTCACCACCTCCTACACCTCCGCCCCCGGCGACGGAGCCGACCGCACCCAGGACACGGGCGGCGCCAACCTCTCCACCCCGTACGCCTACTGGGCCTTCCTCGGCGGCCTGGACGTCACGGCCGCCGGCAGCGACGGGACGGTGGTCGCCCTCGGCGACTCGCAGGTGGACGGCGGGCACACCAACCAGGACTCCAACACCCGCTGGGCCGATGACTACGGGCGCGCCCTCAGCGCCCGACCGACGCCCGAGGGCATCGTCAACAAGGGCATCTCCGGCAACCGGATCCTCACCGACGGGACGGGAGGACGCGTCGGCTTCGGTCAGAGCGCGCTCAACCGCTTCGACCGGGACGTCCTCTCCCAGACCGGAGTGCGGAGCGTCGTGCTCTACGAGGGCATCAATGACATCACGATGGACGACGCCTCCGACTCCGCGCTCGAGTCGGGGATCCAGCAGCTGGCCTCACGCGCGCACGCGGCCGGGCTGCGCTTCACCGTTGCCACCATCCCCGCTTTCCAGGGCTACACCGACTACACCGCCGCCCGGGACCGGGTGCGCCAGTGCGTCAACGACTGGATCCGCACGACGACGGCTATCGACGGCTTCCATGACTTCGACCGGGCGACCCGCGACCCGCTCAACCCGAGCGCCGCGTTCGCCGGTTACGTCTCCTCCGACCACCTGCACTTCACCACCAACGGGAACACGGCCCTCGCCGAGGTCCTCGCCCCGCGGCCCGCCCCGACCAGCCCCTCCCACACCTTCTCCCAGACGACGGCCGGAGCCTTCCACGGCAAGGGCATCGGCGACCTCGTCGCCCGAGACGACTCGGACGGGCACCTGTACGAGTGGGCGGGGCTGGGAGACGGGTCCTTCACGGCCAGGACCGACCTGACGGCCGGCTGGGGCGCGTTCTCCCAGACCACCGCCGGCGATTTCCGGGGGACCGGTCATGCGGACCTGATGGCGAGGGAGGACGCGACGGGCAATCTGTACATGTGGCCCGGTAACGGGGACGGTACCTTCGCCGGCCGCGTGCTCGTCACCGACGGGTGGGGTCCGTTCTCGCAGACGGTTGCCGGTGACTTCCGGGGGACCGGTCATGCGGACCTGATGGCGAGGGAGGACGCGACGGGCAATCTGTACATGTGGCCCGGCAATGGGGACGGTACCTTCGCCGGCCGCGTGCTCGTCACCGACGGGTGGGGTCCGTTCTCGCAGACGGTTGCCGGTGACTTCCGGGGGACCGGTCATGCGGACCTGATGGCGAGGGAGGACGCGACGGGCAATCTGTACATGTGGCCCGGTAACGGGGACGGTACCTTCGCCGGCCGCGTGCTCGTCACCGACGGGTGGGGTCCGTTCTCGCAGACGGTTGCCGGTGACTTCCGGGGCACCGGCCGTGCCGACCTCATCGCCCGCAACGACACCTACGGCGTCCTCGACGAATGGATGAACACGGGCGGAGCCTCCTTCTCCCACGCCTTCCGGCTCACCGACGGCTGGTGACCGGCCGGTCGGCCCGTCCAACTCGTCCTACCCGGCCAATGCGCTTGCACGGGACCACCGTTCGCAGCGGCGGCCCACCCTGCCGGGCGGCTCGCCGAAGGCGAGGAGGACGTCCAGCAGGTCGCCCGGGGCCTCGGCCGTGACGTCGGGTCCGGCGGGAGGCCGTGCACCGTCCACCGCGGGTGATGGGCCAGGCGTCGGCCGCGGTCTTCCTGGACAAGGGCCACCCGACGACCGTCTGGAACCGCTCGGCCGGCAAGGCCGAGCAGCTCGTCGCCAAGGGCGCGCCCCTCGCCGGCTCGGTCAGGAGCGCGCTCGAGGCGAGCCCGCTGGTCGTCGTCCGTGTCTCGGACTACGACGCCGTGCACAGGTTGCTGGACCCGGCCGCCTCCTCCCTGGCCGGCCGCACCCTGGTCAACCTGACCATGGCGAGCTCCACCCAGGCCCGGGAGACCGCCGAGTGGGCGGCCGAGGCCGGCATCGACTACGTCGACGGCGCGATTCTGGCGGTGCCCCAGGCCATTGGCACCGCCGAGGCCACCCTGCTGTAAGCCGGCCCGGAGTCCTGGCGCTCGAAGGCGCGCGTGAGCGTGCCTTCGAGCGCCAGGACGTCGCCGGCCTCGTGCGAACCGATCCACTTGTGCAGGTTCCTCAGAAGCCGTCGAAGCGTTTTGGCCGTCGAGCCCGGCACCCCGGGTGCGCCGAGGGCGCGCACCGACTCCTCACGGATCGAGGTCGCGGCAGACACGTCGTCTGCGGCCTTGGCCCGCTCGAAACGGGTCACCAGGTCGGCGGCCTGGGCGGCGTGGCCGGACGAGGGGTGCTCCGCTTGGCGGCTGGCCGGGACCCTGGCGTGCCCCCTGCCGGTGGCGTTTTGGGTCTCAGCGATGGGTGCGGGTGCGAGCCGGTCGGCGGTCTCGACCTTGGCAACGTCTGCTGCTCCGGTGGCGCGGTCGGGTCGGGTGGGTCGACTTCCCGGTCCGGGGCTCGTGGAGGAAGCGACAGAACACCGGCAGGTCCTGCGCATGGGCGTCGATGCCATTCGTCGCCCATGCTGCGGCGAGACGGCCTTGGCCTTTACAAAACGATTTTTCTGGAGCGTCAGCTGACCATCACTCCGAAGCACGGATGGCGGCGCGATCCAGCCGCAGGCCGGTGGCAGTCTCGGTCGTCGCCCGAATCAAGCAGCGCGACGGCCGAGGCATCAGAAGCCAGTCGTCCGACTTCCCGTCGGTGCTACAGGAGTTGGTCAAGGTCGAAGACGGCGGTCACCGGTGCGTGGTTGCTCCATCGATCGGCAGAGGAGGCGGGGCGTTCGATGTAGGCCTTGGTGCAGGTGTCCGTCCGCGAGGTTCTGACTGACCATCAGATAATCAATTCTCCACGCCGCGTCGTTGTCGACCCACGGGGTTGACTCGCCGGCCCCCAGGCAGCGGGCGGTACGGTGTCGGGCCCCCGGATCGGGGCCATGATGCTCCGGCACGACACGTTCATCCGGGACGAGCGGGTCACCCTGCCGGTCGCCGGGCACGAGGCCACCGCGACCACGCCGACCGGGCTGTTCCTCCACCCCCACCAGCGCCGCCTACAGCACCACCGTCCGCCCCGACGGCCCCGTTCCGGCGGTACTCACCCAGGGGTGGACGGGCGGCCCCGCCCCGGTCACATCCGCGAGCGTGACCGGGGCGGAGTCCCGCCGGTGGCGAGGGGTGAGCCTGCCGTTCCTCAGGACGCGCTGAACCTCAGAAGGAGGCGGGGGCATGGCGCCGCGACCTCTCCCTCGGGAGGAGGGCCCCATGCCGCGAGTGCGGCGGAAACCCCCTGTGGGCCGGATTCCAGATAGCAGATCATGTTCACCGGGTACCGACTGTTGTCGAGCATGTAGCGGTCCATCGGTGTCGGCTCCTCGCTTATTCGCAGCCCTCGCTCTTCGGGTGGGCCGATCCGGTGCCAGTCGGGATGCAGATGGATGGAGCCCAGGATCTCGGCCCCGTCACGGTCCGCCTGCCGGTGAATACGAAGCAGATCCTGCGAGCTGCACCAGAATCCCCGGCGGGGGTTTCGGTAGGCGCTTCCAAAGCACGGCTCTATGGAGCTCGAGAACTCTTCGAGCGCCATCGGGTCGGTGGCACGGACGTTGGTCGCGAACTGGACCGAGGTGATGGCCGCGACACCGTCGTCGACGGTGCCGAGCAGGAGGGCGAAACAGGAGGGTGGTTCCTGCGGGGTACAGGCCTCGTATTCATCGCGCGCTACCGAGATGAACGACTTGACGGCGTCGAATCCGATCAGGGCGGTGTGGGGGGTGAGGGTCACGGCGGCTCCTCCTCCTTCAGCCGACATGCGCATGGTGGTCCGCCGCGGTGGTCCGTGAAGCGAGGTCCAGCGAGTGAACCTCGGCCGGGGAGAGTTCCAGGGTCGCTCCCGGGGTCAGTTCGGCGAGCTGCTCGGGCGTCCTGCTGCTGGCGAGCGGAGCGACGACATGGGGCTGCGCCCTCAGCCAGGCCAGGGCCACCGCGGCGGGGGCGGTGTCGTGCTCGGAGGCGATCGTGTCCAGCGTCCGGAGCACCGTGCGGCCGCGGGGCGTTTCGCCGTACGGTCGTGCCGCGTCGCTGCGGACGCTGGGAACGGCGGGTGCGCCTTCGCGGTACTTGCCCGTCAGGAAGCCCTGCGCCAGGGCGAAGTACGGGACGCAGGAGACGCCCTCGCGCTCGCAGACCGGGGCGATCCCGCTCTCGAAGGGCTCGCGTTCCATGAGGTTGTAGGGAGGCTGGACCGCCACGTACGAGGCGAGCCCCGAACGCTTCGAAACCTCAAGGGATTCAGCCAGCCTGGGGCCGCTGATGTTCGAGGCGCCGATATGGCGCACCTTCCCTGCCACGATCAGTGTGTCGAGTGCGGCGAGGGTCTCTTCGAGGGGAGTTTCCGGGTCGTCCGCGTGCGTGTAGTAGAGGTCGATATGATCCGTCCGCAGACGGCGCAGGGATTCCTCCACGGCCTGGTGAACGACCTTCGCCGTGAGCCCGGACAGTCCGTTCAGTCGGCCTACCTTGGTGGCGATGACGAAACGGTCCCGCTGACCGCGCGCGGCCAGCCAGTTGCCGAGGATGGACTCGGACTCCCCGCCGGTGTTTCCGGGGGCCCACTGGGAATAGGAGTCGGCGGTGTCGATGAAGTTCCCGCCCGCGGCGGCGTAGGCGTCGAGGACGCGGAAGGATGTCCGCTCGTCGACGGTCCATCCGAAGACGCTGCCGCCGAGGCAGAGTGGAAAGACGTCGAGCTCGGAGTCTGCGATGGTAACCAATGGACGCCTTCTGGGTTCTTGCCGGTTTCGGTGGTCGGTTCCGGTGCGGAGGGTGGGGCGCAGGGGGGCGCGACTCGGCGCAACCCCCCACCTGAGGGGTCGGCTGACGCCCCCGACAGCAATGTCCAATGAATAGCGTGCACTTGATATTCAGTCAGTGTGGAAACCGATACTACCTTCTGGTCCGATGCCATGCCGAGGCGTCGGCTGGATTCCGTCGTGGTCGGGGTGTGCGCCTGCGCCGTCGTTCTGCGCTCGAACAGCTCGACGGCGAGGCCGCCCCCGGTGGTTACCGGGCCGAGGCGGGTCGCGGCCGGGTCGTGGGTCGCAGGCCGTAGGCGCGGGTGGTCCGCGCGTCCACCGCCCTGGTGCGCATGGCCTTCGCATGCCGCGAGGCTGGATCGCCTTCCTGCCAAGGGAGTTCGGGCGAAGGGCGCGGGGTCGGACCAGCGACCGGCATGGGTGGCGGCGCGCTCGACACAGGCCTCCACCGACTTCGCGGCGGAGTGATCGCTTCCGGGGCGCAGGTGAAGGCTACCGAGAGCCCCTTTCGAAGATCCACGTCGTCGAAGTCCTCAAAGGAACCCTCCCGGCATCCTCACCTCCGTCGCCGAGAGCAGGGCCGTGCTCCGTCCAGGGCGCCGCTCCCCTGTCGGGATGGTGGAGGCGTCGCCCCGCAGGATTTCCCGGGTCGTGATCCTCCCTGCGAAGCCGAGGACACCGACGACCCTCCCTCGCTGGACCCCGCCCGGTGAGCGCCGCGGCGTCGTACCTCGGAGCCCAGACGGGCGGGACCGGCGCCAAGGTGTTCACCGGGCGTAGTCGACCTCGGGGAAGTCGGGGGAGGGACCGTCGAGCAGTCGCCCCTGGTCGCGGAGGTGGAGGTCGAAGAAGGCTCGCGGGTAGGCGCGTTGGAACGCCTGTGCCCGGTGCCCGGGAATCGTCCCGACCTCGTCCTCCAGATCGGGCGGTGACATGCCCAGGAGAGGGGCGATCAGCGGCAGGATCAGCACATCGTCGCCGAACGACTGGTGCGCGGCTCCCCGTACGGTCAGATGCAGGCGCCAGCCGCGCAGACGCGACCAGAACGCGCGCAGGGCGGGGTTGCTCTCCATGCTGCCCTTGCCCGGGGTGTCCACGACCAGGAACGGACGGTCGAGCCCGGCGTCCACCACCGGGCCGGCCGCGCCCCCGTCCAGGCTCATGCCCGCCGTGATCCGCCCGTCGGTGAGCATCGTCGCGGCGGTGGTGGCGCCGCCCAGGGAGTGGCCGAGCATCCCGACGCGCCGCAGGTCGAGCGCCCCGCGCAGGCCGGGGGGCAGCGGGGTGCGGCAGACGCCGGGGTGGCCACCCGAGCGGAGGACGGCGAGCCGGTCCAGGACGAAGCGGATGTCGGCGGTACGGACCGCGAGGGCCTTGGCGTAGTCGCTGATCCCGCCCAGCGGATTCGTCTCGACGCGTCCACCGGGGAAGGCGACCGCCGCCGCGTCGTAGGTGTGGTCGACGGTGACCACCAGAAAGCCGTGACTGGCGAGGTCTTCCACGACGCCGGTGCCGAACGACCGTGACGCGTCGGCGCCGGGAGAGTAGAGCACGACGGGCAGAGGGCCCGGTGGGCCGCCGACGGGAGCGCCCTCGTGGCCGTGGGTGCCTCCCAGCCGTACCCGGCCAGGAGGCAGGCCGAGGAGGCTCAGGTACCGGTCGGCCGCCGCCGGAGGCATCCAGGGAACAGTGGGACGGGCCGCGCAGCCGCGGGCGGGGTACCAGATGCTGATCATCAGCTCACGGCAGGGGCGGGAGGGTACCCAGGGGTCCGGCCGCGCGGTGTCGGTCAGGTGCAGCGCGATCGTACCCAGCGGGTACGGTCCGTTCGGGGCGGGCAGCTGGAACCGCACGGGTTCCTCCTGCCCCGGTCGCGCGGCGGCCACCGGCGCGAGCGGACCCGGGATCATGGCGGCGGCCAGTCCGGCGCACGAGGACAGCAGTGTTCTCCGATTCATGGCTCCACTGTTCCGTCCGATGAGCCCGGCGGCTTCGCCCCCGGGGAGTAACCCGGTGTCAGCCCAGGAGGGTACGACGGGCATCGGCCGCGCGGATGACTCAGCCCGCGGGATGACGTCCTCCGGGCTGACGGGCCCCGGGCCCCGTTTGGATAGCGTGGCCGGCATGGGCGACGGGGAGTCACGGCCGCTGGTGGCCAGACGTCTGCGGGACGGACAGTGGCACGGCGTGGACACGGTCGCGGTCGTGCTCCTCGCCCTGGCGTTCGGCGCGAGCGAGACGCGCAGCGGTGGCTGGGGCGCGGGAGCCGTGGCGGCGGTGGTCTGGCTGCCGGTCGCGGTACGGCGTAGACGGCCCGTCCGGGTTCTGTACACGGTCCTGGCCGGAGCGGTCTTCGCCATGGCGTTCACCGGATGGGAGGAGTCCTGGGTCCCGGTCGGGGCCGCCCTGTACACGGTGGCGGCGCGGGAACCGGGGCGCCGGTCCGCGACGGCGCTCGGCTGCTCGCTGGGCGCCGTCGCGGCGGCCATGGCCCTCGTACCGCGACCGGTCCCGGCCTCCGGGGTCGCGTGGGGCGTCGTCTTCGCGTCTTTGATGATGACCCTGCCCTGGCTGGTGGGCACCGCGCTGAGAGAGCAGCGGTCGTACGCGGAACTCGCCGCCCGGCAGGCCGTGACGGACGAGCGCCTGCGGATCGCCCGCGAACTCCACGACGTGGTGGCCCATCATCTGACTGTCATCGCGGTACGGGCCGAGGTGGCCCGTGCGGTGGCCTCCACCGACCCGCAGGAGGCCGAGCGGACCCTCGCACTGGTCGGGACGGCGGGCCGGACGGCGCTCACCGAGATGCGCCGCATGCTCGGCGTTCTGCGATCACCCGGTGACGGAGCCGAGTTGGGGTCCGCCTCCGGTCTGGCGGACCTGCCCGCGCTCGCGGCCGGCGCGGGCCCGCGCGTGGAGCTGTCCGTCGACCCGGATCCACCGCTCCCCCCGGGTGTGGAACTGGCGGTCTACCGGATCGTTCAGGAAGCCCTCACCAATGTCGTCAGGCACGCGGGATCGGCGGACTGCCGGGTGAAGCTGTCCCGGATGGGTCCCGAGGCGGTCGAGATCGAGGTCGTCAACGACGCGCCGTCCCGGCTCCCGTCCCGGCGTCCTGGCGGCGGGCACGGACTCATCGGGATGCGGGAGCGGGCGGCCATGTGCGGCGGGACCCTCTCCGCCGGCCCCCTGGCGACGGGCGGATTCCGGGTGCATGCGCGGCTGCCCTGCGGATCGGAGGCAGCACGGTGAACCGGCCGGTCCAGGTTCTGATCGCCGATGACCAGGCGCTGTTGCGGGCGGGCTTCCGCCTGCTCATCGAGAGCGTGCCGGACCTCACCGTCGCGGGCGAGGCCGTCAGCGGCGAGCAGGCCGTCGAACTCGCCCTGCGGCTGCGGCCCGACGTCGTGTTGATGGACATCCGGATGCCGGGCATGGACGGTCTGGAGGCCACCCGGCGCATCTGCGCGGACCCGGACGCCGTCGGCACCCGTGTGCTGGTCCTCACCACGTTCGACCTGGACGAGTACGTGTACGCGGCACTCCGCGGCGGAGCCAGCGGATTCATCCTGAAGGACATCCTCCCCGCCGACCTGCTGACAGCCCTGCGGGTGGTCGCCTCCGGCGACGCCCTGCTCGCGCCCGCGGTCACCCGCCGTCTGATCCGCGAGTTCGCCGGACGCCACGAGCCGCGCCCGCGACTCGCCCGGGAGCTAGCGGGCGTGACCCCACGGGAACGGGAAGTCCTCCGATTGGTGGCCCGGGGACTGCCCAACCACGTGATCGCCGAGCATCTGGGGCTGAGCATCGCGACCGTCAAGACACACGTCCGGCGGCTGCTGGCCAAGCTCCACGCCCATGACCGGGCCCAGATGGTCGTCATCGCCTATGAGACAGGCATGGTCACCGTAAGGTGGGAACCTCCCGTCCACAGGCTGACGCCTCACCGGCTGGGATGGTGGACCTGAAGGGGACTTCCCCGGTGGTGCGCAGACTCCGTGCACGGCTTCCGCGACTTCGACGACCGCAACCTGCTGGGCTTCGTCGACGGCACCGAGAACCCGGAGGGCGGGGCGGCGACTGGGGACAGCTCACCGGCCGCCGGGCCGAAGCCCGTGCCACCGGACGCGGCGCGCACCGCCCCGTACCGCTGGGCTGTGGCTGCCCACCGGGGGTGGCAGCGTCACCACCACCGCTCCTGGCACCGCAGTCACCGGGGAGCGGCAGGACGTTGTTGCCGCTTCCGGGTAGCGGCAGAACAGGAACCCGTCCGCACCGCCGGCCTGCGGCTGCCGGGTGGCCCACCACCGTTGCGTCGGCGGACAGGGCTGGTGCGACGCCGGTGCCGGGGCCCGCCCGGCCGGACTGCGGCCGGGCGGGTGCGTAGCCGGCGGGCTGGGGTCAGCGCGCGAGGACGAAGCCCTCGAAGTCCTCGTCGACGAACGCCGCCGGCTCGCCGCCCTCCCACAACGCCCCTCCGCCTGGGTGGAAGTCGAGACCGGCCAGACCTTCGCCGATGCCTGGACCCAAGCCGACCAGGAAAGGCGCCGCCAACTCCTCCTCGGCCTCAAGGCCCGCCTCTACATGACACCCACCATCGAAGGCTGGTACCTGCCGCCGAAATCGAAGCACGAGTATCGAAGCTGGACCGCGCTGGAAGGTCGGCGTAGATCGCGAAGCGGACGAGCAACTGGCGGCCGTCATCGACAGATTCGACGGGCCGCTTCCGTGCGGGGGAGCGGCTACAGCTCTCCCCAACAAGCCGAAGATAAGCGATAAGTTGGTCGAGCGTCGGGCACTGTAGTCATCGAGGAGTTGGCCACGATCAAGCCCGGATCTGCCGAACCATCCAACCGAGGAGTCCTGGGCTGGCAGGATGGCCGGACCGGTAGTTGACGCCGGTGCTGGACGCGGAGCATGTGTGGGACCGCATGTGATCAACGATCGCTTCCTGCTGGTGGGAGACAGCGCGCGCAGCGGCGGTCTGTCGAAGGTGCGAAAGGCCGTCGACACGGCAAATAGCGACAGTGACAGGCAGTTCGCGGCGATCAAGTTACTCAAGCGGCGCGACGACGAAATCATCAAGGTCTTCCTGGAACGGGAGACCGCCGCACTCAAGCTGTCGAGCACCCTCATATCGTGCGGATGCTGGAGTCGGGCTGGGACCCGGTTCTGGAGCGGTACTACATCGCCCTGGAGTGGGTGGAGCGCAGCCTGAAGGACGATCTACAGGCTCGTCGGCTGGGACGCCTACTTCGAGAAGATCGTGTCACCACCTTGTAACAGTCAGCGATGATCAAGGAGCGGCACAGGATCGGGCCCACCGGCCGGGACCGCGCGGCGAAACCCCGGACGGGCATCGCTCCGGGTGAGAGGTTCACCTGTTCGGCTCAGCGAGGATGACGGCCAGGAGACGGCGCCCGGAGACCCTCCTACCGTTGGACCCCGGGAGGCTGCATCCCGCGGAGCCCGGCCGAGGACCTCTCGCCCGTCGGCCACCGCTCACGCCGAACCCGGCAGTCGACTTCCACCGTGACCACGCAGGGTCCGGGTCGAAGGAGATGAAGGACATGAACACCACACGCACCGCCCGCACGCCCGCGACACCCGCACTGAACGGGTGCCGGACATCACGCCACCGCCGTCGGGCACGGATCGGGCTCGCCGCGACCGCCACGGCCCTGTCGCTGCTGCCGATCGCCCCGTCCACCGCCAGCGCGGCACCCCATCTCCCGCTCACACAGATCGTGCGGGAGGCCAAGGTGAAGGCGCAGCAGGAGCACCCCGGCTCGCAGTTCTACGACGCGGACGCCGTCCTGCTGACACCCACGACCAACCCCAATGACGTCCAGGCCTGGTGGATCCGATTCCGGGCCAAGGGCTCGGAGCCGTCCTTCGAGTACAAGTACTCGACCACCGGTCAGTACCAGAGCACGCAGCCGTGGAGCGTCCCGATCGGGATCCAGGCCATCTCCCCGTTCACCATGACGGAGGTCCAGGCCCACGATCTGGCCGTCAAGGCCGGGCACACCGGCGCGTTCAAGCCCCTGTACCTCAATGAGCCCGTCGTGCAGAACCCGCATCCCACCTACTACTTCTGCATTCCCAGCGAGGGCAGGACGGTGGCGGTGGACACCGTGACGGGCCACGTCACCACGCCGTGGTCGTGCTAGTGACCACGGTGTGAGCCCTGTTCGGTGGCCGTCACCCAGCGGGGGTGACGGCCATCGGCGGCTGGCGACCCTTGCCCTCCGCCCGCTCGGTGCCGCCGACCGGGCGGGCGACAAGGGTCGCCAGCCCGGAGCGCGAAGGGCCGGCTGCCGCCGGTCAGCCGGGCCCGGGTACGAGCGGGGGCCGTGCCGGTTCGGCCGGTCGCCGCGGATCCGCGCTGGCCGTTGCGGCCAAAATCCACTCCGGGAGTGCCGTGCGACTTCCTTCGCCGCTGGCGTATTTGCTACCGAGAGGAAGCCCCGACGTGTGGAATGCCCCGCGTCGGGGCCGCCTCTTGATTTTGTCGAACTACCAGTTTCTGCTGCCTAGTTGTTCAGATCGAACACTGCCGTGACCGGTGCGTGGTCGGACCAGCGCTCGGTGTGGGTGGCGGCCCGCTCGACGTAGGCCTCGACGGCCTTGGCGGCGAGGCCCGGGGTGGCGACCTGGAGGTCGATCCTCCAGCGGAACGACACCTTTTCGAAAAAGGTCCACCCGTTCGAGCGCAGCCTGTTCGAGGGTGCCTGCTGGCCTGGGCGGTAGGGGGAGGCCCATGGGCATTGTGACGGCTTTGGCGCCGGTTCGGGCGGTGGTCGGTTCGCGAGTCTCGGACACGCACGGGGATGAGGGCAAGGTCTCGCATCTGGTGCAGGCGGAGTCGGCGACGCGGCATGCGCTCTCGAAGGAGTGGGAGGTTGTCGGGTCGTTCGAGGATCTGGATGTCTCGGCGGAGGTCACGCCGTGGAAGCGTCCGGACCTGGGTCCGTGGCTGACCGAGCGGCAGGGTGAGTGGGATGCGTTGGTGTGGGCCAAGGTCGACCGGGCGTTCCGGTCGGCGAAGGACTGCGCGGACGTGGCGCACTGGGCGGAGGAGAACCGCAAGGTCCTGGTGTTCACGGACGACGGGATCACCCTGGACTACCGGGAGGGGAGGGAGTCGTCGTTCGGGAACGAGCTGGCGAAGGTGTTCCTGATGCTGGCGTCGATCTTCGCGGAGATGGAGCTCAAGCGGATCAAGGCGAGGGTCGCGGCGGCGCACAGGCACCTGCGCAAGACGGACCGGTGGGCGGGCGGGCAGCCGCCGTACGGGTACCGGATCGTCGACAGGCCCGGCGGTGGTCGGACGCTGGAGCCGGACCCCGTGACGTCCGAGACGGTCCGTTACATGGGCAAGCTCCTCCTGGAGGGGCAGAGCCAGTGGATGATCGTCGCAGCGCTGGAGGCCGCCGGCTTCGACACCCCGTCGATGTACGCGTACAAGAACCAGGGCGAGTCGTACTCGAGCAAGCGCAAGACGCCGCCGTCGAACCACTGGAACCCGACGAGTGTGGGCAAGATCCTGCGCTCGCCGGCGACGATGGGCCTGAAACTGACCGGCCGCTCCGTCAAGGCGCGCAAGATCGCCCGCGACGCCAAGGGCCTGCCGATCCGCATGGCCAAGCCTCTGTTCACGGAGGAGGAGTGGGCCGCGATCCAGGTGGCGATGGACGAGCGGTCAGTCACGAAGGAGCGCTCGAACGGCGCCTCGCCCTGGCTCGGCGTGCCGCACTGCGACCGCTGCGGCGACCGGTTGTACCGGCAGGTGAACCTCGCGAAGAACGGCAAGGTGTACGAGTACTACCGCTGCGCGAAGACGGCAGGGAAGCCGGCCTGCAAGGGCCAGTCCGTCAAGGGCGAGCACGTCACTGCGGCGATCACCGCCCTGGTGCAGCGCCTGGCCGGGCTGGCGATGACGGTGCGCAGGTTCATACCCGGCGAGGACCACACCGAGCAGCTCAACCACGTCACCCAGGCCATGAAGGACTTGCGCGAGGAGAAGCGCCGCAACCTGTTCGACTACCCGGGCGGTGACGACGAGTACGCCGAAGCCCTCGAAGTCCTCGTCGACGAACGCCGCCGCCTCGCCGCCCTCCCACAGCGCCCCTCCGCCTGGGTCGAGGCCGAGACCGGCCAGACCTTCGCCGACGCCTGGACACAGGCCGATCAGGAACACCGCCGCCAGCTCCTCCTCGGCCTCAAGGCCCGCCTCTACATGACACCCACCATCGAAGGCTGGCACCTTCCCGCCGAACTTGAAGCACGAGCACGACAACTGGAGCGAGCTGGCAGTCCGGTGTAGGCCGGGTGGTTCGGACTCCGATCGGGCGGCTCACGTTAGCGAAAGGGAGACGTGTGGCAGTGGCGAGCCAACGCGATACCTCGACATTGTGGGCCGGAGTCGGCCGCGGGATTCTGCTACTGCGCGTAACCGGTTCGGGGTCTTTCTGGGGTGGACGGCAGGTTACTGCAGGTGCGGCGCTGGCGCCGGTTGCCTTCCGGTCGGCCGGTCGACTACGTGCCGTCATCAAGGGGAGTGGCATGTCGGAGGATCTCGGGATGAGATATCTCAGAAGGCGTCATATAGTGCAAACCTGAATTATTGGTGGCGCCATCTCGGGCTCTGGTGCGGACCGGAAAGAGGGCTGCGCCGTGTCCGATAGTGATGAGCCGGTCCATGCGCGCCTTGTAGAGCTGGCTGGCCCGCGGGCTACCGACCGGGTTGTTGATCTCGGGTGCGGTGGGGGACCGACGCTTCGGGCTGTCAGCCGGAAGGTGCCGCAGGCTTCCCTCATTGGGATCGACCGTTCGGTGGAGTCGTTGCGCCGGGTCCACGCGGCTCTGGCAGGCCACAAGGGGGCGATGACGACGATCGTTGCGGATCTGCGCGACCGTCTTCCGTGTTCCGACGAGAGTGTGGACGTCGTCCTGTCGTACAACACCATCGAGTGCCTGCCGAACCCACAGGAGATGCTGGCCGAGGTGGCGCGAGTTCTTCGGCCTGGGGGGCGGGCGGTCATCGCGCACGTCGACTTCGACTCGATGGTCATCGCGGGCGCGGACGCCGATCTCGATCGGCGGGTGTGCCACGCGTTCGCGGACGATGCGCAGAGCTGGATGGATCACGCGGATGGCAGGATCGGCCGCAAGCTCGGATTGCTCCTCGCCCGTAGCCCGCTGGACCTCGTCGGAGTTGAACCACTGCTGGCGTGGTCGACCGCGTTCACGGGGCATGCGAAGGATCGGGTTGACCAGATTCGGAAGGCTCTGTTGTCGGCCGCCAGGCACGGTCGTTGCGCGGTCGCCCCTGAGGAGGTCGAGGCGTGGTACACCTCGGTGTGCGAGGCGGACCAGCTGGGCGGTTTCTTCTTCTCCGAGCTGGCGTTCATCGCGGTGGCGGAGAAGGTGAGGAGCGGTCGCAGCGGGCATGGGGCTGGCTCGCACGACGGCTGGCAGACGGCCCACGTGCGAGCCGGATCGATGCCGCATCTCCCGACTGCTGCTTGACCAGCGTCTATGGGGAAGAGGCGTTCGCGAGGACGGTGGCGGCGAAGGTGCACAGGGCGTTCACGGTGGTGCTGAGCGGGGCCGTGGTGTCCAGCGCCAGCGCGAGCTGTTCGGGATCGGACCAGGACAGCTCCGGCGCGTCCGGTGCCGGGTTGGGCCGGTAGGCGCGGACGGTGCGGAGGGCGTCGCGGGCGTGGCGCACCGGTTTGGGCGCGTGGACGCGGATGAGGTGGAGGCGTTCTCCGAGAAGGTCTGCGGCGAGCTGCCGTTCCGCCTCGGTGGAGGTCACCAGGGTGACGATGCCGACCTGGTGCCGGCTGGCGGCGTGCGCGAGGGCGCGGATCGTGGCGATGCGGTCGGAGGGTGACCAGCCGAGATCCTGCAGCACGCCGGCGGCGCGTTCGGCGTCCGCGTCGTAGAACCCGCATTCGACGCCGTGCTCGGCGCGGAGGTGGTCGAGGAGGTGGCGGGCGAGGGTGGTCTTGCCGGAGGCCGGCAGCCCGAGGAGCCAGAAGACGGCTGATGATCGCGGCTGGTTCACGGGGCGTAGCCCCACTTCTGGCACCAGGAGTTGAGCAGCTGGGGGATATTCGCGTCCGAGGGCGGCGGGGTGGCGGCCTGGATGCGGCCGGAGGCGATCTGGGGCGACCAGTCACCGATGCCGTAGACGAACGGGCCGTGATCGTGGCGGCCGTAGTCGAGCATGCTCGGATCCCAGGAGATACCGATGTGCTCGCACAGGGCCTTGCAGGTGGCTTCCGGAGCGGCGGTGAGCTGCTCGTACGTGACGTGAACGGTGCCCGGAAGGTTGGCGGCGGCTTCGTCGAGAGCGGTGGCGAACTTGTCGACGGTGACGGCCGCTTCCGCGAGGTCATTGGCGTCGCCAGCTCGGCAGATGGAGTCGGCGATGGCGACCGGGTGCCGGCGCAGGACGATGTAGCGGGCCTGGGGCCAGCAGGCGGCGAGACGTTGCCAGATGAGCACGTTGCCCGGGGACTTCTCGACGAGCACGCTCTTGCCCGTCTCGGTGAGCTGGCGGTGCAGCAGGCGGTCCCAGAGCAGGTGCTCGAGGTCGGTGCGGGCGAGGCCGAGGGTGCGCATGGACAGGTCGGTGAACTCGTCGTCGACGGCCACGGTGTAGCCGGCGAGGTGGAGTTCGTGCGGGGCATGGACGTCGGGGTGGGAGCCGAGCAGACAGCGCAGCAGGGTCGATCCGGAGCGGATCGGGGAGAGGAGGAACACGGGCGAGGGGACAAGACGGTGGTCAGGCACCGAGTTCCTCCTTCACGGCGTGCTCGCGCTCGGCGAAGACACGCAGGCGGGTGGCGATGTCGCGGCGGTAGTGGGCGGAACCTGGGGCGGTCTTCTCGTCGCAGTGGAAGATCCGGAGCGGGAGGCGGTGCAGGTAGCCGATGCCGGGGCCGGTGGGCTGGGCGAAGGTGTGGGAGAGCCAGTCCTCGTAGTTCATCCAGTGCTGGCCGTCGTCGTGGAACTGGTCGCCGGGGATGCCGCCGGCCGCGGTCATGATGGGGCGGGCCCGCTGGCTGTCGTAGATCAGGAAGTGGGAGGAGATGCGGTTGACGGAGCGGGCTCGGCCGCTCAGTGGCGGGCCGGCCTCTTCTAGTTTCCACTGCCAGCAGTCGTGATCGTCGATGCGCTGGGCGAGTGCGAGCTGAGGGCAATGGTCGAAGGTTTCGGCGATCTCGGCGAGGACGTCGGTGGTGCTCGGGTCGCGGAAGGCGACGACGTCGCCTTCGATGGTGATCAGGAAGCGGCTCTTGTCGCTGACGAAGTGGGTGTGGATGTTGTTCGCTTGGTCGCCGGAGGCCCGGTGGCGGGTGCGCCGGCGTAGCCGTACCTCGTCGAACCCCCAGGTGTTGTGGGCGAGTTCGAGGATCTCGTCGGCCGGGGCGCTTTCTGCGCCGTCGACGACGAGCACGAGGTCGTACGGGTGGCGGGTGCCGCGGGTCAGGGCGTCCAGGGTGGTGGGGATGGTGCGGCGCAGGAGTTCGACGTCGCTGTGGACGAGGTAGGCGATCGTGAACGCGGGTGGATAGGTCACGGCGGTCACCAGCCCGCCGGTCCGGTCACGTCCGTCCCCGGGGTGCTGCTAGCCGGGTCCGTGGACGTGAGCAAGGTGCGGAGGTCTTCCAGCATGCGGGCGGTGAGGTCCCCGGCTGCTTCGGTGATGTCCCGCTCGATTCCGCGCTCGACCTGGTTGGGGATGTGCGGGTGGCCCACGCACATCCCCATGACCTGGTACTTGGCGCTGCTGCCGAGCCCGAGGCGGTCGGCGAGGTCCTGCAGCGCGAACAGGTCGAAGACGACCGTGCCAGCGCGGTACAGGCGGTCGGCGAAGGCGGCGGTGTAGCGGGAGATGAGGTCGCGCATCGCGGCGTGGTGCGCGACTGGCAGGGCCTTCTGTTCGAGGGCTTCGGTGACCGGGGTGGGGAGGAAGACGAAGGCGCACCGGTAGAAGTCGGAGGTGCCGAGCATCCGGAAGCATCCGGTGCGCTCGAGAAGGTCGATCATCTTCTGGAAGGTCGCCTGGCGGTCTTCGACGAGTCGGCCGATGCCGTCGACGCCCTGGTACTTCATCAGCGCCCAGAGCTTGAGCGATTCGAAGCCGCGGGAGCCGTAGAACGGGGTGATCAGCCCGAGGTCGAGGCAGCCGGGATCGTGGGCGCGGTCCGGGTAGCGGGCGAAGCGGCCGAGCGCGGCGGGGTCTCGGAAGAGAACGTAGCTGGAGGGGTAGCTGACGAACAGGCCCTTGTGCGGGTCGAGAGCGACCGAGTCGGCGTGCTCGATGCCGGCGAGCCGGACCCTGAGCTTGTCGGAGAAGAGCAGGCTGCCGCCGTGGCAGGCGTCCACGTGGAACCACACACCGTGCTGCTCGCTGAGGTCGGCGAGGGCCTGAAGGTCGTCGATGCCGGTGGTGCGGCAGTTGCCGGCGACGCCGACGACCATGAAGATCCGCTTGCCGGGAGGCGGCGAGGCCAGCAGGTGGGCGACGGAGGCGGGGTCGCTGGTGAAGTCCGGGGTGGCGTCCGCCCATAGGAGTCCGTCTGTGCCGAGGCCGAGGGCCTGGGCGGCGGCGAGGTAGGAGAAGTGCTCGACGCCGCCGGCCAGCAGGATCACCGGCTGCTCGGGGAGTGCGCGCAGGCCGGTGGTGCGGATCTCGGGGTAGGTGTGGGTGAGGGCGGCGGCGATGGCGATGTGGTTGCTCATGTTGCCACCGGAGGTCCACATGCCGCCGAGCGAGGCGAGTCCCTGGTAGTCGGCCAGAGGCGTGACCGGGTAGCCGATGAGTTCCCGGAGCCAGGTGATCAGCTGGGCCTCGATCACGCTGGCGGCGGGAGCGCTGCGGTCGTAGGCGATCAGGTTCTGGTTGAGGAAGGACGCGACGATGTCGGCCGCGAGGGCGGCGATGCTGTCGCCGGTGTCGGGGAACGCGAGATAGCGCGGGTCGGCCTGGGAGATCGACCACTGGGCGATCTCGGTCAGCGCCTCCAGCAGCTGCTCGTCGTTCTCGCCGGCCTCGGGGAGCGGGCCGGCGAAGCGGTCGATGAGCTCGCTGACCGTCGCATGCCGCAGGACGAGGTCGTCGCGCAAGGCTCCGGAGGCGAAGTCGAGGCCGAGGTCGACCGCCCGGTGCAGCAGCCGCCGGCCGTCCTCGGTCGGGCGGTTGCCCAGGAGGGCGGGTGTGTGGGTCTCAGACACGTCCGAACTCCATTCGGTACACGCAGTCTTCGCACGAGGACCAGGCCGGGCCGTGGGATCGGAAGGAGTCCCGCAGGGCTCCGTACGGCTTCGAGGTCCAGATCTCGGCCATCGGCGCCTGGTGGATGTTGCCGAGCACGTTTCCGGGTGAGGACTCCATGTGGATGCAGCACGGCGTGACGTCGCCGTCCTTGGTGATGTAGCTGGCGTCCCAGGGCCACGGGCACACGGCCCGGCCGGCGGCCGGGGAGGCCAGCCGGGAGTAGTCGAAGATCGACAGCTGCAGCCCCAGCTCGTCAGCGCGGGCGAGGCCGGCCTCCAGGTACGGCACGACCTGCGAGGGTGGGGCGGCGAACAGGGACTCGGTGTTGAGGGTCTTGTCGTCGCCCCAGTGGTGCAGGCTCTCCACGTTGATGCGCGTGACGCCGTGGTCCGCGACGAAGTCGACGATCGCCGGGAACTGGTCGAGGTTGGCGGTGGAGAGTGTCACCGCGGCCGACAGAGCAGTGTCGCGCTGTCGCGTCATCTCCGCAGCTTCCCGTAGTGCGGTGGACAGCTGGGATCGGCGCAGGCCGGAGCGCATCCGCCCGAGCGTGGCATCGTCGGCGCCGTCGACGCTGATGGCGAGCAAGCCCAGTCCGGCGTCGAGGACCGGCTGGAGACGACGGCGCACGAGTAGGCCGTTGGTGTTCGTCGAGGTGAACACGTATCGGTCGGTGCACGCCTGGACGTAGGCGGCGAAGTCGCGGACGATCAGCGCCTCACCGGCGCCGACGAAGGAGACGTGGCCGAGATCGGGCAGTTGCTCGAGCAGCGTGACGAAGGCGTCCAAGGGCAGGTGTCCGCCGCTACTGTCGTGCACTGCCCGCACGCATCCGGCGCAGGCGAGGTTGCACAGGTCGGTGAGTTCCACCTGCAGGTACTGGGGAGTTGGCGTCGGTCGGCCGGGTTCGAGCCCGTAGCGGTCGAAGTCGTCGGTGACGAGGAACTTCCGAAAGCGCTCCGGCACCACGATCGAAGGCACGTGCATGGGCATCACCTGATCGCCTCCTTCCTGTAGACGGAGACCATCTCGTCGACGAACGCCTCGAACGCCGACGCCCGGCGGCCGAACGACGGCACCCGCAGCTCCTGGTATCCGGCCGCGGCATCGATCGCCTGCCTCCACGAAGCCGGGTCGGCGTACTGCTCGACGAGGTGGACGCCTTCGTCGTCCGCGAGGTGGCGCATGGACGACACCGCCGAGGACCACACCGGCACGCCCAGGGCCCGGGCCTCGTGCGCCACGATCGGATGGTTCTCCCACCACTGCGAGGGCACCAGCAGCGCCCAGGCGCCGGCCAGCACCGGCCCTACGTCGGAGCGGGAGAGCGGAGGAAGCCAGCGCACCCGCGGATCGGCTGCGGCGACCAGGCGCATCCGCTCCTCGTACGCGGCGTCGTCCGGCACGGTCGCGACCAGGAGCGGTAGCGTGGTCGGGTTGTGCGCGAGGGCGTCGAGCAGGACGTGGAGGCCCTTCTCGGGTGAGCACCGGCCGAGGAAGAGCAGGTACTCGCCGCCGCCACTGTTCTCGGCCAGCGACTGCCAGCTGTCTGGAAGCCCGTAGCAAGCTTGGTCCCGGACCATCTTGTCCATCGCGACGCCGGCCTTCGCGAGCTCCACAGCCTGGTGCGGCGTCTGCGTCCACAGCGCCCGCACCCGCCTGTTCAGCCACACGACATTGCGGGCCCGCCACGACTCCACGTCCCCAGCCGCCGCAGTTGGTGCACCCAGGCATCCCAAGCAGCCGGTCGAGGGCGTGGTACTGGTGCACTGGCCACCGGTGGAGCGCACGAGGAGCTGGTGGTCGGGGCAGACGGTGGTGTAGTCGGTCAGCGTCGCGACGACCGGCACGTTCCGCAGCGGTGCGGTGTCGAGGAACGCCAGGCCGATGCGGCTGAAGTGCAGGACGTGGACGAGGTCGACGGCAGGTCGCGAGGCGAGCAACTGTTCAATGAGTGCTGCCTGCTGATCCTCTTGGACCTGCCAACCGGCCGGGTAGTCGCGTGCGAAGACCGCGGGCACGCTGATGTACTCGGCCGCGGTGCGTAGCTGCGGCGACGGCGGGTCGCCGGCCGCCAGCCACGCGACGTCCAAGCCTCGCGCTATCAGGGCCCGGGCGAGATCGTCGGCCAGGATCTCCGTCCCGCCAGCCTCCTCTCCCGCGAACCGGTGGGTGACCAGAAGAATACGCATCTTGCCTCCCGTCAACAGGTGTTGCCCTGGAGCCCGGCCCAGCGACTGAGCGGCGTGAGCTCAACGGGCATACGGCCGTTGACTCCCGCCGAGGCCGCTCGCCCGGGTGCCTCCGGGCCGGACAAGCGAAGCGGACCCTTCGCGTTGAGGTCCAGGGCCGCGAACGGCTCGTGCAGCGTCAAGGCCGTCCACCCGCCGTCCGTGAAGTCCGCGAACACGTTCACACCAAGCCCCTCGCCGGAACCGGCCGGTTCGGGAAGTGGTAGCAGGAGCTCCAGGTGATCGGCCTCCCAGGAGAGGCGGACGTCGTGGGCGTCCTCCCAGACGGGATCGGGATGCGGAACACGGCGGAATCGGGCGGTGGGGGCTGCGAGCCACCAGGCGCCGTCGCGGGTGCACCGCAGGTACCGCTCGCCGGGCCACTGCCCGGCGGCGAGATCATGCAGGGTGAACACGCCCTCGCCCAACGGCTGCAGGCGGACGCGGACCGCCTGGACGGCGCCGGGTGTATCCCCCAACTCCAGCCGCACCGCGAGCCCTTCGGCACCTGGGGCGAGCGTGACGGTGAGTCCCGCAGGGCTGGCCAGTCCGCCTCGTACCCGGCCCAGACCGGCGAGCGGGATGGGCACCCGCTGATCGTCGACCGCGGCATTGAGACGGGCCGCGGGCTGGTAGGCGGCTTCGGGGGAGGAGACGAGCGCTTCGGTGGTGAGTCCGTACGGCGAGGGCAGCGCGTCCAGCACCTCCGGGTGCCGCTCGCGCAGGGCGACGACGAGGCGGATCGACAGGTCGGTCAGGAAACGGATCAGGTCGCACTTCACACCGTCGGGCTTGGTGATGTCACCGTTCGCAAGGACCGCCTGGTAGTAGCAGCCGCCGCCACACACGTAACGCGACGGGCAGGAGGAGCACTCGTCCCGCTGATCGACGACCAGGTCGAGGTACTTGCGGCGCTCGGTGTCCTCGACGCCGGTGGAGGCGTGGCCGATGTGCCAGCCCGACTTGCCGATGAAGTGCGCGCACGGGTAGAGGTTGCCGTTGGTGTCCAGGTAGGTGCCGCTCTTGCCGGCCCCGCACCGGTAGACCTGAGCCGCGCGGTCCTTCACGCGGTAGAAGAACCGCATGAAGAAGTCCTCGGAGTTCAGGGCGAGAAGCCGGGCGAGGATGCCCTCCGGGGGCTGGGCGAGAATGTGCTCGACGAGGTCGGCGTAGCCCTGGCGGAAGGCCGGCAGGGTCGCGGCGTTGAGCGCGTAGGTCTTGTCGTGGGTGGCGTTGACCGGTTTCATGTAGATGTTGCGGGCGCCGACGTCCTCGAAGAGGTGGCGGAAGATCGCCACGAAGTCGGTGCAGTACGCGGTCAGGACCGCCGAGACCCCCATGTCGGGGTGGCGGGCCAGCACCTGGTCGAGCACGGAACGCACGTGATCGTACGTGCCACCGCGGCCACCGGTGTAGAAGCGCACCCGGTCGTGGACGTCCCGGGGCCCGTCCAGGCTGATGTCCTGGGGCGGGCCGAGCTGCTTGGCGAGCTCGGCCGTCATCGACAGCGTCGCGTTGGTGACCATGGGCCCCGCCCAGATCACGGCGACGGGCGAGTGGGCGAGGTTCTCGGCGACCAGCTCCTGGACCGCGTCGTGCATGTGGCGCACGAGCATGGTCTCGCCAGCCAGGCCGAAGTCGATCCGGCTGTACCGGGCGTTCTCCTCGACCAGCCGCTCGCGGTGGGTGCGAAGGCCCTGCACCACGGTCTCCAGCGGGATGGTGACGGGCTTGCCGTCGGCGTGCACCCGGTCCCGGAACGAGCAGTACGTGCAGCCCATGTTGCAGACGTCGGTCAGCGACAGCTGGGCCTGCGGGTACGCCTCACGGTAGGAGGTGACCTGGTGGACCGGCTCCAGGCCGCCGCACGGACACTGCTTGCCAGGGGCGGTGATCTGGCCCCCGCGGACATGGAAGGTGTAGCCGTCCGCGAAGGAGACGTGCGAAGCATCGCTGGTGGACAGTGGAATCGCGTCGCTGATCACGGTTGACCTCTCGGGTTGAGATGGCGCGGATCGGGGCGGAGCGGGATTACAGGTTGCGCGGGCCAGGTAGATCGAGGCGGCGACGCAGCACGTCCAGCCGGTCGGCCAGCTGCTCCACCTCCGTGTCCGGGCCGGTGGTCGGCGGCGCGTGGTCGGCCGCCTCCCGCAGGGCGAACGTTCGGCGTACCAGGGCTTCCACCGTGGCGGCCTCGTCACTCGGAACGAGCTCGTGCAGGAGCGACAGCTGGGGGACCAGCTCCACCGGAGGCGGCGCAGCTGCGGAGCGGGCGAACACGAGCCGGGCCAGCAACGCCCGGGACTCGAACCACAGGTACTTGGCGGTGAGTTCGCGGCCCCGCCGCTCGTACTCGCTCGGCCGACTGATGACGGTGGTCGACGGGGCGGCGATGGCGGTGGCGACCCAGCCAGGGGAGTGATGGTCTACGCCGGGCCGGCGCAGCTCGAACCACTCGTGGAGATCGCGGCTCAACATCCCGTCCGCGCTGACGACATCCCGCTCGGTCGGCCGGGCGGCGGAGCCCTCGGCCGCAAGACCCAGGCAGGCGAGCACCTCGATCACAAGATCCTCAAGCGCCCAATGCCCGTGAGGGTGGCCGGGTGAGCTCAGTTCGAAGTCGATGTCGCTACCGCGTCCGAGGACTCCTTGCGCGCACGAGCCGCGCAAGATGAGCTCCAACCCCTCCAGCCCCAGGACGGCTTGAGCAGTCCGGGCAATGCGGGCGGTGACTTCCTCGGCGACCTGGGCGCGCTCACATGCCGCATCCCACCCGTCAACGCCCCGCAGCTCCTCCAGGCGTAAGACCAGATGCTTGAGCGATTGGAGGCCGGCGGCCAACGGGCGCTCGGCCGTGGAGAACAGGGCGAGAACCCACGGTCGGCGTAACCGCTCCAGGCCACGGCCGCCGCCGCTAACGGTGCATTCGGTGAGGACATCCAGCTGGTGAAGGAGATCGGCATAGGTGTCCTCACCCTGGTCTGCTCGTAGCTGTGAGGTCAGCACCGTGTGGAAGACACCGAGGCCGGGCTGTAGGACGTCCTCGGCGAGATGACCCAGGCGGGCGGCACTCGCGGACTTCGGCCCCACGGCGGGCAGTTCGCTCGCGAGCGTCAACTCGATGCCGCGGCGACGCACCTCCCGTGCGGTCAGTCCGGCCGGCAGCCAGGCGGCGAGTATGGACTCGAAATCGTCCAGTGGGGGCTCGTCGCCGCTCCGCACCGTGATGCGCCTTCTGAGGTCGAGATCGCGGCCGGTCAGGTCGGACCACGCGATGTCCCACTTCATGACGGTCAGGGCGTTGGGGGCGGCGGTGCCCGCTGGAACAAGAAGCGCGTCTTCCCAGTCGATCAGGACCGTCCGGTCGCTCTGCCGGAACATGTTCCGCGGAATGCACCCGGACGCCTCCACTCCGCGCCCCAGCACCGCCAGGAGTAGATCCTCGATCTCCTCCGTCGACAAGCCGGCCAGACCATCCGTTGAGGCGGAGAGCGGGATCCCGAGGTAGGGCGACACCAGAGCGGCCGTACGGTCGTCGAGTGGAATCAGGTCGGGAACGCACACGTCGATACGCCCGAACCCGTCCACTGTGAGCGCGCCCAGGCGACGCGCCGCCTCCGAGGCGAGGGCGCGTTCCGCGTGCGCCGCCGCCCGTGACCGGAGCTTGGCCACGAGGTCCCACCCTTCGTGGCGCAGCCGCCGCACTGCACCGGTGACGTCGCCGAACCCCGGATCGTCGAGCGCATGCCCCTCGCCGTCACCGGCGAACACCGCCCGGATCGCCGAGGCGATGCCCGGCGAACCACCCGCACTCCTAGACAGCCTGCTCACCCCACTTCCCTCCCGAGCGCCGCACAGCAGGCTTGCCACCGTAGCCGCTCCATCACGCTGTGTTCGATCGAATTTGCGGATTCGACTCAAGGGGGGATACGGAACGCGTGCCTCCTCGGAGGTGGAGGGCTCCACCGTTGGTGCTGATGATCACTCAGGATGATCCACGGTCAAGGATCTTGAGCGTGAAGGCTTCGCTCCGCGACGACCATAATCGGGCCGTTGGCTCTGTGCGGCATGGGATACTCGGCAGATGGCGCCGACCGCTCGACGGAGCGGCGCGCTGTGCGACTCCCGCGTCCCGTCCGCGGATCCGCCCTCTCACAGAAGTGGTCCTTCGATCTATGCCTACGGTCCTCTCCATCGCCGACGCGCTGCGCGAGCGTTTCGCACAGGCGATCTCCACTGCGTTCCCCGACGCCGCGGACAGCGACCCCCAGCTGCGACGAAGTGACCGCGCCGACTTCCAGGCCAACGGCATCATGAGCCTGGCCAAGCCGCTTCGCGCCAACCCCCGCGAGGTGGCCGCGCGTGTGCTCGAGAACCTTAGCTCTGACCAGGTGGTCGCGAACCTGGAGGTCTCCGGGCCCGGCTTCATCAACGTCACCGTCACCGACGCCGCCATCCTCGAGCGCTTGGCCGCCCGCGCGGCCGACGCCCGACTCGGTGTCGGCAGCAACGCCGAGGCCGGCGTCACGGTGATCGACTACAGCCAGCCGAACATCGCCAAGGAGATGCACGTCGGCCACCTGCGCTCCACGATCATCGGGGACGCGCTCGTGCGCGCACTCGAGTTCACCGGCGAGAAGGTCGTCCGGCGCAACCACCTCGGGGACTGGGGCACCCAGTTCGGCATGCTCATCCAGTACCTGATCGAGCACCCCGTCGAGCTCGACGAAGACATCCAGTCGGATGACTCCGGGCCGTCGATGTCCCGGCTCAACCGCCTCTACAAGGCGTCGCGCGCGAAGTTCGACAGCGATGCCGACTTCGCCGACCGGGCCCGCCGGCGCGTCGTCGAGCTGCAGGCCGGCCATGCCGAGACCGTCGCGTCCTGGCAGGGCATGGTCGACGAGTCGAAGGTCTACTTCGAAGCCGTCTACGCCCGCCTCGGCGTCCTCCTCGAAGACGCGGACGCAGTCGGCGAGAGCTACTACAACCCGATGCTCGCCGACGTGTGCGCCGACCTCGAAGCCTCCGGCGTCGCCATTCGCTCCGATGGAGCCCTGTGCGTCTTCTTCGACGACATCAAGGGCCCCAACGGCGAACCGACCCCGCTCATCGTCCAGAAGAGCGACGGCGGCTACGGCTACGCCACCACCGACCTCGCCGCCATCCGCGACCGCGTCGGCATGCTCTGCGCCAACCAGCTCCTCTACGTCGTCGACAGCCGCCAGGCCCTGCACTTCCAGATGGTCTTCGAGACCGCCCGCCGCGCCGGCTGGCTCCCCGACAACGTCCGCGCACTGCATCTCGGCTTCGGCACCGTCCTCGGCAAGGACGGCAAGCCCTTCAAGACCCGCTCCGGCGAGACGGTCCGCCTCATGGACCTCCTCGACGAAGCCGTCGACCGGGCCCGCACCGTTGTCGCCGAGAAGAGCCCCCAGCTCGCCACCGAGGAACTCGAAGACCGGGCCAAGCAGGTCGGCATCGGCGCGGTCAAGTACGCAGACCTGTCGACCTCCCGTACCCGCGACTACATCTTCGACGCCGACCGCATGGTCTCCCTCAACGGCGACACCGGCACCTACCTGCAGTACGCCTACGCCCGTATCCAGTCGATCCTGCGCAAGGCCCCAGACGGCGTGACCCCGACCGCTCACCAGGACCTGGCCCTGGAGACGGCCGAACGCGCCCTCGGACTCCTCCTCGACGAATTCGGCGCCACCATCGACCTCGTCGCCGAGACCTTCGAACCCCACCGCCTCTGTGCCTACCTGCACAGCCTCGCCGCGGCGTACACCACGTTCTACGAGCACTGCCCCGTCCTCAAGGCCCCCAGCCGCGAGGTCATGGAGACCCGGCTGCTGCTCTGCCGGCTCACCGGCCAGACGCTCCGCCAGGGCATGGACCTCCTCGGCATCGGGACCCCCGAGCGGCTGTAGTCGGTGCGAAGCCTTCGGGTAGACGGTGATTGCCTGGTCCACCCGAAGGCTTCGCACTGGACGGTAGGTGTCTGCGGCCCGCGGGGGCTGTTGGCGAGTCGGTGCTCTACTCGGGCGCCGACAGCAGCTTCATGGCGGTGATCAGGGATGCTCACTTGACTGCTGGCCGAGCGCGTCGACCTGTCGATGACCCGCCCCCTCGCCCGTGTACTTCGCTCTATGATCAGGTGCTGACACGCACGTCGCGATGACCTGCTGCTTGTCGTCTCGGCCGCTCCCGCTCGTTCTCCGGGCCGCGGAACGACGGCACCTTCTGCCGGGCCGATATCGATCGGTACGCTGTGCGGGTGATTCGTCAGTGTCCACACTGCTCGGCAGAGCCTTCTGAAGCGGGTGAGACACTCACGTCAATCGCGTTCGTGTCGGCACTGTGGAACCCGGGGGGAAGCTGGTGACAGGTACCGTCCTGCCGCAGCGGATCGGCCCGTACGCCGTCGAGCGGTGCCTCGGCACCGGAGGCATGGGGGCGGTGTACCTGGCGTACTCCGTCGCGGGCGACCCGGTCGCGGTCAAGGTCATCAGGCCCGACAAGATCGATCCGCATTCCCGGGCCCGCTTCGAGCGGGAGGCGGAGATCGCGCGCACCATCTCGGGTACGGGCCGGGTGGCGCGCTTCCTCGACGCGGATCCGCTCGCCGAGCAGCCGTGGCTGGCCATGGACTACGTTCCTGGCCGCCCGCTCACCGAGGTCGTGAAGGACCAGGGCCCGCTGCCGGCACCACTGGTGGCGAGTGTGGGCGCACTGCTCGCCGAGGGGCTGGCTGCGGTGCACGGGGCAGGTCTGCTCCATCGAGACCTCAAGGCGTCCAACGTCATCCTGGGCGACTTCGGCCCGGTGATCATCGACTTCGGCCTCGGCGCCTTCCTGGAGGCGTCGAAGGGCTCCATGAGCCAGCCCGGAACCGTGCTCGGCACGGTCCGCTGCATGCCGCCCGAGCAGGCGCGCGGCGAGACTGAGGTGACGGGAGCGGCGGACGTGTACGGGCTGGGAACGGTCCTCCTGCACGCCGCCACGGGCCACGCACCCTACGACGGTGTGCGGTGGGAGGCGATCGCGGTGCAGGTGGTGAGCCCGGACGTCGGGCCCGACCTGTCCGGACTGCCGGAGCAGCTCACCCCGCTGCTGACCTCGATGCTCGCGTACGAGCCGGGCGACCGTCCCACCCTGGACCAGGTGACCAGGCATTGCGCCGACCTGCTGCGGGAACTGGGCACCAGCCCGGCTCGAGCCCGCCACGCGCTGATCCAGCAGACCAGGCCGGCCGACGGCGCGCCGGTGGCCCTCCCGCAACCGGACGCCCTGATGCTGGACCGCCTGGAGGCCCTCGACAAGCTGCTGCGGGAGCAGCCGGAGGCCGTGCCCGGGGCCGAGGCCGACTCCGCGCCCGCCGAGGAGGGCAGCCCCGCCGCGGGTGACCTCCCTGTCGGGCTGACACCCGCACCGGCAGGCCCGCCCACGGAACCCCGGCCCCCCGCCGCGCGCCCCGGCCGGCCGCCCGCGTCCCGGCGGGTGGCCGACGAACTGCGCAAGCGGTATGCGGCCCGTGGTCAGCTGACCTGGTCCGAGCGCCAGAAGCTCTGAGCGCCTCGCCCAGTCCCGACCGCTTGCGGTAGACAGTAGACACGGATACGGCGGCACCGCTGAACCGGCCGAGCACACCATCATCGAGGAGCACAACGTGACCACGGCGCCACTGCCCGACGATTCTGCTGCGGGCACCGCCGAGGACTCGCACTTCCCGGCGGGGGCGAAGCCGACCTTCGCCCCCGGCGCCCAGGTCCGCATCCGGGACGAGCAGTGGCTGGTCAAGTCGGTCACCGAGAGCCGTGACGGGCTGATGGTCGAGGTCAGCGGTGTCTCCTCGTTCGTCCGGGGTACGGACGCCGTGTTCTACCAGGGCCTCGACCAGATCGACGTGCTCGACCCGCGTAAGACCGACCTCGTCGAGGACGAGACCTCGAAGCACGCCAAGGCCCGCCTCTATCTGGAGGCGGTGATCCGCAAGACCGCGCTCCCGCAGACCGAGCACGGGCTCGCCCTGGCCGACTCGTTCCTGATGGACCGCCAGGAGCACCAGCTGCGCCCGGCCGAGCGGGCGCTGTCCATGCGCAATCCGCAGCCGCGGCTGCTGATCGCCGACGTGGTCGGCCTCGGCAAGACCCTGGAGATCGGCATCACCCTGGCGGAGCTGATCCGGAGGGGCCGGGGCGAGCGCATTCTCGTCGTCACGCCGGCCCATGTCCTGGAACAGTTCCAGCGCGAGATGTGGACCCGGTTCTCCCTGCCGCTGGTGCGACTGGACTCCACCGGCATCCAGCGCATCCAGCAGGAGATCCCCGCCGGGCGCAATCCCTTCGCCCATTTCAAGCGGGTGATCGTCTCCGTCGACACGCTCAAGTCGGCTACCTACGCGCACCACTTGGAGAAGACCGCATGGGACGCGGTGGTCATCGACGAGTCGCACAACCTCGTCAACAAGGGCACCCGGAACAACCGCCTCGCAGAGCGGCTCGCCAAGAACACCGACGCGCTGATCCTGGCCTCGGCGACCCCGCACAACGGCGAGGCCGAGTCCTTCGCCGAGCTGATCCGGATGCTCGACCCGGCGGCGATCGCCGACGTCAAGAACTACAAGGTCGCGGACCTCGACCACCTCTACATCCGCCGCACCAAGACCGACCGCGAGGTGCGTGACGGCCTGAAGGACAAACCGTGGGCGGAACGCGGCCCGTCCCTTCCCGTCCCGGCCCCGGCCACGCCGAAGGAGGTGGCCGTGCTGGAGAAGCTGGCCGCCGAATGGACCCCCGGTGATCCCGCCCGCTCCTCGGTCTGCGCCGAGCCGATGGTGGCATACGGCTTCCTCAAGGCGTTCCTCTCCTCTCACGTCGCCCTGCGCAAGTCGCTCGCCAACCGCCGCGCCTACCTGGAGCACCCGCGGCGCGCCGAGGCGGCTCCCAAGGCCCGCGAGGCGTTCACGGCGGAACACCGGGCCCTCGCCGAACTCGAAGCGCTCGTCGCAGAGTTCGAGGACAAGGACTCCGCCAAGCTGGATGCGCTGGTGGACGCGCTGAAGGAGCTCGGCGTCGGCCCGCGCTCCGAACGCCGGGTCGTGGTCTTCTCGGAGCGGATCGCCACGCTCGAGTGGCTCGCGCAGGTCGTCCCGGAGCGGCTGGGCTTCAAGGCGAAGCCGGCCCTGGCGGAGAAGGCGCGCCCCTGGAAGGCGTACGGCGGGGCGGTCGAGGTCATGCACGGCGACGCCACCAACGACGACCAGCAGCGGGAGATCGTCGACCGCTTCGGCCGCCGCGACGAGCCCGTACGGCTGCTGTTCACCGGCGACATCGCCTCCGAAGGCGTCAACCTGCACCACCAGTGCCACGACCTCGTCCACTACGACCTGCCGTGGTCGCTGATCCGGATCGAGCAGCGCAACGGCCGAATCGACCGCTACGGCCAGGCCGAGAACCCGGAGTTCCGCGCGATCACCCTGACCGCCGACGTTCCGTGGCGGCGCGACGAGACGACCGGGGAGCAGCTCACCCTCGACGACCGGCTGGTCGGTGTCCGGCTGCTGCGCCGCGAGGCGCAGGCCCACGAGATCGAGACGGGCGAGGGCTGCGCCGAGGCCGTCACCGGCCTGTACGACGCCAAGAAGGAGGACGACCGCCTGACCCGCGACCTCATCAAGGGCGGCACGGCGGAGCGCTCCCTCCAGCAGTCCCGGCAGGAGGCGGGCGGCGTCCTGGCCGGCCTCCTCGCGAACGTCAACGCGCTGATCGCCGATCCGTCGGCCGCGTCGGCCGCTGCGGTGATCCCTCCGGTGGCCAAGGCGGACGTGCCGCACCTGTTCGCCGATACCGAGGCGTATTTTCACGCCGCGATGGACCTGGTCTACCCGCAGGCCGAGCGCAAGGCTATGGGCTGGAAGCCCGTCACGGACCGGGGCCGCGTCGAGTTCACGCCGCCGGACGACCTCCAGTACCGGCTGCGCGCACTGCCCGCCTCGTACCTCGACCAGGAGAAGATCCTCACGACTTCCAAGTACGACGGCACGCTGAGCATCACCTTCAACCGGAAGTACGCGGCGGAGCGGCTCGAAGCGGCCCGCGACGCCAAGCGGGGAAAGACCGAGCAGACCGCGTCGCAGTGGCCGAACGTCTCCTACGTGTCCGACATCCATCCGGTCCTCGACTGGGTGACGGACAAGGTCCTCGCCAAGCTCAAGTACGACGAGGCGTTCGTCCTCGCCCACCGGCCGGACGTCGCCAAGGCCACCCGTATCCACCCCGATCTGCCGGCAGCCCTGGGCGGCCCCGTCTATCTGCTGCAGGGCGTCCACTCCAACGCTGCCGGCACTCCGACCGTGGTCGAGTGGATGGCCGTCACCGGCCTCGACGGCGCCGACCCCCGGGTCTGGCGGATGGATTCGGCGTTCCTCGCCGCCTGCGGCGTCGGCCCGAGCATGCCGGGACGCGACCGGATCCTCGACAAGAGCGGCCTGAAGGCCCTCGTGCCGGCCGCCGTCGATGCTGCGGAGGCCCACCTGCGGGCCCGGCGCGCCGAGTACGACCGGCTGATCGACGGCTACCTCGCCCCGTACGAGGATCGCGTCCAGACTTGGGAGCAGATCGCGCTGGAAGTCGCAGGAAACCAGCACCGCCGCCGCGAGAAGGTCGAGGATACTGCGACGGACCGTCGCGAGCTCGTCCGACGCATGCGCACCTCCGGCGACCCGATGATCCGGGTCCTCGCCGTCCTCGAACCCCTCTACTCCGCCGTAATCACCGCCGCGCCGACCGCCGCCCGTGCCGAGGAGTCCGTCCGATGAGCTACACCTTCGACTCCTTCGCCAACCGCGGCGAATACCTCTCCGCCCACTACTTCAGCGAGGAACTGGAGAACACCCTCAAGAAGAAGTCGGCGGACGACGAAGGCCTGTTCACACTGTGGACCTACCGCGAGACCGACAAGCACGACACGCAATCCACTCCGCGTGAGCTGCTGCTCAGGCTGCACGCCGAGTACGCCGGCCGGGTCCGGCCGGTCCTCGCCGCTGACGACGACCCGGCGGGCGAGCAGGCCGAGCGCCTCACCTCCTGGCACACCGACCTGCTCACCGCCCTCGGGTACGGCACGTCGGACACGGTGCTGCCGCTGCACAACGCCGGCCGTGCGTACGAACTCCCCGTCGCCTGGCACGGCGACGGCATCGTGGCCCTCCGCTGCGGGTGGACCGACAACCTCGACGACGCCCTCGACGCCGACGGCGCGGGCCGCCTGCTGGCTCCCCTCAAGACCCACGAGGGCCTGATCAGTTCGGGTGAGAAGCTCGCTGGTTGGCTCTTCCAGAGCGAACTGCACGAGCCGGGCGGCGAGGCACCGCGCTTCGTCCTGCTGCTCTGCGGCGGTGTGATCGTCCTCGCCGACCGCACCACCTGGTCCGAGGGCCGCTACCTCGCGGCGAGCGTGGACGCAGCGCTGCTGCGCAACGACACCAAGAAGACCGGCGAACTCGCCCTCCTTGCTGCACTCTTCTCCCACGACATGCTGGCCCCTCGACCCGACGGCAAGGGCCGCCGCATGGACGACCTGCTCAAGGCGTCCCGCGACAACGCCGTCGGCGTCAACTCCGAACTGCGCAAAGGTCTCCAGCGCTCGGTCGAGATCATCGCCAACGAGGTGCTGGCCCGACTGAAGCAGCACGGTGTCACCCCGCGGCAGATTGAGGACCCGGAACGGTACGGACCGTTCGCCAAGCAGCTGACCCGCGAATCGCTGCGCTACCTGTATCGCATCCTCTTCCTCCTCTACGCCGAGGCCCGGCCCGAGCTCGGCATCCTGCCGGCCGACGACTCCACCTACGAGTCCGGCTACTCGGTCGCCCGGCTGCGCGAACTCGTCTCCCGTGAACGGAAGTTGGTCGACGAGGAGAGCCGGGAGGGATTCCACCTCCACGCCTCGCTCGACGTTCTGTTCAACAAGGTCAACTACGGCCACCGCCCGCACGGCACAGAGCCCGACGACCACAAGGCAGCCGGCGAACGCAGCGAACAGAGCGGTCTGCGCTTCGAACCGCTGCGCAGCGAACTCTTCGACCCGAAGGCCATTGCTCTCATCGGCCGCGGCACCCGCGATCCGCGCACCGAGACCGACAGCGGAGCGGACGAAGATCCGAAGTGGCTCGACCTCCGGCTGCGCAACGAGGCTCTGCACGAGGTGCTGCGCCTGCTCACCATGAAGGAGGCGAGCACAAAGGGGCGACAGGGCGGCTTCATCTCCTATCGCAACCTCGGCATCAACCAACTCGGCGCCGTCTACGAGGGATTGATGTCCTACACCGGCGTCATCGACGAGCGGCGGGAGCTGGCCGAGGTCGCCAAGCCCGGCGCGAAGAGCGGGGCCCAGCAGCACGGTGACCCCGAGAAGGGCTCCTGGCTCATCCCCGCCGACCGGCTGAGCGACTACCCGGCGAACACGCATGTCGTGTACTCCGCGCAGGACGCCGAGCAGCACGGTCTCCGCGGCCCGAAGAAGTACGAACCCGGCACCTTCGTCTACCGTCTCGCCGGACGTGACCGCGAGACCTCGGCGTCCTACTACACCCCTGAGTCACTGACCAAGGTCACCGTCGAACTGGCCCTGAAGCACCGGCTCGACCAGGAGAAGGATGAGGAAGGCAAGGCCGTCCGTACTCGGGCGAGCGAGCTTCTGCGGTACACCATCTGCGAGCCGGCCCTTGGCTCCGGCGCGTTCCTCAACGAGGCGATCAACCAGGTCGCCGAGGAGTATTTGAAGCGCCGCCAGGAGGAGCTGGGCCTCAGTCTCGACACCTCGCAGGCGCTGGAGGTCAAGCAGAAGGTCAAGGCTTACGTCGCCCTCCACAACGCGTACGGCGTCGATCTCAACGCCACCGGCGTCGAACTCGCCGAGGTGTCGCTGTGGCTCAACACCATGCACCCCGGCATGCGCGCGCCCTGGTTCGGCCTCCACCTGCGGCGCGGCAACTCGCTGATCGGGGCCCGGCGTTGGGTGTACGCAGCCGATCGCCTCAAGAAGGAGCTGAGGGTCGCTGCGCAGACGCCGACCAAGTTGCCGTTCCGGTCGGCCGAGGATGGCGCGGAGCAGTCGTTGCCGGCCGGCGCGGTGCACCAGTTTCTGCTGCCCTCGCCCGGGTGGGGTGCGGTCGCGGACGCCGGCGGGGACGCGAAGAAGCTGGTCGAGCAGCTCGCTGGCGGACAGTTCGATGCCTTGAAGGCGTGGCGGAAGACGGTGGTGACGAAGCCGAAGACCGTCGGCGGCAAGGGCAGCCAGCTGGCGCGGCTCCAGGCGGTCGCGGAGCGGGTGGAGTACCTGTGGCAGCTCGTCGCCAAGCGGCTGGAGCTGAGCGAGCAGGAGATCGCCCGGACGATAGACATCTGGGGTGCCGAACGGCCGGAGGGGGCGGAGGAGTACGCCTTCCTCCGCCGCGACAAGGAGAACGCGGGCGGCACGTTGCCGCTGACCAAGGAGCAGGTCTTCAAGGACCTGTTCGAGGCCGAAGGCTCGCCCTACTGGCGGCTCAAGCAGGTCATGGACGCCTGGTGCGCGCTCTGGTTCTGGCCGCTGGACAAGGTGGGCCTGCTGGACGGCTCGGACCCGGAGTACGCCTCCGCGCCGGTCGTCTCGCTGGACGCGCTGCTGTCGTCCGGGGTGGCGCCGGTCGTGGGGACCGCCGAGCCGGCCGCCGAAGCCGAGCCAGCGTTCGTGGAGCACGGGCTGCTGTTCGCCATGCCTGGAGAGCAGTTGGCCTTCGGAGAGGGGGAGGACGATCTCGTCGAGCGGCGGGAGATCAAGAAGGCTGGCGCGTCGTCCGGCCGCAAGAGCGCGGGCGGGCCGGTGCGTCGCCGTGACGTCATCGCGCTGACCGGCCTTGACGACTGGCTCGCGTTCCTGGAGTCCATGGTCGGCACGGGTGAGGTGCCGGAGGGGACGTTCGCTACGTCCGTCGACTCCCTGGCCAAGCTGAAGGACCTGGAGAAGCTGGTCGAGGCCGAGATGGGCATGGACGACGCCCGTAAGGCCGTCGAGACGCGGTATCCGTGGATGCGGACGGTCCGGGACATCGCGGCGGAACAGGGATTCCTGCACTGGGAGTTGGAGTACGCCGGGATCTTCACGGGACAGGCCGGAGGGTTCGACCTTCAGGTCGGTAACCCGCCGTGGGTGCGGCCCCAGTGGAAGGAGGACCCGGTCCTCGGCGAGTTCGAGCCGTGGTTCGTACTCACCGAGAAGCCGAAGGCCGAGGAGAAGGCCCGTCGGCGGGACGCGGAACTAGGGCGAGGTCAGGTGCAGGAGTACCTGCTAGGTGCGCTAACGCACACGGCGGCGATGGCGTCATACCTGGCGGCCGCATCCGTTTACCCGTTCATCTCGGGTAGCCAACCCAACCTGTACCGCGCGTTCATGTGCGAGGTGTGGGACCACGCGGCCGCCGAGGGCACGGCGGGAATGGTGCACCCGGACACGCACTTCGCGGGAGACAAGGAGGCAGTACTACGGTCGGTGGCGTACCGGCGGCTGCGTGTGCATGGCGACTTTGTGAACGCCAATAACCGGTTCTTCCCGGAACCGGTTAGGGATGTGACTCACTTTGGCGTGCATATCTATGGTCCTGATCAGGAAGTCGATTTCTACTCGTTGGCTTGGCTCTACGCTGTAGACGTCCTGCGACTTTCGGGCGCTGCTGATGATCCCGGGGAGGACCCGGGCGTCAGATTCAATGGCACTTGGGATGAGCGACCTCACCCCAAAAGGATGGTGCGAGTAAACCGCAGAACTCTCGAACGCTGGCAGCGATTTTCTGGCGAAGATGGGCCGCTGGAGGAGGCGCCCCTCCTCACGCCGGTGAGCACAGCGGAGGACCCTGCGATCGACGCACTTGGCCTGTATCCGCTAAGGCTCGGGGAACTGAATCCAGATATCACTCGTGGGTACGACGAAAGTGGCGCCAAGAAGGCGCAGTTCGGTCCCGGCAAGAACCAGCGGCTCATCGACTACAACACCGGCATCGACGGCCGGGAGGACTACCACGCGGCGTCATGGGATGACGTCATCCTCAAGGGTGTGCAGATTGACGTCGCCAACCCGATGTACAAGCAGCCCAGTCAAGGTAAGGGTGAGAGGCGCGGGCTCGACCCAATGACTATTGCCGACGGCGAGGTACCCGAGTCGGAGTACAGGAGAGTAGCAACGCCCCGAGTGTTCCTGACTGCCCAAGACAATTGGACCGACCGGAGAGTGTACGAGGCGCTACTCGCATCGGACGAGGGGTGGGACAAGGCTCGGACTCAGATTGCTGGAATGCGGAAAATTCCGGAGGGGCAGGTCGAGGAGCGAGAGATTAAAGCGCTCCTGCGAGATGAGGCGGGGATGCCGTGCAGCGCGTGGTACCGGGTGGCATGGCGCGAGAGGGTCACATTCGATACAGAACGTGCACTCTACGCAACTCTGATCCCTCCAGGCGCGAGCCACATTCATGCGGTGCGTTCCGGGCACATCGCATCACCCCACCTCACGGTGCTTACCGCCGGGTTCATGGCTGCTCTTCCCGTGGACTATCTCTTGCGGACCGCCGGGGTCGGGCATCTGGATGTGACCCAGGCGAGGCGCCTTCCGGCGCCACAGTCAGGCCACCCGCTGGCACCTGCTCTGCTCCTCCGCACCCTCCGCCTCAATGCCCTGACTACTGCCTACGCCGACCTCTGGTCCGAGCTCTACGACCCCAGCTGGCCCGGCTACGAGCGCTGGGCGATCACCTGGCCTGGCATGTCCACCGAGCTGCACACCGTAACTCCCACCTGGCAGCGCGACACCCCCCTCCGTACCGAGTACGCTCGCCGGGCCGCCCTCGTTGAGATCGACGCGCTCGTAGCGGTCTGGCTCGGCATCGACGCGGACACGCTCATCGTTATGTACCGAGCCCGCTTCCCAGTGCTGCAGGGCTATGACGACGTGACATGGTTCGATGCCTATGAACGCAAAATTGCGGCCAGACGGGACACATACGGCTTCGACCAGACCAAAGACCACTGGACCGCCTTCGAGGCGTACCGCGAAGCCGTCGGTGAGCCGAGCGAGGACGGCGTTCTCCCGGACCCGTCCACCGGCTCACCCCCACCCCCCGCCGCCGAGCTCCCCGACGGCTATGCCGCGCCCTTCTACAAGGCCGACCGCGAAGCGGAGATGCGCCGCGCCCACGCCCACTTCGCCGAGCGCCTGAATGACGCCGTGGCCAAGGGCCTGTGGAACCCGACGACGATGGAGGTCCCGAAGCCGTGAGGCCGACGCTGGAAGCGCAGGGGCTGAAGGAGAGCCTGCTCCAGTACCTCTCCACCACCTACGGCCTGGCCGACGAGGGTGCCCGCAAGGCCCTGCACACCTTCCTCGGGGACGAGGCCACGGGCATGTTCCGCGGGCCGTACCTACGGCTGCGCACGCCGTTCACCCGTGCAGAGGACGGCTGGCAGCAGTACCTGGACTGGCATCGTGCTGACGGCTGGTCGCCATACGCCCACCAGGCCCGCGCTTTCGCCCGGCTCACCACGAAGGACGGCCACACCCCGCAGCCGACCCTGGTCACCACAGGCACCGGCTCCGGTAAGACGGAGTCGTTCCTCTACCCGGTGCTCGATCACTGCGCCCGCGAGCGCGCGGCTGGGCACGTCGGCATCAAGGCCGTCTTCCTGTACCCGATGAACGCCCTCGCCACCGACCAGGCGGGACGGATCAACGACCTGCTGGGCACCGAGAAGGATGTGCTCCAGGGAGTCCGGGCCGGTCTGTACATCGGCGATAAGGCGGCGACGCACTACGACTACGTCTATACCCGCCGGCAGGACATGCAGCTGTCCCCGCCGGACATCCTGATCACCAACTACAAGATGCTGGACCTGCTGCTGCAGCGCTCCGCGGACGCCTCGCTCTGGGACGGCAGCGACATCCGCTACGTGGTGGTGGATGAGTTCCACACCTACGACGGCGCGCAGGGCACCGACGTGGCGATGCTGCTGCGCCGCCTGGCCTCCGCAGTCGGGGCGACGCAGCCCGGCAAGCCGCTGGGGACGATCACCCCGGTCGCCACCTCCGCCACCCTCGCGTCCGGAACCGACGCGGACGGGGTGCGTCAGCTGCTCGACGTCGCCGCGCACGTCTTCGGCACCGAGTTCACCGAGGATGCCGTCGTCGGCGAGGACCGGCTCACCGTCGACGAGTTCATGCTGGACGAGACCGTCCCGGACGCCAGGTTCCTGCCCGGCCGGGTGCCCCCGCCCGAGGCGCTCACCACCCTGCCCGACCCCGCCTCCGGCGACGTGGCGCTGGCGGCGCTCGCCGAGGCCGTCACCGGAACCCGGTTCGACGCGACCGGCCCGCTCGACGCCCGGGAACTGGGCGCGGCGCTCAAGCGCAACCGGCTCACCTACGCCGTCCTGTCCGCGTTCGACGGCTCGGTGCGCAGCTACGACGAGGTCCTGGACGTCATGCGGCGCAGCGGAGCCGCCAGTTGGGACGAGGCGGTCACCACCCGGCCCGAGGTGGCTGCCCTCGCCCTGGCCCGGTTCGTCGCCCTGCTGTCCGTCGCCCGGGATCCGGACGGGCCCACCGGGAGCGGCCGTCCACTGGTGCAGGTGGAGGTGCACCAGTGGGCGCGGTCGGTGACGCGGATGCTGCGCGGCGTCCAGCCGTGGCCGCAGGCCTCGTTCGCCTGGGACGCGGCCGGGGCGCAGGCCCCGTCGCGGGCGACGCCGGATACCACCGGCCCGCGTGAGACCCGGCTGTTCCTTCCGGCGGTGTACTGCCGCGAGTGCGGCCGCTCCGGCTGGTCGGCGCTGGCGCCCGAGTCGGACGCGGAGGAGCTGAGCTTCGAGTCCCACAAGGTCCGGCGCGCCTCGGTGACCGCGGACAAGGCGAAGATCCGCACCCTGATCGCGGCCACCGACAAGGAGGCCCTGGAGGGCAGCGGCCGTGCCGCGATGGACCCGGCGGTCCAGCGGTCGCTGACCACCGGCGGTGCGGGCGTGCTGATGGTGCTGGACGGCCCCGACCGCCGTCTCCGGCTGCCGGATCCGGCCGACGACTACACCGCCGAGGGCGATCCCCGGCCCCGGGGCGCGGACGCGGCGTTCGTCCTCGTCCAGCTGGGCGAGCGCGCCGAGCGCGCGGCGCAGGACGACTGGTGCCCGGCCTGCGGCACCCACAACGCGATCCGCTTCCTTGGCACCGGTGCCGCCGCGCTCGCGGCGGCGTCCGTCACCCAGCTGTTCACCGGCGGGGAGATGGACGAGGAGCAGCGCGAGACCAAGACGCTGATGTTCAACGACTCGGTGCAGGACGCCGCGCACCGGGCGGGCTTCGTCGCCTCCCGTTCCTATACCTTCTCGCTGCGCGTCCTGTTCGCCAAGCACCTGAGCGAGCACCGGCCCACCGCGCTCAACGACCTGGTGGCCGACGTGGTCGAGGCCACGACCGACCGCAGGACCCTGGCCGCCGTCGTCCCGCCCGACCTGCACGACGACACGGGTGTGGCCCGTCTGCTGTCGGGCGCCGGGCGCGGCGGGGACAAGCGGACCTGGGACCTGATCGGGGAGCGGTTCGCCTTCGAGGCCGTGATGGAGTTCGGCCACCGCTCCCGCAACGGTCGCACCCTCGAACTCACCCGTACCGCAGCGGCATTCGCCGCCGTCTCGGACGAGCGGGCCGCGATCGCGCTGGTCCGCACCGCCCACGAGGAGACGGCGGACCGGGGCCTCGTCCTGACCTCCCACGAGGACGACCGCTACCTCGCCTTCCTGCGGGGCTTCCTCGACCGGATGCGCACCCGTGGCGCGATCGGCCACCGCTGGCTGGGGAAGTACCTGGACGAGGCCGGGACCAGCCGGTTCTTCATCTGGGGCGGCCGCCCGCCCGGCATGAAGGCGTTCCCCAAGGGCGTCTCCGCCCCGACCTTCCTGCTCGCCAAGCCGAAGCCCAACAGCGAGTTCGACGTCGCGGCCGGGCGCCTGTCCTGGTACGAGACGTGGGCGCAGCGCTGCCTGGGCCTGACCCGCGAGCAGGCGGACGAGTTCTGGCTGCGCCTTCTGCCCCGGCTCGCCGAGGCCGGACTGCTCGCCGTCCGTACGCCGGGCGACTCGGCGGCCCGGATCTACGGCCTCCAACCCGGCTCGGTGCAGCTCCAGTTGCTCTCCGACGAGCAGGTCAACATCGCTTACGTGCGCTGCCCCAGGTGCTTCTGGGAGCAGACCGTGCACCCGTCGCTGCTGTCCGGGTACCACGACCAGCCCTGCCCCGCGTACCGCTGCGCCTCCGGGCGGCTCGTGGCGGGCGACCGCTGGCAGGAGACCGTCGACCGGCACGACCGGGACCGGGACTACCGCGACGACTACTACCGCAGCCTCTACCGGTGGGCCGACGTCTTCCAGGTGATCACGGCGGAGCACACCGGCCTGCTCTCCCGGGCCAAGCGCGAGCGCGTCGAGGAGGCGTTCCGCAAGGGCGAGGGCTTCAACGACCCCAACGTGCTCTCCTGCACTCCGACCCTGGAGATGGGTATCGACATCGGCGACCTGTCGGCCGTCGTGCTCGGGGCCCTGCCGCGCCGCCCCGCCAACTACACCCAGCAGGCGGGCCGGGCCGGCCGCCGCACCGGCAACGCGTTCATGCTGACCATCCCGGACCGCTCGCGCCGCGACCTGTACTTCCTGGACCGGCCGCGCGACATGATCGACGGGCAGATCGTGCCGCCCGGCTCGTACCTGTCGGCTGTCGAGATCCTGCGTCGCCAGTACACCGCCCACCTGCTCGACCTCGCGGCGCGCGGCCGGCTGCTGCGCGAGGACGGCAGGCCGCTGGCCGCGCTGCCGCGCCGGGTGGACGAGCTGTTCGGCCCGTCCGGTTACCTTGCGGACTTCGCCGCCGCCGCCCTCGCGCACGGGGAGGAGCTGGTCCGCGGCTTCCTCGACCTCTTCCCGGCCGGCGTGAGCGAGAACGCCCGGGCCGAGCTGACGAAGTACGCGGTGCGCCGCCTGCGCAGCGCGGTCGAGCGGGCCGAGCGCGACTGGGAGCGTGAGAGCCAGAAGCTGCGCGACCGCATTCGTACGATCCGCTCGGCCATCGACGAGCTGAAGGACGGTGACGAGGAACAGGCCCGGACGAAGGCCGAGTTGGAGGCCGAGGCGCGGGCACTGTCGAAGAAGGGCGGGGCCAGGCTGCGCCAGCCCGCCCAGAGCGTCCTGTGCGACCTCGGGCTTCTCCCGAACTACGCGCTGATCGACTCGACGACCACCCTGTCCGCCACGCTCTACTGGCCGGAGGGGAAGACCGGTACGGGGCAGGAGCAGTACAAGTCGAAGCCGTACACCTACGAACGGCCGCGCTCCTTCGCCATCGCCGAACTCGCCCCCGGCAACACCTTCTACGCGGAGGGCTACAAACACCGCATCACCGGCATCGACATCGTCACGGGACAGGACCACGACTGGCGGTACTGGCGGTTCTGCCCCTCCTGCGGCCACGTGCGCACGCACAACGCCCAGCAGGACATCTCACCCTGCCCGCGCTGCCAGGAGGCCGGCATCGCCGACTCCGGGAGCCTGTGGCAGATCGTCCAGCCGACCACGGTCACCGCCCGCGCCAAGCGCGAGGACGCCCGCATCGGGGACGAGAGTGACGACCGCGACCGGCGGTTCTACAGCGTCGTCGACATGGTCGACATCGCCCCCCGCGACTTCGTGCCCAAGACCTCCTGGCGGCACACCCGTGAGGTGTTCGGCGTCGACTACACCCGGCGCGCCGTGATCCGGAGGGTCAACGTCGGGCCGCTCAGGATCGGCGCCCAGGAGGGTGACCGGCTCGCTGGGCGGCCGGTACGGATCGCCCCCTTCCAGGTGTGCACCGCGTGCGGCGCGGCAAGCGCGGACGGGCAACCGGTGTTCGACGACGACCGCGACGCCGTCGACATCTCGGCTAACCGCCAGCGCGCCCTCAAGCACCACACGCCCTGGTGCCCGCACCGGCGCGGCACGAAGGCGGTGCCGCAGGAACAGGTGCTGCTCGCCCACGAGTTGGAGACCGAGGCGCTGCGGGTCCTGCTCCCGGCGGCGACCGTTCTGGTCGACGAGAAGGTGTACTCCTTCCAGGCCGCGCTGCGGCTCGGCGTCGACCGCGCCTTCGGCGGGGACCCGCAGCACCTGGACTCCTGCCTCGCCACCATGCCCGACCGCGACACCGACGAGACGAGGCACTTCCTCGTCGTCTACGACCGGCTCCCGTACGGCACGGGCTACCTCGACCGGCTCACCGCCCCGGCCGCCTTCCGCCAGGTCCTCGAAGACGCGCGGACCCTCCTCGTCGACTGCCCGTGCGTCCAGGAGAACCGGCCCGCCTGCCATCGCTGCCTGTACCGCTACACCGACGAACGGCACATCGAGGTCGTGTCCCGACAGGCGGCGCTCGACATCCTTGACGACCTCCTCGGCCGGGGCAGCGACGCCTGGACCACCAAGGAGGTCGGCAACACGGACCAGATCGGGCTGGACGGACAGGTCGAATCCGACCTGGAGGCACGCTTCCTCACCGTCCTGCGGGCCTGGGCCGAGAAGCGGGGCAGCGACGCCTCGCTCGACGAGAGCGGTGACAACAGTGGGTACCTCCGGCTCAAGGACTCGACCACGGTCCACGGCTGGCGCCTCACCGCGCAGCGCAGCGAGGGCTTCACCCGCACCGACTTCACCTTCGAACGCACCGAGGGCCCGAAGCGGAAGGTGACGGTCTACCTCGACGGCCGTCGCTTCCACGCCTCCCGCCGCCACAACCGGCTCGCGGGCGACGCGGACAAGCGCAACCGGTTGCGGGGACAGGGGCACGCCGTCTTCCAGCTCACCTGGGACGACCTGGCCGCCTTCGAACAGCACACGGGCGTGCACGCGGGGGACCGCGACGCGGTCGAGTCGGTGTGGCCGCCGTACGAGCACAGCGCCCGAGCGGTTGCCAAGCAGCTTCACGCCGAGCACGGCCAAGACGACCTGGGCTCCACCGCCTTCCTCGACCCGATGAGCCAGCTCCTCGCCTACCTGCGCAGCCCCGATGACGCCGCCTGGGGCAGGCGGGCCGCATCCGTCGTGGGCGGACTGCTCGGTGCCAACCCCATGGCGCTCGTCGGCAACGGCTCCGCGGAGCAGGCACACCAGGCGCTCGCGACGCTCCTCGAAGCCTGGGGGCGGACCGGCGGCATCGACCCGGCCTCTGTGACGGGGGGCGGGACGGTCAACCTGTTCCAGGCCGCCGACCGGTCCGGACTGCCCGTCGCCTTCATGGTTGACGGTGCCACCGGCCGCTGGACGGGGCTGGTGTGCCTTGACGACACGAAGAGCGACCAGCTCGGCTCCCCCGAGCACAAGGCACGGTGGCGGGCCTGGCTCCAGTGGTCCAACCTGCTGCAGTTCCTCACCCACACCGGTGGCGACGGCGTCCAGCTCACCACCTCCGGCGCGGGCCTGTTCGACCTCGGCACGCTCAAGGCGTTCGGCGGAATCGGCGAACTCGAGTCCCTGGTCGTCCAGTACGGCGGGAGCGCGAGCGCACCGCAGGCCGCGACGGCCGAACCGATGGACGAGACCCCGCTGGAGGCCGCACTGCGGGACCTGCTGTGGGACCGGGAGATCCTCGGCTACCTGGACGAGGATGAACCCGACGCCCCCCTCGCCCGCCTCGCCCACGTCCTGGCCGACCGCGGCAGGCGGGCACCCATCTACGGCTACGAGCTCGGTGACCGAGGCTGGCTCGCCGACCTCGTCTGGGCCGACGAAGGGCTGTGGATCGCCGTCATGGCCGAGCCGTACGACAGCGACGACGAGGAACACCACAAAACCTGGCAGGCATACCGCGACGCGGGCTTCACCGTACGCTCGGCCGAGGAATGGCTCGGCCGACTCGACGACCTGCTCGCCGCCCTCCCCGATGCCACGGACTGCCCCGACTCCGCCTCCGACTCCCACGAACCGAGTGCCGCACGATGACCGCACGCCTGAGCCTCTATCAGAAGGCCGAGAACGAGCTCTACAAGATGGACTCGTCGGTCAAGACCAAGTTCTACGACTTCTGCCACCTGTTCCGGAACGACCCGGGGCACCCCAAGCTCGACCTCAAGCCCCTCAAGGGCGACCGCCGTATCTACCGCGCCAAGATCGACCCGTCGTACCGCGCCCTCCTTGCTCCCGTCGGCGTGGGCCCGGACGGCGTCGAGCAGTGGCTCGTCGTCGCCGTGCGGCACCGCAAACACGTCTACGAAGAGCTCAGCGTCGCCATCAACCGGATCACCGGCGAGATCGAGTTCGTCGACCTTGGCGTCGTTGGCCAGAGCGTGCTCAAGCGGGCTGGCATCCAGCTCACCCCCGACCCGGAGGAGCGGGGCGCGCCGGAGGCCGACGCCGCAGCCGAACCCATCGGCGCTGCGGCCCCTGCTGTCGACCCCCCCGTCGTCGAGCCCTCCGCAGAGCCGCTGCTCGCCGCCTGCACCGCCGACGATCTCCGCCGTCTCGGGGTCGCGGAGGCCCTGGTCGAGGTGGCCCTCCTGGTCACCACCGACGACGAGCTCGACCAGCTCGTCGCCGGTGCGCCGCGTCTCACCGCCGAAGTGCTCACTGGCCTGGGCGCCGGCATGAGCGTCGACGAGGTGGAGAGCGAGATCACCCGCCCCGCCGCCACCGTCCTCGAAGCCGGCTTCGAGGACGACATGGGCGCCGCCCTCATCCGTACTGCGGTCACCACCGTCGACGACGACCTGCGCAACGTGCTCGCCGAGGGCGACTTCCGGGCCTGGAAGGTCTACCTCCACCCCACCCAGCGCAAGATCGTCGAGCGGAACTACAGCGGCCCGGCTCGGGTCAGCGGAGGCCCTGGCACCGGCAAGACCATCGTCGCGCTGCACCGCACCGCCCGTCTCGCCGCCCAGCTCCAGCCCGGCCGGGACAAGCCGATCCTGCTGACCACGTACACCAAGAACCTCACCGCCGACCTGCGTTCCCGGCTCAGCTCCCTGGTCACCCCCGACCTGCTCGCCCGCGTGGACATCAAGCACATCGACATCCTGGCCCAGGGCATCCTCAACGAGAACAGCGCCGCCGGAGCCCAGCGCTCGCTGATCGGCGACGCCCAGGCGAAGGAGGTCCTCGGTGAAGTCCTGTTCGAGTACGACGCGCAGCGACGCTGGGACGCGGAATTCCTCTTCGACGAGTGGGAGCAGGTGATCCTGGGCCAGTCGCTCGCCACCCGGCAGGACTACTTCAAGGCCCGGCGCCCGGGCATGGGCCGCGCCCTGACCCGCCCCGAACGCGGCGGCGTCTGGCAGGTGCTGGAGCAGTTCACGCTGCGCCTGAACAGCATGAAGCGCGAAACCTGGGCGCAGTCCGCGGAGCGTGCCGCGCGCTACGAGATGGAGCGCGCACGCAAGATCCAGGACCGCGCTGAGCGGAAGGCCGAGATCGGGGGCGGAGACCTGATCCACCGCGACGACAACAGCTCCGCGGTCCGCTACCTCCGCCACCGCTACCAGCACATCGTCGTCGACGAGGCCCAGGACCTCAGCGCCGCCCACTGGAAGATGCTGCGCGCGATGGCCGCCCCCGGCCCGAACGACCTGTTCATCGCCGGCGACACCCACCAGCGGATCTACGACCGCCAGGTCACCCTCTCCACCGTCGGGATCAACATCCGGGGCAAGGCATCCAAACTGACCCTGAGCTACCGGACCACGCAGGAGATCCTCGACCAGGCCGCCAAGGTCGTCGGCGACTCCACTTACGACGACCTCGACGACGGCACCGAGAACCTCAGCGGCTACCACTCGCTGCTCCGCGGCCCGGCACCGGAGTTCGTCGCCTGCGCGGACTGGGACGACGAGATCACCCAGCTCGCCGCCAGGCTGAAGTTGTGGCGTGAGGAGATCACCCGACCCGGCGAGGACGGCAGCGTCCGCGACCCGGGCGGCGCCATGGCCGTCTGCGTCGCGGACGGCGACATGGCCGGCCGGGTCGCCGCCGATCTCCTGATGAAGCACGGCATCACCACCGCGACCCTCACCAAGGACGGCCCCCAGGGCGGCGGTGAGGTACACATCGGCACCATGCACCGGTTCAAGGGCCTGGAGTACCAGAAGCTCGCCATCATCGGCGCGAGTGACGGGATCCTGCCGCGCACGGCACTGATCGAGAAGTTCGCGCACACCGACCCCAAGCGCTACGAGCGGGAACTGAAGCAGAGTCGCAACCTGCTCTTCGTGGCTGCCACCCGTGCCCGCGACGCACTGTTGATCTCCTGGCACGGTGCCGCCAGCCCGTTCCTGCCGATCCACTGAGCGCTCAGCACGGGCCGGGACAACCTGCAGGAGGAGCATGCCTGCGGCCACGCGGCTCTCACATTCGGCGTGGATATTGGTTGTGGACGACATCGGAGCAGGGAAGCCGGTGGAGCGACACAGCGCCGTGCCGAGCAAGTATGACCCGCCGGGCGCTGGCGCTTTGCGTGCCCGGGAGATCGCGACGCGGTCGACCATGTTGCGGCGGAATGGGTCGCCGGGGTCGGAGTCCATGGTGATGAACTGCGACGGGATCCGCTGAAGGGCGAAGATTTCCTTGAGAGCCTTCTTGGCGTCCTGGATACCCCGCGCCTTCTCCTCGTCGGTTGGCCACGAGGTCTCGCACATTGCCGCGAGCACCGCGTCTGGGTCGTTCCTGCGGAACTATGGCAGGCTGTTGATGATCTTCGCGCGGTCGCGCCGGCCGTGCAGCACAAGCTCAGGGATGCGCAGCGTCACCAGGATGAGTCCCGGTGCGAGGTGGCTGGTCTGCTCATCCTCGCTCTCTACGAGCTTGGGAAGGTCGTAGTCCCGGCCGATCTGCCGCAGGACCCGGCTCTTCCACTCAAGGGAGGAGTACAGGACGGCGATCGTCATGCCGCTGTTCTTGACGGCCTGGAGAGCCTGCGGGAACTTGTCGGGGAGGACGCAGGGAGCCGGGAACTCTTTCGGGCTCGCGGCGGAGATCCGTACCGGGGTGCCGTCGTAGGTGATCGGTTCGATGCCGAGAACGTTGGCGGCATGTTGCGTGAGTAGCGCTTTGAGGCGGGCACCTGGCCCGGTCCCGATGAGGTGCTCCTGCGTGCGGTGGACGCCCTGGACCGGGCCGAGCTCGCCGAGCGCGGTGGGTGCCTCGGGGAGCCGGGATACGCCGCACTTCTCCACGACCTTGGCTGCGGCGCCCTTGTACTCCACACTCTTGACGACCCTTCTGCCGTCCTCGACCGTCCACTGGATCTTGACGGGGGCTTTGAGGATCACCTCGGTGTTGACGTTGTGGTTGAGGTAGACGTTGCGGATGCCCTTCCAGTTCGTCGCCACGCGGGAGATTCGCGGTGAGAGGTGCGCGACGAGAGCAAGGCCGCCGGGGCCGGGTTCCACGTCGACCTGGATGCGGTCCATGGCGTGGCCGGCCCGCTTGACGAGCTGCCCGCTCTTCTTGTCGATCCACTCCTCTTCGGCGACGAGCGGATCGTGCCAGGAGATTAGGCCGCCCTCGGTGTCGAGCAGGAACGGGATCTCCTGTCCGTTGCCGAGCGGCAGCGGTGCGGCGGCCAGCATCTCGGCGATGCGCCAGCCAGCCACCCGGAATGCCCAGTGTGGGCCGATGATCCGGCCGTGTTCGTCGCGCTGGAGGACCTCCGACAGAGGCACCGGTCCGCCGGGGGAGAGATCAAGGAGTGGTGCCAGGGTGTTGCGTCCCTCGTGCCCCTCGAGCTGGGACTCCCACATCCGCAGGCTGGTGGCGTTCGCGAGGTCCCAGCGGGACGGGTGTCGTTGCGAGTGGGGGGTTCCCTGGCGTATCGGCAGGTGGGATCGATCTGCGTTCGCCTGGAGGGTCGAGCCTTTGCCAGCTCGGCGGCTGGGACGACAGTCCAGCTGTGGCCGATGGGAGCTGATCAGGCCATCCAGCAGATCTGCGTCGACACCACGCCCCAACCGCCAGCAATGGCAGTAGTTCCTTGCCGGGCTCCCACACCGCTCCAGCTGCGCTGACGAGGACTGGACGGGACATCAGGCCCCCGGAGCCAGAAACCCCTGCAATGCGTCCCGGCGGAGCTGCCGCGTCAGGGTGAGTTGCTCGCGGAGCTGGTGTTCGTGGATGTCCAGACGGGTCATCAGGCTGGCGATGGTTTGCTGAGTGGCAAGGTCAGGCAGGACGACGGGGAGGTCGGCGAGGATGGGGAGCGAGATGGTCTTCATGGTCATGCTGCCGGTGGAATGGTTGTCAAGCCAGTCGCGTGCCTGGGCACTGCGCAGGTAGGCGGCAAGGTAGTCAGGGTTGAGCGCGGGGTGGGGGCGGAGCAGGAAGCAGCCCGTGCCGCAGACCCAGCCGTGCTGTTCCTCGCGGACTACTGCGCACCGGCCGAGCTCACCTCGGCGGGCCACGACGAGGTCGCCGCGGCGGAGGCGGAAGCGCTCCAGTCTCTCGGCCTGGGCCTCGGTGATGTACCTGATGTCCGTCGTGTTGAAGCCACTGTCAGTCAGGTCCTTGGGCATCACGACTGGGACCCCGCCGCCCTGCACATAGTCGTCGGCTCGGATGAGGCTTCCGGAGGGGCCGGCGAGGAGCCGGTTCGCCTTGGTGTTCCCGGGGGCACCGTTGACCGCGTCCCGGAGTGTCAGCAGCGGAGGTTCCTCTTCATTGCCGGTCAACCGCTCGCACCTGTCGGCGAGTTCGCTGAGCTCGCTGACCGACTCAGCGGTCGCCAGCGCGTGCCCGTGCAGCTCGTCGAGTGTGTTGTCCAGGTCAAGCGCCGCGGCTGGTCGCTCCCGCGTGGGGGCGACGTACAGGCGGGGGTCAAGGTTTCCGGCGTTCGCCGTGATCTCGTCGTATCCGACCGAGCGAGAGAACCCCGGCTCGTCCGCCACCGCGCCCGGGGACTGCAGCCATGCGCGGAACCGGCTGGTGATGCGCTCGATGTCGGCGGGGGTCAGTGCGCGCGGCTTCCGGGGCGTTGGGGAACCGAGCTGGCTGGCATCGACGAAGAGGACGGAGTCCGCCTCGCCCACCGGAAGTCGGCCGGACTTGTTTCGGGCGAGCAACCAGATGTGCACGGCGACGGTGGTGGCGGGGAACAGGTTCGCCGGCAGCGCGATGATGCCGAGGACGGCGCCTTGGGCGACCAGGTTCTGACGGTGTGTCTCATCGGCGCCGCCGGACCAGGCGGCGCTCGGCGGCATGATCACCGCGGCGGTCCCGTGCTCGCTCAGCCGGCTCCAGGCGAGCTGCAGCCAGGCGTAGTTGGCGCTGGAGTCGGGGGGCAGGCCGACGTGGTCGAGGTTCATGGCGCGCTGGTTGAATGGCGGATTGCTCATCACCACGTCGGCCAGACCGTATCCCCTGCTCTGCAGAAGCATTGCCGGATCGGAGGCGCGCACCACGGGCTGGTCCACCCCGTGCAGGGCGAGGTTCACTGTCGCCAGCCGCGGGGCGCCAAGATCTGTGGTGTATGCCTCGAAGGAGGTACCGCCGAGGCCACCGTGTCCGGAGATCCGCTGCGCCGCCTCCGTCAGGAAGCCGCCGGTCCCGCAGGCCGGGTCGAAGATCCGGTCCCCGGCCTGCGGCTCCGCCAGGTCGACGACCAGTCGGACCACCTCCCGCGGTGTGTAGAACTCGCCTGCCGAGACGTCGGTCTCCTGAGACTGGCGCTCGATGAGCAGCTCGGCGACCTCGGCCAAGTTGGCTTCGGAGCCTGGACGGTGGCCCAGGGCTTCGAGGAAGGGCACCGCCCACGGCACGTCGTCCGGCCCTTCACCGTCGAGCAGGTCGACGGTGAGGCCGAGTCCCCTGCTCCGGCGGACGCTGTCCAGCGCAGCACGCAGGTCGCGCAGCGGCGAGCCGCGGAACCGGGCGTCCGCGACGGCGCGGTCCCACCGCATCACGAGCTCGTCCTGCGGCTCCGCCGTCTCGATGAGCCGCGCGAGTAGCAGGACCGCCAGCATCAGTGTGAGATCGCGGAAGCCGTTCCGGCCCCGCTGGTAGGGCGCGTAGGCTCGCCAGAGCCGGTCAGCGAGCTCCGCATCACGGCTTTCCGGTGCGCTGGTCTCCACGGGGGTCCTCCTCGTTTTCCGAATCGGTTACTTGAACTGGCTGACGGCGTAAGCCGCCGCGGCGACGAGCATCAGCAGACACAGCCGGAGCGTAGTACCGGTGTTCTCCATCGCCTTTTCCAGCAGTTTGATGAATGACTTCATGGTGTCGCAGCCTCTACCTCTCAGCTGCGCAGTGATACTGCGCACTATCCCTGGTGTTAGGTCTCCGCGGCCGAGTGCACGCTGCGGTTGGTCGTGTCGAACGATAGCAACGGTCGACCGTGTTCAGTGGGACCCCGAAAAGGCCTGGCGGCGCACGCCATCTGATGCGCAGTAATGCTGCGCAGCTATCTTGGGGGCAGTGTGGCTGCTCGCGAGGCGGGCAGAAGGGGTCGCGATAAGTCCAGCGGGAGTGGCAATGGGGTTTGAATGTGGCACAAGTCACACATTGTGCGGTCGTTGCCCCAGGTGTCGATCTAGCCTCAACCGATCCCTGGCGAGGGTTTCGGTGCCCTCCCGCTTCCCGGGGCGCCCCGCACGCCGACCACGCAGTCCCGACGGCCTGGCCCAGCGCGTTCCAGCAGGCGGCGTCGTCGTGATCGCCCTTGGCAGTGGGGCCTGCCGGGCGCAGCCATGCCGCCTGCCGTTCCCGGGCCCACTTCTCTATTCCTCGTCGTCCGTCTCCGGTTGCCAGGCTTGGAGCAGTGCCTGTACGGGGAGCGCGGAGTCCGGCACGGTGAGTCGGGTGACCGGCATGGCGCCGGTGGCCCCTGAGATGAGGTGTTCGCCGATGAGGTGCGGGACGAGTAGTGCCACCGTGCCGGCTGGCCAGTCGGCCGCGATCTGGTAGGTGGAGATGACGGCTGCCTCCCACGCGGTCAGCGGATCGTGCGCCCGTTCCTCGTAGGTGTCTTTCTCGACTGGGGGGACCTTGACGGCGACGAGTTGCCGCGGGGCTTCGCCGTGCAGGACGGCCTGCTTGCGGGCTTCGGAGATCCAGCCTGCGACGAGCCGCTCGAACGCGGCCTCGGCCTCCGGACGGCCCTTACGGCGGCGGCCGAACGCGTCGTCCACCACGGAGGACACTGTGATGTCGTTGTCTTCCAAGCGGTACCACGACCAGGATGCCCGGTGCCAGGCGCGTCGCATCACCCTGGTCGCATCGGTGCCAAGGCCCGTGAGCTCCGGGCCCGGTGTGAACTCCGGGTCCGGGAGCAGTCTGACCACCACGGCCTCCACCAGCGGGACCGGCTGTACCAGGGTCGCGAAAGCCCTGCGCTCCTCGTCGAGGACTTCGGCGAGCCGGGCCTGCAACGGCTCGGCCCAGGGCCGCAGGACGGGGAACGCCTGGAGGGCATTGTTGCTCCTGAGCAGGACGGTGTGCAGGTGCCGCCAGTGCTCATGGTGGTGGCATCGCGTCTCATGGGCACGGGAGTAGCGCTCCCAGGCCTCGTCGTCGAAGTCCTCTTCCTGTTCCTCGGCTTCGCCGTCCGTCTCGTCCGACGGCTCACCCGTACTGCTTGGGGGGTACTCGCCGATGGCCAGGGCGAGGGCGGCATCTTCTTCCTCCGCCTTCCCCTCCTCCGAGTCGGGTTCGCGGTCGAGCCAGATCTTGAGGGTGCCGATGTCGATGACCGCCGCCAGGAGCCTGAGGATCGGACTGTCGGTGGGAAGAGGTCAGCGGCAGGTCCGGCACAGCCGTCCCACAGCCTCGCCCAGCGGGATCTTGGCGCTGCGGACGGAGGGCGCCGACCGCAGCGTGCCGCAGGCTTCGTCGCCGTGGAGCTTGCCCTTACCGGACGCCGTGGCGTAGCAGGTGAGGAGGAGGTTCCCGGCAGGTCCGAGCGGAATCTCCGGGGTAAACGTGTGGCCGAGCGGGACAAGGCGGACTGCGGCGGTAGTCGACGGCATGCTGGCACGCTAGCCGTTCCCACTGACACCCGTGCCGCTGTCCCTCCGCCGCCGTCCACAGGCGGCCACGCGCCAGGGAGTCCCTCCGGGGGCTGCGGCTGCCCGGGATGCTGTGCCGCGCCGCCGGTCGCGTAGCGTCATCGCGGGGGACAACTCCCCGGCGGCTCGGGTACGGTGTCCGGCAGGACCAGGTCCGGGCCGCCGACAGCATCGGCGGAACCAGCCTCGGCCGATTGTCTTCTTTACCGTCCGGAGGTGCGTCAGCAACGCGCCCACCAGCGGAACTCCACCATCTACCACGCCGCGTGCCTGCGGCGTGCCTCACCGCACCGGAGTTCCCCGCATGCCCGAGCACCAACTCGCCGCCTCACCCCGCGACTTCCTGTGCGAACACACCCCCAGCAAGAGCCGCGTCCTCGCGCTCCTCTCCCACGACGACGGCCCCGACTCGCTCCAGGCTGTCCTCACCTGCCGTGACCCCGAACTCGCCCACCGCGCGGCCGAACTGCTGCGCCGGACCCTGAGGCGGGCGGCCGGTGTCCTGCACACCGAGTCCGTGGACGGGCTGTGCGGGCAGTTGCCGGACGCTCCGGCATCCTCACTCCGGCAGGCCGTGGCCCACGTGCTCTCCGGCACCTGGCCGGTCGCCGCTGGAACGCTCATCGCCTGGCCCGAAGGATCCGCGCATGAGGACCCGGGCCAGGACGACGGCGCGGACAGCGAGGGCGGCGACAACGACGAGGCCGCGGAATCCGGCGGCCCCGCGCGGGGTAAGGCTCGGTTGAGGGACCTTCCGGGCCAGGTCGTACGGATCACTTCGCTCCGCGAGTTCCACGTCCACGACCGGCAGGCCCTGCTGGACGCCGCGGGCGAACAGGGATGGGAACCGATGCCGGCCGATCAGCTCGACGATGACGATCCGTACGACGTGGTCGGCGCGGTGATGTGGCTCGCGGACCCGCCTGCCGACGTCGACGGGGCGGACGCCCTGACCGATCGCAGCCATCTTTCTCTGCTGCGGTGGGACAAGGGCGACGAGGTCGCCGAGTGGAGTGTGGAGCCGGTCGTGGCGGACTTCGGCCCCGGCCCGCGTGCCGCCAAGGCCGGGGAGTCCCCTGAGCACAGCCGTGGGGAGGAACTTCCCGATTTCGTGGCGCTCTTCCCTGTGGAGCCTCCGCACTGCGAGGACCCGGAGTGCGAGGAAGAGAGCTGCTTGTGGCAGCTGACTCCCCGCACGGCCGACCTCCTCCACACCGCGCTGTCGCTGCTGGCCGACGAGGCGTACGAGGACGCTGAGGAACTCGGTGACGGGCGCCTCGTCCCGGACGAGCACGAGGGCAATTGGGGTGTGTTCCCGCGGCTGCCGAAGCTGACCTTCGCTACCGACCTCCAGTGGCGGCGCCGCTTCGCCCGCGCCGCCGACGACCTCGCCGACGACCTCGAACGAGGCCACTGGCCGCGGCCGACCTGCACCGCTGAGGAACTCGCCCTGCACCTTGCCATCGACGACGCTGGCGACAGCGCCGATGAACTCGGGGACGACTCAGACGGCACCGGGGACGGCGCGCACAGCACGCTGCCGGTTCACCGCGACGACTACGACTTCGGTGCCTGCACGGACATGTTCTTCCAGGACACCGATGTCCTCATGCTCTACAGCTCCCGCTTCGACGGCATCGAGGATCCCGACGGCGACGCCAACCGGCAGCTCGGTGTGGGGGACCTTCGTGCGCAGGCGTGGTTCGAACCGTTCGGGAACGTCACGGCCCGCGACCCCCACCGCGGCTTCCGCCGCTAACCGGCCGAGCCCACGCCGGACGGTGGGCGGAGGCACCTTGGGTGCCTCCGCCCACCGTCCGCGGCAACCGGGGAGGAAGGCCGACGGGGCACTTTCGGCCCGGCACGGCAGGTCGGGTGACCGACCGGGCGGCTATGCGGCGAGCGGCAGGTCGTCGTCGCCATGAGGGACGGCCCGGAGCCGGCCTGCCTGGGCTTGGTCGAGTGCTCGGGCGAGGGCGTTGACGGCCTGGTCGGCGGAGTCCTTGAAGAGGTGGCCGTAGAGGTTGATCGTGGTCGCCAGGGTGGCGTGGCGCAGGGTCTTGGAGACGACGGCGACGGGGATGCCTTCGGCGATCATGATGCTCGCTGCGGTGTGTCGCAGGTCGTGCAGGCCGATCTTCGGCAGGTCGAGGTCGCCGGTGCGTTTGCGGAGCTGGTCGAGGACCCACTGGGGCCGCAGCGGCGTTCCACCCGGGCGGCCGAAGACGAGGCCTTCGAGCCGGCCGTCGGGATGGGCGCCCATCTGGATCGCGGCCTGGCGGTGGAGGGATGCCATGACTCTGGGGGAGAGGCTGGTCCAGGCGCGGCCGGCCTCGGTCTTGGGCTCGCGGAGGTGGATCTTGCCGTTGTCGATGGCGGCGAGGGTCCAGCGGACGTAGAGCTTACGGTCCATGAGGTGCACGTCGGACCAGTGCAGGGCGAGGACCTCGCCGCGGCGCATGCCGGTGCCGAGCATGACCTCGAACAGATCGGCAAGCTGATCGGCGTAGTGCTCGGCGTTGTGGTGCAGGAACGCGGCGGCCTCGTCGGGGGTCCAGCAGCTGCGCTCGGCGGCGCGGGGCCTGGCCGGGACGGAGTGCTTGGCCGGGTTGTAGCGCAGCCCCCAGGAGCGCACCGCGTGGTTGAGGGCGTTGTGAAGGGTGGAGACGATCCGGTAGACGGTGGTCTTGCCGCGTTTGGCCTTGCGCTGGGTGGCGATCCAGCGCGCGATGTGCTTGGGGCGCAGGTCCGGGAGACGGTAGTGGCCGAAGGCGGGGATCAGGTCCCGCTCCACACACGCCTCGTAGCCGGCGTACGTGTTCGGCGCGAGCTCCTCCTCCTTCTTCACCGCCAGCCACTGCCGCAGGAAACTCGCCACGGTCACGCGGCGGTCCTCGTACACGCCGCGCAGCTCACCGTCCAGCACCGCCCTCATCTCCCGGATCGCCTCCGCGCGGCTGGCGAACCCACCCCGCCGACGGGTCTTTCGCTTCCCGTCCTCCGGGGTCAGGTCGACGCAGTACGTCCACGACCCGTGGCCCGCCTCCTCCAGCAACCGCGCACACCACGGACCCAACTGCCTCCCGTGCCCGTCCGAACAACCACACCGCCGGTACGCCCGACCCCGCTGCGCACGCTGTCCCATGAGCTTCCCCTTCTCTTGGACTGGGTGGTGACTCTGGGGCAAGAGTGACTGCAGTGTCGGGTTTGGCGGCAGAGCGCGCGGGGCGGTGCGCGAAGCACTCAGAATCAGACGGCGAAGACACGCTCAAGACGACACACCGCCCGGAAGATCACAATCCGTAGTCGGTGGGTAAGCGACCGTGATCCGCTCGCAGGAGTCGGCCCCGCGAGCCGGCCGACGCCGTCGGCGAAGCGGCTGTCGGGATCGCACGGTGGTGCTTGCTGAAGGGGCGACAGATATCGCTCACCGGCAGTAGCTGCGGTGGGGTGGTCGGCCTGGGGACCATTTTGGGACCACGCGGGATGAGCGCTCATGAACGCTGATGGGCGAAAGCGGACGCTTGTGTGCAAAGTAAACACTGAGTCACCGTCAGCATTCTATGGTGCCACTTCCGCTGAGAGTTTCCAACTCACTTGCTCCTCGGGATAGTTGAGCAACAAAGAAGCCGAGACCTTGAGGTCTCGGCTGCCGACAATAGTTGAACCCCTTGACTGGGGGTCAAGGGGTTGCGGGCGGTGGCCGTATCTAGAGGGATGTTCAGGTCTGGATCGTCGGGGGAGCTGATCTGGGGCGGACAGGTGCTTCGCTTGTGGAAGCAGGGTCACGTGAATCGCTTTGCTGAAAAATCCACTCCGGGAGTGCCGTGCGACTTCCTTCGCCGCTGGCGTATTTGCTACCGAGAGGAAGCCCCGACGTGTGGAATGCCCCGCGTCGGGGCCGCCTCTTGATTCTGTCGAACCAGTTTCTGCTGCCTAGTTGTTCAGATCGAACACTGCCGTGACCGGTGCGTGGTCGGACCACCGCTCGGCGTGGGTGGCGGCGCGTTCGACGTAGGCCTCGACGCACTTCTTAGCGAGGATTCCAGTAGCGATAATTAGGTCGATCCTCCAGCCGGAGTCGTTGTCGAAGGCGCGGCCGCGGTAGGACCACCAGGAGTAGGGGCCGGTGCGGTCGGGGTGGAGGGTGCGGACGACGTCGACGTAGCCGGCTTCGTCGTAGACGCGGGAGAGCCAGGCGCGTTCTTCGGGGAGGAAGCCGGCTGACTTCTGGTTGGCCTTCCAGTTCTTGAGGTCTTCGGGGCGGTGGGCGATGTTCCAGTCGCCGCAGACGACGACCTCGCGGCCGTCGGCGGCGGCGCGGGTGCGGAGGGCGGTGAGGTGGACGAGGAATTCCGCCATGAAGCGTTCCTTCTCGTCCTGGCGTTCGGTGCCGACCTCGCCGGAGGGGAGGTAGAGGCTGGCGACGGTCAGCCCCGGCAGGTCGATCTCGACGTACCTGCCCGTGTTGTCGAACTCCTCGGACCCGAATCCGATGACGGTCCGCTGCGGCTCCTGGCGGGACAGGACTGCGACGCCGGCCCGGCCCTTGGCGACGGAGGGGGCCCAGACCGCGTGCCAGCCGTCGAGGTCGCGCAGTTCGACGGGCAGTTGCTCCGGCTCGGAGCGCACCTCCTGGAGGCAGACCACGTCCGCCTCGGTGCCGGCCAGCCACTCGACGAAGCCCTTCTTGGCTGCCGCCCGGATTCCGTTCACGTTCACACTCGTCACCACGATCACCCGGGCAGCCTACCGAGTGCCGGGGCCTGCGCCGAAGCGTGACGCGCACCGGCTGTGGGATGACGTGAACGCGGCATGAATGTGTGCGACAGTCGCACCAAGCCGCGCCATTGGTCTTGACCATCTCCGGACGATGCCCCTAGGGTCGCTTACTGCAAAGACCTTTAATAAAGAAGGACGGATAAAAGCCCGCTCTCCCACCTGCCGCATCCGCGGACAGCGGGCTCGGGATCCGACCTCCTTACCGCAGGGTGGACAAGCAGGGTGGAGGACACGGTGGGGACGACTGGACAGCTTTCGGCGGTGCCGGAACCGAAGTACTGGCACCTGCGCACGGTGCTGCTGCGGGCCATCGACTCGGAGTTCTCCACCGGCCAGGTCCTGCCCAACGAGCGCGAGCTCTCCGCCCGCTTCGGGGTCGCCCGGGCGACCCTGCGGCAGGCCCTCGACCAGCTGGAGCTGGAGGGCCGCCTGGTGCGCCGCCGGGGGATCGGCACCCTGATCGCCGCCCCGCGGGTCGGCGTCCCGGTCAACCGGCAGGAGGAGGGCTGGCCCGGCGTCGGCCGCAACCACGCGTGGCGGACGGTCGACTGCACCACCGCCCCCGCCCCGGCGCAGCTGGCCAAGGGCCTCGGTATCGCCGAGGGCGCCACCGTGCACACCGTCCGCCGGGTTCGCCTGGTGGAGGGCCGGGCGGTGGCCACCGAGTCGCTGCACGTCCCGGCCGCCGCGCTGCCGCACCTGCCCGGCTTCCGGGCCGAGAGCGACCGGGCCCGCTCGGTGCTGCGCCAGCTGGAGCGGCTGGAGGTGGACGGCGAGTCCCGCGCGGTCGAGCTGGGTGTCGCCGAGGCCGCCGAGGGCGCCCTGCTGGAGCGCCCGCCCGGCTCGCCGGTGCTGGTGATGACCACCCAGTACGCGTCGGCCGGCCGCCTGGTGGCGCTCGCCGTCGCCACCTACCGGGCCGACACCTGCAAGCTGACCTTCGGCTCGACCGGGCTGGTCGAGGTCACCCCGGTCGGCGCTGCGGCCGAGGTCCGCACCGCCTCCTGAACCACTTTTCCGACACCCTCAGGCCGAGGCCTGGACGCCCGACCGGCGTCCGGGCCTCGGTCGTTGTGTGGGCGGATTTGTGCGGGCGGATTTGTCCGGGCGGAGCTGAGTTCGGACCTCAGCCCGGGACCGGTCCCGGGCTGAGGTCCGGGACCGTCAGGCGCGGCCGTTGCCGGTGGTCGGCGGGTCGACGGCGAACAGCTGGTCCTCGACGTGGTCGAGGGCGACGCGCAGCGCGCCCATCGCCACGACCTCGGAGCCGAGCGCGGCGAGCGCCACCTCGGGGGCGCGGAGGGTGAACTGGGCGAGGCGCTCGCGCAGCGGTTCCAGGACGCCGTCGAGGCCGGCCGCCCAGCCGCCGATCACGACGAGCTGCGGGTCGATGGCGAGGACGAGCGCGGCGACGCCCTGGACCAGGCGGGTGAGGAAGCGGTCCATGGCGACCTTCGCCACCTCGTCGCCCTCCCGTGCGAGCCGCAGGACGCGGGCGACGGCGGCCTCGTCGAGCGGGTTGAGCGGCTTGCCGGTGGTGGAGAGGAGGCGCTCGGGGGTGACCTCCTGGCCGAGCAGGTGGAGGGCGCCGATCTCGCCGGCCGCCCCGCCGTGGCCGCGGTGCAGCCTGCCGTTGATGAGGGAGCCGGCGCCGGGGCTGAGGCCGGCCATGACGAAGACGACGTCGCCGGCGCCGACCGCCGCGCCCTGCCAGTGTTCGGCGATGGCGGCGAGGTTGGCGTCGTTCTCGATCAGGACGGGGCAGCGGAAGGAGCGCCGCAGCCGGGCGCCGAGGTCGAGACCGGTCCAGCCGGGCATGGCGGTGCCGAGTTGGATGGTGCCGTCGCGGTCGACGATGCCGGGGGTGCCGATGCCGACGGCCCAGAGGTTGTCGCGGGAGATGCCGGCCTTGCGCAGGACCTCGGCGACGGCGGTGCGGACGGCGGCGAGCCGGTCCTCGGCGTCCAGGGTCTCGTCGACCGGCTTGAAGTGACTGCCCACCACCTCGCCGGTGAGGTCGGCGAGGATGACGCGGATGTCGTGCACGCCGACCTCGATGCCGAGGATGTGCCCGGCCTCGGCGCGGAAGCGGAACCAGCGGGCCGGTCGGCCGCGCCGGCCGGTGCCGGGCTGGCCGTCCTCCTTGGGCTGGTCGACCTCGGCGACCAGCCCGGTTTCGACCAGACCCTCGATGACGCCCTCGACGGTCGGGCGGGAGAGCCCGGTCTCGCCGACGAGCTGAGTGAGGGTCACGGAGTGGCCGGTCCGCAGCGCCCGAAGCGTGACCGCCGCGTTGATCCGCCGCAGCAGCGAGGAGTCTCCTCCGGTGAGCCGATCCGCCAATGCGATGCCCTTCGCCGTTCGCGCGACTGCCCTGGCGCGCGGTGTCGAGTGCGCGGTGCCCACCGAATGGCCCGCGGGGGGTGTGACACCCCCGGAACGCGGCACGGCGGCGCGGGGCCGCCTGCGCCAGGGCCGGAGGACAAGCGGAGCCTACCCGGGGGTGGGCCCGGTGGGCGAGAATCCTTGCAGCTCATCCAGGCTTCGGTATCGAAATGGTACGCATCGGGTGGTGGTGCACGACCCGGGCTTCACGGCCCGGCCACGGGCCGCCCGCCGCCGGGCCGCCGGGACCGTACCGACCAGCGGGAACGGGCGGAGAGCAGCGAGCCGAGGCTCAGCCGGGAGCCGGCCGACAGGGCGCTGAGTACGGAGCCGGCCGACCCGAGGGACAGGACGCTGCCGGCGGACCCGACCGAGAGGACGCTGCCGGCCGACCCGATCGAGAGGACGGAGCCGGCCGAGCCGATCGACAGCACCGAGCCGACGGACCCGACGGAGGCGATCGAGCAGACGGAGGCGATCGAGGAGCGGGAGGCGATGGAGCAGACGGAGGCCAGGGATGACAGGGAGGCCAGGGAGGCCTTGGACCGGAGCGACCGCGGCCGCCGCTGGGGCTGGAAGGGGCGCAAGGGCGGCAAGCGCCGCAGGAACTGCACGGGGGAGTCGGGCACGGCCCGATGGTAGCGGCGGTTCAGGGCATCCGCGCCGCGAGCAGCCGCTGCCCGAGCAGTCCCATCGGGTGCCCGTCCTCGGGCAGCGCGAGGACGGTCGGGCAGCCGGCGGCGGTGAGGGCGGCCCGCCAGCGCTCGGCGGGGAGCGCCGGGAAGGCAGGGGCGGCGGGGGCGGCGGGGGCGGCGGAGACCGCGGCGGCAGGGGATCCCGGGGAGGCCGGGGAGTCGGCGCCGGCCTCGGCGTCCCCCGTGATCAGCAGGTCGAGCTGTTCGCCGGTGGGCGCGAGCAGCAGCAGCTGCCCGCCGGGCGCGAGCAGGTCGACCAGCTCCGGGACGGCGGTGTCCGGGTGGCCGGTCACGGTGGCGACGACGAGGTCGTAGCGGCCGCCGTCGGGCAGCTGGTGGTGGTCGGCGCCGGGGCGGGGCCGGGTGGCGAGGGCCCGGGTGACGGTGGAGTCGGCGTCGTCCTGGCCGAGTTCGAGGATGCGCAGCGGCTGTGGCCCGTCGTGGGTCTCGGCGAGGCCGCGGACCAGCGCGCCGAGGGCGGCGCCGAGGTAGCCGCGGGCGGCCGTCCAGCGGATCGGGGCGGCGGCCGGGCGGGGTGCCTCCTCGCCGGTGATCAGCCGGGGCAGCCGTAGTGCGCCGCGCCGGATCCGGTCCAGGGCGGCGACCGGGCCGAGCCCGTCGTTCCAGGTCTCGACGGCGGGCCGCCAGGCCTCCCGGACCTCGGCCGCGGTGAGTTCGGGTCGGCCGTAGTGGACGTCGTCGTGCCGGGTGATCAGGCCGTGTCGGGTGAGTGCGTCGAGCCAGCGGCCGACCCGGGGCCGCTGGGCGGGGGTGACGAGGGCGGCGGCGAGGATCTCGGCCTCGGTGTGTCCGCGCCCGGGGTCGGTGAGGACGCCGCTCTGCTGGAGGGTCAGCAGCAGTGCGGACAGGACGGCGTGGTCGAGGTGGGTGCCGAAGGCCTGGACCTGTTCGGCGGTGACGCCTATGGCGTGTTTCCAGGCGATGGCGTCGGCGGCGTCGGCGGCGGTGCGCAGTCGCCGGTCGGCGGCTTCGGCGTGGCTGTGCGGGGCGCGGACGTGGGCGAGGACGGCGCCGAGCGCGTCGACGGCGGCGTACACGTCGTCCTGCCGGGGTTCGGGGCCGACGTGCAGGACGAGCCGCAGGGCGCCGAGGTCGTGGTCGGCGAGGTCGGGGCGGCGGCTGAGGCGCCACAGCAGGGTGGAGGGGAGGCTGAGGTGGGTGGTGGCGCTGGCGGCGAGGTCGACGAGCTGCTGCTCGGGGTCCTGCCGGGGGTCGCCGCAGTGGACGGTGCCGCCGGCGAGCAGGGTGGCGAGGGCGAGTTCGACGGCGAGGTCGGTGGCGGGGTGGAGCACGGTGTGCCGGATGGGCGGCGGGCCGAGGACGCCTGCCCAGTGCCGCAGCCGCTGTTCGGCGGTGCGGGCGGCGGAGGGCGGCAGCGCGGCGTGGGCGGCGACGCGCTGGGCGAGGGTCCGGGGCAGGCCGCCCGGCGGGGAGACGCCGAGCAGCAGGCCGATGCCGCTGATCGCGCGCCCGTCGGCGACGACGGCGGGTCGGTCGCCGAGTTCGCGCAGCGCGCTGACCAGGGCGGGAGTCGTGGGCACGGTGATCACTCCGGGGTGCGGGGGAGAAACCGCACTACTGAACCACGCGGTCGGGCCGGGTGATGCCGTGCACGGGTCAAACTTCTGTAATGATTTTCATATCGGCCAGCCAAGGTGGGTGCCCGATCTCCACCCGAAGTGGTCGGAACTTCGCATTCCGGATCCGGTGTGCGACCCCTTGACAGCCGGTACGGGCGCTGGGTTACTTGGCGTGGGAGTCGTCCTGACCGAACGATCGGTCGGTGCACCCGTCCCGGCCGACCTGCGGAGGAGCGACGATGACCGGCAGCGCACCCGCCCCGAGCCCGTACGGCGAAGAGCCCGCCTGCGGTGAAGAGCCCGGCCGTGGCGAAAAGCCCGCCCGGCGCCTGGGTGAGCCGATCCCGCCCGCGCTGCTGGACGCCGGCGAGCGGATGGGCGTCGACGAGCTGCGCGCCCACCAGCTCACCTGCCTCCGGGCCACCCTGCGCCACGCGTACGACAACGTCGAGCTGTACCGCCGCAAGTTCGACGCGGCCGGCGTCGGCCCCGAGGACTGCCGCACCCTGGCCGACCTCGCCCGCTTCCCCTTCACCACCAAGGCCGACCTGCGCGAGGGCTACCCGTTCGGCATGTTCGCCGTCCCGATGGAGCAGGTCCGCCGGATCCACGCCTCCAGCGGCACCACCGGGCGCCCGGCCGTCGTCGGCTACACCGAGCACGACCTGTCGATGTGGGCCGACGTGGTCGCCCGGTCGATCCGCGCGGCCGGCGGCAGGCCCGGGCACAAGGTGCACATCGCGTACGGCTACGGGCTGTTCACCGGCGGGCTGGGCGCGCACTACGGCGCCGAGCGGGCCGGCTGCACCGTCATCCCGGCCTCCGGCGGCATGACGGCCCGGCAGGTGCAGCTGATCCAGGACTTCCGTCCCGAGATCATCATGGTCACCCCCTCCTACCTGCTCACCCTGCTCGACGAGTTCGAGAAGCAGGGCGTCGACCCGCGCAGCACCTCGCTGCGCATCGGCATCTTCGGCGCCGAGCCGTGGACGGAGGAGATGCGGCGCGAGATCGAGGACCGGCTCGACCTGCACGCCGTCGACATCTACGGCCTCTCCGAGGTGGTCGGCCCCGGGGTGGCGCAGGAGTGCGTGGAGACCAAGGACGGGCTGCACATCTGGGAGGACCACTTCTACCCGGAGATCGTGGACCCGTTCACCGACCAGGTGCTGCCCGACGGCGAGGGCGGCGAGCTGGTCTTCACCTCGCTCACCAAGGAGGCGCTGCCGGTCATCCGCTACCGCACCCGCGACCTCAGCCGGCTGCTGCCCGGCACCGCGCGGCCGGCCTTCCGGCGGATGGAGAAGGTCACCGGGCGCAGCGACGACATGATCATCCTGCGCGGGGTGAACGTCTTCCCGACCCAGATCGAGGAGGTGCTGCTGCGGACCCCGGGCGTCGCGCCGCACTTCCAGCTGCGGCTCACCCGGCAGGGGCGGCTGGACCACATGACCGTCCGGGTCGAGGCGAGGCCGGACGCCCCGGCCGAGCAGCGGGCGGCGGCGCGGGAGGCGATCGTCCGGGCGGTGAAGGACGGGGTGGGCGTCACGGTCGCGGTCGAGGTGGTGGAGCCGTACGCGCTGGAGCGCTCGGTCGGGAAGATCCGGCGGGTGGTCGACGAGCGGGGGTGAGGCCGGAGGGGGCCCGCAGTCCTGGGGCCTGGGTGAGCGTGGGGCCCAGGGGCGTGGGGCCTGCGAGGCCGGAGGCGTAGGGCTGTCCGGGGGGTGATGCCCTACGCCTCCAGCGTCTACAACAATGTAGACGGTCAGGCGGCGGAGCGTCCAGCCGCCCTCCGCCGCCGGCGCGCCCGGGCCGCCAGGCCGAGGGCGGCCACCATCAGCACCGCCAGTGCCAGGCTCACCGGGCCGGTGCCCAGCCCGAGGCCGCCCCGGTCGGCGCCCACGCCCAGCCAGTCCGCGAACGAGGCGCCCAGCGGCCGGGTCAGCACGTACGCCCACCAGAACCCGGCCACCGGGCCCACCCAGCGGGCCCGCGCCGCCACCGCCGGGACAGCGATCAGCACGGCGAAGCCCAGACCGGCCAGCAAGTACCCGGCGCGCAGCGTGGCCGCCGTCAGATCGCCCAGCGCCGTGCCCAGGGCGAAGGTCAGCAGCACCGCGGCCCAGTAGAACAGCTCCCGGCGCAGCCCGGTCACCCGGTCGATCGCCAGCGAGCCCTCCACCCGGTGCCAGAGCACGAACAGCGCGGCCAGCGCCACCGCCAGCCCGCCCGCCGACACCGCGTACGGCACGCCCAGCGCGACGTGCGCGACATCGGCGACCATCGTGCCGAACACGCTGACCAGCACCACCACCGCCCAGTACACCCAGGGCACGCAGCGGCGCAGCCGCAGCTGGACCAGCAGCGCCACGGCGAGCAACAGCCCGGCCGCCGCAACCGCCGGCACCGGGCCGACGGTGTGCGCCAGGAAGTCCGACAGGGTCTCGCCCATACCGGTGGTCAGCACCTTCACCAGCCAGAACCAGCCGTCCACCGCCGGGACCTTGCTGGCCCCCGCCGGGGCTCCCTCGGCAGGGGTGCCCCCGGCCAGGGCGTCTGGGCGGGCCGCGACCCGTGTCATCGTCGCGGCCCGGGCCGTCGTCGCGTGCCGGATCGTCGTCGCGTGCCGGGCCACGTCAGCGCCCGGACCCGTCGACGACCGTGTTCCCGGTCAGCTCACCGCTGGTGCCGTCCACGGTCACCAGGTGACGCACGCCGTCCGGGCCCACGACCACCACGGCCCAGGCGGCGGAGCCGCCCTGCTGGGCGACGCGCCGCAGCGACTCGGCCCGCCCGCCGGGGACGGCGCCCTGCGCCTTCTCCAGCGCGGTCGAGGCGGCGAGGGAGGGGAGCGGGGCGGGGGCGGTCCGGCCGCGCTTGGCGTGTCCCTCGCCCCGGTCGCTCCCGGCGCTCCTGGCGGTCCCGTCGGTCCCGTCGTGCGCGCTGCGGCCGCCGCCGTTGCCGCCGCCGTTGCGGCCACCGTGTTCGTCGGACGAGCCGCCCTCGGCCCGGCTCAGCCCGCGGTGGTCCCCGCGCCCGTGCTCCTCGTGCGCGACCGCCAGCGCCACCAGCCCGCCCGCGCCGATCAGCGCGACGGCGGCCACCCCGGCGGCGATCCGGCGCTCCCGTCCGCCCGCCCAACCGCGCAGCCGCGCCGCCCGGGGCCGCTTCGACTGCGGCTGCGCCTGCGAAGCCTGCTCCGGGTCCGCCGGGCCTTCCGGGTCCTCCGGGAGCGGGGTGGTGGACGACGTAGCATCGCTCATCGGGCGTTCTCCTTGCCTCGGCTGCTCAGCGCGCCCGGATCCCCCCGGGCGCGCCCGGCGATCATGGCGGACCGTTCCTGAACCCCCGCTTAAGCCGCCGACGGACCGCGTGGAACCACCTGGCACCCTGAACGGATGCACATACTCGTCGTCGAGGACGAACGCCGGATGGCCACCGCGCTGCGCCGCGGCCTGGAGGCCGACGGCCACACCGTCGACACCGCCCACAACGGGCCCGAAGGCCTCGCCCTCGCCGACCGTCACCCCTACGACGTGATCGTCCTCGACATCATGCTGCCCGGCCTCAACGGCTACCGGGTCTGCGCCCGGCTGCGCGCGAGCGGCTGCCGGGCCGGGATCCTGATGCTCACCGCCAAGGACGGCGAATGGGACGAGGCGGAGGCCCTGGACACCGGCGCCGACGACTACCTGTCCAAGCCGTTCTCCTTCGTCGTGCTGCTCGCCCGGCTGCGCGCCCTGCACCGCCGGGTCGACCAGCGGCGCCCGCGCCTGCACACCCTCGGCGACCTGGTCCTCGACGCCAACGCCCGCACCTGCGTCCGGGCCGGCCACCCCACCCAGCTGACCGCCCGTGAGTTCGCGATCCTGGAGTACCTGGCCGCACGCGCCGGGACGGTGGTCTCCAAGCGGGAGATCCTCGACCACGTCTGGGACGCCGACCACGACGCCGACCCGAGCATCGTCGAGGTCCACATCCACGCCCTGCGGCGCAAGATCGACGCCCCGTTCGGCCGCGCCGCCCTCCAGACCATGCGCGGCGCCGGCTACCGGCTCGCCCCCGACGGCGGCTGAGATGCGCCCGCGCCCGCGCCCGTGCCCGCGCCGGCTCCTCGCAGTGCTGCGCCGCCTCCTCACCCCGATACGCGGCCTCCCCACCCCGCCGCGCCCGCCGCGCCGCCCCGGGCTCCCGCGCCCGCTGCGCCGCTTCGTCCCCCGGTCCGTGCGCGCCCGGGCCACCGCCGCCGCCGGTACGGTGCTCGCCGCGGCCCTGGCCCTGGCCGGCGCCGGACTGCTGACCGCCCTGCACGCCGACCTGGTCGCCTCCGCCGCCTCCGCCACCCGGCAGCAGGCCGAGTCCGTCGCCCAACTCGCCGTCCAGGGGCGGCTGACGCCCGTCCTGCACGCCGGCCACGGCACCGACTTCCTCCAGGCCGTCGACGCCCATGGCACCGTCCTCGCCGCCAGCCCCAACCTGGCCGGCCGGACCGCCCTCACCGCCGCCCACCGCACCGGCTCGCGCACCACCGACGACGTCGACCCGCTGTACGACCACCACCGCCAGCGGCTCACCGCCGTCACCGCCGACACCCCGGGCGGGCCGGTCACCGTCTACGCGGGCGCCTCGTTGCGCGCCGCCGACGAGGCACTCGACACCACCCAGGCCGCGCTCGCCGTCGCCTGCCCGCTGCTGCTGCTCATCGGCGTGGTCGTCACCTGGCGGGTGACCGGGCACGCGCTGCGGCCGGTGGAGGCCATCCGCGCCGAGGTCGACGCGATCACCGGGCGGGACCTGCACCGGCGTGTCCCCGAGCCCGGAACCGCCGACGAGATCGCCCGCCTGGCCGCCACCATGAACGCGATGCTCGACCGGCTGGAGGCCTCCGGACGGCGCCAGCGGCAGTTCATCGCCGACGCCTCGCACGAACTGCGCAGCCCGCTCGCGGTGCTGCGCACCCAGTTGGAGGTCGCCGACACCCACCCCGACCCGGCCGTCCGGGCCGAACTGGTGCACGGCGCGCTCCAGGACACCGACCGGCTGCAGAGCCTCGCCACCGACCTGCTGCTGCTCGCCCGGCTCGACGCGGGCGGCGCCGAGGACCGGCCCCGGCAGCGGATCGACCTCACCGGGCTGGTCGCCGCCACCGTGCTCGGCCGCCCGGCCGGCCCGCACCGGCGCACCACCGACCTGGCCCCCGCGGTGGCCGTCGAAGGCATTCCTCTCTGGCTCGGCCGGCTGCTCACCAACCTGCTCGACAACGCCGACCGGCACGCGGCGGGCGCCGTCCACGTCCGGCTCGCCGCCGACCGCGCCCGGGGCGTGGCCGTCCTGGACGTCGAGGACGACGGCCCGGGCATCCCGCCCGCCGACCGTGAGCGCGTCTTCGAACGCTTCACCCGCCTCGACGACGCCCGCAGCCGCGACGAGGGCGGCAGCGGCCTGGGCCTGCCGATCGCCCGCGACATCGCCCGCCACCACGGCGGCACCCTGGCCGTCACCCCGACGCCGTCCGGGGCCCGGCTCACGGCGACCCTCCCGCTGGCCGCCGTCCCGCCGGCCCCCGACCCACTGGCCCCCGCCCCGGGGCCTGCCGTCGCGCCAGCCTCCGCCTCGCGGACGCCTTTTGACGGACACCCGCCGACGGTGGCTTGAGACCCATTCGGCGCACCGGGATCGTGGTCGCGGCCGAAGGTTCCCAGACTCGAACGAAAGAGGGGTGGACCCAACCAATCGGAAAGGCATCCTCATGAGCATCGGGCTGCGCCGCGTCCTCGCGGTGACCGCAGCGATTTCCCTCGGCCTGGGCGCGGCGTCCTGCGACAGCGCGTCGCAGTCGTCCAGCGGCGGCTCCGGCGGCGGACCGGCTCCCCTCCCGGCCGCGGCCGGGAGGGGAGCCGGGCGGATAGCCCTGCTGCTGCCGGAGGCCAGGACGACTCGCTACGAGCAGTTCGACCGGCCGCTGATCGAGAAGAAGATCAAGGAGCTGGCGCCGGACGCGCAGATCGACTACTACAACGCCGGCCAGGACGCCGCCGTCCAGCAGACCCAGATCGACGCCGCCGTGAAGAAGGGCGCCAAGGTGCTGATCCTGGACGCGGTGGACGCCGAGTCGATCCAGGCGTCGATCCAGAAGGCGCACGACGCGGGCGTCAGGGTGGTCGCCTACGACCGCCTCGCCCAGGGCCCGGTCGACGCCTACGTGTCCTTCGACAACCGCAAGGTCGGCGAACTGCGGGGCCAGGCCGCGGCGGCGGTGGACGGCACGGCTGACGGCGGCGAGACGATCACGACCAACGGCTCGCCCGCCGATCCCAGCGCGGCCGACCCCAGCACTGCCGCACCCAGCGCGGTCGGCTCCAACGCGTCCGATCCCGAGGCGTCCGGCCTGAGTGTCCCGCTGACCGGCCAGGACTTCCAACTCGACGGCGTGCAGAGGATCCTGGCGGGCGCCCAGGCCATGTCGGTCTACAAGCCCCTCAAGTCGGAGGCCGACGTGGCCGCGCAGCTGGCCGTCGACCTGGCCTACGGCCAGGAAATCGGCGGCGCCCTCGTGCCGACCACGGTGACCAGCGGCAGCAGCGACAAGGTGCCGACCGGCCTGATCGCCCCGGTCGCGCTCACCAAGGACAACGTCAAGGCCACCGTGGTCGCCGACGGCCTCTACACCGTCGCCCAGATCTGCACGCCGGACTACGTCGCCGCCTGCTCCGCGGCCGGCCTCCAGTAGCCGCGGCGGGTGCCGGTTCGCTCGCCCGGCGCGTCCGGGCGGCGGCCGGGCGGGCGTGAGCACCCCCGCGCGGGCCCTATGCTGCGGAGATGCCGAGTGAGTTGCGCACTCTCAAGCCGGAGACCGACCAGCCGGAGACCCACCCGTCGGAGACCGATCAAGCGGAGACCGACCAGCCGGAGGCCGATCAACCGGGGAGCCGCCCGTCGGAGGCCGACCTCGCCTTCATCCGGCGCGAGACCGAGCTGAAGCCCGTCCCGTTCGTCCCCGAGGTCGGCCTGCACATGGCCGAGGACGCGATCACCCTGTGGGAGACCACCGAGCGGGCGCGGGGGGAGGTCGGACTGCCGCCGCCGTTCTGGGCGTTCGCCTGGGCGGGCGGGGTGGCCGTCGCCCGCCACGTGCTGGACCACCCCGAGCTGGTGGCCGGGCGGGCGGTGCTCGACGTGGCCGCCGGGGGCGGGGTGGTCGCCGTCGCGGCCGCGCTGAGCGGCGCCGCGTCCGTGCGCGCCGCCGAGATCGACGCCTACGCGGTGGCCGCCATCGGCCTCAACGCCGAGGCCAACGGCGTGCGCGTGGAGGCCGCCCTGGTGGACCTGGTGGACGGCGACGGCGCCCCGGCCGACGTGGTGCTCGCCGGTGACGTCTTCTACGAACGGGCCATGGCCGCCCGTTTCCTGCCCTTCCTGGAACGGGCCGCCGCGCGCGGCGCCACCGTGATCGTCGGCGACCCCGGCCGGGCCTACCTGCCCCGGGAGCGGTTCACCGCGCTCGCCGCCTACCAGGTGCCGGTCGTCGCCGACCTGGAGGACACCGCCGTCAAGACCACCACGGTGTGGCGGCTGGGCTGACGGCCCGTCCGTCCAGGCTGCGGAATTCCCGGCCGCCGGGCGAAACCGCCTGCTAGACAGGCCGCCATGACCGAAGAGATCGCCCCGCGGACCGCCACCCCCGACGAGATCGCCCTGCGGACCGCCACCCCCGACGAGATCCCCGCGCTGCTCGCCCTCTGGGCCCGGGCGGCGAAGGGCGCCAGCATCACGGACGACGCCCCGGGCGTGGCCGCGCTGCTCGCCCGGGACCCGGAGTGCCTGATCGTCGCGACCCCGGCGGGCGACCCGACCGCCGTCCTCGGCACCGTGATCGCCGGCTGGGACGGCTGGCGCTGCCACCTCTACCGGCTCGCCGTCGACCCCGACCACCGCCGCCGGGGCATCGGCGCCGCCCTGCTCGCCGCCGCCGAGGAGCGCTTCGCCGCGCTCGGCGGCCGCCGCGCGGACGCCATGGTGCTGGACGACAACGCCCTCGGCCACCGCACCTGGGAGGCCGCCGGCTACCGCCCCGAACCGCAGTGGAGCCGCTGGGTCAAGCCGCTGACCGCCTGACCCCGCCCCCGTCCGGACGGGCGCCGAGCGCTGGCGGCCGTGCCCGGGACGTGGTCCGCTGGGGCCGATGCGTGTGCGAACGACCATGTTCCGGCACGCCGCCCAGCCCACCCCGCGAAGCCCGGACAAGGACTGCCATGACCGACGACACCCGCACCCTCGCCTCCCCCGAGACGGCCGCCGAACTGCTCACCCGGATGCCCGACCTGGAACAGGCCCTCGCCTACTTCCACCAGCACGTGGCGTCCCCCAAGGCGGTCAACCTGTCCGTCGCCGAGAACGTCCTGCTCTACCACCACTCGATGAAGAAGAAGGTCTTCGACAACATCCAGCTGATCCCCGAGCGGTACATCCAGTACATCGACTCGGCCGGGACCTTGGCGGTGCGCCGGCCGGTCGCCAAGCTGCTCACCCTGGCGCTCGGCGCCGAGGTCGACGAGGGCGACGTGTTCGGCGTGGCCGGGGTCTCCTCCGCGCTGGAGTGCATCGCCTTCGCGCTCAAGGGCGCCGACCCGGTCGGCCCGCCGCTCAAGGACGGCGACGAGGTGCTGATCCCCGCGCCGTACTGGCAGGGCTTCAACTGGTCCTTCCAGGAGCGGCCCAGGCTCAAGTGCGTCCCGGTGAACCTGCCGACCACGGGGGAGGACCGGTACCGGCTCACCCTGCCCCTGATCCAGAAGGCCTACGAGGACCGGAAGGCGGCCGGCCGCACGCCGCGCCTGCTCGTCCTCACCAACCCGCACAACCCGCTGGGCGTGAACTACTCGCGGGCCCTGCTGGACGAGATCTACGGGTGGGCGCTCACGGACACCGACCTGCACATCATCTCGGACGAGATCTACTGTCACTCCCAACTCGACAGCAGCACAACGAAGTTCACCAGCGCGCTGGCCCTGAAGGCGTACCGGGAGCAGCCCGACCGGATCCACGTGGTCTGGGGCTTCGCCAAGGACTTCGGCCTGTCCGGCTTCCGTACCGGCTTCGTGATCTCCCGGAACCCCGCCGTGCGCAACACCATGCTCGGCAACAACGACCCGGCCGAGCCCACCCACCCGCTGCCCTGGTTCAGCCCCTTCGACTCGCTGAAGACCTACGTCATCCAGGACCTGCTGAGCGCCCCCGCCAACGGCTCCGGCGGCGAGCTCTACACCACCTATGCGATGCGGGAGTACCGCACGCTGCTCAAGACCAGCTTCGACAGGGTCAAGGGCGCCCTGGACGCCGCCAAGATCGACTACGTGCACCGGCCCGGCGACAACGCCGCCCAGTTCTTCTGGCTCGACCTCTCCAAGTACCTGGGCAAGCACCCCGGTACCGGCCGCGAGGAGGTGGCCGGGCTGCCGCTCGCCCGGCCGAGCGGACTCGACCCGAAGGAGGAGTGGCTGTTCAAGTACCTCATGGCCGAGCCCACCGAGGTCACGCTGCTGCCCGGCGGCACCATGCACAACCCGGCACCCGGCTTCTTCCGCCTCTGCTTCACCGCCCGCCAGCCCGAGGACGTCGTCGCCGCCGTCCAGCGGGTGGGGACGGCGCTGGGGAAGCTGAAGTAGCAGGCCCCGTGCGGCACCCGGGAGCTCCCGGGTGCCGCATGCGCCGTTCCTGGACTCAGCCGCCCAGCTCAGCCGCGCAGTTCGGCGAGCCAGGCCTCGACCTCGGTGGAGGTGCGGGGGAGGCCGGCCGACAGGTTCTCGTTGCCGTCCTCGGTGACCAGGATGTCGTCCTCGATCCGGACGCCGATGCCGTGGTACTCCTCGGGTACCGTCAGGTCGTTCTCCTGGAAGTAGATGCCCGGCTCGACGGTGAGCACCATGCCCGGCTTCAGCGGGCCGTCGACGTGCTCCTCGGTGCGCGAGTGGGCGCAGTCGTGGACGTCGAGGCCGAGCATGTGGCCGGTGCCGGCCAGGGTGAAGCGGCGGTGCAGGCCCAGCTCGTACACCTTGTCGGCGGTGAGGTCGCCGAACAGGCCCCAGGAGGTGAGGTGTTCGGCGAGCTCGCGCTGGGCGGCGTGGTGGAAGTCGCGGAAGTCGGCGCCGGGCTTCACCGCGGCGATGCCGGCCTCCTGCGCCGCGTACACCGCGTCGTAGACCTTGCGTTGCAGGTCGGTGAAGCGGCCGCTGACCGGGAGGGTGCGGGTGACGTCGGCGGTGTACAGGCGGTTGGTCTCCACGCCGGCGTCGAGCAGCAGGAGGTCGCCGGGCTTGGCGTGGCCGTTGTTGCGCACCCAGTGCAGGGTGGTGGCGTGCGGGCCGGCCGCGGCGATGCTGCCGTAGCCGATGTCGTTGCCCTCGATCCGGGCGCGGACGAAGAAGGTGCCCTCGATCAGCCGCTCGGGGGTCTCGGTGTCGGTGCCGAGGATGCGCACCACGTCCTCGAAGCCGCGGGCGGTGGCCTCGCAGGCGAAGCGCAGCTCGGCGATCTCGAACTCGTCCTTGACCAGGCGCTGGCCGGACAGGAAGACCTCGAACTCCGCGTCCCGCTCGGCGACGGCCCGGCCCTGGAGGGACTGCTCCACGCCCGCGTCGTGGCGGCGCAGCACGCGCACCGGGCCGGTGGCGGTGCCCAGGTCCGCGCGGACGGTGCGGACGTCCCGGCAGGGCAGGCCGAGCAGCTGCTCGCTCTCGGTCAGGCTGTTGCGGCGGCCGTCCCACAGCTCGCCGTGGTTGTCCAGCCAGAACTCGCCGTTGTCGGTCCGGGAGCGGTCGCGCAGGTAGAGCACGGCCCGGTGGCCGGTGTCGCCGGTCGGCTCCAGGACCAGCACGGCGTCCTGGGACTGGTCGCCGGTCAGGTAGACGTAGTCGGAGGACGGGCGGAACGGGTAGTCGGTGTCGTTGGCCCGCACCTTCGGGTTGCCGGACGGGATCACCAGGCGCTCGCCGGGGAAGGCCGCGGACAGCTCGGCGCGGCGGCGGGCGGTGTGCGCGGCCTGCGGGATCGGCTCCAGGGCGAGGCGCTCGGTGTCGGCCCAGCCCTGCTTCATGTTCTCGGCGAGCTCGTCCGTGACGCCGCGGGTGAGGCCGTTCTTGCGGTACTTGATGGTCTCGGCGGGTTCGGTCACAGCAGACTCTCCAGGTGAGGGTGGTGGATGCGAGGCGCTTCGCTACGCTGACCTGCCCAGTACGTAACAAGCGTTATGTACGGTATATCGAGCAGAGTTCGAAGAGAAGGGCTTGACACCTCGCGGACCCGGCCGACCTGGCGGGCCGGGTCTTCCATCTGCGCAACGACAACGCCACCCCCCTCGGGGTCCTTGCTGTCGCGGACGGGGAGGGTGCCGGGGAGCCCGGGTGCGACCTCGATGCATTGGCCGCCGCCGTTCCTCGACGGGTGGATTCGCGCTCGCCGCGGGGTGGATGAGGGTGCAGGCATGACGGCGCGGGCTTCGAGGGGTCTCGAAGCCCGCGCCGAAGTTCCGGTGTCAGGCGCCGTTGAGGGCGTAGGTGCGGAAGGTGGCCAGCAGGGGGAGGACCTCGGTCTGGCTCGGGTCCTCGGTCACGGCGCGCATGGAGTCGATCACCGCGTGGGCGATGGCCTTGGTCACCGCCAGGTCGTCCCGGGGCGCGAGGGTGCCCCAGGTCTTCAGGGCCTGGGTGAGCAGGGCGCTCATCCGGGCGCCGATGTTGGAGCTCACCGCGTCGGAGAGTTCGGCGAGCTCCTCGTCGCTCATGGTGGACCGCAGGCCGAAGGCCAGGGCCATCAGGGTGTCCATCGCGTGCTCGCCGTACGCGGCGACCAGCGCCGGGAGCGACCGTTCGTCCGCACCGCCCGCGGCGAGGGCGGACAGCGCCTCGTCGTCGTCCTTCCACGCAGCCTCCAGGGCGGCCAGGGCCCGAAGAGACTCGTCTACCGTCATCCCGTCTGTCATGGGAGGAACGGTATTGAGCCCGTAGCGTCCGAACCCAGGGTTCGGGCGCCGGAATCACACCTTCGAGCGAAGCCGGGCCTATTCGGGCCGATGGGTGTGCGCGAAGTGCTCCGCGTTCCAGGTGCCGCCCAGTTCCGGGGCCAGCGAGGCGACGGCGAGGGCGGCGAAGTCCGCGGCGGCTGCGGCGCGTTCCGGCAGGGCGCCGAGCAGCGGGGCGCCGGCCGAGCGCGGTAGGTCGGCGAGGTTGCAGCGCTTGGCGAGCCCGGGGGCGGTGGGCCAGGAGCCGACGAGCACGCCCGTCAGCGGCAGCCGGCGGGCGGCCAGGGCCTCCGCGGAGAGCGCGACGATGTTCAGCGTGCCCAGCCCGGCGGAGGCGACGAGCAGGACCTCGGCCGGCAGCCCGGCGTCCAGGACGGCCCGGGCCTGGTCGGCCAGGGTGCGGCCCTCGTCGTCATAACGGACGAGCAGCCCGCCCGCGCCCTCGACCAGCACCAGGTCGTGCCCGGCGGCCAGTTCGGCGACGGCGTCGGCCACCTCGGCGGGGGAGAGGAAGGGCATCCCGGCCCGCCGGGCGGCGGTGTCGGGCGCCAGCGGCTCCGGGTAGCGCACGAGTTCACGGATCGTCAGGTTACCGGCCAGGCGCCGGACTTCATCGGCGTCGCCGGGTTCGCCGGGGGCGATCCCGGTCTGCCCGGGCTTGAGCACCGCGACCCGCAGGCCGGCCTGCAGCGCGGCCGAGGCGACCGCCGCCGTGGCGACCGTCTTGCCGACCTCGGTGTTGGTGCCCGTCATGAACAGGATCCGCGCGCTCATCCGGCCACCGCCGCAGCGGTCACGGCGTCGGCGATGCGTGCCACGTCCTCGTCCTCCGTCACGTAGGGGGGCATGGTGTAGATCAGGTCCCGGAAGGGGCGCAGCCAGACGCCGGCCCGGGCGGCCGCCTCGGTGGCCGCCGGGACGTTCACCGGGTGGTCCAACTGGACGACGCCGATGGCGCCCTGGACCCGGACGTCCCGGACGCCCGGGAGGCCGGCGGCGGCCGCGAGCCCGTCGGCGAGTCCGGCCTCGATGCGCTTGATCCCGACCGCCCAGTCCTGGCCTAGCAGCAGCTCCAGCGAGGCGTTGGCGGCCGCGCAGGCCAGCGGGTTGCCCATGAAGGTCGGCCCGTGCGCGAGCACCGGCATCTCGCCGCGGCTGATGCCGTCGGCGATCTCGCCGGTGCACAGTGCGGCGGCGAGGGTCAGGTAGCCGCCGGTGAGCGCCTTGCCCAGGCACATCACGTCCGGCGAGACGCCCGCGTGGTCGGCGGCGAACAGTGCGCCGCTGCGGCCGAATCCGGTGGCGATCTCGTCGAAGACGAGCAGCACCCCGTACCGGTCGCAGAGTTCGCGCAGCATCCGTAGGTAGGCGGGGGAGTGGAACTGCATCCCGCCGGCGCCCTGCACCACCGGTTCGACGATGACGGCGGCCAGCTCGTCGGCGTGCCGGGCCATCAGCTCCTCGAACTCGGCCGCGTACCCGGCGTCGAGCGGGGCGTCGAACCCGGCCGGTGGCTGCGGGGCGAACAGCTGCCCGGGCAGCACCCCGCCCCACAGGTGGTGCATGCCGCCGTCCGGATCGCAGACGGACATCGGGTGGAAGGTGTCGCCGTGGTACCCGCCGCGCCAGGTCAGCAGCCGGCGCTTGGCCGGGCGGCCGGTGGACTGCCAGTACTGGAGGCACATCTTCAGCGCGACCTCGACGGCCACCGAGCCCGAGTCGGCGAGGAAGACGTGCTGCAGCGGTTCGGGCGTGATCTCGACCAGCGTCGCCGCCAGCCGGACGGCGGGCTCGTGGGTGAGCCCGCCGAACATGACGTGGCTCATCCGCCCCAGCTGCTCGCGCACGGCCTCGTCCAGCACCGGGTGCCGGTAGCCGTGGATGGCCGCCCACCAGGACGACATCCCGTCGACGAGCTCGCGCTGCCCGCCCGCGACGGGCTCGGCGAGGCGCAGCCGGACCCCCGAGGCGGATTCGACCACGTACGGGGTGGCGGTGCCGGGCATCGGCCCGTACGGGTGCCAGACGTGGGCGCGGTCGAGGGCGAGCAGCGTGTCCGCGGACAGCTGGGGCATGATGCGTCAGTCTCCAGAACTATCAGGCATTGGGCGCGAGTTCGGTGCCGGCGCCGCGCAGCCGGACCTTGACGAGGTCGCTGCGCAGCTCCCCGTCCGAGGCGTCCGAGGCGGCGGCGTCGGCGTCGACCGCGACGGGGGCGTCGGCCGGGGCGTGCGCGTGCCCGCCGCACGGGCCGCAGCCGCCGCCGCTGCCGCAGGCCGAGGCCGCGGTGCCGCAGGAGGAGGCCGCCGCAATGTCCGCGCGGTGGCGGGGCAGGGTGGCCTCGCCGGCGCCCTCGACCTCGAACCCGGCGTCCTTGATCATGTCGAGGTCGGTCTGCCCGGCCTGGCCCTCGCTGGTCAGGTAGTCGCCGAGGAAGATCGAGTTGGCGACGTGCAGGCCGAGCGGCTGCATCGAGCGCAGGTGCACCTCGCGGCCGCCGGCGATCCGCACCTCGGTGTCCGGGTTGACGAAGCGGACCATCGCCAGGATGCGCAGGCAGCGCTGCGGGCTGAGGTTCCACTCCTTGGCGAGCGGGGTGCCCTCGAACGGGATCAGGAAGTTGACCGGGACGGAGTCCGAGCCCAGCTCGCGCAGCGCGAACACCACGTCGACCAGGTCCTCGTCGCTCTCGCCCATGCCGGCGATCAGGCCGGAGCAGGCGGACAGGCCCGCGCCGTGCGCCTTCTGCACGGTGTCCACCCGGTCCGCGTAGGTGTGGGTGGTGGTGATGTCGCCGTAGGTCTTCTCGGAGGTGTTGAGGTTGTGGTTGTAGGCGTCGGCGCCGGCCGCCTTCAGCCGCTCCGCCTGGTTGTCGGAGAGCAGGCCGAGGCAGACGCAGATCTCGACCTCGGGGTCGGCGTCCTTGATGGCGGCCATGGTGTCGGTGACCCGGTCGATGTCGCGGTCCGTGGGGCCGCGGCCGCTGGCGACCAGGCACACGCGCTTGGCGCCGCCGGCCACCCCGGCGCGGGCCGCGTCGGCGGCCTGGTCGGGCTTGAGCCAGGTGTACTTGAGGATCTCGGCCTTGGAGCCCAGCCGCTGCGAGCAGTAGTTGCAGTCCTCCGGGCAGAGCCCGCTCTTGAGGTTCACCAGGTAGTTGAGCTTCACGCGCCGGCCGAACCACCTCCGGCGGACCTTGCCGGCCGCGGCGACGACGTCCAGCAGCTCGTCGTCGGTGGTGGCGAGGACGGCCAGCGCCTCCTCGCGGGTCGGGACTTCGCCGCGCAGGCCCTTGGCGGTGAGGGTATCGAGCAGATCCATGGGGCCGATCCTGCCTGGTGGCGCTCGAATGGCGCCAGAGGGAACCCGCCAGAAGATCGGCGGAAGGATGTGCCACTTGCCACAGTGTCGAAGCTCACGGTGTCGTCGCTGGTCACGAGCTTGACGCCGGTGCGAATCGGAGGTTACTGGCGGGTAGGCGGTGGTCGCGGCGAAGGGCCGGACAGGCCGGCGCAGGGCGGTCGCCGGTGCGCGCGCCGGACGGTCGCGGGCGTCGGCGCGCGGCGGTGACCGGCAACCCCCCACCCCGTGATCCACGCCACCCGACGGTTGCTTAGAATCTGCGCCATGACCACGCAGGGGGAGCGCACCCCGACTCCGGGAGAGGGCCAGAACGGCCAGGCAGTGCGGCGGACCGGCGGGGCCCCCGCCGGCGCGGGCACGGACCTGAGCGGCAGTCGGGTCGGCGGCAGGGGCAGGCGGCTGACGGCCCGCCGGGCCGTGGGCTGGGTCGTCGTGGTGGGAGTGGTGGCCGCCGGCGGATGGATCATCACCCGCCCGATGCCCGGCGACTACATACCCGGGCTCGGCCCGTCCAGCAAGGACGCGGCCAGGACGCCGCCGGTGGTGGGGACCCCGCCGCCGCGCACCGACCCCGAGGGCCTCAATGCCGACAGCCTCTTCCCCGCCCAGCGGCCGGTCGAGGCCGCCGGATACAAGGCCCGGCGTGGCGCCATCCGGCAGGGCGGCAACTGCACCGAGGTGCTGCAGGACCGCACCCAGGAACTGCTCAAGGACACCGGCTGTCAGGCCTACCTGACCGTCAGCTTCACCGGCCAGGACCGCCCGGTGCTCAGCAGTGTCACCGTCCTGCGCTTCGGCGACCAGGCCGCCGCCACCCGGGCCGCCGACACCCTGCGCGGCAAGCCCGGCGCGCTCGCCTTCATCCTTCCGGACACCAACGCCGCCCCCGCGCCGTCCTCCGGCGGGCCCAAGTCGGCCGAGCCACGGGTCGAGGCGGTCGGGCACTACGTGACGGTGGTGAGCTCCCGGCTCAGCGACGCCCGCACGCCCGGCCCCGGCACCCAGTCCACCCCGGCCTCGACGCCGTCGGGCCCGGCGCTCACCACCGAGCAGACCCTGGAGGAGGCGACCCGCGCGCTCTCCTACGCGGCGGGCGCGCCGTTCGTCTGGATGTGACGCCGCGCCGGCCCCCCGCTCCGGGGGGCCGGCGACTCCGAAAGCGAGGGCTGGCGGCCCGTCAGCCGCCCAGTCGGTCCACCGCGGTGACCCGCAGCACCGCCCGGCCCTCCTCGTCCGAGCCGTACAGGTCGACCTCGGCGCTGATGCCCCAGTCGTGGTCGCCCTCCGGGTCGTCGAAGATCTGCCGGACCTTCCAGGCGGAGTCCTCCTCCTCGATGATCAGCATCTTGGGGCCGCGCGCGTTCGGGCCGGTGCCGAGGTCGTCGTACTCCTCCCAGTACCCGTCCATGGCGTCCGCCCAGCGGTCCGCGTCCCAGCCGTACGAGCCGTCCAGCTCGGCGAGCTCCGCGTAGTGCTCCAGCGCGCACAGCTCGACCCGGCGGAACAGCTCGTTGCGCACCAGCACCCGGAACGCCCGCGCGTTCGCCGTCACCGGCGCCGGCTTGTCGTCCAGCGTCACCTCGGGGGCCTGCGGGTCCGTCGGGTTGGCCAGCTGCTCCCACTCGTCCAGCAGGCTGGAGTCGACCTGGCGGACCAGCTCGCCGAGCCAGGCGATGACGTCCTTCAGGTCGTCGGTCTTCACGTCCTCGGGGACGGTCTGCTCCAGCGCCTTGAACGCGCTCGCCAGGTAGCGCAGCACGATGCCCTCGGTGCGCGCCAGCTCGTAGAAGCCGACGTAGTCCGAGAAGGTCATCGCCCGCTCGTACAGGTCGCGGACCACCGACTTCGGCCGCAGCTCGTGGTCGCCGATCCACGGGTGCGCCCGGCGGTACACCTCGTACGCGTGGGTGAGCAGTTCCTCCAGCGGCTTCGGGTAGGTGATCTCCTGGAGCCGCTCCATCCGCTCCTCGTACTCGATCCCGTCGCGCTTCATCTCGCCGATGGCCTCGCCGCGCGCCTTGTTCTGCTGCGCGGCGAGGATCTGGCGCGGGTCGTCGAGGGTCGCCTCGACCACCGAGATCACGTCCAGCGCGTACGAGGGCGAGGTCGGGTCGAGGAGCTCGAAGGAGGCCAGGGCGAAGGTGGAGAGCGGCTGGTTGAGCGCGAAGTTCTCCTGGAGGTCGAGCGTCAGGCGCACGATCCGGCCCTCGGCGTCCGGCTCCGGCAGCCGCTCGACCACGCCGCCCTGCAGCAGGGAGCGGTAGATCGCGATCGCGGTGCGGATGTGCCGGCGCTGCGCCGTGCGGTCCTCGTGGTTGTCGGTGAGCAGCTTGCGCATCGCCTCGAAGGCGTTGCCGGGGCGGCCGATCACCGACAGCAGCATCGCGTGGCTCACCTTGAACCGGGAGACCAGCGGCTCCGGGTCGGCGCCGATCAGCTTGTCGAAGGTCTCCTCGGTCCAGCCGACGAAGCCCTCCGGCGCCTTCTTGCGCACCACCTTGCGCTTCTTCTTCGGGTCGTCCCCGGCCTTGGCGATCGCCTTGTCGTTCTCGATCACGTGCTCGGGCGCCTGCGCCACCACCTGTCCGACGGTGTCGAACCCGGCCCGGCCCGCGCGCCCGGCGATCTGGTGGAACTCCCGGGCGCGCAGGATCCGCACCCGCTGCCCGTCGTACTTCGACAGGGCGGTGAACAGCACCGTGCGGATCGGCACGTTGACGCCGACACCGAGCGTGTCCGTCCCGCAGATCACCTTCAACAGGCCCGCCTGGGCGAGGCGTTCGACCAGCCGGCGGTACTTCGGCAGCATGCCCGCGTGGTGCACGCCGATGCCGTGGCGCACGAAACGCGACAGGTTGCGGCCGAACTTGGTGGTGAAGCGGAAACCGCCGATCAGGTCGGCGATGGCGTCCTTCTCCGCCTTCGAGCACATGTTGATGCTCATCAGCGACTGCGCCCGGTCCACCGCCTCCTTCTGCGTGAAGTGCACCACGTAGACCGGCGCCTGGCCGGTCTGCAGCAGCTCCTCCAGGGTGTCGTGCATCGTGGTGCGGCGGTACTCGTAGAACAGCGGCACCGGGCGGGTCGTGTTGCGCACCACCGTCGTCGGGCGGCCCGTCCGGCGGGTCAGGTCCTCCTCGAAGCGGCGCACGTCGCCGAGCGTCGCCGACATCAGCAGGAACTGCGCCTGCGGCAGCTCCAGCAGCGGGATCTGCCAGGCCCAGCCGCGGTCCGGCTCCGCGTAGAAGTGGAACTCGTCCATGACCACCTGGCCGACGTCCGCCCGGAGGCCGTCGCGCAGCGCGATCTGCGCCAGCACCTCGGCCGTGCAGCAGATGATCGGCGCGGTCGGGTTCACGCTCGCGTCGCCGGTCATCATGCCGACCTGCTCGGTGCCGAACATCTTGACCAGGTCGAAGAACTTCTCCGACACCAGCGCCTTGATCGGCGCCGTGTAGAACGTCCGCTTCCCCTCCGCCAGCGCCGCGAAGTGCGCCCCGGCCGCCACCAGGCTCTTGCCCGACCCGGTCGGCGTCGCCAGGATGACGTTGTTCCCCGACACCAGCTCGATCAGCGCCTCCTCCTGCGCCGGGTACAGCGTGATCCCGCGCTCCTCCGCCCACGCGGCGAAGGTCTCGTACAGCGCATCGGGCGTGGCGGGCTTCGGCATCAGATCAAGGAGGGTCACCCGGCTATCTTGCCTGCTCGCCGCCACCCCCGGCAAAGCCCGCCCTCCGCCGGCACCCGCCCCGGGACTGTCCGGATCGCTGCACCGTCGGCCGCGAAGCTGTGCGCGGCCGCACATTGATCGCGGCGGCGGGGCCGTGCCAGAGTGCCGGGCATGGTCCAACCGCTCGCGTCCGGAACGCACACCACCGACCTGGCCCCGGCGGCCGTCTTCGACTGGCTCGACGAGGCCGCCGAGCTGCGGGCCGAGGCCGGGCTGACGCGCCGGCTGCGCAGCCGCGCGGCACAGGACCCGGTGCTCGACCTGGCCGGGAACGACTACCTGGGGCTGACCAGGCACCCGGCGGTGACGCAGGCGGCGGCCGAGGCGGCGCTGCGCTGGGGCGGAGGATCGACCGGGTCGCGGCTGGTGACCGGGACGACCGCGCTGCACACCGAACTGGAGGAGGAGCTCGCCGCGTTCTGCGGGGTCGAGGCGGCGCTGGTGTTCTCCTCCGGGTACACCGCCAACCTGGCCGCGCTGACCGCGCTCACCGACCCGGACACGCTGATCGTGTCGGACGCCTACAACCACGCCTCGCTGATCGACGGCTGCCGGCTCGCCCGCGCCGACGTCCACCGGGCCCCGCACAGCGACCCGGCGGCGGTCGCCGAGGTGCTGGCCGGGCGGACCCAGCGGCGGGCGCTGGTGGTCAGCGACTCGGTGTTCTCGGTGGACGGCGACGCCGCCCCGCTGACCGGGCTGTCCGCCGCCGCCCGGGCGCACGGTGCAGCGCTGCTGGTCGACGACGCGCACGGGCTGGGCGTCCTCGGCCCCGGCGGCGCCGGGGCGCTCGCGGCGGCCGGGCTCGCCGGGCAGCCGGACACCGTCGCCACCGTCACTCTCTCCAAGTCGCTCGGCTCGCAGGGCGGCGCCGTGCTCGGGCCGCGCCGGGTGATCCGCCACCTCACCGAGACCGCCCGCACCTTCATCTTCGACACCGGCCTCGCCCCGGCCGCCGTCGCCGCCGCCCTCGCCGCGCTGCGCCTGCTGCGCACCGAGCCGCACCGCGCCGACCGCACCCGCGAGGTGGCCCGCGGCCTCGCGGCCCGGCTGACCGCCGCCGGGTTCCGGGCCTGCGAGCCGGACGCGGCCGTGGTGTCGGTGCGCGCCCCGGGCGCGGAGGCCGCCGTCGCCTGGGCCGCCGACTGCCGACGGGCCGGGCTCGCCGTCGGCTGCTTCCGCCCGCCGTCCGTGCCGGACGGGGTGTCCCGGCTGCGGCTGACCGCGCGCGGGGACCTGACGGACGCGCAGCTCGCGGAGGCGGTCCGGATCATCGCCGAGCTGGCGCCGGAGGGCGCCCGGGTCGGCTGACACCTGCCGGGAGGGGCGCGCGGCGGCCGGCTGCCTGGCCGCCCGCCCGGCTGCCCGCTTGGTCGCCCGCTTGGTCGGCCGCTTGGCCGCCCGTGCAACCGTCCGGCCGTCGGTGGCGTCACCCCAGCGGGGGTGAGCCGATGGGGGTGGCGGTGCGGCGGTGGGGGCCGGTGGTGGCCGGGGTGCTGCTGGTGTGGCTGGCCGGGTGGCTGGTGGGCGGGCCGGTGCGGCAGTTCGGGCAGGCGGCGGGCCTGGTGGGGGTGCCCGGGACGTTCCGGGCGGAGCGGTGTCTGATCCCGGCGTACGAGGACGGCCCACCCCCTTCGGACTGCCGGGGCGCGTTCCGCCCGGACGGCGGCGGCCCGGTGCACGGGCACGCCCGGATGTGGGCGGGCGCGCCGGTCGGCGAGGACGTCTGGGCGGTGTGCGAGGGCGACGAGTGCCACCTGGTGTCGGACGCCGAGGTGGCGCGGACGGTGATGCTGCTGGCGCTGGCCCTGGCACCGGGGGTGGCGGGCGTGCTGCTGACCGGCGTCGGCCTGCGCGAGCGGCGGGTCGGCCGGGGGCTGCTGCTCTCCGGCGCGGTCGGGGGCGTCCTGCTGTTCACCCTGGTGGTGCTGGGCGGCATCCTCTGGTTCGTGCTGGCCATGACGGGGGTGTGAAGACACGCCCTACGCTTTCCGGGCCCGGCTGGGCTGCACCCTGGTCGGCTCGCCGGCCGCCTTGGGGTGGTCGGGCGGGTACGGGAGCTCGCCGAGGCCCTCGTCGCGCAGCTGCTTGTCGTACAGCTCCAGCAGGCCGTCCAGCCGGTACGCCCGACCGTCCATCCCGGCGTTCAGGTCGCCGAGTTCGGCGAAGCGGGCGGGGACGGTGCGCAGGTCGAAGTCCTCGGGGGAGGCGTCGTCGAGCTCCTCCCAGCGCAGCGGGGTCGAGGCGGTGGCGCGCGGGCGGGCGCGCAGGGAGTAGGCGGAGGCGATGGTGCGGTCGCGGGCCATCTGGTTGTAGTCGACGAAGATCCGCTCGCCGCGTTCCTCCTTCCACCAGGCGGTGGTGACCTGCCCGGGCATGCGCTGCTCCAGCACCCGGCCGAGGGCGATCACCGCGTGCCGGCCGTCGGTGAAGGTCCACTCCGGCACCAGCGGGACGTACACGTGCAGGCCGCGCCCGCCGGAGGACTTGGGCCAGCCGCGCAGCCCGTACTCCTCCAGCAGGGCGCGCAGTTCGTGGGCGGCGCGGACGGCGTCGTGGAAGTCGGTGCCGGGCTGCGGGTCGAGGTCGATGCGCAGCTCGTCGACGTGCTCGGTGTCGGAGCGGCGGACCGGCCAGGGGTGGAAGGTGAGGCAGCCGAGGTTGGCGGCCCACAGCACGGCGGCCGGCTCGGTGGGGCAGATCTCGTCGGCGGAGCGGCCGCTGGGGAAGTTGATCCGGGCGGTGGGCAGCCAGTCCGGCAGGCCCTTGGGGGCGCGTTTCTGGTAGAAGAACTCGCCGTCCACGCCGTCCGGGAAGCGCTGCAGGGTGGTGGGCCGGTCGCGCAGTCCGCGCAGCACCCCGTCGGCGACGGCCAGGTAGTACTGCGCGACGTCCAGCTTGGTGAAGCCGCGCTCGGGGTAGTACACCTTGTCCGGGTTCGACAGCCGGACGCTGCGCCCGGCGACATCCAGTTCCACGGCTGAGCCCATGCCCCTCACGCTAAGGGGGCCGTGCCCTGCGCGCGTCTTTTCGTCGCGGGCCTTCTCGTTGCGGGCCTTCTCGTCGCGTGCCCTTTCGTCGTGTGCCCTTTCGTCGCGCGCCTTCCGGCCGTGCGCGCGAGGATCGGAGCCATGGACCTGCCCGTGATGCCGCCGGTGGCGCCGATGCTCGCCAAGTCGGTGGCGAAGATCCCGCCGGGGATGCAGTACGAGGCCAAGTGGGACGGCTTCCGGACGATCGTGTTCCGCGACGGCGACGAGGTGGAGCTCGGCAGCCGCACCGGCAAACCGCTGACCAGGTACTTCCCCGAGCTGGTCGCCGCGCTGCGGCGGGAGCTGCCGCCGCGCTGCGTGCTGGACGGCGAGGTGGTGATCGCCCGGGACGGCCGGCTGCGGTTCGAGGAACTGCTGGAGCGCATCCACCCGGCGGCCAGCCGGGTGCGGCTGCTGGCGGAGCGGACGCCCGCCTCCTTCATCGCCTTCGACCTGCTCGCGCTCGGTGACGCCCCGCTGCTGGACGAGCCGCTGTCGGTGCGCCGCGCGGCCCTGGAGACGGCGCTCGGCGCCGCCCGCGACCCGGTGTTCACCGCTCCCGCCTCCACCGACCGGGACGTGGCGCAGACCTGGTTCGCCGAGTACGAGGGCGCCGGGCTGGACGGCGTGGTGGCCAAGCCGCTGGACCAGCCGTACCGGCCGGGCGAACGGACCATGTTCAAGATCAAGCACGAGCGCACCGCCGACTGCGTGGTGGCCGGCTACCGCGAGCACAAAAGCGGCCCGGTGGTCGGCTCGCTGCTGCTCGGCATCAACGACGCCGAGGGCCGGCTCCAGCACGTCGGCGTCTGCGCCGCGTTCTCGATGGCCCGCCGCCGCGAACTCGCCGAGGAACTGGCCCCGTTGCGGATGACCGACCTCTCCCGCCACCCGTGGGGCGGCTGGGCGGACGAGGCGGCGCACGCCGAGGGCCGGCTGCCGGGCGCGGTCAGCCGGTGGACCGGCGGCAAGGACCTCTCCTGGGTCGCGCTGCGCCCCGAGCGGGTGGTCGAGGTCGCCTACGACCACATGGAGGGCACCCGCTTCCGGCACACCGCGCAGTTCCGCCGCTGGCGGTCGGACCGCGCGCCGGAGAGCTGCACCTACGCGCAGCTGGAGGAGCCCGTCTCCTACGATCTGGCCCGCGTGCTGGGCAGTTGACTGCGCGCCGGAGGCCCGGCCCGGTGATCCGGGCCGGGCCTCCGGCGGGTCTGGCGTTCAGACGTTCAGGCGTTCAGACGTTCAGGCGGTCTGGCGCTCAGGCGTTGACCGTGGTCGGCGCGCCGGAGGGGGACCCCGGGGCGCCGGGCGAGGCCGGGGACGAGGCCGACCCCGATCCAGAGGGCGAGAGCGAGGGCGACGGTGACGCGGACCCCGAGGACGAGGCCGACGGCGAGGCCGTGTTCATCGGCGGGATCGAGTAGACGTTCTTCGGCGAGACGATCTGCGTGATCGCCTTCGCGAACAGCGAGGACGGCTCCGAACCCCGGTACGGCACATCGGTGTTGAGCAGCACCACCAGGGTGGCCTGGGACTGCGGCAGGTACACCGCCACGGTCTCGTAACCGGGCAGCGAGCCGTTGTGCCCGATCCACCCGTTGTTGTTGAACAGCCCGAGGCCGTAGCCGACGCCGGGGTCGCCGGTCGGCTGGGTCTTCAACCGCTGGGACTGGGTGTCCTGCTTCAGCAGGGAGCCAGTGGCCAGGGACTTCGTCCAGTTCTGCAGGTCGGTGAGGTTGGAGATGACCGCTCCGGCCGACCAGGCCCAGGACGGGTTCCAGTCGGTGGCGTCCGTGGTCTGGCCGTTGGGCGTCTGGTCGGTGTAGCCGCGGGCGTGCGGGTCGGGGAAGGTCGCGTCGGTCGGGAAGACCGTCCCGTTCAACCCGGCCTGGCTGAACACCTGGTCCTTGAGGAACTGGTCCACGGGCTCCCCGCCGGCCTTCTCGATGACCTTGCCGAGCAGGATGTAGTTGCTGTTGCTGTACTGGAACTTGCTGCCCGGCGGGAAGTTCGCCGGGTGCTTGTACCCGTAGGCGAGCAGCTGGTCGGGCGTGAACACCCGGTTCGGGTCGCTGATCAGCGCGTTCACGAAGTCCGGGTCGGAGGTGTACGGGAACAGGCCGCTGCGCATCCCGGCGAGCTGGCGGATGGTGATGGTGTCGCCGCCGGGCACGCCGTCCACGTACTTGGAGACCGGGTCGTCCAGGCCCACCTTGCCCTGGTCGACCAGCCGCAGCACGCCGGTCGCCGTGAAGGTCTTGGTCACGCTGCCGATCCGCATGTTCAGATCGGGCGACATCGGGGTGCCGGACTTGTCGGCCTGGCCGAAGGCCCGCTGGTAGCTGCCGTCGGGGGTGGTGATCCCGACGATCACGCCGGGGGTGGCGGTCTGGCCCAGCACCTGCTTGATCGCGGCGTCCAGCTGGTTGGCGACGTCGGGGGTCAGCGGCACCACCGCGCCGGCCGAGCCGCCGGCCGCGCCCGAGCCCGATGCGGACGGGCTGAGCGCGGCCGGCTCGGCGGTGAGGGCCGCGCCGCCGGCCGGCCGGTTCGGCGGCGACCCGCCGGAGCAGGCCGCGGTCGCGAGCAGGCCGGTCAGCACCAGGGCGGCGCAGGCCGCTCGGCGGGTGGAACGGGACGCGGCCGGATGCGGCCGTCGGATCGTGGTCATAGGTCGAGGCGCCTCTCTGCGGCGGACGGCCCCGGAGCGCTGCTCCACGAGGCCGACGGGGGAGCGCCGCCACCGTAAGCACCGCCGGTGCGGCCCCGCGCGTCGGCCGCCGCGGGGCTGACCCGAACGGACCCAGCGGTCAGCCGACTGCCCCAGCCGGCTGGCGCACATTGCCTCCCGTGTTGTCAAGGACCGGTGCCCACTGGGGGATTGGTGTCGCGGAAGCGGGCTCGCGCTCGGCCGAACAGGTGAGCACCGGCATGCCGCACCCGCCCCCGGCCCCAGCTCGGGCACGATCGTTTAGCCCAGCTGTGGCCGCCCTTAAGAATTCCTCGATGGACCGAACCCACCCTGACCAGGCAGATTGCTGCCTGCCCGGAACGCGTCCGCCAGGAACGGCCACACCGGGGCCACTCGGCCTGCCCACCCGCGAAGGCCGCCCCACTCGCACGTCAGGAGCCGTCGCCCGTGAAGGCACTCGTCAAGCAGAAGGCCGAGCCCGGGCTCTGGCTGGTGGACGTCCCGAAGCCGGAGATCGGCCCCGGCGAGGTGCTGATCAAGGTGCTGCGGACCGGCATCTGCGGCACCGACCTGCACATCCGCAACTGGGACGGCTGGGCCCAGCAGACCATCACGACCCCGCTGGTGCTCGGCCACGAGTTCGTCGGCGAGGTCGCCGAGATCGGTGCCGGCGTCGCGGACATCGCGGTCGGCGACCGGGTCAGCGGCGAGGGCCACCTGGTCTGCGGCAAGTGCCGCAACTGCCAGGCCGGCCGCCGCCACCTGTGCCGCAACACGGTCGGCCTCGGCGTCGGCCGGGACGGCGCCTTCGCCGAGTACGTGGCCCTGCCCGCCTCCAACGTCTGGGTGCACCGGGTGCCGGTCGACCTGGACGTGGCCGCGATCTTCGACCCGTTCGGCAACGCCGTCCACACCGCGCTCTCCTTCCCGCTGGTCGGCGAGGACGTGCTGATCACCGGCGCGGGCCCGATCGGCATCATGGCGGCCGCCGTCGCCAAGCACGCCGGCGCCCGCAACGTGATGATCACCGACGTCTCCCCGTACCGCCTCGACCTGGCCCGGGAGGTCGGCGTCACGCTGGCGCTGAACGTCGCCGAGCACACCATCGAGGAGGGCCAGCAGAAGCTCGGCCTGCGCGAGGGCTTCGACGTCGGCCTGGAGATGTCCGGCCGCCCCGAGGCGATGCAGTCGATGATCGCCAACATGACCCACGGCGGGAAGATCGCCGTGCTCGGCCTGCCCGCCGAGCAGTTCCCGATCGACTGGGCCTCGGTCGTCACCTCGATGCTCACCATCAAGGGCATCTACGGCCGCGAGATGTTCGAGACCTGGTACGCGATGTCCGTGCTGCTGGAGGGCGGGCTGGACCTCGCCCCGGTGATCACCGGCCGGTACGCCGCCGACGACTTCGCGGCCGCCTTCGACGAGGCCGCCAGCGGCCGCTGCGGCAAGATCATCCTCGACTGGACCGCCTGAGCCCCCCCGTTCGTCCTCGTTAGGAGTCCGCAGTGTTCGACAACGTGCGCGCCGACATCGCCATCACCCTCGACGAGATCCGCGAGGCCGGGCTCTTCAAGCCCGAGCGGGTCATCGGCACCCCGCAGAGCGCCGCGGTCACCGTCACCGGCGGCGGCCGCCCCGGTGAGGTGCTGAACTTCTGCGCCAACAACTACCTCGGCCTGGCCGACCACCCCGAGGTGCTCGCCGCCGCCAAGGACGCGCTGGACCGCTGGGGCTACGGCATGGCCTCGGTGCGCTTCATCTGCGGCACCCAGGACGTCCACAAGGCGCTGGAGGACCGGCTCTCGGCCTTCCTGGGCCAGGAGGACACCATCCTGTACTCCTCCTGCTTCGACGCCAACGGCGGCGTCTTCGAGACCCTGCTCGACGACCGCGACGCCGTCATCTCCGACGCGCTCAACCACGCGAGCATCATCGACGGCATCCGGCTCAGCAAGGCCCGCCGCCACCGCTACGCCAACCGCGACCTGGCCGACCTGGAGCAGCAGCTCAAGGAGACCCAGGACGCCCGCCGCCGCCTGATCGTCACCGACGGCGTGTTCTCGATGGACGGCTACGTCGCCCCGCTGCGCGAGATCTGCGACCTGGCCGACCGCTACGACGCCATGGTCATGGTCGACGACTCGCACGCCGTCGGCTTCGTCGGCCCCGGCGGCCGCGGCACCCCCGAACTGCACGGCGTGATGGACCGCGTGGACATCATCACCGGCACCCTCGGCAAGGCGCTCGGCGGCGCCTCCGGCGGCTACGTCGCCGCCCGCCGGGAGATCGTCGCCCTGCTGCGCCAGCGCTCCCGCCCGTACCTGTTCTCCAACTCGCTCGCCCCGGTGATCGCGGCGGCCTCGCTGAAGGTGCTCGACCTGGTCGAGCAGTCCAACGAGCTGCGCGAGCGGCTGGCGGCCAACACGGCGCTGTTCCGCAGCAGGATGACCGAGGCCGGCTTCGAGATCCTGCCGGGCGACCACCCGATCGCCCCGGTGATGATCGGCGACGCGGCCAAGGCCGGCCGGCTCGCCGAACTGCTGCTGGAGCGCGGCGTGTACGTGATCGGCTTCTCGTTCCCGGTGGTCCCGCACGGCCAGGCCCGGATCCGGGTGCAGCTGTCCGCCGCGCACTCCACCGAGGACGTCGAGCGCGCCGTCGCCGCCTTCGTCGACGCGCGCGCCGCGCTGGGCGAGTAGGCCCTGTCCGGCGCTGAGTAAGCCGGCAGCCCCATGAGCTGCCCGCGGGCCGGTCCGCTCGGAACCGGACCGGCCCGCGGGCTCACCATCGTCGTGCGGTGGGGGCGCATCGATCCGCCCCCACCGCACGGCCCACCAACCATCTGCCCCACCCTCCCGCTACGGGGGCGGGACGCCGGCCCGGCCGACGTCCCGCCCCCGTACGCGGTTCACGGTGCGAGCGGCGGTTGACGGTCAGTCGTCGCTGTCCTGGCCCTGGTCCTGGCTTTGGTCCTGGTCCTGGTCGTCGCCCTGGACGTCGCCGTGGCCGTGGTGCGCGGTGGCGCGGGCGAAGACCTGGGAGTCGGTGCTCGCCGGGCCGCCGGTGCCGGTGAGCAGGTTGCCGCTGGTCGAGCTGAACACCACCGTGCGGCCGCGGGCGTCCACGACCGGATCGGCCGAGGTGCCGTTGCCGAGCGAGCCGTCCGCAGCGGTGGCGACCCGCTCGGTGCGGCCGGTGCGCAGGTCGTGCCGGTAGACGTCCCAGCCCGGGTGCTGCGGGCCCGCCACCAGGTTGTCGGCGGCGGAGGCGAAGTAGACCCAGCGGTTGTCGGCGGTGATCCGGGCGTGGTCGGAGGAGCCGACCGAGGTGGTGCCGGGCAGGCCGCCGCTGATCTTCGTCACGGTGCCCTTCCCGAGGTCCCGGACGTACAGCACGGTGTGGAACCGGTGGCCGCCGGTCGACCCGCCGGGCTCGGGCAGGGCGTAGATCGCGCGCCGCCCGTCGGGGCTGATCGTCGCGCCGAAGCTCGGGGCGCCGAGCTTGCCGTCGAGGTCGAGGCTGGCGGCGGAGATCCGGCCGGACTCCACGTCGTAGGTGTAGTAGGGGGCGGTCACCGGCCGGGCCAGGTTCGGGGCCAGGCCCTTCTGCGCGCTGTGGGGCAGGGCCGGGGCGACGCCCGGGGCCAGCTCCACGTCGGCGGGGGCGGCGGCGCCCCCGGCGGCCGGGGCGGGGGCCTGGTCGGCGGGCAGCAGGTTGTCGGCCATGGAGGTGAAGCCGATGGTGCGGCCGTCCGCGCTGATCGTCGGGTTGAGGGACATGCCGTCGCCCGGCTTGCCGTCCACGCCGCGGGTCACCAGCTTGGTCTTCCCCGTCCAGCGGTCGGTGACGTAGATGTTGTAGTCCCAGGTGTAGGGCCTGGCCAGCGAGGGGTCGCCGCCCTGGAGGTCGGGGACGAGGTCCTTCCGACTGGAGCCGAAGACCACGTAGCGGCCGTTCGCGCTGATCGAGGGCGCGTAGGAGGCGTGGAACTTGTCGGCGTCGGTGCCGGTGAGCCCGCCGCTGATCAGCTCGGTGCGGCCGGTCTTCCGGTCGCGGACGTACACCTCGTCGCGCCCCTGGACCTGCATGCCGGGCACCACGTTCTCGGCGTCGCTGTCGAAGGCGACGTAGCGGCCGTCGGCGTTGATCGCGACGTTGTCGGTGAAGCCGTTCAGCGCGCTGCCGTCGGCGGCCAGGTTGATCCGCTCGGTGCGGCCGGTCCTCAGGTCGCGGACGTAGGCGTCGCGGGCGCTCTTCGCGGGCTGGGACACCAGGTTCGTGGCCCAGGAGGTGAACAGGGCGTAGCGGCCGTTGGCGCTGATCGCCTGGCTCCACGACTGGTTGTCCGGTGCGGCGCCGTTCACCCCGACGCTGACCTGGACGGTGCCGCGCGGCGCCCGGTCGGCCTGGGCGGCCTGGGCGGGTGCGGCGGTCACGGCGAGTACGGCGGTGGCCGCGAGAATGCTGCCGCCGCCGGCCAGCCACCGGTTGCGGGTGGTACGGGTGCTGCGTGTCATGACGTCTGCCTCCCCGGGGGTCGCCCGGCCGGGCTCCCTCCCGGCGACGGGCTTTCGGGAGAGCCAATCGTCGGGAGGGCCGGTGGTCAACGCCCACGGGTGATCTCGGCCGAAAATACGTCAACGGACGTATGCGGCAGGGGAGTCAGGACGTCACAGGCGGCGCAGGAAGACGTCCAGGAAGGTGTTGGTGTCACCCGGCACCAGGTCGCCGTCCGAGGCGTCGAAGATCACCGTGTCGCCGGTGGCGTCCACGTACGGGCCGTAGGAGGAGGCGGCGCTCTGCCCGCCGCTCCGGGTGAGGCTGACCCGCTCGATCCGCCCGGTCCACAGGTCGCGGCGGAACACGTCACTGGCCGAGTTGGTGTCGTCGGGGACGAGGTTCTCGGCGGCGGAGTCGAAGTAGACCCAGCGGTCGTCGAGCGTCATGACGCCACCGGACGAGGACCACTTGGCGGTGGTGCCCGGCAGGTCGGTGTTGACCTTGGTGATCTTGCCGGTGGCCAGCTCGTGGACGTACACGTCCATCCGGATGCCGTGGGCCGGGGCGGGGGCCCCGCCGATGAAGACCGGGAGGCTGTAGATCGCGTAGCGGCCGTCCGGGCTGACCCGGCCGTCGCGTCCGCCGTCGCTCAGGGCCCCGGTGTCGTCCAGGCTGGCGCCGGCGATCTTGCCGGTGCCGGCCTTCCAGACGTAGTACGGGTAGAACTTGGGCCCGGCCAGCTGGGGTGCCCCGGCCCCGGGCGTCGGGTCGGCGGCCGGGGCCGAGGTCGGGGTCGGGGCCGGAGTGCCCGGGAGCAGGTTTCCGGCCCGGGAGCCGAAGCCGACCGTCGAGCCGTCCGCACTGATCGTCGGACTGAAGGAGTTGTTGTCGGCGCCCTCGCCTTCCGTGCCGGAGGTGACCAGCCGGGTGGTGTGCGTCCAGCGGTCGGTGACGTAGATGTTGTTCTTACCGCGTTTCACGCCCGGGGCGAGGTCGGTACGGCTGGAGGCGTAGGCGACGAAGCGGCCGTCCCAGCTGAGGGTGGGGCTGTCGGCGGTGCGGATGCTCTGGTCGTCGGTGCTCGCCGAGCCGGGCGCGGTGATCAGCTCGGTGCGGCCGGTCCAGCGGTCGTGGACGAAGACGTCGCTGCCGTGCTTCGGCTGGCCGGGCAGCACATTGGTGGCGGCGGTGCTGAACGCCACGTACCGGCCGTCGCCGCTGATCGCGGCCTGGTTGGTGGCGGCGTCCAGCTTGGAGCCGTCGGCGGCGACGCTGACCCGCTCGACGTGTCCGTTGCGCAGGTCCCGCACGTAGACCTCGTCCGAGTTCGGGGTGCCGGCCCCGGGCAGCAGGTTGGTCGCGGTCGAGCTGAACAGCGCGGAGCGGCCGTCAGCGCTCAGCCCGAGCGCGGACGAGGTGCCGTCGAGCTGCTCGCCCTTGGGCCCCTCGCTCACCCGGGAGGTGTCGCCCTTGAGCGGCCGGGCCTCGGCGGCGGGCATCGCGGCCCCGGCCACGGCGGCGGCCACCAGGACGCCGGCGGTACGGGCCAGCCAACGGCGGGTTCGTGCGGTGGTCATGGACATCCTCCCCTGATGACGGCGCCGGGCCCTCGTCACCCCCGTGGCCCGGCTGGGGAAGAGCCAATCGCCGCCCGGGCCGGGTGGTCAACCGGGCGAAGCGATCTCGTCCGGAAATACGCCACCGGTCGTACCGCCCCTTACGCGGCCCCGGCCCGAACCCCGGCCCGAATCCCGGCCCGACTCCGGGCCCGGTCCGGACCGCCCCGGCACGCTGGCAGAATTGGTCCGTGATCGACGCCCGACGGCTGCGGACCCTGCGGGCCGTGGCGGACCACCGCACCGTGACCGCCGCGGCGGCCGCCCTCTACCTGACCCCTTCCGCCGTCTCCCAGCAGCTGGCCGCCCTGGAACAGGAGACCGGCCACCACCTGCTCGCCCGCGAGGGCCGCGGGGTGCGGCTGACCGCCGCCGGGGAGATCCTGCTCGGCCACGCCGACGCCGTGCTCGCCCAGCTGGAGCGCGCCGAGGCCGACCTCGCCGCCTACAGCGCGGGCGTCTCCGGCGAGGTCACCGTCGCCTCCTTCGCCACCGGCATCGCGCTCGTCCTCGCCCCGGCGATCGGGCTGCTGGCCGCGCAGGCGCCCGGGGTGCGGCTCAAGGTGCTGGACGCGGAGGGCGACGCCAGCCTGCCGATGGTCCTCGACGGCCGGGCCGACCTCGCGGTGGCCGTCGAGTACCGGGGCGCCCCGCGCGCCGACGACGCCCGGCTCACCCGCGTCCCGCTGTACGCCGAGCCGTTCGAGGCGGTGCTGCCGCTCGGCCACCCGCTGGCCGCCGACGGCGGTCCGCTCGCCGTCGCGGCCCTGGCCGACGAGCGGTGGATCGGCCCCTACCCGGGCAACCCCTGCCACGACGTCGTCCTGCTGGCCTGCGAGCACGCCGGTTTCCAGCCGCGCCTGGTGCACTCCTCCGACGACTTCCGGGCCGTCGTCGCCCTCGCCTCGGCGGGCGCCGGCGTCGCCCTCGTGCCGCGCTCGGCGCTGCGCGGCGTCGACCTCGGCCGGATCGCCGTCCGGCCGGTGGACAGCGAACTCGCCACCCGCCGGGTCTTCGCCGCCGTCCGGGCCGGCGCCGACGGGCACCCGCTGATCCGCCCGGTCCTGGACGCCCTCGCCGAGGCGGCCGCGGCGGGCGCCTGAGCCCGGACCGGCCTGCGCTCGGCGCCTGGGCTCAGACGGGTCGGGGCGTTGTGCGCGTGCCGTTGACGACCACCCGGAACATCCAGGACAGCCGGTCCTCCGGCGCCCCGGACACCAGGTCGTCCCCGAGTGCGGCGATCCTCGGGTAGGCGGCGGCGGGCGCCGCGCGGAGCGCGTCGGTGAGCGCGCCGTGTTCCCGCTCCGCCTGCTCGCCCTGCCGGGCGGACTGCTCGGCGGCGGTGGCGGTGGCCACCTGGAGCAGCACGTCCACGCCCCAGGCCGCCTGCCCGTCCGGCACCCCGCCCTCGTGCAGCAGTGCCAGGACCGCCTCCACCAGGGCCAGGTAGTGCGGCCCGGACGGCCTCGCCACCAGTGCGGCGTGGGCGAGCGCAGGGTGCCGGAACAGCACCCCGGTACAGGAGTTGAGGACGGCGGCCAACCGCTCGCGCCAGTCCCCGGCCGCCGTCACCGGGCTCAGGTCCACCTCCCCGAGGAACTCCTCCAGGATCGCGGCGTGCAGTTCCGCGGCGTTGGCCACGTACACGTACAGCGAGGCAGGCCCGGTGTCCAGCTCCTGGGCCAGCCGCCGCATGGTCACCCGTGGCAGGCCCTCCGCCTCCAGCACCCGTACGGCGGCGGCGATGATCGCCTCGTGGCTCAGCGCGGGCTTCGCCGGCCGCTCGCGGCGGCTGCGGGGTCGGGAGGGGGAGCTCGTCATACCGGCCAGCCTAGCGACCGTGTTCGTGACGAACTAGTTCGCCGAGGGTGTGCCCGCCGGGGCGGGCTGGGCCGGGGCGGTGAACTGGTCGAGCAGGCCCTGGAGGCCGTCGGGGCCGAACATCAGCTCCAGGCTGGCGGCGGAGGCGGCGGCCGAGGCCTCGCTGCGCGGGAAGAGGGCGCGCTCGTAGGCGGTCAGGGCGGCCTCGGGGTCGCCGGGGTGGTGGGCGAGGGCCTTGCCGAGTTCGGCGCCGTCGAGCATGGCGAGGTTGGCGCCCTCGCCGGCGAACGGGGACATCAGGTGGGCGGCGTCGCCGAGCAGGGTGACGCCGGGGGTGCGGTCCCAGCGGTGGCCGACGGGCAGGGCGTGGATCCGGCGCGGGACGAGGCCGCCGTCGGCGTCGGCGAGCAGGGCCCGCAGGCCGTCGGCCCAGCCGTCGAAGCCGGCCAGCACGGTCGCCTTGGCGGTGTCGGGGGCAGTGGTGTCGATGCCGTCCAGCCAGTCCTCGCCGGCCCGGACGGCGGTGTAGACGTGGATGCTGCCGTCGCCCTCGCGGTGGGCGAGGAAGCCGCGACCCTCGGCCACGGAGAGGAAGAACCCGCCGCCGACCAGGGCGGCCGCCTCGGGGTGCCGGGTGTCCGCGTCGTGCAGGTCGGCCTCGACGAAGGAGATCCCGGTGTAGGCGGGCCGGGCGTCGGACAGTAGTGGCCGGATCCGGGACCACGCGCCGTCCGCCCCGACCAGCAGGTCCGTGGTGACGGCCGTGCCGTCGGCGAAGGCGACCTGGTGGCGGCCGTCGCCCAGCGCGTGGGCGCGGACCACCTTCCGACCCCAGCGCACGGTGCCGGCGGGCAGGGAGTCCAGCAGTAGGTCGCGCAGGCGGCCCCGGTCGACCTCGGGGCGGCCGCCGGTGCCGTCGTCCTCCTGCTCCAGCCGGACGGCGCCGTCCGGCCCCACCACCCGCAGGGCCTCGCCGCCCGCGTGGACCAGGGCCAGGAACCGGTCGTGCAGCCCGGCGTCGTGCAGGGCCCGCTGGCCGGAATCGTCGTGGATGTCGAGCAGGCCGCCCTGGGTGCGGGCCTCGGGCGAGGGCTCCAGGTCGAAGACGGCGGCCCGGATGCCGTGGACGTGCAGGACCCGGGCGAGCACGAGGCCCCCGAGCCCGGCTCCGATGACGGCGACGGGAACGTGCTGGACGGTCATGGCCACTCCTTGGGTCGGTGTCGGTCCGTGTCGGTCGGCGTGGGTTCGCCGCCCGCTCCTCCACGGTAACGAACATGTTCGTAACGAACAAGTTCGTCTCCTGGAACGGCCGACCGGGCAACCCGGGATCCCACCGGGCGGGAGTGTGAGAACTTCACGATCCGGACATGGCGGGATCACTGGCGCGCCGCGAGACGAGGCGGGCAGACTCGGTGCCGGAGAACCAGCTGACGGGAGGCCGTGGACGTGGGATTACCGGTTGCGCCGGACGGGCCCGGCCCCCCTTCGCGGTCGGCCCGTTCTCGGCGTCCTGCCCACTGGTCACGGCTGTTGCTCCCTCACGAGTGGGTGGTGGTGGTCCGTCTCACGAGTGGAAGGTGGTCCGTCGCGGCCGCCGAGGAAGAGGGGGTACGGCGGCCGCGACGGACCGTTCGGGTCAGCCCCGGTCGATGGTGGCCAGGAGCGGGGCGGCGTAGCGGTCGCCGGCGGTCGCCGGGACGAGGTCGGCGATCCGCTTGAGGTCCTCGGCGCTCAGCTCCAGGTCGGCCGCGGCGGCGTTCTCCTCGATCCGGGACGGACGGCGGGCGCCGAACAGCGGCACCACGTCCTCGCCCTGGGCCAGCACCCAGGCCAGCGCGAGCTGGCCGGCGGTGGCGCCCTTCTCCTCGGCGACCACGGCGACGGCGTCGGCGATCGCCTTGTTCCGGGTGAAGTTCTCGCCCTGGAACCGCGGGTCGTGGCGGCGGAAGTCGGACGGGTCGAGGTCCTCGGGCGAGTTGAAGCTGCCGCCGAGGAAGCCGCTGCCCAGCGGGCGGTAGGCGGCCAGGGCGACACCGAGCTCGCGCGCGGTCGGCAGGATCTCGTCCTCGACGTGGCGCTCCCACAGCGAGTACTCGGTCTGCAGCGCGGCGATCGGGTGCACGGCGTGCGCCCGGCGCAGCGTCGAGGCGGCCGCCTCGCACAGGCCGATGTGCTTGACCTTGCCGGCCTCGACCAGCTCGGCCAGCGCGCCGACGGTCTCCTCGACCGGGACGTTCGGGTCGACCCGGGCGAGGTAGTAGAGGTCGAGGTGGTCGGTGCCCAGGCGGGAGAGCGACAGCTCCACCGCCTCCTTGACGTACGCGGGGGTGCCGTCGACGACACGGCGGCCGTCCTCCAGGGTGCGCATGCCGAACTTGCTGGCCAGCACGACCTCGTCGCGGCGGCCGGCGATCGCCCGGCCGGTGATCTGCTCGGCGGTGCCCGGGCCGTAGAAGTCGGCGGTGTCGATCAGGTTGATGCCGGAGTCGAGGGCCTTGCGGATGGTGGCCACGGACTCCTGCTCGTCGGCTGCGCCGTAGCTGCCCGCCATCGCCATCGTGCCGAGGCCGAGGGCGGAGACGAGCGGGCCGTTGGTGCCGAGCTTCCTGGTGGTCATGGTTCTCCGATCAGTGCGAACAGGCCGCGCGGGGGATGCCGCGGCCTGATGAAGGCTGGTCGGCCCCGGTGCCCGCGAGACCTCGCGGGCGCCGGGCGCCTTGCGGACCAGTCTCAGGGTGCGTGTCCAATGCCGTCACGCGGGTGGGGGTTTGACGACGCGTCCTTACCGCAGGGAGGTGTCGGAGGCGGCCGCGGATGCCATGCCCGCGGCGGCCGAGGAGGAGGCGGTGACCATCGCCGAGCCGGCGATGCCGGATATCAGGCGGTCGGCCGGCGCGGTGATGGTGACGGCCGCCGGGGTCGCCTGGAGCCCGCCGCCGGGGAACAGCGAGCCGTCCACCACGAACAGGTTCGGGTGGTTCTTCAGCTGTCCGCCGGAGTCCGTCGCGACGCCGAGCGGCACGCCGCCGAGCGAGTGCGAGGTCCAGCCGGGACTGGTGAAGCTGGTCGACGAGCCGGGGGCGACGGCGTTGAGCCGGCTCAGCACCCCGTTGACCGCCGTGGTGGACTGGGTCGTACCGGCGGTGGTGGTGGGCCAGTTGAGGTCAACCGCCGCGCGAAACGGCGGCGGCCCGTGCGAGCAGGTGCTCGTACGGGCCGCCCGCGTGCTCGGACCGGCGCGGCGTCAGATCTGCAGGGTTCGCAGGAAGCAGCCCTTCGCCGAGTCGGAGTACACGCAGCCGGTGACGTACAGCGAGTGGCCGTCCGGCCCGGTGGCGAGGGCGTGGATGTACGTCTCGGGGACGGAGAGGCGCACGCTCTGGTCGAACCGGTTCTCGCCCGGCACGAGCGTGTACAGCGGGACGGGGATGGTGTAGGAGGGGCCGCCGAGCAGGTAGACGCGGCTGCCGTCGGTGTTCATCGCCGGGTGGTGGTACTCGAAGTAGCCGGAGCCGTACTTCATGAGGTAGCGCACCTTGTCCGTGCCCGTGTCGAGCCCGATGCCCACGGAGTAGGTGCGGACCGACCCGAGCGCGAGCAGGAAGGAGCCGTCGGGGGAGAGCGCCAGCTCGTCCTTGGCGCCGGGGTCGACGACCTTGGCGGTGCCGAGCCCGGTCCTGATGTCGAGGCGCAGCAGGTCGAGGTTCGTGCCCGCGTAGAGGGAGCTCCCGTCGGGCAGGACGGCGAGATCGTTGACCGTGTGGGCGGTGACCGCCGTCTGGTCGATGAACTCCTGGTCGCCGGTGGAGAATTCCAGGATCCGGCCCGGCTCCTCCTGCCCGGTGGGGCCCGAGGGCCCGGACTGGCCGACGTAGAGGGTCTCGCCGTCCGGGTCGGTGGCCAGACTGGTCGCCGCGCCCGGGGTCCAGCCCGCCGGGAGCTGCTGCGCCGGCGCGGCGATGCGGGCCTTGACCGTGTTGGTCGCGGTGTCGATGACGTAGACGGCGGAGCCGACTCCGACGTACAGCCGGTGGCCGTCCGGGCTGAGGGCCGGCCGCCCGTAGGGTGCCGGGTCGCCGAGCGGGAGGCGGGCCCTCACCGTGCCGGTCTGCGTGTCGACGGTGGACAGGTACACGCCCTGGCGCCCGCCGACCACGTCCGTCAGCACGAGGTAGACCGTGCGGCCGTCCGCACTGACCGCCTCGGTGACCTTCTCCCAGGTGAATTCCGCGAGCCGGACGGCCCCCGGAACGCCGGAGACAGGGCCGTCGGGGCCGTCGGGAACGCCGGAGGGGGCCGCCCCCGAGGCCCCCGAGACACCCGCCCCACCGAGCAGCAGGGCCGCCGCCGTCGCCGCCGAGACAGTCCAGCGGGATCCGCGCCGTAACGCGCTTGCCGGGGTCCTCATCATGTCCTCCCCTGTGTCATCCGGTGCGCCGCGCCGGGCACCGGGTGGATCGAAGCCTAGGGGATTCCATTGCCATTGGATGGAACAACTATTAAGTGGTAGAGGAGAGTTGGAAGATCCAGCAGTGACTGGTGGGGCGTGCGGAGCCGGCCTGCCGGGATCGTGGTGCCCACCGGGAACTGCTCGACCGCCGTGCTTTCCACCGCGAGCCGGCGGGAAGTCAACTGGCACCCACCATAGGGTGAATCCCTCTCCGCCGAATGAGAGAATCACCCCGGCCCGCGAATTCCGGCCCGCTAATTCTCTTCCGGAAGGCCGGAGTTACGACCCACCAAAGGAATCACAGATGACCGACCTTCCGGCGCCCGCCCCCTTCACCACCGAGGACACCCTGTTCGGCGAGATCACCGTCCGCGTCGACGGCCAGGACCGGGTGACCGTCTCCGGGGAGCGGATCCCCACAGCCGTCCTGGAGCGCGACCCGGGCAACGAGCCGGACCCGCAGATCGCCATCGGGACCCGCGACACCGCCCACCTGACACTGACCGTCGACGGCTCGCCGGTGCCGCTGCGGCCGGGCCGGGGCAAGCTCCGCCGGAAGTCCTACCGGGTCGAGACCACGTACGACGGCGCCGTCTACGTCCTCGTCCCGGACTCCATCCCCAGCAGCCGGCTCATCCGCGACGGCAAGCGCCTCGGCGACTTCTCCTGCGACGGCGACCAGATCGTCATCGTGGAGTGGCGGGACGACGCCCCCGCCCGCCCCGCCGACGCCGCGATCGGGTACGTCCTCGCCTCCGCCTTCGGCACCGGCGGGCAGCCCACCTGGATGCTGGTGGTCGAGGGGGTCGGCGCCCTCATCCCCTGAGCCGCCGACCCGGCCGCCCGCCGACCCGCGGACGGCACGGCGCCGGGCCCGTACGGGATCTCCTCCCGTACGGGCCCGGCGTCGTTGTGCGTGTGCGGGCTCAGCCGGCGGCGCCCAGCACCCAGGTCGTCCCGCCCGCCAACTCCTCGGCGTGCAGGGTGGAGACGAGCGCCGCCTCGGTTCTCGACCGCAGGCACAGCTTGGCCCCGGGGTGGGGCGGGGGCCGTCACGCGGCGAGGTGCTCCAACGTGAACAGGGTCGCCCGGTAGGAGTACTGGTTCACGGCCGAACCTGCGGAGCCGGCCGGGTCGGCGACGGTGCCAAAGCTCCCGCTGTGCCCGATCCGGAGCAGCACCTCGCTGGAGCCGGGTGAGGGGTGGATCAGCGAGAAGATCTGGTTGCCGTAGATCCACCCCGAGCAGTCGAACACGTTGAAGGGGGCGCCGTCGCTGTTCCCCTCGTTCGGGTCGTTCGGGTTCCGTTTCCAGTGGCCCAGGCAGTCGTCCTCGTTCAGCCGGCTGCGGAAGATGAAGGACTGGTTGTCGGAGTTGTAGTGGCACAGCTTCCACTGCTGGTTGTAGCCACCGGTGTCGGGGTTCTGGATGACCTGCCCCCAGGAGCTGGCCATGTTCTTCTCCACGAGTTGTCCGAACGGCGTCTTGATCCGGTAGTAGCCGTCGTCGCAGACGTAGCCGTGCCACTCGCTCGACGCCAGCCCCTGGGTCGCGGCCGACGCGGGGCCGGCGAGCAGGGTGAGGCCGGCCAGCGAGGCGAGGGCGGCGGCGCCGAGGGCGCGCAGCGCCGTGCCCCGGCGGGTGGTGGCGTGGCGCAGCGGGTTTGTCACGGGTTCCTCCGTCGTCAGGTCGGTGGGCACGGTCAGCAGTTGCTGATGAGGAGTTGGGCGGTCCGGCGCACGGTGGCGGCCGGTTCGGCGGGGGCGCAGCCGACCGAGCCGATCTCCGGGGACTCGTAGGTGGTGAACGTCCCGGGGGTGGGCTGGGTGGTGACCCAGATGCCGGTGGTGGGGCCGGTCTGGGCGCAGATGCGGGTGACGTACTGGCCGGTGACGACCCTGGTCCCGCGGTAGAGGCCGTAGCGCCCGGGGTCCTTGAGGTTCCAGACGTCGCTCACGGTCTGGCTGGTGGTGCTGGAGGTGGTCTTCTGGACCGAGAAGCCGACCTTGACCTCGACCTTGGCGAACAGCGCGCTCGCGGTGGCGGTGATCTCGGTCTTGTTGTCGACGGTGGTGGTCACCGAGCTGACCCTGGTCAGGGTGTCGGTGTGCTGTCCGGTGGTGCCCGGGGCGACGTTGTAGATGAGGAAGTCGGTGACGATGGGGGTGATCTGCAGGTTGAAGGGTTCCGTGGTGGCGTGGTCCACAGCGGGGTTGCAGAGGGTCGGGAGGGTGTCGGCGTGGGCGGCGGGGGCGGCGCCAAGGCTTAACAGGCCCACCGCGATGGCGGTGGTGGCCGAGGCCGCGAGGGTGCGCCGGCGCGGCTTGCGGGTGGTGGTCATCTGTGCTCCTCCAGCGGGCGCGGAAACAAGGACGAGGCGTGCGTGCGCGCGCCTCGTGCAGGGGTACGTGCGGACTGCTGGTGCGCATGCGTCCTTGTGGATGCTTCGGGCCTTGCGGTAGGACCCTTGTCCGGAGGCTCCTCGGAGATCGTGTGGTGTGGGTTCGCACTGGCCGGGGCCGGTAGGCGCCCGGACCGTGATACCTCCGTGGTCCGGTGATGAAGAGTCTTGTCGTGGCGCACCGGTCGCCAGTAGTGGCTGATGACATGAGTCGGGCGGGCCGTGTCATGGTTCGCCTATGACAACTGTCATCTTTTGGTTGGTTCGGTCGCAGACAGCGAGCCGAGGCTGACTCTAGGGTGGCCGGACATGATCACCTCACCTATGGGGTCCGGTACGGTCGATCCGGGGCGGCTGGGCCGTCTCACCCACTGGACGTTGCTCGCTCTGGGGCCCCTATGGCTGTTGCTGGCCGCGAACGACCTCGTCTTCAACCTCGGCCCCGGACACCAGGCACTGGTCGCTCCGGTGCTCGTCGCCGTCGCGGTCCAGCACACTCGGCTCATCCGCCGGGCGGTGCCGGGTGGCCTCGCCGGCCAGGTCCCCCGCCATGGCTCCGCCACCGCCGAGGGGCGGTGGAGCCTCCTGCTGCTGGCCGCAGCGATCGCGACGTGGGGCGACATGGCGGTCCGTCCGTACACCGCACTCGACTGGGCCATGCTGCCGGGGGCCATGGCAGCGGCGATGGCCCTGACCCTGCCCGCCCGGGCGCGCCGCCGGCTGCTCACGACAGTCGCGCTGGGCTGTGCGGTGCTGGGTGAGGCAGTGGCGCAGTGGCGCCAGGACAACCCCTACCTGCCCGGGGTGCCGGCGGCGACCGGTGCGGGGATGGTGCTGTTCATCGCCGGGGTGGAGTTGATGGTGGCCCGGCTGTGGCGGGCGGTCCTGGAGGCCGAACACGTCCGCGAGACCACGGCCACCCTGGCCGTGGCGGAGGAGAGGCTGCGGTTCGCCGCAGATCTGCACGATCTCCAGGGCCACCGGCTCCAGGCCATCACGCTCAAGGGCGAGTTGGCCGAGCGATTGATCGGCCGCAGTGACCACGAGGCGCGCGCGCACGTCCGGGAGATCACCGAACTGGCTCGCTCCGCACTCGAGGAGTCCCGGGCCGTGGTCCACGGCTACCGGCGCGCCAGCCTGAGTAGCGAACTGGCCAACGCCGCGGGAATCCTGGAAGCCGCCGGAATCCGCACCGCGATCGACGGAGACGCCGCACGCATCCCTCACCAGCTCCAGCCGGCCTTCGCCGCCTTGGTCCGCGAAGGCATCACCAACATCCTCCGCCACAGCCGTGCCCGCCACTGCCAGATCACCATCACCGCTGCCGCGGGTCAGGCCCGCGTCCTGCTGCGCAACGACGGTGCCCCGTCGCACCCTGCGGACCCCGGTAGCGGCCTGGCCGGACTGCAGGAACGCTTCCACGCCATCGGCGGTTACATTCGCATCGCCACCCACCCCGGCGGCCACTTCGAACTGGTCGGCCACACCCACCGGGAGACCCCGCGTGATTCGCATCCTGCTCGCCGATGACGAAGACCTCACCCGCGGCGCCCTCGCCGCACTCCTCGACCTCGAACCGGACCTGACCGTCACCGCCCAGGCTCCTGACGGCCTCACGGCAGTCCAGGCCGCCGCCCGTCACCCGATCGACATCGCCCTGTTGGACCTGGAGATGCCCCACCTCGACGGCATCTGCGCCGCCCAGGAGATCCGCCGCCACCGCCCCATCCCCACTGTCCTCGTCACGCGTCACGCCCGGCCCGGCGTCCTGCGTCGCGCTCTGGCCGCAGGCATCCAGGGCTTTGTCCCCAAAACCACTCCCGCCACCCAACTGGCCGACATCCTGCGCGACATCCACACCGGCGGCCGCTACATCGACCACCAGCTCGCCACCCACGCCCTCACCGAAACCCCCTGTCCTCTAACCCCCCGCGAACTCGATGTCCTGCGTGCCGTCCACCACGGCCACGCCGTCAGCGCCCTCGCCGAACAGCACCATCTCGCTCCCGGCACCGTCCGCAACTACCTCTCCGGTGCCATCACCAAACTCGCTGTCCGCACCCGCCACGAAGCGGCTCGCCGTGCCTGGGAAGAAGGGTGGATCTGATCCTGAACGAGGTGTACTCGCGTCCCGCCCCACTGGCGACGGGTTGGTGGCGTACGGGAGCTGGTGAATAGGGTGGGTACGGCCGATGACCGAGCGCACCACTGGAGACCTCATGAGTTCGACCGCTGTTCCCGACACCCTGCTCCCGGTCGGGGTCATCGGCCTCGGTGACATCGCCCAGAAGGCGTACCTGCCCGTCCTCGGAGCGATGCCGGGCCTCGACCTGCGGTTGATGACCCGGGACCGGGCCAAGCTCGATCGCCTCGGCGACGTCCACCGGATCGCGCCCGAGCACCGCTTCACCGATCTCGGGGAGTTGATCGGGAGCGGGATCCGGGCGGCGTTCGTGCACGCCGCGACCAGTCAGCACGTCCCGATCGTGGAGCAGCTGCTGACGGCCGGTGTCGACGTCTACGTGGACAAGCCGCTCGACTACACCGTGGACGGCGCCCGCCGGCTCGTCGACCTCGCCGACCGGACGGGCCGCTCGCTGATGGTCGGCTTCAACCGCCGGTACGCGCCCGGCTACGCCCAGGCCAAGGAGCGCCCCCGCGACCTGATCGTCCTGCAGAAGAACCGCGAGGGCCTCGCCGAGGCGGCCCGCTCCCTGGTGTTCGACGACTTCATCCACGTCGTCGACACCCTGCGCTTCCTGGCCCCCGGCGAGATCGAGCACGTCGACGTCCGCTCGCGGGTGCGCGACGGGCTGGTCGAGCACGTCGTGCTGACCCTCGGTGGGGACGGCTTCACGGCACTCGGCATCATGAACCGGCTCTCCGGCTCGACGGAGGAGATCCTGGAGGTCTCCGGCGCCGACTCCAAGCGGGCGGTGCACAACCTCGCCGAGGTGATCGACCACCGCGGCCAGCCCACCGTCCGCCGGCGCGGTGACTGGGTGTCCGTCGCCCGTCAGCGCGGCATCGAGCAGTGCGTCCAGTCCTTCCTGGACGCCGTCCGGGCCGGCAAGACCGTGGACGCGCACGACGCCCTGCGCACCCACGAGCTGTGCGAGCTGATCGTGGAGCGGATCGAGGCGGGCTGAGGGGGCGTCGAGGCGGCCTGAAGGAGCGGGGGTAGGGGCGAGGGCGGGAGCAGGGCCGGGGCGGACGTCGGAGTGGAACCAGAAGTTCACTGACGGGGTCTTGTCGCGTCATTTTCTACGCGCGTATCTTGGGGTCGCTGCGGGGGGCGGGTGACCGGCTTCCGCTTTATCTACGCGGGTAGCGCGTGCCATGGGCACGCCGCCTGACCATGCGTCACGGCCCGGCGGCCGCAGATCCGCCGGGTGGACGACGCCCTGTGCCCCGCTCCACCCTCGACCGCCGTGCCACGACCGTGCCGCACGACGGAGCTAGGAGTCATGCCCCGGTGACCACCGCCCCCGCTCCCCGCCCCCGCCGGGCCCTGCTGCGCGCCGCGATCCTCCCGGCCGGACTGGCCGCCTCGCTGGTGCTCGTCCCGCTGCCGGCCGCGAACGCCGCGCCCGCCGCCACGAACGCCGCCGCGAACGCCACGAACGCCGCGCCCACTGCCGCCCCCGCCGGGCCGACCGAGGCCGGACCGCTGCGCATCCACGACATCCAGGGCACCACCCGGATCTCCCCGCAGGCCGGGAAGCCCGTCACCGGCGTGCCCGGCGTCGTCACCGGCGTGCGCGCCTACGGCAGCGCCAAGGGCTTCTGGATGCAGGACCCGAACCCCGACGCCGACCCGGCCACCAGCGAGGGCGTCTTCGTCTACACCGGCGGCAACCCGACCGTGAAGGCCGGCGACTCGGTCCTGGTCAGCGGCAAGGTCACCGAGTACTACCCGGCCTTCGCGGGCGGCTCGCAGTCCGTCACCGAGCTCACCGGCCCCGCCGTCACCGTGCTGTCCTCCGGCAACCCGCTGCCGGCCCCGGTGGTCGTGGACACCCGCAACATCCCCGGCACCTACGCCCCGCCGGCGCCCGCGGGCGGCAGCATCGACGCGCTGCCGCTCAACCCGGAGAAGTACGCCCTGGACTTCTACGAGTCGCTGGAGGGCATGCTCGTCCAGGTCAAGGACGTCCGGGTAATACAGGCGACGGACAAGTACAACGAGCTGTGGGTCGCCGCCGACCGGCAGGACCAGCGCAGCAAGCGCGGCGGCGTGCTGTACGAGTCGTACGCGGAGCCCAACGTGGGCCGCCTGATGGTGCAGCAGCAGGCGGCGGTCACCCCGCAGCAGCCGTTCCCGGTGGCCAACGTGGGCGACGTGCTGACCGGCACCACCACCGGCCCGCTGGACTACAACCAGTTCGGCGGCTACACCCTCGTCGCCGGCACCCTGGGCACGCTCCAGGACAACCACCTCCAGCGCGAGGTCACCGCCAAGGCGGCCGACCGCGAACTCGCCATCGCCACCTACAACGTGGAGAACCTCGCCCCCGGCAACCCGGACGCCAAGTTCGCCGAGCTGGCCCAGGGCATCGTCACCAACCTGCGCTCGCCCGACATCGTCGCCCTGGAGGAGATCCAGGACAACAACGGCGCCAAGAACGACGGCACGGTCGACGCGAGCCAGACCGTCGCCAAGTTCATCGCCGCGATCAAGGCGGCCGGCGGCCCGGCGTACGACTGGCGCTCGATCGACCCGCAGGACGGCAAGGACGGCGGCGAGCCGGGCGGCAACATCCGGCAGGTGTTCCTGTTCAACCCGCAGCGGGTCTCCTTCACCGACATCCCCGGCGGCGCCGCCACCAGCGCCGTGGACGTCGCCGGCAGCGGCGCCACCACCGCGCTGACCGCCTCGCCCGGCCGGATCGCCCCGGCCGACGACGCGTGGACCAACAGCCGCAAGCCGCTGGTCGGGCAGTTCTCCTTCCGCGGCAAGAAGGTCTTCGTCATCGCCAACCACTTCAACAGCAAGGGCGGCGACCAGGGCATCGACAGCCGCTTCCAGGCCCCCACCCGCAGCTCCGAGGTGCAGCGGGTCAAGCAGGCCACCATCGAGCAGGCCTTCGTCGCCAAGCTGCTGGCCGCCGACAAGGAGGCGCGCGTCGTCTCGCTCGGCGACTTCAACGACTACCAGTTCTCGCCCGCGCTGGCCGCGCTCACCAAGGACGGCGTGCTGCGCGACCTGGTGAACGAACTGCCGGAGACCGAGCAGTACTCGTACGTCTACCAGGGCAACTCGCAGGTGCTGGACCACATCCTGGTCAGCCCCGAGGTCGGCTACGCCAAGTACGACGTGGTGCACATCAACGCCGAGTTCGCCCAGCAGGCCAGCGACCACGACCCGCAGGTGGTCCGGATCAAGCCCTGACCGTTCCGCATCAGGTCCTGACCGGTCCGCATCGGACCCTGACCTGCAGCTATGCTGCCTTCGCCGGAGGTGACCACCGCCGGCGGAGGCAGCTGCGGCAGTGGGGGTCGGAGAGCATGCGGTACCGGATCGAGCGGATGGGCGCCGAGGACTGGCAGCGCCTGCGGAAGGTGCGGCTGGCCCAACTCCTCGACTTCCCGATAGCGTTCGGCGAGACCCACGAGGCCGCGCAGGCCCTGGGCGAGGCCGACTGGCGGGCCCGGGCGGCCCGGGTGAACGAGCCGGGCAGCGTCGGCCTGGCGGCCGTCGACCCGGACGGCGAATGGGTCGGCACGATGCTGTCCGTCCCCGACCGGGACCAGGCCGCGACCGCCGTCCTGATCGGCGTCTGGGTGGCCCCGCAACACCGCGGCCGCGAACGCGGCGTGACGGACGCCCTGTTGGACGCCGCCACCGACTGGGCCCGCACCGAGGGCGGCGCCAAGCGGATGCTGCTCGGCGTGCACGAGGCGAACGCCCGCGCCGCCGCCTTCTACCTGCGCCGGGGCTTCACCTACACCGGCGGAGAGACCCCGTACGGGCTCGACCCGCAGGCCCGCATCCTGGAGATGGCCCTCCCACTGGACTGAGGCGCCCTGAGGTCGGCCGAACGCCCGTTCCCGTGCCGCAGGTTGGGCGGAAAAGCACGGGCCCCGAGCGCGCCCGCGCCCTAGGATCGACGGTCATGGTTGATCTCTATCCTCCGACGAGTCCCTACGGCCACGGTTTCCTCGACACCGGAGACGGCAACCGGGTCTACTACGAGCAGCTCGGCAACCCCGAGGGCAAGCCCGTCCTGTACGTCCACGGCGGCCCCGGGGCGGGGACGCCGGACCGGCCCACCCGGGCGTGGGACCCGGACTGCTACCGCGTGATCCGCTACGACCAGCGCAACTGCGGCCGCAGCACCCCGCACGCCAGCGACCCGGCGGCGGACATGGGCCTGAACACCACGCAGCACCTGATCGACGACATGGAGCGGCTGCGCGAACACCTCGGCATCGAGCGGTGGTTGCTGAACGGCGCCTCCTGGGGTTCGACCCTCCTGCTGGCCTACGCGCAGCAGCACCCCGAGCGGGTCAGCGAGATCATCATCCAGGCGGTGACGACGACCCGCCGGGCCGAGACCGACTGGCTCTACCGGGGCGCCGGGTCCTTCTACCCCGAGGCGTGGGACCGGTTCCGCGAGGGCGTGCCCGAGGACGAGCGGGACGGCGACCTGCTCGCCGCCTACGCGCGGCTGATGGAGAACCCCGACCGGGCGGTCCGGGAGAAGGCCGCCGCAGACTGGCTCGCCTGGGAGGACGCGGTCATCTCGAACGAGCCCAACGGCTCGCCCGGCATGTACAGCGCCCGGGAGGTCGACGAGCAGATCGCGTTCGTCCGGATCTGCGCCCACTTCTTCAGCAACGGCGCATGGCTGGAGGAGGACCAACTGCTGCGCAACGCCCACAAACTGGCCGGGATCCCGGCGGTGCTGGTGCACGGCCGGCACGACATGGGCGGCCCGGTGCAGACGGCGTGGGAGCTGGCGAAGGCGTGGCCGGGCGCGAGGCTGCACATCTCCGAGGACTCGGGGCACATCGGCAGCGAGGAGATGAAGGAGACCGTCCGGGAGGCCATCGAGGAGTTCAAGCACCGCTGATCCCCGAGGTGCCCGGCAGGGCGACGCCCGTCGGGGGCGTCGCCCTGCCTATCTGTAGGCGGGGTCTGGCGGTCGCACCTTCTGCGGTGCCGTGTTGCCGGGTGCGGCTAGTGTGCCGGTCATGTCTGATGATCTGCGGGGCATCCGCCCGCGTGCCGAATCCGCCGTGGCCGTTGGGCGGTTGGCCGATCCGGGGTTCCTGGTGAACGCGGACCCGGGATCGGTACTGGCGTTGCTGGACGCGGCGTCGGGCCCGGCGGCGCGATTGGCCGCGTCGGTGTACCGGGCCTCGACAGACCTGCATCGTGACGTCACTGCGGGGGTGCGCCGACAGCTGCTGGCGCTGGACGCGGCCCGTTACGGGGACCGGGAGCTGTCGGCACGGATCACCGCGGCACCGGTGGAGAACGAACCCGCAGCACCGTGGGGCGTCGAGTGGGCCACCGGCGGCCAGCTCGACCGGTCCCGGCGTCGTATTCCGACCGTCCACACTACCGATGCGTTGCTGGCGGTCGCGACGGCCGTGGTCGACGGCCGCCCCGTGGCGGTCACCGGCAGTTCTTTGGCGGTCACCGGTAGTTCCTTGGCGGTCGCCAACAGTTCCGAGCGGACCGTGCGGGTATGGGACCTGACCACCGGCCAGCAGATCGGCAAACCCCTCACCGGCCACACCGGCGAGGTGTGCGCGGTGGCGACGGCGGTGCTCGACGGCCGCCCCGTGGCGCTCACCGGCAGTGCTGACCGGACCGTGCGGGTGTGGGACCTGACCACGCGCGAGCAGATCGGCCAACCCCTCACCGGCCACACAGCCGGGGTGTTGGCTGTGGCGACGGCGGTGCTCGACGGCCGTCCCGTCGCGGTCACCGGCAGCGGCGACGTGCGGGTGTGGGACCTGACCACGCGCGAGCAGATCGGCGAGCCGCTCACCGGCCACACCTCTGCTGTGTACTCGGTGGCGACGGCGGTGCTCGACGGCCGTCCCGTCGCGGTCACCGGCAGCCACGACGGGACCGCGCGAGTGTGGGACCTGACCACCCGCGAGCAGATCGGCGAGCCGCTCACCGGCCACGAGGAGGCGGTACGAGCGGTGGCGACGGGGGTGCTCGACGGCCGTCCCGTGGCGGTCACCGGTGGCCACGACGAGACCGTGCGGGTGTGGGACCTGGCCACCGGCCGGCAGCTCGGCCGACCTCTCACCGGTCACGACGGATGGGTGTTGTCGGTGGTCACGACCACGATCGAAGGCCGCCCCTGCATCGTCAGCGGAGGCGAGGACTGGACGCTCCAGGTGTGGGATCTGGCCACGGGCAAGCCGCTCGGCGAGCCGGTGCGCGGCCATACCGACAAGGTACGGGCGATGACGACGGCGGTGCTGGACGGCCGTCCCCACGTGATCGCCGGCAGTCAGGACGGGATGGTGCGGGTGTGGGACCTGACCTCGGGCGGCCAGGTGGGTGAGCCGCTCACCGGCCACACCGGCGAGGTGGGCACGGTGGCGACGGCGGTGGTCGAGGGCCGCACCGTCGCGGTCACCGGCAGTTCTGACCAGACCGTGCGGGTCTGGGATCTGACCACTGGTCGCCATATCGGCCGTCACCTCACCGACCGGGACGGCTGGGTGTGGGCGGTGGCGACGGCGGTGGTCGACGGCCGCCCCGTGGCGGTCACCGGCAGCCACGATGAAACCCTGCGGGTATGGGACCTGACCACGCGCGAGCAGATCAGCGAGCCGCCCACCGGCCACGAGGAGGGGGTGAACGCGGTGGCGACGGGGGTGGTCGACGGCCGCCCTGTAGCGATCACCGGCGGCTTCGATGACGTACGGGTCTGGGACCTGCCTTCGGGTCAGCAGGTCGGTGAGCCCCTGACGGGCCACACCGGCGAGGTGAACGCGGTGGCGACGGCGGTGGTCGACGGCCGCCCTGTAGCGATCACCGGCGGCGACGACGGCACGGTACTGGTCTGGGACCTGACCACGCGCGAGCAGATCGGCGAGCCCCTGACCGGCCACACCGACTGCGTGCTGGCGGTGGCGACGACGGTGGTCGACGGCCGCCCCGTGGCGGTCACCGGCGGCGACGACTGTACGGTGCGGGTCTGGGACCTGACCACCGTCCAGCGGATCGGCCAACCCTTCGCCGGCCACACCGGTGAGGTGAACGCGGTGGCGACGGCGGTGGTCGAGGGCCGCCCCGTGGCGGTCACCGGCGGCGACGACTGTACGGTGCGGGTCTGGGACCTGACCACCGGCGACCAGGTCGGGCCGGAGTTGGTGTTCCCACTGCGGGTCTGGGCGGTGGCCGTGGTACCGGATGGCCGGTTGGTGGTGGGCTTCGGCTGGGAGGTCGCGGTGTTGGCCCGCCGTTGACCAGGCCCCGCACAAGCGGCCCGCAGTACGAGCCACTTGGGAGACGGTCCCCCGAGGGCGTGGGGATCCTCAGGGACTGGTGTCCAGGGGCGACGGTGGGGACGTGTCTGCCAGCGGTGGGTGGTCCAGGCTTCGTCGGATGAGGCCGGTGCTGTCCGCTCTACCAGCGGCACCCAGCCGCACCCGGTGACGCTGGAGGTCGACCTCGGCGACCTTCACCGTGATCAGTTCGCCTTCATCGACGAGCTGATCCGGGGTCTCGACGCGCTCGTCAGCCAGTTCTGAGAGGTGCAGGAACCCCACAACGTCGGGAGCAAGCTGCACGAACACACCAAAAGGAACGATCTTGGTGATCGGCCCGGTGAGAACCCGACCGACTTGATCCGCAAACCGAATGAGCGGATCTTCCTGCAGAGCCTTCAACGAGAGCGTGACCTGTCCGGAGCGCGTCTCGGCGATGATTACCTCGGCGGTGATCCGTTGGCCGGCTTCGACTGCTTCGGAGGGGTGGTTGATCCAGGCCCACGTCAGGTCCGGCACCCGGACGAAGCCCGTGCAGAGGCCGTCCGGTTCGCCATCGACGTGGACGAAGACCCCGAAGTTGTGAACCTCGGAGACTGTCCCAGCGACGACCTGCCCTCGTTCGAACGCGAGGAGGAAGGACCGAAGGGCCGGAATCTCGCACGCCCTGGCGGAGAGGTGAAGCTGACCTTCGCGCCAGCGCCCGATCTCTTCGGCATTGATCTCTTGGCCGACCTCAAACAGCTCGGATGGATGCTCTATCTGACGCATCGACGCCTCCTGTCGAGGAATCCGACCGATCTCGGCCTTCCCTCCTTCGGCATCCACAAGCTCCACCAGGATGTCCGCTCCGTCGAACCCGGTGACCTTCACCGTTCTCACGGCCCCCGGCCGGAGCTGGTTGATCAAGGACTGCATGCGAGGGTCAGGGGCTGGTTCGGACACGGAGGCGAGCCTAGTCGGCGCCGGCTGCACTGGTTGCCCGGCCGGACGCGGCTGCCGGGGACAGGGCCTACTCGTGCCGCAGCAACCGGGCCCACCCGCGCAGACGCGGCATCGAAGCCGTCATCCCGGAGAAGGTGGACCAGGCCGGAACCGAAAGAGGAAGGGCTCCAGGGGCGCGCCACTCATTGATCATGACTCGATGCCCACCCCGGTACGGGCCTACAGCCAGCGGTCGTACCAGGCGCGGATGCGCCGGAGGGCGTCGAGTTGATGGGCGCGCTCGTGCAGCCCGTGGCCCTCCCGGGGGTAGACGACGAACTCGTGCTCGACGCCGAAGTGGCGCAGTGCGCGATGGAAGTGGACGGCCTGGCCGAGTGGCACGTTGGTGTCCTGCTCGCCGTGCAGGATCAGGACCGGGGTGCGGATCCGGGACACGTGGGAGATCGGGCTGTTCCGGTCGTGGAGGTGCGGTCCCGGCCCGTTCCAGCCGGTGCTGCCGCCGAGCGCCGCGTCCATGACTCCCCACTCGCCGGTCCCGGCCTGCATGCCCCAGTCGGTGATGCCGGCGCCCATCATGGCGGCCTTGAAGCGCTCGGTCTGGCCGATGGCCCAGGCCGCCATGAAACCGCCGTGGCTCCAGCCGGAGATGCCCAGGCGCTCGGGATCGGCGACTCCCTCGGCGATCAGCAGGTCGATCCCGGCGAGGATGTCGGTCCACTCATCGCCGCCCACCGCGCCCGCCACCACGGCGGCGAATTCATGGCCGTGGCCCGACCCGCCCCGGGGATTGGGCAGGAAGACCGCGTATCCGGCGGTCGCCAGCCACTGCCCGCAGTCGACCGCGGTGAGCGCGAACTCGTCGGCATGGCGGAAGTAAGGGCCGCCGTGGACCATGGTGACGAGCGGGAACGGGCCCTGGCCTCGAGTCCGGCCGGGCGGCAGGATCAGCAGGCCGTCCAACTGGAGTCCGTCGGACGCCTGGTAGCTGAGCCGTTCCTGGACACCCCAGCGGATCCCGCGCAGTTCGGGACTGGTGTCGCTGAGCCGGAGCAGTGGCCCGCCCGTGGGTCCCGCGTGGACGTTCCTGGGCTCGCGCGCGGTGCTCAGCAGCACGGCGAGGGTCTCTCCGGAGCGACTCGCAGCGAGCCCGGCGAGCGTGCAGGGCGTGCCGAACGTCCCGGGCGCGCAGGACAGTCGGTGGAACCGCAGCGACTGCGGATCGAGCCGGTACAGCGCGGTGTCCAGCCCGTCGGCGAACAGCGCCAGCGGCGGCCCGTCGGCGACCTGCACCAGCTCGGTGGGGCAGGCGGGCATGCCGACCGTGAGATTGCGTTGTTCGACGGTCGGGCCGGTCACCGGCGGGACGGTGTCGATCACGGCGAGCGCGCCGACCAAGTGCCCGGGGGTCACCGCCAGGTGGGCCAGATGCCATTCACCTTCGTGATTCCACCAGACCGGGGACCGGGCCTCGAATCCGACCGGGCCCAGGTCCTGGACGGCGCCCGTCTCCGGGGCGACCAGGTGCAGTCTTGCCGTCGTGACGCCGGGGTCGAGTTCGGGGGTGGCCCAGCTCAGCACGGCCAGCGGGCCGCCGTCCGGACGCTGGGTCACTTCCACGACATGGCGGTCTCCGAGGCCGTCCACGGTGCGGACCGCGCCGGTCGCCAGGTCGAGCAGGCGCAGCCGGGTGGCGGGGAGGTGCCGGCCCCAGACCTTCGCGTCGTCACCCTCGGCCTCCCGGCGTTCATCCTCCGCGGTGGGCTCGTCCTCGGCGAGCAGCGCGACGGTGTGGCCGTCGGCGAGCGGGTAGTGGTCGCCGATGCCTCCGCGCCAGCTGGTCAGGGGCTCTGCCTCGGCGATGTCCCCGCTGCCGTCCAGAAGGATCCGCTGGAGTTGAGCGGTGCCCCGCTCCTCGCGGTCGGAGGTGAAGAACAGGAAAGCCGAGTCCGGCGCCCACTTCGGGGCGGCGGCGCGGGCCGTGCCGTCGGTCAGCCTGCGCGGGGCCGCGCTGCCATCGGCGGCGGCGACCCAGACCGAGCTGTGCGGCCGTCCGTCCCTGCCACTGTTCGCGACCACGCCGTAGGCGACCAGGCGGCCGTCCGGCGAGATGGCCGGCGTCACGGGGGTGGCCATGTCCACCACCAGTTCGGCGGTGAGCAGGTCGGTCGATTCGGGAGTCGGTCGCGGTGCAGGCTGCGGCATGCGGACTGCCTTTCACTCGCCAGTACGACGGACGGACATCCTGTCGCACCGACGGGCCGGTGTCAGTCGGGTTTCGGAGAATCAGGTCGTTGTGACTGGAAGCCGTAGTCAACGGGCGGGTCAGTGATCTGCACAGGTGATTCCGCGAGGTGCCGCCGAATCAGTGAGCCTGGACACGGTAGTTGGCACCGGTGAGGAAGCGTGAGCCAGTGGTTCCCGGACGACGGGACATGCTTGTTGGAACCAAGTGGTCACGTTTCTTGCAACCAACCGCGAGTTGTCGGTGCCTCCAGGGATCGCTACCGATCGATGTCGACGTGAACCCCGCGCAGTTGCAGCCGGGCCTTGAGGAACTCCATCTCCGACAAGGTCCCCACCAGGCCATCGTGGCTCAGCTCCCTAACCAGCTCACGAGCCCGTGACAACGAGGCCGCTGAGACCTCCCGAAGGACCTTCAAAGCCGGGACGAGACTGGGAACCGGACCGACCAGCCGCAGCCTGACGGGTCCGTGCGCCGCGAGTAGAGCCTCCCGGACATCATCGGGCGCTGGTCCCGGACCAGCGTGTTCACACAAGTAGGTGCCGCAGGACCCGCAAGAGAACTCCGAGTCCCACCACAACTCATCGTGAAGGATGAGCTGGTTCACCTGTCGCACCGCTGTGCTGCCGCACTCGCAACGCGATGCGATGTTCGCTGTCTGACCAGTCACCCGGGCTCCCTGACGTTCCACTCCTGCGGCAGATCCTCGCCGCAGAAGACGCAGACGAAGTCCTCCTCCCGCACGATGTTGAGCTCCCGGCAGGAGCGGCATCGGCGGAAGACCACCTCTTGCGTGAACCCGGACGGGCGATGGATCCCGATCCGGTCCAGGGCCTCGGCCACGGCTGGCCATGAGCTGGCGTCCGGGCAGTAGCCGGTCGACTGGTTGCTGACCTCCTCGACCATCCACCGCCCGGACTTCTCATGGAAGCTCATCTCGCCAGCGCTCAGCACTTCTCCGCCGCCAGCACACACCAGGTGCTCGCTGCGCCGCGCAGCCAGTCGCAGCACCCCGCCGCTGTCGACGACGAACGTGAACGGCTCGGCCAACTCATCCAGGGTCAGCGCAGAGACCCACTCGCCGAAGTCCGCCGACGAACGGATGCTCCGACCCGCACTGCCCGCGCGGACGAGCGCCTTCAGCTCCGCCGGACCCACATACCGATACCTCTGCCCCCGCGTCTCCACGAACACCAACCTAGTGGCTCGCGCAGCCAGGGCCTGGGGGATTAGGGGCTCTGGTGAGGACCACGAGCGTTGATAGGAACGGGACTGCGGCTGTGGCGTGACGCGTTAGTTGGGACCGGCCAGTTGCGGTGACCTGGCCTTCTTCCCCGTGTGTGACGAGCTAGTTGGAACCACTTTGCCAGAACTCTTCGCACCAGGCGGTCACTTGTCATCCCTGTTGGCACCACGCAGCCCTACGAAGGCTCTTCCTCCGGCAAGGAGACCTCCTCGCCAAGAAGGTCGACACTGAGGCGCTACTTGATCAAGTGGAAATCAGGATGCGGTAGCCATGCCTCCAGAAATCCACGTCGCCGCCGGCCTTGGTTTCCACCGGGTCGCAAAAGGTCTCCAACCACGGGATCACATCGGTCAGGATGTCCGCGAACCCGTATGGTTCGAAGAGCCACAATCCAACTGCCGGTCCCGACATGCCGCCCCCGGAGCCTCGTGGCTCAAGTGCCACCGGACCAGGTTCTACCAGGACCCGGCGGCGGGCGTCTGATCATTTTGGGCTAGCCCCGGCCGGACCAGACCGCCAGCCCCCCGCCCGGCCTCGCGATGATCCGCCAGCCTCCAGGTCCGAGTACTTCCCATGCCTCAAAGTCCGGGTGTGTGCGGCTGTTGAGGTGGCAGCCGTTGTCGAAGACCAGCCGCATCGAGCCTGCCTTGAAGGCCACCGCAGACAGGACCTTCGCTCCGAACAGCCCCAGTGCGGCTACCACATCCTGTCGCCCCGGGTCGAGGACGACAGGCTCACGGGTTCCGTTGGCACCCTGGGTGAGCTCGAAGGGGCATCCCAGAACTACGCGGGCATCCGAGTCAAGCAGGAGAGTCAGCTGGTAGTCGATGCTGATCCTGGTGACGGCCTGGCCGCGAAGGTTCATGATCCAACGGTCATCGTGCTCGGTCAACAATGATTCACTCACCACCGGAAGATGTACTACGGAGCACCGATAGCGCCAGCCGAAAAGACCCGTGGCTGTGACCAGGTGCCGCATCCCGGCTCGCTTCGGGGAGAGGGCCAGCAGGTGCGGTGACAGACGTCGCGACCAGGTGACATCTATCTGGACCAGTCACAGTCACTCAGTGTGGCGGGAGTCTGGAGCCGCCACCTATCGGTTCCAACCGCCACCTATCGGTTCCAGTCACACCGGGGTGTGGTTCAACGCGAACGGCGGAGCCATCCTGAAACAAGCAGGCGTGATTGCTTTTTTCTGCGCCCGGTGCCACGCTGCTGCCCGGCGGCGCTCGTGTGGGAGCGTCGCCAACCCGTCTGCAGGGGAGGCGCTTTGGCGCGCGAACGCTCGGTACTGCGGGTCGGCAACGCCTCGGGGTTCTACGGGGACCGCTTCGCGGCGGTGCGGGAGATGCTCACCGGCGGGCCGCTGGACGTGCTCACCGGGGACTACCTGGCGGAGCTGACCATGCTCATCCTGGCCCGGGACCGCCTGAAGGACCCGTCCCTCGGCTACGCCCGGACGTTCCTGCGGCAGATGGAGGAGTGCCTCGGCCTGGCGCAGGAGCGCGGGGTGAGGATCGTGGTGAACGCGGGCGGGCTGAACCCGGCCCGGCTCGCCGCCGAACTGCGGAACCTGGCGCAGCGCCAGGGTCTTGCGGTGGCCGTCGCCCACGTCGAGGGGGACGACCTGCTGGCGCGCCGGAGCGAACTCGGCTTTCCCGAAGGGCTGTTGGCCGCGAATGCCTACCTCGGCGGCTTCGGGGTGGCGGCCTGTCTGGCCGCGGGCGCCGAGGTGGTGGTCACCGGGCGGGTCACGGATGCGGCGCTGGTCGCCGGGCCCGCGATCGCCCACTTCGGCTGGACGGCGGCGGACCTCGACGCCCTCGCCGGGGCGGTGGTCGCCGGGCACGTGCTGGAGTGCGGCGCCCAGGCGACGGGCGGGAACTACGCGTTCTTCCGCGAGCACGACGTGACCCGCCCGGGCTTCCCGATCGCCGAACTGCACGCCGACGGCTCCAGCGTGATCACCAAGCACCCGGGCACCGGCGGCGCCGTCACCGCGGGCACCGTCACCGCCCAACTCCTGTACGAGACGGGCGGCGCGCGCTACCTGGGCCCGGATGTCACCGCCCGGCTGGACACCGTGCGGCTCGCCGAGGAGGGGCCGGACCGGGTTCGGATCGACGGGGTGCGCGGCGAGGCGCCGCCGCCCACGCTGAAGGTGGGCCTGAACCGGCTCGGCGGCCACCGCAACGAGGTGGTGTTCGTCCTCACCGGCCTCGACATCGAGGCCAAGGTCGACCTGGTGCGGCGGCAGTTCCTGGACGCCCTGCCGCCCGCCGCCCGGCCCGCCGAACTGCGCTGGACGCTCGCCCGGACCGACCACCCGGACGCCGGCACCGAGGAGGCCGCCTCCGCCCTGCTCCGGCTCACCGCCCGCGACCCGGACCAGGCCAAGGTCGGGCGCGAACTGGGCAAGGCCGCCGTGGAGTTGGGGTTGGCCGGCTACCCGGGCTTCCACCTCACCGCGCCGCCCGGCCCCGGAGCGCCGTACGGGGTGTTCGCCGCCGCGTACGTCGACGCCAAGGCCGTCGAGCACACCGCCGTACTGCCGGACGGCCGCCGGCTCGCCGTCCCGCCGGCCCCGGTGACGAGCCGGCCGGCCGAGACCTCCGAAGAGCCGACGCTCCCCGACGCACTCCCCGACGCACTCCCTGACGGACTCCCCGACGCACCCCCCGCCGGCCCGACCCGCCGCGCCCCGCTCGGCCTGGTGGCCGGCACCCGCAGCGGCGACAAGGGCGGCGACGCCAACCTCGGCGTCTGGGCCCGCTCCGAGGCGGGCTGGCGCTGGCTCGCCCACACCCTCACCGTCGACAAGCTGCGCGAACTCCTGCCCGAGACCGCCGACTTGCCCGTCACCCGGCACCTGCTCCCGAACCTGCGCGCGGTCAACTTCACCCTCACCGGCCTGCTCGGCGAGGGCGTCGCCGCCCAGCACCGCTTCGACCCGCAGGCCAAGGCGCTCGGGGAGTGGCTGCGCTCCCGCGACCTCGATATCCCGGAGGCCCTGCTGTGACCGTGCTGCCCACCCGCGTCGACCCGGCCGGGCCCGAGTACGCCGAGTACCGCGCCGCGATGCTCGCCAAGCTGGCCGGGCTGGACGCCGAGCACGCCAAGGCGCTGGCCGGCGGCGGCCCCAAGTACGTGGACCGCCACCGCGCCCGCGGCAAGCTGCTGCCGCGTGAGCGGATCGAGCTGCTGGTCGACCCGGACTCGCCGTTCCTGGAGCTGTCGCCGCTGGCCGCCTGGGGCAGCGACTACCCGGTGGGCGCGGCGCTGGTCACCGGCATCGGCGTGATCGAGGGCGTGGAGTGCCTGATCACCGCCAACGACCCGACCGTGCGCGGCGGCGCCAGCAACCCGTGGACGCTGCGCAAGGCCTTGCGCGCCAACGAGATCGCGTTCGACAACCGCCTCCCGGTGGTGAACCTGGTCGAGTCCGGCGGCGCCGACCTGCCCAGCCAGAAGGAGATCTTCATCCCCGGCGGCGCGCTGTTCCGCGACCTCACCCGGCTCTCCGCGGCCGGAATCCCCACCGTGGCCGTGGTGTTCGGCAATTCGACGGCCGGCGGCGCCTACGTGCCCGGCATGTCGGACCACACCGTGCTGGTCAGGGAGCGCGCCAAGGTGTTCCTCGGCGGCCCGCCGCTGGTCAGGATGGCCACCGGGGAGGAGGCCGACGACGAGTCGCTCGGCGGCGCCGAGATGCACGCCCGCACCTCCGGTCTGGCCGACCACTTCGCGGCGGACGAGGCGGACGCGCTGCGGCTGGCCCGCCGGATCGTCGCCCGGCTGGACCACCGCAAGCCGGGCCCGCCGCCGGACCGGCTGGCCGAGCCGCCGAAGTACGACGAGGAGGAGCTGCTGGGCATCGTCCCGGGCGACCTCAAGGTGCCCTTCGACCCGCGCGAGGTGATCGCCCGGGTCGTCGACGGCTCCGACTTCGACGAGTTCAAGCCGCTCTACGGCACCAGCCTGGCCACCGGCTGGGCCCGGCTGCACGGCTACCCGGTCGGCGTGCTGGCCAACGCGCAGGGCGTGCTGTTCAGCGCGGAGTCCCAGAAGGCCGCCCAGTTCATCCAGTTGGCGAACCAGCGGGACATCCCGCTGCTGTTCCTGCACAACACCACCGGCTACATGGTCGGCCGGGCGTACGAGCAGGGCGGCATCATCAAGCACGGCGCGATGATGATCAACGCCGTCGCCAACTCCCGGGTGCCGCACCTGTCGGTGCTGATCGGCGCGTCCTACGGCGCCGGCCACTACGGCATGTGCGGGCGGGCGTTCGAGCCGCGCTTCCTGTTCGCCTGGCCGAGCGCCAAGTCCGCGGTGATGGGCCCGCAGCAGCTCGCCGGGGTGCTGTCGATCGTCGCCCGGCAGTCGGCCGCCGCGAAGGGGCAGCCGTACGACGAGGACGCGGACGCGGCGATCCGCGCCATGGTCGAGCAGCAGATCGAGGCCGAGTCGCTGCCGGTCTTCCTGTCCGGGCGGCTGTACGACGACGGCGTGATCGACCCGCGCGACACCCGTACGGTGCTCGGCCTGTGCCTGTCCGCGATCCACAACGCGCCGGTCGAGGGCGCGCGCGGCTACGGCGTCTTCCGGATGTGAGGCCGAGCTGCGACACCGAGCTGCGAGACCGAGTTGTGAGACGGAGCTGCGAGAGCGAGCTGTTCGACGGAGCTGTGAGGCCGAGTTGTGAGGGGCACCCGAGACATGATCACCAACCTGCTGGTCGCCAACCGTGGCGAGATCGCCCGCCGGGTCTTCCGCACCTGCCGGGCCCTGGGCGTCGCGACCACCGCCGTCCACTCCGACCCGGACGCCGGGGCCGCGCACGTCCGTGAGGCCGACGCGGCCGTGCGGCTGCCCGGCGCCGCGCCCGCCGACACCTACCTGCGCGCCGACCTGATCGTCCGCGCCGCGCTGGCGGCGGGCGCGGACGCCGTCCACCCCGGGTACGGATTCCTGTCGGAGAGCGCCGAGTTCGCGCAGGCCGTGCTGGATGCCGGGCTGGTCTGGGTCGGCCCGCCGCCGGCCGCGATCGCCGCGATGGGCTCCAAGACGGCGGCCAAGCGGCTGATGGCCGCGGCCGGGGTGCCCGTGCTGGACGCCCTGACCGACCCCACCGAGGCCGACCTGCCGCTCCTCGTCAAGGCGGCGGCGGGCGGCGGCGGACGCGGCATGCGGGTGGTGCGCACGCTCGCGGAGCTCCCCGGCGCACTGGCCGCCGCCCGCGCCGAGGCGGCGAAGGCCTTCGGCTCGGACGAGGTGTTCTGCGAGCGCTACCTGCCCGCCGGGCGGCACGTCGAGGTCCAGCTGCTGGCCGACGCGCACGGCACGGTCTGGGCGGTCGGCGACCGCGACTGCTCGCTCCAGCGGCGGCACCAGAAGGTGATCGAGGAGGCCCCGGCCCCCGGCCTGCCCGAGGCGGTGCGCGCCGGGCTGCACGCGGCGGCCGTCAGCGCCGCCCGGGCGATCGGCTACACCGGCGCCGGTACGGCCGAGTTCATGCTCGGCGAGGACGGCCGATTCCACTTCCTGGAGATGAACACCCGCCTCCAGGTCGAGCACCCGGTCACCGAGGCGGTCACCGGACTGGACCTGGTGGCGCTCCAACTCGCCGTCGCCGAGGGGGAGCGGCTGCCCGGGCCGGTCCCGCCGCCCGCCACCGGCTGCGCGATCGAGGCCCGGCTGTACGCGGAGGACCCGGCGAAGGACTGGCAGCCCGCCACCGGCACCCTGCACCGCCTCGAACTCACCGTGCCGTACCAGGAGTTCGGCGGGCAGGGCGTCCGGCTGGACTCCGGCGTGGCGGCCGGCGACGAGATCACCCCGCACTACGACGCGATGCTCGCCAAGGTGATCGCCTGGGCGCCGACCCGCGCCGCCGCCGCCCGCCGGCTGGCCGACGCGCTCGCCCGCGCCAGGGTCCACGGGCCCGCCACCAACCGGGAGTTGCTGGTCCGGGCGCTGCGGCACCCGGCCTTCCTGGCCGAACGCCTGCACACCGGCTTCCTGGCCGAGCACGCGGCGGAGCTCACCGCCCCGGACGGCAAGGAGACCGCGCGCGCCGCCCTGGCCGCCGCCCTCGCCGACGCCGCCGCCCGGCGAACCGGCCCGCACGGCGCACTGCCGTCGGGCTGGCGCAACCTGCCCTCGCAGCCGCAGTCCAAGCGCTACCGCGCCGACGACGGCTCCGAGTTGGAGGTCCGCTACCGCCTCACCCGGGACGGCCTGCGGGCCGACGACCACCCGCAGACGGAGCTCCTGGACGCCTCGCCCGAGCAGGTCACGCTGCGCGAGGGCGCCGTCCGGCGCGGCCACCGCGTCGCGCGCTACGGCGACCGGGTGTACGTCGACACCCCGAACGGGGGCATCGCGCTCACCGCCCTGCCGCGCTTCCCCGACCCCGCCGCCCGGACGGACCCGGGCGCGCTGCTCGCCCCGATGCCCGGCACCGTCGTGCGCACCACCGCCGCCGTCGGCGACACCGTCACGGCCGGTCAGCCGCTGCTCGTCCTGGAGGCGATGAAGATGGAGCATCGCGTCACCGCCCCGGCCGACGGCGTCCTGGTCGAACTCCGGGCCGTCCCCGGCCGTCAGGTCGAGCTCGGCACCCTGCTCGCCGTCGTGCAGCCCGCCCCAGGGCCCGAGGCCGGGCCTGCCGCCGAGCCCGCTGCAACAGCCGCCGTCCAGCCCGCCGCAGAAGCCTGAGGAAGGACCCCGCATGTCCACCATCGGCAGTCAGCTCATCGAGACCCCCGAACGCCGGGCCCTGCGCCAGGCCGTCGGCGACCTCGGCCGCCGCTACGGCTCCGCCTACTACATGGCCAAGGCACGGGCCGGCGAGCCCGCCGACGAGCTGTGGGCGGACGCCGGCAAGGCCGGCTACCTCGGCGTGAACCTGCCCGCCGAGTACGGCGGAGGGGGCGGCGGCGTCACCGATCTCGCCATCGTGCTGGAGGAGTTGGGCACGGCCGGCTGCCCCCTGCTGCTGCTCATCGTCTCCCCGGCGATCTGCGGCACCGTGATCGCCCGCTTCGGCACCGAGGAGCAGAAGCAGCGCTGGCTGCCCGGACTCGCCGACGGCAGCCGCAAGATGGCCTTCGGCATCACCGAGCCGGACGCCGGCTCCAACGCGCACCGGATCTCCACCGTCGCCCGCCGGGACGGCGGGGACTGGCTGCTGACCGGCCGCAAGGTGTTCGTCTCCGGCATCGACCACTGCGACGCCGTGCTGTTCGTCGCCCGCACCGAAGACGCCCGCACCGGCAGGCTCAAGCCCTGCCTGTTCATCGTCCCGCGCGACGCCGCCGGCTTCGAGTACCGGGCGATACCGATGGAACTCGTCGCCCCCGAGAAGCAGTTCCAGGTCTTCCTGGACGACGTCCGGTTGCCCGCCGACGCCCTGGTCGGCGACGAGGACGCCGGCCTGCTGCAACTGTTCGCCGGCCTCAACCCCGAGCGCGTGCTGACCGCCGCGTTCTCCCTCGGCCTGGCCCGCCAGGCCCTCGGCAAGGCCGTCGAGTACGCGAAGACCCGCACCGTCTGGTCCACCCCGATCGGCGCCCACCAGGGCCTGGCCCACCCGCTGGCCCAGTGCGCGGTGGAGATCGAGCTGGCCCGGCTGATGACCCAGAAGGCCGGGCTGCTCTACGACGCGGGGGAGGACGTGGCCGCCGGGGAGGCCGCCAACATGGCCAAGTACGCGGCCGGCGAGGCCGCCGCCCGTACCGTCGACCAGGCGGTGCAGACGCTGGGCGGCAACGGCCTCACCCAGGAGTACGGGCTGGGCGCGCTGCTGGCCGCCACCCGGGTCGGCCGGGTCGCCCCGGTCAGCCGCGAGATGGTGCTCAACTACGTGGCCCAGCACACCCTCGGCCTCCCGAAGTCCTATTAGTCCGCAGCGCCGGACGCACCGGACGCACCGCACCCACCGGACGCATCCACCGGACGCACCCGCCGGGCGTGCCCCCGGTGGGTCACCAGAGGGACATCTCGGCGAACTTTGCAGTGGCGGACGTCATGGTCCGTATGCTCCTGTTCGTACCCTCGGTCGACCTTTCGCCGCGCCAGTCGATGCGTCAACTACCTTCCTGGAGGCTTACTTTGGTGTTCCGCAGCGAATTCCCGGACGTGCCGACGGTGGACCTGCCGATCCATGACGCGGTACTCGGCGGCGCGGCGGCGTACGGCGACGGGCCGGCCCTGATCGACGGCGTCACCGGGGAGCGCGTCAGCTACGCGCGGCTCGCCGCCGGCGTCGAGCGGGTGGCCGCCGGGCTGGCCGCGGCCGGGGTGCGCCAGGGCGACGTGGTGGCCCTGTTCAGCCCCAACACGCTCGGCTACCCGACGGCCTTCTACGGCGCCACCCGGGCCGGCGCCACCGTGACCACGGTGTCCTCGATGGCCACGCCCGCCGACCTGGCCGGGCAGCTCGGCGACAGCGGCGCCCGCTGGCTGGTGACCGTCTCCCCACTCCTGCCGACCGCCCGCAAGGCCGCCGCCCTGCTCGCCGAGCAGGGCGGCCCACTGGCCGAGATCCTCGTCCTGGACGGCGCCGAGGGCCACCGCTCGCTCGCCGACCTGCTGGCCACCACCGGCCCCGCCCCCGGGATCGCCATCGACCCAGGCCGGGACGTCGCCGTGCTGCCCTACTCCAGCGGCACCACCGGACTGCCCAAGGGGGTGATGCTCACCCACCGCTCGATCGCCACCAACCTCGCCCAGTGCGACGCCCTCTACCGGCCCGCCGTGGGCGAACGGGTGCTCGCCGTGCTGCCCTTCTTCCACATCTACGGCCTGACGGCGCTGCTCAACCAGCCGCTGCGCTGCGGCGCCACCGTGGTGGTGCTGCCCCGCTTCGACCTGGAGCAGTTCTGCCGCACCATCGAGGAGCAGCGGGTGCAGGCGCTGGTGGTGGCCCCGCCGATCGCGCTCGCCCTGGCCAGGCACCCGGTCGTGGAGCGCTTCGACCTCTCCTCCGTCGAGTACCTGCTGTGCGCGGCCGCCCCGCTGGATCCGGAGCTCGCCGCCGCCTGCGCCCGCCGCCTGGGCCTGCCGCACCTGCTCCAGGGCTACGGCATGACCGAGCTGTCCCCGGTCACCCACGTGGTCTCCCCGCTGGAGCGCGACCCCTCGCCCGGCTCGGTGGGGCGGCTGATCCCGTCCACCGAGCTGCGGGTCGCCGCCCTGGACGGCGCCGGCGAGGACCTCGGGCCCGGCGAGCCGGGCGAGCTGCTGATCCGGGGCCCGCAGGTGATGAAGGGGTACTTCGGCCGCCCCTCCGACACCGCCGCGGTGGTCGACGCCGAGGGCTGGCTGCACACCGGCGACGTCGGCTTCGTCGACGACCGGGGGTACCTGTACATCGTCGACCGGGTGAAGGAGCTGATCAAGTACAAGGGCTACCAGGTGGCCCCGGCCGAGCTGGAGGCCGTGCTGCTCGGCCACCCGCAGATCGTCGACGCCGCCGTGATCGGCGTCCCGGACGCCGACGGCACCGAGTGCCCTAAGGCCTTCGTGGTCCGTGCGCCGGGCAGCGGCCTGAGCGCGGAGGAGGTCACCGGCTTCGTGGCCGGGCTGGTGGCCCCGTACAAGAAGGTCCGCGCGGTGGAGTTCGTCGAGGCCGTCCCCAAGTCCGCGGCCGGCAAGATCCTCCGCCGCGAGCTGCGCGCCCGCGAGGCCTCGCGCCGCGCGTCGGCCGCCGCCGCGCCCGCCGGAGCCGCCCCCGAGGCCTCCCGCTGAGCGGCCGGGCCCCCGGCGGCCGAAGACCGGCGCCCGTCTGTGAGGATCGACCCGCCGAGCACGGCGGGCCCGCCGGGAGCGACGGGCCCGTCGGGCACGACCGGCCCGCCGAGCCCCCACCGGAACAGGAACCGCCGCCAGCCATGACCAGCCACTCCGCCGCCCGCGCCCCCCAGCAGGACCGCAGCCGCGCCACCCGGGCCCGGCTGCTCGCGGCGGCCGTGGACTGCCTGGCCGAGCTCGGCTGGCACGGCTCCACCGTCACCGTGGTCGCCGAGCGCGCCGGAGTGTCCCGGGGCGCAGCCCAGCACCACTTCCCGACCCGCGAGGACCTGTTCACCGCGGCCGTCGAGCACGTCACCGCCGAGCGGCTGGCCGCCGTCCGCGCCCACACGGGCGAGCTGCCGGCCGCCGGCCCCGACCGCACCCGGGCCGTCGTCGACATGATCGTGCGCCTCTACACCGGCCCGCTGTTCCGCGCCGCCCTGCACCTGTGGACGGCCGCCGCCACCGAGGAGCCGCTGCGCGAGCGGATCATCGCCCTGGAGGGGCACGTCGGCCGGGAGGCCCACCGGGCCGCCGTCGAGTTCCTGGACGCCGACGAGACCCGCCCCGGTGTGCGCGAGTCCGTGCAGGCCACCCTCGACCTCGCCCGCGGGCTGGGCCTGGCCAACCTGCTCACCGACGACAGCGTCCGACGATCCGGGGTGATCCGGCAGTGGACCGGCGTTCTGGAGAGTACGCTGCGGCCGGTACGCCCATGACTCCCGTACTACCGGAACGGCCGGACGACCCCTGACCAAGGGGTCGCCGGGCGGCCGATGTCCGTGCAGTCTGGAGAAGAATCCCGGCCGGCACGGACCGTGAGGCCCCCGGCCGGGCACGAGCCGAACCGGGGTGCTGCCTGATCATGCACGGAAACGAGTGGGACGTGACCTCCGCCGCCGGCCCCGCACCGGGCGCCACCCCCGTACGCCCCGAAGGCCACCGACTCGTCCCGCTCGCGACGGCCCTGCTCCAGGGCGACGGCCTGATCCTGCACTGGAGCGAGGACGCCGAGGCGCTGCTCGGCTACTCCGCCGAGGAGGCCGTCGGCAGCTACGCCGCCCAGCTGCTCACCGACGGCACCGACCGCCCCGAGGTGCTGTCCCTGTTCGCCCACATCATGGGCGGCTCCGCCGGCTGGTCCGGCGTCTTCCCGGTCCGCCACCGCGACGGCCACAAGGTCGACCTGGAGTTCCGCACCTACCCGATCGCCGGCCCGGCCGGCACCCTGCTGCTGCTCGCCACCGCCTCCGACATCCGCGCCCTCCAGGCGGTCGAGGCCGACCTCGCCGTCCTGGACGGCGTCTTCGACCGCTCGCCGATCGGCATGGCCGTCTACGACACCGAGCTGCGCTACGTCCGGCTCAACGAGGCGCTCGCCCGGATGAACGGCGTCCCCATCGCCGCCCACCTCGGCCGCCGGATACCCGCGGTGCTGCCCGGTATCAACAGCGTCGAGATCGAGCAGACCATGCGGCAGGTGCTCAGGAGCGGCAAGCCCGTGGTGGACGCCCGCTCCCACGGCCGGGTGCCCGGGGACCCGAAGCGCGACCGCGCCTGGTCCGCCTCCTACTTTCGGCTGGAGGACTCCACCGGCCGGGTCTTCGGCGTCTGTTCCTCGATCATCGACGTCACCGAGCGCTTCCAGGCCGAGGCCCGCGCCGCCCGCGCCCAGGAGCGGCTCGCCACCATCGCCGAGGCGACGGCCCGGATCGGCACCACCCTCGACCTCCAGCGCACCGCCGAGGAGCTGATCGAGGCCGTCGTCCCCCGGTTCGCCGACTTCGCCACCGTCGACCTGCTGGAACCGGTGCTGCGCGGCGCCGAACCCACCCCCATCCCCTCCGACCGGACGGTCACCCTGCGTGCCGTCGCGGTCGGCGAGTCGTACGAGTCGGGCCTCGCGCACGCCGTGGACACCGTCGGCGAGACCTCCGAGTACGCCCCCGACCGCAGCTACACCCAGTGCCTGCGCAGCGGCCGCCCCCTGCTGCGCGCCCACGTGGACGCCGAGGTGCTGCGCGGCCTGGTCTCCAGCGAGGACCGGGTCGAGCCCGGCATCGCGGCAGGCATCCACTCGTACCTGATGGTGCCGCTCACCGCCCGGGGCATGGTGCTCGGCGGCTCCGAGTTCATCCGGATGCGCAACTCCGAGCCGTTCAGCGACGCCGACGTGGCGCTCGCCGAGGAACTGGTCGCCCGCACCGCGCTGGCCATCGACAACGCCCGGCTCTACCGGCGCGAGCGGGAGACGGCGCTCACCCTCCAGCGCAGCCTGCTGCCGCAGGAGATCCACCGCACCCTGGGCCTGGAGATCGCCTACCGCTACCTGCCCAGCAGCGTGGTCAGTGAGGTCGGCGGCGACTGGTTCGACGTCGTGCCGCTGTCCTGCGGCCGGGTCGCCCTGGTGGTCGGCGACGTGATGGGCCACGGCATCCGGGCCGCCGCCACCATGGGCCAGCTGCGCACCGTCGCCCGGACGCTCGCCACCCTCGACATGCCGCCCGAGCAGGTCCTCACACGCCTGGACGAGACCGCCTCGGGCATCGGCGAGGGCCAGTTCGCCACCTGCATCTGCGCCGTCTACGACCCGCTGGAGCGCACCGTCCAGATCGCCTCGGCCGGCCACCTGCCGCCGATCTGGGTCGCCCCCGACGGCACCGCCCGCCGGGTCGAGGTGCCACCCGGCGTGCCGCTGGGCGTCGGCGGGGTGGCCTTCGAGTCGATCGAGTTCACCCTGCCCGAGGGCGGCATGGTCACCCTCTACACCGACGGCCTGGTCGAGCGGCGCGGCCAGGACCTCGACGACGGCATCGACCTGCTGGCCGACACCCTCGCCGGGCCCGGCCGGACCCTGGAGGAGAACTGCGACGCCGTCCTCGGCGCACTGGTCACCGACGGCACCGAGGACGACATCGCGATGATCATGGCGCGGGTCCTGCCGCTGCCCGCCGACCGGATCGCCACCCTCCCGCTCACCGGCGGCGGCCGGCTGCCCGGCAAGGCCCGCCGCTTCACCCGCGCCACCCTGGACTCCTGGGGCCTGACCGCCCTCTCCGACTACGCCGAACTGCTGGTCAGCGAACTGGTCACGAACGCCCTGCTGCACGCCGGGGCCCCGCGGCGGCTGCGGCTGTTCCGCGACCGGGTGCTCACCCTGGAGGTCTCCGACGCCGGCGGGTCGGCGCCGCAGCTGCGCCCCTTCGCCGAACAGGACGAGGGCGGGCGCGGCATGTTCCTGGTCAGCGAGCTGGCCCAGCGCTGGGGCAGCCGGCTGACCAGGGACGGCAAGGTGGTCTGGGCGGAGCTGGAACTGCCCTTCGGGGCGGTGTAGTTCCCCGCGGGTTGGTCCCCGGTCAGTGCGCGGCGAGCGGGTAGTGGTCGGAGAGGTCGGTGTAGGTGTAGCTCTTGCCCCAACTGCTCACCGTCCACGGCGCGCTGTGCGTGCGCAGGACCTGGTTGGTGTACTGCTGCGGGCGGGCGTGGTCGGCCCGGTAGAGCACGTAGTCCAGGTCCTCCTTGGGCTCGCCCGGGTAGCGGTAGGCGGCGACGGAGTTGTCGGCGGTGTCGAAGGAGTACGGCCAGCCGGTGCGGGCGGAGGCCGGCGCCAGATTGGCGTTGTCCAGCAGGGCCTGGTACTCGGAGCCGTGCGAGTCGATGTTGAGGTCGCCGGCGAGCAGGATCGGCTCGTTCGCCGGGATCTGCTTGGCGTCCAGGAAGCCGCGCATGGCCGTGAGCTGCTTGGCCCGGATGGCGGCCGGCTGGCCGCTGGAGCAGCCCGAGTCGGTGGACTGCAGGTGGGTGCCGACCACGTGGGTGCGCTGGCCGTTCACGTTCAGGACGGCGTAGACGAAGCCCTTGTTCGAGAAGTAGTCCGAGCCGCAGGCGTCCTTGTAGACGTACTGCTCCTTGCGCAGGATCGGCCACTTGCTGAGCAGCGTCACGCCGCCGTCCTCGGGGGTGGCGGAGCTGTAGCTGCCGGAGGTCGCGTCCCAGCCGCTGGTGGAGCGGCCGACGACCGGGGTGTGGTACGGGTAGGCGGCCGAGGCCTTGGCGGTCAGGGCGTCGGAGGCCGCGTTGTCGAAGGCCTCCTCCAGGACGACCACGTCGTGGCCCTGGAAGAAGTCCGCCGAGGCGATCGCCTGCGCCCGGTACTGCTGGCCCCAGTTGGGGTAGAGGGTCGTGCTCATCAGGAACGTGTTGTACGTGAGGACGTCCAGCGCGGGCGCGGTGACCGGGGCGCTCTCGGTCGTGGCGCCGGTGGCAGCCGTGGCGGGGGAGGTGGCGAGCGCGCCGAGCACGGCGGCGGCAGCGCAGGCGGCGGCGGCCTTGCGGAGGGACGACAGCGGCATTGGGGCTCCGTGAGGGTATGACGTGAACGCGACGGTCAGCGGATGGTGTACATCCAACGTCGCCGCCCGCACGGTGCACAAGACCGCGCACGAGCATTCGGTGAACGCAGTTGAAACACTGTCACCGCCCAGAACGCGCGAGCCCCACCACCCGCCGTGGGTAGTGGGGCTCGCGAGAGTCGTGCGCGTCAGACCTCGCCGAACTCGCCGGCCTGGACAGCGGCGACGAACGACGACCAGGCGTCGGCGGGGAAGACGAGAGCAGGACCCTCGGGGTCCTTGGAGTCACGGACGGGAGCGAGGTTGGGGAAGTCGGCGGCGACCTCTACGCAGTCACCACCATTGTCGGAGTATGAGGACTTGACCCAGGAAGCACCGGACAGTTCTACGCGGTCGGTCATGATTGGAGTTCCTCTCGGGCCCTGCGGATCATCGCCTGGGATGCGGCCTGCGGCGGCGCTTCCACCAGCATCTGATCGTACTCTCTCTCCCATCCCGCCACTGTTGCGCGAGACCGCTCAAGATGGCCCTTCGCCGTCGATTCCGCGTACCCCACGACAGTATGGTCGGGCAGGTCCAACAGGACGATTGGCAGCTTGAACGCCAGGTTTTCGCCGATTCCGAACGGAGCGACTTGCAGCGTGACGTTCGGACGTTGGGCCAGTTCCTCAAGGTGGCGGAGCTGTTCAGCCATGACCTGTGGCCCGCCGATGGGGCGGAGGAGGACGCCCTCTTCGAGCACCGCGTGAAACATCGGGGGATTCTTCTGGGAGAGGATCTCCTGGCGCAGCAACAGATAGTCGGTGCGTTCGTCGGCCTCAGCAGGGGTGATCGTGCCGCGTCTGACGGCTGCCTGTGCCAGTGCCCTTGCATAGGCAGGGGTTTGGAAAAGCCCAGGAACGATGATCAGCCCGACCGTCCGCAGCCGACGGCATCGTGCCTCGGCGTCGGCGAACTCCGCGAAGCCCTCAAGGAGCGCTGCGCGGCTGTATCGCCGCCACAACTCGTAGAACCGTTGGCCTGACTCGAACACCTCATCGGCCTTAACAGCCAATGCCCGTGTTGGGGAACGCTTCCCGTTCTCGACATATGAGATGTGCGCGCCCGAGTACCCCAGGCGCTTGGCAGTTTCGGCCTGCGACCAGCGCCTTGCCCGTCGTGACCTGCGAAGCTCCTGACCAAAGCGCACCTGCGGTGATGCTTGGGCGTCAACCTCGGCTTCAGCCATGACCCTTCGGCTCCTTCACACGACATTGCTGTCAAAGGTAAGACTCTGGCGATCGTAGTGGAGACCACGCCACCATGGCTACAGCAAGTGACACGCCAAGAGCGAAGCGCTACGGAGACCCCCATGCCCGAAAACCCGAAATCCGCGCTGCCCGACTTCGTCCGCAACGAGGTGGTGCGGGACCTGAAGCACCGAGACGACGACGGCAAGCCGAAGGAGGGGGTCTTCATGGAGATCCTCTGCGGGGCGGCCTTCCTGAGGCCGCTCGGCGGGGGGTGCGAGTGGACGACCAGGCCCGATCAGCTGCGACGGTGCGACCCCAGGGAGATCGCGCCGGGTACGGGGAGCAACTCCCAGCGTCGGCCGATGTTTCCGGAGCCGGCGTGACCTCGGGGGAGATGCTGCTCGCCGGGCTGCACCTGAGCTCGTTGGCGGCCGGCGGCTTCACCGCCGTGGCGGGGACGACGCAACGAAACGCGGTCGAGGCGGGTGACGAGCCGACCACCGAGCCGCCGGTTCAACGCCCTTGCAGATGCGGCACGTTCGTGCCGGACTGACAACACGCTCCCGCCACCGCGCCGCGAGTGCTCATCCCGCGCGGCGGCGGGGTTCAACGCCCGTCCGTGAAGGACAGTCACGGACGGGCGCCGGCAGGCCTACCTCCCCTGCCGGCCGGCTCCGAGGGCACGTTGGCGCCAGACCCTCGCCGAGCCACACCGCTCCCCGCCGAAATCGCCGCTCCGGCGGGGAGCGGCCACCCCTCGATCGCAGCTGCCCCCTGCCATAGTTCCTTCTGGGGCTCGGACAAGGTGTGCGTCAGACTTCGCCGAACTCGCCGGCCCGGACGGCGGCAACGAAGGCCGACCAGGCGTCGGCGGGGAAGACGAGGGCAGGACCTTCGGGGTCCTTGGAGTCGCGGACGGGCAGTACACCCGGGAAGCCGGGAGCTACCTCGACGCAAGACCCGCCGTTGTTGCTGTAACTGGCCTTGACCCACGCGGCGTTGGATAGATCTACAGGAGTGATCACGACGTCCCTCTCACGCCTTGCACTTTCGGATCAGCTCCGGTGACGCAGCCTTCGAGAGCGCTTCCACCTGGAGCTGGCGGCAGTCCCGCTCCCAGGCTTGAGCAGTCTCGGCGTCCCGCGAGAGGAAGCCGCGCAACTGGCACTCCGAGTATGCCAGGAGTTTTCGATCCGCCAGGGTCAGCAGCGTGACCATCATGGTGAACGGCAGCTCTTCTGCGAGAGAGAGCGGCGCCACTTGGATCGTGATGTTCGGACGAGTGGCGAGGTCTTCAAGGTGCGCAAGCTGCCGAGCCATGACCTTGCGCCCGCCCACCGGTCGTAGAAGGGCGCCCTCGTCCAGGACGAAGTGGAGTCGGGGCGCAGGCTGCCGGTCAAGTAGCTTCTGGCGCGTGGCAAGGAAGTCGAGCCGATCCGCAGCCTGCTCCTCGGTGACGCTGCCGCGCCGTACGGCGGCGGAGGCGAAGGCCGCAGCGTACTCCATTGTCTGTGCCAGACCAGGCACGATGCCCAGTTCGAAGTGGTTGATACTCAGGGCCTTCGTTTCTTGCTGGGCGTACTCGGGAAACCCTTCCAGCAATGATGAGCCGCTGAGACTCCAGTACGTCAGTTCTAGTGTTCCACCGGCATCAAGGGCCCGGTCGGCTTGTACGACCCAGTCGAGTGTGGGACTGCGTGTCCCTCGTTCGAGGTTGGAGATCTGACTGTCAATCAAGTTCGTCATCGCCCCGAGGTCGGTCTGCGTGAGCCCCGCCGCCTTGCGCAGCCTGCGGAGTTGTGCGCCGAAGGCCTTGAGGGGTGATGCGGACGGGTCCAGCTCGGTCTCGCGTGCCCTGTCTGCCTCAGTCGTCGCAGATGACCAAGTGCTGACCTAGCCGTTGAAGGGTTGAGCTGGCCTGCCTGGAGTGGGACTGTCCAGCAGTACTCTTCAATCTCGGTGTCACGGGGCGCGGGGCGACATGAGTTGGGCAAGGAAGAAGTCGAGCCCTCCATCGCCTTCGTACGAGGTGCGGCACGGTGACTCGTTGGTCGCTGTGGTCTCCGAGGTGAGCGTTGATCAACCTTGGTCCGTGCGCAAGTTCGATCCCAGCAGGGGCCGGGGTGAGCTGAGTCCCCTTTAGAACTGATGCCATAACTGGCGAGTTTTAGGGGTATCTACCGGCCCGTCAGAGACAGAGGTTGATCGCGATTTCACGACTCCCGGCTGGCGTCGAGGCCGAACTCCCGGGAGGGCTAGTCCGATCTGCACTCCTGTCGGAGGCCGCGCGGCCTGTCGGAGGGGCAGCCCGAAGCCACCCTTCGTTACTCTCTGCGCCACCCGCTAGGCAGCTACACGGGCACTGAGCTGGGGCTTAGGCGATTGCCACCGATAGCGGCCTGCAAGCAGGCTCGAAGTGCCAGAGTCTGCCCCTATGATGTCGCCATGGAGCGCGTAGTCGTCCAAGATCACCAAGTCCTGGTTTTGGCAGCAGGGGAAACAGTCGCGGACAGAAGTAACGCTAAAGGTCACCTCTTCGAAGAATTCGTTGCGCTCTTGCTGCACGAATACGGCTATGAGGCGCCCACGACAAGTGACCTGAACATAACGGCCGACGGCATTGAGATCGACGTAAACGCCACAAATTTGATCAGTAGACAGGTGGCTGTCGTTGAGTGTAAGTCCTATACGTCGAATGTAAAAGCGCAGGCGTGCACTTCCTTTCTCGGTAAGCTTCAGTTGGCTCGATATGAAGGCGATCCGAATGTTTTTGGTTATTTCTTTGCGATCCCGCGACTTGTGGCGCAAGGGGAAGAGGTGGCCCGAAAGGCTGCCGCCAATGACAAGCTCTTCAGGTACTTCAATGTCGGCGATATTGTAAAGCTTCTTCGTGGTCGCGGATTGATCGCTGATCTGTCGCAGATAACCCGCCGGGCCCCGTCTCACAGTGATCCCGCAATCATTGTCGCGGAGGATGGAATTTTTTCCTGCGCGAAGCTCTTGAATTCGGACTCGCATCGAGCGGACTCAATTATCGTTTGGTCGGCTGCTGGCGCCAAGGTGCCTGGGAGGGTAGTCAGCCTCCTAAAGGGTGACTCTTATGCCGCCGGGCTCCCTATTAATACATTGCCCGATCTGGACAGGTCAGTATCTCCTGAGGACCGGGAAGATGGTTCCCCTGTAACTATCGTAAGGGTGCGCGGAAGCTCTGCGGACTTTGAGTATCAGCTTCCCGCATCTCCTGAGTATTTTGTAGGGCGCGGCTCTACCGTTCAGGATCTGCAAGCCTTCGTGAGGCAGCGTGGAGGAACGCTGGTTCTGAATGCCCAGTCAGGGTGGGGCAAGAGCTCGTTGGCGCTTCAGCTTCAGAGAATTGTGGAAGATCGGCAAGGCTATTCGATTGTCGTAGACAGTCGGACGGCAACTAATCCACGGTTTGTATCAGAGGTCCTCCGTGAGGCTGCCCATGAAGCGCAAGAACGCGGGCTGGTAGAACTTCCCGAGGATTCATCCTGGGCCAGCCTGGCTAGCTCTATTTGGACCTTGAGACGTTCCAGTTGGACGGCCGATGGTCGACCCATCATGGTATTCTTCGATCAGTTTGAGAATGTTTTCCAGGATGAAAACATCACGCGAGAATTCCGAGATCTGGCCTTGATGGTTCCAGATTCTCAGATCCCATTGATGGTCGGCTTCGCCTGGAAGACCGACTTGGTTGCTTGGACTGAGTCACATCCGTACCGGCTTCGTGATGAGATCCGAAGCAACAGTACCTTTATCTCGGTTGGACCTATGGGTGCCCGAGAGGTGGACACTCTACTCCGACGGCTCGAAAAAAGGCTTGGCACTGGGCTCTCTCGGGACCTTCGGCAGCGCATCCGAGAGTATTCTCAAGGACTACCGTGGCTGTTCAAAAAGCTAAGCGTTCATATTATTCGAGAACTTGAGACGCATCAGAAGAGCCAAGAGCAGCTAGTGAGTGAGGCGCTTAATGTTCAGAGTCTCTTTGATTCTGATCTAGCTGGCTTGTCTCCGATGGAAACTGACGCGCTCAGGCACATCGCGAGGTTTGCCCCAGTGCCCGCTGTTGATGTCATTGAAAAATATAACGGTGCAGCCATTCAGTCTCTTCTGGACTCGCGCCTTGTAGTGGCAGTGGCGGAAAAGCTCGACACGTACTGGGATACATTTAGAGACTTTCTCAATACTGGGCGCGTGCCAATTGAGGATTCCTATATCGTTCGACAGACGCCGCGGGCGGTGGCAGAACTTATCTTTGCGGTATTGGAACTGGGTGGGGATGTCACTGTAGCTGATTTGGCTGTCCAGCTGAACGTAAGTACGAAAGTAATCTACAACCGCTCGCGCGAGCCTCGCCTATTTGGCATTACGGCTTACGAGCCGAATCGCGTCAAAATTCTTGACGATGTAATGAATGCCGATAGCATTGATCTTGAGATTCGTCGCAGGGTGGCTGCGGCGCTTAGAAGAAATCGGGCCTATTCTTCATTCGTGGGGTTGTCCGAGCGAGACGGCAACGGAGTCGCGGTAGGAGCCTACGCGAGAGAGCTCACGAATGCGTTTCCGGCAGTTGCTGCCCAAGCTCAATCATGGCTGGGCTACGCTCGTTGCTTCGCTCTATGGTTTGACTATGCCGGGCTTTCCATCTTTGAGGATGATCGCCTCTATCTCCCGCCTGATGGCCATGTCCCGAACGGCTCACTGCGAGCTCAACAGTCTCCTCGTCGGCAGGGAAGTGCATTCGTTCTCCGTACGCCGAAGCCGGCCTTTGAGCTACTGGCCGAGCTGGCTAATTCACCGATCGCGCTGTCGGATGCTAGCTCCTGGGGCCGAGCGAAGCGGAATGCGATGCGCGAGCTGACGATGCTGAGGATCGCATCGGAAGGAAATGGTACTCTCCATATCTCAAGCAATATTATTGGGGCGGATGGGAAGATAAATCCAGGATCAATTGTCAATGCACTTGGGTCTATTCCGGGCGGCTCTGCGGCATTGGATTTGCTGCGGCGAGATCCCGGTGTAAGTAACCATGATCTTGGGTTGCTGATGTGCGCCGGAAATGATGCCGAATGGGGAGAGGCGACGATCTTTAAAGCTGGAAAAGACTTTCGTGGATGGGTGAAACGCGCCGGAGTCGATGTAGTCCGGGCGCGCCCGGTAGTTGAGCCCCCAGCTGAAGGTACTACCCTCTTCTAGGGAGAGCCTTTGTTCTTGCTCTAGCTAGTTGGCAGCCAAAAACGCGAACTCGCTGACATCCAGGGTTCCTGGAGATCGAGTCCGTAAATTCCCCCAGTAGACGCCGCTTTCGCTCATGGTCCGGCCATTATGCTGCGAGCCACGAGCTCTGCTGATGCTCGTTGCTGTGTTGTACTCCTTTGCATGTGATAGCTCACGTCCTCGCTGTACCAGATCGATCCCTCGACGCGTTCGTACGATGGACTCCAGTCCCGCTCGAGAACCGGAGTGAGGTGACGATGGTGGAGAAGTGTTGTTCCTGCTCGTCGGTTGCGGCTGAACCACAGTGCACTGCGAGAGTGGCGGTCGACGCTGCCCTTGTGTGGCGAAGCCATGAGGCTGCTGGCCCGGGCGGGGGAGTAGGTCCTCAAGGGTTCTGAGGGCGGACGCCATGAGTCGGTGTGGGCCCAGTGGGCGATGGCATCACCGAACTCCTGGCGGTCGTTGTACGGGTAGGTAACCCGCCGGCTGATTTCCTTGTCGAAACTACGGTGCTCTTCGTCGGTACCTGCGGCGAGTTGTCGCCAGTGCGCGGAGGCGATGAGAGCGGCGATGTCGATAGCTTCGGGGTACACCGCTGCGAACAGCCGTGAGGCGCTGAACGACGCGCGAGCCCCACTACCCATCTGCGGGTAGTGGGGCTCGCGAGAGTTGTGCGCGTCAGACCTCGCCGAACTCGCCGGCCTGGACGGCGGCGACGAACGAGGACCAGGCGTCGGCGGGGAAGACGAGGGCAGGACCCTCGGGGTCCTTGGAGTCACGGACGGGCGTCATACCAGGGAAGTTCGGAGCTACCTCAACGCAAGTGCCACCGTTGTTGCTGTAGGTGGACTTGTGCCACTCGGCGCTGGCCAGGTCAAGGGTGGGGCCGGTCATTCGTGCTCCTTCCGAGCAGTGCGGATCACGGCAGGCGAAGCCACCTTGGGACGCGACTCCACCCGAAGCCGATCGTAGTCACGGCTCCATGCCTCGACCTTCCTGCATTCCCGTTCCAGGAAGTCCGAACCAGTCACCGGAAGTTGCGGGCTGGACGCGATTCCTCCCGGCCGTGAACGGCCGGGGCTCCGCACGAATTCATTGAAAGGATCCCGAGGCATGACACGCATCCCATGGGAAGGGCGGGCCGCCGATCTGGCCGCTCGGGCGACCGATCCGGACTCCCGATGGCGGAACCCGGTGGCGGGCATTCCCCGGCACGAACTGGTTCCCAGGTGGTGGGAGCCTGCTGAGGGCGGCACTTGGCAGCTTCAGGTAGGGGAAGCGAACCTGGATTTCTGGCTCCAACGGGCCTACGGGAACGAGTCCCTGGTCACCAGCGTGGGTGGGTTGCACGCGGACCACGCGAAGCCGGATGACCGCCCGACCGGGTTGCCCACGTCGTCGGCCACGCTCACGCCGCTCGTGGTCAAGACGCTGCGGCACGGCCGGATCGCCGCCGAGCACGACCTGCTGGACATCGGCACCGGAGCGGGCGGGTTGACCGCCATTGCCGCCACGCGGCTCGGTTCGGATCGCGTGACGAGCGTGGACATCGACGGGTACCTGGTCGACGCCGCGCGGGGCCGCCTCGCAGGCATGGGGCTGAGCCCTCACTTCGTCACTCAGGACGCCACCGACGCCCTCCCGGGCGACTACGACCGGATCGTAGCCACCGTGTCCGCCCGCCCCGCCCCGTCCCGGTTCCGTGGCTCCAGGCGCTTCGGCGCGGTGGACGGCTCGTCACCACCATCGCGGACACGGCGCTGATCCTGACGGCCTGGCAAGACCCCGGACGGCGGAGCGACCGGCGTGATCGAGCGCGACTGGGCGGGCTTCATGACCACGCGCCACGGCTCCGCCTACCCGCCCGGTTTGGGCGAGCTGTTCGAGACCGCCCGCGAAGCCGACGGGGAGAACGTCAAGCTCTTCCGGTACCCGGTCACCGACATCCGCAACAACTGGGAAGTCTGGTCGATGCTCACGATCAGAATCCCGGGCATCGAAGTCGACTTCAAAGAGACGCCCGAGGGCCGTACGGCCTGTCTCGCCCATCCGGACGGGTCATGGGCGCGCGCAGAGGCAACGAAGTTCGAGCCGCCGACCGTCCACCAGAGCGGCCCCCGCCGCCTGTGGTCGGAACTCGAATCCATCCGGAACTGGCGGGAGGTGGAAGGCGGCCTGCCGCTCTACGACTGCCGCGCCGTCGTCACCCCGGACGGAGTGATCCACCTGTCCCGGGGGCGTTGGTCGGCCACCATCGGCTGACCGTGACCAGACGGCCCCGTCCGGCGTCTTATGTGCCGGCCCCACTACCCGCAGCGGGTAGTGGGGCCGGCGCGGTGTGCGTGCGTCAGGCCTCGCCGAACTCGCCGGCCTGGACGGCGGCGATGAACGACGACCAGGCGTCGGCGGGGAAGACGAGGGCAGGACCCTCGGGGTCCTTGGAGTCGCGGACGGGGGCGAGGTTGGGGACGTCGGTGGCGACCTCCACGCAGTCACCACCATTGTTGGAATGCGAGGACTTGATCCAGGAAGCGCCGGACAGGTCTGCGCGGTCACTCATGACTGGAATTCCTTTCGGGCCCGATGGTGAACTGTCAGGTGTAGTAGGGCTACCCCGGCGGTAAGACGGACAGGCGTTGGTGATCAGCGGTCAGCCCGCGTCGGCTTCCGCTCTCCACATGGTGCGGAGTTGCGCGTCGACGTCGCCGGCCTGGCGAACACCCGCCTGGTAGGCCGGTTCCCAGGCCGCCAGGTCGCCCGGGTTCGAGCCGAAGGCGCGCACCGAGGCCGGGTCGGGGCCGATGGTCACCACGGCGTCCGCCCCCACTGTCGCCAGCTGCTGGTTGAGTGGTTCCCGGGGGAACAGGTGGGCCATCGGCTCGACCACGACCAACGTGCGGGCTCCGGCGGCGAGATCGGCGTTGGGGCCCGCGCGCAGGGCGCCGTCCATGTACCGCCGGCCGTCGATGGCGACGGGCGGCGCGGCTCCGGGGAAGGCGCTGCTCGCCGCCACGGCGTGCACCAGCGGTACGCCGCTGTCGCGGTCCCACACCACGGGCTCACCGGTGGTGGCGCAGACGGCGGTGATCAGCAGTCGTCGCTCCGGCCACGCGTCCGCACCGATCAGGGCGGCGCGCCCCGCGATCAGCGCCTCCTCGGCTTGGGGGTTGGCGCCGTCGAGCGCGAGGCGGCCGACGCGGCGCCTCGCCTCGCCGGGTTCCAGGCTGCGGTCGCCGAGTACGGCGAACACCGCGCCCATCCGCTCGGGGTCGGGCTTGACCCGGTGAGCGGCCTGGCGAGCCGAGGAGGCAAGCCGCCCCGGGTCCTGCCCGGTGGCGAGCAGTGCTCCGACGATCGAGCCGGCCGACGTGCCGACGATCAGGCCGGCCTCGCCCAGGTCCACGCCGTTGCGGCGCAATCCGTAGGCCAGTCCGGCTGTCCAGGCCGTGCCGACGTGACTTCCGGGGCCCAGGACGAGTGCTCGGTCGAAGGTGTGCATGTGGTCTCCCCTCGTTATTGAAACAGTCGTACCATATACTCGCTAATGCCGTCTCAACTCCGATGCGCCGAAGGGAGATCCACCGTGGGGCGACCCCCTGACCCCGCCCGTCGCGAGCGCACGCTGGCTCGGGCGACCGACTACGTGCTGGCGCACGGCCTGGCCGGACTGAGCCTGCGGCCACTGGCCGCGGCCCTCGACACCAGCCCGCGGATGCTGCTCTACGACTTCGGCAGCAAGCAGGAGTTGGTCGCGGCGGTCCTCGCCGAGGCCCGCCGCCGAGGCGCGGTGCGTCTGGCCGGGCACCCCGCGCCGATGAAGGGCTCCGTGCAGGAGCGGCTGCGTGGCATCTGGGGGTGGATGAGCGCGGACGAACGTGCGCCGTTCGTCCGGCTGTTCTTCGAGGTGCATGCCGACGGCCTGGTCCACCCCGAGAACTACCCCGACCAGGCCGAGGCGATCACGGACTGGTTCGACACTCTCGGTGCCACCTTCCGGGACGTCTCCACCGGCCCTGACGACACCGTCACGCCCACGTTGGTGATGGCCGTTGTCCGGGGTCTGCTGTTCGATCTCACGACCACCGGCGACCGCCGGCGCACCGATCTCGCGCTGGACCGCTTCGCCGAACTCCTGGGGCGGTGAACGCGCGACTGCGGTGAACGCGCGAGAGGCATGACGGGCGAGAGGCGTGACGGACGGGGCCGCGTGCGGTGATGGTGACGTCAGCGAGGCCGAGGAAGGCGCACGTGGCGGTCCTGCCCCGCGCCGTATCCGGCAGCCGCCATGGCGATGCCGAGGACGGCCAGAACCGTGAGCGGAAGTGTCCAACTGCCCGTGGCGTCGTGGAGGATGCCGAGGAGGAGCGGGCCGGCCGCCGCCACGAGGTAGCCGATGGACTGCGCCATGCCGGCCAGCGCGGCGGCTTCGCCGGAGCTGCCGGCGCGTTCGCTCTGGAAGGTCAGCGCGAGGACGAGGCACGCGCCGCCGCCCAGTCCGAGCAGGGTGCACGCCACGACGGACAGTGCGGGGGCGGACACCAGCACGCTGAAGCCGCCGGCCACGATGACCGAGGCGACGGCCGCGGTCCACCGTTGGTCGTGACGGCCCCGGGTGAGCAGGGGCAGCAGGCCGCTGGTCGCCAGGGAGATCAGCTGGTAGTAGAAGAGCATCCATCCGGCGGTGGTGCTGTTCGTGCCGTGGTGGATCAGGATGCTGGGCAGCCACGCGACGGCGGTGTAGAAGGCCAGGGACTGCAGGCCCATGAACATGCTGACCTGCCATGCCAGTCCTGACCGCCAGGGGACGGGACTGCGGGTCGCGCCGGTGGAGGTCCGGGCCCCGTCGCCCCGCATCCGGGGCAGCCAGACGAGGAGCGCCGCGATGGTGAAGGCGATGCCCCAGGCGAGAGCGGTGTGCCAGGAGCCCGGCAGGGAGTGGGAGAGCGGGGCGGAGATCCCGGAGGAGACGGCGGCCGTGACACCCATGACGGTGACGTAGAGAGCGCTGATGCCCTGGATGCGGTGTGCGGGCACGCTGCGCCTGATCATGGCGGGCAGCAGCACATTGCCGAACGCGATGGCGGCGGAGAGGACCACCGTCCCGGCGAAGAGGCAGATCACGGAGGGCAGTGACCGGACCACCGTTCCGACGGCCAGCGCGCCGAGGGCCGCCACCAGCAGACGCGCGCTGCCGAACCGGTGGGAGGCCCGGGCCACCAGCGGCGACGTCGCGGCGAACGTCAGCAGGGGGAGGGTGCTCAGCAGCCCGCCCCAGCTCGCTGTCAGGTCGCTGCCCTGCTCGATCGCCGGCAGCAGCGTACCGACGCCGGTGAGGCTGGTCCGCAGGTTGGCCGCCACGAGGCAGATCGCGAGGACGAGCCCGATCGACACGGCGGGCCGCGTGCTGTCGGTGGCCGCCGACCCGGAGACGGAGTTCGGCCCGGAGACGGAGTGCTGACGGGGCGTCGAGGACAGTTGTGGACTCATTGCTCCTCCGTCGCCGGTGATGCCTGGACCTCGTGGTCGTGGGTGATGCGTTTCATGGAGGCAGCCTATACAAACATCAGACATTTGAACATCGGATGTTTCTGGGCCTGAGCGGCCCCCGGTTCCGGCCGCCCGGCACGCGATACGCCACCGGCGGGAACGGCCGTGGCCGTTCCCGCCGGCGGGTGCGGAGGTGGGTGCGGAGGAGGAGGGCGGACCGGCTACAGCAGGTGCTGCGCCCGGAGGTCCGCCACGTACTTGGTGATCAGGTCCCGCGAGAGGTGCGGGATGTCGTTTTCCGCGTTGAGGGCGGCGGCCCGGACCGCCGCGCGGAACCGGTCCGCCGGCAGGGCGGATCCGGGCAGCGGCTCCGACGGCGTGGCGAAGGCGTGCAGCAGGGGGAGCAGCGAGTGCCGCCGCTGGTGGTCGGGCAGGCCGCGTATGGCGCTCTCGAAGCGGTCGAGCCACTCGTCGTAGTCGTGGATGCGCGTCAGGGGGTGTCCGGCCGCCACCAGCCAGTCGACGAAGGTGTCGAGGGAGATTCCGTCCTCGTGCGGGTTCACGATGTTGAAGGTCCGGTACCCCTCCCGGGTGTCGTCGCCCAGCGCGGCGACGGCCTGCGCGGTGAAGTCCACGGGCAGCGCGTCGTAGTGCCCGCCGACATCGCCGGGGCCCCGGGCGTAGAAGCTGCCGGGGGCGATGCCGGTCGCCAGCAGGCTCAGCAGGAGGCGGGTGAACACGTCCGGGACGTTCAGCTGCCCCCGGTAACGCGGGTGGGCGAGGATCAGGTTCGAGCGGAACACGGCGACCGGGAGGCCGAACGTGTCGTGCGCCTCGCGCAGCAGCACCTCGCCCGCCCACTTGCTGGCCGCGTAGCCGTTCGCGTAGCCGCTGCCGAGGTCGCGCGTCCCGCTGGCCGTGCGGATGTCCGCGTCCTCGTCGGCCGCGGCCGCGGCCGCGGAGTCGAAGACGACGGCGACCGTCGACAGGTAGGTGAACTGTTTGGCCCTGGAGGTGACCGCGAGCCTGATCAGTTCGGCCGTGCCCAGCACGTTGGGGCCGAACAGCTGGTCGTAGGGCAGGACATGGTTGACGAGTGCCGCCGGGTGGACGATCAGGTCCACGGTGTCGGCCAGCCGCTGCCAGGTCTCCCGGTCGAGCCCGAGGTCGCTCTCCCCGACGTCGCCGGCGACCACCTCCAGGTGCGCGGCGGCCAGGCCGTGGTAGCGCCGGAGGAGCTCCGGGTCGCCGCTGTCGAAGGCCGCGTCGAGCCGGGCCCGGGCCGCCTCGTCGGTGGCGCCGCGGACCACGCAGACCAGTGTGCCGCCGCGCTGCGCGACGCGCTCCAGCCATTCGAGGCACAGGAAGCGGCCCAGGTAGCCGTTGGCGCCGGTCAGCAGGACGGTCCGGGCCTCGGGCAGCGGGCCCGTCGGCCGGCCGGTCCGCGTCGGGGTCCCCGGGTCGAGGAACGCGTCCAGCGTCAGGTCGCCCGCCGCGAGCCGCGTCGCGCCCGGTCCGTGGACCTGGTCGGCGGTCGGGCGCCGGTCGCCCGACGCGAGGGCGTTCTCGATGTGGTCGGCCACCCGCTGGAGCGTGTTGACCGGGTTGATGACGACGTCTACGGGGACGTCGACGCGGTAGACCTCCTTGAGCAGTTGGGAGAACGACAGTGCGGAGAGGCTGTCACCGCCGAGTTCGAGGAAGCGCGTCCCGGGGTGGACGTCGTCCTGCCGGTGTCCGAGCAGCGCGCGGGCGGCCTGGCACACGGTCTCCGGTACGGGCCGGGACGGGCCGGCCTGGCGCAGTGCCCGGAGTTCGTCGCTCTCGCGCTCGGTCAGCTCGGCGTACAGCGCTTCGAGGCGCTCGCCGTAGCGCTTCGCCAGCGCGGGGCGCAGCAGCTTGCGCACGCCGGAGAGCAACCCGTTCTGCTGGCTGAACGGCTCGGTCTCGATGAGGAAGTCCCGTGGGATCTCGTACGAGTTGAGGCCCGCCCCGGTGGCGAGGCGGTGCAGGGACTCGCGCAGGAGCGACCTGAGGCGCGGGCCGTCCCCGGCGGCGAGGTCGAGTGCCTCCGGGGTGGGCACGATGACCGCGAGCAGGTAGGCGCGGGCGCTGTTGCCGTACACGAAGACCTGCCGGACGAGCGGACTGTCGGCGAAGAGGGCCTCCAGCCGGGAGGTGGCCACGAACTCGCCCTGCGACAGTTTGAGGACGTTGGAACGGCGGTCGACGTACACGAACTCGTCGGGGCCGGTGAGGGCCACGATGTCGCCCGTGCGGTAGAAGCCGTCCTCGTCGAAGACCTGGGCGGTGGCGTCCGGCCGCTGGAAGTAGCCGGGAACGAGGCGTTCCGACTTGACCAGCAGTTCGCCCCGGGGGTGCGGGGAGTCGGTGCGGAAGTACCCCAGCTCGGGCACGTCCGCCAGCCGGTGGTCGGTCACCGGAGGGCGCAGCACCCGGCCGTCGAGCGAGACCAGTCCGGCTTCCGTCGACCCGTAGCCGTTGAACACCCTGATCCGCAGGCAGCTCTCCAGGAACGCCGCCAGCTCCGCGCTCATCGGGGCCGAGCCGTAGGTGGCCCACAGGAGGCGGCCGCCCAGGGTCTTCTCCCGCAGCTCCTCCTTCGCGCGGTCCGCCTGCCCGGCGGTGTCGCCCCCCGCCTCGCTCCGCTCGTTGCGGCGGGCCGACTCGCTCCGGTAGCGCTCGAAGAGCATGTCGCAGATGCGGGGCACCAGGATGAACTCGGTGGGCCGGACCAGGGAGAGGTCCACGAAGAGGGTCGACAGGTCGCTCGACGCCACGAAGTGGGCGGTGCCCCCCTTGGCGAGCGTGCCGAACAGCACGCCCCGTCCCATCATGTGGCTCAGGGGCAGGTAGTTGAGAACGATGGACGGCTGCGGCCCCTGGCCGGGCACGAAGTCGATCCAGAAGTGCTTGACGAGACGCTCGGTGTACACGGCGCCCTTGGGGGTGCCGGTGCTCCCCGAGGTGTAGATCAGCGCGCTGAGCGTGTCGGCCGTCGAGCCCTCGGGGACCCGGGGGAGCGGTGGCAGGCTCCTGCCCCGCTCGACGATCGACGCCAGCGCGTCCAGGGTGACGCCGCGGCCCTGCGCCGCGAGCCGTCCGCGGGCGGAGTCCAGCGCCTCCTGGTGGTCGGTGACCTCCGGGCGGTGGCCGAGCACGACGATCCTGCCCAGTGACGGGGTGTCCGCCGCGATCCGGAGCGCGACGTCCAGGTGTGCCACGTCCACCGCCAGCAGGCGTGGTCCGGTCTGAGCGACGACGGTGGCCAGGTGTTCCGCCGAGGCGCCGGCCTGGAGGGGGACGCTCACCGCGCCGGAGCGGACGCAGGCCAGATCGAGCACGGCGTACTCGGGGCTGGTGGAGCCGAGGACGGCGACGAAGTCGCCCGGGCCCACGGCGTGGTCGGGGTGGTGGCGCCACTCCGAGGCCACCGCGCCGACGCGTTCCCACAGTTCGCCGTAGGTGGCGGTGTCGAACCGGTCCAGGAGGCGCAGGGTGGTGCGGCCGGTGTCCGGGTCGGTCACCGGCTCGGTGGCGCGCTCGCCCAGGGCGGGGCGGTCCGCGTACCCCTCCATCACCGTGGCCACGAGGTCGGCGAGCGGTAGGCCCGGCCGCCGGATCGCCTCGCTGACGGCCTCCAGGGGTGCGGCGGCACGGAACTGCGGATCCGTCGCGTACAGGTGGGCGGTGCGTCGGGCGGTGCGTGCGTCGAGGTCGTCGGCCGGGGGCGGTAAGACGGGCATGGGTGTTCTCCTCTGCGGCCTCGAAGGCCTGGGCAAGGGGCGGGCGGTCTTCATTCTTCGGTGGAGGCCGGTTCGGTGGAAGTGAGTGGTGCCTGGACCCCGTGGTCGTGGGTGAGCCGGACGATCGCTGCCGCCGCGGTGCGGGCGCCGCTCTCGTCCTGGGCCTCGATCGCGTCGACGAGCCGCCGGTGCAGGTCGGCGTGCTCCTCGGCGGCGGTGGCGTCCCAGGGCAGGCCTCCCAGGGCGGAGGCGAGGGCCGTGCCGAGGTAGTCGTAGACCTCGATCAGGAGGTCGTTCCCGCTCGCCCGGACGACGGCCCGGTGGAACAGCGCGTCGACACTCATGGCCGCGGACCTGTCCTCGCCGACGCAGGCCGCGTCGGCGTCGGCCAGCAGCTCCCTCAGCTGGTGCAGCTGGTCCTCGCTGCGCCGCAGGGCGGCGGCCCCCGAGGCGTACTCCTCGAGGACGGTGCGCAGTTCGAGGACGTTGTCCCGCCGGGCGGAACTCGCCCGCCGCACCATGACCGACTGGAGCTCGCTCGACGCGCGGACGTAGGTGCCGTCCCCGGCCCGGGGTTCCAGCAGGCCGAGGTGCACGAGCGCGCCGATCGCCTCCCGCAGCGTGCTGCGTCCGACCCCGAGCTCCTCGACGAGGACCTGCTCCGGCGGGATCCGCGTCCCCACCGGCCAGCCGCCCGCCTCGATGTGCGAGCGGAGGCTGTCCACGAGCTGCGCGGACAGGCTCGCCGTTCTGCGCGGTGTGCTGATGCGTGTCATGGAGGCAGCCTATACAAACATCAGACATTTGAACATCGCATGCTCCTGGGCCTGGGTCGCCCCGGTTCCGGCCGCCCGGCCCGCGATACGCCACCGGCGGGAACGGCCGTGGCCGTTCCCGCCGGTGGCAGGGGTGTCGGGCGTGCTTACGCGTCGACCTTCTCCGGCTTCTCCGGCTGCTCCGGAGCGGGTACCTCGACCGCAGTGGCCGGGGTGGTCGCGCTGGTCGTGCTGTCCAGGCCCCGCAGCAGCCGCCAGGCCATCACGGCCGCGCCGATCAGCAGGACGGCGGCCAGCAGGCCGGCGCTGTTCATGCCGTGTGTGAAGGACTCCCGGGCGCTCGCCAGCAGCGGCTCCGCGACGCCCTGCGGCAGTGCGTGCGCCGTCTCGACCGCCGCGCCCAGCGACTCGCCGGCCCGCGCCGCGGCCGCCGGGTCCGTCCCGGCCGGGACGACGAGCCCGCCGGCGTAGATCGAACCGACCACCGAGCCGACCAGCGCGATGCCGAGCGCGGTGCCCAGCTCGTACGCGGTCTCCGAGACCGCCGAGGCGGCGCCGGCCTTGTCGGCGGGCGAGGCGCTCAGCACCAGGTCGGCGCCGAGCGTGTAGACCACGCCCTCGGCCGTTCCGACCAGCAGGAAGGAGGTGGCCAGCAGCAGGTAGGTGGTGTCCTGCTGGAGCCAGCCGAGCACGCCCACGCCGAGGCCCATGGCCAGCAGGCAGCCGGTCAGCGCCGCCCGGGCGCCGGTGCGGCGCACCAGCCGGGCCGTCAGCAGGCCGCCGATGACGGCGCCGACGAAGGCCGGCAGCTCGGCCAGGCCGGCCCGCAGCGGTTCGTAGCCGCGGACCAGCTGGAGGTACTGCGAGGTCACGAAGACCACCCCGGACAGGCCGATCAGGGCGATCAGCGAGGCCAGCACGGCGGCGGTGAACCGCCGGTCGCGGAACAGCCGCACGTCCAGCAGCGGGGTCTCCAGCCGCAGCTGGCGGCGGACGAAGACGGTCAGCGCGGTGACGCCCAGCACGAAGGCGACCGGGACGTCCCAGCGCGCCACGCCGTGCGCGGCGGCCTCCTTGATCGCGTAGACCGTGCCGATCACCCCGGCCATCGACAGGGCGACGCTCAGCACGTCCCAGCGGCCCGGCTTCGGGTCCTTGGACTCCGGCAGCAGCCAGGCGCCGAGCACCAGCAGCAGGAGCAGGATCGGGATGTTCATGAGGAACACCGAACCCCACCAGAAGTGCTCCAGCAGCACCCCGCCGACCACCGGCCCGAGCGCGGCGCCGGCGGTGGCGGCCGCGCCCCAGATGCCGATCGCGGTGGCCCGCTCCCGGTCGTCCGGGAAGAGGCCGCGGATCAGCGACAGCGTCGAGGGCATGATCGTCGCGCCGGCGACGCCGAGCAGCGCGCGGGCCAGGATCAGCCAGCCGGCGCTGGGTGCGTAGGCGGCGAGCAGCGAGGCCGCGCCGAAGGCGGCCGAGCCGATCAGCAGCAGCTTCTTGCGGCCGATCCGGTCGCTGAGCGAGCCCATGCTGACCAGCAGGCCGGCCAGGACGAAGGAGTAGGAGTCGCCGATCCAGAGCAGCTGGGTGCCGCTGGGCTCCAGCGTCTCGCTGATGGAGGGGATGGCGAGGGAGAGGACGGTCGCGTCGAGGGCGACCACGGTGACGGCCAGGACGAGGACGGCGAGGCCGGTCCAGCGCTGGCGGGGGCTGGCAAGGACGGTACTGCTCATGGGGTATCGGTTTCCGGTGTGCGGGCCGAAGGTGCTGTGGGCGGGGGAGTGACGGCGTCGGGTCGGCGCAGCGCGCCGCCGAGGAACAGCTCGGCGAGCGAGAAGGCGGCGTCGCGCGGGGCGAGGCGGCCGTCCTGGATGGCCCAGCCGACGCCGGCCACCAGGTCGAAGAAGGCCTCGCTCAGCCAGGCGGCGCTCAGCTCGATGCGGAACGTGCCCTGCTGTTGGCCGCGCAGGAAGAGCGCGTGCAGTCGAACGATCTGGAGCTCCCAGAGGTCGTTGACGCTGTCGTCGTCGTAGAGCTGGTTCTCGCCGGCCAGGAAAGCGCAGAGCGTGGCGTCCGGGACGGCGGCGTCGACCAGGCGGCGCAGCGCGGCCTCGGCGTCGCCGTCCTCGACGGCGGCGGTGTCCAGGGCGGCGGCGAACCGGCGCAGGCCGAGCAGGCCGACCTCGCGGATCAGGGCCTCGCGCCCGGGGAAGAGCCGGTGCAGGGTGGCGCGGCTGATCCCGGCGGCGCGCGCGATCTCGTCCAGGTGGGCGGTCGGGCGGCGGGAGAGCACGCCGACAGCGGCTTCGAGGACGGTGTCGCGATCGGTGGCCATGAATCGAGTGTAGGCCACATGAGACATGGATGTCTCAAAATTATGGCTGGCGTCTCGGATGAGGCGTTGACTGCCACGGTTGGGGCGGCAAAAAACCGGGGACGGCGGGTGCCGTCCCCGGTCGGGGTGCCGCTGTCGTGCGGCCGGTTCAGCTCGGCTGGTTCAGTTCGGTCGGTTCGGCCCGGTCGGGCCGTGCGCCGCCCGGATCAGCTCTGGTTGTAGAACCCGGTCTCGTCGAGCGGGCGGTCGATCACCATGACCTCGACGTCGGCCGGGGTGAGCAGGAACACCCGGCGGGCGATCCGCTCGATGCCGCCCTGGGTGCCGAAGATCAGCCCGGAGGCGAAGTCCACCATCCGCTTGGCCTCGGCTTCGTTCATCTCGGTGAGGTCCATGACCACCGGGATGCTCGCCCGGATGTGCTCGCCCACCGTGCGGGCCGCCTCGAAACCGGTCGGCCGCAGGGAGACGATCTTCGCGGGCGCGGGGACGGCCGGCATCGTCTCCTGATCGACCCACTCGTCCTCGTACACCGCGGCCGGGTAGTTCCCGGAGGGCATCAGCCACCCGTTGTGGTGCTCGTCGCGAAGTGCTCCCATGCCGCGCCTCCCTGCCTCGTCCCGTCCTGGTCCCCCGGGGCCGCGTGCCCTTTTTGACACGTCATCCACTCGTCGGAACTGTCCGAGTATCGCACTGTTCACCGGTCCCGTGCCCGCTCGCGGCCCCCGTACGAGTCGTGCCGCGACGGAAACCCGGGCGAACCCGGGCAACATCAGCGACGCGGCGGTGAGCCGTACGGTTGCGCGCGTAGACCATATCGGTCGGGGTCACCGCGCAATTGACCATCTGTCAACAATGAGGAAACGATTTCACTCGCCGGTGGTGCCGTCCACCAGTTCGCGCAGAAGATCGGCGTGGCCGTTGTGCCGCGCGTACTCCTCGACCATGTGCACCAGGATCCAGCGCAGCGTCACCTCCTCGCCGCGGCGCAGCCGCTTGCCGACGGTGTCCAGCGACAGGCCGGCGCTCGCGCGGCGGGCGGCCTCGACCTCGGCGCGCCAGGTGGCGAAGTCGGCCGCGACGTCGGCGGTGTCGACGTTGTTGAAGTCGCCGTCCTCGTCGGCCGCGGTCCAGTAGTGGTTCTCGGTGTACTCGTCGCCGCGCAGGATGGCCTGGAACCAGTACTGCTCCACCTCGGCCATGTGCCGGACGAGGCCGAGCAGCGAGAGGGCGGACGGCGGGGCGGAGCGCAGCCGCAGCTGGTCGTCGGTCAGGCCCTCGCACTTGAGCGCGAGGGTGCTGCGGTGGTAGTCGAGCCAGGCGGTGAGCATGGCGGTCTCGTCGGCCGCCATCGGCGGGTCCACCCGCGGGGAGAGTTCGGTCATGCGGGACATTCTGGTGCCCACCGATCGGCGGGCGCGAGCGAATTGTCGAGCGCCCCCCGAGTGCCTCGGAATCTCGGCCGGTCAGGGGGTGTGGCGGTCAGGCGCTCAGGTGCTCAGGCGGCCGGTGCGCGGCGGCGGGCGGCCACGGCCCGCCACAGTCCGACCACGCTGCCCAGCACGAGCAGCGCGATCACCCCGGCCGACACCAGGAAGGCCGCCGAGCCCGGCTCGCCCGCGCTGGCCGCCGCCGTCACGTACACCGCCGTGGTCGGCACCACGCCGATCGCGGTGGCGAACAGGAAGGGCGCGAAGCGGACCCCGGAGAAGGCCGCGCCGTAGTTGGCCGCCTGGAACGGCATGCCCGGCAGCAGCCGCAGCACCAGCACGCTGCGGAAGCCCTGCTCGGTGAAGCGCCGGTCCAGCGTGCCGAGCACCCGCCCGCGCAGGTACGGCCGCAGCGCCTCGCGCCCGAGGCCCCGGCCGAGCCCGAAGGCCATGGCCGCGCCCAGCGTGGTGCCGAGCACCGACAGCAGCACGCCCTGCTGGATGCCCAGCAGCAGCCCGGCGGCGGCGTTCAGCGCGGGCCGGGGGACGAAGGCGAGCGTGCCGACCGCGTACACGGTGGCGAACAGCGGCGCGAACCAGTACCCGGGCATCCGGTCGGCGAGGCCGCCGTTCAGCAGCGCCGTCGGGCTCCACAGCAGCAGCGATCCGGCCGCGGCGCCGAGCAGCACCACCAGCAGCGCGAACCGCCACCACGGCGAACGCGGCGCGGGGCCGGACGGCGGCTGCTCGACGGCGGGCGGGGTTGTTGCGGGCGCAGGCGGCGCGGGTGCGGGCACCGGCCGAGCCTAACCGGTGCCCGGTTGCGGGCGTCGAGGGCGGTCGCGGTCAGCTGTACGGGGGCTTCTCCGGGTTGTAGTGCCAGAACTGGTTGTCGCCGCTGTGGAACTCCCACTGGATCACCGGGGTGCCGTCGGTCAGGGCGCCGCCCGAGACGTCCAGGACGAGGCCGCTGTAGCCGTTCACGATCCGGCGGGGCGTGCCGGGGTGGCTGGCCGGGGGGTCGCTCCAGCTCTGGTTGGCGCCGCCGTCGCAGGTCCACTGGTCGGCCTGGGTGCCCCAGGTGGTGCTGAAGGCCGGGATGTCCAGGCACTTGCCGCTGTTCAGGTTCACCCAGCCGCGGGCGCTCTGGGTCCACTGCTGGTTGGCGCCGCCGGTGCAGGTCCAGATCCGGACCGGGGCGCCGTCGTCGGTGCGCCAGTCGGCGACCTCCAGGCACAGGTCGTCAGGGCCCGCGTACATGCCGGTGCGGATCTCGGCGGGCCCGAAGTCGGCGGTGGCCGCGGTGGTGGCTGCGGGGGCTGGCGGGGCGGTGAGCGCCACCGCGGCGGTGGCGAGGGCGGCCGTGGCGGCGGCGAGCCGCGCACGACGGGACAGCCGGGAAATGCGGGACAGCCGGGAAATGCAGGACAGGCGGGACTGGCGGGACATCAGAGCGTCCTCCGGGGGGTCGCGGATGCGGAGCGGTCGGCGAGGAATCCCAGCAGACGTCGCCAGGAGTCCTGGGCCGCGTCCGAGTATTCGACGGCGGAGAGCTCGAAGAAGTTGTGCGGCGCGCCCGGGTAGGTGACGAACTCGTGCGGGTTGCCGGCGGCGGTCAGGGCCGCGTCGAAGGCGTCGACGGCGGCGGGCGGGATGTGCTCGTCCGTGCCGCCCCAGAAGGCGAGGATCGGCGCGCTGAGGCCGGCCGCGAGCTGAGTGGGCCCCGGGGAGCCGTTGATCGCGTCGGGGTATCCGTAGAAGCCGACCGCGCCGGCCAGCCCGAACCGGGGTGCGGCGGCGCGGAAGGCCTGCCGGCCGCCGAAGCAGAAGCCGAGCGCGACCACCTCGGCCGGCCCGCTTGCGCGCAGCCGGGCGAGGCCGGCGGCCAGGTCGGCGTCCAGGCCTTCGGGGGTGAGGGCGAGCAGGTGGCGGAGCAGGCCGGGCAGGTCGCCGAATTCCTCCGGGCGGCTTTCGGGATCGGCTCCGGCGGTGCGGCCGTAATAGTCGACGACGAGCGCGGGGTGGCCCTGTTCGGCGAGCCGGGCGGCGGTCTGCCGGTAGAAGCCGGAAAGGCCCTTGTTGTCCGGCAGGACGAGGACGCCGACCCCGGTGGCCACCTCGGGGCGGGCCAGGAAGGCGGCGAACTCGGTGCCGTCCGCCGAGGTCAGGGTGAGCGCCGCCGCCTCGGCCAGGGGCCAGAGCGCGGGGGTGACGGCGGGCGGGGCGGCGTCGGGGTCGTAGCACACGGGGTCCACCTCACGGATCGCGAAACCGCCGGGCGCGGAATGCGCCCGGCGGTCGGCGATATTAGCGAGGAATTCCCCGGAATTTCCTAGATCATATCGCAGAGAGATCTTTTTTCGAAGTGCTTTCCGGTGACGTTGCGGTCACATTCTCGGCGCCGGATCCGGGGGAATTCCGTTCGGCCCGGCGCAGCGCCCCGGCGCTCAGCAGCAGTGCGAAGGCGAGCGCGGTGACCAGGCCGAAGGAGACGGTGAGCGAGGTCGCCTGGGCGAGGGCGCCGATGATCGCGGGCGCGACCAGGCCGGAGGTGTAGGTGACGGTGGCGACGCCCGCGATGGCCTGGCTGGGGTTGCTGCCGATCCGCCCGGCCGCCGCGAAGGCCAGCGGGACGGTGACCGCGATGCCGATGCCGATCAGGGCGAAGCCCGGGATGGCGAGCGCCGGGCTGTCGGCGGCCACCACCAGCAGGCCGCCGACGGTGGCGACGGCGCCGCCGAGACGGGTGGTGCGCACGGCGCCGAGCCGGCGGACCACCGCGTCGCCGCAGAGGCGGCTGACGGCCATGGTGAGCGAGAAGGCGGTGTAGGAGGCGGCCGCGACGGTGGCCGAGGCGCCGGTGACGTCCCGCAGGTAGACGCCGCTCCAGTCCATCGAGGCGCCTTCGGCGAAGACGGCGCAGAAGCCGACCAGTCCGATCACCAGCGAGCTGCGCGGCGGCAGTGCGAACCGCGGCGGCTCCTCCGCCCCCTCCGGTGCCCGCAGGTCGGGCAGGTTGCGGCAGACGGGCTGCGCGAGGGCGAGCAGCACGAGCGCGGTGACGGCCAGTTGGAGCCGGGCGTCGAGGTCGAGGTGGGCGGCCAGGATGCCGAAGCCGGAGGCCAGCAGCCCGCCGGCGCTCCACATCCCGTGCAGTCCGGACATGATCGAGCGGCCGAGCCGCTGTTCGATCTCCACGCCCTGCGCGTTCATCGCGACGTCCGCCATCCCGGCCGAGGCGCCGTACGCGAGCAGCGCCACGCACAGCACCGGCAGTGAGGGGGCGAGCGCGGGCAGGGCGAGGGCCAGGCACCAGAGCGAGATCAGTCCGCGGACGGCCGCCCGCCCGCCGTAGCGGTGGACGAACCGGCCGGCCAGCGGCATCGCGAGGGAGGAGCCGATGGCGGGCATCACCAGGGCCAGGCCGAGCTGGCCGGGGGAGAGGTCGAGGCGGTCCTGGATCCACGGGATGCGGGTGACGAAGCTGCCGCTGACGGCGCCGTGCACGCCGAAGACCAGGGCGATGCCCGCCCTGGCCCGGCGTGGGGAGGCCAGTGGCTCCAGTGAGTGTGCGGTCGTGCTCATCCGGCGTTCCCTCCCGGGTCGCGCAGGCGGGGCGGCGCGACGGTGCCCTGTGTGGGTGGTTGATGTGTTGGTGGGTGGTCTGACGTGCCCGGCGGTGGTTCTGACGTGCCTGAGGGTGGTCTACGTGCAGGCCGTTCGGTCCGCGCGGCGGCGACGGCCGTCCGGCGGATGGTCCGATAAAATTATCAGGAAGGGACCCTGATAGAAACACTCTGGAAGGATGAGCCGCCATGACCACCGCGCGCACGGCCACGCCGAGCACCGCCCGGGCGATCAACGACCGGCTGGCCCTCAACCTGCTCCTCGAACAGGGCCCCCTGACCGCGACGGAGCTGCGCGACCTCACCGGCCTCTCCCGGCCGACCGTCGCCGACCTGCTCGACCGCCTCCAGCGCACCGGCCTGGTCGCCGTCGTCGGCGAGCGGGGCGAGCAGCGGCGTGGCCCCAACGCCCGGCTCTACGCGCTGGTCGCCTCCCGCGCCCACCTCGCCGCCTTCGACGTGCGCTCCGGCGGCGTCAGCCTGGTCGTCGCGGACCTCGCCGGGCGCACCCTCGCCAGCGCCGAGGTCCCGGTGCACGGCGACGGGACGCCCGACACCGCACAGCACCTGGTGCGCACCCTGCTGGACACCGCGCGCGGCGTCGGTGTCGAACGGCTGCACACCGTCGCCGTCGGCGCCCCCGGACTGGTCGACCCCGCCACCGGCCGCCTCAACAGCACCGGGAAACTCCCCGCCTGGCACGCCGAACTGCTCGCCGAACTGCGCGGGCTGCCCGGCACCGAGGTGATCCTGGAGAACGAGGTCAACCTGGCCGGCCGGGCCGAGTACCGGATCGGCGCCGCCCGCGACCGCGACACCTTCGTGCTGCTCTGGCTCGGCCACGGCGTCGGCGCCGCCGTCGTCCTGGACGGCCGGCTGCGCCGGGGCTTCTCCGGCGGCACCGGCGAGATCGGCTTCCTGCCCGTCCCCGGCACCGGCGGCCTGCCCAGCGCCACCGGCTGCGACGGCGGCTTCCACAGCCTGGCCGGCAGCGCCGCCGTCTGCGAGCTCGCCCGCGCCCACGGACTGCCCGCCGGCGCCGCCGGGGACGCCCCCGCCGCCGAGGCGGCCGTCCGCGCCGCGCTGGACGCCCTCGGCCCGGACGGGCCCGGCGGGCCGTTCCTGGACGAGCTGGCCGCGCGGATCGCGGTCGGCGCCGCCAGCATCTGCGTCGTCCTCGACCCGGGCTGCGTGGTGCTCGGCGGCGAGCTCGGCCGGGCTGGCGGCGCCGAACTGGCCGGCCGGGTCGAACGGCGGCTGGCCGAGCTGTCGCCGCTGCGCACCGAGGTCCGGCCCGGCACGGCGGGCGGCGGCGCGGTACTGGCCGGGGCCGTCCTCACCGCCGGGGACGCGGTGCGCCGCGACCTCTTCGGCGAGCCCTGACCCGCCTCGCTTGGCGGCCCCGGCCGCCGGTACGGCAGGATGACGGCGACGGCCCGCCGCGCGTGCGGCGTCCCCGTTCCCGTCCCACGTTCCCCGGGCCAGCCCCGGGGCGGTCCCCGAGTCAGTGTCAGGAGTCGTACATGGGCCAGTCCGAGGCGCCGGTCAACCCGTACCGCATCGGTGAAGCCGCGGCGCTGCTCGGGGTCAGTGCCGACACCATGCGGCGCTGGGTGGACGCGGGGCGGGTCGCGGCCGAGCGGGACGAGCACGGCCACCGGATCATCCCCGGCGTCGACCTCGCCGCCTTCGCCCGTGAGCTGGCCCGCCCGGAGAACGCCGAGGCCGAGGGTCGTCCGTCCTCGGCCCGCAACCGCTTCCCCGGGATCGTCACCCACGTGGTGCTCGGCGACGTCGCGGCCCAGGTGGAGGTCCAGGCGGGGCCCTTCCGGGTGGTGTCGCTGATCAGCCGGGAGTCGGCGGAGGAGCTGAACCTCGTCCCCGGTGCCCCCGCCACCGCGGTCATCAAGTCCACCAATGTGATGATCGAGCGGCGTTAGCCGCGCGCCGCGCGCCGACGGCGCGTCGAGCCCCGTCCGTACCGGTTCCGAACGAGAGGCCCGCCCGGGATGTCCCACCCGCATCTGCCGACCACCCAGAGCGCCGTCCGCGCGGTCGGGGAACCGGCCGCCGACCGCCGCCGGGTGCTCGCCGTCGCACACCGCGGCGACCCGTACCGCCACCGCGAGAACACCCTGCCCTCCGTCGAGTCCGCGCTCGCCGCCGGCGCCGACGCCGTCGAGGTGGACGTCCAGCTCACCCGCGACCGGGTGCCCGTCCTGCTGCACGACCGCACCCTGGAACGCCTCTGGGGCGACCCGCGGTCGATCGGCCGGGTCACCACCGCGCAGCTCGACGAACTGCGCCGGGGGCCGCTCGCCGTCCCGACCCTCGCCGAGACGGTCAAGGTCGTCGCGGCCGCCGGAGGCCCCCGGCTGCTCATCGACCTCGACGACCCCGGCCCCGTCGCCGCCACCTGGTCGGTCGTCACCGGCCTCGGCGCCGAAGGGCTGGTCTCCTTCTGCGGCCCCGCCACCGCCATGCTCGCCGTCCGCGCGCTGGCGCCCGACGCCGAGATCGCCCTCACCTGGAAGGAGCCCCGGCTGCCCGTCCGGGCCCTGCTCGACGACCTGCGCCCGCGCTACCTCAACCCGCCGTTCGGCCTGGTCACCCCCGAGTTCACCGCCGCCGCCGCGGACGCCGGGCTCGCCGTCTCCACCTGGACCGCCGACCTGCGCCGCACCATGCGCCGGCTGCGCGACACCGGGGTCGCCTCCATCACCAGCAACCGGATCGGCGTGCTGCGCGCCGTCCTGGACGGCCGCCGGTGAGCCTGCCGCCTGCTGGTCGGGGTCGGTCGTTCCGGGTGGACGGGGGCGTTCCGGGGCGAACTGAGGTCCGGCGCTCGAACGCGTCCGCCAGGGCGCTTCGTCCGATGAGGTGAGCTCCACCGGCTGCTCTGTACGCGACGGACGGGGGGCGGATTGAATCGGCTCCACCCTTGATCGGTTGGACGACGGCGTGCCGTTGTCGCCGGGGAGCCGGCCGGAAGCGGGCACGCTGATGGATCGTCCGCCGAGACGGGGTGATTCGGACTCGTCGACGAGCCAGGCGGAGGTGGCCGTGCCCGAGGAGCACCCGGCTGGGGAGGGCCCGGCGGTGGAACCCCGGTTCGTGGGCGGGGCCGCGCCGGACCCCCGCAGGCCGTACCTGATGCTGCCGCCGGTGGTCCGGCAGGCGGCCGCCTGGGCCGCGGCGGTGATCCTGCTGCTCGCCCTCGCCTCGCTGCTGGTCTTCGCGCTGGTCGAGCTGCGGGCCGCCACCGTGCCGGTGGTGCTGGCGCTGCTGGGGGCCTCGCTGCTCTATCCGGCGGTGCCGTGGATGGTCCGGCGGGGCGTGAACCGGGGGCTGGCCGCCGGGCTCACCTGCGTGCTGCTGGTCGCCGCCGTCAGCGGGGTGATCGCGCTGCTGGTCAACGCGCTGGTGCACAGCGCCCCGCAGATCGCCGAGTCCCTCCAGCAGGCGGGCAACCAGCTCGCCGCGTGGCTCGGCCCGACCGGGGAGAAGATCCGGCACGCGCTGGACAACGCCAAGGGGGAGACCAACTCGCTGGTCTCGACCGTCACCAACGGCGTGCTGTCCGGGCTGGGTCTGGCCACCCAGCTGATCGCCGGCGGCGTGCTGGCGCTCGCCCTGGTGTTCTTCTTCCTCCGGGACGGCCACCGCACCGGCGACACGATCCGCTCCTACCTGCCCGAGCGCAGCGCCGAGACCGTGATCGCCTGTGCCGAGCGGGCCTTCGACGCGATGGCCGGCTTCATGCGCGGCACCTCGCTGATCGCGCTGATCGACGCCACCTTCATCACCATCGGCCTGGTGGCGCTCGGGGTGCCCGGCGCGCCGGGGCTGGGCGCGCTGGTGTTCATGGGCGCCTACATCCCGTTCGTCGGGGCCTTCCTGTCCGGGGCGGCGTCCGTGCTGGTCGCGCTCGCCGACGGCGGGATCGGGACGGCGCTGTGGGCGCTCGGCGTGGTGATGGCGGTCCAGCTGTTCGAGGGCAACGTGCTCCAACCCCTCATCCAGAGCCGGACGGTGGAGCTGCACCCGGCCACCATCATGGTCGCCGTGGTGGCCGGCTCCGGGATCGCCGGCATCCTCGGGGCGCTGCTCGCCGTCCCGGTGTGCGCCGCCGGTGTGGGCATCGTCTCCGTCCTGCGCGGTGTCCCCGCCCCGCGGGCCGCCCGCCGCGCGGGGAACGGGGAGTAACCCGGTTGCCGGGGGCGGGGCGGGCGTGCGAGCATCACTAATGCGATAATAGTCGCGATAGTGAGGGTGGGGGTTCGCATGACACGGATCGCGGAGCTGATCGAGGTCGCCGAGGAGGGGGCCGGACCGTACGGGGTCGCCGTGGGGCCGGACGGGGGCGTGTGGTTCACGCTGGTGCACGCCGGGGAGATCGGACGGCTGGCAGCGGACGGCACGGTCGAGCGGTACGGCCTCGGGGCGCCGGAGTGCGGGCCCGCGGTGCTCACCGTCGGCCCGGACGGCGCGCTCTGGTTCACCCGGATGCGCGACCACCGGATCGGACGGATCGACACCGACGGGAAGACGCGCTCCTTCGCCGTCCCGACGGCGGGCGCCGGGCCGTACGGGATCGCGGCGGGGCCCGACGGGGCGCTCTGGTTCACCGAGCTGAACGCCGACCGGATCGGGCGGATCACCGTCGAGGGCGAGGTGACGGAGTACCCGCTGCCGCGGGCCGGGGCCTTCCCGTCGTTCATCACGGCCGGCCCGGACGGCGCGCTCTGGTGCACGCTCAACCAGGCGGACGCCGTCGCCCGGATCACCGTCGGGGGCGAGGTCGCCGTCCACCCGCTGCCCACCGGGGGCACCGCCCCCGTCGGGATCACCGCCGGGGCGGACGGCGCGCTCTGGTACGTCGGCATCGGCGGCGGGCTGGTCGGCCGGATCACGGTGGACGGCGAGGTCACCGAGTACCCGCTGGCCGACCGGGCGGCCCGGCCGCACGCGATCACCTGCGGCCCGGACGGCCGGCTCTGGTTCACCGAGTGGGGCGCCGGCCGGATCGGGGTGCTCGGCCCGGACGGGCAGCTCGACGGCCACCGGCTGCCCGGCCCGGCCGCCGAGCCGCACGGCATCGCCGTCGGCCCGGACGGCGCGGTGTACGCGGCGCTGGAGCGCGGATCGATCGCGCGGTTGGCGCCGCGTCAGGGCTGACGGCGCAGCAGCTCCTCCAGGTCGGCCAGCAGGTCGAGGGCGGCGGCGCGGTCGGGCACCGCCGCCGGAGCCGGGGAGCGCTCGGCGATGACCCGCAGGGCGGCGGCGGCCTGGCGGGCGAACAGGGCGAGCAGGTCCAGCTCGGGCAGGCTGGACCGGGCCTGCGGGGCCGGGTCCAGCACCTCCAGGACGCCCAGCACCCTGCTGCCGTGCGTCAGCGGCGCCGCCATCAGCGCGTTCGGAACGTACGCGGTGGACTCGGCGAAGGCCCGGTCGAAGGTGCGGCTCGCGCCCAGGTCGTCGACCACCATCGGCTCGCCCGAGGCGGCGACCCAGCCCGCGATGCCGCTGCCCGCCGGGAAACGGCGGCCCACCAGGGACTCCTCGCCGCGCCCCGAGACGGCCTGGAACACCAGCTCCCCGGCCGCCTCGTCGAGCAGGCAGACCGAACCGGCCTCGGCGCCGAAGATCGCTCGGGCCACGTCCACCACGGACTGCAGCAGCTCGCGGGCCAGCGGGTCGACGGCGGGATCAGTGCTGAGGGTCATCGGGCGCCTCCGTGATGGGGGTGGACGGGGTGGGCTCGGTCGTCGAACTCCCGCCTGGGGGACGGTGAGGACCGGCCCCGGTGCCGACCTGGACGTTGGCTGCGGTGAGGTAGAGCGCGCTCTTCAGCTGGAAGGTCGTCAGCCTCGGGTGGCCGGACAGGATGCGGGCGCACAGCCCGGCGACGTACGGGGTGGCGAAGCTGTTGCCGGTGGTGCGGATGGTGGAGCCGCCGAGCCAGGGGACCCGGACGTTCTGGCCGGGGGCGAAGAACTCGACCGGCGGCGCCGGGTTGTACAGGTGCAGGGCCGGGTCGTCCTCCTGGTGGCTGCCGACCGAGATGACCGAGGAGAACCGCCAGGGGTAGCTCTCCACCGGGGTGTTGTGGGCGGAGGCGACGATCGCGGTGCGGGCGAAGAAGGCGTCGTCGGCGATCGCGTGCAGCTCCTCCAGGAAGCGGGTCCGGGTGGTGGAGAGGCTGAGGTTGACGACGTCGAAGCCCTGCTCGACGGCCCAGCGCAGCCCGGTGATCAGCATGTCGCCGGTGCCGGTGAAGCGTTCGCCGAGCACCCGGACGCTGTACAGCTCGCAGTCCGGGGCGGTGCGGCGGATGATGCCCGCGCAGGCGGTGCCGTGGCCGCAGGTGTCGCCGGTGCGGTCGGGGCGGACCACCAGCTCCCGGGTCGTCGGGTCCTTGACCACCACCCAGGAGCCGTTCAGCGGGCCGACCAGCGGGTGGTCCGGCTCGATGCCGGAGTCCACGACGCACACCCGCACGCCCTTGCCGGTGCCCCCGCCGCCGGGACCGGTGGTGTCGGGGCCGGCGCTGCCGTGGGCGGCGCTGCCGTGCGCGGTGGTGTCGGCGAGCACCGGCAGGTCCGCGGCGGCCCGGCCGCGCAGGCTCCAGGTGAGGCCGGCCGGGCCGCTCACCGGGCGCCCCCGAGCCGCTCGGCCCGGCGCACGCCCGGCAGGTGGCCCTTGGCGGCGAACCGGTCCCGGGCGGTGGCGGCCGCCACAGCGGCCTCGGCGCGCCGGTCGAGCAGCAGCAGCGCGTGGGCGCGGTCCAGCGCGGTGAGCGCCTGGAGCAGCAGCGACTCGGTGGCCTCGGCGGCCTGGGCGGCGGCCGCGGTCAGCTCCAGCGCCGGGTCGGCCTCACCCCGGGAGGCGGCGAGCCGGCCGCGCAGCGCGTCCAGCTCGATCGCCAGCACCGGCGGCAGCGCGGACGTGGCGTCGACGCCGTCCAGGTGGCGGGCGGCCGGGCCCGGGCGGTCGGTGTCCAGCAGGGCGCGCGCGGTGGTGAGGGCGAGCCGGGGCAGCGGGGCGGCGTTGCCCAGCCGGCGGGCGACCTCGGCGGCGTCGGCGAGCAGGTCCAGCGCCTGCCCGGTCTGGCCGGTGGCCGCCGCGGCCTGGGCGGTCAGGGCCGGCAGCGAGACCATCGCGTCGGCCAGCGACAGCTCGCCCGCCAGGCCGTTGGCCTCGGCCAGCAGCAGTTCGGCCTCGCCGGGCCGGTCGCGCAGGGCGAGCAGGACGGCCAGCGGGCCGTTGAGCGCGACCCGCACCGTCCGGTGGCCGGCGCCGTGCCCGGCCAGCAGGGCCCGCAGCCGGAAGACGGCGTTCGGGACGGGCTCGGGGCCCGCCAGCAGGGAGGCGGCCAGCGCGGCCAGCACGGCGGCCCGGTCCAGCTCGGCGTCGGTGCGGGCGGCGTGGTCGAGGGCGTCGTCCAGCAGCCGTTCCGCCTCGGTGTGCCGGCCCGCCAGCAGGTGTTCCTCGGCCAGGCGCAGCCCGGCCCGGGCCTGGCCCAGGTCGTCCCGCAGGTCGATGAAGAGCGGGAGGACGGCGCGGGCGGTGGCGGCGGGCTGCTCCGGGCCGGGCGGCAGGCCGCGGGCGGCCAGCGCGAGCCGGGCGTGCGCGGCGTCCAGCGGGTCGGCGGCCGAGTCGCGGACCTGCGCCAGGACGGGCAGGGCCTCGTCGGCCCGGCCGAGCGCCAGCCGGGCCTCGCCGAGGCGGCGCAGCGTCGGGCCGGCGGTGCGCTCGTTCGGGTAGTGCAGCCGGACGGCGCGCTCCAGCAGGTCGGTGGCGGCGGGCAGGTCGGCGTGGGCGAGGGCGTGGGCGCCGGCCACGCCGAGGGCGGCCGCCGCGCGGGTGCGCAGGGCGTCCGTCCGGGCGTCCAGCAGGCCGAGTTCGAGCCGGTAGCGGTGGGCGCGCTCCAGGTGGCCGCCGACGGCGGCGTCCCCGGCGGCGCGGACGGCCGGCAGGTCGGCGGCGCGTTCGTGGCGCTCGGCGCGGGCCCGCTTGGACATCGACTGGTAGACCGACTCCTGGACCAGGCCGCTGCTGAACCGGAAGCTGGTGCCGGCCGGTTCGACCAGGCGGCGCTCGGCCAGCCGGGCCAGCGCGGCGTGCAGCCGCGGCGGGGTGTCGTCGCCCGCGGGCAGGCCGGGGAGGCCGTCGAACGGACCGGTGAAGACGTCGTCCTCCGGGTCGGCGAAGGCGTCCTGGTCGGCGCCGCCGCGGGCGAGCTGGGCGAGTTCGGCGGCGGTGAAGGCGCGCCCGAGTACGGCGGCCAGGTCCAGGGTGGTGCGCTCGTCGCGCTCCAGGTCGTCGATCCGCGCGCTGAGCAACGCCCGGCCGGTGGGCGGGAGTTCGTCGGCGAGGGCGGGGCCGTCCGCCTCGGTGAGGGCGGCCAGCAGCTCCTCCAGGTGCAGCGGGTTGCCCTCGGCCCGCTCCAGCAGCCGGGTCGGCACCGCGTCCTGGTGGGCGCTCAGCTCCGTCAACTGGGCGGCCAGCAGCGCCGATTCGTCCCAGGACAGGCCGCCGACCGGCAGCGCCGGCAGCTCCGGGCGGGAGGCCGGCAGCTCCGGCCGGGCCAGGCACAGCAGCAGCACCGGGGACTGGCCGAGGGCGGCGACCAGCCGCTCGGCGGCGTCCAGCAGCACCGGGCCGGCCCACTGGCAGTCGTCCAGGACCAGCACGGCCGGGCGCTCGACGGTCCGCCCGCGCAGGATCGCGGCCAGCCGGTCCAGGGACTGTTCGGCGCTCACCCCGGGCGCGGTGGCCTGCGCCAGCCGGTCCAGCGCCTCGGCGGGCGCGGGCGTCCCCGGGCCGCCGAGCAGGGCCCCGACGGCCTCCGCGAGCGGGGTCAGGACGCCCTGCTCGCCGTAGCTGCGGCAGCGGCCGGTGCCGCAGCGCGCGGTGTGCCGGCCCGTCCGCTCCTGCCACTCGCGCACCAGCCGGGTCTTGCCGATCCCGGCCTCGCCGACGACCAGCAGCAGTTCGGCGCCCTGGCCGCCGGCCACCCGGGCCAGCGCGGCGTCCAGTTGGGCGAGTTCGCGCTCCCGCCCGACCAGCGGGACGTCGAAGCGGCGCAGCAGCTCGGGGTCGTCCTCGTCCAGCCCGACCAGGCGGTACGCGGTGACCGGCTCGGTCTTGCCCTTGAGCCGCAGCGGGCCGACCTCGTGCACCTGGGCGGCGGGCCCCGCCGCGCGCAGGGTCTGCGGGCCGATCAGCACCTGGCCGGGGGCGGCCTGGGTCTGCAGCCGGGCGGCGATGTTCACGGTCTCGCCGGAGATCAGGGCCTGGCGCGCCGAGGCGTCCGAACCCGCCACCACCTGGCCGGTGTTGACACCGATCCGGACGTCCAGGCGGACCCCGAGGGTGGCGTCCAGCTCGGTGTTGAGGTCCTCCAGGTCCTCCAGCATGGCGAGCGCGGCGGCCAGCGCCCGGTGGGCGTCGTCCTCGCGGATCACCGGGACGCCGAACACCGCCATCACCGCGTCCCCGATGAACTTCTCCAAGGTGCCGCCGTGCGCCTCGATCTGACGGTGCATCCGTTCGAAGTAGCGCAGGATCACCTCGCGCAGCGTCTCCGGGTCGAGCGCGCCGGACAGGGCGGTGGAGTCGACCAGGTCGCAGAAGACCACCGTCACCAGCTTGCGCTCCTCGGCGGCCAGGTCGAGGGCGGCGGCCCGGGGGGTGCCGCAGGCGGGGCAGAACTGGTCGTTCGTGCTGGCGAGTTGGGCGCAGAGCGGGCAGGGCATGGTGGCAGTCCTTCGCTAGTCCTTCGCGGTGCGGGGAGTGCATCGGGGAGTGCGTGGGGTTGGGTGGTGCACGGGGCCGGGGCGTGCACGGAGCCGGGCGTGCGGGCGTGCCGGGCCAGGCTCCCCGGCCCGGCTTCGGGCCCGGTTCGCGGCCGCCTTGCCGGCGGTATGGCCGCAGCCCGGAGCGGGTGCGGGGGGCCCGGCGGACGGGTGCGGCAGGCCGGACGGCGCCGCCGTCGGCGCCCCGACCTGCGGCCATACCGGTGCCGTACCGGTTCCCAGGCCGTGCGCAGCCCCGCCTGCGTACCGTCTTCACCACGGCGGGCCACCACCCGTCGAACCCCCACCGATCAACCCAGCGAGAGGAGTTCAGCCATGGCCGAGAACATCGACCCGATCGTCGGCGAGGACAGCGAGGAGACCCCGGAGGTCGAGGCGCACGCCGCCAACGTCCTGGACCTCCAGGCGATGAAGGTCCTCCAGGAGGCCTCCGACGGCAGCTGCTTCAGCCTGATCAGCTACGTCAGCTCCGCCGAGACCTCCGCCTGACCAGCGGCAGGTCAGCGGTGTCCGGCGCGGGGGCGGGCGCACCACCGCCCCCGGCCGTCGGGCAGTGATTGGCTTCCGGGGCGGTCCCGCCGGTGCGGGACCGCCCCGGCCCGATTCCACCCCCCACCCCGGAGGACGGCCATGGAGCCCACCTCGCTCTCCCGCAACCGGGACTTCCGGCTGCTCTGGGTCGGCGGCCTGATGGCCTCGCTCGGCTCCCAACTCGCCTCGATCGCCCTGCCGTTGCTCGTCCTGCGGGAGACCGGATCGGCCGCCCAGGCGGGCGCCATCGGCACCGTCTCGATCGGCGCGCTGCTGCTCACCATGCTGCCCGGCGGCGTCATCGCCGACCGGATCGAGCGGCGCCGGCTGATGCGGGTGTGCGACGTCGGCAGCCTGCTCGCCGTCACCGCGCTGGTGATCGCCGTCCTGCGCGGCCACACCCCGCTGCCGCTGGTGCTGCTGGTGGCCGCCGCCGGGGCGCTCATCACCAGCGCCTACGGGCCCGCCGCCGGCGGCCTGCTGCGCGCGGTGGTGCCGCGCGAGCAGGTCCGCGCGGCCTCGTCCCGGATGCAGGCGCGCGGCGCCGCAGCCCGGCTGGTCGGGCCGATCGCCGGCGGCGCGCTGTTCGCCTGGCACCCGGTGCTGCCGTTCCTCGCGGAGGGCGTCGGGCTGCTGCTCTCCACCGTCTGCGTCGCGCTGATGCGGACCCGCTCGGTGCCCGCCGCCAGGAGCGGCGCGGCGTTCAGCCGCGGCGAACTGACCGCCGGGCTCAGCTTCATCTGGCGCCAGCCCTACCTGCGCACCCTGCTGCTGATCTTCGGGCTCGGGATGAACTTCGCGTTCAGCGCGCTGATGTTCACCACCCTGGCCGTGGCCTCCGACGGCGGCCGCTCCGGGATCGGCGGCGGCACCGTGGTCTCCTGCACCGCGGCCGGCGCCCTGGCCGGCGCGCTGCTCGCCCCGAGGCTGGAGGCCCGGACAGGGCCCAGAGCGCGCTCTGGGGCGGGCGACGGCAGGCTGGTGGCGCTCAGCTGCTGGGCGGCCGCCGCCACCGCCGGGGTGCTGGTGCTCACCCGGATCCCGCTGCTGATCGGGCTGCTCTGCGCGGTGTGCATGTGCCTGTCCACGGTCGCCAGCATCGGCTTCGTCTCCGGCATGCTGCTCGCCGCGCCGCCCGACCGGATCGGCCGGGTGCAGAGCGCCGCCGGTTTCCTGTCCACCCTGGTCCAGCCGTTCGGCCCGCTGGTGGGCGGCGCGCTGCTCGGCGCCCTGGGCGGCACCCGGACCTTCGCCCTGCTGGCCCTCGCCATCTCGCTCTGCGCGGCCGTGGTCACCTGGGCGCCGCCGGTCCGGCGCGGCCCGGCGCCGGCCCCGGCACCGCTACCGGCGCCCGCAGGCTGAACCGTTCGGCGGCCCGGGAGACGAACGACCCGGAAGAGCTTGGAAGACGACCCGGAAGAGGAGGCGCGCCATGGCCGGCGCCCAGGAGACCCAGCTGTACTGCCTCGCCGATCCGATGTACTACGACACCCCGGGGCGCCTCCGCGACCGGGCCGGCCGGTACCAGCTGGGGCTCGGCGCACCGCCCGCCGGGTGGCGGCGCGAACGGCGCGGGCTGTGGACGGCGCTGCGGCCGGACGGCGCCCGGCTGCCGGAGCAGGGCTGGAAGATCCACGTCTCGACCGTGCCGGAGGAGGCCGAGGCGACCCTGCGGGCCGTCGCGCGGGTCTGCACGGCGCGCCGTACGACGTTCAAGTTCCTGCGCAGCGACGAGGCGCTGCGGGTCGCGAACGGCAAGTACATGGGGCGCGGCAGCAGCGGCAAGTTCGTCACCGTCTACCCGGGGTCGGAGGAGGAGTTCCTGGCCGTGGCGGCGGAGTTGGCCGAGGTGCTGGCGGGCCGCCTGGGGCCGTACGTGCTCACCGACCTGAGGATCGGGACGGCCCCCGTGTACGTGCGCTACGGCGCGTTCGTCGAGCTGTGGTGCCAGGACGAGGACGGGCGGCCCGTGCCCGCGCTGCGCGACCCGTCCGGCGAGCTGGTCCCCGACCGGCGCGACCCGGTGTTCCAGCTGCCCGCCTGGGTCGAACCGCCCGAGGAGCTGCGCCCACACCTGGCCGCCCGGGAGGCGGCCGGCGGCGACCTGCCGTACCGGATCGTCGAGGTGCTGCAGTTCTCCAACGCCGGCGGGATCTACCTCGCCGAGCACCGGACCACCGGGGAGCGGGTGGTGCTGCGCGAGGCCCGCCCGCACGCCGGGCTGGACGCCGCCGGGGACGACGCCGTCACCCGGCTGCGGCGCGAGCAGTGGGCGCTGGAACGGCTCGCCGGCCTGGACTGCGTGCCCCGGCTGCACGAGGTCCGGACGGTCTGGGAGCACACCTTCCTGGTCCAGGAGCACATCGAGGGCGTCCAGCTGTTCGCCGAGGCGATCCGCCGTTACCCGCTGGTGCACCAGGAATGCACCGCCGGACAGCGCGCCGAGTACGCGCACTGGGTGGCCGGGGTCGTGGCCGGGCTGGAGAAGGCGCTCGGCGCCCTGCACGAGCGGGGCGTCCGGTTCGGCGACCTGCACCCGGCCAATGTGATCGTCCGTCCGGACGGTTCGGTGGTGCTCGTCGACTTCGAGTACGCGGAGGAGCTCACCGGCCGCCGTGTCCCGCTCGCCGGCGCGGGCGGGCTCCAGCCCCCGCCCGGGCTCGACGGGGCCGACGCCGACCGCCACATGCTCTGGGCCACCTGGCTGATGCTGCTGATGCCCGTGATGGAGCTGGCCGAACGCGATCCCGGCAAGCTGCCCGCGCTGGAACGGCGGGCACGGCGCTGGTTCGGCCTCGGGCCGGAGGAGGGGCCGGTGCGGCCGGGCGCCGTGGCACCGGTGGCGCCGGTGGAACCGGTCGGCGAACGGCGGGTCCGCGAACTCCTCGCCGGGCCCACCCTCGACGCCGCCAGGAACGAACTCGTCGCCGGCATCCACGCCGGGGCCACCCCCGACCGGCCGGACCGGCTCTTCCCCGGCGACCCGGCCGGATTCGCCGACGGCGGCACCGGCGTCGCCCACGGCGCCGCCGGCGTGCTGTACGCGCTGCACCGGGCCGGGGCGCCCTGCCCCGACGAGTACGCGGACTGGCTGATCGCGGCGATGCGGCGGCGCGGCCCGAGACCGGGCGCAGGCGGGCTCTTCGACGGGCCGCTCGGCGTGGCGGCCGTGCTCGCCCGGGTCGGCCGCGGCGACGAGGCCGCCGAACTGGCCGCACAGGCCCGGCAGGCCCGGCCCGCGCCCACCGTCGCCCTCCACGGCGGCCGGGCCGGCGCCGCGCTCGCCCGGCTGCGGCTCGCCGACGCCCTCGGCAGCCGGCGCGAACTCGCGGACGCCCTCGCCGACGCGCGGGCGCTCGACGCGGTGCTGCGCGGGCAGACCGTCCCGGGGCTCGGCGCGCCGACGGCGGCCGGACTGCTGTACGGCCTCGCCGGGATCGCCCTCGTCCAGCTGCGGCTGTACCAGCGGACCGGCGAGGATTGGTTGCTGGCCTCCGGGCGCGAGGCGCTGGACCGGGCCGTGGCGCAGTGCGTACGGGTGCCCGACGGGTCGGTGCAGGTCCTCGACCGGGGGCGGCGGCTCGCCTACCTCGACCGCGGCAGCAGCGGGATCGCGCTCGTCGCCCAGGAGTACCAGGCGCTCGGCGGCAGCGGGCCCGAGGAGTTCGGCAGGTCCGAGGAGTTCGGCGGGTCCGAGGAGTTCCTCGCCGACGTGCGGCGGGTCTGCGCCCCCGGATTCGTCCGCGAACCCGGGCTGTTCCGGGGCCGCGCCGGGCTGCTGCTGGCGCTGGACCGGCTGGGCGGTCCGGCGGCTCGGGACGCCGTCCGCGAGCAGGTCCGCAAGCTCCAGTGGCACCTGGTCGCGCGGCCGGAGGGGCTGCTCGTCCCCGGGATGCGGCTGCGGCGGTTCTCGGCGGACCTGCACACCGGGGCGGCGGGCGTCCTGCTCGCCCTGCACGCTGCCGAACAGGGCCTGGAGGGCGGGGAGTTACTGGACATGCTGACGCTCGGCCCAAGGGGCGCCGGCCGGCGCGGCGGGCTCAGCTGAGGTTGTCGGCCAGTACGGTGCTGTGCTCGCGGGCGTGCAGGTGGGTGAGGCGGGGGAGGGCGTAGAGGGCGGCGTGGGCGGTGACCTCGCCGGTGGGGGAGGTGACGGCGCCGGTGTCGGTGAGAGCCTCCAGGGTGCGCAGGGCGAGGCGTTCGGGGCGGCCGAGGGCGGCGGCGGCCTCGGGGAGGGTGAACAGCAGGGAGAGCGGGAGGGCGGCGAGCCGGCCGAGGGCGAGGCGGCCCTGGTCGGTGAGGTCGCGCCAGCCGGAGTCGAGGCGGGCGCGGACGGTGACGTCCCCGGCGACGAGTTCGTCCAGGGCGCCGGCCGGGTCGGCGAGGCGGGCCGCGTACTCGGCGAGCGGCAGGTGGCGCAGGACGGCGAGCCGGGTGCCGGCGACCCGCACGGCGAGCGGCAGCAGCCCGCAGGCCTCGACGATCCGGGCGGCGGCCGCGCGGTCGGTGCCGGTCCGGCCGGTGCCGACGATCCGGCCGAGCAGGTCGAGCGCCTCGGCGGGGGCGAAGGGCGGCACGGTGACCCGGTGTACTGAGGCCAGTCCGGCGAGTTGGCTGCGCGAGGTGACGAGGGTGGCGCTCGGGCCGAAGCCCGGCAGCAGTTCGCGGACCACGGCCTCGCCGGGGGCGTCGTCGAGGATCAGCAGCATCCGGCGTCCGGCCAGGGAGGCGCGCCAGAGGGCGGCGGCCTGGGCCGGGTCGGCCGGTCTGGGGTCGGATCGGCCGGTGAGGGCGGCGAGTTCGGTGAGGATGTCGGTGAGCGGGCGCGGGGTGCCGTCCTCGGTGCGCAGCCGGAGCAGCAGCCGGCCGTCGGGGAAGCGGTCGGCGAGCAGGTGTCCGGCGTGCACGGCGAGGGCGGTCTTGCCGATGCCGGCCGGGCCGGAGAGGACCGCGACGCGCTCGCCGCCCTCCGCCAACGCGTCGATCAGGTCGCGCAGTTCGTGGCTCCGGCCGGTGAAGTCGGTGGTGTCGGCGGGCAGCAGTGCGCCGTTCGGGCCGGGGTGCTGCGCCGGCCGGGCGGTGGCGGGGCGGGCCGGGCCGTGGGCGAGCAGCTGCCGGTAGCGGGCGGTCAGGGCGGGGCTGGGTTCGAGGCCCAACTCGCGGGCGAGCAGCTGGCGGTGGGTGTCGTAGACGGCGAGCGCCTCGGCCTGGCGGCCGGACAGGTGCAGGGCGTTCATCCGGGCGGCCTGGAGGCGTTCGCGCAGCGGGTGGCGCTCGGCCAGGTCGGCGAGTTCCTCGGCGACGGCGGTGGCGTTGCCGAGCTCCAACTCGGTCTCCGCCCAGTCCTCGTGGACGCCGAGGCAGCGGGCCTCCAGCCGGTCGGCCTCGGCCTGGACGGCGGGCGAGCAGCGCAGGTCGGCGAGCGGCGGGCCCTGCCACAGGTCGAGGGCCTGGCGCAGCAGCCGGGCGGCGGGGGCGAGCGCGCCGCTGTCGGCGGCGGCCCGGCCGGCCCGGGCGAGGGCGCGGAACTGGAGGACGTCGAGCTCGGGTTCGGCGACCCGCAGCAGGTAGCCGCCGGCGGTGTGGACCAGCCGCTCGGGCCCGGGGTCGCGGCCGAGCAGGGTGCGCAGCGTGCAGATGTAGACCTGGAGGTTCTTGCGGGCGGTGCGCGGCGGCTCCTCGGGCCAGACCGCGTCGGTGAGCAGGTCGACCGGGACGGCCGTGTTGGCGCGGCTCAGCAGGACGGCCAGCACCAGCCGCTGCTTCAGCGGGCCGAGGGCGAGCGGGCGGCCGTCCGCTTCGCCGGTCAGCGGGCCGAGGACGGAGAAGCGCGGCCGGGTGGGGGCGGCGGGCTGGGCCAGGGGCATCGGCGTACCTCCGGGGCGTGGGTGGGGGCCAGGGCGTGTCCGAGCGGGGGTGTGACCGAGCGGGGGCGTGACCGGTGCGGTGCGGGCGTGGCCGCAGGCTACTTGACGGCCGATCCGATCTGTAGGGCACGGAATCGTCCTGTTTCGCTCACGCGACCCTCACACTTCGGGCACCTGGGGGAGGGGACACCCGGGGGAGGGGGAGGCCGGGTGTGGTGGCGGCCGGCGGGTGCGGTGTCGTGGCCGGTGGGGCGGGGTGGGAGGGGCCGGCGGGGCGCGGCGGAGGGCCGGGGCCGGGGGTGCGGGCCCCGGGGCGGACGGGGCCGGGCGGGGGCGCTCCGGGGCGCGGACGCCGGGGCGGTTCCGGCGTTCCTCCAGCGGTGCTCGTCGGCGCGGTGAGCGCCGCCCGAGGGGCCGGGGAGGGACCGACGGCCACCGGAGGTCCCGGTCCGGGCGTCGGAACGCGGGCCGTGCGGCCCCGGGGGCGCGGGCCGAACGGCCCTAGGGGGCGGGGGCGGTGCGTTCGGATCATGGATCGCCAGCCATTCGCACGACGTTCCTAAGGAGTGCGTCCTTGAGCGCCACCCCGGCACAGGGCGACCCCACGCCACCGCCAACCTCCGTACCGCAGCCGTCGGTTCGGCCGAAACGGCCCGGTTCGGCCGTGGTCAGACTGCTGACCACCACCGACCACAAGACGATCGGCTCCATGTACCTGGTGTCGGCGTTCGGGTTCTTCCTGATCGGCGGTGTCCTGGCGCTGGTCATGCGCGCCGAACTCGCCCGGCCCGGAACGCAGATCCTCTCCAACGAGCAGTTCAACCAGGCCTTCACCATGCACGGCTCGGTGATGCTGCTGCTCTTCGCGATGCCGCTGTTCACTGGCTTCGCCAACTGGATCATGCCGCTGCAGATCGGCGCCCCGGACGTCGCCTTCCCGCGCCTGAACATGCTGTCCTTCTGGCTGTTCATGTTCGGCTCGCTGATCGCCGCCGCCGGCTTCGCGACCCCGCAGGGCGCCGCCGACTTCGGCTGGTTCCTTTACGCGCCGCTGTCCGACGCCGTGCACTCGCCCAGCGTCGGCGCCGACATGTGGATCATGGGCGTGACGCTCTCCGGCTTCGGCAGCATCCTCGGCGCCGTCAACTTCATCACCACGATCATCTGCATGCGCGCACCCGGGCTGACCATGTTCCGGATGTCCATCTTCTGCTGGAACGTGCTGCTCACCTCGGTGCTGGTGCTGCTGGTCTTCCCCGTCCTCGCCGCCGCCCTGCTCGCCCTCGAATGCGACCGCAAGTTCGGCTCGCACGTCTTCGACCCGGCCAACGGCGGGGCGATGCTCTGGCAGCACCTGTTCTGGTTCTTCGGCCATCCCGAGGTGTACATCCTGGCGCTGCCGTTCTTCGGGATCATCTCCGAGATCATCCCGGTCTTCAGCCGCAAGCCGATGTTCGGCTACGCGGGGCTGATCGCCGCCACCGTCGCCATCGCCGGCCTGTCGGTGACGGTGTGGGCGCACCACATGTACGTCACCGGGCAGGTGCTGCTGCCGTTCTTCTCCTTCATGACCTTCCTCATCGCCGTCCCGACCGGGGTCAAGTTCTTCAACTGGGTCGGCACCATGTGGAAGGGCTCGCTCAGCTTCGAGACACCGATGCTGTGGACGGTCGGCTTCCTGGTCACCTTCCTGTTCGGCGGCCTCACCGGCGTGCTGCTCGCCGCCCCGCCGATCGACTTCCACGTCTCCGACTCGTACTTCGTCGTCGCCCACTTCCACTACACGCTGTTCGGCACCGTGGTCTACGCGATGTTCGCCGGCTTCCACTTCTGGTGGCCCAAGATGACCGGCAAGAAGCTCGACGAACGGCTCGGCCGGATCACCTTCTGGACGCTCACCGTCGGCTTCCACGGCACCTTCCTGGTCCAGCACTGGCTCGGCGCCGAGGGCATGCCGCGCCGCTACGCCGACTACCTGGCCTCGGACGGCTTCACCACGCTCAACACCCTGTCCACCATCTTCTCCTTCCTGCTCGGGCTGTCGATCCTGCCGTTCCTCTACAACATCTGGAAGACGGCCAAGTACGGCGAGAAGGTCGAGGCCGACGACCCGTGGGGCTACGGCCGCTCGCTGGAGTGGGCCACCTCCTGCCCGCCGCCCCGGCACAACTTCGTCCGGCTGCCGAGGATCCGCTCCGAATCCCCGGCCTTCGACCTCCACCACCCCGACATCGCGGCCCTGGACGTCCTGGAGAACACCGGCAAGCCCGCCACCCACCTGGGCGACGTGACCCCGGCCAAGTACGACCTGCCGCAGACCAGGGCGGAGCGCGAGCGGTCCGCCGTGGACAGCTGACCCGAGGCCGGGCGCGCCCCGGCCACCCGCTCCGAACACCCACCGACCGCCGTCCCCGCCCACGCCCCCGTCACGGGCGGGGACGGCTCCCCCCTCGCGACCTGGAAGGCCGGCCCCATGACCCACACCGTCCTCGCCATCGGCACCGCCGCGCTCACCGCGAGCGGCTGCGTCTGGTACCTGCCCGCCATCGCCGACCTCCAGGCCGGCGCCGACCGGCCCCGCTCCACCCGCACGGCCGCGGCGGCCTGCGTCCTGTGGTGGGCCGCCCTCGCCATGGCCGGCGGGCTGCTGCTCGCCCTGCCCGACTGGCGGCCCGCCGCGCAGATCGCCCTCGCCGGGCTGGTCGGCGGCGCGGCGCTGCGGGTCCGCGCCCGGTGGGACCGGCGCGGGGAGCAGCACGAGGCCGCCGCCCGCTGGGCGGCCCTGGGCGCCCGGCCGGCGCCGCGCTCCGGCCGCCCCGCCGCCGTCACCCTCGCGGGGTGGCTGGTCGTCGGCGCCGCCGTCGCCTCGCTGGGGGCGGTGGCGATCCTGCTGTCGGACGAGGGCGCCGTCGGCTCCCGGGTGGCGCTCGCGGCGGTCAGCGGGGCCGGGGTGGCGCTGGCCTTCCTGCTGGCGGGCCTCGGCAGCGCGCGGCGGCGCTGACGGCCCCTCCCCTCGGCCCTGTCCGGCAAGATCGGCCGGACAGGGCCTACGGGCGGCGCGGCTCCTGCGGGGGCCGCGCCGCCCGCGCGCTCGCCCGAATGGGGTCGTTGGGCCCTGGGCCCTGCGGCGGCCGGTGGGCGATGATGCCCTGGGCCCTGCCGGGAGTGTGCGGGGGTGACGAAGGTGGAGCCGCGTGATGGCGACCAAGACGGCGGGCGCCGGGGCACCGGCGCCGGTGCGGGTGTTCCTGCTGGACGACCACGAGGTGGTGCGCCGCGGGGTGCACGACCTGCTGGACGGCGAGCCCGATCTGGAGGTGGTCGGCGAGGCCGCCACCGCCGAGCAGGCGCTCGTCCGGGTGCCCGCGCTGCGGCCCGACGTGGCGGTGCTGGACGTCCGGCTGGGCGACGGCGACGGGGTGTCGGTCTGCCGTGAACTGCGCTCCCGGATGCCCGGCCTCGCCTGCCTGATGCTGACCTCCTTCGACGACGAGGAGGCGCTGCTGGACGCCGTCATGGCGGGCGCCGCCGGGTACGTGCTCAAGCAGATCAGCGGCACCGACCTGGTGGCCGCCGTGCGGACCGTCGCCTCCGGCCGCTCGATGCTGGACCCGGGCGCCGCCACCCGGCTGCTCAACCGCCTGCGCAGCGACGCCGAGCCCGCGCAGCCCGTCACCACCGGGCCCGCGCTGACCGTGCGCGAGCAGGAGGTGCTGGCGCTGATCGGGGAGGGCCTGACCAACCGGCAGATCGGCGAACGGCTCTACCTCGCCGAGAAGACGGTGAAGAACCACGTCTCGCGGCTGCTCGCCAAGCTGGGCGTGGAGCGGCGGGTGCAGGCCGCGCTGATCTCCACCGAGCTGCGCCAGGCGGCCGCCGCCGCGCAGCCGGGGCACCTGCGCTCCCTCCGGGGCTGACGCGACGTCCGGGCCCGGGACCCCCGGCGGGACCATCGGCCCTCGCGGCGCCGCCACCGCCGGGGCGAGCATCGAGGGCATGAACGGTGATCACGACCTGCTCGAACTGGACCGGGAGCGGGCGCTGGAACTGCTGGCCAGGGCCGCGGTCGGCCGGGTGGTCTACACCATCCGCGCTCTCCCGGCGGTGCTGCCGGTGTCCTTCCGGCTCGACCTGTCGGACGGCGGCGGAGTGCTGCTCTCGGCCCCGGCCGGCTCCGAACTCGCGCGGGCCGTGGACGACGCCGTGATCGCCTTCGAGGCCGACGAGGTGGACGGCGTGGACGGCTCCGGCTGGTACGTCACCGTCCTCGGCCGCGCCCAGGTCGGCCCCGCCGTCGGCCGCGCCCCCGGCGCCGTCCGGATCCGCATCCGCCCCGAACTCGTCGTCGGCCGGCGGCTGCCCCCGCGCACAAACTAGTGGCGCGTCTCGATTGGTCGACCGGGTAATTGATCTCTGCGGGGCGCCAACCTGGAGACCGGCATGCGTTGTGCATCCGGCAAGATCAATAGAGGATGCATGCTGGACGGCAGATGGAGGGAACCGCCTTGCTTGCCGCCCGGGTGGGGAAGTCGCAGGCAGCGCAGTCCTGAGTCCCTGGCCGTGCCGGCGCGAGGCGGCTGACTGGAGTTGGAGAGTCCGGCGTGGTGATTGCGGAGGAAACAGAGTTCGACCCGGAGGAGATGTTCGGGCTCTACGTCTCGGTCGGGTGGGAGGGGTACACCTGCGACGTCGACAAGCTCTGTCGCGGTCTGGCCAACTCGCACCTGGTCATCACTGCCCGCGATGAGTCAGGCGTGCTCCTTGGCCTAGCCAGGACGGTCTCCGACGATGAAAGCATCTGCTACGTCCAGGACCTGCTGGTCAACCCGAGGTTCCACCGGCAGGGGATCGGCCGGGCGTTGCTTGAACACCTGATGGAGCGGTACGCGCACTGTCGCTTCTTCCTGTTGTCCACCGACCATGAGTCGACACCGGAGGGGAAGAGGAACCACGCTTTCTATCGGCAGATGGGCTTCCTCTCCTACGAGGAGAAGCAGATGACGGGCTTCGGCCTGCCGAGGATCCGGGCGCCCCGAGGCCAAACCGAGACGTGACGCGCTACGCGGCCCTGGCTGGATACTCGGTCCAACTGCGGATCGGCGAGCCCAGGGCGAAGCTGGACTTGGGCTCGGCGCATGCGTTGTGCCAGCGGATGTAGACGTTGATGGCGGCGTTCTGCTCGGCGTGGCTGCGGTGGTCGGTGCCGTTGAGCGCGAAGTAACGAAGTGCCGCGAACTCGGACTCGATCCAGTTCAGCCACGAGCCGTAGGTGGGTAGGAAGACCAGCTCGACCTCGTTGTCCGCTGCCCAGGCCCGCACGTTCGGGTGCTTGTGCGGGGAGAAGTTGTCCAGCACGACGTAAGGCTTCTCCCCGGGCCAGCGGGAGCGCAGGGCCTTGAGCAGGCCGAGGAACTCACGCCATCGCTTTCGCTTACGGATCCGGTAGTAGATCTTGCCGGTGGTCAGGTCGAGGGCGGCGAGCATGTGCATCACGCCGTCGTAGCGGTTGTAGGTGGCCTGCAGCCGGCGCGGCGAACGCGTGGGGCGCCAGGCCTTGCCCTTGCGCGGCTGAAGGTTGAGCGGGCCGAACTCGTCCACGCAGACCACCCGCCCGTCGGCGGGCGGCGCGTCGTAGAGCTCCAGGACCCGGTGCATCTTGGCGATGAAGGCCGGGTCCGTGGATGCCCTCCATGTGGTCGTCGTCTGCCAGGAGACTTTGCCCTCGCGCAGGATCCGGCGCAGGGTCTCGCGGCTGAGGACGGTGACGACCCTGCGCGCGATCAGGTGCTCGGCGAGCTTGGTCAGGCTCCAGGTGGAGAACGCGGCGATACCCCAGTCCGCGGGGGACGTCCGGGCGATCAGGCAGATGCGCTCGCGCACCTGTTCACCGATCGTCTTCGGGCGTCCCCCGCTCCATTTTGGGTCCAGTGCGTCGAACCCCCGCTCGTCAAAGGCGTGGATGACATCGCGCACGTAGTCCTCACCGACCCGCAGCAGCGAGGTGATGTCCCGCACGGACTGCCCCTGCGTGGACATCAGCACCACGATCGCCCGCCGCAGCCTCACCGGATCCTTCGACGTCCGGCCGATCCGCTGCAGCCGCCGGCCCTCCTCCATGCTCACCGGCCGGACGAATATTCCCGGACGACGCCCCACGACCACCTCCAAGATCAGAACTCGGAGACAGCCTGACGGACTACCAGCAGCCGATCAATTTCCCGGTCGACCAATCGAGCCGAGCCACTGGTGCTAGTGCGGATCGCCCTCGATGCGGCCCGCCAAGGCGCGGACGGTGGGCGGGAGTTGGCGTAGGCGCACGGCGAGGAGCGGGACGGCCAGGGCGAGGTAGACCCAGCTCAGCGCGACCCGGGCGGACTCGCCGGGGAGGGCGAACTGGACGGCGAACAAGGCGAACAGCAGCCCGGCCTTCCAGGGCAGGAACCGCAGGTCGAGCAGGAGCACCACGGCCAGGACGGTCTGCGCGGCGGTCAGCAGCACCTCGTCCACCTGGCGCTCGACCAGCGGGAGGGAGGCCGCGCCGCCGCCGGCCAGGTAGGCGAACGGAAGGCAGCCGATCAGCAGGGTCCACTGGTTGACTTTGCTGGAGAGCAGCGCGCCGAGGCCGTCGTCCCCGCGCAGCCGCCAGGCGAAGACGACCGCGACGATCAGCTCGGGCGCCTCCGAGGCGAGCGGGGCCAGCCACTGCACCAGCAGGAAGCGGTCGATGCCGAGCGAGGCGCCGGCGTCGACCAGCGAGGTGGCGAAGGGCTCGGCGCAGGCGAAGATCACCCCGGCCGCGACCGCGAAGACCAGGACGGTGGTCGCCCGGCGGCGCTGCCGCGGGAGGGCGGCCAACCGGGCCGGGACGCCGATGAGTTCCTCCTCGTCGTCCTCGCCGCAGCGGCTGACCCGGAAGAGGTAGTAGCCGTACCAGGCGATCAGGACGACCGCGAGCACCCAGGAGATCTGCCGGGTCAGCGGCATCACGAAGGCCACCAGGGCGGCGGCGCCGAGGAAGCCTGTGTCGATCCGCCGGTGCTCCCGCAGGGTGATCCCGGGGGCGGCGCCGCGGCGCCGGGCGGCGAAGTAGGAGGCGAGGGCGACCAGCGGCCAGCCGACGCCGACCAGCAGCCGGTTGGCGCCGGTCATGTTGGCGGCCGCGTAGGCGGCGTACTCGGGCCGGGTGCCGGCCGCGTACGCGAAGTAGAGGTCGACGGCGTACTCGGGCAGGACGGCGATGAACGCCAGCAGGGCCAGGGCGAGCGGGCCGGAGATGTCGGCCCGGGCGGTCTCCGCGGCCCACATCAGCAGGAGCGCCGCCGCAAGCACGCCGAGGCCGAAGACCACCATGCCCGGCACGGGCGCCAGGTGCACCCCGGCCAGCCGCAGCACCACGGAGGGCAGCGCGCCGGTCACGGCGGCCCCGATCCGCAGGGCCGTCACGGATCCGCTGGGCGGCTGCGCCGACGGGATCTCGGCGGGGCCCGGTGGGGTGGCGGTCGCGGGTGACTTCTGGGCCATCAGCCGTCCTTGCGCTCGGGGAACCTGAGCAGGCTAGGGTCGGCGCGCGGCAGGGTGGGCTGAACGGCGATGCGGCGCGGCCGAGTTCCCCCGGACGGCGGCCGGGCGCCGTGCTCTACGCTGACCCGGACGCCGTCGACGGAGGGAACAGGACGCCATGCTCGACCCCGGGACCGCCGCCCTCTACGCGCGGGACGAGACCTGTCGGCTGCTGGGCATCGCGCTGGACGAGGTGTCCGCCGGTCGCGCGGTGACGCGGATGACGGTGGCCGCGACGATGGTGAACGGCCACGGGACGGCGCACGGCGGCTTCCTGTTCCTGCTCGCCGACGCCGCGTTCGCGTTCGCCTGCAACAGCCACGGCCCGGTGACGGTCGCGCAGGCGGCGCAGGTCGTCTTCCTGGCCCCGGCGGCGGTCGGGGACGAACTGGTGGCGGAGGCGGTGGAGCGGTCGCGGGCCGGGCGCAGCGGGGTCTACGACGTGACGGTCCGGCGGGCGGACGGGAAGGTCATCGCCGAGTTCCGCGGGCAGAGCGTGGTGATCGGGGGCCGGCCGCAGACCGGCTGAGCGCCTGGCCCCTTACCGCTGCCCGGCCCCCGCCGTCACCGCCCGGTCAGGACTGCGGACGCTCGTCCAGCACCTGCTGGAGCTTGCCGGTGCGCGGGTTGGTGACCAGTTCGGAGCGCGGCACCCACTCGACCGCGAGGTCGTGGATGCTGCCCAGCGCGACCTCGTCGGGGTAGAGCGGCCGGGCCGTGTACACGGCCTCGACGAGCCGGTCGGCGAGCTCGGGGGCCGGCCGCTGCCCGGTGTAGCCGAGGCGCAGGATCAGGCCGTCGCGCCCGGCCCAGCGGCGCTGCACGAGCTGCATGCCGGTGATGTGGCGCTCCGGGTCGGCGGCGAGCAGGACGGCCCGGATCTCCTCGGTGGGCATGGCGACGGTGCCGACCCGGGCGCCTTCGGTGGAGCGGCCGAGCAGGCGGAAGCGGCGGCAGCGGGCGTCGGTCCACTCGGCGCGGTCGCCGGTCGGGTAGCGCAGGATCGGCATCAGGGTGCGGAACAGGTTGGTGACGACGACCCGGCCGGGAGTGCTGGGCGTGGTGATCGTCTTGCCGGTGACGTCGTCGACGAGTTCCACCACCGTGCGGTGCGCGAAGGCCTCGTGCACCCGGACGTCGTCGCCGGGGACGGGTGAGCCGACCAGCCCGGCGTCGTTGGAGGCGTAGCCGACGGAGGCGACGGCGGCGTGGGGGAAGGCCCGGGCGAGGATCGGCCGCAGGTCGGCGAAGAGCAGATCGCCGCCGAACAGCAGCAGTTCGACCCCGTCGGCCGTCTCCCCGCGCTGGACCAGGCACTCGGCGACGGCGCTGAGCTTCATCGGCTCGCCGGCCAGCACGTGCACGCCGAAACCGGTGATGAGGTCGGCGATGTACGGGTCGGGGGCGGCGCCGCCGACGCCCAGGCGGACGTTGTCCACGGGTGCGTGGTGCAGGGCGCCCTCGATGTAGAGGAAGCCGCCGTAGAGTTCGCCGGCCGTGAACAGGTTGGCGACCCGGTGTCCGGGCCGCAGGCCGGCCCGGACGAGTCCGGCGCCGAAGGCGGTGACCGAGTCGGCGTGCTCGGTACGGGTCCAGGGCGAGAACTTGGGGACGCCGGTGGTGCCGCCGGTCTTGTAGATGCCGGCGTCGCTGAGCGGGCCGGTCAGGACGCGGTTGTCGGGCCAGGTGTTGGCGGCCCAGAAGGCGGCCTGGTCGATGACGGGGAGCTGGTCGAGGCGCTCGGCGGCGGGGGGCAGGTCGCGGTACAGCTCGGCGTAGAACGGCGAGTTGGCGCGGGCGAAGGCGATCAGCTCGGCCAGGGGCTTGGCGGGCATGGTGGTCGGGTCCCTTGTTCAGGAGGAGGGTGCTGCAGGGGGTGCTTCGGCGGGTGCTTCGCGGCGTGTTTCGCGGCGTGCGTCGGGCTGCCCGAGCCAGGTCCGGGCGAGGGACTGGACGGTGGAGCCGTCCGGGTCGGCGAGTTTGGCGGCCAGGTAGTCGGCGGCCCACTGGTTGGCGGGCACCCGGAAGGGCGGCCGGTCGGCGAGCAGGGTCCGTACGACGACCTCGGCGACCTCCCGGGCGGGCTGGCCGGCCGACTCCCAGCCCTGGCCGCCGACCCAGTCCAGGTAGCCGGCGAAGGTGGGCGCGTACGGGCCGGAGGCGGCCTGGATGGTGCCGCGGTCGATGTCCGGGAAGACCCCGAACCGGGTGTCCGGGACGTAGCCGGGCACGACCACCGAGACCTGGACGCCGTGCGCCGCCGCGACCGGGGCGAGCGCCTCCAGGAACCCCTCGACGGCGAACTTGGCGGCGCAGTACGCCTCGTTGAACGGCTGGCCGACCACGCCGTGCACGCTGCCGACGGCGACCAGGCGGCCTGCGGCGGCCCGCAGCAGCGGCAGCGCGGCCCGGCTGACGGCGGCCACCCCGAAGAAGTTGACCTCCAGGTTGGCCCGCAGCGCCGCGTCGGTGGACATCTCCAGGGTCGGGTCGGAGTTGGAGACGCCCGCGTTGTTGACCACGGCGTCCAGCCGCCCGTACGTCCGGGCCACGCCGTCCAGGCAGGCGGCGATCGAGCCGGGGTCGGTGACGTCGAGGCGGCGGACGTCCACGGTGACGCCGGCGGCCTCGGCGGCCCGCCGGAGCTCCCCGGCGCGGCCGGGTTCGCGCAGGGTGGCCACCGTGCGGTACCCGGCCCGGGCCGCTGCGACGGCGGTGGCCAGGCCGATGCCGGAGGACGTCCCGGTGATCAGCAGGACCTTGCTGTCGGCGTTCACATTGCTCACGGCGTTCCCGGCGTTCGCGTCGCTCACGACGCGCTCTCCGCGAGCTCCCCGGGGGCGGCGGCCTCGCGTCCGGCGGCGTCCAGCAGCGGCTGGAGGCCGAGGGCGGGGAGGAAGGAGCAGGCGGCCAGCAGGGTGCCGCCCGCCATCACCGCCCGGGCCGCGTCCAGGATGCCCAGCGGGCCGGTGAGCAGGGTGACGGCCAGGCCGCCGACCAGCGCGGCGAGCGGGATCACGCCCCAGGTGACGGTCCGGAAGGCGGCGTGCATGACGCCCTGGTTGCGGGCGGTCATCCGGGCCTGCCGGGTGGGCGCGCTGCACACGTTGATGCAGGACATGAAGAACCCGTAGCAGCCCATGGTCACCGCGATCACCGGCCCGGGCGGCAGCGCGGGCGCGGCGAGCAGGCCGAGGCCGGCCAGGCAGTGCAGCAGCAGCGACCAGGCCATCGTCCGCCCCAGGCCGAACCGCCGGCTGAGCCGCGGGGCGACGAGGGCGCCGATCAGCGCGCCGAGCGCGGCCACCGACATGGCCGCGCCGAAGGCGCCGACCGTCACGCCCAGGCCCCGGTAGGCGAGGACGGGCAGGACGGTGACGAAGACCGGCCCGCCGCAGTTGAGCGTGACGGCCGCCAGCACCACCCGGCGCAGCACCGGGTCCGCCCAGTTGAGCCGGAAGCCGAGGGTCAGCCGCTCCCGGATCGAGCCGTCCTCGACCGTCCGCTCGCCCCACGGGCTCATGTACCGGAAGCAGACGGCCGAGACCAGGTAGCTGGCCGCGTCGACCAGCAGGGCGGCCACCCCGAGCGCGCTGTACAGGGCGGCGGCGATGGAGGGGCCGGCGACCTCGGCGACCGAGCCGCTGCCCTCCAGCCGGGAGTACGCGCGGACCATGCCGTCCTCGGGCACCACGGCGGGGACGGCGACCAGGTAACCGACGTTGAAGAAGATCGTCGCGCCGCTGATCACCGCCACGCAGCCGAACAGCAGCGGGGTGGACAGCACGTCGAGCCAGTACGCGAGCGGGATCGCCGCCACCGCCGCCAGCCGGACCAGGTCGCAGCCGAGCATGGTGCGGCGCTTGTCCCAGCGGTCGACCAGCACTCCGGCGACCGGCCCGAGCAGCGGGATGCCGAGGTACTGGGCCATCGCCACCACGCCGACCTGGAGGGCGGAGGCGTGCAGGACGAAGATCATCAGGGTCGGGACGACGAACACGGTGACCTTGTCGCCGACCAGACTGACGGTCTGCCCGGCCCAGAACAGGTCGAAGCCCCGGCCCAGCGGCGCCGGCCGGACGGGCGCCGCCCCGCCTCCCGCCGGGTCGGACGTCACCCCGCCTCCCGCCGGGTCGGACTTCACGCGCCCTCCCGCAGGACCAGCCCGGCGGTCTTGCCGGTGCGGCCGTTGCTGATCAGCTCCTCGACCGGCCGCACTCGGAAGGACTCCGGGTCGTGCTGGAAAGCGGTGCTGAGCGTGAAGGTGGCGGTGAACAGCTCCTTGCGCAGCCGCTCGGTGTCGGGCGCGGCGCCCGTCCCGCCGGTGAGCAGCAGCACCTCCACCCCGGTGGCCCGGCCGCGCTGTTCGGTCAGCACCACCTGGGCCCGGGCCACGCCCGGTTCGCGCTCGGCCCGGGCGATCAGCTCGGCCACGTCCAGCCCGAGGCCGCGGACCTGGACGACGCTGTCGCGCCGGCCCAGCACCCGCATCGCCGGACCCGGCCTCCCGCACGGGCAGTCGGTCAACTCGCCCGCGTCGCCGGTGCGGTAGCGCAGCACGGGGTTGAGCATCTCGGGGTTGAGGGTGGTGAAGTCGAGCAGGCCGTCGGCGTCGGCGTGGACCAGCTGGTCGGGCAGCGGGTGGAAGGTGTCGGCCGGGCAGTCGGGGGTGTTGGTGGCCACCACCCAGGTCTCGGTGCTGCCGAACATGCCCCAGCGCTGCGCCTCGGGCGCCACCACGGCGAGGTCCTCGGCGAGTTGGGGCTGCCAGGCCTCGCCGAGCCACAACACCTTGCGCAGGGAGGGGAGTCGGATGCCGGCGGCGCGGGCGTGCGCGAACCAGAGCCGCAGCACGCTGGGCGTCCCGCCGATGGCCGTCACCCGGCGCGCGGCCAGGAAGGCCAGCCAGTCGCCGTACTCCTCGGCGGCGACCGAGCCGAGCGCGATGATCCGGCAGCCGGAGAGGTCGGCGAGCGCGGCGGCGAGGAAGTGCGCGCCCCACATCCGGCCGGCGCCCCAGGCGTTGACGAAGACGTCCGTCCGGTCGAGCGGCTGCCAGTGGGCGTGCACGCCGGCCATGTAGAAGCCGGTGGGGGCGTAGCCGACCTGGGGGGCGCCGGTGCTGCCGCCGCTCTGGAACAGCCAGGTGGCGGCCTGGTCGGCGGCGGGCTCCAGGTGGGCGAGGGCGGTGTTGAGGTCGTCCTTGGCCAGGGGCGGGAGCGTGGCGAGCCGGTCGAGGGTGTGGATGTTGACGTGGCTGGCGTAGCGCGGGGCCAGGGCGGGGACGCTGCGCAGCCGCTCCAGGGTGCGCCGGGCCACGTGCAGGCGGGGCTCGGCGGTCTCGGGGGGCAGGGAGAAGGAGGCGGTCATCGGGAGTCCGTCCGGGGGGCGAGGGCTTGGGTGTGGGCGGGGCTTCGGGTGGGGCTGTGGGCGGGGCTTCGGGCGGGGTCGAGGGTGAGCGGGCGGGCGCCGTCCGCGAGCCACTTGGCGTGGCCGTCGCGGTAGGCGGCGAAGCGGGCGCGGGTGACGTCCCGTTGGAGGGTGCGGTCCGGGTCGGTGAGGTCGGGGGCGATCACGCCGTCCGGTTCCAGTTCGGAGAACCAGTACCGCTCGCCGTCGTACAGGAAGTCGACGCAGAAGAACGGGATCGGCAGCCGCTCGGCGAACCAGGCGGTGGCGGCGACGAGTTCGGGCGGCACCGGGGGGAACTCCATGGCGCCGCCCCGGCTGGCGTTGGCGACCGGGGAGCCGGGTTCCGGGGTCCGCTTCATCACCGCGTACGGCTCGCCGTCGACGACGTACACCCGGTAGTCGATCGTGCCGTCGCCCAGGTAGGGCTGGACCACCAGCGTGGTGTCGCCGCCCTGGGCGAGGCTGGCCAGGCCCCGGACGTCCTCGGGGCCGCGGGCCAGGTTGATCCCGCCGCCGCCGCACCAGCCGGAGGGTTTGACGATCGCGGGGTAGGTCATGTTCCGCAGGCCCACCTCGTAGCCGTGCTTGCTGATGTCCCGGCCGGTGCCGATCCGCACCGTCGGGATGGTCGGTACCGGGGAGCCGCCCAGGAACAGCAGGGTGGCCAGCTTGTCGTTGCCGATCAGCGAGACCTGCGGCGGGAACGGCAGGTAGAACCCGGCCTGTTCGAGCACCGCGTACAGCGCGTACTGGTTGAAGACGTCCATCGACTGGTACGGCAGCGAGTAGAGCGCGGTGATGAACAGGGTGTCCTCGGGGGTGACCGGCTCGTCGTCCACGTAGACCCGGGGGCGGCCGGGCCCGGTGGCGTCCACCGTGACGGCCTCCGGGGCGTGCCTGGTCCAGCGCAGGCCGAGGTCGGCGGCGCTCTCGGCGTAGAGGTCCCAGAAGAAGCCGTGCCACATCGCGGCCATCCGGGAGGACTCCCGGTCGGGGAAGATCCAGCACAGGCGGCGCAGTTCGCCGTCCCGGGGAGGGTCGGGGCTCGGTGCGGGGCTTGGGTCGGGGCTCGGGGCAGGGCTCGGGCCGGGGCTCGGGTCGGGGGTGCTCATCGCGCTCCTCGTGCGGTGGACGGCCCGGACCACCAGCGGCGGCCGGTCTCCGGGAGGGTGTCCACCGGGTCGTAGTAGGGGTGGCGCCGGTCGAGCGGGGCGTCCTGGCCGCCGTCGCCGCTCTCCAGGCCGGTGCGGTAGTTCTTGGTCCAGTACGAGATGCCGAGCTCGCGGTCGTAGGCCACCGCCTGGTGCACCCAGCGCTTGCCGACGTGCGGGACGTCGCAGACCAGGCGCGGGGTCGCGTAGCCGGGCAGGTAGCCCATGATCGCCTCCTGGAGGCGCTGCGCCTGGTGCAGCGGCGTCCGCCAGTGCTCGGCGCCCGGGATCACGTCGCAGAGGTAGAAGTAGTACGGCAGGATGTTCGCCTCGCCCTGGAGGGCGAAGCAGAGGTCGAGCAGGTCCTCGGGGGTGTCGTTGACGCCCCGCATCAGCACGCCCTGGTTGCGGACGTCCCGCACACCCGCGTCCAGCAGGGCCCGGGCCGCCTCGGCGACCAGCGGGGTGACCGAGCGCACGTGGTTGGCGTGGGTGTGCACGGCCAGGTTGACCGCGCGGCGGGCGGCCAGTTCGGCGACCCGGGCCAGGCCGTCCAGCAACTGCGGCTGCAGCCAGTGCTGGGGCAGGCCGACCACGGCCTTGCTGGCCAGCCGGATGTCCCGGACGGTGCCGAGGTCCAGCAGCCGCAGCAGGAAGGACTCCAGCCGGGGCCAGGGGACGTTGGCGAGGTCGCCGCCGGACAGCACCACGTCGCGCACGGCGGGGGTGCGCTTGAGGTAGTCGAGCATCTGCTCCTGCCGGTCGGCCGGGCGCAGCAGCAGCCGGGTCTTGGCCACCTGGGGTGTCGAGGTGCCGACCAGGTCCATCCGGGTGCACTGGCCGCAGTACTGCGGGCAGGTGGCGGTCAACTCGGCCAACACCTTGGTGGGGTAACGGTGCGTCAGACCTTCGACGGCCCACATGTCCGCCTCGTGCAGCGAGTCCCGTTCGGCCCGGGGGTGGCTGGGCCAGTGCGGGTGCCGGTCGGTGCGCACCGGCAGCATGTAGCGGCGCACCGGGTTGGCCAGGAACGCCTCGGTGAAGGCCCGCGGGTCGGCCGGGGCGTCCGGGGCCATGGTGTTCAGCAGCTGCGGCGGAAGCAGCATCGGCATGGTGGCGAACCCGGCCTGGTCGGCGGCGAGTTCGCTATAGAAGTGGTCGGAGAGCCGGTCGCCGACGACGGCCCGCAGCTGCCGGGCGGTCTTCACCGAGTGGGCCCGCTGCCACTGGGCGTCGCGCCACTGCGCCTCGGTGACGTGGCGCCAGCCCGGCAGCCGCCGCCAGTCCGGCTCGACCAGCGCCGTCCGCGCGTACGTGTACGGCTGGCGGATCACGGGGTGGTCCATGGCCGGCTACTGGCCGGCGGAGGGGGCGGTGGAGGGGCCGGCCTGGGTGCCGGTTCGGGGCTCGGTTCGCGGGTCGGCTTGGGGGTCGGCTTGGGGGTCGGTGAAGAGGCCGGCGAAGCGGGTGCGCAGCTCGCGCTTGAGCACCTTGCCGGTCGGCCCGAGCGGGAAGTCCTGCGGTGTGCGGGCGATCCGGACGGCGGCGAGCGCGGCCAGCCCGGCCGCGGCCAGCGCCTTGTTCGCCGCGTCCTGCACCTCCTCGGCCCCGGCCCCGGCGGCCCCGGCGTCCCCTCCGGCCCCGGCCTGCAACCGGACGACGGCGACCGGGCGTTGGCCCTCGCCGGGCGCCCCGGGCACGCCGACCACCGAGCAGTCCTGCACCAGGTCGGCGCAGTCGGCGAGCAGCACCTCCTCGATCGGCAGGCTGTAGACCGGGCCGTCGGCGGTGTCGATGACGTCCACCGTGCGGTCGAGGTGGTAGAACCGGCCGTCGGGCGAGCGGCGGGCGACGTCGCCGGTGAGCCAGTAGCCGGCCAGCTCGAAGCTCTCGGTCAGCCGCCGGTCGTGCCAGTAGCCCGGGGTCCGGGAGGGGCTGACCACGCCGAGCAACCCGACCGTGCCGTCCGGGAGTTCGGTGCCGTCCTGGTCGAGCACGGCGGCCTTCAGGACCACCTCCAGCGGCCTGCCGACGCAGCGGTCGTCGCGGGTGCTCTCCGGGGTGGTCACCTGGCCGAAGAGCGCCATGCCCATCTCGGAGGAGCCCAGGCCGTCGACGAACTGCGAACCGGGCAGCGCGGGTTGGTCGGCGAGGTCCTGCGGCAGCAGCCAGGGGCGGATCAGCCCGGCAGGCCGCTCGCCGAGCGTCACCAGGCGGCGGATGTGCCCGTGGTGCGCGCTGTCGCCGGTGTTGAACCAGGAGTGCACCCGGGCCGCGCCGCGGACCGGGAGTTCGCCGGTGGCCAGCTCGACGAAGGTCCGGGGGAAGGAGGCGACCATGGTTGGCTGGAAGGCCTCCATCACCGGCTCGACGACGGCGCGCCGCCAGTCGGACATCACCACGGTGGGCAGGCCGAGCAGGGTCGCGGTGAGGAAGTAGCTGAGCCCGCCGGCGTGGGTGTGCGGCATCAGCGACATCAGCCGGTCGTACGGCTCGGCGGGGAAGCGCTCCATGCGCGGCTGCTTGCCGTCCCAGAACTGGCGGTGCGCCAGCATCGTGGACTTGGGGGTGCCGGTGGTGCCGGAGGAGTGGATCAGCGCCACCACGTCGTCCGGGGCGTGCCGGTACGGGTGGTCGGCGGGCAGCTCGACGGCGTCGGCGTCGAAGGCCTGCACCTCGGCGGCCAGGGCGAGGAAGCGCGGGCGGCGGCCCGGGTCCTCGCGGTAGGCGGCGGCCAGCCGGGTGGGGTCGTCGGCGACCACGCCGACCACGCCGACGTGGTCCAGGTAGCGGACCAGCACGTCGTGCCGCATCGCGTCGTTGACCAGCGCGGGGACGGCGCCCAGCGAGGTCAGCGCGAGGAAGTGCAGCAGCGGCTCCAGGCCCTCGCCGACCACGACGCCCACCGGCTCGCCGGGGCGCACCCCGTTGGCGTGGTACCAGGCGGCGTAGCGGTCGCGCAGCGCGGCCAGGTCGAGCAGGCTGTGGCCGCGCAGCACGACCTCGCCGCGGTGGTCGGTGCGGTGGGTGAAGACGGAGGGGACGGCGCGGTGCGGGTTGGCCGCGAGGGCGTGGTCGAGGAAGTTGCCCGCGCCCAGGGCGGGTTCGGTCATCAGCCGCTGTCTGACGGCGAGGGGCGCGATGGAATTGCGGTCGCTCATGGGGGTCTCCCGAGGGGGGTGCCGGGCGCGGGTTCTCGTGGAACCGGCGCCGGGGAGGGGGAAAGGCGGGGGGTGCGGGCGTCGGGCGCTGGTTTCAGGCGCGGGCGAGGATGTCGGCGACGACCCGGTGGCCGGAGCGGATCGCGCCCTCCATCAGCCCGAAGTACGCGGTGCTGGTCTCGGTGCCGGCCCAGTGCACCCGGTGGTGCGGCGCGGTCAGCGCCGGGCCGAGCCGCGGCCAGTCGCCGGGCCCCAGCAGGGCGGCGTAACAGCCCTGGCTGTACGGTTCGTTGAGCCAGTCGGTGACGTGGCAGGCGGTCGGCTCGGGGAGCATCGGGAAGAGCTGCGCGGCCTGCCCGACGGCCGCCGCGCGTTGCTGCCGCGGGGTGAGGGCGGCGAAGCGGTGCGCCTCGGCGCCGGTGACGAAGCCGGTCAGGACTCCGATGCCGGCCTCGGCGGGGGAGTCGTCCACGGTGGAGAGCAGCGGCCCCCGGGCGTTGACCGACCAGCCGGACAGGCCGTGGTCGCGCCACAGCGGCGCCGGGTAGACCAGGTGGACCTTGACCGCGCAGCCGCGTGCGGTGCGCTCGCCGGCCCGGCGCACCGGCAGGCCGGGCCGGTAGTCGATCGCGTCGGCGAGCAGCGGCGGCAGTGCCATGACGGCGACGTCCGCGCGGTGTTCGCCGCGGTCGGTGTGCACGGTGACGGCGTCGGCGTCCTGGTGGACGGCCCGGACCGGCTCGCCCAGCCGTACCCGGCGGCCCAGGCGCTCGGCCAGCCGCTCGCACACCTGGTGGGCGCCGCCGGCGATCCGGTCCTGCTGGGCGCCGCCGGCGAAGGCGTTGAGGTAGCGCAGGCCGCCGCCGGAGCGCAGGTAGAAGGCGAGGTGGAGGACGGAGATGTCGGCCGGGTCGGCGGCCGTCATCTCGCCCAGGAACAGCGGGAAGAACAGCCGGGCGTCGGGGTGGGTGAGGTGCTGCTCGGCCCACTCGGCGGCGGTCAGGGCGTCCAGGCGTTCGGCGTCCGGGGTGAGCCAGGGCGCCTCCGGCCGTACGGCGGCGGTGAGTTCGGACAGCCGGTCGAACAGGTCGCCGAGCGCGACGCCGTCGAGCGGCGGGAACCGGCCGTCGCGGGTCGCGGCGTCGGGGCCGGGGCCGGGGCCGGGTTCGGCGTCGCTGCCGGTGCCGGTGCCGCCGCCGAGCGCGAACCGGCTGGCGCCGGACATCGTGGTGGGGGTGGTCTTGAGCCCCAACTCGTCCATCATGGCGAGGAGTTCGGTGTGCCGGTCGCCCAGGTAGGCGGCGCCGGCGTCGACCAGGACGCCGGGGGCGGCCTCGATGCCGTGGGTGCGTCCGCCGACCCGGTCCCGGGCCTCCAGGACGGTCACGTCGAAGCCGTGCGCCGCCAGCCCGGTGGCGGCGGTGAGCCCGGCCAGTCCGGCGCCGACCACGACGGCGGTGCCTGCGGGCTGCTGGTCGTTGAACTGCCGGCCGTTGAACGGGTGGTCGTTGAACGGGTCGTCGTCGGACGGGTGGTCGTTCATCTCGCGGCCGTGATTCTGCGCGCGAGCGCGGTGGGGGTGGGCGCGAGCAGGAACTCGTCGAAGGTGAGCTCGACGGCGTAGCCGCGCGCGACGGCGCTCAGCACCCGGGTGGCGATCAGCGAGTCGCCGCCGAGGTCGAAGAAGTCGGAGTCGGGCGCCACGTCGTCGCGTTCCAGCACGCGCCGGAAGACGGCCACCAGGTCCTGCGGGGTGGCGGGGGTGGTGAGGTCAGTGCTCAACGGAGGTCTCCTTCGACCTGTCGTGGGCGCCGTAGCGCAGGTGGCAGCCGGCCCGGTCGACCTTGCCGCTGGGGGTGTGCACGAGCCGGGGGACGACGGTGATCCGCCCGGGCACGAGGTGGCCGGGCACCCGGGCCCGCAGGTAGGACAGCAACTCGCCGGCCAGGTCCGGCGGGGAGGTGTGCCGGCGTGCCACGACGTATGCGAGCAGCGTGGTGCGGCCGGCCAGGGTGGCACCGGTGACGGCGGCCGCGGTCACCTCGGGGTGGCCGGTGAGGTGCGCCTCGACCTCCGCCGGGTCCACCCGGACGCCGCGCACCTTCAATTCGCCGTCCAGGCGGCCCTGGTGGGTGAGCAGGCCGTCCGGGCCGCGGCTCACCCGGTCGCCGGTGCGGAAGTACCGCTCGCCGTCGACGGTGGTGAACCGGGCCGCCGTCGCCTCGGGCAGGCCGGGGTAGCCGAGCGCGAGGCCCGGCCCGCCGATCAGCAACTCGCCCTGCTCGCCGAGGCGTTCGATGACGTGCGGCAGGGCGTGGCCGATCGGTGCGGGGCGGATCGGTGCGGGGCCGATCGGTGCGCGGGCGGCCGGTTCGCGGGCGAGCGGTCCGGACAGGTCGACGGCGTGGGTGATCTGGGTGGTCTCGGTGCAGCCGTAGGTGTTCAGCAGCCGGATCCGCCCGGTGTCCAGCCGGGCCCAGTCGTCCAGCCGGGCCGGCTGGACGGCCTCCCCGCCGATCACCAGGAGCCGGACGCAGGGCGGCAGTTCGGCCCGGTCGTCGACGAGGTGGTGGACGAGTTCGTGCCAGAAGGCGGTCGGCAGGTCCAGGACGGTGATCCGCTCGCGCTCGACCATCCGCAGGAAGCGCGGGAACGATCCGCAGTGCGCGTCGGGGTCGAGGACGAGGGTGGCGCCCGCGGTGAGTGCCGGGAGGATCTCCTCGAAGCAGGTGTCCCAGTTGAGCGAGGCGAACTGGAGCACCCGGTCCTGGGGGGTGAGGTGGAAGAGGTCGCGCAGTGCGTGGGCCGTGGCCGCGACCGCCCGGCGGGGAGTGGCGACGGGTTTCGGCTGCCCGGTCGAACCCGACGTGAAGAGAATGTAGGCCGGATGTTCCGGGCCGCTTGCGGTGCGGTCCGCCGGAAGGGTTCCGGGCGGTTCTCCGGGGAATTCCGAGAGGGCGGGTAACTCCACTAATCGAGTGCCGAGTTGGTGGTCCGCGACGGCTTCGCCGAGTATCGCCGTGCGGCAGTTCGCGGCCGTCGCCATGGCGTGTCGACGGGCCTCCGGGAATGCCGGATCGATCGGGCAGTACGTACCTCCGGCGGTCAGCACGCCGAGAAGTGCGACCACCGTTTCGGCCGTGTGGACGGCCGGCACGCAGACCGTGCCGGGGTCCGGTCCCAGGCGCCTGGCCAGGGTGTTCGCCAGCTCTGCGAGCCGACCGTAGTCGAGGGTGCGCCCCCGCTGGACGATCGCGGGGTGCCGGGGATTGCGGCGTGCCATTTTTGTGAACGCGTGGATCAGGTCGGGAGCGACCTGGAGGGTGTCCTGATTAATTGACATGGCCGCCCCAAATGATGCTGTCGAATGCTCATCCGTGCTCGGCGAACGGCGACTCTACCGTCGAACATGCGTGGCGACAATGGATGTTGAGAGCGTTCTTCGAGGGGGGCGTGCTCGACGTGTGAACCCGCCCGAGGGCGTTCGGTCGTTCGAGTAGGGACGGCGCACGCAAGGGCGCGGAGCGGCGTGGGCGAAGGCCCGGCGACATCCCGGTGACGGCACGTCAGGAGCCGAGCGGGGCCTCCCAGGAGAGCCGGGTGCCGCCGCCCTCGGCGGGCTCGACCGTGAAGGTGCCGCCCACCCGCTCGGCCCGCTCGGCGAGGTTGCGCAGCCCGCTGCGCCGGCCGCCCTCGGGCACGCCCACCCCGTCGTCGGCCACCACCAGGGCCACCCGCCCGGCGAGCGCCCGCAGCGTCACCTCCACCCGGCCCGCCCGCGCGTGCCGGGCGGCGTTGCTGAGCGCCTCGCCGAGGACGGCCACCGCGTGGTCGGCCAGTTCCTGCGGCACGTCGGTGTCCAGCAGGCCCTCCATGCTCAGCCGGGGCGCGAAGCCGAGCGTCCCCTGCGCCTCGGCCACGACGCGGGTGGCGCGGGCGCGCAGGCCCCGGTCGGGCTCGCTGTGGGCGCGCAGCCCGAAGATCGTCGACCGGATGATCTTGATGGTCTCGTCCAGGTCCGCCACCGCGCGGGCGACCCGGTCGGCGGCGGCCGGGCTGTCGATCAGCCGGCCCGCGCTCTGCAACGTCATCCCGGTCGCGAACAGCCGCTGGATCGCCAGGTCGTGCAGGTCCCGGGCGATCCGGTCACGGTCCTCCAGCAGCGTCAGGTGCTCGGCGTCGCGCCGCCGCTCGGCCAGCTCCAGGGCCAGCGCCGCCTGGTCCGCGAAGCCCAGCAGCGGCCCGGTCTCGTCCGGCCCGAAGGCCGGCTGCCCGGCCGCGCGGGCCAGCAGCAGCACGCCCCGCCCGTACCCCGCCCCGGTGCCCAGCGGCACCGCGACCGCCGGGCCCAGCCCGTCGAAGCGCCCCGCCGGGCCCGCCGGGTAGCGGGCGTCGCAGGCCAGGTCGTCGCTGGTCACCGGCGAACCGGAGGCGTACGCGGCGCCCGACAGCGTGCCGTCCACCGGCACCGTCACCCCCAGCCGCGCGGCCGGCGCCCCACCCAGCGCGACCTCCACCGTCAGCTCCTCCGCCCGCTCCCGCGGACCGTCCAGCGCCACCGAGACGTCGGCCAGCTCGGCGCCGGCGATCTCCCCGGCCCGGCGGGCGATCAGCTCCACCACCTCCAGCCGGGGCGCGCCCGACAGCAGGCTGCGGCTGATCTCCGCGCTGGCCCGCAGCCAGCGCTGGCGCAGCTGCGCCTCCTCGTACAACCGGGCGTTGTCGATCGCCACCCCGGCCGCGACCGCCAGGGTGGAGATCACCGCCTCGTCGTCGGTGTCGAAGTCCAGCCCGCCGCGCTTGTCGGTGAGGTACAGGTTCCCGAACACCTCGCCGTGCACCCGCACCGGCACCCCGAGGAAGGTGTGCATCGGCGGATGGTTCGGCGGGAAGCCCGCCGAGGCCGGGTGCTCGGACAGTACCGGGCAGCGCAGCGGCTGCGGGTCGCGGATCAACTCGCCGAGGATGCCCCGGCCGGACGGCGGCGGGCCGATCTCGGCGATCTCCTCCTCGGACATCCCCACCGTCAGGAACTGCGACAGCGAGTGCCCGTCCGGGCCGATCACCCCGAGCGCGGCGTAACGGGCGTCCACCAGGTCGGCGGCGGCCTCGACGATCCGGTGCAGCGCCTGGGCGAGGTCCAGCTCCCGGCCGACCGCGAGCACCGCCTCCAACAGGCTGTGCACCCGGTTCTGGGTGCCGCGCGCCGCGTCGATCCGCCACTGGAGCTCCTCCAGCAGCTCGTCCAGGCGCAGCCGGGGCATCCGCGCGCCGCCACCCGCCGCGCTGCCGTCCGCTCCGCCCACCGCTGTCCTCCTCGTACTCGCCCTGGCCCGTCCTCCACCCACCGCCGGAGGGCGCCAGGTGCCGCCCGATCAGGGCGATTGCCGGATTCACGGTAGTGCCCGGGTGTCGGCACCCCGCACGCCGGGGTGCGCCGTACGCTCCCACGGGCGGGCCTTTCGTCCCGTCGCAGAGGGGCCTGCGGCCTCTGTCGCGAGGCCCTGGCGGACCGCCAGGGTGGGGGAGGAGCGGACGGGCCGTCAGTGCGCACACCGTCCCCGCGCCGCCCCGCCAAGCGCCGACACAGTGGAGGAACCCTCATGACGCCATCCGTCCTGGCCGGGGTCGACGGCTCGCCGGAGAGCACCACCGCCGCCCTCTGGGCCGCCGACGAGGCAGTGCTCCGGGGCACCCCGCTGCGCCTGGTGCACGCCTGGCCGTGGCTGACCGACGGCGTGGCCACCTTCGCCGAGCCCGACGACCTGCCGGCCGCCGCGCAGCGGGTCCTGTCCTCGGCCGCCGACGCGATCCGCGAACGCCACCCCGGTCTGGCGGTGCACACCGACGCCGTCCTGGACGCGCCGGTGGACGGCCTGGTCGCCGCGGCCGCGGACGCCGCCCTCCTGGTGCTCGGCTCACGCGGCCTCGGCGGCTTCACCGGGCTGCTGCTCGGCTCGGTCGGCATGGCCGCGGCCGCCCGCAGCACGGTGCCGGTGGTCGTGGTGCGCGAGCCGGGCGCGCCCGACGGCGCCGGCGACGGCGTGCCCGAGGTACTGGTCGGCGTCGACGCGCACGCCCCGGAGGAGGAGGTGCTCGCCTTCGCCTTCCAGGAGGCCGCCCTGCGCGGCGCCCGGGTGCGGGCCGTGCACGGCTGGGACCTCCCGCCGGTCTTCGGCTACGCCGGCGGAGCCGTGCCGCCCACCGAGATCGCCCAACTGGAGGCGCTGGAGGCCAAACTGCTCTCCCTCGCCCTGGCCGGCCAGCGCGAGCGACACCCGGACACCGCGGTGATCGAGGACGTCCGGCTCGGCGCCGCCCGCGGCCTGGTCGAAGCCTCCGCCGGCGCCGCCCTCCTGGTCGTCGGCCGCCGCCACCGCTCCCTCGACTTCGGCCCCCGCCTCGGCCGCGTCGCCCACGCCGCCCTCCACCACGCCCAGTCCCCAGTCGCCGTCATCCCCCACCCCTGACCAACGCCCCGGCAGCGCCCGCCCGGAAAGCGGGCCAAGGCAACCCCCCACGAGTCCGAACCTCGCACCCTCCGCAGACAGATGGCCCGGACCGCACAGCGGTCCGGGCCATCGGCGGGGCCGGATCGCGCCTCGACGGGTGTCGGGGCGTGATCCGGGCGGGGAGTGTCAGGGTGTCGGCGGTTCGGCCGGGCGGGGGCGGGTGCCCGGGGGGAGGACTTGGGCCTTGAGGTGGAGGTCCGGGCTGTGGCGGAAGCCGAGGGTGAAGTCGACCCACTGGCCGGCTCGTAGGGGTGGGGGGTCGGCGATCATCAGGTCGGCGTCCTCCGGGGCCATTGCCAGTTCGCCGCGGCCTGGGATCGGGAGGGCGGTCACCGGCTCCCAGCGGCCTGCGGCGCCCTGGTGGAGGTGTCGCTTGATTGTGATCTTGCCGCCGAACTCCCAGCTGGCGGACGTCAGTTCGTCCGGTACGTCGCCCGGGTTGCGGATCGTGAAGAACGCCGCCGTGGCCGGGGCCGCGCCTGCCGTCGGCAGCAGCAGCCAGCCCGGGCCGGCCTCCACCGGCCGGGGCCGCCCGGCCCCGCCGACCGCCGTCCACCCGGTCAGCAGCACCAGCGTCAGTGCCGCCGCGCCCACCGGCGGGCCGACCACCCGCAGCCGTCCGAGCGCGCTCATCGCCCCGCTCATCGCCGCGCCCCCTTCCGGGCCGCCGAGGCGCCCCGTCCGGGCTGCCAGGTGCGCAGCCGCAGGCTGTTGCCGACCACCAGCAGCGAGCTGAGCGACATCGCCACCGCCGCCAGCATCGGGTTGAGCAGGCCGACGGCCGCCAGGGGGATCAGCACCACGTTGTAGCCGAAGGCCCACAGCAGGTTGGCCCGGATCGTGCCGAGGGTCCGTCGGGCCAGCCGGACGGCGTCCACCACCGCCTCGATGTCGCCGCGCACCAGGGTCAGTCCGGCCGCGCCGATCGCGGCGTCGCTGCCCGAGGCCAGTGCCACCCCGAGGTCCGCCGAGGCCAGTGCCACCGCGTCGTTGACGCCGTCGCCGACCACCGCGACCGTCCGCCCGGCGCCCCGCAGCTCGGCCACCACCGCGGCCTTGCCCTCCGGCGAGGCCGCGGCGTGCACCCGTTCGATGCCCAGCTCGCGCGCCACCGCCCGGGCCGCGCCCGGGCCGTCGCCGGTCAGCAGGACGGTCTCCAGCCCCATTCCGCGCAGCCGGTGGAGCGCCCGCCAGCTGCCCGAGCGCAGCGTGTCGCCGACGGTGAGCACGGCCGCGGCCCGCCCGTCCAGCTCGACCACCACGGCCGTGCGGCCGGTGTCCGAGGCGGCGGTGACCGCGTCCGCGAGGTCGGCGGGCAGCGGCTGCGCCGTGCCGTCCGGGCGGACCACCCGTATGCCCCGGCCCTCGACCACCCCGGACACCCCGACCCCGGTGGCGGCCGCGAAGCCGTCCACTGCGGGCAGCGGACCGCAGCGCTCCCGCGCGGCCGCCGCCACGGCCCGCCCGATCGGGTGCTCCGAGCGGTGTTCCACCGCGCCGGCCAGCCGCAGCACCGCACTCTCGTCGAGTCCCGAGTCGAGCCCCGAGTCGAGCCCCGAGTCGGGCCCTTCGTCGAGCTCCGAGTCGAGCCCCGCGTCGAAGCCCTGGGCGACCGTCACCGTCGCCAGTTCCATCCGCCCGGTGGTCAGCGTCCCGGTCTTGTCCAGCACCACGGTGTCGACCCGGCGCAGGCTCTCCAGTACCTCCGGGCCGCGCACCAGCACGCCCAGCTCCGCGCCCCGCCCGGTTGCCGCCAGCAGTGCCGTCGGGGTGGCCAGGCCCAGGGCGCACGGGCAGGCGACCACCAGGACCGCGACCGCCGCCGTCACCGCCGCCTGGGGGGCTGCGCCCGCGCCGAGCCAGAAGCCCAGCACGCACACCGCGCCCGCCAGCACGCACGGCACGAACACCCCGGCCACCGCGTCGGCGAGGCGCTGCGCCCGGGCCTTGCCGGCCTGGGCGTCCGCCACCAGTGCGGTGATCCGGGCGAGTTGGGTGTCGGCGCCGACGGCCGTCGCCCGTACCACCAGCGCGCCGCCGACGTTGACGGTCGCGCCGGCCACCGCGTCCCCGGGGCCGACCTCCACCGGCACGCTCTCCCCGGTCAGCAGGCTCAGGTCGAGCGCCGAACCGCCCTCGACCACCACCCCGTCGGTGGCCACCCGTTCGCCCGGCCGCACCACGAACTCCTGTCCGGGCAGCAGCAGTTCGATCGGTACCAGGCGCTCCTCGCCGGTCCCGCCGTCCCGGACGCACACCTGCTTCGCGCCGAGTTCGGCCAGCGCCCGCAGCGCGGAACCGCTGCGCCGCCGCACCCGGCCCTCCAGCAGCCGCCCGGCCAGCACGAACAGCGGCACCCCGACCGCCGCCTCCAGGTAGACGTGCGCCGCGCCGCCGCCGTCCGCGGTCAGCGAGAACGGCATCCGCATGCCGACCTCCCCGGCGCCGCCGAACACCAGCGCGTACGCGGACCAGCCGAAGGACGCCACCACCCCCAGGCTGACCAGGGTGTCCATGGTGGCCGCCGCGTGCCGCAGCCCCTGCCAGGCCCGGCGGTGGAACCCGGCCGACCCCCAGGTGACCACCGGGACGGCCAGCGCGAAGCAGACCCACTGCCAGGCGGGGAACTGCAGTGACGGCACCATCGACAGCACCACCACCGGGACGGCCAGCAGCGTCGTCATCAGCAGTCGCCGGCGCTCCGCCGGCTCCTCGTCCGGCAGCCCGACGCCCGCCCCTGCGGGCGCCAACTCGGCGGTGTAGCCCGCCCGTTCGACGGCCGCCACCAGCTCTGCGACCGGCACCCCGGCCGGGTGCAGCACCCGGGCCCGACCGGTCGCCAGGTTCACCCCGGCCGTCACTCCGTCGATCCGGGCCAGCCGCTTCTCCACCCGGCCCACGCAGGCCGCGCAGGTCATCCCGCCGACCGCCAGATCGGTGCTCACCAGGGCCCCGGCGTCGGCCCCCGCAACGGGGCTCATCGCATCCCGCCCATGTCGTGCCCGCCCATCCCGGGCGCCCCGGGCGACGCGCCGCCCCCGGGCGTCAGCCCGGGAGACACCGGGCCCGCCTGCCGTCCCACCGCATACGCCACCACGAACACCACCACCAGCAGCAGGGCGAACCCCGCCAGCACACTCAAGGGCCGGACACCCGGCGACTTCGCACTCACCCCCCAGCAGTCGGACGGCGGGGGCGGTTGGTTCCCGTACGGTCCGAACCGGTGGGGCGCGCCCTGGCACCGCGGGCCCGGCGAGACCCGTACGGCAGGCTCCGGGCCCGGATTAATTCGGATGACGCACCCGATGTGACCAGGTAACGTCCGGGACGGCGCCTCCCGATGCGCTGGGTCCCGGCTACTACCCGTCAACTAGGTGCCGGTGCCCGTGGCCGGTTCCGGGAGGCGCCTACGCGTTCGGCCCCGGGGCCGTTCCAGCCCGTGATCCGGGTCATGGCCCGGGGTCCGGGCGAATCCGCCCCCTGTTGAAATCTGATCGTCATAAGATCCCTTCGTGTGCCGAAGACCGGCACCCGGCCCGGCCGCGCGAGCTCGTGCGGCCGGACGGATGGTCAACGCAGCGGGGAGTAGCGATGGCACGTACGGGGAAGCGGACGCTGGCCGCAAGCGCGGCCGCGCTGGCGGGGGTACTGGCGGTCGCCGGGACGGCCTCGGCGCAGCCGGGCCCGGCTGCGGTCCAGAGCGGTATGGGGACGGGGGAGATCCTGCCGTACCCGGGGGAGGCGGGCCTGATCTGGATCCCGGACTGGATCGGCGACGGCGGCGCGGTGACGGCCTCCGTCAACCCCTCGCAGCCCTTCACCGTGACGGTGGGCTGCCAGGGCGGCGGCTCGGTCCAGGTCCACGTCGCCGGCCTGGCGCCGGCCGACTTCACGGTCCAGTGCCCGGTCGGCGCGACCGGCACCGGCTCGGTGGAGATCCCCGCCCGGCCCGGCCGGGACCTCCTGTTCACGGTGACCGCCTCCGACCAGACGATCCACTGGGGCATGTACGCCACCCAGGCGGACTGACCCCGCCGCGCCCCGGAGCGGGTCCCGTTCGGTCCTGCCGCGCGCGCGACGGGACTGAACGGGGCTGAACGGGACTGAACGGGACCGGCTCTAACGCCGCACGCTGCGCGGCCCGGTGACCGCCGCGCCCAGCGCGCCGACCCGGGCCCGCAGTTCGCGGTCGGCGGTGACGACCAGGCAGTCCCGGTCCGGCTGTTCGGCCCTGGCCGCCCGGACCAGCTCGACGATCCGGTCGTCACCGCTGCCGGCCGCCGCGACCACCCGCACCTCGGGCAGTCCGTCCACGCCCCGGGCCGCGCCCTCCACGACCAGCACCACCTCCAGCGGCCCGGGCCGCTCCGGCAGGCCCTGCCCGGCGACGGCGACCAGCGCGTCCCGCAGCCGCTCGGCGGCGCCCCGCCGATCCCGCCACCACCCGTCGGGCACCGACCCGACCACGTTGGCCCCGTCCACCACCAGCAGCGGCAGCCCGCCCCGGGTCCCGTTCGCGTCCCTGTCCTCCATGGCCTCTCCCACGCCCTTCCTCGTCACGCCTTTCCCAGGGCCGGCCCGGCGAGTGACCGGGCCGGCGGGGCCGCCGGGCGAACCCACCGGGGCCCCGTCAGCCGGGTGGTGCGTCAGGTGAGGGTGATCCGGATGCCGACGGTGCCGCGCTCGCCGCGGCGCAGGCGGCTGCCGAGCAGGGTGAGCACACCGAGCAGGCCGTACTTCTGGCGCAGCAGGGTGCGGTAGGCGGCGGTGCGTTCGGGGCTGAGGATCTCGGCGGTGGCGGGGTACTGCTCGCCGGTCGGCCGGCCCTTGACGTCGCAGGGGCCCACCAGGACGTCCGCGCGGTTGCGGATCCGCTTGACCTTCCAGGAGTCGGCGACGGTCCAGACGCCGAGCGCCTCGCCGTCGCGCACCACCCACACGGGGGTCGGCACGGTGGTGCCGTCCTTCTTGTAGGTGGTGACGAGCAGGTAGCTCCCGGAGGAGAGGCTGACGATCCGGGCGAGCCGGTCGGAGGGAACGGGGTCGGGCGTGGTCATGGCCGGAAGTCTAGGGCGTGCCTGATCATTCGCGCCGGGCGCGCGGCAAGGCGTGCCTGACCAGGGCCCGGGCCCGGCGGGCCAGCCCGTGGTGGCGGTGCCCGCCGAGGGCGGTGGCGCCCGGGTCGGGGAGCGCGGCCGGGTCGGCGGCGAGTGCGGCGCGGCGGCGGGCGGCGGTGCGCGCGGCGGCCCACAGGGCGAGGACGGCGCCGAGTGCGATGGCCGTCCAGGCGGCCGGGGCGAGGCCGGGGTCGTTGCCCCGGACGGCCTGCGGGTGCGCCTGGCCGGCGGTGGCGGCGGGGGCGGCGGACGAGGCGGCGCCGGCCCGGCCGGTGATGGTGGCCGGGTGGGCGGCGGCGGTGTCCTCCACCAGTTGCCCGACCGGCTGGACCTTGTCGGCCGCCGCGAAGCCCCAGTCGAGCAGCTCGGCCGCCTCGTCGTAGACCCGGGTCTGGGTGTCGGGGTGCATCACCGTCACCAGCAGGGTGCGGCCGCCGCGCTGGGCGGCGCCGGTGAAGGTGGCGCCCGCGTTGGTGGTGTAGCCGTTCTTGACGCCGATCAGGCCCTGGTACTTGCCGAGCAGCCGGTCGGTGTTGGCGATGTCGAAGCTGGTGCGCTGCCCGGTGAGCTTGTCGAGTCCGCCGGGGAAGTGCGCGGTGCGGGTGGAGCAGTAGGAGCGGAAGTCGGCGTTGCGCAGCCCGGCGCGGGCGAACAGGGTGAGGTCGTAGGCGGAGGAGACCTGGCCGTCCATGTCGTAGCCGTCGGGGGAGACCACCTTGGTGTCGCGGGCTTGCAGGGCCTGGGCGCGGGCCTGCATCTCGGCGACGGTCTGCTGGAGGCCGCCGTTCATGTGCGCGAGGACGTGGACGGCGTCGTTGCCGGAGCTGAGGAAGACGCCCCGCCAGAGGTCCTCGACGCGGTACGGCAGGTCCTCCTTGACGCCGACGAGGCTGCTGCCGGCGCCGACGTTGGCCAGTTCGGCCGTGGTGACCTTGTGCTCCGTCGTGCGGTCGAACTTGGGCAGCACGGTGTCCGCGAAGAGCATCTTCAGGGTGCTGGCCGGGGGGAGCTGGAGGTGGGCGTTGTGGGCCGCGAGGACCTCGCCGGTGCCGGCGTCGGCGATGAGCCAGGACCGCCCGGTCAACGTGGGCGGCAGCGCGGGCGCCCCGGCCAGCGGAGCGACCTGGACGGTGGACTGGCCGAGCCGTTCGCCGCCGATCGCACCGGCGGCGTCCTGCCCGGGGGCGGTCGGGGCGCCGGCGGCGAGCATCAGGGTGGACACCGCGGCGGCCGCCGCCACTCTGCTGACATGCTGTGGCATCTGCTGCACACGGCGAACGTACCCGGGGCGCCGCCGGGCCGCCGCGCCTGCTGCTCCGTCCGGATCCCGGGTGGCACGGATCCCGGGCGGTACGGCGGTCCGGACCCCGGGCGGCACGGCGCCGGGACGGCCGGGGGAAGGCGACGGGACGACTTTGGTCATCCCCGGGTCGCGCCGAAAGTCGGATTCCCGGGCGCCGGGAGCTGCCTAGGCTCGGGGTATGAAGACGCTGCTCGGCTATCTCGGTTTCGTGCTGATCCTCGGCGGCGGGTCCGGCCTGGCGGCGGGCTGGCTGGGGGGCTTCCGGCTGTTCGGCTTCGTCCGTTTCCTGGTTCCGGACGGCCATGAGACCGCCGGGTACGCCACTCTGCTGGTGCTCGGCATCCTGCTGGCGATCCCGGCGGCCCGCCGAGGCTGATCAGCGGTTCAGCCCAAAGCCTGATCCGCGTCCCGATCGGAGCCCTGTTCGGAGCCCTGATCAGCCCCCGCCCCCGAGGCCGCCACGCCGTCGAGCAGGACGGCGAGCCCGGTGCGGAAGGCCGCCCGGTCGCGGTCCTGCGGCGTGCCGTCGCCGGCGCCCTGGAGGGCGGTCAGCAGGGGGAATCGGTCGGTGAAGTCCGGTGCCAGTTCGGCGAGTCGGGCGGATCGGGTGGTCCACCAGTCCTCGTCGGCGATGCCGGTCGCGGCGGCGGCGCCGCGCGATTCGGCGGCCACGGCGGCCGTGCCGCGGACGAACTGCCAGAGCGCCGCGACGACGCCGTGCAGCCGCGCGGGTGCGAGGGCGGCCGGTTGCAGGGCGCGCAACAGGCCTTCCATGGCGGCGAGTTCGGCCGGTCCGAGCACCGGGCGGGCCTGCGAGACCTGGAGGATCCAGGGGTGGCGCAGGTAGCAGGCGTACAGTTCCTCGGCCCAGGCGGTGACGGCGGGTCGCCAGCCGTCCAAGTCTGCGACGTCCAGCCGTAGTTCGCCGAGTGCCCGGTCGTGCATCAGGTCGAGGAGTTCGGCCTTGCCCGGGACGTAGGTGTAGAGGGCCATGGCGGTGCGGCCGAGTCGTTCGCCGACGGCGCGCATCGATAGCGCCGCCATGCCGTCCGCGTCGGCGACCGCGATGCCGGCGGAGACGATCGCGTCGACGCTGAGGCCCGGTTTGGGGCCGCTGCGCCCGGCGTGCGGTTGCGGTGGTGTGCCCCAGAGCAGGGACAGGGACCGGTGGGCGTCGCCCTGTCCGGCGTAGACGACCATGCAGCAACTCCTTATGGCGTAAAGTATCCTCGGCCGCGACAACTCTTTATGCCGTAAGGTTATCAACCGAAGGGGTTTTTCGATGACACTGCCCGTCACCTTCGTCGAGGTCGTCGAGGTCCGCCGGATCACGCCGCGCACCGCCCGGGTCACCTTCGAGGCCGAGGCCCTGGCGGACTCCGTGGGCACGGCGCCCGACCAGCAGGTGAAGCTGTGCTTCCCCCGCCCCGGCCAAACGGTGCCCGAACTGCCCGCGCAGAGCGACGACCCGATGAGCTGGTACCAGGCGTACCTGGCGATCCCCGAGGCCCGGCGCCCGCTGCTGCGCAGCTTCACCCTCCGGCGCCGCCGGCCCGGCACCCGGCTGGTCGAGATCGACTTCGTGCTGCACGGCGACACCGGCCCGGCCGCCGCCTGGGCGGAGCGCGCGGAGCCCGGGCAGCGGCTCGGGCTGGTCGGCCCCTCGGCGCTGTACGCCCCGCCGGTCCCGCTCGCCGAGGCCGCCGCCGCTGCCGACTGGGTGCTGCTGGCCGGGGACGAGTCGGCACTGCCGGCGATCGCGACGCTGGTCGAGGCGCTGCCCGCCGGGGTCCGGGCCCTCGCGTTCGTCGAGGTCGCGGACGAGGCCGAGCGGCAGCCACTGGAGGGCCGCGCCGAGCTGGCCGTGCACTGGCTGGTCCGGGGCGGGGCGGCCCCCGGGGTCGTGCTGGCCGGGGCCGTGCGGTCCGCCGAGCTGCCGGCCGGCACGCCGTTCGCCTGGCTCGCGGGGGAGGCGGGCGCGGTGCGGGCACTGCGCCGCCACCTGGTGGCGGAGCGCGGCGTGCCGAAGCGGTCGATCGACTTCACCGGGTACTGGCGCCACCGGCTGACCCAGGACGACGCGCCCACCGCCGAGGATCTGGCGGACGCCCAGGAGCGGTTGGCCGCCGGCTGATCGGGTGCTGATCGCTCCGGTGGCCGGGGGATTCCGGCCACCGGAGCGCCGGTGCGGACGCGTCCCCGTTCTGTCATGTCCGGTTTCAGAGTGGGTCCTGGGGGAAGGGTGTGTGGCGGTGCTGACGGTGTGTCCCAGGTGGCGGTGGTCCGCCACTGTCCAGAGTTCGCCACCGATTTTTTCCGACCGGGATCGGACAGTTCCGACCGGGTCTGGTCAGCGAAAAGGGGCGGACATGGCCCGATTTCTGCCGTGAATTTTACTTTCTGATGGTCTTTTTTACTTTCTAATGGGGATTTCCCCCCTTGTCGTGGTCGTGTCGGATGCGCTGGAATGCGACCGCTGTCGGGACGCGCGGTCCGGAGCAACCACGCGTCCGACCTGGATCCGCGTACGCTGGGCCGCGCAACCTGACGTCTCATCAGACGAAAGGATGTCCATTGATCGGCTGGCGGAAATCCCAGCTAGCGGCTGCCGTCACGGTCACCGCCGCGTCCATGGTCCTGACCTTCGGGTCCAGTGCCAACGCAGCTCCGCTCCCGGACCCGCAGAACGCCCCCGTGGCGTCTGCGGACGGGACCCCGGTGCCGGTGATCGTGATTCTCAAGGACCAGATAGCGGACGCCCCGGCCGACAGCGGCCACCTCGGCGCCCGTCAGCAGAAGGCCGCGAACGCCCAGGCGCCGCTGCTGGACAAGGTCAAGGCCAACGGCGGCACCAACATCAAGAGCTTCGTGGTCGGGAACGCGTTCTCGGCCACGGTGAGCCCCGCGCTGCGTGCCGCGCTGCTGGCCGACCCGGCCGTCGCCTCGGTCGTCGCGGACGAGCAGGTCACCGTCACGCCGCCGGCCGCCGGCAAGGCCGCGGCAGCGAAGGACGCCGCGGACACCAAGGCCGGCGCCAAGTCGGCCAAGGCCGCCGCCCCGCAGGCCGTTTCGGGCAGCAACGGCCAGGGCGTCGAGCAGAACGCGACCAACACGATCTGCCCGTCCGACCCGTCCCAGCCGCTGCTGGAGCCGGAGGGCCTCTACTCGACGCACGCCGTCGGCGCCGACGGCAAGCCCGGTGCGGCCGACCTGGCCACCGGCAAGGGCGTCAAGGTCGCCTACATCGCGGACGGCCTCGACCCGAACAACCCGGACTTCATCCGGGCCGACGGCTCGCACGCGGTCGTCGACTACCAGGACTTCGCGGGCGACGGCGTGAACGCGCCGACCGGTGGCGCGGAGGCCTTCGGCGACGCCTCGGCGGTCATCGCCCAGGGCCGCCAGGTCTACGACGTCTCGAAGTTCGTGAACGCCTCGCGCGGTCTGCCGGCCGGCTGCAACATCCGCATCCGCGGCCTCGCCCCGGACGCCTCGCTGGTCGCCCTGCGGGCCGGCGGCGAGATCATGTCGAACTCGTCGATCCTGCAGTCCATCGACTACGCGGTCTCGGTCGCCAAGGTCGACGTGCTGAACGAGTCCTTCGGCGGCAACGTCACCCCGGACAGCGGCGCGCACGACACCATCTCGCTCTTCAACGACCAGGCCGTCAAGGCCGGTGTCACCGTCTCCGTCTCCACCGGCGACGCGGGCATCAGCGGCACCATCGGCACCCCGGCCACCGACCCGAACGTGATCGCGGTCGGCGCCTCCACGGACAACCAGAACTACCAGCAGACCGGCTACGCGGCCGCCCAGTTCTCCAACAAGACCTGGAGCAACAACCGCATCTCCGCGCTCTCCTCGGGCGGCTTCACCCAGGCCGGCCGCACGGTCGACCTGGTCGCGCCGGGCGAGTCGGACTGGGCGCTCTGCTCGCCCGACACCAGCAAGTACACCGACTGCACCGGCTTCAGCGGCCAGGGTTCGCCGATCCAGTCGTTCGGCGGCACCAGCCAGGCCGCGCCGTTCGTCACCGGCGCCGCGGCCCTGGTCATCCAGGCCTACCGCGACACCCACAACGGCCAGTCGCCCGCCCCGGCGCTGGTGAAGAAGTTCATCACCGGCACCGCCCAGGACCTCGGCGTCCCGGCCGAGGAGCAGGGCGCCGGCCTGCTGAACGTCCGCGCCGCCGTCGAGGCCGCCCGCGGCTACCACGCCGGCTCCGGCGCGTCGGACAGCAAGACTGTCGTCGTCACCACCGGTCAGGTCGACATCGCCGGCAACCCCGGCTCGACCCACACCGCCGACGTGACCGTCACCAACACCAGCTCCGCCCCGCAGACGGTCAGCGGCGCGACCCGCACCTTCGTGCCGCAGTCGAGCAACCAGCAGACCGTCCAGCTGGACACGGCCTCCACCGACACCTTCAAGTACGCCACCAACGGCGCCACCTGGGTGCAGAAGCAGGTCAAGTTCACCGTCCCGGCCGGCGCCGACCGCCTCGCGGCGTCGATCGCCTGGCAGGGTGCGGCCAGCCCGGTCACCAACGGCTCCGTGGTCCGCATGACGCTGCTCGACCCGTCGGGCCGCTTCGAGACCAACACCCGTCCGCAGGGCGGCGCCACCCCGGCCGACTTCGGCCTGGTGGACGTCCCGCACCCGGTGGCCGGCGAGTGGACCGCCGTCCTGTACACCCCGGCGGGCAAGGCCGGCTACAACGGCGCGGTCCAGCTGGGCACCGCCACCCAGCGTGCGGTGCCGGCCGGCGCCGTCAGCCCGAGCGTCGCGGACCTGAAGCCGGGTGAGACCAAGACCCTCAAGGTCCAGCTCACCACCCCGGGCACCAGTGGCGACTCCAGCCAGGCGATCACCGTCGCCAGCTCCAACGGCACCGCCACCAGCGTTCCGGTCGTGCTGCGCAGCCTCGTCCCGGTCAACCAGGGCAAGGGCACCTTCACCGGCACCATCACCGGTGGCAACGGCCGCAACGCCTCGCCGACGCAGAGCTTCGCGTACGCCTTCGACGTCCCGAAGGGCCAGAAGGACCTGCGGGTCGGCGTCACCGTCGCCAAGGACCCGAAGCTGCTCATGCAGGGCGCGCTGATCAGCCCGAACGGCACCCCGATCGACATCGAGGGCAACGGCCTGCTCGACGCGCAGGGCAACCTGACCGGCACCACCGCCGGCGTCTCGGCCACCACCGTCAACCCGGCCGCCGGCCGCTGGCGGTTCGTCCTGAACGTGCTCGGCCCGGTCAGCGGCCAGGAGCTCGCCCAGGACTTCGCCGGCACCGTCGCGTTCAACCAGAACGTCGCCACCGCCGCCGGCCTGCCGAACGACCCGCACGCCAAGCTGGCGGCCGGCAAGCCGGTCACCGTCCAGGTGAACTACACCAACAACACCGTCGCCACCCAGAAGATCTCGGCCGACGGCCGCCTGGACCGCCGCACCGACCTCCCGCTGGTGCCGCAGGGCGCCTCCGCGACGGTCACCCTGCCGCTGAGCCTCACCTCCGCGGTGCCGTCCTTCCTCGTCCCGCCGGGCACCGACCAGCTGAAGGCGGTGGCGGCCTCCTCGACGCCGGCCCACCTGGAGCTGTCCGGCACCACCGGCTCGCCGGACCTCTTCGGCGACCTGAAGAAGGCCCAGGACGGTTCGACCATCTCGGTCGTGACCGACAACGGCAGCGCGTCGCAGCCGGTCCTCCCCGGCGTGTGGGGCACCTTCCTGCAGCAGGTCGGCCCGTTCGGCACCGCCGGCGCCCCGGCCGGCACCGCCACCATCACCGCGACCGCGCACACCCAGGCGTTCGACCCGGCGCTGACCTCCAGCACCGGTGACCCGTACGCCCTGGCGGTCAACGCCTCGGCCCCGGCCGCCAACCCGGTGACCGTCCCGTCGGGCGGCAAGGGCTCGCTCCAGGTGACCGTCACTCCGACCGGTCCGAAGGGCAGCACCGTCCACGGCGTGCTGTACCTGGTGTCCGCCCCCAGCTCGGTGGCGACCGCCAACAACACCCTGGGCACCACCGGTTCGGTGCTCGCGGCGATCCCGTACAGCTACACGGTGAACTGACCTTCCATCACCGCGCCGAGGCCGTCCCGGAGTTCCGGGGCGGCCTCGGTCGTTTCCCCGGGGCCGGCGGGAATACCCCGCGCTCCCGGCGGTGTTGTGCCGGGCAGGACCGGGGCGAAGCGGATGCGCCGGCCCTTCCACCGGACCGGGAGCGGGACTTGAACGACGCGATCAAGCACAGCCACGTCGAGGTGAACGGCGTCCGTCTGCACGTCGCGGAACAGGGCGAGGGCCCGCTGGTCCTGCTGCTGCACGGCTTCCCCGAGAGCTGGCACTCCTGGCGCCACCAGTTCGCCCCGCTCGCTGCGGCCGGCTACCGGGTCGTCGCCCCCGACCAGCGCGGCTACGCCCGCAGCGAGCAGCCCGAGCGGGTGGACGCGTACTCCCTGCTGCACCTGGTCGGCGACGTCACGGCGCTGATCGGCGCGCTCGGCGAGGAGCGGGCCGTCGTGGTCGGGCACGACTGGGGCGCGCCGGTCGCCTGGGCCACCGCCGCGCTGCGGCCGGACCTGGTGCGCGGGGTCGCCGGGCTGAGCGTGCCGCCGCTGGCCGGCGGGCCGCGGCCGCTGCGGGAGTCCCGGGAGAACTTCGGCGAGGGCTTCTACCAGATCTACTTCCAGGAGCCGGGCCGCGCCGACGCCGAACTGGCGGCCGACGTGAAGTCCAGCTTCCGCCGCATCCTGGGCGGTGGCCTGCTCCGCGAGGGGAAGCCGCAGCCGTGGGTCGTCCCGGAGGGCAAGGCCCTGCTGGACAGCATCCCGGAGCCGGCGCAGCTGCCGGCCTGGCTCACCGAGGCGGACATCGACGCCCTCGCGGCCGACTACGCCCTGCACGGCGAGCACGCCTTCACCGGCGGGCTCAACTGGTACCGGAACATTGACCGCAACGCCGAACTGATGGCCGCCTTCGACGGCGTGACGATCGACGTGCCGGCGCTGTACGTGGCCGGCGAACAGGACATGGTGAACGCGCTCGTCCCGCCGGCGGTGCTGGCCCACCTGCTGAGCCGGGTGCCCAAGCTGCACCGTCACGTCCGGCTGCCGGACACGGGGCACTGGACGCAGCAGGAGCGCCCGGCGGAGGTCAACGAGGCGCTGCTCGACTTCCTCAAGCACCTGGACGCCTGACGCCCGCCCGGTTCCGGCCCGGGTGCCGGGTCGGAGCCGGGTGGCGGAGGTCCGGCGGCGCGATCAGTGGTGGTGGTGGCTGCCCATGGGGTGGTCGCAGGCGCGGCACCTCCGGATGAAGAGGAGGCTCAGGCCGACGGTGACCACCGCACCGAGCGCCACCCCGGTACCCCGCACCGTCTTGCGGGCCGCGTTGCCGCCGATCGAGCCGGTGCACCGCGAACAGTTCTGGCATCCGGTCCGGACCGGGATCTTCTTCCCCACGACGCTTCCTCCCAGGCGAGGTCCCGACCACCGGCCGGGCTCGTGAACGTCCCGCAGCAGCTTATAACTTGAGCTGCCCGTTCATGACTTGAGCTGCCCGTCCTCGCCCGGCGAACGATCATCCGCCCGGCGAACGGTCATCCGCTCGACGGACCGGCCCCGTACGGGTCGAGGAGTTCGGCCACGAGTCGGCGTGCGTACGCGGGATCGAGGCCGGCCGGGCGGAAGAGGATGCGGTACATCAGGGGGGCGACGACGCCGTCCATGACCGCCTCGACGGCGGGGGTGTCCTCCCCGCGGCCGCCCGCCCGGCTCAGCACGGCGTCGACCTGTTCGGCCGCGTAGTCCGAGCACTGGCCGGCGTTGCCGCCGTCCGGGTCGCCGAGCAGGGCGTCGCGGATGTAGGCGCGGCCCGAGGGGGAGGCCATCTCGTCGAGGAACTGCTCGGCCCAGGCCGTCAGGTCGGACCGCAGGTCGCCGAGGTCCTCCGGTGCCGCGTCGGGCCGCAGGCGCTCCACCGCGACGTCGGACAGCAGCTCCTGGAGGTCGCCCCAGCGGCGGTAGACCGTCGACGGGGTGACGCCCGCGCGCTGCGCGACCAGCGGCACCGTCAGCGCGTCGCGGCCCACCTCGGCGAGGAGTTCACGCACAGCGGTGTGCACCGATGCCTGGACCCGGGCGCTGCGCCCGCCGGGGCGCACCATCTGTTTGCGACTCATGATAAACACCTTAAAGCACAATCCTTGCGTTTACGGGTGCCGGGGTGCCGGGGTGCCCGCCTCGGAGCCGAGCGGCGGGCCGGCGTCGTTCGGCCCGGCCCGCCTGCTGTTCTCAGACCGCCGGCGCGAGCGCCCGCGCGGGCTGCGTCCGCTCGTAGGCGTGGCCGACCCGCAGCAGCGTGCGCTCCCCGAGCGGCCGGCCGAGCAGCTGCATGCCGATCGGCAGGCCCGCCGCGTCCCGGCCGACCGGGACGGACAGGGCGGGCACCCCGGTGATGTTGGCGGGGGCGGACAGCCGCACATAGGCGTCGGGGACGCCCTCGACCGTGCCGTCGGGCCAGGTGACGGTCTCCTGGTCGGCCCGTACCGCGGTGACCGGGACGGTCGGGGCGGCGATCACGTCGACCTCCTCCAGCATCCGGGCCCACTCCCGCCGCATGAGCGTCCGGGAGCGCTGGGCGCGCAGGTAGTCCCCGGCGGTCATCAGCTCGCCGGCCTCCAGCAGGACACGGACGTCCGCCTGGTACAGCTCGGGCACCGCCCGCAGGGAGTGCTCGTGGTAGGCGGCGGCCTCCGGTGCCACCAGCCCCCACAGGGTCGCCTGGAGGTAGCGGGTCATCGGGATGTCGACGTCGACGAGTCGTGCGCCGAGTGCCTCCAGGTGCCCGATGGCGCGCCGGACGGCGGCCTCCACCTCCGCGTCGACGTGGTCGAAGTAGTAGCTGCGCGGCACGCCGACGCGCAGCCCCGCCAGGTCCGTGCCCGCGCCCGGCCGGTGGTCCACGGCGGGGGCGGCCAGCGAGGCGGGGTCGCGCGGGTCGTGTCCGGCGAGGGCGTCCAGGACGAGGGCCGTGTCCTCGACGGTCCGGGCGATCGGGCCGACGTGGTCCAGCGACCAGGACAGGGACGTGACGCCGTGGCGGGGGACGAGGCCGTAGGTCGGCTTGAGGCCGACGACCCCGTTGAGCGCGGCGGGCACCCGGATCGAGCCGCCGGTGTCGGTGCCCAGCGCGAAGGTCGCGGCGCCCGCGGCGACGGCGACGGCGGATCCGCCGCTGGAGCCGCCGGCGACCCGCTCGCGGTCCCAGGCGTTGCCGGTCTGCGGGGTGGTCAGGCCGTACGCGAACTCGTGGGTGTGCGTCTTGCCGACCAGGATCGCGCCGGCCGCGGCCAGGCGGGCGGCGACCGTGCTGTCGGTCTGCGCGCGGTGGTCGGCGCGGACCCGGGAACTGGCCGTGGTGGCGAGCCCGGCGACGTCGATCAGGTCCTTGAGCCCCATCGGCACGCCGTGCAGCGGTCCCCGGTGCAGGCCGCGCGCCGCTTCCTGCTCGGCCTCGCGGGCCGCCCGGCGCGCCCGCTCCGCGGTGACCGCGACGTAGGCGCCGAGGTGCGGTTCTACCTGCTCGATGCGGTCGAGGACCGAGTCCACCAGTTCGACGGGGGACAGTCGCCGGGCCCGGATCTCCTCCGCGGCGGCGGCGAGGGAGAGCTCATACGGCCGCATCGCGCTCCTCCTCTTCCGTGTCGTGGGCGCTTTCCGCGCGGTAGGCGCTCGCGGGCGGGGTGTCCCCGAAGTCCAGCTCCCGCAGGACCGCGACGACGGAGAGCAGCTGGTTGGCGGTGGCCGCGACCGCGTCGTGGCGGTCGGCGGGCAGGGGGAGCCCGGCCCGGGCGGCCCAGCGGGCGGCCTCGGGCGGCGTGAGGTCGGTGGTGGGTGGTTCGCCTGAGGGGCGTTCGGCGGAGGACATGGGCGTTCTCTCCTGATCGGGGCTGGCGCGAGATGGCGCCCGCAGCAAAAGCTAACCGTTTGCGTTAGCCAGACTGTAGGTCCTACGATGGCTTAACGCAAACGGATTGCGTTTACGGGAGGAGCCCCCATGTCCAGCGCCACGTCCGACGCCCCCGCCCCCGTCTGGACGGTGGGCGGCGTCACCGTCCACCGCATCGACGAGACCCTCCTGCCACCCGCGACCGGGCCCTGGCTGCTGCCCGAGGCCACCCCCGAGGTGGTGACCGGCCACGACTGGCTGCACCCCCACTTCGCCGACCACGAGGGCGTCCTGCACCTCGACAGCCACAGCTTCGCGTTCACCGTGGGCGGGCTGCGCGTCCTCGTCGACACCGGCATAGGCAACGGCAAGGAGCGGGCCAACCCGGCCTGGCGCCACCTGCGGACCGACTACCTGGAGCGCCTCACCGCCGCCGGCTTCCCCCCGGACTCCGTCGACCTGGTGATCCTCACCCACCTGCACGCCGACCACGTCGGCTGGAACACCCGGGAGGTGAACGGCGAGTGGGTCCCCACCTTCCCCCACGCCCGCTACCTCACCTCCCGCGCCGAGCGGGAGTTCTGGGCCGGGTACGACCTGGAGGAGGCGCGCCGACAGATGTTCCTCGACTCCGTGATCCCGGTCGAGCGGGCCGGGTTGCTGGACCTCGTCGACGTCCCGGCCGAGGGTGTCGAGATCGCCCCGGGCCTGCGCCTGATCCCCACCCCCGGTCACACCCCCGGCCACGTCGCCGTCGAACTGACCAGCCGGGGCGAGGCGGCGCTGATCACCGGTGACTGCATCCACCACCCGGTCCAGCTCGCCCACCCCGCCATCGGCGCCTGCGTCGACATCGACCCGCGGCAGTCCGAGGCCTCGCGCCGCAAGCTCCTCGGCTCCCTCGCCGACACCGACACCCTCCTGCTCGGCACCCACTTCGCGCCGCCCACCGCCGGCCGCGTGCTCACGGACGGGGACGCCTACCGGTTGCTGCCCGTCCCCTCGGCCTGACGCCGCGTTCGACCTCCCCAGGACGCTCGCACCCCTTCACCGGTCCTGCGCCCGGGGCCCGTCGACCGCACACCCGTCTCGATCGGGACGGGCGCGCGGGGTGGGGGTGGTGAGCCGGAGTCGGTTCCCCGGGGCTCGATTCCCGCGCGATCTGTCGTTTATCTGGCGATACCGCCTCTGAGCTGCGAAATCCTGCTGGCAGCAGACGTCGGTGATCCCCTAGAGTCGGCGCGCCCGCCCCGGTCGGGGCGCTGGCGGCACCGGCGTGCGAGTCCGAGCACGCGGCGATTCCAGGAGTTGACGATCTGATGGTGTGTGTGGCGTGTGGGGCGCGTCCCGCGGGGACCGAGAGCCGACGCTGCTTCGGCTGCGCGGAGGCGGCCCCGGGCTGGGCGGCGGCGCTCCGACCGGCGAACGGCCTTGCCGTGGCGGTCTACGTCCTGCTGGGGTTGAACGCGGTGTTGGCGGCGGCGGCGGTCGTGGCCGACGTCTGGGGCGATGTCCTGTTGGGCCGGTTGGTGGACGGCTCGGGCGACATCGGCCTTGACGAATTCGATGCCCTGGACTCCCTGGCGAACGGGCTGGACAAAGCCGTCATTCCGCTGATGATGGTCACCGCCGTGCTGTTCATCATCTGGTTCTACCGCATCCGCCAGAATGCCGACCTGCTGCTGCCGAACGGGCACCGCCTCGGACGCGGCTGGACCATCGGGGCCTGGGTCACCCCGGTCGTCCTGCTCTGGTTCCCCTGGCAGCTGATGGTGGACTGCTGGCGGGCGAGCGCTCCGCTGGACGCGGAGGGACGGCGTCGCGCGGTGTCGGAGAAGGTCCTGGTCCTGTGGTGGTCCACCTGGATCGGCGCGCTGGTGGTCAACCGGATCGCCAACTCGAAGATGAAGTACGTGGACGTGACGGTGCTCGCCAGCCTGGGGGACTTGCGCGAGACCATTCGGGTGGAGGCCGCCGGCTCGGTGCTGCGCCTGGTCGCGGCCGTCGCGGCGATCGTGGTGGTCCAGCGGCTGACGGCCATGCAGTCGGCGCGCCGGGCCGACATCAACCCGCTGGCCGCCAGGGCCGCGCAGGTGGCGGCCGAGGAGGCCCGGGCGCAGGCGCAGGCGCAGGCCCAGGCTCAGGCTCAGGCTCAGGCGTAGGCCCAGGCTTCGGCCGCCACGGCAACGGACTCGGAAGCTCCCTAGACCGGCAGCAGGCGGGCGATCAGTTCGCCGAGGCGGCGGGCGTTGCGGCAGGAGTGCATCTCCACGACGCCCGCGTAGGCGGCTGCGGCGGAGTCGCCGGTCGGCCAGAGGGCGGGCTGCTCGGGGTTGAGCCAGTGGACCCGCCGGGCCCGGCCGGCGATCCGGCGCAGCGCGTCCAGGTTCGGGTCGCGGTGGTTGGTGCGGGCGTCGCCGAGGATCAGCACGCTGGTGCGCGGGCCGACCGCGTCCAGGTGCCGTTCGGCGAACTCGCCCAGGGCGGAGCCGTAGTCGCTGTTGCCGTGGTGGCCCATCACCTTGGCCTCGGTGAGGATCCGGGCGGCGAGCCGGGCCGGGTCGGCGTCGCCGCGCGCCAGCAGGGCGGTGACCTCGGCGGTGCGGTTCACGAAGGCGAACACCCTTACCTTGCTGAACTGTTCGCTCATCGCCTGCACCAGCAGCATGGTGAAGTCGGCGAATCCGGCCACCGAGCCGGAGACGTCGCACAGCAGCACCAGTTCCGGCCGGGCCGGGCGGCGCAGCCGGTAGGCCGGGCGCAGCGGCACCCCGCCGGTGGACAGCGAGCGGCGCAGGGTGCGGCGCAGGTCGATCTGTCCGCGTGCGGCGCGGCGGCGCCGGGCGGCCAGCCGGGTGGCCAGCTTGCGGGCCAACGGGTGGACGGTGCGGCGCAGTTCGGCGAGCTGGTCGCGGCCGGCGGCGAGGAAGTCGATCCGGTCGGCGGTGGGTGCGACGGCGCGTTCGGCGATCCGCTCGGCGCCGCGCAGTTCGGCGACCCGGCGGCGGGCCTCGGTGGCGACCAGGGCGCGGAAGTCCTGGATGCGGCGGCGGATCTCGTCCGCGAGGACGCGGTCGGACAGGTCCGGGGCGGTGGCCTGCTCGCGCAGGGCGGCGAGGATCCGGGCGAGCAGCGTCTCGGGGGCGAGCCGGCCGAGCGCCTGGTGGGCCGACCAGCCGTCCGAGGCCGGCGTGGCTCCGGCGCCGTACCGGCCCAGGGCCTCCACCACCTCGCCGGCCAGCCGGGCCTGGGCGGCCCGGTCGTCGGCGGCCAGGGCTGCGGCGAGGCGCTCGCGCAGGTCGTCGCGCAGCGGGTCGGGCCGGCCGGGGCGCGGCGGCCGGGGGTCGTCCGGGAGTGCGGGCGGGTCGGCGCGGACGGCCTCGGGGGTGCCGACGCCGAGCGGGAAGAACAGGTCGAACGTGGCGTCGAAGGCGGCCCGTTGGGTGTCCGATCGCAGCAGCGCGGCGGCCAGGCCGGCCCGCATCTGCTCGCGGTCGGCGAGCCCGAGGACGTCGAGGACGGCGGCCGCGTCGACCGTCTCGGCGGGGCCGATCCGCAGGCCGTGCCCGCGCAGCGCGCGGACCAGGCCGGTGAGCCGGGCGGCGGTGTCGGCCGGCGGTGGGGCGGTGGTCATGCGACGGTGAGCTTCCGTGCGGCCTTCCGGATGTCGTCCTGGTGCTTGAGGATCACCCCGAGGGTCTCTTGGACGACCGCCTCGTCGAGGGTGTCCGCGCCGAGCGCCAGCAGGGTGCGGGCCCAGTCGATGGTCTCGGCGACGGACGGCGCCTTGCGCAGGTCCATCGCGCGCAGCGCGCCGACCACCCGGACCAGCGAGGCGGCCAGCGTGTCGTCCAGGCCGGGCACCTTGAGCCGGACGATCTGCCGCTCCAACTCGGCGTCCGGGTAGTCGAGGTGGAGGAAGAGACAGCGTCGGCGCAGCGCCTCGGACAGTTCGCGGGTGGCGTTGGAGGTGAGCAGCACGAAGGGGCGGCGGCTCGCGGCGATGGTGCCGAGTTCGGGCACCGTGACCTGGAAGTCGCTGAGCACCTCCAGCAGCAGCGCCTCCACCTCGACGTCGGCCTTGTCCATCTCGTCGATCAGCAGCACGGTGGGCTCGTCGCCGCGGATGGCGGTGAGCAGCGGGCGGGTGAGCAGGAACTCCTCGCCGAAGATGTCGGTGCGGGCTTCGTCCCAGCTCTCGTCGCGGCCGGCGGTGATCCGCAGCAGCTGCTTGGCGTGGTTCCACTCGTAGAGGGCGCGGGCCTCGTCGATGCCCTCGTAGCACTGGAGCCGGACCAGCCGGGCCCGGCCGATCGCGGCCACCGCCTTGGCGAGTTCGGTCTTGCCGACCCCGGCGGGGCCCTCGACCAGCAGCGGCTTGCCGAGCCGGTCGGCGAGGAAGACGGTGGTGGCCACGGCGGTGGAGGCCAGGTAGCCGGTGGCGGCCAGCTGGTCGGCGGTGTCCGCCACCGATGCGAAGAACCCCGTGCCGTCGCCGCTCATCTGCCCGCCCCGTTCCTGTCCGCCCTGTCCGTGCGGCAGCACCCTACCGGCCGGTCACTTCGCTGTCTCGGGGCTTCGGCGGGGTGGCGCGGCGCGGGGCCGGGGTCGTGGCGTGCTGCCGGATCACCTGGCGGGCGCGCGGGCGCGCCGGAGCGGTGTACGGCGACCACGGCCGCCGTACACCGCCCGTCTGTTCCCGCCGGTCTCGGCCGTCGGTTGACGACGTCTGACTCGACGTCAGGTGGTGCGTGCCCCTCGGGTCGTCAGTTGACGAAGATGAGCGGGCTGCCCGCCACCGAGGTGTCGGTGACCGGGCCGTAGGTGGCGCTGAACCAGCCGGTCGAGAAGCACAGGCCCGAGCCGGAGACCAGGTTGAACGGCTGGGAGGAGAAGCCGATGGTGTTGCCGGTGTTCGAGGTGGTGCCGTTGATCCCGGTGGTGGTCTGGTAGACGCAGTTGATGCTGCCGAGGATGGTGTTGAGCACCACCGTGGTCTTCATCGCGCCGGCCGCGCCGGGGGTGAGGGCGACCGGGTTGCCGGGGCCGTCGCCGACGGTGTTGGTGAACGGCAGGTTGTTGACGGTGATGCTCTTGACGCCGGTGACGCCGAGGACGTTGGAGGAGCAGGAGCCGAAGGTCTGGGTGTTGAGCTGCTCGACCGCGCTGCCGGGGGCGGCCGGGTTGGCCGTCACGGTGGCGGAGAAGGCCGAGTTGGCGCAGCTGATGCCGCTCGTGCCGCTGGCGCTGCTGTAGAAGGTGGCGGCGGTGCCCGAGACCAGGCTGGCGGTGAGGACGTCGCCGACGGCGACGTCCGGGCCGCTGCTGCTGCCGGTGGTCAGCACCGCGGAGCCGTCGGCCTGGGCGGGTGCGACGGCGGCGCAGGTGAAGGCGAGGGCGGCGAGGGCGGCGGTACCGAGCGTACGGCGAAAGCGCATGAGGGTGACCTCTCTCCGTGCGGAGACGGGTGGGGGTGGCCCGCGGTGCGGGTGTGGTGGCGTGCACGGCGGGGGAGGTGCGTGGGCATGGCGTACCGGGGGCTTCGCGGGGCCGTGGTGCGGCGGGCCCGGCGCCACGGGCCCGCTCGTACGGCACAGCGGTGTGAAGGTGCGGACGTGCGCTGCGAGTGCAGGAGTGCACGTCGGCGGCTGCCACCGCCGCGGGCCTGCGTCCGCTCGTGGTCCCGTGGCCCGGGCTGTTCGCCCGGGGCCGCCGGAGCCCCTGGAGGTCGTCCGGTGGTGACAGGGTCGCCCACCGGTTGGAAACCTGTCAGTGTTGTAAACCCGATGTTGCGTCAATGTCAATACAGGTAACAGGAGTTGGTGATGGAACGGAAACACCTCCGAAGTGCCGACGTGATCCTGCTGCCGGGCGCGCGGGCCGGTCGTGACCCGGCCCGGTCCATCAAGCGCGGCCCGAGCCGGCTGCCCCCGGGCGTGGTGGCCGCGACCCAGCGCGAGCGGCTGCTCGACGGTCTGGTCCAGACGGTGGCCGCGCGCGGCTACCAGCACGCCACGGTCAGCGACATCTGCCGCGCGGCCGGGGTGACCAGGCCGGTCTTCTATGAGTTGTTCAGCGGCAAGGAGGACGCCTTCCTGGCCGCGCACCGGCACGGTACCGGAGTGGTGCTCCGGCGGATGGCGGCGGCCTTCGCGGCGGAGTCCGACTGGTGCGCCGGGATCCGGCAGGCGCTCGGCGCGATGCTCCATCTGCTGGCGGGGACACCGGCTTTCGCGACCATGGCGGTGATCGAGATCGAGGCGGTCGGACCGGCCGGACGCCGTGAGCGGGACCAACTCCTCACCCGGTTCCGGGCGTTCTTCGCCGAGGTGCCCCAACCGCCGGTCGGTGTGCGGGTGGTGGAGCTGGTGGATGCCGTGGTGGGCGGGGTCTACAGCGCGCTCTACCGGCGGATCGACTCCGGCCGGACGGTTCAACTTCCGGAGCTCCTTCCGGTGTTGAGCATGTTCTGTCTCGCGCCCTTCCTCGGCCCGGCGCAGGCGGCCGTCCGGCTCGGGTTTCCGATCGGTGAAGATCCTTCGTGCACCCGTATTGACCCGGCCACTACCGGGCAGTAGCTTCCCAGTTACTCAAAGCGCGGCTTGACCGTGCCCGCCCCGCTGCCGAGGGGCGGGTGGCCCGGTCGGGCCGTGGAACGCTGTCCGCGCCAGGGCACCGTGCCAGTGCCTGCACATCCCACCCACCCAACAGGGAGCACACATGGCCATGTCCGAGGACGCCGCCGCCGCGGCCGAGACCCCGGAGACGCCGACCGGCAGCAGGAGAGGGCGGGTACGGCTCAAGCGCAGCGCCTGGATGGCCGTTCCGGCCGTCGCCGCGGGCGCCGTCCTGATGGCCCTCACCGCCCAGGGCGTACTCGCCGCCCAGTTCTCCATCAGCGGCATGCCGTTCACGATCACCGCGGACAAGCTCGACGGCAAGGGCTTCGCCCAGTTCGGCAGCCTGGACTCGATGATCCCCGACAGCCCCAACCAGGGCTCCACCGGCGGTCAGGTGTTGGTCGCGGTCTCGGCGATCAAGAAGGCCGAGATCACCAACCTGTGCCAGAGCGTGGACCTCGGCGGCGTCAACCTGGTGATCCACGCCGGCGACGCCGGCACCCCCGTCGCCGCCACCGACCTCACCACCGACTCCGACATGCTGTCCGGTGACGCGGAGTTCACCAACATCGAGATCGGCGGCGACGCCAGCACGTACACCAAGGCCGGCAACGCGGGCAAGGGCAACCCGGGCGTCTTCGGGCAGCAGGCCGACACCGTCGTGCTGACGCACCTCAAGCAGCACAACTACGCGAGCACCGCCGTCGGGTTCAAACTGCCCAACCTGCGGCTGAGCTTCAGCTCTCAGGGCTGCTGACCATGACGGAGTCCGTACCGGAGCCGGCCGGTTCCGGCGAGGGCGTCGCGGAGGGGGCCGTGGGGACGGCTCCCGCCCCCGCTCCCGCCACCACCCGACCGGTCAAACGCGACTGGCGGGGCCAACGGCCGTTCTGGGGCGGGCTGCTGGTGCTGTTCGGCGGCGCCGAGATCCTGTTCACCCTGCGTGCCCCGCTGCCCGTCGTCCTGCACATCGGGATGCAGGGGCTGGCGGGCTACCTGGTGCCGGCGGTGATGGTGCTGTGCGGCCTGCTGATCCTGTTCAACCCGGCTCAGCGGCTGTTCTACTCCGTCCTCGCCGTGCTCGCCGCGCTGGCGAGCTGGCTCACCTCCAACCTGGGCGGCTTCGTGATCGGGATGCTGCTCGGACTGGTGGGCGCCTGCCTCACCTTCGGCTGGCTGCCCGATCAGCCGCTGCGCCGGGGGCGGCAACGGCGGGAGGACCGGCGCCAGGAACGCCGGTCGTCCCGAGCGGGCACGGCCGGGGCCGGGGCCGACCCGGCCGGGGTCTAGCCCGAGGCGCCCCGACGGCGCCCGCCCCCTGGTGATGGGAGAGCACCAGGGGGCGGGGCGTCGGGGCACGGGGGAGTGCAGGGTCAGGCGGGTCAGGCCGTGACGGTCACGGTCAGATCGTCGCGGCGTCGATCACGAAGCGGAACCGGACGTCGCCGGCCAGCACCCGCTGGTAGGCCTCGTTGATCTGCTCGGCGCGGATCAGCTCGATCTCCGCGGTGATGCCGTGCTCGCCGCAGAAGTCCAGCATCTCCTGGGTGGCCGGCAGCCCGCCGATCATCGAGCCGGCCAGCGAACGGCGGCCGGAGAGCAGCGCGTGCGCGTTCACCGTGACCGGCTTCTCCGGCGCGCCGACCTGCACCATGGTGCCGTCGGTGCGCAGCAGGCCGAGGTAGGCGCTCAGGTCGAGGTCGGCGGAGACCGTGTTGACGATCAGGTCGAAGGTGCCCGCGAGCTCGGTGAAGGTGGCCGGGTCGGAGGTGGCCCGGTAGTGGTCGGCGCCGAGCTTCAGCCCGTCCTCGCGCTTGCGCAGCGACTGGCTGAGCACGGTGACCTCCGCGCCCATGGCGTGGGCGAGCTTCACGCCCATGTGGCCGAGCCCGCCGAGGCCCACGATCGCGACCTTCTTGCCCGGCCCGGCACCCCAGTGCGCGAGCGGCGAGTACAGCGTGATGCCGGCGCACAGCAGCGGCGCGGCGGCGTCCAGCGGCAGGTTGTCGGGGATGCGCAGCGCGTACGCCTCGTCGACGACCAGCTTCGAGGAGTAGCCGCCGTGGGTCGGCAGGCCGTCGTGGCCGACGCTGTTGTAGGTGAAGACGGTGCCGCCCTGGCCGGTGCAGTACTGCTGGAGGCCGGCCCGGCAGTTGTCGCACTCCCGGCAGGAGTCGACGATGCAGCCGACTCCGACCCGGTCGCCGGCCTGCCAGCGGGTGACACCCGCGCCGACCTCGGTGACCACGCCGGCGATCTCGTGGCCCGGGACCATCGGGAAGATGCCGGTGCCCCAGTCCTCGCCGACCTGGTGGATGTCGGAGTGGCAGATGCCGCAGAACTTGATGTCGATCACGATGTCGTGCTCGCCCACCGCCCGGCGGGTGACGGTGGTCTTCTCCAGGGGGGAGTCGGGCCGCGCCGCGGCGTAGGCGGCGACCGTGCGGGTGGTGCCCTCGGTGGTGCTCGTCGTCGTTGCGTTCGTCGAGTTCGTCATGCTTCCAGCCTGCGCCGGTGCGGCGCGACCAGCCAGACCAGAGCTCTTCGTACGTACGCCACGCGTAGGGACCCCGGACGTACGACCGCGGAACGTACGCACGGCAGTATCACCCTTGCCCCCGCCCCCGCCGCCCGGATCCCCCGCATACTGCAGGCATGGACCAGCGCACCGAACTCAGCGAGTTCCTCCGATCCCGCCGCGCCCGGCTGCGGCCCGAGGACGTGGGCCTGCCGGACAGCACCACCCGGCGGCGGGTGCCCGGCCTGCGCCGCGAGGAGCTGGCCCTGCTCGCCGGAGTCAGCACCGCCTACTACACCCGGCTCGAACAGGGCCACGGCGAGAGCGTCTCCGCCGCCGTCCTGGACGCCATCGCCCGCGTGCTGCGGCTCAGCCCCGCCGAGCGCGAGCACCTCGGCCGGCTCACCAAGCCCGCCCGCCGCCGCCCCGGCCGGGCCGCCGCCCGCCCGCAGCGGGTCCGGCCCGCGCTCCAGCAGCTCCTGGACGCGATGGAGTGCGTGCCCGCGTACGTCCTCGGCCGGCGCCTGGACATCATCGGCTGGAACCGGCTCGGCACCGCCCTGCTCGGCGACTTCGCCGCGATGCCGCCCGAGCAGCGCAACATGGCCTGGCAGCTCTTCCTCGACCCGTCGGCCCGCGAGCTCTACGAGGACTGGGACGGCAAGGCCACCGACGTCGTCGGCATGCTGCGGCTGGACGCCGGGCGGGATCCGGACGACCCCAGGCTCGCCTCGTTGATCGGCGAACTCTCCCTCAAGAGCGCCGACTTCCGCCGCCTCTGGGCCGCCCACAGCATCCAGGACAAGGGCCACGGCACCAAGCGGCTGCACCACCCGGTGGTCGGCCGGCTCAACCTCCAGTACGAGACGCTGCGCCCGGCCGGGGACGTCGACCAGGTGCTCGTCACCTACCATGCCGAGCCCGGCTCCAGCTCCGCCGAATCCCTGCGCCTGCTGGCCAGTTGGGCGGCCACCGAGTTCCACCCCGAGCCCGTCGAGGCGACCCAGGCCGATCCTGCCCGGTAGCGCCGCGGGGGCCTTCCTGGCAGGCCCTCCGGCCGGGCCTTCCCGCCGGGCCCTTCCGTCAAGGGGTCGATGGTCCCGGGTCCGATCGGGGCCATCGGCCCTTCTCGCCGGTAACCGGGCGGCGATTGACTGGGCGGGTCATGGACACCACCACCAGCGGAAACACCACCAGCGGCACCACCGCCGAGTACGACCGGCTGATCGCCCGCCACCACGCGATGCGGCTCCGGCGCCAACTCCTCACCCCCGCCTCGCCCTTCGGGCCCGACCCGGCCGGCTCCGGTGCCGACCAGTACGGCGGCACCGGCGGACCGGACGGCTACGACGGCTACGACGGCGCCGCCGACCAACGGCTGATCCGGCGCGACCTCGGCCTGCTCGACCCGCTCTCCGAACTGATCGACCACCTCTACGCGGTGATGTTCCGCCGCCGCCCCTACCTGCGCCCGCTCTTCCCCGCCTCGATGGAGTTCCAGCAGGCCCACCTGGAACGGATCCTCCGCCACCTGGTGGACCACCTCCACCACCCGGCCGAACTGGCCGCGACCCTGCGCCAACTCGGGCGCGACCACCGCAAACTGGGCGTCCGGCCGGTCCACTACGAGGCCTTCGAGGAGGCCCTGTGCGCGGCGATCCGGCACCGGGCGGGCGCCCGGTGGACCGAGGAGATGGAAGCGGCCTGGGTCCGGATGCTGCGCTTCGCCGTCGCGGCGATGACCGCCGGCGCCGACTCCGCGCTCACCGAACCCCCGTACTGGCACGCCGTGGTGACCGGCCACGAGCGCCGCCGCCCCGACCTCGCCGTCCTGCGCGTGCGCACCGGCGAGCCCTACCCGTACCGGGCCGGACAGTACGGCACGGTCGAGCACCCGACGCTCCCGCACACCTGGCGGCAGTACTCGATGGGCTGCGCGCCGCGCACCGACAACGAGTTGGAGTTCCACGTCCGGCGCACCGGGCCGGACGGGGTCAGCGCGGCCCTCGTCGAACGCACCGCCGTCGGCGACCGGCTGCGCCTCGGCCCGCCGCGCGGCGGCCTGCTGCCCGAGGACGACACCCGCGACCTGCTGCTGGTCGCCGGCGGCACCGGCCTGGCCCCGATGAAGGCCATCGTCGAGCAGCAGGCCGCCCAGCGCCCGCGCGGCCGCCGCGTCCACCTGTTCGTCGGCGCCCGGGACCGCGGCGACCTCTACGACTGGTCCGCCCTCGCCGAACTCGGCCTGCACAAGCCCTGGTTGGCGCTCACACCGGTCACCGCCGGCCGGCTCGCCGACGCCGTCGCGGGCGCCGGGGACTGGCGCGAGCACCTCGCCTGCGTCAGCGGCCCGGCCGGCATGGTCGCCTCCGTCCGCTCCGAACTGCTCGCCGCCGGGCTGCCCCTGGCCCAGGTCCGCTACGACCAGGCGCTCGCCCGTTAGCCGTGCGGCCTGCCGGTAGTCGCACGTCCTGCCGGTGGACGTCCTACCGGTAGCAGTAGGAGTCCGAGGAGGCGTCGCCGCCCGCGAGGTGGGTCTGGTGCACCCGCAGGCCCCGGAAGTCGGCGCCGTGCGGGAAGAAGCGCTCGTCGACGCTCAGCCCGCCCGCCTCGGTGTCGGCGTCCAGCTTGACGATCCACGGCTCGATGCCGTCCGGGTAGAACTGGTCGTCCCAGGCGCCGTAGAGGGAGTTGGTGAGGTAGAGCCGGCGCCCGTCCCGGCTGATCTCGACCATCTGCGGGGCGCCGCTCAGCGGGCGCCCCGGCGCGGCCGGGTGCGGGGTGCGGGCGACGACCCCGCCCAGCCGCACCGAGTCGGCGAGCCGCGGGTGGAACGGGTCCGACACGTCGTACTGGAACAGCTCGCCGGTGCCCCACGCGGACACGTACAGCCAGCGATCGTCCACCGACAGGTTGATGTCCGTGATCAGCGGCGGCACCGCGCCGAACGGTTGCAGCGCGGGCGGCAGGTCCTCCGTCTTGGCGGGCTCGGCGGGGATCTCGATCACCTTGCGCGCGGTGAACGCCGGGCCCTCCCGGTACCAGAGCCAGACCGAGGCGGACAGGTCCTCGACGTTGGTCACCACCCCGGCGAAGCCCCACTCGGCCTGCGGATCGTGCGCCGGGCGCAGCTCCAGCACCATCTGGTACTGGTCGCCGAGGTCGATCCGTTGCAGGTGCCGCCCCGAGTCCAGCTCCCAGAAGTGCAGCGCGTGCCCGTACTTGCGGCCCAGCAGCAGCTCCGGGACGACCCCGCCCTCCACCATCCAGGGCGTGCCCCACTCGCTGGTCACCCCCACGTTCGTCCCCAGGTGCCACCAGACGTCGTACGCGAAGTGCTGCGGCCCGCGCTCCGTCTCCCAGGCGCGCAGCACCTCGAAGGTGGTGTGGTCCAGCAGCGCCACCCCGCCGGGCCCGTCGTTCCCGTCCCCGCTGCCCAGGCAGGACAGGAACACCCCGTCCGGCCCGCAGTGCAGGGTGTGCGGGCGCGAGTAGCCGGCCTTGGCGGCGAGTTCCGCCGCCTCGACGGTCTTGACGAGGCGCGGCCGGACGGGGTCGGGCCGGGTGTCCATCACGTGCAGCCGCGAGGAGCGCAGGCCCGGAAGGAGGAGGTAGCGCCGCTCGGGGTTCTCGTGGCAGGCGTGCGCCAGCGCGCTGGAGCAGGCGTTCCACCCGAAGTGGTGCAACTCGTCGCCCAGCGTCGGCAGTTCGGCGAAGTTCAGGACCTTCCCGTAGCTCGCCGACGCCGGATCGGTGTCCACGGTGAGCAGCGCGTCCGGCCGCTCCCCAGCCCGGTCGAACCCGGCGACGTACGCCAGCGTCTCCGGTGGCGCGGCGATCGCCTCGGCGGCCGAACGGTACAGCGACGGATCGGTGTGGCCGGCCTGCGGCATGTGTTCTCCTCAACTCGCCTGCGTGACAACCGGAGTTGGATCTGTCCGGGTAGCGTTCCACATGACCACCGGCGCACAGCAGGCGCACGGGGAGCGATCAGGAGGCGCGGGCGACCGGGGCACACCGATGCCCGGCAGAGCGGCGCCCGGCAGGCAGCGCCGGGCTACCGGCCGGTATTGTCGGGGTCCTGGATCAAGAACACCTGCGACGGACGGCAGGTCGAGCATGAGGACGGGTGCGGCGCAGATGGAGTTTCGGGAAGACATCCTGGGTGCCCCCTACGAGACGGCCGAGCTGACGCTGCGGCCGGACGCCGAGGGGGAGGTCTGCGCGACGCTGGTGCGCCGGCTGGTGCCGGGGGCGGAGCGGGCCGTGCTGTACATCCACGGGTACAACGACTACTTCTTCCAGACCAACCTCGCCGACCACTTCGCCGCGCTCGGCTTCTCCTTCTACGCCCTGGACCTGCGCAAGTACGGCCGCTCCCTGCGCCCGCACCAGTCGCCGAACTTCGTGCGCGACCTCGCCGAGTACGACGAGGAGATCGACGAGGCGGTGCGGATCATCCGCGAGGTGGACGGGCACCGGCGGCTGCTGCTGAACGGGCACTCCACCGGCGGGCTGATCGGCGCACTGTGGGCGGGGCGGCGCTCGGGGCGTGGCCTGGTGGAGGGGCTGTTCCTGAACAGCCCCTTCCTGTCGATGCCGGCCGCGCCCGCCGTACGGACCGTCGGCGGCCCGGCCGTCACCGCGATCGGACGGCTGGCGCCCACCCGCGTGCTGCCGTCGACGCTCAACCCGCACTACACGCACAGCCTGCACAAGGACCACGAGGGCGAGTGGGACTTCGACCTCACCCTCAAGCGCCCCGAGGGCTTCCCGCTGTACGCGGGTTGGCTGTCCGCCATCCACCAGGGCCACCGGCAGCTGCGGCACGGGCTCGGGATCGACGTGCCGGTGCTGCTGATGGCGTCGACCAGGTCGATCACGACCACCAAGTGGCACAACGCCCTGCACCACGCGGACGCCGTGCTGCGCGCCGACGACATCGCCGGCCAGGGCCCGCGACTGGGCCGGCACGTCACCATCGTCCGGATCGAGGGCGGCATGCACGACCTGGTGCTCTCGGGCGAGGCCGCCCGCACCCGGGCCTTCGCCGAACTCGACCGCTGGCTCGCCGCCTACCTCGACGTCCGGCCGGCGGACGTCCGGTCGGTGGACGCCCAGGCCGTGGACGCTCAGGCCGTGGACGCTCAGACCGTGGGGGAGAGCGCGTGACGGACGAGTCGGTGACGCACGAGGCGGCGGCGGACGAGCCGGTGCCGGTCGGGCGCCACACCGACCTCGGCTTCGCCAAGCTCATGCCGGACCTCGACCGGGACGGCGGCTGGCTGCTCACCCTGGACGGCACCCCGCAGTCCTACGTCGACCTCGCCGACCCGACCCACCTGGAGTTCGAGTACACCCGGCGGCTCGGCCACCTCGCCGACGCCCTCGCCCCCGCCGGGCGGCCGCTGGACGTGCTGCACCTGGGCGGCGGCGCGCTCACCCTGCCCCGCTACCTCGCCGCCACCCGCCCCGGCTCGCGCCAGCGGGTGGTCGAGGTGGACGGGCCGCTGCTCGACCTGGTCGCCGAGCACCTGCCCTGGCAGGGGCCCGGCGCGGACATCACCGCGACCGTCGGCGACGCCCGCGCCGCCCTCGCCGAGACCCCGCCCGGCACCCGGGACCTGGTGATCGCGGACGTCTTCCACGGCTCGCGCACCCCCGCCCACCTCACCTCGGTGGAGTTCCTGCGGCTGGCCGCCGCCGCCCTGCGCCCCGGCGGCTGCTACGCCGCGAACCTGGCCGACGGCCCGCCGCTGGCCTTCGCCCGGGCCCAGGCCGCGACGGTCGGCGCGGTGTTCCCGTACACCTGCCTGGTCGCCGAGGCCCCGGTGCTGCGCGGCCGCCGGTACGGCAACATCCTGCTCGCCGGTTCGACGGCCCCGCTCCCGGCCGCCGAGCTCACCCGGCTGCTGGCCGGCGACATCTTCCCGGCCCGCCTCACCGACGGCGCCGACCTGGCCGCCATGGTCGGCCGCACCGCCCCGGTCACGGACGCCGACGCCACCGACTCCCCGCCCCCGCCGGACGGAGCGTTCAGCATCGGCTGAGCGGCGCGGCGGCCCGAGCGTCCCCGCGTCCGGGGTGTCAGAATCGGCGGGTTCAGGCCGGAGCGTGGAGCACGTCGAGCGTCGAGCACGTCGATCGTGGAGCACGCCGAGCGCGCAACACGTCCAGCGCGGAGCAGGTCCAGCGCGGAGCACGTCCGAAGGAGTGAGCGATGAGCGGCGGGGAGCGGCCGGAGTTGGCGGAGGTGCCGGAGACGGCGTTGTGGACGCTGTGGCACCGCGCGGTGGAGGCGCGTCGGCCGGACACGGTGCTGGAGGACCCGAAGGCGGTCGAGCTGGTCGACCGGATCGACTTCCCGTTCGCGGAGCGCTTCGGGGAGGGCGCGCTGGTCAGCCAGTTGCAGGCGCTGCGGGCGGCCTGCTTCGACCGTGAGGTGGCGGACTTCCTGACCCGCTGCCCGCGCGGCACCGTCGTCGGCCTCGGGGACGGCCTGGAGACCCAATCGTGGCGGGTCGACAACGGCCGGGCGGACTGGCTGGCGGTGGACCTGCCGGAGACGGCCGCGCTGCGGGAGCGGCTGCTGCCGCCGGACGACCGGCGCCGGATCCTCGCCTGCCCGGTCACCGACCCGGGTTGGATGGACGAGGTGGATCCGGCACGCGGAGTGATGATCTGCGCCGAGGGCCTGCTGATGTACCTGCGGCCGGAGGAGGTACGGGCACTGATCGCGGCCTGCGCCGAGCGGTTCCCCGGTGGGTCGATGGTGCTGGACGCGGTGCCGCGCTGGTTCAGCGCCCGCTCCGTCCAGGGCAAGCTGCGGAACCGGCACTACCAGGCGCCGCCGATGCCGTTCGGCATGGACGCGGACGAGCACGGCAAGCTGGCCGGCGCGCACCCGGCGGTGACCGACGTGCGCGAGGTCTACCCGGAGGGCGGGCGGGGCCTGCTCCGCGCCCTGCTGCCGCTCGTGCGCCGGGTGAACGCGCGGCCGTCCGTGGTCGCACTTCGCTTTGCCGGATCTTGAAGAACGGCTGGTCAAGCGGGAACCATGAGGAACCACCGCACGTCGTAACCACGGGTGATCGGCCGGGGGGACAGGCCGCCCGGCACGTTAGGCTGCCCTTATGGGGAAGCGGCCGCGTTGCCGCCATCGGACAACTGCCGGAATCGGCGTGCGGCACCGCTGAGGGCCGCGCCGGTTCCGACCTGCCACGGAGGTACTGGCCTTGCACATCGACGCCTGGATCGAGAGCGTCCCACCGACCGCGGTGTACGCCCTGGTCGGCCTGATCATCGGCCTGGAGTCGCTGGGCATCCCGCTGCCCGGCGAGATCGCCCTGGTCACGGCCACCCTGATGGCGGTCAAGGGTGTGGTGAGCCCGGAATGGATCGCGGTGGTCGCCATCCTCGGGGCGATCATCGGCGACTCGATCGGCTACTCGATCGGCCGCAAGGGCGGCAAGCCGCTGTTCGAGAAGCTCGGACGGAAGTTCCCCAAGCACTTCGGACCGTCCCACCTGGCCACCGCCGAGCGCTCCTTCCAGAAGTGGGGAATGTGGGCGGTCTTCTTCGGCCGCTTCATCGCCCTGCTGCGCATCTTCGCCGGGCCGCTCGCCGGCGCGCTGAAGATGCCGTACTGGAAGTTCCTGATCGCCAACGTGCTCGGCGGCATCGTCTGGGCCGGCGGCACGACCCTGCTGGTCTACAAGGTCGGCAAGAGCATCGAGCCCTGGCTGTCCCGCTTCTCCTGGGCCGGCCTGGCCGCGGCGGTGCTGGTCGGCGGCGCCTCGGCCTGGTTCATGAAGCGCCGGGCCGCCAAGACCCACGCCAAGATCGAGGCGGAGGAGGCGGCCGCCGCAGCGACCGCCCCCAAGGCGCCCGTCGCGGAATAAGCGCAGTAAGCGCAGTAAGCGCAGTGACGAGGCGTCTGCACTGAGCACGGAGGGGCTGTCGGGCCTTCGGAGTAGCATCGGCGGGTACCTGCCGATCATGCACAACTGGAGGGCCCGATGACCCAGTCGACGTGGGATGCCGTGGACGCGTACTTCTCCGAGCAGCTGGTGGGGCACGACCCGGCGCTGGAGGCCGCGGCCGCCGCCGCCGACGCGGCCGGGCTGCCGGAGATCGCCGTCGCCCCCAACCAGGGCAAGCTGCTGCACCTGCTGGCGCTGACCCAGGGCGCGCGGCGGATCCTGGAGGTCGGCACGCTCGGCGGGTACAGCGCGATCTGGCTCGCCCGGGCGCTGCCCGCGGACGGCACCCTGATCACCCTGGAGATCGACCCGAAGCACGCCGAGGTCGCCCAGGGGAACATTGCGCGCGCAGGGCTGGAGAAGGTCGCCGAGGTGCGGCTCGGCCGGGCCGCCGACTCGCTGGCCGCGCTGGTGGAGCAGGGCGTTGAGCCCTTCGACCTGGTCTTCATCGACGCGGACAAGCCCAGCAACCCCGAGTACTTCCGGCGGGCGCTCCAGCTGACCAGGCCCGGCTCGCTGATCATCGTCGACAACGTGGTGCGCGGCGGCGCCGTCGCCGACGCGGACAGCACCAACCCGGCGGTGGTCGGCACCCGGGCCCTGCACGACCTGATCGCCGCCGAGCCGAGGGTCACCGCGACCTCGGTGCAGACGGTCGGCAGCAAGGGCTACGACGGCTTCACGCTGGCCCGCGTGCAGAGCTGAACCTTTTTTCACGCACCACTTTTACGCACCACTTTTACGCACCACGGAGAAACGGAGACATCGTGCGGATCGGACTGCTGGGCGCCGGCCCCTGGGCGGAGCGGGTGCACGCACCCGTCCTCGCCGAGCACCCCGGGCTGGAGTTCACCGGCGTCTGGGCCCGCCGGCCGGAGGCGGCCACGGCCCTCGGCGGGGCGTACGGCGTCCCCGGCTACGCGGACCTCGACCAGCTGCTCGCCGAGGTGGACGCCGTCTCGATCGCGCTGCCGCCGACCGTGCAGGCGGGCCTCGCGGTACGGGCCGCCGAGGCGGGCTGCCACCTGCTGCTGGACAAGCCGGTCGCGCTGACCGTGCCGGACGCGCAGGCCGTGGCCGAGGCCGTCCGGGCCCACGAGGTCGCCTCCGTGGTCTTCTTCACCGTCCGCTTCGGCGGGGAGCAGATCCCGTGGATCGAGCAACAGGCGGGCCTGGGCGGCTGGTTCACCGGCCGCTCGGACTGGCTCGGCTCGGTGTTCGCCCCCGGCAGCACCAGCCCGTACGCGGCCTCGCCGTGGCGCGAGGAGAAGGGCGCGCTGTGGGACGTCGGCCCGCACTCGCTGTCGGTGCTGCTGCCGGTGCTCGGCGACGCGACGCAGGTCACGGCGGTGGCCGGCCCGCTGGACACCGTCCACCTGGTGCTGCGGCACGCCGACGGCGCCTCCAGCACCCTGGCACTGAGTCTGACCGCGCCGGTCGGCGCCGGCGGCGTCGGCCTGGAACTGCGCGGTGAGCACGGCATCGCCCACCTGCCCGAGCGCGGCGAGGGCCCGGCCGCCGCCCTGCACCGCGCCCTGGACGCCCTCCAGGCCTCGGCTGCCACCGGCCAACCGCACCCCTGCGGCGCGGAGTTCGGCCTGCGCGTGGTCGAAATCCTGGCCGGCGCCGAACGCTCCCTGGCCACGGGCGCACCGGTCGCGGTGTAGACGTGACACCTGGGCGGGCTCGCTGCGGACCATCGCAGCGAGCCCGCCCGTGTCATGACGCGACGCGTCAGGGCCCGCTCACGGCGGAGGCATCACCTGAGCGGTGGCGTCCAGGTTGCGGACCGGTTTGCCCTCCTCGTACGAGACCGGGACGGCGCCCGCGAGTTCGGCCACGGCCTTCTTGAGCGCTGACGACGCTGCGCCTTCATGCGACGTGGTGACCGTGATCCCCGACGCGTCCGGCCGCAGGGCCGCCGTATAGACCGGGAACGGCAGCGAATCGGCTTGTGCCGCGTCGCCGATCCTCTTGAGGGCGGGATCGACGGTCGCCCGCGCGTAGGAGGCGTGCCGGATCTCGGCGCGTCCTGTCTCGACGCCGGGATGCGCCTGGGCGGCGGCCGCGACGAGCGCCCGCGCCCGCGGCTCGTCCGTCGCGAACAGCACGACCCGGCCTGCCGCCGGGTCCAGCTTCAGCGCGCCGAAGGTGTCCTTGAACCCGCCGCGCCCCTGCTCTCCGAGCGCCGACGCCAAGTCCTGCAGCGCGGCGAGCGAGAGCGCGTCCACCTGCTGCGACGGCGAGGAGACCACGGCCCCGGGACCGGCGGGGCCGCCACCGGCCGACGTGCTGCTACCGCAGCCACACAGCAACCCGGCCGCCATCAGCACGGCGGCCGACCACGCGGGTAGTCGCGATGGTGTCACTCGGGGAACTCCGTCCTGGTGGCGCTTCTGCCAACGCGGTCGTGGGGTCAGGCTGCGGGGAGGGTGGGGTTGGTCGGGCCCGGGCGGCGGTCGGTGGGGCGGGCCGGGGGGATGACGGGGGCGTGGAAGTCGCGCGGGCCGGTCCACAGGGCGGGGACGGCGTCGCCGCGGCGGGCGAGTTCGTAGGCCAGCGCCTCGTAGTTGACGCGCCAGCCGTGGAAGTGCTGCCAGGCCTCGTCGACCGGGCGCTCGCGGGGGAAGCCGGCGGACGTGATCATGGCGACGGCGCCGATGTACTCGGTGTAGGTCAGGCGGATCGGGACGTCCGGGTCCGGGTCCGGGTCGAAGTCGATCCGCACGGAGCGGCCGATGTCGCGCAGCGCGGTGAAGCCCGCGCGCAGCACCAGGCGGGCCTCGGGCGGGGCCGAGCGCGGGCAGAGTGCCAGGTGGAGGGCGGCCGCGTCGAGCACCGCGATCAGGCCGACCACCCAGCTGCGGTTCGGCTGCGGGGAGCGGAAGGACAGCAGCACCGGGTAGTTGGAGTGGCTCTCGCCGATGTCGGCGGCGAGCCGCTCCCAGTCCCGGTAGAGCTGGGGGAGGGCGGTCTCGGTGTCGACGAGGGACTGCCGGGCGAGCAGTTCCGGGCCCCAGGCGGGCTCGCCGGCCCGGGACTGGAGCAGGGTCACCTCGGTCTCCCGCCGCTGGTAGGCGGCGTAGAGGGTGGGCAGGTAGGCGATCTGAAGGGCGATCACCAGCGGCCCGCTGGCGGCGGCCATGAAGTCGATCGCCGACAGTTGCAGGCGCTCGCCGCTGGCGTAGCCGAGGGTGAAGAGGCTGGATCCGGACTCCCGGATGGCCACCGACCAGCTGAGGTCGGACGTGCCGTGCAGCAGCAGGGTGTAGGCGAGCAGCATGCCGCTGAGCCACACCCCGAGCATGCCGAGCAGGATCAGCGGCGCCAGCCAGGTCAGCGCCCGGTCCTGCGCGTAGTAGCTGCGGAACGGCGTCGCGTAGAGCCGGAGCACGGTCCGCAGCACCCGCCAGAGCCGGCTGACCAGCGCCGAGTACAGCCCGCGCGGGACGACCAGCGTGCGCAGGATGCTGCCGACGATGAGCAGGAGCAGCAGGGCGCCGGCCAGGGTGTGGATCATCCTCATGGCGCCATTGTGGCGGTCCGGCGGAGCGGCTGCGGCACGGGGCGGGCGCCCGGTGGTCCGGTGGCCGGGTCCGGTGCCGGCCGGGTCTTTGATCGGGCCATATCCGAGGGGCGCTGTGGCCGGGTCGGCGCAGACGGGCGCGGGACTGTTCTCTGCGCGGTTGTCGAGGCCGGCGCGCGGCTCGCGTTGTTGGAGATGTCCTCGGACTCGGGGGTGAGTGCGGGGGACGTCTTCGGCCATGTCGCGGTCACGTCCGGCGACGAGGCTGCGCCGGTCCGTGATCGTGAAAGTCGTGATCGGACTGCTACGGGCTGTCACTCGGTCGTGTGCTGTCGCTACCGGGCGCCGTACCTGATCAGGCCACCGGCGGGATCCGGCCGGATGGGCTGCGTGGACCGTGCTCCGCTCGCGGCCCGTGATCCCACACGCTCGTGTTCGATTCCGTTCGCCGGTGCGTCCGCTCGTCCCGACCTCCCGTGTGGTGTCCGGCCGCGGGGCGGCGGTGACGGATGCCCCGTGCGGCGCTTGCCCGGAGCTCTCCGAAACCCCGGTCTGACGGGTTGTCCGGTTCTGGGAGGCGCAGGTGCCGGCTCTTGGCGATTCCCTGCCGGTGCGGGGGAGGGCTGCGTACTTTCTGAACCCTGCCGGGACGCGCTGGGGGAGTCGTCGCGACCCCTGGCCTTCCACCGTCCCGGGATTCTGCAGCCCCCGGCGGGCGATGCGCCGTGCGCCCTCGTCCGTCGGCCGCTGCTCCGCCCCACCACCGAGAGGAAGCGTCCATGCCCGACTCCGCTCTTCCCGCCCCGTACGACGAACCGCAGCCGGCGACCCCGCTGACCGCACAGCTGAACGCCGACGTCGTGCTCCCGTCGCCCGGCCAGGATGCCGAGGCGGACTTCGCGAAGCAGGGCCTGCTGGTGGCCCTGGACCCGAACGACCCCGTTCCGGGCCCCGGCCCCGGCGGCCAGCCCTATGCCTGGAACCTGGCCCCCTACGCGGCGTTCCTGTCCGAGCAGACCCCCGCGCCGGACACGGCCAACCCGAGCCTGTGGCGCAATGCCGTGCTGAACATGAACGCCGGCCTGTACGAGGTGGTGAAGGACGCCGTCTACCAGGTCCGCGGCATGGACTTGTCCAACATCACCTTCATGGAGGACCCGACCCAGCAGAGCAGCGACATAGTCGTCCTGGACCCCCTGATCAGCGAGGAGTGTGCGAAGGCCGCCCTCGACCTCTACCTCGGCGAGCGCGGTGCGCGCACCATCAAGGCCGTCATCTTCAGTCACTCCCACACCGACCACTACGGCGGCGTCCGGGGCCTGTTCGCGGGCGGCACCCCCGATGCCGACGTCAAGATCGTCGCGCCGGACGGCTTCCTGGAGCACGCCGTCAGCGAGAACGTGTACGCGGGCAACGCGATGAGCCGCCGCGCCACCTTCATGTACGGATCACTGCTCCACAAGGGCGCGGACCAGCAGATCGACGCGGGACTCGGCAAGACGATGTCGTCGGGGACCACCGGCCTGCTCGCCCCGACCCACACCGTCGTCGCCAGTGTCACCGACGAGGACACCCAGATCCTCGCGGGCGTCCCCTGTACCCTGGCCGGGATCCAGTTCGAGTTCCAGCTCACGCCCGGCACCGAGGCGCCGGCGGAGATGAACTTCTACCTCCCCGACGTCAAGTCGCTGTGCATGGCGGAGAACGCCACGCCCACCCTGCACAACCTCTACAGCCTGCGCGGCGCCCAGGTCCGCGACGCCAAGGAGTGGTCGAACTACCTCACCGAGTCCGCCACTCTCTACGGGGGCGACGCCACCTCCCTGTTCGCCAGCCACTTCTGGCCCCGCTGGAAGAGCGAGGACGGCAACGAGATCGTCGACTTCCTCACCAGCCAGGCCGACCTCTACCGCTTCCTGCACGACCAGACCCTGCGCCTGGCCAACCACGGCCGGACCATGCACGAGATCGCCGAGGACCTCGACCAGCAGCTGCCCCAGAGCCTGGCCGGCCAGTGGTTCAACCGCGGCTACTACGGCACCACCAACCACGACATCAAGGCCGTCTACCAGCGCTACCTCGGCTGGTTCGACGGCAACGCGGCCCACCTGCACGGCCTGCCCCCCGAGGAGGTCGGCAAGCGCTACACGGACACGTTCGGCGCCGACACCATTGTGAAGGCGGCGCAGACCGCCTACGGGAACGCGACGACCGCCGACGACTACCGGTGGGTCGCCGAACTGCTCAGCCACGTGGTCTTCGCGGACCCGGCCAACATCGATGCCCGGAAGCTGGAGGCCGATGCGCTGGAGCAGCTCGGCTACCTCGCCGAAAGCGGCCCCTGGCGCAACTTCTACCTCGCCGGAGCCGCGGAACTGCGCAACCCCGACGCCAGCGCCGGGAACACCGGCGCGCTGCCCGCACCCGAGATCATCACGGACGACGTGATCGCCGCCATGCCCCAGGACATGGTCTTCGACTACCTCGGCATCCGCCTCAACGGCCCCGACGCCGCGAACAACCCGCTCACCATCGCCCTCACCATCGCCGGCGGGAACGCCGGAGACCCCGCGCAGTGCACCGTCCAGCTGCGAAACGGCGTCCTCGTCTACACCGCCGACACCAGCACCGGCGCCGATGCCTCGTACACCCTCACCCGTACCGGTCTCAACCAACTCGCCCTCGCCAAGGACGTGCAGAAGGAAGTGGCCGCGCTCGTGGACAGCAAGGACCTGACGGTCGACTCCGGCACCATCGACCCGCTGAACACCCTCGCGGGGCTGCTGGAGAGCTTCGACTTCTGGTTCGCCCTCACCACCCCCTGATCCCCTCACCTCCCATTCACCCCCATTCGGTACCGGCCGGCTGCCAGCAGTCGGCCGGTACCGGACGTTCCGGGGCGTCGGCCTCCCCGCAACGGGGCCTCACCCGCGAGCCCCCGGACCGCTTGGTCCGGGGGCTCGTTGCGTGCGGGGCGGCATTGACAGCGGGCGGCGTCCGGCTGAATGCTAAGCAAGCGCTTAGTCAACGAGGCCACACCCCGAGGACCCCGAGGAGCCGCCCGATGCCCGAGACCCCCGCCGAGCCGCCCGGGCTGGACCTGGCCCGCCTCCGCGCCCACCTGGACCGGGAGCTGCCCGGCCTCGTCCAGGGCCCGCTGCGGGCCGACCTCGTCGAGGGGGGTCGCTCCAACCTCACGTACGTCCTCACCGACGGCACCCACGGCACCGGCCGCTGGGTGCTGCGCCGCCCGCCGCTCGGGCACGTCCTGGCCACCGCGCACGACATGGGCCGCGAGTACCGCGTCATGACCGCCCTGCGCGACACCGACGTGCCCGTCCCGCGCACCCTGCTGCTCGATCCCGGCACGGACGTGCTCGGCGCCCCCTGGTACCTGATGGAGTTCGTCCCCGGCGTCGCGCACCGGGCCCTCGCCCCGATCGCCGCCCTCGGCGAGCAGCGCGTCCACGCGCTCGGGCGGCGGCTGGTCGACACCCTCGCCGCCCTGCACCGGATCGACCCGGCCGACGTCGGCCTCGCCGACTTCGGCCGCCCCGACGGCTACCTGGAGCGCCAACTGCGCCGCTGGTCAACCCAGTTGGCGAACTCCCGCAGCCGCGAACTGCCCGAGGTGGAGCGGCTGCACGCCCTGCTCGCCGAGCGGCGGCCGATCTCCCCGGCGCCCGCCCTGGTGCACGGCGACTACCGGCTGGACAATGTCCTGGTCGGCGACGGCGACGCGATCACCGCCGTGCTGGACTGGGAGATGTCCACCCTAGGCGACCCGCTCACCGATGTCGGCCTGCTGGTGATGTACACCGAGGTCGCCGGCGTCGGCGGCGGCATCATCCCCTCCGCCGCGACCGCCCCCGGCTTCCCGAAGCCGGACGAACTCGTCGCGTACTACGCCGAGTTGACCGGCCGACAGGCCGCCGACCTGGACTGGTACGTCGCCTTCGCCTCCTTCAAACTCGCCGTCGTCGCCGAGGGCATCCACTACCGCTACCAGCAGGGCCGCACGCTCGGCGCGGGCTTCGAGCGGGCCGGCGAGATGGCCCCGATCCTCGCCCGGTACGGCCTGAGCACCCTCAAGGAGCACTGACCGATGGACTTCGCCTACGACGCCCGCACCAACGAACTCCGCGAGCAGCTGCTGGCCTTCATGGACCAGCACGTGCACCAGGCGGAGGCGGCCCTCGCGCAGCAGCTCGCCGACCCGGCCCGCGAGGCCTGGAGCATCCCGCCCGTGGTCGCCGAACTCCAGGCCGAGGCGCGCAAACAGGGCCTGTGGAATCTCTTCCTCCCCGGGGAGCGCGGCGCCGGCCTGACCAACCTCCAGTACGCCCCGCTCGCCGAAATCACCGGCCGCAGCCCGCACTTGGCCCCGCCCGCGCTCAACTGCGCGGCCCCCGACACCGGCAACATGGAACTGCTCGCCCAGTTCGGCACCGCCGAGCAGCGCGAGCGCTGGCTGCGCCCGCTGCTGGACGCCGAGATCCGCTCCGCCTTCGCGATGACCGAGCCCGAGGTCGCCTCCTCGGACGCCACCAACATCGCCACCCGGATCGAGCGCGACGGCGACGAGTACGTCGTCAACGGCCGCAAGTGGTACATCACCGGGGCGATGAACCCGCAGTGCCGGATCCTCATCGTGATGGGCAAGACCGACCCGGCCGCCGAACCGCACCGCCAGCAGAGCATGGTGCTCGTCCCGCGCGACACCCCCGGCGTCACCGTCAGGCGCGGCATGACGGTCTTCGGCTACGACGACGCGGACCACGGCGGCCACGCCGAGGTGCTGTTCGAGGACGTCCGCGTCCCGACCGGGAACCTGATCGGGGAGGAGGGCGCGGGCTTCGCCATCGCGCAGGCCCGGCTCGGCCCCGGCCGGATCCACCACTGCATGCGCGCGATCGGCATCGCCGAGCGCGCCCTGGAGCTGATGTGCCGCCGGGTGAACGGGCGGGTCGCCTTCGGCCGGCCGCTCGCCGAGCAGGGCGTGGTGCAGGACTGGATCGCCGAATCCCGGGTCAGGATCGAGCAGTTGCGGCTGCTGGTGCTCAAGACCGCCTGGCTGATGGACACCGTCGGCAACCGGGGCGCGCACACCGAGATCCAGGCGATCAAGATCGCCACCCCGCGCACCGTCGAATGGATCCTCGACAAGGCCGTCCAGGCGCACGGCGCCGCGGGTGTCAGCCAGGACACCCCGCTCGCGCAGCTCTGGGCCGGCAACCGCACCCTGCGGCTGGCCGACGGACCGGACGAGGTGCACAAGCGCTCGCTGGCCCGGCGCGAGCTGCGGCGGCACCCGTAGGGGTGTCATACCGGAGTACTCAGGGGCAGGTTGGCTCCTGGGTATGACGGCTGCGGTCCGCCTTCGCCCGTACTGTCCTGATCAGCAGGCCAGCAGATCAGCAGGTCAGCAGCCTGGCGGGCTGGCAGATCAACGGGGACGAGGAGAGACATCATGGGCGGGCGGGGACGGGCCGTGGCGGCGGTACTTCTGGCGGCGACGGCGGTGCTCGGAGTGGCCGGCGCCCCCGGGGCGGTGGCGGCAGCACCGGCGCCGGGGGCGGACGGCGGTGGCGAGCGCCAGGCCCGGGCCTGGCTGCCGGAGCCCACCGGGCCGTACCCGATCGGCACCACCACGCTGCACCTGACCGACACCGGGCGGGAGGACCCCTGGAAGCCCGGGCAGCGCCGCGAGCTGATGATCAGCCTCTGGTACCCGACCGCCCGCCCGGCCACCGGCGCCGACCGCGCCCGCTACATGGACCCCGCCGCCGGCGAACACTTCGGCACCGAGGGCAGCATCGGCCAGGCGAACCACGGCGCCACGCCCGGCCGCACCGACTGGGCGGGCATCCGCACCCACGCCCGATCGGACGCCCCCGCCCTGCCCGGCGGCCCGCGCCCGGTGGTGCTGTACTCGGCAGGCCTCGGTGACCCGCGCACCTGGGGCACCGGCCTGGTCGAGGACCTGGCCTCGCGCGGCTACGTCGTGGTGACGCTGGACCACACCTACGAGGCCTCCGAAGTCGCCTTCCCCGACGGGAACCTGGCCACCTCCGTGTTCCCCGCGCTGGTCGGACAGCCCGGCCTGGACATCGGCGCGGTGCTGCGCAAGTCGATGCAGACCAGGGTGGACGACACCCGCTTCGTACTGGACGAACTCGGCGGCCTGCGCCTGGACCCACGGCTGCCGGTCGGCCTCGCCGCCTCGCTGGACCTCGACCGGATCGGCATGGTCGGCCACTCGGCGGGCGGCTTCACCGCCCTCCAGACCATGCACGACGACCCGCGCATCGCGGCCGGAGTCAACCTGGACGGCCAACTGCACTTCCCCGGGCCGGACGGCCACACCGGGGTGGACCTGCCCAGCGTCGCCCAGGACGGCCTGGACCGCCCGTTCCTGCTGATGGGCACCCGCAACGAGGACTCCGGGGACTACCACCGGCAGCCCGGCTGGGACGCCCTCTGGCAGCACAGCACCGGCTGGCACGCCGACGTCACGCTGAACGGCTCCCGGCACGGCTCCTACACCGACGCGCAGTCCCTGCTGCCCCAGCTCGCCCGGCAGGGCGCGATCACCCCGGAGCGGCTGAGCGCCGACGTCGGCGACATCCGCCCCGACCGGGCGGTGCTCGCCACCCGCTCCTACGTCGCGTCCTTCCTCGACCGCTGGCTGCGCGGACACGACGACCACCTGCTGGACGGGCCCTCGGTGTGTTTCCCGGAGATGGTGTACGAGCGTTAGGCGTACTGACCGCCGGGGAGCGAAGACGAACAGTCGGGAAACTCGCACCCTCCCTCAAGCTCCCGCAATAACCTGTCCGGCATCAGTCCGAGTTGGAGAGGAACGCCATGAACTCACTTGCTGTATACGGACGTTGTGGAGCATCGCTGGCCGCCTGCGTGCTGATCCTGGCCTCTGGCGGCGGGACCGCCGTCGCCGCCGACAGGGCGCCGGCAGTGGCGGGGGCAGTGGCAGTGGCGGGGGTGGTCACCGTCCCGGTCGGGACCCTGGTCTCCGGGATGGCGGTCAGCCCGGCCGGGGACAAGGTCTACGTCACGGCCGACGGCGCGCTCAAGACCGTCGACACCGGGACGGACACCGTCACCGCGCAGATCCCGCTGGCCAACGCCGAGAGCGACTACCACCAGACCGTGATCAGCCCTGACGGCAGGCGCGTGTACGTCGTGAGCGGTCTCGTCATGAACGTGGTCGACACCACGACCGGCACCCTCCTCGCCGCCGCACCGCTGCCGCCGCAGAACAAGCCCGCCGCCTGGCTCACCGGCCGTACGCACGACATCGCGCTCAGCGCCGACGGTGCGACGGTCTACGTCACCCAGGCCGGCGCGACGGGCTACAACGTGCCGCCGATCCCCCCGCCCGGGGTGCCCGCCGAGACTCCCGGACGGGTGCTGACCTTCTCGACCGCGCAGAACGCGTTCACCGGCGAGGTCGCGCTGCCCGGCAGTTACGCGCAGTCGATCGCCCTGCGGCCCGGCGGTCGCGACGCCTACGTCGCCGCCGGGTCCGGGCTGGTGCACCTCGACATCTCGGGCGCCCCCGGGGCCGCGCCGACCGTGGTCGGCTCGGTGTCGAACCTCCGTCAGGCGATCCGTCAGGCGGCGTTCACCCCCGACGGCACCCACCTGTTCGCCGTCGCCGACAGCGCCGCCAACCAGGTCTTCCCCGTCGACCCCGCCACCGACGCCGCGCAGGCACCCGTCACGCTCGCGCCGGTCGCCTCCGCCGGACTCACCGGTGTCTCCGTCAGCCCGAACGGGACCCGTCTGCGCACCGTTCGGTATGACCGCGATCCGCGGGCGGTCGCGCTGGTGGCCTTCGACACCGCCACCTACGCTCCGGTGCCGACCGAGACGGTCCCCTTCACCCTGGACAGCGTCAGCGACACGGCGGTGAGCGCCGACAGCAGCACCGTCTACGCGTTCGGCTGGCGCAATGCCACCCGCGACACCGCCCTCCAGATCGTCACCCGCTGACCGGAGTCCCCCGCTGACCGCCGGGGGAGCGCCGTCCTCCTGACGAGTACGGACGGAGGGCGGCAACGCGCAGGGCCTCAGGCCCTGCCGGCCTTGGCTCCGCCCGGCCCAGGAACACGAGTCCGCCCGCCGCAGCACCTGAACCGCCGCCGGTCGTCAGTCCCCCAGGACGGCGATCCGGCCGGTGCTGCGCCCGGCGGCGACGAGCTCGACGGCGTCGGCGGCCCCGGCGAGCGGCACCCTGGCGCTCACCAGCGGGCGGACCGCGCCCCGGTCGGCGAGCCGGGTCAGCTCGTCGTGGGCGGCGCGGACGGCCTGCGGGTCGTGGGTGTTGTAGCGGCCCCAGTGCAGGCCGAGGATGGCGTAGTTCTTCACCAGCGCGTGGTTGAGCGCCGGCGCAGGGATCCGGCCGGCGGCGAAGCCGACCACCACGATCCGGCCCTCGAAGGCGACGCACTTGGTGGAGCCGGTGTAGGCGTCCCCGCCGACCGGGTCGAAGACCACGTCCGCGCCGCGCCCGCCGGTGAACTCCTTGACGGCGGCGACGAAGTCCCCGGCCGTCCGGTCCACCACCAGGTCGGCGCCGAGCGCCCGGGCCGCCTGCGCCTTGGCGGGGCCGCCGACCACGGCGACCACCCGGGCCCCGGCGGCCCGGCCCAGCTGGACCGCCGCGCTGCCCACGCCGCCCGCCGCCGCGTGCACCAGCAGCGTCTCGCCGGCCACCAGCCGGGCCCGGCGGTGCAGGGCGAACCACGCGGTCTGGTAGCCGATGTGCAGCGCGGCCGCCTCGGCGTCGTCCAGCGCCCCGGGCGCGGGGAAGGCGGCCGCCGCGTCCAGCAGCGCGTACTCGGCGAAGGCGCCGTGCGGCAGTACCGGGTTGCCGATCAGCCGCTCGCCCCGCCGCGCGCCGTCCGCCACCTCGCCGCACAGCTCCACGCCGGGCGTGAACGGCAGCGGCGGGCGGACCTGGTACTGGCCGCGCACCATCAGCGCGTCCGGGAAGTTGACCGCCGCGGCCCGCACCCGGACGAGCAGCTGCCCCGGCCCGGCCGCCGGCCGCGCCACATCGTCGGCCAGCCGCATCACCTCGCCCGGCTCGCCGAGCTGTTCCACCTGCCAGGCCCTCACAGCGCCTCGCTCCTCTCCAGCCCCTGCTGGAGCCGGTTCATCCCGTTGATCCAGCGGTCCGGTTCGGTGGCCCGGACCCGGTAGTACTCGGCGGTCTCGGGGTGCGGCAGGATCAGGAAGCGGCCCTCGCGTAGCCCGGCCAGCGCCGCCTCGGCGACGTCCTCCGGGTCCAGCGCGGTGGGTGCGAGCAGTGCCTCGCCGACCGCGCCGGTCGAGGCGAGCATGTCGGTGCGCACGCCCTGCGGGCAGAGCGCGTGCACCCGGACGCCGCGGTGGCGGTACGTCGCGGAGAGCCACTCGGCGAAGGCGAGCGCGCCGTGCTTGGTGACCGCGTACGGGGCCGATCCCAACATGGTGAGCAGCCCGGCGGCGGAGACCGTGGCGAGGAAGCGGCCCCCGCCGCGCTCCAGCCAGCGGGGGAGCAGCAGTTCGGCGGCCCGGACGTGGGCGAGGACGTTGACCTCCCAGGCGCTCGCCCAGGCCGCGGCGGGCGCGTCGGCCCCGCCGACCGGGGCGACGCCCGCGTTGGCGCACCACACGTCGATCTCGCCGAGCGCGGCCCGGGCCTGCCCGACCAGGGCGGCCAGCCCCTCGGGGGAGGCGGCGTCCCCGGGGGCGGCGGTGCCGCCGCAGCCCCTGGCGACGGCGTGGGCGGCCTCGGTGTCCAGGTCGTTGACCACCACCCGGGCGCCGGCCGCGGCGAAGGTCCGGGCCAGGGCGGCGCCGATACCGCGCCCGCCGCCGGTCACCACCACGCCCTGGCCGGCGAAGTCCGTTGCACGGGCCTCCTGGTCCGTTGTGTCCGTCGCCGGTGCCTCCGGGTCCGCCGCGCCGCTCACAGGCCGCCGCCGAGGGTGACGCCGCCGTCCACGACCAGGGTCTGGCCGGTGATCCAGGCGGCGTCCGCGGAGAGCAGGAAGGCGACCGCGCCCGCGACGTCCTCGGGCACGCCGAGCCGGCCGAGCGGGTAGGCGGCGGCGACCTGCTCCTCCCGGCCCTCGTACAGGGCCTCGGCGAACCTGGTCTTGACCACGGCGGGGGCGACGGCGTTGACCCGGATGCCCTGGCCGCCCAGTTCGGCGGCGAGTTCGGTGGTGAGCCGGATCAGCGCGGCCTTGCTGACCCCGTACATGCCGATCCCGAGCGAGGAGCGGATGCCCGCGACGGAGGCGACGTTGACCACCGAGCCGCCGTGCTCGCCCATCCAGGCGGCGTGCGCGCGGCGGGTCCAGGCCAGCGGGGCCAGCACGTTGACGGCGAGGATCTTGGCGGCGGCGGCCTCGTCGGCGTCGAGGACCGGGCCGTAGAGGGGGTTGATGCCGGTGTTGTTGACCAGGTGGTCGAGCCGGCCGAAGGCCTCCAGGGTGCGGGCGACGGCCTCCTCCTGGTGGACCGGGTCGTCGGTCCTGCCGGCGACGGCGATGGCGTTCTCCGGCCCGCCCAGGTCGTGGACGGCCTCGGCGAGCGGCTCGGGGTTGCGGGCGGTCAGGCAGACCTTGGCGCCGCGGGCGACCAGCTCGCGTGCGATGCCGAGGCCGATGCCCCGGCTCGATCCGGTGACGACGGCCACCCGGCCCTTGAAGGAGTACGCCACGGAGGGTCCTGCCTTTCGCGCGGAACGTTCGACGAGGGGTGCCGGGTGGACGGAGGCGCCGGTTCGGCGGGGGTGCCCGGTCGGCGGGTGTGCCGGTCCACCGGCTGACTAAGCGCTTGCTCAGCATGGTGTCGGTGCGGGAGCCTGTCAACAGTCCGTCGACCGGGCGGCGGGAATGTGTGTACGAGTTCTCTGGGAGGATGGCGCCATGACCAGCACGCCCATCGCCGACCTCTGGCGCACCCTGCCCGGCGGCGCCGACTCTCGCCCCGAGGCGGCGTACCGGCTGCTCCAGGCGGCCGTCGAATCCTTCGCGGAGCGCGGTTTCCACGCCACCACCACCCGGGACATCGCCACCGCCGCCGGGATGAGCCCGGCGGCGCTGTACATCCACTACCAGTCCAAGGCCGCGCTGCTGGCCGAGATCAGCCAGGCCGGGCACGCGGCCACGCTGGAACTGGTCCGGGCGGCGGCGGCCGGTGAGGGCGGCCCGGTGGACCGGATGCGCCGGCTGGTCGAGGAGTTCACCACCTGGCACGCCCGGGCCCGCACGGTCGGCCGGGTGGTCAACTACGAGCTGCACGCGCTGCCCGAGGACGCCTACGCGGTGGTCGCGGCGCTGCGGCTGGACATCGAGCGCGAGGTCAGCGCGCTGATCGAGGCGGGCGTGACGGCCGGCGCCTTCCAGGTGTCCGAAGTCCGGACGGCGGCCCGTGCGGTCACCTCGCTGGGCATCGACGTCTCCCGCTGGTTCACCGACCGCTCCACCGAGACGCCGGATGAACTCGGCCGCCGCTACGGCGAGTTGGTGCTGCGGATGCTCGGCGCCCGGGTCTGATCCGCCGGTCCGCCCGGCGACCGGTAAGGTGACAACTCAGTTGCCATGTGCCCCGAGGAGGACCGATGACGCGTCAGATCGGTGAGGTGCCCGCCCTGTTGGCCGAAGCCTGGGTCTCCTGGGCGGAACGCGGCGCGGCCCTGGACGACGCGTCGTGGGGGCTCGCCACCCGGCTGCCCGGCTGGACCGTCCGGGATCTGTACGCGCACGTGGCGCCGGTGCCGGAGATGTTCGCCGGGCTGCGCGGGGCCCTGGTGGACGGCCCGGCCGAGGTGACCACCGGGGTCGGCATCCTGCGGGCCTACAACCGGCCGGGCGGAATCGCGCACACCGCCGCCGAGCAGGTCGCCGAGGCGGCGAAGCAGACCGCCGCGGCAGCCGAACCGGCCGAGCTGGTCGCCCGCTTCGGGGCCGAGGGCCCGGCGGCCCTGGCCGGCATCGCCGACCTGCCGCCCACCGCCGCGGTGGCCCACCCGCTGCTCGGCTCGGTGACGGTCGGCGCGCTCGGCGAGGTGGCGCTGATGGAGGCGACCGTCCACCTGCTCGACCTGATCGCGGCGATCGGCGGCCCGCCGCCGTCCGACGGCGCCCTGCACTTCACCCGCACCCTGCTCGCCGAGGTCGCCGACCCGGTGGCCTTCATCGAGGCGGCAGCCGGTCGCGACACCACGCCGGTCCTGCCCGTCATCCGCTGACACCGGGGCGCGGCGCGTAGGCCGCGACGGCGGAGCCGGGCTCGGGGTGGACGGCGGCCGGGCCCGCGCTCCCGCCGGGCGGGCCCGCGGGGGCCGTCGCCGCAGGTCCTGCGGCTCGGGGCCGGTTCGCGGGCTGTGGCACGATGCCCGCAGGCCGGTCACCAGGGACGGCCCGCGCCACGCCGCAGGCACGAGCGGCGGGCGGTTCCACCGCACGCAGAATGAGGACCCGCCATGTCCGAGACCATCCCCAGCCACGCCCGGCCCACCGGGCAGCCCGCCTTCCGCCCCGCCACGCTCGCCGACGTACCGGCGCTGGTCGAACTGGTCGAGTCCGCCTACCGCGGCGACGCCAGCCGGGCCGGCTGGACCACCGAGGCGGACCTGCTGGAGGGCCAGCGCACCGACGCCGAGGGCGTCGCCGCGGTCATCGGCCGCTCCGACGGGGTGCTGCTGGTCGCCGAGCGGGACGGCCAACTGGTCGCCTGCTGCCAGCTGGAGCACCGCGGGGACCGTGCGTACTTCGGCATGTTCTCGGTGCGCCCCGGGCTCCAGGGCGGCGGCCTCGGCCGGGCCGTGCTCGCCGAGGCCGAGCGGCTGGCCGGCGAGGAGTGGGGCGTGGGCGAGCTGGAGATGACCGTGATCGAGCAGCGCGCCGACCTGATCGCGTGGTACGAGCGGCGCGGCTTCCGCCGGACCGGGGTCTTCACTCCGTTCCCGTACGGCGACGAGCGTTTCGGCGTCCCGCTGCGCCCTGACCTGCGGTTCGAGAAGTTGACGAAGGTGCTGACGAAGGCACTGAAGGAGTCGCTGGGGGAGGCCTGACCGCAGGGGCGCGGGCCGGCGGTGCTCGGGGTCGAATCCATGATCGCTTGACGGTTCGTCGGCACGTGATGACATGTCAAGTCACTGACCAGGGGCGATGCGGAGATGTCATACCTCGTTCATGATTGGTCTAGGCCAATGTGAGAGGCTGAGGGCGAACGGCCACGTTCCGTCCCATGCCCAGGGGGGCCACTTCCGCATGCCCGTACTCCATGGCACCGCCATGCCCGCGCCCGTCCCCGGCCCGCGCCGGATCCCCGCGGACCCCGACCTCCGCCTGCCCAGCCCGCCCGACGACGAGGAGCTCTACTGGTACTTCGGCCCGCAGCGCCGCTGGGTGCTGCTCTGCGCCACCCTCTCCTACGCGGGAGCCACCGCCACCCTCGGCCTGTTCGCCCTCAGCCGGCCGCTGCTCTGGCCCTTCCTGGTGCTCACCGTGCTCAACGCGGCCACCTGGCTGCTCTCGCTCACCGACGGCCAGCGCGCCCGCCGCTACACCCGCGACTCGCACGACCTGCTGATGCGCGCGTGGCAGCCCGCCCGCCACCCGAGCGTCGACCTGCTGCTGCCGACCGCAGGCGAGCCGTTGGCCGTCCTGGAGAACGCCTACCGCCACACCGTCGCCGTCCAGTGGGCCGGCGCGCTGACCGTCATCGTCCTCGACGACGCCGCCCGCCCCGAGGTGCGCGAACTCGCCGAGTCCTACGGCTTCCAGTACCGGGCCCGCCCCGACCGCGGCCGGTTCAAGAAGGCCGGCAACCTCAACCACGGCCTGGCCGAGGGCAACGGCGAGATCGTCGCCGTCCTGGACGCCGACTTCTGCCCCCGCCCCGACTTCCTGCACCACCTGGTGCCCTACCTCGACAACCCCGAGGTCGGCATCGTGCAGAGCCCGCAGTGCTTCGACACGGACGCCGACATGTCCTGGCTCGAACGCGCCGCGGGAGCCACCCAGGAGATCTTCTACCGCTGGATCCAGCCCTCCCGGGACGCGCAGGACGGCACCGTCTGCTGCGGCACCAACGCCCTCTACCGCCGCGCCGCACTCATGCGTGTCGGAGGCTTCGCCGAGATCGACCACAGCGAGGACCTCTACACCGGCCTCTCGCTCGCCCGCGCCGGGTGGACCACCCGGTACGTGCCCGCCCTGGTCGCCAAGGGCATGTCGCCCACCGGCCTGCCCGCCTTCATCAGCCAGCAGTACCGCTGGTGCCTCGGCTCCCTGGCGCTCGTCCGCGACCCGGACTTCCGCCGCGGACCGCTCCCTCGCTCCGCCCGGCTCTGCTTCTGGAACGGCATCCTCGGCTACGTCACCAGCGCCGTGAACGTCTTCGCCGTCCCGCTGCCCGCCCTGATCATGCTGTTCTTCGCCCCCGGTGAGATCCAACCGTGGCAGGTGCTGCCGTTCCTGCCGCCGATCTGGGTCTCGCTCGTCCTGCTGCCCGCGATGTCCCGCACCCGCTGGCGCTTCGAGGTCACCCGGGTCCAACTCCTCGGCGGGCTCTGCCACGTGGTCGCCATCGCGCACGCGCTGCGCCGCCGCAGCGCCGACTGGGTGCCCACCGGCGCCGTGTCGGGCGGCAGTTCACTGGCCAAGGCGGTCGCCCGGATCGGCGTCGGCTGGCTGGGGTTCGTCGTCCTCGCGGGCGTCGCCGGACTCGTGCGCGCGGCCATGCTGTACGGCTGGCAGCCCTTCTGGGCGCTCACCGCGCTGCTCGCGCTCACCGCGTACACCATGATCCCGCTGATCCGGTCCCTGTGGCCGCTCCTGCGCAGTGGCAACGGGGCCGCCGTCGGAGAGGTCGCCCCGCCCGTGCGGCGCCGGTCCGACCTGGGCTTCGGCCACGCGGAGGCCGTCGCCGTCACCGCCGTGCTGCTGCTCTGCGGACTGCTGGCCTCCGGCTGGGCCGATCCGCTGATCTTCTGACGCTCCGTCAACTCCGCTCCGTCAACTTCATGAGCTCCACCAATTCCTGACGTCAAAGTCGATGTCTGACGACCCATCAACTTCGTTCGGATCCACCGCGTTTCCCAGCGCGTCGCCCCACCGGCGCGGATGCGCCGCCCGGCCGCCCCATCGGCCCGGCGGTCCCGACCACCCGCTGCCTGCCCCTGCGAGGAGCACCGCCGTGTCAACGGCCGTACCACCACCGTCGTCGTCCCCGTCCTCCCCTGCCGCCACCGCCTCGGCCGAACTGCTGCCCGGCGTCGTCCGAATGGACCGGCAGGCCGCGCCCGAGCGGCGCCCCTCCGCAGAAGCCGTCGCACCGCCGCAGGCCCAGCGGCGCACCGGCTTCCGCCCCGACATCGAGGGCCTGCGCGGCGTCGCCGTCCTCTCCGTCCTCGCCTACCACGCCGCCGTTCCCGGCTTCGCCGGCGGCTACGTCGGCGTCGACGTCTTCTTCGTCATCTCCGGCTTCCTCATCACCGGACTGCTGCTCGGCCGCCCGATCGGCCTGTGGGACTTCGCCGCCCGCCGCGCCCGCCGCATCCTGCCCGCCGCCGCCACCGTCCTGGTCGCCACCGCCGTCGCCGGCGGCGCGCTGCTCGACCCGCTGCGCGGCACCGACCTCGCCCGCGACCTGATCGCCTCCGCCGGACAGGTCGTCAACTGGCGCTTCGTCGGCCAGCAGACCGACTACCTGGCCGCCGAACACGCCCCGAGCCCGCTCCAGCACTTCTGGTCGCTCGGCGTGGAGAACCAGTTCTACCTGCTGTGGGGCGTTCTGCTGCTCGGCCTCGCCCGCTTCCTGCACGGCCGCCGCCGCACCGTCGCGATCACCCTGGCCACCACGGCCATCGGCGCGGTCTCGCTGCTGCTGTGCGTCCGGTGGACGGCGACCTCGGCGCCGCTCGCCTACTTCTCCACCGGCAGCCGGCTCTGGGAGTTCGCGGCCGGCGCGTGCGCTGCGCTGCTCGGCGGCGCCCTGGCCGGCCGTGTGCAGCGGCGCGGGACGGCCTGGTCGCTGCGACTGCTCGGCTGGGCCGGCGCCGCCGCCGTCCTCGCGTCGATCCTGCTCTACGACCGGAACACCCCCTTCCCCGGCACCGCCGCGCTGGTGCCCGTCCTCGGCGCCGCCGCCGTCCTGCTCGCCGGCCCCGCCCACCGCGCGCTCGGCGCCACCGACGCCGGACGCCTCCTCGACAACCGGCCGCTGCGCGCCGCCGGTCGCCTGTCGTACGCCTGGTACCTCTGGCACTGGCCGGTGCTGACCATCGCCCAGGCCCGCTACGGCGCCCTGCCCTGGACCACCCTGGCCGCCCTCGCCGCAGCCAGCGCGCTGCCCGCCTGGCTCACCATGCGGCTCGTCGAGCAGCCGCTGCGGTACGGCAGCAGCCCGGCGCCGCGCCGGGGCCTCGCGGTCGGCGCCAGCGCGCTCGTCATCCCGCTGATCGCCGCACTCACCCTCGGCGGCGGCACGGTCCGCGCCCTCGGCGGCACCGCCGACACCCCCGCCGCAGCCCCGGCCGGGGCCCCGACCGGCCCCACCCTGCTCGCCCCCGGTGCGCGGGTGCTCGGCCTGACCCCCTCGCTGGCCCGCGCCCGGGAGGACTTCCCGCCCGGCAAGGGCTGCGAGATCCCGCTGAACGCCGACAGCAGCCCGCGCTGCCTGTTCGGCGCCGAGGACAGCCCCGACCGGATCGTGCTGCTCGGCGACTCGCACGCCGGCCAGTGGATATCGTCCGCACTCGCGATGGCCGAGCAGCGGCACTGGGCCCTGGAGGTCCTGGTCAAGCCCGGCTGCCCGCTCGCCACCCTCACCGTGCGCAACAACGTCCTCGGCCGCACCTTCGAGGAGTGCGACCGCTGGCGCGAGAACACCCTCACCCGGCTCACCTCCGGGCCCAGGCCGCGCCTCGTCCTGATGGCCGGCCTCAACAGGTACGGCAGCCAGGAGGAACGCACCCAGGGCTGGACCCGCACCCTGGACCGCCTCGCCGCCGTCGGCGCCCCGCTCGCCTACCTCGGCGACACCCCGATGCCCGGCAAGGACATCCCGACCTGCCTCGCCGCCTCCGACGGCCGCTCGGACGCCTGCTTCTTCCCGCGCGACACCGCCTTCGAACCGGATCCGATGCTCGACGGCGGGCTCGCCGCCCGTTACGGCGTCCGCACCCTCGACCTGGGCCCGCTGCTGTGCCCCGGCAGCGGACCGGACTGCCCGGCGGTGCTGGAGGGCGTGGTGCTGTACCGCGACACCGGCCACATCACCGACACCCTGGCCCGCGTCCTGGCGCCGCGCCTGGACAAGGGAATCCTGGAGGCGGCCGGGTAGCGCGGCTCCGCCACCTGGGGCGCCCCGCCGGATCGATCCGGCGGGGCGCCCTCGTCGTGCGGGTGCGGGTGTGGCCGCGCAGGCGTTTTCTCAGCCGTAGATGCTGTGGCAGAGGCGGGCCTGCTCCGAGCCCGCGGGCCAGCGGCCGACGCGTTCGGCCTGGTCGCAGATGCCGCCCGGGCCGAGGGTGGGCAGCGCCGCGCCGGTAGCCGGAGCCGCCGGGGTGGCGCCGGCCGGGGCGGGGGCGCCGTGGGTCGACGGCGAGGGGCGCGCGGTGCGGCCGGGCTTCGGGTGCGCGGTCGCCGCGTGCTGGGCGTCGGCCGCCTCGTCCTCGTTCGGCGCGGCCGCCGCCGTGGCCGTGGCCAGGGCCGGGGCCGGTCGGGCGCGCTCCGGCGTGGGCGGCGGGAGCGGGGACGGCGCGGGTGTGGTGGGGAGCGGCGAGAACGCGGGCGGGTCCGGCGCCGTCGGGTCGGACGCGGAGGGGGAGGTGTGTGGCAGGGCCACCACGTCCAGTTCGTCTCCCGTCCCCGGCCCGCACATCGCCAGGACGGCGGCGAGGACGGAGACTGTCCCGATGGTCGCGGCGGCCCACACCTTCCGCGACCGCCGCGACGCCGGTGCGGGCGGCCGAACGGGGGCCGGCGCGAACGCGGTGGGTACCGGGGGTGGCTGCCAAGCGTCCTGCGGCCACTGCCACTGTCCTCCGGTGGACTGCCCAGTCATGTTGTCGTCCTTCCAGCGCCGAACCCCCCGTCGAATCCCCCGCCATGCCTTCCCCGTGCTCAACGAGCGCGCCGACGCCGGGACATGACCCGGAAGAGGGGTCTGGAGGGGCGCCGATTGCCGCCGCGCCACATGCTGGGGGGCATGGAGACCAACAGCACGTCCAAGCACCTGGTCGAGGTGGCCGACTTCCGGACCGACAGCCGCTACCGCCTGGTCCACTTCGAGGGCCACGGCTGGGAGCCGCTCGCCCCCGAGGAGTTCGAACCCCGGATCCACCAGCTCTTTCCGGACCTCGACCCGCGAGATCCGGTCCGCGTCCACTGGGCGGATCGCCCCTGGGAGTGGCCCCTCTGGCACCCCGGCGAGGCGTGAGCCGCGCTTTCGTTACGCTGTCCGGGTGAGCGTGGATCATTTCTGGCGCCGCCTGCCCGGCCAGGAGGTCGACACCTGCTCGCCGACGGAACTCGGCGAGCTCGTCCCCGACCGGCAGGACGTCCGCTACGGCCAGCTGGCCTCCGCCGGACTCCTCCTCGGCGTGCGGAGCACCGCCCGGCTGATGGAACTGGCCCTCACCGAGAACGGCCTGCACCCCGACCCGGCCGCCCGCCTGCCCGTGTACGGCGGCGAGCGCCGCGAACCGGACGCCGCGCAGACCGATCCGCTGGTGCTGAGCCCCGCGCAGGTCGCGGCCGCCTTCACCTTCCTGCGCGACTCGGCGCTCGGCGAACTCGTGCGCCAGCAGGACACCGTGCTGGCCCGGACGGTCGCGCGCCTCGGGTACCCGACGCCGTGGTCCGAGACGTGGGCGACCCGGGTGGTCGCCGACCTGCGGGAGCTGCGGGACTTCTTCGCCGACGCGGCGGCGGCCGGTGACGCGGTGGTCGTCCGGGACCGAAAGGCGTGATCGGGGTGACCGGGGCGGCGGACGCGAACGAGTTGGACGAGTTGGACGGGGTGGAGGACGTGAACGGGGTGGACGAGTTGGACGAGTTGGACGAGTTGAACGGGATGGACGGGGTGGACGGGGCGGAAGGCCTGAACGGGCTTTCGAGCACTGCCGGTTACGCCGAGGCGGCGGAGGAGCTCGCCGTCCAGTACGAGAGCGTGACCTTCGCCGAGGTCCACGCGGACCTGCTGCACAGCTACCCGCCCCCGCCCGCCGCCGTCCTCGACGTGGGCGCCGGCACCGGGCGGGACGCGGCCGTCCTCGCCGCCCTCGGCCATCCGGTGGTGGCCGTCGAGCCGACCGCCGAACTCCGTTCCGTCGCCGAGCGGTTGCACGCGGGCTCCGGCGTGCGCTGGGTCGCCGACGCGCTGCCCGAGCTGCCGCACCTGAGCGCCGGCACCGAACGCTTCGACCTCGTCCTGCTGACCGCCGTGTGGATGCATCTCGCCCCTGCCGAGCGGGCGTTGGCGATGGCCGCCCTCGGCCGACTGCTCGCCCCGGGCGGGCGCCTCGCCCTGACCCTGCGCCACGGCCCCGTCCCGCCGGGCCGCCGGATGTTCGACGTCCCGCCCGAGGAGACCGTCGCGCTCGCCGCCGCTCAGGGCCTGCGGCTGCTCCATCGCGCCGAGCGCGGCGACCTGCACGGCCGGTCCGGGGTCCGCTGGACGAGCCTGGTCTTCGGGTAGGTCGCCCTCCTGGCGTCCGGGCCGCGCCTGCGCGGTGCGGGGGTCAGTTCACGTCGACGTTGTCGAAGAGTTCGAGCATCTGCGTGAGGACGTGCACGCAGGCGGTCAGGTCGGCGTCGGTCAGCTCGCCGCCGACCTGGCGGAGCAGGGCGTGCTCGCGGGCGCTCGCCGCGGAGACGGCGGCCCTGCCGTGGCCGGTCAGCCGGATCAGCGAGGACCGCTGGTGGGCGGGGTTCGGGGTGATCTCGGCCAGGTCCAGGGCTGCCGCGTCGTTGACCATGCGTTGCACGAACTGCCTGCTCAGTGCCTGTGCGCGGGCCATCTGAGGGACGGTCATGGGCCCGTGTTCCGCGAGCAGGAGCAGCACGGCGCGCACGCCGACGGACAGCCCCTCGATGGGAGCCGCGAGTTCCACCGTGCGGAGCACCCGTCGGTACAGCGGGCCGACCAGGTCGAACACGTCCATGAGCCGGTGGGCGAGGACGTCGGGCGGGAGCGGGGCATCGGTACCGGTCACCCCGCCATCATGACACCTGGGTTGCCAATCCCTGCCGTGGAGGAACCGCGTGGAGGGAACCGTTCGCCGCCGCCGGCTGAACCGCCACGGCGTTCTGTGCCGCGCTCACCGGGGGTTCACCGGGGCGGGGCGCCGAAGTCCTCGGCGACCAGCCGGTCGACCCAGTGCCGGAGGGCCGGGGCGAGGGGCGGGTGGGCCAGGTCGGCGGCGGTGGCGAGGCGGTCGGCGGAGGTGGTGTCGTAGCGGTCCTCGGAGAGGAAGCCGAGGGTCTCCGGGTCGGCGCCGGTGAGGGCGCGGGGGAGGCGGCGGACGATGGCGACGGGCGCCAGGCCGCGGGGCGGGCGGACGCCGAGGTGGGCGGCGAACAGGGCGATCAGGTCCGGGAGGACGGGGGTGGCGGGGTCGAGGACGGTGTGGGCCACCACGGCGGAGCCGTCGGGTGTGGGGGTGGCGTCGGGGGCGGCGGAGCCGTCGGGTGTGGGGGTGGCGGCGCTGTCGTGGGCGGGGACGGCGGCGAGGAAGCGGGCCAGGTGGTCGACGGTGACCACGGGCAGGAAGGTGCGGCGGGTGCCGGGCAGCAGCGGCAGGCGGCCGCGGTGGAGCTGGCGGACGAGCTGGGCCAGGCCCAGGTACTGGCCGGCCTCGCCGGTCCGCGAGTGGCCGATGACGCTGCTGGGGTTGACGGTGGTGAGCGGGACGCCGAGTCGGGGCGCGGTGACCCGGACGGCGGCGTCGCCGAGCAGCTTGGAGGCCTCGTACGCGCCGAGGCGTGCGTAGGCGGCGGTGGTGGCGCGGGGGCTGGGCGGGTACTGCGGCTGCGGATCGCGGCCGACGCGGTAGCCGGAGAGGTGGACCAGGCGGCGCAGCCGGGGCCGGGTGGCGGACCAGTGGAGGGCGTGCAGGGCGCCGTGGACGTTGGCGGGTTCGGCCTGGGCGCGGGTGAGGCCGAACTGGTAGCGGGCGGCGAGGTTGTGGACATCGCGGACCTCGGTGAGCCGGGCGTCGTCCTCGGGGGAGAGGCCGAGGCCGGGGCGGGTGAGGTCGGCGGCGACGGTGGTCAGCGCGGTGTCGTCGGCGCCGTGGGTGCGCAGCCAGTGGCGCAGCTCGGTGTCACGGCCGGCGCTGCGCACGGCGGCGGCCACGGGCTCGCCGCGGGTGAGGAGTTCGAGGACGAGCCAGCGGCCGAGGAAGCCGGTGGCGCCGAGGACGAGGGTGCGGGGCGGTGGCGGGAAGGACGGCATGGGGCAACTCCTGGAGCTGGAATCTGTAGACCGGTCTGCATATTTTTCGGACACGAGAAAACTCGGACACGAGAAAACTCGGACACGAGAAAACTCGGACACGAGAAAACCTCGGGCACAGGAGAATTCGGGCACAAGGAATCGGAAGGAGGGGCGGAGCCGCGCACCGGTCGGCGGCGGCTCCGCTTCCGCGAAGCCCTACGGGGTGCGGGCGGCCGGCTTGGCGCCGAGCAGGTGGCGGACGGCGTGCAGCGCGTGGTCCAGCGGCTCGCGGCTGCGCCGGACCGACGCGAGCAGGACCGCGCCCTCCATCAGCGCCAGTACCTGCCCGGCCGCCGTCGCGGCCTCGGCCGGCTGGAAGCCCTCGGCCTCCAGCCGGTCGGCCAGCACGCGCTGCCAGCTCTCGTACACCTCCGCGCAGACGGCGCGCAGCGGCTCGTTGGTGCCGGCGACCTCCAGGGCGACGATCGCGATCGGGCAGCCCTTGGTGTAGTCGGAGCGCGCCAGTCGCTCGGCGAAGACCTCGGTGAGCCGCTCGGTGAGCGCTCCGCTGTCGGCGCCCTCGGCGGCCAGCGCGGCGAGCAGGTCCTCGACCTCCTGCCCGGCCTGGGCGAGGGAGGCGGCGACCAGTTGGTCCTTGCCCTCGGGGAAGTGGAAGTAGAGCGAGCCGCGCGGTGCGCCCGTCGCGGCCACGATCTGGTTGAGGCCGGTTCCGAAGTAGCCCTGTGCCTCGATCAGCGTCCGGGTACCGGCGATCAGCCGGGCCCGGGTCTCCTCACCCTTGACTCCCATGCGGAAAACAATAGACCGGTCTGCATATTCCTGTCGACGGGCCTCAGTGCTGGGCCGCGGGCGGGAAGCAGGTCGTTGTGGAGCAGCGCTCCGGGACTCCCTCGTTCGTGTCGGCGTGCGTGCTCTCGTGCTCGCCGGTGATCCTGAGCTCGTCCCGGAGCGGTGCCGCCGCGGCCCTGCCCGGTTCCGGGTCAGCCCGTGTGCGCCTCCTGAAGCAGCGCCAACTCCTCCGGGGAGAGGCGCAGGGCCCCGGCGGCGATGTTGTCCTCCAGGTGCGCCAGGTCGCCGGTGCCGGGGATGGCCAGGACGTGCGGGCCCTGGTGGAGCGTCCAGGCGAGGCGGACCTGGGCCGGGCTGACCCCGCGCGCCTGCGCCACCGCCCGGACCTGGGCCGGTTCGGCGCCGCCCGTGCCGGACTCCCGCCCGGCTCCGGCGATCGCGTAGAACGGGACGAAGGCGATGCCCTGCTCGCCGCAGAGCCGCAGCACGGCGTCCTGTTCGGGCGAGGCGCCGATGCCGTACGGGTTCTGCACGCACACGACGGGCGCGACGGCCTGCGCCTCGGCGAGCTGGTGCGGGTGGATGTTGGAGAGGCCGAGGTGGCGGATCAGCCCGGCCTGGCGCAACTCGGCGAGGGCGCCGAAGCGTTCGGCGATCGAGTCGGTGCCGACGATCCGCAGGTTCACCAGGTCGAGGTGGTCGCGGCCGAGTTGGCGCAGGTTCTGCTCGACCTGGCCGCGCAGCCGCTCCGGGGTGCGGGCGTGCTCCACCCACTCGCCGTCGAGTCCGCGGCCCGGGCCGACCTTGGTGGCGATCACCAGGTCGTCGGCGTACGGCGCGAGCGCCCGGTTGATCAGCTCGTTGGCGGAGCGCAGCGGGGAGAAGTAGAAGGCGGCGGTGTCGAGGTGGTTGACGCCCAGTTCGACGGCGCGCCGCAGTACCCGGACGGCCTGCTCGCGGTCGCGCGGTACGGCGTCGGGGACGAGCGCCCGGCCGGTCTGCGGCAGGCGCATGGTGCCGAAGCCGATCCGGTGGACGGTGCGGTCGCCGAGCGTCCAACTGCCGGAGGCGGCAGCGGTGACGGCAGCGGTGATGGAGGCGGGGGCGGGGGTGGTGCCAGAAGTCATGCCGTCATGATCGCCACTGCCCTGCCCTGACCGCCAGCGATTCGGGAATGTACGAATCCCCGCGGAATCCACGGGGGCGGAGGTGACGGCGGGCTGCTGCCCACGGGGGAGGGCGCCGTGACGGCGGACCTGTCGGGACTGTGACAACCGTCATGCCGTTTCCATGATCACCCGCCCTGGTCCGGGGCCCCGCCAGGCCGGGATGATGGGGCTCGTCGACGGGCGGGAGCGCCCGGGGTCGGGTGAACGGGGGGTCGGCGATGTCGCCGCACGAGATCGGGTTGTACGCGAGCGCTGCCGTGGTGGTCAGCGTGGGACTTCAGGCGCTGGCGCTGGCCGGCTCCAACGTCGGCCCGGGAGCCGGCGCTCCGGCGGGCGCCGGGCCGGGCGAGGTGCTCGCCGTGGTCCGGGCCGCCCTCGCACGGCGGCCCCGGGCCACCCTCGCACTGTTCGCGCTGATGGCGGTGATGGCCGTGCTCCAGTACGCCGTGCCCACCCTGGTCGACGATCTGATGCGGCAGCCGGGTGCGCTGTCCGACGGGCAGTGGTGGCGGGCCGGGACGGCCCTGCTGGTGCAGTCCTCCGGGATCGCGCAGATCGCGATGAACCTGCCGGCCCTGCTCGTGGTCGGCGCCGTCGCCGAGTCGGTCCTCGGATGGTGGCGGACCCTGGCCGTCTTCCTCGCCAGCGGCGTCCTCGCCCACGTGGTGAGCCTGGCCGGCTGGTCGCCGCGCGGCGGCGGCGACTCCGTGGCCGTCTGCGGCCTGCTCGGCGCCCTGGCCGTCACCTGCCTGCTGCGCGGGAGCGCCCTGGGCCTCACGTTCAAGCGCACCTGGTACCTGCTGCTCATCCCCGCGGCCGGCCTGTTCCTGTGCGCGCTGCGGAACAACCACGGCGCCGGCCTGGTGGCGGGCTGCCTGCTCGGTCTGGTGCTCGCCGCCGGGACGAGGACCAGGCCGTCCGGGCAGCCCGCCGCGGTGTGACCGGGGGCCGGTCCACCCCCGGGGGCCGATCCCGCAGATCCGCAGATCCGCAGATCCGCAGCTCGGACCGGGGCCTGGTACGCCGGGCGCCGACCGGCGTCTGGGAGAGTGCGGGCATGACACTTCGGACCCTTCGGTGCGCCGTCCTCGACGACTTCCAGGGCGTCGCCACCAGCATCGTCGACTGGTCCCCGGTCTCCGACCGGGTGGCGGTGACCGCCTTCTCCGAGCACTTCGGGTCGGAAGACGAACTCGCCGCCGCCCTGGCCGACTTCGACTTCGTCGTGACCCTGCGCGAGCGGGTGCCGTTCCCGGCTTCGCTGTTCGCCCGGCTGCCGAGGCTCAGGCTGCTGGTCGCCTCGGGCATGCGGAACTCGGCGATCGACTACGCGGCCGCTGAGGCGCACGGCGTGACGGTCTGCGGGACGGCCAGCTCGTCCACCCCGCCGGTCGAGCTGACCTGGGCGCTGCTGCTCGGCCTGGCCCGCGGCATCGTGCCGGAGAGCACGGCGCTGCGCGAGGGCGGTCCCTGGCAGAGCACCGTCGGCGCCGACCTGCACGGGCGGGTGCTCGGGCTGCTGGGCCTGGGGAAGATCGGCGGCCTGGTCGCCCGGGTCGGACTGGCCTTCGGCATGGACGTGCTGGCCTGGAGCCAGAACCTCACGGACGAGCGGGCCGCCGAGGTCGGCGTGCGCCGGGCCGCCGGCAAGGAGGAGCTGTTGAGCGGCGCCGACTTCGTCTCGATCCACCTCGCCCTGGGCGAGCGCACCCGGGGACTGCTCGGCGAGGCCGAACTCGCCCTGATGAAGCCCGAGGCGTACCTGGTGAACACCTCCCGGGCGGCGATCGTCGACCAGGACGCGCTGCTGGCCGCGCTCACCGGGGGCCGGATTGCGGGCGCCGCCGTGGACGTCTTCGACGTCGAGCCGCTGCCCGCCGACCACCCGCTGCGCACCGCGCCCCGGCTGCTGGCCACCCCGCACCTGGGGTACGTGTCGCGCGACAACTACCGCCGCTACTACGGCGAGGCGGTCGAGGACATCGCGGCCTACCTGGCCGGCGAGCCGATCCGCCGCCTGGGCTGACCCATGGCCTGGGCTGACCCACGGGCCGGGCTGACCCGTGGGCCGGGCCCGGGCCGGCCCTCGTGGCGGCGTCCGCCCGCCGGGCGCCGCCCGGCCGCATACTGGCCGCGTGACGAGCGGAGACGGTGCCCGGGGTACGGGCCGGCGCGGTGTGCTGAGGGCGGGTGCGGCCGCGCTGCTGCTGGGCGCGGCGGGGTGCGGGAGCGGGGCCGGGCGGCCCGCGGTGACGACGGGTCCGGCCGGCACACCGACGGAGACGTCGACGTGGACGGTGGCCCCGACGCCGACGGGGACACCGACGGTCTCCGCCCTGCCGAACCCCGCGCTCTGGCAGCCCGGCCCGTCCGAGGTGCAGCCCGACGTCAAGCGCCGCGCCGTCGAGCTGGTCGCCGCGCTCGGCGCCTGGCCGCCGGGCGGGCAGGGCGTGGAGGCGGCCCGGGCCCGGGTGGCGGCGCTCGGCCTGCCGCCCGAACTGGCGGACCGGGCCGGGCCGCTGGCCCCGACGGCCGCCGAGGCGAGCCTGGAGGTGATCGACGCCCAGTACGGCGGGATCCTCGCGGACTCGGCGAGCGTGCTGGTGGTCTGCCGGCAGTGGACCCGCCGGGCCGACGGCTCGGTCGCCGAGGGCGGCACCACGGTGGACGTCCGGCTGAGCCGGGCCGCGCCGCGCTGGACCGTCACCGCCCTGAACCCGGGGGAGCCGGGCCCGGCCGCCGCCTCACCCGCCCCGGCGGTGGCGCAGGTGCTGGCCCAGCCGAGGATCGAGCTGCCGCCCGAGGCGGCCGCCGACCTGCGCAGCGGCACCGTGCACGACAGCGTGCTGGCGGCGATGCTCCGGCTGGCCGGCCCGTACACGCTGTCGGTGAGCGTGGTGCGGACCGGCCACCCGTTGGACGTCTTCGGTACGACCCGGCCCAGCGACCATCCGCTGGGCCGGGCCTTCGACGTCTGGCGGATCGACGGTCAGGCGGTGGTGGACCCGTCGACGCCCCGGCAGCTGATCGAGTCCTTCATGCGGGACGCGGCCGCCGCCGGCTCGTACAACGTGGGCGGTCCGGTGGCGATCCCGGGCGTGGGCAACCAGTTCTTCACCGACGACACCCACCACGACCACGTCCACGTGGGGTTCTCCGCCTGACCGCCTGACCGCCTGACCTCCACCGCCCGGGGACGGTACGTCAGTTGACGTTGACGCCGCTCCAGGCCGCCGCGACGGCCTTGTACTCGGTGCTGTTGAGGCCGTACAGGTCCTTGGCCGCGCTCAGGGAGGCGGTGCGGGCACCCTTGTAGGTGGTGGTGGAGGTCATGTAGACGGTCAGCGCGCGGTACCAGATCTTGGCGATCTTCTGGTTGCCGATGCCGGCCACCGTGGAGTTGTTGCAGGTGGGGCTGTTGTAGGTGTAGCCGTTGATGGTCTTGCTGCCGCTGCCCTCGCTGGCCAGGTAGAACCAGTGGTTGCCGACGCCCGAGGAGTTGTGCACGTCGAGCTTGCCGACCGAGCTGCTCCAGCAGTCCGCCGACCGGCCGTCGAGCGAGGGCTTGTCGAAGCGGCGCAGCCACGGCGGGGTGGACTGGTCGCTGAACAGGTAGTCGGGGGTGTCGACCTTGTTGTTGGCGTACCACTCCACCATGGTGCCGAAGATGTCGCTGGTGGACTCGTTGAGGCCGCCGGACTCGCCGCTGTAGCGCAGGTTGGCGGTGGCGCTGGTGACGCCGTGGGTCATCTCGTGGCCCATGGTGTCGAGGTCGACCTGCTCGGGGTCGGTGGTGCCGTCGCCGTCGCCGGTCATCATGCAGAAGCAGCTGTCGGACCACTGGGCGTTGTCCCAGTTGGTGCCGACGTGGACGAAGACGGTGGCGCCCTTGCCGTCGTTCTTGATGCCGTTCCGGCCGAAGGTGTTCTTGTAGTAGTCGTACGTCCAGGCGGTGTTGGCGTGGGCGTCGACGGCGGCGGTGGAGCGGTCGGTGGAGAACTTCTTCCCGTCGCCCCAGACGTTGGTGGTGCTGGTGAACGCGGTGCCGGAGCTGGCCTTGAGCGCGCTCGCCGCGACGTTGTTGGCGTCCTTGGTGACGTGGCCGCGGACCGCGTCCTTGAGGGTGTAGCCGCCGCCGCTCTGGGCGGTGGTGTCGATCGTGATGTCGCCGGTGTACTCGGAGTGGCCGGTGCCGGAGGCCTGGTGCTCGGCGTCGTAGGTCTCGATCTGCTCGCCGGTGGTGGCGTCGGTGACGACCACCTTGCCGGCCGGCTGGCCGTGCTCGCCGGTGCCCTCGACGGTGGTGCGCCAGGCGAGCCGGGGCGTGCCGTCGGCGGCCCAGACGACCAGTTCGGGCGTGCTGGTGGCGTCCTGGACGCCGGGTGCGGCCGCGAGCGCGTTGGCGGCGCCGGCCTGCGCGGGCACCTTCGGGACGGTGGACCTGACGGCGGCGTCGTGGGCGGCCGCGCGGGAGGAGTCCTTGAGCCGGCCGCGGGCGTCCTGGTGGACGACCAGGTCACCGCCGACCACCGGCAGGCCCTGGTAGGTGCGGTCGAAGCGGACGTGCTGGGTGCCGTCGGCGTCGAGGACGACGTCCTTGACGACGAGGTCCTGGCCGGCGCCGAAGCCGAACACCCCCGCGTTGTGGGTGACGTTGGCGCGGGCCTGGGATATCGCGGCGTCCCTCGTGCCGGTGGCGGCGGAGGCCGTGCCGGTGGGGACGGCGACGGCGACGAGGGCGGCGACGACCGCGATGGCTCCGGCCGCGAGGGGGCGGCGGGAGGAGGAGGTGGGGCTCACTCTGACTCCAGTCGGGGTAGCTGCAGGGAAAAGAGCTGCGACCGACATTGACGGCGATCAGTCAGGTAGAGCTAGAGGAATGGTCATATCTTTGCCAAGTTGTGTCCTGTTCAAATCAAAAGTGAGCAGAAATCAACACCCGTGCCGCATATGGCCGATCGTGTTCCGACGCATGACGCATGACCTGACGAGGCCCTAGGCTCGCCCCCATGGACGGATGGGTGGGGGCCTGGACCGGCGGGCGGGCGGCGGTTCACGTGGGCAACGTCGCGGACTTCAACGAGCAGTTCTTCGCCCCGGACATGGATGCCGCCCAGCGGGCCCGACGGCTGCGGCAGGCGCACCACTACGCCTGCCTGACCACCTGCTACAGCCCCGAACCCGCGCTGCTGGTGCTGCCCGCCGAGGTCGGCCCGGAGTGGACCGACTGGCTGGCCCGGGAGCTGGAGTGGGGCCCGGTCGAGGTGCACGGCGGCGTCGCGCCCGGGCGGACGGTCGCCCGGGCGCTCGCCGAACGGCCGGCCCTGGCAGCGCGGATCGCCGCCCTCGGCCGGCCGGTGGTCGCCTGGGGCCGCACCGCCGCCCAAGGCGAGGGCCCCGAACTGGCCGCGGTGCACCGCTACGAGTCCAAGGCGGCGGCCCACGACCTGTTCGCCGAACTCGCCCCCGACCACCCGGGCATCGTCGTCCCCCGGCAGGAACGCCCGGCCGGCCGGGGCCGCGCGGCCCGCCGGCTGACCGCCCGCGCCGCCCGGGGGCTGACCACCGTGCTGAAGAGCCCGCACGGCGTCGGCGGCTACGGCACCATCGTGGTGGATCCGGCCGACCTCTTCGCCGCCGGCGGCGGCCGGCCCCTGCTGCGGCGCCTGGTCCGCTCCGAACTCCTGCCCGCCCAGGGCGGCCTGCTGCTGGAGGAGCACGTCGACCCGGGCCCGGCCGCCCGGCTGCGCGACCTCACCTACGACGCGCTGGTCGGCCCCGACGGAGCCGTCCACCCGGTGGGCGCCGGTGACATGCACGTCGCCGGCACCCGCTACCAGGGCGTCACCGTCGGCCCCGACGCGGTGCCCCGGGGCGCCGCCGGGACGGCCCGCCGGTTCGCCCTCGCGGTGGGGGAGCGGCTGGCCGCCGAGGGCTACCGCGGCTGGTACGACGTGGACTTCGTCACCGACCGGCAGCGCCGGCTCGCCCCCACCGAGATCAACCTGCGGCTCACCGGCCCGGCCGTGGCCTTCATGCTGCGGGCCCGCCTCGACCAGGTGCGGGGCCCGGGCCACCTCGTCCGCACCCTGGACGCGATGCCGCTCGGCGCCCGGCTCGCCCCGGGCGCGCTGTACGACCACCTCGACCGGCTGCGGCCGCGCTGCGCCCGGCTCGACGTCACCCTCCTGCCGTTGATCCCGACGGCGGGCCACGACCCGGAGCCCGCCGTCGGCCTCGCCCTCGCCGGGCCGAGCGCCGAGGCGCTGGACGCCGCGCAGGCGCTGCTCGCGGCCGCGCACCACGGGCTGGCCGGGATGTTCGAGGCGCTGCGCTGACCGATCATCAGCGCAGGCCGTCAGCGCAGGCCGTCATGACTGGGCAGCCGTCACCGCCGGGCGGCCGGCCGCCGGATCAGGAAGATCAGCACCACCAGCGCGGCCGCCATCAGCGGCACGTTGAAGGTGAACACCATCGCCGTCTCGCGCGGCCAGTCGGTGGCGTCGGTGAGCCGGTACAGGTTGTCCTGTGGCCACCAGGAGGCCAGCAGCCACACCACCGAGAGGTAGGTGAGCAGGGACAGCCTGTACGACCGCCCCTGCCGCAGCACCGCCGGGAAGCCGAAGAAGAGGAAGGCCACCCCTGCGCCGAAGGCGAGGTTCTCGCACAGGTAGAGCAGCTCGAACCAGAAGTGGTACGCGTCGGGCACCGCCCCGAGCTGCGTCGCGCCGGGGAAGAAGACGTTGGTGCTGACCCAGGCCATGAGCGAGAAGAACACCACGCAGCCGAGCACCACGCAGCCCGGCAGGTCCGACGTGCCGCTGCGCCCGCCCCCGGCCTTGCCGCCGCCGCCCTTCCCCGCGCGCGACCCCGCCTTCGCCGATCCGGTGGCGGCGGTGTGTTTCGGCGGGGCCGGCAGCGGTAGCGCGGCGCGGTCCAGCTTTCCGGCCCGGGTGCGCGGCAGCTCCGGCACCGGGACGACGGCCTCGGGCACGTCGCCGCCGGGCAGTTGGGCCGCCAGGTACTGGGAGAGCGACCAGCCGTCCGCCCCGTCCGCGTCCGGCGCGGTCACCGCGTACCCGACCAGGCTGCGCCGGCCCGGCCGCAGCTCCAGCTCCACCACGACCGCCTCCCGGACCGCCGGGTGGGCGCGCAGCCGGCCCTCGGCCCGGGCCGCCGCCGCGACCCGGGAGACCACCGCGGCCTTGCGGGCGAAGGGGACCGGCCCGACCACGTGCGCGGCCCGGCCGAGGAACTCCAGGACGCCGTCGTCCCGGAGCCGGCCGATGTCCCCGGTCAGCAGTACCCGGCCGTCGGGGTCGAAGTCCGCCCGGACGAACCGGTGGCGGGTGTCGTCGGCCCGGTTGAGGTAGCCCCGGCCGAGGCCGCCGCCGGCGATCGCGATCTCGCCGGCCTGCCCCGGCGGCACCGGGGTGCCGTTCAGGCCGACCACGTACACCCGGGTGCCGGGGAACGGCCGACCGATCAGGGAGACCCGCTCGCCGTCCCCGGTGGCCGCCGTGCCCTGCGCGTCGAAGTAGGTGCTGTCCACGCCGGCCTCGGCGAGGCCGTACACGTTGAGCACTCTGGTCCCGTCGCCGAGCAGCCGCTGGAGGCCCAACTGCTCGTCCAGGTACCACTTCTCGGCGCCGACGGTGAGCAGCCGCACACCGGGCAGCGGCGTACCGGTCAGGGGTTCGCCTGTTCGTGGCTCGCCACTCCGGGCGAGATGGGCGGCCAGCCGGCGCGCGAGGCGGGCGTTCAGCTCCAGGACGGTGATCCCTTCGGCGGCCACCAGAGCGGGCAGGCCGGCGAGGTCGGCGGTGCGGTCCAGGGTGAGGTTGCGCGGGGCGACCACCAGGGTGGCTCCGGAGCCCAGCGCCCGGACCCAGTCGGCGGTGAAGACGTCGAACTCCAGGCTCGACGTCTGCAGGATCCGGTCCGCCGGGGACAGCCCGTACACCTCGCGCCAACCCCGGTACGCGGACAGCAGGTTGCGGTGCTCGACCAGGGCCCCGGTGGGCAGGCCGGTGGAGCCCGAGGTGTAGAGGACGCAGGCGAGGTCCGTCGGGCCGGTGGGCGCCCCCGGCGGGTCGGACGGCGCTTCGGTGAGGTCGGCCGTGTCCAGGCAGACGATCTGCGCCGGGCCCGCGTCGGCGAGCCGCACCCGGTGGCTCTCCTCGGTCACCACCAGGTCCGGGGCGGCGTCGGCCAGGACGTGCCGCAGCAGCGCGTCCGGCGCGCTCGGCTCCAGCGGCACGTACGCGGCGCCCGCCTTCAGTACCGCGAGCAGCGCGACGTACACCTGCGTGCCGCGGCCCAGCGCCACCGCCGCCCGGCCGCCCGGGGCCAGGCCGCGCGCCGCCAGGTGGCGGGCGAGGGCGTCGGCCCGCTTGTCCAGTTCCCCGTACGTCAGCTCGGCATCGCCGCAGCGGACGGCCACCGCCTGCGGTGCCTGCCCGGCCCGCAGTTCGACCAGTCCGTGCAGCGTGTCGGCCGCCCGGTCCTCGGCCGCTTCCCCGTCGGTCGGCATCGGCGCTCCCCTCATCCCCTCCGAATCCCCCGATCATCCTCCCAACTCCCGCTGCGCGACAGGGTTCTGGAGCGTCCACTCCTCGGACGGCCCGGCTCCGCACGCGGCGACGGTTGTACTCTGCACGCAGACGGTCGGCGCCGGCCCGTCCGGTACGGCGCCCCGCCCGCACCCTGTCCGGCGCCGTACCTCGGAGGTCCGCCCCCATGAGCTCGTCCGTCCCGTCCTTCGACGGCCCGCTGCTGCGCACCCAGGACGTGGACGTCGTACGCGACGGCCGCCACCTGCTGCGCGGGATCACCCTCGCCATCGAGCCGGGCGAGCACTGGGCGCTGCTCGGCCCCAACGGCGCCGGGAAGTCGACCCTGCTCGCCCTGCTCGGCGCGGTCTCCCACCCCACCCGGGGCGAGGTGGACGTGCTCGGCCGCCGGCTCGGCCGGGTGGACATCCGCGAGCTGCGCGCCCACCTCGGGCACGTCAACCCCCGGCACCCGCTGCGCTCGCCGCTGAGCGTGCGCGAGGTGGTGCTCACCGGGCACACCAACACCATCGAGCCGGAGTGGCACCGCAAGCCCGGCCCCGAGGTGCTGGAGCGGGCCGAGCAGCTGATCGAGACGCTCGGCATGGGCGCGATCGCCGAGTCGGCGTGGACCACCCTGTCCCAGGGCGAGCGCGGCCGGGCCCTGATCGCCCGCGCGCTGATGCCGAGCCCCCGCCTGCTGCTGCTCGACGAGCCCGCCACCGGGCTGGACCTGACCGCCCGCGAGCTGCTGCTGGACAGCCTGGACCTGCTGCGCCACCAGCACCCGGAGCTGGCCAGCGTGCTGGTCACCCACCACCTGGAGGAGCTGCCGGAGAGCACCACCCACGCCCTGCTGCTGCGGGACGGGGAGTGCGTGGCGGCCGGGCCGGTGGACGAGGTGATGACCACCGAGCTGATCAGCGTGACCTTCGGCCACCCGATCCGGATCAGCCGGCACGAGGGCCGGTGGACGGCCCGGGCGGCCGCGCGCCGTACGCCGGGGCGCTGACGGGTCCGGGGCGGGCGGGGTCCGGTCGGGGCGGGCTGGGCGGTCGGCCCGCTTCCGACGGGGGGCGGGTATGGACGTAAAAAAGTTTTTACGTAAGGTATGCCTTAGCTAAGGCGGGGTTGTCGCTGGTCCGGCGCCCCACCGGTGCTCAACCCTGCCCCGCCCTGGCACACCCATGCCCTTTTCCGTTGGAGCCCGCATGTCCGCCCGTCGCCGTTCCACCGCAGCCGCGCTGCTCACCCTCGCCGTGGCGACCGCCACCCTGGCGGGCTGTGCGACGAAGAAGGACGACAAGGCGGGCGGCGCGGACGCGGTCAAGATCAACGCGACCGACACCGCCTGCGAGGTCTCCAAGACCAGCTTCCCGGCCGGCCACGTCGTCCTGGACATCAGCAACAAGGGCGCCAAGACCACCGAGGTCTACGTCTACGGCGCCGGCGACAAGATCGTCACCGAGCGCGAGAACATCGGCCCCGGCACCAAGGCCACCATCAACGCCGAGATCAAGGCCGGCTCCTACGAGATCGCCTGCAAGCCCGGCATGGTCGGCGACGGCATCCGCCAGAAGATCACCGTGACCGGCGAGGGCGCCACCGCCGCCGCCGTCGACCCGCGCCTGACCGCCGCCGTCGACGCGTACCGCACGTACGCCCAGCAGCAGGCCGACGCCACCATCCCGGCCGTCGAGGCCTTCGCCGCCGCGATCAAGGCCGGCGACGTGGAGAAGGCCAAGTCGCTGTACGCGCCGTCGCGCACCGGTTGGGAGCGCACCGAGCCGGTCGCCGAGAGCTTCGGCGACGTCGACCCCAAGACCGACACCCGCGAGGACAAGCTGGAGGCCGGCCAGGAGTGGACCGGCTGGCACAAGCTGGAGAAGTCGCTCTGGGCCGACGCCAAGATCGGCGACGACGAGAAGAAGCTCGCCGACCAGCTGGTCAACGACCTCAAGGACTGGCAGAAGAAGATCCCCGAGGCCGAGATCACCGCGACCAGCATGGCCAACGGCGCCAAGGAGCTGCTGGACGAGGTCGCCACCAACAAGATCACCGGCGAGGAGGACCGCTACAGCCACACCGACCTGGCCGACTTCCAGGCCAACGTCGAGGGCGCGCAGAAGGCCTACGAGCTGCTGAAGCCGGTCGCCGCCGAGAAGGACCCGGAGCTGTCCAAGACCCTGGACTCCGAGTTCACCGCGATCCAGGCCCTGCTCGCCAAGTACAAGCAGGCCGACGGCACCTTCACCTCCTACGACAAGGTCACCGAGGCCGAGCGCAAGACCTTCTCCGACGCGGTCAACTCGCTGGGCGAGCCGCTGTCGAAGCTGGCCGCCGCCGTGGTCGTCAAGTAACGACCGCGGTCCCACCCGAGCACCGTCCCCACCCCACCGACGCCGTGGCGGCCCGAAGCGGCCGCCACGGCATCGGCGAGTCAGCACAGAGAAGGATCCGCCCGCCGATGGACGCCGAGAACGCCAAGGGCACCAAGAACCCCGAGAACCCCGAGGGCACCGCGAACGCCCCGGCCGCTGCCGCCGGTGGCGCCGTCAGCCGACGGGCCGTGATCGGCTGGGCCGGCGCGGGCGTCGCGCTCGGCGCCGCCGCCGTCGGCTCGGTCGCCGCCGCCACCCGGCAGGACGACCAGGCCCCGGCGGCGGCCGCCCAGACCGGCGCCGAGGTGCCCTTCTACGGCGAGAACCAGTCCGGCATCGCCACCCCGGTCCAGGACCGCCTGCACTTCGCCGCCTTCGACGTCTCCGAGAAGGCGACCCGCGAGTCGCTGGTCAAGATGCTCAAGGAGTGGACCAAGGCCGCCGCCGCGATGACCGGCGGCCGCGAGGTCGGCACCGGCGCCGCCGGCGGCCTGCCCGAGGCTCCGCCGGACGACACCGGCGAGGCCCTCGGCCTGCCCGCCTCCCGGCTCACCCTCACCATCGGCTTCGGCCCCACCCTGTTCGACCAGGACGGCGTCGACCGCTTCGGCCTCCGCGCCAAGCGCCCCGAGGCCCTGATCGACCTGCCGAACTTCAAGGGCGACAAGCTCGACCCGCTGCGCAGCGGCGGCGACCTCTGCGTCCAGGCCTGCGCCGACGACCCGCAGGTCGCCGTGCACGCGATCCGCAACCTGGCCCGGATCGGCATGGGCACCGTCAACATCCGCTGGTCCCAGCTCGGCTTCGGCAAGACCTCCTCCACCACCCCGGACGCCCAGACCCCGCGCAACCTGCTCGGCTTCAAGGACGGCACCCACAACATCGCGGGCACCGACGGCGCCGGGCTGGCCGAGCACGTCTGGGCCGCCCCCGGCGACGGCCCCGAGTGGATGACCGGCGGCTCCTACCTGGTCGCCCGGCGGATCCGGATGCACATCGAGACCTGGGACCGCGCCTCGCTCAAGGACCAGGAGGACACCTTCGGCCGCACCAAGGGCGAGGGCGCCCCCTACGGCAAGGTCAAGGAGCACGACGCGCCGGACCTCAAGGCGATGCCCGCCGGCTCGCACGTCGCGCTGGCCCACCCGGACGCCAACAACGGCCTGATGATCCTGCGCCGCGGCTTCTCCTTCACCGACGGCACCGACGGCCTCGGCCGCCTGGACGCCGGCCTGTTCTTCCTCGCCTACCAGCGCGACACCCGCAAGGCCTTCGTGCCGCTCCAGCAGCGGCTCGCGGCCGGCGACAAGCTCAACGAGTACATCCAGCACGTCGGTTCCGCCCACTTCGCCTGCCCGGCGGGCGTCCGCAAGCCCGGGGAGTGGTGGGGCCAAGCGCTCTTCGGCTGATCCCCCGCCCCGTTCAACCCCCCGAGGAGAGTGCCGTGTTCGGCAACTACCTGATCGGCCTGCGCGAAGGCCTCGAAGCCAGCCTGGTCGTCTGCATCCTGATCGCCTACCTGGTCAAGACCGGCCGCAGGGACAAGCTGCCGCCGGTGTGGATCGGCGTCGCCTCCGCCGTGGTGCTCAGCATGGTCTTCGGCGCCGTGCTGCAGTTCGGCTCGTCGCAGCTCACCTTCGAGGCCCAGGAGGCGCTGGGCGGCTCGCTGTCGATCATCTCGGTCGGGCTGGTCACCTGGATGGTGTTCTGGATGCGCCGCACCGCCCGGCACCTGAAGACCGAACTGCACGGCAAGCTGGACGCGGCCATCGCCATGGGCACCACGGCCCTGGTGGTCACCTGCTTCCTGGCGGTCGGCCGCGAGGGCCTGGAGACCGCGCTGTTCATCTGGTCGGCGGTGCAGGCCACCAACGACGGCTACAACCCGCTGATCGGCGCCGCGCTCGGCCTGCTCACCTCGGTGGTGCTCGGCTGGCTGTTCTACCGCGGCGCGCTGAAGATCAACCTGGCCAAGTTCTTCACCTGGACCGGCGCGATGCTGGTGGTCGTCGCGGCCGGCGTGCTCGCCTACGGCGTGCACGACCTCCAGGAGGCCGGCTGGCTGCCCGGCCTGCACAGCGTGGCCTTCGACATCAGCAGCACCATCCCCAAGGACAGCTGGTACGGCACCCTGCTCAAGGGCGTGTTCAACTTCCAGCCGGACCCGACGGTGCTGCAGCTCGTGGTCTGGCTGCTCTACCTGGTGCCGACCCTCGCCGTGTTCTTCGGCCTGTTCAGCGGCAAGGCGAAGCCCGTCGCCGCCAAGCCGGCCGCCTGACCCCTCCGTTCGGCGAACCGCCCCGCCCCGTCCGGCACCCCGCCGGGCGGGGCGGTGTCGTGTGCGGCGCTATATCCCGTACAGGCAGAGGAAGACGATGAGGGCGACCAGCCCGACGGCCGCGGCGATCCACGGGCCCGGCGCGAACTCCTGCCGGACGTACCCGGCTTCGTGCGTCTGCGACAGGTGCTGGGAGGCCTTCGCCTGCGCGCCGAACGCCGCCGACCTGCGGTAGCCGCAGCTCTCGCAGACCACGCGCCGGGTGTTGTTCCGCCCCGAGACGACCTTCACCGCGTGCTGGTGCCCGTGCGGGTCCTCGCCCGTGAACCGGCTGGTCTCCATGCCTTGGCCCCCTTCGCCTCGCCCCTGTGCGCGCGAGCATCCTTGCACGCACCACCGACAGCCGTGCCCCGGTGGGACCGGGATACGCCGGAGCCCCGGACGGTCGAGGACCGTCCGGGGCTCCGGCGCGCTTGCGGGGGGGCGCCTACTCGCTCTTGATCGCGCCCAGGATGTCCATCCGGGCGGCCCGGTGGGCCGGCCAGAGGGCGGCCAGCAGGCCGATCACCGCGGCCGCGACCAGGAAGCCGAGGATCTGCAGCGGCGGCACCACGGTGGTGATGTTCTTGAGCGAGTCCGCCATCGTGCGGGTGCCCGCCCAGGCCACCAGGATCCCGAGCCCGATCCCGACCGCGCCGCCGAACAGCGCGATCAGCAGCGACTCCAACCGGACCATCCGGCGGATGCCGATCCGGTCCAGGCCGATCGCCCGCAGCATGCCGATCTCCCGGCGCCGCTCGAACACCGACATCGCCATGGTGTTGACCACGCCGAGCACCGCGATCACCACGGCCATCCCGAGCAGCCCGTACATCATGTTCAGCATGCCGGTGATCAGCTGACGGTTCTCCGCCTTGATGTCCTTCTCGCCCTTGACGGCGATCAGCGGGTTGCCGCCGGTCGCGTCGCGCAGCGCCTGCTTCAGCTTCTCGTCCGCGCCGTTGGCGCCCTTCACCAGGACCTTCGCCGGGCCGGAGCCGGGCAGCGCGTGCGGGCCCACCACGTTGTCCGGGGCGACGATGTTGGCCAGCGCGCTGTTGGCCTCCAGCACGGCGCCGACGGTGAGCGAGCCCTTGGCCCCGCCCGGGTAGGTGACGGCCATGGTGTCGCCGACCTTGAAGCCGAGGCGCTGGGCGGTGCCCGAGCTCATCATCAGCTTGCCCTGCTTGAGGGCGTCCGCCGAACCGTCCTTGACCTTGACGGTGGCCAACTGGTCGATGGTCGCGGCGTCGACGCCCGTCAGGAACTCGTAGTCGGAGTCGCCCTTGTCGGTCGTCACCCGGACTTCGCGCATCACGCTCATGGCGCTGACGCCGGGCGCCTTGGCGATCTGGCCGGCGACCTCGGGGGAGAGCTTCGAGCCGTTCTGCATGGCGACGGTGTAGTCGGCCTTGAGGTCGTCCGCGGTCGCCGCGTCGACGGCCTTGTTCACCGAGGCGCCGACCACGGTCAGCGCGGTGATCAGGGTGACGCCGATGGTCAGTGCCGAGGCGGTGGCCGCCGTCCGGCGCGGGTTGCGGATCGCGTTCTCCTGGGCCAGCTTGCCCGGCGTGCCGTAGACCTTGCGCAGCAGCGGGGCGAACAGCGCGATCAGCGGCCTGGCCAGCAGCGGGGTCAGCACGAACACGCCGATCAGCAGGGTGCCCGCGCCGAGCCCGACCAGCTTGTACTCCTTGCCGCCCGCGCCCGCGGCCAGGGAGCCCGCGCCGGCCAGCGTGAACAGCAGGCCGATCGTGTTGCGGACCAGCAGGCTCTTCTGGGTGGCGGGCTGCTCGGTCGAGCTCATCGCGGCCACCGGGGCGATCCGGGAGGCGCGCACGGCCGGCAGCAGGGCGGACAGCACCGTCACCAGGACGCCGACCAGCAGGGTCACCGCGATGGTGAGCGGCTTGATCACCAGCGAGCCCTGCGGCATGGTGTCGTCCATCGCGCTGACCAGCGTCTGCATGCCGGCGCCGATCCCGATGCCGGCGAGCAGCCCGGCCGCCGAGGCGAGCAGGCCGACCAGCAGTGCCTCGACCAGCACGGAGCGGGTGATCTGCTTGCGGCTGGCGCCGATCGCCCGCAGCAGTGCGAGTTCCTTGGTGCGCTGGGCGACCAGCATGGTGAAGGTGTTGGCGATGATGAAGATGCCGACGAACAGCGAGATGAAGGCGAAGACCATCAGGAAGGTGCTCAGGACCTTGGTGCCCTGCTGGATCATCCGGTCCTGCTCGGCGGCGAGCTCGCGCCCGGTCTTCGCCTCGATCGAGTCGCCCTGCGGGGCGGTCTGCTTGACGGCGGCGAGCAGCGCGGTGTCGTCCGCGCCCGGCTTGCCCTTGACGTCCAGCTCGGCGTAGCGGCCCGGGCTCAGGTAGAGCTGCTGGGCGGTGGCGGTGTCGAAGGCGGCCAGCGAGCCGCCGGCCAGCACACGCGGGTCGTTGGTGGTCAGGGTGCCGGTGAGCTTGAGCTTCATCACCGGGCCGTTGACGGCGACCCGGACGGTGTCGCCGACCTGGTAGCCGCCCTTCTCGGCGGTCTTGGTGTCCAGTGCGATCTCGCCCGAGCCGTGCGGGCCGCGGCCGTCGACCAGCGGGTAGCGCGGGTCGGTGCCGTCGGCGCCCGGCACGTAGTTGGTGCCGGTGGTGGAGAAGCCGTTGCCGATCAGCGCGCCCTTCTTGTCGGCGATGCCGGCGAAGCCGCTGACCACGCCACGCGCCTCGGCGGCGCCGGGCAGTGCCGCGACCGCCTTGCGGATCTCCTCGGTGAGGGCCGGGCCCTCGGAGTCCTCACCGGTGTGGTCGTAGGCCTGGCGGGCGGCGTCGCGGTCGCTGACCGTGACGGCGATGTCGGTGTAGCTCTTGGAGTTCTGGGTCCTGAGCGCGTTGCCGAAGGTGTCGGAGAAGACCATGGTGCCGGCGACGAAGGCGGTGCCGAGCATGACGGCCAGCGCCGTCATGAGCAGTCGGCCCTTGTGGGCCAGCACGTTGCGCAAAGCGGTGCGGTACATGAGGGGGTGTCAGTCCTGGGGGTTCTCGAAGGTCGGGGGCGCGGGGCTGGCGGGATGCTCTAGCTGGTGCGGCCCTTGGCGTCGAAGCGGCGCATGCGGTCCAGGACGGTGTCGGCGGTGGGGTGGTGGAGTTCGTCGACGATGCGGCCGTCGGCGAGGAAGACGACGCGGTCGGCGTAGGAGGCGGCGACGGGGTCGTGGGTGACCATGACGACGGTCTGGCCGAGTTCGCGGACGGAGTTGCGCAGGAAGGAGAGGATTTCGGCGCCGGAGCGGGAGTCGAGGTTTCCGGTGGGTTCGTCGGCGAAGATGATGTCGGGCTTGCCGGCGAGGGCGCGGGCGCAGGCGACGCGTTGCTGCTGGCCGCCGGAGAGCTGGGAGGGGCGGTGGCTGAGGCGGCCGGAGAGGCCGACGGTGTCGACGACGCGGTCGAGCCAGGCCTTGTCGACCTTGCGGCCGGCGATGTCCATCGGGAGGGTGATGTTCTCCAGGGCGGTCAGGGTGGGGAGCAGGTTGAAGGCCTGGAAGATGAAGCCGATGTGGTCGCGGCGGATCTGGGTGAGCTGCTTGTCCTTGAGGCCGACGAGCTCGGTGTCGCCGATGGTGGTGGAGCCGGAGCTGATGGTGTCGAGGCCGGCCATGCAGTGCATGAGGGTGGACTTGCCGGAGCCGGAGGGGCCCATGATGGCGGTGTACTGGCCCTGCGGGAAGTCGACGCTGACGTTGTCGAGGGCCACGACGCGGGTCTCCCCGTCCCCGTAGACCTTGTTGAGGCCGGTGGCGCGGGCGGCCGCCAGGCCGGTACGGACGGCGGTTGCGGGGGTCGTCACGGGGGTGCTCCTGAGGGCGGGAACGGACAATCGGGTTCCGTTCCATCCTCCCAATCCGTTCGAGCGCGATGCGTATGTCCCGAGGAGGGGCGACCCCCGCCGTCTCGGCGGCTCGGCGGGGGTCTTCTCATCCTCAGGTATGACACCGATCCCTGAGGACCATGGTCCCTGTGCTGCGGACGATGGTCCCCGTGCTACTCCACCGCGACGCCGAACGCGCCCGCCAGCCCGAGCAGACCGTTCGTCACCGAGCGGCCCGACGGGCTGAACTGCCAACCGCCGCCCGCACGCTGGAACGAACCCATGAGCATCGCGCTGTCCGGCACGCCGCCGGTGCCGGCCGCCCACTCCGCCGGACCGGCCGCGCCCGGACCGTACGTCGCCGCCAGGGCGACACCGTGCACGTAGCCGAGCGGCAGGGCCCGCGGCTCCTCCTCCTCGGTGGAGACGGCGACCACCACCTCGTCCACCGTGGCCGCCAGCCGCTCCAGGTCCAGGGTCAGCCGGACCGCCCGGGCCGGCTCGCCCGGCACCGAGTGGGTCGGGTGCAGCCGCACGGCGCCGTCCGGGTCCTGCGGGTTGTTGAAGAACACGAAGTGCTCGTCGCTCAGCACCCGCCCGGCGGCGCACAGGAACGCGGTGACGTCCAGCTCCACCGCGTCGCCGCCGGCCGTCCGGCTCTGCCAGCTGACCGTCAGGCTGCTGTGACGGTCCGTCGGCGCGGCCGCCGGTGCGGGCTTCTCCTGTTCCGCGGAGCCGCCGCCGAGCCGCCCCCGCAGCCCCTGCTCGGCCAGCAGCTCCACCAGCTCCGGCCCGCTGACCAGCGTCAGCGGCTTCCCCTCGATGTAGCTGTACGAGCCGCGGCCGAAGCCGGCGGTGGTCACCAGGATGCCCTTGTTGGCCCCGTGGTGCCGGACGGTCGACTCCAGGTCGCGCACGGCCGTCGGGGACACCGTCTTGCGGTAGCGCTTGGCCTGGATCACGATCTTGCCGCCGGTCACCGGGTCCAGGTCCTCGGCGACCACGTCCACCCCGACGTCGCCGCTGCGGGCCGTGGTCATCACCCGGAAGCCGCGCAGCCGGAACAGCTCGGCGATCAGCTCCTCGAACTCGATCGGGTCCATCTCGAACAGGTCCGGGTCGTCGTCGCCGCCGTGCCCGGCCAGGCTCCCGCCGACCGTCTCCGGCAGCCGGTCCGGCCGCACCTCGTCCAGCCGCTCCGGGCGCGCCGACAGCTTGCCGCCCAGGCCCTGGAAGCAGTCCACCGGCGCCACCCGGTCCAGCGCCAGCCCGGCGAACTCGGCCCGGGAGGCGGTCAGGGTGGCGAGGAAGCGCTCCGCCTCCCGGCCGGTCGCCGGGTCGATGCCGAGGACGAAGCCGTTCAGCACCACCGAGTCCAGCATCCCGTCCCGGTCCGCCCGGAACAGCTCCGCCGCCAGCCGCAGCGCCGACTGCGCCAGCACCTCCCGGTACAGCGCCTTGCGCTCCGTCGCCGGGCGGGCCACCTCCGCCTCGCGGTCGTCCGTCTTCACGTACCGGACCCGGCCGGCGGCCGGCACCACGTCCGGGCCGGGCAGCTCCCAGTTCACCACCAGCTGCCGGGTCGAGGCCTCCCAGGCCGCCACCAGGCGGTGCGGGAAGCCCTCCGGCCAGGCCGCCGAGGCGTACAGGCCGGCGGTGAAGTACTCCTGCACCGCCTCCGGCTCGCCCGCGCGCAGCCGCCGCAGCAACTCCTCGGTACGGGCGGCGCGGTCCTCGTCCTGGCGGCGGCACTGCGCCGCCCAGGCCAGGTACTCCTGGTGGTAGGCGGCCAGCCGGCGCTGCCGGTCGGCCTCCTGCGCCTGGGCGGCGTACCAGTCCTGCTCGAACCGGGCCCGGGCCTGCGCCAGGTACTGCTCGTACTGCCGCCGCACCCCCGGATTGCGCGCCTGCACCTGGTCCGGCGGCGGCACGTGGTACTTGGGGCCGCCCTGATCGGGCAGCTCCACCGGCCGGCCCAGCGGGCCCGGGTCGAACGGCGGCACCGGGCGCGGCGCCAGCAGCGCCTGCGGGCCGAACGCCGGAGCCGCCAGCCCGGCGGCCAGCAACCCGCGCAACTCCTCGACCCGGGCTTCCAGTTCGGCCGTCAGTCGGGCCGCCTCCGCCTCCCGGGACTGCTGGTAGGCCCGCTGTGCCTCCCGCTCGTTGCGGGCCGTCGCCCGCTGCTCATCTCGCTGCTCGCGCTCCAGCCGGCGCTGCTGCGCCGCCTCGGCACGCCAGCGGGCCTCCTCCCGGCGCTGCTGCTGTCGCTGCGCCTCCGCCCAGATCGCCAGCACTCCGTCGTTCCGCCGCCCCGCCACCGTCCACCCCTTCATTGCACGCCGGACCGGTCGCGCCGCACGCCTCCCGGCCGCGCCGCCAACCGCGCCCGCAACAATAGAACGTGAACACCCCACCGGGCCAAGCCCCGCGAGCAGCACGGCTGCACTGCACCGGTCAGTGCACCTGGGGCGCGTCCCCGGGTTGGGCGTGCCAGCGCCAGTCGGTGCGCAGCGGCCGGCCGGGCAGCGGGGCGCGGCCGGTGGCCCACAGGAGGGTCGGCCAGGGGGCGTCGGCGGCGGTGACGGGGACGTCGGGGAAGAGGCGGGCCAGGACGCGGCGGCAGAGGTCGGCCGGGGGGTCCCAGGGCAGGCCGAGGCCCTGGGCGACGTCGTGCAGGTGCACCAGCGTCTCGACCAGGCTCATCGCGACGAACCCGGCCGGGTCGGCGACACCCCACGGGTGGTAGGCGCGGACCTCGGGCGCGGCGGCGCGGGCGATCGCGACCATCAGCCCGCCGCTCGCCTCCAGCACCTCGACCAGCCCGTCGGGCCCGCTCGCGCGGTCGGCGCGGACGAAGTTGTTCGGCCCGCCGGGGAAGCGGCGCTCGGTGGCGAAGGGGACGTACCGCTCGCGCGGCGGGGCGGCCGGGCCGAGCTGGGCGGCGTAGGCGAGCAGGTCGTCGGCGAGGTGCTCGACGGTGGTCCAGCAGTCCCAGGTGACCGTCCCGGCGGGCCGGGACCAGTCGGCGTCCGCGGGCGCCGCGCGCAGGGTGGCGGCGGCGAGCCGGAGGACGAGCGCGAGGTCGTCGGCGGTGACGGGGGACTGGGCGGCGGGCTCGGGCGTCATGGTCGCGGAGGCTAGCAGGGGGCACTGTCAGGGGCCGCACTTGTCAGGGGCGGCGGGTACTCTGCACTGGTTCGAGAGGGAGGCATGCCCGTGACGATCGCACCGCAGCACCACCCGGACCGGCCCGCCGGCTGGGTCTCCACCGGGCTGAGCTGGCACGAGGGCCGCGCCCTGCTCGGCGCCGTGCGCGGCGGCCAGACGCACGAGCGGGCCGTCACGCCCGGCGCGGAGGTCGGCTGGCTGCTGGGCGGGCCGCGCCGCTGCACCGGCGCCTGGCTGGCCGGGGCGACGGAGCGCACCCCGTGCCCGCACCACGCGGTGATCGCGCCGGACGGCGCCGCCGTGCAGTGCCCGGCCTGCCAGAGCGTCGACCGGGGCCTGGCCCTCGCCCGGGACCAGATCCTCGACGACGGCCGGACGTACCTGCTCTACCTCGCCTGGTTCGGCGACGGCCTGCTGAAGATCGGCCTGACGGCCGAACAGCGCGGCGACAGCCGACTGCTCGAACAGGGCGCGCTGGCCTACGCGTTCACCGCCCGGGGCGGGCTGCCGGCCATCCGGCGCGCCGAACTCACCGTCGCCGCCTCCGGGTTGGCCCGCGAGCGGTTCAAGGCCAGGCTGAAGACCGAGCACTGGTGGGCGCACGGCGACGAGCCGTACCGCCGGGCCGTGCTGGCCGAGGCCCGGGCCCAGGCGCACCGCCTGCTGGCCGGCCACGCGCTGGAGCTGCTCGCCGAGCGCCCGGTGGTCGACCACGTGGCGCGGTTCGGGCTGTCCGACGGCGCACCGGAGGCGTACCGGCAGGTCGGCGGCCTGGCCGACGGGGCGGTGATCGCGGGCACCCTGCGGCCGCCGGTGGGCCGCCACCTGTTCCTGGACCAGGCCGACGGCTCGGGGCCGCTGCTGCTGGACACCCGGCTGCTCACCGGCTGGACGCTCGCGCCCGTCTCCGGCCGTCCGACGTCCGGGGTGGCCCTGGAGGAGCGGGTCCGCCCGCCGGAGCCGGACACCCAGGAGGCGCTCTTCTAAGGCGAATCCGGGCTGGGGTGGTTCCCCGCGAGCCCGGGGGCTGCGGGCTCAGCCCAGCCTGCTGCGCACCCCGCCCGGGCCGGAGCGGGCCCGGCGGGACAGCGGCGGCCGGGACGGGCGGACGTCGGCGCGCGCGGCGGGCTCGCCCTCGGCGGTGCGCCGGGCGAGTGCGGCCCGGGCGGCGGCCAGGGCCACGCGGGTGAGCAGCGGGTCCTCCTGGACGCCGGCGGACCGTTTGGCCGCCTGGCAGTGCGAGCACCAGATCGGAGAGGCGGGCCCGTCCGGGTACGCCATGCTCTCGGGCGGCAGGTAGTGTCCGCCGCACTCGACACACTCGAAGACCAGCCTCATCCGGCGATCACCGTCCCGGATCCGTGGCACCGACCGCAGGGCGACCAGAAGGTGTGGATCCTCGGCACCATGCTCCCTTCCTCGTCCCGTTCGACCGTGGCTTCGGTCTTCTGGGTCCCCCCGGACCCGCCGCAACCGGAACAGGACTGAACCTCGGGCATATGCCGTCCTTCCGTAGCGGAGGACCACGGTAGCGCGAATTCCCGGGCGCGGGCGCGGGACCTGACGATCCACCACCCCTCGGGGGAGCGTGCGAATGCCCCACACGCCCCGCTGCACGCCGTCGGCCCCGCACCCGGGGGCGCGGGGCCGGGGCACGGGGCCGGTCGAAGCGGTGCGTCAACCGCGCGCGGCCCGCAGGAACTCGCGGTTCATCGCGGCGATGCTGGGCAGCGGGATGCCCTTGGGGCAGGCGGTGGCGCACTCGCCGGTGTTGGTGCAGCCGCCGAAGCCCTCGGCGTCCATGGCCGTGACCATGTCCCGCACCCGGGAGGCGCGCTCCGGCGCGCCCTGGGGGAGCACGTTGAGGTGGACCACCTTGGCGGAGGTGAACAGCATCGCCGAGCCGTTCGGGCAGGCCGCCACGCAGGCGCCGCAGCCGATGCACTCGGCGTGTTCGAAGGCGGTGTCGGCGGCCTCCTTGGGGACGGGCGTGGCGTGCGCGTCGGGGGCGCTGCCGGTGGGGGCGGAGATGTAGCCGCCGGAGCCGATGATCCGGTCGAAGGCGGAGCGGTCCACCACCAGGTCCTTGACCACCGGGAAGGCCGCCGCCCGCCACGGCTCGACGTCGATGGTGTCGCCGTCCCGGAAGTGCCGCATGTGCAGCTGGCAGGTGGTGGTCCGCTCGGGGCCGTGGGCCTGGCCGTTGATGACCATGCCGCAGGCGCCGCAGATGCCCTCGCGGCAGTCGTGGTCGAAGGCCACGGGCTGGTCCCCGCTGGTGATCAGCTCCTCGTTGAGGCTGTCGAGCATCTCCAGGAAGGACATGTCGGGGCTGATGCCGCCGACCTGGTAGGTCGTCATCGACCCGGGGGCGTCCGGGCCCGCCTGGCGCCAGATGCGCAGGGTGAGGTTCATGCGTAGCTCCGCTGGGTGGGGTGGACGTACGCGAAGTCGAGGGCCTCGCGGTGGAGGACGGGGGCGGCGCCGGTGCCGGTGAACTCCCAGGCGGCGGCGTAGCCGTACTCCTCGTCGCGCCGGGCGGCCTCGCCGTCGGGCGTCTGGCTCTCGGTGCGGAAGTGGCCGCCGCAGGACTCGGCGCGGTGCAGGGCGTCCAGGCACATGAGTTCGGCGAGCTCGAAGTAGTCGACGAGCCGGTTGGCCTTCTCCAGCGACTGGTTGAGCTCCTGCCCGGTGCCGGGCACCTTGATCCGGCGCCAGAACTCCTCGCGCAGCTGCGGGATCCGCGCCAGGGCCCGGCGCAGTCCGGCCTCGTCGCGGGCCATCCCGCACTCGTCCCAGAGGAGTTCGCCGAGTTCGCGGTGGAAGGAGTCGGGGGTGCGGTCGCCGTCGACCGCGAGGATGAGGTTCAGCCGGTCCTCGACCTCGGCCTCGGCCTCGGTGACCGCCGGGTGGTCGGCGGGGACGGCGGGCAGCGGGTTGCGGGCCAGGTAGTCGTTCAGGGTGGGCGGCAGGACGAAGTAGCCGTCGGCGAGGCCCTGCATGAGCGCGCTGGCGCCGAGCCGGTTGGCGCCGTGGTCGGAGAAGTTGGCCTCCCCGACGGCGAACAGGCCGGGGACGGTGGTCTGCAGGTCGTAGTCGACCCAGAGTCCGCCCATCGTGTAGTGGATCGCGGGGTAGATCCGCATCGGCACCCGGTACGGGTCCTCGGCGGTGATCCGCTCGTACATGTCGAACAGGTTGCCGTACTTGGCGGCGACGGCGTCCCGGCCCAGCCGGCGGATGGCGTCGGCGAAGTCCAGGTAGACGCCCTGCCCGCCGGGGCCGACGCCGCGGCCCTCGTCGCAGACGTTCTTGGCGGCCCGGGAGGCGATGTCGCGCGGCACCAGGTTGCCGAAGGCCGGGTAGATCCGCTCCAGGTAGTAGTCCCGCTCGTCCTCGGGGATCTCGGCCGGCGGCCGGGTGTCGCCCTGCGCCTTGGGCACCCAGATCCGGCCGTCGTTGCGCAGCGACTCGCTCATCAGGGTGAGCTTGGACTGGTGGTCGCCGGAGCGCGGGATGCAGGTGGGGTGGATCTGGGTGAAGCACGGGTTGGCGAAGTGGGCGCCGCGCCGGTGGGCCCGCCAGATCGCGGTGGCGTTGGAGTTCTTGGCGTTGGTGGAGAGGTAGAAGACGTTGCCGTAGCCGCCGCTGGCGAGGACCACGGCGTCGGCGGTGTGGGTGCTGATCGCACCGGTGACCAGGTCGCGGGCGACGACGCCGCGCGCCCGGCCGTCGACGACCAGCAGGTCGAGCATCTCGGTGCGCGGGTGCATCTCCACGTTCCCGGCGGCGATCTGCCGGGACAGCGCCTGGTAGGCGCCGAGCAGCAGCTGCTGGCCGGTCTGGCCGCGCGCGTAGAAGGTGCGGGAGACCTGCACGCCGCCGAAGGAACGGGTGTCCAGCAGGCCGCCGTACTCGCGGGCGAACGGGACGCCCTGGGCGACGCACTGGTCGATGATCTCGACCGACACCTGGGCGAGCCGGTGCACGTTGGACTCGCGGGCGCGGAAGTCGCCGCCCTTGACGGTGTCGTAGAACAGCCGGCGGACCGAGTCGCCGTCGTTGCGGTAGTTCTTGGCCGCGTTGATGCCGCCCTGGGCGGCGATCGAGTGAGCCCGCCTCGGGGAGTCCTGGAAGCAGAACTGGACGACGTGGTAGCCCTGTTCGGCCAGGGTGGCGCCGGCCGCGCCGCCGGCCAGGCCGGTGCCGACCACGATCACGGTGTGCTTGCGCCGGTTGGCCGGGTTGACCAGCTTGGCCTCGAACCGCCGCTGGTCCCAGCGCTGTTCGATCGGCCCGGCGGGGGCCTTGGTGTCGGCGACGGGCTCGCCGACGGTGTAGTCCAGGTAGCTCATTTGACGACTCCGAACATCACGGCCACGGGGACGGACAGGAAGCCGACGGTCAGCGCGAGCGCCAGGCCGTTGGCGGTCAGCTTGAGCACCCGGTCCCGGCGGGCGTTGTTGGCACCGAGGGTCTGCGCGGCGCTCCAGAAGCCGTGCCGGATGTGCAGGCCGACGGCGAGCATCGCGACGATGTAGATCAGGCAGCTGTACCACTGGCCGAAGGAGGCCACGATGTTCTGGTACGGGCGGCCGTGCTCGGCGGCGGGGTTCACGGTGAGCGTGGTCAGGTCGAGGATGTGCCAGACGATGAACAGCGCCAGGATCACCCCGCCCCAGCGCATGGTCCGGGTCGCGTAGCTCGCCCGGCGACGCTTGTGGACGTACTTGCTCGGCCGGGCGGCGAGATCGCGGCGGCTGAGCTGGTAGGCCGAGACGCCGTGCAGCACGACGGCGGCCAGCAGGCCGAAGCGGGCGATCCACAGGAACCACTCGTGGCCCAGGAACGGCTGTCCGATGGTGCGCAGCCAGGCCGCGTAGCCGTTGATGTCGTCCGGGCCGGCGAACACCTTGAGGTTGCCCAGCATGTGCGCGACCAGGTAGAGCAGCATGGCCAGTCCGGTGACGGCCATGACCGCCTTCTTGCCGACGGTCGACCGCCAGAGCGTCGCCAGGGTGGACGGATGCCGGGCCGTCCGAGTCGCGGTTGTCATGGCTGCAACGGTAGGGACGGCCACCAGGGTGCGTCCAAGACATGCTGCGGCTCGTGACGATAGCTGTGGCCTATCGATGCGGCCTATCCTGGTCGGGTGCAGCTCCAGCAACTCCGCTACTTCCTGGCCGTCGCCGAGACCCGCCACTTCACCCGGGCCGCCGAGGCGGCACACGTCGCCCAGCCCTCGCTCTCCCAGCAGATCCGTTCGCTGGAAAGGGAGTTGGGCGCCGAGCTGTTCCACCGCACCCGGGGCAACATCGCCCTGACCGACGCCGGGGAGGCGCTGCTGCCACTCGCCCGGCGCATCCTCGCGGACACCGAGAGCGCCCGGCTGGCCGTCCAGGAGACGGTCCAGCTGCGCCGCGGCCGGGTCCGGCTCGGCGCGCCGCCGAGCCTGTGCACCAGCCTGGTGCCGGACGTGCTGCGGGTGTTCCGGGACCGCCACCCGGGGGTGGCACTGGCGGTCCGGGAAGGCGGCTCGCGCGACCTGGTCCGCTCGCTGGCGGCGGGGGAACTGGACCTCGCGCTGATCATCACCCCGCCGAGCGGGGAGGCCGCACCGGCGCTGGCCGTCACCGAACTGCTGCACGAGGAGCTGGTACTGGTCTCCGCCGAGCGGCAGACCCGGCGCAAGGCGCGGGTGGCGGAGCTGCGGGGGCGCCCGCTGGTGATGTTCCGGGAGGGCTACGACGTCCGGGAGGCGACCCTGGCGGCCTGCCGGGCGGCCGGCTTCGAGCCGGAGTTCGCGGTGGAGGGCGGCGAGATGGACGCCGTCCTCGGCTTCGTCCGGGCCGGACTCGGCCCCGCGGTCGTCCCCGGAATGGTCGCGGCCCGCTCGGGACTGTCCGTCACACCCTTCGCCGCCCCGGGCCTGGGCCGCACCATCGCCGTCGCACACGGCCACGAGGTGCCGCTGACCCGAGCCGCGGAGGCCCTGCGCACGACCCTGCTTGCGCACCTGCACCATGCTGCCGGTTCCGGTGAACTCCCGCCGGGGACGCGCCTGTTGCTGTGACGTGGACTTCTCGAAATTCTGATGTTCCATCAGGTCGCGAATGCTGTCGACTAGTCGGCATCGACAGGGCTCCCTCTGATCTGTCAAGGCTGATAGTTCGGTGACTGTCAGTCATGGCAGATCGGTGCGGGTCGACAACGTGTCGAACTGAAGGAGGAGACATGGCTGAGGACAGCAAGGACAAGACTCCGTCTGGCACGTACGCAGGCACTGAAATCACGGTCGACGGTGAGGAGCACGTCATTATCCAGGAGGACCAGGTCCCGGTAGGCACCGACGGCGAGTGATACGCCCTCGCCCACGCTTCGGTACGGGCTGATCTTCGCCCGTTCCGGAACGGGGTGCTGCGCAGCGATGAGAGGGGCCCTGTCGGTCGCCGACAGGGCCCCCTTCTGGTGCGTTTTCGCAGTTCGCAGACTGGTAGTACCAGGTGACGTCCGGTACCGACATGAGTGGCGAGTGTGGCAGGGTGGGCGGCGCGGCGGAGACCTCGGGCCGCATCCCGGCGATCCGGTTCAGTGTGGGCTGGTCCATGACCTGGTGGTCCGGCGGCATCCGCTTCTCGGCGAGTTCCCCGAGCGGCACGGCGCCCGAGCGGTGAGTTCGTCGGGTCATGTGTGCTTCCTCGAAGGGATGAGTTTCGGTGGGCGTCAAGCTGGGCGTGGCAGTCCTGACCATGGGCACGCGGCCGAAGGAACTGGCCGAGCTGCTGGCCTCGGTGGAGATGCAGACCGTGAGGCCGGCGCGGACGGTGGTGGTCGCCCAGGGCTGCCCGTTGCCGGAGCTGCCGGCGTGGGTGGAGGGCGTCGAGCTGGCCGAGAACCTCGGGGTGACCGGTGGCCGGAACGTGGCGCTGGAGCACCTGCGTGACGTGGACGTGGTGATCGACCTGGACGACGACGGCCTGCTCGTCGCCGACGACGTGTTCGCGAGGATCGAGGCGCTGTACGAGGCGGACCCCGGGCTGGGCATCGTGTCCTTCCGGATCGCCGACGAGACCGGGCTGACCCAGCGCCGCCACGTTCCCCGGCTGCGGGCCGGCGATCCGATGCGCGGTGGCGAGGTGACCAGCTTCCTCGGCGGCGGCCATGGTCTGTCGACGAAGATGCTGCGGCAGGTCGGGGACTGGCCGGACGCGTTCTTCTTCGCGCACGAGGAGACCGACATGGCCTGGCGGGCACTCGACGCGGACTGGCGGGTGCTGTACGCACCGGAGCTGCTGCTGCAGCACCCTCGGACCAGCCCGACCCGGCACGCGTTCTTCTACCGGGTGAACGCCCGCAACCGCGTGTACCTCGCGCGTCGCCACCTGCCCGCGCTGCTGGTGCCGGTCTACCTCGGCGTGTGGGTCGCGCTCACGGTCGCCCGCACCAGGAACGCCACCGGGTTGAAGGCCTGGTTCTCGGGCTTCGCCGAGGGGTGGCGCACACCGTGCGGTCGGCGCAAGCCGATGCGCTGGCGCACGGTGTGGACCATGACCCGACTCGGTCGGCCCCCGATCATCTAGGCCGCAGCCGCCTGACGCTTCCACTCCCCGGGGAACGACGGACCGGCCCCGGGCGGGTGCCCGGGGCCGGTCCGTCGGCGGGGGGATCAGGCCGGCAGGACGGCTTCGATCGCGGCGGTCAGCTCGGCTGACTCCGGCTCGACCCGGGGCCGCAGGTGGGCGACGACGGTGTCGGCTCTTCTTCTTGAATGGCGATGACAACGTGAAGGTTCGTCATGAAATGACCAATGCGAGTAGACGCCGTGTCGACCGGGAGAAGGGGGCATGGCCGAGGGGAGCAAGCTGGAGGTGAAGGCCGGGGACCGCCTTCTGTCTAGCAAGTACGCAGCAGGCCGACGCCATGTAACACATCGTCATAGGCCGACGCCACAGCGGCTGCGGTCAGCAGATCTGGACTGACTCACATTATCGAGCCAGTAGGCGGGGCCACTTGGAAGTCTCTGCGCCGAGATTGGAAAGATGGATGCGGGAACCGCGTGGATAGAGCTGCACAGCGGCAATCATCCTAATTTCATCCGAGACACAAAGAAGGCATATGAATGACTGCTCTTTCCGCCCTGGAGGAGGGCGGATGAGTCAGAGCAGTCATGATGGCGTGAGGAAATCACCTTGTCATTTTAGGCAGCGACCACCTCGCTTGGCCGTCTTACCGCCTGCAGGTCAGAATGCCACCGAGGCACGTGATCTTGAATGAGCCTTCTGTCTTGATGGCGGCGGCAGCGATCTCTGCTGCCCGACTGACCGTCTCGCGGAAAGGGACGCCGCATTGGTCAGCCCACGCTTCGTAGGAGGCGAGGTGGGAAACGATCGGCGCAGGATCGGTGATCTCGATGGCGCCAGGTAGTTCCCGCACCCGGATGTCCTTGAACGCTGTCCCGAGGTAGCCGGGGGCCTTCTCCAGGGAGAAGCGGGAGCTGAGGGAGACCCGCGCCGGGCCCTCGGGGATCCCGAGGATGTCGCCTGCGGCCCGGGCCCAGAGCCGGTCCAACTCCTGTTTATCGGTGTCGCTGTTGGTCGAGGCGATGAGCACACCGCCAGGTCGGAGGACGCGGGCCAGCTCCTTGATCGTGGCCTCGATATCGCTGACGTGGTACAGCATGTGCAGGGCCAACAAGGCGTCGGCGCTTTTGTCGGCGAAGGGCAGGAACTGGGCGTCGGCCACCAGAACCGGCTTCTCGACTTCGGCGAGGATGCCCGCCGAGATGTCCATCCCGATGACCTGAAGGTCCGGACGGTCCTTGTGCAGGCGACTGACGAACTTGCCGTTGCCGCAGCCGACGTCGAGGACGATCCCGCTTGTGTCGGCCAGCTCTTCGAGGACGATCCCGGGCAGGTCGTACTGCGGCTGCTGCCACCGGTAAATGGACTGGCGGGCGGCCAGATGGCGTCCGTCGGCGTAGGCGCTGTTCGCGAGGATGGACTTGTCGGCGATTGCGGCGTCCTGCTGTGCGGTGTTGCTCGTCACTGGGGCAGCTCCGGAGGATTCGTGAGTGCGGGTCGAGAGCAGGCTTCTCTGACATTCTCGCGGAGACTCAGGACGATCGGGGAGCCCGCGTAGGCGGGCTCGGCAAGACGAACGCTCAGCGCCCGAAGGCGGCTGGAGATGCTCGCTGTTCGCCGGTCCGGTGCGGCGTCCAGCACCACCAAGAGCTTCTCCTGCACGCCGTCGAGGTCGCCGTGGGCGAGGTGGGCGTTGGCGAGGTCAAGTCGGGCGGCCAGCAGGTCACCGGAGGACTGTTCCTGCCGCGGTGCAGACTCGTACAGGTCGATGGCCCTGGAGGACGCCTCGATGGCGCGGTTCACATGCGACCGGGCGCCCAGGGCAAGGAGCGCGGTGCCGGCGTAGGTCCACTGCTTGGCCTCGGGAAACGTGAATACACCGGGAAGATCCACGGCGGCTACGGCGCTCCGCGCCGCCTCGGCAGCTTCCACGGCTCGTAGCGCGCTCGCGCTGTCTCCGAGCGCGGCGGTGGCCCGTGCTTCGAGGCTGAGCAGACGAGCTGCGATCGTCCCACTGTCCGCGTACGGCAGTCCGGCTCTGGCCAGCTCGGCGGCCTGACGGTGGTCCTGCTGCCAGTAGGCGATCAGGGATTGGACGGAACGGATCCAGGCCCGAAGGCCGTTGTGGTCGGCTGACTCCGCGCAGCGCCAGGCCGTTCGCGAATGTGTAGCCGCAGCTGCGTACTGGCCGAGGTCGAGGGCGACATGAGTGGCCAGGCCGCAGAGGCGTCCGGCCTGCAGGTAAAGATGGCCTGTCTGATAAGGGTGTTGGCGACCTCGGAGTAAGTCGAACACTCCTCGCCGGAGGGTCCCGATGTCGTGGAAGAGCTCGGACACCGGTTTGCTCACATAGTCCCCTGCCAGCCGCGCGATGTCCGCGTCGATCTGTTCGAGCAGCGTGTCATCCACGTTGGAGGCGCTCGCGAAGCGAAGGAACAGCGCGGACTCTGCCGAGTCGGCTGCCACGGCCACAACGAAATCGATGTCGTGGTCCGTGCGCAGGTCAGGGACAGGAAGCGAGGCTTCGCCGACGCTGCTGGACTGTGGAACTGCTTCGGCGGCTGCAGGGGATACTGCCAGCAGGTCGGCCAACTGGTCGACCGAGAGTTCCAGGGCGCGGGCGAGCTTCGGCCGCATCCAGGGCTGTGGGGCACCCCTGCCGCTCTCCCATCGCCCCACGGTCGTACGGTCCACATCGAGGGCTTCAGCCAGGGATTCCTGGGTGTGGCCGACCGCCTCCCTGCGCTGGATCAGCCGGGACCTCCTGGATGCCATCGCGCGTCCTCCAGAGGTACGTCAGTTCGTCTGCAGCGATAACAGGCCAGGTCATGCCCGCATTTGCAGCACGGATGCCTCATTTCCGCTTCAATTCTGCTCTGGTTCACCGGTGTTGGAGGCGGTTCTGTAGATACCTGCCGGGTGAATCCCGGCGCGAATCGGCCCGCTGCCGACCTCGTCCCGGTGAAAGGTCCGCACTCATGTCCGTCACCACTCGCCAAGCGGTCACCCCTGCCCCGTTCGGCTTTCGCGTGCTGCCCAGTGCCGAGGCCGTGCCGGACGCACGGCGGCGGGTGATACGGGCCGTGCGTGGTTGGGGACTGCCGCTGGTCGAGGACGCGCTCCGCGATGTCGAGTTGCTGTCCAGCGAGCTGATCGCCAACGCCGTGTCCCACACTCACGCCCCGTGCGTCGTGTGCGTGTCCTGGGACGGTGAACGGCTGCGCGTCGAAGTGACGGATGTCGGCCACGAACTGCCGGCTATCGGCGGGATCGATCTCGATGCCACCGACGGGCGAGGGCTGTTCCTGGTGGCAGCGCTCGCGACGAACTGGGGCGCCGACCCGGACCCCGCCGGCAAGCGGATCTGGTTCGAAGTCGGCACCACCACTGCCGTCTCGGGCGACGAGCGACTCACCACGCTGGTGAGGGCCGCGGCCCCGAAGGCACGGGACGTCGTCCCGACCAGTGCCTGACAAGGCTTCCTCCGCCCCGACGCGGGCTTGGGGGGATGCAGGTGGCCGCGCTGGTCAACAGCCGTGCGGCACAAGCACCTGAGGGTCCTTGCCAGCGGCTTGTCCTGGCAACGGATCCATCGCTGCACCAACGACGGGGGCTGGGCAGCCACCCGCCCCGTGATCCTGAAGGAGTGCTTCATGCCCGAGAACCTGACGACCAGCACCGAGCCGGAGGGCGACGGTCTGCTGGTCGCCCGTACGAAGGTCGCCGCGGCCCGCTCGCGTGGCGAGCAGCCGTCGGACGGCGGCTCCACCGGCCGAACCGACACCAACGACTGACGGCTGTAGCACGATGACCGCCGAGCATTTCTCGGTGGTTGAGCGTCTGGGCGGGGATGACTTCCTCGCCCAGACGCTCGGCCGCAGCTTCAAGGTCGCACGCGGCGAATCCGCGTCGCTCGCCGGACTCATGAGTTGGGATGACCTCAACACCATCCTGACCCACCACCGGTTCGAACCGCCTCGCTTCCGCCTCGCCGCCAATGGGGAGCAGGTGCCCGCGCACACGTACTCCCGGCCGATCACCACCCGGCGGAGCACCGTCTGGTACCAGCTCCAGCCCTCCGAGCTGCACAAGAGGCTCGCCGAGGGTGCCACGCTGGTCCTGGATGCTGTCGAGGAACTTCACCCCGGCATCGGTGCTCTGGCCAGCCAGCTTGAGCGCCGGCTGCGAACCGGCGTGCAGGTCAACCTGTACGCCTCCTGGACCGGGATCGAGGGCTTCGGCGTCCACTGGGACGATCACGACGTGGTCGTCGTCCAGCTCGACGGCGCGAAGCGCTGGCGCATCTACGGTCCCACCCGCACGGTGCCGATGCACCGTGACGTCGAGACGCCCGAGCCGCCGCCCGAAGAGCCCGTCGCTGATCTGGTTCTCACCGCTGGCGATGTGCTCTATCTGCCTCGGGGCTGGTGGCACGCCGTCGCCGCCTCCGAGGGCCAGCACTCGCTGCACGTCACGTGCGGGCTGCAGAGCACGACGGGTGCCGACTTGATCACCTGGCTGTCGGAGATGTTGCGTGCCCACGAGACCGTCCGGGCGGACGTCCCGCGCTTCGGGGCCGCCGAGGAGCAGCGCGCCTTCCTCGACACAATCGGCAAGCTCATCGCGACCGAGCTGGAGAGCGACGACCTGATCGCCCGCTTCTCCTCCGCTCGCGACGCCACCGAGCGAGCCCGGCTCGTGCCGTCGCTGCCCCACATCATGGCGGCCCCGCCGGATGCCGACCTGCAGGTACGCCTGGTCACCACGCGGCCCGTGCTCAGGGCTCTGCCCGACGACACCGTCCGGTTGACCGCTGGCGGCGAGGAGTGGACGTTTGCCGCCAGGGCCGAGCCGATGCTCGCGCTCCTCGCCGATGGGGAACCTCACCGGCTGGCCGATCTCGCGCAGGCCGCGGGCGTTGCTCTCGGACAGGCGGCCGGTGTCGTGACGGAGCTGGTCGACGGCCAGGCCGCCGCGATCGGAGGCCTACGATGACCGCCCGGCTGGGCCTCGGCACCTACCGTTGCCTCGATGTGGCCGAGGCAGCGTTGATGGCCGCCTCCCGAGGTACCGACTGGGTGGACACGGCGCCCAACTACGCAGGCGGCCGGGCGGAGGCGTCGCTCGCAGTGGCTCTGGCTGCCTACCCGAATCTGTGCGTCTCCACGAAGGTGGGCTTCGTCCCGGCCGGCACCAGGCACATCGGGGTACGAGCCGGTGCCCTGTCCGCGGCGGACGCCCAGCGCGGGTACTGCCTCACCCCGGACTACATCGCCTGGCAGCTCACGCGCTCCAAGCTCATGCTCAGCCGGGTACCCGACCTGGTGTTCGTCCACAACCCCGAGCACGCCTGCCCGGACGGCGAGATCACCGGCCGGCTCTACAACGCCGTCCTGGCTCTGGAGGAGGCGTGCAGCCAACAGATCATCAGCGCCTATGGTGTGGCGACCTGGCGCGGCTTCAGCAGTGGCCTCTTCGACGTACCCACGCTGATCGAACTCGCGATCAAGGCCGGCGGGCCGAATCATCACCTGTGCGCCATCCAGCTCCCGGTCTCCCTCGTCCACCTCGCGCCCATCGCTCAGGCTCTCGACGGACACGGCCCGTTGGCCGATGCCCTGGATGCGGGACTGGAGGTGTTCGCCTCCGCCCCGCTCCACGGCGGGGAGATCCCGGGCCTGGCCACTCCTGAACTGTCCGAGCTGATCGCCCCGGGCAAGACCAGTGCCGAGAGCGCCCTTGCCGTCGTTGCTTCAGCCCCAGGGGTGAAGCGTGTACTCCTGTCGACGGGGAACCCGGAACACTGGACGGGGGCCGTCGAAGCTGTCGGCCGACCGCCGTTGTCTCCGGACGTACTCCGAAGGGTCGTTGATGTACTCGGAACCTGAGCCGGACACCGCCAGGCGGATGCGTGAGATGCACGCCGTAGCAGCAACCGTTTTCAACGCGAGGCCGATCGGCTCCCGCGAAGCGTGGGGCTGGCGTGGACGTACCCTCAGCCGCCCGGTTGCCACGGCGTCCGGCGAGGGCTGGCTCCGCCTGGTGTCGGCCCCTGCCGACAAGGCCGGCGGAAAGCTCTGGGAGGGGCCGCAGGAGGCGGAACGGCGCATGCCTCCTGCGGTACCCAGGCCACGCCTGCGGGAGCGGCGTACCTGGACCGAGGGCGAGCACGGCTACCTGGCGGAGCTGTACGACAAGATCACCGCCTCCACCATCGCCACCCACGAGCCGATCCTCCGGGAAACACCTGACCTGGACCACACCTGGTGGGACGGGCTCAGCACCGCCCTCGACGCCATCGCCGCCGTCCCCAGCGACCGGGTGGCGGTCCGGCAGGAATACCTGGACCGCGCCATGCCCCAGTACTTGGGCATCCCGATCGACACCAGGGTGCCTGCCTGGACGACGGCCCACGGTGACCTGCACTGGGCCAACCTCACGGGCCCGACCCTCACCGTCCTCGACTGGGAAGGCTGGGGCGTCGCGCCTGCCGGGTACGACGCGGCACTGTTGTACTCGTACAGCGTCCTGGTGCCGGACACCGCCGCCCAGGTCCGTCACCGACTCGCCCACATCCTCGACACGCCAGCCGGGCAGTTTGCCGAACTTGTCGTCATCACTGAACTGCTGCAGACCATTACCCGAGGCGACAACCTCGACCTGGAGGAGCCCCTGCGAAGGCGGCTCTCCGCGATCACCAGATGACTGTCCATCGACCCCCCGGTCGAGGGCGGCGCGTTGGGCAGCCCTTGGGATATCCAACGCGCCAATGTGCTCCGCCCCAAGGGGCGAGGACCGGGGTAAGGATGACGGCGAAGGACGGCCCGAGGACCGAGTACGGCCTTGCTGTCACCCACCTCGGTGAGCATCGGCTGATCGGCTACGCCCGATTGGCCACCGAGCCGCAGCAGGCCGCCACCATCGGCTTCGCCCTCCATCCCGCCGAGTGGGGCAAGGGCCTCGGCACGGCGACCGTCCATCTGCTGTGCGCGCTCGGCTTCGACGTCCTGGGACTGCACCGTATTTGGGCAGCCCGATCCCCGCTCAACGAGGCCTCCGCACGCACCCTACTGCGAGCGGGCATGACTGAGGACGGGCGGATCCGCGATCACGTCTTCGTCCACGGCGCCTGGCGTGACTCGATCACCTACTCGATCCTGGAGCACGAGTGGACACCGATGGAGGGCTGGGGTCAGCAGCGCCAGTGGGTGATGCCGGCCGGGCCGGGAACGGAACGACGGACCGGCCCCGGGCGGGTGCCCGGGGCCGGTCCGTCGGCGGGGGGATCAGGCCGGCAGGACGGCTTCGATCGCGGCGGTCAGCTCGGCCGACTCCGGCTCGATGCGCGGCCGCAGGCGGGCGGCCACGGTGCCGTCGGGGGAGACCAGGAACTTCTCGAAGTTCCAGCTGACGTCACCGGTTTCGCCCTCGGCGTCGGCGACCTGGGTCAGCTGCCGGTACAGCGGGTGCCGGTCGTCGCCGTTGACGTCGATCTTCTCGAACAGCGGGAAGGTGACGCCGTAGGTGGTGGAGCAGAAGGTCTGGATCTCCTCGGCGCTGCCCGGCTCCTGCCCGGCGAACTGGTTGCAGGGGAAGCCCAGCACGGTGAACCCGCGCGCGGCGTACCGCTGCTGGAGCTTCTCCAGGCCGGTGTACTGCGGGGTCAGGCCGCACTTGGAGGCGACGTTGACGATCAGCAGGGCCTTGCCCTTGTACTCGGCCAGGGAGGTGGGCTCGCCGGTGAGGGTGCGCAGCGGGATGTCGTACAGGCTCACGGGGGTGGTCCTTTCGGCAGGTGTGTGGAACGGAGTCTCGCCGAGCCACCGTAGTGGCCGTGACCACCTGGACCGGGCCCGACCTACCGGTCTTCCGGCAGATCGGCCCCGAAGGCGGAGAAGTCGGCGCTCGACCAGTGCTCGGGGCGCATCCGGAGCGTGATGTCGGCGGCCAACTGTTCCCGGGCGGAGGCGAGGTAGTCGCGCGCGGCCTCGGGCGGCAGGTAGCGGTTCGCGAGGGCGGCCCACTCGTCCGGGTCGAGCCGGTCCTCGATCGCCACCACCGGGCCCTCGACGCTCACGTACGCGGCCGGGTGCTGCTCGTGCTGGGCACAGAGGGTGAACCGCCCGGCGGCCCGGATCCGTCGGGCTTTGACGGAGTCGCGGCCGGTGATGACGGTGAGCAGGCCGCCCGGGACGTAGGAGTACCAGACCGGTACGGCCAGCGGTCCCCGGTCCGGTCCGGTGCCGGAGTCGACGGCCAGCACGCCGACGTGCGGTGCGGCGAGGAACCGCTCGCGCTCGGCCCTGTCCATGGTGAAGGGCATGGTGTCTCTCCCGGGGTTCCGGGCCCGTGCGCGGCGGTCGCGGCTGGGCGGTCGCGTGCGGGCGTCACCCGGTTGGTACCCGGTGGGTTCGTGGGCCACTCGGGGCGGGGCGCAGCACGGCGCCCGCCCCGAGTGGCCCACGGCGGGCTCAGAGCGCCAGCGGCTTGACGGCGGTCGGCGCGTGCTCGGGGAGGGTGGCGATCTCCTCCCACTCGTTGACCTTGTCGATGTCGGCGGCGGCCATCGAGATGTTGGTGACCCGCTCCAGGATCGCCTCGACGACGACCGGGACGCGGAACTCGGCGGCGAGCTTCTTGGCCTCCTCGAAGGCCGGCAGCAGGCCCTCGGGCTCGGTGACCCGGATCGCCTTGCAGCCCAGGCCCTCGGCGACCCGGACGTGGTCCACGCCGTAGACGCCCAGCTCCGGCGCGTTGATGTTCTCGAACTCCAGCTTGACCTGGAAGTCGATGTCGAAGGTGCGCTGCGCCTGGCGGATCAGGCCCAGGTACGCGTTGTTCACGAGCACGTGGACGTACGGGATGCGGTGCTGGGCGCCGACGGCCAGCTCCTCGACCATGAACTGGAAGTCGTAGTCGCCGGAGAGCGCGACGACCTGGCCCTCGGGGTCGGCGGTGGCGACGCCGAGCGCGGCCGGGATGGTCCAGCCGAGCGGGCCGGCCTGGCCGCAGTTGATCCAGTGCCGCGGCCGGTAGACGTGCAGCAGCTGCGCGCCGGCGATCTGGGAGAGGCCGATGGTGGTGACGTAGCGGGTGTCCGGGCCGAACGCCTTGTTCATCTCCTCGTAGACGCGCTGCGGCTTGAGCGGCACGTCGTCGAAGTGGGTGCGGCGCTGGAGCCGGGCCTTGCGGTCCTGGGTGGCGGCGGCCCACGCGCTGCGGTCCTTGAGCCGTCCGGCGGCCTTGAGCTCCTGGGCGACCTGGAGGAAGAGCTCCAGTGCGGCCTTGGCGTCGGAGGCGATGCCGAGGGCGGGGGCGAAGATCCTGCCGATCTGGGTGGGTTCGACGTCGACGTGGACGAAGGTGCGGCCCGCGGTGTAGACGTCCAGGCCGCCGGTGTGGCGGTTGGCCCAGCGGTTGCCGATGCCCAGGACGAAGTCGGAGGCGAGGAAGTTCTCGTTCCCGTAGCGGTGCGAGGTCTGCAGGCCGACCATGCCGGCGTTCAGCTCGTGGTCGTCGGGGACGATGCCCCAGCCCATCAGGGTCGGGACCACGGGGACGCCGGTCAGCTCGGCGAACTCCCGCAGCAGTTCGGCGGCGTCGGCGTTGATGACGCCGCCGCCGGCGACGATCAGCGGGCGCTCGGACGCCTGGAGCAGCGCGAGGGCCTTCTCGATCTGGATCCGGTTGGCGGCCGGCTTGTAGACGGGGAGCGGCTGGTAGGCCTCGGGGTCGAAGTCGATCTCGGTCAGCTGGACGTCGATCGGCAGGTCGATCAGGACCGGGCCCGGACGGCCGGAGCGCATCAGGTGGAAGGCCTGCTGGAACACGCCGGGGACCTGTGCGGCCTCCAGCACGGTGGTGGCGGCCTTGGTGACGGGCTTGGCGATCGAGGCGATGTCGACGGCCTGGAAGTCCTCCTTGTGCAGGCGGGCGACGGGGGCCTGGCCGGTGATGCACAGGATCGGGACGGAGTCGGCGATCGCCGAGTACAGGCCGGTGATCATGTCGGTGCCGGCCGGGCCCGAGGTGCCGATGCAGACGCCGATGTTGCCGGCCTTGGCGCGGGTGTAGCCCTCGGCCATGTGGGAGGCGCCCTCGACGTGCCGGGCCAGCGTGTGCCTGATCCCGCCGGAGGCCTTGAGCGCGGCGTAGAAGGGGTTGATGGCTGCGCCCGGCACGCCGAACGCGACCTCAACGCCTTCGAGCTTGAGGATCTCCACGGCCGCGCGGGCGGCTGTCATACGAGGCATCGGGTCTCTCCTGCGTCGGCCCGCAGTGGGTCGGAGGGCTCATCTCCAGAATTCCACCATACGGAAGAACGGTTTCTGTATGTGGAAATACGGTACGGCTGGGCTCGGCGGGGCGTCAAGGGGAGGTTCAACAGAATGTGGAAGCCGGCCCAGGGGGTGAAACCGCAGGTCGCTGCGGCCGTCCGGGGGAGGGGAGGCGGAGCCGGGTTCGTACAAGTGGGCGCCGATCGTGCTGGTGTACCCGGGGAACCGGCCGTTCCGCGGCGGAAAGCGCGGCCGGTGTGCAGTGCGGGTGAAGGGACGGTGCCCGAGGTCGGCCCACCCCGCACCCCTGGGTACCGTCGGTGGCACGCCGGGCCCGTGATGTCCAACTGAGGCCGCGGCAAGGGGGATTCGGGACGGTCCGGGAGCGGGGGAGCTCCGGCGGCCGGTCCCGTCCAGGACCAGCGTGCCCGGTCCGCCGCACCCGAGCGAGGGACGCACCCCCTGGCCGCACCGACCCGACACCCGCCGCCGCCGTCCGGTCCGCCCGGACCTGCGGCCGTACCGCTGTCGCCCCCGTGTGGTCCACCTCCCTTGCCTCTCCTCGCCTCCCCCGCGACCTGCTCACCGCCCCGCGACCTGCTCACCCCCCGCGACTTCCTCACCCCCTGTGACGGCGCGCCCGCAGCGGCGGGCGCGCGAAAGGAACGCCGCCATGCGCTGTCTCCCTGCCCGCCCCCCGGTGGTGACCGGGTGAGCCGAACGCCCCGCCGCCGCAAGGCCCCGCCGGGCCACCCCGGCAAGGCCGCCCCGCCGGGCCGCCGCCGGCCCCCGCTCGCCGTGCTGCGCGCCGTCCCCTGGCGCTACGACCTGCCCGCCTCGCTGGTGGTGTTCCTGGTCGCCCTGCCGCTGTGCGTCGGGGTGGCGGTCGCCTCCGGCGTCCCCGCCGAGCTGGGTCTGGTCACCGGCATCGTCGGCGGCTTGGTCGTCGGCGTCCTGCCCGGCAGCAGCCTCCAGGTCAGCGGCCCGGCCGCCGGGCTGACCGTCCTGGTCTACGAGGCCGTCCAGCGCTTCGGCGTCACCGCCCTCGGCCTGCTCGTCCTCGGCACCGGGCTGCTCCAGATCGTGATGGGAGCGCTCCGGCTCGGCCGCTGGTTCCGGGCGATGTCCGCCTCGGTGGTGCACGGCATGCTGGCCGGCATCGGGCTGACCCTGCTGTTCGGCCAGCTGTACGCGCTCGCCGACCGTCGCGCCCCGGCCACCGGACCGGAGAAGATCGCCGGACTGCCCGACCTGCTGGCGGACGTGGTCACCGGCGTGGCCAACCCGAGCGCGGTCGCCCTGGGCCTGGCCACCCTGTTCGTGCTGGTCGGCTGGAAGTACCTGCCCGGGCGCGTCGCCCGCGGCGTCCCCGCGCCGCTGGCCGCGGTCGGGTTGGCCGCCGCCGTCACGGCCGCCGCCGACCTGCCGGTGGCGAGGGTCCGGGTGTCCGGCCTGCTCGACGTCGTCCACCTGCCCGACCGTGCCGCGCTCGGCGCGGTGGCGGGCACCGCCGGCCTCGGTACGGTCGTCGCCTTCACCCTGATCGCCTCCGCCGAGACGCTGTTCAGCGCCGCCGCCGTCGACCGGATGCACCACGGCCGGCGCACCGACTACGACCGCGAGCTGACCTCCCAGGGCATCGGCAACACCGTCTGCGGGCTGCTCGGTGCCCTTCCGATGACTGCGGTGATCGTCCGCAGCGCGGCCAACGTCCAGGCGGGGGCGCGGACCAAGGCCTCGCGCACCCTGCACGGGCTCTGGCTGCTGCTGTTCACCGCGCTGCTGCCCGGCATGCTCGGGCTCGTCCCGCTCACCGCGCTGGCCGCCGTCCTGGTCCACGCCGGCGCCAAGCTCGTCCCGCTGCGGCGGATCGCCGCGCTCTGCCGCGGCCACCGGGGCGAGGCGCTGGTGCTCGCGGTGACCGCGGGCGCCATCATCGCCACCGACCTGTTCGAGGGTGTGCTGATCGGCATCGGCCTGGCCGTGGCCAAGTCCGCCTGGCAGACCTCGCACCTGCAGATCGGCCTGGAGGAACTGGTCCTGCCGTCCGGTGAGGCCCTGCAGCGCGTCCGGCTCAGCGGCAACGCGACCTTCCTGCGGCTGCCCCGGCTGCTGGACGCCCTGGAACGGCTGCCGGCCGACCGGCCGGTGGAACTCGACTGGTCCGGGCTGCGCCACCTGGACCACGCCTGCACGGTGGCCCTCACCGCGTGGGCCGCCCAGCACCGGGCCCGCTCCACCGCTCCGCTCGCGGTCGAACCGCCGCTGCCGACCGTGGTGTGAGGACGGGCGGACGCGGCCCGGGCCACGACCGGGGCCGTCGACGGACTGACCCCGCACAGTCAGTCCGTCGTGCCGTCCGTCGAGCTGTCCGCCGGTCCGGTTCTCAGCCGTCCGCCGGGCCGGGGGCGCTCAGCCGGTCTGGCCCGGGTGTGCCCCGGCCGGGGCGGGCTGGGCGGCCGGCTCGGCCGTGGTGCGCCGGATCAGCAGCCGGTCCAGGGCGTACGGGCCGGAGCCGAGCACCGCGATGGCGAGGAAGGCCCAGCAGAACATGACGGAGGGTTCGCCACCGTTCTGCAGCGGCAGCAGGGAGTGCTCCTGGTGGACGGTGAAGTAGGCGTACGCCATCGAGCCGGAGCAGAGCAGGGCGGCGGTCCGGGTGCCGACGCCGAGCAGCACCAGGGCGCCGCCGACCAGTTGGATCAGCGCGGCCCACCAGCCGGGCCACTGGCCGAGCGGGACGGTGCCGCCGCCCTTGGCGCCACCGAGGACGCCGAAGAGCGAGGCGGCGCCGTGGCAGGCGAAGAGCAGTCCGACGACGACCCGGAAGGCCGTCAGGACGAGCGGGCGGGCGGCCTCGGCCGCCTGCTGGGGAGAGGTGGGAAGGTTCGCGGGCATGGGGAAAGGCCTCCTGTGGGGGGAGGAGGAGGTACGGGGCGGTAAGGGTAGCCTTGGTCTAGTCCACTTGGCAATGCTCCGTCAGATCCCACGTGTGCGACCTTCGGGGAGGATCTTGACCGATCGTTCTGGAAAGGGTTAGCGTTCACCCATGGCGCGAACGAAGGAATTCGACCCGGACACGGTGCTCCAGTCGGCCCTTGAGCTGTTCTGGCGGCGCGGCTACGAGGCCACCTCGATGGCCGACCTGGTCGAGGAGCTCGGGATCGCCCGGGCGAGCATCTACGCCACCTTCGGCAGCAAGCACGAACTGTTCCTGCGGGCGCTGGAGCGGTACGGCGAGCAGGCCGACCCGGTGCTGCTGGCCGAGCTCTCCCAGCCCGGCCCGGTGCTGCCGGCCGTCCGCGCGCTGGTCCGCCGGTTCGCGGCGGAGTCGGCCGGGGACGGTCGGGAGCGCGGCTGCTTCGTCACCAACACCGCCGTCGAGCTCGCCCCGCACGATCCCTCGGCGGCCCGCCAGGTGGGAGCCAGCCTCGCCCACCTGGAGACGGTGCTGACCGCCGCCCTGGTGCGTGCCGAGGCGCGGGGGGAGCTGCCCGCCGGGCGGGAACCCCGGGCGCTGGCCCGGATGCTGATGGTGTTGATGCAGGGCATGCGGGTGATGGGGAAGACGGCCGACGGCGCGTCCCGGGTGCGGGACGCCGCCGAGCAGGCGCTGGTGCTGCTCGACTGACGGATCGACTTGCGGATCGATTTGCGGATCGTGGGGCGGTGGTGGGGTGACGGTGGAGGTCGCCTCTTGCTGTCTCAATACTGGACCGAACGGTCATTTTGTGGAGGAGGGGGGTTTCCATGAGTGTCGCCACGGCCGACCGGCCCGGCTTCGCGCTGCTCGGCGGCGTGCAGGCCACGCTGATCTTCACGATCATGATCCTGTCCGTGCCGCTGCCCCTGGTGGCCCGGGAGTTCGGGCTCGGCCCGTCCGGCGTGCTGCTGCTGAGCGCCGCCTACGGACTCTCCTTCAGTGCCCTGCTGCTCCTCGGCGGGCGGCTGACCGACCGCCACGGCGGCCGCCGGCTGCTGCGGGTGGGCCTGGCCCTGCTCGGCGCCGCCTCGATCGCCTGCGCCCTCGCGCCCGGCTACCCCGTCCTGCTGGCGAGCCGCTTCGCCCAGGGCGTCGGCGCGGCCCTGGCCGCCCCGGCGGCGGTCGCCGTGGTCCGGGTGCTGCGGCCCGAACCCGCCGACTACCGGCGGGCGATGGCCGCCTGGGGCGGCCTCTCGGTGCTCGGCGCCACGGCGGGCAACCTGCTCTCCGGCGCCGTCGCCGCCTGGGTCTCCTGGCGCTGGCTGTTCGCGGTGCCCGTCCTGGTCGCCCTCGTCGGCCTGGCCCGCTCCGGCTCGCTGCCGCTCGCCGACCCGGCCGGTCGACCGCCCGCCGACCCGCCCGGCCGACCGTCCGCCGACTGCCGGCCGGCCCTGGACCTGCCCGGCGCCGCGCTGGCCGCCGCCGGTGTCTGCGCGGCCAGTTACGGCCTGGTGGCGTCCACCGAGCACGGCTGGCGAAGCCCCGGGACGCTGCTGCCGCTGGCCGCCGGGCTCGCCCTGCTGCTCGCCTTCGCCGCCGTCGAACGGCGCACCGCCGACCCGCTGCTGCCGCCCGGCTTCCTCGCCGACCGCCGCCGGGCCACCGCCCTCGCCGCCGTCATGGCGACCGCCGCCGGCACCGCGCTGACCTTCCTGCTGCTCGCGCTCTACCTCCAACAGGTCCGCGGCTGGGGCGTGCTGGCCACCTCCGCAGCCTTCCTGCCGTACGCGGCGGCGCTGCTGACGGCCGGCCGCCTGGCCGGGCCGCTGACCGCCCGCTACGGCGCCGTCGCGGTCACCGCCGGAGGGCTCGCCCTCGCGGCGGCCGGGCTCGGCCTGCTGGCGGGCCTCGCGCCCGGCAGCGACTACGCCACCGGGTTGCTGCCCGGGCTGCTCCTGCTGCCCGCCGGGGCCGCGGCCGCCTTCGCCGGCGCGGCCGTGCTCGCCACCGCGGGCGTGCCGCCCGAGCGGACCGGCCTCGCCGCGGGCGTGCTCAACACCGCGATGGAACTCGGCCCCACCGCCGGGGTGGCCGCCCTGATGGCGCTCGCCGCCACCCGCCCGAGCGTGGTCGGCGGCTACGCCACGGCCTTCGCGGCGGCGGGCGCCGCCCTGGCCCTCACCGCCCTCGCCGTCGCCACGCTGGCGCGGGCGACTCCCGAGGCCGCCACAGAGACCGACACCGCCCCAGAACGCACCATCCAGATCAAGGAGCACCTCTCATGACCACGCGTTTCACCGACAAGTCCGTCCTGGTCACCGGCGGCGGCAGCGGGATCGGACGGGCCGTGGCGCTCGCCTTCGCCCGGGAGGGCGCCCGGGTCGCGGTCGCGGGCCGCAGCGCGGGCCCGCTCGCCGAGACGGTCGAGCTGATCGAGCAGGCGGGCGGCAAGGCCGTCGCGCTGACGGGCGACGTGGCGGACGGTCAGGACGCCGCCCGACTGGTCCGGGAGACCGTCGAACTCCTCGGCGGCCTGGACGTCGCCGTCAACAACGCCGGGGTGTTTGGCGCGGTCGGCCCGGTCGCCGACATCGACGAGGACGAGTGGCACCGGGTGTTCGCGGTCAACCTGACCGGCACCTGGCTCGCCATGAAGCACCAGATCGGCCACATGCGGGCCCACGGCGGCGGCGCGATCGTCAACGTGTCGTCCAACCTCGGCGTCCACATGCGGGTGCCCGGCCTCGGTGCCTACGCCGCCAGCAAGGCCGCCGTCACCGCGCTGACCCGCAGCGCCGCCCTCGACCACATCGCGGACGGCGTGCGGATCACCATGGTGAGCCCCGGCCCGGTGGACACCAGCATGTCCACCCGGCCCGGCGAGAACGCCGACGACAAGGCCGCGCGGATGAAGGACAGCCTCCCCGTCGGCCGGGCGGGTGCGGTCGAGGAGGTCGCCGCTGCGGTGCTGTACCTGGCCTCGTCCGAGGCGGGCTTCACCGTCGGCGCCGACCTGGTCCTGGACGGCGGCGCCACCGCCTGACCCAACGACGGCCCAACGACCGGTCAGTGCCCCGTCGTTGGGCCGTCGCCTGATCCACCCGTGGTCCAACGGCCGGGCGGCACCCAGGTGTTGGGCCATCAGGTCACTGCTCGGCCAGCGCGTCCCGGGCCTCCTCGGTCCGGGCCCGGGCCACCACGAAGTCCTCGTCGAGCTCGACGACCAGCACGTCCGGCCCGGTGAACCAGCGGCAGCCGCGGCCGAGCCGGGGCAGCTCCGCCAGCCCCTCCGGCACCTCTGCCCCGGACTCGGCGAACACGCTCAACTCGTCGTCCTGCAAAAGCTTCTCCACCATCACCATCACCGCCGCGGCCGTCGAGAAGCGCTCCTCCCAGGGCTCCCAGCACTCCGCCGACTTGTCCGCGAGGTCGAGCCGGCCCACCGTCGGCGGATCGTCCTGGTCGAGGTCGGCCAGCAGGACGCCCCAGTGCACGCACGCCTGGTTCTCCTCCTGGTAGACCAAAGCGCCCTCCAGGACGAACAGTTCCTCCGGCGGCAGCAGTCGGTTGTGGTTGCCGGTGAGGTCCTCCCGGCGGCCGAACAGCCGGTACGCCTCGCGCAGCGCGGCCGGCAGTCGTAGGCCCAGGCGCCCTTCGGCGGCGTCGAGTTCGGCGTCGGTGAAGCCGTCGTCGGGCCGCAGCGGCTCGCCCCAGTAGGCGGCGAAGCCCTCGACCAGCGCCCGGGTGCCCGCGCGGCCTCGCAGGGATTCGGCCATCGCGGCCCGGATGTCGAATTCGGTGTCGTCCATCCGGGAACCGTACGACGCCCCACCGACAGTCCCGCCCCACCGACAGCCCGGGGCCACCGGAGGGCGTACCGGAACGGGCGGGGGCGCGGCGCACACCTCGCCCGCCCGCGACGGGCCGGGGACGCGCCCCAACGCCCGTCCGCCCACGACCGGCCGAATCTGACGCGAACGCGTAATCCCACCGACACCCGTTGCTCACCGTGGGGTTTCCAACCCGTCGTGTGGGCAGGACACGGTTTCGGCCGGAACCGACGCAACGAAAGGCGGGACGCGCAAACCCATGCCGACCGCACCGCACACCAAGCCCCACCCGGGCCGCCGAAGCCGCTGGGGTGAGCACGGCCTCGCCTGGGCCTTCCTGCTGCCCTCCCTGGTGGTCTTCGTCCTCTTCATCGGCTACCCGCTGGGACGGACCGTCTACCTGAGCGGACACGCCAACGACCTGTTCGGCGCGCCCTCCCGCTACGTCGGGCTGAAGCACTACACCGAGCTGCTGACCTCGGCGGACTTCCGGCGCACGCTCGTCACCACCGCCCTGTTCACGCTGCTCACCGTGGTGCCCGGCGTGCTGGGCGCGCTGGTGCTGGTGCTGCTCCTGGAGAACCGGATCCGGGGCGTGCGGCTGCTGCGCTCCGCGTTCGCGCTGCCCTTCGCCTTCTCGGTGGCCAGCGCGTCCGTGGTCTTCGCGGTGTTCTTCAACCCCGCCAGCGGGGTGCTCAACGGCCTGCTCTCGCACGTCGGGCTGGGCCCGATCGGCTGGCTGACCGACTCCCGGTACGCGCTGGTCTCGGTGGCCGTCACCACGGTGTGGATGAGCCTCGGCTACAACGTCCTGGTGCTGTCCGCCGGCATCGGCTCGATCCCCGGCGAGATCCTGGAGGCCGCGCGGATCGACGGTGCCTCGGGGCTGCGGCTGGCCCGTTCGATCACCGTGCCGATGCTCGGCCCGAACCTGTTCTTCCTGACCGTGGTCTCCACCGTCCACTCGCTGCAGAGTTTCGGCCAGATCCACATCCTCACCAAGGGCGGCCCCGACGGTGCCACCCGGACCCTCGTCTACTCCGTCTACGAGAAGGCCTTCGCCTACGGCTCCAGCGACTTCGGCACCGCGAGTGCCCAGGCCGTGGTGCTGCTCGTGGTCGTCCTCGCCTGCACGGCCGTCCAGTTCGGCGTCCTGGAGCGGAAGGTGCACTACGCATGACCGTGACCGCCACCGAGGCCGGGCCCGGGGCCCAGGACGGGGCCGCCGCGCCGCGCCCGCGCCCCCGCGTCCTGGCCGGCCGCTCGCCGCGCGACCTGCTCGGCCGCGCCGCCGTCTACCTGCTGCTCGCCGTCGCCGTCGTCACCGTGGCCTTCCCGGTGTACTACGCGATCGCCGGCGCCTTCATGAGTCCGTCCGAACTCTCCTCCTACCCGCCGGCGCTGGTGCCCCACTCGGTGACCGGGCGGAACTTCTCCGGCGCCGTCGACACCGTCCCGCTGGCGAGGCAGTACGCCAACTCGGCGATCGTGGCGACCGTCATCACGCTCGCCCAGCTGTTCACCTCGGTCCTCGCCGCGTACGCCTTCGTGTTCCTGCCGCTCAAGGCGCGGGCCGTGGTGTTCGGGGTGTTCCTGGCGACGCTGATGGTCCCGTGGGAGGCCATCATCATCCCCAACTACCTGACGCTGTCCGGCTGGGGGCTCGGGAACACCTACTTCGGCCTGGTGCTGCCCTTCCTCGCCTCCGGCTTCGGCACCTTCATGCTGCGGCAGGCCTTCCGGCAGCTGCCCGGCGAACTGCGCGACGCCGCGCGGATCGACGGCGCGGGCCACTGGCGGTTCCTGTGGCGGATCGTCGTCCCGCTCAACAAGCCGGCCCTGGCGGCGCTGTCGATCTACGTCTTCCTGTCCGCCTGGAACCAGTACTTCTGGCCGCTGATCATCACCCGCACGGCGAACATGCAGACCCTGCAGATCGGCCTCACCTCGCTGCGCGACTCCGAGATGTCCGACCCGGGCCTGATCCTGGCCGGCGTCGTGCTCTCCCTGCTGCCCACGCTCGCCCTGGTGGTCTTCGGCCAGCGCTTCATCGTCCGCGGTCTCACCGCGGGCGCCGTCCGCTGACCCGCTCCGCCGCCTCCTCCCGCTCCTTCGAGCACGTCCCTCCCGACAGAGAGAGAACCCTCCCGTGAAGAAGAGTGCCCGCGCGCTCGCGGCCCTGCTGGTGGCCGGCCTGTCCCTGACCGCCTGTAGCTCCGGGGACTCCACCTCCGGCTCCGGCGGCTCCTCCGACGCCGCCCCCGGCGCCCAGGCGCTCGACCAGGCCTCGGGCGTCACCGGCGTCGAGTTCTGGCACTCGATGACGGGGAAGAACGCCGAGGTCCTCACCGGGCTGGTCGGCCAGTTCAACGCCGCCCACCAGGGCAAGATCGAGGTCAAGGCGCAGTTCCAGGGCAAGTACGACGACCTGGTCGCCAAGTACAAGGCCGCGGTGCAGCAGAAGGGCACCCCCGCCCTGGTGCAGGTCTACGACATCGGCACCCGGTTCATGATCGACTCCAAGCAGACCGTCCCGGCCCAGGCCTTCGCCGACAAGGACGGCTTCGCCCTCGACGACCTCGACCCGAACATCCGCAACTACTACTCCGTCGGCGGCAAGCTCGTCTCGATGCCGTTCAACTCCTCCATGCCGCTGCTCTACCTCAACGCCGACGCCTTCAAGGAGGCCGGCCTCGACCCGGCCCAGCCGCCCAAGGACCTCGCCGAACTCGGCGAGCTGGCGAAGAAGCTGACCAAGAAGGACGCCGACGGCAAGACCGTCCGCTACGGCTTCGGCGCCGCCATCTACGGCTGGTTCGTCGAGCAGCTGCTCGCCGAGTCCGGCACCATGTACTGCGACCAGGACAACGGCCGCAGCAACAAGGCCGGCAAGGCCGTCTTCGACTCCGCCCAGGGCGCGCAGATCGTCCAGTGGTGGGCCGACCTCGTCAAGGGCGGCTACGCGGCCAACACCGGCCGCAACACCGACGACGCCCAGGCCGCGTTCAAGGCCGGCACCGTCGCCATGCACCTGGAGTCCACCGGCGTGCTGCGCGGCTACACCGAGGCTGCCAAGTTCGCCGTCGGCACCGCAGCCTTCCCCAAGGTCGCCGCCGCCGACCAGGGCGGCCCGGTCATCGGCGGCGCCTCGCTGTGGATCAGCGGCCCCGGCCACTCCGACGCCGAGAAGCGCGCCGCCTGGGAGTTCGAGAAGTTCGTCACCGCCCCCGAGCAGCAGGCCGCCTGGCACACCGGCACCGGCTACTTCCCGGTCAACCGCAAGTCCCTGGACGACCCCAAGGACAAGGAGTGGGTCGCCAAGTACCCGCAGTTCCAGACGGCCATCGAGCAGCTCAAGGCCACCAAGCCCTCCCCGGCCACCGCCGGCTGCCTGCTCGGCGTGATGCCGCAGGCCCGCAAGGGCGTCGAGACCGCCATCGAGCAGACCATCGCCGGCTCCAAGACCGCCCAGCAGGCCCTGGCCGACGCGGCCAAGGAACTCCAGCCCGCCATCGACAGCTACAACAGCTCCGTGAGCTGACCACCTCCCTGCCCCACGGCCACCTGCCCGACTCACGGCCACCGGCCCGCCCTACGACGGCCCGCCCGGCGCAGTACGCGCCCGGCGGGCCGCCGCCGTCCGGGACCATCGCCCGGGAGCGCCGCTCGGGGCTCAGCCGTCGGCGTCAAGGTGCTAGGGCGCTAAGGCGTCACGCCGACAGGGCTTCGCCGTCCTCCGGGAGCGCGCACACGGCCGCCAGCTCGTCCAGCGACAGATCCAGCGCGAACGCCAGCGCGGCGATGGTGAAGAACGACGGCGTCGGCGCCCGTCCGGTCTCGATCTTGCGCAGCGTCTCCGCCGAGACGCCGGCCACCGCCGCCACCTCGACCATGCTGCGTGCGCCGCGCGCCTCGCGCAGCAGCGCCCCGAAGCGCTCCCCGCGCTCGCGCTCCCACGGGGTCAGTGGAGTCCTCACCATGCCGTCGATACTAGGCCCTCCCCGCCGGGGCCATGCCGTGTGCCCCGCCCCGGTGCTCCCGTCCGGCCGCGCGGCCGCCCCACCTTCGACCGTGATACAAATACCGGTATAAGAATTGGATCGAGGGGAGACGACCCACCATGGTCGAAATCAAGTCGGACGCCGCCCTGGACGCGATGCGCGAAGCCGGGCGAGTGGTGGCGGACGCGCTGGCCGCCGTGCAGGACGCGGCGGCCGTGGGCGTCAGCCTGCTGGAGCTGGACGAGGTGGCGCACGGCGTGCTGCGGGCGGCCGGGGCCACCTCGCCGTTCCTCGGCTACCGGCCGTCCTTCGCCCCCGTGCCGTTCCCGGCCGTCATCTGCGCCTCGGTGAACGACGCCGTCGTGCACGGCATCCCGGGCGGCTACCGGCTGCGCGACGGCGACCTGGTGAGCATCGACTGCGGCGCCCTCCTGGACGGCTGGGCCGGGGACTCCGCCGTCAGCTTCACCGTCGGCGCCGCCCGGCCCGAGGACGCGGCACTGATCGACACCACCCGGCGCGCCCTGGAGGCCGGGATCGCCGCCGCCGTGGTCGGCAACCGGATCGGCGACATCGCGCACGCCATCGGCAAGGTCGCCCGCGCCGGGCGCTACGGCCTGCTCGAAGGCTTCGGCGGGCACGGCATCGGGCGGAGCATGCACGAGGACCCGCACGTGCCCAACGAGGGCCGTCCGGGCCGGGGTTACCCGCTGCGCCCCGGCCTGGTGCTGGCGCTGGAGCCGATGCTGACGGCGGGCGGCCGGGGCGACTACCGCACCGACCCGGACGGCTGGACGCTGCGCACCACGGACGGCAGCCGCGCCGCGCACATCGAGCACACCGTCGCCATCACCGAGGACGGCCCGCGCGTCCTGACCCTCCGGTAGCCGGAGCGCTGCGGGCGGGTGCGCATCCGGGCGGGAGCAACAGGCCGTAGGCGAACGGTCCTTGTCCGAACCCGGGCGCCCGTCCGACCGGCTGGAATGAGCCGAATCTGTGGCGGATTTGTGACAAAGCTTCGCCAACACCCTGCCCTGGCGCGGTATTCGCGGCCGTAGTGTTCCAGTTATGTCACCGAAGAGCCGCATACCTGCCCCGGACGCGGGCGACACCTGGGTGCCGCGCCCGCGGCGCCGTGAGACCCCGATCGGATTCCTGGGTCACACGGTCACGTTCCTCGGCTGCTGCACTCTCGGCGGTGTCCTGCTGGCCGGCCTCATCCTTCCCGCGGCGGGCGCCGTCGGGCTCGGGGCCAAGAGCAGCGCCGAGGGCTTCGAGAGCATCCCCGACGACTTCAAGGCGCCGGCGCTGACGCAGGCCACACAGGTCTTCGACGCCAAGGGCGGCCTGATCGCCAAGGTCTACGAGCGGGACCGCACGGTGATACCCGCCGAACAGATGTCACCGCTGATGCGCCAGGCGCAGGTGGACATCGAGGACGCCCGCTTCTACGAGCACGGCGCCGTCGACCTCAAGGGCATCCTGCGGGCGATCACCAAGAACGCGGAGAGCGGCGCCGCCGTCCAGGGCGCGTCGACGCTGACCCAGCAGTACGTGAAGAACGTCAACGTGGAGAAGGCCGGCGACGACCCGGTGGCCGTCCTGGAGGCGCAGCGCAAGACGCTCGGCCGCAAGATCCAGGAACTCCGGTACGCCATCAAGCTGGAGGAGGACCTGACGAAAGATCAGATCCTCACCAACTACCTGAACATCACCTTCTACGGCCATCAGGCGTACGGCATACAGGCGGCCGCCCAGCGCTACTTCAGCAAGGACGCGAAGGACCTCGCCCTCCCCGAGGCGGCCATGCTCGCCGGGCTGGTGCAGAACCCGTCCCAGTACGACCCGAAGCTGCACCCGGTGGCCGCGCAGAAGCGCCGGGACACCGTCATCGACAAGATGGTCGAGAACAAGCACATCACCGCGGACCAGGCCAAGGAGGCGAAGGCCGCCCCGCTGGGCCTGAAGTACCGGGACCCGCAGAACGGTTGCATCACCGCCCAGGCCGGCATGGGCTTCTTCTGCGACTACGTGCGCCACGTGGTCAAGCAGGACCCGGTGTTCGGCAAGAGCGCCGCCGACCGCAAGAAGCTGTGGGACACCGGCGGCCTCAACATCTACACCACGCTGGACCCGGAGAAGCAGGCCGCCGCCCAGAACGCCGTCTCCGAGCAGGTGTACGTCACCGACCCGGTCTCGGCGGCGATGACGATGGTCGAGCCCGGCACCGGCAAGATCCTGGCGATGGCGCAGACCCGCCCCTACGGTCTGGCGAAGGAGAAGAACCAGACCGTCGTCAACTACAACGTGGACGCGGCGATGGGCGGCGGCATCGGCTTCCAGCCCGGCTCCAACTTCAAGCCGATCGTGGCCGCCGCCGCCCTGGAGGCCGGCCTGCCGCCCACCCAGCGGTACGACTCGCCCAACCGCATGGACTGGCCGACGATGAGGACCTGCGACGGCACCTGGAAGAACCTGAGCAAGGGCAAGAAGGAGGGCAGCATCCCGAACGAGAGCGCGCGCGAGGTCGGCCCGTACGAGCTCAAGGAGGCGATGGCCCTCTCGGTGAACACCTACTTCGTGCAGATGGAGCAGGAGATCGGCCTCTGCGCGGTCAAGCAGATGGCCAACAAGCTGGGCGTCACCGGCAAGGCCAGCGGTGACCCGTTGCAGGAGCTGCCCGCCCTCGGCCTCGGCACCCAGGAGGTGAGCCCGTTGACGATGGCGAACGTGTACGCGAGCTTCGCCGCCCGCGGCACCTACTGCGCGCCGCTGGCGATCAACAAGATCTCCACGGTGGACGGCAAGGACGTCCCGGTGAGTCCGGCCAAGTGCACCGAGGCGATGTCCACGGACACCGCCGACGTGATCAACAGCGTGCTGCTCGGCGTGACCGAGAAGGGCACCGCCAAGGACCTCAGGCTGGACGACCGCCGGCAGATCGCGGCCAAGACCGGGACGACGGACGAGAAGAAGTCGGCCTGGTTCACCGGCTACACCGGCAACCTGGCCGGCTCGGTCTGGCTGGGCAGCCCGGGCACCAAGGTGCCGATGAAGAACATCCGGATCGGCGGCCACTACCAGCAGGAGGTCTTCGGCGCGACCGGCCCGGGCCCGATCTGGGAGCAGGCGATGAGCGACGCCGTCCGGAACATGCCGGAGAAGGAGTTCCCGACGGTCTACATCCCGGACCCGCCCAAGCGCGACCCGAACTGCGCCACCCCCAGCGGCTCGCCGACCGGCTCCTGCGGGAGCGGCTCGGGCAAGCAGCGCCCGAGCAGCCCCGGCAACCCGAGCAGCCCCGGCAACGCGAGCACTCCGGGCAACGCGAGTACCCCGGGCAGCACGGGCAACCCGGTCGGCCCGCTCAACCCGAACAGTCCGGTCGGCCGCTCCGCGCCGTCCACGCAGTCCGGGCAGTCCGGGCAGTCCACCCCGCTGGCCCCCGCCGCGCCGGCCGACCCCGGCGACAACCAGGACCAGTGAACCGCCCGGCCCCGCCTGAGTACCCGTACTCAGGCGGGGCCGCGGCCCGGCGGCGGACGATGGGTGCCATGCCGCACAGCATCCTCGGCGTCCCCGCCGTGTTCTGGCCCTCGATCGGCTACCTGGCCGGGTACCTGGTGATCGGGTTCGCCGCCGCCCGCGAACTGCGCGCGGGCACCAGCGCGGCCAATGCGGTCCGGCAGTGGACCGCCGTCGTCTGGACGATGCCCGGCTTCCTGCCGGCGATGGTCGTCAACCCGTTCCCGGACGGCAGTGCGGCCCGCTTCCTGTCCGCCACCGCCGTGGGCGCGGCGGGCAACGCGGCGCTGCTCGCCCTGCTCGCCCACGCGGTGGGGCTGCCGTAGCGCGGACGCTACCGCGCCTCGACCGGCTCGCCGGTGTCCTGGTCCAGGTTGAAGACCCGCCGGTAGGAGTCGGTGACCACGGTGATCTGGTCCCGGCCGGTCCAACTCGCCTCCACCAGCCGGGCGTCGTCCGGTGCCCGGCCGATCTGGGCCAGTGACCAGCGCCGCGCGGACCAGCCCGCGCCGACCTCCAGCAGCACCTGCCAGTCGTCGTTGTCCTTCGGCGCGGTGGCGTACGAGCGGTGCACCACGACCAGCGCCAGCTCCTGGCGGGCCGGGGCGGTCTCCCGGCTGCGCGTCTCGGCCGCCGCGACCTTGTGCGCGGCCAGCACGCCGAGCAGGAACACCACCCCGGCCGTCACCGTGACCGCCCGGGTGGCCGTCCGTACGGCGGTGCGCCGGTCGCCCAGCCAGGCGGCGGCGATCAGCGCGGCCAGCGCCGCGCCGAGCAGCAGCTCGGGCCGGTTGAGCAGGTCGGCGACCAGCATCAGCCCGCCCGAGCGGCTCTCCCACTGCCCCTCGGTGTAGAGCAGCACGGCGGCCGCCCCGCCCGCCAGCAGCAGCCGGACCAGGGTGCGCCTGGCCTTCGGCATCCGGTTCCTCATCGTCCCCCCGTCCGATGCGTCACAGCTCTGCGAGCAGCTTGCGGCCCTCCGGCCAGTCGCCCAGCCCGGAGCCCGAGTTGAGGTGCCCGTACGCGCCCGGCTCGACGTACCGGGCGCCCCACGCGTCGGCGAACAGCCGGGCCCGCTCGGGGCTGACCCACGGGTCGTCGGTGCTGGCGACGACCACGGCCGGGAACGGGAACGGCGCCAGGGCCACCGGGCGGAAGCCGGTCAGCTGCGGGACCTCGGCGGTGTCGATGTCCGCGGGGGCGACCAGCAGCGCGCCGCGCACCGCGGCGGTCCGTCCGGCGGGCGCGGCGGCCACCCAGCGGGCCACCGTGACGCAGCCGAGGCTGTGGGCGACCAGCACCACCGGCCCGTCGGCGGCGGCCCCGGCCACCGCCGCGTCCACCCGGGCGATCCAGTCGCTCTGGTCGGGGTGGTCCCAGTCCGCCTGCTGGACCCGGCGGAAGGCGTCCGGTTCGGCGGCCTCCCAGCGGGTCTGCCAGTGCTCGGGGCCCGAGTCCTGGTAGCCGGGCAGGACGAGGTAGGTGGTGCGGTCCGGCATGGGCTCCTCCGGTGTGCGGTCGTGGCGGGCAGCAGGAGTCTAGGACGCGGGCAGCCGCGGCCCGCAGCCGGGCGGTGACCGGGCGCGCACGGCCCCCGGCGGGCGCGTACGCCCGGTGACGCGCCGCAGTACGCCCGGTGCGCCCTGTTGCCAACGGCGCGGCCGGTGCGGGAGGTTGGTCCGGGCCCGCGGCCGGTGGCCACCGGCCGGGGTCCACGCCGTGTCGGACGCTCGACCATGTGGAGGGATGTCGGCGATGACATCGAAGATCCTGCTCGTCACCGGGGACGCCGCCGAGTCACTGGAGGTGTTCTACCCCTACCAGCGGCTGCGCGAGGAGGGCTACCAGGTCGACATCGCCGCCCCGACCAGGAAGCGACTCCAGTTCGTCGTCCACGACTTCGTCGACGGCTACGACACCTACACCGAGAAGCCCGGCTACACCTGGCCCGCCGACCTCGCCTTCGCCGACGTCGACCCGGCCGACTACGTCGCGCTGGTCATCCCCGGCGGCCGCGCCCCCGAGTACCTGCGCAACGACCCGGACGTGCAGCGGATCGTCCAGCACTTCTTCGCCGGCGACAAGCCGGTCGCGCAGATCTGCCACGGCCCGCTGATCACCGCCGCCGCCGGGGTGCTGTCCGGCCGCCGCAGCTCCGCCTACCCGGCGCTGGCGCCGGACGTGAAGGCGGCGGGCGCCGAATTCGTCGACGGCGAGGCGGTGGTGGACGGTGTGGTCGTCTCGGCCCGCGCCTGGCCCGACCACCCGGCGTGGCTGCGCGCGTTCATCGAGATCCTGCGCACCAAGGCACCGGCCTCCTGACCCGCCCCGGCCCGCCGCGCCCCCGACCCGTCTCGGGGGCGCGACTCCGGGACCCCGTCAGGGTCACGCCCCTCCCCAGGTAGCAGACGTGCTGCCCCGGAGGCTGACGACCGCCCCGCAGTCGCCCTGCCATGGTGTCAAAGACCATGGCAGCGGCGGAGGTTGACCGCCCTGCCAGCCGGACCAGGGAGGACGCCATGACCACCGACCCAGCCGCCACCACCCGGCGCCGCCGACGCGGGCCGGCCCTGCGCGCCGCCGTCGCGGCCCTCGCGGGCGCGGGCCTGATCGCCGCGCTCGCCCCGGCCGCCGCCGCCCAGGACGCGGCCCGCCCGGCGAGTGCCACCGACCGCAGCGCCGACTGGACGGCCCTCGACACCGCCCTCGCCGACCTGACCGCGAAGAATGTCGCCACCTCCTCCCTCGCCGGCGTACGGGAGAACGGCCGGCTCGTCCACCGCGCCGCCGGCGGCATCGCCCGGCTCGGCGCCGACACCCCCGCCGACCCCGCGGGCCGCTTCCGGATCGGCAGCACCACCAAGACCTTCGTGGCCACCGTGCTGCTCCAACTCGTCGGCGAGGGACGACTGGGACTGGACGACCGCCTGGAGAGCCTGCTGCCCGGCGCGGTGCCGAACAGTGCGGACATCACCGTCCGCGAACTCCTCAACCACACCAGCGGTGTCGCCGACTACACCCAGGACCCGGCCTTCAACTCCTACGACCAGAACTGGCTCGACACCGGCCGCTACACGTCCTACAGCCCGCAGGACCAGGTGGACCTCGCCGACAAATACCCGCCCGCCTTCCGCCCCGGCCAGGACTGGCAGTACTCCAACACCAACTACGCCCTGGTCGCGCTGATCATCGAACACCTCACCGGCCACGGCTGGAACGAGGAGGTGGAACGCCGGATCATCCGCCCGCTCGGCCTGACGGGCACCTCGATGCCGCTCTACTCCCCGGCCATCCCCGGCCCGCACGCCCACGCCTACCTCAAGCTCGACAGCGGCCCGGCCGACGTCACCGCGCTCAACCCCTCCATGGCCGGCCCCTCCGGCGCGGGCATCTCCACCACCGCGGACCTGACGACGTTCATCCGCGCCCTGCTCGGCGGCCGGCTGCTGCGCCCCGCCGAACTCGCCGAGATGCAGAAGACCACCGCCCACGGCGGGGGCCAGGCCTACGGGCTCGGCCTCCAGCGGGTGGACACCCCGTGCGGCGCGTTCTGGGGCCACGCCGGCGGGATCCCCGGCTACAGCACGATGATGCTCGGCTCGCTCGACGGGAAGCGCCAGTTCGCCAACAGCACGACCTTCTACGACACGCCGGATCCGGCCGCGGCCCTCGCCGCCTGGCAGCGGGTGGTGAACGCCGGCGTCTGCGGCGGGCAGGGGTAGGGCGTGTGCTGCGGGTCGGACCGCCCCCTACGCTGTCCGGCGACAGGAACGGCCGACCGTCACCAGGAGGACGAGACATGGCAGAGCCGCTGATCGCCGCAGTCGGGGGCAAGGCGCCCACCGTCGACCCGAGCGCCTTCCTCGCACCGAACGCCGTCGTGGTCGGGGACGTGACGATCGGCCCCGGCGCGGGCGTCTGGTACGGGGCGGTGCTGCGCGGCGACGCCGAGTCCATCACCGTGGGCCAGGACAGCAACATCCAGGACAACTGCACCCTGCACGCCGACCCCGGCTTCCCGCTGGTGGTCGGCGAGCGGATCTCGGTCGGGCACAACGCGGTGCTGCACGGCTGCGTGGTCGAGGACGACGCCCTGGTCGGGATGAACGCCACCGTGCTCAACGGCGCCCGGATCGGCGCCGGTTCGCTGGTCGCGGCGGGCGCGGTGGTGCCGCAGGGGATGCGGGTGCCGCCCGGCTCGCTGGTCGCCGGAGTCCCGGCCAAGGTCCGCCGCGAGCTGACCGAGGACGAGAAGGCCGGCATCAAGGCCAACGGCGAGGGCTACCTGCTGCTGGCCGCCGCCCACCGCGAGCTCGAACCCCTGGCGCAGCCCCAGCCCCAGGCCTAATTCTGGACGCCGACCGGAGCCGCCGTGGCCGGAGCCGCCGCGGCCCGCTCGGGTGCGGCGGGCACGGACCGGCGCCGGTCGGCCGCCCAGGCGAGCACCGCGATCAGCGCGCCCGAAGCGGCCAGGACGGCGCCCACCAGGGTCGGCGCCGTCCAGCCGAACCCGGCGTCCAGGGCCAGCCCGCCGAAGTAGGCGCCCTGCGCGTTGGCCAGGTTGAACGCGCCCTGCACCGTCGCCGAGGCCAGCGTCGGCGCGCTGCGCGCCTTCTGCAGGACCAGCGTCTGCACCGCCGGCACGATCGCGAAGCCGAACAGCCCGATCAGCACCACCGTGACGGCGGCCGACCAGCGGGCGTGCGCGGTCACCGCGAACAGCGCCAGGGTGGCGGCCAGCAGCACGAAGGCGGCGCAGACCGTCGGGCGCAGCGCCCGGTCGGCCGCGAACCCGCCGATCACGTTGCCGATCGTCATCCCCACGCCGAACAGTGCCAGCACCAGCGTCACCGAGCCGGTGGCGTACCCGGAGACCTCGGTGAGCAGCGGCGCGATGTAGCTGTAGCAGGCGAAGAAGCCGCCGCAGCCGAACACCACGGTGGCCAGCGCCAGCCACAGCTGCCCGTCCCGGAAGGCCCGCAGCTCGTGCCGCAGCCCGGTCTGGCCGGGGGAGGGCAGCGACGGCACCAGCCGGGCGATGGCGAGCGTCCCGGCGGCGGCGATCAGGACGACCACCAGCATGGTCGCCCGCCAGCCCAGGTGCTGGCCCAGCAGCGTGGCGGCCGGCACGCCGACGATGTTGGCGATGGTCAGGCCGGAGAACATCACGGCCACCGCCCGGGCCCGGCGGTGGGGGGCCACCAGTTCGGCCGCGGCCACCGCGCCGGCCCCGAAGAACGCGCCGTGCGGCAGTCCGGTGATCAGCCGGGCGGCGGCCAGCGTCCAGAAGTCCGGTGCGAGCGCGCACAGCAGGTTGCCGGTGGCGAACAGCCCGGCGAGCGCCACCAGCACCGCCTTGCGCGGCCGGCCGGAGGCCAGCGCGGTGAGCAGCGGGGCGCCGATGACCACGCCCAGTGCGTACGCGGATATCAGCCAGCCGGCCTGCGGGATGGAGACGTGCAGATCGTCGGCGACCTGGGGGAGCAGGCCCATGGCGGCGAATTCGGTGGTGCCGATGGCGAACGCGGTGACGGCCAGCGCGAGCAGCGCGAGAGGCAAGGGGGTGACTCCGGGGTGACGCCCGCGGACGGGGAGGCGCGGCGGGACGGGGGGATTCGTTCGTCCGGCATCCTAATCCGGCCGGATGACGCCGCCGTGAGGTGCGTGTGACGGGAGGGGGTCGCCAGTACGGCGTCCACGCGCGAGACTGGGTGCATGTGCCGCAACATCAAGACGTTGCGCCCGCCGGTGACGCTCGACGCCGACGAGGACGACTTCCGCGCCGCCGCGCTGCAGTACGTCCGCAAGGTGTCCGGGTTCCGCGCCCCGGCGGCGCACAACCGCGAGGCCTTCGACCGGGCCGTGGACGCGGTCGCCGAGGCCACCGCCCGGCTGCTCACCGAGCTGGAGGTCCGCGGCGCGCCCGCCCGGGCCGCCGGGGCCACCGCGTAGGCCGACCGCCGTTCGGCGGGCCCGCCGACCGCGGCCGCGCATCGGGACCAGGAGATCGGGACAATCGGGACAGGAGATGGAGATGACCCCCGCGAACCGTTACGTGCTCACCTTCCCCGGCACCCCCGGCACCCAGGCCCCGCAGGACGTCGTCGTGGTCGTCCGCACCAGCGCGACGGGCCCAGGCGGACACCCGGTGTACGAGGACGCCAGCGGCATCGTCCGTGCCGAGATCAGCAATGCCGGCGAGGTCCGGATGCTCGCCAGCGGCGGCCACCAGTCCCCGCACCTGCCGGTCCACGCCGAGCCGCTGCCCTGACCGCCGTCCTGGCCGTCCGGCATCCGCGGACGATTTCCGCGAACCACCGGGGTGCCGTCCGCCCCTGGGGCAGAATCGGCGGCATGACCACAGCGCGCTGGCAGGGCACCGTCGTCGCCGAGAGCGACGAGACCGTCGTCGTCGAGGGCAACCACTACTTTCCGGTCGAATCCGTCCGGACCGAATTCCTGCGTCCGTCCGACACCACCACCGTCTGCGGCTGGAAGGGCACCGCCGGTTACTACACGCTGGAAGTGGACGGGCGGACCAACCCCGACGCGGCCTGGTACTACGCCGACCCGAAGCCGGAGGCCGAGGAGATCCGCGGCCGGGTGGCGTTCTGGCGCGGGGTCGAGATCACCGGGTAGGGCGTACCCCGGCGGCGGAGGGGGTACCGGACATCCATGGCAGTCTTCCGTAAACCCGGACGTTCCAGGCCTGTCCCCGAGCCCGCCCCGACCCCCGTGCCCGCCCCCGTGCCCGACGCCGGCCTGGCCGGCGAGCTCGCCGAACTGGTCGAGCAGGCCGAGCAGCCCGAGGGCGAGTGGCAGATCGCCGAGTACCGGGCCGGCCGTGGCCGCGGCCGGGCCCTGGTGGCGAACGTGGCCCACCTGCTCGGCCGGGGTGGCCGGGTCGCCGCCAAGGGTGCCGCGTTCGGCGGCCGGGCCCTCACCGAGCAGCTGGTGCAGGCCGCGCCGCGGATCCCCGTGCGCGACCTCGCCACGCTGCGCGCCCAGCACCCCGGCGCGGCCGACCCCGAGGCGCTGGCCGACCTGCTGGTCACCGGCGCGGCCCGGGCCTCCGGCGCGCTCGGCGCCGGCGTGGGCGCGGCGGCGATGCTGCCGGTGCCGCCCGCGATGCCGGTGGAGATCGCGGCCGAGACGCTCGCCGTCGCGGCCGTGGAGATCAAGCTGATCGCCGAACTGCACGAGGTCTACGGCGCCCGGGCGCCGGGCAGTGTCACCCAGCGGGCCGGGGCCTACCTGAGCGCCTGGGCCAACCGCCGGGGGATCGACGCGAAGCTGCTGTCCCGGCCGGCCGGGTTCGCCGCCCTGGCGCTCGGGGCGGAGGTGCGCCAGCAGCTCAGCCGCCGGCTCACCCGCAGCTCGCTGCGCCGCCTGCCGTCGCTCACCCCGCTGCTGGTCGGCGCCGGCATCGGCGCCACCGTCAACCGGCGCGACACCCGCCGGCTGGCCGGCGAGGTCCGCGCGGACCTGCGTGCGCGTCCCCCGGTCGACCGCGCCTACTGGGCCGCCGCGGCGCCGGCGGTGCGGGGCGAGGTCGTCCCGGGGGACTGAGGTTTCTGGTTGGGTCCTGTCCGGCGGGGGGCTCCTGGCTAGAGCCTGTCCGGCGGGGCCGGGGCGGCCGCGCCCCGGCCGGCTTTGACGCCGTTCACCATCGCCTGGTGTATCGCCCGCGCGGTGGTCTCGTCGGCCGCCGGGACGGGGCTGCCGGTCACCGTGTACCAGTCCAGCGCGCCGGAGTACTGGACGGTGAGCCGGGCCTCGCCGTCCACCCAGGTGGTGTGCACGGTGAGGTCGCCGGAGATGGGACCGATCTCGGTGGTGGCGACCCCGCCGGGGCCGCTGATGATCGACTGGGTGGTCCAGGTCGCCCACGACGTGCGCGGGTCGACGGGCGGTCGGGCCTGCCTGCCGTTTTGATCGTGTTCGGTCATGCGCTTATCCTCCCCCGCCGGTGAGCCGCTGTCCGGGCAGCGACACCTGCGGTCGCGAAGACCGCCCGGTCCCACCGGGCGGTCGGGTGCTCACAGCTGTTCAGCGGTCCGGACCGGACTCCTCCAGGGTGGGCTCGCCCTCCGCCTGGGAGGTGTCCTGCGCGTGCAGGTTCTGCATCGAGGTGATGCCCTCTTCGGGATCCGCGGCGCGGACGTCCTCGTCACGGTCCGTGCTCATCTCGGCCCGTTCGCTCATGTCGGTCATGGCGGGCTCCGTCTCCTCGGCCGGTCCGGGCGCGCTCCGAGCCGGGGTGCGGCAGGGCCGGGTCTGTCTCTCACCCCCCAGCCTGCCCCCGCCCCGGCCCCGGGGCCAGCCGAACGGCCTAGGGGCTCTCTTTCGGATCATGCCGGGCGCCAAGATCGACCGGACAGGACCTAGACCCTGTCCGGTCGCCGGCCGGCCCCGCCCTCCGTCCGACGGCCGTCACCAGGTGACGGGCAGCGACCGCATTCCGTAGATGAACGCCTCCGAGCGGAACTTCCGGCCCTCCCCGGTGGCCGCCGGCCGCAGGCCGGGCAGCCGTCGGAACAGGGTGGCCAGGGCGATCTGGAGCTCGGCGCGGGCGAGCGGCTGCCCGAGGCACTGGTGCACGCCGAAGCCGAAGGCCATGTGCCGCCGGGCGTCCCGGTCGAGGTCGAGCTCGTCGGCCGGCCGCAGGTCGGCGCCGCCGAACATCTCCTCGTCCTGGTTGGCGGTGGAGATCAGCGCGATCACGCCCTCCCCGGCCTTGATCACGGTGCCGCCCAGCTCGACGTCCTCCAAGGCGACCCGGGGCAGCCCGTGGTCGACGATGGTCAGGTGGCGCAGCAGTTCCTCGACGGCGCCGGGCAGCGCGGCCGGGTCGGCCAGCCTGGCGATCTGCTCGGGCTGGTCGAGGAGCAGGGCGGTGGAGAGCGAGATCATGTTCGCGGTCGTCTCGTGCCCGGCTATCAGCAGCAGGATGCCGGTCGTGGCGACCTCGTCCGGCGTGAGGTCGTCCCGGACGGCGAGCCGGCTGAGTATGTCGTTGCCCGGCTCCTCCCGCTTGCGGGCGGCCAGGCCACCCAGGTACTCGCGCAGTTCGTCCGAGGCGGCCTGGACCTCCTCGGCCGAGCTGTGCTTGTTGAGCAAGGTCCGGCTGAGGCCCTGGAAGCGGTCCCGGTCCTCGTACGGGACGCCGAGCAGCAGGCAGATCACCAGCGAGGGGACGGGCAGCGCGAAGTCGGCGACCAGGTCGGCCTCGGTCCGGCCGTCGGTCATCCGGTCGAGCGCCTCGTCGACGATCTGCTGGATGCCGGGGCGCATCGCCTCGACCCGCTTGACCAGGAAGTCGCCGGTGACCATCCGGCGCTGCCGGGCGTGCTCGGGGTCGTCGAGCCGCAGGAAGCTCGGGTTGGCGAGGAGGGCCTCCCGGCGGCCGGGCACCAGCATCGGGAACCCCGGGTGGCGGGCGTCCGCGCTGAACCGGCGGTCGGACAGGATGGTGCGGACCTCGGCGTAGCCGGTGGCCAGCCAGCAGGACTCGCCGTCGGGCAGGGCGGCGCGGGTGATGGGCGCCGTCGCGGCGGCCTCGGTGTAGGCGGGCGGCGGGCTGAACGGGCAGCCGGCGTCGCGCGGGGCCGGCATCGGGAAGGTCCGGGCGGTGGGTGTGCTCGTCAAGGTGGGGTCTCCTTGCGTCGCAATGTCCTCGGGTGGGTGGGGTGGCGCCGGGGCCGACGGTTCGCGCGACGGCGGCCGGGAGCGGCGGTCGTCACGGTGGCCGGGGTCGGCGCGGGCAGGGGGCCGTCGGGAGCCGGTGGGGGCGTCAGCCGGCGTCCTCGGCGGAGTCCTCCTCGGTGACGGTGATCGCGCCGCCCGGGCAGAGCTCGGCGGCGAGCCTCAGCACGGCGAACTGCGGGGGCTTGAACTCGGTCTGACGGAGGATCACCAGACTGTCCTGCTCGTCCTGGTCGAAGATCTCCGGAGCGTTCAGGACGCACATCCCGGAGCTGCAGCAGCGGTCCCGGTCGACGCTCACCTTCATGGTCGAGCACCTCTCGCCAGTGCGGCGCCGGGCGTCCGGCGGCCGCCTCTCGTTGTCATTGCCAACCTAACCGCCACCCTTGCGTCCACGGAGGGGCGATGCGGGGATCGTCCAGAATGGCCGATTCGGTTCGGAGCCGGTCCAGCGCCGCCGCAAAGGGGTTTGAAATTGACGTTACTCCGCCAAAGGGCGGCTCACAGCCCCTCGGCGGCGGCGATCTCCCGGACGGTGGCGACGGTGTCGGCCTCGGCCGCGCCCTTGTCCGGCCGGTAGCGCACCACCCGGGCGAACCGCAGGGCCAGCCCCGCCGGGTAGCGGGGGCTGCGCTGGAGACCGTCGAAGGCGATCTCGACGACCAGTTCCGGCCGGACCCGCACCGTCCAGTCGTCCCGCCCGCTCTCGCGGGCGAGGAGTTCGGCGGTCTGCCAGGCGAGCGTCTCGTCGGTGAGGCCCTTGAAGGTCTTGCCGAGCATCACCCACGGGCCAAGCCCGGGCTCGCCCGCCGCCCGGGCGCCCAGGTGCAGATTGCTGAGGAGGCCGCGCCGCCGGCCGCTGCCCCACTCGGCGGCCAGCACCACCAGGTCCAGCGTGTGTCGGGGCTTCACTTTTATCCAGCCGGCACCGCGCCGCCCGGCCGCGTACCCGGCCGTCGGGTCCTTGACCAGGACGCCCTCGTGACCGCGGGCCAGGGTCTCGCGGAAGAACTCCAGTGCCCGCTCGCCGTCCCCGGTCTCGGTGCGGGGCACCCGCAGGCCCTCCGGCACCGCCCCGTCCAGCGCCGCCCACCGCTCCCGGCCGGGGCGGTCCACCAGGTCCTCGCCGTCCCGGTGCAACAGGTCGAAGAAGAAGGCGCTGAGCGGGACTTCGGCGCGCAGCCGCTCCGGATCCCGCCGGGAGGCGGTGCGCGCGGCGGTCTCCTGGAACGGGCGCGGCCGCCCGTCGGGCCCGAGTGCGATCGCCTCGCCGTCCAGCACCGCCGAGCGCAGCGGCAGCGCGAGCGCCGCCTCGGCCACCTCGGGGACGCGCGCGGTGATGTCGTCCAGACCGCGGGTGAACACCGCGACCTCCGCGCCGTCCCGGTGCACCTGCACCCGGACGCCGTCCAGCTTCCACTCCAGCGCGGCCGGGCCGGTGCGCTCCAGCGCCGAGGCCACGTCGGGCGCGGAGGCGGCCAGCATCGGCCGCACCGCCCGGCCCACTTCCAGCCGGAACGCGGCCAGCGCGGGCGCCCCGCCGGTCAGCGCCGCCTCCGCCACCGCCCGGGCGGAGCCACGGAACATCAGCGCCCGGCGCACCGCCGCCGCGGGCACCCCGGCGGCCTGGGCGACGGCGTCGCCGACCAGCGCGTCCAGCGCGCCCTGGCGCAGCTCGCCGACCAGCACCGCGCGCAGGAACGCCTGCTCGACCTCGGTCGCTCGGGCGAACAGCCCGGCCAGCAGCCGCCGCCGCTCGGCCTGCGCGCCGGGCCCGTGCACCCCGGCGATCCGCTCCAATTCCCGTTCGGTCTCCCGGACGCCGAGCGAGGCCTCGGCGGCGGGCGGCGGCAGGTCGCGCAGGCCCGCCGGGCCGACGCCGGTGCGCAGCCGCTGCGACTCGCCCGACAGCAGGCCCACCGCCGCCGGGGCCTCGGCCGGGCCCAGTGCGCGCAGGCAGTCCGCGAGCAGCGCCGTCTTGGCCCGCCGTCCGGGCTCGGCGGCGACGGCGCGGGACGTCTGGGCCAGGTGCCGCAGCCGCATGGCGCTCCTCGGGTGGTGCGTGGCCGGGCGTCCAGGATCGGCCACCCGACCGGCCGGCGCACGGCGGGCGGCGCGCCCGTACCGCGCCGGAGTGGAGTGCGCGGACGGCCGGTCTTGGCCGTGGTGGAGTTCGGCGCGGAGCCGATGGCCCGTCATGCTGGCGCCACACCGCGGCCCGGCGACCCCGGGGCCCGCCCGACCGAGGGAGACCGAGTTGACCACCACGACCCGCTGGAGCGTCGGCGCGCCGGAGCGCGCCGACTACCCCGCCTGGCGCGAACTCTTCCGTGGCTACTGCGCGTTCTACCGGGTGCCGATGCCGGAGGAGAAGGCCGAACTGGTCTGGTCCTGGCTCCACGACCCGGACCACGAACTGGAGGGCCTGCTGGTCCGCGACGGCGACGGCACGCCGGTCGGGCTCGCCCACTACCGCCCCTTCGCCCGCCCCCTGCACGGCGCCGTCGGCGGCTTCCTCGACGACCTGTTCGTCGCGCCCGAGGTGCGCGGCGGCGGAGCGGTGGACCAACTGCTGGCCCGGCTGCGGGCGATCGCCGCCGAGCGCGGCTGGAACACCGTCCGCTGGATCACCGCCGACGACAACCACCGCGCCCGCAGCAAGTACGACCAGGTCGCCACCCGGACCATGTTCGTCACCTACGACATGGCCCCGGACGCCCCGTGACCCGCGTGCGGGTGGCCTGAGGGCGGGCCTCGGGAGCGGGCCCCGGGTGCGGCCGCGGCCGGCCCGTGATCCTGCCGCCGGACATTCGTTCGGACTTTCTGTTATCGGCGCGCCGCCGGGCGGTCTCCCAGGTGTCGGCACCCGACCCGCCGACCCGGACAGAAAGCGTGGGCACGTGAACAGCGACGACAGGACGACCATCCTCCCGGCGATCGGTGCCGAGAGCGGTGCACGGAGCGGAGCCTCCGGCCGACCCGGCGGCCGCTCCGCGCGCCGGGCCGCCCAGCGGCACACGGAACGCCCCGGAGGCCGGGGCCGCCGGGCCCGACGGCGCGGTCCGGTCGGCCCGGTCGCCGCCGTCGCCGCCGCCGTGGCCGGCACCGGACTGCTCGCCGCCCTGGTCGGCGCCGGCTACGCGGCCTACGGCGGCAAGCAGGCCGACCGGGACACCACCGGCCAGGCGATGGCGGCGGACGCCGCCCTGATAGCCGCCGAGGCCGGCACCCACGACGGCATCCAGGTCCCCGGCGCCGGGGGAGCGGGCCCCGACGTCGCCGCGCCGCCGGCCACCCCGGCCACCTCGGCCGCCACCGACCCGGCGTCGGCTCCGGCCAGTGCCGCCGCGACCACCCCCGCCGCCCCGGCGTCCCCGACAGCCCCGGCGACCGCGAGGGCGACGCCGACCCCGACGGCCACCGGGAAGCCGGGCCCGAGCACGCCCGTGACCGCTCCCGCTCCCGCCAAGCCCACCGGTACTCCGGCCGCCGCGCAGCGCACCGGGGCCCCTACGAGCGCCTCGGTGCCCACCCCGGTCGGCGGCGGCGCCGCGCCCTCCTCCGCCCAGCAGGTCGTCGACCTGGTCAACGTCGAACGCGCCAAGGCCGGCTGCGGCCCGGTCAGCGCCGAGCCCCGGCTGGCCAGCGCCGCCCAGTCGCACAGCGACGACATGGCGGACCGCAACTACTTCGACCACGCCAGCCCCGACGGAGACCACGCCGACCACCGCATCGAGGCGACCGGCTACCGCTGGAGCACCTGGGGCGAGAACATCGCCCGCGGCCAGAAGGACCCGGCCGCGGTGATGGAGTCCTGGATGAACAGCCCCGGTCACCGTGCGAACATCCTGAACTGCGCGTTCAAGCAGCTCGGGGTCGGTGTGCGGACCGGTTCGGGCGGCCCCTGGTGGACCCAGGTCTTCGCGGCCCCGGCCTGACCGGCCCTCCGGCAGGGCCCGTTTTCCGATTCCGCGCAAATTGTTGTTATCTGATCACTCACCACAGGTCTCCGAGGAGGCAGCGGCGAACGGAACACGGCAAGACGGAGTGCGGACCATGAACGCTGACGTGCAGAACAGGACCGGGACCACCCTGGTACGCGCGGCCCAGGCGGGCGACCGGCAGGCCCAGGAGGCGCTGGTCGCCGCCTGGCTGCCGCTCGTCTACAACGTCGCCGGGCGCGCCCTGGACGGTCACGCCGACGTCGACGACGTCGCCCAGGAGACCATGATCCGCGCCCTGGACGGCCTGGACGGGCTGCGCGAGCCGGAGTCCTTCCGCTCCTGGCTGGTCGCCATCACCATGAACCAGATCCGTCGCCGCCACGCCGCCGGCCAGCAGCAGCCCACCGTCGGCGGCCTCGACGAGACCTGGGAACTCGCCGACCCCAGGGCCGACTTCACCGACCTCACCGTCCTGCGCCTCGGCCTCTCCGGCCAGCGCCGGGAAGTCGCCGAGGCCACCCGCTGGCTCGACCCCGACGACCGCGAGCTCCTCGCCCTCTGGTGGCTGGAGGCCAGCGGCGAACTCACCCGCGCCGAACTGGCCGAAGCCCTCGACCTGACCCCGCAGCACACCGCCGTCCGCGTGCAGCGGATGAAGAAGCAGCTCGAAGCCGGCCGGATCGTCGTCCGCGCCCTCGGCGCCTACCCCCGCTGCCCCGAACTCGCCGACGTCACCACCGGTTTCGACGGCACCCCCAACTCCGTGTGGCGCAAGCGCATCGCCCGCCACATCCGCGGCTGCGCCACCTGCGACCGCCTCGGCCGCGACCTCTTCCCCGCCGAAGGGCTGCTGGCCGGCCTCGCCCTGGTGCCGATCCCGCTCGGATCGCCCGCGCTGCTGCACTTCCAGCACACCGCGGCCACCGTCGCCACCGCCGCCCCGACCGCCGCGAGCACCCACGGCGGCTGGGCCGGGACCGCCGCGCGCAAGGCCGTCCTGGCGAGCGGTGCGGTGGCGGTGGTGACCGTCACCACCCTCGCCCTGGTCTGGTCGCACCCCGCCGAAACCCCGCTGGAGGCGGCCCCCGAACCCACCACCCCGGCCGCCGCTCCCGCCGCCCCGGTGCCCACCGCGACCCCGGCCTCCGCCCCGGTCACCCTGGCGGCCACGCCCACGCCGACCCCCAGCGAGACGGCGACGGCCACGCCGTCACCCACCGCCACCCGGTCGGTGGCCCCGCCGCCGCCCAGCCCGGAGCGCCAACTCGTCGACCTCGTCAACGCCGAACGCGGCAAGGTGGGCTGCGCCCCCCTGCGGATCGACCCCCGACTGCACACGGCCGCCCAGAAGCACGCCGACGACATGGTCGCCCGCGGCTTCTTCGACCACGTCAACCCGGACGGTGTCCGCACCGACGCCCGGCTGACCGCCGTCGGCTACCGCTGGTCCCAGTGGGGCGAGAACCTCGACCGGGGCCCGACGTCCCCCGCCACGGTGGTCGCCCACTGGATGGACGGCGGCATCCACCAGACCAACATGCTGGACTGCGGCTTCAAGGACGTCGGCATCGGTCTGGCCACCGGCCCCGCCGGCACCTACTGGACCCAGGACCTCGGCGCCCAGCTGCCCTGACGCCGCGCTGCTGCGAGCTATGCGGGGGTGACCCCGACCAGTCCGTCGGCCGAGCCCGTCACGTACCCGGTCGCCTCCCCGACCACGCCGCCCGCGTCCCCGACCTGCCCCGGCAACGCGTCCGGCGCACTGGTCAGCGACCCGGACATTCCGTCCTGCCCCCCGACGGCACTGGCGTGCGCACTCGGTGCGGTGAGCGAGGCCACGAAACCCACGGCGAGCGAGGCGACGGCGAGCATGCTGCGCTTCTTCATGGCGGGTCCAACGACGATCCGCCGGGCGGGTTACGAGGGCGGCGGCGGATTCCCTCGTCCGTGGCCGTGAGGCCGGGGCCGTGGCACAGCCGCAGCCCGGTGACGGCCGGTCGGCCGAACGGCGGCGCCGCGGGCGCCGGACGGGCTGCCGGGCCCCGGGCCTTTTCCGGTGGCGGGAGGCGTGGGAGGGCGGTGGGATGGGGAGGGGTCGGGAATGATTCCGGCAAATCGGTTGAATCACCACACTTTCGGTCTCATCGACGTCGGTCTCATCGACCAGGACCCCCCACCGCGACACGAAGGGCACCCGATGCACGCAGCCGAGCTCACGCCAGCCGTCCTCGCCGAGCTGCGCCGCCCCCGGCGCTACCCGGCCGTCTCCGTTCTGCTGCCCACCCACCGCAGCGAGCCCGACAACACCCAGGACCCGGTCCGCCTGCGCAACCTCGTCGCCGAGGCGAAGAACCGGCTGCACGCCGACGAGGCGGTCAGCCGGGCCGACCGGCTGGACGTCGTCGAGCAGCTGGACCGCGCGCTCACCGAGGTCGACCTCGTGCACGCCGAGGACGGCCTGGTGATCTACGCCGCCCCCGGCGAGCACCAGGTGTGGTCCCTGCCGCGCCCGGTGCCCGCCCGGGTCGTGCTGTCCGAGACCTTCCTGACCCGCAACCTGGTCTCCGCCTACACCGCCGGTGCGCCCTACTGGGTGCTGACCGTCGCCGCCGACCGGGTCGCCCTGTTCAGCGGCAGCGGGGCGCACCTGGCCGAGCACACGAGTGCCGCCTTCCCGCTCGACCAGGTCCCGCCGGACTGGGACGTCGAGCGCAAGGAGCGGATCGGGGACGTACCGAGCACCTTCCGCGACGAGGAGACCCGCCGCTTCCTGCGTTCGGCTGACACCGCGCTGGCCGCCGTGCTGGAGGCCGACAACCGCCCGCTGTACGTGCTCGGCGAGGCCGCCGCGATCTCCCTGCTCGACGAGGTCGGCACCGCCGCCAAGCGCGCCACCGCCCAGGTCTCGCGCGGCGGCCTCGGCCATGCCGCCGCCGCCGCGGTGGCCGAGGCCGTCCGGTCCACGGTCGCCGAGCAGGGCAGCAAGGCCGTCACCGAGCTGCACGAGCGCCTCGACCAGGCCCAGGGTGTGAAGGGCCTGGCCGCCGGCATCGACGAGGTCTGGCAGACCGTCGCCGAGGGCCGCGCCGCGGTGGTCGCGGTGGAGGAGGACTACTGGCAGCCCGTCCGGGTGACCGACAACCACCTCGTCCCGGCGGCAGCCGGTGAGCCCGACGTCCGCGAGGACATGGTCGACGAGATCGTGGAGCGCGCCCTCGACACCGGCGCCAAGGTGCAGTTCGTCCCCACCGGCGAACTCGACGCCCGCGGCCACATCGCGGCCGTCCTGCGGTACTGAGCCGCCCGGTACTGACCCGCCCGGTGCGGGCCCGGCAACGGCCGCCGGGCCCGCACCGTCGTGTCACGGCCGCGTCAGGACCGGTGGAACGCCCGCCCGGCAGCACCCGAGGAGACCGACCAGACCCCGGGTATCAGCCCGCCGGTGATCGGCAGGACGTCCGCACCCCGCAGGGCCACCACGCCACCTTCGCCGTTCCGCCGCGCCGTCCACCGGTCGCAGCCCCCGGCACCTGCCCGTCGCCGCTCGCCACCCATGAGAGGACCCCCGTTCTCTGATCGTGCTCGGGACGCTAGCAGGAGCCACTGACACTGAACGCGGGGCGGCCAGCGCGGCCCGGACGGTCCTCAGCGGGTCGTGGTCGGCGAGGGACTGCTCCCCTCGGCGGCCCGGATCGAGTCCAGCACCTGCTGCACCTGCTGGATCGTCACGTGCGACGGCACCCGCATGCAGGCCGTCAGCTGGATCAGCACCAGCGTGCCGGTCCGGGCGACGGCCCGGTGGCCGATGAGTTCCCGGGTGCCGCCGAGCGTGAGGCATTCCTTGTCGAGCGCGATGTCGGAGGTGACGGCCGATGAGGTGGTGAACTTCCCGACCAGGTCCGGTTGGTCCACCAACCGGAGGGTGAGGAGGGCGCCGCCGACGGGCAACAGCGTGTCGCCCGGGCAGGCGATGCCCGCCGTCCGGCAGGGGGACACGGGGCCGATCGGCCCGTTGGCCAGGTAGCCGATGCCGTTCCGGGGGTCGCCGCTGAAGGTGCTCTGGCTGTACCAGCCGCTCGGCAGGTCGAGCGCCACGTTCGGGTACGACGGGAAGTGGACCTGGGACCTGGCCGTCGGCACCATGGTCGGTGTCGCGCTGGCGCCGGCGCCGGCCGTCGGAACGGGAGGCTCCCCGCCCGGCACCGTCTCGGCCGGTCCGGCCGCCACGCTCGGCCCCGCCGCCACCCCGCGCTCCGGCGTGGGCGCGATCGCGGGCGCGGCGGCCAGCGCCGCGGCGACCAGCCCGGCGGTCAGTCCGGCCCCGAGCCCGGCGGCCCGCCGTCGGCGTTGGGTGCCGATGGCGCGGGCGCGTACCCGTTCCATCCGGTCCTCGGGCGTGGCGAGCTCCGGTACGGCCTGGTGGAGCAGGATCCGCAGCTCGTCCTCGCCCTCACCGCCGTCCGGCCTCGGGTCGTCCGGGTCCAGCAGGTCAGTACCGATCACGAGGTCCCCCCGCCAGCAGCAGTTCCCGGGCCGGCAGCCGACCGCGCAGCGCGGCGAGCGCGCGGTGCGTCTGGCTCTTGACCGTGCCGGTGCTGCAGCCCAGGACCTCGGCGGTCTCCTCGACGCTGAGGTCCTCGAAGAAGCGCAGCACCACCACGGCCCGTTGGCGCGGCGGCAGGGCACGGACGGCCTGGGCGACCACCTCTCCGAGCACCACCCCTTCGTACGGGTCCGCGCTGGCCGGCGGCGGCTCCGGCAGTTCGCCGTGCGGCAGTTCGCCGGTCCAGCGGCGGCGCCACCAGGAGACGTTGCAGTTGACCAGCACCTTCCGCAGGTAGGCCTCGGGCCGGTCGATGGAGATCCGGTCCCATTTGGGCCAGACCTTGGCGAGCGCGGTCTGCAGCAGATCCTCGGCCTGGTGCGGGTCGCCGGTCAACAGCCAGGCCACCCGCAGCATCTTCGGGCCGCAGGCGGAGACGAACTCCTCGAAGTCCGGTGTGCCATCCCTCATCCCGCCGTCCCCGCCATGGTGTCCGTGCCGTCCCTGTCAGCCGTGGCGGCCTGCTGGGCCGCGATCGTGGTGTCCTACTCACAGCTGATGAACGTGCTGGACGGTGTTCCGGGTTGTCTTCCGGGCGCGGGGATTTTCGGCCGGCCGGCGCGGGGAGGTTGGACGGCCCGCGAGCCGGCCGGGACTCGGCCGGGCGGCGGGCGGGCCGTGGGCACCACGATGGCCCCGTCGGGCCCGTCCGGCCAGAGGCGCTCACGGGGCGTCCGGGTGCACGATGCGGCGCGCCAGGGGCGTACGGGTGGGACGCAGGGGGCGGCGGACCGCGGATCGGGCGGGCCACGGATCAGGCCGGACCGCGGATCGGGCCGGCCGGGCGACGGTGGGTCAGAGCGTCCCGGAGCCGTGCGGCGCCTCGGTGGGGACACCGCGGGCGGCGGCCGCCGGGTCCGCGGTCACCGGGGCGACCGTCCAGTCGGGGTGGCCGGGCATCGGCGGGGTGCGCAGCCCGTACAACCAGTCGGTGAGGAAGCCGGAGAGGCCCTTGCCGGAGACCTCGGAGGCGGCGCGCAGGTAGTCCTGGGTGCTGGCGGTGCCGTACCGGTGCTCGCGCAGGAAGGTGCGCTCGATCCGGTCGAAGGCCTCGGCGCCGACCCGCTCGCGCAGCGCGAACAGCACCAGCGCGCCGCCGGTGTAGCGCTGGCTGTCGAAGAGCTTGGCGGCGCTGGGAGCGGCGACCGGTCCGGAGTCGTGCCGCCACTGGTCGCCGAGGCGGTAGAGGGCCCGCATCCGGTCGACCAGGGTGGTGTGGCCCCAGGCGTCCGGCCAGCCGCGCTCGTAGCGGTAGACCAGGGCGTAGTAGTCGGCGTGCCCCTCGTTGAGCCACAGGTCCGCCCAGCTGGCGGGGGAGACGCTGTCGCCGAACCAGGAGTGCACCAGCTCGTGCATCTGGTGCGAGCCGATCGCGGACTCGGGCTGGCGCAGGAAGCCCGGCTTGTAGAGGGTGAGGGTCTGGGTCTCCAGGCCGGTGAAGCCGAACGCGGCCGGGTCGTCGGTGTCGGCCGGCAGGAGGCCGTAGGTCTCGAAGGGGAACGGCCCGAGGTGCTGCTCGGCCCAGGTCAGCTGGTCGGCGGTGAGCGCCAGGGCGGGTTCGAGTTCGGCGGCCCGGGCGGTCGGGACGACGTCGCGCAGCGGCAGGCCGTGCGGGCCGGTGCGCTCGCGGACGGTGTAGTTCCCGACGGAGACCTGCACCAGCTCGGTGGCCATCGGCTCGCGGGAGGCGTACCGCCGGGTGGTCCGGCCGTCGCCGAGCCGTTCGGTCTGCGCCAACTCCCCGTTGGCGACGCCCAGCAGGCCGTCGGGCGCGGTGACGGCGATGCTGAACCGGGCCTTGTCGCTGGGGTGGTCGTTGCACGGGAAGACGGTGTGCGCGCTGTCCGGCTGGCCGGCCACCGCGAAGCCGTCCGGGGTCGGGACCCAGCCGGTGTGCGGGAGCCTGGCGCGCGGGTCGGCGGTGTACTCGACGGTCAGCCGCGCGGTGGTGCCGCGGTGCAGGGGCCGGGCCGGGGTGATGGTCAGCTTCTCGTCGTGGGCGGCGAACCCCGCCGGGCGCCCGTCGACCCGGACGGCGTGCACGGTCAGGCCCAGCGCGTCCAGCTCCAGGCGCGCCAGGGTGCGGGACGGCCGGGCGGTGATCACCGCGGTCGCGTCGACGGTGCGGGTAGCGGCCCGGTAGTCGAAGGACAGGTCGTAGGCGAGGGCGTCGTACCCGCTGTTGCCGAGCGAGGGGAAGACCGGGTCGCCGAGGCCGTCCGCGGCGGTGGCGGCCCTGGCGCCGGCGGACAGCAGTGCCGCACTGAGCACGAGGGGGAGGACGAGGCCGAGACGGGGCCTGGACAGGGCGATCACCGCACTTCGGGAGTCGTGGCCCCGAGGGGCCTGGCGGCGGTACGTGCGCGACGCACCGGGCACGGACCCTAGCGGACCGGGGCGCCCGCCCGGCGCCGCCGCCCGGACGGCTGTCGACACGAGGCCATCCCCCGGACGGCCTACAGCGATGGCGGGGCCGCCACGCGCTGACTAACGTTCGAAGTGCTTCGCCCCCTGACGGACGAGGCCACGGCCGTCGGAGAACCTGGCCAGGTCCGGCGGCCGTCCTTCATGCCCGGGTGCACCCCGTAGGCTGGCGGCCGAGACGACGCCCGCGTACCGGATGCCAGGAGCCGCCGTGACCAGCCCCGATTCGCACGTTCTGGTGATCGGTGAGTGCGTCGCCGACGTCGTCCGCACGGATGGCGCCCCGGACACCGTCCACCCCGGCGGCAGCCCCGCGAACGTCGCGTACGGCCTGGCCCGGTTGGGGCGGCCCGCCACCCTGCTCACCCAGCTCGGGGACGACGCCAACGGCCGGCTGATCCGGGCGCACCTGGAGTCGGCGGGGGTGGTGGTCCGGGCCGCGGGGGTGGAGCGGACCCCCTCGGCCGTGGTGCGCCTCGACGGACAGGGGCGGGCGCGCTACACCTTCGACATCGGCTGGACGTTGCCGCCGACCGAACTCGCCGAAGCGCCGGGCGCGATCCACCTCGGCTCGATCGGGGCGGTCACCGACCCGGGCGCGGCGGCGGTGCTGGCGCTGGTCGAGCGGTGGCGCGGCCGGTCGCAGATCAGTTACGACCCGAACGTGCGCCCCGCGCTGATGGGCGAGCGGGCGCAGGCCGTGCGGCGGGTCGAGCGCTGCGTGGCGCTGAGCGACGTGGTCAAGGCGAGCGACGAGGACCTGGCCTGGCTCTACCCCGGCGAGGACGCGGAGGCGGTCGCGCGCCGCTGGCTCGCCCTCGGCCCGGCCGTGGTCGCGGTGACCCTGGGTGCCGACGGCGCGTTCGCGCTCACCGCCGGGGGCGGGCACGCGCGGGCCGCAGCCGTTCCGGTGCCGGTCGCCGACACCGTCGGCGCCGGGGACTCCTTCACGGCGGCTTTCCTGCACGCCCGCGCCGCCGGCGCCGACCTCGCCGGCTGCCTCACCCAGGCGGTGACGGCCGCCGCGCTGACCGTCTCCCGCCCCGGCGCCAACCCGCCCTCGACGGCGGAGCTGACGGCCGCCCTGACACAGGCGGGTTAGCCGGCCAGCTCCTTGGCGTACCAGACCTGGGCGTACGGGCCGCTGCTGTAGGCGGGGATCTCGCGGTAGCCGTGGCGGGTGTAGAGCGCGCGGGCCTCGACCAGGTCGAGGCGGGTGTCGAGGACGATCCGCCGGGCGTCGAGCGAGCGGGCGGCCTCGTCGACGGCGGCGAGCAGCCGGGCGCCGCCGCCGGTGCCGCGCAGGCCGGGGCGGACGAACACCCGGGTCAGCTCGACGGTGTCGGCGTCGCGCCGGCGCAGCCCGGCGCAGGACTGGGCCGCGCCGTCGTAGTGGCCGAGCAGGAAGAGCCCGTCCGGTGCGGCGAGGTCGTCGCTGGGGGAGCCGGCCAGCCCCGACTCCAGTTCCTCGGGGGTGCCTTCGCGGCCGAGGTGCAGGCGGTAGTAGCGGTTGGCCACGTCGTAGTAGTACTCGCGCAGTAGGGCCAGGGCCTCGGGTGCGGTGACGTCCGCCGTGGCGACGGACCAGAGGCGGGCGGTGCGGGGCGCGGTGTCGGTCATGGGCGCATGATCGGTGGTCGCCGGCCCGGGCCGCAATCGGGTTTTCGCGCGGGTGCCCGGTCGACTCGGGTGCCCGGCCGGTTCGGGTGCCCGGCTGGTTCGGCAAAGGAAGGGCAAGGGGCCCGGCGCGTCGTTGCCCCGCACGGGTGATGAGGGGATTGGCGGGGGTGCGCTGCGGGGGAGCAGTGCTGCTATGAACAGATCATCAAATCATCGCATTAATGCGGGTTTGAGGGGAATTCAGGGACGCGGCGCCGGTGTGCGGGCGGGTGTGCGGACCGGTCTGCTGGCCACCGTCTGCCTCTCCGCCGTCGCCGCCGGCTGTGCCGGGCCGGTCGACCCCGCGCGGCCGGCTGTCGTCCCGCCCGCGCCGGGTGCCGTGCCCGTCGTCGAACACGGGGTCGGCCGCCCGCCCGAGGCGCTGCCGGTGCTGCCGGGCCTGGCCCGCAAGGAGGAGGAGGCCGGCACCGAGGCGGTCGCCCGCCAGGAGTCGGAAACCGGGGCGGCCCTGGAGACCGCGCACCGATGGGGCCTGGAGGCCCCGCCGCTGAAGGCGCCGCCACGCCCGGCGACCAGGCCGGTACTGGCCCAGTCGCAGGGCGTGAAGCTCAAGGAGGGGCGGCCGCCGGTGGTCTACCGGGTGCCGACCGACGAGAAGGTGGTCTTCCTCACCGTCGACGACGGCTCCGAGAAGGACCCGGAGTTCTCCCGGATGGCCGACGAACTCGGCATCCCGCTCAGCACCTACATCTCCGACTACCTGGCCCGCGAGAACTACGGCTACTTCCGCGACCTGCACGCCCAGGGGGTGGAGATCAACAACCACACCATCAACCACCGCAACCTGAAGGTCCTCGACTACGGGGCCCAGCGCGACGAGATCTGCCGTCAGCAGGACCAGCTGGAGAAGCAGATCGGCGTCCGCCCCCGGCTGTTCCGGCCCCCGTACGGCGAGTACAACGACGACACGCTGCGCGCGGCGGCGTCCTGCGGGATCCAGGCGGTGCCGCTGTGGAACGAGGAGGCCTTCCCGGACCACATGGAGTGGCGCTACGACGACCGGAAGCTCCACCCGGGCGACATCATCCTTACCCACTTCCGGGGCGTCGACCTCTGGAAGGCCTCGATGCCGGACCTGCTCCGCAAGGTCGTCAACGACGTCACCGCGCAGGGCTTCGCCCTCGGCCGGCTGGACGACTACCTGTAGGAGTTCGCCCGTCGAGGACCCCGAGGACCCCGAGGACCCCGAGGACCCCGAGGACCCCGAGGACCCCGAGGGTCAGCTGAGCGAGAGTGCGTCGAGGTACACCCAGGCGCCCTCGTGCCGGACGAACCGGCTGTGCTCGGTGAGCACGCCCTGCTCGCGGCCCTCGGTCCAGTGCGCCCGGAAGGCGACCGTGCCCTCCGCGTGGAAGGCGCCGCCCTCGGTGGTGGACACCACCTCCAGGCCGGTCCAGCGCAGCGCCGGGTCGAAGTCCACCTCGGCGGGCCGGGTGTCCGGGTGCCAGGTGCGCAGCAGGTACGCCTCGTCCTGGGCGGCGAAGGCGCTGTACCGCGAGCGCATCAGGGACTCGGCGGTGGTGGCCGCCGTCTGGCCGCGGTGCAGCCGCCCGCAGCAGTCGCCGTAGGCGGCGGGCAGGCCGCAGGGGCAGGGGGAGGAGGGCAGCAGCCGGGGCGCGGAGGCGGCGGCGCGGGGCGCGGGGCGACGTGGGGACATGCGGTCCATTCTCTCCCCCCGGCCCCGGCCGCCCCGACCGGGGCCGGTGGGGCGTCCGGGTGCGGGTGCTCAGCAGCGGGCGGAGTCCGGTTCGCCGAACCAGGCGTGCAGCGCGCGCAGCAGCCCGTCCGGATCCTCCTCCCCGGGAGCGGCGGCCCAGGCGACGTAGCCGTCCGGGCGCACCAGCAGCGCGCCGGCGGGCGGTTGCGGGCAGTCGGCCGTGAGCACGTCCACCCGGCCCTTCCAGCCGGCCGCGAGGTCGGCGAGCCGTGGTGAGCCCCCCGCGAGGTCGAGCAGCAGGGCCCGGCCGCTGCGGGCCAGTTCGGCGAGCCGGGTGGGGCCGGCGGCGGTGGTCAGCGGGAGGTCCGGCGCGAAGCCGCCGGCGAGCGGGTGCGGGCAGTCGGTGTCGTACCGGACGTCGCTGCCCGCCATGAGCGCGGCGATCCGCCCGAGGTTGTCCTGGTACGCGAGCAGTTCGCCGAACAGGGCGCGCAGGGCGGTGACGGCCGGGCCCGGGGACATCAGGGCCATCTGGGCCTGCGAGTGCATGAAGACCCGTTCGCCGACGGGGTACCGCTCGCGGTGGTAGCTGTCCAGCAGGCCGGGCGGGGCCCAGCCCTGGAGGTCGGCGGCCAGCTTCCAGCCGAGGTTCGCGGCGTCCTGGAGGCCGAGGTTGAGGCCCGGACCGCCGGTGGCGGCGTGCACGTGCGCGGCGTCGCCGACCAGCAGCACCCGGCCCTCGCGGTAGCGCTCGGCGAGCCGGGTGTTGTGCCCGACCTGGCGGCGCGGGGTGTGCGCGCCGGGCGTGCCGGCCGGGGCGAGCGGCAGGTCGGCGCCGGTCACCCGGCGGACGCTGGCGCGCAGTTCGTCCAGCGTGGCCGGCACGGTCTCGTCGACGGGCGGGCCGTCCCACTCCATGGTGGCCATCATGGCGAGTTCCGGGCCCATCGGGGCGAGCACGAACACCCCGTGCGCGGTGCGGGTGTGGGTGAACGGGCGGAACGGCGTCGGGCAGCCGGGCAGCAGGACCTCGCCGGTGTCGAGCACCTGCAGCCCCTCGGGCGGGCGCACGTGGGCGATGCGCGCGACGGGGTCGGGCGAGGTGACCCCGGGGAAGCCGATCCCGGCCAGCTTGCGGACGGTGCTGCGGCCGCCGTCGGCGCCGACCAGGTAGCGGGCGCGCAGCCGCTGCGGCCCGTCCGGTCCGTGGACCTCGACGGTCACCCCCGCCTCGTCCTGGGTCAGGCCGGTGACCTCGCGGCCGTGGTGCACGGTGACGCCGAGTTCGCGGGCCCGCTCCGCCAGGGCCTGCTCGATCCGGTGCTGCGGCACCGGCAGGGCGTACAGCGGGTTGCCGTCGAGCTCCCGGAGGTCCAGCGGGAACGCGCCGAACACGAAGCGGGGCACCGGGGCCGGGGCGCCCGGGCCGCCGAGCCGCTCGTATAGGCCGCGGTGGTCCAGCAGCCGGATCACCTGACCGACCAGCCCGTTCGCCTTCTGTTCCGACGAGCGTTCGGCCAGCCGGTCCAGCACCACCGGCCGGACTCCGGCCAGCGCCAGTTCGCAGGCCAGCATCAGCCCGTTCGGGCCGGCGCCGGCGATGATGACATCGTGGGTCATGGTAGATCCCCCTGTGCGACGGTGAGTTCACGAGGACGACGGTTCGGGGAGGCCGGCCGCCAGCTGCCGCAGCGCCTCCGCCAGGAGCGGTTGCAGCGGTACCGGCGGGTCGGCGCGCAGCCATACGTCGCTGGCCGCCCTGAGCGCGGCCAGGACGCCGGCGGCGACCAGTCTGGGGTGGAGGCCGCCGGGGTCGGCCCCGGTCCGGGCGGCCACCGCCGCGGCGAGCCCGGCCTCGGCGTCCGCGCCGGCGCGGGCCAGCTCGGCCTGGAGGGCCGGTTCGCGCAGCAGTAGCCGCACCGCGGCGGTCCACCGCGGGTCCGGCTGCTCCGCCGCGCCGTCGAAGGGTGCGAGGGTGGCCCGGGTGAGCGCCTCCCAGAGAGGTTCGGCCAAGGGCCGCTCGCGCAGCGCCTCGCCGACGAGCCGGATGCGGTCGCAGTGCCGGGAGACGATGGCCTCGGCCTTGCTGGAGAAGTAGTTGTTGTAGGTGCGCGGTGACACCCCGGCCGCGGCCGCGATGTCCTCCACCCGGACGTTCTCCAGGCCCCGTTCCACCGCCAGGCGCAGTGCGGCCCAGCTCAGTGCCTCCCGGGTCGCGGCCTTCTTCCGTTCCCGCAGACCGATCTGACTCTTCGTCATGCCCACCACTCTCCCCGGAAACCTGCGGGCCGCGCAAGAGTGCGTGGCACGCAACTTTTTCGGAGCCGACACTCCGGGGCGGAGCCGGCCCGGCGGGGTTGCGAGGAGTCGCGCGGCGGCTCGGCGAGTCGCCCTGCCCGCCCGTGTGGTCACTGATAGTAGTGGCCTGGTTGCGGAGCGGTCTCCCGCGCCGGTTCGGCGGGACGGTTCGACAGGGCGTCCCGACAGCACGCCTCGACAGGACATGAGGAGCGGTCATGGGTGGCAGACAGCGTCCGCCGGGAGCGCGGACCCCTCGGCAGGGCCGGCCCGCCGGGGGCGGCCGGGTGAACGCCCGGGCGGAGATCGCCCGGCTGGAGGGCTATCTCGCCTGGGAGGCCGAGGTGGCGGCGGCCGAACGGGACGCCCGGGCCTTCGCCGGGCAGTTCCCGTGGCTGCCCGCCGCGGAGCGGGAGAGCCTGGAGCAGGCCTACGCCGCCGACCGCCTGCGCTACGCCGAGGAGGTCGTCGACCGCGCCGTCGAGCGCTGCCGCCGGCTGGCCGCCCGCTACCGCAGCGAGTGCCGCCGGATCTGCGCCCGCTGGGCCGCGCTCTGCCTCTCCGTCACCCTGGCGGCGGCGCTGTTCGCCGTCGTCCCGGCGGCCCTGCGGGCCTGAGGCCTGAGACCTGAGCCGGGCCGATCCGCCGGCACGCCCGAGGGCCCGCCGCGCCGATGACGGCGCAGCGGGCCCTCGGGCGTGCGCGGGGATCAGTGGTGGCCGTGGCCGCTGCTGATCTCCCGGTGCTCCTCGGCGGTGGGCTTGGCGATCTGGCTGCCCTCGCCGTAGAAGCCGCGGGACAGCTTGGCCCTCGCCCGGGCGAACAGCCCGGCCTTGCGGACCACCCCGTTCTCATCCACCTCCGGCGGCAGGTCCTCCGGCTGCGGCTGCTCGTGCGCGGTGAGGGTGAACATCCGGCCCGGCGGGAGCGGCGCGTGCACCTCGACGAACTCGCCGTGCTGGAGCCGGTTGATGACGCCGGTCTCCCGGCCGTGCAGGACCTTCTCCTTGTCGCGCCGCTGCAGGCCCAGGCACCACCGCTTGGTGACCACGAAGACGACCACCGGCACGACGAAGAAGCCGGTGCGCACCGCGTAGGTGATCGCGTTGATCGACAGCTGGAAGTGGGTGGCGAGCAGGTCGTTGCCGCCGCCGGCCAGCAGGATCAGGTAGAGGCCGATCCAGGCCGCGCCGACGGCCGTGCGCACCGGTGCGTTGCGCGGCCGGTCGGCGATGTGGTGCTCGCCGCGGTCCCCGGTGACCCAGGCCTCCAGGAACGGGTAGCACCAGATGATCAGCAGCACGGTCGGGAAGACCATCAGCGGGACGAACACCCCGAGGTTCAGGGTGTGGCCGCCCCAGACGCTGATCTCCCAGCCGGGCATCACGCGCACCAGGCCCTCGGAGAAGCCCATGTACCAGTCCGGCTGGGCGTCGGTGGACACCTGGTCGGGCCGGTAGGGGCCGTAGGCCCAGATCGGGTTGACGGTGGCGATCGCCGACATGAACGCGACCACGCCGAAGACCAGGAAGAAGAATCCGCCGGCCTTGGCCATGTAGACCGGCATCAGCGGCATGCCGACCACGTTGTCGTTGGTCCGGCCGGGCCCGGCGAACTGGGTGTGCTTGTGGTAGAAGACCAGGATCAGGTGCGCCGCGAGCAGGCCCACCATGACCCCCGGGATCAGCAGCACGTGCACGGTGAACAGCCGCGGCACGATGTCCTGGCCGGGGAACTCGCCGCCGAACATGAAGAACTGCAGGTACGAGCCGACGATCGGCACGGCCAGGACGGCGCCCTCCATGAAGCGGATGCCGGTGCCGGAGAGCAGGTCGTCCGGCAGCGAGTAGCCCATGAAGCCGTCGAACATGCCGAGGAACAGCAGCAGCGCGCCGAAGACCCAGTTGATCTCGCGGGGCTTGCGGAACGCGCCGGTGAAGAAGACGCGCATCATGTGCGTCAGCATCGAGGCGACGAACACGATCGCCGCCCAGTGGTGGACCTGGCGCATCAGCAGGCCGCCGCGCACCTCGAAGCTGATGTCGATGGTCGAGGCGTAGGCCTCCGACATCTGGATGCCCTTGAGCGGGACGTACGAGCCGTCGTAGATGACCTCGCCCATGCTCGGCTTGAAGAAGAGGGTCAGCCAGACGCCGGTGATGATGATGATGACGAAGGTGTAGAGCGCGATCTCGCCCAGCATGAAGGACCAGTGGTCCGGGAAGATCTTGCGCAGATTGGCCTTGGCCAGGGAGTAGATGCCGACCCGGCCGTCGGTCCAGTCGGCCAGGGCCTCGGCCTTGTTCGCGGGGTTGGCGCGCGTGCTGGTCACCGGTCCCGGCTGCGACTGCTGGTCGGTTCTCACGACGGGCTCCCCGGCGTCCTCGGCGTGCCGGGCTGGAGGCCCGCCGGCAAAGACGCCGGCCGGCGAAGTGTTGTGATCATGGGACCTCTCGATACGGGCCCGCCGGCTGAACCGGCACGCGGAGCGGGTGACCCACTGGCCCGTTGCTCAGGGTGATGGAGCGCTTACTCTGTCATGCTGTCGGCAGGGGGCCGACTGTGCACGTCCATCGGTCCGTACGGCCGCTCGTGTCGGTCCGTACGGGGGGTCCTGGCGCCTGATCGGCCGCCGGACGGGTGGCGGTGCTGCGCCCGGGTGCCGCTGAACCGTTTCGGCGCGCGCCGCGTCCGGAGGTCGCGCGATCCCGGGCCTACGCTGCGCCAATGGTGGATCACCCTGAACTCTTCGAGGACGTCACCGCGGCCCTCGCCCGCGCCGGGATCGACGCCGGGCCGGGCCCGTCCCTGCTGCGGATCGGCCATCGGCCGCCGGGGGTGGCGGTCGGCTGGTCGCCGGGGGAGGGGCCGGACGGGCCGCCCTCCCGGGGAGCGCGCGAGGCGGTCAGCGGTGCGGCCGCCGTCGTGCTGCGCGAGTGCGGCTACCTGGTCGCCGAGACGGGCTGCGGCGAGCTGCTGGTGACGCCCGCCGCCGCGCCGGTGGCGGTGCCGGCGGAGCCGGAGACGGTGCCGGAGCAGTGGTGGGGCTGAGCCGGGCCGGCTCGGCAGCCCTCATACCGAACCCTTACCTGAACGGGGGGTGCTGTTGACCACGACGGCTCTAAGGTTTGCCTAAGCTAAGTCGAAGCGCCCCGGACCCTCGTGTCCGGGGCGTTCGGCTGTGCCGCGCCGCCGCCACCCGCGGCGGGCCGCCGAGTTCAGGTACGACCCGGGGTGACCGGGGGAGGAGCCCGCTGCATGTGGGATGAGGCGTTTCCCAGCTTTCTGATCGGGCTGCGCGAAGGTCTGGAAGCCGGACTGATCGTGTCGATCCTGGTCGCCACGCTCGTCCGGTTCGGGCACAAGGCCCGGTTGCCGCAGGTGTGGACCGGCGTCGCGGCGGCGATCGCGCTCAGCCTCAGCTTCGGCGCGGTGCTCACCTTCACCGCCGCCAACCTCTCCGGCCACGCCCAGGAGGCGTTCGGCGGGGTGCTGAGCCTGATCGCGGTCGGCTTCGTCACCGCGATGGTGTTCTGGATGCGCCGCTCGGCGCGCACCCTCTCCGCCGAGCTGAAGGAGAAGGTCCAGGCCTCGCTGGCGATGGGCGCCGGCGCGCTGGTGCTCACCAGCTTCCTGGCCGTCGGCCGCGAAGGCCTGGAGACCTCGCTCTTCCTGTGGACCAACGTGCGCACCGCCGGGGAGTCCACCGGGCCGCTGCTCGGCGCGGCCGTCGGCCTGGTGCTCTCGGCCGGCCTCTGCTGGGGCCTGTACCGGCGGGCGCTGAAGATGAACCTCACCCGGTTCTTCACCATCACCGGCGCCGGCCTGATCGTGGTCGCGGCGGGCGTGCTCGGCTACGGCCTGCGCGACCTGCAGGAGTCCGGGCTGGTCGGCGGCGGCAGCTCGTACGCGTTCGACCTGAGCGGCCACCTGGACGCCTCCTCCTGGTACGCCACGCTGGTGCAGGGCACCCTCAACCTGACCGTCACCATGACGGTCCTCCAGGTCGTCGGCTACCTCGCCTACCTGTGCATCGTGATGACGCTGTTCGTCGAGGGCGTCCGCGGCGGCAAGACCGCTCCGGCCCCCGGGAAGGCGGCGCAGGGCGGGGAGGCAGCACAGGGCGAGGAGACGGCGCAGGGCGAGAAGGCCGGGGCGGCCGCGCCCGAGGCCGCCGGGCCGGTGCGGTCCGGACGGCCGCGCTGGGCCGTGCCGACCGCGCTGGTCGCGGTGCCGGTGGTGATCGCCGGGGCCGTGATCGCGGTCAGCGACGGCAAGCAGAGCAGCTCCGCCACCGTGTCCGTCTCCGAGCAGGAGTGCGGCAAGGGCTTCAGCACCCCGCTGCCCGGCCAGCAGGTGTTCCAGATGCACAACACCGGCGACAAGGTCTCCGAGGTCTACCTGGTCAACCCGGCCAGCGGCGCCGTCTACGGCGAGATCGAGGGCCTGGCCCCCGGCACCACCCGCGCGCTGACCGCGACCATCGGCTCCGGCGACTACGCCTGGCGCTGCGTGCCCACCGGCGGCACCTCCGTCACCTCGGCCGCCGTGCACGTCACTGGCGGCGGCCAGGTCAAGGCCGTCAAGCCGGTCGCCGAGGACGACCTCAAGGGCCCGCTCGACGCCTACAAGGACTACGTCAACAAGGGCCTCGCGACCCTGCTGACGCAGACCCAGAAGCTCCAGGCCGACGTCCACGGCGGCGACCTCGCCACCGCCAAGGCCGACTGGCTCACCGCCCACCTCCAGTACGCCTCGCTCGGCGCCGCCTACGGCACCTTCGCCGACCTCGACGGCAAGATCGACGGCCGGCCCGACGGGCTCGCCGACAAGGCCCAGGACAAGGACTTCACCGGCTTCCTGCGCCTGGAGTACGGCCTCTGGCACGGCCAGTCCGCCGCCGACCTGACGCCCGTCGCCGACCAACTGGCCGCCGATGTCGCCAAGCTCGGGCAGGACTTCCCCGGCCAGGACTTCGACCCCGGAGACCTCCCGCTGCGCGCCCACGAGATCCTGGAGAACACCCTCCAGTTCGAGCTCACCGGCGACACCGACCAGGGCAGCGGCACCAACCTGGCCACCACCCAGGCCAACCTGGCCGGCACCCGGGAACTGCTGACCGTCCTGCAGCCGCTGCTCGACGAGCGCGACCCGCAGCTGCTCACCCGCGTCGACGCCGGGATGAAGCGGGTCGGCGACCTGGTCGCCGCCGCCCACAAGCCCGAGGGCTGGACCGCGCTGGAGCAGCTCCCCGCCGACGCCCGCCGCCAGCTCAACGGCGCCACCGGCCAGCTGCTCGAAGACCTCGCCCCCATCCCCGCCCTGCTCGAGATCCGGAAGGCCGCCTGATGACCGACCACACCGCCGCCACCGGAGGCTCCTGCCCGTTCCCGCACGCCGCCGCGCCCGCCCCGGCCGTCGCCGAGGGCGGCTGCCCGGCCGGCCCGGCCCGCCGCAGCTTCGTCCGGACCGCCCTCGGCGCCGGCGCCGGGGCGGCCGTCCTGGCAGGCGGGGCGTTCACCCTGGCCGCCGGCCCGGCCTCCGCCGGGGACAGCCGCCAGGCGAAGAGCGGGGCCGTGCCGTTCCACGGCGACCACCAGGCCGGCGTCACCACCCCGGCCCCCGGCTACGCGGCCTTCCTGTCCTGCCAGGTGATAGCCCAGGACCGCAAGGGCCTGGAGGACCTCCTCAAGACCCTGACCGAGCGGATCCGCTTCCTCACCGCCGGCGGCACCCCGCCCGACCTCGGCGTCGGCGCGCCGCCCGCCGACAGCGGCATCCTCGGCCCCACCGTGCCCACCGACAACCTGACCGTCACGGTCGGCGTCGGCGCCTCGCTGTTCGACGACCGGTACGGGCTGGCCAAGGCCAAGCCGACCAAGCTGGCCCCGATGAAGACCTTCCCCAACGACAATCTGCAGGCCGCCGAACTCCACGGCGACCTCTCGCTGCAGATCTGCGCCGACCGCCAGGACACCGTGCTGCACGCGCTGCGCGACATCACCCGGCACACCCGCGGCGCGATGCAGATCCTCTGGCGGATCGACGGCTTCCAGAACGAGTCCCGCCCGGACGGCGCCCAGCGCAACCTGCTCGGCTTCAAGGACGGCATAGTCAACCCCGACACCACCTCCGCCCGCGAGATGGACCGGCTGATCTGGGTCACCGACGGACTGGGCGAGCCCGCTTGGGCGACCGGCGGCAGCTACCAGGTGATCCGGATCATCCGGATGCTGATCGAGTTCTGGGACCGCGTCACCCTCGCCGAGCAGGAGAAGATGTTCGGCCGCCGCCGCGACACCGGCGCGCCGCTGGACGGCCGCCAGGAGACCGACGCGCCGGACTACGGCAAGGACCCGGAGGGCAAGGCGATCCCGCTCAAGGCGCACATCCGGCTCGCCAACCCGCGCACCGCCGACACCGACACCTCGCGCATCCTGCGCCGCGGCTTCAACTACGACCGGGGCGTCGACAAGGCCGGCAACCTGGACATGGGCCTGGTGTTCTGCTGCTACCAGCAGGACGTGGTGCGGCAGTTCGAGGCCACCCAGACCCGGCTCATCGACGAGCCGCTGGTCGACTACATCTCGCCGACCGGCGGCGGGTACTTCTTCGTCCTGCCGGGCGTGAAGGACAACGCCGACTGGCTCGGACGCGGGCTGCTCGCGGCGCTCTGACGACGGTTTGACGGCGGTCTCACGGCGGCCGACGTGACGCCGGGCCCCGGGCCCCGGGCCCCGGGCGCTGCTGCGCGCCCGGGGCCCGGCGGCGTTGTGCGGACGGCGGTTTCGAGGACACGCCCTACGGGCCGAGGGTGAAGCCGATCACGGCGCCGCCGCCGTCCCGGTTGGCGGCGAAGGCCTCGCCGCCGTGCGAGCCGGCCACCTCGTGCACGATGGCCAGGCCCAGCCCCGAACCGGGCAGGCTGCGCGCGGCGGTGGCCCGGTAGAAGCGGTCGAAGACCCGGGAGAGGTCGGCCTCGTCGATCCCCGGCCCGCCGTCGCGCACCTCGACCCGGCGGCCGCGCACCACCACCTCGATCGGGGCCGTCCCGGCCGGGTCGAACTTGGCGGCGTTGTCCAGCAGGTTGCCCACCGCCCGGGCCAGCGCGTCCGGGCGGGCCGTGACCACCGTGTCGTCGGCGTCCACGGTGATCTCCCGGCCGCTGCGCCGCCGGGCCTGTGCGGCGGCCTCGCGCACCAGCTCGGCCAGCACCAGTTCGGTCGGTTCCTCGTCGGCCTTCCGGTCCGCGGCGAGCGCCACCAGCTCCTCCACCAGCAGCGTCAACTCCCGTGCCTCCTCGGCCAGATCGGCCATCAGTGCTTCCTGTTCGGCGGGCGGCAGGCGGTCCAGGCTGGGCAGGACCGAGAGGTTGGTGCGCAGGCTGGTCAACGGGGTGCGCAGCTCGTGCCCGGCGTCCTGGACGAGTCGGCGCTGGTTCTCCTTCGCCGTGGCGAGCCGGCCCAGCATCCGGTCGAAGGCCCGGCCGAGCCGGCCGACCTCGTCCGTCCCGGCGGCCGGCACCGGAACGTCCAACCGTCCGCTGGCGGCGACGAGTTCGGCCGCGTCGGTGAGCCGGACCAGCCGGCCGGTGATCCGCCGGGCGAGCAGCCAGCCGGCCCCGCCCGCGAGCACCGCGACCACCGCCACCGACACCCCGGTACGGATCCGCAGCGTCGCCAACAGGTGCTCGGTGGGGCCCAGTTGCTGGGCGATCTGGACCGCGCCGCGGCCGCCGCCGAGCGAGACCACGGCCACCCGGTAGGTGTCGCCGTGCACGGGCCGAAACCCGGACGAGGTCCGGCCGGGGGCGTCGGAGCGGGCGAGGGAGCGGTCCTCCGGGGTCGGCCGGAGGTCGATCCGGGCGGTGCCGGGCAGCACCTCCCCGTCGGGGCCGAGGGACTGCGAGGTGACCCGGATCGGGCGCAGCAGATCCTCGCTCAGGCCGCTCGTGCCGTTGAAGTCGCCGGGGAACAGCATCTCCCGGCCGACCTGCTGGTGCACCGCCTGGACGGCGGCGGTGAAGTCGGCGGCCTCGTCGTCCCGGATCAGCCGGGCGGCGGAGCGGTAGCCGAGCGCGCCGATCAGCACCGCGACCAGGGCGGCCATCGCGGCGAAGGCGAGCGAGACGGTGGTGCGCAGCCCCGGGCGCGGCCACAGCAGCCGCGGCCGGCCACGGCCGGTCACGACTCGCGCAGCGTGTAGCCGACGCCGCGGACGGTGTGGATCAGCGGTGTCAGGCCGGGCCGGTCCAGCTTGCGGCGCAGGTAGCCGATGAACACCGCGAGGTTCTTCGAGCCGGGGCCGAAGTCGTAGCCCCAGATCTGCTCGTACACCGTGGCCTGGTCGAGCACCGAGCCCGCGTGCCGGGTCAGCAGCTCCAGCAGGTCGAACTCGGTCCGGGAGAGCTCCAGCTCCTGCCCGGCCCGCCAGGCCCGCCGGGCGTGCGGCTCGACCCGCAGGTCGGCCACCGCGAGGACGCCGCCGCCGGCGGGTTCGGGCGGGTTGCGGCGCAGCAGGGCGCGCAGGCGGGCGAACAGCTCGTCCACGTCGAAGGGCTTGACCAGGTAGTCGTCGGCCCCGGCGTCGAGCCCGGCGATCCGGTCCGGGACCTCGACCCGGGCGGTGAGCATCAGGACCGGGGTGCGGTCGCCGTCGGCGCGCAGGCGGCGGCAGACCTCCAGGCCGTCCGGGCCGGGCATCATCACGTCCAGCACCAGCAGGTCCGGGCGCTGCTCCGTGAGGGCGGCCAGGGTCTGCGCGCCGTCCGCGGCGGTGCTCACCCGGTAGCCCTCCAGCTGGAGGGCGCGGGTGAGGGAGTCGCGGATGGCCCGGTCGTCCTCGGCGATCAGCACGGTGTGGGTCATGGCCCCGATTCTCCCCGGCGCGCCCGCGGCGGCGTCCGGCGGGTCCGGGCGACGGCCTCCGTCGGGTCCCTGGGTCCGCGGGTCCGGGCCCTGCCGGTGGCCGTACCGGCTGCGGCTTTCGCAGCGCCGGGGACGGGCGTACGGTGGCCACACGGTGGCGTGTCCGCCGGGGGTGCCACCGGGTCCTTGTCGGCACACCCCGCCGGAGGCCGCGATGGCAGACCGGATGGCCTTCCTCACCACCCCGCGCGCCGAGCGCGAGCGGCGGGACGCACAGCAGCGGCTGGGGGACTCCCGGGAGGTGTACCGGCCACGGGCGCCGCTGCCGGTGGTGGGCGGGCAGGCGGGCCGCTGCATGGACTGCGGGCTGCCGTTCTGCCACCACGCCTGCCCGCTGGGAAACCTGGTGCCGGAGTGGAACCGGCTGGTGGCGGACGCGGACTGGCGGGCCGCCGCCGCCCGGCTGCTGGCGACCAACAACTTCCCCGAGTTCACCGGACGGCTCTGCCCGGCGCCCTGCGAGAGCGCGTGCGTGCTGGCGATCGACGGCGCGGCGGTGACGATCAAGAACGTCGAGCTGGCGATCACCGACCGGGCCTGGGAAGAGGGCTGGGACCTGCCGCAGCCGCCCGAGCGGAGCGCCGGGCGGCGGGTGGCCGTGGTCGGGTCGGGCCCGGCAGGCCTGGCCGCCGCGCAACAGCTGACCCGGGCCGGGTACGCCACCACGGTGTACGAGCGGGCCGACCGCCTGGGCGGGCTGCTGCGCTACGGGATCCCGCCGTTCCGGCTGGAGAAGCACCGGCTGGACCGGCGGCTCGACCAGATGCGGGCCGAGGGCACGGACTTCTGCACCGGGGTGTCCGTCGGCCGGGACCTCGCAGCCGGGGAACTGCGGGCCGGGTACGACGCGCTGGTGGTGGCGGTCGGCGCGACCGCCTGCCGGGAGCTGGCGGTGCCGGGGTGCGCCCTGCCCGGCGTGCACCAGGCGATCGACTACCTGACCTGGGCGAACCGGGTCGACGAGGGCGACCGCGCGGCCCCGCCGGTGTCCGCCGAGGGCCGGCACGTGGTGATCGTCGGCGGCGGGGACACCGCGGCCGACTGCCTGGGGACGGCGCTGCGCCAGGGCGCGGCCTCCGTCACCCAGCTCGACATCAACCCGTGCCCGCCGGTGGGCCGGGCGCCGGGGCAGCCCTGGCCCGTCCACCCGAAGGTGTACCGGGAGACCACCTCGCACGAGGAGTCGGGGGCCACGGCGGCCGGGCCCCGGGTGTTCGCGGCGACCACGCTCGGCTTCGAGGCCGGACCGGACGGCCGGCTGGCCGCCGTCCGCTTCGCCGAGGCCGAACCGGCCGACCGCAGCCCCCGGGCCGGCACCGAGCGGAGCGTCCCGGCCGAGCTGGTGCTGCTCGCGCTGGGCTTCAGCGGCCCGGAGCCGGACCAGGGGCTGATCGCCCAACTCGGCCTCGCCACCGGCCCGGACGGCGCCCTGGCCCGGGACGACGACTTCGCCACCGGCGCGCCGGGCGTCTTCGTCGCCGGGGACGCCGGGCGCGGGCAGTCACTGATCGTGTGGGCGATCGCCGAGGGGCGGGCGGCGGCCGCGGCGGTGGACCGCCATCTGCGCGGCGGCACCGAACTCCCGGCGCCGATCCGGGCGTCGGCGCGGGCGCTCACGCTCTGAGGGGCGTGCGGGCGCTCACGCTTTGAGGGGCGTGCGGGCGCTCACGCTTTGAGGGGCGCGCGGGCGCTCACGCGCTGAGGGGCGTGCGGGCGGGCCCGGCAGCCCTGCCGCACTTCCTCGCAACCCGCCGTGCGCCGCGAGCCGTTCGGGCGCGGCGCGTCCCCCGGGCGGCGCCGGGTAGGGCTCGGGGCAGCAGACGGACGGAGGGGACCGCCATGCCCGACCACTTCCCGGACACACCCGCACCGCCGACCCCGCCCACACCACCGTGGCCGGACGGCCAGCCGCCGGTGCTTGGCCACGCGGCCCGCAGCATCCCGAAGGCCACCCTCGTCCCGCTCCGGGTGGACGGCCCGCAGCGCGGCCCGGCCTTCGCCGGGCACGCCTACCTGCGCGGACTCGACCTGCGCCTCGGCGAAGTAGCCGCCGTCCGCGAGCAGGTGACGGCGGACCTGCCCTGGGAACTGCTCGCCGCCTGCGCCGCCGCCCCGGCCGATCGCACGCTGCGGGCCGCCGCCCTCGCCGCCGCCGACGGCGCCGCGCTGCGCGCCCTCGGCGCCGCGCTGGAGCGGGTGCGCCGGGCAGCGGGCACCGAGGAGGGCCTGGCGCTGGCCGCCCGGGCCGCCGCCGCGAACGCCGCCTACGACCACAACGCGGCCGTCACCCCGATCGGCATGATGAACCTGGAACGCCTGGAGATGGCCCCGGCCGGCATTGAGCGGGGCGAACTCGTCGCCACCATCCCGCTCGCGCCGCTGGAGGAGACGGCCGTCTCCCAGAAGGAGTGGTCCGTCACCTCCAAGGAGTTCAGCTCGATCGTCACCGACACGCTGGAGAACGTCAGCGAGACCGGCGTCACCGACAACACCGAACTCTCCCAGTCCACCACCAACCAGTTGCAGCACAGCAACCAGTTCAACGTCACCGGCACCGTCTCCGGCGGCATCCCGCTCATCTCCGGCTCCGTCACCTCCGGCATGACCAGCCAGAACTCCGACTCCCAGTCCGCCACCGACAGCCGCAAGCACGCGACCACGCTCACCCAGAAGGCCTCCTCCCGCACCAAGCAGGAGCACAAGGTCACCATCACGACGACCACCGTCACCGGCTCCTCGGAGACCACCACCCGCACGCTGAAGAACGCCAGCCCCACCGACCCGATCCGGATCGACTACTTCAGCATGATGCGCAAGTGGCGGGTCCGGCTCTACCGCTCCGGGCTGCGCCTCACCTACGACCTGGCGATCCCCGAACCGGCCGGCGCGCTGCGCGAGGCCTACGCGGAACTCGCCGCGCTGGAATCGAAGGTGGGGCCGTTCCAGTTCGACGTGCCGCACTCGGACATCACCGAGGAGGTCCGCCCCGGCGAGAGCCAGCCGCACTACCTGGTGCTCGCCGAGCGGTACGGCGCCGTGGTGCAGCTCGCCCCCGGCCCGCACCCGGACGTCCACGTCAACGCCACCGCGCCGAACAACGACGGCGCCGGCATCTACGACGCGCCGCCGCTCACCGTCCCGGACGGCTACTGGATCAAGAACCTCTGGTTCCAGTTCGCCTCCGAGAGCCGCACCGGCGACTACAACTACAACCTCAAGGTGCTCGGCAGCACCATCCCCGAGTGGAACGAGCCGTTCGGCTCCCACGGCCCGGTCGACCTCGCCGACCCGGCCAACGGCGCGCTGCTGCGGCACGCGGGCGGGCCGTCCATGGTGAGCTTCCACCTGGTCAACAACCGGCAGACCTGGCTCAGCCTCACGGCCGTCGTCGAACCCACCGACGAGGCCCGGCGGCAGTGGCAGAACGGCGTCTGGTCGGCCCTGTTCAACGCCGCCCAGACCAAGTACTACGCCGAACAGCAGGACCTCGCCGCCCGCGCCGCCGCCCTGCGGGACCGGTTGAACGGCGTGGACACCCTCACGCTCCGGCGCGAGGAGAGCGACGAGGTCATGAAGGGCGTGCTGCGCTTCCTGCTCGGCGTGGACTACCACGTGATGCCGCAGGAGGTGGTCGACGCGTTCAAGGCCTCCGTCGGCAACGACCCCGACCGGCTGCGCCACGGCGCCGGCTTCCCCGGCGACGACACCGGCGGGATCGGGGTGAGCGCCGCGGCCTGGGCGGCCGTGCTCGGGCACGAGGCGGAGGTGGCCTTCATCAACCAGGCCATCGAGTGGGAGAACGTCGTCACCTTCCTCTACTCGTACTTCTGGGACGCGCCCGCCGCCTGGGGCTTCGTCAGCAGGATCACCCACCCCGACGCCAACCGGCAGGCCTTCCTGCGCGCGGGCAGCGCCCGGGTGGTGCTCACCGTGCGCAAGGGCTGGGAGGAGGCCTGGGTGCGCTTCGCCGAAGGCGGCTTCCACGGCGCCCCGCTGCCCGCCGACCACCCGTACCTCACCATCGCCCGGGAGATCGCCGCCTACGACGACCGGAACTACCCCGGCATCCCGCCGGCCAACCCCGGCAGCAGCGCGCTGCTGCTGGAGGACGAGGTGGTGACCACCTGCGCCGCCGCGGTCGAACCGGCCGCCGGGGGAGCGCCCGTCCTGGTGCCGGTGGCGTCCAGCGCGGGCTTCGAGGCGGACGCCGTCGTGCTCGTCGACGAGTACGACGACCGCCGGATCCAGGAGACCGCCCGGGTGGTGCGGGTCCCGGACGACGGGCGGCACCTGCTGCTGGCCGGCCTCACCCACCGCCATGACGGCACCCTGACACCGTTCCCGGTCCGCCGCCCGGGCCGGCGCGGCACCCTGATCGCCGAGTGGAACGAGTACACGCCGACCTCCGGCACCGACATCGCCGTCAGCAGCCCGCTCAAGGACATGTCGTGAGCTTCCTGCGCGACGAGGACGCCTGCCAACTGCTGGGCCCACCACGCGCGGAGCCGCCCACGGTCTTCGAGTACCTGGCCGCCGAACTGTGGGTCCGCCACCACTTCGGGACGGACTTCGAGGCCCGCCCCGGCGCGACCTGGGTGACCTTCCAGCTCGACCGGATCGGCGAGTGGTGGGGTACGCCCGGCCGGGGCAGGCTCGACCAGCAGGACGCGCTGCCCTACGCCAGGCTCACCCAGCAGCCGCCGGACCCGGTACTGCGGATGGTGCTCCAGGTGCTATCCGAGGACCTGCGCAACGTCTTCCCGGTGGCGAAGGTCGAGGCGATCACCCGGATGCTCAAGGACCGGAGCACCCCGGCGGTCAAACTGGTCAAGGCGATCCGCGAGCTCACCCCCGGCGGGGCGCTCAAACCGGACATGCTCGGCATCCAGAACCACGTGCCGGAGCTGAGGCTGGAAGCCCTGGAGGTCGGCACCGAGGGCGGCGCCCTCGACACCTACCGCGAACTCCAGGGCAAGATCTCGGTGTTGCGGGACCCGTGCGGCCGGATGATCGGGAACCGGCTGGCCGTCATGCAGCAGACCGCCGTCAAGCAGCTGCCCGACACGGTGGTCGGCGCGGGCACCGACTGGCGGCTCGGCGCGGGGCTGATGGTGCTGCCGATGCCGCTCAACGTCACCGAGGCGAACGGGGAGACCTCCGTCGACTGGATCTGCTACTGGCCCACCAACCGGGCGGAGTTCAAGGACCACCCGCGGCCCGCGAACGGGCGCCCCGGCTACGACGGGCTGGTGCTCTACCACATCCACCGGGTGCCGCTGCGGTCGGTGCAACTGCCCGACAAGATCCGCGAGGCGATGCTCAGGCTGATCGCCGCCCGCCAGCGCGCCCGCACGCTGGGGCCGACGCTGCTCCCCGAACTGGCCACCGCGGTGCAGCGCGACCAACGGCTGTTCACCCGTGAGGGCGAGCTGTTCCTGGCCGGGCTGGGCGCGGGTGCGCTGCTCGCGCTGGGCATCTGGGCGGCGGCCGGGGCGGGGCTGGTCGCCGGGCTGGCGACGGTGGCCAAGGGCGGGCTGGTGGCCGCGGCGGGCGCGCCCGAGGTGTTCGTCGGTGCGGTGGCGGGCGCGGCCCGGCTGGCGGACGAACTGTGGCCGGCGGTCTCGCAGTTGGGGTACCTGCTGCCGGCGCGTTGAGCACGGCCGGGCCCGGCCCGGCCCGGCCCGGACGGATCAGGACGGGCCGGGTTCGGCCGGCTCCGGGTCAGAGCAGCGGCAGTCGGCGGAGGAAGACGTCAGGGGCCTGGTTGGTGTCGCCCGGGACGAGGGTGCCGTCCTCGGAGGTGAACAGCACCGTGGTGCCGAGGGCGTCGACGAACGGCCGCTCCGAGGCGCCGGCGGTCTGCGAGCCGTCCGTCGCCACGCTGACCCGCTCGGTGCGGCCGGTCCACAGGTCGCGCCGGAAGACGTCCCCGGCGTTGTTGGTGTCCCCGGGCACCAGGTTCGCCGCGTCGGAGTCGAAGTAGACCCAGTGGGCGTCGGCGGTGATCTGCGCGTGGTAGGAGTCGCCGGAGGTCTTCGTCCCCGGGAGCCCGGCGCTGACCAGGGTCTCGGTGCCCTCCTCCAAGTCGCGGACGTACACCTCGAAGTGGTGCCCCCAGGGGCCGTTGCCGTCCTGGAGCAGCGCCGAGTAGACGGCGTACCGGCCGTCCTGGCTGAGCGCCGGGGAGGCCGCCCCGCGGTAGCCGCCCGCTCCGTCGGTGCTCGCCAGGACGCTCTGCTCGGCGCGGAGGTCGCGGACGTAGAGGGGGTAGAAGCGGGGCTTGAGGATCGTCGGCTGGTCGTCGTGCCGGAAGGAGTCGCGGACGAACTCCTCGTCGGAGACGGCGTCGAGTTCGGCGGCGGCCTTCGCGGCGAGGGCGCCGGGCTTGTCCTGGCCGATGATGTTGGTGGCCTTGGAGATGAAGCCGACCGAGCCGCCGTCCCCGCTGATCACCGGCTCGGCGGAGGAGGCGTTCGCCTCGGTGCCGTCCGCGCCGACGCTGACCAGGCGGGTCCCGCCCGTCCGGCGGTCGGTGACGTAGATGTTGCCGCCCGTCCAGGTGACCGTGCCGGGGGCCAGGTCGGAGCGGTTGGACTGGTAGGCGACGTACCGGCCGTCCCAGCTGATCGACGGGTGGCCGGACTGCCGGCCGGCCTGCGGCTTGGCCGGGTCGTGGCCGGTGGACACCAGCTCGGTGGTCCCCGTCCAGCGGTCGTGGACGTAGACGTCCTCGAAGCCGAGGTTCCCGCCGGGGGCGAGGTTGGTGGCGTAGGAACTGAACGCCACGTAGCGGCCGTCGCCGCTGATCGTGGCGTCGAAGGAGTCGTCGGCCGCCTGGGCGCCGTCCGCGCCGGTGTTGGCCCGCTCGGTCCGGCCTGTCCACAGGTCCCGGACGAAGACGTCCGACTTGCCGTTGGTGTCGCCGGGCACCAGGTTGGCGGCCTTCGAGGTGAAGACGGCGAAGCGGCCGTCGGCGCTCAGACCGGCGGCGTACGAGGCGCCGTCGGGCTGCGCCTGGCCGAGCCCGACGGACACCCGTTCGGTGCGGCCGCGCGGCGCGTCCGCCTGGGCGGGCGTCGCCACCGTGACGGCGGCCAGCGTGGCCGCCGCCAGCGCGCCGGCCGCGCGCAGCAGGTGTGGTGCGGAACGTGTGCGGGTCATCTGGTCCCTCCCCTGGGTACGGCCGGCCGCGCCGAACTCCCCGGCGGCCGGCTCGTGGTGAGCCAACCGCCGGGTGCGGCGGGAGGTCAACGAGGCCCGCCCGGGAGCGGCGGAATCGCGTCACCGCGAGGGGAGGGAGAGGGTGATGGATCGGGTGCACACGGCCTTTGCTAGCATCCGGCGGCAGAGGCGTCGGGCGGAGGGTACGGAGGGGTTGCGGGTGGAGGGTGCGGAGGGGGCGCGGGCGGAGGGGGCGCGGGCGGAGGGCGGCAAGCAGGTGGAGGAGTCGGTCGAGGTCCGCTACACGCCGACGACCGCGGACTTCCGGGCGGCCTTCGCGGCCCGGGCCCGGGGCACGGCGGCGGGTCGACGGGCCCGGCGGTCGAGGTACCTGATCGCCTCCTGCGCCGCGTCCGGCGCGGTGCTGACCTCGGTCGCCGACCGGACGGTGGGCCCGCCGGCCCTGGTGATGCTCGCGGTCGCGCTGCTGCTGGTGGTCGGACTGCCCTGGCTGCAACTGCGTCAGGTGCGGCGGATGGCGGCGGACAAGGGCGAGTTCCGGATCGTCCTCGGCGAGGCCGGGGTGACCGTCACCAACGCGGTGTCCAGCACCGAACTCGCCTGGCGGGAGCTTCCGTACTACCTGGAGACGCCCGAACTCTTCGTCCTGCTGGGCGGGGACGAGCAGACGCACGTGCTGACCGTGCTGCCCAAGCGCGGCACCGGCGACCCGGGCCGGCTCGGCGCGTTGATCGCCCGGCACGCCACGGTGCCCGCCCGGGGCTGAGGGGCGGCGCCCCGGTTCGCCGCTGTCGGGGTGGGCGGTCATGGCGTGGGTTGTCGGTCGGGTCGGGCGGGCTGGTCGAGGTGGTTTAGCTGGTCGGGGTGGTTTAGCTGGTCGCACTGGTCGTAGCGCCAGAGCGCGGGCAGTGCGGCCGACAGGGCGGCAGTGCCGGCCAGGCAGAGCAGGCCGCCGGTGCGCAGCGCGACGCGGATGCCCTGCCGGGCGGCGAGACCGCCGGCCCGCAGGTCCCCGAGGGCGGGGCCGGCGGAGCCGATCAGCATCTCCAGACCGGCGGCACGGCCCCGAAGTTCGTCCGGAATGGACTGGTTCCAGATCGCGCTGCGGAAGGTGTCGCCGATCTGGTTGGCGCCGCCCGCGACGAGCAGGCAGAGCAGGACGGCCCACAGGCCGGGGGCGAACGAGGCCGCGGCCGTCGCCGCGCCGACGAGGGCGGCGCAGAGCAGCACCAGTCGGCCGTGCCGGTGCACCCGCTCGGTCCAGCCGCCGGTGGCGGCCGCGAGCAGGCCGCCCGCCGCAGCGGCCGAGTAGAGCAGGCCGAGCGCCCACACCGCGTCCAACTCCTGGGCGAGAAACGGGAACAGCGCGGTCGGCAGGGCGCAGACGGTGGCCGCGAGATCCGCCAGGTAGGTGCCCAGCAGGTCGGGGCGGCGGGCCGCGTACCGGGCGCCGTCGACGAACTCCCGCAGCCGCGGTGCCTCGGCGTCCCGCTGCGAGGGGACGGGCCGGACCCGGGTGAGCAGGGCGATCGAGAGCAGGAAGGTGCCGAGGTCGACCAGATAGGCGGCCGGGACGCCGGCCGTGGCGATCAGTACTCCGGCGGTGGCTGGGCCGGCCAGCCCGGCGATGCTCCAGCGCAGCGAGAGCAGGTTGCCCGCCGCCACCAGCTGGTCGGGCGGTACCAGCCGGGGGATCATCGCCTCCGCCGAGGGCTGCTGGAGGCCCTGCAGTGCCGCTGCCAGTCCGGCGGCCGCGTACAGCGGCCAGAGCGCGGGGGTGCCGAGCAGCGCGTTGGCGAGCAGCAGGGCGCTCAGTGCGGCGAGTGCGAGTTCGGTGACCAGGGCGACGGTTCGGCGGTCGGCACGGTCGGCGAGGACGCCCCCGTAGAGGCCGAACACGATGGTCGGCAGGAGTTCGACGGCGCCGACCGCGCCCACGGCCAGCGGTGAACCGGTGAGGTCGGCGATCTGGAGCGGGATCGCCGTCATGGTGAGGACGGAGCCGAGCAGGGTGACGGTGCCGGCCGTCCAGGTGAGGCGGAAGTCGCGGGAGGACCGCCAGGGCGCGGTGTTCGGCAGCAGTCGGGACCGGGGGCGGTCCGTTCCGGAGGTCATGGGGCGGTGGTTCCTTCGGGCCGTCGACCACGACGGCTCTCCTTATCGCTGATAAATTCCAGCTCGGGAACTTAGCGGCGATAAGGTGGAGTGGGCAAGCGAATAACGGAGAGGCGGCCGGCGGTGGCACTGCAACGCGACGAGGTGGTGCGCACCGCGCTGCGCGTACTCGACGAGGAAGGCATCGACGGCCTGACCACCCGGCGGCTGGCCCGCGAACTCGGCGTCCAGTCACCCGCGTTGTACTGGCACTTCAAGAACAAGCGGGAACTGCTCGACCTGATGGCCGAGGCGATGCTCGCCGAGGCCCTCCCGGCCGACCGTAGCCCGGATCCGGAGCACTGGCCGGACTGGCTCGCCGCCGACGCCCGCGCCAAGCGCCACGCCCTGCTCGCCTACCGCGACGGCGCCCGGGTGCACGCCGGAACGCTGCCCACCGAAGACGAACTGCCCGCCGTTGAAGCCCAGTTGGACGCCCTCCGGCAGGCCGGCCTGCGGCCCCGCACCGCGCTGCGACTGCTGCTCACCATCGACCGTTACATCATGGGCTGGGTCACCGAGGAGCAGGCCTGGCGACAGGACGCCGCCGACCGCGCCCGGCCGCCCTTCCCGGACGAAGCCCTGCGCGACCTCCCGCTGCTGCGCGAGGCGGCCGACGTGCTGCGCATGACCGACCACGACGCCGACTTCGAGTACGGGCTGCGGGTCCTGATCGAGGGCTTCCGGGCCGAGATCGCGCGCGAGGCCCTCGGGACGGATGGGCTCGCGTGACCGCCATGACCACCCTGGGCCTGCTCAGGCTGCGGCGGGCCGGTGCCCACCGCTGGCGGACCTGGACCTCGCCCCGGTAGTCGAACTCCGCCACGGCGGGCAGCCGGATGGCCGCCCGGTCGTGGATACGCGGTCCCTTTGCGCCGGCACCGCAAGGGATCCGCTGCCAGGCGTCGATCGGGGATCTTCGCCGCGCGGCAGCGGTCCCGATCCTCGGCCCAGGACCTGGGCAGGTGGAGCTCGCGGTCGACAAGGGCCCGCAGACGGAAAGCCCCCGCAGACGGAAAGCCCCCGCTACCCGCCTCCCGTGCGCGCGGTGACCAGGCCGGACTCGTAGGCCGCGATGACCGCCTGGGCGCGGTCCCGGACGTCGAGCTTGCCGAAGATGCTGGTGATGTAGTTCTTCACCGTCGACAGGCTGATGTCCAGGGCCCGGGCGATCTCGGCGTTGTCGAGGCCGGTGGCCATCAGCCGCCACACCTCGACCTCCCGGGGCGTCAGCCCGCCCGTGTCGGTGACCGGCGGCGGGGCGCCGACCGGGGCCCGGACGTAGGTGGAGATCAGCCGGGTGAGCAGGCGCGGGGCGACCACCGCCTCGCCGGCGTGGACGGTGCGGATCGCCGCGCCCAGTTCCTCCGGCGAGACGTCCTTGGGCAGGAACCCGTGAGCGCCGGCGCGCAGCGCGGCCACCACGTACTCGTCCATGTCGAAGGTGCTGAGGGCGAGGACTCGGCAGGAGGGGAGGGTGCGGGCCAGCTCCCGGGTCGCGCCGACCCCGTCGAGCACGGGCATCCGGATGTCCATCACCACGACGTCGGGGCGCAGCAGGCGGGCGGCGGTGACGGCCTGCTCCCCGTTCTCGGCCTCGCCCACCACCTCGAAGGACGGGTCGGGGGAGAGGATCAGGGACAGGCCGCGCCGCACCAGCGGCTGGTCGTCCGCGATGAGGACCCGGATACCCGGTGCCACCGCGCCCACCGGGCCGTCGTCGTGCGCGCTCACCGGGCCGTCGTCGTTCCGTGCTGGACGGCCGCGTCGGCCGTCTCTTCCGGGGCCAGTGGCAGGTCGGCCAGGACGGCGAAGCCGCCCTCCGGACGTGGTCCGGTCCGCAGGGTGCCGCCGTGCAGGGCGACGCGCTCGCGCATGCCGATCAGGCCGTACCCGCTCCGGCCGCCGGCCGGCACTGCCTCCTGCGGTGCGGCGCCGCCCGTGCCCGCCGTGCCCCCGTCGTCGCGCACCTCGACGGTGACCCGGTCCGGGCCGTACGTCAGGGTGACGGTCGCGCGGGCGGGCCCGGCGTGCTTGCGGGCGTTGGTGAGGCCCTCCTGGACGATCCGGAACACGGTCAGGCCGACGGTGGGCGGCAGCGGGCGGCGGGGCCCGTGGACGCCGAAGTCGGTCGGCAGGCCGGCCACCCGGGACTCGTCCACCAGCCGGCCGAGGTCCTCGGCCCCGGGCTGGGGCGAGGGCGGGGCGGTGTCCGGTTCGTCGCCGGCCCGCAGGACGTCCAGGAGCTGGCGCATCTCCCGCAGGGCCAGCCGCCCGGAGGACTCCAGGGTGACCAGGGCGTCCCGGACCACCTCCGGGTGGGCGAGGTTGGCCCGGGCGCCGCCGGCCATCAGCTGCATGGTGGTGATGTGGTGCGCCACGATGTCGTGCAACTCCCGTGCGATGCGGCGGCGTTCGTCGGCCACCGCGCGTTCGGCCAGCAGTTTGCGGTTGGCCGCGACCTCCCGCTGCCAGCGCGCCACGGCGAGGCCGGCGCCGGCCACGAGCAGGGTGGAGCAGGAGGTGCCGGCGAGCGCCTGCCAGGAGGGGACGCGCAGGTGGCTCTGGCTCAGCGTGGTCAGCACCGTCGTCGTCGCCGCCGCGGCGGCCACCGTCACCGGGGCGGGGCGGACCCGGGCGACCGAGTACAGGCCGACCATCAGGACGGCGCTGAAGTGGGTGCTCGCCGGTGTGGACAGGTCGATCGCGGCCTCGACGGCCAGGACTACGGCGAGCGCCGGCACCGGGTGGCGGCGCCGGACGAGCAGCGGCAGGGCCGACAGCGCGACGAGGAGCAGGCCCGGCGGGGTCACCCGGCGTACCCCGTCCATCTCGCTGAAGAGCAGGTAGTTGAGCAGGTCGAGCGTGCAGACGCAGGCGGCCACCAGTGCGTCGGCGTGGGTCCACGGCGCGCCGTCGGTCTCCGGCGGCGCGTCCGCCACCCCGCCGGGCCCCGGGCTCCCGCTCGCCCGGTGTGCCCGGTGTGCCGGGTGTGCCGGGTGCGCCGGGTCCGCCCCGAGTGCCGTGTCCATCGCGGGGCGCTGATGACCGCCCATGTCCGTTCCCCCTCCGTGCCCGGCCCGCGCCGCGCCTCACCGATGAGCCCTGACGCGCCACGAGCCACGAGCCACGAGCCCCGATGAGCCCTGACGAGCCCGATCAGGCCCCGATCAGAGCCTGTTTCAGGCCCTGAACAGGCTCTGAACAGGCCCGATGACCCCATTCTGGCATCGGCCCACCCCGCCCCGGCATGGTCCCCACGGCCGATCACGGGGGCCGGACCAGGACCACGGTCCCGGGTCCGGGCCCGGCCGAGGAGCAGGGGCCCCGGTGCGGATCGTCCGTCGCAGGGACGTCCGCGGCCCACCCCGGGTGATGGTCTGGAACCCGGCCGGGAACCCCCGGAGCCGAGACCGACCTTGCGGACGCTCGCGTCCACCGCCGGAGGAAATCGTGATCCGCGCACTGACCGGATACTCCACCAGGAACCCGTGGAAGGTGATCACCCTCTGGGTGGTGCTGGGACTCTCCCTGGCCCTGCTGAGCCCGATGCTGCTCGCCCGCGTCACCCAGTCCCAGACCGGGGACTTCCTGCCCAAGAGCTACGACTCGGCCGCCGCGCTGCGGATCGCCGAGGAGAACTTCGGGATGAAGCCCGACGCCACCACGGTCACGGTGCTGGTCGCCAGGACCGACGGCCAGGCGCTCACCGCCGCCGACCAGCAGCGGGTCGAGGCCGAGGCGGCGAAGCTCGCCCAGCGCCGGGTCGTCATGCCCAGGAAGGACGACGAGCCGGCCTTCCTCGTCCCCGACCGGTCCCAGACCCCCCGGGTCGCCCCGGCCATGGTGGCGCCCGACCGCGGCTTCGAACTGCTCTCCGTCGAACTGACCGGCAACGCCGCGGCCGAGGGCGTCCAGGGCGTCTACCGGGCGTTCCGGGACGCCACCCGGGCCCAGTTCGCCGACGCCGGGATGCGCACCGGGTTCACCGGGGGACTGGCCGACGCCGTGGACACCGCCGACTCCCACCGCACCGCCGCGACGGTCGGCAGCGCGCTCGTCATGGGGCTGATCGTCCTGCTCAACGTGCTGGTGTTCCGCAGCGTGGCGGCGGCCCTGCTGCCGCTGCTCGCCGTCGCCATGATCGGCAGCGCGGCCGGCGGAGCCGTGGCCGTCGCCGCGACGCTGACCGGCCTCAAGCTCGACGCCGGCACCCCCGGGCTGGTCTCCGTGGTCCTGCTCGGCATCGGCGTCGACTACCTGCTCTTCCTGCTCTTCCGCTTCCGCGAGCACCTGCGGGCCCGGCCCGAGCAGCCCGCCCGCGAAGCCGCCGCCCAGGTGACCGCCCGGGTGGGCACCGCGATCACCTCGGCCGCGCTGACCATCGTCGCCGCCTTCGCCACCCTCGGCGTGGCCAGCTTCGGCCAGTTCCGCTCGCTCGGCCCGGCCATCGCCGTCGCCGTCCTGGTCATGCTGCTGGGCAGCCTCACCATGATGCCCGCCCTGCTCGCCGCCTGCGGCCGCGGCATGTTCTGGCCCTCCCGCAGCCTGCGCCGCCAGCCGGACGAGGGCTTCGCCGCCCGCTTCGGCACGCTCGTCGCCCGGCGGCCGCTGCCGATGCTGCTCGCCGCCCTCGCCCTGCTCGGCGCGCTGGCCGCCGGGATGACCGGGATCCGGATGGACTACGGCCTCGGCGGCGCCGGCGACCGGACCCCGGCCGCCGCCACCGCCGCCGAGATCTCCCGCACCCTGCCCGCCGGCGTCTCCGACCCGACGAGCGTCTACGTCGTCACCACGGACGGCACCACCCTCACCCCCGGCCGGCTCGACGGCCTCTCCCACGCCCTCACCCAGGTCGAGGGCGTCGGCAAGACGGGCGGCACCGTCCTCAACGGGGACCGGCGCGCCGCCCGGATCGACCTCTACCTGACCGCAGACCCGCAGAGCCGGCGCGCCCGCGACCTGGCCTCCGGCCCGGTCCGCGCCGCGGTCGCCGCCCACACACCCGCCGGGACCAGCGCCCACGTGGGCGGCACGGCGGCGATCTTCGCCGACATCTCCACCGCCGTCGACCACGACCTGACGATCGTCTTCCCGGTCGCGGCCGCCCTGATCGCCCTGATCCTGCTGCTGCTCCTGCGCAGTCTGCTCGCCCCGCTGGTCCTGATGCTCTCGGTCGGGCTCGGCTTCGCCGCCACCCTCGGCGCCGCGACCCTGCTGTTCCAACACGGGCTGGGCGAACCGGGCGTCAGCTTCACCCTCCCGCTGGTGCTGTTCCTGTTCGTCGTGGCGCTGGGCACCGACTACAACATCCTCATCACCGACCGGATCCGCGAGGAGATGCAGCGCCCCGGCCCGCCCCGCGCCGCCGTCGCCCGCGCCGTACGGCACACCACGCCCGCCATCGCCACGGCCGGCCTGGTCCTGGCCGGTTCCTTCGCGACCCTCGCCGCCACCCCGGGCAGCGAACAGGTCGCCTTCGCGCTGACGCTCGGCATCCTGCTCTCCGCCGTCGTCCTGTCCCTGGTCCTGGTGCCCGCCGTCGCCGCCCTGCTCGGCCGCGCCCTCTGGTGGCCGCTCCGCCCGGCCCGCCACCACCACCGGGCCGAGCCGGCCCCGGAGCCGTACCGCGTCCCGGTGCCCTGACCGGCGAGCCGTCAGTACTCCAGCAGGCAAAACGTCGAAGTCCTGCTGGAGTACTAGGGGCTCTCTTTCGGATCACGCCGGGCGCGCGACGCCGGAGCACGCACCTCGCCGCGTTGTCGTCGGTCGCCGATGGCCCCCAGCCTTCGGCCGGGAGGTGCCCCCACCGCATGGACTCCCTCCTCCGCCTTGCGATGCACGCACTCCGACGCCGCGCGCTGATCCGACGTGATCCGAAAGAGAGCCCCTAGCCGCGCGGTGGTGTCGGGACGTCAGCCGGCGGTGGTGGGTGGAGCGGATCCGGGAAGCGCGGGCGGGTACGTCGGTGTACGGGCCGGGGCGACGGCGGGCGTGCGGGCCCGGGCAGGGGGCGTACGGGGCGACCCAGACCACCTCGAACACGGATCTGACGAATCATCACATCCCTTGCACATTTCTCCTATTGTCCTCACGCCCCCCTCACCGGCGGCTAGCCTTCCCAGGGGCGCCGCGAGGGCGGCGCGGGGAGGGGAAGCGATCAATGAGAGCTCTTGCGAGGACGGCCCGCTGGACGACGGCGGTGGCCACCACGGCGGCACTGCTCGCACTGGCGGGCGGGCCCGCCGTGGCCACCACCCCGGTCCCCGGCGTCGAGGCCACCGTCGCGGTGGGCCGCGGCGACGTGGTGCCGGTGGTCAGCCCGGACGGCACCACGGTGTACGTCACGGTGGCCGACGCGAACAACAGGATCGCGGTGAGGGCGGTCGACACCCAGACCGGCCAGGTCACCGGCCAGGACAGCACCGGCAACCACAACTGGTCCTCGATCACGGCGCTCAGCCCGGACGGCTCGCGGCTCTACGTCCTGAACCTCGACGTCGTGACCGTGTGGGACACCGCTTCGCTGACCGTGCTCGCCTCGCTCCCCGTGCCGGACCAGCCGCGCCCGGAGCGCTGGACCGAGGGGAAGCTCAACGAGCTGGCGCTCAGCCCGGACGGGGCGACGCTCTACGTCACCCAGGACGGGTCGTCGGGGATCCGGTCGAGGGGCGACGGGCGGGTCCTGAGGTTCGACACCGCGCGGCTGGCGTTCACCGACGCGGTGCCGGTCCCGGCGATGAACGTGAACGGGCTGGCGGTCGGAGCGGACGGCCGCGACGTCTACGTCGGCGCCAACGTGGGCGTCGTGCACCTGGACACCAGCGGCGCCGTGCCGTCCGTCGTCGGCAGGATCCCCGCCACCGCCACGGTGTACGGGCACGAGTTGGCGCTCACCCCCGACGGCGGCCGCCTGCTCGCCGTGAACGCCTCGGGCAGCGGCGCGGCCGACGTCGTCGACACCGCCACCGACACCGTCGCCGCACACCTCGCACTGACCAGCGGGTACGCCAACCTGCACTTCCCGCGTGCCGGCGCGGACAGCACCCGCTTCTACGTCACCACCGGCACGTCCACCATCAGGGGCTCGGTGCTCGCCCTCGACGCCGCCACGGGCGCCGCCGTCCCGCAGGAGTCGCTGATCGGCCTGACCGACGGGGTCATCAGCGGTCTCGCCCTGGGGCCCGACGGCCACACCTTCTACGTGGGCGGCTACACCGGGAGCACCGCCGTCCTGCGGATCGTCCGGCACTAGTACTCCAGCAGGACTTCGACGTTTTGCCTGTTCAGAGGGCTCGCGGTGGGGTGTAGCGGGCTGATGCTTGATCAGGGGCGGTCTTCATCGGACCGCCCCTCGATCGTGTGCAGCCGGCGTTGGTAGTGACAGCGCCGGGGCGGCCTCTCGTCGTGATCAACGAGCCTGCAGCCGAGACCTGGGACAACGAACTCGAAGACCTCTTCCTCCGTATCGGCCACCGCTTCAGCCGCGTGGAGCCACGCCGCCGGATGCGCGCGTCCGCGGCCTGCTCGGCCCAGTCGGCCGCAAGAACGGCTGGTAACTGGCCGAATACGCAGGTCACGCCACACCCGACGGCCTGCAGCACCTGCTCGCCGGTTCCCGCTGGGACGCGGACGAGATCCGCGACGAGCTCCAGCACTACGTCGTCGAACGCCTCGGAGCCGACGACGGAGTCCTGATCATCGACGACACCGGCTTCGTCAAGAAGGGCACCACCTCTGCCGGTGTGCGGCGCCAGTACTCCGGCACCGCCGGCCGAACCGGGAACTGCCGGATCGGGGTCTTCGCCGCCTGCGCCTCCACCCGTGGCCGCGCCCTGGTCGACCGCGAGCTCTACCTGCCCAAATCCTGGACCGAGGACCGGGACCGCTGCCGCGCAGCGAGGATCCCCGACGAGCGGGAGTTCCGCACCAAGGGCGGCCTCGCCAAGGCCCTGGTGCTGCGGGCGCCGGCCTCCGACCTGCCGATCGCCTGGGTCACCGCGGACTCGGCCTACGGCCAGGAGGGGCGCTTTTGTCGCCTGCTGGAACAGTCCGGCGTCGGCTACGTCCTGGCGGTGCCCAAGTCCCAGTTCAGCGTGGGCTGTCCACGCGTCGACTGGCTGTTTGCCCAGGCCCCGGCCCGGGCCTGGGAGCGGATCTCGTGCGGCGACGGTGCCAAAGGACCGCGCATCTATGACTGGGCGGCCATCCGGCCACCCGCCGTGGCCGAGTTCGACTACCAGGATGAGACCCCGGTCCGCCAGCGGTGGGCGCTGGCCCGCCGCAGTCTGAGCAGGCCCGACGAGATCGCCTACTGCCTCGCCTACGCACAACTCGACACGACCGTGGAGCAGTTGGTGCGGATCGCCGGGATGCGCCGGGCGATCGAGGAGTGCTTCCAGGCCGCGAAGAACGAGTGCGGCCTGGACCAGGACGAGGTCCGCCGCTACCCCGGCTGGATGCGACACGTCACCCTGGCCATGCTCGCCCACGCCTTCCTGGCCGCGATGGCCGCGGCGGCCGCGGCGGCTGCTGCAAAGGGGGCTGCAGAAACGGTTCCCGCGCCCTGGTCGACCTCACCGTGGCAGAGATCCGGCGGCTCCTGGCAACTGGCTGTCCCCGCGGCCCGCGTCCACCACACTGCCCGCCCCTCGCTCACGCCTTGAAGTGGTCCACCTGGCGGCGACAACGCCAGGCCGTCGCCCGGCGCTGTCACTACCAACGCCGGCTGCACACGATCGAGGGGCGGTCCAATGAAGACCGCCCCTGATCAAGCATCAGCCCGCTACACCCCACCGCGCAGCCCTCTGAACAGGCAAAACGTCGAAGTCCTGCTGGAGTACTAGGTCCTGTCCGGTCGATCTTGGCGGATCAGCCCGCGGCTCCCCCAGCCTTCGGCCGGGAGGTGCCCCCATGACGCGCCCGGCTGGGCGTGCGCCCGAGTCGTCCTCGTACTGGACGTACTTGGGCGATTCGGGCGTGCGTCCAGGCGGGATGCCTTGGGGTACCTCCCGGCCGCCAGGCTGGGGGCGCGTCGCGCGCCCGGCGTGATCCGAAAGAGAGCCCCTAGCGGCGGTGGGCGCGCAGTGCCTCGCGCAGCCGCCCGCCGGAGGCGGCGAGCTGCCGGGCGGCGGTCGGCGCGTCCACGTCCGCGAGCAGGACCAGGATCGCGTCCTTGGCCCGGCCCCCGGTGGCGGCGAGCACGCGGCGGACCGCCGCCTCGTCGGCGCCGGTGGCCTCCGTGACGATCCGGTGGGCCCGTGCGCGGAGCTTGGCGTTGGTGGCCCGGACGTCGACCATCAGATTGCCGTACGTCCGGCCGAGCCGGACCATGACGGCCGTCGACAGCATGTTGAGCACCAGCTTCTGCGCCGTGCCCGCCTTCAGCCTGGTTGACCCTGCCAGCACCTCCGGGCCGACCTCCACCTCGATCCCCAGCTCGGCCGCCGCCACCAGCGCCGAGCCCTGGTTGCAGGCCAGTCCGACCGTCAGCGCCCCGGCCGCCCGTGCGGTCCGGACGGCCGCCACCGCGTACGGCGTGCGGCCGGAGGCGGAGACGCCCACCACGGTGTCGGCCGGGGTGAGCCGGAGCGCGGCCAGGTCGGCCGCCGCCAGCTCCGGGCGGTCCTCGGCGCCCTCGATGGCCTCGGCCACGGCGGTCCCGCCCCCCGCGATCAGGCCCACCACCAGGCCCGGATCGGTGCCGAAGGTCGGCGGGCACTCGGCGGCGTCCAGCACCCCGAGCCGCCCGGCGGACCCCGCCCCGGCGTAGACCAGCCGCCCACCGGCCGCCATCCGTGCCGCCGTGGCGTCCACCGCGGCGGCGATCCGGACCAACTCCCCGGCCACCGCGGCGGGGACGGTGCGGTCCTCGGCGTTCATCAGGCGGAGCAGGTCGGTGGTCGGCAGCTGGTCGATCCCGGCCCAATCGGGGCGGATCGTCTCGGTCGGAGGTACAGCGTCCTGGTGCATGCGGCCAGCGTCCCCGGACGCGGCGGTCGCCAATCGGTGCGGGGCCGCGCGTGGTCTCCGGGGCCTCGGTCGGGGTGTCACCGTGGCGGGCGCCGGGCCGTCAGGGGTGTCCGTCCTGCCCCCACGTACGGAGTGAGTGCTCAGCCCGTTCAGCCCGTCAACGGACGTCGCCGTCGCCGTCGCCGAGGTGACGGGCGATGCGGGCGATGGCGGGGGCGTTGTCCTCGAACAGATGGGCCTGCATGCCCACCGCCCGGGCGGCCTCGACGTTGGGCGCGTGGTCGTCGATGAAGAGGCAGTCGACCGGGCTGACGCCCAACTCGGCGCAGGTGATCTCGTAGGCGCGCGGGTCGGGCTTGCCGGTCCCGATCTCGTGCGAGTAGACGATGTGTTCCACCAGCTCGTCGAACCGGTAGAGCGGGACCTCGCGTTCGCGGGCGCCGACGAAACTGTTGCTGAGGATGCCGAGCCGGGCCCGCCCGCGCAGTCCGCGCACGTGGGCGATGAGCTCCTCGTTCGGCGTGCCCAGGTACTCCTCCCAGAGGTCGGCCATGAAGGCCGCGACCTGGGCCGGACCGAGGTGCAACCGGGCGGCCACCTGCTCGCGCACCTCCGGCTCGGTGATGCCGCCGATCGCGCCGGCCTGCCAGACGTCCCGCAGCCGCTCGTCGATCGCGTGCGGCGGCAGCTCCAACAGGCGCTCCCAGCGCTCCGGCCAGCCCGTCCTCGGCGTGTATTCCAGGACGCCGCCGATGTCGAGGATGAGACAGGGTGCGTTCACGGGTGGTCCCCTCTCCGCTGCGGCCGCCGTGGCGCGGCCCGCCCCTGACACTCTCGGGGGTGCGGGCGGGGCCGGGTCAAGGGGGCGGTGAGTCCTCGGCAGCTCCGGAGACCGCGTTCGGCGGCCGCGTTCGGTTGCCGCGTTCGGTGGTCGGGCGTGCTGTCGGTCCGTCAGGCCATCCAGAAGAAGACGGCCGTCATCCGACGTTCCGGCAGCTCGGCGCCGTAGTAGGAGGTCGCGCTGTGCATGAGGTTGGCGTGGTAGAGGAGCAGCTGGTTGTAGCGGTTGGGGACGCGGACGTCCTCGGTGAAGTGGTCGGCGGGCACGTGGCGGGTGCCGAGCGCCTCGACCAGATTGTTGTGCGGCGCGTTGACGAGGTTCCCGCCGAGGCGTCCGCCGGGGAACTGCTGGCGGTAGAAGCTGGTGCCGGCGTCCTTCGGCGCGCCTGGGCTGAGGTAGAGCACGGCGGCGTAGCGGCAGAGCGCGCGGGAGTCGGTGTGCGGGCGGGACTCCGACTCCCCGGCGCCGACGACCTGGACGCAGTTGTGGTTGAGCGTGCCGCCGCCCGGGGTGCTCTGCACCCAGAGCCGGGAAGCGCCGGTGGCCTTGCGGACCAGGGCCTCCACTCGGGCCAGCTCGTCGGGCTCCAGGCCGGGCATGGTGCGCAGGCCGGGCCAGGTCTCGGGGCGGTGCGGGTAGCCTTCGGTCCAGTCGCCGCGGGCCAGACAGCGCTCGCGGACGGCGTCCGGGTCGGGGAGGACGTTGTCCAGGACCCAGTAGTCCCGGCCTCGGGTGGGCTTGCGGTAGGGCAGGACCGGCAGGGTGGTGGGCCTGATGGGCTGTGAGGGCATGGGCCGACGATAGGGGCGGCGGTCGTCAACCTTCTGCCGTGAGCAGGTCAACCTTTCGTCAAGGGCTCTCCACGGGTGGGCGTCTCGCGCCGCAGGTCAGGAGCCCGGTCGGACGGCGAAGGTGCCCAGGGCGCCCTCCAGTCGGTCGAAGGCCCGGACGGCCGAGGGGCGCACCGCCGCCGTGATGGCGGCGGCCTCGTCGCCGGCCAGCAGCCTGCGGAACACTTCGGTGAACACCGTGCGGTCGACGGCGGCGAGCAGCCCGGCGGCCACCCGGCTCTCGAAGTCGACCGGCGGGCCGGCCGGTGTGCCGCCCGGCGCGTCGGGCGATGCGCCGGGCGGAGTGCCGGGCGGAGTGCCGGTTTTCGTTGGGCGGGTGGCCTCGGCCAGGGTCTCGGCCAGGGCGGTCTCGCTCTGTTCGTGCAGCTCGCGGATCCGGGCGACCAGGGCGGGGCTGTCGGCGATGGTGCGGGCGAACGCCGGGCCGGAGAAGCCGAGCCGTGGGTCGTGCCGGTCGAGGCCGGCCAGGCAGTCGCGGCGCAGCGCGGCGAGGGCGGACTCGCCGGGCGCACGCTCGGCGACCGCCCGGGCGAGCCGACCGACGATCTCCTCGTGCAGGTCGAGGAGGAGGTCCTCCTTGCGCGGGAAGTGGTTGGTGACGGTCATCTTGGCGACTCCGGCGGCCGTCGCGACCTCGGCGATGGTGGTGCGGTCGAAGCCCTGCTCGATGAAGAGCCTGGTCGCGGCGTGCGAGATCGCCTCGCGGGTGCGGCGCTTGTTGAGCTCGCGCAGGGTCGGGGCGGCCCCGGTTCCCGTCAGGGTTTCCGTCGCGGTTTCCGTTGTGGGTTCCGTCATGGGGGCAGCGTAGCGCAGTTCGATGGGTCGGACCCAGAAATTAGGCTTGACCTAATCGCTGGGTCCGTCCTAAGTTTCTTCCGGGCGGTCGGAGCGGCCGCCGGACGGACGACCCGGGGAGGGCGCATGACCACATCGGCCACGTACGGAGGCGCCGTGTTCACCCAGCACGCCGGGCGGCTCCGCCTGCTCAGCGTCCACGCCCACCCCGACGACGAGTCCAGCAAGGGCGCTGCCACCCTCGCGCGGTACGCCGCCGAGGGGGTGGACGTCCTGGTCGCCACCTGTACCGGCGGTGAGCGCGGCTCGGTGCTCAACCCGGCCATGGACCGCCCCGAGGTCCGGGCGGACCTCGCCCGGATCCGGAGCGAGGAGATGGCGGCCGCCCGGGGCATCCTCGGGGTGCGCCAGCAGTTCCTCGGCTTCGTGGACTCCGGCATGCCGGGCCCGGGCGAACCGCTGCCGGAGGGCTGCTTCGCCGCCCAGCCCGTGGCGGCGGCCGCGGCGCCGCTGGTCGCCCTGATCCGGGAGTTCCGTCCGCACGTGGTGGTCACCTACGACGAGACCGGGGGGTATCCGCACCCCGACCACGTGATGACCCACCAGGTCATGGTCGAGGCCTTCGAGGCCGCCGCCGACCCGGGCCGCCACCCCGAGACGGGGGAACCCTGGCAGGCGGCGAAGCTCTACTACCACCTGGCGCTCTCCAGAGCCTGGTTCCAGACCCTGCACGACGCGATGACGGAGCGGGGCGTCCCCTCGGGCATGGGCGCACTGCTCGCGGACTGGCCGGACACCCCGCCCGCCCTCGCCACCACCACCCGGATCGCGTGCGCCGAGCAGTTCGCCGTACGGGACGCGGCACTGCTGGCGCACGCCACCCAGATCGAGCCCGGGGTCGCGTTCATGGCCCACCCACGGGACATCGAGCGCGAGGTCTGGCCGACGGAGGACTACCACCTCGCCCGGAGCCTGGTGCCGGTCGAGGGCGAGGGGTCCGAGACCGACCTGTTCGCCGGGCTGCGCTCAGGAGAGGCGGGGCTGCGCCCGGGAGAGGGGGACGGATGAGCCGGAGGTCGGGTTTCGCCCGCTCAGCACTGGCCGTCGGCGAGCACGAAGTAGCCCGGGCCGGTCTGCTTCAGGGTGTGCGTCACGAAGGTGTTCCAGAGGCCCATGCTCTGGCCCGAGCCGAGCGCGTAGGTCAGGCCGCCGCTCTGGGTGGCCCGCCCGGCCCGGACCTGGCTGTAGTTGCTGTCGGTGAAGCACTGCGCGGCGCCGCCGCCGGTGGTCGCCGTCACCGCCGCCGATCGGGTGCCCACCGCGCCCGACGGGTCGACCGCCGCCACGGTGTAGCCGTACGACGTGCCGGGGGCGAGCCCGGTGTCGGTGAAGGACGGGCCGGTGGCACTGCCCGCCATTGTGCCGTCCCGGTAGACCTGGTAGGAGGCGGCCCCGCTGACGGCCTGCCAGGCGAGGGTGATCGAGCTCTGGCCCGCCGGGGTCGCGGTCAGCCCGGTCGGGGCGGGCAGGCCGGGGTTGGTGGGCCCCGTGCCGCCGTCCAGGCCCCAGAACTGCGCGGTGTAGTAGCTGGAACAGATCGTGTTGAGGAAGTAGCTGCCGGTGGCCCCGCACTGGTCGGCTGCGGAGCCGGGGTTGACGGCCAGCCCGTGGCCCATCCCGGCGATGGTGAACAGCGCCACGGCGGGCCGCCCGCCCGCGTCGGCGTAGACCTCCTCGGTGGTGCCGCCCGGCAGGCTCCGGGTGCTGGTCGGGCTCTGGCCGACACCCTGGACATTGGTCCACTGGTCGCGCAGCTCCGTCGCGTTCACCGGCCTGACCACGGTGTCCGCGCTGCCCTGCCAGATCGCCACCCGGGGCCAGGGCCCGGCGTAGCCCGGGTACGCGGCCCGGACCTTGTCGCCCCACTGGGCCGGGGTGAGCCCCTGGTCGGAGTTCTGGCAGCCGGAGGCGGCGCCCTGGGTGGTCGCGCACTGGGCCGGGAGGCCGGAGTCGATCGCCCCGCCGGCGAACACGTCCGGGTAGTCGGCCAGCAGGTCGGAGGCCATCCCGCCGCCGGCCGACAGCCCGGTGACGAACACCCGCCGGCCGTCCGAGCCGTACAGGGCCTTGGCCTTGGTGACCATCTCGATCACCGACTCAGCCTCGCCGGCGCCCCGGGCGTTCTTGGTCGCGTCGAACCAGCTGAAGCAGGAGAGGCTGTTGTTGGCACTGCTGGTCTGCGGGAAGACGACCGCGAAGCCGTACCGGTCGGCGAAGGTCGTCCAACCGGAGTTGCGGTAGTAGTCGTTGGCGGTCTGCAGGCAGCCGTGCAGCGCGACCACCAGCGGCGCGCCACTCGGCAGTCCGGCGGGGGTGTAGGAGTACATCGCGAGGTTTCCCGGATTGGCGCCGAATCCGGTGACCTGCTGGAAGGTCCCGCTCACGGTGTCGGCCGCAGCCGGGGCGGGTGCGGTGGTGCCGATCGCGAGTGCGGCGGCCGTCAGCAACGCGGCGGCGGCAGGACGGAGAGGCATGGGGGCTCCTGGGTGGGGGAGGAGTGGGGGCGGATGCCGTGCAGCGTGGCGCGCCCCGTGCCCCGGTGCCATGTGACGGCCACCCGAGGTCCACCGCCCCGCCATGGCGTGGACCGCCATGGTCCGATGCCCGGGGCCGCGCGCCGGCCGTACCGCGGAAGGCACTTGAGGGGCGTGCGCGAACAAGGCAGGTTGATCCCATGACGACGAATGAGGCAGACCCCGGCGGCGCGACGTCCCCGGAGGGCCAGGAGCTCCTTGAAGGCCGGCAGGCCCTGGAGGGCCAGGTGCCCCGGACCAGGACCCACACCTGGACGGCCGGCCCGCCGATCTCCGCCTTCCCGCGCCTGAGCGGAGAGGAGATCCTGCACGAGATCCTCGCGGGCCGGATTCAGGAGCCGGCGATCTGCAGCACGCTCGGATTCCATCTGGCCGAGGTGAAGCCGGGCACGGCGGTGTTCGAGGGCGAACTCGGCGATCACCTCTACAACCCGATGAACACCGTGCACGGCGGCTACCTCGCCACCCTGCTCGACTCGGCGCTCGGTTGCGCCGTGCTGAGCCGGCTGCCCGCCGGGATCGGCTACACCACCACGCAGTTGAACGTCCACATGCTGCGCCCGCTCTTCGCCGACTCGGGGCTGCTGCGCTGCGAGGGCCTGGTGCTGCATCTGGGCCGGACGATGGCGACGGCCGAGGCGAGGGTGGTCGGGGTGGAGAACGGCAAGCTCTACGCGCATGCCACCACCACCTGCGCCATCCTGGCGCCCCGCCCGGCGGCCTGAGCGGCGGCCTGACAGGTGGTCCGACCGGTGGCATGACCGGAGGCCCGGGCAGAGGTTCGGAGGACCGGAGGGAGACCTGACGGAGGTTCGGCTGAAGGTACGGCCGGGCCCCGGTCGCTTCGGCGGCCGGGGCCCGGGGTCGGCTGCGGTTCAGAGGGCCGCGAGCAGCCCACAGAGCGCGAGGAGGCCGCAGATCCCGAAGTTGATCAGCTTGTGCGAGAGGAACACGGCGGCGAACTCGCGGATCGTCGCGCTCGGCCAGTAGTACGCGGCGGTCGGCGAGCCGAACACCTGCCCGTTGACGCCGGTCCTGCGGGCGGTGAGCGCCGCCCGGAAGGCGTGGAAGTTGTTGGTGACCACGACACAGCGGTAGTCGGGCTTGGCCTGCTCCATGATGGCCTTGCTGAAGAGCAGGTTCTCCTCCGTGGTGCGGGAGCGGTCCTCGCGCTCGATGTGTTCGGCCGGGAAGCCGCGCCCGGTCAGGTAGTCGGCCATCGCGTGGGACTCCGGCAGTTTCTCGTCCGGGCCCTGGCCGCCGGAGGTGATCAGCACCGGCGGGTTGCCGCGCGCGGCCTGCTTGTCGTACACCTCCCGGCCCCGGTCGAGCCGGCTGGCCAGCAGCGGCGGGACGCGCTCGCCGCCGATCAGACCGGAGCCGAGGACGACCACGAAGTCCACGTTCCGGCGCGGCCGGTGGCGGCCGTAGAGGAATGCGTAGCCGACGAAGCAGACGAACAGGAAGGAGATGTAGCCGACCACCAGGACGGCGGTGCCCGCCAGTACGCCCAGCCGGGGCGAGCGGGTGGCCAGAGCAGCGAGCAGCAGCGCGATGACGGCGAGGATGCCCAGACCGGCGAGGAGGGACAGCAGGTTGGCGGGCCGTCTGCCCTCCTTGCGGATCATGGTCAGGCCGTTGGCGATCAGGAACCAGACCAGGGCCGCCGTGCCGAGGGCCGGCAGCAGGATGATCGCCACCGCCGCCAGTTCCATCACCAGTGTGGGCGCCTTGCGCAGCTCGGTGAGCAGGGCGAGGGCGAGCAGGGAGACGGCGATGCCGAGCAGGACGGCATTGCTGAACTGGCGGCGGTCGCGTAGTACCCCGATTCCGAACAACAGGAAGAACAGGGCGGCTGGGACATAGGCGATCATGCTTCGTATCGTAGGCGGAGGCCGTTCGCGTGAACCGCCCGTCCGCCCGTGGACGAACCGGCCGGGCGGACTGGACAGGCGGACTGGGCAGACGGACCGGACAAGGGGACCGGACGAGCGGGCAGGTCAGGCGAACCGCTCGATCGCCGCGAGGACCGCCTCCGTCATCGCCGGACTCCCGGTGTGCCCGGACTCGTCGATGACGGTCAGTCGGGCCTCCGGCCAGGCCCGGGTCAGCCGCCACGCGGTGTCGAGCGGCGAGCCGAGGTCCAGTCGGCCGTGGATCAGTTCGCCCGGGATGCCGGCCAGCCGTCCGGCGTCGTGCAGCAGTTGGCCGTCGGCCAGGAACGCGTGGTGCGCGAAGTAGTGCGCGGTGATCCGGGTGAACGCCATCAGCGCGTCGGTGGGGCGGTCGCTGTAGGCGTTCGGCTTGCCCAGCGCCTCGTGCGCGATGACGGCGTCCTCCCAGGTGGCCCAGGCGTTCGCGGCGGCCCGCCGGACGGTCTCGTCCTGGCTGTTGAGCAGCCGGCTGTAGGCGGCCACCAGGTCACCGTCGCGGTCGGCGGCCGGCAGGAAGTTCCGGAACTCCTCCCACGGGCCGGGCAGGAAGCGGGCGACGCCCCGGTAGAGCCAGTCGGTCTCCTCGGGGCGGGTCGTGGTGACGCCGCAGAGCACGATCTCGGAGACCCGCTCGGGGTGGGCCTGCGCGTAGGCGAGGATCAGCGTCGAGCCCCAGGAGCCGCCGTACAGCAGCCACTTCTCGATGCCGAGGTGGTCGCGCAGCCGCTCCATGTCCGCGATCAGCCGCTCGGTGGTGTTGTGCTCCAGCCCGGTCGCCGGGTCGGCGGCGTGCGGCAGACTCTGTCCGCAGCCGCGCTGGTCGAACTGGACCACGTGGTACCGCTCGGGGTCGAAGTACCGCCGGGCGCCCGGCCGGTGGCCGGACCCGGGCCCGCCGTGCACGATCGCGGCGGGTTTGCCCGCCGGGTTGCCGGAGGCGTTCCAGTGCATCCGCTGCTTGTCTCCGACGTCCAGCAGGCCTTGTGCGTAGGGCTCGTAGTGGGGGTGTAGCTCGGGCATCGCGGAACTCCTCCGTGGATGTGCGGCCGGGGTGCCCTGACAGACCCTAGCGGGCGTTCGCAGGCCGGGCCGCGGATTTTCGGCGGGCCCGGGGCGGGGCCCGGCCGGCCGGGCCCCGCCGTGGTGGGGTCAGCGCTGTTCGGCGGGCAGCAGGGTCGCGAGCCCGTCGAGGACGCGTTGCACGCAGAACTCGAAGCGGGTGTCCATGTCGGGTTCGGTGAGGTCGTCGGCCAGGGCGACGAGGTTGGGGAAGGTGTCGGCGGGCAGGGCGCGGAAGCGGTCGCCGGCGGCGTCGGCGATGTCCCGGCGGCTGGTGCCGAGGACTTCGGCGGCCGAGATCGGGGACTGCTCCTGGAGGACGAACCCCTGGACGAAGGCGCCCAGCAGGTAGGTGGCCATGGCGGCGTCGGCGTCGGAGAAGCCGGCCGCGCGGAGCCGGTCGAGCTGGTCCTCCATCAGGCCGAGCAGGTGGGGCCCGGGGGAGAGGCGGCCCGAGACGACCTTGGCGGCGTCGCGCTTGTCGAGCAGCAGCCGGCGGTAGCGCCAGCAGTAGGCGTGGAACTGCTCGCGCCACCCGCCCTCGCGCGGCGGGGGTTCGGCCGAGGCCATCACCGCGTCGGTGAGCAGGTCGAGCAGTTCCTGCTTGTTGCGGACGTGCCAGTACAGCGAGGCCGCCTTGACGCCGACCTCGGCGGCGACCTTGCGCATCGACAGCCCGTCGAGGCCGTCCCGTTCCAGTACCCGCAGCGCGGCCTGGGTCAGCGCGTCCCTGGTCAGTGGCGGTGTCGTGTCGTCGTTCTCTGGCATGGCTGTGCGGACGCCTCCAGCGGTCTTACCCGGTCTTACCCGGTCGCGAGTCTCGCGGCGGCTGTCCGTGGCGAGCGCCTGTACGCGAGATCCCGCTTGCAATCTAACACCGTTAGGGGCACTCTGTGCGTGCCGCACCACTCCCTAACGCTGTTAGGGGCCAGGAATCGGGAGGGTTCCCATGCAGGAGTCGAGCGCTCGGCGCAAACGGCTCGCGCTACTGACGCTTTGCGTCACCATGTTCATGTCGATGCTGGACAACGTCATCGTCAACAACGCCCTGCCCCGCATCGGCCAGGACCTGGACGCCGGGATCAGCGGCCTGCAATGGGTCGTCGAGGGATACAGCCTCGTCTACGCCGGGTTCGTGCTGACCGGCGGCGCGCTCGGCGACCGGTACGGCCGCACTCGGATGTTCCGGTTCGGCCTCGCGCTGTTCACGGTCGGCTCCGCGCTCGCCGCGCTCGCCGGAACGATCGGCCTGCTGGTCGGCGCCCGGATGCTGCAGGGCGTCGGGGCCGCGCTGCTCACCCCGGGCAGCCTCGCCCTGCTGCGCCACGTCTTCACCGACGAGCGCGAGCGTGCCAAGGCGATCGGCCTCTGGTCCGGGGTCTCCGCGTTGGGCCTGTCGATCGGCCCGGTGGTCGGCGGGCCGATGGTCGAGCACCTCGGGTGGGCCAGCGTGTTCTGGATCAACGTACCGATCGGCGTGGCCGCACTGGTGCTCGCCGCCCGCGTGCTCCCGGACATCCCCCCGCGTGCCCGGCGGATCGACCTCGGCGGCCTCGTCCTCTCCGCCGCGGGCCTCGGCCTGCTGGTCTACGCGCTGATCGAGGGGCCGACCCGAGGCTGGACGGACACCCGGGTGCTCCTCTGCGGGGCCGCGGCACTCGTGCTGCTGGCCGCCTTCCTGGTGCTCGAACTGCGGCTCGCCGAACCGATGCTGGAGCTACGGCTGTTCCGCGACGGCGCCCTCGGCGGTGCGCTGCTCAGCGGCTTCATGGTCAGCTTCGGGATCTTCGGCGCGCTCTTCTTCCTGCCGCTGCTGATGCAGGGCCCGCTCGGCTGGTCCCCGTCCGACGCCGGCTACGCCGGGCTGCCGATGACCGCGATGATCGTCGTCGCCGCCCCCCTCTCCGGCGGGCTGACCTCGCGGTACGGGCCCCGGCTGCCGCTGGTGCTCGGTCTCGCGCTGTGCGCGGCGGGCCTCGGTGGGCTGTCCCTCTACGGCGAGCACGCCCACTACGTCGAGTACCTGTGGACCCTGTTCGCGATGGGCCTCGGGATGGGGATGACCTTCACCCCGGTGTCGATCGCGGTGCTCCAACGGGTCGCCCCGGCGCAGACCGGGATGGCCTCGGCGAGCATCAACACCCTACGTGAGCTGGGCGGCGTCCTCGGGATCGCGGTGCTCGGCGCGGTGCTGACCAACCGGATGACCGGCAGCCTGACCGCCGCCCTGCACCGGCTCGGCGTGCCGCCGGACGCCGTCGGCCCGATCGCGGACGCGCCCGCCGGGGCGGGGCGCGGCGGTGGCGGCGCGGCCGCCGTGCTGCCCGGCCCGGTCCAGGACGCGATGGACGGCGCCTTCATCGAGGGCCTCCACCTCGCGGCGCGCTGCGGTGCGGCCGCGCTCGCCGTCACTGCCGTCCTGGTCGCCGTCCTGCTGGGCCGGGCCCGCCCGCTCGCCCCGGGCGGTACCGGCCTCCCGGAATCGGCCCCCGACTCCGCGTCGAACCCGGGCTCCGACCCCGGCCCGAGCCCCGGCCCCGACCTCGGCCCCGACCCCGATCCGAGCCCCGGTCCGGAGCCGCTGGCCGAGGCCCGGCCGGTCTGACCGACCTGACCGACCTGACCGATCCGCGTGCCGACGCCACGTCAGCGGATGCCCTCGACCGCCGCCTGCGCCGTGCGGGCCAGTTCCCGGCGCGCCCCCGCCCGGGTGGCCTGCGGCGCGGGCGGCGGAATCGGCGGCAGGAACGTCACGTCGGCGACCAGCCCGCGCACCGCGACCACCCGGGCGAGCGAGGTGAGCAGTCCGTCGTCTCCGATGAAGGCGGGCACGCTGGTCGGCCGTCCGTCCGCCAGCCGGTAGCGGATCGTCACCGGCTGGACGAAGGCGCCCGCCTCCACCGCCGCCTGGAACAGTGCGGGCCGGAAGCGGCCGCTCTCCCGCCCGCACCAGGTGGACCCCTCCGGGAAGACGATCACCGGCTGGCCGGCGCGCAGCACCTCGGCCACCGCCGCCACGGTGTCGGGCAGCGCGCGCAGCCGGTCGCGGTCCAGGAACACGGTGCCGCCCCAGGCGATCAGCGGCCCGAGCACCGGCCACCGGCGGACCTCGGTCTTGGCCAGTGAGCGGCCCGGGCGGCCCGCCGCGATCAGCGGGATGTCCAGCCAGGACACGTGGTTGGCCACCACGAGCGTCCCGCCGCCGAGCGTGCCGCCCGGCGTCCCGAGGTGGACGGTGACCCCGAGGGTGTGCAACAGGACACGCGCCCAGAGCCGGATCAGCCGCTCCCGGGTCCCGTACGGGAGGAGGCGCAGGGGCAGGCTGAGCAGCACGCCCGCCAGCACCGCCGCCAGGCAGGCCGCCAGCCGCAGCGCCCGCCGGGGGTGCGAGACGGCGGGCGCCGGGTCGGCCAGGCAGGTCTCGGGCCGGCAGGGGGCCGTCGGAAGCCAGACGCTCATGATGAGGCGCCGAGGGGCCGGGAGGGCAGTCCGGACAGGAAGTGCCGCAGGTAGCGCGGGTCGGTGCGCTCCAGGGACAGCAGCACGTACAGGTCGACGCAGTCGAAGTCCGGGTCGTACGCGGGCTCGCCGCAGACCCAGGCGCCGAGCCGCAGGTAGCCGCGGAGCAGGGCGGGCAGCGCGCCGCGCTCGGCGCGCGGCACGCCGGTGGCGTCCCAGCGGCGGCGCGGGGTGACCCGGTACTGCTCGGGGGCCAGGTACTTGGCGCTGACGGTGTCCCAGACCCGGGCCGCGGTGGCGCCGCCGTCGTCCAGGGGGATCGAGCAGCAGCCGCCGACCCAGGTGTTGCCGGTGTCGGAGAGGTACCGGGCGATGCCGCCCCACATCAGGTTGATGACGGCGCCGTTGCCCCGGTGGTCGGGGTGGATGCAGGAGCGGCCGAGTTCCACCAGGCCCGGGCGGACCGGCGCCAGGGCGGAGAGCTCGAACTCGCCGTCGGAGTAGAGCCGTCCGGCCCGCCGGGCGGCCTCGGGGCGCAGCAGCCGGTAGGTGCCGACGACGGCGCCGTGCTCGCCCTCGCGGACCAGGAGGTGGTCGCAGTACTCGTCGAAGGGGTCGACGTCCAGGCCGGCGACCGGGCTGTGCAGGACGGCGCCGAGCTCGGCGGCGAACACCTGGTGGCGCAGCCGCTGGGCGGCGCGCACGTCGTCGGCGTCGCGGGCGAGGGAGACGGTGTAGGCGGCCGGGGCCTGCGGCCGGCGGGGGGCGGGGACGGCGGGGGCGTCCTGGGTGGGGGCTACTGCGGTCGGAGTGTACGTGGGGACGGTGGTCATGGCGGACCCTCCAGGGCAGCACGATCGGCGGCGCCCTGGATCGCCAGGGCACCGGCCCGGCCCGCAGGCGTTGGGCCTGCACGCGAACCGGTCCCCGTATATCTCTCCGAGCCGGTTGGCATCCATGTTGCGGCGCGGCGGAGCGCAGATGTGCAACTGCTGAATGGGACCACCCGTCGCCTCCCGGTCATCTGCCGGGCACCGGGTGCTCGCTCGCCGGGGGTGGACAGCCCGGGCGCCTGTGCGCCCGGGCCGGCCACTCTCTCCGGGGATTCCCCCGGAACTCCCGCGGACGGGTGTGATGTTGTGTGCGACCGGCGTGCCCCGAGCAGGGCGCGCCCCCGGCAGGTCCTAGAAGGCCTGCCAGCCCTTCGGGTCGACGTCGCCCGGGATGACGGGTGCGGGGCCGTAGGGTTCGCGGGTGAGGATGAAGGAGCCGAGGTCCAGGTGGCTGACCGTGCCGTCGGCCGCCCGGACCACCCGCAGGGTCTCGCCCGTGTAGTAGTCGTCCAGTCCCGTCCAGGTGCCGTCCGGCTCGGCGCGGAAGCGGGAGCTGCGGGCTCCGCCGGTGAGCGAGGTCAGTTCGAGGCCGCGGTCGGCCCGCAGCCGCAGGGCCTGCGCCGAAGTGCCCCAGTACCAGGGGCCGGTGAGGGCCAGCAGCTCCTCGTCGACCTCGGGCAGCGGGCGCCAGGGCTCGGGCAGCCGGGGCTCGTGTTCGGCGGTGAGCGTGATCAACTGGGTGGCCACCAGGGTGGTGCCGGCGCCGGTGGTGGCGTTGGACAGGGCGATCGCGGCCAGGCCGTCCTCGTCGCTGACCCACAGTGCGGCGGTGAAGCCGGGCATCGAGCCGGTGTGGCCGTACAGCACCCGGCCTTCGTGGCGGCGCAGTTGCAGGCCGAGGCCGTATCCGGTGGTCCAGGTCGTGTTGTCGGGGCCGGTGGCGGGCCGGCGCATCTCGGCGAGCGAGTCGGCGGCGAGCACCTTGTCGTCCCCGGCGGCGAGGAAGGCCGCCCAGCGGGCCAGGTCGGCGACGGTGGACCAGAGTTGGCCGGCCGGGCCCATCAGGCCGGTGTCGGTGAGCGGCTCCGGCAGCATGACGTCGGCCCACGGGTGGACGGCGAAGCCCCCGGCGTGCGGGTGCTCGGGCAGCAGGGTGGTGCGGTCCATGCCGAGCGGCGCCAGCACCTCGCGCCGCAGCACCTCGCCCCAGGGCTCGCCGCGCAGCCGCTCGACCAGCGCGCCGAGCAGCGCGTAGCCGGGGTTGGAGTAGTGGTGGAGGCGCCCGGCCGGGTGCTTGATCGCGGCGCCGGGCTCCAGCAGGTCGTCCAGTCCGGGTCGCAGGGAGCCGTCGGTCCGTTCCCACCAGGGCCCGGGCGTCTCGGCGGCGAGTCCGGCGGTGTGGGCGAGCAGTTGCGCGATGGTCGCGCCGTCGGCCGGGGTGCCGGGCAGGTGGCGGGCGAGTGGGTCGGCGAGGTCGAGCAGGCCCTCGTCGCGCAGCCGCAGCACCAGCACGGCGACGAAGGTCTTGGTGAGCGAGCCGATCCGGTACTGGACGTCGGGGGTCGGCGCGTGTCCGTCGATCATGCTGCGGGCGCCGCTCCAGACCAGCCGGCCGTCCCGGACCACTCCGGCGGCCAGGGAGGGCGTGCGCCCTTCGGCCTGGGCGACGGCGATCCGGTGCAGCAGGGCGCGGCGGGTGGTCGGCAGCAGTTCGTCGGACTGATCGGTCATCTGATCCTCTGAATCCTTCGGCGCGGTCCGGCGGGGGAGGCCCGTCGGCGTGGTCTGCCACGAGGTCCGCCGGCGAGACCGTCGGCGAGGTCCGCAGGCGGGGGCCGCCGGTCAGCACGGACGGGCGACAGACGAACCCAACCTAGCCAGGCCGCTCCGAAGGATCCACCCGTTATCTCCGCAAACGCCCCGCGATCGCCCCGCGAATGCCCCGTGAACGCCCCGTGACGTCGCCGCCGGGCCGGTCAGCCCGGCAGCGGCGGGAGTTCGGGCCGCTGCAGCCAGGCCTCGAAGACCGGGGCCAGCGGGGCGGTCGTGTAGCGGGAGGCGTGCGCGAGCAGGTCGGCGGTGCCGACGACGCCGTGCCGGTGGACGCTCGTCCAGTCCCGCAGCATCGCGAAGAAGGCGTCCTCGCCCAGCGCCCGCCGCAGCGCGTGCACGGCCAGGCCGCCGCGCTGGTACAGCCGGTCGTCGAACATCAGCCTGCGGCCCGGGTCGGCGAGCCTGAGGTCCTGCGGGAGCCCGGCCAGCAGGCCGTGCGCGGCGGCGGCGTGGGTGGCCGCGGCCGGGCCGCCGGCGTGCTCGGACCACAGCCACTCGGCGTACTTGGCGAAGCCCTCGTTCAGCCAGATGTGCCGCCAGTCGGCGATCGTCACGCTGTTGCCGAACCACTGGTGCGCCAGCTCGTGGGCGATCAGCCGCTCGCGTTGCCAGCCGCCGCCGAGGTGGTTCGTCCCGAAGGTGGCGACGCCCTGCGCCTCCACCGGGACGTCCAGTTCCTCGTCCGCGACGACCACCGCGTACTCGCCGAACGGGTAGGGCCCGAACACCTCGTCGAAGTACGCCATCATCTCCGGCTGCCGGCCGAAGTCCCGGGTGAACGCGGGGACCAGCCGCTCCGGCACGTAGCCGGTCTGCGGCACGGCCGGGCGGGCCGCCAGCGGCACCGGCCGGTAGTGGCCGATCGACACCGTCACCAGGTACGGCGAGGTCGGCGCGCTCTGCTCGTACACCCAGGTGGTGCTGGACGCCCGGGTGGTGCGGGTCAGCAGCCGGCCGCTCGCCAGCACGGTGAACGGGGACGGCGTGGTGATCGCGATCTGGTACGTCGCCTTGTCGGCGGGCCGGTCGTTGCACGGGAACCAGGACGGCGCGCCGATCGGCTGGCTGGCGACCAGCGAACCGTCGGTCAGCTCCTCCCAGCCCAGGCCGCCCCACGGGCTGCGCACCGGGCGGGGGTTGCCGGTGTAGTGCACCTCGACGGTGAACGCGGCGCCCGCCGCCAGCGCCCTGGCCGGGCGGATCCGCAGCTTGCCGGCGCGGTGGGTGTAGCGGGCGGCCTTGCCGTCGACCAGCACCCGCCCGATCCGGAACTCGGCCAGGTCCAGCGCGAACTCGGCCAGCGCCGCGTCCGCCACGGCGCTCAGCCGGGCCGAGGCCGCCAGCCGGTTCGGCCCGGGCCGGTAGTCCAGCGCGAGCTCGTAGCGGTGGACCCGGTAGCGGTGGTCGCCGCTGGCCGGGAAGTACGGGTCGGGGGCGCCGGCGGCCGCCGGGACGTGCTTGGGCTTCACGGGGGCGGGCACTTCCTGCGGGCCGGGACGGGTGGTCATGGCGTGGGCTGCCACGCCTCGATGGGGTTGCCCAGCCACCGCGTGTCGGCGGGGACGGACTCGGCGCGCATCACCAGCGAGGCCGGGCCCAGCGTGCTGCGCGCGCCCACCGTGCTGCCGGGCAGCACGATGCCGCCCGGGCCCAGGGTGGCGCCCTCGCGGAGGATCACAGTATCCATCCGCATGATCCGGTCGTGGAAGAGGTGCGTCTGCACCACGCAGCCCCGGTTGATGGTGACGCCGTCCCCGAGGGTGACCAGGTCCGCCTCCGGCAGCCAGTAGCTCTCGCACCAGACGCCGCGGCCGACGCGCGCGCCGAGCGCCCGCAGCCAGAGGTTCAGCACCGGCGTGCCCGGCACCGCGCCGACCAGCCACGGCACCGCCAGCACCTCGACGAAGGTGTCCGCGAGCTCGTTGCGCCACACGAAGCTGCTCCACAGCGGGTGCTCCACCGCCCGGAACCGGCCGACCAGCAGCCACTTCGCCGCCACCGCGACCAGGCAGGCCACCGCGCCGGCGCCCAGCAGCACCAGGCCCGAGAGCAGCGCGGCCACGCCCGCCGGCCAGGAGACGGACAGCCGGGACAGCACCGCGACGGTCAGCATGCCGAGCGCCCCCGAGGCGAGCACCGGCAGCAGCCGGGCCAGCTCGACCAGTCCGCGCGCCCAGAGCAGCCGGGCCGGCGGCTCGTAGGTCAGGCTCTGGTCGGCCTCGTCCGCCGCGCGCGGCAGCCGCATCGGCGGCATGCCCAGGTACGAGCCGCCCTTCTTGGCCTTCTCCGGCGTCGCCGACAGCACGCCCACCAGGCCCCGCTTGGGCACCGCCCGCCCCGGCGCGGTCATTCCCGAGTTCCCGAGGAACGCCCGCTCGCCGACCTTCGCCTCGCCGAGCCGCACCCAGCCGCCGCCCAGCTCGTACGGCGCGATCAGGGTGTCGTCGGCCAGGAACGCGCCGTCGCCGACGGTGGTCAGGCTGGGCAGCGCCAGCACCGTGGACACCTCCGCGCCCCGGCCGACCCTCATCCCGAGCGCCCGCAGCCACAGCGGCGTGACCAGTCCCGCGTACAGCGGGAACAGCACCTCCCGGGCCCGGTCCATCAGCTGGGTGACGGTCCACGCCTGCCAGCCGACCCGGCCGTGCAGCGGGTGCACCCCGGGGACCAGACCGCGGCTCAGCAACCGGACGGCGGCCACCAGCTGCGCCGCGTACACCGCGCCGTACGCCAGGGTGGCGGGCAGCAGGCCGAGCAGCGCGCCGCCGAGCGCCGCACCGAGGTCGTCGCCCTGGTGGACGAATCCGGCGAGGACCGCGAGCGCGGCCAGCGCGGGCGCCACCGGGAGCAGGCCGAGCGCCGTGCCGCTGGCGCCGTAGAGCGCGGCCCAGAAGGCCCGGTGCGGCGGGCGCTCCTTGGGCCACGCCCGCTCGACGCGGCCCAGCTTGACGGCGGGCGCGCCGCCCCAGCGCTGGCCGGTCGGCACCTGCCCGGTGACGCTGGAGCCGGGCAGCACCTGGGCGCGCTTGCCGACCCGGGCGCCGGGCAGCAGGGTCGAGCGGGTGCCGACCACGGCGCCGGAGCCGACCTTGACCTGGCCGACCTCCAGCCGGTCGCCGTCCAGCCAGTAGCCGCACAGGTCCACCTCGGCCTCGACGGCGCAGCCCCGGCCCAGCTTCAGCATCCCGGTGACCGGCGGCAGCGAGTGCAGGTCCACCTCGGGCCCGACCTTGGCACCCAGCGCCCGGGCGTAGCGGACCAGCCAGGCGCCGGACAGTGCGGTGGCGCCGCTGAGCTCGGCGAGCCGCTCGGCGGTCCAGAGCCGCAGGTGGATGGCGCCGCCGCGCGGATGGCTGCCCGGGCGCAGGCCGCGCAGCAGCAGCCGGGCGCCGCCGGCCGCGATCGCCAGCCGGCCCGCCGGGGTGTACAGCGCCAGGGCGCCCGCGCCGACCGCCCACCACGAGGCGGTGGGCGCCCACGGGTAGTCGCCGAGGTGGGAGAGCAGGTTCCCGGCGGCCAGCAGGGCGACCGTCCAGCGCAGGCCGACCACGGTGAACAGCGGGATCAGTAGGAGCAGCTGGAGCAGCTTGGCCCTGGTCGGCACCAGCGCGACGGTGCGGGCCTGGCCGCCCTGGGCGGCGGTGCGCTCCAGGTGCCGGGCGAGCTTGCGCAGCGTCGGGTGCTGGTAGACGTCCAGCACGGCGGCGTTCGGGTAGCGGGTGCGCAGCAGCGTGGTGAGCCGGGCGGCGGCCAGGCTGCCGCCGCCGATGCCGAAGAAGTCGTCGCGCGGGCCGCTCACCGCCACACCGAGGATCTCGGCCCACTGCTCGGCCAGCCAGGCCTCGGTGCCGTACAGCTGCTCGCTCGGCCCGGCGTTCTCCAGCTCGGGCAGCGGCCAGGGCAGCGCGGCCCGGTCGACCTTGCCGGAGGTGCGGGTGGGCAGGGCGTCGACCGGCGCGAGCAGCGGCACCAGGGCGGCCGGCAGCTCGGCGCGCAGCCGTTCGACGGACTGCTCGCGGTCGAAGCCGTCCTGGACGACCAGGTAGCCGACCAACAGCTGGTTGCCACCGCGCGCGGTGCGGACGGCGGCGGCCGCGCCCGCCACGCCGGGCAGGGCCTGGAGCGCCGCGTCGACCTCGCCGAGTTCGATCCGGCGGCCGCCGAGCTTGATCTGCTCGTCGGTGCGGCCGAGGAACAGCAGGCCGGCCGGGTCGGCCTGGACCAGGTCGCCGCTGCGGTACGCGCGCTCCCAGCCGAGCGAGGCCAGCGGCGCGTACTTCTCGGCGTCCTTCTCCGGGTCGAGGTAGCGGGCCAGGCCGACCCCGCCGATCACCAGCTGGCCGGTGCCGCCGGGCGCGACCGGCTCGCCGGCCTCGTCGACCACGGCGAGGTCCCAGCCGTCCAGCGGCAGGCCGATCCGGACCGGGCCGTCGCCGGTCAGCAGCGCGGCGCAGGCGACCACGGTGGCCTCGGTGGGGCCGTAGGTGTTCCAGACCTCGCGGCCCTCGGTGACCAGCCGCTGCACCAGCTCCGGCGGGCAGGCCTCGCCGCCGAAGATCAGCAGCCGCACCTCGTTGAGCGCCTCGGCTGGCCAGAGCGCGGCCAGCGTCGGGACGGTGGAGACCACGGTGATCTCCTGCTCCGCCAGCCAGGGGCCGAGGTCGGCGCCGCTGCGCACCTGGGAGCGGGGGACGGGCACCAGGCAGGCGCCGTGGCGCCAGGCCAGCCACATCTCCTCGCAGGAGGCGTCGAAGGCCACCGACAGGCCGGCCATCACCCGGTCGCCGGGGCCGATCGGCTCGTCCTGGAGGAAGAGTGCCGCCTCGGCGTCGACGAAGGCGGCGGCGTTGCGGTGGGTGACGGCCACGCCCTTGGGGCGGCCGGTGGAGCCGGAGGTGAAGATGATCCAGGCGTCGTCGGTCGGCGCGGGGCGGGGGCGGTGGTCCGCGGCCGCCTCGCCGGGGTGGGGCACCGGGCGTTCGCGGTGGACGGTCAGCGCGCGGTCGGCGCCGAGCACCGCGGCGACGCCGGCCTCCCCGAAGACCAGCTGGGCGCGCTCGTCCGGGTCCTCGGCGTCGACCGGCACGTAGGCGGCGCCGGCGGCGAGCACGGCGAGGATCGAGACGTACAGGTCGTTGGTGCCCGAGGGCACCCGCACGCCCACCCGGTCGCCAGGGCCGATCCCGGCGGCGGCCAGCCGGCGGCGCAGCTGCTCGACCTCGGCGGCCAGGGCGCGGTAGCCGAGCACGGTGCGCCCGTCGTCCAGGGCCGGCTCGTCGGGGTGGTCGCGGACGGTGGCGTCCAGGACGTCGACCAGGGTGCGCGGTGCGGCGGCCGGACGGCCCGGGAAGAGGGCCTGCGGCGGTGTGGCATGGGGTGGCGTGGCTTGGGGCTGAGTGGCTCGGGGTGGTGTGGCCTGGGGCGACGTGGGGGACTGCTCCGTGCTCGGTTCAGCTGTCATGGCAGCCCGTACGCTCCTCGTCCTCGCCCCGTTCCGACTGATGCCCGGCCCTTCGGGGCGGTGGGAGCACTCGCCTGACGGGGTGACCCCACTCCGGGGCCGGAGCGGACAACCCGACTGATGGTAGCCCCGGGTGCGAGGCGCCGTACGGCCCGACACCTGGCCCAACTAGGCCGGAAATGGCCTGAGCTGACGTTGTGTCAGTCAACAACTGGATAGGCGTGGAAGTCATGTGACTGGATGTCAGTCGAATTGACGGATCGTCAGGACGAATTCTCGATCGTGATCCACGCCACAGCGAATGCTGCTCCCTTCGGGTGGCGGGCCCGGCTTCCCGGCCCGGTTCCGGCCTGGCAGCCGGGCCCGCCATGGTGTCGGAGCGCTGTCGGAGCGGTGTCCGAGAGGCGCCCGAATGACGCCCGGGTGGTGCCCGAGTGGCGCCCGACCGGTCAGCGGAAGCAGTGCAGGTGCTCCTGGAGGAACGCCTCCAGGGTGCGCGGGGCGCGCCCGGTGAGGTGGGTGAGGGTGTCGTCGGGTGCCTCCTGGCGGACCACCGCGAGCTGCTGGATCTCCACCACGTGGGAGGCCAGCCAGGGCGGCATCCCGGCCCGCTCGACCAGATGGGCGTGCAGCCCGGCCGGGGGCAGGTCGAGGTAGCGGACCGGGCGGCCGAGCAGCTCGCCGAGCAGCCCGGTGAGCTCCGGGTAGCTGTACGCCCGGCCGCCGGTGAGCGGATACGTTCCGCCGGCGAGCTCCGGGCGGGTGAGCACCCCGGCCGCGGCGTCGCCGATGTCCCGGGCGTCGACGTAGTTGCAGCGGGCCTGGCCCATGGCGCCGTGCACCACCCCGGCGGCGGCGATGCCGGGTGCCAGCAGCAACAGCTTCTGCATGAATGCGTACGGCCGCAGCACCGTCCCGGTGACACCGGACGCGCGCAGGCGCTCCTCGATCAGATGGTGGCCGCGCGAGACGGCCACGGGGGAGTCCGGTTCGGCTGCGGGTGCGGAGATCTTGACGATGTGCTCCACGCCGCTCTCGACTGCCGCGTCGATCGCGGCCAGCTCGTGCTCGACCTGGTGCGGGCCGTTGGCCATGGTGAGGAAGAGCTGGTGCGCGCCGCGGAAGGCCGCGCGCAGCGAGTCCGGGTCGGCGGCGTCGGCCGGAAGCGTCTCGGTCAGTGCGAGGGTCCGGTCGTCGAGTCCGGCCGCGAGGCGGGCGGGGTCGCGGCTGAGTGAGCGGCTCGGTGCACCGAGGGCGGCGAGGCTGCGCAGGGTGGCACCGCCGGTGGCGCCTCCGGCGCCCATGACGACGATCATGAGGTCTGTCCTTCCGGTCGGGTGGAGAGTCGGTGCTGCGGGGATCGGGGCCGGCGGCTGCCGCGCCAGCGCCAGGTGATCACGGTGGCCGCGATCGCCGACGAGACCGGCAGGTCGATCGGAAGGCGGCCGGGCCAGGGGCTGGTGGCGAGCCCGTGGATCTGCGGCAGCCAGTGCGCGGCCGCGAGGCCGACGGCGAGTGCGACGGCCGCGGCGGCCAGGCCGAGTGCGGGGGCCAGCAGGGCGTGCGGTGCCCGGCCGCCCGGGGAGCGGTTGGACCGGCGCCGCAGGGCGGAGCCGACCAGGGTGGCGACGACGGCCGAGGTGCCGCCGATCGTGGTGGCCGCGGCGATCATCAGCTGCGGCTGGTGCGTGACGGCCCCGCCGATCCCGGCCATCACGGCGGGCATCGCGTAGGCGACGAGGACCTCCCGCCACAGGGTGAAGGGGGGTGGTGCGCCGGGTGCTTTCTTGCTCATGGGCCTCTCCTGCGGAGGTGCTGGGGTGAAAGTGATTAGGTAGCTAACTATTTGTGATTAGGTGCCTAACTATTGGGTCGTGAAGTCGGCGGGCCGCCTTGCGCGGCCCGCCGTTCTCGACCGGGTCAGTCCGCGGTCAGCGCGTCGGCGCCCTCGACCACCCTGGCCAGGAGGTCGAGGAAGGTGGCGCGCTCCTCGACCGAGAGCCCGCCGACCAGCGCCTGCATCCGGGCGAAGTGCTCGGGCGCCAGATCGCGCAGCCGCTGTGCGCCGCGTGCGGTGAGGACCACCACGTTGGCGCGGCCGTCCTCGGCGGACGGGCGGCGGACCACCAGGCCCTCCCGCTCCAGGCCGTCCACCAGGCCGGTCACGGTCGCCCGCGAGACGCCGAGGCCGGCCGCGAGCTGGGAGGGCGACTTCTCGCCGCCGTGGTCCTCCAGATCGGCCAGCAGTCGGTAGCGGCCGGTGGAGAGCCCGAACCGGGCGAAGTGCACCTCCCCGGCCTGGCCGATCCGGGCGCCCGCCGCCATCAGCCTGGCTGCGACCAGGACCGCCTGCGGGTCGGCCGTGAGGCCGTAGCGGGCGATCTGGCGGCGCGCCTGATCGAGGGTGGGGGCGCCGCTGCCGGCGTCGGGGCGTTGCGTCATGAAAGTAATATGGCGCCTCATCAGTTTCCCGGTCAAGTCGACCGTCCGGCGTTCGATGTCCGGCGTCCGAAGGCGGCCGCGCTGCGCGGGGCGGCCGGGCGTCGGCGGCGGGCGGGTGTGCGGGCGGGTGCTCTGCCGGCTGTCGAGCGGCGCTCCGGCTGTCGAGCGGCGCTCCGGCCGTCGAGCGGCGCCGGGTGTCCGGGTGTCCGGGTGTCCGGGTGTCCGGGTGTCCGGGTTCCATGGTGACGAGTCATCAGGTCAATCAACCGTCAAGTTGGTTCATTCACAGAATAATCCGGTCGCAAAATGGAAGCCATCGAAACATTTACGCTGCTTCCAGGTCTTCACATGGAGATCTCAGACTGACAGGCTGGGGCCGCCCTTTCAGTACTGAGGAGGTTCCTTGTCCCGTATATCCACGCTGGCCGGAGCGGTCACCTGCGCCCTCGCCCTCGTCACCGGTAGTGCTGTCGCGGCGTCGGCGGCGCCGATAGACCTGGCGCCGGGTGCGGCGGCCGAGGCGAAGGTCGCCGCTGTCAACTGGACCCCGTGTAACCCCGACCCGAGCAAGCCGGACCCAGGCATCTACGACTGTGCCGTGTACCCGGTGCCGCTGGACTATGACAACCCGTCGGGTGAGAAGATCGGCATCGCCATGATGCGCCGGCGGGCGAGCGACCCGTCCAAGCGGATCGGCTCGCTGTTCCTCAACCCGGGCGGCCCGGGTGGTAGCGGCTACCTGTGGGCGACCACCACCCGATTCGGTACCGAGGTGCAGTCGCGCTTCGACCTGGTCGGCTTCGACCCCCGCGGCGTGGCCCGGAGCAACCCGCTCAAGTGCTTCAAGACCCAGGAGGACGCCGACGCGGTCAACGGCCGCATGGTCGGCGTGCCGGTCACCAAGGCCGAGATCAACGAGACGCTGGACGCGGACCAGGACTACACCGACGCGTGCAGCAAGAACGCCGGCCCGCTGATCGAGCACATGTCGACCATCAACGTGGTCCGTGACCTCGACCGGATGCGCCGCGCCGTCGGCGACTCCCAGCTCAACTTCGCCGGGTTCTCCTACGGCACCCTGATCGGCGCGACCTACGCCGGGATGTACCCGAACAAGGTGCGCACGATCATCGTCGACGGCAACGTCGACCCGAACCTGCGCCTGCACGACGGCCTGGAGTACGACCGTCAGCGGGCGGGCGGCTTCGAGCTGGCCCTGGACGAGTTCCTGAAGCGCTGCCAGGCCGCCGGCGCCCCGCGCTGCGCCTTTGGCGAGGGCGACACCCGGGCCAAGTTCGACCAGCTCCGCGACCACCTGCGGACCAGCCCGGTCACCCTGCCGAACGGCTCCCAGGTGACGCTGAGCACCTTCACCAGCGAGGTGGCCAGCGCGCTGTACTCGCAGGCCAAGCTGGCGCCGCTGGCCAAGTCGCTGCAGGCGACGTACCAGCTGGTCCAGAAGCCGGCCGCGAACACCCTGATGGCGCCGAAGGCGACCGTCTCGGACGACGACGCCAACATCCTCGCGGTGAACGCCCCGCGGGCGCTGCGCGAGGCCCCGGTCGACTCCGAGTACACCGCCGACGACTCCTACATGGGCGTCAACTGCCAGGACAAGCCGTACCCGTCGAACGACCGGGTCTTCCCGAACGTCGCCAAGGCCTGGGAGAAGGAGTCGCCGACCTTCGGCCGCTACCAGGCCTTCGACGCGCCCGCCTGCGCGAGCTGGCCGGCCCCGGCCCGGGACGCCGAGCGCTTCAGCGGCCCGTGGAACAAGAAGACCTCGAACACCGTCATGGTGATCGGCAACCTCTACGACCCGGCCACCCAGTACAAGTTCGCCCAGCGGATGCAGCAGCAGCTGGGCAACGCCGTGCTGGTCAGCGTGGACTCGATCGAGCACTGCGCCGTCGGCCGCAGCCAGGCGCTGAACGCGCTGGTCACCCGCTACCTGGTGGACGGCACCGCGCCGAAGCCGGGCCAGCTGCTGAAGCCGGACGCGGCGATCTTCCCGGCGGCCTGACGGGGCTGAGCAGCCGGCCGGTGCCGGCCCGCAAGGCCTGCACGTCCCGCCTGGCCCGCCCGGCAGGACTGGCCGGGCGGCCCCCGGGGGCCTGAGGTACGCATGAACGGATGTGGTGGTCGGCGGCGCCGGCCACCACATCCGTGCTTTCCGGCCGAGCTCCCGGAGGACGGCGTGAACACGGATGGCCGTGCGAACGGGAAATGCGGCGTGAATGCGACGGTGGATCGCCATCCGGCCCTCCTCGGAAACGAGTTCTTCTCGGATTCTTCTCGGATGTCGGGGACCGTAGCCGATACCACTGACAATCGGGCGCCGGGCCCGCACCGGTCCGGGACCTGCGCTGATTCGCCGAAAATGACGTACTGTCACACTAGTTCGTTAAAGGATTCCCACCCTCGAATACCTGTGTTAGCGTGCCGCCGCCAGCTTCTCTCATCGCCGAGAAAGTGAGGTCGGGCCATGGAGGGCGCATTCTCCCGACGGGGATTCCTGGGCACCGCCGGTGCGGCGGCGGCCGGGGTGTCCGCCGGCTCGACGGGTACGGCGGCCGCGGCCGGTGCGCGCCGGGAGCCGCCGGAGGGGCGGTCGGTCCGGCCGGGCGATCCCCGCTACCGGACGCTCGGCCAGGGCTTCAACCAGCGCTGGCGCAGCAGCCCCGCCTACATCCGCCTGGTGGTCGACGAGGCGGACGCCGTGGGCGAGTTGAACCGGGCGCTGGACCACGGGCTGCGGCCGACCGTCCGCGGCGGCGGGCACTGCTACGAGGGCTTCGTCGACAACGACGGGGGCGTCATCCTCGACCTCGGCATGATGCGGGGTGTCGCCGCCGCCAGGGACAAGTTCGGCCACCCGACGTACTGCGTGGAGGGCGGGGCCACCAACTGGGACGTCTACACCACGCTCTTCCGCGCGTACGCGGTGACGCTGCCGGCCGGATCCTGCTACTCGGTCGGCGCGGGCGGGCACATCTGCGGCGGCGGGTTCGGCCTGCTCTCGCGGCGGCACGGGCTCACCGTGGACCACCTGGTCCAGGTCGACGTGGTCACCGTGCGGGGCGGTACCGCCGTGGTGACCAGGGCGCACCGCGACGACGGCGAGGGCTCCCCGGAGGCGGACCTCTTCTGGGCCCACACCGGGGGCGGCGGCGGGAACTTCGGGGTGGTGCTGCGCTACCACTTCGCGGTCGGCGTGCCGAAGCCGCCGCCCCGGGTCTGGCTCAGCAGCGTCGCCTGGCCCTGGGGCGAACTGGTGAAGCGGCCCGGCGACTTCGAGACCCTGGTGCGCAACTTCGGTGCCTTCATGGCCGAGCACAGCGGCCCGCAGGAGCCGACCTACCAGGGCCTGTTCGCGATCCTCAAGCTCACCCACCGTTCCAACGGGAACGTCGTCCTGGTGAGCCAGTGGGACGGTGACGACCCGGCGCCGCTCGACGCGTTCCTGGCGGCCGTCGAGCGCGGGATGGCGACGCGTTCGGTGGTCCAGACCCACAGCGCCGGCGGGCTGTTCCTGTCCTACCCGGAGAAGCGTCGCCAACTGCCCTGGTTCCAGGCCACCATGACGCTCAACCCGTCGGGTGACAACCAGCGCGGCAAGTACAAGTCGGCCTACCACCGCGAGCCGTTCAGTCGGGCGCAGATCGCCACCTTCTGGGACTGGCTGGTCCGGGACGTCGAGGGCGTGGACCTCACGAAGACGCTGGTGCAGATCGACTCCTACGGCTGCCGGATCAACACCCGCGGGCCCGGGGAGACCGCCGTCCCCCAGCGCGACTCGATCATGAAGCTCCAGTACCAGACGTACTGGACCGACGAGGCCCAGGACGCCGACCACCTGGCGTACCTCGCCGGGCTCTACCGGGACGTCTACCGGGAGACCGGTGGTGTCCCGGAGATCGACACCGCGACGGACGGCGCCTACGTCAACTACCCGGACGTCGACCTGGGCACGGCCGACCAGCCGGACCCGGCCTACCAGCGGCTCTACTACAAGGGGAACTACCCGCGGTTGCAGCGCACCAAGGCGTACTGGGACGGCGCGGGGGTGTTCCACCACGCTCAGTCGATCACCCTCCCCGGGGCCTGACCGGGAGGGGGCCCGCCACCGGATGCGCGAGCCGCCGCAGGGGCGCAGGGTCGAGGTATGAGCGGAGTGGTCGTGCTGGTCGAGCTGGAGTCGTCCACGGAGGTGCTGGACGCGGGCGAGGTCGACGTGGGCGCGCGGATTCGCTGGGTGCACGCGGCGCCGCCGGATCCGGATGTGCCGGAGGATCCGGGGCCGGTGACCTTCTGCGGCCTCGACACGGCGGACCTCGAACGGGAGCCCTACCGCCCGGCCGGGCCCGGCGAGCCCTGGTACCCGCCGTCCCAGCGCACCCGGCGGTGCCGAGCCTGCGAGGCGGTGCTCAAGGCGCCCTGAACGGGCTCGCGGAGCGCGTCCGGGTTCATCACCGGCCGCGCCCGGGTGCGCCGGACCGCCCGACCGGACGGCCCGCCCGACCGGACAGGACAGGCCGGACAGGCCGGTCCACCCCGGGCCACCCTTACGCGGCCGGCTTCGCCGCCCCCTCGACGATCCGCCCGTCACGCAGCTCGATCACCCGGTCGGCGAGCTCCATCAGCGTCGGGTCGTGGGTGGCGACCACCACGGTGACGCCCTCGCTGCGGACGACGGCGCGCAGCAGCTGCATGATCGAGCGGCCGGTCTCCGAGTCCAGCTGGCCGGTCGGCTCGTCGGCGATGATCAGGCCGGGCTCGTTGGCCAGCGCGCGGGCGATGGCGACGCGCTGCTGCTGGCCGCCGGAGAGCTCGCCGGGCCGCTGGTTGGCCTGGTCGGCGAGGCCGACCAGGGCCAGCAGGGTGTGCGCGCGCTCCTCGCGTTCGGCGGCCGAGACCTTGCGCAGCCGCATCGGCACGCCGACGTTCTCGGCGGCGGTGAGCATCGGGATCAGCCCGAAGGACTGGAAGACGAAGCCGATCCGCTCCCGCCGCAGGGCGAGCCGGCCGTCCTCGTTCAGCTCGGCGAGGTCGGTGCCGTCCAGGGCGATGCTGCCGGCGGTCGGGGCGTCCAGGCCGCCGACGAGGTTGAGCAGGGTGGTCTTGCCGGAGCCGGACCGGCCCTTGAGCGCGGCGAGTTCGCCGCGGCCGACGGTGAAGGAGACGCCGCGCAGCGCGTGCACGGTCCGCTCGCCGGTGCCGAAGCTGCGTCGGAGGTCGGTCACGGCCACCATCGGGGTGTTGGTGGTGGCGGTGGCCTGAGGCTGCGTCATTGAGGCTTCCCCCTGTGTGTGTCTACCCAGTGTCTACGGACGGGCGGCGCCACGGGTTCACGGTTTCGGGCGGCGATTTCCGGGGTGCGGGTCGGCGTTCCCAAAGGCGTGCTGTGGAGCCTTAGTTATGAAATGTTCATGGCATTCTGGCGGGCGCCCGAAGTGGGGGAGCTGCCAATGCAAGGAATTTGCTCATTACTTACTTGTTAGCGCAAGTCCCTTCCGTTCCTGGATCGAATCTGACAGAGTCGTCCGCTATCCGGTGATCAAATGCCGGTGATCATTGCGTCGATGTGCCCTAAGTGTGTCTATTCGTAGCCGAGTTGTGACCAAATCGGATCGATGGACCGGGCTGGGACGCAACCTGGGGACGTAAAGACCGGGGAGGAACTTGATGCTCGGCTTCGTCGTGCGCCGACTGCGTGGGCGACTGCCGCTGGCTGCCGCCGTGCTGCTCGCAGTGCTGATCACCACGGCCGTGCTGACCGCGCTGGTGGCGTTCAACCGCAGTGTCGGCGAGGCCGGTCTGCGGCAGGCGCTCCAGGGGACAGGCCACGCCCGGACCACGGTCGTGGTGACCGCCGAACACGGGCTCGACCAGCGTGCGAAGGACGAGGCGGAGCTCGCCGCCTACCGCGGCAGGCTCTTCGGAGACCTGTCCGTGCGCACCGACAGCCTGCTGCGCAGCCGCTCCTACGGCTTGCCGGACGGCGCCGGCGCTACCGGCACTACCAGGACCAGCGGCACTACCGGCGCCAGCGGCACTACCGGGACCAGCGGCGCCCCCGGGTCCGCAGTCCCCGGAGCCGGAGCCCAGCCCGACCTGACGGTCCTCGCCGACCTCGACCGAGACCGGACCCACCTGCTCGCCGGCGCGTGGCCCGCCGCGGCCTCCGGCCCGGTCCAGACCGCCGCCCCGCAGGTCGCCGTCCCGCAGACCATGCTGGCCCGGCTCGGCCTCACCGACCAGGCCCTGCCCGCCGATGTGCAGCTGGCGGACCGCCTCGACGGCAAGCCGCTGACCGTCCGCGTCACCGGCGTCTACCGGGCCGTCGACCCGGCCGACGCGTACTGGCGCATCGACCCGGTCCGTGGTCACGAGGTGGAGGTCAGCGGCTTCACCACCTACGGCCCGATGCTGGTCGACCAGAGCGCCTTCACCACCGCCGGATTGGTGCAGAGCAGCCGCAGCTGGCTGCTCGACGCCGACTTCACGGGCATCGGCCAGTCCTCGGCGGAGGCCATGGGCGACCGCGCCCAGGGCCTCGCCGATGACCTGCAGTCCCGCGCCAGCATCGGCTCAAGGACCGAACTGCCCGACATCCTGCGTGAGTTGTCCTCCAGCATGATGGTCGCCCGGACCACCCTGCTGATCGGCGCCCTCCAGCTGGCCGTGCTCGCCGTCGCAGCGCTGCTGCTGGTCGTCAACCTGATCGCGACCCGGCAGACGGCCGAGAACGAGCTGCTCGCCGCCCGCGGCGCCTCCGGCGCCCGGCTCGGCTTCTTCACCGCGACGGAGTCGCTGCTGCTCGCCCTGCCCGCCGCGCTGCTGGCCCCCCTGCTGACTCCGTTCCTGGTCCGCGCCCTGGCCGGCTTCGGGAGCGACCACCAGGTGCCCCTGGACACCGGCATCAGCTGGTCGCTCTGGCCGATCGCCGTGCTCTGCGCCTTCGCCTGCGTCCTGCTGGCCAGCCTGCCAAGCCTGCTGCGCGGCGCCGGAGCCGCCCTGCGCAGTCGCTCCGGCCGCCGCCAGGCCCTGGTCTCCGGCGTCGCGCGCAACGGCGGCGACCTCGTCGTGCTCGCCCTGGCCGTGCTCGCCTACCAGCAGCTCAGCCAGTACGGCGGTGGGCTGTCCACCGACTCCTCCGGCCGGCTCGGCGTGGACCTGCTGCTGGTGGCCACCCCGACCCTGGCGCTCTGCGCCGGCACCCTGGTGGTGCTGCGCCTGCTGCCGCTCGCCGCCCGGCTCGGCGCCCGGGTGGCCGCCCGCGGCCGCGGCCTCGGCCCGGCCCTGGTGGGCTGGCAGCTGGCCCGTCGGCCCGCCCGCGCCACCGGCCCCGTGCTGCTGCTCGTGATGGCCGTGGCCACCGGCGTGCTGGCGCTCGGCCAGCACGCCACCTGGACCGCCTCCCAGCGTGACCAGGCCGCCTTCAACACGCTCGGCGGCCTGCGGATCTCCGCCTCGCACAACGCCCTGATGGGCCAGGGCGGCCGCTACGGCGCGCTGCCCGGCGGTGACCGGATCGTCCCGGTGGTGCGCGAGGACCAGTCCCTGCCCAACGGCAAGGGCCAACTGCTCGCCGTGGACACCTCCGCCTTCGCCGAGCGCGTCCCGGTCCGCGCCGACCTGCTCGGCGGGCGCACCCGCGAGGACCTGTTCGGGTCGCTCGCCCAGCCCGCCCCCACCGGGCCGTTGGCCGGCCTGGAACTGCCCGGCCACCCGCTGCGGATCGACGCGGAGGTCACCGTCCAGCAGCCGGAGCAGCAGGCCGGGACGCCCGGCGGCAGTACCCGTCCGTCGCTTCACCCGGAGGCCAGGTTGCTGCTGCGCGACCGCTTCGGCATGATCCACAAGGTCTCGCTGGGCACGCTCCCGCTGACCGGCGACGCCAAGGTCTCGGCCTCGCTGACCACGCTGGTCGACGCCCCGCTCGGCTCGGCCGCCGCGCCGTTGACCGTGGTCGGCGTGATCGTCGCCTTCGGCGACCGGTCCAACGGCGAGCTGACCGTCCACCGGTTGTCCGTCTCCGACAGCGCCGACGGCCCCGCGACCGCCGTCCAGGTGCCGGCCGGCTTCGGCTGGACGGCGACGGCGCCCCCCGTCCGGGCCGTCGGCGACGTGGTGCCCGGGCCGGCCGCCGTCCTCGGATCCGAACCGACCGGCGCCGACCGCCTGTTCACCATCCGCTACCGCTTCGCCAACGGCCTCGGCGACATGGTCCGCGCCGTGCTCCAGCCGACCGGGACGAGCGTGCCGGACACCGTGTCCGGCATCGCCACCCGCGACTACCTGAAGGTCGTCGGCGGCTCCGTCGGCGACACCATCAAGGTGCCGTTCTCCGGGATCGTCCTGCCGGTCAAGATCACCGCCGTGGTCGACGCCCTGCCGGCGGCCGGCCCCAACGCGCTCCTGGTCGACCTCTCCACCACGGCCCGGCTGCTGGCCGCACAGGGCGGCGAACTGCCCAACCGCGCCGAGTGGTGGCTGCCCGCCACCGGCCCCGGCGACCGGACCCCCGCGGAGGCCGCCGCCGCCCTGCGCGCCGCCCCCGGCACCCAGGACGTCCAGCTCTACGAGGAGGCCGCCGAGGCCCTCCTCAGCGACCCGGTCGGCGCCGCCCCGCAGAGCGCGCTCATGGTCATCGCGGTCGTCACCGGGGTGCTCGCCGCGATCGGCTTCGGCGCCGCCGTGGCCGCCTCCGCCCGCGAACGCTCCCGGGACTCCGCCCTGCTGCTCGCCCTGGGAGCCCGCCGCAAGCAGGTGACCCGCACCATGGCCGCCGAACAGGCCCTCCTGGTCGCCCTCGGCGGGGCCGTCGGGCTGGGCCTCGGCACGCTGCTCGTCCACCTGATCGTGCCGTTCGTCGTGCTGACGCCCGCCGCCCGCCGCCCGACGCCCGGGGCGCTGATCGAGCTGCCGTTCGGTCAGGCCCTGCTGCTCACGGCCGCGATCGCCGTCGTTCCCCTGCTCTCGGCCTTCCTGATCGGACGCCGCCGTCGAGACGTGGCCGCCCGGCTGCGCCACGTGGAGGAGATGTGACCACCAAGGCCGGCACCACCGTGCCCACCCCTTCGCCCGAGCCCGCGCCCGCGCACGGCCCCGCGCCCTGGGTCCGCACCCGGCTCCGCGCGACGCCGCTGGCCACCCTGCTCATGGCGGCGCTCGCCTTCGTCACCGTGTTCATGGCGGCGGCCTTCCCCCGCGTCGTCGACCGGGGCGCGGACAGCGCCCTGCGGGACTTCGTGCGCCAGAAGGGCGTCAACGCGACCAGCCTGCAGGCCACCTCCGAGCCGAACCTGAGCGACCCGGCCTCCGCCCTCGACGACGTGCAGCAGAAGCTGACCGCGGAGATCGGCCGGAACCTGCCGCTCACCGAGACCAGCCGGCTCTACGGCAGCCGGGCCAAGTCCCCGCGCAAGATGTTCAACGAGGGCTACGCCCGTGTCTCCGACCATCCGCCGGTGCTCGGCCTGCTGTACCTGCACGGGCTCAAGGAGCTCGTGACCCTCACCGACGGCGTCTGGCCGGGCCCCGCGGCCGAGGGCGCACCCCTGCCGATGATCATCAGCCAGAAGGCCGCCGAGACCATCGGCGTCAAGCTCGGTGACGTCGTCGACAACGGCAGCGACCTGACCGGCCGGACCCGGTCCACCGTGGTCGGCTTCTACCGCGTCAACAACCCCACCGACCCGACCTGGGACGACGTGGGCTGTCCCGCCCGCGCCTGCCTGGAGGGCCAGGGCGCGGAGCTCCACTGGGTGACCACCGGTTTCGTCACCGACAGCGGCCTGCACCAGCTGATCCTCTGGGGCAACGGCGGCGTGAACTTCTGGCGGCTGCCCGTCGACTCCGCCGCCCTGCGCGCCGACCAGCTGGCCGAGACCCGCGCCACCGTCGGCTCCTTCCTGGTCGGGCGCGGCGCCACCACCCTCGCCGACGTGACCAAGCGCCCGGACCTGCACGTCACCTCGCTCCTGCCCGACATCTTCACCCGGGCCACCGCCCGCTACGACGCCGCGGCCCCGCTGGCCGCGATCGGACCGGCCGGAGTGGCCGGGGTGGCCGTCGTGGTGCTGTGCCTCGCCGCGGCCCTCACCGCCGACCGGCGCACCGCCGAACTCCGGCTGCTCCAGGCCCGCGGCGGCTCGCGCGGCGGCATCCTGCTGCGCCTGCTCGGCGAGGGCGCGGCGACCGTGCTGCCCTCCGCCCTGCTCGGAACGGCCTTCGCCCTGGTGCTGCTGCCCACCCCCCGGTGGGGCAACGCCCTGCTCACCGCCCTGGCCGTCGCCCTGATCGCCGTGCTGGCCTTCCCGGCGCGCGCCGCCGTACTGCTGTCCCCGCCGAAGGCCGTGGCCGGCTGGCGCCGACTCGTCGGCGAACTCGCCGTCCTGGCCGTCACCGCCGCGGCCGTGGCCGAGGTCCGCCGCCGCGGCGTCGCCCCCGGCAACAGCCTGGACCCGCTGCTGGTGGCCGCCCCGCTGATGCTCGCCCTCACCGGCGGCCTGCTGCTGGCCCGGATCCAGCCGCTGGTGGTCGGCTGGCTGGCCGCCCTCGCCGGGCGCGGCCGCGGCCTGATCGGCTTCCTCGGCCTGGCCCGCGCCGCCCGCGACAGCTCGGGCCGCCGCCGGCCCTCCGCGCTGCCACTGCTCGCCCTGGTGATCGCCGTCACCACGACCGGCTTCGGGGCCACCGTGCTCGACACCGTGGACAGCGTCCGGCTGCGCGCCGCCCGGATCACCACCGGCGGCGACGTCTCCGTCTCCCTCCCGGTCTACGCCACCCTGCCGGAGGCGTTCACCACGGCCGCCGCCGAACTGCCGGGCGTGCGGGCCGCGACCGGGGTCTGGGTCGAGCCCGGGGCCTCCTTCATCGGCACGGGCGGCGACCGCACCGCGGCCATCCTTGTGGTGGCCGAGCCGAAGGCCTACGCCGAGATCGCCCGGACCTTCGGGGTGGGCGAGTTCGACCCGGCGGCGCTCGCCGGGACCCCGGGCGGCCCGGACAGCCCGGTGCCGGCGCTGTTCAGCAGCGGCCTGTCCAAGCAGCTGACCGACGGCCCGGCCCGGCTGCGCACCCCCAACGGGGGCGAACTGCGCGCCACCGTCGCCGGGATCGTCACCGGCACCCCCGCCCTGCCCGACCCGGGCAAGCCGTTCATGGTCGTGCCCGTCGGGCCCGCCTCCGAGCGCCTTCCGGAGCTCAAGCGGACCAACAAGTGGCTCTCCGTCGGCGACGTCGACGCCGGCCAGGTCAGGAACCTGCTGCTGGACCAGGGCCTGACCACCGCCACGGGCCTCGCCAAGCTGATCCGGGACGAGGCCGTGGCCGCCGGCAAGGGCAGCTACGGGCTGCCCCCCGGGTACACGGTCCGCAGCAGCCACGAGGTGGCCGCCACGCTCGCCGCCGACCCGCTGCAGCGCTCCGCGGAACGCCTGTTCTGGTACTCGGGCGCCGCCGGCGCCGGGTTCGCCCTGCTCGCCGTCCTGCTGACCCTGGTGCGGGCCGCCCCCGAGCGCACGGCCCTGCTGGCCCGACTGCGCACCATGGGCCTGCGGCCCCGGCAGGGGCTGGCGCTGATCATCGCCGAGACGCTGCCGCAGACCCTGGTGGCGGCCGTCGGCGGCGGGCTGGTCGCGCTGGCGGCGGTCGGACTGCTCGGGCCGGCCTTCGACCTGTCGGCGCTGGTCGGCGCCAACGTCGGCGACGCGCTGGCCCCCGTCCTGCTGCCGGTGCTGCTGCCCACGGCGGGCCTGGCGCTGGTGGTCTGCCTCGGGGTGGTCCTGGAGACGGCCGTCTCCGGCCGGCGCCAGATCGCCACCGAACTGCGGGCGGGGGACCAGCGGTGAGGGCGGGAGGAGCGGTACGGGCCGCGACACCGGCGCCGGCCGTCGGAACAGTGGGGACCGTCAAGGTCGTCGAGATATTCAGGACCGTCAGGACCTTCAGGACCGCCAGGACCTCTAGGACAGTCGAGACAGGAGACGAGCGGTGAAGACCACTCCCCAGGAGCAGCCGGTCGCCGAGGCCCCCAGCTTGCAGGAGCTCCGGCAGCGGGCCCTCGCCGCCGCCTCGCCCAAGGCGTACGGCGAGGGCGCGGCCATCGTCTGCGACCGGCTGGTGCGGATCTTCAGCGCCGAGGGCGTCGAGGTCCAGGCGTTGCAGGGCTTGGAGCTGACCATCCAGCAGGGCGACCTGGTCGCCCTGGTCGGTGCCTCCGGCAGCGGCAAGTCCACCCTGCTGACCATCCTGGCCGGGCTCGACGTGCCGACCGCCGGAAGCGCCACCGTCGCCGGCTGCGACCTGCTGGAGATGTCCGCCCGGGAGCGGCTGCGCTACCGGCGCGAGGTGGTCGGCTTCATCTGGCAGCAGACCGCCCGCAACCTGCTGCCCTTCCTCACCGCCGCCGAGAACATCGCCCTGCCGATGCAGCTGCGCGGGCGCCGGGCCGGGGCCGGGCGGGCCAAGCAGCAGGCCGACCGGGTGGCCGAGCTGATGGAGGCGCTGGAGATCGGCGACCTCGCCCACCGCCGCCCCAACGAGCTCTCCGGCGGCCAGCAGCAGCGGGTCGCGATCGCGGTGGCGATGGCCAACAACCCGCCGGTGCTGCTCGCCGACGAGCCCACCGGCGAACTGGACTCCGAGACCGCGGGGGTGATCTTCGAGTCCTTCCGCACCGTCAACCGCGAACTCGGCGCCACCGTCGTCATCGTCACCCACGACCCGATGGTCGCGGGCGAGGTGCGCCGCACGGTCGCCATCCGGGACGGCCGGACCAGCAGCGAGGTGCTGCGCCGCACCGTCACGGACGAGCACGGCGAGGAGTCGGTCAACGAGCGCGAGTACGTGATGCTGGACCGCACCGGGCGGGTGCAGCTGCCGGTCAAGTTCCTGGAGGCGCTCGGGATGGAGCACCGGGTGGCGGTCGACCTCGCGGCCGACCACATCGAGGTCCGTCCGGACGACATCGCCGGGCACTGACGTGGGGGAGGGGCGGCGGCCGGCGGGTCCGTCAGCTGTCGCCGCCCATCCGCTGGAAGAGCCCGCTGCCTTCGGCGTCCGAGCGCAGGTCGGGTGCGTCCTCACCAGCGCGCTCGCCCCGGGCGGTGGCGGTGCAGAGGGCGAAGACGAGCACTGCACTGGCCGCGACGGCGAGGATTCCGAGTGCGGTCAGGACGCGTAGCCAGGTCAAGGAAGTGCCTCCTGGGGACGGTGCGGAGGAACGCCGCCGGGGTTGTATCGGCAGTTCGGTCCGCACGGTCGAGTGTCCACAGGCGGTTCTTCCCGTCGTCCGCCGCGCGAGAGGTCGCCCGCGCGGGCGCTCGAAGCATCGGTAGGGCGCGTCACACTCCCTCGCGCGCCCCTGCAGGGGTGACGGCCCGTCCCTCCGAGGACGTGGCCAACGCCCGCAACGCGTCGAGGTCCGGCTTCCCCGCCCCGGTCAGGGGGATCCCCGGCAGCACCAGGACGGAGTCCGGCGCGCACTGCGGCCCGACCCGCTCCCGGGCCCAGCGGCGCAGTTCCTCCGCCGTCGCCGGCGATCCCGGCCCGGTGACCACGGCCGCGTGCACCCGTTCCAGCCGGTCCGGACCGGCCGTCGCGAACATCACCGCCTCCCGCACCTCCGGGTGCGCGCGCAGCGGCTCCTCGACGTCCCGGGGGAAGACGTTGTGCCCGTCCACGATCGCCATCGGGCGGCGCCCGGCCACCGTCAGATAACCGGCCGCGTCCAGGCTGCCCAGATCGCCGGTGTGCAGCCAGCCGTCCCGCAGCACCCGGGCGGTCAGCTCGGGGTCGCGCCAGTAGCCGACCATCGCCGTCGGGGTGCGGACGCAGATCTCCCCGGTCCGGCCCGCCGGCAGCACCGTCCCGTCCTCGTCCACGATCCGCACCTTGGTGTCCGGGAACGGGCGCCCGGCCGTCGCCAGCAGCCGCGGGTCCAGGTGCTCGTCCGGGCCCAGCCTGGTCACCGGCCCGCACTCCGTCAGGCTGTACGTCTGGTGCAGCACCCGGCCCAGCCGCCGCGTCGCCTCCGCCAACCGGCGCGGCGACGGCGGACAGCCGGTGTACGTGACGCGGCGCAGGCTGCCGGTGTCGGCCGCGCGCAGCAGCGGATGGTCCAGCACGCGGTAGAGCAGGTGCGGCGGCAGGTACACCCGGGAGACCCGGAACCGCTCGATCGCCGCCAGCACCGCCTCGGCGGCGAAGGACTCCTGCAACACCACCGTGCCGCCCGCCGCCAGCGCCAGATCCGCGGTCGTACCGCCGCCGTGGCACAGCTCCGTACAGAGCAGGAACGTCGAACCGGACAGCAGCGCCGGCCGCGGCGGCCGGGCGAACCGGCGCAGCACCCCCTTCGGCCGGCCCGTCGTCCCGCCGGTGAATCGCACCGCCATCACGTCCTGCGGGCGGAACCGCGGGGCCAGCGGCTCCGGCGAGCAGGACGCGGCCGACGCCGGCAGGTCCACCCCGAGCGCCGACGGCCCCAGCGCGAACAGGCCCGCCGAGGGCAGCGCCCGCGCGATCCCCTCGGCGGCGGCCCGGCAGCGGGCCGGATCGAAGACCAGTGCCGACGTCCCGGCGAACCCGGCCAGCGCCACCGACTCCCCGACCGGGCCGTCCGGATGCGGCATCGCGACCCGGCAGCCCAGCAGGTTCGCGGCCAACCGCACCAGCACCGCCTCCGGCCGGTTCCCGGCCAGCACCGTCACCCCGTCCCCGCGCCCGAGCCCGGCACCCGCCAGCGCCCGCGCCGTCCGGTACACCCCGTCCAGACACTCCCGGGCGGTCAGCGCCTCCTCCCCCCAGCGGATCGCCACCCGCCCCGGATCCCGCTCCAGCCCCGCCAACACCAGCCCGGTGTACGTCGGCCCCGACTCCGCCATGCTGTGGCCTCCTGTCTGATGGGACGTCAGCTTAGGGCGGGTGCGGTGGCGCAGCGGTGCGGGGATCCCGGGGGCAGGGGCCGCTGCCGGGCGTCCCGCCGTGACCGGACCGGAGTGCCGTACCCGCGGCCGGGAGTTGTTAGGGTTCCCCGTCGGACAGGGACGGGGGACACGTGGGCACCAGCACGGGCACCAGCACCAGTACCAGTACCAGCACGGGCACGGGCACGGCCGAGGCGCCGGGCGGGCAGGGGGCCGAGGAGCGCCCGCACGGCGTCCTCGACCTGCGGGGCGTCGCTGGGGCGGCGTTCACCGTGGGCTACCCGCCCGACGCCGTCGTGGTCGTGTCGGGCCTGCCGGGCGCGGGCAAGAGCACGCTGCTGCGGCGCTGGTCCGGGGCGGGGGCGGTGCCGACCGTCGACCCGCGCGCCGTCCACGAGGCCTGCGAGGCGGTCATGCCCGCGCGCCTGCCGTACGCGGTCTACCGGCCCTGGGCCCGGCTGGAGCACGTCCGGCTGCTGCGCTCCTCCGTGCGGCGCGGCGGGCCACTGCTGGTGCACGACTGCGGCAGCCGCGCCTGGATGCGCCGCTGGCTCGCCCGCGAGGCCGCCCGGCAGGGCCGGCAACTGCACCTGGTGCTGCTCGACGTCGGTGCCGCCACCGCGCTGGACGGCCAGCGTGCCCGGGGCCGCCACGCCTCCGCCCGGGTCTTCGCCCGCCACCGCCGGGGCCTGGACCAGCTGTTCGCCGCCTTCACCCGCCACACGCGCTCCGGCGCGCCGACCCCGGCCCCGGAAGCGGCGTCCGTCCTGCTCCTCGACACCGCCTCCCGCTCCCGCGCCACAGCCGTCCACTTCGGCCCGGCCCGGTGAGGCCCCCGGCGTCGCTCCTGCCGTGGTGGCGGCAGGAGCGCGGCGTGGCGCCGACGCCCACGTCGTCCGCGTCCACGAGCCCGCCCCCGACGAGCACCTGACCCTGCGCCGGGCGCGGTGAAATCCCCTCGCGCCCCGCCCCGCCCAGGCCCTACGCTCGGCGCGCGAAACGCCGATCGAGGGGGGCGGATGGGCCGGGCCGAAGCGGTACGGGCGGTCAACGGGCTGGGCGCACGATGGGTCGACCAGGCACCAGCGGTCCACGGGACGGTGCTGATGCCGGCCGGGGTGTGGCCGCTGCTCGGGCTGCTGGCTCCAGCGGGGAGCCCTGCCGTCCGAGGGGAGTTGGAGGAGGCGCTCGGGATGCGGGCCGAGGCCGCCGCCGTGTGCGCGGGTGAACTCCTCGGCCTGTTGCGGGGGTTGCCGGGAGTCGGTGCGGCGCTCGGACTCTGGTCGGCGGATCGGCTCCGGCTTCGGCCGGAGTGGTCGGCAGCGCTGCCGACGGACGTCCACGGGCGGCTGAGTGGGGACACGGCGGAGGACCGGCGGGCGCTCGACGCCTGGGCCGCGCGGTGCACGGACGGTCTGATCGACGCGATGCCGGTGAGCCTGGACCCGGACACCCGCCTGGTGCTGGCCGCCGCGCTCACCGTCCGGACCGACTGGATCCGCCCGTTCGAGGAGGGAGCAGGACCGGAACTCGAGGACGAGTGGGGTGGACCGGTCGCGTACCTGTCGCGGTGGACCTCCCTGCTGGACCGGGCCGCCGTCCTGGAGACGCCGACCGGACCGGTCACCGAGCTGCGTGTCCTCGGGCACGGCGACATCGACGTCCGGCTGCTGCTCGGCGAGCCGGACGCCCCGACGGGCCGGGTGCTGGCCGCCGGAATAGGGGCGCTGTCCCACCGGCACCGCCGGATCACCGCGGACCGCCTGCCCACCGGATCCCCGGGGCCCGGACTCACCCTGGGCTGGCGACGCAGCCGCGAGCCGCAGCCGGAACTGTGTGTGCACGTCCCCCGGTTCACGGTCAAGGCCGAGCACAACCTGCTGGCGCGCCCCGAACTGTTCGGCCTGGCGTCGGCGAGCACCCCCTCGCGGGTCGAGCACCGACTGCCCGGGCTCTCGGACGGCGAGCCGCTGTTCGTCCAGAGCGCCGCCCAGACCGCCACCGCGACCTTCGGCCCGCGCGGCTTCCGGGCGGCCTCGGTGACCAGCATCTCGGCCGCCGGCGCAGGAGCTCCGCCACCGCCCCCGTACCGGATCCGACACGTCGAGGTCTGCTTCGCCCGGCCTTTCGGTTTCCTCGCCGTCCACCGCGTCACCGGGCTGGTCCTCGCCGCCGGCTGGGTGACCGAACCGGATCTCTGGGTGGACTGACCTCCCCGACGGATGGGGCCGGAGCGGTGGCCGGTCGGAGTGGTGGTCAGAGGAGGCCGAGGTGGGGGTCCACGGCGGCGAGGCGGCAGGTGGCGTCCCAGAGGTGGGCGGCGACGGTGCGGTCGGTCAGGTGGGGCTGGGCGGGTTCGAGGCGGGGGGCGCCGCGCAGGCCGAAGACCCGGGGCCCCCAAAGCTGGCCCCCCTGCGCCTGCGGGTCGAGGACGGCCCGGACGATCGGCCACGCGCCGTGGTCCTTGCCCTGGAGGAGGAGCCCGGCCGGCAGGCCGCGCAGTCCTTCGCCGACGGTCCGCGTGTGGACCGGCGGGCGGGGCGGGGTGAGCGAGTCGAGTGCGCCGCCGGGGTGCGCCAGCAGGCTGAGCACGGTGCTGCCGGCGGCGCGGAGGCGTCGGTCGAGTTCGAGGCCGAAGGTCATCTGCGCCAGTTTCGAGCGGCCGTAGGCGCGTTTGGGCCGGTAGTCCACGGCCGACTGGAGGTCGTCGAGGTCCAGCCGCTCCGAGCGGGCCGCGAAGCTGCCGACCGTCACGATGCGGCCCGCTGGTGCGGCCGCGAGCAGGGGGGCCAGCCAGCGGGTGAGCGCGACGTGCCCGAGGTGGTTGGTCGCGAACATCAGTTCGTGCCCGGCCCCGGTCTCCCGGCGTGGCGGATCGTCCAGCGCGACCCCGGCGTTGTGGACGACCGCGTCGAGGTGGTCGAGGGCGAGCCCGTCCACGGCGGCCCGCAGGGAGGGCAGGTCGGCGAGGTCCAGCGGGAGGTGGCGCACCACGGCGCCGGGGACTCGGGAGCGGATCGACGCCATGGCGGCCCCGGCCCGACCGGCGTCCCGGCTGCCGAGCACGACCGCGGCGCCCGCCCCGGCGAGCTGCTCGGCGACGAAGTAGCCGATACCGGCGTTGCCCCCGGTGACCAGGACGCTCCTCCCGGCGGCGGACGGCGGCCGGTGAACGTCCCACGGCCGGTGAACGTCCCACGGCCGGTTACGGGTTGTGGACGACATGCTGATGGCCTCCTGGCGTATTCGGGGCTGCCGGGCCACCCGCGATTCGAGACCGTGGCCGCGCCGACAGCCCCACGATCACAGGCCTGACCGGCAGATCGCTGACAGATCGCCGTCACCGCCGTCGGGCCTCAAGATCGTCGAACCGCCGGGTTTCGGACCCGCGCCGGGCGGGGCCCTGCGAGACTAGGCGCAGCAGAGTTCGTCACGGAGAGAGGTCAGCATCCGCATGTCCAGCAGTGCCGCCGTCGACAACCCGTGGTTCCGCCGCTTCAGTCCGTCCGACTCCGCCCCCGCCCGGATCGTGATCTTCCCCCACGCGGGCGGCTCCGCCAGCTACTACATGGAGTACGCCAACGCGCTCGCGCCCTACGCCGACGTGCTCACCGTCCAGTACCCGGGCCGTCAGAACCGCTTCGCCGAACCGGCGATCGACTCGGTGCTGGAGCTCGCCGAGCAGCTCTACCGGGAGCTGCGCGACTGGACGGACCGGCCGCTGACCTTCTTCGGGCACAGCATGGGCGCGGCCGTCGCCTTCGAGACCGCCCGATGCTTCGCCCGCGACGGTCTCCCGGGGCCCGAGCGGCTGTTCGTCTCGGCGGGCCGCGCGCCCTCGCTGCCCCGGGAGACCGCCGTCTACCGGCTGCCGGACGACGGGCTGCTCGACACGATCGTGCGCCTCGGCGGGACGGACGAGCGGATCCTCACCATCCCGGCGCTGCGCGAGCTGATCCTGCCGGCGCTGCGGGCCGACTACACCGCCATCGAGACGTACCGCTGCGCGCCGGAGGCGACCGTGCCGCAGCCGATCACCGCGCTGGTGGGGGAGACCGACCAGAACGCCACCGTCGACCAGGCCGCCCAGTGGGACCGGCACACCACCGGCGGTTTCGACCTGCGGGTCTTCCCCGGCGGGCACTTCTACGTGGCGGACCAGACCGCGGCCGTGGTCGAGGTGCTCACCGCGCACCTGCGCGGCTGAGCCGGCCGCGCCGGGGCGTGGCCGGTGCCGGTGAGGCCCCGGTGACGTGCCCCGGCGGCTCGGCTACTGTGCCTGCGTGACGGGCCGTCAGCCGAGCCGCCGGCGGCACCGTCAGCCGAGACCACCCACCCTGGAGGCCGCCATGCGCCGGATCGCCGTCGTCGGAGCGGGCCAGGCCGGCCTGCAGCTCGCGCTGGGGCTGGTGGCGGCCGGCTACCGGGTGACGCTGGTCGCCGAGCGCACCCCCGAGCAGGTGTGCGGCGGGCGGGTGCTGTCCACCCAGGCGATGTTCGGACCGGCGCTGCGGACCGAGGCGGCGGCCGGGCTGGACCTGTGGGCGGGCGAGGCGCCGGCGGTCCGCGCCGTCCGGTCGGTGCTCGCCGTGCCGCCCGGGGTGCGGGCGCTGGAGTTCACCATGACGCTCGACGAGCCCGCCCAGTCGGTGGACCAGCGGCTGAAACTGGCGCGCTGGCTGGAACTGCTGGAGGAGCGCGGCGGCCGGGTCGAGTACCGCTCGCTGGACCGGGACGGCCTGCGCGAGCTCGCCCGCCGGCACGAGCTGACGGTGGTCGCGGCCGGGCGCGGCGAACTGGCCGGGATCTTCGAACGCGACGCCGCCCGCTCGCCGTTCGACCGGCCGCAGCGGGCGCTGTCCTGCCTGTACGTCCACGGGGTGGGCTCGCCGGATCCGGCCACCGAGCCGCGGGCGCGGATGCACGCGCTGCCCGGCCTGGGCGAGCTGTACCTGCAACCGGCCCTGACCCTCTCCGGCCCGTGCGCGATCCTGCTGTGGGAGGCGCTGCCCGGCGGGCCGCTGGACGCGTTCCGCGACGCCCCGGCGCCCGACGCCCAACTCGCCCGGATGCGCGCCCTGTTGCGCGAGCACCTGCCGTGGGAGGCGGAGCTGTGGGCGGACGCCGAGCCGACGGATGCCGGGGCCGGACTGTCCGGCGCCGTCACCCCGGTGGTGCGGCGGCCGGTGGCGGAGCTGGGCACCGGCGTCGACGCCGTCCACGTGCTCGGCCTCGGCGACGCGGTGGTGGTGAACGACCCGATCGCCGGCCAGGGCGCCAACAGCGCCGCGCGGGCGGCACAGGCGTACCTGCGGGCGATCGTCGAGCACGGCGAGGCCCCCTACACCGCGGACTGGATGTGCCGCACCGCAGAGCGCTTCTGGCGGCAACACGCCCGGCACGCGGTCGAGTTCACCGCCGCGATGCTCACCGTGCCGGACCACGTGCAGGGCGTGTTCGCGGCTGCCGCCGAGCACGAGACGGTCGCCCGCCGGCTCGCCAACACATACGCGGAGCCGAGCGACCACGCCGCCTGGCTGGCCACCCCCGAGCTGACCGCCGCCTACCTCGCCTCGGTCCGCGATTAGGGTCCGGCCCGGGTTGCCTCCGGGTGCCCCGCGGGACGAGGCTGGAGGGGGAAACGTCGACGGGGGCGGGAGGCGTCGTTCGTGGACGGTCGCGGACCCGCGGGGCGTGCCGGCAGCGGCCACCGGACCGTGCCGCACACGGCGGACCTGCGGGTGGAGGCCTGGGCGCCGACGGCCGAGGGCTGCATCGGCGAGCTGGTGCACGCCGTCGTGGGCGGCTTCGCGGACCTCTCCGGCGCGCGGATCGTCGGCGAGCGCGGCTGCACCGTCCTCGCGGTGAGCGACGCGGACCTGCTCGCGGGCGTCCTGGAGGAGGTCGTCTACCGGATGGACGCCGACGGCGAACTCCCCGCCGGGCTGGCGCTCGGCCCGATCCGCGGTCTGGACGGCGCCCGGACGGTCGAGGTCCGCTTCCGGATGGCGGACGCCGCCACCGCGGCCCTGGTCGGCGCCGTGCCGAAGGCCGTCTCGCTGCACGATCTGGACCTGCGCGCCGGCCCGGAGGGCTGGACCTGCCGGGTGACGGTGGACGTCTGAGCGGGCCGGGGGCGACACCGGGCGGAACGGGCACGGAACGGGGTGAGCGAAGTGGAGATCGCACTGGTCGAGGCGGGCCGCTGCCGCTGGCGGATCGAACCACGCCCGCCGATGCGCGTGCCGGGCGTGGTCTTCGCCAGCCGCGCGCTGCTGCCGCAGGCCGCCGGGGACAAGGCGCTGGAGCAGGTGGCCAACGTGGCGGCCCTGCCCGGCATCGTCCGCGCCTCCTTCGCGATGCCCGACGTGCACTGGGGCTACGGCTTCCCGATCGGCGGGGTGGCCGCGACCGACGTCGACCAGGGCGGGGTGATCTCGCCCGGCGGGGTCGGCTTCGACATCTCCTGCGGGGTCCGGCTGCTGGGCGCGGGCGTCGACCGCGACGAACTCGACCCCGAGCGGATCACCCGCCTGATGGACCTGCTCGACCGCACCGTGCCGCGCGGCCTCGGCCGGGGCGGCCTGTGGCGGCTGTCCGGACCGGAGGAACTGGACGACCTGCTGCTCGGCGGCGCCCGCTACGCCGTCGAGCACGGCCACGGGGTGCCGCGCGACCTGGAGCGCTGCGAGGACGGCGGCGTCCTGGCCGGCGCGGCCCCGGGCGAGGTCAGCACCCGGGCCGTCGAGCGCGGCCTGCAGCAGGTCGGCAGCCTCGGCTCGGCCAACCACTTCCTGGAGGTCCAGGCCGTCGACCGGGTGGACGACCCGGAGACGGCGGCGGCGTTCGGACTGCGGCCCGGCCAGGTGTGCGTCATGATCCACTGCGGCTCGCGCGGCCTCGGCCACCAGATCTGCACCGACCACGTCCACGCCATGGACCGCGACCTGCAGCGCCACCGGATCGAGCTCCCCGACCGCCAGCTCGCCTGCACCCCGGTCGACTCGCCGCGCGGTCGCGCCTACCTGGGCGCCATGGTCGCCGCGGCGAACTACGGGCGGGCCAACCGGCAGCTGCTCTCCGAGGCGGCCCGCCGCGCCTTCGCCACCGCCCTCGGGGTCGGCCTGGAGCTGGTGTACGACGTGTCGCACAACCTCGCCAAGCTGGAGACCCACGACGTGGACGGCGTCCCGCGGCGGCTGTGCGTCCACCGCAAGGGCGCCACCAGGGCGCTACCGCCCGGCGACCCCGGCCTGCCCGCCGACCTCCTGCGGGCCGGACAGCCGGTGCTGGTGCCGGGGACGATGGGCACCGCCTCGTACGTCATGGTCGGGCTGCCCGGCAACGAGGCCTTCGGCTCCGCCTGCCACGGGGCCGGGCGGGTGTGGAGCCGCCACCAGGCGCTGCGGACGGTGCGCGGCGAGCAGTTGCGCGGCGAACTGGAGGCGCGCGGCATCGCGGTGCGGCCGGCCTCCTGGCGGGCGCTGGCGGAGGAGACTCCCCAGGCGTACAAGGACGTCGACGCGGTGGCCGCGGCCACCGAGGCCGCCGGGCTGGCCCGGCCGGTCGCCCGCCTGGTGCCGCTGGGCGTGGTCAAGGGCTGACCCGGGCACACCGGACCCGGGCCCACCGGACGTGGGCGATGCCGACGGACGGGGCCGGGACCGGAACCGGGACGGCGACCGGCCGTTGATCGAACTGCGGTCGCTCACCGAGCGCTACAGCCAGTCGGTGCCCCCGGCTGGGCTGACGGCCGTCGACCGGCACCCGGACGGGCTGCTCGCCCGTTTCCGACCGACCGGCCGGTTGGTGATCCGGCTTTCGGGCAGCATGATTGACGAGGTGTCAGGCATGGGCGAAAGGGCAGGATCCACTGTACGAACGGGCCGCTCCGCTTGCCCGTTCGGGCGAAGGCCCGGTCCTGGAGGGCCCTATGGCGTCCGCCGGGCTTCCGGGCGGGTGTCACTCACGTCACTCTCTGTCCCATCAAGGCCGGGTTGGTGTTAGAAACGACTACTGAACCCGCCAGTAAGGTCGCACTCCATTGACAGGTGCATGGTGTGAACGAGAAGTGAGGGAGAGGTGCGGCTTCAGCGCTTGATATCGCTCAACTGCCCACTGACGTTCAGCAGTTCGTGGCACTGGGTGGCCTGCTTCCCCGAAGCGGGTGTACCCGGCTGCTGGCAGACCACGCTCGCCGTCACCGTCTGGTCCTCGGGGACCTCGATGGGAGTCACCCAGTGGTAGTCCTGGTTACGGAAGGTCTCCAAGGCGATGGTCGTGATCGTCTGCTCGCCGAACTTGATGGTCAACAGCCCCTGGTCGCCCTGGAAGTTGGCGGCGACGATGTCGGTGATGCGGAAGACCTTGCCGTGGTCCACCCGGTAGGCGCCCACCGCGGAGCCGCCGGTGTTGGTGGCCACGTCGACCGTCGTGGAGAACTGCTGCTCCGTCCCCGGGACCGAGCGGCCGGAGCCGCCGCCCGAACCACCGCCGGAGCCGCCGCCCGCAGCGCCGCCCTGCTGCCCCTGACCGCTCGGAGTCGCCCCGGGGGCAGGGACCGGCGGAGCCACGACGGGTGCCGGGGTGAACGAGGCGGCCTTCTGCTCGACGGCCTTGTCGGCGGCCTGCTTCGCGGAACTGCGCACCGCCGGCCGGACCAGCGTGAGCCAGGCCAGCACCAGCGCGATCAGCGCCGCGATGAGCGCGAGCAGCCACTTGGGCAGCAGCGCGTGCTGGACGAACTCGCCCTCCAGTACGTGCTGCCGCTCGGCCGGCTGCGGGCCGTCCGACTTGGCGGCCTCGCCCTCCTGGCCGACGGTGACCTCGAAGGGCCAGGTGGCCGGCTTGCCGAACCAGATCAACTTACGCGCGCGCACCCGCAGCCGGGTCTCGGCGGACTCGCCCGGTGCGAGTCGCAGCCGCTCCGGGGCGAACCCGAAGCGCACGTCCTCGCCGGGCTGCGCCGGGGCGAACGTCACGACGGCCGCCGTGTTCCCGAGGTTGCGCACCGACGTCCGGTAGCGGGCGCGGAGCCAGCCCCGGCGGCGCCGGGGAGCGAGCGCGGCGCGCAGCTCCCGGAACGGCGTCACGGTGACAGTCGTCTCCGGCACGGTCACCAGTTCGGGGCGCTCGGCGGGCAACACCCGGATGCCGAGCGGGAACTCACCCGCCCGCACCTCGTGCGAGCGGGCCGGGGCGAGCCGAATCGTCACCGTCTCGGACGTCCCCGGGAAGAGCGAGAGACGGGCCGGCTCGACCGTCGTCCACGAAGCGCAGGCCCCGACCACCTCCAGCGAGTACGCCTCAACGATATCGGTGTCGTTGCGTACCGTCAGGGTCGTCGTGGCCACGTCTCCGGGCGACACCGTCAGCGCGGGAAGGCCGAGTTCGGCGGATGCGGTCATGCCGTGACGGTAGGACCGGAGGACACCCCCAGGAGAGAGCCCCGCGGGCAAGCCGCGGGCACACCCCTTGCCCGCGGGAACAACCGGGCCCTGCCCGGGGCCGATGCCCCGCCCCCAGCCAACGCTCCCCACCCCGCCCCCCCGGCAACACCCGCGGCCGGCCCCATGACATGGCGCCCGGCCGTCCTCACCATGCGTCCGGTGACGCAGACGAAGCAGAACGGAACAGTTGGATGACGATGATCGAGACCACCACCCATGAGGCCGTCGGGGCGACCAGGTCCGTCCAGGCCCGACCGCGTGGATCGGCCGAACCCGCCACGGTGCGCGTGAACGTGAAGCCCGGCCGGGTCCAGGTGGCGGTGTACGCGGAGGACATCATCCTGCACACGGGCGTCGTCCAGCAGCTGAGGCAGCGGCCGGAGGTGGAACTGCTCGCCGAAGGCGACGTCGCGCGCGCCCAGGTCTCCCTGATGGTGGTCGACGGGCTGAACGACGCCGTGACCGACCGGCTGCGCCGGCTGCGCCTCAACACGCAGAGCCGGACCGGGCTGGTCGTGGGCCACTTCGAGGCCGGCGGCCTGCAGACCATCATCGAGTGCGGCGTCGGCGCCGTGCTGCGCCGATCGGACGCCGACCAGGACCGGCTCGTCCACCTCATCACCGCCCTGGCCAACGGCGAGGGCGTCATGCCCGGGGACCTCCTCGGCAAGCTGCTCGACCGGGTCGGCAGCCTCCAGCGCACCATGCTCGACCCGCGCGGCCTGACCCTGTCGACCCTGACCGCGCGCGAGGCGGAGATGCTCCGGCTGGTCGCCGACGGCCTCGACACCAGTGAGATAGCGGCCGAGACCTCGTACTCCGAACGCACGGTCAAGAACGTGCTGCACGAGATCACCACCCGGCTGGGACTGCGCAACCGCGCCCACGCCGTCGGGTACGCGATGCGCCACGGCCTCATCTGAGGACGCCGCCGGAGCGTCGGCGCCGGATTGCCCTCAGGGGCACCGGTCGCTACCCCCGGCTCGGGTGCCAGGGGCCTGTCGCCCGCGCGCCCGGGCCGGGGAGACTGCCGGACGTACCGCCTTCTCGGTCTGTGAGGTTGAGCGTGATCGGCGCCACCGGCACTCCCCGCCCCCTGCGGCGCTCGGCGCGAGCCGCCGTCGCGATGTTGCTGTCCCTGGCCGTGGCCGTGGTGACGCTGGGCACCGCCAACTCCGACGGCGACGGAAGAGGCGCCGCCCCGGTGGCCGCCGGGGCCGCGGAGGAGAGCGGACGGATCGTCTACGCCGGCACCGGCCACCGCAGCCTGGCGCGGCTGACCGGGCCGACGTCGAGCGCGTCGCTGTTCGGGCCCGGCCCCGTCCACTTCGACACCGAACCCTCCGCGCGCGGGGACCAGTTGGTGTTCACCAGCCTGCGGGACGGCCCGCTGCCCCAGGTCTACCTGCGCGAGGCGTCGGGCGCGGTACGCCGGCTCACCACCGGCATGGACACCGCGGAGCCGACGCTCACCCCGGACGGCAGGACCGTCGTGTTCGACGCGGTGGAGCCCGGCGGACGCAACGGGCAGACCCAGCGGGACCTCTGGGTGGTCAACACCGACGGCACCGGCCTGCGCAGGCTGGCCGACACCGCGGACTCCGAGGCGCACCCGACGGTCTCGCCCGACGGCAAGTGGGTCGCGTACACCTGCGACGTGGACCCGGCGCACACCCAGGTCTACGTCATGCCGCTGGCCGGCGGCGCGGCGCGGCGGATCACCGCGGTGACCGCCGGCAACGCCGTCGAACCGGCGTGGAACCCGGTGGACGCCCCCGACCTGCGCGACCAGATCGTCTACACCTGGGACCAGGCCGGCCAGACCGGGCCGCAGCTGCGGGTCATCTCGCCCGAGGGCACCAACGACCGGGCGTTCTTCCCCGGCATCGGCGGCGACTGGCGGACCAGGTCCGCCGGCTGGCTGCCCGACGGCAGCGGCGTGCTCTTCCTCAGCCCCAACCGGCTCAACGCCGACCCGACGCCGTACGAGAACGTGTACCGCGCCCGGACCTGCTTCTGCGGCGGGGCCGAACTGGTGGCGAGCGAGGACCGCGCCGTCCGCACACCGGTCTGGCTCGGCCCCCAGCAGGGCGGCGGGCCCGTCGTGGACCGCAACAGCGCCGACACCCCCAACGTGGCCGACCTGTCGGACATCCGCCCCGACGGAGCGGACCCGCGCGACCTGGGCGTCAGCGTGCTCCGGGAGGATCCGGCCGCCGACACCAACACCGACCCCGCGGCCGACCCCCTGTTCAACCCCCGCCCCGGCTACGACCCGTGGTTCGAACGGCAGGCCTACACGCCGGACGGCCGGCGGATCGTGCTGACCCGCTTCGAGGACTCGCCCGCCGGCCGGATCGAACGGATCTGGCAGACCGGTGCCGACGGCTCCGACCCGAAGCCGATGAACCTCGCCGGGCGCGGGCCGAAGGACTGGGACACCGACCCTGAGCTCTCGCCCGACGGCCGCCTGATGGCCTTCACCAGGACCTCGCCCGGCGGCGTCGGGACGGCCTCCGGCCCCGGGCGGGTGCTGATCGCGGACGTGTCGACCGGCGCGATCGTCGGCACCGTCGAACCGACCGACAACCAGCCGGCCGCCTCCCTGGCCCAACCCTCCTGGTCCCCGGACGGCAAACTGATCGCCTACACCAGGACCGAGGTCATCAACGGCAACGGCGGCAACAAGCACGTGTGGACCGTGCCCGCCAACGCCCTCGACCGGCCCACCGACCTCAGCCGCAGGGCCTGCCCGGGCGCCTGCGACGTCATCGACGACAGCCCCGCGTTCTCGCCCGACGGCCGGCGCGTCGCCTTCAACCGCAAGACCGGCGACGGCGGGCTCAACCAGCAGAACGGAGTCCTCGTCAGCTCGGCGACCGGCGACGGCTGCACGGTGATCCTGCCCGCCGGACTGAGCCAGGACCGGAACGCCTGCCGCCGCCCGCTGCCGGACACCTCCGCCACCGGCCCGTTCCAGCCCCGCGACGTCGCCTGGACGGCGGACGGCGGACAGCTGGTGCTGACCTCCCGCCGGGCCCTGCCGGCGAACTCGCCGGAGGCGCTGCAGAACTACGACTTCGCGACCGGTCGGCTCACCTCCGTCAACTCCAGGCTGCCGGGGCGGCAGAAGGAGCCGAGCGTCCAGCAGTCCGTCGACCTGTCGCTGAGCGCGCCGGCCGCCACCATCCCGATGCAGATCGGGGACTCCACCACCGTGGCCATCACCGTCACCAACCACGGCCCGGCGCCCTCGCCCGGCACCGCGCTCACCGCGTCCGTGCCGACGGGCGCCCGGCTCACCGGGCTCAAGGCCACGGCCGGCACCTGCGCCGCCGACGCCCTCCGGTGCGAACTCGGCACCCTGGCCCCGGGCGCGGTCGTCCAGGTGACCGCCACCGTCGTCGGCACCGTGGCCGGCGACCAGCGGTTCGGCTGGTGGGTCACCGGGGCGGTGGTCGACCCGAAGCCCGAGGACAACATCGCGCAGACGGTGGTACCCGTCCAGGCCGCGTCGCCGTCCCCGAGCCCGTCTCCGACCCCGACCCAGACCCCGACTGCCTCGCCGACCCCGACCCAGACCTCGACCCCGACCCCGACACCGCCCGTCTCCTCACCGCCGGCCCCGCCACCGCCGCCCGCCCCGGCCCCCGCGCCGCAGCCGGCGCCGCCCGCGCCGAAGGCCGGACCGGCCGTGACGGTCGGCGCCCAGCCGAACCCCGGATACGTCGGCGGCAAGGTCACCGTCACCTACACCGTGCGCAACGACGGCCAGGCCCTCGCCACCGGACTGCGCGTCTCGCTCGGCCTGCCCGCCGGCGTCCCCACCGGGCCGATGCCCCCCGGCTGCACCGGCGGCGTCTGCGACGTGGCCGACCTGCCCCCGGGCGGCAGCGCCGTCGTCCAGGTGGTGCTCGCACCCGAGGCGACCCTGGACACCACCATCACCTCCGTCCTGACCACCACCGGCACGGACGCCACCCCGGGCGACCACGTCGCGCGGACCCCGCTGCGCATCCTCCAGCCCCGCATCGTCGCGGTGCCGCCGATCGGCAAGCCCGGCTTCGTGACCTCCGTCCGCGGCCTGGACTTCCCGCCCGGCACCCCGGTGACCCTCACCTGGACGCCCGGCATCACCGCCGCCGCGGCACCCACCATCCCCAAGACCGACGGCACCTTCGCGGGCCAGTTGCTCATCCTCGCCAAGGACGAGACCGGCCCCCGGACCATCACCGCGAGCGGCCCCGGCTTCTCCCCGGTGACCACCCCCTTCCTCGTGGTGGTCGGCAGCGTCGGCCCGCCGGGGGAGGTGCAGCGGCGGTGATCCACGAAGTCGACGAGGCGCTGCGCCTCCTGCTCGTCGAGAGCGGCCTCCAGGAACGCGGGATCGAGCTGGTCTTCGACTCGCCCACCCGGGACTGGGCCGCCCGGCGCAACGCCCCCACCGTCAGCGTCTTCCTCTACGGCATCCGCGAGGACGTGTCCCGCCGCCAGGCCGGCTCCGCCGAGCAGCACGACGCCGACGGCGTGGTCGTGGCCTGGCGCAGCGCGCCCCGCTGGTTCGAACTGGCCTACCTGGTGACGGCGTGGACCAACCGGGCCCAGGACGAGCACCGGCTGCTGTCGGAGGTGCTCCGCTGCCTGACGGCCACCGACGCGCTGCCCGCCCGCCTGCTCACCGGCACGCTCGCCGAACTCGGGCTCACCGTCGGGCTGGAGACCGCCGGGCGCGGCGAGGGCATGCCGTCGGTGTCCGACGTGTGGTCGGCCCTCGGCGGCGAGCTGAAACCCTCGATCGACCTCAGGGTGCTCGCCCCGCTGTCCGGCCAGCGTGCCCCGGCGGGGCCCCCGGTCACCGACGGGCTCGTGCTGCGCGCCGTCGACAGGAGCGGCAAGGACGGCGAGGGCGGCGAGAGCGACGAGGACGCCCCGGAGGCCACAGCCGACTCGGTCGACCCGGCCGACCCGGGCCGCCGGCTGCGCTACGAGGGCGGCACGGACCCCGGCGCGGACGGCTTCGCCGCGCCCCGGGAACGCCGGCTGCCGCCCGGCCGCAGACGGCGCGGCGGTGCGCCGCGATGACCCTCGACCTGGAACCGGCGGCCACCAGCGGGCCCGCCGCCGACCTGGACGACCTGTGGGAGCGGCTGAGCCGCCTCGAACAGCGGATCCGGGCCGCCGTCCGCGAGCGCAGGGCCGACGACCCGGACCCGGACGACCCGTACCGGGGCCAGTACCTCACCCCGGAGGCGGCGGAACGGATCCTCGCGGCGCCCGCCGCGACGGGCCGGGCCGGCACCGACCTCGGAGAACCGCCGCCGCCACCGCCCGGATCGAGGACCGAACGGCTCGTCGACGGCTTCGGACTGCTCCCGCTGGACCTCGAACTCCTGTTGGTGGCACTCGCCCCCGACCTCGACACCCGCTTCGAACGGCTCTACGGGTACCTCAACGACGACCTGACCCTGCGCCGGCCGACCATCGGGCTCGCGCTCGAACTGTGCGGGCGGTCCGGGGCGGGCGCCAGCCGGTTCCGCTTCACCGCCCAGGCCCCGCTGATCGCCGGCGGCCTGCTGGAGATCACCGAACCGGAGCGCCCGCTGCTCTCCCGGGGCCTGCGCCTGCCCGACCGGGTGACGGCCCATCTGCTCGGCTCGGACGAACCCGACGGCGCGCTGCGCGGGCTGGTCCACGTCGGCCGCGCCGGCGCCGGCACCCCGCCGCAGGCCGCGCGCCGGCTGCGCGCCACCGTGGCCAACGGCGGCGGACTGGTGCACCTGCTGGACCGGGGCGGCAACGCCGGGCGGCTCGCGGTCGACGCCCTCGCGGGCCTCGGCCGCCGGGCCCTGGTCGTCGACGTCACGGCGCTCGCCGCCCGCCCCCCGGAGGCCGTGGTCCGGGCGCTCGCCCGGGAGGCGCGGCTGAGCGGCAGCGGTGTGGTGCTGGGCCCGCTGGAGCGGCTCGAACCCGAACGCCCGGAGCGGGCCGGGCTGTTGCGCGAGCTCTGCGCGGAACTCGCCGAGGTGCCACTGCTCGTGCACGGGTCGCGCCCGTGGGACCCGACGTGGGCGCAGGAGAGCCCGGTGGTGCTCGTGGCCCCGCCGCTGGACCCGGCGCAGCGCGCCGAACGCTGGGCGCACGCGCTGGGCGGGGCTTCGGGTGTGCCTGCGGGTGAGCCTTCGGGTGAACCGGAAGGGCTGTACGAGGGTGTGCTCGGCCCCGAGCTGGCCGAGGCCGTCGCCCCGTACCAGCTGGACGAGGACCAGGTGGCCCGGGCCGCCGGGGTCGCCACCAGGACGGCCGCCGCCGAACACCGCCCGGTGACCGCCGACGACCTGCGGGCCGCCGTGCGGGCGCAGAACGGGGCGGGGCTCGCCCGCCTCGCCCGCCGGATCGAGCCCGCCGTCGGGTGGGACGACCTGGTGCTGCCCGAGCCCACCGCGCGCCAGCTGCACGAACTCGCGCTGCGCGCCAGGCACCGCGACCAGGTGCTCGGCCAGTGGCGGATGCGGCCGGGCGGAGGGCGCGGGCGCGGGGTGATCGCACTGTTCGCGGGGGAGTCCGGCACCGGCAAGACCATGTCGGCCGAGGTGGTCGCCGCCGAACTCGGCATGGAGCTGTACGTCGTGGACCTGTCCACCGTCGTGGACAAGTACATCGGCGAGACGGAGAAGAACCTGGAGCGGATCTTCACCGAGGCCTCGCACGTGAACGCCGTCCTGCTGTTCGACGAGGCCGACGCGATCTTCGGCAAGCGGTCGCAGGTCAAGGACGCCCACGACCGCCACGCCAACGTGGAGTCGGCGTACCTGTTGCAGCGGATGGAGTCCTTCGACGGGATCGCCGTGCTGACGACCAACCTGCGCGCCAACCTCGACGAGGCGTTCACCCGGCGGCTGGACGTCATCGCGGAGTTCCCGGTGCCGGACGAGGAACAGCGGCACGCCCTGTGGGAGCGCTGCCTGGGCCCGCGGATCCCCCGCGGCGACGACCTCGACCTGGCGTTCTGCGCACGGCACTTCGAGCTCGCCGGCGGCTCCATCCGGGCCTGCGCGGTGACCGCGGCCTACCTGGCCGCCGAGACGGGCCGCCCGCTGGGCATGGCGGAGCTGGTGTTCGCGGTCGAGCGGGAGTACCGCAAGCTCGGCCGGCTGGTCCTGGAGAGCGAGTTCGGGCCGTGGTCGCGTGCCTCCGGGGGCACCGGGCGGGCCTGAGCGCGCGGGCGGGAGGCCACCGGCCGACTGACGACCGGTGAGGCCCTGTCGGGGTGCCCGCCGGGGCAGCGGTTCTGCCCCTGGTCCGGGACCTGCGGACATGTCGCGGGCGGCGGCCCGGCAGCAGACTCGGTGGCGAATGATCGGCCACCCCGAAGGAGCGAGCATGCCGTCGTACCTCACCCCGGGCGTGTACGTGGAGGAGGTCCAGTCCGGTGCCCGGCCGATCGAGGGTGTCGGCACTGCCGTCGCCGCCCTCGTCGGCTTCGCCCAGACCGGCCCCTTCCACGAGCCCACCCTGGTGACCAACTGGGACCAGTACGTCCAGCAGTTCGGCGGCTTCTCCGAAGGCACCTACCTGCCCCACGCCGTCTACGGCTTCTTCGCCAACGGCGGCGGCGCCGTCTACGTCGTGCGGATCGGCGAGCCCGGCGGCGAGACGGCCGGCGGCTGGCCGCCGGCCGCCCGATCGGCGCCCGCGCCCACCGCCCACGCCGGTTTCCTGTTCACGGCCCTGCCCGGTGCGGGCGCCGACCTGACCGTCGAGATCGCCGACGTCGAGGGCGAGAACGTCCCCGACGACCGGTTCCGGCTGGTGGTCCGCAAGGGCACCGAGGTCGCCGAGACGTACGACGTCTCGACCCGCAAGAACACCAAGGGTTATGTCGTCACCCAGCTGCGCGAGTCCAAGCTCGTCGCGGTCAGCGAGCAGCCGGGCACCGCGCCGAGCCGCCCGGAGCGCCAGACGCTCGCCCTCGCCGCCGCCCCCGCGCCCGGGCCGGTCGCCCCCGCCGCCACGACCCGGCTCAGCCCCGCCGAGTACATCGGCGACGCCTCGGCCCGCACCGGGTTCTCCGGCCTGGAGGCGATCGACGAGATCACCATGGTCGCGGTGCCCGACCTGATGAGCGCCTACCAGCGCGGCGACATCGACGCCGAGGGCGTGCGGACCGTCCAGCTCGCGGTGATGTCGCACTGCGAGCAGATGGGCGACCGGATCGCCGTCCTGGACTCCCCGCCCGGGCTGAGCGCCCAGCAGATGCGCAACTGGCGCAACGACGAGGCGGGCTTCGACTCCCGCTACGCGGCCCTGTACTACCCGTGGATCAAGGTGTTCGACCCGGCGACCGGCCGCAACACGATGGTCCCCCCGAGCGGGCACGCCGCCGGCGTGTGGGCGCGCAGCGACGCCGAGCGCGGCGTGCACAAGGCGCCGGCCAACGAGGTCATCCGCGGCGCGGTGGACCTGGAGATCCGCCTCAGCAAGGGCGAGCAGGACCTGCTGAACCCGATCGGCGTCAACTGCGTGCGGGCCTTCCCCGGGCGCGGCATCCGGATCTGGGGCGCCCGGACCCTCTCCTCGGACCCGGCGTGGCGCTACCTCAACGTGCGGCGGCTCTTCAACTACCTGGAGGAGTCCATCCTCCTGGGGACCCAGTGGGTGGTGTTCGAGCCCAACGACGACCGGCTGTGGTCGAGCATCCGCCGCAACATCACGGCGTTCCTGACCGAGGAGTGGCGGCGCGGCGCGCTGTTCGGCGCGACGGCCGCGGAGGCCTTCTACGTCAAGTGCGACCGTGAGAACAACCCGCAGGAGTCCATCGACCTCGGGCAGGTGGTGTGCGAGATCGGGGTCGCTCCGGTGAAGCCCGCCGAGTTCGTGGTGTTCCGGCTGTCCCAGTTCTCGGACAGCACGAGCCTCGTCAACGAGTGACCAGCAGGCCAGCACAGACCGGAAGGTGACAGGAAGTCATGGCTGAAGGCGATCCGCTCTCCACACACATATTCGGCGTCCAACTCGGCGGCTACAACGTCGAGTCGGTCAAGGAGATCAGCAACCTGACCGTCGACCAGGACGTCGTCGAGTACAAGCAGGTGACCCAGCAGGGCAAGCTGATCGTCCGCAAACAGCCCGGCGCGCGGCTCCCGGGCGAGGTGACGATCACCCGCGGGCTCGACAAGAGCGGGGCGTTCACCAAGTGGATCAACGAGACCCTCAACAACGGCGCGATCAACACCGCGCGCCAGAACCTCACCATCGAGGTCAAGGACACCACCGGCGCCACACTCCGGCGGATCCAGCTGATGAACGCCTGGGCCAGCCGGTGGGAGGGCCCCACCCTCACCGCCGGTGAGTCCAGCGCCGCGACCGAGACGGTGACCATCGTGTTCGAGGAGATCACCGTCGAATGAGACGACGGATCAGCCTCGACGAACTCCTGGAGCAGGCTCCGGCAGCCGCCCCCGCTCCCGCCGCGGCCCCGGCCCCGCAGGCCGCCGCGCCGCAGCGGGGGCGGGGCCCCCAGGGGCACGGACTGCACACGGAGTTCGAGTTCGAGCTCCCGCGCGGATACCTGGACGACGAGGGCACCCTGCACCGGCACGGCGCCATGCGCCTGGCCACCGCGCGGGACGAACTCATGCCCCAGATCGACCTGCGGGTCAAGGAGAACCCGGCGTACCTGAGCGTCGTGCTGCTCAGCCACGTGATCACCCGGCTCGGCACCGTCACCGACGTGCACGCCGGCGTCGTCGAGCAGATGTACGCCACCGACGTCGCGTTCCTCCAGGACTTCTACCAGCGGATCAACAGCGAGGGCCACACCCGCGCCGCGGTGACCTGCCCGCACTGCGACGGGGCCTTCGAAGTCGACCTCGCTGGTGGGCGCCTGGGGGAATGGTGACGTACGCGACCACCCGGCTGTACGAGGAGGTCGCGTACATCGCCTACCACTTCCACTGGCAGCGGGAGGACATCCTCGACCTGTCCCACCAGGAACGCCGCGCGTGGGTGCGGGAGATCGCGCGGATCAACACCCGCGTCAACGAAGGCGGGTGAGCGCGGGATGGGGATTCGGGACCGGCTCGGACGGCGGAAGGCCGGCGGCCCGGGCGAGGCGGGCGTTTCGGGTGCCCCGGGTACCTCGGGTGTCTCAGGTGTTACGGGCGGCACGGGTGACGCGGCTCCCGCGCCCCGGGCCGACGCGCCCGCCCCGGACGGTGGTTGGCGCGCGGTCGCGCCCCTGACCCCGACCATCGCGGGGGCGGCGGGCGGGGTCAGCGACGGCCTGCGGTTCCGGTCCCGGCTCGCCTCCTGGCAGAACCCCTCGCTGACCGGCGCACTCGGACACGCGGTCCTGCCGTCCGCCCCGGCGGGCATCCTGCGGGCGGTGGCACGGCCCCTCGGCCCGGCGGTCTCCGCCGGGGCGGACGGGCCCGTGCTGCCGTACGTCGCACCGGCGGGGGCGCCGTCGGTGGTTTCGGATCCGGCCTCGGATTCGGTCCTGGCTTCGGCTTCGGCGGGGGACGGGCCGGGTGCGACGGGCGGGCTCGGTCGGGTGCGGCAGGTGCAGAGGTCCGGCGCCGCGGTGCGACGGCTGCCCGCACGGGCGGTGGCCGCCGAGGGCGGCGCCGCGCCGGCTGCCCCCGCGCCCGCCGCCGCCCCCACCCCTGCTCACGGTTCCGAGGTGCCGCTTGCCGGGCAGGCCGGGCCTGACCGGCCGGTCCCGTCGCGCCGCGTCGGGAAGCCCCTGACCACTGCACCCCGCCCCCGGTCGCTGCCGCCGCGTGCGGTGGCCGTGATCCCGCCCCGGCCGGTGCAGCGTGCCGCGAGCGCGACGACAGTGGAACGTGCCGCCGCCGTCGCGCCGGTGGAGCCTGCTGACGGCGCGAAGCCGGTAGAGCCTGCCGAGGGTGTGGCACTGGTGGAACGGCCCGCGAGCGCGACGACGGTGGAGCAGTCCGCCGACGTTGCTCCGCCCGTCGCGGAGCCGGGTGGCACTGCGCGGCCGTCCGAGACCTCCGAGCCGGCTCCGGTGCGGCCGAACGATGCCCCGACCTCGCGCACCGGCAACGCCGTGCAGCGCGCCGCGAGGGGAGGCCCCGCACCGGGCCGACCCGTGCTCGGTGCCCCGCTGACCTCGCTGCCCGCCAGCGCCTCGCCACGGCTCAACGCCGACGGCGCGGCAGGCCTGGGGCCCGTACCCGGCCCAGGGGTCGGGCACGGGCCGATGCCGATCGTCTCCCCGCCCGCGCAGCCGACTGCTCCGGCGGGGAGCGGGTCGGACGGCTCGGAGCCGTCGGCACCGGGCAACCCGGCGCGCTCGGCTCGCCCTGCCCGCCCCGAGCCGGGACGGCGCGGGGACGCCCCCGTACAGCGCGCCGTCCAGACCGGCGGCGGTCCGACCGCCGCGCAGCGCGCCACACAGCCGCGCACCGAACAGCCGCGTACCGAACAGGCGCGCACCGAATCGTCCAACGCCCGCACGCACGGCGGCCTGGGTGCGCCGCTGACCGCGCTGCCGCCGACGGCGGGCGCGGCACCCGGAGCACGGGCCGCCGGTACGGCCGACGGCCGGCGCGGCCCCGTCCGGCGGACCACGGCCCCGGGCCACGGTGTCCCCGCGACTCCCGACGCTCCACGGACTCCCGCCGCCCCGGCCACCCCCGCATCGCCGCAGCCGGCCGGCCGAAGCGCGGCGGCCCCGAGCCCGGACGGCGCTCCTCGCGCCACGGGCACGGCCGCCGCCGCGCCGGGCGCCACGGCAGTCCAGCGTGCGGCTGCGCCTAGCGCGCGAAGCGCTGCCACGAGCGGGCAGGGCGGCTCCACGGAGCCCGGCCCCGCCGCCGGGCCGCAGTCTCCCCCCGGGACGGCACCGCAGGACCCGGCCCGCCGTGCCCGGCGCAGCGGTGGCGCCGGTGGTGCCGGTGGTATCGGTGGCGTCCGGGATGTGCGGCCCACCGCTTCGCCGGGCGAGCCCGGCCCGCTGGTCGTGGCCCGCTCGCCGATCGGCGGCACCGCCGCACGTCCGGCGGCCGGGCCGGGCCACCGCACGCTCGGCCTGCTCGGCGAGCGCCGCATGGCGTCCACGCTCGCCGCGCCGGCGACGGCGCCCGCACCGGTGTCCGGCCGCGTGCCCGCGCCGGTGCCCGCCCCACCCGTCGTCAGGGCCGCCTGGCCGCAGGAGCCGCCCGTGCGCACCGAAGTGCCGCCGGCCCCGGAGCCGGCGGCACCCGCGAGCTGGCGGCACCGGGCCGCCGCCGTCCTGCGCCTGCCCCGACGGGTACAGGCGGGCCGACCCGACGCTGCGCGCCCGGCGTCCCCGGAATCCCCGTCGGACCCGGAAGGCACCGCCCCGGCGGTGCCGGGTGCGCGGGGTGCCGTGGTGGCGCGTGCGGGTGCGCGGGGATCGGCGTCCGGCAGCTCTGCGGACTCTGCCGGCTCGGGCGCGGTGGGGCGTTCTGCTGCCGTGAGGCGTCCGAGCGTGCAGCGTTCGGTGGCCGGCGGCGCCGGCCCGGTGCAGGCGGACGCGCGCTCGTCGGCGTCGGCCGGCTCGGCGGCGCAGGGGCCGCGGCCGTCGGGGCGCGGTGGTGCCCCCTCGGGGCGTGCAGGTGTGCGGGGTCCGGCGACTGGTGGCTCCGGTCCGGTGGCTGCCGGCCCCGGAACTGGCCCGATGGAGGCGGATGCGCGCCGGTCGGAGCGCGGCGCTCCTCCTGCGGGGCGGGCGGGTGTGCAGCGTTCGACGACGGCCGGGGGACCTCGCCCGGAGGCGCCGGACGGGCAGCCCGTAGCGCCCGCCATCGCCCCGGCCGGGCGGGCGCGGCACGGGGAGACTCCCGTGCCGCCGCCGGCTGTGGAGCGTGGCGGCCGTGGTCCGGCGGTGCAGCGTTCGGTCTCCGGCGGTCCGAGCTCTGTCGAGCCGGGTGTCCGGTCGGCGGAGCCGCGAGGTGCTGCGGTGCCTGTCGTGGTTCCCGCCGGTCGGGTGCGGCGCGGGGAGCGTCCAGCACCCCCGGTCGTCGTGGCCGATGCCGGCCCGGCGGCCGTGGGCGCCTCCCGTGCCGGGCGCGCTGCGAGCGTGCAGCGTTCGGTGTCCGCCGGCCCTGCCGCTGCCGCTGCTGCCGGCTCTGCCCTCGCCCCCGGCCCGGTCGAGCCGACCGTGCGACCGGTGTTCTCCGCCGATGCGTCGACGCCTGTCGCAGCCCCCGCCGTCCCCGCCGGTCGCGGGGGGCGTCCTGTGTCCGCGTCCGTTGCCTCCTCGGGTGGTCGTGTTCCGAGCGTGCCGTTGGTGCGACTCACCCCGCCGAGCGCCCCGCCGAGCGCCCCGGCGTCCCCGGCGGTCCCCGCGATGGTCCAGCGGCTGCCGGTCGCCGGGCCCGCCGGCCCGGCCGTGCCCGCGTCCGCGGCGCCTCCGCTGCCGGGCGGTGGCGCCTGGGCTCCGGGCGTCGCGGGGGGCGGCTTCGGCGGACCGGGGGCGGGCGGGGAGTCGCTGTTGCGCACCGGGTCGTGGTCGTGGACCGCGCCGTCGCGGGACGGCGCGGGTTCGTCCTCAGGGTCGTCCGGGCCGGCGCGGCCGTCGACGGATACCGCCCGGGTGCTGCAACGGGTGGCGGAGCAGGCGGGGTTGCACGGGGTGCCGTTGACCGCCGTACCGGCCCGCACTCCGGTGACCGTCCAGACCACCGCCTCGTCCCCGCCGCCGACCGCGGCCCCGCCCGCTCAGCCGGGCGGCGGATCGTCGACCGGGCCCACGTCGGGGGCCGACCTCGACGAACTGGCCCGGCGCCTGATCGAGCCCGTCGGACGGCTGCTGCGCGCGGAGTTGCGCAGGGGTAGGGAGCGCGCCGGGCGGCCGTACGACGGCCGTCGCTGAGCGCTCGGGGCGCGGTGGGCAGACGGGCAGTGGCAGGTGGCAGGTGGCAGGTGGCAGGTGGTAGGCGGGCAGGGCGACGGAGGCAGGAATGACCGACAACATCTTCGCGACGAGCGTGTTCTTCAAGCTCACGATCGGTGGCAACGATCTGGGCGAGTTCACGACGTGCTCGGGGCTGGGCGCCGAGGTCGAGATCCACCAGTACGCCGAGGGCGGCAACAACGGGTTCTCCTGGCAGTTGCCGGGCCGGATCACCTGGTCGAACATCACGCTCACCCGCGCGGTCACCGCGGACACCGTCAAGATCGCCCGCTGGCTGGACGAGACCGTGCGGCGGGTCCAGCCCAAGAACGGTGAAATCGTGGCCCTGCGGCCCGACCTGAGCCCCATCGTCAGCTGGCAGGTGCTCGGCATCGTGCCCGTCCGCTGGCAGGGCCCGTCGTTCGACCCGGCGAACTCGCAGGCGGCGATGGAGTCCCTGGAGATCGCCCACGCCGGGCTGCGCCCGTCATCGTGACGGCGCGCCGCACCCGGCGCAGGCCACCCATCGGACGACGAACGGAAGGAGGTGCGGGATGTCAGACGTCCCCGCGAGTGTCACCCGGGCCCAACTGGCCATCATGGAGCCGCCGGCGACGGTCGGTGCCCAGCCCGGCGGGGTGATCGCGAGGCTCCCGCTTCAGTTCAACCCGTCGAGCCTGGTGCTGCGGAAGTCCTCGGAGTGGCGCCGCACCCCGTCCCGGATGGCCGCCGAGTCCGCGCTGCCCGAGTTCGTCGGCAGCGGGCCCCGCTCGCTGTCCATGGAGGTGTTCCTCGATGCGACGGCGACCCATGACGACTCCGTGGAAAAGGCGGTGGAGCAGCTGATGACGGCCTGTGTGCCGACTCCGGCCAGCCTGGCGCGCAAGAAGCCGGCGAGCCCGTGGATCCGGCTGGACTGGGGCACGTCGTCGACGACGTCGTTCAACGGCGTGCTGACCGGCCTTCAGGTCACCTACTCGCTGTTCGACGTCGACGGCAAGCCGCTGCGGGCCACCTGCTCGTTCACCATCGACGAGGCCAGTGTCGACACGCCGGGCCAGAACCCGACCTCCGGCTCGATGGAGGCGCGCAGCACCCACCGGGTGATCGCGGGCGACAGCCTGCCGCTGCTCGCCTGGCGCGAGTACGGCGACGCGACCGCCTGGCGCACCATCGCCGAGGCCAACGACATCGACGACCCGATGGTGCTCGTCCCCGGGGTGGAACTGATCGTGCCGGGGATCGACGAGCCCACCCGAGGAGGGCGGTCATGACCACTCCCGAGGCACGCGGCGGCCGCTCCTTCGCCGCGGATCCGATCGTCGAGGCGCCCGGCCCGCTGCCGCCGGTCTGGGCGGCCCAGCTGGTCTCCTGCGACATCGAGGAGAGCACGGGCCTGCCCGACACGGCCGTGCTGATGTTCCGCGACGCGGACCACACCTTCCTCTCCGCGACCGGGGTCACCATCGGCACCCGGCTGCGGGTCTCCGTGATGACGGTGCAGGGCAACGCGCAGGTGCGGCTGTTCACCGGCGAGGTGACGGCGCTGGAGCTGGACGTGGACACCACCGGCTCGTTCACCGTGGTGCGGGCGTCCGCCATCACCCACCGGCTGATGCGCGGGCGCCGGGTGAAGGCGTTCCGCAACATGTCGACGGCGGACATCGTCCGTCAGGTCGCCGCGGGCGCCGGGCTCGGTTGCGGCCGGGTCGACGCGTTCCCCGTCGTCCACGAGCAGCTGTCGCAGGCCAACGTCTCGGACTGGGAGTTCCTCCAGTACCTGGCGCAGGAGAGCGGCGCGCAGGTGCGGGCGGACGACGAGGGGCTGCTGGAGTTCGTCAAGCCCGAGCAGGCCTCCTCGGCCCCGGCCCCCTCGACGCCCGCTCCGCAGAACCCGCTGGTCCTGGAGTACGGCCGCAACCTGCTGGAGCTGCGCGGTGTGCTGACGGGCGGCGGCGGGGCGGACACCGTCGAGGTGCGCGGCTGGAACGTCCTCACCAAGAAGGCCCTGGTCGCCACGGAGCCGTCGGTGGCCAGCGAGACGGTGCGGCCCGGGATGAGCCCGTCGACGGCGGCCGCCGCCTTCTCGGGGCAGGCGCGGATGACCGTCACCGACACCCCGTACCGCACGCAGGCGGAGACGGCGGCCGCGGCCGGGTCGGTCGCCGCCTCGGTGGCCGCCGGGTTCGGCGAGCTGGAGGTGGTCGTCGAGGGCAACCCGAAGCTGCGGGCGGGCGTTCCGGTCGCCCTGGGCAACGTCGGCGCCGCCTTCTCGGGCCGCTACACGGCCACCGCGGTGCGCCACCTGCTGGAGCCCTTCCGCGGCTACCGGACGACTGTGGTGGTCAGCGCGGCGCCGGACCGCTCCCTCGCGGGGCTCGTCGCCGGGGGCAGTGCGGTGCCGCGCGGGCCGCGGATGCCCGGTCTGGCCGTCGCCGTGGTCACCGACATCCGGGAGCCGGGGGGCGCGCAACGCGGCTGGGTGCGGCTGAAGTTCCCGTGGCTGGACGACACCTACGTCTCCGACTGGGTGCGCACCGTTCAGTGGGGCGGGCAGGGCGGCGGCGGTGTGTTCAGCCCCGAGGTGAACGACGAGGTGCTGGTCGGCTTCGAGCAGGGCAGCCTGGACAGCCCGTACGTGCTGGGCGGCCTCTACAACGGCGTCGACAAGCCCTCGCCGCACGAGGTGCCGCTGGTCGACCCGGCCGGCGGGAAGGTCAACCGCCGCTCGCTGGTCTCCCGTTCGGGCCACCGCCTGGAACTGCTGGACGTGCCGGGCGGCCAGTCCGGCGTCCGGCTGGCCAGCGGGGACCGGAAGCTGGAGGTGCGGCTGGACGAGCAGCGCGGCGAGATCGTCCTGACCGTCTTCGGCGCGGCCGGTGCGGCGGCGGCGAGTTCGGTGCGGCTGTCCTCCACCGGCATCACCATCGACGCCGGCGCCGGGGCGGTGAACCTACGCGGGGGATCGGTGAACGTCACCGGCCGTACGGGGGTCACCGTGGACGGCGGCGCGCTGGCGGTGCTCAAGGCGGCTCTCGTGCGCATCAACTGAGTCACCGTCAGCTGAACCACCGTCAGTACGGCTAGACCCTCCGGCCCCCTCGAACCATCCGATTGGAGAACGCAGATGCCCCCCGCAGCCCGGATGGGTGACACCACCAGCGACGGCGGTGCCATCACCACCCCGCCACCAGGCGCCCTCGCGGCGGCGACCGTGCTGATCGGCGGCCGCCCGGCCGCCGTCACCGGCAGCCTGCACGTGTGCGTGCCGCACGTGGAACTCGGGCCCGGCAACGTCGTCATGCCCAGCCCCAAGGCGGCGGCCGGGGGCCTGGTCCTGATCGGGGGGCTGCCCGCGGCGCGGATGGGTGACCAGACGGCCTGCGGCGCGAAGATCGTCACCGGCGCCCTCAACGTGCTGATCGGGGGCGTCGCGTGAGCGGCTTCATCGGGCGAGGCTGGGCCTTCCCGCTGCGGGTGAACGCCACCGGCGGCATCGGCATGGTGGACCGGGACCGGGAGATCGAGGAGGCCATCCGGCTGATCCTCGGCACCGCCCCCGGGGAGCGGCCGATGCGCCCGGAGTTCGGCTGCGGCATCCACGAGTACGTGTTCGCGCCGAGCGACGGCGGCACGGCGGGCCGGATCGCGCGCGAGGTGCGCACCGCGCTGGAACGCTGGGAGCCGCGGATCGAGGTGGACGACGTCGTGATCGCCTTCGACACCGTCGACGACGGCACGCTCTACATCGACGTCCACTACACCGTGCGGTCCACCAACGACCGCCGCAACCTGGTCTTTCCCTTCTACACCATCCCGAGCTCGCCGGACGCCCCGGACGTCCAGGACGTCCCGGGTGCCCTGGGCGTGACCGGGGGAGCGAGCTGATGGCGCTGCCCTCCCCGAACCTGGACGACCGCCGGTTCCAGCAACTCGTCGACGAGGCCAAGCGGTTCGTCCAACAGCGGGCCCCGGAGTGGACCGACCACAACGTGTCCGACCCCGGGGTCACCCTGATCGAGACCTTCGCGTACATGGTGGACCAGCTGCTCTACCGGCTGAACCGGGTGCCGGAGAAGAACTACTCCGCCTTCCTCGACCTGCTGGGCGTCCGGCTCTTCCCGCCGGCCGCGGCGACCGCGGAGGTCGACTTCTGGCTGTCGGCCCCGCAGCCCGAGACGGTGCTGCTGCGGGCGGGCACCGAGGTGTCCACGCTGCGGACCGAGACCGAGGAGGCGGTGGTGTTCTCCACCGCCGAGGACCTGCCCGTCGTCCCCAGCTCCCTCGACCGGCTGGTCACCGTCTCCGCCGCGGGGGAGCAGACCGACGCCACGGCGCGGCTGGCCGACGGGGTGGACGTGCCGTGCTTCCAGCCGCGCCCCCAGGTCGGGGACGCCATGCTGTTCGCGCTGCCCGTCGTCGTGCCGCGCTGCATCCTCGTCGTCCGGCTGGACAGCCGGGTCGAGGGCGTCGGCGTCGACCCGCGCCAGCCCCCGCTGGCGTGGGAGGTGTGGGACGGCGCGCGGTGGATCGCCTGCGAGACCGGCTCCGACACCACCGGCGGCCTCAACCGGCCCGGTGAGGTGGTGGTGTTCGTGCCCGCCGGGCAGGTCGCCTCGGTGGTCGCCGGGCGCCGGGCGGGCTGGCTGCGCTGCCGGGTGTCCGCGCCGGAGCCGGGCCAGCCGTTCTACGCGGAGTCCCCGACGATCCGCCGCGCGGAGGTGTTCACGGTCGGCGGCACCGCGACTGTCGTGCACGCCCAGACCGTGACCGACGCGCCGCTCGGCACCTCGGAGGGCGTCGCGGGCCAGCGCTTCCGGCTCGCCAGGCCGCCCGTCCTGCTCGACGGCGGGCCCCCGGTGGTCGAGGTCGCGGCCGGCGACGGCTGGGAGCGGTGGACGGCCGTCGAGCACTTCGGCGACTCGGCGCCGACCGACCGGCACGTGGTGATCGACGCGACCACGGGCGAGTTCGCGTTCCCGCCCGCCGTCCGGGAACCCGACGGAGGCCTGCACGCCTTCGGCGCGGTGCCGCCCAAGGGCGCACACCTGCGGGTACCGCACTACCGCACGGGCGGCGGCACCGCCGGGAACGTCGCCCGGGCGACGATCACGGTGCTGCGCAGCTCCGTCCCGTACGTGGCCAGGGTCGACAACCGCGAGGCGGCCAGGGGCGGGGTCGACGGCGAGACGGTGGAGAACGCCAAGGTGCGCGCCCCCCACCTGCTGCGGCTCCAGGAACGGGCCGTCACCGCCGGGGACTTCGAGCTGATCGCCCGGCAGGCCGCCCCCTCGGCGGCCCGGGTGCGCTGCGCGCCGGCCGTCGCCGGGGAGGCGGGCGCGGTGCGGGTGCTGGTGGTCCCCGACGCGGTCGCGGACGAGGGCGACCGCCTGCGGTTCGAGCAGCTGATCCCCGGCGAGCAGGTGCTGTCGGCCATCGCGTCGGCCCTGGACGAGCGGCGGCTCGTCGGCACCCGGCTCGTCGTCCAACCGCCCGACTACCAGGGGGTGACGGTGGTCGCCCGGCTCGCGACCCGCTCCCCGGACGGCGACCGGGTCCGGGAGGCGGCGCTCGCGGCCCTGTTCCGGCACCTCAACCCGCTGCGCGGCGGCGCCGACGGAAGGGGCTGGCCGTTCGGCCGGGCCGTGCAGTACGGGGAGGTGTTCGCGGTGCTCCAGCAGGTGGCCGGGGTCACGGCGGTCGAGGAACTGCGGCTCTTCCCGGCGGATCCGATCACCGGGCGCCGGGGCGCGCCCGCCGAACGGGTCGACGTCGCCCCGGACGCGCTGGTCTTCTCGCACCAGCACCAGGTCGTGGTCGCCGCGCTCCCGGCGGACGGTCAGCGATGAGCAGAGCGGCCGTCCCCGGGCTGCCCAGCCCGCATCCGATCGGCGAACTCCTGCCCGCGCTCTACGCCGAGGACGACTTCGCCCAGCGGTTCACCGCAGGCCTGGACACCGTCCTCGCCCCGGTCTTCGCCACCCTGGACAACCTGCCCGCCTACTTCCAACCGCGCCTGGCCCCGGCCGACTTCGTCGAGTGGCTGGCGGACTGGGTCGCCGTCGAGACCGACCCGGCCTGGCCGGAGGAGGTCCGCCGGGCCGTGGTCGGCCGCGCGGTCGAACTGCACCGGTGGCGGGGCACCCGGCGCGGGCTCCGGGAACGGCTGCGGCTGATCCTCGGCGTCGGCGCGCAGATCGTGGACGGCGGCGGCGTGGCCTGGTCCACCACCGCGGGCGCGGAGTTGCCGCCCGCGCCCTCCGGGGAACTGCTGGTGCGGGTCTGGCCCGAGCGCACCCCGGCGGTGGACGAGGAGCAGGTGCTGGCGGTCGTCCGGGCGTCCTGCCCGGTGCACCTGACCTGCCGGGTGGAGGTCCTGTCCGGGCCGCCTGGTCCGTCCGGTCCACCTGGTTCATCCGGTCCACTCGGTCCACTCGGTGCGGAAGAGAGCTGAGCAATGCGTACGTGTCCCGAGTGCGGAGTGGCCAACGAGGACGGGGACGACTTCTGCGGTAACTGCGGTGCCTACCTGGGCTGGTCGGGGGCGGCTGCCGCCACCTCGGCGGCTCCCGGCTCTGCCGCCGGGCCGCCTGCTGCCGCCGCTGCGCCCGCCGCCGCGCCGCCTGCTGCCGCCGCGCCGCCTGCTGCCGCCCCGCCCGCTGCTCCGCCCGTCGGCGCGGCCCGCGAGGAACCGCCCGTGCGGCCGTCCGCGGCGCCCGCCGAACCGCCAGCCGCCCGGCCCGCCGAGCCGGCGAGGCCGTCCGCCGCCGCGCCCGCTGCTGCGCCCGCAGCCACGCCCAAGCCCGCACCCGCCTCCGAGGTGCCGCCGGTCCGCCCCGGTGCGGTGCCGCCGCAGCCCACGGCCGCCCGGCAGCCGGCGGCGGACCCGGTGGCGGTGCAGCCCGCCAAGCCCGTCGCGCCCCGCCCGATCGTCCGCCCGGCCGCGGCCGACGAGGCCCAGGTCGGCCCGCCCTGCCCCCGGTGCGGCACGCCCAACCGGCCCGACCGGAAGTTCTGCCGGCGGTGCGCGGAGCCGCTGACCCCCACCGAACTCGTGGCGGCCCTGCCGTGGTGGCGCACCCGCTGGCCGTTCCGGCGCCGCGTGCGCATCGGCGGCTCCGGCCGCACCCTGCGCCGGATGATCGCACTGCTCGTGCTGGCGGCGCTGGTGGTCGCGGGGGTGCTGTTCTACCCGGCGGGGCGGAACATCTACGAGGACGTGCTGGACAAGCTCCGCGACGCCTCGGCGATCTCCCCCACGGGGGCGGCGGCGAGCGCGGAGGTCGAGGGCCATCCCGCGAAACTGACCGTCGACGGGCTGAGCAACACCTACTGGGGGGCGCCGAACGTCGGGGACTCGATCAGCTTCCCCTTCGCCCGCCCGTTCCGGCTGGTGGACGTCATCATCCACACCGGCTCCTCCACCGAGCCGCAGCAGTTCCAGCAGCAGGCCCGGCCCACCGCCCTGGACCTGCGGATGACGACCTCGGACGGCAAGGTGCACGAGCAGAAGGTGACGCTGAACGACAAGCCGGGCCCGCAGACGGTGCTGACCGGCGTCAGCGACGTCGTGAAGGTGACGATGGTCGTCCGCGCCGCCGCCGGGACGGGGCCCGGAATCCCCATCGCGCTGGCCGAGGTGGAGTTCTTCAAACGCTGAGGGCAGGCTGCGGAGGTGGGCCCGGGTGCTGGCGTGGGAGGCTACCCGGGTACCGCCGCAGCCCGCGCCCAGGAGCACCGCCATGCACCGACCCCCCGCCTTCCGTCTCGACGCCACCGCCTCCGGGCACCCGGCGGGGATCCTCGACGCCGCCGAGCGGGCCGAACGCCGGGGCATGGACCGCCTGGTGGTCGCCGAGACCGCGTACGACCCGTTCCTCCAGCTGGCCCGCGCCGCCGACCGGACCGAGCGGATCGAGCTGGCCACCGGCATCGCGGTGGCCTTCGCCCGCACCCCGATGACGCTCGCCTACCAGGCCTGGGGGCTGCACGCGGCCTCCGGCGGACGGGCCGTCATCGGGCTGGGCTCGCAGGTCAAGCCGCACATCGAGAAGCGTTTCGGGATGCCCTGGGACCGGCCGGCCGCGCGGATGCGCGAGTACGTGCACGCGGTGCGGGCGATCTGGCACAGCTGGCAGACCGGCGAACGGCTGCGCTTCCGGGGCGAGTTCTACACCCACACGATGATGACGCCGGTCTTCTCGCCCGACCCCGTCCCCGCCGGGGTGCCGAGGATCCTGCTGGCCGGCGTCGGGCCGCTGATGACCCGGACGGCCGGGGCGGTGGCCGACGGGTTCCTCAGCCACCCGTTCTCGTCGCCCGCCTACCTGGCCGAGCAGGTGCTGCCCGGTCTGACCGGGGCCCGGGCGCAGGCCGAGGCCGAGGGCGCCCCGTGGACGGCGCGGCCGTTCGAGGTCGCCGGCAGTGTGCTGACCGCCACCGGTCGGACGGAGGAGGAACTGGCGGCCAACCGGGCCGGGGTGCGGGAGCGGCTGGCGTTCTACGCCTCCACCCCGGCCTACCGTCCGGTGCTGGCCCAGCACGGGTGGGAGGGGCTCCAGGAGGAACTGCACACCCACTCGGTGCGCGGCCGCTGGGCGGAGATGGCCGCACTGATCGACGACGAGGTGTTCGACACCTTCGCGGTGTCCGGTCCGGTCGAGGACGTCGCCCGCGAGCTGACCCGGCGGTACGTGGGCCTGGTCGACCGGCTGTCCGTCAGCCTGCCGGAGGAGGCGGACCCGGAGCTGGGCCTCGACGTCCTGGCGGCCGTCCGCGCCCTCGGCTGACCCCCGCCGTACCCCTCGTCGGACCTCCGCCCGGCCCCGCCGGGCCTCTCGCCGTACCCTCGCCAGCCCCCGCTCCCCGACCGGAAACAGCCGCCGACCGAACGCGGTGGGCGGCCGATCGGGCAGGAGACGGCCAAGACCGGGCACATTCGGGCAACGGGTTCCCGGTGACGACGGCGGGCGGCAGGATCGCGCTGGCAGACCGTGACGGGCCGCCGACTTCACCCACCCCACGGTCTGTCATGTCTTGGCCACCGTCGACGACCGTGGGGGTGCCCGCTTGTCCGTGCCAGACGACCGTCCTGCCGTTGACTGCCTCGCCGAGTTCGGGGCGTCCGACGACCTCGCCGACTTCGACGAGTTCCTGCGCGTCTGCGCCGAACTGACCGGCTTCGACGAGCCCGAGCTGCGCGCCACCGGCATGGCGCACGAGCACCACCGCACCGCCCTGGCCCACCGGGTCCGCGACGACCACGCCCTGGTCCACCTCTGGTACGTCGGCGCCTGGCCGGGCGAGACCCCCAGCTCCGCCCGCGCCTACGACCAGGGCCTGGCCTGGCGGACCTTCCGCGCCGACCCGCCCGGCGCCGCCGCCCCCGGCCACGGCAGCTGGGCCGAGGCACCCCGAGGGGGCGAGGAACGGTGACCGCCCGCTGGGACGTTGTCGTGGTCGGCGCCGGCTTCGCCGGAACGCTGGTCGCCCACCGCCTCGGCGCGCAGGGCCGGCGGGTCCTCGTCCTCGAAGCCGGCCGGGCCGCGCCCTCCGGGCCCGAGACCGCCGCCGCCTTCCGCGCGGCCGGCGGCGGCCCGCCCACCTCGCCCTACCCGCACCACCCCGACGCCCCGTCCCTCGACGTCACCGACCTCACCGGGCTCCCCGGCGGCGGCTTCACCGCCACCGGACACCTCCGGCAGGACGGCCCGCTGCCCTACGCCAGCGGCTACCTGCGCGCCAATGGCGGCACCGGACTGCTCTGGACCGGCCTCACCCCCCGCATGCACCCCGAGGACTTCCGCACCGGCGACCTCGGCCGCGGCCGCAACTGGCCGATCGGCTACCACGACCTGGAGCCGTACTACCGCGCCGCCGAACACGAACTCGGCATCGCCGCCGACGCCGGGGAGCAGCGCCGCGCCGTCGGACTGCCGATCCCGGACGACTACGCCTTCCCCATGCGGGCCATCCCGGCCAGTCACCTCGACCGCCGGCTCGCCCACGCCCTCGACGGCCGGACCGTCCGCGACCCAGCCATGCCCGGCCCCGCCCGGCTTGCCGTCACCGGCACCCCGCACGCCCGCAACGGCCTGCCCACCCGGCCCGGGGACAGCTTCGGCCCGCCCTGCGCGGGCAGCGCCAGCTGCGTCCCGGTCTGCCCGACCGGCGCCAAGTACACGCCGCTGCGCACCCAGGCCCGCTGGGCGCCCTGCGTCGAACTGCGCACCGGGGCCGTGGTGGCCAAGGTGCTCGCCGACCCGGTGACCGGGCGCGCCACCGGGGTGGAGTACCTGGCCGGCGGCGCGGCCCACCGGGTGGACGCGGACCTGGTCGTCCTCGCCGCGCACGCCGTCGAGAACGCCCGGCTGCTGCTCCTGTCCGGCCTGGCCAACCGCAGCGACCAGGTGGGCCGCAACCTGATGGACCACCCGGCGCTGCTCACCTGGGGGCTCATGCCCGGCCAGGTCGGCCCCTACCGGGGGCCCGGCTCCACCAGCGGCCTGGAGGCCTTCCGCTTCGGCCCGGCCCGCGCCCGCCGGGCCCCGTTCCGGATCGAGATCGGCAACTGGGGCTGGTCCTGGGCCGGTGGCTCCCCCGAGGCGGAGACGGCCGCACTGCTGGCCGCCGGGCTGCGCGGCAAGGAGCTGCGGGCACGCCTTGGGGACCGGCTCGGCCGTCAGTTCTCGCTCCAGTTCGAGCTGGAGCAGCCCGCCGACCCGGCCAACCGGGTCACCCTCGACCCGGACCGGCGCGATCCGCTCGGCCTCCCCGGCCCGGCCGTCCGCTACGACCTCGACGAGTACGTCCGCGCGGGCATGGTCTCGGCCCGGGCCGTCTCCGACCAGCTGTTCGCCCTGCTCGGCGCCGAGGACCACACCGCCTACCCGGCCGGTCCGCAGTGGCCGGGCCGCCTCGAACACCTGGGAACCGCCTACGGGTACCGGGGCGCGGGCCACGCCGGCGGCACCCACGTCATGGGCGACTCGCCCGCCACCTCCGTCGTCGACCACTGGCAGCGCTGCTGGGACCACCCCAACCTGTACGCCGTCGGGTGCGGTTCGATGCCCTCGCTCGGCACCTCCAACCCCTCGCTCACCATGGCCGCCCTCGCCCTGCGCAGCGCCGACCGGATCCACCAGGACCTGCTGGACCTGCACCGCCCGGTGTCCGTCGCCGGTACCCCTTCGTCCGTCGCTCCTTCGCCCGCCACCTGTTCGCCCGCCCTTCCGGAGACACCATGACCGGCCTGCCGCTCCCGCCCGTACCGGAGCCGTACCACCTGCCCTTCCACTACGGCGCGTTGCACAACATCGGCGTCGACTACCTGGTCGAGCCCGAGCGGGCGCGCGAACTGCTCGGCAAGCGCCACCCCGGCCTGACCGCCGCCGTGTTCGACGGCGGGGCCTGCGTGTCCCTCAACTACCAGCTGTACTTCGCCCAGTACCCGAACGGCGGTGGCATCACGGAGGAGCTGGAGATCAACCTGGTCGCCCACCCGGTGTTCGCCGGAGACCGCCTCCCGGTCCTCAACTACGGCCAGTACGCCCGGGGTTACGACCAGACCAAGCTGCTCGGGATCGCCCGCCTGCACGTCCTGTGCGACAACCCGCTCGCCATCGACGCCGGGCGCCGCCTGTACGCCGAGCCCAAGCACCCCGGCTGGTTCGAGACCGCGCTGCCCTCGCTCAACGCCCCCGCCGTGCGCGAGCGCTGGTCCGTCTCCTGCCGCCGGGCCACCCTCGGGGAGGACGGGCTGCGCCGCCACGACGAGCAACTCCTCGCCCTCGACGTGAACCTGATCGGCCTCACCGCCGAATCCGTCAACAACACCCCGATCACCGGCTACGGCACCGACGACGAGGGCAAGCTGCTCGCCGGCCCGCTCAACGTCTACCACCCCTACCGCTACTACGCCCTGGACGACCGCACCGCCGACCGTGTCCGGCTCGACCTCGGCAACCCCGCGGAGGAGTCCGCCCGCGACCTCGCCCACCTGATCGCCGACGCCCCGGCCGCCGGGGTCTGGACCTACCAGTCCCCGCCGGTCGCCGCCCACAACCGCGCCTACTACGTCCGGTGACGCCCATCAGTCGAGGGCGGGTTACGGTCAGGGTCGACACCACCTGAGTGGGCGGGCGGCGGACCGTGGACGCCGTTCTCGTGTGCACCCCTGACCGCTCCTCCGCAGCCGGGGGTGTGCGCGTGAGTGTCCACTGACAAGGGTAGCCTTACCCATTGCGCAGGTGATCGGCAGTGGGGAGGGACCCTTGTTGGAATTCCGGCTGCTCGGACCGGTGGAAGTCCGGTGCAACGGGCAGTTTGTCGAGATCGGGCCACCGAAACGCCGGACCTTGCTGGCGATGCTGCTCCTCGCCAACGACGCGCTGGTCACGAACGACCGCCTCACCGACGCCCTGTGGGGCGAGCAGCCGCCCAGACACGCCAAGACCGTGATCCAGGGGCACGTCTCCCAACTCCGCCGGCTGCTGCACCCCGTGGGCCCGGTCACCATCGCCACCGCCTGTGACGGTTACCTCCTCCAGGCGCCGTCCGACCACATCGACGGCGAGCGGTTCCGCGCCGCCGTCGCCGAAGCGCGCACCGGCGACGGCGCACCGGCCGGGATCCCGGCGCTGCGCAAGGCCCTCGCGCTCTGGCGCGGCCCGGCGCTCGCCGGACTCTGCGGCACACCCCCGGTCGTCGCCGCAGCAGCGGAACTGGAGGAGGCGCGGCTCGGCGCGGTGGAGGAGCTCGGCCAGGCGCTGACCGCGGGCCGGCGCGCCGAAGAGGCCGTCGCGGTGCTGCGGGGCCCGGCGGACCGGCATCCGCTGCGCGAATCCCTGGTGGCGCTCCTGCTCGACGCCCTGCTGGCGACGAACCGGCAGGCCGAGGCCATCGAGCTCTACCACCGGACGGCCCGACTGCTCGGTGACGAACTGGGCGTCGACCCGGGCCCCGCGATGGTCGAGGCCTACGACCGGATCCTCAGCCCGCCACGCGCCGCACGCCGACGGGAGGACACGCACCGGCCCGGGGACCCCCACGGGCAGCAGGCCGCGCACCGCCAGGAGGCCACCCGCCGCCAGGCCGACACCCGCCGTCCAGCGGACGCGCACCGCGGCGCGGGACACACGGGGCAGCCGGGCGCGAACGACCTGCGGCGACCGCTCCTGCTGCCCCGCCGACCGGCCGGCTTCACCGGGCGCAAGCGTGAACTCGCCGCCCTCGACGCGGCCGTGCGGCACACCGCACACGACTCGCCCATCTGCCTGGTCACCGGGCCGGCCGGGATCGGCAAGAGCGCGCTGGTGGCCCACTGGGCCCAACAGGCCGCGGCGGACTTCCCGGACGGCGTGCTCTTCGCCCGGCTCGGCGGCTTCATCGACACCGCCCCGATCGCCGACCCCGCCTTCGTCATCCGGGACTTCCTCGGCGCGCTCGGCATCCAGCCCGACGACATCCCGCAGAACACCGCCGCAGCCGAGGCGCTCTACCGCTCGCTGCTCCGCAACCGCCGCCTCCTGGTCATCCTCGACGACGCGCTGAGCTACGACCAGGTCCGCCCGCTGCTCCCCGGCGCCCACGGCTGCGCCACCGTCGTCACCAGCCGCAACCGGCTGGAGAGCCTGGTCGCCGGCGACTGCGCCCGCCCGCTGCTGCTGGACCGGCTCGGGCCGGGGGAGGGCGAGGCACTGTTCGCCCGCATCCTCGGCCCGGACCGGGTCGGAGCGGAACCGGACGCCGCCGGGCGCCTGGTGCGGCTGTGCGACGGGCTGCCGCTGGCCCTGCGACTGGCGGCGGCCCGGCTGGCGGTGCGACCCGAGCGCTCGCTCGGCGACGCGGTCGAGGAACTCCGCGACGGGCAGCGGCGGATCTCCTTCCTCGCGGTGGACGGCATCGACTTCGCCTCCGTCCTGCGCGTCAGCGTGGACCACCTCCCGCCGGACGCGGTCGCCGTCCTCCGGCTGCTGGCCCACCACTTCGGCCCCGACATCGACGTGGCGGCGGTCGCCGCGCTGGCGGACGACAGCCCGGCCGGCAGCCGCGCGGTGCTGGAACGCCTCGTCGCCGCCAACCTGGTGGAGGAGCGGGGGCACGACCGCTACGCCCTGCACGGACTCATCCGGCTGTTCGCCCGCTCGCTCGGCCCCGCCCCCGGGGGTGACCGCCTCCTTCCGCTCCTCGACCACTACCTGTACGCCGCCCTGGCCGCCGCGAGCGCGGCGGTGGCGGGCAGCCAACCCTGCTGCCGGCTCCCGGAGGACTTCCGGACGCCGGTGTCGACGCCCGTCTTCGCCGACCGGGAGGAGGCCATGGCCTGGTACGCCAGGGAACGGCGCAACCTCGTCGCCGCCACCGCGGCGGCCGCCGCCGGCCGGCACCACCACCGGGCGTGGCGACTCGCCCTGCTGCTGTGGCCCCTGGTCGTCCAGCAGCCCGGAGCCGACTGGGAGGCTCCGCTCGGCCACGCCCTCGGCTCCGCCGTCGAACTGGCCGAGGCCGACGCGGAATCCCGCGTCAGGAGCTTGCTCGGCTGGGTCCTCGGGCAGAACGGCCGGTACGAGGAGGCCTTGCCGCACCTGCTGCGCGCGCCCGACCTGGCCCGGCGCGCCGACGACACCGAGGGTGAGGCGATCGCCACCGCCAACCTGGCCCAGGCCCGGGAGGCACTCGGCGACACGAACCTGGCCGGCCTCGGCTACGAGCGGGCCGCACAGCTCGCCCGCAGGGCCGGCAGCCCGCAGACCGAGATGCTCACGACCTACTACCTGGCCCGGTACCACCTGCTGAACGAGCGCCCGGCGAAGGCGCTCACCCTCGCGCGGTGCGCGCTCGACCTTGCCCCGGAGGACCAGGTCGTGGCGCGCCGCGCGATGCTCCTGGACATCTGCGGGAGGGCCCTGTCCACCCTGGACCGCAACGGCGAGGCGTGGCACCACTTCGACCGCGCGGGCCGCCTCGCGGAACAGGACGGCTTCACCGCCGACGCCGCCGACTACTACGCGCGCGCCGCAGCGGTACGGACCTGCGGGAACGGGTAGCGGCTGCCGGCCGCGGCGCCCGGCTGGACACCGCGGCCGGGTGCCGCCGTCCGGCCCCAGACGCTGGCCCCAGACGCCGGGGCCAGACGTCGGCCCCAGGCGCCGGGCCCCAGGCGCCGGCTCACCCGGGAACGGGCGGCCCGCCCGGCCCCGTGAGCGCGGCCGGTACCCGATCGGCGGGCGGGGCCTGCCCGGCGGGCGTGGCGTCCGGCGCGCGGGCCCAGCGGCCGGCGAGCACGGTGCCGACCACCAGCTGGAGCTGGTGATACGCCATCAACGGCAGGACCAGCAGCCCGGCCTGGGGCCCGAAGAGCACGGTGGCCATCGGCAGGCCGCTCGCCAGACTCTTCTGCGAGCCGCACAGCACCGCCGCGATGGTGGCCGGCCGGTCGAGCCCCAGCAGCCGTGCCCCGAGCCCGGTGACCGCGAGCGCGGCGGCCAGCAGGGCGAGCAGCACCGCGAGCAGACCGAGCAGGGCGCCCGGGGTGGCCAGGCCCCAGCTGCCCTGAGCCGTCGCCGCGCTGAACGCGGTGTAGACGACGAGCAGGATCGAGCCCCGGTCCACCGGCGTCAGCACCCGTCTGTGCCGGGTGAGGAAGGCGCCGATCCACGGCCGCAGCACCTGCCCGAGCAGGAACGGCGCGAGCAACTGGGCCCCGATCCGCAGCAGCCCCTCGGCCGACAGTGCGGTGTGCACGTCCAGGAGCCAGGCCGCCAGCAGCGGGGTCAGCAGCAGCCCGGCCAGGCTGGAGTACGTCCCGGCGCAGATCGCCGCCGGGACGTCGCCCCCGGCGGCGCCGGTCAGCGCCACCGAGGACTGCACCGTCGACGGGAGCAGGCAGAGGAACAGCACCCCGGTCTGCAACTGCCCGCTGAGCGGGACGGGGGTGAGCAGCGCGGTGGCCGCCCCGAGCAGCGGGAAGAGGCCGAAGGTGGCGGCGAGCACCAGCCCGTGCAGCCGCAGGTGGCGCAGCCCGGCCAGCGTCTCGCGGGCGGAGAGCCGGGCGCCGTAGAGGAAGAACAGCAGCGCCACCGCCAGGTTGCAGGCCACTGCCGCCACCCGCGCCGAGCCCCCGGTAGCCGGAAACAGGGCGGCCAGGCCGACCGCCCCGGCGAGCGCGGCCAGGTACGGGTCGAGCCGGCGCGGCCACAGCCCGCGCCACCGGCCCCGGCGGGCGGTGTCGTCGGTCATCGGCCACCCCCGATCGCCGCCCCGCCCGGGCCGGACCCGAGCAGGCCGCCCACCAGAGACCCGGCGCCGTCGTGGTCGCTGCCCGCCGAGCCGCTGCCGTTCTGGACGTTGGCGGTGCGATCGATCTCCACCCAGGAGTCGGCGTTGGAGTTGTCGACGAGCGTGATCAGCCCCCCGCCCGCCGCCGCAGGCGCCGCCGCGCCGGCGAGCAGGCCGCACGCCCCGGCCAGCCCCAGCGCGGTGGCCCGCAGGACGGCGGCCGCCGGGGGCGGGGCGGGACCGCGCAGCCCGGCCATCACGCCGTCACCCCCGCGAACGGGCGGGAGCGCGCGATGTTCCGCTCCAGCAGTTCGGTGGACTCCCGCACGCCGATCTGCCGGCTCTCCCCGGCGCCGGCCGGCAGCCGCCCGTCGGCCACCTTCAGTCCGGTCAGCGCCTCGTCCATCGCCCGGTGGGCCGCGAACAGGCAGGGCGTGCTGTAGATGGCGACGTCCACCCCCAGCTCGGTCAGCTCGGAGAGCGACAGCCGGGGGGACTTGCCGCCGGCGATCTGGTTGAACAGCAGCGGCTTGTCGCCGACGACCCCCCGGATCCGCCGGATCCAGTCCTCGCTGCGCACCCCGTCGACCAGCACCACGTCGGCGTCGGTGGCGGCGAGGGCCCGGGCGCGGCGCAGGATGTCCTCCTCCTCGGTGGCGTCGGTGCGGGCGACCACCAGGAGGTCCGTCCGGTTGGCGAGGACGAGGTCCAGCTTCTCCAGGTACTCCTCCAGCGGGAGGACCTGTTTGCCGTCGGCGTGGCCGCAGCGGCGCGGCCGTTTCTGGTCCTCCAGGATGACGCCGGAAGCGCCGATGCGTTCGAGCCTGCGCACGACGTGGCAGGCGACCTCGGGATCGACGTAGCCGTCGTCGATGTCGACCAGGAGATGGTGCCGGGGGAAGGCGCCGCGCAACCGTTCGACGAAGCCGACCATGTCAGGCCAGGCGATGAATCCGATGTCGGGCAGGCCGTAGTAGGAGGCGGCGAAGCCGAATCCGGAGACGAACATGCCGTTGTAGTGCTCGGCCGCGATGGAGGCCGAGTACATGTCGTAGACGCCGATGAGGGGCGTGGCTCCCGGGCTCGCGATCTCCTCGCGGAGCCGCTGCCCGTGGCCCGACGCCGTGGTTCCGTGGAACATGGCCTTCTCCTCACTCGCGGTGGCTTTGCCTGAACTTGGTCTTCCCTAGACCAAACTGAGGTGCCATCACTATGTGGCCTTTAACGTTCCGTGGGCAAATCTTTAAGAGAGATTCACTCATTCGAGTGAGGCGTGGAATTGAATATATGTCAGACATATGAAAAGGGCGGTGGCGTGGAAGATCCACGCCACCGCCCTGATCCGGTCGGCCCGGTCGCCGGAGAATCCCGCGACCTCGGCGATGAGCGCGTAGCCGTGGCGGGGGGGAGTTGCGGGCGCGCGTCGGCGCGCCGGTGCGTCAGGACGCCGGAACGGGGCGGACGGCGCGGCGCTCGCGCAGCGTCCGGAGCACCCGGCGGGTCGCCCGGGTGGCGACCGGCGGCAGCAGGTCCAGCGCCAGCCGGCGCGAGGTGGACTGCTGGACGGGGGCCTTGACCTGGTAGTTGAGCCGCAGCACCGGCTCCCCGGCGATGGTGTCGTCGTCCACCGTGTAGCCCTCGGCCCGCCAGTCGCGGGCGAGCAGGACCTGCCGGACGGCCGCGGCGTCGCCCCAGGTGCCGTAGAACTTCATCGGGGTGAGCAGCACCGGCCGCAGGCCGCCGGTGAAGACCGCCTCCCAGACTGCCGCCGACACGCCGGGGGTGTGCTCCGAGCGGTAGTCGTCCAGCGCCACGACGCCGTTGTCGGCGAGCGCCGCCCTGGTCACCGCGATGTCCCCGGCGACGTGCTCGTACAGGTGGGAGGCGTCGACGTGGACGAACCGGCAGCTCCCGGCCGGGATCCGGCCGTCGGCCAGCACCGAGGTGGGCGCCTGCACGATCTCCGGCAACTCGCCGTGGAAGGCGAGGTAGTTGGCCTCGAAGGCGCTCCGGGTGAGGGTCTTGCGGTAGGACATCGCCATCTCGGCGGCGTTGTCCGCGTCGCCCGCCTCGGAGTCGAACAGGTCGCAGACGGTCAGCCGTTCGCCGGTCTGGAGGTGGTCGCCGAGCAGGACGGCGCTGCGGCCGAGGTAGCTGCCGAGTTCGAGGATGTCGCCGGTGGCGCCCGCCGTGGTCTGGGCCGCCAGCAGGTGGCCGAAGGCCGCCCGGTCGAGACGGAAGAACCAGCCGGGGATGTCGTCCCGGGTCAGTGGCGCGGGGCGGGTGGCTGTGGTCTCGGCGGTGGGCACGGCGGCCTCCAGGAGGGCGGGCGGGGCGCGGTGGCGGGTTCACGCCGCGGAGGGGATGCCGTGGACGTGAGGCCGATCATCATAGCGACGCGGAGGCCGACTGGGAGCCGGTTCGCAACGGCGCGATTTCGCGCGTTCGCGCTGCTGTGCGAAGGCGCTCGCCGGGTCGTGTCCCCGGCCTCACGGGTCGGTGCGCCCGGCCGGGTTCTCGGCCTCGCGGGTCAGTGCACCCGGCCGTCCAGCTCGGTGATGGTCTCCATCAGCCAGGCCCGCTCGGCCGCCGTGGAGGCCCGGGCGACGAGCAGCATGCCGCGCCGGAAGGGGTTCGGCTCCAGCTCGGCGGTGACCGCGCGGCCCTCGCCGTCGTAGAAGAAGCTGCTCGGCTCGTCCAGGAACGCCAGCCGGCGCCGGAGCACGGCCGCCTGCGCGGGCGGGTCGGCGAGGTGGTGCAGGAAGGCGGCGTGCGCGAAGAAGCGGATCTGGTCCGTGATCTCGGCCTGCTCCGGGTCGGCCAGCCGGCGCCGCAGCTCGGCCCGGCCCTCCTCGGTGAGCTCCAGCGTCTGGCGCGGTGCGGCCCCGGTGCCCGGTTCGGCGCGGCGGCGCAGCAGTCCGGCCTTCTCCAGCCTGGCGATGGCGGGGTAGAGCGCGCCGTCGCTGACCGGTCGGACGTGGCCGGTGAGGCCGGTGATCCGGGACTTGAGCTGGTAGCCGTGCAGCGGCTGGTCGTACAGGAAGCCGAGGATCGCGAGGGTCAGCACGGTCGAAGCCCTTTCGTCGGAGTGCGCCCTGTGGCGCGCCCCATGTTACCTCTTGTCGATGTGCCTCGATACGAGGTATCTCTATTCGAGGTGAGCCACCGGCAGGCGGTGGCGGAACGGGGAGGAAGCATGCACGGGCGTCCGTCGCGACGACTGGCCGCACTGGCCGGACCGGTCTACGTCGAACTGCTGTCCAACGTGATCGCCTCGGTGATCGGCACCTTCTGGGTGGCGGGCCTCGGCGGGGCGGCCGTCGCCGCCGTCACCCTGGCCGGCACCGTGGAGAACCTGCTGCTCGGGCTCGTCCTGGTGGTCGGCTCCGGCACCAGCGTGCGGCTCTCCCGCGCGCTCGGCGCCGGCCACCGGGACGACGCCGCCCGCACCACCCGCGCGGCCTGGCGGCTCTGCGCGGTGGGCAGCCTCGCGCTCGCAGTCCCCGGCTTCCTGCTGCGCGACCGCCTGGCCGGCGCCTTCCTGGACGGCGCCGCCGCCGCCCTCGCCGCCGACTACTTCACCGTCGCCTTCCCGGCGTTCGCCCTGTTCTCCGGCCAGCGCGTCGCCGACGAACTGTTCAAGGGCGCGGGCGACACCCGCACCCCGATGCGGATGGCCCTGCTGTCGAACGCGCTGCTGCTCGCCCTCGACCCGCTGCTCGTCCTCGGCGCCGGCCCGGTGCCCGCGCTCGGGGTGACGGGCGCCGCGCTGGCCCTGGCCGGCTCGCGGGCGGTCGCCCTCGCCGTCACCCTGCGGTTGCGGCCGCGGCTGCCCGCACCCCCCGGGGGAACCGGCGCGGCGGCTGGCCGGATCGTCCGCGCGGGAGCGCCGTTTGGCCTGGACTTCACCGCCCGGATGGCCGTCGGCACGGCCCAACTCGCCCTGGTCGCAGGCTTCGGCGTCGCGGCGGTGGCCGGGTACGGCATCGGCTACCGGGCCTTGCTGGTCGTCACCATGGCGTTCTACGCGCTCCGGCAAGCCGCCGCGATCGAGGCCGCCCGCCTCTGCGGCGCGGGCCGTGCCACCGAGTTGGGCGCGCTGCACCGCGCCACCGGACGCCTCGCCGCGCTCCTCGGCGCCGTCGCGGCGGTGCTGTCCGCGACGCTCGCCGCCCCGCTGACCGCGCTGTTCACCGACGACCCGGCGGTGGCCGGGCAGTCCGTCGGCTTCCTGCGGATGGCGGCGTTCTACCTGCTCCCGTACGCGCTGGTGGTCGCCCTCGGCGGGGTGCACCAGGCGGCGGGCGCCGGTCGGCCGCTGGTGCTCTCCGTGCTGCTCGGACTGGGCGCCCAACTCGCCGTCTCCGCGACCCTGTCGGGGCCGCTCGGGGTGACCGGGGTGTGGGTGGGGCCGGCCGTGGGCGCGGCCGTGCAGCTCGGCCTGCTGCTGCTCCTGGCCCGGCGCCGGGCCAGGCGGCCCGCGCCGTTGGCGGACCAGGGCGACCGGGCCCTGGAGCCGGTCGGATGATCGCCTCCGGTCGCCCGGCTGTGCCACAGTGGAGCCCATGGGACCGACACTCGACGGGCGGCCGCTGCCGTCCCCGCACGCGGACGAACGCGCCATGCTGGAAGGCTGGTTGGAGTTCCACCGGGCGACTCTCGTGCAGAAGGTCGCCGGGCTCGACGACCAGCAGGTCCGGCTGGCGGCCGTCCCGCCGTCGACGATGACGCTGCTCGGCCTGGTCCAGCACCTCGCCGAGGTCGAACGCACCTGGTACCAGCGGGTGCTGGCCGGCCGGGAGGCGCCGCCGCTGTACGGCGCGGACGGCGAGGGCGGCTACGCGCTCACCCCGGAGCGGGGGATGCCCGAGGCGCTGGCCGACTGGCGGGCGGAGGTCGAGCAGGGCCGCGAACTGACCGCCGCGGCGGCGCTGGAGGACACCGGACGCCTCTCCGAGCGGGCGGCGGCCGTGTTCGGCTCGGAGACCGTCTCGCTGCGCTGGATCCTGGTGCACCTGATCGAGGAGTACGCCCGCCACAACGGCCACGCGGACCTGCTCCGGGAGAGCATCGACGGCCTCACGGGCGTATGACGGCTCCCTGGGGGAGGGCCCCGGGGGCCGGGCCGAGGTGGGCGTCCAGGGCGGCGCGCAGCAGCGGTTCGACGTCCTCGCCGCCGATGATGAGCCGCAGGCTGCCCCAGGCGCGCAGTTGGGCTAGGCCGTGCAGGTTCGCCCACAGTGCGGCGGCCGCCGGTCCGGGATCGGTGGACTCCGGGCGGGCCTCGCCGACCAGGCGGGCGACGGTGTGGAACATCGGCAGGGTGGTGTGCCGCAGCTCGGCTCCACTGCCCTCCAGCAGGTCGTGACGGAACATCAGCTCGAACATGCCGGGGTTGGCCGCCGCGAAGCCGAGATAGGTACGGGCGAGCGCGTCGAGCCGGGTGCGGGGGGCCGCGCCGGTGGTGGCGGCCAGCGCGTCGGCGCCGGCCAGGGTGTCGGTGAGCCTGCCGAACCCGTGTCGCGCGATGGCGGCGAGCAGTTCGCGGTGGGTGGGGAAGTGGCGGCGGGGGGCTCCGTGCGAGACCCCCGCCTGCCGGGCGATCTCGCGCAGGCCGAGGGCGTGGACGCCCTCCCTGGCCACCAGTTCGACGCCGGCGGCCACCAGACGCGCGCGCAGGTCCTTCTCCTGATCGGTCATGGGCCTTGTCTACCAGGCCGCTGTAGACAGTGTCTACTCGCGTCGGCGCGGGCGCTCCGGGCAGAATCGGGGGCATGGACGAAGGCGGAGAGGCGGCCTGCTGGCTGGACCGGGTGTGCCCGGAGTGCGGGCGCCTGCGCGAGCGGCCCGGGCCGCAACCGTGCGAGAACTGCGGGGCCGGGAGCACGGACGGCGAGGCGGGGGCCCGGCAGCCCGCGGGGAAGGCCGAGGCCGCGCCGGAGCAGGACGGCTGACCGCAGGTCCAGGACGGCTCGGCCCCGGCTCGGAACGGCTGAACGCCGGCCCGGAACGCCTGAACCCCGGCCCGGAACAGCTGGGCCCCGGTGCGGCCGGGCGGGCCTGACCGGGGCCGCAGGCGTACGGCGGGTTCGGGCTGCTACTGCTGCGGCGGCTGGTCGCGGAACTGGTTCTTCGCCTGCTCCTGGGCGGCGTCCACCTGGCTGCTGTACTTGCCCTGGGTGCGCTCGTCGACGGCGTCCCCCGCCTTGTCGACGGCCCTGTCGGCCTGGTCCTCGTGGCCCTTCAACAGGCCCTTGAGCTTATCCAACATGGACATCTGGTCACGCTCCTGGAAGAGACGGCCCCACCCCTCCAGGATCACCGCCCCCGCCGCCGTCCGCATCCCGCGGCCGCGCGGCGGCCTTGGCAACGTGATGCCGGTCATGTCAAATCGGGAGTTCACGGACCGCCGGAAGGAGTCGCCTTGAAGCCACGAGCCCGCCGCCCGATCTCCCTGCCCCTCCGCCCGACCAGCCCGCTCGACCAGTCCACCCCGATACCGCACCAGCAGCGCCGGGGCCAGCGCCCGCGCACCGCCACCGTCCGGAGCGCGGGCGCCGCCCTGACCGTCGCCGCCCTGGCCGCCCCGCTGCTGCTGGCCGGGGCCGGCGGCGCGGCCGCCGACCCGGACCCGGCGCGCAGAGGCGAGCGGCTCGCCGCGCGCCTGGTCGAGGCCGCCGACGCCGAGAGCGCCCACGACACCCTGGCCGCGCTCCAGCGGATCGCCGACCGCAACGGCGGCACCCGGGTGGCCGGTTCGAAGGGGCACGACGAGTCCGCGCGCTACGTCTACGAGCAGGCCCGCCGGGCCGGGTTGAAGGTGTCCCGGCAGGAGTTCGAGTACATCTTCTTCGAGGCCCGCTCGGAGCGGCTGCAGGTGCTGTCCCCGCAGGCCGAGAGCATCCCGCTGATCGCCATGACGTACTCGCCCGGCGGCCCGGATGCCGGCCTGAACGCCGACCTGGCGGTCGTCCCGGTCATCGCCGCGACCGGCTGCGCGCCCACCGACTACCCGGTCGGCGCGTTCACCGGTCGGATCGCGCTGATCCAGCGCGGCGGCTGCGGCTTCGCCGTCAAGCAGGCCGCGGCCGCGACGGCCGGCGCGGTGGGCGCGATCATCTACAACAACACCGAGGGCGACCTCAACGGCACCCTCGGGGACCCTGCGGCCGGCAGGATCCCCGTCGGCGGGATCACCCGGGCCGCCGGGGAGGCGCTGGCCGCGAAGGCCGCCGCCGGCCAGGTGCGGCTGAACCTCGACATCCGCACCTTCATGGAGCCGCGCAAGACCTGGAACGTCATCGCCGAGACCAGGGGCGGAGACCCGGCCGACACCGTGATGGTCGGGGCGCACCTGGACTCCGTCCCGGCCGGGCCCGGCATCAACGACAACGGCTCCGGGGCGGCGGGCATCCTGGAGGTCGCGCGCAACCTGACCGTCCACCCGGTGAAGAACAAGGTCAGGTTCGCCTGGTGGTCCGCCGAGGAGTTCGGCCTCAAGGGCTCGGAGGCGTACGTGAAGTCGCTCTCCGAGGCGGACCGGAAGAAGGTCAGGCTCTACCTCAACTTCGACATGATCGCCTCTCCCAACTACGCGCAGTTCGTCTACGACGGCTCGGGCAGCACCGGCGGCGGCGCCGGCCCCGAGGGCTCGGCGCAGATCGAGCGGGACCTCACCGGGTACCTGGACGGCCGGGGCCTGCCGCACGAGCCGACCGCCTTCAACGGCCGCTCCGACTACGGCCCGTTCATCGACGCGGGCATCCCGGCCGGCGGCACCGACACCGGCGCCGAGGTGGTCAAGTCGCCGGCGCAGGAGGAGCGTTACGGCGGCACGGCGGGCGTGGCCTTCGACGCCTGCTACCACAAGGCCTGCGACGGCTTGAAGAACATCGACATGGACGCCTTCGACGTCAACATCGATGTGATCGCGCATGCCGTCGGCACCTACGCCTGGGACCTCTCCTCGCTGAACCGGCCCGTGCCGCCGCAGCACCCCGCCGGCCAGGCGGGTGGCGGCGGCGGTATGAGCGGGGGCCACGCCCACGAGGTGACGGCCTGATGCCCGGGTGGGCCCGCTGCCGTCCTCGGGCGGCGGGCCCACCCGCCCCACCCGCCGGCTCCGCCGCGCTCGTCCGCCATTCGGCCCCTCCTCCCGCTCGCACCCCCGGACCTCACCCCGGACCTCAGCCCGGGCCTCGCCCCTGCCCGGCGAGGTTGCGAGCACCGTAGCCGAGGGCACTGACAATTCGGCCCCGGGCCGGGTACGGTGCCGCGCGGAGCGCATCCGCCGAGACCCGGTGGGTGCGTCGAACCCGGTCCTGACACCATGGGACCGAGATCACGAGACCGTGACACCCTCGGAGGAGTCAGCAACATGAGCACGCACTACGACGTCGTCGTCCTCGGCGCCGGCCCCGGCGGCTACACCGCCGCCGTCCGCTCCGCTCAGCTCGGCCTGAAGACCGCCGTCATCGAGGCCAAGTACTGGGGCGGCGTCTGCCTGAACGTCGGCTGCATCCCCTCCAAGGCCCTGCTGCGCAACGCCGAGCTCGCCCACATCTTCACCAAGGAGGCCAAGACCTTCGGCATCAAGGTCGAGGGCCAGGTGACCTTCGACTTCGGCGAGGCCTTCCGTCGCAGCCGGTCGGTGGCCGACGGCCGGGTCAAGGGCGTCCACTACCTGATGAAGAAGAACGGCATCACCGAGTACGACGGCTGGGGCACCTTCGTCGACGACCACACCCTCCAGGTCGCGCTCAGCGGCGGCGGCTTCGACGTCGTCACCTTCGACCACTGCGTCATCGCCGCCGGTGCCACCACCCGGCTGCTGCCCGGCACCAGCCTGAGCGACCGGGTGGTCACCTACGAGGAGCAGATCCTCACCGAGCAGCTGCCGGAGAGCATCATCATCGCGGGCGCCGGCGCGATCGGCGTCGAGTTCGCGTACGTGCTGCACAACTACGGCGTGAAGGTCACCATCGTCGAGTTCCTGGACCGCGTGGTGCCGCTGGAGGACGTCGAGGTCTCCACCGAACTGGCCAAGCAGTACCGCAAGCTCGGCATCGAGGTGCTCACCTCCACCCGGGTCGAGTCGATCGACGACAGCGACCCGAACGCCAAGGTCAAGGTCACCGTCACCAGGGACGGTCAGCAGCAGGTGCTGGAGGCCGACAAGGTGCTCCAGGCGATCGGCTTCGCGCCGCGTGTCAACGGCTACGGCCTGGAGAACGCCGGCGTCAAGCTGACCGACCGCGGCGCCATCGCGGTGGACGGCCGCGGCCGCACCAGCGCCGGGCACATCTTCGCGATCGGCGACGTGACGGCCAAGCTGATGCTCGCGCACGCCGCCGAGACGATGGCCGTGATCGCCGCCGAGACCATCGGCGGGGCGGAGACCATGGAGGTCGACTTCGCCATGATCCCGCGCGCCACCTACTGCCAGCCGCAGATCGCCTCCTTCGGCTACACCGAGGCGCAGGCCCGCGAGCTGGGCCACGACGTCAAGGTCGCCAAGTTCCCGTTCACCGCCAACGGCAAGGCGCACGGCCTCGGCCACCCGATCGGCTTCGTCAAGGTCATCAGCGACGCCAAGTACGGCGAGCTGCTCGGCGCCCACCTGATCGGCCCCGAGGTCACCGAGCTGCTGCCCGAGCTGACCCTGGCCCAGCAGTGGGACCTCACCGTCCATGAGGTGGCCCGCAACGTGCACGCCCACCCCACCCTCGGCGAGGCGGTCAAGGAGGCCATCCACGGCCTCGCCGGCCACATGATCAACATGTGACGCGCACCGCATGACGGCAGGGCCCGCCCGACCTCCCGGGCGGGCCCTGCCGCTTTCCGGCGGCCCTGGCCCCGGCTCCGACGGCGGAGGCGGTCCCGGGCCCCGGCTCCGACGGCGGATCAGGCCGACCCGTCCGGCGCCAGGGCGAGGTAGGTGAGCACCGCGCCGAGGGCGGACAGCGCGGCGAGGACCAGCCCGAGGACGTGCAGGGCGTCGGTGAACCCGGCGGCCAGGGCGGCCTGGTGCGCCGCGGCCACCCTGCCCTGGACGGCCTGCCCCGCGAGCTGCGCCGCCTCGTCGGCGGCGAGGCCGCTGCCGCCCAGGTGCGCGGCGGTCAGCGTGCTGAGCAGCGCGGCGGCCCCGGAGACGGCCACGGACTCCCCGGTGATCCGCATCGTGTTGAAGACGCCCGCGGCGGCCCCGGCGTGCTCGGCGGGGACGGTCCCGACGGCCGCGTCGTCCATCACCCCGAAGGCCAGCCCGACCCCGGCCCCGAACGGCAGCAGCGGCACCGCCAGCGCGAGCCACGACCCGTCGCCGCGCACCGTCACCAGCAGCAGGGAGCCCGCCGCGATCAGCGCGGAGGCCGCGGTCAGCACCGCCCGGACGGAGACGGCGGCGGCGAGGCGCCCGGCCACCAACGGCAGCAGGAGGACGGGCGCCGTCATCGGCAGCAGGAGCAGACCGCTGGTCAGGACGCTCCTGCCACCCACACCCTGGAGGTAGGCCGGGAGGTAGACCAGCAGCACGACGAACCCCAGGGTGACGGTGAACGGCTGGCACACCACGGCGAGGAACTCGGGCCTGCGGAACAGCCGGACGTCGACCATGGCGCGCCCGGCCCGGCGGACCTCCACCCCGGCGAACAGGACCAGCAGCAGCACCGCGCCCGCCAGCGGCAGCAGCGTGCCCGGCGCCGTCCAGCCGGCGGTGCCGGCCTGCACGAGCGCGTACGACAGCGCGGCGAGCCCGCCGGTGAAGCAGACCACCCCGGGCAGGTCGATCCCGGGGTGGTCCGGGTTGCGGGACTCCGGGGCCCGGGTGGCGCACAGCCACGCGGGCAGGGCCAGGACGGCGACGAGCAGGAAGACCGACCGCCAGCCGGCCGCCTCCACCAGCAGGCCGGCGGCCGGCGGCCCGATCGCCAGGCCGGTGCCGAAGGAGGTGCCGAGGATCCCGAAGGCGAGCCGTCGGCGCCGCCCGGAGGTGGACTGGGCCAGGACCGCCGCGCCCGCCGCCAGCACGGCGGCCGCCCCGCACCCCTGCACCGCCCGGGCGGCGTCGGCCACGGCCATCGACGGCGCGAGCGCCACCACCGCGGACAGCGCGCCGACCAGTGCGATCCCCGACAGCAGCACGCGCCGCCGGCCGATCCGGTCCGCGAGGCCGCCGGCCGCCAGCGGCAGCGCGGCGAAGGTGAGGTTGAAGGCGTTCAGCATCCACTGGGCGGCGCCCACCGAGGAGCCCAGCTGCGCGGTCATGCCGGGCAGCGCCACGGCGGCCCCGGTCACCGAGAACGGCAGCATCATGCTGGCGCAGCCGACCGCGGTGACGGTCGCCCAGTAGCCACCCGGACCACCGTCCGTACGCGGTGGGGGAGCGGCCGTGCCCGCCGGGTGCTCGGTCCGGGGCGGCGCGGCGCGGCGGGCGCCTTCGGGACGGGCGCCTTCGGGACGGGCGTCGTCGAGGCGGGGAGAAGCAGTCATGGCCCCGATCGTTCGCGGGCGCCGCCGCCGGATGAAGAGAGCCCCGTTCCCTGGGTGTGACAGGGCCACCCTCCGTCCCCCGCACCCCCGGCCGGGCGCCCCATACTGGAACGCATGGCCGAACCGATCACGCTCGCCGCCAGCCTCGGCGACTACCTGCGCACCCGGCGGGCGCTGGTGTCACCCGCGCAGGCGGGGCTGCCGCCGACCGGACGCCGCCGGGTGCCCGGCCTGCGGCGCGAGGAGGTCGCCGAACTGGTCGGCCTCAGCACCGACTACTACGTCCGGCTGGAACAGGGCCGCGCCGAGCGCCCGTCCGACGAGGTGCTCGACGCGCTCGGCCGCGCCCTGCGGCTCGGCCCCGCCGAGCGCGCCCACCTGTACGACCTGGCCCGCCCGCCCCGCCGCTCGGCGGCCAGGACGGCGGGCGCCGGACGGGACGGCGACGCCCTGCGCCCCGCCCTGCGGCGGGTCGTGGAGGCGATGCCGACCACCCCCGCGCTGATCATGAACGACCGCAACGACGTCCTGGCGTGGAACCGGCTGGCCGCCGCGCTGATCGCCGACTTCCCCGAACTCCCGCCGCGCGAACGCAACCTGGCCCGACGGATCTTCCTCGACCCGGGCGCGCCGGACGTCCACCTCGACTGGGAGGACGCCGCGCGCACCACCGTCGGCATCCTGCGGATGGCCTCCGGCCGGCACCCGCACGACCCCGAACTCGTGCGCCTGATCGGCGAACTGGCACTTGGCAGCGCCGACTTCCGCCGGCTGTGGGCCGGCCACCACGTGCACGAGAAGACCCACGGCCCCAAGCGCCTGCGGCACCCCGTGGTCGGCGACGTGACGCTCGACTACGAGACCTTCCAGGCGCCCGGCGCCGCGCGCCACCTCCTGGTCGTCTACACGGCCGCCCCCGGGAGCCCGGCCGAGGAGGCGCTCGCCTTCCTCGGCGGCTTCACGGCCGCCGCCCCGGGCAGGTGAGCCGGGGCCGCCCGGTACCAGCAGCGCCTCCCGGCCGGGGTGCGGCGCTGCCCGGTGGTCCAGCGGGGCGGGGAGGGCGAGGGGCGCGGGGACGGGCGCGCGGACGGGACAATGGCGGGTGTGACAGACGTGACGCTGAACCTCTGGCGCCGGCCCCTCGGCGCGGTGCCGGCCGAGGTGTGGGACCGGACCGATCTGACCGTGCTCATCCTCGCCGAGACCGGCCTGACCGAACTGCCGCCCGAGGTCGGCAGGTTGCGACAGCTGCGCACCCTCGACCTCGGACACAACCGGCTCACCGGCGTGCCCGCCGAACTGGGCGAGCTGACCGGGCTCGCCGACTTCCTCTACCTGCACGACAACGCGCTGACCGCGCTGCCGGCCGCGCTCGGCCGCCTCACCGCGCTGCGCTACCTCAACCTCGGCGACAACCGGATCACCGAACTCCCCTCCGCCATCGGCGAGATGACCGCCCTGGTAGAGCTGCGCGCCCAGCGCAACCGGCTCACCGCGCTGCCCGACCGCCTCGGCGAACTGACCGCCCTGCGTGAACTCTGGCTGTGCGGGAACGACTTGACCACCCTGCCGGACACCTTCGGCGGCCTCACCGCACTGCGCGAACTCGAACTGCGGGACAACGCGCTCGCCGAGGTCCCGCCGGTGCTCGCCGGGCTGCCGCTGCTGCGCCGGCTCGACCTGCGGGGCAACCGGATCACCGAACTGCCGCACTGGCTGGCCGAACTGCCCGCACTGGAGAAGCTGGACCTGCGGTGGAACGAGGCGCGCCCCTCGCCGCGGCTGCTCGCCGCGCTCGACGCGCGCGGCTGCGCCGTCCTGTTCTGAGCGGCCGCGGATAAAGATCACCACAGCGGTCGGTGCCCTGTTATCGTGGATCGCATGAAGCGCGCTGCACTCGCCACGACGACGCCGGAGAGAGTCCCGGTGCGCTGACTGCTGACCTAGTCCGAAGCCCCGGGGCGAGTGCCCCGGGGCTTCGCCGTTTCCGGACCACTCGCCCGCCGACCCGAGTGGAGACCACCCCATGCACAACCGCGCCATGCACGACCACCCCATGCACGACCGCGCCGCGCACGACCACCGCAAGCTCGGCCGCGAACTCGACCTGTTCGACACCGACCCGCTGATGGGCTCCGGCCTGCCCTACTGGCTGCCAGACGGCGCCGCGATCCGGCACACCCTGGAGGAGTTCATCCGCGAGCGCGAGCGGCGGGCCGGCTACCGCCACGTGTACTCGCCGGTGCTCGGCAAGCGCGAGCTGTACGAGATCTCCGGCCACTGGGCGCACTACCGCGACGACATGTTCCCACCCATGGAACTGGGCTCGGAGGAGATGGTGCTCCGGCCGAGCCTGTGCCCGCACCACGCCCTGATCTACCGCTCCCGGCCCCACAGCTACCGGGAACTCCCGCTGCGCATGGCCGAGTTGGGCGGCATGTACCGCTCCGAACTGTCCGGCGTGCTGGGCGGGCTGACCAGGGTCCGGGCGATCCAGCTGAACGACGCGCACGTGTTCTGCACCCCGGAGCAGGCCGCCGACGAGGCCGTCGCCGCACTGGAGCTGATCCGCGCGGCACACCGCGCGCTCGGCATCGAACCGGTCCGCTACCGGCTCTCGCTGCCCGGCGCGGGCGGCAAGTACGTGGCGGATCCGGCCCTCTGGGAACGGGCCACCGCGCTGCTCACCGACGTGCTGGAACGATCCGGCGTGCCGTTCGAGGCGGCGGAGGGCGAGGCCGCCTTCTACGGGCCGAAGATCGACGTGCAGATCGCCGACGGCGCCGGGCGCGAGTTCACCCTCTCCACCGTGCAGATCGACTTCCACCAGCCCGAGCGCTTCGGCTTGCACTACATCGGCCCGGACGGCGCGAAGCACCGGCCGGTGATGGTCCACCGCAGCGTGATCGGCAGCGTGGAGCGGGTGGTCGCCCACCTGATCGAGCTGTACGGCGGCGCGTTCCCGGCCTGGCTGGCCCCGGCGCAGGTGGTGCTGCTGCCGGTCTCCGAGGGCGAACTGCCGCAGGCCGAGCGGCTCCGGCAGCGCTGCCTCGACCTCGGGCTGCGCGCCGAGGTCGCCGGGCCCGAGCACGGCAGCCTGGGCGCCCGGATCCGGGCGGCGCGCCTGGTGCCGTACCAGGCCGTGATCGGGGCCAAGGAGGCCGTGGACGACCGGGTCGCGCTGCGGCTGCGGGACGGCCGCCGACTCGAACCGCTGCCCGCGGAGGAGGCCTGGGCCAGGATCGGCGCACTGGTGGCGGCGTGCAGCGCCGACCTCTGGGCGGACGACCCCGCGCGCCGACCGGGCGGGGCGGGTCAGTAGGACTGGAGCTCGATCAGGTGGCCGTCCGGGTCCCGCAGGTGGGCGCTGCGCAGGTTGGGGCCCCACTGCGGCCGGTCGGTCGGGCCGACGACCGGGGTGCCGCCGTGCCGCAGGCAGAGGGCGAACGCGTCGTCCACGGAGGCCACCCGGAAGACCAGCATCGCGGCGTCCTGGGCGGGGGCGGCCGGGCGTTCGGGCAGGCCGGTGGTGCCCAGGGCGGCGGCCATCGCGGCGCGGTCGAAGAGCACCAGGACGGCCTGCCCGTCGACGTCCCAGTTGGCGTAGGGGCCGCCGGCGCCGCCCTTGACCAGGGCGGCGCCGGTGAGGGGCGGCAGGACCGCCCGGTAGAACCGGAAGCACTCGGCGAAACGGGTCACGAGCAGGCGGGGGTACAGGGCGTCCACGGTCGAAGCTCCCGGGCTCGAGGATTCATCGGGTCGGATCAGTCCGATATTAGTGGGTCGACACCCACTATAGGGACGGACCCTAGACTGACGCCATGGCCCCCGAACCCCTGCTCCCCAAACCCCCGCTGGCCGCCCCCTCCCTGGCCGCTCCCTCCCTGCCGCCGACGCTGCTCGACCTCAGTACCTACCTGCTCTCCCGGATCGGCCGGACGGCACGGGGGCGCCTCGCCGAGCAGCTCGCCGAACACGGCCTGCGGCTCTGGGACATGGCCGTGCTGGCCGCGCTCGCCGACTTCGGGCCGCACGCCCAGCGGGACCTGGTCCAGCGGCTGGGCATCGACCCGAGCGACCTCGCCAAGGTCGCCGACCAGCTGGCCGCCGCCGGGTACGTCGAGCGCGTCCGCGACCCGGCGGACCGGCGGCGGGTCTCGGTGTCGGTCACCGACGCCGGGCGCGCGCTGCTCGCGGAGCTGGACGCCCGGGCGCGCACGGTACAGGACGAGGTGCTGGCGTTGCTGGACGCGCGGGAGCGGCAGCTGCTGCATGGCCTGCTGCTGCGCGTCCACCAGGGCCAGGGCCAGGGGCCGGGGGAGCGGCGCGGCCTCTGAGGCCCGCTCAGCCGGCCGGCCCGGGGCGGCGGGCACCGGCGAACTCGCCGGCCCAGCGCGGGACGTCGAGGGCGTGCTCGACCCGGGCGACCAGCGTCCCGGTGCGCTCGGCGTGGATCATCGCGCCGTCGCCGACGTGGATGCCGACGTGGTGCAGCGGCGCGTCCGGGCGGGAGAAGAACAGCAGGTCGCCCGGGGCGAGGGCGTCACGCTCCACCGGGGCGCTGCGGTGGAACTGGGCGACGGTGTAGTGCCCGAGCTCGACGGTGCCGTGGCTGGCCCGGTACCAGCAGTAGAGGGACAGGCCGCTGCAGTCGAAGCCGACCGTGCTCTCGCCCAGGCAGACGCCGTCCAGGTAGCCGTTCTCGTCGTCGCAGAAGCCGAGGCTCGCCCCCAGCCGGTCGCCGCCGCCCCAGGCGTACGGCACGTCGAGCTGGGCGGTGGCCACCTCGGCGACCCGGCGGCCCAGGGCGGCGGACGCGACCACGGGGGTATCCGACCGGGCCGTTGATGTCGCCGTCGCCATCGCGGCCGGGGTGAGGGCCGGGGCGAGCCCCGCCCCGAGTGCCAGGCCCAGCATCCGGCGTCGGCGGACCCCGGAGGCCTCGTCGCGGTACGGGGGTCGGGATTCCATGGGGGACCTCCTGGTGTCGGCGCGGCGTCGACCCGCGCGGGTGGCGGCCACCAGGATTCCGGCCGGGCGGGTCGGCTCGCCATCACCCGCAACGGTGAATCGTGGACGCAACGGCCCTGTGGTGGACGGGGCCGCGCTGGTAAATGGTTTGACGGTCGCTCAGGAGAGGCCAACGATGGGCGCAAACGTTCGGCCACGACCCTTTGGAGTGCCCCTTGAACAGCGCAGTCAAGCTGATCCGCAGCTCCCGCCTCACCCCGGCCGTCGACTACGCCTATGCGGCCCTGGTCGAGGCCCCGGCCCGTTCGCTCTGGCTCGCCGGCGCCTGCCCGCTCGACGCCGAGGGGCGGACGGTCGCCGTCGGCGACTACGTGGGCCAGGCGCACCAGGTGATGCGGAACCTGATAACCGCGCTGGAGGACGCCGGCGCCGGGCTGACGGACGTCGCGCGGACGACGGTGTACGTGGCCTCCGCCGACCAGGCCGACCTGGTCGCGGTGTGGGACGTGTACCGCGCCTACATGGGGGAGCACGACGCCCCCAGCACGTTGCTGGGAGTGTCGGTGCTCGGCTACCACGACCAGCTGGTGGAGGTGGAGGCGGTGGCCGTCCTGCCGTGACGCCTTCCGGCCCTCGGGTGTCCAAATGAGGAAACCGATCGTTCGGTTTTTCCCCGAATGTGTGATGTGTGGCGCCGGTGCCGCTTTCGATCGTCCGGCGAAGAAGCAGCGGCCCGTAGGCGAAATGCGGAGGATGCGGGCGGGAGGGAAGGAGCGTTTGAGGCGATTCCCCGACATCATCTTGTCGTCCGTAGGCCACCGGTAGCTAAGATACGGGGTGTTTGGTTTTGTTTTCCGGGAGCTCTGGGTGGGGTGGTTGCGGTGGTTCGGCAGGAGCGGGCGGTCCGGACGCGTCGGCTGATCCTGGAGGCGGCGGCGTCGGTCTTCGACGAGTTCGGCTACGAGGGCGCCACCATCGGCGAGGTGGTCGCGCGGGCCGGTGTGACGCGTGGTGCGGTGTATTTCCATTTCGCCTCCAAGCGGGATCTGGCCCAGGGCGTCGTCGAGGAGCAGTTCGTCCAGGACGGTGTGCCGGAACGGGTCTGCAAACTCCAGGAGTTCGTGGACACCGGGATGGTGGTGGCCTATCTGATGCCGCGTGATCCGCTGCTGAGCGCGGGGGCCCGGCTCTCCCTGGGGCAGGACGTCTTCGACGACCTCGGCGGCGGCGCGATCCCCGGCTGGATCAGCCGGCTGGAGGCGCTGCTGGTCGCGGCCGGCGAGCGGGGCGAACTGCTGCCGCACGTCGTCCCGGCCGACACCGCGTGGCTGGTCACGGCGGCGTGGACGGGTGTGCAGATCCAGTCGCAGAAGCTCTCCGGGCGTGCGGACTTGGAGCGGCGGGCCGCCGGGCTGTTCCAGCACCTGATGCCGAGCATCGCGGTGCCGGGTGTGCTCGGTTCGCTGCAGATGGGCCCGGACCGCGGTGCCCAGGTGGTCGCCGAGGTGGCGGCCGCCCGCGCGGCGACGGAGGGCGCCGGGGCGCAGGACGGGGCGCGGTCGGCGGCCCGGGCGGTCGCGGACGAGGTCGGTGTGGGCTGACGGTCCGGCACCGGCCGGAAATCGCTGCGGCTGGTGCGGAGTTGACCGGGGCTCGGCGACCCCCTGCTCGCGGGGGCGTCCGGGGGCGTCCGGGCGGTTTCCGGGCGGTGATCGGCCGGCTGGCGGCGGGCGCGGAGTGCGGGCGAATTGGTGGCGGCGCGGGATCCATGGGGGTCCGACGCCGCCTTCGGTTTGCCCGCACTCCGCTGCGCGTGGTGGCCGGTTCGTGGCGCAGCGTGGCCGCCGCGCCCGTCTGTCCGAGGCAGGCCGCTCATCCCAAGAAACAAACAGCACGTTCGGTTTTGGATTGACAAACCGCGCGTCCTGTTTTTGACTGGTGACAGTCGCCCTAGGGGTGTCGACCCGGGTGCCAGCCGCGGCGGATCGGCCTGCGGCGTTCCGTGTGATTGGGGTGGTCATCGTGGAAATTAGGGTGCTCGGGGCGTTGGACGTCCGGGTGTGCGGGGTGTCGGTGGTGCCATCGGCGCCGAAGCCGCGTCAGGTGCTGGGGCTGCTGGCCCTGCGGGCCGACCAGGTGGTGTCGGCCGGGGTGCTGGCCGAGGAGCTGTGGTCGGGCCGCCCGCCGCGCAGCGCACGCACGACGGTGCAGACGTACGTGCTGCAGCTGCGCGACATGATCGACCGGGCGCTCGGGCAGGTCGGCCCGGCGGCAGGGGTCTCCTGCGCCAAGGACGTGCTGGTGACCTCGCCGGGCGGCTACATGCTGAACAGCGGCGGCGGGTTGACGGACGTCCGGGAGTTCGAGCGCCTGGCCGGCATGGGCTACCGGGCCATGGACGGCGACGACCACCCGCTGGCCGCCCGGATGCTCGGCGAGGCGCTCGGCCTGTGGCGCGGTCCGGCCTTCGCCGACGTCCCGGCCGGCGGTCAACTCGCCGTCGAGGCCAAGCGGTTGGAGGAGACCCGGCTCTGCGCCCTGGACCAGCGGATCGAGGCCGACCTGCGGTTGGGCCGCCACCGCGTCCTGCTCGCCGAACTCACCGTCCTGGTCGACCGCTACCGCACCCACGAGAGCCTGCACGGCCAGTACATGATCGCCCTGCACCGCTCCGGCCGGCGGGGCGAGGCCCTGGAGGCCTACCAGCGCCTGCGCAACACCCTGGTAAGGGAGTTGGGCATGGAGCCGTCCACCGGACTGCGACGGCTCCAGCGCTCCATCCTGCTGGCCGGCCCGGAGCGCCCGGAGCGTTCGGAGCGCGAGGCGGCCGCGACCGCTTCGCCGGAGGCGTCGGTGGCCCGGTTCACCCGGGTCGGCTGAGGACGGGCGGAAGGCGCCGTCGCTGCCGGGGCGCTGCTCGTGTGTGGTCGGAACGTGCTCGTCGTTGTGAGGGGTGTGGGTCGGGTGGTGCAGGAGAGGTCGGAACGGACACGCGGACGGCTGGTGCAGGCGGGGGCGGTGCTGTTCGACCGCTGCGGCTATGCGGGGGCCACGCTCGGCGAGATCGCCGGTGCCGCAGGAGTGACGAAGGGTGCGCTCTACTTCCACTTCGCGTCCAAGGAGGAGCTGGCGCAGGCGGTGTTCCAGCGGGCCGAGCGCTCGCTGCGGGGCGCCTGCGGCGGTCTGCGGGCCACCTCCTCCCCCCTGCAGACGCTGATCGACGTGGGCTACTGGCTGGTCGACGCCCTGGGGTCGGACGCGGTGGTCCGGGCGGCGTTCCGCCTCGGCCGGGAGGGCGGCTGGCAGTCGAGGACCGCCGCGTTCGCTCCCGTCACGTCCGCCCCCGGCGCGCCGGTCGCGGGCGTGCCGGTCGCGGGCGTGCGGGGCTTCCACGGTGTCTGGGCCGGTGTCGTCCGGGAGTTGCTGACCGGTGCCCGGCGCGCCGGCGAGCTGCGCGACCGCTCGGGCGATCCCGGCCCGGAGACCCTGGTGGTGGCGGCCGCCTGCGGGCTGGAGGTCGTCTTCGGCGACGGCTGCCCGGGTGAGGAGCGCGCCCGCCGGGTCGGCGCCCTGTGGGAGTGGCTGCTGCCCTGCCTCGTCCCCCCGGGCTCCTCCGACGCCTACCGGACCAGGCCGCTGGCGCCGCTGCCGGGCTGAGCGGGCGGTTCAGGGGCGGGCAGGCGGGGCGCCTCGTGCGGCGCGCCCCGCCCGGGGCCGGTCACGCCGTGTGGAGGCGCTCCGCCAGGCCGGCGGCCGTGAAGGCGGCCACCAGGTCGTCGCGGTCCTCCGTGAAGTGGGCCCAGCTGTCGTGGTGGACGAGGACGACCCGGCGGGCGTCGAGGATTCCGGCGGCCTCGGCGGCCTGGGCGCTGTCCAGGACGATGGGCGCGCCGTCGAAGAGGGCGGCGAAGCGGGGGGCCCCGGCGAAGAGGATCGCGGTGTCGACGGGGGCGAAGCGTTCGGCGATCTCCCCGACGGCGAGGAGGGAGGCGTTGTCCCCGCTGACGTAGACGGTGGGCAGCCCTTCCCCGGTCAGGACGAAGCCGACGACCTGGCCGGTGACGGCCTCCACCTGCTCGCGGGCCCCGGGCCCGTGGAGGGCGGGCACGGCGGTCACGGTGAGGGTGCCGCCGTCGGGGCGGTCCAGCGTGACCGACTCCCAGTCGGCCAGTCCGCGGGCCGTGCCGCCGAGGCGCAGGCCGCCGCCGGGGGTGGTGAGGGTGAGCGGGACGTCGGCCAGCAGGGCCCGGCCGGAGTGGTCGAGGTTGTCGGGGTGCTCGTCGTGGGAGAGCAGGACGACGTCGACGCGGCCGGCGTCGGCGGCGCTCCCGGAGGAGGGAGCGGTCTTGGTCAGGAACCGGCCGTCCGGCCGCAGGTAGTCGCCCGGGCCGTCGAAGGTCGGGTCGGTGAGGAAGCGCAGGCCTCCGTACTCGAAGAGGGCGGTCGGGCCGCCGAAGAGGCGGACGGGGAACTGCTCGACGGTCGTGTCGGAAGAAGCCATGGTGAAGCACACCTCACGGTTGAGAGCGGTTTATCCGTGAGGAACGCTAGCCGGTTCTCACGGATGAGCGCAAGCGCTACCATGAGACTCATGACGGACGCCGCGGACACCGCCACCGACGAGACCGCCGTGCCACCCGCGCCGGGCGAGCAGCAGTACCCCTCGCTCGCCCTGGTCAACAGCGCCGTCACGCTGCCCGGCGGACACGTCGTCGACCGCCTCGGCACGCCGGCCGCCGCCGGCCAGTGGCTCCTGGAGCACGGCCTCGCCCCGGCCGACGCGGGCCTTCAGGAGATGTGCACGGCGCAGGTGCGCTCGATGCGCGAACAGGTCAGGACGCTGTTCGCCGCCCGCGTCGCGGAGCTGCCCGCACCCGCCTCCGCCCTGGCCGCCGTCAACGACGCCCTGACCCGTCTGCCCACGGCCCGGCTGCTGCGGTGGGACGACGGCAGCGGCCCCTACCGCGCGGCCCCCCACCCCACCACCGAGATCGTCGACCACGCCCTGGCCACCCTCGCCGCCGACGCCGCCGACCTGCTCACCGGGCCCGAAGCCGCCCGCCTCACCGCCTGCGGCTCCACCCCGTGCACCCGGTACCTCCTCCGGCACGGCCGGCGCCACTGGTGCTCCACCCGCTGCGGCGACCGCGCCCGCGCGGCCCGCGCCTACGCCCGGCGCACCCGGCCCCAGCCGGACTGACCGGGCCGGCGGCCTCGATCGGCGCCCTCGCCGACGGCCCTGGTCGACACCCCTGGCCGGTGCGGGCCGCACCCGCCGGTCCCGGTCCGTGCGAGCCGCGTTCGAGCGGGTCGAATGTCAGTGCGGCTCGCCATGATGGCGGTATGAAGGACGCAGCCACCCTGGCCTCCCCTGCCGCCCTGGCCTCCCCGCAGGCCTACGCCGACGCCGTCGCCGCCGCCGTGCGGGCCGCCGCCGCGTACTACGCCGACGGCTCCGCCCCGCTCGGCGACGACGAGTACGACGCCCTGGTGCGGGCGATCGAGGCCTACGAGCACGAGCACCCGGACGAGGCGCTGCCCGAGTCGCCCACCGGCAAGGTGGCCGGCGGCGCGGCGGTCGGCGACGTCCCGCACAGCGCGCCGATGCTCTCCCTCGACAACGTCTTCTCGGCCGAGGAGCTGGAGTCCTGGGCGGCTGGCCTGGAGCGCCGGCTCGGCCGGCCGGTCGCCGCCTGGTGCGTCGAGCCGAAGCTGGACGGCCTCGCCGTCGCCGCCCGCTACCGGGCCGGCCGGCTCACCCAGGTGCTGACCAGGGGTGACGGCCTGGCGGGGGAGGACATCACCGCCGCCGCCGAGGCCGTGCTCGGCCTGCCCGCCCGGCTCGCCGAACCGGTCGACGTCGAGCTGCGCGGCGAGGTGCTGCTCACCCACGAGCAGTTCGAGCAGGCCAACGCCGTCCGCACCGCGCACGGCGCCACCCCGTTCGCCCACCCGCGCAGCGGCGCGGCCGGCACCCTGCGCGCCAAGGACCGCGCCTACCGCGTCGAACTCACCTTCTTCGCCTACGACGCCCTCGGCCTGCCCGGCCTCGACCACGCCGACCTGCTCGCCCGGCTCGCCGTCCTCGGCGCCAACACCGCCGCCAGCACCGACGCCGCGCCGCGCCGCTGCGCGACCCTCGCCGAGGCGCAGCAGCGGATCGACGAGATCGCCGGCCTGCGCGCCGCACTGCCCTTCGGGATCGACGGCGTGGTGGTGAAGGCGGACGCGGTGGCCGACCAGGAGGCGGCCGGCTCCGGCTCCCGCGCGCCGCGCTGGGCGGTGGCCCGCAAGCTGGCGGCACAGCACAAGGTCACCCGGCTGCTCGGCGTCGAGTGGAACGTCGGCCGCACCGGGATCATCGCGCCCCGGGCCGTCCTCGAACCGGTGGTGATCGACGGCGTCACCGTCACCTACGCGACCCTGCACAACCCGGCCGACATCGGGCGCCGCGGGCTGATGATCGGCGACCAGGTGTTCGTCTACCGGGCCGGCGACGTGATCCCGCGGGTCGAGGCGCCCCTGGTCGACCAGCGCACCGGCGCCGAGCAGCCGATCGCCTTCCCCGAGGTCTGTCCACGTTGCGGCGACGCCATCGACACCTCCGAGCAGCGCTGGCGCTGCGTGCGCGGCCGGGCCTGCCAGGCGGTCGCCTCGGTGGTCTACGCGGCCGGGCGCGACCAGCTCGACATCGAGGGCCTCGGTGGCACCCGCGCCGTCCAGCTGGTCGAGGCCGGGCTGGTCGGCGACCTCGCCGACCTGTTCACCCTCACCCGGGAGCAGCTGCTCACCCTGGAGCGGATGGGCGATACCAGCGCCGACAACCTGCTCGCCGCCATCGAGACCGCCCGCAGCCGCCCGCTGAACCGGGTGTTCTGCGCCCTCGGCATCCGCGGTACCGGCCGGACGATGTCCCGCCGACTCGCCGCGCACTTCGGCAGCATGGCCGCGATCCGTGCCGCCGATGTCGAGGCGCTGGCCGGCGTGGACGGCATCGGGGTCGAGAAGGCCGCCGTGATCGTCGCCGAACTCGCCGACGTGGCACCGCTGTTGGACCGGCTCGTGGCGCAGGGCGTCGGCACCGCGGTGACCGAGCCGACGGCTCCCGCCGCCCAGGCCGCGGCCGGCGGCGCGGCGGCCGCGGGCGACACCGCGGCGGGCCCGCTGGCCGGCCCGCTGGCAGGCCAGAGCGTGGTCGTCACCGGCAGCATGACCGGAGCCCTCGCCGAGCTCTCCCGCAACGCGATGAACGAGCTGATCGAACGCGCCGGCGGCAAGGCCTCCTCCTCGGTGTCCAAGCGCACCACCCTTCTCGTCGCGGGCGAGAAGGCCGGCTCCAAGCGCGCCAAGGCGGAGGAACTCGGAGTGCCCGTCATGACCCCGGAGGAGTTCGCTGCCCTGGTCGCCGAGCAGCTCGGCTAGCTCCGCCAGGCCGGCCGGCCAAGCGGGCGGACAGCCGCGCAGCCGGGCAGGACCTGGGCCCGGAAGACCAGTTGATCGCCCGCGCCGGGGGTGCGGTAGGGTGGCCGACGCCGTGTATGACCGCGACTCAAGGAGGTGAGCCCCATTACCGGTATGTCCGAGCGGGTGCTCCCGGAGCGCGGCCGTGCGGGCGCGTCGCGCGCATAGCGCGGACGCGTCGGCGCGGTGCCGGCCCTTGCGGGAGCCCTGACGGAGTCGTTCGTCCTCCTCCCGATTCCCCCAAGGGGTCCTCTTGTCGGTTTTTGCCTCCGCAGCTCTCTGTTCCTCGGTCGTCACCCGGCTGCGCGCCGTCGGTTGCGTGTTCGCCGAGGACGAGGCGCGGATCCTGCTCTCCGCCGCCGCCACACCGGCCGACCTGGCCGTGATGGTCCGCGCCCGGGCCGAGGGCCGGCCGCTGGAACACGTCGTCGGCTGGGCCGAGTTCGCCGGGCTGCGGATCGCCGTCGACCCGGGCGTGTTCGTCCCGCGCCGCCGCAGCGAGTTCCTGGCCGCCACGGCCACCGAGCTCACCGGCCCGGGCGCCGTGGTCGTCGACCTCTGCTGCGGCAGCGGCGCCCTCGGCGCCGCCGTGGCGGCCGCCGCCGCGCACCCGGTCGAGCTCTACGCGGCCGACGTCGACCCGGTCGCCGTCCGCTGTGCCCGCCGCAACCTCACCGGGCCCGGGGCCCCGGTCTTCGAGGGCGACCTGTTCGTCGCGCTGCCCGCCGCCCTGCGCGGCCGGATCGACGTCCTGCTCGCCAACGTCCCGTACGTCCCCAGCGCCGACATCGCGCTGCTGCCGCCGGAGGCCCGGCTGCACGAGGCCCGGCCGGCGCTGGACGGCGGCGCCGACGGTCTGGACGTGCTGCGCCGGGTGGCCGTCGAGGCGCCGCACTGGCTGGCCCCGGGCGGGTCGCTGCTGTTCGAGACCAGCGAACGGCAGACCCCGACGGCCCTGGCCGTCGCCCGCGCGGCCGGCCTCGACGCCGCCGACGCCTGGTGCGAGGACCTGGACGCGACGGTCGTCACCGCGACCCTGCGCTGACGGGGCCGCCGCCCGGACCCGCCTCGCCTCCCGCCTCCCGCCCCCGCTTGCCGGTGGCGGGAGCGGGCCCGGCGGTCGGCTGGGCGCTCACAGCTCGCGGATCTCACGCCTGGTCAGCGCGTACCCGAACGCGCCCGTCAGGCAGAGCCCGGTCGTCGCGAACACCCCTTGACTCCCGAACGCGTCCACCGCCGCGCCGGCCGCGATCACCGAGATCGGGAAGACTCCCAGCGCGCAGAAGGTGACGGCCGCCATGACCCGGGCCAGCAAGGCGGGCGGGGTGCTCTTCTGCACGCCGGTGACGACCAGGACGTTGGTCACCGTGCTGGCGCCGCCGGCCACGCAGAGCAGCAGCACGGCGCCGACGAGGCCGACGAGCGGCACCAGGCCGATCGCCACACCCATCACCAGTCCGGAGAGCATCGCCGTGCGGCCCCGCGAGCGGACCTCGGTGAGGCCGGCCGCGAACAGGCCGCCGACCAGCGCACCGCCGGTGAACGCGGCCAGCAGCAGGCCCAGCCCGACGGCGCCGGCGTCGAAGCCGTGGGTGGCCAGGGTCGGCAGGGCGACGCGGGTGGCGCCGCCCACCGTCAGGTTCGCGATCACCGTCACCGTCAGCACCGCGCGCAGCAACGGCGATTCCCGCAGCAGGCGCCGGAAGTTCTTCGGCACGGAGGCGCGTTCGGAGATCGGGCTGGGTGCTGCGACGAGGCTGCCGCGGCCGATCAGCAGCAGCGTCGCCGCCGACACGGCGAAGGTCGCCGCATCCAGGCCCAGGGCGGCGGCCGGGTTCAGCCAGGCGACCAGCGGGCCGGCCAGCGCCGGACCGAGCAGACCGGCGCCGAAGGTGACCGTACTGTTCAGTGCATTGCCCGCGTGCAGGTCCTCGGCGGGCAGCAGGGTCGGGGTGATCGCCCAGGCGGCCGGCAGGAACACCCCTGCTCCGACGCCGACCAGCAGCGCGAGCCCGCCGATCAGCCAGAAGTTCGCCGCCCCGCCGGCGGCGATCGCGCACAGCCCGGCGGTGGCGAGCAGCCGGCCGAGGTCGGCCGCCAGCATCACCCGCCGGGCGCCGAACCGGTCGGCGAGCATCCCGCCGAGCGGGGTGGCGGCCAGCCGTCCCGCGCCGTAGGCGGCGACCACCAGGCTCAGCTGGCGGGCGCCTCCGGCGAGGGAGTAGACCAGCAGCGGCAGGGCGACCACCTGGAACGCGTTGCCGAACTCCGAGGTGCCCTGCCCGATCACCAGCAGCCGGAAGCCCCGCGCGCGCAGGGGCGCGACGCTGATCCGGGGGCGGAACCGCAACAGCCCCGCCGCGCCGCGCGCTCCTGCGCCGCCTGCTCCTGTGCTGCCCGTCCCTGCGTCGCCCGTCCCTGCGTCGCCCGTCCCCGCGCTGTCCGTCCCCGTGTCGCTTGCTCCCGCGCCGCTAGCCATCGAGCGAGACCGGCAGCGACTCCAGGCCGCGCAGCATGATCGTGTTGCGCCAGGGCAGGGTCTCCTCCGCGGCGGCCAGCTCGATCCGCCCGAAGCGCTCCAGCAGGCCGGTCAGCGCGACCTCGCTCTCCAACTTGCCGAGGAAGGAGCCGAGGCACCGGTGCAGGCCCTGCCCGAAGGCCAGGTGGCCCGGATCGCCCCGGTCCAGGATCAGCCGGTCGGGATCGGTGAAGCGGGCCGGGTCCCGGTTGGCCGCGCCGAGCGAGAGCAGCACCAGTTCGTCCGCCGGGATCTCCACGTCGTCGACCATCACGTCGGCGTTCGTGAACCGCAGCGTGGCCATGCTCACCGGAGACTCGTAGCGCAGGAACTCGTCGATCGCGACCGGCATCGCCGCCGGGTTGGCGCGCAACCAGGCGAGCTGGTCGGGGTGGTGGAGCAGCGCCAGGGTGGCGGTGCCGAGCAGGTTGACGGTGGTCTCGTGGCCGCCGATCAGCAGCAGGAAGACCATCGAGAACACCTCCCGCTCGGTGAGTTCACCGGCGTCACAGGCCTGTACCAGGTCGGTCAGGATGTCCGTGCTCGGCGACGCCCGCCGGGCCGTCATCAACTCGCGCAGGTAGTCGTTCAGTTCGGCGGTGGCCTGGTCGAAGGTCATGTCGCCGCCCTGGGTGAGGATCGCCGTCGACCAGGTGCGGAAGGCCTGCATGTCCTCCGGGGGGAAGCCCAGCAGCTCACAGATGATCATGATCGGCAGCGGGAAGGCGAAGTCCGTCACCAGGTCGGCGGTCTCCCGCCCGCGCAGCCCGTCCAGCAGGCCGTCGGCGATGCGCTCGACCAGCGGCCGCATCAGGTCGACCCGCCGGCGGGTGAAGACGCCCTGGATCAGCCGGCGCAGCCGGGTGTGGTCCGGCGGGTCGCTGTTGAGCATGTGGACCACCTCCGAACCGAGCGTCAGGCCGGAGCCCCGCCCGCTCGCGATGGCCTGGCTGCGGCGGACGTCCTGCCCGAAACGCGGGTCCATCAGCGCGGCCCGGACGTCCTGGTAGCGCGTCACCAGGTAGACCGGCAGGCCCTCGCCGAACTCCACGACGGAGACCGCGCCGGCCTCGCGGATCCGGGCGAGCGTGGGGTAGGGGTCGCGGATGAAGGCGGACATCCGCGCGGCGGCGTCGTCGACCGCGGTGGTCATGGATCACTCCTCGGGCTCGAACTCCGGCAACTACACGGTCAGCGACGGGAAGGGCCAGCGGCGCACCCGCATGGGCAGGAACCAGGCGCGGCCGGCCTGTTCGGCGATCAGGCCGGCCGCGGCGAAGTCCTGGTGGACGGCGTCCGGCAGCCGGCCGACCTCGACGCCCTCGGCCAGCGCCTCGACCTGCGCCAGGTGGCCCGGCTCGTCGATGGTGAACAGCTCCAGCGTCCCGAACCGGCGGTCGCGCACCTCGACGAAGCCGGGGCCGCGCCGGAAGACGCACTTGCTCGGGTAGTACGTGGCGCGCCAGTCGGCGACGACGTCCTGGGGGCCGCCGGTCAACTGCTCGGGCGGGTACAGGTGGTGGAACCGGCGCCGCGCCGCGCAGCCGTCCGTGCAGTCGGCCTGCCAGAGCACGGCAAGCCCCTGCCCGGTCGCCTCGCGCAGCAGCATCAGCGCCCGCGCGGAGGCCGCCGGCGCGTCCGCGCAGAGCCGCACCGGCTCGGTCAGCCGCAGGCAGCGGACCCCGGCGCGGTGCAGTTCGGTGACCTCCGCCTCCGCTGGGCCGGACAGGGTGCGGCGACCGAGCGCGAAGCCCGGCAACTCCCTGGCGGCGGGGTCGTAGTCGAGCCAGAGCTCGACCTCCGGGCCGGCCGCGCGCCAGGAGGCGGCATCGGCCCCTCCCGCAACGGCCCCTCCAGGATCGGCCCTTCCCGCCACGGTCCTTCCCGCAACGGCCTTTCCAGCATCGGCCGTTCCGGCATCGGTCCGTTCAGCCGATCGTGACGGCATCGAGCACCTCCTCGGCGCGAGGGCGGGCGGCGGCGGGGCCGTGCCGGTGCTGCATCCGCATCAGCACCTGGTTGTCGGACTCGACGGCGACCTGGAGGAAGCTGTCCCCGTCGTGGAACAGCAGGCCCAGCGCGGTGAAGCGCTCCAGCACCGGCCCGACCGCCGCCGCGCCGCCGGGGACCTTGGCGGCCAGCGCGGCGGTCGAGCGGGGCTGGTTCAGCAGCCGGAAGGCGGCGAGCTCCACCGGATCGGTCAGCTCGACCACCCGCCAGTCGTACTCGGGGCGGGTGTTGACGAGCGCGATCCGGCCGCCCGCGTCCCGGTAGCTGAGCCGGCTGTCGGGGAACCGCGCGATCCAGGTGTCCACCGCCGCGCTCAGCCGCTCCGCGAGGTCGCCGCCGATCCCGCGTGGTGGCGCGCTGAACACGTAGGCCAGTTCGGCCAGTTTGCTCTGCGGCAGGCGGTAGGTCGCGCCGTACTGGAAGGCCGGCCGGGTGATCGCGAAGCCCAGCTCGGGCCGGTCGAAGTACGGGCTGAACCGCTCGATCGCGATCCGTCCCGCTCCGGTCGGCGGGTCCAGGTGGTGCAGCACGGGCAGTTGGCGGATCACCGACTCATAGTCGGCCGGCTGCTCGCCCGGGAAGCCGTAGAGGTAGTTCCAGCTCACCGACACTCCGGCGCTCTGCGCGTCCCGCAGCGCGCGGACGTTCTGGCAGCCCGTCACCCCCTTGTCCATGATCCGCAGGACCCTGGTGCTCAGGCTCTCGATGCCGGGCTGCACCTGGGCCGCGCCCGAGTCGCCGAGGAGCTGGAACTGGTGGCGGCGCAGGTTGGCCTTGATCTCGAAGTGCAGCCGCAGGTCGACCGGGAGTTCGGCCAGCGACTTCAGGACGGTGTCGAAGTAGCCCATGTCCAGGATGTTGTCGACCACGTAGACGTCCAACAGCTGGTGGCGTTCGGCGAGCGTGAGCACCTCGGCGAGGAAGTCCGTCGGCGGCTTGGAGCGGAACTCCATCGAGGAGCCGTTGAGCCCGCAGAAGGTGCAGTGGTGCTTCTCGCCCCACCAGCAGCCCCGGGAGCCCTCGACGACCAGCTTGGGATCGACCCAGCCGGCCGCGACGGAGGCGTCGAGCCGCTCGTAGAAGTCGTCGTAGCGGGGCGCCAGGATCGCCGCGGGCGGCAGCGGACGCCTCGTCATCTCGTTGGCCGTCGACGTCCCGGAGTCGTCCCGCCAGCAGAGCCCGGGGACGGCGGAGAGGTCGCCGCCTTCAAGGAGCGCCGGGAAGGCGGCCTCGCCCTCGCCGCGCACCACGTAGTCCAGGAAGGGGAAGTTGCGGTGCAGCGCGGCGCCCTGCGGACCGTCGCAGTTCGCGCCGCCGAACACCGTGCGCACCTGCGGGCACCGCTGCTTGAGCAGCTTCGCGGCGGCGAGGCTCGCCGTGTTCTGCTGGAAGGTGGTGGTGAAGCCGACCAAGTCCGGTGGGTCGGCGGCGAGTTCGTCGACCAGTCGGGCGATGAACGCGGGGGCGATCGCGCGGGTGGCCCGGGTCAGTGCGATCTCCTGCTCGCTCGCACCGCTGGTGGCCAGGTACTCGAAGTAGGGCGCGAACTCGCCGTCGAGGTCATCGATGTCGCTGCCGTCGCCGTTGACGCAGGCCTCGATGCCGGGGGCCGGGCCGTCGTCACCGTACAGCGCGCCGGCGAACGCCCAGTCGCCCGCGCCCTGGAAGTAGGACTTCTCGGAGAAGTACTGGTAGTCGTCCACGCCGAAACCCGCGGTCTCGGCGGCCCAGTCCACGAAGTCCAGGTTGGCGTACCGCACTTCGACCTGGTGGCCGGCTCGTGCGGCAGCGGTGTGCATGATCCCGAGCGCCAGCGACGGCACGTCGATCGCGCCCCAGGGCATGTGCAGCAGGACGATACGCATGGTGGCCACTTCTGTTGTTCGCCGGCGGTCGGTGAGGTGTCGCTCCGGGGCACCGCAGGCGCCCCGGAGCGACGGTGAATCACTTGCCCTTGGTCTCGGCCTTCGGCTTCGGCTGCCCCTTGAGGGCAGGCGCGACCACTGCGGCCTTGGTGATGTCGAGCGCGAAGGCCTGGACCACCACGGCGCCCCGGTCACGCTCCGGGGTGCTGATCGGGTCGTTCTGAATGCTGCGTCGCTTCATGGCTGTTCACCTCCTTCCACCAGTTCGGCGGGTACCTCGGGGCGGTCGCCCCGGGGTGGCAGGGGGAGCGGTGCCGGCCAGGCGTGCTCGGCGAACCGGACCATCGTGGCCAGCACCGATCGGTGGTCGGCGGTCCGGCGGCTGTAGTGGCCGCCGTCCACCCAGAGCAGCTCGTGCGGCACCGCCAGCCGGCGCAGGTCCGCGGCGTACCGGGCGACCTGGTCGGGTGGGCACCGCTCGTCGGTCCGCGAGGCGACCAGCAGGACGGGCGAGCGGACCTGGTGCACGTACGATCGCGGGTCGGCCGCGCGGTAGCGCTCGGGAACCTCGTCCGGGGTCCCGCCGAAGAGCTGGCGATCGAGCTCGCGCAGCGCGGGGGTGGTGGTGCGATAGGCGGCGGGGTAGTCCGCGATCGGCTGAGCGGCCATGCCGAGTGACCACAACTCCGGCTGCGCGCCCATCGCCAGCAGGGCCAGGTAGCCGCCCCACGAGAATCCGCACAGGCCGGTGCGCTCCGCGAGCGCCGTACCGTCGGCGACCAGCTCCGCGCGGACGGCGGCCAGGTCCTCGATCTGCGCCAGCCCGACCCGGTGGCCGTACTCGTGCTGCCAGCGGGCGCCGTAGCCGGTGGAGCCGCGGTAGTTGGTGCGCACCACCGCGTAGCCACGGCCGACCAGGGCGTTCACCCGCGGGTCGTAGGAGTCCCGGTCGTGGGTGGCGGGGCCGCCGTGGACCAGGAAGAGGGTCGGCCACGGGCCCTGGCCGGCCGGAGTGCTGACGAAGCTGTGGATCCGTCCGTACGGCCGGGGCGTCCAGCGTTGGCTGCGGGAGGTGTCGCCCCGGTCTGGATCGAGGCCCTGCCCGGGGTGGTGCGCAGTCTCCGTGCCGGGGCGCAGGACCAGCGGGCGGGGTGGTGTCGACTCCCGGCTCCAGACGCAGTGCAAGGTGCCGTCCGGAGCGCAGGACAGGTCGTGGATCGTGCCGCCGGGGGTGCTGATCTCCCGGACGGGTGGGGCCTGTTCGGCCGGTCCTCGGCCCGCGGCCCCCTGCTGCGGCGCCCCTTGCCCCTCCGGCGGGTCGAGTTCGGCGAGGAGCAGTCGGCTCCGCCCGGCCCGCTCGTGCTGGATCAGCACCTCGCGCGGCCCCTGGTACCAGCCGGCCGATATCTGCGAGTCGAACGACAGCCCCGGGTACCTGCGCAGTCCCGTGCCGGCCTGCCAGGTCGCGACGGTGTACTGCTCGTCCTCCTCGACCACCAGCAGCAGCTCCGGTTCGAGTACCGCGAGCGGGTTGAACTCGATCGGCCAGAGCCGCAGTCGGCGGTGCCCGGCGAGCCGCAGCGGACCGTCCGCCTGCGCGCCCGCCTGAACGGTCGCCTGAACGTCCGCCTGCGCGCCCGCCTGACCGTCCGCCTGAGCGTCCGTCGGCCACAGGACCACGGAGTCGTCCCCGTCGGGCCGCCCGCCGAGGGCGAGGAGCCGACCGTCCGGCGACAGGTCGGCCAGGCTCAGGTACCCCGGCGCCGAACCGATCAGCCGGGCCTGGCCCGCGGGCGGTCCGACGTAGCAGTGCGAGGCGCCGTCGACACCGACGACCACCGCCGCGAGCGCGCCCGTCCGGTTGAAGGCGACGCCGTACGCCCGCCCGCGCGGCACGCCGTGCAGCGCCTCGCCGCCCGCTCCGCCGGCGAACGGCTCGCGCCGCCACCGCCCCTCCCCGGCGTTGTCGGCGTCGAACCACCAGACGGCGTCGCCGTCCGGCTCGATCTCGCTCAGGTGGACGCCCCCCGGCCGGTCGGTGACCACCCGGCGCCGACCCGTCCCCAGGTCCCAGGCCACCGCCTGCCAGCGCTCGTCGACGAGCCGCGTCTCGACCGCGCGGTCGGCCGCCAGGGCGGCGAAGCCGGGGGACTGGAACGCCTGTGTCACGGACCCGGCCCTTTCGGCTCGATGGTGGGAACAGACTGCGCTGAACGTCCCGAGGCCGGTGCACTGGTGTGAAGATCCAGTGAACTGGCGTGAAGAAAAGGCCACTTGTGGAGGATCGCCGCCACTCTAGGGGGGTGCCGTGGTTGCGAACAGACCTTTCGCACAGTTGGCCGAAATGCAGCTGAGGTGAATGCGGGCCGGCAGGGGTGTGGATGTGCCGGGAACGCGCAGCGGGAACGCACAAAGGCCGGCCGTCGCCGACCGCGCGTTGATCGCTTGTCTGCCACGGATTCCTACGGTCGGGCCTTCGGTAAGTTCCGCACCGCTCAAAAGGATTCCCATGATCGACCAAGCCGCGTCGTCGCGCGGTGGCGCACCCTGGATCGGCGATGATCCGCGATTCACCGAGTTGCGCGCCGCGTACCGCAGGTTCGTGTTCCCGGTGACGGCGGCGTTCCTGCTCTGGTTCCTGGCGTACGTACTCTGCTCGGCCTATGCCCGCGGCTTCATGGCGGCCAAGGTCGTCGGGAGCATCAACGTGGCCCTGGTCTTCGGACTGCTGCAGTTCGTCTCGACCTTCGGCATCGCCCTGGCCTACGGCCGGTTCGCCGCCCGGCGGTTGGACCCGCTGGCCGAGGCCCTGCGGAGCGCGGCGGCGTCCCGTCCGACCGCATCGGCCGGACACGCCGACAACCAGGAACTGACGGAGAGCCAGGCATGACACAGCACCTTCCGCTCGCCGCGGCGACGGCGCAGGCGGCATCGCACAAGGGCCTGACCATCGGCCTGTTCGTCGCCCTGGTGGCGGTGACCCTCGTCATCACCCTCTGGGCGCGGCGGAGCACCCAGGGCACCGGCGGCTTCTACACCGGCGGTGGCCAGTTCTCCGCGCTGCAGAACGGGATCGCGATCTCGGGCGACTACCTCTCCGCGGCCTCCTTCCTCGGCATCGCCGGGATCATCGCGCTCTCCGGGTACGACGGCTTCCTCTACTCGATCGGCTTCCTGGTCGCCTGGCTGGTCGCGCTGCTGATGGTCGCCGAACTGCTGCGCAACACCGGTCGGTTCACCATGGCCGACGTGCTGGCCGCGCGGCTGCGCGGCGGTCCGATGCGGACCGCCGCGGGCGTGTCGACCATCGTGGTCTCGATCTTCTACCTGATCGCGCAGATGGTCGGCGCGGCGACGATCGTGGGGCAGCTGCTCGACGTCAAGGGCGCCTCGGCGCAGATCTGGACCATCGTCGGGGTCGGTGCCCTGATGATCGTCTACGTCGTGGTCGGCGGGATGAAGGGCACCACCTGGGTGCAGATCGTCAAGGCGGTGCTGCTGATCGCCGGCGCGGCCATGATGACCCTGTGGGTGCTGGCGAAGTACGGGTTCGACCTCAGCCACCTGCTCGGGGACGCCGCCGCGGCCTCCAAGAAGGGCGACTCCTTTCTCCAGCCCGGCCTGAAGTACGGGGCGACCGACGGCTGGTCGAAGCTCGACCTGGTCAGCCTCGGCGTCGCCCTGGTGCTGGGCACCGCGGCGCTGCCGCATGTGCTGGTCCGCTTCTACACCGTCCCGACCGGCCGCGACGCGCGCAAGTCGGTGAACTGGGCGATCGGCATCATCGGGGTCTTCTACCTGATGACCCTGGTGCTCGGCTTCGGCGCGGCCGCGCTGGTCGGCACGGCGACGATCAAGGAGAAGGATCCGTCCGGCAACACCGCCGCCACCCTGCTGGCCGAGCACCTCGGCGGCGGCGCGGGCACCACCGGCGGCTCCCTGATGCTCGCCTTCATCGCGGCGGTGGCGTTCGCCACCATCCTCGCGGTCGTCGCCGGGCTCACCCTGACCTCGTCGTCGTCGTTCGCCCATGACCTGTACGCCAGCGTGATCCGCAAGGGCAGGGCCACGGAGCGGCAGGAGCTGGTCACGGCGAAGATCGCCGCCGTGGTCATCGGCGCGGTCGCGGTCGCCCTGTCGATCTTCGCCAGGGACCTCAACGTGGCGTTCCTGGTGGCCCTGGCCTTCGCCATCGCGGCCTCGGCCAACCTGCCGGCGATCCTGCTGACGCTGTTCTGGAAGCGCTTCACCACCGTCGGCGCCAAGTGCGGTATCTACGCGGGCCTGGTCAGCTCGATCGGCCTGGTGCTGCTCTCCCCGATCTGCTGGGGCGGCGCGACCGGCACGGTCCACGCCGTGAAGCTGACGGCCGCCCAGGCGAAGGACTGCGGGGTGGAGGCGTCCAGCAAGCAGGTCGGCAACGCCACGGCGCTGATCTCCTGCACCACCACCGCACCGGTGCCGCTGCAGAATCCGGGCATCGTCTCGATCCCGATCGGGTTCGCGGCCGCGGTCCTCGGCTCCTTGGTCGGCAGCCGCCGCCGTCGCGACGAGGAGTCGGACGGGCGTGGCTTCGAGGAGCTTGAGGTCCGCGCGCTCACCGGAGTGGGGCGGTAGAGCGTGGAGCCGGGCTCCAACCTCGACGAGTTCCTCTCCGACCTCGCGCGCTACGCCGCCGCGGATGTCCTGACCGCCCAGCTCACGGCGGACACCCTGCGCAAGTACCTGCGGGCCGGACTGATCGTGCCCGACGACCTGTGTGCCGGTGACACGGACGGCTACTCGCAGCGGCTGCTGCATGCCGGACGGACGCACTCCGTGGTGGCCCTGACCTGGCTGCCCGGTCAGTCCACCCCGATCCACGACCACGTCGCCTGGTGCGTGTCCGGTGTGGTGGAGGGCGTCGAGGTGGACGAGGCGTTCCGGCTGTGGCGGCCCTCCAGAACCGGCCGCAGGGTGCTGGTGCCGTCCGGCCGGACCACCTGCTCTCCCGGCCGGGTGCAGCTCCTGGTGCCGCCCGACGAGGACATCCACCGGGTGTCGAACGGCGGCACCGGTCGCGCGGTCTCCCTGCACGTCTACGGCGCCGACATCGCGCTGAACGGGGGCAGCTCGATCAACCGGGTCTTCGGGAACGAGGTCGTGGACCTCCCGCCGGACGGCGCCCGCCTGGTGAGCTGGCGGAGCCCGGAGAGCCTGGCCCCGTGACCGCCCCGTAGCGAACCGACGGGCCGTCCGCCCCGGACGGCCCGTCGGCCATGCCCGGGCCCCTGCCCGGTGAAGCGGGCGGGGCCGTACGGCCTGACGTCGGGTTCTGCTGCGGTCGGCCGGGCCGTACCCCGCGATTGGTCCAGACCTATTGACGAGCTGCGCCGCCCCTCCTACGATCCGGTCCGGCACAGCCCCACATGTCCCCACCTCACCCACAGCCGGGCGTCGCGCCCCCACGCGTCGGTCATGTCCATGGCGCTCGGCGGGAAGGGAACGCAGCATGTTCCGTCGAAGGTCGCGTACTCCACGTCCGTCGGGCGAGGTCCGCCCCTGTCCGGATCCCGGCCGCCTCGAAGGCGACCGGACCGGGAGCGAGCCGCTCCGGGCCCCTGGCCCGCAGCCGCGGGCGAGCGTGGAACGCGCAACGCAGGTGAACCGGACCAGCCGCGCCCAGCGCGGGCCGAGCGTCCTGCGGCGCTCCCTCGCCGGGGTGAGCGCCGTCGCCGTCATCGGTGCCGGCATCGCCGTGGCCGGCTCCGTCACGGCCGGGGCCGCCACCCCCAACCTGGTGGCCAACCCCGGCTTCGAGAACGGGCTCTCCGGCTGGACCTGCTCCGGCGGCTCCGGCGCGGTCGTCAGCAGTCCGGTCCATTCCGGCGCCGCGGCGCTCAAGGCCACGCCGACCGGCCCGGACAGCGCCCAGTGCGCCCAGACCGTCAGCGTGCAGCCCAACTCCCAGTACACGCTGAGCGCCTACGTCCAGGGCAGCTACGTCTACCTGGGCGCCACCGGCACCGGCGCCGGCAGCGACCCGTCCACCTGGACGCCGAGCAGTGCGTCGTACAGCCAGCTCAGCGTCGGCTTCACCACCGGGCCGAACACCACCTCGGTGACCGTCTACCTGCACGGCTGGTACGGGCAGCCCGCGTACTACGCGGACGACGTGTCGCTCACCGGCCCCGGCGGCAGCAGCCCCACACCGACCACCCCGCCGCCCACGACTCCTCCGCCGACCACTCCGCCTCCGACGACTCCTCCGCCCACCACTCCGCCGCCGACCACCCCGCCGCCGGGTGACACCTGCCCGACGAAGCCCAAGCCGTCGGGCAAGGTCCTCCAGGGGTACTGGGAGAACTGGGACGGCGCCGCGAACGGCGTCCACCCCGGCATGGGCTGGGTCCCCATCACGGACAGTCGGATCGCCGCACACGGCTACAACGTCATCAACGCCGCCTTCCCGGTGATCCTCTCGGACGGCACCGTCCAGTGGCAGGACGGCATGGACGCCAACGTCAAGGTCTCGACCCCCGCCGAGATGTGCCAGGCCAAGGCGGCCGGGGCGACGATCCTGATGTCGATCGGCGGTGCCGCCGCAGGCATCGACCTGAGCTCCAGCACCGTCGCCGACCGGTTCGTGGCGACCGTCGTCCCGATCCTCAAGAAGTACAACTTCGACGGGATCGACATCGACATCGAGACCGGCCTGTCCGGAAGCGGCAGCATCGGCACGCTGTCCGCCTCCCAGGCCAACCTGATGCGCATCATCGACGGCGTACTGGCCCAGATGCCCGCGGGCTTCGGCCTGACGATGGCCCCCGAGACCGCGTACGTGACCGGCGGAAGCGTCACCTACGGCTCGATCTGGGGCGCCTACCTGCCGATCATCAAGAAGTACGCCGACAACGGGCAACTGTGGTGGCTGAACATGCAGTACTACAACGGCAGCATGTACGGCTGCTCCGGTGACTCCTACCAGGCCGGCACCGTGCAGGGCTTCACCGCGCAGACCACCTGCCTGAACAACGGCCTGACCATCCAGGGCACCACCGTCAAGGTGCCCTACGACAAGCAGGTGCCCGGTCTGCCGGCCCAGCCCGGTGCGGGCGGCGGCTACATGGACCCGGGCCTGGTCGGCCAGTCGTGGAACGCGTTCGGCGGTTCGCTGAAGGGGCTCATGACGTGGTCGCTCAACTGGGACGGCTCGAAGGGCTGGAGCTTCGGCGACAACGTGAGGTCCCTCCAAGGCCGTTGATCATCAGCTGATCACCCGCTGACGTCCCGCCGGCTTCCCGTGCACCGGTGCACGGGAAGCCGGCGGGACGTCGGGCGTTGCCCGGTCGGGGTGTGCTCAGGAGCGCTGGGCTCAGTAGCGCTGGGCCTTCACCACGACCGGGACCAGGGCCAGATCGGCCGGCTGGCGGCTGAAGGCGATCGGACTGGCCTTCCCGCCCGGGGCCAGGTTCTCGGCGCCGACGATCGCCGAGTCGACGGCGTGGCCCGACGCGTCGGTGAAGTCCACCTGGACCGCGTAGGACGCGGCCTCGCGGGTGCTGTTGACGATGGTCACGACGGCGGCGTGGAGGCCGCCGGTGGTGGATCGCGGCACGCCGGTCAGGGTGATGTCGGAGGTGGCGTTGCCGGGGCCCTCCACGGTCTTGAGCACCTCGGTCGCCTTCGCCCGGTTCTGCGCGGCCTGCGCGTCCGCCGATGCCTCGAACGCGGAGGCGGCGGCCGCCGCCGAGGCCGAGCGTGCGGCTACCGAGGCCGAGGCCGACTCCAGCGCGGAGGCGAAGGCGGAGGGCGGCTCCCCGGAGAAGCTCGACGGGTTGGGTGCCTCCGACAGCGTCGCCCCCGCCGCGTTCGTTGGCGTCGCGGGCCCGGAGGAGCTCCCGGATGAGCACGACGCCACGAGGAGGACGGCCGTTCCTGCCGCAGCGGCCAGAGCGGCCACTCTCCGCGGCAGCCGGGGGCCGCCGCCCTGGCTGGTGTACAGCGTACGCATCACGCACAACCCTCCGGTCATCCCGCTCATCCGTTCGGCCGTCGGTGGGCACGTGCATGCCCGCAGCCGCCCGGTTCGTGCTCTCCATGCTTTGTTCTGCACGCCCGGACCACGAGCGGTGCTGGGCCGTCCGGACGGCACGGAGCACTTTCGGCGGGCGGCGCCGGCCGGGCGACCCGCCGGGCCGTCGCCTGCCGCCACCGGCAGCAGCCGTCCGGGCGACCCGCCGCCGAGGAAGGGGACCGCCAGGCCGTACGCCCGGATGTAGCCCGGTCGGGTTGAGCGGGGAATCGGCCGGTTCCGGGGAGGGTACGGAGTAGCGGACTTCGAAGCGGCGCCGGAAACGGCGGAGAAGTCAGGAGAACGCGGACGAGGGCGAAACCGCCGGATTCCGCATCCAACACCCGTAGTTGACGTTCCGTCCCACCGTCGGCGGCCATCGCGCACGGTGTGGGCGGTTGCTGTGTGTCGTCCCCGTCGCGGCCTGTGTCGTGTGCCTGTTCCCCCTTCCCCGCCGTGGCGCCCCCTCTGCTCCCTCCCCACGAAACCGGAGTACTGAATGCGTGTGCGAACGATGCTCGCCGCCTCCCTGGCCTGCGCCCTCCCGATCACCGGACTGACCGCCGCAGGCGGCGCCGCTGCCGCGCAGCCGGTGAACGCACAGTCCGTGCGGGCGGCGGCGGTCGTTCCCGACGACTGCCCGCCGCCGCCCGACGCCACCGAGTCGCCGATGGCCGGAAAGTATTACTGCTCCCAGGAGAGATTCGGGCCGGCCGCCATCCCGAACGATGAGCCGGCCGCCACGCTGCTGAGGGGGTACCAGCGCTTCGGCGGGCTCAGTGCCAGCCACTTCGTCCAGCTGTACTACGACGCGACGGACAAGCGGTGGGCGTACGCGCCCGACCGTGGCTTCCAGAGGCTCGACGGCAAGCTCGACCAGACGGTGTACACGGTGCCGATCGGGACCAAGCTGATCCGGTTCGGCGACATCACCAAGGGCGGCGGGTACCTCGCGGATCCCGGAACGCCCTTCGTCCAGATGGCGGTCACACCCGACGCCCTCAACGGCGGCTACCACTGCCTGCAGGCCAAGGCGGTGTTCAAGGTGCAGAAGGGGCACGTGGCCGCCTTCTTCGGGATGCCCGGCGGAGGCGTGCAGGAGTGGCTCGACCCGGCCCTCGCGCCCTCAGGGCTTGAGGGTGGCTACAAGGTCAACAACCTCATCGCCAAGGGCTACCTCAGCGAACTCCAGGCAGAGCAGTGCAACGTCACCCCCACCGGTTCCTGACCGGCGGCAAGCAGAGCGCCGACGGCGGCCTGCGGAGAGGCTGACGGCAACCTCTGGATCGCCCCTGCCCCCGCTGCTGCCGGGGGGTAGGGGCGACTCCGCCGTCCCCGTCGGAGCGGGGAGGTGCGGTCAGAGCAGCCGGTCGCGGTGGCGGGCGGCGGTTTCGCGGACGAGGCGGGCGAAGTTCTCGCGGCTCTGGTGCCGGTGCTGTGCGGCCCGTTCGTCGTCCAGGTCCGCGTCGTGCAGGTCCGCGTCGTCCGGGCCTGCGTCGTCCGGGTCTGCGCCGTCCGGGTCTGCGTCGTCGGTGCCGAGGTGCTCTTCGTCGAGGTCGTCGTACTCGGTGTGGAGGACCCAGCAGCCGTGGATGCCGGCGAGGAGGTCTTCGAGGAGGTCGCGGGCGGGGCGCCTGGGGTCGAGGGGGGTGAGGCGCAGGCCGGTGTCCTCCGGGTCGGTCTCCTCGTCGTCGGTGTAGTCCTCGGTGTAGTCGTCGAGGGCCCCGTCGAGGTCTTCGAGTTGTTCGCGCAGGCCGGCGGGGTCGGGGAGGAGGCCGTCGGCGATGTGGAGGGCGTGGCGGACGAGGCCGGTGACGGCGTCGTGGGGGGTGTGGCCGGCGTCGAGGAGTTCGAGGACGAGGGTCGGGGTCTGGTGCGGGAGGTCCTCGATGTTGTCGGCTTCGAGCAGGACGGCGGTGGCGTCGTGGCCGGAGGCGTCGGCGGCGACCTCGGCCGCGGCGGCGAGCCAGTGCGCGGCCGCGACGGCGGCGGCGGTCGGGTCGATGTCGGAGAAGAGGGCGAGGGAGCCGAAGGGGTTCTGCTCCAGCAGGTGGTCGGCGGCGGCGACCTGGACGGGGGAGGCGTCCTCGCGGCTGAGCAGGACGGCCTGCTGGGCGCGGCCGGTGAGGTTGCCGAGTTCGGCGCTCTCGACGGCGGTGAGTTCGGTGATGGTCTCGGCGAGGACGGCCTTCGTCAACTCGGTTTCGTCGAGGGCGTGCAGGGCGCGGCCGGCCTGGTGGGCGGATTCCAGGAGGGGACTGTAGGAGACGGTGAGCAGGCCGCCGTGGGGCAGGTTCGGCGCGGCCACGGCTTCGGCGACGTCGCTGAAGGTGTCGCGTTCCTGTTCGCGGCGCCAGCCTTCGGTGTCGGGTTCGAGGGAGCCGGCGGCGCTGGCGGGATGGGTGTAGGTGCGCCAGGCCGCCTCCGACAGGCGGGTCAGTGCGCCGGCCAGGCGCAGGAGCGTGGCGCTGGGTGCGTCGGCCGGGAGGGCGGTGATCCGGGTGGCGAGGTCGCCTTCGCCGGTTCCCCAGGTGGCGATGAGCTCGTGCCGGTTCGGGTCGACGCTGTAGCGGGTCATGATGCCTACCTTCGGGGACGCGCGGCTGATTGCTCGGCTGACGGCAATTCTGGCGCATCGTCAGGTGGCGGCGGGCGAAGCCCAGCCCGGGCGCGAGCGCGGGAGCCTCGCGCCCGGCCCGGTCACAGCAGCAATCGGCCACGGGTCTCGGGCATCCAGCGGGCCAGGGCCAGGGCGGACGCCGCGCTGATCGCCGCGTACACACCGAACGCCCCGCCGAGCGACAGCTCCTGCACGAGGGGGAGGAACGTGGTCGCCACGACGAAGTCGGTTGCCCAGTGGGCCGCGGTGGCCAGACTCATCAGTACTCCGCGGGCACCTGCCGGGTAGATCTCGGCGATGTAGACCCAGAAGACGGCGGCGGGGCCCACCGCTCCCGCCATGATGAAGACGCACAGCAGTGCTGCGGTCGGCGCCCCCGTGTGTCCGAGTGGCTGCGCGACCGCGATGCCGACGGCCGCGACCGCCATGACCAGCAGTCCTCCGATCATCGTCTTCCGGCGGCCGACCCGGTCGAGCAGGACGATGGTGACGACGGTGGCGGCCACGTTGCACAGCCCGACCAGGACGGCTCCCCGGATGCCTCCGGCAGCGGTCATGCCGCTGCCCCCCAGGATGGTCGGCACGTAGTAGATCGCGGTGTTCAGACCGGTCAGATGGACCAGGACGGCGATCGCCAGTCCCAGTGCGACCCAGCGGGGACCGGCCAGCGCGCAGGCCTGCCGGAGGCTCGCGGCGGGGGCGGCGACGGGCCGGGCGACGGTTGCGGTCGCGGAGCCGGCGGTGGGCCGGGTGGCGGTCGCCGTCGCGGGGCGGCCACCGGGTCGGGCGGCTGCGCCGCCCGGGTCGGGCGGAGACAGGCGCCGGGCGGCGCTGGCCGCCCGGGCGGTGTCTCCCCTGGCGTGCAGCCAGTCCGGAGATTCGGGCACCAGGCACATGCCGACCAGCAGCACGCAGGCGGGCAGGAGCCCGAGAGCGAGCATCCAGCGCCAGGCCCCCGCGGGTTCCAGGAGATAGGCCACCACGTAGGACAGCAGGAGCCCGATCGTGATCATGAGTTGGTTCAGTGTGACGAGCGCGCCGCGCCGGGCGGGCGGAGAGATCTCGGAAATGTACAGCGGGACCGCGAACGAGACGGCCCCCAGGGCGAGTCCGACCAGGAACCGCCCGATGAGGAGCGTGGTGGAGCCCGAGGCCGCCGCCGAAGCCGCCGTTCCGAGGGCGTACACGGCCGCGGCGGCGCCGATGACCGGCCGGCGTCCGAACCTGTCCGCCAGCCGCCCGCTGGTGAGGGCGGTGAGCGCCGCGCCGAGGAGGGCGGCCGACACGACCGCCCCCTGCTGCCACGACGACAGGGTGAAGATGTCGGCGACCAGCCGCAGGACTCCGGCGATCACCCCGATTCCGTAGCCGAACAGCAGCCCTCCGACGGAGGCGACGCACACGGTCAACAGCCGTGCGGCGCCCGGGGGGACGGGCGCCGTCATGGCGACACCCCTGCGTCGCCGTCGACATGGTCGCAGGACGGGGCCAAGCCCATGGGATGCCCTTCTTCGAAGTGCCGTAGGCAGGGATGGGGCGAGGCCGGGTCAGGCCGCCGGGAATCCGCCGCCCATGCCGATGACCGACCCCGACCCCGGGCGCCGAGTCGAGGCGATCACCCGCTTCGCGATCCGGGAGCAGACTACCGGCGTCACCGGCCGACCTGTCGCAACCCGGACACTCCCCGACGCACCGTCAGAAACGGCTTACGGTCGGATCAATGCGAGGACCTCGTCCCGGAGGTGCTCCATGGTCCCCTGGTCGTGCGCCTCCACGTTGACCCGAAGGACCGGTTCGGTGTTCGAGGGGCGCAGGTTGAACCGAATTCCGCCCGGCAGGCCGACCGTCAGGCCGTCGAGCCGGTCCGTGGTCACCCCGGCCCGGTGCCGGTATCGCTCCTCCACTTCCCGGATCGTGGCCGCGACGTCGGCGACGACGCAGTTGAGTTCGCCGGACAGCGCGAACCGGCTGTGCGCGGCGATCACGGCGGACAGCGGCCGGTCCTGTCCACCGAGGGCGGCCAGCACGTGGAGCGCGGCGAGCATGCCGCTGTCGGCGCGCCAGAAGTCCCTGAAGAAGTAGTGTCCGGAGTGCTCTCCGCCGAACACCGCGTCGTGCTGCGCCATGAGCGCCTTGACGTGGGAGTGCCCCACGCGGGACCGGAACGGGCGTCCGCCGTGGCGGCGGATGCTCCGCACCGTGGCCTCCGCGGTGATCAGGTTGTACACGACGGCCGAGCCGGGGTGCCGTGCCAGCTCCCGGCCTGCGATCAGGCTGATGACGGCGGACGGTGAGATCGGCTGACCGCCTTCGTCGACGAAGAAGCAGCGGTCGGCGTCACCGTCGAAGGCGAGCCCGATGTCGGCCCCCTGTCGGCGGACCTCGGCCTGGAGGTCGACGAGGTTCCTGGGGTCGATGGGGTTGGCCTCGTGGTGGGGAAAGGTGCCGTCGAGTTCGAAGTAGAGCGGGACGAGGTCGACGGGCAGGCCCGCGAAGACCTCCGGGGCGGTCAGGCCGGCCATGCCGTTGCCCGCGTCGGCGACGACCTTGAGGGGCCGGATCCCGGTGAGGTCGACGAGCTGACGCAGGTGTGCCGCGTACTCCTGGAGGAGTGGTCTTTCCGTACGGGTGCCGGGGTCCGCGGCGGGTGCGGCGCGTTCCCCCGCCACGAGCCAGTCGCGGATCCTGCCGAGGCCCGTGTTCTCCCCGAGGGGCGCCGCGCCGCTCAGGCACAGCTTGATGCCGTTGTCCTTCGCGGGGTTGTGGCTGGCGGTGATCATGGCGCCGGGAAGTCCGAGCGATCCACTGGCGTAGTAGAGGTAGTCGGTGGAGCCGAGCCCGGCGTCGATGACGTCGGCACCGGCCCGGCGGGCGCCGTCACTGAACGCCCGCACGAGCATGGCCGAGGACGGGCGCATGTCTCTGGCCACCACCACCTGCGGGGCGTTGGTGAACCGGATGAACAGGCCGCCGATGCGTTCCGCGACCTCACCGTCGAGTTCGGCGGGGACTTCCCCGCGGATGTCGTAGGCCTTGACCAGCCGCGCGTAGTCGGACACGGTCACCCCTTCACGAGGCCGAGGTCGGGGCCGCGGACGCCGACTGCCGACGGCGTGCCACGGCCACCCGGTAGCCGTCCAGGGTGTCCGCGACCATCTTCCGGCTGCTGAACTCCCGTTCCGCCGTGGTGCTCGCGTTGGCCGCCAGCTCGGCGGCCAACGCCTCGTCGGTGAGCACCCGCAGTATCCCTGCGGCCAGTGCGGGCGGGTCGGCCGCCGGCACGAGCAGGCCGTCGACGCCGTCGGTGATGACGTCGCTGATGCCGATGACGCGGGTGCCGACGACGGGCTTGCCGGCGCGCATCGCCTCGACCACGCTGAACGGCAGTCCCTCCGCCAGGGAGGGCTGGACCACCAGATCCGCCGCGGCGTAGACGGCAGGCATCGCCTCGGCGCCGAAGTCCTGGCGGAGAGTGACCAGTTCTGCCACACCCTCGTGTTCGAGCCGGCCCCACACGCTCTTCTCGTACGCGTAGTCTGAGACCCTCCCCGCCAGGAGCACCCGCACCTCGGGCAACTCCGCCGTGACCAGGGGCAGTGCCGCGGCCAGGTCGAGCTGGGCCTTGCGGGCGGACATCCGGCCCGGGAGGACGATCAGCCGCTGGTCGGGGGTGACGCCGAGTTCGGTGCGCAGTGCGGAGCGCAGGTTCCGGGCCACGTCGTCCGGCGGCGCGTCGGGAACGCCGTTGTGGACGAGTCTGATGCGGTCGGCGGGGGCGCCGAAGCGGGCGGCGCGCTCGGCGAAGAAGCGGCTGGGGACGAAGTGCATGTCGACGGGGAGGGTCTGGTACGACAGGCGGCACCGGCCGCGGCCGAACCGCTCCAGGTCGGGGTTCTGCTCGTGCAGCGAGCACACCAGTGCGGCGTCCGTTTCGAGCGCCACGATGCTCGCGAGGATGAGCGTCTCATGGCTGTTGGCGTGGACGACGTCGAAGCTCTCGCCCTGGAGCACGGCCCCCAGTTCGTCGAGGACGGAGTACTGCATCTGTCGCCATCTCACCTTGTCCCGGGCGTCCACGCGGTCCGCGAAGTCGCGCAGTCGCACGACCCGCCCCGCGTCCTCCTCGCGCTCCCCGGGCAGGTCGTCCAGCCATGACCCGTCGGTCGCGATGACGACGTCGTGGCCGTCGGCCACCAGCCCTTCGCACAACAGCCGCGCATAGGTCTCGGCCCCGCCGTGCAGGGGCTCGTAACTGGAGGTCAGCATCAGGACTTTCATCGGTCCGCCCTTTCGGTGAGCCAGGGAATGAGCCCACGGCCGGCGTCCTCGCCGGCCTCGCGCAGCGAATCGGGGGTGCCCACGTCCCGCCAGTAGCCGGTGAGCCGGTGCGCCCCCACGCGTTCGCCGGCGGCCATCAGTGCGGGGGCGAGCTCCCTGGCGTAGTCGTAGACGACGCCTTCGGGGATGTGCGCGATGATGCGGGGGTCCAGGCAGTACACGCCGGCGCTGATCCAGTGCGTCTCGTCGTCGGGGACGTCGGGCTTCTCCCGGGCGCCGCGGATCCGACCATCGGGGTCGATGTCCAGCACGCCGTAGCGGCGGGCCTGCCGGATCCGCGTACAGGCGAACGTCAGGGCGTAGCCTCCGCGCGTGTGCGCGTCGACGAGCCGTTGGAGCGGCTCGCCCATGATGACGTCGCAGGACGTGACGAGCACGGCGTCGAAGGCGGCGAGTTCCTCGTGGAACAGCCGCAGTGCCCCGGCGGGCCCGGTGAGGCGGGGCTCGGTCCGGGCGTGGACGGGCACCTTCACCGTGGTGCCGTCGAGGAAGCGAAGGACCTGCTCGGCCTGGTAGTGCAGATTGAGGTAGACGTCCGTGACGTCGGTCTCGGCACACCGGTCCAGCAGGTGTCCCAGCAGCGGCTTGCCCGCCAGGGGCAGGAGCGGCTTGGGCGTCTGGGCGGTGAGTGCTCCCATCCGGCTGCCGCGCCCGGCTGCCAGGATCATCCCCGCCAGCCTCATCCCGTCTGCCCCGTCTGCCCGGTCTGCCCGGTCTGACCGGTCTGCCCCGCCTCGGGCGAGGCCTCCGTCGGCAGGGGGCGTGCGGCCAGCCAGGACACGACGGAGTCGACCCCGTCCTCCAGCGTCGTCCGGGCGGTCCAGCCCAGTTGGGCCTGGGCGCGGGAGGGATCCAGGCACCCCCTGCGCACTTCTCCCGCCAGCGGCGGCCCGAAGCGGGGCGGCAGCGAACGGCCGGTCCGCTTCTCGACCGCCTGGTGGATGTCCAGGACCGAACTCTCCCCGCCCTTACCGATGTTGATCAGACCGTGCCCCTGGTCCATGGCCCGCACGAACGCATCGGCCACATCGCTCACATGCACGTAGTCGCGGGTCTGCAGGCCGTCCCCGTTGATGACACAGGTCTGCCCGGAGAGCATGCGCTGCGCGAAGATGGAGACGACTCCCGCCTCACCGAACGGGGTCTGGCGGGGGCCGAAGACGTTGCCGAGGGCGAGCGCGACGTAGTCCAGGCCGTAGGTCTCGTGGTAGAGGCGCAGGTAGTCGACGGCGACGGACTTGGTCAGCCCGTAGAAGGAACTGGGCACCCGGCCCGCGGACTCCTTGATGGGCACCCCGTCCTCACCGGCGGGCCCGTAGATCGTCCCGCCGCTGGAGGCGAACACGACCTTGCGGCTGCGGCTGCGCCGCGCCGCTTCGAGCATCCGGACCAGGCCGATGACGTTGACCTGGGCGTCCAGCAGGGGATCCCGCATCGACACCTTCACGCTGAACTGCGCGGCCAGCAGCAGCAGCACCTCGGGCGCGAAGTCCTCCACCGCGGCCGCGGTGGACTCGTCGACCACGTCGGCCGTGAGAATGCTCAACTCGGGCCAGCGGGCCTCGCTCTCGGCGAGATTGGCCCGATCGCCCGTGGAGAAGTCGTCCACCACCAGGACGCGGTGTCCCTGGGCGCACAACCGGTCGACGATGTGCGAGCCGATGAACCCGCCGCCACCCGTGACGACAACCTTGCTCATGCCTTGGTCCCCTCTCGTGGTTCGCGAATGTGTGTCACACCCGGAGCGGCCTGGCCACGCGGCGGATCCGCGTGGCCACGCCGCAGCCGGACGTCGTCCTGGAGGATGCGCGGGCCGTCGGCTGCCGGGGACACGACCAGGAGCGCCGCGGTGGCGGCGGTCGTGTCCCCGGTCCGCACGACACGGTCGAGGAAGTGGCCGGGGCGCAACGCCCGAGTGGCCGTGAGTTCCTGTCCCGATGTCTTTTCCGATTTCCGGCCCTCCAGGCCCTTACGCGGCGCCCTTCTTGATGCGGTATCCGACCGCCGTCACGGGGTTGTCGACGAACATGCGGTGAACCGCCGTGTCGTCGAATCCGATGGAGAGAATGTTCTGCCGCTGCTGCTCATAACCGCTCGAACCCGCCGCCACGGCCCCGTCGTCACGCAGCCACAGCGGATTGTGGTCACTCCGGGTCAGCGGTTCCTGGGCCATCGTGGCGACCTCGGTGTGGTCGGTCAGCGCGATGAGGCGGTCCACGCCCAGGTATTCGACGGTGCGCCGGCAGATTTCGAGGTCGACGTGGTACCCGTCGAAGTTGATGCACGGGTACAGGAGGGACTCGCGTGCGGAGCGCAGCATTTCGGCCGGAACGGGGCCGAGCAGTTCCCGGAGGTCGGTCTTGTCCCAGTCGGGATCGAGCACCCGCCGCAGTTCGACTTCGCGGTTGACCCGTTCCTGGGGCGTGCGCCAGGAATGCGTGAAGTTCCGCGGGGTGTCGTTGTACAGATGGTCGGTCAGGACCAGGTACGGGGAGGAGTCGTAGCGGCTGTGCAGGAATTCGAGCACTTCCCGCAGTCGGACGGCACTGCGCTCGGGCGCCTCCCGGTGGAAGTGCCCCACGGCGATCCGGAGCCCCTGCTCGTAGAAGCTGGTGAGCAGGTCGGCGAAGGTGGGGCCGGCGTCGATGCGCTCGTCCAGGGCCATGGCGTCGGGCGCCATCACGATGTAGCGCAGGCCGAGCGGGCCGAGGGACGCGATGACGTCCCACTCCTTCGCCGACGGGAACCACCGTCCGGCCCGGGGTATCCCTCCTTGCGGCCCGAGCAGCGGGCCCTCGATCGCGAAACCGGCGATGTTGGGAACCGCGTTCGCCTGTTCGAGCCGGTGGTACTCCTGGAGGACCTCCACCAGGCGGGGGAGATTCTCCCGGCGCAGGTAGACGGTCGGCAGAATTCCGTACTCACGGGATTCCGCAGCCTTCTGGACCTCGGGGAGGTCCTCGGGCGAGATGGTCGAGAAATCGAAGTCGTCGATTCCGTGGAAGTGGTAGAGAAGGGCCTTCACTTTTACCCTCGTTCCGTCTCGGACTATTCCTTGGACGGTTGGATTGGGTGCCGTCTCGACAGATACGGCTATCGACTTCCTGAGGCTTTTCTCATTGTCACGATCGACCTCACGAGTCGTCGCCGGGAGCAGCACGTCCTGCTGCAAACTCCGTGGACTGGCCTGCGGATAGCACGGCAGCGCCAAAAGAACGGAGACTGTACGTACAAGCATCCGTCGCCCGAGGGATGTTGAAAACCAAATCCTCGACAGTGTCCTGAAAGTCACTGCGGCCTGGCGCACCTTGATGCCTTGACAGTGGTCGTACAATTCGGGGTAAGTATGTGGTGATTATGTGCTGGCGAAGACGGGCGGCACGGTTTTCGCCCGAACGCTGTTACGGGTGTTGCCATTGTTCCTCCCCGCCGGATCATGCTTTTCGTGGCCGGGATGACCGGTGGTCCCGCCCTTCACCGGCAGATTCCGGAACCCGCCTGGTCAGCACCCGTAACAGCCCGTCCGCGGTCAGTGCGTGAGGAGCCGGCGGAGGAAGACGTCCGAGGCGTGGTTGGTGTCGCCGGGGACGAGGGTGCCGTCCTCGGAGGTGAACAGCACGGCGCCGCCGGAGGCGTCGGTGTACGGGTTGTCCGAGGTGCCGGTGCTCGCCGTGCCGTCCTCGGCCGCGCCGGCGAGTTCGACGGCTCCGGTGGCGAGGTCGCGGCGGAACACGTTCTGCCGCCCGCCGTCGACGCCGGGGACGAGGTTGCCGGCGTCGGAGACGAAGTAGACCCAGCGGTCGTCGTAGGACATGGTGCCGCGACCGGCGGAGCCGACCGTGGTGGTGCCGGGCAGCGGGGTGGTCACCCTGGCCACGGTGCCGGTGCGCAGGTCGCGGGTGTAGAGCTCCTGGTGACGGTTGAGGATCGGCCCGCCGGGCGCGTCGAGGGTGTAGACGGCGTACTGCCCGTCGGGGCTGAGGGTGGCGTCCAGGCCGGTGTTGGCGAGCTGGCCGGCGGGGTCGGTGCTCGCGCCGCTGATCACCCCGGTGTGCTGGTCGAACACGTAGAAGGGGTAGGAGGCGTGCCCGAGGATCGCGGGGGAGTCGCCGTGGTCCGCGTGGTCCCCAGGGGCTGCGGCGGCTGCGGGGGTCTGGGCGGGAGCCGGGAGCAGGTTGTACGCGCGGGACTTGAAGCCGATGACGCGGCCGTCGGCGCTGATCGAGGGCAGGTAGGAGTCGCCGTTGCCCGGCTTGCCGTTCACCCCGAGGGTGACCAGGCGGGTGGTGCCCTCCCGGCGGTCGGTGACGTAGATGTTCTCCTTGCTGAACGTGCCGACCGGCGCGAGGTCGGTCCGGGAGGAGGAGAAGGCCACGAAGCGGCCGTCCCAACTGGCCACCGCGTCACGGGAGATGCGGCCGTCCTGGCCGGTGGCTGCCGGGTCGCCGGTGGTGATCAGCTCGGTGACGCCGTCCCGGAGGTCGCGCAGGTAGACCTCCCCGCCGCTGTTGGCCTTGTGGCCGGGCAGCACGTTGGTGGCCTTGGTGTTGAACGTGACGAAGCGGCCGTCGCCGCTGATCGATGCCTGGGTGGTGGGGGCGTCGAGCTGGGCGCCGTCCGCGCCGACGCTGACGCGTTGGGTGCGGCCGGTGTGCAGGTCCCGGACGAAGACGTCCGTCGCGCCGTTGGTGTCGCCGGGCACCAGGTTGGTCGCGTCCGAGGAGAACAGGGCGTAGCGGCCGTCGGCGCTCAGCCCCAGGGCGGCGGACGCGCCGTCCGGCTGCGCGCCGTCGAGGCCGACGCTCACCCGGGTGATCCCGCCCGTGCGCGGATGCGCTTCGGCCGCTGGTGCGGCGAGGCCGGCCAGCACGGCGGCGAGCAGGGCGCAGCCGCCGCGCAGCAGCCCGCGCCGGGGGTGTGTGGTGGTCATGAGGTGGGGTCCTCCCCTTGGTGAGTGACGACGGCGCGGGCGGCGCCACCCTGGTGGGTGGCACCGCCCGCGCAACTGACTGGGGAGAGCCAAACGCCCGGCGGACCGGAGGTCAACGGGCCCGCTTCCGCACTGGCAGATTCTCGCCAACTGACCGAGGGGGAAGGGAGGTTGGATACTGCCGGTTGGTCAGTTGACCGCCCAGACCTGGAGGGGTGATCCGGTGTCGGGCTGCTGGGTGGTCCGGGCGCCGTCGGCGGTGGACGCGGTGGTGAGGAGCAGGCCGCTCTTCTGGGAGGTGATCCGGTAGCCGCCGGCGGCGGGGGTGAGCTGCCAGCGCTGGTTGCCGCCGCCGGTGCAGGCCCACTGGATCACCTTGGCGCCGGCGGAGGTGGAGCCGCCGTCGACGTCCATGCACAGGTGGGACTCGCCGTTGGCGATCTGGTAGCCGCCGTCCGCCTGCCGGGTGAGCACCCAGGTCTGGTTCGGGCCGCCGTTGGGGGCCCAGGTGACCAGTTGGGTGCCCTGGGCGGTGGAGTGGCCGGGGTCGTCGAGGGCCTTGCCGGCGGTGGTCAGGGTGTGGGTGCCGTCCAGCGGGGGGTTGGGCACGGTGCCGGTGGCGGTCAGGGTGAGGGTCTGCTCGCCGGGGCCGCGGGTGCCGCCGACGGGGTTGCCGGTGGTGTCGGCCCAACTGCGGGTGGGGGTGGTCTCGGTGGACCGGCTGTTGGTGGCGGAGAGGCCGAGGACGAGTCCGCTGTAGCGGTTGACCAGCTTGAACGCGCCGGTGGCGGTTCCGTCGGCGGACTTCCCGGGGATGACGAACCACTGCTGGCCGACGGTGGGCCCGCCCGGGCCGGCGGCGGTGGCGGTGGGGCGGGCGCCCCAGGCGCGGCCGGCGGTGGCGGTGGAGTCGACGCCGAGCAGGCGGCCGGTGGCGGCGTTGGCGATCCGGTAGGAGCCGTCGCCGTTGGTGGTGAAGCTCCAGGCCTCCAGGGCGGAGCCGGTGCCGGCGGCCAGCGAGGTGGTGGCCGGGCCGCCGGCGACCTGGGCGAGGACCCGGCCGTCGGCGTTGCCGATCCGGTAGGTCTTGCCGGGGTCGACGGGGGGAGCGGCGGGCGCGGTGCCGTCGATCGTCACGTCCACGTACTCGCCGGACGCGCCGTTGGAGCAGCCGAAGGCGCAGTACGAGCGGAAGGTCTTTCCGACGATCGTGGTGTTGGTGCGGTTCGCGCTGTCGAGGAACCAGCGGTACCAGGACGCGGTGTGGTAGCCGCCGGTGTCGCCGATCGGCACCCACTTCTGGCTGGCGAGGTCGGCGGTGGCGTAGTACTGCTGGGGCGCGGAGCCGCTCTGGTCGACGGCCTGCGGTTCGGCGATGTACAGCCCGAGGTAGGCGTTGTAGGTGATGTCCATGACGAACAGCGGTGAGGTGGGGGGCATCGTGCCGGCCGCGACCTGCTGGGCCACGGTGCCGGTGTTCGCCGGGTCGTACTCGTCGGCGACCGGGGTGTAGCCGGTGGGGTGGGCGGAGTCGGCGGGCACCAGGTTGCTCTCCTGGCCGCCGGTGCCGGGCTGCGACCACGCGCCGTCGTACCACTTCTGCCACGAGTCGGGTGCCATCTTGGCGGCGATCGGGGCCCGGGCGACGTGCTCGTGGAAGGCCTTCCAGCTGCCGCCCTTGTCGACGATCCGCGAGCCGTAGTAGACGTAGAAGTAGCCCGAGGCGGTGTCGACGAACAGGCGTTGGTCGCCGTCACCGTAGTCGAAGGTCTGGTTCGGGAAGGCCGCGGTGTCGCCCCGCTGGGTGCTGTACGGCGAGGTGATGGCGTGGTCCTTGATGGTCCACGTCCGGCCCTGGTCGCTGGAGACGGCGTAGTCGATGGCGTCGAAGTGGAGGCCGTCGCCGAAGGGTTGCGGGGTGAACTCGTTGTGCACCAGCCCGTACCAGTCGCCGGTGTCCGGGTCGACCCAGATGCCGGAGAGGTCGCAGTAGTTCTTCTGGGCGTAGCCCGACCCGGCGGGCGCGGAGGTCGAGGTCAGGCCGGTGGGGCTGTTGTTGCAGCGCCAGGTGGTGTCGTTGTTGCGGTCCTGGGGGTTGGCGGGGTTGACGGCGTTGCTGAGCGCGCTCGACCGGGTGGCGGAGTCGAAGTCCTTGCCGGTGAAGAAGTCCCAGTACCGCGGGTCGTTCGCGCCGTAGAGCGCGGCGGACTGCTGGAAGTAGAAGGTGCCGTCCTTGTCGGTGTACGGGACGGCGGGGGTGTCGGTGGGGTGGGCGTAGCCGACCGGCTTGCCGACGCTCACGGTGTACGGGGCGGTTGACGGGCCGCCGGCCGGGGCGGCTGACGGCTCAGGGGCTGCCGACGCGGCCGGGGCGAGGCCCGCGCTCAGCGCCAGGAGCGCGGGGGCGAGGACGGCGGCGAGTGCTCTGCGGGGTGGGGCGGACACGAGGTCTCCTTCGGTGCTGCACCGTCGGGGCGGGGGTGGGCGGTGCTGCTCGGGCCCGCCGGTCGTCGTTGGGGGCGCGACCGCCGAGCCCGGCGATGGCATGCAGTATCCGGCCTTCTTGCGCGCAACTGTCAACACCTCTGAGCAACAAATTGCGCAGACGGGTTCCATGGAGTGCTTGAAGATGCTTGAATCTGGCCAGAAAGAAGCAGGTATCAGCAACAATCAAGTGGAGGTGGCCGATGGCGACCCATGTCGAGGCCGAGATCGCCAGCCAGCCGGACTGCTGGCGCCGCGCGGCGGAAGTCGCCGCGGCGGAGTGCACGGCGCTGCCGGAGGCCGGTGAACGGGTCGCGGTGATCGGCTGCGGGACGTCGCTGTTCATGGGCCAGGCGTACGCCGCCATGCGGGAGTCGAGCGGACAGGGCGTCACGGACGCCTTCGCCGCCTCCGAGTTCCCGGGCGTCCGCTCGTACGACCGCGTGATCGCGCTGACCCGCTCCGGCACCACGACCGAGGTCCTGGCCCTGCTGGAGCGGGTGCGCGGAAAGGTCCGCACCGCGGCCGTCACCGCCGACCCGCGGACCCCGGTGATGACCGCGGCCGACGACATCGCCGTGCTGGACTTCGCCGACGAGCGGTCCGTGGTGCAGACCAGGTTCGCCACCACGGCGCTCACCCTGCTGCGGGCCCACCTGGGCCTGCACACCGAGGCGGTGGAGGCCGACGGCCGGGCGGCCCTGGCGGAGCCGCTGCCCGAAGGCCTGGTGGACTGCACCCAGTTCACCTTCCTCGGCACCGGCTGGACGGTCGGGCTGGCGAACGAGGCCGGCCTCAAACTGCGCGAGGCCGCGCTCGCCTGGAGCGAGGCGTACCCGGCGATGGAGTACCGGCACGGCCCGATCAGCATCGCCGCGCCGTCCACCGCCACCTGGATGCTGGGCGCCGCACCGGTGGGCCTGGCCGAGCAGGTCCGGGGCACCGGCGCCCGCTGGATCGAGGGCCGGCTCGACCCGCTCGCGGAACTGGTGCGCGTCCACCGGCTGGCCGCCGCGCTGGCCGCCGCGAAGGGCCTGGACCCGGACCAGCCGCGCAACCTGACCCGGTCCGTGGTGCTCGCCGACTCATGACCGACCAGCCTCGGTTCACGACCGACCAGCCTCGGACCACGACCGACCGACCTCGGCCCACGACCGGCCGGCGTCAGCCCGTGCCCGACCGGCGTCAGCCCATGACCGGGCAGCGCCTGGTCGTCGCCGTGGACGTCGGCGGCACCGGTATCAAGGCCGCCCTGCTGGACCGGGAGGCGGCCGTCCGGCACCAGGCGTGGCGCGCCACCGGGCGCGAACGGGGCCCGGAGGCCGTCGTGGCCACCGTCGTCGACCTGGTCGCGGACGTGCGGCGGGAGGCCGGGCGGCAGGGCGCGGAGGTCGACGCCGTCGGCCTGGCCGTTCCCGGCATCGTCGACGAGGCCACGGGGACGGGCGTCTACTCCGCCACGATCGGCTGGCGGGACGTCCCGTTCCGGGAGCTCGTCGCCGAGCGCACCGGCCTGCCCGTGGCCGTCACCCACGACGTGCGCGCCGGCGGCGTGGCCGAGGCCCGGCTCGGAGCCGGGCGCGGCGAGGAGCGCTTCCTGTTCGTCCCGGTCGGCACGAGCATCGCCGCCGCCGTCATGACCGGCGGCCGCGCCATGCCCGGCGCGCACCACCGGGCCGGGGAGATCGGCCACCTCGTGGTGCGCCCGGGCGGGGAACCGTGCGCCTGCGGGGCCCGGGGCTGCGCCGAGACCTACGCCTCGGCGGCCGCCGTGGCGCGGCGCTACACCGAGGCCACCGGCCGGCCGGCCCTCGCACCGGAGGTGGCGCGGCTGGCCGCGGAGGGGGACGGGGCGGCCGGCGCCGTCTGGCAGGAGGCGGTCGACGCCCTGGCCGACGCCCTGCTGACGGCCGTCCTGGTGCTGGACCCGCCGCTGGTCGTGCTGGGTGGGGGCCTCGCCGAGTCCGGCGACCTGCTGCTCGCCCCGCTGGCCGCCGCCCTGGCCGGGCGCGCCCGGATCCAGGTCGCGCCGCGCCTGGTGCCCGCCGCGCTCGGGGACCGGGCCGGTTGCCTGGGCGCCGGCCTGCGCGCCCTGGACGCGGCGGCCGACCGCGCGGCCCCGGAACGGAGCCCGGCGCCGTGATCGTCACCGTGACCCCGAACCCCGCCCTGGACATCACCTACGGCGTGCCGGCGCTGCGCCCGCACACCAGCCACCGGGTGGCCTCCGTCCACGAACAGGCCGGCGGCAAGGGCGTGAACGTGGCCCGGGTGCTGCACGGCCTCGGCCGGCGCACCACGGCCGTCCTGCCGCTCGGCGGGTCCACCGGCGCGGTGCTGCGGGCCGACCTCGACCGGGCCGGCATCGCCTGCCTGGGCGTCCCGCTCGCCGCAGGCACGTCGACCCGGCGCACCGTCGCCGTGGTCGACGCCGTCGACGCCACCGTGCTGAACGAGCCCGGACCGGAGCTCTCCGCCGAGGACTGGACGGCCCTGCGCGCCGCCGTCCGCGGTCTGCTCCCCACCGCCCGGGCCCTGGTGCTGTCCGGGAGCCTGCCGCCGGGCCTGCCGGGCGACGCCTACGCGGACCTGGTCCGCCTCGCCCACGACCAGGGCGTGCCGGTCGTCCTGGACGCCGACGGCGCCGCGCTCACCGGGGCACTGGCGGCCGGGCCCACGGCCGTCAAGCCGAACGCGGTCGAACTGCGCCGCGCCACCGGCATCGCCGACCCGCTCCGCGCGGCACACGCCCTCGTCGACGCCGGCGCCCGGGCGGTGGTCGCCTCGCTCGGCCCCGACGGGCTCCTCGCCGTCACCCCGGACGGCGACTGGCGGGCCCGGCTGCCCCCGGAGGCCGTCGTGCGGGGGAACCCGACCGGCGCGGGGGACGCGGCGGTCGCGGCGCTGGCCGCGGCCCTCGCCGACCGCACGCCGTGGCCGGCGGCGCTGGCCCACGCGGTGGCCCTGTCGGCCGCCGCCGTCCAGGCCCCGTACGCCGGCCGGTTCGACCCGCAGGCCTACCGCGGCCACCTCCCGCTGGTCCGGGTCACCCCGGCCACGCCCTTCGCCGGCTCAGCTCCTTCCGACTGAACAGCCCCACCCGACAGGAGAGTTCATGCCCCTGGCAGCCACCGGCGGCCTCGTCGCCCGGGCCGCGGCCCGGCACGGCGCCGTCGCCGCCTTCAACGTCATCACCCTGGAGCACGTCGAGGCCGTCGTCTCCGCCGCCGAGACCGCCGGCACCGCGGTGATCCTCCAGGTGAGCGAGAACGCGGTGCGGTTCCACGGCGGGCGGCTGGCCCCGCTCGCCGCGGCCGCCGTGCGCTGCGCCGAGCCGAGCACCGTCCCGGTGGCGCTGCACCTGGACCACGTGAAGACCGGCGTCCTGCTCCGCCAGGCCGCCGAATGCGGGTTCAGCTCGGTGATGTACGACGCCGCGCACCTGCCCTACGCGGAGAACGTCGCCGCCACCCGCGAGGCCGCCGTCTGGGCGCACGGCGCCGGGCTCTGGCTGGAGGCCGAACTCGGCGAGGTCGGCGGCAAGGACGGCCGGGGGCCGCTGGACGCCCACGCGCCGGGGGCCCGCACCGACCCCGCAGAGGCGCGGCGCTTCGTCGAGGAGACCGGCGTGGACGCCCTCGCCGTCGCCGTCGGCAGCTCCCACGCGATGACCTCCCGCGACGCCAGGCTCGACCACGACCTGCTCGCCGCCCTGCACGCGGGCCTCGACGTCCCGCTCGTCCTGCACGGCTCCTCCGGGGTCCCCGACGACGAACTGCGCCGCGCCGTCCACGGCGGCATAGCCAAGGTCAACATCGGCACCGCCCTGAGCATCGCCATGACGACCGCCGTCCGGTCCCACCTGGCGGCGGACGAGCGGGGCGTCGACCCCCGCGCGTACCTGGCCGCGGGCCGCGGGGCGATCACCGAGGCCGTCGGCCGGCTCCTGCCCGTCGTCGCAGGCACTGCCGGATGACCCGGCCCCGGCCGACACCGTCCCCCGAACCGCCCCCTCAAGGACCACTCATGCTCCAGATCTCCCGGACCGGGTTCACGCTCGACGGGCGCCCCCTGCGCCTGCTCTCCGGCGCCCTGCACTACTTCCGCAGCCTGCCCGGGCAGTGGCCGCGCCACCTGCGGATGCTGCGGGCGATGGGGCTCAACACCGTGGAGACGTACGTCCCCTGGAACCTGCACGAGCCCCGCCCCGGCACGTACGACTTCACCGGCATCGCCGACCTGGAGGCCTTCCTGCGGGCCGCCGCGGACGCCGGACTGCACGCGATCGTCCGCCCGAGCCCCTACATCTGCGCCGAATGGGAGAACGGCGGCCTGCCCTGGTGGCTCCTGGCCGAACCGGGCAGGGCGGGCCGAGGCCTGCCGCTGCGCACCGGCGACCCGCGCTTCCTGGCCCACGTCGACCGCTGGTACGACACGCTGATCCCGATCCTGGCGGCGCACCAGACCACCCGCGGCGGAAACGTCCTGATGGTCCAGATCGAGAACGAGTACGGTTCCTACGGCACCGACCGGGCCTACCTCGCCCACCTCGCCGACGGCCTGCGCGCCCGCGGTATCGACGTCCCGCTCTGCACCTCCGACGGGCCGGAGGACTTCTTCCTCACCGGCGGCGCCCTTCCCGGCCACCTCGCCACCGTCAACTTCGGCAGCCGCGCCACCGAGGCCTTCGCCGAGCTGCGCCGCCACCGCCCCCAGGACCCGCCGATGTGCATGGAGTTCTGGAACGGCTGGTTCGACCACTGGGGAGAGCCGCACACCACCCGCCCGGCCGAGGACGCCGCCGAGGCCCTGCGTGAGATCCTGGCGGCCGGGGCCTCCGTCAACCTCTACATGGCCCACGGCGGCACCAACTTCGGCACCTGGGCCGGCGCCAACACCGCCGACCCGCGCACCGGCCGGGGCTACCAGCCGACCGTCACCTCCTACGACTACGACGCCCCGCTGGACGAACGAGGCGCCCCCACGGCCAAGTTCCGGGCCTTCCGCGAGGTCCTGGCGGCGTACGCGGACGGGCCGGTGCCGGAGCCCGAGGAGCTCCCGGCCACGCTGCCGGCGTGCCGGGTGGAGCTCGACAGGGCCCTGCCGCTGGCGGACGTGGTGGACCAGCTGTCCACCGGCGAGGTCCGCTCCGCCGTCCCGCTCTCCTTCGAGGAACTCGGCCTCCCGCACGGCCTCGTCCGCTACCGGACCACCATCCCCGGCCCGCGCACGGCGTACCCGCTGACCGTCGAGGGGCTCGCCGACCGGGCCCACGTCCGCGTCGACGGCACCCACCTCGCCACCCTGGAACGCGACGTCGAGCACGAGCCCCTGCTCGTCCCGGTGCCCGGCGCGGGTGCCCGGCTGGAACTGCTGGTCGAGTCGATGGGCCGGGTCAACTACGGCGCCGGGATCGGCGACCGCAAGGGGATCGCCGGGGCCCTGCACACCCAGCAGTACCTGCACGGGTGGACGGCCGACCCGATGCCGCTGGCCGACGGGACACCGGACCGGCTCCCCTGGGACGCGGCCGTCGCTCCGGCGGTCGGCCCCGGAGCGGCCTTCCACCGCGGCGCCTTCGAGGTCGGGGAGCCCGCCGACGGCTACCTGGCGCTGCCGGGCTGGGGCAAGGGCTACGTCTGGGTCAACGGCTTCCTGCTGGGCCGCTACTGGGACCGCGGACCGCAGTGCACGCTCTTCCTGCCCTGGCCGGTTCTGCGCAGCGGGACGAACGAGATCACCGTCCTCGAACTCGACCGCTCCGGCGAACCCGCCGTGCACCTGGTGGCCGGGCCCGACCTGGGCTGACACCCCGTGCACCCGGCCCGTCGCCGGGCTCTCTGCCCGGCTCTCCGCGCGACGGGCCGTGTCGAAACCGAGACCGCTTCGTGCTCCGAAGCCCTAGGAACCTGCTCGATATTGAGCAATACTCATCCGAACTGCGCACCATAGAGCAGGGGGTGGTCCGATGGGCACGCGACCACCGACACCCGGACCGGGCCCGGACCAGGATCCGGCCCCGGACCCGGCCCGGTGAGGAAGCCGCCGACGCGCGGCGGCACTCCCGGCCGGCCCCAGAACCTCCGGAACCCGGGCACCCTGCCGACCCCCACCGCACCCGCACCCCCACCCTCACCGCACCCTCACCGCACCGCACCCTCACCGCACCGCACCCTCATCGCACCGCACCCGCTCGCGCCGGCCGCCGTCCACCCGACACCGCGCCGCGACGGCCGAGGGCCAGTACACGTAAAGGACGAGATCCTCATGGCGAAGACACGAATCCGCACCCGCCTGCTGGCCGCCGCCGCCACGCTGCCGCTGCTCGCCGGCATCGCGGCCTGCGGATCGGGCGGTGACGGCGCCTCGGGCGCCGGAGGGTCCGCCGAGGTCACCTTCTGGGGCTGGGCGCCGGGCTACGAGGAGGCGGTGGCCCAGTACAACGCGGCCCACCCGGACGCCAAGGTCAAGTTCGAGAAGATCGTGTCGGGCAGCAAGGGCGGCTACGCCAAGATCTTCGCGGCCGTCAAGGCTGGCAACGCCCCCTGCCTGGCCCAGGTCGGCTACGAGTCGCTGCCCAGCTTCGTCGTGGAGGGCGCCGTCCAGGACGTCAGCGGCGAGGCCGGGCAGTACCAGTCGCAGTACGGGGACGGCGCCTGGAACGCGGTGAAGGTCGGCGGCCAGGTGTACGGCATCCCGGTCGACGTGGGCCCGATGGCGCTCTACTACCGCACCGACCTGTACGCCCAGTACGGCCTGAAGCCGCAGGCCACCTGGGAGGAGTTCGCCGCCGACGCCGCCAAGGTGCACGCCACCAACCCCAACGGGTACCTGAGCGTGTTCAACCCGGACGACCCGTGGTGGTTCGCCGGCATGTCCGCCCAGGCCGGCGGCAGTTGGTTCGGCACCGACAGCAAGGGCTGGAAGGTCTCGCTCGCGAGCGACCCGGCCACCACCAAGGTCGCGAAGTACTGGCAGGGCCTGATCGACCAGGGCCAGGTCAAGTCCGAGCAGGGCTTCAGCCCCGACCTGTACAAGGACCTCCAGGACGGCACGCTCGCCGCCTACCCCGGCCCGGTCTGGTTCTCCTCCATCCTCGAACAGAACGCGGCGCAGGCGTCCGGCAAGTGGGCGGTCGCCCCGATGCCACAGTGGCAGGGCGGCGCCAAGTCGGTCGGCAACGACGGCGGTTCGTCCACCGCGGTGGTCAAGGGCTGCAAGAACACCGCCGCCGCGCTGCGCTTCGCCAACTGGATGAGCACGGACGCCGCCGCCGTCGGCACCCTCGTGGACAAGGCCGGCATCTACCCCGCCTCCACCAGCGGAACGTCGGCGCCGGCGCTGGCGAAGCCGAGCGCCTACTTCGGCAACCAGCCGATCTTCGACGTCTTCAAGCAGGCGACGGCGCAGGCCCCCAAGTGGAGCTGGGGCCCGACCATGACCCAGACCTCCAGCGACCTCACCGACGCCTTCGGCGCGGCCGTCGCCGCCCACGGCGACCTGACGGCGGCGCTGGGCACGGTGCAGAACAAGACCGTCGACGCGATGAAGTCCAAGGGGCTGACGGTCACCGCCGGCTGACCGGCTCGCCGGCGGACCCCGCACGGTCCGCCGGCCCGGGCGCGCCCGACACGCCCGAGGGACCGACCACCGCCCGCACGAGAGAGAACCCCAGATGAGCGCAGCAACCCCGGCGGTGCCGGGCCGCACCGCCCCGAAGGCCGCCACCGCACGACGGAAGACGTCCCGCAACCGCGCGGCCCTCGGCTTCCTGGCCCCCTTCGGCCTGCTGTTCACCGTCCTGTTCCTGCTGCCCATCGGGTACGCGCTCTGGCAGAGCCTGTACCGCGTGGAGCGCTCCGGCCTGGGCTTCGGCCCGGCCAGAACGGTCTTCGCGGGGCTCGACAACTACACCGCGGCCCTGGGCGACGGCTCGTTCCTCGCGGGCGTCGGCCGGGTGCTGCTCTTCGGCGTGGTCCAGGTCCCGGTGATGCTCGGACTGGCCCTCGGCCTCGCCCTGCTGATCGACGCCAAGGGCACCCGGCTGCGGAAGTTCTTCCGGCTCGCCTACTTCCTGCCGTACGCGATCCCGGGCGTCGTGGCCACCATCCTCTGGGCGTTCCTCTACCTGCCCGGGACCAGCCCGCTCGTCGCCGGGCTGAGGGACATCGGCATCGACGCCGACTTCCTCTCCTCCGGCACCGTCCTGTGGTCGATGGCCAACATCGTCACCTGGACCTGGACCGGCTACAACATGCTGGTCATCCTCTCCGCCCTCCAGGCCATCCCCAGCGAGCTCTACGAGGCCGCCGACCTCGACGGCGCCGGCCCCTGGCGGACCGCTTGGCACATCAAGATCCCGCTGGTGGCCCCCGCCCTGGTGCTGACCGGGATCTTCTCCATCATCGGCACCCTCCAGCTCTTCACCGAGCCGATGGTCCTGCACTCGCTGGCCTCGACCGTCTCCGCCGACTACACGCCCAACATGGCGGCGTACAACGCGGCGTTCGGCACCAACGACTACGGCAAGGCGGCGGCCATCGCCGTCCTGCTGGCCCTGGCCACCTGCGTCCTGTCCTTCACCTTCCTGCGCCTCTCGGTGCGCATCACCGGAAACCGGGTGACCGCATGAGCACCGCCGACCTCCGCCGCCCCGAGACCGCCCGCCCGGCGCGCCGCCGCCCCGCCGGGCCCGCCCACCTGGGTGCCCCCGGCCGCCGGCCGCGCCCCAACGTCCTCGGCACGGCCGTCCTGTTCGTGCTCTCCGCCTACTTCCTGCTGCCCGCCTGGTGGCTGCTGGTGGCCTCCACCAAGAGCAGCAGCGACCTGTTCGGCAGCGGCGGGTTCTGGTTCTCCACCCTCCACCTCGGCGACAACCTGCACGACCTGGCCACCGCCAACAACGGGCTCTACTTCCGCTGGCTCCTCAACACCGTGCTGTACGCGGGCGTCGGCGCCGCGGCCGCCACCCTGCTCGCGGCGATGGCCGGCTACGCGCTCACCAAGTACCGGTTCCGGGGCCGCGAGGCGGTGTTCAACACGATCCTCGCCGCGGTGCTCGTCCCCGCGCCGCTCCTCGCCCTGCCGGTCTACCTGCTGCTGTCCAAGGCCCATCTGGTCAACACCGTCTGGGCGGTCCTGCTGCCGAGCATGGTCAGCCCGTTCGGCGTCTACCTCAGCCGGATCTACGCCGCCGCGTCCGTCCCGGACGAGATCCTGGAGGCTGCCCGGATGGACGGCGCGGGGGAGTTCCGGATCTTCTTCACGGTGGTCCTGCGGATCTTCTCGCCGGCGCTGGTGACCATCTTCCTGTTCCAGTTCACCACCATCTGGAACAACTTCTTCCTGCCGCTGGTCACGCTCTCCGACCAGAAGCTCTGGCCGGTCAACCTCGGCCTCTACTACTGGAACGGTCTGCGGGACCACACCCCGTACAACCTGGTCGTCACGGGCTCGCTGGTCTCGGTCGTCCCGCTGGTCGTGGCCTTCCTGCTGCTGCAGCGGTTCTGGCGCACCGACCTGACGGCGGGCGGCGTCAAGGCCTGAGGCGGAGCCGCCGGGCCTGAACCGGGGCCTCGGGGCGTGGCCGGTGGATCAGGCCGCGCCCCGGGGCCCGTCGGCGGTCAGGCCCGCCGGACCCGGACGCCACAGCCGGTGACGGCCCGCTGCTGCGCGTCCGTCAGGCCGTCGTCCGTCACCAGGTCGTGGACGTCGGAGAGCGGGCAGATCCGGGCGAAGGTGACCTTTCCGACCTTGGTGCTGTCGGCCAGCACGACCGAGCGCGCGCTGCTGCGCAGGAACGCCCGGTCGGTCTGGGCCTCCATCTCGTCGTGCGTGGTGCAGCCCTCCTGCGCCGTCAGGCCGTCCACCCCGATGAAGGAGATGTCCAGGTGGTACTGCGAGAGCATCCGGTCGGCGGCCGGGCCGACCAGTTCGTAGCTGGCCGTGCGGGCGATGCCGCCGATCACCACGAGGCGCACCTCGGGGCGGACGATCAGGTCGGCGGCGATGTTCACCGCGTTGGTCACGACGGTGATGCCGGTGCGCTCGGCGAGCACCCGGGCGAGCTCGCTGGTGGTGGTGCCGCCGCTGAGGCCCACCACCGCCCCCTCCGGCATGAGTTCGGCCGCCGCCAGGGCGATCCGGCGCTTCTCCTCCCGCTGCTTCTCGCCGCGGTGGCGCAGGGGCAGTTCGAGGTTGACCGAGCCGGTCACCGCGCCGCCCCGGGTGCGGTGCAGCAGTCCCTGCTCGTGGAGCTCCTGGAGATCGCGGCGCACGGTCGCGGTCGAGACGTCCAGGAGTTCGGCGAGCGCGTGCACATCGGCGCTCCCCGCTTCGGTGACGTGCGAGAGGATCCGGGTGGCGCGATCAGCTTTGAGCATGACGCGATTCTAGCCCGGTCGGGAGCCAAACCCCTGGGTGGCGCCGGGTCGGGCTGATTTCGGCGAACAGGTCGCAGGTCTGGTCGTCCGCTCGAATCTGACTATCATGGCTATGAAACAAGCAACTTCACTCAGTTCTGCGACTGCCTGGAGCAGCGCCGGAGGTGACCGCGTGACAGCGGACCGCATGTCCCTGGCCGGCGCCCGGCTGGTCCTGCCCGGCGGCGTCGTCGAGGGCGGCCGCCTCGCCGTCGAGGGCGACCGGATCGCCGGCCTCGGAGGCGAGAGCGGGCCCGGCGACCTCGACCTGACCGGGTACACCGTCGTGCCCGGCTTCGTCGACCTGCACGTGCACGGCGGCGGCGGCGCCTCCTACGCCTCCGGCATCGCCGAGGAGGCCCTTCTCGCCGCCCGTACGCACCTGGAGCACGGCACCACCACCACGGTCGCGTCCACCGTCACCGGGGAGATCGACGAGGTCGCCCGCCAGGCGTCCGTGCTGTCCGAGCTGGTCGAGGACGGCGTGCTGGCCGGCATCCACTTCGAGGGCCCGTTCATCTCGCACAACCGCTGCGGCGCCCACCGCCCCGACCTGCTGCGCGACCCGGACCCGGCGCTGGTGCGCAAGCTGGTCGACGCCGCCCGCGGCCACGCGAAGATGGTCACCCTGGCCCCCGAACTGCCCGGCGGCCTGGACTCGGTACGGATGCTCGCCGACCTCGGCGTGATCGCCGCCGTCGGCCACACCGACTCCGACTACGCCACCACGCTGGAGGCGATCGACGCCGGCGCGAGCGTCGCCACCCACCTCTTCAACGCCATGCCGGGCATCGCCCACCGCGCCCCGGGCCCGATCGTGGCGCTGCTGGAGGACGAGCGGGTCACCGTCGAGCTGATCAACGACGGCGTGCACCTGCACCCGTCCGTGCTCGACCTCGCCTACGGCACCGCCGGGGCGTCCCGGGTCGCCCTGATCACCGACGCGATGGGCGCGGCCGGCATGGGCGACGGCCTCTACCCGCTCGGCCCGCTCCAGGTCGAGGTCAAGGACGGCGTCGCGATGCTCCCGGACGGCAGCTCCATCGCGGGTTCCACGCTCACCCTGGACGTCGCCTTCAAGCGCTCGCTCACCGTCAACGGCCTGACGCTGAACCAGACCGTCGAGTCGCTGTCCGCCACCCCGGCCCGCCTGCTGGGCCTCGCCGGCTCGATCGGATCCCTGGAGACGGGCAAGCAGGCCGACCTGGTCGTGCTCGACTCCGAGGGCTACGACCTGGTCGCCGTCATGCGCCGCGGCCGCTGGATCACCGGAGCGCCGCCGCTGGCGCCCCGGGCCGGCTGACCGGCGGGGTGGCGGGGCCCGAAGTTCAAGTGTTGTCGGCTGAGTTGAGTCGGCGGCGCCGCGCCGTTCAAAGCTCCGTCGGGTAGCCGCTCCGGGGATGCTTGGCGTTGGCGAGCTGTCGCCGGGGCGCCCGCGGGGGGCGGGACGGGGACTCGCGTGACGGCGAACGTGGCGGAGTCCAGGCCGGGATGGCGGTGGGGGTCTCCGGGTCGGCGGGCCGACCCTGCAGGGCCTGGACCTCGACGGCTTCGGCGAGACACCGCAGGGCGATCCGAACCTGTGCGTTCTGTTCCTCGCTGAGTGCCCCGAGGACCTGCTGTTCGATGGCCAGGCGCCTGGGCATGACGTCGTCGACGGCGGCCGCGCCCGCGTCGGTGATGAAGACCAGTGCCGCGCGCCGGTCCGCGGGGTTGACCGTCCGGACCACGAGGGCGCGCCGTTCCAGCTTGGCCAGCGCCTTGCTCAGCGCGGCCGGCGACCGCCCCATCGAGGCGGCGAGGCGGCGCGCGATCGTCGGCTCGGTCGAGTGGCGGAGGTGGTAGAGCACGTCGAACTCCGATGAGCTGACGGCCGCCGCTTCGAACACCGGTTCAAGGAGGAACTCCAGCATCGCGTGGGCGTGTCGGAGGCCGCCGATGATCTCCATCGACGAAAGGTCGAGGTCAGGACGGCTCTGTACCCACAGTTGCCATACCGCCCGCGTTTCATCCATTCGTGCACATGCTCCAACTTGTTAACCGGTAACCTTTCAGTTACCGTATGACACGTGGCCCGCTTCCAGCTGGGCAACCTGGGCACGCTCATCGGAGGCTTGTCCGCTTTTATGCTCTCTGTGTAGTTGATCTGCTCATGTCACATGAACCTGGACTGCGACAATCCGACCGATAGCTTCCCGTCTTTGACGGAGCTGAGGAAAGTGTCACCATGGTCATCACACATGTCCCCGCCGCCCCGTTCCCCGGAACGCTTCCGGGATCGGGGAACCTCCGGCAGATAATACTGGACCGGAATGGCTTGGTGTCTAGCCGTTTGCGCGCGTCGGCGTCAAGGAGATCGGACCGGCAGCTTGCCGGGCCCGCATCGCCCGGCCGTGCAGCGAGAAAATCGAGTTGACGCTGCGGCGGGTATGAACTCGCCGTACTGCCCCAACACTTCGAACGGCCCGAAGCGGAACACGCTGGCGTGACCGGCTCCGCAGGGGCGGCCCGCCGCGGTCGCCACGGGCCGCCGTCTCCCTGCGTGCCGAGGCCGGTCACCGCGCCCCGGTGTGCCTTTCACAGATCCGCCGCGGGCTGATCGCCCGTGGTTCGTCACCGAATTCAGAATTTCTCCGGCGGTCGCACCGCCGACCCCGAAAATCCGCATGGCCAGATTCCGGGAAAAGGATTCCGCGCGCTATGACCGATCGCTTGGGATTCAGTCTCACTCAATTGCGCTACTTCGTCGTCTCCGCCGAGATCGGCAACATCTCGGAGGCGGCGGAGAAGCTGTGCGCCTCGCAGTCGACGGTCTCGTCGGCCATCATGCGGCTGGAACGTCAGCTCGGTGTTCAGCTGCTGCTCCGTCACCATGCCCGTGGGGTCTCCCTGACGCCGAGCGGTCGCCACCTGCTGCGGGAGGCGCGCGCGTTGCTGGGGCAGGCCAGCAGCCTCAAAGCACAGGGCGACGCCCTGGCGGGCGACACCGCAGGCCAGCTCGACGTCGGATTCTTCTTCCCGATCGCCCCGTTCCTGCTGCCACTGGTCCACCGTTTGGTCGGGGAGCGGCACGGGGCACTGAAGCTGAACCTCCACGAGGCGTCCGCCGACCGGCTGCTGGAGTTCCTCCGGGACGGCCGGTGCGAACTGGCCGTGACGTACGACTTCCTGGCGGGCGACGCCAGGTTCCACCCGCTGGTCGACCTGCCGGTGCACGCCCTGCTGGCGGATGACGACCCGTTGGGGCTGGTCGGGCCGCTCTCCCTGGACGAGTTGGCCGGGCGACCGCTGGTCGCCCTGAACGCCCCGAGCGTGCTCCGCCACGCCGAGCGGATGTTCTCCCGCGCGGGCGTCCGCATGCCGCGGGTGGTGACGACGACGAGCATCGAGACGCTGCGCGGCCTGGTGGCCGCCGGTGCCGGGTTCGCCTTGATGTATCAACGCGGCCTGACCGCAACGACGTTGGACGGCGGCAGGGTCCGCGAGGTCGAGCTGCTCGGAGACCTGCCGCCCGCGACCCTGGGCGCGGCCATGATGCCCGACCTGGCCATGAGCAGCCGCGGCAGGGCGTTCCTGGACGTGCTCAGATCCGCGGTCGGAGCGCGTCCGGCGCAGGTCGGTACGGGTCGGCAGGTCGGTACGGGTCGGCAGGTCAGTGCAGGTCGGCAGGTCAGTGCAGGTCAGCAGGTCGTCGTGGGTTGAAGGAGTGTCGTGCTGGCAGTCATCTTCGCTGGTCAGGGAAGTCAGGAAAAGGGAATGGGGGCAGAGGTCTTCGAACGGTACCCAGGGCTGGTCCAGTACGCCTCGGACGTGCTGGGGTACGACCTGGTCTCCTTGTGCACGGAGGACCCGGACGGCCTGTTGGGCCGCACGGAGTACACCCAGCCGGCGCTGTTCGTCGTCAACGCGCTGCGGACCTTCGAGCGGGTCCACCGCGGGGACCGGGCGGCGGACGTCTACCTGGGGCACAGCCTGGGCGAGTACAACGCGCTGCTCGCGGCCGGGTCCTTCGCCTTCGAGACGGGGCTGCGGCTGGTCGCCAAGCGCGGCGAGCTGATGGCGGCGGCCTCCGGGGGCGGCATGACCGCTGTGATGAACACACCGCCCGAGCGACTGCTGGAGATCCTCGCGGAGGACGGCGTCGACGGCGTCGACATCGCCGGCCTCAACACCGGCTCGCAGGTGGTCATCGCGGGCACCCCGCCGGTCCTGGAGGCGGCGCACGCCTGCCTGGAGAAGCGGGAGATCCGCTTCGTACGGCTCAAGGTGAGCGCGCCCTTCCACTCCCGGTACATGGAGCCGGCCAGGGTGCGGTTCGCCGAGTTCCTGACGGAGTTCGAGTTCGCCGACCCCGACACCCCCGTCATCTCCAACGTCACGGGCCGACCGTACGAGCCGGGACAGGTGACGCGCATGCTCACGGAGCAGCTGGTCGCCCCGGTGCGCTGGACCGACAGCGTCCGCGGGCTGCTCGACGGCGACGCCGAGCCGGAATTCACCGAAATCGGGGGCCTGGCCCTCACCCACATGGTGTTCAAAATCAGGGCTGGAGTGTGACACATGGCAACCACGACGGACACGATCCGGCTGTACCTGGAAGACCGTTTCCTCTTCGAGTTCGACGACGTGATCACCCCGGACACCGACCTGTTCAAGGCGGGGGTCATCGACTCGTTCGGCTACGTCAGGATGATGAAGTTCCTGGAGTCCGAGTTCTCCGTCGAGATCTCCCCGGAGGACATCCTCGTGAACGTCTTCGTCTCGCTCACCGCGATCGACGAATTCGTCACCAAGAAGACCTCCGCGAAGTAGAAGGACGGATCATGTGCGGGCTGGCTGGTTTCCTCTCGACCTCGCTGCACCCCGGTGCCACCGCCGAGGTCATCACCTCGATGCTGTCGAACATCCACCACCGCGGGCCGGACGAGGCGGGCTACTACCTCGACGACGGCATGGCCATGGGGACGGTGCGGCTGGCCATCGTCGACCTCGCCGGTGGCTCGCAACCCATGTCGGACCCCTCCGGGCGCTACTGGATCTGCTTCAACGGCGAGATCTACAACCACATCGAACTCCGCGCGGAACTGGAGCGCCTCGGCCGCCCGTTCCGCACCGACCACTCCGACACCGAGGTCGTGCTCCAGGCCTGGATCCAGTGGGGGTCGGACTGCTTCACCCGGTTCAACGGCGCCTTCGCGGTCGCCATCAGGGACGCGGCGACCGGTGACCTGGTGCTGGCCCGCGACCGCTACGGCAAGCGCCCGCTGTTCTACGCCGACGCGGGCGGGGACTTCCTGTTCGCGTCCGAGATGAAGGCGTTCCGCGCCTTCCCCGGCTTCCGCTTCGAGTTCGACCCGAGGGAGCTGGCCACCACCTACGCCGCGTGGACGCCGCTGCCCGACCGCACGCCGTTCCGGGGCGTGCGCCAGCTGCCGATGGGCTCCGTGCTGACCATCAGCGCGGGCCGCCGCTCGCTGCGCCCCTACGAGGACCTCGACTTCGACGTGCCCGGCTTCGACGGCACCGAGGCCGAGGCGATCGACATGCTCCGGCAGACCCTGCGCACCAGCGTGGAGCTGCGGCTGCGCTCCGACGTCGAGGTCGGCGTCTACCTCAGCGGCGGCCTGGACTCCTCGATCGTGACGAGGCTGGCCACCCAGCTCTCCCCGTACGAGGTCCGCACGTTCTCGGTGGCGTTCCAGGACAAGTCCTTCGACGAGTCCGACAGCCAGCGCCTGGTCGCCGAGCACCTGGGCACCCTGCACACCGCCGTCCCGATCACCAGCGAGGACATCACCGACCACTTCCCGACCGCCGTGTACCACGCGGAGGTTCCGACCTTCCGCACCTCGTTCGTGCCGATGTTCCTGCTGTCCCGGCACGTCCGCGACGCCGGGATCAAGACCATCCTCAGCGGCGAGGGTGCCGACGAGGCCTTCCTCGGCTACTCGCTGTTCCGCGAGACCCTGCTGCGCGCGCGGTGGAACGGGCTGACCGACGGCGAGCGCCGCACCCGGCTGGCCGGCCTGCACCCGGAGCTGGAGCACTTCGGCTCCGCCCACCAGGCCCATCTGCTCGGCCTGTACCAGCAGTTCTCGGTGGAACGGCTGCCGGGCCTGTTCTCCCACGAGATGCGGTACCAGAACGGGAGGTTCGCGGCCCGGCTGCTCGCCGACCGGATGGACCCGTTCGCCGACCTGCTCGACCTCGTCGCCGGGACACCCGGCTACCCGGACATGCCCGCGATGCACAAGGCGCAGTGGCTGGAGTACAAGACGCTGCTGCCAGGATTCCTGCTGTCCACGCAGGGGGAGCGGGCCGCGCTGGCGCACAGCGTGGAGAACCGCTGCCCGTTCCTGGACCCCGCGGTGGTGCGCGCGGCCGCGTCGGTGAACCTGCGCTACGACGACGGCCAGGTCGAGAAGGCCATCCTGAAGAAGGCGTTCCGCGCCGAGCTCCCGGAGTGGACCACCAGCCGCCCCAAGCAGCCCTACCGCGCGCCGGGCAGCGCCGCCTTCAAGGACAGTCGCCCGGACTACCTGGAACTGCTGCTGTCCGACCGCGAGTTGGCCGGGATCGGCTGCCTGGACGCGAAGTTCGCCCGGCGCCTGGTCGACAAGATCATGACCTCGCCGGTGGAGGAGGTCAGCACCAAGGAGGACCAGACCTTCCTCTACCTGCTGACGACCGCCGTGCTCCACCAGCAGTTCGTGCGGGGCGGCGGTACGGCGCCGACCGGAGCGTCGGGCGCCGCGCTGAACCTGCGGACGACCGTGGACAACCGCCGTGCCGTGCAGCGAGTGGGGGAGAGCCGATGAGCACCGACGACATCGCGATCATCGGCCTGGCCCTGCGGTTCCCCGGCTCCGACACCCTGGTCGAGCTGTTCGACCACCTCGCGGCCGGGCGCTCGCTGATCACCGAGGTGCCCGCCGAACGCTGGTCCAAGGAACGCTACTTCGGCGATCCGCGCAGCGGCGAGGAGAAGACGTACAGCGTCTGGGCCGGGTTCGTCGAGGACGCCGACCGCTTCGACGCCGCCTTCTTCAACATCTCCCCGCGCGAGGCGGAGACGATGGACCCGCAGCAGCGGTTCGCGCTGGAACTGGCCTGGAAGGCCATCGAGGACGCGGGCTACCGGGCGGGCGAACTCGCGGGCAGCCGCACCGGCGTCTTCATGGGCCTGTGCCACGGCGACTACGCCGAGCTGATCGAACGCGACGACGTGCCGACCGACGCCTACTTCCCGACCGGCACGGCCTACTCGATCGTCGCCAACCGGCTGTCCTACTACTTCGACTTCCACGGCCCCAGCATCGCCAACGACACCGCCTGCTCCAGCTCCCTGGTCTCGCTCTACGAGGCCGTCGCCGCCCTGCACAACGGCGACTGCGACCTGGCGCTGGCCGGCGGCGTGAACCTGTGCTGGTCGCCGAAGCTGTTCGTGGCGTTCAGCAAGGCGAGCATGCTCTCGCCCACCGGCCGCTCGCACGCCTTCGACCAGGACGCGGACGGCTTCGTCCGGGGCGAGGGCGGCGCCGTCCTGCTGCTCAAGCCGCTGGCCAGGGCGCTGGCGGACGGCGACCCCGTGCACGCGGTGATCAAGGGCGTCGGCACCAACCACGGCGGCAAGACCAACTCGCTGACCGTCACCAACCCGGTCGCGCAGGCCGCGCTGATCGAGGACGTCTACACCCGCGCCGGTGTGACGCCCGAGACGGTGAGCTACATCGAGGCCCACGGGCCCGGTACGCCGGTCGGCGACCCGATCGAGATCGTCGGCCTCAAGCGCGCCTTCCAGAGCCTGCACGACGCCCACGGGACGACGCCGCGGCCGGACAGCACCGGCATCGGCTCCATCAAGACCAACATCGGCCACCTGGAATCGGCCGCGGGCGTGGCCGGCGTGGTCAAGGTGATCGGCGCGATGGCCGCCGGGACCCTCCCGGCGACGGTCAACTTCCGGACCAGGAACCAGCTGATCGACCTGGACGGCAGCCCGTTCTACATCGTCGGCGACACCCGGCCGTGGCCGGGCGGCGACGGGGCGCCGCGCCGGGCCGGCGTCAGCTCGTTCGGGTTCGGCGGGACCAACGCCCACGTGCTGCTGGAGGAGCACGTCGGCGGGCCGGTCGACCGTACCTCCGAGCCCGCGGGCCCGTATGCCGTCCCGCTGTCGGCCAAGAACCTGGAGCGGCTGCGGGTGCTGGCCGCCGGCCTGCGGGACCACCTGCTGGCGCCGGAGACCGCGCTGCGGCCGCGCCAGCCGCTGGCCGACATCGCGCACACGCTCCAGGTCGGCCGCGAAGCGATGCGGGTCAGGACCGTGTTCCTGGTCTCGGACCGGGAGCAGCTCGCGGCCGCGCTGGAGTCCGTCGCGGACGGCGAGGTGCGCAACCCCGCCGGAGCAGGGGCCGAACTGGTCGCGGCGGCGCAGGACTGGGCGAACGGGGGCGGCGCCGACTGGCCCGGGCATCCCGGGGCGCGTCGCGTGCGGCTGCCGACCTACCCGTTCGCCCGGGACCGGCACTGGTACGTCACACCGCCCGCCGAGGCGCCGGGCGCCGCGCTGCTGCACCCGCTCGTCCACCGCAACACCTCCGACCTGGCGCAGCAGCGCTACACCTCCACGTTCACCGGGGCCGAGCCCTTCCTGGCCTCGCACCTGGTCCGCGGCCGGCGGGTGCTGCCCGCGGTCGCGTACCTGGAGATGGCGCGGGCCGCGGTGGAGCGCGCGGCGGCCCGGGAGGGGGCCGTCCGGCTGCGCGACCTCGCGTGGCTGCGGCCGATCGTCGTCGGCGAACCCGTCGACGTCGACCTCGCGCTGACGGCGCGCGGGGACGCGATCGCGTTCGAGTTCCGGCAGGGCGAGACGGTCCACAGCACGGGCACCGCCGAACTGGTCACCCTGCCGGACCCGTCACCGCTGGACCTGGACGCCCTGCGCGCCGCCTGCCGCACCACCCGTAGCACCGACGAGGTCTACGCCGCCTTCCGCGCCCAGGGCCTGGAGTACGGCCCGGCCATGCGCGCGCTGCGCGGGCTCCGGCTGGGCCGCGACGAGGCGATCGCCCGCATCCGGACCACCGGCGCCGACGGCTGCGTGCTGCCGCCGAGCGTCCTGGACGCCGCCTTCCAGACCTCCGTGGTCCTGACGGGCGCCGCCGCCGGCCCGACCCTGCCCTTCACCCTCGACGAGCTCCAGGTGTACCGGCCCTGCCCGGCCGAGACCTGGGCCTGGGTGCGCCGCAGCGCCGGCTCCGGGGCGCTCACCACCTTCGACATCGACCTGTGCGACGGCGACGGCGTGATCAGCGCCAGCCTGCGGGGGCTCGCCCAGCGCACCACCGACGCCGGCCCGCGCGTCGTCACGGCGACCACCCGGTGGACCGACCGGCCGCTGGACGCGGACGGCGGCGCCACCCGCACCGCGCACCCCCTGACCCTGCCGGAGATCACCCGGGCGAGCCCGGCCGACGGCGTCGACGCCGCGACCGAGCAGGCGTTCGCCGAGGTCCAGCAGGTGCTCGCGTCCTCTCCTCGGACCGGGCACCGCTTCGTGGCCCTGGTCGACGCCCGGGTGCCGGCCCACTTCCACGCACCGCTGGCGGGCCTGTTCCGCACCGCCGCCCTGGAGAACCCGCTCGTCTCAGGCCGGGTCGTCCGGGTCGCCGGCCTGGACGCGGCCTCCACCGAGCAGCTCGCGCGGATCGTGCGGGAGGAGTGCGCCGACGACTCCGCCGACACCGAGGTCCGCTACACCGCCGACGGCACCCGGCAGGTCCTGGAACCCGTCGAGACGCGGCTCGACGCCGGACCGCAGGTGCCCGCGCTGCGGGCCGGCGGCGTCTACTGGATCACCGGCGGCCTGGGCGGCATCGGCCGGCACCTCGCCCGCTACCTGGGCCGCGCGGGGGCGACGGTCGTCCTGAGCGGACGCTCCCCGGCGGGCTCGGTGGACGCCCTGCGCGCCGAAGGGGTCGCCGCGCACTACCTGCAGGTCGACGTCGCCGACGCCGCAGGCGTGCGCGCCGCGGTCGACACGATCGTGCGCGAGCACGGGTCGCTCGACGGCGTCGTGCACGCGGCCGGTGTGCTGCGCGACCAGTACCTGCTGCGCAAGGACCTCGCCGACGTCCGCCTGGTGACGGCGCCGAAGGTCCGCGGCACGCTCAACCTCGACGCCGCCACCCGCCACCTCGACCTGGACTTCTTCGCGCTCTTCTCCTCGGTCGCCGGCGTCTACGGCAGCCCGGGGCAGTCCGACTACTCGGCGGCCAACGCCTTCCTGGACGCCTTCGCCCGGCACCGCCGGACGCTGGTCGACGCGGGCGAGCGCAGCGGCCGGACCGTCGCGATCAGCTGGCCGCTGTGGGCCGACGGCGGCATGACGCTGGACGAGGTCACCCGCGACTCCCTGCGCCGCGAGCGCGGCTGGGAGGACCTGCCCACCGAGGACGGGCTGCGCGCCTTCGGCCGGGCCCTGCTCGCCGACGCCCCCGCGCACCTCGTCGTCGCCTACGGCGCCAAGGCCACCCTGGCCGCGCAACGCCGGGCGGCTCCGGCCCCCGCGGCCCCGGCCGCCGCCTCGTCCGCCACCGCCTCGTCCGCCACCGCTGCGCCGTCAGGCGGCGCGGGCGACCTGCTGCGGCGCACCGAGGAACTGCTCAGGGGGGTCGTCGCCGAGGTCCTGCGGCACACCCCGGAGCACATCGAGTCGACCACCAACCTCATCGAGTACGGCATCGACTCGCTGAGCATCCTCGGGGTGACCGCCCAGCTGGAGAAGGTGTTCGGGCCGCTGTCCAAGACGATCTTCTTCGAGTACCTGAACATCGCCGAGGTGGCCGCGCACTTCGTGGAGACCCGGCGGGCGCAACTGGAGGCGGTGCTGGGGGAGACCGGTCCGGCCGAAACGCCGGAAGGCCCGGAAGCCTTGGAAGAGCCGGTCGTACAGCCCGAAGCCCCGGCGGTCCAGCCCGAGGCCCCGGCCGCGTCCGCCGTCACCGAGGTCCGCGAACCCGCGCGCGACGACCGGCACGACATCGCGATCATCGGAGTGTCCGGCCGCTACCCCGGCGCCGACACGATGGACGAGCTGTGGGAGCTGCTGGAGAACGGCCGGCACACCTTCGAGGAGGTCCCCGCCGACCGCTGGGGCCACGAGGCCATCTACGACAGCGACCGGTCCGTCCACGGCAAGAGCGTGATCCGGACCGGGACGTTCCTGCGCGACCTCGACAAGTTCGACCCCCGCTACTTCCGCATCTCCAAGCGCGAGGCCGAGCAGATGTCCCCGGAGGTGCGGCTGTTCCTCCAGTCGGGCGTGGAGGCGCTGGAGGACGCCGGCTACTCGCGGCAGACCATCCAGCGCCGCTACCAGGGCGACGTCGGCGTGCTCGTGGGGACCATGAGCAACCACTACAACCTGTACGGCTTCCAGAACAGCCTGACCAGGGGCGCGCCGCAGAGCGGCAGTTACACCGGGACGCTGCCCAACATGCTGTCCTACTTCTACGGCCTGACCGGTCCGTCGATCTTCCTGGACACCATGTGCTCGGCGTCGTCGACGTGCGTGCACCAGGCCGTGCAGATGCTGCGGGCCGGCGAGTGCCGGATGGTCGTCGCGGGCGGCGTCAACCTGATGCTGCACCCGTACAACCTGATCACCTCCTCGGAGGAGCACTTCACCACCGGCACCTCCGACGTGATCCGCAGCTTCGGCCACGGCGTGGACGGGACCATCCTCGGCGAGGGCGTCGGCGCGGTCGTACTGAAGCCGCTGGTCGACGCCGAGCGCGACGGCGACCACGTGTACGCCGTGATCAAGGGCACCGCCCTGTCCAACGCCGGGACGCGCAACGGCTTCACCGTGCCGAACCCGGGCATGCAGGCGCACGCGATCCAGAAGGCGATCGAGGACGCCGGCGTCGACCCGAGGACGATCGGCTACGTCGAGGGACACGGCTCGGGCACCGCGCTGGGCGACCCGATCGAGGTCCGCGCCCTGACGTCGGCGTTCCGCAAGTACACCGAGGACCGCCAGTTCTGCGCCCTCGGCTCCGTCAAGGCCAACATGGGGCACCTGCTCGCGGCGGCCGGCATGATCGGCCTGGCCAAGGTGCTGCTCCAACTGCGGCACGGCAAGCTGGCGCCGTCCCTGCACAGCACGGAGCTCAACCCGGACATCGACTTCGCCGACACCCCCTTCCAGGTGCAGCAGAAGCTCGCCGACTGGCAGCCGATGGTCACCGAGGTGGACGGCCGCCAGGTCACCCACCCCCGGCGGGCCGGCATCACCTCGATCGGCGCCGGCGGCATGAACTCGCACATCATCCTGGAGGAGTACCCCGAACGGCCGGTGCGCCAAGAGCCCTTCGGCGAGCAGCTGTTCGTGTTCTCGGCGATGAACGAGGCCGCGCTCGGGCGCTACCTGGCCGTCTTCCGCGACCACCTCGCCGGGGCGCGGGAGGCCGACCTCCCCGACATCGCGTACACCCTGCGGGTCGGCAAGAATGAACTGCCGCACCGCTGGGCGTTCGTGGCGGGGGACCAGCGGTCCGCACTGGCGGCCGTCGACGGCTACCTGGCCGGGCGGCGGGAACTGCCCGCGCACGAACTCGCCACCACCTGGGCCGGCGGCAAGACCGTCGACTGGGACCAACTGCCGACGGCACGCCGGGTGCCGCTGCCCGCCTACCCGTTCGAGAAGGTGCGCTGCTGGATCGAGCAGACCGACGGCGCGCCGTCCGTGCTGGCCCCGCTGGCGCTGCGCGAGCGGCTGCACCCCTTCCTGGGGCGCAACGAATCCGACGTCCGGGGCCTGCGCTACGCCCTGGACGTCCACCTCACCGACCTGCTCGACTACGGCTACCGCCTGGCCAAGGCGCCGACCATCGTGCCCACCTTCGTGGTGGACCTCGCGCTGGCCGCCGCGAAGGTCAGCGGGTTCGCCGCCGAGGCGTCGGTCCACGACCTGCGCGTCCTGCGGCCGATCGACTGGTCCACGACCACGCGGCTCGTCACGGAGTTCGCCGACGGCCACGGCACCGTCCGGACCGGGGACGGGACGGCGGCGGTCGAGTTCACCGTGCGGGGGACGGCCACGGCGCCCTCCGGCAGGGTCGAGCCGGCGGGGCTGCGGGAGGTCCTCAGCCGGGAGCAGTTCCTGGCCGAACTGGCCGAGGGCGGGCTGGACTACAAGCCGGCCTCGTGCGCGGTCGAGGGCGTGTTCCGCGCGCCGGACGGCCGGACGGTGCTGACCATCGGCAGTCCCGCGTTCCAGCAGGACCACGTCCGGCGCAACGTCACCGTCGAGCCGTTCGTGCTCGCGGCGATCGCCCAGGGCGTGCAGTGGGAGGCCAAGCGCGCCGGGGCGCCGGACTGGACCCTGGTCGCGCTCAACCAGGTCGCGGAGATCCGGGTGCGGGCCGGTTCGCCGGTCACGCACGTGGTCCTCGGCGACGACCGGATCCTGCTGCTCGGGGGCGCGGGCGAGGTCGTCGGGGAGCTGGCCGGGGTGCGGCGCGGCACCGGAGGAGTGGCGCCGGGCGATCGTCCGGCGCCGCAGGCCCGCCCGGTGCGAGAGCGGGAGCCGGTCGTGCCGGCTGAGCAGGCTGTACCGGTGGTGTCGGCGGTGTCGGGTGTCGTGGACGTCCTGCGCTCCATCGCCGCCGAGATCCTCAAGTTCGAGCCGGAGGAGCTCGACCCCGGCACCGGAATGGACGCGTTCGGCTTCGACTCCATCTCGCTGGTGACCTTCGCGAAGGAGATCCACGAGCGGTTCGGGGTCGTGGTCAGCCCGGCGGTGTTCTTCGACGTCAGCACTCTGGAGGCGCTGGGCGCCCACCTGGTCGACGAGCACGGTGCCACGGTGAAGGCCGAGGCCAAGATCAAGGCCGAGGCTGAGGCGGAGGTCAAGATCAAGGTCGAACCCCAGCCCCAGCCCCAACCTCAGCCGCAGCCCCAGCCGGAGCCGGTTCGCACCGGGCCCGACCCGCGCCAGCCGGTCGCCGTCATCGGCGCGGCCGGGCGCTTCCCGGGCGCCCGCGACCTGGACGAGTACTGGGCGAACCTGCTGGCGGGCAAGGACTCCGTCACCGCGTTCCCGCTGCACCGCTACGACGAGGAGCAGCGCAAGGCCATCGAGGCCCAGGACTTCCCCCAACGGATCGGAGCCCTGGACGACGTCGACGCCTTCGACGCCGGCTTCTTCCGCATCCTGCCGCGCGAGGCCGAACTGATGGACCCGCAGCACCGCCTCGTCCTGGAGACGGTCTGGCAGGCGCTGGAGGACAGCGCGTACCGGCCCGCCGACCTGCCGACCAACACGGGCGTGTTCATCGGCGTCACCGGCAACGACTACGCGACGCTGCTCGCCACGCTCGGCGTGCGACCGGACGCCTTCACCTCGACCGGCACCACGCACTCGATCCTGGCCAACCGCATCTCGTACCTGCTCGACGTGCGCGGCCCGAGCGAACCGATCGACACGGCCTGCTCCAGCTCGCTGGTGGCGGTGCACCGCGCGATCGAGGCGATCCGCTCCGGCACCTGCGACCTGGCCGTCGCGGGCGGGGTCAACGTGCTGCTCAGCACGGACACCTTCGTCAGCGCGCACCGCGCGGGCATGCTCAGCCCGGACGGCCTCTGCAAGACCTTCGACGCGGGCGCGAACGGCTACGTCCGCGGTGAGGGCGTCGGGGTGGTGGTGCTCAAGTCGCTGGCGGCGGCGGAGCGCGACGGGGACGCGATCCTCGGGGTGCTCCGGGGCAGCGCGTACAACCACGGCGGCCGGGCCAACTCGCTGACCGCGCCGAACGCCGACGCCCAGGCCGAGCTGGTGGCGGCCGCCGTCGGCGACCTCGACCCGGACACCATCGGCTACATCGAGACCCACGGCACCGGCACGGCCCTCGGCGATCCGGTGGAGGTCCGGGCGCTGCGCACCGCGTTCCGCCGGCTGGGCCGCAGCGACGACGGGGCGTGCGGCCTCGGCTCGGTCAAGACCAACATCGGCCACCTGGAGTCGGCCGCGGGCATCGCCGGGCTGCTGAAGGTGCTGCTCGCGCTCAAGCACGGCGTGCTGCCCGCGACCCAGCACCTCCAGGAGGTCAACCCGTACATCGAGCTGGCCGGCGGCCCGTTCCACATCGTGCGGGACAACGAGGCCTGGCCGCGCCCCCGCAGCGGTGCCGGCGGTCCCGCGCCGAGGCGTGCCGGGGTGAGCAGCTTCGGGTTCGGCGGCGTCAACGCCCATGTGGTCGTCGAGGAGTACGTGCGCGGCGACCGGGGCGGGGAGGGCGACGGCGGGCCGGTCGCGGTGCCGCTGTCGGCCCGCACCGCCCGGCAGCTGACCGACCGGGCCCGGGGCCTGCTCGCCCACCTGGAGTCCTCGGAGTCGGAGCAGGTCTCGCTGCGGTCCCTCGCGTGGAGCCTCCAGGTCGGCCGCGAGGAGATGGCGGAACGGGTCGGCTGGGTCGTCTCGTCCCGCGCCGAACTCGTCGACGCACTGCGGGCGTTCGTCGCCACCGGCGAGCGCGGAGCCGAGTCGGAGCCGATCGGGCGGTGGGTCGGCGGGGGCGCCGTCGACTGGCGTTCGCTGCTCGGCGACGGCACGCCCCGGCGCGCGCACCTGCCCGGATACCCGTTCGCCCGGGACCGCTTCTGGGCCCCCGGCACCCGGCAGGAGAGCGGCACGACGCTGCTGACCGCCCGCTGGACGCCGACGCCCGCCGCCGCGACCGGCCGGTACGACCGGCACGTCGTCGTGCTGTGCGGGGTCGACGGGGAGGTGCCCGAGGCGATCCGCCTCGACACGGCCGAGCAGCGGCCGGGGAGCCGGTTCCGCGACCTGTCGTGGCAGCTGCTGGAGACCGTCCGCGGCCTCGACGCCCGGGACGGCACCACGTTCGTCCAGGTCGTCACGGCGGACCTCGCTCTCGCGGGCCTGCTGCGGACCGTCACCAAGGAGAACCCGCGGATCGTCGGCCAGGTCATCGGCATCGAAGGCATCGAAGGCATCGAAGGTGTCCAAGGCGTCCAAGGCGTCCAAGGCACTGACCTGGCCGCCGTCGTCGCGGAGAACGCCCGCGCCGCCGACGACCTGGTGCTCTACCGCGACGGCGTCCGGCACACGCGCAGCTGGGCCCCGGCCGAACTCCCGGGCACGGGTGCGGGTACGGGAACGGCCTCCGGCAAGCCCTGGCGGGACGGCGGCGTCTACCTGATCACCGGCGGGGCCGGCGGGATCGGCGCCTCGACGGCCCGGCGCATCGCCGCCGACGTCCGGCGGCCGACCGTCGTGCTGGCCGGTCGCTCGCCGCAGGACGGCCGGATCGACCGCCTGCTCGCCGAGTTGCGGCAGGCCGGTGCGGACGCGCGGTACGTGCGCGCCGACGTCTCCCGCTGGGAGGAGGTGCGGCACCTGGTCGCCGAGGCGGGCGCCGTCACCGGCATCGTGCACGCCGCCGGCGTGGTGCGGGACTCGCTGCTCGCGGACAAGACCGCCGAGCAGTGGGACGAGGTCCTCGCGACCAAGGTGGACGCTCTCGTGCACCTCGACCGGGCCACCGGGCACTGCCCGCTGGAGTTCGTGCTGACCTTCTCCTCGGGCGCCGCGATCACCGGCAACCCGGGGCAGTCCGACTACGCGACCGCCAACGCCTTCCTCGACGAGTTCGCCGCCGTGCGCAACGCGCGGGTCGCCGAGGGGCTGCGCCGCGGGCGCACCCTGTCCATCGCCTGGCCGCTGTGGGAGGACGGCGGCATGCAGGTCGGCGAGCGGACCCGGGCCTACCTGTGGGAGGACCGGGGGCTGGCGCCGATGCCCACGGAAGCCGGGCTCACGGCGCTGGTCGACGCCTGGAACGCGGGGGCGGACCAGGTGTGGGTGCACCACGGCGACCCCGCGCGGGTGCCGACCGGAACGCCCAGCCCGGCCGCCGCGCCGACAACTCCCGCGCCCGCAACTCCCGTGCCGAAGGCTCCCGTTCGTAGCGCCGATCCGAACGTCCTCGGCCACCTCCTCGCCCTGTTCGCCGAGGTCAGCGGGCTCGCCCTGGGCGCGGTCGACCCCGACCGCCCGCTGGTCGACATCGGCCTGGACTCGGTGATGGTCATCCAGCTCAACCGGGAGCTGGTGCGGACCTATCCCGAGGTCTCGTCGACGATCTTCTACGAACACCCGACCCTGCGGGCCGTGGCCGGTCAACTCGCCGGCCTCCGGCGGGAACCGGCGCACCAACGGGCGGTCACGGCCGACCAGCCGGCGGCGGCTGCCGAGCAGCGGGCCACCAGCGCTCAGCCGGCCGCCGTCCCCGACCAGCCGGCGCCCGGCGCCGACGAGCCGATCGCGGTGATCGGGCTGAGCGGCCGCTACCCGGGCGCCGCTGACCTGGACGAGTTCTGGGAGAACCTCACGGCGGGCCGCGACTGCGTCCGCGAGGTGGACCGCTGGCCGCTGGACGGCTTCTTCGAGCCGGACCGCAACACGGCCGTGGCCACCGGCCGCAGCTACAGCAAGTGGGGCGGCTTCCTGGACGACTTCGCCGCGTTCGATCCCCGGTTCTTCGGCATCGCCCCGCGCGACGCCTACGCCATGGACCCGCAGGAGCGGCTGTTCGTGCAGGCGGCGTGGGAGGTGCTGGAGGACGCCGGGTACACGAGGGCGCGCCTCGCCGAGCGCCACGCCCACGGGGTCGGGGTGTTCGCGGGCGTCACCAAGGTCGGCCACGCCCGGCACGAGGTGGGCCGGCTGCCCTTGGGTGAACTCGTGGTGCCCGGCCTGTCGTTCGCCTCGCTGAGCGCCCGCGCCTCCTACCTGCTCGACCTGCGCGGGCCGAGCCTGACGATCGACACCATGTGCTCGGCGTCGCTGACCGCGATCCACGAGGCGTGCGAACAACTCCGGCGCGGCGCCTGCGAGGTGGCGATCGCCGGCGGCGTGAACCTCTACGCGCACCCGCTGGACTACGTCGAGCTGTGCCGCTCCGGGATGCTCTCGCCCGACCAGCACTGCCGCAGCTTCGGCACCGGCGGCCACGGGTTCGTGCCCGGTGAGGGCGTCGGGTGCGTGCTGCTCAAGCCGCTGTCCCGCGCGGTGGCCGACGGGGACCGCGTGCTCGCGGTGATCCGGGGCTCCAGCGTCAACCACGGCGGCCGTTCCACCGGTTACACCGTGCCGAGCCCGGTCGCCCAGGCCGACGTCGTCCGGCGGGCGCTGGACCAGGCCGGGGTCTCCGCCCGGCAGGTCGGCTACGTCGAGGCGCACGGCACCGGCACCGAACTGGGCGACCCGATCGAGATCACGGGCCTGACCAAGGCCTTCGAACAGGACACCGTGGAGCGGCAGTTCTGCGCGATCGGCTCGGTGAAGTCCGGCATCGGCCACCTGGAGGCCGCGGCCGGGGTGGCCGGCCTGACGAAGGTCCTGCTCCAGCTCAAGCACCGGCAGCTCGTCCCGAGCCTGCACGCCGAACAGCTCAACCCGAACATCAGCTTCGAACGGACCCCGTTCCGGGTCCAGCGCGAACTGAGCCCGTGGCACTGCGACGGCCCGCGGATCGCGGCGGTGTCCTCCTTCGGTGCCGGTGGCTCGAACGCGCACGTGATCGTCGAGGAGTATTCCGTGCAGCCCACCGACGGCGCGCTCAACGGCGCCGAACAATCCCGACACGTCGAACAGGCCGAACAATCCCCACACGTCGTCGTCCTCTCCGCGAGGACTCCCGACCAGCTCACCGCGTCCGTCGACCGGCTGGCCGGGTTCCTCGACCGCAACCCGGACACCGCCCTCGCCGACCTGGCCTTCACGCTCCAGGTCGGGCGGGAGGCGATGGCCGAGCGGTACGCGGTCGCGGTCTCGTCGACGGCGGAGCTGAGGGCCGCCCTGCGGGCCGGCCGGGGGCACCGGGGCACCGCCGGGGAATCCGGCGGACTGCTCGCCGAGATCACCGGTGACGACGAACTCCAGGAACTGCTGGTCCGGCAGTGGATCGCGGCCGGCAAGCTGTCCAAGCTCGCGGCGCTGTGGGCGGCCGGCGCCGAGGTGGACTGGGAGCGCCTGCACCAGGGCGCGCCGCGCCGGGTGGTGTCGCTGCCGACGTACCCGTTCGCCAAGGAGCGGTTCTGGATCGGCGACCTGACCCGGCAGGAACCGGCACCCGTGGCCGCACCTGCGCCCGCTCCGCTGCTCGCGCCGGTCGCGGCACCGATCGTCCAACCCGCCGTCGTACACAGGGGATTGGACGAGATCGTGCCCGCCGTGGTGCGGGAGAAGATCGCCCGCGCGCTGGCGATGGAGGTCGAGGAGGTCGAGGGCGGGCTGGCGTTCGCCGACTACGGCCTGGACTCGATCCTGGCGATCCGCGTGGTCGACCAGCTCAACGGCGCGCTGACGCTGGACCTGCCGACCAGCGTGGTCTTCGACTTCAGCACGGCCGACCGGCTGGCCGAGCACCTGCTCGCCGAGTACCGGGGCGTCATCGTCCACACGGAGGGCGCGACGGAGCCGGCGGACGCACGGGAGAGCGCCCCGCCACCGGTCGTGCAGCCCGCACGGCCCGTGGCGACCGGGCAGCGGGACGGCGCCACCGTGAGCGTGGAGCGCGGGCCGATCGCGGTGATCGGCATGAGCGGCCGCTTCGCCGGCGCCGACTCGCTGGACGAACTCTGGACGCACCTGGCCGACGGCGACGACCTGGTCACCGAGGCGACCCGGTTCGACCTCGACGGCCTGAGCGCCTGCACCCGGGGCGGCTTCCTCGACCGCATCGACGAGTTCGACGCGATGTTCTTCAACATCTCCGGCACCGAGGCCGCGGTGATGGACCCGCAGCAGCGGCTGCTGCTCGAAGAGTCCTGGAAGGCCCTGGAGGACGCCGGCTACGCGGGCCGGATGGGCCGGGCGCGCTGCGGCGTCTACGTCGGGGCGTGGGCCGGCGACTACCAGGGACTGCTGGATCCGGAGGCTCCGGCGCAGACCCTGTGGGGCAACATGACCTCGGTCATCCCGAGCCGGGTGTCGTACTTCCTCGACCTCAAGGGCCAGGCGATCGCCGTCGACACGTCGTGCTCCAGCTCGCTGGTGGCGATCGACCTGGCGTGCAAGGACCTGTGGTCCGGCGAGACCTCGATGGCGCTGGCGGGCGGGGTGTTCCTCCAGTCCACGCCGCGGCTGTACCGGCTCGCGGGCCGCGCCGGGATGCTGTCGCCGACCGGCCGCTGCCACACCTTCGACCACCGCGCCGACGGCTTCGTGCCCGGCGAGGGCGTCGGAGTCGTGGTGCTCAAGAGGCTCGCGGACGCGCTGGCCGACGGCGACCACATCCACGGCGTGATCAAGGCCAGCGGCGTCAACCAGGACGGCGCCACCAACGGGATCACCGCGCCGAGTTCGGTGTCCCAGGAGAGCCTGCTCGGCGAGGTGTACGAGCGGTTCGGCGTCGACGTGGAGCGGATCGGACTCGTCGAGGCGCACGGCACCGGCACCAAGCTCGGCGACCCGATCGAGTTCCAGGCGCTGAACCGGGCGTTCCGCGCCCGTACCGACCGGACGGAGTACTGCGCGGTCGGCTCGCTGAAGACCAACATCGGCCACACCCAGTTCGCGGCGGGCATCGCGGGCGTGCTGAAGGTGCTGTTGGCGATCAAGCACCGGAAGATCCCCGCCTCGCTGCACTTCGAGACCGCCAACGAGGCGATCCCGCTGACGGGGAGCCCGTTCTACCTGAGTACCCGCACCCACGACTGGGAGAGCCCCGCCGGGGTGCCGCGCTGCGGGGTGGTGAGCTCCTTCGGTGCCAGCGGCACCAATGCGCACCTGGTGATCGAGGAGGCCCCGGCCGTCGCGAACACCGCCGCGCGCACTGCCGCCGCGCCGCGGACGGACCACGTGGTGCTCCTCTCGGCACGGACGGAGGAGCAACTCCTCGAACAGCGGCGCCGATTGGCGCTCCACGTCCGCGCCCACGCGTCGATCGACCTCGGCGACCTCGCCTACACCCTGGCCGTCGGCCGGCAGCGCTTCGCCCACCGCTTCGCCTGCGTGGTCCGTGACCGTGACGAGCTGATCCAGGTGCTGGACGGCACCGCCCCGGCGCGGCTGCCCGACGACGACCGGGCGCCGGCCGAGGGCCGACGCATCCCGCTGCCGACCTACCCGTTCGCCCGGGACCGCCACTGGGCCCCGACCGGCGACGGCGACAGCAGCGACAGTGGCAACGGCACCGGCGTCACGCTGACCCGCACCGACGGCCTGCTGCGCGACCACGTGGTGCAGGGCCGTCACCTCCTGCCCGCGGTCGCCTACCTCGAACTCGCCCGCAAGGCGCTGGGCGCCACCCGGGTGCGGATGCGCAACGTCACGTGGGTGCAGCCGCTGGAGGTCGCGGACACCCCGGTCGACGTCCGGGTCGAGGTCCGCGCGAGCGAGCAGGGCGGGCACCGGTTCGAGATCGGCACCGGCGCCACCGTGTGCTGCGAGGGCGCCATCGCGCCGTCCGACGCCCCGCGCCCGGCACCGGTCGACCTCGCCGCGCTGCGCGCGGACTGCCGGGAGACCGTGTCCGGCGAGCGGATCCACGAGGCCCTGGTGGCGATGGGCATCGACCACGGCCCGAGCCTGCGGGCGATCCGGCAGGCGCACGTCGGCTCCGGTCTCGTCCTCGCCGAACTGGTCCTGCCCGGCTCGGCGGAGCCCGGACCGCTGGCGCCCGCGATGCTGGACTCGGCGATCCAGGCGGCCGTCGCGCCGCACCTCACCGGCATGCGGGACACCGCCGTGCCGTTCGCCCTGGACCGGCTCGACCTGTTCGCCCCGTGCCGGGCGGCGATGTGGGCCGTGGTGCGCGGCGGCGCCGCCGGGCCGCTCGACAAGCTCGACATCGACCTGGTCGACGCCGACGGCGCGGTCTGCGTGCGGCTGACCGGCTACACCTCGCGCCGCACCGTCCGGAGCGAGCCCGCGCTGTACGCGCCCGTCTGGGACCCGACCACCGCGACCGAAGCGCCTGTGCCCGCCCGTACCGACCGGGTCCTGGTCGTCGGCGGACCGGCACCGCTCGACGGCGCGCTGACCTGGCCGCTGCCGCCGTCCGCCTCCGTCGAGGAGGTGACCGCCGCACTGCGCGACCTCGGACCGGTCGACCACCTGGTCTGGACGGCGCCCGAGCCCAAGCTCGACCCCGTCGACGCCGCCGGGTACACGGCCGCCCAGAACGACGGCGTCGTCGCCGCGTTCCGCCTGATCAAGGCGCTGATCGGAGCCGGGTACGACGCCCGGCCGCTGGGGATCACGCTGGTCACCACCCGCGCGCTCGCCACCCACGCCGACGACCCCGTCCAGCCGGCGCACGCCGGGCTGCACGGCCTGTTCGGCTCCCTGGGGCGCGAGTACGAGCAGTGGAGCGTCCGGCGCGTCGACCTCGACGGCCCCGACTGGCCCGCCGACCTCACCGCCCTGCCCGCCCGCTCGTCCGAGGACGCCTGGGTCCGACGGGCCGGCCAGTGGCTGGCCCGGCACTGGGCGCCGTGCGAGGCGCCCGCGCGACCGGTCTACCGCGAGGGCGGCGTCTACGTGGTGATCGGCGGCGCCGGCGGCCTGGGCACCGCCTGGACCCAGCACGTGGTGCGGCAGTACGGCGCACACGTCACCTGGATCGGCCGCAGCGCACCCGACGCGGCCATCGAGGAACGGCTCCGCTCCGTCCAGGGGCGCGGCACCGTCCGCTACCTCAGCGCCGACGCCGGGGACCCGGCCGCGCTGCGCCGGGCCGTCAGCGCCGTCAGGGAGCGCCACCCGCGGATCGACGGGGTCGTGCAGGCCGCGCTCGTCCTGCGGGACAGCACCTTCGCCCGGATGGACGAGGCCACCCTGCGCGCGGGGCTGGCGGCCAAGGTCGACGTCACGACGGCGATGGCCGAGGTCTTCGACGGCGAGCACCTGGACTTCGCCGTGCTGCTGTCGTCGATGCAGTCCTTCACCACGGCGGCCGGCCAGGGCAACTACGCGGCCGGCTGCACCTTCAGCGACGCCTACGCCCACGCGCTCGGACAGCACTGGGACACCCCCGTCAGGGTCATGAACTGGGGGTGGTGGGGCAACCTCGGGAGCGTCACCTCCGAGTTCTACCGGGAGCGGCTGAGCCGGGTCGGCCTGGTGTCGATCGAGCCGCGCGAGGGGCTCGCCGCCTTGGACGCCCTGCTCGGCGGGGACCAGCGGCAGCTGGCCTTCGTGAAGACCAACCAGCACAACACCCTGGCGAACTTCGACCGCGCCACCCAGGTCACCGTGCACGGCCGGACGCCCTCCCGGGTGCGCGGCGAGCTGCTGCTCGCGCCGGAGAGCGTGGACGGCCTGATGGACGAGGTCGTGCGGTGGCGCCGGACCGAGCGGGACCCGTGGCTGGCGAAGGTCCTGGCGGCCCAGCTGGCGACCGTCGACCACACCGCGATCCTGCCGGTGTACGCCGACTGGCTGGAGCACGCCCGACGGGCCACCGTCCCGGCCGGGCCGACGGAGGCCGTGTCCACGGCGGGCGTGCTCGCGGAGGCCGTGCTCGCGCAGTGGGACCGGCAGTGCGAGTCCTGGTCGGCCGACGCCGACCGCAAGGCCGAACTGCGGCTCGCCTCCGCCATGCTCCGGGCGCTGCCGGACATCGTGACCGGCCGGACCAGGCCCACCGACGTCATGTTCCCGCGCGGTTCGGTGGAGCTGGTGGAGGGCTGCTACCGCAACAACCACGTCGCGGACGTGTTCAACCGCGCCATGGCCGGCGCCGCCGTCGCCGTCGTGTCGGAGCGGCTGCGCCGCGAACCGGGCGCGCGGCTGCGGATCCTGGAGATCGGCGCCGGCACCGGCGGCACCAGCGCCGGGATGTTCGCCGCGCTCAAGCCGTACCAGGAGAGCATCGAGACGTACGTCTACACGGACCTCTCCAAGGCCTTCCTCAACCACGCCCGCGCCACCTACGGGCCGGGCGTGCCCTACCTGGACTGCCGACTGCTCAACATCGAACGGCCGCTGGCCGGGCAGGACGTCGGCGAGGGCGGGTTCGACCTGGTGATCGCCGCCAACGTGCTGCACGCGACCAAGGACACCCGCAACACCCTGCGCAACGCCAAGGCCGCGATGCGGGCCGGCGGGTGGCTGCTGCTGAACGAGCTGTCGGCCTTCGACCTGTTCAGCCACGTCACCTTCGGGCTGCTGGAAGGATGGTGGCTGTTCGACGACCGCTCGCTGCGGATCCCGGGCTCGCCGGCGCTGTCGCCGGAGAACTGGCGGGACGTGCTGGCGGGGGAGGGCTTCGGGACGGTCGTGTTCCCGCTACCGCAGGCGCTGCCGCTGGGGCAGCAGGTCATCGCGGCGGAGAGCGACGGGGTGGCCCGGCAGGCGGTCGGGACCAGGCCGAAGGGCGTCACCCGGCCGGTGCCTGCTGCGGTGCCTGTCGCGGCGCCAGTCGCCGTGCCTGCCGTGGTGCCGACTGCGGCGCCGACTGCGGTGCCGACGCCCGGGCCGGAGCCCGCGCCCGCCCCGGCGGCCGTGAGCCCCGCGCCCGCGCCCGCCCCCTCCGCCGCACCGCCGTCGCGCTCCGACCTGTCCGCGCTCATCCTCGACAAGGCCGCGGCCGTGCTCGGCATCCCGGCCGAGCGGATCGACACCGCGGCCCCGCTCACCCAGTACGGCCTGGACTCGATCCTGGTCCTCCAGCTCACCAACGCCCTGCGCGAGGAGTTCGGTGACGACGTCTCGGCCACCCTGCTCTTCGACGTCGAGACCGTCGACGGCCTGTGCGCCCACTTCGCCGGTGCCGGGGCCGCCGCGACGGCCACGGCGGATGCCCAGGCCGGCCCGGCGGGCGAGCGGTGGAACCTCTCGTGCGGCCAGCTGACCATGTACCGCGACCAGCAGCGCTCGCCGGAGTCGACCGCGTACAACCTCCCGCTCCTCTTCGAGATCCACGGCGAGCTGGACGAAGCCGCCCTGGAGCGGGCGATCCGCGCCCAGAGCGGCATCCACCCGGTGCTGAGCGCCGTCTTCGGAGAGCGGGACGGCGCGCCGTTCATGGACATCGACCCGGGCCGGGCGCCGTCCTTCGAACGGGTCGACCTCACGGCCACCAAGCGCGCCGCCCAACTGGCCGGGCTGCGGGACTTGGTGAACCTCCCGTTCGACCTGGCGACGGGCCCGCTGGTCCGCGCGCACCTGGTCTCCCTCGCAGGGGGGCGGCGCCTGCTGCTGATCACCGCGCACCACATCCTGCTGGACGGCACGTCCACGGCGGTCCTGATCCGCACGCTCAAGGAGGCCTACCAGGGCCGGGGGAGTATGAGCCGCACGAGCTACGGCGACTTCGTCGCCTGGGAGGAGGCGCTGCTCGCCGGCCCGCGCGCGCGGCAGCACCGGGACTACTGGCTGCGGGAGTTGGCAGGTCATCGACCGGCGCTCGCGCTGCCCTACGACCGGCCGTACGACCCCAAGCGGATGCCCCGGGTGGACGTGGCGACGGTCAAGCTGCCGCCGCCGCTGGCCGCCGCCCTGGCGGACTCGGCGCGCGAGCACCGGGTCAGCGTCGCCACCGTGCTGTTCGCGACGTACGTGCGGTTCCTGCACCGGCTGACCGGGCAGGACGACCTGGTCCTCGGCATGACGGCGGCCGCCCGCTACGAGGAGCGGTTCCAGGACGTCGTCGGCCAGTTCGCGAACTGCCTGCCGATCCGCTGCACGGCCGTCGGCGGCTTCCCCGAGCTGCTGAAGTCCCTGCAGCGCAAGGTGGTCGGCGGCATCGAGCACGGCGGCTACCCGCTGCTGGAGATCGCCCGAGCCGTGGGCGCGGACGACGAACCGCTGGTCCTGACCAACTTCCTGTTCCAGAACTTCGACGGCGCCGACCTGCTGACCAACGCGGCCCCGGCCGCGTCCGGCGAGTTGGACCTGCGGCTGTTCGACGACCTGCCCTACGCCGGGGAGTACGTCCTCGCCGCCGAGTCCTACCGGGACGGCGAGGGGTTCAAGGTCTTCCTCAAGTACGACGCGAACGTCTTCGACGAGGCCACCGCGCGGAGCATGACGGAGGAGTGGTACGCGGTCATCCGCAAGGAGCTGGGCCTGCGGTAGGCCCTTCCACAGACTGCCCCCGAAACCCGGAAGCCGGGCCGCGACCGAGGTCGCGGCCCGGCTTCCGGGCGCCCGTTCGCCGAACGGCGCTGTCAGGCCAGGCTGGTGAGCACCGCCGGGTCGTACGGGACGGTCCGGGCGAGGTTGCCGCGCAGCGCCTTGGCGGCCCAGTCCGGGTTGGCGAGCAGGGTGCGGCCGACGGCGACGAGGTCGAACTCGTCGCGCTTGAGGCGGGCCAGCAGTTCGTCGATGCCGGTCACGCCGGCCTGGCTGGTGTAGCCCTGGGCGAACTCGCCCTCGCCGTACTGCTGGTCCAGGCCGACCGAGCCGACCGTCACGGCGGCCTTGCCGGTGAGCTTGCGCGCCCAGCCGGCCAGGTTGAGGTCGCTGCCGTCGAACTCGGGCTGCCAGTAGCGCCGGGTGGAGCCGTGGAACGCGTCGACCCCGGCGTCGGCCAGCGGGGTCAGCAGCTGCTCCAGCTCGGCCGGGCTCTGCGCGATGCGGGCCCCGTAGTTGCCGACCTTCCACTGGGAGAACCGGAAGAAGACCGGGAAGCCCGGGCTGACGACCGCGCGGACGGCCTGCACGATCTCGGCGCCGAAGCGGGCGCGGGAGGCCGGGTCGCCGCCGTAGCGGTCGGTGCGCCGGTTGGTGCCGCTCCACAGGAAGTCGTCGATCAGGTAGCCGTGCGCGCCGTGCAGTTCGATGCCGTCGAACCCGAGCCGCTCGGCGGTCGCCGCGGCCTCGGCGAAGGCGGCCACCGTGTCGTCGACGTCCTGCTGGGTCATGGCCCGCCCGGCCGGGGCGCCGTCCAGGCCGATCCCGGACGGGCCTTCGGCGGGCGGCTCCGTCCCGGTGCGCACGACCCCGGTGTGCCACAGCTGCGGGATGATCCGGCCGCCGGCCTCGTGCACCCGCTGCACCACGCGGGCCCAGCCGGCCAGCGCCTGTTCGCCGTGGAAGTGGGGCACGTGGTCGTACGCGCGGGCGGCGGCGCGGTCGACGTAGGTGCCCTCGGTGATGATCAGTCCGACCTGGTGGGCGGCCCGGCGGGCGTAGTACTCGGCCACCTCCTCGCCCGGCACGCCGCCGGGGGACTGCATCCTGGTCATCGGGGCCATCACGATGCGGTTGGGGACCGTCAGATCACCCACGACGAACGGCTCGTCCAAGCTGGACATGCTTTTCTCCCGAGTTCTCGGCACTCATGGTGTGAACATTCCGTGTGCGCCCTCTCCGCCGCTCCGGCGAATCGCCGCCGGGTCGTGCGGAAAACGGTCTGGGCGGCTGCACATGGGTAACGCACGATTATCGACCCTGTTGATCGCGGCGTCCAGCGGGTGCCGTCGTCCGCCCTGCATTGCCTCAGGCGATGCAGGGCATCGACACAATCATGTTGACCGTGTCCGGGAGATCACGGATAGTGGTGCAGGTGGTTCCGCGTCGCCTTCTGGGTCGCAACTGGAGAATTGATTCCCTTGCCGACCAGTGCCGCGGAAATGAATTTCCAGGAACGAAAGGTGGCGGAACCCAGGGTGAGCGAGAGTCGCCTTACCGCGCAGATTTCCCACGACTTGGACGGCAAACGGGCCGTCGTCACCGGCGGCAGCCGGGGCATCGGCGCCGCGATCGTGCAGCACCTGCTCGACGCCGGCGCCACCGTCGTCACCTCCGCCCGCAACCCCACCGAACACACCCCGTCCGCGGCCAAGTTCATCCGGGCCGACCTCAGCTCGAAGGACGGGGTGCGGGCGTTCGCCGACGCCGCGCTGGACTCCCTCGGCGGGGTGGACATCGTGGTCAACAACGCGGGCGGCTGCCGGGCCTTCCAGGCCGCGCTGGAAATCGAGAACGACTGGCAGTACACGGTCGACATCAATTTCCTGGCCGCCGTCCGGCTCAATGCCGCACTCGTGCCGGCCATGCGCGCGGCCGGCGGCGGGGTCATCGTGCACCTCTCCTCCATCGCGACCATTTCCTCCTACCCGATGATCCTGCACTACGCCGCCGCGAAATCCGCGCTGGAGGTGTACAGCAAGGGCCTCGCGGTCGAGTTGGCGCCGGACGGAATCCGGGTCGTCGCGATCTCCCCGGGAAACGTGATGACTCCTGGGGCGGATGAGGCACGCGACAAGATCGTCGACTATCTCGGCATGGAATCCGAGGGGGACTGGGCCGACGAGGTCCCGCTCGGGCGGATCGGTCAGACCGAGGACATCGCCGAGGCGGTCGGCTTCCTGGTCTCCCGGCGCGCCTCGTGGATCACCGGCAGCAACCTCGTCATCGACGGCGGCAAGAGCGCGTCCCTGTGACCGCCCGCCAGGACTGGAAGGACTGACACGATGACCGCGACAGAAGAAGGGCCGCGGGCCTATCCGTTCGGTCCGGCCGAACAGCTCGACGTGGACCCGAAGCTGGCCGAGGCCTGCGGCGAGCAGCCGGTGCTGCGGGTGAGCCTGCCCTACGGCGGCGACGCCTGGCTGGTCAGCCGCCACGCCGACGTCAGGACGGTGCTGGCCGACCCCCGGTTCAGCCGGGCCGCCGCCGCCGGCGAGGACGTGCCCCGGATCGTCTCGGCCGGCCTGCCCCGCACCTCGATGCTGAGCATGGACCCGCCGGAGCACAGCCGGCTGCGGCGCAGGGTCGCCAATCCCTTCACCGTGCGCCGGGTCGAGGCGATGCGCCCGCGCGCCCAGCAGATCGTCGACGAACTGCTCGACACCATGATCGCCACGGGCTCGCCCGCCGACCTGACCCAGATGCTGACCTGGCCGCTGCCGATCACGATGATCTGCGAACTGCTCGGCGTGCCCGTCGAGGACCGTGACCGGTTCAACGCCTGGGTGGACGGCCTGCTGATGCTCTCCGACCCGGCCCGCTCCGCACGGGACCGCGGGCACCTCAACGACTACCTCGGCGGCCTGGTCGCCGAGCGCCGCGTCGAGCCCACCAGCGACCTGCTCGGCGAACTGGTCGCCGTGGAGGACGAGGAGAACCGGCTCACCGAGGAGGAGTTGGTCAGCCTCGGGGTCAGCCTGCTGTCCGCCGGCCAGGAGGCCACCGCCAACCAGATCGGCAACTTCGTCTACACGCTGCTGACCAGGCCCGAGCTCTGGCACGAGCTCGTCGCCGATCCCGGCCTGATCCCCGACGCGGTCGAGGAGCTCTCCCGGATCATCCCGATCAGCGCCACCGCCGGCTTCACCCGGATCGCCACCGAGGACGTGGAACTGGGCGGGCAGACCGTCCGCGCCGGCGACGCGGTGGTCACCGAGTTCTCGCTCGCCAACCGGGATCCGGAGGTGTTCGACCGCCCCGAGGAGATCGACTTCCACCGGGGGACCATCCCGCACGTCACCTTCGGGCACGGCATCCACCACTGCCTCGGCGCGGCGCTGGCCAGGATGGAACTGCGCGTCGTCCTGGACTCCCTGGTGCGCCGACTGCCCGGCCTGCACCTCGCCGTGCCGGCCGACCAGGTGACCTGGCGGACGGAACGCCTCATCCGCGGAGCGGACGCGCTGCCGGTCGCCTGGTGAGACGCCCGCCGGCCGGAACCGCCGGCCGGAACCGCCGCCCGGGCCCGACGGGCGGGCGACGGCTCCGGCCGGCCCCAGTTCGCACGTCGACATCAACCGGACGCTGGACATCAGCCGGACGCTAAGGGAGGGCTCAGCATGGCCGAACCACTGGAGGCGATCACCGCGGCCGTGCGTGATCCGGACAAGGGACTCGCCGAGGCCATGGCGGCCATCATGGAGGGCTACGGCGACCGGCCCGCCCTCGGCGAACGCACCCGGGAGCCCGTGACCGGGCGCCTGCTGCCCGGCTTCGAGACCGTCAGCTACCGCGAACTGTGGGCCCGGGTACGCGCCGTAGCCACCGAGTGGCACCACCACCCGGACCACCCGCTGAGCGCCGGCGACCGGCTCTGCATCCTGGGCTTCACCAGCACCGACTACGCCACGCTCGACCTCGCGTGCCTCCACGCGGGCGTGGTGGTCGTGCCGTTGCAGTCCAGCGCGCCGCTGTCCCAGCTGGCGCCGATCGTCGCGGAGACCGAACCGCGCGCCCTCGCGGCGAGCATCGAGCGGCTGGACACCGCCGTCGAAGCCGTCCTCGGGGCGCCCTCGATCCGGCGCGTGATCGTGTTCGACTACCGCCCCGACGTCGCCGAGCAGCGCGACGCCCTCGCATCCGCCCGGCGGCGCCTGGCCGGGGCCGGCCGCCCGGTGGCCGTCGACCCGCTGGCCGCCGTGATCGAGGCCGGAGCCGGCCTGCCGCCCGCGCCCCTGTTCGTCGCCGCCCCGGGTGACGACCCGTTGGCGCTGCTCATCTACACCTCCGGCAGCACCGGGACGCCGAAGGGGGCGGTGTACCCCCAGCGGCTGGTCCGCACCGCGTGGAACGGCTTCAGCTACGGTGCGGAGGACGCGCCCCCGGTCAGCGTCCACTACATGCCGCAGAGCCACCTCGCCGGCCACTGGGCGCTGATGGGCTCGCTCTCCCGGGGCGGCGTCGGCCACTTCACCGCCAGGAGCGACCTGTCCACCCTGCTCGACGACATCGCCCTGGTCCGCCCCACCGAGCTGACCATGGTCCCGCGCATCTGCGACCTGCTCTTCCAGCGGTACCGCAGCGAACTGGACCGGCGCTCCGGCGAACCCGGCGACATCGACACGGCGGTCAAGACCGACCTGCGGGAGAACGTCCTGGGCGGGCGCGTCACCAAGGCCTTCTGCGGCACCGCCCCGCTCTCCGCCGAGGTGGCGGCCTTCGTCGAGTCCTGCCTGGGCTTCCACCTGTACACCGGCTACGGCTCCACCGAGGCCGGCGGGGTGCTGCTCGACTCGGTGGTGCAGCGCCCGCCGGTCATCGACTACAAGCTGGTCGACGTCCCGGAACTCGGCTACTTCCGGACCGACACGCCGCACCCGCGCGGGGAACTGCTGCTCAAGACCGCCACCGCCATCCCCGGCTACTACAAGCGGCCCGAACTCACCGCCGAGATCTTCGACGCGGACGGCTACTACCGGACCGGCGACATCATGGCCGAGACCGGGCCGGACCGGCTCGTCTACGTCGGTCGCACCAAGGACGTCCTGAAGCTCTCCCAGGGCGAGTTCGTGGCCGTCTCCCGCCTGGAGACCGCCTTCGTCGCCAGCCCGCTGATCCGGCAGGTCTTCGTGTACGGCAACAGCGAGCGCGCCTACCCGCTCGCCGTGGTCGTCCCCGCCCCGGACGCGCTGGCCAGGGCCGGCGGGGACACCGAGTCGCTCAAACCGCTGCTCATCGAGTCGCTCCAGCGGATCGCCAAGGAGGCCGAACTCAACTCCTACGAGATCCCGCGCGACATCCTGATCGAGACCGAACCCTTCAGCGCCGCGAACGGCCTGCTCGCCGACAGCCACAAACCGCTGCGCCCCCGGCTCCGGGAGCGCTACGGCGAGGCCCTGGAACGGCTCTACACCGAACTCGCCGACGGGCAGGAGCAGCGGCTGCGCGAGCTGCGCCGGGCCGGGCCCGACCAGCCGGTGCTGGACACGGTCGGCCGGGCCGCCCAGGCGCTGCTGGGCTGCGCGGGCGCCGAGTTGAGCGCCGACGCGCACTTCACCGACCTGGGCGGGGACTCGCTGTCCGCGCTGTCCTTCGCCGCCCTCATGACGGAGATCTTCCGGGTCGAGGTCCCGGTCGGGGTGGTGATCAGCCCGGCCAACGACCTGGCGCGGGTGGCGGGTTACATCGAGGAGCGGCGCCGCTCCGGCGCCGCGCGGCCCACCGCCGCCTCCGTCCACGGCGAGCACGCCGCCGAGGCCCGCGCCGGCGACCTCACCCTGGACAGGTTCCTCGACGCGGCGACGCTCGCCGCCGCCCCGACGCTGCCCCGCCCCGACGGCGCCGTCCGCACCGTCCTGCTCACCGGGGCCACCGGCTACCTCGGCCGCTTCCTGTGCCTGGAGTGGCTGGAACGGCTGGCGCCCGCGGGCGGCAGGCTGGTCTGCGTGGTCCGCGGCGCCGACGCCGCCGTCGCGGCGAAGCGGCTGGAGGCCGCCTTCGACAGCGGCGACGACGAACTGCTCCGGCGGTACCGGGAGTTGGCCGACGGGACGCTGGAGGTGCTGGCGGGCGACATCGGCGAGCAGCGGCTGGGCCTGGCCGAGGACACCTGGCAGCGGCTGGCCGACACCGTGGACCTGATCGTCCACCCGGCCGCCCTGGTCAACCACGTGCTGTCCTACGACCAGCTGTTCGGGCCCAACGTCGTCGGTACGGCCGAACTGATCCGGCTGGCACTCACCACCCGGCTCAAGCCCGTCACCTACGTGTCCACCGTCGCCGTGGTGGCCGGCGCCGCGGCCGCGGCCCTCGACGAGGACGGCGACATCCGCGCCACCAGCCCGGTGCGGCACCTCGCCCGGGGCTCCGGCGGCGGATCCGCGCCCGGATCCGACGGGTACGCGCACGGCTACGCGACCAGCAAATGGGCCGGCGAGGTGCTGCTCCGCGAGGCCCACGACCTGTGCGGACTGCCGGTCGTCACCCTGCGGTCGGACATGATCCTCGCGCACGGCAGGTACCGGGGGCAGCTGAACGTGCCCGACGTGTTCACCCGCCTGCTGCTCAGCCTGCTCGCCACCGGCATCGCCCCGGGCTCCTTCTACCGGGGCGGCGGGCGCGCCCACTACGACGGCCTGCCGGTCGACTTCACCGCCGAGGCCGTCACCGCGCTGGGCGCGCGGGCCACCGAGGGCTACCGGACCTTCAACGCGCTGAACCCGCACGACGACGGCGTCTGCCTGGACACCTTCGTCGACTGGCTCATCGAGGCCGGCCACCCGATCCGGCGGGTCGACGACTACGACGACTGGCTCGCCCGGATCACCACCGCGCTGCGCGCCCTGCCGGAGAAGCAGCGCCAGCACTCACTGCTGCCCCTGCTGCGCGCCTTCGCGCGGCCCGGGGAGGCCGTCTCCGGGTCGGCGATCCCCGCCGCCGGGTTCCGGGCTGCCGTGCGGGCCGCCAAGGTCGGCGCCGACCAGGACATCCCGCACCTGTCGGCGGCCCTCGTCCGCAAGTACGTCACCGACCTGCGCCACCTCGGCCTGCTTCCCCACTGACCGCAGCACCGCGCCACCATCCCCGCATTCGACCCGACGGACACAGGAGTTCGGCATGGCACAGAGCATCGGCGAGACGGTCATCTCGGGTCTGCGGCGGCTGGAGGCGAACGACTTCGCCGGCTTCCGGGCGCTGTGCACCGAGAAGGCCACGGTGTGGCAGAACGACGGCAAGGACGAGCAGGCGATCGACGAGCGGCTCGTGCACTTCAAGGCCTTCGCCGCCGGCGTCGAGTCCCTGCGGTTCGAGGTCCTCCGCCAGTTCGAGAAGCCGGACGAGGTGCTCCAGCAGCACGTCATCCACCTGCTGTCGGCCGACGGGGTCGTCCAGGAGGTCCCGACCGTCGTGTACTTCCGGTTCGAGGGCGGCCTGATCGACCGGATCGAGGAATTCCTCTACACCGTGCCGCAGAGCAACACGGCCTGACGGACCGACCGCCCGCCTTCCTGAACCTGAACCGTCAGGCGGGCGCTGCGGCGCGGGACTCCCGGAGGCTGCGGCGGGCGGCGGCGGTGACGAGCAGGACCCAGAGCAGGCTGAGGCCGCCCAGGGCGTAGACGCCGCCGTGCAGGAAGGCGAGGTCCAGGTCCGTGCCGGCCGGCGGGGCCCAGCCGTCGGGGTCGACGAGGACGGTGGTGGTGGTGCCGGCGGAGGAGGACCCGGAGCAGCCCGAGCCCTGGAACTCGGGGTGCGGCAGCGGCTTCCCGTCCGCGCGGCGGATCGCGCAGGACCAGCTGATCCGGCCGCTGCGGTCCTTCGAGCTGTGGGCCTCGGTGACGACGACCTCGGTCCGCTCCCCGCGGTGCGCGAGCACCTCCGCCCGGATGGTGGTGGGTGGCAGGGCCAGCAGCAGGATCCCCAGCAGGACGCCGGGCCAGAGCACCCAGCCGGCGGCCCGGACCATCATCAGCCCGCCCAGGGAGGAGATGAGCACCAGCACGGCGATGACCGTGAACAGGGCGGAGTAGTCCGGGTCCACGGCGAGCGCCATCAGGCCGACGAGCAGCAGCGGGGCGAGCACCGCGACCAGGACGGCCGCCCGGCGGATGGTGCGGGGCGCGAGCGGCGTGTCCTTCCGGGGCTTCCGCTTGGCGCTCTTCGGCCGCTGGGCGGCGGCGGCCGCCGCGCTCAGTGGTCTCTTCTGCTTCTTCCTGCCCTGTGCCATGTGGCCCCCGTTCGGTGCTGCGTCGGACTGCTCGCGACAGTCTGACCTGCGGTGCGGGGGTGCGGAAGACCGGGGGCCGCAAGCCGTCACGGCCGGCCGGGTCAGGCCGGTCAGACCCGCCCGAGTCCGGCCTGCTCCAGGTCGAGGTCGCGCTGGAGGCGGCGCAGGGTGGTGTCGCTGATGAGGTGTTCCTCGTAGAGGCGGTGCAGCCGGGCGTTCTGCACGGTGATGACCTCGCGCCGGAGTTGACGGTAGGCGGCGTCGGCGGTGGTGCCGTCGGGGGTCTCGGGGGTGCGGTCGAGGCGGGCGGCGAGGCCGCGCCGGACCCGGTCGATCGCGGTGTCGGGCATGACCTCCAGGGCGGCGAGGTGGTCTACGTGGTCGAGGGCGGCGCGGTTGAGGGCGTCGCGGGCGTCGTCCTCCTCGCGGGCGGTGTGCTCGGGCTCCAGGGCGAGCCCGGAGCGGTGGACCACGGCGGCGAGGGTCAGGCCCTGCACGACCAGGGTGAGGACGACCACCGCCGTGGTCAGCACCAGGACGAGCGGGCGCCCGGGGATCCGGTTGCCGTCCGCGGTGAGCAGCGGGATGGACAGGGCCGCCGCCAGCGGCATGACGCCCCGGGTGCCGGCCCAGGTGACGACCCCGGCGACCCGCCAGGACAGCCGGCCGCGGGAGGGCTTGACCCCGCGGGTCAGCGGCAGCGTCCACAGCACGCGGACGGCGATCAGCACGGCCGCCAGCGCGAGCGCCTGGAGCGGCCACCAGCCGGTGCCGGCCGGCAGGTCCCGGACCAGGGCGGGCAGTTGCAGGCCGACGATGCTGAACACGACGCTCTCCAGCAGGAACACCACCACCGCGGAGACGGCGTGCAGTTGGAGCCGGATGCGGGCGTCGGTGAGGCGGTGGCCGGAGCGTCCGAGCAGGACGCCGGCGACCACGACCGAGGTCACCCCGGAGGTGTGCGCGGACTCCGCGAGCACGTACGCCGCGTACGGGGTGACCAGGGCTATCACCGTCTCCAGGACGGGGTCGGCGGTGCGGCGCCGGATCAGCCACACCAGGCCGGCCACGGCGGCGCCGACCAGGCTGCCGCCCCCGCCGAGCAGCAGGAGCTCGCCGCCCGCCGCCGGCAGGTCCACCGTGCCGCCCACGGCCACGGCGACGCCGACGGCGACCTTGAACAGCACCAGCGAGGTGGCGTCGTTGAACAGGCTCTCGGCCTGCACCAGCACCTGGACGCGCCCCGGCAGCGCCAGCCGGCGGCCGAGCGCGGTGACGGCCACCGGGTCGGTGCTGGACAGGACGGCCCCCAGCACGAACGCCATCGCGGGCGGGAGCCCGGCGACGGCGACGGCGACGAAGCCCACGGCGGCGGCGGAGGCGAAGACCAGGCCGAAGGAGAGGATCGTCACCGGGCGCCACACCGTGCGCAGATCACGCAGCGACAGTTCCTCGGCGGAGGAGTAGAGCAGGGGCGGGAGCACCACCAGGGCGATGGCCTGCGGCGGTACGTGCAGCGCGGGCACGCCCGGGACCATCGCGACCGCGAGGCCGACCAGGACCAGCAGGGAGGGCGCGGGCACCCGCAACCGCTGGGCGAAGGTGGCCACGCTCGTGGCCAGAACCACCAGAACCAGAACGATCCCCACGGCGCGCATTTGCGGAAACGACCCATCACGACGATCGGGGTCGCCGCCGCCCGAGCGCTGCAGTCGTCCCCCGAGCCGACCAGACTTCCCGGCACACCGCCAGTCATCTTATCGGGTCGTTTGCGCGGGACGGCAGGGTGCCCGGCCGGTCGTGCCTCAGCGGCGCCCGAGCAGCCTCGCCAGGAAGCCGCCGCCCTTGCCCTTCGTCCGGTCGCAGGCGCAGCGGCCGGACTTGGGCACCCCGGCGAGCACCTGCTCGACGTGCATGCCGCACCCCGCGTAGCTTGCCTTGCCACACGTCCGGCAGGTGGTTCGTCGACACATCGCGCTACTCCTCACGTCGCACCCCCGGATGGGGCGGCCAGTTCTTTCAGGATACCCCACCCGGTATTTTTGGACGTGTGCCCCGGGGCCGGCGGATCGGCGCCCCGGACCCGCCGTGCCCGGCCGGGGCTGTCCGGCCTGGCACGACGGGCGTTCCTCGTGGTGTGCCGTGCGGTCAGACGGCCTGTAGGTAGAACAGGTCCGGTCGGCTGTCCTGGACGATCTGGTAGCCCAGGCCGTCGCTGTGGTTCTGGGCGGCGACCCACTTGCCGGAGTTCACGTTCTGGAGGGCGAAGCGGTTGCTGCCCGGAACCTTCGCCATCCAGAACGCCTGGTTCTCGGGGACGACGTCGCCGCAGCCGACCGTGATGATCCAGTTGCCGTCGTCCTTTCCCCAGCGGTCGACGACCATGCACCAACCGCGCCAGCTGTCGCGGAAGTACACCAGCTCGCGGCCGTCGGAGGCGTGCTTGCGACAGACCTGCCACTTCTGGTTCGACTCGTCGCCCCAGAAGTACTGGATGACCGAGCCGTGGTTCCCGGAGGAGAGGGCGACGGTCAGCGGCCGGTCGGCCCCGGCGGTGTTGATGCGGTAGAGGCCGGGGTCGCAGGGGTACTCGCTCTCCGGGTCCGCGGCGAGTGCGGTGGCCGACGTGGGGGCGGCCAGGGCGGCGGGGGAGGCGGTGAACAGCAGGGCGCCGACGGCGGCCGCCGTGCCGAGGACGTTCAGCGGGCGTCGGGCCCGGGAGCGTCGAGGGTGCGGTTCGGGCATGGTGGACTCGCTTTCGCAGCAAATGGGTTGGGTCGTTTCCGCGATCCTGGGCATCAGCAGACGAGTCGCGCCCGGGCGGCCGCGCGCAGGGTGCCGGCCGGCTCCGGGTAGGCGCAGGAGACGGTGCCCTGCTCCGGGACGTCGAAGGTGGTGAAGGTGCCGGGGCCGTTCGGGCTGGTGTTGATCCAGTAGCCGGTGTTCCCGCTGCGGGCGCAGATGTAGCGGACCCACTCGCCGGTGACCTTTCGGGTGCCGCGGTAGAGGCCGTAGTAGCCGGGGCTGTTGAAGTTCACGGTGTCGGTGACGGTGGTGGTGCGGGTGGTCGATTTGGTGTTGGCCACGGAGAAGCCGACCTTGACGCTCACCTTGGCGAAGATCGCCTTGAATTCGGCGCTCACCTCGGTGCTGGTGTTGATCGTGGTGCTCACCGAGTCGACCTCGCTGAGGGTCTTGGTGTAACTGCCGGTGGTGCCGGGGGTGATCGCGACCGCGAGGAAGTCGGTGACGGTCGGTTCGACCCGGGCGGAGGCGATGTCCTCCCACAGGTAGTCGCGGGCGGGGTCACAGGTGGCGGTCGGCGGTGTGGTGTCGGCGTGTGCGGGCGCGGCGCCGAGGCCGAGCCCGGTCACCGCGACCAGCGCGGCGACTCCTGAGGTGAAGGCGGTGCGCCGGGTGCGCGAGCTCATGAGGGTGCTCCTCCGCTGGAAATGGGTGCACTGCGAGCCGTCATGTGCATGACGTGAATCCCCCGTGGGGAAATCTTCACGTTCGCGGCGGGGTCGCGGCCATCCCAGATTCCTGGGGGCGTACGGCGGGGCGCGCGCCTGGGGCGCGGGGCCCCGGGTCAGCAGCGCCCCCCGCCGAGCATGATCCGCGCGATCAGCTCCTGCCGGCTGCCCACCCCGGTCTTGGTGAACACCGACTTCAGGTGGTCCTGCACCGTGTACGGCGTCATCGCGAGCAGCCGGGCCACGTCCCGGGTGTCGCTGCCGCGCACCAGCAGCAGTGCCACCTCCTGCTCGCGGGCGGTCAGCCCGTACGCGGCCAGGTAGAGCGGCATCACCTCGGCCGGCGAGGCGGGCGTGGCCACCACCGTCACCTCGTCGGCCGCCGCGTCACCGCGCAGCGCCGATCCGTGCAGCAGGTACCAGCGATCGTCCCGGGTGCGGACCCGCACCGGCGTCTGCGGCGCGGCCAGCCCGTGCGCCGCCCGGCGGGCGTGCTCGGCGGCCATCGCCACGGAGGTCGGGATACTGAGCGAGGTGGGGGTGGGGTCGGCCAGCCGGTCGAGCAGGTCCTCGGCCGGGCCGGACATCGCCCGCAGCCGGTTGCGCCGGTCGAGCATCAGGACCGCAGGCCCCGCGTCCTCGTGGTCCGGCGCGCCGGCCGGAACGTGGCTCGCCCGCAGCGCGTTGCCCAGGTGGCGGGCGGCGGCGCCGGCGAGCTCGCGCTGGCGCCCCAGGTAGGGGCCGCGGTCCGGGGCCCGCATGAACGCCGCGCACCCCCACATCCCGCCCGTCGCGTCGAACACCGCCCGCAGCTCGTCCCCGAACCCGGCCGGCGCTATCTGCTCCCGGAACCGCACGCTCTCCTGCGGGCGCCCCTTGGTCGCCCGGCTCAGCGTCTCCGCCTGCACCCCGCTGCGCCGGATCTTCGGAAAGGTCGCCAGGTCGTCCTCCCAGACCTCCAGCCTGACGGCGTGCTCGTACGCCGTCAGGCTGAGGTCCTCGCTCTGCACCGAGTTCACCAAACCGGTCGCCGGATCCGCCGTGTGCCAGCACACCGCGTCGAACTCCAGCACCGGGCGCAGCAGTTCGTCCGCCCGCCGGAACACCTCCGGCGCCGTCAACCCCTCCCCGGCGAGCTCCCGCATCCCCTCGATCGCCGACCGCGCCGCCACCCCACGAGCCCCACGTAATCCCATGGCGGGAAGCTAACACGCTGTTCGTACCCCCACCTACGCGCCGATCGGCGGGGTCCGCCTCCTCCTCGCGGTGGTCCGACGGCCCCCGGCATCATCCTGACGTCTCGTCATGTCGGCCGGGGGCGGCGTGCGCCGGGGGCTCAGCCGGGCAGCGAGTCCATGAAGGAGCTGACCGAGAAGACGGCCTTGCCGGGGCCGGCCGGGCCGTAGCCGGGCGGGGAGGAGAGGCCAAACTCCTCCAGGGTGGCGCGGTAGGCCTGGAGCAGGCGGATGTGGTACTCCAGCGGGGCGCCCTGGGGGTTGGCCTTGCCGAGCGGAGTGGTGGGTTCGGGGCACCAGGTGGTGAAGCGGGGCACCACGCCGTGGGACATGAAGAAGCGCAGGCCCTCCCGGGTGGAGGCGATGGCCTCGTCGACGGTGGTGAAGCCGAAGGGCTGCGCCATCTCGACCCCGGCGACGAAGTTGGGGATCACGTTCTCCGGGCCGAACACCTCGGTGGAGTCGAGGATGCGCCGGTGCCACTCGTCGCGGCCGACGTAGCGCTCCTTGCCGGGGCAGTACAGCTCGAACAGGCGCTTGTCCCAGACCTCGAAGTTGGGGTGGTAGATCCGCACGCCGTAGTCGTGGAAGCGCTGGACGTCCTCGCGCGGCAGGGCCTGGGCGACGACCTTGCCGATCCAGCGCCCGGGGAAGCGCTCCTCGATGGCCTTGGCGTACTGGCCGTAGAAGTCGGCCTCGTCCCGGCCGCCGACCTGCGAGGTGATGGCGCCGCCGGTGAGGGTGTACGCCTGGGAGGCGCGGGCGGTGTCGTGGCGGTCGATGAGCTCCAGCGCCTCCAGCACCTCCTCGACCGGCTTGACCCCGGTGTAGGGGCGGCCGGCGGCCTTGTGCTGGCGCCAGTTGTGGTTGATGTCGCAGTACTGGCACTCCTCCTTGGCGCCGAAGTACTGGCAGACCCGGAAGACCGTCAGGTAGATCAGGTAGCCCCACTGGATGGTCGGGGCGACCTCCATCACCGACTTCCCGTTGGCCAGGGTGTGTCGGTAGTAGTCCGGCATCGGGGGCAGGCCCACGTCGGCGATCCGCGCGCCGTCGAGGTACAGGCCGAGCGTGCCGTCCTCCCCGGCGCCGACCCGGTACGGCGAGTCCGGGTTGACGCGCACCGACACCACGGTGCGGCGCAGCCCGTACGGGCCGCCGGTGAGCACGACCTCCTCCGGCGGGCGGTTGAGCGCGGCCGCGCCGAGTTCGGGCAGGGTGCGGTGGTCGAAGGAGAAGATGAAGTACGACTTCGGCTTGACCTCGCCGCTCCCGTCGGTGCCGGTGCTGCCGCTGAGGGCGGACTCGTCGAAGGCCATGCCGCCGCGCAGCAGGTCCTCCTTGATCACGGCCTCCCGGGGCACGTCGGGGAAGCGCTCCATGAGGTCCTCGACCAGTGCGGTGCGGCTGCGGCCCTGGGTCTCCATGTGCTGGTACGTCCTTCCTGGCCCCGTTCCGTCACGGGGCCGTGGCCATTCTTCTCCCCCTTACACCGGCGGGCGCGGCGGACCGATGCATGAGGAGGCGGCGTTTCAAACGCCATACGGGCCTACGTTCACCTGATCGGGTGTAGAAGATCGTCCGGAACGTTTCCGAACCGACCCCCGCACCTACGGTTGTGAACCGAGCGAGACGGGGGCGCGTTCGAAGACCGCCCACGCCGTCGGCCAGGTGACGAGCCGTCATATCTTGCGATCCTTCATCAGAGTCAGAGGAGGCTCCATGCCCCTGTGCACCAGAGCGGGGACACCCTTCGAGCGCACTGCCGCCGCGGCGGTGGGGTCATGAGCTCCTCGGCGATGGAGCGGATCCTGCGCGGTCCGAGCGGCCTGGGCACCGCGGGCCTGAACCTGGCGCAGAGCGCCCCCGCCCCGAGCGCGCCCGCACTCAACACCTCCGTGCCCGGCGTCCCCGCGTCCGACAGCCCCTCCCCGGGCGGTTCGAAGCCGGGCGGTTCCAAGCCGGGTGGTTCCAAGCCGAAGCCCGGCGACGCCATCCCGGGCCTCTACCACCACCCGGTGGCCGAGCCCGACCCGGTGCGGGTGGAGGAACTGAGCCTCAGGATCAAGGCCTGGGCGCTGGACGAGGTCGAGCTGTACCCGCCGGACTGGGAGAAGCAGTTCGACGGCTTCTCGACCGGCCGCTACATGGTGGCCTGCCACCCCGACGCGCCCAGCGTCGACCACCTGATGCTCGCCGCCCGCCTGATGGTCGCCGAGAACGCGGTCGACGACTGCTACTGCGAGGACCACGGCGGCTCACCGGTCGGCCTCGGCGGGCGCCTGCTACTGGCGCACACCGCGCTCGACCCGCTGCACACCACGCCGGAGTACCACCCGGAGTGGGAGGCCTCGCTGTACGAGGACGCCCCCCGCCGGGCGTACCGCTCCGCGATGGAGTACTTCACCCGGGCCTCCACGCCCTCCCAGGCGGACCGGTTCCGGCACGACATGGCGCGGCTGCACCTCGGGTACCTCGCCGAGGCGTCGTGGGCCGAGACCGAGCACGTCCCGCAGGTGTGGGAGTACCTGGCGATGCGCCAGTTCAACAACTTCCGCCCCTGCCCGACGATCACGGACACCGTCGGCGGCTACGAGCTGCCGGCCGAACTGCACGCGCTACCCGCCATGCAGCGCGTGATCGCCCTGGCCGGCAACGCCACCACCATCGTCAACGACCTGTACTCGTACACCAAGGAGCTGTCCATCCCCGGACTGCACCTGAACCTGCCCGTGGTGATCGCCGAACGCGAGGACTGCTCGCACCAGGACGGCTACCTCAAGGCGGTCGAGGTCCACAACGACCTGATGCACGCCTTCGAGGCCGAGGCGGCCGCGCTCGCCGCGGCCTGCCCCGTCCCGACCCTCGTACGGTTCCTGCGCGGTGTGTCCGCGTGGGTCGACGGCAACCACTTCTGGCACCAGACCAACTCCTTCCGCTACACCCTGCCCGACTTCTGGTAACCACCGTTTCCGGCAGCCATCCCTCTTCCGTTGATCACCCGCTAGGAGCTGACGCATGTCCCTGACCGACGACATCACCACCCCCGCCGACAACGCCGCCATCCCCGGGCCGGCGACTCCCTACCAGGGCGACATCGCACGCTACTGGGACCACGAGGCACGGCCGGTCAACCTTCGCCTCGGCGACGTGGACGGCCTCTACCACCACCACTACGGCATCGGCGACGTCGACCAGGCCGCCATCGGCGACCCGGCCGACAGCGAGCGCGAGAAGAAGGTGATCACCGAGCTGCACCGCCTGGAGTCCGCGCAGGCCGAGCTGCTCCTCGACCATCTGGGCGCGGTTCCGTCCGACGCCACCCTGGTGGACGCCGGCTGCGGCCGCGGCGGCTCGATGGTGATGGCCCACCAGCGCTTCGGCTGCCGGGTCCAGGGCGTCACGCTCTCCGCCAAGCAGGCCGAGTTCGGCAACAACCGGGCCCGCGAGCTGGGCATCGGCGACTTCGTCCGCTCGCAGGTCTGCAACATGCTCGACATGCCGTTCGAGACCGGCCAGGTGGCGGGCTCGTGGAACAACGAGTCCAGCATGTACGTCGACCTGCACGACCTGTTCGCCGAGCACTCCCGGATCCTCGCCGTCGGCGGCCGGTACGTGACCGTCACCGGCTGCTGGAACCCCGCCTACGGGCAGCCGTCCAAGTGGGTCTCGCAGATCAACGCGCACTTCGAGTGCAACATCCACTCCCGCCGGGAGTACCTGCGGGCCATGGCCGACAACCGGCTGGTGCCGCAGGCCGTCATCGACCTGACCCCCGCCACCCTGCCCTACTGGGAGCTGCGCGCCACCTCCTCGCTGGTCACCGGCATCGAGGAGGCGTTCATCAACTCCTACAGGGACGGTTCCTTCCAGTACGTCCTGATCGCGGCCGACCGGGTCTGACCGGTTCTGGCCGGGCCTGACAGGTCCGACAGGTCTGACGGTCCGAGCGTGACGGTGGCCTCCCCGCGGGTGCGGGGAGGCCACCGCCTTCGGCTGCTGCCCGGCTACCGCCCGGTCACCGCCGGGTGAAGGTGAGGTGGGTGACGCCGCTCGGACTGGTCACCGCCTCGGTGCGGAAGCGCTGCTCCAGGCCTTCGAGCCCGTCCCAGAGCCGCTCGCCGCGGCCGAGGACGATCGGCACCACCACCACGTGCAGGTGGTCGATCAGGTCCGCCGCCAGGAAGGCCCGGACGGTGCTCGGGCCGCCGCCGATCCGGACGTCCTTCCCGTCGGCGGCCTCCCGGGCCTGGCGCAGTGCCTCCTCGGGCGTGGCGTCGAGGAAGTGGAAGGTCGTCCCGCCCGCCATCTCCAGCGTGGGGCGCGGGTGGTGGGTGAGGACGAAGACCGGGGTGCGGAACACCGGCTCCGGCCCCCACCAGCCCTGCCACTCGTGGTCCTGCCACGGGCCGCGCTGCGGGCCGAACTTGTTGCGCCCCATGATCTCCGCGCCGATGCCGTCGCTCCAGGTGCGGGCCATCGCGTCGTCGACACCGGTGTCGCCGCCGGTGTCGCCCTCCCGGCCGTGCATCCGCCGGAAGGTCCGGGTCTGGAAGAACCAGCCGTGCAGCCGGTCGCCGGCGTGACCGAACGGCGAGTCGAGGCTCTGCCCCTCGCCCGTTCCGTAGCCGTCGAGCGAGATCGAGAAGTTGTGGACGCGGACCAGGGACACGGGAGTTCCTCCGGTGCTCGGTGCTCCGGCGCGGATCGGGCCGCGCCTGCTGGACGGCCCACGCTAACCCGGGCGGGAGCGGTACAGCCGTCACGCTATTGTCGTGTCTTCTTCACCCGAAGCTCGCCCTGGTGGGCGATGCTTCGTCCGACCGTCCGGGAGGGGCGGCCGGAGGCACATCCGCACTTGGGGGGACAGTACCTGTGACCGTACGCCGCACCGCCGCCGCCATCCTGGCGGCCGGCCTGCTCGCCGCTGCCGCGGCCCTGATACCGGCGACCGCCGACGCGGCGCAGGACGCGGCCGCGAGCGGCCCGGCGGACCTGCCGTTCGGCTCGGCCACCACCGTCGGCCTGCACAACACCTACGACCCGGCCGCCTACCCGTACCTCGCCCAGGGGCTCGACACCGGCACCGGGATGATCGAGCTGGACATCTGGACGGACATCGTCACCAAGGAGTGGAAGGTCAGCCACTCCAACCCGCTCGGCAACTCCAACAACTGCACCGCCGCCAGCACCCCGGCGCAGCTCTACAGCGGCGGCGCCAACAAGAACCTGGAGAACTGCCTCGACGACGTCCGGGTCTGGCTCGGCGCCCACCCCGGCGCCGGCCCGCTGGTCGTCAAGCTGGAGCTGAAGGCGGGCTTCTCCGCCAACCTCGGCATGGGGCCGACGGAACTGGACACGCTGATCGCCGCCCACCTGGGCCCGGCCGTGCTGCGCCCCGCCGACCTGCTCGCCAAGCCGGGCGGCGGCTCGTACGCCAGCGTCGACGAGGCGGTGCGGGCCGGCAACTGGCCGAGCCGCGCGGCGCTGGCCGGAAAGGTCCTGCTGTACGCGATCCCGGGGACGGTCGAGGAGAGCAACCCCTTCGACACCCTGCACACCGACGTCGAGTACGGCCGCCACCTGCGCGACCTCGCCGCCGCGGGCCGGATCGGCGACGCCCAGCTGTTCCCCGCCGTGCACGGCGCCAAGACCGGCGACCCGCGCGCCGCGTACACGGGCGCGGACGCCGGGATCCGGCCCTGGTTCGTGGTCTTCGACGGCGACGCCGCCACGTACCTCAACGGCGTCGACACCGCGTGGTACGACCGCTCGCACTACCTGCTGGTCATGACGGACGCGCACAACGTGGCGCCCGCCATCAGCGCCACCGACCCGACGGCCGAGCAGGCCCGCGCCCGCACCGAGCAACTGGCCCGGGCGCACGCCAGCATCGTCTCCAGCGACTGGCGCAAGCTGCCGGCCGTCCAGTCCCTGGCCCTGCCCCGGGGCTGACGCCGAGACGCCGGACGCGCCACCGGGGCGGTGAACGCCCCGGTGGCGCAGGCGCGTCCGGCCTCGGCTCGGCCCGACCGCTGTCCAGGTCAAGTCTGCTGCGAGTACGTCGAGTTGACCCGAGATGAAGAGTTGGATCAGGGCTTTCGGCGGGCCGGGCCGGTCGCCATGCTGGTTGTCATGACCCGAACTCTACGCGCGTGGAAGTCCCGCGCCGCCGCCGTCACCGCCGTCGCCCTGATGACCCTCGCGCCCGTCGCGGTCGCCACCGAGGCGCACGCCGCGGTGAGCGGCTCGGTGTGCCTGTCCGCCCTGCCGTCGCAGGCGCGCACCACGCTCAACCTGATCGCCTCCGGCGGGCCCTTCCCGTACAGCCAGGACGGCGTGGTGTTCCAGAACAAGGAGCGCGTGCTGCCGAGCCAGTCCTACGGCTACTACCACGAGTACACCGTGGTGACGCCTGGCTCGCCGACCCGCGGCACCCGCCGGGTCGTCACCGGCCAGCGCACCCGCGAGGACTACTACACCGGCGACCACTACGTGACCTTCCGCCTGATCAACTTCGGCTGCTGACCACGCTGTTCACGCTCCAGGGCTCCCGGTACCCCCGGCGCAACGGGGGACCGGGAGCGCCGCGCCGTCGCCGTGTCACACCTCGGTGAGCGCCCTGCCCGAGGGTCGTGCGGCCGCGCGCGGTAGCGTCGCGGCACTGTCCGAGGGGCCCGACGGGGGCTCCGTCTCCCGGGAGGTTTCCGTGCCGCAGATCCTGGTCGACCACTCCGCCGGCCTCGCCCTCGACCAGGCGGGCTTCGCCGAGGAGGTCCACCGGCTGATCGCCGAGGTGATCGACACCACCGTGGCGGACTGTAAGACACTGTTCCGCCCGGCCGGGCGCCACGTGGTCGGCGACGGGGCGGACGGGCGCGCGGTGGTGCTGGTGGAGATCAAGATCCTGGCCGGCCGCAGCGCCGCGCAGCGCGCCGAGCTGACGGCCCGGGTGCTCGCCGCGCTTCAGGCCCGCCTCGACGTGCCCGCCGCGATCGGCGTGGAGGTCACCGAACTGGACCGCGAGACCTACCGCTTCGTCCACCACCCCGGCCGGTAGCACCACCCCGGCCGGTAGCACCACCCCGGCCGGTAGCGCCGGCCCGCCGGGGGCGGCGGACCTCGCCGCGTCCGATACCGCGGCACCCCGATCGGTGCCATGCTGAGGCCATGACAGATCGGACCGGAACCACCCCGCCGCCCGAGGAGCCGCAAGCCGGCCGGAGGCGACGGGAGTTGGCCGCCGCCACGGTGGGCTCGGTGGTCGAGTCCTTCGACTGGAACATCTACGCCGTCCTCGCCCCGTACTTCGCGGCGGACCTCTTCGGGCACGGCAAGGGCGGGGTCAGCGGCCTGCTCGGGGCGTACGCGACCTTCGCGGTCGGGTTCGTCGCCCGGCCGGTCGGCTCGTACCTGATCGGGCGGCTCAGCGACACCCGGGGGCGGCGCTTCGCCCTGACCCTCGGCATGTCCGTGATCGCCGCCGCCAGCCTCGGCATCGCCGTGCTGCCGGACCAGCGGACGATCGGCGCCTGGGCGGCGGTCCTGGCCGTCGCCGCACGGGTGGTGCAGGGGCTGGCTTTCGGCGGGGAAGCGCCCAGCGTCGCCGCGTACGTGACCGAGACGGCCCCGCCCCGGCACCGCTTCGCGTTCAGCTCGGTCTCCTACGGCGGGATCATCGTCGGCTCGCTGCTCTCCTACGGGGTGCTCGCGCTGCTGCTGCACACCCTCGGCAAGTCCGGTGTGACCAACGGTGGTTGGCGCTGGGCCTTCGTGGTCGCGGCGCTGCTCGGGCTGGCCGCCGTCTGGGTGCGCCGGGCGGCCCCGGAGAGCGCGGAGTTCCGCCGCGCCCGGGCGGAGTCGACGGGTGCCCGCCCGCCGTTCCTGCGGGTGCTGCGCGAGCACCGCTGGGCGGTGCTCACCGTCTTCCTCAACACCCTGGGCGGGACGGTCGGTTACTACTTCGCCCTGGTCTACCTGCCGCAGTACGCCGCCGCCTACGGGGTGGTCGACCGGGAGGAGGCGACCTCCTTCATGACCGTGGTGCTCGCGGTGGTGCTGGCCACCATGCTGCTCAGCGGCGCCGCCGCCGACCGCTTCGGCCTGCTGCCGGTGGCCCGGGCCGGGTTCGCGCTGCCGGTGCTGCTGGTCCCGGTCCTGCTGATCGGGCTGCGGCAGGGCTGGCTGCCGTTCCAGCTCGTCGCCGTGCTGCTGGGGATGCTGGTGGCGACGGTGCTCGGGACGCTCAACGTCTTCACCGGCCTGCTGTTCCCGACGGAGGTCCGCGCCCTCGGCCTCGGCGTGGTCAACGCGGCCACCATCGCCGCGTTCGGCGGCTCCTTCCCGCTGCTCGCCGAGTGGCTGCACGACCACCACCGGCTCGGCCTGATCCCCGGCTACGTCACCCTCTGCACGCTGGGCCCGGCGCTCGGCCTCGTCACCGCCCTGCGGGTGCCGTCCTTCGTCGCCGCCGTGGGGGCTCCGGCGGTCAAGGCGCGCAGCGGTCGGGTACCGTCCCAAAGCGGCTGACGTTCGATCACCTCCTGTGGTTGAGTGGGACGGGAACGAACGTGCGGAAGGGCAAGACATGGAGAACAGCGGTCCGGACGGCTGGCTGACCGGGGTCCGGTTCGAGGAGGCGCCGCAGGTGGACCTGCGCACCGACCGCGCGCACCCGGCCCGGGTCTACGACTACCTGCTCGGCGGCAAGACCAACTTCCCGGTGGACCGCGAGGTCGGCGACCGCATCCTCGGGGAGTGGCCCGGCTCGCGCGCCGCCACCGTCGAGGCCCGCGCGGTGATGCACCGGATGGTCCGCCGGCTGGTCGAGGTGCACGGCGTCCGCCAGTTCCTGGACGTCGGCACCGGCATCCCCACCACGCCCAACCTGCACGAGGTCGTCCAGGCCGTCGACCCGTCCTGCCGGGTGGTGTACGTCGACAACGACCCGATCGTGCTCGCCCACTCGCGCGCGCTGCTCACCAGCACCCCCGAGGGCCGCACCGCCTACGTCGAGGGCGACCTGCGCGAGCCGGGGAGGTTCCTCGCCGATCCCGCGGTGGCCGCCACCCTGGACCTCGACCGGCCGATCGCGCTGACGCTGATCAACATCGTGCACTTCCTCTCCGACGAGGCCGCGCACCCGCCGGTCCGCACGCTGGTCGACGCCCTGCCCTCCGGCAGCTTCCTCGCGCTGACCGCCGGCACCGCCGACTCGATTCCAGACCTGGTCGCGATCGGCTCCCGCCGCTACTCGGAGGCCGGAATCGAGAACCACCTGCGCCCCCGCGCGGGCGTCGAGCGCTTCTTCGCCGGGCTGGAACTGGACGACCCGGGCGTGGTGCTGATCAACCGCTGGCACCCGGAGCTGGGCGAGGGCCCGGTGCTCGGCGACCACGAGGTGGCGGCCTACGCGGGGCTGGGCCGCAAGCCGTAACGGCCTTGCGGCTTAACTGCCCAACGGCTTAACTGCCCTACGGCTTAACGGCTTAACGGCCTTACGGCGCCATGGTGAGCCCCGCCGCGCCCGCGTCCCGGCTGAGCACCACCGAGCGGATGTGCTCCAGGGCGCGGGCGTAGTCGGCGCGGCCAGGGTTGCGGCGGACGGCCTCGCGCAGGTCGAGCACCCGGTAGGGCGGCCCGAGGTCGGTGATCTGCGGGACGAACTCGGCGCGGCTCACCGTCCAGCGCAGCCCCGGCCGGGCGGGCGGGGTGACGGTGAAACGGGCGAGGGAGCTCCAGTTGCCGCGCGGGTCCTCGGCGCCGTCGTAGGTGAACATGTGCCCGGCGAGCTGGTCGCCGAGGCCGTAGACCGTCCAGGTGTCGCCGATCTTCTCGTAGGCCTGCGGGATGTGGGCGTGGGTGCCGAGGATCAGGTCGATGTCGGGTTGTCCGGGCGCCGGTTCGACGGCCAACTCGCGGGCGAGGGTGAGCTGCTGCTCGTTCGGCGCGTCCTGCCACTCGGTGCCCCAGTGGACGCTGACCACCACGAGGTCCGCGCCGTCCGCCCGGGCGGCGCGCGCGTCGGCGAGGATCCGGTCCCGGTCGATCAGGTTGACCGCCCAGGGCTGGCCCTCGGGCGGCGCGATGTCATTGGTCCCGTAGGTATAGGCGAGGTGGGCGACGGTGGCGCCGCCGGCCCGGAGCAGGGCGGGCCGGCCGGCCTCGTCGGCCGTCCGGGCGGAGCCGGTGTGGGCGAGGCCGACGGCGTCCATGGCGTCGAGGGTGCGTCGGATCCCGGCGGGGCCGTCGTCGAGGGTGTGGTTGGAGGCGGTGTCGCAGGAGGCGTAGCCCGTGTCCTTGAGGGCCCGGGCGACGTGCGGCGGGGACTTGAAGGTCGGGTAGCCGGTGTACGGTCCGCCGTCGGCGCCGTAGACCGTCTCCATGTGGCAGATGGCCAGGTCGGCGCCGCTGGCCAGTGGTTTGATGCCGGCGAGCATGGCGGTGAAGTCGTATCCGCTCCCGCCGGCGTCCTCCTTGGCCTGCTGGATGATCTCGGTGTGCGGCAGGACGTCCCCGGTGGCGACCAGGGTGAACGGTCGCGGCCCGGTTGCGGTGGGCGTCGCCGTGGCGGCGGGCGGCGGGGCGGTGTCCGGGGCGCCGCAGCCCGGGAGGGCGAGGAACAGGGCGAGGGCCGCGGTGGCGGTCCGGCGGTGGGGCAGCAACATCGTCGGCTCGTCTCACGATCGGAAGGTGTGACTGGCCATCCGACTATGCGAGGCCCCGTCGACGGACCGCCGGACCCACGCCCGCAGGTCACCCGGGAGGCGCGTCACCCCCTGTACGCGGATGCCCCGAGTGTGGTGACATAGCCATGTCAACTTCGGGGTCGCGCTCGAAGCGCCAACGCGCTCGGACTGTCACCGCACTCGGAACGTGACCGCGCCGGCCCCGGCTCCGTGGACGATCGAAGGGGAAGCCCATGCTGCTCCGTGTACTGGCCACGACCGGAATCGCCGCAACCCTGTTCGCCTCGCCGGCCCTCGGCGCCGGCGCGCTCCCGACGCCGCCGGATCGGATCGTCATCGACGTCGCGACCGTCAACGGCTCCGGCTGCCCGGCGGGGACGGCCGCCGTGGCCGTCTCCCCGGACAACACCGCCTTCACCGTGACCTACAGCAGCTACCTCGCCCAGGTGGGGGTCGGCTCGAAGCCGACCGACTTCCGGAAGAACTGTCAGCTCAACCTGCGGGTGCACGTCCCCCAGGGCTTCACCTACGCGATCGCCTCCGCCGACTACCGCGGCTTCGCCCACCTGGAGAAGGGTGCGAGCGGCACCCAGCAGGCCAGCTACTACTTCCAGGGCGACCCCGCGACCGCCCAGCTGAGCCACCACTTCAACGGCCCCAAGGACGACAACTGGCAGGCGACCGACACCGTCGACGTCGCCGCCCTGGTCTTCGCCCCCTGCGGTGAGGAGCGCAACTTCAACATCAACACCGAACTGCGGGTCGGCGCCGGCAGCTCGGACCCGAACAGCACCACCAGCTTCATGACCATGGACTCGACGGACGGCAGCATCAACACCGTCTACCACCTCGCCTGGAAGCAGTGCCCCTGATCCCCGGCGCCTGATTCTCGGCGCCTGACCCCCGGGCCCTGCGCCCGACCCCCTGCGCCCGACTCCCTGCGCCCGGCCCCGGCGGAGCCCCCGACCCCCGCCGGGGCCGACGCATGCCCTCCGTCGTACCGGTGGTGACCGTCCGTCATATCGATCGTTTCTGCATGCACATGTCTGTACAGTGCTCCGGGTCGACACCCCCACTCGGCAGGCGGAGCTCCATGACGATCGCACGCAGGTCCATTCTCAAGGGCACATCCGCGGCCGGCGCCGCGCTGGTCGCGGGCGGTGCGGCCGCCCAACCGGCCGCGGCGGCGGACCCGGAGACAGGCCCGGAGACAGGCCCGGAGGCAAGCCCGGAGACAGGCCAGGAGGCGGCGAGGCCCGCCGCGAGCCCGCTGCTCCAGTCCACCCCGCACCGGACCGGGGCGCCCAGCGTGAGCGGGCTGCACCTGCAGTTCGGCACCGACCCGTCCGCCGACATGACGGTCTCCTGGATCACCCCGCAGTCCGTGCGCCGCCCGCAGGTCCGGCTCGGCTCACCGGACGGCGGCCTCGGCCGGGTCGTCGAGGCGCAGACCCGCACCTACCGGGACGCCCTCGGCAAGGAGGAGGTGTACGTCCACCACGCCCGCCTCACCGGCCTGCGCCCCGCCACCACGTACCTCTACACCGCCGGCCACGACGGTGCGAGCCCCGAGCCGGGCTCCTTCACCACCGCCCCGCGCGGCCGCGCGCCCTTCACCTTCACCAGCTTCGGGGACCAGGCCACCCCCAACCTCCGCCGCCAGGTGGTCTTCCCCGACGGCATGCCGTCACCGCTCGGCAAGTACCCGGTGTTCACCAGCAGCCAGGTCGGCACCCCGCACTCCGCCGACATCGTCGCCGCCGTCGAACGCGTCGGCCCGCTGTTCAACCTGGTCAACGGAGACCTCTGCTACGCCTCCTACAGCGGCCGGCACGGCCAGAGCCGTACGCTGACCTGGGCCGACTGGTTCATCAACAACAGCCGCTCGGCCCGGCTGCGCCCCTGGATGCCCTGCGCCGGCAACGGCGAGAACGAGGCCGGCAACGGCCCGATCGGCGCCCTCGGCTACCAGACCTACTTCGAACTGCCCGACTCCGCGGCCGCCGACGACGCGGAGACCCGGGGCATGTGGTACGCCTTCACGGTCGGCTCGGTGCGCTTCATCAGCCTGGCCAACGACGACGTGGCCATCCAGGACAGCGGCGACCACTATCTGCGCGGCTACTCCGGCGGGGCCCAGCAGCGCTGGCTGGAGCGCGAGTTGCGGTCGGCGCGGAGCAGCCGGGCGATCGACTGGATCGTGGTCTGCATGCACCACCCGATGATCTCCAGCTCGCAACACGGCGCCGGCAGCGACCTCGGCATCCGCGAGGCCTGGGGCCCGCTGTTCGACGCCTACGGGGTCGACCTGGTGGTCAGCGGCCACGAGCACTACTACGAGCGCTCCCACCCCGTCCGCGGGACCCTGCCCAACGACACCCGCACCCCGGTGCCGTCCGGCACCGACCTCCACACGGTCGACACCAGCCGCGGCACCGTCCACATGGTGATCGGCGCCGGCGGCAACGCCGCCACCACCCAGGACGACCTGTTCGGGGAGCCCAAGGGCCGGGTGGTCGTCGCCCTGGAGGACGCGCCGCGCCCGCCGGCCCCGTACCGGCAGTCCGTGTGGCTGACCGAGGACGCCCCGTGGGCCGCCGTCCAGGACCGGCAGCACACCCACGGCTTCGCGGCCTTCGACGTCGACCCCGGCGACCGGCGCGGCGGTCTGACCAGGATGCGGGTGACGTACTACACCTTCGACGGCCCGCACGGGGACCTCACCCCGGTCGACACCTTCACCCTGCAGCGGCCCCGCACCGACCGCCACTAGCGACTGTTCGTCAGCGCCGGAACAGGCCGGTCAACGTCCGCCACCAGCCGCGCCGTTGCGCCGGGATCCGGACGGCGGCCGGTGCCTCCGCCTTCTCCACCGCCTCCGCCTCCTCCACCGCTTCCGTCGGCGCGGGTTCGGGTGCGGTGACGGCCGCCGGGTCCGGGGCGTCGACCGGCTTGGAGTCGGGGTGCGGCTCGATCTCGCGCGGGGTGAACTCCACCGGCAGCTCCACCAGGTGCCGGGAGATCCAGGCGGAGGTCCAGGTCAACTCCTCCTCCGGCACGGCGAGCCGAAGGTCCGGCAGGAGGGTCAGCAGGATGTCGATCCCGGCCTCGGCGACGGAGCGCCCGATGTCCTGGCCGGGGCACTCGTGCGGGCCGGCGCCGAAGGAGAGGTGGGAGCGGTTGCCGTACAGCGGGGTGGCCAGGTCGGGCCGGACGACCGGGTCGACGTTGCCGGCCGCGAGTCCGAGCAGCAGCAGGTCACCGGCCCTGATCTGCTGCCCGCCCAGCTCGGTGTCGACGGTCGCCCAGCGGCCGGCCACCAGCGACATCGGCGGGGAGTCCCACAGCACCTGGTCCAGCGCCTCGCCCAGGGTCATCTGACCGCCGGACAGGTGGGCGCGGAACCGGGGGTCGGTGAGCACCATCTTCAGGGTGTCCGCGATCAGGTTGACGGTGGTCTCGTTCGCGGCGAGCAGCACCACCCGCAGGTGCTCCATCACCTCGTCGTCGGTCAGCCCGGCCGGGTGCTCCAGCAGCCAGGTGACCAGGTCGCCGCCCGGGTCCTCGCGCTTGGCGGCCATCGTCCGGCGCAGGCTCGCCACCACGTACTCGTTGCTGGCGATGGCCGTCTCGGTGCCCTTCATCAGGTCCCGGGCGGCGTTCACCAGCTGCGGTCCGTACTCGTCGGGCATGCCGAGCAGCTGGGTCATGACGAGCATCGGCAGGTGCTCGGCGAACTGGGTGACCAGCTCGGCCCGGCCGGTCTGCCCGACCACCTGCACCAGCTCGGTGGTGAACCGCCGGACGTGGCGGCGCACGCCGCGCCGGTCGAAGCGGTTCAGGCCGTCCAGCACGGCGCCGCGCAGCCGCCGGTGCTCCTCGCCGTCCGCGAACACGCACAGCGGCTGCCAGGCGATCACCGGCATCAGCGGGGAGTCCATCGGGACGTCGCCGTCGCGGAACGCCGACCAGAGGCGGGAGTCGCGGGAGAACAGGGACGGCGAGCGCATCGCGGTGATGTTCGCGCCGTGGCCGAGGATCAGCCAGGCCGGGAGGTCCCCGTGCAGCAGGACCGGGGCCACCTCGCCGTGCTCGGCGCGCAGCTTCTCGTACAGGCCCGCCGGGTCGGCCTCGGCCTCCGGCCCGTACAGGCGCCGGACGCCGCCGGGGCCGAACGGTTCGAGGGCGTGCCCGTGGGCCGGGCAGCCGGGCGGCGGGGTGGGGGCGGCATCGTCGGGGAACGGGGTGCTCACGGGCTCTCCGGGGTCGGGTGGGGTCGGCGGGGCGGACGGGGGGTTCGGCCGGGGGGTTCGGTCGGCGGGGCGCGCGGGCGGGCATGGCTGGCCCGGTCAACGGGCGGTCGTCAGCGGGCGGTCGGGGCCGCGAGCTCGTACAGGTACCGCATCAGGGTCATCAGGGTGTCCCGGCTGGACTCGCGGCTGCGTGCGTCGCAGGCCACGATCGGCACCTCGGGCGGCAGGTCGAGGGCGGCCCGCAACTCGTCGACCGGGTGCGCCGGCGCCTCCGGGAAGTCGTTGACGGCCACCACGAAGGGCACGCCGCGGTCCTCCAGCCGCCCGATCACCTCGAAGCTGACCTCCAGCCGGCGGGTGTCCACCAGCACCACCGCGCCCAGGGCGCCCTCGAACAGGCCGTTCCAGAGGAACCAGAACCGCTCCTGCCCGGGGGTGCCGAACACGTACAGCACGAGCTGGTCGCTGATGCTGATCCGGCCGAAGTCCATCGCCACCGTGGTGGAGGTCTTGCGTTCGACCCCGGTGGGGTCGTCCACGCCGACCCCGGCCTGGGTCATGGTCTCCTCGGTGGTCAGCGGGCGGATCTCGCTGACCGAGCCGACCAGCGTCGTCTTGCCGACGCCGAAGCCGCCCACGATCACCACCTTGACCGCCATCGCGACGGAGTCCGGCAGCAGGTCCGAGGCGGCCGGCCCGACCACCGTGTCAGAGCCTTTGAAGTCCATGGATCACCGCCTCCAACAGGGCACGGTCGGGAAGTTCCGCCTTGGGGACGGCGGCGCGGGCCTCGATCCGCCCGTCGTCGAGCAGGTCCGCCAGCAGCACGGTGACGACGCTGGTGGGCAGTTCGAGGTAGGCGGAGACCTCCGCCACCGAGAGCGGCGAGCGGCACAGCCGCAGGATGGCCGCGTGCTCGGGCTGCATGGTGGGCGTCGGCTCCGCGCGGGAGACGATCAGGGTGACCAGGTCGAAGACGCCCGGTCCGGCCGGGCCGCTGCGGCCGCGGGTGATCACGTACAGGCGGGCGGGGTCGGGGCCGTCCCACCCGTCCTGGTCGGCCGTCGTCATGTGCCCGCCTCGCTGTGCTCGTTCATGTGCCCGCTCCGCGGTGCCGGGTCAGACGGTCGCGGTCCCTGTCGCGGTCCCGCCCCCGCTCCCGCTCCCGCTCCCGGTCGCGACCGGGACGGCGCACCGCCCGCCGCTCCGGCCGCTTCACGCGACCACCTCGGGGTTGCGCGGGGGAGTGGCCAGGTGCTCGCCGATCCGGGCGACCAGGTCGCGCATCTGCTGGCCCACCAGTCCGGCGTCGACCCCCTCGTCGGCGAGCACCGCGAGGTACGCGCGGGAGGCGGCCGCCATCAGGTAGAAGAAGCCGCCGTCCACCTCGATCACCACCAGCCGCATCGAGCCGTCGCCGTGCGGGAACTCCTGCCCCACCGCCGCGGCCAGGCTCTGCAGCCCGGCGCAGGCGGCGGCGAGCCGGTCGGCGGTGTCCGGATCGGTGCCGTGCTGGGCGATCCGGAGGCCGTCGCCGGAGAGTACGACGATGTGGCGGATGTACGGCACGCTGTCCGCGAGGTCCTTGAGGATCCAGTCCATGTTGCTGCGGTGCGGAATCACTGCTCGCCCTTCCCTGCCGTCTCTTCACTGGTCTGACCGGCCGAACTCGCGGCCGGCCCATGGCCGTTGATCCCCTCGGTGAACGCCTCCAGCCAGAGGCCGGGCTGTACCGGCTCCTTGGCGTGGCGCCCTCCCGTCCCCGGGGCGGGGCCCGCGGCGGGCCCCGAGGCCGGGTTGCCGTACTGTCCGGCGGTCCGAGCCGAGCCGGGGTAGCCCGCAGGAGGGGTCGGCGGGCGCCGCCGCCGCTGCGGCAGGCCGTTCGCGGTGCGTTCGGTGACCACCACCTCGTCGTCCCCCGGGCCCGGCCCGCTCGGCGCCCACGGACCGGACGCCCCGAAGGACGCCCCGAAGGACGGTCCGGTGGACGGTCCCGCCACGTCGGTCGTCGCCGCCCGCGCCCCCCACGCCCGCGACGGGGCCGCCGACTTGGGCGGGTTCGCCGGGAGCGGCCGGGGGCCGGAGAATGCGCCGATCCCGTGCGCCCGCCCGGTCGGGGGCGCGGTGGTGACCAACTCCTGCGGCACCACCAGGACGACCCGGACGCCGCCGTAGGCGGAGCGGCGCAGCGAGATCTGGAAGCCGTACGCCTGGCACAGCCGGCCGACCACCGCGAAGCCCAGCCGGGGCGACTCGGTGAGGTCGTCGAGGTCCTTGGAGACCTGGGCCTCGCGCAGACTGCGCTCGGCGCGGATCCGGGCCTCGTCGGTCAGGCCGAGGCCGCCGTCCTCGATCTCGATCGCTATGCCGCTCTGCACCTCGGCGGCGCTCAGGTGCACATGGGTGTGCGGCGGCGAGTAGCGGGTGGCGTTGTCGAGCAGTTCGGAGACGGCGTGGATCAGCGGCTCGACGGCCGGTCCGATCACCGACACCTGGGCCACCGGGTGCAGGTCCACCCGCTGGTACTCCAGGATGCGCGACATGCCGCCGCGCAGCACGCTGTAGAGCGCCACCGGCCTGGTCCACTGACGGCCGGGGCGGGCGCCGGACAGGACGGCGATGCTGTCGGCGAGGCGGCCGGTCAGCGCGTTGCCGTGGTCCAGGCGCAGCAGGTCGTCGAAGACCGCCGGGTCGTTGCCGTGCCGGTCCTCCATCTCGCGCAGGTCCTTGGCCTGCCGGTGGATGATGGCCTGCACCCGGCGGGCGATGTTGACGAAGGCCCGCTCGGCGGAGTCGCGCCGGTTCACCTCGTCGTCGACGGCGACGATGATCCCGCGCACCACCGACTCCAGCGCGCCCCGGAACTTCGGCGCGGCCAGCGGATCGCGCACCTGGTACGACCGGGCCAGGCTGTCCATCGACGCGCCGTACCGGACCCGGGCCACCAGCCTCGGCAGCTCCTCCTTCGCCAGCCGCACCGCCTCGGCCTCCTGGCCGGCCAGCCGCCGCTGCAACTCGCCCACCTGCCGGGCGTGCTGCTCCCGCAACGCGGCCAGCGCACGCCCCCGACGGGCCGACTCGGCGGCCACCACGGCCACCAGCACGGTGCCCGTCGCCCCGCACCAGAGCACCTCCGCACGGACCCCGGCGGACACCACCGCCGCGGCGGCCGCCACGGCCGCCGCCATCACGGCGGTGGGCAGCAGCCACCCGAGCAGGGGCGCGGACGGCCGTCTGGCGGGTGATGATCCAGCTCGAAGCATTCTCGGCATCCTCAAACGATCGGAACAGTACGGGGACGGGCGACGGCCGGCGCCGGAGGCATGGTGATGCAGCATAGCCAAGTTCAGGACAATCCTGACGGAAGTTCAAGAATCCAGCTGTACAGCCGACTTGTCCCGCCGAGCCGGACATGCCGGACATCTCGCACACCAGTCTCAGCCCCGGCCGGCCGCCGTCCCGCCACCAGGCTTCTCGCCCCGCCCCGCCCGCACCGCCAACCCGCCCCGGATTCGCTCATGCGAAGGGTTTCTTCGCCAATTCCCCGTTCCGAAAGACGAGTTCGTGCTACGGGACGCCCCTGCGCGATTCCCGACCGGACGGCCCAAGGGAAATTCCGGCGGGAGACCGCATCCGTCTGCGCTCCCGCCGTGGCGGCTCCTAAGGTCATCGCATGAACGATCACGGCCAAACGGCGGACCCCCTGGGCCAGACCCTGTGCCGACTCATGGGTGAAGAGGCCTGGAAGAGCATGCTGGCCGAGGCCTTCGAGCGCCGGCATCCGATCGGCGCCACCCTGCTGCGCCAGGCGGAGCCCGGAACGCACGTGCTCGCCCTGCTGAGCGGGGTGGCGAAGGTGACCCGACGGGAGCGCACCGGAGACGTCAGGCTGCTGGCGTTCCGCGGCCCCGGTGAACTGCTCGGCGAGGTGGCCGTGCTGGACGACGGGGTCCGTTCGGCGAGCGTCCAGGCGATCTCGGACTGCACGGTCGCGGTCCTCACCAAGGCCGCGTTCCTGCGGTTCGTCACGGACCGGGGTCTGTTCCCGGTGATGGTCCGCTACGCCATGGGCAGGCTGCGGGAATCGGACCTCGCCCGCAGCGGCGGCGACATCGTGGCCCGGCTGGCGGCCGCCCTGGCCACCTTGGCCGACGTCTCCGCGGACCCGGCGGGGCCGCCGGGTCGGCGCACGGAACTCGCCCTGACCCGCGACGAACTGGCCCAGCACCTCGGGGTGTCCCGGAACACCGTCACCGCGGGCCTGGCCGAACTCGGCTCCCACCAGGTCCACGCCGGACGGAAGTCGATCGTCATCGGCGACCTGTCCGCGCTCCGGCGGGTGGCCGGCGGGGCGCGTGACTGACGTGGCGCCGGTTCGTCCGGAGGAGCCCGCACGACTGACGCCGCGTCAGTTCGTGTGACGGGCGTCACCAGGTTTCCGCACTGAGCGAGCACACCGCACGGCGCGCGCTCGCGAAGCTTGGGGCACACGGTCCGCACGGGAACCACAAGGAGCACAGATGTCGCAGTCCGACCAGCCGATGCCCGAGGCCAGCGCCCTGCCCTACAGCCGGAGCCGCCAGCTGCCGCCGTACCGGGGCATCGTGGCAGTCGACGCCAAGGACTTCACCGGCTACCCGGCCATCGAGCACGGCATGATCAGCCAGGCCGTCCCGAAGGTCCTCCAGTGGTCCTTCGAGCGCGCCGGGCTCGCCGAGGTCTGGCACGGCCGCCGGTTCCCCGCCTCCACCGGCGACGGCTACGTCTTCGGCTTCGACCCCGCGTGGATGCCGTTCCTGATCCACCCGTGGCTGCACACCCTCCAGGAGGTGCTGACCGAGTTCAACGTGCACTCGGTCGGGACGGTGCGGATCCGGCTGCGGGTCAGCCTCCACATCGGGCCGCTGCCCGACTCCGGCGGCGAGTTCGACGGCAACGGCACGCCCCGCAACGACACCCACCGCCTGCTCGACTCCCGCCCGGTGAAGGCCATGCTGGCCGCCTCCAACGAGAGCATCACCCAGGTCGCCGCCATCCTGTCCGACCGCTGCTACCAGGACGCGGTGGCGGGCGGATTCACCGGCCGCCACCCCGACCACTTCATCGAGGTGCCGGCCACCGTCGAGGGCAAGCAGTTCGACCAGCGGGCCTGGCTGTACGTGCCCGCTCCCTCAGGGAACCTCTACGACCGCCGCATCCTGGGCGACGCCGTGGTCGGGGAGCACGAGCGGGCGCAGGCCGCGGCGGCGGAGCCCTCGGCCGGGCAGGCGGACGGCGGCCGCGCGGGAGGCGGGCCGGTGAGCTACCAGGCCGACCGCGGAAACATCAACAACGGTACGGTGCACGGCAGCCAGCAGGTCACCAACGTGGAGGGCGGCCAGCAGGTCACCAAGGTGGAGGGCGACCAGCGGGTCACCAAGGTGCGCGGCGACTCCTTCGGGGGCGACTACGTGGCGGGCCACAAGGCCGGTACGGTCCACGGCAACCAGGGCGACACCTTCCACGGTGACAAGAAGGAGCGCCGCCGGTGAGCGCCGAGGAGCGGCCGTCCGGCGGCGGCCAGTCCGGCGACCGCCCCGACGGCCCGGCGTCCAACGGCCGGGCGCCCGACCAGGGCGGGACCGAGCCCGGATACCCGGACCCGGACGACGCCGACGACTTCGCCGACCCCGACCGGGAGTTCCTCAGCCGGCTCGGCCGCTGGGCGGCCCCCGGTGGGCCCCATCTGATCTACGCCCCGAACGGCAACATCAACACCGGCGCGGTGCACGGGGACCAGCGCGTCGAGAACGCCGGCGCGACGTCCGCCCCGGGCGGCCCGCACGTGGAGGCGCACGAAGGCCCGATCTCCGCACTGGAGATCCTGGATGCGCGGGCCGGCTTCGCCCAGCCCGAGTGGTTCCCCTCGGCGCTGGGGCAGTTGGACACCGGCCTGCTGTTCCTGGCGGGCGAGCCCGGCACCGGGCGCCGCACCGCGGCCCTCAACCTGCTGTCCCAGCACAGCGGGCACAGCATGAAGCTGCGTGCGCTCGACAGCGACGAGGACCTGTCCACCTGGCGCCCCCGCGACGCGGAGGCCCGCGGGTACCTGGTGCACGGCCTCCTGCCCACCCTCCGGCTCGGCCCGGCGGTGGTCGCCAACCTCCGCCGTCTGCTGGCGGACGCGAAGGCGCGCATGGTGGTCATGCTGCCGCACGACCCGGACCTGCTCCGCAGCCTCGCCCGCGACCTGGACCTCACCCCGGTGCGCTGCGTGCCCCCGCCGCCCGGCGTGGTCTTCGAGGCCCGTCTGAAGGCCGCCGTCCCCGACCCCGACCGGCGTCGGCACCTGCTGGAGCGGCTGCGGCCGGGACTGGACGACCTCCTGGCGTCGGAACTGGTCCCCGCCCAGGTCGCCGAACTGGTCGCCGAGGTGGCCAGGGCCGGTGACGAGGGACCCGACCTCGCCGATCTCCGCAGGCGGCTCAGCTTCCTCGCCGAGAAGGAGGTCCCCGACCTGCTGAAGAAGCTGCACGACGACCCGGACGGACTCGCGTTCCTGCTGGCGACCAGCGTCTTCGAAGGACTCGACCACCGGATCGTCCGGGACGAGGCCGACCGGCTGCTCACGCTGGCCGATGGCCGTCTCGACGCCGTCCTGCCGACGGGCGGTGACGACGGCCAGACCGGTGGGGTGAGCCGGGAGGCTCCCCGCCCGAACCCGCGGTTCGTCTTCCGGCGGTCGCTGGACGAACTCCTGGCGACCGTCCGCGCCGAGTGCGCGCCCGGTGAGATCCGGGCGACCTCCCGCTACACGTACACGGTGGAGCCGGTGCGCTTCACCCGGCACCGCCAGGCCGAGACGGTGCTGCGGCACGTCTGGCGGCAGTACGGCGAATTGTCCAGGTTGCTGACCGATTGGATGGACACGGTCTCCGAAAAGGACCCCGAACTGGCCGTGCCCCTGGGCCGGGTGATGGGACTGGCCGCCGGCTGGGGCGGCGGCCGGCGCGCCCTGCGCGACATCGTCAAGCTGGCCCGGTCCGAGAGTCAACGGAGTCGCCACACCGCAGCGTTTGCGCTCGGCATCGCGGCGCAGGACCCGGTCCTGGCCGGCGAGGTCAAGTACAACCTCAACCGGTGGAGCCGGGAGGGTGGTTGGAGGACGCGTTCCACGGTCGCCTACGCGTGCGGAAAGGACTACGGGACGTCCCGTCCGGAGCTCGCGCTGTCGCTGCTGCGGGGCTGCTACCGGGGGCAGGAGGGGGACGAGAGGGCGGTCGCCACAGCCGTCGACGATGCGCTGTGGGAGCTCTTCGCCTCAGGCAACCAGCCGGTCGTCCTGCGCGAGCTGGTGGACTGGGCGGACCGCCCGGGGCACGGGGCCGAACTCGCGCTCCGGACCTTCCCCCGACTGCTGAGGGACCGCGCCTGGTTCCAGGGCCAGTTGCTCACCGTCGGCGAGTTCACCGACACCGTGATCACCTTCATCCGGCGATCGCTCGACGACGACGGTCTCTTCGACGAGACCTGCACCGCGTTGCTCTCCTGGTGCGCCTCGGCGGTCTGGAACGAACAGCTGCGCGCCGTCGTGGAGACGCTGCTGACCGCGCTCGCCCAGGAGATGAGCCGCGGTGAGCTGCGCCTGTTCGTCGAGATCGACGCCGCCGACAACCCCGACCTGGCCGGACGGCACATCGCCCAGCACGCCCTGGACGCCTGGCGCCGGGGCGAACCGCAGCCGTACCGGCCCGCCCCTGCCGATGGAGGAGCCCGATGACCGCCGACAGCGACCCGCCCGTCTACGCCCGCGCCACCCAGGCGCCGTGGCGGGAGATCCTGCGCCACCGCTGGTCCGGGCGGCGCGACCGTGCGCTCGTCCTGCTGGACCGGGACGGGCTCTACCACCAGGTGGGGCACCGCCGCCGCGCCCGCGCCGATGAGGACCCGGACCTGGAGGGCCCGGTGGCGGTGCGGACGGGCCTGCGCGGACTCGACGAGGCCTACCTGGTCGAGCTCGACGAGCGGTCCGGGACGCGGGCGGTCGGCCTGTCGACCCCGTACGGCACGAAGTCGGTGGACGTCCACGTCCTGTGGTGGGTGCACGACGCCGTGAACGTCGTGCGGGCGCGGACCGTGCGGGGCTGGCTGCCGGTCCGCAAGGACCTCGAACAGCGTCTGCGCCAGCTCAAGGAGCAGTTCGCCACCGCCGGGCACGGGCTGACCGAGGCCGAGCTGATGCACTACCTCGCGACGCCCCACCTCCTGCCGCACTGCGGCCTCGGCTACCGCGTCACGGACGTGTCCGCCCGGGAGCACGACGCCGAACTGCGGCTCGGGGAGCCGGACGGGGCCGACGTGCCCTACAACTGGATGGACAAGAGCGAGGACGAGTACGCGTTCTGCCGGCGGGCCGTTCAGGAGGGCCCGGTGTCGCTCGCGGCGCTCTGGCTGGCCAGACACCCGGACCAGGTCCGGGAGGTCCTGGACTGGGCGGTCGGCCACGCCGAACTGCTCCGGGGTGAGACCACCTGGCAGGACCAACTGGCGATGATGCTCGGCAAGTTGAGCGAGCAGGAGAGGCAGGAGCTGTCCCGGATGCTGCGCGACCGGTTGGTCGCGCTCGGGCGCCGGGTGCCCGGCCCCGGGCCGCAGGGCCCTGGGCCGGAGTTCGTCAAGATCCGCTCGCAGGCCAACGGCTGGGCGGGCGGCGTGGCGAACGGGAGCCCGGTGTGACCGCCGCAGGCATACCCGGCGGCCGGGTGCCGACCGCACCGACCGCCGCCTCTACCACCGTCCCGGACTCCGCCCCGAGCCCGTCGGCGGTGGCGGCGATCGAGCGCCTGGTGGCCGCCAACAGCATGGAGCTCACCCGGGCCGACGCCAAGGCCGCCGTGTTCCTGGCGTTCACCGGCGCGGTCCTCGGGGTGTTCATCCCGCTGGGCGGGGGCGGCGGGAGCGGCGGCGGATCCGGGCCCCGGGCCTGGGCGGTCCCGTTCCTGTGGTGGAGCGCGGTGGCGAGCGCGCTGTTGGCCGTCGCCTGCTTCGTGGCCGCCCTCGCCCCCCGGTACCGGAAGGGCGAGCGGCAGGCCCCGACCAGCCCGGCCTACTTCGGGCACATCGCGCCGGGTGCGGGGGTGGAGCGGCTGCGCCGCGCCTTCGAATGCGGGGGTCGTGATCCGGTGGGGGCGCTGTTGTCCTCGCTGGCCGGGACCAGTGCGATCATCCGGGCGAAGTACCGCTGGATCGAGGCCGGAACCGCCGTGCTGCTCCTCGCACTGCCCCAGTTCGCGCTGACCCTGCGGCCGGTCTGAGTCGCGGTCCCGTCCACGGTCCGCCCCAGGGCTCCTGGGGCGGGCGGCCGTCAGGATTCGACGAGGGTCGCGCGGTAGGCGGTGATCACCAGGTGCACGCGGTCCCGGGCGGCGAGCTTGGCCAGCAGGTGGCCGACGTGCGTTTTGACCGTGCCGGTGCTGACGGACAGCTGCTCGGCGATCTCGGCGTTGGTCAACCCGCGGCCGATCAGTGTCAGCACCTCCAACTCCCGCCCGGTGACGGCGCGCAGGACCCGCTCCCGCTCGTCGCCGCCGGGCGTGGCGGTCGCCGGCTCGGCGGCCGGCCGGGCGGCGAACTCGCGGATCAGCCGGCGGGTGACGCTCGGGGCCAGCAGCGCCTCCCCGGCGGCGACCACCCGGATCGCGGCCAGCAGTTCCTCGGGCGGGGTCGACTTCAGCAGGAAGCCGGACGCCCCCGCGCGCAGCGCGCCGTAGATGTACTCGTCGAGGTCGAAGGTGGTGAGGATCAGGATCCGCACGGCGCTCTCGGCGGTGATCTGCCGGGTGGCCGCCAGGCCGTCCGTGCCCGGCATCCGGATGTCCATCAGCACCACGTCCGGCTGCCCGGCGCGGGCCAGCCGGACGGCCTGCGCCCCGTCGGCGGCCTCGCCCACCACCTCGAAGCCGTCGGCGGCGGCCACGATCCCGGCCAGGCCCGCCCGTACCAGGGTCTGGTCGTCGGCCACCACGACCCGGATCGGTGGGCCGGCGGGTGCCCCGTTCGCGGCGTCTCCCGTCACGACGTTTCCTGCCCGCCCGCGTCGGCCAGCGGCAGCACGGCGCGCACCCGGAACCCGCCGCCCGGCAGCGGCCCGGCCTCCAACCGGCCCTCGTACAGCCCGACCCGCTCGGCCATTCCCGCCAATCCGTGCCCGCCGACCCCGACCGGCCCGCCGCGACCGGCGTCGCTCACCTCCAGCACCAGCGCCTCCTCCTCGAACTCCACGGCGACCCGCGCCTCGGCCGCGTGCGCGTGCTTCACCACGTTGGTCAGCGCCTCCTGGACGATCCGGAACGCGGACAGCTCGACCCCGTCGGACAGCTCCCGGACCACGCCGCCCACCCGCAGCTCCACCCGCACCCCGGCCTCGGCGCTGCTCGCCACCAGCCGGTCCAGATCGGCCAGCCGGGGTGCGGGCGCGAGCCCGGCCCCGTCGGCGCCGCGCAGGACGGTCAGCAGGCCGCGCATCTCGACCATCGCGTCCCGGCTCACCGCCTGGATCGCGGCCAGCGCCTGCTCGGCCTGCGCCGGATCCCGCCCGATCACGAAACGGCCGTACCCGGCCTGGACGTTGACCACGCTCATGCTGTGCGCGATCACGTCGTGCAGCTCCCGGGCCAGCCGGATCCGCTCCTCGGCCAGCTCCGCCGTGGCCAGGTCGACCTGGTGCCGGCGCAACTCGGCGCCGTACGCCCGGTAGCGGGCCACCGCGCAGCCGAGCGCCCACGCGGTGACGACCTCCAGCGCGGACAGCACGAGGTTGTTCCACAGCTCGCGCGACCCGAATCGGCTCAGCCCGGCCCCGACCAGACCGAACGCCAGGACGGTGAGGCCCAGCCGCATCGGCCCGGCGGCCGCGACCAGGTAGACGACCATCGCCGCCGCGACCACCACCAGGAACCCGGCCAGGTTGGCGATCGTCAGCTGCCCGGCCACCGTGACCACCACCGCCCAGGCGGCGAACACCACCCCGGCCGCGGCCACCGGCGCGAGCCGGCGCAGCCCGGCGGCCGCGCCCACCGCCACCACGCACACCAGCACCGTCACCAGCTCCGCCGACGTCGGCTTCGGGTAGCCGCGGTGGTGCGGGTCGAACACCCGGTAGGCGTCCAGCACCCGGAACCAGGTGAGCACGGTCAGGGCCAGCGAGACCGTCAGGTCGACCGCGACCCAGTGGCCCGGGCGCAGCCTCCTGGTCACCGGCGGATGCGGAGCACGGGGCATTTCCCCAGGCTAGCGGCGGCCCCCGCGCGCGGCATCGCCCTGTGGGCCTACGACCACGGGCAGAGGCCGGCCCCGCCGAACACCGTGATCTCCCCCCACGGCGGGACGCCCCGTACCGGGCCCGGGCGGGAGCGTGGAGCCCGCGTCGGCCCCCTCGGCCGACCGGGAAACCCGGAAAGGCACCACGATGATCGAGGTACGCGACCTCACCAAGCGCTACGGCGGCGCCGTCGCCGTGGACGGGCTGACCTTCACGGTCCGGCCGGGACAGGTCACCGGCTTCCTCGGGCCGAACGGCTCGGGCAAGTCCACCACGCTGCGGATGATCCTCGGCCTGGACGCCCCGACCAGCGGGCGGGCGACCGTCAACGGCCGGCCGTACGCGGCCCTGCGCCACCCGCTGAGGGAAGTCGGGGCGCTGCTCGACGCCGGCGCCGTCCACCCCGCCCGCTCCGCCTACCACCACCTGCTCGGCATCGCCGTCACCAACGGCATCGGGCCGTCCCGGGTCCGCGAGGTGCTGGCTCGCACCGGCCTGGAGCAGGTGGCCCGCCGCAAGGCCGGGCGGTTCTCCCTCGGCATGAAGCAGCGCCTCGGCATCGCCGCCGCCCTGCTCGGTGACCCGCCCGTCCTGTTGCTCGACGAACCGGTCAACGGGCTCGACCCGGAGGGCGTGCACTGGATCCGCACCCTGCTGCGCGACCTGGCCGCCGAGGGCCGGACCGTCCTGCTCTCCTCGCACCTGATGAGCGAGACGGCCGTCACCGCCGACCACCTGGTGATCATCGGGCGCGGCCGGCTCGTCGCGGACCGCCCCACCGCCGACTTCCTCGCGGAGAACGCGCGCACCGACGTCCTGGTCCGCTGCGCCCGGCCGGCCGAACTGGCCCGGCTGCTGCGCGCCGCCGGGGCCGCCCCGGTCACCGAGGAGCCCGGCGGGGCACTGGCCGTCGGCGGCCTGGAACCGGCGGCGATCGGCGAGCTGGCCGCCGCGCACAGCCTCGGCGTCCACGAACTCACCCTCCGGCAGGCCTCGTTGGAGCAGGCGTTCCTGGACGCCACCGGCGAGACCGTCGACTACCGCGCCACCACCGGTACGTCCGGAAGGCGGACCGCATGACGGTCACCACCACTACGTCCGGAAAGAGGACCACATGACCGCCCCCACCACCCGAGGCGCACTGGCCGGCGAGTGGGTCAAGCTGCGCAGCGTCCGCGCGACCCCGCTCACCGCCGTCGTCGCGCTCGCCGCCGCCCTGTTCATCGGCCTGATCGACTACGGCAGCGCCGCCGACAACTGGGACGTCTGGACGGCCGTCCAGCGCGAGCGCTTCGACCCCGTCCGCTACGGCTTCTCCGGCGGCTTCTACGTCGCTGTCCTGGCGATCGGCACGCTGGGGACCCTGGCCGCCTCCAGCGAGTACACCACCGGCCAGATCCGCAGCACCCTGGCCGCCGTGCCCCGGCGGGGCCAGGTGCTCGCGGCCAAGGCGCTGGTGGTCGGCGGGGTGTCGGCGCTGCTCGGGCAGCTGCTGGCGTTCCTGACCTTCCTGCTCGGCCAACGGGCCCTGGCCGGGAAGCACCTGGCGGTGTCGCTCGGCGACCCGGGCGTGGCGCGCGCCGTCGTCGGCTGCGGCGTGTTCTTGTCCGTCTTCGCCCTGCTCGGCCTGGCGCTCGGCTTCCTGGTGCGCCACACCGCGGGCGCCGTCGCCGTGCTGTTCGGCCTGTTCTTCCTCTCGCCGATGCTGCTGGCGCCGCTCGGTGACGGCGCCACCCGGTTCGGCCTGCAGAGCGTCTTCGAGGGCCTGGGCAGCACCGTCGCCTCCGCGGGCGGCACCGACCGGCTCGGCGCGGCCGGCTGCCTGGCCACCCTCGTCGGCTACCTCGCCGTCGCCCTCACCCTGGCCGCCCTCAGCCTGACCCGCCGGGACGCCTGACCCGCCGGGAGGCCTGAGCACTACGGGACGCCTGAGTACTGTCGGTGGCGGCTGCGATGATCCGCCCATGGACCTCGCCCACGCCCTCGACGGACTCGACGCCCACCCCTGGGCGTCCGTGTCGCACGCCTACGGACCCGCCGAAGACCTGCCCGGGCTGCTGCGCGCGCTCGCCGCAGGGGGCGAGCAGGCCGACGAGGCGCTCGCCGAGCTCTACTCGTGCATCCTCCACCAGGGTTCGGTGTACACCGCCAGCGCGGACGCCGTCCCCTATCTGGCCCGGATCGCGGCGGCCGGCTGCGGGACGGTCGAAGTCCTGGGCCTGCTCGGCGGGTTGGCCGAGAGCGAGGGCGAGTGGGACGGGGAGCGGGGCGGTGGCGGGGAGGGCCCGCCCGCTCCCGTCCGGGCTGCCGTCGTCGGCCAACTCCCGCTGCTGCTGCCGCTGCTGGCGGACGGCAGCGCCGGCGTCCGGCAGGCTGCCGCCTGGGCCGTCGGCCAGACCAGGGCCGTCGAGCCCGCCCTGCCCGCGCTGCGCCGCCGCTGGGCGAGCGAGACCGACCCCGTTGTCCGCGGCGAACTGCTCACCGCCCTCGGCCGGTTGGACCGGTCCGGGGCCGCCGCCGAGGCCGGGCCGCTGCTGGGCGAGGACACGCCGGCGCCGCTGCGCCTGGCCGCGGTCCTCGCCGGGCTGGACGCGGGCGAGCCGTGGACGGGCGCCCACCACGCCGCCGTCCTCGCCCTGCTGCCCGCCGACCCGGTCGCCGCCGACCGGTACGACCTGGACCGCCGGGAGCCGTTGCGCGCGATCACCGAGGAGCTGCTGCTGCGCGAGACGCCCGCCGACCGCGACGCCGCCTACGCCCTGCTCGACCGGGCCCTGCGCGACGAGCGCCCCGAGGTGCGGGCCGAGGCCGTCTGGGCGGCCGACCACGCCTGCCAGCTGTCGCGCAGCGCGCCCCGGCGGCTGCTCCCGGCGCTCGCCCAGCTCGTCGCCGACCCCGACGTGGTGCACCTGCTCGGCAACCTGGGCCCGGCCGCCGCCGAGGCCGCCCCGGGGCTGGCCGCCCGGGCCGCGCAGGCCGAGGACGGGCCCGCCGACGAGGCCCTGGCCGCGCTCGTTCTGGTCGCACCCCGGACGGCGGCCCCGCTGCTCGCCCGTGCCCTGGGCCGGCGCCCGCGCGCGCTGGAGGCCGCGGCCGGCCAGCGGGCCCCCGACGATGCGCCGTTCCCCTTCGATCCCGCGCTGCTCGCCGCCGTCCGCGCCCGGCTGACGGCCGGGCAGCTCGGCGGCAACGAGCACCACCAGCTGTTCCGCCTGGTGCGCCAGTGGGGCCGCGCGGCCGCTCCGGCCCTGCCCGAGCTGTGCGCGGTGCTGCCGCACCGCCCGGAGGCGGCGGCCGCCGTCGCGGCCGTCGCGGTGGACGGCCCGGCGGCGGAGCGTGACCGCGCCGCCGCCGCGCTGCGGGAGGTGCCCGGTTCCGTCGCGGCGGCCCGGGCGCTGTACGACCTCACCGGTGATCCCGAGGCGCTGCTCGGGGTACTCGCCGATCGGCTCGTGGCCGGCCCGTACGCGGTCGCCGAGGCCGCCCGGGCCGCCGCCGACCTGGGCCCCGGGGCCCTCTCGCTGGCCCCCGCCCTGCGCGCCGCGCTCAGCGCCGGAGGCGCGCCCGACACCTCTCCGGTGCTGGAGGCCGACCTGGCGGTGGCCGACGCGCTGTGGCGGATCACCGGGGACGCGGCCGAGGTCGTCCCGATCCTGGACGGCGTCCTGCGGCGCGCCGATGACGGGGCGTGGTTCGACCGGACGGCCGTCCGCGCGGCCCGCGTCGCCGCCCTCCTGGGGCCGGCCGCCCGCCCGCTCACCGCCAGGCTCGACGGGCTGCTCGCCGACCGGGTGAAGGCCCCGGCCGCCGTGCTGGCCCTCCTCGCGGTGGCCGACGGCGCCGCTCTCGACCGAGGGCGCTTGGCCGAGGCCGCCCTGCGCGCGGCCGAGACCGAGTCGGACCTCCGGGGCGCGGGCGAGGCCCTGGCGGCCCTGGGCACCACAGCCCTGGACGACGGTCAGCGCCGCCGCCTCGCCGACCTCGCCGGGCGGGACCGCCGGATCGTCGGGGGCTGTTTCGCGGGCGCCGGCATCCGCGACGACGAGGCCCTGCGCGCCCTGCTGGCCGCCGTGGCCGGAGGCTGAACGGCGAACGCGGTGCCGGCCTCCCCGCCAGGGGTGAGGCCGGCACCGCGCCGGTGTCGTGCGTCAGGGCAGCGGGATCCGCACGACCTGCGGGTCGTGGTCGCTCAGCTGGGTGCTGAACTCGCTGTTGATGTGCACGATGTCGTAGCTGTACGGCTTCGCCGCCAGCGCGCCGGAGATGAGGATGTGGTCCAGCACCTGGGAGTTGCCCTCGTACACGTAGGTGTAGCGCTCGGGCAGCGGCAGGGTGCGCGGCAGGTCGGTCAGCGAGCCGCCGGCGGTGAGGATGTCGGCGGTCTGCGAGAACTCGAAGTCGTTGAGGTCGCCGAGCACGATGACCGCCGCGTTCGGGTCCACCGCCAGGATCTGGTCGGTGAAGCTCTTCACCGCTGTCGCCTGGTTGTGGCGCTGGGTCTCGGACGGGTGCGCGGGCGGCTGGTAGCGGCCGAACAGGGGCTGGTCCCCGCCCTTGGAGTTGAAGTGGTTGGCGATCACGAAGACCGGCTTGCCGTTCCAGCGGAACTCGCCGGCGAGCGGCTTGCGGCTGGAGTTGAACGCCGTGTTGGTCGGGTCGATCCGGCCGGGGGAGTAGGCGAGTTGGGGCGTGCCGCCGTTGTTGACCACCGAGTCGGCGGTGGTGGAGCCGGCGCCGGGGCGGTCGGTGAAGCTCAGGCCGCGGTCGGTGCGGAACAGGAACACCTGGCGGATGTTGCCGCCGGGCTGGCCGCCGTCCTGGCCGTCCACCGGGTCGATCTGGCGGTAGGAGTAGGCCGGGCCGCCGGCCGCCGAGATGGCGGCGGTGAGCTTGGCGAGGGTCTGGCCGGGGGCGGTGGTGCCGTCGTCGGTGGGGCCGCTGTTGTCCTGGATCTCCTCCAGGGCGACGAGGTCGGGCGCGCGCAGGTTGGTGACGATGCCCGCCGCGAGGCCGTCGAACTTGCTCTGCGGGTCGGCGGGGGAGAGGTTCTCCACGTTGAAGGTGGCGGCGGCGAGCTGGCCGGCTGTCGGGGCGGCGGTGACCTCGGGGGCGAGGTTGCCGGAGGTGACTGCCGGGGTCGCGGTGACCTGGAGCTTGAAGTTGCCGAAGGAGTAGTCGAGCACGCCGACGGTCGCGCCGGTCAGGGTGTCGCCGACGTTGGCGGCGGGGGTGGGCGCGAGCGCGTTCGCCAGGGTCACCCGCTCCGGGTTGCCGTCGTTCGCCTGGAGCAGGATGCCGCCCCGGTTGGTGCGGGTGGTGCTGCCCTGGGGCACGACGGGGAGGTCGCCGTACTTGTTGCTGGGGCCGACCACGGCCGGGTTGTCGATCTCGACCCGCATGCCCTCCAGCGAGGCCCAGAAGTCGATGCCGTCGGTGGCGGGTTGGTAGTTCCCGGCGGTCTCGACGTCCCCGCCGGTGACGCTGGAGATCACCGCCGCGGGGGGCACCCGCCCGCCGGGGCCGACCAGGGTGGGCGCGGGCAGCGGCGCGTTGTGGGCGATCACCGTGACGCTGGGCGCGGTGAGTTCGGTGATCGACAGGTTGGTGGTGCCGCCGCTGCCGCCGGGGCGGTACTGGCTGACGGTGGCGCTCACCGTGACGGAGTCGCCGACGGCGACGGTGGGGGCGCCGGCGGTGTAGACGTAGACGCCCTCGCTGGTGCCGGGGTCGTTGTCGGGCTGCGGGTCCTGGTACCAGAAGCCGTTGGGCCCGACGGCGGTGACCACGCCGGGCACCGCGCTCACGGCGCTGCCGGCGAGCGGGGAGGTGCGGGCCGCGCCCTGGATGTCGTGTATTCGGGCGCCGGTGGTGGTGCCGCCGCCGGTGGAGGCGGAGTTGCGCGGCGTCGGGGCGCCGATGGTGAAGTCCGCCGCGTTGTTGTCGGTGTCGGTGGCGCCGCCGCCGACGCGCAGGGCGGCGGTGGCGTTGGACAGGTTGCCGGTCGGCGAGCCCTCGGCGGAGCTGGCGCTCGACCCGTAGCCGACCAGGTCCTTCACCCCGGGCTGCGTCGCGCAGCCCGAACCGCAGGTCAGCGCCGTGCCGTTGGTGACCAGCGCGACCTTGCCGGAGGTCGCGGCCAGGTTGAGGGTCCCGGTGGCGTCCGGCGTCGGCAGTGCCGCGCCCGTCCCGGCCCCGGCGGCCTCCTGCACCAGGAGGAAACGCCCCGGCGCGATCGTGCCGGACAGCGTGGTCCGCCCCCAGGACGTGCCGCCCGCCGAGGCGTACTGCACCGTCCAGCCGGTGACGGACACCGGCGCGGTGCCGCGGTTGTACAGCTCGATGAAGTCGTTGGCGTACGGGGCACCGGAGTTGCCGCCCCCGCCGTACACCTGGCTGATCACCACGTCGGGTGACGCCGCCTGGGCGACGCCGCCGGGCAGCGCCAGCAGCGCCCCCACCACGGCTGCGGCGGACGCCCCCGCCATCGCTCTGCGCCGGACTCGCTGGGTACTCCGCATGAGCTTCCTCCTGACGGCCGCTCGGGCTGGTGGCCCGGCGGTCTGAGCACGGACAAGAAAGTTCGGGCGCTGCGGTTCTAGCAACGCCACCCGATCCCTACCGTGCGCGGCGGGCGACGACCAGATGTACGGCGGAAGAATGGTTCGTGGGGCGACAAGTGGGAGGCGGGGTTCCGGCCGGCCCGGTCAGGTCCCGGTGCGGCCCAGCGAGGTTCCGGCCGACCCGCCGGGACGCGCTGTCAGTGCCGCGCCTTAGGTTGGGGGTTGTCGGTGAGCGGGCCGCGAACAGGCCCCGCCTCGCCTCCCGTCTCTGTTGCCCGAAAACCCGAAAGGGGACTTCGTCGTGTCCGTCGCCGTGGAAGAGCAGGTCACCTACCTCGAACTGTCCGAGGAGGAGGGGAGCGCGCACAAGTTCTACGAGGTGCGGCTCGCCGGCAGTACGGTGACGGTCCGGTACGGGCGGATCGGCGAGGAGGGGCAGGCCAAGTCGACCAGCTTCCCGAGCGCCGAGAAGGCCGCGGCGTCGGCGGCCAAGAAGATCGGCGAGAAGGTCCGCAAGGGCTACGCGCCGGCCGTCCAGGGCGTGCGCCAGCGCCGGGCGGTGACCAGGCGGCAGCTCGTCAGCACCCGTTCGACGGCGAACCAGGCGCCGCTGCTGTGGCGGTTCCGCTCCGGCTCGCCGGCCTTCGGCGTCTTCGTCGGCGAGGAGCACGCCTGGGTCGGCAACGAGCGCGGCGACGTCTACACCCTCACCCACGACGGCGAGGTCACTGCCCGGTTCGGCCTGCCGGACGGCGTCAAGTGCATCGTCGCCGACGACTGGTGGATCTACGCAGGCTGCGACGACGGCAAGGTGTACGACCTGGGTGGGAAGGTCCCCCGGGTGGCGTACGAGATAGCCGAGGACGTGGACATCTTCTGGCTCGACATCCACGACGGCGTCCTCGGCGTCGCCGACGAACGCGGCGGGCTGACCACTGTCGACCACGAGGACGAGTTCCAGTGGCGCCGCAAGGCCGAGGGCCGCTCCGGCTGGATGGTGCGCTGCGACGCGGACGGCGTCTACCACGGCCACTCGCGCGGCGTCGCCCGCTATGCGGCGCGCGGCGGCGACCAACTGTGGCACACCGCGACCAAGGGCGAGGTGCTGTTCGGCTGGCAGGAGGCCGACGAGGTGTTCGCCGGCACCGGGCGCGGCTGGGTGCACCGGCTGCGCAAGTCCGACGGCTCCGAGGTCGCCGCCTACCGCTGCGACGCCGCCGTGTTCTCCTGCGCGGCCTCCCCGGACGGCGAGTACGTCTTCGCCGGGGACAACCACTCCTCGGTGTACTGCTTCGCCGCCGACGGCACCCGGTTGTGGAAGCTCGCCACCGGCTGCGGCTCCGCGTACAGCATGCAGTACCGGGACGGCCGGCTCTACCTGGTGACCACGGACGGCTCGCTCGCCTGCCTGGACGCGAGCGAGCAGGCCGTCCGGGCGGCCGAGGGCGGGACGCTGCCGGCCACCGCCGAGGTGCGTAACGCCGGCTGGGAGGCGGTGCGGCCGGGCACGGCCCTGGAGACGGTGGTCACCGGCACCGGCGGCCTGCCCGGCGGCGGGATCGAGGTCGAGTGCGTGCAGGACGGCGCCCGGCTGCGGGTGCGGGTGGTGTCGGCGGGCTTCGACCCGGGCCGGCGGGTGCAGTTCCCGAAGGACGTCCGGGTCGCGGGGGCGCGGTACCTGGTCGCCGAGGTGCGGGAGTCCGCCTCGGGCGGCTTCTACCGGGCGCGCGGCGAGATCAAGCGCCTGCTCTGAACACCCCCGGTGCGGCGGCGGACACCCCGTCGCCGCCGCACCGGGCCGGGATCAGCTCAGCCGCAGCACCAGCTTGCCGGTGTTCTCCCCGCGGAAGAGCATCCCGAGGACGGTCGGGAAGTCGTCCACCGTCCCCTCCACCACGTGCTCCTTGACCTTGATCCGGCCGTCCGCGATCCAGCCCGCGAGCTCCCGGGCCGCCTCCGGGTAGCGGGGCGCGTAGTCGAACACCACGAAGCCCTCCATCCGGGCCCGCCGCACCAGCAGTGACAGGTAGTTGGACGGGCCCTGCACGGCGGTCTCGTTGTTGTACTGGCTGATCGCCCCGCAGAGCACCACCCGGGCGTGCATCGCGAGCCGGGTGAGCGCGGCGTCCAGGACGTCCCCGCCGACGTTGTCGAAGTACACGTCGATGCCGTCGGGCGCGTGGTCGCGCAGCGCCTTGCGGAGGTCCTCGGAGTGGTAGTCGATCGCCGCGTCGAAGCCCAGTTCCCCGGTGAGCAGCGCGCACTTCTCGGGGCCGCCCGCGATGCCGACCACCCGGCAGCCCTTGATCCTGGCGATCTGCCCGACCAGGCTGCCGACGGCCCCGGCGGCGCCGGAGACCACCACGGTCTCGCCCTCCTTGAGCGCCCCGACGTCCAGCAGCCCGAAGTAGGCGGTCATCCCGGGCATGCCGAGCGCGCCGAGGTACGTCGACAGCGGCGCGAGCGCGGGGTCGACCTTCAGCGCGCCCTTGCCGTCCGAGACCACGTACTCCTGGACGCCGAAGCTGCCGACCACGTGGTCGCCGACGCGGAACTTCGGGTGGTCGGACTCGACGACCTCGACCACGGACCCGGCCCGCATCACCTCGCCCAGCCCGACCGGCGGCAGGTAGGACGGCCGGTCGTCCAGCCACCCGCGCATCGCCGGGTCCAGCGACACGTACCGCGTCCGTCCCACGAACTCCCCGGGCCCGGCCGCCCCCACCGGCTCCGACCCGTGTGCCCAGTCCTCCGCCCGCACCTCCCCGACCGGCCGACGGGCGAGGCGGATCTGACGGTTGGTCGCGGTCATGACGTCTCCTGGGGGCGCGCGCGGGCCTGCACTGGAGGCCCGAGTCTAAGCAAGCGCTTAGTCATCTGACCAGTGCCCGCCCGGCGCGTCGACGTCAGCGGCCTGGCCGGTAGTAGGCGTCGAGGGGTGCGCGCGCCTCGTCGAACAGGGCCGGGCCGTCCTGGGCCACCGTCGGCCAGGCGCCCGACTGCGGGTTGAGCTCGACGAGTTGCTCGGTGGAGAGCGCGAAGACCACCCGGCCGAGGCCGGAGCGGACGATGCCGCCGGCGCACATGCCGCAGGGCTGGCAGCTGGTGTAGAGGGTGGTGCGGGCGGCCAGGTCCGGGTCGAGTTCGCGGGCCGCCCAGCGGGCGAGCTTCAGCTCCGGGTGGGCCGTGATGTCGTCGTCGCGCCGCACCGTGTTGTGCGCCTCGGCGAGGATCGCGCCGTCCGGGCCGGCCAGCAGGGAGCCGTACGGTGCGTCGCCCAGGGCGACCGCCCGGGCCGCGAGGGCGACGGCGCGCCGCAGGAGGGTTTCGTCGGCCGGGGTGATCACGATCGGTCCTTCCAGTGGGTGGCCACGGTGGTGAGCGCCTGCCAGGCCGCGCGAGGCCGACGGGTCTCCTCCGGATCGCCGTGGTAGGGGTCGAGGACGACGGTGTCCGCGCCGAGCAGCCGCAGCTGGTCGAGGTCGTCGAGGACCTGCTCGACGGTGCCTACCCCGGCGGGCCGCTCGGGATCGTCGACCGGCGCCTCGGTGATCCGCAGGGCGATGCGGGGGGAGAACCCCGGCAGCGAGTGCTCCGCCAGGATGGAGCGCATCAGGGGCAGGGGGAGCCGCAGCGGGTGCCAGGCATCGCCGAACCTGACCGCGCGCCGGATCGCCGCCTCGCTGTGGCCGCCGACCCAGACGGGCGTCGGGGCGGCGTGGCCCCCCGTCCCCATCCCCGCCCCCGGAGTCTCCGGACGCCAGGCGTCCCGCAGCACGCCCAGGTACTCGTCGGTCAGCCGGCCGCGCGCGGCGAACGGCACGCCGAGCGCGTCGAACTCCTGCCGCGCCCAGCCGACGCCCACCCCGAGGACGAACCGGCCGCCGCTGAGCCGGCTGAGGTTGGCGGCCAGCCGGGCCGTCAGCAGCGGGTGCCGATAGGGCAGGATCAGCACGCTCGTGCCCAGCCGCAGGTCCGTGGTGAGACCGGCCAGCCAGGACAGCGTGGTGAACGGCTCGTAGAACGGCTCCGGGTACCGCACGGCCACGTCCGGGGTGATGGTCACATGGTCCGACAGCATGAGGAGGTCGAAGCCGAGCCCCTCCGAGGTCCGCGCCCATTCGCGCAGCACGCCGGGGTCCGTCCCGGGCCCGAAGTTCGGTATGTTGACGCCAAGTTGCATGGACCGAGGCTATCCCGGTGATCATGGCGGACGGAACCGAACCATCCCGGTGATCACCGCTCTCCGCCGTGGTTCTGCCGGTAGAATCGCACAATGGCCGTGAATCTCGACGACGTCGACTGGCAGATCATCGGACAGCTGCAACGGGAGGCCCGGATGTCTCTCAGCGAGCTGGGGCGGCGGGTGAACCTCAGCTCGTCCGCCACCACGGAACGGGTGCGCAACCTGGAGGCGCTGGGCGTCATCACCGGCTACCACGCCGTGGTCGACCTGGCCAAGGTCGGCTACCCCGTGCTCGCCGTCGTCCGGCTGAAGTACCCGGGCAACCGGCACGAGCCGCTGCGCCGGCTGCTCGCCGAGCGGCGGGAGCTCCTGGAGTGCCTGCGCACCACCGGCGACGACTGCTACACCCTCAAGGTCGCCGCGACCTCCATGGAGCATCTGGAGACGCTCGTGGACGAGCTGGCCGGCTTCGGCAGCACGACCACGAGCGTCGTCTACAGCCAGACGCTGCCCACCCGCGGCCCCGACCGGCCCTGAGCCGCCGCGCCCCTCGCCGTGCCCCTCGGCGCGGCCGGACGCCGGGTCAGCCGTGCTCGGCCGAGGGCTGCCAGCCGAGGGCGGGGCCGAGGCGGGTGGCGAGGTCGGTGAGGATCTGCACGTAGTCCTGGTGGTCGAAGGTGAAGGGCAGGGCGAAGGCGACCTCGTCGACCTCCTGGTAGCCGGCGTGGGCGTGCAGCCGCTCGGCGATCTCCTCGGACGGGCCGACCAGGTCGGGCGCGAACACCATCCGGGCCGGGCCCTGCGGGGCGAGGGTGCGCGGGGTGCGGGCGAGGGCGTACGCCTGGTACTTGGCGCGCTGTTCGGGGCTGGCGCCGTCGGTGGGGATGACGACGAGGCCCTGGGAGACGCGGGCGCGCTCGCCGTCGGGGTGCTGGGCGCGGAAGGCGCGGATCTGGGTGCGCTGGATCTCGGCGAAGTCCTCGGACTCCCCGGGCTCCCCGGCCTTGACGATGCTGCTGGTGAGCAGGTTGAGCCCGTGCTCGCCGGCCCAGCGGGCGGAGCGCAGGCTGCCGGCGCCGTACCAGAGCCGGGAGGCGAGGCCGGGGGAGTGCGGCTGGACCCGGCGGGAGTACACCTCGATGCCCTCGGTGCCGGCGAAGTCGGAGGCGGGCTCGCCGCGGACGAGGCCGAGGAGGCGCTCGGCGCGACCGGTCCCGAAGTCCTCGTGCTCGCCGGTGTCGGGGTGGAGCGCGCCGCGGACCCGGTCGTAGTGGGTGGGCGGGCCGACGCTGAAGCCGGGGTTGAGGCGGCCGCCGGACAGGATGTCGACGGTGGCGAGGTCCTCGGCGAGGCGCAGCGGGTTCTCCCAGCCGAGCGGGGTGACGGCGGTGCCGAGGTGGATGCGGCTGGTGCGCTGGGAGGCGGCGGCGAGGACGGCGACGGGGGAGGAGATCCCGTACTGGAGGTGGCGGTGGCGCAGCCAGGCGCTGTCGAAGCCGAGCTGCTCGCCGAGGGTGATGAGGTCGAGGGTGGACTCGTGGCCCCGGCGCGGGTCGGCCTCGTCGAACAGTCCGATGGTCAGGAAGCCGAGTTTCCGCAGCGGTCGTGGGGTCGGCGGCATGGTGGGTGGCTCCGGGTGGTGTGAGGCGGCCCCGGGAGGGCCGGGCGGGTGGTGCCCGTCGAACGTACGCAGGCGGCTCGCGTCCCCACAAGATCGGCGCGGGATCGGACATCGGCGCGCAACACGGCGCAATCCCCCCTCAATACCGACCCGGTACGGGGCGCGGCGGGCCCCCTCCCCCGACGGGGGCCCGCCGCGCGTCCGGGTGGGTCAGCAGCTGCGCAGCTCCGGGCTCTGGTTGCGGATCTGGTTGTGCAGCGAGGTGAACTCGCGGTAGGCGTCGCCGTCCTCGGTGCCGGGGCGGAAGGCGCCGACGCGGTGGCAGTTGACGAAGGCGAGCTTGACGCCGAAGTGGTCCTCCAGGCTGCCGCGGATGGCGTTGCTGGCGAGCGCGCGCAGCAGCTGGGCGCGCTCCTCGTCGGTGGGCGTGGTGTTGTCGGTGGTGAACTCGTCCTCGGTGGCGCTGAGTTCGGTGCTGAGCCCGGCGACGACCTGGTAGGCGTAGGGGAGGGAGGCGCGCACGGTGTCGAGGAAGTCGGCCTGGTTGACCCGGCCGTGCTCGGCCTGGGCGAGGAGGGCGGGGGAGACGTCGAGCGACATGGGTGTCCTCTTTCGCGGAGTCTGGTTATCGAAGATGAAAACCATTGCAAGATGGACTGTCGGCGATGTCCGGACGCCCTGTCAAGTGCCGTCCCCCGAAGGGCTGACGGGCGGCGCCTCCCGGTCGGCCCTGATGACGAACAGGGCGATCAGCGCCGCGAGCACGGCGAAGGCCAGGCCCATGTCGAACGCCCTGGAGATGCCGTGCGCCAGCACCTCGGAGGAGTACGGCGCCGGCAGCTTTCCGGTGGCCCGGAACCGGGCCGCCTGCTCCGGGGTGGCCTGCCGCAGGAACGCGCCGACCTGCCGGCCGGCCTCACTGCGGCCGGCCGCGCCGTAGACCGTGACCAGGATCGACAGCCCCAGCGAGCCGCCCACCTGCTGGGTGGTGTTGAGCATGCCGGTGGCCGCGCCGGTCTCGTGCGGGGCGACCCGGGAGACCACCGTCAGCGTGGCCGGGACGAAGATCGAGCCCATCCCGAGGCCGAACAGCAGGGTCGGGCCGAGGACCCCGGTCAGGTAGCCGCTGTGGGCGTCGAGCCGGGTGGACCAGAACGCCCCGCCCGCCACCAACAGCGAGCCCACCACCAGGAACGGCCTGCGCCCGTACCGCAGCTGGTTGCGGGCGGCGAACTGGGCGGCGACGACGCTCGCGGCGCTGATCGGCAGGAAGGCGAGGCCGGCCCGCAGCGGGCTGAACCCGAGGACGTCCTGAACGAACAGGGTCATGAAGAAGAAGATGCTGAACATGGTCGCGGCCACGCAGAGCAGCAGCCCGTAGGCGCCGGAGCGGTTGCGGTCGCGGAACAGGTGCAGCGGGGTGATCGGCTGCGGCGCCCGCCGTTCGTGGAACAGGAAGGCCGCCAGCAGCAGCGCGGCGAGGCTGAACGAGGTGAGCGTCACGGGGTCGGTCCAGCCGTGGTCGGAGGCCCGGATGAAGCCGAAGACCAGCGAGACCATGCCCGCCGTGGCGGCGAACGCGCCGGTCAGGTCGAAACGTCCGGGGTGCCGTTCGGACTCGTTGATGTAGAGCGGCGCCAGCAGCGCGATCGCGATGCCGATCGGCACGTTGACGAACAGCACCCACCGCCAGGACAGCCAGGAGGTCAGTATCCCGCCGGCGAGCAGGCCGACGGCGCCGCCCGCCCCCGCGACGGCCGAGTACACGCCGAAGGCGCGGTTGCGGGCCGGGCCCTCCGGGAAGTTGGTCGCGATCAGGGCGAGCGCGGTCGGCGAGGCGATCGCCGCGCCCAGGCCCTGGAGTGCGCGCGCGGCCAGCAGCCAGCCGGAGGACTGCGCGACGCCGCCGAGCAGTGAGGCGAGGCTGAAGATCAGGACCCCGGCGACGAACACGCGCCGGCGCCCGAGGATGTCGCCCATCCGCCCGCCCAGCAGCAGGAGCCCGCCGAAGGTGAGGGTGTAGGCGTTGACGACCCAGGACAGGTCGGTGGTGTTGAACCTCAGCGCCTGCTGGATGTGCGGCAGGGCGATGTTCACGATCGTGACGTCGAGGACCACCATGAGCTGGGTGGCCGCGATGACGGTGAGGGCTGTCCCCGGGTGCTGGCCGCGTCGTGCGGGTGCGGGCGGCGCCGGGGCCAGGGCGCGCGAGGTGACCATGGCAGGTCCCCCAATGGCTCGGGAGCGAACGACGGTGAGGGGCGGGTCCGTCCACTGACACCGGCAGTATCCCCGAGGTATAGGGAACACAATCGTTCATTACCGACAACCGGCTGATTCCGGACCCACGCCACTCCTCCGGGCGCGGTGCGGCGGCGGAAAACCCGGGGCACGGCCCGCCGCGGTCGTGTCAGGATGCTCGGCATGTCTGCTCGTGCACTGAGCTTCGGCGCGATCGCCGAAGCCTACGAACGTTTCCGGCCGGGGTACCCCGACGAACTCTTCGACACGGTGGCGGCGTACGCGGGCCGGCCGGTGCGGACCGCACTGGAGATCGGTGCGGGCACCGGCAAGGCGACCCGGCTGTTCGCCGGGCGCGGGGTCGACGTCACGGCGACGGAGCCCGACGCGGCCATGCTCGCCGAACTGCGCAGGACGGCGCCCCCGAACGTGCGGACCGTCCGGGCCGCGTTCGAGGACCTGCGGCCGGGCGGGACGTACGACCTGGTCTACGCGGCGGCGGCCCTGCACTGGACGCGCCCGGAGGGCCGGTGGTCACGGGTGGCCGAACTGCTGGAGCCGGAGGGAGTGTTCGCCAACTTCGGCGGGCCGTTCCAGCTGGCCGACCCGGCCGTCGAGGAGGCCGTGCGGGCGGCCCGGGCGCCGTTCCTGGAGAGCGACGACGTCCCGTCCCCGGACGGGACCGCTCCCGAGGAGGAACTGCAGTGGCCGGGCACGGAGTTGGAACGGTCCCGGCTGTTCCGTGACGTCCGGCAGTCCGTCATCCGGCGGCGCCTGCTGGTGAGCGCCCCGTACTACCTCGGTCACCTGTCGACCGTCTCGGCGTACCTCCAACTGCCGCCGCCGGGGCGGCGGGAGGCCTTCGAGGCGATCGCGCGGGTGCTGCCCGAGACGGTCGAGATCGCGGCCGACCTCACCGTCCATCTCGCGCGCCGGTGATCCGGGCGGTCAGGACACCGGCTGTGACGTCGAACAGCGGCGCCCGGCCCGCCGCTGTCGCGGTCGGCCGGGCGCCGTGGGGGAGAGCCGGCGATCAGCCCTCCTGGGCGAGGCTCTTCATGTCCTCGTAGCCCATGCCGAGCTTGCTGAACATCTCCTGCTGCGCCAGGGGCAGGCCGAGGGCCTTCAGCTCCTCGGCCTGGGCGGGGGTCAGGGGCTTGCCGGGGGTGAGCGCCGGGGTGCCCGGGGTACCCGGGGCGGTGCCGCCCTTGCCTCCGCTGGTGGCGCCGGAGGTGAGGAGGGTGAGCATCGTGCTCTGGATGTCGTCGCTGGTCAGCGTGACGGCGTCGGCGGGGGCCTCGACGGTCGGGGCGTTCTGGTTGAAGGCGAGCTTCACCGGGAAGTTGACGCCCGGTGCGGCCTTCGCCTCCAGCTGGGCGAGGTCGAAGGTGGCGGCGGAGAGCTTGCCGTCCTTCAGGTAGAGGTCGGCGCCGACCTTGTCCTCGCGCACGGTGCTCGGGACGGAGGTGGGGAGCTTCCCGAACTGCTGGGGGAACTTGGCGGCCAGCGGCTTGACGGCCTTCAGCAGTTCGTCGGCCAGCTGGCGGCCCGGGGCGCTCATCCAGATGTGCTCGGCGCCGTCCTTCTTGCCCTTGTCCTCGAAGGTGACGGTGCGGGACAGCACGTCCTTGAGGGAGTTGGTCAGCTGCTTGGCGGACTCCGGGTCCAGCGAGGGCTGTGCGCTCGGGGTGGCCTTGGCGCCGTCGAACTTCTTGCTGTCGTCGGCGAGCTTCTGCAGGTCGAAGGAGACCCACTTGCCGGCCAGCACGTCCTTGACCGGCTTCAGTTCGGCGGGCAGGCCGCTGCTGATGGCGTCGACCTGCGACGGGTCCTCGCCGACCAGCTTCACCAGGCCCTTGGCGTCGGCCCGCAGGAACGCCTTGGCGTCGACCTGGCGGTACTCCAGCAGCGCGGCGCCCTTCCGGTCGGAGAGGACGTAGGACAGGCGTACCGACTTGTCGAGCGTCAGGTCCTTGTCGGCGCCGTTGCTTTGCGCGTTCTTGAAGGTGTCGAGGTCCTTCAGCGGCTTGTCGGCGGACACCGCGACGGAGAAGTTCAGCCCGGACACGGCGTCGGCGCTCTTCGGGTCGACCTTGTCGCCGGTGGCCGCACCGAAGGCGATGATCTGCTCGGGAGTGGCGTCCACGGAGAACGTGAGGCCGGCGGCCTTGCCCTCGCCGACCTTGGTGAAGGCCTTGGACACCTTCTGCGCGGCGGACAGCTGCTCGACGGTGCCGCAGGCGGCCAGGCCGGCGGCGAGCACGGATGCGGTGACGGCGACGGGAACGGTTCCGCGCGCGGCCCGGCGAATGGCGGTGTTGATGGTACGTCTCCTGTATGGCGGGGTCTGACCACATGGTCAGACCGGTCCCTCCCCGGTGGCGTCAGGCGCCACAGTGCTTACACATTTGATCACATCATCAACAAGGGGGTGGCCGATTATTTCGGACCGCCGCAGCCCCGGCCGAGGCGCAGCGCGGTGTCGATCAATGGCACATGGCTGAAGGCCTGCGGGAAGTTGCCGACCTGGCGCTTGAGCCGCGGGTCCCACTCCTCCGCCAGGAGCCCGAGGTCGTTGCGGATGGACAGCAGCTTGTCGAACAGCTGGTGCGCCTCGTCCGTCCGGCCGATCATCGCCAGGGCGTCGGCCAGCCAGAACGAGCAGGCCAGGAAGGCGCCTTCGTCGCCCGGCAGGCCGTCCACCCCGCCGCTCGTGGGGTAGCGCAGCACGAAGCCGTCCTCGGTGGACAGTTCGCGCTGGATCGCCTCGACGGTGCCGATGACGCGCTTGTCGTCCGGCGGCAGGAAGCCGACCTGGGGGATGAGCAGCAGCGAGGCGTCGAGTTCTTGCGAGCCGTAGGACTGGGTGAAGGTGTTGCGCTCCGGGTCGTAGCCGTGGGTGCAGACGTCCTCGTGGATGGTGTCACGCAGGGCGCGCCAGCGCTCCAGCGGTCCCTCGCAGTCGGTCTGCTCCAGCAGTTGGACCGTCCGGTCGACGGCGACCCAGGCCATCACCTTGGAGTGGACGAAGTGCCGGCGCGGGCCGCGGACCTCCCAGATGCCCTCGTCCGGCTCCTGCCAGTGCTCCTCCAGCCAGGAGATGAGCCGCAGTTGCAGCAGGTGGGCGTGGTCGTTGCGGGCCAGGCCGGTGTGCTGGGCGAGGTGCAGGGCCTCGACGACCTCGCCGTAGACGTCGAGTTGCAGCTGGCCGGCGGCGCCGTTGCCGATCCGGACGGGGCGGGAGCCCTCGTAGCCGGGCAGCCAGTCGAGTTCGGTCTCCACCAGCTCCCGTTCGCCGGCGATGCCGTACATGATCTGGAGGTTCTCCGGGTCGCCGGCGACGGCGCGCAGCAGCCACTCGCGCCAGGCCTTGGCCTCGTCGCGGTAGCCGGTGCGCAGCAGCGAGGAGAGCGTGATGGTGGCGTCGCGCAGCCAGGTGTAGCGGTAGTCCCAGTTGCGGACGCCGCCGATGTCCTCGGGCAGTGAGGTGGTGGGGGCGGCGACGATGCCGCCGGTGGGGGCGTAGGTGAGGCCCTTGAGGGTGATCAGGGAGCGGATCACGGCCTCGCGGTAGGGGCCCTGGTAGGTGCACTGGGCGGCCCAGTCGCGCCAGAACTCCTCGGTGGCGGCGAGTGCCTGCTCGGCGTCCGGCCGGTCGGGGGCGCCGAGGTGGGAGGCCTGCCAGGTGAGGGCGAAGGCGATCCGCTCGCCGGCGGTGACGGTGAAGTCGGCGTAGGTGGTGAGGTCGCGGCCGTAGGTCTCGGACTCGCCGTCCAGCCACACCGAGTCGGGCCCGGCCACGGCGACGGTGCGGGCGCCTGTGCCGTCCGTGACCTTGTGCACCCAGGGCACGATGCGCCCGTAGGAGAAGCGCATCCGCAGGGCCGAGCGCATCCGGACGGTGCCGGCGAGGCCCTCGACGATCCGGATCAGCTGCGGGGCCGCCGTGCCGCGCGGCGGCATGAAGTCGATGACCCGGACGGTACCGCCGGCGGTGTCCCACTCCTGTTCCAGGACCAGCGAGTCGCCCCGGTAGCGCCGCCGGTGGGCGGGCGGGGCGTCACCGGGGGCGATCCGCCAGAAGCCGTGCTCGTCCGTGCCCAGCAGGCCGGCGAAGACGGCCGGGGAGTCGAAGCGGGGCAGGCACAGCCAGTCGACGGCGCCGTCCCTGCCGACCAGGGCGGCGGTCTGCATGTCGCCGATCAGCGCGTAGTCCTCGATGCGGGCGGGCACGTGGTTCTCCAAGAAGGGTTCACAGGAAGGTTCGGCAGAGGGGGGTGTACAGGCAGGGCCGGGCCGGGCTCACTCCTTGAGCGAGCCCGAGTTGGCGCCGCGCACGAAGTGGCGCTGGAAGCAGAAGAACAGGATCGCCACCGGGAGGGTGGAGACCAGCGCCGCAGCCAGCTTGAGCGGGTACTGCGTCCCGGAGCCGAGGCCGCCGGAGACGAAGTGCGCCAGACCGGTGGTGAGGGTGTCGTGCTCGCTGGACTGGGTGGAGACCAGGAAGTGCGTGAACTCGTTCCAGGAGCCCTGGAAGGAGAGCACGGTGAGCGTGATCAGCGAGGGCCGGGACATCGGCAGGACGACGGACCAGAAGATCCGGAACGTCCCGGCGCCGTCGATCCGCGCCGCCTCCTCGATCTCGCGCGGCACCGACTCGAAGAACTGCTTCATGATGAAGATCCCGGCGGCGTCGACCAGCAGCGGCAGGATCATGCCGCTGTAGCTGTCGAACATGCCGAAGCTCTTCAGCACCAGGAACTTCGGGATCAGCAGCACCACGCCCGGCACCGCCATCACGGCCAGCACGAAGGCGAACAGCAGCCGGCGGCCGGGGAACCTGATCCGGGCCAGCGCGTAGCCCGCCATCGAGTCGAACAGCACCCGGCCGGCCGTCACCAGGACGGTCACCACCACGCTGTTGCCCAGCCAGCGCAGGAACGGGATGTTCTCGACGCCCTCCGCCAGACCGAACAGCCGCCGGTAGGAGGCCAGGGTGCCGCCGTCGGGCAGCACCGACATCGGGTGGGCGGCCGCGTCCGGGTCGGTCTTGAAGCTGTTCACCAGTTGCAGGAGGAACGGCAGCAGGTAGAGCAGCGCGAAGCCGAGCAGGACGGCGTACCCGAGGATCCGCAGCGGCCGGGGGAAGCGGCCGAGGATCGGCTTGTCCACGGCGGGCTTGCGGTCAGCGTGCGGCACGGCGGGCTCCCTTCGGGCTGCGGCGGGGCTTGCCGTCCCGCTCCCGCAGGACCCACCGCTGGACGGCGGTGAGCAGCAGGATCAGGCCGAGCAGGACGAACGCGATGGCGGCGCCCTGCCCGAAGTCGGCGTTGTCGAAGCCGGCCGAGTAGGACAGGTAGGCGGGCGTGAGGGTGGTGTTGCCGGGCGCGCCCTTGCCCATCACGTACACCTGGTCGAAGACCTGCCAGGTGGAGATCAGGCCGAGGGTCAGCACCAGGAACAGGACGGGCCGCAGCGCGGGCAGGGTGACGTGGCGCAGCAGCTGGCGGCGGTTGACGCCGTCGAGCGCGGCGGCCTCCTCCAGTTCGCGCGGGATGTCCTGGAGGGCGGCGAGGAAGATCAGCATGAAGGTGCCGGAGGTGGTCCACACCGCCATCAGGATCAGCGTGCACATCGCGACCGAGGGCCCGGCGAACCACTCCGACCAGGACAGCCCGAGCGGGCCGCCGGTGCCCGGGGCGGGCTGGTCCAGGCCGAACCAGCCGAGCACCAGCCAGATCACCCCGCGCGGGTCGGCGAACCAGTTCGGCCCCTTGACCCCGAGCCAGCCCAGCATCCGGTTGACGGCGCCGCTGCCCTGGAAGAGGAACAGGAAGACCGTCGAGATCGCGATCGAGCTGGTGACGGACGGGAAGTAGAACACCGTGCGCAGGGCGCCCCGGCCGCGCAGCATCCGCTGGTTGACCAGGATGGCGAGCAGCAGCGCCAGCACCGTCTGCAGCGGCACCGTCAGCAGGACGTAGTACAGCGTGTTGCGCATCGAGGTGGCGAACAGCGTGCGGTCCAGGCCGTCCTCGGCGAACAGCCGGCGGTAGTTGTCCAGGCCGATGAAGTCCGCGCTGCCGCTGAACGGGTTGGACTGGCCGTCCCAGTGCAGCAGGCTGACCCACAGGGCCATCCCGATCGGCAGGACCATGAAGAGGCCGAGGACCAGGACCATGGGGCCGGCGAACAGCCAGCCCCATGCTCCCTCGCGCAGGCCGCGCCGGCGTATCGTGCCGGTGGAGCTGTTACTTGGCATTCTTGATGGCCTGCTCGCCGTTGCGCTGGAGGGTGGCCAGGATGGCCGCCGGGTCGCCCGTCTTCAGCGACTGGAGGTCGGTGTTGAACTGGGTGAGCACCTTGGTGAACCCGGCGATGGTGACCGGCGCCTGGGCGTTGGCGACGCCGTCGACCCAGGCCTTGGACTCGGGGTACTTCTGGGCGTAGGCGCTCAGCGCGCTGGTGCGCGAGGGCATCACGCCGAAGGCCTGGGCGAACTCCAGTTGCTGGTCGGCGGAGGCGAGGTGCTTGACCAGGTCGACCCCGGCCGCCTGGTGCTGGCTCTTGGCGGCGACGCCCCAGCAGTTGCTGAAGGCGAGGGTGCCGGGGCCGGCCGGGCCGGCGGGCAGCGGGAGCACCTTGTACTGGACGTTCGGGTAGTCCTTGGCCATCGCGCCCTTGAGCCAGTTGCCCTCGATGGTCATCGCGGCCTTGCCCTTGCCGAGCGCCTCGCCGCCCCAGCCGGCGTCCACCTCGGCGACGTACTTGGCCGAGCCGGCCTTCATCATCGACTGCACGTACTCCAGCGCCTGCTTGTTGGCCGGGTTGTCGGCGGTCATCGCGGTCTGCTCGGGGTTGGTGATCCAGCCGCCGGCCTCCTTCAGCAGGGCGCCGAGCCGCTGGTAGTCGGGGGCGGTCACCAGGCCGGTCACGCCGTCCTTGGTGAGCTTGGCGGCGTCGTCGGAGAGCTGCTGCCAGCTGGTCGGGTAGTCGGCCTCGGTCAGGCCGGCCTGCTGCCACAGCGTGGTGTTGATCGCCAGGCCCAGGGTGGAGGTGTCCTTGGGCAGGCAGGTGAGCTTGCCGTCGTAGCTGAAGGCCTTGCGCAGCGGCTCGGAGAAGTCGGCGGCGTCCGGGATCTGGTCGCCGTAGGCGTACAGCGAGCCGCCCTTGGCGTAGTTCGCGAACTGGTCGGAGTTGACGTAGAAGAGGTCCGGCGGGTTGCCGCCGGCGAAGGCCTGGCCGAGCTGCTGGTTGATGTCGCTGGCGATCTGTACGGTGACGGTGTTGCCGGTCTTCTTGGCCCAGTCGGCCGTGGCGGCCTTGACCGCGGCCGTCTCGGCCTCGCCGGAGGTGGCGATCAGCACCGTCAGGCTCTGGTTGCCGCCGGAGGACTGCTTGGCCGGTGAGTCGCCGAAGCCGCCGGAGGAGGAGCAGCCGGTGACGGCGCCGAGGGTGACGGCCGCGCAGACGGCTGCCGCGGCGAGGGTGCGGGAGGTGGCCATGCGGGATCTCCTTGCGAGGGTGGGTGGGGGAGTGGGCGGAGATGGTTTCGGGGGGGAGTGGCGGTCAGACGCTTTCGCGCAGGACCAGCTCCGGTTCCAGGAGCACGTGTTCGGTCGGCCGCTGGTGGTCGCCGAGGCGTTCCAGCAGCAGCCGCATGCACTCGCGGCCGACCGCGTCGAGCGGTTGGGCGAGGCTGGACAGCGACGGGAACAGCAGGGGGGCGATCGGCGAGTCGTCGAAGCCGATGACGGCCGCGTCCGGGCCGGGGGTGCGGCCGTCGCGGCGCAGTGCCTGGTACCAGCCGAGCGCCAGGGTGTCGCTGGCGGTCACGACCGCGGTCGCGCCGGTCGCGAGCAGCCGTTCGGCGGCCTCGGTGGCGCTCGTCCGGTCGTCCGGGCTCTCGGCCCGGCGGCCCCGGGTGGGCAGGCCCAGTTCGCGCATCGCGCTCTGCCAGCCGCGGGCGCGGTCGTCGCCGACGCCGGAGCCCTTCGGCCAGCCGAGGAAGCCGATCTTGCGGTGGCCGAGCCCGGCCAGGTGCCGGACGGCGGCCGAAGTCCCGGCGGAGCCGTCGACGTCGACCCAGTCGCCGACGTCCCGGCCGGACCAGGTGCGGCCGAAGGCGACGTACGGGACGCCGCGTTCGTGCAGCCAGCCCTGGCGGCGGTCGCCGCGGTCGGTGCTGCTGAGGACGAAGCCGTCCGCGCCGTGCTCGTCGAGGAGCTGCTGGTAGCTGGTGAGTTCGTCGTCCCCGGGGGCGACGGCGAACAGCACCACCCGGTAGCCGGCCTGGTCGGCGGCCTCGGAGAGGGAGTGCAGGAACTGGTCCAGGACCGGGGTCGGGACGCCGGTGCTGCTGGAGCGGATGCCGTAGCCGATCAGCCGGCTGGCCCTGGTCTTGAGTGCCTGCGCGGCCCGGTGCGGGCGGTAGCCGAGCTCGTCGATCGCGCGCTGGACCCGTTCCAGCGTCTGCGGGCGCAGCAGCTCGGGCGAGTTGATCGCGTTGGACACCGTCTGACGGCCCACGCCGGCCCGGGCGGCGACCATTTCCAGGGTCGCGGCGGACCCTGTCCTGGGCCGGGGCGATGAGTGTGCATGCATGACGGCGATCCTAGGTTCTGTCTTCATTGACAAGATCTTGGAGCGTTCCAATACGGGGTTCCATCTTCCCCACCAGGGGGGTTAATGTCTTGGAACGCTCCAATGGCAGAAAGGTTGCGCCCGAGTGGAAGCAACTGTCAAGCCCCAAAACGAGGATGAAGAGACCATGTCAGCGATCGCCCTGCAGCCGTTCCTGCACGACGCCCAGCTCTCCGTGGCCGCCCCGAGCTTCTGTGCCTCGCGCCCGGACGGGCGGATCGGCGAAGGCGCGGACGGCTTCTACCACGGGGACCGCCGGATCCTCTCCCGCCTGGAGGCCGGCGTCGCCGCGGTCCCCAACGCCCCCGTCGCCACCGCGCTCGGCGAGGACGGACGCACCACCTTCGTCACCGTGCTGCGCGGCATCGCCGAACTCACCCCCGACCCGGCCGTCACCCTGGAACGCCGCCGGGAGCTGCACCCCGGCCGCCTCGTCGAGCGCTACACCGTCCGCAACGCGGGCGACCTCACCGCCCGCCTGCGCCTGGACGTACGCGCGGAGAGCGACTTCGCCGCGATGGACTCCGTCAAGGCCGGCCGCGCCACCCAGGCACTCACGCCCACCGCCGGCCCGAACGGCCTGCGCTGGAGCGAGGGCCCGCTCAGCGCCGCCCTCACCGTCGAGCCGGCGCCCGACCACCTCGCCGCCGACACCGGCACCCTGGGCTTCGACCTCGAACTCGCCCCCGGCCAGAGCTGGCAGGCCGTCCTGGAGTGCACCGCCGAGCACCGCGACGGCGACCTCTTCCCCGCCCCGGCCGCCGACGCCGCCCCGTGGCGCACCCCCGGGATCACCGGCCGCGACCACCACCTCGCGCACTGGATCGCCCGCTCCCACCACGACCTGCGCGGCCTCCTGCTCACCGACCCGCTGGAGCCCGGCGACCACTTCCTCGGCGCCGGGGCCCCCTGGTTCCTCACCCTGTTCGGCCGCGACTCCCTCTGGGCGGCCCGGATGATGCTCCCGCTCGGCACCGAACTCGCCGCCGGCACGCTGCGCACCCTGGCCCGCCGCCAGGGCCGCGCCCTCGACCCGGCCACCGAGGAGCAGCCCGGCAAGATCCTCCACGAGGTCCGCCGCGACGAGCAGCACCTCGACAACGGCTCCCACCTGCCGCCCTGCTACTTCGGCACGGCCGACGCCACCCCGCTGTGGCTCACCCTCCTGCACGACGCCTGGCGCTGGGGCATGCCCGAGGACCAGGTCGAGGACCTGCTGCCGCACGCCGAGGCCGCCCTCGCCTGGCTGGCCGACCACGCCGACGCGGACGGCGACGGCTTCCTGGAGTACGTCGACAGCTCCGGCAAGGGGCTCTCCAACCAGGGCTGGAAGGACTCCTCCGACAGCATCCGCTTCCGCGACGGCCGGATCGCCGACGCCCCCATCGCGCTCAGCGAGGTCCAGGCCTACGCCTACGAGGCCGCCGTCGCCTCGGCCGACCTGCTGGAGGCCTTCGGCCGGCCCGGCGCCGACCGCTGGCGGCAGTGGGCGGAGGAGTTGCGGCTGCGCTTCCGCGACCGGTTCTGGACCGAGGACGCGCACGGCCCGTACCCGGTGGTCGCCCTCGACGGCGGCAAGCACCAGGTCGACTCGATCGCCTCCAACATGGGCCACCTGCTCGGCACCGGCCTGCTCGACCCGCAGGAGAGTGCCCTGGTCGCCGGCCGGCTCACCGCCCCCGGCATGGACAGCGGCTTCGGGCTGCGCACCCTGGACGCCGCCGCGGCCGGCTTCAACCCGCTCGGCTACCACACCGGTTCGGTCTGGCCGCACGACAGCGCCATCGCCGTCCACGGCCTCTCCCACGCCGGGCTGCACGACGCCGCCGCGCCGCTGGCCGCCGGCCTGGTCCGCGCGGCGGCGGCCTTCGACCACCGCCTGCCCGAACTCTTCGGCGGCCACCCGCGCGCCGAGTTCGCCCGCCCCGTCCCCTACCCGGCCTCCTGCCGCCCGCAGGCCTGGGCCGCCGCGGCCTCCGTCCAGGTGGTGCAGGCGCTGCTCGGCCTGGAGGCCGACGCCCCCAACCGGCGGCTCCGGGTGCGCGCTCAACTCCCCGCCGGCTACGAGTCGCTGACGTTCACCGGCCTGACGGTGGCGGGCCTGCCGATCGAGGTGTCCACCGACCACGCCGGAGCCGTCGACCTGCGCGCCCCGCAGGGCTTCACCGTCACCACGGAGCACTGAGGCGCACCCCGCCGGCCCGGCGGCCGCGCCCGGCCCGGCCGGCGGGGAGCGGGCCGTCCGGGCGTAGGCGCGGGCCGTCCGGGCGCGGCCGCCGGGCCGGGTCAGCCGCGCTGCACGGTGAACTGGTCCACGGCGGTGCCGTCCTCGGTGATCGAGCGCACCGCCATGCGGGCCGGCTTGCCGGCGGCGGCGGGCGTCACGTCGACCGCCACCAGGCAGTAACCGGTGTAACGGACCCTGGACCAGGTGACCTTGACGGTCTGGTTGTGGCCGCTCGGATCGGCGACCACCATCGGGACGGGGGAGTCGTTCTTCGTCTCGTGCCCGAGGTAGGTGTCGGCGACGGGGAAGGAGTAGACCCCGCCGCCACCGCCGCCCGCGACGACGTACGTCGTGCCGTCCTTCAGCGGATTGACGGTGTCTCCGGAGGCGACCTTGCGGGTGGGCTTGCCGGAACGGATGGGGTCGGTCCGCTCGTAGACGTGGTTGTGGCCGCTGAGCACCAGGTCCACCTGGTACTTGTCGAACAGCGGGGCCCAGTCCTGCTGCGCGCCGAGTTCGGCCCCGTTGTCGTGGCAGGTGGAGTACGTGCACTGGTGCAGGTAGACGACGACGAAGTCGATGGTGGTGTCGGCGCGGAGCGCGGCGAGCCGGCTCTCCAGCCACTTCTTCTGCTTGCCCTTGGTGTAGTTCAGGTTGGCCGCGGTGTTGTAGCAGATGTCGTTGCCGTCGAGGCTGATCAGGCCGACGTTCTGGCAGCGCCAGGAGTAGATGCCGGTGGACTGCGCCCAGGCGTTGTCGGGCATCGTGAACCGGGCGCGGACGCCCCCGTAGCCGTCGGCCCCGTACCAGGCCTCCATCTCGTGGTTGCCGATCGCCATCATCCACGGGGTCCGGGAGGCGACGGGGTCGTTCTGCACGAAGAAGGAGTCCCACAGACGGGCGTCGTAGGGGTCGCTGGTCTTGCCGCTGCCGCCGCTGTTGGCGTACGAGAGGTCGCCCATGTGGAGGTGGAAGGCGGGGTCGAGGCCGGCGATCAGGTTGGCGGTGGCGGCCGCGTTGTACCCGATGCCCTGGTCGCCGAAGGCCGTGAAGGTGAACCCGGTGCCGCGCCCGGGGGCGGGCGCGGTGCGGAAGCTCGCCACGTCGCCGAGCCGGGCGCGCTGCCCCGCGGGGTCGTAGCCCTGGTGGCCGACGACGTAGTAGTACGTGGTGTCGGGGATCAGCTGGTCGACCTGCGCGTGCAGGTAGTACTGGGTGACGGTGGTGGGCTTGACCAGGGGCTGGTCCTCGACCGGGTGCTGCCAGGACAGCTTGCTGACCAGGGTGCGGACCTCGGCGGCGATCGGGGAGCCGAAGTCGCCGGGCTGGAGGCCGATCCGGACGAAGGGGGCGGTCACCGCGCCCGGCACCTGCCAGGAGACGACGACCTGTTGGGAGGGATCGGCCCCGAAGGCCAGGTGCCGGCCGAAGGGGCGCAGCGCGGACCCGGCGGTCTGGTCGCTGCGGGGCGAGGGGAGGGTCGGGGTGTCGAGGGCGGTCGGACGGGGGGCGGCCTGGGCGGCGCCGGGCAGCAGGAGGCTGCCCGCGGCGAAGGCGGCACCGCCCGCCGCGCTCACTCGCAGGAGGTCGCGCCGGGAGTGCCGTGAGGTCTCGGACATGACATTAAGTTAGGAAACATCACTAACCTTTGACAAGAGGGCGGACGCGAACGGATTCGGCTGCGCCATACGCCAGTTGGGGGTGCCAGGACATCGAGGCGACGGTGCCCGGACATCGAGGCGGGGCGCTCCCGGCCTCGGGAGCACCCCCGCCTGCTCGGCCGCAGCCCGGCGGGAGGGACTTGAACGCGCGGGCCGATGTCCGGATTACCCACCGGGCCGTCCGTATCGCCCCTCGGCCCGGCCCGGTCCCCACACCTACGGTCGAGGCCATGAACGAACCCCTCAGCCCCGACGACCTCGCCGCCTACCACGAGAACGGCTTCCTCCTCGTCAAGAACCTGATCAGCCGACAGGAGGCGGCGGCGATGCGGGAGGAGTGCCACGCCCTGGCCGCCCGCCTCGACTCCGACGCCGACCCGACCTGGGCCAGCGCGCGCACCGTCGCGGGTGCGTCCGCCGGGCGCACGGCCCTCAAGCACGCCCACGACGCGCAGTTCCACTCGGCGGCCTTCGCCCGGCTGCTGGTCGACCCCAGGTTCACGGACGTCGCGGCCGCACTGCTCGGCGGGCCCAACCTCCAGTTGCACCACACGAAGATGTTCATCAAGCCTCCGGAGACCGGCTCCCCCTTCCCCCTGCACCAGGACCACCCGTTCTTCCCGCACGCCCGGCACACCGTCGCGGCCGCGGTCTTCCACTTCGACGACGCCCCGGAGGAGAAGGGCTGCATCAGGGCCGTCCCCGGCAGCCACCAGCAGGGCCCGCTGCCGCACGTCGAGGACGGCAGCTGGCACCTGCCGCCCGACACCTGGCGGCTCCAGGACGCCCGGCCGTGCCCGGCGGAGGCCGGCGACGTCCTGTTCTTCGGCTACCTCACCGTGCACGGTTCGGGGCTGAACACCTCCGACCAGGCCCGCACCACCTGGCTGGTACAGTTCCGGGACCCTGCGGACCGGCCCACCACGGACGATCACACCTGGTCCCTCGGTCAGGGCATGATGCTGCGGGGCGTCGACCCCACCGCGCGCAGGACGGACGGGGCGGGCGAGCCGAGATGACCGAACTGGCCCGGGCGGGCGCCGCCCTGCCCCTGCTCAACTCCGTGCGGCTGGGCACCACCCTCGCCGGACGACGGGTCGAGTTCGTGGACTGGGGGTTCTACCCGCCCGAGCCATGGCGCAACTACTGGCACAGCCACTCCTACTTCGAGTTCTGCTACGCCTACGCCGGGCGCGGGACGTTCCGGATCGGCGCGCTGGAGCACCCGGTCGGAGCCGGCGAGCTGTTCCTGGCCCGCCCCGGCGAGGTCCACGAGATCACCACCGACGCCCGGGACCCGCTCGGCATCGTCTTCTGGTCCTGGACGATGGTCCCCGAACGCGGTCCGCGCGGGGCCGCCGGGCCCGGCTCCCCGGAGACCGCCGCCCTGCTCGACGCCCTCGCGGCCGGCCCGCGCCGGGTCGTCCCGGCCGCCGGAACCCCGCTTCCCCGGCTGTTGGCGACACTCGCCGAAGAGGCTGCGGCTCCGGGGCCGGCCAGCCCCGACCTGCTGGCCGCCCTCGGCCCCGCGCTGGTCCTCACCTGCGCCCGCGTCGTCGCCGACCTGCCCGCCGCCGCGCGCCCGACGCCCGTGCCGGGTGGGCGCGCGGCGGCGGCCGCCGCGCGGATGACCCGCTACCTCGACGACAACTTCGACCGCCCGGTACGGGTACGGGACGTCGCCACCCAGGTCCACCTGAGCGAGCGCCACGCAGCACGGCTCTTCCAGCAGGAGACGGGGTGCACGATCATCGCCTACCTGACCCGCCGACGGCTGGACGTCGCCGCGCAGCGCCTGGCCGATCCCGCGCTGCGCCCGCTGTCCGTCGCGGCCGTCGCCCGCTCCTGCGGCTATGCGGACACCCGGCACTTCAGCACCGCGTTCCGGCGCTACTGGGGAGCGCTCCCGACGCAGGTGCGGGCCGGGGGCGGCACCACCCACGGCCTGTCCGCGGACCGCGGCGCGATCCGGTAGCCGATGGCCGACCACGCCGGGGGTGGGTGTGGCCGGGGCCGGGCGTCGGTTCTTGGGCGGATCGGCCTATTCGGCCCCGCGAGCCGTGGCTGCGACGGCGACGGCCGCCCTACCGTGGGCGAATGACCGATCATCAGACCGCGCGACCCGCGATGGGCCGGGCGGGCTACCTCGGGGCGGCCGCCGGCTTCGCCGTCTGCATGGCGGGCACCACCCTGCCCACCCCGCTGTACGGGCTGTACCAGGAGCAGATCGGCTTCTCCGAACTGATGGTGACGGTCGTCTTCGCCATCTACGCCTTCGGCGTCATCGGCGTCCTGCTGCTCGTCGGCAACGTCTCCGACTCCGTCGGACGCCGGCCCGTCCTGCTCTGCGGACTGGCACTTGCCGCGTGCAGCGCGCTCGCCTTCCTGGCCGAGGGCGGCCTCCCGCTGCTGGCCCTGGGCCGCCTGCTGTCCGGCCTGTCCGCGGGCCTGTTCACCGGCACCGCCACCGCGTACGTCCTGGAACTCGCCCCACCCGGACACCAGGCCCGCGCGGGCTTCGTCGCGACCGCCGCCAACATCGGCGGCCTGGGCTGCGGACCGGTGCTGTCGGGACTGCTCGCCGAGTACACACGCCACCCCCTCACCCTGCCGTTCGCCGTGCACCTGGTGCTGCTCGCCGCCTCCTTCACCGTCACCTGGCTCCTGCCGGAGACCGTCACCGGCGCCCGCCCGCTGCGCACCGCCCGGCCGCGCCGGCCGTCCCTGCCGCCGGAGGTCCGCGGGGTGTTCGTCCCGGCCGGGCTCGCCGCGTTCGCGGGCTTCTCCCTGCTGGGCGTCTTCACCTCCGTCAGCCCGGCCTTCCTCGCCCAGCGGCTGGACGTCCACAGCCCGGCCGTCGTCGGCCTGATCGTGTGCACGGCCTTCTTCGCCTCCATCCTCGGCCAGCTCCTGGTGCCCCGGCTGGGCACCGCCCGGGCGATCCCGATCGGCTGCCTGGTGCTCATCGCCGGGCTGGCCCTGATGGCCGGTTCCCTCGCCTGGACGGCTCTGCCACTGCTCGTGCTCAGCGCCCTGGTGGGCGGCGCCGGCCAGGGCATGGGCCTGCGCGGAGCGGTCGGCGAGATCGCCGCCGCCGCGCCCGCCGAGCACCGCGGCGGCGCCCTGTCGGCGCTCTTCGTGGTCGCCTACTTCGGCATCTCGATCCCGGTGATCGGCATCGGCCTGCTCACCGCGCCGATCGGCCTGGCCCACGCCGGCCTGGTCTTCACCGCCTGCATGGCGCTGCTCGCCGCCGCCTCCGGCGCCTACCTGCTGCGCCGGGCCCGCGCCGGCTCCTGAACCGGCTTCTGAACCAGCTCTTGAACCGGCCGCGGCCCGGTGGCGCCCGCGCGCTTCCACGCGTTCTCGCGCAGCAGCCGCAGGCCGTTGAGGCCGACGATGACGGTCGAGCCCTCGTGGCCGAGGACACCGAGCGGCAGGGGCAGGGTGGCGACCAGGTCCCACACGACCAGGCCGGAGATGAACACCGAGGCGATCACCAGGTTCTGGACGACCAGCCGCCGGGCCGCCCGGGACAGCGCGATCACCGTGGGGACGGTCGCGAGTTCGTCGCGGACGACGACCGCGTCGGCGGTCTCCAGCGCCAGGTCGGAGCCCGCCCGGCCCATCGCGATGCCGGTGTGGGCGGCGGCGAGGGCGGGGGCGTCGTTGACGCCGTCGCCGATCACCAGCACCTTGCGCCCGGCCCGCTCCTGCTCCTGCACGGCGGCGACCTTGTCCTGGGGGAGCAGCCCCGCGCGGACGTCGGTGATGCCGACCTCGGCGGCGAGGCGGGCGGCGGCGCGCGGGTTGTCTCCGGTCACCAGCACCGGGGCGGCGCCGGTCAGGGCCGCCAGGGCGGTGACGGTGGCGGCGGCGTCGGGGCGCAGGCGGTCGGCGATGCCGAGTACGCCGACCGGGACGCCGTCGCGCTGGACCAGGACGGCGGTGCGCCCGTCGCGCTCCAGTTCCTCGGCGACGGCGACGGCGACGGCGGTGGCCTCCGCCTCCGCCTCTGCCTCGGTGGAGGGCGCGTCGGCGGCGCCGGCGAGGAGCCGGGCGGGGGCGCCGACCGCGATGACGGCACCGCAGACGGTGGCGGTCACCCCGACGCCGGGGGTGGAGGCGAAGCCCTCGGCGACCGGCAGGTCGAGGCCGCGCCGGCGGGCGGCGTCGACCACCGCGCGGGCCAGCGGGTGCTCGCTGGGGTGCTCGGCGGCGGCCGCCAGGGTCAGCAGTTCGTCCTCGTCCAGGCCGCTGCCGGCGAGGGGGAGCAGGTCGGTGATCCGGGGGGTGCCCTCGGTGAGGGTGCCGGTCTTGTCCAGCGCGACCGCGTCGACCTGCCCGAGCCGCTCCATCACGACGGCGGACTTCACCAGGACGCCGTGGCGGCCGGCGTTGGCGATCGCGGAGAGCAGCGGCGGCATGGTGGCCAGCACCACGGCGCAGGGCGAGGCGACGATCATGAAGGTCATCGCCCGCAGCAGCGAGCCGGTCACGGCGGCGCCGAAGGCCAGCGGGACGAGGAAGACGGCGAGGGTCGCGAAGACCATGCCCAGGGAGTAGCGCTGCTCGACCCTCTCGATGAACAGCTGGGTGGGGGCCTTGGTCTCCGAGGCCTCCTCGACCATGGCGACGATCCGGGCGATCACCGAGTCGGAGGCGTCGCGCTCGACCTTCACCCGCAGGGCGCCGGTGCCGTTCAGGGTGCCGGCGAAGACCTCGTCGCCCTGCTGCTTGGGGGCCGGCAGCGGCTCGCCGGTGATGGTGGCCTGGTCGATCTCGCTCGCGCCGTCCAGGACGCGGCCGTCGGCGCCGACGCGCTCGCCGGGGCGGATCAGGATGGTGTCGCCGACCACCAGGTCCTCGGTGGCGACGGTCTCCTCGCCGCCGTCGTCCAGCAGGCGGGTGGCGGTGGTGGGGGCGAGGTCGAGCAGGCCGCGCACCGAGTCCTGGGTGCGGGCGGTGGCCAGCGCCTCCAGCGCGCCCGAGGTGGCGAAGATGACGATCAGCAGCGCGCCGTCCATCACCTGCCCGATCGAGGCCGCGCCGATCGCGGCGACGATCATCAGCAGGTCGACGTCGAGGGTCTTCTCGCGCAGCGCCTGAAGTCCGGCCCAGCCGGGCTCCCAGCCGCCGGTGGCGTAGGCGATCGCGTACAGCGGCCCCCAGGCCCAGGCCGGGGCGCCGGCCAGCTGGAGCGGCAGGGCGGTCAGGAAGGCGACGGTCGCGGCGGCGGCCCAGCGGGCCTCGGCCAGCGCGAAGACGCGCGTACGGCGCTTGGGAGCGGCGCCGCCGCGCGGGGCTGCGGCGGCTGGGCGCTCGGTGAGGGTTGCGGACATGGCTGTGGTGTTCCTCCACGCGGACACGACGGGGCGACGCGTCGACCATACAGGAATACATGAACAGCTCTTCATTTATTCCCGCTGGATTGACCCTCCCGGGTGATGGAGTTGTCGCCCCGCCCGGTAGCCCTGGCTAGTTGGCCCGCGCGGTGAGGCCTTGTGGCCAGTGGCGGTGGTACTGGTCGATGACGTAGTCGTGGCCGTGGAGCCAGCCGTCCGCGGCCGGGTGGGCGTCGGTGAGGTGGGGGTGGCCCGGGGGCAGGTCGGCGTGGACGTGGTCGAGCCTGGCGGGGTCGCGGGCGGGCCAGATCGAGGTGGCGGCGGTGGCGGCGAGCAGGGCGATGGTGCCGAGGACGACGGCGGTCACCGGGAGACCGGCGCCGGCGGCGAGCCAGCCGGCGAGGGGGTAGGTGAGCAGCCAGCAGCTGTGCGAGAGGGAGAACTGCGCGGCGAAGGCGGCCGGCAGGTCCGCGTCGGCGGCGGAGCGGCGGATCAGGCGCCCGCCCGGCGTGAGGACGGCGGAACAGGCGGCGCCGATCGCGGCCCAGGACGCCAGCAGCGCGCCCCAGGACCAGCCGCCCGGGGCCGCGGCGGTGACGGCGGCGACGGCGGCCAGGACGGCGGGGAGCGCGAAGGCGGCCGGGAGCATGACGGCGCGGTCGGAGAGCCGCCGCAGGAGCCGGGGCAGGAGCAGGGCGGTCAGCATGGAGCCGGCTCCGTAGGCGCCCAGGGCGAGCGAGACCGCGCCGGCCGGGCGGTGGAAGTGCTCGCGGACCGCGACGACCGTGTCGACGAAGACGATCGCCCCGGCGGCGGCGACCGCGAGGTCGAGCGCGAGCAGGGCCCGCAGGCGGGGGGTGGCCCAGAACAGGCGGGCGCCGAAGGCGGCCTTGGCGTAGGCGCCGCCGGTCCTCTCGACGGGGGCGGGCTTGGGCAGGACGACGGAGACGACCAGGGTGGCGGAGGCGAGGAAGCCCGCGGTGGTGCCGGTGAACAGCCAGGTGTACGGGACCAGCGCGAGCAGGCCCGCGGCGAGCGCGGGGCTGAACAGGGACTCCAGGTCGTAGGCGAGGCGGGACATCGACAGCGCCTGGGTGTAGTCCCGTTCGGCGGGCAGCACCTCGGGGATGGTGGCCTGGAAGGCCGGCGTGAAGGCGGCCGAGGCGGCCTGGAGCAGGAAGATCAGGATGTAGATCTGCCAGGCCTGGCTGACGAACGGCAGGGCGAGCGCGACGGCGGCGCGGGTGAGGTCCATCGCCACCAGCAGCGTTCGGCGCGGAATGCGGTCGGCGAGGGCGCCGACCGCCGGTGCGACGGCCATGTAGGCGACCATCTTGACGGCCAGCGCGGTGCCGAGGACGGCCGAGGCGTCGGCGCCGGCGATGTCGTAGGCGAGCAGGCTCAGCGCCACGGTGGCCAGGCCCGTGCCCACCAGGGCGATGACCTGGGCTGCGAACAGGTGGCGGTAGGTGCGGTTGCGCAGTGTGGACAGCATCGGCCCCGTCCCGGTCGGCGGCGTGGTGCGGCGGCACCATCGTATCCAACACGTGCATACGTGTGCACGTGTTAGTTGCGATGGCGCGGTCCTCGCTGCCGTTCCGGTCTGCGGGGGGCTGGGGCGGGGGTTGGGTCAGTCGTGCGGCGGGAGGGAGCCGATCTGGTGGTCGGCGACGTTCAGCGCCTCGTCGACCAGGCGCCGGAGGTGCCCGTGGCGCAGCGAGTAGACGACGCGGCGCCCGTCCCTGCGCGTGGTGACCAGGCCCGCGAGGCGGAGCTTCGCGAGGTGCTGGCTGACGGAGGTGCGCGGGGCCCCGCAGGCCTCGATGAGGGAGGTGACGTCGGCCTCGCCCGCGCCGAGCCGGTGCAGCAGCGCAAGCCGGGTGCGGTCCGCGAGCAGGGCGAGGACGGACGCGGCGACGTCCAGCCGCTCGCCGCTGTCCTGCCCCTGCTCCTGCGAGCCGTGTGCAGCTGCCAGGTCGGTGCTTGTGCTCATGTGCTCATCGTAGGTCGGCGTGCGCCCGATGCGTGCACGCGTGCGCACGTGATGGCCCCGCGCTGTCGGGGCCGCCGGGGCGGGCCCGGTTCAGCGGCCGGGGCCCCAGCGGGCTTCGAGCCGGCGGGCGCCGTCGGGGGTGGTGACGGCCCGCCAGCTGGCCCGCATCCGCACCGTGCGGCGGGCGGCGCCGGTGCCGTTGGAGGCGGTCGGGGCGCCCACGGCCTGGAGCACGGAGTTGTCCAGGGGGCTGTCGGCGAGCCTGCGCACGATCGCGGACAGGGCCGCGGCCATCGAGCCGCGCGCCGGCGCGGATGCCGGCCAGCTGGCGGGGAGGGGCTGGCGGCGGTGGAAGGCGCCGAGAACGGCCACGGGGACCTCACCTTCGTTGCGTATCGTCCGACACGGCGGATCGGATCGGGTGTGGGCGGCTAAGGGTGCTCCGGAGGTCGGTGACGGGGCGCTGGGCCCGCGTCAGCCGGGCGGGGACGAGTCCGAGCCTAGGCCGCGGACCCTCGGGGGGCGGGTGATCCTGACGCCCCCTTGACTGTGCGGGCGCCGTCACTGACGGTGTCCTGACGGCGGCCCCGTGCATCGACGGCCTGCGGCCCGGACGCGATCGCGCTCCGGCGGGCGGCGCGTCCGGCGGGCGGGCGGCCGCGTCGTACGGGCGAGGAGGGAAGGGGAGCCATGGCAGGCCGGTCCGACGGCGCCGGCGCGGCCCGCGACGGCCGGGGGGCGAACGATTGGGACGTGACGGGTTCGTTCACTAACATCGACAGTGGTCCTGGATATAGGGAACACATCCGTTCATTACGGACAGCCGGTGAACGGGCGTGTCGAGAGGTGGAGCCGAAGAAGGTGCGCAGCCATGCCCGCTGAACCCGCAGTCGCGCGCGGACCGGCGACGGGCGCCCCGCTCCGCAGGCGCGGTGAGGCGCTGGAGAACGCCATCTTCGAGGCCGCCCTCCAGCAGCTCACCGCCGACGGCTACGCCCGGCTCACCATGGAGGGCGTCGCCGCCGCCGCGCAGACCGGCAAGGCCGCGCTCTACCGGCGCTGGCCCTCCAAGGAGGAACTGGTCAAGGACGCGCTGCGCGCCTGCCTGCCCCCGGTCGGCCCGCCGCCCGACACCGGCGGCCTGCGCGGGGACCTGCTGGAGGTGGTGACCAGGCTGCGCGCGGCGATGCTGAGCGAGCCCGGGGCCGCCGTGCGGGCCATCATGGGCGAGCTGGACCAGCAGCGGGCCCACACCTTCCTGGCGATCGTGCTGGAACGGGTGGTGGAGCCCACCGCCGCGCTGATCGCCGAGGTGCTCGGCCGTGGTGCCACCCGGGGCGAGGTCCGCCCCGGGTCCGTCACCCCGCTGGTCACCGACGTCGTCCCGGCGCTGATGCTGTACCGGATCAAGATGTGCGGCGGCGCGCCGGAGCAGCTGGACCCGGCGGAGATCGTCGACGAGGTGTTGCTGCCGATCGTCCGCCCGTGAGGGGCGGTCAGGTCGATGGCCGACGGCCGGTCAGGGGCGGGCCCCGGGCCGGCCGTGGTCGTGCGGGCGGGCCGTCAGCCCGCGTCGGACGGCGCCTGGGCCGGGACGGCGGGCGCCGGCGCGGAGCCCGCTTCGGCGGCCCGGGCGGCTGAGGCCTCGAAGAAGCGCAGCAGCTCCACCGGGAACGGCAGCACCAGCGTCGAGTTCTTCTCCGCCGCGACCTCGACCACCGTCTGCAGCAGCCGCAGCTGCATCGCCGCCGGGGTCTCGGACATCGTGACGGCGGCCTCGGCGAGCTTGGCGGCGGCCTGGAACTCGCCGTCCGCGGTGATGATCCGGGCCCGGCGCTCGCGGTCGGCCTCCGCCTGGCGGGCCATCGAGCGCTTCATCGAGTCGGGCAGGCTGACGTCCTTGATCTCCACCCGGTCGATGTGCACGCCCCACCCGGTGGCGGGGCTCTCCATCATGATCTCCAGCCCCTGGTGCAGGTTCTCCCGGCCGGAGAGCAGGTCGTCCAGCTCGCTCTTGCCGATGATCGAGCGCAGCGAGGTCTGGGCGACCTGGAGCATCGCGAAGGAGTAGTTCTGGACGTCCACCGTGGCCTTGACCGGATCGACGACGCGGAAGTACAGCACGGCGTCGACGCTGACGGAGACGTTGTCCTTGGTGATGCCCTCCTGGGCGGGCACCGGCATGGTGACGACCTGGACGTTGACCTTGCGCATCCGGTCGACCGCCGGCACCAGCAGGGTGAGGCCCGGCTGGCGGACCTGCTCGCGCACCCGGCCGAGCCGGAACACCACGCCGCGCTCGTACTGCTGCACCACCCGCACGCCGGTGATCAGCCAGAACAGCGCCAGCACGACGACGAGAACGACAATTGCCACGTTCGTCCGACCTTCCCCGTAGCGGCGCAGCCCGGGCCGGGTCCTGAGCGGGCCCTGTCGCGCGGGTGCGAGCCGCGCAGGACAGTATGCGCCCCGGCCGCGGGGATCGACAGCCGCGTGCGCCGGGGATCCTGACGGGCCGTCCGCTCCGCCGGTCCGGCGCGACCGCGCCACCCCGGCGGCGGCGGGCTGACGCCCGTGGCGGGAACCACGGGCGTCCTGGAACCCTCTTGCCTAGGCCCTGTCCGGCCGATCTTGCCGGGCCCGCGACTCCCCCAGCCTTCGGCCGGGAGGTACCCCCATTACGCATCCCGGCTGGACGCACGCCCGAATCGCCCAAGTACGCCCAGTACGAGGACGATCCGGGCGCACGCCCAGCCGGGCGCCCAACGTCGCGGGCTGATCCGCCAAGATCGACCGGACAGGACCTAGCCGGCGAAGGCGGCCGCGTGCTCGGCGGCGAACTCGGCGAAGGAGCGCGCCGGGCGGCCGGTGAGCTTCTCCACGTCGGGGCTGACGGCGGCGGCGTACCCGGCCGCGTACAGCCCGTACAGCTCGACCATGCCCTCGGCGCGCCACTGGTCCCAGCCCGCGTCGAGCATTCCGGCCAGGGCCGCCTCGGGCGCCAGTGCGGTGTACGCCACCGGGCGGCCCGCGACCGCGGCGAGCCGCTCGGCCAAGGCGTCGTGCGACAGCGCTTCCGGGCCGGTCAGGGTGTAGACCGCGCCCTCGTGGCCTTCGGTCGCCAGCACCTCGACGGCGGCCGCCGCCACGTCCCGGGCGTCCACGTACGACACCGCGCCCTCGCCGCCCGGCGCCGCGAGGGTGCCGGCCCGGACGCCCGCGGCCATGCCCAGGACGTTCTGGTGGAAGCCGTTCGGCGCCACGACCGTCCACGGCAGCCCGGAGGCCCGCAGGTGGTCCAGGCCGCTGACGTGTGCGCCCACGAAGCGGACGCCCTCCGGCCGCTGCTCGACGCCCGCCGCCGCGTGCAGCACGATCCGGGGCCGCCGGCCGGTGCGCACGGCCGCGTCGATCACGTTCCGCTCGTGGGCGGCCATCTCGGGGTGGACGGCCACCAGGAGGTAGACGACGTCGGCCCCGGCCAGGGCCGCGTCCAGCGAAGCCGGGTCCGAGAAGTCGGCGGCCACCCGCTCGACCGCGTCGTCCCACTCCGCCGGGCCCGGCGAACCGGCGCGCACCAGCGCCCGCACCGCCTCGCCGCGCTCGCGCAGCCCCACGACCACCTTCGACCCGACCGTACCGGTGGCACCCGTCACAACGATCACGGATGGCACTCCTCCCCGTAGCGGACGCCGACCTGATTCGACGTCAGCGTGATGATCGCAGGCGGGGCGGAGCCGATCAAGGTCGGGCCCGCCGGGCTCGGGCCGGTCGGGTGGGCCGGCCACGGTTCGCCCCGAGCCGACACGCACGGCGCCCCGCCGTTCCTCGACTTGGCGCGCGCCGGGCGCTTGGATGGATCCGGCCTGGTCACCGCCCGGACACGACCCGGGACACGACGCCGGGCGCGACCCCGGGCACCCGCCGGCAAGCCGAGGAGCCACCACCGTGAACGACACCCCTGACGCCGTCGACCGGGCCGAACCCGCCGCCGTGGCCGGCCGGATCGCCGAGCGGCGCGAACAACTCGGCCTCAGCGAGGACGACCTCGCCCACCAGGCGGCCATGGCCCCCCGCTACCTGCACTACCTGCTCGAAGCCGGACCGGCCTTCGACCCCGGCGGCTTCGTCCGGATCGCCGCCGCACTCGGCCTCAGTCGCGGCGAACTGCTCGAAGGCCGCGCCGACGCCCCGCCCGGCCAGGGCGGCCCCGGCCCGCACCCGCGGCTGCTCGGCCTCACCGAACCCGAGTGCTGGGAGCTGATCGGCACCCACGGCGTCGGCCGCATCGCCCTGCCGCTCCAGCCGGGCCCGGTCGTCGTCCCCGTCAACTACGTCGTCGACGACCGCACCATCGCCTACCGCACCACCGAGCGCGGCGCCCCGGCCGAGGGCACCGCGCTCTCCTTCCAGATCGACCACATCGACGAGTACCTCGGCCGGGGCTGGAGCGTCCTCCTCCTCGGCACCGCCCACCACGTGCACGACCCCGCCGCCCTGCACCACCTGGTCGGCCTCCCCGGCGCGATCCCCTGGGCCGGCGGCGACCGGACCTGCTGGATCCGGATCAGCCCGGACGAGATCACCGGCCGCCGCCTGGTGAGTGACTGAACGATCCGTTCCGGTCGCCGGGAATCGCGGTGCTGAGCGGCCGAGTTGGCGTTGTCGTACCCCTGTCGCGGACCGGTCGGCGTGGCTAGCATGAGGCGCCAACCGCAAGGAACACCGGCCCAGGCCCCCTCTTGCGGGTCACGTCGGATCAGCGCGCCCAGGTGTCCCGCGCGCCCGGCATGATCCGCGAGAGCAGGTCCAACCCCCAAGGGAGGAACCACCCATGAGCGCAGTGGTGACCGAGATCCGCGACGCAGGCCTGCTGGACATCGACGAGGACGCCATCGTCTTCGAGGACGAGCACGACGCGGACCTCGCCCCGGTCGCGTGTCTCGCCGACCCGTGGGTCACCTACGTTCCGACGCGCTTCGACTGCGCCGTGGACTGCTGACCCGTACCGAGGAAGCGGACCGGGGGAGGGGCGGAGCGATGACCACACCACCCGACCCCGGCTCCGCCGAGGCACTGCGGCGCCGGGTCGCCGACCTGGCGGCCGCCGCGCCCGGCCCGCGCCGCCCGCTGCACACCGACGGGCAGTGGTGGTACCTCCAGGACCCGCGGATGCCGGCGCGTGCCCACGGCTGGAAGCTCCACCTGTCCGCCCGGCAGGGCCAACTCCCGCAGCTGCTGGACGCGGTGGTCCCGATCCTGCTGCGCCGCACCTGCGACGCGAAGTTCGCGGCGGGCGCGGCCGTGCTGCGGGAGCTCAACAGCGGGCTGCGCGGCCCCGCGGCCGTGGGCAAGGCCGTCACGGTCTACCCGGACGAGGCGGACCTCGTCGCGCTGGGAACGGAGTTGGCCCGGGCGCTGGCCGGCTGGGCCGGGCCCCGGGTGGTGAGCGACCGCCGGCTCCGGCCGGACGCGCCGGTCTACTACCGCTACGGCCTGTTCCGGGTCACGGACGACGGCGCCGACTACGGCATGACCGGCCCGGACGGGGCGGTCTTCCCCGGCCTGGCCGAAGCCCGCTACCGCCAACCGCCCTGGGCGAGCGACCCGTTCGCGCCCGTCGCGGCCGCCTCCGCCCGGCCGCCGACCACCCGGGTCGGCGAGGGCCGCTACCGGATCACCGCCGGGATCACCCGCTCGCCGAACGGCCACGTCTACCGCGCGGTCGAACTCGCCACCGGGCGCGAGGTGGTGGTCAAACAGGCCCGCGCCCACGTCGGCGAGGACGGCGCGGGCACCGACGCGCGCGGCCGGCTCCGGCACGAACGCCGGGTGCTCACCGCCCTGGCCGGGGTGCCCGGGGTGCCGCCGCTGGTCGACTACTTCCGGCACGGCGCCGACGAGTACCTGGTCAGCGGCGCGTGCGGGCCGCGCGACCTGCGGCGCGACGTCCTCGCCGCAGGCCCGTACGACCTGCGGCCGGGCACCGGCGGGCGCGACTGGTGGCGCCTGGCGCGCGGACTGCTGCGGATCCTGGACGCGGTGCACGCGCGCGGCGTGGTGGTCTGCGACCTGAAACCCGCGAACGTGGTGCTCGACGCCGCCGGCCGCTGCTCGCTGGTCGACTTCGGCGTCAGCGCCCTCGACGGCGCCCGCCCGCCCGGGGCCACGGCGGGCTACGGGCTGCCCGGCGCCACCGGAAGCGACCCCACCGAGGACTACTACGCGCTGGGCACCACGCTCCACCACGCCCTCACCGGACTCGACCCGGTGGTGATCGACCCCGACCCGGCGACCAACCGCGACCGCACCCTGGCCTGCCTGCGCGCGGCCCTCCCCGGGCCTTCGGACTCGGCGGATTCCGCGGTGGCCCTGGTCACGGGCCTGGTGAGCCCGGACCGGGCCCGGCGCGCGGCCGCCGCCGCCGGCCTGCGGGACGGGAGGCCGCCCGGCCGCCCCCCGGCCCGGCGCTCGGCCGCGCCGCGCCGGGCCCCGCTCGACGAGGCCGTCGACCACACCGTCGGCACCTGCGTGCGGATGGCCCGCGAGCTGGTCGCCACCGACCCGCGCGCCGGCGAACCCCGCACCCTGCTGTCGCTCTACGACGGCGCCGCCGGCCTCGGCCTCGAACTGCTGGAGCACGCGGACCGCCCCGACGCCCGGGCCGCCGCCACCGCCCTGGCCGACTGGACGGCCGCCCACCCGGCGCTCGACCGCCTCGACGGCTCGCTCTACCAAGGCCGGGCGGGCGCCGACCTGTTCCTCGCCCAGAGCGCCGCCACCCTCGGCACGGCGCCGCCCGGTACGAAGCCCCCGTACCTCCGCCACCACGAGCCCGTCGGGACCGACCAGATCGCCGGCGCGGCCGGGCTCGGCACCGCCCACCTGCTGCTCGCCGCCCTCGGCCGGGACGCCGACCGGCACCTCGCGGCGGCCGCCGCGTGCGCCACGGCACTGACCGCCCGCCCCCTCGACGACCCCGGCGAGGCGCCCAACCCCGGCACCGCCGCCCTCGCCGAGGGCTTCGCGCACGGCCGCGCGGGCATCGCTCACTTCCTCCTCGCCCGGCCCGACGAGGCCTCCCGCCGGACGGCCCACCGCATCGTCGACGGACTCGCCGCCGACCTCCCCCGCCTCAACGCGGCCGCCCTGCGGCCCGGGGCGACCCGCCGGTACCTCTCCTGGTGCCGGGGCCTGGCCGGCCTCGGCACGGTCCTCGTCCAGGCCGGGATCCAGTACGGCGACGACGCCCTCCTCGCCCTGGCCGCCGACGCGGCCGACACCTGCCGGACGCTCGCCCCGCGCACCGCCCTGGTGGTCCGCTGCTGCGGCCTGGCCGGAGTCGGCGACCTCCTCGTGGACCTCGCCACGGCCACCGGCGACCCCCGCCACTGGCGCGCGGCGGAGCAACTGGCAGCCCTGCTCCTCACCCGGGCCGGCGGGCCGGCGGGCCGCCCGGTCTTCCCCGGCGGCGACCCGACCGCCGAGTCCCGCGCCTGGGCGGTCGGGACGCCCGGAGTGCTGACCTTCCTGCGCCGGCTGTCCCGTCGCGGCGGCCCGGTGCCTGGACTGCTGCCGTCGGCCTGAACCGGCCGAGGCCGGCGATCGGGTCGGACGGGCGGACGTTCTGCGGCCGGTCGACCGACGCCCGGTGGCCCACCGCTCAGCCGCGGTCGAGGAGTTCGCGGATCCGGGCGGCGACCACGTCGGGCCGCTCGCCCTGGATGAAGTGGCCGGCGTCGACGGTCTCGTAGCGGCCGTCGGGGAGGGTTTCGGTCCAGTGGCGCTGGTGTTCCTGGAGGGCGGGGTGGGTGCGTTCGCCGCCTCGGCGGGGGCGGTCGGCGGACAGCAGGACGGTCGGGCAGCCGGGGGGTGCCGGGGGTTCGGCGCGCAGCCGGGGGACGGCCGCCGCGACGGCGCGGAATTCGCGGCGGGTCTGGGCGAGGCCGGCCGGGACGAAGTCCTCGGCGAGCATGGTCTCGTAGGTGTCGGTGGGGAAGACCCGGCGGGCGGTGCCGCTGAACAGGCGGGCCACCAGGCGACTGCGGACCAGGGGTTGGGCGATGGCGAGCGTGCGGTCGACGCGGCGGGCGATCTGGTCGATGGCGTCGAAGGCGGGCGCGGTCTCCGGTGTGGTGTCGACCATCAGGATGCCGCGCAGCCGGGGCGCGAGGCGCTGGTACGCGAGGCGGGCGACCAGGCCGCCCATGCTGTGGGCGACCAGGACGAACCGGTCGGGGGCGACGGCCTCGGCGAGGGCGACCAGGTCGTCCGCCAGGTCGTCGAGGTCGAGCGGGGCGTCGGTGCGGGGGCTGCGGCCGAAGCCGGCCCGGTCGTAGGCGACCAGCCGGGCACGGTCCGCGAGCAGCGGCAGGACCGGGTCCCAGGAGGCGCGGCCGAGGCCCTGGCCCGACTCGAAGAGCACGACGTCCGTGCCGTGGCCGGACTCCTCGACGTGGATCGATCGCCCGTTGACGGTGATGGCCCGCCCGTTCGTCTGGCGCATGGTGCTTCCCCCCTGGGAACCGGCATCCGGGTCGTCTCCCGGACGCACTGTTTTCATCTTTGATAATGATAGCGACTGTGAAATCGTTGGGCAATGGACCTCGAAGCGGTAGACCTCCTCCTCCACCCGGTGCGCCTGCGCGTGGTGCACGCCCTCGCCGGCGGGCAGGTGCTCACCACCTCGCAGCTGTGCGAGCGGCTGTCCGGCGTGTCGAAGGTGACGGTGTACCGGCACGTCGCGCTGCTCGCGGAGGCCGGCTTCCTGGAGGTCGCCGAGGAGCGCCGGGTGCGCGGCGCCGTCGAGCGGCACTACCGGCTGCGCGAGGACCGCCCGGTCGTGGACGACGCCGCGGCCGCCGCGATGACGCGGGAGGACCACCGCCGGGGCTTCGCCGCCGCGATGGCCGTCCTGATCGCCGAGTTCAACGCCTACCTCGACCGCGAGGACGCCGACCCGGCCGCCCAGGGGGTGGCCTACCGGCAGGGCACGTGCTGGCTCGACCCGGCGGAACTCGCGGAGCTCAGCGGCGAGTTGCGGGCCGTCCTGGTGCCTCGGCTGGCGAACGGGCCGGCGCCGGGCCGGGAGCCGTACCTGCTCAGCCCGATCCTCTTCCCCGCCGTGGGCCCGTCCCCGGTGGAGTAGCCCGAAACGGCGGCGGCCCGAACGAGCAGGTGCTCGTACGGGCCGCCGCCGTTTCGCGCCGGGCGCGGGCCCGGTCAGGCCTTCTTGACCACGCTCGACTTGAGCTGCATCGCGCCGAACCCCTCGATCCGGCAGTCGATGTCGTGGCCGTCGACGCCGTCGACCAGGCGGATGTTGCGGACCTTGGTGCCCGCCTTGATGCCGGAGACGCTGCCCTTGACCTTGAGGGCCTTGACGACGGTCACGGTGTCGCCGTCGCTGAGCACGTTGCCGACCGCGTCCCGGATCACCCGCTCGCCCGGGCCGGCCGGTTCGGCGGCGCCGCCTGCCGCGGGCATCCACTCGTGGCCACACTCCGGGCAGACCATGAGGGCGTTCATCTCATAGGTGTACTCGCTGGAGCACGACGGGCACGGGGGGAGGTGGTCGCTCATGCGCGCGGGCTGTCCTCTCAGGTCGGGCCGGGGGTCGGCGGCTCGCCAGCATGTATGAAGTTGAAGAATTTTTCAAATCGCTTGTTCGAGGGCATCCGACCGCGGACGGTGACGTTCCCGGCCGGGCGCGCGCGCAGGCCGTGGACGCCGGTGCCCGATGACTGGTATCCAGGCCACCGGCAGCGCGACCGGCGGCCGGCCGGCGCCCACCGCCCCCTGCGGGCTCACCAGCCCACGGACGGAAGGGTGTTGAGGCCGGGCCGGGACGTACAACCAGGAAAGCGGAGACGATGCGCAGAGTTCTGATCGTCGGCGCCGGGCAGGCCGGCCTCCAACTGGCCCTGGGGCTCCAGGCCCACGGCTACGACGTGACGGTGATGACCGACCGCGACGCGGACGCGGTCCGCAGCGGCCGGGTGCTGTCCACCCAGTGCATGTTCGATGCCGCGCTGCGGACCGAACGCGACCTCGGCCTGGACCTCTGGGCGGACGCCGCACCCCGGATCGAGGGCCTCGGAGTCTCCGTCGCCGGGCCGCAGTCCGCGCGGGTGATCGACTGGGTCGGGCGCCTGGACGCGCCCGCGCAGTCCGTCGACCAGCGGCTGAAGATGCCCGCCTGGCTGGAGACCTTCGCCGGGCGCGGCGGCCGGGTGGTGATCCGCCCGGTGACCGTCGGCGACCTCGAACACCTCTCCGGCTCCTACGACCTGGTCCTGGTCGCGGCCGGAAAGGGCGATCTGGCCGCGATGTTCGAGCGCGACCACGAGCGCTCCCGGTACGACCGGCCGCAGCGCGCGCTGGCCGCCAGCTACGTGTACGGGCTCGGCCCGCGCCCCGAGCACGACTTCCCCGCCGTCCGCTGCAACGTGGTGCCCGGCATCGGCGAACTGTTCGTGATGCCGGCGCTGACCGCGGCCGGCCCGTGCGACATCCTGCTCTGGGAGGCCGCCCCGGGCGGCCCGGCGGACGCCTTCGACGGGGTCCGCGACCCGGCCGAACACCTGCGGGTGACGCTCGACCTGATGAAGGCCTTCACTCCTTGGGAGTACGACCGCGCCCGGGCCGGAATCGAACTCACCGACGCCGGCGCCACCCTCGCCGGGCGCTTCACCCCCGCCGTCCGCCACCCGGTCGGCGAACTGCCCGGCGGCGGAGCGGTGCTGGGCGTCGCGGACGTCGTCGTCCTCAACGACCCGATCACCGGCCAGGGCTCCAACAACGCCGCCCGGTGCGCGGCCGGCTACCTCGACGCGATCCTCGCCCACGGCGACAAGCCGTTCGACCGCGACTTCATGCGGGCCGCCTTCGACCGCTTCTGGCAGGCCGTGCGCCCCAGCACCGTCTGGAGCAACGCGATGCTCGCGCCGCCGCCCGAGCACGTCCTGCACCTGCTCGGCGCCGCCGGTCAACTCCCGCCCGTCGCCGACCGGTTCGCCAACGCCTTCAACGACCCGGCCGACCTGGAGCAGTGGTTCCTCGACCCCGCGAAGGCGGCCGCCTACCTGGAGTCGTTCACCCCGCAGGACTGACCGCAGCGGATCGGCCGGGGCGCCCGAGCGGACGGCGGGCCCGGCCGCCATGGGGAGGTGTGCGCCGGAGCGCCGGTCACGGCTCGCTCAAGTGCGGCTGAGGCAGGAGCCGGTGTTGCGCCGGGGGAGGTGGGCATCCGGCCAATGTGCCGAGCGCCCGGGTCCGGCGCGGCCGGCCGAGGCCTAGAGTCGCCGGTGGGCGGCGCGACGCCGGGGTCAGGACGATCCGCGTGCGCCGCCGCACCCCGGGGGCCGGTACACCCTTGGCCCCCACGCCGCCACAAGCGCACCTCGGCCTCGCCCGCCACCCCAAAGGAGTCCGATATGTCCGACATCGCCATGTCCGCGTCCACATCCACCCCGGGCCTCGACCTCCAGGACCTGGACCTCAGCGAGCTGACCGTCACCGCGCTGCGCGACACCGTCGCCCTGCCGGAGAACGGCGGGTCCTGGGGGTCCTGCTCCTGCCAGGCCTCGTCCTCCTGCGCCCAGCCGAACCTGCCCGGCGCGGACTCGTTCTGACCATCCGTCAATTCATCTCGAACATCCGGGAGACCACATGTCGGACCACTTCGAGGACGTCCTCGCCCTCGACGACCTCGACCTCGGCGAGCTGACCGTCACCGCGCTGCGCGACACCGTCGCCCTGCCCGAGACGGGCGCCTCCGGGGCACCCAGCTCCAGCTCCTGCGGATCGTCTTCCTGCGCCGCTCCGCACCCGCCGACCCAGACCTTCTGAGCCCGGCGTCGCCAAGTCCCCGTTGAACAGCGCGTGTCGGCGTGCGGCCGCCCCTACCCGGGGCGGCCGCACGCCACGGCCGAGACGAGCAGTACCCAGGTCTGTCCGCCCCACGGGTCCGTCGGAGGGAGCCCGCCATGCCGCACCGAGCCCTGACCCACCCCGCCCGGCCGCAGGAGGCCCCGGCGCCGCCACCCGTCAGCACCGCGCCGTACACCCTGGTGCGCGCCACCGTCCTCGCCCGCCCCGCCCAGTCGGCCCCGGCCGCCGTCGTCCGGGCCCTGCTGGCCCGGCTCACCGCCGTCGAAGCCGCGGACGCCGCCCTGCGGCCCGCCCTCTGCGACGACCTCCACGCCGGCCGCGCCGGCCACGGCGAGGCGTTCCACCGGCAGGTCGTGCTCCCCTTGCGCCGCGACCTGCACAACGGGCGCCCGCCGCGCGCCGCCCTGCTCGCCCGGCTCGCCGACCTCCCCGCCCGAACCCCGCGCCTCGCCGAGTGGCTGGAGCTGCGCGCGCGGCGTACCAGCCTGCTCGACGACCTCGCCGCCGCCGTCGCGCCCGCACTGGCCGCCGAACGCGCCGCCCTCGCCGAACTCTGCCGCTCACCCGCGTTCACCCGTGCCGTCGCCCTCACCAGCGCCGACCTGCTGCGCGCAGTCGGCAACACGGCGCGCGGCGGCGGTGCGGCGGGGGAGCGGCGGGGCCGGGCGCGCAAGGAGGAGGCCGCGGTGCTGCGCCACGCCCTGCGGGCCACCAGCAAGACCAGCCCGCTCTCCTGGTTCACCGCCGTCGGCTGGGCGGCGGGCGGCGACACCGCCCCGCGCGCGGTCGTCAAGGAGAACCGGACGCTGGTCGGAGCCCTCGTCCAGGCCCTGCTCGACGAACCCCGTCGCAGTCGCACCCTGCCGCACCGGATGGCCAGCGCCGCCCGGATCGACGGCGACCGCGCCCGCTACGCCCGCACCCGGGTGGTGTTCGCCGGCGGCCGCTACCTGGTCACCCGCGAGGAGGAGGTCGAACTCGCGGCCCGCCCCGAACTGGCGCTCCTCGGCGCGCTCTCCGACACCCCGGACACTCCGGCCCGGCTCGCCGAGCGGCTCACCGCCGCCCTCGGCCGCGCCGGCGGCGACCCGGCCGTGCACCGGTTCGTCGGACAACTCCTCGACGCCCGGCTGCTCGTGCCCGCCGACCCCGTCGATCCGCAGGACCAGGACCCGCTGCGACGCCTCGGCGACTGGTTGCGGCAGTGGCCCGAGGACGCCGACCTGAGCCGGTGCCTCCACCAACTCGCCGATCACACAGCCCAGTTCGAGAAGACCCAGGCGGAGCAGCGCCCGGCGCTGCTCGCCGCTCTCGCCGCCGACTGGCGCCGGCTGCTCGCCGACGCCGGTCGGCCCGTCCCGCCCGACGCCGCGCCCCTCACGGTGCTCACCGAGGACGTCCACGCCGCAGCGCCGCCGCGGCCCCGGCTGGGGCCTGCCCGGCCGATCCAGCCCGGCCCGCGGTCGACCGGACACGACCTGGACGGCGCCGACCGGGCCGCGCTCGGCGAACTCACCGCCCTGGCAGAGCTGTTCGACCTCGGCCACCTGATGCGCCGGGCGGCCCGGGACCGCTTCGTCGCCCGCTACGGCGTCGGCGGCGTCTGCGCCACCCCGTGGGAGTTCGGCGCCGATGCCGGCGAAGCCTGGGCGGACGCCGGACGGACCGCCGGACCGCCGGAACTGCGCCTCCTGCGGGAGGAGTTCACCGCCACACCCGTGGTCGACGGCGAGCTGGTGCTGCCCGCCGACCGGATCCGCGCCCTGGCCGCCCGCCTGCCGGACTGGACCGCCGCCCGGCCGCTCAGCTACTCCTGGTTCGTCCAGCACGACCTCGCCGACGGCCTGTTGTGCGTCAACCACGTCTACGGCGGCTGGGGGCGCTTCACCAGCCGCTTCCTCGACGCCGGCACGCCACAGGCCGCCGACGTCGCCCGGCAGATCCGCCGCGGCCTCGGCGACGGCGCCCGCGCCGCCCAGATCCGCCCGGTCGGCGGCTTCAACGCCAACCTCCACCCCCGGCTGCTCGCCGACGAGATCGGCCCCGACCGCCGCTGGACCAACCTCGCCGAACCGGACCTCGACCTCGTCCACGACCCCGCCACCGATCAGCTCCGGTTCCGGCTGCGCACCACCGGTGAAGCCCTCGACGTGCTCTACCTGGGCTTCCTCGCGCCGATCATGCTGCCGCAACGGCTCGCACCCCTCCTCGCCGACCACCCCAACGGCATCGTCGACTTCCGCCCGCTGCTGCCCCGCACCACCCTGCCCGCTCCCGGCGGCACCGTCACCCGCACACCCCGGCTGCGCCACCGCCACGTCGTCCTCGCCCGCCGCCGCTGGCACCTGCCCGCGGCCGTCCTCGACGCCCTGCGCGCCGACCTCGCCGCCGAGACCGGCCCCGGCGACGTGCCCGCGGCCACCGCCGCCCGCTGGCGGGCCCTCCTCGACCTCCCCGAGCAGCTGTTCCTGCACCCCGTGCCGGACGGCCCCGCAGCCGGCCCCGCAGAGGGTCACGCCGTCGACGCCTTCATCGCCCGGCTGCGCGCCCCCAAACCGCAGCCGGTCGACCTCGGCAACCCCCTCCACCTGCACCACCTCGCCAAATGGCTCACCCGCCACCCCCGCGGCGTCGTCCTCGAAGAGGCCCTGCCGGCGCTCGGTGGCCGGCCCCGGCCGACCGGGGCCGTGGAACTCGTCGCCGAGACGTACCGCCCTGCCCGGCCCACCGCCGCCCCGGCGGGGCGTGGGGTGACCGCCCGGACAGGGCCCGGCGGCAGCCAGTGGTGAGCGGCCGCCGCACCGGGGCCGCAGTGGAGACGAAGTCCCATCCGTGCAGGCCCATCCGTAGAGGTCCATCCGTGCAGCGTCGAGGAGGCGTTCGATGAGTGATCCGGCCGGTGGCCCGCGGGCCGTGACGGCGTGTGACGTGGTCCTGTACTACTACCAGCCCACCAAAGCCCGGGCGTTGCGCGAGGCCGTGCTGCCGTTGGCCCGGCAGGCGGCGGGGGACGGCCTGGGCGTGCACGTCGAGCGGCACTGGCGGTTCGGACCGCACCTGCGCCTGCGGCTGTCCGGCCCGGCCGACCGGGTGGCCGCCGCGGCCGAGCGTTCCGCGGCGGCGCTGCGGGCGTGGACGGCCGCCCATCCGTCCGTCGCGGACCGGACCGACGCCCAGGTGCTGGCGGAGGCGGCCGTCGCCGGGCGGGTCGAGCTGGTCGCGCCGCCCTACGGTCCGCTGGTGCCGGACAACACCGTCCGGGTGGAGCCCGTCGAGGCCGGGGCCGCGACCTCCCTGGACGCGCTGCTCGGGCCCGACGCGGCGGCTCTGCGGGACGAACTGCTGCGACTCGGACTGCCCGCCGTCGGCTCCGCCTGCGACTTCCTCGGGGCGCACGGCGACACGCCGCAGGCCAGGGTCCAACTGGTGGCGGCGGCGCTGGCGGCGCATGCGGCCGCCCACCCGGACGGGCTGATCGGCGGTCACTACTCCTTCCTCTCGCACCTGGAGGACTTCCTCGTCCACGAGGATCCGGACGGGCGGCTGCGGGACGCGTTCGAGCGGCACTGGGAGGGGAGCGGCCGGGCCGTCACGGCACTGGTCGGCCGGATCGTCGACGGCGGGGCGAAGGGCTGGGAGCGGGACTGGGCGCGCTGGTCGGCGACGGCCTGGCGCCGGGCGGAGGAACTGCTGGCGGCCGGGGCCGACCTCGGCGGCGACCGGTCGGAGTACCGGGACCGCGCCGCCGCGCTCGGGGACCGGGCCACCGCCGAACGGTGGAACCCCGAACTGCGTACCGTCTACAGCGAGTTCCACCAGCTGCTGCACCGGTCGGACCCGGCGGGCACGATGTGGAGCCGCCCCGACTACCTGATCTACCGGGCCTGCACCAACGGCCTGTACAGGCTGCTCGCGATCTGTGACGTCCGGCCGGTGGAACGCTACCTCGCCGCCCATCTGGTGGTGCGCAGCGTGCCGGAGCTCACCGGGCACCAGTGGCGGGACCGGGTCGACGAGGTGATCGCCGTGGTCGAGGGGGCGGCATGACGGCCCCGGAGCCCCGTCCCCGGCTGCGCCCGGGCGTGGCGGTGACGCCGCTGCGCGACGGGCTGCATCTGCGGGGGCGCGGTACCAGCCTCACCCTGGAGGGCAGTCGGGCGCTGCCGGCCCTGTGGAAGCTCCTGGAGGCCCGGCTGGGCCCCGAGGCGGACGGGCACCCGGAGGCCGTTCCGGCCCGGGTGGAGGCGGCGCTCGCCACGGTGACCGCACGCCTGCGCGAGTACGACCTGCTGGTCGACCAGCCGGGCCGCCCCGGGAACGCCGACCACCCCGACCACCCCGACCACCCCGACCGCGCTGACCACCCCGACGGCGCCGACCGGCCGGGCCGCCCCGACGGCCGCGAACTCCCGCCGTGGCCCGCCTCGGTGGCCGCCCGGCCCGCGGCAGCCGCGGCGGCCCTGGCCGCGGCCCGCCCGGTGGTGTCCGCCGCGGACCCCGACGGGCCGGGTGCCCGGGCGGTGGCGCGGGCCCTCGCCCGGGGCGGGGCGGAGTCGACCGTCCTCGCCGAGGCCGGCCTGCCCGTCGGGCGGGTGGTGGCCGCCGTGAGCGATCCGCCGGTGGCGGTCGCCATGCAGTGCGACGCGGACGGCGGCTTCGTGACCGCGCCCGCCGACCCGGCCCGCGTCCGCGCGGACGCCGCCGCCGTCTCGGCCCGCCTGCGGGCGGACGCCACGCCGGCGGGTGCGGGTCCACCACCCGCGACGCTCCCCGCCCTGCTCGCCGCCGCGACGGCGCAGCGGCTGCTCTGCGCGGTCGCCGGCCTGCCGGACCCGGGCGATCCGGACGGCGATCCGCGGCTGCTCGTCGGCCGCCCGGCGGTGCTGGTGGCCGAGGCCCGCCCGCCGCGCGCCGACTACCACCCGTGGGCGGCGGGCCCGGGCCGTACCGCCGGGCCGCCCGACGGCCTGGCCGAGGCCCTGCGCAGGGTCACCGCACTCGGCGATCCGCGCCTCGGCGTACTCGAGGCGCCCTCGCCCGGTGGCCTGCCGCAACTGCCGGCGGCCCTGGTCTCCTGCCGCACACCCGCCGGCACTCTGGTGGCCGGTGCGGCCCGGACGGACCTGGCCCGGCTGGCCGCCGCCTGCCGGGCCGCCGAACTCGGGCTGGCCGCACTCGACCCGACCGCCCCAGTCGTGGGCGCCGACCCGGACCACGCACTCGGCCGGGCCCTGCGCCGCGCGGCCCACGCCTGCCCGTCCGAGGGCCGCCCCCTCGCGTGGGCCGCCTGGCGGGAGCACCCCCAGGCGGCGCACTGGTGGGCGGTGCTGGCCCGGCGCCTCGGCCACGCTCCCGAGCTTGAGCTCGGCCAACTGGCCGACGAGCAGGCCTTCCTGGCCGTCGTGGCCACCGCCGGCACTGTCCTCGGCCGGGCCGTCGAGGCCACCCCCGCCGACGCGGTCGCCGTCGCCGCCCTGTCCGCCCTGACCCGCCTCATGGCCGCCGGCCACGGCCTGTCCGCCGCCCACCACACCACCCTCACCGGCGCCGCCGCCCCGCTCGCCGCCCGGCGGCAGCCGGCCGGCCGCCCGGACCCAGGCCGCCCGGACCCAGGCCGCCCGGAGCCAGGCTGGACGGACCCGGGCTGGACGGACGAGGGCTGGACGGACCGCTGGATCACCGAACTCGCGCGCCGGGAAGCGGCGTTGCGCGAATCCCTGGGCCGCCTGACCGGGCTGCGCGCCGACCCCTGGCAGCCCGCCACCGCCGCCGCCCGCCCCCTGGCGAACGCCCTGGACGGCTGCGGCTTCACGGTTCTCGTGACCACCGGAGGCCACCCATGACCACCGCCACCGACCTGCCGGTCCTCGACCCCGAGCGGGCGCTGGCGACCACGAGCGGCACCGCCGTCGTCCACCTCACCAGCTGGACCCTCGACCTGGCCGCCCGACTCAGCCGCCACGCGCTGGAGCACCCGGTGCGACTGGTGCCGGTACGGGAGGACGGCGCGCTGACGGTCGTCGGGCCGGTCCTGGAGCCGGGGGCGTCGGCCTGTCTGAGCTGCACCGAGTACCAGCGCCTGGCCACCGCGGGCGGCCGGGTGCCCTGGCACAGCCCCGCACTGGCGCTCGCGGGCACCGGCACCCCGGCCTTCACCGAGGCGGTCGCCGCGCTCGCCGCCGACCTCGCCGCCGACCGGGCGGACTCCGGGCCGCACGCCACCGTCCACCTCGTCCACGGCGACCGCGCCACCTGGTCCACCCACCTGGTCCGCCCCGTCGGCGGCTGCCCGGTCTGCCGCCCGCTGCCCGCCGACTCGCCCGCCGCCGCCCGGCTGCCCCTGACACCCCGCCCGCTGCCCGATCCGGCCGTGCTGCGCGGCGCGAACGACCTGACGGGCACCGACGGCAGGGCCAACGACCGGCTGCGTGCCGAGCTGTACGACGAGCGGTTCGGCCCGGTCCGGCGCCTGTTCCGCACCGAGGACTCGGCGTTCGCCCTCACCACCGCCTGGGTCACCGACGGCCGGCTGCTCGACGACGGCGGCTACGGGCGGGCCGTGGACTTCCGGTCCAGCGAGCGGGTGGCGCTGTTCGAGAGCGTCGAGCGCTTCGCGGGCATGCGGCCGCTCGGTCGCAGGACCGTCCTGCGGGGCTCCTACGGCGACCTCGCGCGCGACCTGGGGCCCGAGGCCGTCCTCGACCCCGTCCGGCTGGGGCTGCCCGATCCCGCGCACCACGGGCACCCGAACCGGGCCACCGTCCCGTACACCCCCGACCTCGTGCTGGACTGGGTCCACGGCTGGTCCCTCACCCACGCGCGCCCGCTCGCCGTGCCGGAGCACGTCGCCTACTGGGAGCTCCCGGACCGGGACCGCCCCAGGGTGGTCTACGAGTCCTCGAACGGCTGCGGGCTCGGCAACAGCCCCCAGGAGGCCGCCCTCTACGGGCTGTTCGAGGTCGCCGAGCGGGACGCCTTCCTGATGGCCTGGTACGCGCGGACCCCGCTGCCCGGCGTCGCCGTCCCCGTCGAGGACCCGGCCGTCGCCGACCTCGCCGACCGCGCGCGCCTGCTCGGCTACCGGCTCACCCTGCTCGACGCCACCAACGACCTCGGCGTTCCCGCCGTGATCGCCCTCTGCCGCTACCGGGGGAGCCACCCGGACGCCCCGCGCACCTTCCTGGCGGCCGGCGCCCACCACGACCCGCGGGCGGCGATCCGCTCGGCCGTCGCCGAAGTGGTCACCAACGTGCAGGAGGCGGCGCACCGCCCGGCCACCCCGGGCGGGCCGCGCGACCCGAACCGGCTGCGGCCGATGCTGGAACGCCCCGAGCTGGTGGTCGGCCTGGAGGACCACGTCGGCCTCAACACCCTGCCCGAGGCGCAGCCCCGCCTGGACTTCCTCTTCGCCGGCCCGCCCCCGGTGCCCTGGCCCGAACGCTGGCCCGGCGCCCCCGAGCCGGTCACCGACCTGACCCTGCTGCTGGAGCGGACGGTGGCCCGGCTCGCCGAGGAGGGCCTCGACGTCGTGGTGGTCACCCAGGACGAGCCCGGGGTCCGCGAACGGCTCGGCCTGCACTGCGCCAAGGTCGTCATCCCCGGGACCCTCCCGATGACCTTCGGGCACGTCAACCGCCGCACCCGCGGCCTGCCCCGGCTGCTGGCCGTCCCGCACCGGCTCGGCCGCAGCCCCCGCCCGCTGCACCACGACGACCTGGCCCTCCACCCGCACCCGTTCCCGTGACGGCCCCGACCCCCTCCCCGAGGACCCGATGACCACCCACCACCGGCCGACCACCCACCACCGGCCGACCACCCACCACCGGCCGACCACCCACTGGCAGAGCCTGCACCTCGCGCTTCCCCTGACCGCCCGGGACGCCGACGCCTTCGTCACCGACGACCTCGCCCCCCTGATGGACGGGCTGACGACGGACCCGGACGCCGACTGGTTCTTCATCCGCTACGGCGAGGGCGGCCCCCACCTGCGGATCCGCTTCTACGGCCCGGGCGCGCCGGAGCAGGCCGAAGGACTCGCCGCCGACCTCGCCCGCCTCGCCGCCCGCCGCACCCCGCCCACCGGCCCCTGGGCGCCCCGCCACGGCGAGGTGACGGCGGTGCCCTACCAGCCCGAGACCGAACGCTACGGCGGCCCGGCCCTGCTGCCGATCGCCGAGGACCTCTTCGGCCACTCCTCCCGCACGGCCGTCCGTGCCCTGCGGGCCGCCTCCGCAACCGCCGCCCGCCTGCCGCTCGCCCTCGACCTCGCCCACACCACCGCCCACGCGCTCGGCCTCGACGACCTCTCCGCCGCCCGCTGGCTGCGCCGCCACGCCGCCTCCTGGCGCTGGGTCACCGAGTACCGGCCGCTGCCCGGCGCGGCCGTCCACACCAGGGTCAACACGGTGTTCGCCCGGCAGCGGGACGCGCTGGCCCGGCGTGCCCGGGCCCTGCGCGAGGCACTCGACACCGGCGCCGCCGCACCTTGGCTGACCGACTGGGCCGGGCAGGTGGCGGCCGCGGCCGACCGGATGCGCGCGGCCTCGCCGCCCGAGGCCGCCGAGCGGCTGTCCTGGGCCTGGGCCTCCCAGCTGCACATGCTGTTCAACCGCCTCGGCGTCGGTCCCGACGAGGAGCGCGCGGTCTGCCGGCTCGCCGCCCGCACGCTGCTGGAGACCGACCGGCCGTTCGCCTTCTTCCCCGCCGACCGGCACGCCCCCGACTACCAGTACCTGGAGCGCAGCAAGTTCCAGATCGGCCGCAGCGAGGACACCGCGCTGCGCGACCTGGCGCCCCGCCCGGCCCCGCGGGAACAGCCCGACGACGTCCGGCTGCCCGCCGAGCCCCTGCCGGAGCTCACCCTCGCCGACGCCCTGCGCACCCGTCGCTCCGCCCGCGGCCCGCTGACCGGCCCGCTCACCACCGCCACCCTCGGCGGGGTGCTCTGGTCCGCGTGCGCACCGGGCCCGGAACCGCGCCGGCCGATCGCCGACGGCACCGCCCCCGCCCACGGCCACCGCCCGTACCCGAGCGCGGGTGCGCTGTACAGCGTCCGTCTGCGCCTGCTCGCCCTCGCCGTGGACGGCCTGCCCGCCGGCACCTACCAGTGCCTGCCGGAGCGCCGCGTGCTGCGCCCGATCGGCCCGGCCCCCGCCCTCGACGACCTCAAGGCCCTCTCCTCCTACCTCTCCCGCCCGGCCGCGGATCCGGACGCCGTCGGCATCGACGAGGCCCCCGCGGTCCTCGCGGTCTACGTCGACCTCGCCCTGCTGCGCAGCCGCTACGGCCTGCGGGCGCTGCGCCTGGGCCTGCTGGAGGCCGGCCACCTGACCCAGAACCTGCTGCTCGCCGCCACGGCCTTCGGCCTCGGCACGATTCCCCTCGGCGGGGTCCACGACGACCTCGCCCACGAACTCCTCGGCCTGGACGACCTGGACGAGCCCGTGCAGTACCTGCTGCCGCTGGGGCGGATCTGATACCTCGGGTCGGATCAGCGGGCGGCCTCGGGCGCCCGGGCGGTCAGCGGGAGTGGGCGGCGAGGCTGAGCAGCAGGTGGGCGGATTCGGGGTGGTGGAAGTCGGAGTGGGCGCCCGCCGGGTTGAGGCGGGTGGCCAGGCCGCCGCGGTAGACCCGGGCGGCGTCGATGTTGACGATCGGGTGGTCCAACTCGGTGCGCGGGTACGGGGAGGCGGTGGGGCGCAGCCGGGTGCTGAACTGGGGGACGGGGGCGACGCCGGTGCCGGAGTGGCCGATGCCCGGGCGGCCCTCGGCGCGCAGGTGCCAGAAGCCGGTGGCGCGGTCCCAGCGGGAGTGGGTGAGCACCAGCGGGCCGCGCAGCGGGGCGCCGGGGCGGCCGGGGCCGAGGAACAGCCGGGGGAAGAGGTGGGTGAAGGCGTCGCGGGGCGCGGCCATCTGGAAGACCAGCGCGCTGTCGACGGTGAACGGCCGGGTGGGGTCGCCCGGCCGGCTCCAGCCCAGCACCGGCGGCCCGGCGGGCCGGTCGGCCGCGTACTGGACGGCCTCGCAGAGGAAGCGGCCGCCGAAGGAGTGGCCGACCAGGTGCAGGTACTGGCCGTTGCGGTTGGCCAGGACGCGGGGCGAGGCCGGGTCGCCGCGGTCGGCGTCCAGGTAGCCGAGCAGGTGGCCCAGGACGCGCCCGGCCTGCCCCTGGGCGCTCATGGCGTGCGCCCGGGCCCGGATCCGGCGGTAGCCGGAGGGCGACGGCAGGCTGGAGGACGGCCAGCGCACCACCACGCACCACGGGCGGAACCCCCTGGTCAGCCCGGGGTAGGCGGTCGGCGCGGACCGGTGCAGGGCGGCGGCCTCGGTGAGCAGGGCGGCGGCCGAGCGGTCGGCGGCGGCGGGGCTGGTCTGCCAGCCGTGGACGTAGACGTAGACGTCGGTCGCCCGCGGGGGGATGCGCAGGTGCCGGGCGAGGTGTTGGGCGATCCGGGCCTCGGGCACCGGCGTGCGGGTGCCGGGGACGAGCAGCCGGCCCTCCTCGTCCAGGTCGACGGTGGCGGTGGCGATGGGCGTGGGCGCCGTCACGGGGTCAGCTCCAGGATGCTGTCGAGGCCGCAGTGCAGGGAGTAGGTGAGCGCCAGCGGGTTGCGGTACTCGCGGGCGAACCGCCGGACCAGCTGCTGGGTGATCTCGCCCGCCGTGAACTCCCCGGTCAGGTAGAGGTCGAGGAAGGCGAAGGCGTACTCGGCGGCGAAGACCTGCGGGATCTCGATCTGCGGGCCGAGCACGCCGTTGGCGCCGAGGTCGACCAGCGCCCGGCCGAGGTGCTCCAGTTCGGCGGCCGTGGACTGCCCGGTGTGGCAGGCGTTCAGCAGCACGAACGGCCGGAACATGGCGTCCGGCGCCTCGGCGTGCCGGCGGCGGTGGCGGCGCACCAGGTCGGCGTCGATCTGGCGGTCGTCGGAGAGCCGGACGGCGAGCTGCTCGTACGGGGAGTCGCCGGCGACGAACTGGCCGTGGCACCAGAAGTACATGACGTCCTCGTCCAGCACGGCGGAGGACAGCGCCTTGAGCAGCGGCTCGGACTCGGTGCGCACGGTCAGCTGGGAGCGGTCCTCCAGCAGCTTGCGGACCTCGGGGGCCCGGCCGACGTCGGTGAGCTGGTCGTCGGTGTTGAGGCTGGTGACGGGCCTGGTGCGGGCCGGGTACGGCGGCTGGATCGGCGGGTAGCCGGCGCCGGTCTGCTCGACCTGGTGGCGGTGGCCGAGGAAGTCCGCCCACGGGTCGGCGTGGCCGCCGTCGACGGCGAGCATCGGCCAGGGCAGGTGGAGGTCGGAGTCGAAGCTGATCCGCAGCGAGCCGTGCTCGGTGAGCGTCCGGGTGAGGTACTCGCGGAAGACGGTGAGCTCGCGCTCCGGACCGTCGAGCATCACCTCCAGGAAGTACCGTCCCTCCTCGGCCAGTTCGGCGACCTGCCGCTCGGCGACGCCGGCCAGCCGGTTGAAGTCGACGGCCTGGGCGAAGGGGTAGCCGCCGATCGGCTCCGGGTCGTACTGGACCAGGCGGTCGCGCCAGACGGTCCGCAGCCGGGAGGCCCGGGCGAGCAGGGCGGGGGCGGACACCTTCAGCTCCGCGCGGTGGGGGCGGGACCAGGGCGTGCGCTCGCCGGGCCGGAAGGCGGAGACGAACAGGTCGTCACGGTGGCGGCGCAGCGAGACCACGAGGTCCAGCGGGGCCGGCTCCTTGGCCTGCGGGGCGTCCGGCGCCTGCTGCCGGGGGAGCCGGGTGAAGTCGGCGGAGGGGTTCTGGCGGATCTCGACGAGGAGGTCCCGGGCCACGCGATTACTCCTCGTCCTGGGCGATGTCGGCGACGGTGATGGCTTGGGCGATGGCGGGGGCCTGCGGGTCGGGCGGGACGTCGACGACGGCGCACAGGTCCTGGAGCACGGCGCCGTGCCCCCGGTCGTAGACGGTGATCCGGACGGTGTGCGGCCCCGGCACGGACGGGGTCAGCGCGAAGCGGACGGGCTCCCCGGCGGGGCTGTAGTCGGCGACGGGCGGATCGAGCACGGCGTCCGAGGCGGTGACGGCCACCAGGCGCAGGCCCGGCAGCGCGCCGGGGTCGCTCTGCGGCACCTCGGGTTCCAGCCGCAGTTCCAGGTGCACGGCGGCCCCCACCGCCGGCTCGTCGAGCAGGGTGAGCCGGGGCCGCCAGGCCGTCCTGGCCGGCGCGGGCGCCGGGGGGCGGTGCCGCGACCCGCGCGAGCGCCGGATCAGCGCGGCCGGTTCGGACGGTTCCGGGCCGAGCTCCGCGCGGACGGGTGCGGCGGGCAGCGACTGCGGCCCGCCGCCGTCGAGTCGGGTCGACGACTCGGCTGCGCCGCCGTCGAGTCGGGCCAGGGCCGTCCGGCTCTCCACCGCCAGCGGATGGCCGGGGCCCATCAGGGTCCGGCGCGCGGTGTGGACGGCCGCCAGCAGGCCCTGGGCGGCGTCCCGGCGCCCGCTCGCGGCGAGCGCGGCGGCCAGGCCGACGGCCAGCGTGGGGAACACCGGGAGCAGCCCGGGGCGCAGGGTGCCGAGGCTGACGGCGACGTCGTCGGCCTGCCGGTGTCCGGTCAGCAGTGCCCCGGCCGGGATCCGGTCGGCGACGATGCCTTCGTACACCCGCACCGCCCCGACGGCGTCGCCGGCCCGCAGCCGCGCGTGGGCGAGGCTCTGGCGGATGCTCAGGGTGAGGGAGTTGCGGGGGCCGTGGCTCGCGGCGCACTCCTCGGCGAGTTCCTCCAGCCGGACGACGGCGCGCAGCGGCCGCGGGCCGCAGGCCAGCAGCAGCGCGTGGGCCTCGCGGGCGGTGAGGGTGGCGTCGTCGGTGCTGCCGAGGGCGTCGTCCGCGCAGGCGGCGAGGGTGGCGGCCAGGCGCACCGCCGCGTCGTGCTCCCCGTTGAGGTGGCGGGCGAGGGCGAGGACGCACCCGGACCGGACGAGGCCGGGCAGGGCGGGGCCGGCGGGTCGGGTCCAGTCCGGCGTCAGGGGCGACAGTTCGGCGATCGCGCCGGCGTGGTCCCCGGCGAGCACCAGGGCCTGGGCGAGGCCGTACCGCACGGCGTGGGCGAGGAGGTGTTCCGGACCGAGGGCCGATTCGACGGCGGCCAGCACCTCCCGGTAGCAGTCGGCGCCCTCCGCGTACCGGCCGGCCTCGACGAGGTTGAGCGCGATGCTGTCCCGGTCGTCGAGGGAGTCGAGGGCGTCGGGGGCGTCGGGGTGTTCGGCACCGAGGATCCGGGTGCGGTCGGCCAGCAGAGCGCGGTAGAGCGCGTCGGCGCGGTCGTGCTCCCAGCGGCGGCGGTGGGCGTGGGCGAGGTCGGCGCGCGCGGTGAGGGCGTCGGGGTGGTCCTGGCCGTGTACGCGCTCGTGGTCGGCGAGCAGCATCACCCGTTCGACGATCTCCTGCCGCTGCCGGCCGGCGCGGGCGTGGGTGGAGGCGAGGCTGGAGCGTTCGCCGAGGGTGTCCGGGTGGTCCGCGCCCTGGACCCGGCTCCGGTGGGCGATCAGCTCGGTGAACAAGGCTGTGGCGCGGTCGAGTTCGCCGGTGGCGAGGACGGTCTCGGCGAGTTGGGAGAGCTGGTGGAGGGTGTCCGGGTGGTCGGGGCCGTGGATGCGCGCACGGTCGGCGGCCAGTGCCTCCCGTTCGGCCTCGGCCTGGTGCAGGAGGCCCGCGAGTCGGCGGTCCTGGGCGAGGCTGCCGCGACAGGCGAGGGTGCCGGGGTGGTCCGGGCCCTGGAGCCGGATCCGGTCCCGCAGCAGCGCCTCGTCGAGTTCCGTCGCGGGGCGGTGGTCGCCGCCCGACCGGTACGTCCAGGCCAGCAGGAACCGGGTGCCGAGGGTGTCGGGGTGGTCCGGTCCGAGCACCCGCTCGGTGTCGGCGACCAGGGGCGCGGCCAGGTCGAGCGCGCGTTGGAGGTCGTAGCCCGCGCGGTACGAGGACGCCTGCCACCAGCGGGCGTTGAGGGTGTCCGGGTGGTCGGCGCCGAGCACCCGGGCCCGGTCGGCGGCGACGGCGCCGAAGGCCTCGGCCGCGCGGCGCTGGTCGTCCGCGTCGCGGTGGGCGGCGGCCTGCCACCACCTGGTGGTGAGCGTGTCCGGGTGGTCCGGGCCCTGCGCCCGCTCCTGGTCGGCCAGCAGCGCCGTGTACAGCTCGGCGGCGGCGGGGTGGTCGCCCGCCGCCACCACCGACCGTGCGAGGCCGAGCCGCGCGTCGAGGGTGTCGGGGTGGTCCGGTCCGAGCACCCGTTCGTAGTCGGCGACCACGGCCCGGAACAGGCCCACCGAGCGGTCGTGCTCGGCCGCGTCGCGGCAGGTCCGGGCCAGGCTGAGCCGGGTGTCCAGGGTGGTGGGGTGGTCGGCGCCCAGGACCCGGGCCAGGTCCGCGACCAGTGCCTCGTACAGCTCCAGGGCGCGGTCGAGTTCGCCGACCTCGCGGTGGCCCGCCGCCTGCGAGCGCCGGGTGTCGAGGGTCTCGGGGTGGTCGGGGCCCTGGAGCCGGGTGCGGTCGGCCACCAGCGCGGAGTGCAGCTCTGCGGCGCGGCGGTGCTCGCCCGCCTCGCCGTGCGCCCAGGCCAGGGAGCCGCGGGCGTCCAGGACGAGTGGGTGGTCGGCGCCGTGGATCCGGGTGCGGTCGGCGGTCAGGGCCTCGTAGCGGGCGATGGCGCGGCGGTGGTCCTTCGCGGCGGAGGTGGCCCAGGCCAGTCCGGCGCGCGTGGCCAGGGTCTCGGTGTGGTCGGCACCGCGGATCCGGGTGTCGTCGGCCACCAGTGCGTCGAACAGCTCCACCGCGCGGCGGTGGTGGCCGGCCCGCTGGTGGCCGTTCGCCTGCCACCAGCGGGCGGTGAGGGTCTGGGGGTGGTCGGCGCCGAGGATCCGGCTGCGGTCGGCCGCCAGTGCGTCGTACAGCTCCACCGCGCGGCGGTGGTCGCCGGCCCGCTGGCAGTCGTGTGCCAGCCACCAGCGGGCATTGAGGGTGTCCGGGTGGTCGGGGCCCTGGAGCCGGGCCCGGTCCGCGACGAGCTCCTGGTGGAGCTCCAGCGCCCGGCGGTGCCGGCCGGCGGCGGTGAGTGCCTGCGCCAGCGCCAGGCGGGCGCCCAGGGTGTCGGGGTGTTCCGGTCCGTGGACGCGGGCGTGGTCGGCCACCAGGGCTTCGGACAGCGTGACGGCCTGCCGGTGGTCGCCCGCCTCCCGGCAGCTGTCGGCGTGCCACCAGCGGGTGTTGAGCGTCTCCGGGTGGTCGGGGCCCTGGAGCCGGGCGCGGTCGGCCGCCAGCGCTTCGTACAGGTCCGCCGCGCGCCGGTGCTCCCCGGCGTCCCCGTGCGCGGAGGCGAGCCACCACCGGGCGCTGAGGGTGCGGGGGTGCTCCTCGCCGTACAGCAGGACGCAGTCGGCGACCAGTTCCGCGTACAGCTCCACGGCGCGCGGGTGGTCGCCGCTCTCGTCGTGGGTCCGCGCCAGCTGGAGGCGGGCGCTGAGGGTGGTGGGGTGCCCGGCGCCGAGCGCCAGGGTCAGGTCGGCTAGCACCCGTTCGCGTTCGGCGAGCGCCTCCCGGATCCGCCCCGCGCACTGGAGGGCGTAGGCCAGGCCGGTGCGGGCGTTGAGGGTCTGCGGGTGGTCGGGGCCGTGGACCCGGTCGTAGTCGGCCACCAGCCGTGTGCGCAGTTCCACGGCCTGCCGGTGGTGCTCCGCCGCGCCGTGCAGCCAGGCCTGCCAGCCACGGGTGTGGAGGACGGCGGGGTGGTCGGCGCCGAGCACCCGCAGCCGGTCGGCGACGAGTCGGTCGCACAGCTCCGCCGCCTGTCGGTGGTCGCCGGCGTCGCCGAGGGCCCGGGCCAGGCTCAGCCGGGCCTCGAAGGTCTCGTGGTGGTCGGGGCCGTGGACCCGCTCACGGTCGGCGAGGAGCCGTCGGCATTCGGCGAGCGCCGCGCGGGGGCGCCCGGCCAGCAGCAGGGTGCGGGTGAGGTTGGACCGTTCGTCCAGGGTGTCCGGGTGGTCCGGGCCCTGGATGCGGGCGCGGTGGGCCACCAGGCCTTCGAACTCGGCCAGTTCGTGGTCGGTCCGGCCCGCGACGCGCAGCGCGTAGGCGAGGTTGCTGCGTTCCTCCAGGGCGTCGGGGTGGTCCGGCCCCTGGACGCGGGAGCGGCTGCGGACCAGCGCCCGGTGTTCGTCCACCGCCGTCCGGAGTTGGCCCGCCTCGCGGTGGACGTGGGCGAGACCGCTGCGCACGTCCAGGGTGTGGGGGTGGTCGGGCCCGAGGACGCGGGTGTAGTCGCGGACCAGATCGGTGAACCGGGCGACCGCCGAAGCCGGGTGCCCGGCTTCGCAGTAGGCCGTCGCCAGTCGGCCGCGTGCGAAGAGGGTCTGCGGATGGTCCGGCCCCTGCACCCGGACGTGGTCGGCGACCAGCGCCTCGTACCCGGCGACCGCGGCCCGGTGGTCGCCCGCGACGACGTGGGCGGCCGCGAGCCAGTCGCGGCTGGTGAGGGTGTCGGGGTGGTCGGCGCCGAGCACCCGGGCCCGGTCGGCCACCGCCTGCTCGTACAGGGTGATGGCCAACCGGTGCTGTCCGGCGGTGAGTTGGGCGTACGCGAGCCCGTTGCGGTGGGCCAGGATGTCCGGGTGGTCGGGGTCGTCCAGGACCCGGCCGGCGTCGGCCAGCAGCCGCTCGAACTCCGCCACCGCCGCCTGGTGTTGACCGGCCACCTGGAGGGCGTAGGCCAGGCCCGCGCGGCTGGTGAGGGTCTCCCGGCTGTCGGCGCCGAGCACCCGGGCCCGGTCGGCCACCACCGCGCGGAACTCCTCGACGGCGCACCGGTGTTCACCCGCCTTGCGGTAGGCGTGGGCGAGGGTGCTGCGGTCGGCGAGGGTGGCCGGGTGGTCGTGGCCCTGGAGGCGGGTGCGGTCGGCCACCACCGCCCGGCAGAGCGCGACGGCCCGGGCCGGATCGCCGGCCCGGGCGTGGAGTTCGGCGAGCCGGCCCCGGGTGGCCAGGGTGTCGGGGTGGTCGGCGCCCAGCAGGCGGGTCTGGCCGTCGGCCATCGCGGTGACCAGCGGGATGGCGAACACCCGCTGGGCCCGGTCGGTCAGCTCGCCGGCGGCCAGCCGGTACAGCGCGACGGTCTGCGGGGTGGGCTGCTCGGACGGGCCGCCGGCGGCCAGCTCGCGGATGTGCGGCAGCAGCGCCCGGCGCAGCCGGGGCCCGGCGGTCGGCCAGAGCCGGGCGGCGGCCTCGGCGAGCTGCTGCTCGGCGCGCCGGCGCAGCGGGCGGGCGCCGTCGGAACGGCGCAGCACGCCCTGGAGCAGGCGGTGCACGGTGACGGTGTCGCCGAGGGTGATCAGGTTGTAGTCGGCGAGCAGCCGCAGTGCGGAGTCGACCTCGGCCGGGCGGCGCGCGCCGAAGGGCGTCAGGGCTTCGCGCGGCAGCGCCTCGGGGGCGTACCAGGCGAGCGTGCGCAGCAGCTCGACGGCGAACGGGGTGGTGGCCTGGACGGTGCGCAGGGTGGTGTGCCAGAGCCGGGAGACGGTGGCCACCGCGCCGGAGCCAGTGTCGGAGCCGGTACCGGTGCCGGAGCCGGCGTCAGGGCCTGCCGGGCTGCTGGTGCGCAGCAGCTCGCGGTAGGCGGCGAAGGTCGTGCCGGTCTGCTGCACGTAGGCGCCGGCCTGGGCGAGGGCGAGCGGGAGGTGGCCGAGTTCGTCGGCCAGGGCGAGCACCTCGGCCTGTTCGGCCCGCGCCCCGGGGTAGGCGGCGCCGCAGAGCAGCCGGGTGGCCTCGGGGGCGTCGAGGACGTCGATCCGCACCGGGCGGATGCCGGGGTGCCAGCCGCCGGCGCGGCGGCTGGTGACCAACTGGTGGCCGCGGCCGAGCAGCCGGCCGAGATAGGGGGTGAGGTGGACCGGGTCCTCGGCGTTGTCGTAGACGAGCAGCCAGCGGTCGTGGGCGCGCAGCCACGCGAGCGCCCACTCGACCTGCTGGCCGGGCGGGGCGGTGAGGGCCCAGGTGGGGTGGAGGTGGACGGCGAGGTCGGCGAAGGCCTCGGCGAGCTGCTCCTCGGACTCGGCGGTGATCCACCAGATCAGCCGGTAGTGCGTGGCTTCGGCGTAGGCGTAGTGCAGCGCGACGGTGGTCTTGCCGACCCCGCCGAGGCCGTGCAGCGTGGTGGCCTGGGTGACCAGCCCGCTGCCGTCGCCGTCCGACAGCGCCTCGGCGATCGCCCGCAACGCGCCGTCGCGGCCCACGAGTCGGTCCGCGGCGCGGGGCGGCAGGTTGGGAGCGGGGGCGCTCGCCTCGACGGTCAGCGCGGCCCGCGCCGCCTCGGGCGGCAGCACGGCCGCCCGCTGCTCGGCGTGCGGGTTCCCGGCGGTGGCCGGTGAGACCGGGCGGCGGCGCTGGTCGAAGGCCTCGTGGTCGGGCAGGCCGCCCTCGGGCCGGACATGCGTCGTCCTGGACATCAACACTTCGGCGCCCTCACCCCCACGTACGGTTCCGCCCGCCCACCGTAGTCGCGGGCGGGCGCCGTGTCACCGGATTCCGCCGGTCACCCGGAGCCGGGCGCACCACTGTCGGTACCGGACGGTAGCGTACCCGGATGATCATGCACACCGTCCCCACCTGGCACGCCACCAGGACGGGCGGCCCGCCGCGGCCAGGGCCACACCGAGGTTGATGCGGGCCGGGCCCTCGGCGGCGCGGTCGCGGGTGTCGAGGAACGCTTCGACGGCCGAGCCGGTGCGCCCCGGCGCCGGCGTCAGGCCTGGCCCTGCCCGGCGAAAGCCCGTTCGGCGGCGGTCATCACCCAGAGCGGGAACTGCTCCACGGGAATCGCGGGCGAGGCCGGGAAGTCGGGCCGGATCGACGCATCAGGGAAGAACGCGACCTGGCAGCGCCGGCACAGCCACCCTGACTGCCACACGTGGAGATGCCGCTGCCAGAGCGCCCGCTGCTCGGGCAGTCCTTGTTCGACCGCTCGCCTGTGGCGGCTTCGCGACACGGTCCGCACGATCACGCCGATGACCAGCAGGACGGCGGGCAGGATGAACGGGCCTATGTGGTAGCCGAGCTGGTAGGCGGAGTCGTAGCCGCTCAGGTCCTCGTCGTCGCGGAGCTGCGAGAGGACCCCGAGCAGGCCGAAGACCGCGGCGAGGACGAAGAGCACGATCGCCCCCGTGCTCAGCTCGGCAGGGGCGGGCTGCGGCTCGGGCGGCGGGTACAGCAGCGCACGCGTCGAGTCGTCGAGTGGCGCGGTGGTGTCCGCCAGGGCGTGCGCCATGAGGACGGACTGGTCCGGTGCGGTGCACTGGGGGCAGGTGGCACTCATCGAACGGTTCGCTCCTGATGGGGACTTGTGCCTGAACGGTGAACACGTAGTACACCACGGGAGGCTGGCTGTCCGTGGTGGCCAGTCACCCGCCCCCGGCAGACGGATCAGAGCTCCGGAGCAGGCGCGGCCGCGTCGAGGGTGATGGTCCCGGTGGAGGCGATGGTGGTGCCGGGGCATGGGACATGGGTCGGACCCAACGTCAGTCCGCCAGCCCCAGCGGGTCCGGGGCGGGGGCGAGCAGTTCCGGGCCGTTGGAGCGGACGCTGTTGACGGCGGGGGAGACGGCCCTCACCCGCAGGGCGCCGTCGGTGGGGCGGCGCAGCAGGTGGTGGAGTTCGTCGGAGTCCGTGAGGTCGGGGGCGAGCCAGGCGGCCAGGTCGGCGGGGGCGATGGTGAGCGGCATCCGGTCGTGGACGCGCCCGGCGCTGTCGGTGGCGTCGGTCGTGATGACGGTGGCGGTGGCGAGCCAGGCCGCCGGGTCCTCCTCGGGCCGGGTGCGGTCGCGCCAGAACTCGTACAGGCCGGCCATCAGCATGACCGAGCCGGTGCTGAGGAAGTACGGCTGCTTGTACTTCTTCCGGTCGGCGGCGGCGGGCACCTCGCGCCACTCGAAGTAGCCGTCGGCGGGGATGACGCAGCGCCGGGTGGTGAAGGCCTTGCGGAAGGCGGGCTTGAGGTGGACGGTCTCCGAGCGGGCGTTGATCATGCGGGCGCCGCCGGAGGGGTCCTTGGACCAGGACGGCACCAGGCCCCAGCGCAGCGGCCGCAGCTGCCGCAGCAGCTCGCCGCTCTCCCGGTCGACGCGTTCCAGGACGGCGGGCACCGGGTCGGTGGGCGCCACGTTCCAGCTCGGCGCGAACGACTCGGCCGGATCCCAGCGCAGTTCCCCGAGCAGGGCGACGAGGTCCTGGGGCGTGGTGGTGGAGACGAAGCGACCGCACATGCCCCCCCACCCTGCCACCAGCGGCGGACAATTCCGGGTCAGTAGGTGGGGTGGCGGCCTGGGGTGTGGCCGAAGGTGCGGCGGAAGACGTCGATGAAGGCGCTCGCGGAGGACCAGCCGCAGCGGTGCGCGACCGCCGTGACGGGCAGGCCTTCGGCGAGCAGCACCAGCGCGTGGTGCAGCCGCAGCTGGGTGCGCCACTGGGGGAAGGTCATGCCGAGGTCGGCGCGGAAGAGCCGGGAGAGCGTGCGGTCGCTGGCGCCGACCGCCCGGCCCAGTTCGGCGAGGGTGTGCTGGTCGGCCGGGTCGGCCCGCAGCCGGTCGCAGACCGCGCGCAGCAGCGGCGTGGCGGGGGCGGGCAGGTGCAGTGGCTGCTGTGGTGAGGCGCGCAGCTGGTCGAGCAGGACGGCGCGCAGCCGGGCCCGTTCGGGGCTGTCGTCCTCGGGGGTGCGGGTGTAGGCGACGATCAGTTCGCGCAGCAGCGGCCCGACGGCGAGCACGGTCGGCCGGTCCAGGCCGAGCGGGTTCTCGGCGGCGGGCAGCCCGACCAGGTGGAGGTCCAGTTCGCCGTGGGCCTGGTGGGCGTGCACGGTGCCGGCCGGGACCCAGATGGCGCGGGTGCCGGGGGCGACCCAGGAGCCGGCGTCGGTGGTGATGGCGAGCACGCCGCTGGCCGCGTAGGCGATCTGGTGGTCGTCGTGGCGGTGGGCGTCGATCCCGCTGCCGGAGGCCAGCCTCTGGGCGCGGGTCGGGGCGACGGGGTCGTGGCGGATGTTCGGCATCACCTGGCAGATTATCGGAAGCCCGACAGGTGCCGCTGCGCCGAGCATGTCGGCATGCCGAAGACAACGCCGGACAATCTCCCGATCACTACGCCCAGTGCGTCCAATACATCCAGCACACCTGACAATCCGAAGAGCTCACCCGGCAAACGGGACTCCTCGATCACCCTGCTGTCCCTCGGACACGCCTGCGTGGACGTCTACCAGGGCGCGGTGGCCGCCCTGGTCCCGTTCTTCGTGGCCGAGCGCGGCTACGGCTACGCCGCCGTCTCGGGTGTGGTGCTCGCCGCCTCGCTGCTCTCCTCGGTGGCGCAGCCGCTGTTCGGCGCGATCACCGACCGCCGCCCGCTGCCCTGGCTGCTGCCGGTCAGCACGCTGGTGGGCGGCGTGGGCATCGCGCTCAGCGGGGTGAGCGGCTCGTACCCGCTGACGCTGGCCTTCGTGGCGCTGTCCGGGGTCGGGGTGGCCGCGTACCACCCGGAGTCCGCCCGGGTTGCCCGGCTGGCCGCGCGGGACGGCCACCGGGGGATGGCCTGGTTCTCGCTGGGCGGCAACCTGGGCTTCGCGGCGGCCCCGCTGCTGGTCTCCGTGCTGGTCTCGGGCGGCGGCCTGCGGCTGACCCCGCTGCTGGTGCTGCCGGCGCTCGCGGGCGCCGTCCTGTGCCTGCCGGTGCTGCGCGAACTGGAGCGCCGGCGGGCCGCCGGGGCGGCTTCGGCGCCGGTGGCCGGGGCCGACGACCGGGCCTCGTTCGTGCGTCTGTCGCTGGCCGTGGTGTGCCGCTCGATCGCCTTCACCGGCCTGAGCACCTTCCTCGCGCTGTTCGCCACCCAGCGGGTCGGCGGCGGTACGGCGGCGGGCACCGCGGCGCTGGTGGTGCTGTACGCGGGCGGCGCGGTGGGTTCGGTGCTGGGCGGCGCGCTGGCGGACCGCTGGGGCCGGGTCGCGGTGGCGCGCTGGTCGTACCTGGTGGCGGCGGTGGCCGTGGCGGGCGTGGTGCTGGTGCCGGGCCCGGCGCTGTACGTCTTCGTGGCGTTGACCTCGGCGGGCCTGTACGTGCCGTTCTCGTTGCAGGTCACGCTGGGGCAGGACTACCTGCCCTCGCGGATCGGCACCGCCAGCGGGATCACGCTGGGGCTGACCGTCAGCATCGGCGGCCTGGCGAGCCCGGTGATCGGCGGCCTCGCCGACGCGACCTCGCTGCGCACCGCCCTGCTGCCGCTGGTGCTGATGCCGGTGCTGAGCTGGCTGCTGTTCCGCACCCTGCCGGAGCCGGTCGCACCTGCCGCACCTGCCGCGCCCGAGCCGGGTCCGGCGGCTACGCGGTGACGGCCGCGACGACCTCGGCGTAGGCGTCGAACAGCCGGGTCGTGCCCGGCCCGGGGTCGGCGAGCAGCAGCGCCCAGCAGCGGGCGACGAGTTCGCGGGCCGCGGTGCCGGGCCAGGGCTGTGGCAGGAGTTCCGGCGGCAGCAGCGGGTCGGGCTCCATCGCCTCGGTGAAGGCGGCGGCCAACTCCAGGGCGACGGTGAGCAGTTCGGATCCGGTGAGGCCCTTCTCCAGCCGGGCGAGGCGGTCGGCCGCGACCTCGGTGAGCCGCTGGTGGCCCTCGGCGACCTGGTCCAGCGGCCACCAGTGCCGGGCGAGCGCGCGGGGATCGTCGGTCTCGCCGGTGCGCAGGTCGCGGCTGGTGAGGAGGGTGAGGTGGCCGCGCACGTCGAGGGCGGCGGCCTCGGCGAGGACGTCCTCCTCCCAGGGGTGCGGCGAGACGTAGAGGCCGTTCTGCACCGGGGCGCCGCCGAGCCGGAGGATCGCCTCGCGCAACGCGTCGCGGGCGGGCCGGGCGTGCTCGGGGACGGCGAATCCCGCGAGGTGCCAGACGCCGTCCCAGGGGGCCCGGCCGCGGTCCTGGGCGTACATCAGTGCCACGTACTCGACGTCGGGGTCGATCGAGCGCCGGGTCTCGGCGGTGGCCCGCAGCAGGGCCCGGCGGCCGCGCCCCTCCTGGACGAACCGTCCGTCGTCGGTGAGGCGCTTGACGGTCAGCCGGACCTGCTGGTCGGTCATCCCGAGCAGGCCGGCCACGGCGTACAGGTCGCCGCAGTCGACCGTGCCGTCCGTGCGGACCATCGCCTCGACCAGCACCCGGGTCGGAATCTCCACCATGGCGACCATCCTAATGCGTTCAGATCTGATACGTTCGTTTTGAGAACGAGAGATTGGTGAGTGAAGATGCGCAGGCGATGGTTGCTCTGGGGATCACTGCTGTCCGTGGTGGTGCTCCTGCTCGGCGCGGGCGGCTGGGTGGTGTACCAGAACGAGTACGACCTCAAGGAGGAACGCGTCACCATCACCGGCGGCAAACAGCCGCTGCACGGCGTCCTCGCCCGCCCGACCGGCGGCCGCACCCCCGCCGGCCTGGTCGTCTTCGTCCACGGGGACGGCCCCACCAACGCCACCCACGACACCTTCTACCGGCCGATCTGGGAGGCCATCGCCAAGGCCGGCTACGCCTCCCTCTCCTGGGACAAGCCCGGCGTCGACGGCGCCCCCGGCAACTGGCTCGACCAGAGCATCCAGGACCGCGCCGACGAGACCGTCGCCGCGATCGACTGGGCAAAGAAGCAGCCCGGCATCGACCCCGCCCGGATCGGCCTCTGGGGCGCCAGCCAGGCCGGCTGGGTGATGCCCAAGGCCGCCCGGCAGTCCCCGGACGTCAAGTTCGTGATCGCCGTCGCCCCCGCCGTCAACTGGCTCCAGCAGGGCCGCTACAACCTGCTCGCCGAACTCAGGAAGAAGCACGCCACCCCGGCCGAGACTGCGGCCGCCATCGCGCGCAGCGACCGGAACCTCGCCGCCCTCCGGGCCGGCCAGACCTTCGAGCAGTACCGGGCCGGCGGCGGCGACGTCGACGGCCTCACCCCGCAGCGCTGGGACTTCAACCGCCGCAACCACACCTCCGACGCCAGCGACGACCTCGCCGCCCTCCGGGTGCCGGTCCTGCTCTTCCTCGGCGGGCGCGACATCAACGTCGACAGCGACGACACCGAGGCCGGCTACCGCAGGATCCTCACCACGCCCGGCCAGCTCCGGGTCAAGCGCTACCCGGACGCCACGCACAACATCGTCCCCGAATCCGTCGAGGACTCGGAACTGGAGAGCACCTTCCTCGCGATCGCCGCACCCCGCTCGCTCTTCAGCCCCGGCTACCTCGACGAGCACCGCAGCTTCCTGACCTCGCTGGCTTCCTGACCTCGCTCGGGCAGCGCTGACGGCCCAGCCGCAAAGCCGGTGGACGCAGCCGGCGAAAGGAGAAACGACGATGAGAGTGCTCGCCCTCGGCGGAGCGGGAGCGATGGGACGCGTCGCCGCCCGGGTCGCCGCCCGACTGCCCGGCGTCCACGAACTCGTGATCGCCGACCGCGACCCGGACGCCGCCCGCCGCACCGCCGCCGCCCTCGCCGGCGGCCCGGTGCCGGTCCGGGCCCGCCAGGTCGACGTCACCGACGGGGCGCAGCTGCATGCCGCCCTCGCGGAAGCCGACGCCGTCCTCAACACCGTCGGCCCGTACTACCGCTTCGGCCTGGGCGTGCTGCGCGCGGCGATCCGCACCGGCACCCACTACCTGGACATCTGCGACGACTGGGAACCCACCGTCGCGATGCTGGAACTCGACGGCGAGGCCCGCGCCGCCGGCGTCCGCGCCGTGATCGGCATGGGCGCCAGCCCCGGCGTCAGTAACCTGCTCGCCGTCCGGGCCGCCGCCCGCCTCGACACCCTGACCGACCTCTACACCGCCTGGCCCGTCGACGCGGGTGCCGAACCCGACGACACCTCCCTGATCGGACCGGACGGTGCCCCGCTGGCGGCCGCCGTGCACTGGATGCAGCAGATCAGCGGCACGGTCGCGGTGGTCGACGGCGGCCGGATCGTCCAGCGGCCCCCGCTGCGGCCGGTCGCCCTCGACCTGCCCGGCGGCCACCGCGGCACCGCGTACACCGTCGGCCACCCCGAACCGGTCACCCTGCACCGCAGCCTGCGGCCCGGCGGCGCGGCCGCCAACCTCATGGTCGTCACCGCCAGGACGGCCGCCTACCTGGACGTCCTGCGGGACGACCTCGACGCCGGGCGCCTCGGCAACGAGACCGCCGCCGTAGACCTCGACCGCCCCACGCTGCGCCGCACCCTGCGGGCCGCCGCCCGGGCGGCCCGCTTCCCCGGCCCCGGCAGCCTCCCCGGCTTCTTCGCCGCCGCCACCGGCAGCCGCGAGGGCCGGCCGGTCACCGTCCTCGCCCGGCTCACCGGCGCCGAGGCCCTGCTCGGCGACATGGCCGAGAGCACCGGCGTGCCGGCGGCCCTCGGCCTCGCCCAGCTCCTGGACAGCGGCGTCCACGCCCCGGGCGTCCACCCGCCCGAGGCGGCGATCGACGCCGAGCGCTTCTTCGCCGACCTGGTACGCCACTGGCCGGGCGTCGGCGTCGTGGTGGAGGAGCGCCCGGGAGCGTGATCAGGAGACGCGGTCAGGAGGCGTGATCAGGGCGCGGGCGTCGGCGCCGGCGAGGTCAGGACACGACGGCCCAACCCTGTCCGGGGGCGGCGCCGTCGGCCGCGTCCGTGGTCACGGTCGAACCCGCCGTGCCGGTGCGGGCGTTGAGGACCAGGCCGGTGGCGACGTTGGTGATGGTGAGCGTGCCGGTGGCGCCGTCCTGGGTGACCCGCCACTCCTGCCAGCGGTTGCCGGGCGAGTAGTCGAGCAGGTAGGCGCTGTTGCCGGGGTCGGTGCCGGCGGCGAGCACGGTGTGCGCGTGGGTGGCGGTGGCGCAGTTGTCGGCGATCCGCACGGTGCCGTCCGGGTTGCTGGTGAAGGTCCACTGCTCGGAGGTGTGCGTGGGCCACCAGGTGTTGACGTCGGCGACGGCGCCGAGCGGCGAGCTGCAGGTCCCCGCCACTTCGAGGACCAGGCCGCCACTGCCGCCGGCGCCGATCGCGTGGTAGCGGCCGTCGTCGACCACCGCGGCCGGCCCGGTGGCCGGCCGGGCGCTGAGCCGGTACAGCGCCACGCCGTGCGGGGCCAGCGAGGCGCCGAGCGTGCCGGTGACGGTCGAACTCGCGCCCGTCCACAGCTCCTTGGCGGTGTAGCCGGGCCCGGTGAGGCCGAGCTCGCCGAGGCTGGTGCTCACCGTGCGGCTCGCGGCCGGGTCCTGGTTGACGAGCAGCACGGCGGTGTCGCCGTTCGCCAGCCGCCGCTGGAGGACGACCGGCGCGGTGGCGTTCGCGGGCTTGGCGCCGACCAGGGTGGCGGGCTTGGCCAGCGCGTCCTGGTCGATCGCTATGACGTCGCGGTTCTTCAGGACCGCCAGGCTCGCGGCGTCGATCCCGGTGGACCAGGTGTGGCCGTCCGCGCTGTGCTGGGACTGTGCGGCGGTGCGCAGGTCGGCGCCGGAGACCAGGGGGGCGGCGAGCATCGCGAGGACGGAGGTCTCGGTGCGGGACTCGTCGTCGGTGAACGGCTTGTGGCAGGTGCAGGTGTCGGTGGTGCCCCAGGCGCCGTAGACGTCCTGCCAGCCGGTGAACATCATGTCGAGGTCGTTCCAGCTGCCCGGGCGCACGTTGCCGGGGTACTGCAGCGCGGTCTGCAACTGCCCGTTCCAGAGCACCCCGTCGAGCTCGCTGTCGCGGTCGCCGCCGATCCGGCAGAGGTTGGCGACCTGGCCGCACCAGACGCCGGTCGGCGCGTAGCCGGGCGCCTGGAACGGCGCGGTGCCGGCGGCCTGCACCACCGGGTCGGTGCGCGCCGGGTCGTCGGCGGCGAGCAGGTACGGGACGCCGGTGTGGGCGGGCTGGGCGGAGACGCTGAGGGTGACCTTGGGCCGGCCCTGCGCGGCGGAGGCGGCGTCGAGGGCGCGCTGGAAGGTCTGGACGCGGGCGTAGATCGAGCGGGTGAGCTCCTTGCCCTCGCCCTGGGTGAAGTAGTTGTGGCCGTCCGGGCCGGTGATCTGCGGGCCGTAGGGGCAGTCGTCGTACTTGACGTAGTCGACGCCCCAGGAGACGAAGTCGCTCGCGTCGGTGCTCTCGTGGCCGAGGCTGCCGGGGTGCATCTGGCAGGTGAGGTAGGTGTCGGTGGCGTAGAGGCCGAACTTCATGCCCTTGCCGTGCGCGTACTGGGCGAGGTACTCGATGCCGTTGACGGTCCGCCCGTTGACGGTCTGCGCGGGGAAGTGGTCCGGGCGGGGGAGGAGGTGGCCGGTGGTGGGGTCGTTGCCGGTGCCGTCGGTGCCGCTGACGGGGTTCCCGGCGGCGTCGTGGAGCTGGAGCCCGCCGTCGGCGTTGCGGACCAGGTCGGTGGTCTGGCCGTCGCGGTGCCAGAGCGACCAGCCGTCGTCGATGGTGACGGTGTCGTAGCCGGCCGCCACCAGGCCGTTGGCGGCCATGAAGTCGATGGTCTGGACGACCTGGTCCTCGGTGACCTCGGTGCCGAGGGAGTTCCAGGAGTTCCACCCCATGGGCGGGGTGAGGGCGTTGCCGTTGCCCAGGGCGGCGGCGGGGGCGGCCGTGCCGAGCGTGAGGGCACCGAGGCCGGTGGCGGCGAGGGCCAGCGCGAGCACGGGTGCCGCGAGGCGGTGGGGGATGTGGCGCATGCGCGCTCCTGAGGGTGTGGGGGAGGTGACGGTGCGTCGGGTGGAGCGGGGTGTGCGGCCGACCGGTTGGGGGCCGGTCGGCCGGAAGGGTGGTGCGCTGGGGGGGGTCAGTCCGTGACGGCGGCGCTCGCGGTGCGCCCGGGGGCGACGGTGACGGTGGCGTAGGTGTAGCTCACGCCGTCGACGGTCCTGGTGCGGGTGGGCCGGGCCTTGCCGTCGACGGTGATCCCGCCGTGCGGGCCGGCGAAGCGGGCCTCCCAGGTGAGCGGCGCGCGGCCGGTGTTGGTGACGGTGCTGCTGCGGTGGCCGTCGTGCCGGACGGTGACCGAGCCCGCGCCGACCGGGATGTCGGCGACCTCCAGCCAGCCCATCGAGGCGGGCAGCCGGGAGGCGGTCACGAGGGTGTGCGCGGCGGCGTCGGGCTCGACGCCGAGCAGGCCCTGCACGGTCTGGCCGAGCAGCGTGAACGGGACCTCGGGGTAGTCGCCGTTGAGCAGCCGCCCGGTGGCGTGGAGCTGGTCGACGCCCTGGTAGATCTGCCGCATCCACTTCCAGGCGGTGTCGCCGTCCTGGTTGGCGAAGAAGGCGTCGGGCAGGTAGGTGTAGGCCTCCAGGTTGGTCGAGCGCTGCGGGCCGGAGTCGGCGGCGTCGATGGCGGCGAGGAGGGCGTTCCGGCGCGGGCCGGGGTCGAGCAGCTGCTTGACCGGCATCAGCACGCTGGACTCGTAGCCCCAGCCGGTCACCGGCTTGCCGGTGGTGTCGTAGCCGTGCACGACCTCGCCGGGCTGCTGCCGGTCCACGCTCCAGGTGGTGTTGACGTAGTCGCGCAGCGCGGTGGCGGCCTGCCGGTAGCCGGTGGCGGCGGCGGTGTCGCCCTGGGCGGTGGCCAGCGTCGCGGCGGCGAGGTACGCCTGGTACTGGGCACCGATCGCGTCACCGGCCTCGGCGTAGGTGCTGGTGGCGTTCTCGGCATAGCTCGCGGTGCCGGCGAAGATGCTGCGGCTGGTGGCCTGCGGGATGGGCAGGCCGCCGTTGTCGACCGGGCCGGGGTGCTGGGCGATGAAGGGGCCGAGGGTGTTGCGGACGTAGCCGCTCAGCGCGGGGTCGTCGGCGTAGTCGCGGTCCCCGGTCCACCGGTAGGCCTCGCCGGCCTTCTCGACCAGCTCGAACGGCGCGGGCAGCTCGCGCACGAAGCGGTCGGGGCTCCGGTAGTCGATGCTGCCGTACGTCCTGGCGTCGAAGTTGAGCGCCCAGACCGGGTAGAGCTTGTTGGTCTCGGTGGCGGAGGCGGCGAACCCGCGCAGCATGGTCTTGTTCTCGGCGTCCAGGCCGAGCAGGTGGGCGCCGACCAGCTGGTGGGCGAAGTCGCGGCTGTAGAAGTCGGAGCGGAACGGGTAGCCGGCCCAGTAGGTGGTGTCGTAGGTGGTGGTGCCGGTGCCGCCGGGGTTGTTCTCGTCCTGGTTGAGCACGCCGGTGGTGCCGGCCTGCTGCACCCAGCTGTTGGCCTTGGTCTTGGCCCAGTCGAACAGGGCGACGACCTCCGGGTCCGAGGAGCTGATCCTCGGGTCGCTGGGGGCGGACGGGGCGACGGCGGCGTCGTCCGCGTTGACCCAGCCGGTGGGGGAGGAGCCGATGCCGAGGGTGAGCCGGTCGCCGGCCGCGACGTGCACCCGGGGCAGGGTGTACTTCGCGTAGATGGGCTGCTCGGGCAGGGTCAGCGAGCGGACCACGGTGCCGTTGACGCTGACCGATAAGGTGCCGCCGGCGCCGCCGGTGGCGATCCAGACGGACAGGTCGTAGCTGCCCGCGGTGACGGCGGTGACCTGCTGGGCGATCCGGTGGCCGGAGCCGGCGTCGAGGTAGGCGAGGCGGGTGCCGCCGTGCGGGTTGTTGGTGGCGACGCCGGTGTGGTCGGTGAACGTCCAGCCGTCCGTGCCCTGTTCGAAGCCGGGGTCGGTGAGGGTGAGCGGTTCGCTGCGGGTGAGGGTCCAGCGGTGGGCGGGCCGGGCGTCGCAACGGCGGCGGTCGGCGGCGCTGCTCTGCTCGCGGTCCGCTGCGTTGCTCTGCTCGTGGTCGCCTGCCGTGGTGAGGCAGGCGCCGTGCGCGGCCAGGGTGTGACTCCCGCCCGGTGCCGGGGAGATGGCGAAGGTCTCGGCGGCGGGGTCGGTGCCGCAGTCGGCCGTGCCGGGGCGCCGCCCGGTGCCGTCGAGGGTCAGGCAGCGTCCGCTCGCGGCGTTGACCAGCCGGTAGCCGGCGGTGGTGCGGTGCAGCTGCCAGCGCTGGCTGAGCAGCCCCTGGCAGGCCGCGCCGACGACGGGCGTGCCGGCCGCCGGCTGCGCGTACTGCGGGCCGAGGCAGCTGCCGTCCAGGGCGGAGCCGAGGACGTAGCCGCCGCCGTCGACCAGCGGGGCCGCGCCGTCGGCTCGGGCCGGTCCCGCGCCGACGGCCTGGACGGCGAGGACGGCCAGGGCAGCCAGGACCGCTGAGCCCGGGGGCAGGGCGCGGACCGGTCGGTGGCGCGGGGCGCGGGTGGGGGGCATGGGGGCTCTCCTGTCGGACGGCTGGCGGTGCGTCAGGGGCGGGGCGGCGTGCGCGGGCAGGGGTTTGAACGTTCAAATCCCTTGAGCGGCGTCGGGTGACATGTGCAATGTCACATGCCTATCCGAGCCGCGTCAACGGTCGGCGCACGGTCGGCTGCCGCCCTCCGGACTCGCCTTCCGGGTTCGCGCGCCCGGGGCTGGAACCGCCCGGGGTCAGCGCAGGGCGGTGACCAGCATCAGCGCGGCCACGCCGAGCAGGGCGAACGCGAAGGCCCGTTGCAGGGTGCGCCCGCTGAACCGGTCGGCGAGCCGCTTGCCGTCCCAGGCGCCGAGGATCGCGGCCCCGGTGAAGGGGGCGGCCACCGCCCAGTCGATCGCACCGGTCGCGCCGAGGCGGGGCAGCAGCGCGGCCAGCGCGTTGGCGGTGATCACCAGCAGACTGGTGCCCACCGCCTCGGCCATGGTGAAGGCGAGCACCGAGACCAGCGCGGGGACGGCGAGGAACCCGCCCCCGACCCCCAGCAGCCCGGTGACCGCACCGAGCCCGGCGCCGGTCGCCGTCGAGCGGCCCCACCCGGCGGCGGAACGTTCCTGCGGGGCGGCCTTCGGCGGCACCAGCATCCGCCAGGCGGCCAACCCGGCCAGCACCGCGAACGCGCCGGTCAGCAGCGCCCCGGGCAGGTGTGCCGAGAGTGCCCCGGCGGCCGTGGCGGCGGGCAGCCCGGCGGCGGCGAACAGCGCGCCGGTGCGCCAGCGGACCCGGCCCGCCCGGGCGTGCGCGAGCAGGCCGGTCAGCGAGGTCGCGGCGACGATCACCAGGGCGGCCGTGGTGGCCAGGGCCGGGCTGAAGCCGAGCAGGTAGACCAGCGCGGGGACGGCGAGCATGCTGCCGCCCCCGCCGAGGCCGCCGAGGGCGAGGCCGACCACGGCCCCGGCGGCCAGCGCCAGGAGCAGCGCGGTCATATCGCGTCCCCGGCGCCCCTGGAGTTCCCGCCGCCATCGCTACTGCCACCGCTGCTGCTGCCGCCCGGCGTGGTGACCGGCAGCCCGCCCCGCTCCCAGGCGGCCATGCCGCCGACGACGTTCAGCACCTCGACGCCGCGCTCGGCGAGCAGCTGCGCCGCCCGCCCGGAGCGGTTGCCCGAGTGGCAGATCGCCAGGACGAGCAGTCCGTCCGCCTCGGGCGGCAGCGGTTCGCGGGCGGCCAGGGCGATCAGCGGCAGGTGGAGGGCGCCGGGGGCGTGGCCGGCCGTGAACTCGCCGCGCTCCCGGACGTCGAGCAGGACGGCTGCGCCGGCGCGGGCGAGCTGGTGGGCTTGGGCGGGGGTGGTCTGCCCGGGGTTGGGCGACAGCGGGGGCATGCGGTTCTCCGATGGTGTGGTCTGGTGTGGGCCGGGCCGCCGAAAGGGCGAAGGCGGGGGTGCCTCCTCGGTGCCACCCGTCTCCGGTGGCGGCGGCCGGTCCCGCGCAATGTCCACCATAGTACCCCTGGGGGTATTATCGACCTCGTTCGGCGATACCCCGCCCCGTATCAACCGTGGGGCGGTATGCTGGCACATATACCGGTGGGGGTATCGAAATCACGCCGAGGCGCCCGACGCCGCCCAGGAGGTTTCCCGTGTACTTCGCCCAGTTCTATCTCGACTGCCTCTCCCAGGCCTCGTACCTGATCGCCGACGAGCGCACCGGCCGCGCCGTCGTGGTCGACCCCCGCCGCGACGTCGACGAGTACGTCGCCGACGCCGAGGCCCGCGGCCTGACCGTCGAGGCCGTCATCAACACCCACTTCCACGCCGACTTCCTGGCCGGCCACCTCGAACTGGCCGACCGCACCGGCGCCTGGATCGGCTACGGCCACCGGGCGGAGACCGAGTACCCCATCCGCCATCTCGCCGACGGCGAACGGATCGAACTCGGCGACGTCACCCTGCAGATCCTGGAAACCCCCGGGCACACCCCCGAGTCGATCAGCATCCTCGTCTTCGAGCAGCCCGACGACACCGTCCCGTACGGCGTGCTCACCGGCGACGCCCTGTTCATCGGCGACGTCGGCCGCCCCGACCTGCTCGCCTCCACCGGCGTCACCGCCGACGAACTCGGCGCCATGCTCTACGACAGCGTCCACCACAAGCTGATGGGCCTGCCCGACGAGACCCTCGTCTTCCCCGCCCACGGCGCCGGCTCCGCCTGCGGCAAGAACCTCTCCACCGAGAAGCGCTCCACCATCGGCACCCAGCGCCGCACCAACTACGCCTGCCAGCCCATGAACCAGGACACCTTCGTCCGCATCGTCACCGCCGGCCAGTCCACCGCCCCCGCCTACTTCGGCCACGACGCCGCCCTCAACCGGCAGGACCACCCGCTGCTCGACCCCACGAACGCCGCCCGCCCCCTGTGCCCCGAAGGCCTCAAGGAAGCCCGCACCGCCGGCGCCGTCGTCCTCGACGCCCGCAACCCCCAGGACTTCGCCGCCGGACACGTCCGCGGCGCCGTCAACGTCCCCCTCGACGGCCGTTTCGCCGAACAGGCCGGCACCGTCCTCACCCCCGACAGCACCATCGCGATCATCGCCCCGCAGGACCGCGAGGACGAAGTCGTCACCCGCCTCGCCCGCATCGGCTTCGATCACATCGCCGGCTACCTGAGCAACCCCGACAACGCCCTGCCCGCCCTCGCCGACGACGTCACCCCCGCCAGCCGCCTCACTGCCGACCAACTCCGCACCGCCCTCACCGGCGACCAGCCCCCCACCGTCCTGGACGTGCGCACCTGCGGCGAACGCGAAACCGGCTCCATCGAAGGATCCCTCCACATCCCCCTGACCGAACTCCCCACCCGCCTCGACGAGATCCCCACCGACCACCCACTCGTCGTCCACTGCGCCGGCGGCCACCGCTCCTCCATCGCCGCCAGCCTGCTGCGCCACCACGGCCACACCGACGTCTTCGACCTCCTCGGCGGCTACAACGCCTGGCACACCCTCACCCACCCCACCCGGGCCTGACCCAGCCGCCCCGGGCGACCCTCCCGTCGGGGCACGATCCCGGTCCTGGAGTCCGGTGAAGTTCGTTCCCGAGGCGCCGTCCTGGGCGAGGGTTCGTCGAGAGAGTCCCGAGAACACCGCGTCAACAATGTCCTGAGGCCTCACATGACACGGATCATGCGGTGTGCCGGGTTGAGGAGGGTGTGGGGTGCTGCTGGTCGGGAACCGACACAATCCGCTGACCTGCGACTTCACCCAGCCGGCAGATGGTTCGTTCCCACAACCCTGAAGATCGTTTCCCCCGACCCCCTGGCAGGGCAGGACAGCCAACCGTGCCGCCGGTCTCGTCCCAGCCGACCCGGATCAGGCTGGGCCAGACAGCGTCGAATAGGTGCTCGCCGACCTCGGCGAAGGCCGTCTCCTTGGTTCGCGGGTCGGCGGAACCGGCATCGCCTGCGACCAGTTCGGCGGCCTCTTCCGCTTTCCCGGCTCGTACCAGTAGCAGGGCGAGGGTGGCCCGGGCGGCCTCGGTCGCCTCCGAGGGTTCGTCCTCGACCACCGCATGCACCAGTTCGGCGGCCCGCTCCGGTTCGTCCTGCTCGATCAGCAGTTTGGCCAGGTGGAAGCGGGCCAGCTGGAGCGCGGGTCCCCTGGCGGTGTCGACGGCCGCCCTCAGGTGGGCCCGCCCCTCCTCCCACCGGTCCGTGTACAGCAGCAGCACGCCGAGCAAGGCCGTGGCGGTGCCGGCCGCCACGGGGTGCGCCGAGGCGATCAGCTCGTGCAGCAGCGCCTCGGACTCGTCGGACCGCTCGAGGTTGACCAGCAGCATGGCCAGGTCGATCCGGGCCGTCGGGCAGCCACCCGCGCAGGTAGCCGTCCAGAAACGTGCCCAGCTCGCCCAGCCCCGCCTCCTCGCCTGCCAGATCGCCCACGCCAACAACCGCAAACTCACCGGCTGGCTCGACACCCTCCCCACCGACACCCACCCCGCCCGGCGCCGACCCTCAAACCGAAACAGGACGTTCAGTACGCGGCCTACCGGATCGTCCAGGAGGCACTGACCAACGCCCACAAGCACGTTCCGGACGCCGAAGTGGACGTCACCGTCGAGGTCAACCCGGACACACTGCGCATCGCCATCGTCAATTCCGCGGGCGGACCGCCCCAGACGCTGTTGTTGCCCTCCGGCGGCCACGGCCTCGACGGCATGCGCACCCGCGCCTCCACCTCGACCGCGACCGCGCCGGCCACCCTCACCGAACAGGAGCGCGCGGTGCTGGACCTGCTCGCCGAGGGCCTGCCCAACACCGCCATCGCCGAGCGCCTCGGCCTGGCTGTCTCCACGGTCAAGACCTACGCGAGCCGGATCAACACCAAGCTCGGCGTCACCAGTCGGCTCCAGGCCGCACTGTTGTTCCAACGGTTCAGGGCAGGCTGAGGACGGAGTGGCCCCTGGCTGCGGGGGATTGCCTCCCGCAGCCAGGCGCACGTAGACGGGGACGACCTGCTCCTAGCCGGGGAATCCGCGCTGCCGGATCTCCTCGAAGAGGCGGCGGGCGACGTGCAGCCCCGTGCGCACTGCTGGTCGATCATGGACGCTCTTGTCGAAACTTGGGCGGACGGTCGCCACGGGCGCGAGCTCATGCCGGTTGCGGATCTGGTCGGCCTTCTCCGACTTGACCGATTCGGGCTGAGGGCCGGGGTGGAACAGGCCGGTCGGCGTCCCCGTGTAGAGGGCATCGCGGTTCTCGCAGCCGCCGCGCAGCTCACCGTCCAGGACGGCGGCCATCTCGCCGGTGGCTTCGGCACGGCTTGTGAATGAGCAGCCCCAACAGGACGTAGTCGTCCACCTGCCTGATGTTCTCCGGCTACCACGGTTCGCGGAAGCTCCGCGAACTCTACGGGCCCGATCAGCCCGCGAGGGAGCGGTCGTTGGCGGCGGCGTCCGCGATTCCGGCGCGGAGGAGCTGGTGGCCGAGGTCGATCAGGGCGCGGGCGGCGGCGTACTCGTCGCCGATCTCGGGGACGAGCGGGTCGTGCGGGTTACGGCGGGCGGTGGTGCGGGACTCCAGGGTGTTGTCGCCGGTGTCGAGGACGGCGTGGACCTTGGTGGTGTCACCTTCCTCGAAGAGGTCGAGGCGCAGGCTCCACCGCTTGGTGCGTATCGGAGTCGTGGTGTTCGTGCTCATGTCCGGTCCTCTCGGGGCCGGGCGGGCTCGGGCCCGCCCGGCCGGTCAGGTCAACCGCCCCGCGTGATCTCGATCGTGCGAGCGGGCTTTTCGGTCGCGCCGATCGGTGCGCGGACGGTCAGGACGATGCGGCCGGTGTCCGGCAGGACCTCGGGAGTGAAGCGGGACACCGCGATGGTGCGTCCGCTGGTGGTGTGCATCAGCTGCTGGGTGGCGGTGCGGGAGTCGTCGGTCAGCACAGCCGTGCCTCCGGTACTCAGGGCCCGGCACGATGAACCGGGCCTCTCCCGTCCAGCAGACTGCCGCCGGGTGCGAGACAGCAGGGCTGTTCGGCCCTCCGGTGGGCCCTATCTGCGGGGTCGGCGCGGACCTGTCCGACGAGGCCGGACGCATCGGTGAGCATCGGTGCCCGCTCGGTCATGAGACCAGGGCCGTAGGACCCTCGCCCGGCGCCACCGACCCGACGGATGCTCGAATCACCGGCGCTCCCCGCCGGGAGCTGGGAGCCGGGATCCGGGAGCTGGGAGTGAATCATCATGACCACCGAAACCGCCCTCACCATCGCGGACCTGCATCTGCTGGCCGAAGCCGGAGGCCTGGCGCCGTCGCTGCACAACAGCCAGCCCTGGCGCTTCCGCCCCACGTCCGACCGGCTCGGGCTGGAGGTCCACGCCGACCTGAGCCGGGCCGTCCAAGCTGCCGACCCGGACCTTCGGGCGCTGCACATCTCGATCGGCGCTGCCCTGTTCAATCTGCGCGTGGCCGCCGCGCACCTCGGCCGCGAGGCCGCCGTCCGGCTGCTGCCGTCCGGCGAAGGCGCGCAACCGTGTGCCGTGCTCGACCTCTCCACGCAGGCCCGCACACGGCAGCCCTTCGGTGCCGACCTCTACCCGGCCATTGCCGGGCGCCACTCCAGCCGGCAGCCGTTCACCAACCGGGACGTCCCCGAGGCACTGATCGCCGACCTCATCTCGGCAGGCCGGGACGAAGGCGTCACGCTCACCGTGCTGGAGGAGCACGGGGTGCGTCGCGTGCTCGCCCTCACCTCCGAGGCCGAGGCCGCGATGGCCGCCGACGTCACCCGCGAGGCCGAGACCCGCCGCTGGCTACGGCTGGAGCCCTCCTACGACGGCATCCCGCTGGCCGCCCTCGGCTCGCACGACCGCGACGCCCGCGTCCCGATGCGAGGCTTCGCCGGACACCCGCCGCGTCATGCCACCCCAGCCGAACGCTTCGAGGCGCTGCCGCAACTGGCCACCCTCACCACCCACCTCGACGGCCAGGCCGACTGGCTGCGCACCGGACAGGCCATGGAACGGGTCTGGCTGCTCGCCACCGACCACGGCCTGCGTGCCTCCGTCCTGCACCAGGCCGTGGAGATCCCGGACACCCGCTGGCGTCTGCGCGATACGGACGAGGGGCCCGGGTACGTCCAACTGGTGCTGCGCCTCGGCTACGGCCCGCCCGGTGTGGCCAGCCCGCGTCGGCGGGTCGAGGACATCCTGGACCCGTCGGAGGAGTAGTCGGATGTCCGCAGGCCCGTCTTTTCGGGGGGAGACGGGCCGTATGGCGTGGCGTCGAGGGGTCGAGGGAGGGGGTTGGGGAACCGTGCAGGCGTGCACGGTCAGCCGGGCGGGCTCGCGAGCGTGGTCATCGCGGGATCCGTTCCTCCTGCTCGGGTGCGACGGTCGGAGGGCCGTCGGGGCGGATGACCCGGCCGCTGATCCCGGTGGGCCCCGATGTCTTCGAGGGGGCGGCCCACCGCGACCGGGGCCGCCCGCCGCCAGACGTCGGCTGCGAGCCGATCGCGCCGCGCGCATGTTGCCACGGTTGTCGGGGCCCGGTCCCCTTCGCCTACTCCGGGACGAGCACCGCGACCCCGGTCACGCGGTCCGCGGCGAGGTCGGCGAGTGCTGCGTCGGCGTGTCGCAGCGGGTAGCGGCGTACGTGGACCACCGGGCGGGTCCGGGTGGCCTCGGCCAGGTAGGCCTGTCCGTCGGCCCGGGTGTTGGCGGTGACGCTGCGCAGCGTGCGTTCCTGGAAGAGGTGCCGCTGGTAGTTCAGTGGCGGGATGTCGCTGAGGTGGATGCCGGCCACCGCGAGCGTGCCGCCCCGGTCCAGCGCCGCGAGCGCGACCGGCACCAGCTCGCCGGCCGGGGCGAAGAGGACGGCCGCGTGCAGCGGCTCGGGGGGCGGGTCGTACGAGTCGCCGGCGAACTCGGCGCCGAGCTCCAGTGCCAGCCGTCGGGCCGCCTCACCCCGGGTGAACGCGGCCACCCGCGCGCCCCGGGCGAGGGCGAGCTGGGCGGTCAGGTGCGCGGACGCGCCGAAGCCGTAGATGCCCAGGAGCCCGCCCGGCGGCAGCTCGGCCCGCTCCAGCGCCCGGTAGCCGATGATCCCGGCGCACAGCAGCGGGGCGAGCTCCTCGGCGGGCGGCCCTTCGGGCAGGCGGTAGGCGAAACGGGCGTCCGCGACCACGTGGCGGGCGTAGCCGCCGTGCCGGTCCCAGCCGGTGTAGCGCGAATCCGGGCAGAGGTTCTCCCGCCCGGTCCGGCAGTACCCGCAGCTGCCGCAGGTCCGGGCCAGCCAGGCCACCCCGGCGCGGTCCCCGACCGTGAACTCCTCGACCGCGGGACCGACCGCCCGCACGCGCCCGACCACCTCGTGCCCTGGCGTGCACCGCGCCACCCGGGGAGCGAGATCCCCCTCCGCCAGGTGCAGGTCCGTACGGCACACCCCGCACGCCTCCACCTCCACCAGGATCTCCCGCGATCCGGGCGCGGACAGCGGCCGCCGCTCCCACACCAACGGCCCCGGGCCCGCCCTACCCACCGGCCCCGGCTGCGCCACGACCCAGGCCTCGGTGTCTCCCGGTGCTTCTTCGGTGTTCATCGCTGCCTCGCGTGTTGTGGCCCCTCGCTTCAGGATCATCCCGGCCGAGCAGCCGCGCACACGGGCGATCCTGTCCCTACCTCCATGGCGTACCACTGTGGGCGGGCTGTACAGGGGCCGGACGGCCCCGGCCCTGGGGCCCGCCGGTCCAAGCGGCGGGTACCCGATAGCCGGTGTGCTGGGGAATGCGGACGCAGTGGAGGGCCGGCGCTGCACGGAGGTGAACGAAGTGAACGGCATCGACCGGACGACGGACGAGCGGCGGATCGTCGTCGGCGTGGACGGCTCGCGTCCGTCCCGAGCAGCGCTGCGCTGGGCTCTGGGGGAGGCCCGGCTGACCGGCGCGGTCGTGGAGGCGGTGACCAGCTGGGATGAGCCGGGTGTCTACGGACGGGGCATCACGGTGTGCCCGGAGGAGTCCGACGCCGTCGCCGGGTCGGAGCTCGCCGAGGTGGTGATGCGGGAGACGGGCCGGTGCCCGGGGGCCGTCGTGCGGCAGCGGGTGGAGCACGGCAGTGCCGGCGAGGTCCTGGTGAAGCTCTCTGCGGGGGCCGCATTGCTGGTGGTCGGCAGCCGAGGCCTCGGCGGCTTCGTCGGCGCGCTGCTCGGCTCGGTCTCCCGGTACTGCGTCCGGTACGCCCGCTGCCCCGTGGTCCTCGTCCGCGGCGACTTCACGGCCGGCCCGGCCGGGGACGAGCGATCTGCAGCGAAGGACCCCTCGGGCCCGACACCAGGGCCGTCAGGCCCTCGGGAGGCGGAAGCGGGCTCGGCAGACTGATCTGCGAGGGCACATGCCACCCCGGCACGGAGGAGGCGCGCCATGTCCGTCGCAGCCACCACACACAGCCACCCGGCCCCGCGCACGTCGCTGCGCCAGCACGTCCGGCGGGCCGTCGGTCTGGACCTCAATCCGCTCTGCCGCCCGGTGGACCGGACGTACAGCCGGTTGGTGGCCGCGCTGGCATTGACGGTGCTCGCCACGCTCGTGGTGGCTCTGGTGGCGGCGCTCCTGGTGTTCGGTGCGGGGACGCACACCGCGCAGCAGGTCGTCCGGCACCGGCACGTCGTCACCGCCGTCACCACGGGTCCGGCCCAGTCGGACGACCTGCGGGAGGGGAGCCCGCGGGCGCATGCTCCGGCCCGCTGGACGTACCCGGCCGGGCCGGGTGGCGGGACCATCCCGGTGCCGGATGGCACGCCGGCCGGGACGGCCGTTGTGGTCGGGCTGAACGACGCCGGGAACCCGGTCGGCGCCCCCAAGGAGGTCGCGGGGATCCTGTCGGACGCCGCTCTGGTGGGCCTGGGTACGGTCTTCGTGCTCGGGCTGGCCGCGGAGGGCGGCTTCGCGCTGTGCCGCCACCGGCTGGAACAGCGGGCGGAGGACGGCTGGGAGTCAGCCTGGGAGCAGGTGGAACCGGGTTGGTCCGGGCGGCGGTGAAGGCCGCTGTCAGAGGGCGAGTCAGGCTCATCAGCAGAACCACCAGTCACATCATCACTGTCAGAGGTGGAAGCGGCGGGCCTCGCCCGGTCGGATCACGGCTTGTGTGCCGCGCAGCCGGATCAGGACCGGCTCTTGGCGGTCCTCGCGCAGGCTCACCGTGACCGTGCGGCGGTCGACGGTGATGGTGAGGCCCCAGTGGCCGCGGTAACGCAGGTCGAGGTCCAGCCGGCTGAGGGCGGAGGGCAGGTGCGGGTCGAGCCAGAGGGCGTCCTCGCGGACCTCCAGACCGGTGTAGCAGCGCTGCAGCAGGTCGACCGCGCCCGCCATCGCGCCCAGGTGGACGCCCTCCGCCGTGGTGCCGCGCTGGCTGTCCCGCAGGTCGGCCGCCAGGGTGTCGCGGAAGTACCGCCAGGACGCGCGGCGGTCGGAGCGGGTGAGCACCCAGGCGTGCACCACGGAGCTGAGCGTCGAGCCGTGGACGGTGCGCCGCAGGTAGTAGTCCGTGGTGCGGCGGAGCAGCTCGTGGCCGGCGGGGTAGCCCAGGCGCCGTAGCAGGTCGCGGACCTCGCGGGCGGAGAACAGGTACCAGAGCATCAGGGTGTCGGCCTGTTTGGACGCCTTGTAGCGGTTGACCGTGTCGCCCTCGGCCTCCAGGATGCGGTCGAGCCGGCGCAGGTCGGGGTAACGGCGCCGGTAGGCCGCCCAGTCGAGCTCTGCCAGCTGCTGGTAGCCGTCGAACTGGCTGAGGACGCCTTCGTGGAACGGGCTGTGGAGGTGACGGCCGACCTCCTGCCAGCGGTCCAGCTCCAAGGCGTCGAGGGAGAGGCGCTCCAGCAGCTCCTCGCGCCGGTAGCCGGGCAGGACGTCCAGCGCGTCCTGGGCCCGGGCCAGCACCCATGAGGCCATGAGGTTGGTGTAGGCGTTGTCGTCCAGACCTGGCCGGTCGGCCCCGGGGTAGGCGTCGTGGTACTCGTCGGGGCCGAGCACACCGCGGATCGACCAGCGCCCGCGTCCCCGGTCGTAGCTGGCGGCGGAGGACCAGAACCGGGCGATCTCCAGCAGCGTCTCGGCGCCCGCCGAGGCGAGGAAGTCCCGGTCCCCGGTGGCCTGGTAGTACTGCCACACGTTGTAGGCGACCGCGGAACCGACGTGCCGCTGGAGGTGGCTGTGGTCGGGGAGCCAGCGGCCGGACAGCGGGTTCAGATGGAGCTGCTGGGATTCCTCGCGGCCGTCGCTCGCGCTCTGCCACGGGTACATCGCCCCGCGCAGGCCGATCCGGTGGGCCTCCTGGCGGGCGGCGTTCAGGCGGCGGTGGCGGTAGCGGAGTACGGCGCGGGCGAGTTCGGGGAAGCGCAGGTTGAGCAGCCGCAGGACGAACAGCTCGTCCCAGAAGACGTGCCCTCGATACGCCTCGCCGTGCAGTCCGCGGGCCGGGACGCCGACGTCCAGGTCGATCGAGTGCTCGGAGTAGGTCTGGAGCAGGTGGAACAGGTTCAGGTGCAGCGGACCGGTGCCGTCGAAGTCGGCCTCGATCCGGCAGCGGCGCCACAACTCGGCCCAGCGTACGGTGTGTTCGACCAGCAGGTCGTCGAAGCTCCCGGCCTCGGCGGTGAGCAGCCGGGAGGCGTGCAGCGGGGTCTCGATCGCCCGGTCGCGGGAGGTGTGCAGCGCCACGGTCTTCTCCACCGTGACCGGTCGGCCGCGTTGGACCTGCACGGTGAGGACGTGGGCCGCCCAGCCGTCGCGGCACTCGGCCGTCACCTCGGCCCGGTGCGCCCTGGTCCGGGCACAGAGGGCGATCCGAAGGGGAGAGCCTGCCGCGGCGGCCTCAAGCCAGAGCAGCCCGTCTCCCTCCACGCCTTGGCCGAACGAGGCGAAGTGGCGCTCGGCCAGTCCGCCGTAGCGGGCGACGCCGGTGTTGGCGACGTCGCCGTCCAGCGCCGAGCGGACTTCCAGCGCACCCGACCAGTTCTCCGGGGTGTACGTGCTCTCCAAGGCGAGCAGGTGCGGTCGGGCCTGGCTGGCGAGGCGGCGCTGGACCAACCGGGTCCGCCGCCCCTGGTCGTCGACCACGAGGGCGGTGCGGGTCAGCAGACCCCGGCGCAGGTCCAGCTCCACGGTCTGCTCGGCGGGCGGGCCGGCGAACCAGGCGCCGCCGGCCGGGCGGAAGGTCAGCGGCAGCCAGTTCGGGCAGTTGACCAGGTCCTCGTTGGTCACCACCCGCCCCGCGACCGTCGACTCGGCCCGGTCGTAGCAGCCCGCCAGGTACGTCCCTGGGTAGTGCACCCCGTCGGCGACCGCCTCCGGCGCGGCACCCCGGCTGACCAGGTAGCCGTTGCCGACCGCGCACAGCACCTCCCGCAGCCCCTCCTCGGCCGGGTCGAAGCCCCGGTAGCGAAGGGTCCAGGGATCGGGCATGACGGGGTACCCCGCCGGTGTGTCGGTTGCCACGACGAGACCTCCGCTGCCGACCGGCCTGACCCCAGTCTGCGCAACGCCCGACCGGCCCGCCCCTCGGACGGCGCACGGCCGGGCCGCCGGTCGGCCGGGCGGGCGGGGCCGGTCGGCCCTCCCGTGGCCGTGGCCGGGCGTGGAGGCTGGAGGAGACCGATCGGCGAGGGCCGAGGAGACGCGCCATGTCCACCGTTCATCCGCCGCGCAGTACCGCCGAGGCGCTGCTGGCCGACGGCACCACCGTCGGGATCCGCCCACTCGACCCGCAGGACCACCAGGCGGTGCTCGACCTGCACACCACCGGGATGTCCGAGGAGAGCCGTCGGATGCGGTTCTTCGGGGTCAGCCGCACCGCGCCGGGGCAGACCGCCGACCGGCTGTGCGGGCCGCCGCGCCCCGGCCTGCTGGCGCTCGGCGCCTGGGCGGGGGAGGAACTGGTGGGCGAGGCGGACTGCGAACTGCTGGACGACCCGCCGGAGACGGCGGAGCTGGCGCTCGCGGTGGCCGACCCCTGGCACGGCCGAGGTGTCGCCACCCTGCTCCTGGAACACCTCGTGCACGCCGCCCGGGCGGCAGGCATCCGCGCCTTCGAAGCCGACACCCTGTTCGGCAACCGCGCGGTGCACAAGGTCTTCGCCGACCTCGGCCTGCCCGTCCAGCGCCGCTTCGCCCAGGGCGAGGTCAGGCTCCGGGTCCCGCTGGAGGAGACGGACGAGCGTTACCGCCTGGCGGTCGACGACCGCGGGCGCCGGGCCGACCTGGCGAGCCTGACGGCGCTGCTGCGCCCGGCCTCGGTCGCGGTGGTCGGGGCGTCCCGCCGGGAGGGGTCGGTCGGGCGGACCGTCCTCGGAAAGATCCGGCAGGGCGGCTTCGCGGGACCGGTCTGGGCGGTCAACCCGCACACGGACGAGGTCGGCGGCGAGCGCGCGTACCCGTCCGTCGGCGCGCTGCCCGCCGTGCCGGACCTCGCCGTGCTGGCCGTGCCCGCCGCCGCGGTCCCGGGGGTGGCCGAGGAGTGCGGCGCCGCCGGGGTCCGGGCGCTGGTGGTGCTCACCTCCGGGCTCTCGGCGGAGGAGGCCCGGCGGCTGATGGGTGCCTGCCGCCGGCACAGCATCCGCCTGGTCGGGCCCAACAGCCTGGGCATGGCCCAGACAGACCCCGCCGTCCGGCTGGACGCCGAGTTCGGCGGCGCCTTTCCCCGGCCCGGTACCGCTGGGGTGGCCGTGCAGAGCGGCGGCGTGGGGATCGCGCTGCTGTCGCGGCTGGCCTGGCTGGGCATCGGAGTGTCGAGCTTCGTGTCGCTCGGCGACAAGTACGACGTCAGCGGCAACGACCTGCTCCAGTGGTGGGAGGCGGACGGTCGCACCGACCTCGCGCTGCTCCACCTGGAGTCCTTCGGCAGCCCGCGCGCCTTCGCCCGTACCGCCCGCCGCGTGACCCGGACCGTCCCGGTGCTCACCGTCGACGCCGGACGCTCGACGGCCGGCCGCCGGGGTGCGGCCTCGCACACTGCGGCGGCCGCCACTCCCACCGTGACCAGGGAGGCGCTGTTCCGGCAGGCGGGTATCACGGCCACCCGGAGCATCGAGGAACTCGTCGAGGCCGCCGCCCTGTTGCACGCCCAGCCGCTGCCCGCTCCGCGCGGGGCGGTCGCTGTGGTGTCCAATGCGGGCGGTATCGGCATCCTGGCCGCGGACGCCTGCGCCGACGCCGGCCTGACGCTGCCCGAACTCCCCGCGGAACTGGGGGAACTGCTTCCGTCCGGAGCCTGCGTCCGCAACCCGGTGGACACCACGGCGGCGGTGCGTCCGACCGAACTCGCCCTTTTCCTGCGTGCGTTGGAGCGCGAGGAGGCCGTCGACGCGATTCTGGTGTGCCTGGCACCGACGGCGCTGTGCGACACCCCCGCGCACGAACCGGTGCGCGCCCTGCTGGAGGGCCCGGCCCGGCGCCGCGTCCCGGTCGCCGCCGTGCTCCTCGACCAGCAGGTGCCCGTCCGCTACCGCGGTTGCGCCGACGGCGGCATGCTGCCGGCCTACTCCGACAGCCTTGCCGCAGCCCGGGCCCTCGCCCACGCCCGGGACCGCGCCCGGTGGCTCGCCGAAGTCCCCTCCGCACCCGCCGAAGCCCCGGACTGCGACCGGCGCGCCGCCCGCAGTCTGATCGACGGCTACCTCGCCGCGCACCCCGAGGGCGGCTGGCTCGACCCGCTGTCCACCGCCGACCTGCTGGAGGCGTACGGGCTGCCGCTGACCGTCTCGGTGTGGGCCCGGGACGAACACATGGCCTCCGTCGCCGCCACCGGTCTGCGCCGGCTCGGGCACGAGGGGAAGGTGGCCATGAAGGCGTACTGGCCCGGCCAGGTGCACAAGAGCGCGCTGGGTGTCGTCCGCACCGGTCTGGCCGCCGATGCCGAAGTGCGCTGCGCCTACCGCGAGTTCGCCCAGAATTTCGGTCCCGAACTGGCCGGGGCGGTGATCCAGCCGATGGCGGCGCCCGGGGTGGAACTGCTCGCCGGCGTGGCCCAGGACCAGGTCTTCGGCCCGCTCGTCGTCCTCGGGACGGGTGGCACCGCCGCCGATGTCCTGGCCGACCGGACGGCCCGGCTCGCCCCGCTGAGCGAGCGCGACCTGACCGCCATGGTCGCCGAACTGCGCAGCGCACCCCTCCTTTTGGGCAATGGCGGGGCGCCTCCCGTCGACCTCGCGGCGGTACGGTCCGTCCTGGCCCGGCTGTCCCGGCTCGCCGACGACTTCCCGGAGCTCGTCGAGGCCGACCTCAACCCCGTCATCCTCCGCCCCGACGGCGCGGTCTGCGTGGACGCCCGGGTCCGTCTCGAACGCAGGCCGTCCTTCGACCCCTACCTGCGGCGGCTGCGCTGGCCGGCGGCCGCCGAGGGGGAGTGAGCACCATGAGGCACAGCATCCCGACGGCACGTCGGCCGACACCTTCCCGGCCTCCGGTTCTGCGCGGCCGCGGACTGCCGTTGGGCGGCCTCGAAGGCGTGGACGAGCCGTAGGTCCGCCCGTCGGCGGAAGGCCTCGTCGACGGCCCAGTCGACTGCGGCCCGGCTCCGGGTCGACGGGTCCACACCCACGACGACGAATCGGTTCATCGGCGGCACCTCCGCACCGCGTCGATCTGCCCCGCCCTTCAGACTGTGCCGCTCACCGGATCAGCACCCGTTCGCCCGAGCGCGGCACCACGGCGGTCCAGCCGAGCTCGCGGTCGATGCGGTCGCGCAGCGCCTCCGAGCCCTCCGGCTCGCCGTGGACGAGGTAGACCGTGCTGGGTGGCGGCGCCGGGCGCAGCCACTCGATGAAGGACGGGATGACGACGGTGCCGCCCCGGGCGAGGGTGCGCTCCAGTGCCTGGGAGAACCACTCGCGGGCGGCCGTCTCGTCGTGGTGCCGGTGGCCGTAGGTGGACTCCATCAGCAGGACGTCGGCGCCGGTGAAGGGCTCGGGCGGGCGTAGGAGCGGGATCCTGCCGCAGCCGTTCTCGCCTTCGCGCGGAAGACCGCCACGAACTGGGACGTCCCACTGAGGGTCGTCTACGCGTGGACGCCGCCCGCGCCTGGTGCCCGATCGCCGTCGTCCCGCGTGACTGACACGGGTGCGCCAGGTGGCGCGGACGCGCAGAATCGGTGGAGTCACCGCCCGCGCACCCCAGGGAGCAGGCCATGGACACGCCCCAGCCCGTCCGGGTGTTCCTACTCGACGACCACGAGGTCGTCCGGCGCGGCGTCCGCGACCTCCTGGAGGCCGAGCCGGACCTCGCAGTCGTCGGCGAGGCCGGCAGCTGCGCCCAAGCCCTCGCCCGGGTGCCGGCGCTGCGCCCGGACGTCGCCGTGCTCGACGTACGGCTCCCGGACGGCGACGGCGTCACCGTCTGCCGCGAACTCCGGGACCGGATGCCCGACCTGGTCTGCCTGATGCTGACGTCCTTCGATGACGACGACGCCCTGCTCGACGCGATCATGGCTGGAGCGGCCGGCTACGTACTGAAACAGGTCAAGGGCGCCGACCTGGTCAGCGCGGTGCGTACGGTGGCCTCGGGCCAGTCCATGCTCGACCCGGCCACCACCCACCAGCTGATGGAGAGCCTGCGCCACCACCAGGAGAGCGGGACCGACGCGGCCCTCGCCGGGCTCACGCCCCGCGAACGGGAGATCCTCGCTCTCGTCGGGGAGGGCAAGACCAACCGCCAGATCGGCCAGGAGCTCTACCTGGCCGAGAAGACCGTGAAGAACCACGTCTCGCGCCTGCTCGCCAAGCTGGGGGTCGAGCGCCGCCTCCAGGCCGCTGTTCTCGCCGCCCACGCCGAGCCGCCCGAGCAGCATCACCAGCGTCCGCACTGAGGTTCCGGTGCCCGGATGGGCCAGGAGATTGAGCCGAACGGCCCAAGTGCCGCCCAGGGCCCCGGCCGCACGGTGGAGTTGAAACCCGCCCACCCACGGAGGCGGTCATGACCATCCTCGCCCTCGATGTCGCCGCACTGGAGAAGCTCGTCTCCGCAGCGGTCGCCGCACCCTCGATCCACAACAGCCAGCCCTGGCGCTTCCGCCTCCAGCCGGCCACCTCGACCCTGGAGGTCCGGGCCGACCGGAGTCGGGCCGTCCCCGCCGCCGATCCGCAGGGCCGGGCCCTGTACATCTCGGTCGGCGCGGCCGTCCTCAACCTGCGGGTCGCTGCCCGGCACCTCGGCTGGGCACCCGAGGTGCGCCTGCTGCCCGATCCGGCCGAGCCGGATCTGCTCGCCGCCGTCCGGTTGGACGCCCCGTCCGCCGCGCCCGTTCCGGGCACCGAGCGACTGTACGAGGCGATCTGGCACCGACACTCCATCCGTACGCCGTTCACCGGCGAACCCGTTCCGCCGGCCGTCCTCGACGAACTGGCCACCGCCGCCCGGTCCGAGGACGCCATGCTCCACCTGCCCGACCTCGCGGAGACCACCCGGCTGCTCCACCTCACCGCCGAGGCCGAGCGCCGCAACATCACCGACGAGGCCCAGCGCGCCGAGAGCCGCAGCTGGATCCGTACGGGCGACGCACCGCCCTACGGCATCCCGGTCGGCGCACTCGGCCCGCAGGACCTCGTCGGCCACCTGCCGATGCGCGACTTCACCGCGATCCGCGCCTCCGAGCACCAGGCCCCCGCCTTCTTCGAACGCGAGCCGTGCATCGCCGTCCTGACAACCGGGCACGACACCCCCGAGGACTGGCTGCGAGCCGGCCTCGCCCTGGAACACGTCCTGCTCGCCGCCACCGTCCACGGCGTCCGAGCCTCCCTGCTGCACCAGGCCATGGAGTGGCCCTACCTGCGCCGGGAAGCCCGCGACCCCCACCGGCGTCCCGGCTACGTCCAGATCCTGATCCGCCTCGGCTACGGCCCTGAGGGGCCCTCGACGCCTCGGCTGGAGGCCGGTGACGTGCTGGACCCGGAGCCTTAGGGCTGCGCGAGGGGCACTCTCCACACCAGACCGGTGCCGCCTTCAGGACGGGAACGGGCGGTGAAGGTGCCGCCCAGCGAGGTGGCGCGGTCGGCGAGATTGGTGAGCCCGCTGCGGCGACCGTTTTCGGGAAGGCCTACTCCGTCGTCGGTGACCACGATCGTCAGCTCCTGGTCGGCGTCCACCGAGATCTCCACGGCGCCCGCCCGGGAGTGGCGGGCGGCGTTGGACAGGGCCTCCTCCAGGACCGCGACGGCGGCGTCCGCGATCTCGGTGGGGACGACGACGTCGAGCAAGCCGCTCATCCTCAGAGCGGGGGCGAAACCGAGGGCGCGGGCAGCGCGTTCGACGACGTCGACGAGCCGGGCACGCAGCCCGCTCGCTGCTGGGCCGCTCTCGCGCAGACGCAGGCCGAAGATGGTGGCCCGGATGGTCTTCGCGGTCTCGTCCAGGTCGTCGATGGCCCGCAGGACACGGTCGGTCGCCTCGGGGTGCTCGATGAAGCGGGTGGCGCCCTGGAGGGTCATGCCGGTGGCGAAGAGGCGTTGGATGGCCAGGTCATGCAGGTCTCGGGCGATTCGGTCGCGTTCCTGCAACAGCGCGATCTGCTCGGAGTCGCGGCGCCGCTCGGCGAGTTCCATCGCGACCGCGGCCTGGGCGGCGAAGCCCAGCAGCGGCCCGGACTCGCCCTCGTCGAACAGCGCTGCGCCGGCCGCCCGGGCCAGCAGCAACACACCTCTGATCCCGCGCTCGGCCGTGCCGACCGGCACCGCCACCGCCGGGCCCAGTCCCCTCCAACGCGGTGGTCCGGCGGTGATCCGAGGATCCTTCTGGACATCGGGACTCACCACGAGGCCGCCGGTGCGGAAGGCCGCGCCCATGAACGTGCCCTCGACCGGCAGCACCAGACCGCGGTGTGCCCGGTCGCCGAGGCCGATGGCGATCCGCACCTCCAACTCCCCGACATCCGGTCGCGGCACAGCCACGACGGCGAGATCCGCGCCGGCGATCTCGGCGGCCCGGGCGAGCAGCAGGTCCAGCACCTCCTGCTCCCCGCTGCCCGACAGCAGGCTGCTGGTGACCTCCGCACTCGCCTCCAACCAGCGCTGCCGCCGGCGTGCCCGGGCATAGAGGCGGGCATTGTCGATGGCCACACCGGCGGCGACGGCGAGGGTGGCGAGCACCGACTCGTCCTCGGCGTCGAAATCGCCGCCGCCACGCTTCTCGGTCAGGTAGAGGTTGCCGAACACCTTGCCCCGGATCCGGATCGGCACCCCCAGGAAGGACCGCATCGGTGGGTGGTTGGCCGGAAAACCGTAAGAGGCCGGGTGGTCCGCGATACGGGAGAGCCGCAGCGCTTCAGGGCGGCGGATCAGCTCGCCGAGGATGCCGTGCCCGGACGGTAGCGAGCCGATCAGCTTGACCTGGTCGTCCGTGACCCCGACCGGGATGAACTGGGACAGCCTCTGGTCCTCGCCGATCACACCGAGCGCGCCGTACTCGGCGTCCACCAGGGTGACCGCCGCCTCCACGATGTGCTGCAGGGCCTCGGTCAGCTCCAGGTCGCGCCCGACCGCCAGCACCGCCTCCAACAGGCTGTGCACCCGGTCGCGGGTACCGCGGGCGGCGTCCAACCGGGCCTGGAGCTCCTCCAGGAGCTCGTCCAGCCGTAGCTTCGGCACGGGGTCGGGACTCTCCGACGCACTGCTCAAGGGATCCTCCGTGGCTCGCCCTCGGTGCCCACTGACCAGCGTAGGCGCGCCAGCTGCGGCGCGTCAGGCGCAAGGGGGCCCATCGGCCCTGTGGGAGCACCCCACCGGACCCCTGGCGGCGGGTACGACCGCGGGAAACGCTGGAAGAACGAGCGGAAGCGCCCGGCTCCGCCCTCCGCGAGGAGTGACCGCAGCATGAAAGCGCTCACCTACCACGGACCCGACCGTCGCACCTGGGGCAACGTCCCCGACCCGGCCGTTCGAGCCCCGGACGACGCCGTTGCGAGGGTGGACGCGGTCACCATCTGCGGCACCGACCTGCACCTGGACGTGGGTGGCCTGGTCACCCACCGCTTCGGCCTCGACGAGATGCAGGACGCCTACGACGTCTTCGCCGACGCCGCCGATACCGGGGCGCTCAAGGTCGCGCTCTTCCGGACGTGACCTCCCATGTACGGAGGAGTTGAAATGATGACCAGTCGTACCGACCCGGGCGACATCGCCCGCCGGATCGTCCAGCGGTGCGACCAACTCGGCATGAGTGAACGGATGCTCGCCCACCGGGCCGCCATGTCGCCCTCCTATCTGCGGCAACTCCTGCAATCGGGGCCGGAGTTCGACCTGCCCGGGCTCGTCCGGATCGCCGCTGTGCTCGGGATGACCTGGCCGGAGCTGCTCTCGGGCCGGCGCCCCGACGCCCCACCGGGGCAGGACGACGCCGATCCGCGCCCCCTGCTGCTCCATCTGACCGAGCCGCAGTGCTGGGAGTTGCTCGGTACCCACGGTGTCGGCCGGATCGGCCTGCCCGGCGCCACGGCCCCCGTCGTGCTCCCGGTCAACTACGTGGTGGACGCCAGGACGATCGCCTACCGTACAGCTCCCCGAGGCGCCGCCGCCCCGAAGGACGGCGCACCCGTCTCGTTCGAGGTGGACCACATCGACGACCGTCGGAGCCGTGGCTGGAGCGTCCTCATCCTCGGCGAGGCCCATCACGCCGACACTCCGGACGAGGAGCAGCGGCTCTCGACCCTCCCGGGCGCCACCCCGTGGGCCGGCGGTTCCCGCCCGCTGTGGGTGCGCGTCCAGCCGGTCGGCGTCACCGGCCGCCGGATCGGCACCGGGTGAACGTGCCCCTGTACAGGGCGCGTTGACGTATGCAGAACAGAAGGCGGCACGGCGGCAGCGGATCGGGCCGCAGTCCGAGCCGTTCGAGCAGGTGGGGCGGGGCATCGGCGATGATGCGTCGGCAGACACGGTCTTCCACTCGGGTCACGGGACGTGGAGAAGTCCATGATCTTGGAAGCTGTGCCTGCTTCCGATCCCAGAGCCACCTGCCCCACGGGCCGTCACGAACCTGACGCCAGGCGGCTACGCCGAAGCTCTGGGTTGCCTCGTCGTATTCGCTTGCAGTCAGGCAGGTTGGAAGAATGCGAGCATTTTCTGGCTGGCGTCCGGCGACGCCAGCATCTCCTGCATGTCCGCGGACTGTCGGCCGACAGCGCCGGTGCGGTCGAACATCTCGCGTTCGTACTCCTCGACGGCGGCGGGGTGGTCGTCCGGGTGGGCGGCCAGTGCGAGGCCGAGCAGGGCGCCGTCGAGCATCGCCATGTTGGCGCCCTGCCCTACCGGGGGCATCAGGTGGGCGGCGTCGCCCAGGAGGGTGACGCCTGGGGTCGAGGGCCAGGTCAGGCCGACCGGGCCGTACCTGGAGCGCACCTTCGCCACGGGCCGATTCCCCGCGCTGGCCACGGTCGTCCGCGACGGTCCTCACCTGGACGCCGATCAGACCTTCCGGACCGGCCTCGACTTCCTCCTCGACGGCATCGAAGCCCGCATCTCAAGCTGACACGCGGCTGAGGGACCGGACGAGCGCCACCCGTGGCACCAGGTTGGCACTGACGCATTGCGACGACGCAACCTCATCAATGCGCCTGATCAATGCGCCTGGAAATTGGGCGGATCACTATGAACCGGGCGCCGAGCGACTACGCCGAAGCCTGGGTCTTGCGCGGCGTTGGTGCTGGCCCAGGCTTGTTGGGTGGTGTGGATTTCCTACTTGTGGGCTGAACTGGGCGGCTGGGCATGAATCGGGTGGCGATGATCATGCGGCGGAGTCTGGTGACCATGTCGCACAGTGAAAGGTCCTCCTGTTCGGTCCGGGTGATGTCCAGAGTTGCGGCGATGTTCTTTCTGGCGTGAGCGGACGCGGGCTGTGGCGGCTCATCGAGCTGCGATCGTGGCCAGATGCTGGTGAAGTCGTCGGGCGTCGTGGTTGCTGCCGATCCTGTCGGCGTAGGCGGCAGACCCGACGCCACTGGCGGGGCCCGTCGCCAAACGCCGGCGGAGCACGACCGCGTCATGGCCGACGCCGACCCGCGCGGGTACGCCCGCCGGCAGTACCGGCTCTGGCGGGACGTCAGGTCGTAGGGGCCGCCCCCGGCTCCAGCAGCTGATCCAGCACCCGGCCGAAGACCAGGCGCCCGGCGCGGGCCACGAGCGGGTCGAGCAACGCGGGCAGGCGCGCGACCCGGAGTTCCTCCGTCCAGGTCACCTCGGACCAGGCGGCCTCCCCGGTCTCCCCGGTGTCCTGGCCGGGGGCCTGCACGCGCAGTTCGGCCCAGCCGAGCACCAGTCGGCCGCGCTTCTCCAGCCGGCACAGCCCGTCGCGCCCGGCCGAGGGGGCGGTCAGGCCGACGATCTCCATCGGGTCGTCGAACCGGAACGGCCCGATGGCCGTCCGGGCCAGGATGGCGTCCCCCGCCCGCCCGCCGCCGCCCCGCACCACGGTGACCCGGGTGAACGGCACCCGGTCCCCGTGCCGGGGCCAGGCGGTCAGCCGCTCCCAGCAGACGGCCGGGGGCAGGGGCGAACGGCGGGTCAGGACGAAGCGGGCCATGCCTAACGGTACGTCTGCGGGCAGGGCGTCACGGCGGGGGCGGGCCGGCGAGGAGGGGGGCCAGGGCGAACAGGTCGGACGGGGCGGCGTCGTCGGGGAGCAGGACGACCAGCGGGGGGCGGGCCGGCGGGCCGAGCCGGGCGACCTCGTAGGCGGTGACGCCGCTGCCGTGCGCGGCGACCAGGGCGACCGGGGCCGGGGACTCCAGCAGCGGGGCGAGGACCGGGCGGTAGGCGGCCGGTGACGGCGGGCCGGCGGCCGGGCGGAGCACGCCGAGGGCCTGCGGTCCCGGCCAGCCGCGTGCGGTGCCGGGGTAGCGGGTGTGCGGGGCGTCGGGCGGGGGCAGCAGCAGCACCCAGCCCGCGCCCGGGCGGGCGGCCCGGCGCAGAACCTCCAGCCGGACGGCCGGGCCGTCCGTCGGTGCGTCCGCCGGCGCGTCCGGGCCCGGCGGGTGGTCGGCGGGCCCGCCGGGCCGGGGCGCCGGGTGTCCGGCGAGGGTGGAGCGCAGCACTTCGGAGGTGCTGAGGCCGCTCGGCAGGTCGGGGAAGGTGCGCAGCAGGTGGGCGCTCTGGCTGAGGAGTTCGACGGCGTCCCGGTCGGCGAGCAGGGCGCGGTCGTGGGTGGTGGTGAGGACGAGTCCGCCGGTGGCGTCGTAGTGGGCGGCGAGGGTGATCGGGTACGAGGTGAAGGTGCCGGCCGGTACGGGGTTCTCCACGTGGATGCCGTGCGCGGCCAGGTCGGTCTCCAGCCGCAGGTGGTGCGGGGCGGTCGGCTGGTGTTCCAGGACGACCAGGCTGTGCGGCCGCTGCCCGCGCGGGGTGGCGCTCCAGCGGTGGGCCTGTCCGGGCGAGACCCACTCGTAGGCGGCGAGGTCGAGCACGTCGTCGCGCAGGGCGGCGAGCAGTTGCGGCACCGTCGTGCTCGGGTGGACCCGGACGGAGATCGGCAGCGGGTTGCGCAGCGCGCCGGGCAGTCGGTCGATGCCGTCCAGCGGGATGCCCCGCCCGGAGACCGTCACGGCGAAGCCGACCCGTACCGCCCGGGCCGGTGGGCGCTGCTCGTGGGACTGCGCCGCGCGGTAGAGCAGCAGCGCCCAGGCGGCCTGGAGGGCGCTGCTCTCGCCCGCCCCCCAGGTGGCCGCCCAGCCGCGCAGCCGGACCGCCTCGTACGGGGTGAGCCGGCGCCGGGCGCGTCCGCTGCCGTGCCGGGCCGGGTCGGGGGCGAGCGGGAGGACGGCGCTGGCGGCGGTCCGGGTGGCCCAGAACTGCCGGGCGGCGTCGCTTTCCTGGGCGTCGAGCCAGCGGGCGTGGTCGCGGACGTCGGGGCGGCGCTCGCCGCCGGGCAGGACGCCGCCGGTCAGGTAGGCGCGGTAGAAGGCCTGGAGGAGCAGCCGCACGCTCCAGCCGTCGAGCATCGCGTGGTGGTAGGTGAGCAGGACCCGGGTGGCCGGTCCGTCGTCCTGGTCCTGCGGGCCGGAGTCGAGCAGGGTGGCGCGCAGCAGGGCGGGTCGGCGCAGGTCGAAGCCGCGGTGCCGGTCGGCTTCCAGGAGGTCGTCCCAGCCGATCGCGCCGTGCGGGTGCCGGGTGACGTCGGGGACGGCGCGTTCGTGCAGCACCATCCAGGGGTCGCCGGCGGTGTCGTCCCAGTCGAAGGCGGCGCGCAGCACCGTCTCGTGGTCGAACACGGACTGCCAGGCGGCGGTGAACCGGTCGGTGTCCAGCGGCCCGTGCCAGTTCCAGGACAGCTGTTCGACGTGCCGCCCGCCGTGGTCGGCGCGCCCGATGACCTGGCGCAGCATCTCCCGTTGCAGCGCGCTGGTCGGCACGGTGACGGGCTCCGGCGGGTGCGCCAGCGCCTCCCGCAGCCGCTCCACGAGTTCGGCGGCGCGCGCGGACGGTCCGGCGGCGATGCCGACGAACAGGCGCCGGAGGCCGCCCTGGCGGTCCTCGACCAGGACGGCGCGCAGCCGTGCTCCACCGGCGAGGGCGCGTCCGAGGTCGGCCAGGACCCGGTCGAGCCCGTCGGGGCCGTCGACCGTGCGCTCCCAGAGCGCGTCCGACCGGCCCTGGGGCGTGGGGCGGGCCCCGTCTGCTGCCCCGCCTTCCGGTGCGACGGCGCGCAGGGCGGCGCGCAGCACGTCGGCCTCGTACGTCTGCTGCAGTTCGACCAGCAGGAACTCCGGGGGCCGGCCGGCCCCGCGCGGCTGTGGCGGCCGCCACCGGCGGGTGGCGGTGCGGGCCAGCGCGGCGTTGACCGCGCCGGTGTCGAGCCGTCTCGGCGGGCGGGCGGCGGGCAGGCAGGGCTCGGGCGACGGGGCGCCGGCCACCAGCAGGGTGACGGGTGCGCTGGAGAAGTGACGGTTCGTCATCGCTGATCAGCGGGCACCGGAGCCCGGTTCCTTCCCGTGGGCCGGCCAGGGTTGCGCCGGGGTTACTGGGTGGCGAGGCCGCCGCAGACGTTCAGTGCCTGGGCGGTGATGCTGGCGGCGGTCGGGGAGGTGAGGTAGCCGGCCAGCGAGGCGACCTCCTCCGGGGTGGTGTAGCGGCCGAGCGGGATGTGCGTCTGGAAGTGCTGGTGGATGGTCTCGGGGGTGGTGTTGTAGGCGGTGGCGTACTCGTGGTGGATCCGGGTGGTGTGCGGGGTGTTCACGTAGCCCGGGCAGATGGCGTTGACGGTGGTGCCGGTCGGGGCCAGTTCCTTGGCGAGTGCCCGGGTGAAGCCGATCACGGCGTGCTTGCTCGCGGTGTACGGGGCGCCGAGGGTGACGGCCTGCTTCCCGGCGGTGGAGGCGATGTTGATGATCCGCGGGTGCGCGGTGCCGGTGAGGTGGCCGTGTTTGAGGGTCTCCCGGGTGACGAGGAAGACGGCGTTGAGGTTGGTGTCGATGACGTCGTACCAGAGGTCGTCCGTGGTGGTGGCGATCGGCCCGCCGCCGGTGCGGCCGGCGTTGTTGACCAGCACGGTGATCGGGCCGTGCTCGGCCACCACGTGCCGGATCAGCGCGCTGACCTGGGTGGGGTCGCGCACGTCGCAGGTGGTGCCGTCGGCCTGGTGGCCCTCGCCGCGCAGAGTGGCCAGCGCCTCGGTGATGTGCGGGCCGGTGCGGGCGCAGATGAAGAGGCGGTGGCCGCGGCTGCCGAGCTCGCGGGCGATGGCGAGGCCGATCCCGCGGGTGCCGCCGGTGATCAGGGCGAGGGGTTGCTCGGGTGCGGTGGTCATGGCGGGTCCTGGGGGTGAGGGCGGGCTGGGAGCTCGGGCCGGTGGTGGGTGGTCGGGGTCGGGGGTCGGTGGGGTGGTCGGGGCGGGAGCTCAGGCCGGGTAGAGGTTGTAGGTGGTCGGGTGGGCCGTGGTCGGGGTGTTGAGGGTGGGGTCGAGGGTGAGGATCGCGTGGTGCACGTGTTGCAGGTGCGGGGAGGGCTGGATGCCGAGCTCGGTGGTGAGGCGGTGCCGCAGGTGGTGGTAGGTGGCGAGGGCGGTGGTCTGCCGGCCGGCCCGGTAGAGCGCGACCATGGCCTGGGCGTGCAGGCCCTCGTGGTGCGGGTGCTGGTGGGTGAGGTGGGTGAGTTCGGGGATGAGCTCGTTGTGCCGGCCGAGCCGCAGGTCGGTGTCGATGCGGCGTTCCAGGGTGATCAGGCGGCTCTCCTCCAGGCGCATGATCTCGATGGCGAGGATCGGCCCGGGCCGCACGTCGACCAGGGCCGGGCCGTGCCAGAGGGCGAGGGCCTGCCGGAAGTGGGTGGCGGCCTGGTGGTCGTGGCCGTGGTTGAAGGCGTGCTGCCCCTGGGTGGTGAGCAGGCTGTAGGTGTGGACGTCGAGGTTGTCCGGGTGGGTGGTGAGCTGGTAGCCGCCGTGCCGGGTGGTCAGGATGTCCTTGGCGGTGATGTGCGGGGTCGGCCCGAGGCCGTGGGTGATCCGGCGGCGCAGTTGCAGGATGTACGTCTGCATGGTGGTGAGCGCCTGTCTGGGCGGGTCGTCGCCCCAGATCTCCTCGATCAGGGTGGCGGTGGGCAGGATGCGGTTCGGGTAGAGCGCGAGGAGGGCCAGGATCTGGCGCTGCTTGGCGGCGGTGGGGACGACGGAGATGCCGTTGAGGTCGGCGGTGAGGGGGCCGAGGACCTTGAGGTGCATGGCGGTTCTCCTCTCGGGCGCGGAGCGTCCGCTCGGGTGGGCGTCATTCGGCTGCTTGTTCGGGTCGACGGAATGGTGGGGCGGACGCGTCGCACCCTAGTTGGGCCGAGGGGCGGGGGCCGGATTCCTCAAGTGCCCGTCGAGCGCGGTTCCGGGCGCTCTGGTGGGGCCTCCGGGCAGACCGGTGCGGCAGAGCGGTGCGGCGGGTCGGCGCGTCGGGCCGGCGCTCGACGGTGTGACGGGCGGGGCGCCCGGCGCGGACGGGGCCCGGGAACGTACGATCGGCGAATGGCTGACATGACGGAAACCACGCCAGGCTGGCTCGCCCCCGAGGAGCTGGAGACCACCCGCGCCAAGATGCCGATCCTGTACGTCGAGGCCGTGCCGGTCCGCGTCGACGACGCCGGCGAGGTCACCCAGGTCGGTCTCCTGCTGCGGATCGGACCGGACGGGACGGTCAGCCGCACGCTGGTCTCCGGCCGGGTGCTGCACCACGAGCGGATCCGCGACGCCCTGCTGCGGCACCTGGAGAAGGACCTCGGCCCGGTGGCGCTGCCCCGGATCCCCGCTTCGCTGCAACCGTTCACGGTCGCCGAGTACTTCCCGACCCTGGGGATCACCGAGTTCCACGACCCGCGCCAGCACGCGGTGTCGCTGGCGTACGTCGTGCCGGTGGTCGGCGACTGCCGGCCGCGCCAGGACGCGCTCGACCTGGTCTGGTTCAGCCCGCAGGAGGCCGCCTCCCCGCTGGTGCAGCAGGACATGCCCGGCGGTCAGGGGGCGCTGCTCAAGCGGGCCCTGGCGCACGTCGGCTGCCTGAGCTGAGCACTCCGGCCGGGGCCCGCACCTCACCGGTGCGGGCCCCGGCCGGGAGCCGGTCAGGGGATCGGTCAGGGCGTCGGTCAGGCCCCGGCGGATGCCAGCCGGGCGGTGCGCCGGGCGGTCGCCTCGACGGGGTCCAGCACCGGCACGGCCGCCAGCAGGCCCTTGGTGTACGCGTGCTGGGGGGAGTCGTACACGGCGTCGGCGTCGCCCTGCTCGACGATCCGCCCGGCCCGCATCACCGCGACCCGGTCGCTCACCTGTCGGACCACGGCCAGGTCGTGGGCGATGAAGACCAGCGCGAGGCCGAGGTCGCGCTGCAACTCGCCCAGCAACGCGACCACCTGGGCCTGGGTGGTGACGTCCAGTGCGGAGACCGGTTCGTCGCAGACGATCAGTCGCGGCTGCGGCGCGAGCGCCCGCGCGATGCCGACGCGCTGGCGCTGTCCGCCGGAGAACTCGTGCGGATAGCGGTGGTACCAGTCGGCGTCGAGGCCCACCCGTTCGAGGAGCTCGCCGACCCGGGCGCGGATGCGGCGCTCGTCGCTCTCACCGGCGATGCGCAGCGGGTCGGCGATGGACTCCCCGATGCTGCGGCGCGGGTTGAGCGAGGACGCCGGGTCCTGGAAGACCATCTGCAACTCCCGCCGGAGCGGGCGCAGTTCCTTCTCCCCGAGCGCTCCGATGTCCCGGCCGCGGTAGTGGAGCCGGCCGCCGGTCGGCTCCAGCAGCCGGACCAGCATCCGCCCGAGTGTGGTCTTGCCGGAGCCGGACTCGCCGACGATGCCCAGCGTCTCGCCCGCGCGCACGGTGAGCGAGACGCCGTCCACGGCGGCCACGGGGGCCGCGCGCCGGGTGAGGCCGCCGCGGGTGGCGAACTCCCGGCGCAGGTCGGTGGCTTCGAGTAGGACGTCGCCCCCGGTGCGCCCGGCGGCTCCGTCGGCGCCTCCGGCAGGCCCGGCAGGCCCGGTGTGTGCAGCGCCAGGAGCGCCAGGAACGCCCGGAGCGTCGACCCGGGGCACCGCCGACAGCAGCGCGCGGGTGTACGGCTCGCGCGGCGCGCCCAGCACCTCGGTGACCGGGCCGTGTTCCACCGCCCGGCCGTCCTTCATCACCAGCACCCGGTCGACGCTCCCGGCGACCACCCCCAGGTCGTGGGTGACCAGGACCAGCCCGGCCCCGGTCTCGGCCCGCAACTCGTGCAGCAGGTCGAGGATCTGGGCCTGGACGGTGACGTCCAGCGCGGTCGTGGGCTCGTCGGCGACCAGCAGCCGCGGCTCGCAGGCCAGGGCCATCGCGATCAGCACCCGCTGGCGCATGCCGCCGCTGAACTCGTGCGGACGCGACCGCGAGCGACGCGCCGGATCGGGGATGCCGACGCGGCCGAGCACCTCGACGGCCCGGGCCCTGGCGGCTCGGCGGGAGACGGCCCGGTGGACGCGTACGACCTCGGCGATCTGGTCGCCCACCGCGTAGTACGGGTCGAGGGCGGAGAGCGGGTCCTGGAACACCATGGCCGCCAACCCGCCGCGCAGCTGCCGCAGTTCGTCGCCCTCGGCGGTGACGGCGTCGACGCCGGCGACCCGGACGGAGCCGCCGACCCGGGCGCCGGTGCCGCGGTGCAGGCCGAGCAGTCCGTAGGCGACGGTGCTCTTGCCGGACCCGGACTCGCCGACGATGCCGAGCGCCTGCCCGGCCTCCAGGGTGAAGCCCACGCCGTCGACGGCGCGGACGTGCCCGTCGCCGACCGGGAAGTCGACGACCAGGTCCCGGACGTCGACCAGGGGGGAAACCAGGGGAGGAGTCAGGGATTCGGCGCTCACGTCAGGACCACCCTTCGATCGGTCACCGCGTAGAGCACGTCCGCGACGACGTTGGCGAGGACCACGGCGAACCCGGTGACGAGGGTGAGGCCGACGACGGTCGGCAGGTCGATCAGGCTGACCGAGCTGACCAGCAGCTTGCCGAGCCCCGGGAGCCCGAACAGTGACTCCGTCAGCACGGCGGACCCGAACATCGTCCCGAGGTCCATGGCGGTGAGCGCGATCACCGGGGTGAGCGCGCCGCGCAGCGCGTGCCTGGTCACCAGGCGCCGCTCGCTGACGCCGTACGCCCGGAAGGTCCGGATGTGGTCGTCGGCGAGGGTCTCCAGCATGGACGAGCGGGTCAGCCGGGCGTACTTGGCGGACTCGATGAGCGCGAGCGAGACCCAGGGCAGCAGCAGGCCCCAGAACCACTGCTGCGGGTCCTCGGTGAGCGGTACGTAGCTCGGGAACGGCAGCCACTGGAGCTGGGCGCACAGGACGATGAGCAGCACCAGGCCGATGACGAAGACCGGGATGGAGTTGCCGGCCAGCGTCAGCGCGGTCAGCAGCCGCTCGCTGAGGCGGCCCCGGCGCAGCGCGGAGAGCAGTCCGGTGCCGACCCCGAGGGCCAGCCAGAGCACCATCGCGCCGAGTGCCAGCGAGGCCGTCACCGGGAGCCGGGCGGCGATCATGTCGGTGACCTGCTCGCCGCTGCGGTAGGAGACGCCCAGGCACGGCGCCGGGCAGTGCAGCAGGCCCGTTCCGGCGCTGAAGTCGCGGCCGGCGACGACGCCCTGGAGGAAGTGGGCGTACTGGAGGTAGACCGGTGCGTCGAGGCCGAGCCGTTCGCGCACCTGGAGGACCTGGGCGGGGCTGCACTTCTCGCCGCAGGCCAGCTGGGCGGGGTCGCCGGGGGCGATGTAGAAGACCGCGTAGACGATCAGCGAGATGGCGAGCAGGACGCCGACCATGCCGATGGCCCTGCGGAACAGGAAGCGGGTCATGCGGTGGCCTCCTCGGCGGCGGCGGCCGACGGGCCGGGGCGGGCGGGGTCCGGCGAGCCGCTGCCCGACGATGCGGAGCCTGACGAGCCGCTGCCCGACGAGCCGGCGCCGCGCGCCGTTCCGACCCGCAGCCGGGAGGCCGCGCGGGGGTCGAGCTCGGTGCGGACGGCGTCGCCGAGCACGGTGAAGGCGAGCACCGTGGCGAACAGCAGCGCGGACGGGAGCAGCACGTACATCGGGTCGGCGCGGAACCAGGTGGTCGCGCCGGAGAGCATCTGGCCCCACGACGAGGTCGGCGGCTTGACGCCCACGCCGAGGAAGGACAGCCCGGCCTCGGCGATCACGTTGGACGGCAGCAGCACCGCGGCGTAGGTGATGACGGGCGCGGCCAGGGACGGCAGCAGCTCCCGGCGGGCGATCCGCCAGCGGGTGGCGCCGGCGAGCCGGGCCGCGGCCACGTAGTCGAGCTGGCGGAGGCTGAGCGTCTGCGCCCGGACCAGCCGGGCGGTGCCGGCCCAGCCGAGCAGCCCGATGACCAGGGTCAGCAGGAGCGGGCGGGGGAAGTCGGAGGGCACGACGGCCATCAGCGAGATGGCGAAGACCAGCGAGGGCAGCGCGAGCATGACCTCGGTGGTGTTGCCGATCAGCTGGTCGAGCAGCCGGCTGCCGAGGCCCGCGGCGAGGCCGAGCAGGACGCCGATGGTGACCTGGACGAGGGTGGCGCCGACGGCGACGAGCAGCGAGATCCGGGCGCCGTGGACCAGCCGGGCGAACACGTCGCGTCCGGTGCCGGGTTCGACGCCGAGCCAGTGCTCGGCGCTGACGCCGCCGAAGGAGCCGGTGGGCACCCCGCCGGCCGCCGAGTCGAGCAGGTCGTTGTGGTAGCTGGTGGGGTCCTGGCCCTCGATCGCGCTGAGCAGCGGTGCCGCTGCCGCGATCAGGGCGAGCAGGGCGATGACGAGGCCGGCGGCGAGGACGGCGCGCCGCGCGAGCAGCCGCCGCCACACCGTCCGGCCCCCGGCGGCCGGGGAGGCCGCGAGGGCCTCCCCGGCCTGGGGTTCCTGTGGAGCCATGGTTGTCTGACCGATCCGTCCGATCCCGCCCGCTACTTGACCGCGACCTGGGAGATGTCGAGCACGCCGGTCCAGTCGCTGATGACGATGTTGCGGACGTCCTTGCCCGACAGGCGCTTGTAGACGGGGTGGAACAGCGGGACGGTGAGGGCCTGGTCGCCGATCCGCTTGTCCAGGGTGCCCCAGCGCTTGGCCGCCTCGGCGTGGTCGGTGATCTTGTTGATCTGGTCGATCTCGTCGTTCACCGACGGGTCGTCCAGCTGCGCGGAGTTGAAGTTGTAGCCGTCGGTGACGATCTGCCGGCCGTCGAAGATCGGCGCGAGGAAGGGGCCGCCGGAGGGCCAGTCGGCGCCCCAGCCGGAGAGGAAGAGGCCGGGTTCGGTGCTGACGGTGTGGATCGTCTTGGAGTACCTGGTGGAGTCCAGGGCGTCGAGCTGGACGGTGATCCCGGCCGCCTTCAGGCCGTCCTGGACGGCGGTGGCCAGGTTCGGGCCGTAGCCCTTGCCCGATTCGGTGGAGTGGGTGAGCGTGATGGTCAGGCCGTCCGGGTAGCCGGCCTCCTTCAGCGCCTCCCTGGCCTTCTCCGGGTTGCCGGTGGCGCCGGCCGGGAACGGGTCGTACGGCGTGTACCCGAAGGTCTCCTGGGTGGGCAGGTAGGTGGTGGCGGCCTCGGCGAGCGAGGAGCCGCCGGCGGCGTTGACGACCGAGGTGCGGTTGAGCGCGTAGGCGACGGCCTGCCGGACCTTGGGGTTGTCGAAGGGCTTGACCTTGGGGTTGAACGCCAGGTAGTTGACGTAGCCGAAGTGGCCGGTGCCGACGCGGGCGGCGAGCGCCTTGTCGTCCTTCACCTGGGCGAGCTCGGAGGGGCCGAGGTTGGTGTCGGTGGTGACGGCGGCCGCGTCGGCGCCGGTGCCGGCGGAGAGCCGCTGGTTGATCACCGCCGGGTCGAGCCCGGACTGCACGTCGACGGTGTCCGGGTACGCCTTGCGCTGGTCGTCGTTGGCCGCGGACCAGTTGGGGTTGCGCTTGAGGACGAGGTGCGCGCCGTCGTTCTCGTTCTTGACGACCTGGTAGGGACCGGAGGAGACGGGGTGCTCCTGGTACTTCGTCCCGGTGTCCTTGGCCTTCGGGACGGGGGCGAACTGCGTCTGGGTGGCCAGGTACGGGAAGTCGCCCTCGGGCTTGTTGAGGCGGAAGGTGATGGTCTTCTCGTCCGGGGTCTCGATCGCGTCCAGAGCGCGGCCGTCCTTGTACGGGCCCTGGTAGTCGGCGGCGCCGACCAGCCAGTCCCTCAGGAATGGCGCCCCGCCCGAGAGTTCGGGGGCGAATGACCTTTCGATGCCGTACTTGATATCGGCGGTGGTGATCGCCGAGCCGTCCTCGTACTTCAGGCCGTCCTTGAGGTGGTACGTCCACACCGTCGCGCCCTCCGAGGGGGTGCCGGTGTCGGTGGCGAGGTCCGGGACGACCTTGGTGCCGGCCGCGCCGTCGGCCCGGTTGCGGGTGGTGAGGGTGCGGAAGACCAGGGAGGGCACGTTGCCGCCGCCGGAGGTGTAGAGCCGTGCGGGGTCGAACTGGTCCTGCGGGTTCTGGTTGAGGACGGTGAGGGTGCCGCCCTGCTGCGGTGCGGCGTCCTTACCGGTGCTTCCACCGCCGTCGCCCTTCGGTCCGCACGCCGCGACTCCGACGGCCAGGGCGACGGTGACGGTCGCCGCCGCGAGGCGGCGGGGGGTGAAGGTGGTTCGAGACATCGGAAAGGGGGCCTTTCGCTACCGATGGTGTACGGAGGAAGGCGGGCGACAGTGAGGCCGTGAGGAGAGTGAGCGGCACCGCGCCCGCAGGGAGGGGCGACGTCCCGGGGCGGCGATCACCGCTACGCGTCGGGACAGGCGGATTCAGCGACAGAGATTGTCGGAAACGCAGTGCGCGGCCACGCCGATCAGCGCCAGCTCGATGGCGGCGCACTCGATCGGGTGACGGTCAGACATGCCGAGAAGACTGTATGACTTTAAGCAGAATGTCAAAACTCCGGATACCATCCGGCCGCCACCGGAACTCCGGGAACGGATTACGGCCCGGACACCGGGAGACCGTGCGGAAGCGGGGGGAAACCCGGGGCCCGGGCCCGCCGGACCGGCGGGCGCGACATCACCCGAGTGGGTGCCGCGCCCCTTCGAAGCGCCGGCGCCCCGAAGGCCCCGAACCGCCCGCCGGGCGGCCGTCCCGGGCCCTCGCGCACTTCCGTCTGCGGGTTGCCGCGCGCGGGCGCCTGCCCAAGCATGGGTGAACGTGATCGGCGATCGCGCGCAGCGCGGCCGCCCTACCGAGCGGAGCCGGACGTGGCCCCTTACCTCGAAACCGATCAGGACGCCCTGGTGGCGAGCGCACTCGCCGGATTCGCCCGGGCCCACCCATCGCTCGTCGTCCACGACCCCGACCTCGGATTCGTCCGCGCCCGTGACCGGGCCCCCGGGCGCCGGGTCGGACTGCTCTCCGGCGGCGGCTCCGGGCACGAGCCCCTGCACGTCGGATTCGTCGGCCGGGGCATGCTCGACGCCGCCTGCCCGGGTCGGATCTTCGCCTCACCGCACAACCGGCAGATCTTCGAGGCCTCGCGCGCGGTCGCCGGCGAGGACGGCGTCCTGCACATCGTGAAGAACTACACCGGCGACCGGATCAACTTCGGCATCGCGGCCGAACGGCTGCACCGCCAGGGCATACCGTGCGCCAGGGTCCTGGTGGACGACGACCTCGCCTCCGAGTCCGAGTCCGTCGCCGCCGGCCGGCGCGGGACGGCGGCCACCGTCCTGGTGCAGAAAATCCTCGGAGCGGCCGCCGACCTCGGGCTCGGACTGGCGGAACTCTCCCTGCTGGGAGCCGAGTTGGCCGGGCGCTGCCGCAGCATCGCAGTGGCCGGCGCCGCACACACCTCCCCGGCCACCGGCCGGCCGGCCTTCGAGGTGTCGGACCGGACGGTCGAGTTCGGCGTCGGCATCCACGGCGAACGGGCCGAACTCTCCCTGGAGTGCGAACCACTGGCCGTCCTGGTGGGCCGGATGGCGCTGCGCCTGCTGGAGGCGCTGCGCCCGGCCCGCGCCCCCCTGGTCGCGCTGGTCAACGGGCTGGGCGCGACCACCGGCCTGGAGCTGTACGCGGTCCTGTATGAACTGGCCGCCGTCCTGGACGCCGGCGGGCGCCGCCTGGCGCGCAGCCTGGTCGGCGACTACGTCACCGCCCTCGACATGCGGGGGTTCTCGATCACCCTGCTCGCCGCCGACGAGCAGACGCTCGCGCTGCTCGACGCCCCCGCGTACACGGCGGCCTGGCCGGTCGCGCAATCGGCGCCGGCCCCCGGTCACCAGGAGGTCAGGAGATGACGGGCACGAAGGCCTTCGACGGCGTCTTCACGGCGGGCTGGATGCGACGGTTCGCCGAGACCGTCGCGGTCACCGAGGAGGAGCTCACCCGGCTCGACCAGGCCGCCGGGGACGGCGACTTCGGCGTCAACCTGCTCACCGGCGTGCGGTGCGCCCTGGCCGCGCTGGACCGGCTGCCGCCGGGGCGCCAGGCCGCGGCGGTACCGCTGGGCGCGGCGGCGGGCGCGTTCCTGGACGAGGTCGGCGGGACGAGCGGGCCGCTGTTCGGCCTGGTGCTCCAGGAACTGGCGGCGGCCGTCGGCGCCGGCCCGCTGACCGGCCCGGCCCTCGCCCGGGGAGCGACGGCGGCCCTGGAGGCCGTCCAGCGGGTGGGGGAGGCGCGGCCGGGTGACAAGACGCTCGTCGACGCCCTGCACCCGGCCGCACTGGCCCTGCGCGGCTGCACTCCCGATGCCCGCCCGGACGACTGCCTCGCCGCGGCCGCCGCCGCGGCCGCGGCGGGCGTCCGCCGGACCAGGGCCCTGCGGGCCCGCCGCGGCCGGGCCAGCTACCTCGGCGAACGGGCCTCGGGAGTGCCCGACCCGGGGGCCGTGGGCATCGCGCTGCTGTTCGCCTCCGCGCACGCGGTGCCGCGGACGCTGGACGGCGTGCTGGTCGGTGACGGCGTTGCTGACACCGCGTCCGCCGACACCGTGCCGACCGACACCGTGCCGACCGACACCGCGTCCACCGACACCGTGTCCACCGACACCGCGTTCGGCGGGCCCGATCCGCTGTGCGGCCCCGAGCCGGCCCCCGCCGGACCGTGACCGCCCGGCCCCGGCCGGGCGGCGCCCAGCCGACTCCCCAGCCGGCTTGCGCCCCGCCGGGCGCTGCTCGGCCGGGGGTTGTTCGGTCAGGGGCCGCCCCGCCGGGGGCTGCTCAGCTGGTGAGGGCGAGAGCGCTCCGGCGCCGGACCCAGTCGAGCAGTCCCGGCTCGCCCAGGGTGGCGACCCACAGGTCGACCGCCTCCCGCGCCTCGGCCGACGGGTTCGGCCCGACACCGATCACCCGCAGCCCCGCCAGGACGGCCGAGCGGATGCCGCAGAAGGTGTCCTCCACGGCGAGGCAGTCGGTGGGCTCGGCGCCGCAGAGCCGGGCGGCGGTCAGGTAGACGTCCGGCGCCGGCTTGGGCCCGATCCCCTCGGCCGGGACCACGATGTGCTCGAAGTGTTCGAGCAGCCCGGCGCCGCCGAGTCCGGCCTCGATCACGTCGCGCGGGCAGTTACTGGCGACCGCCAGCGGGACGAACCCGCTGAGCCGGCCGACCAGTTCGGCCGCGCCCGGCATCGGGACCGGGTCGGCGTCGACGAGCGCCCGGAAGCTCACCAGGAGCCGGTCGGTCAGCTCCGGTGCCAGCGAGGGGTCGCCGGCGGTCTCGGCCATCAGCCGCCCGCAGTCCGAGTAGTGCAACCCGGCCGCGCGCGCCGTGAACTCCGGTCCGGCCGTGAGTCCGTAGCCTCGCAGCACCTCCGCACGGGCCTGGTGCCAGTGCGACTCGCTGTCCATCAGCGTGCCGTCGCAGTCGAAGACGACCGCTGCAGGGGTCCAGTCGTTGATTCTCTCCACGGTCATGCCTACGCCCTTCAGGTGGGATTGGCTCTGTGGGATTCGCCGGAGTGCGCGTCGGGACGAGGGGGGCCGACCATGACCTGGGCCGTGGCCGCTTTTGCCGACCTGTCCGGGGCCGGAATCTGGAGTGCGGCGGAACGACGCGCCTCGGCGTCCGGGTCGGAGAAAACGACCCGGAACATAACGATCGCAACGTTACGATCGATATGTTTCGCGGTCAAACTTGGCGGCCCTAGATTTGCCGGGTCTTTACTTCAATAGCCCAGCGACCCCACGGCGGTGATATGACCGTTCTGACGAATATGAAAAACGCACAAATGCTCGTACTCGGTGATGTCGACTTCCGGGAGGGGGGCGAACTCGGTGAACCGCACCGCCTTCATCCGGTAGTCGACGGGGTGCGACAGCCGCCCCGCGCTCCGCAGCGCCGCGGCCTGCCGGGCCGCCTCCAGCAGCACCATGCCGGGCATGTGGTCGGACGAGTGGTCGAAGAAGAACGGGTGTGCCGGGTCGGCCGGGCAGATCAGGAGCGCGTCGTCCGCCCGCGAACCATCACTCGCCCGCGAACCGCCGCCCGCGCGCGTCACGAGCACGTCGGAGGGCAGGGCGACGCCGACCTCCGCCGGTGACGGGGGGTCGGGGGGTGGGCCGGAGTCCGCGGGACCCCCGGCCAGCGCGGTGCCGCGCAGGGCCGGGTAGGCGGGCCGTTCGACGAAGCGCGTGCCGCCCTCGATCCGGGCGAACACCACTCCCCGCGCGGAGCAGTCGACCCGCAGCCGCATGCCGGTGGGCCGGTGGTTTTCGGCCGAGGTCCGCAGGCCGTGCACCTGGGCCCGGCAGAGGACCGCCGCCGGGCCGTCGCCGCGCGGCTCGGCCGCCGGGTCGACCCGGCAGGACACGTCGGTGATCAGCAGGTGCGTGTCGGCCGGCACCCCGTAGTGGCGCAGCGGCAGGTAGATGCCCAGCTGGCGGGCGGTCTCCACGGCGATCAGCGGGTCGTGCCGCTCTCCGCGTCCGCGCGGGAAGGTGGGGTGGGAGCGGGGCCACTGGGCCGCCGCCTCGAAGCGGTCGCCGCCTCGGGCCCGGACGTCGGTCAGCAGCACCTCCGCCACGGCGGCGCGGTGGACCAGTTCGCGGGGGACCGTGCGGGACCAGCTGAGCGGTCGGGCAGGATGCCGGGCCGCCGAGGAGGGGAGGAAATCCAGCATCTTCATATTTACAGAAAATATCAATCTCCTTGGTTTCGCATGTCGTCAGTTGGCGCTCCGGCCCGCGGATCACTACAGTGCGTGCGAAAAGCCGGGGTGATCTTGAAAAGGCAGAGGCGCGTGCAGAATCGGGCGGAGACGACACGGAGGTCAGTCCTCGAATCAGCTGCGCGATTGTTCGACGAACGCGGGTACGCGGGCACCAGCATCAGCGACATCAGCGCGGCTTCCGGCAGGACGAGCGGGGCCATCTACTTCCACTACACCAGCAAGGAGAACCTGGCCCGCGCCGTGATCGAAGCGCACTTCGCCACCTGGCCGGAGCTCGTCGCGCGCCACACCCGCACGCCGGTGCCGGCGCTGGAGCAACTCGTCCGGCTGAGCTTCGCGGTGGCGCGGGCCTTCCGCGACGACGTCGTGGTCAGGGCCGGCGCCCGGCTCTGGTCCGAGCGCGCGGCCATCGACGCCGACCTCCCGGTGCCGTTCGTGGGGTGGATCGACACCGTCCGCGTCCTGCTCGAACGGGCGGGCAGCGAGGGCGAGCTCGCCGCCCGGGTCGACCCGTCGACCACGGCGCACGGCGTGATCTGCGCCTTCTTCGGGCTGCACACCGTCTCCGACGCGATCGACGGACGGCGCACCATCGAGGAGCGCCTGTGCGACCTGTGGGAACTGCTGCTGCCGGGGCTCCAGAAGAACCCCGACCCGGCCGCCCTGCTCGCCTCGGTCCGGCCCAGGCCGTCCGCGCGCGCCGACGGGTGGGGAGCCGGCGGGAATTGACGTGGAATCGACCCCCCGCCTTCCGAGAGGAGGCCGTGCCGTCGGGTACCGGGCCCTAGCATGGATCACCACGTCCGGGGCCGGCGGTGCGGCGGAGAAGAGGCGTCAGGGCTATGGCAGCGGTTCAATGGGCGGCCGGGCCGTCCGGTCAGGGGTCGGTCCAGGTACTGGAGTTCCTGTTCGCCTTCCTGCTCTCCGGCCTGATCGGGGTCGAGCGGCAGATCCGCCAGAAGTCCGCGGGGCTGCGGACGTACACGACGGTGGGCAGCGGCGCGGCGCTGTTCACCCTGGTGAGCAAGTACGGCTTCGCCGACGTGATGCGCGAGGGCAGCGTCGTGCTGGACCCGTCGCGGATGGCCGCGCAGATCGTGTCGGGGCTGGGCTTCATCGGCGCCGGGGTGATCTTCGTGCACCGGGGCTGGGTGCAGGGGCTGACGACGGCGGCCACGATCTGGCTCACCGCGGCGGTGGGCTCCGCCGCGGCCGCGGGCCTGCCGCTGCTCGCGGCGCTGACCGTCGCGGCGTACTTCCTCGCCTCCTACGCGATCAGGCCGTTGCTCAACCGCCTGCCCGCGCTGCACCGGCCCGCGGTCTCGTACCGCATCGTCTACCGTCCGGGCAGGGGGGTGCTGCGGGACGTGCTGGACCAGTGCACCCGGGCCGGATTCGCCGTCTTCGAGCTGCGCACGCTGTCCGGCACGGACGGGGAGCTCCCCGGCGAGGTCTCCGAGAAGCCCGTCGAGGTCGCCCTGTCGGTGCAGGGGCAGGGCGACGCCGGCGGGCTCACCGCGCAGCTCGCGGCCGTGGCCGGAGTGCTGACCTGCGTCCGCGGCCGGTCCGACGAGGAGTGACGTCCCGGCCGCGGGGGAGCGCGCGTCAGCGGACGCCGAGGGCCGGCAGGCGCTCCATGATCCGTTCCATGCCGCTCGTCCAGTTCGCCTCCAGGGCGGCGACGGCCTGCTCCATGTCGTCGTCGAGGAGGCACTGGGCGATCCGCTCGTGCTCCTCGGCGGCGCGTTCGAGGATCTCGTGGTCGCCGACGACCACCCGCTCGTAGCGGTGGAGGGTGAGTTTGAGCGAGTCGATCAGCTCGCGCAGCCGGGCGTTGGAGCAGCCGGAGAGCAACAGCGCGTGCCAGGCGTCGTCGTAGCGCTCTATGGTGCCGTGCGGGGCCTGGGGCGCGGAGAAGGCGCGGGCCTCCGCCAGCAGCCGGGGCGCGATGGCCGAGAGGTGCGCGCGGTCGGAGGTCCGCAGCGCCAGCGACTCCAGGGCGATCAGGATGGCCGTGAGGTCGAGGAACTCCTGCCGGCCGGTGGGTGCGAAGCGAAAGCCCTTGCCGCGCTCGCTGGTGATGATGCCTTCGCGCTCCAGACTGATCAGCGCCTCGCGCAACGGGGTGCGGCTGACGCCCAGTTCCTCCGCGAGGTGGACCTCGTTGATCGACTCGCCGGGGGTGAACCGGCCGTGGCCCAGCCGCTCCAGGAGTTCGTCCTTCACCTGTTCGCGCAGCGGACGCCGCTCGATCGCCATCGGGCTTTCCCTTCTTCCTCGGTCCGTAGCGTACCGGCCGGGCGACTGGTCAGGCGGTCCCGGCGCCGTCCACGGCGATGATCGCGCCGCTGACGAACGTGGAGGCGTCACTGGCGAGGAAGGCGACCGTCTGGGCGATGTCCCGAGGCTGGCCGATGCGGCCGAGCGGTCGGTCGGCGGCGTCGGCGTAGAAGGCGTCCGGGCTCTCGCCGAGCTGGCGGGCCTCCTCGGCGAGCATACCGGTGTTGGTGTCGCCGGGGCACACGCAGTTGACGCGGATGTTGTCGGGGCCGTGGTCGATGGCCATGGCCCGGGTCATGTTGACGACGGCGCCCTTGGAGGCGCAGTAGGAGACGGCCCGGCCGCCGCCCCGGATGCCCCAGCCGGAGCCGGTGTTGATGATGCTGCCGCCGCCGTTCGCGGCCATCAGCGGCACGACCAGCCCGCTGAGCAGCATGACGGAGCGGACGTTGACGGCCATCACCAGGTCCCAGTCGTCGTCGGTGATGTCGCAGACGGTGGACCGGCGGATGATCCCGGCGTTGTTGAACAGCACGTCGACGCCGCCGTGCAGGTCGACGGCGGTGCGCACGGCCCGTTCGCAGTCGGCGCGTTGGGAGACGTCGCAGCGGACGAAGGTGCCGCCGGTCTCCTTGGCGGCCTGCTCGCCGCGGTCGGCGTCGAGGTCGGCGAGGACGACGGCCGCGCCGAGTTCGGCCAGCAGCGCGGCGGTGGCCCGGCCGATGCCGGAGGCGGCGCCGGTGACGAGGGCGCGCTTGCCGTGGAGGTCGATCACTGGGGGCTCCTCTTCAGGGGGTCTCAGGGGGTCTCAGGGAGGGGCGGGTCTCAGGCGGTCAGGCGGTAGACGGCGCTGGCGTGGCGGCCGGTGATCACCCGGACGTGCCCGGACAGGGCGTCGTCCAGCTCCGGGTCGCCGGTGTCCAGCAGCAGCGGGCGGCCCGCGAGGGCGGCGAGCTTCGCCTCGGTGGCGAGGACGAGCAGCCGCTCGCGGCCGGCGGCGCGCAGCAGTTCGGGGGTGAACTGCTGGTTGCCGCGGCCGAGCAGGAAGCCCTGGCCGCCGATCGGCGAGAGCGCGATCCACGGGGCGGCGGGCAGGGCCAGCAGCTGGTCGGCCCGGGCGTCGCGGATCACGACGCGGGCGGTGCCGCCGGGTTGGAGGCGGAGCACGTCGACGCCGGTCAGGCAGGCGTCCGCCGCGCCGAGTGCCGTGGCGACGGCGTGCGTCGTGCCGCCCGGGCCGAGGGCGAGCAGCCCGCCGGCCCCGACGCGCTCGGCGACCTCGGCGGCGATGCCGCCCAGCGCCTCGGAGTCGGCGGTGGAGCTGCCGGTCTTGCGCTGCTGGACCCGGGCGGGCAGGACCGGGACGGTCAGCCACCCGTGCAGGCGGGCGGACACCCGGCCCTCGCGTAGCGCCGCCTCGTCGCGGTCCACGACCTCGGCGGACGCCAGCCGGACGCCGCCGCCCGCCCAGGCGGCGGCCACCTCGGCGGCGGCGCGGGGGTGGACGGCGAAGACGGCGGAGTGCATCTTGACGCCGGCCGGGATGCCGAGGACGGGCGGTCCTGGCTCCGGGCCGAGCGTGCCGAGCGGGCCGAGTGCGTCGAGCGTGCCGAGCGCGTCGAGGACGTCGCGGGCCGTGCCGTCGCCGCCGCAGAACAGCAGCAGGCCGGCGCCGGCCGCGACGAGGGCGCGGACGGCCGCGCGGGTGTCCGCCGCCGTGGTGCCCGGGCCGGCGGGCCGGTGGACCACCGTCGGGTCGAGGCCGGCCGCCCGCGCCGCGTCCGCGCCCATCGGCCCGGCCGCCGTGAGCAGGGTCGAGTGCGGTGCGAGCAAGGTGAACTGACGTAGCATCAATTCTGTGCGGGAGGTTGCGGCCGGCTGGGCGCCGAGGGTGCGGGCCCGCTGCTGGACCTCGGTGCCGTCGCTGCCCTTGAGACCGACCCGGCCGCCGAGTCCGGCGACCGGGTTGACCACGAGCCCGATGGTGGGGCCCGTCGTCGAACTCCCGACTGCCGGTCGGGCGACGAGAGTTGGACGACCGGCCCCGGGGTCCGCCGTCACGGCCGCTCGCCGAGGACCTTGCGGCGGTAGGCGCGCCAGCTGACGGCCCAGACCGCCGGGTCGTCCAGCGGTTCGTGCCGGATGCGGTGCACGGTGGAGTTGTGCGGGGCCGTGCGGACGGTCTCCGGGTCCTCGTAGGCCTCGCGGGCGACCTCGGCGAGGATCGCGGCGTACTCGTCGAGGTCGGCGCGGGAGTAGGACTCGGTCGGCTCCAGCGTCATCGGCTCGGGGGCGACGTACGGGTGGTGGCTGGTCCAGTAGTGGGTGCCGAAGTCGGCGGCGCGGTAGCCGAGATCCTCGCTGTGCAGGCCGGTGTCCTCGTTGAGCTGCTGCCAGCTGTAGCGGACCTGCTCGACGCGCGGCCGCCCCTTGGCGTAGGGCACGGAGACGCCGCGGATCCGCTGGACCTGGTGCATCAGGTAGTTGTTGTTGAGCACGGCGGTCTCGGCCACCTCGCGCAGCCCCGCGGCGCCCATCGACATGATCCAGGCGTAGGCGCGGACCAGGTTCGGGACGACGCCCAGGTAGGGGCGGATCTTGCCGATGGACTCCGGCCGGTCGTGGTCCAGGACGTACCGCTCGCCGTCGAACTCGACGGTGGGGCTGGGCAGGTGGGGCGCGAGCTCGGCGGTGACGCCGCAGGCGCCGGCGGCGGGGCCGCCGCAGGCGTGCGGGGTGGAGAAGGTCTTGTGCAGGTTGAAGTGGCACAGGTCGAAGCCGGCCTCGCGGGCCCGGGTGATGCCGAGGACGCCGTTGGCGTTGGCCTGGTCGTAGGCGCACAGGCCGCCGGCCGCGTGCACGATGCGGACGAACTCGGCGATCCGGGGGTTGTAGATCCCGGTGTCCTCGGGGTTGGTGATGAGCAGCGCGGCGGTGCGCGGGCCGACGGCGGCGCGCAGCGCCTCGATGTCGGGGTAGCCGTCCGCGTCCGGGTGCAGGGTGATCACCTTGAAGCCGGCGGTCTTGGCGCAGGCGGCGTTGGAGGGGTGCGAGAAGGCGGTGGTGATGACCTCGTCGCGCTGTTCCAGCTCGCCGCGGGCGGCGAAGTGGGCGCGGATGACGGAGACGTTGGTCCAGATCGCGGCGGAGCCGGCGCCGGGCTGCAGTGAGACCCGGTCCATGCCGGAGACCTCCTTGAGCAACTGCTCCAGCCGGTGGACGAGTTCGAGCACCCCTTGGACGGTCGAGGGGTCCTGGGCCGGGTGCAGGGCGGCGATGCGCGGGTCGCGGACGAAGGCGTCGTTGACCTTGGGGCTGTACTTCATGGTGCAGGTGCCCTGGCCGACGTCGACGTTGAGGTCGGCGCCGAGGTTCTCCTGGGAGAGCCGCAGGTAGTGGCGGAGCACCTGCTGCTGGCCGAGTTCGGGCAGCGCGGCCGGGGTGGCGCGGCGCAGCGCGGCGGGCAGGCCGTCGGCGGGGTTGCCGACGGCGGCGGTGACGCCGGGGCCGGGGGTCGGCGGCAGGATGCCGCGCTCGCCGGGCGCGCCCAGTTCGAAGATCAGCTTCTCGTCCCAGCGGGCCTGGTGGAAGCGGCGCAGGGCGGGCTTGGGGGCGATCCGCGGGTCGGTCCCGCCGCTGGTCTGACGGTCCGTCACTTGACGATCTCCTCAAGGGCGGTGGCGAGGCGGTCGATGTCGGCCTGGGTGTGGAGCTCGGTGACGCAGTAGCGGCCCTCGCGTTCCCCGGCCGGGGTGCCGGCGTGCAGGCCGCGGGCGAGCAGCGCGGCGGAGACCTCGGCGGCGGTGCGCCCGCCGGTGTAGCGGAGGGTGAAGTCGGCGAAGTGGACGGCCTCGGGGTCGGCGAGTTCCACGCCGGGGGCCTGGGTGAGGCGCCGGCGGGCGTAGGCGGTGTTGGCGAGGATGGTCTCGCCGATCTCGCGCATGCCGTGCGGCCCCATCAGCGAGAGGTAGACCCCGGCGGCGATGCCGTGCAGGGCGGCGGCGGTGCCGACCCACTCCTTGCCCTCCTCGCGCACGGCGAAGGAGGTCCGCTCGTAGGCGACGTCGCCGAAGCCGTACTCGCCCGGCACGTCGGTGGGGGTGAGGCCGAAGAGGCGGCTCGGGTACTCGGCCACCAGGCGTTCGTCGTCCGCGCTGGCGATGAAGCCCGCGTTGCCGCCGCCGAAGCTGGGGTGGATGCCGAGCGGCTGGAGGTCGCCGCAGGTGAGGTCGGCGCCGAAGGAGGCGGGCGGGGCGAGCACGCCGAGGCTCAGCGGGTTGGCGCCGATGACGGCCAGTGCGCCTGCCTGGTGGGCGAGTTCGACGTACTGCGGCAGTTCGGGGTCGACGCGGCCGCAGTGGTCGGTCAGTTCGGCGAAGACGGCGGCGGCGTCGCCGGCGGCGAGGGCGGCGCGGACGGCCCCGGGTTCGGCCGGGACGAGCACGAGGTCGTGGACGCCGCGCACGTAGTCGCGGATCCGGGAGAGCTTGTCCGGGTCGAGGTCGCCGACCAGGAGGAGGCGGCGGCGCCCGGTGGCCCGGCCGGCCATCCGCAGTGCGGTGGCGGCGGCCTGGAAGCCGTCGTAGGTCGGCACGTTGACGACGTCGACGGCCAGCAGTTCGGCCATCAGCGACTGGTACTCCCACAGGGCCTGGAAGCGGCCGTGGTCCTCGTACGGCTCGCCGGCGTAGGCGGTGAGGAACTCGCTGCGGTTGACGACCTCGTCGACCACGGCGGGCACGTGGTGGCGGTAGCAGCCGGCGCCGAGGAAGCTGCGGCCGGGCGGGACGGCGGTGTTGCGGGCGAGCAACTCATCCATGTGGGCGACCAGTTGTGCCTCGGAGCCGAGTGGCTCGGGCAGTCGCAGCGGGCGGTCCAGGCGGAGCTCGGCGGGGATGTCGGCGTAGAACTCCTCGACGCTGTGCGCGCCGATCGCCGCCAGCATGGCCTTCTTCACGTCGGGGGCGGCGTTGGGGATGTACGGGTGGGTCCGGGGGGCGCGTGCGGTCATCCTGGCACCTTCCGCGATTTCGGTCACAAGCCTTGACGGCACTGTGTGTGCTGAGTTCTGTATACAGCATTCGGCATTCACTCTTCAGGAGGCAAGATGTCGGGAGGAAAGAACTCAACCGGCACCCGGCACAGACGCCTTGACGCTCCGGCGGGCAACCGGGCCGGATCCGGACCGGGCCCCACCCGGCGCCGGGTCCTCGGCGCCGGGCTCGCGGGCGGCGCGCTGCTGCTGACCGGGGCGACGGGCTGCGCCACCGGCGGCGCCGGCGCCCCGAACGCCAAACGGCTGGACGCGAGTTCGGGCGGCAAGGCCGTCGGGAAGATCACCATCTGGTCCTGGGACGTCGCCGCCAAGGCCATGCAACGGCTCGGCAAGGCCTTCGAACAGGCCCACCCCGGCACCACCGTCGACGTCGTCGACATCGGCTACGACAACGCCTACGACAAGATCACCGTCGGACTCGGAGCCGGCAGCGGACTCCCCGACGTACTGACCGTCGAGGGCCACCGAATGCCCACCTACATCGGCAACTTCCCCCACGCGCTGGTGGACCTGACCAGCCGGGCCGGCGGCCTCGCGAAGGACTTCGCACCGTCCGTCTGGCGCACCGTCACCGACGCGGGCGGCCGCGTCCTCGCCCTGCCCTGGGACAGCGGCCCGTGCGCCCTCTTCTACCGCCGCGACCACTTCCAGCAGGCCGGAATCGACCCCGCCACCCTCACCACCTGGGACGACTACCTCGCCGCCGGCACCACCCTCAAGGACCGCACCGGCAAGAAACTGCTCATCCTGGACGCCAAGCAGGACAGCATGTTCGCCCTGCTGCTCCAACAACAGGGCCAGGGCTGGTTCGTCGACGGCAAGGTCGCCGTCGCCTCACCCGCCGCCGAACGGGCGCTCACCCTGATGAAGCAGCTCGTCGACCGGGGCCTGGTCGACTTCGAGAACGGCTGGGACGGCCTGGTCTCCGGCACCCACGACGGCAAGGCCTCCACCACCCCCACCGCCGCCTGGTGGGACGGCACCCTCACCGGCGACATGGCCGACCTGAACGGCAAGTTCGGCGTCGTCCCCCTGCCCGCGTTCGACCCCGGCGGCTGCCGCACCTCCAACAGCGGCGGCTCCACCCTCTCCGTCACCGCACAGAGCAAGAACCCCGAACTCGCCTGGGAATTCCTCTCCTTCCTGCTCGCCGACCGGGCCAACCAGGCCTCGATGATGGAACACGAAGGCCTCTTCCCCGCCTACCTCCCGGCCCTGGACGACCCGTACTTCCAGCAGCCGGACCCGTACTACGCGAACCAGCCCGCCATGCGGCTCTTCGCCGACCTCGCCCGGTCCATCCCCACCGTCGAGACCACCGCCGACGACTCCAAGGCCGGCGACATCGTCAACACCGCCGTCAACCAGGTGCTGCACAACGGAGCCGACCCCGGCACCGTGCTGCGCTCCGCCGCCCGCCAGATCGCCACCGCGACCAGTCGCCAGCCGGCCCCGTAGGGACACGCGCCATGACCAGTCTCCAGGCCCCCGCCCCCCGGATGGCCGCCGCACCCGCGCGCACCACGCCCACCCGGCGACGACGGCTGCCACGCTCCGCGGCCTGGCTCTTCGCCGGGCCCACGGCCGTGCTCTTCATCCTCTTCTTCGCCTATCCGCTCGGCGCCAGCCTCTACCAGAGCTTCACCGCCCGCCGGGACGGCGCCACCGTCTGGGTCGGCCTGGACCAGTACCGGCGCATGCTGGACGACCCGGCCTTCCTGCACTCCCTGGTCAACACCGGGATGATCCTGGCCGTCCAGGTGCCCGTGATGATCGGGCTGGCGCTGGTGCTGGCCGTCCTGCTGAACCAGTCCTGGCTGCGCTTCCGGGCCGGCTGGCGGGCCGTCTTCTTCCTGCCCGCCGTCACCACGCTGGTCGCCTACGCCGTCGTCTTCCAGGTGCTGCTGCGCACCGACGGAGGCCTGGCCAACCAGCTCCTGCACGGCCTGGGCGCAGGCCCCGTCGACTGGCTCAACTCGCCCACCTGGGCCCGGATCTCCCTGATCGGCTCGGTCACCTGGCGCTGGACCGGCTACAACGCCGTCATCCTGCTCGCCGGCCTGCACGCCATCGGCCGGGACCAGTACGAGGCCGCCGCCCTCGACGGCGCGGGCACGCTGCGCACCTACACCAGCGTGATCCTGCCGCAGCTGCGGCCGGTGGTGCTGTTCTGCGTCATCACCTCCACCATCGGCACGCTCCAACTCTTCGACGAGAACTACGTGCTGACGCGCGGCGGCCCCGGCGACGCGACCCTCACCCCGGTGGTCTACCTGTACAAGGTCGGCTTCCAGCAGCTCGACTTCGGGTACGCGGCCGCGATCGCCTGGGTCGTGGTGCTGGTCATCGCGGCCGTCTCCCTCCTCCAGTTCCGGTTCTACGGAAGGGAACGCCGCCGATGAGCACCACCTCCGCCCGCCCCCGGCCCGCCCGGCCGGCGGCCGTCCGCCCACCGGTGGCCCGCCCGCTGACCGCCCGGCTCGGCCGCGGCGCCGTCCTGGCCGTGCTCGCCCTCGGCGCCGTCGTCAGCCTGGTGCCGTTCGCCTGGATGCTGATCGCCAGCACCCACAGCAGCTCCGAACTCTTCCACTCCCCGCCGCCGTTCCTGCCCGGCGGGGAACTGCTGCGCAACCTGGCGCACCTCCAGCAGAGCATCGGCTTCGGCCGGGTGCTGCTCAACAGTCTCGGCGTCGCCGTCGTCTACACCGCGCTGAGCTCCCTGCTGTCGGCCATGTGCGGCTACGGGCTGGCCAAGTACCGGTTCCGGGGCCGCGGGCTGCTGCTCGGGCTGGTGCTCGCGACCATGATGATCCCGCTCCAGGTGCTGCTCGTCCCGCTGTTCCAGATGATGGCCAGCGTCGGCTGGATCGACAGCTACCAGGCGGTCATCCTGCCCTTCCTGGCCAACTCCTTCGGCATCCTGCTGATGCGCCAGGGCTTCCTGGACTTCCCCGACGAACTCCTGGAGTCGGCGCGCATCGACGGCTCCGGCGAACTGCGCACCTTCTACCAGGTCGTCCTGCCGTGCGTGCGGCCTCAGTTGGGCGCGCTCGTGATCTTCACCTTCATGGGCCAGTGGAACAGCTTCATCTGGCCGCTGCTGATGCTCAACACCGAGGACAAGTACACCGTACCGGTGGCGCTCAACACGCTGACCGGGCTGACCCACGTCGACTACTCCGGCCTCATGCTCGGCTCCCTGCTGGCCACCCTCCCGCTGGTGCTGCTCTTCCTGGTGTTCCAGCGGCAGTTCGTGGCCGGCCTGCTCGGCGGAGCGCTGAAAGGATGACCCCCCGCATGACCCCCCGCACCCCTTCCCGCGCAGGCGCACTCACCCGCGTCCCCGGCCTCCTCTACGGCGGGGACTGGAACCCCGAGCAGTGGTCCGAGGAGGTGTGGGCCGAGGACGTGAAGCTGATGGCCGAGGCCGGGGTCAACCTGGTCACCGTCGGGGTCTTCTCCTGGGCCCGGCTCCAACCCGCCGCCGACAGCTGGGACTTCGGCTGGCTGGACCGCCTCCTCGACCTCGTCCACCGCCACGGCATCGCCGTCGACCTGGCCACCGCCACCGCCTCGCCGCCCGCCTGGCTGGTCCGCGCCCACCCCGAGCTGCTGCCCGTCACCGCCGACGGCGTCCGGCTGGAGTTCGGCTCGCGCCAGCACTACTGCCCCTCCTCCGCCGTCTACCGGGCCGCCGCCGCCCGACTCACCCGGGCCCTCGCCGAGCGCTACCACGACCACCCCGCACTCGCCCTGTGGCACATCCACAACGAGTACGGCGACCACGTCCAGGAGTGCTTCTGCCCCGCGTCCGCCGCCGACTTCCGGCGCTGGCTGCGCGAGCGGCACGGCGACGTCGACGAACTCAACCGCTCCTGGGGAACGGCGTTCTGGTCGCAGCGCTACGGCTCGTTCGACGAGATCGAACCGCCGCGCGCCGCGCCGGGGCCGGTCAACCCGACCCAACTGCTGGACTGGCGCCGGTTCTGCTCCGACGCGCTGCTGGCCCTGCACCGCACCGAGAAGGCCGTCCTCGACGAGGTCTCACCGGGCGTGCCCGTCACCACCAACTTCATGTCGATGCTCAAGTCGCTGGACTACTGGGAGTGGAGCCGCCACGAGGACCTCGTCTCCGACGACGCCTACCCCGACCCGGCCGACCCCCGCACACACGTCAACGCGGCCATGAACTACGACCTGATGCGCTCCCTCAAGGGCGGCAAGCCGTGGCTGCTGATGGAACAGGCCCCCTCGGCCGTCAGCTGGCGCCCCGTCAACCTGCCCAAACGGCCCGGACTGTACCGGCTCTGGTCGCTCCAGGCGCTGGCCCGGGGCGCGGACGGCGTGCTGCACTTCCAGTGGCGCGCCTCCGTCGCCGGGGCCGAGAAGTTCCACAGCGCGATGCTCCCGCACCGCGGCACCTCCTCGCGCGGCTGGCGGGAGACCGTCCGGTTCGGGGCCGAGCTGCGTCGGCTCGGCGAGATCGCGGGCAGCCGGATCCGCGGGCGGGCGGCCGTCCTGCTCGACTGGGACAGCTGGTGGGCACTGGAGCTGGACGACCACCCCTCCGCGCGGATGCGCTGGCTCGACCTGCTCCGGCCCTGGTACGCGGCCCTCCACGACCGCGGCGTGACCGTCGACTTCGTGCCGCCCACCGGCGACCTCGACGGCTACCGGCTGCTGCTCGCCCCCAACCTGTACCTGCTCGACACCGCCACCGCCGACCGGCTCACCGCCTTCGTCCAAGCGGGCGGCCACCTGGTCTGCGGCCCGTTCAGCGGCATCAGCGACCGGCACGACCACCTCCACCCCGGCGGCCACCCCGGGCCGCTGCGGCCGCTGTTCGGCCTCGTCGTGGACGAGCACTGGCCGATCCCCGACGGTGCCGCCACCACCGTCCGGCTCGACGACGGCGGGCCGGAGCTGCGCGCCGAGCACTGGAGCGAATGGATCGACACCGAGGGCGCCGAGACCGTCGCCCGCTACGCCTCCGGCGAGCTGGCCGGCCTGCCCGCCGTCACCCGGCACCGCCACGGCACCGGCAGCGCCTGGTACCTCGGCTGCCACCTCGGCGCGGACGTCGGCCGGGTGCTCGACCTGCCGCTCGCCGAAGCCGGGGTGGGCGCCGAACTGCCCGGCCTGCCGGCCGGCGTCGAGGCCACCCGCCGCCGCGCCGCCGACGGCACCGACTACCTGTTCCTGCTCAACCACGGCCCCGCCGTATGCCGGGTGGCGCTGGACCGGCCCGGCACCGACCTGCTCACCGGGGCCGACACCGGCCGGGGCCTCACCCTCGCGCCGCTCGGCGCCGCCGTCGTCCGCGTCCCCGCCGCGGGCCCCGACCCGGCCTCCCCACCTCCGTCTCAGTCCACGCCCCCGTCCACGCCCGCCGAGGAGCGCACATGACGCCGTTGTCCCGCCGCCGACTCCTGGCCGCCACCGCCGCCACCGCCGCCACCGCCGCCACCGGCACCGCCCTCGCCGTGGCCGGCGGCGTCGCACCGGCCGCCCACGCCGACGACCGGCAGGCCGACTTAGCCGATCCGTCCGACCGCTACGCCGACGTCCTCGACCTGCACGGCACCCCCGCGCAGGCCTACCCCGGCGACGCCACCGGCAACAACCCGATCAACGTCTTCGCCGACCTCGGCGCCTGGCACGCCTACGCCCTGCCGCGCCCGCAGGACCCGCTCGGCGGCTTCACCGGCCCCCTCCACCTCGCCCAGGAATACCCGTGGTGGCTCAGCGACGGCCTCAACCGCCTCCAACTGACCGAGCAGGGAAAGGTCCTGGACCTCGCCGCCGGCGGCGCCCCCCGGCTCACCTCGCTGCCCGGACTGCTGCGCCAGTCCTACGACCTCGGCGGCCGCCTGGCGCTCACCCTGGAACTGCGCTTCGCCGGCAACCGCACCGCCCTGGTCAGGGCCCGGCTGGCCAACGGCGGCCCGGCCGAGCGGACCCTCCAGGTCGCCTGGACCGGGACCCTGCTGCGCCCGGCCACCGGCCCCCAGCACGACGCCCCCGCCCTGGTCGCCGCCGAACGCGGCATCGCCGTCCGGTTCGCCCGGGTACGGCAGACCTGGGACTACCTGACCGACGGCACCGAGCGCTTCGAAGTCCGCCACGCGGCGCCGGTGCGCACCACCGTCAGCGGCGATGGCCACCGCACCGAACTGGCCGGGGCCGTCCGGCTGGCCCCGGGCGCGGCCCGCACCCTGGACTGGGCCGAGAGCTACACCTTCACCGACGCCGAGCACTCCCGCGCCGTCGCCGAGGCGGACGCCGCGCTGCGCGCCCCCGACCGGGTCGCCGCGGCGGGTGCCGCCCGCTGGGCCGGGTACGTCGCCCGGGCGACCGAGGGCGTCCCCGCCGCGCGCCGCCGGACGGCCGTCAAGTGCGTGCAGACCCTGGTCACCAACTGGCGCAGCCCGGCCGGGCGGATCCGGCACGACGCCGTCACGCCCACGCTCTCGTACAAGTGGTTCAGCGGGGTCTGGGCCTGGGACACCTGGAAGCAGGCCGCCGGCACCGCCGTCTTCGCCCCCGAGCTGGCCGCCGACCAGATCCGGGCGATGTTCGACCACCAGATCCGCCCCGACTCCGCCGACCGCCCGCAGGACGCCGGGATGATCCCGGACTGCGTCTTCTACAACGACCCGAGCACCGGCGGCGGCAACTGGAACGAGCGCAACTCCAAGCCCCCGCTGGCCTCCTGGGCCGTCTGGGAGGTCTACCGGCGCGGCGGCGACCGGGCGTTCCTGCGCGAGCTGCTGCCCAAACTGACCGCCTACCAGGACTGGTGGTACCGCACCCGGGACCACGACGGCGAAGGCCTGTGCGAGTACGGCGCCACCGTCGACCCGGGCAACGCCGCCCCGGCGGACTGCCTGGCGGCGGCGGCCTGGGAGTCCGGCATGGACAACGCGCCGCGCTTCGACGCCGCCCTCGGCGCCGCCGTCGTCGCCAACCGCAGCGCGCAGGGGGCCCTGCTGGGCTGGTCGCTCACCCAGCGCTCCGTCGACCTCAACGCCTACCTGGCCGCCGACCACCGGGCCCTGGCCGCCATCGCCGCCGAACTCGGCGACCGCACCGCCGCCCAGCGGCTGCGCGGACGGGCCGAGGCGATCGACCGGGCCGTGCGCGACACCATGTTCGACCCGGCCACGGGCTGGTTCCACGACACCGACCTGGCCACCGGCGCCCGCCTCACCGCGCGCGGGCGCGGCATCGAGGGCGCGATCCCGCTCTGGTCCGGCACCGCCTCGCCCGCCCAGGCCCGTGCGGTCCGCGGGCTCCTGCTCGACCCGGCCGAGTTCGGCACCGCGCTGCCGTTCCCGACCGTCGCCCGCAGCTCGCCCTCCTTCGACCCCGCCGGGTACTGGCGCGGGCTGGCCTGGATCGACCAGACCTACTTCGCCATCGAAGGCCTGCGCCGGTACGGCTGGAACCAGGACGCCCGCCGGGCGACGGACCGGCTCCTGGCCACAGCAGCCGGGCTCGGCGGCGACGGTCCGCTGCGGGAGAACTACGACCCGCTGACGGGGGAGGGGCGGAACTCGACCAACTTCAGCTGGTCCGCCGCCCTGCTCCTGCTGCTGCTCCGCGCCTGACCGATTTGGCCCCGGCCTGCCACGTCCTGGCATGATCGGGGCATGGTCGAACGAGTCATTGCAGCGTGTGACGGAGCAGCCAAGGGCAACCCCGGTCCGGCGGCCTGGGCCTACGTGGTGGCGGACGCCGCCGGGGCGCCCCAGCGCTGGCAGGCCGGTCCGCTCGGGCACAGCACCAACAACGTGGGCGAGCTGACGGCGCTGGAGCAGCTGCTGGCGTCGACGGACCCGGCCGTCCCGCTGGAGGTCCGGCTCGACAGCACGTACACCCGCGACGCGGTGACCAAGTGGCTGGTCGGCTGGAAGCGCAACGGCTGGAAGACCGCCGCTGGCAAGCCCGTCGCCAACCGCGAGCTGATCCAGCACATCGACGAGCTGCTGACCGGGCGGGACGTCACCTTCGTGTACGTCCCCGCCCACCAGGTGAACGGCGACCCGCTGAACGCCATCGCCGACAAGGCCGCCAGCGACGCCGCCCGCCAGCAGCAGGCCGCGGGCGGAACCGCCGCCGACCTCCCCGAGCCGGACCCGGCCCGGACCACCCCGGCGCGGGCCGCCCGCCCGGCCTCCTTGTCGGCGGGTTCGTCGGCCGGCTCGTCGGCCGGCTCGTCCACGGCGAAGAAGCGCTCCTCGGGCGGTTCGCGGACCCTGGCCGCCCGCTTCCCCGGCACCTGCCCCTGCACCCGCTCCTACGCCAAGGGCGACACCATCACCAAGGTGGGCAGCAGCTGGGGACACCCGGAGTGCGTGGGCGCCCACGCGTAGGTCCGGTCCGACGCCGGGCGGGCCGACACCGGCCCGCCCGGGTCGCACTCACCCCCGAGGTGGAGCCGGGTGGATCCGGGTGGAGCCGGGTGGAGAAGCACTCCGGCGAATTCTCCACCCCCGCGCCGAGGCTGACGACACCTCAGCAGTCCTAGCGTCGGACGTATGACCCGACCTACCGGCCGTACCACGGCCCGCGCCGGCGGCGCGCTGCTCACCGCCGGCCTCCTGCTCGCCGCACCACTCGCACCGACCGCCGTCGCGGCCCCGGCGGCCCAGCTCTCCTGGGGGCCCTGCCCCGCGCCGACCCCGAACGCCAACGGGGTGCCGTTCCCCCGCGACCCGCGCCAGCAGTGTGCGACCCTGCGGGTGCCGCGGGACTACCAGCACCCGGACGCCGGCACGATCACCCTCACCGTCTCCCGGCTGCGCACCGCCGACCCCGCCCACCGGCGCGGCACCCTGGCCGTGGTGCCGGGCGGGCCGGGCGGCTCCGGACTCGACTACCCGGGCGAGATGGCGAAGCTGCTGCCGGCGGACGTCCTGCGCTCCTACGACCTGATCGGCTTCGACGAGCGGGGGGTGGGCAACAGCACCCCGGTCCACTGCGACCTGTCCGCCGCCGACCGGGACGCCCAGCTCAACTACCCCTTCCCCGGCCCCGACGGCTCGATCACCGCCAACCTCGACCAGGCCCAGCGGGTGGCCGACGGCTGCGCGGCCGCGAGCGGCGGCTACCTGGCCGACGTGACCACGGCCAACTCGGCCCGCGACCTGGACCGGATCCGGGCCGCCCTGCGCCTGCCCCGGATCTCCTACCTGGGTAGCTCGTACGGCACCTACCTCGGCCAGGTCTACGCCACCCTCTTCCCCTCGCACACCGACCGCGTGGTGCTGGACAGCACGGTGCCGCCGGGCGGGCTGGAGCAGGGGTTCAGGCTGTTCAGCGAGGGCTTCGCCGACTCCTTCCCGGCCCTGGCCCGCTTCGTCGCCGCCCAGGACGCCACCCTGCACCTCGGCGCCACCCCCGAGGCGGTCCGGGCGAGCTACCTGCGGCTGGCCGGCGAGGTCGACCGCGACCCGCTGCCGCTGTCGGGCGGCCGGCTGCTCACCGGCGGCGGCCTGCGCAGCGTCGTCTACGCCTCGCTGGTCAAGCCGAGCTACTACCCCCTCGGCGCGCGGGTCCTGCAACTGGCCGAGGAGCGCGACACGACTCCGGCCCAGGCCCAGGCCCCGGTTACGGTTACGGCTCCGATGCCGGCGGGCGCGGGCACCGGCGGTTCGGGCGGCAACCCGCTGCCGCAGGTCATCCCCGACAACTTCCTCGCGGCCCAGTTCGCGGTGATCTGCGGCGACTCGGCCTGGCCCCGCGACCCGGCCGCCTACGCCGCCCGCACTGCCGCCGACCGGGCCCGCTACCCGCTCACCAACGGCATGAGCGGCAACGTCTGGCCGTGCGCCTTCTGGCACTACGGCCCGAAGGAGCCGCCGGTCCGGGCTGACCCGGACGGCCCGCGTAACATCCTGATGCTGCAGAACCGGTACGACCCCGACACCACCTACAACGGCGCCCGGCAGACCCAGCGCGCCTTCGGGCACCGGGCGGCGATGGTCACCTTCGACACGACCGCGCACGGTGTGGACTTCACCGACCCCCGGGTGCTCGCGCCGTTCACCGCCTTCCTGCTCGGCGGCCGGCTCCCGAGTTGAGCAGACGGCGGGTCGGGCCCCGACCCGGGCCCCGACCGGCCGTCCGTACGTCCGCTCAGGGCTGGGCGAGCCCGCTGCGGGCACCGTTCTCGGCCCGGACCGTGAGGGCGGCCGGCACGGACAGGCGTTCCTGGTGGTCCGGCGGGTAGAACTGCCGGGCCCAGTGCCGCAGGGCGCCGATCGGCCCGTCGCCCGGGGCGAGCCGGGGCGGCGACAGGTACTTCTTGGTGGACCAGATCGGGAAGTCGGCCGCCGTGAACTCGCAGCTCCGCTTGAACATCGGACCCGCCAGCAGGCTCGACAGCGACCGGCTGACCGCCCTGCCGAGCACGGGCGGCAGCCGGGACGGCTCGTCGAAGGAGAACCGGCTCGCCTGCCGGAACTGCATCCGGCCGGGCGCGACCATGGTGGCCATCACCAGCGAGCACATCTTCAGACCGAGGGCCGGGGTGTGCACGTCGGTGTGCAGGCAGGCGAGGCCGTAACCGTCGACCTCGATCTCGACCTGGCGCCGGCCCAGCAGCGGGAAGTCCTCCTGTACCCGCATCGAGACGTGGAAGCGCGTGCCGTCCCAGTCGATCGGGGCCGCCAACTCGCCGCTGGGCCAGCCGTGCAGGGTGACGAAGTGGCCCAGGTCCACCGCGTTCTCCATGACGTCCTGGGCGTAGCCGGCCATCTCCCAGGCGGCGTGCCGGGGCGGCTGGTGCCCGAGCGTGTGCCACGCCGGGATCTCCCAGTCCGGCTGCCGGCCGTCGTGGTGGCGCCAGACGAAGACGGCGTCGTTCACCTCGCGCACAGGGAGCTGCGCCAGCGAGGCCTTCGGCGGCGCGGAGTCGTACCCGGTCCGCACGCACCGGCCGTCCGGGTCGAAGGCGAAGCGGTGGAAGGGGCAGACCAGGTCGTCGCCCTCCACCTCGGCGAGGCCGAGGTGGGCCCCCAGGTGCGGGCAGTAGGGGCGGATCGCGCGGATCCGCCCGCTCCGCAGCCGGTACAGCACGACGTCCTCCCCGGCCAGCCGGCGGGTGAGCACCGTGCCGGGCTTGAGTTCGTCGGCGAAGCCGACCGAGGCCCACCCGTCCGGGTACGGCAGGCCCGGCGGCAGCGCGACATCGCCCGCGGTCGGGCCCTCGCTGATGGGCTGGACGTGCTTTAAGGACTCGTGCATGAACTCTCCTCCTGGCCTGCCCGGCTCCGATCTCGGCAGCTCAAGCCGGCCCTCCCGGGCAATTCGCCTCCGAACGGAACGCCCCGCATGCTAACCGCAGATCGATGGGGCTCGCACGAACAACATGGCTGACGCCAAAGAAGTCTGATGATTCATCAGAAAATCTCCGATGCGGCCTTCGACGGCCGGATGGCTGAGCGATTCCCGGGCGGGCCGATCCACCGCAACGCCGCGCAGCCGGCCCGGCTGCGCCACCGCCCTGGACTTCGGGACGGTGACAAACGCATTGAAGGGTAGGCGAGTTGACACGGATCCCGGTCATCGGCGGCGGCATCGCCGGGCCGGCGGTGTCCGCCGAGGAGGCCGCCGCGACGACCCCGGCCGGGTGCCGCGGAAGTCCTAGCGGTCCGCCGCTTCGACAGCGCTCAGCGGGGCCGCCAGGTCCTCCAGGCTGCGCCGTTCCGCCCGCACGCCGATCGCGGCCTCGACCAGCCCCGCGGCCGTCATCAGCGCCGCCCCGATGCAGAACGCGAGCGTGGTGTCGGAGACCTTCCCGCTGCTCACCAGGCCGTTGAAGAGCAGCGGGCCGCTGATGCCGCCGACCGCCGTGCCGACGGCGTAGAAGAAGGCGATGCACATCGCCCTGGTCTCCAGCGGGAAGATCTCGCTGACCGTCAGGTAGGCCGCACTCGCCCCCGCCGAGGCCAGGAACAGCACGGCCGTCCAGCAGGCCGTCATGCCGGCCGCGCTCAGCGCGCCCTGCTGGAACAGTGCGGCGGTGCCGAACAGCAGCACGCCGGAGCCGATGTACGTGCCGGCGATCATCGGCACCCGCCCGACCGAGTCGAAGAGGTGGCCCAGCAGCAGCGGGCCGAGGAAGTTGCCGACCGCGATGACCGCGAAGTAGTAGCCGGTGTCGCCCTCCGGCACGTCGAAGTAGAGGGTCAGGATGACGGCGTAGCCGAAGGTCACGGCGTTGTACAGGAACGCCTGCCCGATGAAGAGCGAGAGGCCGAGCACCGTGCGGCGCGGGTAGCGGCGGATCACGGTGCGGGCGATCGTGACGAAGCCGAGCGGGCCGCGCTCGCGGATCAGGATCGGCCGGTCGGTGACGGCCGGCAGTGGTCGGCCGGTCTCCCGCTCCACGATCCGCTCGGCCTCGGCCACCACCTCCTCGGCCTCCGGCGCCCGCCCGTGGGTGAACAGCCAGCGCGGGCTCTCCGGGACGTGCCGGCGGACCAGCAGGATCACCAGGCCCAGCACGACACCGATCCCGAAGGCGAGCCGCCAGCCCACGTCGGTGGCGAACAGCGCGGTGTTCAGCAGCGCGACGGAGGCGAAGGCGCCGAGCGCGGCGCCGATCCAGAAGCTGCCGTTGATGATCAGGTCGATCCGGCCGCGCACCCGGGCCGGGATCAGCTCGTCGATCGCCGAGTTGATCGCCGCGTACTCGCCGCCGATGCCGAACCCGGTGAAGAAGCGGCAGAGGAAGAAGAACCAGGCCGTCCAGGACAGCGAGGTCACGGCGGTCGCCGCCAGGTAGACGGCGAGCGTCACCATGAACAGCTTCTTGCGCCCGAGCCGGTCGGTCAGCCAGCCGAAGAACAGCGCGCCGGCGCAGGCGCCCGCCACGTACACGGCGGCCGCGATCGTCGTCACCTGCGTCGTCGAGATGGCGATGCCGCTGCCGGGCTGCGCGAGCCTGGCCGCCATGTTGCCGACGATCGTCACCTCAAGGCCGTCCAGGATCCAGACGGTGCCCAGGCCGATCACGATCCGCCAGTGCCAGCGGGACCACGGAAGCCGGTCCAGCCGGGCCGGCACGTTGGTCTCGATGACCCCGGTTCCGGCGGACCCGGACCCGGACCCGGCCCCGGGGGCCGTACCGCCGTGCGGGTTCCGCGCGGATGACTTCGCCGGATCGGCCATGCGGGGCTCCTTCGCTCGCCGTATCGAGACGCCCCGTCTGCCCGCTTTCCGCAGGATCGAACGCGGGCGCCCTCTTCGCTACGCTCGGTGAGCTTAGGCGCTCCCTCCGTCATCATCCCCCGAGGACGGAGGCGCCGCCCGGGGAGGCGTTCCTCCTGGCGGGCGGCGGCGGGCGGGTCCGGCTGTGGAAGGCGGCGTCCGGGCTACTGCTCGACGTACTTGCGCAGTACCTGCTGGTAGTCCGCGAACTCGGGCTCGGTGTGCAGCTTGGAGACGTCCTTCTTCAGGTAGACCATGCTGGGGCAGCTGGGTTTGGCGCTGCCCAGCAGCTGTTCGGTGCCGACCTTCTTCCCCGTCCTGGCCTCGTACACGGTCACCTCGTACTTGCCGCGGTAGAGCTTGAGGGTGTCCGAGGTGAACTTGCAGTCGGTGAGGAACTCGCCCTCGTCGGGTGAGTCCAGGCAGGCGATCAGCTGGACGCGGTACGGGTCCAGGCGGGTCGCGCTCCAGTAGTCCGGCGAGCCGGCGGTGGGGGAGGCGGGGTGCGAGGAGCCGGACTCGCTGAGGGTGAACATCGCGACCGGGTGCGGCCCGGCGCCGGTGTGCTCGGCGGTCTTGGGGAAGTACTTGCGCGCGATGTTCGACGCGCAGCCGGCGTCGAGGTCGGAGAGCCGGCTGAGTGCCTTGTCGCTCGCCTTCGGCTCGAAGATCACCCAGTAGACGCCGTACCCGAGGACTCCGACCATCGCCAGCGCGACCACCCGTGCGGCGATCGTCCGTCCCTTGCGCTGGCCGGGTGTCAACTGCCGTGCGGCGCCGGTGGCGGCGCGCTTCCTGGTCGCCACGGCGTAGGCGATGAAGAGGATCGGGGACGCCGCCACGACGGCGAACAGCACACCGATCGGGGCGTTTCCACCGTTGAACGCGATCATCGAGAAGACCACCGAGATCGCGGCGAGCAGGACTATCAGCTTGGCCATGAACATGCCCTCCCACAGGTCGACAGCAGCCGCGAGACTACCGCTGGCGGGGCGGGGCGCGGGCGCCCGCACCCGGTCCGGACGCGCCCCCGGGGCCCGCCGCCGTCGCCGCCCCGGTGTTCCGACGGAATTCCACCCGCATTTCCGCACCATCGGTGATTTTCTTCCCGCCCTTTTCCGGAGCCCATGCGAAGTCGATTTCCGGGGGTGGTGGAGCCGGGGTCGAGAGGTACTGGAAAGGGCTTTCCGGCGAGGGTGCGGTGTGTTGTGGTGGGGTGGTGGAGGAGCCGGGCCGCACCCCCGTGGCGGCCCGGCCCGGGCGGACAGCCGCTGGTGGGCGGCGTAGACGCTCGCGCATGGATGTGAGTGCGGTGGCTATGGTTCGCCGACTCGGGGTGGATTTGAATGGTGCCATGACGACGAACCGACCGGGCTCGCAGAGCGGTAGGGGCCCGCGGATCGCGTCGGACCTCCCGGGCGCCGCCGGCGCCTTCGGGGGGTCGGTTCCGTCAGTTTCCTCCGTCTCTCCGAATGAGGTGCTCGTGATGACTCGTCAGGGTGTTGTGGATCTTCCGGTCGGTGCTGGTGTGGTGCTGGTGGTGGGTGGGACGGGTAAGACCGGTCGGCGGGTGGCGGAGCGGTTGTCGGGGTTGGGGTACGGGGTGCGGGTGGGGTCGCGGTCGGGGGCGGTGGCGTTCGACTGGCATGACGAGGGGACGTGGGAGGCGGCGCTGGAGGGGGTGAGTGCGGCGTATCTGACGTACTACCCGGATCTGGCGTTTCCGGGGGCGGTGGAGGCGGTGGGGGCGTTCGCGCGGTTGGCGGCGCGGCGTGGTGTGGGGCGTCTGGTGCTGCTGTCGGGGCGTGGTGAGGAGGCGGCGGAGGCGGGGGAGAAGGCGGTGATGGAGTCGGGGGCCGCGTGGACGGTGGTGCGGTGCGCGTGGTTCAACCAGAACTTCAGTGAGAGTTTCTTCCTGGATCCGGTGCTGGCGGGGGAGTTGGCGTTGCCGGTGGGGGGTGCGGTGGAGCCGTTCGTGGATGCGGAGGACATCGCGGAGGTGGCGGTGGCGGCGTTGACGCGGGCGGGGCATGCGGGGGAGGTGTACGAGTTGACGGGGCCGCGGTTGCTGTCGTTCGCGGAGGTGGCGGTGGAGTTGTCGCGGGCGACGGGTCGTGAGGTGCGGTTCGAGGCGGTGTCGGAGGCGGCGTACCGGGGGGTGTTGGAGGATGCGGGGCTGCCGGGGGACTTCGCGGAGCTGTTCTCGGTGATCCTGGACGGTCGTAACGCCTCGCTGGGGGACGGGGTGCGGCGGGCGTTGGGGCGTGAGCCGCGGGACTTCGCCGACTTCGCCCGCGAGGCCGCCGCCTCGGGCGTGTGGAACGTGTGAGCCGGCTCGCCGGCGGCGGCCCGAACAGGCCGCCACCGGGCGGGCGTTGGTCGTGTATCCGGACATAACAGTGGAGGTTTGGCCATGTCGGACGGCAAGCAGGTCTGGTCGAGTGAGCAGGGTGTGGGCGCGCTGCCCGGGCACATCCGGGGCTTCGGGCTGATGCACGTGGCGATGCGCCGGGACGCCGCGCGGCTGAGCGCGGCCGCCGCCCGGGGTTCGTCGGCGGGCGGCTGGGGGCCCTCGGCGGCCCTGGCGGACTGGTTCGGCCGACTGCGGGCCGTCATCGACTGGCACCACCACAGCGAGGACGAGATCCTCTGGCCCTTCCTGCGCGAGCGGCTGGCCGGCTTCGACGGCGGCGGCATCCTGGAACAGGACCACGAAGCGCTCGACCGGACGATGCGCCGGGTGGCGGAGGTGCTGTCCGCCCGTCGGGTCGCCGAACTGCCCGAGGCCGCAGCGGGGTTCGAGAACCTGATCCGCGAGCACCTGGGGCACGAGGAGCCGGTGGTGTTCCCGGCTCTCGCGGGCCTGCCGGTGGACGAGTACCTGCGGGTGGAGCGGCGGATCATCCAGAGCGCGCCGGGGCAGGTCATGACGTACCTGCAGCCGTGGATGTTCGACGGCGCGGACGCGGCGTCCGTGCGGGCCGTGTCGGCCACCATCCCGGGCCCGGTGCGGCTGATCGGCCGTACGGTGCTGGAGCGCCGGTACCGGCGCACCCTGAACCCGGTGCTGTGACCGTCGGCCCCTTCCCAACTCCTCCCGGCACCCTCCGGTGCCGCAAGTGCCCTGGCGCGTAGTGGGGTTCCGGTTGTCGCGGTTCCGTTGCGGGTGGCGCCGCACGGTGGGTGGTGTCGTTCGTTCCGCTGTTCGCCGGCGCCGCGTCCTGCGGGGCCGGGAGAGTGAAAAGGGGTCCTGTGATGCGTTCGGATCAGAGGTCGGCACCGGTGTCGTACGCCGTCCCGTCGGCCATCGGCGGTGTGCGGCCGGGGAGTTCACCGCACGGCGGAACCGCCGGGCAGGGCCGCGCCGCCGGGCCCGTCCTGGCGGGCGCCACCATCGCGATGGGCCTGATGGCGGGCCTGTTCTTCGCCTTCGACGTGTCCGTGATGCCCGGCCTCGCGGCCGGGGACGACCGGACGTACGTGACGGCGATGCAGCACATCAACTCGTCGATCGAGAACGGGATGTTCGGCCTGGTCTTCGTCGGCGCCTTCGCCGCCACCGGCGTGGCGGCCTGGCTCCAGCACAAGGCCGGCCGGCGCCAGGCGGCGCTGTGGGCGGCCGGGGCGACGGTGCTTTACGTGGTGGCGCTGATGGTCACGATGGGCGTCAACATCCCGCTCAACAACGAGCTGGCGGCGGCCGGAGACCCGTCCCAGATCCACGACTTCGCGGGCGCGCGCGCCAAGTTCGAGGGCAGCTGGGTCGCTGCCAACATGCTCCGCACGCTGCTCTGCACGGCAGGTCTGGCGGCCCTGAGCCGCTCGCTGGTCCTGCACGGCCGGTTCAGCCGCCTGGGCCGCTGAGCGGCCCGGCCGCGCGCCGCAGGGCTGCGCGGCCGCAGGGATGCCCGTCCGCCTCGTGCGGGCGGGCCTTCGTGCGTTCCGGGTGCGGCGGGCCCGGTGGCGGGCCCGGTGGTGGGCCTGGTGGTGGGGCGCCCGAGTGCGCCGGGGCGTGCGCCGGTGCGCCGGGCCAGTGCTGTCGGTCAAGTCGCCTGGGGCGTCCTGGACTTGGCGATCCGGGGGCTATGGGTGGAGCATGGGCGGGCCCGGTCGTTGCGGCGCGCTTGCGCCGCTGCCGGGCCGTACGGTGGTCGGCGTGTCCGGTGAGCTGGAGAGGGGGCGGGGTCTGTGGTGGCGGTGGTACGTCCGTACCTGATCCGGGGGAGAGCGGTTCCCCTGGCCAGATATCTGGCGGAGGAGGACATCGAGGGTCTGGTGGCGTGTTCGTGCATCGGGAACGAGGTCACGATCGACCTCGTGGACACCCGGATCCTGGTGACCCTGGCGGACGTGGCCGGGGCGGTGCGACTGAACTTCGACATGGTCCAGGACGGTCCGGCCAAGGCGCGTTCCTGGTCCCGGCGCCTGCCGGGCGACGCGGGGCCGGGCGAACTCGCGGCGCGGATAGCCGTGGACGTGCGGACGCTGGCCCGTGAACTGGCCCCGCTGCGGCGCAACCCCCCGCGCAGGCCGGGAGAGAGCGGGCGGTAGGCACGGCGACGGCCCCGGGCCCGGCAGCGTGATGCTGCCGGGCCCGGGGCCGTCGCCGTGCCGGCCGGCGCGCCGCGTCGACGCGCGTTAGAACGTCACCAGCCAGGACAGGCTGCCGGTCAGGTGCTCGCGCAGCGCCGGGTCGGTCACCGCCGGGGTGGGGTCGGTGGCGACGGCCGTGAGCAGGTGCGGCCGGGAGCGGGGGCCGCCCGGGTGGAGGGCGGCGAGGTCGGGGGCGGTGCGCCCGCGCTGCCCGGGCAGCTCGCGTCCGTCCAGGAACCAGCGCAGCCGGGTGCCCGGGACGGGCAGGTCGACGGTGAGGCGGCTGGCGGAGGTGAGCTGGGTGTCGGTGGAGACGGGACTCGTCAGCGGGGTGGCGTGGCGGTAGAAGCCGGCGATCATCGCCTCCCGTCCGGGCAGGTTGAACTCCCGCCCGAGCGAGCGCATGATCGAGTTCTCGGTCGGCCGGTACAGCCCCGTCGGGTAGTAGCCGCCGCCCTCGTACGCGCCGACCGTCCCGCCGTCGGGGGACGTCCGGCCGAGCCAGCGGGACCACTTGGTGCCCTGGGCGCGCATCCGGTCGGCGGTCAGCGTACTGATGTTGGCCTCGGCCGGCTCCGCGCCCTGGTAGGTGCCCTGGCCGTCGTACGCGTACTCGTCGGCGAGCTTGCCCAGCGAGTGCCCGGTCTCGTGCACCGCGATCTGCCCGGACTTCGCGTTGCCGCCCGCCACGGTGGCGATGCCCTCGTAGCCGAGCGAGGACTTCACGTCGTTGTAGCCCGCGCCGCCGTACTTGGTGCTGTTGGCCACCACGATCACCAGGTCCGCCTGCGGGGCCTTGGCCGCGTAGCGCTCGACCGCCTTCTCGTCCACGCAGAGCAGCCGCTCCACCCCGTCGCACCAGAAGTACGAGCCCAGCGCGGTGTGCCGGACGGTCGTCTGGTCCGGATCCCCGGAGACGCCCGACTCGGGCGAAACGGCCGACACCGCCCAGACGTTGAACAGGTTGCGGTAGGTGGCGTACGGCTCGACGGCGGTGATCTCGCGCCACTTCTCGGCCGCGTCGCTGCGGAACTTCTCCTGTTCCTGCGCCGCGTAGCCGTCCCCGATGACCACCACGTCGAGCTTGGCGGCCGGATCGCCGTTGCGCACCAGCGCGGTGACGTCGCCGTCGTCCTGCATCGGGGCCACGCCCTGGATGCGGGGGCTGGCCGTGTACGGGGAGCCGCCGGGGACGAGGGCCCGGGATATGCCGCCGTCCTCGCCGAACACCTCGACCGGGTGCCGACCGTCCGTCGGAGCGGCTGTGGGGGCGGCGCCCGTCGTGGTTCCGGGCGGGGCTGCGGGTGCGGCGAGCGCGGGGGCGCCGCCGAGGAGGGCCGCGGCCAGGGCGGCGGTGAGGAGGGTTGCGGCGGTTCTGGTCCTGCGGCTCCTGGTACTGCTGGGCATGGGTGGCCTCCCCGGTGGTGGCGTGAGCGGGAGGTGGCAGCCTATTTCCCACGTTGAGAACCTGACAACTGTTTCCCACGTTGGGAACCTGACAACCTGTGAGGGGCATTCCGGATCCGCTCCGGGCCGCTACTCCACGGACATCCCGCTGATGACGGAGACCGCGAGCAGCCAGGCCAGGACGGCCAGGGTCACGGTCACGGGCAGCGGCCAGTCCATCAGGAGGAGCATGGCGGCACCCACCAGCGTGGTGACCGCCACGGGGACGGACATCCCGGCCGGGATCCACCAGGAGCGCACGTTCGGCCCGAGCAGGCCGCCCGCGATCAGGGCCGTGCCCGCGCCGACCAGCAGCGCCAGCTTCAGGACGGCCAGCCACAGGGTGTGCGGATTGCGGGCCCGGTGCCCCTGGTAGTCGACCTCGACCACCTGGCCCCTCCAGACCGTCAGGTTCACGACCGTGCCGGTCCGCACGTCGTCGTAGAACGCCTCCCCGACGTCGTAGGCGCCGGTCGGAGCCTTCTCGCGGGCCACGGTCAGGGTGTACGAGGTCGAGTCGCCGTCCCGCTCCGCCGCCCTCTTCGTCACCCGCCCGCTCTCCCGCAGCGTGCAGTCCACCCCGGGCCCGATCGCCGGGGCGCCGCAGACCGGGGCGCCGCGATACGCCCACCCCTCGTGGTACGCGGCGACGAACCGTGCGAACCCGAGGCCGACCGCGGACAGGCCGAGCAGCAGGAGCAGGGCCTGCACCACGACCCGCAGCGTCAGCGCGGTGGCCCGCCCGCGCGGCCGGGCGTCCTGCGGGCCCGGCGGCTTGCCGAACAGAGCCATCGGACTCCCCCTCGTCTGGACATCGGTCGCCATGCGGGCCGACGCCCCGGCACGCCGTGGGCGGCTCCGGGGGCGGCACGGACTTGGATGATGCCAGGGGCAGGGGTAGGGCGGGAGGAACCCGGCACCGCTGTAACGGACTTGTGCCATGCCGGGGGTGCGGGCGGTGCGTCGGTGCCCGCGTGTTTTCGGTCGTTTCCGGGCGCGGGCGGACCACCTCGGCCGCCCCATCGGCGGTGCCCCGTCGCAGGAATTCGCGATCGACGGGCCAAGAGGCCTGACCAGGCCGGGGTGGACGCATTTTCCGCCGTCATATGCTCGCGGATCCGACCGCTCCCTAAAGTCACCGCAGACAGGGCGCCGGGCTGCTCTGCGAGTTGCCGCCCGGCGCCCCCACGCGCACCACCGACCCCGAGGACGGACAGCTGTGAACAACCGGACCAGGAACAGGATCGCGGGCGGCCTCGCGGCGTTCGCCACAGCCACGGCGCTGGGCCTCGCCGCGGCCCCGGCAGCACAGGCGCAGACCGCCTCCCCGGACGCGCTGCAGAGCATCAACTGCAGCACCGGCACGTTCGGGAGCGACGGCACCCAGCAGTACTTCAACATCTCCTGCTCGGGCACCGGAACCACCAAGTGGTGGGTCAACGTGAGCTGTTCCGACGGCTCCACCCGCACCGTGGGCCCGTACACCACCTTCCTGAACGTGCGCGTCTACTGCCCGCCGAACACCACCGCCCTGAGCGGCTGGGTGAGCTACACCCCCTGAACCCGGTGGCGCCGGCGGCCCGGCACACCCCCCGTGGGTGTGCCGGGCCGCTCCGGCTCCCGGCGCCGACCCCGACCCCGACCCTGGCCCCGACCTCGCCCGGTCTGGTTCGCGGTCACACGTCCCAGGTGACCGGGAGGCTCTTCACCCCGTAGATGTCCGCAGTCTCCGGCCGCAGGCCGACCTCCTCCGCCGGTACGGCCAGGCGCAGCGTGGGGAAGCGCTTGACCAGGGCGGTGATCGCGACGCTCAGCTCGACGCGGGCCAGCTGCTGCCCCAGGCACTGGTGGACGCCGTGGCCGAAGGCCAGGTGCCCGCCGTACTGCCGCCGGAAGTCGAGCACGTGGGGATCGGCGAAGCGCTCGGGGTCACGGTTGGCGGTGTTGTACGACAGGATGACCGTCGTGCCGGCCTTGATGGTCTGGCCGCCCACCTCGACGTCCTCCAGCGCCGTCCTCATGAACGACTTGGCGACGCTCAGGTACCGCAGCAGTTCCTCGACGGCCCGGCCGGTGAGCGTGGGATCGGCGCGCAGGTCGGCCAGCTGCGCCGGGTTCTGCAGCAGCGCGAAGGTGCCCAGCGCCAGCATGTTCGCGGTGGTGTCGAGCCCGGCCGCCAACAGGATCAGGCTGACGCCCCTCAGCTCCTCATCGGTGAGGTCGCTGTCCATGAGGTCGCTGAGCACGTCGTCGGTGGGGTTCGCGCGCTTGGCGGCCACCAGCTCCGCGAGGTACTGCTGGGTCGCCGTGTAGGCCGCGATCAGCTCCTCGTCGCTCGTCTCCCCGTTCACGAACGAGTCGATCTGCTCCTGGAAGGAGCCGCGGTCCTCGTACGGCACCCCCAGCAGCTCGCAGATCACGATGGCGGGGATGGGCTTGGCGAACGCGGTCACCAGGTCCGCCGACGGCCCGGCCGCCTCCATGGCGTCCAGGCACTCGGCGGTGATCTGCTCGATGCGCTCGGCGAGCAGCCGCATCCGCCGCACGGTGAACTTGCCCACCAGCGGCTTCCGGTAGCGCCCGTGCTGAGGGTCGTCCATGAGGAGGAACTCGCCGGGCGGCGCCGGAGGAATCTCGAAGTCGCCCACGTTGATGAGCTCCTTGCGCGAGCTGAACCGCGGGTCGGCCAGGACCGACCTGACCAGCTCGTACCCGGTGATCAGCCAGCCGGCCGCCCCGCCGGGGTGGGTGTAGCGGCTGATCGGGCCGTGCCGTCGGGCGTCGGTCAGCTCGGCCGGCGGGTCGAAGGGGCAGCCGGGCGGGCGCGCCGTCGGCAGCGTCGTGACGGTGTGGACGGATTCACCCATGACCGTTCCTCATCTCGCGGAAATGTGTCTTCGGGACTATTCGAAAGCTACGTTGCATTGAGCATGGTCGCAATCAGTCGAATGAGTATTCCCAGGTGAACAGCGGTAAATTGATGCAATGACACTGAAGTCGAATGCAATGCCGCATTGCAATGAATGAATGCGAAGGCAATACTGGCGGCATGCCAGGAGGACGACTGACCCAGCAGGACCGCCAGCGCATCGCGGCCGGACTCGCCGACGGGCTCTCCTATGCCGAGATCGCCAGACAGCTCGACCGGCCGACCTCGACGATCAGCCGGGAGATCGGACGCAACGGCGGCCCCAGCGGCTACCGGCCCGAACAGGCGCACCGGGCGACGGTCCAGCGCGCGCGGCGCGGCACCCCGGCACCGCCACCCGCGGACGGGCCCTCGGGCAGCCCGACGGGAGAGGAGATCATCGACATGGCGGTCAGGACGGGGCTGCCGAGGATGACGGCGCGCGTGCACGTCGACCTGCTGCTGTCCGAGGACGGCAGGCGCACCGCGGCCGAGCTGACCCGCAGGCTGAACGTCAGTGCGGCCTCCGTCTCCGTGGCCGTGAACTACCTGGTCCAGCACGGGTACGTCCGGCGCGAACGCGACCCGCAGCGGCGTCGCGACATCTACGTGGTCGACGACGAGGCCTGGTACCACTCGATCATGATCGGCTCGCGGGAGACGCTCGGGACGGCGCAGATCGCGATGACGGCCGCGGCGGAGTTCGGGCCCGACAGCCCCGTGGGGCAGCGGCTCGCCAGGGGCGGGACGTTCCTGGAGCGCGTCATCCAGGACATGGTGGAGTCCGCCGACCGCTGGCGGCACCTCCTGACGTGACCTCGTGGCGTTGCGTCAACTCGCCTTCCCCGCAGGCCAGGTGCCCGTCCGGACCGGTGAGGGGAGTGCCGGCCCGGCCGGTTCGGCGCCGGGGTAGATTCCCGGGCATGACGACCACCGACCCGCTGAGCCCGGTCTCCCGTACGGCCCTGTCCGTCGCGCTGGTGCGCGCCTACGAGAGCTCCCGCCCCGAACCGCTGTTCACCGACCCCTACGCCGCCGCCTTCGTCACCGCCTCCGGCATGTCGATGCCCACCTCGGGACCGGCGAGCGGCCTCGCCAAAGGCCTGGTGGTCCACGGCATCCTGCGCACCCGCTTCTACGACGACCGTCTGCTCGCCGCCGGCGCGGACCAGGTCGTCCTGCTCGCAGCAGGCCTGGACGCCCGCGCCTACCGGCTCGACTGGCCGTCCGGCACCCGCCTCTTCGAACTCGACCTCGCGCCCGTCCTGACCTTCAAACAGCACGTCCTGGACGAACTCGGCGCCGACCCGGCCGGCGAACGCACCACGCTGCCCGGCGACCTGCTGGACTCGGACTGGCCGCGCCGCCTCGTCGAAGCCGGCTTCGACCCGGAGCGGCCCACCGCCTGGCTGGCCGAAGGACTGCTGGTCTACCTCACCGCCGACCAGGCGGCCGGCCTGCTCACCGCCGTCGGCACCCTCTCCGCGCCGGGCAGCCGACTGCTGCTCGAAAAGGGCCGGGACGTGACCAGCACCCCGCAGGACCCGACCCTCGCCCACATCACCGACCTGTGGCAGGGCGGCCTCGGCCCCCAGACCCACGAGTGGCTTGACGCCCACGGCTGGACCACCCGGCTCACCCTGCTCGACGAGGTCGCCGTCGCGTACGGCCGCCCCTTCCCGCCCGGCTCGGGCCCGAGCACCACGGGGTTCATCGAAGCGGTGCGCACGGCCGACAACGGCTCGGCGGGCCCCGCCCGTTGAGGGCGAGCGCCCGGGCGGGGCAGGTCCATGGGCCGGGGCTCCCTGTCCTGTCCCTCGGATCGTCCCGCTGACCGGAGCCGTCAGCTGTCGCCTCGCCCCCTCGCCCCCGTGTCGGCCTCGCTCCGACGCCGCACGTGGGGGCGGGGCCTGTAGGCCCTGCGGCGGCCGGTTCGCGGTTCGGTGGTGCTTCGGTGCTGCGCGCTCAACCGGTCGTCGTCCCGTGCGGGATGGTGAGGGTCGTGAGGAGGATGGCACCGGTGGTGGTCCAGCGGCCGTGGCAGCGACCGGGCAGGTGGGGGTGGTGGGCGGTGAAGGTGCGGTCGGGGTGGAGGCGCACGGAGATGCCGGCCAGACCGGTCCAGCGTCGGGTGAGCGGGTAGCAGGCCTTATAGGTGGCCTCCTTGGCGCTGAAGAGCAGTCTGTCCCAAGGGACTTGGCCGTGAGGTAGCCGGTCGAGCCGGTGACGTTCGTCCTCGGAAGCGGTGAGGGCGAGGACCCCGTCGGGGAGCGGTAGAGCAGGCTCGGCGTCGATGCCGAGCGAGACGACATCGGCCGTGTGCGCCGCAGCGCAAGCGGTGTAACCGTCGCAGTGGGTGATGCTCCCGACGGTCCCCGACGGCCACTCGGGAGCCCCGCCCGGCCCCGGGAGGAGCGGGACCGGCGGGTGGCCGAGCTGGGCGAGAGCACGACGGGCGAGCGTACGGGCGGCGGTGAACTGCCGCTGCCTGCGGGGCGATCGGCCACTGATGTGGGCGCGCTCCGCAGGAAGGAGCGCGCCCTGGGGCGGCGGCCCGAAGGCCTCGGTGCAGTGGACAGTTGGCGGCAGGAGCCTGCCCAGCTCGGTGGTGAGGGTGGTGGTGGTCACCGCTGCGAAGTGAGTGTGAGTTGGTGGATCTGGCGGGCGAGTTGGTGAGGGGCTTCGAGCGGGAGGATGTGGCCGGCGTCGGAGAGGGTGTCGACGGTGGTGTTGGGGAGGTGGGTCTGGAGGGTGCGGATGTGGGTCTGGCCGACAGAGGTGTCGTGGGTGCCGCGGAGGATCGTGGTGGGGGTGGTGATGTGGCGGAGGTGGGGGGTGTGGTCCATGGTGCTGGTGGAGGCGAAGGTGGTGAGACGGGTGTGGGGGTCGGTGTTGGCGAAGAGGCGCCGGTTGGTCTCCTGGGTGTGAGCGGGGGCGTTGGGGTGGAGGGTCTTCTTGAGGAGCTGGCGGCCGAGGCGGGGGTTCCTGAGGGCGCGTTGGAAGGCCTTCGTCTTCATGATGCGGAGTTCGCCCGGAGGGGTCTGCTGGTCGTCGGCGGCGCTGGCGGCGAGGAGCAGGCCGACGAGGCGCTGGGGCGCGGTGCGGGGGGCGTCGGCGTAGAGCTGGGTGGCATAGGCGAGCGCGGCGTAACCGCCGCCTGAGTGGCCGGCGACGACGACGGGGCGGTGGGGGGCGAGGGCGTCCGCGACGGTGGCGAGGTCGTGCCCGAGTTGCTGGATGGTGAGGGCGTTGGAGCCAAGGGTGCTGGTGCCGTGGCCGCGCTGGTCGTAGGCGGCGACGGTGTGGCCCTGGGCGGCCAGCAGCCGGGCGGTGGCGTGCCAGACGGTGTGGGTGGCGCCCCAGCCGTGGGCGAGGACGATCAGGGGCGTGGTGGTGGCGGTGGTGTCGTGGGTGTCGATGTGGGCGGGGTGGTGGATGGCGACGGTGAGGCGGGCGCCGTCGGGAGTGGTGGTGGCGAGGTCGGTGATGGTGACGTCGGCGGTGGTGGTCACGAGGTGCTCCTGTCTGCGGCTGTGCCGTGTGTGAGTTGGTGGTTGAGGTTGGTGAGGGCGTTGTGGGTGGCTTTGGTGTGTTGGTTGGGGATGGTGTGTTTGGGGAGGAGGGTGGGCCATCCGTGGGGGGTGGTGGTGAAGGTGATGGTGAGTTTGGTGTGTTGGTTGTTGTGGGTGGGGGTGAGGGTGTAGGTGGTGGTGCCGGTGAAGTGGCCGGTGTGGGTGGTGGTGAGGGTGTGTGGGGGTGTGGTGTGGGTGGTGGTGGCGGTGGTGTGGATTTTGGGTCCGGGTTTGGTGTGGCCGTTGGGGTGGATGGTGATGTGGGTGGTGCCGCCGGGGTGTTCGGGGGTGGGGTTGCCGGGTTGGTGGGTGTTGTGGGGGGTCCACCAGGTGGTGGTGCCGTTGAGTTCGGCGATGAGGTGGTTCCAGACTTGTTGGGTGGGGGCGTGGATGATGGCTTCGTTGATGAGGTCGTAGGTGTGCATGGCGGGCCCTCCTGTTCTTTCCTGAATTCCTGAAGTCCTGAGTTCTTGCTTTCTGGCCTTTGGCCTGTGCCTGTGTCTGT